>NZ_JAERRG010000038.1 GCF_016741935.1 Streptomyces endocoffeicus | reverse complement strand
CAGAACTAACGAAAAGCTCAGTAGCAGTCGGAGGGCAAGCGGCGCGTCGTGCGGTGGGCTGCGTCGGCTGTGTCGGCCGAGTCCTCAACGGGCTCGTTGGGTGACCGCTTGCCTGTCGACATGACCACGACCGCGATGAGTGCGAGTGCACCGGACATGGCGCCGAATCCGGTCGAGAAGGTGGCGATCTGTGCGGCGAGGCCGAGCAAGAGGGACCCGAGGCCGGTTCCGCTGTCGTAGCCGATGTTCCAGGCAACGGAGGTGGTGTGCCGGTTTTCGGTTCCGGCCTGGTTGAGCGCTTGAACCAGGGTGATGCTCTGCAGCCCACCGTACGCCGCTCCCAGCAGGACGAGGCCGCCCAGCAGGCCGGCGATGGGCGGCTGGCCGGAGCGGACGGCGACGGTGATGAGCAAGAGCCCGGCGCAGGCGGCGGCCAGGAGCGTACAGGTCAGCGGGCGCGGCGGGAAGCGATCTGCCAGGACTCCGCAACCCCAGCGGGCCGCCGCGGCGCCGGCGGTGAAGAGGAACAGCGCGCTCGCGGCCAGGGCGGGCGGAGCCGCGAACTGGGGTGTGAAGGTCAGGACGGCGCCTCCGGCCGAGGTCACCAGCAGCAGTGTGATGAGCGGTAGCAGGATGCGGCGGAGCACTGTGGACGCGGGGGCCGCGCCCACTGAGGTCTGTTCCGACGCCGGAGCCTCGGTGCGGGTCTCGACCGCGCGTCCCAAGGTGCGGGTGAAGGGCAGGGCGAGGATGGGCAGCGCACCGCATGCGATGATCGTGGGGAGGGCGAGTGCCGCGGTCAGGGCCGGGGTGGCCGGGGTGAGCACCATCTGCGGCAGAGCGATCGCCAGGCCGTACACGCCGATGGCGGCTCCTTGGCGTCCACGGGGAGCGATGATCGCGACAGCGGTGGAACCGCAGACGGTGACGATGCCGAACCCCAGCCCTCGCAGGGCGGTGGTGGCCAGGACCGCCCAGAGGCTGTCATTGAGGGCCTGCAACGGCGCCGGCAGGCCGAGAAGCAGGGCCCCGAGAGCGAGCGTGCGCGGCCATCCCAGCCTGCGCAGGGCAGCTTTGACGAGCAGTTGGGCCAGCACGGTGGTGGCCATCAGCACGGCGGTGACGAGTCCGGCGCCGAACTCGTTGGCGCCTCCGTGCACCGCCCACTGCGGTGAGACGGGCAGCAGGAGGGCGAAGCCCGAGAAGCAGAAGAGCACCAGCAACAGCAAGTGCGCCATGCCGGGGGCGGTGATGACGGACGACTTCGTGCGAGTCATGGGCAGCAGTGCTTTCTGCGCCGCCGCTATGGGCCGGCGTAGGGGGCGGGTGGGGTGATGCGGTTCAGCCGCACCGCACGGGCCGGGTGAGGGCGATTCTGTCCACGCCGTGCATGGGGTGCGGGCGGGGCGGATGCCGGTCGCGGATGGCGAGGTGACGCCGAACGGCACGCCGCGGGGAATGTGTGCCGTCGAGGCACAGGGGCGTCCGGGCCGCCGGGGGACGCTCCTGGCAGAACGCCGGGTAACCGGCGTCGATTGTCTCAGGATGTCCGGGGCCATGCTCATGAATGTATGGGATGGCAGGTCGCGGACGACAGCGGCGTGCGTAGCCGGCCAGCCGGGCGAGGCGAGGTGCTCGTTGCGGCGGTCACGTAGGAGCGCGGCCGGGCGGCGGGCGTACTCAGTGGTCGAGGCCGGGGCGGGACAGCGCTCGCACAAGTCGGTCAGGAGCTTGCGTTCGGAGCCGGATCGTGCCGGACGGCTTATGGGGGATCGCCGAGCCGCTGATCCCGGAGCGATGGGGGAGAAGCGATATTGGCGCAGAAGGCCGGCGCAGAAGGCTGGTTCAGGGTAGTTCTTTTCAGTGCGGCGGTAGTATCGTTTTGCGGAAAGCATCGAAGCCGGACTGCATGAGCCCGGGGGTGGACTCTCTTGATTACCCATGTCCGGAGTGTGGCGCTCGGCGTACCCGACCTCGCCGCCGCGCGCGAATTCTTCCAGAAGCACTGGCAATTGGACCTCGTCGATACGGACTCGGACCGGGTGTTCCTCGGAGCCGGGTGCCAGGAGAACCAGGTGCTGCGGTTACGGGCCACCGCCAAGCCCCGCGTCGACCTGCTGTGTCTGGCCGCGGCCACCGACGCGGACGTGGACGCGATCGCCGGGCGAGTGGCGGCACACCCGCTCGGCCGCCTCGTCAGCGAGCCCGCCACCTGCGACGATGCGGGTGGCGGTTACCGGTTCCGGTTCCTTGACTGCGAGGGACGCACGGTCGAGGTGTCGTCCCGGCTGGACGTGCGGGCGTTCCGGCCGGTTGAACCGGGTGAGGGCAGACCGACCGGGATCAGCCATGTGGTGCTCAACACCTCGGATCTGCCGACCGCGCTGGCCTTCTATCAATCGATTTTCGACCTCAAGGTGAGCGACTGGGTGGAGGACATCATGGTATTCCTCCGTTCCGGTACGGCCCACCACATGCTCGCGTTCACCCGGGCACCGCACACTTCGCTCAATCACATCGCCTTCGAATTACGCGGGATCGATGAATTCATGCGGGCAACCGGTGTCATGGTCAGAAAAGGTTACACTCCGCTGTGGGGGCCGGGCCGGCACGGTGTCGGGGCGAACACTTTCACATATTTCCAGGAGCCCGTATCGAGATTCGTCGCCGAATACACCACGGGAATGCTGCGGATCGATCCCGACCACGAGTGGACTCCCCGCGTCTACCCGGGCAACGCGCAGACGAGTGACACCTGGGGGGTGGCGTCGCCGCGCGACGACGCGGTGTCGGCGAGCCTCCTGGGCTGCCCGGACACGGGGTTGTGGCAGCCGCCGCCGGCGTGATCTGAACGAGGAGTGAGGGGGCGCGGCAGATGGGAGGAGACAGCCGCATGGGACGCGAAGACGGTCGGCGGGTGGAGCGGGAGCCGGTTGCCGTGGTGACGGGCGGAGCCTCGGGAATCGGCCGCGCCGTCGTGGCGGACCTGGCCGCGCACGGCTATCGGGTCGCCGTGCTCGACCGCGAGGCTCCCGCGGACGGGGACTCGGACCGGGTGCGGTGGGTGGTCGGCGACGTACGTGACCCCGATGCGAACGACGGGGTGGTGGACGTCGCGTTGTCCCGCTTCGGCGGGCTGGACCTGTTCGTCGGCAACGCGGGGGTCCACGACGGCGGGATCGGGATACGCGACGCGGGCGGCGCCGAACTGGCCGAAGTGACCCGGTATCTGCTCGACGTGGACGTCGTCGGCTACCTGCTCGGGGCACGGGCGGCTGTCAGGGCCCTCGCCGGCAGCAAGGGCTCGATGGTCTTCACCCTGTCCGACGCGTCCTACCTCGTGCGCGGCAACGGCGCGGGCATCGCGTACGCCGCCGCCAAGCACGCGGCGCTGGGGGTGGTGCGCCACCTGGCCGCCGACCTCGCGCCCGCGGTCCGGGTCAACGCCGTGGCCCCGGGTGGGATCGTGACCGGACTGCGCACGATGGACGGTCTGCGGGTCTTCGCCGGTGCCGACGAGATCACGGCGACGGTGCGGGCGTTCAACCCCCTGGGCGTGGTCCTGTGCGCCGAGCAGGTCGCCCCCCTGTACCGGTTCCTGGCGTCCCCCGCGGCAGAGGGCATGACCGGTGAGGTGCTGCGGCCCGATGGTGGCCTGACCGTGCGGTAGGGCGCGGCTCACCCGTCCACCACCACCTCGAGCACGTACGGGCCGGTGGCGGTGAGCGCGGCCCTCAGCGCGGACACCAGTTCAGCCGGATCGGCGACCCGTCTTCCCACGCAGCCCTGGGCGGTGGCGAGTGCGGCGAAATCCAGCCCGTCGAGCGTCGTGCCCACCGGTTTCCCCATGCCCAATCGTTCGGCGAACCCCTCCACCGTGGCGTAACGGCGGTTGTTCACCACGATGACGGCGATCGGGAGACGAAGCCGGGCCGCCGACCACAGCGCCTGGATGGCGTACATGGCGGAGCCGTCGCCCACCACGGCGACCACTCGGGCTCCCGGCCGCCCCAGCGCCATGCCGACCGCCGCGGGAAGTCCGTGTCCCAGCGCGCCGCTCGCGGTCGTGTAGAAGGTTTCGGGCCCCGGATTGGGCAGGTACTCGCACATCACCGGCCGGGTTCCCGGAGCCTCCTCCACCAGGACGCACCCCGCAGGCCGTTCTTCGGCAAGGGCGTGCACCAAGTGCGCCTGGGAGATCCGGTCGGCGCGGGGCGTGGGCGGTTTCGGGGGCTGCCGGGCGGGCGGCGGGGTGCGCGGCCTCCTCGGCGGGTGGGCGCCGAGCATCCGCAGGGCGGGCGCCAGCCCGGTGATGACAGCGGTACCGCTCGGGCACCAGGACGCCTGCTCGGGGTCGTCGGTGAGCAGATAGAGGTCGGTCCCGGGCGGGAGGTGCGGGCCGGTTCCCGGAACGTGGTAGGTGAACACCGGCGCACCCACCGACAGCACGAGGTCGTTCCCCGTCAGCGCGCGCACGATGTCCTCGCGCACCGGTGGCAGGAAGCCGGCGAACAGCGGGTGAAGTTCGGGGAAGGCGCACCGGTGGGACATCGGTTCCGCCCAGACCGGCGCCTGGTGTGCCTCGGCCAGCGTCACCAGGTCGGGCACGGCCATCTCGCGGTCGACCCCGGCCCCCGCGATCAGGACGGGCGACTCCGCGCGCGCCAGCGCCTGGCCGACGCGGGCGAGCAGGCCGGGGTCCGCGGCCACCGTGGTGCTCGTCAGCCTGGCCGTGACGGGGGGTTCGGCGGGCTGGTCCCAGTCGTCCGCCGGGACGGACACGAGCACCGGCCCCGCGGGCGGAGCGGTCGCGAGGTGCCGGGCGCGGGAGATGGCCGACGGCACGTCCTGGGCGCGGGCGGGCTCGCGACTGAGCTTGACGTACGGGCGGGGCAGCGTGGCCGGGTCCTCCGACAACAGATACGGGTGGCCCTCCAGCAGGGAGCGCGCCTGCTGGCCGGCGACGACCACCAGCGGCGTCCGGTTGCGGCGCGCGGTGAACAGCGCGCCCATCGCGTGCCCCACCCCGGCCGCCGAGTGCAGGTTGACCAGCACGGGGCGGTGGGTGGCCTGCGCGTACCCGTCGGCCATCGCCACCACCACCGACTCCTGCAGGCCAAGCACGTACCGGAAGTCGTCGGGGAAGTCGCGCAGCATGGGCAGTTCCAGCGATCCGGGATTGCCGAAGACGGTGGTCATGTCCTCCGCGCGCAGCAGGTCGAACACGGCCTCGCGTACTGTCGTCGTCTCGCCGGAGAGTGTCATCGGAGGCCGCCTTCCGCCGTGATGCCCGCTGCCCGGAGCGCCGCACGGACGCGCGACGGAGTCAGGGGGAGCGAGGTGAGGGTGTGCGCGATCTCGGGAACGGCGGCGGCCACCGCACAGGTGACCGCCGCGGGCGGCAGGAGGGTGCCGCCCTCGCCGAGACCCTTGAACCCCCCGGGAATCGCCGTGCTGGGAGTGCAGGTGTGCTCGATGACGAGGTCTTCGGGAACGTCCTGGGCCGCGGGAACGGTGTACTCGCGGAACGACCGGGTGACGGGGACACCCTCGGCGTCGGCCCTGGCCTCCTCGCTCAGCGCCTGTCCCAGCCCCTGGGCGATTCCCCCGGCGATCTGCCCGTGCGCGATCAGCGGGTTGACCAGGACGCCGCTGTCGTGAACGGCCCAGTAGCCGGTCACCGTGACGCGCCCGGTGCCGACATCGACCGTGACCTCCGCGGCGTGCGCGCCGTGGGCGAAGGTGAGCCGCGGCGGGTCGAAGTCCACCGCCTCCTCCAGCCGTATCCGGTCGGTGTCCTTCCTGTTCCCCCATCCCCGGTAGCCGCGATGGGCGACCTCGCGCCAGGTGATCCGCGCGCCGTCGGTACCGTGAAAGGCCGCGTCCGGGGATGACGGGTCCGCACGGGAGCCGATCTGCTGGGTCACCCGGTCGGGATCGGTGCCCAGGAACCCGGCGGCCAGCGTTCTCATCCGGTCGGCGAGCCGCCGGGCGGCGATGAGCAGTGCGCCGCCCGCGAGCGTCAGCGCCCGGCTGGCCTGGGCGGACAGGTCGGAGTGTGGGGCGGTGTCGGTGTCCCCGAGTTCGACCCGCACCCAGTCCAGGGGTACGCCCAGCCCTTCCGCCGCGATCTGGGCCAGGCTGGTCTCGATGCCCTGGCCGACCGCGATCACCCCGGAGTAGGCGGTGACGGTCCCGTCGTGGTTGATCCGCAGCCGCGCTCCCTCCCAGCCGCTCCACGCGATCCCGTACGTTTCGAGCAGAGCGGAGGGCGCGAACGCGGTGATCTCCACCGCGGCCACGACGGCGGTGCCCCGGCGCACCCACGGCGGGTCCGAGGGGGGTGGGCGCTCGGCCAGGGCGGCGGCACGGCGCAGTGCGGCACCGTAGTCGCCGCTGTCGTAGGTGAGTCCGGTGTACGTGGTGTGCGGCAGCTCCTCCGGCCGGATCAGGTTCCGCAGCCTCAACTCCACTGCCGGAACGTCGAGTTCACGGGCCGCCTCCTCGATGAGCCGCTCACGGATGAACGCCGCTTCCTGCATGCCGTACCCGCGATAGGCGCCGGTGGGGACGCGGGTGGTGTACACCCCGGTGACGGTGGCCGCGGCGGCGTCCACGTGGTACGGGCCCTGGAGGGTCAGGGCGGTCACCTGATGCGGTCCGCTGCCCGCCTGGGTCGCGTATGCGCCCAGGTCCGCGAGGATGTGCGCGTCGAACGCCAGGAACCGGCCCTCGTGGCCGACGGCCAGGCGAGCGGTGGTCCGCTGGCCCCGCCCCTGGTAGGCGCCGTTGAAGTTCTCCGCGCGCGACTCCACCCAGCGCACCGCGGCGCCCAGGGCGACCGCGGCCGCGCACACCATCGCCTCGTCCGGGTAGAGCGAGACCTTGCTGCCGAACGACCCGCCTATGTCCGGCGCGATGACGCGCACCCGGTCCGCGCGCATTCCCAGCACGGCGCAGAGGTCTTGACGCATGGAGTGCGGGGACTGGCTGCCGGCGTGCACGGTGAGCAGTCCGGTGCCCGGGTCGTACTCGGCCAGCACACCGCGCGGCTCCAGGGGGGAGTGGTTCACCCTCGGCAGGGTGAACTCTCGTTCCACGACCAGTTCCGCTCGCGCGAAAGCCGCGGCGACGTCCTCCTCGGGAGAGCCGAAGCGAATGCTCCCGGCCTCGTTGCCCGCGGCACCCGGCACGATGGGCGGAGCGTGCTCGGCCAGCGCATCGGCGAGGGTGGCCGCCGGGGGCAGGGGATCGAGGTCGAGCCGTACGGCTTCGGCCAGGTCCTCGGCCGCGGTCGGGGTGTCCGCGACCACGATGCCCAGCGGCTGCCCGGCGTAGCGAGCGGTGTGCGCGGCGATGGGAATACGGTCCTCCGGCTGGCCGGGCAACCGCCAGGCGGTCGGGATCGGCGCCGTGCGCTCGGCGAGGTCGTCGGGGCCCAGCACGAGTGCGCAGCGTGGGTCGCTCCTGGCGGCGGAGGCGTCGAAGCCGACGACCCGAGCGTGCGCGAGCGGGCTTCGCACGAGCGTCGCGTACAGCACTCCCGCCGCGCGCAGGTCGGCGAGGAAGCGGCCGTGTCCGCGCACCAACCGGTCGTGGTGGCGAGGGGGAACGGGCCTCCCTATGTGCTGGTGCGCCCCGCTCACCGGTCGCCCCCCGAACCGCCGGAGAGCTTGCGCAGCGCGGCGCGGATGCCGTCGTAGCCGGTGCACCTGCACAAGTGCCCGGCCAGCACGTCCGCTTCGCTCCCGCCGCGGCCGGCGGCGTGGGCCATCCGCACCACCAAACCGGGGGTGCAGAATCCGCACTGGAGGCCGTGCTCCTCGACGAGGGCGCGTTGAACCCCCGTCAGGTCACCGCCGCCGGCGACCCCCTCCACCGTGCTGACCTCCCGGCCGTCGGCCTGCACCGCGAGGACGAGGCAGGAGCAGACCGGCTCCCCGTCGAGCAGCACCACGCAGGCGCCGCAGTCGCCGGTACCGCAGCCGATGTGTGTGCCGGTCAGCCGCAGGCCGGTGCGCAGGTGTTCGGCCAGGGTGGTGTGGTCCCAGGCGTCTTCGGCGCGCACGACCCCGTTGACCCGCACCGTGACTGTCCGGACGCTCATCGTCCCTCCCGGGCGGCTCGTGCCGTGAGTGCTCGCAGGAGCAGCACACCGGCCACTTCGGCCCGGTACTCCTGGTCCTCGGGTCCAGGGCCTCGGGCGACCTCCGCTGCGACCGAGGCGACCAGCCCCCGGTGCGGTCCGGCGACGGGGCGGTCCGCCAGTTCGGCCTCGACGCCGGGCAGCCGAGCGGGGACGGGCCCGCATCCGGCCACCACCACGCGTGCGGCCCGGACGAGACCGTCGGCGACGTGGAGCCCCAGGCACACGCCGACGACGGGGTACCCGGTGCTGCCGCGCGTGCACACCTCGCTGAACTCGTACGCGAGCCCGTCGGCGCGGGGGAAGACGACCTCGGTCAGCACCTCGTCCGGCGCGCGGACGGTGGTTCCCGCACCGGTGGCGAACCGGGCCGCGGGTACGGACCGCGCACCGCGTACCGATCGCAGTACCACGTCGGCGCCGAGAGCGACCGCGACCGCCGGGAGTTCGGCGGCCGGGGCCGCATGGCACAACGAACCGCCCAGCGTGGAACGCACGCGGATGTGCGGATGGGCCACCGAGGCGGCGGCGGAGGCCAACACGGGCAGTGCGGTGGCCAGTTCCGCGTGCTGCTCCAGATCGCGCAGTCTGGTCATCGCGCCTATCCTGACGCGGTGGGGAGCCACCTCGATCCCCGCCAGGCCGGGTATCCCGTTCAGGTCCACGACCAGGTCCGGGCGCACCTCGCGGCGGGTCAGCAGGGGCAGCAGGCTCTGCCCGCCGGCCAGTGGTGTCACTGTCAGCCCGGGGGAGTGAAGCGTGCGCAACGCCTCGTCGACGGTCGTGGGCGCGGTGTAGTCGAAGGCGACGGCCGTCATGTGGGCGCCCCCTCCTCCACTGCCGCGCGCACCACGGCCGTGACCGCCGAGGGAGTCAGGGCGCACAGCGCGTCCAGGGCCGTGGCGTCGAGCAGTGCACGGCGTCCCGTGCGCTCGGACACCAGCAGCAGTCGCCGGCCGTTGCCGGTCGGGTGCAGCAGGACGTCGACCGATGCCGACTCGCACGAGACCCTGCACAACAGGACATCCTCCCGGGGTTCGCCTTCAGAAGATGACGGAAAGCTGTTCATGGGTGGCGACCTCCACGTCTAGCAGGACACACCTGCGCAGCAGCAGCCAGCGCCCGTGACGCTCGCGGAGCAGGTCCCGGCGCGCGGCGCTGACGAGCGCGGTGTGCTCGACTCCCCGGTTACTGGTGACCAGGAGGTTGGCATCGGCTCGCACCACCCCGGGGGCGGGTGCGTCGAACACGCGCACCGACCCCAGGAAATGACGCGTGGTGGCGGCGGGCCGGTCCGACCACGCCGGGACCAGTCCGACACGGCCGAACTTCAGCTCGAGCACCGGCTTGGTGGCCTCGAAGAGCACGGCGGACCGGCTGTGCCGGGGCAGCGCGGGGTCCTCTCGCAGCAGCGGCACCGGGATCTCGTAGCGGAAGACGGGATCGAGCATGTCCAGCCACCGCTGGTGCTCGCCCTCGTCCAGCGCGGCGCTCTCCTCCGTGAGTACGGCGGTGATCTCCGCGTCGAGGCCGGGGAGCCGTGGGCCCCGGTCGGGAAACGGGCATCGGGCCAGTTCCTCGGGGCGGGCGGTGGACTGCGCCGGAGGGCGCGGGTCAGGCTGGTCGATCACGGCAGTTCCCCCATCAACGTCGACCAGCGCCGATAGAAGGCGCGCTGGTTGTGCTCGCTGAGAGTGGCTACCTCGGCCCGCGCCGGCCCCGGGAAGTCCCGGGCCGGGGTGGACCGGCCGACACCGAGGGTCAGGTCCACGGGCCCTCCTCGCCCCGGTGCCGAGCGGGCGAGGGCGGCATCGATCCGGGCGAAGTTCTCGAAGTCGTCCATCTCGAAGAGGATGCCACCCGCGGACTGGGTGCGTGCCTGGAAACGGTAGGAGCGGCGCCGCCACTCCCGGTCCATCGCGGTGGGCACGAGCGTCCAGTACACGCACTCGGTCTCGCGGGCGCTGACCGGCACGTGGGCGCGGACCACCAGATAGCGGGTCAGCGGATCGGTGTCCTCACCCACGGCGCGGTCGTGCGCGACGCTGAGGAACACGGTGTTCGGGAACACCACCCCGTGCGCCACCTCGCAGTGCGAGGTGAACCGCACCTGTTCCGGGGTCTGCGCGGCGGTCAGTGCGGGCCACCGCTCGGGCGGGTAGCCAGGGAACTGCGGGGCGGTGAGATCCCGTTCCTCGATGGAGCGCCCGCTCTCGACGACGTAGCCCGCGCGCAGGCTGTGCCCGGCCGGGGTGGCGATATTGACCGCGACCAGGTCGGTTCCCGCACGCCCCCGGGTGCCGTTGGCCAGGGTGTCGCCGTAGATCCCCTGGTCGAGCGCGATCTGGTGAGTGGTCCGCATGTGGTACCCGTCGCCCGCGAAGTTGTCCGTGGGGATCTTCCAGTTTCCCTTGGCGCGCACGCGCTGCGGGGGACCGCACACCTCCCACTCTCCCGCCCCGCAGTCGAGGATGGCGTCGAGATACCAGGCGATCTCGCCGAGATAGTCCTCCAGGGCGGGGGCTGTCGCGTCCCAGGTGGCGAACAGGAACCCGCGCCGGCAGGCCACGCGTGCCGAGGGCAGGCCGTGCCGGGTGTGGTCGAAGTCCGGTGGGTACCCCGACCGGAGCGCGGGCACGCCGACCAGCCTGCCGTCGTTGGTGAAGGTCCAGCCGTGGTAGCTGCACCGAAGGTGTGCGGTGTTGCCCAGGCTCGCACGGCACAGGCGGGTGCCCCGGTGGGTGCACGAATTGTGCAGCGCTCGTATTTCGCCGTCTTCTCCACGTACGACGACGACCTCGTCCCGGCCGAGCATACGCAGGACGTAATCGCCCGGCTCGGGCACCTCGCCGGCGAATCCGAGAAATTGCCAGGAAGGATGGAAAACGCGATCATATTCAGCATCGAGGATGTCGCTGTCAATAAATGCACGGCGACCGATCGGGCGCATCGGGCCATCGACTCCGAACGACATTCATCCCTCCCAGAGGGCAATTTCGCGACAGGGTGGACCGCGCATCATCCATCGAGGGTCGCCCGTACCGGAAAACGCGGATCGCACAGCGCCGCGAGGGCCAGGTCAAGTAAGGAGGACAGGTGGACAGCACATACGCGAGCCCCGCCAGGCAGTCGCGTCGTAGCTCCACTACCGGATGAGGGCTGCGAGTCCCGCCAGACCACGGAGTGCCGCTCATCGGCAAGCAATGCTAAATGCGGCGACTTGGGCGTGCAAGGGCCGGTCCTCAGGGCCGGCAGCCACCCGTCCCGTCCGCCCGGCGCGCCTCCGCTCCCGCGTGGCGGCCCGGTCTTGATGTCCTTTTCCCCGGTCAGGAGGGGTGTCGCGGCGGGCGCAGGGGTTCTTGGACGGCAGGCCGACCGCGACGGACCATGGGCCGCGCAGGAGTGGCAACCGCCTCAACTGAGCCAGGGAAACCGGCCCTTCTTCGGCGGTATCCGGCCGCTTTCACTTCGCTTCGGCACCTCCCGTCACGGGTCTTCGGCCTCGTCGGCGTGCACCTCCCGACCCCTGTCCCGCCCCCATGACGCAGCGCCCGCAAGCCTCCGTCGAAGCTGGCCGAAAAACAGCCGGATTTCCGCTTGGAATCCAAAAAAGGAAGACCGAATCCCACCGCCTTGAAACACCGCGGAAAAATACATTACGGTGACACCGCGAGAGCCACGGATTCATGCCCCGGCTCCGATCCCGGTGTCACCTCCGGCGCTATCGGATGCCCAGTGCCCTCCCGCCTACCTCTTGGGAGCCCTTCCTGTGTCACTCGACCTCACCACCATCGATGACTTCTCCCACAACAACTTCCAGTACATCGAGGACCCGTTCTCCTTCTACGCGCTGATGCGCGAGCGCAGCCCGGCCCACCTGTCCGGAAGGATCTTCGGCGGCACCTGGCTGATGTTCCGGTACGCCGACTGCGCGCGCTTGATGAAGGACGAGCGGCTGTCCAACGCACGCTCGGCGGTCCCGTTGCGGTTCCTCGCGCCGGCGCAGCGCGAGGAGTTCGCGGACATGCTCGACATCTACGGCCGTTGGCTGGCGTTCCACGACGGCATGGAGCACACCCGTAACCGCCGGCAGGCCAACCGGGGCTATATGCCGTTCACCGACGAGTACCTCGAGCCGCGCATCCAGGGCATCGTCGACGGACTGCTCGATCGGGCCGACCCCACCGGGTTCGACCTCATATCGGACTTCGCCTTCCCGCTGCCCGCCATGGTGATCGCCGATGTGCTCGGCGTCCCGGTCGAAGCGCACGCCGACCTCAACCGCTGGACGGACGACATCGCGCACCTGTTCGGCTCGACCTCGGTCTCGGTGGAGCACCTGCGCCGGACCAGGGAGAGCACCCGGCAACTCGCCGCCTTCCTGGCGTCCGAGGACAACGCGCGCCGCTCTCGCGCCGCGGGCGGCCTGCTGCACCGATTACGGGAGACCGAGGTCCACGGGCACCGCTTCTCCGAGCACGACGTGGTCGCGCAGGCGGCGCTGCTGCTGTTCGCGGGCGTGGCGTCCATCCGGTATCTCATCGGCAACAGCGTGCGCGCCCTCGCCGCCGTCCCCACCGCCGAGCGGGATCTGCTGCTGGATCCCGCCACCGTGGGTCCCGCCGTCGAAGAACTGCTGCGCGTGTGCACACCGGTCTCGTTCGTCGGCCGGGTCGCGAGCGAGGACTTCGAGTACACCGCCGACGACGGGACCGTCGTCCCGCTGCGCAAGGGGCGGCCCCTGCTGCTGTACGTGGCCTCGGCCAACCGCGACCCCGACGTCTTCGAGCGCCCGGACGAGCTGGTCCTCGACCGGCCGCTGCCCAACCAGCACCTGACCTTCGGCACCGGCCGGCATCTCTGCTTCGGCGACCCGCTCGTGCGCCAGACGACCCGGATCGCGCTGAGCACCCTGTACCGGAGATGGCCGGCTCTGCACGTGCCGCCGCAGGAGACCAACTGGAACAACAACCTCGGCTTCCATGGCTTCACATCGCTCTGGGTCACCGGCGGCGATTGAGCACCGGAGCGGACCGGTCGCCGCGCTCGTCCGCCACCAGCGGCAGCTCTCCACCTCACCACACCCAGTACGGACTCTTGCCAGCGGACAGGAGAACACCACCGTGACAGCACCCAACGTGCGCAATGTCGTCAACGGCAAGCGGGTCGAGCCGGTCCCGGGCACCGAACACATCAAGGTGTTCGACCCGTGTACCGGCGAACCACACTTACGCGTGCCGTGCACCGGAGCGGAAGACATCGACCGCGCCATGCGCGCGGCGGCGTCGGCCTTCGAGGAGTGGTCGCGGACCACCCCCGGCGACCGCCAGTCCGCGCTGCTGGAGCTGGCCGACGCCGTCTCCGGGCAGGCCGCCGAGTTCAGCAGGGCGGAGCTGGGTGACACCGGAAGCCGGGACGCCGCGGGCGAGATCCGCGGGATCGTCGACGAACTGCGCTTCTTCGCGGGGGCCGCGCGGCTGCTCGACGGTGTGGCGGGTGGCGAGTACGCGCCGGAGCACACCTCCTACACCCGGCGCGAACCGGTGGGAGTGTGCGCGCAACTCGCCCCGTGGAACTTCCCGCTGCTGATGGCGGTGTTGAAGGCGGCTCCGGCGATCGCCGCCGGGAACACCGTCGTGTTCAAGCCCGCCCAGACCACCCCCTCGTCGGCGCTCATGCTGGCCGATCTCGCCGCGCGGATCCTGCCGCCCGGCGTGCTCAACGTGGTCTGCGGCGGCCCCGCGACAGGGCGGCTCATGGTCGAGCACCCGGTGCCCGCCGCGGTCTCGCTGACCGGATCGGTCGCGGCTGGTGTGGACGTGGCCACCCGCGCCGCCGCCACGCTCAAGCGCACCCACCTCGAACTGGGTGGCAAGACCCCGGTCCTGGTGTGCGCCGACGCCGATGTCGCCGACGCCGCGCGGACCATCGTCACCGGGGCGGTCGCCAACGCGGGGCAGGATTGCACAGCCGCCAGCCGGGTCCTGGCTGTTGACGCGGTCCACGACCGGCTGCTCGAGTCGCTTGTGGCGGAGGCCTCGGCACGGCGCCCCGGGCCGCCCTCGGAACCCGACAGCGCGTACGGCCCGCTGAACAACCCCGAGCAGCTGGCGCGCGTGCGGGCATGCGTCGACGCGCTGCCGCCGCACGCACGGGTGGTCACGGGCGGCCACAAGGTGGGCGACCGGGGCTTCTTCTACGCCCCCACCGTCATCGAGGGAGTGCGCGGGGAAGACGACATCACACGTACGGAGATTTTCGGTCCCGTGATCACCGTCGAGCGCTGTACCGACGAAGCGGACGCCCTCCGGCGGGCCAACTCCTCGCCGTACGGCCTCGCTTCCACCGTCTGGACCACCGATCACCGACGGGCGATGCGGCTTTCGGCGGAGCTGGCCTACGGCACCGTATGGGTCAACACCCATCTGCAGTTCCCGTCGGAGCTGCCGCACGGTGGCTTTCGCCAGTCGGGTCACGGCAAGGATCTGTCACGGTACGGTTTCGAGGCGTACACGCGGATCAAGCAAGTGACGCATCACCTGTAGCAGTTGGGTTTGGAGATCGTGGAACGTTCCACCGGGGTTTTCGCGCCGCAGTGGCGGCTCACCAGCATCGGTATCGCCGTGGCCATCAGCCTGTTCGCGTTCGAGGGGTTGGCGGTCGCGACCGCGATGCCCTCGGCGGTGCGCGAGCTGCGCGGGCTCGCCTACTTCGGCTGGTCCTACAGCGCCTTCCTGGTCACGAACCTGATGGGCCTCGGCGCGGCGGGCCAGTGGTGCGACCGAGTCGGTCCGCGCAGGCCTCTGCTCACCGGCATCGCCGTGTTCACCGCCGGACTGCTGGTGGCGGGAACCGCCGTGAACATGGCGATGTTCGTCCTGGGCAGGGGCGCGCAGGGGATCGGCGTCGGGCTGGCCTCGACCGCGGTGTTCAAGATCGTGGCCACCGCCTACCCGCCGGAACTGCGCCCCCGGGCCCTGGCCATCATCTCCGCGGCCTACGTCTTGCCGGCGCTGATCGGGCCGGTCCTCTCGGGCACGATCACCGCGCACGCCGGGTGGCGCTGGGTGTTCCTCGGTCTGGTGCCGCTGGCGCTGGCCTGTGGAGGGGCGCTGCTCCGTGCCCTGCGCATGTCGCCCGCACCCGGTAGCGCCCCGGCGGGCGGGTTCCGCAGCGCCCTGTTCGCGCTGCTCGCGGGGGGTGGAGTCGTCGTGCTCCAGACGGGAGGGGACGCCGCCGTCGCCGGGCGGACGCCGCTGGCCGTGCTGCTGCTGGTGGCCGGTCTGCTGGCGCTGGTGGCGGGGCTGAGGGAACTGCTGCCCCGGGGGGCGGCACGGCTGCGCCGGGGAGTGCCCGCTGTGATCGCGGTGCGCGGCCTGCTGGCGGGGGCGTTCTACGCCCTGGAGTCCGTCGTGCCGCTGACCCTCGCCACGCTCCACGGTTTCGGGACCGCGGCCGCGGGCCTGCCCCTGCTGGCGGGATCCATCGGCTGGTGGGCCGGGGCCCAGGCGCAGGGCCGGATCACCAAGATGGCGAGGCCGTCGCTGCTTCGGCGAGGTCTCATCGCCCTGGTGTGCTGTTTCGTGGGCATGACGGCCCTGTGCCTGGACGGGGCTCCGGGGTGGCCGGTGTACCTGCTGTGGATCGTGGGCGGACTGGGCATGGGGGTGTGCGTTCCCACCACCGGTGTACTCGTACTCGAACAGTCGGCCGAGGACGAGACGGGAGCGAACTCGTCGGCCCTGCAGATCAGTGACGTGACCGCGGCCGGGCTGGGCACGAGTGCGGCCGGGGTGCTCGTCGGCGCCAGCGAGGCCGGGCACCTGGGGTTCGGCGCCGGGATGGGGGTGCTCGGCCTGGCGGCCGCGGCCGTCTGCGCCGCCGCGGCGGTGGGCGCCTCGCGCACCGCCCCCGCGAGGCGGAGTACCGCTGTGGGCTGAGCCGATGAGCCCCGTGCGCACGAGGAATCGGCTGGCATGTCTCGCCGTTAGGTTGCTAGCATGACCCGCATGTCTACTCCGCGTGTTTCCTAGCGACCGACCCCGCCTCAAGGGACAGGTCTGCCTTCAGGAAGCCACGGAGAGTATTCATTGATTACAGCTTCTCATGTGGATGTGCGGGTTGGTGCACGTCTGCTGCTGTCGGACGTCAACTTCCACATCTCCCCCGGTGACCGGGTCGCCCTCGTCGGGCGCAACGGAGCGGGCAAGACGACGCTCATGCGCACGGTGGCGGGTGAACTGCGGCCCGCCACCGGGAGCGTCAAGGCGACCGGGCCGGTCGGGTACCTCGCACAGGACCCGCGCGGAGCCGATCAGAACCAGAGGGTCATGGACCGGGTTCTGGCCGCCCGCGGCCTGGACCGCGTCATGGCCGCACTGCGCGCCGCGGAGACCGCCATGGCCGAGGCCCGGTCCGACACCGAGCGGGAGCGGGCCATGCGCGCCTATACCAGGGCGCAGGACGAGTTCGACGTCCTGGGGGGATACGCGGCCGAGGCCGGCGCCGCGCAGGTGACCGCCGGCGTCGGGCTGCCCGACCGGGTACTGACACAGCGGCTCGGTGAACTGTCCGGCGGGCAGCGCAGGCGGGTGGAGTTGGCGCGCATCCTCTTCGCCGAGCAGGACACGCTGCTGCTCGACGAACCGACCAACCACCTCGACGCTGACTCCGTCGCCTGGCTGCGTACCTTCCTTTCCGGGTTTTCCGGCGGCCTGCTGATGATCAGCCATGACACCGACCTGATCGCGGCCGTGGCGAACCGGGTCTTCCACGTCGACGCCGAACGGCTCGCGATCGAGGTGTACAACACCGGTTGGCGGCGCTACCAGGCGGACCGCGAGGCCGCCGAGCGCAGGAGGGTCAGGGAGCGTGTCAACGCCGAACGCAAGGCGGCGGCGCTGCGCGCGCAGGCGGAGAAGATGCGGTCACACGTGGCGACCGCGGTGGCCGCGCGGAACATGGTCCGGCGCGCGGACACCATGCTGCGGGAGCTGGAGCCGGCCCGCAGGGCCGAACGCGTGGCCCGGGTGCGGCTGCCCACCCCGAAGCCCTGCGGCCGCATCCCGCTGGCGGCGGTCGGCTTGGCCAAGTCGTACGGCGAGCACACGGTCTTCGACGGAATCGACCTGGCCGTCGACCGGGGCAGCCGGCTGGTCGTGCTGGGACTCAACGGCGCGGGCAAGACCACACTGCTGCGCGTCCTGACCGGCGAGGAGCGGCCCGACCGGGGGCGGGTGGTGCCGGGACACGGCCTGCGCCTGGGGTACTTCGCCCAGGAGCACGACGCGCTCGATCCCGCCGCGACGGTGTTCCAGTCGCTGTCGTCCTCGGCCCCGGGGCTGACCCACGGCGAGGTGCGACAGGTGCTGGGCGCGTTCCTGTTCCGGGGCGACGACGCCGACAAGCCCACCGGTGTGCTCTCCGGCGGCGAGAAGACCCGGCTGGCGCTGGCGTGTCTCATCCACTCCGGCGCGAACGTGCTGCTGCTCGACGAACCCACGAACAATCTGGACCCGGTCTCCCGCGACGAGGTCCTGGCCGCTGTGGGCGAGTATCCGGGCGCGGTCATCATGGTCACCCACGACCGCGGCGCGGTGGAGGCACTCCGCCCCGACCGGGTCCTCCTCCTGCCCGACGGGGAGGAGGACCTGTGGAGTGAGGAGTACGCCGACCTGATCTCCCTGGCCTGATCCCGGACCACGGCACGCCGCCCGGTCCGTCGGGACCGTGTCCCTCCGGGCCCCTGCCGGCGGAAGACCATACGGCCATACCCGGTCCTTGTGGACCGGCCGATTAGCTGAGGGAGCACCATGCCCGACCTGAAAGGCCGCACAGCACTGGTCACCGGTTCCTCGCGCGGGATCGGCCGCGGCATCGCCGAACGGCTGGCGGCGGACGGCGCCCTTGTGGCCGTCCACTACGGACACGACGAGCAGGCGGCCCGGGAGACCGTGACGCACATCCGCGAACGCGGCGGAGAAGCGTTCGCCGTCGGCGCCGACCTCTCGACGGTCGCCGGAGTGGACGGCCTGCTGGCCGAGGCCGGCTCCACGTTCGCCGACGGCGGCAGGGACAGACTCGACGTGCTGGTCAGCAACGCGGGCTTCAGCACGACGTTCTTCGAGGCCACCACCCCCGAGATCTTCGACAGGCTGTTCGCGGTGAACGCCCGGGCACCCTTCTTCCTGGTGCAGCGCGCGCTGCCGCTGCTCGCCGACGGCGGCAGGGTGGTGTCGGTCTCCTCCGCGGCGGTCCGGGTGGCGGTGGCGGACGTGGCGTACACGATGGCCAAGGCCGCGGTGGTGGCGATGAACCGGACCCTGGCGCACCTGCTGGGCGAGCGGGGCATCACGGTGAACACCGTGGCCCCCGGGGCCGTGGACACCGACCTGACCGCGGCCGAGCGGCGGGAGCAGCCGGAGACCAGGCAGGTCATCATCGACATGACCGCGCTCGGCCGGATCGGCACCCCCGCCGATGTCGCCGACGTCGTGGCGTTCCTCGCCTCGGACGACGCGAGGTGGGTCACCGGACAGCTCATCGAGGTCAGCGGTGGCCTGTTCCTGGGGCTGCCCCCTGGCCTCGCACACTGACCGCGCCCGCCGACCACGGAGAGGAGAGCCCGTGTTCCCGGGCCGTGTCCGCGAAGTCCCGCCGAGCCGCCCCCGGCACCAGACGCCGCGCGCTGCTCCGCGGCGACTTCGCGGACCCGACCTAGTGGGACTCGCCGAGCCAGCCCGCGTCCGACGGTGCGTCACATCCGACGAAGGAGTTGACGAAGGCCTCCGCGGCCCGCTCGTCGGCGGCGGTCCGCGCCAGGTCGTCGAGGAACTCCGCGGTGAAGGGACGCAACTCGGCTTGCTCGCAGGTGTAGGCGAAGGCCGCGAGCCGCTGCGCATCGCGGGTCGCGGCATAGCCCGCCAGCGCCTCGTCGAGCCCGACCGCACCCGAGAGCCCGGCGTCGAGGGCGTCGGCGAGCACGGCGGCGTCGGCGAAGGCGTCGGAGATCCCCTGAGCCGAGACGGGATCCTTGTGGTGGCCGGCGTCCCCGGCCAGGACCCATCCCGGGCCGTGGGCGTGCCTGCGGGCATTGCGGACGGCTGCGGACCGGGGCTGGGACACCAGGTCCGCGCTCGCCAGCACCCGGCCGACCTCGGGGACCTCCGTCAGGGACGACATGTAGAACTCATCCAGCGCCGAACGCCCCGGGCCGGGAGCCTCCTCGGGAGGGAAGACCAGCGAAACCACGGTGAGATCGCAGTTCGTCGGCCACAGGGAGATGCCGCGCCGACCGCGGAACACCACCCGCACCCCCCGTTCCGCGACCCCCGTCCAGTAGCCGTAGAGGCTGCGTGCGAGAACCCCCCTGTCCTCCAGGACCGGGGCCTCCACCAGGCGGGCGACCGTCGAGTTGCGGCCGTCGGCCCCGACCACCACGCGGGCGTGCAGGCCGGCGGGCCCGTCCGGGCCGGTTCCCCGTACCCCCGCCACCCTGCCGTCGACGACGATGAGACCGGTGACCGCGAAGAGTTCCCGCAGCCGCGCCCCCTTGGCGCGGGCCTCGGCCACCAACAGGGCGTCCAACTCGGTCCGCCGGGGTGCGTAGGTCACGGCTTCCGTCCCCGCGGCCCTCGGTCCGCCCGTCACCACCCGGCCCTCGAAGTCGAGCGAGGCACTTGCGATGGGCGGGCATCCCGTTTTCTCCAATGCCGGAACAAGCCCCCATGCGCGGAGTTGTTGAACACCCGGCCACCGGATCCAGTGCGTGGATACCGTATCGGTTCCGATGGGATTTTGATCAACCAGCTCCACCGCGTAACCGCGTTGGGAGAGAAGCATTCCCAGCGGGGCACCAGCACACCGCGCGCCCACGACCAAGACATCGTAAGGGTGATCTGCCGTGCCTAATTGATTAACGCTCAACACTTTCCTTTCTTCGCGACAAAGTCGACTCCAGTGTTCGCGCAACTCGCACCGGTCGATGGGCGATGCAGTGAAATGCTGCCTAAAGCAGCAGGTCAGATGCGCTATGGAGGTGCAGTCGACTTGTTGAAAAAGTTTCCGTCACAGATGGCTGATTCGCGCCCGGAAAACCGTCCCCCGCGCGACCACAGATACCCGTCCGGCTACGGACCGACACTCCGCCGCATGGCCTTGGCTCAAATTCTTTTATTGCTTCGGCATTCCGTTGACGCCGCTCGGTGGGCCAACCTAGCATCGCATTATGGTCAGCGATTCGATTCCGCTAATTGCGGCGCGATGTCATCAGCAGACAGATCCCATACACCTGCTCTGTTACTTCGCCCCCGAGGTCGAACAGGAATTGACCTCCGCGGGACTCCAGCCAGGGCACATGGCGTATTTCGCCGGCCGCGCCGCTGCGCTCGGCCGCGCCTCGTCCGCCGCGGTGGCAGCCATGCTCTACAACTTCAACCCCGCCCTCGTCGCCCGCCATCTGCCCAGGGCGTGGGACCTGGCCTCGCCGGAGCGCGTGACCGAGGCCCGTCTGACTGCCGTGGACCGCGCGTTGAGCCGCATCCTCGGCGACGAGGCGGTGGGCAGCCCGGAGGTCGCCGAGGCGGCCGCACTCGCCCGAGTCGCCGCCGAGGCATGCTCCCCCGAGGGACGGCCCCTGTACGCCGCGCACGCCGAGCTGCCGTGGCCCCGTGAACCGCACTTGGTGCTGTGGCACGCCATCACGCTGCTGCGTGAGCACCGGGGCGACGGCCACATCACCGCGCTGGTCGGCCACGGGGTCGGCGCCATCGCGGCGCTGGTCACCGACACCGCCACCGGCAGAAGCCTGTTCGGGGCCCAGCAGCTGCGCGAGCACCGCGACTGGTCCGAGGGGGAGTGGGACGCGGAGGTGACGGCGCTCACCGAATCGGGCCTCCTGGACTCCTCCGGACGGTTGACCGAACCGGGCAGACGGCTGCGTTCCCGGATCGAGGACGCGACCGACGCCGCCGCGGCTCCCCCCTACCGAGCCTTGGGAGCCGAACGCGCGGAACGGCTGATCGCGCTGTGCAAGCCGCTCCACGACGCCGTGGTCGCCTCAGGCGAGCTGCCCGCCAACGACGCGGCGGACCAGCTCGCCCACGGGTGAGATCGAGCCCACCCCCGTCCGCTCGCGCCGGTAGTTCCCGCCGACCACCGGTGCCGACCTGAAAGGAGCATCTCGCACACCACCCGCCAACCGCTGCCCACTCCACCACCTTCCGCTCGCCGTCCCGCTGCGGGTCGTGTCCGTACCGCCATCCGGACGCGACCCGCTCCTCAGCCGGGAACGCCCGGGACGAGCCGCCGGTACCCGGTCCCGCCCGCCCTGCCCCGACCGGCGACCTCAGCAGGTCGTCCGCCCACGCGACCAACCCCCAGCGGAGCTATACGACTCACGCAGTGGAAGTGATCCATGGACGTCACCACACTCATCGACGCGGTCGCACAGATCAAGTGTCAGGCCGACGAACTCACACACCAGGAGGTGATCGACAGCCTCTCCCGCCCGCTCGCGGAGTTCACCACCTCGGCGGAGAACCAGGGCTTCGCCGAGGCGTACGGACCGAGCGGGAACTACACGCGGCTGCTGCTGAACGACCCGCGGGAGCCCTACCAGATCGTCCTGGTGTTCTGGGGTCCGGGACGGGGGAGCCCGATACACGACCACGACGACACGATCGGCGCGGTCAGCGCGCTCACCGGCGAGGCGAAGGAGATCAAGTACGGCGTCACCCGGTGCCAGGGAGAGCGTGTCAAGCTCACCCAGGGCAGCGAGTTCACCATCGCGCCCGGCCGGGTCACCCCGATCCTGCCCGAGGCCGACAAGCAACTGCACCTGATGGTCAACGAAGAGACGCGCTGGGCGGCCACCGTCCACATCTACCTCACCGCGATCCACCGCTACCGGCAGTACGAGCCCACGCCGGACGGCTCTTTCCGCACGGCCGAGACCTCGCTGTGGTTCGACGAGTGCCGGGTCGCGCGCAGGATGCCCACGCGCACCCGTATCTGACCCCGCCGGGGCACACCTCCCGGCCGCCGGGGGCGCGCCACGCCCAGCGTGCGCGTCCGGTCCCGCAGAAAAGGGGTAACGATGGACATGCTCGACGCCGTGGCCCGCCAGGTCCGCCGGGCGCCGGACGCCCCGGCGCTCACCGACCACCGGGGCACCCGGCTGACCTACGCCGAACTCGACTCCGCCGCCCGTGCGGCGGCCGGCGCCCTGACCTCCCTCGGTATACGCCCCGGGGACCGCGTCGGGCTGGTGTTGCCCCGCACCGCGGACCTGTTCGTGCTCGAACTCGCCGTGCTGCTCGCGGGTGCCTGCTTCACCCCGCTGGACCAGGCCCAGCCACCGGACCGGCTGCGCCTGCTGGTGCGGCGCGCCTCCGTGGCGCTGCTCATCACCGACGACGAGGAACTGGCCGGGGACGCCGGCGTCTCCACGGTCCGGCCCGATGGGCTGCCCACCCGGGGCGGCCCCGCCCCGCGCGCTCCGGGCGCCCGCCCGGAGGACCCCGCCTACTGCCTGTTCACCTCCGGATCGACGGGGACGCCGGTGGGCGCCCTGATCAGCCGTGCGGCCCTGGACGTGTACGTCGCCGCGTACGCGCGGCTGGTGGGCGCATCGCCACGAGAGCGCGGAGCGCAGATCGGCTCGCCGGGGTTCGACGTCACCATCGACGAGCTCTGGCCGTTCCTGAGCACGGGCGCATCCGTGCACATCACGTCCGACGCCGACCGCTCGTCGCCCCGCGCGCTGGTGGACTGGCTGCGCGCCAACCGGATCACCCAGACCTACGTCCCCCCGCTGCTGCTGGAGTCGATATTCCGTCTCGACGGCGTGGACCTCGGTGAGGTACGGCTCATCCGCACCGGCGGCGAGCGACTCGCCGCCTACCCACCGCCGGGATTCCCCAGCCGCGTCCTCAATGAGTACGGGCCGACCGAGACCGTCGCCGGCGCCGTGTTCTGCGATGTCTCCGCGTGGCCCGACCGCGGCATCCTGCCGCCGATCGGGACCCCGCTGCCGCACATCAGGGCCAGTGTCCGCGACCCGCGGGGAGCGCCGGTCGCGCGCGGCACACCGGGCGAGCTGTACCTGGGCGGCCCGACCGTCGGCATCGGCTACGTCGGCGACGACGAGCGCACCGCGCGCAGGTTCGTCGAGGTGGGCGGGGAGCGCTGTTTCCGCACCGGCGACCTGGTCCGCGAACTGCCCTCGGGCGACCTGGAGTTCCTGCGCCGCCTCGACGACCAGGTGCAACTCCTCGGGAAGCGCGTCGAGCCGGGCGAAACGGAGAGCGCGGCGGTCGCCCATCCCGCGGTCCGGCGGGCGGCGGTGGCCGCCGCGACGGACGACGCGGGCCGTGCGGAGCGGCTGGTGTGCTTCGTGGAGTGGCACCCGGGGCACGGCGACGCGGACACCGCCGACCTCCGCGCCCACCTGAGCCGGCTGCTGCCCGGCCACATGGTGCCCACCGAGGTGCGCACGGTCGACCGGCTGCCCACGACTCCCGCCGGCAAGATCGACCGGAGGGCGCTGCTGCGCGCCCGGTCGGGTCCGGCACGCCCGGCGCCGACCCCGCAGGCGCTGGTGCCGGTGTGGGAACGAGTGCTGGGCGTCACCGGCCTCACCGTCCATTCCGACTTCTTCCTGCACGGCGGTGACTCGGCGCGGGCGGTGACCGCGGTGACCGAGATCGGTCTGCGGCTGGGCCTGCGGGTCAGCGTACGCGAAGTGTTCGTCCACCCCACCCCTGCCAAGCTGGCCGAGCGGCTGACGGAGGATAAGCAGTGAGCGCAAGCCCCGTGCTCGACATGGTCACGACCACCGCGACCGCCCACGCCGAGGCGACCGCCATCGTCCAGGGCGAGCGGTCGCTGACCTACCGCGAACTGGCGGCGGCCGTGCCCCGCTTCGCGGCGGCGCTGACCGGCGCGGGCGCGTCCCCCGGCGCCCACGTGCTGCTCGCGCTGGACAACCGGCCCGAGTTCGCGATCGCCTACTTCGCCACGGCCGAGGCGGGCTGCACGGTGGAGGCCATCGATCCGGACCAGCCGGACGAGGTACTGCGGCGGAGGCTGGCCGGCGGCCGGCCGGCCGTCGTGGTCACCACGTCGGGACACCCCGTCGCCGCACTCGCCGACTGCCCCGTCCTCACCGTGGACGCCCCCCTGCCCCGGGCGCGGGGGGCGGCGGAGCGCCCGCCGTCACAGGCCAACGGCCCGTGGGTGACCGCTCTCTCCTCCGGCAGCACGGGCGAACCCAAGCGCGTCGTCCGCGGCCAGGCCCACCAGGTCGCGGAAGCGACCAACATCACCGCGACGGCGGGCATCACCGCCGCTGACGTCCTGCTCTGCCCGCTGCCGCTGTTCCACGCCCTCGGACAGTTCTGCTGCCTGCTGGCGGCGGTGCGCTCCGGCGCCACGTTGGTGCTGCCGGACCGGAGCGCCGGCGCGTCGTCGGTGGACGCCGTGGCGCACGCCCTGGCCCGGCACCGCGTCACGCTGTTGATCGCCGTGCCCCAGATCTTCGACGCCCTGGCCGACCTGCCCTCGGACACCCCGGTCGACCTGGGCACGGTGCGCCTGTGCCTGTCCGGGAGCAACTTCCTCGATCCCGCCGTGGCGCGGCGCTTCCAAGCGCGCTTCGGCATCCCCGTGCGCCAGACCTACGGCAGCACGGAGGCGGGCAGCGTCTGCTGGGACGTCGGCGCGGAGCCCTCCCCGGGCACGGTCGGAACCCCGCTGAAGGGCGTACAGGTCCAAGTGACCGACGAGAGCGGCGCCCCACTGCCGCCGGGTGCGACGGGCGAGATCGTGGTGCACGGTCCCGCCGTGGTCAACGACCCCGGAAGCGACCACCACAGAACGGGTGACCTGGGCAGGCTGGACACACGCGGCAGGCTGACCGTTGTCGGGCGGTCCCGGGTCCTGATCGACACCGGCGGGCACAAGGTGAATCCGGTCGAGGTCGAACAGGTGCTGGCCGACCACCCGCTGATCGCCGACGCCGGAGTGGCCGGCATCCCGCTGCCCGGCCGGGGAGCACTGCTGGTGGCGGCGGTACGACTGCGCGACGCGGCCCGGCCCGAACCCCCCGACGTGCTCGCGCACTGCGCACGGCGCCTGCCCCCCTACGCGGTGCCCCAGCGGGTGCGCGTGGTGGCCGAGGTGCCCCGCACCCCGCTGGGCAAGATTCGCCGCGCGGTGCTCGCCGCCAGGCTCGCGGAGGAGCAGGAGGAGACGGAGGCCGGCCTGCGGGAGCGGCTGGCGGCGCTGCCCCCGGACCGGCGGCGCACCGAGGTGTGCGACCACCTGCGCCTCAAGGTGGCCGAGGTGGTGGGCACGACACCCTCAGCGGTGGACCCCGGCGCCCCGCTCCGGGCGGCCGGCGTGGACTCCCTGGCCGCGCTGCGGCTGCGCATGGCCGTGCACAGGGACCTGGGGGTGAGGCTGCCGCTGCCCTCTCTCCTGGGCCCGCGCGCGCTGGCGGAGCTGACCGACGAACTCGTGAAAGGGCTCGACGGACCCGGGGACGACCCCGATCCGGTTTCGCACGGACCCGTCGAGGGCCGCTTCCCGCTGGCACCGAACCAGCTGTCGCTGTGGCACGCCGACAACCTCGACCTCGGCGGATCGGCCTACGTGGTGGCCTTCGCGGCGCGCCTGACCGACGGCTGCGACGTGGCGGCACTGCGGCGGACGTGGACGACCCTGGCCCACCGGCACCCCGTTCTGCGCACCTCCTTCCCGCTGCGCGACGGCACCCCCGTGCAGCAGGTGTCCGCCGGGCCGGAGGTGGACTTCGCGGTCGTACCGGTGCCGCCGGCCTGGGACCGCACGAACCGCGAGGACCTGGTCCGTACGGCGTTCGAGCCCTTCGACCTGGCCGCGCGACCGCCCCTGCGCGTCCGGCTCTACACCGGATGGGCCAAGGGGCCGGTGATGGTGGTGTCCCAACACCACCTGATCACGGACTACTGGTCCATGATCACCATGCTGCGGGAGCTCGCGGTGGTCTACGCGGCGGAGAGCACCGGAGCCGAGGCGTACCTGCCCGCCCCCGCGCACACCTACACCGACTTCGCGGCCTGGTCGCTCACACGGTCCCGGACACCCCAGGGTGCCGAGGACCTCGAGTACTGGGTGCGGCATCTGACGCCCCCGCCGCTACCCGCGGACCTGCCCACCGACCGGCCCCGACCGGTGGTGCGCGGGCAGCGCGGCTCGACGGTGCGCACGGAGCTGTCGCCGGCCCGGGCAGCCGCCGTCCGCACCCACGCCCGCGCCACCGGCACAACCCCGTTCGCCGTGCTGCTCACGGTGTTCCACGTGCTGTTGCACGCCCACACCGGACGCGCCGACAGCGCCGTCGGGGTGAACATCGCGGGCCGCGAACGGCCCGAGTTCGCCGATGTGCTCGGCTACTTCGTCAACCCCGTGGTGCACCGGGTCCGGCTGGCACCGGACCAGACGTTCTCCGCCCTGCTCGACTCGGTCACCGAGACGCTGCTCGCGGCGCTCGGGCACAGCGGCCCCACCTTCCAGGACCTGCTGCAACCGGTCGGCGCACCCCGCGACCGAAGTCGCGCTCCACTGGTGGAAGTCGGCTTCGGGCAGAACACCGCGCACGACCCCGCGCTGAGCGGAGTGGGCGCGCTGCTGTTCGCCGACCGCGACGGCGTACGCGTGCCCCTGGGCCCGCTGACCCTGGAAACGGTCGCGCTGCGCCGCACGGGAGCCGTCTACGATCTGGCGGGCGCGGTCTTCGAGGGCGACGACTCGATCTCGATCACCTGGGAGTACGACGCGGACCTGTTCACCCGGGCCACGGTGCGCCGGCTGGCGGCCCGGTTCGAGACCTTGCTGGACACCCTGCTCGCCGCACCCGACACCGAGCTGGGGACCCTGTCCGCGCCGGCCTCGCGCCCGGGTGGGCTCACCGGAGCGCGCCCCGATGAGCCGATCGCCGACCGCGTACGACGGTGGGCCGAGGCGGACCCCGCGGCCCTGGCGATCGCCGACGGCACGGATACGGCCACCTACGGCGAGATCGACCGGGCCGCGGACCGGGTGGCGGCCGCACTCGCCGTCCACACCGATCCAGACCGCTCCGCCGTGGTGGCCGTGCGGGCCGAACGGGCAACCGGCCTGGCCGCCGCGTGCCTCGGGGTGCTGCGCGCGGGCCTGGTCTGCGCCCCCGTCACCGCACAGGACGACTCCGCCCCCGCCGAGCCGTCCGATGCGGGGGCATCGGCCCTGGTGGACATGGCGGGGTCCGCGGACGCCCCGGGCCCACCCACGGTGCGCGTCCACGGTACGTCCACGGCGTCCGCGCCCCCGGCGGAGCGCCCCTATGGTCCGCGCGGGCCCGCGCTGGTGGTACGCACCAGCGGCACCACCGGCGCCCGACGGCCGATGGTGCTCACGCACCGGGCGCTCACCGGCGCGGTGCGCGACGACGAGCGCGGCGAGGTGTTGATCGCCCATGGCACGGCCGACCGGCTCGCGCTCGACCTGCTCACCGCCCTCGCGGCAGGGAGTACCGCGGTGCCCTTGCCTCCCGCCACGCGACTGGCGGAGCTCGCCCGGGGGCGGGCGGCGGCCTCGGCCCAGGTCACCCCCACCGAACTGGCCGACCTCCTCCGCCGCCTGGACGAGGGCGGCGGCACCCCGCTGGTGCGGACCCTGGTGGTCAGTGGCGAGACCCTCTGCTCGGACCTCGCCGACCGGTGGCGGCACCACGCTCCGCGAAGCCGCCTCGTGCACAGGTACGGCGGTGCCGAATGGGGACCGGTGGTCGCCGAGGAGGAGGTGCCCGCCGGCAAGGCGGCGGCGGTCGTGGAACCGGCCACCGGCATCGTGCCCGTGGGCAGGGCCTCGGCCGATCCACTGCTGTGCGTGGTGGACCCGTGGGGCCGTGCCTGCCCGACGGGAGTGCCCGGGGAGATCTGCGTCGGCGAGACGGACGCGCCGGCCCCGCTCGGCGCGGCACGGGAGAAACCCTCGTTCCGGCACCCGCTGATACCCGATGCCCGGGTACGGCGGACGGGGGACGCCGGCGTGCTCCTCCGGGACGGCAGGCTGCTCGTGCTCGGCCGGATCGCGGAGATTCACTCCGAGCACGGCTACCACCACGCCCCGGCCCGGGTCGAGCGCGTGCTGCGTGGCCACCCGGCCGTACGGGCGGCCACGGCTCCAGGAGGCGGAGCCGGACGGTCCATCGCGGTGGCGGAGACGGACGGTTCGGTGTCCGAGGGGGAGCTGATGGACGTGCTGCGCCGCGAGTTGCCCGCCCATCTGCTGCCCGGACGACTGCGGTGCGAGGCGCGGCTGCCGAGGACGCCGGACGGCAAGGCCTCGCGCGTCCTGCCGGCACCCGCGGACGCCGGCGCTCAGGCGCCCACGCCCGTCCAGGACATGACCGAGGTCGAGGCCGCGCTGGCGAGCGTCTGGCGCGACGTCCTCGGCGTCGGAGACGTCGGCCTGGATGACGACTACTACGCGCTGGGCGGCGACTCGGTGCAGGCCGTGCGGATCGCCACGAAGGCCGCCGAAAAGGGACTGCAGGTCACCCGCCGACATCTGTTCACCCACCCGACCGTCCGGTCACTGGCCCGGGTCACCACCTCGGCCGCCGGGGCGACAAAAGTGAGCGAGACCTTCGCCCGGCGCAGGTCCATCCCTCTGACCCCGGTCCAACGCTGGTTCTTCGAGCTGGAACTGCCCGACGCGAACCACTGGAACCAGTCGGTCGCGGTGCGGGTGCCGCGGTCGCCGGCCTCGAAGACGCTGCTGGCCGCCGTCCAAGCGGTGGCCGACCACCACGGCGTACTGCGTCACCGCTTCCGCAAGCGGGCAACGGATTGGGAGCAGGTCAGCGATCCGACGGCGCAGACCGTGGCGATCGAGGACGTGACGGCATCCGACGACGATGCCGTGTCCGCCGCGATCGACCGGGCCAGACGGGGTGTCGACATCGCCGGGGGCCCGCTGCTGCGCGCCACACTGATCCGAAAGGGGGCAGGCCGGGGCCTGCTGGTCCTCACCGCGCACCACCTTGTGGTGGACGTGCTGTCATGGGGCGTGTTCCTGGACGACCTGCGGACCGCCTGCGCCAACTGCGCCGCGGCAGACCCCGTCCGGCTGCCCCCGGTGCCCGTCGCCTACCACCAGTGGGCACGTTCCCTGCAGCAGCACGCCGACGACCTCGCCGGGCGCCTCGGCCCAGCCGTACGGGACGGCACGCCCGGCGCTCTCCCCGGCCCGCCGCCCACGACGTACGAGGGCGGCACCCGCGTCGTCGAGCGCGCGCTCGACTCGGCGCACACCCGTCCCCTGCTGAAGGGCCTGCGAAGGCGGGGCGCGCACCCGGCTGACGCGGTACTGGCGGCCGCGTCGAGCGCTGCCGCCGCCGACCTGGGCTGCCGCGAGGTCCGCGTCGTAACGGAACTGCACGGTCGGGAAGAGGAGGTGGTCGGCGGTGCCGACCTGTCGCGGACCGTGGGCTGGTTCACCACCCTGGCCCTCGTGCTGGTCGACGCCGCGCCGGACGCCGAGCCGCGCGAGGTGCTCGACCGTGCCCGGCAGGCCCGTGCACGCCATGCCCTCGAACACGCCCTGGTGCGGCACGGCACCTCCGACACCGCCGTCCGGTCCCGGCTCGCCGAGACGGAACGCCCCTGGGTGAGCGTGAACTACCTGGGCAGGCTCGGGTCGGTGTTCGCGGGTACGGCAGGACGGGACGACGACGGCCTGGTGGAGGTCCCGTTGCCGTACCGAGGCGACCGGGGCCCGGCCAACCCCAGGCCATTCCACTGGGAGTTCAGCGCTTACACGGAGGGGGAGGAGCTGAGATTGCGGCTGGCACACGCGGGCGACGGCGACCAGGCGGAACGCCTTCTGGACACCGCCCGCGACTACCTCCGTTCCCTCGCCGCCGTCCTGGACCAGGCAGCGCAGGGGGAGTCGCGGTGAGCGAGAACTGGCTGGTGGACCTCGTGCCCGCCGAGCGGCCGGAGCGGGTGGCGTACCTGTTCCCGCACGCGGGCGCGGGCGTCAGCGCGGTACTGGCACTGGGCCGGGCCCTGGCCCCGGACCCCCACCCGGTGGCGATCCGTCTGCCCGGCAGGGAGGTGCTGCTCGACCACGCTCCGATCGCCGACCTCCCGGCCGTGGCCAAGCGGCTGGCGGACGCCATCCGTACGCATGCGGGCGAGGCGCGGATCATCCTCTACGGCCACTCGTCGGGGTCGGCGCTGGCGTACGAGACAGCCCGTGCGCTGGAGCCGGAGACCGCCCTTCTGCTCGCGGTCTCGGCACAACAGGCGCCGGGGACACCCGTCCGCATGGCCGCCGGGTGCTGGGACTTCCCGGACCACCGGTTCTTCGCCCAGGTCGTCGCGGACGGCTACCTGCCCGCCGAACTGCTCGACACCCCGGACGTCCTGGAGATGGTGGCCCCGGCTCTGCGCGCGGACTACCGGGCGACCTACGAGTACCTCACCGGAACCACCCAGTGGCCACCCGTGGCCTCCCCGATCCTGGCCATCCGCGCCACGGAGGACGCGACCGTCGCCGAGGAGGACATCACCGCGTGGTCGGCGCTGACGACGAGCGGCCTCACGACCGCGCTGATCACCGCCGGGCACAACCTGCTGCGCGACCGTCCGCTGGAACTCGCCGCCGCGCTCCGGCACGCGCTGCCCTGAGCGCCGGGCCCGGCGGCGGGCGGTCAGGGGCTGCGGTGGACGGAAACGGCGTACTCTCCGCCGGTGTAAGGGTTCCGGGACCAGGTGGCGTATCTGGCTTCGAGGTTGAGTCCCGCCGCACGGCAGTGAGCGTCGTAGTCGTCCAGTGTGTAATCGCGGTTCAGCGAGAACCCGGCGACGAGGCGCCCACCTGGATGGACGTGACTCGCCGCCCCGGTCACCAGGGCCGGTTCCGTTCCCGGTGGGGTGAACAGGGGGACGTTGCCCGCCATCACCACCACGTCGAATGACTGTCCGAGGTCGAGTCCCACCAGGTCGTGCCGGTACCAGGTGATCTGAGGCGCGCGGCGCCGGGCGGTGGCGAGCATCGACTCGTCGACGTCCACGCCCGTCACGGCGATCCCGTGGCGAGCCAGCTCGATGGCCACCCGACCGGTGCCACAGCCCGCGTCGAGGACCGTGGTCGGCGCGAAGGAACGGATCAGCGCGGCTTCACCATGGACATCCCCTCCCTCGACTGCGATGCGGTCGAACCGGGCCTGGTACTCCTCACCGTTCCACGTCATGCGATCACCATGGCACACCCGCCGCATCGCCCCAAGGCAGATTTCCGGTGCTTCGTGAACCCCAGTCCGCAGACGGGATGGGGGTCGTACGAACGAGATGCGGACACCACATCGGCTCCTCACTGGATGCCAAGAAGTCCGTTAACGATAACGTTCGGCAACCGAAGAGGCCCACGACTCACCTCCCATGAATCTTCGCGCTTTGTGTGGGCCTTTGACCTCCATATTCATTGCGGTGAAGGGGCTGGCATCTGCTCGCTCCACATCGAGACCCTTGCTATGAACTGAATGGTGTCGTTAACGTCACGCAACGTGCGTTCGGTGACTCCGGAGTTCGGGGGGTCCGCGTGTGCCCTGTGGTTCACATACAGCCATCACATGTGGCCCGATTCGGTGGAGGTGATCAATGTCAGCATCGGGCAGGATCCGTCGTGCGACTGCGCCGCTCGCTCGGCGTGGCTTCTTGCCGGGATGGCCGCCGGCCGGCGCCCTCCTGGTCTCCCTGCCGACTCCGGTGCTGTGCATCTCCGCCCAGCGCTGCTTCGTCAGCAGCCTGAAGATCCACCGCTTACCCCTGCGCACCTCCTCCTCGCCGTGAAGGGAACTCCATGCTGAGATCTCTGCTCCGCCACGCCACCGTGACCGCGGTCTGCTCCGGGCTGCTGTGGAGTGCCGTCCCCGCCTCCGCCCAGTCCTCTCACCACACCCGCCACCCTCACACCGTCCCCTCCGCCCGGTGGGCCGACCGCGCCACCGACGCCTACCGGGCCTTGCAGGCCAACCTCTACCAAGGTCCCGACGCGCACGGCCTGTACCTGGAGCGCACGCCCCGGCGGGCCGGGGACCCGGAGCACTCCTACCTGTGGCCGATGCGGGAGGCCACGGCAGCCGCCGTGGACATGCAGCGACTCCCGAACACCGGCCAGGACTACCGTCGGGACGCGGCCGAGCGCTTCGACACCGTCGAGTTGTACTTCGGCTCCGGTGACCGGCCGGGTTACCAGTCCTACCTGCCCGCCCCCCTGGGATCGGGCGGCGACGTCTACTACGACGACAACGCCGTGGTGGGCTTGAGCGAACTCGACCAGTACGAGGTCACCGGCGGCAACACATTCCTCAACCGTGCCGAACAGGTCATGCCCATCGTCACGCGTGCCTGGGACGACGACAGCACCAAGGCCTGCCCGGGCGGCATGGACTGGTTCGACTCGCCCAACAACAACATCCGCGCCACCAACGTCACCTCGCTGTCCGCCGAACTCGCCGCCAGGCTCTACGAGGACACTCACAACAGTGTCTACCTGGACGCGGCCGAGAAATGGTACGGGTGGGTGTACTCGTGTATGCGGCAGGCGCCGGGCCTGTACGTCAACGACCGCGCTGACGACGGCAGCACCGACCCGACCCTGTGGAGCTACAACTCAGGCTCCATGATCGGTGCGGCTGTCGCCCTCTACCGCGGCACCGGCAACACCGACTACCTGAACAAGGCCGTCGAAGACGCCCGGGCCTCCCTGGCGTACTGGACCCAGGACAGCCGCCTGCACGACCAGCCGGCCATCTTCAACGCCTTCTACTTCAAGGCCCTGCTCGCCCTGGACGCGGTGCGCCCCGACCCCGCCTACCTGCGGGCCATCACCACCTACGCGGACAGCGCGTACGCCACCAACCGAGACGCCGCAACCGGGCTGTTCCGCTTCCAGCCCTCAGGCGGCGGCGACTACGACCCCGCGGCTCCAGCCGAAACCCTCGAGCAGTCCGCCATGGTCCAGATCTTCGCCACCCTGGCCCGTGCCACCCAGCAGGGCCACCACCAGCCGGGCCACCGCCCGCGCTCCTGACACACCGGGGCGAGGCCACGCGAACCCAGCCCTCGACGCAAAGGACACCCACGCGCCATGCCCAAGCCACCGCTGACCCGGCCTTCCTGGTGGGAAACCACTGCTGCGCCGCGACGGCAGGGGCGGACTGCTCCAGTCCATCCGGCTGCGTATGCGCCGCTCCGGCAGGGCAGGTGGTGGGCAGGGTGTCACCAATGACATCCGCTACGCCGCCTCCCCCGCTCGTCGGGGCCTGTGGCGGATACCGGGTGCAGGTCGATGAGGACCATGATCAATCGAAGAAGTTGCGGTTCTGGCGTACGAAATCGGCGAAGCCGAGGGCTGGACGGCCCGTCAGGTCGGCCACGGTTGAAGTGACAGACTCGGCACCGCCGTTGCGGTAAGCGCGGGCAACTCCGATCAGGGCATCGACGTGGAACTCCGGCGTTCCGCTATCCAGCATGGCCGCGCGCGCTTCGTCGTCCGGCAGGCCCACGTAGCGCACCGGCTTGCCGAGGACGTCGGAAAACTCTTCGGCGGCTTCAGCGTAGGTCAGGGCTTTCGGTCCGGTGAGGTCGTAGACGCAGCCGTCGTGGCCATCGGTGGTGAGAACCCTCGCCGCGACACAGGCGATGTCGCCGATGTCGATGAAGCTTATGGGTGCGGTGATCAAGGGGAAGCTGAACTCCCCGGCTTCGCGGATGGACCGCTGGCGCAGGAAGTTCTGCAGGTAGAAGTTGGGTCGCAGGATCGTCCAGGGCAGACCGGACCTGACCAGCGACTGTTCGACGGGCTGATGCAGCCGGGCGATGGGTGAGAGTCCTTCGTCGGCCCGCCAGACCGACAGCTTGACCACCCGGACGCCAACCGCACGGGCGGCTTCCAGCATGTTGAGTTCGTGCGTCGTTTGGGCGGGACTCGTCGCGCCGAGAAGGAATACGGTCTCGATGCCATCGAGCGCAGGACTGATCGTGTCCGGTATGGCCAGATCGAGCGTCACTGCCTGACCGCCAGCCTTGATCACCTGAGCCGTGGTGTGCGGATCGCGATAAGCCGCCCGCGCGGCCACGCCGTCGGCACGAAGACGGGTGAGGAGAGCCGTTCCGACGTTCCCGCCCGCGCCAGTCACCAGAATCATCGTCACACCCTCCCCGGGCGATAGCAGCGAATATGCCAAGAACCGGAACGTACCATCCTGGGATGGCGGCGAGGCAGGCCAATAGTGATCTTCAGGCTATGGCGTTCAACGGGCGTTCGCCCCAGCGAATGACTTTCTCGCCGCGGATGCGGGGGTGTTCCTTGCGTTGGGCGGCGAGCAAGTCGGGATGGCGGGCGGGGGCGTTGCGCCGGCGCAGGTGGGCGTGCAGGGCCCGGGTCTGCGCGGGATGGCCGCGGTGGTAGGACATTCCCGACAGGCCGGAAGGCCCCTGGACGACTGGTTACTGAACGGCCGACTGGACAGTGGCGGAGGACAAAAAGTCGACCAGGAGCGCATTGACCTCGCTGGGACGCTCCTGTTGGATCCAGTGGCCGCAGCCGGGCAGGACCACCGGACCGCGAAGGTTCGGCACATACTGGCGCATCGCATCCGTATCCATAAAGCGTGTGGCAGTGTCCGACTCGCCGGTGACGAACAGCACTGGCTGGCGGATCGGGGTCGCACCCAGGGCGGGCAGTTCCTCCCAGTCGCGGTCGACGTTGCGGTACCGGTTGAGCGCGCCGGTGAAGCCAGTGCGGCGGAATTCTTCCGCGTAGTAGGACAGGTCGGATTCGGCCAGCCAGGACGGGAGGCGCGCGGGCTCAGGGATCGGGTCGAGCAGCCGGGAGCCGGCGGGCAGGCCGGTCAGCAGTCTGACCGCCAGACCGTCGGGTGCGTCCCCGGACAGTGCGGAGAAGATGAGGCGCATCGAGCGTTCGACATCGGCCTGCAACTCGGCTTCGGCGACGCCAGGAGCTTGGAAGTGCAGTAGCCAGTTGAACTTGCCGTCCGCCCAGCGGCGCAGGGCCTGGGTCATGGGGGCGGGGGGCCGCCGGTGGTATGGCACGCTGAGCGCGGCCAGAGCAGGGAACCGTTCGGGGGCCAGCTGGGCGCACGCCCAGCCGATCTGGGCACCCCAGTCATGACCGACCAGCGCGGCGGTCGGCTCGTCCAGCGCATCCAGCATGCCCACCACGTCGTCCACCATCGCCTGCATGCCGTACGCCTCGACGTCGGGCAGGACGGTGGTCTGACCATAGCCGCGCAGGTCAGGGGCGATGACGTGGAAACCGGCCGCGGCGAGGGCACCCAACTGGTGGCGCCACGAGTACCACAGTTCGGGGAAGCCGTGCAGCAGGATGACCAACGGACCCTCCCCGGCTTCGGCGATATGGATGTTGATGCCGTTGGCGTGCAGCGTGCGGTGTCTCATGGCCTCGATATTGGCGAATGCATGGGGCGCGGGCGTCGTACGGCGGGCGACTTCTCGCGTACACCCGGCGGAGTAGCGCCAGGGCTGGTGAAGTGCTCGAGGAGCTGACTTGGGCCACCTGCTGCTCACCACGCGGCCTGGTACTACCCCGCATCGCGACGGGCCCCAGCCGGAGCTGTTCGCCACCAGCCCGACCGTCTCCTTCCCCGGTCGGCCGGTCCCTTCGGACACCGTGCCCGCAGGGCCGGAGGTTACTCATGTCTGCGTGCTCCTTGCGATTCCATGTCAACGGCCGGGCCGCGGTATAGAAGCCGCACGCCAGTCTCCTCGTTGGCCCGGCGCCGCGTTGTCTGCCCGGCCGAGTGGGGGAGAGCTGGTTCGCCGATGACGCCTCGTTCGACGACGTGACCTTCACCGGCGACGCCTCCTTCAGTGGGGCGCGGTTCGATGCGGAGTCGAGGTTGGGCCCGCTGGCGTGCGCGGGTGCTGAACCGTCTGCGCGCCCGGCCCCGGCGGCCGCCCGGCCGAAGCGGCGGTCTTCTCGATCGATGTCCTGCCGGGCAGTATCGGTTGCATGCCCGATTTCACGGAGATGTCAGGACAGGGCGGTGCGGGGCCGGTGGTGACGGTGGGTACCGATTCAGTCCCGGCGCCGGAGCGGCTTGGCTGGTGGTCCGAGATGGTCGACCACGAAGTCATGCCCGTGGCGGTACACAGCGCGCACACGGCCGTCTTCCGGGGCCGGGCGGAAGCCGTCGAGCTGCCGCACAGCCAGGTGACGGCCTTCGATTTCTCCCCGATGGCAGCCCGTCGCTCGCCGGTCCACATCCGCCGCCACGACCCCGAGAACTACTACCTGCTCCTGGTCCGGGACAGCTCGGTCCGGCTGGAGCAGGCGCGCGGCGTCGCCTGCCTCCAAGCCGGCGACATGGCCCTGTTCTCCACCTCGCATCCGCTGGCCTGCGAGTTCCTCGACCACGGTCGCCAGACCCGCCTGACGCTGATGCGGCTGCCGCGCCCCGTCCCGCCGCTGGCCGGCGGCCAGGCTGACCGGCTGCTGGCCGAGCCGCTGCCGCCCCGGGCCGGGTCGGCGGCCCTGCTCGGCCTGTACCTGGCACAGCTGCCGCAGACCGCCCGCACCTGCGGCCCGGCGGAGCTGGCCCGGCTTGGCGCCATCGGGGTGGACCTGGCCGCCACCTTGCTGGCGGCCCGGCTCGGAGTTCAGGACACCCTGCCCGCCGAGACCCGCAATGCGGTACTGCTGGCCCGGATCAACGCCTTCATCGACCACCACTTGGGCGACCCCGAGTTATGTCCCGCGGCCATCGCTGCCCACCACCACGTCTCCGTACGCACTCTCCACCTGCTGTTCCAAAGTGAACCGGAAACCGTCAGCGCCTGGATACGTCGGCGCCGCCTGGAACGCTGCCATGCCGACCTCACCGACCCACGGCTGCGGCGGCGGTCGATCAGCGCCATTGCCGCCCGGTGGGGGTTCCTGCGCCCGGCGGACTTCAGCCGGGCGTTCCGCGCCGCGTACGGCGTGGCGCCCAGAGAGTTCCGGCGGGCGGCGCTGCGCAGTCTGCCGGATGCCCGACGGGCTGCACGGAGCGACAAGTAAGGCTGCGCGCATCGCCAACTCGCAGCCGACGGTGGGCGTCACGATGTGAGGACACAGAAGAGGAACACCGGCGCGCCAGCGCTGTCCGAGGGCGAGCGGAGGTACCGAAAGATGAAACCGTATGAAACCGTATTCCGTTTAACGTTCACGCCGATTCTGCTGGCGGCGGCCCTCACTGAAGGAATCTCGGCAGCTCACGCTCAGGCTGGAAGGGAATTGATCATGAAACTTGCCAAGAAGCTCTTAATGGTTGGCGCAGTTGTCGCAACCACCGCAGGTCTGGGCATCATCCCGGCCGAAGCCAGCTCCAGCGCCGCAGCGGCATGTTGGACCTTCGGAAACACGACCAGTTTCGGCACGTACGGCGGCCAGGTCTGCGACAGCAACCACATCATGGGCTGGGCCAAGGACACGAAGGCCGACGGCTACTGCGTCTTCTTACGAGTGCACTACCCGAACGGGTACGCCGACGGCCCGTGGGCCTGCCCGAAGAACGTACAGAAGAGCTGGGACTGGTGGGCCCCGCAGGGCATTACCAACGTGAGCATCGAGAAGGTCTACGCTCCGTGACAGGGCATAACCGCTCGCGAACCTGATCACGCGTGAGCGGGCGACGGCCAGATCCTCCGGTGAACAGGCCGCGGAGGACGAACAGGGAGCCACCGGACGGAGCCCGGTCGACCGCGGTCGACCGGGCTCCAAGCGCCATCTGATCCGCGATGCCACCGGCATCCCGCTCAGGGCCTCGCTCACCGGATTGCAACCGCAAAGACCGGGGCGGATCCGCAGAGGGCGGGCTCGGCGAGGTCGAAGGTCTCCAGGTTGGCCCGGCGGGCACCGAGGAGAAGCTCCGCCGGCTCGATCGGGGCCACGGGCAGCATGCGGCCGTGGGCCTTGGCATCCCCACCACGCGTGGTGATCGATGAACCCACGAAGGTGAGCTGCCGCATGGCCCTCAACCAAGATCGAGAACAAGATCAAGGAAGCGCAATGCCGTGCCGCGAGATGCTGGGCCATCACGTCGGTGGGGTATGTCGTCACCAGGCCGAGTGCGGACAACCGGTAGGCGGCGTCGTGGGCTGGCGCGGTGGAGGTGCCGTTCCCGACGACGAGGACGCGGCCGACCGCCGCTATGCGGTCGATGGTGAGGGACAGCAGTTCGGGGTCGACGGTCTCTGTCGCATCGACCAGGGCCCGGCCACTGCGGCGCAGGATGCGGTCCAGGATCTCGCCGACCGAGGTCCGGCTGTCGATTTCCTCTTCGTGGGCGAGTTCCTGCTCCTGCTCGTCCTGCTGGGCGAGATCGCGTGTGATGGCGAGCTTGACGTCTTGGTAGCCCCGGTACCCGATGCGTTGGCAGGCACGGACCGCGGACGACTGGGCCACGCCCGCCTTCTGGGCCAGCTCGGTCACCGAGCCGCGCACGACCGCTTCGCGCCTACGAACGGCGGGGCGGCCGGGCGCACTTTGCGGTCGACCCGCACGCGCCCGCGCAGACCGGCATCCGCGACATCGACCTGGCTCCGCGGAACGCAGACGGGCTGGTGAAGTGCCACATCGAGACGCTACGACGCGAGGCCCTCGACCACGTGCTGGTCTGGAACGAGGCCCATGCTCGACACGTTCTTGAGAGCTACGCGCGGCACTGCAACGGGCATCGACCACATCAGGCGCGGGCGCAACGCCCTCCTCTCGTCGAACACCAGACTGCACCGCTGTCCGACCTGAACACCACGCGGCGGCCACGCCGGACTCGTGTCCTCGGCGGCCTGATCAACGAGTACACATACGCAGCCTGACAAGCCGCGATGGGTTTCCGAACGGCCCACGTTGGGGCCGCCACTGCCGCGCCATTGACGAAGCCCTGCATCCGCCACGCCGACCCCTCCCACCGGCCGGCGCCGTCCACGCCTCCGACCCGGAGAACCCGCACTCATGGATCTGCGGGAATCAGCCCCCTTCCACCCAGGAGGGTCTCGTCTCGTGCGTAGGTTCTGGGTGCACGAGCGAGACGGCAGGAGCGGCGAAGCCGGACCCGGCCGGGTACCTCACAGCCAGCGACCGCGTGCACGTGGGCCCCACGCTCTCCGCTGGGTTCAAAGACTCCGAGGCCGGCGCGCGAGCCGTGCACGCAGCGGGAATGTATCTCGTCTTCATCGGCGAGCCGGCCGTCAACCCCCACGTAAAGGCAGGCGACATGCGCCGCGGGAGGTCGGTAAGTCCGTGGTCACAGCCGGTCCTTTACCGGGCGGCCGGCCTGCATGACGAGCAGGATGTTGTCCGGGTCGGCGAGGTCGGCGATGTCGTGGAGCGGGTCGGTCCGGCACACGACAAGATCAGCGAGCTTCCCCGGTTCGATCGTGCCGAGGTCGGCGTCGAGGCCGAGGAGCCGGGCTGCGACGCGGGTGCCGGCCTCGATCGCGCCCATGGGGGAGAGGCCGAGGTCGACGAGGTGAGCCAGTTCGCGCAGGTTGTGTCCATGCGAGGTCACCCCGGAGTCGGTGCCGAGCGCTATGGGTACGCCTCGGCGGATCGCCTCGGCGACTCGTTCCATCGCGAGTGCGGACCAGCGGATCTTCTTCTGGTAAAGGAAGTCGGGCACTGAGCCCCGCTCCGGGATGGAGGCCGCGGTGGTGAGCGTCGGCACGAGTGTGGTGCCGTGTTCGAGCATGACGTCGATTGTCTCGTCGTCGATGCCGTAGCCGTGTTCGATGCTGGTGACGCCGGCGAGGACGGCGTTGCGGATGCCGGTGGTGCCTTGGGCGTGCGCGGCGACCGGTCGCCCGTGTCGTCGAAGCGCTTCGTCGACGATGGCGGCCATCTCGTCGGTTGCGAGCCCTTCGTCGTCAGGCTGGTCCGTCGGGCTGCTCACGCCGCCTGTGGCGCACACCTTGATCACGTCCGCACCGGCCCGGATGACGCGGCGTGTCGCGATTCGGGCTTCGCTAACGGTGTCGGCGATCTCCGTCCAGGGCTGCGGGCGGAGCGCATCGACGTCGATCCCACTGGGCTGTGTGAAGTCGGCGTGCCCGCCGGTGTGGCTGATCATCCGGACCGCAACCTGGAGGCGCGGCGCCTCCACCAGGCCGGCCGTCACTGCCTCTCGGTATCCGGCGTCGAGGCCGCCGAGGTCGCGCGCGGTGGTGACGCCGGCTGCGAGGGTCCGGCGGAGGCGCTCCGCCGTCTGGAAGGTGGCGAGCGATGCCCAGTGCCTCGGTGGCTCCAGCAGTTCGCCGACGTGGTCGAGAGCGAAGTGCACATGGCAGTCGATGAAGCCCGGCGTCACGGTGCGGCCACCGAGATCGATGACGGTCTCGTCCGGGGCCGGCGTCGGCCCGGGCCCAGTACCGGCGTGAGAGATACGGCCGAAGGCGTCGACGGCGATGGTCGCACCGTCAACCGGCGTTGCGCCGGTGCCGTCGATTAGCCGTGCGTTGATCAGTTGAGTCATGGAGGGCTCCGTCCAGCGGGAAGGGGAGGAATTCTATTCCAAACTCGATGTAAATCTAAGCACTGGCGTTGCGCGTGAGACGTTGTTCCCTGCGGTACACTTGCGCCGCAACGATATTCCCTGAATGGAGGAAGGGGCGGGGATGGCGGCTAAGGCAGCCCGACGTCAGGGGGCTGACGGGGACGGCGCACACGGTTCGGGTCCTCAGAAGCTCCAGGCCGGGCAGTCGAGCGGCCCGCTGACCAGCGGTGCGGTCCTCGCGCAGATTCAGGCCGCTGCGCCGTCGCTCGTGCCCAGTGCGCGTCGGGCCATGGAAGTGATCATCGCTGATCCCGAGGCAGCCACCAGATACTCCGCCGCGGACCTCGCCGCGCGTGCTGACACGGCGGCATCAACCGTGGTCAGAGCCTGCCAGCAAGCCGGGTTCAAGGGTTTCCAGGAGCTAAAGCTGGCCCTGGTCCGTGACCTGGCCCTGCGCGGCGCCGACCAACTGGTGTTCGCCGACGAGCTGGATACCGACTCGCCTCCGAACGCGGTGTTGCACACCATCCTCGCGGCCAGCAGCCGTGCGCTGTCCGACGCGATCAGCACGGTGGACCCGGCCGCATTCGCCGGTGCGTTGGGCGCCCTGCGTACCCGCCAGAAGGTGTTCTTCGTCGGTAACGGCCAGTCGACCACGCCCGTCCGAGACGCGGCACACCGCATGCGGATGCTGGGGCTGGCCACGGCAGCGCCGATGGACGCGATCACACAGCACATCGCTGCTCGGCAGTTGGGCGAAAGTGGCGTCTGCTTGGCGATGAGCCACAGCGGCGCGACACGAGAGACAGTGTTGGCCGCGGAGACCGCGAAGGCGGGCGGCGCCTACGTCATCGCGGTGACGAGCTTTCACGGCTCGCCGTTGGCCGACATCGCGGACGCGCCGCTCATCGCGGGCAGCCCGGGGCAGGGTTTCCGGCTGGAGGCCACGGCCAGCCGACTGGCACATCTGGCGATCACCGACGCGCTGTTCGTCGGACTCGCCTTGCGTGATCCGGATCGGTCCAGGGAGTACCTGAACGCGATCGCGGACGTCCACGCGGAACACATGCTGTGAGGGGCGACTGGGGCCATGGTGAGTCCCTCCAGTACAGCGAGGGGCTCCCGCTCCTGACCTATCTGCGGGTGGGCGAGCCCGGTCGGCCCCTCGTCGTGTTCCTGCCGGGCGGCGGCCACCTGGCTCGCATCAGTTACGGGCACCCGGGCGGCCGCCCGGACGACTTTCTCGCGCATTGGCTGGCGGCACGTGGGTTCACGGTACTCGCGCTGTCATATCCGTCGGACCATCCGGCCGTTCCGGCGGCGCACCCGGAGTTGACCGTCGACCGGTGGGGTGCGGCGGCAGCGGTGCTCACCCAACGGATCGTCGCCGAGCACCACCTCGGGGCCGGAGTCATCCTGTGCGGCTGGAGCATGGCCGGCCGATCCGTCCTACCGTTCGCCCTGACCGCCCGGCGGGTCGGCCTCGATCTGCGTTGCTTCGTGTCCCTCGCGGCTTCGGCTCCGCTGCCCGGCCTCGTACCGGTCCCTCCGGCAGGCCAGCCATTGACCCCCGAGGGCCTGTGGGAAGCCGCCCTGGGGCAGTCGTCGATCCGGCTGGACGAGTGGTACGGGCAGATCTCCGCGCAGGCGGGACAAGACGAGCCGATCATGTCGCGGGACGAGTACGTACGGCACTACCTGTGCCGGCACTCGGTCGGTCTGCGTGGTGAGGCGCAGCACTGGGACGGGCAGTCCGACATCCACGACGTCGAGGCCGCGATCCGGGAGACCGGGGTGGGACGGTGGGCAGAGTTCCCCATATGCGCGGCCATCGTCCCGGAGGGCGCACAGGACGCTCGGCACGCCCTGTGCGATCACCTCACCTGGCCGGCGATCACTGCCTACTCGCTGGGATGGCGCCTGTCAGATGCGACGGCGCTGTCGGCTGACACCTGGGCGGGCCTGACCGCGTACAGTCGGCGGCTGCCGACGGACCTGGTCCGTTTCATGCCCGGCAACCACTTCTTCTTCCTCGGCGCCGCCGGTGCCCGCCGTGCGGCACGCCATATCGAGGAGCTCTGGCAGGCCGCCGAGGATCTCCACCTCGTCGTGGCCGGTGCTCTGACGCCCCATGAGGTCCCATGAGGCGTCGGACATGTGTCGACGCGTCACCGCTGTCCGGCCTCGACGCCGGACAGCAGGCGGACCGGACTGAAGACAGCGGCGTGGTCGAGCGCACCTGCCCCCGTGGCGACCAGGCGTGCCATCTGCTGGGCGGCGACCGAGCCAACGGGTAGCGGGACACCGTGACCCCGCGCGGTCTCCAGCGCGATCCCGAGGTCCTTGTGGTGCAGGGCGACGCGGAATTCCGATGTGAACGCGCCATCGTTCATGGTCGCGCCCTTCTGGCTGACGACTCGGCTGCTCGCCAGGCCATCGCCCAGCACCTCAAACGCGGTCGGCAGTGGTACTCCGGCAACGTCCAGTATCACCAGTGCCTCAGCGAGGATGGCGAGGTTTCCGGCGACGATCAGCTGGTTGGCGGCCCCTGACGGTCTGACCGGCACCGGCCGGGCCGATCTGCACGATGGTGTGGCCCATGGGGCGCGGGTGGGGGGAGCGCCCGGTCCAGGGCGGCCGCCTCACCGCCGACCATGATGGACAGGGTCCGGTCGAACGCGCCCTGTTCGCCGCCCGACACCAGTGCGTCGAGCGTGTCCACACCGCGGTCGCGACCGCCCGCCGCGATCCGGCGGGCGGTGTCTGGACGGACGGCGCTCATGTCGATGAGCGGGCTCCCGGGACACACGGTGGCGAGGAGGCCCTCGGGAGTGAGGGCGACTGCCTCGACGTCGGGGTGTCCAGAAACGTGGTGATCACCACGTCGCAGCGGCGTGCCGGCTCAGCGAGGTTGCCGGCTGCGCCACCGCCGCGGCGGGCGAGCTCGTCCGTTCGGGCAGCGCTCCGGTTGTATCCGATCACCTGGTGGCCGGCGCCCCGCAGGGCAGCTGCCGTGGGCCGTCGCCGTGGCCAGGCCCATGATGCCCAGACCGACGAATCCGGTGGTCATCGGTGATCCTTGGTGGCCTGGGCGATGAGGTTGGCGTCTTCCTGCTGACGTCGACGAGCGTCGAGGAGGACCTGTTCTTCCCGGTCGCGGGGGACTACGACGACTCCGTCGGTGTCGGCCACCACCAGGTCGCCCGGGTTGACGACGACGCCCGCGCACTGGATCTGGCCGCCGACATCGCCGTCCCATCCCTTGTTCGGCCCGGCGGCGCAGATGCCGCGCGCGTAGACGGTGAAGCCCCGCTGGCGGATCGCTTCGACGTCGCGGACCGCGCCGTCCACGATCAGGCCGATCAGACCCGCCCGGATGGCCTCCACGGTGCGGACCTCGCCCCAGACGGCCCGGTCCACGAAGCCGCCGGCATCGACGACGAGGATGCTGCCGACCGGTGCCGTCTCGATGGCGCGCAGGAGGGTGTTGTTCTCGCCCGGCATGCTGCGAGCGGTCCATGCGCGTCCCAGCAGTGTGCCGCCGACGACCGGCCGGATGGCCGCGTGCATGGCTTGGAAGCGGTTGAGGCAGTCGCAGACGGCGCTGCTGGCCAGTCCTTGCCAACGGTCGAGGTTGTCGGCGGGGGCTGTAGTCATGAGAGCTCCTTATGAATTGTTGAGTGCGCCGGACGGTTTGAGGCGCTTGAAGAGTTGCCGCGCGTCGCGGTGCCGGATCAGGCGGCGGTCGTCGCCGGACAGCGGGCGAGTGTGCGCGATGCGCTGAGCGGACTCGGTGATGGTTGGGGAGTGAACGGCCAGTCGGCCCCGTACGGCAGCTGGCTCGGCGGCACCAGCCGCAGCAACGAGGGCAGTTGCGTGTCGAGTGGGCATCCCACCAGGTCGTAGTGGGCTCGGCGCAGGACGGCCAGAGTGTTGACGGCGTCGACACCGCGCCACTCGGCTGTCAGCTGCTGCCCGAGCGTGTGGATCCGGTCGGCGGGTGGGGGAGCGCGCCACCCCCGTGGGGGAGGATGATGCTCAGCTGCGGATACCTGTCCAGTGCACCGGTCAGCAGAAGACCGGTGACCGCCCGGGCGGTCTCGAAGGGAAACTCGGACAGCGGCAAGGAGGCGAACAACTCGAACTGGCCGGGGTGTCGGGCGGCCAGCGCCGCCCCGTCCTCGTTGACGCCATGAGCGAGCACCGTCGCCGCGGTCGTCGCCGAAGTGAACGCCTGGCGATGAGATGGACAGGACGCCGAGTTCGACGCCGAGTTCGTCCATCGTGCGCAGGGCGGGGCCTGGCCGACAGACCAGTCCGGCCATGCGGCCAGGCCGTCCGGGCCTGGCGTTTCGAGGTGTTGGTACGCCCTCCGGTACCGCTTTGGCGGGAAGCGTGCGTGGACGTCGATGCCGCCTTGTCGGTTCACAGCGGGCTCTTGTTCACCAGGCGAGCGCGAAGCCGTCGCGCCGTGGATCGGCGCCGCCCCACATGGTCGAGGTGTCCGGATCGAAGGCCACGCCGTGCCCGCCGCCGACCACACGGCTCCAGGCGCCCAGGTCGTGCATCTGGTGTCCACGCCCACGGAGCCCAGCCAAGGTTGCCGCGCTGAACCTGCTCTCGGTGCCCAGGAGAGTGCCGTGCCCGACACGGATCCGAGGCGCCTCGATCGCCTCCTGGATGTCCATGCGATGGTCAACGACGTTGATGATCATCTGGGGTGTGGTCTGCAGGATGCCGTGCGATCCGGGTGTGCCGACGACCAGGAACGGTTCGCCGTCCGACCAGACCTGTGAGGGAGCGAGGCAGACCTCCACGCGCTTGCCGGGGCCGATCGCGTTGGGACTCGCGGGATCGGTGTCGAACCAGGAGGCGAAGCTGTTCAGCAACAGTCCGGTCGTGCCGGCCACCACTCCTGATCCGAACGCGCCCCCCAGGGTCTGGGTGCAGGACACCACGTAACCCTGTGCGTCGGCGGTGACGAAGTGCGTGGTGTTCTCGGGACCGGCGAACACGGCCCGGGTCCATTCCAGTGCGGGGTTGTATTCATGACGCTCCCCTGGGAACGCGGTTGCCCGCCGCAGGTCCAGCCGTCCCGTCGCCGCCGCGATGTGTGCGTCGGACAGCAGGTCGTCGTACGGGGGCGACGAATCCGACAGGTGGGCCTTTCGTTCCTCGATCGCCACCTTGAAGACCTCTGACAGCAGGTGCAGGTATTCGTCGCTGTCCGATGCCATCGTGGAGAGCGGGAACTCGCTGAGCATGCGCAGGCTCACGAGATACTCCAGCGCGGCGCTCGGCACGGGCGGGCAGTAGACCGTCAGCCCGTGATATGTGCTGGAGATCGCGCCCTGCCAGCGGGGCGCGAAACCGGCCAGGTCGGGCGCCGCCAGCAGGCCGCCGTGGTCGGCGCAGTACTGGATGATCTCCTCGGCGATGGGTCCTCGGTAGAGCGCTTCGGCGCCGGCTTCGGCGATGAGCCGCAGGGTGTCGGCGGCGTTCTTCTGGACCAGGAGTTCGCCCGGGCGCGGGACTCGTCCGTTGGGGAGGAAGATCTCTCTGCTGGTCGCGGCGAGTTCAAGGCGGGGACGGGCCGCCGCGAGATAGTGGTGGAGGTAGTGGGAGACCGGGAAGCCCTGCTCGGCGTAGCCGATGGCCGGCGCCAGCACCGTCGCGAGGTCCATGGTCCCGTAGCGCTCCAGGGCCGCGGACCAGCCTCCGGCCGCGCCGGGAACCATCGCCGAGAGAATCCCGACGTCCTTGGCTCCGGGGGCGGCGAACCGGTCGGGGTGTGCGGCCTCTGGTGCCGGTCCGACGAAGTCGAGCACCGTGGGTGCCGGCTCCTGCGGTGCCCGGATGAGCATGTAGCCGACGCCGGTGGGTCCGCTGCTGCACGGCTCGACGACGCTCAGCGCGGCGGCGACGGCCACCGCCGCGTCGACCGCGTTTCCGCCTGCCCACAGCATGCGCATGCCGGCCTGGGTAGCCAGTTGGTGGGCCGAGGTGACAACGCCGTTGCGCCCGCCGACCGCGGGACGGTGGGTGGTCATCGGGTGGCCATCACAGTCTCGATCTCGGCGAGCGAATCGAGCAGATGGGTGTGCGGAGCGGCCTCCAGTGTGGTTCGGGTGTGGGCTCCGGTGGTGACACCGGCGACGACGCCGGCCCCCGAGCGCCATCCTGCGAGCAGGTCGCTGCGGGTGTCGCCAACGACCGCGACGGCATGCATGTCGGTGACCTGTAGTCGAAGCGCAGCGGTGAGGATCATGTCAGGGAACGGCCTGCCCCGGCCCGCGTCGCTCGGGCTGAGCGTGAGATCAACTATGTCTCGCCAGCCCAGTGCATCGACGAGTGCCTCGCGGGTGCGTTCCGCGAAGCCCGTGATGAGCGCGATCCGTACGCCCGCTGTCCGAAGTCGCAAGAACAGGTCCTCGACGCCGGGAAATGCCTTGATGCCGACCTGGCCGACAAGCTCCTCGTAACGCCGCTCGAACGCCTCGTTGGCCGTCTTCGCCAGTTCTTCCTCAGGCAGCACATCGCGAAAGGCGTCCAGCTTGCTGCGGCCGCGGTTGCCGTCGAACGAGGCCATGGCGGCCTTGAGCTTGGGGCCGTCTGGAACTCCCGTGTCCAGCAGTGCGGTGCGGAACGCCTCAATGACCAGGCCATCGTCGCTGAACGCGGTACCGGCCATGTCACAGACCAGCAACTCCCAGCTCGGTGGTGCAACGCGCATGGTGCTTCCCTTCGATCGGTGGAACGCGATGAGGGAACGATAATCCATCAATGACCATCCGCTTGGCAATGAGGTTGCTTGTGCGGCTAGCCTGCCCGGGTCGAGAGGAGACCCCATGCAGCACGACGTCGTCGCCGACTTCACCCGATCCATACCGCCAGCCCCGCCCGAGGTGGGCGACGCACTGGCCGATACCCTCGGGGCCATCGCCGCCGACCCCGGCGCCCGGACGCTGCTCCACGAGAGCAAGACCGGCGGCGGCCCGGAAGACCGCCTCGCGGCGGCACGATGGATGGCGCGGCGGATGCCCGCGCCAGAGCCGCACCGGTTGCTGTTGACCAACGGAACGCAGAGTTCGCTCCTGTTGGTCCTGCGCCACCTGGCCGCCCCGGGGGATGTCGTACTGGCCGAGGGCCTCACCTATGGGGCCATCGGCAACCTGGCCGAGCGTGCCAGAGTTCGCCTCCGCCCGGTCGATCTTGACGATGACGGCATGGTGCCCGAGTCGCTTGCCGCGGCGTGCCGGAAGCTCAAACCTCGGCTGATCTACTGCAATCCGGGCTACCACAACCCGACCACGACAACGATGAGCCTGGAGCGACGACACCAGATCGTCGCCGTCGCGCGCCAATACGGGGTGCCGGTATTCGAGGATGATGTGCTCGGCGCCCTTCACCCGGATACGCCGCCGCCGATCGCGACCCTGGCCCCGGAGCTGACCTGGTACTCGATGGGGCTGACCAAGTCGCTCACTCAGGGGCTCCGGGTCGGATACCTTCTCGGCCCCGACGGGCCCGCCGTCGAGGCCGTGACGCAGCCCATCGCGCGGCTGTCGTACTGGGTGGCGAATCCACTGTCCGCCGAGGTCGTCCGCCGTTGGATCGACGGCGGCCAGGCCACTGCCATCGCCGACGCCATCCACCGGGAGTCGGCCGTACGACAGCGACTCGCCGGGCAGCTGCTGCACGGGCTGCACTTCGACACCCAGGACGCGGCCATGCATCTGTGGCTGCGCGTGCCGACCGGGCACACCTCGCACAGCTACACCGCGGCCGCCGCGGAACGCGGTGTGCTGGTCCGGCCGGCCGAGATGTTCGCCGTCGACGGCCACCCGGTGCCACCCCGGGTGCGGCTGTCACTGAGCACTCCGCTCGACCGGGCGCAGGTCCGGCGGGGATTGGAGATCATCTCCGCCCTGTCGTCACATGAACGATGGGCAAACATCGTCCGGCGCCCGTAGCGCACGCAACGCTGTTGCCATACGGTCATCATTGAAGGGAAAATCGCTCCCTGACCGAGGGTCCTGGGCTCCGCAATTCCGACCCGGCCGACTTCCTCGGGCATAGAGGAAGTCAGCGTCCGCGACGGATCCTGCACGATGGTGCCGACCATCTTGATCTGCTCGGCACCAGTCCTGACCGGCTGGGCGGTCCTCCTGGTGAGCGTATTCACGCTGACGCCGCAGCTGCTCGCACTTGCATTGACCGCGTGCGGCTGCGCCCCGCTCACTCATGCCTTCCACTTCGACCGCGGCAGGGAGACAGTATGAAGAAAAATAAGATGAAGGAAAAGATCCTCCTCGGTGACATGGTTTTCGGACTGGGCTTGGACTCACCAGATCCGATGATGGTCGAATATGCCGCCTTGGCCAGGCTGGACTTTGTGCGCTTCGACTGCGAACAGGGGCCCTACACGCTGGAGAGCATCGAGCACGCGGTACGTTCCGCCGAAGCGGCCGACATCGTTCCCACGGCAAGAGTCTCAGGGGTTGAGTCCGGCTTTGTCGTGCAACTTCTCAACCGCGGTGTCAGCGGACTCACCTTCGCCCACACCCGAACGGCGCGCGACGCGGCCGCTGCCGTCCGTTCGGTGAAGTTCGCACCGGAAGGTGACCGCACCCTCACATCGCCGAGCGGGCATGGCATGCACGCCCGTTGGGCGCTCGGCCTGGACGCGCAGGATGCCTTCGCGTTCGCGAATAGTGAGACGCTGGTCGTCTGCACGATCGAGGATCCGACCGGCCTGGCGAATATCGGAGACATCGCCGCGGTTCCGGGTGTGGATGTCATCACCTTCGGCCCCAACGACATCGCGGCGACCATGGGATACACCGGCGACACGATGCACCCTGAAGTCCGGAAGGCCGTCCGCGACGGCATCAAGCGAGCCACAGCCGCAGGTGCGGCGGTGGGGATCTCCGTCGGTTCCCGCGGCGCCGAGTGGGCTGCCGACTACGTCGAGGCCGGCGCGCGAGTCCTTCAATTCCTCCCGGCTCCGCTCATGATCGATGCTGTCGCCCGGACGCGCGCCGATCTTGGCGTCTGACAACAAGAAAAACGGTTCCGTCGCAGGGAACCGGTCCCACACCGCAAGGGCGGCCACATGACTCTGTCTCTCCATCAATCAGCGGGTGGTGCACCTGCGGGCGCATTGCACACTGCGTCATTCCGGAAGCGCGTCGGCGCATATGTGCTGTGCGGTCCGTTCCTGCTGTTTCTGGGGGTGTTCTCCGTACTTCCGGCAGCGTCGGCGCTGGTGCTGGCCCTGTTCAACTGGCCTCTGGCCGGCGGCGGCGCCCGGTTCACCGGCCTCGACTCCTTCCGGCAGGTGTTGGACAGTGAGGAACTGCGCCAAGCTCTCATCAATACTCTGCTGTACTCGCTGTTCACCGTGCCGGCCGTCACGGTGCTCGGCCTTCTGATCGCCCTCACCATTCACAGCGTGCGGCGTGGAAAGGTTTTCTGGCGGACCGTGTACTTTCTGCCGTTCGCCAGCACTCTCGCCGCGATGAGCATCGTCTGGAAGTGGATGTTCTACCCGGAACGGGGGCTGATCGACTCCACCGTGGGCCAGTTGTTCGGAGTGACGAACTGGTTGAGCGACAGTTCGCTCGCCCTCCCGGCGGTTGCCCTCGTGGGAGTGTGGCACCAACTCGGATACGCGGTGGTGCTGTTTCTTTCGGGGCTGGCCAACGTGCCCACCGCGCATCTGGAGGCGGCCCGTCTCGATGGCGCGAACGCCTGGCATCGGTTCTGGCACGTCCAGTGGCCCGCTCTCGGGCCGACCACGGTGTTCGCCGTCGTCATCAGCACCATCAGCGCGCTGCGCGTCTACGACACCGTGGCGCTGATGACCGAGGGAGGGCCCATCGGCAGTACCACAACTCTGAGCTATGAACTCTACCGGCGAGGGGTTTTCTATCAGGACATCAGCGGAGGGGCCGTCATCAGCATCGTGCTGCTGGTCACCGTCATGCTGGTGACGCTGGTGCAGATGCGGTCATTCGGCCGACGACTCAGTAAGGCGGGCGCCCGATGACCACCGGCGCGGAATCGCACCATGCCGCCGGCGTTCTGTCGCCGGGCCGAACAGAGCCACCCGACTCCTCCGGCCATGGCCGGGGAAGCGTCCTGCGGCGGGCCGCCGCGAGCGACATACCCCGGCACATACTGCTGGCCTTGGGTGCCATCGTCATGCTCGCGCCGTTCGCCTGGATGGTGTTCAGCTCTTTCAAACCGGACGACGAAATCTACAACGGCGACCTCCTGCCGCGGCATCCGACCTTCGACTCCTATCGCCGCGTCTTCGACACGGTGCCGATGGGGCAGTACTTCCTCAACAGCGTGGCGGTGACCGGGCTGATCTTCCTCGGTCAGGTGCTGCTCGCCGTTCCGGCCGCCTACGCCCTGGCGCGGATGCGGTTTCGCGGCAGCAGGTTGGCACTCGGGTTGGTTCTGTTCGGCACCATGCTGCCGATGCAGGTCGTGGCCGTACCCTTGTATCTGCTGTTCGCCAAGGTCGGCCTCCTGGACAATCGCCTGTCGCTGATTTCACCTTTTCTTGCCAGCGCCTTCGGCGTGTTCCTGCTCCGCCAGTTCTTTCTGGGAATCCCGCAGAACGTACTGGACGCCGCGCGGCTCGATGGAGCAAGTAACTGGACAACGGTATGGCGAATCGTCCTGCCGATGGCCCGGCCGGCGCTCACCGCATTCGCTGTCTTCAGTATCGTCTCCCACTGGAACGACTACTTCTGGCCGAGCCTGGTCCTGTCGAGTGACAATGCGGCAACGGTGTCCTACGGTATTTCCGCATTCGCCAACTCGGAAAGCAATGACTTCGCTGCCCAGATGGCCGCCGCCACGCTGGCGGTGCTTCCGCTCGTGGTGGGGTTCCTGCTCGCCCAGCGGCATTTCGTTCGCGGTCTCGTGCTGTCGAACACCCCGGACTAGACACACCAATCGGTCTCATTTTCAAGGAGTGAAACCATGCGATGGAGAATCACCGTAGCGCTGGCATCCCTCGGCCTTCTGGCCGGGGTGACTTCCTGCGGCACATCGAACACCAAGGGCGGCGCTGTCAGTGTCTACTACACGCAAGCCAGCCTCTATGCCGATCCGTTGAAAACTGCCATCAAGCCGCTGGAGAAAGAGCCGAAAGCTCCTCGGGTGAACCTTGTCCTTGCGGGCAAGAACTACAACGACGTCCAGCAGCGGATCATCCGCGAGGCAGGCACCGGTCGCCTGCCGGATGTGGCTCTGGTCGGGCTGAATAACCTGCGCGGACTGGTCGACCTCGGCATCGCCCAGCCGCTGGACAGTGCGATGGCCAAGGGCAGCCTGGACACCAAGAACATCGACCCGAAGTTCCTGAAGCTCACCCAGTACAACGGAAAACAATACGGGATTCCCTACGGCGTCGCGACGCGGATCCTCTACGCCAACGCGGATATGTTCAAGGCCGCAGGGCTCGACCCGACGCATCTGCCAACCACGTGGAGTGAGCTGCGCAAGGACGCTACGAAGCTGGCGGATCCGGCCAAGCATAAGTACGGCATCGTGATGGACTGGAATGGCGGCAGCAATATCGATTTCCAGCAGCAACTGGCAAGCGCCGGTGGCACGATGCTCAACCCCGGCGAAACCGGCGCCGCATTCAACAGCCCCCAGGGCCGTGCGGTGGTCAACTACTGGCGCGGCCTGGTCAAGGACAAGGCCATGCCGTTGCTCGCCCGCACATCGGACACCAGCCCCAATGTCCAGGCATTCATCAACGGCGACGCCGGCATGCTGATCCAGTCCAACGGAAACCTCGGCAACATCAACAAGAGCGCGAAGTTCACCGTCGCCACCGGACAGGCCCCCATCAAAGACGGCGGCACACGCAGCGCACCCGCGTCAGGCGCGGCGATCGTCTTGCTCACCAAGGACCCTCACCGTCAGGAGGCCGCCCTCAAGGCCATTCAGCAACTGGCCAGTCCAACGGCGAGCACGGCACTGACCCTTGCGTCCGGCTACATACCCGTCAACTCCGTCGCCCTGAAGAGCCCGGAGTTGAAGAAGTACTTCAGCGAGAAGCCCAACCGGCACACACCGCTGGACGCCATCCCCCACCTGAACCAGTGGCAGACCTACCCCGGCAGCCACGACGTCGAGGCGAACGATGCCATCGAGAAGAGCCTCCTGCAGGCTCTGGGTGGCAGTGAGTCCCCAGAGAAGGCGCTCACCGAGTCGCAGAACGCGGTCAACGAGATCCTGAAGAACCATGGCTGAGGGAATCGACTGCGTCGACGTGACCAAGACGTTCGGGCCGACGGACCAGGCCCTGCGTCAAGTGACCGTGTCGTGCCAGGCCGGCGAAACACTGACCCTGGTCGGGCCCAGCGGTTGCGGCAAGACCACCCTGCTGCGCTGCATCGCCGGACTGGACCATCCCACCGGCGGGACGATCCGGATCAACGGCCGTGACATGACTCATGCCGACCCCCAGCGTCGAAGCACGGCCATGGTCTTCCAGAACTACGCCCTGTACCCGGCCAAGACGGTTGCCGCCAACATCGAGTTCCCGCTGGTCATGGGCAAGGTGCCGCGAAGTGAGCGCGCCGGGCGGGTCGCCGGGATCGCACGGCTGCTGCGGTTGACTTCACATCTGGAGAAGAAGCCAGCCCAGCTGTCAGGTGGGCAGAAACAGCGTGTCGGCATTGGGCGGGCGCTGATCCGCCAGCCGTCTGTGCTGCTGATGGACGAGCCGCTGTCGAACCTCGACGCCGCGCTGCGGGTCGATATGCGCACCGAATTGCACGAACTGTTCCAGAAGCTCGGTGCCACGGTCGTCTACGTCACCCACGACCAGACCGAGGCGCTCACACTTGGCGATCAGGTAGCCGTCCTGAACGAGGGACAGCTACAGCAACAGGCCACTCCACGCGAGGTCTACGCCCGCCCGGCGAACAGGTTCACCGCTTCGTTCCTCGGAGCCATGAACCTCCTCGACGGCACCGTCCAGGACGGATACTTCCGAACGCCCGACGGGTCGCCGATCGTCGAGCTCCGGGCGCCGAAGGCCGCCGCGACGGCGTGCATCGGCATCAGGCCCGAGGACCTTCGAACGGCCGACACCTCGGCAGGCCGCCCCCACATCACGCTCACCGGCCGGGTCAGGCTCCTCGAACTGCTTGGCAGTGAGGAACTCGCCCACATCACTCTCGCCAGTGACCACAAGCTCAAGGCCCGGCTGCCGGTGGGAACCGTCATAGCGGACACCGTGCGCCTGTGCGTCGATGTCGAACGTCTGCATCTCTTCGATGCCGAGGGCATACGCATCGACACATAGGCGGGGAGGCATCGAGGAAGCTCGCCTTCCGTCGCATTCCATCCCATCACCCAGAAAAGAAGGGACCAGCCAAGATGCCAAAGCTCCTCACGGACGCACAAGTTCACCAGTATGAGCGAGACGGTTATGTCCATCCGCTGCGAGCATTCTCCGCTGACGAGGCACGGGGCGTCTTGGAACACATGGATGCCCTTGAGCGGGGGAGCCGGATCTGTGGTCACGCGCCAAGTACAAGCCGCATTTGCTGATGAAGTGGCTCAACGATTTCAAGCGTGGACGTGCGGATCACCCAGCGGGCCCCCGGCTCCGGGGAACTGGCCGGCGAGGTCACGTACCAGTGGATGGCCGAGCGCGACACGGATGGGAACTACTGGGTCTGCGGCTGGCTCAACGAACGATGAGCGAACGCCGCGCGCAGCGCCGGGGAGAGCGGTGGTGCCGTGCACGGCGAGCGCGGTCAGTAGAGGTCGCCGTCGTCGATCACCGCTCTCCGCGTCGCCGCCGGAGCGCTGGGCGAGGGTCCGAGTGACCCTTGATCATGGGGAGCCGGCTCCGGGTCTCCTTGTCCTCCGGGCTGTTTTCGAAGCGCCGTCTACCTCCGTGAACGCGTGCAGTACGAGCCCCCGCGCCAGATGGTCTTCTCGAACGCCTCGCTGCGCGCGATTGCCTGGATCACACCCGCATTTCCTTCATGGCGCCGTACCCATGCGCCATGGTGATCGCCGGGTGCCGACCGGGCCGGTCGGGAACGTACAGCGCCCCGCGCAAGGTCACGCCGTCGGGCGGCGCGAGCTCGATGTCGAGGTGAGTGGACTGGCTCATAGCTACTTCCTCCGGACTGTGCGACCGGTGTCGTCGGGTATGTTGTGTGAACATCTGCGCGGCGTTCGGCCTGGCGCACCACCGTCACTGAGGCGATGGCCTTCGCCGACGACGAACATCGCGATCGATCAGCGTCGCCAGCAACCGTTGATCCGCGGGTCGGGGACGGAACAACGGTCTGGGCGTCGCCACCAGTGCACGGCAGCATGCGGCCAGGGTCGCGAATTTTGCTGCGGCCACGTTCATCGCGAATGTGGGCGCTCACTTGACGTTTTGGCGCCGAAGTCGGTATCGAGCAGAAAACGGGTGGTGGTGCAGGCCAGCTCGATCGGGTCGGGCTCGGTCAGTCCGATCTGTTCGGCCAGGCGCACAGCATCGGCCACGGGGAATCGGTCGGTACCGATGAACACCAGGGCTTCCGGGTCGAGTCCCGTCCAGCGACTAAGCCCGGAACGGAGCCCGAGGACCACCAGGGGCATGGGCAGGTGGAGTGTCGGGGCCGAGACACCGAGGTACCCGGCCACCGCGGCGATCAGTTCGCCCAGGGGCGGGGTGCTGTCATGCAGTAGCCAGTAGTCCTGGCCAACGGTTTCATCCAGACTCGCGGCGCCCGCGATGAACCCGGCCACGTAGTTGACAGCGACTAGGGGCATCCAGTGGTGGTTCCCGCCCGGTGCGACCGGTAGCCGACCACGCCACAGCGCTTTCACCAGGTCAGGCCAGCCCCAGAACTGCGTGGTCTCCCCGGTGCGAGAGTCGCCGACCACCGGGCCCGGGTGCACCACGGTCAACGGGATCGCGTGCGCCTTCGCATACTCGCGGACAGCTGTGTCAGCCTCGAGTTTCGAATCGTGGTACTTGTTGTCCGGCATCCAGAACGGTGCTCGCCGATGCTGAAAACCGGTCGCGAGAACCAACCGCTGCAGCCGCGGCGAATCGGCAGCCAGTTCGGCCACGCGTAGGGAACCCTCGACATTGACATCGCGCGCGACAGCGTCGGGCAGACCGAACGACATCGCCGCCCCGAGATGGAAGATCGTCCGCGCGGTCCGGGCAACCACCATGTCATCTGCGTTCAACCGTAGGCCCGGTGCCGCGAGGTCTCCGGGCAACGGATGCAGCAGGTCACCGCGCCCCTTGTGCGCGTCGACCCATGAGCGAAGCTCGCCCAGACGTCCGGATTCGCCACGCATCAGCACCGCGACACGTTGACCGTCGGCGGTCAACTCGGGCAGCAGCCATCGCCCGATGAACCCGGTTCCCCCTGTAACCAACGCATCCACTGTCCTCATGCGCTGACCTCCTGATCGGTGACATTCACAACGTTGGCAGCCACCAGGCGCATCACAAACTGTGCACACAGCAGTCCGGCGATCGCCTCGATTGCCGTGCGCGGGCTGGTCAGCTCCCGGGTCGTCTGTAGAACTTTCGATCGTGTGTGGTCACCTCGCGTCATATCTGGACTATAGAGACCGGCCCAGTGACGTGAGTCGGAGATTTGGTGGCGGTAGGTGGTGACTTTGTCGAGGATCTCGTCGGCTGTCTTCGTCCAGACGAACGGTCGTGGCTGTTCGTTCCAGTCGACCGGCCATGCCCGGATGTCGCGTTCGAGAGTCTGGACGGAGCGGTGCGGGCGGAAGCGCGTGTGCGCCGGCAGCCACTTCTTGACCTCGGGCGTCTTGTGGGTCGCGTAGTTGTCCAGGATCAGGTGCACGCCGGGGCCCGCCGGAATCTCCTTGTCGAGCCTGGCCAGGAACTTCTTGAACTCCATGGCCCGGTGCCGGCGGTGCAGGGAGCCGATGACCTTCCCCGTCGCCACTTCCAACGCGGCGGACAAGGTGGTGGTGCCGGCCCGGACGTAGTCGTGGCTGCGGCGCTCGGGAACGCCGGGTGTCATCGGCAGGACCGGCTGGGAGCGGTCCGGCGCCCGGATCCGTTGGATCGGGGATGGAACGCCGTGCGGCCTCTCGGCCGTCGGTTTCCCCGTCCCTGCCCGCCGAACCCGGCGTGTGGGTCATCCCCGCACCGGGCTCTCCATGTGAGCTGATGGGTTCGGCTGACCAGTTCGGAGACGTGCTCGATCTCCTTAAGCTCAAGCGGGTAACGGGAAGGTCGTGCCATGACTCGATCCTTTCATGGAAACGAGTCTCCATTCGATCCGATGCGGTTCACTGACCGCTGCCCCGGACCCGTGTACAGCGCAGCGCAGGCCGAGGGCCGGCGGCGGGTGAATCGTGGCTCTGTCGCAGGTCGGTTCTGCCTCTACCGACGCGATCGCCACGTCGGCAACGCCAGATAACAGCAGCTCCTTCAGATCAACCGTGCTCTCTCCCACGGCCGGTGACCATCACCCGGAGACGCCGGGTCCTCGCTGTCTCCCGCTCCGGTTTCTGCCGGCGCCGAAGCCCAGCGGATCCCAGCGAGCAGTCGGGGCAGAGATCACTGTGGAGATCAGAAGGGTCCACGCGCCGCCGGGCCGACAGCGGACGGCAATGGTCATGAGTGCTCATTGCGGCACCTGGGCCGGACCTACGGTCAAGAGGCCTGGGCCTGACCATGTGCGCCGCTACCGCGTGCTCGGGTTGTTCACGGATAGGGAGGAGGGGCAACTCTGCTCCTCGGCTCCGGTCAGGGAGCGGGCGATGCGGAACTGCCGCGTTGCCTCGGCACTGCGCCCCGCCGCCGCGTAGGTGTTCCCGAGACGGCGGCGGACCTCCGCCTCCAGCGGTGTACTCGTGTGCTCGGTGAGCGTGGACAGGGCCTCGTGGTGGAGGGCGACAGCCAGGCGCAGGTCTCCCTGACCGTGTTCCGCGGCGCCGAGCAGGGACAGGCTCACCGCGCGCAGCTGCGGGTCCGCGACCTCCCGGGCCAGGCCGGCCGCCCGTCCCAGCAGGGTCCTGGCCACCGCATGCCGCCCGAGTGCCAGGCAGGCCTCGGCGGCGAAACACAGGGTCTTGCTGATCATCCTGGGCCGGCCGATCTTCTCGGCGAAGGCGAGGGAGGTGGCGTAGTACGCTAGCGCCTCCTCGTGCTGCCCCTGTTGGTCGGAGATGGCGCCGAGGTTGCAGTTCGCCATCCCGGCCAGCCAGTCGTCGTCGAGTCGGGCCGCGAGGTCCACCACCTCGCTGAGGTGGGCGACCGCCTCCGCAGTGCGGCCCGTCGCCCGCTTCGTGGCGCCCAGCCCGGCGATCGCCCGGGCCTGTTCGCGCAGGTCGCCCTGGCGGCGGGCGAGGCGCAGCGCGTCGGCACTCCAGGCATGCCCCTGCCGGAAGCGTCCCTGGTAGATGTCGGCGGTGGCCATGCAGTTCCGCAGGGAGGAGGACATCCGCCGGTCGGCGGCTAGGTCCGCGCAGGGCAGCGCGACCTCCAGGGCCGCCCGGCACTCATGGAAGCGGCCCTGGCGGACCAGGTGGTCGACCACGCTCTCGGCGATCCAGCAGGCCAGGTCATGCTCTCCGGCGGCGGCGGCGTAGGCCACCACGTCGACCAGTTCACCGCCCGCCGCGTCCAGCCATGCGGCGGCCTCCAGCCAGCGAGGGAAGGGCGAGCCGGAGACGTCCGGGCCGGTCGGAAAGCCCTCGGGACCCCAGTCGCTGGCGATCCGGCCGGCGGCTGTGTAGAGGAGCAGTACGGCGACGCGGTCCGCGGCGGACTCTTCGGGCGCCGTGGCGGCGAGGCGGCAAGTGTGATCCCGTACGAGGTCGTGCAGCCGGTAGCGGCCGGGCTGCGGCTGCTGCAGCAGACTCGCGTCGACCAGGCGCTCCAGGAGATCCTCAGTGTCCTCGCGGGAACGGCCCAGCATGACGGCAGGGGTGAGCGCGTCGAATCCGGCGGTCGGCGACAGACCCAACGCGCGGAAAGCGCGCCGCAGTTCGGGCGCGAGCTGGTCGTACGACATCAGAAAGGCGGCCTCCACGCTGCGGTCACCGGCCCGCAGTTCGCCGAGGCGGCGCGCGTCGTCCGACATCCGGTCCACCAGGTGGGCCAGCGTCCAGTACGGGCGGCTCTGCAGCCGGGCCCCCATGATCCGCAGTGCCAGGGGCAGACCCCCGCAGCGCCGGGCGAGTTCATGCGCGGCCGCTGGTTCCCGCTCGGCCCGCGTCTCACCCAGGAGGTGCGTGAGCAGTGTGACTGCCTCGCCCGTGCTGAGGGGCTCCACGGTGAGCCGCAGGTCGGCGTCGAGTCCGGACAGGCGCTGTCGGCTGGCCACCAGCACCCTGCTGCCCGGGCCCGCGGGCAGCAGGGTGCGCACCTGCTCCGCGCCGCGGGCGTCGTCCACGACCAGCAGCAGCCGCAGGGAGCTGGTGGCCGCGCGCCAGGCCGTGACCAACTCGTCCAGGTCGTCCGGCAGATCGCCGTCGGCGCTGTTGACGGCGCGCAGCAGCCGGTGCAGAGCCCGCTGTGGGCGGAGGCTCTCGTGTGCGGCGCCGTACGCGTGCAGGTCCACGAACAGACAGCCGTCGGGGTACTGGTCGCGAAGCATCCAGGCGGCACGGACCACCAGCGCGGTCTTGCCGATGCCCGCCGTGCCGTCCACGGCCGCCACCGACACGGCCCCGGCGGGCACGGGCGCGGTGAGCAGGGCGAGTTCCGCGTCCCGGCCGACGAGGCAGGCGGTGTCGCCGGGCAGTTCGTTCCGCCCCGCCGGGGGTTGCTCGAGTGCGGACGCGGACCCGGCCGCGCGCTGCCGCGCCGCCTGGCCGAGCAGCAGCAAGTCGTCCCGGCGCAGGACGCCCTGGTGTACCCGGCGCAGTTCCTCACCGGGCTCCACCCCCAGTTCGTCGAGGAGCGAGTCCCGTGTCTCCTGGTAGGCGGTGAGCGCCTCGGCCTGTCGGCCGCTGCCGTACAGCGCGCGCATCCGCAGGGCGGCGAGCGGTTCGTCGTACGGCTCTGCCGTGGGCACGTCCATGAGGTCGTCCAGGGCATCCGTGTAGCGGCCGAGGAGCACCAGGCACTCCACCCGCTGTTCGTGGAGTGTGCGCCGCCGCTGGGCGAGATGCTGCCGCTCCGCGTCGGCGAATGGTCCCGGCAGGCCGGGCAGCGGCTCGCCACGGAACAGCCGCAGGGCCCGGGTGCAGTGGTCAAGGGCGGTGGCGAGTTCGCCCGCGGCCTTCGCACGTCGGGCGCCGACGGCCTGTTCGGCCAGCTGACTGATGTCCGTCCGGGCGCCGCCCGGCACGAAGCGGTACCCGCCGTGCTCGCTGCGGATCAACGACTCGGCAGGCCGGGCCCCGGGCACGTCCAGTGCCTTGCGCAGCGGGTAGACGTAGCTCGGCAGGACCCGGCGGCCCGTCCCCGGGGGATCGGTTCCCCATACGCCATCAAGCAGTTGCTGGTGGGTGACCAGTCTCTCCATACGCAGGATCAACACGGTCAGCACCGCCTGCCGCCGTACGGGCCCGATGTCGAGCGGTGCCCCGCCCCGGCGGGCTCTGACCGGGCCGAGCAGGTCGATCCGCAGCCGTCCCGTCGCCTCTGCCGGTTCCGCCCCTGAATCCTCCGGAACCGCGCCCACCTCGAAGTCCCCCATGGTCCCGCAGTCCCCCAAGTCCTTGCTTCAGCGAAATTTCATCGGCATTGCATCGCCTCACGAAAGGTTTTTGCAAGTTGTGTCGGGCCCCGGCGCGCCTTCGCTCCTGCCCGATCGACGGGACCGGCCCTGCCGGTCCCCGATGGCGAGAACCGTACGGAAAGCGAGCAACCCCGTGAATGAGACCCCGCAGTCGGACCCCCGGCAGGGCTCCGGCGAGACTGGCCCCGCCCAGACGCTCCCTCAGGGAAGGCCAGGGTGGGGTCCTGCGGCGCAGGACCCGGGGCAGGTGCCGCCCCCGCCGGGCCATGCGCCGCCTCCGGTCTCGCCCCAGTCGCCGGGCACGCCTTCGGCCTGGACGCAGACGGCCCCAGCGACGCCGCCGCAGTACGGTGGCCCGGGCTCGGGGTGGCCGCGCGGTACCCGTACGCGGCCCTGGCTGATCGGAGCCGGTGCGGCCCTCGCCGTGGCCGCGATCGTCGGTATGGTCATCGCCATGTCGGGGGGCGACGACGAAAACACTGCGGAGGGGAAACAGTCCGGCGCCCCGGGCGGCGCCGCCATGCCGCAGGCGCCGACGTCGGCGGGGAAATCGTTCACCAAGGTGCCCCAAGGGTGCCAGCTGATCAAGGCGTCCACCATCGCACGCATCGCACCGGAAACCGAGTGCAAGCCGTCGCAGTTCGACAATGCCACCATGGCAGCGTTGATCACCAGGATGCCGAGCTGGGAAACGCCGTTCGGCTCGGGCGGCGGTTCGCTGAAACTGCGGGTGAACCTCACGGTCGGCCCGTCGGCGAGTGGCATGTTCGACATACACAAGAAGAGCGCCATCGAGGCCTTGAAGAAGATGCGCACGATCACCGACTCCCGGTCGCTCAGCGGGCTCGGCGAGGACGCCTACGTCGTGCATGGTGTGGACAAGGACCCCTTCCACCTGGCAGAGGCTCAGGTGATCGTCCGTGAGGGCAACGCCGAGTTCACCGCGAGCATTACCTACGACACCAGGGAGCCCGGCACGAACCAGCAGCGGGCCGAGGACGCCGTCGCCGCCGCCGCCCGCGACGTACTCGGTTCGCTGAGCTGACCCGCATCCACGACCACAGTGCACACACCGGCGCATGGCGGCAGCGACCCCACGGTTCCGCAGCCGCACACAAAAGTCTTCCAGCCGCACACGACGGTCCCACGGCAGCAGAGCCCGGGCCGAATCGGCCCCTACGAGGTCTTCCAGCTCCTGGGCGAAGGCGGCATGGGCCAGGTCTTCCTGGCCAGGTCACCTGGGTCACGCCTGGTCGCCCTGAAGGTCATCCGGCCCGAGTACGCCGAGATGCCGAACTTCCGCGGGCGTTTCCGGCGCGAGGCCGATGCCGCCCGTAGGGTCAGCGGGTTCTACACCCCGCCGGTGCTCGACGCGGACGCCGACGCCCAGCAGCCCTGGTTGGCCACCGCGTACATCCCCGCACCGTCCCTGCACGATGTCATACGCCGCTTCGGCTCGCTGCCCGAGCCGGCCCTGCGGGCCCTGGGCACCGGCCTCGCCGAGGCGCTGCTCGCGATCCACTCCGCCGGAATCGTCCACCGCGACCTCAAGCCCGGCAATGTGCTCGTGGCAGAAGACGGGCCTCGTGTCATCGACTTCGGCATCAGCCGAGCTGCTGACGCGACGCAGGTGACCCGGACGGACGCCGTGATCGGGACGCCCGGGTTCATGGCCCCCGAGCAGATCGTGTCGAGCCGCGAGGCCGGACCGGCGTCCGATGTCTTCTCCCTCGGCTGTGTCCTGGTCTTCGCGGCCACCGGCCAGGGCCCCTTCGGCGCCGGAAACACGGCCGAGATCCTCTACCGGGCCGTCCACGCCCCGCCACGTCTGGACGGGGTACCCGACGGGTTGCGCCCGCTGGTCGCCGCCTGCCTGGACAAGGATCCCGCCCGCAGGCCGCCCAGCACCTCGGTGCTGGCCGCGTCCGGCCCCACCGAACCGTCCGCGCTGCTCACATCGGGCCTGCGGGACGACCTCGCCGCACGCGAGGCGCACGCCGCCGTCCTGGTGGCCGCACCCCCCATGCCCATGACCTCGCCGACCACGGCGGACCCGAGCAGGCCGAGCCGCCGCCGCTTCATGTGGATCACCGCGGTCGGTGGCACCGCCACGGTGGCCGCGGGCGCCGCGGTCATGGCCAGGCGGCGGTCGGATCCCGGCCGCACCCCGGGCCGTGGCGGTAGCGCGGGTACCACGGTCCGGCCCCGGGCCAAGGCACCCGCGGGCCCGGAGCCGCAGTGGTCGAGCCCGCTGCGGCGGGTGGAGAACGGCCAACTACGGCTCCTCGGCTCCACGTTGGTGCATTGGGACAGGCAGGCCGCCATCGCCTACGACACCAGGACCGGAAAGGAACGCTGGGCGGCCAAGGCCCGCATACCGTCCGACGCTTCCAGCGGGCCGGACTGGCTCACAGTCCGGGGCTCGACGCTGTTCGGCACAGCCTGGGCAGGTGAGCGCGGCTACTTGCTCGGCGTGGATGCCAAGGGTGACCTGAAGTTCACCCACATGGTCACCGAGCAGAAGGACACGAACTCGTACGCCGACCAAGTCCAGGACGTTCTCTGCGTCGCCGGCTCAGTCGCCGTCGTCAGCACCAACGGCAAGCAGGGCAGCGTGTGCGCCGTGGACCTCGCCGAGGGGTCGGTGCTCTGGTCCCGCACGGTGAACGGCTCCGACTTCCAGGCCATCTCCGACGGGCGCCATTGCTTTTTGCAGGACAACGGCAACGTCCACAGAATCGAACTGCGTTCCGGCGAGGTGCACTGGACGGTCCGAGACGTCATCAAGCCCGGCACCTACCCGAGCCTGGCCACCGACGGCAACGTGTTGCTGGTCACCCACGTCAAGGTGCGGGCGTTGAGCACCTCCGACGGCCGCGACCTGTGGACCGCCGTCAGCGAGACGACCAACCTGAGCCCCACCACAGTCCACGGCAAGCGGGCCTACGTCGCGGACGGCCAGAGCACCGTCTTCGCCCTCGACCTGCGCCACGGCGGCCAGCTGTGGCACACCCCGAGCCCGCTGACCCTCAACCCCGCGGGCGCACTCGACCCAGGCCCCTCCGCCACCGAGCCCCTGGTGGCGCTCTCCCTGTTCGGCGCCGACACCCCGGGCTTCATCGTCCTGCGCGCCTCGGACGGCAAACCGCTGTGGGCGCACCAGGCATCCGGGGCCGAAGCCAAGAGCAAGAAGTCCTGGTCGGTGCAGACTTCCGGCACGACCGTCTACGCCGCGTCCGACACCACCCTCTACGCCTTCCGGAGCCCCACCCCATGACCACGCAGGGCGACACCACCGCCACGCACATCGGGCCTTACCGGGTGATCCGGGAACTCGGCGCGGGCGGCATGGGACGCGTCCATCTGGCCGCGTCGCGCAGCGGCCGTGCCGTCGCCGTCAAGGTCATACGCCCCGAACTGGCCGCCGATCCCGACTTCCGGCGGCGCTTCAAGGCCGAGGTGGACGCCGCCCGCGCGGTCGGCGGGGCCTTCACCGCGCCCGTCGTCGACGCCGATCCCGAGGGGCCGCGGCCGTGGCTCGCCACCGCGTACATCCCCGGCCCCTCGCTCACCGACGCCATCGCGGCCCACGGGCCCATGCCCGAGGCCACCTTGCGCGTGCTGGGCGCGGGCCTGGCCGAGGCGCTGGCCGCCATCCACCGCGCCGGGCTCATCCACCGCGACCTCAAGCCGTCCAACATCCTGCTCACCGCCGACGGGCCCAGAGTCATCGACTTCGGCATCAGCCGGGTTGTCGACGGGACCGTGCTCACCGCGGAGGGCCAGATCATCGGGTCGCCCGGCTTCATGTCGCCCGAACAGTCGACGGGGGCCGAGCTCACTTCCGCCAGCGACGTATTCGCACTCGGCGCCGTGCTCGCCTTCGCCGCCACCGGCGCCCTGCCCTTCGGGACCGGCACGCCGCACGCACTGCTCTACCGCGCCACCCACGGGGAACCGGAGCTGGCCGGCGTCCCGCAGGCCCTGCTCGGCATTGTCGCCGCCTGCCTCGACAAGGACCCCGCCCGGCGTCCGACCGTCACACAGCTCCAGGGCTGTCTGCGCCCGGCGACCACTGCGGGCTGGCTCGGCGCGGTCCAGTCGCAGGTGACCGCGGCGCGGCGCAGCCTGCATGACGAGGTGCGCACTCCGCTGCTCAGCAGGCGCCGCCTCCTCGCCGGCGCGGTGCTCGGCGTCGCTGCGGCCGCCACGGGCACCGCACTGATCCTCCGGTCGCGCGACGGGGACACGACCGCCATCCCCGAACTCTCCTGGACCGCGGACCTCCCGCAACCCGGCATGTCCCTCCTCGTGATGACACCGTCCACCCTGCTGTGCGGCGGGGAGACTTCGGGGGTCTGCCTCGACCGGGCCACCGGCAAGCTCCTGTGGAAGGACCTCGGCGGCCAGAACACCGGCACCACCGCCGACAACAAGCGCGTCTACACCGTACGCACCGACGGGAAGGTCCACGCGGTCGACGGCCGCTCCGGGAAGGAGCAGTGGGCCGCGTCCCCGGCCGAGGCCGGCGCGCCGGAGCTTGAGTTGGCGAACGGCTCGCTGCTCGTGACCAGAAGCGACGGGCGTCTCCAGGGCATCGACGCGTCTTCCGGTGAGGTGCGGTGGCAGACGCCGGACATGGGTGGACCCATGGTCGTCGGCACCACCCGGGCGGGCCATCTGATCGTCTGGGGCCGCGCGTCGAAATCGTCCACGACAGCGATCCTCAATGGGTACACCGTCATCGCGTCGGACACGGGCGACCGCCTGTGGTCCAAGGACCTCGTCGCCCTCTATCCACCGTCCGAGAGCGAGGTGCTCTACGCCATCGACGGCGATATGCGGCTGCTCGCACTCAAGCCCGCCGACGGCGAGACGCTCTGGAGCGAGCCCACCAGTCTCCCACCGACGAACAACGTGATCCTCGGCTGGCAAGGATCCCTGAATCTCCTCCAGGGAACCCTGTTCTGCTACCCGGGCGCCGGCGCCGTCGGCGCGACCGGTGGGTTGCTCACCGCCTTCGACCCGAAGACCGGCAAGACCCTGTGGAGCGTGCGGACCGCGGCCCGGGGAAACCGGGGCTACGACCGGTCCGGTGACACCGTCTGCTACCTCGACAAGGTCTTGCACGCCGTCGACGCCCGGACCGGGGCGAGGCGATGGACGGCAGGCTCCGGCCTCGGCGAGCTGCAGTTCCTGGGCGCCATACGCGGCCTCTTCCTCCTGGCGGGAAAGAAAGGGCTTTACGGCTTCGACGCCGAGACCGGCCAACAGATCTGGCACCATCCCGTCAGCGGTGGCTCCGGCTCCTGGTCGGCGTTTCCCACCGACGACCAGGTCTTCGCCAGTTGGTCCGGCAAGCTCTTCTGCTTCTCGGTGTCCAGGCGACACTCGGCAAGTCCGACCGCCAGCCGCTCATCGACGCCGTACTCGGTGAGCAGGTCGCGGAACGAGCGGGGATGAAGTCGTCGCCCAGGCCGTACTTGAACGTCACGCGCCGCGTGTTCACCCAGCGGGGGATCAGCAGCACCTCCTCGTGCTCGACGTTTACGCACTCCACCGGTCCGATGCCCGCGGGGAAGTCGAAAACCTCCGGTTCGCTGAACGGTGCGGTGGTGAACCAGCCGCGGTCCTTCTCGTAGACCACCGGCGGGTTCAGGCACTCCTCGATGGTGGTCCAGATGCTGAAAGAGGGCGCGAAGTCGTAGCCCTCGACCGTGAGGTTCGCGCCGTCGCGCAGGCCGATCTCCTCGATCTCGTCGAAGAGCTCGTCCGCGGCGTACCGCGCGAAGACGTCCGACAGGCCCGACTCCACACCCATGCCGACCAGAGCCAGGCGCCCCGACTCCGGTCGCCGTGCTCCTTCTGAACATCCGGGAAGACCTCTCTCACACCTTCAGGGGAGAACACGTACATGGGACGGCCGCGCACACGGCTCCTCGACCGTGAGCGCATCACCACCACCGCGCCGCAACTCATCGACGGGCGAGGCGACCTCAGCGTGCCGCAGATCGCGAAGCGGCTCGGGGCGCGGACCGGTTCGGACCACCCGCTCGACCGGGCGAGCCCGACGTCCCGTCGTACGCGATCGTCGCAGGCGTACCGGCACGGATCATCCGGTTCCGGCAGCCGCCCGAGATCGCGGAGCGGCTGGAGCGGCTCGCCTGGTGGGACTGGGACCACGCCACGCTCCGCGAGCGGCTCGACGACTTCCGCATGCTCAACGCGGTCGATCTGCTGGACCGCTATGAGCTCTGACGTTCAGTTCCCCGTGCTCTGACCGCATAGGTTCGCTTGGTTGGCGCTTGTGGCGCTCGTGGCGGTTGGATGTGTGGTGACGTCCGATCCGTCCGGGACGTGATCCACCGGTTCAACGAGATCGGTTTGGCATGTCCGGACCCTCGGTGGGCGCGAGATCGGCCGCGAGGCGTTTCGCGGCCTGCTCGCCCGCCGTGGCATCACCTTCCAGCGCACCAGGAAGAAGTCCCCAGACTCCGAGCGCGAGGGGAAACTGGACCGGATCGAGAGGTGAGTGCGTCAGCCGATCGTCGCCACGGTCGAGGCGACGAACAGCTCATCCGTCAGCGCGACGCGTGGGCGTCCCGCCTGCGCGTCGCGCTGACGGCCTTACCTTCTGGGCGGTCGGCACGGCGAACCAGCTCAGCGCCGCCCCTCCGGCAGCGGCGAGTCAACACGGCTGAGCGTGATCGTGAGAGCGTCTGGCTACAACGTGTAGGTCCGGGATAGGGAGGAGATCACCGATCACTCTTCTGCCGGTCATCTTGACTGCGAGTACGTGGGCCTTGCCAGAGCCCCTTCGGGCACAGGAGCCACAGGTGCGAAGGCACGTGAGTTGCCTGACAGCGCGGAGAGGACCAGTGGCGTTCGCCAACTGGCAGGTAGGTCCTCAGCTCAGTGGAGGGCTGACTCGGGCTTCGCTTCGGGAGGACTGTCGCCCCTGAGATGCGTGTGGAGTATCAGGGTCAGGGCGAGTCGCTGCACGGGGTCCGATAGGTTCACCTCGTGGAGAGACTCGATCCGGCGCATGCGCTGGCGAACCGTATTGGGATGGAGCTGTAGGGCTTCCGCGGCGCGGTTGTAGTCGCCCCAGTTCATCAGCCAGGTCAGCAACGTGTCAGCCAACGCTGCACCATCGCGGCTCTGACCGTTCAGCGCCATGAGGTCACTGAGTATGGCGTCGGAGACGACGGTGTGTGTGCGGCGGATGGTGAGATGCGCCCATATCTCTTCGTGACTGGCTGCTACACAACCTAGAGCTTCACCGGTTTGCAGCACCTCCAGCGCTTCCTGCTTCCTGACCGGCAAGTCCGCTACTGAGGAGGTGGGGCGACTGACGCCCACCGGGCCAATGCGTCCGTTCGAACTCAAGGATCGCGCCCAACTCCAACTCCCCGGGCCGTCGTCGTCCGTGAGGATGGCGAACACCATGCCTTCTACGTCCGCGAGAATCGGATCAGCCCACGCCTGGCGGCGGAATACGGTGCGCAACAGCCCGAGGTCATCTTGTGGGGTCGCGTCGCCCAGGCGACGCAATGCCGCTACGCGGACATGCTGGGCCGGTAGGACCAGGGCCTCGCTCGAGGAGCTGTCAACGGGCCTGCGGAGCGCCTCTCGAACCCGCTCTGTGGTGTAACGGCTGGAGAGTTCATCGTGCGCACGCAACCGGATGAGCAGCAGGCTCAAGGACCGTGAAAGATCTCGGAGTTGGTGTCGCGCCCGCGAGGTCAGTTCACCGGAGTGGATGACCCAGATTGACCCCACGAGTTCTGGGCCGACACGCAGGGGCACGACTAGACGGGTCAGGAAGCTCGGATCCTCGATATCCACGGTGAACGGCTCGTAACTCGTCGCCATCCGGCGAAATGTGCCTGTCGCGCGCAGCTGCGCCACGACGCTGTCGGGTACTGCACGTCCAAGGATGCTGGCCATCCGTGCGTCATCGGCGGTCTCGCCGAATGCGGAGTAGGCCAGTACTTGGTTGCGAATGTCTTCCACGGTGACGGGAGCCCTCAGCTGCTCGGCGATGGCGTCCGCGAGTCGAAAGACTCGTTGGTGGGCGTCGTCGATGTTCGCGGACGGGGCGTGGACGTGGTGGAGCAGGGCGTCGGTCATCGAGATGAACTCGGTCCATCCGACATCGTCAGCCAGCACCCCCAGAGTGAGGTGGCTCTCGCCGGCCAACTGCCGTGCCTGATCTCCGACTGGAGCACGCAGCACGACGCCCGTCGCCCGCTGTTCGGCGGCGGCGGCGATCACTGCGAGCTGGGACTCCGTTCCGAGGGCGCCGGTGGCGATGATGATGGCATCGCCAACTGCTCTATCAGCCGGGTCGCCATGTAACTGGAGGCTCGTGACATCGGTCGATTGACCTACGACCAGCGTCGTGGCGACCCCGGGGCCAAGGCTGTCGAAGAGACGATGCGCGGCGACCATGCGGCAGAAGTGTACGCACTGGACAGCAGGGTGGGTCAGGAATGTTTGATCGCGACATTCTCGTGTGATCGGTTCCACGCCACCATGAAGCTCATGAGAAACCTGAGTGACGGGGCTCCTCGCCATGTGGCCGTCGTGGGCGTCGGCATGGTGGGGCTGTCCACAGCACACGGCGGCGCTGGGAGCACGCGATGGCCGTGCCGGCCCCGCTCAACAGCGCGGCGCTGGATGCCTACGCCGAGCTGGAGGGCCGCAGATCTCCAGGTCACGTCGATGGCGGCCGCACCGTTCACCGTCGCGTACCGCGACCAGCGAGAGAGGCAAGCACTCTTGGACGAGTTCGAGCACCTTCAGCAACTGGGACTGGCCGTGGACTTCGGCCTCCTCGACGCCGCAGAAGCGGCAGCGGCCGTGCCTGCCCACCCTGTCACGCAACATCAGCTGCGCCCTGGCACTCAAAGGTCAACGGTTCATCGACTCCGCCGCCTTCGTAAGCGCACTCGCCGATGCAGTCGTCTCACGCGGCGGAATGCTGCACGCGAACTCTGCGGTCACACGTGTCGCCGCGGACGGAGGCGGTGCCCGAATCAATATAAGGAAGGATGACGCTGTCGTTCTGTCGACAAGTACGCACTTGAGCAAGCTCGCCCGACCGTTCGGCGTGAAGCGCGTCCAGCCCGGCGGGTACAGCTTCTCGGTGAAGGCCGAGACACTGCCCGACGGCCCGGTCTACTTCCCGGCCGAGCGACTCGCCTGCACCCCCTTGGGGATCGACTGCGCGTCGCTGGAATGATGGAGTTCCGACCGGCCGACGCCCCCCTGGACCTGCGGCGCAGAGCCGCCATGAGTCACGCTCGGCCCCGTCACAGGAAAACTCCTGGCAGAACAGATCGTCACTGGCCAAAACCCTCGTGAGCTGCACGCCGTGGACCCCCTCCGATGACGCTCACTGCCACCAGCAGTCGACGGCCCGCTCGGCCGAACCCCAGAAGCGGCGTTCACACGCGCCGTCAAGCACGCCAAAACCAGGCACATCGTGCTGTCAACACCAATGCCCGACAAGGAGTGAGAACGCATGACTGACGCACCACACTGGAGTCGGAGAGGACTGCTGCTGTCGGCAGCCGCCACCGGTGTAACCGCCGCGGTTTCCGGTACCGCGCAGGCCAGTTCAGGCAGCGCCGCGGCAGCGCAGCTCGACATCGTCCTGACCGGAGGCACCGTCATCGACGGCACCGGTCGAGCCCGCTATCTCGCGGACGTCGGCATCAAGGACGGCACGATCGCAAGAATCGGTGACCTCTCTTACGCCTCGGCCTCGAAGAGGATCGACGCCACGGGACTCGTCGTCGCTCCTGGCTTCATCGACCTGCACACGCATCCCACTCCGAGTGACCTGCCGGTCGCCGAGGGAGCGCTACGCCAGGGCGTAACCACCGCCCTCCTCAACCCCGACGGGTTCGAGGAGTTCCCGATCTCCAAGCTGTCATCCGTGGAAGACGCCGGCCTCGGTCAGAACGTGGGTGCCTACGCCGCCTTCGACGGGGCCTGGAGCCGGGCCGTCGGCGAGAAGGACCGGCGCGCCACCCAGGCCGAGATCGCGGCCATGCAGCAGTTCGTGACAGATGGCCTGCGCGGCGGCGCCTGGGGCGTCTCCCTCGGCCTCGACTACATGCCGCAGCACAACTCCGATACTGACGAGGTGATCAAGGTCCTCAGCGCGGCACGCGACTGGCGGACCAACACACCCAACCACATCCGCAACGAGGACATAGATGTCGTCGACGCGGTCGCCGAGCACCTCAGGATCGGCGAGCACGCCGGCCTGGTGCCGATCATCACCCACCACAAGATCATGCACGCCCGTTGGGGGAAGTCCCACCAGACCCTCGCGCTGCTGGACCAGACCAACGCGCGGGGCACCTATGCGGCCATGGACCAATACCCCTACCCGGCCGCGATGACAAATCTCGAGTGGATCGTCCCACGGACAGTGCTCGACGGCGGGCGCAGCGAATACCTGAAGCGCTTCGCCGACTCCATGCAACGGCCAACGATCGCACAGGAGATCGAGGAAATCATCCGCGTCAAGGTCGGCGAGGCGAAGAACGTCAGCCTGGTCGACCAGCAGCGGACTCTGGCCGACGCTGCCAAGGAGATGAACGTCAGCCCTGGAGAAGCCACCATGCGGATCATCGAGAAGGAGGAAGGCTGGACGAGCACTATCTATATGTTCGGCGATGAAGCGGACATCGAGCGCATCATGCGGCACCCGTTGGTCGCGGTCGCCTCCGACGGCGGAACCACGACGGATCCCACGACCCACCCCCGCCACTACGGCACCAACCCCCGAGTACTGGGCCGCTACGTCCGCGAACGCGGCGTCATCGACCTGGAGACGGCCGTCCGAAAGATGACCGGACTGCCCGCTACGCTCATCGGCATGGTCGACCGCGGATACATCGCCGAAGGCATGGCGGCAGATCTCACCGTGTTCGACCCGGACACCATCATCGACCGCGCCACCTTCGAGAAGCCCAAGCAGTATGCCCAAGGCGTCGAACACGTGATCATCAACGGGACTCTGGCGCTCATCCACGGCAAGCTCACCAACGCGCGCGCCGGCAAGGTCCTACGGCGCGAAGGGAACATGATCAGCCGACGTGAAACCGGCTCCGACACGGTCCGGGCGTCGACGAACGGCCGATTGGTTCCCCTCCAACAGACCTCCGCTTGGCGGTTCGCTCAGATCAGCTTCCACGCGCGGAGCCACGACGGCGACACCACCGGCCATCTCGTACTCAACTCACCCGACCACCACTTGACCTTCACCAGCACCCGGCTGGGCAAGCTCCAGGTGGCCGACGATTGGGCGAGCATCACCGGCCGAGGCCGGATCGCCGGTCAAGACGACGAACGTTCCTTCGTCGTCATCGTCGACGACAAGGACCCCCTCGAAGACGGCAAGACCGTGGTCACCGTGAAGGTCGCAGGGGGCTACTCGATCAAGGGCGCCCTCTGAGCGGCCGGTGCCGCTTGACGAGGGAGGCCCCACAATCCGCCCGGCCACCCTGCTGCTGACGAGCTGATCGGCAAAGACAGGAACAACGACACAACTGCGGGACGTGAGGGACCATGCCGGTCCCGTTCGCGACATCGACGGGACCGGCGCCCCTCCCAATTCCCACTAGCGGACCTGTGGCGAGGGCGAGGCGGGGCGCAGCTGCCCCACTGACAGACGTGCGTCGAACCGTGCGGCCTCGGCGTCTCGCTGGCACCGTCCCCGCACACGGAAGTCTGCGGACGCATCACGAAAGAGCTGGAGCTTGTCCATGGAAAGCATGAACACGGTGTCACCCACAGGCGGAAGGGCGCGAGCATGACCACACCCAAGGCCCCGGGGGCGGCAGCCGCTGACGCCCCCGATGAGGGCTACGAGCGCGGGCTCGGCAGCCGCCAGGTACAGATGATCGCCATAGGCGGCGCGATCGGTGTCGGTCTCTTCCTGGGCGCCGGCAAGAACATCGAGAAGGCAGGCACCAGCCTCATCCTGATGTACGCGCTCGCAGGCGTGGTCATCTTCTTCATCATGCGGGCCCTCGGCGAGCTGCTGCTGTACCGCCCGGTTTCGGGCTCGTTCGCGGGGTACGCCCGCGAATTCCTTGGCCCGTTCTTCGGCTACGTGACCGGCTGGACGTACTGGCTGATGTGGGCCGTCACCGGCATGACCGAACTGACCGCAGCGGCGATCTACATCAACTACTGGTTCCCCAACATCCCGCAGTGGACCAGCGCCCTCGCCTTTCTCGTAGTCCTTTTCGGCGTCAACCTGATCTCCGTGAAGATCTTCGGTGAGCTGGAGTTCTGGTTCTCGATGGTCAAGGTGACGGCCATCATCGGCATGATCGTCATCGGCATCGGCGTACTGACCCTCGGCTTCTCCCAAGCCGGCGACACCGCCACTGTGACCAACCTGTGGTCGCACGACGGCATCATCCCGAACGGCCTCGGCTCCAGCCTGATGACGCTGCAAGGCGTCATGTTCGCCTACCTCGCCGTGGAGCTGGTCGGCGTCACCGCCGGCGAGTCGGATAACCCCGAGAAGACCCTCCCCAAAGCGATCAACACCCTGCCCTGGCGCATCATCGTCTTCTACGTCGGCTCGCTGATCGTGATCCTCTCGGTCGTGAAGTGGACCGAGTTCCACGAGGGGGTCAGTCCATTTGTGGCGGCCTTCGGCGAGATCGGCATCCCGCTGGCGGCAGGCATCGTCAACTTCGTAGTACTGACTGCGGCCCTGTCCTCGTGCAACTCGGGCATGTACTCCACCGGCCGTATGCTGCGCGACTTGGCCGCCAACTCCGAGGCGCCGAAGTTCCTCGGCAAGCTCAGCGATCGGAAGGTGCCGGCGGCCGGCATCACGGTGTCCGTGATCGTCATGTCGGTCGGCGTGGTACTGAACTACCTGGTTCCGGAAAAGGCGTTCGGATATGTGATGTCGGTTGCGACTGCGGCGGCCATCTGGACCTGGGCGATGATCCTCATCAGCCACATCCGCTATCGCGCAAAGGTGGTCAAGGGCCTGCTGCCGGCGTCGTCGTTCCCCGCGCCGGGTGGCACGGTCTGCAGCTGGATCGCGCTGGTCTTCCTCGCCTTCGTGACCCTACTGACGGCGATGGACGCAGATGGGCGGATTTCGCTCTACGTCGGCGTCGCCTGGGCCGCGCTGCTGACCAGCGGCTGGTTCGCCTCGGCCAAGCGCAGCAGCCCGGCGGCTGAGGTAGAGCAGGGCCACGCGGACGTCCGGACTCGCTGAACAGCACGCACCGCGGAACCCCGAACTCGTGTCGCCTGTTTCGATGCCACCACATGGCGTCGAAACAGAGGTGCCGGAACCGTTGGGAGTGCGGCGTCGGTGGCGGGGCCTACCTGGTGGGCGACCCTGCGGGAGCCGACCTGATCGAGGTCTCCGCCGACGAACCACAGCCCGACCGCCTCTCGCAGACCGGCCGGGGACGGGTACACGCCAATCACGCGGTGAACAGCCGCATCGCATACGAAGAAGCCCTGACCAGCAGCCCTCGATCACTGCCGCGTCCGTGGTCTTCGACTGCGAGGAACGCCGCGCTTCCGTGGCAATCGGCAACCCGTGCACTGCGGGCTTCCGCACGTACCAGCTCTGAACACGCCATGCCGACACTCCGATCCGTCTACGGACCGGCAGGGTCGGGGCGTACGGCGGCACGCAAACCAGAACGAAAGGGCACTTGAACGATGACGGCTGAACCCGGGCTCGTGCGCGAGCTCATCCGACTGGCCTCCACTCCCCAGGGCGCCCCGTACTCGGCTGCGGTCGCATTCGGCGAGATGGTCCCGACGAGTGGCGCCCTGCCGGTCGAGCCCAACGGCACTGTGGCTGACGACTTCGCAACCCAGGTCCGCACTGCTCTGCGCGACTTCGAAACCCATCTAGAAGCGGCGGGCGCGGACCGGTCGACGCTGGTGAAAATCAACGCCTACGTCGCGGACATTGATCAACTGCCGACGCTCAACGAGGTCTACATCGAGGTGATGTGCCGCGCCGGTGCATCGGCGCGAGCGTCCGGCGAAGTGAGCAGGTTTCGCGGCGCGACCAAGGTCGAGTTCGACGCCGTCGCCTATCGACGACAGCGATGAGATGGAACAGGCACGCACGCCCATGCGAACCCGGCGAAAGCCCCTCCAGAGCACGCCGCAGACCGAGGAGCTGGCTCCTCGCGCCGAGGCCGTCATCGACTTGGCCGCAATTCGGCACAACGTCGCCCTGCTCTCCGCACTCGCCAGGAGAAACGGGGCAGAGACGATGGCCATCGTGAAGGCGGACGCGTACGGCCACGGACTGCTGCCAGTGGCCGAGGCCGCCCTGGCCGCAGGCGCCACCTGGCTTGGCACATGCGACCTGGCCAGCGCCTTCAAACTGCGCGAACACGGCGTCTCCGCACGCCTGTTCAGCTGGCTGGAAACCTCCGCCGCCGACTTCGACCGAGCGATCGCCGAAGACATCGACGTATCCGTCAGCTCACTCAACGAACTCGCGGTCATCGCGTGCGCCGCGCGCCGGGCGGGTCGCACCGCGCGCATCCATCTGAAGGTCGACACCGGACTGTGGCGCAACGGATGCCCGCCCGAAAACTGGCCCCAGCTCACGAAAGCGGCCGCGGCCGAACCAGCGGTGGATACTGTGGCCATCTGGTCCCACCTGGCCTGCGCGGACGAGACCGGCCACCCCGTCACCGGCCTCCAGGCCCGGCGGTTCGAAGAGGCGCCGGCCTCACGCCGAAACGGCACATCGCCAACTCGGCCGCAACCCTCACCCGGCCCGACCTTCACTTCGATCTCGTCCGAGTCGGCATCGCCGTCTACGGACTCGACCCGATCGGAGGCGAACACACCGCCGCCCTGCGGCCCGCCATGATATTCCGGTCGAGCGTCGCGCTGACCAAGACAATCCCGCCAGGGGAATCCGTCTCCTACGGGAGCACCTGGACTGCCGAGCAGGAGACCACACTGGCCCTGGTCCCCGTGGGCTACGCAGACGGCGTACCCCGCGCGCTCTCGGGCCGTATGGCGGTGTGGCTCGATGGCAAGTTGAGGAACGTGGCCGGACGGGTGTGCATGGACCAGATCGTCGTCGACTGCGGCAACGACCGTCCACTGACCGGCAGCGAAGTCGTCCTCTTCGGCAGCGCGAAGGGAGTGCCAACTGCCCATGAGTGGGCGGACGCGCTAGGCACTATCACCTACGAGATCGTCACCGGAATGCATCGCCCGCGCGTTCACCGACGCTATCTCAATGGCTATTGAGGTTTTCAGGGTGCGAAGCCCGAGGGCAGGGCCCTCCCTTCGCATCCGATATCGACGACGTAGCGGATGGCATCGACGATCTCGCGCCGCGGAGGGCCTCACAGGCTGGCCGTGGCAGCAGGGGCTCGAAGCAAGGCTCATTCCGCGTGGGTGGTGTCGGAGGGGTGGCGGCAGCGAACGCGTGGTGACCGGCCCTCGGGCAGTGCCGCGAGCCGCCCGTCGTCCGGGCGGCCCGCGGCAAGTCAGGGGCTGTCGACGAGGTCGAGGGTGGATCCGATGGAGTCGAGCTGAGCGATAATGTCCCTGATCCACTTGTCGCCGGGATGGGGTCGCGGCGACCGTGATCACCACACCGGGATCATGCCACTCACCAGCCAAACACGTCTCACCCGATATCACGCACCAGCTCGTT
>NZ_JAERRG010000037.1 GCF_016741935.1 Streptomyces endocoffeicus | reverse complement strand
GCCATCCGCCAGTCGTTCGCCCAACTGCGAACCCTGACCGCCGCCAACAGAGGCTGATCGCCTGAGCGAACCATCGTCCGTCATGGCGTGAACGGGTCTCTCTCCTCAGCCATGGTTGCCAATACCATCCCGGGACAACCTACGCGAACCAGGCCACCGGGGGAGCCCATGCGTATCGGCTTGACCGTCCGTGCCGACGACGAACGGAAGCCGTCTCCGGACGGGGACACCGGCGGTGCGGACTCCGACGACCTGCGCCGCTGGCTGGCCGGACAGCCGGGGCTGCGCGGCAGAGTGCGCAGAGCCACCGATTCCGGTCCGCCGCCGGGAGCCATGGGTGCGGGAACGGACGTGGTTCTCGCGCTGCTGGAGCCCGGTGGCGTGGCCACGGTGCTGGCCGGGTCGGTGGTGACCTGGTTACAGACCCGACGGGGGAGCCGGACCGTCACCCTCACCCGTCCCGACGGTACGGAGATCACCGTCAGCTCCGCCGAGGTCGCACCGCTCGACGCGCACCAGGCGATCGAGCTGGCGGAGCGGCTGGCGGCCGCCCTCGAGCAGGAGGGGCGCGCCGCGGCGGGCGGGGGCGCGGAGGCCGACGGTACGTCACCGGCGCCATGACCGACGCCCGGCCCCTGCCCGGCGTGCCCGGGCCCGGCGTGCCCGCGGCCGGCACGCCCACGCCCGCCGTACCCGCGCCCGGCACGCCCACGCCCGGTACTCCCACGTCACCGACCGGTCTGGCCGCGCCGGGGGCCCGCGCGGTGCTGGTCGGTACCGGTGAGCACGCCCCGGGCTCCGCCCTGCCGGCCCTGCCGAGCGTCGGGGCCACGCTCGACGACCTGGCGCGGGTGCTGCGCGACGGCTGCGGCATGGCCCACGTCCACCGCGTCCCGGCGGGCGCCGCGCCGACGGAGGTCGTGGCCGCGGTGGAGGACGCCGCGGCCGAGGCCACCGGGCCGGTGCTGTTCGTGTACGTGGGGCACGGCATCCTCGGTCCGGGCGACGAGTTGTACCTCGCCACCCACGCCAGCCTGGCCGACGACCGGATCTCCGGCTCGGTTCCGTACCGGACCGTGAAGGATCTGCTCGGCGGCGCCCTGGGCGGCAGTGTGGTCGTGCTCGACTGCTGCTTCTCCGGCCGCGCCACGGCCCCGGACGGGCGTGAACGCGCCCCGTACGCCTCCGCGCGCCCGGACGGCAGCTTCCTGCTCACCTCCGCCTCGCAGTTCGCGCTCTCCTTCGCCCCCGAGGGCGCCCGCCACACGCTGTTCAGCGGGCGGCTGCTGCGGCTGCTGGAGGATGGCGACCCGGGCGGCCCGCCCTGGCTGACGGTCGAGTATCTGCACGGCGCGCTGGACCGGGCGTTCCGGGACGGGCCGGTTCGTCCGCACGGGCAGAGTGAGGGCAGGCTCGGCGGGCTCGTGGTGGCCCGTAACGCCGCCTACCGCGCCGACGCGGTGCCGCCCGGCGAGCCACCGGCCGATGTGCCGTGCCCGTACCCGGGCATGCGGTCGTTCGGGGCGGCCGACCAGGAGTGGTTCTTCGGGCGCGAGGAGCTGACAGAACGGCTCGTGACGGCCGTGTCCGATCCGGCGCGGGACCACCCGCTCGTGCTGGTGGGCGCGTCGGGCTCGGGCAAGTCGTCGCTGCTGGGCGCGGGGATGCTGGCGAGTCTGGAGGCCCGGCACGGCTCCGCGGGGGACGCGGTCCCCTGGCCCGCGCTGCTGCTGCCGGGCCCCGGCGCCGACCCGCTGGAGGCCCTCGCCGAACGCTGGGCGCGGGCCACGGGGCGGCGGCGGGAGGAGGTGCGGGACGCCTTCGGGGAGGGGCGGTTCCCCGCGCCGGAGCCCGGCCGCCTGGCCTGCCGGCTGCTCGTGGTCGACCAGTTCGAGGAGGTCTTCACCCGCTGCGAGGACGCCGAGCGGCGGGGCCGCTTCATCCGGCTGCTGTGCGGTCGCCCGGCCGGACCGGGCGACCGGCCCACGGTGGTCCTGGCACTGCGCGCCGACCACTACGGCGACTGTCTGGCCCACCCGGAGCTCGTCGATGCCCTGGACCACGGGCAGTTCACCGTGGCGCCAATGGATCTGGGCGCCCTCCGCGCCGCGATCGAGCGCCCGGCCGCGCGGGCGGGCCTCGTCCTGGAGGACGGTCTCGTCGACCGGCTGCTGTCGGACCTGCGCCGGGGCGGCGGGGCCGCGGGAGCGGCACGGGACGCGGCGGCCCCGTTCCTCGCCCACGCCCTGGTGGAGACGTGGCGGGAGCGCGGCGGCACGGTGCTGACCCTGGCCGGCTACCAGCGCACGGGCGGGATCTGGCAGTCCGTGACCACCTCGACCGACGCGCTGTACCAGGCGTTGCGGGAACCCGAGCGACACGTCCTGCGCCGACTGCTGCTGAGCATGGTGCACCTCACCCCGGCCGGCGAGGTGGTGCGCCGCGAGGTCGCCCCGGCGGACCTGCTGAAGGACGGGAGCGCCGAGGACGTACGGACGGTCTGGGACCATCTGGTCCGCAGCCGGCTGGTCACCGTCGACCACGACGGCGCGCGGTTCTCCCACGACGCGCTGCTGCACGCCTGGCCCACGCTGCGCTCGTGGATCCGCGACGCCCGCGCCGATCTGCTGGAGCACCAGCGGCTCGCGGAGTCGGCCGCCGTCTGGGAGGAGCACGACCGCAACCCCCACTACCTCTACGCCGGTTCACATCTGGACCAGGTCCGCGGGCGACTGGAGCCGGACCGCGCCGGGAACACCCCCGGAATCGCGCTCACCACCGTCGAGCGGGAGTTCCTGACGGCCGGGGCCGAGTCCGCACGGCGCGGCCGCCGCCTGCGCATGGTGTGGCGCGGCGTGGCCGCCTGCGTCGCGCTGCTGCTCGTCGCGATCGGCACGGTGGCGTACGTCGAACGGGGCGAGTCCCGGAAGCGGGCGGACGAGCTGGCCTCGCAGCGCATCGCCGCCCAGGCCGGCGCGCTGCGGGACCAGGACCCGGCGACGGCGCTCGATCTGAGCCTGGCCGCCTACCGCCGCTCGCCCACGGTCGACGCGCGGTCCGCCCTGCTGCGGTCGGCGCTGTCCCTCACCCCGCCGGTGCCACTGCGGGGACACTCCCGCGAAGTGATCAACCTCGCGTACCGGGCGGACGGAAGGGTGCTGGCCAGTTCCTCGACCGACCGCACGGTCCGTCTGTGGCACACGGCCAACCCTTACCGGCCGACGCCGGGTTCCGTACTCCGGGTGGGTGGGCCTCCGGCCCTCGCCTGGCATCCGGACGGCCGCCTCCTCACGGCGAGCACCAGGGAGGCGCTGTACGTCTGGGACGTCCGGGACGCCCGGCATGCCCGGCGTCTCGCCCGGGTGCCGGTGCGGGACGGCCGCGTCTTCGCGGCGGCCCTCAGCCCGGACGGCCGGACCCTCGCGGTCGGCGCGGAGCACGGCCGGGTGTGGTTCTGGGACCTGCGCGACCCCCGGCACCCGGTCCGCACCGTGGTGGCGGGCTCGCGTCGCGGCAAGCCCGTGGAGGCCGTCGCCTTCGAGCCGGGCGGCAAGGTCATGGCCACGGCGGTGGGCGACGGCACCGCGCAGCTGTGGAACACCACCGTGGCACGTCACCCGAAGCCGGGCACGGTCATACGCGGTGCCCGTGTGCTGTCCCTGGCGTTCAGCCCGGACGGACGGCGGCTGGCGGGCGGCGGGGCGTCGGGTGAGGTGGCCGTCTGGAAGGTGACCGACCCGAAGCGCCCCCACCGATACCCCGGTACGGGACCGGTCACCGACAAGGTCCTGTCGTCGATCGCCTTCAGCCCGGACGGACAGTACGCGGCGGCTTCCTCATGGGACGGCACACCGCACCTGTTCACCGTGCGTGACGAGACGACCAGCTCGGATCCGCTGCTGGAGTCCGCCACGCTGCCCCGCACGGGCAAGGCCGCCGAGCGGGACCTGTCCCTCGCCTACCGCCCGGACGGACGCGGCATCGCCGTCGGCGGCTCCGACGGCCTCGTCCACCTGTGGAACCCCCCACCGGACTCGGTTCCCGGCACCACCGACGAGGTCGGTTCGGTCAGCGGCTCCCACTCCGATCCGCGAGGGCGGTTCCTCGCCACCTCGGCCGGGGACCGTACGCACATCTGGCGGCTCGGCGCACCGGGCAAGCCTCCCACCGAGGCCGCCGTGCTCCCCAGGCCCTGGAACAAGGCGCGCTTTCTGCCGGGCGGACGCACGCTGATCGCCCAGACCGCGGACTGGAAACGGCTGAAACTCTGGGACTTCCGGGGCGGCCGGCTGCGCCCCGGGCACGAATTCCGGCCCGCGGCGCGTACGGAACGCTCCATGACCTTTGCCGCGGCCGCCCAGGATGGGCTGCTGGCCGTGGCCGACCCGGCCACGCGCACCGCGACGATCTGGGACATCCGCAGTGCGGCGCGGCCGAAGCGGCTGAGCGGGCTGCCCGTGCCCGAGGACGGGTTCACCATGGCCTTCTCCGGCGGCGCCCGGGTCTTCGCCGTGCTGTCCTACACGGCCCAGTTGTGGGACCTCACCGATCCCCGGAACCCGCGGCGCGCGTCTCGCGTCGGCGCCAAGTACGAGGACGTGCCCACGGCGATCAGCTCGAGCGACGGACGGCGGGTGCTGGTCACCGAGCCCGGAGCGGGCGGGGCGAAGCAGGCCCATGTGTGGTCCGTATCCTCGCGGGGCAAGGCCCGCATGCTCGGCACGGTCGACGCGGAAGCCCTGACGCTGCGCCTCGTCTCCAGCCGTCTGCTGGCGGGCATCTCCTCGTCCGGGCGGCCGGCCCTGTGGTCCCTGGACCGCCTGGGGACCACGATCCCCATGCCTGGCCCGCTCGGCACCATGGACGACCTCACCGCCGACGGCACCCTGCTGGTCGCGTGGGAGAAGTACGGAGGGCCGGCGCTCTGGCGGCTGGCGGCGGAAGATTCGCCTCCCGGTGACGCGGAACTCCTGGCCCTCACCTCCGGTGTCGGTGATGTGTCCGTCAAGGACTTCACCGAGCAGGGGGACGCCATGATCGTGTCCCCGAGTTCCTCGTTCTCCCCGCTGTCCGCGCTGGGAGCGGGGACGGTCCTGGTGGGCGTCGAGTTCTCGCGGCTGGCCGGGATGCTCTGCTCGGTCCGCCGCGCGGCGACCCCGGACGCCCGCTGGCACCGGCTCTTCCCGGACCTCGACTACCGGGACCCCTGCGGCTGACGGGCACGAGGCACCGGGCACCGACACGACGAAGGGCCCCGCCGTGGTGGCGGGGCCCTTCGTCGTACATGGGATGAGTGGAGATGGCGGGAATCGAACCCGCGTCCAACGGTGCGGAATCAGGGCTTCTCCGAGCGCAGTCCGCTGTGATTTTCTCGGCCCCGGAGATCACGCGGACAAGTCTCCGACGGGCTCAGTCACTGTTTGATTTCCCACTACACTCCGTGACCGGGTCTAGTGGTTTAGTTCCCTAGTCGATGCCAGGATCCGGGTCGGGAACAGCCCCGGGCTGACACTTCGCAAAGTCGCTACTTAGGCAGCGAGGGCGAAGGAATCGCGCTTGGTGTTGGCGATTATTGGTTGCGACATATGGTTTACGAGATCATTGCCGCTTCCTCGGCTCGCTTCCCCTGCTTCGACAGCCGCTGTCGAAACCGATCATCCCCATGTTGTGTTTTCAAAGGTGGTGCCACGCCCTCGGTGGGGCGCAGGGCCATCATAGGTGAACAACGCGCGACAAGGCCACATCATTCCCGCCGCCCGGGGCGCGGCTTCCGGCTGGTCAGGCGCGCTCGCGGCGGCGGGCCGCCGAGATCGCCCGATCGGTCTCGCGGCGGTCCTGCTTCTCGCGGAGGGTCTGGCGCTTGTCGTACTCCTTCTTGCCCTTGGCCAGCGCGACCTCGACCTTGGCCCGGCCGTCCTTGAAGTACAGGGCCAGCGGCACCAGGGTGTGGCCGGTCTCCTGGGTCTTGCCGATGAGCTTGTCGATCTCCGCCCGGTGCAGCAGCAGCTTGCGCCGGCGGCGCGCCGAGTGGTTGGTCCAGGTGCCCTGGCTGTACTCGGGGATATGCACGTTGTGCAGCCAGGCCTCGCCGCCGTCGAGCTGGGCGAAGCCGTCCGCGAGCGAGGCGCGCCCCTGGCGGAGCGACTTCACCTCGGTACCGGTCAGCACCAGACCGCACTCGTAGGTGTCCAGGATGTGATAGTCGTGCCGCGCCTTCTTGTTCTGCGCGATCAGCTTGCGACCCGTCTCTTTAGCCATGGTCAGGCCATTCTCGCACTAGGACCCGCCCCCGAGGCCACTCAATACCGTGCGCGCCCGCGCCTCCGCGGACGGGCCGTCGTCGCCCTTGACCGCCAGGTCCGGGTCGATGCCCTCGCCGTCGACGTTACGCCCGGCGGGGGTCCGGTAGTGGCCGACGGTGAGCTCGGCGACCGAGCCGTCGGGGAGTTCGCTCGGCATCTGGACCGAGCCCTTGCCGAAGGTCCTGGAGCCCACGACCACGGCGCGGCCGCGGTCCTGGAGGGCGCCGGTGAGGAGTTCGGCGGCGCTCATGGTGCCGCCGTCGACCAGCACCACCAGCGGGCTGGCGGTGTCGCCGCCCGGTCGCGCGTCGAGAACTCGCTGGTCACCGCGGACGTCATAGGTGGCGACCAGGCCACCGTCGAGGAAGGAGGAGGCGGCGGTGACGGCCTCGGAGACCAGTCCGCCGGAGTTGCCCCGCAGATCGAGCAGTATGCCGTCGCCCCGGGGGATGGAGCGCACCGCGTGCCGGATCCGGTCTCCGGTGCCCTTGGTGAACGAGTCGACCTTGATCCGGACGGCGCCGGGTCTGTGGTCGTCGTAGCCGCTGAGCCGGTCGACGGTCACCGGGTCCGTGGTCATCCGGGCCCGGCGCAGCTCCTGCGTCCATTCGTGGCCGCCGCGCCGCAGCCCGAGCTCCACCCGGGTGCCCGGGGAGCCGTCGGCTGGGCCGCGCAGCAGGGCGACGACCTCGGTGACGGGCCACCCGGTCACGGCTCTGTGGTCGACCGTGCGCAGCCGGTCACCGGCCCGGACCCCGGCCTTCTGGGCGGGGCTGCCGGGCTCGACCCGCTCCACCGCGATCCGCCCCTGGGCGTCCCGGCGGGCGGAGATCCCGACGCCGACGTAGGCGCCGTCGAGGGTCTGGCGGTAGCCCTCGTACTCACGGGCGCTGTAGACCGCGCCCCACCGGTCTCCGCTGCGGCTCACCACCTCACGGGCGGCCTTGGAGCCGGACTTCCCGTCCTCCTGGGCCGCGGCCGCGGCCGCCTTGACCTGGTCGCTCTCGACCGCGCCGACGTAGGCGCGGGCCGGTATCCGGGCGGCTTGGGGGTCCCGGCGCGATCCGGGCTCGACGCCCCAGGAGCCGACGGCCGCTCCGGTGGCGAGCACGCCGGCGAAGATCAATGTCAGGGCGGCCCCGCGGCGAATGCGGCGGGGATGGACGAACAAACACGGGCCCGACATGCCGGTGAGTGTAGGGCACCAACAGGCGCCGTACCGGGCGTTATCCGGTACGGCGCCCTAGGCGAATGTCACACCTTGAGGTACTTGCGGAGCGCGAAGAACGCCGCGAGAGCGGGCATGAGCAGGCCAATCGCCAGCACCAGTGGCAGCTTCGCCAGCACCGCGTCCCAGCCGATGAAGTTGATCACATCGATCTTGTCCACCAGCCAGTTGTTGACCAGGAAGTACTGCCCGCTCACCAGCAGTACACAGGCGAAGCCCGCGCCCAGCAGCCCCGCGATGGCGGCCTCCATGATGAACGGCATCTGGATATAGAAGCTGGACGCGCCGACCAATCGCATGATCCCGGTCTCCCGGCGGCGGCTGAACGCCGACACCCGCACGGTGTTGACGATCAGCATCAGCGCGACGATCAGCATCAGCGTCATCACGCCGAGCGCCGCGAAGTTCATGCCGTTGAGCAGATTGAACAAGTCGTCGACCAGGGCCTTTTGGTCCTGGACCTCCTGCACCCCGGGCCGGGCGGCGAAGGCCGTGGAGATGACGTCATAGCGCTCGGGGTCCTTCAGCTTGATACGGAAGGACTCCTGCATCTGGTCCGGGGTCAGGGAGTCGGCCAGCGGTGAGTCGCCGAACTGCTCCTTGTAGTGCTTGTACGCCTCCTCACTGGTCTCGAAGTGCACCGACTCGACGATATTCATCTGCTTGAGCTCGGACTCGATCTCCTGCTTCTGCGCCTCGGTGACCGCGCCCTTGGCGCAGTTGGCCGAGGTCTCCTTGTCGTTCTTATTGCAGAGGAAGATCGAGACGTTGACCTTGTCGTACCAGTAGCCCTTCATCGTGCTCACCTGCTCGCGCATGAGCAGGGACCCGCCGAACAGGGCGAGCGAGAGGGCCACGGAGACGATGACCGCGAATGTCATCGTGAGATTGCGGCGGAGACCGACGCCGATCTCCGACAGGACGAACTGGGCGCGCATGGCGTCCTTTCAGTGCTGGTAGCCGTAGACGCCGCGGGACTGGTCGCGGACGAGGCGGCCCTTCTCAAGTTCGATCACGCGCTTGCGCATCTGGTCCACGATCTGCTGGTCGTGCGTGGCCATCACGACCGTGGTGCCGGTCCGGTTGATCCGGTCCAGCAGCTTCATGATGCCGACGGAGGTCTGGGGGTCCAGGTTTCCCGTCGGCTCGTCGGCGATCAGCAGCATCGGACGGTTGACGAACGCGCGGGCGATGGCCACCCGCTGCTGTTCACCACCGGAGAGCTCGCCGGGCATACGCTCGTCCTTACCGCCAAGACCCACGAGATCGAGCACCTCGGGAACGGTTTTCCGAATGGCGCCGCGCGGCTTGCCGATCACCTCGAGCGCGAAGGCGACATTCTCCCCGACCGTCTTGTTGGGGAGCAGCCGGAAATCCTGGAAGACGGTCCCCAACTGGCGGCGCATCTGCGGCACCTTCCAGTTGGACAGCCGCGCGAGATCCTTGCCCAGCACATGGACCGCGCCATGGCTGGCGCGCTCCTCGCGGAGCAGCAGCCGGAGGAAAGTGGATTTTCCCGACCCCGAGGAGCCCACCAGGAAGACGAACTCGCCCTTTTCGATCTCGAGCGAGACATCCCGGAGTGCGGGACGGGTCTGCTTGGGGTATGTCTTGGATACGTTGTCGAATCGGATCACTGATGCACCACGGTCGACCTGGGTAGCGGTACGGGCTGCAGCCGAAGCGGCTCCCGTCGGTGAGCGTGACCATACGCGAAGCGCGCATGGGCGCGCAGTCCGCCGTCCGGCGTGGGTGGGTTTCTTCACTGCACTATTGGGGTCAAACGGTTGACAAGCCGCCCGTCGGGGCGGCCGAAACGGCCACGAAACCGGTACGGATGCGGCACGGAATCGTGCGAGGCGCGCCGAACCGGACGGAAGCTGGCACAGTGGAAGGGGAACGAACCCATTTCCCTGAGCGTTGGCCCCGTGTCTACTGCGGCACCGCCGCGCGGGAGGAGAAAGCGCATGACGTACGACAGGCTCGTCTGCGCCAACTGCGCGAGCCCCGTCAGCGAGGGCCGCTGCCCGGTCTGCCGGGCCAGCAGGGAGCGCCTCCAGCAGGAGGGCATGTTCGGCGGGCTGACCCCGGCCGCGCTGATAGCGCTGCTGGTGGCGCTCATCACGGTGGCCGTGCTCGCGCATGAGATGGCGACGGCGTAACGGAGCGATACGAGGCGATACGCCGGATATGGCGCCCCTGAACGCACCGGGGGCCCGATAAACGCACAAGGGGCCCGGAGCGCTTAGCGCTCCGGGCCCCTTACCGTGCGTGAGTCGCGCGCGATCAGGCCACGTTGTTACGGTTCACCAGACGCGGCACAAAGCGGAAGCCGATACCACCGGCGATCATCGTCGCGGCGCCGACCAGCAGGAACGTGGTCTCGGAGGCACCGGTCTCGGCCAGCTGCTCCTTGGCCTTGCCCTGCTCCACCGGCTTGGAGCCGACATTGTCGGTGCCGGTGTTGTCGTCGCAGTTGGTGCTGTCGAGGTCCACCGTGCAGGTGCTGTCGTCGCCACCGCCACCGCCGCCGGTGCCACCCTGGCCGGGCGTGCTCGGCTGAGCGGTCGGACCGTCGGTGGGCTCGCCGGTCGGCTCGCTGGTCGGCGGCTTGGTCGGCTCGTCCGTCGGCTCGCCGGTCGGCGGCTGAGTGGGTTCGGTCGGCTCGCTGGTCGGCGGAGTCGGCTCGCCGGTCGGCGGGGTCGGCTCGCCGGTCGGCTGAGTCGGCTCGCCCGTCGGGATCGAGGTCGGCTCGTCCGTCGGCTCGTCGGTCGGGTTGGGCTTGCCGATGCCGACGCCGACATCCAGACCCTTCTCGTCCGCGTTGGCCGAAACGTTCACGCCGCCGATACCGACATCAACACCAACGGCCGATGCGGCGCCGGCGGCGGTGAGCGACGCGCCGGCGGCGATCACCGCACCGGCCGCTATTCGCGCAACGCGCAGCCGCGTCTTCTTCGTCATCTGCCTGCTACCCCCAGTAGCTGTACTCGTCAATGGAGCAGCTATGCACGGGGCAATGGCTCGGGGTGTCTCTAAGTCCGCGGGCCTCTATCCCTCTGAGGCGGTCCGCCGGCCCCCGTGCAACACGCGCCCCAGTCATACGCATGCCGCGCGTCAGCCTTCCCAGTTTTCAGACCACCGTCAAGGCCATTGCACGCGAGATGTCCGCTATGGAAGTCCTTGCCGCATGCATGGGTACAGGACTGTGACCAAAAACGCGGTGTGCGCGGCCGGTTGGGGCGAGCGGGAAGGTTACTTCCCCTGCTCCTGCTGCTTGCGCCAGCGGATCCCGGCCTCCAGGAAACCGTCCAGCTCACCGTCGAGCACGGCCTGCGGATTACCGACCTCGAACTCGGTGCGCAGGTCCTTGACCATCTGGTACGGGTGCAGGACGTACGAACGCATCTGGTTGCCCCAGGAATTGCCGCCGTCGCCCTTGAGCGCGTCCATCTTGGCCTGCTCCTCCTGGCGGCGCCGCTCGAGCAGCTTGGCCTGGAGGACGTTCATCGCGGTGGCCTTGTTCTGGATCTGCGAGCGCTCGTTCTGACACGAGACGACGATGCCGGTGGGGATGTGGGTCAACCGCACCGCGGAGTCGGTGGTGTTGACGCCCTGGCCGCCGGGGCCCGAGGAGCGGTAGACATCCACGCGCAGCTCGGACTCGTCGATCTCGATGTGGTCGGTCTGCTCGACGACCGGCAGCACCTCGACGCCCGCGAAGGAGGTCTGGCGGCGGCCCTGGTTGTCGAACGGCGAGATCCGCACCAGGCGATGGGTGCCCTGCTCGACCGAGAGCGTCCCGTAGGCGTACGGGATCTGCACGGCGAAGGTGGTCGACTTGATGCCGGCCTCCTCCGCGTACGACGTCTCATAGATCTCGGTCTTGTAGCCGTGGCGCTCGGCCCAGCGCAGATACATCCGCTGGAGCTGCTCGGCGAAGTCGGCGGCGTCCACCCCGCCCGCCTCGGCGCGGATGTTCACCAGCGCCTCACGGGCGTCGTACTCGCCGGACAGGAGGGTGCGCACCTCCATCTCGTCGACCGACTTGCGGACGGCCTCCAGTTCGGCCTCGGCCTCGACGCGCGCGTCGTCGTCGCCCTCGTCGGCGGCGAGCTCGAACAGCACCTCGAGGTCGTCGATCCGGCCGCGCAGCTCCTCGGCCCGGCGCAGGTGCCCCTGGAGATAGGAGAGCTTGCTGGTGACCTTCTGCGCGTTCTCCGGGTCGTCCCACAGGGACGGGGCCGCCGCCTGCTCCTCGAGCACGGCGATGTCGGCCCTCATCTTGTCGAGGTCCAGGACGGCCTCGATCGACCCCATGGTCGAGGAGAGGGACTTCAGCTCTTCGGATACATCGACGACTGCCACGGGACCAGCGTAACCGCTACCGAAGACTGACCGTCCCCGGTCATGGCGTACCGGGGTCCTGGGAGGCGGAGTGCTCGCCGCCCTTGGGCGGGTCACCGCCGTCGTCGCCGCTCGCCGCCAGCCATCCGCCGAGCGCCACCGCGACCAGCGCGGCCAGGGTGACCGCGGCCACCTTCAGCCGGCGGCGGCGCAGCGCGCCCGCGACCGCGGGGTTACGGGCCGAGCCCGCCCGGCGCTGGCCGTGTACCCGGGGGGCGCGCGCGGTGCCGTGGGCGCCGCCCGCGAGCTCGTCCGCGCTGGGCACTCGCATGCTGGTGTGGGTCTCCCGGCTGGAGTCCGGCACCGCGCCCGGGACCAGCGGCACCGCGCCGCGCCGCCGCGGGGGCGTCCGCGGCGCGGGCCCGGCGGCGGGGACGGAGACGCCGCGGTGCGGGGTCTCGGCCTCCGCGCCCTCCCGCTCGCCGCCCTCCTGCTGCTCATCGGGCTCGTCGATGTCCAGCGGCGGATATCCGGCCAGGCCGGGCAGCAGTTCGCGCAGCCGGGCGGCCAGCTCGGAGGCGCGCAGCCGGGAGGCGGGCGCCTTGGCCAGGCACTGGAGGAGCAGCTGCCACAGCTCGTCGGGGATCCCGGGCAGCGGCGCGACGGTCTCGGTCACATGGCGGCGCAGGATCGCGCCCGGATGACCGCCGCCGAAGGGCGTGAAGCCCGCCAGCATCTCGTACAGGACCGTCGCCAGGGCGTACACGTCCACGCTGGCCCGGGGCGGCAGCCCCTCGACGATCTCGGGGGCCAGGTAGTCCGGGGTGCCGATCACGCTGCGCGGGTTCGGCGAGCGGCCCTGGGAGGACGTCCGGTCGCGGGCGGGCTGGGCGCGGATCGGGGTCGGCTCGTCGACCAGCCGGGCGATGCCGAAGTCGGTGAGCAGGGCGGGGTGGGCACCGCCGGGGCCGAGCGGGCCCTGCATGTCCAGCAGCACGTTCTCCGGCTTGACGTCGCGGTGGACGACCCCGGCGGCGTGCGCGGCGGCCAGCGCGTCGGCGACGTCCGTCGCGATCGCGACGGCGGCCTCGGGGGCGAGCCGGCGCTCGCGGTCGAGGCGGGTGCGCAGATCCGTACCTCGGATCAGGTCCATGACCAGCGCGAGGTCATTGCCGTCGACCACCAGGTCGCGCACCCCGACCACCCGGGGGTGGTCGAGGCCGAGCAGTGCGGTGCGCTCCTGGACGAAGCGCTCCACGAGCTCCTGGTCGGAGGAGAGGTCCTCACGCAGGAGCTTGATGGCGACGGGTCCCTCGGGCCCGTCACCCAGCCACACCGCGCCGGCGCTGCCGCGCCCCAGGAGCTGATGCGCGGTGTACCGACTGCCGATCTTCCGTGACAAGACTGCTCCGAATCCTCCGACAAGGGGGGCACGTTGGCGACAAAGCTACGCGGCTACTGGCGCGTTGGGTGCACCAGACAACGCCAACTGTCACTTCTGCGGCGGAAAACACCCTTCGGATGTCGACAAATCACCGGAGTGGGAGGTACGGAGGCGGAGATACGGGGTCGGGAACGGGCCCGGAGACGGGCCAGGACCGGAACCGTAGACGGCCCAGGACCGGAACCGTAGACGGGCCAGGACCCCGGTCCCGAACAGGACCGGGGCGGATCAGCTGCTGGGGCCGCCGAGGTCCTCGATCCACTGGCCGATGTCCTTGGCCCAGCCCGAGACCGCGTCCCAGTAGCCCTTGCCGTCGGCGATCCAGTCCTTGAGCGGGCTCAGCTCCCAGACCAGCCAGGAGCCGATGACCAGGACCACGATCACGAACAGACAGCCCTTGAGACACCCCAGGCCCGGGATCTTCATCCGGTTGGGGTTGGAGCTCCGCTGCCGGGGCTCGCGGCGCGGCTCCGGCTGCTGCGGCGGCGGGGCGTAGCGCTGCGGCTGGGGCTGCTGGGGGTGGTGCGGCGCCGGGGCGTACTGCTGGGGCTGCTGGTACTGCTGCGGCTGCTGGCGGCCCCGCCGACGCTGGGGCGGCTGCTGGGGCTGCTGGTACTGCTGCTGCTGATACTGCTGCGGCGGCGCGGCGCGGTGGGGGCGGCGGCGCAGCGGGTCCTCGCTCGGGTCGAGGTACTGGACCTGGGTCTGCTCATTGCGGTCACGGGCCGCGCGCATCTGGTTCTGCCAGGGGTGCGGATCGTCCTGGCCGGGCCCACCGGGCGGTACGGGCGGCATGGCGCGGGTCGGATCGGCGCCTCCGCCCGGTCCGGAGCCGCTCGGCAGCACCTGGGTGGGGTCGGCGTTGGCCCCGGCGTTCGCGCCTGTGGTGGGCATCACATTGGTGGGCGCGGCGGGGTCGTACGAGGGGGTGCCGCCCGGGGCGTTCGTGGGGAGCGCCTGGGTCGGGTCGGCCGAGCCCGCGGGCGCGGTGTCCGGGACCGGCGCGGGCGCCGGGTCCGGGGCCAGCAGCGCGGCCACACCGAGCGCCGCCTCGGCCTGCGCGGCCGAGGCGTGGACGCCGACACCGGCGGCGACCACGCGCAGCGCCCGGCCCAGGCTCTCGGCGCTCGGGCGCTCCTCGGGCCGCTTGCGCAGACAGCGCTCTATGACGGTCCACAGCGGCTCGGGCACGGTCGAGGGGCGGCGCGGCTCCTCGCTGAGGTGGCGGTGGAGCACCTCGAGGGCGGTGTTGCCGGCGAACGGCGGACGGCCGGTGACCAGCTCGTAGAGCATGATGCCCGCGCCGTAGATGTCCACCGCGGAGGTCTGCGGACGGCCCTCGGCGGACTCCGGCGCCACATAGGCGGGGGTACCGACGAACTCCTGGGTGCGGGTGAGGCCGGGCGAGTCGGCGAGGCGCGCGATGCCGAAGTCGGTCAGCATCGGGTGCATCTCCTGGCCCTCGCCGGTGCCCGCGAGCAGCACGTTGGCGGGCTTCAGATCGCGGTGCACCACGCCGTCGGCATGGCTGGCGGCGAGCGCGTCGGCGATCTGGGCGGTGAGGAGGGATGCGGCCATGGGGGTGAACGGGCCGTTGCTGCGCAGGTAGTTGTGCAGGTCCGGGCCGTCGATCAGATCCATGACCAGGGCCAGCAGATCACCCTCGACCACCAGGTCGCGGGTGCGGACGATGTTGGGGTGGGTGAGCCTGAGCAGCACCGAGCGCTCGCGGAGAAAGCGCATGACGATGTCCGCGTCGTTCGCGAGCTCCTCCTTGAGGACCTTGATCGCGACGGTCTCGCCGGGCTGCCCGGCCACGGCCGCCTCGGCCCCCGCCGTCTCCCGCTGGCTGGCTCGCCAGACGGTGCCCGTGGCTCCGCGCCCGAGCGGCTCCTCGAGCAGGTATTTGCTGCCTACCGGCCGCACGTCATGCGCTCCCTGATCGTGGTCTTACATCGGTGGACTGCGATGGTCTGCTGGGTGATCTGCTGTGTGGGTCTGCTCTGGTGCTCGTCTTGTTGTACTCGTCCGCCCCACTGTAATGGCGACGCACGGTGAGCCCTATCCGATCACCACACGAAGGTCCGGCGCGGGGGTCCCCACCGGGGTCCCTACCGGGATCCGGCACCGGGTCCGGTCCGTGGGAAGACGTGTGATCCGGACGGATGGTTGCCGCCGATTGCCACTGGTTGCCAACGGTGGCCCGGGTCGCTCGTTGACCGCTCAATCGCCGCTCAAACGGGCGCGGCGAGGCGCGGAGGGGCGCGGCCGGGCGGCTTCCCTCACCTCAAGGGCGGCTCAAGGGCGGCCGTTCCGGTCGCAATCAGCCAGTTTCGGCCGACTAGCCGACCAATCAAGATCATGTAGCGCCGGGCGGCGGGCGAACTGTCGGTGGCAGGTGCGAGGATGCAGGCAGCACGGAAGCGCCGAGCGCCGGGAGGCTCACGCTCCGTGACCCGTACGACCCCGTACGGACCTGTACGTGCCGAAGGGCCTGGGGGCGGTGGTGGGGGTCGGCACCCCTGCCCGGCCCCCCGGACAGAAGGGACCGTTGACGGCGATGCAGATTCGGCTGACCGTCCTCGGGCCGCGCAGCGCCCACCCGGGCCGTTCCGGCCACCATCCTGCGCCCGCGTCCGGGCCGCACGCCCTCGTGGGCGCGGTGGACGTCCTGGTCACCGCGCCCGTCGGCACCGCCCTCGCCGCGGTGGCCGGCGGGCTGGCCGACGCGGTCGCCGCGGCCGGGTACGAGGCGGGGGGCTCCGGCGGAAGCGGCGGCGCGGTGGTGCTGTACGCGGGGGGTGAGCGGCTGGACCCGCAGCGCTGTGCGCTCGGCGAGCCCCCGCTGGTGGACGGCGCGGTGCTCTCCCTGCACGGCCCCGCCGACCCCGACTCCGACCACTACCCCGGCTACCCCGGCCTGCCCGAGACCGCCGTCGCCGACGCCACGGTCCACCTGGACGTGGTCGCGGGGCCCGACGCGGGCGGCGTCCATCTGCTGCACGGCGGCCAGGTCCGCATCGGCCGCTCCGCCGACGCGGACGTCCCCCTGGACGACCCCGACGTCTCCCGGCTGCACTGCGCGGTCACGGTCGCCGCGGACGGCCGTGTGACCATCGCCGACCTGGGCTCCACCAACGGCACCGCCGCCGACGGCGTCCCCGTGGGCCCCCAGCCGGTGCCCCTGGAGCCGGGGGCGCTGCTGCGGATCGGCGAGTCCGCCCTGCGGCTGCGCGTCCCCTCCACGGCACCGGCGATGCCCTCGGCCCCCACCCGCCTCCCCGTCCGGGCGGACGGCGAGGGCCACCTCCGCGTCACCCCCGCCGGTGACCACCCCACCCACACCAAGGCCCCCTGGACCGGCGCTCCCCGGCCCGCCGCCCCCACCGACACCACCCAGGGCCCCTGGACCCCTCCCACCCGCCACCCCGGCACGGGCTGGACGAGAGTGGGCCGGCCCGACCACGAGTCCCACGCGGCCCACGACCGGGACGGCGCCCACGGGAGCGAGGACGGCTGGGGCCCCGGTGCGGGAGCGCCCTCCGGGCCGCGCGGCAGTAGCGGCAGTAGCGGCAGTACAGACGCCGGGCCGCGCGGCGACGCGGGCACCGGGCTTCGCGGCGACGCGGGCACCGGGGCCCCGGGCGGGCCGGGTTCCCACGGCCACCGGAGCGACGGCGGGTGGGGCCCCGGCGAGGGCGCGCCCCCCGGGCCGCGCGGCGACGCTGCCGGACGCGGCCGGGGCCCCTCGGCCCCCGGCGCCCAGCCGTACGAGGACCCGTCCACCGCCCGCACCAGACGCAGTGAGCGCACCCCCGGGGCCGGAGCCGCCGGACAAGGCCCAGCGGGGCAGCCCGCACGAGCCGACCAGGGCCGACCCGGCACGGGCGGCAGCGCGCATCCGGCCCACGGCCCACGGCCGACCGGCAGCCGCCACTCGAACGCCGCCCAGGACCACCGGCCCACACCCCGTGGAGCCGCTGGCAACCCGGCGGGTCCCGGTGGCACCCCTTACGACGGCGCGGCCGCGGGCCGCGGCAGGCCGGACGAGGCCGAGGCGGGTTACGGCGACGCCCCGCACGCCGGTCGGCCGTACGGCCGAGGACGCGGCGAGGAGAGCTCGCAGGGGCCCTCCGTCGACGCGGGTTACGGCGGCGGGTCCGGACGGCGGGGGGCCGGGGAGCATACGCATGGCGGGGGGTATGCGCTGGATGCGCCGGGGGCGCAGGCTCGGCGGCGGGGTATAGGGGCCTGGGTGCGGCAGTTGGCCGGGGGGAAGGCGGCCGAGCGGGGCGAGGTGCGGGAGGACCAGGGCGCGGCGGCGCGGGCGGCCGCGGAGGCGGAGGCGCTGCAGCGGCGGTGGCCGGATCCGGCCACCCTGCTGATGACGGCGCTGGGGCCGGGCTCGCGCCTCTGGGAGCGCGCCCCCGGGCATCCGGACGCGCTCACCGTACGGCTCGGCTCGGCCGACCAGCTGACGGCCGAGGGAGGGCCACTGCCCGCCGCGCCCGTGACCGTCGATCTGCGGCAGTGCGGTTCGCTGGGTCTCGCGGGCCCGAGGACGCGGGTCGCGGGGCTCGCCCGGTCCGTCGTGGCGCAGCTGGCGGCCCTGCACTCACCGGCCGCGCTGGAGATCGTACTGATCAGCGGCGAGGAGCGGCTCGCGGAATGGTCGTGGCTCGGCTGGCTGCCGCAGGTCCAGCCGTTGCGCGGGCAGGACTGCAGGCTGCTGCTCGCGTACGACGTGGAGCAGGCCGCGGCCCGTACGGAAGAGCTGACCCGGCGGCTGGAGGACGGGCCGCTGGGCCCCGGCTGGGCGAGCGCCTCCCCGGCCGCCGCGCGGTCCGTGGCCACACGCCACTTCGGGCCGTACACCGTGGTGGTCGTGGACGGCGCCCCAGGTCCGGGCGCGCTGCGCGACACGCTCGCCCGGCTGGCGGTGAGCGGTTCCGCGGCCGGAATCCATCTGCTCTGTCTGGCCGAGGCGCCCGCCGCGTCGCCCACGTCCCCGCTGCCCATGAGCTATGAGGCCGCGCGTTCCGCGTCCGCCGCGTTCGCGGCGTGCGGGGTGGCGGCCGTGCTGAGCGGTGATGTGGCCACCGGGCTCCAGATCGTCCATGGGGACGGGGCCGCGCCCGGCGCGAGTGGGGTCAGCGGGATCACCGACGCGACCGGCGCCACCACGACCGTCACCGTGGACGCGGTGTCGGCGGCGTGGGCCGAGCGGTTCGCGCGGGCGCTCGCGCCCCTGCGCCCGGCCGCCTCCGCGCAGGACGGCGCGTTCGGCGGCTCCGACGGGCCGCCGACCGTCCCGCTGCCGGACTCGACGCGGCTGCTGGACGAGTTGGGGCTCGCGCGGGCCACGCCCGCGTCCCTGCTGGCCCGTTGGGCGGCCACGGCGGACGAGGTCCCGGCGGGCGGCCGGGCGCTGGCCGTCCTCGGCGCCGGTCCGCGCGGCCCGCTCGCGGTCGATCTGGCCGCCGAGGAGGGTCCGCACGCACTGATCGACGGCGCGGCGGGCACCGGAAAGACGGAGCTGCTGCGCTCGTTCGCCGCCTCGCTCGCGGCCGCCGAACGGCCGGACCGGCTCGAGCTCATCCTGGTCGACGGCGCCGGGGCCGAAGCGGGCGAGGGACTGCGGGTGTGCACGGATCTGCCGCATGTCTCGACGCATCTGTCGGCCACCGACCCGGTACGCATGCGGGAGTTCGCGCAGGCCCTCAGCTCGGAGCTCAAGCGCCGCGCCGAACTGCTGGGCCGGCAGGACTTCACGGATTGGCACGCCCGGCCCCACCACCCCGGCGAGGCCGAGAGCGGCGGCGGCGACAGCGGCGACGACGCGGGTCCGGGCAGCACCTCGGGCGGCACCAGGGGCGCCAACACGGGCACGTCCGGCCCTGGCGCGCCGAGTGCGGCCGGTGCGCCCCGGGTTGTCGCGCCTCGGCCGCCCGGCGATATCGACCCTCCCCCGAGCGACACCCTCCACACGCTCAATCTGCGCGCCCAGCGCACCCGCACCGAGAGCTCGGCGCCCGCCCGCCCTCGTTCCCTCCTCCCCCGTCTCGTCGTGATCGTCGACGACTTCGACGCGCTGGTGGCCCCGGCTCTCGGCAGCCCCGGCCGTCCCGCGTCCGGTTCGGTCGTCCGGGCGCTGGAGGCGATCGCCCGTGACGGCGCGCGTCTCGGGGTGCATCTGGTCGTCGCGTCCGGCCGTCCGGACCGTACGGCGGACACGGCGGCCGTCGAGCGGGCCGCGCTGCGGATCGCCCTGGACGCGCGCCCACTGAACACCGCGGCGCCCGCACACCCAACCGGCCCCACGCACCCCACCGGCCCCGCACACCCCACCCACTCCGCACACGCCGCCCATCCCCCACACCCCGGCGAGCCCGGAAGGCCCGGTACCTCCCCCGCCGCATCGACACGCTCGGTCACATCCACCCCCGGCGCCGCAACCGCCCCGGGCGGCGATCCGGCGCCGGGCCGTGGGCGGCTGTTCCGCCCGGATGACGCCGCCGGAACGCCGTTTCAGGCGGGCCGGGTGACCGGACGGATACCGCGGACCGCGACCCAGCGGCCCACCGTCGTACCGCTGGAGTGGCGGCGGATGGGCGATCCGCCCGCCCGCCGGCCGCTGCGCGAGCTCGGGAACGGCCCCACCGACCTGGCACTTCTCGCCAGTGCGCTGCAGCGCGCCGCGCAGTCGGCGGACGCGCCCACCGCACCCGCGCTGATCTGACCGGCCCCGCCCGCCACCGCCCGTACCTTCCCGATAGCCGTCCGATTCCCGCCCGTTTCGCGTCCGTTCCCGCCCGTTCCCGACCGTTCCCATCCCCCCTGGCCGAGTTTCCGATCCGTTCCGGCCATCCTCCTGTCTGTCCCACCTATGCCGTTTCACGGCGACTCTTCATCACGGCCCGGTCACGATCCGTGAGTGAACGCCGGACGCAGTATTGCCACGTTCGGTGACCGGGCGTAGGACTACTCAGCACGGGACACGGCCGCGCGGGGGCGGCCGGCATCGGAGGGAACACGGGGATGCACGTATCGCTTCCTGCGAAGCGTTCGACACGAGCCGCGGTGGCCCTGCTGGCGGCGGGAGCACTCATGCTCACCGCCGCGGGCTGCGGCGGCGACGACGGAGACACGGTCAGCGGCGGCCCACCGCCCAACACCGTGAAGCTGCCGAATCTGAAGGGGCAGAAACTCCAGGTCACGGCGGTCTGGACGGGCACCGAGCAGGAGAACTTCACCAAGGTGCTCAAGGAGTTCGAGAAGCGCACCGGCGCCAAGGTCTCCTTCGTGCCGAGCGGTGACGACATGGCGGGCTTCGTCGGCTCCAAGATCGCGGGCGGCGCTCCGCCGGATGTCGCGATGGTCGGACAGGTCGGCGTCATGCGCGAGTTCGCCCAGAAGGGCTGGGCCAAACCGCTCGACACCGCCGCCAGGGCCGAGTTGACCAAGAACTTCGCCAAGGGCTGGCAGGACCTCGGCTCGTACCAGGGCAAGCCCTACGGGGTGTATTTCAAGGCCAGTAACAAATCCCTGCTCTGGTACAACACCTCCGCGTTCGACTACGCGGGCGCCAAGGTGCCCAAGACCTGGCAGGAATTCCTGCAGCAGGCCCAGCTGATCTCCGACTCCGGCACCGACGCGGTCGCGATCGGCGGCCAGGACGGCTGGACGCTCACCGACTGGTTCGAGAACGTCTATCTCTCCCAGGCGGGCGCGGAGAAGTACGACCAGCTCGCCCAGCACAAGATCAAGTGGACCGATCCATCGGTGAAGAAGGCGCTCGAGACGCTCGCCGAGCTCTGGGGCACCAAGGGCCTGGTCGCGGGCGGCCGGGGCGGCGCGCTCCAGACCGCGTTCCCGGACTCCGTCACCAAGGCGTTCGGCAACAAGGCGGAGCCGGACGCGGGCATGGTCTTCGAGGCCGACTTCGTCGCCGCCAACGTCGCCGACGCGGGCGCGGAGCTGGACCAGGACGCGAAGGTGTTCCCGTTCCCGGCGGTGGGCGCGGACGCGCCCGTCGTGACCGGCGGCGACGTCGGCGTGGCGCTGAAGAACAGCAAGGCGGCGCAGGCGCTGCTCACCTTCCTCGCCTCGCCCGACGCCGGGACCATCTGGGCCCAGTCCGGCGGGTTCATCTCGGCGAACAAGAACGTCAAGTTCAGCGCCTATCCCAATGCCTCCATGCGCAAGATCGCACAGGCGCTGATCGCGGCGGGCAATGACTTCCGGTTCGACATGTCCGACCAGGCTCCCGCCTCCTTCGGCGGCAAGCCGGCGCAGGGCGAGTGGAAAGCGCTCCAGGACTTTCTCAAGAACCCGAGGAATGTCGCGGGCATCCAGCGCCAGCTGGAGCGGGATGCCGCCAAGGCGTACAAGAACTGACGACTCGACCGGGAGAACCACATCATGTCGACCGCGACTGCGGACGGCGCGGCCACACCTGGCCGGGCATCGTCCTCCCCACCGGCACATCGGCCGAGCGCGAAGAAGCGGAAGAGTCTCATGGGCACCCGGCCCTGGCTGGCGGCGGTGTTCCTGCTGCCCGCCCTGGTGCTGCTCGGGGCGCTCGTCGTCTATCCGATCGCCTACTCCGTCTACCGGAGCTTCTTCGACGCCTCGGGCAATGGCTTCGTCGGCCTGGACAACTACCAGGAGATGTTCTCCGACGACGCCACCAAGACGGCCATCAAGAACAATGTCATCTGGCTGATCCTGGCCCCGACCGTCTCCACCGCGCTGGGCCTGATCTTCGCCGTGCTCACCGAGCGGATTCGCTGGGCCACCGCCTTCAAGCTGGTCGTCTTCATGCCGATGGCGATCTCGATGCTGGCGGCGGGCATCATCTTCCGGCTGGTCTACGAGCAGGACCCGGACAAGGGCGTGGCCAACGCCATGTGGGTGGGCGTGCATGACTCCTTCAGCGAGTCGCCGCCGTTCCCCGGCGCCCATCCGCGTCCCACCGCCGGGCTGACCGAGGCGTCGAACGGCTCGTTCACCACCAAGGACGCCGTGCGCGCCGGTGACCCCGCCTCGCTGCCGCTGGTCGCGGCCAAGCGCGGGGACATCAGCGGGGCGCAGGACGCCAAGGCCGCCAAGGCCGAGCCCGGGAAGGTCACCGGCACCGTCTGGTTCGACTTCACCCGGGGCGGCGGTGGTGAGCAGGGGACCATCGACAAGGGCGAGAAGGCGATGGCCGACCTCAAGATCGAGGCGGTCAAGGACGGCAAGGTCGTCGCCCGGACGAAATCGGCGGCGGACGGTACGTACACCCTCCCCGCCAAGGCCGAGGGCGCCCAACTGCGGCTGCCCGCCTGGAACTTCTCCGAGCCGTACAACGGCGTGGACTGGCTCGGCCCGTCCCTCGTCACCCCCGCCATCATCGGCGCGTACGTCTGGATCTGGGCCGGTTTCGCGATGGTGCTGATCGCGGCGGGGCTCGCGGGGGTGCCGCGCGAGCTGATGGAGGCCGCGCGGATGGACGGCGCCAATGAGTGGCAGGTCTTCCGGCGGATCACCGTGCCGATGCTGGCACCGGTGCTCTCGGTCGTCGTCGTCACGCTGATGATCAACGTGATGAAGATCTTCGACCTCGTCTACATCATCGCGCCCGGCCCCTCCCAGGACGACGCCAACGTCCTCGCCCTCCAGCTCTTCCAGTCGTCCTTCGGCACCGACGTCAACCAGGGCCTCGGCAGCGCGATCGCCGTGCTGCTGCTGTTGCTCGTGCTGCCCGTCATGTTCATCAACATCCGCCGGATCCGAAGGGAGAGCCGCCGATGACCAGCGCGGACACGGTCGTACAGGCGAAGCAGTCCCCGGTCGCGCGGATCGCCGCCCGCGCCGGCGGCGGGGTCCTCCGGGTCGTCCTGATCCTGGTCGGCCTGCTGTGGCTGATGCCGACCGCCGGACTGCTGCTGTCCTCCCTGCGGGACCCGTCGGAGGTGGACCTCTCCGGGTGGTGGAAGGTCTTCACCGACCCCGGACAGCTCACCTTCAGCGGCTACGACCATCTGCTGGGCAATCAGCAGATCACCGACTCCCTCTGGACCACGCTCGCCATCACCGTCCCGGCGACGCTGCTGGTCGTGGTGATCGGCGCCCTGGCCGGTTACGCCTTCGCCTGGATGGACTTCCCCGGCCGCGACGTGTGGTTCCTCATCGTGGTCGGCCTGCTGGTGGTCCCGATCCAGGTGGCGCTGATCCCGGTGGCCAAGCTCTTCGGCGAGATCGGCATCTTCCAGACCACCACCGGCGTGGTCCTCTTCCACACCGCCTTCGGCCTCCCCTTCGCGATCTTCCTCCTCCGCAACTTCTTCGCGGAGATCCCCCGCGAGCTCCTGGAGGCCGCCCGCCTGGACGGCGCGGGCGAGCTGCGGCTCTTCCTGCGCGTCGTCATGCCCCTGGGCGGCCCGGCCATCGCCTCGCTGGGCATCTTCCAGTTCCTCTGGGTCTGGAACGACATGCTGGTCGCCCTGATCTTCGCCGACAGCGGCAACCCCCCGATCACGGTCGCCCTCCAGCAGCAGGTCCGCCAGTTCGGCAACAACATCGACATCCTCGGCCCCGGCGCCTTCGTCTCGATGCTGATCCCGCTGGCGGTCTTCTTCGCCTTCCAGCGCCAGTTCGTGGCGGGCGTGATGGCGGGCGCGGTGAAGTAGCGCGCTTCTGGAACGAAGTAGCGCCCTCCCGGAACAGCGTGCGGCCCGACACCCCCCGGGGTGCCGGGCCGCCCCTTTGTCGACTGCGACAAGAGGTTCGCGCCCATAAACTTCACGGTGTAAGGTTACGGAGTGGAGAAGACCAGCACGGCAGGCCCGGCCGCACCGAAACCGGCGCGCACGCGCAACCGTCGCGGCGAGGGGGGCCGCCTGCGCGAGGACATCGTCTCCGCCGCCGCGGCGCTGCTCGACGAGACCGGCGACGAACACGCCATCACCCTGCGGTCGGTCGCCCGCAAGGTGGGCATCTCCGCCCCGTCGATCTACCCGCACTTCCCCGACCAGCCGGCCATCATGCTCGCCGTCGTACAGCGGGAATTCGCCGAACTGGAAACCCTCCTGCGCTCCGTCGCACAGGAGGCCGGTGACGACCCGCGAGAACAGCTGTATGCCGTCTGCCGGTCCTACCTCGCCTTCGCGCAAAGGCACCCCGAGCGCTACCGCACGATGTTCGGCGGCCTCTGGATGCCATCCCTGGGCGACAATTCCCTGACCGAGGAGGACCTCGTCAGCCTCGGCTCGACGGCCATACAGGTACTCGTCGACGTACTCACGGACTGCGCCGCCGCGGGCCGGTGCGCCATCAGCGACCCGTCGCTCGACGCGGTCACGCTGTGGCTCAGCCTGCACGGCCTCGCCCACCAGCGTGCCGTCATCCGCGCCTTCCCCTGGTCCGAGGAGAGCATCGCCGACTCGATCATCGCCAGGATCGCCCGCCTCAAAGACGCCTGATCACCGCCTCCGGGCTCGTCGCCATCGGGGGCCGCGGGGTCCTCTTCCGTCCGTAACCTTACAGCGTGAAGTTTATTGGCGTAGCCCCTTGCCGCCCTCGACTTACATGCGTAACCTTACGCAGGCAAGCACACATTTGAGGCGTCAAGGAGCCCCCTCATGAGCACATCGGTCGCCACCCGCGCCACCGAGATCGTCCTGCCCGGCAAGGTCGAGCCGAGCGGCCTGGAGGTCCGGACCCGCGACCTTCCCGCCCCGGACACGGGCCAGGTCCTCCTGCGGATGGACGCGACCGGGGTCTCCTTCGCCGAGCAGCAGATGCGCCGCGGCAAGTACTACGACCAGCCGCCGTTCCCCTTCGTGCCCGGGTACGACGTGGTGGGCACCGTCATCTCGACGGGGCCCGGCGTGGACGCCGGGATGGCCGGACGCCGGTTCGCCGCGGTCACCAAGGTCGGCGCATGGGCCAGCCATCTGCTGATCGACGCCGCGGAGCTGGTGCCGGTGCCGGACGGCATGGCCGCGGCCACCGCGGAGACCGTGGTCGTCAACGGGATCACCGCCTGGCAGATGCTGCACCGGACGGCCGAGGTGCGCCCCGGCGGGACGGTCGTGGTGCTGGGTGCCAACGGCGGGGTCGGCTCCATCCTCGTGCAGTTGGCCTGGCACGCCGGGATCACGGTGATCGGCACGGCCTCGGCGCGGCACCACGCGAGCGTGCGCGAACTGGGCGCGACCCCGGTCGACTACCACGACCCGGACATGTACGACCAGATCCGGAAGCTCGCGCCGGACGGTGTCGACGCGGTCTTCGACCACGTCGGCGGCCCCGGGATAGTGGAGTCGTGGCGGCTGCTGCGCCGGGGCGGGACCCTGGTCTCGTACGGCACCGCGGCGACGAAGAACGAAGAGGGCAGCTCGCAACTGCCGGTGCTGAAGCTGTTCGGACAGCTCGCGGCGTGGAACTCGCTGCCCAACGGCAAGAGCGCGCACTTCTACAGCTTCTGGGCGGGCCGGCGCCGCCGGACGGAATTTCAGCGCCGGCTGGCCGAGGACCTCACCGAGGTGCTGCGTCTGGTGGCCGACGGCGTCCTGACCCCTCAGATCGCCGCCGAGATCCCGCTGTCCGACGCCGCCTCGGCGCTGGCGCTCGCCGAGTCCCGCACCGTCATCGGCAAGGTCGTCCTCGTCCCGGAGGCCTGACCGGCGCGTTCTTGTCCCGCACACCTCTGACCACACTCTGACCACGGCGGCCGACCGCTGATGCCGCACGGCCTCTCGCGACCCACCGCCACTCACCACCACGCACCACCACGCACCACCCACTCAGCCCGGTACCCGGGCAGCTTCCCGGACCGCGTACGTACCCGTGCCGGCTCTCGGCCACCTCTGCCGGTCCGCCCGTCCCGTCAGTTCACCCCGCCCCGCCACCCCGGAGGTTCCGTCATGCCTTTCGCCACCGCCGCCCCCCAGGTCACCGCCCCCAGCACCGCCACCGCGACGCGCGCACCGGCCGAGGTCGACAACCGCGCGACCTACATCGGCTTCGGACTCGCCTACGTGTTCGGGCACGGCTCCGCCGCGCTCTCCAAGGGCACCAGCCCACTGCTCGATCTGCCCGCCTGGCTGCCCATGACACTCCTCGTCGCCGGACTCGCGACCGGCACCGTCCAAGCCACCCGCGCCGCCCTGCGCGCCCAGCGCGGCGTCACAGGGCCGGACCTCCTGTCCGGCAAACTGCTCGGCGCCTCCTGGCTCATCGGCTTCGCCGCGCTGTTCCTCGCCATCACCGGCCTGTCGTCCGCCGTCGAGACGCCCGACCTCCAGTCCATGCTCTGGCCCACCGGATCCGGCCTCATCGTCGGCTTGATCTACGTCAGCGAAGGCGCCGCACGCCGCAACGTCCTGCACTACGTCCTCGGCGTCTGGCTCGCGCTGACCTCCACCGCCGCGCTCTTCCTCGGCACCCCCGGCCTCTACTGGGTCCTCGCCATCGCCGGTGGCGGCGCCTACGCCATCGCCACCGTCCTCGAACGCCGCCGCCTCGCCGTCCGCTGACCACCCACCTTCACCCACGCACCCACGCACCCACGCACCCACCACGGCAGGGAGAACCCGATGATCTACCACGGCATCCGCATGAAGCTCAGGGAAGGCATCACCTCCCAGCAGATCGACGAGGCGCTGGACTGCCTCAAGGACCAGGGCCAGGCCATCCCCGCGGTGAAATCGTTCATTTTCGGCCGCGAATACAACAGCGACTTCGACTGGAGTGCGGTGTTCGCCCTGGAAGATCTGGATGCGTACTGGGAGTACCTCATCCACCCGGTGCACATGACATCGGAACGGGTCGCCTTCCCTCTGATCGAAAAGTTCGAGAGCTTCGACATCTCCGACACTCCCCACCCAGAGCTGGGCGCCAAGATCGCAGAGCTGCAGAAGCGGCACTACGAAGCCGACCCCGGGCTCGCCGAGCTGCTGTCCGGCCTCGACTCCCACACCGGCAGCAGCGCTCCTGCGCACAAGAGTTGACCCGCGGCCGAGCCCCCTGTCTGTCGCTGGATCACGGCGTACCGCACTCCGCCTCCTGGACGCCGCCATGGAACCCCACATCACCGTGCAGGTACTGCCTTTCCACCAGGCGGAGCACGACGTGATGGGCGGGTCCCTGACCGTGCTGACGTCGCCTGACGAGACAGAGGTGGCCTACACGGAAGGCGCCCACTACGGCCAACTCATCGAAGAACCAAGGGACGTCAAGCGCTTCGCGCTGTCCTACGATCGGCTGCGGGCAGCATCTCTGCCCCCGCTCATGTCACTCGACATGATCCGATCCGTGATGGAGGGCAACCACCGTGGAGCGAGTGTCCCGTCCCGATCTGAACGGCGCCGCGTGGCGCAAGAGCAGCTACAGCAATCAGGCGGGTGGCGACTGCGTGGAGGTGGCCGACGGCATACGTGGCGTCGTCCCCGTCCGTGACAGCAAGCGGCCTGACGGTCCCACGCTGGTCTTCCCGGCGGCCTCCTGGACCACTTTCGTTGATGAACTGACGACCGGCCGCAGCCTCTGACGTAAGTCCTCGCAATGCGGCCGCAGTTGAGCGCCTGACTGTCCGAAATAGGCTCTCCGGCACACGGAACCTCCCCCGGGCACCGCACATCTTCCGGTGCGCAGGCGCCAACTGACATCGCGCGCCGATTCGTATGCGAGGGGAACCCCGAACTTCATGAAGAACAAGCTCACCGCCGTGGCCCTTGCGGCCCTCGTCGTCGCGGGCGCTGCCGCTACGGCCATCCCGGCCTCGGCCGCCACCGCCAAGGCCGCGCCGACCCGCTGCCACACCGCCGACCTGAAGGCCGGTTTCGCCATGGGGGAGGACGCCAGACCGGAGATGGATCAGACCGAGAGGCAAACCCAGGCGTACATCTGGTTCACCAACAAGAGCAACCGCACCTGCACCCTGTCCGGCTTCGCCGGTGTCGACATGATCGGCGCTCAGGGGACTGACGGCACCTGGTCGCTGGCACGCTCCTCCAAGTCGCCCGAAAAGATGGTCCTGGAGCCGGGAGATACGACCGACTTCAGCATCACCCTGCTCCCGGTGGCCGAGTCCACGCCGCAGAAGGAGAAGTTCGTTCCGGCGAAGTTCCTGGTCACCCCGCCGAACGAGACGGCGCACTTCACCCTGAAGTGGCCGTTCGGCGGCCAGATCCTCAAGCAGGACGGCGCCACCCACCCGGCCACCTACCTCAACCCGGTCGGGCTGTAACCAAGCCGGCCCGCCGGACCCTCGTACGCGAGGGCCCGGCGGGCCGCGAACTCCCCCAAAGAACCGGGATAGAGAACTCCCGCCCACCCACCCTTCCTGCTGCTCACCCGTACGAGTGACCAGCTTGCGGGCGAAGCACGCCAGTCGTTACGTTCACGGCAACACAACCGCAAACAGACGACGGCCCCCGGCCGGGACGGCAATCCCGAACGAGGGCCTGACCGATCAGGAAGAAGTGAGCTTCCCGAATGGCTGAGCCGCAGTCTAACGCGCCCACGCGCGCCGACGCCGGAGCTCCGACCTCCGGCGTGAACCACGTCCGTACCCGCCTCACCGCCGACTTCACCGTGATCGCCAACGCCCTCGCGCAGCGACGCGGAAGCGCGGTCACGATCGGCGTCGCGGCGTACATCTCCTCACTCCCCGACGGCACCCCCGTCAGCATCGCCGCACTGTGCGAGCACTTCACCGAGGGCGAGATCCTGATCTCGCGGGCGTTACGGGAGTTGGAGTCCGCCGGATACCTGGAGCGGCGACGGGAACGCGGCCCCGGGGGCACCATCCGCACCCGCACCTACTTCTACGACGTCCCAAGGGGCGGTGACTCACCCACCCCACCAAGCCCCCGAAGGTCCCGTCCGAAGGTGCCTCGGGAGACACCCGCCGCCCGCACGGCACCACACACACCCGAGCCGGAAGCCGCTGCCGACACCAGCCCCACCCCTCCCTCACTCGCCGAGGCCGACGAGCGGGCCGTCACCATCCTGACCTCGCTGCGCATCCTCGACCCCCGGCTCATCCTGTCCCACCGGGACGTCGCCGAACTCGCACCCGCCGTCAGCGAATGGCTCGCCGCAGGGGTGGGGCCCGCGCAGATCACCCGTGCGCTCACCACACGCCTCCCCGACCGCCTCCTGACCCGCCCGGCCCGCATCCTCGCCTTCCGCCTCAGCGAACCTCCCCTGCCCGTACCCACCCCGGCCGCCCCGCCCAGCACACCGCCCGTCCTCCCCTGGCGGACCTGCGACGGCTGCGACCGCGCCTTCCGCTCCACGAACAACAGCCACTGCCGCGACTGCCGCACCGCGTCCGGCGAGGACCTGCGGGCGGCCTGCTAAGAGAAGGACTCCATGAGCAGCAGCCTTCCCCCGGAGGAGTTCTGGGGGTTTCTCCGGCCCTACACGGGGCCCGTGACCGACGTGGAGCCCGCCTCGCGTGGTTTCAGTTCGGACCTCACAGCCCTGGTCCGCTGTGAGAAGGGTCCGTTCTTCGTCAAGGCCATGCGTAACCGGCCGGGCGGGCGGCGGGACTCCCTGGTTCGCGAAGCGCTGGTCAATCCAGCGGTGATGCCGGTCTCCCCGGCTTTGCTGTGGCACGCGGAGAACGAGGACTGGATTGCTCTGGGGTTCGAGGTGGCGGAAGGGAGGCGGGCAGACTTCGGGCCCGGTTCACCTGATCTGCCCGCCGTGGTCGACACCTTGAACCGGATCAGCTCACTCGACCTGCCCGAGGTCGCGCGGGACTGGCCCGAGGCCCGCTGGGACCGGTTCGCCCTCGACAAGGCGGAGGCGGATCTGTTCCGAGGCGACGGGCTGCTGCACACGGACATCAATCCGAGCAACCTGATCATCGGCCAGGACGACACATGGGCCGTGGACTGGGCATGGCCGACGCGAGGGGCTGCGTTCATTGACGTGGCCTGCCTCGTCATCCAACTCATCGCGGCCGGACACACGGCCCAGGGCGCCGAGTCCTGGGCCGCTCGCTGCCAGGCTTGGGGGAACGCGGACCCTGCCGCAATCGACGCGTTCGCCGCCGCCACGTTCCGCATGTACCGGTCGCGGGCCCGCCGGTTCCCTGATGCCTCCTGGCTCGAAGACATGGCCGGGGCCGCTCGGGCGTGGGCGGTTCACCGAGGAGTGGGCACGTAGGAGCTAAGCGCTCCGCTGGAAGTGTCGCGATGCGTCGTCGGCCGACTGCGGCGCCGTCGTGGCTGGTCGCGCCCAGGCGGCGGAGCCGCACATCGACACAGCTGCGGCGAGCCGCACATCGACACAGCCCCGCGCCCCTTCGGGGCGCTGCCCGAACCGTAGCGGACTTCCTCTGACCTGCTTAGGCAGACTTCCGTTCAGGTGTCGCGGCGCTCCGCGGCTCGCTGTGACTCCTCGACGATGCGGCGCAGCGCCGCCACGTGTCTTTCGAGTGCGGCCCGTCCGGCCGTGGTGAGGGCGAGCCACGTTCGGGGGCGTTTGCCCACGTAGCCCTTCTTGACCTCGACGTAGCCCCGGGACTCGAGCGTGCTGACCTGCTTGGAGAGCGCGGAGGGTGACATTCCCACCGACTCGCGGACCCATCCGAACTCGGCCCACTCCACACTCACCAGCAGCGACACGATCGACAGCCGCGTCGGGTCGAGCAGGACGGTGTCGAAGTCAGCGGGATCCATAGGTGCCGCCGTCCAGGCTGCCCTTGCCGTCGCCTCGGAAGGCCAGGGAGTTCATGGCTCGCTGCAGGTTGCGGCCGAAGAGGATGAGGGTGGCGCCGATCACCGCGCCCACCACCGTCCCTGTGTACGGGAACGGCGCGTGCGGCAGCAAGCGTGTGCCGAGGAAGCAGATCACCGCCACGGCGACCATCACCAGTTGGGCCAGCCGTATGAAGCGCGGGGAGATTTCGTCCCTGCGCACGCGGGTGGGCCGACCCAGGAGGGCGCCGCCCCGGGGGTTCCGCAGCATCACCACGTACACCAAGGAGAGTACGGCGATCGCCATGGAGATCCAGGAGCGCGCGTCGTCGCTGACGAAGTCGGGTGCCGCCAGTTGGGCGAAGATCGCGACGCCGAACACGACGCTGACCCAACGGGATTCCTGCTCCGAGGCGGCGCGGGCTTGGTCGCGGCGCTGCTCGATGTCGCGCAGCGCACGGGCGGCCTCGGCGGGCGGGGTCACACGCTCGGACATGGGGTACCTCCAGGTGGTGCTTGACCATGCTTCGGCAGAACTAGTTTCCACTCAGGAAACTAGTTCTGCCCAGTGGAATAGTCAACCGACAGGATTGCTCCTACGGGTGCCGACCGGTGATGGCCACGATCCGGTCGAGGAGCGAAGCGTCGGTGGGGACCTCGACGGCCGGTCCCCACAGGCCCTCGACAGGAGCGTTCGGGACGAACGCGGCTACGTGGTCGTAGCAGGCTCGCAGCGTGTCGTCGGGGAGGTCGAAGGGCTGGTCGGTGGCCCTGGCGATGTCCCAGCCGTGCACCACCATCTCGGTGAGCGCGACCTTCCCCCATGTGTCATTCGGCAGGTCGACGCCCGCGGCGTCGGTCCTGCCCTGCCAGGCCGCCGGGTCGTCCCAGGCGTCGCCGAGTGCCCGCACGCTCTCGGCGACGCCTCCCCGCCAGTCGTCGCCAGGGTTCGCGGCAGCCGGCTCGGCGGCGGCTGTGCCGGCGTCCTTGCGAGCGATGCCGGAGAATCCCCGGGAAGCCTCGTCAACGTGGGTGATGAGGTCACGGACGGTGTATTCGGTACAGCGAGTAGGACGGGTGAGCTGCTCATCGCTCACGCCTGCCAGCACGTCGATCATCTGGCGGCAGGCCGGCTTCAGGTCGATCACGGGTTCTTCTCCTCGGTCGCGCGATGCGGTCACAGATGCGGGCACAGATGCAGTCACAACTGCGGTCACATAGGCAGACGACCCGTGGCACAAGAACTCATCGGTCCGCCTCCCCACCGGGGACCTCGGTCCGCTCCTGGTGCGTGAACCCGGTGGCGAGCGCGGCCGCGGGCGTCAGGAATCGGCTATCACGTCTGCGCGGACCACACCCGGCGGCCGCCCACCCAGGTGGAGTGGACGGGGATCTCGGAGATACCGTCCGGGTCGGTGTCGAAGGGGCTGGCGCCGAGCACCACGAAGTCGGCGAGCATCCCCGGTGCCAGGCGGCCCTTGAGGTGGGATTCGCCGGTGGCGTGAGCGGATCCGGCGGTGTACACCTCGAGCGCCTGGGCAACCGTCAGCCGCTGGTCGGCGCCGAGCACCCGGCCGTCCGCGGTGCGCCGGGTGACCATGGTCTGGACGGCGAGCAGCGGGTTGAGCGGTCCGGCCGGGTAGTCGGAGGAGCCCGCGACAGTGATACCGGCGTCCAGCAGGGTGCGGTGTGCGCACACCTGCTCGGCGCGCTCGTCGCCGTAGTAGCCGACGAGCTTGGCGCCGTGCCCGTGGACGAAGGAGCCGAACGGGACCGGGGTGACCCCGCTGCGGCGGATCCGTTCGACCAGGGCGTCGTCCACCATGCTGCAGTGCTCGATCCGGTGGTTGACCGTGTTCCGCGGATGCAGGGCGCGGGCCCGTTCGATGGCGTCCAGCACCTTGCCGACCGCCAGGTCGCCGTTGGCATGGACGCCGACCCGCAGCCCGGCGGCGTGCGCCGCCTCCACCGTGGCCGCCAACTCCTCGTCGCCCATCACCTGGATGCCGTTGTCACCGCCGGTCTCCGCCCGGTACGGCCTGCTGCACAGACAGGTCCCGCCCGCCAGCGCACCGTCGGCCATCAGCTTCACCCCGACCACCCGCACCCACTCGTCGCCGAAGCCCGCGCGCAGCCCGGCCCGGCGCAGCTCGTCGAGGTAGCGGTACCACAGCAGCATGCCGACGCGGGCGGTCAGCCGCCCGCGCTCGGACGCGAGCTGGTACAGCCGCAGCTCCTTGGGGGTGACCAGGGCGTCGCACCACGAGGTGATACCGGTGGCGTGCAGATCGGCGCAGACCTCTGCCAGCGGCTCGACGAGGTCCTCGATGCCGTGGCTGGGCAGGAACTCGGGTTCACCGACCGCCCGGTACCACTCGTCGAACCAGGCCCGCTCGTATATCCAGCCGTCCAGCCGCCCGGTGGCGTCCCGGCCCAGGTCGCCACCGGCCGGGGCGGGGTCGCCGTCCCGGAACCCGGCGAGTTCCAGCGCGGGCGAGTTGGCGACGGCCATATGGCAGGAGAAGTGGATGACCACCACCGGACGGCCCGGGGCGAGGGCGTCCAGGGCGGCACGGTCGAGTCGGCCCTCGGGGTCGGCGCGCGGGTCGTAACCCTCGGCGGTCACCCAGCCGCCGGGCGGGGTGGCCGCGACGGCGGCGGCGATGCGCTCACGCGGCGGTACGGAGGTGTCTCCGCTGCCCAGGTGAAGGCGCAGCTTGGTCTCGGCGAGGCAGGAGGGATGGCAGTGCGCGTCGTGGAAGCCGGGTACGACGTGGCCGTCGCCCAGGTCGATGCGGTCGGCGGTGGGAAAGGCCGCGGACAGCTCGGCCAGACCACCGGTGGCGACGATCCGGCCGGCCAGGACGGCAAGGGCCTGGGTCTGCGGTCCGGCGAGGGTGGTGATCGCGCGGGCGTGGAAGATCCGCGTCCGCTCCGGCCGGTGCGATGCGACGGCCGATGCGACGGCCGATGCGGCGGGTGATGCTGCGGCCGATGCGGCGGCCGACACCGGGGAGGCGGGCCGCGGAACGGCGGCTGGGGTTGTCATGGCGTGCTCCTCAGACTGTGGCGGGGGCGGAGGCGGATGAGGGGGCGGACGGCTCGTCCGGGAGTACGGGTGCACCGCCGCGGGCCCGCAGCACCAGCTCCACCGCGACCGCGACCACGACGTTGACGGCCAAGGAGATCAGCCCGGTGCTGATGGCGCCGTGGTAGGAATCGCCGAAGGTCAGCCAGATCAGCACCGCCTCGCCGACGACGATGCCGGCACCGGCCGACCAGGCGCGCAGCAGCGGGCGGCGGGTGAGCGCGGCGGCGGTGGCGGGCGCCATCTGTCCCAGACCGCTGTACGTGAGCAGCAGGAGGTTGGCCAGCGCGTCGGGGCGGGCGATCCCGAGCACCAGTGCGAGGGTGACCGCGATGACGACCGTGCCGTGGTTGACCAGCAGCCCGGCACGGGCGCCGCGCGGGCGCAGCACATTGCGGGCGACCAGGGTGGACATGCCGAGCACGATGCCCGCCGAGGGCACCATGGCGGTCGCGGCCGCGGCCACCGCGATAACGCCGAGCAGCCAGTCGGGCATCGCGCCGGAGGCCAGCTGCAGCAGGACGCCGTTGCCGTTGGCCGAGGCCGCGCCGCTGAGCGTGGTCAGCGCGGTGAACCCCACGATCATCGGGATGGCCTGGGTGGCGCCGTACACCGGTATCCAGATGCTGTTCTTGCGCAGTGCCCGCTCGCTGCCGGCCGCCAGCACGGGGGCCCAGCCCTGCGGCATCGTCAGGAACAGGACGCTGAAGAGGCTGGTGAGCATGGCGGTGAAGAACCACACCTGGCCGAACGGTCCACCGGCGGGCACGCTCAGCAGCTCCGAATGGTGCTCGCGCAGCTGGGCGCCGAGGTGGCCGATGCCGCCGCTGTAGTGCGCGGGGACCATCACCAGCAGCACCAGCAGCGCGACAACCATCAGGGCGTCCTTGAGGTAGGCCGCCTTGGCGACGCCCTGGATGCCGGACCACAGCACGAAGGCGACCACCAGCACCGAGGCCGCGATCATGGCGGGGGTACCGGCGTCCTTGTTGCCGGTGGCCAGCTGGATGACCAGGCCGAGTCCGGTGATCTGCAGTTGCAGGTACGGCAGCAGGAAGACCACGCCGAGGACGGAGGTGAGCCCGCCGAACAGGCGGCTTCCGTAGCGGTCGGCGAAGAAGTCGCCCTGGGTGAGGTAGCCGCGGTCGCGTCCCATCCGCCAGATGACGGGCGCGATGGCGTACAGGCCCACATAGGCGAGCGGCAGGTAGGGCAGCGCGTAGGTGACGGCCACACCCGAGGTGCAGGCGAGTCCGGCGAGGCCGAGGAAGGTGAAGGTGGTGTAGATCTCGCCGGCCTGGAGCAGCCAGGTGGTGAACGCGCCGAAGTTGCGTCCCCCGACGCTCCACTCCTCCAGGCTGGCGGCGGGCCGACGGCGGCCGAGCAGACCGAGGGCGCCGATGGCGACCATGCCCAGGACGCAGACGAGCAGCGTGACGGACATCAGCGCTCCTCCCCGGTGGCGGTGGAGGTGGCAGTGGAGGTGGAGGTGGAGGTGGAGGTGGAGGTGGAGGTGGCAGTGACCGTGGCAGCGGCAGCGGCCGTGGCGGTGGCGTTGCGGCAGCGCTCCACGTAGGCCAGCGCGGGGGTCAGTGCGAGCACCCACCCGACGGACCAGACCAGCAGCGAGGGCAGCCCCAGCCACAGCTGGGGACCGTTCACGAAGGGCAGCCACACGGCCGCCAGTAGTGCCACCACGGGCACGGCGAGAAGTGTCAGCGCAAGGGGCATGTTCGTGCTCCGGACTCTGGAAGGGGTTCCAGCCCGCGTCGTTGGTTGCGAGGCGGGATCGGGTCGCAGCAGCATCGGCCCTCGCTGGCAATAGGGCCTTGTTTTTGCAGGAAACCGGCGTTCAGATAGCGCGCATGAAGTTTTCCGCCGATCTGGACGAGACGGACCTCGCGCTCGTCACCGCGCTGCAGACCGCGCCGCGGGCCTCCTGGGCGCTGGTCGGCCGGGCGCTGGGCATCAGCCCGGTCACCGCCGCCCGGCGCTGGGAGCGGCTGGTGGAGGCCCGGCTGGCCTGGGTGACCGCGTACGGCGGCGGCTTCATCGCCCGGCACCATGTGGAGGCGTTCGTCGAGGTGGACTGCGTGCCCTCACGGCTGTCCTCGGTGGTGGCCGGGCTGGTGGAACAGCCACAGGTGGCCAGCGTGGAACACACCTCGGGGCAGCAGGATCTGCTGCTCACCGTGCTGGTCTCGGACCTGGCAGCGCTCTCCCGGCTCCTCACCGACGTGATCGGCCGCCTGGACGGGGTGCTGGCCACCCGCAGTCAGATCGTCACCGAGCTGCTCACCGAGGGGTCCCGCTGGGACCTGCGGGCGCTGGACCGCGACCAGCGGCAGGTCATGCGCGATGGCCGCGACGACCTGGCGGTCCAGGAGCCCGACCCCACCCCCGCACCCGAGGACATCCCGCTGATGCTGGCGCTCGGGCACGACGGACGGCTCGGCTACCAGGAACTGGCCGAGCGTACGGGGATGAGCGAGTCCACCGCGCGGCGGCGCACCTCGCGGCTGCTCCGCACCGGCGTGCTGGTGCCACGGTGCGAGATCGCGCACTCACGGTCCAACTACCCGGTGTTCGTCACCTACCGGATGAACGTTCCTTCGGCCGCGTTGGCGAGAGTGGGCTCCGCGCTGTCCGGGGTGCCGGCGGTGCGGATGTGCGCCTCGATCTCCTCGGCGCACAACCTGGTGGTCAACGGCTGGGTGCGGTCGGTGCCGGACAGCCGGCGGCTGGAGGAGTACCTGGTCGAGCGGTTCCCGGAGATCACATTGGTCGACCGGTCGCTCACGCTGGCGAACTTCAAACGGATGGGCTGGATTCTGGACGACGAGGGCCGGGCGGTGCGCCCCGTCCCCATCGACCTGTGGCGTGCCCCTGCCACAGCGTGACGTCGGCGCCGTGCACATTCCGAAAGTCGGCGCCGTTCACCTTCCGAAAGGTGCCGTGTGGGCTGGGCCGAACGGGGGGCTTTCGGGGGTGCCTCGCCATGGCGTCGTCCTATTCGGTGGGCGTTCAGATGATGGTGTGAGGAACCATCCGTGCCGCTTCGACCGATGGGATCCGCCGTGCCCCGGTTCAGCGTCATCGTGCCCGCATACGAGGTCCAGCCGTATCTGAGTGACTGTCTGCGGTCCGTGCTGGAGCAGGACTTCACGGACCTGGAGCTGATCGCGGTCGATGACCACTCGCCGGACGCCTGCGGCGCGATCATCGATGAGGCCGCCCAGCGGGATCCGCGGGTGCGGGCCGTGCATCTGGTGGAGAACGCGGGGCTCGGGCGGGCGCGGAACGCCGGGATTCGGCGGGCCACCGGGGACTATCTGCTCTTTCTCGACGGGGATGACACCCTCGCCCCCGGCTCGCTGCGCGCCATCGCCGACCGGCTGGCGCGGACCGGCGAGCCGCAGCTGCTGGTCTTCGACTACGCGCGGGTGGACTGGACGGGGGACGCCGTACGGAACGTCCGGGCCGAGTCGCTCCGGGAGGGGGATCCCGGGAGCGTCCGGCAGGTGTTCCGGCTCGATCAGCGGCCGGAGCTGTTGCGGCTGCTGATGGTCGCCTGGAACAAGGCGTACCGCCGGGACTTCGTCCGCGCGGAGGGCTTCGCCTTTCCGCCCGGGTTCTACGAGGACACGCCCTGGACCTTTCCCGTGCTGCTCAGCGCGGAGTCCATCGCCGTCCTGGACCGGGTGTGCGTCCACTACCGGCAGCGGCGGCGCGGCGGGATCCTGCGCACGACCAGCCGGCGCCACCTCGATGTGTTCGACCAGTACGACCGGGTGTTCCGGTTCCTCGACGCCCGGCCCGAACTGGCCCACTGGCGCCCGGCGCTGTTCCGGCGGATGGTCGACCACCTCGGCGTGATCGCCGCCGCGCCGGACCGGCTGCCGGTGCGGGCGCGGGCCGAGTTCTTCCGCCGGGCGGGCGCGCACCACCGCCGCTACCGGCCGCACGGCGCGGCCACCCCGCCGGGGCGCGCCCGGTGGCGGTGTCTGCTGCTGCGGCTGGGCGCCCGGTGGACGTTCGAGCTGCTGCGGGGTGGCGGCCGGGTGCGGCGGAGTGCCGGCAAGCGCGCCCGCGCGGCGTACGGGCGGGCACGCGCCGCCGCGTTGTGGCTGCATTACCGGGTCCAGCTGTGCCTCCCCGTCGATCCGCGGCTCGCCGTCTTCGCCGCCTACTGGCACAAGGGCTACGCCTGCCACCCGGCCGCCATCGAGGCGAAGGTGCGCGAGCTGGTGCCGGGGGCGCGCACCGCCTGGATCACCACCCCCGAGTACGCCCGCACCCTGCCGCCCGGGGTGCGCCGGCTGCACCCCGGCTCGGCCGCGTACTGGACGGCGCTGGCCCGCGCCCGCTTCCTCGTCAACAACGTCAACTTCACGCCGGGGCTGCGGAAGCGGCCCGGACAGATCCATCTCCAGACCCACCACGGCACCCCGCTCAAGCACATGGGCCTGGATCTGCGCGACCGCCCGGCCGCCGCCCGCGGCATGGACTTCGGCAAGCTGCTGGAGCGGGTGGACCGCTGGGACTACAGCCTCTCCGCCAACCGCCACACCACCCTGGTCTGGGAGCGGGTCTACCCCTCCGGCTACACCACCCTCCCCTACGGCTCGCCGCGCGACGACGTCTTCCAGCACGCCACCGAGGACGACGTGGCCCGGCTGCGCGCCCGGCTCGGCATCCCCGCGGGCACCGTCGCCGTGCTGTACGCGCCGACCCACCGCGACTATCAGCGCCGCCCCGTGCCGCGGCTGGACCTGGAGCGGGTGGCCCGCGCGCTGGGGCCCGGGTTCACGCTGCTGGTCAGGCCGCACTACTTCCACGCTCCGGACGGGGCCATGGGGAGTGCCGGCGGCCGGGTGCTCGACGTCTCGGGGCACGGCCGGGTGGAGGAGCTGTGCCTGGCGGCGGACGCGCTGCTGACGGACTACTCGTCGATCATGTTCGACTACGCCAACCTCGACCGCCCCATCGTCATCCACGCCGACGACTGGGACGCCTATCGCGCCGCCCGCGGCACCTACTTCGACATCACCGCCGCCCCGCCCGGCCCGGTCTCCCGCACCGAGGACGAGCTGATCGCGCTCTTCGCCACGGGCGCCTGGCGCGGTCCGCGCCCGGCCGCGCTGCGCGCCGCGTTCCGGGCCCGCTTCTGTCCGTACGACGACGGGCGGGCGGCCGAACGCGTGGTGCGCCGGGTGTTCCTCGGCGAGCCCCACGAGCTGCTGCCGCCCGTCGTCCCGCTCGCCGAGCGCCGTCCCGCACCCGCCGCCGTCCGCGCCGATGTCCGCACCGCCGTCCGCGCCGTTCCGCACGGTCCTGACCGGCCCGTCGAGGCAGCGGCCCGGACGGCGCCACGGACCGGGGCCGTCTGCACCCCACCAGCCGCATCGCCGACCGCCGCCCCCGCACCCGCACCCGCGCCCGCGCCCGCGCCCGCCGCACTCCCCCACCGGAGCCGCCCCCACTAGCCCCCACTAGCCCCCACCAGCCCCCACCAGCCCCCACCAGCGCCCGCGCCCCGCCCCGTCCCGACGCGCCCCGACGCACTCCGTCCCGACGCACCCCGTCCCGACGCCCCGACCCAGGACGCACGATGCCCCTCACCGCACCGCCCGCCGCCCCCCGCCCCTGGCTCGCCGACCCGCCGCCGCTGGTGCGCGGATACCGGCGTACGGTCCCGCTGCCGCTGCGCCGCGCGGTCGTCGCCATGACCGGCCCCGGGCTGCGCCGGGCGGCCATGCGGGGCCTCGGCGGGCTGTCGGCCGCCTCCGGCACGCTGCGGCTGCGCCGGGCGCGGCGGCGGATGCGGCGGGCCGGGCTGCTGGCCGGGTCCGGCCGAACGATGATCGCCGACGGACGGGGCGGCGCCCTCGTGGCGGCCCTGGTCCCCTCCCCCACCCCGCTGTTCGCGCGCGCCGAGAATCTGCGGCTGGTGTGCGAGGCGCTGGACCGGGCGCGGATCGACCACTTCGTGGTCCGCTGCTACGGCAACGTCGGCTCGGCCGTGGGCGTCCGGGCCGATCAGCGGGGAGAGGTGGTCAAGGCGCTGGCCGCGCTGTGCGCCGAGGAGGCCGGGTATGTCTCACCGCCCCCGCGGCGCGGCCACCCGGCGCCCGCGCCCCGGCTCGGCGGTACCCGACGGACCTGGCGGCGGCTGGCCGCCGCCCCCGTGGTCCGCTTCACCCGCTTCCACGCCGGACCGGGCGGACGGCTGGTCCTCGGCCCGGCGCACGGCTGCGACATCGAGTTCTGGGAGCCGGGCGGGCAGGGCGAGGAGCGGGTGCTGACCGCGCCGCGCTTCAACCGCACCACCGCGTCCGTACCGCTCGTGGGCGAACCGGTGCGCGCCCCCGACCAGCTGTTCACCCGGCTCGCCCCGCCCGTCGGCTGGCAGCCGGGGCCGCTGGTGCGCACCCGCCCGGAGTTCCTGACCCGGCTGCCGGACGAGGTCCGCTTCCCCATCGACGTCGTCTACACCTGGGTGGACGGCTCGGATCCGCAGTGGCAGCGGCGGCGGGCGGCCCTCGCGGGCGAGGGCTATCACGCCCAGGCCGCCAACGCCGCCCGCTACGCCAACCGCGACGAACTGCGCTATTCGCTGCGCTCGCTGTACCTGTACGCCCCCTGGGTGCGCCATATCTACCTGGTGACCGACCGTCAGGTGCCGGACTGGCTGGCCGCCTCGCACCCGGGGATCACCGTCGTGGACCACCACGACATCTTCGACGACCCCGATGTGCTGCCCACCTTCAACTCCCATGCCATCGAGACCCGGCTGCACCACATCGACGGACTCGCCGAGCACTTCCTCTACTTCAACGACGACGTCTTCCTCGGCTCGCCGGTCACCCCGCAGGACTTCTTCCTGGCCAACGGCGTCTCCAAGTTCTTCCCCTCCCGCGCGCTGATCCCGCTGACCCCCGTGGGCCCCGGCGACGTGCCCGTATCCGCGGCGGGCAAGAACAACCGGGCGCTGCTGGAGGAGCGGTTCGGCCCGGCCATCACCCAGAAGATGAAGCACACCCCGCACGCCCTGCGCACCAGCGTGCTCGCCGAGATCGAGAAGGAGTTCCCCGACCCGGTCCGCGCGACCATGGCCAGCCGGGTGCGCTCGACGTCGGACATCTCCGTACCGTCCTCGCTCCACCACTACTACGCGTTCCTGACCGGGCGCGCGGTCCCCGCCCAGCTGCGCTACGACTACTTCGACCTGGCCCAGCCCACTGTCCGCACCCGGCTGGCCAGACTGCTGCGGGCCCGCCACTGCCAGGCGTTCTGCCTCAACGACACGGTCTCCTCCGAGCACGACCTCGAGGACCAGCTGGCGCTGGTCCGCCCCTTCCTCGACGCCTACTTCCCCCTCCCCAGCCCGCTGGAGCGGGCCGTCACCCGACAGGAGACCCGGCAGCCATGCCCCTCGCCATCACCCTTCCCCTGAACCCGGACGTCCTCGAGGCGGGCGGGCCGTATCCGCGGGCGCTCAATGTGCTCAGCCGCAAACAGACCGCCGTACAGCGGCAGTTGCGGCGCGCCGGGCTCGCCGGCTACGAGCCGACCACCCAGGCCACCTTGCTGGCCCTTGCCCAGCAAGCGCCCGAGGGCAGCGCGGTGTACGACATCGGCGCGCACATCGGGCTGTACTCGGCGCTGATCAGCGCGGTGTACGGGGACGGCGGGCGCGGGCCGCGGGCCATCGCGTTCGAGCCGACCCCGGAGACGGCCGCGCTGTGCCGCCGGATCCGGGAGTGCAACCGGCTCGGGTTCGAGGTGCAGCAGACCGCGCTGGCCGATGAACCGGGCACCGCCGAGCTGTACTTCTCCCTCAAGTCGGAGTCCTCCAACTCGCTGAACCCGGCCCACCGCCGGTACACCGAGTCGGTCACGGTGCCGGTCACGACGGTCGACGCGTTCACCGGAGAGCGCGGTCTCGCCCCGCATCTGATCAAGATCGACGTGGAGACGTTCGAGGCGGCGGTGTTGCGCGGGTCGTACGACACGATCCGGCGCCACCGGCCGTGGATCGTCTGCGAACTCCTCCCCGGCGCGGACCACAACGCGCTGCGCACCGCCCTGGCGCCACTGACCGCCATGGACTACGGCCTCCACCCGATCACCCCGGAGGCGCCCTGGCACCGCTACGACGAGACCACGTACCGGTCCGCGGTGAGCGGCCAGTGCCGCGACTGGCTGCTGGCGCCGCGGCCGCTGACGCCCGCCTTCCACCGGGTGGTGCGGCGGTGGCTGATCGCGATTCTGGCGTGCGACGAGACGACGAACATCATGACGACGGACAAGGCGTCCTTCCCGTACGGCTGGAACGCGCCGTACCGGTCGCCGCGGGGTGCGGCGCGGGTGCCCCGTACGGGGCCGCGGGGTGCGGCGCGGGTGCCTCTTACGGGTCTGCTGAGGCTGGCGGGGGCCGCGGCTCTGGCGCGCCGCGCCGTCGTTCCGGCTCGGCGGGCGCCCGGGGCGCAGGCTACGGGGAGTGGGTCGTTGCGGGGGTGAGTGGTGGGGGTGGGGTGATTTTTCCCCGCCCCGCCCCTTCCCGGAAGAGGGGGCTCCGCCCCCTCACCCCCGCCGGGGCTCCGCCCCTGGACCCCGCTCCTCAAATGCCGGAGGGGCTGGATAACGCGGAGGCTCCGCCCCGGGCCCCGGTGAGCCTTACTGGCGGCGCTGGGCGAGGACGCAGAACTCGTTGCCTTCGGGATCCGCCAATACGATCCACGATTGCTCACCCTGGCCGATATCGACACGCTGTGCGCCATGCGCCACCAGACGAGCCACCTCGGCGTCCTGGTCATCAGGCCTGAAGTCGAGATGCAGTCGGCTCTTGGCCTTCTTGCTCTCAGCGATCCGGACGAAGTCCAACCCTGGCAGGCGATCCGGCTCCGGACGGATCTCGAACTCGTCATCGGAGGAGTGGACCACAACCCAGCCAAGAGCCTCGGCCCACCACTGCCCCAGGGCCACCGGATCTTCCGAATGAACGATTACCTGTTCCCATTCCAAGGTCATCCGCAGAGCTTAGACCGCCCGCACGTAGCGCTCCAGGCGAATACCGGGCAGGCACAGCGAGTACGCCAGCCGGAAGTGCCCCGTCAGCACGGCCGCCTTCGGGCGGCGTGCCTCCGGTTCATCGGCCGCGATCAGCCATGCCGAGCGCGTCCCGGCCAGCCGTCGCAGCAGCTCGGCGGGACCGACGTCCACCCCGTAGAGCGTGCCGGAGGCCGGGCCGGGGGTGCTCAGCGCGATGTCGCGCAGCCCGGCGAGGGGGCGCGGATAGGCGATGGCGATCCGCCGTTCCTTGGGCGGGTCGTACAGCACCGGCTCACCCGGCCGGGTCAGCCGCCCCACCGCGGTGGACAGCGCCGCCAGGTCGTCCTGACGGCTCAACGGCTCCCGCTCCCGCTGGTGCAGCGGGAGCTGCCAGACGAACGCGCAGCCGACCGCGAGAGCCCCGGCCGCGGCGACCACGGCGCGGCGGCGGCCGGACACGGCCCGGCGACGGCGACCCGTCACGGCCCGGCGGTGACCGGACATCTCCTCCGCCAGTCGGTCGACGCCCGCCGCGGCCAGTAGGGGGATGCCCGCCAGGGCGAACAGGAGGTAGCGCTCGTGGAAGCAGGGGCGGTGGAGGGCCAGGGCGAAGAGGAGGACGGGCGGGACGCAGATCAGGGGCAGGGCGACCGCGGTCAGCGCCGTCCGGCGGGGGCGGATCACGGCGATCGCGACCAGCAGGAGGTTGGCGGCGAGGACGAGCGCGCTGGGGCCCGCGAACTCCTCGACCACCGCCCACAGCCGACCCGGCGTCGGATGGCGTATCCAGGCGATCTGCGCGCTCTGCCGCCGGGCCACCACCGCCAGCGGCGCCACCGCCCCCACCGCCCCCGCCGCCGCGCTCCCCCAGCCCCACCACACGCGGCGCGGGGCGCGCGAGACGAGCAGCGTCAACGCGTGCGCGGCGAGCATCAGCACCGCGAACACGTGCAGCAGCGCGGTCACGGCCACCACACCCCCGTACGCGGCCCAGCGCCACCCGCCCGCATGGCCCCTCGCCCCGGGCCCGCCCGGCCCCTGCGCCGGGCGGGGCACGTCGCCGCGGACCCGTACGGCCGAACGGACCCCTGTGGCCGACGTCGCCTCGCCCGTCGGCCCGACCGGGCGGGACGCCGCCCCGGGACCGAGGGCGGGCGCGGGCGCCGCCCCAGGGGCCGGTGTGGGCGCCGCCCCGGGGCCGGGGGCGGGCGTGAGCGCCGCCCTCGGCGCCAGCCCCGCCGCGCCCACCAGCAGGTACGTCGCCCCCGCCGCGCCCGCCGCGACCAGGGCGTAGGAGCGGCCCTCCTGGGCGTAGTGGGTGACCACGGGCGTGGTCGCGTAGAGCAGGCCGGCCCACAGGCCCACCCGGGGGCGGGCGAGGCGGCAGCCCAGGGCGGCGACGAGGGCGGTGGCGGCCATGGCGGCGAGCACCGAGGGCAGACGCATGGTCACCTCGGAGGGCCGCAGGGCCAGGACCGGGTGCATCAGGACGTAGTAGAGCCCGTGGACGGCGTCCACCGTGCCGAGCGCGTCGCGGATCTGAGGGAGGGTCCGCCGGGCCATCTGGTACGTCGCGGACTCATCGCGCCACATCGTGCCCCGGTCCAGGCCCCACAGCCCCAGCCCGAGCATGACGGCCACCGGGAGCACGATCGCCGTCGGCGCGGAGATCCCCTCACGCTTCCGCACCCTCACCCTCACCTCATCCGCTCCACACGACAACAAAAGGCATAAATACGACTATTCGCCTACAGTGTGCAGTCAGAACGACTCATCCGCCGCGAAGGGCACGCGTCATGAACCGCCTCGGTATCGAAAGCCCCCGCGGTCTCGTGGCCTTCGCCGCGCTGACCGGGTGTCTGGTGACCATGGCGGTGGCGGCGCTCACCGGGGCCGGAGAGGTCTTCGCGGCCGCCGGGCTGGCCGGGTGCGGCTGCGAGCTGCTGCTGCACCGCACCGCGCCGGGGCTGATGGCCCGTCTGGGGCGGCTCCACATGGGCGCCACGTCACGCTTCGAGTTCCGCTGCGTGCTGCTGCTCCTGCTGCTCGGCCGACTCCATGTCACCGGGCCCATCGGCCTCGCCGCGGCCATGACGCTGGTGCTGTGCCTGCTCGCCGGGCAGGCCCTGCACGCCGCGCTCACCACCCTCATCCGACGCCGCCGCGCCCTCGCGGTCGCGGCCCGCAACATCGATCTGCGGCGGCTGGACATCAGCGACCGGCCACCCCGCAGACTCACCGAATGGCCCGGTCAGCGGATCCTGGTCTACGAGCTGTCCGCCCTGCTCGGGCTCACCGCGTCGCTGACGACCGGTGACGCCCGCTGGGTGGTGGCGGCGCTCACCCTCGCCGCCGGGTCGTCCCTGATCACGGTGGTGGCGCTCGTTCCGTACCTGGTCCGGGCCACCCGGCGGCTGCCCGGCGCCGCCGAGGTGCTGGCCGAGGTGGACGCCTGGCTGATCCATCACCGCCCCCGCACGGTGCTGTACTTCTCCGGCCCGCGCGACCGCGCCGACCAGGTCACCCGGTGGCTGGGGCCGGTGGCCGCGCTGCACACCCCGTCGCTGGTCATCCTGCGCGAACGGGAGCTGCTGGAGGCCCTGGGGCCGACCCCGCTGCCGGTGCTGTGCGTGCCGAGCGCCGCCCATCTGTCGCAGCTGGACCTGAGCGGGGTGCGGGTGGCGCTCTACCCCGCCAACACCGGCCGGAACATCCACCTCCTGCGGATCCCCACCATGCAGCACGTCTTCCTGGCCCCCGGCGACGGCGACGAGACCGCCGCCGTCGATCCGTACAGCAAGGTCTACGACCAGGTGTGGGTCGCGGGCGAGGCGGGGCGCCGCCGCTATGTGCAGGCCGCGGTCGGTGTCGAGGAGGCCGACATCGTGGAGATCGGCCGCCCCCAGCTCGACGGCCTGCGCGTCGCGGGAACCGGCCATGCCCCCGTGCCAACGCCCACGCCCACGCCCCTGCCCACCGTGCTGTACGCGCCCACCCGTGACCTCACGGCGGGTGAGCCGATCGTCCAAGCGCTGCTGGAGAGCGAACGCCCGGTCCGGGTGCTCTACCGGCCGCATCCCCCCACCGGCCACCGCTCCCCCGAGGACCACGCCGCCCACCGCCGTATCGTCGCCCTGATCCAGGCCGCGAACGAGCGGCGCGCCGCGGCGGCCCTCGCCGCGAACGCCCTCGGCAAGAGCACCTTCGCCGACGCCCTCAGCGCGGACGCCCTCGCCGCCGAAGCCCTCGGCGGGGACGCCCTAACCCCGGACGCCTTCGGCGAAGAGCCCGAGGACGCCCAGGCCGCGCACACCGACGACCCGCACACCGACACCCCGCACACCGAAGCCCTCCGTACCGAAGCCGCCCGCCACCGCGCCGAGTTGGCCAAGCGCATCGCCGCGCTCGACGCCCGGCTGCGCCGGGCGGACGCCGACGAGGCCATGCTCACCAGAGACCGCGCCGCACCCGACCCGGCCCTGCTCACCGAGGCCGAGGGGCTGCGCCGGGAGTGGCACCAGGCCCACTGGGCGGCCTCACCGCCCTGGCTCCACCAGGTGATCGAGGGGGACACCCCCACCCTCCACTCCTGCTTCGACCAGGCCGATCTGCTGATCGGTGACCTCTCCGACGTGGTCGGCGACTTCCTCGCCACCCTCAAGCCGTACGCCCTCACCGCCCCGGCGGGGCTCGGCGAGGAGGAGTTCCGGCGGCAGAACGTCATGGCCAGGGCGGCCTATCCGCTCGGTCCCGGGGCATCAGGAACGCAGAACCTCCTGCGCCCGCTCTTCGACCCCTCCCTCGACGAGCTGCGCACCGCCCGCCACGAGGTGAAGGGGTTTCTCCTCGGCCCCGCCACACCACCGTCCATCCAGCGCTTCACCGACGCCGTCGACGCCCTCGCCGAGAAGGGAGAGGCGGTCGTCCGGCTGCGCGACCTCCACACGGCCTCGCCGCCCGGCGCCGGACGCTGGTCCATCACCCGGTAGCAGGACACCCCCCATGTACGTCACCCGGGAACCCGATATCCCCCACGTACGTCACCCGGGAACCCGACACCCCACATCTACGTCACCTGGGAACCCGACACCCCACATCTACGTCACCCGGTGGCAGCACTTCCCACACCCGGACCTCACCCCAGCCCCCCACCATGAGCTTCCACCCTCGGCCCCACCCCACGGCCCCGTCCCAGGAGCCCCCCACACGCCTCCTGAGCCCCCCGCACACCTTCCGGAGCCAGCATGCCGCGCAATCACCGCCCCGGCCCGCCTCCCCGTGTCAGCGTGATCGTCCCCGCCCGTGACGCCATGCCCGGAATCACCCGGGCCGTCACCTCCGCCATGGAGCAGACCCTCGGGCTCAGCCGCCTCGACATCATCGCCGTCGACGACGGATCGGCCGACGGCACCGCGGAGGAGCTGGACCGGCTCGCCGCCGGCTGCCCCTCGCTCCATGTGGTCCGCGACCCCCACCCCTGCCGCGGCGGCGTCGGCGGCCCCCGCAACACCGGACTGGCCCGCGCCACCGGCGACTTCGTCTTCTTCCTGGACGCCGACGCCCGGCTGGCGCCCGACGCGCTGCGCCGCATGGTCGCGATGGCCGACCAGAACGGCACCGACGTGGTCCTGGGCAAGATGGTCTCCCCGGACGGGCGCGGCGTCCCCAAGGCGGTCTTCCGCCACAACCAGCTGCGCACCGACGTCCACAGCTCCCACGCCTACGCCAGTCTGGAGCCCTGCAAGCTGTTCCGCCGCTCCCTGATCGAACGGCTGCGGCTGCGCTTCCCCGCCCACCTCCGCCACGGCGAGGGCAAGCCCTTCACCGCGGCCGCCTATCTCAATGCCTCCGGGATCTCCGTCGTCGCCGACTACGACTGCTACCACCTGGGCCCGAACCCCGGCCGCGCCGCCCCCGGTCTCGCCGAGCGGATCGAGGCCATGCGGCCGCTGTTCGAGACCGCCGCCCGGCACACCCGGACCGGCACCCGCCGCGACACGGTGATGCGCCACCACATCCGGCGCGAGCTGTGCCCGGCCCTGCGCGCGCTGCCGCGCGAGGACGAGACCGAGGTCCGCGAGCGGTTCCTGCCCGAGCTGCGCCGGTGGGCGCAGGCCCACTGCTCCGACGCGCTCTTCCCCACCCTCACCGCGCCCGAGCGGCTGATGGTCCATCTGCTGCGCACCGGCCGCTTCGAGGATCTGCTGTCCGTCGTGCGCAACACCAAGCGGGACGCCCGGTGCGGCCATCTGGTGGAGAAGGGCAGCGTCTACTGGCTGCACCCCTTCTTCCGCGACCCCGACGCCGAGGTCCCCGACGCCTGCTTCGACGTCACCGACCGGCTGCCGGTCCGGCACCACCTCGCGGGCGCCGGCTGGCACGGCCGCAGCACCCTGCGGGTGCGCGGCCGGGCGGCCATCGAGGGGCTGGAGTCCGACCCCGAGGAGGACCGCGCCGAGCTGGTGCTGCGCCGCCGCGAGGCGCGGGACGAGGTGCGGATCCCGGTGGAGGCCACGGCGGCGGAGGACCCCGCGCGGTTCGAGGCGGACGTGGACATCGCCACCGCCGACGGCGGCACACCGCTGCGCCCCGGGGTCTGGGACGTCTTCCTCGACGTCCGCGCCCAGGGCATCAGCCGCACCGTACGCTTCGGCAACCGCCATGACGACCTGCTCGACATCGGCACCGCGCGCCGGGTGGTGGCCGCCGGGCCCGGGCTGCGCGCCCGGGTCACGCCGTACTTCACCAGCCCGTACCGCAACCTCTCCCTCGACATCGGCCCGGCCCCGCGCGGGGCGCCCTGCGAGGTGACGGAGGCCGTGTGGCATCCGTCGGACAAGGGCACCCTGGTCGTCGCCGGACGGCTGCTGCCGCCCGGCACCCCGGCGCGCGGGCGGGTGCTGCGGCTGCGCGCCGAGCACACCGACGGACGGGTCCACGACCATCCGGTGCGGTTCGCCGCGGGCCATCCGGCGGGTGCCTTCACCGCCCGGCTGCCGGTGCGGGACCTGGGCCGCGGCCGGTGGACGGTGACCCTGGCCGTCGTCGCCCCCGGCGATGACCAGGGCCCGGGGCGCACCGCGCCCGCCGCGCCCGTGCCGCCGCCCGCCCGGCTGCCCGGCGCCCGCTGGGTGCGGCGCGGCCGGCCGTACTACGCCAAGCCGCTCATGGGGCGCGGCGAGGTGACCCTGGAGCTGCGGGTGGCCCCGGTCCGGCTGCTCGCCGCCGTACGCAACCGGCTGGGGCTGAACCAGTGATCTCGCGGGACCAGTGGCCCCGCGGGACCAGCGACCCCGCGGGACCAGTGACCCCGCAGGGCCAGTGACCCCGCGGGCCCGGCTCACCCTCCCAGCCGCCGCCGCACCCCCGTGACGACCTTGATCGGAGCCACCTCCAGGCCCAGGGCCCGCGCCGGGCCCAGGGCCACCGGCTTGGCGTAGTACGGACGGCAGCCGAAGCGGAGCCAGCGGGTGGCGGCCAGCCGGTCGAAGTACGGCACGATCGCGGTGCGGGGCGGCGCGTCCGCCCCGGGTCCGTCCATGATCAGCGTCAGCGTCCAGCAGCCCGCGCCCAGGCGGCCGATCGGCAGCCGGGCGGTGAAGACGGTCACGGAGCCGCCCTGCTCGGTGCGCACCGGCACCTCGTGCACCGCGTCCGTCCCCGTTCCCGTCCCCGTCCCCGTCTCGGCGCGCAGCCGCAGCACCCCGCCGTCCCGCACCGCCTCCTCGGTCAGCCGTCCGCCGACCAGCAGCGTGCCGCGGCTGCGCCAGATGGTCCTGAGCACCTGGCAGGGCGGGTCGAGGGGATGGGCGACCTCGCCGACGTCGAGCGAGATATTGCCGTACGGGGTGAAGTACGGCACCACCGCCACCGGCCCCTGGGGGGTGGTGACGCGGCGCCGGGTGGGATGGGTGACCTCACCGCCCTCGCGGCGGTTGCCGAACCGCACCGTACGGCTGACGCCCTGGGCTCGGACGTCCAGGTAGATGTTCCACAGCCCCCGCTCCAGCGGGGCGCCGCCGTCCGCGGTGGCCGGGTCGATCTCGGCGGTGAAGCCCGCCATCTCGTACCGCCGCCCCTCACCCGGCAGCGGATGGGCGGACAGGCACGGCGTGGTGGGCAGCCGGACCTCGGGGCGGTCGGCCCGGTACTTGCGCAGCACGATCTCGGTGGCCGGGTCGAGGGAGTCCACGTCCTCGACATACGCGTGCCCGGCCAGCCGCAGCACCCCGCCCTGCCAGCTCGCCGTCTCCAGGTGGTGCTGGACCGGCAGCCGGTCGGTCACGTCGAAGCAGATGTCGGGGACGGCGGCGGCGTGGTCGCGGAAGAAGGGGTGCAGCCAGTAGACCCGTCCCTTGTCGACGAGATGGCCGCGCCGCTCGTCCTGTCCGGCGTTCCGGGCCACGGTCAGCACATCGTCGAAGCGGTCGGCGCGCAGCAGATGGATCAGCAGCCGGTCGGGGGCGTCGAGCCGTTGGAAGAGGGCGTCGGTCACCCAGGTGCTCGCCCAGTGCCGGAACTCGGGGAAGAACCGCTCCCGCGCGTCCTGTTCGCTCTCGCGGGGCAGCAGGGCGCGCAGCGGACCGCACAGCTCCCACTCCACATGGCGGCGCATGATCTGGTCCCGGCGCGGGCCCGGCTCCAGATAGCGGGCGACGGTCTCGAAGCACAGCCGGGTGCCGTCCATGCGGTGGGCGAGGTCGGAGGCGGTGAGGGTGAGGTTGGTGCGGTTCTCGCGGTAGCGGACGTAGTAGCAGTCGTAGTCGGCGACCACCGAGATACCGGAGGCGTTGAGGTAGGCGGCCGCGGTGAACGGCTTGTCCTCGCAGTTGCGGTAGGGCGGGAAGCGCAGCTCCAGCCGCTCGATGAGGGAGCGGCGGAACAGCTTCCACGGGCCCAGGGTCAGATAGGCGTGGGAGGAGAAGATGTCCGTACGGGGCTGATTGCGCTGGAAGACGGCCCGGGGCACGGCCCGTCCGCCCACGGAGGCGATCTTGCCGAGGACGATGTCGGTGCCGTGGGCGTCGGCCATGGCGACCATGCGGCGCAGCGCGTCCGGGCCCAGATAGTCGTCGGAGTCGAGGAAGAAGACGAAGTCGCCCCGGGCGTGGTCCAGCCCGGTGTTGCGGGGGACGCCCGCGCAGCCGGAGTTCTCCTGGTGGATGACGTGGAGCGCGTGGCAGGTGCGGGCGAGCCGCTCCAGCTCCTCGCCGGTGCCGTCGGTCGAACCGTCGTCCACCGCGATGATCTCGACCCGTTCCGGGCCCAGGGTCTGGTCCATCGCGGAGGTGACGGCCCGGGTCAGCTCCGGCAGGGCGTTGTAGGCGGGGATGATCACACTGACACGAGGTCGGGACAGAGCGGGCATGACGGCCTCCTGACTCCGGGCTCTCGACGGGTCGGGTCGGGATCGGGATCGGGGTCACCCGGCGGACCGGACGGCGGACCGGGGACCACGCGGCGGATCGGTCACTCGGCGGATCGGTCACTCGGCGGGTCGGTCACCCGGCGGATCGGTCACTCGGCGGTGAGGACGCCGCCGCGCGGCCCCGCCGGGGCACTGTCCGCCAGCGGCCGCGGCTGTGGCGCGGGGGCGAGCGGAAGCTCGACGTCCTGGCCCAGCATCAGGGCCCGCACCACCCGCTCGGCCGCGTGGCCGTCGTCGAACCGGCCGAAGCGGGCCCGGAAGGCGGTCCGCAGCGCGGTCGCGTCCGCGTCGCACCAACGGCCCTCGCGGAAGACCTCGACCAGCTCCCGCTCGCTGCGGGCGACGGCCCCCGGGGTCTCGCCGGGGGATCCCGACAGCAGGTCGAAGTAGACGCCGCGGGAGGAGCGGTAGATGTCCCAGTCGTCGGCGTAGATCACGACGGGCCGGTCCAGCAGGGCGTAGTCGAACATCATCGACGAGTAGTCGGTGATCAGCGCGTCGGCCGCCAGGCACAGCTCCTCCACCGACCGGTGGCGCGAGACGTCGATCACCGATCCGGCCTCCTCGAGCCGGGCCAGCTCGTCATCCGGCCGGTAGGAGTAGTGGGCCCGCACCAACAGCGTGGTCCCGGGGCCGAGTTCGCGGCTGAGCCGCTCCAGGTCCAGCCGGGGGGTGAACCCCTTCTGGTAGTCGCGGAGGGTGGGCGCGTAGAGCAGGGCGGTGTTCCCGGCCGGGATTCCCAACTCCGCACGGATCCGCCGGATATCCGCCTCGGTCGCGGTGAAGAAGACGTCATTGCGCGGATATCCGTATTCCAGCAGCCGGTACGCGGCGGGGTAGACCCGCTCCCAGATCTGGCTGGAGTGCGGATTGGAGGAGAGGGCGAAGTCCCAGCGGTCGATGCGCTTGAGCAGATTGCCGAAGCTCATCCCGCCCGCGGCGGCGGGATAGCGCTGCTGGTCCAGGCCCATGCATTTGAGCGGGGTGCCGTGGAAGGTCTGCAGATGCACCGCGCCCGGCCGCTTCACCACCTCATTGGGGAAGTTGACATTGTTGATGAGGTATTTCGCGCGGGCCACCGTGCGGTAGAAGTCGCGGGTGCCGGTGACGACGTAGTCGACGCCTTCCGGAAGGGTCTCGATCTCCGACTTCTTGACCGCCCACACGCCATGGATCTCCGGCGCCAGCTCCCGCGCCTTCGCATAGATCGCCCCCGGGTTGCACAGCACCCCCCGCCCCCAGTACGCGGAGTAGACGGCCAGCTGGGGGTCGACGGGCCGCTGCCGGTGCAGCCGGTACAGCCCCTGCTTGGCGCGGGCCGCCAGCGGCGGCCGGACGGTCCGGCGCAGCTTGCGGGCCCCGGCGGCCGCCCGTACGGCCAGCTCGTGCTCGCGGTAGCGGAGGAAGGAGCCGGACGCCAGCGCCTCGAAGCGCCACCGCCCCTCGACCGGCGGGGTGAACCCGGCCGGGAGATGGGCGCGGTACCACTCGGCGGCCCGGGCGAAAAAGCGCGGCCGGTCCGCCGCCGCCACCCGGGACGTCCGGTCCAGGCAGAACAGGAAATGCGATACGGCCCGCTCGAAGAGCAGCGGGCGCAGCGGATCCAGCTGCGGCCGGTCGTCGAGGAAGTCGAAGAGCCGGGCGTACTGCTGGAAGATGATGAAGTGCTTCTCGCCGGGGCTTCCCGTACTGGCCCCGACCCGCCGCTGCCGGTATTCCAGGCCCACCAGATCCACACAGGCTATTCGCCGCGCGGTGAGCATCGTCTTGTACGAGAGCAGGGCGTCCTCGTAGATGCCCTCGCTGAACGCGAAGCCGTGCCGGATGTAGAAATCCCGGTGGTAGACGCGATTGGACGACATCGCGAAGAGCCGCAGGAATTCCGGGCGTTCGACGGCGGAGAAGACATCGGTGCCCGCCGAGGCCAGCAGTTCCCCGAAGAGGCTGGGGGCCCGGCGCTCCGACCAGTACGTGCGCACATGGTTGAAGTAGAGGATCTCCGGGTCGTGGGTGAGGGCGAGCCGGTCGGCGAGGCCCTGGAGGGTGCCCGGGGCGAGGGTGTCATCGCCGTCCAGGAAGAGCAGATAGTCCCCGCTCGCCCGCTCCACCCCGGCGTTACGGGCCCGGCCGGGCCCGGAGTTGACCCGCTGGTGCACGGGCACGACCCGGCTGTCGCGCGCCGCGTACGCGTCGATGATCGCGCCGCAGTGGTCCGGTGAGCGGTCGTCCACGGCGACCACCTCGAGGTCGGTGCACGACTGCGTCAGCACGGAGTCCAGGCAGGCGCCCAGATAGCCCTGGACGCGATAGGCGGCGATGACGATGGTGAAGCGGGGCATAGGGCTCCTCGGGACGCGGTGGCGGTTCGAGGCGCGAAGCACTCACTGACCACCCACGCTAGGTGGGTTCGTCCCGGTATGCCCGCTCGGTCGTTGGAGGGGCGCCCAAGCGGGTGACAAACGCCCCCGGCGGACATGAAGTCCACCGGAGGCGCGTTGAGCCGGGTGCCGACCGCGTCAGCTGTGGGTGCGCAGCAGCGTCCGCATCGTCCGCATCGCGACCGACAGATTGGCCAGGTCGAAGGTCTCCGACGACTGGATCTCATCGAGCGTGGTGCGGGCCCGCTGCAGGAGCGCGGCGTTCTTCTCCTCCCACGCCTTGAAGCGCTGCTCGGGCGTGGAGCCGCCGTTGCCCACCGACAGCACATCGGCGGTCAGGGCGGCCTGGGCCGCGTACAGGTCCTCGCGGATGGAGACCCGGGCCATGGACTGCCACCGGTCCGCGCGCGGCAGCTCGATGATCCGGTCCATCAGCTGGCTGATCCGCAGCCGGTCGGCCAGGTCGTAGTAGACCTCGGCGACCGCCAGCGGGTCCTTTCCGGTGCGGTCCGCGATGGCCACGATGTCCAGCGTCGGGAAGGCCGAGGAGAAGCCCGCCACCCGGGTGGCCAGGTCCTCCGGGACATGCGCCCCGGTCAGGTCGTCGTAGATCCGCTGGTACCACTCGATGTCGGAGCCGCGCAGCAGCTTGGGCAGCTGCGCCCGGACCGTGCCGACCCGCTCGCCGAAGAAGTCGATCGTCTCGGCCAGCTCCAGCGGCTGCGGCCGGTTGTTCAGCAGCCAGCGGGTGCCGCGCTCGACCAGCCGGCGCGAATGCAGCCGCATCCGGGTCTGGATGTCGGCGTCGACGACCGTGTCCAGCGCCTCGACCTCGTCCCACACCTGGTTCAGCTCGAAGATCGCGCGGGCCGCGGTCTGGGCCCGCACGACCTCCTCGGTGGAGGCCCCGGTCTCCTCCCGCATCCGGTGCAGGAAGGTCGAACCGGCGGTGTTGACGGTGTCGTTGACCAGCACCGTGGTGATGATCTCGCGCCGCAGGGCGTGGCCGTCGATGTGCTCGGGGAACTTCTGCCGCAGCGCCTGCGGGAAGTACGCGTGCAGCAGCCGCTGGAGGTACGGGTCGTCGGGCAGCCCGGTGGTGATCAGCTCATCGGCCACCGTGATCTTGACGTAGGCCAGCAGCACGGCCAGCTCGGGCTGGGTCAGCCCGCGCCCGGCGGAGAGCCGCTCGCGGATCTGGCGGTCGGTGGGCAGGAACTCCAGCGCCCGGTCCAGCCGCCCCTCGCGGCCCAGGCGGCGCATCAGCCGCTGGTGGGCGTGGAGCAGGCTGGAGGACTGGACGATGGAGTTGGCCAGCGCCACGTTCTGCGCGTAGTTGTTGCGCAGCACCAGCGCGCCGACCTCGTCGGTCATCTCGGCGAGCAGCTTGTTGCGCTGCTTGAGGGTGAGGTCGCCCTCGGTGACCAGGGCGTTGAGCAGGATCTTGATGTTCACCTCGTGGTCGGAGGTGTCCACACCGGCGCTGTTGTCGATCGCGTCGGTGTTGATCCGGCCGCCGTTGGAGGCGAACTCGATCCGGCCGAGCTGGGTCAGGCCCAGGTTGCCGCCCTCGCCGACGACCTTGACCCGCAGATCCTGGCCGTCCACCCGGATCGCGTCATTGGCCTTGTCGCCCACATCGGCGTGCGACTCGGTGGACGCCTTGACGTAGGTGCCGATGCCACCGTTCCACAGCAGGTCCACCGAGGCCTTGAGGATCGTCTTCATCAGATCGGCCGGGGTCATCTTGGCGACCCGCTTCTCGATCCCGAGCGCGGCCCGCACCTGCGGGGTGATCGGGATGGCCTTGGCCGTACGGGGGTGGATGCCGCCGCCCGCCGACAGCAGCTCGGTGTTGTAGTCCTCCCACGAGGAGCGCGGCAGCTCGAACAGGCGGCGGCGCTCGGCGTAGGAGGTGGCCGCGTCCGGGTTCGGGTCCAGGAAGATGTGCCGGTGGTCGAAGGCGGCGATCAGCCGGATGTTCTCGCTCAGCAGCATCCCGTTGCCGAACACGTCACCGGACATGTCGCCGACGCCCACGACCGTGAAGTCCTGGGTCTGGGTGTCATGGCCCAGCTCGCGGAAGTGGCGCTTGACCGACTCCCAGGCGCCGCGGGCGGTGATGCCCATGCCCTTGTGGTCGTATCCGGCGGAGCCGCCGGAGGCGAAGGCGTCCCCGAGCCAGAAGCCGTACGCCTGCGCCACGTCGTTGGCGATATCGGAGAAGGTCGCGGTGCCCTTGTCGGCGGCGACGACGAGATAGGTGTCGTCCCCGTCGTGGCGAACCACGTCCTTCGGCGGCTCGACCTGCCCGGCGACCAGGTTGTCGGTGATGTCGAGCAGACCGGAGATGAAGGTCTTGTAGCAGGCGATGCCCTCGGCCATCCAGGCGTCGCGGTCCACGGACGGGTCCGGCAGCCGCTTGCCGACGAAGCCGCCCTTGGCACCCACCGGCACGATGACCGTGTTCTTCACCATCTGCGCCTTGACCAGGCCGAGGATCTCGGTACGGAAGTCCTCACGCCGGTCGGACCAGCGCAGACCGCCGCGCGCGACCTTGCCGAACCGCAGATGCACACCCTCGACCCGCGGCGAGTAGACCCAGATCTCGTACGCCGGGCGGGGCGCGGGCAGATCCGGCACGGCCTGCGGGTCCAGCTTGATCGACAGATAGTCGTGCGGCCTGTCGTGGGCGTTCTTCTGGAAGTGATTAGTGCGGAGAGTGGCCTTGATCAGGGTGAGGAAGGAGCGCAGGATGCGGTCCTCGTCCAGCGAGGCCACCTGGTCCAGCGCCGCGTCCAGCTCCTCCAGCAGGGCGTCGGTCAGCTCCAGCCCCGCCCGCTGCCGCTCCGGCGACATCCGGGCCTCGAAGAGGGAGATCAGCAGCCGGGTGGTGTGCACATTGTTACGGAGGGTGTCCTCCATGTACGACTGGCTGAAGGTGGACCCGGCCTGCCGCAGATACTTGGCGTAGGCCCGCAGCACCATCGCCTGCCGCCAGTCAAGACCCGCGCCCAGCACCAGCTGGTTGAAGTCGTCGCTCTCGGCCTGGCCGGTCCACACCGCGGCGAACGCGTTCTGGAAGCGCTCACGGGCGTCGTCGGCGAGGGCCTCGCCCTCGCGCAGCGGCAGCCGCAGCCCGAAGTCGTAGATCCAGGCGGTGGTCTTGTCCGAGCAGCGCAGCTCGTACGGGCGCTCGTCCACCACCTCGACGCCGAGGGTGTTGAGCACCGGGAGCACCGCGGACAGCGAGATCTGGGCCCCGGCCCGGTAGATCTTGAAGCGGCGCTCGGCGTGAGCCGCGCCCACCGGCTCGTAGAGGCTCAGCGCGAAGTCCTTCTCGGCGTCCTTCAGCCGCTCCAGGTGCTGCAGGTCGGCGACGGCGCCGCGCGGAGTGTGGTCCGCCTTGTAGCCCTCGGGGAAGGCGTGCTGGTAGCGGCGGAGCAGCTCGGCGGCGCGCTCCTCGCCGACCTCGGAGACCAGCGCGTCGGTGAAGCCGTCGGCCCAGGAGCGGGCGGCCTCGATCAGCCGGCTCTCGATCCGCTCCACATCGGAGTCGGTGAGGTCGGGCAGCTCGGTCCCCGGCTGGACGCGGACCACGAAGTGCAGCCGCGAGAGCACCGATTCGGTGTGCAGGGCGGTGAAGTCGACCGGCGGACGGCCGCTCAGCTCCTCCAGCAGGATGTCGGTCAGCCGCAGCCGCACATCGGTGGTGAAACGATCACGCGGAAGGTAGACCAGCGCGGAGTAGTAGCGCCCGTACTCGTCCTGGCGCAGGAACATCCGCAGCCGGCGGCGCTCCTGGAGGTAGAGCACGCTGGTGGCGATCGAACGGAGCTGGTCGACCGGGGTCTGGAACAGCTCGTCGCGCGGGTAGGTCTCCAGGATCTGCAGCAGGTCACGGCCGTCGTGGCTGTTGGCCCGGAAGCCCGCGCCCGCGAGCACCTCGTCGACCTTGCGGCGGATCACCGGCACCCGGCGCACCGACTCGGTGTACGCGGCGGACGAGAACAGCCCCAGGAAGCGGCGCTCGCCGATCACATTGCCCTCGGCGTCGAACTTCTTCACACCGATGTAGTCGAGGTACGAGGGACGGTGGACGGTGGCGCGGCTGTTCGCCTTGGTCAGCACCAGCAGCTTGCGCTCACGCGCCTTGGCGCGGGCGTCGGCCGGCAGCCGGTTGAAGGCCTGGGACACCGGGGTGCCGGGGCCCGCGTGGGCGCTCTCGTCGGCGTCCTTGTGCTGCGGGTCGGAACGCAGGATGCCGAGACCGGTGCCGGGCACCGCGGTCAGCGCGTCCTCCTCGCCACCGGCCTCGGTGGGGACCTGCGTCAGCTCGTACTCGCGGAAGCCGATGAAGGTGAAGTGGTCGTCCGCGAGCCAGCGCAGCAGCTCACGGGCCTCCTCCACCTCCTCCTCGCGGACCTCGGCGGCCTTCGGCTCGTCCGGCAGGCCCTCGGCGATGCGCAGCGCGGAGTCGCGCATCTTCTCCCAGTCCTCGACGGCCTCGCGGACATCGGACAGGACGCGCAGCAGATCGGCGGTGATCTGCTTCAGATCGCCGCGGTCGGTCTCGCGATCGGTCTCGACATGGATCCAGGACTCCACGACCGCGTCATGCGGCAGCTTCTTCTTCCTGTTCCTGGCCGGGCCGTCCGGGGAGACGTCGAGCATCTCGATCAGCTTGCCGGTGATGTCACGGCGCACGATCACCTGCGGATGGATCACGACATGGATGCCGCGCCCCTGGCGGGTGAGCTCATTGGTGACCGAGTCGACCAGGAACGGCATGTCGTCCATGACCACCTCGACCACGGAGTGGCTGCAGGTCCAGCCGTGCTCCTCGACGGTCGGGGTGTGCACCCGGACGTTCGCCGTGCCCTGCGGACGCACCTCGGCGAGCCGGTAGTGGGAGAGCGCCGCCCCGAAGACATCGACCGGGTCACGATCGGCGAGGTCCTCGGGAGGCGTGTGCAGGTAGTAGTGCTGGAGGTATGCGGTCAGGGTCTCCGGTCCTGGGCCCTGCACCGGTTGACCCCCGGCAGGGCTGTTCTCAGCGACCCGGGCGGCCCGTTCGAGCAACTCGGCCTTGGCTTCGTCCAGCTTGGTCTGCATGTCCTCTGGCTCCTGTCGCGCGCCGTTGCGTGACATCGATGGCGGTGGCATGACGCCGCGACGCGAAAAATCCGGTCGTGAACGACGGTATGCCGGATCGGGAAAAGGCCGGGGTGTACTCGGCCGTAAGTGACCAAGACCCCATGCGCCACGGGTCAGCGGCGGCTCGGGCCCGGCCCTGGTGGGGCGCCGGGCGCGGAGCGAGGGCCTCGTTGCCCTCACGGACTATCGCGCTGATCACGCAGTAAGGCTATCGCTCCACCCCAGGGGGTCGTCATGAGCCGTTCGTGTACAAAACCGAGCCCTGAAGTTTGACGAAATGGACAGCGACCGGGAGGGGCGCACGCGCCGATGATGCGCCGCTCATGCCCCCTTGGCAAAGCGTGGCCGCGGATGCACCGTGATCTGGACGGTGGTAAGCACGGTGGTAGGCGTGGACCTGGAGGTGCGTGGCATGGCTGCGAAGATCCTGCTGGTGACCGGCGACGCGGCCGAATCGCTGGAGGTGCTCTACCCGTACCAGCGGCTGCGCGAGGAGGGGTACGAGGTCCATATCGCGGCCCCGAGCCGCAAGACGCTGCGCCTGGTGGTCCATGACTTCGAGGAGGGCTTCGACACCTACACCGAGAAGCCGGGCTATACGATCCCCGCCGACCTGGCCTTTTCCGAGGTGGACCCCGGACAGTACACCGCCCTGGTGATCCCGGGCGGCCGGGCCCCGGAGTATCTGCGGAACGACCCCGAGCTGCGCAAGATCTGCAAGGCGTTCTTCGACGCGGACAAGCCGGTGGCGCAGATCTGCCACGGCCCGCTGCTGACGGCGGCCGTGGGCGGCCTGAGCGGGCGGCGGGTCACCGCGTATCCGGCGCTGGAGCCGGACATGCAGGCGGCGGGGGCGGACTACCAGGACGCGGAGGTCGTGGTCGACGGCACGCTGATCTCGTCGCGGGCATGGCCGGACCATCCGGCGTGGATGCGGGAGTTCCTGGCGGTGCTGCGGTCGAAGGCGCCGGTGGCGTGAGGGTGGCGGCGGTGTGAGGGGGACGGTGGCGTGAGGGCGGCGGTGGCGTGAGGGCAGCGGTGCGGCCCCGGGGGCACTCGTCTCACCCGACTCACTCAGCTCACCCGACTCACCCGACCCACCCGACTCACTCGTCGGCCATGCGCTCGGCCTCCCGTACGGCCTCCTCGAGTGTGTCCACGACCGGCACCCCGGCCGCCTCCAGGCTGGTCCGGCTGTGCGAACCGCCCGTGTAGAGCACGGCCCGCGCCCCCACGTGCCGCGCCGCCACCGCGTCGTCCAGGGCGTCCCCGATCACCACCATCCGCTGCGGCGGCACCCCTTCGAGCGCGGCGATATGGCGCATCATCTGCTCGGCCTTGCCGGTGTTGCTCTCCCCTGTGCGACCGTCCACCCGGACGAAATGGCGCTCGATGCCATGCGTCCGCACCAGGGGGAGCAGATACTCATGCGGGGCCAGTGAACACAGAGACTGGGTGAGACCCGCCTGCTGCCACTCGGTGAGCAGCTGCCGGGCGCCGATCGCCAGCCCGGCGGTCTCGGCCAGCGCCCAGTAGTGCCGGTGGAACGCCTCGTCCATGACCGCCCACTCCTCGTCGGTGGGCAGCCGCCCCATCAGCCGCTCGTAGAAACGGGGCACCGGGACGCAGTACAGGTCGCGATAGCGCTCGAGGGTGATCGGCGGCAGCCCGATCTCCTGGAACGAGGCGTTCGTCGCCGAGATCACGGCGTCGATGTCGTGGAGCAGCGTGCCGTTCCAGTCCCAGACGAGGTGCGTCACGTGGTTCTTCCCCATCCCACGACCGTACCCGGAGGGTCGGACAGCGGGCATCACTCGATCAGATTGGGGATCTCCTGGGTGGCGTACCAGAGCAGTTCGTGGTCCTCGGCGCCGTCCACGGTGAACTGCGCGTCGTCGTCACCGAGGTCCGCCGCGCCCAGCGCGTCGGCGGCCGCGGCGATGTCCCGCTCGGCGTCATCGGCGTCCAGGTGCACGGCGGCGGCCTTCGCGAGCGGTATGGCGGCCTCGATCCGCACCTCGCCCAGCGCGGACTGGTCCAGCCCCCGGTCCGGATCGGCGACCGCCTGCCCGTCGGGCACGTCCACGGCCACCACGACCCGCCGGCGGGGCGCCCGGGGGTCGACGGCGAGCAGCCGCAGCGACGCCTGTGCGGCCCGGCTCAGCGCCGCGTACTCCAGCTCCTCGATGTCGTCGGACACGTACCACTCGCGGAGCGCCGGGGTGACCGCGTAGGCGGTCAGCGGCGTCGGCCCCAGGCGGCCGTCCTTGTACGCCTCGGCGAGACCGGAGAGGGTCAGGGGGACGTAGACGCGCATGGCTGCCGCTTTCATCAGAGACCAATAGGCCCCCAGCATACGATCGCCCGTCCCCTCGCCCGAGCCTTCCGCGAAGGGCCGCTGGTCCCCTTTCGGGGGACAGGGGCCGACGGAGCCGTACGAAGACGAGACCGAGCCGCGCTCGAGTCGATGACCGGGGCCGACGATCCGCCGCATGCCCCGGATAGGTGAACCGCGGCGCCGACCGCGGCCCCGGGTCAGGCGCATTGCGGACCCCGAAAACCCGCCGGTAGAAGACTCTCCGACGAAAGCTACCGCCCGGTATACGGCCGGGCCGCGGAGAACGGGGCGAGCGGCATGAGCGAGGGCGTCCGGGCGACGGACCGGTCCACGAACCGGGCCAAGACGGCTGGAGAGGCCGTACGACGGCGCGGCGGCAGCGGGCCAGGGCAGAGCGGCCCACCCGGCCGCAAAGACCCCCGCCGCCCCCGCACCACCCCCACAACAGCGACACCCCGCACAACGGCCGCACCACCCACGACAGCACCACCCCAAGCACCCCGCACGACAGCCGCACCACCCACGACAGCACCACCCCAAGCACCCCGCACAACGGCCACACGACGCAACGCGACAGCACGCGCAACGGCCTCACCACCCACGACCGCACCGCCCACGACCGCACCGCCCCAGGCGGCCCGCACAACGGCCGCACCACCCACGACAGCACCGTCCACGACAGCACCACCCCAAGCACCCCGCACAACGGCCGCACGACGCAACGCGACAGCACCGCCCCAGGCAGCACACACGACGGCCGCACCGCCCACGACGATGGCGCCACACAGTGCCACGCCGCCTGCCCCGACCGCGCCGCGCAGGACGGCCGTCCCGGGCATCACACCGCCCGTCCCGGCCGCGCACCGCGCGCCCACCGCGTCCCGCGCCGCGGCCGTATCGCGGTCCGCGGCGGCCGCCGCGGCGTGGCGGGAGCGGGACCGGCTGCCGCGCTACTGGTTCGCCAACCGACTGGTGCTCACCCTCAGTGGTCAGCGCCCCGTCCACACCCTCCTCGGGCACGCCCTACCGGCCGCCTACGACCAGCTGATCGAGCTCGCCCCGCGCGCGCCGCTGCGCCCAGCCGGAGAGCGGGCCACAGCGCCCCTGGTGCGGCGCTGTGGCGAGTACCAGCCCCGGCATGGGGTGATCGAGGCGTTCGCCCGGATCACCTCCGGAGACCGGCTCACAGCGCTCGCGTTCCGGCTCGAGCTCGGCGCCGACGCCCGCTGGCGCTGCGCCGCGATCGACCTCGGCCCACTCGCCTAAGCCCCGTCCGACGGATCCCGACGCCTGCGGCGGGCCGCTCTCCTCCCCGCCCCTTCCCGAAACTGGTGCTCTGCCCCAGACCCCGGACCGGGGCTCCGCCCCTTCCCACAGCGTCGGTATGCGGCTGCGCCGCGTGGCAGGGCCCTGGACCCCGGGCCCCGGGGTCCAGGGGCGAAGCCCCTGGTAACGGGAAGGGGCGGGGAGGGGAAAGCATCGACATGCGACTCCGCCGCGTGGCCCGCCGGACCCCATAGGGCCCGGGACGCCAGGGCCGACACCGTAAGCCGACCCAATCCGCGAAACCGGCCCACAGGGCGGCATGCGCAACGCGACAGGCCGGGGCGCCGCGCTCTCGCGCGGCACCCCGGCCCGTTCACCCCAGCCCGGTCACTACTTCTTACGGCGGCGACCCTTCTGCGCCTTGCGCCGCTCCGCCCGCGTCAGCCCATCGGCCTCCGACCGCGGCGGCGGGGGCGTCTCACCGTTGGGGAAGTCGCCCTCGACGACGCCGCCCTCTCCGTCCACCGTCGGCGCGGAGAAGTGCAGCCGGTCCGGCCGCTGCGGGGCCTCCAGGCCCTTGGCGCGGATCTCGGGGCGGGCCGCCGAGGAGCCCGCGGACGGCGCGCCCGCCGGCACCGCGTCCTGCACGTCCTTCTCGAGGGCGACCTGCTCCTCCGACTCCTCGACCGGGACCTCCTCGACCTGCTGCTCGACCTGGACCTCCAGGTTGAACAGATAGCCGACGGACTCCTCCTTGATGCCCTCCATCATGGCCTGGAACATGTCGAAGCCCTCGCGCTGGTACTCGACCAGCGGGTCCTTCTGGGCCATCGCGCGCAGCCCGATGCCCTCCTGGAGGTAGTCCATCTCGTAGAGGTGCTCGCGCCACTTGCGGTCCAGGACGGAGAGCACGACCCGCCGCTCCAGCTCACGCATGATCTCGGAGCCCAGCTGCTCCTCGCGCGACTCGTACTGCTGGTGGATGTCGTCCTTGACGGACTCCTCGATGAACTCGGCGGTGATCCCGGCGCGGTCGCCGGCCTCCTCCTCCAGCTCCTCGACGGCCACGCTGACCGGGTAGAGCTGCTTGAAGGCGTTCCACAGCCGGTCCAGGTCCCACTCCTCGGCGAAGCCCTCGACCGTCTCCGCCCGCACATAGGCCTCGATGGTGTCGTTCATGAAGTGGCCGACCTGGTCCTGAAGGTTCTCGCCCTCCAGGACGCGGCGGCGCTCGCCGTAGATGACCTCACGCTGGCGGTTGAGGACCTCGTCGTACTTCAGGACGTTCTTACGGGTCTCGAAGTTCTGCTGCTCGACCTGCGACTGGGCGGAGGCGATGGCCCGCGTGACCATCTTGTTCTCGATCGGGACGTCGTCCGGGACGTTCGCCATCGCCATGACGCGCTCGACCATCTGCGCCTTGAAGAGCCGCATCAGATCGTCGCCGAGGGAGAGGTAGAAGCGGGACTCGCCGGGGTCGCCCTGACGGCCGGAGCGGCCGCGGAGCTGGTTGTCGATCCGGCGCGACTCATGGCGCTCGGTGCCCAGCACATACAGCCCGCCGAGCTCCTTGACCTCCTCGAACTCGGCCTTGACCGCGGCCTCGGCCTTCTCCAGGGCCGCGGGCAGCGCGGCGGCCCACTCCTCGGAGTGCTCCACCGGGTCCAGACCGCGCTGGCGCAGCTCGGCCTCGGCGAGGTCGTCGGGGTTGCCGCCGAGCTTGATGTCGGTACCGCGGCCCGCCATGTTGGTCGCGACGGTCACGGCGCCCTTACGGCCGGCCTGGGCGACGATCGTCGCCTCCCGGTCGTGCTGCTTGGCGTTGAGCACCTCATGCGGCACCCCGCGCTTGGCGAGCTGCTGGGAGAGGTACTCGGACTTCTCCACGGAGGTCGTGCCGACCAGGACCGGCTGACCCTTCTGGTGCTTCTCGGCGATGTCGTCGACCACCGCGTCGAACTTGGCGACCTCGGTGCGGTAGATCAGGTCGGACTGGTCGATCCGGGCGAGGGCGCGGTGGGTCGGGATCGGGACCACGCCGAGCTTGTAGATCTGGTGGAACTCGGCGGCCTCGGTCATCGCCGTACCGGTCATGCCGGAGAGCTTGTCGTAGAGGCGGAAGAAGTTCTGCAGGGTGATCGTGGCGAGCGTCTGGTTCTCGTCCTTGATCTCCACCCCTTCCTTCGCCTCGATGGCCTGGTGCATGCCCTCGTTGTAGCGGCGGCCCGCGAGGATACGGCCGGTGTGCTCGTCGACGATCATGACTTCGCCGTCCATGACGACGTAGTCCTTGTCGTTCTTGAAGAGCTCCTTGGCCTTGATCGCGTTGTTGAGGTAGCCGACCAGCGGCGTGTTGACCGACTCGTAGAGGTTGTCGATCCCCAGCCAGTCCTCGACCTTGGTGACCCCGGACTCATGGATGCCGACGGTCCGCTTCTTCTCGTCGACCTCGTAGTCCCCGGTCTCCTCCTGGCCCTTCTGCGGCTCGGCGGCCTGGCCCCGGCTGAGCCGGGTGACCAGCTTGGCGAAGTCGCCGTACCACTTGGTGGCCTGGTCGGCCGGGCCGGAGATGATCAGCGGCGTACGGGCCTCGTCCACCAGGATCGAGTCGACCTCGTCGACGATCGCGTAGCTGTGACCGCGCTGGACCAGCTCGTCCTTCGCCCACGCCATGTTGTCGCGCAGATAGTCGAAGCCGAACTCGTTGTTGGTGCCGTAGGTGATGTCGCACGCGTACTGCTCGCGGCGCTGCGCCGGGGTCATGTTGGCGAGGATGCAGCCGACCTCCAGGCCGAGGAACCGGTGCACCCGGCCCATCCACTCGGAGTCGCGCTCGGCCAGGTAGTCGTTGACCGTGATGAGGTGGACGCCCTTGCCCGACAGCGCGTTCAGATACGCCGGGAGGGTGCCGACCAGGGTCTTGCCCTCACCGGTCTTCATCTCGGCGACATACCCGAGATGCAGCGCCGCGCCGCCCATCAGCTGGACGTCGTAGTGACGCTGTCCGAGCACCCGCTTGGCCGCCTCGCGCACCGTGGCGAACGCTTCGGGCATCAGGTCGTCGAGGGTCTCACCGTCGTCGTACCGCTGCTTGTACTCGTCGGTGAGGGCGCGCAGCTCGGCGTCGGAGAGGGACAGGAAGTCCTCTTCGATGGAATTGACCTGGTCCGCGATGCGGTGCAGCTTGCGCAGGATCTTTCCTTCGCCTGCACGCATGAGCTTGTTGAGGACGGACACGTAGGCTGGCTCCTTGCCGGTCGGGCCTGGCACGGTCGGGGTGCGCTGGCGCGGCATTGTCAAGGGGCGCAGGCCCCGCCGCAACGGCCATCGTAAGACAGACCCCGGCACGCCGGGAGGTCCGTCACCACGAGGACCGGATGTCACCTCACCGTGTCAACGCCCGAGAGGCCCCCCAGGTGCCCTCCAATTCACCGAAACCGCTCGCGGTGAGTGACGACGGCGGCGCAGACTCGGGTCGCATGGAGCCTGTCACCCTCACCACCGAGCGCCTGGTCCTGCGCCCCTTCCGCCCCTCCGACACGGACGCCGTCTTCGCGGCTTGTCAGGACCCGGACATCCAGCGATGGACCAGCGTGCCGTCCCCGTACGAACGCGCGCACGCGGAGGACTTCACCGGCCGGATCTGCCCGGAGAACTGGCGTGACGACGTGACCTACGACTTCGCCGTGCTCACCAAGAGTGACGGCGCCCTCGTGGGCGCCATGGGCCTGGTGCGGCTGGCCCATCTGCGCTCCCCCGAGCACCAGGCCGAGCTGGGCTACTGGACGGCGCGCGAGCGGCGGCGGCACGGCTACACGGGTGAGGCGGCGCGCGCCGTGATCGAGTGGGCGTTCACCCGGCTCGGGGTGGAGCGCCTGGAGTGGTGCTGCGAGGCCGGGAACGAGGGCTCGCGGGCGGTCGCCCTCGGGGCGGGCTTCCGGATGGAGGGGACGGACCGCGCCCGGATCGTCCACCAGGGGACCCGGCGGGACGCCTGGCGGGGCGCGCTGCTGCCCTCCGACTGGGGGCTGCCGTCGACGACGCCGTATCTGCCCGCCAAGGCGTCCGTGGCGGCCAACGCGCCCCAGGAGCCGGAGGCGTCCGGCCGGGCGTCCGGCCAGGCATCCGGCCAGGCGCCCACGGCGCCGTCGGTCGCCTGAGGGCGGCGTCGGCGGCGTCGGCGGCGTCGGCGGCGTCGGCGGCGTCGGCGGCGTTGTCAGTGGGTGCTACTACGGTGGCGCGCATGACGAACGCCGCCACCGGGTCCGCCGTGGACCGCACACCCGAGGCCACCCTCTCCGCCGACGAGGCGCGCCGGATCGCGCTGCGCGCCCAGGGGCTGCTGGGCGCCCCCGACCGGCGTGGCGGGGTGCGGGGCGTGCTGCGCCACCTGGGCGCGGTGCAGCTGGACACGATCTCGGTGCTGGCCCGCTCCCATGAGCTGATTCCGTACGCACGGCTGGGCGCGGTCGGCCGTAAGACGGTCGAGTCGGCGTACTGGACCGGCACCCACGCCTTCGAGTACTGGTCGCATGCCGCCTGTGTGCTGCCGATCGAGGAGTGGCCGCACTTCGCCTTCCGGCGCCGCGCCTACCGCCTCCGTCCGCACTGGCACCACGAGCTGCCGGACGGGGTGTACGAGACGGTGGTGAAGCAGCTGCGCGCGGAGGGCCCGCTGACCGCGACGGAGCTGGGCGGGGCCAAGAACGGCGGACCGTGGTGGGACTGGTCGGCGGCGAAGATCGCCGTCGAGCGGGCGCTGATGTTCGGCGAGGTCGTTTCCGTCGAGCGGCGCGGCTGGAAGCGGGTGTACGACCTGGCGGAGCGCGCCGTTCCGGACGCCCTGCTCCATGACGACCTGGACGACCGGGAGTGTCTGCGCCGGCTGGTCCGGCTGGCCGGGCAGTCCCTGGGTGTGGGCACGCGGGCGGACCTCGCCGACTACCACCGGCTCAAGGGCGAGCAGGTGGAGGCGGTGATCGCGGACTCGGGGCTGGTGCCGGTGGCGGTCGAGGGCTGGGACAAACCGGCCTGGGCGGACCCCGAGGCGCTGGCCACCCCGCCGCGCGGCCGGCACCGCACCACCCTGCTGTCGCCCTTCGACTCGCTGATATGGGACCGGGCGCGCACCGAGCGGATCTTCGGCTTCAGCCATCGGCTGGAGGCGTACGTGCCCAGGCCCAAGCGGATCTACGGCTACTTCGCCATGCCGCTGCTGTCCGGCGGGCGGCTGCTGGGCCGGGTCGATCCGGCCCGGGAGGGGACGACCCTGGTGGCGCGGCAGGTGTCCCTGGAGTCGCCGAAGGCCGTGGCCCCCATGGCGCAGGCGCTGCGGGAGGCGGCCGAATGGGTGGGCTGTGACGCCGTACGGGTCGAGCGCGTGGACCGCCCGGAGCTGGCCGCACCGCTCGTGGCGGCGGTCTCGGCGGCGGTCGCCTGAACCGATCCGGGCTCACCCGGGGCGCTTCCCCGAGGCTGCGGCCCCGGGCCCCGGGGTTCGGCCCGGGATCCGAGGTCCAGCCCCGGACTCCGGGCTCCGGACTCCGGGCGAGGCGAACCTCTCACCTGATCTCGAGGATCTTCTCCCGCATCGCGTACACCACGGCCTCCATCCTGGAGTGCAGCTGCAATTTCTCCAGAATGTTGCGCACGTGGTTCTTCACGGTGTTCTCGCTGATGAACAGCTCCTTGGCGATATCCCGGTTGTTCATTCCGGTCGCCACCAGCTTGAGCACCTCCAGCTCCCGGTCGGTGAGCCGGGGCGCGGGCACCAGCCGCCGCTCGTCGGTGCGCTGGATCATCGACTTGAACTCGGTCAGCAGCTTGGCCGCCATCGACGGGCTGATCTGCGACTGGCCGTCCGCCACCGCCCGGATCGCGGTCGAGACCTCGTCGGTCGAGATCTCCTTCAGCAGATAGCCCGTGGCGCCTGCCTTGATCGCGTCATAGAGATCGGCTTCCTCATCGCTGATCGTCAGCATGATGATCTTGGCGCTGGGTGCCACCTCCTTGATGGCGGTGCACGCCTCGATCCCCCCGCGCTTGGGCATCCGCACATCCATCAGGACGATGTCCGGCAGCAGATCCGCCGCCTTGTCCACGGCCTCGGCCCCGTCCCCCGCCTCGCCGACGACCTGGATGTCCTCCTCCTGAGCCAGGACGATCTCCAATCCACGCCGGAAGAGCGCGTGGTCGTCCACGACGAGGACCCGAATCGGCTCCTTGCGCGGTTCGCCGCGCGGCTCGCCCCCGTCCGGACCGACGCCATGGTCTTCACCGGCGCCGGACACGGGCCCGAAGCTATCCGCCATCGTTCCTCCCCCTGAAGGCCATGGCCCTTGCGGTCCGCACCCTGGGTGCACTCGGTCTGGCGTCAACCGGTGCTTGCGGTACACCGGTTGGCCGCGCGGCCATGATTTCATGCCCGGACGGCGGAATGGTCCCGCCGTGGTCGCACGGAGGTGCCCCGGGGGGCGCGCAGGCGCTCCGGGGCACCACTTACGTGTCAGGCTGAATTCGGCTGAATTTCTCGGTCAGCCACCGAGTGCGCCGCCCGCGCCGCCGGCTGCCTCTCCGACGAACGCTTCCGGCTGAAGATGAATCACCCCGTAGTCATAGCCATGCCGCCGGTAGACGACGCTGGGTCGATTGGTGTCGGAGTCGACGAACAGATAGAAGTCGTGCCCGACCAGCTCCATCTCGTAGAGAGCCTGGTCGAGCGACATGGGAGCCGCGGCGTGAGTCTTCTCCCGGACCACCAGGGGGCCCTCGCCCTGGACTTCCAGGGGGCCCATCCGGGTGGTGGGGACGGTCTCCGTCGTGCGCTGGGGGGCGATATCCCCATGCCCGTTGATGCGCGCCGCGTTGGGCACGGTGATGGCCACGTCGCTGGCCGGAATGCGACCGTTGCCACGGCGCGTATGGCGCTTGTCGTGCTGCTTGCGCATCCGTGCCTCCAGCTTGCTGGCCGCCAGGTCCAGCGCTGCGTACGGATCGGCCGCGGCGGCCTCCGCCCGGATCACCGGGCCCCGCGAGCGGAGCGTGATCTCCACTCGGTCGGCGCGGTCGGACTGCCGCGGGTTGTGTTCCTTGGACACCTCGACGTCGAGGCTGATCACCTTGCCGTCGAGCTTCTGGATCTTATCCAGCTTCAGCTTCTCGGCCACGTGCTTCCGGAACCGCTCGGGCACCTCAGTTTTACGGCCCTTGACGACGATGTCCACGCAGAACTCCGTTCCCGGGTAGCTCCAGTCAGTATCGGAGCGTCATCCCTTGTGCACTTGGCTCCGGCGTCTTCCGGAGCCACCGGCTTGGCGCTTTCAGCTCCTCCTTCCCACCGGGAGGATCTCAATCCCGTTTGTTCCAAGCCTCACCAGAATGCAGGCAAAACACGCCAAGCGGATGAGCGAGTCATAGCACCCGCCATTCCTCACAACCGAACATAGCTCGACCGGTCGGAAGTCGGCACCCCCTACCGGCCCGTACCTCCGATCAGGTGCTTTGCCGTGCTTACCACCTGCAACGATGCGGCTTCGTAATCAGTTCCGGTTGGTGGCCGTCAGCGGTGCCGCGACCACGGCAGCGCCGATGACCAGCCCTCCGGCCGCCGTCACCGCCCGCGCCGCCTCCGCGAGCGAGGCTCCTGTGGTCATCAGATCGTCCACCACCACTACCGGGCCCGCCACCAGCAGCCGTCCGCCGCCGGGGACCGCCCCCAGCGCTCCGGTCACATTCGCCCGCCGCTGCCGCGCGTCCAGCCCCGACTGGTCGGTCACCCGGCGCCGCTGGCACAGCACGGCCGGGACCCTCGCCGCGCGCCCGTCGGCGCGCAGCACACCCGCCGCGGCGAGCGCGATCCGCCGGGCCGGGTCATGCCCCCGGGCGCCCACCGAGCGCCGGGCCGATGGCACCGGCACCAGCAGCAGCGGCGCTCCGCAGGGTCTCGCCCCCGGTCCGGCACCGGGTCTCGTACCCGGTCTGGTCTCCTGTCTCGTACCCGGTCTCGCCCCGCATACCGCGCCCGATCCCACGGCCGACCGCCCTCGGGACCCCGCACCGGGCCCGCCGCCAGGGCAGGCCGCCCGCACGGCTCTCGCCAGCGCCTCGCCCAGCGGCCGCGCCAACCGGAGCGCTCCCCGCTCCTTGTGCGCGAGCAGCACGGCCCGCGCCTCGTCCACGTATTCCACCGCCGCATGGACCACCGGCAGCCCCGGCGGCGCCGGGCTCGGCTCCACCCGGCGCGCCCCGGAACCCCGCAGCGCCCCACGACAACGGTCACACAGTGTGCCGCCCGGCCGACCGCATCCGGCGCAGTCGGCCGGCAGCACCAGATCGGAGATCTCCTGCCACCAGCCCCGCATGAACACCACTGTCCCGGTGGTCACGCCCCCGCGCCACCCCTTGTGGACAACCACGCACATGTGGACAACCGGCCACCCCCGATCGGTGTACAGGCCTAAAAGGTCAGGGCAGACCCGGCCAGGGCAGACCCAGACCTGGCGAGCAGACCTCGCCGAGCAGAGCCGGCCGAGCAGAGCTAGCCGGGGTAGACCGGAGCCGAGCCGTCCTGATCCACGGTCTTCCAGTCGGTGTTCGGCAGCAGCCGCACGATGCCGTTCTCCCTGGTCTCGGCGATCAGCGGCCGGGTCTGGTCCTCCGAGGCGCCGATCGACTGCACACCGTTCGGTCCCGGCACCTCCGGGACGTTCGCCGGGGAGCCGTCCGACTCCACGTACTGGAGCTGCTGCACCCCGTCCGACTCCCGGCCCGCGACCACCAGCCGGCTGTCCCCGGCCCACGAGAAGGTGTCCACGTCCTCCAGCTTCGGCGCGACCGCCCGCAGCGCCCCCACCGACAGCTTCGGGGCGTCCGCGGTGCCCCGCCGCTCGATCCGGCCGAGCCGCAGCGTGGTGTGGCCGGACCGCTTGACCAGCATCGCGATCCTGGAGCCGTCCGCGGACACCCGCAGCGCCGTGATCCGGCCACCGTCCAGCTCGGGCAGCCGCACCTCGTCCGCCGGTCCGGTGCCACCCCGCAGCCGCAGCAGCCTCGGCTGCCGCGGATCCCGGTCGGCCACCCACAGCCCGCCCAGCCCGTCCCAGCTGGGCGCCGTCAGACCGTGCTCCACGCTGCCGCCCCGGCTGCGCACCCGCACCTTGCCGCGGTCGTCGCTGCCGGACGCCAGCTCGGTCACATACAGCGCCGAGCCGTCGGTGGTGACCCCCGCCGCGTCCCGCTCGTCGCGGGAGACCGCCACCGAGCCCAGACCCGCGTCAACGGCGCCGAACGGCCCCGGAACCGGCTGCGGCCGGTCCTCGTCGTCGGACAGCCGGACCATCCGGTTTTCGGAGTCCACGAAATACTGGTGGCGCGGATGGCCCTCGACCCCGTCCGGGGCGTAGGCACGTGCCGCGTCACTGGAGAGGGCACATAGCTCCGAACCGTTCTGCCGCTCCAGCCGCACCCCGCTGACCTCGGACGATCCCTCGCCCAGATCCTGGACCGTGAACAGCGTCTGCGCCGCCATCCGGGCGCAGCGCGCCGCGCTGATCCGGGCGGCCCGCTCGTTCAGCCGGATCTTCAACGCGTTCGAGTCGTCCAGCGACAGCCGCTCGTCCCGGCGGCCGAGCGCCGCACCGCGCGGGAAGGAGCTGCTGACCACCGGCTCCAGCCACCCCGTGGGACCGTCCAGCAGCGCCTTGACGGTCGCGGTCACCGGGTCGATACGACGCCGCACATAGACCGGATCGGCCACCAGCACGTTGTCCCCGGCCTTCGAATCCTCGGCGTCCGGGCCGAGATCGGCGAAGTAGTACTTGTTGACCGAGCGGTAGATGCGCTGGAAGTCGGACTCGCCGAGGATCAGCCCCCGCGGCGGTCCGTCGATCCGCCACTCCGAACCGCTCAGGGTGAGATGGATGCGCTCCTCGTACGGCTGCTCATCCGGCTTGTAGGCGTGGGTCTCGTCCACGACGGCGATCCGCTTGCCCGACAGCACGACCGTCTTACCGTTGCCGTCCCGGTCGCCCGGGTCCGTCTCCACCCGCACGTCAGGCGCCTGGTCCAGCACAGTGGTGGCCGCGAAGGGCTGCCACCGCTTGCTCGCGCTCTTGGTCAGGTACTCCTTCGCCGTGCCGAAGTTCTCCTCGTCGCTCGTCGTGGCCTCCAGGAAGCCGGAGACCAGCTCCGCGGGCTGCTCGCCCTTGCCCGGGCTCACCCCGTACACCCGCACCTGCGAGTCGACGTCGGAGCGCGGTGAGGAGTCCACCCGCCGCACATCGCCACTGTCGGGCATCGAGGCGCAGCCGGACAGCAGCAGGGCGCCACAGGCCAGCAGCACGGGCGCGCTCAGGCCCCGGCCACCCGGGCGGCGCACCCGGCGGCGGAAACGGCGACGGTCAGCGCGGTCGGCACGGTCAGCGCGGTCAGCGCCCACGAGGGCGGCCCTCCCCTTCGTTCGATGGCGTCGGCCCGGCGGACGGCTCCTGGCCGCCCCGCGGCCCGTCGGACGGCGTCTCCGGGGTACCACGCACCACCCGGGCCCCATTGCCCGGCAGGGCCGTCGGATCGGCGGACGGCGCCACGGCGTCGGCGGGCAGCGCGGACCGCGGCTGCGCGGGCACCGCCGCCAGCCGCTCCGCCGCGGGCTGCGGGGCCACGGCATCACTCGGACGGCGGTTGCTCCGGGAGTCGTCGGGCTCCAGGGGGATCGGCGAGCCACGCAGCACATCGCCCGCGGTGCGCGGCAGCGTCAGCCGGAACTGCGACCCGCCGCCGGGCTCGCCCCACGCCTGGAGCCAGCCGCCGTGCAGCCGCGCGTCCTCCACCGCGATCGACAGGCCCAGGCCGGTGCCGCCGGTGGTGCGCGCACGAGCCGGATCGGCCCGCCAGAAGCGGTTGAACACCCGCGTCGCCTCGCCGGGCTTGAGCCCGACGCCATAGTCCCGCACCGCGACGGCCACCGCGCCGCCCGCCGTCGCGAGCCGTACGACCACATCGCGGCCCTCACCGTGCTCCACGGCGTTGACCACCAGATTCCGCAGCACCCGCTCGACGCGGCGGGGGTCCGCCTCGGCGATCACCGGCGCCTCGGCGCCCCGCACCAGGATCCGGGTGCCCTTGGCCTCCGCGAGCGGCTCGGCCCCGTCGACCACCCGGTGCACAACATCGCGCAGATCGATCGGCTCGGCCTCCAGCGCGGCCGCGCCCGCGTCGAACCGGCTGATCTCCAGCAGATCGCTGAGCAGCGACTCGAAGCGGTCGACCTGGCCCCACAGCAGCTCGGCCGAGCGCGCGGTGATCGGATCGAAGTCCTCACGCGCCTCATGGATGACGTCCGCCGCCATCCTTACGGTCGTCAGCGGGGTGCGCAGCTCATGGGAGACATCGGAGACGAAGCGGCGCTGCATCCGGGAGAGCTCCTCCAGCTGCTGGATCTTGAGCTGAAGGTTCTGCGCCATCTTGTTGAACGACTCGCCCAGGCGGGCGATGTCGTCCTCCCCTGTGACCTTCATCCGCTCCTGGAGCAGTCCGGCCGCCAGCCGCTCGGAGATCCCCGCCGCCATCCTTACGGGCGTCACGACCTGCCGGACCACCACCCAGGCGATGGCCCCGAGCAGCACCACCACGAACACCCCGGCCGTGGCCAGGGTGCCCTTGACCAGGCTCAGGGACTTCTCCTCCTGGGTGAACGGGAAGAGGTAGTACAGCTGGTAGGCGTCGCCGTTGTTGTCATCCAGACGCTTGCCGATGATCAGCGCGGGCTCGGCGTCCCCGGAGCCCGCGTGCGCGATCTTCCCGTAGCGCTCGTACGGCGCCGTCCGGCCCTCGTCCACCCGGCGGCGCAGATCGGCGGGCACACTGTCCGGCTGCACATCGCCGGAGGCCCGCGGCCCCCGGCTGGCCACATAGGGCGTCTCGCCGGAGTCGGAGCTGAGCGCCACCACCGAATAGGCGCCCTTGCCGCCGCTGGCGAGCTGCTCCACCAGCGCGTTCAGCCAGGCACCGGAGTCCTCGGCACCGGCACCGGCCCCGTCCTGGCCACGGTTGTCACTCTTGCGGTCGGCCATCTGCTCGGCCACCTCGAACCCGCCGACCGCCTGGCCCTGCGCCGCATGGCGCTTGGCGTCCAGCAGACCGTTGCGCACCTGCCCGATGACCACCAGACCCAGCAGCAGCACCACACCGAGCGACATCAGCAGCGTGGTGGCCACCACCCGCAGCTGGATGTTCCGCCGCCACAGCCGGGCAGCAGGCAGCAGCGGACGGCGCGCCCACCGGCCGAACAGCCGGATCACCGGATGGGCCGGCCCTCCGGACGCCCCGTCGGGCAGCAGCTGCCCGCCGCTCCACAACCTGCGCAGCAGCGGAATCTCGCCCGCCGGGTCGGGCCGCCCGATCCGGGCACCCTCCGGAGCCCCGCCGCCCGGTCCACCGGGCTGCGGCGCCGTACCACCGGTCATCTCAGCTGGGCCCGGCCTTGTAGCCGACACCGCGCACGGTCACCACGATCTCCGGCCGCTCCGGGTCCTTCTCGACCTTCGACCGCAGTCGCTGCACATGCACATTCACCAGCCGGGTGTCGGCGGCATGCCGATAGCCCCACACCTGCTCCAGCAGCACCTCACGGGTGAACACCTGCCACGGCTTACGGGCCAGCGCCACCAGAAGATCGAACTCCAGCGGCGTCAGCGCTATCGACTGGCCGTCCCGCTTCACCGAGTGCCCCGCCACGTCGATCACCAGATCGCCGATGGCCAGCTGCTCCGGCGCCGGTTCCTCGGAACGCCTCAGCCGCGCCCGTATCCGGGCCACCAGCTCCTTCGGCTTGAACGGCTTGACGATGTAGTCATCCGCCCCCGACTCGAGCCCGACCACCACATCGACCGTGTCGGTCTTGGCCGTGAGCATGACGATCGGCACCCCGGACTCGGCCCGGATCAGCCGGCAGACCTCGATGCCATCCCGTCCGGGCAGCATCAGATCGAGCAGCACAAGATCGGGCTTGGTCTCACGGAAAGCGGCAAGAGCCTTGTCGCCGTCCGACACGAACGACGGTTCAAAGCCTTCGCCGCGCAGCACGATGCCGAGCATCTCTGCCAGTGCGGTGTCGTCGTCGACGACAAGGACGCGTCCCTTCATATCGACATCATCCCATTACCCGATCGTGACCTGGCCCACAGCTCGGCGATACCGTCCGCGGTGACCGGGGAAATCACGCCGTCCTCGGTGACGATCGCCGTCACCAACTCCGGTGGTGTGACGTCGAAGGCCGGATTGTGGGCCTGTGTGCCCAGCGGAGCGACCGGCACTCCGGTGCCCGCCTCCTGTCCGGCGATGGGGACATACGGAATTGTGATGTCTGTCACTTCATGTCCAGGACGTTGTTCGACCTCGATCGCGGCTCCGTCGGGAGTGCCCGGGTCCACGGTGGTGGTCGGGGCGACCACCACGAACGGCACATGGTGGTAACGGGCCAGCACCGCGAGCGGATAACTGCCCACCTTGTTGGCCACCGAGCCGTCCGCGGCGATCCGGTCCGCGCCTATCAGCACCGCGTCCACCTCACCGGCCGCGAAGAGCGAGCCCGCCGCGTTGTCGGCGAGCAGCGTGTACGCCATTCCGGCACGCGCCGCCTCGTACGCGGTCAACCGCGCCCCCTGGAGCAGGGGCCGGGTCTCATCCACCCAGAGCCGCCGCAGCTGCCCCGCCCGGTGCACCGCCTTGACCACGGCGAGGGCGGTCCCCTCGCCTCCGGAGACCAGGGCGCCGGTGTTGCAGTGGGTGAGGATCCGATGGCCCCCGGCAGGCAGCAGCTCTTCGAGGAGTGCCTGACCACGGGCCGCCATGCGCTCGCTGGCCTCGGCATCCTCCCGGTGCAGAACACGGGCCTCGGCGAGGGCCGCCGCGGCGGCCTGAGCGTCGTCCGCGTCGTCCCGAAGCGCGGCGTGATACGCGGCGACGGCACGGCGGACCCCATAGGCGAGATTGACGGCCGTGGGGCGGGCATGGGCGAGCGATTCGGCGGCCTCGTCCACATCGAAGCCACGGGCCGCGGCGAGCGCGATTCCGTATGCCCCGGCGAGGCCGAGCAGCGGGGCGCCGCGCACGGCGAGGGAGCGGATCGCCTCCACCAGCGCCGGCACATCGGTGCACACCAGATCGACCTCTTCGGCGGGCAGCCGAGTCTGGTCGAGAAGTACCAGTACGGGCCCCTCCGGGGGCTCCTCCCAGCGCAGCGCCAGGGCGGTAGGAGGTATGGAGCCTTCCGGGGACACCGGATGCTGATCAGCCATCCGCCCAGTTTGCCTTGTGCGCCACCGACTATTGAAGTGCCGGACCGCCCCCAGTGACCGGTCCGGGGTGGAACGCACCGTGGCACGATGGCTGACATCCGCCCGCCGCGGACGCCGCGGCCGGTCAACGAACAACCTACGGAGCGACGATGAATGACTCTCCGGGCTGGGCCCCGCCCGGATCGTCCCCTTCCGACGAACCGGACCACGGCGCTCAGCAGCAGAACGAGCCCGCCGACCAGCCCGCCGCGGAGCAGCGAGCATGGGGCGAACAGTGGGCCCGCCGCCAGCCGCCGCCCGGCCGCTGGGCCGCGTCGGGAAGCCGCACGCCACCGCCGGTGCCGCCCGCTCCCGGACCGGGTGGCGGATGGGGCACCGGCCGGCGTCGGCCGCCCGCTCCCCGCCCCGGAGTCATTCCGCTGCGGCCGCTGGGCGTCAGCGAGATCCTGGACGGTGCGGTGGCCATCATGCGCGCCCACTGGCGCACGGTCCTCGGCCTCTCGCTGATCGTCTCGATCGTCACCCAAGGTCTGATCACGGCCGCCACGGGACTGTGGTTCAACGACGGCCGAGGGAACGAGAGCAAGGTCCTCGACGATCCGGACGCCACCGTCGGTCAGGCGCTGCGTGCCGTCGGCGACACACTCGGGGACAGCGGAGTCACCCTGCTGCTCGGCGTCCTCGGAACGATCGTCACGACCGCCCTGCTGACCGTGGTCACCGCACGGGCCGTCCTGGGCCGGAACGTCTCCACACGGGAGGCCTGGGCCGGTGCCCGGCCGCACCTCCTTCAGCTGTGCGGGCTGCTCGTGCTGATCCCCACCATCGCCGCGGCCGTCATCGCCGCCGGTATGACGCCGGGTCTGCTGCTGGCCGTGGCGGGCGTGCCGAGCGAGGGCGCCGCGCTGGCCTCTCTGGGCGGGCTCGCCGCAGCGTGCGTCGCCGCCTGGCTCTGGGTCCGCTTCAGCCTCGCCGCTCCCGCGCTGATGCTGGAGAAGCAGGGGATCATCAAGGCCCTGCGACGCTCCTTCAAGTTGGTGCGCGGCTCGTGGGGGCGCGTCTTCGGCGTCCAACTGCTGGCCGTCGTCCTGGTCTTCATCGTCGGCGCCATCATCGAAATCCCCACCAGCCTGGTCGCCATGGTGATCGGCGGGGACAACGCCATGGACTGGCTGTCCGGCGAATCCGTCTCCGTCGGCTGGACCTTCCTGATCGTGGTCGGCGTCGGCGGAGTGATCAGCTCGACCATCACCTTCCCGATCAGCGCGGGTGTGACGGCCCTCCTCTACATGGACCAGCGCATCCGGCGCGAGGCCCTCGACCTCGAGCTCGCCCGCGCCGCGGGGATGCCTGGAGATTCGACAGAAAGTCATGACGAGACCCAACCGACCGTCGGCTCCACGTCCTGGAACTGACGGCGTCACAACAGACGGGGACGGACGGGGCGTCACCCTACGCCCCCTCACCGCACAGCTCGTCATGCTCACAGGCCATCACCTCCCCCTCCGCCCGCTCGGCGCATACGTCCGCTGCCGCTTGGGCCTCTTGACTGGTCGTCAACGGACCCTCTGACTGGCCCTCACCGACTACTCTGCGTGACCCTCACCATGCCACGCCAGAGGTCTGATGCCTTTTCACTCGATCCGGTGGAACATCCGATCGAGTGGGAACGCAAAAATGCCTCGGTT
>NZ_JAERRG010000036.1 GCF_016741935.1 Streptomyces endocoffeicus | reverse complement strand
GCTCGCCGCCTCCGTGGCGCCGGTGACGGCCAAGAAGACACCCAGCACACTGGCGAGCGCGCCAAAGCTTTTTCGTCTGCGCATGTGTACGTCCTTTTTTCGGAGATCAGCAGCAGAAGCACGTTCCGGTCCACGATGGCCGTGGCCACGTCACGTTGGATGCTAGGAGCATCCGATGAAATCGCTGTGCAACAAGGGGTGTCGAGGTGACACCCCCTCTTCCCGTTCCGCCGTCACTCGGTTCGGCACCCACGGGGGGAATGCCTGCCAGATGCTCGGCGAGGGCGTGGAGGACGAAGAGGCTCGGGATCTCGGACACCAGGGTCCCCAGCACCTGCCATTGCCCGGCGACGCGGACGGCGATGGAGCTGTTGCGGATCTCGATCCGCTGGATCAGCGGCCACCGCGTGGACAGCTCTCCGGAGCCGACCTCCTGCCCGGTGAGCCAGACAGGGCCGTACGTGAGTCGCGCCCCTTGAGCGAGAGCGGCCAGGGCCCTCGGCACCTGGGCGTCGATGACGGCTCGACGGATCTCCGCCTCCCGTACCTCCGGGTGGCCGAAGCGGCCGCGGCGCAGCACCACCTGCTCGCCGTCGACATCGGTGAGCGCACAGGACCGCGCGACGCCCTGCGGGGACGGCGCGGCGCGCTGAAGCACCGAGGTGACCGTGCGGATCGGCGCTCTGGGCCCGCCGGATGCGCAAGCCCGACTCGGTACCGCCCGATAGGTGGCGCACCGCCTGCCGAGGCGTTCCCGGCCGGCGGCCTCGGAGATCCTCGCCAGCAGCAACTCGTCCTCGCGGTCGCGGGGAATCCCCTTCCATCACGCCGCGACCCTCTGTACGAGGCCGAGATGCACGCTGTCCCCACGCAGCACCGCGCGCCGTGCCCTCAAGCAGCAACTCGTCCGGCGCCACCCCGAGATCGTCGGCGAGCCTCTTGCGGGCGCGGTCGAAGACCGCCAGCGCATCGGCCCGCAGCCCGTTGCGCTGCAGCGCGCACATCAGCAGCAGCACGCCGACCGGTCTGTTCAACGGTTGCTCCAGGGCGAGAGCGGACAGTTCACCAACCGCCTCGCCATATCGGCCGAACCGCAGTTGCCGGCCCGCCTTCCGCCGCGCCAGGGTGATCCTTCGTTTACGCAGGAGCTTGCGCAGCCGGTAGACGTAGACCGGTACGACGTTCGCGCCGGGCGAGTCCATCCCCCATACGCCGTCGAGCAGTTCCTGCCGCCTGATCGACCGGTCCGGGCTTAGGGCTAGCGCCGCCAGGACGGCCTGCTGGAGGACCGGGCCGATATCCACGGGCTGCCCGGCGCGCCAGGCCGCAGCGGGCCGAGCACGGAATACGGAGTCGCGTAGGGATACAGGGCCCGGCCGTTGGCGGGCGGTCGCCCGCAGTCCCGGACCCGACGCCTGCCTCCGCGGTGAGGGCTGTGACCGTCGGCCGTCCGTTCTGTGCGGTCGTCGTGGGCATGGCGGTTCCCCCTTTCTGCGGACCGGTCGCTCCGGTCGGCCCTGTCGATGCCGTCGAGGCTGGCCTTGTGCAGGAACCATGCACAGGCCATTGAACCGGCCATATCCGGCCGCCGGACCCGCTGGAGTCCCTGAGCTGGGAAAGGCGATTCCGGGGGGGGGAAGGGCCGTGACTTGTGGCCAGGGGATTCGGTGCGGTGCTGCAACGGCTGCGGAACCAGGCGGGCATCACCCAGGAGGAGTTGGAGAGGCGCTCCGGTGTGGGGGTGCGCACCATCCGCGGGTTGGAGACCGGCGAGCGCACCAACCCGCGCATGGCCACGGTGCAACGGCTCGCCGACGCGTTGGCGCTACGGGCCGAGGAACGCGTGGAGTTACTCAGCGCCGCGTTCCCCCCGGGTTCGGACGGCGGCCGTTGGTCGCGGTGAGGTGGGCCAGGCGCAACAGCACGACAGATCAGATGCCGCCGGGGCTCTGTGCAGGTGAAGGCCCCGGGGTGAACGTCAAGGAGAACCGGAAATCGTGATCAGGCTCCCGACCTGCGTGGATGGTTTATCGGCACCCGCAAAGCTATGTGCTGAGGGCCTCGGTCGGCGTGTTTCTGCAGGCAGCCGGTGCTTGGGTGTCCCGGCCGCAAGGTGCCTGCCGCGTCAAGACGAGGTAATGCCCCTTCGCGTCCGCCGGCAGACGGGGCACCCCCGGGGAGTGAGCGTCCTATCGGGCTCTGGGGTGCCGTAGCGAGACAGTCGTCAGGTGCGCTCACCGCATCGAATAGTGTGCCAAACGGCTGCTGGGCTGGGTTATGGATGGTCTCCGGAAGAGGGGCAAGGCTCCGGTCCGGTCGTCCTTGGGCTGGAAGGCCGGCGGGATGGCCGGGCCATGCCTGGACGGTGGCGATGTAGGTGCCAAGAACCTCGTTCTTGCTGGTCACGCAGCATGCTGGTACTCGTGGAGGAGGCCGCTGAGGCGGTCGCGTCGATGGATGTGGAGCTTGGTGGGCTAGTTGGGGGCGGTGATCGGTTCGGGTAGGGGGCGTGGTGCTGCGCCTGGGAGAGTGTGGTGGGTCTGTGCTCGTTGTGGAGGGTCTCGTATTCACGTAGCCCGCGCCCTCGAGGTCCATGGCCAGGTCCTTGGCGGCCTGCGCTACGCATGAAGAGGTCGGGTGCGCGGTCGCGCCCAGGATCCGGTTGCGTCGGCTGGATAAGACTGCGCTCGGCGGTGGATCCCGTGCACGCGGGCCCGTGACGGGGCCGAGTGCACGGCAGGCAGACGGTGGCGTAGTGGCGGTGTTGCCCGGCGCCAGAAATGCCGACCAAGCAGGCGTTCGCGGTGCCGATGGGGGTCCCGACGAATCGGACGGGATCGTCGGCAAGGTGTCGCACGGATGAGACGGTATGGACGAAGCGCCCGACGCCCGGAACCGCAGCCCTCCTGGGCGATCACCGAAGAAGCAACGCTCAGACGGCCCATCGGTGGCCCGGAAGAACGGACTACCCCGTAACGCCATGCCCGGCTCACCCCCGACGACCACCAGGCCGTCACGGACCTCACGTCGAGTCCGTCGTCCCTCCCGGGGCGACGTCAGGGCCGGCCCGCGGCCCGCATGCGCTCCGCGAGGGCGAGGAAGACGAAGTAGTTGGGGATGCTGGCGACGGCGGTGGTGGTCAGCGCCCGCCACTTGCCCGCCACCCGGAGGGAGACGTAGCCGTCCTTCACCCGGATCTCCTGGAGCTGGGACCAGGCGACCGAGTTGCCCTTCGCGGCGATGCCGTCCCGGCTCACCCTGATGTCTCCGAAGGACAGCGTCTCGCCGCGATCCAGTGCGACGGTGGAGCGCGGTACCTGGGCTGTGGTGACGAGTTGCTGAATGGCCCGCCCCCACTCCTCCGGGCGCTCCATCCCCCCGATGCCGCCGATGATGCCCGAGATCTTGGTGTGTGTGCCGTCCGGTGCGGTGAGGGTGTAGAGGTACGTCGTGTGGGTGAGCGCGCCGTTGCGGGTGTGGCGGACGATGTCCTGGAGGACGGATGCCTCGTCCCAGCGGATTGCCGCAGGGCCCTTGTTCCCGACTCCGACGTTCACCAATCCGTTCTCGTAGAAGTGCAGTTCGCGTCCCTGCATCCGCTCCTGCACCCCGCGCCTGCGGGAGATGCCGAGCAGCGCTACGCACACCAGAATGACGATCAGGATCACGCCGGCGACCGGTGCCGCCGTGGTGATCGCCACGGTGATAAGCAGCACGGCGGCAGCGGAGATGCCCCCGCCTATCAGCGTCCCCGCCTTGGCCGAGGCGGGCCGCTCCGACCACGGGGGCCGCTGGTACGGCCGGTAGGTGGTGCGCAGTTTGCCAAGGTGCTTTCCGTCGGCGACTGCTGACAAATCAGGCATTGCTCTTCTCCTCGTGTGTTTCCACTCCATGTGTCGCCTGCGGTGACGCATCTCGTGCGTCGGCTGGTGCCGGTTCACGCTCCGCCGTCCGGTCGGCTGATCCGACGGTCAAAGCCCACAAGGGCCACAGCCCGTATGCGCCGACGCTGCCTCCCAGGCTCTGCCGGTTGCTCTCCGCTTCACAGCCACGCTCCTCAGTACCGGGCAACTTTCCGGCAGGACGACAGTCGGCGACAGTGCCATCGATAGGTTCTGACGCATGGCCGTGCCCTCGCCGGGCACGGCCGTCCGTCCGTCCGTCCGGGAAACGTCTACGACTGCGCGGCGCAGAAGGCGTTGCCCATGGCCTGATAACTATCGGTCTGCCCCTTGGTGGGGGACAGCATGTGGTATTCGTTATTCGCGTGGACGACCTGTGTGCTGCCGTCGTCGCTGATCAGCCACTCACTGAAGTAACCGAGCACGGCACCGTTGTGCCCCCAGGCCCACGTGCCGCAGGGCGTCTTCATGTGGGCGATGCCCAGCCCCCAGGTCTTGTCCGCACTTCCCGTCGGCACCGTGGTCTTGAGTTCCTTGAGCTGCTCCGGGGCGAGGAGCTTCCCGTTCATGAGTGCCCGCTGGAACGTGGCCATGTCGTCCAGGGTGGAGACGATGGCCCCGGCGGTGCCGCCGATCTGCACGTTGGAGATCGTGACGTCACGCGTGACGATGTCGAGCGGGTGCACGTAACCGTGCAGGTAGTTCCCCGACATGGCGGAATCGGTGGGGAATTTCGTGTCGTTCAGGCCGAGCGGCTCGATGATGCGCTTCTGGATCTCGTCACTGGGTTCGTTGCCGGTGACCGCCTTGATCACCATGCCGGCCAGGATGTAGTTGGTGTTGGCGTAGCCGAACTTCTCACCCGGTGCGGACTGCGGCGCGTGCTGGCGCAGGGCGATGGTCACCAGCTGCTGCGGCGCCCACGCCTTGTCGGGAGCGGTGTTGAGGAAGTAGTCGCTTTCGACCCCGAGGTCGGTGAAGTAATCGGGCAGGCTCGATGTGTGGTTGAGCAGCTCGCGGATGGTGATCTTCGAACCGTCGTAACCGTTCGCGTTGACCGCGTCCGGCAGCCACTTGGCAACCGGGTCGTCCAGCGACAGTTTCCCTTCCCCCTCCAACTGGAGAAGCACGGTGGCCGTGAACGTCTTGGTGTTGCTGCCGATCCGGAACCTCGCCTTCGGGTCGGCGTCCGTCTTGGTGCTGACGTTCCCGACGCCCGCGTGCACGTACTCCGTGGAGTCACCGCTGCGGACCAGACCGATCACACCCGGATAACCGTCGGAGACGCCTTTCTCGGCACCGGCCTGGAGGATGCTCGACGGTGTCTCGTCGTCGGCCTGCGCGGTGTTCAGGGTGACACCTGTCAACAGCACGCAGCCCAACGACGCGGCGCCGGAAACCACCCACCACCGACGCCCCGCCAGGGACCGCCTGTGCCTGCCGTCGGACCGTCCCTCCTTCCCACCCGGAGAGGGAGATCCGGTGGCCTGGGACATGCTCAATTTCATTTTCCCTTCTCGACGCCGGCCGGCCTCGGTGACCACCGGCTGACAAACGGCCGTGCCCTCGTCGGCACGGCCGTCCGTCCGTTCGTTCGTCAGAAATCGCCTACGCGGCGCAGAAGGCCTTCTCCATGGCCGCATGGGTGTCGGTCTGTCCCCGCGTGCCGCTCTGCATGTGGTCCTCGGTGTTCGCGTGGATGACCTCGGTGTTGCCGTCCTCGCTGATCAGCCACTCGCTGTAGTAGCCGAGCACGGCACCGGTGTGCCCCCAGGCGACCTTGCCGCAGGACAGTTTGACGCGGCCGATGCCCAGCCCCGCGGTGATGTCCGTACTGCCGTCACTGCTCTCGGGCACCGTGGTCTTGAGTTCCTTGAGCTGCTCCGGGGCGAGGAGCTTCCCGGTCATGAGTGCCCGCTGGAACGTGGCCATGTCGTCCAGGGTGGAGACGATGGCTCCGGCGGTGCTGAAGAACTGCATGTTGGACGCGGTGACGTCGCGCATGCCGGAAAAGATCGAGTACGAGTAACCGTGCAGGTAGTTACCCGATATGGAGGAATCGGTGGCGAATTTCGTGTTGTTCAGGCCGAGCGGTTCGATGATGCGCTTCTGGATCTCGTCACCGGGTTCGTTGCCGGTGACCGCCTTGATCACCATGCCGGCCAGGATGTAGTTGGTGTTGGCGTAGCCGAACTTCTCACCCGGTGCGGACTGCGGCGCGTGCTGGCGCAGGGCGATGTTCACCAGTTGCTGCGGCGCCCACGCCTTGTCGGGCTCGGCGTTGTTGTAGTAGGCGCTGCTGAGCTGCGCGTCCGCCGCGTAGTCCGGCAGGCTCGAGGTGTGGTTGAGCAGCTCGCGGATGGTGATCTTCGAACCGTCGTAACCGTTCGCGTTGACCGCGCCCGGCAGCCACTTGGCAACCGGGTCGTCCAGCGACAGTTTCCCTTCACCCTCCAACTGGAGGAGCACGGTGGCCGTGAACGTCTTGGTGTTGCTGGCGATCCGGAACTTCGCCTTCGGGTCGGCGTTCGTCTTGGTGCTGACGTTCCCGACGCCCGCGTGCACGTACTCCGTGGAGTCACCGCTGCGGACCAGACCGATCACACCCGGATAACCGTCGGAGACGCCTTTCTCGGCACCGGCCTGGAGGATGCTTGACGGTGTCTCGTCGTCGGCCTGCGCGGTGTTCAGGGTGACACCTGTCAGCAGCACGCAGCCCAACGATGCGGCGCCGGAAACCACCCACCACCGACGCCCCGCCAGGGACCGCCTGTGCCTGCCGTCGGACCGTCCCTCCTTCCCATCCGGAGAGGGAGATCCGGTGGCCTGGGACATGCTCAATTTCATTTTCCCTTCTCGATGCCGGCCGGCCTCAGTGATCACCGGCTACAGGACGACGGCGCCCACGGCCCGTATGCGCCTGCCGCCGCTCCCGGGTTGGGCCGGTCGGGATTCCCACCGTGGTTTCCCGCCGCGGGTTCCCATCGGATTCTCCGCCACGAGTTCCAGCAGAGGGCCGCCCACTTGGCCGCCGTCTTCGGTGCCGGGCAGTCCCCGGCACGGTGATCCAGTCGGCGACGATGCCATCGAAGCTGTTCAGAGCACAGCTCATGCGCCGGTCATTTATGACCGGTCGCCGCTAAGCTCGTCGAACAGCGTGCTTGGCGGGGGAGGAGACTGGGAGATCATGGACGAACCCGGCACGTTGCTCCGTCCGCTGCGGGTCCGCGCCGGGCTGACTCAGGAGGAGCTGTCCGCACGGTCCGGGGTGAGCGTCAGCACCATCCGCCGTCTGGAGACCGGGAAGTCCCGCGACCACCGGCTCAGCACGCTGAACCTGCTGGCGGACGCCCTGGACGTCGGCCCCGGGGACCGCCGGCGGCTGACCGCCGGGCTCACCAAAGCGGGCGGCGGTGACGCCGCCAGGACCCCCGTGGACTCCGAAACCTCCACGGACGCCAAGACACCCGTGCACGCCGGGACTTCCGCGCATGTCGAGCCCCCCGTGCGTGTCGAGCTCCCCGGTGTCCGCCCGCAGGTGCGGGAGGAGATCATCGCCGCCGCTGACGCACTCGCGAACGAGGTCAGGCGGCGCTGGCGGCAGGAGGTGGAGCAGCGCCGCATCCACGACCCGTTCCCCCTGCCGGTGCGCTGGCACCCCGCGCCCCCGGCCCTCACCGACCGTCCGGAGACCGTCCAGCGCCTCCTGCCGGGAGCTCCACCGCGCCCCATGGACCTGACCAGCCGGGAGGGGAGCGTGGCCGAGGTGTACCGGCGGATCCCCTCCGGGCGGCTGGTGATCCTCGGCCGGGCCGGTTCGGGCAAGTCGGTCCTCATGGGCAGGTTCGTCCTGGACCACCTGGCGGCCCGGACCCCCGCCGACCGGGTGCCGGTCGTCTTCAGCGTCGGATCATGGGACCCGACAGCCGTCGCGCTGCGGGACTGGCTGGTCGATCGTCTGGTACGCGACCACCCCCACCTCACCGCAAGCGCGCCCGGCGGGTCGAACCTGGCCGTCGCGCTGATCGACGCAGACCTCATCCTCCCGGTCCTGGACGGCTTCGACGAGATCGCGGAGGGCTTGCGGCGGGTAGCCCTCGAAACGCTCAACACCACCTCGCTGCCGCTCGTCCTGACCAGCCGCCAGGCCGAGTTCACCGAGGCCGTCCACGACGTGGGCGCCCCGCTGGTCTGGGCCGCCGGCATCAGACTCGCCGATCTCACGCTCGACGACCTGGCCGCCTACCTGCCCCTGACGGCGCGCCCGGCCGCCCGCCGCACCGGCCCGGGCGAGGAGCCCGTCGGCGGTAGCCGCACGGAGGACGGATCGGTCTGGGACGGCGTCCTGGCGGAACTCCTCGCCTGCCGGGACGCCCACCGTGACCCGGCGGAGGTACCGCTGGCCGCGGTCCTGCGGACGCCCCTCATGATCAGTCTGGCCCGGACCATGTACAGCGAGACGTCCCGCAGGAACCCCGCGGAGCTCCTGGACACCGAGCGCTTCCCCGACGTGAGTGCACTGGAGGAGCACCTCCTCGCCGGATTCGTCCCGTCCGTCTACCGGCGCCCCGTCGCCGAGCGCGTCCCCGGCCGCCGCAGCCCCGGGCAGGGCCCGGCCCCGGAGCTTGCCGAACGCTGGCTCGGCTACCTCGCCCACCACTTGGCCCGGCTCGGCCGCGAACAGCAGGACCTCGCCTGGTGGCAGATCGGTGCCTCGCTGCCGCTCGCCACCCGCATCCTGACCGTCGTGGCGACCTCCGCGCTGTGCGTCTTCGTTCCCGAACTGCTCGTCTGCCTGGTCCTCTTGCCACAGACGCTCGGGGAGACGCTGCTCCTGGCAGGGCTGACGGGGTCGATCACGGGGCTCGCGTTCGGGTGCGTGTTCTGCGTCGTCACCGCCTTCGGCCGCGAACCTCTCGGGCCGGCCCGGGTGCGACTGCGACTTCCCGGCACCGCGAGACGCACCGGCCGCGGGCCGGGGCGCACCTTCGCCGCCCGGTTCGGGAGCAGCCTGCTGGGCGGTTTCCTCGTGGGCCCCGGATGCGCCTGCACCCTCACCCTCGATCACTGGCTGTACTACGGACAGCCGATGACGGATGCCGCGGTGCTGAAGGACACCCTCATCGACATGCTGACCTTCGGCCTGATCTTCGGGCTCGGCGCCGGATTCGTCTTCGGGATGCTGGCCACCTTGGAGACGCCCCTGGACATCGCCTCCGCCGCCACCCCGACGCGCCTGCTGGCCTCGAACCGCATGACCGCGGGCCGCCAGATCCTCGTCCTCGCGCCCGCGCTCGCCCTCACCATCGGCGTCGGCGGACAACTCGTCGTCGACCTGCTCCAGCCCCTCTTCGGCCCGATGGTGTGGGGGGCGGGCAGCGCGCTGGTCTATGGCGTCGTCAGTGGCGTGGGCGGCGCGCTGGCCTACGCTCTGTCCTTCACCGCCTGGGGGCGGTGGCTGGTCCTGTGCCGTGTCTGGCTGCCGCTGACCGGCAGGCTCCCCTGGAACACTGCCGCGTTCCTTGACGACGCCTACGGCCGGGGTGTGCTGCGCCAGACCGGCGCGGTCTACCAGTTCCGCCACGTCCGGCTGCAGCACCACCTCGACCGCTCCTTCCGCGAACAGCAAGCCCACCACGAGGCAGCCGCCTTCCGCACGGCACCGGTCGAGCAGACCGCCTAGACGGTGCGGATGACAGGGGCGGGCTTGATGTCCTGGGCATCGATGAGGGTGCGGATGTCGTCCGGGTCCGAGGTCCAGACGATGGCGCCGAGGCCGGCGGCCATGGTCACGACGGTGGCGTCGACGATGTCGGAGGTACCGGCTTTGCCGCGGAGAATGCCTGCGGCTTTGGCGGTTGCGAGGCCGACGGTTACGACGTGGCACCCAGCGAGGAACGTTGCCCTTGCCGGAAATCCCATCCGTGCAGGTCATGCGGCATGCCGGTACTCGTGCAGGATGCCGCCGAGGCGATCATGCCGATGCACATGAAGATCGGCGAGCTGGTCGGGGGCGGTGACAGGTTCGGGAAGTGGGTGGAGCGGTGCGGCGCTTGCGAGAGTGCGGTGGGGTCTGTGCTCGTTATAGAACGCCTCGTACTCGCGCAGTGCGCGGAGGAGGTGGGTCTGGTTCCAGATGAGGATGCGGTCGAGGAACTCGGTCCGGCATGACCGGACCCAACGCTCCATGATCGCGTTCATGCGCGGCATCTGGACACCGGTCTGAACGACCTTGATGCCCTCGGCTTGCAGGACGGTGTCGAAGGGTGGCGGATAGCGCATGTCTCGGTCCCGGACCAGGAACTTTGCTCTGATGCCTGCGTTTTGGAGGTCCATGGTCATGTTCCGGGCGAGCTGGGTGACCCAGTCGGCGGTGGGATGTGCTGTCGCGCCCAGGACTCGCACGCGGCGGGTGGCGTGCTCGATCACCGCGAGGACGTACAGCCTGGCCCCTGTCAGGGTCTTGGTCTCGAAGAAGTCTGCGGCGATGATGGCCCGGGCCTGGGAGCGAAGGAACGTCGCCCACGTGGTGTGGTCCCGTTCGGGTGCGGGGTCGATGCCGTGCTCCTTGAGGATGTTCCATACGGTGCTGGCGGCGACCTTGATGCCGAGGGAGGCGAGTTCGCCGTGGATGCGCCGGTAGCCCCAGCTGGAATTCTCCTGCGCGAGCCGCAACACCAGGGCGCGGATGGAACGTACGGTGCGGGGCCGTCCGGGCCGTTTGGGGCAGGATGCCTTCGCGTGACGGTGGCGCAGTAGCTCACGGTGCCATCGCAGCACCGTGTCAGGTGTGACGATCAGCGGTAGTTGGCGAAGACGTCCCCGGGGGAGGGGATGCAGGAGAGCGGCCAGCAGGGCGCGGTCTGGCCAGGTGAACTTTGGTTTATCGGTTTGTCGCTGCAGCACGGCGAGTTGGCGCAGCGCCAGAATCTCTGACTCCTTGTCGCGGTCACTCTTCGGTAGGAGCCGTATCAGGGTGAGCATGCTCGTCAAGGTCAGGTAGAGCAGTCGCAGCAGCACTCCACAATGCTGGTGTGGGGAGGCTAGGTCGGCAACGGGGGGCCTCTAGGGTCACGGTTGACCGGCGGGCCCACCGCAGCGCTCGCCTGCCGTGACCAGCACGGATGAGGTTTCTGGCACGTACACCGCCGCACTGGCCCAACCTGGCGCGGGTTCCTCTCCGCACGGGCCACCAGTTTGATCGCCTGCGACTTCCTCCACATCGACACCATCAGCCTGCACCGCCTGTACGCCCTGGTCTTCCTCGAGTACCAAACCTGGCGCCTGCACATCGTCGGCGTCACCGCACACCCCACCGCTGCCTGGGCCACCCAGCAAGCCCGCAACCTCGCCACCGACCTGGGCGTCCGCATGGACTCGCTCCGCTTCCTCATCCGAGACCGAGACAGCAAGTACACCGACGCCTTCGACGCCGTGTTCCAGGCCGAGGACATCGAGATCATCAAGACTCCGGTCCGCGCACCGAAGGCCAACGCCCACTGCGAACGAGTGATTGGCACTCTCCGCCGAGAAGTCCTCGACCACATGATGCCAACTACCTCCCCAAGCTCACGGGCGACCACCTCCGATCCTGGAGCCGACCAGCCGCAGAGTCCTGCGCACTCGCATCCTCGGCGGCGTGATCAACGAGTACGGATATGCCTCTTGACCAGGAGCGACGATTATTCGAGCCCCACAGGTTCGGGAACCAGCGGATTCCTTGCTGCGATCGCCGTGGCGGGATGGGCTTCGTCGCCTTCGACGCCTGTGGTGAGGGGATCCTTCGGCGACTGGGGCACCAAGCCCTTCCAGGTCGTCGTGACGTCATTCCTGGCATGCGCCATCGCGATTCAGACGGCAGCAACTCGGGTGTTGTACTCCCTGGGCCGTGACAGCGCGCTTCCCTTGTCCGGAAGACTACGAAAGGTCACCAGCCGCCAGGTGCCACGCAATGCCGTGATCGCCTCGGCCGTCCTTGGCGTGGCCATCTTGTGTATCGGCATCAACGAATCAGCAGCCAGCACGCTGATCGCCTTCACCACCCGCGGCCACTACACGACGGTCCTCCTCGCTGCCGGCGCCGCTTTGTACGCCCGTACGCGGCGGCGGTGGAATCCCGCTCTCGGCGCATTCCGCCTGGACCGGTGGGGAGTGATCGTCAATGCTCTGACACTGGCCTGGGTGTCGTTCGAGACGGTCACATCGCTTGGCGCCGGCCGGAACCGCTCAGCCCCGGGGCTATGTGGTACCGACAGTGGACGGTGCCGCTGATCGGTGCGGTTCTCATTGGGGTCGGAGTGACGTACATAGCGTGGAAGAGGCCACATACCAAGGCCGGGGCGTACCATGCCAAGAGCACGACGGCGGGGACACAAGTGGTCCGGTCACCCTCGTGCGTCATTGTTCCGCTTTCAGGAGAAGCGCTTCTGCTATTCGGTGCAGCCTGCTTACAATCGCAGCAAGATGACCAGATCACGCGTGAGTATGAAGGACGTGGCGGCTGCGGCCGGGGTGTCACTGACGACCGTCTCCGATGCGCTCAATGACCGCGGGCGTCTGCCCGAAGCCACCCGCCGACGGGTCCGGGACGTGGCCGAGCAACTCGGCTTTCAGCCCCACCGTACAGCCAGGAGTCTGGCCAAGGGACGCTCGGGCATCTTGATGCTGTCGGTCTCTTTGCCGGAGTCCACGCCGGGCTCGGCTGTTGACATCGAGTTCTTCGTGCAGTTGATGAGCGCTGCCTCCGGCGCTGCGCTGCACCGCGGCTGGGCGCTCGTGCTGGCTCCGGCCACGGGCAGCGAGCGGTCCGTACCCGTCGACTTCGACGGTGCCATTGTCGTCGACCCCCGGCCGCACGATGCTCTCCTGCGCCTGGCGGATGCCGAGGGCAAGCCCGTCGTCACGGTGGGACGAGATCTGGAGAATCCCGACCGGCTGCACGTCGACAACGATCACTCTGCGGCCGTGCGGGAGGCTCTGGACCTGATGGCGAAAGCAGGCGCCGAGCGGCCGGCCCTGCTGACCAGCGAGGCGGATTCCTCATATGTGCAGGACTGCATCGACGGATACAACGTCTGGTGCACCACCCGTGCCATGACGCCCCAGGTCGTGACCGCAGCAGGCGGTCTCACCCAAGGTGCCGGGTATGAAGCCGCACGGGACTTCCTGACCGGGCCGAAACGTCCCGATGCGGTGTTCACCACCCTGGACTCGTTGGCGCTGGGAGTGCACCTTGCCGCGCAGTCTCTCGGGCTGGACATGCCGCACGACCTGCAGGTCGCGACGCTCAGCGACAGCGAGGCCGCCCGTCAGGCCCGACCTCCAGTGACGGCAGTCGATCTCAACCCGGTCGCGACAGGCAAAGAAGCAGTCCAGCTGCTGATCAAAGCCATCGAGGACGCCGCGGATACAGAGTCGTTCCTCGTGCCGACAAGGATGCACGTACGCGGCTCGACTGGGACAGCCTCGCCAGAAGCCGTGTCCGACTGACTCCATATGCCACCGGTGCCCCATGGGGCTAGACCTCCGCATCGTCGACGCTTCGGCGTGATGCGGTCAGCGCGGGGCGCGCCTGGTCGCGCGCTCGTAGGCCATGAGCGGGTCGCCCAGCGCATTCCACGGCCAAGGGGTCACGACACCGCGCAGGGTGGCGAAGACGTCATTGGCTTCGTTGGCGCCTTGCGCGGCGACGAGGGCGAAGGCGAGGACGTTCAGATCCGCGAAGGCGGCCACGTGGTGCAGGCGCGCCGGATCGCGGTGCCAGTCGAGAGAACGCTGGAGAGCGGAGGCTCCGGCCGGCTGGTGCCACTGGTCTTTGGCCAGGAGGGCGGACGGACCGCCCATGTGCAGATTCTTGACCTACTGGCGGGTGGCAGCGGTCAATTCCAGGCCGCTGATGGGAGCGGTGGCCGGCATGCGTGCCTGGGTGGTTTCGATGAAGTCCATCATCTGCATGTGGCTGCCGCACTCCGCCGGTGACAGGTAGCCCAGCATCTGCAGGTATGCCTGGCGGTGCCGGCGGTCGCGTCGCAGTACCTCGTTCCATGCCCAGAACACCTCTTGTCGGGAGCAGCGCAGGCGCCGTAGTCCTCCCAGAATCACCACCCACGGGGTGGGGTCGGCCGGATGATCGTCGGCGGCACGGTGGCACGCGTCCAGGACTTCCTGCGCCGCCGGCATACTGCCACGGCGCACGGCGCACGGCGCGCAAGCATTCCGCCTATCCGTGCAGGGCGATGGCGATGGCATCGTGCGGGTTGTGGGCCAGCCACGCTTCGGGCAGCTGGGATGCCATCACGCACTGGGCGAGGACGGAGACGCGGTGTGCCTTTCTGTCCCAGTCACGGTGCGAGGCACTCGGCAACTGTGCCAGCAGTCCCACCTGGATGTCGGTCATTCCTGACATCGGTGGCTGGCGGAGCGGCTTGAGGACTTTGCCGAGCGGTTGATCATCAAGTTCGGGCATCAACCGGGCCTTGCTCCGGCGAGTGGTGAAGAGCGGCATGGTTTTCGTGTCTCATGAGTGGGATCGTTGGCGCGGCTGCGGGTGACAACCGCGAGGCGGTTGGGTGCCACTGGCGGGCGGCAGGAGCCTGTCACGCTCGCCGGGTATGGCGGCATGACAGGCTCGGTTCAGCGGTGTCGGCTGAAGGGGGTTACTGCGGGACGGCTGCGGCGGTGTCAGGCTTCTCGGCGGAGACGGGAACACCTGGGCGGGGGTTGCGCACCAGGTAGAGGGCGCCGATGAGGGTCAGGGCAAGGCCAATCAGGGGCACGGCCCACTCGAGGTACCAGGGGGCATTGGGGGCCAGAAGCTGGGGCCGGGGCCAGGCGATGTTGACAGTCTCGAAGCAGACCCATATCACGGCGATCGCGTTGACGAGCAGTCCCCAGCCACGGAGGTGGAAAGCGCCGAGGCTGGGGTCCCAGCGTCCTCGCAGCCGGGCCCACAGAGCGGCTGCAACCGCGAGGGTGAAGGACGCGTAGAAGCCACCGGAAGTGAAGGCGATCAGGGTGCTGACGGCGGAGCCGTTGAGCCCGACGCAAAGGATCACTGCGCCGATGAGGGTGGTGGTGAGTACTGCGTTGGCGGGGACCTGATTGGGGGCCACCTTCTGCAGATGGCGGGACAAGGGGAGCGCCTGGTCGCGGCTCAGGGAGAACAGGATGCGGGTGGCGGTGGTCTGGATGGCGATGGCGCAGGCCAGGAAGGACGCCAGGACCACGGCTTGGAACGGCTTGCTGAGCCACGCTCCGAAGGCGTCGGTGACCAGCGGGGTGAGCGGGTCGACGCTGAGGACCTGGACCAGTCCCGTGAGGCCCTGCTGGGCCCGGATGACCGCTACGGCGTTCATCACGATGACCAGGCCCACGACCACGAGGGACATCAGCAGGGCACGGGGCACGTGCCGGCGCGGGTCCATGACCTCCTCCGAGAGTGCGGAGCAGGCATCGAAGCCGACGAAGGCCCAGCCGGCGACGGCGACGGCGGCGAGGAACCCCTCTGTGGTGGAACCGTTCCAGTTGTGGCTCGCGCCGAGGTCGTGCAGGAGCACCGACCAGTCGTTCTCGGCGAAGAACAGCAGGAGCAGCAGACCGATGGCGATGCTGGCGATGAGTTCGGCGGCGATACCGACGGTGACGGAGTACTTCAGGGGGTTCTGCCCGAGCAGGTTGATGGCGCTGACCAGCAGCAGCACACCAAATCCCCAAAGGAGCTGCTCGGTCGCGTCCGGGTGGCGGCCGAAGACTGCGGCCATCCAGAAACCGCCGAGGTAGCTGACGGAAGTGAAGGTGATGATCTGTGTCCAGGAGTAGATCCACCCGGAGAACCATCCGTAGCGGGGGCCGACCAGGCGTCTGCTCCATTGGTAGATGCCGCCGCTGATGGGGAATTGTGAGGCGAGTTCGGCGAACACCAGGGCCACCAGCATCTGCCCGCTCAGGGCGATCAGCAGGGCCCAGATCCACGCGGGGCCGCTGGCGAACATGCCCGCGCCGACGATGGAGTACAGGCCCACGACCGGTGAGACGAACGCGAAGCCGAGGGCGAAGTTGGTCCCAAAGCCCAGCTCGCGTTTGAGTTGCTGTGCGTAGCCGAGCGCGGCGAGCTGGTCCTCGTCCGAGGGGTGGGGTGGTGCGTGTGGAGGGGGGATCATGACGTGCTCCCGTGGGTCGGCTGTCAGCCTGACGCTGTCCGCAGCTGCCCGCCGTACAGGTCGGGACGTAGCTGATTGAGGTAGTCGGTCGGCTCGCTGGTCCCGGCATCGATGGTCACGCAGGACGAGGCCACGCATTCGTCGGCGCCCAGCTGCAGACGGACTGAGCCGTCGGCGGCCACGATGCGAGAGTGGCCGGTGAACACGAACGGGCTCTCCCACCCGGTGCGGTTCACGTAGATGTGGGGCAGTCGGTTGTCCAAGGCCCGGGCGCGGGAGGCGAGATGGTGATCGGGCTCGTAGGGCTCCATATTGGCCGCGACGCTCACCAGCAGCTGGGCGCCGTCGAGGGCGAGTGTCCGTGCCGGTTCGGGGAATTCGATGTCGAAGCAGATCATCGGTCCCACGCGGATCCCGGCGAGCTCGACGACAGGGAGCCGGTCGCCGGCGGTGAAGTGGTCTCGTTCCCGGCCGAACAGGTGGGCCTTGCGGTAGACGCCTGTCATACTGCCGTCGCTGTCGATACATGCCAGGGAGTTGGCGACCTTGTCGCCGTGTATCTCGGCGAAGCCGACGATGATGGCGGTGCGCCAGTGACGCGCCAGCGTCCGTACCTGCACGACCACGTCGCCTTGCGGGTCGAGGGCCAGTTCGTGGACGGCGTCGAGGTTGTAGCCGGTGAGGAACAGCTCAGGGAACACCATCAGTTCGGCCCGCGGATGCTCGCCGACAAGGGTCTCAAGGCGCGCGAGGTTGGCAACGACGTCTGCCGGGTGGGGTGTGAGCTGGGCCAGCACCACCCGCAGTTCCCGGGCCGCTCCAGTGTGTGCGCTCACGTCAGCCCCAGGCCGTAGCCGGCGTCGGACAGGCGGCGCAGGCCGTCGCCGCGCACGTGGTAGTTGTCCTCGACCTTCAGCAGGACGAACTGGTCGCCGACCCACACGCCGGTTTCCGGTTCCAGGGAGATGACGCTGTCCTCCCGCAGGACGAAGTCGCGGTCGACGAGATGGGAACGGTAGATCGTCGGCAGTTCGCAGGCCCGCAGGCCCACGCCGTGGCCCATGGCATACGGGGTGCGCGGCAGTCCCTGACTCTCCAGATAGGTGTTGACCGCCGCGTCCACCTCCGAGGCGCGCGCGCCCGGCTTCGCGGCCTCCTCACCGATGTGATGGGCCGTGATCAGCGTGCGGTACGCGTCCGCGACGGCCTTCGGAGGCTCCCCCACGAAGCCGGTGCGGGCGATGTCGGAAGCATAGCCATGGGCGCCATAAAGACCGATGTCGAAGAAGTACGCATCGCCCTCACGCAAGGTGGTTCCCTGGCCAAACCAGGTGCCGCTGCCGCGGCGGTGGTTACACAGCGAGTGCGACAGGAACTCCGCTCCGTCCCGCTGCGCGGAGGCCATAGCAGCTGCCAGGACATCGAAATCGGCGAGACCGGGGGCGGCCGTGTGCAGGGCAGCTTCCGCGGCGCGGGCGTTGACCTTGCTCGCGGCGTCGAGCAGCGCGATCTCCTCTGCTGTCTTTTCGATCCGCAGCTCATACAGCAGATGTCCGACCGGAACGAATCCGGTGGTGGGCGAGGCAGCCCGCAGCCCGTCCAGGACCTGCGGGTCGATCAACTCGTGACCCACCCGGCTCGCACCGGCAAGTGCCTGGGCCACGTGCGCGGTCCAGTAGACGGGGTGCCCGACCGCTGGCGCCCACGACGGGATGGGGTGGACCGCTCGGATCCACGGCAGATCGGCCTCGGGCTGCTTGACCTCCTCATCCACCCAGGGGACAAAGAGCTCGATGACGCCGTCGGCGTCGACCACGGCGGCGAACCAGTCGAACGCCTCCGCGATAATCTGCGTACGGTAGTCGGATGCGTACCGAATGTGATCGAACCCGGTGAGAATCAGGTGGCTCAGACCTTGCTCCCGCATGAACGAGGTCAACCGCTCGCGCCGCTCCGTGCGGAGCCGGTCGATGCTGATGTCAGGCCATGTGTACACGACATACCTCCTGGATTACGCAGCAGAAGCGCTTCTGCAAACTGTGTGGCACATCCTTGGCGAAGCGCTTCTGCATGTCAATGCGTGAGACACATTCGGCCATCGAGCTGGCTTGGCCACCGAGCCCCGCCTGAAGGGTGTCGATACCCCGATCAGGCCGCTGATCTGGGTGTTTCTTGTAGATGGAGAAGTCGCTGGGGTGGCGTGGTGTGGTACTCGTTGAGCAGACTGCCGAGTAGCTGTCGCCGACGGACTACGGCAGCAGGCAGGAGGATGACGCTCGGGTGGTCGTCCGGGGCGCGTAGGTCGAGGCTGCGGTGGGCCCGTCCCGTGTTGTAGTGCTCGGCGTACGTGGTGAGGACCGTGCGCAGGTGTCGTTCGCCGGTGATGAGGAGGCGGTCGGTGCACTCGGCGCGGGCTGTGCGTATCCATCGTTCGGCGAACGCGTTGGACCGGTGACTTTGCGGCCGCGTCGGGATGACGGCTGTGCCGTCGCCGGCGAAGACGGCGTCGAACGCGGCGGTGAACTTGCTGTCCCGGTCGCGGATGAGGAACCGGAAGCACCCAGCTCTGTCTTCGAGGTCCATGAGCAGGTTGCGGGCGAGTTGGGTGACCCATGCGCCGGTGAGGTGGGCAGGGACGCCCAGGGCATGGACGCGCCGGGTGGCGATCTCCATGACGAAAAAGATGTAGAGACGTTTGAGGAAGACGGTCTCCACGTGCATGAAGTCGCAGGCCAGCAGCGTGTGGGCCTGGGAGCGGAGGAAGGAGCGCCAGGTCTGCTGGGAGGCGCGCTGCGGTGCGGGCGGTAGACCGGAGCGGCGCAGGACGCGCCGGATCGCGGCGGCGGCAATCCTATGCCCGAGCCGTCGGAGCTCGCCTTGGATTCTGACGTATCCCCAGGCGGGATTCTCTCGCGCCAGGCGCTGGATGAGCGCGACTGTCTCCTCCGCCAGTGGTGGCCGGCCGGGTCCGGCTGGAGTTTGGCGCCATTTCCAGCGCACCAGACGGCGGTGCCAGGTCAGCAGTGTGCCTGGGGTGACGAGCCGGTGGCGACGCAAGACGGGTGGCAGGTACCGTGCGAGAGCGGAGAGCACGGCACGATCAGCCCATGAGAGCCGCGGCCGCACTACCTGCCGACGCAGCACAGCGACCTCATGCCGAAGCACGAGGATCTCGGCGTTGTTCGCGGCGGTCGATCGGCCATACGGAACCGCCACACCGTAGGAGAGGGCGATCTGTGCGTCAGCCACGGATGAGCACTCCAGGCGTCGCAGTTTCATGAGCACCGGCTCCTGTGGAGATGGTGTTTCCGCACGTGACGAGCACTGCTCGTGGATGTGGATCGTGAGCAGAACGTCCTTGTGGATGGCGTTAGTGGTCGCTCTGCGTAACGGCTGTTGTCTGAGGCCGGGCGGGCGTGAGGATGTCGGCGGGCGACCGGCTTGGGAGCATGCGATTCGTTTCACGCGACGCGGGTGGTGGCTGCGGAAGGATTGATGGTCCGGAAGATCGCGGGTGAGGAAATCCGGCGATCGTTGGCTATGTTCCCGTCGCACTCGCTACGAACCCGTCCGCGAACGCCGGGCGGACCAGCCTGCACTCGATGCCGTCCGCGCCTTGTTTTGTTCGTGGCTGCGTCCGGAAATATAGATTAGCAACTTGACTGTTTAGTGCTTTACTGTCACGCTGATGGACATTCGCACGGGGCCGTCTGACACGGCGACCAGCCAGGAGAAAACAGTCATGAATGACGAAAACGAGCGCGCATCCGGTCCCCTTTCGTGGGAGGCCACCTGGGCGCAGGCGCTCCCGGATGTCTGCGCCGATGGCGAATGGTTCGCCGATGTCACCCTCCGATCGCACCTGCGCGTCGGTATCGGCGGCGAGCGGGTCCGCCTGGAATTCAGCAACCAGTTCGGCGACCACCCGGTACGCATCGGCCGGAGCGCGGTCTCTGCCGGCGGCCGTACCGCCGTCGCCACGTTCGGTGGACGCGACCGCGTGACGATTCCGGTCGGCGCATCGGTGTCGACGGACCCGGTCGAGATGCCGGTCGGTCACCACGCGACGGTCGATGTCGACTTCTACCTACCCGAGCGGACCCTGTTCCCGCCGCTGCTCGCCAGCGTCAGCGACTTCACCTGCCAGATGTCCGAGCCGGGCGACCACGTGGGCGCCGCCGTGTTCCCCGCCGTCGCCGCCCCGCCGTTCCCCATGCCCGACGACGTCGACATCTCGGTCCACGAAAGCGGACCGTTCCTGCGCACCGTCGAGGTCGCGGGCGACGTCCGCCATGGTGTGGTCGTGTGTGTGGGCGACTCCATCACCGCGATGGGCTGGCCCGAGGGCGCCGCCGGCCTGCTGCCCGAAGGTTCCGGCTTCTCGGTCGTCAACCGCGGCGTCCCCGGTAACCGGCTCCGCCTCGACGCCGGAGCCGCGAACCTTTCCAACGGCCGCTCCGGCCTGAGCCGGTTCAAGGACGACGTGCTCGGCACCGCCGGCGTCACCCAGGTCGTCATCGCCCTGGGTACCAACGACCTCGGCCTGCCCGGCGAATTCGAGCCCATTGAAGAACTGCCCACCGCGGCGGAGCTGATCGCGGGCTACGAAAACCTCCTGGAGCAGGCCGGCGCCGCAGGGATCGGGGCCCGTATCGCCACCATCACCCCCAGGGTCGGATCGGACAACCATGACGACGGGCGCGAGCAGATCCGCAGCGCCGTCAACGACTGGATCCGCAGCCTGGGACCCGACGTCGCTATCGACTTCGACGAGGCACTCCGCTCCGCCGCGGCACCGCTGCAGCTCGACCAGCGCTACGACAGCGGCGACTGCCTCCACCCCAGCGACACCGGGCAGGACCAGCTCGCCCGCACCGTCGTCGCCGCGCTGCTGGCCGGAACCTCGAAGCAGGAGCCGGCCGCGCACTGATCCCGCAGCTGGGCGTCTGCCCCCGCCCGCGACCCGTCCCGGCTTCACCAAGCCCACGCAACTCGAAGGAGAGCACGACCTCATGTCGACCGATTACCAACAGGCAGACCGCGACCGGGCGGTCGTGGCAGGCTTCTACGCCGCGATGACCCGCGCCGACCAGCAGGGCGGCTTCACCCCCGAGGACCTCGTCACTGTCGTCGATTTCTTCGAGAACGAGCAGGAGATCGAGATCAACATCGGTGCCCCCGTCGGAGGCATCTTCCGGGGACCGGACGACATCGCCCTCGGTCGTCACCGGATGCACGAGCTGTGCGGTTTCACGCACCGCGACCACTCGCTGGACGAGAACATCGCCGATGGTCCCGGCCGGGTGGTGTGCATCGGGGTCAACCACGGCAAGGACGTGGCCGGGAACCCGTGGTCGATGACTACGATCGAGCTCGTCGACCTGGAGGACGGGAAGGTCATCCGCAAGCGCGTGTTCTTCCAGGACCCCGAGTTCCTGCGCCAGATCGCCCTCGAACGTGAAGCCCTCCTGAAGGAGCGGCTCGTCGGCGAGTACTGGCGGACGGACAACCCGCTCATCGCGCTGCGCAAGGACGGAACCATGCCGACCGACTGACCGCTACCGAACCGGCCGGGCGTCGGATGGGTCGTGATCCCGGAGAAACAGTTAAGGACTTGATTGTTTCTTGCTCGATTCATAGAGTGGCGGTCATGGATGAGCCGAAGGGTGCCCGCAACCGAAGCTTCGAGCTGTTCCACTCGATTCTGTGGACGCAGCGTAAAGCGGCGGAGGAATGGCTCCGGGCCCGCGGCCTCACCCACGAGCAGGCCATGGTGATCGGGTATCTCGAACAGCGGCCAGGAGCGATCCAGCGCGACATTGCGGAGATGAGCCGCACGACTGCGGCCAACATCTCGCTCATGCTGAAGGTGCTGGAGCGCCGCGGGCTCGTCGAGCGCCATATCGAGGCCGGTAACGAGCGCAGCAAGCGCGTCTATGCCACGCCCTCGGGCATCGAGCTCATCGCCGGACTCAACGCGACACTGGCCGAGGTCGACGAGGTGATCTTCGCTCCGCTGACCGACGCCGAGAAGGACACCCTCGAGGCGCTGCTCAACAAGATCAACGCACGGCTCCCGCAGCCCGCCCAGCCATAGGTCGCCGCGCAGGCCGAGGAGCCGGGCTGCGCACCACGAGGCCGGGGGCTATGTGTGGATGGCCGCGGAGCTCTACCTGCGGGCGGCGGCGATGTGGGGAAGTGCCCAGTACTCGATCTTCGATGCGGACGACCCCCGCAAGACGGCCTTGGTTCAGGCCACCGAACGGCGGCAACGCCGAGTCCCACTCTCACCACGTGGGGCTGCTGACTGCTTACGACGCGAGCGAACTTATGGTGCGCTGCCCGGTCACGTTGGACTAACCGACTGAAGCTCGGCCGACACGACCGATCGCCGTCTCAGGCGGGAAAGGTAACGGATCAGGGTACGCACGGCGGTGCCGGTGGCTCCGGCCGGGTGGAGGTCGCCGGGCTTGGTGTGGAAGGCCGTGCCCGCGATGTCCAAGTGGGCCCAGGGCACGGCGCCCGTAAACTCCTCCAGGAACAGCGCGGCGTGAATGACGTCGGCGTGCTCGCCGCCGTCGTTCTTGACGGTCGCGACTGTCGAGGCGATCTTCGGGACGTAGCCGCGGAACAGCGGCAGCTCCCACATCGGTTCGCCGCACTCCTCGCCGGTCGCGACGAGGCCGGCGATCAGCTCGCGGTCGTTGCCGAGGACGCCGGTGATCTGGTCGCCCAGGGCGTGCATCACGGAGTAGGTCAGCGTGGCGGCGTCGATGACGAGGTCCGGGCCCAGTTCCGCGGTATGGGAGAGGGCGTCGGCGAGGACGACCCGTCCCTCGGCGTCGGTGTCAGTGATCTCGCTGGTCTTGCCGTTGCGGTGTTCCAGTACGTCGCCAGGCTTGTAGGCGGAACCGCTGGGCAGGTTCTCGGCGGCGGGGACGACCGCCACGACCCCCGTGGGCAGGCCCAGTCGGGCCGCGGCTATCGCGGTGGCGAGCACGGCGGCGCCGCCGCACATGTCGTAGCGCATGTCGACCATGCCGCGCCCGCTCTTGATGCCGAGACCGCCGGCGTCGAAGGTGATGCCCTTGCCGACCAGTCCCACGGTACGGCCGTTCGTCCCGGCGTACCGGATCTCGATCAGCTGGGGCGGGTTGACGCTGCCGCCCCCGACGCCGAGGATGCCGCCGTAACCGCCGGCGCGCAGGTCCTCCTCGTCCAGGACGCGGACCGTGAGGCCGTGTTCGGTGGCGGTGGAAGTGGCTCGCTCGGCGAACATGGCCGGGGTCAGCCGCCCGGCTGGAGTGTTGCCCAGGTCCCGGGCCCAGTTGACGGACTCGGCGGTGATCACGGCGGCCCGCACGGCGCCCTTCGCCTCGGTGGGCCCGGCAACGGTCACGGACTGCACAGCGGGCTTCGGCGCGCGAAGCCCGTCATACCGGTAGGAGCCGAGCACGGTGCCCTCGGCGACGGCGGCGGCCGCTTCGGCACCCTGGGGGTGGCCCTCCGCCAGACCGAGGGCGACGGTGGGGAAGTCGGCGAGGCGACGCACGGCCCGGGCGGCTGCGCGGCGCAGCACGTTGGAGCCGGCCTCGGTCGACGCGCCGAGGCCCGCGAACAGCACCGGCCGGTCGAGCAGACCGGGGACCAGCAAGTCGGTGCCCTGCTCGCCGCCGAAGCGGGCGGACGCGAGCACATCGGCCGCCCAGCCGGGCGCCGGTACGTCGTCGTGGATCGGGATGACGACGGCGTCGGCCTCGATGTCGGTCGCAGGCAGGCTGGAGAGGGAGACATCCACTGATGCGTTCCTCGGCTCTCTAGGAGCTCAGGCCGCGTTCGAGGGCCTGACGCATGATTTCTTCGGTGATGGTGAAATGTTCGCGGGCGATCGTTCCGGCGCGTTCGGCGTCGCCGGCCTCCACGGCCGCCAGGAGAGCCGCGTGCTCGCGCAGGGCACGTTCGCTGGAGTCGTCGTCGGATGCGCCCCAGGGGTGGTAGGGAAAGCCCAGCGCGGCGCGGGTTGTCAGGTCCAGGCAGAGCGCGGCGAGCCGCGGGTTACCCGCCGCGTGCCGGAGCGCGGTATGGAAAGCGTGGTCGGCGCTCTGCTCCGCGGTCGCCGAATCGGCGTCGCGGAAGGTCTCGAACGCCTCGTGCAGCGTCGCCAAGTCGGCGTCGGTGCGGCGTTCGGCGGCGGCGTGGGCCACGGTGGCCTCGAGCAGCCCGCACAGGTCAAACAGCTGCTCGAGCTCGGGCCAGCGGGGCTGCAGGGTGCGGCGGACCGCCTCGGCCGAGCTCTCCGTCCAGCTCTCCCGGACGAAGGCACCGCCCAGCCGACCGCGCCGGATCTCGACGATGCCGAGCGCGTCGAGGCCGCCGAGCGCCTCGCGCACCGCGCCCCGGCTGACATCGAGCATCACGGCCATCTCCCGTTCGGCGGGCAGCCGTTGCCCCGGCAGGAACTCCCCGATGGCGATGGCGGTGGTCAGGCGGTCGGAGACTTCCTCGGCGACGGTCCGCAGTCGGATGGGGCTAAGGGCCAGTACAGGTTTGCTGGTCAGGGCAGGCTCCTCGGAGGTGGGCAGGCGCGAACACCGTACTGAGGAAGGGAACCAAAAGAAAGGTCTTGTGATCGAACCATTTTGCGATCAGAATCCCCTCACGTTCATCGCCTGCCCAACCCGGTGATGTGTCCGAGGGGAGTTTCGATTCCGTTGCGCCGACCCTTCGCCGCCGTCGTCGCGCTGCTGACCCTCGTCCTAGCGGGGTGCTCCTTGGGGAGCTATCCCGTGCCGGGACAGTCCGCGGCACAGAGCCCACCACCCACCACGTTCCAGACGCAGCACGCCGGCGGGACCCTGACGGTCCTCTCCAAATCCGCCGCCGGCACCGTCGATCCACAGATCAGCTACGACCTTCAGCCGTGGCAGATGCTGCACACCGTCTACGACGGGCTGCTGGCGTTCCGTAAGGTCGGCGGCGAGAAGTCGACCGAGCTGGTGCCCGACCTGGCCCAGGTGATGCCGAAGGTCACCGACGACGGCCGGACGTACACCTTCACGCTGCGCCGGGGCGTGCGGTTCTCGACCGGGGCCGAGGTGACACCCGCGGACGTCGAGGCTTCCTTCCGGCGTATCTTCCGCGCCTCGGGCCCCACCGCCGGCACCTTCTACCAGAACATCGTCGGCGCCGACGCCTGCCTGGCCAGGCCCGCCGACTGCACCCTGCCGGGCGTCACGGCGCACGGCCGTGAGATCGTCATCCGGCTCACCCGGGCAGACTCCGAGTTCCCCATGAAGCTGGCCGTGCCGCACGCGGTGATCCTGCCCGCCGACACCCCGGCCAAGGATCAGGGCAACAAGCCCATCCCCGGCACCGGCCCCTACGCTATCGCTGCCTACGACCCCAACAAGCAGCTGTTGCTGAAGCGCAACCCGCACTTCAAGGAGTGGTCGCACGCCGCCCAGCCGCAGGGCTACCCCAACCGGATCGTCTACCAGTACGGTACGACCGTCGAGGGCGAGGTGACCGCGGTCGAGAACGGCTCCGCCGACGTCGTGTGGGACCAGCCGCCCGCCGACCGCCTCAACGAACTGGGCACCCGCTACATCAACCAGGTACACGTCGACTCGTTGAACGCCTTCTGGTACCTGCCGCTCAACGTCAACATCGCACCCTTCAACAACCTCAAGGCCCGCCAGGCCGTCAACTGGGCCATCGACCGCTCCGCGGCGATCCGGCTCTTCGGCGGCAACGCGCTCGGCCGCCCCGCCTGCACCGTGCTGCCCGACGGCTTTCCAGGACACACCGACTTCTGCGACTACACAAAGCCCTCCTCGACCACCTGGAAGGGCAATGACATGGCCAGGGCCAAGCGACTCGTGCAGGAGTCAGGCACCGCCGGTCAAAAGGTCGCCGTGGTCGTCGCCGACGATGAGACCAGCAAGTCGATGGGCGAGTACGTCCGCAGCGTCCTGCAGCAGATCGGCTACCAGGCAAGCCTCAAGGTGCTCTCGGCGAACATCCAGTTCGGCTACATCCAAAACACCAACAACAACGTGCAGATCAGCGTGACGCAGTGGTACCAGGACTACCCCGCCGCGTCCGACTTCCTCAACGTCCTGCTGTCCTGCACCTCCTTCCACAAGGGCAGCGACTCCAGCATCAATATCAGTGGCTACTGCGACAAGACCCTCGATGCCACGATTCAACGCGCGATGAAGCTCGACCAGACGGACCCCGAGGCCGCAGCCCGCCTGTGGGGACAGGCCGACCGGCAGGCCATGAGCCAGGCACCGATCGTCCCGCTGTTCGCCCCGCGCCAGGTGGACTTCGTCTCCCAAGACGTCGGCAACTACCAGTTCCACAAGCAGTTCTTCATGCTCGTCGACCAGCTCTGGGTGAAATGACCTCCTCGAAGAACGGACCCTGGCGCACTGCGGGCCGCCAGCTGATCCGCAACAGACCAGCCATGATCTCCGCCGCGGCCTTCCTGATCATCCTGCTCGCCTGCCTCGCCGCGCCCCTCTACGCCCACCACGTGGCGCACGTCGACCCCTTGGCCTCGAACATCGCCGGCACCACTGTCGTCGACGGCCGCACCACCGACCTGCTCCAGCAGAGCACCGACGGCCTCGGGCTCGGCGTCACCCCCCTCGGCCCGACCTGGGACCCCGGCCACTACCTCCTCGGCGCCGACAACCAGGGCCGCGACATCGCGGCCCGGCTCCTGTACGGCGGACGCAACAGCCTCTACATAGGACTCGCCTCAGCGTTCGTGTGCTGCCTGCTCGCCGCGGTTCTCGGCATCGTCGCCGGCTACTTCGGCGGCTGGATCGACGCCGTACTCGCCCGGCTCTTCGACGTCATATGGGCCTTTCCCGTCTACCTGCTGGCCATCTGCCTGTCCGTCGTGCTGGTGACCGGCGGCCTGCACATCGGACCCCTGCACCTGAACGCCGGCAGCCTGCTCCTGCCAATTCTGATCATCGCCGTGATCTACGTACCCTACGTAGCGCGTCCACTGCGCGGTCAGGTCATGGCCCTGCGCGAGCGGGACTTCATCCAAGCGTCGATCGGATCCGGCGCTGCCGACTGGCGGATCATGCGCCGTGAGGTACTGCCCAACGTACTGCCCACGCTCATCGTGTTCCTGCCGATGATGACCGCCCTCAACATGCTCACCGAGTCGGCACTGTCCTTCCTGTCGGTCGGCGTGCAGTCGCCCGACGCGAGCTGGGGGACGATCATCAACGACGGGCTCGGCCTGCTGTACACCCGTCCCGTGGTCACCGTTGCCCCCGGCCTGCTCATCGCGCTCACGGCCATCGCGCTCAACGTCCTCGGGGACGGCGTGCGCGATGCCCTTGACCCCAACGCCCGGCTGCGCGGTGGAGCCTGATGCTTGGTTACACGATCCGCCGGATCGGCGCCGCCCTGTTCGTCCTGTGGGCCATCAGCGTGCTGGTCTTCCTCATCTTCTTCGCCACCCCGGGAGTCGACCCGGCAGCACGCATCGCCGGCCGGAACGCCGACCCGGCCACCCTCGAACAGGTACGGCACTCCTTCGGGTTCGACGCACCCATCACCACCCAGTACCTCAAGATGATGAACCACTTGTTCCTGGAGCGGGACCTCACCTCGTTCGTCAACCGCGGCAGCCGCGTCATCCCGCAGATCACCGACGCCCTGCCGGCCACGCTCTCGCTGGTGATCGGTGCCGCCGTCATCTGGATGGCCGTCGGCATCGCCATGGGCACCGCGGCCGCCACCTGGCGCGGCAAGGCCGCCGACCCCGTGATCACGCTGCTCGGCGTTCTTGGCGTCTCCATGCCGGTCTACTGGCTCGGTGAGGTCATCAACCTCTTCACCCAGTCCCGGATGCACGAGACCGTCTTCCGCTGGGTGCCGCCGCTCGGCTACGTCCCGCCTACCGACAACCCCTGGCAGTGGTTCCTGCACCTGATCTTCCCCTGGCTGTCGCTGGCCGCGCTGTACGCGGGCATCTACGCCCGACTACTGCGTGGCGAGCTGATCGGCGCACTGCGCGAAGACTACGTCCGTACCGCCCGCGCCAAGGGCATCTCTGAACGGCGGATCCTCATCCGGCACGCGCTGCGCTGCTCACTCATCCCCGTCGTCTCCCTGTTCGGACTGGACTTCGGTGCCCTGGTCGGTGGCGCCGGACTGCTCACCGAGGTCGTCTTCGGCATCCCCGGCATCGGCCACCTCACCTACAGCGCGCTGCAGAACCTCGACCTGCCCGTCATTATGGGCACCGTCATGTACGCCGCCTTCTTCGTCGTCCTGGCCAATGCCGCCGTCGACCTCTTCTACGCCCGGCTCGACCCGAGGGTGCGTCATGTCTGAACCGCTGTTCGAAGTTACCGACCTGCAAGTCTCCTTCCGTGGCCGATCTGCCCCGGTGAACGCGGTCAACGGCCTGTCCTACACCGTCATGCCCGGCCAGGTCCTCGGCGTGGTCGGCGAGTCGGGTTCCGGCAAGAGCGTGTCATCGATGGGCCTGCTCGGCCTGATCCGCGACAGGGGCGCCACCGTCACCGGCAGCGCCCGGTTCCGGGGCCGCGAACTCATCGGCATGCCCGACCGCGAACTTCGCTCCGTGCGCGGCCGGGAGATCGCCATGATCTTCCAGGACCCGATGACCTCCCTGACGCCTGTCTACACCGTCGGCTGGCACATCGCCGAACAGATCCGCGCCCACGAATCCATCAGCAAGCAGGCTGCTCGCCACCGCGCGATCGAACTCCTCGCCGAGGTCGGGATTCCCGACCCGGCCCGGCGCGTGGACGCCTACCCGCACGAGTTCTCCGGCGGCATGCGCCAGCGCGCGGTGATCGCAATGGCCCTGGCCTGCGATCCGGCCCTGCTCATCGCCGATGAGCCCACTACCGCCCTCGACGTCACCACCCAGGCACAGATTCTCGACCTGATGCTGCGGCTGCGCGAGACCCACGGCTCGTCCATCGTGGTCATCACCCACGACATGGGTGTGGTCTCCGAGATCGCCGACCGCGTGCTCGTCATGTACGGCGGCCGCGCCGTCGAAGCGGGCACCTGCCGCGAGGTCTTCCACACCCCCCGCCACCCCTACACTCGTGGCCTGCTGGCCTCCGTGCCCAGAATCGGCGGCGAGAAACTGCACCGGCTGCCCACCATCCCTGGCGCACCCATCGCCTCGTCCGAACGCCCCACCGGCTGTGCCTTCGCCCCCCGCTGCGCCGAACGCCACGACGCCTGCACCGTGCAGCCACTGCTCACCGGCGACGGGCACCTGTCCGCCTGCTGGCTCACCGCCCCGGAGGTCCCAGCATGACCGGCGATGTACTGCTGAAAGCGACCGACGTCGTCAAGAACTTCCCCGTCCGCAGCGGAGCGGCGGGCCGCCGCGGCCCGGTCGTGCACGCGGTGGATGGCGTCTCGCTGGAGGTCCGCCGGGGCGAGACCCTGGGCGTGGTCGGCGAGTCGGGCTGTGGCAAGTCCACCCTGGGACGCTGTCTGGTCCGGCTCGGGGAAGTCACCTCCGGCCGGATCGAGTTCGAGGGGCAGGACATCACCCGGCTGTCCCGGCGCCGACTGCGGCCGGTCCGGCCAGGACTGCAGATGGTGTTCCAGGACCCGTACACCTCCTTGAACCCGCGGCGTACGGTCGGCGAGATCGTGGCCGAACCCCTGCTGGTCCACCGGCGAGGGACACGCGCGGAGATCCGGGGCACGGTGGCAGACATTCTCGACAGGGTCGGTCTGACTGCCGAGCAGGCCGATCGGTACCCGCACGAGTTCTCCGGCGGTATGCGCCAGCGTGTCGGAATCGCGCGCTCCCTCGCCCTCAAACCCCGGCTGATCGTCGCCGACGAGCCCGTCTCGGCACTCGATGTCTCCATCCAGGCACAGGTGCTCAACCTGTTCGCCGACCTACAGGAGCAACTGGGACTGACGTACCTCTTCGTCGCCCACGACCTGGGCGTTGTCCGGCGCGTCTCGAACCGCATCGCGGTGATGTACCTGGGCCGGGTCGTCGAACTGGGACCGGCCGACCGGGTCTACAGCACACCAGCCCACCCCTACACCCAGGCGCTTCTGTCGGCGGTGCCGCGGATCGACGATGGCACACCGGCACAAACGCCGGCGAGGGAGCGGATCATGTTGTCCGGCGACGTGCCCAACCCGATCGACCTGCCATCCGGCTGCACCTTCCACCCGCGGTGCCCGTTCGCGCGGGACAACTGCCGCACCGAACGACCCCCGCTGAGCGTCGACGCGACGGGCCGCCAGGTCGCCTGCCACTACCCCTTGGGCTGACCACCCACGCCCCGGACCCGCGAGCCCAGTCGCTGCCACCGCGATCGGCCATTGACTGCCCCCGAGGGACGTCGCAACATCATCTGGCAGCGGTCCCTCGGCAGCGGTTACGCGCTCGTGGCGCCCAGTCGGTGATCGTCTGCTCCGCCCCGGCCGGCACGCGCGAGGCATCGGCGCTCGACATGCTGCGCGTGACCGGCACCGAACGGATGGCCGTGAGTTCCCAGTCCGGCTACACCTCTTCGGCGGCGAACATCTCGAGGTGCCCGCACTCGGGGCAGCGGAATGCCACCAGGCCGACGGTGCCGCAGTGGGTGCACGTGTTGTTGTCCATCCCGTGAGTCCAGGAAACCGTACGGCCAGGACGAACCCGAGGCCCGGGGCCACCAGCACGGCATCGGCGAAATGCCGGAGGTACCGGAACGTGGCCTCCTGCGGGACCGCTACTCCCCGCGTCCGAGCCCGTTCCTTCGCCAGGTCGAACGCCCTACACAGGGCGCCCTCCCATACGGGCGCCCAATACCTGGTCACCGTGACCAAGTCTCCGTACTCCTCGAGGATGGGCGGCAAGCCTCGCCTTTCCCGCTGACGCAGCGCTGCGGCGGATAGAGGTGCTCGCCAACGAGCCATATGCCGGGAGAAGACGGCCATCGGGTCCGGCAACTGGGAGACGCTGACCGGACATGTCGCGGCCGCGACGGACGTTGGGCCCTGGACAGCTGCGGTGCCGGGGCACCCTTCAGCCGAGCAGCACGCCGAGGAGGGTTGCCAGGCTGTTGTTGACCGCGTGAACGATGACACCTGGCCATACCGATTTGGTGCGCACCAGCAGAATGCCGTTGATCGTGCCGACGACGAGCGCGGGGATCATAGCGAGGTTGATGCCGTGGGCCAGGGCGAAGATGACGGTGCTGCCGATGACGCTCACCCATGCGCCGTACCTGTTGAGCGCGGTGGAGAGCACGCCTCGGAACGCGAACTCTTCGCCGAGGGGAGTGAGGACGGCGATGAACAGCAGTTGCAGAGTCAGGGCGAGCGGACCGGCGTTGGCCGCGTCGTGGTAGTCGCCTTGCGGATCGCCGTCCGTGCTTCCGGTGATCGCCACGAAGACGGCGGCGACCACACGGGTCAGGACGAGCGCGAGCAGTCCGAAGCCGAGCGAGTAGAAAATCCAGCGTGTCGTGATGGCGCGGACATTGAACGCGGGCCAAGAGCGGTTACGGATGGTGAAAGCGGCGAAGAAGGCGAGCAGGCCCATGATCCCGGAGAGCGCCGCGAGAGACAGCCCGCTCGCGACCGACTCGTCGTGGGTGAGCGCGCTGATGATCGGCGGGCCGATGAGGTAACACAGGATGTAGGCGATGGCGGCGGCGCATATCTCAGGCCACCCGGGTCGCTGCTCCTCCGCACTGATCGAATCTGTCGGAGTGTGAGTGGCGTGGGGAATCATGGAAATTCCTCTCCTGCGGGTGGGATGTTTCGACGGGTTGTGTGTATTGGCGTGGTTCGCGTATGTGGCGGCGCCGACCGGACAGCTCCCGCACACCGTACCGCACACTGTGCGGCACACTGTGCGGATACACTCCTCGGCATGGCCACTCGGGAGAAGATCATCGAGGCCGCGCTCCGTCTGGCCGCGACGCGAGGGATCGGTTCGCTGAGCGTCCGCCGTGTCGCGGTTGAGGCAGGCGTGGGGGCAACGACGCTCCGGCGGTACTTTCCAACCCAGGTGGAGCTGCACCTTGTCGTCGCCGAGGAGTTCGTCCGCTGTTCCGTCGACGACCTCTCGATCGCCGACGACAAGCGCGATCCGTCACAACGCTTGTTCGAGTGCCTGGCTCAGCTCTTGCCTTCAGGCGGCCGGACGGCAGCGGTCGAGGGCTGGTTCGAGTTGCATCGGCTCTCGGCCGGGTCTGACGCCATTCCCGCTGCGCGCTTCACCATCGAGAGCGCGAACAGATTATTGGCGGAGCGCCTGCGCCGGTGGCTGACCATCCTCGCCGACCGGGGGAATCTCAGACCCGAGGAGGTCGACGGCCATGCCTCCTCCGCGCTGACGCTTGTCAACGGGCTGTACCTGAATGCACTGCTCTACCCCGACCAAGCCGACCTTGATACCGCGAAGAACACGATCCGCTGGTTCGCCGAGCGGGTGGTCGGCAGTCGATCCGCGTCCTACCGGTGACGTTCCACCTTGCCCGGAGTGGTGAACCACGACCCCGGAGGCACCGTGCGACGAGCACTCGATCCGTCCAGTGGTCTCCGGCTCGCGCGATCCTTCACGCCGGTTTCGCGCCTGGGGCTTTCTCGCCGGGAGCGGTCAGGGACTGTTCCGCGAACCAGCGGAGTGTGTTTTCCGCCCGGTCGAGCGCTCCTTCGCCCTTGTCGAACAACAGGCTCAGGTGCAACCCGTCCACGAGGGCCACAAACCGGGCGGCCAGTACCTCTGGCGTGTCTTGCAGCGCGCATCCGTCCGCTGCCAGAAGCGTGAACCAGCGTGTCACGATCACGACCGACTCATCGTGCCCGGAGAGCACCATTTCGAGAACCTCCTCGTTGGCATGGGGGCCAAGAGCGAGGGTGACGAGTTCGAACCACATCATGAGGGCGGAATGCCGTTCCGCCGCGCCGGGGAGGAACTGCCGCAGGCTCGCGTACAAGCGATCCGCGGGGGCCAGGGAGACGTCCTGGATCCAATCGTCGCTGAGCGCGTGGGAGACCGCCCGCCCCGCGACGGCCCGGTAGAGCAACGCCTGTGATGGGAAATACGCGCGCAATGTCGTCGCGCCAATACCGGCCGCGGCGGCGACGGATCGCACGCTCAGGCCCCGAAGGCCCTCTGTTCCGGCGAGGCGCGTTGCCACGTCCAAGATGTGTTGTCGCTTGTCGGCATTCCCAACCACGTCGCGATCCTATAGCGCGGCAAGCAGCACAGTGCACCAAGGTGGTCATGCTCGAAGTGGAGTCCTGCCCCTCGGGAGCGAGCCGCGACAGTGAATCCCCGGCACGGGGTGCGCTCCCTGCGTCGTGAACGGCTACGGACGGTACCGGATTTCCAGCATCACGCAGCCTTCGGCTGTCCGGTACGGTCCGTGCGCCATACCCGGGGGGCGTGCCGCGAAGTGTCCGGCGGAGAAGGTCTCGTCGAGAGTCAGGTCGTGGTGGCTGCCTTCGAGCAGATAGACCTCTTCGACCCACTCATGCCGGATCACGCCCGAGGGCGAGGTGTCGAGGCCCGGCTCCCAGCGCACCAGCCGGGTCGAGGTCCGTGAGCAGGTTGCGGGCGAGTTGGGTGACCCATGCGCCGGTGGGATGGGCGGTGACGCCCAGGACATGGACGCGCCGGGTCTTGATCTCCATGACGAAGAAGACGTAGAGACGTTTGAGGAAGACGGTCTCCACGTGCATGAAGTCGCAGGCGAGCAGTGTGTGGGCCTGGGCGCGGAGGAAGGAGCGCCAGGTCTGCTGGGATGCGCGCTGCAGTGCGGGCGGTAGACCGGAGCGGCGCAGGACGCACCGGATAGTTGCGGCGGCGACCCCAAGCCGTCGCGGTTCACCTTGGATCCTGACGTATCCCCAGGCGGGATTCTCTCGCGCCAGGCGCTGAAGCCGATGGCGACGCAAGACGGGTGGCGGGTGCCGTGCGAGAGCGGAGAGCACGGCACGATCAGCCCACGAGAGCCGCGGCCGCTCTACTTGCCGACGCAGCACAGCGACCTCATGCGGAAGCACGAGGATCTCGGCATTGTTCGCGGCGGTCGATCGGCCCGGCAAAAGGAAGCAGCCCAGCAGCCGACAGAAGACCAGGTACAGCAGACGCAGACCCACGATCACTGACCATGCCCATACGTGAGCGATCGCAAAGCCCCAGGTCAACCACCGTACGGCAATAAAGACACCCTTCAGGGGACACGGCCGGGCGTTCCCGGTCGCGGGGAGTCGAGTAGCAGGTTGCGCAGCTGGCCTCGGTCGATTTCCGGCTTGAAGAGTTCGTCGGGCGCCGGGACTTCATGGGACGTGATCGTGCCGGTGGGGTCCATCTGGCGCATTTCCTGCCCTTCGGGGCGGGCGAGCTCGAAGAACTCGTCGAGTAGACCGGCTTCGCGCAGGGCGATCTGGCCGTTGTCGGCGTGCAGGCCGAGGGTGCCGCCCTGGTTGCGGGCGTCGGGGCCCGGGTCACGGTCGTGGACGGTGACCGCTATGCCGTGCTGCTGAAGGATGCGGGCGCAGGTCGGTCCGCCGGGGCCGGCACCGATGATGCTGATGCGTGCCCGGCGGGTTCTGCGGTCACGATCCAGACCGCGCCGCGCAAGCGGCAGCTTCGAGGCATACCCCGGTGTCGAGTCCTCCTCCGGCCAGCGACACCGCTCGGCGGGCGGCCATGGTGTTGTGCGCCCCTTCTGCGGCCCACCCGGTGGCAACGCCCACCGGGTGGGCCGAGCGGCGCCGCGGGCACGAGGAAGTGTTCGGCACGGTCAGCAACCCATTGAGCCGACCCCACAGGTCTGAGACCTGCTGCCGACCGGTGTGCGCCACTCTCATCCGCGGATCGGGTCAGTGCCGGGGGCTGAGTTCGGTCGCGGGTTCTGGCCGCGCGCCGACCGCCGGGGAGTTGGCCAACCGCTCGCCTTCTATGTCGACGATGGGCAGGACACGGTCGATCCAGGCGGGCAGGAACCACGCCCGGCGGCCGAGGAGAGTCAGGATCGCAGGCACGATGGTCATGCGGACGATGAAGGCGTCGAGGGCGACAGCGACCGCGAGACCGAGTCCCAGGGCCGCGATGACGGAGTCGGTGGAGCTCATGAAGCCCGCGAACACGCAGATCATGATGATGGCCGCGGCTGTGACGACCTTGGCACTGTGCTCGAAGCCCGTGACGACGGCCTGACGCGGATCGGCGCCGTGGACGTATGCCTCGCGGATGCGGGTGACCAGGAAGACCTGGTAGTCCATGGCCAGGCCGAAGACGATGCCGACGGTGAGGATGGGCATCAGGCTCATGATCGGCCCGGGCTGTTCGACGCCGAACAGGTCCTTCAGCCACCCCCACTGGAAGACGGCCACCACGGCCCCGAGCGAGGCCAGGACGGACAGCAGGAAGCCCAGCGCCGCCTTCAACGGCACGAGCAGGGAGCGGAAGACGAGGATCAGGACCAGGAAGGCCAGTCCGACGACGACCAGGAGGTAGGGCATCAGGGCGGCGCTGAACTTGTCGGAGACGTCGATGTTCAGCGCGGCGGTGCCGGTGACCATGCTCTGGGCGCCGATGGAGCGCTCCGTGGTCGTCGCCAGGGAGCGGATGTTGGCGACGAGGTCCTTGGTCGGGTCGTCGGACGGCGCGCTGTCGGGGATGACGGTGATGATGGCCGTGTCACCGGAGGTGTTGAACACGGCGGGGGTCGCCACGGCCACGTCGTCCAGTTCGCGGATCTTCGAGCCCATGGTGGCGGCGGCTTTTTTGGCGGTGGCCGCGGCTTGGTCGGTGACGACCACGGTCAGGGGGCCGTTGAAGCCCTTTCCGAAGGACTGCGCGAGCATGTCGTATGCCTTGCGCTGGGTGGTGGACGGCGGCTTGGAGCCGTCGTCGGGCAGTCCGAGCTCCAGCCCGGTGGCCGGGAGCGCGAGCACGATCAGTGCTGCCACAGCGGGGACGAGAACCCGCACCGGTCGGCGCACCACCGCCGTGACCCACCGTCGGCCGAACTGCGCCTTGGTCTCACGGCTGTCGTGGCCCTCCGCGCGATCGTGGGAACGTCCGCGGACGCGTTCGGGGGCGAAGGCGAGCATGGCCGGGATCAGCGTGATGGCGACGAGGACGGCGACGGCGACGGCTCCGGCGGCGGTGATGCCCATGGCGGTGAGCACCGGGAGGTTGACCACGGCCAGGCCGACGAGGGCGATCATGACGGTGAGGCCGGCGAAGACGACGGCCGACCCCGCGGTGCCGTTCGCCCGGCCCGCTGCCTCGCGGGCGTCGTGGCCTGCGGCACGTTCGGAGCGGTAGCGGGAGACGATGAACAGCGCGTAGTCGATCCCGACCGCGATGCCCAGCATCGTGGCGAGTGCCGATGTGCTGCTGTTCAGATCGAAGACCGAGCTCAGCGCTGTGATCGCGGAGAGGCTGATGCCTACTCCGATCACGGCCGTCAGCAGCGGAAGACCTGCGGCGATCAATGAGCCGAGGGCGATGAGGAGGATGACCGCCGCCAGGGCGAAGCCGATGGCCTCGGCCGAGGTGCCTTCCTCCTCCGTGGCGACCGCGTTGCCGGAGGCTTCGACCGTCAGCCCGGTCTTCCTGCCCTCACTCAGAGCGTCGTCGAGTCGCTCGTGGTCACGATCGGTGAGCTCCGCGGCCGTGATCCGGTATGTGACCGTGGTGTAGGCGGTCGCACCGTCCTTGCTGATGGTTCCGGTCTTGAAGGGGTCACTGACGGTACTGACCCGGGAAGAGGAGGCCGCCAGGTGCTTCAGGGTCGCGCCCACCGAGGCATGATTCCCCTTACTCGTGATCTTTTCCCCGTGCGGGGCCCGCAGCACCACGCGGGCGGTGGCGCCGCTCGCGTTGGCCGCGGGGAATTTGTCGCCCAGCAGGTCGTTCGCGCGTTGTGACTCGGTGCCGGGCAGGGTGATGGCGGATGTCGAACCGCTGGTGGTCTGCGCGGCGGCGGCGCCCACAGCGGCAACGACGATGCCCCAGAAGAGAAGCACCAGCCAGCGCCGCTTGAAAGCGGTCCGACCGATCCAGTGCAAGAAGGTGGCCATGAGAGTGCAGAAGACTTTCTACTCATGCGATGTTGGGACAGGGAAGTGCTGCACACGCCGCTTCCTTGGACGGCGCGCTGGTCACAGGCCGATCCTTGATGGATGTCGCCGACCGCCCGCGATCACCATCGTCGGCCCGGCACACGGGGCGGCACGTCAGCCCTACGTACCGGGTGGGCGCGCGGCTGTCGGCCGTTCGGCCGACAGCCGCGCGCCCACAAACCCTCCTACGCTGAGCATCGTGGATCGACATCTTCCGCGTACTCCGCACGTCAGACGGCTGATCACCGTCAGCGGCCTGTTCGCGTTCGCTCTTACCTGGCTGGCGGACATCGCCGTGGTCAGCAGCGCTTCCATGACGTCCGGAACCGCCTGGCTGCCCGTCGTGGCTACCGGCCCCCTGATCGCCCTGGCTGTCGCCGAGACCCGCTGGTCGCCGTCGCTGGGCACGTGCGTCGCCGCCGCGGTCTCACCGTCCTTGGCGCTGACCGCTTGGAGCCTGATCGCGCAGAGCACCATGGCGTGGTGGGGAGCACTGGAGACATTGGGCCTGCTGTGCATGGCCCTGCGCACCTCAGCCCAACCCGGCCGGCCGGCCGCCGCGGTGGCGGAAACCGTCCTGATCAGCGCGACCGTACTTCTGCTGCCCCTGCGGGCCGGGTCGTGGCAGGCGTTCACCGGCGGCGGCTATGTGCTGACCGTCGCCCTCGCCATCTTCATCACGCTCGGCTATACCATCCGAGCCCTGGAAGCGCGGAGAGAGCGCACAGCCCGCGAGGTCCGCTACGGGGAGCGCCTCGCCCTGGCCCGCGATCTGCACGATCTCATCGCCCATCACATGACCGGGATCATCGTGCAGGCCAACGCCGCCTTGTCCATCCAGGCCGCCGCACCGGACAAGATCGAGCCCATCCTGCGCAACATCGCCCAGGCCGGTGCCGAGACCCTGGAATCCACCCGCCGTCTGGTCCGCGTCCTGCGCGAGGAGAGCAACACGCCATCGCGGCCCGGCGACTTGCTCAGCGATCTCGGTGAACTCGTGTCCGCCCACTGCGCCGCCGCGTCGCCCGGCTCCGGGCCCACCGAAGCCGAGACGGCACGCCTCGAAGCCACGGCGGCGGCGCGGGGGGTCCAACTGCGCCCCGAAGTGGAGACCTCCGCCCACCGGGTGGTCCAGGAAGCCCTGACCAACGCACGCCGCCACGCACCGGACGCGCACACCGTCGTCCGCCTGGATGCCGACACCGAGCGGCTGCGCGTGACCGTCACCAACACTCCACCTCACCGCAGGGCGCTCATACCGGCCGGGGGCCGGGGCGGCTTCGGCCTGCTCGGGCTCCAAGAGCGCATCGAGGCCCTCGACGGCACCCTGCGCACCGGGCCGCTGCCCGACGGCGGCTGGGAAGTCTCCGCCGCCCTCCCCCTCGCACCGTCACGACCCCTGGCCGAGCCCTGCCCGAGCCGGGCCCTGACGAAGCGACCTGGGCCATCTCGACGCAGCCCGGCCCCGTGATGATAGGAACGGTCAGTGCCCGAGCCCCGGATTGACGTCGTCATCGCCGACGACCAGGAACTGGTGAGGATGGGATTCAGCCTGATCCTCGGTGTGCAGCCAGGGATCACGGTGGTCGGTGAGGCGGCAGACGGTGTGGAGTGCGTCGAACTCGCGCGTCGTCTGCGTCCCCGGGTCGTGCTGGCCGACATTCGTATGCCGCGGCTGGACGGGCTGGAGGTTGTGCGACAGCTGGCCGGTACCTGCGTGGCCGATCCGATGAACGTCGTCGTGATCACCACATTCGACCAGGACGACTACGTGCGAACCGCACTGCGCAACGGCGCCTGCGGTTTCCTGCTCAAGGACGCCTCTCCCGCCCTTCTGGTAGAGGCGGTCCGGGCGGCAGCGCGGGGAGACGCCCTCGTCTCCCCCGCGGTCACCGTGCGGCTTCTGCGGAAGCTGGAAGCGACGGAACACGGGATGGCGCAGGCGGCCGCGGGATCCGATGACGCCGGCCTCAGCGAACGGGAGCAGGACATCGTCCGGCTGGTGGCCGTAGGCCGCACGAACCAGGAGATCGGCAATGAGTTGTTCCTGTCGCTGTCGACGGTGAAGACGTACCTGGCACGCGTCCAGGCCAAGCTCAACGCCCGCAACCGGGTCGAGATAGCGGCCTGGGCCTGGGAACACGGAGCAGTCCGCGGGAGCCGATGAGACAGCCAGCGGCCAGGGCACGGTGGGCTTGAGGGGCAAGGGCCCGCTCCAGTGCTCCAGTCGCAGTTCGCTATTTCCGCTGGTCAGGAGCGTGTCTGTGCGTGCACTCGCCTGACGTGTTGTCAGATGCTGTGAGTTCGTGACTTCGGGTGCGGCGGACCGTTGTGCTCGTCATGCAAGACGATGTGCGGCTCGATGTCTGGGCGGCGGAACTGGAAGAACTGCTCGTACGTATTGGCCACCGGTTCGGGCGGGTGGACTTACGGCGGCGGATGCGAGCTTCTGTGCACGGTCTGCTGGGACCGGTGGGCCGGAAGAACAGCCGGCAGTCGGCCGAGCATGCCGGTCACCGCACACCCGCCGGGTTACGGCATCTGCTGAGCCGGGCCTGCTGGAACCCCGACGAGCGGGGGTTCGCCACCAAGGGCGAACTGGCCACGGCGATGGTCGCCCGCGTCCTGGCCTCCCCGCTGCCGATCGCCTGGGTGACCGCGGATTCCGCCTACGGCCGGGAATGGCGCTTCCGCCGCACGCTGGAAGAAGCCGGCATCGGCTACGTCCTGGCCGTGCCCAAGTCCCAGCACGTACACGCCCTGGGGCGCATGGACTTCGCCATCGCCCAGGCACCCGAAGAAGCCTGGGAACGCCACTCCTGCGGCAACGGCGCGAAGGGGCCGCGCGTCCATGACTGGGCCGCGGCCCAACTGCCCGCCATCGACGACTTCGAGGGGGACCAGCCCACCCATCAACGATGGGTACTGGCCCGGCGCAGCCTGGCCCGCCCGGAGGAGATCGCCTGCTACCTCGCCTACGCACCGGATGGAACCGCCGTCGCCGAGATGGCGCGCGTCGCCGGAACTCGCTGGGCGATCGAGGAAGCCTTCCAGGCCGCGAAGAACGAGTGCGGGCTGGACCAGTACGAGGTCCGCCGGTATCCGGGCTGGTACCGGCACATCACCCTGGCCATGCTCGCCCACGCCTTCCTCGCCGCCATGGCCCCCGCTGCGGGGCCGGAAAAGGGGGCAGCAGAAACGCTTCCGGCTCCCTCGCCCCGCTCACCGTGGCAGAAATCCGGCGACTCCTGGCAGCTGGCAGTCCCCCGCCGGCACACCTTCGGCACACCTTCGGGACACCGACCACGCGATGAGCTGGTCCTGGTGGCGACGCCGACACCAGGCCATCGCCCGCCGCTGCCACTACCACCGCCGCACCCGAAGTCACGAACTCACAGCACCTGACAACACGTCAGGCGAGTACACTCACAGACACGCTCCTGACCAGTGGAAATAGCGAACTGCGACTGGAGTACTAAGACGGTGCAGTTCGCCACCAAGCCCCGCCTGGCCGGGGAGATGATCACAGCCGCCCTCGACGCCGACATCAGCGCCGCCTGGGTGACCGGCGACGAAGCCTACGGCCAGGATCCACAGCTCCGCACCGTCCTGGAGGACCGAGGCACCGGCTACGTGATGGCCGTCGTCCGCTCCATCCGGGTTCGGATCAACCACGGCCGCACTCCCGTCCGCGCGGACACCGTCGCCGACCGCCTGCCTGCCACGGCCTGGCAGCGGCACAGCGCCGGGCCGGGGGCGAAGGGCGCGCGCTACTACGACTGGGCCTGGATCCACATCGGCACCGATCACCACCGCCATCTGCTGATCCGCCGGAACTGGACCACCGGTGAACTCGCCTTCTACCTGTGCTGGTCACCCCTCGCGGTGACGCTGGCCGAACTGGTCCGCACCCTGGCATTCCTGACCGCCGTCGCCGCCAGCGCGGCCCCCAACCGTCGCGCTGATCCGTACCACCACACCGCCCGCAGGAACGATCCGGTCCCCGTGACCGTCCCGGAGATCCGCCACCTCCTCACCCTCGTCTTCAACCCGCCAGCCGTGACCATCGCCAGACTGCTGCACTGGTCCACCTGGCGCAGACGCCATCAGGCAACAGCTTGGCGCAGCCACTAACCCACTGGATAGATCGCAAAACTGCACTGGAGCACAACCGACCACTTCCTCATCGATCAACTGGCTCTTGCACCTGACGCCGATGTCAGGGTCTACCTTGCGAGGGCAGCGCCGTGGCTCTCAGACTGCGCACGGCGTCATCGAGACGGGCTGGTCCGGCTCCGCACCGGAACACCAAGGAGGAGAAAGAATAGTGAATTCGCTCCAGGACAAGGCGGCCGCCATCGCGGACACCGGGCAGACGGCCATCATCGTTGCCGGCCGGGTCTTCGTCCCTGCCGACGACATCGAAACGTTCATCGCCGAGGCGCAGGCGACCTACCCGATCGCTGCGGCGAACCCGGGAAACATGCTGATCTCGTTCTGTGTGGAGGACGCGGCGGCCGGAACCGTCACGGTGCTCGAGCAATGGGCGTCCCAAGAGACGCTCGATCGGCACCTTGCCACACCGGAGGTCATGGCGCTCTTCACCAAGTGGGGCCCGCACATGCGCAATGAGGTACGCAAGTTCGACGCACTCAACGAGAGAGACCCCCTGGCCTGAGACACCGGCATCAAGGCTGGATCGCGTCGGCACCGCCGCAGACGTCCCAGCCCGGACATGTCTCGACCACGGTCTTCGTATGCTCGGCCACCCGTCCCATGCCGAAACCCCAGGACGAGAGCATCTTCTCGGCTGAGTCCTAGATGTCGAAGTCGGCCGAGCGGCGATGCCAGGGCAGCAGCGTTCCGGGGGTGACCAGCCGGTGTGCTCGAAGTTTCCTCGGCAGGAGTCGGGCCTCGGCCTTCGGCACGGGTGGGCTCTCCTAAAAGGATTCCGAACCCTGAAGAGGGCCCCCTCCAGGCGTTCGCGTACGACCTCCGCGCGCTGGGGGATGGGAAGGTCTCGGTCGCCTGGATTGCCGGGCGTGAAGAGACCGCGGTCTCCCGGGCGGCTCTGTATGCGGCCCTGTCGGGCATGCGCTTGTCGAAGAGGACACCGTAAACACCTTGTTGCGCTGGTGGGCCGGCGACCCGGCGCTTGAGGAGCCAGTCCGGGACGAGGCATACCGCAACCCCATCTGGGTCTGGATCGACAGGCTTCCTCGGGATCACGAGAAGCGACGGCTCGCGAACGAATGGCGGACCCGGTACGCCAGGATGGAAAGAGATGTCCTCGGCGAACGCGAGTTCCAGCCCCGCGCCGCACGTGTCGCCATCGCCATACCGCCGGGGCAACAGCGCTTCATCAGGGAACTGGCCGACCTGATCGAGAAGATCGGGCTGAAAGATGAACCATGGCTCTTGCTGGGAGCCTTCTGCTCTCGCGTGGAGAGGTACTTGGCGGGGAAGTCGATCCCGATAGACGACGCCTGCTGGGAGCTGGCGGAGCGCCTCTCGTCCTTAGAGCATGTACGGCTTCGGAAATCCCTTGTTCAGCCCACTCCTTGACGCGTCGGCGGATGGTGCGAATGGAGCATCCGGGGGTGGCGATGCGCTCGTAGCCCGAGCCGTGGACCATCGCGAGTACCACGTGCTCGAATACCGTCCGATCGGGGATCCTGCGGCGATGGCAGCCGAGTGGGTGGCTCGCGGCGAACTCCGTGCGGGCGGGCAGGAGAGCGGCGAATTGGTCCCAGAGGGGTTCGAGCAGGCAAGATGGCAGCGCGGGCACGGCTGTCCTTCGGGGTCACAGAACGTAGAGAACTCCATGATCATGTAGGACCGTGCCCGTTGCTGCCCGCCCCAGCTCTCCAGTGCCCATCGCCAGTCGGTCTTTATTCCGGAGGCGTCGTATTCTCGGGCGGCGACCCGCCCATTGGGCCGGCCTGCGGTCGGGCTCGCCCTGAGTGCGGTGAATGTCTCGAGCCCGGGTGGTCTCTCCAGTTAATCGGCGTCGCAGGCGGGCAGGAGCAGGAGCTTCCCGCGGGCGTGCCCGGTCAAGCTGATCTCAAGGGCCTTGCGCCAGTCCGCGAGGGGGAAGGTTCCGGCGACCGGCACGGTGAACCTGCCTTCGGCGGCCAGCTGTGCGAACTCGGTGAAGACGCCGAAGAGTTCGTCGTCGGTACGCTTCGCGGGATCTTCGTGAAAGGTGTCGCGCACCCCGAGCTCCGGCGCCGCGGCCACGTCGGAGCAGGTCAGCACACGCTTGGGATCACCGCCGACTATCTCGACGAGTTCGGGCAGGGCGCCATTGGGCGGCGCGGTGTCGAAGGCGAGGTCGACCTGGCCGACGCCGAGGGCCTTGACCCGATCGGCCAGGCCTTCGCCGTAGCCGACCACCGTGGCTCCGAGGTCGCGCAACTGCTCGGTGTAGGTCTGCCCGGCGGTCGCTATCACCCGCGCTCCGCGGACGAGGGCGATCTGCACGGCCGCGTAGCCGATGGTGGTTCCGGCACCGTTGACCAGGATCGTGTGGTCCGCGGCCAGGCCGAGTCGCGCGAGGTGCCAGGATGCGGTGCTCAGCGCCATCGGGAGCGCGGCGGCCCGGATGAGGTCCAGGCCCTCGGGCACCGCGAACCAGTGATCCAGCACTGCGCGCTCCGCCGCGCCGGCGCTCGGCTGGCCGGCGAAGTCGGCGGTGCCGAAAACGCGGTCGCCGACGGCCACGTCCGTGACGCCCGCGCCGACGGCCTCGACGATGCCCGAGACGTCGCAGCCGATGCCGCGCGGCAGGCTCCCGGGGAAGAGCCCGCGGCACAGCGCCCAGTCGGCCGGGGCCAGGCCGCACGCGTGCACGGCGACACGGATGCGGCCGGGTCCCGCCTCGGGCACGGGAGCGGTCTCCAGGCGCAGGACGTCGACGGGCTCGCCGTTCTCGTGGAAGCGCACCGTGCGCATGGTGCCCGGCGCGGAAGCGGGTTCGGCCATGAGGTCTCCTCCAGGGTTAATTGGAACGCGTTCCGTTTGGCTCGGGCCTAGACTGCCCAGATGACCGACTCAAATGGAACGTGATCCGATTAGGCATGACCACCGAACCATCCCCGGCAGCCCACCAGACGAGGCGCAGGTGGCGTTTTCCGGTGATCAGGACGCGGTCGGTTGCCTCGCGTCGGCATGATCCGATCCAGCGTTCCGCGATGGCGTTCATCCGGGGCACTTGGGGCGGTGTCGGGCCGGTCGGGTGCCGGGTGACGCCGGCGATGTGCACGTGTCGGGTGTTGTGGTCGATGAAGAACAGCACGAATCAGCGCCGCGGGAAGGCCGTGTCGATGTGGAAGAGGTCGGTGGCCTCGATGGCGGAGGCCTGGGCTTTGAGGAAGGCGGGCCAGGACTGGTTGGTGCGCTGGGGTGCGGGGTCGATCCCGGCCTTCTGCGAGATCTCCCGGACGGTCGAGGCGCCGAGTTTGGGTCCCAGGTTGAGCAGTTCGCCGTGGATCCGGCGGTACCCCCACCCGGGGTTCTCCCGCGCGAGGCGCAGGACCAGCTGCCGTAATGCTTCCGGTTTCGGTGGTCGGCCTGGATTGCGGCGTGGGTAGGTCCATTTCCGGGCGACGATGCGTGTATGTCGGCGCAGGAGTGACCGTGGTGTAACCAGCAGTGCCAGCTGTGAGCGCTGCTGCTTGTTCGTCATCCGGAGCAGTGCTGCCATGACGGCCCTGTCGCTCCAGGAGAACCGGGGCCGTGGGTGGATGCGCTGTGCGACGGTGAGTTGGTGGCGGAGCATCAAGATCTCAATGTCTTTCGCCGCGCTCGACCGGGCCGGCAGCGCGAGCCATCGGGAGATCTGGGACCCGAGCTGATAGATCAGACGTATCGCCACGACCCAGCATCATGCCGTGCAGCGCCCGCCAACCTCCTGCGCTCTGGTAGATCCGAACCCGCAGGTCACCTCGGGTGACACAGTTTTCGGCACCCACAGGCAGTAGCGCAGGAAGCGGGTTGCTTCCTCGGCTGTCCAGATGCGTCGCTCGGCGGTGGGTGGTCGGGGCAGGGCGGCGGGGCGTGCGGGGTTGGGGGTGGGGCGGTGCTGGCGGACGGCGTCGCCCAGGGCGCTGGAGAGGGTGGCCAGGCACCGGTGGACGGTCACTTGGCCGCGGCTTGCGGCGAGCTGGGTGTGAACGAGTAATCGGCGACGGTTTGGTTCGGGTCGCCGTTGAACCCGCTGGCCTCGCCCTCGAGGATCCGCCGCAGCGTGGCCTGGGCGGTGTCCTGGGTGGGGAAGCCGCCACGGCGGATGGTGGTACGACGGTGGCCGGGGGAGGGCAGGTCGACGGCGAAGGTCCAGCTGCCGTGGTCACCGTCGGTTGCCGGCCGCGGGCAGCGGGTTCCGAGCTGGTGGCGGTGTGCGTCGCGGCATCCGCAGCGCCGGTAGACCCGACCGCGGTCGGTGACGGAGCGCATGGTGATCGCCTCCTGGGTTGGTGCGACGTGCCGACGATCCCAGTCTCCGCCGACCGGGCACACCACGCGATCACCTCAGCCTCCATCGGCCTCTGAGCTGGGTGTTCCCCTGGTTGTGGCCTCAAGTGAGGGGCGGTGGCAGTCGGTGTTTCGATGATCGATGTTGCTGCTCGCAAATAGTGCGCCAAGCAGTGCATGCCACGCTTATTGTCAATGTGACAGCAATCCGATACGGTCGGCACCATGCGTGATGATTCCTGGACGCCGCCGTCCGTTCTGCTCACAGTTGACCTTGTAATCCTGACGTTGCGTGAGGGGCGGCTGTGCGTCCTGCTCGTGGAGCGGGGCAAGGAACCCTTCGCTGGCATGCAGGCGCTGCCCGGCGGTTTCCTCAACCACGCCGGTGAGGCGATCCCGGAGGCCGCTCGCCGCGAGCTGGGCGAGGAGACCGCTGTTGATGCCCGGCAGTTTCATCTGGAGCAGTTGGCCACCTATGGGGATCCAGGGCGTGATCCGCGTGGGCGGGTCGTCTCGGTTGCGCATCTGGCGATCGCACCGCGCCTTCCTGAGCCGGTCGCGGGAACGGATGCCGCGAATGCCTCATGGATTCCGACGGACACGGTCCTTTCCGGGCAGGTGAAGCTTGCTTTCGACCACGATCAGATAGTGGCGGACGGAATTGAACGCGCCCGTACGAAACTCGAGTTCTCCGCACTGGCCACTGCGTTCTGTGGAGACCTTTTCACCATCGCCGAGTTGCGGCAGGTGTACGAGGCGGTGTGGGGCGTCACGCTCGACACCCGGAATTTCTACCGGAAGATCCAGGCCGTGGACGGGTTCATCGTTCCGGCCGGGACGGGACGCAGGACCACGGTGGGGCGCCCCGCACGCCTGTTCCGCGCGGGACCGACCACGGTGCTCTCGCCTCCGCTGGTCCGGCCCGTGCCGGCACCGGCGGAACAGAAGGCGGAAGAACAAACAGAGGAACACGCGAAGGAATGAGAAGAGATGCCAAATGACCTGGTGGTGATTCTCACCGCCCTCAATCTCGAATACCAGGCCGTGCACCGGAAACTGGCTGATCCGCAGGTGACCGTACACAAGACCGGCACGCGGTTCGAGGTCGGGACCGTGCTGGGCACGTCGTGCCGTGTGGCACTCGGTCTGACGAGCAAGGGGAACCATTCGGCCGCAGTGCTGGCGGAGCGCGCGATCGAGCACTTCTCTCCGGCAGCCGTGCTGTTCGTCGGTGTCGCCGGGCGCATGCGGAGCTCGATCGCGCTGGGCGACGTGGTGATGGCCACCAACGTGTACGCCTACCACGGCGCGACCAGCGAGGACGACGGGCTCAAGGCGCGACCCCGGACGTGGGAGGCGCCGCACGGCCTCATCCAGCTCGGCCAGCATCTGGCCCGGATGATGGACCGGGCCGGCCACGCACCGGAGAACGGGGAAGTGTCGCGGGTGCACTTCGGCCCGATCGCCGCCGGTGAGGTCCTGCAGAACTCGCGGGAATCCGCCGAGGCCGCATGGCTCCGGAAGCACTACAACGACGCGTTCGCGATCGACATGGAAGCCGCCGGCGTGGCGCAGGCCGGCCATCTCAGCGGTCTGCCGGTCGGCGTCATCCGCGGCATCAGTGACCGGGCGGACGGCACGAAGAACGGCGCGGAGGACCGTGAGCGGCAGCCGCGCGCCGCGGCGAACGCGGCGGCTTTCGCGGTACGGCTGGCTGCGGAACTGATCAAGGAAGCAGGACTGGCAGAGAAAGCGGAAGAAGAGGAGCGGACCGTCATGGCCCAGAAAGACAGAACTGGCAGGGGCAGCGGAAGCGTCGTCAACACGGCCTTTTCCAGCACGGTGGGAATCATGGCCGGAGAGGTCACCGGCAGCACCGTCCACGTGAGCGGGGCAGCTCCGAAGGCATCCACCCCGACGGAACTGGTCGCGGAGCTGGACCGCTTCCGCGAGGACCTGACACGACACCACGCCGACGGGACCCTCGACGCGGACATTCACCACGAGGCACAGGTCGAGCTGAGCATCGCGAGGCGCGCAGCGGAGAAGTGCACCGCGAATGCCCCGGCGCCTCCGAAGAAGGCAGCTCTGGCGCTCAGGAAGTTACGCGGCCTGCTCGATGACCACCCGGAACTGGCCGCCGGTCTTGCGTCCTTGATCGCGGCGGCGGGTGACCCGGCATGACCGAGGGCTTCCCCTCCACGCACAACGAGGCGCACGATTCCTTCGTCGGCGTCCAGACCTCGGTGGTACGCGACTCCACCATCAACATCGTCCCGCCGGATGCTTCGCCCCAGAAGAAATACGAGGTCGGGGTCCGCTGTCTGGAAGAAGGCTTACCCGGCCGGGCGCGGGAACTGATCTGGGACGCGATCACCCACAACCACGACGGCCCGCAGATCCGCTTCCACTGGATGCTCGCGATGCTCAGCAAACGCGCCCACCACGACCTCAGTGCCGAGGAGCGCCGTCAGCTGGACCGGACGCGGGACGTCATGCAGGGCTACGCCGAGGACAAGGACTGGAAACCCGGTCTGCAGGTCGTCTTCGATCTGCTGGCACTGCCCGGCAAAGCTGACAGTGAGACCGCCGCCGTGCTGAAGCGGCTGAGGGATCTGGCACCGCCCCAGCGTGACCTGATCGTCCACCACCTCGACCTCGTGCTCACCAGCCGGACAAAAGCCACCCTGTGGGCCGAGACCTGCGAGCTCGCCAAGGCCGGGCAGTTCCATGGTGACCGTTCCCGGCGGGTCCGGTACTACTTCGAGCCCGATCCCATCGGGGCACGGACCCGGCCTCCCGAGGAGAGCACCGCCTTCCGTCACCGTCGTCGCCTGGCGGCCTGGACCGGTCTGTTCGTCGTCGCCGCGGGATTCCTCGGGATCTCGGCAGTGATCGCGGAGCCGCTGACCGCGATCGTCGAGCTGCTGATCGCGCTCGGCACCGGATTCCTCGCCGCCCGGTTCGGCCAGCGATGGTGGCACAACAAGCACCGGCTGCAGGCCAAGGAGCAGGAGCTGGGCCAAGCGTCGAACCAGGGGCCGGTACCGGATCCGGCCCGCTCCCCGGTCGCCTCCTCCCCCGCATCCGCGGGCGGCGGGGCCCCCGCGGCGGACGGGTTCACCAGCAGCGTCCGCAATTCCTTCGCGCACTACTTCGGCAAGTACGTGCCGCACGGGTTCGACCGGCCCGAGTGGCTCGCCCACACCACTGGCATCCGCGCCGTTCTGGCCGCCGAGGTCGCGTTCCTCTACCGGGAGAGCAGAATCAGCGTCGACCGGGTCAGCTGGCTTATCCGCTACCTGGCCCGGGACGCCAGGGACCGCCATAACAACGGCACGCTGTTCGCCCACCGGCAGCGGTACCGGACTCCGGTGACGACGAAACTCGCCTGCGTGCCCGCCCTCGCCGTGCTGGGCGTCACGTCCCTGGCCGTCACCGTCACCGCCGCGACAGGTTCGGCGAGTGCGCTCCACGGCCTCCTGGCCTTCGCCGTGTTCTTCGGCGCCATCGGGAGCGGGCGCCGGGCAGCGTCGGTATGGCTGGACATACGCAGCGAGGAACAGCGGTTCACCGAGGAGACGCAGGAGTACCACCGGCGGATGTACGCGCGTGAGGAGGAGTTCCAGCGCTGGAAGGAGCAACTGGAAGCCATCCGGCCCTCCGACGCTGAGATGGAGGCGTGGCTCAGCCACGACAAGGTCCTGTTCACCGCCGATGTGCTCCGTCACCACCAGCTCACCTGGTACGACATCATCGCCCACACGATCCTGACGACACCGGCACGCCCCTACAGACGAGCACGGCGCCGAGGCGGCCCCTGGCGCTACTCCCGATATACCCTCCGGCTGTTCCTGGCCACACGGAACGGTATCCGCGAGATCAGCACCGAAGTCGACTTCGCCCGCGCCACTCGCCCGGGCGAACAACGCACCAACTACCGCTTCAACGCGTTCTCCTCCGTGCAGGTCACCGAGGACGACCGCATCGGCTATGAGATGGCGCTGCTCCTCTCCAACGGCCCGGCCAGAACCATCCGGATCAAGGACGCCGACAGCCACCAGCTCGAACCGTACGAGAACGCCCGGGACCTCTCGCAGATCAACCTCGACGCGGCCGGCTTCGCCCATACGTTCCGTCTCCTGGAGGGCATCGCGGCCGACGGGAAGGCGTGGATCGAGCGGAACAACGCCGACAGTCCACCGCCCGCGGACAGCACCGACTGAGTCCTCCCGGACCGGATCCGGAGGCCGACCGGCCAGGGAGCTGCCGAGAGCACGGCAGCTCCCTGAAGGTCCAGGTACCACGGGCCGAGTACGGGTACCACCGAGCCACCCCCCGCCAAGGTGTCGCGAAAACGAGGGTGACAGCCAGTCATGACGGACAGAGAACGGAGCACCAGCGCCCTACTCCTTGCCGAGTACGCACAGATCAAGGACGAGCAGCGTGCACGTATCGGCTTTCGGGACAACCTGCTGTACGTGACGCTCGCGGCGGTGACCGCCGTCGCGGCTGTCGCCGCGCAGACGGACTACCCGCAGCTGATCCTGGCCCTGGCCCTTCCAGTGGTGTGTCTTGTGCTCGGATGGACGCACCTGGTCAACGACGAAAAGATCTCAGCCATCGGACGCTACGTCCGCACCGAGCTCGCCTCCCGGCTCGCCGAGGCCACAAACGTGGAGGAACCGCTGTTCGGCTGGGAGACCTACCATCGCAGCGACGACAGACGGATCTCGCGCAAGACCACACAGACAGTCGTCGATCTGCTGGCCTTCCTCGTCACTCCCTTTGCCGCACTTATCACCTTCTGGTGCCACAGCACGGACAGCGCCCTTCTGGTCGCGGTCTCAATCCTGGAAGCCGCCGGACTCATCGTCCTGGGTGTGCTGTTCCTGCAATACGCCGAGAGGTGAGACTTATATGTGCGTGCTGGCTCGACAAGGCTGCGGCCAGGCGCTTCTTCCGCAGGCTGTTCAAGAGAACCGGCACGGTGCCCAGGATGATCGTCACGGACAAGCTCCGCTCTGCCGCCCGCTACCCACCATTCGTACTCGCGCGGGGCGTGGAGAAGGTGGTTCTGGTTCCAGGGCAAGGTCCGGTGCAGAAGTTCCCTGCGGCAGGTCTGTGTCCAGCGCTCCATGAGTGAGTTCATCCGTGGTATCCGAATGCCGGTGGTGACGGCCTTGGGACCGGCATCGGTCATCAGGGCGTCGAAGGCGGCTGTGAACTTTGTGTCGCGGTCGCGGATGAGGAACGTCACCTTGCTGCCCGCGTCCTCGGGCTCCATGAGGAGGTTGCGTCCGAGCTGCGTGATCCACTCCGTGGTGGGGTGTGTGCCGTGGCGCCGAGGATCCTGATACGGCGGGTGGTGTGCTCGTCCGCGTCGCTTGGGTACGCGGGTCGCGGCATGGCGCCGCCTGAGCAGGTTCGCGGTGAGACAGTTCATCAGGTCGTCCACCCGTCCGGGCGGTGTCGCGAATCCACCCGCGCCCGACCAATGGCCAGGGCCGTCTACAGCTGTCTAGAGCGGAAGCGGCGGCCACGCACCCCAGGGCTGGGACCACGTGTACGTGCGTTCCGCGTTGCCCGTCCGCCAGCGGCGCGGGGCCGTGGTCCCGAGCCAGTCCAGCGGTTCGACGCCGCCGGGCGACCCGCCGTCCAGCGCGAGCCGGACGGCCGCGCCGAGGTCGGCATCGGTCTGCGGGGTACGGGCGGCCGGGGCGACGGAGACGAACAGTGCGGTGCCGGAACGGGCCACCAGGTCCAGGAACTGACGGTTCAGCCGCCACTCGGTGGCCGGGGTACAGGGCACGCAGTCGGCATCCACCGCGTAGAAGCGGCTGTGCTGGGCCAGCCGGAAGGCGAGGGTGTTGATGCCCATCCGTCGGGTGCGCTCCCAGTGGCGGCCCGAGGTGTCGTCACCGGTTCGCTGCACCTGCACCAGACCCGCCGCCAGATGTCCGACGGTGTTGCAGCCAAGCACCACGGCGTCCCCGGCCGCCTCGGCGATGGTCCGGTAGAGGCCCACCAGCACTTCGGCGGTGGTGCGGGTGCGGTCGGCGAGCCGCCATCCGGCACCGGCCATTTCGTGCGGTGTGTCCGGGTGGAAGCGGCCGAAGACGTCGTACGTGCTGAAGTCGTGCTTGATCAGCTCGAAACCCCAGGAGCGGAAGCGGGCGACATCGGCGGCGACGGTCGCCAGCGTCGCGTCCAGCGACGGGTCCAGGGGGATCCGGCCGGGAGCGCCGGTGTCCGTGCGCATCCCCTCCGTCGGCACCCGGGACAGCAGCGGCCGGAACCACAGGCCCGGCCGGGCGCCACGGTCGGCGATGCCCGCGGCCAGGCCCGCCATGTCGTCGAACAGCCCGGGCAGGCCGGTGTCCCACGGCCCTCCCGGGGCGCTTCCCCCGCCCTCCGTCCAGCCGTCGTCGACGACACAGAACGGCCGCACTGGATGGTCCCCGGCGAACTCGGCGATGGTGGCCGCGTCGCGCAGTACGGCGTCCGGGCCGAAGTCCCGGCCGTAGGCGTAGTACCAGTTGTTGCAGCCGACCACCGGCTGCGCGGGCAGCAGCGGATCGGGGGACATGGCGGCGCACAGCTCCTGGAGCGCCGCGTACGGGGTGGTGTCCGCACCCGTCGCCACCCCGACCACCGTGGCGGCGGCGATCTCCCGGTGGCCCGGCAGCACAGGCAGGCCGCCGGAGCGTACGTCCAGCCACAGCGTGGTGCCGTCCTCGTCCACCGTCCAGCAGCACAGCGCCCCGGCGCGGGTCCGTACGCCCAGCCCGGTGCAGCCACCGGTCGCCGGGTCGGTGCTCAGCCAGTACCAGGGCAGGGGGCGTTCCGGCTGGACGCTGCGCCACTGCAACTCGCCGTACGAGCGCTCCCACGCATCGCCGAGCACCAGGGCGGGGCGGTGACCGCCGGGGTGGTGGCGCCAGCGCAGCGCCACCGTCGACAGGCCCTCCGGACCCGGCGCGGCGAGCACCAGCCGCAGGGCGCCGTATGGATCGTGTCGCGCCGTCACCTCGGCGCCGGGCACGGTCCAGCGGCCCGCCCCCGCAGGTGCGGCGGTGCGCGGGTCCCCGGACGGACCGGTGATCACATGGACGGAGTCGGGCAGCGGAACGTCGATCGCGGCCATCGGCCTCACCCCTTCACGGCGCCGGAGGTGAGCCCCTGCACGATGTGGCGGCTCGCGAAGGCGAAGAGCACCATGGTTGGCAGGATCGTGAACACGGCCGCCGCGGACATCGAGCCCCAGTCGATGTTGAAGCTGGAGATGAACCCGTTGAGGGCCGTGGGGGTCGTCTTGTTGGCGTCGCTGTTCATCAGGGTCACCGACAGGAACAGCTCGTTCCAGCAGTTGACGAAGTTGAAGATGAACGCCGCCACGATCCCCGGACGCATCACCGGGAGCAGCACCCGGAACAGCGCCGCGAACCGGGAGAGGCCGTCGATCATCGCGGCCTCCTCCAGTGCGTCGGGGATGTTCTCGAAGAAGCCGCGGAGCATCACCGTGCAGAAGGGGATGCACACGGCGATGTAGACGAGGATGAGCCCGAGCCGGTTGTCGACCAGTTTCAGGTCGGTCATCAGCAGATACAGCGGGCCCAGCGCGATGAAGGCCGGGATCATCTGGGTGACCAGGGCGGCCGTCAGCAACGCGGACTTGGTGCGGAACTCGAAGCGCGCCAGCACATACGCCGACAGCATCGAGATGGCGGTGGCGACCGCGCCCGCGACGGTCGCGACGATGAGGCTGTTGGTGAGATAGGTCCCGAAGTCGGCCTTGTTGAACAGCTCACTGTAGTTCTCCAGCGAGAAGTGCTCGGGCCAGTAGGCGAGGGGGAAGGAGAAGATGTCGCCCGGTGCCTTCAGCGAGGTGATGGCGATCCAGTACAGCGGGAACACGGTGAAGACCAGCCACAGCACCAGGAAGACGATCCGGACGGCCCGGCCGGCCGCGGTCTCTTTGCCGATCACGACCTCACCTCTCGCTTCTCACGCGTGGCCAGCAGGAAGAACACCGTGAAAAGCAGCAGCCCCGCGACCACGAGGAGACCGAGCGCCGAGGCCTTGCCGTAGTCGCCCTGCTGAGTGATCTTGATCATCCAGGTGGTCACGATGTGTGTCTGGTTGTTCGGCCCGCCACCGGTCATCCCGAAGATCAGATCGGGGAAGTTGAAGATCCAGATGACCCGCAGCAGCACCGTGAGCACCAGCGTGACCCGGATATAGGGGATGGTGATCTGGAAGAGCGTGCGTGCCTTCCCGGCCCCGTCCAGCGCCGCGGCCTCGTACAGCTCGTCGGGGACCGACTGGAGCGCGGCCAGGATCATGATGGTGAAGAAGGTGACGCCGTACCAGATGTTGGCGATCAGTACGGCGATCATCGCCTTGTGCGGATCGGCCAGCCACGCCACGGGCTCGTCGATCAGCCCCGCCTTCTGGAGCAGATCGTTCACGACGCCGAACTCGCTGTTGAACATCCAGCGGAACAGGATGCCGATGAGGAACCCGGAGATCGCCCAGGGGAAGAAGATCAGCGCCTGGTAGACGCCGCGGAAGCGGAACCGGCGGCGCAGCCACAGGGCGAGCGCGAAACCGATCACGAGCTGGGGCACGATCGATCCGATGACCCAGACGCCCGTATTGCCCAGCACGGTGCCCCAGTTGGGGTCGGAGAAGACACGGTGGAAGTTGTCCAGGCCCACCCAGGAGGTGTCGGTGAGATCGTTCAGATCCCAGTGGCGGAAGGCCATCTGGCTGCCCGAGATCATGGGGTAGTACGTGAACACCGCCACGAAGATCGCGGCAGGTGCCATGAAGGCGGCGATGAGCAGGCCCCGGCGGGTCGTGAACTCCCGCTTCCGGCCGCCCCGCGGCCCGTTCCGGGCCCGCGAGGCGGCTTGCTTCCGGACGGGGCGCGAAGTCTTCGGCCCGGTCGTCGTCGCTGACGTGGCGGGCATCCCTACTTCTCCTGCTCCCACTTCTTGGTCCAGTACGCGTCCCAGCCCGTCAGCAGCTCCTTGGGCGATATCTTGCCGATCACCATCTTCTGCACATCGGCGTCGGACTTCTGCTCCCACTCGCGCCACCAGGTCACGCCGCGCGGCTGGCTGACGTTGAGATAGGTGTCGGGGTGCTTGGTCATGGTGACGTAGGACGACCACGGGCCGGTCTTGTAGAACGGGTCCTCGGTCGCCGACTTGAGGATCGGCACCAGGCTGTTCTTCTTGGTGAAGTCCGTCGACGCCTTGCCCTGGGACAGGAACTTGATCAGCTTGACGGTCTCGGCCTTGTGCTTGCTGCCCTTCGCGATGCCCCACCCGGCGGTGGCCAGCGGCTGGACGGTCTTCCCGCCGGGTCCGGCCACCAGCGGAGCGGTGTCCCATTGCTCCTTCGAGATCGACTTGGACTCGGAGACCGTGGCGATGACTTCCGGATCCTGGAGCAGGAAGGCCGTGGAGCCGTTGGAGAACGCCTCGACCATCTCCGGATAGCCCCAGGACACGGACGACTTGGGCGATGCCTTCTTGAAGAGTGTGAGGTAGGTCTTGAGGGCGTCCAGGGCCTCGGGCGCGGAGAAGATCGTGCGCCCGTTCTTCAGCTTGTAGCCGTTGGCGAGGTCGACCTTGTCGGCCACGTACGCCTCGATGATGGCGGTGGCGTTGCTGTTGGCGTTGGCCCCGCCGCGGAACGCGTAGCCGTAGCGGCGCTTCGCCGGGTCGTTGATGGCGGACGCCTGCTTCAGCAGCTGGTCCCAGGAGGCCGGGGGCTTGCTGAACCCGGCGTCCTTGAGCAGGTCCTTGCGGTAGAAGAGGCTCAGCCCGTAGAAGCCGTAGGGGACGAAGTAGGTACGGCCCTTGGCGTCCTCGGACGCCTTGACGGCGTTCTCCGTCATGGCGTTCCAGCCCTGCCAGCCCTTGAGGTCCTTCTCCATGTCGTACAGCCAGCCGTTGTTCGACCACGGGCCGACCGTGATGTCCCGTACCTCGAGCGCGTCCACGCCGCTGCCGGACTGGAGCATCTGCTGGATCTTCTGATCGGCCTGTTCGGTGGGCGGCGAGATCAGGTTGACCTTGATCTTGGGGTTCTGCTTCTCGAAGTCGGCTATGAGCCCCTTGAGCAGATCGGTGCGGGAGGGGTTGGTCAGGCTCTCGACCATGTTGAGCGTGACCGTGCCGTTCGCGTTCGGACTCATGGCGGAACAGCCGGTCAGGACCATCGCCGCGGCGGTGCCGAGGGCGAGGGCTGCCGTCCTTCTCCTCATCGTGCTGACCTCTTTCTTGGGTGCGGGCCGCGCTCGGAGCGGCTTGGGGAGTCGGGGGTGGGGAGGGGAGTACGGTGTCGCGCCGCTATGGCGCGCCGTGCCGCCCGCGAGCCGCGCGGGCCCACTCAGCGAGGACGGGGACGCAGGTCTCGGCGAAGTACTCGTAGTCGGCGGCGGTGTTGTAGACGTGGGCGGACACCCGCAGATAGCCGATGCCGCCGAAGCTGGTGAAGGCCGCCTCGACACCCAGCTCCCCGGCGACCCGGTCGCGCAGCGCGTCGGCCTCGACGCGGGTGGCGCCGAGCCCCTCGGGCAGCCGCACCAGACGCATCCCGGGGACCGGCATGCCGACGTCGACGCTGCTGTCGGCGCCGGTCAGCCCGGTGAACGCGGCACCGATGACCTGCGCGGCGTAACCGGCCAGGTGGTCCATATAGCGGCGGGCGTGCCTCCAGCCCCAGGTGTGCTCGATGAAGCCGAGCGCCGTCGGTGCCGCCAGATAGCAGGTGGCATCCACCGTGCCCTGCTGGTCGAAGCGGTCGGGGTACGGGTCCTTGGCACCCCATGAGTCGATCGGTGGGTAGAGCCGCTCACGCAGCGGACCACGGGCGACGAGCGCTGCGGTGCCCCGGGGCGCGCATCCCCACTTGTGCAGGTTTCCGACCCAGAAATCACAGGTCAGCCCCGAGAGCGGGGCGGGGAGCAGACCAGGTGCGTGCGCACCGTCCACGAGCAGCGGGATCCCGCGCCGCCGAGCCTCCGCGCCGATCCGCTCCACCGGCAGCCGGCGGGCGGTCGCCGAGGTGATCTGGTCCACCACGATGAGGTCCGTCGCCTCGGACAGTTCGGCGAACACGGCCTCGCACGCTTGCTCCTCATCTGCGTCGAGGGGTACCCGCGCGGTGCGGACCCCGCCATCCCAGCGGTCGCGCGCCAGCCGCTCGGCGCCCATGGTCACGGCGCCGTAACCGTGGTCGGTGACGACGATCTCCCCGCCGCGACGGCGGTCGAGGGCGGCGTACACGGTGCTGATGCCCGCGCTCGCGTTCGGCACCAGGGCCAGGTCGTCGGCGGCCACCGCCAAGAAGTCGGCGATCTCGACCCTGGTGTCGGCGATCCGCTGAGGCAGCGCCGGGAACCACACCACCGGGGAGCGCTCCATCTCCACCCGCAGCTGCTTCTGCCGCTCCTGTGCCACCAGGGGAACCGCGCCGAAGGAACCGTGATTCAGGTGTCTCAGGGCGGGGTCCAGCGTCCACGCCCGGTCGGCGGGACGGCCGTCGGCCAGCAACAGGGGGCGTGGCGCCGTGATGACATCGGTCTCGCTCACATGAGTCCCGATCTGCCGGGGTCCGGGTGTTCCGAGGGACGTCAGAAACGAGAGAGATCTGATCGCCACCAGAACACGTATGATGACTCGGCATCCTGCATGACGAATTCCACGCAATCAAGGGGTGTAGCAGCGTGGATCATCAGATGACTTCCGATCGATACCTCTGACATATCTGATGAATCGGTACAGTGCGACGAAGGGCGCGGGACCGCGCCCCGCCCGTTCGGGAGGAATCGGATGTCCGCAGTCGACAAGGCGTTCCACGGCCTACGCCACATGATCGCCACCGGGCGCCTCAGCGCCGGAGGGCGCATTCCGCCCGAGGGCGAGCTGTGCGAGGAACTCGGCGTGTCCCGGGGGTCGTTGCGCGAGGCCGTACGGATGCTCGCGGCCCTGGGGGTGATCGAGCCGCGGCACGGCTCCGGTACTTATGTCTCCCAGCTCAGGCCGGAGGACATCATAGGTAGCCTGTCGCTCACCCTGGAACTGCTGCCGCTCTCCGGTCTGCTGGAGGTGTACGAGATCCGGCGTGTCCTGGAGTCCCACGTCGCGGCGCAGGCTGCGGCCCGCAGCACCCCGGAGACGGTGCGGGAACTCTTCGCGCTCATCGAGGCCATGGACGCCACCGACGACCCCACCGAGTCATCGGACCTCGACCACCGCTTCCATGCCGAGATCGCCACCGCGGCCGGAAACCCCGCCCTCGGCTCCCTGCTCTCGGTCTTCCGCGCCCGCTCCCGCAAGTACCAGATCTTCACCCTCCCCGAGGGCGAGCAGATGCGGCGCAAGAGCGACGAGGATCACCGCCTGATGGCCACCGCGATCGCCGACCGCGATCCGCGCGCCGCCGCCGGAGCGGCCGAGGCCCATGTCGCCCAGACGGAGCGATGGCTGCGCGCCTTCATGCCGCCCATGGAGGAGGACTCCCCGGCCTGACGCGTCGCGTTGCGTTTGACGCGTCAGACCATTGCGCGTTCGCAATGCGCCTGTGGGTGCCGGAATCCGTGTCACCCCGCGTGGATCGCGCACCGGGGACACTTCCGGTGTCGTCGGGTGCGGCGTGCGGGCCTTTATGCGCACAGGCATGGTGGCCGCAGGGTCGCACCTGTGCCGTCGCAGCCGTCCAGAGGCTTCGGCGTGGGCGAAGCGGGGGAAGCAGCGGGCAGACGGCCGACTGAGGCCGGGACCGCCGGGACGCGATCTCGGGACGCGGGGCTGTCACTTCGTGTTAACCTTATGCTTTTGCGCGCCCGTGACGGTTGGCGATCTTGCCTGTCCGGTTCCTTTTGTTCGTCGACTGCTCATTCCTACCGGGCCTTCCTCGGTACGTTCGCATGCGGAAGGCTCTTCATGAATCACCCTGACCTCCCCGGCACCTCGCGCAGCGATCCCGCCCCGCTCATGGCCACTGCGCCAACGGTGCCTCCGGTCGCTTCCTTCGCCGGCCTGGAACTACCAGCCGAGGTGCTGCGAACGCTCAGCGAACTCGGTGTGCGCGAGCCCTTCCCGATCCAAGCAGCCACGCTGCCCAACGCCCTCGCGGGACGCGATGTCCTGGGGCGCGGGCGCACCGGATCGGGCAAGACGCTCGCTTTCGGCCTACCGCTGCTCGTACGGATGGCTGGGCGGCGCGCGGAACCGAAGCAGCCCCTGGCTCTGATCCTGGTGCCTACCCGGGAGCTGGCCCAACAGGTCACCGAGGCGCTTGCGCCGTACGCAGAGGCACTGCGGCTGCGGATGGCCACGGTCGTCGGCGGCATGTCGATCGGCCGGCAGGCCGCTGCGCTGCGCGATGGAGCCGAGGTGGTCGTCGCCACCCCCGGCCGTCTGCACGACCTCATCGAGCGCAGGGCCTGCCGCCTGGGACGGGTAGGGATCACTGTCCTCGACGAGGCCGACCAGATGTGCGACATGGGCTTCCTGCCGCAGGTGACCGAGGTGCTCGACCAGGTATACCCCGACGGTCAGCGGTTGCTGTTCTCGGCCACTCTGGGCCGCGACGTCGACCACCTGGTCCGCCGCTACCTCCACGATCCCGTCGTCCACTCGGTCGACACGTCCGCGGGCGCGGTCACGACGATGGACCACCATGTTCTGGTCGTCCACGGCCCCGACCGGTACGCCGTCACCACGGAGATCGCCGCCCGCGACGGCCGCGTACTGCTGTTCCTGGACACCAAGCACGCGGTCGACCAGCTCACCCGGCATCTGCGAGCCAGCGGAGTGCACGCCGCGGCCCTGCACAGCGGCAAGTCCCAGCCGCAGCGCACACGGGCCCTGGCGCAGTTCAAGAACGGCCGGATCACCGTCCTGGTGGCGACCAATGTCGCGGCCCGTGGCCTGCACGTCGACGACCTCGATCTGGTGGTCAACGTCGACCCGCCCACCGACCCCAAGGACTATGTGCACCGCGCGGGCCGTACCGCCCGGGCCGGTGAGTCCGGCAGCGTCGTCACGTTGGTGCTGGCGGGCCAGCGCCGCGAGATGAGCCGACTGATGGCAGAGGCCGGCATCGAGCCGACCATCACCAAGGTACGCTCGGGCGAGGCGGAGCTGAGCCGGATCACCGGGGCCAAGGCCCCCTCCGGCACCCCGCTCGATGGCGGGCCGGCCGCGCCCCGGCCCAAGAACACCAACGCTCCCTTCCGCGGCCTGGGCACCAGCAAGAACACCTCCCGCGGCGCCGGCGGCAAGTCCCGAAAGGCCGGCGAGGCCCGCAAGCTCGCCGAAGCCCGCAAGGCGGCCAGGGTGCGTCGCGGCGGCTGAGAGCCGTCGCCCTGATAGTCGAAAACCTCCGCCCCGGAACGGAGAACCCCCAGCCCGGCCCGAAACCCTCCGGTGCATACACCTACGAGATGAACGCCCTCGTGGTGTGCTCGGCATGACAAGCTGTGCTTCCCACTGCCCGAACCCAGGAGGTCGCCATGACCGCAGAGTCCGTATCCGAAGAAGGTTCGGAGCCGACTGACCCCGAGACGTCCGCTCTGGTGCCCGACAGCGACGGCCACTACGACCTGAAACGCAAGTTCCGGGAGGCCCTGGCGCGCAAGCGCAGTGCTCAGGCGGACGCCGCTGACCTCGCTGCGAACGTCGAGGCGTCGAAGGTCCGTAGGGCGAACGGCCCGGCTGCGAGCCAGCGGTCGTTCCGGCGCAAGAGCGGCGGCTGAGTCAATGAGCTCTTTCAGCATTGCCGCTCCAGAGTGAGCATTGCCGCTCCAGAGTGAGCATTGCCGCTCCAGAGTGAGCACGGCCGCGGAGATTGACGACATTCGATTCGGACTGCACCGGGACCTGCGGAAGATCCGCCACGACTTCAGCCGCGCGACGCCGCGCTCGACCGGTGCCCGTGCTGTGGGCAGCGCTCGGTTGACGGTTTGCTGGGTCGGGGTGAGGTCACGGCCCGGCGGGCGTCTGAGGGGTGTCGTCACCCACGGGCCAACTCCCATGTAGGCGCGGTCGGCGAGGATGGGAACGCCCTGGCGTAGAGCGGTCAGCAAGCAGGCCGACGACGGCTGTCGTGTAGGCGTGGGCGGTGCCGACGGAGATTGACCTTGCCGAGAATGTCATCCGTGCAGGTCATGCGGCATAGGATGCTCTTGGCTGTACCAACACCACCTCAAGCCAGCCGCCGTAGATCCTCCAGATATCGCAGGACGGCCGCGACCCGGCGGTCCACCTGGTCCGTGGGAGACAGATCGAGCTTCGCGAAGATGTTGCGGATGTGCTTGTGGACGGCGCCGTCGGTGACGACGAGTTTCTCGGCGATGGCAGAGTTACCCAACCCCTCGGCCATCAGGGCGAGTACGTCCCGTTCGCGGGGGCTGAGCCGTTCCAGGCGGGTGTCCTGGCGGGAGCGGGTGAAGAGCTGGGCGACGACCTCCGAGTCGATGGCGGTGCCGCCAGCGGCCACGCGCCGTAGCGCGTGCAGGAATTCCTCGACCCGGCCGACCCGTTCCTTGAGCAGATAGCCGAGGCCGTTCACCCCGCCGCCGAGCAACTCGGTGGCGAAACTCTGCTCGACGTAGGCGGACAGCACGAGCACAGCAAGGTCGGGCCGTCGGCGCCGGGCCTCGACCGCGGCGACGATCCCCTCGTCGGTGTGGGTCGGCGGCATCCGTACGTCGAGGATGGCGACGTCCGGCTTGTGCACATCGATGGCGACCAGTGCCTCGTCGGGGGTGCCCGCGGTGGCCACCACGTCGAGCCCCTCGGCGCGCAGCAGCAGGGCGAGCCCCTCACGCAGCAGGGGATCGTCCTCGGCTATCACGATCCGCATGTCAGGCTCCACAGGGTCCACAGGGTCCACAGGTCGGGCTCCACAGGTCGGGCTCCGGTCGTCACGACCCACAGGGAAGATCCACTGTCAGGACGGTCGGGCCACCGGGCGGGCTGGTCAGGGTGAGGCCGCCGTCGTGCGCCGCGATGCGGCGACGGATGCCGGTGAGCCCGGAGCCGCCGTCCTCTCCCTCGGAGCCGAAAGCCCGGGAGTTACCCCCGGCGCCGCCCCTGCCGTCGTCCTCGACGGACAGCACGAGTCGGCCCCCGCCGCCGCGTGCCGTGACGACGGCGTGCCGGGCGCCGCTGTGCTTGGCGATGTTGGTCAGGGCCTCGGCGACCACGAAGTAGGCGGTCGCCTCGACGGAGGCGGCGCAGCGTTCGGGCACGTCCACGTCGATCCGGCAGGGCACCGCGCAGTTCGCGGCGAGACCGGAGAGCGCGCCCGCGAGGCCCCGGTCAGCCAGCACCGGCGGCAGGATGCCGCGGGCGACGGTACGCAGCTCGGCCAGCGCCTGTTCGGCGGCGGACTGGGCGCGTTCCAGGAGTTCGTCGGCGCCCGCCGGATCGCGGGCCACCATGCGGCGGGACGCCCCGATCAGCACGGCGACGGAGACGAGCCGGTTCTGCGCACCGTCGTGCAACGAACGTTCGATGCGGCGCAGTTCGGTGGCATGGGCGTCCAGAGCGGCGGCACGTGTGGCGGTCAACTCCGCGACGCGCAGGGAGAGATCGACGTCGGGACCGGCCGACAGGAGCCGTCGCCCGAGGCCCGCCTGGAGCCGGGCCATACCGGGCGTCAGCCCCAGGATGATGGCGATCCAGCCCATGCCCAGAAGCGTCACGGCGACAGCGTCCGGCCAGGTGTGCGCGTTTCCGATGCCCACGGAGGTGGCAGTCGCGCCCTCGGGTATGAACGTCCAGTACAGCGGGAAAGCGGTGTCCCGCACCGCGAGGACCGGCAGCACCACGCCGAGCAGTCCGAGCAGCGCCCCCACGGTGGAGTGCTGGACCAGCCAGCCCAGTTCGCGGTGGGTGGTGCGGTCGACGAGGGCGGCCCGCAGCCGGGTGGGCGCGGGTTCCGGGGCGGCGACCTCGGGGCCCCAGCGGGCGAGCCGGCCGCGTTCCCGGCCGGCCAGGGCGTGCAGGGTGCGCAGGAGTACGGGTGCCATGAGCAGCCCGACGCCGACGACGCTCGTTGCGGCAGTGAGAGTCAGCCACAGCAGCAACAGCATGGCCAGCAGCGCCGTGTTGAGCCCGGACATCAGCTGGGCGATCGCCTCACCGGCGGCGCTCAGGCTCCGTAGCGCGATGTCCTTGAAGCTCTCGCGGCTCTCGCGGCTCTCGTGCCGGTCTGCCGCTCCACTCCTGCCCGCTGTCATGCGAACGACTTTATGCCGTCGGCGAGTTCGCCGTCGCCCAAGCGGCGGGGCAGTACAGCCTGCTGTACCCCGAACTGGGCGGACTGCGGGATCGGCCGCCAGAGGTGCTGATCCATAGCCTCGATGACGACAGCAGGAACGGCACACGGCCACCGCAGGACCACCCCACAAGACTCCGGGAGCAGCCGCCATGCAGCACACGACGACCCCCGAACCCGCCGACCGGCTCAGCTCCGGGGACATCGCCCGCACCGTGCTCTGGATGGTGGTGGTGGCCAGCGCGCTCGCGAACATGGCGACATCCTTCGGCGGCGCCGACACCTGGGTGCACCTGGTGTGCGGCGCGATCACCGTCCTGTGCGCGGGCACTCTCGTCGTACGGAACCTGCGGGGCCGGCGATGAACGCCACCAACACCGCCGTCGCCCCCCCCGCCATCGTCCTGGAGGGCGTCGGCAAGGCATACCCGGGCGGCGTACGCGCCTCGACGACGTGTCGTTGACCGTGGAACGCGGCACCATCCTCGCCGTGATGGGCCCCTCGGGCTCCGGCAAGCTCGGCGAACTGGGCCGTTGCCCGGCGTCACCACGATGGTCGGCGACATCGGCTTCCCCGCCGCCCTCGTCGACGCCCACGGACAGGTCGTACCGTCCGAGGATCCCCGGGTGGCGGGGCACGGCTGGTCCTCGACGAAGCTGCTGGCGGATGCGCGCGTCAGCGGCAGCGAGCCGGGCGACAAGGTCCAGGTCGTGGTCAATGTCTGCCCGGCCACGGCTATCGCGTCTCGGCCGTGGTGGACGTGCCTGGCACGGGTGTCCACTTCGCCGATACGACGGCCCTACGACTCTCCGGCCGCTCGGACCACGTCGATCTGGTGGGCCTGGCTTCGCGGATGCCGGCCACCGAGGCGGTCGCCGCATCAGGCAGCGAACCACGCGACCCGTCGCGGACCCGGACCCGGACGCGTATCGGCGTGATCGTCATCCTCGTCGCGATGGTCATGTCGGCCCTGCCGCTCTTCCTGCGCACGGTCATAGGTGCCACCGCCACCTTGATCGCCGGCATCGCCGGCATCGCCGGGTCGATCGGCCTGGCCATGGCAAGTTCGACGCTGGTGCGGGGCATCGGCGGTGCGGCGGCCCGGGCGACACGCTGCAGCGGCTTTGCACCGACCTGGCTGGCGATGGCCAACCTCCGCGCCTACGCCCTGCGCAACGCCGGGATCGTCTCCACCCTGGCCATGGCGGTCGTGTTCGCGCTGACGTACACCTTCACACAGGCCACCGTGCTGGCCGCCACCGACCACGACAACCGGCACCCTGGACCAACTGCGTCCGAGTGCCCCGGGGTTGGACGGAATTCCCTCCGACGGAATTCCCTCCGACGGACTCGCCGCCGTACGGAAGACGGCCGGTGTGCAGGCCGCCGCCCCGTCGGCACGGCGACCGTGGTGTGGGAGTACATGCAGTTCGGCGCCCAGAGATTGTTTCGACTCTTTCGGCCTTGATGCCGGCGAACAGCCTGGGGCGAACCGCACTCGTGGCATTCGAGGCCGGGGCCCGGTCAGTACAGCAGGCGCTACCCGTTCCGGGGTGACCGCACCCCCACCGGTCGGCCCGCCTGCTTGATCGTGGCGCCCGGCCGGAGTTCCTAGCGTGATGGTCATGTCAGGGCAGTGGCCTGAACGAACGCAAGGAGTCCGCGACCGATGAAGACCGAACTCATCTCCCGTGTGGTGACCACGACATTGGCGACCGCGCTGGCCGGTATCGCCCTGGCAGTTCCCGCCGAGGGCGCGACCGCAGCCGTTCCGGTGCACGGCGGGACGCACCCCGCGTCAGACAGCACGGCGCTGAAGGCACACGTGGACACCATCATGAAGACGGGTACCGTCGGAGTGGTGGCCCGGTCGACCGGACCACACGGTGCCCGGAACGCCACCGGCGGGGTGGCCGACCGAGCAACTGGGGACCGTGCACGCCCCGGCGACCGGTTCCGGATCGCCAGCACCACCAAGACGTTCGTCGCCACGGTGGTGCTGCAACTCGTCGGCGAGGGACGTATTTCGCTGGACGACACCATGGAGCACTGGCTGCCCGGAGTGGTCTCCGGCAACGGCAACGACGGCAGCAAGATCACCGTCAGGCAGTTGCTCCAGCACACCAGCGGACTGTTCGACTACACGGCGGACTTCCCCGAGTTCGCCAGCAAGGCCGGATACCAAGCCAACCGTTACACCACCTGGACCGCCGAGCAGCTGGCCGCCATCGGCATGCGGCACGCCCCGAATTTCCAGCCCGGCACCGGCTGGAGCTACTCCAACACCAACTACATCCTCGCCGGAATGATCATCAAGAAGATCACCGGGCACGACTGGACCCAGGAGGTCACCGCGCGAATCGTCCGCCCGCTGGGCCTGCACGACACCTTCGCCCCGACGACGGACTCGCGGATCCCCGGCCGCCATCTGCGCGGCTACTCCGCCTTCGACGAGGCGGGTCCGGAGATCGACGTCACTGCGCTCAACCCCTCCGCCGGGGGTGCGGCGGGCGCCATGATCAGTACGACGGCCGATCTGAGCCGCTTCTACCAGGCGCTCCTGGGCGGCAAGCTGCTGCGCCCCGCGCAGCTGGCGGCGATGAAGACGACTGTACGGGCCTCGGAGCTGGATCCTGGGTGGGCCGGCGCGCGCTACGGCCTTGGCCTGATGGAGGTCCCGCTGTCCTGCGGCAGTGTCTACTACGGCCATGGCGGCGACATTCCCGGCTACACGACCCGCAACGGATTCAGCGCTGACGGCCGCCGTGGCGTGGTTCTGAACGCGTCCGGCGACGGCTCCTCGGACTCGTCCAGTCAGCAGACCCAGAACGACCTGATCGACGACGAGCTGTGTAGGTGAGGATCAGCTGACGCGCGAGAACCAACCGTGTGAGAACAGCTGATCAGGCTGTGACGGCACCCGCTTCGGAGCCGTCACGGCCTTTCGTCGTCCCCTCTATCTGTGCTTCGCCCGCGACCGGCTCCACCAGGCGGCCATGCCACGGCGTACGGGTGGTGGCCCGAGTCCCGGGGTAGTGCCTGCGGTACTTGGAGATGGGCAGCACACGGGTTGGTGACGGACCCTGTGCGCACGGAAATCTGTAGGCATGACGCGACGCAAGGCAGTAATCATCCCCTCGGTCCTCCTCTCCCTCAGCGCGCTGACGGTCGCCACACTTGCCTTGGGCGCCACGGCGCATGGTTCGCCGGACCCGGCCTCGAAGGCATCTGCCTCCTGGCAGCCCGGCGAGAGTGTGGTGGCCGGCATCGACCGCAGCTCCCACCCCCTGCGGACCACGAACCCCAGGGGCAGTCTGCGAGACCTCGACGCGCTGGGCCGCATGCTCAAGGGCGCCGAGGTGGTGGGACTGGGCGAGGCCACCCACGGTTCGCGGGACTTCTTCCGCATGAAACACCGGGTCTTCCGCTATCTGGTCGAGGAGAAGGGCTTCCGTACCTTCAGCCTGGAACTCCCCTGGAGCAGCGGTGTGCGGATCGACGAGTACGTGGTGCAGGGCAAGGGCAACCTCAAGGACATCGCCCGTGAGGAGTTCCAGGGTTCCTACCGGAGCTGGAACAACCAGGACTACATCGACCTCATCAGGTGGATGCGGGACTACAACCTCCACCACCCCGGCGACCCGGTCCGTTTCATGGGCGACGACATGGGCTATGCCGGCCCGGAACTGTACGCACGGGTCAGCGACTACGTATCCCAGAAGTACCCGCAACTGCTGAAGCAGATAACCGAGTTGTACCGCGGTCTGGCCCCGACAACCGACGCCGGCACCTACACCGAGGAATACTCCAAGCTGCCGCTCACCGAGCGCCAGGACCGGGCGGAGCGGACCCGGAAGGTCTACGACCTTCTGCGCGCACAGCGCCCCCACCCCGGTGACAAGCAGAACCATCTGTGGATGACACAGCACGCCCTGGCCATCCACCAGATGGCCAGGGGCATGGCCTTCGACACCGGCGACGAGGACCAAATCGCCCAGATGATGAAGCTCCGCGACCAGGTGATGGCCGAGAACGTGGAGTGGTGGCGCGAGCACACCGGGAACAAGATTCTACTGTCGGGCCACAACACCCACGTGTCCTACGACTCGTTCGACACGCGGTACCCCAAGACTCAGGGCTCCTTTCTCCGCGACGCGCTGGGCAGCCGCTACGCCAGCATCGGCTTCACGTTCTACAAGGGTTCCTTCAAAGCGTTCGGCACCGACGACAACGTGATGCGCAGCTACCACGTTGACGGCGCGAAGCCGGACTCCAACGAACAGACCCTGGACAAGGCCCGCCGGGACGACTACATCCTCGACATGCGCAAGGCCCCGGAGCCGGTGCGCAAGTGGCTGGACAAGGAGCGTGTCACCTGGAACATCGGCGCCGGATGGCCCGACCCCGTGGAATACACGGCCGCACTCGGCAAGGCCCACGACATCCTCATACACCTGCACGACATCCAGGCCACCACGTACCTCGGCACACCCTGACACCTCACCACCGACACACCTGACGGAGGGCCGCAACGGTCCGGTTCGCCACGCACCGTGGCGGCCGTGACCGTTGCGGCAGCCAGGCATGTCTCCGAGTAGCGTGCGCATGGCACGTCGGCATGTCACTGCTCCGGTGCACCGCAGATCAGAAACTCGCTGCGACGGCTGCGGTGCGTAGCGACATTCACGGCCGCTGGGGGTCAAGGGGACGCAGGTTCAAATCCTGTCGCTCCGACCAGCGTTTTCGCAGGTCGGAGCCCGTTTCCGCAGGTAGCGGGGGCGGCCTTTGTCGTGTCTGGGTTGGGAGCAAGTGGGAGCCCTCTCCATCGATTCGGACCGCAGGTCGCGGCATGGCGCCGCCTGAGCAGGTCGCGATGCCGGCGCAGGACCGTGTCGGGGCGGACCAACAGCAAAAGGTGCCGCAGTCTGTCTTTGGGGAGGTGGTAGAGCAGGCCGGCGAGGATGGCACGGTCGGTGTCGGTGAAGGTCGGCTTACCGACCTGGCGTTGCAGGACCGGCAGTTGGTGCCGGAGTACGAGGATCTCGACGTCCTTCTCCCTGTCGCAGTGCTGGTGGAGATCGACGCGAACGGGCCGGGACGACGCGCTGGCGCTGATCGCGTCCCACTGGGGCTGACGGGGACCAGTGGTCCGGCCTGCCGGGTCGTTCACAGGCGACGCTTCGTGGCCACGGCGCGCCAGTGGCCCGCGCGCGTGCAGCCACCACTTCAACTTCAGCCGGCCGGTGCGGCTGTGGCGGGCGATCGTGGTGGCGAGGTCCGCCCAGGGCCAGATGGTCAAGGAGACACGACCTTGATGATGCGGGAGCGTAGAGTTGCCGGTTGCTTGATAGGGGCTCTCGTTGGGTGGCCGCCCTCCTCATCCGGGTTCAAAGACGTGTTGCCACGCGGATCAGGTCGGCAACTGTACGAAGGCGGCTGTGCGGCGGCCAGGCGATTACCGTTGTCACGGGCGGAGCGTCCAGGACCGGCACGGCGGCGAGGTCCCGGCGCAGGTCGGCGCTGGCTGACTCGGGAATGACCGCGGTGGTACGGCCGAGCGCGATGAGCTGGAAGAGCTGTGTCAGGTTCCGTATCTCTGCGCCCGGTCCCTCTGGGTAGCTGCCGCCGGGGCCGGGCCAGCGCGCCATCGGGAGCGTTGGCAGGGTGGTGATGTCGGCCATCCGGACCTGGGAGCGGCCGGCGAGCGGGTGTGAGGCCGGCAGGATCGCGGTCTGCCCCTCGGTGCACAGGGTTTCGGTGTCGAGCCCGACTGCTGAGTCGAAGGGCAGGTGCAGCAGAGCCACGTCGGCCTGCCCGTCCTGCAGCAGCTGCTGGTGCTGGTGCGCCTCGCAGAGCAGCAGATCGACGGTGGCCGCGCCGGGTTCCGCGGCGTAGGCGTCGAGCAGTTTCGTCAGCAGCTCGCCAGTGGTGCCGGTTTTGACGGCGAGGACGAGGCTGGGGTGTGGTGTCGCGGCCCGTTGGGTACGCCGCTCTGCTGCGGTCACCGCGCTGAGGATCGCGCGTGCTTCGGCCAGCAGCACGGCTCCGGCCTCGGTGAGCGTGACCTTGCGGCTGGTGCGTTCCAGCAGTGCGATTCCGAGCCGTCGTTCGAGCTGGGTGATCGTGCGGGACAGGGGCGGCTGGGCTATCCCAAGGCGCTGGGCGGCCTTGCTGAAGTGCAGCTCCTCGGCGACGGCGACGAAGTACCGCAGCTCGCGTATTTCCATGTGCCCAGGCTAATGACGGCTCACGGCTGATCGATATCGTTCGGGTATCGCTGCACTGCCGAGAGGGTGTTGGTGCCCGGCCGCAGCGCGGGCATGCTCGCTGTCGTGAACGAGAAAACGATCGCGCTGGTCACCGGCGCGAACAAGGGAATCGGGTACGAGATCGCGGCCGGGCTCGGTGCGCGGGGCTGGAGTGTCGGTGTCGGCGCCCGGGACGAGCAGCGTCGGGAGGACGCCGTGGCGAAGTTGCGCGCGGCTGGTGCCGACGCCTTCGGCGTGCCCCTGGACGTGACCGACGACGAGAGCGTGATCGCCGCGGTCCAACTGATCGAGGAGCGTGCGGGGCGGCTGGACGTACTGGTCAACAACGCCGGCGTGGCCGGCGGCTGGCCGGAGGAACCCACGACCATCGACCTCGAGACCGTGCGGCGGCTGGTGGAGACCAATGTCATCGGCGTCATCAGGGTCACCAACGCGATGCTTCCGCTGCTGCGGCGTTCGGCGCACCCGCGGATCGTCAACCAGTCCAGCCACGTCGGCTCCCTGACTCTGCAGACCACGCCCGGTGTCGACCTCGGGGGGATCAGCGGGGGTTACGCGCCGACGAAGACCTACCTCAACGCCGTCACCATCCAGTACGCCAAGGAGCTGAGCGGCACCAACATCTTGATCAACAACGCCTGCCCCGGTTACGTGGCCACCGACCTCAACGGATTCAGCGGGACTCAGACCCCCGAGCAGGGCGCGGCGATCGCCATCCGGCTGGCGACCCTGCCGGACGACGGCCCGACCGGCCAGCTTTTCGACGACAACGGGGTCGTCCCCTGGTGACCTGACCCTCGGACGCGTTCCCCGTCGATCAGGGCGTTGTACCAGCGGATGTGGGCGGCGATGGCGGCGTTCTGCCAGGGTTTGAGGATCCGGTAGGAGATCTGGCCGGTGGCCAGCTCGAGGGCTGCGAGCGTGTGAATCACCCCGCCGCTAGCGGTTGTAGGTGGCCCGCAGGCGCCGAGGCTTGGCCGCCAGGCGCCAAGCCTTGGCCTTGCGCGGCATCAGGTTCAGCGGGCCGAACTCATCGACGCATCTCACCCCGTCGGCCGGCGGTCTGTCGTATAACGCCAGGATCCAGTGCATCTTGGCGATGAGGTCGCGGTCGGTGGACGCCTTCCACGTCGTGATCGCCTCGGCGGCATCCTTCACGCATACCGGGCCCGGTGGCGGCATTGCCCGGGCTGCTGTCGGTGGAGACCGCGCCGAGTATGCGGGGTGGTCAAGGGGGCGTCTCCGATCGTCGGATAGCGCCGCGTACGAGGCCCTTCGTGTCGCATAGCGCCCACTGGGACGGTGTTCCTGCCGCGGGGCTCAGCGCGAGGGGATTGTGGCGGGGCACGAAAATACATCGCTCCGAGAGGGAATTCCCGATGCCCAACGCATTCGACCCGATCACCATCGGACCGCTTACCCTGCCCAACCGCGTCGCCATGGCCCCGCTGACCCGCCGCCGCGCCTACGGCGACGGCCTGTCAGCGACCCCGCTCATGGCCGAGTACTACCGGCAGCGCGCGACCGCCGGGCTGATCGTCGCCGAAGCCGCCCAACCCAGTCGGGTCGGCCAGGGCTACACCGACACCCCCGGCCTGCACGACACGGCGCAGGTCGCGTCCTGGCGCCCGGTCACCGACGCCGTGCACGAGGCGGGCGGCCGGATCTACATGCAGCTCATGCACGCCGGCCGTAACAGCCACCCCGAACTCCTCGGCGGCGGGCTGCACCCGCTCGCGCCGTCCGCGTGTGCCGCCGAAGGCGTCGTGCGCGTCCACGGCGGCGAACCGGCCGTGCGCAAGCCGTATCCGATACCGCAAGTCCTGACCATGCAGGGCATCGCGGATACCATCGCCGACTTCGCCGATGCGGCCACGAACGCGATCGACGCCGGGTTCGACGGTGTCGAACTGCATGGAGCCTACGGTTACCTCATTCAGCAGTTCCTCTCCGGCAACGCCAACCGCCGCACCGACCGCTACGGCGGCAGCGTCGCCGGGCGCGTCCGGTTCCCGCTCGACCTCGTTGATGCCGTCGCCGCGCGCATCGGATCCGAGCGGCTCGCACTGCGGATCTCCCCTGGCTGCACCGCGTTCGGCCTCGACGAGCCGGACCTGCATGAGCTCTACCTGACCCTGGTCAACGGTCTGCCACGCGACCTGGCCTACCTGCACGTATTCGAGTTTCCGGGCCACCGCGACCTCACGGTGAAACTGCGGGAGCACTGGGCAGGAGTGTTCATGCTCAATCCGCACGAGACCCACCACGACTGGCCCGCCGGCCCCCGGCAACTGCGCCTGGTCGACGACGGGCTGGCGGACATCCTCTCGTTCGGGACGCTGTTCATCTCCAACCCCGACCTCGTGCACCGCCTCCGCCTCGGCGCGCCGCTCGCCGAAGCCGACGAGACCACGTTCTACCGCGGCGACCACCGCGGCTACACCGACTATCCCTGCCTGGGGGAAGTCCTCTCGTGACCGCTGTCCTGCGCAGCGCGATCGCGTGGTCACCGGTGCCGGCAGTCGCATCAGCCGCGCGAACGCCGCAGGCTCAACCTTGCGGACCGGTCGGCCGCGCGCGGGGGTCGAGCCTCGCTGTCCCAGCTCTCTACTCGCTCAGGGGTGGCTCGCGGGAGGGGGTCCTTGCCATCATCGTTTGGTGAACGATGACCAGCGCATACCCCCCTCGAAGGTGGCCGACGACCGTGCGTCGCTCACCTCGTTCCTCGACTACCAGCGGGCCACCCTGGCCATGAAGTGCCAGGGGCTGACCGGCGAGCAGCTGAAACAGAAGGCGATCCCGACCTCAGGGCTCACACTTTTGGGCCTGGTACGCCACGCGGCCTCCATCGAGCGAAGCTGGTTCCGCTTCGCCCTGAACGCCGAGGACATCAGGTCGCTTTGGCCTGGCGAGGTCGACGGCACGTCCGCCGAGTTCCACGTCGAGGACGCCGACGTGGATGAGGCGTTCGGAGCCTGGCACGAGGAGTGCGCCCGTGCCCGCGCAGTCGCTTCTTCCTTCGCTTCCCTTGACGACACCGTCAACTGCGGCGGCGTGACCATCTCGCTTCGCTACGTCCTCACCCACATGATCGAGGAGTACGCGCGGCACAACGGCCACGCCGACCTACTGCGCGAGGCGATCGACGGAGCCGTCGGCGAGTGAGCGCTGTCCAGTAAATGATCACTAGCATGCTGGATGACCTGCGGGTTTTCCGGTTACCCGGCATGGGTGAGGTTGTGCGAGCGGGCGATGCCGAGCATGGCGTGGTGGACGCCGTCGCCTTTCAGGCGGCAGTTGCGGAGGATCTTCCAGCTCTTCATGCGGGGATGTATGCCGAGTCGTGGTCCTCCTGAGTACCTGCGTTCACCCGCTGGCACCTGGCCCCTACGTCGTCCGGCCAGTCGTCTGACAATGTCAGCGACCCTGTGGGTGCCGGAACCTGTGTCACCCTATGCGACCTGCGAGTATTCGTGGACAAGGCCGCCGAGTCGATCGCGTCGACTGAGGCGAGTGTGGTCCCTGGAATGGGCACGCGGCGGGTGCTGTGGTCGATGAAGAGAACAGCACGAATCAGCGCCGCAGGGAAGACCGTGTCGGCCAGTGGCCTTGTACACGTCGGTGTACCCGAAGCCCGGGCGGTGGCCGGTGCTCAGATGGTCGATATCCGGGGCACGCAGGGCCTGCTCGGCCTCGGCCGCCGTCCCCTCCTGAAGGGCTTGTCCCAGACCGGTATCACCGCCCGGAACCTTCATGTTGTTGTTGCTACTCACTACCTGGACAGCTTCCTCCGGGACTCATCCGTCCCAGTAAGGCTGTCCAGATCAGCGGGAAACTTGAGGCCGAGAACCAGGACGTGATGTGGGCGTACTGTTTGTGGTGAAGCGGGCTTTGACTGGGAGGACTCATGGGTTCCCTGGAGACACCTGTGGGTGTGGATGTACGGGATAGGCTGCTCGCCACCGCGGCACAGGATGTCGTACATGCGCTGAGAGCTTCGGCGGCGACGGTGTATCTTGTGCGCCCGGAACCACCGAAATTGATGCTGATAGCCACGGCAGTGGTGGTTAGCTCCCTCGGAGTGGGACCTATCGAGCATATACCGGCAGATGATCCGGTATATGCGACGGCGGCCGCCTATCGGTCCGGTGACACGGCGACGGCGCATTCGATCGATTTCCTGGGAGAGCATCCCGAGGAGGCGATTTCCATGCCGTTTCCTTTTACCGCATTTTCGGCCCCCGTCGGCGGGGTAGGGGTGATGACCGCGTTTTGGATCAATGGCCCCAGGGAGCCGACAGCAGAAGAGAGGCGGCAGCTCGCGGAGGTGTCCGGCAGGCTGGGGCGCGAGCTGGAGCAGCTGGCTGCCCAGCGGGTGCCCATGACTCCTCCGGCCGTGCCGCGGGTACACGCTGCGGAGTCCGGGCTGGCTGAGGGCCAAGGAGCAGCGGCCATTGACAACGCGCCGCTCGTCTATCACCTGCATCGGCTCGCCGTGCAGCTCAACCACGTGTCGGACGGCCGGGAAGCTGCCGCGTTGGCCTGCGCGCGGGTGATGTCCGCGGTGGACGCGGACGCGATGGCGGTGACCCAGGTAAAGGGTGACCGGCTCGTCATTGCCGCCGCCGAGGGTTGCTCGCACTTGTTCCTGCGGGAGCTGGAAGGGCAATTGCTCATCAGTGCTTCAACGCCCGAGGCGAGGGCGGTGGCGCACAGGCGGCAACTGACCTATGCACCGGGAGCGGCACCGACACGCGGCCGGGTGGGGACAGGGGACCGTGACGATTACGCCTGGGTGGTGCTGCCGCTCCTAGGGGGAAGCGGGGTCGTGGTGGGCACCTGCTCGATCGGCAGCGAGCAGCCAGGCATCTCGAAGACCGCTCCATCCGCGCTGGCCACGCTGCTGGGACAGGCACTGGAACGCACGGCGGCGGACGGCGCCCGACACGCCCTCGCACAGCAGCTTCAGAGGACCCTCTTGCCGCGGGTGCTGCCGCAGTGTGCAGGCATCCGCAGCACGTCCAGATACGTGCCGACCGGCGGGATCGACCTGGGCGGCGACTGGTATGACCTGGTGACACTGCCTGATCAGCACAGCGTCACCGCGCTGGTCGGTGACGTCCAGGGGCACGACATTCAGGCGGCTGTGGTGATGGGCCAGCTCCGGGCGGCCGTGCGAGCCTACGCCACCGAGGGCCACCACCCCGGCACCATCCTGGGGCGGATAAACCGCTTTCTCTGGGAGAGCAGTCATTTGATGTGCACATGCGCATGCATGCAAATCGACTTGGATACCGGCGTCGCTCAGCTCGCAACCGCCGGACATCAACCGCCCATAATCCGTAATCCCGCGGGTTGCTATTGGAATTCCAATTCCGGCCTGGACATAGGTGTACCACTGGGAGTCGATCCCGATAGCTCATATCTGGTGACCGAGGCCATTTTGGAGCCGGGCACACTGCTGGCCCTCCACACCGATGGAGTGATCAGTCAAGAGGAAACCCAGTCGGACATCATGGAGGCCGCTATTAAATCCTCCGGTGCTGATGAGTTGGAAACTCTGGCAGACGAGCTGATCCGCCGCCGCAGCAATCGCATGACCGATGATGCGGCGCTGCTGCTGCTGCAATTTGAGGGTCCTCCTGCGCATGCGCGCATTCGTCAGCTTGAAATCACGCAGAATGATTTGCGAGGTGCTCATCGCGCTCGTTCTGCCGTCCATGGCTGGCTGCATGAGTGGGAGATGGGCCATGTAGCCGAAAAGATGGAGCTACTGGTATCCGAGATGGTCACCAATGCGCTGATTCATGCCGCCACCGACGTGCATGTGTGTGTGCGCGGATACTCGGACTGTGTGCGTGTCGAGGTGCGGGACAGTGACGTGCACCCGGCGCGGCCGGACACCTCGCCCCTGCGGGACGGCGATCCCGCGGAGAGCGGCCGCGGGTTGCTCATCGTGGATGCGCTGGCAGACCGCTGGGGCAATTCGCCCAGCGGCCGGGGAAAAACGGTGTGGTTCGAGGTGGCGGCAGAGCCATCGTGTCCGTAACGCTGGTTGGCGCATCCGGTTGATCTTGCCCGGACAGGCGTGGGCCGCGCTTGGCGGCAACCTGCCTGAGGTGCTGTGTTTGCGCAGCTCGATACGCGGCTTCCCCGCGGAAGCGCGTGCGATCGCGGTCGCGGAGCAGGCGTGCCGGAGGGTGACCTTCGACAGGCCGCGGTAGCGGGTCCGGCGCAGGCCCGTGGCATCGAGGACCTGGTTGATCGCGCCTTCCACGCCGACGCGCAGGGCGTACTCGGCCTGTCACCGGTCGGTGGTCTGCTCGGCGCGGACGGAGCGTACTCACGAGGGATTCGCGGTCCGCACCAGCGGCGTATTTTGCCCGATGTGCATACGCGCCCGCTACTGGTCGCGGATCGACGCCCTCTACTCCAGCTGCGACTAGAATGGCACCGAGGACAACGAATTCGGTGATGCCGTCAGCATGAGGACTTTCGGAAAGTCCGCAGCGCGCGGAGCATCACCGTCGAGCAGACGCACCTCACGTTGGGGTGGCGTGGACGGACAGGCTCGACGGCATCCGTACTGACACCCTTCCCCCGCGCTCAGGGTTCCGAATGGATCTGAACACCATCGAGACGGTCGTCGAGGCGCCTAGCCGTGCCGAGCAGTCGGTGTGGCAGGCGGGTGACGCCTGGCTTGCCGGCGGCACGTGGCTGTTCTCCGAGCCGCAACCGGAATTGCGCCGCCTCATCGACGTGAGAGGTTTCGGCTGGGCACCGTTCAAGACCGACGCCGATGGGCTGGAGATCGCCGCGACGTGCACGCTGGCGCGACTCGTCGAAATCCCGACGCCCGCGGAGTGGACTGCGACCTCGCTCCTGGACCAGTGCCGTCAGGCGCTGCTGTCTTCGTTCAAGGTCTGGAACGAGGCGACCGTGGGCGGCAACCTCTGCCTGGCACTGCCTGCCGGCTCGATGATCTCGCTCATGGCGTCTCTCGACGGCGTCTGCACCATCTGGACCCGCGAAGGCGGCGACCGGCAGGTCATGGCCACCGACTTCGTCACTGGTCCGCGGCGCAACGTACTCAGACCCGGTGAGCTGCTGCGCTCGATCACCTTGCCGGCGTCCGCGCTGCGCTGCCACACGGCTTTCCGCCGGATCTCGCCGGCCCCGCAGGGCCGGTCCGCCGCACTGGTCATCGGCAGGCGGTCACCCGACGACGGTGCGTTCGTGCTGACAGTGACCGCATCGACCGTACGTCCGGTCCGGCTGGCTTTCCGCGGGGTACCCGGGCCGGGCGAGCTTCACGCCGCCCTCGAGCAGGCGATCCCGCCGGAGCTCTACCACCGCGACGTGCACGGAGCACCGGCGTGGCGGCGCCATATGACTCTCCGGTTCGCCGAGGAGATTCGGTCAGAACTGTCATCACTCGGTGGGCGAGGCCGATGAAGATCGAGGTGAACGGCGAGATCTTCAGCGAACCAGCGCGCCCCGGGCAGTGTTTGCGGAGCTACCTGCGGGATCTCGGCTGGTTCGGGGTGAAGAATGGCTGTGACGCGGGCGACTGCGGCACGTGCACCGTGCACGTCGACGGGCAGCCTGTGCACAGCTGCCTCTATCCCGCGTTTCGCGCGGCCGGCCATCGGGTGACCACGGTGGAAGGACTCGCCCGCGCCGGGGATCTCCATCCGGTCCAGCGCGACTTCCTGTCCGCCCAGGGCTTCCAGTGCGGCTTCTGCACAGCGGGCATGATCACGACGGTGGCCGCACTCGACCCCGCCCAGCTGCGGGATCTCCCCAGGGCGCTGAAGGGGAACTTCTGCCGGTGCACTGGCTACCGCTCGATCGAGGACGCCGTCCACGGGATCGTACGAGTGGAGCAGGATCCGGGAGGGGAGCCGTTCGGGCGGAACCTGCCGGCGCCCGCCGGCCGGCAGGTAGTGACGGGAACGGTCCGTTACACCCTGGACGTCCCCGTCGACGGCCTGCTGCATATGAAGCTGTTGCGCTCCCCGCACGCGCACGCGCGGATCACGGCGATCGACACGAGCGCCGCGCGTGCCGTTCCCGGCGTGCACACTGTGCTCACCCACGAGGACTCACCGCCACGGCTGTACTCGACGGGGCGGCATGAGGACCCCAAGGGCGATCCCGCCGACACACGGCTCTTCGACGACGTCGTCCGGTTCGCCGGGCAGCGGGTCGCGGCCGTCGTGGCCGACACGGTGGCAGCCGCGGAGGAGGGCTGCCGCAGGCTGGCCGTCACCTACGACCTGCTACCGAGCGTGTTCGACCCCGAGGAGGCGATGGCGCCGGGCGCCCCCGTGCTCCACGGCGACAAGGGGAGCGAGCAGTACATCGCGCACGCGAAACGCAACATCGCCGATCAGGTGCACGGTGACATCGGCGATGTGGAGGCGGCCTTCGCGGAGGCCGATGTGATGTGCGAGCGCACCTACGTCACCCAACGTGTCCAACACGCGCATCTGGAGACCCACGCCTCGATCGCCTGGCTGGACGAGTCCGGCTGCCTCACCGTACGGACGAGCAGCCAGGTGCCGTTCCTCACCAGGAAGGCACTGTGCACCCTCCTCGACCTGCCCACGGAGAAGGTACGGGTGGTGTGCGGCCGTGTCGGCGGCGGCTTCGGGGCCAAGCAGGAGATGCTCACCGAGGACGTCGTCGCGCTGGCCGCGCTGCGCACCGGGCGCCCCGTGCAGCTGGAGTTCACGCGGGAGGAGGAGTTCACCGCGACCGTCACCCGCCATCCGGTCAGCGTCCGCGTCAAGGTGGCCGCACGGCGCGACGGCACGCTCACGGCCGTGCAGTTGCGGGTCGTCTCCGACACCGGGGCGTACGGCAACCACGCCTGCACCGTGTCCCGCGCGTGCAACGAGTCGATCGCCGTCTACCGCTGTGCGAACAAGAAGGTCGAAGGGTACGCCGTGTACACCAACCACATGCCCTCCGGCGCTTTCCGCGGGTACGGGCTCAGTCAGACGATCTTCGCCGTCGAATCGGCGATGGATGAACTCGCCCGCGCGCTCGGCATGGACCCGATCGCCTTCCGGGAACGTAACGTGATCCGGCCGGGCGACGCCATGGTGAGCTTCAGCACCGAGCCGGATGACGTCGAGATCGGCAGCTACGGCCTCGACCAGTGCCTGACCCTCGTCGACACGGCATTGCGCCGCGGCAACGACGTTCAGGCGCCGCCGGGCGAGGAATGGCTCGTCGGGCAGGGGACGGCGCTGGCGATGATGATCACAAGTCCGCCCCACGGGCATCGAGCCGAGGCGCGGATCGGACTGCTGCCGGACGGCCGCTACCAACTGGCCGTTGGCAGCGTCGAATTCGGCACCGGCACGACGACCGTGCACCAGCAGCTCGCCGCGAGCGTGCTCCACACGAGTCCCGACCGGATTCTGATTGCGCAGGGTAATACGGACCAGGTCGGCTACGACACCGGAGGGTTCGGCTCGACCGGGACGGTGGTCGCGGGCCTGGCGTCCGCCCGTGCCGCGGAGTCACTGCGTGAGCGCATCATCGCTGCCGCTGCCGACCACGTGGGCGGCGAGCGGTCAGCCGGTGAGCTCGACGAGGACCAGGTGTGCTGCGACGGTGTGCGAATCCCGCTCGCCGAGCTCGGGGCGGCGTCCCAGGCCGCCGGCAGGGAGCTGCGCGCGACCGGCACCTGCGAGGGCTCCCCGCGTTCGGTCGCCTTCAACGTCCAGGGCTTCCGGGTCGCGGTCCATACCGGTACCGGTGAGATCAGGATCCTGCAGAGCGTCCAAGCGGGCGACGCCGGCCGGGTCGTCAATCCGATGCAGTGCCGTGGACAGATCGAGGGCGGTGTTGCGCAGGCCTTGGGCGCGGCCATGTACGAGTCGTTGGTGATGGACGAGGAGGGCCACGTCACCACGGCGACTTTCCGCGAGTACCACATCCCGGAGTTCGCCGATGTGCCGCGGACGGAGGTGTACTTCGCCGACACCGCCGACGCCCTCGGTCCCCTGGGCGCCAAGTCGATGAGCGAGAGCCCCTTCCTCCCGGTCGCTGCCGCCTTGGCCAACGCGGTGCGGGACGCCACCGGGGTTCGGCTCGGCACGATGCCGATGACGCGTGATCGGGTCTGTCTGGCCATCGCCGCCTCCCGCGGCACACCCGTCGCGCCTGACGAGGTCCGGGCAGACGGGCCAGCCGGGCACGCCCCGGCGCGTGATCGAGGAGTTCACGCCGCAGGCTCCCGATGACTCTCTCGCAGTGCGCGTTCATCCGCGGGGCCCGCGGGGCGGTCCTGACGGTTTCGATGCCCTCAGCTTCGAAGACCGCGTCGAAGGATTCGGCGTACTTGCTCCGCCGACCGGCCCGGCCTGGTCCGGCACTCGCTGTAGTCCCACCTGCGTGTAACGAGACGCCGACGCCGGCGGAGCAACGTCCCTGGCGTGACAGGGAACACCC
>NZ_JAERRG010000035.1 GCF_016741935.1 Streptomyces endocoffeicus | reverse complement strand
CGGGGCAAACGCTCCAGGCCCCCCACCCTGGCCGCGGGGCCCCCGCACCGCGACCGGCCGCAACACCTCAGCATCCGCCACAGTCCCCCCAACACTCCCCCACCACAACGGGACCACCCACGCCCCACAAAAAATGATCAAGAAGAGGGCCTACCCCATTGGAGCTTTCAGCTTGCTGGCCAGCCGATTCTCAACCACTGACCAACTCTTCTCACCTAGCTGTCCAGCCCCAACGCCCTCCCCCACCACCCCGAACACCCCACAAGACAACGCCGATCAGCCCACTCAACCGCATCCACCCACCTGGACACCGAAACGAGAACCACACCGGACAAGAACGCGAGAACTTCCACCCGGCGGCCGAGCCAATGTCCGCCTCGTTCCCCTTACCCCCTCTCACTGGACGCACGTCAAGACCAGCCAACGGCTCAGCATGCACGAGGACCAGACCGTGGCCGGCACCGCAGTTGTGCTCGAGGTACACCTTCCCGCCACCGCCTGTCCCACGAGATGACGCCGACCGCCCAGAACTCGTACTGGTGCAGACTTCTTCCGCACTTGGTGGAGCCCTCACAGGAGTACGCCGACACCGCTCGCCGCTGGAGGACGCCGGACTTCCCCTTCCGGCACTCACAGGCTCTCGACGCCGATCCCATCCTCGCCTATGGTCTACACCACTTCAGCAGGTACGGCTCCGATCGCCCCCGAAAGTAGGTCGAAGCACCCGTGAACGGACACTCAGCTCATGCGTACAGCTGGCTCGTGCCGACCATGGGGCAGGTCGACGAGCTCGGCGAGCAGAGCGCGCAGCTGGTGACCGACGTCGAACAGGCACGTGCGGATGCAGACCATCGCTTGGACGTTCACCAACCCTCCGGGGCCCATCGCCAGCCACCGCTTCACGTCCCGCAGCGCGGGCCTATCGGGCACGTTGCGGCGGGAGCACTTCGGTCCACGACCGGCGCCATCGTCTTTATTCATCGGCCTTGAAATCTTCATCGGCGAAACAGATTCGTCACAAACTTCCCCGAATGTGGGCTCGGACAGCGGGGCCTGAGAGAGGATTCAAGATTGCAAGCCAAGGGAAGACGTAGAATAAGTTCGGCAATACTGCTGGTCTTTTTTTTGATGCTGTCGATGCTCCCGGCAAAGATGACATCTGCCGAAGCGCGCGAAACGAACACTGGCTCCAATTCGACATCGGATAAGGGAGTCGAGTGCACATACTCCCTGTATCCAAGGGTGCACAGTTGTGTCACCGGAAAGCGAGCGATGAAACTTGCGAGAAAGCACACGATCAATCTGGTGCTTGAAGACGGCGTCGGCGAGAATACCGCAGCCAAGGCACAGAGGATTTTCGAAGAACGAGGCTTCACCGTCACGAAGACTCAGCAAAACGCGTCAAAGAGTGAATTCGACGTTCTGATCGGTGTCGACAACAGCAAGGGAGCCGATCACGAGTACCTGGACGGAAAATTCGACCCGTCGATTTCCGTAAAAAGAGATGACGGCTATGCGCTCAAGATCTCTGCAGCGGATAGAGTCATCGCCGTCATGGGCGCTGACAACAGCGGCGCGTTTTACGGTGTCACTACGCTCGATGAGATCTTGGAACAGGCGGACGGCGTTCTCAAGGACACACTGATCCAAGATTATGCGGACGTAAAGTTCCGCGGCTTCATCGAGGGCTTCTACGGCACACCATGGTCGCACGAGAACCGCAAGGACTTGATGTCGTTCGGCGGGGACTTCAAGATGAATTCCTATCTGTATGGACCCAAGGATGATCCCTATCACGCGTCGCGTTGGAGGGAACCCTATCCTCCCGAGAAGCTCGCCGAGCTGAAAGAGCTGGTCGACAAAGGGCTGGAAACCAACGTTGAATTCGTCTGGGGCGCCCATGTCGGTGGCAAGATCAATCTTGGCTCCGATGCCGACGTTCAGGCGCTCAAGGACAAGTTCGACCAGATGTACGGAATCGGCGTCAGGCAATTCGCGATCTTCTTCGACGACTCCGCAACGAACAACGACCAGCTCGTGAATTTCATCACGCGGATAGACAGTGAATACATCAAGCCTAAGGGTGATGTAAAGCCGATCATCTTCTGTCCGCAGTATTACCGTAAGGACAGTGGCAGTCAGGCAACGATCAACTACCTGAAGAGTATCAGCAGGTTCCCGAAGGACGTAGAAATCATGTGGACGGGCGATAACGTCGTTTCGCCGGTCAACCAGAGCGTCATCGACTGGGTCACCCAATATATCGACAGGCCAGTCTATATGTGGTGGAACTATCCGGTAAATGATCTGGGACGCGCAGGCTATGTCCATATGGGTCCGACCAAGGGGCTCTACCCGGGTGTGAAGAACGTCTCGGGCTTTGCCTCGAACCCGATGAATCAGGCGCAGGCGTCCAAGGTGTCGCTGTTCAGCGTCGCGGATTACACATGGAACACCGACGAATACGATGCGGAGCTGAGCTGGCAGGACTCGTTTGACCACGTCATCCGGGACGATGCCAAGGCGGCGCGCGCATTGCGCATCTTTTCCGCGAACGCGTCGAACGGCCTGAACCCGTTTAACGCAGGCGAATCCAGCTACCTGCTGCCCCGGATGAATACCTTCAAGCAGCGGTATGCGGCCGGCGAAGATATTTCCAAGTCTGGCGCGTCCCTGGCTCGATCATTCAAGGACATCAGCAGTGCCGTAGACACACTCAAGGAATACCAAGGCACGAACGGTATCTCGGGGGAGCTCACGCCTTGGTTGGACAAAATGAAGAAGATTGCACAGGCGAGCAGAAGCACTGTGCATGGAATCCAGAATTTGGGTGAAATATCTGCGAATGATCCGGCATCCATCCAGGCGGCCATGACTTTGATTTCTGAGCGCAGAGCAGAGCTTAAGGCAGCAGTGTCGTCCTCGGGAAAGGTCGTAGCTCAGAAGGAGATCGTCCCCTTCACCGAGGAGATTCTGTCCCTGCTGGAAATGCAGCTTATGAAGACGCTCTCCCTGCCACCCAAGATGCACGGTTTCGGCAGCACGACCCTTGACTACACGAGGATGCTGGACGGCGATACGGCGACGGCGGCCAACTCGGGCGCGGTGGTGTCGCGCGGCGCGTACTTCGGCGTGAATCTGGGCCGGAAGACGCACATCGACAACGTACTCATCGCGATGGACGGCACAAAGTACTATAAAAAGGGTGTGCTCGAAGCATCGATCGACAACAGCAACTGGACAAAGGTTGCGGAATTCGAAACGAGCACTGCCTCTGCGCAGGGACTCGACCTTGACGCACAGTTCTTGCGCTACCGGGCCACTGACGAGTTCACCGACGAGAACACCGGGTCGCCGAACCGCAGCCTGTCCGTCGAAGAGTTTCAGGTGAACGCGGAAGAACCCGCAGAGGTCTATACCAACGTATCCTCGCTGAAGAACCAGGCGCTGGCATTCGAAGGCGCCTCCGCAGTACTGCGGAACGTCGCTGAAACCACGCTGGAACCCGGGGACTATATTGGATTCCAGTTCAACAGGCTGAAGAACGCGCATTCTCTGAAAATTGACGATGGCCTCAAGTTTCTGACCGCCGAGTTTTCGGCAGACGGAAGAAACTGGAGCGCAATGTCATGGTCGGATCCACGCATCAATGCGGCCAAGTATATTCGCGTGAGGAATGCGTCTAAGGAGGCAAGGAACTTCGCACTCACGGAGCTTTCCGTAAGATTCGGCGGTTCAGTGTCCCCGTCGGCAACGGCTCATAATGCCAGTATCTACTCCGGGAATGTGAATAATATTGTGGACGGTGCCCCGTCCACGTACCTCTGGCTCAGGGGATCGGGCGGAAATCGGCATTTCATATTCGACCTGGGAAGTGAAATTCCGATTCATGACGTGCGCATCAGCTCCGACACGGACGTATTGTCCTCCGGTAAGATCGAACTGAGTTCGGACGGGATAAGCTGGCGTGACCCGGTCACCTTCGCCAACGCGGGGAGCGACAATGTTGTGGGCGTCGGCGGCAAGTCGGCCCGCTATGTGAAGCTGACCGACGGCGTACAGAGCAATTGGCTCAAGATCCATGAGATCAAGGTTAATTCGACCGTCAAGGAGGACACCCTTGTTCTCTCGGCCGATCTGAGCGGCTTGGAGAAGTTGCTCGACCTTGATCTCTTCAACTACGTCGACGTCGGCAACACGGCGGGAGAGCTGACCTACAACAACATCAATACCCCGGACGCAACCAATCTGATCCTGATGAAGAACGAGGGATCGGAAGTCAAGCTGAAGGTCAAGAAATCTGCGCAGGCCGGCGCAGCAGGGACCGGGGATCCGGAATGGATCGACGCCGGAACATTTACCGGCGCGTATCAGAACATCGATCTGCGCAAGTATGCGCCGGTCGCCGAGTTCAAACTGGAATGGGGAGCCGGCTCCGGCCTTCGGATAAATGAGCTTCATGTCGGGAAGAGCGACCAGCGCGCCACGACCTGGCTGCCCTGAGGGAACTCGTCGGACGTTACGATGAAGTTGGGGAATTCAGAAACCATGGTGCTGCCCGTGCCCTGGAGGGGATTCTGGCGGTAGTCGACGGTTTCGAAAAGCGAGGGGAACTCCAAAAAGCCGTCAAGGGAATGAAAAGCTTCAAGGGTCTGCTTGACCTCCAGAAGCGGCATGGGGTGGTCTCCGAAAAAGCGTATGTTGATCTCGCGTCCGGCGCCGACTCCTTGATTGAGAGGTGGCAATAATTCTGCGGCAGCACCGCGGTGCCCCAACGGCAATTCCCTGAAACCGTGAAGGGTTGATTCGCAGGGGCCGCGGCTGCATCAGCAGCCAGGCGTGATGTGTGCCCGGATCCTGGACTGAGGTCGGGTGAACGGCGAAGGGCGCGGCCGTCCATGATCAGGTTGATACCACTCAGCTTGGTTGTGAAGGCCGCGCCCGCATGTCATCCTGCCCACCTCGCGTCAGCTCGCCGACCAATTGGTCCTTTTTCCAGAGGAGTTGTGCAGGCCCCGACCGTCTGCCGGCGCTGCTGAACACGGTCCGCGCGGTGCTCGGCAAGTGCCGGCTCCCAGTCGGTGACCGGTGCGGACGGGCAAGGTCGCCGGACTCGCGCAGCTCGTCCTCCCTGGGCAACGTCTGCAGTGCGAGCACTCCGTGGCGTGGTCGCAGCAGGGCCAGGCGCTCACGGCTTCGGATGGCGACCCCGGGCAACGGCCACGTATCCGGTGCGGGCGAGCGCCTCGACAAGGAGGGAGTACGGCCGGTCCGCGCACGGGCCGTCGGGCCCTGAGGGACTCTGTTGTTCGATGTGATGGTTCGCCTGAAATGATCTTCGGGTGCGTTGGACACTGCTCGTTGTCGGGTCTGCTTTCCCCGGGCCGAGGGGTGGAGATCATGTCGATGCGTCCGTTACCTTCCCCAGCGGTGCCTGAGTCCACGGCCAGGGTCGCCCGTGCTGCGTTCCCGCGCGGGTGCCTGGCCATGCGGATCAGGGACGAGTTCGGGGCGGTGTTGGAAAGCGAGCGGTTCGTGGCGGCGTTCGCGCATCGGGGCGGTCCGTCCGTGTCGCCGGGGATGCTGGCGCTGGTCAGCGTGCTGCAGTATGCAGAGCGGCTGACCGACCGGCAGGCCGCTGATGCGGTGCGCGGCCGGATCGACTGGAAATACGCCCTCGGCCTCCAACTCGCTGACCCTGGTTTTGATTTCTCGGTGCCCAGCGAGTTCCGCGACCGGCTGATCGCCCACGGCCTGGAACAGCAGATCCTGGACGCCATCCTCGCGCAGTGCAACACCCGGGGCCTGCTGCGGGCCGGCGGCCGGGCCCGCACCGACTCCACCCACGTCATCGCCTGCATCCGTGACCTGAACCGGCTGGAGTTCGTCACCGAGACCATGCGCTGCGCCCTTGAGGCCCTGGCGGTGGCCGCCCCCGCCTGGCCGGCCGGCACCGACGCGGTCAACGCGGACTGGCTCGCGCGCTACCAGCAGCACGCCGACTCCTACCGGCTGCCCAAGGGCGAGGCCGAGCGCACCGCGTTCGCCGAGAACGTCGGGGGCGACGGCCACGAACTCCCCGACACTCCCGACGATCCCACGGCCCCCGCCCACCTCGCCGGCCTTGAGGCGGTCGTGCTCCTGCGCACCGTGTGGGCCCAGGAGTACCAGCGTGACGCCCGCGGAGTGCGCTGGCGCGGAAACAAGCAACGCCCGCCGGGAGCGGCACGGATCGTCCCCCCACACGATGGGGACGCGCGCTGCGGAGTGAAGAGGGGATCAGCCTGGGACGGCTACAAAACCCATCTCACCGAGAACTGCGACGACGACCTCCCCCACCTGATCACGCACGTGGTCACCACACCGGCCACGACGGACGACCACCAGCTCACCAATGCCGTCCACCAGGCCTTGACCGAGCGGGGCCTGAAGCCGGCCGAACACTACGTGGACGGCGGCTACACCAGCGCGAAGATCATCCTTGAGGCTCGTGCACTGGGCATCGAGGTCATCGGGCCGGTCAAGCAAGCCGGCGGCCGACCGGCCCTGCACACCAGCGGCTACGCCGCCACCGACTTCCGCATCGACTGGCACACCCGGCAGGTGACCTGCCCACAGGGCCGGATCAGCACCCGCTGGAGTGACACCACTATCGGCGGCGAACCACGCATCCACATCGACTTCTCCAGCGCCGGATGCACCACCTGCCCGGCCAAGAACATCTGCACCACGGCCGCCTACCGCGTCCTGACACTGCTCCCGCGCGAAGAGCACGAACTCCTCCAACAACGTCGGACGGAACAACAGACCGAAGAGTGGAAGAAGCGCTACCACACCAGGGCCGGGGTGGAGGGCAGCATCTCGCAGGCGGTACGACGCGCCGGTGCCCGGCGCACTCGCTACCGCGGCCTCGCCAAAACCTCTCTGGCCCAGGTCCTGACCGCGGCCGCACTCAACCTCTACCGCCTCGACACCTGGTGGACAGGAACCCCCCTGGGCACAACACGAGTCTCCCACTACGAACAACTCGTCCTCAGTCTCGCGGCCTGATCGACAAAACCCAGATCACATCGACCAACAGAGTCCTGAAGGGCGCCCCACTCCGCTCGGCGACGCGATCGCGCACTACGGGCGGGTCGCCAAGACCCTGCACATCTTGCGTCTGGCCGACGAGCCCGGCTACCGCAGGCAGATCAAGGTGCAGGCCAACCTCCAGGAAGGCCGCCACGCCCTCGCCAGGAAGATCTTCCACGGCCGCTCGGGACAGCTCTACCAGCGCTACCAGGACGGCATGGAGGACCAGATCGGCGCCCTCGGCCTGGTCCTCAACGCCCTGGTCCTCTTCAACACGCGGTACATGGACGCCGCCGTCACGCAGCTGCGAGAGGACGGGTTCGACGTCCGCGACGAGGACATGGCCCGCCTCTCCCCGTTCGTCCGCCATCACATCAACATGCTCGGCCGGTATTCCTTCCAACTCCCCGAGCTGCCCGGGGCTCTACGCCCGCTGCGAGATCCGGACGCCGCCGACGACGAGTAACGCTGGTCGGGCCGGTCAGCGGGCGAGGGCCCCGGGAGAGACGCGGGTGTAGCGGGCGGGGCCGGCGACCGAGGAGTGCCCGGAATAGAGCCAGAGCAGCACTCACGTGTGATCCGGCCGAGGAGGCGCAGCCGCCTGCCACCTACCGGACTTTCGTATAGGCGCGGATCTGTTCGGCCAGCCGCGCGAGTTCGGCCGCTGTCGCGGGCGAGGCGTCGCTGAGTCCGCTGTGTACGGCCGTCGGGCTTCGCAGGAAGCGCCGCAGCGTGGCCACGAGCAGACCTTCCGGCAGGATCCGCAACGCAGCGAACCCGCGAGGGACCGGCGGCGTCGGCATGGCGGCCAGGCTCCGCCGCATGAGGCGGAGCATGCCCCGGACCGCGTCCGGATCGTCGGCCAGCGCTAGCGGGCCGCCCGCCGTGTGCACCGCCTGCCCGAGTGGCACCGCGAACGCCGCGTGCGTCTTGAGCCAGGCATCCATCTTCGGCTCGGTCTTGGCGTTGATCCCGGTGGCGCGGAACGTCCGCACGATCCGTTCAAGTCGCGGGGTGGTCCGGCCGTCGGGTTCGCCGATCGGCATCGCAACCCGGCGGGTCATGAAGTTGGTCGCACGGTAGCGGACCACGTCGCCGTCCATCGTGCCGCCGGCCATGCCGAAGCCGAGCAGCACCCGCTCGTGGCCGATCACCGCGCCCAGCGGCTCCGGGCCGGCCGCCCAGTTGTGCAGGAACAGCACGTCGCCTTCGAGACCAGCGAGTGACTCCAGCACCGCGTCCACCTGATGGGTGCGGACGAAGACCGCGATCAGGTCGTACCCGTCGGCCGGGTGCTCGACCACCGGCACCGGCACCCGCCTGACGGCCGGACTGTCTCCCCCGGCGAGCTGCACTCCGTGCCGGCGCAGGGCGGCCAGGCGCTCGCCCCGGGCAAGGAGCGCAACGTCGTGCCCGGCCTCATACAGGCGGGCGGCAAACAGGCTGCCGAGAACCCCGGCGCCGTACACGAGCAGTTTCATGGCAACTCTTTTCGCACGTTCGCTTCAGTCATACGTTCGTTTAAATCATACGTCTGTAGTGTACGCAGGCATGGCGCCACCTGACACTCGCACCCAGATCCTCGACGCGGCCGAACACCTCTTCGCCGAGCGCGGTTACCGCGGCACCTCGGTCCGCGCGATCACCGACCTCGCCGGAGCGAACCTGGCCGCCGTCGGGTACCACTTCGGCTCGAAGGCGGAACTCCTGGCCGCGGTCGCCCGCCGCGTGATCGAGCCCATCAACGCCGCGCAGTGCGCAGGGCTCGACCGACTGCTCGCCAGGACCCCGGACCCTGCGGTCACCGAACTGGTGGAGGCATTCGCGGGGCCGCTGTTCGACGAGATGCCGGCCGGTGACGAGGGCAGTGCCCGGACATCCCGGCTGATCGTGACGATCCTCAGCGACCCGGCCGAGGAGGTGCGCAGCTGGACCGGTCCGGCCGAGGACACGGTCCGTGAGCGCTACCTGGCGGCCTTCGGGCGCGCACTGCCCGGCCTTTCCCCGGAGGAACTGCGGTTCCGGATGCGGGGGATCCTCGCCGTGACGGCCGTGGACCGCGTCGAGGTCTACCAGCAGCGCTCCCCGGCCTGCCTGTCCCCGGTAGCGGGCGAGGCAGCCCGGCACTGGGCGATCACGTTCCTGACAGCAGCGATGAGCGCACCACCGACGGGGACCTGACAACTCGGGACGGCCGAGGCCGACCGGCGACGTCGCCGGTCGGCCGGGAGGCGAGCCAGGCGGCCGGCGTCTGCTCGGCCCGGCATCTTTGTCAGGTAGAGACGGACGGAAGTTGGTCGCGCGGGCCTGCCGTGTCGAAGTCAGCGCCTGCTGTCGTCGGGTGCGAGCAGGCTGGTGACCTCGGCGATCGCCTCCGCCGAGGGATGGAAGTACTTCCTCACGTTCTCGGGCTTCTTGTGCCGCGATTTGGCCATGAGCATCGGCAGGCTGGCCCCGGCTTCACCGAGGTACGTGAGGCCAGAATGACGGTACTCGTGCAGGTCCCAGCCCGTCCCCGGCACACCGCCGAGCGAGGTGTGGGCGTCGAGCAGAGCTCGGGCCTGGCCGTACGACAGCCGGACAAGCCCGGTGTCGGGGCAGGCGTCGCGCGGACTGACGACCTTGCCGGGCCCCGGCTTTCGGTGCGTGATGAAGACCGGCCCGCGCGTACGGCCCTTGATCAGGCGGGGCAGGAGGCGGGCGGTGCCCGCGTCCCAGTACACGGTCTCCAGCACGAACTCCTCGCGCGGGGCGCCCCGGCGGCGGGTACGCGGCCGGGCACCCTTCGATTTCACCGGGGCCCGGCGGCCAGCCAGGTCCAGCTCTTCGATGTTGACCTCAAGGATCTCCTCCGAGCGCGCCACGGTCTCGTAGAGCATCCGCCACAGCGTCTTCTCCCGCAGGTGGACGTCGCGGCGGGCGATCAGTCGGTCGACCGCCATCTTCGAGCGGGCCGGGGTCTGAGAGTCCGGCAGGGTCAGCCTCTTCACCCAGGCCGGGACGGACGGGCCGTCGTACCCGCGCTCGGTGCACCAGCCCAGCCACGACAGCACCGCCGCCCGGCGGGCGTTCCACGTGTTGACCGCCGACTCTCCCCACAGCAGTTCCAGGGCATCGCCGACTTCGTCGTCCGCGACCCACGAGAGCGGCCGGTCCTCGCCGAGGCGTTCGGCGGTCTTGCCGACCCCGATGCCGTACCTGGGGAAGACTTCAGATCACATGCGCTGCCGATGCCCCGTCAGCCGACCACCAGGGGCGACGAGGGCTTAGCGCACGATCTGACATGGATGTTCCTCAACCCCCAATCAGTGATCATGCCCATACGCGGACGATCACAAAGCCCCAGGTCAACCACCGTACGGCAATAAAGACGCCCTTCAGGGTCTGCACCGCGCGGCCCAGGCCGGTGACGGGCCCCAGGCGGCCGAATACCGCCGCCAACTGGCACTCAACCGCAACTTCCTGCCGGACGGCCGTCACGAGCCGGACCTGCCGGAGGGCTGGGAGGCGTTCGACTCCATCGTCCTGCGCTGGGCGCGGGAGGACTTCGCCGCGGTGCGGGCACGCTGGCTGGAGCCGGCCGCGCACTACGGCGACGACTACGACGACGTATGCCGCCCGGATCCAGCGGGAGGCCCGCGGCTACGACGAAGCCGGCGCCGCCCACGTGCGCATGGTCACCGGCATTCTGACCGACTTCCAGGCATACGCCCAACGCACCGGCAGTGACCCGGCCAACCAGAAGACCCGGCAGAACTACGGCGAGTGGCGGGCCACGGCACACCCGGACCAGACGCTGCTATGGCCGCCAGCGCGCAACGGACCGTGCTGGTGCGACTCGGGCCGCGAGTACAAAAAATGCTGCGGCACTCCCGCGAAGAACTGAACGAAGGTGCCGGAACAAATCCCGCCGACTACGCATCCAGTCGCTTGACAACTCTATTGGGAAGCTCTCTACTCCTGAGCTCAAGCTCAGCACCAGGCCCAATGCCCCGCGCCCGCGACTGAAGAGTGCCGAGTCGCCGCGTCGGCGTGTCCACCACACGGGGAGGCCCGAGCACGAGTCACAGGGGGCTGTCCTGTCAAACCGTCACCGTCTCGTCGTCCGGGAACGTGACCGTCACCCGCCCGTCGTCCTCGTGCGCGCACGTGATCGACTCGCGCAGGGCCCAGGGGTGGACGACGTCGCGGGTGAGAACCACCAAGGTGACGTGGACACTCTCCCCGCCCGGATGGCGTACGGCTCGCAGATACGGGGTCGCCGAGTGCGGGCCGTAGGCGTTCGCCTCGACCTCGCGCGCGACGCCCGTCTCCTCGTCCCATCCGTACAGCGCGGTCACGGCGCTGGTCAGCCCCGATTCCGTGCGGGTCAGGGCCCAGCACGGCCCCTGCTCCGAGTGCGGGCGCACCACGTCGGCGACCGCGTACCCGCCCTCGCGCACCGTCACGCCCTCGGGTGCCCGCACCCGGTGCACGCGCAGCTCCCACGGCCCGTGCAGCACGCTCGTCGACTCGACAGGGAACTCGCCGTCCAGGTCCGGGAGTTGTACGTCATGACGGGACGAGGCGCGGCGTCCCTCGCAGGTGAGGGGGTGGATGCGGCGGCGACGCGACGGGGTGCCGTCGGCGCTGAGCAGCGCGATGTGGTTGTCGACCGCGCGGGCCCAGGCGTGCGGTGCGGACTCCGGGGCGGTGGCGGTGGAGTAGGCGAACTTGGCGTAGTGCGGGTCGTCGCTCGCCGGGCCGTCCGGCGGGTTGTGGTCGCTGCCGTGGTTGATCAGGCGGACCACACCGTCGTGCGGGGTGCCGTGCAGCAGCCAGCCGGGCGCGGGCAGCGCCGTGTACTGCGTCGACTGCTCGACGGGCAGCGGTAGTTCACGGTCGGTCCACACGGGGTGGTCTGCGGGCAGCAGCAGACCGAGGAATCCCTTGCTGGCCCAGTACGGCGACGCGGGCCCCGAGTACGGCTGTGTCGCGGGCAGGAACGTGTCGTACCAGCCCAGCGGCAGCAGCCCCCGTTCGTCCGGCACCCCGCGCTCGGCGAAGTGCCGGGCCGCGCCGGAGGCGAGGCGCCGGGTCAGGCCTGGCGCGAGCGGGGTGCAGTCGGCGAGCGCGCCCAGCCACACCGGAACCGTCGCCGCGATGCGGTATGTCAGCGACCGGCCCTGGTGCACCGGCGCGCCGTCGGCGCCGAAGAACTGCGGGTACGTGGTGAGGAACTGGGTCAGCCGGTCCCGGTAGACGGCGCCGCGCCCGCCGTCCGCGTCCGGCCCTGTCATGCGGGCCCACAGCAGCGGGTACAGGTGCATGGCCCAGCCGATGTAGTAGTCGAAGTTGCGGCCGTCGCCGTCCGTGTACCAGCCGTCGCCAACGTACCAGTCCTCGATCCGGTCGAGGCCGGCATCGATGTCGCCCTGGTTGTACGGTGCGCCGACCGAGGCGAGGAACTGCTCCGACACCACTTGGAACAGGCGCCAGTTGTTGTCCCAGGTCCTCGCGCCGACGAACCCGGAGAACCAGTCGACGACCCGCTCCTGGACCCGGGCGTCGAGCCGGTCCCAGATCCAGGGGCGGGTCTCGTGCAAGCCGAGCGCGATCGAGGCGGCCTCCACCATCTGCTGGGAGCAGTCGGTGAGTTCGGGCCAGGCCTCGGCGCTGTCACGGTCCGTGCCCGTTGTCAGACCCTGCGTGTACCTTTCGATCAGGTGGGATACGGCTGCGGAATCCGTCCCGTCGCTCCCGCCCGCGCCCGCGATCCGGAAGGAGGCCAGCAGAAATGTCCGAGCGAACCCTTCGAGCCCGTCGGAGACGACCCCGGACCAGCTGGCCCGCCCCGGCAGCCGGTACTGCGCGAAACCCGGTGTGGCGTAGGGCAGCAGGGCCGTCAGCTGTCGGTCGGCCAGGGCCTCCCAGTGCGCCCGGGTCCAACCGGTCAGCGGGGAGCGGACGCGGTCGGTGGGCGGCAGGGGAAGGTGCGGGGCGGGCATGGTGGTTCGCTGGCTCCTTCGTCGGACGGCGGGCGATACGGGTGGGTCGGTAGCGGCGGGCTCAGAGCAGTCGGGCCAGGTGCGTATGGCCCCGTGAGCCGCCCACGCGGACGGTGAGCACGGGGCGGAGGCCCGGGGTTACAGACACGGTGTCGTCGGCGCTGACCACCTTGCTCACGGGGAACGGGAGTCTGACGGTCAGGGTCGTCGCCGTACGGCCAGGATCCGCCACCGCGACCGATATGCCCTCGTCGCGGCGGCACACCAGGACGGTGCCGGGGCCGTCCGAGCTCAGCCCGTCGACCGAGCCAGCCGCCCAGAAGTGCGCCGCGAGCAGGCCGAGACGGGGTGAGGCGACGGCCTGGACTGCGGCGTCGTTGGCGAGCACGCGCGCCGGGAGGGAGCGGGACCAGGCCAGGGTCGCGGTCTCAGTCGAGCCCGGCAGCAGGACGTAGGCGTAGGAAGCGGAGTCGGGGGAAGGACCGTGGTCGAACCAGAGGGTGGCGTAGCGGCGGCTGACGGGGGTGGTGCTGCCGCCGGTGCTGAGGGAGCGCCAGGTGCCGGTGCGCTCCTCGCGCAGGGCGCGCAGCGGTCCGCCGGAGGGAAAGACATAGCCGCCCGTGCCCTCCAGATGGGCCCAGCGCGCGTCGCCCAGCTCGGCCGACCACCCCAGCTCCATGGGCTGACGATGACCGTCGACGATGAGCCGGTGCGCCCCTTCGGCGTGCAGGTTCCGGTTCTCCACGACCGTCTCGATCGTCCTGCCGTCGCTCGCCGTGATCCCGGCGCCGAGCGCGACGACCGCATTGTCCAGGAAGAACCACGCCTTCTTGGCCCGCAACGTCGACCCGTCCGCGATCAGCTCCATCGCGGCGGCACCGAACCGGGCGTCGAGCACGGCTCCGCCCGCGACCGCGTTCTTCGGGCGGAACGTGTCGGTCCCGCCGCCGGTCCCGAGATCGGCCCGCGTACGGGTGTCCACCGTCGTGCCCGGCAGCCGGTACGCGTCGACTGTCGGCCAGAAGGCGTCCCCGAAGGCGTCCAGGTCGTCGCCGTCGTACAGGTACGTCATGCCGTCACCGGTGTACCAGCCGTGCAGATTCTCGCCGTTGCCCATCTCGTAGGCGGCGATGCGCTTCGACGACAGCGACAGCGTGCACGCCCAGGACGCGCGCCGGTGCACCACGCGGTCCATGTCGGCGAAGACGAAGTGCCCGGTGAGGCGGTCCGCGGGCCGCACGGCCGGATCCTCGAGGAGGGCCTTCGCGCGGGCCAGGGCCGGGATCCCGATGAGTTCCTTGTACGGCGTCTCCGTGTTGCGCAGGATCCAGCCCTTGGCCGCCGCCCGCCAGCGGTCCGCGTAGGCCTGCGGTGCGGTGTCGGCGAGTTGGAGGATGTACGAGACCGCGGACGCCCCGTCGTTGTGGTCGCGGGCGGACTCGCGGGAGATGGCGCGGCCGCGCACCGCGTCCATCATCAGACCGTCGAACAGGAAGGGCCCGAAGCTCCGCTCGACCGCCTCGTACAGCACATTGGCCGAGGGGCCGGTGACGGCCCAGTCGGAGCCGCCGAGCAGCGCGATCAACTGGCCGGCGCCATTCAGCAGAACGCTGCCGTACGTGCCCGTGTACGCGACGTCGGAGTGCTGCACGAACGAGCCGTCCCGGTAGAACCCGTCACCCGAAGTGACGTACTGGAACAGGCTGTTCTTCCCGTTGTCGCGGACGTCGGACAGGCCGTCGCGGGCCAGGACGAGCGCGCCGGGATCGCCCGCGAGCAGCCCGCGCAGGGCGAGAATGACGGCCTTGTCGGCGCGGTTGGCGCCGGTCTCGGCGAGACTCGGGTAGTTGGTGCGGCGATCCGCATCGGGGACGAACCTGGCCACCGTCTTCACGTAGGCGTCGCGGTCCTCCGCGGGGAGATCGGCACGCAGCAGCACGCAGATGTCCATCAGCGCGCGCGGCGAACCGATCTCCCAGAACCACCAGTTGCCGGTCTCGGAACGGGAGGCGTTGTAGCCGACGGTGTGCAGGAAGCGCAGTGCGTCGAGGATCCCGTCGCGCACGGCCGCCTGCCCGGTGAGCGAGGTGCCGGGGGTGGCCCACGCGGTCGCGAGCGTGCGCAGTCGCGAATAGCTCCCGCCGAACACGCTGGGGTCGGAGGCCGGGGACAGGTCGGCCCACAGCGCCTTGCGGCCCACGGACGTGTCGATCCGCTGCCACCAGCCGGAGGCCTGTGTGTCCAGGGCCGTGAGCGCGGTGGCGAAGTCCGGGTCCTTCGGGTCGAAGGCGCCGCCGGTCAGCTGCTGCGCGGCGCGGGCGAGCAGGGGCTCGTACGGGTCGTCGGCGGAGCCGGTGGCGGCGCTCGCGATGCCCGCGCGGGCGACGAGGGTGGCGACCGCGCCCGCTCCGGCGAGCGCGAGGGTCTGTCGTCTGCTCACGTCCATGGTCGGTCGTCGTCCTCCGGGTCAGTCGGTCAGCGTGGCAGGGTCGATCGACGGCTTCGGCAGATGCAGTGCGGCCATCTCGGCCCGCCCCTCGGCATCGATGGGGAACGCCCAGGTGGTGACGGAGAAGTCGGTGAGGTCGTGCTCCGCGACACGGCTCGCGTACGTGGCGAGCGCCCGGTAGCGCTTGGCCGTCTCGGCCGACTGCGGGTTCTCCTCGCGGACCAGCTTGTGCATCCTGGGCCAGAAGTCGTCGCCGAAGGCCAGCTCCAGCTGCCGCAGCGGCACCAGCTTCTCGTACGCGCCGAAGGACCTCTCGTACGTCAGGCCCGCCGTGCCGAACTTGGCCCGGGCGGACTGGAAGTAGTTCAGGCCCGTCTTCGGGTCGACGGTGAGGAGGTTGGAGGGCTGGCCGAGGGCGCGCTGCACGGCCAGCGAGTAGATGTTCACCGTGACCTCGGTCAGCCCCGGCGGCTTGTACGCGAACTGCTGGTGGAGATGCCCGAGTTCGTGGTACAAACCCCAGCCGCGGGTGCGCAGCCGCTCCACCGTGGTGAGCCGGTCGAGATAGGCGCGCGGGAAGCCGTTGTAGCCGTGTGTCGCGTAGGCGCCGACGCCGGAGGGCACCACCGAAACCTCGGTGAAGTGGTAGCCGCCGGCCTTGGGCCGGTGCACCGGCTTCGAGCCGTCCAGGCCGCTGATGTCGGACTCGGCCTGGATGATCTGCTCCAGGAGTTGCAGCAGCGCCGCGTGGTCCTCGTCCCGGTACAGCAGCGCGCCGTCCCGGGTGAGCGTCACGATGGAGCGCGGCCCGTGCAGCTCGACGACCGGGACATCGGTGTATGTGTCCAACTGGTTCTGGTAGTCGGCCTCGGTGGTGCTCCCGAGCGTGAAGACCGGCATCGGCGCGGAGCCGCTCTTGAACCGCACCGCGGCGTGCTGCCCGCCGCCCTCGAGGGTGAAGTAGACGGGTCCGCCGTGGGGATCGGTCACGGTGTTCGCGCCGGGCTTCAGCTGATAGCTGCGCGGTGCGGTGACGGTGCCGTAGTAGTCCCACTGCCCGATCCAGAGGGTCGGCACCACGTCGTCGTAGGGCAGCACGTCGAAGCGGAGGGCGGTGGCCGGCGGGACATAGCGGCCGGTCGTCTGGAACTCGGAGCTGCGCAGGGCCGTGCCGAGGCGGAGTCGTTCCGCCTCGGCGGAGGGGCGGGCGACGAGCGGCACGGTGACGTCGTCGGCGGCATGAGCGGTGCCGGCGCCGAGGCCGCCGACGGCGAGCGCGGCGCCCGTGGCCGCGGCGGTGGCGGTGGCGGTGGCGGTGGCGGTGGCGAGGACGGTACGGCGGGACGGGGATGCGGGGGTGCGCATGAGGCTTCGTCTCCTTGGGACGATACGTACGGTGATGGGGAGGTGCGTACGGTGATGGGGAGGTGCGGCCCGAACGAGCGGGGCCCGCCGGGATGAGTGCTGTCGTGTGGGTGCGGCCGAGCGAGCCGCCGGTGCGGACGGTGACGGCCGGGCGCGGGCCTCTCCCGAGCGTCAATGCGTCGTCGTCGGATGGCACCGCCCTGACCGGCTGGGGCAGCCGGAGGGCCGGCGCCTCGACGGTGCGGCCGCGCCGTCAGTCCGTGAGCGTGCTCGGGTCCGTGTCCGGCTTCGGGAGATTCAGGGCGGCGATCTCCGCGACACCCTGCCTGTCGATCGGCATCGCCCACTTGCCGACGAAGAACTCCGTCAGATCGCGGCCCGCCGTGCGCGAGGCGTAGGTGGCCAGGGCGCGGTACTGGCGCGCTTCGGCCTCCGGCGGGTGGTCGTAGTCCTCCACCGGGGAGTCGTGCTGGTGCTCCGCGCGAACCAGCCGGTGCAGGCGGGGCCAGAAGTCGTCACCAAAGGCGAGTTCCAACTGCCGCAAGGGAACAAGCCGTTCGTAGGCGCCGAGGTCGTCGAGGTAGGAGAGGCCGGGGGTGCCGAGCTTGGCCTGGGCGGACTGGAACCAGTTGAGGCCCGTCTTCGCGTCGACCGTGAGGAGGTTCGAGGGGCGGCCCAGGGTGCGCTGTGCGGCCAGCGAGTAGATGTTCACCGTGACTTCGGTGAGGGTGCCGGCCTGGTAGGCGGCCTGTTGGTTGAGGTGTCCCAGTTCGTGGTAAAGACCCCAGCCGCGGGTGGTGAGGCCGCTGACCGTGCAGAGCCGGTCCATGTAGGCGCGAGGGAAGCCGTTGAAGCCGTGCCAGGCATACGCGCCAACTCCCTTGGGGACGACGCTGACCTCGTTGAAGTGGTAGCGGCCCGCCTTGGGCCGGTCGAGAGGCCGGCCGCTGTCCAGGCCGCTGATCCGGTCGTGCGAGTCGATGACGGTGTCGAACAGCGACATCAGCGCGGCGTGGTCCTCGGTGCGGTACAGCAGCGCACCCTCGCGGGTGAGCGTCAGGATGGCCCGGTCCGTGACGAGTTCGACCCACGGGACGCCGGTGACGGTGTCGAGCCGCCGCTGGAACTCGGCCTCGCTCGTCCGCCCGAGCTCGAAGACGGCCATCCGCTCGGTGCCGGAGACGAAGGTGACGGCGGCACGCTGACCGTGACCGGCGAAGCTGAGGTACACCGGGCCGCCGTAGGTGTCCGCGACCTCGTTCAGACCCGACCGGAGCCGGAACGTCCGCGGCGCCCTCAGTTCGGTGTTCGTGTGGTAGTCGTCGAAGGTCCCGATGTGCAGAACCGGGAGTACCCCGTGGGCCGACTGCACCCGGACGGTGACGGGCGTGCCCGGCGCCGCGTAGCGCCCGGTGGGGATGAAGTCGCTGGCCCGCAGCGACCGGTCGAGCCGCAGCCGTTCCGTTTCGGCGTCCGGGAAGGCCTTGATGAACAGCGTGTCGCCGCTCGCGGCACCGGGCGACGAGACGGAAGCAGTCGCGGTCCCGGCGCCGAGGGCAACGGCCGCACCGGCACCCGCCAGCGCGGCGAGCACGGTGCGACGGCCGGGGCCGGACCCCTCGGCGCGGACATGGAAAGGCTTCAGGGCAGGGCGCATCCAGGAACTCCCATGGGGACGAACGACGTCAGAGCGATGGGCGGGACGAGCGGGTGGGGCTGCGCGCCAGCATGTAAGCGTTTGCTATCCGGCCGCAAGAGGGCCCGCCGAATTTCTGTCCGTTACTATGCGGACTCGCGCTCTTGCGAGCAGAATCAAGCAAGCTGGCCCGGTGTCAGCTCCGGCGCGGCCTGGCGCTTCCCGGGAGCGTGCTCCGCGGTGCCGCCACCGACTCCCGCACGACGATGTGCGTGCCGAGGCGCAGCGTGCCGGTCGTCGGGGCGCGCCAGTCGTCCTCGTCGCCGCCGTTGAGCGCGACCCGCACCGCCTGCCGGCCCATCTCCTCCAGCGGGATCCGGACGGTCGTCAGCCGGGGCCGCAGATCCTGGGCCACGGGGATGTCGTCGTAGCCGACCAGCGACATGTCCAACGGGATGCGCACCCCGGCCTCTTCCAGGGCCTGGGCCGCGCCCGCCGCCACGATGTCGTTCGCGGCGAACACGGCGGTGAACTCGAGGCCCTCGCGTAGCAGTTCGGTCATGCGCCGGTATCCGAAGGCGCGGCTGAAGGCGCCGGGCTGTTCCAGCTCCCGATCCCGCGCGATGCCGCGCAGCTCGAGCGCGCGGCGATGTCCGGCGAGCCGGTCCCGCGCCGTGGAGAGGCCGGGCGGCCCGCCCAGGTAGAGGATCCGCTCATGGCCCTGCGTGATCAGATGGTCGGTGATCGCGAAGGCACCGCCCTCGTTGTCGTACTCGACCCCGACCGTCGGCACGCCGTCGCCGAGCGAGGGCCGCCCGCACAGCACGAGCTTCGATCCGCCCGCGTCCAGTTCCCGGGCCCGGCGCGCCAGTTCGGCCTTGTAGGCGCGGTCCTCGACGCTGCCGCCGACCAGTACCACGGCGTCCGCTCGCCGTTCGTGCATCAGCTCGATGAAGGCGAGCTCGCGCTGCGGGTCGCCCTGGGTGCAGCACACCAGGCAGAGCCGGTCGCCGTCGGTGGCCTCGCGTTCGACGCCGCGCGCGATGTACGCGTAGAACGGGTCGATCAGCTCGCTGACGATGATGCCAACGGTGCGGGCGGAGGTGCCGGCCAGCGCTCGGGCATGGGCGTTGACCACATAGCCGAGCTCGCGCATGGCCGCCTCGACGCGCTCGCGCGTGGCGGCGGCGACCGGATAGTTGCGGTTCATCACGCGGGAAACGGTCGCCGTGGACACCCCGGCGCGCTGTGCGACGTCGACGACCGTCGCGCGGCGCTGCCCGCTCCGGTCGCACTGCCGGTCGCCGTGCCCATCCGGCCCGGGTGCCGTGGAACTCTGCTGGGACATCCGGCCCACCCCCTGATGGTCGTTCTGGTCCGCCTGTGATCGACCCGCCCCAGAGCCTATGGCGTGCGGCGGTGGTTTGGTCACGCGATCCGCTCCAGGTCCTCCAGGAGCACGGCGTGGACCAGCGGCACCCCGCGCGCGTACCGGGCCAGCTCGTCGACGGCGAGCGCGCCGAGCCTGCCGACCTCGTTGCCCTGGGCGCCCGCCAGGTGCGGGGTGATGAAGACGTTGGGCAGGTCCCACAGCGGGTGTCCGGCAGGCAGCGGTTCCGGGTCCGTGACGTCGAGCACGGCGCCGATCCGGCCGCTGACCAGGAGTTCCGTGAGGGCTCCGGTGTCCACGAGCGGACCGCGCGCGGTGTTCACCAGGAGTGCACCCGGGCGCATCAGGCCGAGCCGGCGGGCGTCGAGCAGATGCCGGGTCTCCGCGGTGTACGGCGCGTGCAGGGTCACCACGTCGCTGGTCGCCACCAGGGTGTCCAGGTCGGTGCGAGTGGCATCGAGCAGCTCCGCCTCGGCGTCGCCGACGTACGGGTCGTACAGGAGCACCTCGGCGTCGAGGGTGCGCAGCAGTTCCGCGACGCGACGGCCGATGCGCGAGGCGCCGACCACGCCGACGGTGATGCCGCGGGTGCCGAGCCAGTGGTGTCGGTCCAGATCGGCTTCGGTGCGGTGGGTGCGTCGGGTTCGGTAGAGATGGGCGAGCGGGAAGGCCCGCTTGGCGCCCAGGATGATCGCGGCGAGCGTGAACTCGGCGACCGGCACGGCGTTGGCCGCGGCCGCCGAGGAGACCGCGATGCCGCGCTCGTAGGCCTCCGGGCTCAGGAACGTCTTCACGGTGCCGGCCGCGTGGATCACCGCGCGCAGCCGGGGCGCCCGGTCGAGCGCGGCCCTGTCGACCGGCGGGCAGCCCCAGCTGGTGAGCAGGACCTCGCACTCGGCGAGGGCCGCGCGTGCCTGCGGGCTGGTGAATTCCCGTACGACACGCGGAGGCCGGATGTCCGCTGTCTCCTCCAGGCGCGCCCGCACGGCAGGCGGGAAGACGTCGTCCACGACCGACGAGTCCATCGCAAGAACCGTGCGGGGCCGCCGCGGGGGCGGTGTGGCGTCGGTGGCCGTGGCCTCGACCGGCGCCTCGTCAGTGGTACGCACCCTGCCTCCGGACAGTAAACGTGTTCTATGGCGGTACCGAACGGTAGGGAGCACATCGATCGACCGTCAAGGTCACAGGAAAGTCTGGCAGTCGAGTTGCCCTGGTACAGCATGAAATAGCGGCCTGGAGTGGCCTGTTTGCAAAGGATCCTCGCTCGGTCGGATCTCCGGATCTATTGACGATGGGGTTAACCGCTTACTAACTTGCCGCCGCAGAAACGTAGTTCCTGCGCCAACCGGCCGAACAGGACCGCTCCATGACTGTCTCCGCACCACCGACCGCCGCCGACCGCGTTCCCCGCAAGACCCTCTGGCAGCGTCTCAAGCGCGACAAAGTGATGCTGCTGCTGTGCCTACCCGGCTTCCTGTACTTCGTGGTGTTCCACTACGTGCCGCTGCTCGGCTACCTGGTGGCCTTCCAGGACTACCAGCCCTACCTGGGCTACATGCACAGTGCCTGGAGCGGCTTCACCAACTTCACGACGGCCTTCGCCGACCCCGAATTCTGGTCAGCGACCGGCAACACACTGGAGATCGCGCTCGTCCAGCTCGTCCTGTTCTTCCCCGTGCCGATCGCGCTCGCACTGCTGCTCAACAGCATCGTCAGCGACAGGCTGCGCCGCTTCGTGCAGAGCGTCGTGTACCTGCCGCACTTCATCGGCTGGGTCATCATCGTCTCGATCTTCCAGCAGATCCTGGGCGGCGCGGGCGTCGTGCCCGACCTGCTCGAATCCCTCGGCCTGCCGCGCTACGACATGACGACCGACCCGAATGCCTTCCCCTGGCTGCTCGCGCTCCAGGTCATGTGGAAGGACGCCGGCTGGGGCACCATCATCATCCTCGCCGCGCTGCTCTCCATCGACCGCGGCCTGTACGAGGCGGCGGCCATGGACGGCGCGGCCCAGTGGCGCCGCTTCTGGCACGTCACCCTGCCCGGCCTGTCCCCGGTGCTCGTCCTGCTGCTTATCCTCAACCTCGGCAACATCCTCACCGTCGGCTTCGAGCAGATCCTGCTCCAGCGCGACGCCGTCGGCCCCGGCGCCGGTGAAGTCCTCGACACGTACGTCTACTTCCACGGCATCAAGGACAACCAGTGGGGCACGGCGGCCGCCGTCGGCCTGGTGAAGGCCGTGATCGGCACCATCCTCGTGATCGGTGCCAACAAGTTCGCCCACCGGCTCGGACATGAAGGGGTGTACCGCGGTGCTGACCGTTGAGACGTCCGCTGTGAAGACGCGCCGCGGGAACGCCACCCGTCCCGCACCCGCGGCGGGAGAACTGCGCCCGTCCGGCGCCCGGCCCCCGTGGATGGAGAAACCCACCCGGCTCGGCCTCGTTCTCAAGGGCCTCGCCCTCGTGATCGTCGTGGGCCTGGTGGCCTACCCGCTGATCGGTGTGATCGGCACGAGCTTCGCCTCGCAGACGGACATCATCAAGTCCAACGGGCTGGTCCTGTGGCCCGACCACCCCAACCTCGACGCCTATCGCACCGCGTTCACCGGCGGGCGCGTCACCCGCGCCCTGTTCGTGAGCATCGGCGTCACCGTCATCGGCACCGCCTGCAGCCTCCTCGCCACCATCGGCATGGCCTACGGGCTGTCCCGGCGCGGCATCGTCGGCGGCCGCTTCATCCTCATGACCTCCCTGTTCACCATGCTCTTCAACGCGGGCATCATCCCCAACTTCCTCCTGGTGAAGGAGCTCGGCCTCTACAACACCTTCGCCGCGCTCGTCCTGCCCACCATGGTCAGCGCCTTCAACCTCGTCGTGATGCGGGCCTTCTTCATGAACCTGCCCGAGGAGCTGTACGACGCCGCGAAGGTGGACGGCGCGGGCGACTTCCGGACCCTGATCCGGGTCGTACTGCCGCTGTCCAAGGCGGTCATCGCCGTCGTCGGCCTGTTCTACGCCGTCGCGTACTGGAACGCCTACTTCAACGCCCTGCTCTACCTCGGCGACAACGACAAGTGGCCGCTGCCCATGGTGCTGCGCACCTTCATCCTCCAGGGCCAGGCCCTCGACACCGCGGCGGCCGGCGAGGCGGTCGCCCCGCAGCAGGCCGTGCAGATGGCCGTCCTTGTCATCGCCGTCGTGCCGATCCTGCTCGTCTACCCCTTCCTCCAGCGGTTCTTCACCAAGGGCGTCCTCACCGGCGCCGTCAAGGGCTGACCCGCGCCCCGATCCGCGCACCCGCACCCCCAACTCTTCCCGTGTTGCCTCGTGTTGAGGAGTCCCACCATGTCCGGCACCACATCCGTCAACCGCCGCACCCTGTTCCGCTGGGGTGCGGGCGCCGGCCTCGCCGTCGCCGCGGCGCCGCTGCTCGCCGCGTGCGGCGACGGCGGCACCGAGGCCAAGGCCGAGGCCAAAAGCGCCAAGCTGCTGCCGACCACCACCGTGCGCAACGTCGGCATCAAGGCCGACCTGCCCGGCACCGCGGCGGGCGTCCCGAACGCCTTCCTGAAGTACCCGCGCGAACTGACCCGCGCCACGGAAGGCACCCCCCTCAAGGGCGCCAAGAAGATCACCGCGGTCACCGAGACGTTCGCACCGCTGCCGCCCGAGCGCGGAAAGAACGCGGCCTGGCGCGAGATCGAGAAGCTGCTCGGCACCCAGGTCGACTTCACGGCCGTGCCCGCGGACGACTATCCGGCGAAGTTCTCGACGATGGTCGCCGGAGACCAGCTGCCCGACATCTTCATGTACCCGGAGACGGGAGGTGTCGACAACGTGGGGTCGTTCCTCGCCGCCAAGTGCGTCGACCTGGGCCCGCACCTCTCCGGCGACCGGGTCAAGGACTACCCGAACCTGGCCGCGATCCCCGAGTACGCCTGGCGCGACGCCATCAAGGGCGGCAAGCTCTACGGCATCCCGATCGCCCGCTCGGGCAGCGCCGGCGCGGGCTTCTACCGGGCCGACCTGTTCAAGCAGGCGGGCATCACCAGCCTCGACCAGATCGACAGCATCGAGCGGCTCGTCGAACTCGCCAAGGACCTCACGGACGCGAAGAAGAAGCAGTACTTCTTCTCCGGCAGCAGCACCACCTTGCTCGCCATGTCGGCCGGCGCCCAGCACTTCTGGAAGTTCGACCGCAAGACGGGCAAGTGGACGTACCAGTTGGAGGACGACAAGTACCGGTACGCCGTCGAGACCGCCGCCAAGCTCTACAAGGCGGGCTGCCACTACCCGGGCACCGTGCAGATGTCCGGAGCCCAGAAGGCCCAGTACACGGATCTGTTCAAGAACGGCAAGGCCGCCTACGTCTTCGACGGCATGCCGGGGTACCTGACCACGGCCACCGGCTACGTCGACGCCATGGCCGCCATCGACAAGTCCTTCGACGTACGGCCCATGGTCCCCGTCAGCAAGGACGCGGTGACCTGGACCGACAACGTCTCGCTGCAGAACTGCTACATCAGCAGGGCGAGCGAGGAACGGGTCAAGGAACTGCTACGGCTCGCCGACTTCGCCGCCTCGCCCTTCGGGTCGCTCGAATACACGCTCATCAACTACGGCGTCGAGAACATCGACTACAAGCGGGACGAGAACGGCACGCCCGTCCTCACCAAGCAGGGCACCCAGGACGTGACCGTGCCGTGGGGCAAGCTCGCCTCCGCGACACCCTCGTTCTTTAGCGCCACCCACCCGATGGCCGCCCGCTACGTGCACGAGGCGTACACGGTGCTCATCCCGAAGCTCATCGAGGACCCGACTCTCGGCTACTCCTCGCCGACCTGGGCCTCCAAGGGACTCGGCAGCCTCTACACCATCCACCTCGACGGTGTGAAAGACCTGGTCACCGGACGCAGGCCGCTGTCCGCGTACGACTCGATCGTCAAGCAGTGGCGAGACGCCGGGGGCGACAAGTGCCGTGCCGAGTTCGAGCAGGCCTCGCAGAAGGGGAAGAAGTGACCACCAGCAGACGCGCGTTCCTCACGCAGGCGGCGGTCGCCGCCGCGATCACGGTACCGGTCCTGGGCTCGCCCGCCGGCGCCGCGGGGTTCGACCCGCGCCCCGGCTCCGACGGCGTCGGCGACCCGCTGTTCCCGACCCTCGGCAACGGCGGCTACCAGGTCGTCCACTACGACCTGACCTTCGACTTCACACCGGTGACGTACGACTTCACGGCCGTCGCGAAACTGAACGCACAAGCCACGCAGGACCTGTCGGCGTTCAACCTGGACACCGACGGCCACACCATCGACTCGATCACGGTGAACGGCCGCGCCGCCTCCCACGCCCTGTCCCTGGGCCGGTCCGGCCAAGAGCTGACGGTCACCCCGGCGGCGCCGCTCCACAAGGGCGCCCCGTTCGACGTCACCGTCGCCTACCGCGGCAACGGCAAGGCGCCGCGGGCCGGACTGACCGGCTGGAGGTTCGGCTCGGACGGCGGCTTCGCCTCCGCCGTGCAGTCGTCGCGGGCCGACACGTTCCTGCCGTGCAACGACACACCGTCCGACAAGGCCACCTGGACCTTCCACATCTCCGCGCCCGAGGGCTATGTCGCCACCGCCAACGGCGAGTTGACCGGCAAGGACAAGCGCGCCGACGGCTCGACCGTCTGGCACTTCGCGCTGCGCGAGCGCATGCCGACGGAGCTGCTCGGCATCGCCGTCGTCAAGGGCACGTACCTGTACGACACGTCGCACACCGGACTGCCGCTGCGGCACATCGTCCCGCAGGGCCAGGAGGACAAGTACGCCCCGATCGTCGCGCGCACACCCGACCATCTCGCCTGGCTGGAAGCGAAGCTCGGACGCTACCCGTTCTCCGTGTACGGCATCCACATCTACGACGGCTACACCGACGCCCTCGAGAACACGACGCTCACCCTGATGGGCACCAACTGGTTCAAGCTCAACGCCGACGGCAACCCGACGTACGAGAACACCATGGTGCACGAGCTGACCCACCAGTGGTTCGGCGACAGCGTCACGCCGAACGACTGGCAGCAGGCCTGGCTCAACGAGGGGCCCGCCGTCTACTACGCCGCGCTCTACAGCGAGGAGCGCGGCTGGTCCGTCCTGGCCGACAAGATGAAGGCGACGTACGCCAAGCTCGACGCGATCCGCGCGACTGACGGGCCGCCCGGGCTGCCCAAGGCCCTCGGCGGCACCAACATCTACGACGGCGGCGCGCTGGTGCTCTACGCGCTCCGACTCCACGTGGGGGAGCGAAAGTTCGAACGCATCATGGGCCTGTGGCCGCGCCGCTTCAAGGACCGCACGGTCACCAGCGAGGACTTCATCGCCCACGCCGTCACCGTGACGGGCGACCGCTCGCTGGACCGGTTCCTGCGGGACTGGCTGTTCGGCGCGAAGAACCCGCCGATGCCGGGCCACCCGGACTGGACGGCCACGACGTGACCGGTGACGGCCGGACTACGGCCACCCCGCAGGCAAGCGCCGCACCTGAGCCGCACGCCCATTCCACGGCCCGCCCGAGCGGCGGGCCGTTCGAGCGGAAGGTCATAGGTCATCGTATGAGACTGCTTCCCCGCACAGCTCGCACAGCTCGCACCGCCTGCTCCGCCTTCCTCGCCGGCGCGGCGCCGCTCCTTCAGCCCGCTGCCCGCCGCCGAGGCGGCTTCGGCCCCCAAGGTCCTGTACGCCGCGCCGAACGGCTCCGGGTCCCACTGCGCCCTCTGGCGTCCCTGCTCGGTGGAGGGCGCGCGGGACGCCGCCCGCCATCACCGGGCGTGACGTGCGTATCGAACTCACTGATGGAACATATGAGTTGAGCGCCCCGTTGCAGCTCGCCGCGGAGGACTCCCGGGTCACATGGGCCGCAGCCGGGCCAGCACCCCGCTGAGGCTGATGGCGCAGAACCGGGAGGCCGGGCCGATTCCGCTGGCTGTCGCGCACGCCGCGACCGGGCTGTACCTGCTGCTCGGAGTGATCGCTGCCAGCCAGGATGCCGTCGCCACCGGCGATGTGGAGACCCTGGCCGCGCAGGCCGGACAGCTTCAGGCGGCCCGCGAGGCGCTCCAGAATGCGATGGACAACACCGACGTGCTGCTGAACATGCTCAAGTCGGTCGGTCTGTAGGGCCTTTCGGCGTCTCCGCTGAGCGGGAGCCGTCCCGGTGGCCTCCCCCCGTGCCACCGGGACGGCTTTCGTGGTGTTCCGGCCGAAATCCAGCGTTCGGGTATGGGTGTCCGTGGTGCTGGCTAGCGTGATCGTCGTCTGTCTGCTGTACGACGAGAGGACCGCTGGTGCCCGAACTGCCCGCCCCGGGGAGCCGGATCACGCTCTCGTGCGTTCCGGCCAGGGCGTGGTGCCCTGGCCGGAACGGGGCGGTGCAGCCCTCAGTTCCGCTCTGGGCGGGCGTGGTCCTCGGGGGAAACACTCAGGGTGAGCGCGTCGAGGTTGATGCTGCAGTCGTCCTGCGCGGTGCAGTTCAGGACGAGGGGCTGGGTGCCCTTCTCCAGTCGTACGCGTACCTGGTGCGTCGCCCAGGTGTCCCAATCCTTGGTGACCTCGAAGGACAGGCGCTTCGGGTCGTCGCCGAGGACATCCAGGGTCATCGTGCGGGTCTTCGCCTCATAAGGCGGTACGGCGCCGCCTACGGAGTTCGCGTACCGCAGGCCGATCGTGTACGTACCGGTGGCGGGCACCTTGACGTACGTGGTGATTCCGGCACCGGTGCGGTTGAGCCCGGCGACGAAGCCCTCGCCGGAGTAGCCGGCGTGATCGCCGGCCTTCTTGGCGGAGCCGAAGAAAGAGGCGTCTTCTGCTTCGCATGTCTTGTCCGGCGCGCATGCCTCGACCAGGGACACGCCGGCCGGGGCAGTGTCGGTGACGGTCTGCTGTCCGCGCTGGTGGGTGGCCTTGGCGGTGAACTGGGCGCTGCTCGGCGTGCCTTGCGGCGCGGTGATCTGCCATGTCACCTTGACAGTCTTGCCGGCGTCGACCTGGGAGAAGCTGGTCGGGCTCTTCGCGGTGGGCTGCCACGCCTTCGGTGTCTCCAGGCCGAGGCGCACGTCGCGAACAGGGCGGGAGGAGTGGTTGGTGTAGGTGGTGGTGACGGTGCCTTGTTCCCCGGCGGACAGGTAGGACTGCTCGGCGTCTGCTCTGACCTGGCCCGCGTCCTTGCCGCCGGCGACCGAGAACTCCGCGATCTGAGGTGTGGCCGCGCCCTCGCTACCAGGGAAGTCGAGCCGGATGTGGCGGGTGGTGGTGGCGAGGAATCGGATGTGGTCGGTTCCGGTGCCGGCCGGCTGGGTGGCCAGGGTTGTCCACGTCTTGCCGTCGGCCGAGGTCTGGATCTTGTAGCCGAAGGAGCTCGTGCCCGAGCGGGCCACGGTGGCCTCGGCGATCCTTGTGCGCTGCTTCAGGTCGACCGTGAGGTCTGCCTGTGAGCCGGTGGCGGCCCAGGCGGTGACGGGGTTGCCGTCGACCGCGGCGGCCGGGTAGTAGCCGCTGTCGGAGCTGCTGGCGGTGGCGTTCTTGCAGCGTGCCACGTTGCCGCTGGGGGCCAGGTCGGGCCGGCGGGTGTCGAGGCGGACGGGTTCGCCCTTGGCCAGGGCCTTGTTCCCGGCCGGGGTGTCGAGGCGGGCCGGCTCGCCCTTGAGCAGGCGCACGGTGGTGGTCTTGGGGCCTACCTCGAGGGAGAGTTCACGGCCCTGCCACTTCAGCCGGTTGATCCGGACGCCGTTCGCCAGCTGCGGGGGCAGCGTCGGGTCGAGGTGCAGGGAGTTCGTCTTCCAGCGCAGTCCGGCGAGGCCGTACGGGTAGGTCTGGAGGAAGCCGCCCGCTCCGGTGAGGAAGGTGAAGGCGGGCGCTCCGGCGTTGTCGCCCGCCTTTTCACCGCGGGCTTCGGAGAACTGTGCGTAGGGCTCGCGGATGAACGGCCGCACCGAGCGCAGCAGGTACGTATAGTCCGTGCAGCCGTCGTCGCCCAGGTTCGCTGCGGCGATCATGTGGACGGAGTCGGTCATCGCGGGGCCTTCGGGGTCGGTCCGCGCGGCGTAGTAGTTCAGGTCGTTGCGGGCGACGTTTTTGGGCATCGGCCAGTTGGTGGGGTGCTGCATGAGCACCGTGTCGGCCTGCTTGACCTTGTGGCCGTTGTAGCCCTCGTACTCGGGGTGGGTGCCCGTGACGGCGTTGAGAGGGATGCGCAGCCTGTCGGCGATGGTGGTCCACTGCGCGGGGGCCTCGGCGCCGACGAGGGCTGCCGCCTCGGTGGCCAGGCGCAGCGTGGTGGCCGCTCCGGCGTTGGTCGAGACGTTGTCGTCGCCGTGCGAGTACTCGTCAGCTCCGGCGACGTTGCGGACGCTGTAGGAGCCGTCGCTGTTCTTGCTCACCCGGGAGGCCCAGAACTCGGCGAGGGCCTCGATGACCGGCCAGCCCTTCGACTTCAGCCACTTCTTGTCCCCGGTCGCCTGGAAGTACTGCCACTGGGAGAGGGCGATGTCGCTCTGCAGATGAGCCTGGTAGTTGTAGCAGGCATGGAAGTTGCTGCAGTTACCGGTCGCTGCCGAGGTCCATGCGTACAGTGCGCCCTTGAGGTTACCGCCCGCTGCGTTCTTCTTGGCCTGTTCGAGGGTGCGATAGCGGTAGTCTACGACCGACTTGGCGAGTTCGGGGTGGGTCGTGAGGAGACCGGGGAACATCCAGGTCTCGGCGTCCCAGAAGACCAGGCCCGCGTAGGTGTCGCTGGACAGCCCGGAGGGGGCCAGGGACCAGTCCTGTCCCTCGCGGAGGCTGGAGAACAGCGAGTAGTAGCTGCCGTTGATCCAGCTCTGCATGCGCTCCTGGCCGGGTGTCCCGACGCCGGCTTCCCACAACTTCGCCCAGGCATCGGTGTGTTCGGCCAGCGTCTTGGTCCAGCCCGTGCGTGCAGCGTCCGAGGCAGCCCTGAGGGCGTCCGCCTTGGGGTCCTTGCTGGTCTGTGCGGTGTCGAGGCCGACGAACTTGGTGAACTCGTAGGTATGGCCCGCCCTCACGGGGAACGCGAGACGCTGCCCCGCACTCAGCTTGTCCGCCGCGACCTCCTTTGACGAGGTGGGCTGCACGTCGCCGGAATGGGTGAGCCGGGAGGCGAGCGTCCCCGCGATGCCGTTGCCTGCCGTGGCAAAGGACACCTGGGACGTACCGGTCCCGGTATCGACATCGGCGCCGGTCCCCTCCAGCCGACGGGCGCCGTTGCCGTCGAGCAGGTCGGTGACCGAGGCGGTGCCTGACCAGCGTGGGGTGACCTTCAGCCGAACCGCGCCGACATGAGCGCGGCTCCGGTCGGCGAGGACCTCGTAGCTGAGGTCCGTGGTGCGCCCGGAGGCGGAACACCAGGACGTGCGAGTGGTGACCAGGCCGCGGCGCACGTCCAGTTCCTGACGGTAGGACGTCAGCGTGTTGTTGGCCGCGGACGCGTAATTCTCTCCGCCGGCCGCGTCGGTGGCAAAATCCAGCGTGGACCAGGTCGGCAGGGCGGCCAGGAACTCCGCATCGCCCTGCTTGGCGAAGAGTCCGGCCGCGTAGGCGCCGTCGTAACGCTTCGTCGACAGAGGCCATCCCGTGGGTCCTCCGCTCGAGAAGTAGCCCATGCCCTTGGCCGGGATCCGCTGCGCGAGGTATCCGTTGCCGACGTAGGGGTGCGCGTCGTAGGAATCGTCAGGCGCGTCGGCGCGCATCAGCCAGGGATCCGGCGTCGTCCCTGCTGCACCCGCTTCCTCGAACGCGACTGGCCGCATGCCGTCCTTGCCGACCGCCGCAGTCCCCGTACCGGAGGCCAACAGGGGAAGGACGGCGACGAGTAGACACAGGGCCGGGCGGTATACCCGTCTGATTCGCATGCCACACATCACTCTCGCTGATTGAAGTTGTTTGAAATAGACGCCATTTCCGTCATCGTTCAGCGGGAAGTGAAACAGTGAACGCATCACTCCGTCCATGGGCATACAAGCGTTAATGTTCTGAACACATCAGGAGTGGCGCCACGACGGCGGGGTACTCCTCGACACGGCGGCGCAACCGCGACTGGGCGGATGAGAAGACCGTACTGTTCTGCGCTCGCGACCGAGGCTGCACGCATCTCTATGCGACTGCGGACGGCGCGCAGTGGACGCTGGTTGGCTGCGCCCGTGTCGTCAGTGGCCTGTCGGCCGCGTTGAACGCGCCAGCCGCCGCAGTGGTCGTCTCCACCCTTGATAGCATCGGTGAGATCACGCTCCTGGATCTTGAAGCGGGCAGCACAATGCCGCTGACCCATCACACTGACGAGGCACTCTGGGGAGCCCCGCTTCCTTCGGCGCGGGTCGTCGGCGGCCTCAGCCGCCTACAGGTCCTCCACGCACCGGGCACGGGCCAATTCCTCGAGATCGAAGGCGATGCGCCGCAGGATCGACGCGACCCTGGGCAGGCGGATCGGCACGGCACAGGTGTCGGGAAAGTCCCCCTCGGGGCGGAGGTTGGCGGCCGGTGGGTACGGCTTGCTGTCCAGGTGGGACACCGCCGACTGGCCGAACCAGACCTGCGCTACGCCGAATACTGCGACCGCACCGGAAGGCCCTGGCGGTCCACGCAGCAGGGCGACCTCGCGTGGACCGCCTACCAGGCCGAGCGCCGACGGCGTGGGGAGACCGACGAAGACCCCTTCGAGGCGTACAACCCGTTTCGTCGGGGCCGCCCCTGATAAGCGAGGCCGAAGCGTTCAGGAAACTGAACGCCATAGCGGTGATCCCTGCTCGGACACTCCTCAGACCCGCATCCAAGTGTCAGGCGGCCATCACGGAGCACGCCAACGGTCCTGCTCATGGCCAGTCTGACCGCGAGATCCTTCTCCGTCGGCAGCCGGTCACCAGGCTCAAGTCCTTCCCAGGGCGATGTACTCCAGGATGCTCTCCGCCGCGACTTCGTAGCCGGGGCGGTAGGAGGCATCCGTCCCCGAACCCGATGACGCCGCGGACGAGGGCCGAGAAGATTGAGTCATTTTTGCTCCATGTGTTCGATGTATGCGGGCGTGAAGTGGCCAAGCGCCGGACCCACAAGCTACATGCGCTGCATCGCTCCATGAGTGACCAGATGAGCCCGCCGACAGCGGCACTGCCTCTGGATAAATACTAACTAAGCCTTGACTCGCCGTGTAGCCAGATGCACGCTAGTTCACGCTTGCGCTGCGCCTGGTTGCCCAGGAAACGCATGGGCTTCCGCTCCTCCCCTGCGGGGCCGTGGACGTGTCAACCCGCCGCCCCTCTTGGTTTCCCTATCGCTAAAAGTATAGGAACAACCCTCTACATAAGAGTATGAACTATGTGGGTGACATCGTTCGTTACCCACTCTTCCCCTCGGCCTCGAGCGGAACGGACGGGAGACGGGACCTCGCGGCGCGAGATTCCGCCCCTCGCGATGCAAGGGCGTTGATCAGCAATCACGTGCTTCGTTGAGATTCACTTCACCGAGGAGAAAATATGGACAGACGTCGGTTTCTGGTCACCGGTAGTCTGAGTTCGATCACTGCGTTAGGGCTTGCCGTCGGCCCCGCTCACGCGGCGCAAGCGGCCAGAGCTGAGGCGTCCTCAAGCAAGCGGATTGTCGCGGGCTTCCTGTCGGTGGGTGTGAGCACCTCCGGTCGCGTGACCAGCCTGGTGGATCTGCGGGATGGCACGGACTATCTGGCGCCGGGCGCGTCGGTGCCGCTGGTCAGTGTGGTGGCCGATGGCAAGCATGAGGTTCCCGCTGAGGTGCGGGTCTCCTCGCGCAACCGGTGGATCCTGGAGTTCGGCAGCGAGAAAGTGACGATCCAAGTGAAGGTCGTCAAGTTTCCGACACATTCCACACTTGAAGTTGTCGGTCTGACGGCCGCCCCGGGCGTGGATGTGCAGACCCTACTGTGGGGCCCGCTGCCGACGAAGATCACCGAGACGATCGGTGAGACAGCCGGAGTGGTCGGCAACGACGATTTCGTCCTGGGGGTTCGTCCGCTCAACGACAAGACCGTGGGTGGGTGGCCGAACGAGCACCTGGCCTATGGGTTCGGCCCGGATCTCATCTGGAATCCCTATGGTCTGCAGACCGGAGTCAAGGATGAGTGGCTGGCGAGCAACGTCGCGGCGAAGACGCACTGGGGCAGCATCCTGCGCGCCACCACCTACGACTACAGCCGGGTGCGAGTCCGGCAACGCACCAATGGCTACGAGATCCCGCTCGGGCCGCTGCCGGCGCCGGAGGGCCGGATTGTCGGGTCGAAGATCGCCCTGTTCGGAAGTGCTCCGGATCTCGCCCTCACGGTGCTCAGTCAGATCGCCAAGAAGCACGGCCAGGCATACCCGACCATCGACGGGCAGTGGCAGAAGGCGGCCCAGCGCACCTCGCAATCCCACTTCTGGGTCCACGACCTCAACACGAGGAACGTCACCGTCGCCAGCCAGTACGCCAAGCAGGCCGGGGTCAGGAACATCTATGCGATCTCCGGTAACGGGCCGTGGGTGTCGCACGGGCACTACCAGTTCAACAGCTCGTTCGGGGGATCGGACGCGGCAGCCGCCACGTTGGTGGCTACGGCGGCGAAGGAGGAGATCGAGGTCGGTGTACACACCCTCTCCAACTTCATCGACGCCCACGACCCGTATGTGAAGCCGCCGGCCGATCCACGGCTGGCGGTGGGCGGGGCCGTCAAGCTGACCCGCCCGCTCGGCCGGTCGGACACCACGCTGTACGTGGACGCCGACCGCCCGCTGGGGTCCGGCGTTGACGGTCGGCGACTGCGTATCGGTGACGAGTTCATCACCTACGGCACCGTCACAAAGGTCAGCAACACGGAGTCGCAGGTCAGCGGCCTGAAACGGGCGCAGTGGTCATCGGCCGCGCAGTCCTACCCGGTCGGCACCAGCGTCGCCCGGCTCATCCAGAACGGCTACGGCGGCGCGATGGGTGGTTTGCCGATCATCGACGAGATCGCGACCCGGCTGGCCACCGCGTACAACAGCACCGGTATCCATGCCACGTCCTACGACGGGCTGGAATCGGCGGGCTACACCGGCTGGGGCGGCTACGGCTTCGCGCGTCTGGTCAACGGCGTCTACCGGCAGCTCAATTCCAAGGACTTCATCACCGAGTGCAGCAACCTCTCGTCCAACACCTGGGACGCCCAGTCCAGAGCCAGTTGGGGCGAGATCGGGGTAACGGACTATGCCCAGCTCATCCGGAGCAACACGTTCTACCGCGCCAACTATCTGCCCGGGATGATGGGCCAGCAGGGACTCTCCGGCAACGCCGGTCTTCAGACGATTGAGAACACTATGGCTCGGGCGGCTTCCCTCGACGCCGGCATCAACTTCGAGACCAGCGTGGGCAGCCTTCAGTCCGGGCAGAACACCGCCACGTTGCTCCGAGCCGTCAAGATCTGGGAGTCCGCACGAACGTCCGGCGCGTTCACTCCCGTACAGAAGAAGCAGTTGGGCACTGCGAGCAGGCATTGGCATTTGAATGAGGTCACGCCGATGCAAGAGTGGTCGCTGCAGGAGATGGACTCGTCTGGTCAGCCGATCGGCGAGCCGCAGCCGGTCAAGGCTCCGACGCCGGGCTTCATCACGCCGGAACCACCGGATGCCCAGGTCGGTGAGTTGTACGCGTACAAGGTGACCTCGAGTACTCCGCAGACCGTCCGCTACGACGTTACATCCGGCTGCCTTCCGTCCGGACTCACCCTCAACAAGGACACCGGCGGCATCACCGGTATTCCCTGCACGATGGGCGCCAGCAAGTTCACCGTCACCGCCCGCAACGGTGGGAGCATCCCCGACGCCAAGATCACCTACAAGGTGCGGACCACGCGGTAAAGGAGGCCCGGCACACCACAGCCCGGCTGATCGCCGACGGAACGCGCACGAACCTCCAGGAACAATCCCATCGAGAAAGCTTGGAGCTCCAGATGAGATTTTACCTGATACGCCTCGTGTGTCTGCTCTCCCTGCTGGCCTTAGCCGCTCCCGCCGCACCGGCGAGTGCCGCACCCGCCTCGGTCAACGACAAGCCCGCCGTGGTACCCGCCCTTCAGGAGTGGCAGGGCGGCACAGGTTCCTTCGAGCTTCGCCGGCACAGCCGTATCGTGCTCGCCGCAAAACGGGGTGACAGACTCCGCGACCAGGTCACAACGCTCCCGGACGAGATCGAGCAGGCGACCGGGCGGAAACTGGACATCTCACCCGGGAGCCCACGGTATGGCGACATCGTGCTGTCGGTCGATCCCACCCTGGCCGAAACCAAAGGCGGTGCCCGGTTCAAGGAGGAGGGATACACCTTCAGGGTCACCGACCGGAACGTATGGATCACCGCACGGACCGCGAAGGGCGTCTACTACGGCACGCGCACACTCCTGCAGATTCTGCTGCTCGACGACGGCCGCAACTCTGTGCCCGTGGGCACCGCCGTGGACTGGCCGAACTACAAGGTGCGGGGCTTCATGCTGGACGTCGGGCGGCGATTCTTCACCGCGGACTTCATCCGGGACTACCTGCGGCTCATGGGCTGGTTCAAACTCAACGAACTGCAGCTCCACCTCAACGACAACGGATTCAAGGGTGACAGGCCCTGGAGCAAGGTCCAGGCCGGCTTCCGGCTCAAGACCGATAACCCCGAGTTGGCCGGGCTGGCCTCAAAGGACGGAGCCTACGACCGACGCGACTGGGCCTCCTTCGAACACACCGCCGCCGCCAGCGGTGTCACGATCATCCCCGAGATCGACTCCCCCGCCCACTCGCTCGCGTTCATCCGGTTCCGACCATCGCTGGGTCTCAACAATGGCGAATCCGACCATCTGGACCTGTCAAAGCCGGAAACCACCGCGTTCATGAAGTCGGTATTCAAAGAGTTCGTACCCTGGTTCCGCAGTCCGGACGTGCACTTCGGCGCCGACGAGTACAGGGTGGACAAACCCCGCTACAAGGCCTACTTCAATGAAATGGCGGCCCACGTCCGCGCGCTCGGGAAGCATCCACGCGCCTGGGGCAGCTTGTCCATCATGGCACCCAGCGCCGACGGCTACGACCGCGACATCACCCTCAACAGCTGGAACAACACCTGGTACGGCCCGCAAGCCATCAAGCGGGACGGATACTCCTTCATCAACACCAACGACGCCCTGCTCTACATCGTCCCGTTCGCGAACTACTACCACGGCCATGGGCTGGACGGAAAGTATCTCTACGACCATTGGGAGCCCCATGTCTTCCCCGGTGGCCAAAGCGTTGCACCTGGAGACCCCCAACTGCTCGGTGCGATGTCCGCCGTATGGAACGACCTCACCGAAGCCACCTACAGCGAATTGGATGTACACGGGCTGGTCGAGCCCACGTTCGGAGCACTGGCGCAGAAGATGTGGAGCGGCACGAAGTCGGGCGTGCCATACAGCACCTTCCTCACGACCGTGCGGAGGCTGGGCGTGGGCACAGGGCTGACCAAGGTCGCCACGACGTTGGTCAACGCGGCAAACGGAGAGTTGAGCGTGGGCAGACCAGCGACCGCGTCTGCAGGCGAGGCCGGCGCAGCGTTCGACGGCGTGAGCACCACCAGGTGGGAGAGCGGCCCAGGAGATGACGCCTGGCTCCGAGTGGACCTCGGCCGACCGGAGACCATTACCAAGGTCAAGTTGGACTGGGCGCCCGCATACGGACGCGACTACAAGATCCAGGTCTCCAGGAACGGCAAGAACTGGACCACGGTCGCCCGCCGCACATGCCGCGAATCCGCGGGTTCCGACACGCTCACCTTCGATCCGGTCACGGCTCGGCACGTGCGGCTCACCGGAATCGAGGCGGGCCGGAAGCGGGACGGATACTCGCTGTGGAGCATGCGCGTCTTCGATGTGCCTGACCTGGCTTTGCGTCAGCCGACCACGGCATCGTCGTCCGAGGTGCCCAGCCTGGGACCGGAGAACGCCACCGATGGGGACGCAAAGACCCGGTGGGCCAGTGCCTACCGGGACGACGAATGGATCCAGGTGGACCTGGGCCGCTCGCGGACCGTCCGGCGCGCGCTGCTCGACTGGGAGACGGCCTCCGCACAGGACTACGACATCCAGGTCTCCGACGACTCGGTGAACTGGAAGACGGCCGCCGCAGTCAGAAGCAAGCCGGCGGGTGCCCGCGTGGATGAGCTCACTTTCCCGCCCGTGTCCGGCCGTTACGTGCGCATGCACGGCATCAGGCGCACATCCTCCTTCGGGTACTCGCTCAAGCGATTCGAAGTCCGGGCCAAGAGCCCGGGGGCTGACCTTCGCGCTGCGGGGAAGCAGCGTTGACCACCTGTGTTCACCAACATCACCGCACACACCGACGCCGCCGCAGGAATTGACACAACGCGTCACAGCTTCGGTGCCATCGGTATCAGCCATCTCGACGCCCTCGGCGAGGGCATAACCCGTGAACCACCGTGCAAGCGGTCGACCTCACTCATGCGTGAGGCAAGAAGCAAGCCGATTGGGAGGAATCATGGACAGGCGAGGTTTCCTGATCACCAGTGGCTTAAGTTCATTCGCAACGATCGCGGGTCCGGCGATCGCTGAGCCGGCCTTCGCGGCGCAGGGAGGCAGACCATCACGGATCGAGGCGGGATTCCTGTCGGTGGGTCTCGACCGGGCCGGTCGGGTGGTCGGTCTGGTGGACCTGCGCGACGGAACTGACTATTACCTGGCGGCAGGTCGGTCAGTGCCCCTGGTGTCTGTCGTGCTGGGTAACGGAGAGCACGAAGCCCCTGCCTGCGTGAAGGTTTCGGCAGGCCATCCGCGTGTGCTGGTGTTCAGCAGCGACAAGGTCAGGGTCAAGGTGAAGGTCGCCAACCATGCGATGTACTCGACCCTCGAGGTCATCGGTCTGAAGGCTGCGCCGGGTGTGGATGTGCAGACATTGCTGTGGGGGCCGCTGACGACGAGCGTCACCGAAACGGTGGGCGAGGATATCGGTGTGGTCGGCAACAGCCGCTTCGCGTTCGGCATCATCCCGCTCAACGACAAGACCGTCGGCGCCTGGCCCAAGGAGTTCGACGAGCTCGGGTTCGGATCGGACGTTCTGTCACTACCGTATGGGCAGAGCGGGACGCAGAACGACTGGAGCGCCGGGGCGAAGACGTCGTGGGGCAGCATCCTGCGTGCCTACACCTACGACTACAGCAAGGTCCGGATCCGTGAGGGCGAGATGCCGATCGGCCCGCTGCCGGGATCCGAAGGGCAGATCCTCGGGTCGAAGCTGGCGGTATTCGGCACCGCACCGGATCTTGTGCTCACCGTGCTCAGCCAGGTCGCGCAGCATGAGGACCAGCCGTACCCGACCATCAACGGGCAGTGGCAGAAGGTGGCCCGGCCCACCCGGCAGCCGTTCCTGACACTGCACGACCTCAGTACCACGAACCTCGCCTCCGCCATAAAGTTCGCCCAGCAGGCAGGGATCAAGAACGTCTACTCCGTACAGGGCTCCGCCGGACCCTGGAAGTCAACCGGCCACTACCAGTTCAACAGCAACTTCGGCGGTTCGGACGCCGCCGCGACCCAGATGGTGGCGACCGCCGCCGCGAGCGGGATGCGGGTCGGCGTGCACACCCTGTCCAACTTCATCTCCGGCAACGACCCCTACATCGTTCCGCCACCGGCCGACAAGCGGCTCACGACCGGCCTGACGGTGAAGCTGACCCGCCCCCTCGCCGCGGCAGAGACGACCCTGTACGCCGATGGCAGCTCTGGCGGCGGCCGTTACATCCGCGGTCACCGACTGCGGATCGGCAACGAGTTCCTCACGTACTCCGGCATGGCCCAGATCAGCGGTACCGAGTGGCAGTTCACCGGCGTCAAGCGTGCGCAGTGGGGATCCGCCGCGGCGTCCTACCCCGCGGGGACCAGCGCCACCCGGATCGCCGAGAACCAGTACGGCGGAGCCCGAGGCGACCTGCCGATCATCGACGAGATCGCTACCCGGCTGGCCACCGCGTTCAACACCACCGGCATCAGGAACGTCTCGTACGACGGACTGGAGGAGGCATCCTGGAACGGCTGGAGCGGGCACGGTTTCGCGCACCTGGTCAACGGCGTCTACCGTCGGCTGAAGTCTCAGGACAACTTCATCTCCGAGGCTTCCAACCTGTCGTCCAACACGTGGTTCGCCCAGTCGCGGATCAGCTGGGGTGGCATCGGGTGGGGCGACTCCAACTATGAGCAGGTGAAGCGGAACGTCAACTTCTACCGCGCCAACTACTTCCCGCCCATGGGTGGTTCGCTCCCGATTGGCGGTAACACCAGCACGCTCAGCATCGAGCAGAGCCTGGCGCTGGGGGCGTCCCTTGGCGCGAACTTCGGCTGGTTCCAGACAAGCGTGAGCGGCCTGTCCGGAGGATCCAACACCACGGCGATCCTCGCCGCGATAAAGACCTGGAATTCTGCCATCGCGGCCGGAGCATTCACTCCCGCCCAGCAGAAGCTCATGACCGACCAGAAGAAGTATTGGCACCTGAGTGAGGTGACCGCGGGTAAGAAGTGGTCGCTGCAGGAATTGGACTCGGCCGGCACGCCGGTCGGGGCGGCGCATGTGGTGGAGGCGCCGAAGCCTGGTTTCACTACGCCGGAGCCGTCCAAGGGCCGCGTGGGTGAGCTGTACGGGTTCAAGGTCACCTCGAGCACGCCTCAGACCGTTCGGTACGAGGTCACTTCCGGTGCTCTGCCGGCCGGGCTGACTCTGAACAAGGACACCGGTGGTATCACCGGAATCCCCACCACCCCGGGGGCCAGACAGTTCACCATCACCGCCCGTAACAGCGACAGCGTCCCCGACGCAGCAGTCACCTACAGGCTGAGCGTCACCCCCGCCGCTGATCGAGCCAGCCAGACCAGACCACCCGTCCGAGCGCGGCGGTCCTGACGGCACGAAGGAGTGTGCGAACACCGCCCAGTTTGTTCAGCCCCTTGTGCGAGCGGTGTTCCACCGAACTCATCAGTTCCCGGTGAGCCGGCCCGTAGGAGCAGCGCTTGTCGGCCGTGACTTTGACGAACACCGCATCGAGATGCCACGTGTCGCCGGCCGGCGGCGGCGCAACGCGGCCGCGCACTGGGGCCCGAACCAGTCGCGCCACTGGCGGACCGCCTCGTGGGAGACGGTGATCCCACGAGCCATCAGCAGCTCCTCGACCTCGCGGAAGGAGAGCGGGAAGCGGTGGTACAGCCACACCGCCTGGGCGATGACCTCCGCCGGGAACCGTAACCCCTTGTACGGCACTGCCGCCTCGGCCCCACGGCCAGCCTCTCCCCGGCAATTATCCCAGCCCCCAGGCCACCAGCTCAAGTTGGCAATGCCCTTGCATGCACTCTTGTACCGCCAGCATGACTTGGTTACATTCCGTTCATAGGCTCAAGCGTCGTACGCATAGGTGAACTTAAGGCAGTGTCATCTCTGTGCAGGGAGCCTTCCGAGGCTCTTCTGCGCCCTCCTTCGAAGAGCCACAAGGAGTCGCCATGCCCAGCTCGATGAATCGTCGCCAGTTCAACCGCGCAGCCCTCGGTGCCGTCGGTCTGCGTCTGACCGCAGCCGCCCTGCCCGCCTCCGCCGCCTCGGCCCTTTTCGCAGTTCCCGCCCATGCCGAGGGCCAGGAGAGACTCGGCGACTACGCCGGCCACACGGTGGACACCCGCAGTCTCACGGTGGCCAGCGCCACGGGCCAGCAGCTGAAGTTCACCGCCTATGGCGATCAGATGGTGCGAGTCCAGGCGATCCGTGCAGGTGAGACGTTCTTTCCGGACTCGCGTTACGAGATGGTGGTGCCCAGCAATCATGCGCGGATACGAGGAAGCCTCGGCGTCGCCGACCACGACGGCTCCCTCGTGATCACCACCGCAGGCATCGACGGTATCCGGATCGTGCTGCGCAAGAAGCCCCTGCGGATGGAGTTCTACCGGAAGCACTCGATGTGCTCCACCAAGGCCGGCGATCTGCTGGCCAAGGAGGACGACACACGCAGCATCAGCTGGGGTGGCCCCGAGAGCAGCGTGGTCACGCAGGAATTCATGCCGCCCGCGCAAGAGGCGAACGAGCGCTTCGTCAAGGCCGGACACGGCACGTTCGGACGGTCGCCCAAGCTCGACCGGACCGGCGATGCCGTATCGCACAACTACGCCACTGCGAACAACGGGCAGGCGCCCGCTATCGTCCCCCTCTATCTGTCCAGCAACGGCTACGGCGTCTTCTTCAACACGACCTTTGACACCACTTTCAGTTTCGGCGGCAGCAGGCCGTATGCGTTCTCCGCCGACGATCACAACACCGAGGGTGTCCGTCCGCAGCTGGACTACTTCCTCATCAACGGCCCGGACTTCGCCGGCCTGCTCGACCAGTACACGCAGCTCACCGGCCGCCCGCGGCTGCCCCAGGCATCCATTTTCGGCCTGCAGATGTCGGACAAGAATTTCGCGAGTGTGAGCGACCAGAACTGGTGGCGTCAGAAGATCACCGAGCACCGTGCCGCCGGCTTCCCGTTCGACCACCAGGTCAATGACAACCGTTGGCGGCAAGGTTCGGGCGCCTGGTCGGGATCGTGGTTCGAGTTCAGCGACGAGCGCTGGCCCGATCCCGCGAGTTACAAGGAGTGGGCCGCTGTCAACGGCATCACGGTCACTCTGGACTACAACCGCAACAACTCCAACGAGATGGAAGGCTGGATCGCGGGGCCGCCGCCCGGCTACAGCTTCAACGCCGCTGACCTCACGGCAGTGAGCGAAAAGGACGCGGTGCCCGACTGGAGCAGCCCCGCCACCCGCGCCTGGGTGTGGAGCGTCTTCTGGAAGAAGGCATTCGACCCCGCCTTGAAGTATCCCGGCGACGGCCTCTGGCTGGACGAGCCCGACGAGCTGGGACGCATCCCGTACAACGCCGACACGGCCAACGGCTGGAAGTGGTCGGAGCTGCGCAACGCGTACTTCTTCTACTTGCACAAGGGGGTCGGTCAGGAAGGCTGGGATCCCGACACCGGCGACCACATCGGCCGCGCCAAGCGCCCGTGGAACTGGAGCCGGGGCGCCTCCGCGGGTCAACAGCGCTATGGCCACTACTGGACCGGCGACATCGACTCCACCTACGACGAGATGCGGATGCAGATTAGGGGAATGCAGGCCGCCGGCCTCGGCGGCTTCCCGTACGCCAACATCGACGGCGGGGGGTACCACCCCTCCGCGAACGGCTTGATCTCCGATCCCCTCTACCGCAATTGGCCGGCGGCATGGTCGAGCCTCTCGCCGATCTGGCGACCGCACGGCGCGGCCAACACGAAGGACGCGGGGCAGCGGGCCTCACGCTGGCCGCTGGACCAGAGCGCGGACGCGCAGGCGGACTTCACCAAGTACAGCCGACTGCGCTACACGCTCATGCCCTACATCTACACAATCGCCCACCAGGCGCACTCCACCGGCATGCCGATGGCCAGGGCCATGTTCATCGACTACCAGGACAGGGCCATCGCCTACGCGCACGACCTGCAGTACATGTGGGGCCCCTCGCTGCTGGTCGCGCCACTGACCTCGGACGGCGGCGGCAGCGCTCAGGTCTGGTTGCCCGCGGGCAGCACCTGGTACGACTTGTGGAACGACGTCCAGTACACGGGCTCAGACAGCACCGAACTCTCCTGTTCCACCCGCACCGGAGAGATACCCGTGTTCGTCAAGGCCGGTGCCATCCTGCCCAGGTATCCCTACGCGCAGAGCACGAAGTACATGAACAAGCGGCAGTTGGAGATGGACGTCTACAGCGGCGCCGACGGTGCGTTCTCCCTTGTCGAGGACGACGGGGTCACCGAGGACCACCAGCGGGGCGAGCGGAGCGTCACCGAACTGACCTACGCCGACAAGGCGCGCAAGGTCGTCATCCGCCACCCACGGGGAACCTATGCCGACGCACCCACTGCGCGCCGCTACGTGGTACGCCTCCACGGTCTCTCAGCGCCCGTCGGCATGCGTGTCAACGGCGGCTCCACCCTGCCCGCCTTCACCAGCGAGGCCGTGGCGATCGTCAACGGATGTGGAACGGTGTGGGATTCCGCCCGGAAGGTCCTGTCGGTCGTGACACCCTCGATCGCCGCGGCCGAGCGCGACGGTGTGGCCGCGAAGATCGAGCCGAGTGGCGAGCAGCTCCCAACGGCCACGGGCGGGACCGTGTACCAGGCCGAGAACGCCGCCGCCCTGCACGGCGCGTTCATCGACACGCGGCACCCGGAGTACACCGGCACGGGTTACGCCGCCTTCGCCGACTCCTCGGCGGACGGCGCCTTCATCGAGTGGACCGTCGACGTTCCGGACGGCGGGAGCAGGGCGCTGACATTCCGCTATGCCAACGGCGGCGTGACCGATCGCCCGCTGTCCGTGTCGGTCAACGGCTCCCCTGTCGAGAGCGCCTTGCCGTTCGCCCCGACCGGGGGATGGGCCACCTGGAGGACGACCTCCCTCGCCACCTCGCTGCCCGCGGGCAAGGTCACGATCCGCGCGACCACTACCGGATCCAATGGTGCTCACATGGACAGCCTGACGATCCAATGACCCCTCCAGCGCCCGGGTATCGGCGATTCCCTGCGACCCAACACTCCGAAACACCATCGAATGGTTGCGACGACCGCATGATTTCCCCGCCGGCTCGGCGGACGATGGCTGAGCACACCGGTACGACCGGCGTCGAGGTCGCCGCGAGCCACTCCTTGTACCTGTCCCGGCCCGACGTGGTCGCCGTGAGGCCCAGCAGCAGGGCGCTCTGCTCGAAGAGGGTGCCGCCGAACTGGCCGGACCCGGCGGCCGGGATCCGATCACCGCGTCCGACAGGCCAGCGGGGGTGCTGTCGGCGCCGGGAGGTCACGGCGAGGATCCGCGCGCCGCTGTCGCGGGCGAGACGTGCGAGATGGACGGTCACGGGTGTCTCGCCGGACCCGGGGATCATCACGAGCCCGTCGCCCGCGCCGATCGCGGTCGCGGTCGCCTCGCCGAGGGCGTGGGCCTCGTAACCGGTGTGCATCAGACGCATCGCGCTCATCTGCGCGACAAGGCTCGAGCGCCCCAGCCCGGAGCAGAACCAGCGGCGCCCGCCTTCGCCGAGCGGCCGGTCGGATGGGTTCATCTGCGCGGCCGAGACCGTCGTGAGACCGCCGGATATCTCGTTGTCGACTCTAAGTCAACTGCCTTGCCGCGCACGCGCGTTCACACCACCGCCTTCAGCCCACCCGGCTGACTCGCCGTCAGTTCCAGCTACGTCGTCCCATCTCCGCGGCGCCCGTTTGGTGATGCGGAAGGCCAAGAGGCGCTGGCTCGACGTCCATGGCCTGACGGGCTTCTCCCAGATCGCCGTGGAAGCCCAACACACGACCCTCACCGAGGCCCTCGACGAGGCGGATCTCTCCCTGGGACGACCCACGCCTGCAGATCATCACCCTGCCACCGCTGAGCCAGAACCTCCTGGCCACCTCGTCGTGTCGAGGAGTATCAGAGGCCCCTGCTCGTGCCCGTGGGCACCCGTCTGCGCCCCCGCCTGACGACTGACACGACCAGGACGACCGGCCCGGCTCGACCAGCGATGGCGGGCAGCCGGCTCGTCAGGGTCGGCGCCGTGTTCGCGCACGGCGCCGACAACCCCAACTGCTCGACCACGAGCTTGCGCGCCGATCCCGGCGGTCCTGGTCGACGGCGTCGCGGAGCTGGTCCGCGAGGAGACCGGGAAACTCGACACCACCGGCTTACCGGGAAGTACTTCGCAGGCCGGAGCCCCGAGCTGCCGGTAGATCGACTGTGTCGCCCTCCTGGCTCAGCTGGATGGACGAGCCGGCTTCTCTTGCGCCGCGGCACCCTCCTCGGACTGTTTCACGCTCCGTTACCGCCGAAGGAAAGCCGGACCCGTGGCCGTACCGACCCCGCCGACGCCTCAGATGGTGCTATCCGCTGAACGTGTAGGGAGCGAAGCCGCCCATGTCGGGCGTCGCGACGAATACGGCGCCGGCGGCGATTTCCGGGTGGGTCAGGCCGAAACGTGAAGTGGTGATGCAGAGCTGGGAGTAGTCGGGGCCCACGAAGGTGCAGGCGGTGACTTGTTTGACCGGCACTGCTATCTCGGCGTCGGGTCGTCCTGTGTGGTCGAAGTGCAGCAGCCGCCCGGAGCCGAACATGGCCAGCCAGACGCCGTCGGCCCGGTCGACGGCGATGCCGTCGGGGAACCCCTCGGCTGTGACGTCCGCGAACGGCCGACGCCCGGCGATTTCACCGTCCAGGCCGAGTTCGAGGATGTCGATTCTGTCGGTCAGGCTGTCGACGTAGTAGCCGCGTGTGCCGTCTCGGGTCCAGGCCAGCCCGTTCGAGCAGCCAATGCCCTCGATCGCCTGGACGACGCCTCCGGTGGGATCGAGGCGCCACAGCGCGCCGGCGCCCGGTGTCAGGTCGTAGGCCATCGAGCCGCACCAGAAACGGCCTTGGGGATCGCAGGCTCCGTCATTCATGCGCACGTCCGAGTTGGTCCAGCATTCCAACGTTCCGGTCACCATGAAGTGCTCGTCCACCAGGCAGAAGCCACGTTCCAGGCCGGCCACGAATCCGCCATCGCGGCGTGGCCGAAGGGCGGCGAGGGTTTCGCCGAAGTGCTCGCGGCGATTCTCCTGTCCGCTGGCATCGATCAGGACCGCATCGCCGGCCAGCATGTCGAGCACCGCGAGTCCATGGTGGCCGAGCCAGACCGGCCCTTCACCGTGATGCGTCAGGCTCGTGGTGAACTGTTCGGCTTCGATGCGTTTCATGGCCTCTCCCCCATCGGCTCGTCGGTGAGCACACCATCCACGCGGCGAAGAATCCGGTCCGGGTCGGCGTTGCGAAGCCACGGCGGCAGCGCGTGGTCAGGGACGTTCTGATAGGCGATGGTACGCAGGAAGCGGTTGATGGCATTGGTGCCCACCGATGAGAAGCGGGCATCGCTTGTCGCGGGGTAGGGGCCGCCGTGAAACTGTGTCCAGGTGACGGCGACTCCGGTCGGCCACTCGTCCACCAGCACCCGCCTTCCACACGTTCGGCGAGCGCCGCTACCAGGCATGCGACGTCCTCGTCGGAGCCGCCGTGCACCGTTCCCGTGAGCGAGCCGGGGAGTGCGTGGATCGCCGCTTCGAGCTCGGATTCGGACTCGTAGGTGACCAGTACGGTATTCGGCCCGAAGTGTTCCTGGGCCAGGGCGTCAGGGTCCGCGATCAGTGCCTTCGCGGTGGTCTGCGCGAGAGTGGCGGGCTCGAAGGCACCGGCGTTGCCAGGGGCCGGCTGTCCGTTCGGGACCAGTTCGATCGCGGCGTGGGCGAGGAAGTCTCGCATCGCGGTGCGGTGACGGTCGCGGATGGCAGGGTTGAGCATCACGTCTGCCGGACGGTCGGCGATGAGCGCGGCAAGTCGCTCCGTGATGCTGTTGTCTGCGGGGAGCAGGACCAGGCCGGGCTTGGTGCAGAATTGCCCGGTGCCGAGAAGGAACGGGTCGGCCGGCTCCGCCGCGATCCGGGGGCGCGCTCGCGACTCTCACCCGCCGTCACGATGCCCGGGCAGCCCGCGGCCCACGCGCTTGCCGTGTCTCCGCCGGGCACGCTGAACGCGAACGGGAAGTTGCTCGCGGCGAAGACGAGCACGACGCCGAGTCCGGTGCGGATGGATCGCAGATCGGGGCGCGGCGCCGGCATCCATGACTGGTCGCTGCGGTCGATGGCCGGTTCGAACTTCCGGCCAGTCTCGGCGTGCTCCGCCAGCAGCCGCAGCTGCGTTGTGGTGCGGGCCATCTCACCGGTCAGCCGCTCGTCGGGCAACCCGGTCTCGTGCCTGGCCAACCGCACCAGTTCAGCGGAGCGGTGGTCAAGCGCCGCCGCGACGGCCCTCATCCACCGACCGCGCTCCGCGGCACTCATGGCGCGCAGGACGGGGGCTGCCGCCGAGGCGGCGGCGAGAGCGTCTTCCAGCTCCCGCGGCGTGGTCTCCTCGATCGTGGCCAGGACCGCGCCGTTTATGGGGTTGACACTGGTCACGGTCATTTGGGCAACCCTTCGAACATGTCCCGGTTATCGGTCATGACATTGGACAGGACCCCGACCTGATCGATGGTGACGATGGCCCGGTCCCCGGGGCGCAGTCCCGCACCGAGCGGAGGCACGATGCCGGTTCCGGTGCTCAACACGACGCCATCCGGGAACTGCTCGCCCCGGAACAGCCATTGGACCAGTTCGCCGTAGCCGCGCCTCATGGCGGAAGTCCTTGCCTCGCCGGAGAACACGAGTTCCGCGCCCCGGTACACCGCCACGGTGATGAGCAGGTCCTCAGGTGTGTCGATGGTCCACCACGGCACGATCGCGGTGGACAGCACGCAGCTGCCGGGGAACAACTTCGCCTGCGGCAGATAGATCGGGTTCACCGCCTCGATGCCGCGCGCGGTCAGGTCGTTGCAGACGAGCGCGCCCACGATCTCCGCGTGCCGGTTGAGGACGAGTGCCAGTTCCGGTTCGCACACCGAGTCGTCGCAGTCCGGGCGCAGGCCACCGGGATCGCCGTCGGTGAGCATCCGCCAGGCGGCGGACTTGAAGAACAGCTCCGGTCGGTCCGCCTCGTACACGTGGTGGTAGACCTCCTCGAAGCCGGACTCTTCGGCGCGAGCGGAGCGGGAGAGCTGGTAGGTGACGCCGGCGCCCCACACCTCGGTGCGGCCATCGACCGGCGCGAGGAGCTCGGCCTCTGCAGGATCGACTCGGCGCCCCCTGGACACGGCCTCCTCCGCGGCCCGCCGGATGTCGACGACCTTGCGTTGCAATACCTCCGCCATTGTGGCAAATGGGAGTTCGGCGAGATATTCGTCCTCCTGCACGCCGACCTTCGTCGTCCCGTCCGAAGCACGCCAACGAACAAGCTTCATGGTGACTCCTTGTCTCACGTATACGACGTTCAGGCGGCCTCGAGCCGATTGATCCGCCGCCGGGTCGCCCCGTCCTCACGGAGCCCCGTTTCGAGCTGCAAGCCGAGCCCCGGCTCGTTGGACAGGACCGCCTTCCCCTCGCGGATCCGCGGCAGTCCGGTGACTACCCGCGGGTACCACGTCCGCAGGTACGCGCGAACGGTCTCCTGGAAGAGGGTGTTGGGCTGCGACATCGCCAGGTGGAAGCACGCGGCGAGGGTGATCGGGCCGGTGCAGTCGTGTGGGGCGATGGGTATCGCGAACGCGTCCGCGACGCCGGCCACCTTGCGCGCCTCGGTGATCCCGCCGGTCCACTGCACGTCCAGTGTCGCGTAGGAGATCCGGCCCTGCTGCAGCAAGGGCAGGAAACCGCGTCGGCCCAGCGCCGTCTCACCGAGCGCGATGGGTACCCCGACTTCCTCGCACAGAGCGCCGATCGAGTCGATCGCGTCCGGCCGGATCGGGTCCTCGACCCAGAAGGGCTGGAACGGTTCGAGCGCACGGCAGATCTCAACCGCGGCCCGGCGCGACCACAGGCCGTGCAGCTCAATCATCAGGTCCATATCCAGGCCCACGGCGTCACGGATCTCGCTCACGATGGCCAGGGCTTCGTGCAGTTCCCTCGGGCGGATCCGGGTGCCCGCCGAGGCCTCAGCGGCCCGGTCGAAGGGCCAGATCTTCATGCCGCGCAGCCCCTCTTCATAGAGCTCCTTGGCCAGGGCAGCGGGTCTGCTGAGGAAGGCGTGCAGGTCCTCGTATGTGCCGGCTGCGGAGTCCCCCCAGTTGGCGGAGGTCTGCCGCGACGTTCGCTGGATGTAGTCCGGTCCGGCACAGGTGTTGTAGACGTCTATGGTGTCGCGGACCGGGCCGCCCAGCAGTTGGGCGACGGATTTGCCGGTCCGCTTGCCCAACAGGTCCCAGAGCGCCATGTCGACCGCGCCGTTCCCACGTACCTCGACGCCGCCGCCCTGGAATCCGACGTACGGGGCGAGCAGCGCCGCCACTGCCTCGGGGGCCGGATCCTCTCGGCCGAGGAGCAGCGGCGCGACATGGTCGTGCAGATAGGCCTCGACCGCGGCCGACTGCAAGAAGGAGTCGCCGAGACCGGTCTGGCCGTCATCGGTGTGCAGCACGACGACGCACAAATTGTTCTGGAACTGAGGTCGCAGAGTTTCCAACGCTACGATGCGCATGTACCTCACACGCCTTTCGTTGCTTCGCCGACAGGGCGTTGATGGATCGTCCGAGAACGAAGGATGTCCGGCCAGGCGGCGCGTTCCGTACGCTGGTCGGTGGTGATCCGCAGCGTCGGCGCGCCATGCCCCGGCAGTCCGGGTATGCGGATGCTGAGCCCGTCAAGGCAGGCGCTGGTCTCGCGGCGCGTACGGCGGCCGTTCCGTCGCGCTCCCCGGGGAGATTTGCGATGCCCCTGCGGGGGGCGCGGGGGAAGCTGCCTCGCGGCTGACGACGGCTCACGTGACATTCCAACGCCTGGGCACGCGCCGACAGGAGCGTGCCGAGGGCCCCAGTCCCGGAGAGGATCCGCGCCTCCGGCACGGCAGCGATATCCGCACCCGGAGGTAGATTGGGACCAGAACTGGTAAGACCGGTCATGCCGCAATGTATACTCGGAACCCTGCGGCGGCGTCAAGCACCAGCCGCGGAGTCCCTCACCCGGCGCCAGGTGTCGCGGCGCTCGGTGCCCACCTGGTCCACAGTGATGCGGAGGTTGGCATGGAAGCGGCTTCGAACTCGGGCCCTTGGGGTCTGGCCGGACGTCGTGCGGTCGTCGCCGGTGCGCTCGGCGGGATCGGACAGGTCATTGCCGCGGCGTTCCGGGAAGCGGGCGCGCATGTCCTGCTGACCGACCTGACCGACGCGAGTGCGGCCGTCGAGGCGGTGAACGCGGCAGGCTTCGACCCGAGGATGTACGCGGCATGTGACCTCACCTCGGAGGACGAGGTCCGGGCGCTCTGCGACCGAGCGGCTGAGGCGTTCGGCGGTCTGCCGGACATCGTCTGCGTGCATGCCGGGGTCGTCGGTTCGCATCCCGTCGTCGGCTACCCCATCGAAGCCTTCGACGAGTTGATGAGGGTGAACCTGCGCGGCTCCTTCCTCCTCGCCTCGGAGGCCGCGCGACGCTGGCTCGCAGTTGAAGCGCCAGGGACCTTGGTATTCACCACCAGTTGGGTGCAGGACGTGCCCTGGCCGGACATCGGCCCCTACTCGGCCAGCAAGGCCGCCGTCCGGTCGCTGATGCGCACCTTCGCCCGCGAGCTCGCCCCGCGGGGCATCCGCAGCAACGCGGTGGCGCCGGGCATCGTCGGCGTCGGCATGGCCAGGCGCCAGTGGGACACCGATCCCGCGTACCGGTCCCGCGCGCAGCGCGCGATTCCCCTCGGCCGCCTCCAGACCCCGGAGTCGGTGGCCGACGCGGTGCTCTTCCTGGCCTCGCCGTTGTCCGCTTATATGACGGGCGCCACGCTGCTGGTCGACGGCGGGGCGAGCCTATACCCGATGGACGAGTGAAACGCATCTGGTCTTACCAGTTGAAGAAGTGTAGTCTCCCGATTCGTCACGATCATCCATTCTCGGACCGCGCACGCACCGTGTCCAGACCGAACCAGGTCCACCTGCGCCGCACGCACGACACCGCCGGTCCTCCCCACCGCTGCCCCACGATCGCCGATCCCCGTCGAAAGGCTGCAAGCGATGCTCGCCGCCCGATGGCACGGCCGTTACGACATCCGCGTCGAGGACGTCGTACCGCGCGTGCCCCGTGATGACGAAGTACTGGTCAAGGTCCACTGGTGCGGTATCTGCGGCACCGACCTGGAAGAGTACCGTGCCGGACCGCTCATCATCCCGACTGACGAGCCACACCCGCTCAGCGGTCGGATGGCGCCGTTGACGCTCGGACACGAGGTCGTCGGCGAGGTCGTCCGCGCCGCCCGCGACGGAACCGGCCCCGCTGTGGGGACTCGTGTGGTTCCGGACGTGGTGAATGGCTGCGGACAGTGCTGGTGGTGTCTTCGGCACGAAGAGGGCCTGTGTCCGAGCGTTTGCGTTCCGGGCCAGCAGGACGACGGCGGCCTGGCGCAGTTGATGATCGCGAAAGCCCGGACCTGCGTATCGGTGCCGCCCGGACTGCCGATGGAGACCGCCGTCCTCGCCGAACCGGCTGCCGTGGCGGTCCGCGCGGTCCGCAAAGTACCCGAGATCATCGGCGCCGTCACCCTGGTCGTAGGCGGCGGGACGATCGGCCAGCTCACAGCACAGGCCGTGCTGGCCGCGGGCGCCGCAAGCTGCTGGCTGGTCGACCCGTCGGAGTACCGGCGCCGCTTCGCGGAGGCCCACTCCTCCGTCCGCGCCTGTTCACCCGGCGACCTCGATGCCGCCGTAGCCGACCTCGGTGCGCCAGGGCTTGATGTTGTGTTCGAATGCAGCGGCGCCGACGGACAGTTGACGCGGTCCTTCGACCTCGTACGGCCGGGCGGCCTGGTGGTGGCCGTAGGACTGGGCTCCGGGACACAGCCCGTCCCACTGCCGGCCCTCGTCCTCGGCGAACGCCGGCTCGTCGGCTCCGCGGCCCATCTGTGGGACGCCGACGTCGCCCAGGCTGTGCGGCTGCTGGCCGATGGCCGACTCGACGCCGCAGACATGGTCACCCACCAGATCCCGCTGCAGGATCTGGTGACCGTCGCGCTTCCCCTGCTGTCACAGCCTGACCCCGAGGTCCTGAAGATCGCCATCGACTGCCGTTGACCGCATGATCTGGCGCCCGCACCGTGCCCGGTGCGGGCGCCAGATCATGGCGACCAGCGGATACCCCCTTGTCCGAGGAGCAGCGCACAGGCTGAGGCGCCGGGGTATCGGCGGGCAGGTTGCTGAGCCAAGTGGCCGACGGGCTCGTCGGCGGCGGGCCATTCGATCAGCACGCCCACAGCGGCAAGTTGTCGTTACAGGTGATTTTGCCGTTGGCGTCCGTCGCAGCGCCAGGCCGCTCGGATCCGGCTACGAGGGCCGCCCCCAGGCGTCGGTGCTCGGCACGACTCGCGGCCATACCTTGAACGCCTCCGTACCCCCGGCGCTCTCGAACGGGCCGGGAAACGGCACACTGTTGGCACGTTGGACCCCGAAGAAGTCGCTCGATACTGACATATGCGATCCGTCAGGGTTCGTGAACGTCTGGTCGGGAGTCGGCGCTTTCGCAAGTGTTGCGGTGCTCACGAGTGCTTGCGTCGACCGCCACGACGCGACGCGCGGCACTGCGAGATACCAACCGTCCGACTTCTTCGTGAGTGCAGGCATGTACGCCACCGAGGCAGCGTCCACTCCGCCCTGTTCCTTTTCCGACGGCGTTGCACCCTTGGTGTAGACGTTTGCCTTCATCGTGATTGGACAGGACGCACTTGCGGAATCCCAGACCGAGAGATCGGTCGAGGCGCCGAGGATGTTGTTAATCCACTGCTGACCGCCGAGCGGGATGTCCGCGTTGGCGACTGTCGTCGTTGAGTGCGGCTCCATGTAAGGGGTCTGTCGCTCGTCCGTCTTCGCGAACACGACCCCGGTTAGGAGGTTGTGCGCCCCGGCCACCCCGTCCGACAGGCAGTTGAACCCCCCGGCCGACAACATGACGTTGTTCGCGATGAGCAGCGGACCGTGATCCACCTCGGCAAAGATGTCGCTGTCGGCGTTGTGGTGGAACAGGTTCCGCACGACCTGGGTTCCTTGCGCCATCCAATCCAACCAGATTCCGGCATAGCCTCCGGTGTCGTAGATGTGATTCTCGGCCATGACGACATCGATGGCCCCATGAAGCTTGATGCCGGCCATTTCCGCCCCACCCCAGATCCCTTGGCTGTTGGAGTGGTAGATCTCGTTCCCGGTGATCCTGCTGCCGATCCCGCCGAGAGAGCCCACGATGCCGGTCTGGCCGCAGTGGTGGATCGTGTTGTTCCGGACGACGTGGCCGCCGATGTTCGCGAACGACCAACCGCCCGACTCCTGCGCGTCGGAGATCGTCAAATAGTAGCCCTCCGTCGTGCCGCGCAGGCCGTCGTATTCGTCCGAGTACTTTCCGAGGGCGATGCCACAGCATCTGGAGTAGGCGATCTCGTTGTCCTCGATGACCCATCCCTTGCACCAGTAGGCGCTCACCAGTCCCCACTGTCCCATGGTCGGTGCGCACCAATTCGTCGCGGCATTCCGGAGGGTGAAGCCGCGGATGGTGATGTGGTTGAGGTTGGTCTTGGCCGGCTTGAACGCCGTACCTCGGATGCCGACCTCGACTGTTCCTTTGTTGGGGTCAACCCCGGGGAACTTCGCGGTGAGCGTCGTGTAGCCGCTCTCGTCGTAGCTCGGCTTGTACTTCGGCGCCGTCCCTTCCACGAGACCGTCCACGTCCGACCACCAGGATGCGTTCGGGTTCGAGCTCACCGCATCCAGGCTCGTTGCTTCCGGCAGCCAGGCACCGTCGAGGTACACCATTCCCACGCGATGGATTCGCCCGTTGCCGTCGAACCAGTCGCCATGCACCTGCCAGGCGTAGGGGTTGAACCCGTTGAAGTGCGAATTCTTGATCTTTAGCTGGTAGACATCGCCGGAGACCCGGGTCCAGCTCTTGAAGACATCGGAGCCCGTCACCGTCACCGAAGCCCCGGCGTCGGCCGCGTAGGTGATCCGCATGTCGTCGCTGGTACCGCCCCGCGGCAGGATGACCTCCTCCCGGTAGATCCCGCTACGGACCAGGACGACGTCGCCGGGTTGGGCCTTCTGTGCCGCCGCGTTGATCGTCAGCAATGGTGCGCTGCCCGTTCCGGCCGCTTTGTCACTGCCGCCCTTGGAGACGTAGTAGGTGGTTCCCGTGGCCGCCGCTGCGCTTGAGGTCGCGACCGGCGCGACCCCGGCTGCCGTTCCGGCGCTGACCGCGAGGAACGCCCGGCGCGAGACATCCCGGCGTATGGCGGAGTCCGGATGGAACTCATTCATGCTGAACCCTCCTGTGTGCCACTCATGCAGCCTCGGCACTCCCTGTGCGCTGACCCGCTGTCGTCGTGGCAAACGATGTAGCCGAAGCTGCGGTTTTACCGGTCAGACCACAAATGTAGCCGTGCAGTGTCGACTGTCAATGGTTGCGGAGCCACTGCCGGGTAAACGGCTGCGCTGACCCGCGATCACGCGGCCGGCGCCGTCTCGCCGACGTCGCAGCAGCCCAGCCAAGGACTTCCCTGAGCGTGCGCCAGTTGTTCGCCCCGTCTATGAGCTCATGGCCTCAAGTGACCTGCCCTTCGTCTCCCTCACCCATCTGAGGATGAACGGGATGGACAGCGCGGCGCAGACGGCGTAGATCACGTAAGCGCCCGACAGGCTCCAGTCCGCGAGGCTGGGGAAGGTCACGGTGATGAGCCAGTTGGTGGCCCATACCGCTGCCGCGGCCAAGCCCACGGCCGCGGCCCTGATGCGGTTGGGAAACATCTCGCCGAGCAGCACCCACATCACCACGCCCCAGGAGAGAGCGAAGAACAGCACGAAGGAGTGCGCGGCGATCAGTGCTGTCGTGCCCTGCGCGTCAGGGATGGTGACGCTGCCTCCGGAGCTACTCCTGTAGGAGAAGGCCCAGGCGACGATGGCGAGCGAGATCGCCATGCCGACGGAGCCGATCAGCGCGAGGGGCTTGCGACCGATCCGGTCGACAGCGGCCATCGCGATGGCAGTTCCGATGAGGTTGATGATCGACGTGGTGAACGAGTAGAAGAACGAACTCGACGGGTCGATACCCACCGACTGCCACAGTGACGACGCGTAGTACATGATCACGTTGATGCCGCAGAGCTGCTGAAAGGCGGCGAGGCCGATACCGATCCAGACGATCGGGAGGAGACCGAAGCGTCCGCCGAGCAGGTCCTTGAAGACCGGCTTTCGCTCGTTGGACATGCTCTGCTCAATCTCGGCGATACGGGCGTCCGGATCGGCGGTCGGCCCCTCGACCCGGAGGAGCACCTGCTTGGCGTTGTCGCGCCGGCCGACGGAGATCAGATAGTGCGGCGACTCCGGGATCATGATGGTGAGGATCCCGTAGAGGGCTGAGGGGACCGCCATGATGCCGAGCATCCACTGCCATGCCTCGTGTCCGGCGATCTCACCGCGCTGTTCGCCATTCGCGGCGCTGAGTACGCCCCAGTTGACGAGTTGGGAGACAGCGATACCGATGACGATGCCGGCCTGCTGGAAGGAGGCGAGTTTCCCGCGATGCGCCGGCGGTGAGATCTCCGCGATGTAGGCGGGTCCGATCACCGAAGCCATGCCGATCCCCATCCCGCCCACTACACGCCACGCCACGAGGTCCCACAGCCCGAATGGCAGAGCGGAGCCGACGGCGCTGGCGGTGAACAGTACGGCGGCGATCCGCATGGTGAGGACTCTGCCGATGTGGTCGGCGAGACGCCCCGCGAGGGTTGCGCCTATCACACCGCCGATGAGCGCAGATGCCACCACCTGCGCGAGAGTCCCCGAGCCAATGGTGAAGCGGTCCCGGAGGGCCTCCACAGCGCCGTTGATGACCGCGCTGTCGTATCCGAACAGGAAGCCGCCCATCGCGGCCGCAGCGGCAATGAAGATCACATGGCGTAGACCGCCCGTTGGCGCCCTATGGCCAGAGGTCGGCTTCGTCTTGGCTGTCTCGGTCATGCTGTTTCCTTCGGTTCAGTCCAAAATATCGGACACGCTAGTCGCGGCCCTGCTCTTAGTGCGTAGGGCAGTGAGGCACATGGGACCGTCGGCCTGGCTGGGGTGATGGTCGGGCGATCCGGAATGCCGGCCGTCCACCGCGGAAACCCCCCAAAGTGGGTGCCGCGGTTGCTCCACCAGATCTCGCAGGAGCGTCTCTGGAGGGTGGCTGCCGGATGGGGGCATTTAGGCAAGGCGCCGTCGCGGGCCGAACACCTGCTGGAACTCGGCCGTTGCCGGGCCGCTCGGTGCAATGCCCATGCGGCAGGGTGCCAAGGAGGGGCGAGGACCGTCGCGGTGGCTGACTCCGGCGCTCCAAAGCCGTGACGCACGGCTGATCCGGCAGCCAGATGTTCCGGGTGGACAGGAATTACTCAAGGCGGGTCTTCGGGCGGGGCGCTTTTCTCCTTGGGGACTGGACGGCGGGTGGCCGAAGCGGAAGAGAGTGCGGGCGGGTCTGGCGGGAGCGGCGGGCCGACCCGAGGGCAGGCGGTCGGCGCGCAGGTCTCCCACGTGGCCGGAGTGAACACGTCGTTGCCGATGCCCGGGCAGTTGGGTCCGGGTGTCTGTGCCCGGACAGGAACTGTGGTGCAGATCTGTGCACTGCTGAGGAACACGGCCAACGTGCCTCTCTCTTCGGGACCAGGCCAGCCACACCGATCGGGGAGGAAGAATCACATGCCGGTCTGACCGGTTATACCGCTAGCTCTCTTTCTCCCTGCGCAGTGTCGGTCTGTCAAGGCATCGGCCGCCGTCATTTGCACGTGAATCCTGAACAGGGGCGCTGTGATGACACGCACTCGACGGCCAGGTCCCGGCCACGCCGGGCTGACTGGCAATTCCAGCCCGGTTCTCGCGACGACCGGCAGCAGCACAGCTTGGGCGTCGAATGTTCCGTGACTTCCGTGACTTCCCGGACGTTGCCGCGGTGCGGCAGCTGGGACCACAGCGCGTTCTGCGGACGCCCTGTCGCGTCCGAGATCACTCTGCACGCGGCGGGAGATCGAACCCCCTGGTCACCGACGGAGAGCCTGGTAGTGGCCAGGGCGACCGGAAGGGATCAGCGTCCGTCTGTCAGCTCCTCCTCGAGTCGGGCGACATCGATGCCCCGACCGGCCAGAACGTCCTCCAGCGGAGCGTCCAGGTCGTCGCCATAGAGGTCCAGGGCCAGCCGCAGGTGTTCGGACATGCCGCTCCGGGCCGCCTCCGCGTCCCGCCTGGCGATGCGCTCATAGATGGTCACGTGCCAGGGGTCGGCGGCCCGCAGCACCTCGCTGTCACTCAGGCTGCGCAGCATCAGGCCGTACACAAGCGATCGAATCGCCCCGAACATCACTACGATGACCGGATTACCACTGGCCTGGACCACCGCCTCGTGGAACGCGAGATCCGTACGGGCGAGCTGCCGGAGGGTGCGGGCGGCCTGGTGCCGCTCCAGCGCCGCACGGATCTCTTCGACCTGTTCGTCGCTCCCGTACTGCGCGGCCATCGCAGCCGCCTGGCACTCCAGCATCGTGCGCGCGGTGACAAGCTGGCGCGGCGTCACGCCGGTGCGCTGCGCCAGCCGCGTCAGCGGCCGGGCCAGATCGCTGGCCACCACCCCGCGTACGAATGAGCCACGTCCGGGATAGATCTCGATGTACCCGCGTTCTTGCAGGCCACGGAGCGCTTCGCGGATTACGGGTCGGCTGACGTTGTACTCGGCACACAGCGTCCGCTCGGACGGCAGCCGGTCCCCGACCTTGAGCGCACCGCTCAGGATCCGCTGTTCCAACTGGATCAGCACCTGCTCCTGGCTGACGTACGGCGGCGGTGCGGCGAAGTTCGCCGGGGTATCCGATGTCATGGCGTGCTGACCTCCTCAAGGCTCCCGGGTAAGGATAGACCGGCATGACCACAATCAGCCGGGCGGTTGCGAAGCCTGGGCCGGAGGTGCTCAGCTCAGGGGGCTGCGAAGGCGAGACTGAACCTCGGGAGTGGACGTCGGGCTTCACGCGACGAGTGACGGCGTACGTGACGTGATCTGTCACTGTTCGAATTGGGCTGGTGTAGCGTGGCCGGCGGAGTGGCGAAGCCGCTGGTTGTGTGACCAGCACGAACGGCTTGTGTGACCAGCACGAACGGCCTGATAGCCGGGTCCGAGGACCCGGCATCGAGTCGGACCCGCAGCTGTTTCTCCCCCGAGTACAAGCTGTGCATGGTCGCCGAGTACGAGGCCGCCCCGGGCCGAAGCCGCGGCTGGCCCCGTCCTCAGCCCTGTCGGGCGATGAACGGCCCGCGGTCCTCGAGCTGTGGAACCGCCCGGAGTACGCCGAGCTGCCGCCCGCCCAGGTCTGGGCACGCGAGCTCGATGCCGGGAACGCAGAGCCAGGCGGACGATCTCACCGACACCCTCGGCCGGGCAGGACCGCGCCGCCGAACGGGCGGAGGGTATCCAAGCATCAGTTCCTCGGCCTCCCGGAACGACAGCGGGAAGCTGAGCTATTTCCACCCTGAAGTTGCGGGTCGCGGCCTTGGCGGAGCTTGGTGAGGCAGCGCCGGTTCTTGAGGTCCGCCCGTCACGGCGTGTCCTGCGGCCCCAGGCTGACTTGCGGCGGATATCACAGGAACAGGATCACCGGTTGTGTGTCACCGAGTCAGAAACGCGGCTCAAGAGGGCTTCGCGGCCCGCAAGTGGGCAGCACGGTATTCCGTGGGGCGCACCCCTTTCAGCTCCCGGAAGCGGCGGTTGAAATTCGACAGGTTCTGGTAACCGCTGCGGGCGGCTACCTCCGTGACTGGCAGAGAGGTGTCGGTCAGCAGGGAGCACGCTGTCTCCACGCGGAGCTGATTGACGTAGTCGGTGAGCGTGCAGCCGATGGCGCGCCGGAAGAAGCGGCTAAAAGACGTCGGCGACATGTGTACCAGGGCAGCCACCTTCTCCTGGCACACCGGCTCGGTGTGTGCCTGCTGGAGGTGGCGGCACACGGCGTCGACGCGGTCGCGCATGGTGGTGTTCGGGGCTGTGGTATATCCAGGCCCGGTGATCGGGGTGGCCGTGCTGTCGACGGAAAGGCGGTGCAGCACGTCAAGGAGTCCCACGGTCCGGGCCGCGCCGTCGAGTTGGGGCAGCCGGGCGGCCAGCTCCTGTACCTCGCCCGGGGCGCTGCCGAAGCGCAGGCCGCGGGCGGACCGGGCCAGCAAGCCTTGGAGGGTTCGGAACTGGGGCAGCGCGAAGAACTCCGGGCCGAGGAAGTCGTGCCGGAACTGTGTCACCACTGCCTCAGCTGTTCCCCCCTGCGGCTCAGAGGCGAACGTGTGCGGCAGATCCGGGCCGAGCAGGACGAGGTCGCCGGGGTAGTAGCGCTCCACAGTGGTACCCACATAGCGCGTCCCTGTGCCCTGGGTGATGAGCGTGAGCTCGTACTCCCGGTGGTAGTGCCAGGCGAAGCCAAAGGCGCCCTCGCGGCGAATGAAGCAGGTGAACGAGGTTCCTTCGGATGTTCCCGGGCGCTGGTAGTGCGGTTTCACACGCACACCCTAAGTCAGAGTCGCCGCCCTACGTAAGCGACAACTGCGTACCAGAAACGGATAGCCGCTGCGTGGTATCGCTGTCGTTGCCCTGCGACCGTTGAGACCGGCCATTCACGGCCCCCGAACGCAGAGGAGCAAGATCTGACATGACAGCCATGACCCAGGCACCCGCCGGCGAGTTGGACATCCCCTACGAGGGCCTGTCCCTGAGTGCGGCCGCCGACTTCAACCGTGACGGCTTCGTCCACCTCTCCGGTGTGCTGTCGCCGGAGACGATCGCCCAGTACGAGCCCACGATCACTTCCGAGGTGATCCGGCTGAACACCCAGCACCTGCCGCTGGCCGAGCGCGACACCTACGGCAAGGCGTTCCTCCAGGTGACGAACCTGTGGCAGGAGAACGAGACAGTCAAGCAGCTGGTGTTCTCACGTCGGCTTGCCGGTATCGCGGCCCAGCTCCTCGGCGTGCACGCGGTGCGCCTCTACCATGACCAGGCCCTGTACAAGGAGCCCAGCGGCGGCATAACCCCCTGGCACGCCGACCAGCACTACTGGCCGCTGTCCTCCGACCGCTGTCTGACGATCTGGCTGCCGCTCCAGGAAACCCCGCTCGACATGGGCCCGCTGGCCTTCGCGCGAGGCAGCCACAACTTCTCCTACGGGCGTGACGTCTCGATCTCCGACGAGTCCGAGGCGCGGCTGAAGCAAGCCGTGGCCGAGCAGAACTTCGAGGATGTCGTCGCGCCCTTCGCCCTCGGCGACGCCTCGTTCCACCGCGGCTGGACCTTCCACCACGCGGGCCCGAACCGCGGCACGGTGCCGCGCCGCGTGCTGACCGTGATCTACATGGACGCCGACATCCGGATCACCGAACCCACCAACGAGCACCAGGTCAGCGACCGCAACTGGATGCCCGGTACAGAGGTGGGCCAGGTCCCCGATACGCCCCTCAACCCCGTTCTGTACGACAGCCGGAGCGCGTGACAGCACCACAAAGGGCGCCCGGCGCAGCAAGTCCTGGGATCGTTGCCGGGACCGCCTCCGGCGGCTAGGCGTTGTCACGTTGTCGAGGGTATTGGTTCTCGGCGGGCGTCAGGGCGTGCTGGGCCGGGTGCCGACCATGGTCAGGCCGCTGCGGGTAGCCTGGTCGGTTGGCGGGAGTTCTCGGCCCGGTTGTCGAGGCCCTTGTGGGAGCGGTGCTCGACGGAGGGCATCATCTCGCGGTGGGCGGCCCCCGTAACTGCGGAGCTTGTCCGTGACCACCACCCGCGGCACCGAGCGGGTCTTCTTGAGGAGCTTGCGGAAGAAACGCCTGGCCGCGGCCTTGTCGCGGCTGTTCCGCACGAGGGTGTCCAGCCCGTTTCAGTCCTGGTCCACCGCGCGCCACAGGTACTCCAGCTCACCGTTGATCTTGATCAACACCTCGTCCAGGTGCCATTTGCCGCCGGGGCGGCGCGTCGGCAACGCAGTGCGCTGGCGTAGCCCTGGCCGAACTTCAAACACCAAACGTGACAGCGCCCTCCGCTGGTGTGGGAGGAGTGCGACCGGAGCGTGACCGCCGAGGCGGTACGGGTGCTCGGCTCGGGCGGGGACCTCGACGCCTGTTTCCTCCACCTCGGCGCCGTCGACGAGACCGCGCACGTCCTCGACCGCGGCCCCGAGTACCGGCGCGCGATCGAGACCGCCGCCACGTGAGCCTCCTGCGCGTACCCCCTGTGAAACACAGGCGCCGTCACGATGTGGCCGACCACAGCCGAGGACACACGACCGGATCGGCGTAGTCGGGAGTGCCGCTCCCCTGCGCGGCGGTCAGGTTGTCGTTGCGGTGGGTGGCGACGGTGCCGTCCGGGTTGTGGGCCGTGACGTGGTGATTGTCGCCGGGTTGCAGGTGAATCGCGATCGATCGTCGCGGCTCGCCGCTGTGGTTGGGACCACTGCCGTGAACGGTCTTGCAGTGATGGAAGCTGACCTGCCCGCGGGCGAGAGTGGCGCTGACGATGCGCAGGTCGTGCTCCGCGGCGTGACGTTTGAGGGTGGTCAGATCCTGATCGAAGAAGTTGAGATCCGCCGTTTCGTTCCAGCGATGGCTGCCCGCCGCGAACATCACCGGCCCATGAGCCTCGGTGACGTCGTGGAACGGCACCCACGCGGTCAGCATGTCCTGGCTGGAACAGCAGCGCCAATACCGCCGGTCGGTGTGCCAGCCCACATTGCCCAGCCGGTCTGAACCGCTCGGCTTGTACAGGAGCTGGTCGTGCCAGAGCCGGATCTCCAGTGCGCCCGCCAGTCGCGCCGCGCACGCCGCGATGACGGACTGACGGACCAGATGGGCCAGTTCGCTCACCCTCAGTGAGGCGTAGTCGTTCTTGCGCAGCACGTCTCCGTCCTCGGGGCGCCACCCCGAGTTCTCGCCGTTCTCGTCGCCGTCCACGCGACGGTCGACATCGCCCGCGTAATGACGGCGCATACCCCGCTCGGCCGTGTCCAGCACATCGTCGGGGAGGATCGGCGGGGAGATCCAGTAGCCGTTTTCCTGGTAAAAGGCCACATCGTCGTCGGTCGGCAGGAAGGTGAAGGTGTTGTTCGCCATACCCAGGACGCTAGGAGAAGAGGACCAGCAGAGGCGTACAGAAGTCACAGGGGCGTGTATATAATCCTCGGGTGTGTCAATCGAACGCCCGACAGGGCTGAGTGCCGGATTCCACGCGCACTTGCAGCACGCCGGTGTTCCTGGGCTCCATCACGCCGGCGACCAGCACGCGCCCACCAGCTGGGTGATCCGGACGCACACCCATGATGCCTGGGAGCTGTATCTGCAACTGAGCGGCCCACCCACGCAGTGGACGGTGGCAGGTCGCACCTGTCACATACCCGCGCGGGGGATGCTGGCCGTGCCACCGGGGTTGCCGCACGCGATGGCGGCCTCCAGTACGGCGCCCTACCACTTCTACTTCGCCGCGCTCACTCCCGCGCAGATCGTGTCGGCGGAGGTGCTGCACCCTGCCTGGCTGCGGCATGAGCCGCTTGTCGTGACGGATGCCGGGACGATGGTTCCCCCGTTCGAGCTGTTCCTGCGCGAGGTGACCACCTATCAGCCGCTGCGCACGGCCGGGTTGGCGTCCGCGGCCGCCCTGCTGGTGATCGAGGCGTCGCGGCTGGCCGACGACGCGCGCCCGAAGCGCCAACTGACCGTGCACCCGGCTGTCGCGATGGCCAGGCGACTCATCGAGAACCGCCTTTCCGAAGGCGTGACCGTGGACGCCCTCGCCGCCGAGGTGCACCTGTCGCCCGCCTATCTCGCCGAACTGTTTCACGCGGAGACCGGCGAGACCCCCGGCCGGTTCCGGGCGCGGCTACGGATGGGTCGGGCCCGACTCCTGCTGGCCGAGACCGACCTGCCGATCATCACGATCGCCACTGACCTCGGCTACTCCTCCTCGCAGCACTTCGCTACCGCCTTCCGTCGTGACACCGGCAGCACGCCTTCGGAGTACCGGAGCGCGGCGACCGAGTGAGCAGCGGGGCGGAGCACCTCTGCCGGCGCGGCCCTCGAAGTCCTGTGGCTGGTGCGGGCACCGGTGTCGATGACGTACGCGGTGACACCCTCACCCGCGCTGTCGGGGCAGGTGTACTTCTTGTCGCCCTGGGTGTCTTCCTGGTCGATCCGGTCCAGGCCCCACGACGGCGGGTTCTCCTGGGTGCCCTTGATCGTGTAGCGGTGGTTCTGGACCACCTTGGCGACCGACGAGTCGGCGGCCAGCCGCTTGACCGCGGTGTCGGTCAGCCCGCGGACGGAGAGGCCGTTGATGGCGGAGTCGTAGCTGCGGCGCAGCTTCCTGCCGTACCCCCGACGAGGCCCTTGCCCTCCGAGAGGGTCACCGGCCCGGCCCGCAGGCCGAGGCCCTGCGGCAAATCGTCGTGCAGAACGGGCACATCATCAGCTGGCAGGGATTCGCGGCCCATGTCACCGAGACATGTGCCTCCGACAGGACCAACGTGATCACGGACGTGGCCACCACCTCGGCCGCCACGAACGAGGCCCAGGCCCTGCCTGGCATCCACACCCGCCTGGCGCGTCGCGGACCTAGCCGGTACGACAGGCGTGACTGCATCTTCAACGGCACCCTGGCCGTTGCGGCGATCGTCATCTGGCTCCGAGACGTCATCCAAGAGCCATCAGAAACGACCTAGTCGTCACAGGTGCAGCGTGCCCCCGAGGGACCGGTGGGCCAGCGGCGAGTGGCCGTGCCGACGACGAAATGCGGTGCTGAAGGCACGGACGTCGAGGTAGCCGCACGCCTGGGCCACTTCCGTCACCGTGGTGTCGGTGTCAGTGTGGAGCAGCAGGGCCGCGGCCAGGTCGAGCCGCATCCGGCGCACGGTCGTCATCAACGAGGCACCGGTCTGTTCCCGGAACAGCCGCTCGGCATGCCGTTCCGACAGGTGAACGGCAGCCGCCACATCGTGGACTGTCATGGGCCGGGACAGGTTGTCGGCCAGGTATCGCTGCATCGCCGCCACCGCCGGGGACAGCCGGCCCCCGACCGGTGGCTCGGTCCGCAGGTCGTCCTCTGCCGCGAACGCACGCGCGGTGTCCACCACAAGGGCGGCCCCCAGGCCGGCCAGTCCGGTTTCGTACCCGGACCGCAAAGGGGCCGCCTGCTCGGCGAGCGCGGTGACGAGGGACGCCAGCGAACCGATGGACCGGGACACCGCCGGTCCGGTGGTGTCGGTGAGCCCGGACCACCAGCCGCGCTCCCCCGGTAGCGGCCCCTCCCTTCCCGCCCTCAGAGTGAAGCCCCAGAAGGCGATACCCAGCGGGTCGGTTTGGCTCGACTCGATCTCGTGGATGTCACCGGGCCGGGCGACGAAGACATCGCCGGCACCGACGTCATGGTGCTCCGCACCGATGCTGAACCGACCCGCGCCGCTGTAGGCGAGGCAGACCTCGTAGGACGAATGCCGGTGCCAGTAGTTGCGCCAGGGCGACGCCGGATAGAAGCCCCAGCCGACGAAGTCGGCCTGGAAGCCCCCGACGGAGCAGGTCTCCAGCAGGCCCGTCAGCTCCGCGAGCCGGCCGGCCTCCGCCACGTCCCGCAAACTCAATCGCCGCTCCTGCCTGTCGGGTCGACGCCCGCCAGCATCATGCCCTGCCCCAACGAGTAGTCGTGAGCCCGGACCGCCGGCGGGTCCGCCGGGTCGCGGAACTGCACCAGCCAGTTGGTACGTGCCTCGCCGCTCACATTGACGCCCGAGGCGTGGACGGTCAAGTAGGAGAAGAACAGCACGTCACCTGCCTCGGCGGGAAGCGGTACGGTCGTCTCGAACGGCACATCGGGCAGGTGGTAGCCGCCTTCCTCGTCGTGCTCACGCGGCCCCTGGAGGTGGCTACCCGGCACGATACGGACGCAGCCCTTCTCCTCCGGCGCGTCGTCCAGGTAGAAGGTCGCGGCGCCGATGCGGTGGTAGGTGTGCGGGAAGAACGGGTGGTCCTGGTGCGGAGGGAACGGCGATCCGTTCTCCGGCGGCTTCACGAGCAGCTTGGTGTGGTGCAACTGCACATTCGGCCCGCCCAGCACCGCAGCGGCAACCGAGGTGAAGCGCTCGTCCACCAGCAGTCGGGAGAACGCCCCGGAGTAGAACTGCACGTCGTGCAGGTGCTGCAGCCGAGTCGGCACACCGGCCGAGATGTCCGCACCCGACTCCCACGTCGCGTCCTCATTGTGGTCCAGCATGGCGAGCAGCTCGTGGGCTTCCCTACGATATGCCCCGGCTTCGTCCCTGCTCAGCAGGCCCTTGACGAGCACATACCCGTTTTCGGCGTAGTGGCGGGCCGCGTGCGTCAGGTCGGCCGTGCCCTGAGTTTCCATCATGGTTCTCCTCCTTTTGCCTTCCCCCGGTCAGGTGTCTTCTCCCGGGGGTTGGCAGCGAGGTTAGGCGTCCCGGTCGATGCCACGGCAGGCTTGCGGCGGACGGAGATGTTCGTGAGACGGACATGCACCGGGTCGAAGGCACCGCTTCCGACCGGGGCGACCGCCGACTGTGGAGGTACCCGAACCGGTGCCTTACAGGGACAGGCCGGCCCGCTCGTCGATGGGGGCCGGCTCATCAGCCGCGGTACGGCTCGGTTCGGTGGTCAGCGAACAGGAGGAGAACCGTCCCGGGGCGTGCGTGGCGCCACCGGAACGTCTGCAGCGCCTTCCCCCCGCAGCGCACTCTCCGGCGGGGCCGTACTGCCCCGTACGATCAGTCGCGGAGTGGGCGCCTGCACGGCGCGGGGTGCCGGGCGGTCCGCCACGACACGAAGCAGCTCGGTGGCAGTGAGCTCGCCCAGCGCGAAGGTGTCGCGTGTCAGCGCGGTGATCGGGGGGTGCGTCAGACTCATCAGGACGGAATCGTCAAAGGACACGATGGACACCTCACCCGGGACCTGAACCCCCATTTCGGTGAGGACGCCCAGGCCCGCCGCGGCCATGATGTCGTTGTCGTAGATGATCGCCGTGCAGCGTGGTGCCGCCTCCATCAGACGGCGGGTCGCCAGTGCGCCCTGGGCGTCCGAGTAGTCGGTGGCGACGCAGGTCACGTCGATGCCGAGCGTCGCTCGCCCCTCGTCGACCGTCTGAAGGCGGCGTTGGGTGTGCTGGTAGGACGTGATACCGGTGACGTATCCGATGCGGCCGTGGCCGAGTGATACCAGGTACTCCAGGACACTGACCATCGCAGCATGGTCGTCGACCCAGACACCGGTCAGCGGCATCAGATCGGCATGGCTGCCGAGCACGACCGCGGGGATCCCGAGGTCGGCGACGAGCTGGGGGCGGACGTCGTCGACGGTGAGGTCCAGAAGCACGAGACCGTCGACCCGGCGCTCTGCGGCCCAGCGCCGGTAGACCGCCACCTGCGCCGTGACGTCCTCGACGATGAGGAGTTGCGTCGCGATGCCGTTGCTCGACAGACGGGACTGCAGCCCGGAGAGGAACTGGGCGAAGAACGGCTCGACGCCGAGTGTTTGGGCCGGACGGGCGATGACGATTCCGATCGCCTCGTTGCTGGCCCCCTTGAGCGCCCGTGCGGCTCGATGCGGGCGCCAGTTGAGTTCTTCCGCGATGTCGAGGATGCGCTGGCGCGTCGCATCACTGAGGCCGGGACGCCCGTTGAACGCCAGGGACACCGCCGATACCGATACGCCCGCCAGCCGGGCGATGTCCGTGCTCCGCAACCGTGTCGGAGGACCGGAGGAGTCGGTGACGGGTGAAGTGGTGCGTACCTCTGGCGCGACCTGGTCGTTCGGCATCGTTCCCCTTCGGGCGGGCTCCCGGCAAGCCATGAGCCCAAGGTCCTGCCCAAGCCGCTTCCCGGCCCGACAGCGCCAGGCAACCGGCCGGCAGCGTTACCAAAACTTGACTTAACTTCCTGATGACCTCACCGGCTAAAACGTACTACCGTCCAGCCACTCGCGATAGCACTAAAACGTATTACTAACTTCGCTTCTCCGCTCGGAAGAGAGCACCCCGTGTACAACCACTACAGGCGTACCCTCGAACGGCTCGCCCGCGTCCGGCGAGACCGCATACTTCCCGGCATGCACACCCGCCTCGCAGACGTCGAGGTGGAGGCGTGGGCGGTTCCCGATGCCGGAGAACCGGTGAGCGTGGCGCACGCTCTGGGGCTGGGACAGGACGCCGGCCGCGGCATCCCCGACTACCAGCCCTTTGCGCTGGGCGGTTCATGGGGACCTGCCTGGTCGACGACCTGGTTCCGCATCCAGGGAAGCGTGGCCCCGAGCGTCGAAGGACCCGTCGACCTTCTCCTCGACCTGGGTTGGTTCGACCACTCCGTAGGGGGCCACTGCGAGGCGCTGGTCTTCACCCGGCACGGCACAATCGTCAAGGGCCTGCACCCACGCCAGTCCCAGATCCGGCTGCGAGGTGGCGGAACCGGGCACGAACTGCTCGATTCCGAGGGCCGGTTCCTGCTCTACGTCGAAGCGGCAGCCAACCCGCTGCTGCTCGGACTGCCGCCGTTCGTGGTCACCGAGCACGGCGAGAAGGGGGCTCGCGAGCCGTTCGAACAGTTCCGGCTGCGGCGGGCGGAAACCGCCGTGTTCTCCCCGGACGTCCACGCACTCTCCTGCGACCTGGACGTGCTGGGCGGCCTCGCCGCCGAACTCGGCGAAGAGGAGCCCCGTCGCTGGCGGCTGCTGCGCGCGATCGAGGAATCGCTCGACGTCTACACCGCCGAGAGCCCCGAGGCGAGCGCCCGGGAGGCGCGCACGGTCCTGGCGCCGCTGCTGGCCTCGCCGGCACACGCCAGCGCCCACCGGATCACCGCCGTCGGCCACGCTCACATGGATTCGGCCTGGCTGTGGCCGCTGCGCGAGACGGTACGCAAGCTCGCCCGCACGGTCTCCAACGTGCTCGCCCTGCTCGACGCCCACCAGGACCTCGTGTACACGATGTCAGCGGCGCAGCACTTCACGTGGCTCGAGGAGCACTACCCGGACCTGTTCGCCCGGGTGCGCCAGTACGTGGAGCAAGGCCGGTTCATACCGGTGGGAGGCATGTGGGTGGAGCCGGACGGCGTGATACCCACGGGCGAGTCAATGGTGCGTCAGCTGACCTATGGCAAACGCTACTTCCTCGGCCGATTCGGTATCGACACGCGCGAGCTGTGGCTGCCCGACTCCTTCGGCTACTCGGGGGCCCTGCCGCAGCTGGCACGCCGCGCGGGAGCCCGCTGGTTCCTGACCCAGAAGATCTCGTGGAACGACACCACGACGTTCCCGCACCACTCCTTCTGGTGGGAGGGGATCGACGGCACCCGGATCTTCACGCACTTCCCGCCCGCCGAGACCTACGCCGCCGAAGTCACCGCACGGGAACTCGGCCACGCGGTGGCCACCTTCAAGGACAAGGCCATCGCATCCCACTCACTGCTGCCCTACGGCTACGGCGACGGAGGTGGTGGACCGACCCGCGAAATGGCCGAGCGGTTGCGCCGCTTCGCGGATCTGGAGGGAGCCCCCAAGGTGACTCCCCGGACGCCGCATGAGTTCTTCGAGGACGCCGAGGCCGAGCTGCGAGAGGTCAGCGAAACCACACCATCCATGGCACCGGTCTACCGGGGCGAGCTCTACCTCGAACTGCACCGGGGCACACTGACGTCGCAGACGGCCATGAAGCAGCACAACCGGCGCTGTGAATCACTGCTGCGGGCGGCGGAGTATTTGAGTGCTGCGGCGAGCCTCCTGCGGGGCAGGCCCTATCCTCACGAAGAGCTCGATGACATCTGGCGCAGCGTGCTCCTGCTCCAGTTCCACGACATCCTGCCGGGCACGTCGATCAGCTGGGTGCACCGCGAGGCCCGCGCCACCTACCAGTCCCTCGAAACGCGTCTGCACGCACTGATCGAGCAGTCCGTCGCGGCATTCGGCCGTGAGCAGTCCGGACCCGCCACTGGCGTCCTGCCACCCTTCGTCCCGGACTGGTCCACCCCGTCAGTGAGCCACGGAGTCCCGGTCAAGGTCATCGACGGCGACGCCGGCACCGTGCTGGACAACGATGTCGTGCGGGTGGTGATCGACAAGACAGGACACGTCACCTCACTCGTCGACACACGAAACGGCCGTGAGGTCGTGCCACCCGGTCGACGCCTCAACGAACTGCAGCTCTTCCGCGACGAACCGGTGTGCTGGGACGCGTGGGACGTGGACCGACACGCGCTGCGCCACCCCGAGGTCATCGACGATGTCACCGCCCGCCGTGTCCTCCACGAGGGGCCGGACGCCGGCATCGAGGTGGTCCGGCGCGTCGGCACCTCGACGATTGTTCTGACCATGTGGCTGCGAGCGGGCGCCGCCCGGCTGGAGACCGAGTGCGTCGTCGACTGGCAGGAACGCGAACACCTCCTGAAGGCCGCAGTGCCGGTGCACATCATGGCCAGGACCGCGCGCTTCGAGACCCAGTACGGGTACGTCGAGCGGCCGCTGCTGGTGAACACCGAGGCCGAGGAGGCGATGTTCGAGGCCGCGATGCACCGCTACGTGCAGGTCTCCGACGGTGGCCACTACGGTCTGGCGGTCATCAACAACACCATGTACGGTGCCGACGCCCGCGCCGAGTCGGACAGCACCGTGTTCCGGCTGTCGCTGCTGCGCGGCGCGCGCTTCCCCGATCCGGACGCCGATGTGGGCCGGCACACCTTCCGCTGGGCCGTGCTGCCGGGGGCCGATGTGCCAACGGCGGTGGAGAGCGCCGCCTCGTTCAACGCCCCCGACATCGCCGTGCTGCCTCACCTCGCCCCGCTGGTGGGTCTGAAGCTGCTCACCGGTCACGCGATCGTCGACTGGGTGAAGCTGGCCGACGACGGTTCGGGCGACCTCGTCGTGCGGGTGTACGAAACCCAAGGAGGCCCGGCGCGCGCGCTGCTGCATCTGTGTGACGCCCTCGGTCCGGACGCCGTCGCCCGGGAGACGGACCTGCTCGAACGCGAGCCCGCGGCCGACGGTCCTCCCCTGGCGTTGTCCGGCACGTCCGGCGATGCCCGCCCCGCGGACGGCGCGCACCTCGCGCTCGGTCCCTTCCAGGTGGCGACCCTGCGGATCACGCGCTGAATCCCGCTACCCCATCCCCCACCCCCCACGCGAGAGAGCACACCCACAGCAAGCAGAAGGAGCAAGTGCATGACCATGACCTCACGACGCGGTCGCCTGGCCCTCATGGCGGGGCTGGCGATTGGTTCCCTGGTGCTGTCCGGCTGCGGCAGTGACATGAACTCATCGTCGAAGCCCTCGGACGACGGGAAGGTCGCCGGGAAGATCACGTTCCAGACGTGGAACCTGAAGAACGACAAGTTCACGTCGTACTTCAACAACCTCATCGCCGCGTTCGAGAAGGCCCACCCCGGCACGGACATCAAGTGGGTGGACCAGCCGGCCGAGGGCTACCAGGACAAGCTGTCCGCGGACGCCGCGGCCGGGTCCCTTCCCGATGTGATCGACATGGGGCCGGAGTCCGCCTACACCCTGGGACAGGCGGGCGTCCTGCTCAACCTCGAGAAGGACGACCCCGGAGCCAAGAAGCTGTATCTGCCCAAGGCGTGGGAGGCCATGACGTTCAAAAAGCTCGGCGGGACCTACGGCTACCCCTGGTACCTCAACACGGGGCCCTCATTCTTCAACACAGCCCTGTTCAAGAAGTGCGGACTGGACCCGAAGCACCTGCCCAAAACCTTCGACGAACTCTTCGACCAAGCCGAGATCATGGGCAAAAACTGCAAGGACACCCCGATGATGGCCAGGATGCCCTCCATCGAGCTGTTCGGCGCGTACGGCGTACCCCTCATGAATGCGGCCGGCACGAAGTTCACCTACAACGACGCCAAGGGCGTCGAGCTCGTCGAGCACTTCCGCAAGCTGTACGCCGGCAAAGCTTTGACCAAGGAGGCGCTGAACAACCTCCAGACCAAGGAGCTCGAGACGTTCAAGGCAGGCCGCCTGGGCTATATGGGGGGCAGCTCCTACACGCTGGACGACCTCAAGGCGACCGCGCCCAACGTCTACAAGACGCTGGGCATCGGACCGGCCATCACCAACGGAGCCCCGAACACGTACATGGAGTCGCTGGTGGTGAACGCGGGGTCCAAGCACAAGACGCTGGCCAAGGCCTTCGCCAGGTACGTCACCAATCCCGCCAACCAGCTCGCCTTCGGCAAGAAGGCTTCGGTGTTCCCCTCCACCGTCGGCTCAATGGACGACCCGTACTTCACCAAGGACGACGGGCAACCGTCCACCAAGGTGCGCCTGCAGAGCGCCGCTCAGGTCAAGAAGGCGGTCGTGTATTGGCCGGCTGCCTTCTCCGGCGGCGCCGACGTGGAGACACTGCGAGAGCAGCTCGCCCTGGCTGTGATCGGTAAAAAGAGCGTGAAGGATGCGCTGGACACGTCGGTGAAGTTCTCCAACGACCGTCTGGCCTCGCAGCGATGACGCTTACCGCTCAGCGCACTGAAACCCCGCGGCGGGCCGGACGTTCGGCCCGCCGCGGGCGGCACGGACTGGCGACTCACCGCTGGCCCCTGGCCCCCTGGCTGTTCCTGCTGCCGGCCCTGACGGCCGTCGTGCTGATGGTTCTCGTGCCGTTCGTCAACACGCTGGGAATCTCGTTCACGGACGCCACCTTGCTGCGCGGCGGCCAGTTCGTCGGCTGGGAGAACTTCCGGCGGATGTTCGCCGACGAGCGGTTCAGCACCGCCTTGCTGAACTCCACGCTGTACACGCTCTGTGTGGTGCCGTTCATGGTCGTACTGCCCCTCATGCTGGCCACGCTGGTCAGCAGGGCCGAACGCCTGGCCGGGTTCTTCCGCACGTCCATGTATCTTCCCGTGATCATGTCGCCGGTCGTTGTCGGCCTGATCTGGACGAACATGCTCGACCAGCGCGGCCTGGTGAACGAGGTGCTCGGTACGCTCCATGCGGTCACCGAGCCCGTGCCCTTCCTCAGCGACCGCTGGCTCCTGCTGTTCAGCGCCATGTTCGTCACCATATGGACAGGCATGGGCTACTATATGATCGTCTACCTCGCGGCCCTGGTGAACATCGACCGGAGTCTTTATGACGCCGCCGCCGTGGACGGCGCGGGAGTGGTGCGCACCTTTCTCAACATCACGGTCCCCGGAGTGCGCTCCACCATGGCGCTCATCTCCGTGCTGTCCTCCGTGGCCGCTTTCCGGGTGTTCGGCGAGATCTACGTCCTCACCGGCGGGACCGGCGGCGTGGGCGGCGGCGACATCACCATGACCATGCTCATCCAGCGTGAGGGCACCGGCCTGCAGGCCCGGACCGGATACGCCAGCGCGATCAGCGTGTTCATGTTCGTCATCGTTGGCGGACTGCTGCTCGTGCAACTCATCATGCAACGCAAGCAGAGGACCTCGTGATGTTCTCCTTCTCCTCCCACGCGCCGCCCACCACGGGCAACCGCGGTCGTCGCCCCAAGCGGCTGGGAACCATCGCCCAGTACCTGATCCTCACCCTGATGACCGTACTGATGGCAGGCCCGCTGCTGTGGCAGCTGTCTCTGTCGCTCAAGAGCTCGGGCGAGTCACTGTACGAGCGGCCACCGCGGCTCGTCCCCGAGCATCCGACGTGGCACAACTTCGTCGCGGTCCTGGACCGCATCCCCGTCCCGCACTACTTCCTCAACTCCCTGCTGGTGGCGGGCATGGCCGTGATCGGCAACGTGGTCGGCGCCACCTGTGCCGGATACGCACTCGGCAAGCTGCGCTTCCGCGGGCGCGGTGTGGCCACCGCGGTCTTCGTGGCAGCGCTGCTCGTACCGGGCGAGATCGTGCTGATCTCCCAGTTCCTCTTGGTGCGCAACGCCGGCCTTGCCAACACCCTGGTCGGCGTCGTCCTGCCGACCATTGTCGCGGCTCTGAACGTGCTGTTGATGCGCAACGCGTTCGCCAGCCTGCCCGCCGAGTTCGACGAGGCGGCGATCGTCGACGGCGCCAATGTGTGGCAGCGGTTCATCCGTGTGTCGCTGCCCCAGGTCAAAGGCGTCATCACCGTCGTGGCGATCTTCTCCTTCATCGGCTCGTGGAACGACTTCCTGTGGCCGCTCATCGTCCTGTCCGACGAGAGCAACTACACCCTGACCGTCGGTCTGAACCGGTTGCGCGGCACCTTCTACTCCGATCCGCGCCTCGTCGCGGCGGGCACGATCATCGCTCTGATCCCGATCGTGGCGTTCTTCGCCATCTTGCAACGTTACTTCTTCCGCGGCCTCGAAGAGGGCGGGTTGAAAGGCTGAAATGCTGAGATTCGGTGTCAACTACACCCCCTCCCAGGACTGGTTCTACTCCTGGCTCGACCCGGATTGGGGGGCCGCGCGTCGCGACATGAAGGCGATAGCCGCCCTCGGTCTGGACCATGTCCGCATCCTGCCACTGTGGCCCGTGATCCAGCCCAACCGGTCACTGATCCGCCGCCGCGCGCTCGACGAGGTCCGGCGCATGGTGGAGATCGCCGGCATGGCTGGGCTCGACGCCTGCGTCGACGTCCTGCAAGGACACCTGTCCGGATTCGACTTCGTCCCGAGCTGGCTGGCCAACTGGCACCGACGCAGCATGTTCAGTGACCCCGGCGCGATCGCCGCGCAGGCACGCCTGGTCGAGGCGCTCGACGAGCGTCTGCGCGACCTGCCCAACTTCCTGGGTCTGACCCTGGGCAACGAGGTCAACCAGTTCACGTCCTCGCTCCACCCGAGCCCGATGCCCGCCTCCACGGAGCAGGTGACCGCCTGGCTCGAGGCACTGCACGGCGCGGGCTCGCGGGAGGAACACCACTTCCGGCTCAACGCCGAGTACGACGCCGTCTGGTACGCCGACGACCACGCCTTCGTACCGACCCACTCCGCCCGGTACGGCCAGATGAGCGTCATCCATTCCTGGATCTTCAACGGCACCGCTCAGGGATATGGAGCGATGTCCCACGAGAGCGTCCACCACGCCGCCTACCTCATCGAGCTGTCGCGGGCCTTCGCCGTCGACACGGCGCGGCCGGTGTGGCTGCAGGAGGTCGGCGCCCCGCTCAACCACCTCACTGAGGAGCAAGCCCCCGACTTCTGCGCACAGACGGTCCGGGCGGCAGCCGACAGCGAGATGCTGTGGGGGGTCACCTGGTGGTGCTCCCACGATGTCGAACGCCGACTGGCCGACTTCCCCGACCTGGAACACAGCCTCGGGCTGATCGACGCCGACGGTTCGGTCAAGCCGCTCGGCCACCGCTTCGCCGAACTCGCCGCGGAGCTGCGCAGCCGGCCACGCCCCGAGCCCCGGCGCCAGGCGGTCGTCGTCCCCGTCGACGACGATGACGTGCCCCTCTCGCGCGCCGAACTGTCACCCGGTGGCGGTGTCTTCGAGACGTGGATGGACATGACCCGCCACGGCGGCCGTCCCACCCTGGTCACCTCCAAGGTCGCCGGCGATTCGGGGGCGCTCAGTGCTCGTGGTGTCGAGCGCCTCGTCCACGCCGAGCCCACCGGCCGCACGTTCTACAGCTCGGTCAGCGACGCCGAGGTTCTCGAAAGAAGGGCTGTACATGCCGAAGGCTGAGCGGGTCCAGAGCGCCGCTGCCTCCCCGGCCGACGGGACATCCGGGGTCGACCGGCTGCTGGCTGAGATGTCCCTGCGCGAGAAGGTGGGCCAGCTCAACCAGCGGCTGTACGGCTGGCAGGCCGTCGAGCGCACCCCGCGAGGCGGCTTCCGCCTGACCAGCCTCGCCCGGGCCGAACTCGACCGCTGGGGCGGGCTCGGAGCGCTCTACGGACTCTTCCGCGCCGACGCCTGGTCCGGCCGCTCATGGGCCGACGGGATCCGCCCGGAGGAACGAGCGGAGGTTGCCGCCCACGTCCAGGACGAGGTGGCCCAGGCGGGCCGCCACGGCATCGGGGTCCTGCTGACCGAGGAGGCTCCGCACGGTCACCAGGCGCTCGGTGGAACGCTGCTGCCCACCAACCTTTCCGTGGCCTGCGGCTGGGATCCCGTGCTGCTCCGCGAGGCCGCGGCGGCCGTCGCTGCCGAACTCGCCGCCAGCGGGGTGCATCTCGCGCTCGTGTCGTGCCTCGACCTCCTGCGTGATCCCCGATGGGGGCGCGCGGAGGAGTGCTTCGGAGAGGACCCGCTGCTGGCCGCCGAACTCACCGCCGCCGTGGTGAGCGGAATGCAGGGCGGCGGCCGCAGCATCGGCAAGGGCGGCGTGGCGGTGGTCGTCAAACATCTGGCAGCCCAGGGCGAGGCCGTAGGAGGACGCAACGGCCAGTCCGCCGTGATCGGCTTCCGAGACCTTCACGAACTGCACCTGCCGGCAGTCCGTGCCGCGGTGGACGCCGGGGCACTGGGGTTCATGGCGGCCTACAACGACATCGACGGCGTGCCGTGCTGCGCCAACCGCGACCTGCTCACCGGCTACCTGCGTGGCGTATGCGGCTTCGACGGCATCGTCATGTCCGACGGGCTGGCCGTGGACCGTCTGGCCGCGGCGACCGGCGACAAGACGACCGCGGCGGTGGCCGCGCTCGGGGCGGGAGTGGACCTGTCCCTCTGGGATGAGTCCTTCTCCCTGCTGGAGTCGGCGGCGACCGATCCGCGCGTGGTCCAGTTGATCGACACCGCCTGCCGCCGGATCCTTGTGCTCAAACAGCGCATGGGTCTGCTTTCGACCAGCGGTCAGGCCGCGGCGGGCGAAACGACGGGTACCGGCGGCGACACGCTGTCCACCGCGCGCGAACGCCTGGCGCAGGCCGCCCGCACCACCGACCGGCTCTCGGCACGTCTGGCCCGGCAGTCCCTCGTCCTGCTGCACAACCGCCAAGGGCTGCTGCCACTGAGCCCCGAGACGCTCACCAGGATCGTCCTGATCGGCCCCAACGCACGAGACGCCACCGCGATGCTGGGCGACTACGTGCCGCCGCTGCCCGACGGAGCGGCCACAGGCGTGGATCTCGCGCTGCGCAAGGTGCTGCCGAACACGGAGGTCGTCTGCCCGTCGGGCATACCCTCGGCTCTCGACCTGCACGGAGCGGACGCCGTGATCCTGCTGCTCGGCGGCACCAGCCACCGGCCGTACGGCGAACAGTTCGCAGCCAACGGGGCCATCGCCGGAGCGGCCACCGTGGCCACCGCCGGAGAAGGAGTCGACCTGGCCGACGTCTCTCTGCCCGGCGGCCAGGACAACCTGGTCGCCGCGGTGCGTGAACGAGCCCGCTGCCCCGTGATCGCCGTAGTCGTCGCCGGCCGCCCTCATGTCCTGACAACCGTCCGGGACAACACCGATGCCATCCTATGGGCCGGCTACCCCGGACCCCACGGTGGTGCGGCGATCACCGAAGCACTGCTCGGCCTCAGCGAACCCACCGGTCGACTGCCGTTCACCGCGCCCAGCCACGCCGGCGCCGTGCCGGTCCGCTACAACGACCGCCATCCGGCCGGTGACGTCTACCGGGATGCTCCGGAACCAGTGCTCTTCCCATTCGGCTTCGGACTGCGCTACCGGCCCGTACGCTTCGAGAACTGTACCGCCGAGGTGGACCGGTCCACAGTTCGGGTGAGTGTCGAGGCCGTCAGCGAGACCGACGGCGACGACACCGAGGTCATCGTGCCGCTTTTCGGGCACCTCACCGGCGGCTCGGTGCTACCTCGCCAACGCGAACTGCTCGCCTTCCGCAGGGTCACCGTACCTGGGGGCGGCCGCACCACCGTCGCCTGGGACCTTCCCGCAGAGCGCTGTTTCGCCGAGGGCGCGACGGGCCGCGCCCGCACGGACCTGTACGTCGCGGACCTGCGGCACACCATCCGCCCGTACGGTACCCGGCCGTCCGCAGCCCCGGCGGCCACGCCCCTGTCCGACACATAGCGGAGTACCCATGCCGGGACCACACCGAGGATTGACTCGGCGTGGTCGTTGCTGACCTCCCGCGCTGGAACCGGCCGAGGACACCGACGCCGAACTGCTGCACTCCGGACCTCGCCGTGAACCTGGGCGAACTCCAACTGATCGCGGACAACCGGGAGTCCGCTCCCCGCAGGCCCAACGGGTTTACGGTGGACCGCGTTTCACACTGCGGGGCGTGGCCTTCTACGACCTCTTCCGCCGGACTGCCGACGGCGGCAGGCAGTGGCTGGGGCGCACCTTCGACGGTGCGTACTGCGTGCCCGCCCTGGCGCTCGGCGCCAGTACCGGCGCCGACCGGCTGGAGCTGGAGGCAGTGTCCCCGACGGGCCGTCGCAGCACGTCGGCTCACACCACGCTGACCTGGCGACCACGAGGCCGCCACCGACTGACCGGCGGCGACCTCCGCGGCCGGACTAACTCCTCCTTGCCACCGCCGCACCCATCCGTCCGACGAAAGAAACTGAAATGTCTCGCATAGAACCGCAGTTGCCCTTCACCATGTACCGGCGTGGTTTCCTCGCGGCAGCGGGGGCGACGCTGGCGGCGACCGTGGCCGGTACCTGGGGCGGCCAGACGGCCGCCGCCGCGGTGCCGCAGCCGCGCGGCGCCTCGCCCTCCGGCGCCGCCCCGAGCTTTCCCCCCACCCAGACGGAACTGCAGCCGGGCAGTCCCGAGGGCGTGCAAGCCCTCCTGGCCTACGACATCGCCGCCGACCCCAACGCGGCCTACATGCGCAGCCACGTGCCGTGCGCCCGCCGGATCGACCTCCCGGCGGCGGCACAGGCCAACCCACGGCTGAGCCCGCGACCGCAGATCTTCAGCCTCAACACCTTCTACTGGCCGATCCAGGCGGGCGCGGTGTCCTTCCGCCACACCCGCTACGGCTTCGACCAGTACCCGTACATCACCAGGTTCGCCCACTACCAGGACTACATGGGCGACTGGATGGGCCTCTCGGGCCGATCGGACTGCACACCGAACCCGGCGTGCGTCGACGCCGCCCACCGCAACGGCGCACTGGCTCTCGGGACCATCTTCCAGCCCTACTTCTCAGCGACACCGGGCGCCGTCACGGACTTCATCGCCAAGGACTCCAAGGGCGGCTACCTGGTCGGCGACAAGCTTGTCGACCTCGCCGCCTACTTCGGATACGACGGGTACTTCCTCAACATCGAGGGAAAGACGATTACCCGCAGTCAGGCCGATGACCTCGCCGCGATGTTCGAGTCAATGCACGCCCGCGCGCACGCGAAGGGCATGCCCGCCTTCTACCTGCAGATCTACGACGCGCTGTGGACGGACGGCTCGGGCGAGTACGAGAACCGATTCAACGAGCACAACGCAGGCTGGATCGTCCCCGGGCGCGAGGTCGACAGCATGTTTGTCAACTATGCCTGGCCGCAGGGCTTCGCCCAACCCGACTACGCGCACGACGAGGATTACGTCGCGCCGTCGGTGGCACTCGCCGAACAGCGTGGACTGGACCCCTTCCGGACGCTGTTCTTCGCCCTGGACATCGGGGAGGAGAACGACGGGGTGCATGCCAACGCTCTCGACTACTACGTGGACCAGGTCATCCCGCTCAACGGAGAGCGGCCGCCGGTGGCAAGTCTGGCGCTGTTCAGCCAGTCCGACCGGCTGGTCTCGCGTGCCCGCGCCCAGCTCGGCTCGCAGGCGTCCGACCTGTCGGCGCTGCAGGAGGCGGTCCACATCGCGGACCGCAGATTCTGGTCGGGCAGAGCGGAGAACCCGGCCGTCCCCGCCACACCGGTCCATCCCACCGTCGAGCAGGCGGTAAGCCCGCAATGGGTTCCGCAGTACGGCATCGCCAACTTCGTCCCGGAGCGGTCGGTCATCGCGAAGCTGCCGTTCACCACCCGCTTCAACACCGGGCAGGGCGACCGGTTCTTCCTGCGCGGGGCCCCGGCCGGACAGCGCGTCTGGTACAGCATGAGCATCCAGGACGTGCTGCCGACCTGGCAGTGGTGGACCCGCGACCTGCACGGGGTGACCGGCACCGAGGGACTGCTCCACATCGACTACGACCACTCTGTGGCCTACGACGGCGGCAACTCTCTTCGCCTCAGCGGTCGGCTGAGCGAAGGCGCCGGCACCGAGGCCCGGTTGTTCAAGACCGCCATCCGCGCCGACCGGCCGGTGGTGGTGTCCCTGCTCGTCCGCGAAGGCTCGCGCGGCTCGACCGGACTCGTGCGTCTGGGAGTCAGCTACGCCGACGCCCCGGACCGCACGGTGTGGCTGACGGCGAGGGGCCGACGAGCGGGCGTCAACGGGTGGCGGCGGCTCGAATTCGAAGCCGCTCCGCGCCGTGGCGCACTGATCACCGCGGTCTCCGTGGGCGTGGTGGCGCCTTCCGGTGCGCCCCGGGGCGACTACACCGTGTACGTCGGCGAGCTGCGGATCGTGGCGCGCGGCGCGGCGCAACAGCCGGCGGCGCCCACCGGACTTCGCGTCGACGCGAGCGCCCCCAGCGGCAGCGGCAGCGGGTTGACCGTGGGGCTGCGCTGGCGGTCGGCCCCCGACGGGGTCTGGTACTACGACCTGCGGAGCGCCGGTGCGTCGCCGCAGTGGCTGGGCCGGATCTCCGGCGACGCGTACGTCCTCGACGCCGTCAGCCCGGGCGCCCGCGTTGCCCTCGTGGCGGTGGCCCCCGACGGGACCGAGAGCGAACCGGCAGTTGTGACAGTCCGGTAGCCGTCTCTGGGGAAGGGCGCACGAGCGCGCAGCCCCTTCAGGCAGGGCTCATCGCGGCTCGTCGGCGGAGGAACGCAGCAGGTGGACGCATGCCGTCCGCATGATCGATCGCATCTGTCCGTGAGCGTTCCTCCGTCTGCCCCGATTTGACTGATTTGGTTCTCATCAGGGAGACGAGACAGCCCCTCGGGGCGTGACAGCTCAGACGTGAGAAAGCTTGTCCGGGTTGATGACCCTGGGGTGCGCGGTTATCAGACCGTCTGTGATCCGCAGCGGGTCCACGGAGCAGACACGGCCCTCCCGGTGGAACACCAAGGCGGGCTCGCCGCCGGCCTCGACGAGGCCGATGCGGTCCGGCCGCCACTGGCGGCCCACCCGCACCATCACCTCGGCGACGCACTCACCACCACAGATGAGCTTGTGCGCTGCGGCAGATGTACGGCGGAGCAGGTTTCACCCTGCTCCGCCACCGCATCCTCCTCGGGTAAAGTCACCCTCCGCTACCACCGAAAGTGAGACAGGGTCTCACTGGACAGACTCGCGCCTGGAAGAGGCATGCGGTCTGTTCGATTCGGGGGTCGGGGTGACCGGGACAGCGTGTCGGGTGACGATCCGTCGGGTCTGGACCACGACAGCGCCGCCGAGGAGCGCTGCCACGACGATGACCCAGAGCCCGGAGCTGGTGTTGTGGGTGGCGTCGACGATGTAGCCGATCGCGAGCGGGCCGAGCCAGCCGCCGAGGTTCCCGACCGAGTTGATCGTGGCCACCGCGGACGCCGCTCGGATCCCGGTGAACAGCTGCGAGCTCAGCGACCAAAAGATCGCTTGTGGGCCGAGGATCCCTGCCGCGGCCACCGACATCAGCGCGAGCCGGATGGCCGGCGAGTCGACGAGCAAGCTCATGCCCATCGCAATGCCGGCGATCGCCAGCGGGAGACCCATATGCCAGTAGTACTCACGGTGACGGTCGGCGCTGCGCGGCAGCAGGAACAGCGCGACCGCGGCACAGATATACGGGATGGACGTGAGCAGGCCGGTGACGGTGTCAGTGACGCCGAAGCCCTTGACGATAGTCGGCATCCAGAAGCTCAGCCCGTAGGCGGCCAGGACCATCAGCAGGAACTGTGCGACGAAGAACCAGACCCGCCCGCTCTTGAGCGGGGCGAGGGGGTTGTGCTTGTCGTGGCGCGGCCCGGCTTCGCGGTCGAGTTCATTCTTGATCCATTCGCGCTGGTCGGGCGCGAGCCACTTGGCCTTCTCCGGCCCTTCGGGCAGGTAGACGAGAGTGACGACGCCGAGGATCACCGCCGGAATGCCCGTCGCCAGGAAGATCCACTGCCAGCCGGCAAGGCCGAGCGTGCCGTCGAGGTTGCTGAGTACCCCGAGCAGCGGGTTGCCCAGGGCGAAGGAGACCGGGTTGGCGAAGATGAACAGCCCGAAGATCCGTGCGCGGTGACGGTTCGGGTACCACTTGGTGAGGAAATAGATGACGCCCGGGTAGAAGCCCGCCTCGGTCACTCCCAGCAGGAACCGAAAGATGTAGAAGCTGGTCTCACTGCGCACGAGCATCGTCAGGACGGTGACGACGCCCCAGGAAATCATGATCCGGGCGAACCAGCGGCGGGCTCCGACGCGTTCCAGCAGCAGGTTGCTGGGTACCTCGAAGATCGCGTAGGCAATGAAGAACATGCCGCTGCCCATGAAGAACGCGGACTCGCTGAGCCCGAGTTCGGACTGCATGGTCAGCTTCGCGAAGCCGACGTTGGACCGGTCTATGTAGGCGACCAAGTAGAGGAGGGCGAGGAACGGCAGCAGTCGCCGTGTCACCAACGTCATCGTGCGTAGCTCCATTGCTACCTCTTTCGGAGAACGTTCGGGCGCGAGGTCGGCTACCGTGGCCCGGGGTCGTCGGTGGTGAGCAGGTGCAGATCGGAGGGGTAGGGGGTGCCCTCCCCGTCACCGGCTGCGGACCCCTCCAGCGCCGCCCGTAGCCCCAGGCAGTGCACGCAGCGCTTCGGCAGTCGTCATCGTCAGCTCGATCGCCAACACGCCGTTCTCCGCCGGCGTGGTCACTACCGGCTCGTGTCCAGACCACTGCGGATCTCGCAGGACCGCGACCACGCCGGTGCGGGCGATCGCCTCGGGCAGCGTCGTGCGGTTCGCGGAATATGCGTGGGTCGCGGACATC
>NZ_JAERRG010000034.1 GCF_016741935.1 Streptomyces endocoffeicus | reverse complement strand
CAGTTCGAGCGGCGGCGAGGTGAGGCGGCGGTGCTGGTCGAGCCGTTCGGGCGGCTCGGGATCGCTGACCGGGAGGCGCTGGAAGCGGAGGGCTCCCGGCTGCTGGCGGCCACCGATCCGCAGGCGTCGGCCCATGCGGTCCGCTTCACAGGTAGCTGAGTTCGGCCCTTGACTCGACTGCCACCACCTTGCGCCTGCAACTCGAGGAACTGACCACCGAATAGACGACATCGTGTCGCCGCCAGCGCGGTCCGGGTGCCGCATAGCCGGGCCGCCATGCCGAGTGCCACGACTCCCGCCTGGCGCCTCGGTACTTGTCCGCCATGGCCGCTGGCCATTCCTCAGCGTTGTCCTCGTCGGCGAGCCTGGCCGCGCCGGGGGCGCGCAGGAGCCGCAGGCTGTCGGCGGCCGGAGCGGAGGCCTCCGCGGAGGTGACACACGCTCCGGCGGCGACCGCAGAGCTGGTGCCGCGAGGCTGACTACACCCAGGTACCGATGCTGCCTGGCAGTGCTCAGGGCTGTGGCTCTTTCCCTCCTCCACGGTGATCAGATTCGTGGAGTACGGCTTCGAGTTGCTTGAGGTGGTCGGCGGCGCGAGAGGTTTCGGCTACGCCGAGACGTTGGTAGAGCGTGATCGCGTCGCGCAGGGATTGGATGGCCTCGCGATGGTGGTGGAGGGCGGCATGGCAGCTGGCTGTGCCTTCAAGCGCGTGGGCCTGATCCAGGGGGCTGTGGATCTGGCGGGCGAGGGTGAGGGCTTGCTGGTAGGTGGCGAGTGCGGGCTCCGGTCCGATAGCGGCGGCCTGCAGGTCGCCGGCGGCGGTGAGGGCCTCAGCCTCGCCTTTACGGTCGCCGAGCTTGTGGAAGCGGGCGCGGGAGCGCTCGAGAAGATCGGCAGCCGCTATGTAGTTCCTCGTATCTCTGTTGATTTGGCCTAACTCAAGTAGGGCCCAGGCTTCGTTCTGGCGGTTGCCGAGGGTGTGGTAGTGGTCGTAGGCCTGCTGGGCCAGCTCTCCCGCCTTCTGATAGTCGCCTGTCAGCCGCCGTACCCAGCCCAGGTCCAGCAGGGCGTTGGCTTGGCCGAGGCGGTTGTCGAGGCTGTGGTAGAGGTCGCGGGCCTGCTGGGCCAGTTCCCCGGCCTTCGGGTAGTCGCCGGTCCGCCGCCGTACCCGGCACAGGTCGAGCACGGCGTTGGCTTGGCCGAGGCGGTTGCCAAGGGTGTGGTACAGGTCGTGAGCCCGCCGGGCCAACTGCGCCGCCTCTGGATAGTTGCCTGTCATTTGCCGTACCAGGCCCAGGGCGCGCAGGGCGTTGGCTTGGCCGAGGCGGTTGTCGAGGCTGTGGTAGAGGTCGTGAGCCTGCTGGGCCAGCTCGCCAGCCGCTGGAGAGTTGCCCGTCCGCCGCCGTACCCAGCCCAGGTCGAGGACGGCGTGGGCTTCGGTGTCAGGGGAGTTGAGGGTGTGGGCCGTGTGGGCGGCAGCCTGGTGGAGGGCAATGGCTTCGGCCCAGTGGCCCTCCTGGTCGAGGAAGGCGGCCATCGTGCGGGCCAGGGCGGCTGCGTGAGGTAAGCGGTCAGTGGCTGCGTGGTGTGCAACCGCGAGGAGGTTGGGGAGTTCGGCGCGCATCCATGCCAGGGCATCGCTGCGGGTGGCCAGAACGGGAGCAGTGGTGGGCGGTGGCGCGGTGGCGTTGTCCTGGCGGGGAACGGTGCTGAGGTAGTGGTCGGCGGTTCGGGCCGTGCGGTGGTAGTGGTCGAGCAGGCGGGTCACCGCTTGGCCGCGGTCGGATGAGGGGGCCTGCCGGGCGAGAGTGTGGGCGTAGGTGCGCAGCAGGTCGTGGAGGCGGTAGCGGTGCGGGGCGGGCTCGTCGATGAGGTGGGCGGTGTAGAGCTCGTTGAGGCGACGGCGGGCGGTGGCGAGGGGGATGTTGTCCAGGGCCGCGGTGGCGTAAGGGTCGGTGTCCGGTCCGGGGTGCAGGCCCAGCCGTCGGTAGAGACGCTGGAGGTCGGGAGTGAGGTGCTGGTAGGAGAGGTCGAAGGAGGCGGCGAGGGCTCGATCACCCGCTTCCAGCTCAGCCAGGCGGTCCTGGGCGGTCGCGAATTCGTCGGTGAAATCTTTGATGTTCCAAGCCCTGTGGTGGGCGAGGCGGCCGGCGAGCAGGGTGATGGCCAAGGGGAGGTGGCCGCACAGTTCCACTGCCTGAGTGACGGCTGAGCGATCGGATGCGGTGGGTGCGCGACGGGAGATGCGGATGAACAGATTGGCGGCCTGGAGCGGAGGGAGGGTGTTCAGGGGGAGGGGGCTGGCACCGTCGAGGTCGGGCAGCCGACGGCGGCTGGTGATGAGGACCAGGCAGTCTTTCGAGGCGGGCAGGAGCGGTTCGACCTGCGCCGCGCTGGCGGCATCGTCGAGGATCAAAAGCATGCGTCTGCCCGTGAGTGCATCCCTCCACATGCCCGCTTTCTCTTCCAAACTCTGCGGGATGTTGCGGGGGGAGATGCCTAAGCTGAGCAGGAGCTGGGTCAGGACGCCAGCGGGGTCGGCGGGGGCGGCCCCGGGGGCGTGGGTGCCGAGGCGGACGAAGCGCTGGCCATCGGGATAGTCGCCGGCCAGGAGGTGGGCGGTGTGGATGACCAGAGCCGTCTTGCCCACTCCGGGCATGCCGTCCACAGTGTGGATGGTGATGACCGGCGCCTGCCCTTCCTCGGCTGCGTGTAGGAGGTGGGAGAGTTCCTCGGTGCGGCCGGTGAAGTCGGCGACATCCCGCGGCAGGGTTGTATGCAGCGTGATGGGGGCGGGCGGCGGCAACTGGTCCAAGTGCTGGGTGCTGTACTCGACGACCTGCACACTGGTTGCTCCGTGCAGGCCGATTGAGGCAGAAACACTGCTGCCCTCACCGGGAGCTTGTCTGCCGTCACCGACCGTGGTACGGCCGTCCGGAGCACCAGCTTTGTCGTGCTCGGTCGCTTGGCCCGGCTCATCGGGGCGTCCGGTGTCGTGGGGCGCGGGCAAGACAGGTGACGGGGCCGGGTGGTATGGACGCCGATTGGCAGCGTGGGCGGTGTGATAGGCATGCCAAAGGCGGCTCAGGGCCTCACCGGAGCCCAGGACATGGTCGGCCTGGCGGGCGAACGGCTGTGTAGGGGCCTGAGTGCAACGCTCGACATGGCTCACGTAGGACTTGTCGTAACCCATGCGACGGGCCAGAGCCAGTTGGGAGAGCCCCCGACCAGCGCGCAGCCGGATCAGCTCGGCCGCGAACGCCGCAGCACTCTGCCGCACCGGACCAGCCGGATCCTGCACCTCCCCTTGGGCAGCACTGTCCTGCACGGCACTTTCCGGCAGCAGGGTAGGGCCGTCTCCGGGCGGCTTGGGGTCGACGCCTGCGCTGGGCAGGGCTCGCAGGTGGCCGTCCAGCCGGACACGGGCCACTGCGCCCGGGTCATCTGAAGTTCTGTTGGTGCCGTCCACGCTGTGCCCTCGCCGTCCAGGTCCCCGTCACACGCATCCCGGGCCGGATCCGCGAACGCGGGTTGCCCTCTGCGAGGCGTGTCCTTGACAGGACCACGTTCAGGCAGCGCGCGGGGCGCGAACCAGGGGCGCACAGCAGCAAAATACGATGCCCGGGACAGCAGAAGGGCTCCCCCCGGCCGCGCCCGGACCCTTGACCGCGGCCGGGTCGGCGGCGTGGGGGACCTCGGCGTGGACGTAACCGCCCGTAATGACGAAGACCGGCTCCTGATACTGCAGTGCAAGCAGTACCTGGGCCCAGTCGGATCAGGGCACGTGCGGAAGTTCAACGGGACAGCCTCTGGCGGGCCGGACGGTCCTCGATGATGAGGGATTGGAGACGCGTGTCCCTGTGCTGGCCCGTCAACTCGTGGCGATCCACGCGGTGCGGCCCGCCGTGCGGCCCCGGGGGTATGTGGCGTTGACGACCGCGGACACTGTCGTCGTTCCGAAGGGCGCCGACGCGGCGGTATGGGCTGCGGCGATCGACGTGGTCCGCAGGCCCGCGCCGACCTATGAAGGGCGGTTCCTGCACCGGGACTTCCACCCCGGCAACGTGCTGTTCGACGTGCCGTCCCCAAGGCCCGCAGGTGCCAGGATCACCGGCGTCGTCGACTGGGCACAGGCCTCCTGGGGCCCGGCGGATCTCGATGTGTCGCACTGCTCCACCAATCTCGCGCTGCTGCACGGCCCGGGGTGGGGTCTGCGGTTCGCCGAGGCGTATGAGGAGGCCGGCGGGGTGCTGGCCGCGGCCGCGAGCGAGCGGCTGTACTGGCGGGTGCTGGACGGGCTGGCGATCTCAGGAGCGGTGCAGCTGGTGGCGCAGTCATGGCGGGAGGCGGGGAGGGCGGAGCTGACGGCGCGAGCCGTGGAGGAGCGGCTGGATGCCTATGTGACCGCCTTGATGGACGCGCTGGGCTGAGCCAAGGCGGTCCGGATTGTGGCCTCGGGCTCATCGTTCACCCTCGCCCAAGTGGGGAATCGAGCAGGCCTTGGAGAATTTCGGGCATCCCCATCAGCGTGACGGAAGGGACACCTCAAACTCCAGAGGAAAAGGGCCTCGGCATCGACCTCGAAATCACCCAACGCACCCCGGGACCAGGGGATTCGCCTCGATCCCGAAACGCTGGGCGGCCGAGCGGACCTACGGCTGGCTGATGCTCCACCGCCGCCTGGCCCGTGACTGCGAAACCCTTCCCGCCCGCTCCGAGGCCATGATCCACCTCGCCATGACCGCCCTCATGGCCCGCCGCCTCACCGGCGAGAACACCACTTTCTGGCGCGACTCCGCAAAGACCCACCAACCGCAGATTCCGGGATGAAACAACGGGAGAAAACGACCTCTGAGAGCCAATCCGGGATCGACGAGGGTTCGGCGGCCCGCTGTCGATCTTGCTCGCGCAAAGGACGGCACCGTTTGTGAGGGGCGTGCAGAGGGTCGCCGTTCCCGGTCACGGACGCCGGTCCCAGCCGGGAGGCTGTTGCTTCAGATCGGAGAGGAGGCCGTCCAGGACCTCCTTGAGGGCTGCGGCGTTGGCCGGATCGAACCACGTGGTGCGGACCCGCTCGTTGTTCCCTTTGGGCGTCTCGTGGTCGGCAGCGAGCTGATGCAGAGGGCGGGTCTCGTCGTTCAGTGAGCGGCCGACGTTCTGGAAGAGACCGCGCAGATACCGGTCGGCGGCGTCGGGGGCGATGCCGTGGCCGACGGCCCACGAGGTGAGCGTGGCGAGGTAGGCGTAGTGGGTGGTGAGGGTTCCGGTCAGTGCGGAGAAGACGTTGAAGGCGTCCTCGTCCGCGACGGGGAGCGCCCCGCCCAGCTGTTCGAAGAGAGCGTCCACCACCGGGTGCGAGGGGCAGGTCACGGTGACGGAGCGGCGCTCGCGCACAGTGGGCAGCGGGATGGCGCGGACGATCGGGGCGCCGGTGGCGAGGGTTCGGCGCAGGTCGTCGATGGCGACGCCGGCCATCAGGTTGACCACGGTCTTGTCGTCGTCCACCTTGAGCCCGGCGAGGGCCTCGTGGTGATCCTGACGGCGCACGGCGATGATCACCAACTCGGAGCGGTCCACCACCTCCTGGTTGTCGGCGCATACCTGGACGCCCTCGAAGCGCTCGGACAGTTCGGCGGCGACGCGGGCTCCCCGGGGAGAGAGGAAGACCTCCGGCGACGCACCGCCCCCGCTGCGCAGGCCCTCGACGATGGCCTTGCCGATCTCGCCCACTCCTATGATGCCGATGCGCTGCACTGTGTCGCTCCCTATGGTGCGCGGTGGTCGTGGCTGGTGTTGGTGCGGCTCTGTACGGTCGCGGTGGTTGCGTGCGGAGTCGAGGGGAGGAGTCGTCATGTCGGTCGCCTTCTTCTCCACAGCGGCGTGACCGCGAAACCGCCCGCCTGGCAGGGAATTATCCCGGCCCGGCCCGGCTCCGGCGGCAGTCCGGTCGCGCCGGAGGTGTCCTTGGTGAGCAGCTCGGCCAGTCCGGCGCTGGCACCGAGCACGAACATCACGGTCGCGACGTGGCGGGCCCACCGCTTTCCTGTTTTGACGGCCCGGGCCGCCGTGAGCCAGGCAAGGACGCCGAGCGCTCCGATGACGGACGACACGACCAGGTAGGTGGTGACGGCCGAGTCGACCCGCGCCTGGGAGCGGTCCTCGTGCATGGGGTGGTTGCGTCATCAGGGCGCTTCTCTCGTCAGTTCCCTTCATGTCTCTTCATTGGTCGATCAGGGCGATGCCGTGGCCGCTGTACCGGGTCCCCTGGGCCCCGGTGTCGGGGACGGCGGGGCCGATACGGGCGAGGTAGTACAGGTCTATGTGATGTGCGCAGCCGGCGCAACGACGCTTCGCAGGCACGCCGCAGATCGTCGGGTGAGTCGGCTGGGACCAGCCCTTCGACGGTGCGCCGGCCCCCGGTCTTGGTGGCCGGCACGGCGCGGTCGCGATGCGGTGCGAGGGTCCGGCCGAGGAGTTCCTCGTTTACTCCGTCGCCGTAGACGTCGCCGGTGTCGGACACGGTGACGTCCGGATCGAGGGCCTCCGGCGCAGTGGCCGCGGCCTCGTCCGGGTCGGTGGGGCCGTAGACGCCGGTCATGCTCATGAGGCCGAGGCCGAGTCGGGAGACTGCTGGGCTGTCGGGTCCAGGGGTGGAGAGCAGGCGTTCCTCCGTCACTTTCCCAGGGCCGCGCGGAGGAACGCGAGGATCTCCGCCTGGGCGGGCTCGGCCTGTGGTTCCACGCTGGGCAGGGTGAGGAACGCATGCCGTGCTCCCGGGTACTCGGAAAGCCGCACGGGGGTCCCTGCCTGGCTCAGCCGCTCGGCGTAGCGGCGACCGTGGTCGGCGACCGCGTCCTGGGTGGGCACCACCACGAGCGCTGGGGCGAGCCCCCACAGGCCGTCCGCGTACAGCGGCGAGACTGCGTTGGCGTCGGTTCCCGGCGGGACGGCGAGCCGCTGGAACAGCCGCAGTAGTGGCAAGGCCCGGGACGGGCTGTAGGCGTACTCGGCCATCGAGGGATAGTCGAACATCGTCCCGGTCACGTCGACTGCGGGGTTGACCAGCACCTGCGCCTTGAGCCCCAGGCCGGCGTTCCTGGCCCGGACGGCCGTCAGCGCGCTGATCAGCGCGCCGCAGCTCTCACCGAAGACGGCCGCGCGCGCCGGGTCGACGCCCCACTGCGCGGCGTGCCGCACCACGTGCTCGAGCACATCCCAGCCGTCGTCGGCGGCGTTCGACAGCGAGCTGCCGGGGGCGAGGAGGCGGTGCTCGACCGAGACGACGAGGGCAGGCAGCCTCACGGCGAGGTGGCTGTTGGTCCAGTCGCACTGCACCGCCGTGCCCACGAAGCCGCCTCCGTGGACATGAACCACGAGTGGCAGGCCGGTTCGGGCCGCGGCTTCGCCGTCTCCCGTCGGGGCCGGCCGGTAGACCCGGACCGGTAGGTCGCGGCCGGGCAGCGCGATCTCCTGCCAGACGATAGCGGCGCCGGGATTCGGTTCCCCGAGGATCGTCCGCGCCGTGCCGGAGGCCCGGAAGCGGTTCTCCGCGTCGCGGTAGGCGCGCAGTTCCTCGGTCGTGATCGCCGAGAAGTCCGGCTCCGGAGGCCGTATCGCGGTAGTGGTCTCGCTCATGCGTCCTTCTCCCCTCCCGGCCGGGCGCCGGGTGTGTCGTCGCCGCCGAGCCCTGTATTGCACTCGATTATGCACGCGCTGCGTGCATCGACAAGTGCATGGGTTAGGCTGGGTCCGTACGAGAGGGGCGAGATGACCGGCCGAAGGCGATGGTCGACCGAGGAGATCCTGGACACGGCGGCGGAACTGCTGCGCACGAGCGACGCCGAGTCGTTCAGCGTGCGCAAACTCGCCGCAGCGCTCGGGACCGACTCCTCCAGCCTCTACCGGCACTTCCGCAACAAGACCGAACTGCTGCGCGCGGTCGCCGACCGGATCCTGCTGGCCGTCATGGACGGCTACCGCCCCGAGGGCAATTGGAAGCAGCGCGTCACCGCCCTCGCCCTGCACCTGTGCGAGGCATTCGGCGAGCAACCCCAACTCGCCGCGGTGTGGGGACGCTACGGGTCCGGCGGCACCGGATCCCGATGGGTCATGGAAGAGCTGCTGCAGGCCCTGCGTGCGTCCGGCCTGCCCGACGAGGAGGTCCCGGTGCGATACCACCGCATCGTGATCCTCCTCGCCGCGCTGATCGCCTCCGAAGCCGGTATCAGCACCATCACCCCTAAGGAGTACGAACAGGGCATGGAGCAGTTCCGCGTCGCGGTGCTCGGCGCCGACCCCGAACGCTTCCCCGCCCTGTCCCACTTCGCCCGCGACATCCGCCCCCTCGGAGCGGACCGCAGCGCCGCATTCGAAGAAATCCTCGCGGCCCACCTCGCCCACATCGAGGCCCAGATCCCCTGACGTGCCGGATCACGAGGGCGATGCGGTCGGGTCGCGACACTGCCGCAGGCCCGGTGCCGGAGGCCGGGCGCAGGAGTAGCGGCCGAGGAAGTTGATGTGGTCGTACCGGAGCGAAGAGAGCCGGGAGGCCGTTCAGACCGAGCCTGCCCAGCCGCCCGGCGACTGGGCAGTGGGCACTCCGCGCGCGGGGCGGGGGCCGGGCACCCTGGTCGCCGCCGCGGCGGCGACCGATGCGAGGTGGGAGTTCATGTCCAGCTCGAACCGGCCGTAGGAGTTCACATGGGTCCAGAACAGCCGGGACAGGGCCCGCCGGTCGGCGCCGGTGAGCCGCTATTGCCACTTCTCCTCACTCAGGATGCCAGGCCATGGCTGTCGTGTCCTCGCCCCGGCCGACGCTCCCGCGCGCTCTACCGCTGCCCCTGATTACTGGAGGGAGGGGGCTATTCCAACCGCGCACTATTCCGTCCTCCCGCCCACGTTGGAGCCAACGGGTGGCTTCGTCGGCGAGTGCCGAAGGCAGGTGTTGCTCAGTGCCGAGAGCGCCCTGTCCGGCCAAGGACCGATGGCGTACAGCTGCACCGCCGCCCTGCGAGCCGCCCGCGACAGGGTGGTCACCGCCGGCGGCGTGCTGCCCGAGGGCCGACCCGTCCGCCCACGACGCTGAACGCCGCGGCGTTGGACAGCTCGGCCGCGTAGTCGGGCAGGTCGACGCTGCTGATCTGCTTGCCCATCTCCAGCATCTTGTCGAGGATCCAGCGCCGGTTCAGCAGCCCGTTGCGCACCCGCAGTCCGGTCGCGGTGCCGGGCGCCAGGAACCGGCCGGTGCGGTCGCCGCCCTTCTGGCAGCCCTGAGCGTAATCGCGCAGGACGTGCTCGTAACGGGCGAAGGCGGTGCGGTGGTCGCCGCGGGCCCGGGCCAGCTCGCCAGCCAGCACGTACGCCGCCACCACGGCGGTGCCTGTGCCCATCCCGCCAATGGTGGCCCCGCAGGCGGCGTCGCCGAGCAGGGCGATCCGTCCGGTGGACCAGGTGGGAACGTCGGACCGACTGATCGAGTCGAAGTACAGCTCGGGGGCCTGTCCCAGGCTCTCCAGCAGCCGGGGCACCTCCCAGCCGAGGCCTGCGAAGGCATCCCGGATCAGCGCCTTCTGCTGCGCCACGTCGCGGCGGTCGTAACGAAGTTCGGTCGACGCGAAGACGAAGAAGGCACCCGCCCGAGCCGGGTCGCGGTGGTCGGCGCCGACGGCGGCAAGCCGGCCGGGGACGTTGAGGCCGACTGAACTGGGAGGCAGACCCAGGTAGTTGGGCAGTTGCCAAGTGGCCGCGTAGTAGCCGAGGTGGCGGACGTAGCGCTCCTCCTGGCCGAAGGCGAGCCGACGGACGTTGGAGTGCAGCCCGTCGGCGCCGATCACCAGGTCGAACTCGCGCGGCGCGCCGTTCCGAAAGGTCACCTGGACGCCGGTGAGCGTCTCCTCCAGGGCGGTGATCGAGTCGCCGAAGCGGTACTCGGTGCGCGGGAGGCCGCGCTGGTACAGCACTTGGGCGAGCTCTCCGCGCGGGACCTCGACGTCCCCGCCCGCGAAGTCGGCCGGCAGGTGGAGGATCTGACGGCCGCGTTGGTCGACGAAGGTCATCGGGCTGCCGCCGGTGTCGAGCGTGCGCAGCTCGTTGAGCACGCCCATCCGCTCCAGCACGGTCAGGTGGGTCTTGCCGCGGAAGTCGACCGCCTGGCCGCCGCCGCGCAGGGCGGGGGCCAGCTCGACGACGGTGGTCTCGAAGCCGTACCGCCCCAGCCAGTAGGCCAGTGCGGGGCCGGCGATGCTCGCGCCTGAGATCAGGACCTTCGTGCGCACGTGAACACTCCATCCGTGACTGCTCGACTAACTGTGTCCGAGGGACACTATTTATTTCTGTGTACGGTAGACGCAGTTAGGTCGCCTCGCAAGGGCAGCAGGCAATACGAGACGGAGCGGGAATTGGGCGAGGAAGCGAACGAGGCGGTGCGGCTGCTCTGGGGGCCACCCGCCAAGCCGTCCCGGGGGCCGAAGCCCGCGCTGAGCCTGGCGCGGATCGCCGCGGCGGGCGTCGAGATCGCGGACGCCGAGGGTCTCGGCGCCGTCTCGATGCAAAAGGTGGCCGGGCTGCTCGACTTCACCAAGATGTCGCTCTACCGCTATGTGCCCGGCAAGGCGGAGCTGGTCGCGCTCATGGTGGAGGCCGCGGTCGGCGAACCGCCGCAGGCCGTGGACGGGCCCGGGTGGCGTGAGCAACTAGCGGCCTGGGCAAAGCAGTTGGCACGGTCGTTCACCGAGCACCCGTGGCTGCTCGACGCCACCGTCGGGCCGCGGGTGATGGGCCCCAAGGAACTCGGCTGGCTGGAGCGGGTGGTCACGGCCCTGGACGGCCACGGGCTGAGCGGCTCCGAGCGGATGGACGCCGCGGTGCTGCTGACCGGCCACGTCCGGGGCATCGCGGAGCAGGCCCGTGCGGCCCGGCCGGGCGGCTCGCCCGAGACGGAACTCCTGGCCCTCCTCGGGCCCCTGGTGCACCAGCACGCCGACCGCTTCCCTGCGCTCGCCGCGGCCATGGCCTCACAGGACGGCCGGGACCAGGCGCTGGACTTTGGTCTGGAGCGCATCCTGGACGGTCTGGAGGTCTTGATCACGCGCCGCACCGGGTAACTCGGGGAAGATCAGCCGCGACTCATTTCACGTGGCGACTGCCCGGGGACGGTCTCCAGCCGATGCGTCCTGGCCCTGACCAGCCCTGCTCGCGAACACCCTGCCCATGTTCCCCGGTGCGTGCGGCGAGGTACTCGGCCCAGTCGCGTCGGGCGTAGGTGACCCAGCGGAGTGCGGTGTGGCGGTGCATCCCGGTCACGTCGGCGAGGATCGGGCTGAGGAGATCAGCAGCGAGAGCGGCCCAGATCGCCGACGTCCCGCCCAGCAGCACAACGCCGAGGAGCGCCAAGGTCGGTGACACCCTCTCGCTGGAGGGAGTGCCCGGTATGGGTGCCACGGGCAACGATGTCCAGGCCGACGTCACCTTGACCAAGTACGAGGACAACGCCAAACCGTCGCTGGAGGCCTTCGCAGCCCCCGACGGCAGCGCCTGGTCGCGGCGGAGTTCACGATCCTTAGCACCGGCGACGCCACCTACGACGACCCCGGCAACCTGGGGGCGAAGGTCATCGACTCGACCGGGAAGGTGTACCCCGGTAAGCCCGGTAGCCCCACCGTCGGTGAGTCCATGGACCTCACCATGATCCTCAGCAGACCGAAAAGGGCCTCTGGTGACGCCTTTGCGTCGTGATCAGCACGCACGGGACGAGGCCGGCGCAGGTCCGCGCAGCACAGCCGACAGCACCGTCATTGTGCCGAGCACCATGAGAAACGGGTCCGTCACCGGCCCGAAACGGCCAACCTTCGAATGCCGGTACTTACTGCGTCGTGGTCGCGTAGAAGCTACGTGCCGATGCGGGCTTCGATCCCGTCGAGCACGATTTCCAGACCGAGTTGGAACGAGCCGTCAAAGTCATCGTTGCCGAGGTCGGCGTGCCGGGCCAGCGTGGGGTGGAGTTCTTCTCGGCGATCGAGGTACTGCTGGGCCTGGCGGCGCAGTTCGGTCTCTGCGGCGGGGTCGCGATGGCTGCTGCGCCATAGGTTCTCCGTGGCGGTGTACCCCTGGACGTAATAGGTCAGCGACGAAACGGACGCAGTGAGCCGGGCCCCGTCGAGTCCGGCCCTGTTGAGCACGGAATAGACCAGCTCAGATCGTGCGAGGGCGTGAGGGCCGAACAGTGGGCGGGTGGACATCAGAGCGGGCAGCCAGGGGTGACGCCGCATAACGTGTCTGCTGCGGGTCAGCTGGCGGGTGAGGGCTTCCCGCCAGGGCGCATCGTCGACGCCGTCCACTTCGATCTCGGCGATGGTCTCGTCCACGGCGAGGTCGAGCAGGTTCTCCCTGTTGCCGACGTATTCGTACAGCGACATGGTGCCGGCCTCCAGGCGGGCCGCGAGACGCCGCATGGAGAGGCCCTCCAATCCCTCGGCGTCCAACAACGCCACCGCGGCGCGGGTGATCCGTTGTCTGGAGAGGCGAGGCTTTGGATTGGGCTCGTCGGTGAACCAGATCGCCGGGGGACGTGGCTGAGGCACTCTTCGCGCTCCTTCCGTACGCCGTACGGAGAATCGTACAGCTAGCTTCGTGGCGGAACTCGGCTTCAGGGACAGGGAGGAAGCAATGTCAGTAACGTCACGGAAGTGGCTGCGCGATTATGCGCTATTGGCGCTGCGCGTCAACCGGCAGATGGCCGGGAGCGCCACGGGCACGGTGCTCATCTACCGCGGGGCGCAGAAGTGGCGTGCACAGGCGGAGAGCGAAGATCCGCCCTCGGCCGGACGGCTGGCCGACGACGCTGACGCGCTGCTGGAGCAGGTGCCGTTCCCGCCCCATCACGCCGAGTATCTGGCCGCCCATGTTCGGGCACTGCGGGCAGTCGCTCGGCGGCTGTCCGGCGAGAAATTGGCGCTGCCGGAGTACGCCCACGAATGCTTAGGGGTTTCAGCGCAATGGCTGCCAGAAACGCTGTTCGAGGAGGCTCATGCCCAGCTGCACGCCGCGCTGCCACGGGGCGCCGGCTCCCTGGCGGACCGGCTGCATGCCTGGCAGGCGGCCCACACACTGCCGCCGGAGCGGATGGACCGACTGCCCGACCTCGTCGCCAGAGCCGTCACCGAGACACGACGGCGCACCAGCGCAATCGCGCCTTTGCCCGCGGACGAGGTGGTGCGATGCCGACTGGTCTCCGGTGCGCATTTCCGGGCGGCCGGGGAGTACGAGGGCGGGGTGCGGTCAACCCTGCACATCAACAGCGATCTGCCGTTCAATCTCGCCGATCTTCTGTATGTCGTCGCGCACGAGGGTCACCCCGGGCACATCGCCGAGTCCCTGCTCAAGGAACGTCTGCTCGTCGAGGAACAGGGCCGCCTCGATCAACAGATCCGGTTCATGCTCGGACCCAGCTTCGTGATCAGTGAAGGGCTCGGCCTGCATGCCCAGGACATCGTCTTCCCCGGGGACGAGGCCCAGGCGTGGCTGACCGACAACGTACTCGCGGCATACGGCATGGCCCCCGACGGCAGCGACTTCGCCGCCATCCACCACGTGCAGAACATCCTGTTCGGCGTCTGGGCCAACACCGCGCTCCTGGCAGCCGAAGGCCGTCCGGACACCGAACTGGCCGCCTATCTGTCCCGCTGGGCTCTGCTCTCCGACGCCGAGATTAGCGCGGCACTTGCCTCACTACGGGCCACGGGTATGGCTCTGTACGTCCTCAGCTACTTTCACGGCTGGCAACTCCTGGACTCCTGGCTCACCGCTCCCGACCGCCTGGCCAGGGTCCGCCGCCTGCTCACCGAGCAACTTCTCCCGGCTGACCTGCAACCCACGAACTGACCCCGGCCGGGAACGGCCGGGGTCAACGCCCTGCTGCCCTCCGCCGACACCACCTCCCGACCCGATGCTGTACCGACCCTCACATCAGCCTCCATGCTTGATCACGGTCAGAGACAGGGAGGACCTCGAATGGAAGCAACGACAGACAGCGGACGTGATCTGCCGCCCGACGGGCTGAGGCCAGTGCTCACCACACCACGCCTCCGTCTGCGCCCGCTCTCCGAAGCCGACACCGACTGGTGGGTATTTCTCCACTCCGATGACGAGGTGAACCAGTTCGTCGGGCCCTACACCCACGAGCAGGCCACAGTGCGTCTCCGCGACATCCGCCAACAGTGGGTTCAGCGTGGCCACGGCCTGTGTGCCGTCGAACTGACCAGCACCGGCGAGGCGATCGGGCGCTCCGGCCTCAACTGGTGGGAGGCGCTGGGCGAGACCGAGATCGGGTGGACCTTCGCCCGAGCGCATTGGGGCAACGGCTACGCCACGGAAGCAGCACGTGCCGTCCTCGCATGGGGCTTCGGCGCGCTCGGGCTCGGGCAGATCACGGCCATGATCCACCACGGCAACACCGCCTCCACCACCGTGGCCCGCCGCCTGGGATTCACACCTCTACGCGAAGACAGCGTCCTGGGCCGTCCCTGCACCGTTTACGCGCTGAGCAGCGACGACTTCGCCGCGGAGTGAAGACCGAATACCAACATCGGTCAGCCAATCCCTGCTCAGCGCTAACACGAGTGCGGCGTTTGGATCCGAGACAGGTTGCGGTAGATGTCGTGGTCGAACTGCGGCGGGCGGCCGCCGCGACGGCCGCGGTTTCGGCGGTGGCGTTGCTGGTCCCGCTTCTCTGGGATGGTGTGGCCGATGCCGCGCTTGCGCGGGTAGGCGCGTAACCCGCGGGAGGCGTAGGCCTTGTCCGCGATCGCATGGTCTTGGCCTACGTTTCGTCCAGGACCGTGCTGAACCCGGGTAGATCGAATTGGCCTTGACCGCCGTTCCCTCGAGTTCAACGCTACCGACATCAACGGCCCACCTCCTGCTTTGCGTCGTGCCGCATGAGGAACCAACGAGCAGTCGTGTAAAACCAGTTGAAGACTCAGGAACATCTCACTTGGAGGCTCCATGGCCGTCGGCAGTCCAGTTCCCTCGCCCTTCACTGAGACCACCGGGACGGCCCGGAGTGCCGCCCTCGATGCGCTCACCACGTCCGGTCCGGTGCAGCGTTTCACGTTGTTCAACGGCGTCCCGGTGTGGCTGGTCACCGGTTACGCGGAGGCCAGGGCACTGCTGGCGCATCCGGCGATGGCCAAGGACCCCGAGGTGGTACCGCATGCGAAGGCCACACCGGCCGACCTGCACGCCGCCATGTACACCAGCGTGCTGACCGCCAACCCGCCCCACCACACCCGGCTGCGGAAGCTGGTGACGGCGGCGTTCACGGTCCGCCGCATCGAGAGGCTCCGGCCCCGGGTGCAGGAGATCACCGACGGTCTGCTCGACGCGCTGGACGAGGCCGGTGCGGACGGTGCACCGGTCGACCTCGTCGCCGGCCTGTGCTACCCCTTGCCCATTACGGTGATCGCCGAACTGCTGGGCGTCCCCGTGGCCGACCGCGAGGCGTTCCGCGGCTGGTCGTCGATCGTCATCAACGGCTCGGTACACCCCGCCGACACCTACCTGTCCGCGGCCGCGGACATGGTGGCCTACCTGCGCGGCATGATCTCCGAGAAGCGCAGGTCTCCCGCCGACGACCTGTTGTCGGCGCTCATCGCGGTGCGCGACGGACAGGACCGGCTGTCGGAGGACGAACTCAGCTCGATGGTCTTCCTACTGCTCCTCGCGGGACACGAGACGACGGTCAACCTCATCAGCGGCGCCGTGTACTCCCTGCTGTGCCACCCGGAGCAGCTGCGGCTGGTGCGGGCCGAGCCCGGCCGTCTGCCCGCGGTCGTCGAGGAGCAGCTGCGGCAGGACGGTCCGAAGCAGACGCCCGTTCCCTCGGTCACCACCGCGCCGATCACCGTCGGCGGCGTGACCATTCCCCGCGGGGACGTCGTGGTGGTGTCGCTGCTGGCCGCCAACCGGGACCCGGGGCGGTTCGCCGAGCCGGACCGGTTCGACATCACCCGGCCCGCCGCGCCGCACCTGGCGTTCGGACACGGCCTGCACCACTGCCTGGGCGCGCCGCTGGCCAGGCTGGAGGGCGCCATCGCCGTGGGCAGCCTACTGCGGCGGTTCCCCGGCCTGCGGCTGGCCGACACGGACACCGAGCCGCAGCGGCTTCCCAGCCTCTTGATGAACGGCGTCGCCGATCTGCCGGTCATCCTCGGCTGAGCGGGGCTGTGCGTGCTGTGTCGTCTGGCCGGATACGCGACGCGGCCCCGTATCAGCGCGGTGCACCAGGGTCCGTCTTCAAAGATCATCGAATGGTGGATCACGGTGATGTGATACGCCGCCATGAACTCACCGATCAGGAGTGGGAGTTGCTCGCTCCGTTGATACCGCGGGCCGCGACCGGGCGGCCGCGCACCGCGGACCGGCAGGTCATCAACGGCATGGTCTACAAGATCCTCTGCGCACGCCCTCTGCTCGAACGCACCGGCGTGCCCCGCACCGGACGGGGCCGGCCACGCTGCCGACCCGACCACGTGATCGCGGACAAGGCCTACAGCTCACGTGGCCTGCGTGGCTACCTCAGGCGCCGCAGTATCGCCCACACCATTCCGGAGAAGCTGGACCAGAAAGGCCACCGCCGCAACCGCGGGCCCCGCGGCGGCAGACCACCCCACTTCGACCGGAACACCTACCGCCAACGCAACATCGTCGAACGCTGCTTCAACCAACTCAAAGGGTTCCGCGGCATCGCGACGAGATACGACAAAACCGCCACCTCATTCGGAGCAGCGGTCTATCTCGCCTCATTCCTGCGCTGGGCAAGATCCGTTTGAAGACGGACCCTAGTTGGCGGTGCGAGCAAACCACCGGTCGGCGGTGTGCTGGAACCCTGCGGGGTCGGGATCGGGGCCGTCTGCCCAGGCGACGATGCCGTCGGGGCGGATGAGGAGGGCGCCGCAGCCCAGTTCGTTCCTCGCCGGGCCCGAGACGTACCGGATCAGGTTCTCGTGGTCGGCGGTGGCACCGGCGAGCTGCCTGTCGGGGGTGAAGTCGATGGCGATGCCGTGCCCGTCCTGCATGAGGTCGCTCAGACGCGTCCCGTTGGTGAAGTGGAAATCGGGGGCGTTGCGGCCGATCAGGGGGTGTGTGCTGCCGAGGTCGTAGCGGTGGGAGGAGCCCGAGGTCCGGTTGTAGACGTAGGTCGTTCCGTCCCGGGTGCCCAGCACGTCGCGGACCAGGGCCTGGATGGCCTGGGCGTGTGGGTCGGGCTTCATGACCGCGCTCTGGGCGCGCGTCCAGTCGAGGATCTGTGCGCCGACGGGATGGCGCTCTTGGGTGTAGGAGTCGAGCAGGCCGTCGGGGGCGTATCCGTGGACGGTCGCGGCGAGCTTCCATCCCAGGTTGATGGCATCGCCGATGCCGGTGTTGAGCCCCTGTGCGCCGAGGGGCGAGTGGATGTGTGCGGCGTCTCCGGCCAGCAGGACGCGCCCGTGGCGGTAGGAGGTGGTCTGCATCGCCCGGTCGGTGAAGGTGGAGACGAGCTGAACGTCGCTGAGGGTGACGTCGGTGCCGGAGACGCGGCGCAGCACGGACTGCAGGTGGTCGAGGGTGGGCTGCTGTGTGCGGTCGAAGGCGCCGCCGTCGCAGTCCAGCATGCCGATGTGCCCGGGGGTGGGCATCCGCACGTACATGCCGGTCGGCGTGAGGGTGAACCCGGGCTGCAGCTTGTCGGGGTCGGCGACGGTGGCGAGCATGGTGTAGCCGGTGAACAGCGGCTCGGTGCCGGTGAGTTCGAAGCCCGCGAGGCCGCGCACGGTGCTGCGTCCGCCGTCGCAGCCGACGAGCCAGCGCGCCGCGTACTCGTCCTCGCCGGCCTGTACGAGGACGCCCTCCGCGTCCTGCGTAAGTCCCGTGACCCGCGCGCCGCGGTGGATCTCCACCCCCACCTTGGCCGCCTGTTCGGCCAGCACCGTCTCCACGGCTTCGAGGCTGGTCATCACGCCCTCCAGCACGGGGCTGGGCAGCCGGTACGGCAGGGCGGCGGTGTCGATGTCGGCCGGGTCGAGCATCATGCCGGCGAAGTGGCTCACGCTGCGCGGCGCCGGCGCCACCTGCGCCTCGAGGTCCGTGCTGCCATAGCTGTGGGCACCCGACGCGGTCAGCAGTGGCTGCAGCATCCCGCGACGGTGGAACACCTCGACCGAAGCGGCGGACAGGCCCCGCATTCCGAGCGGAAGCGCCTTCCAGGGGGTGCCTGTCTGCGCCTCCTGCTCCAGGATCAGGACGTCGCAGCCCGCGAGACCGAGCTCGCAGGCCAGGAGCAGTCCGACAGGGCCGGCGCCCGCGATCACTACGTCATGCATAAGATTTTCCGTTCTCCTCAAGGGGCACTGGGTGGGGCACTGGGTGGGGCAGGCGTCACTGGAACAGCGTCAGATCGATGGAGTCGCCCAGGGCCCGGCAACCCGCGTCACTGCCGTGCAGGTGATCGCCCGCATGGAATCCGTCCTGGATACGGGCGGGGCGGGCCGGGTCGCGCCAGACAGCATCGAAGTCCAGGACCGCGTCGAAGGCGCCGCTGGTACGGATCCACTCGTTGACCGCCCGGCGTACGCGATCGCCTTCCGGCGTGTAGATCTCATCGCCCTCGTACGGGGTGAGGGTGACGCCGTAGACGCGCACGCCGCGCTCGCGCGCCCGGGCGATCAGCTGCCGGTAGCCCGCGATGAGGTCATCGGCCGTCCCCGGCGCGCCGGGGAACATGGCGAGGAAATCGTCCGCGGGGCCGCTGCCGTCCTGCGGCGCGTTGGAGATGATGATGTCGCCGAGGCCGATGGCGATGACCACGTGGCCGAGCCCCGGTGTGGCCAGTACGTCACGGTCGTAGCGGGCCAGCACCGCCTCGCCCAGGCCCTCGTTCAGCATCCGGTTGCCGCTGATGCCCTGGTTGGAGACGCAGACGGTGCCTGAATCCTGCACGGCCAGGCGCTCGGCCAGGCGCTCGGCGAGGCGGTCCGTCCAGCGGCGGTTGGCGTCCGGGGTGGTGCCGGAGCAGTCGGTGTTGGAGTCACCGATGATGGCGATGGTGGTGGCCGGGCCGTCGGGGAGCACCTCGATCGCCGAGATGAGGGCCTGCAGCGGCAGGGACGTGGCCCGCGCGGGCAGGGTCAGTGCGTCGACGGCGTTGCCCGGGATGCTCCAGGCGGTCTGGACGCCCATGGCGTGGCAGGTGGCGCTCTTGACCGCTTCGGGCAGGTAGAGGCTGATGGCGAGCTCGGACAGGGCCGGCAGGGGCGGCTCGATCGGGTCGCTGAGCATCGGCGCGCCGACGGGGACGGTGACGCCCGTCCGGCCGGCGAACGTCAAGGCCCGGTCGCTGCCCGGCCGGATGCCGCCGTCGGGCGCCGCGAGGGCGATCCGGGCTGCCCCGATGGTCAGGGGCTCGGTGCCGTACTCGTTGGTGAGCCTGAGGCGCACCAGGTTCCCGCCCCCGCTGATGCGCACCACTTGGCGCAGGGTCGTGTCGGCGAACGGGGGCAGGGGACCGAATTCCTCGATCGGGGCGTGCGGGGCAGCTCCCCACGTCCGTACCCAGACGTCGTTCCTCGTGGGGGCCGTGCCTGCGGTCGTGGTGCTGGTGGTTCCGGTCATCGCGTCTCTCCGTCGTCCGGTGCGGGCAGCCCTGTCGTCGCCGCGGCGATCGTGGTGTCCGCCGCGGCTACCCACACACTCGCCCGGGCCGCTCACACGGGGCGCACACGGCGCTGACACCACGCCTCACATGGATCGGCTCGGTGTGCGCGGCCGTGTCAGCGCCGTGCACACGACCGCCGCCCGGCCTGGTGGCCGCCATCGCGACGGGGACGCCACGGTGACGGTGCCCGAATTGGCCTTCCGGGTGCGCTCGCGCAAAGATGAGCCCATGGATGGGGATGCGCGGCTTCGCATCACGTTGCTCGGTACGTTCCAGGCATCTCGTGGTGGCACTGCCCTGCCGGTGCCCGGGCCCCGCCTTCAGGCGCTGGTCGTACGTCTCGCGCTCGCCGGTGGGCGCGCGGTCACACAGAGCTCCCTCATCGACGCGATCTGGCCAGAGGAACCTCCCGCCGATCCCGCACATGCCCTGCAGGCCCTCGTGTCGCGACTTCGCCGGGCGTTCGGCTCCTCCAGTGCCGTCACACAGGTCGCAGGCGGCTACCGCCTTGACGTGTCCGCAGCCGACGTGGACGTGCTGCGCTTCGAGCAACTCGCGGTCGCCGGCCGGGAACGCCTGCGCGCCGGCGACGCGCCGGGCGCGGCTGCTCCGCTGGGTGAAGCCGTCGCCCTGTGGACCGAGCCACCTGGCACCGAGCCACCTGGCACCGAGCCTGCCACCGTCGCCGCGGTGGAACCCGCGGCCGCGACCCGCCTGGCCCACTCCTCGGTCGAGGCCGCCGCCGACCTTGCCGAAGCCGAACTGGCCCTGGACAACGCCGCGCAGGCAGCCGCCCGGCTGACCGGCCTGCTGGCCGAGCGCCCCGGGTACGAGCGCGCCGTCGCGCTGCTCATGGACGCGCTCGCCGCCCAGGGCCGTCAGGCCGAGGCCCTGGCCCGCTACGAAGAGTTCCGCGAGACGCTCGCTGACGAGTTCGGCACCGGCCCGGGCGCCGCCCTACGCGAACGGCACCTGCGTCTGCTACGGGCCGCGCAGCCCGCTCCCGTCCCCACCGCCCCCAAGGCAGCGGGGGAGGCGCCGAACAATCTGCCCGTGCCGCTGACCAGCTTCATCGGCCGTGACGACGACCTGGCCCGGATCGGCACCCTGCTCGCAGAGGGGCGGCTGGTCACTGTGCTCGGCCCCGGCGGTGCCGGCAAGACACGCCTGGCCGTCGAGGCAGCGCGCCGTCACCGCGACGCGTACCGGGACGGCGCCTGGCTGATCGACCTTGCCTCGGTCACCGACCCGGACAAGGTCGGCGGCGCCGTGCTGGCCGCGATCGGACTGCGCGGCGCCGCACTGTTCGACGCCTCCGCCAGGCCGCGCAGCAACTCCGGCGACGAACTCGATGTGCTGACCGACCAGTTGGACGGCCGCGAGATTCTGCTCGTCGTGGACAACTGCGAGCACGTGATCGACGCGGCCGCACACCTGCTCTCCGCGCTGCTGACCCGCTGCGCGGGTCTGCGCGTCCTGGCCACCAGCCGAGAACCGCTGGCGATCGACGGTGAGGCGCTGGTCCCGCTCGGCCCGCTGGCACTGCCCGACCCGCTCGCGGACCTCCAACAGGCCCGCCGCACGCCATCGGTACGGCTGTTCGCCGATCGGGCCGCCGCCATGCGCCCCGGATTCGACATCACCGAGGACAACCTGGCGGACGTACTGCGCATCGTGCGCAGCCTGGACGGCCTGCCACTCGCCTTGGAACTCGCTGCGGCCCGCCTGCGCACACTGACGCTGACCGGCCTGGCCGAAGGGCTGTCCGACCGGTTCCGGCTGCTCACCACCGGCAGCCGCACCGCCTTTCCACGCCACCGCACACTGCGCGGAGTCATCGCGTGGAGCTGGGACCTTCTCCCCACGGGCGCCCGGATTGTCGCGGAGCGGATCGCGGTCCTGCCCGGCGGCATCACACCGGCTTCGGCCGCCGCGGTATGCATGGGAACCACCGTGCTGGTCCGCGACATCCCCGAGCTGCTCGCGGACCTGGTGGACCGGTCACTGCTGCAACTCGCCCCCGACACCGGGCGGCACCGGATGCTGGAAACGATCAGGGAATACGGCCTGGAGCGACTGGCCGAGCAGAACACCCTGCCCAGCGTGCAGAACCTGGCCGCCCACTACTGCGCCGACCTGGTGGCCCACTACGACCCGCTGACCCGCGGACCCGAGCAGCTCCACGCCCTCCACACCCTGCGCGGCGAGCACGACAACGTGCTCGCCGCGCTGCGACACCTCTGCGACACCAACAACTCCGACCGGGCAATCGCGCTCGCCCTCGACCTGACCTGGTACTGGCAGATGCTCGGCCGCCCCGACGCCGCCGCCTACTGGCTCGGGGAGGCAACCGCCATCCCGACCGACAGGCCCGGCCTCGAGCATGAGATCGCCGAAGGACTGCTGCTCACCTCCCAAGCCGGTCAGAACGCACTGTTCAGTGGCTCCTTCAAGGAAGGAAGCACACGCCTGCGGACCCTCGCCGAACGTCTGCTCAGCCACGGCGAACTGCCCGGCTTCACCGGCGCGCTCGTCACCATCAAACTCGCCCTCCCGCACAAGACCCAGAAGGGCAAGGCGATCATCCAGCGACTGGCCGAAGGACCGGATGCCTGGCTGGCCGGATACGCCCACATCTCGCGCGCCCACGCCGCCGAGAACGAGGGCGACCTCGACCAGGCACGCGCCGACGCCACCGCAGCCCTGCAGTGCTTCACTCGATCCGGCGACCACTGGGCACTCGCCACGACACTGCCGCTGCGCTCCCTGCTGCGTCAGTACGACGGCGAACTCCAAGGAGCACTCGGCGACTTGCAGGAAGCCAAGCAACTGGCGAGCGAGTTCGGAGCACTCAGCCTCCACGACGAAATCTACATCGACCTGCGCCAGTTCGATCTCCTGGTACGACTCGACCAGACCGCACGGGCAACCGAGTTGATCGCCACAACACGGGAACGCGCACTGCGGTCCACAGCCCCCGGCATGGCCATCCTGCTCGACGCCCGCGAAGCCCGGCTGATGGTACAAACAGGCAACCTGGACCGCGCACGCCAGCTGATCGAGGCGGCCGAGTCCGGACTCTCCACCCAACTGCCACTCGACGACGACCACGGCCGAGCCCTGATCGCAACCGTGCGGGCCGAACTCTGCCTCCAACTCGCCGACGGGCCGGGGGCCGCGCACGCACTGACCCGGGCATACACGGCAGCGGTCAACAGCCAGGACCTGCCGATCGTGGCGACCGTTGCAGTGACCGTCGCCGGCCTCGCCGAACTGCTCGGCCGACACCGCGACGCAGCCGTCACACTCGGCGCAGCCGCCCGCCTCCGCGGCGATCAGGATCGCACCGACCCGCACATCCGGACGCTCAGCACCCGCACCCGCACAGCCCTCGGTCACAAGGACTTCGCCGAGGCGTACAGAGCAGGGTGGCAACTGGACGCGACAGCCGCCCTCGCCCGGTCCAACCCAGCCCTGGTCGCGCCCCCGCTGTCATAGAGGACAACACCGAGCAGGATGCGACCGAACTCTTGACGCCGCGCGCCGCTGTGAGCCGCCCTCCGGATCGCCCGAGACAACTGGAAGGGGCCGAAGGCCGTGAACGTTTCGTCAGCGGGAGGGGGGAGCGCTTGAGGCGCCCGCCGGGTGTAGTCGCTCTCCCGGCGGACTTCAGGGCGTGCCACCAGCTCTACCGCGCCGCGTACGTGCGCTGGGCCGAGATACATCTCGGCTCGGGTGCGGACGCCGAGGAAGCCGTCGACCACGCCTTTTGAGCAACTCGCGGTGTCCTGGCCGACCGTGCTGGCCCAGCCGACGCCCGAGGCGTATGCGTGGAAGGTGGTCAAGAACCGCACCATCGACCTGTCCCGCCGCCGTAACCGCCGGCCCGTGGTCGTCGACGTGCGCCGGGTCCTCGGACTGTACGAGCAGGAAGGAAGCCGTGATGGGCACCCAACCGATTGACCGGATGCTGGCCAAGGCCCGTCTGGAGCATCGCCCATACCCGCCGGAGAAGCTGGCCGCGGCAGAGGAGAGGATCGCCGCCCGCGTCGCCGAACCTCCACCATCTCGCGCTCGGCGAGGGACCGGCAGCCGACTGGTGGTACCGGCAGATGGTGCCCGACCGGCACGCCCTGGCCCCGGACGAGCACGAAGTCCTCATACACCGTGTGGACCTCGGCCTGGCGGGGCGGGAGCCCACAGCCGCCGTGCGGATGACCGTGCTCCCCGAGGCCGCCGAAGCGGTCGTCCGATACGTCCCCACCGCGATCGAGTACGTGGACGACGTCGAGCTGCCGCTCCCCACTGACGGCTTCGCCGAACACATCGAAGAACTCGCCGCCGCCCACTGACCAGTCCCTGGATGCCGGGCGGCGGCCACGCCGGCCGTCCGGCATCCCTCGCTCACTGCTGCCCGAGGACGTGCTCGGGCGCCTGATGGGTGACACCGGCGGGACGCCTTTTGCGGAAAGTTGGATGCTTCGTGAACGACCTGACGGCGGAACTCTCCCGGGAACAGGCCATGGTACTGACCACCATGACGCACCAGTACCTCGCGTCGGGTGTCTGGCCGGTCTGACAGCTCGTGGTTGCCGCCATGGACCGGCATGATCTCGATGCCGAACAACTGATCCGCTCTCTCCCGCGATTGGGGTCCACCGGGCCGTTCGGCCCTTCGTACGGGCTCACCTCGCCTGTGGGTCCTCACCTGGCCGACGGCGACCGCCCTGCCCTGACGATCGCGGCGTGCCTGCACCTGTCTGAGTAGCTGTTGTCTTTTCGATCTTGAGCGGTGACGGTCGAACGTGGATTCCCGGTCGGGTGATCCTGCCGTGGCCAGAGCATGAAGACGGGGCCGCCTGAACAGCTCGTGGGTGTCGAATCCATAGAGCAACAGGAGGCCCCGGTGCCGCAGTCTTCCGTGCCGATGGCAAGGCAGTCCAACTCGGCCGCTCCAACGTGTGATTGCCGCGCGCACGTGTACCGCAACGCGGCTGACTGCCCCGAGCGGCAGCGCCGGTACCCATCGGACATGACGGACACGGCCCGAAGGAGGCCCGGCAGTAACGAGCACGCACAATCGGGCCTGCAGGACCGGGCGGCAACCGCGGAATCCAAGGGCGCGATCCAGACGCCGCCGGGGAAGGCCCGGACGGCGGCGCCTGTGGCCGGAGCGCCCTCAGCGGACGACGTCGAAGACCTGCTTCTGCAGACCGTTGCCGTGGACCTCGTGCTCGGTGAGCTTCAGCTTCTGGGTGTCCTTGTCCGTGGTGCTGAACAGGCGCTTGCCGGCGCCGAGCAGCAGCGGGAAGACGAGCAGGTGGTAGCGGTCGATGAGGCCGGCGTCCGAGAGGCCGTGGTTCAGGGTGGTGCTGCCGTGGACGATGATCGGGCCGCCGTCGGTCTCCTTGAGGGCGACAACCTCGTCCAGGGAGCGCAGGATGGTCGTCTCGCCCCAGTTGGAGACGAGCTTGTCCTCGGTGAGGGTGGTGGAGACGACGTACTTCGGCATCGTCTTGTAGTGCGCGAACTCCGCCATGTCCGGCCACACCGGGCTGAACGCCTCGTAGCTGACCCGGCCGATCAGGATCGCGGTGGACTCCTGCTGCTCCCGCTCCTTGATCTCAAATGCCTCGGGGACGAACTCGACCTCCTTGAAGGTCCATCCGGAGTTCCGGTAGCCGGGCTCGCCACCCGGGCCCTCCACCACGCCGTCGAGCGAAATGAAGGCCGTACTGATCACAGTGCGCATGATGAGTGTTCCTTGGTGTTCGGGATGGGTGTGGGGTGACTGCTCGGTGCGCGCTTCGGCCGTGTGCACGGCGGATCGCCGCACCGGGTGTGGGGTGCCGGAGACCGTGCTGGGCAGCGGCTGATCCGGAGTTGTGGGGCGGACGCCGATGCCCGCCCTGCGTTGCCGCGCGCCGGGATGCGCGTCAGGGATGCGCGTCAGGGGTGTCCGGCGAGGAGACCGGTCAGCCACTGCTGCCATGCGGCCTCCGCGCCGTTGGTGTCCGGGCCGAAGAGGTGGTGGAACATCAGCACCGCACCGGGGAGGTGGTGGAAGGTGTAAAGCCCGTCGTCGGTGCGGACCTTGATGCGCTCGTCGTCCGACCAGGTCACTTCACCGCCCAGCGGCGGCAGGCCGGCCGGCTCGGCGTGCGCCCGCGCGGCGACGGCGACCGTGGTCGGCAGCGACAGAGCGCGGGTGAGGGCCGCCCGTACCCCCTGCGCGGGCTGCTCGCCCGTGGGTGCCATGGCGAAGACGGGGACGCCGGCGCGTCCCGGGAAGTGCGCCAGGTATTCGCGCAGTGTGTGGAGGTGGAAGGGCCAGCCGCGGCGCAGTGCGTCGTACTCGTCCTGCCAGTCGTCGCCGAGCAGGCCGCTGTGGACGATGCGCAGGACGGTGCTGCCGCCGGCGCGCCCCTCGATGAGATACTCGAAGGCCATGAAGCGGCCGTCCTCGGCGGTGGCCGTGCGGGTGGCGAAGTGCTTGCCGGGCTCGAAGGCGGTGACCACCGCCTCCTCCCGGTTGCCGCCGATGTCCATGGCGGCGGTGCCGCCCTCACGCGGCTCGACCTCGCTGCGGCCCATGAACCACGAATCGATCCCGGGCCCGGTGGCGATCGCGTCCCAGACCTGCTCCGGGCTCGCCGGCAGGGTCGCCTCCTGCTCGATCTTGAAGTGGTGCGTCATCGGGCGTTCTCCTGTCGTGCTTCGGGTTCGTGTCCGGGCGTTCCCCCCGTTTGCTGCTGCGGGTCGTCCTGGCTGTCCGGGGTGCCGGGCTGCGCACCGGGGATCTGGTGGAGTCCGACGATGACCCGGTGGGTGCGGCCCTCGGGGGCGGACTCGTCGTGGTAGCGGCTGACCAGGGCCGCCACGGCCTGGGCCAGTTCGTCGGCGAAGGCGGTCCGGTCGGCCGCGGAGGCGAAACGCACCTGCGCTTCGATGCCGAAGGAGGCGACCCGCTTGCGGGCCCGGGCGGCTCCGCTCAGCAGAGCACCGACCTCCTGCACCAGCCGGGCCCCCAGCGCCAGCAGCCAGCGGGCCGAGAGCTGGTCCGGGGACCGGGACGGGTCCGGGCTGACGGCGGCCAGGGCGCTGGGGGAGATCACGTAGGAGGCAGCAGTCGCGCGGTACACACGTTCGGTGACATTGCCCTTGCGCCGCTCCTCGGCCAGCTCGACCAGAGCGTGCCGCTCCAGCTCCTTCAGGTGGTAGTTGACCTTCTGCCGAGGCAGCCCCAGGCGGACGGCCAGCATGGCGGCTGAGCCGGGCTCGGCCAGGGCCGCGAGGATGCGGGACCGTATCGGGTCCAGGGACGCCTCGGCCGCGGCGGGTTCGTCGATCACAGCAACGTCCAGCACTACTCCACCATCCAGTCGAAAAGAAAAAATTGTCTCGCCGGCACAGTGCACCGGGCTGCGGCCCCGGTCGAGGCGACTGCGGCGGCACCATCCGAGATGTGCGCGGCAGCTATCGCAGGCGGGAGCGGAGCCCCAGGAATGAGGATGGCAGCGACTGCGATGTGGGTGGCGATCAGCGTCACCCGTGTGGCGGCGCCGGCATCGGGAGTCAGGAGGCCAGGCAGAAATGACACCGCCACCAGTGCGACGGCCGTTCGGACGAACACCCGGGCCGGCCGCCCCGACCACCGCCGGAAGGCGGCTGCCAGCGCGACGCCCACGACCGAGAACACGAACGCGAGCTGCGTGAAGCCCAGCAGCGGAATTCGCTCGCCGGCGATCTCAAGCGACACACCGGCGGCGTCTGCCGCAGCGGCAACCACTGTCGCGGCGACCGCGCCTCCTGCGGCCAATACGAGTCCTTGGCAACCACAGCGCGTGATGGCCGGTCGTAACCGGCCCGGCGTCAGGCGCGATCGAGGTAAGTCCGGACACATCAGTCTCCTTGCCGAGGGGCGGGCGCTTGCATCGGCCGCCGCGGGTTCTTCGGCCGCTGCGGCGTTAAGGACCACTCCAGCCTCCAACCGAAAGTAAAATCTGTCAAGACAAGAAAATTCGTCGCTGTCTACCGCATCCTCACCGAGGACACCGACAGCACCGAGTGAGCGGATGCCCTTCAGGGCTTCAAGATCAACTCATTGCCCCTTTGACGCGTATCTGGTTCACACCCGTACCTGCTGCTGACCCAGAACCCGGCTCTCCAGTACAGCCACGCGGTTTTCCTGGGCACGAAGGTCTGCAGCACCGGCATCGGCCGGGCGCCCCGGTCCTCGTGGCGGGACGGGAGGCCGCTGGTCGAGTGGCTCCCAGCGTCGTCGCCGAACTGGCCCGCCGGATCGAGCGGATCACCTCCACCATCGAGGACCGGCAGGTCCCGGCCATCGCTTCGGTCGACCACCTCAGCGCGGAGGCGCCGGCCGGGCGGTCCTCGCGGAGAACTGGCCTCCCGCAGCGAAGGTTGAGCGTTATCACCGAAGGTTGGTGACCGATTGGCGGGCCGTCCGCGTCAGATGTCGGTGCACGAGGGCCATTTGTCTACCGCCCACTCCGGCCAGCTCGGCCAGCCCGCCGGTGGGGTGGGAATCTCGCCGCCGTCGAGTTCGGCGGCGTCAGGCACCTGGAACTGCTCCCGCCAGGTATCCAGGTCGGCCTCGCTCATCGGGAACGTCTGATGCGGTGTTGTTTCCTGGCGGTGCGCGATGCGGGCGAGCTGGACGTCCTTGTCCACGGGCAGGTAGACCACCTGGCATGATGCCCCGACCGACCGGGCAAGCCAGCGCAGTGCCGACCGTTCATCGCGGCTCCAGAGCCCGTAGTCGAGTACGACGCTGGTCCCCAGCCGCAGCGCCTGTAGGGCGACCGAGATGAGCCGCCCTTCGAGCACCCAGCGCTTGCCGTCGGCCATCGAATCGCCGAACAGCGGGATCATCCAGTGATCTGGGGTCAGCCGCAGCGCCCGGTGGGTTGCGGCGAGCTCTTTGGCACGGGTGGTTTTCCCAGCCCCGGGGAGCCCGACCATCAGGAGCAGGGTGGCGGCACGCGGGTGCTGCGTAGAGCTGGGTCCGGCTGCATGCGGGTGCTGTGAATCGAAACGCTGCGACTGAGACATGACTTCCCTGATCAGGCAGGACGACCCGGCATCACAGGAATACGAGTGACTGCCGGCAGGACACTGATCCGGCGGTACGTCCTGGCACTGCCCCGCGGGGGGCAGGCAATGGCCGCGGTTACAGCAACCGCGGTACCGCCGCTAAGCGGCGGTTGTAGTCATGGGAGCACAGCAGCACATGGCTTGATCATAGCGGACAGCCGATCCTGTGGGGCTGGCGCCCGGGCCCTGGATGCGTGGTCAGCGTCGAGGTGGACGGACGAACTGGGTCGGCAGGCCAAGGAACACCTCGACGCGGCCGACACCGACACGGCGGTCGTGGCCGCCGACGGCGCCGACGGCTGGCCGCCCGACGCGCCGTACGACCGGGCGATCTCCGTCTATGCCGTCGATCAGGTCCCCTGGGCGTGGCTGGAGCAGACGCGGCCGGGCGGGAGGATCGTCACCCCGTGGGGGCGGCTGGGGCACGTCGCGCTGACCGTCACCGAGGACCACCGCTCGGCTGTGGGGTGGATGCGGGGGCTGGCCACATTCATGCCCGCCCGCGGCGCACCGCCCGCGAGCGGCTGGCTGCACGTGCGCGGTACCGGCCCCGCCGACGACGAACGCCCCTTCGCACGGGATCTGCGCCCGCTGAGGGACAATGCGCACTTGCTGTTCGCCCTGCGCATCCACCTCCCCGACGTGCAGATCAGCACGGGCGTGGACGACGACGGGGTGAACGTGTGAATCCACGACGGCGTCGCCTCCTGGGCCACGCTCACCACACTCCCCGACGGGCAGGCCGTCGCGTTCCAGAGCGGGCCGCAGCGCCTGGCCGACGAACTGGAGCCCGTCTGGGACTGGTGGCTGACCGAGGGGCAGCCGACCCTGTACGACTCCGGCAGGACCGTGGAACCCGAGCGGCAGTACGTATGGTGCCGGGACCCGGCAGCGGGGCCGCGATGGCCGCTCCAGAACCGCGGCCGGGCCAGGGCGTAAGCCGCACGCCGGCCTCCCACCCCGGCGCCTTCCCACACTGCTGAGGCGATCCTGGCCGGGCGTGGACTGGCCAGCGGCCGGCTGTGCGGCAATGGCCTGGTCCGCCGGGTCCCACCAAGACGCCGTCGATGTTCGAGGCGGAGGTGAGGTTGCCGTTCGCCCACAGGATCTTCTGCCACAGGCAGGTGGCGTTGGAGGCCGTGTTGGTGCCCGTCGACAGGATGCCTTCGTCGTCCCAGTCGTTCGAGAAGGCACCGGCACCGTGGACGTAGGCTCGACCGCTGTAGGTACCGCTTGCGGAGGCCGGGGAGGCGCTCAGCGCCAAGGTTGCGGCGGTCAACGCGCCGATCGAGCATCCGATCAACCTGGCCCGCGTCGCACGTGAAGTCACAGTGCTGTTCCTTTGCCGTGGTTCCGATTGCCCCGAGCGTGCGCGGTGCCGGGCCGGTCGACTCGGCGTCGAACCGGCCCGGCGGTCGCCGCGCTGCTCGCTGCGAGGCTTTACGTCATCGAGTTCAGCGGGCCGGGAATGAAATGGGCAGCCACCTCTGCCGCCCTGATCAATGGCGCCATTGCAGGTCACGCTTCCGGCTCTGCGACGGTGGCCAAAGAAGGCGCCTGTGGTTTGCCCTCCTGTCACAGGCGTCGTAGCGTGCGGGCGATCGGCGCCGCGTCCACGGGGGACGGGCGGGCAGTTGGGGGTGCTGTCGATGGCGGGGCGTCCGGAAAGCCCACTGGACCCGGGCGCGGGGCCGGTTGCGCGGTTTGCCGCCGAGTTGCGCAAACTCCGTGCGGAGGCGGGGAGTCCGACCTACCGAGTGATGGCGCAGCGCTCGGGTCAGGGGGCGAGCACCCTGTCGCAGGCCGCCGGGGGTGAGCGGCTGTCGACGTTGCCGGTCGCGCTCGCCTATGCGCGTGCCTGTGGTGGCGATGAGACGGAGTGGGAGGAGCGGTGGCGTGAGGCGGCCGCGGAGTTAGCGGCCGAGCCTCACCCCCAGAACGAGGACGACGAGCCCCCGTACCGGGGGCTCGTCCGATTCGAGCCCGGCGACGCCGACTTGTTCTTCGGCCGCGGCCAGCTCACCAACCACCTGCTCGAGCTGACGCGCTCCCGCCGGTTCACTGCTGTGTTCGGTCCGTCGGGCAGTGGCAAGTCCTCTCTGCTGCGCGCCGGCCTCATCCCGCGCCTGCGCAGCCCGGAGGTGACCGGTCCGCAGCCGGCCGCCGTACGCATCCTCACCCCCGGCGAGCACCCCCCGCGCATCCACGGGCAACGGCTGATACCCAAGGACGCCGACGGTGACACGTGGCTGATCGTCGACCAGTTCGAAGAGCTCTACACCCTCTGCACCAACCCCGCCGAACGCAATCAGTTCATCGACCGACTCCTGGCCGCGACCGATGCCGCGAGTAGTCTGCGCGTCGTCATCGCCGTGCGGGCCGATTTCCTCGGCCGCTGCGCCGAACACCCCGCCCTGACCGCAGCGTTACAGGACGCGACCGTGCTGGTCGGCCCGATGAGCCGTGACGAGTTGCGCGAGGCCATCACCAAGCCCGCCCAGGCAGCAGGGGTGATCGTGGAACGCGGACTGACCGCGCGCATCCTCGACGAGGTGGAGGGCGAACCTGGCGCCCTGCCGCTGATGTCCCACGCCCTGCTCGAGACCTGGCGCCGCCGCAAAGGCCGCGCGCTGACCACCCGGGCATACGAGGCGAGTGGCGGTCTCCACGGCGCCATCGCCCGCACCGCCGAAGACGTTCACGCTCATCTGACCCCGTCGCAGGCTGACCTCGCCCGCCGTATTCTGCTGCGCCTCATCACCCCGGGTGAGGGAACCCCGGACACCAGAAGGCCCGCTCCACGCACGGAATTCGACTTCAGCGAACCTGCCGACACGGTCACGGTCCTCGAACACCTCGCCCGCGCCCGCCTGCTCACCCTGGAGCACGACGCCGTCGACCTGGCCCACGAAGCGTTGATCACCGCTTGGCCCCGCCTGCGCGCCTGGATCGACACCGGCCGGGAACGCCTACGCATCCACCGCAGCCTGACAGAGGCCGCACGCACCTGGGACGATCTCAAGCGTGACCCAGGAGCCCTTTACCGGGGTACCCGCCTGGCCGTCGCCGAAGAGCACTTCGCCGCGCCTGAACCATTCGCCACGCTCACCGGGCTGGAACAGGCGTTCCTGACTGCCGGCCGCGCCGCTCGCACTGGAGAACACCGTCGGCGACGTGGCTACGTCACTGGCCTGGCCGTACTGGTCACGTGCGCCCTCATCGCGGGAATCGTCGCCTGGCAGCAAACTCGCACCAGCGGCCGCCGCCACCTGGAGGCCGAGTCCCGCCGCCTTGCCGCGGTCGCCACGAGCATGCGCTTCTCCGATCCGGTCACAGCGATGCAGCTCAGCCTGGCCGCTTGGCGTCTGAATGATTCGACCGAGACCCGGTCTGCCCTTCTCGGGGCCGTGACACAGCGCGAGGAGGACGTCTTCTCCGTGCCGGGCACGAAGTTCGACTACAACGGCGGCGTTCCGACCGTATTACGCGCCATGACCGCGGACGGAAAGTCACTCGTATCCGTTACAGCGGACCGGGTCAACACCTGGGACCTGCGCACCCATCGCCTCTCGGGCTCCTCTCCGGGGCTCGGCAAGCTGCTGGACGGCGACACCTCGGTCGTCATCGCCCCGAACGGTCTCACACTCGCCCTGGTGACGCTCGAGGGCAGAATCAAGCTGTGGGACGTGCGCACTGCACATGTGACGGCGACACTCGACCTGGACACACCCCACACGGTGTCCTTCAGCCCCGACGGTGAGATGCTCGTCGTGGAAGACGACGGCCCGGACGGATCAGACCCCTCCCTCCAGGTGTGGGACCTGCGCCACCACCGGGTTCAGTTGCGCACACCCGAACAGGACGGCGAATCCCTGCGGTTGGCGTCCATCAGCGGTGACAACAAGTGGCTCGCCCTGTGCACGGACGCCCGCCCCCTGCAGGTCTGGGACATCTCGACCGGCCGGAAGGCGATGCACGCACCATGGGCGTCGAACGCCCGTCACGCCTGCTCCGCGACTGCACTCACCATCGCTCCGGACGACACGACCCTCACGGTCCTGGCTCAGAACAAGATCCGTCGGTGGGATCTCTCCACCGGACACAGCCTGCCCTACCTGGAAGCCGACGGGATGACCAAGATGCAGTTCGACGCGCACGGCTCCTTCCTCGTCGCCGTGGGCGCCCGCCAACTTCTCGTCTGGCGTATGGCATACCCGGATGCTCCCGTGCTGAGCCAAAAACTGACCACCGACGCCCAGGTCGGCCTTGCCTTTGACAGTGCGGCGGGAGCCGTGCGCTACCTCAACCAGGGCGGCATGATCGTCCGGACACTGAGCCTGGGGCGCGCCACGACCAGCCAGTGGGACACCAAGCAGTCCGACAAAGCCACGCTGTCCCAAGACGGCCGGACCCTCGCCCGCCTGCGTCCTGCCGACGGCACGGAGAGGCTCCAGATACTCGACACCCGCACCGGCCGGGTCGTCTTCGAACCGACCACAGAGCACTGCCCCGTGGGGGGCCGGCAGGACACATCCGAATGCGCCGACCTCATGGCACTCAGCCCCGACGGCCGGTACGTCGCCAGCGGTGTCGTCCGGGAAGCAGATCAGTCGGGAACACCGAGTCGACCACACCTGACCGTGTGGGACATCGCCACCCGTCGCCCATACGCGACCATCACGCTCCGGCCCAAGCCTGCGGACATCTTCGGGCTCACCACGTTGGCCTTGGACGCCCATGCCCGCACCCTGCTGGCCTACCGGGACACCACACCACCGTCCGTGGAGGTGTGGGACCTGCACCGGAAAAAGCTCATCACCTCGGTCCGCACCGATCAGCACACGCTCACAGGCCCCACCACCGAGGGCGGTATGGACATGGCCCTGCGCCCTGACGGCCGCATGCTGGTGGCCCAGCCCGGCCTGGTCGTGGACGTTGCCTCACGAAGGATGGAACCCCGTGAGCTCGGTGAGGGAATGATCAGCGCCGCGGCATTCGGACCGCACCGCACCTACCTGGCAGTGGGCGACGACCTGGGGCGCGTCACCCTCTGGGACAGTGCAGCCCGTAACCGCCTCGGCGTGCTGACCGGCACCACCGTCGACAGTGAGGCGGCCGAGAGCGGAGAGGTGACGGCCCTCGCCTTCTCCCACGACGGCAGCACGCTTGCCGTCGGCGGTGAGGGGGCACTGTGCAGTTGTGGGACGTGGCGTCCCGTCGACTGCTCGGGTCCGCTCTACCCACCCCCGGAGACCTCGTGGGCAGCCTCGCCTTCAGCACCGACGACACCACCCTCTACGCCGCCGGCGCCAACGTGTCCGTTCAGACCTACTTCCTCAACCCCGACCGCCTTGCTCAGCAAGTGTGTCAGCGTGCGGGGTCCGGACTGTCCGCAAGGGACTGGAAAACCTACCTGCCCGACGTGCCGTACAGGCGTACTTGCCCTCGGTGACGCCTGGCATGGCTGGAACGGAAAGGGGGGCCGCAGAACCGGATCAGCCCTCGCGCCCCGTGCTGTGGCTGAAATCCGAAGACTCATGGCACCTTGCCAAGCGACACACCGCCGGTCACGAACTTCGGCCCACATGATGACGCATCAGCTCGCTACACTCAGAAACAGGCACCCGACCAGCGAAAATTTCAAACTGCAACCGGAGTACTGGAGCGGGCCCTTGCCCCTCAAGCCCACCGTGCCCTGGCCGCTGGCTGTCTCATCGGCTCCCGCGGACTGCTCCGTGTTCCCAGGCCCAGGCCGCTATCTCGACCCGGTTGCGGGCGTTGAGCTTGGCCTGGATGCGTGCCAGGTACGTCTTCACCGTCGACAGCGACAGGAACAACTCATTGCCGATCTCCTGGTTCGTGCGGCCTACGGCTGTGCGCAGGGCCGACAGCCTGGCATTCCAGTTCCCCCAAAGACTGTTGCCGTTACCGGCCCACCGCGTAGGCCGTCTCCTCGCGGTGCCGCTTCCTGCCGACAACGGTATGAGCCGGTTGCTCGCCCAGTTCTTGACTGGTGCTGCCGAGGCACACGCCACCTACGCGCCGTTCGGTCTAGTCCAGCTGGGAGGTATCGGCATCGATCTGGTCACCGCCGTACTGTCTCAGCACCTCGACGGCGCACCGGCGGCAGCGTCTGCCACCCGACCGAGCCTGCTCTTCCTACGGATCAGCGCCTTCATCGAGAAGCACCTCGGCTATCCCCTGTCACCGGCCACGATCGCCTCCGCGCACCAGATCTCCCTGCGGTACCTGCAACGTATCTTCCAGGAACAGGGAACTACCGTGACCGACTTCATCCGGCGCCGACGTATCAGCCACTGCTGCAAGGACCTGGCCGATCCGGCCAAGCAGGATGTGCCCGTTCACGCCATAGGCGCCCGGTGGGGGTTTCCCCGTCCCGACGACTTCAGCCGCCTCTTCCGCAAGGCGGTTGGTATGCCTCCCGGGAAGTACCGCGCCACGCACACTACTGTCAGCCATCCGGATGAGTACTGCCGCCGGTCGATGTGGTAGAGCCGTGTCCGCTCGTCCCGCTGGAGCAGCCGGGACGCGCCGGCCAGGGCGACGCGGCGCTGTACCGCCCGGACGCTGACCAGGGTTCCGCCCATCTTGGCCGCAGCGATCGGGGTGGTCGGATGGGGTGGCGAAGTACTGCTGGATTTCCGAACGGCGTGGTGCCGCCCAGGTCGATGGTCTGCCGCAGTACCGCGCGGGCCCCAGGCATCAGTGAGGCGATCACACGGAACAGCGCCTGCTCGATACCGATGCGGCGGTGCAGTTCTCGATCACCACAGCGGAGCCCGGACTCGTCGCGCCGTTGGAGTCGAGGCACATGGTGAGCAAGCCTGTGCAGACCTGGAGTTCGCTGTTGGAGGCGCGGGCGAACTGCTGGTTGTTGGCGCCGTCGCAGGTCCGGACCTCCCAGGCCGAGCCCGCGGCCGTGCCGCAGCCGTAGATCTCCAGGCAGCTGCTGGAGGCCGCGTTGACCAGGGCGCTGTAGGTGGGCGAGGCCGGGACACGACTCACGGTCATGCCGTCGCCGTATCCGGTGGCGGTGTTGGTGGGCGGGTTCCTGGCGTGCGCGCCCAGCTCGCCGGCGAGTCGCGCGGCTTTGGCGGGATCCTTGGCGGTGACGGTCACTGTGTGCCCGCCACCGGGGCCCGTGTGGCGACCCGTGCGTGCATGGCTGCCCGGACCGGACCCCGCAGGTGCTCGCCGGTGAACTGGTCACCACCATGCTCGGCAGCGGCGCCGTCGTCCTGCGCGACGGCCGCCTTCACGCCGGGGCCGACCAGGCCCCCGTCCCGGCTGCCGCCCTGCGGGTCCCGTACTCGCGCGACTGGCCGCCCGCGTGAGGGTGATGGTGCCGCGGATGTCGACGGCGGCACCACCGGCCCACACCGCCCCGCCGCCACGTCCTGTCGATCAGCACGGCGAACGCGCCCGCCGCCTCCAGCGCCCGCGCGGTGGACACCAGTCGCCGCGTGTCCTCGCCCCGCCCCCGCACCCGGTGGACGCCGTGGCCGTGTATGAACCGCACCGCGGTGTGGGGGTCAGCCGGCGAGCAGGGTGTCGAGCCAGTCGAAGGTGCGCTGGTGGAACAGGGAGAGCGCGCCCTCATGGCAGTGCTCGCCCGCGCCTTCGTCCTCACGGAAGGAGATCAGCTCCTTCTGGCAGGTCAGCTCGTCGAACAGACGCTGCGGCTGCCCTTGGAAGAACTGGTCGTTCTCGGCTTCGAGTACGAGTGTCGGGCAGGTGATGTGGCCGGCGATCCCCGCCATGGTGTACGCCTCGGCTGCCCTGACCAGGACGTCGACATCGGACACACCGAAGGTCCACCGGCCGTTGCGCACCACCCATCGCACCATGGTGTTCCGCGCCATCAACGCCTCCATGCCGCCGGGCGTCGACACGGCACGGCCGGCGGTCGCGGCGAGGACCGCGTGGAAGTCGTAGACGCCGTCGTACGCCACGCACGCGGCGATGCGGTGCTCGAAGGCGGCCGCCCTCGGGGCGAGGTAGCCGCCGAGGCTCATGCCGATCAGCACGAGTCGCCCGGCGTCGGGCGGTCGCGCGTCGCGCACCGGGGCCCTGCGGGCTTCTGCGTCCCGCCCGCACATGTCCACCCTGCCGGTGTGCTCCGGCTGACGGGCCGCCCCGGTACCTGCGGATCCTGCGGCGGCCCTGTGGAATTCCGCATGTGTTTCCAGCTTTGGGATGCCAGCCGCCGACTTTGAGGACTTTACCGCCATCGTTCCCCGGCGAGCACACCGTCGTAACGATCACGCCTGACGGGCGAATACCGCTCCTTTCCGGGCGGTGTCGAGGACGACGCGGGTGACGTCGATCAGGCCGGCGTCGTCCAGCCGGCGCAGCACGGTTTCGTGCAGGCGGCCCCACATCAGGGGCGTTGGCCGTTCCGCCGCCCTGCGGCCGTACCCGTTGCTCCGGGATCAGCGGCTCGGCGATCTCCCACAAGCCGTCCGGCACGATCCAGCTCCATGTTCCCCGCCCCGTACCGGGTCAACGTCCGCCTCACCACATAGGACACGGCCTAACGACTCCTGACGAAAGGAGGTTTCTGGATCTCCGGGAATGACGGTGTGTCAGTTCTGGCTGATGCTGGCCGAAGGGGGTGCGAGCCAGTCGAGACGAGGAAGACCGCTGCCAGACCGTGGGAGATCGATGACGAGTTGTGGGCGCGGATCGAGTCGCTGCTGCCGGTCATCCCGCGTAATCCGCGGCGTCCAGATCGTAAGCGTCTGGATAGTCGCAGGGTGCTGTGCGGGATCCTGTTCGTTCTGTACACCGGGATCCGCTGGGAGTTTCTGCCCCAGGAGCTGGGCTTCGGCTCGGGGATGACCTGTTGGCGACGGCTGCAGGACTGGAACGAGGCCGGGGTCTGGCAGCGCCTGCACGAGCTGCTGCTGTCCGAGCTGCGGGCCGCAGACCTGCTGGACTTCTCCCGTGCAGCGGTCGACTCCAGCCACATCCGCGCGATGAAGGGCGGGCCGGCCACCGGTCCGTCCCCGGTGGACCGGGGCAAGGCCGACAGCTAGCACCACCTGATCGTCAAGGCGCACGGCATCCCGCTCTCGGCAATCACCACCGGCGGCAACCGCAACGACGTCACCCAACTGATCCCGCTGATCCGGGCCGTCCCGCACATCCGCGGCAAGCGCGGCCAGCCACTGCGCCGCCCCAGGGATCTGTAGCCCGACCGCGGCTATGACCACGAGGTCTACCGGGACAAGGTCCGCCGGTTCGAGATCACCCCGCACCTCGCCCGGCGCGGCACCGGGCACGGCTCCGGCCTGGGCGTGTACCGCTGGGTCGTGGAAGGAGCGATCGTGCTGCTGCACTGGTTCCGCCGCCTGCGTATCCGCTGGGAGATCCGCGACGACATCCACCACGCGTCGATGCGTCGACACGCATTCGTAGCAGTCGGGCCCGCAGCCTCACATCCGGGATCTCAGCACGTCGACTTCACAGCCCGGCGCGAACGGGTCAAAGCCATGCTCGACCAGCCAGCGAACCCCCAGCAGGCTTCGCAATGACCACCACGCGCGGATCACGTCGAGGTCGATGTCGGTGCCATAGCCGGCGATGACGTCGCCGAGGTGCTCCTCGTGTCCGAGCGTGAAGGTGGCGAGGTCGTACAGGGCATCACCCTGGCCCGCCTCGGACCAGTCGATGATGCCGGTGACCTCGTCGCCGTCGACGAAGACGTGCGCGATCTGCAGGTCGCCGTGCGTGAATGCCGGAGTCCACGGCTGGAGCGCGGCCTCGGCGACCTGGCGGTTGCGGGTGACCAGGTCGGCGGGCAGGAGGCCGTTCGTCACGAGCAACTCGCACTCCTCGTCGAGTTCCGCCGCCAGCGCGACAATGCTCCGGCCGGCCCGGCCGGGCCGGGGCGGCAGCGGCGCGGCGTGCAGCTTCCGGATGGCGGCGCCCGCCGCGGCCCACGCCGCCGACGCCCCGGTCGACGGCCCGCCGAGGCGCCCAAGCGTCGTCCCCGGGAGTGCGGCGATCGCGAGCACGGGCGGCTTGCGCCACAGGACCTCCGGGGTCGGGACCGGCGCGAGGGACATCGCCTCGACCTCGACGTCGATGCGTGCTTGATCGGCTTCAGGAACACGTCGCCGACGCGCAGGGTCGCGCGCTCGGAATGGGCGACAACGACTTTGACCTCATCCATGGGCGATCAGTATCCCGGGGATGATCGCCAACGTCGCCGGGTTTCTCGCGTGCGATTACGCGGCTGACTGCGTCCCGATACCCGGTGGCCTCGTGCGCGACACCGACCTCTGACCAGGTCAAGTCCACCACTTTTGTCAGGAGCCCTAAGTGTCCGTCACTTGAGGCGCCCAGGGCGGTTCAGTACCAGGGCTGGGCTTTACAGCCACCGTCTGGCCGCCTCGACGCTGTCGCCGCCGCTGGTGTTGAACGCGATCGAGGCCCCTGGTGCATGCCGCCGGACCAGGTTCACGACCTGCTCGAAGAACGTCACAAGGGGTTCGGGCTTGCGTATCCCGCCCCCGATGACGACGACGTCCCAGTCTCGTGCGGAAAGCGCCGCGACCACCGTGGACTCGGCTGACTCGTCCGGCGCGATCAGCGTCATGGAAGCGTCGATGGCATGGTCGCCAAAGCGGGCCAGTTCCTCGTCCAGGACCGCGCGCATAGCGTCCCCGTCCATACCGGGCACCTTGTGAGGGTCGAAACCAAGAATGAGAACAGAAGGCATGCTCTGCATGACGATCGGTACAGCGTGTCGGTTCCAGTCGCACACCCTGCTCAAGGCCGTGGGCGCCGGACCGCCACCGTCACCGCCGCCCTGCTGGCGCGGTACTTACTGCTGACCCGCCTGGCCTCCGCTCTCGGACTGACCGCTGGGACGCTGGCCGCACCCTACCTGGTCGATCCAAGCGCTGGGGGCTGCAACACCGTCAGCCCACGTCGGCGAGGCACTTGAGGGCCGCATCCACAGAGGTGGGCTCGGCGGGCAGCAGCGGCAGCCGCACATCCGGTGCGGGGATCCGGCCCTGGGCGTGCAACACCCCCTTGATCACTGTTGGGTTGGGTTCGGCGAACGCGGCCGTCGACAGTGCCGCCAGGGCGTGCCCCAGCTCCCGGGCCCGCATGAGGTCCCCGTTGCGCCAGGCGGTGGCCAGGTCCACGAACCGCTCCGGGGCCAGGTGCGCCGACGCCAGGATGCCGCCTGCCGCACCGAGGGCCAGCAGCGGCGAGACGAACACGTCGTCCCCCGCCAGTACCGCGAAGTCTGCGGGCAGGCCGCCGAGCAGCTGGACCGCTGTCTGGTCGATTCCGCCGGTTGCGTACTTGACCCCGGCGACCCCGGGCAGCCGCCCCAATTCCCGCAGGGCCCGGGCATCGAGGGGCCGTCCGGTGCGATACGGGATGTGATAGACGATCAGCGGAACCGGGCTACCGGCGGCCAGCTCGGCGAAGTGTGCCAGGACACCCTCCGGCGACGGCCGGGTGAAGTAGGGGACGGGTACCAGCGCGCCGGTCACCTCGGGCCACCGGGAAAGCTCCGCCAGGGCGGTTGTGCTGTGCAGTGTGGCGTTGCTCCCGGCCCCGACGGTCAGCGCCGCCCGGCGCTCCCGGCAGACTCGGGCGCACACGTCGATGACCGCGGTCTTCTCCTGGGGCGTCAAGGTCGCTGGTTCGCCGGTCGTTCCGAGCGCCACCAGTCCCGCCGAGCCCGCGTCGAGCATGGAGTGCGCGAGCCGTTCCAGGGCAGTCTTGGCGATCCGCCCGTCGGCGGTGAACGGTGTGATGAGCGGTACGTGGATCCCGTCCAGGGGAGTGTGAGGCATCATGCCGACGAGACTGGCCTGACCCCATCGTGCAGGTCCAGTTCGCATTTCCGACGGCGAGCGTAAGCTCACCTGATGCTTGATGTCCGTCGCCTGCGCCTGCTGCGGGAACTCGCTCTGCGCGGCACCATCGTCGCTGTCGCCGACGCGCTCGCCTTCACCCCCTCCGCGGTCTCCCAGCAGCTGAGCGCCCTGGAACGCGAGGCGGGCGTACCGCTGTTGGAACGCACCGGGCGGCGCGTGGTCCTGACTCCCGCCGGGCATCACCTGGTGGACCACACCGAAGCGGTACTCGAACGGCTGGAACGGGCCGCGGCCGACCTCGCCGCCGCCCGCCAGGGCCCGGCGGGACCACTGCGCATCGGCGTCTTTCCCACCGCCACCCGCGCCCTCGTCCCCGCGGCTCTGACCGAACTCGTCGGACGGCACCCGGGTCTGGAGCCCATGGTCCGCGAGGTCGACCCGGCGGCCGTCGGCGACGCACTGCGCGCCGGCGAACTGGACGTCGCGCTGATCCACGACTACGACTTCGTGCCCTGCCCGGCCGAACCCGGACTGGCCACCGAACCGCTGTGCGTGGAGGCTATGTACCTCGCGACCACCGCCTCGACGCCGCGGACCGAGGGGGCGGAAGGGCCGACGATCAGTGGCTGCAAGGACGCGGCCTGGATCACCGCGACCCCGGGAACACTGTGCAACACGATGACCCTCCAGGCCTGCCACGCCGCCGGGTTCACGCCTCGGGTACGCCACGAGGTGGACGACTTCGCCACCGTGCTCGCCCTCGTGGGGGCCGGTCAAGGCGTCGCCCTGGTGCCGCAGCTCGGCGCAGCCGACCCACCCGGCGTCGTCCGGCTCACACGGGTGCCGATTCACCGGCACACCAGAGTCGCGTTCCGACGCGGAGCCCGCGCGCACCCGGCCGTCGCCGCCACCGCCGCGGCGCTGCGGGCCGCGGTCCCCGCCACTCTGCTCTCGACCGAGTGAGGAGTGAGGGTTGAGTCAAGGGGGCGTACCGGTGGGCCGAGGATGACCGGCCATCCCTCGGCCCGCCTCCGCTTGACCTTGACACAGTGACAAGGTCTTCACTGCTTCGAGGAGGTGGTCCCCATGACCGTGCCGAGCGAGGACACGAACACGATGCGAGTTCTCCGTGCGCTGGAGAACGGCAGCTCATCGGTCCGGCTGCAGGCAGCGCTGGCGGTCGGCACGACCCCGGATCCGGGGTTCATCGGCAAGCTCATGGAGCGATGCGCGATCGAACCCGAGTTCTACGTGCGCGACATGCTGACGTGGGCACTCACCCGCCACGCGGCATCGATGACACTCCCGGTGCTGCTCGACGAAGTCCGCTCGGAGCGTGCGCAGGCACGGAGCCAGGCGTTGCACACGCTGTCCAAGATCGGGGATCGGCGGGCGTGGCCGGCGATCACACCGGCGCTGCTGTCCGACGCCGACGACGAGGTGGCCCGGAGCGCCTGGCGGGCAGCGGTCGTTCTCGTGCCCGAAGGCGAGGAGCACGAGTCGGCCGTAGCGTTGGCGACACAGCTCGGGCGCGGCGAACGCGAGACGCAGCTGAGCCTCAGCCGGGCGCTGATCGCGCTGGGGGAGGGGATGTCGCCGGCACTGAGTGCCGCGACGAAGGACCCCGACCCTCGTGTGTGCGCGCACGCACTCGCCACGGAGCGGCTGTGGCGCGACCCGGATACCGGATTCGAGTTCGCGATCGAGGAGGCGAAGCGCGTCGTAGCCCTCGGCGGGAGCGGCCAGGAGGGGCGGTAGGCAGTGTTGATCGGTGATGTCGCGCGACGGTCCGGGGTCAGCCCCCGCATGCTCAGACATTACGAATCGCTCGGCCTGGTGCGGCCGACGGGTCGTACCGACCCGGGCTATCGGGAATACTCCGGCGAGGACATCCGGCGAATCTTCCACATCGAGAGCCTGCGGTCATTGGGGCTGTCGCTGCGCGACGTCAGGCGCGCGCTCGATGACCCCGGCTTTGCGCCCGCGGAGCTCGTCGACGACCTCATCCGCCAGACGCGAGACCGCATCGCGGCGGAGACGGAGCTGTTCACGCGACTCCGTCGGATCGGTGCCGCGCAACCCGCGGGCTGGGAGGAGGTCCTCCAGATCGTCGCGCTCCTCCAGGCGTTGGGGTCGAAGAGCGCGGGGGCGCGGCAGCGTGCGGCCCTGTCCGCGGTGGAGGTTCCCGTGCCGGTGGAAGCACTGGCCGGGGCCGTGCTGTACGAGTCGGACCCGAACGTCGCCGGGGCCCTTCGTTGGGCGCTGGCACAATCGGGCGAGGACGGGCCGGCACTGTTGGCGGAGGGCCTCGGCTCATCTGCGGCCGAGGTGCGGAAACGTGCCGTCCAGTCCATCGCCGAGATTCCGAACGGTGAGGCGACCGCACTGCTGCGGGACGCCCTCACACACGCCGACATCGCGGTCCGCGGGTACGCGGCTCTGGCACTCGGGGCACGTGGCGCAGCCGACGCGGTCCCGACGCTCCTCGACATGATCGTCGAGGAGAGGAACGACGCCGACGCGGCAGATGCACTGAGCACCCTGGCGAGTGATCCCGAGTTGGCGGATCAGATCGCCACTGGGCTCCTCGACCGCCTCTCCCGAGGCACCCTTGGAGCGTCTGCACGTCGATGGCTGACACAGGCGCTCGCGGACATCCCGGGGATCCGGACGTCACGTGCCCTCGCGGATCTGTCACATGACGAAGACCGTGCCGTTGCGCTCACCGCGACATACATCCTCAAGCTGCGCGACGCACGACGGTGAATCTCCCCTGGTCCCGCTTGCGTGGGATCCGCCGCACGAGCGCGACCGCCTCAGCCCGGCTCATCTCCACGGTACCCACCAAGCCCCTCCCCTCGAGAACACCTTAACGAGACCCGTGATGGCACACGGGACCAGCGTCCTCCAGGACCGCGTATCGCCAATCGGCCTGGGTCGCCGCCGAGGATCTGCCTACATGAGAATGTCATCACCGATCTGCTCGATCAGGTGCGCGAGGAAGGCCCGCACCGCCGCGGGCAACGCGCGCCGCGCCATCGATTGGATCTGCATGCTCCGGCGGCTCAGTTCCGAGTTGTGGATGGGAACGATCGCCAGGCGGTCGGCACCGAGCCGCCGCCGCACCGTCAGCGGACCGACCAGGGTGACCCCACCGCGTAGCTGCGCGAAACTCTGCAGCGCACCCGAGTAGTTGCTGACGAGCGCGGGCTCGAAGCTCAGCCCTTCCAACGCGACGCAGACGTCGAAGAGTTGCCGGATCGTGGTTCCCTCGTCCATCAGCGCGAGCGGGTACTCCAGCAGGTCCGCGAGCTCGACGTACTCCCGGTACGCCAGCGGATGATCGTCGGGCATCAGCGCGTAGATCGGCTGCTGCTGCGAATACTCGACCTTGATTCCCCATTCCGGTCCGAGGCTATAAGTGACGGCCAGGTCCACCGTGCCGTCTATTACCTGCCGCGTCGCCGCCGTCGGGCCGGTGACATTCAGTCGGAACCGCACCCCCGGATATTTTTCCCGAAATGCGGTGATAGCCGCCGGCAGGAAATCGCGCGCGAACCCCTCGGAGCTCGCGAGTTTGACGGTACTGCGGTGCAGGGCCTCGACGCCGTGCACGTCGGCGAGCACCTGCTCGGCCTCGAGCGCGCTGCGCCGGGCGTAGGCGGTGAGAATCTCGCCCGCCTCAGACAGCACCATCCCCCGCGGCTGGCGCTCGAACAGCGGCGCCCCGACGTCCTGCTCCAGCTTCGCGATCTGCCGACTGATCGCCGACGTGGCCACATGCAGGTGCTCCGATGCCTCGCTGATCGAACCGGTGCGCGCGACCTCGAGGAAGTAGCGCAGCGACGTGGGCAGGAGATGCATTCTGAGAATGTACTGCAGCGCGAAGCGCGTCCACCGAGGGCGGTGACGGGGAGGCGACCGACCGTAGCCGTTGCCGCCAGGGCAATACACCTTTCGAAAACGTGCAATTGCTCCCTCTATCGCCGTCCTATCGCCGCTCCGTAAACTCGGCGCACCGGCCGGATGCATTGTAAATTGCACGTTTCCGATGTTAAGGGTAACGATGACCCGTGCTGCCGTGATCGATCGTGCCACCGAATACTACGATTCCGGGGAATTCCTCGCCGACCTCGGCCGCCGGGTCGCGTTCGCGACCGAAAGCCAGGACCGGGCCGGGGCACGGGCGCTGCGTTCCTACCTCACCGAGGAGCTGGCCCCTGCGCTCACCGGCCGGCTGGGCTGCGAGGCGCGCGTCCTCGACAACCCCGCCGGCGACTACCCGCTGCTCGTGGCGACCCGGCACGAGGGCGATGAGATGCCCACGGTGCTGGTCTACGGCCACGGCGACGTCGTCCTCGGCGAGCCGGAGCGGTGGCGGACCGGCCTCGATCCGTGGCAGGTCGTGGTCGAGGGCGACCGCTGGTACGGCCGCGGCACCGCCGACAACAAGGGCCAGCACACCATCAACTTCGCGGCACTCGAGCAAGTGCTCTGCGTGCGCGGCCGGCTCGGCTTCAACCTCAAGGTGCTGGTCGAGACCGGGGAGGAGTCCGGCTCGCCGGGCCTGCGTACGGTCTGCGCCCAGTTGCGGGACGAGCTCGCCGCCGACGTGTTGATCGCGTCCGACGGGCCGCGCGTGGCCGCGGAACAGCCGACGCTGTTCCTCGGTTCACGCGGCTCCACCCCGTTCACCCTGCGGGTCGACCTGCGCGAGGGCTCCTACCACTCCGGCAACTGGGGCGGTCTGCTGCGCAACCCGGCGACCGTGCTGGCGGGCGCGCTCGCCAGCATCGTCGACGCACGGGGCCGCATCCTCGTCCCCGGTCTCCGGCCGCGGGAGATCCCCGAGAACGTCCGGGAAGCCCTGCGTGACATCGCGGTCGGCGGCGGACCGGACGATCCGACCGTCGACGACGGCTGGGGCGAACCCGGTCTCACCCCGGCCGAGCGCCTCGTCGGCTGGAACAGCGTCGAGGTGCTCTCCCTCGCCGCCGGCAACCCCGACAACCCGGTCAACGCCATTCCCGGCCGCGCACACGCGCAACTCCAGCTCCGGTCCGTGGTCGGCACCGAAGTCGACAAGCTCGGCGTCATCCTCCGTACCCACCTGGACGAACACGGGTTTCCCATGGTCGACGTCGAGGTCGGCCCGACCATGCCGCCGACCCGGACGGATCCGGACGACCCCTGGGTGCGCTGGGCGCTCGGCTCGATCAGCCGCACCACCGGCACCGAACCCGCGCTGCTGCCGAACCTCGGCGGCAGCATTCCCAACGCCGCCTTCGCGGGCGAGCTCGGGTTGTGCACCCTCTGGATCCCGCACTCCTACCCCGCCTGCGCCCAGCACGCCCCGGACGAGCACCTGCTGGCCCCCGTGGCGCGGGAGAGCCTGCGCATCATGGCGGGCCTGTTCTGGGACCTCGGCGAGGACTCTTCCGTGAGGAGCCGCCCATGACCACACGGACGGTCTCCCCCGAGGCGCCGGTGAAGGTGCACCGCGTCATCGTGGCCGCGTCCATCGGGAACGCGCTGGAATGGTTCGACATCCTCGTCTACGGCTTCTTCGCCGCGACGATCTCGAAACAGTTCTTCCCCGCCGCCGACGAGACCGTGTCGCTGGTGCTGACGCTCGGCACGTTCGCGGTGGCCTATGTGGTCCGTCCGCTCGGGGCACTCGTGCTCGGCGCGTATGCCGACCGCGCCGGGCGCAAGCGTGCGCTCATGCTGTCGATCCGGCTCATGATGGTCGCGACGCTGCTCATCGCGATCATGCCGCCGTACGCGAAGATCGGGCTCGTCGCGCCGATCGCGATCCTGCTGGCCCGGCTCGTCCAGGGCTTCTCCGCGGGCGGGGAGTTCGGCAGCGCCACCGCGTTCCTGGTCGAGCACGCGCCCGAGAAGCGCGGTTTCATGGCCAGCTGGCAGTTCGCGAGCCAGGGGCTCGCGACGCTACTCGCGTCGGCGTTCGGCACGGTGCTCACGGCCACGCTGTCAGACGCGGCGCTGGAGTCGTGGGGTTGGCGCATCCCGTTCCTCTTCGGTCTGCTGATCGGCCCGGTCGGCTACTACATCCGGCGTTACGTCGCCGAGGCAGGTGAGTTCGTCGAGACCGCGGACCAAGAGCGCGCGCCGGTGAAGGAGACGTTCCGCACCCAGAAGGACCGCATGCTCGTGGCCATGGGCGCGCTCGCCGTGTCCACCGCGATCAGCTACCTCATCACCTACATGCCCACGTTCGCGGTGAAGGAACTGGACCTGCCGGCGTCGACCGGATTCGCGTCCACTCTGGTCACCGGGATCGTGCTGACCGGCCTGACTCCTGTGGTGGGTCATCTGTCGGACCGGTTCGGCCGCACCCGGATCATGCTGATCTTCGCCGCGCTGATCCTCGCGCTGGTGTACCCGAGCTTCGCGTTCCTGGTCTCCGCCCCGGGCTTCACGGTGATACTCGGCGTGATGTTCCTGATCGGCGTGTTGAAGGCCGGCTACTTCGCGCCGCTGCCCGCGATGATGGCGGAGCTGTTCCCCGTCACCAACCGGGCCACCGGCCTCGCGGTGAGCTACAACATCGCCGTGATGCTGTTCGGTGGCACCACGCCACTGGTGATCGTCTGGCTCGTCGACCTGACCGGCAGCAAGCTCGCGCCGACCTTCTATCTGATGTTCCTGGCCGTGCTCAGCCTGTGCTGCGTGGTGTTCGCGCGGCGCAGGCTCGGCATTCACTGATCGGAGAAATCCCTTGTCCCTCAACGACTTCGACCGCTACCCGCTGCTGTTCGGCCCGTCGCCGGTGCACCGTCTGGAACGCCTGACCAAGCACCTGGGCGGTGCGGAGATCTGGGCCAAGCGCGAGGACTGCAACTCCGGCATCGCCTACGGCGGCAACAAGACCCGCAAGCTGGAGTACCTCGTGGCCGATGCCCTGGCGCAGGGCTGCGACACGCTCGTGTCGATCGGCGGCGTGCAGTCCAACCACACGCGCCAGGTCGCTGCGGTCGCGGCCCGGGTGGGGCTCAAGTGCGTGCTGATCCAGGAAAGCTGGGTCGACTGGCCGGACGCGGTGTACGACAAGGTCGGCAACATCCTGCTGTCCCGGCTCGCCGGGGCGGACGTGCGGTTGGTGAAGGCGGGGTTCGGCATCGGGTTCAAGGAGAGCTGGGAGCAGGCGATCGCGGAGATCGAGGCGGCGGGCGGCAAGCCCTACGCGATCCCCGCCGGCGCCTCGGACCACCGGCTCGGCGGGCTGGGCTTCGCGAACTGGGCGTTCGAGGTGGCGGAGCAGGAACAGCAGCTCGGGGTCTTCTTCGACACCATCGTGGTGTGCTCGGTCACCGGCAGCACCCAGGCCGGCATGATCGCCGGATTCGCCGCGCTGGGCGGGCGGCCGCGGCGGATCCTCGGCATCGACGCCTCGGCCAAGCCGAAGGAGACCTGGGACCAGGTGGCGAGGATCGCGCGCGGGACCGCGTCGCTCATCGGCCTGGACCGGGAGCTCGCCCATGACGAGATCCTGCTCGACGAGCACTACCACGCGGGCACCTACGGCATCCCGGACCAGTCCACCATGGACGCGATGCGGCTGGCCGCACGGACCGATGGCATGATCACCGACCCGGTGTACGAGGGCAAGTCCATGGCGGGCCTCATCGACCTCGTCACCCGAGGCGAGATCGCCAGGGACGCCAAGGTGCTCTACGCCCATCTCGGCGGGCAGCCGGCACTGAACGGCTACAGCGCCCTGTTCGGGTAGGCGTCAACCGGGGAGCGGTCGGTGAGGTCCACCCGTCCTCACGGCCCGGCCCGGGGCGGAGATCGCGTGCCCGCAAGGCCTTTCGCACGGTCAGGCGCCGAGCGTCGCCGCTCGGGACGCAAGCACGTGGATTCGACGTCGACGGCGCGGGATCCGGCGTTCTGGAACACGAGCCCGGCCCGAGCCTGTTCGTCCGGCCCGTGGAGGTCGGGGAAGGAGTGGTGCTCGTGCGCCACGACCCAGCGTCCCTCCTCCTTGCGCAGCCCCAACGTGAGCCGCATCCGGGCCTCGGGCCGCTCGGCAAGTTCCTCCTCGGTGCCGCAGCGCAGCAGCGCGAAGGCGACGTCCTCGCCCGCCGTGACCTCGAGTTCCTCGATCTCGAAGCAGGCGCCCTGTGCCTGCCAGGCGAAGAACGGCGGCCAGACCTCCCGATACGAGGCCAGGCCCCGCACGCCTTCGTACGGAAGCGCGAGGGGCCGAGCCCGCGCTCGCCTCCGTACCTGTAGACCGGCGCCGGGCAGGAAACTCATCGCGAGCACTCCGTCTCAGGAGGCGACGAGATGGTGATGGATGCTCGACCCGGCCGAGGTTGTGCCGGGACGGGTCGCCTGCGGCGACCGACGGCTGCCGGACCTGGCCTCTGTGTTGCTCTGTGGTGACGGCGGCCAAGACGGCGTGCCGGGCGTGTGGGTTCCCGGAGACCGGGTTCACTCCCGGCCCAGCCGTTCGAGTTCAGGAGTGTTGGCGGTTGGCGGCGCGTAGCGCGTCGTGGTCGTCGAATCCGGCGTCGTGGAGTGCGGCGAGCAGTTCCTCGACCGGACGCAGGGCTTCGGTGGTGCGTGGGCTGGTGGTGCCGGTCGTGATGAGGGTGACGACGATCGGGTGTGTGCTGAGCGCGTGGTGGATCCGGTGCCCGATGGCGCGGAGGCGTTCGGTCCAGGACTGGTCGCGGTCGGGGATGGCGATGCCGGAGCGCGGGCGACGTGACGGGGGCCTGGAAGAAGTTCTCCGCCCAGGCCGGCATCACGATGTCCGAGCCCGTGGTTGAGCAGATGTTCGGCGGGGAGCGCGATCCACAGCGGGTGGCGGACGAGCGCCGCTGGTTCGCGCACGAGATGCGCGCCTCCACTTACTGGCAGCCTGACGCGGCAGTCCTGCGCGCGGCGACCCCCCGGATCGTGGTGGGCATCGGCGGCGACTCCGCCGGACAGCTCTGCGACCGAACCTCCCGCGCGCTCGCTCAGTCGCTGGGCACCGAGCCGACGACGTTCCCCGGCGGCCACACCGGGTTCGTCGAGATCCCCGACGTCTTCGCCACCCACTTGCGCACGGTCATATGCGAGGGCTGAGCTACAGGAACACGCACCGAGCGCGGTCTGAACTACGCGGTTCAGGCCGTGCTCTTCATGGGCTCGTTGGGTCGGACGCGCGGTGAGGTATTCGCCGAGGCAGACCCCGCCGTGGAAGGGGCCGCGGTACGACGACCGGGCAGGACATGGCGTAATGGGGGCCTGTTCTTCTCGGAAGGAGCCGTGCCCATGCCCCTCACCGTCCGGGAACCCGTCGCGCGCCGTGAGTTCGAGCTGACCGTGGCCGCCGGCGCGAGCGGGCTCGACCGGCCGATCAGTTGGGTGCGCGCGAGTGAGGTGTGCGATCCCATGCCGTGGCTGGAGGCCGGTTCTCTGGTGCTCACCACCGGCATAGGGCGCCCGGGGCCCGAATCCGTGGCCGCGACGGCCCGCCGACTCGCCGAGACGGGGGCGGCGGGCATCGGGATCGCCGTCGACCTCGTCTACGACGACGTGCCGCCGGAGGTCGTGCGGGTCGGCGAGGAGACCGGTTTGCCGGTGCTCGTGGTGCCGTACACGACCCCGTTCGTGGCGCTCGCCCAGGCCTTGGCCAGCCGGATCGCGAGTGAAGAACGCTCCGCTCTGCACCGCGCTCTGCACCTCTACCCGCGGCTCACCGCCGCGGCGCTGGAGCTGGGCGCGGTGCGGGGCACCACGCGGGAGCTGGCGCGGGAGTACGGGGGCTGGGCGGCGGTCGTGGCCCCGGCGGGCGAGGTGCTGGCGGTGGCGCCGGAGACCGCGGTGGTGGACGCCGCCCGCGGGGCATCCGCCACCGCGGTCTCCGGGCAGTCGCTCTCCGTCGTGGACTCCATGGGCCATCTCGTCGGCCACATGCTGGGAGCAGGGGGCATATGGACCCGATCGCGCAGGCCGCGACCGGACGCCGAGCGTGCGGTCAGGTTCATGCCGTAGATCAGTTTCCGCATGGCTCAGCCTTCCGTCCGTCGGTGTCGGGCGTATAGACCAGCGCGGCGCGGGAAACTCATCGGTGCGCTACGAGGCGTTCGACCCGGGGAAGGCCTTCGCGCTGGCCCAGCGCCTGGAGATCCACCACATCCCCAAACACGGGTCCTGGCTCAACACCGCCGAGATCGAGCTCTCCGCCCTCACCCGCCAGTGCCTGGACCGCCGCATCGACGACCTCGCCGTGCTCAACACCGAACTCGCCGCCTGGCAGCAGCACCAACAGTAACCAGCGCCAAGTCGACTGGCACTCCACCACCGACGACGCACGCGTGAAACTGCGCCACCTCTACCCAGCCACACAGCAAAAATGAGCCGCGACAATCTACTAGTGGCGGGGCGATGTGCCGGTTTGGACCAGGGCTCGTGCCAGGTCAGTGCTCTCCGGAAGGCTGTCGAGCGAGAGGGGCCGCGTGGCGACAGCACCCTCATGCAGCACGAGGAGCTGGGTAGCGAGGGTGGCTGGGTGTGAGCAGCCCGCTGTGACGGCGAGTTCCTTGAACAGGTTCAGCAGCCAGAGCTTCTGGTTCGCGGCGATGCGGTGCGCGGGATGTGAGGAGTCCGGGAGTTCGGCGAGTGCGTTGATGAAGGCGCATCCGCGGGTGTTGGTTTCGCTCCAGGTCCGCAGTGCCTCGAAGGGTGCGGTGACGGCCTCGGCGGGAGTGTCGCTGGCGTCGACGGCGGCACGGACGAGTGACCGCCAGCGCTGGTCGCGCTCCGTGAGATAAGTCGCCACGAGGTGGTCTTTCGAACCGAACTGGTTGTACAGGGTCCGCTTGGTTACCCCTGAGTGCTCAGCAATCAGATCCACGCCGACCGCTGTGATTCCGCGGTTGTAGAACAACTCCTCTGCGGCCGCCACGATGCGGCGGCCGGCCGGCGTCATAGACCGCGCTTCCTGCACTGCGGGCCCCTTCACTGATCGGTGTACGGTGGGAGATGTTCACAGATCAGTATACCTGCGAGGAGGTTCAAGCGATGGGTGTGTCCGATTTCATGCGAGCGGTGCGCATCACCAGGCACGGAGGACCGGAGGTCCTTGAGTTGACGGAGGTCGCCGTCCCCGCCCCTCAGGCAGGGGAGGTGCTGGTCCAGGTCAGTGCAGTAGCCCTGAACAACACCGACCTGTGGACTCGGGAGGGCGCCTACGGCCGTCCAGGAGACCCGAAGGCGATGTCGGGCTGGCGCGGCCCGATCGACTTCCCGCGTACCCAGGGCGCCGACGTGGCCGGCCGCGTCGTGGCCGTCGGGACCGGAGTGGAGGGGGGCCTCGTCGGACGCCGAGTGGTCGTCGACCCCGCGATCTACGAGACCGAAGGGCCGGACGCCCACCCGGTGGGCCTGATGGGGAGCGAACGCGACGGGGGATACGCCGAGTATGTGACAGCGCCGGTGGAGCGTGTACATGATGTGACGGTATCCCCGCTCACGGACGAGCAGCTCGCGACGTTGCCGACCGCGTACGGCACGGCGCTGGGCATGATCGAGCGAGGCCGACTGCAGAAGGGAGAAACCGCCCTGGTCTCGGGAGCGTCCGGCGGCGTCGGCCTCGCGCTGATGCAGATCGCCCGTGCGCGCGGCGCAAGGGTGCTCGCCATCAGCAGCGGACCCAAGATCGATGCGGTGCGCGAAGCAGGCGCGCACGAAGTCATCGATCGCGCAGGAGACGTCGCCGAGCAGATCCGCACTGCCGCCCCGGAGGGCATCGACGTCGCACTCGACGTCGTGGCCGGCGAGCTGGTGAGTGAGGGGCTGCCGCTACTGCGCGAAGGGGGCCGGTGGGTCATCGCCGGCGCACTCGGTGGCTACGACGTGACCTTTGACGTACGCCGTCTCTATCTGCACAACGCCCAGGTCATCGGGTCCGCGATGCACACGCCCACACACTTCGACCTGCTCATGGACCTGGCCCGTCGGGCCGAGGTCCAGCCCGTCATCGCCGCGACTTTCCCACTGAACCAGGCTGCTCAGGCGCAGGAAGAACTCTCCCGCAGGGGGCACGTGGGAAAGATCGTCATGCACCCCTGAGCTCCATCCGACGGATCACGGGCGGAGCCATAAGCGGACTGCCCCTGCTCGCCGACACCTGCGAGATGTGCGGGTCGCACGACGGTGTCGAAGTGCACCACATTTCGGCACCTCAAAGACCTGACCGTCCGGGGGCAGGCCCTCAAGCCCGCCTGGGCCCAGATGATGGCCGCCCGCCGTCGGAAGACCCTGGGCTGTTCGTGGCCACCACTGACCCGGCCACACTGTCCGAGAACTCCACCTGGTTCCTGGCCACCAGCCTGCCCCGCCCCGGCTCACCCCGCGCGCAGCAGAGCCGGCACTGCGGCGGCCGGCAGTGCATGGGCTCGGGTCTCCAAGGCAGCGATCTTCAGGCCGTCGTGACCTGTCGGCCGACTCGGGCTGCGGCTCGCGGGAACAAAGGCAGCGCATTGCGGCCGATGGCTTCGAGTTGATCACGGGGTAGCCCGGTGAAGTCCACCACGGCGTGCCGGTTGGTTTCCAGTGTGTGCTCCGTGCTGCAAGGAACGCCGGAGTCCGAGCCGTACACGATGTGCTCGGGTGATGTCATGGCCAGGGCTGGTGCGAGGGTGTGGATGGTGCCGGTGGCGGCGGTGTCCAGATACAGCCGGGCGAGGTGGTCCCGTATCTCGCTCTGGGTGAGTCCGTTCGGGTTCGGCACCCATGCCTCGGTGCCCAGCAGATGCAGGCGGCCGGACAAGGCAGGCAGCGCACCGCCGCAGTGCGCGACGATCAGCCGCATGTTCGGGAACCTGCGGAAGATGCCCGCGTAGAGCATGTCGATGACCGTACGGGCGGTTTCGAAGGCGACTTCCAGCAAGGGGCTGGGCCGCCCCATGGACGCCGGGGCGTAGGCGTCCGGGTGGGCGAACACGGTCGCACCTCGGCGATCGAGTTCGGCCCAGACCGGTTCCAGACTCGCATCGCCCAGGTAGACCCCGTTGTAGTGGCAGGTCACCGCGAACCCGTCCGCGTGTAGTTCGCTGGAGGCTCGCTCGATTTCGGCGAGGGCGACGGCAGGGTCGTCGGTGGGCAGGGCCGCGAGCAGACCGAACCTCGCCGGATGGTCCGCCACGACCGACGCTCCGTAGTCGTTGGACGCCCGAAGGGCGTCCGGGGTCTTGGGGATGTTGCTCAACAACTGCATCGCGACACCCGCGCGATCCATGTAGTCCAGCGTCCCGTCGACCGTCCATTGGTAGGGCTCCGGCGCAAGGAACTGCGCTTCACGCATCGGCGGACGACGGCTCGATCCCCGAGCAGCACTGGGACCGCCGGCGGTTGGCTCCATGGTGGCGGGCTCGGTGACCGAACCGCAGCCCCAAGGGGTGCCCCCAGGCCCCGGCCCTGAGGCCGCGCCACCGGTCACCGCCAGAAGCGCCGCGGCCGGGGCGGAAGTGCGCGTGGCGTGCGGTGTCGCGGGGCGAGAGAACCCCGCCGGCGGTGCAGACCCTGAGCACGTCGGCTCCGGCCCGGATGACCTCGCGGGCCCGTTTGCGCATCTCCTCCGGACCGTCCACAACACCCTCCGGCCGACCCGGGGAGCGGCGAAGGACGCGACGTAGGTCCCGGAAGGCGACCACCCGTCGTTGCGCCCGCCGGTCTGACTGAGGATCGTGATCGCGATGCGCAGCCAGGCCCTCGATCAGCCCGTCCTCCACGGCTTGGCGGACGCCGAGGTCGGCACCGCCGGCGTCGAGCACGGTGGTGATGCCGCAGTCCAGAGTGGCGGCGAGGTTGCGTACCACTTCGAAGTAGCCGTAGGAGAAGGCCAATTCAAGCTCTGCACAGATCAGCCAATTCAATCCCCGCGCAGCTGGCTCACATCGACGCTGACTGTGGTCAGTAGGCGAGTGGCACGGTTGTCTGGCCCGGGGAACACGCTGCGCAGCATCGCTGCGGTGTCGTCGGGCAGCGTGGGCACGTACCAGCGCAGGTGATGTGGGTCGAGTCCGAGGTCAGTGAGCTGGGCAAGGTGGTGTGCGTCGTGGTAGCGGACGTCGGCCTCGGCGAGCAGCCGTCCGCCGTTGTAACCGTCGCCCGGCGGACGTGCCAGGTGCGGGTACTGCTGGGCAACCTCATAGGCGGCCAGGACGGCCAGCAGCAGGTCGTCGGTACCGGGATCGTGGCGACCACACTGCTTGGCCTGCGCGATCGTTTCGAGTTCCGCCCAGACGACCGGCGCCTGGGCGTAGTTGGGCCGCGCCCGTGAGAACAGCCACATCGCCGATTGCCGCCAGCCGTATGTGCGGTACTTGATGCGCCCGGGCGTCGCGGGGGCGTCGCAGTTCGGCGTCGACCCGGTCGGGGATCCCACCGACTGGCCCGGACCGCCCTTCAGAAAGGCGGCCGCGAAAATCACTTTCACGTCGCCGTCACCAGGGAATACCTCGCTCATGCCTCTCCTTCTCAACGTGCTGCGGGAAATGACGCGATCACCGGCGGCAGCAACGACCTTGACGCGCACGACCATCCAGTCAGCGCCTGTTACAGCCCCATAGCACAATCACTGGATCGGCGCTTGGCTTTCACACCGCCGGTGCGGGTTCGGACCAGGGCGTGACCGCGGGCCGCCGGATCACGATCTCCCCCTGGGGGGTGCCGATCGCGACGGCGTACAGGCCAGGGCGTTCGCCGTTGTAGGCGAGTGGCAGGTTCCTGGCCTCGTCGCCCACCCAGTGCACCATGTCCTCTTCTTTCCCGCCCACTTCCATCCAGGTGATCCCCCTGGGAGCTGTCGGCTGCTCGCAGGGCTGGCGGGCGGCGTGTGTCGCCATGTCGGGGACGTGGAAGACGTTGGGCAGGCCGCGTTGCCAGCAGTAGACGGTGTCCGGTGTATGTGCGGGCGCCGTCATGGTGCCGTCGGTCCGCTTGCGGATGCCGGTCTCGAAGATCTCGGTTCCGCGCCGGGCGGCGACGGCTTCGAGTTCCTCGCGGGTGTCGACCCGCAGGCACCAGCCGATGTACACGTCGCCGTCGGCTATCTGGTCGTAGAACCACTTGTCGACGGGGTTGCGCTGCGGCGAGTACGCGTCGATGACGCTCTCGACCTCGATGTACTGGTCCGGACCGAGGGGGACGATGCGGTTGGCGATGCCGAGGCCCGGGAACCATCCGCCTTCGTACTGTCCGAGCCCGGTCTCGCGGCAGAGCCGTTCAGTGCCCTCGTAGAGGTTCTGGGTGCCGAGTGAGATGTGGTCGATCGTGAGCATGGATCAGAGACCTTCCGTAGGGACTGGCGAAGCTGGCCAGGTTGCCGAGGGTGGTGGTGATGGCGACGTGGACCGCGGTTGCGGCGCCGGGTACCAGGTGTCCGATGGGCAGTTGCCACATCAGGTTGAGGCTGGCGTAGATGCCTGCGGCGAGCATGATGGTGCCGATCAGGGTGACGGTGAGGCCGTCGCCGTTGATGGCGATCACGGTGCCGAGAGCGGAGAGCAGGGCGCCGGCCGCGGAGTGCAGGACCCGTTCGCCACGGCGGTCGGAACTGCGGGCCCACACAGCAGGGCGACGGCCACGGCGGGCACGTAGACGACGGAGGCGAGCAGCCCGGTCTGCACCAGGCTGAGGTGGGTGTGGTAGCGGGTGGCGAACCCGGCGATGATGAGAGGCAGGAAGGCGGTCAGGGCCGCGAATCTCACCCAGAGCAGTCCGACAGCCACCGCGAAGGTGAGCAGCCGTGCGTCGCGGAGGCGTTCGGTGAAGTCGGTCAGCCGGATGCGGGGCCGACGGGAGGTGGTGGGGCGGTGCCCACAGCGTCCTGGACGGCGGAACGTTCCTCGTCGGTCAGCCAATGGGCCTGCGCCGGGGAGTCGGTGATCGCGGACAGTGGGGTGCCGATGATGCCGTAGAGCGGCAGGCTGGCCAGGACACTGATCATGCCGCGCCGGGACGGGGCGAACCAGAAGGTGAGGTAGAGGAGCATGCCCGGCAGGAAGCCGGATTCGGCGGCCCCCAGGAGGATCCTCGCGGTGATCAGGGAGCCCTCGCCCTGGACGAAGCCGTTGCAGGTGGCGATGACGCCCCAGCACATCATAAGCAGGGTCAGCCAGCGGCGGGGGCCGAACCGGTGCAGGGCCAGGTTGCTGGGTATCTGGAGGGCGATGTAGCCGGCGGAGTAGATGCCGGTGGCGAAACCGAAGGCGGCGCCGCTCAGCCCGAGGTCGGTGTTCATGGTCAGGGCGGCGGTACCCATGTTGACGCGGTCCAAACTCGCGGACTACCAGCGGCGTCCACCGACCACCCAGCGCGGCGAGGGTGATGTCAACAGGGCACCGCGGTTCGTGGCCAGGCGGAACGAGGGCGCTGTCCGGGCAGTCCGCCAGTGGGCCGTCCTGATCACCCGTCGGTGCGTGTGCAACGGTTTGGTGCGTCACGAAAACCGTGAGCCGTCGGTGGGCTGATGGGCGGGGCGGGTCAGTTGCGCGTGCCGGCCGGTGGGCCGACGACGGTGGTGAGCTGGAGTTTGGTCTCGTCCTCACTGCCCGGCGCGGCGGTCATGATGACAATCTTGAGCTCCGTGTCGCCGTCGGTCAGGACATCGCAGTCCACCGTGACCGGGCCCACCGACGGGTGATCGACCCTCTTGTGGACCTCGCGGTTCGCGGTCACCTCTCCCGTCGCCCACAGCTCGGCGAACCTCTCGTTGCCTGCGTTCAGGTCGCGGACCAGCGCGGCCAGGCGGCTGTCCCGGGGGAAGCGGCCGGTGGCGCGGCGCAGATCGGAGACGAGGGCGGCGTCGGCGGTGTCGGGGTCCGTCTCGGTGACCGGCCACAGCGCGAGGGGGGTGTGATCGACGTCCACCGGGAACCTGTCGCGGGCGAAGTTGCGCATCCGCGGCGGCGAGGCCAAGGGGTCTCCCAGCAGGGCGGCCCACCCGTGGTTCCACCACACCAGTTGCCAGTCCGCCGCGAACACGGCCACCGGTACGTCTCCGAGGCGGACGAGTACCCGTTGCATACCGGGCGGGAGATGGTCGCAGATCGTGCCGTCCGCCGGCGGCACGATCTGGGCCAGCCGGTAGAGGTGGTCCCGCTCGGCGGTGGACAGTTGGAGAGCGCGCGCCAGGGACGCCACCACCGACGCCGAGGGTGTCGTGGCCCGCCCCTGCTCCAGGCGCACGACGTAGTCGACCGACACTCCGGCCAGGTCGGCCAGTTCCTCGCGCCGCAGCCCGACAGCCCGGCGCTTGCGGACGACCGGCAGCCCAGCGGCTGACGGGGGCAGCCGGTTCCGCCACGTGCGGATCATCGCGCCCAGTCCAGCTCCGGGGGGTGTCGTCGTCATGCTCTCCATCCTCCCGCGTCCCCGATCACATGCGGGGGCGCGAGGGTGGTACTGGTCTTCCCACCGTCGAAGTGTCCCTGGTCCGGCTCCCTCGTCAAGGCGACTATCGAAGGCATGACGATCACTTTCATCACCGGAGCCAACAAGGGCATCGGCCGCGAGACCGCCCGCCGCCTCATCGCGTGCGGTCACACCGTTCTCCTGGGAGCCCGCGACCGTGAGCGGGGTGAGGAGGCAGCCGCCGCGCTGGGCGCACGCTTCGTCCCCGTCGACGTGACCGACGACGCGTCCGTGGCCGCCGCCGCCGCGGACGTCGCCGAGCACGAGGGCAGGATCGATGTCCTGATCAACAACGCGGGGGTCCAGGGTCCCTTCGGTGATCCCGGCGACCTCACCGCCGCCGACGCCCGCGCCGTCCTCGACGTCAACGTCATCGGCGTGGTCCGCACCACCACCGCGTTCCTGCCGCTGCTGCGCCGTTCGGACGACCCCGTGATCATCAACGTCAGCAGCGGCATGGGCTCCCTCGCCTTCACCCACGACCCCGGCCGGTCCGAGTCGCGCGTCGTCGTGCCGCTGTACGCCTCCTCGAAGGCGGCGCTGACGATGTTGACCACGCAGTACGCCAAAGGGCTCGAGGGCATTCGCGTCAACGCCGCCGACCCCGGCTACACCGCGACCGACATAAACGGTCACAGCGGCTCCCAGACCGTCACCGAGGGCACGGACGCGATCGTCGCCCTCGCCACCGAGGGGCCCGGTGCCGGCACCGGACGCTTCATCGACCGCCATGGCGAGATCGCCTGGTCCTGAGACCGGCGGTGCCGGGTCACCGGCCCTGAAGAACAGAACGGGCAGAACATCGAGACCGGTCCCGGACAGGAGAACCGCTGCCGCTACTGGCGTCGGCGGAACCTCCGGCCGAGGTGATCAGGACGTACGAGGCGGGGCCCGGCACGTCGAGACGGTAGCCGCCGTCGGGCCCGGTGACCGTGTGGTCCAGACGGCGTTCCACATCTCCGCCGCCTTCTTGGTGGTCGCCGCCCTCGTCGCCGCGTTTGTACTCAAGCAGAAGGGCTGGGAGAGCGTCGCCGAGGCAGATGCCGCCGTCGGGATGGCGGAAGGATGACGATGCTGCGGCAGCTCGGGTTCCTGACCGGAACTACTGCGCGACGCACTGGACTTGCGAGTGAGCACGGAGACCACCCGCGCCACCCACCTCCTGCGCGCACTGCTCGTCCTGACGAATCTTGAAGTCAACCGCTGACAGACGATCTACTCCGGAGACTGCCGCCTCCGACCAGCGTGAGAACCTCGGGAGACCGTCACGCCAACCCTTTGACCTGTGCCTTCAAGTTGGCGGAGGCTCTCTCTGTCATTGCTCTCCCCCGGTCGGAGAGGTGTCGAAGACTTCGGTGGACGGACTCCAGCGGGCCACCTCGCTCAGCCCGGAGTTCAGGCGCAGGCTCTTGCTGTAGCCGAACTCGTGGAGTGTCTCCAGGGCGTGCTCACGGCCGTAGCCACTGTGGCCGACGCCGCCGAAGGGCGTTCCGGTGAATGCACGGTTGTAGTTGTTGACGAAGACCATCCCGGCGGTGATCCTGCGGCTGACGCCCAGGGCGCGCTCGGAGTCGCGGGTGAAGACGCCGGCGACGAGTCCGAAGTCGGTGGCGTTGGCGATGCTGACCGCTTCGTCCTCGTCGTCGAAGGGGATGAGGGCCACGACGGGGCCGATCTCTTCGCTGGCGATGCGCATGTCGCGCATTACGTCCGCGAACAGGGTGGGACGCACGTAGTAGCCGCCGGCGAGTGCCGGGTCGGTGGGCAGGTCGGCCTGGGCGGCGAGCGTGGCGCCTTCGGCGATCCCGAGGTCGATGTAGTCCTGGACGCGCCTGCGCTGGGCCTCGGTCACCAGCGGACCCACGTGGGTGGAGTGGTCGGCACCGTTGCCGACGCGCAGCCGGGTCACGGCTTGGGCGAGGCGCCGGATCGGGTTGGTGGTCCGTAGGTGGATCCAGTGCTCGGCAGGGTAGTCGAAGAATGCCAGGAGATCGTCCTCGTCGTTCGTGATCCGCTTGACGACCCTGGGGCTTTTCGCCCCGTAGGGGCCCGCTCGAAGTCGCGGACCGCCTTGGCCGCGCGCTCCTTGTCCTCGGCGTTGTAGATCTCCTGGATGGCCCGCTTGGTCGCGGGCTGGGCTGACTTGGGAAGCGCGTCCCAAACGTTGGCCGTCTTGTGCACCCAGCACCTTTGATGACGGGTGTCGGGAAACACTTCGCTCAGTGCGTTCCAAAAGCCGAGTGCGCCGTCGCCGACGGCCAGGACCGGAGCCCGCATGCCCCGGCGGGCGCAGTCCCGCAGCAGTCCCGCCCACGCCTCGGACGACTCGCGGTAGCCATCTGCCATCGCGATTGGTTCTTTCGTGCCGTCGGCCCTCACTCCCATCAGCACCAGGACTGCGGCCTTCGTCTCCTGAAGGCGTATCCGCAGGTGAACCCCGTCAGCCCAGACGTACACGCAGTCGCCGGCGGACAGGTCACGGTCCATAAACGCCGTGTGGTCGGTCTGCCGCTGCGCGGTCAGCCGCGTCACCGTCGCCGGTGAAAGGCTGGCCGACGAGCCGCGGCCGGTCACATCGAAGGTGTACTCGGCCACGCCGGGCACGCCATGGTGGGCGACCGAGCTGCCGAGCGCGTGGAGAAGAGTGTCATGCGTGAGCTCGCCGTCGCCGTGCTCGCCGGTCACGGCGACGGTCCTGCGCTCGGGGTCGACGCCGGTGACGCGCGCCAGGCGCAGCCGCACCCCAGTGCCCGCGAATACGTCGGTGAGCTTGCGGAACGCGAGGTCCTGGCCGATCGCGAGCTGGTGGAGCCGCATCCGCTCAACGAAGTCGGGCACGGCGTTGACGACGGTGATCTCGGTGTCGGCGGGGGAGAGCCGACGGGCCAGGTTTCCGGCGGCGAAGGACCCGGCGTATCCGGCGCCGAGTACGACGATGCGGTACTTCATGGCGATGCTCCTGTCTCGTTCGCGTGCCCCTTGAACGAGACGGCACCCCGATTGCTGACAGGAGCAGAATGTGACGCGGGTCACCGAACTCAGACGAGCGGTTGGCTCCGACAGGCGTTTGGGCCTGCCTTGGGCAGTCGAAGCGGTGCGATGGCCAACTGTCGATCGGCGTCACAGAAATCGAACAGCCGCTGACCGCAGAGCTTCCCGAAGTGGGGCTCTGGTCCACTTTGTGTGGTCGCGTACACAGGGTGACTGTTGATCTTCGCCTAATGGTGGTTTTGGTGGTCGTAGTCGGTCAGTGCGCGCATGACTGGCTGGCCGCGCATGAACCTGGCTCCACTCATCAGTCCCCTTGAAATCAATCATCTAGGCTGGCGTGGTGACTGATGAGCAGGAGCGGGTGCAGCCGTCGGGAGTGTGGGCCACGGCGGTGGGGGTGGCCAGGGTGCGGGCGCTGGAGACCGAGCGGGAGAACGCGCTGTTCCGCGACCCACTGGCACGGGCCTTCGCCACCGCCGGCGGCCTGTGGCCCTCCTCGCCGCCGCTGCCCGATGACGAGGCCGCGCGCCGCCGCCGGCTGGCCGTGTCGTTCTCCATTGTCATCAGGACGAAGTTCCTCGACGACCTGTTGCAGCAGGCCTCTGAGTCCGGGGTCCGGCAGGTCGTGCTGCTCGGCGCCGGCATGGACAGCCGGGCCTTCCGGATCGACTGGCCCGAGGGCACCCGACTGTTCGAGGTCGACACCGCCGCGCCACTGGACTTCAAGGCTTCGGTGCTGCGCCAGGAGCGGGCCGTCGCACGCTGCGAGCGGATCCCCGTCACGGTGGATCTGAGTGAGGACTGGCCAGCTGCGCTGGCCGCCGCAGGGCACGACCCGGCCGTGCCGACCGCGTGGATCGCCGAAGGACTGCTGATCTATCTGCCCGAGGACGCGGTGGAGCTGCTGCTGGCCCGGATCAGCGCGGAGTCGGCGGCAGGCAGTTGGATGGGGCTGACATTGGGCTCGCGCGGCGTGATCGAGCGCTTCGGCGCGGACGCCGTGCCGGGATCGGCGGCGTCCATGTGGGTCTCGGAGATGCCCGACGATCCGGTGGGCTGGCTGGCCGGGCACGGCTGGGAGGCCGCCAGCCACACCCTGCGCGAGCGCGCTGCCGCCTACGGCCGCCCGATCAGCACCCCTCCGCAGCGCGAGGAACGGCCCGGCGGACTGATCTCGGCGATCCGCCCGTAGAGCGCCTCCCGGTTCCCTAGATGATCGATTCCAACTGGGTCCTGATGAGTGGAGCCAGGTTCATGCGCGGCCAGCCAGCCATGCGCGCACTGACTGGACAGTGACCGAAACCGGGTCGGGTTGCGGGAGACGGCTTCGGCGGCCACATCGTTCGCGGCGCGGCTCAGCCTCAGGGCCTTCTCGGGCGACAGCGGATGGGTTCCGGGTGGGGTGAGGGCGAGGACGGACAGGTCGACCCCTTGAGCGTCCATGGCCGCGGTGCGGCCGGCCGCCAGGTCTTCCAGGCGTTGCTGGTTGTCGCCCATCTCGTTGAAGGCGAGACTTTCGTCGCTGAGTGGCGCGGCGCGCAGCGCGGATGTCACGTCGGGCATGATCCAGTGTTCTTCGATCGCGATGAGCGGCATGGCCTCTTCGTTTGTGTGTTCTGCGGGGGCGGCCATATCAGGTGGCATCGGGTGACGCCTGGACGGATCCGGCGTGCAGCGCCGACTGAGGCGTTCTCGTCAGGCCGCCCGGCGTGGTGATCGGTTGGTTCACCAGGGCACGGTCTGACCTGATCGGTCCAGATATGCCAGACCGGGTATGCCTAGCCTGGACAGCAGGACGTCCACGAGCAGGGGGACGCTTTCCTCGACGGTGAACGGTGCGTCCGGCCCACCCAGGGCGGTGCGGATCCAGCCTGGTGCCAGGAGGGCGAAGGTGCGCTGCGTCTCGGACTGCCGGGTCGCGAAGCTGCGCATGAACATGTTCAGGGCCGCTTTGCTGCCGCGGTAGACCTCGCGGCCAGCGGTCGTGTTGTTCGTGATGCTGCCCTGCCCGGACGACATCGCGCCGATCAGTCCGGTGGGGGATACGAGGTCTTCGAGCGCTTCGATCACGCGCATGGGACTGAGGGCGTTGGTGATCATCACCTGGACGAAGTCCGATGTCGGAACCGCCCCGATCGGGGTCTGCTCGTTGTTCGTGGTGCCGGCGTTGACGAAGAGCAGGTCGAGTTGGCGGTGGGCGAGGCGTTCATGCAGGGGCGCCAGGTGGTCGGGCTCCGCGTCGCAGGCATGGTGAATCCAGGCGCGCTGGGGCAGAGCAGGTGGCTGGTGCGACTGCGCTGCCGCCCCGGCAGCGTCTCGGCGATCGCCGACGCACTCGCCAAGCGTGACGATGTCAACTGGGTCGCCTTGAGCGCGGCCGGCTGCGAAATCACCTGCGCGACTCAGTCACGGACCCGTGAGCAGCGCGAAGACCTGCTCGGAAAGCGGCTTCCGCGTACCGCGGCCGTACTCGACGTCAACGCCTTCGCGATGCTCCGTCAGTTCATGGGAGGCCGCGGCCACTACTGGGCCGCGCTGCACGGCGTCCTGTCTCCGGAGCAGGAAGCCATGCTGGGCAGTGAAGGTCCGCCTTTCACTGAAGCCCCGGTCGTCGCCCGCGATCCCGTGCGCCTCACCGCAGAGGACGAGAAAATCCTCGGCTCTCTCGCCGCAGACGGTCGCGCCAGTCTCGTCGACCTCGCCGCGGCGGCGGACTCCACTCCAGGTCGGGTATCACGTCGCCTTCAGGCTCTGCTGGAGCGTCGCGTCGTGCACCTCGACGTCGAGATCGCCGCAGCCGCACTGGGCTATCACACGCGGGCGAACCTGTGGCTGCGCGTACATCCGTCGGCCGTTAAGAGCGTCGGACGCACACTTGCGCAGGAACCCGAGATCGCCTTTGCTGCGGCCGTGTCCGGCACCTACAACATCCATGCCGTCGCGCACTGCCGCGACCTTGACGAACTGTTCGAGTTCACCACGGACCGCATGGGGTCCCTGACCGGCCTGCAGAGCATGGAAGTCTCACCTGTGCTGCGACATGTCAAGCAGGCAGGCACGCTCCTGTATGGCGATCGCCTCGTCGAGGCACAACGTCGAGCCTGAACCGCGATCACACGGTTCTCACCGGATTCTTGGCGGGGTGCGGTGTCGATACCGTGTCCGGAGCAGGACGATCCGCGGCTCCGCTCGAGTGCTGCGGGTCAGGGCTGGTCGCCCACGAGAGCGATTGCGCGCGTCTCGGGAACTCCCAGCATCAGCAGGCTCGTGATCGTCGCTGCTCGGGCGCCGAGGGTCCCGTTCGACAGGTCGCTGTCCGCGATGGCGAACACGACGCCGTAGGCAACCTGGCTCAGAATGCCCGCCGGCAGGTGCTGTGCGAACACGTCGCTGTCCTGGCCCTGTTTCACGAGGTCGGCGAGGAGCTCGTCGGCTGGCCCGAGCAGGCCGTGGATCGCCTCGCCGTACTCGCCACGGCGCAGCGCCAACAGCACTCGGTACCGGTGCGCCACCGGCCAGAGGCGGGCGACGAATTCGGCCCACGCCGCGTCCGCTCCTGCGCCGGAGGCGTTGATTTCGGTGAGCACGGCTGTCATCTCGGTGACGGCCCGTTCGGTGAGAGTCCGAACCAGGTCGAGGCGCGAGGGGAAATGGCCATAGACGGTGCGACGGACGACGCCGGCAGCGGAGGCGATGTCGCCCATGCCGACGTCGGGGTTCTCTCCCAGCATGTCGAGGGCGACGTCGAGGATGCGATCGCGTGTCTCGTTCATCGAGCGCACACGGGAGGACTCGGTGGGCACGACACCATTGTTGCACACCAGTGTGCAGTGAAGTAGATTGCACACTGGTGTGCAACGGAGAGTTGCGCTGTCCTTCGAAGCCCAGGAGAAGAAGGCAATGACCGCACCGACGCCGCCGACCTCGGCCCTCGTCCGCCCGTTCACCGTCTCGATCCCGGATTCGGAGATCGACGACGTGAAGCAGCGACTGGCCAGGACTCGATGGCCGGATCCGGAAACGGTGGGCGACTGGTCGCAAGGGGTTCGCGTAGAGAACGCCAGATCTCTGATCGACTACTGGGAGCGCGGCTACGACTGGCGGCGCTTCGAGTCCGAGCTCAATCGCTTCCCTCAATTCCTGACCGAGATTGATGGGCTGGACATCCATTTCATCCACGTCAGGTCCAAGAATCCCAACGCGATACCGCTGATACTCACGCACGGATGGCCGGGCTCGATCGTCGAGTTCCTGAAGCTGATCGGCCCGCTGACCGATCCGGTTTCGTTCGGAGGAGACGCCGCCGATTCATTCGACGTCGTCGTCCCGTCGCTCCCCGGGTTCGGGTTCTCCCAGAAGCCCACGGAGACTGGGTGGACTGTATCGCGCATCGCAAGCGCGTGGGTGGAGCTGATGAAGCGTCTCGGCTACCCGAGATGGGCCGCGCAAGGCGGCGATTGGGGTGCCGTCGTCACCACTGCCCTCGGGGCAATGCAACCTGAGGGGCTTCTCGGAATTCATCTGAACACCCAGTACGCCTTTCCCGCACAGATACCCGACACCTTGTCGCCCGAACAGCGCTACGCCGTGGGTACCCTCGCCCTCTACACCGGCGATCTCGGTGGGTCGAACCACCTTCAGCGCACGAAGCCGGAGACTGTCGGATTCGCCCTGGCGGACTCACCCGCTGGTCAGGCAGCCTGGATCTACGAGAAGTTCCAGTCCAAGACCGACAACCACGGGCTCGCCGAGGACGCCCTCAGCATGGACGACATGCTCGACGCGATATCCCTCTACTGGTTCACCAACAGCGCGGCGTCGTCCGGCCGCATCTACTGGGAGAACAAATCGGCTACTCTCGCCGGCCCGAAGCTGACGCTTCCGGTCGCGGTGACCGTCTTCCCGAGGGACATCCCACGCCTGCCACGAAGCTGGATCGAAGACGCCTACAGCAATCTGATCCACTACGGCGAGGCCGACAAGGGCGGGCACTTCGCGGCCTTGGAACAGCCCGAGATCCTGGTCAGCGAAATCCGCACCGGCCTGCGCACCCTACGTTCCTGACGCCAACGCGCGAGCTCAGGAGCGCACGCGTATCACTCGGGCTTCATTGAATCGACCAAAGGCGCTGGGGGTGCAGCACGCCTTACCAAAGGCGTGAGGGCCATCATGCTTCCGGGGGTTGAGTTTCTGGTGGAATCTCGCGACGAGGGACTCTACCTCCTCGAAACGTACGAGACGCTCGACAATCGTCTTGGCCTCAACATCAGTGAGCGGATCAGACGGGTCCTGCTCGACCGGAAGATCCTGGAGGAGAAGGACCTCGCCGGGCGGTAACCGGCGATCACTCCGCAGGCTGTATGGCCCTGGATGTCCTTCATTGAGCCTTTGCCAACCTCAATTTGTCCGCCCAGCAGGCCGGGCCCGCCTCGGTGAGGGCGTCGATGATGCCGTGGGTTCGGGCGGCCTTGAGTCGTGCACGGCGCCGGGCAGGGCGGCCGAGGCCTCAAGGGGCTCATCCCATTCGAGGGTGTAGTCGCGGTCTGAACTCGCCGGTCTCCAGCAGCGATCTGGCGATGCAGTTGGTCAGATTCCGGAAGCCGAGCGCCGAGCCGCGTAGGTGTTCCAGCCGTCCGTTGATCGCCTCCGTCGGACCGTTGGACGTGCCGGGTCGGTCGAAGTGGGCGAGCACGTCGGCGGCCCGCTTTTTTGAATGTCCGGCCGAGCGTGACCAGCCCGGTCAGCGCGCGAGGAACACCGCTGCTGAGCGAGGTGATCAGTTGCTGCATAAGCTTGCGGCCGGCGCTGCGGTCGGGTTCGCGGTAGGCGGTGATCATCCGCTGGTAGATGCCCCAGGTGGCTTCGACCCGCAGGTGGTCCTCGTTGGCGAACAGCTCCTCGAGGCGGGTCTTCTGTTTGTCGGTGAGCGGGTCGGCGCCGGTGTGCAGCGTGCGTCGGGACTTGTAGAGCGGATCGCTGGCTCGGCCGCGGTGTCCGCAGGTGGCGAGCTGGATCCGGCGTCGGCAGCGGTCCAGTGCGTCGCCGGCGAGGCGGACGACGTGGAACGGGTCCATGATCGCGACCGCGTGTGGTAGTTCCTCGGTGGTGGCGGTCTTGAAGCCGGTGAAGCCGTGCTTCGCGACCACCTCGACCGCGTCCCGGAACGCCGGGTCGAGGTCGGCCAGCCAGGTCTTGAACGCCTGCTTGGACCGGCCGTCGATCATGTCCAACAACCGAGAAGGGCCTGTGTCGTCACGGATCGCGGTCAGGTCGATGATGACGGTCACGTACTTGTCGCCCTTGCGGGTGTGCCGCCAGACGTGCTCATCGATCCCCATGACCTTCACGCCGTCGAACCGGGCCGGGTCGTTGATCAGCACCCGCTTGCCCTCGGCCAACACGGCGTCGTTCGCGGTGCTCCTCGCGACCGCCAGCGCCTCGGCGATCCGGACCACGGTCAGGTGCTGCACCACGATCGCCTCCAGTGCCCACCGCAACCCGCGACGAAACAGCTTCGCCCTCGGCTCGGCCGCGCGACTGGTGTCCTGCCGCCACACGTGCCCGCAGCCGGCGCAGCGGTAGCGGCGGATCGTGAGCAGCAGCGTCGTCGGTCGCCAACCGAACGGCTCGTGCGCAAGCCGTCGGGTCGCCGAGTCGCGCGGTACGCCTTGGCTGCCGCAGCGGCGGCACCAGTCGTCCGGCTCGACGCCCTTGCAAGCCAGTACCGCACGGCCAGGGTCAAGGCGCTGGCCGGTCACGACCAGCCCGAGTTCGTCCAGGCGGCAGAACGTGGTCAGGTCAGGGCGGGCGAAAGTAGGGCCGGACAATTCGAGGTCTTCTGGATGAGGCGTGTAGGACCTTCATCATCGGGAGGCCTCGACCTTTAGCCGGCCACCGACGCTGCCCGCCTGGAGTCAGACGGGCTGGCCGATCGGACGGATCGTCACCGCGTTGAGGTCGACGCCTGCCGGCTGGTCGAGCGCGAAGCCGATCGCCTCGGCCACCGAATCCGGGCTCATCGCGATGGGGGGAGCCTGGCCGTGCCAGAACGCGGTGTCGATCATGCCTGGGTTCACGACCGTGACTCCGATACCGCGGGTCGTGGCGTGCAGGCGGAGGTTCTCGGCGAAGCCGACCACTGCCCACTTCGTGGCGGAGTAGAGGTTGCCCGGGCTGTTCTTGATTCCGGCCACGCTGCCGATGAGCACCAGCCGGCCGCGGGACTGCTCGAGGTGGGGCAGGGTCGCCTTGGCCAGCAGAGCCGGGCCGAGCACGTTGGCGAGTACCATCGGTGCCCACAGCTCCGGATCGCCGCCGTCGATGACGCCGGCACCGCCCGTCCGGAAGTGATCCGCGGACGCGCCGCCTGCGTTCGCGATTGCCGCGTCGAGCGACCCGAAGCGCTCCACCGTGCTGGTGACCGCCGTGTTCGTGGAGTCCCAGTCGGAGGCATCTGCTACCAGGCCCAGGACGCGGTCCGCGTGGCCGACTTCGTCGAGGAAGGCCTTGAGCCGACCAGGGTCGCGCCCGGTGACGGCGACCCGGTGGCCACGCACGAGCAGGAGCCGAGCGGTCGCGGCGCCGATCCCGCTCGTGCCACCGGTGATCAGGACCGTCTTTCCAGCGACCGGCGATGCGCCGGAGTCAGTGAGTGTGTCAGTGAGTGAGGTGTTCATGGCGTCCACTCTGTGGCGCGGCGCGGGCCCGCGACAGTTGCTTGCGAAGGTGGGGACGACATCCCCTGGCGCCAACGGCGCCGCCCAGGGAGGCTGTGCCCATGTCGAACACGAGGTACTCCGAACTCGGTGGCTTCCTGCGTTCGCGACGCGAGCGGATCCGCCGCGCCGCGTCCCCGGTCTGCGTCGCGACGAGGTCGCCGTTCTGGCCGGCGCCTCGGTGGAGTACTACACCGAGCTCGAGCGCGGTGCCGGCTCGCAGCCCTCCGACCAGATGCTCGCCGCGCTCGCCCGTGCCCTGCGCCTCAGTCGCGACGAACGCGACCATCTTTACCGGTTGGCGAACCGCCTGATCCCGCACCAGGGCGGGACGGCGTCACACGTCCACCCCGCGATGCTCGACCTGCTGACACGAATCGACGGGACCCCGGCGATGGTGAGCACCGACCTGCACACCGTTCTGGTCCAGAACCCGCTCGCCATCGCGATGCTCGGCGACCTGTCCGTGCACCACGGCCGCGCGGCGAGCTTCATCTACCGATGGTTCACTGACCCCGCCTCGCGGCAGATCTACCCGCAGGAGGACCTCGCCCCGCAGTCACGCTCGTTCGTTGCCGACCTGCGCGCGGCAGTCGGGCGACGCAGCCCAGGCGACGCCGAGGCGACCAAGCTGGTGGACGAGCTGCTGCAGCAGTCGCCGGAGTTCCAGGCGCTTTGGGCCGACCAGGACGTGGAGGTGCGCAGAGACGAGCGCAAGCGGATCGTCCACCCCACTGTTGGCATGCTCGACCTCAACTGCCTCAGCCTCTTCAGCGAGGACGGCCGCCAGCGGTTGCTCTGGTTCACCCCACGCGCCGGGACCGACACCGCCGAGAAGCTCGCGCTGATGACCGTCGTGGGCACACAGGCGATGCAAACCGGACCAGTGCGATGAACCGATCGAGGAGGTGCCGCTCGAGCGATGCGCCTGCGGTCAGCCCAGAGACGATGGCCCGGCGAAAGACGAGGACGATGAGGGCGATGGGCAGCACGGCGACGGTAACGGCGGCGAAGACGGTGCCGTAGGGGGTGGTGAACTGGCCGCCGAACAGGGCCATGCCGACCGGGATGGTGCGGTGCTGGTCGTCGTTGTCGAGGGTGAGTGCCATGAGGAACTCGGCCCAGCAGGCGACGAACGTGAAGATGCCGGCGGTGAAAATGCCGGGCGCGGCTTGGGGAAGGATGATGCTGATCACCGTACGCAGTGGGTTGGCGCCGTCCAGCCAGGCGACCTCTTCCATTTCCTGGGGATGGACAGCATGTAGTTGCGCAGGATCCAGATGGCAAAGGGCAAGTTGAGCGCGGTGTAGACCACGATCAGTCCCTGGTAGCTGGTGAGCCAGCCGATATCGCGCATGAGGACATACAGGGGTGCGGCGAGCGCGACGGTGGGGAACAACGAGATCATCAGCAGTGCGTCATCGTGGCGGTCTTGCCGCGTACGGGAAGACGGGCCGCAACGCCATCCTCGCCCTGGAAGAACTGGCCAAGCTCGGGCTGCCGACAGGCACCTGCGCGGCCGACCGCGCCTACACCGGCTGCTCTCCCGAGCACTTCCAGATCCCCGTACGCCGCCTCGGCTACCGCCGCGCCCTCGACTACAAGGTCAACGACCGCGGCGAGCAAGGCAGCTGGCGAGGCGCCCTACTCATCGACGGATTCCTCGCCTGCCCCCACATGCCCGCCACGCTCGTCCACACCACCCACCAACCGGATGACAAAGCCGTACGCGAAATCCACGACAACCAGCGGCTCACCGACCACATCACCGCCCGCGAGCCGCACTACCTCAAAACCAAGCAGGGTCCTGACAGCAGAGGAGCCGTGCGTCTGCAGTGCCCGGCCTCCGGACCGTCGCCCTCGGTGAACTGCGCCCGCCGTGACCGCCTCCGCCCCCGCATCCCTCGGACTCCGGGGCCGCCACCGTGCGAGAGCAACGCCCGGCGAAGCGGTCCGGAAGTGGAGTCGCGATGGTCCGGTCTTGCTGCCCGCGAAGGTAGATCGACGAGGTGTCCCGCCAACTCACGCGAGTAGGTGTGGCGTCGAAGATCGACGGAGGTTCCGGACGCGGCAACTCCACCGCGAGCGTGGCCGCCGGTTCGTCAACGTCGCCGTAGGGCTTCGCCCGGGCATCGTCCGGGTCCAGGCAAGGTCGCCCGTCCCCGTCCGGCAGCGTGAGCAACCCCCGATCGAGCTACCGCGGCCCCGCACCACCGGCGCCGAGCCGACCGGGCACCCCCGCATCGGCTGCGCACGCGCCTCCACCGCCCGCCAGTCCCTGGACTCCCGGCTCGACGCGCTCGCCGAGGCCGGGGTCACCCGCATCTTCTCCGAGAAGATCTCCACCCGCGCCCGCACGCGCCCCGGGCTAGAGGCCGCCGTCACCCTCGCCCGGCAGATGCGCACCTCCGGCATCAACGTCACCCTCGTCGTCCACGAGCACAAGCGGCTCGGCCGCGGCATCGAACTCGTGATGCCCGCCGAGGAGCTGAAGGCCGGCGACATCGGCCTGGAGTTCCTCGCCGGTGAGCTGAAAGGCTCGCACGACCCCTCCGGCGTTGTCTTCACCGTACTCGCCGCGCTGTCCGGCATGGAACGCGAATACATCCGCGACCGTACCCTCGACGGCCACGAATCCGCCCGCGAACGCGGCAAGACCATCGGCGACGCCGCCGTCACCGACCCGGACATGCTGGAGACCGCCCTCCGCCTGCGCGCGCAGGGCCTAAGCCTGCGCGACACCGCCGCCAAGCTCATCATCACCACCGGCAAGAAGAAGGGCGAGCACCCCTCACCTGCCACCGTGTTGCGCATGCTCCGCGAGCACGACGACCAAGCCGCTCCCGTCCCTCGGCCGTGATCAGCACCGCCACGATCCCGCCGCCGGCGCATCGCCGCATGGCCACCACAACTCGGGGGAGATCAGAACCCCAGGTCAGGGCCTACTCTGTTGTTTTTGTCGCGAGTACTGCTGGGACCCCCACCGGTGGGTCACTCTCGCCATGGCGGCGCTGGCCGTTCTCGCGGTCACCGCCGCCGTCGAGGGCCGCCCCCCACCTCCGGAGGACATGATCCCGTTGACGGTCAGTGAGGTTCGGCGTGGTTGCGGTGCTGCTGTTCGCACCGGTCATCGTCGCGTCGCACCGGCCGGCCTGGTCGCAGTGGCGCAGACGGCATCAGGCCCGAGCCCGGGACTGCCACTCACTGCCGCCGCCAACGCGCCTACGCGGCGTGACAACCCCGTTCTCGGACTGGGGTATCAACGCGGGCTGCGCCGGCTCCGGTAGGCCGCGACGCTGGCCCGATGTGCGCAGGTTCGGGTGCAGTACTGCTTCGAGCCGTTGCGCGAGAGGTCCACGAAGGTGGCCCGGCAGGTCGGCCCGGCACATACGCCGAGACGAGCGGCACCGAGCGTGGCGATCACGGAGGCCAGTGCGCTGAGCGTAGTCGCGGCAAGGTGCGCCGAGCAGCGGTCGGTATCGGACGTCACCTCAGTCCACCAGCGGTCGTCCTCGTGGCGCAGTACCGGGGTGGCGCGGCTGCGACGCAGACCGTCGTTGATCAGAGCCGCAGCTTCGACCGCGTCCGCGTTCGCCCGTTCGAGCACCTCACGCACCGTTTCGCGCAACGCGCGGACTTCCGCCAGGTCGGCGCGGGTGAGATGCCGCGGACCGGTCCCTTGGTTCGCGGCCGAACTCGGAGGCTGGGCCGCGGGATGGTCGTCAAGGAAGTCCCGGAGCTGCTCCACGGTCTCGAGCGCGTCCTCTCCCTTGATCGGCCTCAAGGTGTTGGCCAGGTCGACGGCCGTCTGGACCACCAATGGCGTCTGGACCACCAATGGGCTGTGATACGCATCCCGCATTTGACGTATCTCCTAACTGCTCCGTAACGTTACACCCAAAGGAGCTTTAGCATGTCACGACATACTCGGCAGGGGACGACGCCGCAGACGATCCCGTCTGCAGGGGCCCCGGCACCGGAGCGAATCGACGCCCCGGACGGGCGTCGGCTGGGGCTGACTCTGGGGATGCTGGTGCTGCCGATGTACGTGGCACTGGGAGCGCCGTCGGTGGCCCTGCCGGCCATCGGCCGCGCACTGGCGGTGCCGTTCGGGGCCACCGCATGGATTCTCGCCGCGTGGTCGCTGACCTCCGCGCTCGCGATGCCGGTCGCGGGTCGGCTGCTGGTCCGCTGGAGCCCCATCCAGGTCCTCGTCGCCGGGGTCGTGGCGCTCGCCGCGGGCTCCGTGCTCGCCGGAGCCGGGCCGACACTGTCCGTCGTGATCGTCGGCCGACTGATCGGCGGCGCCGGGGCGGGCGCGACCGTGATCGCCGTCTTTGCCGCGGCCACCGCCCTTCCCGGGCGGCAACGGATCCGCGCCCTGGGAATCATCGCGGCCGCCAGCGCGACGGCGTCGGGGTGCGGGACACTGTTGGGCGGGGCGGTGACCGCATGGCTCGGGTGGCGTGCCGTGCTCGCGATCCCGGTCCTCGCCCTGCCCCTCCTGCTGGCCGCATTGCCGAGTAGGCGCGCGCTGACGCGGAGCGGTAGCGGCGAGCGAAACGGCTCGACCGGGCCACTCGATATCGTCGGCGCGGCCGTGCTGTCGGTATTCGCCGGCTCGTTGATCACGTTGCTGCAGGCACACTCGGTCGGCCTGCCCGCTCCGATCACGCTCGTCGTGGCTGCCGCCGGGGCGCTCGCCGCCGTGGGGCTGTGGCGGCGCGTGCGAAGCACGCCCGACGGGTTCGTGCCTCGGCGGGTGATCGCCTCCCGCGGCTTCCTGGCGGCCGGGCTCATCGGCGGGACCGTCTTCGCCGGCTATTACGGGGTGCTGTTCCGCGCCCCGTCCCTGATCGAGCAGGCCACGGGCGGTGGCCCCCTGGAAGCCGGCGTGCTCTTGGTCCCGGCCGCCGCCTGCTCGGTGCTGGCCGGGCGGCTGGTCGGCACCTTGACCGACCGGTTCACCGGCTGGCAGGTGTCGGCCGGGCTTGCGGCACTCACCGTCATCGGCGTGCTCGTGGTCGCGATCTCCACCGGGCCGATCCCGATCGTCATCGGCACGGCCTTGACCGTGTGCGGGTTCGCCGGCGCCCAAGCCGTACTGGTGAGCCTCGCGCCGGACCTGGTCGCCGCGGACGACCGCCACACCGCACAGGGCCTGCTCAACTTCATGAACGCCCTGGGCGGCGGGATCGGTCCGGCCGCTGTCGCGGGTCTGTCCGGTATCGTGCCGGCGCCGATGGCCCTCGCCGTGCTCGCGGCACTCCCCCTGGCCGGACTCGTCCTCAGCCTGACCCGGCGCCCTACCGCCGACGGCCGCCCCGAACCCGACGCCGCGCGTGGGAGCCCGCGCTGACAGTCCACCTGCATCTGATCCGATAACGCCTTGACCAGCAAGGAGCCTTGCCATGTCCGCCGAGCCATTCGAGGTCAGCATCACCGAAGCCGAGATCGCGGACCTGCGTGAACGATTGCGACGGACACGGTGGCCCGAGCGCGAGCCGGTGGACGACTGGTCACAGGGGCTGCCGCTGGCGTATACGCAGGAGCTTTGCCGCAGCTGGGCCGAGGACTACGACTTCGGGTTCGCCGAGCGGCTGAACGTGTTCCCGCAGTACCGCGACACCATCGACGGGCTGGGCATCCACTTCCTGCACGTCCGCTCGCCGGAGCCGGACGCGTTCCCGCTCGTGCTCACGCACGGGTGGCCGGGTTCGGTGCTCGAATTCCTGGAGGTCCTCGGCCCGCTGACCGACCCGCGCGCGCACGGCGGTGACCCGGCGGACGCGTTCCACGTGGTCGCGCCGTCATTGCCCGGGTACGGCTGGAGCGACAAACCGTCGACGACCGGGTGGGGCATCACTCGAACCGCGCGCGCCTGGGACACATTGATGTTCTCGCTGGGTTACGAACGGTACGGCGCGCAGGGTGGTGACTGGGGTTCGGCGGTGTCCGCGCTGCTGGGCGAGGTGGCGCCCGAGCGGGTCGCCGGCGTGCACCTGAACCTGGGATCCGTGGCGGCGGGCACGTTCGATGACCCGACGCCCGCGGAGCTGGCGAATCTCGAGGCCGAGAAGGAGATGCAGCGCACCGGCCGGGGGTACTCGGCGATCCAGGCGACCCGGCCGCAGACGCTCGGCTACGGCCTCACCGACTCCCCGGCGGGGCAGGCCGCCTGGATCGCCGAGAAGTTCTGGGCGTGGACGGACAACGACGGCCATCCCGAGGACGCGTTGTCGCGGCAGACGATCCTCGACGAGATCTCGGTCTATTGGTTCACCGCGTCGGCCACGTCGTCGGCGCGCCTGTACTGGGAGAGCTTCGCCAACTTCCGGGACAAGGTGACCGCGCCATCCGGGCTGTCGGTCTACCCGCGCGACATAACCCGCCCGTCGAGGCGGGAGGCCGAGCTGCGGTTCACCGACCTGCGCTGGTTCGAGGAGCTGCCGCGTGGCGGCCACTTCGCCGCGTTGGAGCAGCCGGAGTCGCTGGTCAAGCAGGTGCGCGGGTTCTTCCGCCTGTTCCGCTGACTGTCCGTGCCACCCCTGGGAAGCCCGCGTCCAGGGGATGGTCCTGTCAGTCCCCCGGGTTACCGGCACATCACGTTGTGGGGCGGTGCGATGGGCAAACGTTGCCCGGCTCGGCCCGACATACGCCTCGTCAGCTCCGCAGCAGGTGAAAGACCTAGCGCGGCTCCAGGTAGTCCGGTGAGCCGTGGATCCGGGCAATGGCGACGATCATGTCGAAGATCCGCTCCAGCGTGAGGTCGCCGCGGATCTCGCCGGCGTCCTGGGCCGCAGCCAGCAGAGGCCGGCCCGCTTCGAGCGCCTGCTCGCCGAACGTCGAGTGCTGACCGCTGACGTGGGTGTAGGTGGAGATGCCCTCGGAGACGAAGTACTTGTTCAGATGCCGTGCGGTGATCGACTTACCCCGGGTGGGGGAGCGCTGCCCGTCGGAGGACGACAGGGTGCCGGAGCCGAACATGGCTGTCATGGGCAGCTGGTGATGGTAGTTGACCAGGCAGATGTTCGCCTCGCGCAGCGTCTCCTCGCGGATGTACCACTCCGCCGTCCACGCCAGCACGTCGTACGGGATGCCACAGGAGGAGGCCATCCCGTGCAGCCCGAGGTGCGTGGAGAGCCCGATCAGGCAGGCGATCAGTTTCCTCTTCAGCTGCGGGGAGCGGGCCTGCTTGCCGCCGGCGTGAGTGAAGCAATCCAGAAATCCGGTGTGCCGGTCCATCTCCACCAGCACCGAGGTGATCGGCGCATTCGGCAGCATCCGCTCCAGCTCGGCGTGCAGCTCGTCGGCCTCGCCGGGAATGTCCTCCGCACTCAGCGGAGAGATAACCAGCTCACCCTGCTCGTTCAGGCGGACCGGCCCGTCGCCCTTCTCCAGGGTCTCCTCCAGGCCGTTCAACGCCCCATCCAGTTCGTCCCGCACCAGCGCGAGGGCCTCGCCGGCCTCGGGGCTCTCGCCGACCAGGCGGCAGAACTCCGTACGGTGGTCCTCCCACTGGGCGGGGGTGAACAGGTAGGCGGCGGGGTTGTCGTAGCGGCGCGAGCCGGGCACGTACACATCCCCCGAGCGCAGCGAGTCGCGCAGCGTGAGCAGCGTGCACAACTCCCAGTAGTGCCGGAAGGCGGTCGCGTCTCCCTTCGCCGCGGCCTCATCCAGGTAGCCCTGCCAGCGGGCCGGCACGAACGCGGTCGGGGCACCGTCGGGGACATTGCGGGCGCCGGTGGCGTTCAACTCCCGCAGGACGCCCAGCGCCTCGATCAGCGGCTTCGCCTCGGTGCCGCCCACGAACCGCACGGTCTCCAGCACCTTCGGCGTGAACTGCCGGATGTAGACGTAGGAGCCCTCCGGCAGCCGCAGATGCCCGTGGTCCCGCGGCAGCCGCGGCGTGGTGGCGGCGTGCGGGGCGCGGATCCGGTCCACGCCGATCTTCTCCCGCGGCAGCACCCCCACGTCCTCATCCGCGATCCCGACATCGGCCAGGACAGGCAGAATCTCCTCCAGCAGACCGAGCCGGTCCTCCGACGCCTTCGCCCGCTCGGCCAGCTCGTCGCGCAGCTTGACCCGGGCGCGCGACTCCGAGCCCGACAGGGTCTGGTCGAAAGGCTGCACGACGGAGTCGAGGACATCGACCGCGGACTGCGCCAGCAGCGTGAGCAGGATCGGATAGCGCCGGTTCGGCTCCCGCCGCACCAGGGCCTGCGCGGTCAGGCGGCGCCCGATCTGGGCCAGGTGGCGGCGCCGCTCGGCCGGCAGCGCGGACACATCGAGCGTGTCGGCGTCCAGGCCCCGCAGGAACCACAGCTTCTCCACCTCGCCGCCCACGCTGTTGGGCGACGCCTGCACCGGCCCGGTCACCAGCCAGTTCAAGCGCGTGGACTTCAGCTCCGGAGCGACAACCAGCAGCTCGTCCAAGCCGCGGGCCCGCTCCTGGGTCAGCAGGTGCGCCACGCGGGCGGTGAGTCTCCCGCTCGGCGGCCTGCCGGGCCGTGCCGACCCTCTCCAGCAGCGTGACCACACCGGGGCGGATCACCTTCGCCGAGCGGGGGTATTCACAGCCCAGCCGGAACAGCAGCGACGGCGAATCATGCTCCATCGCCCGCGCCAGCAGGAACTCATCCAGCTCCTTCAGCTCCAGCGACTTCGCCGACCGCCACCCCAGATACTCCGCCACCTGCCGCAGATGATCCGTCCGCGTCTGCCCCCGGGCCGCACCGTAGCCGTGCAGTACCTCCACCGGCAGGCCAAGCTGCCGCGCCAGCCGCCCCACCGCCGCACGCGGAGCCGACGGCATATCGTCCGGCACGAACCCCAGCCACGGCAGCGTGCGCAACTGCACCGCCGCCCCCAGCACCGTCTGGGGACGCGGGAACTTCCGCAAGAACGCCTCATCCGCCGAGGTGAGGGTGAAGTAGCGGATCAGCTGGTCCTTCCCGATCGCCGGGAACGTACGCAGGGCCTCCAGCTCCTCCTCGGAGAACACCCGCGTCGCCATCGCCCACCCCTCCCGCCACCGGATTCACCCGTTCAGCTCAACGAGTCGCCGACATCATGGAAACGGTCCAGGTCAGGGACTACTCCGTTGTTTTTTCGGCGAGTACTACTGAGACCCCACATCGATGCAGGTCGAAGGGTACGGCCCCACGCCGAAAAACGAACAGCCCTGGCGCCGCGGGGTGCGCCGGGCACCAGGGCACTCGATCGAGTGGCGAGCGGCCGACGGCTGCCGACACACGTGCCGCGGTACTACCGGGGCCCCGCCTTGTCCGCGGACGGGCCCGGCTGCTCGGCGACGCCGCTGCGCAGGCGGTCGCCGAGATCGAGTCGGACTTCGCCATAGGGGCGCATGTGGTGCCAGAACAACGGCGTGAGCCCGCGCCGGTCGGCCGGGGCCAGCAGCGCCGACCACCGTGGCTCGGCCAGCACGTCCTGGAGCATCAAGGTGTTGACGAACACCAGGGACGCCTGGAGGATCCGCAGGCACAGCGCCGCCATCTCCACCTCCTCGCGCCGGTTGGAGGAGATCTCCCCGCCCCTGCCGTAGTAGATCGCCGCGTTCGCCGCGTTCCAGGCTTCCACCACGTTCAGCCCCTCCTCGATCTCCCGCTGCAGGTCGGGGGAGTGCAGGTAGCGGGCGACGAACAGGGTGCGTTGGGCGCGGCCGATCTCCAGCATGGCCCGGTAGGCGGGGTGAGAGGCGGCGCGGGTGAAGCGGGCCAGGATCGCCTCAGCGGACGCGGTGCCGGTGCGGATCGCGGTGGCGTACTTGATGACCTGGTCGTCGTTGTCGGCGATCACGTCCCAGCGGATCGGTCGGGTCAGCGCGGGGCGCAGATTCGGGAAGGCGTCCGGCTCCCCGGCGACCGGCCGGTACAGCCGCACCCGGTTGATCTGCTTGATCCGCGGCAGCAGGTCCACGTTCAAGAGCCTGGTGACGCCGAATCCGATTTCGCTCTGCCCGTGGGAGTCGACATAGTTGCCCTCGACCTGCCTGGCGGTGCCGTGCCGGATGGCGCCCTCGACCATCGCCGCGACCTCCGAGGCCGAGGCGCGCAGCGTCTGGGAGTGCACCACCACCGAGCCCCGCTCGACGTGCCAGTACACCAGGATCCCGCGCCCGCCGCAGCGCGAGTGCCACTCGGTGAACAGGTTTGATCCCACGAGCGGAAGTGGGTGGAGTCGGAGGCCACCGCGGTCGACCCGCCGCCCCACAGCCCGGCTCCTCGGCCGCCTCGGGGGCGGTGAACTTGATCGCCCCGGCCTTCCGCTCGGCGATCTCCACCCAGTCCAGGCCGGGCAGGTCGGCGTCCAAGGCGGCCAGGGCCGCGGCCATCTCCCCGCGCAGGTCCGCGACGAACTCGCCGGCATCCAGCGGTTTGCGCAGCTCGCCGCAGTGCTCGGTGCGGCGGACCTCGAAGTCGCCGGGCAGGTCCTGGTCCGGGTCGCGCCACCGCCCGGCGCCGGCGACCCACACCTCCTTGCAGCGCAGTTGCTCGCGCAGCGCCTGGAAGGTGACCACCTGGTACACCATGCGCACCGTCCGGGCCCGGCCGCGCTTGTCGGCGCGGTGCACCAGCTCCGCCCACTGCCCGGTGGTGCCCCGATGCTGCGGCACGTGCTCGCCGAGCGGGTAGTAGGTGGTGTTCCCGGCCCTGGCGTACCGCTTGATCAGCTCCACGGCGTCGACCACCGGCCGGTGCGCAGCGTTGTTGGACCGAAACGACAGCACGTTCAGCGGCCCGATCAGGCCGCGCCGGTAGTGGTTGGTGCAGGACGCCTTCAGCGTCGTCTGCGCCGTGCGCCGGTAGACCGGGCCCTTCGTCTTGTACTCGTGTACCAGCTCCTTCAGGGTCTGCTCGCCGCCGCGCACCGCCGGGTAGACGACCTCGCGCACCTCGCCGTCGGGTTCGGCCAGCGACGCCTCGGCGATGGCGAACAGCAGGTTCTCCTTGCCCGACACCTTCTTGAAGGCGTTGACCAACTCGTTGGTCACCTTCCGCTCGGCGCGGGCGCCGATCCGGTGCACGGTGGCGATCAAAAGGTCCACCAGGGCATCGGTCACCTCCCGCTCGCACTCCGCCAGCAGCGCCGCCAGCAGCGTCAGGGCCGTCTGCGGCGAGCGCCGACGCAGGTGGGAAGGCGATTCGACGGCGGCGCGCTGCCGCCAGGAGGCCAGTACCTTCGGCGCCACATCCGCGAACAGATCTCCCGGCAGCCTCACAGCGCGGATCGCCTCCGGCATGGCGATCTCCCGCAGCATCGACTCCAGACTCACATTCCCCGGCATCGCCTTGATCCGGGCCAGCACCGACTCCCCGTCACGCGCCTCCCCGGTTTCCCCACCCCCGCCTTCTTCGGGATCGTCGGCCGGGGCGACCAGGCCGAGGATGCGCCTCGCGCACCTCCTGCGGCAGCCGGGCCGCGACCGCGGTGAACCAGGACTCCTCCGCGGTGTGCAGGGCGGAGCGCACCATGCGAGTGACCCGGTCCGGCGACGGCGGCTCGATGGCCTCCTCCCGGCAGTGCTTGAGCAGCTCCTCCCGGACCTGGCCGGCATGCCGCTCGGCGTGCGCGACGTTCGCGGCCAGCCACGCAGTCAGCTTCTCCGCGTCAGCGACCGAGCAGGTTCGAAAGCCCAGGTGCTCGCGAATTTGGGCGCGGTGGTACTCGATCGTGCTGCCGGCCCACTGGTAGGAGTCGAACTCCGCTGCCGGGATGCCCCTCTGCCGGGCGACGAAGGCGACCGCCTCATCCGAGATGTCTCCACGCCCGCGGGGGAACCGGCCGTGGCGGGTGTAGTGCTTCAGCAGCGGGGCGAACCCGAGCCGCGTCCCGCCTCGCTTGCCGGCGATGACGTCGGTCTCGTCATCGAGCACCGTCCAGTGCTCGACCAGCTCATCCATCCCTACCGCCTGGCGCGCCATGGGCGCCGATGATGCCGGATCGGAGCCGGTCAGGTTGGGGAACTCATCAAGGTTCAACCATATTTGGGGCTCATGGCACGTTCGTTGACGGCACCCGTGGTCCCGGCGGGGATCGGGTACCCGGGCCAGGCAGGTCAGCAGGTTGGGGAGGTCATCCAAGACGGGCGGTACGGCGTCGGTGAGTTGACCCAAAGGGCCCGGGATGAGCGAGGACGAACGGGCAGGCACGGTCTTCCGTCGTGGTGATCAGGGACTCCACACCTCATGATCACCGGGGGTCGTTCCTGCCTCCGTGTCAGCCTCCGGCGACCACCCCGCGCCCCTGCCCAATCCCTGAGAGGGCGTCAAGTTTGTTTCTGATAGCCGCCGCGTCCGGGGCGTTCGAGGAGTGCCTGGCGAACGAGTCGTCCCCGGCGGGAGCGGGTGACGTTGATTGGCTCACCACCACCCTCGCCGAGACCGAAGCCCGCCCGCCTCGTCCGGCGGCCGGCCACCGGCCACCGGCTAAACGCACGGACGGCCTGACCGCCCGAACCGGGGCCCGGGTCATGCCAGGCCGGCCGCGATGGCGCGGCGGACGGCGTCGACGCGGTCCCGGATGCCGGCTTTGGCGAACAGGTTGTTGATGTGGGTCTTGACCGTGGCCTCGCTGATGAAGAGTTTCTCGGCGATGGCCTGGTTGGGCAGGCCCTGGCCGATAAGGGTGAGCACCTCGCGTTCGCGGCGGGTGAGGTCAGGGGGGAGCGGCTGCGCGTCGACCGGCGGGCGCGTGCGGACGGTGGCCAGGAGGCGGTTCTGCACCTCGTGGTCGAGAACGGACTGTCCCGCGGCGGCGGCCCGGATCGCGCGGACGATGTCCTGGCGCCCCGCGTTCTTCGTCAGATAGCCGCGGGCGCCGGCGCTCAGGGCGGCCAGGATCGAGTCGTCGTCGGCGAAGGTGGTCAGCACGACCACGGCCGTTCCCGGGTGTTCCTCGCTCAGCCGGCGGGTGGCCTCGGTGCCGTCCATGACAGGCATGCGCAGGTCCATCAGGACGACGTCGACCGGTGTGGCGGCCACGGCGGCGAGCACCTCGGCACCGTCCGCGGCGGCGGCCACGACGTCGATGTCCTCGGTCATGTCGAGCACCGCGGCCAAGGGCTCGCGGACGGTGGCCTGGTCGTCGGCGACGATCACCTTCAGCGAGCGCTCGGTCAGCGGGTCCTGCGGGTTCCGTGGCTCCTGGGCCGGTTCGTTCGTCGTCATCCTCGGATCACTGCCTCCACCTGCCAGCCGCCCCGGTCCGGTCCCTCGGTGAGCGGACCCGCGGTGAGGGTGCCGCCCAGCAGGGCGACGCGTTCGCGCATTCCTATCAGTCCCATGCCGCTGCCGACACCCGCGGTCGCCTCACCGGTCGCGGGCCCGTTGCGGACGGCAAGGCTGGTCGAGGCGGCGTCGAACGTCAGCTCCACCGCGATCTCGGCCCCGGGAGCGTGCCGGGCCGCGTTGGTCAGCGCCTCCTGCGCGATGCGCAGCACGTTCTGGGTGACCTGTGCCGGCAGCTCTCGGACGGCCCCGGTGACGGTGAGCACCTCGCGGTGGCCGGAGGACTCGATCATGGCGGTCAGGCTCTCGAGCAGCGGAAGGGAGTCCTCGCGCAGCGCGTGCACGGTCCACTGGGCCTGCTTCAGGCTCTCCCTGACAAGGCGCTGCGCCTTGTTGTGCGCCGCGCGGACCTTCTCCAGGTCGCCGGTGTCCATCAAGGCGTCCGCCAGCTCCAGGTGCATGTTGATCCCGGCCAGCGAGTGCGCCAGCACATCGTGGACGTCGCGGGCGATGCGGCCGCGTTCGGTGAGCACGGCCGTTCGTGCCTCGGCCCGCGCGGCCCGCTCGGCGGACTCGGCGGCCTGGAGCCTCGCCTCCACTGCCTGTTGCCTGCCGCGGCCCAGGATTCCGGCCACGACCGGGATGCCGGTGCTGAGGCCGAAGGTCCAGGTGAGCACCTGGTGATCGGGGCCGACGTAGAAATAGAAGACAGCGCCGCACAGCAGACTGGACAGGGCAGCGACCGCCAGGGACGGCTTGAGCGCGAGGCGGTAGCCGGCGTGGCCGACGAGGAAGTAGGCGAAGAGGTAGCCGGAGCCGCTGTTGCTCACCTCCAGCAGGCCGGCGGACGCCACGACACCGGCGGTCAGCCAGACCAGCGCGGCCCGGCGTGGGAAGGCGGGCGGCAGATGTCTGGCCAGCAGGGCGACGGAGTTGACCACCAGCAGGGCGACCACGGCCAGGCCGCGGCCGCTGACGCCCACCGGCCGGACGGTAATGACCGCGATGGCGATGATCAGCAGGGTGACGGCCCACTGGAGAGCGGCGTCGTGCCGGAGCACGACCCGAGGGCCGGGCTCCCGTTCGGAAGCCGGCCCGGGGGCTGGGGGATTGTCGGAAGCGGACACGGCGCGACGATAACCCGTACTCAGACCGTCCGGTCCGCGGCGACCGCCGCGACCCGTCCGTCCGCGGCCGGCTGCCGCTGCTCCCGGGTGGCCACGCGGCCGCGGAGAAATATGGTGCCCAGCCGCGTGACCACCTCGGTGAGTGCCATCAACATGAACGCGGCCACCCACGCGTCCCCCGTGGTGATCTGATGAGCCAGGCTGAAGCGGGCCACGTCGTCGGCGCCGCCGTGGTCGACCCATAGCTGGAAGCCCATCCGCGCCCCCATGCCCACCACCCACAGGGTCGCGGAGACCGCGCCCGCCTTGATGAAGAGACGCGCGCCGACCTTGCGTATACGGGTGTAGACGCCGCCCGCGACGCCGAGGGCCGCGCCGATGGCGACGAGCGCGCCGATCAGCACCAGGTCGTTGCCGGCCGTGGGCACGTTGTTCAGGTAGCTGTGCGCGACGAAGGCCACGATCCCCAGGGGGATCACGTACGACTTGGCGTCGAGGCGGCCCTCCCGTAGCTGCCGGAAGACGACGAGGAGGAGGGCGATGTCGGTGATCCAGTCAGTCGTTGTCATGCCTCGAGCCTGCTGGCACGGGCCCGTACGCGCCTGGACCCACGGGTGGAACTATGGGTGGAGTCCGGTCAGCCGGTGATCTCCAGGACTCACGGGAGCAGCAGTCGTTCCAGCAGGGCGA
>NZ_JAERRG010000033.1 GCF_016741935.1 Streptomyces endocoffeicus | reverse complement strand
CCCGTGGTCTCCGTCACCAGCCGCACCGCACCGGATGCCCAATCCACCTGCGGTGTCGGCTCGTCCACATGCAGTGTGCGTGGCACCACACCGTGGCGCAGGGCCAGCACCATCTTGATGACGCTCGCGACCCCGGCCGTCGCGCCGGTGTGGCCGACGTGGGCCTTCATCGAGCCCAGCAGCGCGGGGTGGTCGGCGGATCGGTCCTGGCCGTACGTGGCGAGCAGCGCCTGTGCCTCGATGGGGTCGCCCAGCGCCGTACCCGTCCCGTGTGCCTCGATCACATCGACGTCGGACGGCGTGAGACGTGCGTTCGCCAACGCCTGGCGGATGACGGCCTGTTGGGAGGGGCCGTTGGGCGCGGTGAGGCCGTTGGAGGCACCGTCCTGGTTGATCGCCGTGCCACGGATGACGGCCATCACTTGGTGGCCGTTGCGGCGGGCCTCCGACAGCCGTTCGACCAGCAGCACGCCCACGCCCTCCGCCCACGCGGTGCCGTCCGCCGCCGCCGCGAAGGGCTTGCAGCGGCCGTCGGGGGCGAGCCCGCGCTGATGGCTGAACTCGGTGAACACACCCGGTGTGGAGATCACCGAGACGCCGCCCACGAGGGCCATCCCGCAGTCGCCGTTGCGCAGCGCCTGTACGGCCAGATGCAGCGCCACCAGGGAGGACGAACACGCCGTGTCCACCGTGACGGCCGGTCCGGTCAGCCCGAAGCTGTAGGCGATCCGGCCGGATGCCACGCTTCCCGCCGCTCCGGTGAAGAGGTAGCCCTCGGACCCCTCGGTGTCGGCGCCCGCACCGCCGTAGCCGTGCGGTACGAGGCCGATGAAGACCCCGGTACGGCTGCCACGCAGCGACAGCGGGTCGATGCCCGCGTGTTCCAGGGCCTCCCAGGAGGTCTCCAGCAGCAGCCGCTGCTGGGGGTCCATCGCCATCGCCTCGCGCGGCGAGATGCCGAAGAAGTCGGCATCGAAGTCGGCGGCGTCCGGGAGGAATCCGCCCTCGTGGACATAGCTGCTGCCGGGGCGTTGCGGGTCGGGGTGGTGGAGCGCGTCGAGATCCCAGCCGCGGTCCGCCGGGAACGCGGAGAGCGTGTCCTGCTCGGACAGCAGCAGCCGCCACAGGTCCTCGGGCGACCGTACGCCCGCGGGGAAGCGGCAGCTCGTGGCCACGATCGCGATCGGCTCGTCCAGGGCGGCGGCCGCTCCTGGGACGACGGCGCCCGGCGCGTACGAGGAGCCCGCTCCCGCGGTGTCCCCGCCCGTGAGCCGGTCCAGCAGATGCCGGGCCAGTGTCAGGGGCGTCGGATAGTCGAAGACGACGGACGGCGCGAGGGCCACACCCGTGGCCACGGCCAGCCGGTTCCGCAACTCCACGGCGGTCAGCGAGTCGAAGCCGAGATCCCGGAAGACCTTCCGCGTCTCCACCTCGCCGTCCACCGACGACAGGCCCAGCACGGCCGCCGCGTGGCGGCACACCTCGTCCAGCACCACCCGTAGCCGGGGCGCGCCCTCGGCCGTGTCGGCCACCCGTCGTGCGAAGCCGTCGAGCGCCTCGGGCCCTTCGGTCGTCACGGCGGCGGACGGCAGATCGACCCGCACGGCGGAGGCGGGGCCGACGGGCGCGAGCCAGTAGCGCTCGCGCTGGAAGGCGTAGGTGGGCAGATCGATGGCCGTGGCGTCGCCGGGTGCGAACACCGCCGCCCAGCCGGGGGCCACGCCATGGGCCCACAGGGTGGCGAGGGCGCTGAGGAGCTGCCGGACGCCACCCTGGTCACGGCGCAGAGTGCCGGTGGCGAACACGGGCTGGTCGGCGGCGTAACCGGTCTCCTCGACGGCGGTGGTGAGGACGGGGTGGGGGCTGGACTCCAGGAAGAGGGTGTGGCCGTCGGCCGGCAATGTCCGCAGCGTGTCGTGGAAGCGGACCTGTTCGCGCAGGTTGCGGTACCAGTACTCGGCGTCGAGCGTGCCGCCGTCGATGAGGGTGGCGGTGACGGTGGAGTACATGGGGATGTCGCCGGAGTGGGGGGTGATGGGCGCGGTGAGCTGGAGGAGCTGTTCCCGGATGCGTTCGACGTGCGGGGTGTGGGAGGCGTAGTCGACGGCGATCGCACGGGTCCGGACCCCGGTGGCCTCGGCCTTCGCCGTGGCCTCGGCGAGCCCGGTGGGGCTCCCGGCGATGACGGTGGAGGTGGGCCCGTTGACGGCCGCGATCCAGACGTCGTCGCGGCCGGTCAGCAGGTCGTGTGTCTGGTCGGCGGAGGTGGCGAGGGAGACCATGCCGCCGTGTCCGGCCAGTTCCTGGGCGATGAGGCGGCTGCGCAGGGCCACGAGCCGCGCGCCGTCCTCCAACGAGAGCACACCGGCTGCGCACGCGGCGGCGATCTCGCCCTGGGAGTGGCCGATGACGGCCGAGGGCTCGATGCCGAGCGAGCGCCACACCTGGGCCAGGGACACCATGACGGCCCAGAGGGCGGGCTGGACGACATCCACCCGCTCCAGCGCCGCCTCATCACCGGTCGCCCGCAGTACGTCGAGCAGACCCCAGTCGGTGTGCGGGGCCAGCGCCTGGGCGCAGCGGTCGATGGATTCGGCGAACACGGGTGAGGCGTCGAGCAGTTCGGCGGCCATGCCGACCCACTGCGACCCCTGCCCCGGAAAGACGAACACCGGACCGGCGGCCGACCCGGCGGACACCCCGGCCACCACATGAGCGGAGGGCTCACCGGCGGCGATCGCGTCCAGCCCGGCCAGGAAGTCGTCCCGGCCCCCGGCCACCACCACCGCACGGTGTTCCATGGCGGCCCGTTGCGTCGCCAGCGCCCACCCGATGTCCGACGGTATGGCGTCGGAGGTGGCGGCGAACGCACCCAGCCGGGCCGCCTGCGCCCGCAACGCGGCGGGCGTACGGCCCGACACCACCCACGGCAGCACACCCTCCGTCTCGACGAGCGGATGGGCGGGACGGGTGGCGCGGGCGCGGGCGCGGGCGGCGGCGGGGGCGCGGGCGGGCGCGGGGGCCGGTGGGGCCTGTTCCAGGACCACATGGGCGTTGGTCCCGCTGATGCCGAACGACGAGACTCCGGCCCGCCGCGCCCGTCCGGCCTCCGGCCACGGACGCCCCTCCGTCACCAGCTCCACACCACTGGAGGCCCAGTCCACATGCGGGGTCGGCTCGTCCACATGCAGCGTGGCGGGGACGACACCGTGGCGCATCGCCATGATCGCCTTGATGACGCCCGCGACTCCGGCCGCCGCCTGGGTGTGGCCGATGTTGGACTTCACCGACCCCAGCAGTGCGGGCCGTTCGGCGGGCCGGTCCCGGCCGTACGTGGCGAGCAGCGCCTGTGCCTCGATCGGATCGCCGAGCGCCGTTCCCGTGCCGTGTGCCTCGATCACATCCACATCGGACGCCGACAGGCCCGCGTCCGCCAGCGCCTGCCGGACCACCTGCTCCTGGGAGCGGCCGTTGGGCGCGGTGAGGCCGTTGGAGGCGCCGTCCTGGTTGACCGCCGTGCCACGGATGACGGCCATCACCTGGTGGCCGTTGCGGTGGGCGTCCGACAGCCGCTCCACCAGGAGCATGCCGACGCCCTCCGCCATTCCGGTGCCATCGGCCCCGGCCGCGAACGCCTTGCACCGGCCGTCGCGGGCCAGCCCGCCCTGGCGGCTGAACTCGGTGAAGATTCCCGGGGTGTTGAGGATGGTGACGCCACCGGCCAGGGCCAGCGAGGACTCCCCCCGCCGCAGCGACTGCACCGCCAGGTGCAGGGCCACCAGCGATGACGAGCAGGCGGTGTCCAGGGTGATGGCGGGCCCGGTGAGCCCGAGCAGATAGGCGATACGGCCGGAGGCGACACTGGCGGTCTTGCCGGTGAGGAGATAGCCGTCCACCGCCTCCGGCGCCTCGTGCAGCCGTGGCCCGTACTCCTGGTCCATGGTGCCGACGAACACACCGGTACGGGTGGCGCGCAGCGCGTCGGGCGCGATGCCCGCGCGCTCCAGCAGCTCCCAGGAGGTCTCCAGCAGCAGCCGCTGCTGAGGGTCCATCGCCAGGGCCTCGCGCGGGGAGATACCGAAGAAGCGGGCGTCGAAGTCCGTGGCCCCGTCGATGAATCCACCGCTCCGGGCGAAGCTGCTGCCGGTGCTGTTGGTGTCCTCGGTGCCCTCGGTGCCGTGCAGCCGTTCCAGATCCCAGCCGCGGTCGTCCGGGAACGGCGAGATGGCGTCCCGTCCGTCCGCCACCAGTCGCCACAGGTCCGCCGGGGAGTGCACCCCACCGGGGAGGCGGCAGCTCATCGCGATGATGGCGATCGGCTCGTCGTCGGGGGCGGCCACCGCCGCGGATGTGGCGGAAGGGCCGTCGGCGGTGAGGTGTTCCGCGAGCCTGGCCGGGGTCGGGTGGCTGAAGAGCGCGGCGGGGGTGAGGCGGGTGCCCAGCGCGGCGTTGACGCGGTTGCACAGCTCGCTGAGCGAGATCGAGTCGAAGCCGAGATCCTTGAAGGTCCGTCCGGTGTCGAGTCCGGCCACCGTCGTATGTCCGAGGACGGCGGCGGCCTGGGCCCGTACTTGATGGGCCACATCAAGGCCCGGAGCACCTGCGGCCCCCGGGGCGGCATCCGTGGCCGCCGGAGACGCGACGGCGTCGAACCAGTGGCGCCGCCGCTGGAAGACACGGCCGGGCAGCTCCGCCCGGCGGGCGCCGGTCCCCGCGAACAGCTTCCCCCAGTCGGGGGCGGCCCCACGCACCCACAGCTCGGCCAGCGAGAGCAGTAGCCGCCGCGTGCCGCCCTCGCCCCGGCGCAGAGTGCCGACGGCGAGGCCGCCCGTGTCCTGGACGGCGGTAGTGAGGACGGGGTGCGAACTGCTCTCCAGGAAGAGGGAGTTGCCGTCCGTGAGCAGGTTCTGGACGGTGTCGTGGAAGCGGACCTGTTCGCGGAGGTTGCGGTACCAGTACTCGGCGTCCAGCGCCTCGCCCGCGATGGGGGCGGTGGTGACGGTCGAGTACATCGGTACGTCCCCGGCTCGCGGCGCGACCGGCGCCGCGAGCCGCAGGAACTCCTCACGGATCGCCTCGACATGCGGGGTGTGCGAGGCATACGCCGTGGCCACCCGGCGATGGCGCAGCCCGGCGGCCTCCGCCCTGGCCGTGACCTCGGCCAGCCCCTCCGGGCTGCCCCCGACCACCGTCGCGCCAGGGCCGTTGACCGCGGCGATCCATACGTCGTCCCGGTCCGCGAACAGCTCGGCCGCCCGCTCCTCCGAAGCGCCGATGGACGCGAGACCACCCCGGCCGATCAGCGCCCCCGCGATCCGGCTGCGTACGGCGATCAGCCGGGCACCGTCCTCCAGGGACAGCGCTCCGGCCACGCATGCGGCCGCGATCTCACCCTGCGAGTGGCCGACGACGGCCGACGGGACGACGCCGAGCGAACGCCACACCCGCGTCAGCGAGACCATCACGGCCCAGAGCGCGGGCTGCAGCACCTCCGCGCGCTCCAGCGCGGCGCCGTCCTCGGTGTCCCGCAGTACGTCGAGGAGGTCCCAGTCGGTGTGCGGGGCCAGGGCTCGGGCGCAGCGGTCGATGGATTCGGCGAATACAGGTGAGGCGTCGAGCAGTTCGGCGGCCATGCCCACCCACTGCGAGCCCTGCCCCGGGAAGACGAACACCGGACCCGCGGCCGACTCGTCGGCCACCCCGTTGACCACATGGGCGGACGGCTCACCGGAGGCCAGCGCGTCCAGCCCGGCCAGGAACCCATCGCGGTCCCCGGCCACCACCACGGCACGGTGCTCCAGGGCCGTCCGGTGCTCGGCGAGCGACCATCCGATGTCGGCGGGGGAGACGCCGCCGTCCGCGGAACTGTCCGCGGAGCCGTCTGCGGAACCGTCCGCCGATCCACCCGCCGATCCGCCCGCCGCGAACGATCGCAACTGGGCGGCCTGCGCCCGCAGCCCGATCGCCGTGCGCCCCGAGATCACCCACGGCAGTACGTCACCGCCCCACCCGCCCGCAACGCCCTCGGCGAGCGGGGCCACCGGAGCCTGCTCCACGACGACATGGGCGTTGGTCCCGCCGACGCCGAAGGACGACACCCCCGCGATCAGCGGTACGTCCGGGCGCGGCCACGCCGACAGCTCGGTCTGCACCCGCAGATTCCACTCCTCCAGCGGAATCGCGAGGTTGGGGGAGTGGAAGTTGAGGCTGGGCGGGAGATGCGCCGCCTTCAGGGAGAGCAGGACCTTGATCAGGCCGGTGATCCCCGCGGCCCCTTCCAGATGGCCCACGTTCGTCTTGGCGGACCCTACCAGCAGCGGACGGTCCTTCGTGCGCGCCGCGCCGATCGCCTCGGCCAGCGCCGCAGCCTCGATGGGGTCGCCGACGGGCGTGCCGGTGCCGTGCAGTTCGACGTACTGCACCTCGTCGGGGCCGACCCCGGCCGCGGCGTACGCCCGGCGCAACACCTCCGCCTGGGCGGTCCGGCTGGGGGTGGTGAGGCTGTCCCCGCCGCCGTCGTTGTTGACCGCGCCGCCGCGCAGCACCCCATGGATCCGGTCGCCGTCGGCGAGCGCGCGGGCGAGGGGTTTGAGCAGCACCACACCGCCACCCTCGCCGCGGACGAAGCCGTTGGCCCGGGCGTCGAAGGTGTAACACGCGCCGTCGGGGGAGAGCCCGCCGAAGCGTGCGGCGCTCAGCGCGCCGTCGTACGCGAGATTGAGGTGGACCCCGCCCGCGAGCGCGGTGTCGCATTCGCCGTTGCGCAGGCTCTGGGCGGCGGTGTGCACCGCGACCAGCGAGGACGACTGGCCCGAGTCCACCACCATGCTGGGGCCGCGGGTGCCCAGCAGATAGGAGAGCCGGTTGGCGATCATGCCGCGCTGGAGGCCGGTCAAGGTGTGATGGGTGACCGCGGAGTCGCCGCCGTGCCGCCGCAGCAGCGTGGCGTAGTCGTCGTTGATGGCGCCGACGAACACCCCCGTCCGCCCTTGGGCGAGCCGGGCCGGTGTGAGGCCCGCGTCCTCCAGGGTTTCCCAGCCCAGTTCGAGCATCAGCCGCTGCTGGGGGTCCATGGCGGCGGCCTCGCGCGGCGATATGCCGAAGAAGTCGGCGTCGAAGTGGTCGACCTCGTCGAGGAAGGCGCCGAATTCCGTCCCGGCTTCGGCTTCGGCTTCGGTTCGGGCCCCGGACCCGCCGTCGGATTGACGCGGAGTCCATCGATCTTCCGGTACGGACGTGATCGCGTCCGTACCCTCGCTGAGCAGACGCCAGAATTCCCCGGGCGTCCGGGCACCCGGTAAACGACAAGAGAAACCGATGATCGCTACCGAATCATGGACATCGTGATGCCATGCCAAATCGGCGACTGTGGACAACTAGGTACACTCCCCCGTGACCTGGTGACCTGACCCGTTTATCGCGCGTGAAAACAAAGATCAACTGTCGCGAAGGTACCTCAGCGTCCGGCGGGTGCGCAAGCATGTTCGGGAGCCGTTGCCCGGGGTCATGTTCCCCTGGTCACAGGGCGGTTGAGGGCGGCCCTTTCGTTTCCAACGAAAGAAAAAATGGATGGCGCCCCGTGCGGGGATGGGCTACGGTTTCTCCGTTCCGTGCGGGCCGTGATGGTCCGTGTTGCCGTGCGTTGAGGAAAGCAGGAGGTGAGGACATTGATGACGGTCTCGGTGGCGAGCGCCGCTCGCGTTCAGGAGTTCCTCATTTCCACCCCTGCGGTCTCCGGCTGACACCTCTTCGGAGGCCGCCCTTCGAAGGGTTTCCTCCGTGTTCAGCACTTCTTCCAGCTCTTCCGGCTCTTCCAGCTCTTCTGACTCCTCTGACCTCTCTGGCCTCTCTGACTCCGCGTCTCCGTACTCCCTCGCCGCCTATGGCTGGGACGACGGCTGGGCGGAGACGTTCGCCCCGTACGCCGCACAGGGCCTGGTGCCCGGCCGGGTGATCCGGGTGGACCGTGGCCAGTGCGATCTGGTCACACCGGGCGGCCCGGCGCGGGCCGACACCGAGCTGGTGACACCGCGCGATCCGATGCGGATCGTGTGCACCGGCGACTGGGCCGCCGTGGACGCCGAGGGCGATCCGCGTTACGTCCGTACGCTGCTGCCACGCCGTACCGCCCTCGTACGGTCCACCTCCTCCAAGCGCTCGGACGGCCAGGTGCTGGCGGCCAACGTCGACCACGCCGTCATCGCCGTCTCCCTCGCCGCCGAGCTCGACCTGGGGCGGGTGGAGCGGTTCACCGCGCTGGCCTGGGAGAGCGGCGCCCAGCCGCTGCTCGTCCTCACCAAGGCCGATCTGGTGCCCGACCCGGACACCCTCGCCCATCTGGTGTCCGACACCGAGATGGCGGCGCCCGGTGTGCGGGTGCTGCCGGTCAGCTCCGCGGCGGGGGACGGGCTGGAGGAGCTCGGCGCCCTGCTCGCCTCCGGCACCTCGGTGCTGCTCGGCCAGTCCGGGGCGGGCAAGTCCACGCTGGCGAACGCGCTGGTGGGCGAGGCCGTCCAGGACGTACGGGCGATCCGCGACAGCGACGGCAAGGGGCGGCACACCACGACCACCCGCGATCTGCTGCCCCTGCCCTCGGGCGGGGTGCTGATCGACACTCCGGGGCTGCGCGGGGTGGGGCTGTGGGACGCCGAGGGCGGTGTCGCACAGGCGTTCGCCGAGATCGAGGAGCTCGCCGAGCGGTGCCGCTTCCCCGACTGCGCCCACCAGGCCGAACCCGGGTGCGCGGTGCTCGCCGCGATCGACGACGGGTCGCTGCCGGAGCGGCGGCTGGAGAGCTACCGCAAGCTGCTCCGCGAGAACGAGCGGCTCGCGGCCCGTACGGACGCGCGGCTGCGCGCCGAGCTGCGGCGGGATTGGAAGCAGCGGCAGGCGCTCGGCCGCCACATGATGGAGCGCAAGCGGGGGCCGATGCGCGGGCGGTAGCGGTACGCCCTGGGCCGCCCGGGGCCGCCCTGGGCCGCCCGGGGTCGACCGGGGTCGACCGGGGCCACTCGGGGCTGACCGGGACCGGCACGGCCCCGGTCAGCTCACGCTCCGGTCAGCTCACGCTCCGGTCAGCTCACGCTCCGGTCAGCTCATGCTCCGGGTCTTCGCCCCGGGCACGTCCTCCAGGCCCCAGCTGTACACCCAGCGCGGATGGATCCGGATGACCTCGTCGCTCAGCTGGGCGCCGAGGTCATGCGGCCCCGTGCGCCGCTCCGCCTCGCCACGGATCTCCACCCCGCACACCATCCACGGCCGCTCGCTCACCAGGCTGTCGACGACCAGCGCCACCTTCGGATTCGTCCCGGTGTTGCGCCACTTCTTCGTCCTGCCCATGGCGTAGCCGCCGATGTCGACCGTGCCGTCCTCGTTGAGGAAGAACGCCACCGGGTTCGCCTGCGGCTGGCCCCGCGCGTCCACGGTGGCCAGCCGGCCGATCCGCTGCGATCTGAGGTAGCCGGTCTCGGGTTCGGTGAAAACAGTCATGCGATCACTGTCGCGCGGCCGCGCCCCGTACGCAGGGAACGCCCGGTCCCGGCCCCCGACCGGGGCCTCCCGGTGCCGGGAGCGCTCGGCCGAAACGCCGATTGGGGTGGCTGTGGGCGGTAACTCGACGCCACGATGACCCTGCGAGGCCCCGGAGGCCCTGCGACGGTGATACGAGCGAGAGAGCGGGTTGCGATGAATCAGGCCACGGACGAGTACGACGTCATCGTGCTGGGCGCGGGCCCGGTCGGTGAGAATCTGGCCGACCGGACCCGCGCCGCCGGGCTGTCCACGGTGATCGTGGAGCGGGAGCTGGTCGGTGGTGAGTGTTCGTACTGGGCCTGCGTCCCCAGTAAGTCGCTGCTGCGCCCGGTGCTCGCGCGGGCCGAGGCACGCCAGGTGCCGGGGCTGCGGGAGGCGGTCGGCGGGCCGCTGGCGGCGGCCGATGTCTTCGCCCACCGCGACAAGGAGGTCGGCAACTGGAAGGACGACGGTGCGCTCACCTGGCTGGAGTCGGCCGGGATCGACCTGGTGCGCGGCCATGGGCGGCTGGTCGGGCCGCGGCGGGTCGCGGTGACGCCGCCGGACGGCTCCGGCGGCGAGGAGCGGACCCTCACCGCCCGCCACGCGGTGGCCGTCTGCACCGGCACCCGGGCCGCGCTGCCCGACATGCCCGGGATCGCCGAGGCCCGGCCCTGGACCAGCCGGGAGGCCACCAGCTCCGGCACGGTGCCGGAGCGGCTGATCATCGTGGGTGGTGGTGTGGTGGCCGCCGAGATGGCCACGGCCTGGTGCGGCCTCGGCTCGCGCGTCACGGTGCTGGTGCGCGGTTCCGGGCTGCTGAACCGGATCGAGCCGTTCGCGGGCGAACTGGTCGCCGAGACGCTGCGGGAGGCCGGGGCCGAGATCCGCACCGGTACGTCGGTGAAGGGGCTCGCCCGGCCGGGCGGGGCGGAGGGACCGGTCACGGTGATCCTGGAGAGCGGGGAACAGCTCGAGGCGGACGAGGTGCTCTTCGCCACCGGACGCGCCCCGCACACCGCGGACGTGGGCCTCGAGACGGTGGGGCTCGAACCGGGCGGCTGGCTGACGGTCGACGAGACCTGCCGCGTGACGGACGTCCCCGACGGCTGGCTGTACGCGGCGGGCGACGTCAACCACCGAGCGCTCCTCACCCACCAGGGCAAATACCAGGCGCGCATCGCGGGCGCGGCGATCGGGGCACGCGCGCGGGGCGTCGAGCGGCTGGACACGAGCCGCTGGGGCGAATACGCGACGACCGCGGACGAGGCGGCCGTACCGCAGGTCGTCTTCACCGATCCGGAGGTCGCCGCGGTCGGGCTGACCGCGGAGCAGGCCGAGTCCGAGGGCCGCAGCATCCGCGTCGTCGACTACGACATGGGCCAGGTCGAGGGCGCGGTCCTCTACGCGGACGGCTACCGCGGCCGCGCCCGCATGATCGTCGACCTGGACCGGGGCCACCTGATCGGCGTCACCTTCGTGGGCCCCGGGGTCAGCGAACTGCTCCACTCGGCGACGGTGGCGGTAGCGGGCGAGGTCCCCATCAACCGCCTCTGGCACGCGGTGCCGTCGTTCCCCACGATCAGCGAGATCTGGCTGCGGCTGCTGGAGGCGTACCGGGGGTGAGGGCGCGGGGCTGATTGGGCCCCGGGGCCGCCTGGTCGCCCTGGGCCCGGCCCTGGCCCCGGCTCCCGGCCCGGCCACCTACCCGCCCTCGGCTCGCGGGGTCCCACACCCTGCTCCTCGGGTTCGCCCCCGGCGGCGTTCACGTCTTACGCCGGGGGCGGGCAGCGGGCTCGTCCCCGACGCTCCGCCCCGGGCGCAGGGGCGGGCCGCTTGCAGGGGCGGGCCGCTTGCGGGGGCGGGCCCGCTTGCGGCGCCGGGCTCCTGGGGCCCAACGGGTGAGCGCGCTCGCGTTTGCTTGAGCGGATCTTGGGCGGGCCTCGGGCCGGTCATCGCGTGGTGTTCCCGTGGAGCCTCCCTGTGGACAATGTGGGGATGAGCCAGCAGGGCGACCGACGCCGTCATGAGGACGACTGGTGGGGCGAGTTGTACGACCCGCGTCGTGCCGACGCGGGGCCCGCGGCGGCCTCCGACTCCGTGGACGACCGGTTCGACTCGGCCTCCCGCACGCTCGCCGGCGACGAGGACGCCGGTCATCAGAGACCGGCCGCGGGCGCCCCCTGGGGCCCGCGGACGGGGGAGCCGGGCGGTGCCGCCCCGGGCTCCGACGCCGACGCCGGAGGTGGCCCGCAGGGGTGGCGATCTCCCGCCGACGAGGAGCCCGGTGCCACACTGCCCACCCAGGACCGTGCGGGGTCCGGCGCCGGGCCGGGACGTACGGGGCCGGGCGCTGCCGCGTGGGGTGGCGCGGGCTCGGGGACCGAACAGGGCGACGAGGGGCCCGGCGCCTCGCCCTCGCAGCGGGGCTACGCGGGGTCTGGGGCAACCCCGCCCTCCGACGGCCGCGAGGGTTCCGATGCGAGGCCGGGACGTACGGAACCGGGCGCCCCATGGGGTGGCGCGGGAGCCGGTGCCGCCCAGGGCGGCGCGGATCCCAGGGAGGCACTCGGCCGCCCGGATCCAAGCGAAGCACCGGGACGTACCGGCCCGGCGAGCGCACCCGGACGCACCGACTCGGGCGCACCCGGACGTACCGACTCGGGCGCACCCGGATGTACCGACTCGGGCGCACCCGGACGCACCGACTCGGGGAGCGCGCCCGGGCCCACGAGCCGGGGGAGCGCGCCGGGACCCACGAGGCAGGGAAGTCCGCCCGGAACCAGGAGTTCGGCGGGCACGCCCGGGCCCACCAGTCGGGGGAGCTCACCCGGACCCGCGAGCCGGTCGGGCGCGCCTGGATCCACGAACCCGTCGGGCACGCCCAGCTCCACGAGCTCGGCGGGCACGCCCGGATCCACAAACCCGTCGGGCACGCCCAGTTCCACGGGCCCGGCGGGCGCACCGGGGCCCACCAGCCCGGGAAGCGCGTCCGGACGCACCGGCCCGGCAGGCGCACCTGGCCCCATCGCCCCCATCACCCCCGCCGGCCCGTCCAGGCGCGCCGGGGTGTCCGGGCGCGCCGGGGTGTCCGGGCCGCCCTCGCCGTCCTCGGGGCCGCGTGGGGCCGGGGTGCCGCCTCCGCCGGAGGCGGCGCTCCAAGACGATCCGGCGCGGCCCTGGCGGGCCGCTGCCGCCTCGTATGTCGGGGACCAGCCGCCCATGTACGAGACCGAGCCGACCACGCTTCCCGTCACCGATCCGGAGGATCTCCGGGATGTGGTGCCCGACACCGTGTTGGAGGGCGCCCGGTACGGCACGCTGACGCTGCGGGCCGCGTCGTTGCGCGGGGACGCGGCCCGTTACCGGGGTGAGCCACGGCGGGACGCGTTGCTCGCGGTGCGGTTCGGGACCGGGGACAGCGCCCTTCTCCTCGTGGCCGTGGCGAGCGGGCAGCGGGCGGCCCCGGGGGCGCACCGGGTGGCGCGTGAGCTGTGCGAGTGGATCGCCGGGGCGGTCGGCGGCAATCAGGCCCGGCTGACGGAAGACATCCACACCGCCAACCGCGGCGCCCTCAGTTCCGGGCTGCACCGGCTCACCGACCGTGCCTACGGGCGGCTGCGCGCCGGCGCGACCGTACGTGGCCTGGCCCCCGCCGACCACACCGCCTCGGTGCGCTGCCTCCTGCTCCCGGCGCATCCGGCCTGCCGTACCCGGGTGTTTTTCGGCGTCGGCGACGGCGGGCTCTTCCGGCTGCGGGACGGCGCCTGGCAGGACCTGGAACCCGACGGGGGCGAGCGGGACACCGTCGGCGGACCCGTCATCGGCTACGGGAGTGGTCGCCCGCCCGGCCGGCGACCGAGCCCCGACCCCGACCCCGCCTCCGCCTCCGACCCCGCCTCCGCCTCCGACCCCGCCTCCGCCTCCGCCTCCGACCCCGCCTCCGACCCCGACGCCACGCCGCCACCCGAGTCCGGCGAGCCCGTCCACGGGCTCTTCCGGTTCCGTGCCTCCGTCGCCCGGCCGGGCGACACCCTGCTGCTGTGCAGTGCGGGCCTCGCCGAGCCCCTGCGCGGCGAGGCCGCCCTCGCCGATCGCCTGGCCGAACGCTGGGACACCGCGGACGCGCCGGGTCTCGCCGCGTTCCTCGCCGATGCCCAGACCGGGGTGAAGGGCTACGCCGACGACCGTACGGCGGCCGCCGTCTGGGAGGCGTAAGCGCGCCGTCCATGGGTTGATGGACGAAAGGTCAAGGTGGCGGACAACCGTCACCCACCCCATCGACCCTGGACGACGAGAGGGATGAGGGCGCGCGATGGCCAAGCAGACCGTGGCGGAGCAGTACGTGGACATCCTGGTGCGCGCCGGTGTGCGGCGGCTGTACGGCGTGGTCGGCGACAGCCTCAACCCCGTGGTGGACGCGGTCCGCCGCAACGCCGCGATCGACTGGATCCAGGTGCGGCACGAGGAGACCGCCGCCTTCGCCGCCGGTGCCGAGGCGCAGCTCACCGGGTCCCTCGCCGCCTGCGCGGGCTCCTGCGGCCCCGGACACGTCCATCTGATCAACGGGCTCTACGACGCCCACCGCTCGATGGCCCCGGTCATCGCGCTCGCCTCGCACATCCCCAGCAGTGAGATCGGCACCAGCTACTTCCAGGAGACCCACCCCGAGCGGCTGTTCCAGGAGTGCAGCCACTACTGCGAGCTGATCTCCCACCCCCAGCAGATGCCCCGTGTCCTGCAGACCGCCGTGCAGCACGCGATCGGCCGCAGCGGGGTCAGCGTGGTGGCACTCCCCGGCGACATCGCCGCCCGCCCGGCGCCCGAGCGCGCCGAGGAGCACGCCCTGGTGACGTCCCGGCCCACCGTGCGCCCGGGCGACGCGGAGATCGACCGGCTGGCCCGTATGGTCAACGAGGCCGAGCGGGTGACGCTCTTCTGCGGCCGGGGCTGTGCCGGGGCGCACGAGGAGGTGATGGCCTTCGCCGAACTGCTGAAGGCGCCGGTGGGGCACGCCCTGCGCGGCAAGGAGTGGATTCAGTACGACAACCCGTACGACGTCGGCATGAGCGGTCTGCTCGGCTACGGCGCGGCGTACGAGGCCACCCACGAATGCGATCTGCTGATCCTGCTGGGCACCGACTTCCCGTACGGCGCCTTCCTGCCCGCCGATGTGCGGACCGTGCAGGTGGACGTCCGCGCCGAACACCTGGGCCGCCGCTCCAAGCTGGACCTGGCCGTCTGGGGCGACGTCCGGGAGACGCTGAGCTGCCTGACGCCGAAGGTGCGCCCCAAGACCGACCGCCGTTTCCTCGACCGGATGCTGAAGAAGCACGCCGACGCGCTGGAGGGCGTGGTCAAGGCCTACACCCGCCGGGTCGACAAGCACATTCCGATCCACCCGGAGTTCGTGGCGTCGGTGCTGGACGAGGAGGCCGCCGAGGACGCGATCTTCACCGTGGACACCGGGATGTGCAATGTGTGGGCCGCCCGCTATCTGTCCCCCAACGGCCGCCGCCGGGTGATCGGCTCCTTCACCCACGGCTCGATGGCCAACGCGCTGCCGCAGGCGATCGGCGCCCAGTTCATGGACCGCCGCCGCCAGGTGATCTCGATGTCCGGCGACGGCGGATTCACCATGCTGATGGGCGACTTCCTCACCCTCGTCCAGTACGACCTGCCGGTGAAGGTGATCCTCTTCAACAACTCCGCGCTGGGCATGGTCGAGCTGGAGATGCTGGTCTCGGGCCTGCCCGCGCACGGCACGGGCTACCACAACCCCGACTTCGCGCAGATCGCCCGCGCCGCCGGGGTGTACGGCGAGCGGGTGGAGAAGCCCAAGCGGCTGCGGTCCGCGCTGCGCGCCGCACTGCAGCACAAGGGGCCCGCGCTCCTGGACATCGTCACGGACCCCAACGCGCTGTCCATCCCGCCCAAGATCAAGGCGGAGATGGTGACCGGCTTCGCGCTCTCGGCCGGCAAGATGGTGCTGGACGGGGGCGTCGGCAAGATGGTCCAGATGGCCCGCTCGAACCTCCGGAACGTGCCGCGCCCCTGAAGCCCGCCGAGGCCCTGTGCTCTCGGGCCCAGCGGTGCGCGGCTCAGCCGCTGGTTTCCACGAGGGCGAGATGGAGGGCGAAGACGCCGAGGGCTTCCTTCTCGCGGGGATAGATGTCGCGGATCGCGGCCATGAGCTCGTCGTGGCCCATGTCCGGTCCGCCGATCGCGCCGGGGTCCTCGGCGTCCAGCATCGCGGGGAACGAGTCGTACTGCCGTACGGCGGTGACGCGGGTGATTAGGGTGTCGTCGCCGCAGGTGATCCGCAGGGTGTCCCCTGTGGTGATCTTGCGGATCTTGGGGTAGCCGACGCGGACCTCGATGGTCTTATTGCCGCTGGCGATCAGGTCGTAGTAGGGCTTGCGGATGGTGAGGGAGTGCTCGACGGGCTGCTGGTCGTCGGTCACCGGGGTCTCCTTCGTGTTCATGCTCCTGGGCCTGCTGCTGGCGGAGATCGGCGGGCATCCGCGTCGAGGGCGTCGAGGCGGTCGCGCAGGCTCTCGACCTCGGGTCGGCGGGGATAGCGGCGGGTTAGGAAGGAGGTGAGGTCGCTGGCCCGGTGCCGGACGGAGTCGACCACGCGGGTGGAGTCGAGGGCCTGGTGCCCGAGGGCGACGGCGTCCTCGGGGGCGCCGGACAGGGCATGGGCCATGGCCAAGTCGATACGGGCGATGGCCTCCCGACTTGGAGACCGGGACGCCTTCGGGGCCGCCTTGTAGGTAGCCAGTGCGCGTTCGGCGTGTTGGCGGGCCTCCTCGGCTTGGCCGAGCCAGATGAAGGAGGTCGCCGGATACGAGGTGAGCGCATAATCCGCCAGTGGCATCACGTCCATGCCGAATCGGCGAGGCGGGCAGGTCGGCAGGGACCGATGGGCGTCCTCGGCAGCGTGGAATGCGGTGGTGAAGCCTTCTGCGTCGCCGTCGGCTGCGGCGGCGCGAGCGGCTTGGGCATGCAGCCGCACTGTCAGCGGATGTCTGGCCGGGGCCTCAGCGAGGCCCTTGGCGACCGCGAGGCGGGCCTTGTGGGGATGGTGCCCGTACAGGTTGATGGAGGCGGCGGCGTCCATTGCCCATGCGCACAGCTGACCGTTTCCGGCCTCCTGGCCGTGGACCAACGCGTCGGTGGCGAAAGCCAGACCGGCGCGGGCGTCCCCGAGATCGTGGGCGAGCCATGCTAAGAGCTCGGACAGCCACCCGGCGAACGTCAGCAGTTCGCGTTCCTGACGGTGGGTGTGGGGGGCCTTCAACAGGCGGTCGACCTTTCGCCGATAGTCCATCACCGCGTCGAAGACGGTCCGGGGTGGCTTGAGCGAGTAGGCGCGGTTGAACTCCGTGATCGCGAGGTCGAGGTGGTCCAGGGTGCCCGAGCCGAGCGAGGTGGCCTCCGCCTGCCGGGTGAACTCCATGGCTTCGGCGGCGGCCTGCTCCAGGATCTGTGCTGCGGCAACCGGGGCGGCCATAGCCAGTCCGGCAAGTTTAACCGCGTCGCGACGCTTCGTTGGCTCCACCTCCATCGGGGTCCGCGAGCCCGCGCTCGTGCTCGCCGCTTTTCCTTCGAGCAGTGTTCCATCCAGGCCGTTTCCGCTCCCAAGTGGGCTGGTCCCATCCGCTGCGGTCGGTGAATAGTCGCGGGCGAAGCCCAATTGGACGGGATTCGTGGCGAAGAGACGGCACAGCAGGTCTTGGTAGTCGGGGCTGGGCAGGACACCCGCCTCCCAGTCCTTCCACGAACGCTCGGACAAACCGACTTTGGCGAGCCCTCTGGTTTCGACGAGTTGGTGGGTGGCGGCGACAGCTCGGGCGACTGTCCATCCCTTTGCCAGGCGGCGGCACTTGAGGGGGCGGTGGCCACAGTGAGCCTCGATCTCCGCGGAAATCGTCGTCATCAGGGTCGGCGGTACGGGGTCGGGGGAGCCCGCCCGGCCCAGGGCCCGTTCGCGGAGGGCCTTCCCGCAGGAGACGTCGTGGACCGCTTTCGACTTCTGCCTCGCCTCAGATCCCATTGTTTTCCTCCCCCACAGGCACAGGACGACGTCGGATAAGCCGTCAGTACTGTCCAACGATTGCCTGCCTGCCTTGGCACGCGATCAAACCGCTCCGTAGGGGGCGGGCTGGACGCCCGCCGCAGGCGGCCGCACCGCCCATGGAAGGCAGACACCTCTCACTACCTGCGGCAACGCGAGCGGATCACTCTGATGTGACGGCGCCGCGTCCGGCCGACGGACCCTGGACGTCAGTCGGCTCCCCCGAGGGTGAGGTCAGGGGCATCCGGCCGGACGCGTCGCGCTCACACCGGCTACACCCGACTCCAGACGCAGGAGAACCCATGAGCGATAAGACCATGCCGCCCCGCCTCCGTGTGGCGATCGGAGCCGACAGGGCCGGCCAGCAGTACATGAGCGTCCTCCGCGACGACTTGCGCCAAAACGCACGCGTTGCCTCTGTCATCAACACCAGCAGCGACCACCCCGACGCCGTCACCTACCCGGTCATCGCCTGCGAGGCGGCGCGCCTGGTGGTCGAGGGCATCGTCGACCGGGCGCTCCTGGTGTGCCATACCGGCCTCGGCATGGCCATCGCCGCAAACAAGGTCCCGGGCATTCGCGCTGTCACCGCCCATGACTCGCTGTCCGTGCGGGCCTCCGTGGAGTCCAACAACGCCCAGGTCCTCGCTCTCGGCCAGGGCGTCATCGGCCTCGCAGCTGCGCGCCGACTGGCGGCCGAATGGCTGACCTACCGGTTTGAGGCCACCCCCACGACTGCCGCGAAGGTCGACGCAATCACCGCGTATGAGAACCGCCCCCGCCGCCATCTGCTCTGACGATCGAGAGACGCAACGAATGCCCACCAATCCCACCACCGTCCCCCGTTCCACTGCCGCCCTACGCTGGCCAGTCGAGCCGGCAATGGGTGGTTGGTATACGGCCGCCGAGCGCACGGCCGTCGAGTTCGCGTTCGACGATGCCGCCGACTGGCGCATGGGGTGGAAATCCGCCCCGTACACCCAGCGCTTCGAGGACGCCTTCAGCGCCCATACCGGCGCCGACCACGCCGTGGCGTTCAACTCCGGCGGTACCGCGCTCGAGATGGTCTTGCACTTCCTTGACCTCGAGCCGGGGGATGAGGTGATCTCCTGTGCGATCAACTTCGTCGGCCCGCACATCGCTGTCATTGGCCAGGGCGGGCACCTGGTCCTCGCCGAGCCGGATCCGATCACTCTCAACCTGGACCCTGCCGATACCGAACGCGTCATCACATCGCGGACGCGGGCGATTGTGGTCACGCACTGGAACGGCGCCGTTGCTGACCTGCGGCCCTTTCTAGATCTCGCCGACCGGCATCCTCACCCGGTCCATGGGCCGCCGGTCGTGATCGTGGATGCGGCGCGTGCCTGTGGCGGCCGTACCCCGTCAGGCGCCGTCGTGGGCGCCGAGGGCTGGGCCACAGTGTTCAGCTTCGAGTCGAAGAAGCTGATGACCACCTTGGGGCAGGGCGGCACGGTCACCACCAACGACTCCGCGCTGGCAGAGCGGCTGCGCTGGCTCCGCACCTACGGCGGTCGGGAGCACTGGGGCACGAACCAGATGCTGACCAAGGCCCAGGCCGCAGTGGGCCTGGTCCAGCTCTCCCGCCTGGACGAGATGAACCATGCACGTATCCGCCGTGCCCACCAGCGCACCCGGCACTTGGCCGACGTCGAGGAGCTGACGCTCCCCCCGACCTTCAACGGACGCATGCACCTGTACTACCGGCACAACCTGCTCGTGCCCGTCGCCTGGGCCGGTGAGGGCCGCGACAAGCTCATGAATACCCTGGCCGACCGATACGGGGTCGGCAGCATCATCAGCGACCCGCCGACCTACCTCGGGCACCGCCTCATCCGTGATCACATCGGCGCGCATCGCTGCCCCCGTGCGGAACAGCTCGCGGCCCGGCTGCTGTGCCCCTGCTTGCACCCCCGTATGAGCGAAGCCGACGAGACAGCCATCTGCGACGCCATCCGCCAGGCGACCGTGCACACCGCCCGCGCCCACTGCGCATCCCGCTGACAGGAGATCTCCATGACACTACTGAGCAAGGAGATCGACGCCATCCACGAGCGGGAAACGCAACTTTCCGGCCCGTACCCGTCCAAGAACCCGAACGAGCTGTTGCGGATGGTGTTCCTCTTCCCCTTCAGCCACGCCTACAGCTTGATGTGCGGCGGACCGATGGGCCTGTACGACCTGGTCAACCGCAGCCCGGGTATCCCCGCCGTGGCCGAGCGCGCCCTCCAGTACGACTGCCTCGTCCATGATGGGAACCGGCTCACCACATCCGACGGCGAGACATACCGCAGCATCGAATCCCCGCTGCCGGTCAGCGAAGCCGATGTGGTGGGCCTGTCCATGGTCAACTCCGGAGATCTCCACAGTGCCCTGCGCCTACTGGACCTGGCAGGGATCCCACGCCGTGCCGTGGAGCGGAAATCCGGTGTGCATCCCCTCGTCGTCGGCGGGAACATGGGCCTGTCGAACCCTGAGCCGATGGCCGACTACGTCGACGTCATCGCACTCGGCGAAGCCGAGCGTTCCTTGCCCGAACTGCTCCGCATCGTCCACGCCCATGACAGCGAGCCGACTGAGTGGGCACGTCTGCTGGAGCAACTCGCCCGCGTTCCTGGCCTGTATGTGCCGTCCCTGTACGAGCCCACATTCCTGCCTGGCGGCGGCATCAGCGGCATCACCCCCAGGACACGGGCAATCCCGGGACACGTGCAAGCCCAGTACCTCACTCTCGCGGAGCTGCATGATGCGCACTTCACCTACCCGATCACCGACGGCACCGCCGCAGGTATCCATCCGGTCGTCGGCTGCCGACACAGCTGCGCGTTCTGCAACCTCGGCATTCCCCCGTTCCGGCAGGCCCCCCTCGGCATGCTCACCGACTACATCGACCACCTGGAACAGCTCAAGGTCCGAACCATCATCATCAGCGCGCCGACCTTCACCCAGTACAAGCACCGCCGTGAATTGCTGGAGCACATCGGCGCCTACGCCGACCGCGCCGCCGCCGAGGGGGACAAGGTCACCACGATCATCGGCTCGATCCGGGCCGACGAGATCAGCGCCGACTACCTGAACGCCGTGACCGAACTCGGCGACTTCGGACACTTGTTCACCGAGTTGAACCTCTCCCAAGCGCGCGGCATCATCACCATCGCACCCGAGTGGGCCGCCCCCGACCTTGTGGCCCTCTATGGCAAGACGCAGACACCCGAACGCGTCGACAAGGCCATCGAGCTGTGCGGCGCCAACCGGAACATCAATACGGTCATGCTGTACTTCATCATCGGGGCTCCTGGCGAACGCGAAGACGACAGGCTCGCTATTGCCGATTACGCCCACCGCATACGTCGACTCCTCGGCCGCCCGGACGGCAGCGTGATCGTCAAGCTGCACCAGTTCATGCCCAAGCCCGGCACACCGACCCAGCGTCTGCGCATGGCTGACCCTGACGTGGTGCAGGCATACGGCGATCAGATCAGCGACCGACTGCGCAGTCTGGTCGGGAACGAGGACTTCGAGCGGTACTACCGTGTGGTGTACGGCGAGACCAGCCGCATGCGCCTGGAAGTCGTCTGCTCGCGTGGGGACCGCCGCGTCGGTCACGTCCTCGAAGACCTCTACGACGCAGGCACTGACCTGAAGACCCTCACCAAAGCCCAGCTCGCCGAGGCCATGACCCGCCACGGCCTCGACTACGACCGGCATCTGCGGCACATGGACGACGCCGTGCTCCCCTGGCACATTCTCGACCACGTCGACCGCCACGCCGAACAACTGCTCACCAGCGCCCTCACGACCAGGGAAGCCCAGTGAGCCAGACAACTTTCCCTCTCCATCCCGGTAAGCACGAGCTTCCGGCCGTGCCGGATCCGGCCGAGCACGCCGCCCGAGTGCGGGCCCGGCACCCCGGCGCCACGCTCAAACACTTTGCCGGCATCGTCATCGTCTACCAGGCCCATGTGATGGAGTACGCGCACAGGCGCTACCGCCCACGCCTGCTCAACGAGTGGATTCGCGGCGACCTTCGCATGTTCGACCACCACGGCCACACGTTCGGGCTCTGTGGCGGTTTCGGCGTTGGCGCCCCCGCTGCCGCCCTGGTCCTCGAACAACTCATCACGCTCGGCGCCACCCGCTTCGTCACCGTCGGCACCGCTGCCGCGCTCAGTCCCGACCTGCTCCCGGGGACTCTCGTGGTCTGCCGGGAGGCCCTCCGCGACGAGGGCGTGTCCCGGCACTACCTCCCTCCGACAGCCTCCATCCGGCCCTCGCCGGATCTCACCGACCACCTGGTTCGCACCATCCGCGCCACCCGGGCCCCGGCCCGCAGCGGACCCACATGGACCACCGACGCTCCCTACCGGGAGACGGAAGCCGAAGTCACCCAATACGGTGCCTCCGGGGTGCTTACCGCCGACATGGAAGCCGCCGCCGTCTTCGCCGTCGCCGCATACCGCGCGGTCCACGCAGCGGCTGTCTTCGCCGCCGCCGATACGCTCGTCAACCGGCGCCCCCACGACACTCAGACCACTCAACGGGCCCTCCGCGCCGCTCTCCCCGCCGCCTTCAGCGCCCTGCTCGCTGCGTCCACGGCACCCCGCCGGGGCCAGTAGGCTATGCGAGCAGACAGTGACGACCCGATGACGACCACCCGAACGCGGGGTGACTCGTAGGCAGTGAGGACCCTTCTGTGACCGCTGGCGCCCCGCGTCCCAAGGTCGGCGCGGTGGTGCTGACCATGAACGACCGGCCCGAGGAGTTCCCTCGGGCCATGGCCTCCCTGCTGGCTCAGCAGGGCGTCGATCTCGACGTGGTGGTCGTCGGCAATGGCTGCCGCCCTGCCCAGGTCCCCGCGGGGGTGCGCACCATCGAACTGCCGGAGAACGTCGGAATCCCCGAGGGCCGCAACGTTGGCGCCGCCGCTGTCACCGACGACCGCGACTACCTGTTCTTCTTCGACAACGACGCCGTCCTCCCAGCCGCCGACGCCCTGGCCCGGCTCGCCACCGAACTCGACTACGACGCCCGGCTCGCTTATGTACAGCCCCGCATCGTCGACCCCAACAGCGGCGTCACCCAGCGCCGCTGGGTGCCCCGGCTGAAGGCCTCCGACCCCACTCGGCCCGGCACCGTGACCGTCATGGCAGAAGGCGTCGTTTTGATCCGCCGCTCCGCCTTCCAGGCCGTCGGGGGATGGCCCGGCCACTTCTTCCTCTTCCACGAGGGCATCGACCTGGCCTGGCGACTGTGGGACCGAGGCTTCACCGGCCGTTACCTGCCCGCCGTCACCGTCCACCACCCGGCGACCACCCCGGCCCGCCACGTCACCTTCTACCGGCTCAACGCCCGCAACCGTGTCTGGCTCGCCCGGCGCAACCTCCCCCGGGTTCTCATCCCCTTCAACCTCGCCACTTGGCTCGCCCTGACCCTGTGGCGGTTCCGCGACCGCGCGGCCATCCGCGCTTCTCTGAGCGGGCTACGCGAAGGGCTGCGCGGGGGGCACGGCACCCGGGCGCCAATGAGTTGGCGGACGGTCGTCCAGCTGACTCGCTGCGGACGACCGCCCGTCGTATAGCCGTCAGGCCGTATGCGCCGGTCAGCCGCTCACCGGCCGCAGCCGCAACGTCAGGATCTGGCGCGGGTGCAGTGCCAGGGTCAGCTCGCCCGGGCCCGTGGGTGCCTCGTGCTGTGGGCGCTCCAGTAGGTCCGTCACCTCCGCGCCGAGCACCGGGAAGCCGGTGACCAGCGTGCCTGCCGCCCGGCCGCCCTGGAGCCGGACATGGCTGAGCGGATCGTCGACGAGGTCGTCAAGTTCACCGCCACGTGCGCCGCCTTCCCCCACGCTCGGCTGCGGCCGTCCCGGGTGGTCGACGAGGGCTGGCACGCCCTCATCCTTCACACCCGCGTCTACAGTGAGCTGTGCGAGGGGTTGGGCCATTTCGTGCATCACATGCCGGAGCCGCCGAACCCGTCCCGCCACGACGTGGGCGAGCTGACGCGAACCCAGGAGATGATCGCCCGGGCGGGGTTCACCGTGGATGACGCGCTGTGGCTGGCGCCGACCGACCAGAGCATCCTGGTCGCGGCCGGATGTGAGCCCGGTGGCGAGGGCACATGTACCGGCGACTGTAGCAACACGGGCCCGAACTGAGTTGACGCGCTGACAGCCCGACGCGCGGCACGTACTCTCGGCTACAGGAGGTGACCGCTATGTCGCAATGGGTGAACCCTCGTGCGGTCGACGTAGTCCGGTTCGCGAGTCGGTTCCAGGCGCCGTCAGCACTCCCGGACGATGCCTGTGGCTGCTGGGCCGGACGCAGACGCCGGTGGGGGTCGCCTCATCGATCTCGGCCCCGATTCTCGGCGACTGTGCTTGTCGGTGAGGATGGCGCGATGTATGCCGTCCCATGCAGCAGGTGCGGCGGAACGGGCGTCGTCTCGTAGGTCAGCCAGCGCCCGTCAACGGCCCCGTCCGTGCGCTTCCCCGTGGCGCCGGGCGGGGCTTCCTCGTGGCATCGAGATACGCACCTTCGTCCAGTACGACAACCCGTACGACGTCGGCATGAGCGGTCTGCTCGGCCATGGCGCGGCGTACGAGGCCACCCACGAATGCGATCTGCTGATCCTGCTCGGCACCGACTTCCCGTACGGCGCCTTCCTGCCCGCCGATGTGTGGACCTTACGGCGATTCCGGGACCGCGCAGCCCTTCGCGCCTCCCTGAGCCGGTTGCGCGAAGGGCTGCGCGGCGGCCACGGCACGCGGGCACCCATGAGCTGGCGGACGGTCGTCGAGCTGACTCGCTCCGGACGACCGCCCGTCTTGTAGCCGTCAGGCCTCAGCCCCTCACCTCACCGGCCGCAGCCGCAGCGTGAGGATCTGGTGCGGGCGCAGTGCCAGGGTCAGCCCGCCCGGACCCGTGGCCGCCTCGTGCAGCGGGCGCTCCAGCAGGTCCGTCACCTCAGCCCCGAGCACCGGGAAGCCGGTGACCAGCGTGCCCGCCGCCCGGCCGCCATGGGACTCGTACAGCCGCACCACCACATCGCCGCTGCGGTCCTCCGCGAGCTTGACCGACTCGATCGTGATCGCGGGGTTGTCCACGGACACCAGCGGCGCCCGCTCGGCCGGTCCGGCGGGGAGGGTGCGCAGCGGCAGGTTGAGGGCGAGCCCCTCGGCGACCGCCTCGGCGACGCCCGCGCCCGGCAGCAGGGCGTAGCGGAAGCGGTGGACGCCCAGGTCGGTCTCCGGGTCGGGGCTGTGCGGGGCGCGCAGCAGGGTGAGCCGCACGGTGGTGCCCAGCACCTCGCCCTCGTCCGCGTCCCCGTCCGCGCCCTCGTCCGGGCCCGAGCCTGTGCCCTCGCCCCTGCCGTGCGCCGTACGGGTCACATCGTGGCCGTACGTGGAGTCGTTGAGCACCGCCGCCCCGTACCCGGGTTCGGCGACCCGCAGCCAGCGGTGGGCGCAGATCTCGAACCGGGCCGCGTCCCAGCTGGTGTTGGTGTGGGTGGCGCGGTCCACATGGCCGAACTGGATCTCCGCGGTGGACACCTTGGCGTGGATGTCCAGCGGGAACGCCGCCTTGAGGACCTTCTCCGACTCCTGCCAGTCCACCTCGGTGGCGATGTCGAGGCGGCGGTTGCCCGCGGCCAGCGTCAGCTCCTGGCTGATGCGGGAGGCGCCGAAGGACCGTATGACCCGGACCGTGGCACGCAGCGGGCCGGACTCGATCAGCTCCACGGACTCGGCGTCGGTCAGATCGGTGTGGCTGCGGAGGTAGTGCCGGTCGATGTCCCAGGCGTCCCAGTGGTTGGGGTGGTCGGGGTGGAGCTGGAGGAGGTTGCCGCGGGCGCCGGGGGCCAGCACCTCACGGCTCGCGTCCAGGTCAAGCACCGAGGTGAGCAGCCCCTCGGCGTCGATGGTCACCCGCAGCCGGTCGTTGTCCAGGACGATGGACCGGCCGTCGCTCAGGGCGGTCACCGGCGGTGCCCCATGGGGTGCGCCGCTGGCGGCGGGCGCCTGCGGGGCGGCCCCCACGGGTGCCGCGCCCAGCCCGGCGACCCGCACCGCGACCGCCGTACGGCCCTCGTCCAGCGGCTGGACCGGGGCCCCGGACGGCAGGGCGGCCGCCGTCCGCGCGTCCAGGACGGCGATCTCCTCGCGCTCGTACGGCGAGGCGTTGAGCACGGCGGGCCCGCCGCCGCCCAGCGCGGCCACCGCCGCCGCGATGATCTCCTCCAGCTCGGCGAAGACCATCTCGTAGGTGTCCCGTGCCTCGCGGTGCACCCAGGCGATGGACGAGCCGGGCAGGATGTCGTGGAACTGGTGCAGCAGCACCGTCTTCCAGATCCGGTCCAGCTCGTCGTACGGATAGGAGTAGCCGGGCGTGTGCAGCGCGGCGGCCGTGGCCCACAGCTCGGCCTCGCGCAGCAGATGCTCGCCGCGCCGGTTGCCCTGCTTGGTCTTGGCCTGGGTGGTGTACGTGGCCCGGTGCAGCTCCAGATACAGCTCGCCCGACCACACCGGCGCCTTGGCCCCGTACTCCCGCTCGGCCTCGGTGAAGAACGCCGAAGGTGGCTGGATCTCGACGGTCGGCGAGCCCTCCAGGGAGACGAGCCGCCGCGCCTTCTCCATCATCTCGCGGGTCGGGCCGCCACCGCCGTCGCCGTAGCCGAAGGGCACCAGCGAGCGCGTGGCCAGCCCCTTGTCGGCGAAGTTCTTCTCGGCGTGGGCGAGTTCGGAGGCGCTGAACCGGGCGTTGTAGGTGTCCACCGGCGGGAAGTGGGTGAAGACCCGGGTGCCGTCGATGCCCTCCCACCAGAAGGTGTGGTGCGGCATCTTGTTGGCCTGGTTCCACGACAGCTTCTGGGTGAGGAACCACCTCACCCCCGCCAGCTTGGCGAGCTGCGGGAAGGCGGCAGTGTAGCCGAAGGAGTCCGGCAGCCAGATCTCCTCGGTGTCCACCCCCAGCTCCTCCAGGAAGAACCGCTTGCCATGCACGATCTGCCGGGCCAGTGCCTCGCCACCGGGCATGTTGGCGTCCGACTCGACCCACATCGAGCCCACCGGCGCCCAGTTGCCGTCCGCCACCGCCTTCTTGATCCGCTCCCAGATGTGCGGCTGGTGCTCCTTGACCCAGGCGTACTGCTGCGCCTGTGAGCAGGCGAAGACCAGCTCCGGGTACTCGCCCGCGAGCGCGGTGACATTGGCGAAGGTGCGGGACGCCTTGCGCACCGTCTCGCGCAGCGGCCACAGCCACGCCGAGTCGATATGGGCGTGCCCGGCCGCCGAGACCCGGTGCGCGCTGGAGTGCGCGGGACGGCCGAGGGCGTCGGTCAGCTCGGCGCGGGCGGCGGCCGCGGTGCCGGGGACGTCGTGGAGGTCGAGCGCGTCCAGCGCGTTCTCCAGGGCGCGCAGGATCTCATGGCGGCGCGGCCGGTCCTCCGGAAGCTCGTGCATCAGCTCCGAGAGCACCTCGATGTCCAGCACCAGATGCCAGACGGTCTCGTCGAGGACGGCCAGCTCGGCCGAGGCGAAACGGTACAGCGGTTCGTCCCCGGCGGTCAGCACATCGCCGAGCCGGGTCGGAACGAAGCCGTCGCGCAGCACGGACGGGTTGGCGGCGGCCTCCAGCAGCAGCCGTACGGGCTCGCCACCGGCCGCGGGGGCCGCGATCGGGATATGGCGGTTGCGCGGATGGATGCCCTTGATCGGCACCCCCTCCGCGTCGTACACCAGCCCCTCGGCCTGGAACCCCGGGGCGTCGTCGGTGAATCCGGGGTCAACGACGGCCTCCACCCGCCGCCCCGCCCAGCCCTCGGGCACCGCGCCCTCCAGCCGGAACCACCAGGTGGACCACGGGCTGCCCCAGTCCGTACCGGTGGTGAACGGCTCGTAGGTGCCCGCCAGCGCCTCCGCGACCGGCACCGGCTCACCGGGGGTGCGCCACGCGGAGAGGGTGAGCGGCACCCGGGCCGTGTACTGGGCGGGCCTGATGAACTGGCGCAGCGCGCGGTCCAGGCGCCCCTCCACCAGTGGTCGGTCGTCGTGCATCACGGCTCCTCGGTTCGAGCTCGGGGGATCACTCAGCGGATCACTCAGGGGATCACTCCCAACAGTTCCCTCGGTGTGTGGGGGGCCACACGCGGGCATGCATTTCCGTGAGCGTGTTCGACCACATTCGACGCTGGCCGCCGTCAGGGGGCGGCCGGGGCGGGGGAGGATGAAGCGTCAGCCTGTACGGCCGGGCCGGGGGATTGGATACGGTCGGCCGGATGCGAGGCCGAAGACCGCGGAGGCCGTTCCGGAGGGTGTTCCGATGGAGCGTGGCCCGGTCCTGACCAAGCGATTGGCGCACGACGATCTCGCGGCGGTGGCGCGGGTCCGCGCGGAGCTGCGGGAGATGCTGCGGCACTGGGGAGGGCCCGGCCGGGCCGATCTCGCCGAGCTGCTCACCAGCGAGCTGGTGACCAACGCACTGGTGCACACCGACCGTGGTGCGCAGGTCACGGCCTCACTGGGGGACGGGCCGGGCGCGCGCGTCACCGGGCGATTACGGGTGGAGGTGCGGGACTTCGTGTCCCGGCACCCGACGCTGCGCGGCCGGCCCGCCGAGGACAGCACATCCGGGCGCGGACTGCTGCTGGTGCATACGCTCGCGGACGCCTGGGGCGTGCGGGCGCACGGGGTGGGCAAGGTCCTGTGGTTCGAACTCGAAGCCGAGGGCGTTCCGTAGCCGCGTCCCATCGGCGCGTGACGCGGACGTCGTTGCGCAGACGTTGTGGCGCGGACGTCGTGGCGCGGTTGGCGCGTTGCGCGGACGTTGTGGCGTGTCGGCGCGTCGCGCGGTACGGATCCGCCGGGCGGCGGGCGGGGATCCGTACCCCCGCCCTGGCCGCCGCCTCAGCCCCGCTCAGCCGAAGGCGCGCTCGATCTGCGCCAGCTTCTCCTCGAGGGAGTCCAGCCGCGGGATGGTGAGGGTGTCGTCCTCGGCCGTGAGGTCGATGGTGTGCGGACGGTCGGCCTCGGCGTCCTTGTCCTTGTCACCGAAGCCGAAGCTGAAATCCCGGTCGCGGTCCTTGTCCCGCTCACGGCCCAGGTCGCCGGTCGCGGACTCGGCGCCGCCCGCGGAGCGCAGGGCGGGCCGGGCGGAGGCGGCGGCCAGCTGGGCCTGCTCCGGGGCCCCGGCGGTCTCCAGCACCTTCTCGCCTATGGCAGGCTCCGAACTGAGCTGCCCGGCCGGCGGGGTGGCGGCGGTGACCTCCACTTGACGGCCGCCGCGACGGCCCCACATCCGGTGCTGCCGGTTGATCGCCCGGAGCCGGGCCCGGTCCAGCTTCTCCTGCTCGCGGCGGCGGGAGCGGTTGTGCTCCTTCTCGCGCCGGTCCTCGCGGACCTCCTCGACCGCCTCGTCCAGCGTCCGCACGCCCTCGAGCAGCATCAGCGACCAGGCGGCGAAGGTCTCGCGCGGAGCGCGAATCCAGCGGACGACGCGGATCTGCGGCAGCGGCCGGGGCACCAGGCCCTGCTCGCGCAGCGCGGCCCGGCGGGTCTGCTTCAGGGCCCGGTCGAACAGGACCGCCGCCGAGAGCGACATGCCCGCGAAGAACTGCGGGGCGCCCGCGTGGCCCATGCCGCGCGGCGCGTGCACCCAGTTGAACCAGGCCGCGGCGCCCGCGAACAGCCACACCAGCATGCGCGAGCCGAGCGCGGCGTCACCGTGGCTGGCCTCCCGCACCGCCAGCACCGAGCAGAACATCGCCGCGCCGTCGAGCCCGAACGGCACCAGGTACTCCCAGCCGTTGGTCAGCGCCAGGTTCTCCCGCCCGAAGCCCACCAGGCCCTGGAAGGAGAGCGCGGCGGCCACCCCGGCGCAGCAGAACAGCAGAACATAGGCGGCCATCCCGTAGACGGCCTCCTTACGGCGCCGACGTTCCTCGCTGCGCTCCCAGGAGTCGGTGATGACGCTCTCGTCCTTCTTCCGTCGGCCGCGCGCGAGGACAACCGCCGCCCCCACGACGCCGGCGAGCGCCACGACGACTGGCAGAACCAGCGATATGTCGGTCAGTCTCATCCGGTGCCCCTTGATTGGCTTCATGAAGTTCTGGCCGCAGTACGGCCTACCGCGCGCGACATCCTGGCGGAATCCTGCCGGGCCTCGAGCGGTTTTGGGACAAGAGGCCGCCAAGTAGGCGGGGGGACACGCGGATAGCTGCGATGCGATCCGAACACTCGCGCTGTGCAAGCGGCTTGATTCTATTCACGGAACCCGATCGCGGGTAATCCGACCGACCGGCTTGGCGGTCGGTCTACGGTCCGTGTACGAGGCGCAACGTTACTGCGACCTTAAATGATGTTTACGGGCTTTGCCCGGGGGCGGCCTCCGCATATCGTCTTCGATGGGATGTCAGGAGGACCGGAGTGGAGCAGTCCGAAGCACAGGTGGCGATGGACCCGCTGCCCTCCTGCGGCGCGCCCGCGGCACGCAGGTCCCCGCGCCGGCACTCGGTGCGCGGCCAGATCCTGGACGCCCTGCGGGACGCGCTGGCCGGCGGTGAGCTGACCCCGGGCGAGGTGTACTCCGCGCCGGTGCTCGCCGAGCGCTTCGGCGTCTCTCCCACCCCCGTACGGGAGGCCATGCAGCAGCTCGCGGGCGAGGGCGCCGTCGAGGTGGTGCCCAACCGGGGCTTCCGGGTCGCCCGCCGCAGCGAGCGCGAGCTGGCCGAGCTCGCGGAGGTACGGGCGCTGCTGGAGGTTCCGGTGATGCTCAGCCTGGCGGAGGCGATCGCGCCCGAGCGCTGGGCCGGGCTGCGGCCCTTCGCCGAGGCGACGGCGGCGGCCGCCGTAAGGGGCGACCGGGCCGCCTACCTGGAGTCGGACCGCACCTTCCATCAGACGGTGCTCGGCTTGGCCGGAAACCAGCAGCTCGTGATCGTCGCCGATGATCTGCACCGCCGTGCGCAGTGGCCTCTGGCCTGTGGCCGGACCACCCGCACGGCTGACCTCGTCGCCGATGCGAAGGAGCACATGGCGCTTCTTGACGCCCTTGCCGCTCGCGACCTTGGCACGGTCGAATCCCTCACCAGGGCCCACTTCGTTCCGACGGTCTGAGGGCTGGGGTCTTGCTGGGGTTTGAGGGCTGAGGGCTGAGGGCTGATAGGGGGCGTCCGGTGGGTCTTGGCGCCTGCGGCGGGCTGTTCCCCTCCCCGCCCCTTCCCGAAACTGGGGCTCTGCCCCAGACCCCGCTCCTCAATCGCCGGAGGGGCTGAAGGGCCAATCGCCGGAGGGGCTGGAAGGCCAAACGGCGGAGGGGCTGGAAGGTGGGGCTCCGGCCCGGACCCCGCTGCTCGAACTCCCCCAGCTACCGCTGGGAGGTGCCCCCTGGAGGGGATGGAAGGCGGGGCTTCGCCTCAGACCTCGGGGTCCAGGGGCGAAGCCCCCGCCACGTGGCGGAGCCGTATGTCGATACGTCCCGCACCCCCGGCCGGGTTCGCCCCGGGGCACGCTGTGCTTTTCCCGGGGCGAGCCGGGGCCGGTCAGTCGGCGGTTTCCTCGGGGGACAGTTGTTCCGCGAGCCAGACGGGGACGCCGCCCAGGAGGCGGACCAGGCGGCCGGCCTCCGTGCGGAGGCGGGTGGCCTCGTCGGGGTCGGGTTCCACATCGGCCAGGGCGGCCAGCGCCGGCGCGATGCCGACCAGGTAGCCCAGCTCCTCACGGATCCGCAGCGACTCCGTGAAGCCGTGCCGTGCGTCGGGCAGATCGCCGTCCGCCTCCGCCATGGCGGCCAGGTGCCGCCAGGTGAACGAGCGCAGCAGGGTGTCGCCGTGCGCCGCCGCGCCCGCGTGGGCGCGCTGGAAGGCGGCCAGGGCGCCGGTCGGGTTGTGGGCGAGGTGCTGGGAGATCAGCCCGCGCCGGAAGTCCAGCAGCGGCCGGATCGGGGAGCCCGGTGAGAGCAGCGCGGCGGCGCGGCCGAGCGCGGTCCGCGCCTCGTCGGCCCGGTCCCGCACCCCGAGCAGCGTGGACGCGTACGCCAGATAGCCCCGCTCGCACGCGGTCGCGCCCCGCTCGGTGTCGGTGAGCGCGAGCGCCTCCGCCGCCCGCAGGGCGTCCTCGGCCGCGTCCCAGCCGGTGGAGGTGTACATGCATCGTTCGGTCAGGACGACGCTGCGCTTGAGCGCGGCCGAGGCGTCGTCCGCCGCCCGTGGGGTGAGCAGCTCGGCGGCGTCCTTCCAGCAGCCGCGCGAGCGCAGCCGCCATACCGCCGTGTCGAGTGGGTCGTCCACAAGCGGGTCGAGCCCGCGCCCCGTTCCTACCTCGGAATGGGAACCTGACGATCCAGGTGGTGACATGGCGGTGTCCGCCACATTGCCCTCCCCAAGCGCGCCATCGAGCCGGAAGCTGTGGGCGAATCTCAGCACGAATGCGCGCGCCCGGCCAAGAGGTTGGTGTGAATGAATTCACAAACCCCTGGCAAGGGTGATGTCGCGGTGGGGCACGGAGGCGCGCTCCGGGCGCTTCCGCAAACGCCTCCGCGACCGCTTCCACAGGCGCTTCCGCGCGCCTCCGCAGGCGCCTCCGCGATCGCTTCCGCGCCGCCTCAGCTCATGCGCAGCGCGAGGAAGAAGTCCAGCTTGTCCTCCAGGCGCGACAGCTCGCGTCCGGTCAGCTGCTCGATCCGGCCGACCCGGTAGCGCAGCGTGTTGACGTGCAGGTGGAGCCGGGCGGCGCAGCGCGTCCAGGAGCCGTCGCAGTCCAGGAACGCCTCCAGGGTCGGGATCAGCTCGGCCCGGTGGCGCCGGTCGTACTCGCGCAGCGGATCCAGCAGCCGGGCGGTGAAGGCCCGCCGCACATCGTCCGGAACGAACGGGAGCAGCAGTACGTGCGACGCCAGCTCCTGATGTCCGGCCGCGCACACCCGCCCGGGGCGCGCGGCGGCCACGCGTCGGGCGTGCCGGGCCTCCTCCAGGGCGCCGCGCAGCCCGTCGGCGGAGTGCACGGCGGCGCTGACGCCGAGGGTCAGCCGGCCGTCGCCGTCCAGACCCCGGGAGAGCGGCTCCCGGACGGCGGCGAGCAGCGCGTCGGCCTGTACTTCCGCCGACTCCGGAGCGTCCGTGGCGCCGTCCGACGTGCCGTTGGAGAGCGCCGGGAGGGGTACGAGCGCCACCGCCTCGTCACCGGTGTGCGCCACGGCGATCCGGTCCGAGGGCTCCGGCCCGGTCGCGTACGGGTCGACCAGGATCTCCTCCAGCAGCGACTGGGCCACCCTGCCGCCGGGAACGCCGCCGGGAACGCCGCCGGGAACGCCGCCGGGAACGCCACCAGGAATGCCGCCGGGAATGCCGCCGTGGACGCCCCTGCCGTCCGGCGAGGAGCCCTCCCGCGCGCCCCGGTCCCGTCCGTCCCGGTCCCGCGCGCTCCCGTCCCACGCCGCGCCGTCTCGCGTGGCACCCTCGCCCGCCCCGCCGCCCGCGCCCTTCCGTGCGCTGCCCGGCTGCGCGCCGGCGTCCCCGCCGCCCCGCGCCCCGCCGTACGGGCCTCCCCGCGTCCCGCCGTATGCGCCCTTCCCCGCGCCGCCCGGCTGCGTCCCGCCGTCCCCGCCGCGCTCCCGCTCCGCCGTGACGCCCCACTCCACCCGGGCCACCACCACCTGCCAGTGCGGCGCCGTGCCGAGACCCGGCAGCAGCACCGGGGCGGCCACCCGCAGCCGGGCCGCGATCTCGGCGGGCGGCGCGCCCGACTGGACCAGCTCCAGTACCTCCTGGGCGAGCCTGCGCCGCACCGTGCGGGAGGCGTTCCGCCGGTCGCGCTCGACCGCGATCAGCTGGGTGACCCCGTAGAGCAGATCCAGCCGCTCCTCCGGCCATTCGTCGGCGTCCGCGCCGACCGCCAGCACCCAGTCGGACAGCACGGTCTCGCGCACGTCGTCGCCGGGGTCACCGCTGCGGACGGGGAAGAGGGAGTACGTCATGCCGTCCGCGGCGGTCAGCCGGTGCGGGCCGCGCCGCCCGTCGCGGCGGGCGGCCAGTTGCTCGCCCGCCAGCTGGGCGCGGACCGCCGCGGGCGGCTCCGCGGCCGCACCGGCGGCGGTCGGGCCCGCGATCCGGCGGCCGGTGGGGGAGAGCACCCACGCGGTCAGGTCCAGGTCCGAGCGGAGCAGGTCCAAGACCACCTCGGGGCCGCCGCCCGCGGGCCCGGACGTCATCATCCGGCGGTGCCGGTCGACGACCGCGGCCAGATCCCCGGCCCGCTCACCGGAGACCTGGCGCACCACATGCTCGGTGATCGTGGCGAACGCGACGTCCTCGACCACGGAGAACAGCGGCAGCCGATGGCGGCCACAGGCCAGCACCAGATCCTCGGGCACGGCGCCCAGCTCCGCCTCGCCCGCCGCGAGACCCGCCACCCCGGCCGCCGCGAGGATGCGGACGAACCGCTCGGAGTCCTCCGGCTCACGCCGCCAGGCGAGCCCGGTCAGCACCAGCTCGCCACCGGAGAGATAGCGGCTGGGGTCGCGCAGATCGGTGGTCATCACGCCGCGCACGGTACGGTCCAGCTCATCCTCGCCGCCGAGCAGACGCAGCCCCAGGGTGTCGTTCTCCAGCAGTGCGCGCAGCCGCATGTGATGCCAGCCGATCTTGTTCCGTGTTGCCGGTCGAATACCGCGAGGTTTCCGGTCCCCGTCGTTCGTTCGAATCTACAAGACCTGCCCCCTGGCCAGCCAATTGCTTCATGTCTTCGGTGACTGCACCATGTGGCCCACACCTCGGTCTACTGGCGTTGAGCCGTGTGCAGAGTTCCTGGAGGACGCCCCCGCGCGGGGAGCCGCGTATGGGCCCACGGGCGGGAAGCCCCCTCCCCACGACACCGACACCGACACCGACACCGATACCGATACCGACACCGATACCGACGCCGACGCCGACGATTCGAGAAGAGAGGCCCATGGACTTCCTGCGCCCCGCCGGCTGGGAGGAGGCGCTCGCCGCGAAGGCCGAGCACCCCACCGCCGTGCCCATCGCGGGCGGCACCGATGTGATGGTCGAGATCAACTTCGATCACCGGCGGCCCGAGTATCTGCTCGATCTGACCCGTGTCGCCGAACTGGCCGAGTGGGAGGCCACCGACCGTACGGTCCGGCTGGGCGCGGGCGTCCCGTACACCCGGATCATGGAGGAGCTCCGGACCGAGCTGCCGGGCCTTGCGCTCGCCGCGCACACCGTCGGCTCACCGCAGATCCGCAACCGCGGCACCGTCGGCGGCAACCTCGGCGCCGCCTCGCCCGCCGGGGACGCCCATCCGGCGCTGCTGGCGGCCGGGGCCGAGGTGGAGGCGGCGTCGGTGCGCGGCACCCGGCGGATCCCGGTCGAGGAGTTCTTCACCGGGGTCAAGCGCCACGCCCTGGAGCCCGATGAGCTGATCCGGGCGGTGCACATCCGACGAGCGGACGGACCGCAGCAGTTCTCCAAGGTCGGCACCCGCAACGCCATGGTGATCGCGGTCTGCGCCTTCGCCGTCGCGCTCCATCCGCGCACCCGCACCGTCCGCACCGGCATCGGATCGGCCGCGCCCACGCCCGTACGGGCCTGGGAGGCCGAGGAGTTCCTGGGCGCGGCGCTCGAGGAGGGCGGCTTCTGGGACAGCGGCGCGCCCCTCGACCCGTCGGCCGTCCGGCGCTTCGCCGAGCTGTGCGCCGGGGCCTGCCGCCCGATCGACGACGTACGCGGCACCGCCGCCTACCGCCGCCACGCGGTGGGGGTCATGGCGCGCCGCACGCTCGGCTGGACCTGGGAGGCCTATCGCGGGGGAGAGGGGAGGACCGCACAATGCGCGTGAACATGAGGGTCAACGGGCGGCCGTACGAGGCCGATGACGTCTGGGAGGGCGAGTCCCTGCTGTATGTGCTGCGCGAGCGGCTGGGGCTTCCCGGTTCGAAGAACGCCTGTGAGCAGGGCGAATGCGGTTCCTGCACGGTCCGTCTGGACGGGGTGCCGGTGTGCGCCTGCCTGGTGGCGGCGGGGCAGGCCGAGGGCCGCGAGGTGGTCACCGTCGAGGGACTCGCGGACCACGCCCGGCCATCCGAGCCATCCCGCCCCGGGCAGGTCGCCCCGCTGGCCCCGGTCCAGCAGGCGTTCATCGACGCGGGTGCCGTCCAGTGCGGCTTCTGCACCCCGGGACTGCTGGTGGCGGCCGATGAGTTGCTGGAGCGCGATCCCGACCCCTCCGACGCCGACATCCGCGAGGCGCTCTCCGGCAACCTCTGCCGCTGCACCGGCTACGAGAAGATCCTCGACGCGGTCCGGCTCGCGGCCGCCCGCACCGGGGAGGCGGTCTGACCATGGCAGCCGACCGCACCGCCAGTGCCCCCACGACCGTCACCCAGGCCACCGGCGCCATCCGGGGTACCGTCGGCGAGTCCACCCTGCGCCCGGACGGCACCCTCAAGGTGACCGGCGAGTTCGCGTACTCCTCGGATCTGTGGCACGAGGACATGCTGTGGGGCTTCACCCTCCGCAGCCCCTACGCCCACGCCGCGATCCGGTCCATCGACACCGCCGGGGCGCTCGCCCTGCCCGGGGTGTACGCCGTCATGACGCATGCCGACCTGCCCGCCGGGACCCACTACGGCCTGGAGATCCGCGATCAGCCCGTGCTCGCCGGGGACCGGGTCCGCTACCACGGTGAGCCCGTCGCGATCGTCGCCGCCGACCACCCCGAGACCGCCCGCCGCGCCGCCGCCCGGATCGCCGTGGAGTACGAGGAGCTGCCGCTGGTCGTGGACGAGGCCACCGCCACCGCGCCGGACGCCCCGCTGCTCCACCCCGGCCGCCGGGACCACCACGCGTCCCATGTCCCGCATCCGAACATCGTGCACCGCCAGCCCATCCGGCGCGGCGATGTCGCCGCCGCCCGCGCCCGCGCCGATGTGGTGGTCCGCCGGGACTACGAGGTGGGCATGCAGGACCAGGCGTTCCTCGGCCCGGAGTCGGGGCTCGCGGTGCCCGCCGAGGACGGCGGGGTGGACCTCTACATCGCCACCCAGTGGCTGCACGTCGACCGCGACCAGCTCGCCCCGGTCCTCGGGCTGCCCGCCGACAAGGTGCGGCTGACGCTGTCCGGCGTCGGCGGGGCGTTCGGCGCCCGCGAGGACCTGTCCATGCAGGCCCACGCCTGTCTGCTGGCGCTGAGCACCGGACGGCCCGTCAAGATCGTCTACAACCGGTACGAGTCCTTCTTCGGCCATGTCCACCGCCACCCCGCCAAGCTCACCTACGAACACGGCGCGACCCGCGACGGCACGCTGCTCTACGTCCAGTGCCGCATCGTCCTGGACGGTGGCGCGTACGCCTCCTCCTCCCCGGCGGTGGTCGGCAACGCCGCCTCCCTGTCCATCGGCCCCTACGTCGTCGAGAACGTGGACGTCGAGGCGATCGCCCTCTACTCCAACAACCCGCCCTGTGGTGCGATGCGCGGCTTCGGCGCCGTCCAGGCGTGCTTCGCCTACGAGGCGCAGATGGACGCGGTGGCGGCCGAACTCGGCCTGGACCCGGTGGAGTTCCGGCGGCGCAACGCCATGTCCCAGGGCGCCACCATGCCCACCGGGCAGCTGGTCGACTCCCCGGCCCCGGTCGCCGAGCTGCTGCGCCGCGTCAAGGCGCTGCCGATGCCGCCCGAGCGCGCCTGGGAGGCGGCGGGCGGCCCGGTGGACGTACGGGCCCTGCCGGGCGGGCTGTCCAACACCACCCACGGCGAGGCCGTGGTGCGCGGGGTGGGCTATGCGGTCGGCATCAAGAACGTCGGCTTCTCCGAGGGCTTCGACGACTACTCCACCGCCCGGATCCGGCTGGAAGTGATCGGTGGCGAGCCGGTCGCCCTGGTGCACACCGCGATGGCCGAGGTCGGCCAGGGCGGTGTCACCGTGCACGCCCAGATCGCCCGCACCGAGCTGGGCGTCGACCGGGTCACTCTCCACCCGGCCGACACCCGGGTCGGCTCGGCGGGCTCCACCTCCGCCTCCCGCCAGACGTATATGACGGGCGGCGCCGTCAAGCACGCCTGCGAGGCGGTCCGGGCGGAGGTGCTGCGGCGCGGCCGCGAGCGGTTCGGCGCCTCCCACCCCGCGTGGGCGGAGCCCGAACGTCTGCGGCTGGAGGACGGCAAGGTGGTCACCGACGGCGGCGAGGTGATCGGCGACCTCGCCGGGATCCTCGGCGACGGGGCGGTCGACCTGGAGCGGGAGTTCCGGCACCGGCCGACCGAGCCGTTCGATCGGCGCACCGGACAGGGCTTCGGCCATGTGCAGTACTCCTTCTGCGCCCATCGCGCGGTCGTCGAGGTCGACACCGAGCTGGGCCTGGTCAAGGTGGTCGAGCTGGCGGCCGCGCAGGACGTGGGCAAGGCGATCAATCCGCTGTCGGTCGTCGGGCAGATCCACGGCGGTTCGACGCAGGGGCTCGGGCTCGCCGTGATGGAGGAGATCGTCGTCTCGCCGGACGGGGCGAGGGTGCGCAACCCGTCGTTCACGGACTATCTGATCCCCACCATCCTGGACACCCCGGCCATGCCGGTGGAGGTGCTGGAGCTGGCGGACGACAACGCCCCGTACGGGCTGCGCGGCGTCGGCGAGGCGCCCACGCTCTCCTCCACCCCGGCCGTCGTCGCCGCCATCCGCGCCGCCACGGGCCTGCCCCTGAGGCGCGTGCCCGTCCGCCCGGAGCATCTGACCGGCGGCTGAGGGCAGATTTCGCGGGCCCGGCGCGTTGAGGCGAATATAGGTGGCCCGTACATGGCCGTCCGAGGAGCTGATCATCATGCTGGACATCGCCGCCGAGCTGCACCGGTGGTGCGAGGAGGGCCGGGACTTCGCCGTCGCCACCGTGGTCTCCGTGGGCGGCAGCGCACCCCGCCTGCCCGGGGCCGCGCTCGCCGTGGACGCCGAGGGCACGGCGGTCGGCAGTGTGTCCGGCGGCTGTGTCGAGGGCGCCGTGTACGAGCTGTGCCAGGAGGCGCTGCGCACCGGTGAGAGCGTGCGGGAGACCTTCGGCTACTCCGACGAGGACGCCTTCGCGGTGGGTCTGACCTGCGGCGGGGTCATCGATGTCCTGGTCAGCCCGGTTCGGGCGGCCGACCGCGAGCTGCGTCCGGTGTTCGCCGCCGCCGCGTCCGCCGCCGCCGGGGGAGGGACGACCGCGCTGGCCCGGATCGTGGACGGCCCGCCCGAGCTGCTGGGCCGCGCCCTGCTCGTCCGCCCGGACGGCGGCTGGGACGGCACCCTGGGCGGCCACCCCGAGCTGGACGGCACGGCCGCCGCGGAGGCCCGCGCCCTGCTGGACGCCGGGCGCACCGCGACCGTGGAGATCGGCGCCGAGGGGAGCCGCTGCGGGCGTCCCGTCACGCTGCTCGCCGAGTCCAGCGTGAAGCCGCCGCGCATGATCGTCTTCGGGGCGGTGGACTTCGCGAGCGCGCTGGTGCGGATCGGGAAGTTCCTGAACTACCACGTCACGGTCTGCGACGCCCGTCCGGTCTTCGCGACCGAGCTGCGCTTCCCGGACGCCGACGAGGTGGTCGTCGACTGGCCGCACCGCTATCTGGACCGGACCGAGGCGGACGGCCGCACGGTGCTGTGCGTGCTCACCCACGATCCGAAGTTCGACGTCCCGCTGCTGGAGCGGGCGCTGCGGCTGCCCGTGGCGTACGTCGGCGCCATGGGCTCCGCCCGCACCCACCGGGACCGGCTGCGGCGGCTGCGCGAGGCCGGTGTGGGCGAGCCGGAGCTGGCCCGGCTGCGCTCTCCGATCGGGCTGGACCTCGGCGCCCGTACGCCCGAGGAGACCGCGCTGTCCATCGCGGGCGAGATCGTCGCGAACCGGCGGGGCGGCAGCGGAACGCCGCTGACGGGTGCCCGGACCCCGATCCACCACGACACCCGGGCCCCCTCGGACCGGATCGGCTCGGTCGCCTGAAACACCGTCGAACGCCGTCGCCCGACATTTCGCGTACCTGAAATCGCATCAGATCACAGAAGGATCGTCTGACATAAGGCCACTCCTGAGCGGGAAAAACCCTCCGCCATCTGGCGGAGGATTCATTTGCCGGGTGCCGGTTTCTGAGTGAGAGTCAGAAACCGACCATGGTCCTGCCGCCCCCCTGGAGTGCGCACGTGCGTAAGAGACGCAAGATCCTCACTGTGTCGACGGCCGTCGTGGCCGCGGCCACCCTGCCCCTGTTGATCAGCCCCGTGGTGAGCGCGGCCGTGTCGGAGGACGACGACGAGTCCTCGCGCGTGACCCGCCTCTACGCCCCGCCCCCCGACCGGGACTCCTACCGCCAGGTCGCCCGGCTCGCCTGGCGGGGCGACTTCCGTGACTCCGCGGGGCTCCTCTCCATGGTGCGGACGCCGCACGCGGTCTGGTACGGCGACGAGACCCCGATGCAGGTCAGCCGACTGATCCGCCGGACGACGCGGAGCGCGGGCTGGCAGGAGAGGCTGCCGGTCCTCGCCCTCTACAACATCCCGGGCCGTGACTGCGGCAGCTACTCGAGCGGGGGCGCCGACGGCCTCGCCGCGTACCAGGCGTGGATCGACGCCGTCGCCGAGGCCATCGGCGACCGTAAGGTGCTGATCATCCTCGAACCCGATTCGCTGGCGCTGCTGCCCTCCGACTGCGCGGATGCCTCGAACGTCGAAGAGTCCGCGCTCGCTTCGCAGTCCGAGCAGCCCACCGCCGAGGAGCGGCCGGTCGCCGAGGAGCGGCCCGCCGTCGAGGCATCGCCCACCGAGCTGCCGCCGCTGCCCGACCCCGACGCCTCCACGGCCCCGCCCGCCGCATCGGCCGACTCCGGCACCGGTCAGGAGGCCGCGCAGTCCGCCGACCCGCAGTCCGCCGACCCGCAGTCCACGGACCCGCAGTCCGCCGACTCGGGCCCCGACGCCTCCGGGCTCCTGGGGCCCATGTTCCCGGGGGTACAGAAGCCCGCCGACCCCGAGCCCTCCGCGTCCCAGAGCCCCGACCCCGAGCCCTCCGCCGAACAGCCCACCACCCTGCCCGAGCTGCCCCCGCTGCCCACGCCCGACCCCGTGACCCCCGACCCGGTGACCCCCGACCCCGTGACGCCCGACCCCGAGGACGTGAGCGACGCCGAAGACCTGGACACCCCGGTGGTCGAGGACCCGGAGACCGCCGCCCGCTACTCCGGGATCAACTACGCGGTCGACGCCCTCAGCGCGCTCGGCAACGCGTCGGTGTACCTGGACGCGGGCCACTCCGGCTGGCACTCCGTCAGCAGCATCGTGCCCCGGCTGCTCAAGGCCGGGATCGACCGCGCCACCGGCTTCGCCCTCAATGTCTCCCACTACCAGACCGACCAGGACAGCGCCTGGTACGGCCGGCTGGTCTCCTCCTGCCTCGCCTACGCCGACGAGGGCGGGGACCCCGAGGACTGCGCCGAGCAGAGCTGGTCGCGGCGGCACGCCCGCCGCTGGCTGCGCCACCACGTACCGGACGACCTGTCCCTCATGAAGCACTACGTCACCGACACCAGCCGCAACGGCCAGGGCGCCTGGACCCCGAGGGCCGCGTCCCACCAGTACAACGACGTCCAGTCATGGTGCAACCCGCCGGGCCGGGGCCTGGGCCGCCGCCCCACCACCCGTACCGGCGAGGCGCTGCTGGACGCCGCGCTGTGGGTGAAGACGCCGGGCCAGTCGGACGGGCGGTGCCTGCGCGGCACCGACGGGCCCCTGGACCCGGTGCGCGGGACCGTCAACCCCGAGGCGGGGGAGTGGTTCCCGGAGCAGGCGCTGGAGCTGGTGCGCTACGCGGACCCGGCGGTCAACGTCTTCCGCCGGCCCCGCGGCCGCTGACGCCCCGCGGTCAGCTCGCCGGATTGTGCCGGACGAGGGCGTCGACCAGGCCGGACGCGGTGTTCGGGAAGTCCATCGGAACGATCCCGAGCCCGGTCCAGCCCTGTGCCTCGGCGCCCTCCAGGAACGATTTCACCCGCGGGTTGAGCCGGTCCGCGTTGGAGCGGGGCGGCAGCAGGGCGGCGGTGGAGACATAGTTCATGAAGAGCTTGCCGGGCTGGGCCGCCGCCTTGCGGAACTGCGCCTCGATCTTCGGGTACTTGCCGATCGGCTCCGCCATGTAGTCGTCCTGGATGTCGAAGAGCGCGCCGTCGCCGTACCGCACCCCCGGCATGTTGTCCGAGTCGGCGAGCAGCACCACCCTGCCCCGGGCCTGGCCCAGGGCGGGGAGGGTGCTGTCCAGGCGGAACAGCGAGCGCCAGCCCTTGTCGTCCAGATAGATGTCGAAGATCCGGCGGAACTCCGCGGCGCTCTCCTCCGAGTACTCCTGCTTGACCCGCATCAGCACGGTCTCCGACGGATGCGCGGAGAGGAAGGAGCGGCAGGCGCCGAGCACGTCGTCGAAGTTGAGGTTCTGGTAGAAGGCGCCGTGGTGGATCGGGAAGGCGTTCTCGAAGGCGCGGCAGCGGATGTCCAGGAAGCGGATGCCACTGGCGAGCTGGTCGGCGATGGTGGTGTTCTGACACTCCGTCCACGGACCGCCGAAGCGGGCGCCGGAGTCGTGGGTTCCGGGCAGGGTCAGCCGCTGGACCGGAGTGGCGTCGGCGATGGCAGACAGCCAGTCCTGGGCGGCGGTCGGCCGGGGCGGCGCGGCGGTGGCCGTCGCGGTGCCGCCGACGGCGGTGACCAGCCCCGCGGTGGACAGTGCGGCCGCGCCCCTGAGGAACCCTCGCCGGTCCATACGCACACTCCCGTAGCTCGCCCGCCGGTGCCGTGCCGCACGGCATCGAAGCACAAACGGCATGGAGGGGCTACGGAAAACGGCTGAATCGGCGGTTCGTCGGGGGATTCCCTAGAACCGCCGGTCCGGCCGGAGAGATGTGACCCGGAGAGGTGTGACGCCGTCAGAGCCAGTCGCGGCGCTTGAAGATGAGGTACAGGCTGACGCAGACCACCGCCATCAGCAGGATCGCGAACGGGTAGCCCAGCACCCAGTGCAGCTCGGGCATATGGGTGAAGTTCATCCCGTAGATGGTGCCGACCAGGGTGGGGGCGAACAGGATGGCCGCCCAGGCGGAGATCTTCTTGACCTCCTCGTTCTGCTCGAAGCCCGCCTCGGCCAGCGCCCGCATCTCGGCGTTCTGCTGCTGGGTCACCAGGGTGGCGTTGACCGCGAGGATGTCGGTGAGGGCGGAGCGGAAGCCGTCCACGCGCTCGCTGGTGTGGGTGACGTGGTCGGCCACGTCCCGCAGATAGCGCTGGAGCTCCTCATCGGTGCCGTACTTGTCGAAGCCCGCCATCAGCCCGTGCAACATCCCGACCAGGGGCCGGGTGGCGCGCTGGAACTCCACCATTTCGCGGGAGAGCTCATAGATGCGCCGCGACACCTCGGGATCGCCGCGGAAGACCTCGGTCTCGATCTCGTCGATGTCGTTCTGCACCCCCGCGACGACCGGGGCGTAGCCGTCCACGGCCGCGTCGAGGATCGCGTACAGCACGGCCTCGGGGCCCAGCGCCAGCAGCTCGGGGGTGGACTCCATCCGGGCCCGCACCGCCGACAGGTCCGGGGCGGCGCCGTGCCGGACGGTGACGACGAAGTCGGGGCCCACGAAGACGTGCAGCTCGCCGAAGTCCACCTCCTCGAGCGCGTCGAGATAGCGGGCGGCGCGCAGCACCACGAAGAGGGTCTCGCCGTAGCGCTCCAGCTTGGGGCGCTGATGGGCCTCCAGCGCGTCCTCGATGGCCAGCTTGTGCAGATCGAACTCCTCGGCGAGCGAGAGCAGCTCCGTCTCGCTCGGCCGGTACAGCCCGATCCACGCCATGGCGCCCGTCTCCTGGCGCAGCCGCCGGTAGGTGGCGGCGAGGGAGCCGGGGGTGCCGACCCGGCGGCCGTCCCGGTACACCGCGGCGTCCACCACACTGCGCTCGTCGACCTCGGGCGGGGCCCCGTCGGCCGCCGCGGCGGGCGGCTCGCCGCGCGGCGGGCCAGGGGCGGGGCGGGGTGTGCCATCGGCCCGGTTCGCCCCGGCGGGGCGCAGCCACCGTTTCGTGGGACGCGGGCCGCGACGGCGCTCGGACATAGAGGGTCCTCACCTTCCTGTCGCGAGCACTGACCTCAGTGCAGGATATCGCCCTATATGACCGTGGTGCGCCCTGGGGGAGCGGCGGGCTGCTTGACGTGATAGTTGCTTCAGGTCAAGCGTTTTTTCGAGGGGTACCCGGAGGGCCGCCCTGGGATCCACCGGTCCGCGGTCCGGAGGGGCCCTTGACCGCCGGGGCACCGAAGCCGCCACCGGCGCTCACCCCCGCCGACCCGGCGCCCGGCGACGGGGCCGCGCTCCCGCCTCCTGCCCCGCTGCTCAAGAGCGCCGAAGGCGCGAGACGAAAGCCGCACCCAGCCGACGGGCGAAGACCCAGCCGACCGGAGAACCTCGGCGCCCCGCGCGCTACGGCAGAAGCCCCGCCCGGCGGGCCTCGACCACCGCGTGGAGACGGGTGTGGGCCCCCAACTTCCGCATCGAGGACCGCAGATAGCTCTTGACCGTCTCCGGCCGCAACCCCAGCCGCTCCGCCGCCGCCGAATTCGTCGCCCCCGACGCCACACACGCCAGCACATCCACCTCGCGCGGCGACAGCTCCACCCCGCTCGGGCGCTCCCGCTCGCGGCCGTGGTGCCCGGACGAGGCCCTGGCCAGCCGGCCACAGGCGGTGAGTATCTCCGCCCGCAGCTGGGGGTCGGGCACCCGGTGCGCCAGGGCCCGCAGATCGCCATGGGCCTCGCGCACCTCCTCCCACACCGCCGGATCGGTCTCCTCCGTCGGCGGCGCCCACCGCGGCTGCCCCCGCAGCCGCCGCCGGCGCGCCTCGGCCAGCAGCCGCTGCGCCTCGTCCCGCGCCGCCAGCTCCTGCGCCAGTTCGTGCTCCAGCGCCCGTTCCAGTTCGCGGGCCGCCTCCACGGCCGAGCTCAGCGCCCGGTCGCCGAGCACCAGCGGCTGGCGCAGCGCGCCGTACAGCACCCCGCGCACCTGCCCGCGCACCACCACCGGCACCGCGAGCATCGAGCGCAGCCCCTCCGCGCCCACCGCCGCGTCGTATTCATGGCTGATCGCCCGCGAGGTGGGGTAGTCCGCCACCGAGATCGGCCGGGACATGGTGAGGACCTTGCCGCCCAGGCCGTTGCCGGGTGTGATGGCCAGTCCCCGCAGGGAGTTGGTCGTGGTGCCGGTGAGTTCCGAGATCCGGAACTGCCGCGCGCCCGAGAAGAGCCCGCCGAACGCGACGGGCAGTCCACCGCGCCGGCGCATCCGCTGGAGCGCGCTCTGCATGTCGACGGCCCTGCCCGAGCCCGTCCCGCCCCCGTCCGTTCCCGCCACGGCCACCTCCCACATCCAGCGCCACCCCCGTCCGGGGGTAGTGAGACTCAGATCACCCGTCGCACGATGCTAGCGAGCGGTACGCCCTTCAGGAGGACAAGTGACAGCAATGAATCCGGCCCAGGACTTCCGCGCGGCACGGGACTTCCTGCTCGGTCACCGGGAGGACTACGCGGCGGCGTACGAGGGGTTCCGCTGGCCCCGCCCGGAGCGGTTCAACTGGGCGCTGGACTGGTTCGACGGGATCGCCGGACGCACCGGCGACCGTACCGCCCTGCACATCGTCGAGGAGGACGGCGGCGAGATCCGCCTGACCTTCGAGGAGCTGCGCCGCCGCTCGGACCGGGCCGCGAACTGGCTGCGCGAGCGGGGTGTGCGGGCCGGTGACCGCATCGTCGTCATGCTCGGCAACCAGGTCGAGCTGTGGGAGACCGCGCTGGCCGCGATGAAGCTGCGCGCCGTGGTCATCCCCGCCACCCCGCTGCTCGGGCCGCTCGACCTCGCCGACCGCATCGAGCGCGGCCGGGCGCGGCATGTGATCGTGCGGGCCGGGGACACCGGCAAGTTCGCGGACGTGGCCGGGGACTACACCCGGATCGCGGTCGGCGGCGCGTCCGAGGGCTGGCTCGCCTACGAGGACGCCGGGACCGCCGCTATCACGGCGGACGGCGCGGCGGGCGCCACGGCCGACGGCGCCGGGGGCGATGAGCCCTTCACCCCCGACGGGCCGACCCTCGCCACCGACCCCCTGATGCTGTACTTCACCTCCGGCACCACCGCCCGCCCCAAGCTGGTCGAGCACACCCACATCTCGTACCCCATCGGACATCTGTCGACGATGTACTGGATCGGGGTCGAGCCGGGCGATGTCCACCTCAACATCTCCTCCCCCGGATGGGCCAAGCACGCCTGGTCCAATCTCTTCGCCCCCTGGAACGCCGAGGCCACCGTCTTCGTCCACAACTACACGCGGTTCGACGCCACCCGGCTGATGGCGGAGATGGACCGCTGCGGCATCACCACCTTCTGCGCCCCGCCCACCGTCTGGCGGATGCTCATCCAGGCCGATCTCACCCAGCTGCGCACCCCGCCCCGGGAGGCCGTCGCCGCGGGGGAGCCGCTGAACCCCGAGGTCATCGAGCATGTGCGGCGCGCCTGGGGGGTGACCATCCGGGACGGTTTCGGCCAGACCGAGACCGCCGTCCAGGTGGCCAACACCCCCGGACAGCCGCTCAAGCCGGGTTCGATGGGGCGGCCCACCCCCGGGTTCCGGGTCGTCCTGCTCGATCCGGTCACCGGCCGGCCCGGTGAGGAGGGCGAGATCTGCCTCGACCTCACCGGCTCCGAGGGCCGCCCGGTCGGCCTGATGACCGGCTACGAGGGCGATGAGGAGCGCACCGCCGAGGCCACCGCGGGCGGCTACTACCGCACCGGGGACATCGGCTCGCGTGACGCCGACGGCTACATCACCTACATCGGCCGCGCCGACGACGTCTTCAAGGCATCCGACTACAAGATCTCCCCGTTCGAGCTGGAGAGCGCGCTGCTGGAGCACGAGGCGGTGGCCGAGGCGGCCGTCGTCCCGGCCCCCGACCCGGTGCGGCTCGCCGTGCCGAAGGCGTACATCGTCCTCGCGGAGGGCTGGGAGCCCGGCCCGGACACGGCAAAGGCGCTGTTCGCGCACTCGCGGGCGGTGCTCGCACCGTACAAGCGGATCCGCCGGCTGGAGTTCGCCGACCTCCCCAAGACGGTTTCCGGGAAGATTCGCCGGATCGAGCTACGTGAACGCACGGCACAGGGCGGCGGTATCGAGTTTCATGAGGAGATCTGATGACTGACGCTCATATGATGACCCACCCTCACGAACGTGAAAGCGTCCGCGACCGTGACACCAAGGAGCTGCCATGACCGACCTGACGTCCGACCCACCAAGCCCATCCGGGCTCTCCTACGCCAGTGGAGTCGGTGACCTCCCGCTGCTCGGCGACACCATCGGCGCCAATCTGGCCCGCGCCGTCGAGCTGTACGGCGAGCGCGACGCGCTCGTCGACATCCCCTCCGGCCGCCGCTGGACCTACGCCGAGTTCGGCCGGTCGGTGGAGGAGGTCGCGCTCGGGCTGATCGCCAAGGGGGTCGCCAAGGGCGACCGGGTCGGCATCTGGGCCGTCAACTGCCCCGAATGGGTGCTGTTGCAGTACGCGACCGCCCGCATCGGCGCCATCATGGTCAATATCAACCCCGCGTACCGCGTCCACGAACTGCGGTATGTGCTCCAGCAGGCGGGCATCTCGGTGCTGGTCGCCTCCACCGAGCACAAGACCAGCGACTACCGCCGGATGGTCGAGCAGGTGCGCTCGGCCTGCTCCGCCCTGCGCGATGTCATCTACATCGGCGACCGGACCTGGGACATGCTGGTGCGCGCGGGCGCCGATGTCGCCCCCGGGCGGCTGGCCGAGCGCGAGGCCCGGATCGGCTGCGACGACGCGGTCAACATCCAGTACACCTCCGGCACCACCGGCTTCCCCAAGGGCGCCACCCTCTCCCACCACAGCATCCTCAACAACGGCTACTTCGTGGGGGAGACGGTCCGCTACACCGCCCAGGACCGGATCTGTGTGCCGGTGCCCTTCTACCACTGCTTCGGCATGGTGATGGGCAACCTCGCGGCCACCACCCACGGCGCCTGCGTGGTCATCCCCGCCCCCACCTTCGACGCCGTCGCCACCCTCTCCGCCGTCGAACGGGAGCGCTGCACCTCGCTGTACGGCGTGCCCACCATGTTCATCGCCGAGCTGGCCCTGCCGGACTTCGCCACCTTCGACCTCAGCTCGCTGCGCACCGGGATCATGGCCGGATCGCCGTGCCCGGTGGAGGTGATGCGGCGGGTGGTCGGCGAGATGCACATGGCGGAGGTGTCCATCTGCTACGGCATGACCGAGACCTCACCGGTCTCCACCCAGACCCGGCCCGATGACGACCTCATGCGCCGCACCTCGACGGTCGGCCGGGTGCTGCCGCACGTCGAGGTCAAGATCGTAGACCCGGTGACCGGCGCGACCGTGCCCCACGGCACCCGCGGTGAGCTGTGCACCCGCGGCTACTCGGTGATGCTCGGCTACTGGCAGGAGCCCGAGCGGACCGCCGAGGCGATCGACTCGGCGCGCTGGATGCACACCGGCGACCTCGCGGTGATGGACGACGAGGGCTACGTCCAGATCGTGGGCCGGATCAAGGACATGATCGTCCGCGGTGGGGAGAACGTCTATCCGCGGGAGATCGAGGAGTTTCTGCACACCCACCCCAAGGTCGCGGATGTGCAGGTCGTCGGCGTACCGGACGAGAAGTACGGCGAGGAGATCCTGGCCTGCGTCATCCTGCGCGAGGGTGCCAGGACCCTCACCCGCGACGAACTCGTCCGCTTCTGCCGGGGCCGCCTCGCCCACTACAAGGTCCCCCGCTATCTGCGGCTCATGGACGCCTTCCCGATGACGGTCAGCGGCAAGGTCCGCAAGGTCGAGCTGCGTGAGGCGGCCGCCCGGGAGCTGCTGCCCGAGACCCGGTCCGAGGCCGATCCGGCCAGATCGGAAACGCCTTCGGAAACGCCTTCGGAGACGCCTTCGGAAACGCTTGCCGAGCGGGCCGAGCCCCAGGCCGCGCCCAGCTGATGAGATGCGGGCCCCTCTACCACAGCAGGGGCCCACACCCCCGCAGGGGTCCACACCCCCGCAGGGGCCCACACCCCCCCCGCGCCGGGAACGCCATGCGTCACCGGCCTCCCGTCACTGAATGCCGTTCGGCAGACAGGACTTCACCCCGGATCGCGCGCCGCGGCTGAAGTAGGAGACCCGCTGGGAGGCGTCGCCGTGGTCGGAGACATCGGTCCACGGGGTCCTGTCGGCGAGCGCGGTCAGGGCGTCCGCCAGTTCCTCGGTGTCGCCGTCCTCGAAGGTGAGCGTCCCGTCCTGCGCGGCGCCGAAGAGGACCGCCCCGGCCAGGCAGTCGGCCTGGAGCTCACGGGCCAGATCCACCAGCCCCGCGTCCAGCCGGTTCTGGACCGCGTGGCCCCACTCATGGGCGATCACCAGATAGACCCACGCGTCGCCCCGCGCATGACCCCAGCGCATCAGATCCATGTCCCACGCTATGTAGTCGCCGTCCGGGCAGTACACGGCGTTGTCGTCCGGTAGGGGCGCGTCGCCGCACACCGGAGCGCCGGGGGTGCCGCCGTCGTAGGCCCCCGCGACCCGGGGCGGGCCGTAGCCGCCGGTGAACAGCTGGGACCAGTGAGTCCGCCAGTAGGTGTTGGTGACGGAGACCGCGGCCTGGATGTCCTCCTCCACGCTCCCCCCACCGCCGGGTCCGGTGCCGGTGGTCGACGGTCCGGGAGTGCTGGACGGCGGCCCGGGTGCGGGCGAGGAGCTCTCCACCGCGGGCGGGGGCACATCGCCGCCCCCGCATCCGGTCACCAGGAAGAGGGTCAGGGCGGCGGCGAGAGCGGCCCATGACCTCGGGTACCACGGAACAGCCATCGTTCGGCCTCCGGCCGGTCGAGCGAATGGGACGGGTGAACGGTGGAGGGTGGTCCCCCAAAGGAAGCGTTCCCCCGGTCATGAGCACAAGGGCCGACCGGGTCAGCCGTCGGGCGGGCCCATCCGGATCAGTGCGTCCGCCGGGTCGTTGACGGGCTGCGGGGTGCCGGTGAGATCCATGATGAACAGCGGCAGATGCAGCGCGTCGGCGCGCGCCCGCGCCTCCCGCGCGTAGCCCGCGAGCGAGAAGAAGACGCTCATGGCCGACCTGTGGAGCCCGTTCAGCCACAGGCACTCGATGTCCCGCAGCCCGGTGGGGCGGGTGGTCGGATCGACCTGGGCGACCACGCCCGTCCCGCAGAGGTCCACCCCGGAGACGGCCCGGTCCTCCGAGGGCCGCAGGCTGTGGAAGCCGAGCCACTTCAGATACTGCGCGGCGGCGGTGACCGCGTCCCGCGCGGTACGGATCGTGACCGGCCGGAAGGCCGGGCGCCGCACCGCCGGGCCGCCGGGCCCGGCCGTCACCCCCGGGCCCACCGGGGGCGGCGCGGCGGCGACGGGCACGCGGACCACCGCACCGCAGTCGCAGCCGAGCTCCGGCTGCGGCCAGTGGCCCTGGCGGCCGCAGGACGGGCAGTTCACCGCCACCCAGAGGTTCTCCCAGGTGCGGTGGGAGAGCTCCTCCGGGCTGCCGTCGCGGAGGACGGGGAGGGTGACCGGGGCGCCGCACGCACAGGGGAAGGCGGGCGGCGCGAACGACTGCTCGCGACGGCACGCGGGACACCGCACCGGCACGTTGTCTGTCATCGGGACGCTCCGTGGGCGGAAGGCGGACGCGGTATCGGTCCATGCTCCCCGAAGCGGGCGGCCGCGGGGAGGGACTTGGGCGTTCTGTCCCCCGCGGCGGGGGCGCCGTGTTAGGGCGGGACGCAGTAGGTTGGCGGCGTGAGATTGAGGGTTGAGTTCACCACCGAACCGTTCGACCTCGACGAGGTGCCGCCGCACGCCGTGACCGCCCGCGAGACCGTCCAGGCCGCCCCGCTGGACGCCGTGGACGTCGGCCCCTTCGGCAACACGGCCGAGGGCGGGGCCGAGGCGGTGCTCGAGGCCGTCGACCGGCTGCTGCGCAGCTCCCTCGAGGCCGGTGCCACCCGCATCTCGCTCCAGGTCAGCGTCCTCGGGGAGGCCGAGGCGTGAGCGTACCGGCCGACCACCCCTTCGCCGCCGCGGTGAAGCCGCTCGTCGACGCCATGGGCGGCGAGATGATCGCCCCCGACCGGGCCCGGGGCGACGATGTGGTGCTCTCCTGGGAGGGCCGTCCGGTGGTCGCCGTAAGGCTGCCGCATCTGTCGGACTCACTCGACCGCATCCTCGCCGACCTCCAGCGCCGCTACGGCGTACCGCTCTCGGCCCTGGACCGCAAGACCAAGCAGTCCGTGGTCCGCCAGCTCGAGCAGCGCGGCGCGTTCTCGGTGCGCCATGGGGTCGAGACGGTCGCCGGGGCCCTCGGGGTCAGCCGCTTCACCGTCTACAACTACCTCAACCGGGAGAAGGGCGGGGATTGATCATTCCTCGTCGTTACGCGGATTTTTCAACAAAGTGTTGACGCCCGGCGCGGGAGCCTCCTAGCTTGCGAGAGTGACTTCCAGTGCACCGCCGGGGCTGGCCCGGTTCAACGCGGTGGCCGACCGGGACGCCGCCGCGCTGCTGCGCGCGGTGTGCGCCGGCCGGGCCTGGGGCGCGGCGGTGGCGGCCGGGCGGCCGTACGCGACGGTCGGGGAGCTGCTCGACGCCTCGGACGCGGCCACGGCCGGGCTGACCGCCGCCGACCTGGCCGAGGCGATGGCCGCGCATCCGCCCATCGGACGCCCGGCACCGGGCGACGCCGCGTCGGCGCGGGAGCAGAGCGGGGTACGGGACGCGGAGCGCGCGGAGCTGCTGGAGCTGAACCTCGCGTACCAGGAGCGCCACGGCCATGTCTTCCTGATCTGCGCCACCGGCCGCACCGGCGAGGAGATGCTGGCCGCGCTGCGCGAGCGGATCCACCACGACGCCGACACCGAGCGCGACATCGTCCGCACCGAACTGGGAAAGATCAACCGCATCCGGCTGACCCGGCTGACGGAATCCCGGGCGGAATCCCGGGCGGAATCCCGGGCGGAATCCCGGGCGGAACCCCGGGCGGAAACCCTGGAGGCCCCGCGGGCCCCGGCGGAAGGAGAGCGGTGATGACGAGCGGTGCCACCTCGGTGTCCACCCACATCCTGGACACCAGTATCGGCCGCCCCGCCGTGGGCGTGGTCGTCGAACTGTCCGTCCGCTCCGGGCCCGGCACGGAGTGGACGGCGCACGCCGACTCGCTCACCGACGCCGACGGGCGCTGCGGGGACCTGCCCGCCCTCCCCGAGGGCACCACCCACGCACGGCTGCGCTTCGAGACCGGGCCGTATCTGACCCACGCCTTCTTCCCGGAGGTCGCGGTCGCCTTCGCCGTCGAGCCGGGTGAGCACTACCACGTACCGCTGCTGCTCACCCCGTTCGGCTACTCCGTCTACCGAGGGAGCTAGCACCGATGCCCACGCTCGGCCCGAACAGTTACGGCAAAGCCGAAACCCGTGTCGTCCGGGTGGTGCGCGACGGCGCCGTGCACCACCTGAAGGACCTCAACGTCTCGGTGGCGCTCTCCGGAGAGATGGAGGAGGTCCACCTCTCCGGCGGCAACGCCAACGTCCTGCCGACCGACACCGCCAAGAACACCGTGTACGCCTTCGCCAAGGAACACGGCATCGACACGGCCGAGGAGTTCGGCATCCGGCTGGCCCGCCACTTCGTCACCAGCCAGGAGCCGATCCACCGCGCCCGCGTCCGCGTGGAGGAGTACGCCTGGGAGCGGATCGGGACGGCCGGGAGCGCCGAGCACTCCTTCGTCCGCCGTGGCCAGGAGGTCCGCACCGCCCAGATCACCTTCGACGGCGAGCGCTGGGAGGTGGTCTCCGGGCTCACCGGCCTCACCGTCCTGAACACCACGGACTCCGAGTTCTGGGGCTATGTGAAGGACCGGTACACCACGCTCCCGGAGGCGCGCGACCGGATCCTCGCCACCGATGTGCGCGCCCGCTGGCGCTACGGCTGGAGCGAGGACGCCCGGCCGATGCCGGACTGGGACCACGGCCACACCGAGGCGCGCGGCCATCTGCTGAGCGCGTTCGCCGGAACCTACTCGTACTCGCTCCAGCAGACGCTCTATCAGATGGGCGCGCGGGTGATCGAGCACCGCCCCGAGATCGACGAGATACGCCTCTCACTGCCCAACAAGCATCACTTCCTGGTCGATCTGGAACCCTTCGGCCTCACCAACGACAACGAGGTCTACTTCGCCGCCGACCGGCCGTACGGGCTCATCGAGGCCACCGTGCTGCGGGACGGCGCCGAGCCCCGGATCCCCACCGACTGACCGGATCCCCCTTGACCATCTGACGGAAGGGCCACGCTCCGTGAACCGCGTCGTCATCGAGAACTGCGCCGTCGCCACCGTGGACGCCCACGACACCGAGTACGCCTCCGGCCATGTCGTCGTGGCGGGCCACCGCATCGAGTCGGTGGGCGAGGGGCGCGCGCCGGAGGGGCTGGCGGACGTCGTCCGCCGGGTCGACGGCACGGGGCATCTGGTGACCCCGGGCCTGGTCAACACCCATCATCACTTCTACCAGTGGCTCACCCGCGGCCTGGCCCAGGACAGCAACCTCTTCGACTGGCTGGTCGCGCTCTACCCCGTCTGGGCGCGGATCGACGAGCCGATGGTCCACGCGGCGGCCCGCGGCTCGCTCGCGATGATGGTGCGCGGCGGGGTCACCACCGCCATGGACCACCACTATGTCTTTCCGCGCGGCGGCGGCGATCTGCTGGGCGCCGAGATCCGCGCGGCCCGCGAGCTGGGGGTGCGGTTCACCGCCGCCCGCGGCTCCATGGACCTCGGCACCTCCGACGGCGGACTGCCGCCGGACTTCGCCGTGGAGTCCACGGAGGACGCGCTGGCCGCCACCGAGGAGGCCATCGACACCCACCACGACCCGGCGTTCGACGCCATGCTGCGGATCGCGGCCGCGCCCTGCTCGCCCTTCTCCGTCTCCACCGAACTGCTCCGCGAGTCCGCGACGCTCGCCCGCCGCAAGGGCGTACGGCTGCACACCCACGGCTCGGAGACGGTGGAGGAGGAGAAGTTCTGCCATGAGCGGTTCGGGATGGGGCCGACCGACTACTTCGAATCCACCGGCTGGCTGGGCGAGGACGTGTGGATGGCCCACTGCGTCCATATGAACGACACCGACATCCGGGCGTTCGCCCGCACCGGCACCGGGGTGGCCCACTGCCCGTCGTCCAACGCCCGGCTCGCCGCCGGGATCGCCCGCGTACCCGATCTGCTCGCCGCGGGCGTACCGGTCGGCCTCGGCGTGGACGGCACCGCCTCCAACGAATCCGGTGAGCTCCACACCGAACTGCGCAACGCGCTGCTGATCAACCGGCTCGGCGGCCACCGTGAGAAGGCGCTGAACGTGCGTCAGGCGCTGCGCCTGGGCACCCATGGCGGTGCTCGGGTGCTCGGCCGCCAGGAGGAGATCGGCTCGCTGGAGCCGGGCAAACTGGCCGACCTGGTGCTGTGGAAGCTGGACGGCCTCGGCCACTCGTCCATCGCCGACCCGGTCGCGGCCCTCGTCCTCGGCGCCCCGGCCCCGGTGACCCTGTCCCTGGTGAACGGCGCTCCGGTGGTGGAGTCGGGCCGGCTGCTCACCGTGGACGAGGACGAGATCGCGCGGGAGGCGCGCACCGAGGCGCGGCGCCTGGCCCGTATCGCGGAAGAAGGCTGAACGCCGCAGCCGATACATCGGATGGGTCGCTGGGATGCCCGCCTTACGGCCGTCACCGGCGGCCCGTCAGGCCGCTCGGGCCCCGTTGACATCCCATCTTTCCGGTTCTAGGTTCCCGTACGCGGCTGGCCAGCCCTCCTGTCCGACCATCCACGAGCACAGGAGCCGCCATGCGTACGTCCAGACGACGGGCCGTCATCCCCCTCCGAGCGCTCAGCCTTCTGCTCGGCATGGTGCTGGCGACGATCCTCAGCGGCCCTTCCGCCGCCACCGCGGCGCCCCCCACTGCACCCCCCACGGCACGGGAACCCGGACCCGGGACCGACTACGCGACCGACGATCCCTTCACCTCCGCCCGCACCGACTGGTGGCGGCAGGACCGCTTCGGGATGTTCATCCACTTCGGCGCCTACTCCCAGCTGGAGGGCGAATACCGGCGGGCGGACGGGACCGTCTGCCGCGACGCGGAGTGGATCAAGCGGAACTGTCAGATCCCGATGAGCGAGTACGAGGACGCCGCCCAGGACTTCAACCCCTCGTCCTTCGACGCCAAGGCCGTCGTCAAGGCGGCCAAGGACGCCGGACAGCGCTATATCGTCATCACCTCCAAGCACCACGACGGCTATGCGATGTGGCCGACCAAGCAGAACACCTGGAATCTGCGCGACCACTCCTCCTTCGACCAACGGCGCGACATCCTGGCCGAGTTGAAGTCCGCCGCGGACGCCGCCGGGATCAAACTCGGCTTCTACTACTCGATCTGGGACTGGCACGACCCCGACTTCGCCGACCCCGCCACCTTCCCGCGCTATGAGAAGCGGATGTACGCCCAGCTCAAGGAGCTGGTCGACAGCTACCATCCGGCGCTGCTCTGGTTCGACGGGGAATGGGACGCGGACAACCCCACCAACCGCTGGTCCGCCCAGGACGGTGAGCGGCTCCAGTCCTATCTCCACGGGCTCGACCCCGATCTGATCACCAACAACCGGGTCGGCAAGCGGCGCGTGGTCGACGGCGACTACGGAACGCCCGAGCAGGAGATCCCGGACGCGCCCGTGGACGGGCAGCTGTGGGAGAGCTGTATGACCCTCAATGGCCACTGGGGCTTCGCCAAGTACGACCAGGACTGGAAGTCGCCCACCACCCTCACCCGCAATCTCCTCGACATCGCCGGCCGCGGCGGCAACTACCTGCTGAACGTCGGCCCCGACAAACTGGGCCGAGTGCCCCAGCCCTCCGTCGACCGGCTGCGCGAGATCGGCTCCTGGCTGCGGACCTCCGGCCAGGGCCGCGCGGTGTACGGGGCCGGGGCCACCGGGCTGGTGGACGAGCCGTCCTGGGGCGCGGTCAGCCGGTCGGGCGACCGGCTGTACGCGTCCGTCACCTCCTGGCCCGCCGCCGGTCAGCCGCTCCACCTCACCGCGAAGGCGCCGTTCACGGTGACGGGCGCCCGGGTGCTGGGCAGCGGACAGCGGGTCGAGGTGGCGAAGGCGGGCGACGGTTTCGACCTCACCCCCTCCGGCGGACCGGCCGACGACATCGCCTCGGTGATCGAGCTGACGGTGAAACCGGTCCCGGCCGCACCTCAGGGGCAGGGCCAGGGGCTCCGGGAGGAGGTCTTCGCCAATGAGACCTTCACCGGGCCGCCGGCCGTCACCCGGACCGACCCGACCGTCAACCACACCTGGCGGTTCGCCGGCTCCCCGGCCGCCGACGTCGCCGCCGACCACTTCGGCGTCCGCTGGACCGGCTATCTCCAGCCCCGGCACAGCGAGACCTACACGCTCTCGGCCGTCTCCGACGACACCGCGCGGGTGTGGATCGACGGCCGTCTGGTCATCGACGCCACCACCCCGCACGGTCCACAGGTCGACAAGGCGACCGTCGCGCTGCGCGCCGGTACGAAGCACGCCATCCGGATCGAGTACACCGAGCAGACCGGTGAGGCCCATATGAAGCTGCTGTGGTCCAGCCCCAGCGTGCCCCAGCAGATCGTGCCGCGCGCCCAGCTCTACACGCCGTAGCGACGGCCAGGGCCCCGGACCGCGTCGGTGGCGGTCCGGGGCCCTTCCTCCGTCTGAACGGACCGCGTCAGTCCAGCAGTTCGTACGCGGGCAGCGTCAGGAACTCGGCGTAGTCCTCGTCCAGCGCGACCTTCAGCAGCAGATCGTGCGCCTGGCTCCACCTGCCCGCGGCGAAGGCGTCCTCGCCGACCTCCTCGCGGATCGCCGCCAGCTCCTCCGCGGCGACCTTACGGACACGATCGGCGGTGGCCTTCTCGCCGTTCTCGAAGACGATCCCCGCGTTGACCCACTGCCAGATCTGGGAGCGGGAGATCTCGGCGGTGGCCGCGTCCTCCATCAGATTGAAGATCGCGACGGCGCCGAGGCCGCGCAGCCACGCCTCGATGTAGCGGATGCCGACCTGGACGGCGTTGCGCAGGCCCTGGTGGGTGGGGGCGGCGTCGAGCGAGGCGATGTCGATCAGCTCGGCCGCGGTGACATGGACGTCCTCGCGCAGCCGCTCCTTCTGGTGCGGCCGGTCGCCGAGGACCGCGTCGAAGGAGGCGCGGGCCACCGGGACCAGATCGGGGTGGGCGACCCAGGAGCCGTCGAAGCCGTCGCCCGCCTCACGGTCCTTGTCGGCCTTGACCTTGTCGAACGCGACGGCGTTGACCTCGGGGTCGCGCCGCGAGGGGATGAAGGCCGCCATGCCGCCGATCGCGTGCGCGCCGCGCTTGTGGCAGGTGCGGACGAGCAGTTCGGTGTAGGCGCGCATGAACGGGGCGGTCATCGTGACCGCGTTGCGGTCCGGCAGGACGAAACCGGGGCCGCCGTCGCGGAAGTTCTTCACGATCGAGAAGAGGTAGTCCCAGCGGCCCGCGTTGAGCCCGGAGGCGTGGTCGCGGAGCTCGTAGAGGATCTCGTCCATCTCGTACGCCGCCGTGATCGTCTCGATCAGAACGGTGGCGCGGATCGTCCCTTGCGGAACGGAGAGGTGGTCCTGCGCGAAGACGAAGACGTCGTTCCAGAGGCGGGCCTCGAGGTGGGACTCGGTCTTGGGGAGGTAGAAGTACGGTCCCTTGCCCATCGTGAGCAGACGGCGGGCGTTGTGGAAGAAGTACAGCCCGAAGTCCACGAGGGCGCCGGGGACGGGGCGGCCGTCGGCGGAGCGCAGATGGCGCTCGTCGAGGTGCCAGCCGCGCGGCCGGGTGACGACGGTGGCCAGCGCGTCGTCGGGCCGCAGCGCGTAGCTCTTGCCCTCGGGGGAGGTGAAGTCGATCCGGCGCTCATAGGCGTCGATCAGATTCAGTTGGCCGCCGATCACATTCGCCCACGTCGGGGCGGAGGCGTCCTCGAAGTCCGCGAGCCAGACCTTGGCGCCGGAGTTGAGGGCGTTGATGGTCATCTTGCGGTCGGTGGGGCCGGTGATCTCCACCCGGCGGTCCTCGAGCGCGGGCGGGGCCGGGGCGACCCGCCAGTCCGGGTCGTCCCGGATGTGGGCGGTCTCCGGGAGGAAGTCCAGGGTGCTGGTGCGGGCGATCTCGGCGCGGCGCTCGGCGCGGCGCGCGAGCAGCTCGTCCCGGCGCGGGGTGAAGCGGTGGTGGAGCTCGGCCAGGAAGGCCAGGGCCGCGTCGGTCAGCACCTCTCCCTGACGCTCCACCGGTTCGGCGTCGACGATGGCCAGCGGGGACGGTGCTGGTGCGGACATGGGCTGTCACTCCTTGGGCGAGTCTCGGCTGGACCCTCGCGGTACCTCTGCTTTGTGGATACTAATTTTCTCATGGTGGAAGTTCAATCTTCTGTTGAACCGCTGCCTTACTCGTCTGAACCGCTGCCCTGCCCGTCGGCGCCCCTCATTCCAGCAGTGTCAAGTCCTCGGGGGTGTCGATGTCGTCCGTACGGGCGATATCCGAGCAGTCGACGAGCGTGATCGCGGACTGGTGCGCCCGCAGATAGGCGCGTGCCCCCCGGTCGCCCACCGCACTCGCCGTGACATCCGCCCACCGGTCCGCGCCGAACAGCACCGGATGCCCCCGCTCCGCGCCGTACGAGGCGGCCGCCAGGGAGGAGGGCGAGCGGTACGCGGCCACCACCCGCGCCACCGCCTCGGCGCCGATCCCCGGCTGGTCCACCAGCGCGACCAGCGCCGCTTTCGCGCCCGTACCGGCAAGTGAGGCGAGCCCGGCCCGCAGTGAGGAGCCCATGCCCTGCTCCCAGTCGGGGTTGTCCACCAGGACGTACCCGTCCAGCCGCGCCCGCGCCCGTACGGTCCCCGCAGCGGCGCCCAGCACGATGTGCACCGGGGCGCAGCCGCCCTCCCGCAGCGCGTGCGCGGCGTGCTCCACCAGCGGCCGCCCCCGATGCGTCAAAAGGGCCTTGGGGTGCCCGCCCAGCCGCCGGCCGCCCCCGGCCGCCAGTACGATCCCGGCGACCTGCGCGGAGTCCTCCGTCGTACGTTCCATGGGCCCTGCTTACCGCACATCGGGCCGGTGCGGGGGCTTCATCCCAGCCGGTCTGATTTTCGCTCTCCGTATAGCGCGTCGTGCGCTGAGTGGCGTTAACTGATCCGCGGCCCCTTGTGTCCGAATCCACGCGAGGTGGAGGGTTGGGGCGGTCATGCGGGAGAGGGGGCAGGCTCGTGCGAGAGGGCGCGAGGGGGAGAAGGGCAGTGTTGGCCATTGGCCAACGAAGGCGCGAGGCTCTGGGGTGAACCCGGCGCCTTGTCAGTGGAGGGCGCCGCAGTCGTGGAAGTCAGACGAGTGGCGGGCACCGAGGACGATCCGAGGGCGGCCGAACTGCGCCGTGCCGTGGCCCGGCTCAGGCGCGATCTGGCCGCCCACCCGGCGGAATTACCCGACCGGGCGATCGCGGACGACGAGCTGGCCGCGCTCGACGCCATGGCCCGCACCGGCGCCCCGGAGCTGCACCGGCTGCGCCGCTCGCTGCTCCTCATCGCGGGCGCCCTGGGCTCGGTCAGCGCGCTGGGCCCCGCCCTGACGGGCGTGCGCGCGGCGATCGACCAATTCGGCAGTGTGCCCCGGACGGGCATAGGGAGAGACTGATCGACCGGATAACGGGCAACGGGCGAGGCTGATCCGGCCGGCCCGGCGGCCCCGCGTGCGCCGCAGATCGCGACGCCTGCGGCGGGCTGCTCCCCTCCCCGCCCCTTCCCGAAACTGGGGCTCCGCCCCAGACCCCGAAACTGGGGCGGAGCCCCAGATCCCGGCCCGGGGCTCCGCCCCAGGACCGGGGGGCTCCCGTCCCAGGCCCCGGGCCGGGGCTCCGCCCCAGACCTCGGGGGCCGCCCCAGATCCCGGACTGGGGGTCCGCTCCAGATCTCGGGCCGGGGGTTTGCCCCAGGACCCCAGGGGGCTCCCGTCCCAGGCCCCGGGCCGGGGCTCCGCCCCAGATCCCGGACTGGGGGTTCGCCCGAGGTCCCGGATCGGGGCTTCCCCCCTCCCTGCGGTGTCGGTATGTGGCTCCGCCGCGTGGTGGGGCTCCGCCCCAGGCCTCGGGGTCCAGGGGCGGAGCCCTTGGTTACGGGAAGGGGCGGGGAGGGGAAAGCATCGCTGTGCGGCTCCGCCGCGTGGTCCCCCGGACACCCCGCGGCGGTCCGGCCCCCCGGCCCCGTCCGCCGTCAGGCGCACCCGGTGGTGGCCCAGCCGCGCCCACCTCACGCCCGCCCGGCCTGCGGCTCAGCGGGCCCCCGCCCGCTCGCGTGGCGCGCCGTCGTCGGCCCCTCCGCCGTCAGGCGGACCCCGTGCTGGCCAGCGCCCCCGACAGTTCGGCCGCGACCTCCTTGAGGATCGGCACGATCCGTTCCGTGGCCTCGTCCGTCACCCGGCCCGCCGGGCCCGAGATGGAGATGGCCGCCGGGGCGGGGGAGTCGGGCACCGCGACGGCGAGGCAGCGCACGCCCATCTCCTGCTCGTTGTCGTCCACCGCGTAGCCGTGCTCGTGGACCTGCCGCAGCGCGTCGAGGAACCCGTCCGGCGTGGTGATGGTCTTCTCGGTGGCCGCGGGCATGCCGGTCCGGGCCAGGAGGGCGCGCACCTCCTCGGGGGGCGTGTCCGCCAGCAGTGCCTTGCCGACGCCCGTGGTGTGGGGCAGCACCCGCCGCCCGACCTCGGTGAACATCCGCATCGAGTGGCGCGAGGGCACCTGCGCGACGTACACCACCTCATCGCCGTCCAGCAGCGCCATGTTCGCGGTCTCGCCGGTCTCCTCCACCAGCCGTGCCAGATAGGGCCGCGCCCAGGTGCCCAGCAGCCGGGACGAGCTCTCGCCGAGCCGGATCAGCCGGGGCCCCAGGGCGTAGCGGCGGTTGGGCTGCTGGCGGACGTAGCCGCAGGCCACCAGGGTGCGCATCAAGCGGTGGATGGTGGGCAGCGGCAGCCCGCTGCTGGTGGAGAGCTCGCTCAGTCCGACCTCGCCCCCGGCGTCGGCCATCCGCTCCAGCAGATCGAAGGCGCGCTCCAGGGACTGGACACCACCGGTGGTGGTGTTGGTCTTGGACTCGGCGGACGGCACGTCGGCGTTTTCCCTTCACAGTGGGCGGCTCACAGTGGGCGGCGCCGGCCTCGCACACGCGTCGGACGCCGCGGCCGACCGGCCACGGGCAGCCTACCCGTCCGCGGCGACCTCCCAGTAGCCGCTTGTCAACGATCTCTGTCCGATCCATTGACGAGGATGACCACCCTGACTAATTTCTGCATCCCGAAAAGGAAATTCCATTCTATGGAAACAGAGAGTCGTCGCGGGAGTGCTATGCGCATCCTTGTGCTGAATCCGAACACCACAGTCGCCATGACCGCCGCCATCCGGGACCTCGCCGAAGCCAGTGCGAGCCCCGGCACCACCATCATGGCCGCCGAGCCGCTGTGGGGCCCCGAATCGATCGAGGGTCACTTCGAGGGGTATCTCAGCGCCGCCGCCGTACTGGACCGGCTGACGACGTTCGACGAACCCTTTGACGCGCTGGTCATGGCCGGGTTCGGCGAGCCGGGGCGGGAGGGGGCGCAGGAGCTGCTCGACGTCCCGGTCCTCGACATCGCCGAGTCCGCCGCCCAGATGGCCATGATGCTCGGCCATTCCTACGGCGTCGTCACCACCCTCGACCGGGCCGTGCCGCAGATCCGGGACCGGCTGCTCACGGCGGGCCTGCTGGCACGCTGCGCGGGTGTACGCGGCACCGGCCTGGGTGTACTGGAGCTGGAGGCGGACCGGGAGCGGACCGTCGAGGTCATCGTGGCGACCGCGCGGGAGGCGGTCGAGCGGGACGGTGCCGAGGTGATCTGCCTGGGCTGCGGGGGCATGGCCGGGCTGCGGGAGCGGGTCTCGAAGGCGCTGGGCGGTCTGCCCGTCGTCGACGGGGTCGCCGCCGCCGTGAAGTTCGCCGAGGCGCTCGTCGGACTCGGCCTCTCCACCAGCAAGGCGCGGGCCTTCGCCGCGCCCCGGCCCAAGACCATCACCGGCTGGCCCCTGAGCGGGCGCCGGCCCGACAGCCGGTGAATCGGCGGCTCCAAGGGCTCCAAGGGCTCCAACGGCATCAACGGCAGCACCGCACCACCCCCTCGGAGGGCACCATGACAGCACCCCGTTCGCCCGACCCCCGTCTGTACAACGAGGACCTCGCGCCCGCGAAGGAACGCACCTGGGGGACGTACAGCATCTTCGCCCTGTGGATGTCGGACACCCACGCGATCAGCAACTACGCCTTCGCGGCGAGCCTGTTCGTCCTCGGGCTGCCCACCTGGGAGGTGTTCCTGTCCCTGCTCGCCGGCATCACCATCGTCCACTGGCTCATGAACCGCATGGGCCACGCGGGCCACCGCACCGGAGTGCCCTTCCCGGTTCTGGCGCGGGCCAGCTGGGGGGTGTACGGCGCCAATATCCCGGCGCTGATCCGAGCCGTGATGGCGGTCGCCTGGTACGGCATCCAGACCTGGCTGGCCTCCGAGGCGCTCATCCTGCTCGGCGTCCAGCTGGCGCCGGGGCTCGCGGCGTACGACCACAACTCCATCCTGGGCCTGTCGACCCTGGGCTGGATCGCGTTCCTGGTGATGTGGCTGCTCCAAGCGGTGCTGCTGACCCGGGGCATGGAGTTCATCCGCAAGGTGCAGGACTTCGCCACCGGCCCGGTGGTCTGGCTGGTCATGCTCGTGCTCGCCGTATGGCTGGTGGTCAAGGCGGGCGGCGACATCTCGCTCACCCGCAGCCTGACCGGGCTGAGCGGCGGCGAACAGCTCCACCAGAGCGTGATCGCGGTCAGTCTGACCGTGGCCACCTTCCTCACCCTGGTGCTCAACTACGCCGACTTCGCCCGCTTCACCCCGGATCACCGCTCGTACCGACGCGGCAATCTGCTGGGGCTGCCGGTGAACTTCACCGCCTTCGCCGTCGTCTCCGTGCTGATGACGGCGGGCACGATCTCGGTCTTCGGCACCGCGATCGCCGATCCGGTCCATGTCATCGCGCGGATCGACAACCCGGTGGTCACGGTGGCCGGCGCGCTGTCCTTCATGATCGCCACAATCGGGATCAACGTCGTGGCGAACTTCGTCTCACCGGCGTACGACTTCGCCAACCTCGCACCCAAGCACCTGGACTTCCGGCGCGGCGGCATGGTCACGGCGGTGCTCGCGATCGTCGTGATGCCGTGGAAGCTGTACTCCAGCCCGGTCGTCATCCAGTACTTCCTGGGCGGCCTCGGCGCCTTCCTCGGCCCGCTCGTCGCGATCCTGCTGGTCGACTACTACCTCGTGCGGCGCGGCCGGATCGATGTCGACGCCCTGTTCAGCGCGGACGAGGCGGGGGCGTACTACTACCGCCGGGGCTTCAACCCCGAGGCCGTCATCGCCTTCGTGCCCGCGGCCGCGGTCTCCGCGGTGCTCGCGCTGGTCAAGTTCTTCGCGGACGTCGCCCCGTTCTCCTGGTGCTTCGGACTGGCCATCGCCGGGGGTATCTACGGTCTGAGGTCCGCGAAGGCCAGGGTCGGCGGCGCGATGGCCCAGACGCTGATCACATCGCAGGTCACGACGGGTGGGGTCTTGGCCCGCCCGGCGACGAAGTGAAGACTTACCGCACTCGGAAGACTTACCGCACTCAATGGAATACGCATTCGTCATAGCGAAAGGTTGGTGACGGTGTTCGACCTGGATCCGGAAGCGCGTTCGGAGCGGGAACCGGAGCTGGTGCCGCGCTCACGGCCCGAGCTGGTGCTGCGCTCACGCCGCGTCATGACCCCGGACGGCCCGCGCGCGGCATCCGTCGCCGTGTCCGTCGCCGAGGGGAGGATCACCGCCGTCCTGCCGTACGACACCGCCGTACCGCCCGGGGCGCGCCTCGAAGACCTCGGGGACGACGTCCTGCTCCCCGGCCTCGTCGACACCCACGTCCATGTCAACGACCCCGGCCGCACCGCATGGGAGGGGTTCGGCTCCGCCACCCGCGCCGCCGCGGCCGGCGGTGTCACCACCCTCGTCGACATGCCGCTCAACAGCGTCCCGCCGACCACCACCGTCCCGGCCCTGGAGATCAAACGGGCCGTCGCCCGGCGGTCGGCCCATGTCGACATCGGGTTCTGGGGCGGCGCCGTGCCCGGGAACGCCCCGGAACTGCGGCCGCTGCACGACGCGGGCGTCCTCGGCTTCAAGGCGTTTCTGCTCCCCTCCGGCGTGGACGAATTCCCGCCGCTCGCCCCCGACCAGCTCCGGACCGCACTCCGCGAGATCGCGGGCTTCGGCGGACTGCTGATCGTCCACGCCGAGGACGCCCGCCTCATCGACGGCGCCCCGCCGCCCACCGGCCCGCGCTACGCCGACTTCCTCGCCTCCCGCCCGCGCGCCGCCGAGAACGAGGCCATCGCGGGCCTCATCGCCCTCGCCCACGAGCTCGACGCCCGCGTCCACGTCCTGCACCTCTCGTCCGCCGACGCCCTGCCGCTGATCGCCGACGCCCGCCGTAAGGGCGTCCGGATCACCGCGGAGACCTGCCCGCACTTCCTGACCCTCACCGCCGAGGAGGTCCCCGACGGCGCCACGGAGTTCAAATGCTGTCCGCCCATCAGGGAGGCCGCCAACCAGGACGCACTGTGGGCGGGGTTGGCGGCCGGGGAGATCGACTGCGTCGTCTCCGACCACTCGCCCTGTACGGCCGACCTCAAGGTCGGCGACTTCGGGCGGGCCTGGGGCGGCATCTCCTCGCTCCAGCTCGGGCTCCCCGCGGTCTGGACCGCCGCCCGGCGGCGCGGCCACACCCTCCACGACGTGGCCCGCTGGATGTCCACCGGCCCCGCCGCGCTCGTCGGTCTCGACCGTAAGGGCGCCATCGAGGCCGGGCACGACGCCGACTTCGCGGTCCTCGCTCCCGACGAGACCTTCACCGTCGACCCCGCCGCCCTCCACCACCGCAACCAGGTCACCGCCTACGCGGGCAGAACGCTGTACGGCGTCGTACGGTCCACCTGGCTGCGCGGCCGGAAGATCGCCGACCATGGCACGCCGACGGAACCCACCGGCCGACTCCTGGAAAGGCAGCCCCGCACATTGACCCCGCCGACGGAGAGGCAGCCTCGCCCGTGATCACGCCGATGGAAGGCAGCCCCGCCCATGACCGCGCCGACGGAGAGGCAGCCCCGCACATTGACCACGCCGATGGAAAGGCAGGCCCGCACATGACCGCGCCGATCCCCCGCTTCACCGGCGACGCCGCCCCGTACGGCGGTGGCGACCCGTACGCCGACTACCGGACCGCCGACCTCTCCTTCACCCACCTCGTGGACCTGGCCGACCGACGGCTCGGCGGAAGCGTGATCGCGGCCAACGACGAGTTCTTCGCCGAGCGCGAGAACCTGCTGAAGCCCGAAGCGCCGCGCTTCGACCCCGAGTCCTTCGGCCACAAGGGCAAGGTCATGGACGGCTGGGAGACCCGGCGGCGGCGCGGGGCCTCGGCCGACACCCCGCATCCGGCCGAGGACGACCACGACTGGGCCCTGATCCGCCTCGGCGCGCCCGGGGCCATCCACGGCATCGTCGTCGACACCGCTCACTTCCGCGGCAACTACCCGCGGGCGGTGAGCGTCGAGGCGACGGCCGTGGACGGCACCCCGTCCCCCGAGGAACTCCTCGCCGACGACGTCGTATGGACCGAGCTCGTCCCCCGTACGCAGATCGGCGGCCACGCGGCCAACGGCTTCCCCGTCCCCGCCTCCCGCCGCTTCACCCACCTCCGCCTCAAGCAGCACCCCGACGGCGGCATCGCCCGCCTCCGCGTCCACGGCGAGGCCGCCCCCGACCCGGCGTGGCTCACCGCCCTCGGCACCTTCGACCTGGTGGCGCTGGAGCACGGAGGGGCGGCCGAGGACGCCTCCGACCGCTTCTACTCCCCGCCCGCCAACTCCATCGGGCCGGGCCGCTCCCAGAAGATGGACGAGGGCTGGGAGACCCGCCGCCGCCGGGACACCGGCCACGACTGGGTCCGCTACCGCCTCGCCGCCCAGGGGACCATCCGCGCCGTGGAGATCGACACCGGCTGCTACAAGGGCAACGCACCGGGCTGGGCGGCGCTGTACGGCCTCGACGCGACAACCGGCGCGGACCCGACCGACCACACGGCCCCGGCCTGGACCGAACTCCTGCCCCGCACCCGCCTCCAGCCCGACACGGTCCATCGCTTCCTCCTGGACGCGGCCCCGCCGGTGACCCACGTCCGGATCGACATCTACCCGGACGGCGGCGTGGCCCGGCTGCGGCTGCACGGCTCGCTGACCGAGCACGGCGCGCGGCGGCTGGCCGCACGCCATGCGGAGCTGGGCGGCGCCTGAGCGCTGTCTCCCCTCACCGGTAGCGGACTCGGAGGCCGGGGCCGAGATGTTGGGTCCCGGTGACGGCCTGTGTGCTGCCCACCTCGACGGTGAGCTGTGTCGGGGCCGTACGCCTGGCCAGGGACGAGAGGTCCAAGGGGCCGGGGTCCGGGCCCTGGCATGCGCCGAAGAACACGACTTCGAGGGAGGGGACAGCGTTGAGCGGGCTGAGGTCCGCCGGAAGGGCGCAGCCGTAGAAGCTCAGGTCCGGGATGCGCAGGGAGGCTGACAAGACGGGGAGGGATGCGGTGAAGTCGAAGCCGCCCAGCCAAAGTCGTTTGAAGATGGTCGCCGCTGGAAGGCTGGCGAGGTTGCGCGGAGTCCCCGAGCCGGCCAGGTAGAGCTTGTCGAGCGACGGCAGATCGTGAAGAAACACCAGGTCAGGATCGCGAGGCAGGTCTCCCAGGTTCAGTGTCGTCAAGGTCCCCGGCATGGGGATCTCGCTCACGGGAGGGAGGGAAGACCAGCCGGTGAGGCTCAATTCCTGAAGCTGTGTGAGGGCGCTCAACGGTGAGGCGTCCTCCAGGGCAGCGTCTCCCATGATCCAAAGCGTGCTGAGCTGGGGGTGGGCGGTGAGCGGGCTCAGGTCGTTGTCGCCCACCAGCCGTGAGATCCACAGCGAGGAGAGTCCGGGGAGATCTGTGAGCGTCGCGAGGCCGGAAGTGAGCGGATGGCTGATCAATATCTTCCGCGCCGACCGCAGCTTCCTGGCCGCGGCCCACTGGCTGGGGTGGGAGAGCCTTAGCGTGACGCGTTCCAAGGGAAACTTGGCGAGCACGCGCTGGGCGTACTCATCCGGATCGAAATAGTCCCAGGCATCGGCGAGTTCTTGGTGCGCACCGACTCGTTCTGCCTCCGCGTAAGCACCCAGTACATCGAGCGCACGCTCGCCACCGATGAGCGCGGCGGTCCGCACGGCCGCCCTGACGGCCGCGTCCGTGAGACCGTCCAGCGAGCGCGGCAGCCGACGGAGCACCGGATCCCCCACCGCCGCGAGTGACACGGCGTCCTTCCGACGCTTCGGCGGCACCAGCACCCGGAGGTTCTCGTCCAGCCGTGCCGCGAGCCCCTCCTGCACGGACTCCATCGTCTCCAGGCAGGATGCCGCCAGCAGCCGCAGGCCCCGTGCATGGCGGCGTTCGGCCTCCGCGCGGTCGAGGATGCCGGTGACGAGTTCCTGCCGCTGACTGCGATTGGCATGTCCTGCGGCCATGATGATGGTCTCCCGCCAGGTGTCCAGATGGGCCCGCTCGACCAGATTGCCGATGCGGTCCTCTGCCGCCGTCTCTTCTGCCGCCAGGTACTCCTGGAAGCTGCGGTGCAGGAAGTCGATGCGGTCCTCGGCGGGGACGCGCAGCACCCCCGAACGCGACACCAGATGATCCAGCACCGCCTCGCCCTCGGCGTCCAGATGGCGCATCGACGCCACCTTGGCGGTGACATGGGCCAGTGCCTTCTCCGTCGAAATCTCACTGCGGTTGTTATCCGAAAGCCGCCACGCCAGATCTCGCAGCACGCACAGCTTGTCGGTCAGGCTGAGCTGTACGTCCAGCGCGCTGGGCACCCCGCGCTCGGCGGCGCGGCGCTGCACCAGCAGTTCCAGGGCTATGCGGTACAGCTCCATGCGGTTGCGCGGCAGCCGCCGACGCCGTCCCAGGTGTAACGCGCACAGCAGCGCGGCCAGCAGGGGGCTCGCTGCGAGCGTCCGCAGATGAGCGCGGTCTTGGAGCGCCGCCAGCAATGCCCGTTCGTAGTGCGGCAGCTCCTCCAGGGCGCACGGCAGATCGCCGCCCTGTGCACCCACCGCCTGATGCCACTGCCGTACGAACGCCCGCAGATCCGCGGGCGTCATCCGCTCCAGCCCCACCGGGGCGAAGCCCTCCGCGCGCAGCCAGTCGCCGCGCGCGGCGGTCGGCCGGGACGTCACCACCGTACGGGTCTGCGGGTAGGCGTTGAGCAGCAGCCGCAGCCACTCCCGGACCTTGCGCCGTTCGCCTGCTACAAGTTCGTCCACCCCGTCGACGAGCAGCAGCACCCGCCCTGCCTGGAAAGCGCGATCCACCCAGGCGCGGGGCATGTGACCGGTCAGCGGCCCGGCCGTGGCGTCCAGCAGTTCCTCCGGGCGTGGCAGCTCGCGGGAGGCGTAACGCCGCAGTTTGACCAGGGCGGGGACCAGACCGTTCCACTCGGCCAGATCCCCGCTGAAGGCGCCGCGCGCCGCGGTGACGGCCAGCCAGTTGAGCAGTGTCGTCTTGCCGGAACCTGCCTCCCCGCGCAACAGAATGCGAGCCGATTCCTTCAGCGCGGCCTCGACCCGTACGCTCGCCGACGACTCCTGCTCGGGACCGTCCCATGAGCTGATGCCCGTCCGCAGCAATTGGCCGGGCCCACCGACTGACCGCCGGGCCGCCCGGCCGTCCCCGTCCGTGCTGACCCGCAGACTGATGTAGGCGACCGACAACTTGGTGCGCGGGGCCTGACCGGCCGTGAAGCTGAACAGCTCCACCTCGTCCAGGGTGCGGCTGAGGAACTCCAGGTACTCCCTGCGGAAGGCGGCGTCCTGATCCGCCCCCTGCGGCGCGTACAGCGATCTGACGGGAAGCCGCTCCAGCACCCGGCTCAGCTCGGGGCCGAGCTCGCCGACCCGCCCCAGCAGTTCGGCGATCCCGCGCTCGGTGAAGACCGGGAGCCGCTGCAGGATCCGCACGTAGCAGTCGCAGCACTCGGCCAGCACCAACTCGTAGAAGTGGGTGGCCGCCTCGCCCAGCCCGGCGGGCGGGGGAGCGGAGGCCCGCACCCGGCGGGCCAGCTCGGCGGGGTTGGCGTCGGACCCGAGGATCGCCTCGTCGGACAGGTCCGCGCGGCCGAAGGCCGCCGTCACGGCGTCGAGCGCCGCCCGCCGCCCACCCTCCTCCAGACCGCGGAACTCATGCCCGCACATGGGCTCCAGCCGCGCCGCCACCGCGTCCGCGATCTGCTCGAACTGCCGCTCCACGCCCCGCTGCGCCCGCAGCCCCGGCACCCGCCGCCGGACCAGGGCGGACATCTCCATCCGGCTCTCCTGCTCGCGCCGGCGCGGTTCGAGCCATAACCGCACGACGCGGGTCGCGACCGTCCGCCCGAGATTGATGGCAGCTGCCTCAGCGCTCACTCCGCACACCCCCTTCTGGGCGCCTCACTCCGGCTCCAGGGCCAACCGCGGCCGATGGTTCCGTCAGGCGTCCTGTCCGCCTGTGAGACCCATGGGGTAGTTCTCCCGGATCAGCAGGCTCAAGTGTTCCCGAGCGCTGCCGAGTTGGGCCGCCGTATCGGCTGCCTCCTGAATCAGGTACTCCAGTCGTTCGGAACGAAGTCCCTCCTGGAGAGCTTTGTTGACTTCTTCTCGATTGGCCAGCATCCAGGAGGCCCGGGCGTCCACAGCCCCCTCGAACTCTTCGAGTAGATCGGCGCAGTAGAGACGCATAAGGCCAAGTAGCGTGCGGCGGGCCGCCTGGCGTCGCTTCGCGGAGCTCCAGCGCTGAGCCAAAGGTGCCGACGGGCGCATGATTTCTTCGATATCCCGCTGCGCCGCCTCGACGTACCCGGCCTTAAGGGGAATTTTGAGGAACGGTACACGGATTGGCGTGCCCGCGTTGTTGAAGCCACAGACGCTAACCGTGGATCGCCTGGTCAGGTGTTGGGATCTGAGGCGCTCGAGTGCTTCGCTGGTGTTGGTCGCGGCCTGGCACCACTCATACAGGATCTCGTGCAGCTCCATCAGGGCTTCGTGCATGTTCGGCCATACGGGCGTCCCGTTGGCATTGTCCGAGACTTTGTGCAGCATGCTGCTGGCTGCCTTGGCGACGGCTGTTGCCTCAGGACCTACTGGCATTCGGGACCCCCAACCCTGAGTGGCCAAGTCTCCCTACGCTAGACGCGCCCCAGGGCGTGCGAGGGGCGAATCGCTGAACGCAGGGGTGTGGGTCAAGCGGCCTCGTAGTGGTGTGCCCGGGTGCCGCGCGCCACTTGGCTCAGGCGGGATCATCTGTGCGGCAGCGGGAGAAGCGCTGTTCCCGCCGCGGCGTGCTGCAGGCGATCAGTGCGCAGTAGCATCGCACAACATCCAACGAGGAAGGGCGAACCCACGTGGTGGACATGAAAGCGGCCGCGCGCAAGGTCTTTGACGCATACGACCTCGATGCCGACGGGCAGATAACCGCCAAGGAATACCAGCAGGTCGTCGCCGAGCTGCGCGGCGAGCACCTCACCGACGAACAGGCGCAGCAGTTCATCGACGTACTCGACACGGACGGCGACGGCACGATGTCGTTCGAGGAGTTCTGGGCCCCGATGCAGAGCGTCGCGGACTGACCACGGGCGTTCCGTCCACCCCGCGCGCGGCGCCGGGGCGGTGACGGAGGCGCGGTTCAGCGGCTTTGCCGGTTCTCGCGCAAGTGGGCGATGGCTGAGGTGCCGGGAATCAGCACCATCGGGGGCGAGCGCTGCGGCAGCCACGCGAGAGCCACCTGCTGCGGGATGGCACCGAGGCGGGTGGCGACATCGGCGCCCCGCCGCCGATCCGGCGCGCGGGTTGACCACGTCAGCACGTCCCTGATCCGTTCATGGACGACCGCCGGTCCGTATGGCCGCCTCCGTACGACCGCTCATCCCGTCGGCTTCGGGAGCCCGATCGGGTTGGGGAAGGGGAGGGCGGTGGCGCAGGCCGTGGTGAGGGGGGTGAGGAGGCGGACCAGGGTTGCCGTCTGCTCGGGGGTCAGCGGGCGCCAGGGGCGTTCCGCCGCTTGGTCCGTCGCGGTCTCGGCCGTGCGGAGCAGTTCGCGTCCGGGCTCCGTCACGGCGCCGTCCGGGGTGAGGAGGCCGCGGTCGGTCAGGCGTTGGGCGGCGGCGTCCCACTCCTGGTCGGTCCAGCCGCGGTGGGGCTGGAGCTCGGTGCGGGGGACGTCCAGGGCGGAACGGAGGACGAGGGCTTCGCAGCCGTCGAGACCGGCGGTGACGAGGGCCGCGACATGGCCGTCGCCGCGGTGCTCGCGCAGCAGGGTCGCCGCGTGCCACAGCCGCTCGACCGGTTTGTCGGGAAAGTCCAGTGCGCCGTTCGCGGCGGCCAGCACCCGGCCGGAGCCGTCCAGGCCCGCCGCGCGGGGGACCAGGGCCTCGGCGGCGCGCTCGACCTCGCGCTCGTGCCCGGCGAGCAGCCGGGTGAGGGCGGCCGCGGCGCCCGCGCGGCGGAGCTCCAGGGCCCGCTCGGGGGCGGTCAGGGACCAGACGCCGGGCAGGGCGCGGGCCACCATCGCGGGGGCGAAGGTGAAGAAGGACGCCACGACGGGCTCCGGCCCGACCGGCCCGAGAGGCGCGGCACGGCCCGCGAAGTAGCCGCGCCAGAAGCCGCGGAGCCCGGCGTTCTCGTACGCGGCACGGGCCTCCGGGGCGAAGTACGCGACCGCGTGTATCGGCTCGTAGAGGGCCCACATCGTGCGGGCGGTCGTCGCGGCGCTTGTGTTCATCGCCATGCTCCCTTCAGGGCCGACCTTCGGGACGACCCGGGGCCGGATCACGACCGGCATTGTGTCAAGCTCACGGAACCTGGTGGTCCAGGTCGAACGTTGACCCGGATGTCTGGTTATGACACCACCTGACACCACCTGATGTGACCCTCGAGGAGAGCGGCTGTGACCCTGCGGCAAGAGATCGTCGGCAACGCCATGCAGATGGCGGTCTGCACCCTCCACCCCGGGCAGACCGTCTACTGCGAGGCCGGAAAGTTCCTGTTCAAGACGTCGAACGTGACGATGGAGACCCGGCTGTCCGGGCCCGGCGGGGGCGGCGCTCAGGCCGCCGGGGGCAATGGCGGGAGCGCCGCGGGCGGCGGTGGCATGGGCGGGATGCTGCGCCAGGCCATGGGCACCGCCATGCAGGTGGGGCAGCGGGCGCTGGCGGGGGAGTCGCTGGCGTTCCAGTACTTCTCCGCCACCGGTGGCGAGGGCACCGTCGGCTTCGCGGGGGTGCTGCCCGGTGAGATGCGGGCGCTGGAGCTGGACGGGACGCGGGCCTGGTTCGCGGAGAAGGACGCCTTCGTGGCGGCCGAGTCCACCGTGGAGTTCGGGATCGCCTTCCAGGGCGGGAAGACCGGGCGCAGCGGCGGTGAGGGGTTCATCCTGGAGAAGTTCACCGGGCACGGCACCGTGATCATCTGTGGCGCGGGCAACTTCATCGATCTCAACCCGGCCGATTTCGGCGGCCGGATCGAGGTCGACACGGGCTGCATCGTGGCCTTCGAGGAAGGCATCCAGTACGGCGTGGAGCGCATCGGCGGGCTCAACCGCCAGGGGCTGATGAACGCGGTCTTCGGCGGTGAGGGGCTGTCGCTGGCCACGCTGGAGGGCAATGGCCGGGTGATCCTCCAGTCGCTCACCATCGAGGGCCTGGCGAACGCCCTGAAGAAGGCGCAGGGCGGCGACAAGCAGGGGCCGACGGGCGGGATGTTCTCCACCCACGCGGGGTGACGAGGGGCCCGCGCCCCCGGGACACCGCCTCTTACCCGCCCGCGACGTAGAAGAGGAAGAAGAGGAAAGCGGCGATGAAGTGGACGCCCACGAGGTAGATGAAGACCCGGACCGTGAAGCTCATCGGTGCCCGGTCCTCCTCGTTCGGGCCGGTCCGGGCCGGCGTCGCGGGGTTCATCGGGGCATCGGTCGCATCGGTCGCATCGGTCGCATCGGTCGCATCGGTTGCAGCGGTCGCACTCATGTCGTTCGCGTCCTTCATGGCGTACCGGGCCTTCCTCGGCGAGCGGCGTCGCCGAGGCACAGCTCGGCCGCGCCGCTCTGCAGCAGCGTGTGGACGAAGAGCAGATCCACGCCGCCCGGCGAGGCGGCGGCGATGCGGTGCGGGGTGAGCGAGTCGAAGTGGGCCGCGTCGCCCGCGGAGAGGGCGTGCACGGTCTCGCCGAGCGTCAGCCGCAGCCGGCCCCCCAGGACGTAGAGCCACTCCTCGCCGGGGTGGACCCGCACCAGGTCCTCCTGGGCGGCGGAGCGCTCGGGTACGTGCAGCCGCAGCGCCTGCATGGCCCGGCCGGAGCCGCCGGCCTGCCAGTAGGTCCAGCCGCCCGCCTGCTGCGCCTCCATGCGGTCGGCCCGTACGACCGGGTCCCGTTCCGCGGGCACCTCGCCCAGCAGGTCGGATACCGTTGTTCCGTAGGTACGGGCCAGGGCCAGCAGCATCGGCAGCGAGGGCTGGCGGCGGCCCGTCTCCAGCCGGGACAGGTGCGCGGGGGAGAGCCCGACGCGATGGGCGGCGGCCTCGAGCGTCAGACCGCTGCGTCGCCGCAGGTCACGCAGGCGGGGAGCGACGGTGGGCAGCTCGGCGGACGGTCCGCCGGGGTCACCGTCGGCCGGTCCGCCCGTGGGCCAGTCGGCGGGCCCGTGGGGGAGCGGGTTCATATCTCCGGTATAGCCAGCCTTGACCTCTGAGGCAAAAAGTTTGCCTCAGAGGCAAGAAAGCCCAAGAGGTTACGCTTTCGTTACCTCTTCTGGCGCTTCGCGCAGTTCCTGTGAACTCCCGGAGAACGGCCGTCACTTGGCATTGACACGACAGCGTCTACGCGCGTCATGCTATGTCTATGACAATCCCCCCACGGATCGCCCGCATCGGTGCCCTCGGCGCCCTCGTCTCGACGCTGCTCATCGGCGGCGCGGCCACCGCGGCCACCGCGGCCACCGCCGTCACCCCGACGGCGTCGCAGACCGTCGCGGTATCGCAGACCGTTGCGTCGTCGCAGGTCATCGCCGCCGTTGGCGATATCTGCTACTCGGATCTGCCCTCCCAGGCCCATGACACCCTGGACCTGATCGAGAAGGGCGGCCCCTACCCGTTCCCGCAGGACGGCACCGTCTTCCAGAACCGTGAAGGCGTCCTTCCGTCCCAGTCCTCCGGTTACTACCACGAGTACACCGTGATCACCCCGGGCTCCGACGACCGTGGCGCCCGACGCATCGTCACCGGTAAGCAGACGGACGAGGACTACTACACCGCGGACCACTACGCCTCGTTCGACCTGGTGGACCGCGGCTGCTGATTGCGGCCCACCGAAGACCGCCACCCCCCGCAACCGCGGCCGCTGCCCCCACCGTGGGGCAGCGGCCGCGGTGCTGTGCTCGCTGTGGGGCAGCGGCCGCGTTGCTGTGTCCGGCCGCCCCGCCTGCCCCCGCCCCGTCCCGGGCCCCGGGAACCCCGCGCGGGCCATTGTCGTTGCTTCCCGATACCGTCTCGGTAGCAGCGGATGTGCGGGGAGGCATGGTGGCGAAGGGTCCGGAAGTGGTCACGTGCGGGGAGGCAATGCTCCTCCTGCTCGCCGAGCCCGGGGTTCCGCTGGACCGGGCCGTGCATTTCCGCAGGTCGGTGGCGGGAGCCGAATCCAATGTGGCCGTGGGCCTCGCCCGGCTCGGCCACGGTGTGCGCTGGCTCGGCCGGGTCGGCGCCGACCCGGCGGGGGAGGCGGTGCTGCGCGAGCTGCGCGCCGACTGCGTGGACGTCGCCCATGCGATCGTGGACGACCACGCCCCCACCGGGCTCCTGATGAGGGACAGTCACGCGTACCGCGCCATCGATGTGCAGTACTACCGCATGGGCTCGGCCGCCTCCCGCCTGACGCCCGAGCAGATACGCCCCGAGGCACTCGAAGGCACCCAACTGCTGCATCTGTCCGGGATCACGCCCATGCTCTCGCCGACCGCGGCGGCCGCGAGCCGCCGCCTGGTGGAGCTGGCCCGTGAGGCCGGGGCCAAGGTGTCCTTCGATCCGAACGTGCGGCACAAGCTGGGCGGCGCGGCGCAGTGGGCCCAGACGGCGGGCCCGTTGCTGCGCGACGCCGACATCGTCCTCGCGGGGGAGGAGGAGTTGGAGCTGCTCACCGCCCAACCCGCCGACGAGGCCGCGCGGGAGCTGCTGCGCGGCGGGGCCGACGAGGTCGTGATCAAGCGCGCCGACCACTCCTCGACCGTCCTCACCGCGGACGGCGGCTGGGACCAGTCGCCCCACGCGGTGCCGGTGGTCGACCCGATCGGCGCCGGTGACGGCTTCGCGGCCGGCTATCTGTCGGCGCGGCTGCGCGGGCTGCACGAGGACCAGGCGCTCGCCGAGGCGGCGTGTGTGGCCGCCCTGGTCGTCCAGGCCGCCACCGATACGGACGGGCTGCCCACCGCCGCCGCGCGGGACCGGGCGCTCGCCGAGCTGTCCAAGGGCGGGGACGCGGTATATCGCTGAGCCGACCACGGCATCCACGGCACCCACGGCCCGCCCGGAGAGCGCGGGGCCGCGCACATCACAACAACACAGAGCAGCACCGGTAAGACGGACAATCAGATACCGATCCACCAAGCGCAGCACAGCACCGCGTATCGTCCACCGCACACCGAAACCGCCGCATATCCCGGAGGCAATCCGGGGCGGCATCGCCAGCAGCACCTGGGAGAGGAAGGCGGCGACCGCCGTGTACCGCTGGGAGATCACCCGGGCCGCGCTCGCGCAGCGCGTCCTCGCCATCGTCCGTAGCGACAGCTACGACCACGCCCACGCCACGGCGGACAGCCTGCTCTCCGCCGGTATCACCAGCCTGGAGATCTCGCTGACCACGCCCTTCGCCCTGGAGGCGGTCACCACCCTGATCCGGGAGGTCGGCGATGACGCGGTGATCGGCGCGGGCACGGTGCTCGATGGCGCCTCGGCCCGGATGGCGGTGGACGCGGGCGCCCGCTTCCTCGTCTCGCCGAGCCTGGACCCCGAGGTCATCCGCACCGGCCACCGCTACGGTCTGCCGGTCTTCCCCGGCGTGGCCACGCCCACCGAGGCGGTGCGCGCGATGGAGCTGGGCGCGGACGCCCTGAAGCTCTTCCCCGCCTCCGCCTACGGGCCCAGATGGGTCAGCGATGTACGGGCCGCGCTGCCGCAGGCCGCCGTGGTCCCCACCGGCGGGGTGACCCTGGCCGAGGCCCCGGACTGGATCGCGGCCGGGGCCGTCGCGTGCGGAATGGGCTCGGCGCTGTCCGAGGGCGACCGGGACACCGTGGGCAAGCGCGCCGCCGAACTGCTGGCCCGCCTCGCGGATGTGGCGCCCCCGCTGGACTCGCCGCACGAGCCGTACTGACGTCCTGAGAGCAGCACGCGACCCGTCCACCCGGCGGTCAACGGCTTCCCGTGGGCCGGGACTTCTGCCACCCTGAGCGCTGTGATCACGCGGCTCCTACCGGGTGTCCGGCGGTTCTTTCCCCTCCCCGCCGCAGGCGTCAAGATCCGCCAAACACACCTAGCGGCCGCCCGCCCGCGCCCAGGAGGTCCCCGTGAGACGTACCGTCACGCTGTCCGCCCTCGCCGCCGTGCTCGCCGCCACCGCCGCCGGTTCGGCGCTGGCCGTCGGTACGGCCTCAAAGCCCGAGCAGAAGACCGAGTTGGCGCGGGCGAACGCCGCCGAGCGCGCCCGGCAGCAGCGCGGCACCCTGCTGGACCGGGTGCCTGAGCGCGGGGTACTGCGGGTGTGCACCACCGGCGACTACCGGCCCTTCAGCCATCGCGACCCCAAGTCCGATGCCTACACCGGCATCGACATCAAGATGGCCGGGGACCTCGCCAAGAGCCTGGACGCCAAACCGAAGTACGTGCCCACCACCTGGGCCACCCTGGTGGACGACCTCGTCGCCGACCGCTGCGACGTGGGCATGGGCGGGGTGTCGGTGACCCTGGCCCGCGCCCGTAAGGCGTCCTTCAGCGAGCCGTACCTCACCGACGGCAAGACGCCGATCGTGCGCTGTGCGGACAAGGACAAGTACCGGACGCTGGAGGAGATCGACCGCTCCGGCGTACGGGTCGTGGTCAACCCGGGCGGCACCAACGAGCAGTTCGCCCGAGCCCATATCAAACAGGCCACCCTCACCGTCCATCCGGACAACACCACGATCTTCGACGAGATCATCGCGGGCCGCGCCGATGTGATGATGACGGACGCCAGCGAGACCCGCTATCAGTCCGCGATCCACCCGGAGCTGTGCGCGGTCCACCCGGACGAGCCGTTCTCCTTCTCCGAGAAGGCGTACGTACTGCCGCGCGGCGACGCCCAGTTCAAGGAGTACGTCGACCAGTGGGTCCATCTGGCCACCCACGACGGTACGTACAAGAAGTACGAGGACGAGTGGTTGACTTCCTCCCCCTCCTGAAGGAGGGGGATTCCTACGGCTCGCGCCGTAGAGGTTCCTGCTTCATCGCCGACCGCCCGCCCGGAGAACTCCGTTGAGGTCTTACACCGGCTCCACAGGCCGACACCGCCAGCCCGGCGGCCAAAATGTTCCGCGCCGCGTTCACGTCACGGTCATGGGTGACCCCGCAGCCACAGGTCCAGGTGCGGACGCTGAGCGGCAACTTGTCCTGCAGGGTTCCGCAGTGCGAGCACAGCTTGGAGGAGGGGAACCAGCGGTCGACCGCGATCACCTCGCGGCCGTACCACCAGGCCTTGTACTCCAGCATCGTGCGGAATTCCGCCCAGGCCGCGTCCGAGATGGCGCGGGCCAGCCTGCCGTTCTTCAACAGATTCCGAACGGTGAGATCCTCGATCACGATCGTTTGGTTTTCACGAACGAGCCGAGTAGTGATCTTGTGCAATGTGTCGCGCCGCCGGTCGGCGATGCGGGCGTGAACGCGAGCGACCCTCTGGCGGGCCTTGGCCCGGTTGGCTCCGCCGCCCTTGGCCTTGCGGGCCAGTTTCCGCTGGGCCTTGGCCAGACGGTCGCGGTCGTGCCGCTCGTGCCGGGGGTTGGTGATCTTTTCCCCGGTCGATAGGGTCAGCAGGTGGTCCAGCCCGGCGTCCACGCCGACCGCCGCGTCCGTGGTGGGGAGTGGCTCCACACCGGGGTCCTCGCACAGCAGAGACACGAACCAGCGTCCGGCCGCGTCCTGCGAAACGGTCACCGTGGACAGTGTGGCCCCCTCCGGCAGGGGACGAGACCACACGATCTCCAGCGGCTCCGTCATCTTCGCCAGAGTCAGCTTCCCATCACGGAACCGGAACGCGCTGGTGGTGTACTCCGCCGACTTGCGGGACTTCTTCCGCGACTTCAACCGCGGGTACCGGGCCCGCTTGGCGAAGAAGTGGGTGAACGCTGTCTGAAGGTGGCGCAGAGCCTGCTGCAGCGGGACCGAGGAAACGTCGTTCAGGTAAGCGAGTTCCTCGGTCCTCTTCCACGCGGTGAGCATGGCCGAGGTGGCGTTGTAGTTCACCCGCTCCTGCCGCAGCACCCACGCCTGGGTGCGGGCTGCCAGGGCCAAGTTGTAGACCTTCCGCACGCACCCGAACGTGCGCGACAGCTCGGCCGCCTGCGCATCGGTCGGATAGAAGCGGTACTTGAACGCCCGCTTCACGTGCGTGGTCCCCATGTCTCACATGCTAGTGCATCAGCTTGTGAACTGCTGAGGGTAGTTGGGGATGGGCGCCGGTCCGCCCTGGCGGTGAACCGGCTTTCCTTGCCCTGCTCCGCAGGAGCCCGATTCCTCCCCACTCTGAAGGGCGGGGTTTCCTCGGAGGAGATCAGATGAAGCGGTGACGCGGCGCCGGACACGAGAGCGACAGAGCGGCTGAAAATCTGGGCATCGCCGTACGACTCTCGCGTCCGTCACCCTTCTGCCGGGCCCGGAGCGGGAAGATGGCCTCATGAGTCCCGCCCAGCCCGCGCGCCGCCGCTCGGACGCCGTCGCCAACCGCGCCGCCCTCCTCGACGCGGCCGAGCGGGTCCTGCTCCGCGACGGGCCCGCCGTGCCGCTGGACGTGGTGGCGCGCGAGGCCGGGGTCGGCATCGCCACGCTGTACCGGAACTTCGCCGACCGCGAGGAGCTGTACGCGGCCGTCGTGCACCGCTCCTACGAACTCGTGGCCGCCCTCGCCCAGGAGGCCGAGGACAGCGCGGCACCGCCGCTGGAAGCGCTGGCCGGTTTCCTGCGCGGGCTGCTCGCCGAACGGCACCATCTGGCCCTGCCGCTGCTCGGCGCGCCCGGCCCGCTCCTGGCGGACGAGGCCGACCCCATCGGTTCGCGGATCTCCCGGTCGCTGGCCGCGGTCCTGAAGCGGGGTGTCGGCGACGGCTCGATCCGCCCCGACGCCACCGCCGCCGACCTCGTCGTCACCGGCGCGATGCTCGCCCACGCCCAACTCCCGCTCGACGCCTGGGGGCGCGCCGCCCGCCGTATCGCCGTGCTCGTCCTGGACGGCCTGCGCGCCCGCCCCGGCACCGCCCCGCTGCCCGACGGGCTCACCGGGACCGAACTGGACCGGGTCATGACCCGTGGCGCGGGGGAAGCGGCGGCCTATTAGCCTGGCCCACTAACCTGTCGAACACAGCAGGATGCGCATTTGCGCGAATCCGGGCGCGGCCCTCGTGCGGGTGCTACACGCTGACGGATGCCGGTTGTAATGCCCTGGACCGGTGACCGTTTCCTCGCCCCCGGAGAGACGACATGAGCAGCCCCCTCAACCACCCCCTCGTACGGACCTTTCTGTCCTCGGTCGAGCGGCGGACCGCGGCGCTTCCCGCCGCGTGGCGGGAGGAGCTGCTCGAGGACCTGAGGGAGGAGATCGCGGCGGCGCTCGCGGACGACCGCGCCGAGGATGCCGCCGGGGATGCCCCCGGGGACGGTGATTCCGCGATCGGAGATGAGCGGGTGCGGCAGGTGCTCGACTGGATCGGAACCCCGGAGGAGATCGCGGCGGACGCGCTGGCCGAGGAGTCCGGCAGCATTCCGCCGGAGCCGGAGGACGCCGGTGCCACCTGGGTGACGCTCGGCATCGCCGTGCTGCCCGTGCCGTTGTGCCTGGTCCCGGGCGTGGGCATACCCCTGGGGCTGGTCGCCGCCCTCGGCGCGCTCGTCCGGCTGTGGCGGTCCGCGCCATGGGCGCGGCGCGAGAAGCGGCAGGCCACGCTGTTCGTCCTGTCGCCTATGGTGACGGTGCCGATGCTGGCGGTGGCGCTCTCCCTGGCGTTCGACGGGATCAGCGCCCCCGCGTTCGTGGCCTCCCTGCTGATAGCGCTCACCCTGCCCGTGGTCGGCGCCATACGGCTGGCCCGGTCCGCCGCCCGGCTGCGCGAGCAGGCGGGCGCGTGACGCCGGCGGGCGGCGGCTAAGCGGCCTCGCTGAAGCCCGGTGCGGTTCGGGTGCGCCCCGAAGGGGCGCGGGGCTGTGTCGATATGCGGCTCCGCCGCGTGGGCGCGACCAGCCACGACGTAGCCGCAGATGAACGACTGCACCTCGCGACACTTTCAGCGGAGCGCTCAGCGGACAGCCTCCGCGAGCCGCAGCACCCGCACCCCGTACGGCGGCAGCACCACCGTGTCCGCCGCCGCGCCGTCCAGCGAGAGCAGCCGGGCGCCGTCCGTGACCACCGGTTTGACCGTCAGTTCCGCCCGCGCCTGGCTGACCAGCCAGACGAAGACCCGGCCGTCCTCGTGCACCAGCCGGTCCACCGCGACCCGGGGGTCCTCCACGGTGACCGGGCGGCGGACGCCCGCGTGGGCGGCGAGCGCGTCGTAGAGGGCGCTGGTGGCCTCGGGGTTGACGCGCGGGGTGACCGCCGCCATGTGCTCGACCGGATAGGCGCAGAAGACCACCGACCCCGCCCCGGTCCGGCGCAGCAGCAGCGCCGGGCGGCCGCGCCCGTCCACGGCGAGGATCTCGGCGCCGTCCGGCCAGCGGCAGCGGGTCGCGATCGCCCGCGCGCTCGCTCCGGGCCCGGAGGTGCTGCTGGCCGACGAGCCGGTGTCGATGCTGGATGTGTCGATCCGGCTGGAGATCCTGGGGCTGCTGGACCGGCTCAAGGAGGAGCGGGGGCTGGCGCTGCTCTACGTCACCCACGATCTGGCCACCGCCCGGCACTTCTCGTCCGAGGTGATGGTGATGTACCGCGGCGAGATCGTCGAGCGCGGCCCCAGCGACGAGGTGATCCTGGCCCCGCGCCACCCCTACACCCAGCTCCTGGCCGCCGCCGCGCCCAGCTCCGGGGCGGGCCGGGAGCGGGCGCGGGCCGCGCGGGCCGCGCGGGCGGCCCGGCTGGCGGCGCGGGCGCGGCGGGACGCGGAGCGGCGCGAGGTGGCGGCCGGGGACGGCTGCCGCTTCCGGCCGCGCTGTCCGTTCGCGATGGACGCCTGTACGCGGCGTCCGCCCGAGGTCCAGGTCGGGCCGGGGCACGGCTCCCGGTGCTGGCTGGGTCCTGACGGCGGTGGGCGGCCGTGGCCATGACGGCTGACAGCGTTATCGGTTCCGACTGATCACCTGTGCGTAGTTTGTCCTGACAACAGAACTTCACGACTTCCCGTCATGTGCTCATCCGGATACCCTCGGCCCGTGGCTATGGAGGAAGAAGACGCTTCGGGCGGGGCGGAGGCGCTCCAGCTCAGCGTCGACCGCAGCAGTCCGGTCCCGCTGTATTTCCAGCTGTCCCAGCAGCTCGAGGCGGCGATCGAGCAGGGGCGGCTGGCGCCCGGGAGCCTGCTGGGCAATGAGATCGAGCTGGCCGGGCGGCTCGGGCTGTCCCGCCCCACCGTCCGGCAGGCCATCTCGTCGCTGGTCGACAAGGGGCTGCTGGTGCGCCGCCGGGGCGTGGGCACCCAGGTCGTGCACAGCCAGGTCAAGCGCCCGCTGGAGCTGAGCAGTCTCTACGACGACCTGGAGGCGGCCGGTCAGCGCCCCGCCACCCAGGTGCTGCGGAACACCACCGAGCCCGCGACCGCCCAGGTCGCCGCCGCGCTCGGCGTCGCCGAGGGCGAAGAGGTGGTGCTGATCGAGCGGCTGCGGCTGGCGCACGGCGAGCCCATGGCCCATCTGCGCAACCACCTCCCGGTGGGCCTGCTCAAGCTGGACAGCGCCGAGCTGGAGGACACCGGGCTCTACCGGCTGATGCGCTCGGCCGGGATCACCCTGCACAGCGCCCGCCAGGCGGTCGGCGCCCGCGCGGCCACCGCCGAGGAGGGGGAGCAGCTCGGGGAGCCGGCTGGTGCGCCGCTGCTGACCATGGAGCGCACGACCTTCGACGACACCGGCCGGGCCGTGGAGTTCGGCTCGCACACCTACCGGGCCTCGCGCTACGCCTTCGAATTCCAGCTGCTCGTACGCCCCTGAGCGCTGCCGCACCCCTTGTGCCGCGCCATTTGTCCTTGACGTGTCCCGCGTCCCCGGCTACAAGTCCTCAAGCCGTACGGGCGCCGGGCCCCCGCCCACCCCGGCAGCCCCGGCGATGAACGGTGACGGATACTTGGGCGGCGGCCGGGACCGATCATGCGGTGCCCGGCCGCGAAGGTGACAGCGGGACGAACACACAGTGAGAAGGGCGGGTCTTCGTGGCGACGGTGCGGAGAGGGGCACGCGCTATGACCGCCGCCGTGCTCGCGGCGGTGCTGGGTACGGCGTTGGCGGGCTGCAGCGATACGGGCGGCAAGCGGGCCGAGGAGCGGGCCGCCCGGGAGGCGGCCGCCGGGGGACGGGCGGCGGTCAACACCCCGAAGTGGACGTTCGCGATGGTCACCCACTCCGGAGACGGGGACACCTTCTGGGACATCGTGCAGAGCGGCGCCAAGCAGGCCGCGGTCAAGGACAACATCAAGTTCCTCTACGCCCACAACGAGGAGGGCAAGGAGCAGGCCCAGCTGGTCCAGTCCTACCTCGATCAGAAGGTCGACGGCCTGATCGTCACCCTCGCCAAGCCCGACGCCATGAAGTCCGTGATGAAGAAGGCCCAGAAGGCCGGGATACCGGTGATCACCGTCAACTCCGGCTCCGAGGTGTCCAAGGCGTTCGGCGCGCTCACCCACGTCGGCCAGGACGAGACCATCGCGGGCGAGGCCGTCGGCGACGAGCTCGACAAGCGGAGCCGTAAGAAGGCGCTGTGCGTGATCCATGAGCAGGGCAACGTGGGCCTGGAGCAGCGCTGCGACGGCGCGGCCAAGACCTTCGACGGCAAGATGGAGAAGATCTACGTCGAGGGCACCAACATGCCCGATGTGCAGTCCTCGATCGAGGCCAAGCTCCAGTCGGACAAGGGCATCGACACCGTGCTGACCCTGGGCGCGCCCTTCGCGGACACCGCCGCCAAGGCCGCCGACCAGGCGGGCAGCAAGGCCGAGATCGACACCTTCGACCTCAACGCCAAGGTCGCCGCCGCGCTCCAGGACGGCACGCTCGGCTTCTCCGTGGACCAGCAGCCGTATCTCCAGGGCTATGAGGCCGTGGATCTGCTGTGGCTCAACCGCTACAACGCCGATGTGCTCGGTGGCGGCAAGCCGGTGCTCACCGGTCCGCAGATCATCACCAAGGACGACGCCGCCGAGCTCGCGTCGTACACGAAGCGGGGGACCCGATGAGCGCGGAGGCCCCGCCCGCCGAGGAGACGCTCTCGTCCCCGCGGCCGGTGCGCGGCTCGCTGCCGCGCCGGCTGGTGGGCCGGCCGGAGCTGGGCGCGGTCGTCGGCGCCGTCGCCGTCTTCGTCTTCTTCTCGGCCGTCGCCGACGCCTTCCTCCAGTGGTCCAGCTTCAGCACCGTGCTGTACGCCTCCTCGACCATCGGGATCATGGCGGTGCCGGTGGCGCTGCTGATGATCGGCGGGGAGTTCGATCTGTCGACCGGGGTCCTGGTGACCAGCTCGGCGCTGATCTCCTCGATGTTCTCGTACCAGATGACGGCGAACGTGTGGGTCGGGGTCGGGGTGTCCCTGCTGGCCACCCTCGCGATCGGGTTCTTCAACGGCTATCTGCTGGTCCGCACCAATCTGCCGAGCTTCATCATCACCCTCGGCACCTTCCTGATCCTCCAGGGCTGCAACCTCGGCTTCACCAAGCTGATCAGCGACACCGTCTCCACCAAGAGCATCTCCGACATGGAGGGCTTCCCCTCCGCCCGTAAGGTCTTCGCCTCGCATCTGACCATCGGGGACGTCGAAGTGCAGATCACCGTCCTGTGGTGGTTCGCCCTGATCGCGCTCGCCACCTGGATCCTGCTGCGCACCCGCGCCGGGAACTGGATCTTCGCGGTGGGCGGCGCCAAGGAGGCGGCCCGCGCGGTCGGCGTGCCCGTGGAGCGCACCAAGATCGGCCTCTATCTGGGCGTCGCGCTGGCCGCCTGGATCTCCGGCCAGCATCTGCTGTTCAACTACGACGTCGTCCAGTCCGGCGAGGGCGTGGGCAATGAGCTGCTCTACATCATCGCGGCCGTCATCGGCGGCTGTCTGCTGACCGGTGGCTACGGCTCGGCGGCCGGCGCGGCCGTCGGCGCGTTCATCTTCGGCATGACCAACAAGGGCATCGTCTACGCCCAGTGGGGCGCCGACTGGTTCAAGTTCTTCCTCGGGGCGATGCTGCTGCTCGCCACGCTGCTCAACTGGTGGGTCCGCAAGCGGGCGGAGGAGAGCAAATGATTTCGTCCCCGACATCCGATGAATCCCCGACATCTCCGGCGTCGCGGGCGGCCCTGGTCGCGCTCAGTGACATCAGCAAGTACTACGGCAACGTCAAGGCACTGGAGGGCGTCTCCCTCGAGGTGCACGCCGGGGAGATCACCTGCGTCCTCGGGGACAACGGCGCGGGCAAGTCCACCCTCATCAAGATCGTCGCCGGGCTGCACCAGCACGACGGCGGCACCCTCGTCATCGAGGGGGAGGAGACCCGGCTCGGCTCCCCGCGCGAGGCCCTCGACCGCGGGATCGCCACGGTCTACCAGGACCTGGCCGTGGTCCCGCTGATGCCGGTGTGGCGGAACTTCTTCCTGGGCTCGGAGATCCACAAGGGCCGCGGCCCGCTCCGCCGCCTCGACGTCGAGGCGATGCGCACCACGACCCACCGTGAACTGCTGCGCATGGGCATCGACCTGCGCGATGTCGACCAGCCCATCGGCACCCTCTCCGGCGGCCAGCGCCAGTGCGTGGCCATCGCCCGCGCCGTCCACTTCGGCGCGAAGGTGCTCATCCTGGACGAGCCCACGGCGGCGCTGGGCGTCAAGCAGTCCGGCGTCGTGCTCAAGTACGTCGCGGCCGCCCGGGACGCGGGCCTCGGCGTGGTCCTCATCACCCACAACCCGCACCACGCGTATCTCGTCGGCGACCGCTTCGTGCTGCTCAAGCGCGGCGCCATGGCGGGCAGCCACGCCAAGGACGAGATCGCCCTGGAGGAGCTCACCCGGCAGATGGCGGGCGGCAGCGAGCTGGAGCAGCTCAGCCATGAGCTGGCCCGCACCCCCGCCCCCGATCTGTCGGGAGGGGTCGCCAAGGGCTGAGCGGGGTCGCCAAGGGCTGAGAGGGTTCGCCAAAGGTTGAGCGGGTTCGCCGAGGGCTGAGCGGCCGGGCCGTCGGCCGTGTTCCGGTGCTTCCTGGGGGCCACGCGCCGTAGGCTCGCCATGCGGCATGAGGCGCGGGTGAGGCACAATCGCACGGCGGGCCACACCCGCCACGACCGACGCAGCCGAGGCCCCCGCGGCCTCCTGAGACCCCCGCAGGGACGACGAACTCTTGCGAGCACGTACCCGCAGCGACCGCACCCCCCACACCGGCGAGGGGGCCGGCCGATGAGCATCTACCGCGAACGAGTGCACCGGGGCTCGGCCCGGGCCACCGTGCTGCGGACCGTCGGCACCCGTGAGCGCCGCTCGCACCTCAGCGCGCCCCGGGTGCCCACGGTCGGCATCGACATCGGCGGCACCAAGGTGATGGCCGGGGTCGTCGACGCCGACGGCAACATCCTCGAGAAGCTGCGCACCGAGACGCCGGACAAGTCCAAGAGCCCCAAGGTCGTCGAGGACACCATCACCGAGCTGGTGCTGGACCTCTCCGACCGGCACGATGTGCACGCCGTGGGCATCGGCGCCGCGGGCTGGGTGGACGCCGACCGCAACCGCGTGCTGTTCGCCCCGCACCTGTCCTGGCGCAATGAACCGCTGCGCGACCGGCTCGCCGAGCGGCTCGCCGTCCCGGTCCTGGTCGACAACGACGCCAACGCCGCCGCGTGGGCGGAGTGGCGGTTCGGCGCCGGACGCGACGAGGACCATCTCGTCATGATCACTCTCGGCACCGGGATCGGCGGCGCGATCCTGGAGGACGGCCAGGTCAAGCGCGGCAAGTACGGGGTCGCCGGGGAGTTCGGCCATATGCAGGTCGTCCCGGCCGGCCACCGCTGCCCCTGCGGCAACCGCGGCTGCTGGGAGCAGTACAGCTCCGGCAACGCCCTGGTCCGCGAGGCCCGTGAACTGGCCGCCGCCGAATCGCCGGTGGCGTACGGGATCAACGACCGGGTCGGCGGCAACATCCAGGAGATCACCGGGCCGCTGATCACCGAGCTGGCCCGGCAGGGCGACGCCATGTGCGTCGAACTGCTCCAGGACATCGGCCAGTGGCTCGGCGTCGGCATCGCCAATCTCGCCGCCGCCCTCGACCCCTCCTGCTTCGTCATCGGCGGAGGCGTCAGCGCCGCCGACGATCTGCTGATCGACCCCGCCCGGAACGCCTTCCGGCGCACCCTCACCGGCCGCGGCTACCGGCCGGAGGCCCGGATCGTCAAGGCGCAGCTGGGCCCCGAGGCCGGGATGGTCGGCGCCGCCGACCTCGCCCGGCTGGTCGCCCGCCGCTTCCGCCGCGCCAACCGCCGCCGCGTCGAGCGGTACGAGCGCGCCGGGTCCTCCTCCCCGCTGCGGCTGGCACCGCGCAGCAGCCAGGCAGGCCGCGAATGACCGCCGCCGACCAGCGGCCCGGCGCCGCGATGCCCCCGGCCGACGGTATGCGCCCCGGCGGTCCCACGCCGGGCGGCCCCACGTCCGGCGGTCCTACGTCCGGCGGGCCCACGCCGGGCGGCCCCACGTCCGGCGGTCCCACACCTGGCGGCCCCACGTCCGGCGGGCCCGTGCCCGGTGGCGGCCGTCCGCCCCGCCGCTGGCTCAAGGCCGTGGTCGTCTTCCTGCTGATCGCGATCCCGGCGGGCTATCTGGTGATCTCCGCCCTCCAGAGCCGTAACGGCGGTGAGGACAAGGCGGAGGCGGCGTCGGCCAAGGGCCTCAGCGCGGGCTACCCCACCCGGGTGCAGCGGCGCATATACGACGTGCCGGTGCCGCCGTACTCCAAGAAGGTCGCCTTCTATGAGACCAACTCCTGGAAGGTCAGCTCGCTGTACGTGCAGTTCGTCACGTCCCGCGATGGCCTCGACTCCTTCCTGACCAAGCTCGGCACCCGCCGCTCCGCCCTGGACAAGGGCGAGGTGACCATCACCAAGGAGCAGGCCAGGAAGGTCGGTTGGCAGGTCGGAGCGCCCGGTCACGACTGGTCGGGGATGGTCATCAAGCAGAAAGATCCGGAACCCAAACTGAGGATCACGGTCAAGTTCGACAACCCGACGCATCCGAAGGTTTACGTGGTCTCCACGGTTACGCCGTAAGGCCTTCACATCCTGGGTGCATCGCGCCCGAAAGCCCCGCCACCCGTGTCGGATACCGTTTTCGGGTGAGCGAGACGAAGACACTTCAGTACCGGACCGACGGCCCCGAGGACGGGCCCGTGCTCGTCCTCGGACCGTCGCTGGGCACCACCTGGCACAGGTAGGCGGAACCGTCCATGAGGGTCTAGTCGGTCTGGGACAGTCGCGTAAGTTCGCGGTGAACCGGAGGACGGTGCGGTACGTGGTCACGATCCCTCCGTCACCGTGGCCATGGCC
>NZ_JAERRG010000032.1 GCF_016741935.1 Streptomyces endocoffeicus | reverse complement strand
CCAAGAAAGTAGGACACGCATGAGCAGCGACCCGGTCACCGGCCGGTTCCGCATCGGAGTGATTGGCGCGGGCGGTGTCGGCGCCGCCCACGTACGGGCAGCCGCGAACGCGGGGGCCTACCGGATAGCCGCGATCTGCGACACGCGCCGTTCCGCCGCCCGTGCCCTGGCGCCCGCCGGTGTGCCCGTCTTCACCGACTACCGCGACATGTTCGCGGCCGGTGGGCTCGACGCGGTCATCGTCGCGGCCCCGCACGCCCTGCACGCCTCGATGGTCACCGACGCCGCGGCAGCCGGACTGCACGTTCTGGTGGAGAAGCCGATGGCGACGACCGTCGAGGACTGCACCCGGATGATCGACGCCTGCGACCGGGCGGGCACGCTGCTCGCCGTCGCCCATGTCGTCCACTTCGACCCGCAGGCCCAGGAAGCGCGGCGGCTCGTCGCCTCCGGGGAATTCGGCCGGCCCGTGCTGGTCACCCACCGGCGCTCGGCGCACTACGATCCCGGTTCGCGGCCCTCCTGGTTCTTCGACCGGGAGCTGGCCGGCGGCGGCATCGTCCTCAACGTCGGCACCCACGGCCTGGACCGCATCCAGTGGTTCACCGGCTCCCCGGTGCGGCGGGTCAGCGGCGTGGTCCGCGGCCGGGACGGTGTCGAGGTGGAGACCGACGCCCTCGCCCTGGTGGAGCTGGCCGACGGCACCAGCGCAAGCCTCACCCTGACCAGCCGCGGCGCCCCGTACTTCGACGAGACCGAGGTCGTCATGGAGCGGGCGACGCTGCGCGTCTCCGCCACCGAGGGCCTGTTCCTGCTGCGCGACGGCGAGTCCGTCCGGCTGCTCGACGCCGACTCCGGCCGCCAGCAGCCCGCGCTGCGGGCTCAGTTGGACGGCTTCGTCGCCGCCGCCCGCTGCGAACCCGGCGCACGGTACGTGGACGCCGTCTACGGCCGGTCGGTGGTGGCCGCCGCGCTCGCCGTGTACCGCTCAGCGGCGGAGGGCGGCCCGGTCGCTCTGCTCGACGACGGAGTGCCGGCGTGAACCGGCGCGCGTTCAGCACCCTCGGCTGCCCCGGATCGGGCCTCGACGAGGTGGTCCGCCTGGCCCGGACCGGCCCCTGTGACGGTGTCGAACTGCGCTGCGCGGCCGGCCAGCCGACCTACCCCGGCATGCCGGAAACCGAAGCCGACGCGGTCGCCGCCCACCTGACCGCGGCGGGCCTGGACATCGTCTGCCTGGCGTCGTATGTGCAGGTCGCCGCCGACCGCGCGGACGTGGTGGAGGACCTGGCCGGGCACCTGCGCCTGGCCGCCAGGCTTGGCGCCCCCTCCGTGCGGGTCTTCGGCGGCGGCGCCGACCAGCCGGAAGGGCGGCGCGACCGGGCGGTCCGCCGTCTGTCCCAGGCCGCCCCGCTGGCGGCGCGGCTGGGCGTGGACGTACTCCTGGAGACCCACGACGAGTTCCTCACCGGCGAGCGGGTCGCCGACGTCATCGAGGCCGTCGGCTCCCCTGCGGTGGGCTCGGTCTGGGACGCGGTCAACCCCTGGCGCGCCGGGGAGAGTCCGGACCGTACCGCCGCCGTGCTCGGCCCCTGGATCCGGCACGTCCAGTTGAAGGACGTCGCCACGCCCACCGACCTGCGCCCGGTCCTGCCCGGCCACGGCGACGTCCCGCTGGCCGCCGTCGTCGAGCAGCTGCACCGGCTCGGCTACCAAGGCTGGATCAGCCTGGAGTGGGAGCGTGCCTGGTACCCCGAAGCCGCCGGTCTCGATCAAGCGCTGACCGCCTTCCACCAGGTGCTCGACACACTCGCCCCGCCACCCACCGGCCCCGCCCCTTCCGGCCGTCCTGCCCACCTCTGAAAGTCCTCCGAAAGTCCCCTGAAGTCCCCGAACAGGAGCGCCCATGTCCTCCCTGGCCTCCCCCTCCCCCTCCCTCTCCGCGCCCAAGGCGGCCGAGGCGGCCGTCATGACGAGCCGTCCGCTGAGCAGACGCGGTGTCCTGGCCGCCGGGCTCGGGACCGCGTTGGCCTGCGCCGGCGTGACGTCCTGCGGCAACGCCTCAGCCGGCCAGAGCGATCCGGACGGGCCCCTGACCTTCTGGTCGTCGCTGCGCGGCACCGACACCCTGGTCGCCAAGTGGAATGCCACCCACCCCGATGACCCCGTCGACTTCTCCCCCATGACCTCGGGTCTCGCGGGTGGCAACGCCAAGCTCTCGAACGCCGCCCGAGCCGGGAACGCCCCGGACATCGTCACCATCGTCGACGCCGACTTGCCCTCCTTCGCCATCGACGGCGTATGCGCCGACGTCACCGACCTGGTCACCCCGCGGCTGCGCACGCAACTCGGCCCGCAGGCGTGGACCAACGGCAAGCTGGACGGCCGGGTGTACGGCATCCCGCTGGACCTGGGCCCCATGCTGCTCGCCTACCGCACCGACATCCTCGATGCGCACCACATCGACGTGCCCACCACCTGGGAGGAGTTCCACGAGGCGGCGCGCAGGCTCAAGAGGAAGTCCGGTGTCCATCTGACCACCTTCCATCCCAACGCCTACAACGTGCTGGCCGGGCACGCCATGCAGAGCGGCGGACAGTGGTTCGCCATCGAAGGCGACAGCTGGGCACTGGACTTCCTCGACGAGCCCACCCGCCGGGTCGCGGACTACTGGCAGGGGCTGATCGATGAGGATCTGCTGTTCGTCGCCCCCGGCAGCAGTCAGGAGTGGCTGTCCGCACTCGCCCGCGGCCGCGTGGCGGCCCACCTGGTCGGGCCGTGGGGCCTGGCGGCCCTGGCCTCCTCGGTGCCCGGCACCTCCGGCCGCTGGCGCGTGGCCCCGCTGCCCCAGTGGGACTCGGGCAAACCAGTCCTGGGCACCGACGGTGTCTCCCTGCACGCCATCACCGCCGACAGCCGGCGCAAAGAGCGCGCGATGCGGTTCCTGGAATGGATGTCGACGACACGCGAGGCGATTACCGCCCGGCTCTCCAGCGGCCGTTCGAGCCTCTTCCCCGCCGCGAAGGATCAGGTCGAAGCCGCCTCACGCCAGTTCAAGACCGACTTCTACGGCGGCCAGGATCTCTACGGCCTGATGGCCGGCCAGGCCCGCCTGCTGCGCACAGGCTGGATCTGGGGCCCACGGATGCAGGCCACCGCGACGTCCTTGCACAACGGTCTGGCCCGGCTCCCGTACGGCACGACGATCATCGAGGCGCTGCGCACCGCGCAGGCCGAGACCCTGCCCGACTTGCGCAGCCTGGGCCTGAAGGTGAGGCAGGCATGAGTACGTCCACCGTCCCCGGCAAGCCCCGTACCGCGGGCGCGCCGAGTGCGCCGAGCGTTCCGAGCACCCGCGTAACGCGCTCGCGCCGTCCGCAGCGTCAGGCGGTGGGCGCCCTCCTCGGGCCCTTCACCCTGCTGCTGTTCGCCGTGTTCCTGGTCCCGGTACTGTACGCGGTCAAACTGAGCTTCTTCTCCGAGTCCCACACGGGCCTCGGCTTCGGCAACGCCCATACCGCCTTCGTGGGGCTGCGCAACTACACGTCCGTGCTGTCCGATCCCAGTTTCGTGCGCGGCGTCGGCGTCACCCTCCTGTACGCGCTGGTGTTCATCCCCCTGGTCCTGGCCGGTGCGCTCGCCCTCGCCCTGCTGTTCGACTCAGGTCTGGTGCACGCCCGCCGGCTCAGCCAGACCGCGCTGTTCGTGCCGCACGCCGTGCCCGGCATCATCGCCACCGTCATCTGGCTGTACCTCTATACACCCGGCATCTCACCCGTCCTCGGCCTGCTGAACAACGCTGATATCTCGGTGAACTTCCTCGGCCTGCGCATGCTGATCCCCTCCCTCGTGAATATCGCGCTGTGGAGCGGACTCGGCTACACCGCCGTCATCTTCTTCGCCGCGCTTCGGGCCATCCCCCGCGAACTCATCGAGGCCGCCCAGGTCGACGGCGCGGGCCCGGTGCGCACGGCGCTGACGATCAAAGTGCCGATGATCCGCGGCACGCTGTCCACCGTGGCGATCTTCACCACGATCGCAGCACTCCAGCTGTTCACCGAGCCCATGCTGCTGAGCCGGGCCAGCCCGCTGGTCGGCCCCCGCTACACCCCGAACATGTACATCTTCGACGCCGCCTTCACCCGCAACAACTACGGCTTGGCATCCGCCGCCTCAGTCCTGCTGCTGCTCGTGTGCTGCGTCCTGTCCTACGTGGTCACGCGCGGAACGGCGGGCACCGCCCGGCGCGTCCCCGACCCCAGGAAGGCCCGATCGTGAGTGCCACCGCCACCTCCGGCTCCGCCACCCGGCCGTACGGCCGTATCGTCGCGAACGTCTTGGTGGGCATCAGCGTGCTCTACGCGCTGCTGCCCCTGCTGTGGCTGCTGCTCGCCTCCACGGTGGACGCGCGGGCGCTGTTCGCCTCCGACTTCTTCGACCTCTCCCACTTCGCGCTCGTGGACAACTTCCGCGACCTGCTCGCCCACGACGGCGGCGCGTACCTGACCTGGTACGGCAACAGCCTGCTCTACGCCGTGGGCGGTGCCGCGGTCGGCGCACTCGTGTCCACCGCCGCCGGGTACGTCTTCGACAAGTTCGAGTTCACCGGCAAGGGTGCCCTGTTCGCCCTCATCCTGATATCGGTGATGGTGCCAGCCACGGTGCTCGCCCTGCCGCTGTACCTGCTCGCCTCCGACCTGGGGCTCGCGAACACGGTGTGGTCGGTCCTGATCCCGGTCCTGTTCAACCCCTTCGGCGTGTACCTGGCGCGGATGTTCTCCGCCTCCTACGTGCCTGACGAAGTCCTGGAGGCCGCCCGGGTCGACGGCGCGAACGAGTTGCGCAGCTTCCTGTTCGTGGGACTGCGGATGCTCGCCCCCGGCTACGTGACGATCTTCCTGTTCCAACTGACGGCGATCTGGAACAACTTCTTCCTGCCCTTGGTGATGCTCAACGACGCGTCGCTGTATCCGCTCAGCCTCGGTCTGTACAGCTGGAACTCCACCGCGCCGATCAACCCGGACTACTACCCGCTGATGGTCATCGGTTCACTGCTGGCGCTGTTGCCGCTGGTCGTGGCGTTCCTGCTGCTGCAGCGCTACTGGCGCTCGGGCCTCACAGCGGGCAGCGTGAAGTGACGTAACACTCGTTTCCCACCTCTGACCAGCTGTTCGGGGACATTCCCGAGCCAAGGTCCCGGTAAGACACTCTGGGCTGATTGATGTGCGGGCCGCGCTTTCGACAGCGATGTCGCGGGCACGGTCGTCGCACGTCATGGCCACGTACATGTCGCTCGGGTCCGTGCCGCGACCTTGCCAGGCGTCGTCATGCCGCCTGTCCTGCGTCGTTTACAGCGAGACCTTGCGTTCATCGGCCTTGAGACCGCGGAGTGTCCACAGTCCGTACAGAGCCAGCAGCGGTTTGACTACCGTCCACTCGCCGGTACGGTAGTCATCCGCGCGCACGAGCCTCTCTGCAAGATCGGGACGCTGCCGCCGCAAGTACGCACGGGCCTTGAGTGCATGAGCCGGCTGGGAGGCGATCTTGATGCGGTCCACGTCCTCAAGCAGCGGGATCACGTTCGTGATGTTCTCCCACGTCGTCGCGCTTTGGTCTTCGAGGAGCACCGTGCCCTCGAACTCGAGCACGGACTTCGCGTAGTCAGCCATTAGCTGGGCCTCCGCGGTGCCGCCGCCAGCCGCACCGCCGCTGAAGATCACGCGGGTCCCATGCGCACCGTCAGCGGAGATGGAGCGAATTCCAGTACGGACTCGCCATCGGTTGATCAAGTTCGCCGTCGCTTGGGGGTTCCGGTACCCCAACACCACCACGGCCTCGGAAGCGCCCCCGCCGTTCCCCACGAGAACTCGAGACCAGCGCCAGTTCAACCACTCGCCCCAAGCCAGGGCCGCAACCCCGGCTATCGCCAACCCTGCCCTTCGCCGCATGCGGCGACTCTAGGGCACCTAGGTGCCGGGCCGCCCGATTTTCGAGCCTCCTCGCGGATCTGGCGCCAGCCTTCCTGCAACTGCTCCGGCGAAGCCGCGCTGGTTGCCTGCCACTCCTGTGCGAAGCGGGCGATCCTCGCGTACACCCGGCTCGAACGGGCCTTTGGCTGCGTGAATGTCGGGTCGTCCTCGTACACCGGGCTCACCGTGGCCCCGCCGCCAATGGATAGGGGCGGATACGGCCGCTGAGCCGGTTTCGGGCTCTCGGTCCCCCTGGTACTGGCTGTGGTGGGCGAGTGGGCAGCGCGTTGTCGATGACGGGGCCGTCGTCACCAGCGCCGAGGGTCGGCCGGGTTCGACATGGCCCTGCACCTGGTGGCCCGGTTCGACCGGGCCGAGGCGGCCGAGGCGGCCGAGGCAACCGGATCCGGTATCCAGTACGAGGCCCGGAACCCGCGTGCGCCTCGGGAGCCTGACGCGAACTCACTTCCGCTTCAGCGCTCGGCGGTCTCGGAGAGCCGGGCGTGGTCGTGCTCCGGGCTCTCGCCGTTCGCGAGGGGCTGGGCCGCGTAGGTGATGCGGATGACGCCGTCGGCATGCCGCTCGGTGCCGGCGCGGACGCCGAAGACGTCGGCGAGGAGGTCCGGAGTGAGCACCTCAAGGACCGGTCCCGCCGCCGCCACGGCTCCGTCGTGCAGGACGACGAGATGGTCGCAGAGGCGGGCGGCGAGGTCGAGGTCGTGCAGGACGGCGAGGGTGGTGACGCCGGTGGCCCGGATCAGGTCCAGGAGTTCGAACCGGGCCCGTATGTCGAGGTGGTTGGTGAGTTCGTCCAGAACCAGGAGTTGTGGACTCTGCGCCAGCGCCCTTGCCAGTAGGACGCGTTGTCGTTCGCCGCCGGACAGGGAGGCGTAGTCGCGGTCGGCGAAGGGCCGTACGCCGCAGCTGTCGATGGCGTCGGAGACGGCCTCGCGGTCCTCGGCACCGTCACGGCCGAGCAGCCCGTGATGCGGGCCGCGGCCGAGGGCCACGATCTCGGTGACGGTCAGGCCGGTGGTGTTGCCGCCGGCGTCCTGGAGAACGGCGGCCGTACGACGCGCAGCGGCGCGGGGGGACAGCTCCCATACGTTGTCCTCGCCCACCCTGACCGCCCCGTCCACGGGACGGAGCGAGCGGTAGACGGCACGCAGCAGGGTGGACTTGCCGCTGCCGTTGGGGCCGACGAGGCCGACGATGTCGCCTTTACGGGCCTCCAGGCTCACGTCGCGGAGAATCGGGTTGTGGTCCAGGGTGACGTGGAGCCGGTCGACGGTGAGTTTCATGGTGTCAGTCCAGGCCCTTGTTGCGGCGCAGCAGCCACAGGAAGAAGGGAGCTCCGAGCAGAGCGGTGATGATGCCCAGGGGGATTTCGTTGGGGCGGTTGAGGGTGCGGGAGAGCAGGTCGACGAGGACCAGGTAGACGGCTCCCAGCAGGGCGGTCAGGGGGAGCAGCCGGCGGTGGTCGGCGCCGGTGGTCAGGCGCACCAGATGCGGGATCATCAGGCCGACGAAGCCGATGCTGCCGGCGACGGCGATGACGGTTCCGGTCAGCAGTGCGGCGAGCACCAGGAGCACGGCGCGCAGCCGGTTGACGTCGACGCCGAGCGCGGTGGCGGACTCGTCACCGGCCAGCAGGGCATTGAGCCGCCGGCCGAAGAGACTGAGGAGCGTAGTGGTGACGAGCACCACCGCGGTGACCGTGGGGAGTTGGCCCCACTGCGCGCCGGAGACGCTGCCCAGCATCCAGAACATGACCGTCCGCAACTCGGTCGGTGTCGCCTGGAGTTGCACATAGCTCGTGGCCGAGAGGAAGACGTAGCCGACGGCGACGCCGGCCAGCACCAGCCGGGTGGGCGCCAGGCGTCCCCGGCGTTGTCCGAGGGCGAAGACCAGCGCGCCGGCGGCGACCGCGCCGAGGAACGCGGCCGCCGACACCCCGAGCCCGGCCAGCGCCGCGCCGCCGCCCAGGGTGATGACCAGCACCGCGCCGAGCGTGGCACCGTAGGAGAAACCCAGCACGATGGGGTCGGCCAGCGGGTTGGACACCACGGTTTGCAGCACGGCGCCCGACACGGCCAGGCCCGCGCCGACCAGGGCCGCAAGGACAACCCGCGGGGTGCGGAAGTTCCAGACGATCTGGTCCAGCGCGGGGTCGGAGTGCGCCGCCCCCGCGCCGGTCACATGGTGGAGGACGATCCCCCACACGTCGCCCAGCGGGACGTTGACCGCCCCGATACTGATGCCCACGATCATCGTGACGATCAGCGCGACGGGCAGGAGCGTGAACGCCAGCGGAGTCCTGAGCCGGGTCAGAACGCTTCGGGGTGCAGCAGCTTGGCGATCTTCTCCACCGCCAGATCGTTGCTGGGACCCAGGTACATCGAGTCGGACAGGACGACGTACGCGTTGTTCTTGGCGGCTGACCACTGGGGGAACTCCTTGAGCAGCTTCTTGGCGTAGGCAGCCGGGTTGGGGTCGTTGTAGCTGATGACGACGAGGGCGTCGACGTCGGTGGCGGCCACCTTCTCCTTGCTCAGATCGGCGAAGAGGGCCTTGGAAGCGCTCTCGAAGGCGTTGGAGCCGCCGGCCTTGGCGAGGATGTCGTTAGCGATTCCCTTGCTGAAGACCGAGCTGAAGTCGTTGCTGCCCATGGCCATGTTGGAGAAGAGCACCATGACCTTCGGCTTCTTCTCCCCCTTGACCTTTTCGGAGACCGCCGCGATGTTCTTTTCGGACTCGGCGATCAGCTTCTCGGCCCTGTCACTGACGTTGAAGATCTTTCCCATGTCGCGCAGCAGCGTGTAGCTGTCGGCGACGGTCATCTTGGAGGGGTCGTCGTCGCAGCCCTGCGGGGAGACGTAGCTGTTGGCTCCTACCTGCTTCAGCTGCTCACGGGTGGCGAAGCCGTTCTTCTGGTCGAAGCCGTATGTGGTGACGGACAGGACGAGATCGGGGCGCAGGCCGAGCATCGCCTCGCGGGGGATGTCATAGGCGTCGTTGAGCTTGATGTCACCGGTGGGCAGGTCCTTGATGGCCGCGGCCCGGTCCGCCACCTCGGACATTCCGTAGGTCTGCTCGTTGGCGACGATCTTGTCCTGGAGGCCGAGGGCGAGAAGCGTGGAGACCTCGGCGACCGAGGCGCCGTTCATGACGACGACCCGGCTGGGGGCCTTCTTGAACGTCGCCTTCTCACCGCAGTTGTCGAGGGTGACCGGGTAGCCGGATTTCGAGACGGCGGCCTCGGTGGTGCTGTCCCTCGCCTTGTCCTCGGACGAGGAGCCACATGCCGCCGTGAGCAGGCAGAGGGCTGCGGTCAGGGTGACAGCGGCCGACCGTTTCATCGGCATGTGGGCTCCTTGTGTACGGGCTGTGCTCATGGGCTGAAGAGTTCTGATGCAGTAGTCGCGGCGAAGTGGTCGTGAGTTCCCGGGGAGTCGTGGGCTATTCGGCGAAGGCCGGGGCCGGGGCCGGGCCGGCGGGGCGAGGGAAGCACGCCCTCGGTACACAGTGGTCCGGGCAGCGGAAGAGCGGCTCGCGGTCGACCGGGGCACGTGATGCCACAGCCCCCAGCCCGGTGCGGACGTGGCCGCCCTGGACAAGTCCCGCGGCCCGCGCGACGTGCGCGAGGCGTCGCTGCCCCGGTGCGGGTCCACGCAGGTCAGGGTGCGGCCCTCACAGACCAACGCTGCGGTGTCGGACCGACGATCGGCGTGGAAGGGGCTGCCGCCGCCCACGCGGCCCGCATCCCGTCATACAGTTTGTGCTCGTCGTGGACGGCGCCCCGGCAGGAGACGGGCCGAGTGCGCGGATCGTGACGCCGGTGACGCCGGTGACGCCGGGGCTGAAGCCCTGATCATGGCTTTCTGGTTCCTTATTTCTCCGTCACGACGGTCGTGGAAGCCTCGGGTGACCAGGGGTACTCGAGTACGTGGGACACCTTCTGGGCGATGTCGACGCCTTCGAGGCGGTCGATGAGGTGAAGCGCCATGTCGATCCCGGCGGCTACGCCCGCGCTGGTCACGATCTGCCCGGTGTCAACCCACCGGGGGCCGGTCCGGACGTCGACGTCAGGATGCCGAGACACGAAGCCGTCGATCTCGCTCCAATGGGAGGTCGCGGGGAGCCCCGCGAGGAGCCCGGCCGCCGCGAACACCAGAGAGCCGTTGCACACGGACGCCAAAAGCGTGCCGTCGGCCGCGAACGACCGCAGCCTTGACAGGTGCGTTTGGTCCTCCCGGAGAATCTCGACGCCGGCGCCACCAGGATGAATGAGCAGGTCCGGCCTCGGCTCATCGTCAATGGCGCCATCGGGCGTGAACGTCAGCCCCAGGCCACAGCGCACAGATCGTCCGTCGATGCTCGCGGTGCGGACGACCACGTCGCGTTCGGTCAGCTCCTGCCAGAACCGGAGCGTTTCCCACGGCCCGACCGCGTCCAACTCCTCGACAGCCTCGAACAACAGCACCGTGATCCGATACGGAATCGCGTCGTTCATCATCCTCGGTGTCCCTCCCGGCAGAGCAATCGACCTCGTTCCACGAGAATGTGGAACGTCTTCACTATTCAGGGCCCCCACAACGCCGGGAAGCGGCAGAAGAGCCCAGTCACGATAGATTTCTGCCATGACTGTGCCGATGGCATCCGAGCAGTTCGTCCGGCGGCATCGCATCGCCGTACTCGCGCTCGACCGGGTGCTGCCGATGGAATTGGGCATACCGTTCCACATCTTCGACCAGCCGGGATTGCCCTACGACCTGATGCTCTGCGGCCGCACCGCGGGCCCCGTCGAGACATACAACGGCTGGCCCCTCATCGCCACGCATGGTCTCAACACGGTCAGCGCGGTGGACACGGTGATCGTGCCGGCCTTCCGCGACTACCTCGACGGTGCGCCGGACGACGTGGTGGCCGCACTGGCCCAGGCACACCGACACGGCACCCGCATCGCCTCGATCTGCACCGGAGCGTTCGCGCTCGCCTCCGCGGGGCTGCTCGACGGGAGGCGCGCGACGACGCACTGGCGCCACACGGATGACCTCGCCCGTCTCCATCCCAAGGTTGAGGTCGACCCCGACGCGCTCTACGTCGACGCCGGAGACGTCATCACCTCCGCAGGCGTCGCCAGCGGCATCGACCTCTGCCTGCACCTCCTGCGCCGCGACCACGGGGCGGCCGTCGCGAACGCCGTAGCGCGCGAGATCGTCGCCGCACCACATCGGGACGGCGGGCAGGCGCAGTTCATCGCACGACCGCCGGTCCCACCGAACAGGACAGGCTTCGGCGCGACCCTGGAATGGGCACTGAACCGCCTGGACCAGCCACTGACGGTAGCCGACCTGGCCGCACACGCCCGATTCTCCCCCCGAACCTTCGCACGTGCCTTCGCGGCCGAGACCGGCACCACCCCGATCAAATGGCTCAACGCGGCACGCATCGACCGGGCACGCGAACTCCTCGAAACCACCGACGCCGGCGTCGACCACATCACACAGCTCTGCGGGCTCGGAACCCCGGCGAACTTCCGGCAGCACTTCCGCCGCGCCACCGGGATCACCCCAAGTGAATACCGCCGAATGTTCGCCGTCACCTGACCTATTGATCCGAAACTGTGGGTGTTCTGGATCGTTGATCCCCGCCTGAGTGAACTGATGGGAGACGCACGGCAGTTGCCTCCGTCGACATGTGGCGCCGGGTGCCGGGTGCCCGCACCTCGCATGCCATGTTCCGCGGGCCGCCGTACGATCCGGCCCCGCGGGTTCACACCAGCAGGACGAACATCCGTCCACCCGCCGTGGTCGTAGCGGTGGCTTGACGTCCGCGTCCGGCAACGGACTCCCCGGGTGCGGTGGAGGGGCGACCTCTCGCCGTCCGCCGCACCCGGCCCCTCCGCTTGGCCGGGTGGGCGCATGTGCCCCGGCCGCTGCCCGGTCGGACTTTCCGCTCTCCGCCGGGCCGGGCCAGAGACCGCTCACAGCTGAGATGTCGGCTGACGCACCCGGACGGTTCCCGGCCGGGGCGGTTTTTCTCCTTGTGTGACAGAGCTTCCGTACGGTGAGCGGCCAACCGCCCCGGACCCGTAAAGGTGAGCGAACCCCGGCCGTTTCCGCCAAGCCTGCACAGGGGAGTGCCGAAGATGCCGCTGACCGATACCGCCTCGCCGCCTCGACCGGCGCCCGACGGAGCGGAGCCGCGCGTAGCCCGGACGCGGCGCGCGCTGCCGCCTCCCGCCCTGACCGGGTTTCTCGTCCTCCTGGCGGTGTTGATGGCCGCCTCCTACACGGTGGGGCGGGCGGCCGGTCCGGTGGCGCCCGGAATCCATCGGAGTGTGCCGCAGGACGGCCGGGCCGGAGGCATGGACACGCACGGCATGGGGCCGCAGGACCCCAGCGCTTGGGAGGGGGCGCGATGAGCGAGCGGCCGGACACCGCGTCCGATCGGACCGCCCCGTCCGGCGTGTCCGCGCGCACCACCGACCTGCTGATCGGCGGGATGACGTGCGCCGCCTGCGTGGCCCGGGTGGAGAAGAAACTGGCCCGCGTCGAAGGCGTGAGCGCCACCGTGAACCTGGCCACCGGCACGGCGCGAGTCTCCCATCCGGCCACCGTGGCCCCGGCGGAGCTGATCGCCACCGTCGAACGGGCGGGTTACACCGCCGAGCTCCCCGCGCCTCCCGCCGCCGGAGAAGACGACAGCCGATCGCCCCGGGACGGTGTTGACGACGGGCCCGGCCGCGATGAGGTCGTCGACATCGAACGGCTCGTCGTCACGGCGGTGCTGGCGCTGCCCGTGATCGTCATCTCGATGGTTCCCGCCTGGCAGTTCGACCGATGGCAGTTTGCCTGCTTCTCCCTCGCCACGCCGGTCGCGACCTGGGGTGCGTGGCCCTTCCATCGGCGGGCGTTGCGCGGTCTGCGGCATGCCACGGCCACCATGGACACCCTGGTATCCCTCGGCGTCCTCGCGTCGTTCGCCTGGTCGGCGTACGCCCTGCTCTGGGGCGGCGCGGGGGTGACGGGGATGCGCATGCCGTTCAGCCTGCTGCCCTCGGCCGACGACGGTGCGCCTCATATCTATCTGGAGGCGGCGGTCGCCGTGCCGCTGTTCGTCCTGGTCGGGCGGCATCTGGAGTCGCGTGCCCGGCACCGGAGCGGTTCGGCGCTGCGGGCACTCTCCGAACTCGGCGCGCATGACGTGGAGTTGAGGGAGCTGGACGGCAGCCGCCGCGTCCCGGTGGCCGAACTCACCATGGGGCAGGAGTTCGTGGTGCGCCCCGGTGAGAAGGTCGCCACGGACGGTGTGGTGGTCGAGGGCGGCTCGGCGCTGGATCTCTCCCTGGTCACCGGCGAGAGCGTGCCCGTGGAGGTGGCGCCCGGCACGGCCGTGGTCGGCGGCGCCGTCAACTCCGGCGGGCTGCTCGTCGTGCGCGCCACCGCGGTCGGCGCCGATACGCAACTGGCTCGTATCACCCGCCTGGTGGTCGAGGCGCAGGCGGGCAAGGCCAGGATCCAGCGGCTGGCCGACGCGGTGGCGGGGGTGTTCGTGCCGGTGATCGTGGCGATCGCCGGCACGGTGCTGAGCTTCTGGCTCGGCGCGGGCGCGGCGGGAGAGACTGCCGTCACCGCGGCCGTGGCCGTGCTCGTGGTGGCCTGCCCGTGTGCGCTGGGGCTGGCCACACCGACCGCGTTCCTGGTGGCCAGCGGACGCGGGGCGCAACTCGGCGTCCTCGTCCGCGGCCCGGAGGCGCTGGAGCGGCTGCGCCGCGTGGACACCGTGGTCTTCGACAAGACCGGCACACTCACCACGGGGCGCATGACGCTGGCCGACACCATCGTGGCGGAGGGCGGTCCGGGAGCGAGGGAGGTGCTCCGGCTGGCCGCGGCCGTGGAGCAGGGCTCCGAGCACCCCATCGGCCTGGCAGTGGTGGCGGCGGCCCGCCGCGAGGAGGACCGCGTCACGCGGCTGCCGGAGGTGACGGACTTCCGGGCTGTTGCCGGTGAGGGCGTGTCCGGACGTGTGGAGGGCCGTGAGGTGCGGGTACGCCGCCCCCAGCCGTCGGAGCCGTTGCCGGAGCCGTTGCGCCGGGCGCGCGAGGCCGCCGAACGCGCCGCGCACACCGCCGTGATCGTGGAGATCGACGACCGCCTCACGGGGCTGCTCGCCGTCGGGGACAGCCTGCGGCCCACCAGTCGCGAGGCGGTGAGCGAAGTGCGCGCGCTGGGCATCGAACCGGTGCTGTTGACCGGTGACGGCGCCGCCCCCGCCCATGCGATGGCGGAACAGGCGGGCATCGACACGGTCCACGCCGGAGTGACCCCGGAGGAGAAGGAACGGGTCGTCACCGCACTGCGCGAGCAGGGCCGATGCGTCGCGGTGATCGGCGACGGGGTAAACGACGCCGCCGCGCTGGCCTCCGCCGATCTGGGGATGGCAATGGGCGGTGGCACCGACGCCGCGATCGGCGCGGCCGACATCACCCTCGTACGGGAGGACATGCTGGCCGTCATCGACGCCATCCGGCTCACCCGGCGCACGCTGAGCACCATCCGCGCCAACCTCGTCTGGGCCTTCGGCTACAACGTGGTCACCGTTCCCCTGGCCGCGACCGGCTGGCTCAATCCCATGGTCGCGGCCGCGGCCATGTCCGCGAGTTCGGTCCTGGTCGTCACCAACAGTCTGCGGCTGCGGACCTACACCCCCGGCCGGTGGCATACCGGCACCCCGCCCACTCCCCTACCCTCCTACGGCCCCGCGGCCACCGAGCACGGCCGTACGGGAAGGAAGTCCGATGTCCTCAGCGACCGATGACCGCACCACGCCGCGACGCCGCCTGAGGGAGACGATGACCCGGGGAGTACGGGCGGCGCTGGTGCCGGTGGGCGGCTGCGCACTGGCGTTGGCCCTGCTCACGGGCTACACGGCGACCGGGGCAGCGGGAGAGCCCACACCGAGGATCCGGGTCGGTGGCGGCCGTATCATCCAGTCCAGCGGGCAGACGGCCGCCGCCTACTTCGAGATTCGCAACGTCGGGGACACGGACGACACCCTGATCTTCGCCGACTCCCCGGAACTGGGAGTCTCCATGCTGCGCGCGCCCGACCGGAAACGGCCGGGTACCGTCCGGCGGCCGAAAGCAGTGACCGTACGCGCGCACAGCACACTGCGGATGTCCCGGGAAGGCATCCACATCGCCCTCCTCGACCCGCCGATGATGAAGCCGGGCGAGAGGGTGTCCTTCAACCTGTGGTTCTCCGTACGCGGCCGGGTCGGGGCGGAGGCGATGCGATCGAATCTCACCGATCGTTGAGAGCGCGGCCTGCCCGCCATCGACGAGGGCCCCTCCAGGGGGTCGGTTTTCCGGCGCTTCCAGCTCCCCGCGACGCCGGGATTCTCGCTTTCCCTCAAGAGGGTTTCGCGCCATCGAAAGGCCGGGCACGACCGGGGCAACGGCTGTATTCGTCCACACCTTTTCGGACACCGAGGTGGTGCACTGTGCGCGAAATCGCGCCCCAGCCCCTGGCCACTCCTCGATCGTCTTCGACAACGTCCGCCACCACCTCTACGACGTCATCCACTGGATGGACTTCACGCACGCGCTGTCGGGCACGGTCGCTCTGCTGCGCGACCACGCCGTCTTCGCCGGACTCTCGACCGGCGCCACGTACCTGGCCGCCACACACGAGGCACGCCGCCATCCGGACCGGCTCCATCTGGTGATCGGCGCCGACACCGGCAATCGCTACGTCGAACACGTCCACGCCCGGCACACGCAAGCCCTGGAGCCATCGGCACCTGGTGCGCGCCGCCGATTCGCTCGGTGAGCGGCTGCGGACCTGCACGGTCTGATCAGTTCCACCGACACCTGGACGCTCGTCGGCGCCGATCTGGCCGCGCGGTTCGGTCTGCCCGCCATCGACCCGGCGGTACTGCGGCTGACGAGGGACAAGGTCGGCGTACGCAACCGGCTGTACGAGGCGGGGCTGACACGGGCAGCAGCTGTCGAGGTGGTCACCGATGGGACGGCCGACGACTTGGAACCGCGCGAACTCGTGCCGCGGGACATGGGCCTGCCCGCCGTCCTCAAGGACTCGGCGGGCACCGGCAGCCAGAACGTCTGGCTGGTCAGGGACAAGCAGGAGCTGGACCGCGCGCTGGACGAGGCGGCGTCGCGTCGGCTGACGGGCCGGTTGTTCGCCGAGCCGTACTTCTCCGGCCCGGTCTACAGCGCCGAGACCCTCACTTGGGCGGGGCACACGCGGCTGCTGGGCGTCTCCAGTCGGCTGATGTCACCCGAACCGCGCTTCCGCGAGGAGGTCACCGCGTTCCCCGTGGTTTTCCCGGCGGTACGGCGGGCGGCGCTGGAGCGGTGGCTGGGCAGCGTGCTCGCGGCCATCGAGCCCGGCCGACAACGCGCGCGTGCTGCACACCATGCACGCGGCCCTCGCTCCGGGCGGCACCCTGGTCCTCGACGTGGCCGGCAAGGTGGTGCCGCCCAAGGTCGTCCGGCGCGGCGATGACCTTCTGGTGCAGACCGACACCGTGCTGGACGACTGGGCGAGGCTGCGCAGGGACTGGGCAAGGCTGCGCAGGGACTGGGTGCTGGTCCGGGGCGACCGGGTGGATCGGGCCGGCCTGGTGTGGTTCGTCTACAGCGCCGTGGAGCTGCGCGTGATGGTGGAGGAGGCGGGGTTCGGGCGTATCGAGGTCTTGGGCGGTTTCGACGGCCGCCCGTACGACCCCAGGACGCCGAAAGACTGGTGGTGCGAGCCGTCCGAGAGGTGTGACACCGCTCTGGGCGCACGGCTTTCAGCCGTGCGCCCTTTCGCGCGTCGACCACACCTACGTAATATCAGCCGGTCATCACCGCGACGGGAGACAGGAAGCCGGTGCGATTCCGGCACGGTCCCGCCACTGTGACCGGGGAGTGCAACCCTTCGACACGCCACTGCGCGCCGCGCGGGAAGGCCGGGGGAACGTCGATCCGGGAGTCAGGACACTGGCCTGTCGCGGGCCCGTTCCGAGGAGCGCGGACTCCCCAGGAGGCTCTACGTGTACGACGGCATACCCCGTCCTGTTTCCTCTCCCCCGGCGTTTTCCCGCCACCGCGCGCTGCGCGTCACGGCCACCGCCATCGTGCTGTCCGCGACCCTGCTGACCGGCTGTGCCGGAGATCAGGACTCCGCGAACAAGCCGAGAAGCGCGGCGTCATCATTCAAGGGTTTCCCGGTCACCATCGACAACTGCGGGACCCGCACGACGTACGAGAAGCCGCCCGAGCGAGCGGTCACCATTCACCAGCACCCCGCCGAACTCATGCTGGCCCTCGGCCTGAAGGACCGCATGGTGGGCACCGCCTTCCCCGACTCGGCCGTTCTGCCGCGCTACCGAAACGATTTCAGAGCCATCCCCGAGCTGGCGAAGAAGGAACCGTCCTTCGAGACCGTCCTCAACGCCGAGCCGGACTTCGTCTACGGCGGCTACGGCAGCGCGTTCGCCGAGAAGGAGGGCCGTTCCCGCAAGGCATTCGCGGACGCCGGGATCGACACATACCTGAACCGCGAGTACTGCGGCAAGAAGCGGATCTCGATGAAGGACACCTACGCCGAGATCCGCGCCATCGGCACGATCTTCGGAGTGCGGGAGCGGGCCGACAAGCTCGTCGGCGACCTCCAGCAGCGCGTCGAGCGGACCACCCGAGCGGTGCGGGGCGCACCGGCCGTGCCGGTGTTCGTGTACGACAGCGGAGACAAGGCGGCGTTCACCGCGGGTGGCAAGGGTCTGGGCACCGAGATCATCCGGCTGGCCGGCGGACGGAACGTGTTCGACGACCTCGACGAGGTCTTCGGTGACGTGTCGTGGGAGCAGGTTGTGGCCCGTAAACCCGAGGTCATCGCGATCTACGACTACGCGGGTGCCGGGAGCGTCGAGCGGAAGAAGCGGTTCCTGCTCTCACAGCCCGCACTCGCCGACGTCCCCGCCGTGAAGCACAAGCGGTTTGCCGTGCTTCCGCTGACCGCGACGGTCGTCGGCGTCCGTCCGCCGTACGCGGCCCAGGACCTGGCGCGCGCACTGCACCCCGAGAAGTTCCGGTGACGGACACCGTAGGGGGCGTTTCGACGACTGGTCCCGGCCCGAGGCCCAAGAGCGATGAGGGAGGCTCGCGCCGAGCGTCCCTCGCCGTGGTCCTGGCGGTGCTCGGCATCCTGCTTCTGGTCTCCGCCACGGCGGGCATGGCCATCGGTTCGGTCCATGTGCCGCCCGACGAGGTGTGGGGCATCGTGACGCACGCGCTGGGCGCCGACTGGTCGGAGCCGGTCCGGTCGCGGGCGCGCGAGACGATCGTGCTGAAGGTGCGGGCTCCGCGGGTGGTGCTCGGGGCCGTGACGGGTGCGGGGCTGGCGGTGGTGGGCACCGCCATGCAGGCGCTGGTGCGCAATCCGCTCGCGGAGCCGTATCTGCTGGGGGTGTCCTCCGGGGCCTCCCTCGGCGCCGTCGTCGTGGTCGTCTTCGGGGTGAGCCTGTTCGGGCCCGTGTCGCTGTCGGTCGCCGCGTTCGCCGGTGCGCTGGTCACGCTGCTGCTCGTGTACACCACGGCTCGTGCCGGCGGTCGTATCACCTCGTCGCGGCTGGTGTTGTCTGGAGTGGCGGTGGCATCGGTCCTCACCGCGGTGATGGATCTGCTGCTGCTCACCACCGACCGGGGCAACCAGGCACGGGAGGTCCTCGCCTGGACGCTCGGCGGCCTCGGTGGCGTGCAGTGGGACACGCTGTGGCTGCCGGGCGCGGCCCTGCTGCTCGGAACCGTCGTCCTGGTGGTCCAGGCCCGATCGCTCAACCTGCTTCTGGCGGGCGAGGAGGCCGCCACCACGATGGGGCTGGACGTGGCCCGGTTCCGTGCCCGGATGTTCGTCCTGCTGTCCCTGGTCACCGGGGTTCTGGTGGCGGCGGCCGGGCCGATCGGCTTCGTCGGCCTGATCCTCCCTCATATCGTGCGGCTGTTCGTGGGCGGCGACCACCGCCGCGTACTGCCGACCGCCGCGCTGGCCGGAGCAGTGTTCCTCATCTGGGCCGACATCGCCGCCCGCACGATCGCCGCCCCGATGGAGATCCCCGTCGGGGTCCTGACGGCCCTGTGCGGAGGACCGTTCTTCCTGTGGCTGATGCGCCGGGAGGCCCGGCGCGACGCCGACCGAGGAGTGGGATGAACGCGACCGAACTCACCGTCGAGAGCCTTACGCTCACCGCCGGCGCACACCACCTCGTGCGGGACGTCTCCCTGACCGCCCGGCCCGGGGAGGTCATCGGCCTCGTCGGCCCCAACGGCAGCGGCAAGTCCAGTCTTCTGCGCGCCGTATACCGCGTGCTACGCCCCGACACCGGGCAGGTGCGCGTGGACGGGGCGGACGCCTGGTCGCTGCCGGTGCGACGACTGGCCCGCACCCTGGCCGCCGTGGTCCAGGAGTCCGGCGCCGACATCGACCTGACCGTTCGCGAGGTCGTCGCGATGGGCCGTACCCCGCACAAGCGCCTGCTCGACGGCGACACCGAAGAGGACGCCCGGCTCATCGACGCGGCCCTGGACGCGGTCGACGCCACCGGCCTGTCCGACCGCTCCTTCGACCGACTCTCCGGAGGCGAACGCCAGCGCGTGCTCATCGCGCGCGCCCTGGCCCAGCAACCCTCCCTGCTGGTCCTCGACGAACCCACCAACCACCTGGACATCCGCCACCAGTTGGAGGTGCTCGGCATTCTGCGACGACTGCCCGCCACCGTTCTGGTGGCCCTGCACGACCTCAACCTCGCCGCGTACTACTGCGACCGCCTCTACGTCCTGCACGACGGCGAGCTCATCGTCTCGGGGCCACCCGCCGAGGTGCTCACCCCGCGTCTGCTCGCCGAGGTGTACGGCGTGGCGGCCGAGGTCGTCATCCACCCGCGCACGGGAGCCCCCCAGGTGACCTTCCTCCCGGGGAAACCGACCGGGGTGGCGATGGCCGCGCCCGATCAGTCCTGCACCTGAGCGTGCGGGGCCGTATCGGGCGGCGCCACCGGACGGGTACGGCCGCCGTCATGACCGGAAAGCACCACGGCCAGGAGCCCGACCACCACGGCGGCCGCCGCCAGCCGCCCCGCCGCGCGCACGGTCCATCCCGGCGGCGTCGGCCCGCCGGGCCGACGCGGCGGGCCCAGGCGCTCGCCCCGGCGGGCGGGCCGCATCAGGCGCAGCAGGAGCAGTACGGCGACGGGCAGTTGCAGCAGCCACAGCACGGTCCGCGGCCACTCGCCGTACCAGACACTCACCGACCGGTGTCATTGGTGGCACAAGTGTGGTGGGGGGGGACGGTGGTTGACGAGACGCCATCCGGTCAGCCCTCGGCGTTCGGATGGCTCGAGTTCACACGGCCGCGCGGCGCCCGAAAACCGCCCGGGTCCTTTCGACCAGGAGCCGCACCGCAGCGCGGGCGGCCTCGAGGGCGCGGCGTGCGCGGGAAGCGGAAGGGCTCCCGCGGACAGGTTGCCCGCGGGAGCCCTTCGCTGTCCGCCCGCGGGTGAAAGGTGAGAAGACGATCACAAGCAGGACTTCCGTGGACTACGCCGTCACGGCGCCAGCAGCAGACTGTTGCCGCGCTCCTTGGCGGCGGCGTAGCGCTTGACCACGTCCTGCCAGTTGACGACCTTCCACATGGCCTCGATGAAGTCCACCTTCTGGTTCTTGTACTGCAGGTAGCAGGCGTGCTCCCAGGCGTCGAAGACCAGGATCGGGGTCGAGCCCTGACCGATGTTGCCCTGGTGGTCGTAGACCTGCTCCACGACCAGCCGGCCGCTCATCGGCTCGTACGCCAGCACACCCCAGCCGGACCCCTGCGTCGTGGCCGATGCCTTGGTCATCTGCGCCTTGAAGCCCGCGAACGACCCGAACGATTCGGCGATCGCGTCCGCGAGCTCGCCCACGCCATCCTTCTCCAGCGGCTCGCCGCCGCCGTCACCGGTCATGTTGTGCCAGTAGATGCTGTGCAGGATGTGCCCGGAGAGGTGGAATGCAAGGTTCTTCTCCAGGCCGTTGATCGACCCCCACGAGTCCTTGTCCCGCGCCTCCAGCACGTATTTCAGCGAGATCAGGACGAAGGGCGCCGCCGCCTTCAACACCAGCTCCACGCTGCCCGTCTCCGATTTCCTCCAGCAGCGGGTGCGCGGCGGAGCGGCCCGCAACCAGACGCAGTACGCCTCGGAGAAGTTCGACGCGCTGCTGGAGCGCGCCCGCACCACCCGCGACGAGCGGGACCGGACGAGCCGACGAGCGGCCTGGACCCGGCGCTCGCACGCGCCCTGGGCCGTACGGTGCGGGCGCTCGCGGACGACGGCGCGGGCGTGCTGCTGCTCACCCACGACCTCCAGCTGGTACGGGAGACGGCCGACCGGGTCATCGTGCTGGAACACGGCCGGGCCGTGGACAACGGGCCGACAGTAGACGTCCTCGGCACCGGTGGCCCCGTACCCGGCGACCGTCCCACCACCACCGGGCTTCCGGCCGTCCGCCACCGAGCCACCCGGGAACTCCTCGCCGCGGAACGCCGCCCCAGCACGAGCGAAGAGGCGGGCCCGACCGCGGCAGGCCCTGCGCCGGAGGGTCGCGAGGGGGTCGCCGCCACGGGGATCATCGTGCGCCGCCGGTCCGGCGATCCCCTGGCCGGACCGGTGTCGATGGCGTTCCCGCCCGGCACCATGATCGCGCTGCTCGGCCCCTCCGGCTCAGGCAAGACGACCTTCGCCCGTGCACTGGCCGGGCTGACCACGCCGTCCCGCGGCGAGGTACGGCTCGACGGCCGTCCCCTCCCCCGTCGCATCGATCGGCGCACGCCCACCCAGCGCCGCGCCATTCAGTACGTGCACCAGAACAGCGCAGGCTCCTTCGAAGAGCACCGTCCAGTCCTCGGACAACTCGCGGACACCGCACGCCTGCTGCGCGCCCTGCCCGCCGAAGAGGCGACAACAGAGGCCATCAAGGCCGCCGATGCGCTGGGACTCGACCAGGCGCTGCTGCACCGGACCCCGGACCGGCTCTCCGGCGGTCAGCTCCAGCGCTGCGCGCTGATACGGGCGCTGACGGCACGTCCGTCCCTGCTCGTCTGCGACGAAGTGACGTCGGCGCTGGACACCGTCTCCCGGCAACGGGTCCTCGACGCACTGCCCCGCCTCCTCGCCCCTGCACGGACCGCCCTGCTGTTCATCAGCCACGACCTGCCCGCGGTCCGTGCCCTGACCGAGGAGGCCGCGCTGTTCGACGGCGGCCGCTGCGTGCGGCGCGGGCCCGTCGACGAAGTCCTGCCCGTCGCATGGTCCGGCGCGCCCGGCTCCGGCGGCGACGGCGTTGGCCTCGACACGTCCGCTCTGTCCGAAAGGGAGGGTTACGGGCACCAGGTCTCCGGTCCGCCAGCAGGCCGTGGCCGGGACGATCACATCGCTGGTGAACGATGACTCGACGAGAGCACCGTCGTCGAGAGCGGCGGCTGTCACACCATCCTCGCCTCCCCATCACGACGGCCCCCTCCGACTGGCAGAGTTGGCAGAGTTGGCAGACCAGTTGGGACCGCCGGCAGGAGTGGTATATGCCCGACCGGGAAGAGCGCTTCCGGGTCATGATCGACACGGTCGAGGCCGTAACGGACCCCACCCCCCGCGTCCTCGACCTCGCCTGCGGTACGGGCAGCATCACCGACCGCCTGTTGCGGCGGCTCCCCGGCGCCCACAGCACCTGTGTGGACATCGACCCGGCCCTGCTGACCATCGCCCGCGGCCATTTCGCCGGGGATGAGCGCGTCACCTTCGCCGAGGCCGACGTCACCCGGCCCACGTGGACCGAGCACCTGCCCCACGCGTCCTACGACGCCGGGGCGACGGCCCAGCGCTTCGCCCTGCTGGGCGATCCACGGCAGCCCAAGCCGGACGGCGGCGCCCGGCGGGACCGGCCCACCGCGACCCGCTGGCACCTCGAGACCCTGCGGGGCCAGGGATTCAGCGAAGCGCGGCAGGTGTGGTGCTCCGCGAGCGACGCACTGGTGGCCGCGCTGCGCTGAGCGATCAAGGCCGCCACACGACGCGGGCCGACGGCCTTGAGGCTGAACCGTGTGCCCGCCTTTCACCGGCCCGGCCGGGTCACCACCGCGTCGTTGTACGGATCCTTGGGCGCGGGAACGCGCTTGACGGTCGTGGCGTCCAGGGCCGGGCTCGCGTCGTCCGTCCCGACCTTGCCGGTGGGGTGCCAGGTGCCGGTGACGGTGATCCAGGCATCGGCGGGCGGCGCCGAGGCCCCGTGCACCCGCACCTTGCGCACCGTCGCGTCGGCGGCGCAGCAGCTGATGGCCAGGCGGCTGACGTACCAGGTGCCGTGGCGGCCGGGGGTGACGAAGCCGGTGAGGCGGACGGTGTGCCCCCTGAGGGTGCCGTCGGTGTCCCAGACCGCCCGGGAACTGAAGTCGTTCAGCGACAACTCGACGATCCCGTTCCGCGGGAGGGCGGGGAAGAGGCTGTCTCCAGAGGTGGGGGGCTTCGCCTTCGCCTCGTCACGGGCGGCGGTGTACGAGCCGAGAGCGGGTGGCGCGAGGAACAGGATGGTCAGGGCCGGTACGTACAGCAGCCAGGCGATCCGCGGCCCCTGAGAGTGATCGTGTCCATGGCCTTGGTGGCCACCGCGACCGTGGTCGTGGTCCTCGTCCGGACGCGGGCGGTTGAACGGAAAGCCGTCACGGGCGGCGCTGACCGCGCCGAGCACGATCAGCAGCACCCCCGAGGCGATGAGCGCGGGCCGCAGGCCCGGACGCACATAGCGCAGATACAGATCGGTCAGCAGCGCGATGTGCAGCAGACCGACGCCGGTGAACAGGAGCAGCAGCACCTGGATGTTGCGTTTCACAGCAGCCACCACCCCACCAGTGCGCTGCATAGCACCGCCACGACCCAGGTGGCCGACGAGAAGCGCAGGGCGAAGGCGCGCCCGAAAGTGCCGGACTGCAGCGCGATCAGCTTCAGGTCGACCATCGGGCCGACCACCATGAAGGCGAGCCGGGCGCTGGGTGAGAACCCGGTGAGCGAGGCGGCGACGAACGCATCGGCCTCGGAGCACACCGCGAGGACCACCGCGAGCAGCCCCAGCATGGGCAGCGAGAGCCACGGCGAGTCGGAGAAGAGCCGCAGCACGGAGTGCGGCACCGCGACGTTGAACGTGGCCGCGGCCGCCGCGCCGACCACGAGGAACCCCCCGGCATGCAGGAAGTCATGCTGGAGCGAGACCCGGAACTCCTCGGCCCGGCTCGCGCCGGGGGTGTGCCCGGTGGGCCCCTCCGGGGCGCGCAGCCACTCCTCGCGGCCCAGACGGATCCACAGCCAGCCCATCGCCACGGAGGTCAGCAGCGAGGCGACGAGACGGGCCGTGACCATCCAGGGGTTGCCGGGAAAGGCCACGTACGTCGCCATCAGCACGATCGGGTTGATGGCGGGGGCCGACAGCAGGAAGGCCAGCGCCGCCGCCGGGGTCACCCCGCGCCGCATCAGACTGCCCGCCACCGGGACCGACGCGCATTCACATCCCGGCAGCACCGCTCCGGCCACTCCCGCGACGGGCACGGCGAGCGCCGGGTTGCGCGGAAGCATCCGAGCGAAGACCCACGCCGGTACGAAGGCGCTGATCGCGGCCGACACCAGAGTGCCGAGCAGCAGAAACGGCACGCCCTGGATGACGATCGCGGTGAACACCGTCCGCCACGCCGCCACCGCACGGTTGTCGAGCCCGGCGGAGATCTGGGGCCCCAGCACGATGGCGAGGACGCCGAGTACCGCCACGGGGAGCCCCGCGATCAGCGCATGGGAGGTGACACGTACGGCCGCGCGCAGGCCACCGCCCCCGTCGGGGTATGTGGCAGACGGCTCCCGGTCCTGGGCAGGGCTCTCGGGCAGCGGTGGCGCCACGTCGACATCCCTGTCCATTGCCCCTCCCCTCATAGGACTCTTCGTCATGGCGACATCCGCGGCCACACCTTAGCGGCGGGTCGGCGGATGGCCGTGCACCGCGGGCAGGCCGGGTCCCGCACAGCGCACATCGGCCGTCGGCACAGTCCCGTCGACGAGGTAGGCGGCCGTGGTGTCGTCCACGCAGGCGTTGCCCCGGCTGGCGAACACCCCGTGCGAGTAGTCGTTGTCGAGCGTCACCAGGCGCGAGCCGGGAAGCAGACGGCGCATCTGGCGCGCGCCCTCGATGGGCGTGACGGGGTCGTGGGCGGAGGCCACCAGGAGAACGGGCGGCGCATCGGGGCTGCCGAGCGGGGTGCGGCGGGCGGGATGGTGATGCCAGTAGGCGCAGGTGGACGCCTCCATACCGATGAGGACAGGCTGGGGGTCGAGGCGTCGGGTGCGGCGGATGTCCGTCACGATCCGCCGGGGCGTGGGGCCGGGGCCGTCGGCGCACTTGACGATGCGGTTGGCGGCTTCGTAGTTGCGCGAGTCCGGGCCGGCGAAGTCCTCGGCGGGACGGAGCCCGTCGGGGCTGCCGTCGCGCAGATAGGTTCGCAGGCCGTCGGCGAGGCCCGCCCAGCGTTCGGTGCGGCCGAGGGCGCGGTACACGGCCCGGTCGAACTCCGCGGGACCGAAGCCGTCCGCGGGTTCGGCGGTGAGTCCGTCGCGTACGCGCAGGTAGGCCCGGCGTACGGCCACCGCGTCGTCGCCCAGGCGGAAGCGGTCCGCGTGGGCGGCGGTCCAGGCGAAGAAGGTGTCGCGCTGCCGCAGCAGTGCCCGGCTCTGGATCACGTCGAAGTCGTACCAGTTCCAGGGCCCTACGACGCTGTCCAGCACCATCCGGCCCGTGCGGTGCGGGAAGGCGGCGGCGTAGGCCGCGCCGAGGTAGGTGCCGTAGGAGACACCGAGGAAGTTCGTCCGCCGTTCGCCGAGCGCGACGCGTATCGCGTCCATGTCCCGGGCGGTCTGTTCCGTCGACAGGTACCGCGATGCGTCGCCGGCGCTCGCCGCGCAGTCGTCGGCCAGGTGGCGCAGTGACGCCAGATGGGCCCGCTCGGCCGTCGGAGCGACGGGCACGGGGTCCGCGCCCGGGGCGGTGAAGAGACCGCCCATCGGGCCGCAGTCGACGGGCGCGCTCTGCCCGACGCCGCGCGGGTCGAAGCCGATGACGTCGTACGAACGGCGCACACTCATGGGGAGTTTGGCGCGCTTGGTGACCGCGTAGGGGAGCCCGGAGCCGCCCGGCCCACCGGGGTTGACCAGCAGGATGCCGCGTCGCTCGGCGGGTGCCCCCGAGGCCCGGACGCGCGAGACGGCGATCTCGATACGCGGCCCACGGGGGCGGTTCCAGTCCAGCGGCACGCTCAGCCGCCCGCATTCGACGCGCTCCGGCGCGGGCGGATCGGGCACGGATCCGGGGCAGGCGCCCAAGCGGAGTGCGGATGCCGAACCGGCGGAGGGGACACGGGCGGCGGACTGGGCGGGCGCGGCGGGGGCGAGGGTCGCGGCGATGGCCGCCAGGGCACACAGCAGCGCCGTGCGGTGCGTGGGTGAGGTCACAACGATTTCTTCCTCGGTCGCACGGAGTCAGATGACAATGAAAACGATTATCGCTAGCGTGTCCGCCACGTTATCCCACACGACTGGAAAAGGGGAGCTGTGGCTCATCTGTTGGTGGTAGAGAGCTGGGTCGGGTCGATGAGCAGACTGCTGCCACGGGCGATCCGCGAGAGTGGGCACGAGTTCACCTTCCTCACCCGCGACCTGCACCACTACCTGCGCTCCGCCCCCGAGGGCACGGCGCACCCGCTGCTCGGGGCGCGCAATGTGATCACTGCCGACACCAATGACACCGAGGCGCTGCTGCCGGAGGTCGAGCGGCTGCACGCGGTGTTCGGCTTCGACGGGGCGATCACGTCCTGCGACTACTACCTGCCGACGGTCGCGCGGATCGCCGGGCACCTCGGCCTGCCCGGCCCGCCCCTCGAGGCGGTCCACAACGCCTGCCGCAAGGACGCCACGCGCCGCGTCCTCGCCGAGGCCGGGGTACCCGGACCCCGCTTCGCCGTGCACGAGGAGTGGGCCGACACCGCCCGGGCCGCGGGGGAGATCGGCTACCCGCTGGTCGTCAAGCCCGTCGACCTGTGTGCCGGCATGTACGTACGGCGTGTGGACGACGAGTCCCAACTCGCCGCCGCCTTCCACGCGTTGGCCGACTTCCCGGTCAACGCGCGCGGCCAGCGACGCACGCCCGTGGTCCTGCTCGAAGAGCTGCTGGACGGTCCCGAGGTGAGCGTCGAGACGGTCTCGTACGGGGGCGCGGTCCATGTGGTGGGCGTGACCGACAAGAGCGTCGGCGGGGCGCCCGCGTTCATCGAGACCGGGCACATGTTCCCCGCCGCGCTGACGGCCGTCGACACGGAAGCCGCCGAGCGGACCGCCCTGGGCGCGCTCGAGGCGCTCGGGCTGACGGACGGCGTGGTGGCCCACACCGAGATCAAGCTGACCTCCGCCGGACCGCGCGTGGTCGAGGTCAACCCGCGCCCCGCCGGAAACCGCATCACCGAACTCGTCCGCCACGTCACCGGCATCGACCTCGCCGCCGCCTGCGTGGACGTGGCCCTGGGCCGTACTCCCGATCCGGGGCGCACGGACACCGGGCTGCACAGCGCCGCCATCGGCTTTCTCGTGCCGGAGCGCACGGGCACACTCGCCTCGCTGGACGGCGCGGGGCTGCGGGACGCTCCCGGCGTGCTGGAGGTGCGACTCGCGGAGCCCGGCAGGCAGGTGAAGGCGGCGGGCAGCAACAACGAGTACCTCGGGCATGTGATGGCCGGGGACCCGGACGGCCCCGGAGCCCGGGACCGGGTCGAGGCGCTGCTCGCCGAGGTGCGGTCCGGACTGGTGATCCGATGACCGCCGACACCTCCGGCATAACCGCCGTCGACTCCGCCCCGGCCCCTTTCACGGCCCGCGTGCGGACGTACGACGATCTCGTGGCCCGTGTCCGGGCCGGCGAACTCGGGCCCGACCCGCGCACCCGGCGGGTCGCCGTGGCCTTCACCACGCGCCAGGCCGTACGGCACGACGGGCGCGGCACCGGCTATCGCAACGAGGTGCTCAGCCTGCGGCTCGCCGGGGCGGTCGGCTCGTGCGCGGTCGAGCCCGGCGCCCTGTCCGACAGCGCCGTGGCGGAGTGTGTCGGCGCCGATGTGGCCGAGCTCCTGGACCATCCGCTGCTCCCGGTGCGCGTGGCCGCGCTCGACGCCTACCTGATGCACATCACTCCGCACACCCCGGAACACGGGGCCCGTCCGGTCGCGCTCCCCGCCGGGACGTCGCTGGAGAAGTCCCGGGCACGGGCGCGATCCGTCGTCGAACTGCTCGACCTGCCGCCCGGGGCGACGGTGCTCGTGGTCGGCGTCGTCAACTCCCTTCTGGAGGCGCTTCGTTCGCACGGAATCGGCTATGTGCCGTGCGACTTCAAGGGCGGGGTGACGGAGTGGGATGAGCCGGTCGTCACCGGCGCGCTCGCCGCGGCCGCCCGCTGCGACGCGCTGCTCGTCTCCGGGATGACGCTGGGCAACGGGACCTTCGAGCCACTGCGGGAGCACGCGCTGCGGCACGGCAAGCGGCTGGTGCTGTTCGCGCAGACCGGCAGCGCCGTACTGCCCCGGCTCCTGGGGTGCGGGGTGAGCGCGGTGTGCGCCGAACCGTATCCGTTCTTCTGGCTGGACGGCGGCCCCGGCACCGTCCACCACTACCGCGCCGACCGCCCCGGAGGTGCCCGGTGACCACGACAGACGTCCGTCCCACCGCCCGCCGGGAGCTGCTCGCCCTGCTCGGCCGCACCCCCGTGGTCCGCATCGCCGCCGATCTGCCGGGGCCGCAGCCCGGCTTCTGGGCCAAGCTCGAAGGGCTCGCGGCGGGCGGTATGAAGGCGCGGGCCGCCGTGTCGATGCTGCTGGGCGCCCGAGAGCGGGGCGAACTGCGGCCCGGGTCACCGGTGGTGGAGTCCACCTCCGGCACGCTCGGCATCGGGCTCGCCTTCGCCGGGCAGGCCCTCGGCCACCCCGTCGTGCTGGTCGGCGACAGCGAACTGGAGCCGTCCATGCGGCAGTTGCTGCGTGCCCACGGAGTGCGGCTGGAGCTGGTGGACCGTCCGGCGGAGCGGGGCGGCTGGCAGGCCGCCCGTCTCCGCCGGCTGCGGGAGCTGCTCGCCGAACTGCCCGGCGCGTACTGGCCCGACCAGTACAACAACCCCGACAACGCCGCCGGTTACGCCTCGCTCGCCGCCGAACTCGCCACGCAGCTCGACCACTTGGACATCCTGGTGTGCAGCGTGGGCACCGGCGGCCACAGCGCGGGGATCATCGGTCCACTGCGGCAGCACTGGCCCGCGCTACGACTGATCGGCGTCGACGCCACCGGCTCCACGATCTTCGGCCAGCCCGCGCGGCCCCGGCTGATGCGCGGTCTGGGCAGCAGCATCCACCCGCGCAACGTCGTCTACGACGCCTTCGACGAGGTCCACTGGGTCGGTCCGGCAGAGGCCGTGGACAGCTGCCGCAGGCTCGCCCGGGGGAGTTTCGTCAGCGGCGGCTGGAGCACCGGCGCGGTCGCGCTGGTCGCCGCCTGGGCCGCCCGCGTCCACCCCGGAGCGGTCGTCGCCACCGTCTTCCCCGACGGCCCGCACCGCTACCTCGGCAGTGTCTACGACGACGACTTCGCCGCCGCCCACGGTCTCGACCCGGCCACGGCGGCCACCCGGCCGGTGGAGATCCCGCACCCCGGCGCGGCCGAGGCCACCGGCTGGACGCGATGTACGAGGGTCACCGACCCCTTGCGGGCCGATCTGCTCGCGTCCGTCCCTCTGGGCGCCACCCCCCACCACCTGGAAGAAAACCTGTGAAGGCCAGTCAGCGCACCGTCCATCTGCGACTCACCGAGCCGCTGCGCATCTCCCGCTCGACGATGGCCGCCCGCGACGCGGTATGGCTGAGCGTCGAACACGACGGGGTCAGCGGCCACGGCGAGACCGTCACCAGCGTCTACTACGGTCTCGACGCCGCCGCTCTGCGACGCCTCCTCGCGGCCGTCGGCACGGATCTCGTGCGCTACCGCGACCCCGAGAGCGCCCTGGAAGCCCTGCGGGCGGGCGAGTTGGCCGGTACGGACACTCCCCCGGCCGTGACCGCCGCGCTGGACGCGGCGCTCCTCGACCTCGTCGGCAAACGGGCGGGCACCCCCGTGCACCGCCTCCTCGGCGCCTCGGAACCTCCCGTCGCCGCCACCGCACGCACCATCGGCATCACCTCGCCGAGCCATGCCGCGGCCCAGGCCCGCCGCCTGACCGCGCGCGGCTTCGAGGTCCTCAAGGTCAAGGCGGGAACTCCCGATCCCGAGGACGATGTGGAGCGCGTACGTGCCATCCGCGACGCGGCACCCGGGGTCCGGCTGCTCCTCGACCCCAATGGCGCCTGGACCGTGGCTCAGGCCGTGGCGCTGCTGCCGCGGTTCGCCGAACTCGGCGTGGAGGCCGTCGAGCAGCCCCTCGCGCCCGGCTCCCCGGACGCGCTGGGGGCCCTCGCCGAGCGCTCACCCGTACCGGTCATCGCCGACGAGGACGCCGTGGATCTGGCGGACGTACGCCGTCTGGCCGGACGCGTCCAGGGCGTCAACGTCAAGCTCGCCAAGTGCGGCGGGGTGCATGCCGCCCTGCGCATCGCCGAGGCGATCGAGGGCAGCGGCACCGTGCTGATGCTCGGCTGTCTGACCGCCAGCAGCCTCGGCCTGGCGCCCGCCGTCCACCTCGCCGACCGCGCCCGCTGGGCCGACCTCGACGGACACCTGCTGTTGGCCCACGACCCGTGGTCGGGCATCGGTGGCGCCGACGGCTTCGTCCGCGCGAACGCCTCTCCCGGACTGGGAGTCCGGCCCCGGGAGGTGAGCCGTGCAGACGTGGCATGAAATGCGCCGCTTCCCGCTCGCGATCCAGCTTTTGCTGGTCAACCAGCTCGGCGTCAATACCGGCTTCTACCTGCTCATCCCCTATCTCGCCACTCACCTCGGCGAGAACCTGGGCATGTCGGCCGCCGTCGTCGGCATCGTCCTCGGCGTGCGCAACCTGAGCCAGCAGGGTCTGTTCATCATCGGCGGCTCGGCCGCCGACCGGCTCGGCGCACGCGGTGTCATCATCGCCGGGTGTGCCCTGCGCACGGTCGGGTTCGGGCTGTTCGCGCTCGGCGACAGCCTCTCCGTCCTGATCGCCGCGTCCGTACTCAGCGGGTTCGCCGGGGCGCTGTTCAACCCGGCCGTGCGCGCCTACCTCGCGCAGGAGGCGGGAGAGCGCAAGGCCGAGGCGTTCGCCCTGTTCAACGTGTTCGCCACGACGGGGGCGTTGATCGGTCCGCTGCTCGGCAGCGCGCTGCTCCTGGTGGACTTCCGCGCCTCGGCCCTCACCGCCGCCGGGATCTTCGCGGTCCTCACCGTGGCGCAGGCCCTGGTGCTGCCCGCGCGCGAGGTGGAGCCGAGCAAGGGCACGGTGCTCGCGGACTGGCGCGCGGTGCTCGGCCACCGCGCCTTCCTGGCGTTCGCGCTCGCCATGGTCGGCATGTTCACCCTGGAGAACCAGCTCTATCTGCTGCTGCCCGACGGAGCACGCCGGGCCACCGGCTGGGACGGTGCCGCCGGGCTCGTCTTCCTCGTCGGCACCCTCGCCAACCTCGCGCTCCAGCTGCGCATCACCAGCGCCCTGAAGGTGAGCGGTGACCGGGCGCGCTGGATCGCCGCGGGGCTCGGTGTGATGGCGCTGGCGTTCGTGCCGCCCGCTCTGGTGGCGGGCGGCTCCGGTGGCCCGGACGGCACCGCCGACGCGGTACTGCGCGCCCTGCCGGTGCTGGTCGGGGCCCTGCTGCTCTACCTCGGGGTGATGGTCGCCCAGCCGTTCGTGATGGAGCTCGTCCCCGGCTTCGGCCGGCCCGAACTGACGGGCACCTACTTCGGCATCTTCTACGTGGTCTCGGGCATCGCCGCCGCTCTCGGCAACACCGTCGTCGGCTGGGCCATGGACGCCGGCGAGCGGGGCGATGCCGCCTGGCTGCCCTGGGCGTGCTGCGCGTTGTTCGGGCTCGCCTCCGCACTCGGCGTGGCCTGGCTGCACCGGCTGGGCTCACTGCCGACGACGCCGCGGCCCGCCACGCCGGACGCGATGTCCGGCCACACCGGACGCGGCGTGACGAGGGAGACGAGGGAGACGAGGGAGACGAGGGAGACGAGGGAGACGAGGGAGACGACATGACGACGGCCACGGCGGGCGCGGACGCGCACAATCTGCTCACCGACAACCCCGAGCTGTACGAGGCCAGGTTTCCCGACCCCGAACGGCTGGCCGGCCGATGGACGGAGGACTGCCTGCGCCGGCACGGCGCCGGACCGCGCGTCCTGGACCTGGGCTGCGGCACCGGCCGCGACGCCGCCCACCTCCACGGCGCGGGCCACGAGGTGACCGGCGCCGACCTCTCCGAGGCGATGCTCGCACACGCCCGCGGGCACCACCCCGGACCCGAGTACGTCCGCGCCGATCTGCACGCGTTCGACCTGGGCCGGGGCGTGTCCGACGCCGTGGTGTGCCTGGACAGCGCACTGCTGTACTGCCACACCAACGCCCAGCTCGACGGCTTCCTGTCGTCCTGCCGACGCGCCCTCGTCCCAGGCGGGCTGCTCGTCGCGGAGATGCGCAACGGCGCCTACTTCCTCGGCCGTACGGACCTGCTCGACACACCCGCGGTCGGTGAGTTCACCTGGCGGGGCACCGCCTACCGGTCCACCACCACGCTCACGGTCGACCGCACGGCCCAGCTCCTGCACCGTACCCGCGCATGGACCGCGGACGACGGATCCGCGCCCGTGGAACAGCGCTCCGCGTGGCGGCTGCTCTTCCCGCAGGAGCTGCGCCATCTCCTGGGCGCGCACGGCTTCGAGGTCCTGGAGCTGCACGACGGACCGGGTCCGCGCACCGAGCCGCCCTGGCACGAGGGCATGTCCCCCGGCCGTACGACCGACTCCGACCGGCTGCACCTGGTGGCCCGCGTCACCGAGCCCGCCCCCTCGGCGCCCTGAGGCCGCACCCGACGCCCGCCCCCGTATCCCACCGGCACTTCCCACACCCCGAGGACACCCGCATGCATGACGATCCCGCCCGCCACCTTCACCCCGTGGGCGATCACCCGGACGAGCACCACTTCCCCGGCCTGCGCCGCCGCGGCTTCCTCGCCGCCGGCGCCGCATCACTCGGCGCATTCGCCCTCACCGGATGCGGCGGCACCGACGACACCGCGGGAGGGGGCGGCAGCGCCGGTACCCCACGGCGTGGCGGACGACTGCGCGCCGCGTTCGCCGGCGGCGGTGCGAGCGAGACCCTCGACCCGCACCTGGCCAACCTCTTCTCCGACGTCGCCCGCGCGAAGGCCCTCTACGACAAACTCGCCGACTACGGCGCCGACCTGTCCGCCCAGCCCCGCCTCGCCGAGAAATGGGAGGCGAACAAGACCCTGGACCGGTGGCAGATCACCCTCCGCGGGGCCACGTTCCACAACGGCCGACCGGTCACCGCCAAGGACGTGCTCCACAGCTACCGCCGGATCGCCGATCCCAAGAAGGCGTTCCGCGCCAAGGCGTCCCTGGAACCCATCGACCTCGACGCGAGCCACGCGACCGGCGAACGGGGCATCGAGTTCGTCCTCAAGCGGCCCACCGCCGAATTCCCCAACATCCTGGCCGCGTTCGGCGCGTACATCGTGCCCGAGGACGCCACCGACTTCGACAAGAAGCCGATCGGCTCCGGCCCGTTCCGTTTCGTGTCCTTCGCCCCCGGCCGGTCGGCCGTCTTCCGCCGCAACGAGGACTACTGGGACGGCGCCCCGCACCTCGACGAGCTCGAGTTCATCGTCGCCAACGAGGAGTCCGCCCGGGTCAACGCACTGCTGGGCGGACAGGTCGAGTACGCCCACGAACTCAACCCCACCACCGCCCGCGCCCACGAGGGCAAGGGGCAGATCACCATCGTCCGGCTCCGGGGCAGCGACATGCAGGGGTTCGCGATGAAGACCGACCGGGCCCCCTTCGACGACAAGCGGGTGCGCCAGGCGTTCTTCCTGATCGCCGACCGCGAGGAACTCCTCGACGGCGCCCTGTCGGGCGCGGGGGTGATCGGCAACGATCTGTTCGGCAAGGGCTACGAGTACTACGCCGACAGCCTCCCGCAGCGCGGGCAGGACCTCGACCGGGCCCGCGCCCTGCTGAAGGCGGCCGGCGCGGAGAAGCTGAAGGTCACCCTCGACACCTCGGCGGTGGCCGCCGGGTTCACCGAGTCCGCCGGCATCTTCCGCGACCAGGCCGCGCAGGCGGGTGTCACGATCGATGTGAAGATGGGCAGCAAGGACTCGTACTGGAGCGACATCCTGGACGGCGGCGTCCTGTGCTCCTACCGCTCCGGTGCCATGCCCATCGAGGCCCACATCTCCCAGCGGCTGCTCACCGACTCCACCACGAACGCCACCAAGTGGCACCACAAGGACTTCGACGCGCTCTACCAGCGGGCCCAGTCCACCAAGGACAAGGCCGAGCGCGCCGCCGTCTACGAACGCATGCAGCGCCGCCTGTACTCCGAAGGCGGCTTCCTGGTCTGGGGCTTCGCCGACTGGATCCTCGCAACCGCGCGCAAGGTCAGGGGAGTTGAGTCCAAGGCACCCGCCAACACCCTCGACTGGGCACGCTTCGACAAGGTGTGGCTCGCGTGAGCGGACTGCGCTCCTTCGTCGCCCGGCGGCTGCTGCTCGGCGTCGCGCAGACCGTGGCCGTGGTGCTGCTGGTCTTCGCGCTCACCGAGGCGCTGCCGGGCGATGCCGCGGTCGCCCTGGCCGGCGACCAGCCCGACCCCGCGCGCATCGCGGCCATCCGGGAGGCCCTCCACCTGGACCGGCCCGCCCACGAGCGGCTGGCCGACTGGGCCGTGGGCCTGCTCCACGGCGACCTCGGGACCTCGCTCACCTCCGGCCGCCCGGTCAGTACGTACCTCGCCGACGGCTTCGGGCCGACCCTGCTGCTGGCCGCGCTCACCATGGCACTGCTCGTCCCGGCCGGCTTCGGCCTCGGGGTGCTGGCCGCACGGTACGAAGGCCGCCTGGTCGACCGCCTGGTCAGCTCCGTGACGCTCGCCGTGTACGCGGTACCCGAGTTCGCCCTCGGAATGCTGCTGGTGACCGTCCTCGCGCTCCGTCTTGACTGGCTGCCGCCGACCGCCGTCGGCTACGGCACCGACCTGCTCGGCCACCCGGCCGCGCTCGTGCTGCCCGTGCTCGTCCTGCTGTCCCGGCCTGTGTGCTCGCTGTCCCGGCTGGTGCGCGCCGGCATGGTCGACGCGCTCGCCTCCCCGTACGTGGCGCAGGCCCGGCGCTACGGCGTCTCCGGGGCCAAGGTCCGTTACACCCACGCGCTGCCGGCCGCTCTCGCCCCCGCCGCCCAGCAGTTGGCCCGCACGATCGACTGGCTGCTGTGCGGCGTTGTCGTCGTGGAGGCCCTGTATGTGATCCCGGGCCTCGGGACCGTCCTGCTCAACGCCGTCGCCGAGCGGGACGTCCCCGTCGTCCAGGGCCTCGCCGTCGTCTTCGGCGTCCTGACCGTCGTCCTCAACCTGGGCGCGGACCTGGTGACCCACCGGCTGGCGCCCCGGGCGGGGGTGGTCGCATGAACGTCCCTCCCGTCGCGGGTCCCCCGCAGGGGCCGTCGCGTACCCCGGGCGCAAGTGTCCGCCCGATGCCGCTGCCCACTCATGCGACGAAAGGGCGCACGCGCCGCTTCGCGCTCGGCGCCGCCGTCATCTCCGTACCCCTCGTGCTCGCCCTTCTCGGGCCGGTGTTCGCGGGCGCCCCGGGCCCGCGGACCGCGTCCTTCACCCTCGGAGGCGGCCACTGGCTCGGCACCGACTTCGTGGGGCGGGACGTGTGGCGGCAGGTGCTGCACGGCGGGCGTCCGGTCGTGCTGACCGCGCTCGCCGCCACCGCGCTGTCCTATCTCGTCGCCCTCCCGCTGGGGCTGGTCTGCGCGCTCACCCACCGCCGCTGGCTGGAGGAGCTGCTGATCAGGCCCCTGGACGTCCTGCTCGCGGTGCCCTCGCTGCTGCTGATCCTGCTCGTCGCCTCGGTGTTCTCCCCCGGCGCCGTCGGCCTCGCCCTGCTGGTCGCACTGGTCAACGTGCCCGACGCGGTCCGCATCGTGCGGGCCACCGCCGCCGAGGCCGCCGCCCGCCCGGCGGTCGAGGCGCTGCGCATGCAGGGCGAGACCTGGTGGCGCATGGCCGTCGGCTACGTCGGGCGCTCCATCCTGCGCACCCTGGCCGCCGACGCCGGAACCCGGCTGACCGGCGTGCTGTACCTGGTCGCCACGGCCGCGTTCCTCGGCGTCGGGGTCGCGCCGGACGCCGCCGACTGGGCGGTCATGGTCGACCGCAACCGCACCGGTCTGTTCGTCCAGCCATGGGCCGTGGTCGTCCCCGCCGTCCTGATCGTCGCCCTGACGATGGGCACCAACCTCCTCTTCGACGCCGCGCTCGCGGGCAGCCGACGGCACACACGGGGCCGGGGCACGAGGAGCGGGATCAACCGGAACCGGGCAGGAGAGCCACGTCCGTGAACCACGAGAAGCACACCACAGACCCTGCCGGGCCCCTCGGTCTCGAAGGCCCTGCCGCGGATCTCGGCTCCGGCGCCGCGTCCCTCGGCCCCGACAGTGGGACACTCGACCTCGACGCCGGGGCCGTGGGCCCCGGCACCGGGGCCGTAAGCCACGACGCCGCGCCCGTCGCCGAGATCCGCGACCTTCGCGTGGAGATCGACGGCAGGGCGATCGTCGACGGCGTGAACCTCAAGGCCCTGCCGGGCAAGGTCACCGCCCTGGTGGGCGCTTCCGGCAGCGGCAAGACCACCACCGGCCTCGCCCTGCTCGGTGAGTACCCGCCCGGCGCGCGGATCGGCGGTGACGTCCGCCTGGCCTCCGAGGGTCTGGTCGGCTATATCCCCCAGCACCCGGCGGCCGTCCTCAACCCCGCCCGCCGCGTCTCCGCCCTCCTGACCGACATCGCCCGCTCGCAGGTACGCCACCTTCCCCGCGGCCGGCGCCGGGCAGCGGCCCGCGAACGCGTCCTCCGCGCCCTGTCGGAAGCCCAGCTCCCGGACGGCGAGGCCCTGCTGCGGCGTTACCCGCACCAGCTCTCCGGTGGCCAGCAGCAGCGCGTCGTCCTCGCCCAGGCGCTCCTGCTCGGCGCCCGCGTCATCGTCGCCGACGAGCCCACCACCGGCCAGGACGCCCTGACCAAGAGCCGCATCGTCGACCAACTGGCAGCCGTCGCCGCACGGGGCATCGCCGTCGTGCTGCTCAGCCACGACCTCGACGTGGTCCGCGCCCTCGCCGACGACGTCCTGGTCATGCGCGCCGGAAGAATCGTGGAATCGGGCCCCGCCGAACGCCTACGCCACACACCCCGCCATCCGTGGACCCGCGAACTGCTGTCCACCCAGCGGGAGTTCACACCTCTCGGGGTCTCAGCCGGAACCGGGGAGCCGGTCCTGCGGATACACGACCTCACCGCCCGCCACCGCGACGGAGGCGCCCACGGCCGCCCGACCACGGTGCTGCGCGTCCCCGAACTCGCCCTGTACCCCGGCACATGCCTGGCCGTCATCGGCCGCTCGGGCAGCGGCAAGACCACGCTCGCCCGCTGCCTGGCCGGACTCCACCGGGACCACGAAGGGGAGATCCTCCTCGACGGCACCGCTCTGCCCCGCACGCTGCGCACCCGCGACCGCGCCCAACTGGCGGCCGTGCAGTACGTCTTCCAGGACTCGCGCGCAGCCTTCGACGAGCACCGTCCCGTCCTGCACCAGGTCGCCCGCACCGCGGTACGCCTGCGCGGCACCGACAAGGACACGGCACGGCAGGAGGCCCTCACCACCCTGACCCGCCTCGGCCTACCCGGGGAACTGGCCGCCAGGCGCCCCGATCAACTCTCCGGCGGCGAACTCCAGCGCGCCGCACTCGCCCGCGCCCTCCTCGCCCGACCGCGCGTCCTCATCTGCGACGAGATCACCTCCGGCCTCGACACCATCAACCGCCGTAGCCTCCTGGGACTTCTCGCCCAGCTGCTCCGTGACCGCGACGACCTTTCGCTGGTCCTCATCACCCATGATCTGGACATCGCGGCCCTCGCCCGCCACATCGCGGTCCTCGACGCCGGAGAACTCGTCGAGCAGGGGACGACCCCCCGCGTACTGACCACACCGGAGCACCCCTTCACCGTCTCCCTCATGGAGACCACGGCACGCCTGGGAGCGGGAACGAAGCCGTGACCGGTTCCCGAAGGGCGTTCGGGACGGGAGAGACGACCAGGGATACCGCCGCCCCGGCAGCGGTCAAGAAGCTCGTCCTGCGGTTGGCCAGGGAGAATCCGCGATGGGGACACCGGCGGATCCAAGAGGAGCCGACCCAGCTCGGGCATCGGATCGCAGCCTCGACGGTCCGGGAGATCCTCAACGTGGCCGGCATCGACCCCGCACCACGTCGCTCAGGCCCCACCTGGCGCGAGTTCCTGACCACGCAAGCCGAGGGCATCACAGACCCTGCGCTTCCTGCTGCGCGACCGCGATGGCAAGTACGGCGAGGCGTTCGATGCCGACCCCCAACCCGTCCCCACAGGTTGACGAAACCCATAGGGGCACCCCCCCCGGGACCGATAGCCCGCCGCGACCGACGCCTACCTCCGCGTCCTCCAGGTCGGGCTCACGCCCAGCCCCGCCCGTAGACGCCACCGATTTCCGGCCCTCGATCAGAGCCCGGTATGCCTCACCACCGGCGTCGATCGCTGCCCAGCGAACGCAGCTGTCAGGAGAAGCCTCGGCCGGCCAGGTCGATCACCAGATCCCGGACGGCGTGCAGGGCTGGGCTGTCGTCGTTCGCCCGCCAGGCGGCGACGAGTTCGACTGGCTCGCCCTCGACCCCGGTTACCGGGCGCAGCACGACGCCGTCCAGCCCGAGTGTCTCGGCTGCCCGGGGGACTAGCGCGAGCCCCAACCCGGCCCGCACCAGCGCCAGGATCGCGTGCACCTGGCTGAGGTGGTGTACGTACCAGGGCGCGATCCCGGCACCGCGGAAGACGCCGACCAGCACCTCGTAGAAGTAGCGGGCCTCGGCCGGTGAGTACATGACGAACGGCTCGCCGTCGAAGTCGCGCACGTGCGGCACCCGGTCCGGCGCGGCCAGCGGGTGCCCGGCCGGGATCGCGGCCAGCAATGCCTCCCGGTGCAGCGGGCGGTGCTCGAGCCCGGTGCCGGGGACCGGGGGACGGACGAGGCCCAGGTCCAGTTCCCCGGAGCGCAGCTCCTCCATCTGTGTTGCGGACACCCGTTCGCGCAGCACCAGATCGACGCTCGGCAGTCGGGTGTGAATGCGGCCGACGATGGCCTCGAGCACCGAGTGCGCCGACGACGCGGTGAAACCCAGCGCCACTGTCCCAATCTCGCCTGCGGGCACCCGGCGCACCGACAGCGCCGCCTGCTCGGACAGCCCGACAATGCGCCGGGCGTCGCTCAGGAACGCCCGTCCGGCCGCGGTGAGCCGGACGGAGCGACCGACCCGGTCGAACAGCTCGACGTCCAGCTCGCGCTCCAGTAGCTGGATCCGCCGGGACAGAGGGGGCTGAGTCATCGACAGCCGTTCCGCCGCGCGGCCGTAGTGCAGTGTCTCGGCGACCGCGACGAAGCTTTCAAGCTGGCTCAACGTAAACATCGATCCATTATAGGTATCGGTTGATCCCAAAGAAGTGTTGGACGTGCATCGATTTGGTTCCTATGGTTCTCGCAGTCGCTGTCCTGCACCCCCGAGAGGAAACGTTAATGCCCGCCTTTACCCCGACCGAGCTTGCCGAGCGCCTCGGCTCCGGGCTGCTGTCGTTTCCCGTCACCCACTTCTCCCGTGACCTGGCGTTCGACGAGCCCGCCTACCGGGAGAACATCGGCCGCCTGGGCCAGTACGAGATCGCCGGTCTGTTCGCCGCCGGGGGGACGGGGGAGTTCTTCTCCCTGACCCCGCAGGAAGTCGGCGCCGTGGTCCGAGCCGCTGTCGGCAGCGCGCCCAAGGGCACCCCGATCCTCGCCCCGGCCGGACACGGCACCGCGCAAGCGGTCGAGCTGGCCCGCGATGCCGAGGCGGCGGGCGCCGACGGCCTGCTGCTGTTCCCGCCCTACCTCACCGAGGCCTCCCCGGACGGCCTCACCGCTCATGTGCGCGCGGTCTGCGAGTCCACTTCGCTGGGCGTGGTGCTTTACAGCCGTGCGAATGCCGTGTACACAGCCGACACAGTGGCCACGCTTGCTGACACCTGCCCGAATCTGATCGGTTTCAAGGACGGTGTCGGTGATCTGGAGGCGATCACCCGGATCCACTCGCATCTCGGCGACCGCTTGGTCTACATCGGCGGGCTGCCGACGGCGGAGACGTTCGCGCTGCCGTACTTGGAGTTGGGTGTCACGACCTACAGTTCGGCGATCTTCAACTTCCTGCCCGAGTTCGCCCTGACTTTCTACAGCGCGGTGCGAGCAGAGGACCGGACGAAGGTGCGCCGGCTGCTCGACGACGTCGTGCTGCCCTACACCACGATTCGTGACCGTAAGGCTGGCTACGCGGTGAGCATCGTCAAGGCCGGCATGGATCTGGCTGGACATCCGGCCGGTCCGGTGCGGCCGCCGCTGACCGATCTGGACGATCCCGAGCGTGAACTGCTGGCCGATGTCATCGAGGCGTCGCGCACTGCCATCGCCTGACGCCACCGACCCGATGAAGCGCAAGGAGCCACTCGTGTCCGCTCTCCCTCAGACCAGCCCTGCCGGCGTCATGGTCATCGGAGCCGAACCCGTCATCGGCACGGGTGAGGAGATCCGGTCCGTCGATCCCCGTACAGGCGCGGTTCTCGGTCCTGGCTACCGCGCGGCGTCGGTCGACCATGTTGAGCGGGCTTGCGCTCTGGCAAAGCGGGCTTTTCCGGCTTTTCGGGCGACCACTGCCGAGCGGCGTGCCGAGTTCCTCGAGCGCGTCGCCGATCTGCTCGACGAGCGTCGGGATGCGCTGGTCGAGTGCGCCCACACCGAGACCGCGCTGCCTCGTCCGCGACTCACCGGCGAAGTCGGCCGTACCAGCGGTCAGCTGCGCCTGTTCGCCGCGGAGCTGCGGGCCGGCACCTGGCAAGGTGCTCGCATCGATCCGGCACGGCTCGACCGCGAACCGCTCCCACGCGCCGATATCCGGCAGCGCCGGATCGCGCTCGGTCCGGTCGCGGTGTTCGGCGCGAGCAACTTCCCCCTGGCCTTCTCCACCGCCGGGGGCGACACGGCATCGGCGCTGGCCGCCGGGTGCCCGGTGGTTGTCAAGGCGCATCAGGCGCATCTGGGTACCGCGGAGCTGGTGGCGCGGACGATCGCCGAAGCGGCGGCTGACACGGGTATGCCCGAGGGGGTGTTTTCCCAGCTCGTCGGCGGTGGGACCGAGGTAGGCGCCCGACTCGTCAGAGATCCGAGGATTCGTGCCGTGGGTTTCACCGGGTCCCGCGAAGGCGGGCTGGCGATCGCGGCCATGGCGGCGGCTCGGCCGGTGCCGATCCCGGTGTACGCGGAGATGAGCAGCATCAATCCAGTGCTGCTGCTACCCGCGGTGCTCGAATCCCGCGGCGCCGAGCTGGGCGCCGCGTTCGCCGGATCGCTGACGCTCGGCGCCGGGCAGTTCTGCACCAACCCCGGTCTGGTGCTCGCCGTCGAAGGACCGGGCCTCGACGCGTTCACGAGGGCCGCGGCCGACGCCGTCGCCGCTGACGCCGGAGCCACCATGCTCACCACGGGCATCGCCGGCCACTACGCCGCCGCCGGTGACGCCCTCGCGGCCCGGGACGGCGTCGATGAGTTCGCACGCGGCAGCCGGCCCGACAGTGCGGCTTGTGGCCGCGCCCGGCTGCTGACCGTCGACGGTGCTCGGTTCGCCGCCGATCCGGCGCTACAGGCCGAGGTCTTCGGCGCGACATCGCTGCTCGTCCGATGCGCGGACACCGCCGAGCTGACCGCGGCGGTGGAGACGTTGGAAGGTCAGCTCACCGCGACCGTGCACGCCGATGAGGCCGATCATCTACTCGCCGCGAAGTTGCTGCCGCTCTTGGAGGAGCGAGCGGGCCGCATCCTGTTCGACGGCTGGCCCACCGGAGTGGAGGTCGGACACGCGATGGTGCACGGTGGGCCGTTCCCGGCCACGACAGATCCTCGAAGTACTTCCGTCGGAACGCTCGCGATCGAGCGTTTCCTGCGGCCCGTAGCCTATCAGGACGTGCCGACCGCGCTGTTGCCTGCTGAGGTTCGTGACGAAAATCCGCTTGGTGTGTGGCGCCGACTCGACGGTGAACCCAGTCGAGACGCGCTCGCCGTCGACAGCGCCGATTGACCAGTCGGCCGGGTGAGGCGATATCCACCTGGCCAAGGTCCGGCCCCGCCGGCCATGCCCGCGACTGCCCAGTGGCAACCCTTCCAATGTTGTGAGGACGTAATGACACCGCGATGGCTCTCGCCGCCCCCCTCGCCGCGCCGGATACCGGCCGCGTCGCCGCTCCCCGCCACAGGCTCCTGTTGGCGCCCATGCCCCCACCCGGCGGCCGCGGCCCTGCCCGCGCACGACGCGCCCTTCGATGGGGGGGTCCGCCATGGCCTCTCCTGAAGTCAGTGAGGTCGGCTCGGACGGCCTGCGTCAGTCCCCGCCCGGGGCAGCGCTCGGTGGACCGGCGAGATCCAAGCCGAAAATGTTCAGTCGTGACTCGATCGCGGTTGGTGCGAAGGCGGTCGCGGGGATCGTCGGTCTCTTCGTCGTGTGGCAGCTGTTGGTGATCATCTTCAGCCCGCCGGAATACCTGGCCGTCGGGCCGATCTCGGCCTTCGCCGAGCTGATCGAACGGCCCGACTACTTCGCGAGCAACACCTTGGTCACGCTGCAGGAGGCGCTTGCCGGGTTCGCGCTCGGCACCGCGCTCGGGATTCTGTGCGGTGCGGTGCTGCATTACTCGCCGACCGTGCGCAGCTTCCTCTACCCCGCGCTCATCGCGATCGACACCATCCCCAAGGTGGCGCTCGCGCCGCTGTTCATCGTGTGGTTCGGGTTCGGCTTCGAGTCGAAGGCGTTCGTCGCGATGGCCATCGCGTTCTTCCCCCTGGTGATCAACACCTATGACGGCCTGAGCTCAGTACCCCACGAACTGCAAGAACTCGCACGGATCAACAAGGCGTCGCCGTGGAAGAAGATGACGAAGATCGACTTCATCTACGCGATCCCATCGATCTTCTCCGGAGCGAAGATCTCCATCTCGCTCGCTGTGGGCGGGGCGGTCGTCGGTGAGTTCATCGCCGGCTCCAAGGGGCTGGGATATGTCATCCTCCTCGCCAACAGCCAGGTCGACCTCCCATCGATGTTCGCGGCCTTCATCGTGCTCGCCGCCATCGCCCTGGCGTTGTTCTTCATCGTCGACTTCGCGGGACGAAAGCTGGTCCCGTGGAAGAACCACGCAAAGTGACCGCGGGGATCGGAGACTCGAATGCGTAACTCGATCCGCAGGATCGCCGCGATCGTCGGGGCGGTGCTCCTCATGTCCGTGTCGGGCTGCGCGAGCAACGGCGGGAAGAATTCGATGACCCTCATGCTCGACGTGGGGTACCTGCCGAAGCACGCTCTGTTCATCTCGGCTGTCGAGCGGGGCTTCTTCAAGGCGGAAGGTCTCGACCTCACGGTCATGCCGGGGTCCGGATCGACCAACACGGTCACCTCCGTCGTCACCGGCAAGGTCGACGCCGGCTGGGCGGACTTCGGCGCCACGGTCACCGCCCAGGGCCGGGGCGCCAAGGTCAAGCAGGTCAACCTCCTCCAGGCCAGGTCCGCCTACGCGGTCGTCGGGCTCGCGGGCACCGGAATCAAGGGATGGTCCGACCTCCGGGGCAAGACGGTCGCCACCGAGGGCGGTGGTGCGATGGCCGCGATGTGGCCGTTCGCGATGCACAAGCTGGGGCTCAAGGAGGGCGATGTCAACGTCGTCTCCGCCGCGAGCGCATCGAAGATCCCCGGCCTGCTGGCCGGTCAGTGGGACGCCAACCTCGCCCTGTACGTCTCCGACCAGCCGGCCATTGACGCACTCGGCCGGAAGGCATTCGTGCTGAAGTGGTCCGATCTGGGCATCGACCTCTACGGCAACGGGATCGTCGTCTCCGACGAGAAGCTCAAAAACGATCCCGAGCAGGTCCGGCGGTTCAACCGGGCGATGCAGAAGGGCTACCTGTGGGCGTGCCGGCACCCGGCCGACGCCGCGAAGGATTTCCAGAAAGAGGTCTCGGGCTACGAGGCCAAGACCATCACCCTCGCGATCAGCGCGCAGTGCGGACTCAACTGGGGCGCCGGTAAGTCGGCGCACCGGTTCGGCGTCATGGACGACGCAGGCGCCCAGAAAACCATCGACGTCGCCCGCCGGTTCCTCGGCCTGAACCCGGGGAGCAACCTCACGCCCAAGGACGTGTACAGCAACTCCTACCTCGAGCCGCTGCACTCCAACGAGACCATCAAGGCGCCGTGACGGCCGGACGGAGAGTCACATGAACAACGAGTACGCCATCTCGGTCAACAACGTGGGAAAGACCTACCGATCCCGGGACGGCCAAGGCAACACGGTGCTCAAGGGGCTGGACTTCCACGTGAAGCCGGGACAGTTCGTCTCGATCGTCGGACAGTCCGGCAGCGGGAAAACCACGCTGCTCAAGACGATCTCCGGCCTCCAGGAGCCCACCGAGGGCGAAATCCTGGTCAAGGGGCGGCCGATCCGCGACGGGATCGAGGACATCGCGATGGTGTTCCAGAGCCCCGTACTCCTGCCGTGGCGCAACAACATCGACAACGTGCTCCTGCCCCTGGAATTCCGCGGCACCCGCACCGACGACTCCCGCCGCTACGCCCAGGAACTGCTCGAGATGGTGGGGCTGGGCAGCAAGGCCAAGCACTACTCCTACGAGCTCAGCGGCGGGATGCAGCAACGGGTGGCCATCTGCCGCGCGCTGGTCTCCCGCCCCGAACTGCTACTCATGGACGAGCCCTTCGGCGCGCTCGACGCCATGACCCGCGATTCGATGAACTTCGAGATCCAGCGCATCTGGCAGACCACGGGGTGCAGCGTCCTGTTCGTGACCCACAGCATCTCCGAGGCGGTCTGGCTCGGCGACCGGGTGGTCGTCGTCGGCGACCGCCCCGGCCGGATCGTCGCCGACATCGCGATCGACTTCCCGCGGCCGAGGGGCAAGGAGCACCGGTTCTCCCCGGCCTTCTCCGACTACACAACGGAAATCGAATCCCACATCGGAGTCGTGACCGGAATCAGCTGACCGCCGCCGGCCCGGACGCCGACACCGAAATCGACATCATAGGAGCACCGCACCAATGCTGAGCCTCACCGCAGACGCCTCACAGGTCGAAGCAACCTACGGACTCAACGCACGCAAGAGCCTCCTGTTCTCCGCGATCCGCCTCGATTCCTACCCGCTCGTCGCACCGTTGATCGCACAGACCGACAAGGGCCGGTACCTGCTCGTGCGCCAACAGGAGCAGGGCAACGCCCTCTCCGCCGGGGTCCCGAAGGACCAGATCAAGTTCTACGCTCCCTGGGTCACGATCGACCCCCGAGTCGTCGCCGACACTCCCGCCTCGGCGTCCCTGACGAGCCTGGTACAGGAACTCGCCGACGGCGCTCCGGTGAGCCTCGCCGCCGACATCGTCTACAGCCACTACCGCGCGCTGTCCGGCTCCGTCGAACTCGTCGTCGCCGACCAGGACCCCACCCCCGTCACCGCTTACGAGCTCGACATCGAGGAGGTCTTGACGAGGTTCGCGGCGTGGCGCGAGACGGGCGTCCGCACCGCGCGACGGCTCATCGAGAACGTCGAACACCTCTCCGGCCTGGCGGAGGAGTTCACCGCCGGCGAGGACAGCCGGTTCTCGGCGCTGAAAACGCTCGCCGGGGACCGCTCTCTCGACGCGCTGCTCCTCGCCGCGCCCCCCAACTTCACCGAGGCGACCGGGTTCGCGCAGCCGGATGGCGCGGTCGGCCTGTGGCTGGCCGGTTCGGACAAGCTGATCGTGCTGGCGCCCGATGGAACCCCCGGCGTCTCCGGGGCGGCCGTCGGCCAGTTCCCGTCCATCGGCGCCGCCGTCCGGGCTCTGGCCGGCGGCGTACGGACCGGGGTCGAGGACGAGTGGATCAGCGTCGGCCTGGCCCGCGAGCTCGAGCGCGAGGGAGCGGAACTGGTTCCGGTCTCGGCGGACCTCGGCCACTGGCGGGACATCCGCGACCACGAGGACCTCGCCTTCCAGGTCGTCGCCGCCCGGGCGAGCGTGTTCGCCATCGAGGAGGCGCTGGCCTGGGCGGAGGCGGGCCTCGCCGCCGGCCGCTCGTTCACCGAACTCGACATCAACGCGGTGTACCTCAAGAAGATCGTCGAGTTCCGCACGGTGAACGAGATCCCCTTCGGCATCGAGCCGTACTTCACCAACCTCCACTCGTCGAACCGGATGCTCTTCCCCGGCCCGCCGGTCGACTACCCGATCAACGACGAGACGACGTGCATCCAGCTCGACGCCGGAGTGCGCATCGTGTTCGACGGGGTCAACGTCGCCACCTCCGACATGGCCCGCTCGCTGCCCCGCACCGCGGCCGCGAAGGAGGCGTACAGCTTCTTCTTCGACGTGGTGCGTGAGGGCATCATCGGGCAGCTCAAGCCCGGCGTGGTGTGCGAGGACGTACATGAGGGGACCTTGCGCTACCTGGCGCCGCACCTGGACCGGATGGTCCAGATCGGAATGCTCGGGACGGACGTCGACTTCAACACGGAGTACCGCAAGCGCAACGTCGGCCACCTCATGGGTAAGCAGGAGTCATTCGCCAACGAGCTCCGGCCCGGCTACAAGCACGTCCTCGAGGTCGGTTCGTACGGCGCCGCCGAGATCCCCTGGCGCTATGAGAACGCGGCGATCGGCACCGAGGATCTCTGGTACATCGGACGCGACCGTACCTACATCCTGAGCAAGCGATGACGGCTGAACTGCCCAAGAGCCACATCGTTCGCAGGGAGCCGCTCCAGCGTGCTGCACAGAACGCGCGATCGTGTCGCTCGTCCGACTTGTTGAACTGGGATGCAACATGACTGACGTGCAGGAGCGCCTCAAGGCGCTGTCCATCGAGCTTCCGGTGCTCGGTGCGCCCCGCTACGCGTACGAGGCGACCGTTCGATGGGGCGATCTGCTTTACGTGTCCGGCCAAATCTCACGGACCGCCTCAGGCGAGACCCTACAGGGCTGCTTGGGAGACAATGCCACCTTGGCCGACGGAGTGACCGCAGCGAGAACCGCTGCGCTCAACCTCCTGGCGCGCATAAACGACGCGGTCGGCCTCGACAATGTGCAGCAGATACTGAAGCTCAATGCCTGGGCCACGAGTTCAGCCACCTTCGTGGACCAGCCGTCGGTGATCGATGGGGCTTCACAGCTGTTGCTCGACGTCCTGGGCGACGCGGGTCGTCACGCTCGAACCGCCTTGCCGGCCCATGTACTGCCGCAAGGCGCGCTGGTGGAACTCGACGCCACGATCGCCATCCGCAGCTAGGGCGTTTCTGATGGCTCTTGGTGGACTGGGTGGATCTCGTGGTTGGTCGGGCAGGACACCCGTATGGTGCGGCGACACGAGCTCACGGACGCGCAGTGGCAGAAGATCGAACCCCTGCTGCCCGGCAACGGCAAGCCGGGCGGGCAGTGGGCGGATCACCGCAGAGTGATCAACGGGGTGCTTTTCCGGTCCCGGACCGGGGTGCCCTGGCCGGATCTGCCGAAACGGTACGGTCCCTGACAGACCTGAAGCGCCGTGAACGACGCCGAGATCCTTGTCCTTCGGCATGAGGTCGCTGTGCTGCGCCGACAGGTCGAGCGGCCGCGGCTTTCATGGGCTGACCGTGCCGTGCTCTCCGCTCTCGCCAAGCACCTGCCACCCGTCTTACGTCGCCATCGGCTGGTTACCCCGGGCACGCTGCTGATCTGGCACCGCCGTCTCGTGCGCTGGAAGTGGCGCCAGACGGCGGTCAGATCCGGTCGGCCACCGTTACCGGAAGAGACAGTCGCGCTCATCCAGCGCCTGGCGAGAGAGAACCCCACCTGGGGATACGTCAGAATCCAAGACGAACTACGACGGCTTGGCCATCGGGTCGCCGCCGCGACGATCCGGCGCGTTCTGCGCCGCCTGCCGCCCGCACCGCAACGCGCATCCCAGCAGACCTGGCGCTCCTTCCTTCACTCCCAGGCCCACACGCTGCTGGCCTGCGACTTCATGCACGTGAAAACTGTCTTCCTCAAGCGTCTCTACGTGTTCTTCGTCATGGAGATTGCCACCCGGCGCGTCCATGTCCTGGGCGTCACCGCCCACCCGACCGGCGCATGGGTCACCCAAGTTCACCGCCACATTCAACGCCATCTTCGCCGGAAACGGCACAACCGTCATCCCGACTCCGCCACAAAGCCCACGGTCCAACGCGTTCGCCGAACGTTGGATACGCACAGCCCGCGCCGAATGCACCGACCGACTCCTCATCACGGGTGAACGACACCTGCGGACGGTCCTCGACCAGTACGCCGAGCACTACAACGCCGGACGAGCCCACCGCGGCCTGGACCTACGTGCCCCATCGGCCAATCGGCCTGAGCGCCGTATTAACAGTCGCCTCAGGTTCGCTCGGTACGAAGTAGGCATCCAGATAAGCGATGTAACCCGTATGTAGGAGGCTAGTGATGGCAGTCAACACAGCACCGTCCGGCGAAGCGCCGGCCGGTCGGTTGGCAGGCCGGTGGGTGCCGTGGTTGGTGATTGGCTTGTGGTTGGTGCTGGCGGCGGGCATGGTGCCGCTGAGTGGAAAGTTGAGCTCGGTCACCACCGACAGCGCCGTGGACACCCTGCCGGCCAGTGCCGAGTCCACCAAGGTGGCGGTGCTGGAGGACAGTCTCCCCGACGGCGACAACAACACGTTCGTCTTCGTGTACCACCGCGCCGGCGGCATGACCGACGCCGACCGCGCGACGGTCGAGCGCCACTACAACACCCTTGCCAAGCGGTACCCCCCGAAGGCGACGGCGGCGGCCGGCGAGGACGATGAGGGCTCACCGACGAAACGCTCCACCGACGGCAAGGCGATGATGTTCACCCTCGAGGTGAGCACGATCTACGGCGAACCGGAGGCCATCGTCGGCCCGTTGCGTGACGCCGCGAAGGACCGCCCCGCCGGCCTGGAACTCGACGTGACCGGCCCGGGCGCGATCGACGGCGACATGGACGCCGTCTTCGACGGCATCGACGTGCAGGTCCTCCTTACCACCGTCGTCGTCGTCACGCTCCTGCTCATCCTCACCTACCGCAGCCCGGTGTTGTGGTTCATTCCGCTGGTGGCCGTTGGCGCGGCCGCACTGACCGCGATGGCGACCGTCTACCTGCTCGTCAAGGGCTTCGGCATCGTGGTCAACGACCAGAACTCGGCGCTGCTGACGATCCTGGTATTCGGCGTCGGCACGGACTACGCGCTGTTGCTCATCGCTCGATATCGGGAGGCACTGCACCACCATGAGAACGTCCGGGTCGCGATGGTCCACGCGTTACGCGGCGCGGCGCCGGCCATCATCGCGTCCGCGGCCACCGTGGTCGCCGGCCTGCTCTGCCTGCTCGTCGCGGACCTGAACAGCACCAGCGGGTTGGGCCCGATCGGTGCGGCCGGCATCCTGTGCGCGCTGGTGGCCATGCTGACGCTGTTCCCGGCGGTGCTCGTGGTGCTCGGCAGGCGGATCTTCTGGCCGGCCATCCCGCGGTTCAGCACGGCCGTGGAGGAGAAGCCGGGGCTGTGGGGACGGCTCGGCACCGCCATCAGCCGCCGCCGGTGGGTGGCGACACTCGGCTCGCTCGGAGTCCTCGGCGTGCTCGCCATCGGGCTGGCGGGCAACACCGGCGCCCTGCGGGAGCAGGACCAGTTCCTGTCCGCGCCGGAGTCGGTCACCGGCTTCACCGTTCTCCGCCAGCACTTCCCGGAGCTCGGCGGCCAGCCGATGACGATCTTCACTCGGCCGGCGCACCAGGAGCGGGTGCTCGACATCGTCAAGGACACTCGCGGTGTGGCCCTGGCCATCCCGGAGCAGACCAGCCGTGGCTGGGCCAACATCTCCGTGTTCCCGACGGACGCGCCGGACACCGTCGCGGAGTACGACACGATCAAGCGGGTGCGCACCGCCGTGCACGCGGTGAGCGGGGCGGAGGCGATCGTCGGCGGGCCGAGTGCGGAGAACCTCGACACCGAGGTGACCACCAGCCGCGACGAGAAGCTGGTGATCCCGCTGGTGCTCGCCGTCGTCCTGATCGTCCTCGGGCTGCTGCTGCGCGCGATCGTGGCCCCGCTGGTCCTGATGTCCACCGTGATCGTCTCATTCGCCGCAGCCTTCGGCGGCAGCGTCTTCGTCTTCGACACGATCCTCGGGTTCAAGGGCATCGACTATTCGGCGCCGGTGCTGGCATTCCTGTTCCTGGTGGCGCTCGGCGTCGACTACAACATCTTCCTGGCCAGCCGGGCCCGGGAGGAGACCGTGCGTCTCGGCACCAGGGAAGGCATGCTCAAAGCCCTCTCGGCCACCGGTGGCGTCATCACCTCGGCAGGCCTGGTCCTGGCGGCCACGTTCGCGGTCCTCGCCACACTTCCGCTGGTGATGCTGATCGAGGTCGGGTTCCTGGTCGCCTTCGGCGTGCTGCTCGACGCCCTGCTGGTGCGGTCGGTCCTGGTGCCCGCCCTCACGCTGCTGATCGGCCGGCGGATCTGGTGGCCGAGCCGGCTGTCCCGTCCAGCGGCGGAGCTGCCGGACGGTCAACAGTCGCTCGGCGACGACGAGGAGCCCGCGCTGCAACGGTGAGCGCGGCGGCACGGACGAGATCCGGGACGGGGACCCAGGCCCGTCCCGGATTTTTCTCATGGGCCCGACGGCCGCCGCCCTTTGGTCCTGCGCCACGCGCTGGGGCTGGGGTCGGCGCACCGCGGTGTCCTGCCCCGGCGGTGAGCCGCGCGGAGCCATGCCCGAGGGCCGCCGTCCCTTGTCCTGCGCCGCGCCGCCGGGGCGGGTCAGCGCACCGCGGCCGGAAGGTCGACCCGAAGCAGCGCGCCACCGCGTGCGGAGCGGGCGACGGTGGCCCGGCCGCCGTGGGCGTCGACGACCCGCTGCACGATCGACAGCCCCAGACCGGATCCCGGCAACGCCCGGGCGCTGTCGGCACGGTAGAACCGGTCGAACACCCGCGGTACGTCGGCGGCGTCGATGCCCGGCCCGGCGTCGTCGACCTCGAGCACCGCCGACGCGCCCTCGGCACGGAGCCGGACCTGGACCGGCTGGTCCGCGGGGGACCACTTGCCGGCGTTGTCGATGAGGTTGAGCACCGCCCGCTGGAGCGCAGCGGGACGCCCGCTCACCCACACGGAGGTCACGTCGAGCGCGACCTCGATGTCGGGCACGTGAGAACGCGCCCGGGTCGCGGCGGCCACCACCACGTCGACGAGGTCGAGCAGCTCGGTGCTCTCGTCGCTGACGTCACCGCGCGCCAGGTCGGTCAGCTCGGCGGCAAGGGTGCTCAACTCGGCCACCTGGGCGCCGAGATCGTTGAGCAGCCGGGTCCGGCTCTCCGCCGGCAGTGCGCTGTCCAGGGTGCCGCGCCGATCGAGCCGGATCAGCAGCTCGACGTTGAGGCGCAGGCTGGTGAGCGGGGTCTTGAGCTCGTGGGCGGCGTCCTCGGCGAGCAGCCGCTGGGCCCGCCGGGAGTCCCGGAGCGCGGCGAGCATGTCGTTGATCGACTGGATCAGCCGCCGGATCTCCCCACCGCCCTCATCCGGGATGTCGGCGTCGAGATCCCGGGTGTGCGCGACACGTACCGCTGCGGCGGTCAGCCGGTCGATCGGTGCCAGCCCGGTCCGCGCCACGGTCCGCCCGACAAGGGCGCCGCCGACCACGCAGAGCAGCCCGATCAGCAGCATGCCCAACCCGAACCGGTTGATCGGGCTGTCGTCCGCGACGCGGGCCACCTGGACCGCGCCGTCGCCCGCCCGCAGAGTGTAGATGCGGTAGCCGTCGTCGTCGCCGTCCTTCGACTCCATCAGGTCGGCCGACGCGCCCTGCGCCACGCGCCCGGCGTGCTCGCTGACCGGGGGCAGCGCGGGTTGGCCGGCCGGCGTCCGGGTCGAGCCGTCGGGCAGGATGACCCGCACCAGCCGACCGGATCCGGGATACGGCGGTAGCTGGACCTGCGCCAGACCGGCGCGCTCCGCGTTCGTCGCCAGGACGCGGGAGTCGGCGCGCAGCTGATTCTCGGCGGTGTCCTGCAGCTCCCAGTCCAGCAGCTCGCTGGCCACCTGGAAGGCCACGAACACGCTGACCGCGATGGCCGTCGCCGCGATCACCGTCAGCCTGGTCCGCAGGGACCGCCGGCGCCACCATCGGGTCAGCCGGCGCGGTTCCCGGCCGACGGGCCTGCTCACGGAGGAGTCTCCCGCAACGTGTATCCCAGGCCGCGCAGCGTGTAGATCAATCGCGGCTCACCCTCGGCCTCCATCTTGCGACGCAGGTAGCTCACGTATACCTGGAGGTTGTTGGCGGTGGAGCTCATGCCGAAGCCCCAGATCGCCTCGAACAGCGCGTCGCGGGTCAAGACCCGGGTCGCGTTGCACACGAGGACCTCCAGGAGGGAGAACTCGGTCCGGGTCAGGTGCAGCGGCCGCCCGCCCCGCCACGCCTCGAACCTGTCGGGATCGAGCCGGACGTCGGCGAACGACAGGATCTGCGACTCCCCGTCGGTCGGCGTGCGCCGGCGCAGCAGGGCCCGCACCCGGGCCAGCAACTCCTCGGTGGCGAACGGCTTGGGCAGGTAGTCGTCGGCGCCCGCGTCCAGCCCCGTGACCCGGTCGGAGACCTGGTCACGGGCGGTCAGCATCAGCACCGGCAGATCCCGACCCGCGGCCCGTAACCGCCGGCAGGTCTCCAACCCGCCGAGGCGGGGCATCATCACGTCGAGGAGCAGCAGATCCAGCGTGTCACCGCCGGCCCCACCGACCCCGTCGAGCACGGCGAGACCGTTGGCGACGGTGCTGGTGTCGTAACCCTCGACCTGGAGCACCCGCTCCAGCGACTCACGGATGGCCACGTCATCATCCGCGATCATGATCCGCACGCCGGCCCGCCCTCTTCCAGTCGATGCTTTTGCCGCTCATTGTCCCCGATCAACCTGAGACCAGGATTAGAGCGTTGCTGGGGACCTGAAGGGTGTCAATATTCCGATCAGGCTGCTGAGCTGGGCGTTTCCTGGGGATGGTGAGACGGTCGGGGTGGCGTGGTGTGGTACTCGTTGAGCAGTCCGCCGAGTACCTGCTGGCGCCTACTCGTCCGGAGTTGTAGTGCTCGGTGTACCTGGTGAGGACCGTACTCAGGTGTCATTCGCCGGTGATGAGGAATCTGTCGGTGCATTCGGCGCGGGCTGTGCGTATCCATCGTTCGGCGAACGCGTTGGACCGTGGGCTTTGCGGCGGAGTCGGGATGACGGCAGTGCCATTGCCGGCGAAGACGGCGTCGAATGCGGCGGTGAACTTGCTGTCCCGGTCCCGGATGAGGAACCGGAAGCGCCCAGCTTTGTCTTCGAAGTCCATGAGCAGGTTGCGGGCGAGTTGGGTGACCCATGCGCCGGTGGGGTGGGCGGTGACGCCCAGGGCGTGGACGCGCCGGGTGGCGATCTCCATGACGAAGAAGACGTAGAGACGTTTGCGGAAGACGGTCTCGGGTTCTCGCTCGCCAGGCGCTGGATGAGCGCAACTGTCCCTTCCGGCAATGGTGGACGACCCGATCTGACCGCCGTCTGGCGCCACTTCCAGCGCACCAAACGCCGGTGCCAGGTCAGCAGCGTGCCCGGGGTGACCAGCCGATGGCGACGCAAGACGGCGACGCCTGGCACGCCGAACACAACCAGCACGCCCGCAACACCATCCGGAACTTCCTGCTGTGGTGTTCGGCCAGCAAGCTCACCCGGCCTTTCCGGCTTCCTCCAGTGCACATCAGCCGGGCCGCACCGATGCCGCAGACCGAGCGCCTGGAGCTGATACGCCTCTGGGGGCCACTGGCGGTCACCACCAGGCTGGACCCCTCGGAGAACTGGTGACAGTTGAATACGCGAACCCACCAGTATCACACCCGATCTACCCGAGGGCCGGGTGGAAGCAGATCTGGTCGAGCAATCCCCAAGAGCGCCTGGACAAAGAGATCCGTCGCCGCACCGACGTCGTGGGCATCTTCCCCGACCGCGCTGCGCTCACCCGCCTGGTCACCGCTGTACTGGCCGAGCAGACCGGCGAATGGACCGGGCAGCGCCGCTACATCGGCCCGGCCATCCTCGCTGAATGCCACGCCGCCTGCACCCCTGAGCAGGACACCGACAGCACACCCCACAACTGGACGAATAGCCTCAAACAGGGGCTACTGCGACGGGAGTCGCCGTCCTATCGAAACACCACTTCAGAGGACGTGACCCCTGCGACGGTGTGGAAGCTATCTTCGGGCGGCGGTAGCCGACGGAAGCTCACCGAATCGCGAACGGTACTCGCTCGCGAATCTGCCGAGATGGGTGACGCCCCAGCGATACGCGATGTCTCCGATTGGGTCATCGGTCGTCAGGATGTCGTGGCGTATGCGGTCCAGGCGGAGGCCGCGAACGTAACTCATGGGCGACGTGTCGAGCTCTTCCCGGAACATGCCGCTGAGCGTCCGTGCGCTGCACCCGGCCGCCTCCGCGATCCGGCCCAGGGAGAGCGGCTCCGGCAGGTTGTCCTCGACGAAGGCAAGGGCCGACCGCAGCGCCTTGGGGTGCGGTGTGGCGGGGGCGGCGTGCAATGTGACGGTGTGGGTGTGCGGCTGGGCCAGCAGTAGAGCGGTCACGATGCAGCGCAGCTGGCTCTGCTGCAGCTCCTGCCGCTGGAACAGCGGGTCACCGGAGTCGAGCTGCTCGATCAGGGACTCGATCAGCAGCTTCACCGCCCTGCCCCGCGGTTGGGACAGGTCGAGCGGCAGGTCGAAGCGGACGGCGGGGGCATCCGGGCGCCCGGTGAGCGCCGCGAGCTCGCGCCGGACGAGCCCGGCGTCGATCCGCAGGCCGAGGAAGCGCGTCCCGTGCCGGTTCTGGCGGAGTTCCTGGGCGTCGCCGGGGTTGTAGACCCCGGCCCTGGCCTGGCCGAGGACGGCCTGCCGGTCGCCGCGGCGCGCGGCGATCTCGCCGGCCAGGCCCAGGTTGACGAAGTACGAGTCTCTGCCGGGGGCCGCGCCGACCTGCACCGACAGCGAGGAGGCGAAGTAGCCGACGGCGAAGCCCGGGGCCGCGACGCCGCGCAGCTCGTGGTCGCCCTCGTGGAGCGGACCGAGGGGGCTGAGGGTGACCGCCCCGCCGAAGAGCCGGGCCGCGGAGTTGAGCAGGGTCACCGGGTTCCGGGACTTCGTGAGGATGTAGTCACGCAGAGGACTCGACAACACCGTTCACCTCCTGGGTCGAGGATGCCACTGTCTCACCGGCCGCTCTCCCGGGCCAAGGAGTCGCGGAGCCGGTCGGCGAACCAGTCCGTGACGAGCACGTGCTTCTCGTGCGAATGGTTGTAGAGGCAGTGGTCGCCGTCGGGCCACTCGGCCCAGCGCTTGTCGGGCGAGGCCGCGGAGTCGTACAGGGCGCGGGCGTTGCCGGCCAGGAATACCCGGTCGGGGCTGCCGTGCAGGACGAGCAGCGGGACCCGCAGCCGGGCCAGCCGCTCCGGGGTGAGACGGTAGCGCTCCATCGCTGCATGGGCCTGCCCGGGGTCGTCGATCCCGAGCAGCGGCCGTACCTTCGCGATGAACCTCGGGTAGCGGTCCAGGATTTCGGCGGGGCGGACGGTGCCGCCGTTGATGCAACAGGCTGCGTACCCCTGTCCTGCGCTGGCGGCCAGCGCGGCGAGGTATCCGCCCATGCTGTTCCCCCAGATCCCGACCCGATCGTCGAGCCTGCCGTCCGCCCGCAGGGCCGTTGCGACCGCCCCGAAAGCCTTCTCCACGCCCAGGGTCATGTGGCTGCCGTGGAACAGCCTGCTTTCTCCCTGCCCGGGAAAGTCGGCGAGGAAGGCGGCGACTCCTCGCTCGAGCAGATATGTGGCGCCGGCGTGGTACTCCTCCCGCCAGCCGTCGAACCCGCCGACGATCACCACGACCGGCGGCCTGGTGACCCCGGCAGGGCGCAGCAGCCAGCCCGACACGATCCCGGCGGGGGTGTCCAGGTCCAGGTGTTCGGCGGCGGGCTCGGTCAGCGCGCCCGCCGCGCCGAAGGCGTCGATCAGCCTGCGGTACAGCTCCCGCTTGCGCGGCTCGGCGTCGGCGAGCGGGACCTGCCCGGCCCGGAAGCAGGCCGAGGCGAACAGGTACCAGCCGTGTGCCGTCGCAGTGTGCCCTGCGGCGAGCGCGGCGCTTGCGCGGGCCAGGTTCCGCTCCCCCAGCTCCTCGGCGGCCTCGTCCCACGGCCGTCCGCCGTCGGCGAGCCGGTGGAGCTCGTGGGCGTCGGCGGGGTCCATGCCGTTGCCGACGAGCCGCTGCATCGGCATCGCCCGCTTGTGCGCCTTTGCCGCGGCCCGCCACTCCTGAGCGTCCGTCACGGAACCACCGCCGTTCCCGCCAGCGCCCGGCCCAGAGCCTCGACGGCCCGGCCCGCCGCTGCGGCGTCCTCGGCGGCGCCGAAGACGTAGAAGTCCGGGCGGTAAAGGATCGCCGCGAGGCCGGTGCGGGCGAAGTAGTCGGCGTAGTAGCCGTCGACGTCGGCGGGGTCCTCGCCGAGGGCAACCACCCGGGCACCGATCCGGTCGAGCACGGCCACCTGGGGCGCGGTGAGTTCGCGGGCAGCGACGGGGGCGAACAACAAGGTCCAGCCGTGGCCGACCACGTCGTCGAACCGCCCGGTGCGGCCTGCGGACCGCACCCTGCCCTGTGGGGCGAGCCTGCCGACGACCTCGGCCGCCTTTCCTTCGGCTGCAGTGTCGAGGAACCCGCCGTGCAGGTGGGGGAAGACGGGCAGGGGTGGTACCTGGCCGCGGCGGAAGGCCTCGTCCCTGGCCGCGGCGATCTCCGGGTCGAAAGTGCAGGACACCCGGCCCGCCTCGACGGAGAGCCGGATCAGCGTCTCGACGTGGGGCGCCCGCTCGGCCTGGTAGCCGTCGAGCAGGGTGTCGGCGGCGAGGCCACGCAGTACCAGGTCCAGTCGCCAGGCGAGGGCCTTGGCGTCACGGATCCCCGAGCACATCCCCTGCCCCATGAACGGCGGCATGACATGCGCGGCGTCGCCCGCCAGCAGGGTCCGGCCGCTGCGCCACTGTTCGGCGAGCCCGGCCTCGAAGGTGTAGACCGCGTGCCGGACGAGGTCGGCCCGGTCCGGGGTGATGCCATAGGGCTCGAGCAGCTCCCAGGCCGCCCACGGGTCGTCGAACCGGCCCGGGTCCTCACCGGGCAGCAGCGCGAACTCGAACCGGCGGTGCCGGGTGCCGAGCTGGAAGAGGCAGTGCGGGCGGGCCGGGTCGCACACCTGCCCATTGTCGAACCCCAGGTGCAGCGGAATCTTCGGCTCGAGGTCGCAGACGAACCAGGTCTCCTTAAAGCCGACGTCGCTCCGGGCAGTGCCGAGCCGGGCGCGGACGAAGCTGTTCGCGCCGTCGACGCCCACCAGGTACCGGCCCCGGAACGTCCGGGTCCGCGCGCCGGGAAGACTGTTCCCGGCGCGGGAGCCGGCGCTCTCCCGCACGGTGACCTCGACGTGGTCCCCGTGCTGGGTGAGCTCGGTGGCCTCCCAGCCCTGGTGTACCGAGACATTGGGCAGCGCCCGCACCGCCGCGTCGAGCGCGTCCTCGACCGACGGCTGGTACATGAAGTAGTCGGAGGGCCAGCCGGAGATGCCCTCGGCGTCCCAGTCGAAGGTCAGCAGGGTCTCGCCCGCCGCGTTACGGAACTCGTACTTGGTGGCGCGAAACATGTCCCGCGCGACCCGCTCGGCCACGCCGAGAGACTGGAAGATTCGCATGATCTCGTGGTCGACGTGCCCGGCGCGCGCCCTGCCGTACAGCCGGGGCCAGCGTTCGAGGACCGCGACGCGGTGGCCAGCCTGCCCGAGCAGCGCCGCCAGGGTCTGGCCGACCGGGCCGTACCCGATCAGCACGACGTCGTACGGGGCGTCGGTGTCACCCGGCGGCGCAGTCGGATCGATGGTCGTCCCGTGCATCGTCCCCTCCCTTGGTTGTGCCGCACACGCTAGGCAGTCGGCCGCGGACTCCCTGTCCGGTTCCGGCGTCCGGTATCCGATCCCGGACCCGTTGCCGGAACCGGACAAGACCCGCCCGAACCGGACTTGGTTCCCGCCGTCGCGTACCTACCTTGGCCGGGCAATTCGCCAAGGAGGACTGGACCCATGGAGAACACAGACGACGTCCGGTCGGCGCTGATCGTCGGCGCCGGCATCGCGGGACTGACGGCGGCGAGCGCCCTGGCCCGGCGGGGATGGCTCGTCGAGGTCGCCGAGACGAGCGCCGAGGGAGCCACCGTCGGCTGGGGGCTGAGCCTGACCGGCCCCTCGCTCCGCGCACTCGACCAGCTCGGGCTGGCCGACCAGTGCCTCACCGCCGGATACGGCATGCGCACGATCACCAACACCGACGCACATGGAGCGGTGGCCCCGGTCGCGCTCCCCTGCCTGCTCGGCGAGGACCGCCCCGCCATGGCGGGGATCGCGCGCCCGGAGCTGCACCGCATCCTGCACACGGCGGCGCTGCGGCTCGGGGTGCGGATCCGCTACGGGCTCAGCGTCTCCCGACTGGCACAGCAGGCCGGACAGGTGCATGCCGAGCTGACCGACGGCACGACGCGCACCGTCGACCTGCTGGTGGGTGCCGACGGTATCCGCTCGACTGTCCGCGACCTCACCGGTTGCACCGCCCCGGTCGACTACCACGGCCAGATGGTGTGGCGGGCGCTCGTGCCGCGCCCCGACTGGGCCACCGGGATCCACACCTACGCGAGCACCGGCCACCAGACGGGACTCGTGCCGATCTCCGCGACCCAGGCCTACGTCTTCCTCACCGAGAACGGGGTGCGGCCCGACGTGCTGCCGGATTCCGAACTCGCGGAGCGGATGGCCGAACTTCTGGCGTCGTTCGCCGGACGGGTGGCCGAGTTCCGGCCGCTGGTCGCACGCTCCGGTTCGGTGGTCCGGCGGCCGGTGCAGACCGTGATCGTCGATGCGCCGTGGTCCCACGGCAGCAGCGTCGTGATCGGCGACGCCGCGCACGCGCCCTCGCCCCAGATGACCAGTGGCGCCGCCCTCGCCATCGAAGACGGCCTGATCCTCGCCGAGGAGCTGGACCGGCAGCAGGACGTGCCGAAGGCCCTCGAGTCGTTCACCGACCGCCGCTGGGAGCGGTGCTCGGTCCTGGTGAAGACCTCAGTGGCGATCTCCCGCCTTGAGCAGGAACAGCGGCACCGCGACTCGCACCAGCTCATCGACGCCTGCCATCGGCAGATGGCGCAGCCGGCGTGACACGAGCCGGTATGACACAGGAGGTTGAGTTGTCCCCAACAGACGCACAACACGACGTCACGCAGCACGACGTCGCAGCAGACTCCCCACAGGACGCTCCGTCCCTGCCCGAGGCGAAGGCGTGGCTGCGCACGCATCTCGCGGAGCGGCGCAACCCGTTCAACGCCATCGGCGAGGCTGCGGCCGCCCAATACATTGAGACGCTGCCCGGCCTCGACCCGGTCCGGTGGGCCAAGCACTGGCTCGGCGGCGCGACGGAGTTCGCGGCTGCCGCCGAGCGTGCCGAGGCCGACGGCGACCGGCGCGCCGCGCTGGAGAACTGGTGGCAGGCCTACCAGTTCGCGTTCCTCGGCCGGTACCCCTCCCCCCTCCATCCTGCCAAGCTGGCCGCGTACGAGCAGGCCCGAACCTACTTCGCCCGGGTCTGCGAGCTGGAGGACACCCCGGTCGAGCGGGTGAGCGTCCCGTTCGAAGGGCGCGAGGGCGAGGGCGACTCCGTCACGTTCCTGGTTGCCCGGCCGCCCGGCGGCTCGGCCAGGCCGCCGGTGGTGTTGATGTGGGGCGGCATCGACGTGTGGAAGGAGGAGAGCTACGCCCGTGGCCGGCTGCTGCGTGAGCGCGGCTTCGCCACGGTGCACCTCGATAAGCCGGGCGTCGGCCAGTCCCCCGTGCTGGCAGGGCCGGATGCGGAACGCCAGTGGGACCCCGTCTTCGACTGGCTGCAGGGCAGGGACGACCTCGACGGTGACCGGGTCGCAGCCCTCGGCCTGTCCTTCGGCGGCTACTGGGCGATGAAGCTGGCACACACGCACCGCGAACGCCTCGCCGCCGCGGTCAACTGGGGCGGCGGAGTGCACCTGACGTTTCAGCCCGAGTGGCAGGAGAAGTCCCGGCACGCCTCGTCCTACCTGATGGACCTCATGCCGGCCCGCGCCCGCATCTTCGGCGGCAGCACCTTCGCCGACTACGTCGTGCGCTGCCCCGAGCTCTCCCTGCTCGACCAGGGGGTCCTGGACCGCGAGTCCTGCCCGCTGCTGCTGGTCAACGGCAAGGACGACCAGCAGAACGCCGCCGCCGACATCCACCTCGCCCTCGAGCACGGCGACCCGAAGACCGCCCGGCTCTTCCCCGGCGGACACATGGGCTCCGGCCCGGTCCTGCCCACCATCGCCGACTGGCTGGCCGACCGGCTCGGCCCGACAGCGAAAGAAGGAAACTGACATGACCACCAACACCGTCGCCCCCCTGATCACCCACCTGCGGCACGTCGACATCGCGATGCCGAACTTCGCCGAACAGCGCGCGTTCTACCAGGAGACCTGGGGGCTGACAGAGACGGCCCACGACTCGGGAGTCTCCTTCCTCGCCGCTGAGGGCTCGCCCGAGCAGTACGTCGTCCGCCTCCGCCAGGACGGCCAGAAGCGCACCGACCTCATCGCGTTCGGCGCCCCCAGCCCCGCCGACGTGGACACCCTCGCCGAGCGGCTGATCGCCCAGGGCGTGCGGCTGATACACGAGCCCCGCGTGATGGACACTCCGGGCGGCGGCTACGGCGTCCGGTTCTTCGACAACGAGGGACGTGTCGTCGAAGTCTCCGCGGACGTCGCGGTGCGCAGGCACCGGAAGATCGAGGCGCGCGAGCCCGTCCCGGTGAAACTCTCGCACGTGCTGATGAACACGCCGACGCCGGAGGCAACCGTCCGCTGGTACACCGACCACCTCGGATTCCGGCTGACCGACACGATGTGCATCGGCGACCGCGAGATCATGTGGTTCCTGCGGTGCAACACCTTCCACCACAGCTTCGGCTTCGTTCGCGGCCCGCACGCCGCCTTCCACCACGCCTCGTTCGAGATGCGCGGCATCGACGAGTTCATGCGCGGCACCGGCCGCCTGCACCGCCTGGGCTACGAGCGGCTCTGGGGCCCTGGGCGGCACCTCGCCGGGGACAACTCGTTCAGCTACTTCCTCGACAAGGCGGGAAACACCGTCGAGTACACCACCGAGGTCGAGACGATCGACGAGGACACCTGGCACCCGCACCTCTACGACGTGCGCGATCCCGCCAACTCCGACGTGTGGGGCACCGCGAACAACATGAACGAGTTCGTCGCAGCCCGCTCGCAGAACGACGTCGACCGCGGCCTGTTCGTCGCACCCCCGATGTGAGCGGAGGGGACGACATGACGACCTCGGTGCGTACCCGGCTCTCCGGCAGCTGGCGGATGACCGACTGGAAGGTCTTCTGCGGCGAGGAGGAGCTCGACCCGCCCCTCGGCCCGGCGGCCGACTGCGCCGGACTGCTCATCTACACCGACGAGGGGACGATGAGCGCCAACCTGACGCTCCTCGAGCGGCCCCCCTTCGCCGACGGCTCGCTCGACGGCGGCACGCAGCAGGAGCGGGCCGACGCGTACCGCTCGGTCATCGCGTACGCCGGCACCTACGACGTCGACGAGCTGACCGAGGCGGTCGTCCACCACGTGGAGATCGCGACGTTCCCGAACTTCGTCGGCACCGACCTCACCAGGACGTGCATCTTCGAGGACGAGAACACCCTGAAGCTCGACACACCTCCGATGAAGATGGGCGGCGAGTGGCTCGGCAGCTACATCCGCTGGCAGCGCACAGGGACGGAGGGCCGGTGATGCGCGAGATCCGAAGGATCGTCACCGGCCGCGACGGCGAAGGACGGTCCACCGTCGTCGAGGACCGCGTGTGCCCGCACGTCGAGACCACCGCCGACGCCACCGTGACGAATCTCTGGCTGCACGAGGGACGCCCCGGCAACGCGACCGACTACCGCGACCCGGTCGGCCCCGGGGTGCCGCTGCCGCCCCCGGCCCGGGGCAGCGTGCTGCGGGTGGTCGAGTTCCCGCCGCGCGAGCCGGGCGGGTCCGCGTTCGTCCACCGCACGGATTCCCTCGACTACGCCTACGTCATCGACGGCGAGGTCTACAGCGTCCTCGACGACGGCGAGACCCTCCTGCGCGCCGGCGACGTGCTGGTCCAGCGCGGCACCAGCCACGCCTGGGACAACCGCTCCGGCCGGCCCTGCACCGTCCTGTTCGCCCTGCTGGATGCCGAGCCGCTCCGTCCCGCCGAGGGCTGAGCACCAACGGGGCCGGCGCCTCGGACCGTAACCGTGCCGAGCCGCCGGCCCCCTTCCTCTTTCAGTACACCCAGTTACAGGAGTCACACCATGCGGATTGTCAACCTCGCCGGCCGTCTGGCCCTGCTCCGCGACGGCCGCGCCGTCGACGTGCGGCGGGCAGGCGCGGGCCGGTTCGCGGCCGACCCTCAGGCCGTCTACGAACGCTGGGAGGAGTTCCGGGCCTGGGCCGACACCGCGGATCTCCCCGAGGGGGAGCCCTTCGCTGCGACCGACCTCGGCCCGCCCACACCACTGCCCCGGCAGACCTTCGCTATCGGGCTGAACTACCGCGACCACGCCGCCGAGTCGGGATTCGACGTGCCCGAGGGGCTGCCACTGGTCTTCACCACGTACGCCACCGCCATATCCGGGCCCGTCAGCCAGGTGCGGCTCCCCGAGGGCGGCCACACCGACTGGGAGGTCGAGCTGGTCGCCGTGATCGGCCGCCGCACCGAATCGGTATCCGAAGCGGACGCCTGGGATCACGTGGCCGGGCTGACAGCCGGGCAGGACATCTCTGAACGGCTGCTGCAGCAGTCCGGCCCGGCACCGCAGTTCAGCGTGGGCAAGTCCTGCCCCGGCTTCGCTCCCCTCGGACCGTGCCTGGTCACCCCCGACGAGTTCAACAACCCCGACGACCTCGAGCTGAGCTGCACCGTCAACGGCGAGGAGGTCCAGAAGGACCGTACCCGCGAACTGATCTTCCCCGTTCCCACCCTGATCGCCCGCCTCTCCGCGGTCCTCCCGCTGCTCCCCGGCGACGTCATCTTCACCGGCACCCCCGCCGGCGTCGGCTTCGGACGCGGCCCCCAGCGCTGGCCGGCCCCCGGGGACGAGCTCGTCAGCTTCGTCGAGGGCGTCGGCGAGCTGCGTCAGACCTTCGTGGCGTAACCCCGGGCCGCAGCACGGACAAAGGAGTCCAACATGGCACTGCACCGTCTGACCTCCCTCACGATGGGAGTCCCCAACGCAGCCGAGACAGCCGCGTACTACACGGAGTTCGGCCTCACACCGGCCGACAACGGCTGGTTCGCGAGCCGGGACGGCGGCCGCCAGCTGCGCATCGTCCCGACCCCGACCCGCCGCCTGGTCGAGATACGCATCGGCGCCGACACCCCCGACGACCTGGCCGCGGCCGCCTCGCGCCTGCACCGTCTCGGCATCGACAGCCGCTCCGAGCAGAACCGGCTGACGGCCCATGACAGGGCTACCGGCGTCCGCGCGGTGCTGGAGGTGGCCCCGCGGCTCGCCCAGGCCCCGGTCCCGGGCACCGCCTATAACGGGCCCGGCCGCCACGACCGAACCGGCGCCCGCGCGCCGGGCGTCCTGCGCACCGACCCCGTACGGCCCCGCAAGCTCGGCCACGTCGTCCTCGGCACCCTGGACTTCGACGCCACCACCGTCTTCTTCCGCGACGGCCTTGGCTTCAAGGCGTCCGACTACATCAAGGACCAGGGCGCCTTCCTACGCTGCTCCACCGACCACCACAACGTCCTCGTACTGGCCGCCCCGATCGCCTTCCTGCACCACACCTCATGGCAGGTCGACGACATCGACGACGTCGGCCGGGGCGCCGCCGCCATGCTCGAAGACCATCCGGAGCGGCACGTCTGGGGCCTCGGCCGCCACCACGCCGGATCCAACTTCTTCTGGTACCTCAAGGACCCAGCCGGCAACTTCTCGGAGTACTACTCCGACATGGACTGCATCGTTGACGACCAGCTGTGGACCCCGGAGGTCCTGGAGGGCGCCAAGGGCCTGTTCAGCTGGGGCCCGCCGCCACCGCCCTCCTTCCTGTCCCCCGACGACCTCGCCGGGCTGATGACCGACGCTCACGGTACGCCCAGGTAACTCTCACGACGCCGCCCGCGTGGGCGTCATCTGCCCGCCCTTCCCACTGTGGACCGTGCTCTTGCCGAAAACCTCATCCGCCCTGGTGGGAGGAGGTGCGCGCCGTGTTCGGGGTCGACCGGAGAAGTCGCCTGAACGGGCGCTCCCGCGAGGCTGGTGCTCGCCGCGGCAAGATGATCGACCGTGCTGCTGCGACTGGCCTTACCTGGGCGTGACGAATGCGTTCGCTATGCTGCGCCTGCTACCGATGGGCGATCGAGACAAAGCTGTTGAGATACTCGCCTTGCGGCACCAGATCACGGTGCTGGAACGCCAACTCGGCAAGGACCGGGTACGGTTCACTCCGGGCGACCGGGCATTTCTGGCGGCGCTGCTGCACCGGTTCCCCATGGACGTGCTCCGCGGAGTGCGGCTGCTGGTGCGTCCGGACACGGTGCTCCGCCGGCACCGCGACCTTCTCCCCGCCGCCATGCTGCCGCCTCCCGGCCCAAGCGTTCCGGACGGCCTCGGACCGTGCACTCCGTGCGGGCCCTGGTGCTGCGCCTGACACGGGAGAACCCCGGCTGGGGATATCGCCGCCTGCACGGCGAACTGCTCGTCCTGGGCGTGAAAGTGGCCGCTTCAACCGTCTGGGAGATCCTGCAAGAGGCCGGTATCGATCCAGCATCCGAGCGGTGAGCCAGCACCTGGGCGAACTTCCTGCGCTCCCAGGCCTACGCCCTGCTGGCCTGTGACTTCTTCGAAACGGTCACCCTGTCCGGGGCTCGGATGTACGTGCTCGCCCTCATCGAGCATGCCAGCCGACGGATCCGGGTCCTGGGTGCCACCGCGCACCCAACCTCTTCATGAGTGGCGCAGACCGCGAAGAACCTCGAAGAACCTCGCCATGGATCTTGAGGACGCGGGCTGCCGAGCGCGTTACATGATCAGGGACCGGGACGGAAAGTTCCCCGCCCTGTTCGATGCCATCCTGGCGAATGCGGGGATCGAGGTCGTCCTCAGCGGCGTTCAGATGCCGAGAATGAACTCGATCATGGAACGGTGGGTACAGACCTGCAGACGGGAACTCCTGGACCGCACCCTGGTTTGGAACCATCGGCACCTGCTTCACATCTTGCGCGAGTTCGAGCAGTTCCACAACGCACACCGGCCGCACCAGGGCATCGCGAACGCCGGACCGCTGCACGCCCTACCCACGCCGATCGACGATCCTGAGCAAATCAGCCGTCTCGACATACGACGAAGCGATCGACTCGGCGGGATCCTTCACGAGTACCGACATGCTGCGTGACCTGCATGGATGACATTTCTCGGCAAGGGCAACCTCTGCGGACTGTCTCGCTGCGGCGCCATAGGGCCGGATACGGCGCTCACACTCTGGGAGTGCCCTATCTGCCGGCAGACGCCAAGGGGCTTTACCACCGCTTGGCGCAGGCCACCCACGACAACCAGGTTGCCCGCACACGGCCTGCCTGCGGAAACCAGCCAGCGAGACCGCCGGTAGCTCCAGTTCCCCCTGTCGCATGGGGAGCGCGCCTCCGTGCTCCCACCTCGAAAGCGGGTCGGGAGCCGACAAGGGTCCTTATGCCTCTCGATGCACAGAGCATCCCAATCGATGGGGTGACCTCGCGGGCCCACGGTTGACGACGGCACACAGCGACCTGCGAAAACGCTGGTCGGGACGACAGGATTTGAACCTACGCCCCCTTGACCCCCAGTCGCGTCGAGCCTGAGCGGCGTGCTCCGGTCCGTTCTCCCAGGTCACATTGACGCACAATCAGCCGGGCAAAGGAGTCCACCCTTTTCGGCCCCTGCGTCCCGAGTTGCCTGGAAGCTGGCATCGTGACCGAGTGTCGCATATGTACAGTATGCAAGCGATCGGCGCCCTGGGTCGCGCCTTCAGCCCGACCGACAACGATCCCGATGATCCCGACATACCACCCGCCGCAGCAGTCTTCCGCTGACGTTGCCTCACCATTACCGTCAAGCGCCTGGAGTCCGGAATCCCCTCCGCCCCGGCCTCCAGACTTTTGCGTGAGCAGATTGCTAAGCATTCCCCATTCGGCTGATCCATCGCTGGCACAGGTCCACATTGATCGGCTCGAACAGTTCAGGACTCGACGCCTCGAAGAGGAATTGACTGAGCATCTCAACGTCCGCTTCATCGATCTCGACACGATCCAGCATGTGAACCGCTCCAGCCCATCGCGGCAATTCGAGAACGTCTAGCTCTCCGGAAATACACCGCTGCAGAACATCTCTTACGGCATCACGATCCAGACGTACACAAGGTCCCTCGCGCAGATCGCATCGGTTGGCAGCGTCGATCAGGCCATCCAGCGATGATTTCCAGCGAATCAGGCTGCTCAGTGCCTCGCAAGCATCCGATTCCATCGGATCATCCTCACTTGAACTTGATGTGCGCAATGCTGCCATCGGGGAGAAACGTCGTCCTGTAAGCCAACTCAGTGACCCCTTCAGCGTCTACCCGCTTCCGATAAACCTCTGCACCCACCTTCCCATGATTGAGTTCATTCTCGGCATCTGGATTCCGGCGAGGACAATTTCGATCCCCGTGTCCTTGAGGACGGCGTCGAACAGGGCGGGGAACTTCCCGTCCCTGTCCCGGATCATGAATCGTGCCCGGCAGCCGACGTCTTCGAGATCCATGACCAGGTTCTTCGCCGCTTGGGTTACCCAGGATGTGGTCGGGTGTGCGGTGGCGCCCAGGAACCGGATACGGCGACTGCTGTGCTCGATCACCGCGAGTACGTACATCCGCGCGCCGGACAGGGTGACCGCCTCAACGAAGTCACAGGCCAGGAGGGCGTCGGCTTGGGAACGCAGGAAGCCAGCCCACGTGCTGGAGCTCCGGCCGGGCGCCGGATCGACGCCGGCATCCTTCAGGATCTTCCAGACAGTCGACGCGGCCACCCTCACTCCCAGCACGAGCAGCTCGCCATGAAGGCGCCTGTAGCCCCAGCTTGGATTCTCCCTCGCCAGCCGCAGCACCAGAATCCGGATGGAGCGCTCGGTACGAGGGCGACCGGGTCGCTTGGGCCGCGATAGGGCGGCATGACGGCGCCTGGCGAGGTCGCGATGCCAGCGCAGCACCGTGTCAGGACGCACGAGCAGCCGCACCCGCCGCAGAGCCGGCAACGGCAGCCGGTGCAGCAGCGCCGCCAGGAACGCCCGGTCGCCCGGTCGCCCGGGGTGAACCGTACTCGGGCACCACCGAGTTGGCGTTCGAGCACTGTGATCTGATGGCGGAGGGCCAGGATCTCCGCATCCTTGTCCCGGTCGCTCATCGGCAACAGACGCAGCAACGCGAACGCGTTGGTCACTCCCAGGTAGGCCAGTCGCAGCAGCACGGTCGATCATCATGACGCGTCGACTACCGGCTGCGCGAGAGCACCGACTCGAGCGACGAGGCCGACGGCCGCCAGTCCAGGTGCAGGCCTCCGATCAGGGCGGATGGCATTCTCGGCAAGCGCAGCCCTGGGGCATCGGGCCGCTGGCCGCGTTCGGGCCGAGTCGCGCGGGTCCTCCCGCGCATCTCGCACGAGCTTTGGCCGTCCGTGCGACGTGACACACTGGCGGCGCAGGCGGCGGCGAACGGGGGCGATCCGGTTGGGTCTGGAGATCGAGAGTCGGCCGTCGGAGTTGCCGTCCATCGAGAGGGTATGGCGCAGCCGCAGCATCGCGGTTGGCCGGATGACGTCGATCGCGGCGTCGCATTGGGAGCTTGTCTTCTGGGAACACGACGGCCAGGTGCAGGCGGCCGTGCTGGGCCCGGAGCCCAGGGCCTGTCTGGCCCCCGTTCCCAAGGACGCCACGTTCTTCGGTATCAGCTTCGCTCTCGGCACCTCGATGCCTCACGTGCCGATCAGCCGGCTTGTGGGTGGCAGCGCGGAGATCCCCGACGTGACGCGGCGCTCCGTGTGGCTGAAGGGTTCCGCCTGGCACGTGCCCGATTACGACAATGCGGAGGCGTTCGTGCGGCGCATGGTGCGTGAGGGCATCGTGGACTGCGACCCGATCGTGCCCGCGGTGCTCGGCGGCGCGGCCCCCGATGTCTCCGAGCGGACCCTCCAGCGGCGTTTCGTCGCGGCGACGGGCCTCACCCGGGGTGCCATCCGGCAGATCCACCGTGCCCGCGAGGCGGCGGTTCTGATCCAGGAGGGGGTGCAGGCGCAGGACGTCGTGCACCATCTGGGCTATTTCGACCAGCCGCACCTGGCGCGGTCCCTGACCCGGTTCATCGGCCGGACCGCCGCTCGGCTGAGTGCTCCGGGCCGGGCGGAGCCGCTGTCGCTTCTGTACAAGCCCTCCTCCCCGGTGCCCGCATAGTCTTCCTGACGTGGCCGACGGGGTCGGCCCGCCCCGGCCGGAGCGCTATTCGGCCGGGACCGGGCAGACGATTCCGAACTCATCACGGAGGAATCATGCGCAAGGTTGTTTCGGGTCTGTTCGTCTCGCTCGATGGTGTCGCCCAGTCGCCGAACGAGTGGCAGTTCGATTTCGACGAGGAGATGGGCGCGGCGCTGGGAAAGACGCTGGAGACGGCCGACACGATTCTGCTGGGCCGGGCGACCTTCACCGAGTGGGCCGGGTACTGGCCGACGGTAACCGACGGCGAGGACGCCGGCTTCGCCAAGTGGATCAATGATTCGCCCAAGTACGTCGTCTCCTCCACGCTGGACAGCGTGGAGGACTGGGCGAACAGCACGCTTATCAACGGCGATCTGCCGGCCGCGATCGAGGAGCTCAAGTCGGGCGAGGGGAAGGACATCACCGTCGCGGGCAGCCCCACGCTGGTGCGTTCGCTTCTGGAGCAGGACCTGTTGGACGAACTGGTACTGCTGATCCACCCGGTGGTGGCCGGCGAGGGCCGCAAGAAGCTGTTCGCCGACGACGCCACCCTGAAGAAGCTGGAGCTGGTCAGCGCTCAGCCGACCAGCAGCGGAGTGATCATCGCGACCTACCGTCCGACGCGCTGAGCACTGCTCGACGAGGGCCGGGTACAGGGACGGGCAGGAGATCGAGCCGCTTGTCCATGTCGTGGCGGAACGTTGCGGGTGCCGAAGGGGTCTGAAGGGTGCGGGCTGTGCGTATCCATCGTTCGGTCTCCACGTGCATGGAATCGCAGGCGAGCAGCGTGTGAGCCTGGGAGCGCGGGAAGGAACGCCAGGTCTGCTGGGAGCCACGCTGCGGTGCGGGCGGTGGACCGCAGCGGCGCAGAACGCGCCGGATCGTGGCAGCGGCAACCCTACGACCGAGCCGGCGCGGCTCGCCCTGGATCCTGACGTACCCCCAGGCCGGGATCTCACGCGCCAGGCGCTGGATGAGCGCCGCAATCTCCTCCGACAGCGGTGGCCGGCCGGGTCCGACCGTTGGACACCCTTCAGGGGTCTGGCAGACTGCCCGCCGGGTCCGCTCCTGTCAGGGACGCCGGAGTGGGTGTGAGGAGCTCCGAAGGGCTTCCGACAGGGTGTGCAGGCGGACCGCCACCGAGACGCGGAAGAACGACTCCGGGTCCCGCCATGTGTCGCCGAGCAGTTGGGTGATCCTGTCGAGCCGCTGAAGCACGGTGTTGCTGTGCACGCCCATCAGTCGCGCGGTGCGGGCGGGGCTGGCGTTGCAGTCCACGAAGCGGTGGAGGGTGGCGAGCAGATCGGTCCCCCGTTCGGCATCCCAGCGCCGGACGGGGCCGATGGTGCGATCGATGAACTGCCGCACGCTGGTGGGGTCGTGGGCGAACAGCGTCGTGTACGGCAGGTAGGCGTCGGCCGCGACCGCGGCCGCCTCGATGCCGAGGGCGGTCAGCACCCGGCCGCAATCCCGGGCCGTCGTGAAACGCGCGCTCAGTTCGTCGAGGCTCTCCGCAGGGGGCGCGGCCACGGTCAGCACCGCGCCGACCTCCGTCGCGGCGCACAGGCGGTCGCGGACGGCGGTCGCCGCGCGCTGCGGATCGCTCTCCGGCACGACGAGTGTGACGACGCCGTCCACTTCGCCCGCCAGGCCGGACGGCGCGGCCACGGTCTGGGTGGCCCGCAGCGCGGCGCGGCGCTGTTCGGGTGCCACCACGGTGATGACGACGGTCCGCAGGTCCTCCGGGCGCAGTCTGCGGGCGCGCAGCCGGGCGGGCAGGCTCGCGCGCCGCCGGGCGTCGGGACTGACGAGGTCACCGAGAAGCTCACCGCGCACATGGTCCTCGGCGTGGAGGACCGCGTCCTGTTTCAGAGTGAGGAGCGCGGTGATCTGTGCGGCGCGCTCGATGGTCCGCTGCTCCACCGCGCCGAGTTCGACCGTGCCGTCGCCGATGAGCAGGCCGCCGAGCATCATCTCCCCGGCGAGCACGGCGACCGCGGTGTGAAACTCGCCGGTCGGCGGGTCCAGCGGAGTGCAGCGCCCGGAGCGCAGGCTGTCGGTGATGGCCGCCCGGACTGCGGGCGGGTCGATCACCGAGGCGGTGCTCCGATCGTCCGATGCGGCGAGCACGGCGTAGGTCTCGTCGAGGATGACCACGGGCCGCTCCAGTGCCGCTTCCAGAGTCCGCGCGACGTCCGCGGCACCGCCTCCGCGCAGAACCGCGGCGGTCAGCTCCTCGTGCACCCGGCTGGCGCGCTCCATCGCCTCGACGTGGTCGGCCAGCGCGTCATAGGCGCGCTGCGTCTCGGCGGCCGCGTCCCGGGCCTGGGTGAGCAGACGGGCCGATTGCAGTACGACGGCGACGTTGTCGGCGAAGGCCGACAACAGTGAGACCTCTTCCGGGGAGAAGGTGTGCTCGGCGCGATTGGCGGCGAACAGCACTCCCAGGACCCTGCCGCCGGCGATCAGCGGGACGCCGGCGATGGAGACGAGGCCCTCGGCGCGGACGGCGTTGTCGATGCTGTCGTCATGGGGCACGTCGCGCAGATGTTCGTAGCGTGAGGTCCACTGCGGGGCGCGGGACTCGACGATCTTGCTGGCCAGACCGATATGGGGCGGCACCCTCAGCTTCTGGAAGGACGGGGCGACCGCTCCCGCGGTGGAGCGGACCCTCAGCTCATGGGTGGTCTCGTCGAACTCGGACAGATAGGTGACATCGGTCCCGGCCAGGTCATGGGCGCGCCGTACCAGCCGGGTGATCAGCAGATCCACATCGTGCAGTTCGGCGAGTTCCCGTGCGCTGGAGAACAGAGCGGCCAGTTCCTGTCCGCGCCGGTGCGACCGGGCCATCGCGCCCTGGAACTCGCGAACCCGGCGGCCCACCTGGGTGGCCGTGGCGGTGTCGAGATGCTCGGTGAGCAGCAGGTCGGTCACGGCGTCGGGCTCGTCCGGGGGTCCTTTCGCGGCGAGATCGAGCAGGGTCAGGACAGCGGTCACCGGGATGTCGGCCCGTGGTGCCGCCCGCTCGGTGTCCCGGGGCGCTCCCATGTCCACCGTCCTGTCCGCCCTGTGTGAATCACCCATTAAAAACTTCGCACCGTGTACTGATGGTACATGGGCGCTGTTACACCGCGTATCTAAAGTCTGAGGTGTGACAGCGGCGTCATCCACTGAAGATCCGCTGGTCACAGTGGTGCAACTCAGGGCCCGATGCCCACCTCGACCGTAGTGCGACTCTCCGGCGTGACGACGGACTCCTCACCGCAGGACATGATCGTGATCGATGAACAGCTAATCCAGCCCACCCACCGCCGCCGATGCGGCGGGGCCGCGTCCCGGCAGCGGTCCGCCATGTGCTCCATGGGCGTGGAGCCCCGGGCGGTTCCCGCTCTGCGGGCCTTCACCCGCGACGTGGCGACACGGTGGGGGGCGCCCGAGGAGACCGTCGACGCACTGCGCGTGATCGCCACGGAACTGGTCACCAACAGCGTGCTGCACAGCGGAAGCCCCGAGGTGAGCCTGCTGCTGACGGTCGACGACTCCGCGGTCTCCGTCGAAGTCAGGGACACCGGCACCTGGCGGGAACGGTGCCCTGGCACGGGGACACCCGACCAGATGGTGGACGGGCGGGGGCTGGGCCTGGTCCACGCCTACGCCACAACGTGTCGGGTCCAGCGGGACTCGCAGGGCACGGCCGTCCGTGCCGAGCTGCTGATTCCGCTTCCCGCTCAGCGAGGACAGCCGCGGGAGCTGCCCGGCCGCCGGTCGCCGACCGGGTGTTGAAACGGACGGCTTGCGGCGCCCGGCGGCGTCCTGGCCGTCATGCCCCGGGAGCCACGTCGCCGCTCGCCCGCCGCGGGGCCTGTCTCCCCTTGAGCTCGTCACCGAAAGCAGGAGGATCCATGGCAGTCAACAGCAGGCTTTCCGGCGTGAAGGACCTGTCGGTCGGTGAGCGCCGCGCCCGTATCGCGCGCGGTGCCGCGGTCGAGCCGGAGAGCCTGGAGGTTCTCGATCCCGAGCGCGGCCTCACCCTCGAGCAGGCCGACCACATGGTCGAGAACGCCATAGGTGTCCTCGGCGTCCCGCTGGGTGTGGCCACCAATTTCACCGTCAACGGCCGCGACTATCTGATCCCCATGGCCACCGAGGAGCCGTCGGTGATCGCCGCGGCCAGTAACGCCGCCCGTATCGCCCGCGTCACCGGCGGATTCACCACCTCGACCACCGAACCGCTCATGCGGGCGCAGCTCCAGGTCCTCGATGTCGCCGATCCGCACACCGCCCGGCTACGGCTGCTCGAAGCGCGCGAGGAGCTCATCGCGCTGGCCGACGCACAGGACCCTCAGCTCCTCCGGTTCGGCGGCGGCGTCCGGGACGTGGACGTACATCTGGTCGACGCTCCCGGGGGCACCTATGTGGTGCTGCACCTGATCGTGGACGTACGCGACGCGATGGGCGCCAACGCCGTCAACACCATGGCCGAGGCGATCGCCGGGCGGGTCGGGGAGATCGCCCGGGGACGCACGCTGCTGCGGATTCTCAGCAACAAGGCCGACCTGCGGCTGTGCCGGGCGCGTGCCGTGTTCGACGCCGAGGCGCTCGGAGGGCCTGAGGTGGTCGACGACATCGTGCACGCCGCGGCCCTGGCCGAGGCGGACCCGTACCGCGCCGCCACCCACAACAAGGGGATCATGAACGGCGTCATCGCGGTCGTGCTGGCCACCGGCAATGACACCCGCGCCGTCGAAGCCGGCGCCCACTCGCATGCGACCGGCCGGTACCGTGGGTACACGTCCCTGTCGCACTTCGAGAAGGACTCCGACGGCAACCTGGTCGGCGCGCTGGAGCTGCCGATGGCGGTCGGCCTGGTCGGCGGGGCCACCAAGGTGCACCCGGTCGCACAGGCCGCCGTGGCCCTGCTCGGCGTCACGACGGCCCGCGAGCTGGGCGAAGTCATCACCGCCGTCGGCCTGGCGCAGAATCTCGCCGCGGTCCGGGCCCTGGCGACCGAGGGCATCCAGCGCGGCCACATGTCGCTGCACGCCCGCAACGTCGCCGTCACCGCCGGTGCCACCCCCGAGGAACTGCCGCTCGTGGTCGCCCGGCTGATCACCGACCGGGCCGTGCGCGCCGACCATGCCGAAAAAGTCCTCGCCGAGCTGCGCGGCGAGGGCTGATGCCTCGCCTCACCGCCCGCACGTATCCGAGCCAAGGGAGACGCTGAGACATGGCACTACAGGTTGGTATCGACGTCGGTGGCACATTCACCGACGCGGTCGCGGTCCTCGACGGCCGCGCGGTCCGCGGGAAGGCGTTCTCGACGAAGGATGTCACCACCGGCATCCTGGGCGCGCTGGCCGTGCTCCAGGAGCGCGCCGGCATGTCCGAGGAGGAGTTCTACCCGGCCGTCGACCGGTTCGTGCTCGGCAACACGATCGTCACCAACGCGGTCGACGAGCAGAAGTACGCCACGGTGGCGCTCCTCACGACGCAGGGGTTCCGCGACACGATGCGGATCGCCCGGTCGGCGCGGACCGACGAGCGCGACCCGCACAAGATGCTGCCACCGCCCGGCATCGTCGAGCGCGGCCGCGTCATCGAGGTCGCCGAACGCGTCGATGCCCACGGCGAGGTCCTTGTGCCGCTGCGGCAGGAGGCCATCGCCGCCGCGGTGGACTCCGCGCTCGCCACGGGCGTGGAGGCCATCGCCGTATGCCTGCTGTGGTCGTTCCGCAACCCCGCCCATGAGCAGGCCATCGGCCGGTATCTGCGGGAGAACCACCCGGACGTCCCGTTCACCCTCTCCAGCGGCCTGACACCGGTCTACCGTGAGTACGAGCGCATGGTCACCACGGCGCTCGACGCCGCGGTCAAACCGCTCGTCGCCTCCCACTTCGACCACCTCGCCGAGGAGCTGCGCGCCCGCGGCCTGCGTACTCGTGTGCAGATCATGCAGGTCCACGGCGGGTTCCTGTCGGTCGAGGAAACCAGCAAGGCGCCGATCTCCATGTTCAACTCCGGGCCGGTCGGCGGCGTCACCGGCGCCCGCCTGCTCGGGCAGCAGTTGGGCAGGCGCCGGGTGCTGACCGCCGACATGGGTGGCACCAGCCTGGATGCCGCCGCGATCATGGATGGTGAGTTCCGGCTGCTCCCGCGGGCCGAGATCGGCGGTCTGCCGACGAGTTTGACCGTCGTCGACATCGAGACGATCGGCGCCGGCGGCGGCAGCGCCGCCTGGGTGGACGGCCGCGGTCTGCTCCGCGTCGGTCCGCACAGCACGGGCTCCACTCCCGGCCCCGCCTGCTACGGCAAGGGCGGAACCCGCCCGGCCGTCACCGACGCCGCGCTGGTGCTCGGCCTGATCAACCCCGGCTACTACCTCGGCGGGACCGTCGAGCTGTACGAGGACCTGGCCCGTGAGGCGCTGCGCGCACATGTCGCGGAGCCCCTCGGAGTGGCCGAGGACGCCGCGGCCGAGGGCGTGTACCGCCTCGCCACCTCCCAGATGGCGAACGCGCTGCGTAAGATCACCGTCAACCGCGGCCACGACCCGCGGGAGTTCACCCTCGTCGGGTTCGGCGGCGCCTGCGGCCTGTTCGCCGCGAGCATCGCCGCCGAGATCGGCGTGAGCGAACTCGTCATCCCCCGAAACGCCGCGGTGTTCTCGGCCTACGGGCTCATGCACGCCGATTCCGTCTTCTCCGCCGTGCGGACCAGCCCCTGGACGATGCGGCAGCCGGCCGCCGACCTGGACCGCGAGTTCCAGGCCCTGGAGCGGCGCGCGCGGGCGTGGTTCGACGGCGAGGGCATCCCCGAGGACCGGCGGGAGCTCCACCGCGAGGCCGATATGAAGTTCGTCGGCCAGATCTTCGAGGTCACCACACGGCTGAAGGGCGGGACCTTCACCGAGGCGGACAAGGACGAACTGCGCGCGCGGTTCATCGCCGACTACGAGACCGAGTTCGGGGCCGGGACGGCCTGGACCGAGACCGACATCCTCCTGGTCAACTCCCGGGTGCGCGCGGTCGGCCGCAGTGACGTCCAGCAGGTCCGGCAGATCGTGGAGACCGACGGGGAGTGCCATACCCTGCTGCGCCGCACCATCCTCGAACCGGTGACCGGGGCTCGGACCGAGGTGGATGTGCACCGCGGCTTCGCCGCGCTGGCGCGGGCGAAGGGGCCGTGCCTGCTGGAGGAGCCCGACACCACCGTCTATGTGCCCACCGGAGCCACGGTGGAGCTGACCGACGCCGGCCACTTCCTCATCCGGCTCCAGCCGTCCGTCTGAACGCCACGGCCCGATCCAGGAGACCCACATGACCGAATCCGCCACCGGCCGCCTTCCCGCCGGGTTCGACCCCGTCACGCTCGAGGTCATCCGTATGCGTCTGGACTCCATCGTCGAGGAGATGGGCATCGCGATGATCCGCTCGTCCGGCTCGCCGGTGATCACCGAGGCCGGCGACTTCAACACCGCGCTGTTCGACCCGACCGGCCGCATCTACGCCTACTCCGACTACGTCCAGTTCCACATCGGCTCCGGCAGCGTCGCCGTCCAGAATCTGGTCCGGGAGATCGCCGGTGAGCCACTCGCCCCCGGCGACGCCTTCATCTGCAACGATCCGCACACCGCCGGTGCGAGCCACCCGCCGGACACCAATGTGATCTCGCCGATCTTCCACGGTGACGAGCTGATCGGGTGGGCGCAGTCGCAGGCCCACCTCGTCGACGTCGGCGGTATGACACCGGGCGGCTTCGCCCCCGGGGCCTATGACTGCTACAGCGAGGCGCTCCGGCTCCCGCCGGGAGTGAAGATCTTCGACAAGGGCGAGCCCGTCGAATGGGTGCGACGCATCCTGCTCAACAACGTCCGGGTGCCCGCGCTGTTCTGGAACGATGTGCGCTCCCTGGTGGCCAGCAACAACACCGGGATCCAGCGGCTGCTCGCCACGATCGGGGAATTCGGGCTCGACGACTTCCGCGAGTACACGCGGCTCAGCTTCGAGCTGGCGGAGCAGGTGGTCCGGGACCGTGTCGCGAAGATCCCCGACGGAACGTACACGGCCGAGGAGTGGACCGAGCACAACGGCCATGCCGACGAGCTGTACCGCGTCGCCTGCGCCATGACCAAGCGGGGCGAGCAGATCACGTTCGACTTCACCGGATCCAGCGAGCAAACCGACGGCTTCGTCAACTGTAGCTACGGAGCCCTCGTCGGAAGCGTCGCCACGGCGGTGGTGCCCATCCTCGCCTGGGACGTGCCGTTCAACGAGGGCGTCATGACCGCCTTCGAGGTCATCGCCGAGCCGGGCTCCATCGTCAACCCCACTCCCCCGGCCCCGATCAGCAACGGACACCTGACGACCGGCGCCCGCGTCAGCCGGCTGGTCACCAAGCTGATGAACGACGCCTGCCGGGGCAGCGCGGACGAGACCGTCCGTGGCCGCACCCAGGGTGTGTGGGCCGACTCGTGGACCGGCGGCATCTCGGCCGGCACCTCGGACGACGGCGAGTACTTCGTGCTGTTCAACATGGATGGCGGTGGAATGGGGGCGGGAGCCCAGCCGGACACCGACGGTCTGGACTGCGCCGGGATGATGACGCAGGTCAACAACATGCTCCCGGACGTCGAGATGAACGAGATGCTCTATCCCGTCCTCTACTTGTGGAAGCGGCTCAACATCGCCAGCGCCGGGCACGGGGCCCACCGCGGCGGTCTGGGACTGGAGTTCGCCTGGGCCCTGCACGGTGCGCCCTCCGCCACGCAGACCGTGTTCGCCCCCAGCGCCCAGGTGGTCGCCGACGGATACGGTGGCGGGCTTCCCGGCGGGGGCAGCGGGCACGAGATCCTGCGCCGGTCCAATGTCGCCGGCCTGCTCGCCGCGGGCACGGTGCCCACCGACGACAGCCTCGACTGCGACACGCGGGACCTACTGGCCATCAACCAGTCCTCGGTGCGGGTCTCGGCCGGCGATGTCTTCGTCCAGTGGATCGCCGGTGGCGGCGGGTACGGAGACCCGCTCCTGCGTGACCCGCGGCGCGTCGCCGAGGACGTCCGGGACGCGTACATCACCGACCACACGGCATCCGCCGTCTACGGGGTGGTGCTCGCCGACGGTGCCGTGGACGCCGCCGCGACCGCGCGCACACGCGAGGCGATGCGTGCCGCCCGGATCGGCGGGGAGCCGACCGCGCCAGTCGCCGCCGACGCCGCCGCCGGGGCATCCGCGCCCCGCCGTGCCGCGGACGGCTGGTACTGCCCGGCCAGCGGCGCCCTGATCAGCACCAAGGACGACTGGCGGCAGGACGCCATCGTCACCACGCGGGTGGCCGCCGACCGGCTGGGCGAGTACGGCGTCCGGGTACGCCCCCGGGGCGACGGGCAGCGGGTGCTCCTCGATGAGTTCTACAGCCCGCGCTGCGGCACCCTGCTCGACGCACGCATCCGGGTCGAAGCCGCCACCACCCGCTGATTCCACAGCGGTATTCGAAGAAGGAGGTGTGGTCGCGTGACGGAGTTCAACACCGGGTTCGACCTCGCTGCCGTCCTGCCGGGCGGTCCCGCACACGGGGCGCTGCGCGGGGTCGTGGTCCTCGACATCACTCGGGTGGTCGCCGGGCCGTTCTGCTCGATGATGCTCGCGGATCTCGGAGCGACGGTCATCAAGATCGAGAATCCGAAGGACCCGGACTATGCGCGCGAGTTTCCCCCCCTGCTGACATCGCCCGAGGGCGAGGCGTTCAGCGCGTTCTTCGCCCAGTACAACCGGAACAAGCTCGGCATGACCCTGGACCTGTCCCGGCCCGAGGGCAAGGACCTGCTGCGCACGCTCGTCAGCCGCGCGGACGTCCTGGTCGAGAACTTCCGTGGCGGGACCATGGACAAGCTGGGGGTCGGCTACCGCGAGCTGCGGAAGGTCAATCCGCGGCTGATCTACACCGCGATCTCCGGCTACGGCCAGACCGGCCCGTACCGGCGCAAGCCCGCGTACGACAACAGCGCGCAGGCCACGGGCGGTCTGTGGTCGATGAACGGCTTCCCCGACCGCCCTCCGGTCCGGGTCGGCACCATCATCGGCGACCTGTCTGCCACGCTCTACGCCGTGATCGGCACGCTCGCCGCGCTGCGGCACGCCGAGCGCACCGGTGAAGGACAGTTGGTGGACATCTCCCAGCAGGACTCGGTGCTCAGCCTGACCGAGAACGCGGTCGTGTCGCACACCGTCGAGGGCAAGGTGCCGGCTCCGCTCGGCAATGAGCATCCGTTCGTCAAACCCTATGAGCTCTATCCGTGCAGGGACGGCTTCGTCTTCTTCGGTGGCTACACCGACAAGTTCTGGCGGTTGACGTGCGAGATGTTCGGCGAACCCGAACTGGCGGCCGACCCGGAGATCGACACGATGGCCAAGCGGTTCACCCCGGAGGTCTACGAGCGCCGGGTGCGGCCGCTGCTGCACAGGTGGTTCGCCGATCGCGCCAAGCTCGAACTGGAGGAACTCGCCGGCGACCTCGTGCCGCTGAGCGCCGTCAAGGACATCGGGGAGGTCATCGCGGATCCCCAGATCCAGGCCCGGGACATGGTCGTCGACGTCGAGTACCCGGACTTCGGTCCACTGCGCATGGTCGGCACACCGGTCAAACTCGACGTGACCCCGGCCCGGCCCCGGGGACTGGCTCCCCGGGTCGGCGAACACACCGACCAGATGCTGCGCGCCTTCGCGGACCTCTCCGAGGAACACATCCGCGCCCTGCGCGAGTCGGGGGTGGTCTGAGATGAGCGGCATCACCCTCGACCGTGACGGACCGGTAGCGCTGATCCGGTTCGACCGGCCGGAGAAACTGAACTCACTGACCCTGGCGATGTACGAGGAGCTGGGAGCGGCCTTCGAAGAGGTCCGCGACGACGAGTCGATCGGCGTCGCGGTCCTCACGGGCGCGGGGCACCGTGCCTTCTGCGTCGGCGCCGATCTCACCGAATCGATCCCCGCGCTCGCCGAGGGGCGGTTCGACATCTCCCGATGGGACGGTGCCCACCAGAAACACACCACCTTGTTCAAGCCGGTCATCGCGGCGGTCAACGGGCTCTGCCTCGGTGGCGGATTCGAGATCATGCTCTCCACGGACCTGCGGATCGCCGCCGAAACGGCCGAGTTCGGGCTCCCCGAGAGCGGTGTCGGAGTCGTCCCGGCCGGCGGCACCCTGACGCGGCTGACCCGGCAGATCCCCTACGTCTGGGCCATGGAGCTGATGCTGCTCGGAGACCGGATCACCGCGGCCACCGCCCTGCGGTACGGCCTGCTCAACGCCGTGGTGCCGGCCGACCAGTTGCTCGAGGCGGCGATGGACCGGGCGCACCGGCTCACCGCCCGCAGCGGCACCGCCCTGGAGACGATCAAGGAGTCGGTGCTGCGCCTCGGGGACCTCCCGCAGGACCAGGCATTCCACTGTGAGGCGCGGTACGGGCAGCGGGCGTTCACCTCCCCGGACGCCCATGAGGGACTGGCCGCGTTCGCCGAACGCCGTCCGCCCGACTTTCCCTCCCGCCGGAGTGTCGGCAAGCCCCCCGTATGACGGATCCACACAGGAACATCGCCCTCCGGTCCGCCGTTGCCAGACGCCCGGCGCCGCGCCGTTCCGCGTGACCGCACCCTTCGCCCTTCCCACTGCCTGACGAGGACGCCATGACATCCGAGACCACCTCGTCCACCGAAGCACTGCCCCGCGTCGCCCCCCGGCAGGGCATGCCCGAACAGGTCCGCGTCTACGAGGTCGGCCCCCGCGACGGCCTCCAGGCCGAAACCGTACGCGTCCCCACCCCCGTCAAGGCCGAGTTCGTCCGGCGGCTCGTCGAGGCGGGTCTGACCACCATCGAGGTCACCAGCTTCGTCTCCCCCCGGTGGATACCCCAACTCGACGACGCACACGAGGTGCTCACCGCCGTGGGCCCCCTCGATGGCATCCGCCTCCCGGTGCTCGTTCCCAACGACCGGGGTCTGGAGAGGGCACTGGCCGCCGGTGCCCGGGAGATCGCCGTCTTCGCCAGCGCGACGGAGTCCTTCGCGGAGAACAACCTGGCCCGGGACATGAAGGGGGTACTGGCGATGTTCGAACCCGTCGTGTCCCGGGCCCGCTCCGCGGGTCTGCCGGTGCGCGGCTATGTGTCGATGTGCTTCGGCGACCCCTGGGAGGGCGATGTGGAGCCCCGTGAGGTCGCCTCGGTCGCCCGCAGGCTCCTCGACATGGGCTGCACGTCCCTGTCGCTGGGAGACACGATCGGTACCGGCACCCCCGGCCACGTCCTGGAACTCCTCGACACCGTACGGGGGGCGGACATCCCCCTGGACCGGACCGCCCTTCACTTCCACGACACCTACGGCCAGGCCCTCGCCAATGTGCATGCCGCGCTGACGGCGGGTGTCACCGAGTTCGACAGCTCGGCCGGCGGCATCGGAGGCTGCCCCTACGCCCGCAGCGCCACCGGCAACCTCGCCACCGAGGACCTGGTGTGGATGTTGCGCGGACTCGGCATCCACACCGGGGTCGACCTGAACGCGCTGGCGGCCACCAGCCGATGGATGGCCCATCACCTCGGCCGCCCGAGCCCCTCCCGCGTCGTCACCGCACTCGCCTGACACCCCCACTCCCGCCGGCCTGCTCAAGACATGATCGCCTCGGCGGCATCCTCCGTGAATTCTTCCAGCGAGACACCTCTGCGGACTGTCTCGCTGCGGCGCTACAGAGCCGGATACGGCGCTCACACTCTGGGAGTGCCCTATCTGCCGCCAGACACCGAGGGGCTTTACCGCCCCTTGGCGCAGGTCGCCCACGGCGACCAGGTTGCCCGCACACGGCCCTGAGGGGTGTCAATATTCCGATCAGGCTGCTGAGCTGGGCTTTTCCTGTGGATGGTGAGGCAGTCGGAGTGGCGTGGTGTGGTATTCGTTGAGCAGTCCGCCAAGTACCTGTCGGCGCCTGTCCGCAGCAGCGGGCAGGGGAATGACGTTCAGGTCGTCGTCAGGTGCTCGCAGGCCGGGGCTGCAGTGGGCTCGTCCGGCGTTGTAGTGCTCGGCGTATGCAGTAAGGACCGTCCGCAGGTGTCGTTCACCGGTGATGAGGAGCCGGTCGGTGCATTCGGCGCGGGCTGTGCGTATCCATCGTTCGGCGAACGCGTTGGACCGGGGGCTTTGCGGCGGCGTCGGGATGACGGCTGTGCCATTGCCGGCGAAGACAGTGTCGAACGCGCCGGTGAACTTGCTGTCCCGGTCCCGGATGAGGAACCGGAAGCACCCAGCCCTCTCCTCGAGGTCCATGAGCAGACTGCGGGCGAGTTGGGCGACCCATGCACCGGTCGGGTGGGCGGTAACGCCCAGGACATGGACGCGCCGGGTGGCACGAAAACCGCGGCCGCCCGATCTGCCGGCGAAGCACAGCGACCTCATGCCGAAGGGCAAGTATCTTGGCGTTGTTCGCGGTGGCCGACCGGCCCAACAACAGGCCGCGCCACCGTCCGTCTCGCACTGATGAAGAACGGCGCTCGGCCCGCCCCGCCGGGGCCCATCCGGGCTGTCCCAGAAGGAAATGAGCAGGGTCTCGGAAGCAACTACAGCCGGACATTTCGACTCGGCCCTACCAGAACACCGCCAGACCCGGCTGCTCTCAGCCAGGACTCTCACGGTCGGTTTCCCCGAGCGTCGCGTCACACACGGTGTTCAAGGTCAGCGGGATGAGGTGATGTCCACGTGGGAGCATCCCTGACGTGCCGCGAGTGGCCAGGGAGTGAAGCTGTCGGCGGGCAGTTCCACGAGGTGCGGTGCTGGTGTGTAATGACGCCGGTGGCCGGGGTGTCCAGCAGCCGGGCCAGTATGTAGGCGGCGGACAGGCTGGTGACGTCGCGGATGGTGCCCAGCGGTAGCAGCGAGCGGGTTTCGGCGATCGCTTCGTGTTCGCCGGCGCGCAGCACGACGCGGGTGCCGGGTGAGACTCCCTGTGCGGCGATGGCCACGGCGATGTTGTCGAGATCGTCAGAGCCGACAGCAGCCAGAGCACGGGCCTGGTGGAGGTGCAGCTTTTCGAGGATGGCGCGGTCACCGCCGTGGCCGGCGAGCACAGGGATACCCAGAGACCGCGCAAGGCGGACGTTGGGGGCGTTGGGATCTCGCTCCACGCCTACGACAGGTACGCCCAGTTGGCGGAGTTCACCGCACAGTCGCAGTCCGACCTGGCCGATACCGTGCGCCGCTCGAAAAGTCATCGCCGCAGGTGAGCGGAGTGCAGTCAGTTCGCTGGGATGATGCCTTCCGTGATCGTGTCCTTGCTGTACAAGGTGACCCGGAAGCTGCTCACTGTTCCGTCGGTACTCCTCCTTCGCGGGACGGCGAAGGACGCGGAACTGCTGGTGCTGCGGCACGAGAATGCTGTCCTGCGCCGCCAGTTGGCCGGGCCGGTCCGCTACGAGCCTGCCGACCGGTTCTGGTTCACCGCCCTGTCCGGGCTGATACCCCGGCGCCACTGGCGCGAGTTCTTCCCTGTCACCCCCGGCACCCTGCTTGCCTGGCACCGCAGGTTGATCGCCGAGAAGTGGGACTACACCGTGCGCCGGCACACCGGCCGCCCGCCCACCCCGGCAGCGGTCAAGAAGCTCGTCCTGCGGTTGGCCAGGGAGAATCCGCGATGGGGACACCGGCGGATCCAAGGGGAGCTGACCCAGCTCGGGCATCGGATCGCAGCCTCGACGGTCCGGGAGATCCTCAACGTGGCCGGCATCGACCCCACGCCACGTCGCTCAGGCCCCACCTGGCGCGAGTTCCTGACCACGCAAGCCGAGGGCATCATCGCGGCAGACTTCTTCCACATCGACACCGCCCTCGGCAGGCGGTTGTATGCACTGGTGTTCCTCGAGCACGCCACCCGGCGACTGCACATCACCGGGGTCACCGCCCACCCGACCCGGGACTGGGCGGTGCAGCAGGCGCGGAATCTTACCGCCGACCTGGGCATACGCGGACAGACCCTGCGCTTCCTGCTGCGCGACCGCGATGGCAAGTACGGCGAGGCGTTCGATGCCGTCTTTCGGGCCGAGGAGATGAAGATCACCAACAGTGCGCCACAGGCTCCCCGTATGAACGCGCACTGCGAACGCATCATCGGCAGCATCCGACGCGAAGCCCTCGACCACGTTCTCATCATGAACGAGGCCCACGCCCGCCACGTCCTCGCGGCCTACGAGCAGCACTACAACGAGCACCGACCCCACCGAGCGCGCATTCAGTTACCACCCGACGCCCCTGAACAACCTGCCGTGGCGCATGACCTCAACACTCACAAAGTCCTGCGTACCCGGATCCTCGGCGGTCTCCTCAATGAGTACCGGTATGCCGCCTGATCAGCCGCGATGACTTTTCGAGCGGTACAGCACGCGTGCGACACGCCCCTTGGCGCAGGTCGCCCGAGGCGACCAGGGTGCCCGCACACGGCCTGCCCGCGGAAACCACCCAGGAGAGATCACCGACAGCCTCCACTCCCCTGTCGCATGGGGAGCGCGACGCCGTGCTCCCACCTCGAAAGGGGGTCGGGAGCCGACAAGGGTCCTTATGCCTCTCGATGCACAGAGCACCAGAATCGATGGGGTGACCTCGCGAGCCCGCGGTTGACGACGGCGCATAGGGGCGCGGTACGGCGCCGCAGGTCTACCGGATCGGGTGACGGACGAATCGGGCACCGTTGACACGTCTGCGAGTTGGGAGCACGAGGGCTCCCAGAGGGCTCCCCATTGCTCCCATCCGGGAAACGGTTAAGGCCGCTTCCGCTACCCGCGGAAACGGCCTTCGACCTGCGAAAACGCTGGTCGGGACGACAGGATTTGAACCTGCGACCCCTTGACCCCCAGCCGCGCGGCAACTCTCCGCAACCATCCGTACCACTCTGTAGCAGTCCGTTCAGGGCCATACGCCGCCGCACGAAGCCCGAGAAGTACGCACCCCTCACACTACGCGCCAGCCGGCGTCGCCCGGGGCGCAGTCGGGCGACGCGTCTCTCCTTCAAATGACGCGGACCACGGTCCGGCGACTTCGACCGCGTGGGCCCGAGCCCCCTCCCCCGCCCATGGGAGCCGACGCGGGGCATCCCAGCCGAGGCGCCTTGACGTCGACCGCGCGACACCTGCGCCAGCACCACCGATAAGGGATTTGTTATCCTTGGTAAGGTGCCCAGGCATTCAGGGAGGACATGATGGCCAAGATCACCATTGAGATCGACGAGGAGCGCCTCGCCGAGGCCAAGCAACTCCTGCACACCGAGGATGACACCGAGGTCGTGGCCAAGGCGGTGGATATTGCGGTTGGTGCGATCTACCAGCGTCGCGCGGCCCGGCAGCGGCTGAGCGAGCTCGCGGGTGAGGGCGGCGCCTTCGGCGAGGCCCGCCCGGCGTGAGCGAGTCTTATCTGATCGACACCAGCGCCTGCAACCGCCTGTTCCGCAGCCCCGCCGTGGAACGACACTGGGCGGGCATCCTGGACGAGGGCCGAGTGGCCGTGTGCGAGATCACCGAACTCGAACTGGTCCGCGCCACCGGCGGCCGCGATGAGCGGGCCGTACTGGAGCGCTACCTCCACGACGCCTTCGGCTGGACCCCCGTACCCGACCGTGCACTCACCCGGGCCCGGCAGGTGCAAGATCTCCTCGTCGCCACAAGCTGGCACCAGGGACCAGGAGCAGTCGACCTGATGACCGCCGCCACCGCAGAACTATGCGGACTGACCTTGCTGCACTACGACGCGGACTTCGAAACCATCGCCAAAGTGACCGGACAACCCCACCAGTGGATCGCCCCACGCGGCAGCGTCGACTGACAAGGACAACGGCCACCATGGACTACACCACACACCCGGCCAAGCACACCGACACGGCACCGCCCGACAAAACCACCGCCCACACCTGGGGGGCATTCCTGAAAAGAGCCCGGCGCAGCCGCGGGATGAGCCAGCGCGCGCTGGCTCGGGAACTGGGCGTCAGCCAGGCCCGGATCGCACAGATCGAAAACGGAGCCAGCACCCCGCAGATCGACACCATGGCCGCTTACATCACCGCCCTCGGCGGCGAGCTGACCCTGCGAGCCGACTTCCACGACCACGTCACCCAGACCACATGGCCCGAACAACACCCCGCAGAAAGCTGACACGCACACAGGCAGGCTTCTTCACGGGACGGTGGCACTCTCCACGCTGACGGCCCTCGCACCCTGCCCTTGCCGGAAACCTCGTCCTGTCCCGCTCGGAAACACGATTCTGGACGTGACCTGCAAGCTTTTCCGCCAGAACCCGCACAGCAGCTGGGACGATCCTTTGATGGTGCTGTCGATTGTCACCGCGCTGGCCAGAAACCTGGTCATGGTGCCCGCTGCCGTGCTGCGCAGCCGCGTGGCCAAGGACGCGGAGGTGTTGGCTGCTCCGGCACGAGAACTCAGTGCTGCGTCGTCAGATCGCGCGGGTCCGCTACGAGCCGGCCGATCGGATCTGGCTGGCCGCGCTGTCGCGGTTGGTGCCTCGCGGGCGATGGTGGGAGGTCTTCGCAGTCACGCCGACCACGCTGCTGCGATGGCACCGGGAGCTCCTCACGCGCAAATGGACGTTCACCCAGCACCGCCGGCGCCCCGGTCGCCCCTCCACTGCGCCGACCGTCAAGCAGCTCATCTTGCGCCTGGCCCGCGAGAACAGCAGCTGGGGCCACCGCCGAATACAGGGCGAACTCGCCCGCCTCGGCTACTCGATCGCCCCATCCACGGTCTGGGAGATCCTGCATGCGGCTGGCATCGACCCGGCCCCGCAGCGCTCCGGTCCGACCTGGCGCCAGTTCCTCTCTGCCCAGGCTCGCGGCATCATCGCCGCCGACTTCCTGCACCTCGATACCGTCTCGCTCAAGCATCTGTACGCTCTGGTCTTCATCGAGCACGGCACCCGGCGCGTTCACCTCGCCGGCGTCACCGCCCACCCCACCGCCGAGTGGACCACGCAGCAGGCGAGGAACCTCGCCATGACGTTGGGGTGCCGGATGGACTCACTGCGCTTCCTGCTCCGGGACCGGGACTCGAAGTACACCAGGTCCTTCGACGCCATCTTCGACGCAGACGACATGCAGGTCCCACTCAGCCCACCCCAGGCACCGAGAGCGAACGCGATCTGCGAGAGAGTCGTCGGCACCCTACGCCGCGAGATCCTCGACCTGATCCTCATCTACAACGCGACTCACGCCCACGCAGTACTCACCGCTTACATCAGGCACTACAACCAACACCGCCCCCATCAATCTCGGCAGCAACTACCTCCAGACAGCACCGAACCGCCCGTCCCGGCCACTGTTGCCGACCTCCAAGCCCATCGAATCCAGCGACAACCTGTCCTCGACGGTCTGATAAACGAATACCGTCACGCTGCCTGACCGCACCGCATCGCCGCAGCTCACAGAGCTGAATCGTATTTTCGAGCGGCACAGGACGAGTCAACCACGGTCACGCGATGGCTCTCACCGGTCCACGCCTCCCATCACCGGGTCGATGCCGGCCACGGCGACGATGACGTCCGCGACCTGCCCGCCCTCGCACATCGCGGCCATCGTCTGCAGGTTGGTGAAGCTCGGGTCGCGGAAGTGCACCCGGTAGGGGCGCGTGCCGCCGTCGGAGACTACGTGCACGCCCAGCTCGCCCCTGGGGGACTCGACCGCCGTGTAGGTCTGCCCCGGCGGGACGCGGAAGCCCTCCGTCACCAGCTTGAAGTGGTAGATCAGCGCCTCCATGGACTCGCCCATGATCTTGCGAATGTGGTCCAGCGAGTTGCCGAGCCCGTCCGCGCCGAGCGCCAGCTGGGCCGGCCACGCGATCTTCTTGTCCGCGACCATTACCTCGCCGCCGCCGGCCGTGAGCTGTTCCAGGCACTGCTCGACGATCCGCAGCGACTGCTCCATCTCGTGCAGCCGGATCAGGAACCGCCCGTAGGAGTCGCAGGTGTCGGCGGTCTCGACCTCGAAGTCGTAGCCCTCGTAGCCACAGTACGGCTGCGACTTGCGCAGGTCGTGCGGCAGGCCGGTGGCCCGCAGGATCGGGCCGGTCGCGCCCAGCGCCATGCAGCCCGCCAGGTTCAGATAGCCGACGTCCATCAGCCGGGCCTTGAAGACCGGGTTGTTGGTGGCGAGCTTGTCGTACTCGGGCAGCCGCGAGCGCAGCAGCCTCACGCCCTCACGGATATCGTCCAGCGCGCCGGGCGGCAGGTCCTGCGCCAGCCCGCCGGGCCGCACGTAGCCGTGGTTCATGCGCAGGCCGGTGACCAGCTCGAAGATGTCGAGGATGACCTCGCGGTCACGGAAGCCGTAGACCATCAGCGTGGTGGAGCCGATCTCCATCCCGCCTGCGGCCACGGCGACCAGATGGGAGGAGATCCGGTTGAGCTCCATCATCATCACGCGGATGACGCTCGCCCGCTCCGGGATGTGGTCGGTGATGCCCAGCAGCTTCTCCACCGCCAGGCAGTAGGCCGTCTCGTTGAACAGCGGCATCAGGTAGTCCATGCGGGTCACGAACGTCGTGCCCTGGACCCAGTTGCGGAACTCCATGTTCTTCTCGATGCCGGTGTGCAGGTAGCCGATGCCGCAGCGGGCCTCCTTCACCGTCTCGCCGTCGATCTCCAGGATCAGCCGCAGCACACCGTGCGTGGACGGGTGCTGCGGACCCATGTTGACGATGATCCGCTCGTCGTCCGCCTTCTCCGCCGCGGAGAAGATCTCGTCCCAGTCGCCGCCGGTGATCGTGTAGGTGTGACCCTCGGTGGTGTCGCGGGCGCCTGCCGGTTCATGCTCGGGGCTGCTCATCGGCTGTAGAACCTCCGGTGTGGTCGCCGATCGCGTCCGCGTGTGCGGGCTGCGCGCGACCAGACACATCATCCAGAATTGCGCATCTTCGGGAGGAATGCCCACCCGTCCTGGACCTGGCCCACAACGCCGCCCCCGGCACCCTGTACGCGATCTTCCAGCTCCTCACCGCGCTGCTGCTGCTCTCGGCCGCGTCCTCCTCTTTCCAGGTCGGACCCGGCCTGCTGAAAGCACCGGCCCGCCACCACGGCCATGGCGGCACCGATGCCGGAATCCTGCCCGCCGTGTGGGGACGTACCAACTGCACCACGCCCCGTACTGGGGCGTGCTGCTCTTCCTGGCCGTCTCCGCGGTCGTGATCATCGCGGCCGGCGGTGACGACCAGCGGCTGGTCCTGTTGCGCGAACGCCGCTTCGGACACGCGGCGGTCAACCTCGTGGGCGCGGTCGCCGTCGCCTTCGTGCTGGTGGTCAACCTCTCCCGGGGCGAGCCGATCGCCTCCCTGGTCGCCGCGGTCGCGATCGCCGCGGTCCTGTACCGGATGTGGGTCAAGGCCGGACGCCCGCGCGGCATCCGCGACGTCACGGCCGAGGCCGAAGCCCGCCACTGAGCCCTGAAGGGTGTCTTTATTGCCCTACGGTGGTTGACCTGGGGCTTTACGATCGCCCGAGTATGGGCATGATCAGTGATCGTGGGTCTGCGACTGCTCTACCTGATCTTCTGCCGTCTGCTGGGCTGCTTCCTTTTGCTGGGCCGCTCGACCGCCGCGAACAACGCCGAGATCCTCGCGCTTCGCCATGAGGTCGACGTGCTTCGCCGACAGATCGAGCGCCCGCGGCTCCCATGGGCCGATCGTGCAGTGCTCTCCGCTCTCGCACGGCACCTGCCACCCGCCTTACGCCGCCATCGACTGGTCACCCCGGGCACCCTGCTGAACTGGCACCGCCATCTGGTGCGCTGGAAATGGCGCCAAGCACCGGTCAGACCCGGTCGTCCGCCGTTGCCAGAAGAAACAGTCGCGCTCATCCAGCGCCTCGCGCGAGAGAACCCGACCTGGGGGTACGTCAGAATCCAAGGGGAGCTCCGACGACTCGGTCATAGAGTTGCTGCCGCCACGATCCGGCGCGTTCTACGCCGCTCCGGTCTGCCGCCCGCACCGCAGCGCGCAAGCCAGCAGACCTGGCGTACCTTCCTCCGCACTCAGGCCCACACGCTGCTCGCCTGCGATTTCATGCACGTGGACACCGTCTTCCTCAGACGTCTCTACGTGTTCTTCGTCATGAAGATCGCCACCCGGCGCGTGAACGTCCTGGGCGTCACCGCCCGTCCCACCGGTACATGGGTCACCCAGCTCGCCCGCAACCTGCTCATGGACCTGGAGGAGAGGGCTGGGTGCTTCCGGTTCCTCATCCGCGACCGGGACAGCAAGTTCACCGCCGCGTTCGACGCCGTCTTCGCCGGCAACGGCACAGCCGTCATCCCGACCCCGCCACAAAGCCCCCGGTCAAACGCGTTCGCCGAACGATGGATACGCACAGCCCGCGCCGAATGCACCGACCGACTACTCATCACCGGCGAACGACACCTGCACACCGTCCTCACCACGTACGCCGAGCACTACAACACCGGACGAGCCCACCGCAGCCTGGACCTTCGTGCCCCCGACGCACCAAAGCGTCCTGGCCTGCCCGTCAAACAGTCCTGTAGCCGTCTCGACCGCGTCAGGTGCGGTCGGCCGCTGGGCTCACGGTCGGGCTGGCGGCACGAGCGGAAGCTTCTGGACACGCGGGGGTTCGTCGGACGGTGGGAATCCGCAGATTTCTGGAGTGCAGGCCGACTCGTGGTCTCGGCTCCAGAGGTAGATATCCCGCTCGGTGAGCCGGGCGGTGAGGGCGAGGCGGCGTTGCCGGAGGCGAGGCACGGTTGAGGTCAAGGCGATGAACGTTTCGGGGAGCACGGCGAGGCTGCTATCGACCTGTTCGCCGTCGATCATGCGCACCAGGACACGACACTCCCACCAGTGGCGTCCCGCGTCCGGATCGGGCCAGTAGCAGGAAGCTGGATCCGGGAAGACATAGTGGGTGGCGTCGGGATCGAGGTGCGCGTACAGCCAGAGACTCGCCTTCCCCAGCCCCAGGCGCAACTGCCCCGCCTCCTGGTAGAGAGCGAAGATTCCATCGCGGTCGAGGGCTTCACCAGCTCATCCTGCGCCGCCGGCACCTCCACCCCCACCGGGGCCAGCTTCCCCGACTCACCCGCGGCCGGCTCTTCCCCATCGTCAGCTTCGGATACATCAGCGGCCTTTGCCCGTGCACCAACGGTCTCCTGCGCGCCTGGACCGGGGCTGGAATCCCACATCACCGGCTGAGGCGCCTCGAACACCGCGCCGCCCGCGCCCTTGTCGTTCGCCGCGACCCCGCCGGTGCCGGTCTCCTGGACGTCCAGGCCACCCGCGTCCAGCTTCAGCCGTAACTCCGCCAATTCCTTACTGGCCGCGGCCTCGGCCGACTTCACCACCAACAACTGCGTGAAACCATCCTCCTGGGCTCCCATCCGCAGGTCCACACCCGGCAGGACATCCGGATAGGTGGCCGTGTCCCCCTGTAATCGCGGGGCCGGCAGATCCGTCGGCCAGGACAGAGCCAGCTCACGCCCCGCCTTCGTCATCCGCACCAACGGCACGCTCCCGCCACCGGAAAACGCCAAGTCCACCGTCGTCGCCTTCGGCGCAACCATCCCGTCGCCGGTCTTCACCAGCGCGGTGTCGATGGCCTTCCACTCACCATCCACGCGCGCTCGAACGGGACGCAGATACTCTCTGGCCTCCAGCTTCCCGTCGGGAGTGGCGAACACCTCGCTGCTCTCACCCCGCAGCGAGGCGACCTCCACCGACTTGCCCTCACGCTCAGCAGCCGCCCGCGCCAGCTCCTCACTCACCGCGCTCTTCACACCGCGCGCATCCTTGGCCACCGGCGGGGTGCGCACGTCGGCCCCCTGTGCACCAGCATGCGGGAGCGCTCCCAAGATGACCGAGGCAACCAACGCCACCCCGGACACGCGCGCACACCGCCGAATGCCCAAAGGCATAGCAGACTCCCCCCACAAGGCCTCCCCAGACCCTGCTCAGTTATGAACAACTCGCGATGGAATCGTGAACGCGAGAGTAGACATCGTCTCGCACACCAGTCCAGGTGGCCAGAAAAGGGCATGGCTCAACATTTGGAGCAATAGCCACACCTTCGCCTGGTGACTTGCGCCACATCTGACACCGATAGGGAACCGCTGCCTCAAGCCGACTCGACACGCCAACCACCGACCACACCCCAAAGGGGTCGGCACCGGTCAGCAT
>NZ_JAERRG010000031.1 GCF_016741935.1 Streptomyces endocoffeicus | reverse complement strand
ACCCAGGCCGCACGGCAGGACAACATCGACGCCTTCACTCGCGCTGACGAGGCATTCCATACCGGCATCGCCGCCGCCGCCGGAAACACGTTCTTCGCCTCCACCGTCGACGCGGTGCGACGCCTGCAGCGCCAGGTCATGGCCATAGGGCTGGCCGGGGTCGCGGGCGGATCCCTCCACGTGGCCGCCGGACAGCACGAAGCCATCGCCGAAGCCATCGCCGCCGGGGAAACCACCCGCGCCCAAGCCCTGATGGCCGAACACATCGACCTGACCGCCCGGCAATTCCAACAGGAGATCTGGCGCCGCGTCACCCCCGACGACATCCACTCCTGAACCCCGGACCCGGAAGCACGGGGCGAAGAACCCGCCGCGACCCCGCATCGCAGCTCGGCGCGGTGGTGCGGGAGTTCGCCGGCCGTGTCGGCATGCGCGCGGACAGTCGGATCGGTTCGATGAGTTCTGCTCCGCCGTCGCTGGGTTCTCGGAGTTGGCACCCGCCCCGAGCGCCGTGTCGAACATGAGGATCCTCCGGCTCATGTACCGGAGGAGTGGACATACGACTCGGGCAGGATCCCCAGCCGCCGCGTATCGGCCGTGCCCGCTGGCCGGCTCACTGCCCCTGCGACGGTGAGGGCTGGCCCGTTACAGAGGCAACACCGAGGCAATGTTCCATATCTATCGCGATCTTCCTTTGTAATACGTCAGATCTATAGTCTTGACGTCATCAAGCCCCCGCAAGATACTGAGCCTCGCCCTGACGTGGGTGCTGAATCGCGAATTACCTCGCCCGTCAGGGGCGCAGCCCCGTCGTGTGACCTCCGAACTGAAGCCGGGCCATGAAGTTCCAGTCGCTGGAGAGTCGGATTCATCGACGGATGTCCGCAACAGAAAGGCACACTTGAATGCTAGCTAAGTTGGCCATGTGGTCTGACCGGACACGCGATGGGGCGAGGGGGAGCCGTCGGCTTCGGTGGAAGCCGTCAGTCACGGACAAGACGCCATTCAGGCGGCAGGCCGTGATCCGGAGTCTGACCGCGGCCGCCCTGGTACTGCCATTGGCCGCGTGCGGGGGGAGCGGTGACGACAAGTCCGCTGATGGCACTGTCCACCTGGAGTTCTGGGGCTGGGCGCCGGGATACGACAAATCAGTCGAGTTGTTCAATGCCACCCACAAGGGCATCCAGGTCACCTTCAAGAAGCTGCCGTCCGGCAGCCAGGGCGGATACGACAAGATGCTCTCGGCGGTGAAGGCAGGCAACGCCCCCTGCCTGGCACAGGTCGGCTTCGAGTCCGTGCCCACTCTCCTGCTCGAGGGTGCTCTGGAGGATGTCACCGAGGCGGCTGGCGGCGCAAAGGGCAAGTTCGTCCCGTGGACGTGGAACCAGGTCACCATCGCCGGTAAGACCTATGGCATCCCGGTCGACACTGGCCCGATGGCGATGTACTACCGCAAGGACGTCTTCGACAAGCATGGCATCGCGGTGCCGACGACCTGGGACGAGTACGCCAAGGCGGCCGAGAAGCTGCACAAGGCCGACCCGGATGCGTACATCGTGAACCTGCGGGCGATCACGCTGTCCGGCCTGGCCTGGCAGAAGGGCGCCAAGTGGTTCAGCACCGAGGGTGATACGTGGCATGTCGGCGTCGATGGTCCCGAGACCAAGCAACTCGCGGACTACTGGCAGCGCCTGGTGGACAAGAAGCTGGTCGCCACGGATCAGGGCTACAGCCCCCAGTGGTGGAGCAAGCTGCAGTCCGGCAAGGTGGCCAGTGTGATCGGAGCGGTGTGGCTGAACCCGCTGATCGCACAGAACGCTCCCAAGGCCAAGGGCAAGTTCGCCGTCGCCCCGATGCCGCAGTGGGCGAAGGGAGAGAAGAAGTTCGGCAACGACGGCGGCGGCAGCACGGCCGTGCTCAAGGGCTGCCAGCACAAGGACGAAGCGGTCGAATTCGCCACCTGGATGAGTACCAACCCCGACAGCCTGAAGAACCTGATCACGAAGACCGGCATCTACCCGGCCGCCACCGCCGGACTCAAACTGCCCGAGGTGAACAGAAGGGTGGACTACTACGGCGGCCAGGACATTTACCAGGTGTTCGCCGAGGCCGCCCAGAACACCGACGGGAACTGGCAGTGGGGTCCCACGCAATCTCAGTTCGGCGCCGATCTGGACGAGGCAACCGGCAAGGCATACGCCGGTGCGGGCACGCTGTCCGACGCATTCCACAGCATGCAGGAAAAGACGCTCGCGGCAATCAAGTCGAAGGGCGTGAAGGCAGGATGACCCGCGAGGTCGAATCCCCTCCGGGGCCGGTCGTGCACCCTCCAGCGCCATCAGGGGGTCACGGCTGGTCCCCGCCGCCCACCGCCCTGGGAAGGAAGCGGCGGCCGGCCGGCAGCCGGACCCGCAACAAGCTCGCCAGCCGACGCAACCGGTCCGCCGGTGTGCTGCTCGCGCCCTTTGCCGTTCTGTTCCTGGCTGTGTTCGTCGTCCCGATCGGATACGCCGTGTACCAGAGCCTGTTCCGGGTAAAGCGCTCGGGACTCGGGCTGGAACCACCGCAGACCGTGTTCGCCGGCCTGGACAACTACACACGGGTGCTCGCCGACGACGCGTTCCTCAAGGGCGTGGGCAGGGTTTTGGCGTTCGGCCTGGTCCAGGTGCCGATGATGCTGGGGCTGGCCCTGCTGCTGGCGCTGCTGCTGGACTCCAGAGTGGTACGTCTCAAGCGCTTCTTCCGTCTGGCGTACTTCCTGCCGTTCGCGATACCCGGTGTGATCGCGGCGGTTCTGTGGGCCTTCCTGTACGTGCCCGGCATCAGCCCGCTGGTGGACCTCGGCAAGGGCATGGGCGTCGACGTCGACTTCCTCTCCGCCGACATGATCCTCTTCTCGATCGGCAACATCGTCACCTGGTCCTGGACCGGCTACAACATGCTGATCCTCTACACGTCGCTGCAGTCCGTCCCTCAGGAGCTGTACGAGGCGGCCGAGCTGGACGGATGCTCCGGTGTTCAGATCGCCTGGCACATCAAGGTGCCCCTGGTCCGCCCGGCACTCACCCTGACCGGGGTCTTCTCCATCATCGGCACGCTTCAGTTGTTCGGCGAACCGATGGTGCTACGCCCCATGACATCCGCGATCAGCACCAACTACACCCCGGTGATGCTCTCCTACCAGGCAGCCTTTGGCCTCAACGACTACAACTTCGCCGCCGCTGTCGCGGTGGTCCTCGCCCTCGCGACGTTCACCCTGTCCTACGGTTTCCTGCGCCTGAGCACACGAGGATCACGATGAGCCCACAGTCCACAGCCCCTCATCGCCGGTCCGGCCCGGGGCGTCCGGCGCCGCCCGCCCGCCGCCGTGGTTCACCGGCCGCCCAGTTGAGCACCACCGTGCTGCTGCTCGCGGTCGCGGGCTACTTCCTGCTGCCGATCTGGTGGCTGTTGGTTTCGTCGACGAAATCCAACGGTGATCTGTTCGGCACCAACGGCTTCTGGTTCGGCTCGAGCATCCGCATCGCCGACAATCTTGCCAAGGTCTTCAACCACAGCGACGGCGCTTTCACCCGCTGGCTCCTCAACAGTCTGCTGTATTGCGGTGTCGGGGCCCTCGTGGCCACACTCATCGCCGGGATGGCCGGGTACGCCTTGGCCAAGTACCCCTTCAAAGGCCGAGAAGGCGTGTTCGCGCTGATCCTTGGTGCGGTGTTGATCCCACCGCCGCTGCTCGCCCTTCCGCTATACCTGCTCGCCTCGGCCACCGGCATCGTCAACACATACTGGTCGGTGCTGATCCCGAGTGCCGTCACGCCGTTCGGGGTCTACCTCGCCCGCGTGTACGCTGCGGCTTCCGTGCCGGACGAGCTGACCGACGCCGCCCGGGTGGACGGTGCGGGCGAACTACGGATCTTCTTCACCATCGGGCTGCGGTTGATGTCTCCCGCTCTGGTCACCATCTACCTCTTCCAGTTCGTCGGGATCTGGAACAACTTCTTCCTACCCCTGATGATGCTCGCCGACGACAAGCTCTGGCCGCTCACCCTGGGGCTCTACTTCTGGAACAGCCAGCTACGAGACCAACCCTGGTACGACCTCGTGGTCACGGGCTCGCTGATATCGGTAATTCCCCTCTGTATTGCCTTTCTCACCATGCAACGGTTCTGGCGCTCAGGACTATCCGCCGGAAGCCTCAAGACCTGACAGGGCCTGTAGAAGTGGCGCGCGCTGTCGCGAAGTTTATGGCGTTCCGGTCTGGCTGCGGGGAGTGTGAAGTGACGCTGACGATCAAGGCGGCGTGATTCCGCCGCGATGCCGGACCGCATCCTTTGATGCGGCGGTATGGGCAGGGGGAGGCATCGATGCCGAGACTTGACTACGGCAGGATATCGGCTATTTCGACAAGCACAAGGAGGGTGCATGAAGAGATTGCGCAAGATCCAGTGCAGCGTCGTCGCGACCGCGATAGCGCTTGCCTTTGCGGTCGGCTGTGTACTCATGGGGCCGCAAGCCCAAGCAGTTCAAACCGGAGGCACGGCGCCGTACCTGAACCAATGGGCCGTCTCCGGTCCCTATTCCAGTCCGGTGGTCGAGCGGTCTCCTGAGCCGATTGTCCCCTCAATCGGCAGGTCTCTCGCGGACCCGCGCAACAACGAGACGTCGGCCTGGCGGTACTTCGACGATCGCATCTTCAATCGGAACTACGACGACTACAACGATCTGATGGGCTACTTCGACGTCAAGCAGGGCCAATCCACGACCGACAAGTGGGTTTTGGCCGCAAGCTACGTCTACAGCCCGACCACGAAAGACGTTCAGTGGCAGGTCGGTGGCTCCGGTGTGTACCGACTGTTCGCAAACGACGCTCCGGTCGGTCAGCAGGACAGCGTCGTGGACAGAGTCAACAAGAGCGGAACGAAGTATCCCGTCCAGCTGAAGCAGGGCTGGAACAAGCTTCTGATCGAGATTCAGCACAAGAACCCCAGCAAGAACAAGAACTTCCTCGGCTTCTACGCCAGGCTGTGCGACGGCAACGGAGACCTCATCCCCAACCTCACGCACTCTGTGGTGGGGCCGAACACGTCCGACAATGAGCTCTCCGTTGTCACGACTGGCCTCCGCGTTGACCGGGATGCGTTCAAGAAACGCAACGCGAATACGCCGGCGAACGACTACCCGTCCAACACCTTGCCGTACGCCTACGACGAGAACCCGTACGTCGGGATGGTCGCAACGATCGACGGCAAGCGGAACACATCGAGTACCGCCCCGCAGGCCGCTCCGTTCACCTTCCAGGCCGCCGGCGGGGCTCCCGGGTACAAGTGGACCGTCGCCGATGGCCAACTGCCGCCCGGGCTCGCCCTGGCAGCCGACGGTCATATCGACGGCACGGTCTCGGACGGTGCGCAGGGCAAGACACAGAAGGACTACACCTTCACCCTGAAGGTCACCGACGCTCAGGGCGCCTCCGCGACGAAGCAGTACACCATCACGGTCAAGAGGAACCCGGTCGATTGGTTCATCAACGGGAAGATGTCAGCCCTGTCACACACCACAGGGACCACGCCGAACCTGTACGACCCTAACTATCACTACGACGAATGGGCCCAGAAGGCCAAAGAGATGGGCATGACCATGCTTTCGACAGAGAGCATCCAGAACACCATCTACTACTGGCCGTCGCCGAATGCGAACCTGACCCCGGACGACAGCAACAAGCTGTACAAGTACAACGCGCTGTACAAGGCCGATGATGGCACCTGGCACGTGAAGGACCGCGTCAAGCAGGCCAAGGAGGCTGCCGAGCGGTACGGCTTGAAGTTCGGCGTCTACCTCTCATCGCTGTACGAGGGGTCCGAGATTCTTGAGAGCGACATCCAGGGCCTGGTCGCTCGATACAACCCGTGGTACGTGTTCGCCGATGGCGGCCCCGAGTCGTATTCCAACACCGACGTCGCCTGGAGCTCGGCTCGCAACTACAACGACCGGGTACTCATCGACGCGAACCCGAGTGCGCAAACCGGCGATCAGGACATCACCCTGCACGAGCGGCCGTTCTGGAACAGCGAGCCGTACACGGACGGCGGCTGGAGTGACCACATCCTGCCGCAGGGCAGGAAGGTCGCCCATGAGGAATGGAACGACCCCTACACCACGGCCCTGGACGTCTGGACCCAATACGCCAAGGGCAATGAGCGGGACGACTGGGCCGAAGCAACAAAGGAGCTGATCAACCAGTACGGCCACGGCTACGTCATGAACTATGACTCCTCGATCACCGTGACCCGTGGCATGGACAACCTGAGCAGCAACCTGGACAACACCAACATCTTCTCGATGGTGCCCATCTCCTCGCAGCAACTGTCGGACATGCGCGGGTCGATCGTGAAGTGGATGAACAACGGTGCCGGGCCTGATCTGCGCGAGTCCATGTACGGCACCACGCCGTACACCATGGACTACACGCTCAAACCGGGCTGGTACACCGATCCGCGGAAGGCCATCGCTCACGGTCAGGGTCCCGAGTGGGGCTACGCCATGGCTCGCGACCAGTACACCTACATGCACATGGTCAAGAACCAGATCTCCGGCGTGGCCAAGTCGGGCTTCACCGGCCAGGATCGAATGAAGCGGATCGGCCCGTTCGACTACAAGGTCGACGCCGTGGAGTGGCTGAACAAGGGGATCCGGCTGCCGTTCACCATGGAGCGGGACGGCGGCAAGTACTACATCGACATCGACACGTCCAAGGTGACCGCGGACCCCATCGACACGATCATCAAGATCAGGACGGGGAGCCCTGCCAGGGACTACAAGATGACGAGCGTCAAGCTGTTCAGCAGCCAGCCCTCGACAAAGGCTCTGCGGCTCAGGGCAGAGAGCTACATGAACGGTTACACCAACGTCCTCGCGCCGGCGAAGCTCAAGTTCACGAGCGACAACGAACGGGTGGCAACGGTGGGCGGCTCCGGCCGGGTCACTGCCGTCGGTGACGGGACCGCAACCATCAAGGTGACCGCGACCTACGACGATGGTGTGAACGATCCCCAGGTCAAGACCGACACGTATCCGGTCAAGGTGAGCAATGGCGCGATCTCGGCGGCTCTTCCTCTTGTCGGCGTGAACATGTACACCAAGGGGGCGCCGTTCTGGAGCCAGGTCTCAACGGACAAGGACGTCCCTGTGACCTTCAAGGGCTTCACCCGCAAGGGCGGTGGGGTTGACATCCTCGATGCCTCCAAGGTCAAGTACCACTACGCGACCGTCGACGGCAGGCGCGAAAACGGCGCCGGCAAGATCGTCGTCAACGAGGTATCGGCCGACGAATCTCCGTTCGTCGTCGAGGGCAACACCATGAAGTTCACCGGCAAGGTCACCAAGCCGGCGATGTACAGTTTCTGGGCCGACATCACGGTGGACGGGAAGACCTTCACCTCAACCCGGAACTACGTCACACTCACGCCCGATTCCAACGTCGCGCAGGGGATCGCGCCGAAGGTGTCCACCGACAGCGAGCACGCGGGGATGTTGTCCGACGGCACCATCAATGATGCGTCGGGAGGCAATTTCGACAAGTGGGCCGCGTCGGCCGGCGATGAATCCCCGAGCATCACCTACGACCTGCGGAAGACACAGGAACTGACCCGCGTCAACGTGTTCTTCAACCATCACATGCCAAACGCCGACAATGTGACCTACTACAACGTGCCGAAGAAGGTGAAGATCGAGTACAGCGATGACGGCGTCAAATGGACCACGGGCAACGAAACGTCCGTCCTGTCCGGGTCGGGTTTGCCGACGTCGAAGGACACACGGGCCGTTCCGCAGAGCGACATGACACTGTATGCCTGGGAACAGGAAGGCAACTACTACAACTATCCGGTCGATCCTGATCAGTCCAGTGTGAAGGCTCGCTATGTGAGGGTCTCGTTCCCCGGCGGTGGCCAGAACGGCAGCCCGATCGACGTGCTCGAAGTCCAAGCCTTCTCCTCGGGGGATTGACCGGGGGCGGGATCCGTCGGCTGGGTTCTCATAGCCGAGGTCGGTGGCGTCAGGCTCGCGGGCCCGGCGAACCTGGGAGTGAGGCAACCGATTTCCATGTGTCGGTGGCTTCACTCCCAGGGCTGCTGCCCGGCTGTCCCCATCGTCACGTGTCCGGTCACCATGGGGTGATCGCGGCCGGGCGGCTCGACCGCGACACGGTCTGTATGTGGACCGGCGTGATCATGCGGAGCGCGTACGGAATCGGCGCGAGCGCGGTGGGCGGCTCAACCGAGCTGAGCGCGGATGAGGTCGCGGTACCACGCGAAGGACGCCTTCGGGGTGCGGACCTGGGTGTCGTGGTCGACGTGGACGAGACCGAAGCGCTGGTGGAAGCCCTCGGCCCATTCGAAGTTGTCCATCAGGGTCCAGGTGAAGTAGCCCCGTACGTCCACGCCCTGGGCCACGGAGGCGTCGACGGCCCGGAGGTGGGTGTCCAGGTAGTCGATGCGGTCGAGGTCGAGGACGGTGCCGTCCGCGTTGACGACGTCCTCGGCCGAGCAGCCGTTCTCCGTGATGTAGACCGGCGGGAGTGCCGGATATCGCTCCTTGAGGCCGACGAGCAGTTCCCGTAGGCCGTCGGGGACGACGGGCCAGTCGAAGGCGGTGCGGCGGTAGCCCTCGATGGGGGCCTCTTCGAACGGCAGCCCCTCGGACGCCGGCGCCTGGATCCGGGTCGGGTTGTAGTAGTTGATGCCGAGCGCGCTCAGGGGGGCCGAGATCAGTTCGAGATCGCCGTCCCGGACGGAGCCGCCGAGGGTCGTGTCCACGCCGAAATCCGACAGGTCGGGGTAGGTGCCCGTGAGGATCGGGTCGTTGAACAGGCGGTTGTGCAGGTTGTCATAGGCTCGCGCGGCGGCGCGGTCGGCGGGGGCGTCCGAGGCGGGCCAGACCGGGGTGCAGTTGTTGGCGATCATCACCTGGAGGCCGCGCGCCCGCAGCTCTCTCAGCGCCAGGCCATGGCCGAGCAGCTGGTGGTGGGCAACCGGCAGGCAGTCCAGGAACAGGGTGCGGCCCGGTGCGTGGGTGCCGAGACCGTAGCCCCAGACCATGTGGATGAACGGCTCGTTGAGTGTGATCCACTTCAGGACGCGGTCGCCCAGTCTGTCGGCCATGATGGCGGTGTACTCGGCGAAGCGGTGCGCGGTGTCGCGGTTCAGCCAGCCGCCGGTGTCCTCGAGGCCCTGTGGGAGGTCCCAGTGGAACAGGGTCGGGACAGGCTCGATGCCGCGTGCGAGCAGGCCGTCGACCAGCCGGTCATAGAAGTCCAGGCCCCGAAGGTTGGCCTCACCTGTGCCGGTCGGCTGGATCCGGGGCCAGGCGATGGAGAAGCGGTAGCCGGTGAGACCCGCCTCGGCCATCAGCGCGATGTCCTCCTCGTACCGGTGGTAGTGGTCGCAGGCCACGTCACCGGTGTGCCCGTCGCGGACTATGCCGGGCCGGGCGGTGAAGGTGTCCCATACCGACGGCCCGCGGCCGTCCTCCTTGGTGGCGCCCTCGATCTGGTACGACGCCGTCGAGGCGCCCCAGACGAAGTCCGCGGGGAGGTGGTCCAGTGTCACATCTAGCCTCCTGAAATGTGAGGATGACTCATGTTAGTCTGCTCGCTGCGATGATGGAAGCGTGAATCAAGATCGCATCGCGGGGACGCTGCGCCGACGGCCCGTCCAGAAGCGCAGCGCCGAACGCTTCGAACGGCTGCTGGATGCCTGCGCCGAACTCCTGGACGAGGTCGGCTATGCCGCGCTGACCACCAAGGAGGTGGCCCGCAGAGCCGAGGTGCCCATCGGCACCCTTTACCAGTTCTTCTCCGACAGGGAGGGGTTGATCGGTGCGCTTGCCGCCCGCAATCTGGAGTCCTTCTTGCAGCGGGTCGCGGACCGGCTGGAGCGCGAGGAGCCCGAAGGCATCCCGGGCATCGTGGACGTCACAGTCGATGAGTTCGTCACCATGCGCCGGACGATCACGGGGTTCGGCGTGGTCGACTTCGGTGCGGCGGGGCAGGACCATATCCTGGAGCCGACCCGGGACAACAACACCGCGGTCGCCGGGCGGTTGCGCTCGCTGATCGCCTCCCTGACCGGTGGCCAGGGCGACGCCGAACTTGAGATCGCCGTGCGGGTGGCCCTGGAGTGCGCGGACAGCGTGCTGAAACTCGCCTTCCGTGCCGATCCGCAGGGCGACTCCCAGCTGATCGCTGAGTGCAAACGAGTCCTCAACAGCTATCTGAACGATCGACTCCGGTGACCGGCAACGCCTTCGTGGCCGTCACGGTGGGGGTGGGTCGTTGGCGGCCCGGGGGCAGGCGCGGCAGATCCGGGAGGGCCGGCCGGATCAGGAGAGAACCGGCCGGCCCCGGCCATGGGCACTGCCTCACGGGTGCCTCAGTTGGCGTAGACGCCGACCTCGCGCAGTGAGTAGCCCCACTGGGTGCCGCGCTCCAGCCCCTTGATTCGTAGGTAGCGCGCCTGAGTTCCGGCGATACGTGCCGTGTCCAGGCCGCCGTCACCGGCGGTCGTGGACCACACCGTCTTCCAGTTCGTGCCGTCTTCGGACAGCTCGACGCGGTACGACTTCGCGTACGCCTCCTGCCAGTCGAGGGTGACGCGCTTGACCGGCTTCGCGGATCCGAGGTCGATCCGCAGCCACTGGTCGTCGTTCCACTCGCTGGCCCAGCGGGTGCCGATGTCGCCGTCCACGGACTTGCTGGGCGCGAAGCTGACGAACGGGTTCCACCACTCCGATGACGACGCCGAGGCGGCCGCGCCCGAGGCCAGGTTCTCCCCGGAATGGTGCTTCTCGGTGTTCCCCCAGGTGCGGAGGTAGGACTCGGCGCCCGAGAAGAGGTCGTCCACGACCCCTTGGCCGCCGACGATCCGGATGTCCTCGATCCAGTCCGGGACCATGCCGTAGTGCGCGGCGCCGTCGGTGTTGAAGTCCCATGTGCGCTCGCCGGTGGTCTGCTTGTCGATCACTGCGCCGCCGTCCGTGCTGCGGAAGGGGTACTTCACCGGGTTCGGGGTATCCCCGCCCCGCGGGCCCGGCCAGCCGCCGACACCGTTCATGTCGGTCCCGTAGCCGTAGCCGACCTTGTACTTCTCGCGCAGCGCGTCCGTGCGTTTGGCCTCCTCGCTGAACGCCTCGGAGCCGCTCATGTACTGGGCGATGAACCCGCCGAGCTTGTAGAGCCGTTCGGTCCAGCCCGCGTCCATCCAGCTGTGCGAGGAGATGACGCCCGGGTACGACTCGGACTCGAGGATGTCGAAGGCCTGATCCGCGGCCTTGACGCTCATGTGGTCGACTTCGAGCATCATCTTGCGTTTCATCATGCCGCGCACCGCGTACGCTCCCAGGTCGGTCAGCCCGCGGGTGTTGCACTGCGCGCCCGAGGCGTACGTGGGGACGGACACCCCCTTCGGAAGCCGCTTCTCCGCCTCCGGCGCTACCGCGTTGCCGATGGGGTTGTCGTGCTGCGGGCCGCGGCAGGTCTCCGTCTTCCAGAAGGTGCCGGTCGACAGGAACTGGCCGACGTTGATGGCCGTACCGAGGGCGCCGGAGTCGAAGCGCACCCCGCACAGGGCGTTGTCGAACTTGTGGCACAGGAACATGCTGCGCACGCCCACTTTGTACAGCTCGTCCAGGCCGCGGTCGATGTCCTCCTCGCTGCACTGCGCCTTGTCCAGGATCTGCTTGCAGCCGAACGGCTCGGAGGTCTCGACCCCCAGGACGACGGCCAGTTTGCCCTGCTCGATGACCTCGCGGGCCTGCGCGCTGTCGGTGACGATCCGGAACCAGCCCTTGCCCGGGCCGCCGTACATCTTGTCGATGTAGGACTGCAGGTCATACGACTTCTTCGCCTCGAGGCGGATGGCGGTCATCTCGTCGCAGCTGCGGTCCTTGAAGAAGTAGACCGAGCAGATCACTCCGTTGGTGACCAGGTTGTTGACCAGCACCCGCTGGCCGCCGCGCCAGGCCCGCTCGATTCCGGCGTAGTAGTTCTGCTGATGGGTCAGTGAGTCGTGGGCGGGCCAGTCCTTGAACGTGGGCCACCCGTTGGGGTCGTGCCTGCCGTCGCCGCCCTTGGTGATCATGTCGAAGATGGCGAGTGAGCCGTCGGGGTAGTGCTCGGGACAGTCCTTGAGCGCGTCGGCGACGCCCTGCTCCGAGAACGGCTTGCCGCAGATCAGTCGGCCGCCGAAGCCCTCGTTGGCCATGATGTGGTCGTGGGCGTCGACGAAGCCCCGTACGCGCCCCTGGGCGTCGGTGCCCTTGAAGGGCTCGCCCGTGACGTCGATCTGAGCGTCGGGTGTGGGCCGCGAGGTCGGATCCCACCAGTTGGACTCCGCCGCGGAGCTGGGCGTCGGGCCGAGTGCCAGGGCCATCGCGGAGAGGAACAGTAAGACCACCGTGAGGGACCTGAGCCCGCGGCGCGGAGGTTGAACCATGAACATCACATTGATCCTTAATGTGAGCTGAGCTCATGTTTGGCCTCTACGTTAGGTACGCGAGCCCGCAACGCCAACCCCCTGACGGGGGCTGTCGCAGGGACATGGGGAAGGGCGCCCCACTGGAAACGGGGTGCTCGCACGCCCGGGAGCGGGGACGCCGATACCCTCTGTGAACACCGCTTCTTCGCCGGCATCACCGACCTCGTGGGCGCGCCCGACGAACTCATCGGCGAGCACGGCGACATCGCCTGGCGCACCAGGGGCCCGGTCTACCGGTGCCTGGCAGCGGGCGGGCGCGGGGAGCCGATGCCGGCTCCCCGCGCCCCGCACCATTCACGACACGCTCGGCTACTTGACGATCACCTCGCTCACCACGGGCGCGGCCGAACCGTCGTCCCACACGAGCCGCACCGCGTCCGCACTCGCCCCGGCGGGTGCGGGCCGCGTCGTGACGGGGCCGTCGAGTGGGCCGAGAGTTTGCCACTTGCCGTCGATGCGCAGACGCACCTGGGCCTTCGAGGCGGTCGCGTCGTCCGGGCGCAGCACTGTCACCGAGGTCACGGCGTGCGGCGCCGGATAGGTCACCGTGAGCGCGTCGCCCGGAGCCGGCGCGGAGGCGGCACGGTAGGGGGTCTCGGGGACGCCGTCCGCGGCAGCGGACAGGCTGCTGCCGTCCGCCGCGGCCGGGCGGCCGCTCACCGTGGGGCGGTCCGGCCGCGCCACGGTGAACTCCCGGACGGCCAGCCAGTTCACCTGGTCGGCCGTCGCGCGGACGCGCACGTACCGAGCGGTCGTCCCGCTCGGAACGTCCGCCGTCCACGTCGCCTTCCCGTCGAACTCCGTGCCCAGCGCGTGCCAGGTCTTCCCGTCCGACGAGTACTCCAGTACGCCTTGGTGCAGGTAGTCATCGGTGCTGCCGGGCTTGCCCATGGCCACCGTCACCGAGCCGAGCGGCTGTTGACCCCCGAGGTCGAGGCTGACGCCCTCGCCCGTCTTCGGTGACCGGCTGCTCCAGAAGTACGTGGAATCGTCGCCGTCCGACATCCGGTCCGCCGTGTTGCCGTTGTACACCGGCAGGTCCGTAGCGGCGGTCGGCTGCGGCTCCAGGCCGAGCTGCGCGTTGGATGTGTCCCGCACCTTCGCGAAGAACGGGTCGAGGACACCGTCCCCGATGACCACCGGGACCTTGTTGCCGTCGAGCTCGGTGTACCGGTACGACTTCGCCTTTGCGATCAGGGTGGGCAGCTGCTGGCGGAGTGTCCAGGCCGCGGCCGTATGCCCGGCGTGCTGCTCCTCCAGCATCCGCATTGCCGCGATCCCGGCCACGCCCCACGCCTGCGCCGAGTCCAGCCATGGTCCGGCGTCCTCGGCGAAGCCCTTCTCGACGCCGCCGCGGATGGTCGCCGGCGCGTCCCGGAGCGCCACGAACGCCGCCTTCAGCCGGGACGCCGGAACCGAGCCCGTCCAGTAGCCCTTCATCAGCGTCGACAGCTCCGGCGCCGCCACCGAGTTGACCGGCGAGCTGTAGTTGACGTCCGTGAACGTCCGCAGCGCCCGCTCGACACGGGCGTTCCCGCCCGCGGCTTCCTGGACGGCGCTGGTGTACGACGCGCCGGGGTCGTACGCCGAGTCGTTCCACGTGTAGTCGGCGACGGTGTGCAGGGCGAGCTTCGAGGCGTACGGCTGGATCATCGGGTTGGCGGTGATTCCGGCCAGCTGTTCGGCCAGGCCCTTCTCACGACCGCTGAACGGGCCGAGGAACAGCCGGCCAGTCGCGTAGTCGTTGACGGGGTAGTTGTCCCAGGTCAGGATCGAGTGCCCGAAGACCTCCTTGGCCCTCTTCGCCTGATCCACCGTCATCGTCGGTGCCACCACGCCCTCGCCCGTCCACTCGACCAGCACGTCCTTGTCGAGCTGTCCGGCGAGAGCCGTCTTGTAGGGGGTGGAGGTGGTGTTGTAGTACTCCGTAGGCACCATCTGCAGCGGCCGAGCGCCCTCGTGTGTCTTGACGAACTGCTGGTTGACGCGGTTGAGCAGGTACGCCTGTGCCTGCCCGGCCGCGCCGCCGCCGGTGCCCCACTTCGCCTTGTCCGCGTCGCAGTTCCAGTCGGTGTAGCTGATGTCGTCCAGCGGTACGGCGAACTGCCGCACCCCGATGTCCCAAAGTGTCTGGAACTTGCCCGTCAGGGCCTTGAGGTCGTCATCGGAGCTGTAGCAGACGCTGAGGCCGGGGGAGAGTGCGTAGGTGAATTCGACGTGGCTCGCCCGCGCCCGGTCCACCAGTTCCTTGAGCTGGGCAAGCTGGTCGGCCGGGTAGGCGTCGCGCCATTTGGCGCGCAGATACGGGTCGTCCTTCGGCGAGTACACGTAGATGTTCATCTTGTGCTTGCCGTAGTCGTCGAGCTGGTCCAGGCGTGCCTTGTGCGACCAGGGGGTGCCGTAGAAGCCCTCGATGACGCCGCGCAGCGGTGTCGAAGGCCAATCGCGCACGGCGAGGCCGCGCACGGTGGCGCCGGCGGTCTTCCGATGCGGAAGTATCTGGCGCAGCGACTGCGCCGCGTAATACGTGCCGGTCGGGTCGGCGCCGGACAGGACGATGCGGCCGGCGCCCTTTCCGCCCAGGGCGAGGACGTAGCCCTCGGCGGCGAGCTCGGACGGTCCGTCGGTGTGCAGAGCGTCGAGCGCAGGCGCCGACGCCGGGTTCTCGGTCGGCCCGCCGACATAGACCGCCAGCGAGTCGGACCTCGTGGGCGTGTGCCGGGCAGTGGTGACGTCCTGGGCACCGGCCGCCTTCAGCGCGGCGGTGGTCAGTTTCACGGCGGCCGGGTCGGACTTCGAGCCGGTGACGACCGTGACGGCAGGGGTGATGGTGATCCGGTCGGTGCGTCGCTGCTCGGTGTGCGGGGTCGGGGTGATGGTGGGCGGGCCCTCCTCGGGCCGGGGCCCGGCCACGGCCGGGGCGGAGCCGAACGTGAGGGGAGCGGCGGACAGGGCGGCCGCGGCGAGAACGGCTATGAGCGGTGTCCTGCGGGATCTGTGCTTCGTGCGGAACATGGGTGAGCCTCCACGGTTGGCACATGTTCTAGTGGACTAGACCACTCTGGTGGGGTGTTGTCAATGTTGCGCGGCTGGAGGATGCTTCGAGCAGCTTCGAGCAAGCGCACGCGGCGTTTCGAAGAGGTCGAGCAGAAGACCGACCGCGAGTTCGGGATCATCAAGAGCGACCCCTTGACCACGACCTCGACACACTGACCGCGCTGGTCGAATCCGGAGCGACGCCCACGGTGCCGGTGGTGAACGTGGCGTGGGCGTCGGCGACTCCGGGACCGCCCTTACCGGTGATGGTGAAGGTGACGTTCTTCGAGGTCTTTGGGATGCCGGTGATGCCGCCGGTGTCGGGGTTGAGTGTCAGGCCCGCGGGCAGCGAGCCGGAGGTGACGGAGTAGCGGACCGTTCCCGGGCTGTTGGTGGCCACCCGCGCCTCGTACAGCTTTCCCGCGGCCAGTGCGGGAAGACCGGTCGTGGTGAACGCCGGGGTCGGGGCCGTGACGGTCTGCGCGGGGCCGACGGGGTTGCCGGAGCCGTCGAGCTGTTGCAGCGACCAGGACCGGCCGGGCGTGATGGCGCTCAGATGCCAGTGCGTCGACTGGTCCCGCAGCTGTGCGCGCTGTTCCGCGGTGAACGCGCCGAGGTTACGTGCCGTCTCCCATTGCTTGACGGCGTCCAGCAGTGCGGCGGTCTTCGATCCGGCGTTCAGGGCGGACACCGAGGTCTGGAATCCCGCTCCGGCGTTGAGGCCGGCGCCGCGGGCCAGGTCGTCTTCCACCGTCTGGAGGCTGCTGTTCAGGGAGATCCAGCCGAGCATGCCGGGAAGGTAGTTGTCCTGGTAGTAGGCGTTGTTGAGGAAGACCTGCTTCATGCTGGTCGAGCCGACCTCGCCCCAGCTGGCCCGGGACAGGCCGTCCCAGATGTTCGAGCCCATGCGGCTGGTCTCGGAGATGAAGCCGTCCTTGGTGTTCTGCCGGCGGAACGTGCCGTTGACCAAGCCGGCCATGCCGTAGGCCCCCCAGCCGGACTGCGAGGCCGACTCCAGGCCGTCGAACGACATGGCCCTGACGCCGGTGGTGTTCCAGATGGTCGAGAAGCGTGTGGCCATCGCGTTGATGATGTCCAGGTTGCCCAGGGCCCCGCCGTACTCGTTCTCCGGAAGCCGCCGGGCTGTCGTGCCGCTGGCGTGGGCCGTGGGGGTGGAGCCCCACCGCCCGCGGTTCAGGCCCCTGATCTGGCACCGCCCGTCGACGGTGCTGGATGAGCCGTAGGTGAGGAACTCGTCGCCGATCAGCAGTCGCTTGCCCAGGACGCCGTCCGTCAGCGGCGCGCAGCTGGTGAGGGAGGCGGTGGTGTCCCCGGCGGCCATGTTCTGTGCCAGTTCGGCACGCTGTCCGACAGCCAGATCGGGGCTGGGCGTCGGTGTGACGTAGGCGTCGTTCGTGTCGATGAAGTCCGACAGCGTGTGCGTCCCGACCTGGACGCCGTCGGCGTTTGCCCGGCTTACCAGGCCCGCGGCCGCTCTGTCGCCGCCGCCGAATGAGCTGTTGAACTGGTAGTGCCCGGCGGACTGCCAGGGTCCCTCGGCGTTGGGCAGCGAGTAGATCACCTTGATCCCGGCGGCCTTCGCGTGCGCGGCGGCCTGTTTCACGTTGCCGGTGTTCAGATCGGACAGCACCAGGAACGACTGGGACGTGGCCTGTGCGGTCTTCTGCCACTGTCGGTTGATCGTCGGGTACGGCAGGCGTTGGCCGGTCGCCATCGCCGACAGCACCGTGGGTGCCATGTCCGGGGTGGTGCCGAAGAGCGCGATGCTCGAGCCGACGACGGAGCCCTGGCTCCCCGGCAGCGGTTTCGTCGGGATCGGATAGGCGGGGCCGCCGTTGACTGTGGTCTGGCGGTTTCGCTGCTTGGTGTAGTCGAACGTGAAGGCGCGCAGCAGCGTCCCCCAGGGGGTGCGTGCGCCCACGCTCCACTCCTCCAGTCCGTTCGGCGACACCTGGAGCTGGGAGGGGTTGGTCTGCACCTCGTCCTGCCAGCCGACGGATGTGTTCACCTCCTCGCGCGGCCAGCCGCCCTCGGTGCGGTCGGTCAGCGGCTTCATCCCGACGGCGAAGCCGCTGTCGCGCACGATGCCGGCGGCTTCACCGAGCGTCTTGGTGATGTCGGTCGGCAGCGGGCCCCACAGCAGGGTCCGCAGGTCGCCGTCGCCGGGTGCGACGGCCTTGGTGACGGTGAAGGTGGAGTAGGTCGTCTTGTTCCGGACGGCGACGTCGATCTCGAAGCCGTCGGCGCCGGTGAACTTGAGCGTGTGGTCCGCGCCGAGGGTCAGCTTGGTCGGCCGCACCTGCCGATCGCCGACCATCAGGCTGACCAGCGGGGCGGTGCCGTGCCCGGTCGCGATGTGATTCTCGCCGGTCCGGCGGTCGGTCAGGGCGGTGACCTGGCCGGTGCCGCTCAGGTTCAGGTGGAGGTATCCGGCGTCGATCGCTACGCCGTCGGAGCCGGTCCGGCCGACAGCTGCCACGGCGGCCCGCGCGCTCATGACAACAGTGCCGGTCGCGGCAAGTGCGAGGGTCAACGCGGCTGCTGCGAGGGCCCTGGGCCTCGATCTCCGCGCTCTGGTTCGTGGGTTCACGGCTGTGCTTCCCTTCCGTGGTGAGGGTGCTCCGGGCTCGGGTCGCGGTGGTACGCCCGCCGCCCCGTTCGCGAATCCGGGATGGCGGAGATCCGGACTCAGAGCTCGATGACGGCTCCGGCGAGGCGGGCGCGTTCGGCGGCGAAGACCACGCGATGGCTGGCCAGGCTGGCGTCGATGCCGGAGACGATGAGCTCTGGGCGCCCGCCGTGCAGAGCGTCGAGATAGGCGTTGAACATCGCCTCGTCACCCCCGGCGTGCCCGCCGGCGGCTGACGCTTCGTCAAGTGAGGTGTCGTGGACAGTGCGGCTCTCGGTGCGGAAGTCGAAGACCTCGATGTGGCGGCCGTCTCCGGTGAGTTGGCCGCCGGTGCCGAAGATCTTCGTGTGGCGGTTCTCCAGTGGGGTGAAGGCGGTCAAGGTGAACGACGTGGTGACCCCGCCGTCGAACTCCAGGTTCACCACCTGGTGGTCGAGGACGTCGTTGTCGCCGTGGTAGACGCAGCGGCCGTAGGGGCCGTCGGTCAGCGCGTCGGTCACCGCCCGCTCGGTCAGTTCGCCGGCGCTCATGATCCGGGTGAAGTACTGCTTGATGCCGTCGTCGCGCAGGCCCCCGCGGTACAGCGTGGTGGCCGAGTAGGCGCAGGTGTCCTGGAGCGGGCAGGTCACGCAGCGGTCGGTGGCGCCGTCGGGGGCGGCTTCGGGCCGGAAGTGGGTCAGCGAGCCGAAGGAGCTGACCCGGGCCACCCGCCCTCCGACGACGTCCGTGATCCAGTCGATGTCGTGGCAGGACTTGGCCAGCAGCAGCGAGGAGGACTCGTCCTCGCGGTGCCAGTTGCCCCGCACGAAGGAGTGCGCGTAGTGGTAGTGGCCGATGGGTTCCAGGTGCTGGAGCGAGACGATGTCGCCGATCGCGCCTTCGGCCAGGAGCTGCTTCAGCTTGACGGTGTAGGGGGTGTAGCGCAAGACGTGGGTGATGGCCAGGGCGGTGCCGTTGCGCCGCACGGCCTCGGCGATGGCCTCGCAGTCGGCCTCGTTGGTGGCCATCGGCTTCTCCAGCAAGAGCTGGTAGCCGAGGTCGGCCAGGGCGACGGCCGCGGCGACGTGATCGGCGTCCAGCAGTGCGATCACCGCGACATCGGCCAGGCGCGGGCGGCCGAGCAGGTCGCGCCAGTGCTCGAACCGGTACTCCGGGGCGATGCGGTGTTCGGCGGCGAAGGTGTCGCGGACCTGATCGCGCGGCTCGGCGACGGCGACCACACGCGCCACATCAGGGCGTTTGGCAGCGAGGTCGGCATACGTGGCACCGCGTGCTCCGGCGCCGAGGATCGCCAGAGTGAGCGGACGGTCCATCGGGCCGTTGATGGTGCCGGTGATGAACGTGTCGGACACAGCAGTGATGGTGGGGTTCAAGAGGTACTCCCGTACGCATGGTTGGGTGGCTGTTGTCGCCGGGTCGTCAGCCCTTTGTCGCCCCGCCGGTCAGGCCCTTGACGAAGTGCCGCTGGAAGGCCAGGTAGAAGACGAGGATGGGCAGGGTCGCCAGGAACATCAGTGCGAAGACCTGTCCGAAGTCGCTCTGGTGCTCGCCGATCGCGCGGTAGATGCCGACGGTGACGGTCGTTCCGTTGGCCGGGCCCAGCAGGATCAGCGGGTTGAGGAAGTCATTCCAGATCCAGACTCCGAGGAAGATCAGCACGCTGGCCGAGGCGGGCCGCAGCAGTGGGAAGACGATCTGCCAGAAGATCCGGAAACGTCCGGCGCCGTCCAGCGCCGCGGCCTCCTCCAGTTCGACCGGGATGGTCTTCACGAATCCCGTGAAGACGAACACGCCGAACGGCACGTAGTAGCCCACGTTGACCAGGACCAGGCCGGGGATCGTGGTCATCAGTCCGAGCGAGCGCAGGACCTCGGTGATCGGTTCCAGGATCACCGCGGGCGGGATCATCAGCCCGCACAGCAGTACCGCGAGCGCCGCCTTGGCCCAGCGGCCGGCCGAGCGCGCCAGGTAGTGGCCGAGCATCGCCGAGACCACGGTCAGCACCGTGATGGAGATCGCGGTGATCTCGACGCTGTTGATCAGGCCGTACCAGAACAGATGGTCGGGGCGGGAGATGACCTGCTGGACCGAGGCGAGTGTCGGCGGGATCGGGAGGCTCACCGGGTGGGCGGTGATGTCCTGGCCGCGCTTGAAGACGTTGACGAGGACTTCGTACAGCGGCAGGAAGAAGACGGCGGTCACGAAGGTCGCGGCGATGGGCCGGACCCAGGAGGGGGTGCGGGGTCCGCTACCGGCGTTCACCGCGTGACCTCCCGTCGTTGCAGGACGCGGAGGGCGAGGACCGAGATCGCCGCGATGATGATGAGCATCAGCGTCGCCATCGCTGAGCCGTAGCCGATGTGGTTGCCGATGAACGTGGTCTGCACGACCTGGAAGGCGATGGTGGAGGTGGTGCCGTTGCCGGGCCCGCCGTTGGTGACCACCTGGACCTGGTCGTATACCTTGAAGCCGGTGATCAGCAGCATGACGGTGTTGATGGTCAGCGCCGGCGCCAGCATCGGCCAGGTGATGTGGCGGAACCGGGCCAGCCGGTTGGCGCCGTCGATCTCGGCGGCCTCCAGCAGCTCGGCCGGGACACCGGCCAGGCCCGCCAGGTAGACCACGACGCAGAACCCCAGGACCTGCCAGGTGAGGATGAAGGCCACCGAGTACAGCGCGAGGTCCGGATCTGACAGCCAACCGGGTGGGTGGGTCACGCCAAGGCCGCGAAGCGCCGAGTTCAGCAGGCCGTCGTCGGTGAGGATGGCCTGCCAGATGACGCTGACCACCACGGAGCTGAGCACCACCGGGGTGAAGAAGACCGAGCGCAGCGCGTTGTACAGCCAGCCGCTCCGGGCGAGGAGCTGCGCGATGGCCAGGCCCAGGACATTGGCCGCGACGGTCACGATGACCGTGACGACCAGCGTGTTCTTCAGCGCTCCGGTGAAGTCGGAGTCCTGGAGCAGGCGTGTGTAGTTCAGCAGGCCGACCCATCTCGTCCGCGGGTTGGCGGGGTTGCGGTTGGTGAAGCCGGTCCGGACTGTCATGGCGATCGGGATCAGGACGAAGATGAGGAAGGCGAGCAGGCCGGGCGCGGCGAAGGTCAGGAAGTGCAGGGCTTTCGGGAGCAACCGGGCGCCGGCCGGTGGGCGCGTGTTCCGTCTTGCGGTGGGGGAGCCGGTGCCCGTTGGGCGGGTGAGTGTCGCGGACATGGTGGACTCCTGGTCTCCTGGTCTCCTGGTCTCCTGGTCTCCTGCTCTTCGGGCCCGGCGCGCGATGCCGTGGTGCGGGTCGATGCCGCCCCCTCTCCTCCCTGCGATGTCGGCGAGGTCCGGGCGGATGGTTACTGGCTCGCCTTGGCCCATTCGTCGTCGAGGAACGAGCCGAACTGGTGGGCGCTCTTTTTGCCGTTGATGAGGTCGGCGACGCCGGCGGCTGTCTTGTCGGCGAGACCCGCGGGCATGGAGCCGTCACCGGTCTCGACGGAGAAGGCGTTGACAATCGCATTCTGCTTGACCGCGTCCTGGTACAGCCTCAACGTCTCGGTGTAGACAGGGCCTATGTCGGACGGCGTGGTGTAGTCCTTGAGCGCGATGATGGAGCCGTCGGTCTTCACCGAATTGTCCAGCGAGGTCTTGTCGAGCATGAACGCCAGCGCCCACTTCTTGGCCAGGTCGACGTTGGGCGCCTTGGACGAGACCGACATGCCGCCACCGGTGTAGGCCGGGACCGCCAGGGATCCGTCGTCGGACGGCCAGGCGAACACGCCGACATCGAAGCTGGGCTTCTTGGCGTCGGCCGAAGTCGCGAACCACGAGCCCATCGGGTACATCGCGCCCTTGTTGTCGCGGAATGCCTGCTCACTGGCGGCGTAGGAGCGGGACAGGCCGGCGGTGCCGATGTAGCCCTTCTTCGCCAGGGCGGCGACCTTGCCCACCGCCTTGGTGAACGCCGGGTCGGTGAACTTGGCCTTGCCCGCGGCCTTCTGCGACAGCCAGTCCGGGTCCTGCTGGTAGGTGTCGGTGGCCACGGCGCCGATCAGCGGGTACATATCGGCCCAGGTGTCCTTGCCACCGCCGCCGACCACGAACGGGTTGATGCCCTTGGCCTTGAGCTTGGCGCAGTCGTCGAGCAACGCGGCGTAGGTCTTCGGCGGGGCGGTGATCCCGGCCGCAGCGAAGTCGGACTTGTTGTAGTACACGAGCGGCGTGGGCTGCGTGTTGTACGGCAACTGGTAGACCTTGCCACCGATCGGGTTGGAGTGCGGCGAGACGAAGTCCGCCAGCTCCCCGTCCGTCCACGGCGCAAGCTGTCCGGCCTGGGCGAAGCCGTTCGGCGACACCGCGATCATGATGTCGGGCAGCTGGCCGGAGGCGGCGAGTTGCTTGGCGTAGCCGACCCGGTCCACTGACGGTGCGACCAGCTTCTTGATGGTCACGCCCGGGACCTTGGCCGACGCCCGGGCAATCGCGTCGTCCCAGTACTTGGCCGTCAGGTTCGGGGTCTCGAAGGTGAGGAAGGTCAAGGTGACCTTGCCGCTGGAACCGCCGCCCTGGGCGGAACCGCTGCCGGAGGCGCCGGCCACGCAGCCGGAGAGCGCGAGTGCGGCGGTGAGTGCGAGTGCGGAGAGCATCGCTCTGCTTCGCATGATGGATGTCCTTCCCGGCCCGACGGAGGAGCCTGGGTGCGTGGGGAGGATGAGAGCGGGGCCAGGTGGTGGGGGTGGCGTCGGTGCCGAGCGCGCCGTTCGTGGGGCGATGCGCAGGTATTTTTTGAGTCACTGACTAAAAAAACTTGGTAGAGTGTGTTGCGCGCGAGGTGGCGCTGTCAAGAGGGGGTTGGATGGGGAGAGCAGGCGGCGACGGATCGCTGCTGCAGCGGATCAACACCGTGGCGGTGCTGCGGGCACTGCACGGCGCGGAGCAGCTGACGCTGCGCGACCTCACCGAGGCCACCGGCGTGTCCCGAAACACCGCCGAGGACGCCGCGCTCGCGCTGGTCAGAACTGGCCTCGCCGAGGAGTTCGTGCCGCAAGCGGAGCAGCGCCGGGTGGGACGCCCCGCGAAGTGGTACAGGTTCCGGGCCGACTACGGCTATGTGCTCGGCGTCGATCTGGCGGTCCACGAAGTCAACGTGCTCGTCGCCAACCTGGCCGGGACCGAGCGCGCCCGGCACAGTCGGCCGCTCGATCCGCTCGCGCCTGCGGACGGCCGTGTCCTGGCGGCCCGCGAGGCGATCGATGCCGCGATCCGCGCGGCCGGCATCCGTTACCCCGAGGTCCTGGCCATCGGCGCCGCCACCACCGGGATCGTCGACCGCGAGGGACGCGTGGACCGCAGCAACCGGCTCCCGCAGACACTGGGCTACAACCTCGCCGAGGGCCTCACCGTGCTTCCGGGGGTGCCGGTGGTCGTCGGCAACGACGCCCGGCTCGCCACCCTCGCCGAACGCTGGCTGGGTACCGGCCGGGACACCGACAACTTCGTCAACATCAACGCCGGCCGGCACATCACCGCCGGCGTCGTCCTCAACGGCCGGCTGCTGCAGGGCGCCCACGGCGCCGCCGGCGAGATCGGCGTGCTGCCCGAATCGCGCTGGCAGGCCGCCCTCCAGGCCATGGCCGACTGGCCGGAGGACTATGAGAGCACCGTCCGCGCGGCCGAAGCCGGCGACGCCGATGCCCAAGCCCGCATCGAAGAGCTCGCCGAACACCTGGCCATCGGCGCCGCCGCCATCGTGCTCACCGTCGACCCCGAGTGCGTCATCCTCTCCGGCGGCCTCAGCCGCGCCGGACAGACCCTGCTCGGCCCGCTCCAAGGCCACCTCGATGCCAGGACCCTGTTCCCGATCCCTGTCCGCATTTCACCCCTCGACCACAGCGCCGTCGCACTCGGTGCCGTCCGCCTCGCCCTCGACCACGTGGAGGGCGACCTCTTCGACACCGACTCGCCCCGGCTCGCCGCAGCGCTCACCCCCTGACTCGAGTGCACGCGCACTCGACGCGACAGCCCGTCAGCGCAAGCGAATCAGGAGCGGCACGCGACGCGGGATCCATGGCCTGACGCCAGTCGACGCCAGGGCGCCGAGGGGTGGGGCCATCCCGCCACAGCCTCACCGACAGTTGGCGGGAAGATCCGTATCCACCAGGGACAGGCGTCCCAAGGTTTCAGGCCCCCTCGAGCACGTTGCCGACGGCGGCTACACGAGCCTGCTCGAAGACGATGCGTCACCGGCGCGGCCGGTTGAGTCCCAGTTCCTCGTTCCTCCCTGCCTGTCAGTCGAAGACGAACGGGCCCGGCGACTGCTTGGTGATCGCGGTGCACCGCACGCTGAACACGGAGAACGTAAAGCTCAGCGAATCCCCGCCCACGTAGGAGTCCAGGCTGTCGCCTGGGGCCACCGTGCCGGTGAGACCGCCGAACCTGACCGGGGAACCCGCCGGAATGGACGGGTTGGACCGTCCCCTGAAGACAGTCGTGCCCGGTCCGCCGTTCTTCTCCAGTCGCAGCGTGACATCCATGGTGTTCGCCGGGATTGCGACGGATGCGATCATGTCCGGTGCGCCCAGCGTGATCGTCGCCGTCGTCCCGTTCTGGGCTGCGGTGAGGGCCAGGGTTGTGCTGCCCCAGGTACCGCAACTGTAGGCGGCCGTGGCGGTGGTTGGTGATACGACGGTGGCCGCCGGTGCCGGTGCCGGTGCCGGTGCCGGTGCCGGAGCTGCGGCTCCGGCGAGCGGCGTCGCCATGGCGGCGGCCGTGGCGGCAGCGGTCGTGGCGGCGCGTAACTTCGCCCTCGTACGTCTCATGGGTCGTCCCGTCCGATGGAGGGTCGATGACTCTGACGCTACGTCAGATTGTCCCTGCCTGACTTATTGACGCGCAGGGATCTCGGGAAGGCAAGCGGCACACCGGCTCTGGACGCCGACGCGGCCATGGCGCGGTTCAGGTACGCGTTCATCGTGTGCTCATAAGAGGCCGGCTGCTCCCTTCCGGCTGCTGCTCCCGCAGTGGCGGCTGAGGGCAGCGGCGGGCAGGAGCGACGGCCGCGCAGGGCCAGTCGGAACCCCCGTTCGGCCAGACAGCCGGGGAGTTCGTCACCGCTGCGGATCCCGTGAGAGGGCGTCGCGGAGTTGGGCCCTGGCGCGGATGCCGAGCTTGGGGAAGATCTTGTGCAGGTGGTAGCCGACGGTCCGGGGCGAGAGGTAGAGCCGGGCCGCGATGTCGCGGTTGGTCAGGCCCTGAGCGGCCAGTTCGGCGATCTGCCGCTCCTGCGCGGTGAGCTCGCTCGCCGGGGTCGCGACTGTCGCCGCCGGGGCTCCCGCGGCCCGGAGTTCCGCGGCTGTGCGGTCGGTCCAGGGGCGGGCGTCGAGGCGCTGGAAGCACTCCAGTGCCGCGTTGAGGTGCGGGCGGGCCTCGGCGCTGCGGCGGCGCCGGCGCAGCCACTCGCCGAAGTCGAGCCGGGCGAGGGCCTTTTCGAAGGGCCAGCAGTCGGTGGCCGGGTTGTCGAGGGCGGCGCGGAAGTGGTGCTCGGCGTCGTCGGTGTCGGTCAGCAGGGCGGTGGCCCGGTGGAGTACGGCGGCCAGGCGCGGGGAGGGGGCGGGATTCAGATGCCGCCGCACGGCGTCGAGCACCGTGCGCGCGTCGTCCGCCCGCTCGGCACGGACCGCCGCGGCCGCCAGGTCGCCCAGGTAGTAGAGCGAGGCATGGTAGTGGACGGGGGCCGGGCGGAAGTCGTGGGTGAAGGTCGCGCGCAGTTGCTCGTAGGCATCGTTGTGGTCGCCGGCGACGAACGCGGCCATGCCCATGGCGTGCCGGTGGCGGACCTGAAGGTTCAGGGAGTTGCGCAGGTCCACGCCGTGTACGGCCTGCATCGCCTGCGTCCGGGCGGCCGCGTGGTCGCCCTCGAGCGCGCGCAGGGTGGCCCGCAGGATGCGGGCGCCCACGGTCACGTTGTCGGCTCCCGCTTCCGTCGCCATCCAGAACGCCTCGTGCGCCGCCTCCTCGGCCGCCGTCCAGGAGCCGTTCTCGAACAGGACGAGGGCGAGCGCCTGGGTCACGGTCGCGTTCGTGCCCGCGCTGCCGGCGCGCCGCAGGAGGTCCATGGTCCGCCCGAGGACGCGCGCGGCCTGCTCGGTCTCGTCCAGGATCCAGGTCGTGCTGCCCAGCGCGGTGAGATTCCCGAGGGACTCCTCCTGCGCCAGGGCGGCAAGCCTGTCCGTCAAGAGCTTTGTCAGACGTGGCTGTTCGCGCTGGGGATCGATGACCGCCCGGATCCAGGCACAGGCGGCGGGGTCGCCGTCCTCGTCGATCAGGCCGCTGATCCGGTGGAGTTCCGAGCGGTCGTACGGCGCGCCGGAATTGTAGACGGACGTGGCGGCGGTGCTCAGGGCGTCCAGAGCGAGGCCCGGAGCCGAAGCGGCGGTGGCTTCGGCCACGCCCAGCAGGAGTGCCAGCGCTTCCTCGTGACGGAGCGTCACCCCGAGGGCCCAGCCGCCCAGCAGCGAAGCCTCAGCACGTAGCCGGGGATCCTCGGTCATCCCGCCGACGCGGCCGCTCATCTCGCCGACCCACTGCGGATGGCCGGCGAACATCGCCGCCTGCGCGGCCGACAGCAGGCGCCGGGCGCGCAGCTCCGGTACCGGAGTCAACTCGGCGGCGCGTTCCAGCGCGGTCGCGGCCGCCGCGTAGCCGCCCCGGCCACGGGCTCGCTCGGCGCTCTCCGCGAGAGCGTCGGCGACCTCCGGGTCCTGCCCGGTCGACGCGGCGGCCAGATGCCAGGCCCGGCGGTCCGGCTCCTCGGCCAGCGCGGCGGCCAGGGCGAGATGGGCCTGCCGGCGCTCGTGGAAGGAGGCCGCGTGGTAGACGGCCGAGCGCACCAGCGGGTGACGTAGCAGCACCCGGCCGTCCGCCACCCGCACCAGGCCGCTGCGCTCGGCGGGGTCCAGCGCCTGTACGACGTCCAGCTCGGGGGCGGCCCGCATGAGGTCGGTCAGCCGGGCCGGACCGGCCGCGGCCACCAGGAGCAGGGCCGCCCGCGTGGGTGCCGGCAGACCGGGCAGGTCGGCCGCGAACAGGTTCTCCAGGCGCGCGGTGAGCGGCAACGTGGCACTCCCGGCCGCTCCGGCCCCGGTGTCCCCGGTCCGGCCCCGGGCCAGGGCGCGGGACAGCTCGATCAGGGCCAGCGGATTGCCGGCCGCCTGTTGGAGGATCTCGGCCCGTGCCTTGCCCCGGGGCCGATCCGGCTGCACGTCCAGCAGCTGCCCGGCCGCGGTACGGCTCAGCGGGCCCACGGTCACCTGCGGAAAGTCCCGGTCGAAGCGGCCCGGCACACCCTCCTCACGGGCGGCCAGCAGCAGCACCACCGGCCTGCCCTCCAGACGCCGGGCGAGGAAGGCCAGCACGTCCACCGAGCCGAGGTCCAGCCACTGGGCGTCGTCGACCAGCAGGAGCAGGGGGCGGCGTGTGGCGGCCTCGGTGATGAGCCCGAGCACGCCGACGCACAGGGACAGCTGGTCGAGTTTCAGTTCGTACTGTGCCGCCTCCGGTCCGAAGGCACGGTCCAGGGCCTCCCGATGCCCCGCGGGCAGATCGTCTCCGGGCAGCAGCGGATGCAGAAGCTGGTGCACGCCCGACAGGCCGAGGCCTCCCTCGACCTCGCTGCCGCGCACCCGCAGGATCCCGAGGCCCCGGGCCCGGCCCCGCTCGGCCGCCCAGTCGACGAGGGTGCTCTTGCCCGCCCCCGGCTCCCCGGTGAGCACCAGCACCTGCGGGCCGCTGCCGTCCACCGCCGCGAGCAGACGGTCGAGGCGGGCCAGTTCGGCGGCCCGGCCCAGGATGCCCGGATCGGAGGGGTGGTCGGTGCCGGTGTGCATGAACCGTCCTTGTCGTCGGGCCGCTGATACGGCAATCCTGCCAGTGGCGACCGGCAGGACGGGAACCGTGGGTGAAGGGACAGGGCGGGAACCGGGGGCGACTGGTCAGGTGACAGAAGCGTCCCGCCCCGGTCTCCGCCATGATGGCCCTGGCCAGGGAAAACGCGCACCGCCACAGGAGTACGTGAATGACCGTTCACCCACCCCAGCAGTCCATGATCGGCGACGAGGCCACCGTCCTGGGCCGGGACGGCGAGATCGAGCGGATCCTGCGGTGCGTGACGCGCGAGCCCGGCACTCCTCAGACCCTGCTGCTCCTCGGCGAGGAGGGGATCGGGCGTACGACCGTGCTCCGGCACGTCCGGGAGCGGGCCGCCGGCGACGGCGTGCTGGTGCTGTTCGCGCAGGGCTGGGCCGAGGACCCGGGGCATGCGCACGCCTGTCTGCGACAGTTGCTGACCCCGCCGGTGCGGGGCGAGCCGGCCGCCCTGCCCGCCGCGCACCACCGGGTGCTGACGGCCGTACCGCGAGGGAACGACGGACCGGACGAGGCGGAGTTTCACGCGGCGGTGACGGCGCTGCTGGACCGGCTCGCCGCGGCCCGGCCGGTGCTGGTGTGCGTGGACGACGCCGACCTGTGCGACCGCGCCTTCCTGGAGGCGCTGTTCGCCGCGGCCCGGCTCCTGGCCGGCCGCTCGCTGACGGTGCTGCTCGCCGCACGCCACGAGGCGGCCCTGCCCGGCCCGCCGCCCGGCACCGAGACCCTGCGGCTGGGCCCGCTGAGCGGCGCCGCGGCCGCCGCGCTCCTCGACCGGCAGCCGGCGGCGCCCACGGGCAGGCACCGGCTGGAGATCCTGGCGGACGCCGAGGGCAATCCGCTGGCCCTCGTGGAACTGGGCCGCGGTGCGCCGGGGCCCGCCGGAGTGGTGCGGCACCCGCCCGCGGAGCACGTCTTCGGCGTACGACTCGACGCGCTTCCCGCGGAGACGCGCCGGGCCCTGCTGTACGCGGCGGCCGCGGGGCCCGGCGAGACCGTCGCCGCGGTCATGGCGGCCCTGGGCACCGGCGACCTCGTGGTGTGGGCGCCGGCGGAAGCGGCCGGACTCGTCACGCTGGTCGAGGACCGGCTCGTCTTCCGGCATCCGCTGGCGCGGTCGGCCGCGTATCTGCGTCGCCCGGCCGGCGAGCGCCGGCAGGCGCACCGTGACCTCGCCAAGATCGCCGTGCTGCCCGAGGCCAGGGCCCGTCACCTGGCCGCCATCACCGTGGGGACCAACGCGTTCGTCGCCACCCTGCTGGAGGACTCCGCCTGGCGGCGCGGGGACGCGGTGGCGGCCGCGCACGCCCTGGAACAGGCGGCCCGGCTCAGCCCACGGCGGCCGGAGCGGGCGCGCCGGCTGGCCGAGGCCCTGACGGCGGCGCACGTGGCGGGCGATCCCGGCTGGGTACGGGAGCTGTACGGTCGGCTCGGCCAGGAATCCGCCGATCCGGAACTCGTCTGTGTCGCGGCCGGTGCCCTGGCCTCCGCCCTCTCCCAGGAGTCCGCCCAACGCGAGGCATTCGAGGTGCTGGCCGACGTCTCGGAGCACTTTCCGGTGGCCGACCGGACCCTCGCGCTCGCGCTCGCGGGCTTGGCGGCGGGCATCGCCTACCAGTCCGGTCTGCCGGAGCACACGGCGGCCCTGTCCACGCTGCTCGACCGCGCCCGGCAGGCCCACGAGTCCAAGCGGTGGCGTCCCGCCGCGGCCGGACCGCTGGTCCGCCTGGACACACCACACCTGCGGCGGGCACTGGACGCGCTGGTCACCGCGGTGGCCCGGCCACAGTCCGCCACCGGCTCGCGGCCCGGCCCCGGCCGGCCGCACGGCGCCCCGCCCATAGGAGCGGACGGGCCGGCCGCCCGGGCGGTCCTCGCCGCGGTGGCCCACCACGCGGACGAGGCGGACGTGGACCTGGGGCAGTCGCGTACGGCCGACGACCGGCTGCGGACCGCCCGCGCCTTCGGTCTGCGCGGCTGGTCGGTCCTCGTCCTCGTGGACGCCCTCGTGGCCATCGGGCGGTTCCCGGAGGCCGAGACCGTGATCCAGGACGCCATGACCGAGGCCGCGGTGCTGCGCCTGCCCCGTGTCCAGGCCGATCTGGAGGCTCAGGCCCTGACCGTGCGGGCGCTGCGCGGAACCCTTCCGGTGACACCCCGGCTCACCCCCGCCGTCTGGCGCGCCGTCTGCCTGGACGAGAACCGGGCCACCCACGCCCGTCTGCTGCGCGCCCGCGGACTCGCCGCCCTCGCGCATGGGGACATGGAAGGCGCCTGGCGGCAACTGCGCGAACTGTTCACCGCCGACGGAGCACCCCTGCACCCCTACCTGTCGGCGCGGAGCATCGCCGAACTCACGGTCACCGCCCAGCGGACCGGACGGTCCGCCGAGGCGCTGCCGATCCTGGAGCGGGTCCGTGCCGAACAGGGGGAGCGCCCGAGCACCAGGATGACGCTGCTCCTGCACCACGCCACCGCCCTGGTCGGCCCGGACGACGGGGCCGAGGAGCACTTCCAGCTCGCGCTCGTCAACCACGGGGCGAACCGGTGGCCGTGGGAACGCGGTCACGTCCGCCTCAACTACGCCATCTGGCTGCGCCGTTGCCGCCGGACCCTGGAGGCGCGCCAGCAGCTGACCACGGTCCTGGAGACCGCCGAACGCCTCGGTGCCGGCGCCCTCGCGTCGGCTGCCCACATCGAACTGCGCGCCAGTGGCGCCGCGCCCGCCCCCGAGGACGGGGGTCCGCTGGAGCGGCTGACGGCACAGCAGCGGCAGATCGTCCAGCTCGCCGCACGCGGTCTGTCGAACCGTGAGATCGGTGAGCGGCTCTTCCTCTCGCCGCGCACCGTGGGCTCGCATCTGTACAACGTGTATCCCAAGCTCGGCATCAGCAGCCGCCATCAGCTCCGTGACCTGGTACAGGGCCGGTGAGGGGGCGGCGGCCGAACGGCCGGCGGAGAGCCCATGAGGCCCGGACAACCGGGTAGGGCCGTGGTCCTCGACCGCGTGGTGCAGCGCCTGATCACCGCCTCGGCCGCGCCGCCCGCTCTCGACGACCTCGGCCCGGACGCGGCGCGGCAGGCGCTGCGGGAGACCCAGGCCGACCGGTTCGAGGACTTCGACGTGGACGCGGTATTCCGCGTGGCACCGGTCGGCCCGTCGCGGTTGCTCGGCTTCTGGACCGTCCGCCCGGCCGGGGCGCCCGGCACCCTCCCGACCCTCCTGTATCTGCACGGCGGCCGGTGGGCGCTCGGCGACGCGCAGACCCACGCCCGTCTGATCAGCGAACTCGTCACCGGCACGGGCGTGTGCGCCGTGGTCCCCGAGTACGGCCGCGCCCCCGAGGCCCGCTACCCGGTGGCCCTGGAGGAGTGCTACGCCCTGCTGACCTGGGCGGTCTCCCACGCCGACGAACTCGCGCTGGACCCGGGCCGGCTGGCGGTGGCGGGGGACTGCGCCGGGGCCACGCTGGCGGCCGCCGTGACCATGCTGGCGAAGAACCGGCACGGGCCGCGGATCGGCGCGCAGCTGCTCTACTACCCGCTCACCGACGCCCGCTGCGCCAGCCCCTCGCAACGGCAGTTCGCCACCGGCTACCTCCTCACGCGCCGGGCACTGCGCGCCTACTGGGCGCGGTACGTCGCCGACCCGGCCCGGCGGACCGAACCCACCGCGGCACCGCTGCGGGCGCGCACGGAAGAGCTGGCGGGGCTGCCGCCGGCCCTGGTCGTCACCGCCGAGGCCGACGTGGCCCGCGACGAGGGCGAGAGTTACGCGCGCCGCCTGTCCGAGGCCGGGGTCGAGGCGCTGTCCCTGCGGTTCCTCGGGACGATCCACGACTTCGTGGCGCTCCACGCCCTGGCCGACAGCGTGCCCACTCGGGCGGCGATTCCGACCGGATGCGCCTTTCTGCGTGCCCGTTTGAGGTGATGAGTACCGGAACGAGGACCAGTCGGCCGACTGATGCGCCGACCGGCGCCGCCACGACAGGCTGGCGGCATGCCAACCGTGACCGACTCCTACGAGGAGAGACGCCGGCGTTCGACCGCAGCGGCGAGTGAGCGAACCCTTGTGCTGACCACCCGCTCGGTTCCGCCGGGCGAGAGCCTGGACTACTGGCACGACGCCGTGCTCGACACCCTGGTGGGGATGGACATCGCCACCGAAGCCCGCACCTACGACGCGACCCTGCGCGCCGACCGTCTCGGGGACCTGCGGATCACCACGGTGGAAGCCGACCCCGGCCAGGTCCACCGGGCGCCGCGCTTCATCGCCCGCGGCGACGGGCGCGAGGTGTTCGTGGCGGTCCAGAGCACCGGCCGGGCCCGGGTCGAACAGGACGGCCGCACCACCGAGTTGCGGACCGGTGACATCGGGTTCTTCGAGACCATCCGCCCCTTCCACACCACCTTCCCGGAGCGCTTCAGGCTGAAGATCTTCGCGGTCCCGCGTCCGCTGCTGGAGCTCCCGGAGGCCGACCTGCGGCAGCTCACCGCGCGGTCGGTGCGCCCGAGCGGCGGGCTCCCCGCCCTGCTCGCGCCGCTGCTGGAGCGGCTGGCGGACACCTCCGGGTCGTACCCGACACCGACGGCCGAGCGACTGGCCGAGAGCGTCATCGACCTGGTGGCGGCGACGGCGGCGGACCAGCTGGGGGCGGATCCCGCCGAACTGCCGGGCGCCGACGGTGTCCTGCTGCTGCGCATCAGGACGTACATCCGCTGGCACCTGTCGGACCCCGGACTGACCCCCTCCGCCATCGCCGGGGTGCATGGAATCTCGGTCCGCTATCTGCACCGGCTGTTCGAGGCCGAGGGCAGCACCGTGTGCCAGTGGATCCGTGAGCAGCGCCTGCGGGAGTGCCGCAAGGAACTCGCCGCGCGGCCTCCGGGTTCCGTCAGCCTGGGCCAGGTCGCCCGGCGCTGGGGGTTCGCCGGCCCCGCCGGGTTCGGCAAGGCATTCCGCAACTCCTTCGGGCTGTCACCGTCGGACTGGCTGGGGCGCGTGCGGGCGGGAGGGGCGCCATGCTGACCGGCCACGCGCCAGGGGTGTCCTGCTCCACCCGGGAGCTGGTGCCCGGCGACCGCCTCGCCGCCTGGCAGCGCGCCCTCTCGCGGACCTACGTGGACGTCGACGTCACCGTGGAGCACGACCGCCCGTGGATCGGCGAGCTGGCCGCCGAACGGCTCGGTGCCCTCCAGATCGCCACCGAGGAGTTCGGTCCCGGAACGATTCTGCGCGGCGCCCGCTCGGTGGCCGCCGACCCACGGAGCCACATCCTGGTCCGTCGGCAGCTGGAGGGCACCGCACTGCTGCTCCAGGACGGCCGCACCGCCGAACTCCACCCCGGGGACCTGGCCTTCCACGACGCCCGGCGCCCGTTCCGGATCGTGCTCGCCGAGCGGCAGCGGGCGCGGATCCTCATGGTGCCCCGAGCCCCGCTGCGCCTGGAGGAACGGCAGCTGCGCGCCCTCACGGCCACCGTGGTGGACGACGCCGCCGGGGGAGCGGCGGACCTGCTGCTGCCGCTGCTCGACGGGCTCGTCGACGAGGTCACCCGGGCCACCCCGGCCCGGCGCGAACAACTCGCCCGTACCGTCGTGGAGATCCTGGCCACCGTGGCCCTGGAACGGGCCGGCGGACAGCCCGAATCGGCCCTGTGGGAACGGATCACCGCGTCCGTCCGGACCCGGCTCGGCGAATCCGGACTCACCCCGCAGGACATCGCCGACCAGCACGCCATCTCGCTGCGCTATCTGCACCGGCTCTTCCAGCGACAGGGCACCACCGTGGGTGCCTGGGTGCGCACGCGCCGGCTGGAGGCGGCCCGCGAGGAGCTCGCCCGGCCCGGCGCCGCCCACCGGTCGATCGCCGCGGTGGCCCACCGCTGGGGCTTCACCAGCCCCTCCCACTTCAGCCGAACCTTCCGCGAGAGTTACGGGATGTCGCCGGCGCAGTGGCGCAGGGCGGCGGGCGCGGTCCAGGCGGACTGACACCGCCGTCTGTTCCCAGTCGGACCGTGCGGCCGTCTGTTCCCTGTCGGACCGCATCCCGGGCGCTCTCGGAACGATTCTCACCGCCCTCCCCGCCTACCGTGCGGATCACCGGGTTTCGGCAGAAAGGGACGACATGAAGCGCAAGGCGATGGGCAGGTGCGAGGCGGCGGGCGCACAGGTGCTGTGGGGCCCGTACGACGGCAAGGGCCGAAGCAACGCGATGGTGCGGTTCCCCGGCGGTTACGTCGCCGAACCGCGCCAGAGCAGCGACCTCTGATCACCTCCTGGAGTCCTCCATGGCCTCGTCCTCCGTCGTGGAGCTGTCGCGCTGGCAGTTCGCGATCACGGCGATCTTCCACATGACCTTCCCAGCGCTCACCGTCGGCCTTTCCCTGCTGCTCGCGGTCGCCTACACCGTGTACGTCCGCACCGGCAACCCGCTCTACCTGCAGATCTTCCGCTTCTGGAAGAAGATCTTCGCCGTCGGCTTCGGCCTCGGCGTGGTCGCCGGCACCGTGATGACCTTCGAGTTCGGCCTCAACTGGGGCATCTACGCACACGCCGTCGGCCCGGTCATCGGCGTCACCATCGGCATGGAGGTGATCACCGCCTTCTTCCTGGAGGCCGGTTTCATCGGGATCATGCTGTACGGCGACGGCCGGGTGAAGCCCCGCACCATGGCCCTGGCCTCCTGGATGGTGGCCGCGGGCACCCTGCTCTCCACCACCTGGATCCTGTCCGCCAACAGCTGGATGCAGGACCCGGCCGGTTACACCGAGGCCGACGGCCAGTTCCACGTCACCGACTGGTGGCAGGTGCTCCTCAACCCGGCCTTCGGCTACCGCTTCCCGCATATGCTGCTCGCCGTACTGATCAGCGCGTCCTGGTTCGTCGGCGGCATCAGCGCCTGGTATCTGGTCAAACGCCGCGCGTCCGCCCTGCCGTTCGCCCGGCGCACCCTGTCCATGGCACTGGGCGTGCTCGCGATCCTGATGCCCGTCCAGCTGTACGTCGGAGACGCCACCGCCATCTTCATGGGCGGGCGCCAGCCCGCCAAGCTCCAGGCATTCGAGGGCAATTGGACGACGGACAACAACGACTACAACCTCGTCGTCATCCCCGACACGGACCAGGGGAAGAATGACCTCCGCGTCGGGATCCCCTACCTCGGTGCCGCCATCGGACACGATCTGACCGGCGAGGCCAAGGTCCCGGGCCTGCTGCGGACCCCGCCGGACGAACGCCCCAACATGTGGAGCGCCTTCTACGGCTTCCGGGCCATGTACTTCACCGCCCTGGCCATGTTCGCCGCCGCCTTCGCCGGGCTCGTCCTGCGCCTGCGCGGCCGCCTGTTCACCTCCCCGCGGTTCCTGCGCTGGCTGGTGTGGATGACCCCCGCCGGGGTCATCGCCATCACCGGCGGCTGGATCACCGCCGAGGCCGGACGCCAGCCCTGGGTGGTCTACGGCAAGCTGCGCACCGCCGACGCCGTCTCCCACCTCAACCTCACCGAGGCGGCTCTCAGCCTGACCGGGTTCGTGCTGCTGTACGCGACCCTGCTCACCCTCTGGATCCGCTACATCGTCCGTACCGTCAAGGCCGGTCCGGAACCGGTCGTGGACCTTCGACCCGGCCGGCCGGAGGTCTCCGGTGTCTGAGTACCTGACCTACGCGCTGGTCCTGCTCTCGCTCGGGGCCTATGTCGTCCTGGACGGCTACGACCTCGGCGTCGGCATACTGAGCCTCCTCGACCGCGGTGAGCGGCGGCGCCGCGAGTACACCGAACTCATCGCCACCGCCTGGGACGCCAACGAGAGCTGGATCATCCTGGGCGGCGTGGCCCTGTGGGCCGGACTCCCCGGGGCGTACGCGACCGTCCTGCCCGGGGTGTACCCACCGCTGATCGCCATGCTCTTCGCGGTCATCCTGCGTGGCATGGGCCTGGAGTTCCAGAGCGCGTCCGGCACCTACCGCCGCGGCTGGGGGCTGCTCTTCGGGCTGGCCTCGCTCGCCGTGACGCTCTGCCAGGGCCTGGTGATCGGCGCGGTCCTGTCCGGACTCCCGCAGCGGGGCGGCCACTTCACGGGCGACGCCCTCGCCTGGCTCACCCCCTACAGCGTGCTGTGCGCGCTCGGCCTCGTGTGCCTGTATCTGCTGGCCGGTGCCGCCTGGCTGCAGGACAAGACGGAGGGAACGGCCCATGAGTGGGCGGGCCGGCTCGGCCGTCCGCTGCTCGGCGCGACCGTCGTGGCCGCGCTGGTCCTCGGCTTCGGTCTGGAGGCCGCCGACCCGCAGTACTTCCACTTCGAACAGCCCCTGCGTGCCACGCTCTTCGGCCTCGCCGTGGCCGCCGCCGTGGTCTGCTCCGCGGTGGCCTGGTACGGCTTCGGGCGGCGGCCGGACTGGCGGCCGTTCGCGGCGGTGCTGGGCGCGGAGGCCGCGGGGCTGCTGGCGCTGGTGGCGGCGACGGCACCGGTTGTCGTACCGCCGTCCCTGACCCTGCACGAGGCGTCCAGCCCGCCGGGTTCGCAGGTGTTCCTGGTGGTCGGGGTCGGACTGTGCATGCCGTTCGTGCTGGCCTACAACATCTATGCCTGGTGGGTCTTCCGGGGGAAGTTCCGGGAGGCCGGGCGGCGGTCGCCGACCACGACGGCACCGGACGACGGATCGGCCGGCCCGTTCGTGCCACCAACGGAACCCCGCGTCGTCGTCATCGTGCGCCGGACGCTGCTGACCCTGCTCGGCATCCTGCTGGCGGCCGTCTCCCAGGACATCTTCGGCGGCGAGTCGGCCTGGGTGGACCCCCTCGGCGTCGCCCTGCTGTCCGGCACCGCGCTCATCGCCTGGATCCTCGGGGACCGCCGGGCCCAGCGGCTCGGCGAGTACGATCTGCCCGGCGGGGAGCGCCCGTGACCGACACCGCGGCCCTGGTGGCGGAGCTCGCCGACGGCGACGGCGCGGACGAGCGGGCCTCGACGCGCCGACTGCGGGCCTGGGCGCGGATCGGCGAACCGGAGCTGCGCCGGGCGGGCACCCTGCGCGGCCTCGCACAGCTCGGCACCGTCCTCTGGGCGGCCGGCCTCGGCTGGGCCGCCCAACGAGGTCTCGCCGCACAGCAGGTGCACACCGCGGCGGCCGCCGTCGCACCGGCCGCCGGGGTCATGGGCGTCGGCCTGGTGCTGCGCGCCGCGCTGCTGGCGGCGGCCGACCGGGCGGCGGCGACGGGCGCCGCCCGGGTACGGTCCGTGCTGCGCGCCCGCGTCCTGCGCGCGGCACTGCCGGGGCGGGCACCGCGCCGGGGACTCGCGGACGTCGCCTACGCCGAGGCCCTGGACGCCGAGGTCACCCGCCTCGACGACTGGCTCACCGACTACGTCCCCGCCCGACGCGCGATGCTGCTCGGCAGCGGTGTCGTCCTCGCCGCCATCGCTCTGCGCAGCTGGTTCGTGGCCCTCCTGCTGGTGCTGGCCACCCCGCTGCTGCCGGCCAACCTCAAGGTCATCGGGATGGGGACGAAGGCGGCCGTGCAGGCCCAGCTCGGTGCCGTCCGCGCCCTGCACGGCCGGCTCCTGGACCAACTGCGCGGACTGCCGACCCTGGTCGGGCTCGGTGCGCAGGAGACGGCGGCATGGGCCCTGCGCCGGGACGACGAGGAACTCGCCCGCCGCACCACCCTCGTCCTGCGGGTGGCCTTCCTGTCCACCGCCTGGGTGGAACTGCTCATCACGGGCACGCTCGCCGTCGTCGCCACCTACTGCGGCCTGGTGCTCCTGGACTACCTGCGCCTGCCCGGCGTACCGGACCACATGAGCCTCGCGACCGCCCTGTTCGTGCTGACGCTCACGCCCGCCTACTTCGCCCCGGCGCGGGAACTGGCCCGCGGCTACCACGCCCGCGCCCAGGCGGCGGCCGCGGCCGACCTGATCGCCGGGGCCATGCGGGGTACGGCCCCCGAGCACCGCCGCCCGGCCGCCCGCGGCGCCGCGCCCCTGTCCGTCCACCTCCGCGAGGTGTCCGTCGTCCACCCCGGACGGACGCGACCCGCCCTGGACAGGGTCGAACTGGACGTCCACGCGGGGGAGTTCGTCGCCGTGACCGGCACGAGCGGCGCCGGCAAGTCCACGCTCCTGTCCGTGGCGGCCGGACTGCTGGTGCCCGACCGGGGCAGCGCCCTGCACGGGCCCGAGGGGGCGACTCCCGCGAACGTGGCCTGGGCCGGCCAGCCGGGCTTCCTGCTCCCGGGGAGTGTGCGCGAGAACCTCCGGCTCGCCCGGCCCGACGCCACGGACCCCGAACTCCTCGCCGTCTTCGACGAACCGGGCTTCGCCGGGCTCCTGGCCGCGCTGCCCGACGGACTCGACACACCCGTGGGCGAACGCGGATTCGGCCTGTCCTCCGGCCAGTCGCAGCAACTGGTCTTCGTCCGCGCTCTGCTGCGGGACGCCCCGCTGCTCTGCCTGGACGAACCGACCGCACACCTCGACCCGGACGCCGAGACGGCCATGGTGGGGGCACTGCGCCGGCTGGCCCGGCACCGGACCGTCCTGCTGGCCACCCACAGCCCGGCCCTCCTGCCCCTCGCCGACCGGGTGATCACCCTGGAGCGGGGGAGGCTCGCATGACCCCGGCACGACCGCTGCGGCTGCTGAGGTCGGCGGCCCGACGGCGCGATCTGCTGTACGGCCTGCTCCTCGCCGGGGCGGCCGAACTGTCCGCCGCCACCCTGCTCGGGGTGTCCGGCTGGTTCCTCACGGCGTGCGCCCTGGTCACGGTACGGGCCGACACCACGTGGTCGTGGGTGTATCCGTCCGCCGCCGTACGTGCCCTCGCCCTCTCGCGCACCGGGCTGCGCTACGCGGAGCGCCTGGTCAGCCACCGTGTCCTGCTCAACGCCACGGTGGCGCTCCGGGCCCGGCTGGTGCGCGGTGGCGCGGCCCTGCCGACGCGGGAGCTGCGCGCGCTGCGGGACGGAGCCTTGCTGAGCCGGCTCACCGACGACGTCACGACCGTCGGCGCGCTCCCCGCCGACGTCCTGGCCCCGCTGGCGAGTACGGCGGTGACGGCGGCGGTCGTGACCGCGCTGCTGTGGCACGCCGGCACATGGCTGGGCGCGGCGGAACTACTGGTGTTCCTGCTCGCCGCCGCGACCGCCGCGGCGGCGCACCGGCGGGCGGAGGACGCGGTACGGCGGACGGCGCGGGAGCAGGCCGTCGTACGGACCGAACTCCTGGGCGCACGGGACGCGTTGCCCGAACTGATCTGCCTCGACGCGGTGGCGCCGGCCCGGGCCCGGATCGCGGAGGCGCTCGAGCGCGCCCATCGTGCCGACGAGGACACCCGACGGGCCCTGCGCGCAGGCCAGTCGGCCCTCCGGCTGCTGGGCGCGCTCGGCCAGTGTCTCGTCCTGCTCCTCGCCCTGGACCTCGCGGCGACGGCGCAGTCCGTGTCCGCCGCGATCGGTGAGGTCCTGCTGATCGCCGCCGGATACGAGCTCGTCGAGCGACTGCCGAGGGTGCTGTCGGCGTACGGCCGGGCGCGCGCCGCGGCGGAGCGGCTGGCCCCGCTGAACGCCGTCCCTGACCTGCCGGCGCTGCACGCCGTCCCTGACCTGCCGGCCGGGGAGACACCGGTGACCCTCGATGCCGAACCGGGCACCACTACCTTGGTGACCGGCCCCAACGGCAGTGGAAAGAGCACGCTGTTGGCCCGGCTGGCGGGCCGCGCGACCCCGCGGGCTCTGACCCTGGTCGAGGCCGAGGACTGGCTCGCCGACGCGACCGTCGCCGAGAACCTGCGGCTGGCCGCCCCGGACGCGGGCCCGGAACGACTCGCCGAGGTGCTGGGCCTGGTCGACCTGGACGACATCCCGCCGGACTTCGCGGTGGGTCCGAACGGCGGCAGGCTCTCCCAGGGGCAGCGCCGCCGGCTCGCCCTCGCCCGGGCCGTGCTGCGCGACCCACCGGTCCTGCTGCTGGACGAGCCGACCACCGGACTCGACCGGGCCACCGCCCGCCGCGTCCTGGGCGCCGTCCGCTCCGCCCTTCCCGCCACCGCTTTCGTGATCGCGCTGCCCGACCGCGACCACGACCTCCTTCCCTTTCCGGTTGACGGCCGGATCGAGCTGATGGCCCGAGCGACGTAGGCATCACCGAGTCGGCTCCAGAGCGTCCACCTTGGACCACAGCGGCCGGCTCGCAGCGTCGACGCCGCCTCGGCGGCATGGTCATCCGTCGAGGAAACGCGACAGCTCGGCGCTGACGAACCGGGGGTTCTCCTCGACGAGCCAGTGGCCGGCCTTCGGCACATCCACCGACCGCACGATGTTGGTCAGGCGCGGGGCCACTGTGCCCCGGATCGCGCTGAGCTGCCCTTGGGCGGTCATGACCAGGGCCGGAACACGTACCGGTGCCGCTGCCACGGTGTCGCGGACGTCTTTGTCGAGGGCGCGGTAGAGCCCGAAGCCGCCCGACAGAACCTTGGGCCGGCTGTAGGTTCGTGCGTACTCGTCGATCTCGGTTTTGGTGAACGGGGACCGGTTGGAGGTGCCACCGAACGCCGTGCCACCGAACGAGACCTGGGGATAGAACAGTGCCAGGTACTCGCGGACATCGTCGCCTACGACCGCCTCGGGGACCCGTCGCTGGGAGTGAAAGGCGATGTGCCAGCTCAGTGAGCGGTAGGTGGGTGCGTCGACCGCGGGCCCGGGCAGTGGCAGGTCGAGGTAGCCGAGGCGTGCGGTGTCGTCGGGGAATTGGCTCGCGTACTGGAATGCCACCGCGGCGCCCCAGTCGTGCCCGATGACACGGGCGTCACCCACCCCGAGCCGATCGGCGATCAGCTTGTGCACATACCGCGCCAGCGTGGCTTTGTCGTAGCCGGTCGGTGAGCCGGTGCTGTCGCCCAGTCCGGGAAGGTCGATGGCGTAGACGGTGTGGTGCTTGGCGAGGTCCGGCATGATCGGCCACCAGCCGTACCAGGTCTGTGGCCAACCGTGTATCAGCACGACCGGTGTGCCGCTGCCGCCGGTCACGTAGTGCATACGGACGCCGTCGACGTCGGCGAACTTGTGCCGGAAGGTCTTCTTGAACCGGGGATCGTCCTGGGTGGCGGCGGCGTAGGCGGGAACGTCGTCGCCGGCTGCCGGCGTGGACGTGGACGTGGAACAGGCCGCGGTGGCGATCGTGAGCAGGAGCGTGAGCATCACGGTTGCCACCGTGTGGGTGGATCGGCGGAAGCGGCGTGGCGACGGCTGTGGTGCTGTGGTCATGTGTTCCCGTTCTGGAGAGGGCGGGTCAGTGGAGAGGGTGGGGTCAGCGGCCGGTCGTGCCGTCGATGAGTTCGCGGAGGATGTCCGCGTGGCCCGCGTGCCGGCCGGTCTCCTCGATCATGTGGGTGAGTGCCCAGCGGACGCTGGGAGCGGGGCGGTCCGGCCGTGGCCGGGGGACCGGTGCGCCGAGATCGGTGCACCCGTCGAGAACGTCGTTCGCGCGCTTGACCGCGTCCCGGTAGCGGGCGACGACCTCGGCCACGCTGTCCGCCGGTGCGGCGTGGAACGTCGCCTGCCAGTCGGTGACATCGTCCCCGAGGAATATCGAGCGCTCGACGAAGGTCAGGTGGTTGAGCAGGCCGAGCAGGTTTGTGCCCGACGGCACCGCGGCTGTTCGCACCCGCGGCTCGGGGGCGCCGTCGACCTTCGCGGCGATCGAGGTCCGGAGGTAGTCGAGGAATCCGCGCAGGGTCTCGGTCTCGCTGCTTCCGGTCCGGGGCGGCGGGGTGTCGCGGCGGCGGTTGTGGTGCGTGGTGCTGGGCAACAGTGGTCGCCTTCCTTCGTTGGGGGCGTTGGGGCACCGGGTCAGGTGGTGCGGCGGATGAGGAGGACGTGATCGGTGACCTCGGCGGTCTGCCCGCCGGGGCCGGTCGCGATCCGGCGGGGTGTGTCGGCCCGCTCGAGCGTCCAGGTCTCCGGGGCCAGATCGATATCGGCGGCGACCTCCCGCGGGCTCGGGTACCGGGTATCGGGGTCCTGGTTCCACGACCATGGCGCGGTCGAGCCGTGGTCGACGACCAGCAGCCGCCCGTCCGGGCGCAGTGCGTGCGCGGCCGAGCGCAGGACGGTCGCCCGGTCCAGCTCGTACGGGGTGTGCAGGTAGTGGGCGCAGATCAGGTCGAATGCGCCGGGCGGGAAGGAGGTGTGCACGTCGTGCCGCACGGTGGTGACGTGGTCGCTCAGGCCGTGTGAGCGGGCGAGGGCGGCGAGTCGTTCGACCGCCACGGCCGAGATGTCGACGGCGGTGACCTGCCACCCCTGGCCGGCGAGCCACAGCGCGTCGCCGCCGTTGCCGCATCCGAGGTCCAGCGCGTCACCGGGCGGCAGGCCCGTCACCGTCTCGGTGAGGCGGGCATTGGGCCGCGGGTCGCCGGCCGTCGGCCGGGCCGCGTAGACGCCGTCCCAGAACGCGACCGCATCGGTGGTGCTCATCAGGGCTCCTTGTGTCGGTGTGCGCTCAGTCTTGCCAGGCACTCCAAGAACTGGCACGGAAAGTTGCGGTAATAGCAAGGTGGCCCGATGGATCCCAAGACGGGCAGCAGCGCGACCTGCGGCCGAGTTCGACACGTCCCTGCCCCACTGGCTGGGCAGCGCCGACGGCGGCGTGCGTGAACTTTGTGCCGCCGCTCGGCCGCCGGCGTTGAGGGCCGAGAAGACCTGGTCACCGTGGCCCGAGGAAGCGGACCGGCAGGGCACTGGAGGGTTCGTTCCGGTGCGCGCACGGTCATGGCGGCCGGGCGGGCGGCCACTAGGGTTCGGCGCATCCCGCGCATGCGCGACGCAACTCGCCGGAAGAAGAGAAAACCATGCAATTCGGCATTTTCACGGTCGGTGATGTGACGACCGACCCGACCACGGGACGTACTCCCTCGGAGCACGAACGCATCAAGGCGATGGTCGCCATCGCGCTCAAGGCGGAGGAGGCCGGCCTCGACGTCTTCGCGACCGGCGAGCACCACAACCCGCCGTTCGTGCCCTCCTCCCCGACCACGATGCTCGGTCATATCGCCGCCCGCACCGAGAAGCTGATCCTGTCCACCGCCACGACGCTGATCACCACCAACGACCCGGTGAAGATCGCCGAGGACTACGCGATGCTCCAACACCTGGCCGACGGCCGGGTGGACCTGATGCTGGGACGCGGCAACACCGGGCCCGTCTACCCGTGGTTCGGGCAGGACATCCGGCGGGGCCTCGACCTCGCCAAGGAGAACTACGCACTGCTGCGCCGTCTGTGGCGCGAGGACGTCGTCGACTGGGAGGGGACGTTCCGCACCCCGCTCCAGGGGTTCACCGCCGCACCCCGTCCGCTGGACGGCGTACCGCCGTTCGTCTGGCACGGCTCGATCCGGTCCCCGGAGATAGCCGAGCAGGCGGCCTTCTACGGTGACGGCTTCTTCCACAACAACATCTTCTGGCCGGCCGACCACACCCGGCGCATGGTCCAGCTGTACCGGCGGCGGTACGCCTTCCACGGCCATGGACGGCCCGAGGAGGCGATCGTCGGGCTCGGCGGCCAGGTGTTCATGCGGAAGAACTCCCAGGACGCGGTACGGGAGTTCCGGCCCTACTTCGACAACGCGCCCGTCTACGGGCACGGGCCGTCCCTGGAGGACTTCACCGAGCAGACCCCGCTGACCGTGGGCTCCCCCCAACAGGTCATCGAGCGGACGCTGACCTTCCGCGAGACGGTCGGCGACTACCAGCGGCAACTGTTCCTGATGGACCACGCCGGGCTGCCGCTGAAGACCGTGCTGGAGCAGATCGACATCCTGGGTGAAGAGGTCGTACCCGTCCTGCGCGAGGAGTTCGCGGCCAGGCGGCCGGCGGACGTGCCCGAGGCACCCACCCACGCCGCCCTGCTCGCCGCCGCACGGCAGGAGGCCGCCGCATGAGTCTCACCGCCACGGCCGGAGGCCGCCCGGTGAGGCTCGTCGCCGTGTCGGCCGGGCTGAGCACGCCGTCCGGCACCCGCCTGCTCGCGGACCGGCTCACCGAGGCGGTTCACGGCGAACTCGGGATGCGGGGGTATGAGGTGGAGAGCCGCGTCGTCGAGCTGCGCGAACTGGCTGTCGCCATCGCCAACAACCTTGTCACCGGATTCCCGCCGCTCCCACTGGCCGCCGCCATCGACGCGGTGACGGGCGCCGACGGCCTGATTGCCGTGACCCCCGTGTTCAGCGCCTCCTACAGCGGGTTGTTCAAGTCGTTCTTCGATCTGATCGACCCCGGCGCCCTCACCGGCAGGCCGGTCCTCGTCGCCGCGACGGGTGGTACGGCCCGGCACTCCCTGGTCCTGGAGCACGCGCTGCGCCCGCTCTTCGCCCACCTGCGCGCCGTCGTCGTACCGACCGGTGTGTTCGCGGCGTCCGAGGACTGGGGGACCGGCGGCGGCGAGTACGCCGGGGGACTGCCCACGCGCATCCGCCGGGCGGGCGGCGAACTGGCCGCGCTGATGGCCGCCCGTCCGGCCGACCCGGAGCCCGGGGACGAGATCAGCGCTCTCGAACGGCAGCTGTCCGACCTGCGGTTCGACTGAGAAGAACGCGTTCACGTCACCCGGTTCAACCGAGAAGAGCGCGCTTCGGGTGATGTGGCGCGACAGCGCCGCTACGGCCGCCGGGAGCTCTCCGGGCGGCCGTAGCGCCGTTCCTGCGCTCGGTGAGCCATACAGCAGCCCTGGCACCGGCAGGGCGGCACCGAAGGGGCTGACCGCGCTCCAGCTGTCGGTGGCCGCGGCCCGAACCGCGCCGACCGCTCGCCGGTGCGCTTTCCGGAAGCGATCTCGTGCGCTGGTGGTCAAGTCCGGTTCGCCCGGGCTCGTCGGCGTGGCCCGCCGACGTGGCGGCCCTCGGCGGTGCCGGCGGAGGCGAAGGAGTGGCTCTTCCCGTACACCGAATTCCTGCCCCGCCATGTGCGCACGGTCCAGGTCGACGTCCGGCCCGAGCGGCTCGCCCGGCGCGCCCGGCTCGACCTCGCCGTCTGGGGAGACGTGGGCGAGACCCTGCGATGTGCCTGACGCCCGCCGTGCGGGAGAAGCCGTCGTGCCGGTTCCTCGACCGCATGCTGGAGCGGCACGCGCATGCCCCAGACGGTCGGCGCACAGTTCCTCGACCGTGGCCGCCAGGCCCTTTCGCTCTCCGGCGACGCCCTTGAGGCTCAGGGCAGTACCGCCGGTCCGCCCGAGGTGTCGAAGGCATGCGTCACCTCGGGGGCGATGCCCGGGGTGAGCAGCGCTCGGGCCTCCTCCTCGAACCGGCGGTCGGTGGCCGTCAGCCGGACGTGGTGCTGGGCCCGGTGCTCCGCCCAGGAGGAGACGAGGTAGTTCTCGACGAAGCGCTCCGGGTCATGGCCGTCCTGGTAGAGGCCCCAGGACAGGGCTCCGGTACGGCGCCGGGAGCGGGCCACGCGGTGCATCCGGTCCGTGAACTCGGCCCGTCGCTCCACCGGGACCCGGTAGACGACGGAGACCAGGACCGGGCCGTCGGCCTCCCCCGGCTCGAACACCAGGGGAGGCACCGGCCAGTGGTCCGACGACGTGGGGTTGATGCCCTCGGCCTCGCGCAGCGGCCACCGGCGTACGCTGGCCGCACTGAGCAGCATGGCGCCGCCGGCGATCAGCAGAGCGGCGCTCAGCCCGAGCCAGTCGGCCACCGCACCCCACAGGGGCGCCGCCAGCGCCTGCCCGCCCTGGAAGACCAGGAGGTACACGGCGAGCCCGCGTGCCCTGACCCAGCCCGGGAGCCGGGTCTGCACGGCCGCGTTGAGCGTGGACAGGACGGCGATCCAGGCGAGGCCCGCGGGCAGCAGGGCGAGCGCGACCAGCCCCGGCACATGGACCGTGGCCAGCACCGTGAGCACCCCGGCGAACACCAGGGCGCCGACCGCGAGGATGCCGTTGGCGCCGAGCAGGCGGCGGGCGCGGGGCAGCAGGAAGGCCCCGCCCACCGCGCCGGCCCCGACCGCCGCGAGCAGCAGTCCGTAGCCACCCGAGCCGAGGCCCAGGGAGCGGCTCGCGGTCAGCGGCAGCAGGGCCCACAGCGCGGCACCGCCGGGGATGAACAGGAGCGTGCGGAGCAGGACGCGGCGGACGCCGGGCGCGTTCCAGACGTAGCGGCGGCCGGCGTACAGGGCGGCCATCAGCCCTTCGTGCCGGGCGGGCGGGGCCGCCGCCGTGGCGGGGCGCCGCCACAGCAGCAGGACCGCCGCGATGCCCAGATAGGACGCCGCATTGAAGGCGAAGACCCAGCCCGCGCCCGCCGCCGCGACCACCGCCCCGCCGAGCGCCGGGCCGACGGCACGCGCCAGGTTCATGTTCACCGCGCCCAGCGCCGCCGCCTGACCGAGCCGTTCCCGCTCCACCAGCTCGGGCTGGATGGCCTGCCAGGCCGGGCCCATCAGCGCGGTCCCGCAGCCCAGCAGGAAGGTCAGGAGCAGCAGTACCGTCGGCGACAGGGCATCCAGGAACGCCAGCACGGCGAGCACACCGGACACCGCGAGCATCGCGAACTGCGCGGTCACCAGCACCGAGCGCCGGTCGAAGCGGTCGGCGATCACCCCGGAGGGCAGGGCCAGCAGCACGACCGGCAGGCCGGCGGCCGTCTGCACCAGCGTCACCAGCGCGGCACTGTCCCCGACCAGCAGCCACTGGGCGCCCACCGTCTGCATCCAGCTGCCGATGTTGGAGACCAACTGGGCGATCCACAGCGCCCGGAAGACACGTGCCGCGAAGGGCGCCCACGGAGAGTCGGTGGCAGCGCCGCTCATGCTGCTCCCGACCGGGTCCAGGCGGGGTCGCCGCTGGACAGCCGGTGCGTCGTCAGGGAGGTCAGGGCCAGGAGCAGCAGGGCCAGGCCCAGGGTGAGCACCAGATGGCCGTGGAGCAGGAGTTGGGTTCCGGCGAACGCGCCGAGCAGCATGGCGAGCACGGACAGGATCCGGCGGCCGGGCCGGGGCGCGGCACCGCCCGCCGGGGTGGAGTCCGCGGCCAGGCCCGTCAGGGTCAGCGTCAGGACGGTCGTGGTCATGTCGGGTACACCGAGGCGTCGGGCCACCGCGTTCTGCAGGCCCATGCCGAGCCCCAGAAACACGATCAGCGTGTACTGCACGCCGGTGCCGACCCGGCCGTCGGTGACCGCGGTGACGGCCACCGTGACGGCGACCAGCACGCTCTGCGCGGCCGTCGCCGTCCTCAGCAGATTCCCGCGGTGTGCGGCGAACCGGGCGCCCAGCCGCCCCCCGGCCAGCGCCCCGACGAGGAACGCGGCCAGGGCGACGACGGAGGCGAGCGCGGACAGGTTCGGGGCGCCCGCCAGCGCGAAGCCGAGGAACACCACGTTGCCGGTCATGTTGGCGACGAAGACATGCCCGAGCGACAGATAACTCACCGCGTCGACCAGCCCGGTGACCACCGTCAGCGCCAGCATCAGGGGAGGCAACGGGCCGTGGCGGTCGTCCCGGGGCGGTACCAGCGTATGGAGCGCGTCAGTCAGCAGCCTGCGCACGGGGAGCTCCTTCCGGTGCGGCCGGGGTGCGGTGCAGCACCGCGCGGGTGAGCAGCCCGCTCGTGGGGCCGATGACGATCGTCGCGAGGACGAGCCACAGCGGCCACGGGGTGAGGCCCAGCGCGTGGTCGACGGACCACCGGCCGGGCCCGGTGAGGGCCAGGGACACCGAGATGACGACCAGGACCAGCGGATACTCGTACCCGTCGTTCTGCACCCACAGGCCCTTGGGCCACTTGACCGTGCCCGCGACCGTCATCACGCCCATCGCCGCCATCGCCGCCGGCGGTGTGAGCAGTCCGGCTGCCAGGAACAGACCGGCGCCGATCTGGCTGCCGCCCGCGACGATCGCGGTCAGCCGGCCGCCGCGGAAACCGTCATGCCGGAACTCCTCCGTTCCACCCACCAAGCCATTGCCCCCGAGGTGGAAGCTCACCTTCTGCACTCCGTGGCCGGCGATGAGGAGTCCCGCCAGCAGCCGGAGGACCAGCAGTCCAGCATCCATGTCTTCCTGCCTGTTCCTGACTCGTCCGTGACGTCCGCTCAGCCGGCGGTGCCGGCGCCGATCATGGTCTGGGCGTAGACCAGGCCGAGGCCGTAGGCGCCGCCGTGCTCCTTGACCACGTTCGTGGTCGCCTCGTACGTCTCCGTGCGGGCCCAGTCGCGCTGGAACTCCAGGAGCACCTGGAGCCAGGTGACCGGGACGGCACCGCCCTGGACCATGCGCTGGACGGCGTGCTCATGGGCCTGCGGGGTGACACCGCCGGACGCGTCGGCGACCACGTAGACCTCGTAGCCCTGGGCGATGGCGGACAGGGCCGGCAGAACCACGCACACCTCGGTCCACAGACCGGCGATGACGAGCTTCTCGCGACCGGTCGCCTTGACCGCCTCGACGAACGGCGCGTCCTCCCAGGCGTTCATCGAGGTGCGGTCGACGATCTTCTGGCCGGGGAAGACGCCCGCGAGCTGCGGCAGGATCGGGCCGGAGAAGGACTCGGCGGCCACGGTGCTCAGCACGACCGGCACGTCGAACGCCTTGGCGGCCTTGGCCAGACCCAGGGTGGAGTTGACGATCGCGGTGCGGTCGCCGCTGGCGGTGCCGAAGAACATCTGCGGCTGGTGGTCCACGAACAGCACGGCGCAGTTGTCGGGGGTCAGCAGATCGGGGCTGGGAGCAGCGGTTGCCCGGGCGATGTCGACCATGACGAAGAACCTTTCTCAGCGAACAAGGGTGGGATGGTGCCCCGGAGGGAGGAGGCGCACGTGCCGTCCTTCGTCCGGGAGTCTCAGAGGAAGCAGGGGTCGGGCGGCGTGGCGGCGCCGTCCGGGATCAGGCCGCGCCGGACCCGCCAAGCCCGGTGCAGCCCGGACTCGGCGACGGCCTCGCCCAGCGCCTCCGCCTGGCGTACGCCCGCCGGTCCGCGCGGGGCCGCCTGGTAGCCGCCGAAGTGCGCCACCGGGCTCCAGCCGGGGGTGATGGCCGGCAGCTCTTCGTCGAGGCCCTCGTACTCGCCGGCGGCGTAGACGATCCGGCCGCCGGTGACCGTGAGCAGCGACTCGATGTGGGCGATCTCCGGCTCGGGCACGGTGAAGTAGTCGTCCGAGAGGATCGCGAGGTCCGCGAAGAAGCCCGGGCGCAGGATGCCCTTGACCCCCTCCTCACCCGTCAGTTCGGCGCCGGCCCGGGTGAACATGCGCAGTGCTGTCTGCCGGTCGACACGGTTGGACCGGGGGCGGAGCACGAGGTCACCGGCGTTGCGCCCGCTGATCAGCCAGTGCAGGGCGACCCATGGGTTGTAGGTGGAGACCCGGGTGGCGTCGGTGCCGGCGGCCACGGTCAGCCCGCGCTCCAGCATCTCCCGGATGGGCGGGGCGTCGGCGGCGGCACCGGGACCGTAGCGGCGCAGGAATGCCTCGCCCTGGAAGGACAGCCGGTTCTGCACGGACATCGCACCGCCGAGCGCGGTCACGCGGTCGAGGCTCTCCGCCGACACGGTCTCCCCGTGGTCGAACAACCATCGGTTCCCGGCCGGGAAGAGGCCCTCGGCGGCCAGCTTCTCGAAGACCGCGAGATCCCGGCGGATGGTCTCGTCGTAGGTGGCGTGCAGCCGGAATCCCCAGCCGTTCTCCATGAGAAGACGCACCGCCTTCTCGAACTCCGGCTCGTAGTCGTCGGGTTCGGGACGCGGCTGGTTGAAGTTCTCGAAGTCGGCGGCCGCCCAGGTGAGGTTCTCGCCCGCGCCGTTCAGACGCAGCCATTCGTCGCCGTCCCCGTAGTCCGCCATCTCGATCCAGCGGCTGAGGTCGGCCACCTCCTGGCCCGCGGTCTGCGGGAAGAGGTGATAGGCGATGCGCAGCGACAGCTCACCGGCCTCGGCCAGTTCGATGACGGTGCCGTAGTTCTCGGGGAAGTTCTGGAAGCCGCCGGCCGCGTCGATCGCGGACGTCAGCCCGAACCGGTTCAGCTCGCGCAGGAAGTGCCGGGTCGAGGACTTCCGGTGCTCCTGGTCCAGTATCGGTGCCTTGGCCAGCGTCGAATAGAGGATGAGGGCGCTGGGCGCGGCCAGCAGCATGCCCGTCGGTTCCCCGTCCCGGCCACGCACGATCTGGCCGCCCCTCGGGTCGGGGGTGTTCTTGTCGAATCCGGCGGCCTTCAGCGCCGCCCGGTTGAGGACGGCCGACTGGTACAGGTGCAGGACGAATACCGGGGTGTCCGGGGCGGCCGCGTTCAGCTCGGCGACGGTCGGCAGCCGCCGTTCGGCGAACTGCTCGGCCGACCAGCCGCCCACCACCCGCACCCACTGACCCTTGGGGGTACGCGCGGCCTGCTCGCGCAGCATCGCCAGGCCCTGCCGCAGCGTGGGCACCCCGTCCCAGCGCAGCTCCAGTACGTAGTTGAGCCCGCCGCGGATCACGTGCAGATGGGCGTCGTTGAGGCCCGGGACCACCCGTCTGCCGAGCGCGTCGACCACCTTGGTGGCCGAACCGACGTGCGGGGCCACGTCCTTGTCGTCGCCGACGACCGTGATCACACCGTTGCGGATCGCCATCGCCCCCGCGTGCGGGCGGTTCGGGTCTCCGGTGTGGATTTTCGCGTTGCGGACGACGAGTTCCGCGGGATCGTCGACGGCCTGAGGAACCAGACCGCCGACCGGCATTGAGGACACGCTTGCGGGACCCCCTCCGGGATGGGAATTGCGGTTCCGGGGTCCGTGTTCGCCATCGAATCAGAGGTGAACCGCGACCGCCGAGCCCACATTAGGGCCGGTCCCAGCCGCGGTGTGTCCCGTGCGCGCACTCGCACCGGCCCCGCAGCGCACCGGCCCCGCAGCGCACCGGCCCCGCGCGCACCGGGTCCGCGGCGCACCGGGTCCGCGCGTGCGCCGCGGGGCCGCCGAGAGTGCGCTCGGGGGCTACTGCCCGGCGCGCCGGGCTCCTACGGTGGGCCGCGGCAGCGCCGGACCGACCGGTGTGCCCCCCGCAATCCCAGGAGACTCACATGTCCGAAGCCCGCACGCCCGTCAAGCCGGTACTCGAACCCGCCGCCCAGGACTTCGCCGAGGCCACCGCCAACCCGCCCTACCTCTTCGACCTCGCCCCGGCGGACGGCCGCAAGGCCGTCGACGAGGTGCAGTCCGGCGAGATCGCCAAGCCGGTGGTCGACGAAGAGTGGATCACGGTTTCCGGCGGCCCCACGGGCACCGTCCGGGCGCGCATCGTGAAGCCCGCCGGCGCCACGGGCACCCTGCCGGTGATCATCTACATCCACGGCGCCGGCTGGGTCTTCGGCAACGCCCACACGCACGACCGCCTGGTGCGCGAACTCGCCGTCGGCGCCGACGCCGCGGTCGTCTTTCCCGAGTACGACCTCTCGCCCGAGGTGCGCTACCCGGTCGCCATCGAGCAGAACTGGACCGTAGCGCAATGGGTCGTGGAGCAGGGCGCGACCAAGGACCTGGACGCCACCCGGATCGCGGTGGCCGGTGACTCGGTCGGCGGCAACATGGCCGCTGCCCTCACCCTGATGGCGAAGGAGCGAGGCGGGGTCCCGCTGCTCCAGCAGGTGCTGTTCTACCCGGTGACCGACGCGAGCTTCGACACCAACTCCTACCACCAGTTCGCCACCGGCTACTTTCTGCGCCGGGACGGCATGCAGTGGTTCTGGGACCAGTACACGACGGACGAGGCCGAGCGCGACCAGATCACCGCCTCCCCGCTGCGCGCCACCATCGAGCAGCTCAAGGACCTGCCTCCGGCCCTCGTCATCACCGCCGAGGCCGACGTCCTGCGCGACGAGGGCGAGGCATACGCCGGCAAGCTGCGCGAGGCCGGCGTGTCCGTCACCGCCGTCCGCGTCCAGGGCATCATCCACGACTTCGTGATGCTCAACGCCCTGCGTGAGACGCACGCCGCCGAGGCCGCCATCTCCCTGGCCGTACGCACACTGCACGCAGCCCTGTACACCGGCTGATCCGGGCGACGGCGTGACCACGAACGAGCCGTCCGCGCACGACGGCCACCCGCGCCTGAGGCACCTCGAGGAGGAGGGCCTTGCGCTCATAGTGGCGGTGGAGGCGGCGGCATCCTGCGAGCCAGGCCATGGTGCGCTCGATGGTCCAACGATGTCGTCCCGGCCGCTGCGAAGACTCGACACCTTTGCGGGCGATGGGATGCCGGAAGCCGGGCTGGCGTAACCATTGACGTCGGCCGGCTTCGCCGGGCACTGACCGCGATGCAGCTGCCGCGGGCTGCGGACGGCCGGCCCGTGCTGGCCGCGGACGTCTCGCCGTGGCTGCGGCCGGACGCCAATACCTGCGCTGACCGGTCGTTCTGCCACACCTTCGGCCGGGGCGAGGGCAAACACCGGATGGTGCCCGGCGGCCCTACTCGATCCCTGCTGAACGACCTGCCGGTCGAGATCCTCGGCCGGCTTCGCGCCGACTAAGCCCCGGCTTCGCAGCTCCGAGGCGGCCGACAGGTGGACATGGCTGGTGATCGCCGCCTAGGCCCAGCTCCGCCTCGCCCGCCCGCTGGCCACCGACCTTCGTCGGCCCTGAGCCTTGCCCCTGACCCACGGGTCAAGGCTTAGCGTCCGGCCATGAACACGACTCATCGTCTTGTGCGTCTGGTCCGCCGCCCCGCTGGATTGCCGACTCCAGATGACTTCACCCTGGCACAGGCCCCCATCCCTCGTCTTGAGGTCGGCCAGGTACTCGTCCGCAACACCCATTTCCTCGTCTTCCCGGGCTTGCGCACCCTTATCGGAGGCGAGACCCGCGATGTCCCCCTGCCGCCGCTCCACCCCGGCGACACCCTGTTCGGCCCCGCTATCGGCGAGGTGGTCGACGGGCCGCTGGAGAAGGGGCAGCTGGTGCTGCACCTTCAGGGCTGGCGGGACTATGCGACGCCCACCACCGCCGAGTGCAGGCAGCTGGACGGCACCCTGCCCGACCCGGTGGCCCACCTCGCCCAGGGCTCCGCGGCGTACGGCGCTCTGACTCGGCTGGCCGGGGTCCAACAGGGGGACACCGTGTTCGTGACCGGCGCCGCCGGCGCAGTGGGCACCATGGCGGGCCAGATCGCCCGGCTACTGGGTGCCGCCCGGGTGGTCGGCAGCACCGGCTCACCGGAGAAGGCGCAGCGACTGGAGCGGGAACTCGGTTACGACGCAACCGTGCTGCGCGGAGCAGCCCCGGTCGACAGACAACTCGCCAAGGCGGCGCCGGACGGGATCGACGTCGTCCTGGACACCGTGGGCGGCGAACAACTGACGGCCGCCGTCCACACAGCGAACCGGGGCGCCCGGTTCGCCCTGGTGGGCGCATTGGACGGTCAGCTGTCCCCAGACCGAGCGGGCGGGAGCGCGCCGACTGTGCTCGACACCTACCGTTTGCTGACCAGGGGCATCACGATCGCCGGCTACAGCGGCGTGGACCACACGGATGTCGAGGCGGAGTGGGAGGCCCGCTTCGGGGATTGGCTGCGGGCGGGCGACATCCAATTCCCGTACACCCCGGTCCGCGGAATGGACCGCGCCCCGGGGGCGTTGCCCCAACTGATCGCCGGCCGCTCCTTCGGGGCGGCAATCGTGGAGTTGTAGGACAGGGTGGAGCGGGTATGCGGATCGGCGAGGCAGCGGCAGGAGCCGGAACCACACCGCGCGCTCTGCGCCTGTACGAGGCCCGCGGCCTGCTTCGACCCCCGCCACGCACCTCGTCCGGTCAACGTGAGTACGGCTCCGCCGAGGTGGCCCGTGTCCGCGTCATTCGCAACCTTCTGGCTCTGGGCCTCACCCTGGAGGACATCCGCCGCCGCGCCCACCGCCTGGACCTCCTCGTCCAGGACCAGCCGTCCCCATCCTGTGGCAGCCGCCCCGGCGAGTTCAGTGACGTCGTGGCCAAGCGCCTGGCAATCCTGGACGCGGAGATCGCACGCCTTACACACCTACGGCAGGACCTCGCCGCAGCCGCAGGCATGCCGCAAAGTGCCCCGGGCTCGCCTCCTCACACACAGCGGCAGAGGGACCGCACCTGAGCTTGAGTGCTGATCTCCGAGGGGTTGTGACCTGCGATCCCTCGGTAGTTCATCGCGCTGAGGGCCGTCAGGGGCGGTGATGTTCTCCCCGGGCATCACCGGGTGACAGCGTTCTTACCGGCACCCCAACGACGCGTCGGGGGACGTCCTCGGTCGGCGTCAGTGTCGAGCGAACCGGCGCAGGGCGTCGAGTACGGGCGGCGCGAGCGTGTTCGGGTGGTCGGCGTCGTGCAGCAGATGGTCCACTCCCGGCAGCGTCACTCGGCCCGGTCCACCGGCATGCGCGTGACGCAGGGCGGTCGTCAGGGCGTTCGTTGTGACACAGGGGACCTGCGCGTCGTTCGTGCCGCACGTCAGCAGCACCTTGCTTCCCGGCCGGAGTGCGGCGGCGGTGTCTGGTGGGTAGACGGCGTCATCGCTCAGCACGAACCGGGCGTTGGGGCCTTGGAACGCCTCGAAGAGCTGGGCGATCGCGGGGGGCAGGTCGGTGGCGTCGACCGGTCGGTGTTCGCGCAGGGAGGTGACGGCAGCGTCGATGGCCGCGTTGACGGTGCGTTGCTGCTCCGGAGTGAACTGGCCCTGCCTGGTTGCTTCGGCGATCTGGGCCTTGAGTTGGAGCGCGACCAGGTCCAGCATGCGGATCGCCTGCGGTTGCAGAAGCGCCAGGCCGGCCGGGCGCGGGCGGACGGTGCCGCCCAGCAGCAGTCCCGTCATCGCGCCCTCGCTGTGCCCGACGATCAGCAGCGCGTGCGGGTTGGTCTCCGGCTGATCGCGCAACGACTCGTAGGCGGTCCGTGCCTGGCGGACGAATGCCGGGTAGTCGAGTTCTTCCGGGTGGTCCCGGTAGGCGCCGAGTCCGGTGCGGCCGGTGCCGTACTTGTCGAACCGCAGCGTGACGATTCCGTCCCCGTCGAGCGCGTCGGCCAACTGCGCCAGGGTGTCCGGTGCGGACCCGGGCGGTTGGTTGCCGTCGCGGTCGGTGGGTCCGCTGCCGGGCAGCAGCAGTGCCGCCCGCAGCCGTTGCCCGGCACGATGCTCGGGAACGTGCAGGGTGCCGTACACGGTCGTACCGTCGGCCGTGAAGACGACCTCGCGGTCGGCGGCAGGCACGAGACCGGGCGTCGCCGCGGCCGGGGTGGCGGTGACGACGGCCAGTGCCATCAGAGCAGCTGCCAAGTGTCGAAACATTGGCCTACCTCCTTTCAGGCAAGGGCGTTCTCGACCAGAGCAACAGTCGCGCGAGGGTCGTCGACCTGGAGAACCAGGCGTGCGTACCTCTCGTCGGCGAGTTCGATCACGACAGCCTTCGACGGATCCCTGACGTCCCAGAAGACCTTTTCACCATCCTGATGGAATGTGCCCGCGGTGATCACACCGGGTACGCGGGAGCCCGGCGCGCGGATTCCCTTGGGTTCGCTGGCGATACCGGGGTCGGCGGTCGCGCCACGGACGTTGGCCAGCGGGATGGTCAGACTGCCTTTGAAGGACCAGAGCTTGTCGAGACCCTCGATCACGACGACGAGGTCGTCGCCGTCGATACGTATCAGTGGCATGTCGGGTTCCCTTTTCAGGTGAGAGGGACGAGGCGTTGGGCCAGCGCGTTGACGGCGTTGTCGGGGTTGCCACGCAGGAGGATGCCCAGCGCGGCGGCGGTGAGCGCGGTGGCCATGTCGGCGGGAACGCCGAGCGCGTCGGCGATCGCCTGGTCGACGGCTGTCAGTGCGGCCGTCACCTCGGAGGCGACCTCCTCGTCGACCGGTGCGCGTTCGATCGCTGCGAGTAGAAGCAGGCCGAGGTCGGCCGAGGTGATGAGTCGCAGCGCGGCCGCGGCGTCCGATTCCCCGGCCAGGGCGTCGAGCAAAGGGCGGACGTCGTCGGCGAGGTGGCGGCGCAGGGCGATCAGGTAGAGGCCGCGCTTGCTGCCGAACGTCTTGTACAGGCTGTTGCGGTGCACGCCGAGGTGGGTGACGAGGTCGTCAACGGACACACCGTCATACGCCCGTCCGCCGAACAAGCCCACGGCGGCACGCACTGCTTCGTCCTCGTCGAATGCTCTTGGCCTGCCCATGACTACTACAGTAGACAGTTGAGGAACGATCAGTCAAGAACGATCGTTCCTCAATCGTTGATCCCCTTCGAGGCCCGGTCTTCCAGAAGTTGCGGGAAGTCTCGAGACTGCTGCGTCGTGTCAAGCCGCTTCAGGGAGTTACTCAGAACCGGGGATCAGAAACAGGTACTCAGCTTGTCTTTTAACGTGCGGTCCAGATCCAGCCCAGTGGGGTGAGGCCGAGTGCGCGGGCGACGGATTGGGAGGCGTGGTTGTCTGCGGTGGTGCTGTAGAAGAGCACGGTCTTGTTGCGGTGCTCACGCTGGGACCAGGCGGCTACGACGGTCGGTGCGAGGCGCTTGCCGCGGAAGTCGGGGCGGGTCCAGATGCCTGCCTCTGCGGCGGTGGCGCTCGACGCGGGCGTGAAGCAGATCGACACCGGCTCCCGGCCGTGGACGGCCATGGCCCACTCACCCATGCGCCCGCTGATCAGTTCGTTCCACTCGTCGGGCCGCCAGTTGTCCGGCCGGATCAGGTGTTGGGCGGTGCGGTGGCCGTCGGCGGTGGAGACGATGATCGGCAGCGGCGCTGGGTCTGGGACGGCGAGACGGTCCGGGAAGACGAAACACGGGCCGCCCTCGACGGACACCGTCCGGTCGTCAAGGGATGCGACCAGACAGTGAAGTGCGTCGGGTAGACGACCGGGGCTGTACTCCTGCTCCATGCCGTCGATGGAGCTGGGGAGCGCGAGTCCGGGCGAGAGTGCCAGGAGACGTGCGTGAGGGGACCATGCCCACACCGCGAACAGGGAAGGGTCTCTGAGGGCTGCTTGCGGGGCGTCCGGGTCTGGTGCGAGGCCGTAGTTCGCGTCGATCTCCAGGGCCAGCAGGCGTCCTTCGTCCCAACTCATGGCAAGAGGCTAGCTTCGCTGGACGGCCTGGGCAGAAGAGTTTTCTCCAAGGAGACAGTGGTGCGGCCCTGGTGTGATCATGTGCGCTGTCGAGACGCTGATGATCAACCAAGGGCGCGGGGATGCGCTGTTCGAGCTGACCGACGCGATCCTGTGTGCCGACGGGCCGGTGAGGTCCCTGGTAGGGCCGGCTCTGGCCCCAGAACACCGCCGTGGGCACGGTGCTCTCTACGCAGGCCTGAATCAGGTCCGGGTGGATGTGGGCCGACTGCGCCGGGCCCTGGTCTCGGTGCCGTTGCCGAGGGCGGCTGGCGGGCGCCTAGTCCTGGCGGTGGACATCTCACCGTGGCTGCGTCCGGACGCCGACACCGCCCCTGACCGGTGCTTTTGCCATACATACGGGTACGGCGAGAACAAGCACCTGATGATTCCGGGCTGGCCGTACTCGGTCGTTGCCGCGCTGGAGACCGGGAGGACGTCGTGGACAGCGATCCTGGACGCCGTTCGGCTGGCGCCCGGCGCCGACGTTGCGGCGGTGACCACCGCGCAGATCCGGGAGGTCATCGAGCGGCTGGTGGCCTCCGGCCAGTGGACGGACGGCGACCCAGACGTGCTGGTGGTGGTCGACGACCGCGCAAGCATGGGACCGGCTCCACCCCCGGCTGACTCGCCGGGCCGCGTGGATCGAGCACTCCGCTGAGTTGCCCATTATCGAGGGCACCGTGATCCGGCTGGAGGTGTCCTACCTGCCGTCCGGCGCCGAGCCGAAGCCGGTCTGGCTGTGGTGGTCCAAGACCGGTGCGACCGCGGCCGACATCGACCAATGGTGGCAGGCGTTCCTACGACGGTTCGACGTCGAGCACACCTTCCGGATGATGAAGCAGACCCTGGGCTGGACCGCCCCCAGGCTCCGCAGCCCCGAGGCCGCCGACCGGTGGACCTGGCTCGTCATCGCCGCCCACACCCAGCTCCGGCTCGCCCGCCCGCTGGTCCAGGACTTACGACACCCCTTGCCCCGCTTGCGTCTGCCTGCGTGACCCGTTGCCCCGCGATCCTGACACCGCGCTTCTCCCACGTCGTAGGCGGAGTGCGCTCACGAGATGGTGAGTTGGAGAGGCCGACGCATACGCTGATCGCGATGGTGACGAAACGGGTCCGGAACAAGGCGCTCGAGCTCGTGCGCTTCGATGCCACGGTGGCGGGCTGGTGCCAATTCCTGCGGGCATGCGGTCTGATCCTTTTCTCTCTGCTGCTGTACGCCTTCGTGGAGGGCCTGCCCGGCTCTCCCAAGGAGTACCGCGCGGCCAAGGCCCGCCGGGCCGACCGGCAGCGCCGTCGTGCGGTGGTGCCGGAGCAGGGGCTGGACCGGGTCCGTACGAGGGAGCTGGCGGATTTGAGCGGCTGAGCGGCTACAGCAGCCTTCGACGTGCCACGGCCAACCGTGCACGAGGTCGTCTGGCGGTGCGCTCGTTGAAGACCTGTCGCGGGAATCCATCGGTGCGCTCAGCGCCATTGGCGATGGCGGCGGCTTGCGGGGCGACGGCTGTCGGGATCAGGCCCTCACCCCGGCCCGGCAGCCGTCGGCAACACCGGTGTTGTTCAGTTGTACTTCTCTTCGAACATTTCCGCGCGCTCCATCTCCCGCACGGCGGGCCAGTAGTCGTAGACGGCGTAGTGCTGCGTGGAGCGGTTGTCCCAGATGGCGACGCTGTTCGGTTGCCAGCGCCACCGCACCTGGTACTCGGGGATCCTCGCCTGGCTGATCAGGTAGTGCAGCAGGTCGCTTGCGCCCGGCGCGTAGTCCTGTCCGAAGCGGACATGGTCAGGGGTGACAAAGTTGACGAGGTGGGTGGTGAAGCTGTTGACGTAGAGGAGCTTCTCGCCGGTCTCGGGGTGGATGCGCACCACCGGGTGCTCGGCGTCGGGAAACTGGGCCTTCAGCTTGTGCCGCTGCTCGATCGGCAGGACCGCGCCGAACGACGCCTCGATGCTGTGCCGGGCGCGGAGGTCCTCGATCTGGGTCCTGATGTGTTCTGGCAGCCGCTCGTACGCCTGGACCATGTTGACCCAGATCGTGTCACCGCCCACCGGCGGGCACTTGACGCAGCGCAGTACGGCGCCCATGGACGTATCCTCGCGCCAGGACCCGTCGGTGTGGAAGGCGTTCTCGTACTGCATGCGCTTGACGTCCGGACCGTGGTGGATGTGGACCAGGCCGGGGTGGTCGGGATCGCTGCCAGTGACCGGGTGGTTCCGCAGCGGGCCGAAGCGCTCGGCGAAGGCCACGTGCTCGGCGCGGGTGAAGGTCTGGTCACGCAGGAAAAGCACCTTGTGGCGGAGCAGCAGAGTCTTGATCTCGGCGAACAGGTCGTCGTCATGCACGGAGTCAGCGAGGTCGACGCCGTGGAGCTGCGCGCCGATGGAACAGGTCAGCTGCTCGACCTTGATCGAGCCGAGGACCTCGGAGCGTACCAGCGCGGGTGCACCCGTGCCGGTGCTGGCAACCTGGTTCATGCGGGTCCTTCCTGGGAGAGGTTGGCGGTCTGGCCGGTTCGAACGGACCTTGTGACGCCCGGAGTTGACCCAAGGGCGAGGGTGGATGATGACTCACCTCGCCCCAGGTCCTCCGGCACGGCGGCGCGTAGCGCTGGTTGATCTGGAGGGATCGGCCGACCACCGTGTCCGGTGCTGACAAGGTAGGTCCTTCGCCTGCGTCACTGCTTGATTCGCGGAGACAGAGGGCTTGCTGTCTGGGGACTCGCGGCGAACCCGGCAACCGGCGACGCTCAGCCGCGCTCAGACCGCGTCTGCTTCTGCGTCCGTGTTGCTGCTCGTGCCGCGTTGGTTGCGCCACTCGCTCGGGCTGCAGCCGAACTGCTCCTTGAACCAATGCGAGAACGCGCTCGGCATGGAGAATCCCAGCAGATGGGCGACCTCGGTGAGCGAACGCCGTGGGTACGCGACAAACCGCTTGGCGAGGTGCATGCGCGTGGCGTTGAGCAGGGAGGTGTAGGTGTCGCCGGAGTGGGCCAGGCGACGATGCATGGTGCGCCGGTCTACTCCGAGGCTTCGGGCGACTTGCTCGGCCGAGCACCGCCCGGTCGGCAGCAGCACCTCGATCAGCTCGCGCACCCGGTCCGGGAGTGTCGTGTCCTGCCGCGGCGCCGCGATGGACTCGAAGTACTGCCGGGCATAGGTGCGCAGCTGGGGATCGGACAGTGCGTTGGGGGCGTCGAGGGCGCTGGCGTAGAAGACGATCCCGTGGAACTCCCGGCCGAAGTCCAGAACCGGGCCGAAGACGCGCCGGTGTGTGGTGGCGTCCGCCGGTGCCGTGTGCTCGAAGCACACCGAGAGTGGCTGCCATTGGGGGGTGAGGCCGCGCAGCAAGAGGTGAAGTGCGGCTATCACGAGTTCGGCGGCCTGGCGCGTCCGCATCGCCTCGTCCAGTCGCAGCTCCACCTTGAGGGTGGCCAGGCCGTTGTGCTCGGACAGCCGGGAGTGCAGCACCTCGTTGAACATGTGCTCGTGCTGCAGTAGGAGGCCCACTGCGCTGCGGACATCGGGTTCCTCCCGCACGACGAGGCCGATCGGTCCGAGGGAGGACAGACGCCGGGACTCTGCCAGGCGGAGGCCGAAGTCCTCGTGGCCCGCGGCGGCGGCCGAGAGCTCGAGCAACTCGACGACGGCCGCGCCGGAGATCCACCGGTCCTGTGCGGCGAGCCCGGCGACGTCCAGGCCGACACGCTTGATCAGGGCTCGCGGGTCGATGCCGAGGGTGTGGCACAGCTCGACGTAGCCGTTCAGCGCTGCGGTACGGACGAGGGGTCCCATGAGGTGCTCCAGTCGCACTCTTTCCCGGCGCGGTAAGCGAGTATCCCAAATTAGTAAGTCACGCGCCCCGCAGAATCAAGCGGTGGCCGGGCGGACTGCCTACCGTTCAGCTACCGGGCGGGTGTCTCTCCCGGCGCGTTGTCCGGGAGGGTGCCTTCGCGGGAGCGCCCGAGCAGTACTGATCTCCCTACCCGCCCACGGCTACCGACCAGCGCGCTGTTGCCGTTCCACACCGATTCGAAGGAGACCGCGTATGCACTTCCTCGACGACTCACTGTTCCCGGAGAACCAGGAGAAGCTGGTCATCCAGGTCGCCCCGTACGGTCCGGAGTGGCTGCCCGGCGACTCCGACGACATTCCCGTGACGATGGACGAGCAGATCCAGAAGGCGGTGGACTGCTACAACGCCGGCGCGCAGCTGCTGCACATCCACGTGCGCGAACTGGACGGCCGCGGCTCGAAGCGGCTGTCGATGTTCAACGAGATGCTCGCCCGGCTGCGTGCCGCGGTGCCGGAGATGATCTTGCAGGTCGGCGGGTCCATTTCGTTCGCACCCGAGAACACCGGCGACGCCGCCAAGTGGCTCGACTACGACACCCGGCACCTGCTGGCCGAGCTCGAGCCCAAGCCGGACCAGGTGACCATCGCGATCAACACCTCGCAGATGAACGTCGTCGAGCTGCTGACCGACGAGGACATCGCGGGCACCTCCATGCGGAATCCATTGCTGTACACGGCGTACCGCGACATGGTCCTCGATGCCGGACCCGAGTTCTACCTGGAGCACCTCAAGCGGCTCACCGCGGGTGGCATCCAGCCGCACTTCATGCTCGGGCACGTTCCGCAGCTGGAGACCGTTGAGCGGCTGATCCGCGCCGGGATCTACACCGGCCCGCTCAACCTCAACTACGTCGCCATCGGCGGCGGCGCCTCCGGCTTCCACCCCACCGACCTGGTCGAGTTCGCGCGCCGCACCCCCGACGGCGCGGTGCTCACCATCGAGAGCATCATGCGCTCCACACTCCCCCTGAACACGATCGCGATCGCGCTGGGCCTGCATGTGCGTGTCGGCATCGAGGACAACCTGTGGGCCCCGTGCAAGGAACGCATCACCTCCGTGCAGCAGGTCGAACAGATCGTCCGCATCGCCGACGAACTAGGCCGCGACGTGGCCGGCGCCGAGGAGGCCAAGCGCATCTATCGCATCGGGGAGTACTGGCAGACGGCGGAAGAGACCCTGGAATACCTGGGTCTGCCCCCCAATCGCCGCCCCGGCGAGCGCGGTGTCCCGCTGCGTCACCGTGCTCCGGTCCGCACCGAGACGCTCGTCTGAGGGGGAGCCGCACACGCCGCGGTTCGCCGGCCCGCGACCGGAGGCCGGCGTGATCCGCCCACGGCCCGGACAGCCGGCCGCCCCCCACGCCGGGGGCGGCCGTCGCCACCCCCCCCGGAACGAATCACCGCACCGAAGACCGGGAGACCCGATGCTCAACCTCGCCGTGATGCTCGAGGACAGCGCCCGCGCCGTACCTGTCCGCCTGGCGGTCGTCTCGGGCAACCAGACCCTCACCTATGCTCAACTCGACGCCGAGGCCGACCAGGTGGCCAACCTCCTCGTCTCGCGCGGTATCGGACCGGGCGACAAGGTCGCGCTGTCGTGCCCCAACATCACGCAGTTCCCCGTCATCTACTACGGCATCCTCAAGGCCGGCGCGGTCGTCGTCCCGCTCAACGTGTTGCTCAAGCGGCGGGAGATCGCGTACCACCTCTCCGATTCCGATTCCGATTCCGATTCCGATGCCAGGGCCTACTTCTGTTTCGAGGGGAGTGCCGAACTGCCGCTCGGGCAGGAAGGGTGGGCCGGATTCAACGAGATCGAAGGCTGCCGGGACTTCTTCCTCGTCACCGCCGACCCCGCCACCGCCGACCCCGCCACCGTGTCCGCGTTCCCGGGTGCCGTGACCCTCGCCGCCGCGCTCGAGAGCCACAGCCGTGAGTTCACCGCGCGGGTCACCGAGCCGGGCGACACCGCCGTCATCCTCTACACCTCGGGTACCACCGGGCAGCCCAAGGGCGCTGAACTCACCCACGCCAACATGGCTCTCAACGCCCTGACCTGTCACAAGCTCTTCGGTGAGGTCGAGCACGACGTGCACCTGGTCGCGCTGCCGCTGTTCCACACCTTCGGCCAGACCGTGCAGTTGAACGCCGGCCTCGCGGCCCGGGCGACCCTGGTGCTGATGCCACGCTTCGACGCCCGCGGCGCGCTGTCCCTGATGCACCGGCATCGGGTCACCTTCTTCGCGGGCGTGCCCACCATGTACTGGGCGCTCCTCGGCGAAGGCGTCACCGACACCGACACCGACGCCGACGCGACGGTGGCCGCGCAGCACCTGCGCAGCGCGGTGTCAGGCGGAGCAGCGCTACCGGTGGAGATCCACCGCAGCTTCCGCCGCCGCTTCGGGACGGTGATCCGAGAAGGCTACGGCCTGTCGGAGACCAGCCCCGTGACGACCTTCACGCCCAGGGACGGCGAGGTACGACCGGGTTCCATCGGCAAGCCGGTCTGGGGCGTGGCGGTGGAACTGGTCGCGGACGATTGGACTCCGGTCGGCGCCGGCGAGCTCGGAGAGATCGCCGTCCGCGGCCACAACGTGATGCGAGGCTACTACCGGAGGCCCGAGGCCACCGCCGAAGTCATGCGCGACGGCTGGCTCCGTACCGGCGACCTGGCCAGCCGTGACGAGGACGGCTGGCTCTACATCGTCGACCGCGCCAAAGACATGATCATCCGTGGTGGCTTCAACGTCTACCCGCGCGAGATCGAAGAGGTCCTGCACTCCCACCCGGCCGTCAGCATGGCCGCCGTGGTCGGGGTACCCCACCACAGCCACGGCGAGGAGATCAAGGCATACGTCGTCTCGGCGCCGGGCGCGCAGATCACCGAGGACGCCCTCGTCGCCTGGTGCCGGGAGACGATGGCCGGCTACAAGTACCCCCGCCTGGTCGAGTTCCGCGACACCCTTCCCATGAACGCCACCGGGAAGATCCTCAAGCGAGAACTGCGCACCGAAACGGCGTCACCCAACCGGTCGTAGTCACTGCCCGCCGCACAACACTGCGGCGTTACGGGTGACGGGTTTCACCCGACTGACCTCCTCACCAGATATCACCAACCATCAAGTACCAGGCTGGAGCATGTTGATGGGCTCGTTGTCGTGGCGTAGTGAGCCGCCGCTGGTATTGGACGCTTCCGGTTCTGCTGCCCACCTGGTATCCCGGCGGTATGCCTGGGGCGTGGCGATGATGGCGGTGGCGCTGGGCGCCACCGACTACATCGACCGGCAGATCATCGTCTCGACCTTCCCGTATCTGAAGAAGGAGTGGGGACTGTCGGACACCGCCCTGGGGGCCCTGGTCTCGACTGTGTCGATCACGATGGCCGTCTGCGCACTTCCCATTGCCTGGCTGGCCGACCGATGGGGCCGGGTCAGGTCGATCGCGGCCATGGGTGGGGTGTGGAGCCTGGCGACGCTGTGGTCTGCCGTCTCGGGCAACTATGCCCAGCTGTTCGCGGCCCGGTCGCTGCTGGGAGTGGGGGAGGCCGGCTACGGGCCGGCGGGCGCGGCACTGCTGTCCGCCTACTTCCCGCAGCGGCTGCGGGCAACCGTGCTGAGCGTGTTCCAGGCGGCCGCCCCACTGGGATCGGTGCTGGGCGTGGTCCTCGGCGGCGTGATGATCGGGCGGTTTGGCTGGCGGGTGACCCTCGGCGCGTTCGGAGCCCCCGGGCTCCTGCTGGCCGTGCTGTTCTTGAAGGTGCGCGACTACCGCGTACCTGCCACGCCGGACACCGGCGCAGGCGCCTCGGCGGGCGGGTCCCCGACCGCCGAGGCCCGGCCGACGCTGGGCACGACCTTGCGGGAGTTGTACCAGGCGCGCACGGCCATGTGGTGCTATCTCGGCGGAGCCCTCAACCTCGTCGTACTGTCCACCCTCTACACATGGCTGCCCACCTATCTGAACCGCGCCTACGGCCTGTCCTCGGCCGCCTCCGGTGCGAAAGCCGCGCTGGTGATCCTTGCCGGTGCCGTCGGGGCTGTCGCCCTCGGTCACCTGGCCGACCGGCTCGGCGGGACCAGCCCGCGGCGCAAGCTTGTCGTCCCAGCCGTGATGGCCGCGGCGACCTGGATTCTGCTGACTGCCGCCTTCGGCGCGCTGCGGCCGGGGAGCGCCCAGTTCGCACTGGTCGTCGCCGCCGGATTCCCGCTCGCGGCCGCACTCGGCACGGCCCCGGCGGTGGTGGTCGACGTCGTCCACCCCCGGGTGCGCGCTACCGCCGTCGGCATGGTGGTGGTCGTTCAGAACCTGCTCGGACTGGCCGTTGGCCCCGTCCTGACCGGGCTGATCTCCGACGCCTTCGGCCTGCGGACCGCACTGGCGGTGATGCCGCTGTTCTGCGCCATCGCGGCTGTGGCCTTCTGGCGCGGCGCACGGACGTACGCGAACGACCTCGCCGCCGTGCGGCGATGGCAGCGGTCCGGTAACGCCCCGCACCAAAGAGCGCTGGGAATTCCTGATGGACAACCACCCCAAGCCGATGCGTGAGAGGGCGAGGAACCGGGCCGCCCGGCCGGCACGGAGCCTGGCGCCGAGCAACAGGAGCGTGCCGGAGGTGGCGAGAGCGATGCGGTAGGCCTGCCCTGCGTAGGGCCCTTCGCCGGCGAGCAGGAGTTCGCCGATGTGTCCGCCGAACTCGGTTCTGCCGGCAACGGCGATGAGCCAGGCCGCCGTCTTGCGCTCGCGCCCCCTCCACCGAGCGGAATGCCCCACGGGGGCCGATCCGGCCGGCGGCCTCGCCCAGCTTTCGCGTGAATTCGCCGCGTTCGCGCCGGCTCATGCCGAGGAGGCTGCCACCGAGTTTGAGGTACCGCCGACCGGGTGTGACGTAGCGGCGTACGCGGCGGTCGCGCGGATTTCGACGAGGAGTCCCGGGCTGGCGAGGCCGCTGACCCCGATGATCGTCCAGGTCGGGTAGGGCGCCTTGACGAGGCGCTGTTTGGCCTCGATGAAGCCGGGGAGGTGCTGGCGGATGTCGACGTGGTAGCTGGTGACGTCGACGAGGGCGGACAGGTCTAGGTGCTCCAATCGAAGGATCTCCTCGATCTTCCGGATAGCGATCTCGGTCTGCTCCTCGATGGTGTCCGGGATGGTTCCGTCGGCACGGCGACCGATCGTTCCCGCGATGAACAGGAGGCCGTGCGCGCGGACCGCGGCGGAATAGCCGAAGCCTGCGAAGGCGCTGGTGGTTTGCCCGAAGACGGCATTGTCCTCAGGGACGTCGACGGTGTGGACAGTCATTGCGGTACTTCCTTCTCTTTGTTGACGGGGGTCGTGAAGTCCGTGGAGTCAGTTGCCCCAGCGGGACGAACGGCAGGCGTGCTCCATCCGGGTCCGGCCGAAGGTCTCGCGTTCGCGGAGGAATTCGCCGGGGATCGCGTACCGGGGTGCGTTCTTCGGGTTCTTCGCGGCCTGCGCGACGATCGCGTCGGTGAGTGAGCGGATCATGTCCAGCCGTGGATAGGCGGCGTGGACGGCGTCGGCCTGCTCATCGGTGACGGCGTCGACGTGGTCGGCTCCGAGCGGGCCGCCGAAGTCGAGGGCGACCCCTTCGCGGACGAGTACGCACAGCGTGCCATGGCGTTCCGCGATACCGGGCGAGGTGTGCAGGGCGATGGCCTGCCAGACCTGGTCGGCGTCGGCCGCGGGCACTCCGCGGTCGATGAGGAATGCGGCGGCCCGGTCGGCGCCTTCGATCTCGAACCGCTGTTTGTGCGGGCCGTCCGATGCCACACCGAGGTCGTGCATCGCGCACGCGGCGAACAACAGATCGTCGTGGTAGTCGTGGCCGACGGTCAGGCCGAGGCGGCCGGCCGCCAGCCGGGCGAACAGGTAGCTGCGGATGCTGTGGTTGAGCACGGACGGCGTTTCCACCGGCCGGATGAGATCCATGATGGCGTCGGCAAGTGGTGTGCCGGGCAGCGTGATCAGGTCGGCGGTCGCCTCGCGGGTAGGTCCGGTCATGTCTTCAGCCTGGCCGTGACCGCCCTGACCTGGCGAGAGGCAAAATTTCCTCACTTCGATAGAATCTTGCCATGACAGTGCATCGAGTCGCGGTCCTGGTGCTGGACGGGGTCACCCCGCTCGACCTGGCGATCCCGACGCAGATCTTCACCACCCGGCCGGAAACCCCCTACGAGATGACCCTGTGCGCGCTCGATTCGCGGGTAGCCACCACGGCGGGCTTCGCTCTGGTCGCCGACGGGGACCTGGAGCAGGTGCGCGCGGCCGACACCGTGATCGTGCCGGGGTACGCACCGCTTCTACGGCCCCCGGAGGCCGTGCTCGGCGTGCTGGCCGAGGCCCGTGACCGAGACCGGCGGGTGGTGTCGATCTGCACGGGCGCCTTCGCACTTGCCGAGGCGGGTGTGCTGGACGGGCTGCATGCCACGACCCACTGGAAGCACATCGATGAGCTCGAGCGGGGCTTCCCGGCCGTCACGGTCGACCGCGACGTGCTCTACGTCGACGAGGGCGATGTGCTCACCTCGGCCGGGGTGTGCTGCGGTATCGACCTGTGTCTGCACCTCGTGCGCCGTGACCTGGGGGCGGTGGTGGCGAACGAGATCGCCCGCGGTCTGGTGGCCGCCCCCCACCGGGACGGTGGGCAGGCCCAGTACGTGCCGGCTCCCGTCGCGGTGGCCGGTGAGGCGTCGCTGTCCGGTACCCGGGAATGGGCCCTGGAACGGCTCGGCGAGCCACTCACACTCCGCGTGCTCGCCCGGCACGCGGGTCTCTCGCAGCGCACCTTCATGCGCCGGTTCACCGAGGAGACGGGCACGACCCCATTGCAGTGGTTGCTCAACGCCCGCCTCAGCAGGGCGCGGGAGTTGCTGGAAACCACGAACCACTCGGTGGAACGGGTGGCGCGGGACTGCGGACTGGGCACGCCGGCCAACCTGCGGCTGCACTTCCGGCGCGCACTGGGCACCACTCCCACCGCCTACCGCCGCGCCTTCACGCACTGACATGGCCCGAAACGTCTGGTCCACCCTCATGCCACTCGGCACTGGACTTGCCTGTCGTCCACCCGCTCTCCGTCGCCGAGGTCGGAAGCCTTTGGCCGCCGAGCTTGCGGGCGGCGACCGGGCGGCTGCCTTCGAGTCCGCCGAGCAGGCGCTGGCGCCGCACCACCCACATCACCCGGTGTGGTTTCCGGCCGCGGTCGGGGTGGACCCGCGGTCCCAGGATGGGGGCCGGGGCACCGCAGTCCTGCGGCCCGGCCCGGAAGTGGCCGAGCGTGCGGAAGGCCCTGCCGGGGCAGGCGTCACCCGGTACCGCTCGAAGGCGTTCGCCGCCGCTGCCACCGCATCGTCCACCTCCTCGGGGTCAGCCGCGCTGACCCTGACCGACCCGGCCGGCCGCACGCTGGTCCTCAGCAAGGTGTCCGGCCGCGGCTCCCGAGGAGCCGGTAGGCGACGCCGGGGCAGGGGCAGACGTCCGCGGTCGCTGTGGTGGTGACGCCGAGCTCGAAGCGCCAGGCGGACAGCACCGGCTCAATCAACACCCAGCGGGCATCGGACAGATCACTGGGATAGGGACGTCGCGTAGGCATGCTCCTGACGTATCGCTCCGGACCGAGTGTGCCCAGGCGCACGGCGACGACGACGGGAAGCACACAACGCAAGACCCGGCTTCCTGATCCCGCCCGGCCGCACGGTGTCCGCGACAGTCCATGGGCAGCACCGGGCCCCCTTCGACCGCGCCTGTCAGGGACACGGAGCCAGGGACACGGAGCCAGGGACACGGAGCCAGGGGTGCGGAGTCAGGGGTGCGGAGTCAGGGGCCCGGATGTGCCCGGATGCCGTGAACCTATTGGCCCGCACCGGCATCGCCAGCGCGGATATTTCGGCAGATTAATCGGCCACTGGAGTGACTTTTTGGTCGAGTTTCCGGCCAGTAAGGTAAAGCAGCCTCAGGCGCGGCTGAAATTCCTCCCACTGTCTTGTGGTGCCCTCTCCACCTGTGCATTTGCCATTCTCTGATTAATCGTGAGATCTCTCACATTGCCATCACTTTACTCATTCATTGCCTTCCGTGTTTCGATGGTGTGCATCGTTTCCTGATCGACACGGACACATCGGACGGCAGTCGTCGGCATATCGCCGACGGGACGGATGGGGACACTCGCTCATATGCCTGACAACCGTGCTGAACTGCCGCTCACCGACGCGCAACTGGGGGTATGGCTCGCCGAACGCGGGGGCTTCGGCGAGCCGGGCGCGTACCAGTGGGCGGAGTACCTCGAGCTGGACGGCCCGGTCGCCGTCGACCTCCTGGCGACCGCGGTCGCCAGGACGGCGGCCGACTGCGAGGCGGTGAACGCCCGTATCGGAGCGGCCGGTTCGGCGGCCCCCACGCAGTGGCCCGTCGCCGATGTCGAGCACGTCGTCGAGACGGTCGACCTGCGGGAGACGCCCGACCCCGATGCGGCGGCGCTGACGTGGATGCGGGCGGCCATGGCCGAGGCGGGAGGCTGCGACGCGGGGCCGTTGTTCTTCGGTGCGGTGCTGCGCGTGAGCGACGAACGCACTCTGCTGTTCCACCGGGTCCATCACATCGCCCTCGACGGGGCGGGCATGGCCCTGTTCGCCGAACGGGCCGCTGAGGTCTACAGCCGTCTGTACGAGGGCAGCCCGGTGCCGCAGAGCGGCTGGAGCGGGCTTCGGGCGCTGATCGACGCCGAGACGGCATACCGCGGTTCCACCGAGCACGACGCGGACGGCGACTGGTGGAGGGAGCGGTTGGCGGGCCGTTCGCACTTCCCGACGCTCGGAGCGGGTCCGGCGGCGGCGTCGGACCGGTCGCTGCGCACAAGCAGGGGTGTATCGGCGGCGGAGTTCATCGAGGTGAGGGACGGCGCGCGGCGGCTCGGGCACCGCTGGACCCGGCTGTTCACCGCGGCCACCGTGATCCAGTTGCACGCGATGACCGGTGACCGCGACGTCGTCCTGAGCCTGCCGGTCGCCGGCCGGTCCGCCGAACTCGCCCGCCGCGTCCCGGCGATGACGGCCAACGTCCTGCCGCTGCGGCTCCGCGTCGACCCGGCCGCGTCCGTCGGCCGCCTGCTCGACGAAGTGGCCGAAGAACTGCGGGCGGTACGCCGGCACCAGCGCTACCGGGGCGAGCGCCTGCGCCGGGAGGTGGACTGTCCCGACGACGGCCGCAGGTTCTTCGGGCCGGTCCTCAACATCCAGCGGTTCGACCGGCCGCTGCGCTTCGGTTCGGTCACCGCGACCGTCCGCAACCTCCAGGCGCCGCCGTCCGAGGACCTCTCATTCTTCGCACACGACCGCGGTGACGGCGAACTGCGCCTCGACTTCGACGCCAACCCCGCCAACCACGGCGAGGACCTCCTGCGAGGCGTCGCCGACCGCTTCCCGCACGTGCTGAGGCAGGTGGCGCGGGCCGAACGCGACACGCCCCTGGCGCGAGTGGCGACCACCACCACGGGGGAGCGCCGCCGTCTCGTCTCCCTGGGCACGGGCGCGCCCACCTCGGCCGCACCCGCCGACACCGCCGTCGACCGGTTCGCGGACCGGGTACGCCGTACCCCGGACGCCTTCGCGGTGCGCTGCGCCGGAACGGGCGAGCGGCTGACCTACCGCGAACTGGACGGGCGCGCCGCCGCGTTGGCGGGTGCGCTGGCCGCCGCCGGTGCGGGGCCGGAGCGCACTGTCGCCCTGCTTCTGGAACGCTCGGTGGATCTGGTCGTCGCCGCTCTCGCTGTGGTGCGGGCGGGCGCGGCGTACGTACCTCTGCACCGGGACGACGCGGCGCCCCGGCAGGAGACCGTCCTGTCCGACGCGGACGCGCGGCTGCTGGTCACCGACCGGCACACCGGGGGCGACGCCATCGTGACGTACGCCCGCGACCGCGGTCTGCGCCTGCTGGACGTGCGAGCCGACTCCGACGCGGCCGCCGATGACGCGCCCGCCGGGGCCGGAACGTCACCGGACGCTCTCGCCTGCGTGATGTTCACGTCCGGTTCCACGGGCCGGCCCAAAGGGGTCGGCATCACCCAGGGTGCCCTCGCCGGGCTCGCCGCCGACCGCTGGTGGTCCGAGGGCGGCGCGGACCGGGTCCTGCTGCACTCGCCGCACGCCTTCGACGCGTTCAACCTGGAGCTATGGGTGCCGCTCCTGACCGGCGGTGAGGTGGTGGTCGCCGCGCCGGGACATCTCGGCCCGGCCGAACTGGCCCGGACCGTGGCGGAGACCGGGGTGACCGGGCTGTGGCTGACCGCGGGGCTCTTCCACGCCATCGCCGACGAGGACCCGGCCTGCCTGGCCGGCGTTCGCCAGGTGTGGACCGGAGGGGACGTGGTGTCCCCGGACGCCGTCCGCGCGGTGCGCCGGGCGCTGCCGGGACTCACCGTCGTCAACGGCTACGGGCCCACCGAGACCACGGTCTTCGCGACCCGGTACGCGGTCCCGGAACTGCCCGCGGACGCCGCGTCCGTCCCCATCGGCGGCCCGCTGGACGGCAAGCGGGTGCTGCTTCTCGACGACGCGTTGCGGCCCGTGCCGCCGGGGTCGGTGGGGGAGCTGTATCTCGGGGGAGCGGGGGTGGCGCGCGGTTACGTCGGGCACGCGGGCGCGACCGCGGAGCGCTTCGTCCCCGACCCGTCGGGGCCGCCGGGGGCGCGCGTCTACCGCACGGGCGACCTGGCCCGGTGGAGTGCGGACGGTCGGCTGGACTTCGCCGGTCGTGCCGACGGACAGGTCAAGCTGCGCGGTCACCGGATCGAGACGGGCGAGATCGACGCCGTGCTACGTGCCGACCCGCGGGTCCGGCAGGCCGCGACCGTCGCACAGGAGCGCCCGGGAGGGCGGCGGCTCGTCTCCTACGTGACCGCGTCCGGCGGTGCGGCGGACGACCTCGACACGGTGGACGGTCTCGACCCGGCGGACGGCCTCGACCCGGCGGCGCTGCTCGACCGGGTGCGGGACCGGCTGCCCGCTTATATGCTGCCGACCGCGGTGGTGGTCGTGGACCGGCTGCCCCTGACCCGCAACGGCAAACTGGACCGGGCCGCGCTGCCCGCGCCGGAGTCCGCGGTCGCCACTCGTAGCGCCGGAAGGGGCCCGGCCCCGCGCACGCCCGCCGAGAAACTGCTCGCCGAGCTGGTGGGCGAGCTGCTCGGCCTGCCGGACGTCCCCCTCGACCAGGACTTCTTCCGGCTCGGCGGGGACAGCATCCAGGCGATCCAACTCGCGGCGGCGGCGCAGCGCGCAGGTCTGGCGATCACCACCCCGGACGTCTTCCGCACCCCCACCGTCGCCGGACTCGCCGCCGCACTCGCGGACCACAGGCTCCCCGAGCACCGGATCGCGCTGGACGACGCGGACGACTCCGCATTGCCGCTGACGCCCGTCATGCACTGGCTGCGCGAACGCGGCGGCACACTCCACGGGTTCGTCCAGTCCCTGACCGTACGCACCCCGGTGGGCATCACCGGGAAGCAGGTCCGCGCGGTGGTGCAGGCCCTCGTCGACCACCACCCCATGCTGCGGCTCTCCCTGACCGCCACGGGCCCGATCTGGTCGCTGGAGGTGTTGCCCACCGTGCCGGTCGAGCTGAACCGGCCGGGCCCGCCGACCGACCCGGAGCGCGGCCGGATGGTGCACGCGCGCTGGTCGGACCCCGGACCCGGGACGGCGGGCGCGCTGACCCTCACCGTGCACCACCTCGCGGTCGACGGCGTCTCCTGGCGCATCCTCCGGGACGACCTCGACACCGCCTGGGACGCGGTGCGCCGCGGCCGGACCCCGACGCTGCAACCGACCGGGACGTCCTTCGCACAGTGGGCGAAGGCGCTGGTGGGGTACGCCCATCACCCGGCCGTGCTCCACGCGTTCCCCCACGAGCGGCCGGAGCCCGTGGAACCACCGGTCGTCGCGCGCCCCCTGGATCCCGCGTCGGACACCGAGGACACCCGGCGCCGCCACACCGCCACCCTGCCCGGCGCGATCACCGCAGGCCTGCTGAGCGACGCGACAGCGGCCTTCGACTGCTCGGTGCAGGACCTGCTGCTCACCGCGTTCGCCCTGGCCGCCGCCGACTGGCGGGACGGCCCGGACGCGCTTGCCGTGGACCTGGAGGGGCACGGACGTGAGGAATTCGCGGACAACCTCGACCTGTCCCGTACGGTCGGCTGGTTCACCACCCTGTATCCCGTGGTACTCGACCCCGGCTGCTCCTGGGCCGAGGCGCGGACCGACCCGATCGCCCTGGACGGCGCGGTCGCCCGGGTGCGTTCCCGCACCCGTGACTCCGGCCGCGCGGGACTGACCCACGGTCTGCTGCGCTATCTCAACCCGCAGAGCGCTCCCGTCCTCGCCGCCCGCCCCACGCCGCAGTTCGCCTTCAACTACCTGGGCCGCTTCGGCGTCGGCGGCGAAGGCCCCTGGTCGGTGCTGGCCGACGTGACCGCCGCCGGATCCGCCTCGGATGACGGCCCGACCACCGCGGCCGGGCCGGCCATGCGCCACGCCGTCGAGCTGGACACGGTGATCATCGACCGTCCGGCCGGCTCCGAACTGGTCGCCCACTGGTCCTGGCCCGGCGGCCTGCTCGACGGGACGCGCGTCGCCGGCCTGGCCGAGCGGTGGTTCGACGTCCTGGGCGCGCTGGTCGACCGGGCCCGGTCCCGGGCCACCGGTGAACTGCCGCTGCCGCCGCTGGCCCAGGGCCTGCTCTTCCACTCGCTCTACGACCACGACGGGGTGGACCCCTACCTCGTCCAGTTCGTCTTCGACCTCGACGGGGCACTGGACGCCGACGCGTTGCGGGACGCGCTGCACCGCTTGCTGGGCCGTCACCCGCAGCTCTCCGCCGGTGTCCGGCCCGGTGTGTCGGGCCGGCCCGTCCAGGCGGTGGTACCCGGCTCCGCCGTGGAGTGGTGCGAGATGCCCGCACCGGAGGACCTGGAGGACTTCCTCGCCGCCGACCGCCGACGCCGCTTCGACCTCGCCGACCCCCCACTCATGCGCGCCGCGCTGCTGCGCAGGTCCGCCGACCGGCACACCTTCGTCCTGACCACGCACCATCTCCTGGTCGACGGCTGGTCCATGCCGATCCTTGTCAGGGAACTTTTCTCGCTCTACGCCGGTCACCCGCTGCCGCCCGCCACGCCGTACCGCGACTTCCTCGACTGGCTGGCCACAAGGGACGCCCGCGCGGACGAGTCGGCCTGGCGCGCGCTGCTGGCGTCCGTGGACGGCCCGACCCTGGTCGGCGGCCCCGGCCGACGCGGCGCGACGGGGGCACGTCGCCGCACGACCGCCGAGCTGGACCCTGGGTTCACCGCCCGCGTCGAGGCCCTGGCCCGGGAAGCCGGCCTGACGACCAGCGTCATCCTGCGACTGGCCTGGGCGGTCCTGCTCGGCGCCCTGACCGGCCGGGACGACGTGGTGTTCGGCGTCACGGTCTCCGGCCGGCCGGCCGAACTGCCCGGCGCGGCGCGGATCGTCGGCCTGCTGATCAACACCGTGCCGGTCCGGGTCCGCCTCGACCCACGCCGGCCGGTCGCCGACTGCCTGGCGGACCTGCGGGCCCAGCAACTGTCCATGCTCGAGCACCAGCACGCCGACCTGACGACCCTGCAGGCGGTCACCGGGCAAGCCGAACTCTTCGACACCGTCGTCGTCTTCGAGAACTATCCGGTCGACGACGAGGAACTGGCCACCCTGGTACCCGGCCTGGAGCTGCGGGAGATCCAGGGCCGCGACGGCACCCATTACCCGCTGACCCTGATCGCCGTGCCCGGCGACCGGCTGCGGCTCCAACTCGACCACAGCACCGACCTGTTCGACGGCGACGCGGCCGGCCGTCTGCTCGACCGCCTGTGCGCCGTCCTCGACCGGATGGCCGACGACCCGGCGGCACCACTGGGACGCGTCGACCTGCTGCTGCCCGACGAGCGCGCCGACCTCGAAGCCCCCGCCCCCGTCCCCGCCCCTGCCCCCGCCCCCGTTCCGGACCGGGACACCGGGCCGGCCACGCTGACCGCCCTGTTCGCCGCGCAGGTGCGCCGCCGGCCGGCGGCCCCGGCCCTCACCCACGGCGACACCACCCTGTCCTACGCGGAAATCGACGCGCGTGCCAACCGTCTCGCCCACCTCCTGATCGAGCGCGGCGCGGGACCGGAGCGCCTGGTCGGCCTGGTGCTGGAGCGTTCGGCGGACCTCGTTATCGCGATCCTGGCGGTGCTGAAGTCGGGCGCGGGCTACCTGCCCCTGGACCCGGCGTACCCCGAGGAGCGCATCCGGGGGGTACTCGCGGAAGCCCGCCCCGTGCTCGTCGTGACGGGCGTCCCGCTGCCGGTCCCGCACCCGCAGATCCTCCTCGACGGCCCCGACACGGCCGCCACCCATCCGGCGCACCCGCCCGCCGTGACCGTGGACCCCGAGGCGGTCGCCTACGTCATCCACACCTCCGGCTCCACCGGCCGGCCCAAGGGCGTCCTGGTCACCCACCGCAATGTCGTACGGCTGCTGGCCGCGACCGACGAGCGGTTCCGGTTCGACGCCGACGTACACGCCCTGTTCCACTCCTACGCCTTCGACGTCTCCGTCTGGGAGATGTGGACGGCTCTCGGCCGCGGCGGGCGGCTGGTGGTGGTGCCGGACGACGTGACCCGCTCGCCCAGGGACCTCCTGGCGCTGCTCCGCCGGGAGCGAGTCACCGCCCTGAACCAGACTCCCTCGGCCTTCTACCAGCTCCTCCGGGCCGAGCGGGAGGTCGGCCCGGACGCCCTGCCCGACCTGCGGTTGATCGTATGCGCGGGGGAGGCGCTGGAACCGTCCCGCGTCCGCTCCTGGCACGGCCCGGGCCGGCCCGCCCTGGTCAACATGTACGGGATCACCGAGACCACCGTCCATGCGACGTACACCGAGCTGACCGACCCCGAAGAGACCGCGAGCGTCGTCGGTACCGCGCTGCCCGACCTCCGCCTGCACCTGCTGGACCAGGCGCTACGACCGGTGCCGCCGGGCTGCCCCGGCGAGATCCACGTGTCCGGTCCCGGCGTGACCCGCGGCTATCTGGACCGGCCGGCGCTCACCGCGAGCCGGTTCGTCCCCGACCCGTTCGGCGCGCCCGGCACCCGGATGTACCGCTCCGGGGACCTCGCGCGGCAGCGGCCGGACGGCACGCTGGAGTACCTCGGACGGATCGACCAGCAGGTGAAGATCCGCGGTTACCGGATCGAGCCCGGCGAGATCGAGCGCGTCCTCGAACAGCACCCGGCCGTGGACCGGGCCGTGGTGCTCGCCGACACCGGCGCCGACGGCGGCCGCCTGCTCTGCTACGCCGTCCCGGCCAGGCGACCGGACGGGACCGGCTCGGCCGGGCGACCGGACGGGACCGCCCCGGCCGAGACGTCGTTGGCCGCGGAACTGCGCGCCCACGCCCGCACGGTGCTGCCCGCGCACATGGTGCCCGCCTTCGTCGTCCCTGTCGACGAGATCCCGCTGACCGGGAACGGCAAGCTGGACCGCGCCGCCCTGCCGCGCCCGGAGACCGCGCTGCTGGTGAGCCGCAGGCCGGAGAACCCGCGAGAACGGCTGCTGTGCGATCTGTTCGCCGAGACTCTGGGACTGGCCGAGGTCGGCGCCGAGGACAACTTCTTCGACCTCGGCGGACATTCGTTGCTCGCCACCCGCCTGATCAACCGGCTGCGCGCGGAGACCGGCCGCGAGCTGAGCATCCGCACCCTGTTCGACGCCCCGGTCGTCGCCGACCTGGCACGCCTCCTCCCGGAGGGCGCTGCCGTGGCCCCCGCCCGGGCGGGGGCCGCCCCGCGACCGGAGCGCGTACCGCTCTCGCCCGCGCAGCGGCGGCTGTGGTTCTTCGACCGGTTCGCCGGTCCCAACTCCGTGTACAACATGTCCTTCGCCGTCCGGTTCACCGGGCCGCTGCGGGTGGAACCCCTGCGGGCGGCCCTCGGCGACCTGCTGGACCGGCACGAGAGCCTGCGCACCACCATGGTGGAACACCACGGCGAGCCGTACCAGCGGATCCGCGACGCCGACGGCCCGCCGTTCGAGACGGTGGTCACCTCGGAGGCGGAACTGCCCGGACTGCTCGCCGCCGCGTCCGCGCACGTCTTCGACCTGGAGACGGAACTCCCGGTCCGCGCCGTGCTCCACGAGACCGCCCCCGAGCACCACGTACTCCTGCTCCTGCTGCACCACATCGCCGCCGACGGCTGGTCGCTCGGTCCGCTGGCCCGTGACCTGTCCACCGCCTACCGGGCCCGTGCCGCGGGCGACGCCCCGCGGTGGACGAGCACACCCGTGCAGTACGCCGACCACACGCTCCGCCTGCTCGACCGCGACCCGGACACCGGCGTCGACCACTGGACGCGGATCCTGCACAGCGCCCCGGAGGTGCTGCGGCTGCCGCTGGACCATCCCCGGCCGCCGGTCTCCGCACACCGCGGGGAGACCGTCCCCTTCACACTCGACGCCGCGCTGCACGCCCGCCTGAACCGGCTCGCCGCGACCACCCGGACCAGCCTGTTCATGGTGGTGCACACCGCGGTCGCCGCACTGCTGCACCGGCTCGGGGCGGGTGATGACATCCCCGTCGGTACACCCGTCGCAGGACGGCACGACGCCGCGCTGCACGACGCCGTGGGCTGCTTCGTCAACACCGTGGTGCTGCGCACCGACCTGAGCGGCGCGCCGACGTTCGCCGGACTTCTCCAGCGGGTACGCGCCACCGACCTCGACGCCTTCGCGCACCAGGAGGTCCCCTTCGAGCGGGTGGTCGAGGCCGTCAACCCGCCGCGCTCCCTCGCCGCCCACCCCCTCTTCCAGGTGATGCTGGCGTTCCAGGACACCCCGGCGGCCGAGTTCGACCTGCCGGGCCTGCGAACGGAACCGGTCGACGTGCACGGCGGCGCCTCCCGGATGGACCTGCTGTGGAGCATGCGGCAGCACTACACGGACCACGGCGGTGAGGCCGGGATCGAGGGTCTTCTGGAGTACGACACCGAACTGTTCACCCCCGCGTCCGCGCGCCTGCTGCTCGCCCGCCTGGAGAGGCTGCTCCGCGCGGCCGTGGCCGATCCCCAGCTCCCCGTCGCGGACCTGCCGGTGCTCGTCGACGGCGAGCTCGAGCGGCTGACCGGACAGGGGAGCGGCCCCGACCGTGAGACGCCCGACACCACCGTGGCGGCGCTCGTCGCGGCCCAGGCACACCGCACCCCGGAGGCACCCGCTGTCCTGTACGGCGACACCGTGCTCAGCCACCGGGACCTGTCCGAGCGGGCGGAACACCTCGCCGGGGAACTTCGCGCGCACGGCGCGGGCCCCGGCGCCCTGGTCGCCGTGGTGCTGCGCCGCGGCCCCGACCTGCCCGCCACCCTCCTCGCCGTCCAGGCGACCGGCGCCGCCTACCTGCCCGTCGACCCCACCCTGCCGGCCGAGCGCGTCACGGCGCTCCTGGCCGATGCCCGACCCCTCCTCGTGGTGCGCGACGCCACCGGACCCGCCACCGGACCCGCCGCCGAACCCGCCGCCGGACCCGTTGTCACGACCGGGGCGGCCGAGCCGCTGCCGGTGCCACCGGACACCGCGTACGTCACGTACACCTCGGGCTCCACCGGGCGGCCCAAGGGCGTCGTCGTGCCACGGGCCGCGCTGGTGAACCTGCTGCTCGCCCTGCGCGAGCAGCTCGCGGTGGGCCCCGACGACCGGATGATGGCCTCCGCACCCGTCGGCTTCGACATGTGCAAGCCCGAGCTGTACCTGCCGCTGATCACCGGCGGTGCCATGGTCCTCGCCGGCGAGGACGCGCTGCGCGACCCCGACCAGCTGTGCACGCTGCTCGACCGGCACCGCGTCACCGTGATGCAGGCGACCCCGTCGCTCTGGCGGACGCTCGTGGCACGACGGCCGCGACAACTGCGCCACGTACGCGCCGTCGTCGGCGGCGAGGCGGTCCCCGCGGAACTCGCCGGGGAGCTGGCCGCCGCCACCGCGTCGCTGCTCGCCTGCTACGGCCCGACCGAGACCACCGTCTGGGCCGCCACCCACCCGGCCGGCGCGCGGACCGACGGCACCGTGCCGCTCGGCCGGCCGCTGCGCAACACCCGCGCTTACGTCCTCGACGACCGGCTGCGCCCCGTCCCCCCGGGCACGAGAGGCGAGCTGTACCTGGCCGGCGCGGGCCTCGCGACCGGCTACCTCGGCCGCCCCGGACTGACGGCCGCCCGCTTCCTGCCGGACCCTTTCGGACCGGCCGGCCGGCGGATGTACCGCACCGGCGACCTCGCGTCGTGGAGCCGTGACGGGGTACTCCGCTTCCACGGCCGGACCGACGACCAGGTGAAGATCCGCGGTCACCGCGTCGAACTCGGCGAGGTCGAAGCCGTGCTGGGTGGGCACCCGGAGGTCACGGCCGCCGCGGTCGCCGTGCACGACCGCGGCGCCGACGACCGTCGGCTCGTCGGTTACGTCACCCCGAAAGGCGCGGATCTGGGTGCGGTCGGGGCGCACCTGACCCGGCACCTGCCGGACTACATGGTGCCCGCACGGCTGCTCGCCCTGGACCGACTGCCCCTCGGCGTCAACGGAAAGCTGCTGCGCGACCGGCTGCCCGAGCCCGACTGGGCGGCCGCCACCGGCGCCGAGCCGCCGCGCGACCTCCGTGAGGACCTGATGTGCCGCCAGTTCGCCGAGGTGCTCGGCGTACCGAGGGTCGGCCCCGAGGACAACTTCTTCGAACTGGGCGGCCACTCGCTGCTCGCCGCCCGGCTGACCGAGCGGGTGCGCGCCGCCCTCGGCCTCGCACCCGCCCTCCGGAACGTCTTCGAGGCCCCCACCCCGGCCGCCCTGAGCCGATTGCTCGACGGGCCGCCGACCGCGTCCGCCCCCGCACACCTCGTGCCCTTCCGGGCCACCGGAGCGGCCGCGCCGGTGTTCTGCGTCCACCCGCTGAGCGGTATGAGCTGGCTGTACACCGGCCTGCTGCGGCACATCGGCCGGCACCATCCGGTCCACGGCATCCAGGCCGAGGGCACCGGGGGAGTGGCGGACCTGCCCGGCACGGTCGAGGAGATGGCCGAGCGCTACCTGGGACTGCTGCGCACGGTCCGCCCGTCCGGCCCGTACCACCTGGTCGGCTGGTCCTTCGGTGGACTGGTGGCCCACGCCATGGCCGTCCGGCTGCGCGAACTCGGCGAGCCCGGAGGGACGCTGTTCCTGGTCGACGCCGTCGCCGCCACCGGGGCCGGGCCCGCCGAGCCCATCGACGAGCACCGTGTGCACCGGGTGCTGCTGACGGCCGCCGGGTTCGACGATGCCCGCCTCGCTACGGAGACCCTCGACTTCACCACCGTGTCGGCACTGCTGCGCCGCGAGGGCAGCCTCTTCGCCCGCCTCACCGAGGACGACATCGCCCGCGTCATCGCCGTCTCCCGGCACAACGACGCTCTGCTGCGCGCCTACCGCCCCCCACGCTACGCGGGCGACACCACCTACATCGAGGCCGCCGGCGAACCTCGGCGCGCGGCGCCCACACACGAACTGTGGCGGCCGTACACCGGCGGCGAGCTGACCGTCGGACACGTCGACGCACTCCACCACCAAGTGATGCAGCCCCAGCACGTGGACGCCGTCGGCGTCCAGCTCGCCGAAGCCCTCGGGAGGGCCCGTTGACCGCCACCGAGGACACGGCGTACGAGGCGGACAGCGCCGCACTCGACGAACTGCCCGCCGGAGCACGGGTGGTGATCAGGCTTCCAGGCGGCCACCGCCTCGCGGACATCCTGCTCGGCTGCTTCGACCGGGGACTCGTCGCCGTCCCGCTGCACCCGCGGGCCGGGGACGCGGACCTCGCCGCCGGCGCCGCCCGGGTCGCCGCCGCGGCCGTCGTGGACGTCCACGGAGTCCGGCGCACCGGACTGCCCGACGCGCACCCGACGCCCGAAGCCCCGGCGCTCATCATGTTCACCTCCGGCTCCACCGGTCCGCAGAAAGGGGTTGTGCTCAGTCGCCGGGCGGTTATCGGCAACGCACGCCGCACAGCGGTCCTGCACGGCATCACACCGGACCGCCCGCACGGCACCTGCCTGCCGCTGTACCACTGCAACGCACTGGTCATGTCACTGCTCGGCACCCACCTCACCGGCACGCCGCTCACCCTGCACCCCGCCTTCGACCCGGCCGGCTACTTCGCCGCGCTGGACGCCTCCGGCGCCAGGACGGCCTCCATCGTCCCGGCCCTCCTCGCGGACCTGGTCGAAGCCGCTCCCGCATGGCCCGACGGGCTGGATTACCTGATCACCGCCGCGGCCCCGCTCACCGCCGACCTGGCCCGCCGCTTCCACTCCCGCTACGGCCCGAGGCTGCGTCAGGGCTACGGCCTGACGGAGGCGGTCAACTTCAGCTTCACCATGCCGCTGCTCGACGACACCGACTTCCGCACCCACTACCTGGAGCGGACGCCCCCGGTGGGCGTCCCACTGCCCGGTACCGAACTCCACCTGGAATCCGGCGAGGTCTGGATCAGAACACCCGACCTGATGACCGGCTACTGGCAGGACCCGCGCACCACCGCCGCCACCGTCACCGACGATGGCTGGCTGCGCACCGGCGACCTGGGCGAGCTCCGGGACGGACTCCTCGTCCTGCGGGGCCGCGCGGGCGAGCGCATCAACCGAGGCGGGGAGAAGCACCACCCCCTCGACATCGAGCACGGCTGGCGCCGGGCGGGCCTCACCGGCCGGTTCGCGGCGGTCGCGGTGGACGAGCCCACCCTCGGCGACGACGTCGCCCTCGTCGCGACGGAACAGCCGGTACCCGAGGTCCGCACCCTGTACGGGCGATCGCCGCTGCGGCCCGCGGTCGTCCAGTTCGGCGGGTACCGGGCGACCGCCACCGGAAAGCCGCAACGCCGGGCGATGAGCCGGCCGCTGGCCGCCCGCCGCTTGGCGCCCGCACGGTACGACCGGCTGCTGCGCCACGCCGCGGCCACCGCGCGTCACCTCCTGGACTCCGGGACGGACGACCCGGCCCTGCGGTCCCTGGCCGAACACAACGCCGCCCGGCACACCGGGATCGGGGACGACACCGTCCTGGCCGCCTACGACTTCCTGCGCGAGCACTGGCACGCCCCCGTCGACGCGGAACTCACCCGCGCGAAGGCGGAGTGGCGCGCGAAGCTGCTCGCCGCGTGGCCGCTCTCGGCGCACCGGGAACTGGCCGTGGAGCTGGCGGCCCGGCACGGCGTCGAGGAGGGGCCGGTGCCGTGGGGCGTCGGGACCCGCCTCGATGGCGGCGCACTGGTTCTCCTCCCGCACGGGCCCGCGCCGGGTGGCTCCGCCTGGCCGCTGGGCCCGCTGCTGTGCTTCCTCGATGTCCCCGGCAGCGGGGGAACGGACCGCTGGGAGTGGCTGTCCCGGCAGCGGGACGGCGGAACATCCCTGACCGGCTGCTCGGTGCTCCGCGCCGGGCGACACGACGCGGGCGGTGTGCTCTGGGCGCGCCACCCCGGTACCGGACGACACGAGCACACGGGAGCGACAGGATGACGCAGCCCACCGAGACCATCGGCCGGATGAAGCGGTCGCCCGACCACGAGGACGAGATCCTCGACGTCCGAGGCCACCAGGACCCCGACCGCAACCGGCTCACCCCGGTGGTGCAACTGCCCCCGGAGGCCGCCCTGACCGTGGTCGAGGCTCTGTCCGGCCTGGTCCGGGCGGCCCACCGGGAAGAGGGGGAGCGACCCGCACCGACGGGCCGGCTGAAGCGGGCCCAGGTCTTTGAGGAGGGCGATGTCTTCATGCTGGAGCCGCCCTTCCCGGGCTTCTTCGCCGACCGCTACCTCATGGACTTCTACGACACCGCCGCACGCGACATCTGTTCGCGCATGCACCTGCACACCGGGCTGCGGTTCGTGCGGATGATGACCGGCCCGGACACCACGATCCGCGTGTCCAGCCTGTCACCGATCACCGTCCGCCCCCCGACGGGACCCTTCGCACCGCTGTCATGCTTCGCCGACGACCTGCCCGGCACCCCCGACGGGGTGCGCCGTGAGCGGCACAACGTGATCGTGCCGCCCAACTCCTGGGTGGACATGCAGATACCGCGCGGAGTCTCACACCAGTTCAACGCGGTCGGTCCGAACGCGGTCATCGACTCGGTTCACCCGGAGGAGTCCATCGAGACCCTGCGGGAGGGGATGTCCGGCTACCGGATGATGGCGCAGACCATCTTCCTCGCCAAGGACAGGAGCCCCGCCGTCACCTGCGCCGACACCGGCGCACCGGAGACGACCCCGCCACGCTGAGCCGTACCGGCCAAGCCCCACGGCCGCCGGACCGGCTTCTCCACCCCTGACCCCACAGAGATCGGCAGGAAGCCGTGAACCCCTTCGACGACCCGGACGGCACCTTCCTCGTCGTGGTCAACGACCAGAACCAGCAAGCCCTGTGGCCCACCTTCGCCCCGGTGCCCGACGGATGGCACGAGACGCACCCGGCCGCACCCCGGGACGTGTGCCTGGACCACATCGAGCGCACCTGGACCGACCTCGCCCCCGGCGGCCCGACCCGGCCCGCGGATCCGGCCACCGGCTGAGCCGCCCCGACCGGCCGCCGACCCGCACCGGCGCTGTCCGGGCGGCGGTGCGGGTCAGCCCGCCCCACCGTCGAGCAGCCACGTGGCGATCAGGTACATCGAGGCGCGGCCCATGACCTTCTCGAACTCCATGCGCTCCACGCGGACCTCGCTGTGCAGTTCGGCCTTTGGACAGTTGGAGGGCGCGCACGCTGAGGCCGACGCTGTCGGCGTCCGCGGCCGCCACCGGCAGGCCGGAAGGGCGCCATCGACCGTCACCGTGTTCCAGTGGCGCTTGTTCATGTGCCACCCCGGGACGATCAGCTCCGGATGCCCCTCACGGAGCCGACCCGCCTCCGCCGGGTCGCACTTCAGATTCACCGTGAGCGGACGGGCGTCCAGCGTCGTCAGGGCGAAGATCTTGCCGGCCACTTTGAAGGTCGACACCTCCGGGTGCCGGGAGGCACGAGCGTCAAGATCCACGGCAAGACCAGCCCTCCCTATGTGCGGATCTCAAGGGGAGGCAGCCGGTGCAGCTGCTGGTGCGGCGCCTGAACGGGGCGCGCACCCGGGATCCCGGGTCGAGAGATCCGAAGCAGTCGGTGATACCGCGCGCCGACCTGGATCGCCGCAGTCCACCATGGATGGTGACCTTGACCGTTCGGCCTCGTGGACCTGACCAGCGCCCCGCTGACTTACCGGTTCGATCCGTAGTACCCTTTCGATAGGTAGATCCGAGGGTGTCACGACGGGAGGGCCGTCGCATGCCGGCAGCAGGCGAGACAGAGCGCGCCCCGAACATCGCCAAGAACGTATGGCACGCCGCAGGCCGCCGTGCCAAGAACGAAGGCCTACCCCTCATCTGGGTGGCCTCCCGAGCGCTCACCGACTACGCTGCCGGGACTCTCGCGCTACCGCGCACCTCTCCGGACCCTGAGGCGCGCAACCGGCGAGGCCGCACCATCTTCACCACTGATGCCGTATGGCACGCAGCCAACGAGCGCCGCACAAAGGACACGGTCCGGTCCATGTCCGCCCTCGTCGAGATCCTGCTGGACGCCTACGCCCGAGGCGAGGTCCACACCCACGCCCGCATGGTCACCACCGGCCAGCGCGATGCCTTCGTCTCCGCCGGCACCCCCGACGGCCCCACGGGCGCTACGCGCTCCACACTGTCCGTAGCCTGACCGCCACCATCGAAGGAATGCCGCTCATGACTGCCGCGCCGCTCGGCCCAGGGGCCGTGCCCCCCATGCCGGACAGGACGCCCAAAGCGCTCCGCGCCGCCATCGCCCAGCACGCGCCGCAACTCCTCGTCGACTTCGACCGGCATTGGCGTCGCGACATCGCCGATGCCTACGACCTGGCGCCGGTCCCCGCCTTCATGGCCCGCTGGTGGGGTGAATTCGCCGTCTCCCGTGACCCGCGCCTGGAGGCGAAAGTGCACGCCCTGGAGGACGAGGCCGACCGGGAGCCCGACTACAGCCGCGCCAAAGCCCTCATCGAGGAAGCCGGGAACCTTCGCCGTCAGGCAGCGCAGGCGGAACCCGGCCAGTGACCGACAGTTTCATGGGGCCGCCCTGGCAAGCGGACTGGACCAAGAAGGCCGAGGAAGACCGCGACGCCCTCCCAGAAGCGGCCCGCACCCTGGTATACGCCGCCCGCGCCGAACTCGTCACCGCCGCCGACCCCTACTTTCGGGGCATCGACACCGACCGGGACCTTCCAGCCGGGATGAGCGTGGAACCGGCCCAGTCCACCCGCCCCGGCGGTCAGCACGTCCTCTACTTCGACCACGGACGTGGCTGGCTGCGGTACCAATTCACCAGGAGAACCACCGACCCTCAGCTCGTGATCGAAGAGTGCTTCTGGCAGTGAGCCGATCGCACCGCTCGCTCCCTGACGGCCGATCGACACTTGCCCGGTGTCGACAGGCGCCGTCCCGTCAGGCTCATCCCTTGAGCCCGAGCTGCACACAAGTTGCCGCGTGTGATCAGTTCTCTGCCGGACATCGGCCATGTCAGGGGCGCCGAGACCCGCTCGGAGTCACGACGGTGTCGGCGGTCGTCAACGCCACATACCCCCGGGGCCGCACGGCGGGCCGCACCGAGTGGATCGCCGCGAGTTGACGGGCCAGCAGAGGGACACGCGTCTCCAAACCCTCATCGTCGAGGACCGTCCGGCCCGCCAGATGTGTCATAAGGAGCGACGGATACTCGCAATGCGCGGCGGTCGGATCAACCGCGACCAGCCCAGGAGCCGAGACACCGGTCCCCGCCAGCAGGGTCAGGGCGTCGGCCTCCCTGCTCAGCCAGTCCTCGGCGCGCTCCATACAGAACGGGTCGACTCACAGCAGGACGACGCACCCGCGTTCCTCCAGCTCAGTGAGCAAACGGTGGGAAGGCTCGCAGGTGTTCCAACGAAGATCCAGCTTCTCCAGGGCAGGCATCCGTGCGACCCAGTCCGGAACCTGGACGATGTGGTTGCTGCGGAGGTCGAGTTGCCGAAGCCGGGGGAGACCGGCCAGCGACTCGGGCAGTTCGGTGAATGCGTTCTCACGCAGGTCCAGGTGCCGCAGTTCACGCAGACCGGTCACCGTCGATGGCAAGGCGCTGAGCGCGTTCCCTCGCAGCCAGAGTTCACGCAGCTTGCGGAGGCAGCCGATGGTCTCAGGCAATCCGGTCAGCCGATTGTGCTGGGCTCGGAGCTCGATCAGTTCCGTCATCCCGCTGACGGTCTCGGGCAAGGCGGCGAGAGGATTCTCGCCGACGTTGAGGTAGCGCAGCCGCGTCAGGTTTCCCAGCGTGTCCGGGAGCTGGGACAAGTTGTTGTCGTGCAGGTAGAGGCAGCCGGTGAGGCCGATCAGGGCGCCCAGAGAATCGGGAAGCGACGTGAGTTTGTTGTGGCCGAGATCCAAAGTGGTCAGGCTGTCCAGTTGTCCGATCCTCGGGGAGAGGGTCGTGAGGCCGTTGTCGGCCAGGATCAGCACCCGGAGCTCGGTGCGCTGCCAGACCGACTCGGGCACCTCTCCAAGCTGCTGGCGCCAAAGGTTGAGTGTGGGCTGCACGGCCCCATCCTTCCCTCATGTAGGTCGAGACCGGGCCTCGACATGATGGATGCATGCCGTGAATCGACGCTGACCGTCGCCTCCCCGTGATGGGCCCAGCCAGAATTTATATCGCGATATAGCGTTAGTCTTCTTCTCGCGCCGCTGCCTGCGTCGCGCGGAGACGTTCAACAGGACCAGGATGGAAGTATGTCGGGAGAGATTTCGCCCACCGGGAAGCGCTCCGACTCCGACTCGTCGCCCGAGCTGAGGGCCTCTCATGCGGACCGGGACCGGGTGGTGGACGTGCTGCGCATTGCGGCGGGGGATGGTCTGCTGACCGCGGACGAGTTGGACGAGCGTCTGGAAGCTGCCCTGTCGGCGCGTACCGTCAGCGAGCTGACCGAGCTGACTGCTGACCTGCCGGCCGTGTCCGCTTCGACCGGGACGGCCGTAGCGGAGGTCAAGGACGTACTCCGGATCGAGGGGATTCACAGCGGTGCGGTCAAACGCGTGGGGCGCTGGGTGGTGCCGCGGAGGCTGGAGCTGGCCACCGCGTGGTGTGAGGTGACGCTCGACTTCACTCAGGCGGTGATCACGCAGGACACCTTGCGGATCGACATGAACACGGCAGGCAAGAGGCTGACGCTGATCACCAAGCCGGGCATCGTGGTCGATGCCGGTGCCCTGAGCCTGGTACACAGCAAGATCAAGATTCGTGAGGCTCTGGACCACGGGACGCCGATAACGCTGCGCGTGGAGCTGGTCGGCACGGCTACCCACGGCCGCGTGGTGGTGCGGCCCGCACGGCGGACGTTCGGACAGTGGCTGCTGCGCAAACCCGCAGGCGATTGACTCCATCGTGGTGAGCGGCTGCGATCCGACGGTCGGTTTCATCGAGCACCTGTCGCATGATCTGCCCATGGGCCGATCCGCTGGCGTGTTTCCTGAGCAAGGGCCTGTGAAATGGCAGTGAATACCCGCACGGCGTCTACACCAGTCTCGTCACCGAACGACACCTTCGGGATCCGACACCTTCGAGATGAGGGAGAAGACGATGACTGATCACGGAGCCGACCTGCTGATCCGCGCCGGCGCGCTGCACACCCTGGTGCCCGGTCAGGCCCCGCGGCGGGCACTGGCCGTACGCGGCGACCGTATCGCCGCCGTGTCCGCCGACCCCAACGGCCTCGACCATCTGGTGAGCGCGGGCACGGAGGTGCACGACCTGCCCGGCGCCACCGTGCTGCCCGCCTTCGACGACACCCACACCCACCTGATCTTCGCGGCGCTGGGTGCCCACGACGTCCCCGTCCACCGGGCCCGGAACATCCCCGAGTTCCTCGACCTGATCCGGCAGCGGGCCGCCGTCACCCCCCAGGGCGAGTGGATCCGCACCACCACCAACTGGCAGGAACTCAACCTGGCCGAGCGCCGCATGCCCACCGCGGCCGAACTCGACCAGGCCACCGACCGGCACCCGGTCCTCGTCAAGCGCGGTGGCCACAACGACGTCGTCAACACCTACGCGCTGCGCGTGGCGGGCATCACCGAGCAGACCCCCGTACCGCCGGGCGGCACCATCGGCCGCGGCGCCGACGGCAAGCTGGACGGCCGGTTGATCGACAACGCCCTGCACCTGGTGGAGCACCTGGTCCCGGCCCCCGACCGGGCCGAGCGCATCGACGGACTGCGCCCGCCGGCACGCTGGTGATGGAGCACGGCGGCCTGGCCGGCCCCGAACAGCGCGCTCGCGCCGTCGCCCTGGGCGTCCCCGTCACCATCCAGCAGCCGCTGCTGCACGACACCGCCGAGGTGGAGGAGGGCTTCTGGGGCCCCGAACGCGTCGCCCGGCTCTTCCCCGCCCGAGGCTGGATCGACCTGGGAGCCCAGGTCAGCGCCGGATCCGACTTCCCTGTCGGCCAGTTCGGCGCCATGCGCTCCGTCTGGGGCATGACCACCCGGCAGACCGTCATCGGCGTCAAGGGCCCCGAACACGCCATCACCTACGACGAAGCCCTCACCCTGCACACCACCAACGCCGCCCGACTGCTCGGCGAGGAGCACCTGCGCGGCACCCTCACCCCCGGCCGCCTCGCCGACCTCACCATCTGGGACCAGGACCCCGCCCACTGCTCCGGTGACACCCTGCGCGACCTCGACCCCACCCACACCTTCGTCGGCGGCCTCCTGGTCGCACCCATCGGTAAGCGGTAAGCGGTAAGCGGGACGTGGCGGGTTTCGGGACCGACGGTCCGGCAGGGGCTGTTCGGCCTCGTCACGAACTGGCGTGGAAGCGGCGGATCGCGGGCCGGGAAGGCGTCTGTTCAGGAGCCGGCGGCGGCGCGTGTGACGAGGTCGGCGATGCGGGTCCACATCTGTGGCGGGTTGGAGTACATCGGGAAGTGGGCGCAGTGATCGATCTCGGCGAGTTCGACGCCGCCCTCGGCCAGGGCGGGGAGATAGGTCAGGGTGTTGTTCTGCTCCCCGTACATGAACATCTTCGGCGCGGGGAGTCCGAGGAACCGGTCGAGCAGCTTGCCATGGTCGGAGAGGTCGACCATGGACTCGAAGATCGCCCTGACAGCTCCGGCCCGGACCTTGTGGGAAAGGCTCGACGAGTACAGGGCGCCGCCGTAGAAGCGTGAGTCCCCGACGCGTTCGGCGAACCGGGCCAGGAAATCGTCGGGATCGTCGTGGGAGTGGGTGACGATCTGTCGGCTGAGGAAGCAGTCCTCGGGTGCGAGGTTGCCCTCGATGTTGGTGAAGCTCGCGGCCCTGCTGGGGTCGCCGTCGGCGAGCAGGAGTGCGGTCAGGCCGCCCATCGAGTGCCCGACGAGGTGGAACCGGCCGATCTGCCGCGCCTGGAGGACCTGCTCGGCGACGGAGACGAGAAAGGGGATGGAGACGGCGTCGAGGTCCGCACAGGTGCTGGCGCCGCAGCCGGGCGCGTCGTAGGCCAGGACAGGGCGGTCGGCGAGCGGTTCCTGCTGGACCACGTCCGCGTAGTCCTCCTTTGCCGAGCCGAAGCCGTGGAGGAACATCAGGGGCGTGCCGGTGCCGCCGCGGTGGAGGCCGGACACCTCGACGCGGGTACCGCCGACGGTGAGGGGGAGCGTGAAGCGTTCGAGTTTCCTGACGGGGCTCATCGGGCCTCCTCCAACTGTTGTACGGCCGGCTCGTGTTCCGTGGGTCCGAGGGCGGTCCGCAGTCGCTCGGCCGCGGTGATCAGCGTCGCGTCGTCGACGGCGAAGCACATACGGATGCGTTCGGGGGCGTTGAACGCCTCGCCGGGTACGACCGCGAGATGGGCGGTGTCGAGGAGCCACGCGGCGAGGTCGGCGCTGCTGGACCAGCCGCGGTCGCGGAGGAGCGTACCGGTGTCGGCCATGGCGGCGAGGGCGGCCCGATGGTTGACCGTGGGGACGTGGGTGATGGTGCGGGCCACATGGAGCCGTGCCGAGGCGATGATCTCCGGTGGTGCCGCGAGCCGGCCGACGCGCCAGCCGGTCATGGCGTGTTCCCTGGACACTCCGCCCACGACGAGGTACGGCCGCGCGCCTGTGGAGCCACGCGCAGGATCGACCGGTAGGCGCCGGTGGCCGCCTGGGGCTCTCCGGCGGCGAGGGAGATGACGTCGGCGCCCTGGTCTCGGAGTTCTTGGGCCTTGGCGGCCACGGCGAAGATCGGGTTGTCCGTCATCGGGTTGTCACCGCCCGGGTGGCTTCGAAGTTGTTGTACAGGTCGAGGGTGCTGTGGCCGTCCCGCACCTGCTTCATCAGCTCCTTCTCGTGGGCCACGCGCGCGTCGGCGCGGTCGAGGATCCGCTCGGTGTCGGACGCGGGCAGCGCCACGACTCCGTCGACGTCCCCGACGACGAGGTCTCCGGTGTGGACCGTGACGCCACCGACCTCGACGGGGCCCCCGAACACGCCGCGGAAGTCCTTGTGGGTGCCGAGGATCGCGTTGTTGCGCGAGAAGACCGGGAAGCCGAGCGCCTCGGTCTCCGCCGCGTCGCGTACGCCGCCGTCGATGAGCAGGCCCGCGATCGCCCGGTGCTGGGCGGCCACGGTGAGGATCTCGCCCCAGTGGCCGAAGCGGGCGCCGCCGAGGTCGGCGACCAGGACGGATCCGGGCGGGGCCTGCGGTATGGCGTGGTGCAGGGCGAGGTTGTCGCCGCCGGCGCCCTGCACGGTGAACGCCGGGCCGCACAGCCGGGCACCGGCCCACAGCGGGCGGATCTCCGGGGACAGCGCCACGGAGAGTCCGGAGGCCTCGGACAGGGTCGCGCTGGAGTGGCCGCGGGCGAGGTCATTCGTGCTCATGAGGCGTCCTTCCGGGTCTGCAGCGAGTGGTAGCCGTGCAGCGCCCGCGCCTCGGCGAGGGTGGCGCCGCCGCGGACGGCCTCGACGATGGCGTCTTCGACGCGGTCGATACGGCGGGCGAGGTCCGCGACCTCGTCCCAGCGGGCGGCCGGGACGACCACGGCGCCGTCGTCGTCGGCCACGAGGATGTCGCCGGGGCGGATGAGGACGCCGTTGATGGTGACGGCCGTCTGGATCGCGGCCACCCGGACGCGGTCCTTGCCGGTGCGCATGAAACGGGAGACCGACCAGATCGGGTATCCGGCGTCGGTCGCGACGGCGACATCGCGGCAGGTGCCGTTGATGACGGTGCCCGCGACGCCGCGGTCGTGGGCGACCTGGCTCATGATGCCGCCCCACACCGTGCAGTCGGTGCGGCCGGCGTTGTCGATCAGGATCACCGCGCCGGCGGGGACGTCGTCCAGGAAGTCGCCCACCGTGCCGCCGGCCTCGTCGACCGGTTCGTAGCTGACGGTGAAGACCGGGCCGACGGTCCGCCGGCCCTGGCGCAGGGCTCCGATGCCGTGCAGGGAGCCGGGGAGTCCGAGCGAGTCGAGGGCGTCGGAGACGGACGCGGTGGACAGGCCGGTGGCGAGGTTCGAGGTGGTGACGGGGGCATTCATCGGACCGGCTCCCTCTCTCCGGCGAGGCGGGTGTCCTCTCCGGCGAGGCGGGCGTCGTGCATGGCCCGGGAGAGGGGCGCGCCCGCGCGCACTTCGTCCGCGATGGCGCGCTCCCGGGCGACGATCGCTGTGGCGATCTCCACGACTTCCTCGGCCCGGTCCCGCGGGACGGCGACGAGACCGGTCTCGTCGGCGACGACGACGTCGCCCTGTTCCACGGTGAGCCCGGCGACGCTGATCGGCTCGCCGGTGGAGCGCTGCCGCAACCTGCCCCGGGCCGTGGCCGGGACCGAGCCCAGCGAGAACACCGGGAAGCCCAGCTCGCGAGCCTCCGCCACGTCGCGGCACACGCCGTCGGCCACGACACCGCGAACACCGCGACGGGCCGCGCCCAGGCTTAGGATGCCGCCCCAGCAGGACACATCGGTGCGGCCCTGGTTGTCAACGACGATCACGCTCTGGTCGTCCGAGCTCTCGACGGCAGTGGTGGCGATGTGGGCTCCGGAAGGGCCTTCGGTGCGAGGTTCGAGTCCCACGGTGACGGCGAATCCCACGACGGCCGCGGGACCCCACACCGGACGGATGCCGCCGACTCCGGGGGGCAGCCCGAGCCGGTCGAGCGCATCGCTGACCGCGGCGGAGTCGAGTGCCGCGAAGCGGTCCAGAAGTGATGAGTGGCTCATGGCCCCACTTCAACAGCCTCCAGATATATTCGGAAGGTCTGATTTCCTCTATCAGTAAGAGGCTGAGCGAATCATGGTCGAGATCCGGCAGGCCCGGTATTTCGTCGCGGTCGCCGAAGAACTCCACTTCGGCCGTGCGGCCAGGCGGCTGCAGATGTCCCAGCCACCGCTGTCCCAGGCCATCAAGCAGCTTGAACAGCAGCTCGGCTGCGAACTGCTGCACCGCACCCAGCGGTCGGTCGCCCTCAGCCCCGCCGGAACCGTGTTCCTGGACCACTGCCGTGCCCTCATCCGGCACGCCGAGGAAGCCGAAACCGCCGCCCGGCAGGCCGCCACCGGGCGCGGCGGACGACTCAGCCTGGGCGCCGTCGCCTCCGCCTTCTCCTGGCCCCTGCCGCTCGTGCTGGAGCGGTTCCACGAGGCCATGCCGGACGTCGAGATCCGCACCCAGGAGATCGACACCCACGAGGCCGCGGCGGGGCTCCTCGACCACTCGCTCGACTGGGCGATCGTGCGCCAGACCGCCCCGGTGCGCGGCACCACCGCGACCTCACTCTTCGCCGACCGGTTCGTCGCGGCCCTGCCCCTCCACCACCCCGCCGCCCATGCCACCGGCCCGCTGGACCTGGCGGACCTCGCGGACAGCCCGTGGGTGTGGCTGCACCGCCATATCTCGCCCGACTACCACGACGCCATGGCGGCCATGTGCCGAGCGGCCGGATTCAGCCCTCTCCCGGCCCACTGGGCACGGTCGGTGACCTCGCAGATCGCCATGGTCGAATGCGGGCTCGGCGTCACCATCGTCCCTGCCGCGGCATCGGCATCACGACCTGCCGTCCGTTTCAGACCGCTCTGTCACGCGACGGCGACCATCGAACTCACCGCCATGACGAGATCCACCCCTGGTGCGCTGGCCGAACGCGTCACAGCCATCGCGGCGCAGCTGACCACGGCGCAGGCACCGCCGTCGCACAACTAACTGCGGAAACGACCTCTGATTCGTGTTCGGTGTTTCTGCTGTGACAGCCGTGGTAGCACTCCCGCCTAATCCGGAGTTAAGAGCGGTCCGGAGGGGAGACGAGCCCAGCCGACTGTTCGAGTGGTGGTGGTCGTGCGGGCGCCGGGATGATGCCTACTCACACCCCGTTCCCGTTGAAGACTGCTGTGAGACCGAGCGCGTCACGGCGCCTCCCCGGCCACCACCACGCTGCCCTTACAGGTGGTGGCGCTCACGGGTGCCGGACGGATACCCAACAGCATCCTGGCCGCGATGCCTCGCTGGAGACTGGTGGCGTCCGGCGCCTTCGCGGCAGCCACCGCTGACCCACGCGAGGGCACGGTATTGGCGGCCCTGTGGGCACCGGACGGACGCCTGCTTCCCGCTGGGCGCTCGACGCCTTCCGTCAGACAGTGCGGCGTCCGGGGCCTTCACGGCCGTCACCACCAGCGGTAATGAGTTCGTGGCGTGCTGCGTGGACGCCGTACGGACGCCTTCGCGAGTCAGGGCCTTTGTGATGCCTCTCGGCAGACCGTGCGGCGGTCGGCGTTCCCGCAGCACACCGCGCCCGGACAGGTGTTGGCGCCCGTCGGCGCTGGACGGACGCTTGACGTCCCTCCGGGCACGTGATGCCTACCGAAAGATCGACGCCATCCAGCGTCGCCGAGCGTCAACACCCGTCGAAAGACCACTCGTTGGTGTTTGGTGGTGCGAGCCCGCTCCACGGTGACCTCTTGTGAAGCCCGAGCCGTTCGAGCTCCCGCATAGACCGAGGCCCGTGGGGCTAGCTGGTGCCACGAACGGCTACTGAGGTGGCGGACCGGCCATGAGGCCGAGTCCTGGGATTAGGTCGCCGCGTGGTTCCGCACGACCTCGTGACCAGCAAAAACAGTACGACGGAGGGGAAAGTATTGATCTACTCCGGCATCGACTGGGCCGAGCGAACACACGACGTCGCCCTGGTCGACGACAGCGGCCAGTTACTGGCCAAGCGGCACATCACCGACGACGCGGCTGGCTACAAGATCCTGCTGGATCTGCTCGCCGAGTACGGCGACACCGAGGAGAACCCGATCCCGGTCGCGATCGAGACCTCTCGGGGACTGCTGGTCGCGGTGCTGCGGACCGGCAAGCGGCAGGTGTTCGCGATCAACCCGATGGCCGCCGCCCGCTACCGGGACCGCCACAGCGTCTCCCGCAAGAAGTCCGACCCTGGCGACGCCCTGGTCCTGGCCAACATTCTGCGCACCGACATGCGCCCTCACCGGCCGTTGCCGCAGGACAGTGACCTGGCCCGCGCGGTCGCCGTGCTCGCACGCGCCCAGCAGGACGCCACCTGGAACCGGCAGCAGATCTCCAACCAGCTGCGCTCGCTGCTGCGGGAGTACTACCTCTCCGCGTTGGCCGCCTTCGAGTCCTGGCGCAACGGTCTGTGCCGACCGGAGGCCCACGAGCTCCTCAAGGCGGCTCCGACGCCCACCCGAGCCGCGCAGCTCTCGCGCACGCAGCTGCAGGCGGCTCTGAAGCGAGCGGGCCGCCAGCGCGGCATCGCTGTCGAGGCTGAACGGCTCCGGGAGGTCTTTCGCTCCGACTGGGCTCACCAGCCGGCACTGGTCGAGGACGCGCTCGGCAAGCAGATGCTCGCGCTCCTGGCCCAGCTCCAAGCCGCCTGCACCGCCGGGGTAGGCGGTGTGTTCGTCGAACAGCTTGTGGTGCTGGAGGCAGTGGTAGAGGTGTCCGAGCATGCGGTTGAAGAGGTTCCTCTGGGCTGCGGCATGCCAGTCGCCCTGGTCGTCGCGGCGCCTGCGGTAGTGGGCTTTGGCGCCTGGTGAGGCGGTGATGGCGGAGAAGGCCCATAAGTAGCCGGCGTGGTTGAGACGGTCGTTCTTGACCCACCGGCGGGTGATGCTCGACTTCTTGCCGGAGGCCCTGGTGATGGGTGAGGCGCCGGCGTATGCCTTCAGGCCGCGGGTGCCGGCGAACCTGGTGCGGTCGTCTCCGATCTCGGCGAGCACCCGGGCGCCGATCTGAGCGCCGAGGCCGGGGAAACTGGGGATGATCTCAGCGTCCGGGTGCTGAGGGAAAGCCTCTTCGACCGCCTTGGCCAGGTCGTCGGCGTCGAACTCGCCGCGGGCAGTGACCTCTGACAAGTGATCTCGACCGATTGCCAGGCGACTTTGACCGTTTCTAGTCGCCACCGCTGGTGGTCCGGTTCCCGCTCCGGCGCCGGCGCTTCTGGGAGCGACGCACGAGCTCGCTCGCGGCGAGCGTCACGGTCGCCACGCGGCGGACCCAGCGGGGTCCGCCGCGCTCCGCCCACACCACACATGCACACCCGCCGACGGCGAGCACTAAGACGCCGAGCAGCACCAGATTGATCATGTTCTTCACCTCTGCGTTCAGTTGTACGGTCCTGCTGATGGTCTCAGAGCAGGAAGGGCCCCAACGGGATGTCCGGCCGAAACGACATCTGGCCCACTGCCTCTCCCCTTCACGCTGGAGGACCATCGGTCAAGATCAAGTGACAGAGGACTGCTGGTCGTCAAAATCTCCTGGCCAACGGCCAAGATCTCATGTCAGAGGACAGGCAGCTTGACACGTTAGGCGCCTGAGGTGACTGACGGGCTGTCTCTGCCCAGGGCCGCTGGGGTGGGCCGTCGTGCGGTTCAGAGGACCTTGAGGAGGCGTTCGGCCAGGTGGGATGCTGATGCGGGGTTCTGTCCGGTGTACAGGTTGCGGTCGACTACTGTGTAGGGCTTCCACTTCTCGCCCTTGGTGAAGTCGACGCCGAGTGCGATGAGTTCGGTCTCCAGCGTCCAGCGGGCCCTCTTGGCGAGGCCGACTTCCTCCTCTTCCTCGTTGGTGAAGCCGGTGACCCGGTAGCCGGCGAAGGGCGATTTCCCGTGGATCCTGGTCGCCAGCATCGCTGCCGGGGCGTGGCAGACGATGGCCAGGGGTTTGCCGGAGGGCAGGGCCGCCGTCAGCAGGCGGCCGGCGTCGGCGTCGACGCTCAGGTCTTCCATGGGCCCGTGGCCGCCGGGGAAGTAGAGAGCGTCGTAGTCGTCCAGCCGGGCATCCGCGAGGTGGATCGGGCGCCGCATCACCTCCGCGGAGCGGATGATGGCCTCCAGATCGAGTGCGGTCTGCGCGCTGCCCGCCATATCGGGCCGCAGGCTCATCATGTCCACCGTCGGAACGGCTCCGCCGGGGGTGGCGACGGTGATCTCATGGCCCGCCTCGGTGAGGGCCTTGTACGGGGCGGCGAACTCCTCGGCCCAGTAGCCGGTCGCGTGCCTGGTGCCGTCCTTGAGAGTCCAGTACGGCGTGCCGGTCATCACGAATAGTATCTTGGCCATCACGCAACCGCCTTCCTGTCAGGATTCGGCATGGTTAGCGCATGTATCTCCTTTAAAGCATGGTATGGGCAGGCGGTGGTCCGCCACACCTGCGGTGGCCATGGGCACGTAAAGCCGGGTGCCACGAGCCCGAAGGATCGGACATGACCCAGCGCTACGACCCCTACAGCGCGCTTCCTGCGGTGCCGGAGTTCGCGCTTCGCAGCACCGACATCGCCGACGGTGCGACCCTGGCCGTCGCCCAGCGCAGCAGCCTGTTCGGCAGGCCGGGCCAGGACCGCTCCCCGCACCTGGCCTGGGACGGCCATCCGGCCGGGACCCAGAGCTTCGCGGTCACGTGCTATGACCCGGACGCACTGACGGTCAGCGGCTTCTGGCACTGGGCAGTCCTCGACATCCCCGCCTCGGTGACCGAGTCGCCCGCAGGAGCGGGCGATGCCGGAGGGCAGCACCTGCCCGCTGGCGCGAAAACGCTGGCCAACGACGCGGGCCGGCACGGCTACCTCGGCGCCGCACCCGAGCCCTGATGGCCAGTCCGTGGATCGCTGCCACGACTGGCGGCTCGGGTGCGGACTCGGTCTATTACCACCCTGGCTGTTGTTGGCTGGACGTGATCCGGGCCCTACGGGTCCAGCGCATCCAACGTCGGTGGGGCGTGAGCCGGGCGCCCGGGGAAGACACGGCGGTCGGACGGAGTTGACCATTGCCGTTGTCGCACTCTGAAAAGAAGGAGCGGTCATGGCGGGAGCGTTGATCATCGGGGCGGGGCAGGGGATCGGGCAGGCGGTGGCTCGGCGGTTCGCCCGGGAGGGACTGCCGGTCGCCCTGATCGCGCGGAGGAAGGAAACGGTGGTGGCGGCGGCCGAGTCCATCGGCTCCCTGGGCGTACGGGCTCTGCCGCTCACCGCCGACGCCGCCGACGAGACCGCCCTGCGCACCGCTCTGGACACCGCCGCTGGTGAACTCGGCGAACCTGACGCCGTGGTCTACAACGCGGCCGTCATCCGGCCGGACACCATCGGCGAGCTCCCGCTCCGCGATCACCTGGACACCTACGCGGTCAACGTTCTCGGCGCCCTCACCGCGGCCTCGCACACCCTGCCCGGGATGGCACGGCGCGGTCGGGGAACGTTCGTTGTCACCGGCGGGATGCCGGAGATGAAGCCGCAGTACGTGAGTCTGTCGCTGGGCAAGGCCGGGGTACGGGCGCTGGTCGAGCTGCTCGACGCGGAGTACGGGCCGTCCGGTGTGCACGTCGCCACCGTCACCGTCGGCGGAGTAGTCGCGCCCGGGACGGCGTACGACCCTGACGACATCGCCGAGCACTACTGGCGCCTGCACACCCAGCCGCGCGGCCAGTGGGAGCGCGACGTCTTCCACTGAGCGAGCCGCCGGCCGCCGGGCCAGATCACCGACTCGCTCAGGGCCGCCGCGTCGTGTACCTCGGTGGCGGTCATGGGCGGGGAGCGGAAGCCGTCGAGGGTGAGGGCGAGGTGGCGGCGCCAGGCGCGCGGCGCCGAGGCGTGGGTCGCCTCGATCACGCGCGTGTGGGACCAGAACACCAGGGCCAGGTCCTCGGCCGTGACGTCCCGCGAGCGCTTCGGGGCCGTGGACATGGTCTCGTTCGCCCCGGTGACCAAGACGCCCAACGTCGGCGTCGACATCGTCGGGCCGGAGGCCATGACGGTCGAGAACACCCAGGCGCAGCCGGACGTGCAGCTGCACGGCGCGATCAGGACGGTCCGCCGGATCCTGCCGGAGATGGTCGAGCGCGGCAGCGGGACCCCGCTGTTCACCACGGCGTACACGGCGGGGGAGCCCCTGCCGTTCGTGGCGAACTTCGGGATCGCCGGCCCCGCCGTGCGTTACGACGCGCGGACGCTGCACAGCGCCGAGGCCGGGAAGGGCGTGCACGTGGTCCACATTTCCGTCAACGCCTACATCAACACCGAGCCGGGCAAACCGAGGCCGACACCATCGCCCAGCTGTACTGGGAGGCGTACACCAAGCGCGAGCAGGCGGAGCTGATCGTTCCCACCAGGGAGAGGTCCGCACCCGCCCCCTCTCCCGCGGGATTCTCTCGCACTTCCGATGGCAACACCTCTTGACTATCTCATAGGCTATGACCATGGTGATGCCACAGGTTCCTGCTGGCGTCCGCCTGTCAGGGCGACTCGCGATGAGGAGGGCACTCTTGTTGCCGCTCAGTCACAGCTCCGTTGCCGCCGAACGATTCGCCCATCGACTCGGCCAGTTGGTGAACATTGAGACGCCGTCAGGCTGCGTCAAGGGGCTGAACAGCGCCTATGACCTATTGCAAGAGTGGGCGGGGGACAGGTTGGGCCGACCTGAAAGGGTCATCCGCAAGGGTGTGCCACATCTCCACTGGCCCAACACGGACCCGACAGTGCCTCGCAGCAGGCGAGTTCTGCTGCTTGGGCATGCGGACACGGTGTGGCCCATGGGCACGCTTGAGGAGAATCCGTTCGCTGTGCGCAACGGGCGCGCCACAGGCCCGGGCGTTTTCGACATGAAGGCCGGCCTGGTCCTGGCCTTCGAAGCTCTCCGGCAGCTCGGAGATGTCGCCCACGTCAGCATGCTCGTGTCGGGCGACGAGGAGCGAGGCTCCATCACGTCACGTGCTCTCATCGAGGAGGCCGCGTCCACATGCGGAGCGGTTCTCGTGCTCGAGCCCAGCCAGGATGGGGCGGTGAAGACCGCGCGCAAGGGTGTGGCCTCGTATCGCCTCGGTATCAGCGGTCGTGCCGCGCACGCCGGTCTCGAACCGGAAAACGGTGTGAACGCACTGACCGAGCTGGCCCATCAAGTGCTGTCGATCAGCGAGCTCGCCGACCTCGGCAGAGGTACCACGGTCACTCCCACGACCGGCGGCGCCGGCACCACCGTCAACACCGTCCCGGAACAGGCTTTCGTCAATGTCGACGTGCGGGCCTGGGAGCGTGCCGAGCTGGAGCGGGTGGAGCAGTCGCTGAGGGCGCTCCAGCCGCGGCAGCCCGGCGCGGGGCTCACCTTCGAGGGAGGCGTCAACCGCGGCCCGCTGGAACGGGAAATGTCTCTTGATCTGCTCCGCACCGCCCAGGACATCGCCGAGCGGCTGGGTCTTGAGCCGATCACCGAGGCCAGGGTCGGCGGTGGCTCGGACGGTAACATCACGGCGAGTCTGGGCCTGCCCACGCTGGACGGGCTGGGACCCGACGGCGGAGGCGCACACGCCCGCCACGAGTGGGTGGACATAGCGTCCGTCGAGGACCGAGCGGCGCTGGTCGCGGGCCTCATCGCCGTCCGGGCGGCGTGACGGTAACGCCCTCCGGCCGCATCTACTCCTGCCGTGTCCTGTTCCGCACCCGCGCCTCCACGGCGTCGAGCAACATGTCGATCGCATGGTCGAAGATCCGGGGGTCGCCGATCGGGCTGAGGGGCACGGTGAGAGCTGCGATTCTTGGATATTTGTCTGCCGGAAGGCGGCGATACTCCAGCTCCCAGGCCAGCGTGTCCCGGTCACGCGTTTCGGCGTCGAGGGCCCGGAGCCCGGCCTCCATGGCGGAGAGCGAGCGGATGGTGTTGCCGAGGATGCGTACGTGCACCACCGCCTCCTCGTCGCTCAAGCCGGCCCGCTTGAGACAGTCGAGAGCGAAGTCGACGTTGGCGAACTCCGTCGGTCGGCGGGTCGTACGCGCCGCCATCTGCAACGCGAACACCGGATAGCGCATGTAGTGGTCATGGATGTGCCGGGCCTGGGCGCGCAGATCGTCGCGCCAGGAGTCGGTGGCCTGCAGTTGGCCTCCGTAGGAACGAGCTCGCAGGTCGTCGATGAGTTCCAGGATCAGCTCGTCCTTGTCCCGGAAATGCCGGTACAGCGAGGTCGGATGGGCGCTGAGTTCCTTGGCGAGCGCCTGGAATGTGAACGCCTCCAGGCCGTCCCGCGTGGCGACCCGCTCCGCCGCGTCCAGTATGACCCGTCGGCTGAGCGTGTCCCGTGCCAGCCGCCGTCGATTGCCGGCCGCGGTCCCGTCGGCCGCATCGCCCTCGCCGCTGCCCCCGCGCGTGCCACCCATGCTCGTCCCTTCCCTAGGCACCTGACCCCCGTCGCGACCTTACCGGCCGCCCCAAAAAGTTATTCACACCTCTAGTCAATTCAAACACATAGTTACTAGCCTATGACCGTTGCTAGGCCGGATGGGGCTCTCCTGGATGAACCCACGGCTTCGCTCAAGGAAGGTATCCAGCCATGCCTCAGCAGTTCGCAGCGACCGTCCACGCCCGGAGACCAGCGAGACTGCCGATGATCGGCACACTCTTCACGGCGCTCGCGCTGACCGCCACCGCATGTACCTCGGGCGGGGCCGTGTCACCCTCGGAAACCGGGAAGAATAAACAGGTCAGAGGCGGTGGAAGCCTTGTCATCGGGGCCGAGCAGGAGCCCGACTGCGCCGACTGGATCGGCACCTGTGGCGCCTCCATCTGGGGCACGTACATGATGCAGACCCAGACCATCCCCCAGGTCTTCGACGTCCGGCTCAAGGGCAAGAACTGGACACCCGTCGCTTCGTCCCTTATGTCCGCCGAACCGACGGTGCGCCTCAAGGGCAAGCGGCAGCAGATTACGTACCGGCTCGACCCGAAGGCTGTCTGGTCCGACGGGAAGCCGATCACTTCGGGGGACCTCAAATACACAGCGCTCCAGGTCCGTGACGGCAAGGCCATCTTCGACAAGAGCGGCTATGACCGCATCGCATCTGTCGAGACACCCGACAGCACTACGGCCGTTGTCACTCTCAAGTCCGCCTACGGCAACTGGAAGCAGTTGTTCAGTGCCGGTTACGGGGTGTTGCCCTCGCACATCCTCAAGGGCAGGAACCGCAATGCCGTCATGAAGGATGGCTACACCTTCAGCGGCGGTCCGTGGAAGATCGCCTCCTGGAAGAAGGGTGTCTCTGTCACATTGGTCCCCAACGACCGTTACTGGGGGCCGAAGCCGCACCTGGACAAGGTCACCTTCCAATTCGTCTCGGACACTTCCGCGGCCACGCAGGCCTTCGCCAGTGGTCAGTTCGACGCTCTCTTCCCCACGCCCCAGCTGAACACGGTGGAACAGATCAGGGCGCTGGGCGGTGCCGCCCGGATGCAGGTCGAGTCCGAGAGCGGCAACCTCCAAGCACTGTGGCTGAACAACGGAAGATTCCCTTTCAGCTCGGCCGCGGTGCGCAGAGCCTTCGCCTACTCGATCGACCGTGCGGCCATCGTCAAACGCCTCTTCGGTTCGTACGGGCTCAAGGACCCCGCGCAGAGCTTCCTGTCGCCCCTGGTGTCCCGCTACGCCTCTACCGGCTTCTCCCGCTACCGCCCCGACGCCGCCAAGGCGGAGCAGCTCATGGAAGCGGACGGCTGGAAGAAGAACGCCAAGGGGATCTGGGCGAAGAACGGCAAGAAAGCCGAGTTCACCATCACGTCCCTCGCCGGCAACAAAAGCCGTGAATTGACCGAGCAGATCCTCCAGTCCCAGCTCGCCAAGGCCGGGTTCAAGATGACGATAAAGAACACCACCCCCGCGAACATCTTCGGAAAGCTTGCCCCCGCCGGTGACTTCCAAGTCGGCCTGTGGAACATCGTCGACTCATTCCCCAATCCCACCCTCTCCGCCAGCTTCAGCAGCACGGCCATACCGAGCAGCGCCAACAACCAGTCGGGAATCAACTTCATGCGCATACGCGTCCAGGGGCTGGATCCGGTGATGGAGCGCGTGGACAACGAACTGAACGAAACCGCCCGGATCAGGGAATCCCGCCGAGCGGAGAAACTCATCGCCGACAGCGTCCCCTCACTCCCGCTGGCCGCCGTCCCCAACGTCCTGGTCACCGGCCAGCGCGTCGGCGGACCGCTCTCCGTCAACCCGGTGGACGGCCCCTGGTGGAACCTCGAGGAATGGGGCGTGGCGAAGTGACACTCGTCCGCTCCTCTCATAGCGAGGGTCCGCCATGACGCGATACGCCCTGCGCCGCCTGCTGGCCTCCGCGCCCGTGCTCGCCGTCGCATCCTTCATCCTGTTCTGGACCGTCCGGGCGACGTTCGACCCGCTGGCGAAACTGCGCCAGTCGGTCGATCCCACAGCCCTGCGCCGCGAGACGGCCCGCCTCGGACTCGACCGCGGCATCGCCGAGCAGTACGTGCTCTGGGTCAGGGGCTTCGTCACGGGCGACTGGGGCCTCAGCACCCGCACCGGAGGACCCGTGCTGCCGATGGTCGGCGAGGCGTTGGGAACCACGCTCCAGCTCGTCCTGTGGGGGGTGACGCTCGCCGCCGCCTTCGCCCTGGCCATCGGGCTGTACTCGGCCGCCCGCCAGTACTCGGCCGGCGACCACGTGCTCACGGGCCTGTCGTACCTCGGTGTCGCCATGCCGGCTTTCTGGTTCGGCCTGGTCCTCATCCAGGTGCTCGCCGTATGGCCCAAGGAGCAGTTCGGCCTGTCGGATCCGCCGCTGTATTTCGTCGGGCTGCACTCAGTCGGGCACAGCGGATTCGATCTGGACTATCTGCGCCACCTGGTGCTGCCCGTGGCCACGCTCACCGTCGGACTCGTCGCCTCCTGGTCCCGCTTCAGCCGCGCCACCATACTCGGAGCCCTGTCCAGCGACTACGTCCGCACCGCACGCGCCAAAGGCGTCCCCCGCCGGCGCATCCTCGTGCGCCACGCCCTGCGCAACGCGCTCGCGCCCTTCGTCACCATCGTCGCGATGGACGCGGCCGCCCTTGTCGGCGGTCTCGTGGTGACCGAACAGATCTACTCGATTCCCGGGATGGGCAAGCTGTTCCTCGCCTCCCTGGAGACCGGAGACGTCTTCGTCCTGCTGCCGTGGATGTTCGTCGTCGCCATCGCCGTCATCCTCTTCAACCTGCTGGCCGATCTGTCCTACGCCCTCCTAGATCCCCGGGTGGCCCTGCGATGACCCAGCCGACCCCCCTTCCCACCCAACTGTCGCCCACGGCGACAGCGCCGACACCACCCAGCGACCGCGGGGACCGACGGACTTCCCTCGTTGTCCTGTCCCGTTTCCTGCGCCACCGCCTCGCCGTGGCCTCGTTGATCGTCCTGACGCTACTGGCGGTCTGCTGCTTCGGCGCGTCCTGGATCGCACCTCATCCGCGCAATGCCCAGAACCTCCTCGAGGCTTCCCAGCCGCCTTCCGCCGGCCACTGGCTGGGCACGGACGCTCTCGGCCGTGACTACCTCAGCGAGACTCTCTACGCCGGCCAGCTCTCGCTGGCGATCGGGCTCGGTGTCGCCCTTCTGGCAACCCTGGTGGGGACGACGGCCGGGGCCGTGGCCGGCTATCTCGGCGGGTGGGCCGACGAGGTCATCATGCGTGTGGCCGACCTCTTCATGATCGTGCCCCCCATCGCCGTCCTTGCCGTCTCCCTCCAGGGGCTCGGTCCGTCGCCGGTGACGATCGTGGTTGTGCTGAGCAGCCTGGGCTGGACCCTGATCGCACGTGTCGTGCGGTCCCAGGTGATTCAGCTGCGCCACCAGGAATTCGTGGAGGCGGCCCGGGTCGTCGGCGCCCGCGGCCCCAGGATCCTCGTACGGCATCTGCTGCCCAACCTGACAGGCCTGATCGTCGTCAATGTGTCCTTGTCCGTGGCCATGGCCATCATCCTCGAATCCACGATCAGCTTCCTCGGCTACGGCATACAACCGCCCGAGTCCAGCTGGGGCAACATGCTCACCCAGGCGGCCGGCGTAATCGGAACCGATCAGTCCTATCTCTTGTATGTCCCGGGCATGGCGATCCTCATCACCGTGCTCGCGGTGAACTTCGTCGGCGACGGGCTCCGTGACGCGCTCGACTTCCAAGGCAGGCAATGATGAAGACCGTGGGTCCTGGCCCAAGAGCCGAAGAGACTCCCGAGCCGCTGCTCTCGGTCCGGAACCTGTGCGTCACCTATCGCACCGACTCCGGTTCCGTCCCCGCCCTCGACCAGCTGTCCTTCGATCTGCACGCCGGCGAAACGCTGAGTATCGTCGGCGAGTCGGGCTCCGGGAAGAGCGCTGCCTCCCTGGCGATGATGGGGTTGCTGCCCCCCAACGCCGTGGTCGAGGGCTCGGTGCGGTTCAGGGGGCGGGAACTGCTCGACCTCTCCGACAAGAAGCTGCGCGAGGTGCGCGGCAAGCGCATCGCCATGGTCTTCCAGGACGCGCTGGCAGCACTCAATCCGATGATGACCGTGGGCGCCCAGCTCGCCGAGGCGGTGAGCGTGCACGACTCGAGCGCATCCCGCGCCGCCCTGCGCGAGCGTGCCGTCGAACTGCTCGACCTGGTCGGCATCCCCTCTCCCCGGTCCCGATCCGATCAGTATCCGCACGAACTCTCCGGAGGCATGCGCCAGCGTGTCATGATCGCCAGCGGCATCGCCAACGAACCGGACATCCTCATCGCCGACGAGCCGACCACCGCGCTCGATGTGACCGTCCAGGCTCAGATCCTCGATGTCCTGATGCGCATCCAGGACCGCACGAAGTCGGCCATCCTCCTGATCACCCACGACCTGGGCGTGGTGGCAGGCCTCGCGGACCGGGTCCTGGTCCTGTACTGCGGGCGCAAGATGGAGGAGGCGCCCGTGGAGCCCCTCTTCTACGAGCCGGCCCACCCCTACACACGAGGCCTGCTCGCCGCGCTGCCGAGAATCGACCGTGGCACCAGGCGTCTCGCGCAGATCGCCGGTCAGCCGCCCTCGCCCGGCGAGCGGCCCGGGGGCTGTCCCTTCCAGACTCGCTGCCCGCACGCCGACGAACGGTGCGATGTGATCCCTCGGCCGGTCAGGGTCGGCGAAAACCACACCGCCGCGTGCGTGCATGCCCATGAGATCGAGAGAGTGACGCCATGACAGCTCCGGCACTGACCGTAGAGGGGCTGGTGGCCGAGTACACCACCGGCCGGCGTGGCTGGGGGGCCCAAACCCTCCAGGCTGTCTCCGGAGTGGACCTCGTCATTCCGCAGGGCACCACCTTGGGCCTGGTGGGGGAGACCGGCTGCGGCAAAAGCACCCTGGGCCGCTGCCTCGTACGGTTGATCGACCCCGCCGAGGGCCGCGTCAAGCTGTTCGACACGGACATCACGTCGGCTCGCCGGCGGGATCTCGCAGCCGTTCGCCGCAGAGTCCAGTTCGTCTTCCAGGACCCCTACGCCTCGCTCAACCCGAAGCTCACTGTGCACGCGGCACTCGCCGAGCCGCTCAGGATCCATGGTCTGCACCGGGGCCGGGAGGGCGCGCGGGTGAAGGAACTCCTGGAACTGGTCGGGCTGGATCCCCGGCACGGCCACCGGCATCCGCATCAATTCTCCGGCGGTCAGAGGCAACGCATCGGCATCGCCAGAGCGCTCGCGGTCGAGCCGGAGGTGCTGATTCTGGACGAACCGGTCAGCGCCCTGGACGTCAGTGTCCAAGCCGGCGTCATCAATCTTCTGGCGGACCTCCAGGAGGAACTGCGGCTCACGTATCTGTTCATCGCCCACGATTTGGCCGTAGTACGCCAGATCAGCGACCAGGTCGCGGTCATGTATCTCGGCCGGATCGTCGAGCAGGGACCGGCGGACACGATCTTCACCCAGCCGCGCCACCCCTACACCCAAGCGTTGCTGTCAGCCGTGCCTGTTCCGGATCCCCGCATTCAGCGCGCCCGTCGCCGGATCGTCCTGGACGGCGACCTGCCCAGTCCGCTGTCCCCGCCGTCCGGCTGCCGCTTCCGCACCCGCTGCTGGAAGGCACAGGACGTGTGTGCGCACACCGCGCCCGAACTCTCCGAGCAAGGCGGCAGTCTCGTAACCGCCTGCCACTTTCCCGCTCCACCAGCACAGCCGACCGCACAGAACCAGCACAAGGAGGTCACCGCACCGTGACGGCGAAATGGCATAGATTCTTCACCACCGAACGACCCCTTGCCGTCCGTCGAGGACGCGGCCCGGGGGACAGGTCACTGGTCGTCGTCGAAGGTGACGACGGCCCGCGTCTGACTCTCTGGGATGCCGAACGGGACACGATCAGGCCCCTGGACGGCATAACCGAGGGCGACCTCGTACAGGCGATTCTCACCTGCGACGGTGAGCACATCCTGAGCCTGCACGATGACAACGGCTCGGAGGTGGGCCATGTCCACGCGACGAGCCTCGACGGCCACGCCGACTACGATCTGACACCGGAGCTTCCGCCCTACACCCTGCGCGGCATCGACGTGGCGGGCCGCGCCGACCGCGCAGTGATCACCTGCGTGACCGACGACGGTTTCAGCTTGTGGATGCTGAGCACGGACGGTTCCGCCGCCCCCGCCAAACTGTTTCAGTCGCCGCATGAGACGTGGAACGGACTCATCTCGACCGACGGAAGCCGCGCCTGCGTCGACACGACTGACCACAATCCGGGAATCCGCAGGTTCGCGGTCACCGTTGTCGACACCGCCACCGGCGCGGTGCTCGGGTGCCTGACCGACGGCCCCGAGGCCCCCGTACGAGGCGTACGGTTCTCCCCTGGATCGGGGGACGCCCGAGTGCTGCTGTCGACCGAACGCACCGGATACGCCCGTCCCTGCGTGTGGGACCCCGCTCAGAACACACGCATCGACATTGACGCACCGCACCTGCAAGGCGACCTGGTCCCACTCGACTGGTCCGACGACACGACCCGCGTTCTGGCCGTGCACGTGGCCGATGGAATCCACCGAGTGATGGAAGCCGACCTGCTGACCGGCACGCTGCGAGAACTCGAACTACCGGCGGGAGCGTACTTCGAACCGAACGTGGCGGACGCGCACTGCCACCAATGGGCCTCCCACTACGGCGCCGGAGGAAGCGTGCGCCTCCTGCACCAGCGATTCGACTCCCCGCTGAGTGTCCTGCACTTCAATGGCCCGGAAGCCGTACACCAATCCCACGTGACCCCCCGGCCCGACCTCGACGGCGTCCGACTCACCTCGAGCACGGTCCGCTCGGCGGACGGGACATCGGTGCAGCTCTGGTGGGCCCTGCCGCGCGACACCCAGGGCCCCGTGCCCCTGGTGCTGTCGCTGCACGGAGGCCCCAACCTGGTGACAGTCGACCGCTACGACCCCCCGGCCCAGGCCTGGCTGGACAACGGCGTGGCCTACGCCGCGCTGAACTACCGCGGCTCGGTGACCTTCGGGCGCCGCTTCCGTGAGGGGTTCAGGCCCGCGATCGGCGACCGGGAGCTGGAGGACATCGAGGCGGCGGTGCGGTGGCTGATCTCCGAGGGGATCGCCGACCCCGACCACCTCTTCATCACTGGTTCCTCCTACGGAGGATTCCTGTCGCTGCTTGCCGTAGGACGCCTGCCCCAAATGTTCGCCGGGGCACTGGCGCACGTACCGATGGCGGACTGGCTGGCAGGGTACGAGGACCAGAACCCCGCGCAGCAGGCGGCCTGGGAGATGTTCTTCGGCGCGAAGCCGGAGGACTGCCGTGAGCGCGCCATACGCGCGTCGCCCATCAGCTATGTATCCGATGTTGTCGCGCCGGTCTGGATCAGCCAGGCGACGCACGACACGCGCACAGCGCCCGGACAGGTACGCCGGTATGAGGAGGCACTACGCGCGGCTGGTGGGACCGTCGTGGTGGATTGGTACTCGGGCGGACACGAGACTTGCGGACTGACCAAGGCGCTGGGCGAGCAGTCCAGAATGCTCGAGCTGGTTGACGCCGCCCTCCACCAACGGCCATGGCGCTGACCTCCGTCGGCCGGGTTGGCGCCCGATCCAGCTGGGGATGCCGACGAGGTGCAGCGCGGCCTGCACGGCAGGGGCGAGTTGGTTGGTTCGTGTGGCCGGGCCCCGCCACGTGTTAGCGTTCGCTCGATCTGCTGACGCTCGCGATCGACTTGGCCTTCTTGATGTGTTCGGCGATGGCTTCGGCACAGAGCCCTACCCCTGGCTGGATACCCTGCGTGCCGAAGCGCCCGTGTACCACGATCCACTCACAGCCCGAAGGACTGCTGGTCTTGACTGAGATCGTCTTAATGTCCGATCCGCGGATTGCCGCCGTGCCCCTTCAGGAGCGCGGCGAACGGCTCGTCGATGTGCGACGGGACAGCTCTCTGGCGGTCGATGAGCGGAAGTGGCAGGATCTCGCGGGCGCCTTCGCCCACGTGCGGGAAGGAGTGCTCGCTCGACTCCTCAAGGCTCAAGCCCAGCTGCCCCGAGGGATACGGTTACTGTTCGTCGAGGGGTATCGCCCGCTGTCCCTGCAACGCCACTACTTCGACGAGTACGGAGATCAACTGCGGGCCGATCATCCGGACTGGTCCGTTGAACAGGTCCGCTCGGCAGCCAGCCGCTACGTGTCCCCGCCTGAGATCGCACCACACAGCGCCGGCGCAGCCGTTGACTTGACGCTCGCAGACGCTGACGGCCGTGAACTCGACATGGGCACCCGCATGAACGCGACGCCTGAGGAGAGTGCGGGCGCCTGTTACACGCAGGCCGATAACATCAGCGATCAGGCCCGCTCGCACCGAGACACCCTGGGCACAGCGCTTACCGCTGCTGGCTTGGTCAACTACCCCACAGAGTGGTGGCACTGGTCATACGGAGACCGTTACTGGGCCTTGATGACAGGAGCGGATGCCGCCCATTACGGGCCCAAGGAGTTGCCCAGCAAACGCAGCTGACCGTATCGCTCGACGGTTTCACCGGGGATCACAACTGGAGCTGACACAGCACCTCGTTGACCTCACGGGGAAGGCTGACATCCAGATGCTGCGAAGACTGCATGACCTCCGTGTCGCCGTCGGCGATGCGGAGGAAGAGGAGGGTAAGAGGAGTCAGCCGTCGGCCGGCGCCGACGGGCGTGCATCGTCCACGCAAGGCTGCGTTCGACGACCCACCTTCGGGGCAACACGACGAAGCCGGAGGCGTCCTTGAGGCGGCTGATCGGCTTGATCGTCAGGTTGAGATGTCGTTTGGCCCTGGTCACGAGCTTGTCGGCGTAGGCGTACAGATCGACATCCACCACCGGGCGGTGTCGCTGCCGATCGACAATCGGTGTCAGGACTCAGGCTCTGGCCCAAATTGTGTGGTGCAGTCACAATCGGTGACGCCGAGCTGATTCTGGGGACTGGCGAGGCTTACTCATAGCGGCCCAGCGTTTGGCCCACGGCGTGATAAAGCGATCAGACCGGCTGGCGTCTCCTGGAAGCCGCATGCATCGAAATAGAAAGAGCGCAGGTGCTCCTCGAAGTCGACGTGCAGCCATTCGCACTTCGCGGCGCGGGCTTCGTGGGCCGCGGTCGCGACCAGTGCGGAGCCGACCCCCCTCGACCGGTGATGCTGTGCGACCACCGTGTCCAGGATGAAGGCGTGGACTCCGCCGTCCCAGGCAACGTTGACGAAGCCGATCAATGAGCCGTCTTCACGCGCGCAGACCCAGCCGAGACTGTAGCGCTCAAGTTGCTCTCGCCAGTCAGTCTGAGCGACCGGGTAGCCGAAGCCTTCAGCGTGCAGCGCGTTGAGGGCGGCGTTGTCGAAGTCGCCCCGCCACTCGCAGTTGAATGTCATTCCTCGATCATAGTGATCCGGTTGACTTGGCCCTCCACGACACCGGAGTTCCACGGGTGTGAGAGAGCCGTGATGACGGCGTCGAGGTCGCGTTCGAGATGCTGGGCGAAGTGGCGGAGGCTGGGTAGTTCGGTGGTGGCGGTGGCCGCTTCGATCCATGCGGGTAGTTCTTCGCCTTGCAGGTGGGTGAGCATGTGGGCGAAGGAGCGCACGTGCTCGGCGGGTGCTGTCAGCTCGGGACAGTTGGCCAGGGGCAGTGACACTGGCTCAACGAGCCAACGGCCGCAAAGTCGGCGGCATTGCGCCTACGCGCCCGAACTCAACCCGGTGGAACTGCTGTGGGCGGCGATGAAAACACGCGAGTTGGCCAACCTCGCCGGTGACCACCTCGCCGAACGCGGCATCCACCGGGTCTCCTCCGATGAACAACTCCCGTGGTCCTTCCTCACCCACACCGGACTGACGATCTATACTCAACCGCCACAGAACTAACGAAAAACTCAGTACCGGTAGTTCGTTAAATCCGGCGGTAGAGGTCAATGCCGTGTCCGGTGGTGACCGCGTCGATCAGGGCCTGGAGCTCGGAGGGTGGGTCCGTGTCCGTCCATGCTCGCCACCATCGGTTGAGGGTGACGGCGGGGGTGAGCCAGGAACGGATGGCTCGTAAGGCCCTGGGCCAGCAAGGCTGTTGGGGCCGGTGGGGTTCGGCTGGACCCCCTCTCTGGCCCCTCCTCGGGACATGGATCCGGCGCGGTGGCATCCAGGTGTCCGGGTGGGGCGAACCATTGGTCCCAGCAGAAGGAGAAGGCGCAGTTGACCAGGGTCTGATGGCGGCGGATGGCGCGGTCGGAGCGGACTTGGAAGTCGGCCCAGCCGAGTTCGTCCTTGATCTGCTTGTAGCTCTGCTCGATCCAAGGCCGCAGGCCGTAGAGGCGGACGATCTCGGCGACGTCGGCGGGCGGGTGTGGGCTCGTGGCAGCGTGCGGTGCGTCAGGGTGGGGCAGGTTGGTGGCCAGATACCAGGTGGCCTTCTCCGGCAGGCTGGCCGGGTTGGTGGTGGCCACGACCAGTCGGCAGGGTGAGTCGGGTCCGTATCCGCCCAGGCGGGCATCAGCGGCCCACCAGGTCTCGGTGTGCCCGTCGCGGAAGTGACGCTGAACGGGCGTCCAGTCGCCGGGACGCTTGGCATCGCGCCAGGCCAGGGCGTGGGCCGCTTCGATGGGGGTGTGTGGCTGGTCGGCCGGAGCCCAGGTGCCGCGGTGCGGCTTGAGCGCGACCACGTAGGCCAGGCCGGCCTCGCGCAGTGAGAGGTACCAATCGTCGCTGACCGAGTAGGCGCAGTCGGCGACCACCGCCCGGCAGCCGAAGCCCGCCTCCTTTCCGCGGGCCGCGAGGGCGGCGGCCAGCTGCGGTTTCGTGCGGAAGGCCGGATCGGACCGGCCGCGGGCGAAATGATGGGCGGGCGTGTAGGGAGTCGCGTGCAGCGGGTAGTACACGCGGCCGTCGGTCCACACCGTGGTCACCGTGACGATGCCGTTGTCGGTCTTGCCCAGCCGGCCCAGCCACTGTCGGCCCACGTGCGCGGTCGCCGTGCCGTCCTTGCGGTCCCCGGAATCGTCGATCACGATGACCCCGCCATCGTGCGGAGCAGTCGCCGACTCCTCGCGCAGCAGCTCAAGCCGCCGGTCGTTGACCCGCTCGACCTCCCAGGGAGACTCGGACAGGAAGAACTGCAGCCGCTGCACTCCCGGCATCCCCGCACCCGCCACCGGCTCCGCCCCTGCCAGGCAGGTGATCGTCTTGTTCCGCTCCCGTGGCGCCAGCAGTCCGGTCAGATACTCACGAAACCCCCGTCGCTGTGCCAGGCTGAAGAAGAGGTCGTCGAACCGGGCCGCGTACTCTTCCAACGGCCCCGGCGCAGGCGGACACGGACGGCGAGCGGTCATCTTCAGCTCCCAGCAAGGCAGTTGACTCTAGCACCGGCCTACGACCAACCCGACCTGCCGTCAACCCACACCACCACCGAATTTAACGAACTACCGTTACTGAGCTTTTCGTTAGTTCTGTGGGTGCAGGGGCTTCAGCGGTGTGAGCATGTTGGTGTGTCTTCCGAGTCGCAGGCCGTTGTTTCCGACGTCTCCGTTCTGCCGCTGACGCGGCCGCAGC
>NZ_JAERRG010000030.1 GCF_016741935.1 Streptomyces endocoffeicus | reverse complement strand
TCTTTCGCGCCTTCCGGCGTGTTCACTACTTTAGCGGATTCCCCCGGATGCTCATAATCGAGTTCCCCGGTCCGAATTCCGGCATGCCGAAATCCATCCCGATGAGGGGCCGTGCAGTAGTGGTTTGCCGCCGGTGCGGCTCAAGTGGTTGTCGCGTTTTCCCCGCAGGGCTCCGTGGCAACCCGGTGAACACTACACGACGCCCCGAGGACCACCAAACCCATGGCCGGACCCCCCGTCAGGGCGTACTGTCCATGGCATGACGAGCGCATGTGTTCACCCACGGTGGTGGGCCGCCTGACGGCGGCCGCCCCTATCCACATGCGCAACCACGGCCGCCGCTCCGGCGGCCGTTCGCGTTTCTCCCTCCCGCGAATCCCGGCCGACCGGGTCGGCGGTCCCGACACAGCGGGAGACGCGGAGAGATGACAGGGACGAAGACGGCTCGGCGCCGGATCTTCAGTGGGATCAAACCGAGCGGGCATCTGACCCTCGGGAACTACCTCGGGGCCGTGCGCCGGTGGGTTCAGGAGGACCAGCACCGTGCCGACGCGCTGTTCTGCGTCGTCGATCTGCACGCGCTCACCGTGGAGCACGATCCGGCGCGGGTGCGGCGGCTCACCCGGCAGGCCGCCACGCTGCTGCTCGCCTCGGGGCTCGACCCCGAGCGCTGCACGCTGTTCGTGCAGAGCCATGTGGATGAGCACGCGCGGCTGTCCTATCTCATGGAGTGCACGGCCACCGACGGCGAGATGCGGCGGATGATCCAGTACAAGGAGAAGGCCGCGCGGGAGCAGGCGAGAGGGGGCAGCGTACGGCTGTCGCTGCTCACCTATCCGGCGCTGATGGCCGCCGACATCCTCGGCTACGGAACGCATGAGGTGCCGGTCGGCGAGGACCAGACGCAGCATGTGGAGCTGGCCCGGGATCTGGCGCAGCGGTTCAACCAGCGGTACGGACCGGTCTTCACCGTGCCCCGGGCCACCAATCCGCGGGTCTCGGCGCGGGTGATGGATCTGCAGGACCCGACCTCGAAGATGGGGAAGTCGCACGCGGAGACGGCGGGCATCGTCTATCTGCTCGACGAGCCGGATGTGGTGCGGAAGAAGGTCATGCGGGCGGTCACGGACAGCGGCACCGAGGTGCGGTACGACCGGACGGAGCAGCCGGGGGTGGCCAATCTGCTGGATGTGCTGGCCTCGTGCACCGATGGCAAGCCGGAGGTGCTGGCCGAGGGGTTCAGCTCGTACGGGGCGCTGAAGGGGGCCACGGCGGAGGCGGTGCTGGAGGTGCTGCGTCCGCTTCAGGCCCGGCACGCCGAGCTGTGCGCCGACCCGTCGTATGTGGACGGGGTGCTGCGGGCCGGTGCCGAGCGGGCGCGTGGGCTGGCCCGGCCCCGGGTGGACGCGGCGTATGCGGCGGTCGGGCTGCTGCCGCCCGCCTGAGCGGAGCGGCTCTCCGTCAGCTGTTGCCGGAGGCGAGCTCGCGGCTGCGGTCGCGGGCCGCCTCCAGCGCGGCGATCAGCGCGGCGCGCACCCCGTGGCTCTCCAGTTCGCGGATGGCGTTGATGGTGGTGCCCGCCGGGGAGGTCACGGCCTCGCGCAGCTTGACCGGGTGCTGATCGCTGTCGCGCAGCATCACGGCCGCGCCGATGGCCGCCTGGACGATCAGGTCATGGGCCTTGTCGCGGGGCAGGCCCAGCAGGATGCCCGCGTCGGTCATCGCCTCGACGAGGAAGTAGAAGTAGGCCGGACCGGAGCCGGAGAGCGCGGTCGCGGCGTCCTGCTGGGACTCGGGGACGCGCAGCGTCTTGCCGACGCCGCCGAAGATCGCCTCGGTGTGGGCGAGGTGCTCCTCGGTGGCGTGGCTGCCCGCCGAGATGACGGACATGGCCTCGTCGACCAGCGCCGGGGTGTTGGTCATGACCCGGACGACCGGGGTGCCGGCGGCCAGGCGCGCCTCGAAGAAGGAGGTGGGGATGCCGGCGGCACCGGAGACGACCAGCCGGTCGGCGGGGACGTGCGGGGCGAGCTCATCGAGCAGGGCGCCCATGTCCTGCGGTTTGACGGTGAGGATGAGGGTCTCGGCGGCCTTGGCGGCCTCGGCGTTGGAGACGGCCTCGACGCCGTAGCGCGACCGGAGCTCCTCGGCGCGCTCGGGGCGGCGGGCCGTGACCAGCAGATCGGACGGCGACCAGCCGCCTCGGATCATTCCGCTGAGAAGGGCTTCGCCGATCTTTCCCGTGCCGAGCACGGCGACCTTCTCCGTCATGGTGCGGCTCTCCTCATGCCTGTGCGGCTGGTGCGTGTGCTGCGTAGGTTGTTCTCCGCCATCCTCGCACGGGTGGCGCATTCCCTATGGCTCTTATGAATTCATTATTCATTGTTCGATGAATTAATTTTTACACGCCGCCCGGCGTGACGGTCAGGCGGCTTTGCGCCCGCGCCAACCGGGGCGCCCGGAACGAAACAGTCCTGTTCGATGACTCCAAGTTCACAAGTCGGTTACATATCGACTTGCAAATGGTCACAGTCTCATGGACACAATAGGGCTCGGTGTCTATACGTACGGGAAGGGGGCGATGGTGAGGACGTTCCGGCATACCGCTCACGCACTGGTAACAGCGGTTGCCGTGTTGCTTGCCCTCTTCATCGCGGCCGATTCCGCGTCCGCGCAGGTCATCCATCCCGAAACGGTCAGCGCCACCGCATCAGCCGATCCGCGGCCGACCACCGAATCATTGGTATCCACGCACGGCGGCCACGGAACTGAAGATTGCAAGGGGCTCCGCGGAAGGGCCCCGCTCACCGCTCCCACGCCGAGCGGCAAATACGGATGTGTGTGCGGTTGCGATGCCGGTGTTCCGGTGCCGCGTACCGCCATTTCCACCTCGGTCACCGGACGGCAAGCCGTTCCGGTGTCGAGATCGGGCGAACTGCCCGTCATCCTCCAGATCTTCCGCTGCTGAGAGCTACACCGCCGTGGCCCGGCGGTCCGTCTCTCGCACATCTCAACGCTTTTCACGCGTCTCGCAGCAAGCGATCTCAACCGCCAGCGACCGATTCCATCGATCCCACTGACGTAGCGCTATGCCGTGCCCCCGCCTGCCCATGAGCCGGTGACGGGGCGCACTGGAGGCAACCCTCATGCGAAATCTCCTTGACCGTTTCCGTGGTGCCGGAGGCACCTCAGGCTCATCCGGCGCCGGAACCTTCCGCGCCGACTTCACCGCTTCTCTCGTCGTCTTCCTGGTGGCCGTACCCCTGTGCGTGGGGGTGGCGGTCGCCTCCGGTGTGCCGGCCGAGCTCGGCCTGATCACCGGCATCGTCGGCGGGCTGGTCACCGGCTTTCTGCCGGGCAGCAGTCTGCAGGTGTCCGGCCCGGCCGCCGGTCTGACCGTGCTGGTCTACGAGGCCGTGGAGCAATACGGCGTCGCCGCGCTCGGCGTCCTCGTCCTCATCTCCGGACTGCTCCAGCTGGCCATGGGCGCGCTCGGCCTCGGCCGCTGGTTCCGGGCGATCTCCGTCGCCGTGGTGCAGGGCATGCTCGCGGGCATCGGCCTGGTGCTGATCGCCGGACAGCTGTACGCGCTCGCCGACGTCAAGGCCCCGAGCAGCGGGCTCGACAAGATCTTCAGCATTCCGGGACTCATCGGGGATGTGGCCGGTTCCGCGGACGCCCTGAAGGCGGTCGCCGTGGGCGCCGGGACGATCGCCGTCCTGGTGCTGTGGCCGCGCTTCCGGAAGGGCGCCAAGGTGCTGCCCGCTCCGCTGGCGGCCGTCGCGCTCGCCACGGCCGCGACCGCGATCTTCGACCTGCCGATCGCGCGGGTCGAGGTCAAGGGTCTGCTGGACGCCATCCAGCCGCCCGGCGGCAGTGAGTTCCAGGCCCTCGCCGAGGTGGGCGTCATCGGCACCGTACTCGCGTTCACGCTGATCGCCTCCGCCGAGAGCCTGTTCAGCGCCGCGGCCGTGGACCGGCTGCACGACGGTCCGCGCACCGACTACGACAAGGAGCTGATGGCGCAGGGCGCGGGCAACACGGTGTGCGGTCTGCTCGGCGCGCTGCCGATGACCGCGGTGATCGTGCGGAGCGCGGCCAACGTACAGGCCGGTGCGAAGACGAAGGCGTCGCGGGTGCTGCACGGTGCGTGGCTGCTGGTCTTCGCGGTGCTCTTCCCCTCGGCGCTGGGCGTCATCCCGGTGGCGACGCTCGCCGGTGTGCTGGTGTACTCCGGCTGGAAGCTGATCCCGACCAAGGATCTGGTGCCGCTGTGGAAGACCCACCGGGGTGAGGCGATCATCCTGATCGTCACCGCCGGCGCGATCGTGATCACCAATATGTTCGAGGGCGTGATCATCGGTCTGCTGATGGCCGTGGCCAAGACCGCCTGGGAGACCTCACATGTGCATGTCGAGGTCACCGGGCGCGAGGACGACGACGGTGACGGCGACGGCGCCGACTCCGGCTCCGGCTCCGGCTCCGGCTCCGGCGACAAGCCCCTGCACGTCCGGGTGCGCGGCAACGCGACTTTCCTGCGGCTGCCCAAGCTGCTGGACGAGTTGGAGGGGCTGCCCCGCGAGCGCGAGGTGGAGCTCGATCTGACCGGGCTGCGCCATGTGGACCACGCCTGTGAGATGGCGCTGGCCACCTGGACCGAGCGGCACAACGCGGTGGTCAAGCGGGGCTCCGCCCTGGAGGAGCGGATCCCGGCGTAACGGCACCTGGGTCACCCGTATACGGCCCGTATATAGGGGAGGCCCTCTTCCGTCGCCCGGCCCCCGGCGCCGCACTCGCGGTGCCGGGGGCCGGTCGCGCTCCGGCCCTGGCCGCGGGTCAGCCGCAGGGCACGGTGACGAAGCCGTCGCTGCCGGTCCTCACATACGCGTCGGAGACGTACTGGCCCGGGGCGATGTTGTCCCAGATATCCGAGGTGCCGTACGGCCCCGAGACCTTCTGGCCGTGCCGCTGGCAGCGGATGGGGACCCGGCTGTTGTACGGCAGCACCTTCACCAGCCGGTGGTTGGTGCCGGGACCGCTGCGGACGTTCAGCTGATAGCCGGGCGCGACCGGATAGGTGATCGCTCCGGCGGTGGTTTCCACCGTGTCCGCGACGGCGTCCGCGGCGCCGGTGGTGGCTGCTGTTTCCGCGGTCTCTTCGATGGCCATGACGGCCCCTCCCCCGTTGAACTTCTTTCCGAAGTTGTGCACATGTCGTGTGAAGTGACACGACATGCGGAGGCTAACAAGGCTCGCACGTGTCATCGACTAGGCTCGCCGAGTCGCGAATGCGGCCGAATTCACGGGGGTGGGGCATGCCGCCGGTGCACAGAGCCGGGACGGGCGCGGAAGCGGAGGATCCGGAGTACGCCGGGCAGTACCAGCTCGAGGCGCGCCTCGGATCCGGTGGCATGGGCGTGGTCCATCTGGCCCGCTCGCACTCGGGGCGGCGGCTCGCGGTGAAGGTCGTCCATGCCGGGCTGGCCGAAGACCCCGAGTTCCGGGCGCGGTTCCGGCAGGAGGTGGCGGCCGCCCGGCGGGTCAGCGGCGCGTTCACGGCGCCCGTGGTGGATGCCGACCCGGAGGGGCCGAGGCCCTGGATGGCCACCCTCTACATCCCCGGCCCGACGCTCGCCGAACACGTCAAGCGGAGCGGGCCGTTGGCGCCGGACGAGCTGGTGCGACTGGCGGCGGGGCTCGCCGAGGCGCTGCGGGACATCCATCGGGCGGGTGTGGTGCACCGCGATCTCAAGCCGAGCAATGTGCTGCTCGCGGCGGACGGCCCGAAGGTCATCGACTTCGGCATCTCCCGGCCGTCCGACAGCGAACTGCGCACTGAGACGGGGAAGTTGATCGGCACCCCGCCGTTCATGGCGCCGGAGCAGTTCCAGCGGCCGCGGGCGGTGGGACCGGCGGCGGATGTGTTCGCGCTGGGGTCGGTGCTGGTGCACGCGGCCACCGGGCGGGGGCCGTTCGAGTCCGAGAGTCCGTACATCGTGGCGTACCAGGTGGTGCACGACGAGGCGGATCTGGCGGGGGTGCCGGATGAGCTGCTGCCGCTGATCCAGCGGTGTCTGGCCAAGAACCCCGAGGACCGCCCCACGCCCGACGCCCTGATGACGGTGTTGCGCACGGTCCGCGGACCCCGGTCGCCGGTGCGGCGCGGACCCGTTCCGCTGGTGCCGCAGCAGCGGACGCCGGAGCCGCACTCGCTGCCGGGTGGACGCTGGGGGCAGGACGACGGCGCCACGGATACGCAGGTGAAGGCGGCCCTTGCCGACCCTGCCGAAACCGCGGCCCCCGAAACGGCGGCCCCCGATACGGCGGGTCCCGGTCCTGTGGATCCCGGTCCTGTGGATCCCGATACGGCGGATCCCGATACGCATGTGAAGGCGGCTTCCGAGCCGGAACCGGCCGCGGACCAGGCCGAGTCGGGGCCGGACCAGCCCGTGGCGCGGCGCCGGGGGATCCGGCGGTGGGCCCTCTCCGGGCTCGCCGCCGTCGTACTGCTCGGCGCGGGCACCGTCGTCGCACTGCGCCCGTTCGACGGCACGGACTCCTCCGGCGGCGGCCGCCCGCGGATCAGCGCGGCGACCGCGGAGGCGTGGCGCCCCTGGACGACCGGGCCGGCCGCCGGAAAGGCCGCGGGCTCGGGGGCGCGGCCCGCGTTCTGCTCGTACGGAGCGGGCGCGCTGTACTGCGCCCGGCACGGTGTCGAGACCGCCCGGGTCGATCCGGACGACGGCCGAGTGGTCTGGTCGCGGCCGTCCGCGGCGCGGCGCCCCGGTGACGGCGCGACGATCTCCGCCCCCGTGGTCGCGGGCGGTCTGGTGCGGACGGTGTCCCCGGACGGCGGGCGGCTGCGGGCGCTCGACCCCACGACCCATCGCGTCCGCTGGAGCCGCGATCTGGCCCGCTACCAGGGCGGGGTCTACTCCTCGGGCGACTCCGTGCTGCTGGTCACGCCGGACGGCGTGGTCACCTCGGTGAACGGGGCGACGAACAAGGAGCGTTGGAGCCACCGGCTGCCCGGCCACGCCAGGCCCGCCTTCTTCTCGTACGGCGACGGCCGCACCGCGTACGCCGTGACCACCGCGGGCGACGGCTCGCACACGCTGGTCACGGCGGTGGACACGGTGCGCGGTACGACGCGCTGGCACGCCTCGCTCAGCGGCAATCTCACCCCGGCCGGAAGCGGCCCCGATGGCGTACTGCTGCTGACCGAGACGGACACCCAGACCAGTACCACCGCCGTGGTGCGCTACGACCCGGAGCGGCGCGCGGCGCGGCGGGTCGCGCTGTCCGTGCCGGTGTCCGCGCTCAGTGTCGTCACCAGCGGCGATCGGGTGTATGTGCTGGGCTCGGACGGCGGGTTGGTGGCCGTCGACACCGCGCGCGAGGGCTCGGCGCGGGCGCGGCTCTGGCGCCTGGAGACCTCGGTCTCCAACGCCTCACCGCTGGTGGCGGCGGACGGCCGGCTGTACTTCTCGGCGGCGGACGGCCGGCTGCTGGCCGTGGACGCCCGGCGGGGCGAGGTGATCGGCGAGACCCGCTCGCGCGGAGGCGCGGCCGGTCAGGGCTACCTGGATCTGATGCCCGCGCCGGTGGTGGCGGACGGCAGGGTGTTCGCGACGGCCCCGGACGGCACGCTCTTCGCCGTGGACGGGCGGAATCCGGCCGGTTGGTGAGTGGCGTCACGGGCCCCCGGCGCGAGCCGGGCCTAAAGTGACCGCCGGATCGTGGGTCGGTGGGAGAAGACAGGAATGGCACTGCGCGCCGGGGACCCGGAGTCCATCGGAGGCTACGCACTCGAGCGGCGGCTCGGCCGTGGCGGGATGGGCACGGTGTATCTGGCCCGGTCGCCGTCGGGGCGGCGGCTGGCGCTGAAGGTGGTGCATCAGCAGTTCGCCGACGACGACGAGTTCCGGGTGCGGTTCCGCCAGGAGGTCGCGGCCGCCCGGCGGGTCAGCGGCGCGTTCACCGCGGCCGTCGTGGACGCGGACCCCGATGCCGTGCTGCCGTGGATGGCGACCTCGTACGTCCCCGGCCGGACCCTCGCCGAGCAGGTCGCGGCGGACGGTCCGCTGCGCGGCGCCGAGTTGCGGCGGCTGGCGATCGGGCTGGTCGAGGCGCTACGGGAGATCCACCGGGCGGGGGTGGTGCACCGGGATCTGAAACCGGCCAACATCGTGCTGTCCGACGAGGGCCCCCGCGTCATCGACTTCGGCATCTCCCGCGCGGCCGACCACCAGACGCTGACCATGACGGGCCGGGTCATGGGCACGCCCCCGTTCATGTCGCCGGAGCAGCTGCGCGATCCGCGTGAGGTCGGGCCGGAGTCCGATGTGTTCTCGCTGGCGACGGTGCTGGTGTACGCGGCGACCGGGCAGAGCCCGTTCGACGCGGACAGCCCGTATATGACCGCCTATCACGTGGTGTACGAGCCCCCGGCGCTGGACGCGGTGACCGGGCCGCTGCGTGACGCGGTCGCGGACTGCCTGAGCAAGGACCCGCCCGCGCGCCCCGGGCTGGACGAGCTGCTGGAGCGGCTGCGGACGCTGCCCGAGGACGGCGGTGACGACGGTGACGACGCTTCCGAGGACGGTAAGGGCGGTGACGACGACCGTAAGGACGTCACGGACGCGGACGGCGGCACCGGCGAGGGCGACGAGGGCGACGCCGCCGTGCCGACCGAAGTCGGCCGTGCGCCGGGCCGCGCCCATCTGACGCGCCGCCCCCTGGTGATCGCCGCCGCGGCCGCGGGCCTGGTCGCCGCGATGGTGGGGACGATCGTCTTCCTCCGGGCCGGGTCCGGGCCCGAGGGCGAACCCGACGCCCGCCCCACCGCCCGCTCATCGGCGAACGGCTCGCTCCCGTCCGGCTGGCGCCCCTGGCAGCGCACCCTCGCCGGACCCGGCACCGACATCGTGACCAGCGCCGATGGCGCTCCGCGCTCGGTCAGCGAGCTGACCGGCCGCCGCTGTCTGCCCTCGGGCACGGATCTGTACTGCGGTGGTTCCGGGATCGCCCTGACCCGGCTGGACGTCCGGGGGCGGGTCGCCTGGCACCGGTCGGCGAAGCCGAGCGAGCTGATCGGAGTGGCCGGTGGTCTCGTACTGGGCACCGTGGAGAAGTCGGACGGCACGGCCCGGCTGGAGGGCTACCGCACCAGCGACGGTGAGCGGGTCTGGCGGACCGATATCGGCAGCGCGGACCAGGGGGCGGTGTTCCGGCGCGGGGACCACCCGGCCGTGCTCACCCAGAGCTGGGACGAGGAGACGTTCCAGGCGGTGGACGTGCGCACCGGCCGCACGCTCTGGTCGCGCCGGGTCGGCCACGGGCTGAGCTGCGGCCCGAATGTGGTGGCCGGACGCCCCCTCGCGGACTGCGGACCGCTGGAGGACCGGGGCGACCCGGCCGTTCCGAGCGGGCTCTACACCCTCTCCCCCACCACGGGAGAGCCCCGGCGGATCGGCACGGTCTCCGTGGGCTCCTTCCTCGCCGAGCGCTCGGGCGAGCTCCTCTATCTGGAGCAGCGCGAGCACGACACCGACGACTACACCGATCTGCTGTTCCTCGGCACGGACGGGGGACGGCAGCGCCGGGTGAAGCTGCCCGAGGGGCTCTCCGCCCGGCAGATCACGCCCGCCCTGGTGGGCGACACGCTGTACTTCGTCCGGCAGAACGGCGAGGTCACCGCCGTCACCACGGCCGGAAAGCGGCTGTGGAGCAAGGCGACACAGGTGGAGTGGCTGGGCTCGCCCGTGGTGTCCGGGCGCCGGAACGCCCTGTATCTGGCCACCGCCGCGGGCCGGGTGGTCGCGCTGGACCGCCGGGACGGCCGGGTGCTGTGGCGGACCAAGGCGCGGACGGACCCCGGTGGCGTCCCCGCCGAGCTGACGCTGAGCGGGGACGCCCTGACCACGGTCTACGGGTACGACACCCTGGAGGCGTCCGGGATGGACGTCAGCCCGAGCGGGCTACGGAACGTCAGCCCAGCTGGCTGATGTCGCGGACCGCGCCCTTGTCCGCGCTGGTGGCCATCGCCGCGTAGGCGCGCAGCGCGGTGGACACCTTGCGCTCGCGGTTCTTCGGGGCGTAGACACCGCCGAGCTCCTCGCGGCGGGCCGCCAACTCCTCCTCGCTCACCAGGAGTTCGATGGAGCGGCCGGGGATGTCGATGCGGATGCGGTCGCCGTCCCGGACCAGGGCGATGGTGCCGCCGGACGCCGCCTCCGGCGAGGCGTGGCCGATGGAGAGGCCCGACGTGCCGCCGGAGAAGCGGCCGTCGGTGACCAGCGCGCAGGCCTTGCCCAGGCCCCGGCCCTTGAGGAAGGAGGTCGGGTAGAGCATCTCCTGCATCCCGGGGCCGCCCTTGGGGCCCTCGTAGCGGATGACGACCACGTCGCCCTCCTTGACCTGCTTGCCCAGGATCCGCTCGACGGCCTCCTCCTGGGATTCGCAGACCACGGCCGGGCCCTCGAAGGTCCAGATGGACTCGTCCACGCCCGCGGTCTTCACCACGCAGCCGTCGACGGCCAGATTGCCCTTGAGGACGGCGAGCCCGCCGTCCTTGGAGTAGGCGTGCTCCATGTCGCGGATGCAGCCGCCGGCGGCGTCCGTGTCCAGGGTGTCCCAGCGCTCGGACTGCGAGAAGGCGGTGGCGGAGCGCTTGCAGCCGGGGGCCGCGTGCCACAGCTCGATGGCCTCGGCGGACGGTGAACCGCCGCGCACGTCCCAGGTCTTGAGCCAGTCGGCGAGCGAGGAGCTGTGCACGGAGTGGACGTCCTCGTTCAGCAGCCCGCCGCGGAACAGCTCGCCGAGGATCGCCGGGATGCCACCCGCGCGGTGCACGTCCTCCATGTAGTACGTGCCGCCGGGGGCGACGTTCGGGGCGACCTTGGCGAGGCACGGCACCCGGCGGGAGACCTCGTTGATGTCATCGAGGTCGTAGTCGAGACCGGCCTCCTGGGCAGCGGCCAGCAGGTGGAGGATCGTATTGGTCGAGCCGCCCATGGCGATGTCGAGCGCCATGGCGTTCTCGAAGGCGGCGCGGGAGCCGATGGAGCGCGGCAGGACCGTCTCGTCGTCCTGCTCGTAGTAGCGCTTGGTGATCTCCACGACCGTACGGCCGGCGGTCTCGTAGAGCGCCTTGCGGGCGGTGTGGGTGGCCAGCACCGAACCGTTGCCCGGCAGGGAGAGACCCATCACCTCGGTCAGGCAGTTCATCGAGTTGGCGGTGAACATGCCGGAACAGGAGCCGCAGGTCGGGCAGGCGTTGTTCTCGATGCGGAGGATGTCCTCGTCCGAGACGCTCTCGTTGACCGCGTCCGAGATCGCGTTGATCAGGTCCAGCTTGCGGACGGTGCCGTCGACGAGCGTGGCCCGGCCCGCCTCCATGGGGCCGCCCGAGACGAAGACGGTCGGGATGTTGAGCCGCATCGCGGCCATCAGCATCCCGGGGGTGATCTTGTCGCAGTTGGAGATGCAGATCAGCGCGTCGGCGCAGTGCGCCTCGACCATGTACTCCACGGAGTCGGCGATCAGGTCGCGGGAGGGGAGGCTGTAGAGCATCCCGCCGTGGCCCATGGCGATGCCGTCGTCCACGGCGATGGTGTTGAACTCGCGCGGAATGCCGCCCGCCGCGTGGACCGCCTCACTGACGATCCGGCCCACCGGCTGGAGGTGGGTGTGGCCGGGCACGAACTCGGTGAAGCTGTTGGCGACGGCGACGATCGGCTTGCCGAAGTCCTCGCGCGCTACGCCGGAAGCCTGCATAAGGGCGCGGGCGCCCGCCATGTTGCGGCCATGGGTGACGGTGCGAGACCTCAGCTCGGGCACGGCTCGGCTCCCTCGTGATACGTGCGTCCTGCGGATCGGATCGGAGTCTTCTGAGCCTACGCCTGTGTCCATGGATCCGGATGGTCCGTCCGGATCCAGAGACGGCCGGCTCACGGAGCGGAACGGACCGATCAGCGCTCGGTCAGCGATCGGTCGGGGACCGGCCCGTTCACGCCCGGACGATCGGGATTTCGATCAGCTTTCGGTCAGATAGCGCTGGAGGGTCGGCCCCACCATGGCCACGATGTCGTCCGTCTCCGCCGAGGCCATCGGCTCCATCCGGATCACATACCGCAGCATCGCGATCCCGATCAGATGCCCGGCCGCGAGCTGGGCCCGGAACTCGGGGTTCGGCACATCCAGCTCACCCGCCACCCGCACCAGCACCCGGCGCTCGATCATGCCGCGCAGCACCGTGGCGGCGGTCTCGTTGGTCAGCGCCGAGCGCATCACGGCGAGCAGCGGCAGCCTGCTGACCGGGTTCTCCCAGATGCCGAACATATAGCGGGCCATCCGCTCGCCCGCGCCCTCGCGGCTGCCGTGCACCGCGTCCGGGACGCCCATGGCGGGGGCGAAGATCAGCTCGATGGCCGCCTCGAAGACCTGCTCCTTGGTGCCGAAGTAGTGGTGGACCAGCGCCGGGTCCACCTCCGCGGCCTTGGCGATGCCGCGGATCGAGGTCTTGTCGTAGCCGCGCTCGGCGAACTCGTTACGCGCCGCGATCAGGATCCGGTCGCGGGCGGCGGGGCCGTCGGAGGCGCTCGTACGGGCCGGGCGGCCGCGCTTGCGCGGGGGCGTGGCGGACCCGGATGCGGCGGCGGTCATGAACCGGGCACCGCCCTGCGCCGCCGGGTGGTCGAGGTCGGCGAGGCGAGGTGCAGCCGGGTGAAGGCCAGGGCCTCCGCCAGATCGGCCTCGCGCTCGGTCGTGGACATGGCACGCCGGGTGTTGACCTCGACGACCACATGGCCGTCGAAACCGCCGACCGCGAGCCGTTCCAGCAGCTCGGCGCAGGGCTGAGTGCCGCGCCCCGGCACCAGGTGCTCATCCTTGTTGGAGCCCTGGCCGTCGGCGAGGTGGAGATGGGCCAGCCGGTCGCCCATGCGGTCCACCATCTCCAGCGCGTCCGTACGGGCGGTGGAGGTGTGCGACAGATCGATCGTGAAGTGGCGGTAGTCGTCCTGGGTGACGTCCCAGCCCGGGGCGTACGCCAGCATCTCGCGGTCGCGATAGCGCCACGGGTACATGTTCTCGACCGCGAACCGCACATCGGTCTCGTCCGCCATCCGCCAGATTCCGCGGACGAACTCACGGGCGTACGCCCGCTGCCATCGGAACGGCGGGTGGACCACGACGGTGGACGCGTCGAGCTTCTCGGCGGCCGCCCTCGCCCGCTGCAGCTTCACCCACGGATCGGTCGACCAGACCCGCTGAGTGATCAGCAGACAGGGGGCGTGCACGGCGAGGATCGGCACCTGGTGGTAGTCCGAGAGCCGACGCAGCGCCTCGATGTCCTGGCTGACCGGGTCGGTCCACACCATGACCTCGACGCCGTCGTAGCCCAGGCGTGCCGCGATCTCGAAGGCCGTCGCCGTCGACTCCGGATAGACCGAGGCTGTGGACAGCGCGACCTTCGCATCCGGGATGCGCACCACTGGCTCTGTCACGAGGGACAGCGTACGGCGGCTGCTCTCCGCAACCGAACCGCGGCGGCCTTCGCGGCTGAACGGCCGCCGCTTTCCGGCCCCGGTCACGCTCCGTGGTCAGGTGGGCAGATGGTCCAGGCGGCGGAGGATCACGCCCTCGCGCAGCGCCCACGGGCAGATCTCCAGCTGGTCCACGCCGAACAGGTCCATCGCGGCCTCCGCCACCAGCGCCCCGGCCGTGAGCTGTCCGGCCCGGCCCTCGGAGACCCCGGGCAGCTCGGCCCGCTCCTGGGTGGGCATGGTGGCCAGCTTCGGCACCCACTCCTCCAGCGCCCGGCGGGTGAGCCGGCGCTCCACGTAGAGCCCCTCGGCGGAGCGCGCGGCGCCGGTGATCCTGGCCAGCTGCTTGAAGGTCTTGGAGGTGGCCACCACATGGTCCGGCGCCCCATGACGGCTGAAATCGCCGACGCTCCGGGCGATCTCGGCCCGCACATGGCGCCGCAGGGCCCGTACGTCCGCCGGGTCGGGCGGATCGCCGGGCAGCCAGGACCCGGTCAGCCGGCCGGCCCCCAGCGGCAGCGAGACCGCCGCGACGGGCTCCTCGTCCATGCCGTACGCGATCTCCAGCGAACCGCCGCCGATGTCCAGGACCAGCAGCTTCCCCGCGGACCAGCCGAACCAGCGGCGGGCGGCCAGGAAGGTGAGCCGCGCCTCGTCCGCGCCACTGAGCACCTGGAGCCGCACCCCGGTCTCCTCGGCGACCCGGGCCAGGACCTCATCGGCGTTGGACGCCTCGCGGACGGCGGAGGTCGCGAACGGCAGGACGTCCTCGACGCCCTTGTCCTCGGCCGCCTCCAGCGCCTCCATGACCACCGCGATCAGGCGGTCGACTCCGTCGGGGCCGATGGCCCCTTGCCCGTCGAGGAGTTCGGCCAGCCGCAGCTCGGCCTTGTGCGAATGCGCGGGCAGCGGGCGCGCGCCGGGGTGGGCGTCCATCACGAGCAGATGAACCGTATTCGAACCCACGTCGAGGACACCGAGTCTCATAGCGTGAACGCTACTGCTCCCCTCTCGGTGTCATGCACAGGTCCCCCACGATCCGGCGGCTGAGCCGCGCCGGGGACGTACGCGGTCCCCACCTCCGGCTTTTCGCCGAAGGCGCCTACCCTTGCACCGTGGCAAAGACGAAAAAGGCGAAGCAGGACAAACGCCGGAAGGCCGCCCTGGAGTGGGCGGCCGAGGAGCCGATGCCGTCCGGGGCGGAGGGCGCCGAGAACGCCCCGAGCACCGAGGACGAGGTCGGCCTGGACTTCGCCCGCGCATGGGTCGAATTCCCCGATCCGGCCGACGACGAGCAGCTCTTCCGATGCGATCTGACCTGGCTGACCTCCAAGTGGACCTGCATCTTCGGCCAGGGCTGCCAGGGCATCCAGGCGGGGCGGGCCGACGACGGCTGCTGCACGCTGGGCGCGCACTTCTCGGACGAGGACGACGAGGCGCGGGTCGGACGCCATATGGCCCGGCTGACCCCGGAGATCTGGCAGTTCCACGACGAGGGGCACGCCTCGGGGTGGGTGCAGGAGGACGACGACGGCGAGCGGCAGACCCGGCGCCACAAGGGCTCGTGCATCTTCCAGAACCGGCCGGGCTTCGCGGGCGGCGCGGGCTGCGCACTGCACATCCTGGCGCTGCGGGAGGGGCGCGAGCCGCTGGAGACCAAGCCGGACGTGTGCTGGCAGCTCCCGGTGCGCCGGTCCTACGACTGGATCGACCGGCCGGACGACACCCGGGTACTGCGGATCACCATCGCCGAGTACGACCGGCGCGGCTGGGGGCCGGGCGGCCACGATCTGCACTGGTGGTGCACCTCGGCCACCTCGGCGCACGGGGCCGGGGAGCCGGTGTTCCGGTCGTACCGGCCGGAGCTCACGGAGCTGATGGGCAAGGGCGGGTACGACCGGCTGGTCGAGCTGTGCGAGCGGCGCATGGCGTCGTCGCTGCCGGTGCTGGCGCCGCATCCGGCGGACCCGGTTGTTCCGGTGGCTCCGGTGGACCCGGGCGTTCCGGTGGCTCCGGTGGACCCGGGCGTTCCGGTGGCTCCGGTGGACCCGGTTGTTCCGGTGGACCTGGCCGATCCGGCTGATCCGGCTGACTGACGCGGGTGCGCCGACGTGTTGGGCACACCCGTAGTGCCCGCCGTCAGCGCGTACGGCCACTGAGACGGCTTCGTCGGCGCCCGTGCCCGGCGGGTCTTTCCCCTCCCCGCCCCTTCCCGCAACTGGGGCTCCGCCCCAGACCCCGGGGCCCAGGGGCGGAGCCCCCGTGCCCTGGCCCGCCGTCGACCGCCTGCGGCACCATCGTGGCTGGTCGCGCAGTTCCCCGCGCCCCTTCGGGGCGCCTTCCGCACCCCAGGGGGCCAGGGGCGGAGCCGCACATCGACACAGACCCGCACCCCCAGGGGTCCAGGGGCGGAGCCCCTGGTTGCGGGAAGGGGCGGGGAGGGGAACAGCCCGCCGCAGGCACCACGACCCGTCGGACACCCACTAGACCCGCCGGTCGGCGCGTCCGGGCCCGCCGGTCCGGGTGACCGGGTCTGCCAAGGTCGACGCGTCCGGTCCACGCGTCAGCGCATCGCGTCAGCGCCTCACGTCAGCGCTTCGCCGCGGGCGAACCGGAAGGCGTCGGCGACGGGTCGCTCGGGGTCGGGGTCGGCTGGTCGGAGGGGCCCGTGGGGCTGGGCGTGGGCTCGGGGGACGTACCCCGGCCCTCGATCAGCACCACCGCGCCCGCCGGATCCACCGAGACCCGCGCGCTCCAGTGCCCGGCCGGCTCCCGATCGTGGTCCACCGAGACCGTGATGGTCGTGGAGTCGCCGGGCCGCAGCACCCCGGCCGGGTGGTTCAGCCGGAGCCAGGGCGCCCCGGCGGAGGCCGACCAGTGCACCGGTGAACCGCCGGAGGCGGTGAGGGTGATGACCGTCACATCGCCCTCGGGATGGGCCGTGACCGTGAGCCGCCCCGGCCCCGGCGCGGGCCGGGAGGGTCCGGAGCCGTCCCCGGGGCGGCCGCCACCGGCCGGGGAGCCGTCCGGGCGGGACGGCTCGCCGCCCTTGTGCCCCGGCCGCTCCACCACCCCGTCCGCGTCGATCACCTCGACCGACACATCCGACGCCCCTCGGCCCGCCCCGGCGCTGCGCGGGCCGGAGCCGATCCGCGTGCCGGAACGGTCCTGCGCACTGCCGGTCTGCTCGTACGAGCGCCGGGCGGGCCGGTCCTGACCGGCCGGGGCCTGGTCCGCGCCGTCCGCGTCGGCGGCGGCCACCGAGTCCGTGTCGCGCTCGTCACCGGCGAGCGGTGCGCCCCGGTAGGCGGCCCACAGGGCGAGCACCGGGGCCGCCACGACCGTGGCGACCACCGTCGTGGTCATCACGCGGCTGCGCATCCGGCTGCGGCGGGCGGCCCGGTCCTGGGGCTCCAGCGGAAAGCCACGCCGGTCGAACCGGGGCCCGGCGCCCGCGCGGGCGGGCCGTCCGCCCAGCGCGCCCAGCAGCGCGGCGTGCACGGCGGCGCGGGGGGCCTCCACCACCGGCAGCGCGGCGGGCGCGGCCGCCGTACCGGGCCAGGGTCCGTCGGCCGTGGCGCGCTCGGCCATCCGGCGGCACTCGCGGCAGTCGTCCACATGGCGCACCAGCTCACGGCGGAGGGCGGCGGAGAGCAGCACCTGGGTGTCGCCCGCGAGCCGCGCGACCACCGGGCAGTGGCCGAGCTCGACGACGGCGAGCGCGGCGCGGGTCCGCTCCACCTCGCAGGCGGCGCTGGAGAGCAGGGCGCGGGTCTCCTCCTGGTCCTTGCCGAGCACCGCGGCCACCTCGGAGGGGCCCAGCCGGTGGCGCACCGCGAGCTCGAGCGCCTCGCGCTGCTCGGCGGAGGTCCCGGCGGCCTCCGGCCAGGCCAGCGCGGCCAGTTCGCGGCGGCGCTGGGCGGCGATGGGCTCCGGCAGCTCGGCCCCGGCGCCGTCGCCCGGGGTGTCCGTCCCCGTACGGCCGCGGCGTTCGGCCAGTTTGCGCAGACAGGCCCAGCGGGCGACCGCGTAGAGCCACGGGCGGGACAGCTCGCCCTCCGCGGTCACCCGGCCCCGCCCCCGGCCGGTGCGGCGCTCGGCCACCGCCAGTACGTCGCCCACCGCGACGGCCGCGGCGTCGTGCTCGCACAGGGCCGACAGGCAGTAGGTGAACAGGCCGTCCAGGTACGGCTCGTAGCGTTCCGGAGGCCGCTGGGGGCGGGTGGTGGTGGAGCGGGGCGCACGGCGCCGCGCCCGCTGTGCGCCGGTGGTCTGTGTCGAGTGCTCGGACCTGCTGCTCATCACCCGGCGACGGTAGGCGGATGATGCAGACTTCCTCGCGCCACTTGCGCTGTTTTAACCCTTACGGGTGACCATCTCCCTCATAAGGGGACAGGTGTCCCCCTCCGGTGGCCACAACCTGCTATGCGCCCGGCGCCCTCCGAAGGACTGATGAACGGGCCGGTGGACGGGCCGGTGAAGAGGCGGTGAAGGGGCCGGTGAGGAGGCCGATGAGCGGCCCTGACCAGCGTAGTTCGGCTCTGTCGGTGGGCGACGCTAGCGTTACGGCATGGCTGCCCGTAGCTCCTCCCGCTCATCCGCCAAGGACCGGCCCTCCTACCGCTGTACGGAGTGCGGCTGGACCACCGCCAAGTGGCTCGGCCGCTGTCCGGAGTGCCAGGCGTGGGGCACGGTCGAGGAGTACGGGGCGCCCGCGGTGCGCACCACCGCGCCCGGCCGGGTCACCTCGGCCGCCCTGCCCATCGGCCAGGTGGACGGCCGTCAGGCCACCGCGCGGGGCACGGGCGTGGACGAGCTCGACCGGGTGCTCGGCGGCGGGCTGGTCCCCGGCGCGGTCGTGCTGCTCGCCGGGGAGCCCGGGGTCGGCAAGTCCACGCTGCTGCTGGACGTGGCGGCCAAGGCCGCCTCCGAGGAGCACCGCACCCTCTACATCACCGGTGAGGAGTCGGCGAGTCAGGTGCGGCTGCGCGCCGACCGCATCGGCGCGCTGAGCGACCATCTCTACCTCGCCGCCGAGACCGACCTCTCGACCGTCCTCGGCCATCTGGACTCGGTCAAGCCCTCGCTGCTCGTCCTGGACTCGGTGCAGACCGTCGCCTCGCCCGAGATCGACGGCGCGCCGGGTGGGATGGCGCAGGTGCGCGAGGTGGCCGGGGCGCTGATCCGCGCGTCCAAGGAGCGCGGGATGTCCACGCTGCTGGTGGGCCATGTCACCAAGGACGGCGCCATCGCCGGGCCCCGGCTGCTGGAGCATCTGGTCGATGTCGTGCTGCACTTCGAGGGCGACCGGCACGCCCGGCTGCGGCTGGTGCGCGGGGTGAAGAACCGCTACGGGGCGACGGACGAGGTCGGCTGCTTCGAGCTGCACGACGAGGGCATCACCGGGCTCGCCGACCCCTCCGGGCTGTTCCTCACCCGCCGCGACGAGCCTGTGCCGGGCACGTGTCTGACGGTCACCCTGGAGGGCCGCCGGCCGCTGGTGGCCGAGGTGCAGGCGCTCACCGTGGACTCCCAGATCCCCTCGCCGCGCCGGACCACCTCCGGTCTGGAGACGTCCCGGGTCTCGATGATGCTGGCCGTGCTGGAGCAGCGCGGCCGGATCAGCGCGCTGGGCAAGCGGGACATCTACAGCGCCACGGTGGGCGGGGTGAAGCTGTCCGAGCCCGCCGCGGACCTCGCCGTGGCGCTCGCGCTGGCCAGCGCCGCCAGTGACACCCCGCTGCCCAAGAACCTGGTGGCGATCGGCGAGGTGGGGCTCGCGGGCGAGGTCAGGCGGGTCACCGGGGTGCAGCGGCGGCTGGCGGAGGCGGCCCGGCTCGGCTTCACCCACGCCCTGGTGCCGGGCGACCCGGGCCGGATCCCGGACGGGATGCGGGTGCTGGAGGTGGCGGACATCGGGGACGCGCTGCGGGTGCTGCCGCGGCGCCGGGAGCGGGGCGAGAAGGCGCGGGTGGAAGCGGACGACCGGGGCTGACATGGTGGGCGGGGCGTCACCGGAGCGGTGCCGGAAGCGTGGCCGAGTGTGCTGGTGAGGGCGTACGCCGGCGGTCGGTGAGCCGGGTGGCGCACGACCCAGGGGGAGTCCCACTCCGCTGCACGCCTACGGGCGTACGCCGGGAGACCCCACGGGAGGCTGGTGGCCGCCGGTAGACTTTGCCCTGGTCTCGCCCATACGTGGCCTCGCGCACCGGCATGGCAGGGCGACTCGTGGCACCGACAGACCTTGCGACGGAGGAGTGCAGTGGCAGCAGGCGACCGGGCAACGGCACCCGGCAAGGCCGACGGTCTGATGCGTGCCTCCCTGAGCGCGGTCGCGCCGGGTACGGCGTTGCGCGACGGCCTCGAGCGCGTTCTCCGGGGAAACACCGGCGGGCTGATCGTGCTCGGCACCGACAGGACCGTCGAGTCGCTGTGCACCGGCGGCTTCGTCATCGACGTCGAGTTCACCGCGACCCGGCTGCGCGAGCTGTGCAAGCTGGACGGCGCGCTGGTGCTCGACAAGGACATCTCCAAGATCGTGCGGGCCGGGGTGCAGCTGGTCCCGGACGCGGCGATCCCCACCGAGGAGACCGGCACCCGGCACCGGACCGCGCAGCGCGTCTCCATCCAGACCGGCTTCCCGGTGGTCTCGGTCAGCCAGTCGATGCGGCTGATCGCGCTGTATGTGGACGGCCAGCGGCGGGTCCTGGAGGACTCGGCGGCGATCCTCTCCCGCGCCAACCAGGCGCTGGCCACGCTGGAGCGGTACAAGCTCCGCCTCGACGAGGTGGCGGGCACGCTCTCGGCCCTGGAGATCGAGGACCTGGTCACCGTCCGGGATGTGAGCGCGGTCGCGCAGCGGCTGGAGATGGTCCGCCGTATCGCCACCGAGATCGCGGAGTACGTGGTCGAGCTGGGCACCGACGGCCGGCTGCTCTCCCTCCAGCTGGACGAGCTGATCGCGGGCGTGGAGCCCGAGCGCGAGCTGGTGGTGCGGGACTACGTGCCCGAGCCGACCGCCAAGCGCACCCGTACGGTGGCCGACGCGCTCGCCGAGCTGGACCGGCTGACCCACGCCGAGCTGCTCGAACTCCCCATCGTGGCCCGCGCGCTGGGGTACACCGGCTCGCCCGAGACCCTCGACTCGGCGGTCTCGCCGCGCGGCTTCCGGCTGCTGGCCAAGGTGCCGCGGCTGCCGGGCGCCATCATCGAGCGGCTGGTGGAGCACTTCGGCGGCCTGCAGAAGCTGTTGGCCGCGAGCGTGGACGATCTGCAGATGGTGGACGGCGTGGGCGAGGCCCGGGCCCGCTCGGTCCGCGAGGGGCTGTCCCGGCTGGCCGAGTCGTCCATCCTGGAGCGGTACGTCTAGCTCTGAGCCGCCGTACGTCTGCGGGGGTGGGGCCTTCCCCTCCCCGCCCCTTCCCGGCACCTGACGATATGCGGCTCCGCCGCGTGGGGGGCTCCGCCCCAGACCCTGGCCGGACGGCCCGGATGTGCGCGGACGTCCGCCCGGTCATCGGCTGCGCCGACGGTCGGCTCGTCGGCCCCCGGGGTCCGGGGGCGGAGCCCCTGGTATCGGGAAGGGGCGGGGAGGGGACAAACCCACCGGACACCCGGAGCCGCTGGTCAGTCCTTCTCGAGGACGAACGACACCTTGGCCGTCCCCAGCCCGTCCACCTTCACCTCGACCAGATACGTGCCCGGCTTGGCCGACGCGCCGCCCGACGGCGTGGCGCAGTGCTCGGCGCTGCGCTTGCGGTCCCACTCCACGGTGCGCTTGGTCTGGCCGGACCCCGGCACCTCGACCAGTGCGGCGGCGCTGCCCTCGGGGCAGTCGTCGGAGGCCCAGACGTGGGCGTTGTGGGCGTCGGTGATGGTCAGCGAGGCCGCGGCGCGCCCGAAGTCGACCTTGCAGGAGCTCGACTTGGTGTTCTTCACGACGATCTCGAAGTTGGGCTTCTCCCCCGGCGCCCAGGTGTTCTTGACCTTGGAGTCCTTGACGCTGCGCACCGTAAGCTCCGCGTCGCCGGGGCGGCAGTCCCGCAGGCTCGACCCGGCGGGCAGGCCCTGCCCGGTCCCGGTGCCGATGCCACCGCCCGCGCCGCCACCCGATGAGCCGCCCGAGCCGCCCGCGCCGCCGGAGCCGCTGCCGCCGCCCGCGCCCTTACCGCCGTCGTCCGAGCCGCCGCCGCTGCCCCCGCTGCCGCCGGAGCCGCCCGATCCCGAGCCGCCGCCGTCGGACTCGTCGCGTCCGCCCGGCCGTTCGCTGTTGACCGGTCCGGAGGAGGAGGGGCCCGGGGTGATCGTGCTCGCGGGTCCCCCGCCGCCCGATCCCTTGCCCTCGTCACTTCCGCCACCTCCCGAACCACCCCAGCCGAAGGCCCAGATGACCACGAGAATGATGGCGGCGAGCAGGGCCAGCGCAACGGCCCTCCGCCGCCAGTAAATGGAGGAGGGAAGCGGCCCGATCGGATTGCGCAGAGATCCCACGCGGAAACTCTACGAGAGATCGGGAGCACAACCGGCCAATAACCCCCGCTCCGGGCCCTACTTTTCTCATGATCCGACCGGATCCGGCGCATGAGGGGTCCCCCAGACGCCCACAAGGTGCCCTGAGGTCACCCCAGAGGCACCGAAAGACCGCACCCGGGCGCGGTAAGCGGCCATCCGTTCCCGTACGGGCGCCGTATCGCACGATTTGGCAACGACTGGCGCGGCTGGAACCCGAACGCCCGCGCCCTGCGCCCCGTGAGCCGTCCCCTCATGTCAGGATCGGATGCGATGACTGCCATTTCCGCTTCCGCCGTCCCGGCCGCCGCATCCTCCGACCCCGACGGAGCCGTTCTGCACCGGCCCGTCATCGACTGGTTCGACGCGCACGCGCGCGACCTCCCCTGGCGCCGCCCCGAGGCGGGCGCCTGGGGTGTGATGGTGAGCGAGTTCATGCTCCAGCAGACCCCGGTGAACCGGGTGCTGCCGGTGTACGAGCAGTGGCTCGCCCGCTGGCCGCGCCCGGCCGACCTGGCCGCGGAACCGCCCGGTGAGGCGGTCCGCGCCTGGGGCCGGCTGGGCTATCCGCGCCGGGCGCTGCGGCTGCACGGCGCCGCGGCCGCCATAAGGGAGCGGCACGGCGGTGACGTACCGCGCGACCACGCCCAGTTGCTGGCGCTGCCGGGCGTGGGGGAGTACACGGCGGCGGCCGTGGCCTCGTTCGCGTACGGCCAGCGCCATCCGGTGCTGGACACCAATGTCCGCCGGGTGTTCGCGCGCGCGGTCAGCGGTACGCGGTACCCGCCGAACGCCACCACCGCCGCCGAGCGCAAGCTGGCCCGCACCCTGCTCCCCGAGGAGGAGCCGACCGCGGCGCGCTGGGCGGCCGCCACGATGGAGCTGGGCGCGCTGGTCTGCACGGCCCGTACCCCCGACTGCGTACGCTGCCCGATCGCCGCGCTGTGCGCCTGGCGGCAGGCCGGTTCGCCGGAGCACGAGGGACCGCCGCGGCGCGGCCAGACCTACGCCGGGACGGACCGCCAGGTGCGGGGCAAGCTGCTCGCGGTGTTGCGGGAGGCTGTGACACCGGTGCCGCAGACGGCGCTGGACCAGGTGTGGGACGAGCCGGTGCAACGGGCCCGCGCGCTCGACGGGCTCGTCTCCGACGGACTGGTGGAGCCGCTCTCGGGCGGCCTCTACCGGCTGCCGCTGACCTGAGAACATCCCTCGTCACGGCCCTGTCTGTGACAGACCTGTGACACGCCCAGGACCCGGTTCTGACACACGGTCGGGCCGGGTTCCGTTGTTACACAACCTATGGGTAGCTGTGCGTTTGCCGAGGCGCAGTTGCGCATGGCGCCGCAACAGCGCCTCCGTAGCGTCCTTCCCGTGCCGAGCGAGAAGCCGGACACATCAACGGCGGGGAAGACGCGGCGAGTGAGCCGAAGGGTCGCGTCGCTGTCGTAAGGGAGAGCGCGCGCAGGCCGCGAGGAACGAGCGGCCGAGCACGGTCGACCGTCGACAGCGACTCAAAGCGACCCGGAGGCGAACCGAGCCCAAAAAAGGCGGATGGAGGCTGCACATCATGAGCAGCAGCAATGTTCTGGACTTTGAGGAGTACGTGCGGAACCGGCAGGACGCGCTGCTGCGCAGCGCCCGTCGGCTGATCCCCGACCCGGTCGAGGCACAGGATCTGCTCCAGACCGCCTTGGTGCGCACCTACGGCCGCTGGGACGGCATAGCCGACAAGTCGCTCGCGGACGCCTATCTCCGGCGCGTGATGATCAACACCCGTACCGAGTGGTGGCGCGCCCGCAAGCTGGACGAGGTGCCCACCGAGCAGCTTCCGGAGGCGAGCGTCGACGACGGCACCGAGCAGCACGCCGACCGCGCCCTGCTGATGGACATCCTTTCGGTGCTCGCTCCCAAGCAGCGCAGTGTCGTGGTGCTGCGACACTGGGAGCAGATGACGACCGAAGAGACCGCGGAGGCGCTCGGAATGTCGACCGGAACGGTCAAGAGCACGCTGCACCGGGCGCTGGCCCGGCTGCGGCAGGAGCTGGAGAGCCGCGATCTGGACGCCCGCGCGCTCGGCCGTCAGGACGGGGGCACCAAGCCGGCCACCAACGTCCGGCAGCACACGGGTCGGGTCCGGCGCGCCCGCCAGGAGCGGGGGCAGGAACGGTGCGCGGCCTGACCAGGGCCTCTCCCAGCAGGACAGTCATGCTCACCGGCGGCGCGGTCGTGGGCCTCGCGGCCGCCGGCGGCTGGATGCTGGCCGGATGCGGTGACGCGAGCCAGGGGGTGCGCAAGGAGGGACCGGCGAGCACCGAGTGGGCCTCGGCCGCCGCGGACTCCGGCGCGTACGCGGGTGGCCGTGCATCGGGCCGGCCGTCACCGGCTGCCGGGAAGAAGGTCGACGTGATCAAGCTGGTCAAGGCGGATCCGCAGGTCAGCGACGATCTGAAGACGAGTCTCAAGCCCTGCCCCACGGCCAAGGAGCGCGAGTCCAAGCAGGAGATCAAGGGCTATCCGGTGGATGTGACGTCCGGCCGGCTGACCGGCTCCGCCGATTCCGACCTGGTCATCAACGTCATGAGCTGCGCCGACGGCTTCGGTATCGGCTCGTATGTGTACCGCAAGGTGGGCGACCGGTACGAGAACGTCTTCAGCGATGAGCAGCCGCCCGTCTACGCCGATGTGGCCAAGGACGAGCTGCGAGTGACGAAGCTCTCCTACACCTCCGGGGACTCGGTCTGTTGCCCTTCGAGCGAGACCGTGATCACCTACGGCTGGTCCGGGGCGGACCGTTCGTTCGCGGTGCGGTCCCGCGAGCGCACCGACTACAGCAAGAATGTGCCCACGCCCAAGGAAGAGGCGACCCCGGCGCCGACCGCGCGCGCCGACGACGGAACGGAAGGCTGAAGCGAGGCTGTGGCCGAGACCCATGTGCTCTTCGTCGAGGACGACGATGTCATCCGTGAAGCCACGCAGCTCGCCCTGGAGCGCGATGGCTTTCTCGTGACGGCCGCGCCCGACGGGCTGACCGGCCTCGAGCGCTTCCGGGCCGACCGCCCCGATATCGCGCTGCTCGATGTGATGGTTCCGGGCCTGGACGGGGTCAGCCTGTGCCGCCGGATCCGCGACGAGTCCACCGTTCCCGTGATCATGCTTTCCGCGCGCGCCGACTCCATCGATGTGGTGCTCGGCCTCGAGGCCGGCGCCGACGACTATGTGACCAAGCCCTTCGACGGCGCGGTGCTGGTGGCCCGCATCCGGGCCGTGCTGCGCCGCTTCGGCCATGCCAGCGGCCCCGGCGGGCGGGGCGCGGAGCCCGTCCCCGAGGAGCCCGACGGCGGGGTGCTGCGCTTCGGCGATCTGGAGGTCGACCCCGAGGGCATGGAGGTCCGCAAGGGCGGCCATCAGGTGGCGCTCACCCCGACCGAGATGCGGCTGCTGCTGGAGTTCTCGGCCGCGCCCGGCACCGTGCTCTCCCGCGACCGGCTGCTGGAGCGGGTCTGGGAGTACGGCTGGGGCGGGGACACCCGGGTCGTGGACGTCCATGTGCAGCGGCTGCGCGGCAAGATAGGCCAGGACCGCATCGAGACGGTCCGCGGCTTCGGCTACAAGCTCAAGGGCTGAGCGGCGTTGCGGCAGCTCGCACTGCGCACCGGCTTGCGGTGGAAGGTCAGCCTCGCCATCGCGGCCGTGAGCACGCTGGTCGCGGTGGTGCTGAGCCTCGTCGTCCACAACGCGGCCCGTGTCTCGATGCTCGACAACAGCCGCACCGTGATGGACGAGCGGGTGAAGGTCGCCCAGCGGTGGTACGAGCAGTCCCGGGTGCTGGGGTTCGGCGCCAAGCTGGACGACCCCCATCTGCCCGATCAGCTGAAGAAGGAGGCGTGGCGCGGCCAGCGCGCCACCTATCTGGAGGACCCCGGCACCGGCACCCCGGAGGTATGGGCCTCGGTTCCGCTGCGGAACGGCAAGGTGCTGTCCGTCCACACCAAGTTCCAGGACCGGTTCGCGGTCCTCAACGACCTGGACCGGGTGCTGCTCATCGGCTCGGTCGCGGTGGTGCTGGGCGGTATCGCGCTCGGTGTGCTCATCGGCGATCAGCTCTCCCGGCGGCTGCGCAAGGCGGCCACCGCCGCCCGCAAGCTGGCCGAGGGCGACTCCGAGGTGCGGGTGCGCGAGTCGATCGGCGGCCGGGTGCGCGATGAGACCGACGAGCTGGCGCGGGCGGTCGACGGCATGGCCGAGGCGCTTCAGCAGCGGCTGGAGGCCGAGCGCCGGGTGACCGCCGATATCGCCCACGAGCTGCGCACCCCGGTCACCGGGCTGCTCACGGCCGCCGAACTGCTGCCGCCCGGCCGCCCCACCGAGCTGGTACGGGACCGGGCGCAGGCGATGCGCACCCTGGTCGAGGACGTCCTGGAGGTCGCGCGGCTGGACGGCTTCGCGGAGCGCGCGGAGCTCCAGGAGATAGCCGTGGCCGAGTTCATCGCCCGCCGGGTCCGGGCGGTGGCCCCCGACGCGGCGGTCAACGTGGTGCGCGACGCCCATGTCTCCACCGACCCCCGGCGGCTGGAGCGGATCTTGGGCAATCTGCTGGCCAACGCCGCCCGGCACGGCAAACCGCCCTTCGAGGTCACCGTCGAAGGGCGGATACTGCGCGTCCGCGACCACGGCCCCGGCTTCCCGGAGGAGCTGCTGAAGGACGGGCCGAGCCGGTTCCGCACCGGCAGCAAGGACCGCGCGGGCACCGGGCACGGCCTGGGGCTGACCATAGCCGCGGGCCAGGCGCGGGTGCTGGGCGCCCGGCTGACGTTCCGCAACGCCGATCCGCTGATGGACAGCGGCGACGAGACGGAGGCGGAGTGCCAGGGCGCGGTCGCCGTGCTCTGGCTGCCGGAGTCCGCGCCCACCAACACCGGCAGCTTCCCGATCATCGAGGTGCCGGACTGACCACTCGGCCGGGGCACTGAGCTCAGTTCGGAGTTCCGACCACTCGGCTCGGAGTCCCGACCACTCAGCTCGAGGTGCAGCCGTCCCACGGCTTGCTGAAATCCAACTCCTCGCGGGGCTGGGTGAACGAGAACCAGTTGCCGGAGTCGTCGCGGAAGAGCGCCTCGGTGCCGTACGGACGCTCCTGGGGCTCCTGGACGAACTCCACGCCCTTCGCCTTGAGCGCCTCGTAGTCCCGGTGGATGTCATCGGTGGTGAACACCCCGGCGCCGAGCACACCCTTGGCCACCAGCGTCCGGAGGGCCTCGGCGGACTCCGGGTCGAGCCCGGGTGAGCTGGGCACCATCAGGGTCAGCTGCACATCCGGCTGGTCCTTGGCGCCCACCGTCAGCCAGCGCATACCGCCGCCCTCGCCGTCCCCGCCGATGCTCATGTCGGTGCGGACCTCGAAGCCCAGCTTCTCGGTGTAGAACTCCTTGGCCCGGTCCTGGTCGAGGACCCAGACGGTGACGATGGACATCCCCTTGATCATTGCTGCCTCCGGAAGTTTCGGGGTGGGCCGCGCGCGTCGTCGCGACGTGGCCACGGTAGGCAGCGGCGGATTCATTCCGCTTCTCGAGAATTGCGGTCCTTGGAGCCCGGTGCGCGGGCGTCGCGCCCGCCGTACCACAGCATCGCGTAACACCCCGGGATGACCGCCGCGGCCCGGCCGACGTACAGGTCCCGGTAGGCGCTGGGGGTGAGCCCGGTCTGCCTCTTGAAGCTCGTGGAGAAGGTGCCGAGGCTACTGAAGCCGACGAGCGAGCAGATCTCGGTGACCGAGAGATTGGCCGAGCGCAGCAACTCCTCGGCCCGCTCGATGCGGCGCCGGGTCAGGTACTGGCCGGGCGTGGATCCGTACGCGCCCTTGAAGGCGCGGATGAAGTGGTAGCGCGAATAGCCGGCGTGCCCGGCGACCGCGTCCAGGTCGAGCGGCTCGGCCCAGTCGCGGTCCATCACGTCCTTCGCGAGGCGCAGCCGGCGCAGTTGCGCCAGCCGCGCCTCGTCCGGCGAGGTCACCATGGGTCCGATGCTGTCATGCCCCACCGACAGCGGCTCCCTGATGGCGACCCCGCCCATCCGGACCGTTGGTCAGACGGTCTCGGCGATCGGCGCCTTCTCGGACGGGGCCGCGTCGTCGCCGTCGGCGGGCTTGGCGGCGGCCCCGCGCAGCGGGACCTCCTTGACGAACCAGGCCGCGACGGCACCGACGATGCTGATCAGCGCGCCCCACAGGAACACCTGGTGGGCACCGCTGGCCACCGCGTGGGTGTACGCGTCCCGGACGGGCGGCGGCAGCAGCTTGAGGCTGGCCGGGTCGAGCTGGGCACTCCCGGAGGTGATGGCCGCGGCCTTGCCACCGCCCCGCTCGGTCATGGTGTCCCGCACCTGGTTGGTGAACAGGGCGCCGAGGATGGCGACGCCGAAGGAGCCGCCCAGGGTGCGGAAGAGGGTGGCGGAGGAGCTGCCGACGCCCATGTCCTTCATCTCGACGCTGTTCTGCGCCACGAGCATGGTCGTCTGCATCAGGCAGCCCATGCCCATGCCGAGCACCGCCATGAAGAGACCGGAGCTGAAGCGGGTGGTCTCGGTGTCCATCGTGGACAGCAGGAACATCCCGACGGTGATCAGGAGGCCGCCGACGATCGGGAAGATCTTGTACTTGCCGGTCGAGGTGGTGACCCGGCCCGCGACCAGCGAGACGACCAGCATGCCCAGCAGCATCGGGAGCAGCAGCAGCCCGGAGTTGGTGGCCGTGGCGCCCTGGACGGTCTGCTGGTAGAGCGGCAGGAAGGTGGTCGAGCCGAACATCACGAAACCGGTGAGGAAACCGATCCCGGTGACCAGCGAGAAGTTGGGGTTCCGGAAGATGTGCAGCGGCAGTACGGGCTCGGCGACCCGCGTCTCGACGTAGAGGAACGCGGCGAGCGAGAGGACACCGAGCGCCCCGAGCCCGATGATCTGGCCCGACCCCCAGGCGTACTCGTTGCCGCCCCAGGTGGTGATCAGCACGAGCGAGGTGATGCCCACGGTCAGCAGGGCCGCGCCGGTGTAGTCGATCCGTCCCTCGGAGCGCTTCTTCGGCAGGTGCAGCACCGCGGTGATCGCCGCGAGGGCGACGGCACCGAGCGGGAGGTTGATGTAGAAGATCCAGCGCCAGCCGAGGTGGTCGGTGAGAGTACCGCCGACCAGCGGGCCACCGATCATGGCCACGGCCATCACACCGGCCATGATGCCCTGGTAGCGGCCACGCTCCCGGGGCGGCACCAGGTCACCGATGATCGCCATCACGCCGACCATCAGACCGCCCGCGCCCAGGCCCTGGATGGCCCGGAAGCCGATCAGCTCACCCATGCTCTGCGCCATACCGGACAGCGCCGAGCCACCGAGGAAGATCACGATGGAGGTGAGGAAGACGCCCTTGCGGCCGTACATGTCGCCGAGCTTGCCCCAGATGGGGGTCGAGGCGGCGGTGGCCAGGGTGTAGGCGGTCACCACCCAGGAGAGGTGGTCGAGGCCACCGAGCTCGCCGACGATGGTCGGCATCGCGGTGCCCACGATCATGTTGTCGAGCATCGCGAGCAGCATCGCGATCATCAGCGCGAATATCACCACACTGGTGCTGCGCTGCTTGGGCTCGGCCTTGGCCGGAGGCCGCTGGGCCTCCCGGGCGGCCTGAGCCGGTGCCGAAGCGGATGACGCTTCGTCGTCTGATTGTTTTCCGGCCATGTTCTCCGTCTCCCCCTGGATGATGAGAGCCCTGACGCCCACTTACTTGCCGCCCGGCTAGTTCAGTACAGTAGAGAAGGTAAGGCGCCAACTAGCCGGGCGTCAAGTAAGTTACGTTCGGCCTGCCGACGGCAGCCACACCAGCATCAGGAGAGCACCATGGGCAGCACACCGCGGCGGGGCGACACCCGTCAGCGCATCCAGGACGTCGCCCTGGAACTCTTCGCCGAGCACGGCTACGACAAGACGTCACTGCGCGAGATCGCCGAGCAGCTCGAGGTCACCAAGGCGGCCCTCTACTACCACTTCAAGACCAAGGAGGACATCGTCCTCAGCCTGTTCCAGGACCTGGGCCGGCCGATGGACGAGCTGATCGCCTGGGGCGAGCAGCAGCCGCGCACCCTGGAGACCAAGCAGGAGCTGCTGCGCCGCTACAGCGCGGCCATGGACATCGGCGAGCCGCTGATGCGCTTCATGCAGGAGAACCAGGCGACCGTGCGCGAGCTGAGCATCGGCCAGATCTTCAAGAACCGGATGCTCGCGATGTCCGCCCTGGTCCGAGACCCCGAGGCGCCCATGGTCGACCAGGTCCGGAGCATCACCGCGCTGTTCAGCATGCATGCGCGGATGTTCGCGCTGCAGACGGTCGAGGGCGACCCCGAGGACAAGCGGAAGGCTGTCCTCGAGGTCGCCCTCGATCTGATGAAGCAGGCGCATGAGCCATCGGCCCACGGATGACGCGTGGCGCGTCAGGCGTGAGCGTCAGACCTTGACGCCTCAGACCTTGACGCCGTGGTCGCGGAGGAACTTGAGCGGCTCGACGGCGGAGCCGTAGTTCGGCGTCGTACGGATCTCGAAGTGCAGGTGGGGGCCGGTCGAGTTGCCGGTGCTGCCGGACAGGCCGATCTGCTGGCCGGTGCTCACGGACTGCCCGATCCGGACATCGATCCGGGACAGGTGGGCGTACTGCGAGTACGTCGCGTTGTCGTGCTTGATCACGATCGCGTTGCCGTACGCGGGACCGTCACCGCCGCCGTTCGGGCCCGCCTTGACGACCACACCGCCGTGCGCCGCGTGCACCGGGGTGCCGGTCGGCACGACGAAGTCCTGACCGCTGTGGTTGTGCGACCAGAGGTTGCCCGCCAGGCCGAAGGCGGCGCCTATCGAGTACTTGTCGACCGGGGTCTCCCAGGCGTCCGCCTTCGCGGAGGCCTTCGGAGCGGGCGCCTTCGCGGCGGCCTGGCTGACGGACGGGGCGGAGGCGGCCGTGCCGGTCCCCACGGCGAACGCCGTGCCGGCGCCGAGCGCGAGCGAGGCCCCCAGACCCATGGCGACCACGGCGGCACGCCCCCTGGACACGGACGTAAGCGAGAATCGGCGGTTTGTGGCGCGCGGGGCCATGGGAAGTACCTCCAGAAGCGTCTTTGGGACGCCTCTTGTTATCCCGTTCTGGTTAATAGGCCAAGGTGTTCTTCTACTAAGTGGGTACGTAGCGAATTGCTTATGGGGAGCCGTATCCCGTGCGGAATTCCCAGAAACTCCCATCACACCTCTGACCTGCGAGATCCCCTATTTTCCGTAGTAGACCCCGCACGGCCTGTGCGGGATGTCACCTTCGCAGGGACTTTCGGATGTCCGGTTCGGGACCAAGGGCCTTACCCCGCTGTACGCTGTCGGCGGCCCTCCGCGGCCGGGGGGTACACAACTACCGGGGGGAATGGGACGTGGATCCCGCAACCATTGGCGCTCGCCTCGCGTCGAGCGTCGTCACACCGCTCATCAAGAAGCTGTTCGTCAAGGAGGGGCCGGGCGCCGGGCTGGTGAACCAGCCGGTCCGCATTTCCTCCCTCATCTCGTTCCGGGGCGAGAAGCGCACCCTGACCGAGAAGGACCTCACCAAGCTGGCCGCCGAACTGGTCGCGCAGGCCACCCGGCACGCCGGACCCGGCGAGCGACCCTGCCCCGCCGACGAGGACGAGCTCGTCGCCGAGAAGCTGGCCACCACGCTGTACGCGCTCGGCGACCTCGATATGAACGACGTCCAGGCGGTGCAGCTCGGCCACCGCGGACTGGCCCATGAGCTGACCCACGCCACCCGCACGCGGGGACGGGACACCCTGCGCCTCAGCCAGGGCGGCGAGGCGCTCCACGAGCGTCTGCTGGACACGGCCTGCCTGCACATCCTGCACTTCTTCACCCAGCGCTCGACCTTTGTCGCCCGCTCCCTCGTCGAGCAGAGCGGCCAGCTCAGCGACCTCATCACCAAGATCGACATCCTGATCGAGCGCATCCCGTCGCAATCCGCGCAGGACGCGGGGTTCGAGCGGCGGTACGCCGAATACATGATCGGCAAGCACTCCACGCTGACGATCGTCGGGATCGACCTCAGCCACGCCGAGGCCACGTGGCCGCTGGACGCGGCGTATCTCAGCCTGGAGGCGGTCTCGTCCGGCGAGGAGCGCCCGCTGGGCGACCGCGACCCGTTCAGCGAGGCACCCGCCGCACCGCATACCGTCCTCCCCGCCGCACCCCCCGCCACCCTCCCCGCCGACCGGGCGCTCTCCGGCCATCAGCGGGTGCTGCTGCGCGGAATCGCGGGCTCCGGCAAGACCACGCTCGTACAGTGGCTCGCCGTCTGCACCGCGCGGCAGGAATCGCTGCGCGGCCTGGAGCAGCTGATCGGCCGCGTCCCCTTCGTCCTCCCCCTGCGCACGATCGCCCGCCAGGAGTCGCTGCCCTCCCCGGCCTCCTTCCTCGCCTCCGTCCACAACCCCCTGGACGGCGCCCAGCCGCCCGGCTGGGCCGACCGCGTCCTGACCGCCGGCCGCGGGCTGCTGCTGATCGACGGCATCGACGAGATCCCCGAGCGCGACCGCGAGCGCACCCGCGCCTGGCTGGCCGACCTCCTCATCGCCTACCCCGGCAATCTGTGGCTGGTCACCTCCCGCCCCTCGGCCGTCGCCGAGGACTGGCTGGGGGCGCAGGACTTCGCCGAGTTCACGCTGTCCCCGATGAGCCGCGAGGACATGGCGGCGTTCATCGACCGCTGGCACGAGGCGGCGCGCCAGACCTGCCGTACGGAGGAGGAACGGGGGGAGCTGGACGCGTATCAATCGGCCCTGCACACCGCCGTCCGCACCCAACAGGACCTGACCCGGCTCGCCACCAACCCCCTGATGTGCGGCCTGATCTGCGCCCTGCACCGCGCCCGCCGCGGCTATCTGCCGCCGGGCCGCAAGGCGCTGTACGACGCGGCGCTGTCCATGCTGCTGACGCGGCGCGACACCGAGCGCCACATCTACGCGCCGGGCGATGTCCAGCTGGACGAGGAGCCGCAGATCCAGCTCCTCCAGCGGCTCGCCTACTACCTGATCCGCAACGGCGAGGCCGAGCTGGACCGCGACCGCGCGGAACGCCTCATCGAGGAGGCCCTCCCCTCCGTCCCCGCCGCCCGCGCCCTCGGTGACGCGCCCGCCATCCTGCGCCATCTGCTGCTGCGGAGCGGGCTCTTGCGCGAGCCGTCCGTGAGCACGGTGGACTTCGTCCACCGCACCTTCCAGGACTACCTGGGCGCGAAGGCGGCGGTGGAGGCGTGGGACGTCGGCCTGCTGATCCGCAACGCGCATGACGCGCAGTGGGAGGACGTCATCCGCATGGCCGTCGCCCACGGGCGGCCGCGCGAGCGGGCGGAGTTGCTGAGCAAGCTGCTGCGGATGGCCCGGCGCCAGGGCGACGCCGAGTCGGCGCTTCGTGTGTATCTGCTGGCCATGGCCTGCCTGGAGCACGCGCCCGACCTGGACCCGGCCATACGGGACGAGGTCACGCGGAACGCGATGGCGTTCGTCCCGCCCTTGACCATCCCCCGGGCACGGGAACTGGCCACGGTGGGCCCCCTGGTGCTGGAGCTCCTTCCGGGGCCGGAGGGGCTGACGGACGAGGTGGCGGAGTGCTGCGTGGTGACGGCCTCACGCATACCGGTGGACGCGGCGATCCCCTATCTGGCCCGATTCGCCGACCACCCGGCGGTCGAGGTGCGTGCGCAACTGGCATCGAGCTGGGGGCGGTACGACACCGAGCGGTACTTCCATGAGGTGATCCTCCGCCTGGCCCGGGACGGCCTGTACTTCGTGGCCGAGTCCATGGAGCAATTGCGGCTGCTCCTGGACACGGGTCCGCGTCCTTGGCTGATCCTGCGCGGGGATTTCACGGAGACCGAGATCAGGGACAACTTGAATGGGGAGGAGGTGACCCGGCTGCGGCTGAACCGTAACCACGTGATCGAAGACCTCGGCGCCGCGATCGGCCACCTGACGAACCTCGAAACGCTCTATCTGACCGACTGTCTCAGGGCCCTCTTCCTCACCGGCCTGTCCGACCTCCCCCTGCGCACCCTGGTCTTCGAAACGCCGGGCCTGTCAGGCGTGGGCGTCGTGCCCTGGCGCCTGGAGGTACTCACAGCGCTGGAGCGGCTGAAGGTCACGATCGGACACGCGAGTATGGAGCGCGACTTCCCACCCAACATCACCTGGCTGGATCTGCATGTTGTGCATGAGTTCGTGGACACCGCCTGGTTGTCCTCGGCATTCCCCCGCCTTCGTCACCTGAACATCTTCTTTCCCAGTGGCGCCGACCGCTCCATCGATCTGTCCCCGCTCGCTGCTCTCCCCGACCTGGAGACGGTCACGATCAACGCGGAGATCAGCGGTGCCGCATCCCTGCCCGGCGTCACGGTGACAACGTCCGGCAACGCGTTGGATCAGGATGGGTCCGAGACTCGGCTGAAGAGCCGGCCGGCGAGGTCGACGCCGGTGATCACGCCGTTGACGTCGCGGGAGAAGTAGCCGCGCTGCCCCCTGAGGCCGCCTTCGGTGACGATGTACTCGTCGCCGTCGCCGTCGCCATCGCCATCGCCGGGAAGGAAGCCGATGGCTGCGGCCGGGTAGTCCGGGGGCATTTCCTCGTCCGATGCCGCGCGGATCTCCGGCTTGATCCCGACCGCCAGGGTGAGACGGGTGCCCTCGGTGGCGATGTCGAGGTTCATGGCGTCGATCTCGTAGCGGCCGACGACCTGTTGGGCCTGTCCCCGGTCGTACGGAACAGGCTCCGCCGGCTTCTCGACGATGCCGAGGAAGTGCTCGAGTGCCCACTGTACGACGGACTGGTTGAAGGGGTAGCCGTCCGGACCGGCGTTGGCCAGGGAGACCACCGCGAAGTCGCGCTCGGGCACGATGAGCAGTTCGGCGAACTGGCCGTTGCCCGAGCCGCCGTGGCCGATCCCGTGGAGGCCGTCCAGGTCGTGCAGGAACCAGCAGATGCCGAAGCCGTCGCCGAGCGTGCTGGCGCGCAGCCCGATCGTCCGTTCCCGCATCCGGCGCAGCGCCGATGCGGGCAACACGCCCTCGCCGTCGCCGAGTTGGAACCGCGCCCAGCGCAGCAGATCGCTCACCGAGGAGGCGAGGCCGCCGCCGGGGTTGTCGCCGCGCGCGCCCTCCTTGAACGCTCCCCAGGGCCGGGCGGCGCGCAGTTCGCCGTCGTCGCCGCGGTTGTGGCCCACGGCGAACTTGCGGACCATCACCTCGGACAGGCCGTACACGGTGTCCGCGAGGCCCACCGGCTCCAGGACGAGTGAGGCCATGGCCTGTTCGAAGGGCAGGCCCGTGATCTTCTCGATGATCCGCCCGGCCAGGTTGTACCCCGCCTGGCTGTAGGAGGCGCGGGCCCCGGGCGGCGCGATCAGCGGCAGCTGGGGCAGCTTCGCCACGAGCCCGGCCAGGGAGCGGTCGCCCACGCCGTCGTCGATCAAGTTCCAGTCCAGGCCCGCGGTGTGGTTGAGCAGGTTCAGGACGGTGATCCGCGCCGCGGCCTCCTCGTCGGCCAGCTTCAGCTCGGGGACGTAAGCCCGCACCGGTGCGTCCAGGTCCACCTTCCCCTCGGCCACCAGGCGCATCAACGCGGTCGCCGTGAAGGTCTTGGACACCGACGCCAGAGGGAACAGCGTCTTCTCGTCGACCGGCAGCGGGTTGCCGAGGCTCGTCACGCCGTGCGAGGCGTAGATCTCCTGGCCGTCCAGGAGCACCCCGACGGCGACACCGGGAACTCCCAGCTCCGTGGCGTGCGCCTTGACGAACTCCGACAGCTTCTCCTGTGACATGGCTCCCCTTCCAGGCACTTGAACTAAGTACGAGAGTGAGCGTAGACAACTGCTTGAACAAAGTGCAAGACCTATTCATGAACTAAGTACAAGTAAGGTGGTGACCATGGCGCGAGACACACTCACCGCAGACCGGATCATCCGTGCGGCCGTCGAACTACTCGATGACGAGGGACTGGACGGTCTCAACATGCGGAGCCTGGCGAAACGGCTCGGCTCGGCCGCCACGGCCGTCTACTGGCACATCAAGACCAAGGACGACCTCGTCCGACTCGCCAGCGACGCGATCTGGCACGAGGTCGAGCTGCCCGATCTCGACGCCACCGACTGGCGCATGGCCGCCACCGCCCATGCCTCAGGCATGCACGCGATGCTCACCCGGCACCCCTGGCTCGTCCAGGCATTCGGCAGCCACTTCCTGTACGGACCCGGCCAGGCCCGGCACAACGACCTCAGCCTCGCCATCTACGAAAAGGCGGGCTTCGCCGCCGCCGACGCGGACCGGGCGGCCGCCACCGTGCTCACCTTCGTACTCGGCAGCGCGCTCGGCCCCGCCGCACAGGTCTCGCTGAACCGCCGGCTGAGCAAGGACGGCGCGGATGCCGAGCGGCTGATGGCCGACGCCATGACACATGCCCAGGAGACCGCCATGCGGTTCCCGCGCCTGCGCGAGCGGCTCGGCACCACGGCCGCCACGGAGTACGCCGCGGCGCCCGACGACACCTTCACGTTCGGCCTTCAGTCCGTCCTGGACGGCTTCCAGTCCAGCCTGGACGGCTTCGAGGCGCGCCTCACCGCCGACCGCGCCAGTCGTCGCGAGTGAGGGCCACGGCCCACACGCCGTAGACGTACCGTGGTTGCCCCGGATCCTGGACGAGTCGAGCCCGTCCCTGCCGGGCAAGGATCAGGCGATGAACACCATCATTCGTATGCGCGCCGAGGCGTCCGGCAGGGGCCGCGTCCACCGGGCGGGCCGCGACCAGCACCCCACCGAGCGGTGAGCGGCCCGCCGCCCCCGTACGCGGAGGGCCGCGCCTCGGGACAGGGCCGGGTCTTTCAGTCGACCGGCGACCAGCACATCACCGAACACCATCACCACTACGCGCCGGGCCCCGGTGCCTCCCTGTTCGCTGAGACGGCCGCCCCGCCGACTCATCTGGGGGCGGGCCCGGACTCCGTACGGATACCGCTGGTCGGCCGGGTCCCGTCCGTCCTGCGCGACCGCGCGGACCTGATGCGGCGATTACGGACGGCCGTGGACGGCGACGACGGACAGATCCACGTACTGCACGGCATGGGCGGCTGCGGCAAAACGGCGGTGGCCCATGCCCTGTTCACCGAGGCCGTCCACGACCAGGCCCGAATCGGCTTGTGGGTCAACGCCTCGGAGCGACTGTCCCTGCGCGCGGGCATGCTGGCTGTCGCCGCCGACCGGGGCGCGGGCCCCGGCGAACTGGCCGCAGCGCACAGCGGGCAACGCGCCTCGGCGGACCTCGTATGGCACCACCTGGACCGCTCCCCGGAGCCGTGGCTCCTGGTGATCGACAACGCTGACGATCCGGCGATTCTGGCGGAAGGCGGCTGGTTGCGCGCCAGCCCTCGCGGCACGGTGCTGGTCACCACGCGATACGCGACCTCGCACGTCTGGCAAGGCGCGATCCTCCACTCCGTCGATGTGCTGCCGAGCGAGGACGCGGCCCAGGTCCTGTGTGACCTCGCGCCGCATGCGGGCACTGCGGCGGCGGCCGAACAGGTCGCCATCCGCCTCGGCTGCCTGCCGCTCGCGCTCACCCTCGCGGGTTCCTATCTGCACCACCAGCTACTGGAGTCCTGGTCCATGGACGAGTACCGAACCCGCCTCGAAGACGACCCGATCGGCCTGATCGACCAGGGAGCGGCACTCGACTCCGGCCGTTCCGAGTCCCGTCACCTGGTCAGCCGAACCTGGCAGCTGTCCCTGGACGCCCTCGCCGACCAAGGCCTCCCCGAAGCCACGATGCTGCTGCGGCTGCTGTCCTGCTGGAGCGCGGACCCCCTGCCGCTCGCCGTTCTGGCTCCGCCATCGCTGGGCGGAACGGGCCTGCTGGACAGCGCGCGCGTCGAACCGGCGCTGCGCGGGCTGATCGACCACTCGCTGGCCACGATCGTCTCCGCGCCTCCGGGTGCGGACGGTGAGCCGCCGGTGCGCTGCGTCCAGGTGCACGGGGTGCTCCTGGACAGCATCTCCTCGGGCATCCCCGCTGAGCAGCGCGTTGCGCTCACCGAGGCCGCTGCATCGTTGCTCGAGGCTGTTCTTCCGGCGGAGGCCGGGTCTGGGGACGGGGACGGGTATGTGGGGTTGCTGGTCCCGCACGCGGCGGGGCTGCTGCGGCGCGTGGACGGTGGCGCGGTGGATCAGGTGGTGGATCTGGCCGTACGTCTCTCGGAACGCATCCATGAGACGGGTGGCTACGCCGCTGCCCTGGCCTTGGTCCAGGAGGCCGCGGGGGCGGGAGAACGGATGCTGGGCACTGAGCATTCCCTGACGTTGAGCGCGCTCCAGCGCACGGGGCGCTCCCTGTTCCGGCTCGGTCGCATCGCGGAGTCGGAGGGCGTACACAGCCGGGTGCTACGAGTACGTGAGCGGGTCTTGGGCCCTGATCACCCCGACACGCTTGAGTCATGCCACGGACTCCAGCAGCCGCTCTTCCGAATGGGGCAACGGTCTGAAGCGCTGTCTTTGCTGCGTCGCGCGGCGGATGGGCTGCGGAGCGCTTTGGGGGTGGAGCATCCCAGAGCGCTGCGCAGCCGGGCGATGCTGATCGCGGAACTCGCCACATCTGGCGAGAACGAGGAGTTCGCGCGACTATCACCCGAGACCGTCAACCACTGTGAACGGCACCTTGGTGCCGATCACCCCACGACGCTATCCGCTCGGCACGCATACGCCTTCGGCGTCGCTCGCCTGAGCAACCCGGAGGAAGCCGAGCCGCTTACCCGTCAAGTTCTGGCAGATCGGGAACGCGTGCAAGGGCCCACCCACCCGATGACGCTCAGCGTTGTCGTTCTACTCAGTCAGGTAGTCGCGGCACACGGGCGTTGGGAAGAAGCGATTGAACTGACTCGTCGGGCCATCGCCGGACGTGAACAGGCCCTCGACGCCGAGAGTCCCTTTCTCGTGGAGAACTACAGCCAGGTGGCCGACTACCTCGATCGCGCAGGGCGGACGGCAGAAGCCGAGAGCGCGGCACGTACAGCCCTTCCACTATGTGAACGTATCCTCGGCCCCGATCACCCCGAAACGCTTCGTGCTCGTCGGGTTCTCGCGACGTGAGAGCCATCCGACGCTCTAACCTCTCCGCTCTGGCCGGGTTCGCTCGGCCTTCAGCAGGCGCTGGTAGTCCGTGAGCACGCGCAGCAGCGCGAAGCCGGTGCCGAGGGGGACGGTGCCGAGTTCCAGTTGCGGCTGGCGGGGGTCGCTGAGGTCGGCGCGTATGTCGGGGAGCCGTACGCCGTGGACGGCGAACTCGTCGCGGAGGATTGCGGCGACCCGCTCGGCGGGAGTGGGGTTCATACGGGGCTTTTCGTGTGCGTGGGCGGGACGTTGAACTCGAACCAGACCGCTTTGCCGGTGCCTTCGGCCGGTTCGTCGAGGGTCATGCCGCAGATGTCGGAGAGGGCCGTGACCAGGAAGAGGCCGCGTCCGTTGGTCTCATCGGTGGCGGCGCGGCGGGGTGAGGGGAGTTCGGGGCTGTCGTCGTGGACGGTCACTCGGACGCGGTCGTGCTGGACGGTGGCGGCCATCCGTACGTCGCCCTTGCCGTGCCGGTGGACGTTGGTCACTAACTCCGACGTGCAGATCGCTGCCGCGTCGGCGAGTTGAGTGAGTCCTGAGGCCGTGAAGATGCCGCGTACGAAGTCGCGGCACAGGCGGGGTGAGGTGGGGAGAGCGGGGGCGGAGAGGGTGTAGCGGTGCGGGTGTTCCGGGTGTGCGGGTGCTCCCATGCGACGCCTCCGTGGCGCTCGTAGCTCAATACCCTGTGTGAGCAAGGCAACACCCAAGGTATGGCAGAACTCAGCAATATTGCAACCGATCCGCGAAGATGATTGGACTGCCCCACCCGTGCGGGGCACACTGACACCGATTCCCCTGGAGGACCCGGCCGTGGCGCTGCGAACGCTCATCACCGAACGGCAACGCCGACTTGGCGCAGAGCTCAAGAAGTTACGGCTCAAGGCAGAGTTGTCGATCGCCGACGGCGGCAAGCGGATCGGCATGGGCGCCCCTCACCTGAGCCACATCGAGGCGGGGCGGACCGCGATCCCAGCGGATCGCCTGCGCGATCTCGTTGACGCTTACGGGGGCAAGAATGAACCGTACGTTGACGAGCTTGTCGGCATGGCCGAGAGCAGTGGCAAGGGTTGGTGGTCGGCGTATCGGAAGTCCTTCCCGCAGTCCACGCTCGACCTCGCCGAGCTGGAATCCCGGGCGACGACGGTCCAGACATACGAAACCCTCCTGATCCCCGGCCTGTTGCAGACCGAGTCGTACATGCGCGCCCTGTTCCGCAGCGGACTCCCTGACGCCTCACCCGAGGAGATCGAGCAACTCGTCCGCTTCCGAAGAGCGCGCCAGGCCATCCTGGGACCTGATCAGCCCGTCACCTTCCAAGCGGTCATTCACGAGGCTGCGCTCCGCATGGAGGTGGGCGGTCCGCACGTCATGAGGGAGCAGCTGGTACAGCTCATCCGGGTATCGATGAGCCCGCATGTGACCATCCAGGTCTTGCCCTTCAAAGTCGGCGCGCGCTTCTGGCACAGCACGCCGTTTCTCGTCTTGGGAGTCGGAGTTCCGGGCCTTGAGACCGTGGTCGCGGATCACCCGTCCGCGAACCTGCGGCTCGGCGATCCCGAGTCCATCGCGCGCTACGAATCCACATTCAGCGATCTGAGCCAGAGCGCACTGCCACCGGTAGTCGCAGATGCGACCCCCGAGCTCCACGAACAGCGTGACTCGTGGGGCCTCCTCCAACACATCCTTTACACCCTCTAGGGAAGGCAACATGTCCGACCTCACCTGGCGGAAGTCATCGTTCAGTGAAGCTGCTGCGGCCAACTGCGTGGAACTCGCCGCCGTCCCCGACGGCATCCGCATACGCGAGAGCGACGAGCCGGAGGCGGTGGTCCGTACGACGTCCGCCGCGCTCGGTGGCTTCATACGTGCCATAAAGACTGGCCGCCTCGATCGCACCCTCTGAGCGCGGGCCGGATGTCAGGCGCGGGCATCGTCTCGCGCGCTTCGCGCGATTGAGCAGCGGGGCAGGGGGCCGGGGCGCACGGCGCGTTGCCGGCCGCCGGGCCGGTGGGGGTCCGCGCCGTGACGGCAACCGCGCCCGGGGGCCGATGCCGATCCGGAGCGCGGCCCGGCGTGACGCCCCCTCCGGGTACCCCCTCCGAAAACGCTTGATCTGAAGCAACTATCTTGTCAAGGGTTTTCGGGAGGGGTACCCCCTGCGGCGTCGAGTGCGGCGGTGGATGCGGAGTCCGACGGTCCGGCGACGGGCCTCGCCCCCCGCACACGGATGCCGCCACCGGCGGTCGCTCCCACCGGCCCGGCGGTCGGCGGTCAACCCGCGCCCCCCGCCCCCTGCCCCGCTGCTCAATCGCGCGAAGCGCGCGAGACGGCGCCGCACCCGGCCCATGCACCGCACCCGGCCCATGCGCCGCACCCGACCCATGCGGCACCCCCGGCGGAGACGGCCCGGCGGGCCGGACGGCGCTCCGGCTACGCGGCGGCCAGGGGTACCGGCTACGCGGCGCGCAGGGGCCACGCCGCCGAGGGATCGCCGAGCCATACCCGGTGGTGGCCGTCGGCCGTGGCCGTCAGGCCGAAGTCGAACAGCTCCGGCCGCCCGGCGCCCTTCCACCAGGCGAGGGCCTCGGCGGTCTCGTCGGCCAGGTCTCGTGGGCCCCACTGGTGCACCGTGCCATCCGTCGCGTACGCCCACGAGTCCCGGCTGCACCACCAGTGCCCGCCGTCCTGGGGCCAGTGCGCCACGTCCGCGAGCCGCAGGCCCGCCGCGAACTCGGCGTGCGGGTCGGCGAGCGCCACGATGTCCAGATCGGCCTTGCCCTCGCGGCTTTCCTCCCACGCTTCTGTGGAGAAGACCGCATCGATACGGGGACGTGCGCGCTGGCCCCGCACCGCCATGAACGTCACCGCACCCGCGAACCGGCCCTCGGCACGGCCCTCGGCACGGCCCTCCGAGACCGTCAGCCGGGCGAGTCCGTGCGAGCAGAACGCGGTCCGGAAGGGGGCCAGGATCAGGCCGCCGGGCCGCACCTGCTCCACCCACGCCCCCGGGATCGACGTCACCGAGGCCGTCGCCACCAGCCGGTCGTACGGCGCGCCGCTGCGCCAGCCCTGCTCGCCGTCCGCCTCGAGTACCCTCACCCCGCCGTACCCGGTCCGGTGCAGCGCGGCCCGTGCACCGTCGGCCACGTCCGGGTCGACCTCCAGGGTGGTCACTCGCTCGGCGCCCGCCCGCTCGGCCAACAGGGCCGCGTTGTACCCGGTGCCCGCCCCGATCTCCAGCACCCGATGCCCCGGCCGCAGGTCCAGCTCGGCGAGCATGGTCACCACGGCGGCCGGTGCCGAGATGGAACTGGTGGGCACATCGCCGCCGACGGGGGCGGGGGCCCCGTCGTCCACCTGGGTGGCAATGGCCTGTGCGGGGTCGTACACCATGCGGGCCCACCGTTCCGGGTCGTCCGCTCGGCGGAGCGGCCGGTATACGCCCCCGTCCACCACCCATACGGAGCCGGGAACGAACTCGTGTCGCGGGACGGCCTCGAACGCGCGCCGTACCCACGGCTCGGTGATATCGAGCGTCTCGGCCGCCCGCGCGTGTAGCCCTGCCAGGTCGGTCACTCGCGGTGCGTCCCGCCGCCCGGCTTGGAGACATCCGGATGCTGTCCGTCCGAGTCCCGCGGGCTCGGCTGCTTCGGCTGCGGGTTCGGTGTGGGCGGCTTGCCGTGCGATCCCATATCGGGCCCCCTCGCATCGTCGGTCGGGCGACCAGTGTGGGTTTCGCCCGTCGAGGGGCAGTAGAGCGCGTACGCACCAGCCGGGGGCAGACGGTGTCGCCGTGCGCCCGCTCCCCGGCAAGGCTGGGCGGAGGCGGCCTCCGGTACTTGCCTCTGACGTTGACGTCAGGTTCTAGCTTGGCCGGGCCGCGCGATTCCGCGCGGTGACGACGTCCGGTCAGGGAGTATTCACGTGTCCATAAGCAGGAGTGCCGAGCGCGCGGCCCAGGTTCTGTCCCGTCCGTTCACCGTGGGTGGGCTCACCGTGCGCAATCGGATCGCCATGGCGCCGATGACCCGCATGTTCTCGCCGGGCGGCGTGCCGAATGCCGATGTCGTGGCGTACTACGCGCGTCGCGCCGCCGCCGGGGTGGGGCTGATCATTACCGAGGGGACCTATGTCGACCATCCCTCGGCCGGGCTGAGCGACAGCGTGCCGCGGTTCTACGGGGAGGACGCCCTGACCGGGTGGGCCGAGGTCGTGAAGCAGGTGCATCTCGCGGGTGGGCGGATCGCGCCGCAGATCTGGCATGTGGGGGTTTCGCGGGAGGAGGGGGCGCCCCCGTACCCCGAGGCGCCCGTGCTGAGCCCGTCCGGTGTCGGGCTGGACGGGCGGCCGGCCGGGCAGGCGATGACGCGGGGCGACGTGGACGCGGTGATCGCCGCCTTCGCCGACGCGGCAGCCGCGGCCGAGCGGATCGGCTTTGACGGGGTCGAACTGCACGGGGCGCATGGGTACTTGATCGACCAGTTCCTGTGGGGCGCCACCAACCGGCGCGGCGATGCCTATGGCGGCGACCCGGCCTCGCGGGTCCGCTTCGCGGCCGAGTTGGTGGCGGCCTGCCGCAAGGCCGTCTCCGCCGAGTTCCCGATCATCTTCCGTACGTCCCAGTGGAAGCAGGACCACTACGACGTGCGGATGGCCGAGACCCCGCAGGAGCTGGAGGCGCTGCTCACGCCGCTGGCGGAGGCGGGGGTGGATGTCTTCCACTCGTCCACCCGGCGCTACTGGGTGCCGGAGTTCGAGGGCTCGGACCTGAACCTCGCGGGCTGGGCGAAGAAGCTCACCGGGAAGCCGACGATCACGGTCGGCTCGGTCGGTCTGAACCAGGACTTCCTGCCGACCTTCGTGCCGGGGACCGGCAGCGGGCCGGCCCAGGTGGCGGACATCGAGAATCTGCTGGACCGGCTGGAGCGGGACGAGTTCGATCTCGTGGCCATCGGGCGGGCCCTGCTCGCCGACCCCGAGTGGGCCGAGAAGGTGCTGACCGGACGCGTGGACGCGCTCGTGCCGTACTCCGTGGAGCAGCTCGGCACGCTGCACTGAGCAGCCGTACGGGATGACCGGTTCAGCCCATGCGGATGGCCGGTTTCGTACCCCACTGAGAGGATTGACCCGGTTCGCTCCTCTGGGAACCACGGAGAACAAGGAGAGCCGGTCATGTCCAAACGACTGCATGTGGGCAACTTGAGCTATCAGACGACGACACGGGACCTGGCGACCCTGTTCGGGCAGTTCGGCGAGGTGCTGGACGCCACCGTGATCACCGACCGGGAGAGCGGCCGCTCGCGGGGGTTCGGGTTCGTGGAGATGGACGAGGTGGCCGCGGAGAAGGCGATGACCCAGCTCGACGGCTGCGAGATGGACGGCAGGGCGGTGACGGTCACCGAGGCGAGGGCGGTCTCACGCGGCACGCGCTGAGAAACGGCACATGTACGGAAGGCAAAATCGGAACGTGCCGTTCGCCACGTATCGCCGCTAGGACTTGCGGGTGGAGCAGTGTGCCGTGGTGGTATTGAGTGATGCGATCCCCCACACGCATATCTTCACCCCAGCCCTCATATCCTCACGGTGATTCACCTGCTGTTCATTACCGGAACCCTTACGAAGAACTCGCCGACCTGGCCGACCCGTACGATCCGGACGATCCCCTGGGCCTCGGCCTGACGTCGGACGATGACGACGACGCCGACCTCGGCGGCCGCAGAGACAAGCCGGCCGCCTCGGGCTCCGGCTCCGGGGACGACGGCGAGCAGTGGTCACCGCCCAACCACCGCCGCTCGTCCCGGCGTCGGCGCGGCCGCTTCCGGGCGGTGCCGCGCACCGCGAAGGCGCTGATCGGGCTGGTCGTACTGGCGCTGCTGCTGGTGCTGGGCGACCGCTGGGCGGTGATGTACGCCGAGCGCAAGGCCGAGCAGGAGCTGCAGAAGAAGCTGAATCTGGCCACGGCACCGAACGTGACCATCCACGGCTTCCCGTTCCTCACCCAGGTGCTGGGCAAGGACCTCCAGCAGGTCGACATCGCCGTGCCGGACGTGGCGGCCGACCGGGTCTCGCTCGCCGAGGTGCGCGCCCAGGTCCAGGACATCCGGATCGTGGGGGATCTGCCCAGCTCCTTCAGGGGCGCGACGGCGGGCCGGATGAAGGGCGATGTGCTGCTGTCCTTCGAGGACCTCAGCCGTGAACTGGGCGCCTCCCAGGTGCGGTTCCGGGCGCTGGGGCCCAGCTCGGTGCGCGCGGACGGGAAGCTGCCGGTCGCGGGCCAGCAGGTGTCGCTGCACGCCCGGGCACATATCCGGCGCCAGGGAGACCGTGGGATCTCCACCAGCGTCACCGATATGCGGCTGGACATCCCCGGGATCGCCACCTACCGGCCCGGCCCCGAGCCGCGCCCCGGGCTGTATCTGCACAAGAAGGCGGCCAAGCAGATCAGCGAGGACTCCGAGAAGGCGCAGGCGCTGCTGTCGATCCCGTCGGTGGCGGGGAAGCTCGGGGTGTCGCCGGCGGAGGCGGGGCAGGCGCTGAACGACGAGCGGAAGCTGGACGAGATCACGGGCTCGCCGCGGTTCGTCCCGGCGCTGCTCGCGGTCAACCTCGTCCAGGCGGCCAACGACCATCCCCAGCTGGCCAGGAAGCTCGGCATCGATCCGACGGTGGCGGCGGCGCTGGCGCGGATGAAGGTGCCGGAGCTGACGAACAAGCTGGAGCTCTCCTTCCAGCTGCCCGAAAAGGCCAAGGGCATCCGGCTGACGAACATCGGCGTGTCCCCGGAGGGGATTCGGGCCGATCTGACCGGTGCGGGGCTGGAGTTCGGGAAGACCCGCTGAATCTCGATCCACCGGCGTCATCGCGTCGTCGGCAGCCGTACCTCGACGCGGAGGCCGCCCGCGGGGCCCGGGGCGGCGGTCACCGTGCCGCCGTGGGCGGTAGCGATGGAGCGGACGATGGACAGGCCCAGGCCGTGGCCGTGAACGGCGGTGCGATCGCGGTCGAGGCGGCGGAAGGGTTCGAACAGGCCGTCCACGCGGGTGGGGTCGACGCGGGGGCCGGTGTTGGTCACGGTCAGTCGGCGGGCGTCGTCGATGCGCACGGTGACCGTGCCCCGCGGGTGGTTGTACTGGATGGCGTTGCGTACCAGGTTGGACGCCAGATGCTTGAGGAGCACCGGGTCTCCGTTCACGGACAGGGGCGTGGTGTGCACCGCCGTGCTGACGGTGTGTTCGGCGGCGAGGGAGCTGAGTTCGTCGGCGGCCTGCCGGGTGAGTTCGGCGAGGTCGGTGTCCTTGGTCTCGTCGAGTCCGCGGTCGCTGCGGGCGAGCAGCAGGAGTGCGGCGATGAGGTGTTCGGCCTCGCGGTTGGTGATGAGCAGGTCCTCGCGGACCGGGATCAGGTGGGCGGGCAGCGGGTCGGCGAGGCCGACTTCGATGCTGGTGCGCTGGGCGGCCAGGGGGGTGCGCAGTTCGTGGGAGGCGTTGGCGACGAACCGGCGCTGGCTGGTGAAGGACTTCTCGAGGCGGTCCAGCATGGTGTCGTAGGTGTCGCCCAGCTCCCGCAACTCGTCCTGCGGTCCTTCGAGTTGAAGGCGCTCATGGAGGTTCTCCTCGCTCATCCGGCGGGCCGCGAGGATCACTTCGCGTACGGGGCGCAGGGCCCGGCCGGCCAGCCACCAGCCCATGGCGCCGGACAGTACGGCCATGACGGCAAGGCCAACCGCCGACCACACCACCATCTGCCGTACGGCGGTCTTCTGGAGCCTGTTGGTGACTTCCACCCTGGCCAGCCGGGCGTCCTCGGCCTTTTGCCGAAGCCCCGGTGAGCCGGCGGGGTCCGGCGACGTCGGGCCAGCGGGGCCGGGACTCGTCGGGGCCGCGGGGCCCGACGAGGCCGAGGAGGTGGGGCGGGGATCGGTGGGCCCGCCGGCATAGTCCGTCGTGATGCTCGCGAACTGCTCCATGGTTCCCTGCCGGGCCAGCACCGTGACGAAGATCAGCAGTGCGGCTCCGGCGCAGAAGAACAGCGCGGTGAAAGCGGCGGCGAGCTTGGCGCGGAAGGTCAGACGGTCGCGCAGCACGGCCCGCGGGTGCCGTGGGTGCCGCGGATGCCGTGGGTGCCGCGGGTTCCCGAGGGACAGGGGATTCAGCACAGCCGGTAACCTTTGCCGTCGTCAATGGAGATCGCGTCGGAGCGGCCGAGTTTGCCACGCAGCCGGCTGACGGTGGCGCGTACGGCGGTGGTGCGCGAGTCCATGTTCTCGTCCCACCCATGGTCCAGCAGGGCACGGTGGGTCACGGCTTCGCCGCGCGCCTCCATCAGGAGCTGAAGGACGGCGAATTCCTTCGGGCTCAGCTCCACCGGCCGCCCGTCGACGCGGACTTCGCGACGGCCCCGGTCCAGCTCGATGCCGCCGTGCCGGAGGATCTTCAGCGGGGGTGTGGGTACGCGTCGGCTCAACGCTCTGATCCGTGCGAGGAGTTCGGCGAAGTCGAAGGGCTTGGCCAGGTAGTCGTCGGCGCCGAGATCGAGCCCGGACACCCGGTCCTCCACCGAACCGGCGGCGGTGAGCATGAGGATGCGGGGCGGGTCCTCGAGCGCGTGCAGGCGCCGGCACACCTCGTCGCCGCTCATGACGGGCAGATCCCGGTCCAGGACGATGATGTCGTAGTCGTTGAGCAGGCACATCCGCTCGGCCATGTCCCCGGAGCCGGCCAGGTCGACCGCGATGGCCTCGCGGCGCAGGCCGGTGGCGATCGTACGGGCCAGGATGGAGTGGTCTTCGGCGATCAGGACCCTCATGGGGGAGCTTCCTCGGGGTGGCTACACGGCAGTTACTGAAGGTAACAAACCGGGTGGATCGGACCCCGGCCCAGCCATGCAAGCAGGGGGGCGATTACAGAGGGATAAGCATGGCGGGGCGTGACGGCCTCCCGCGCTTACCTCCCTGCGCACGGCCTACTGGTTCGCTCACGGAGCAAGCACCGGCTCTTACCCGATCCGTGAGGTCCCCATGTCTGTCCTCTCTCTGCGCAAGCACTGTGCCCTGGCCTCGGCCGCCCTGGGCATGGTCCTCGTCCTGTCGGCCTGTGGCGGAGGCGGCGGTGATGACGATGTCGCCAGCGCCGGTGGCGACAAGAAGCCGTCCGCGAGCGCTTCCCACAAGGAGAAGAGCCCGGAGGAGATGCAGAAGGCCCGGCTGAAGTACGCGTCCTGCATGCGCGGACAGGGCATCGACATGCCCGACCCGGACGCCGACGGGACGAACGTCGTCATGCCCTCCGACCCGAAGAAGTTCCAGGCGGCGCTCGAGAAGTGCAAGCAGTTCATGCCGAACGCGGACGGCCAGGCCCCGCAGTACACCCCTGAGCAGAAGGCGAAGGACATCAAGCTGGCCAAGTGCCTGCGCGACAAGGGAGTCGAGGCCGAGGACCCGACCGACGAGGGGAGGATGAACATCCCGGACGGTGAATCGAAGAAGACGCAGGACGCCCTCAAGGCATGCGGCGCCATGTCCAGCGGTAAGACCGGCCAGTGACCGCCACCGTGGAGGGCGGCACCACGCCCCGGAGCGAAGAGAGCGGGGACGGCTCCCACGATGCCGCCCACGATGCCGCCCCGCGCCACCGGCCACGCGGTCGCCGGCGCCGCGGCCGCTGGATCATCGCGGCCGTCCTGGTCGCGGCGGCCGGCGGCGGCGTGTACTACGCGACCGCCGACGCCGGTACCGCCTCGGTGGCGGGCTCGGACAAGCCGACGCGGCACACGGACAAGGTCACCCGCCAGACGCTCATCAACAGCAAACAGGTCGACGGAACGCTCGGCTTCAAGGGCAGCACCTCGGTCATGGGCCGGCTGGCCGGGACCGTCACCGGCCTGCCGGGCATCGGCAGCACCGTCTCGCGCGGCGAGCAGCTCTACGGCGTGGACGGAAAACCCGTGGTCCTGCTGTACGGGAAGTCGCCCGCGTACCGGGAGATGAAGAGTGGCGACAAGGGCGAGGACGTACGTCAGCTGGAGGAGAACCTCCAGGCCCTCGGCTACCGCGGCTTCACCCCCGACAGCGAATTCACCGACCTCACCGCGCAGGCGGTCAAACGCTGGCAGAAGGCTCTCGGCCTTCCGCGGACCGGGAAGGTGGAGGACGGCCGGGTCGTGTTCGCCTCCGGGCCCTTGAGGATGGGCGAGCGCAAGGCCCCGGTCGGCTCGGACGTCCGGCCGGGCAGCCCCGTGCTGACCGGCACCTCGTCCAAGCGCCAGGTCCACGTCGACCTGGACATCGGTGACCGGTCGCTGGTGAAGAAGGACGGCACGACCACGGTCACCCTCCCCGACGGCAAAACGGTCAAGGGCACGATCACCGGTGTCGGTACGACGGTGAAGAAGACACCGGGCGCGAACGGCGCCGCGGACAAGTCCACCATCGGGGTCGACATCGAGCTGGACGGCGACGTCGCGGACATCACCGAGGCGCCGGTCACCGTCGGGATCCAGAGCGAGAAGAAGGAGAACGTCCTGACGGTGCCGATCACCGCACTGCTCGCGCTCCGTGAGGGCGGCTACGGCGTCGAGGTCATCGGCGCCGACGGTAAGGGCACGGTCAGCGCCGTGAAGCTCGGCATGTTCGCGAACGGCAGGGTCGAGGTCAGCGGCGGCGGCCTTACGGCCGGCACCACGGTGGGGGTCGCCGCATGACGCCGGCCCTGGCGGGGCCCGCGTCGACCGGACCCGCGCCGACAGAACCCGGGCCGACCGGACCCGCACCGACAGAACCGTCGCTGGTAGAACCTTCGCTGGTGGAGCTCGAAGACGTCGACCATGTGTATCCGGGCGGGGTACAGGTGCTCCATCAGGTGTCCTTCCGCGTCGACCGGGGCGAACTCCTCGCCGTCGTCGGCCCGTCGGGCTCCGGCAAATCCACCCTGCTCAACCTGATCGGCACGCTGGACGTGGCGACGTCCGGCACCGTACGCATCGACGGCCACGACATCGCCGGCCTGAGCGAGAACAGGCTGTCCGCGCTGCGGGCCCGGTCCATCGGCTTCGTCTTCCAGCAGTTCTTCCTGGCCGACGGGGTCAGCGCGTTGGACAACGTCGCCGACGGACTCCTCTACCTGGGCGTCCCCCGCAAGGAACGCCGCGCGCGGGCCGAAAAGGTTCTGCGCCGGGTCGGCCTCGGGCACCGCCTCTACCACCGCCCGAACGAGCTGTCGGGCGGCGAGAAACAGCGCGTCGCCATCGCCCGCGCGGTGGTCGGGGACCCGCCGCTGCTGCTGGCCGACGAGCCCACCGGAGCGCTCGACACCGCGTCCGGAGCGTCCGTGGTGGAACTTCTACGGGAACTCAACGCGGCCGGCACGACCGTCCTGATCATCACCCACGACCAGGAACTGGCCGCCGCACTGCCCCGCCGTATCCGCGTACGCGACGGCAGGATCACCGAAGGGGTACTGCGGTGAGCCGCCGCCCCGACCCGCGGCACCTCACCGCGGCCCGCCTCACCCCCCGCAGGCTCAGCCCGGCCGACACCCTGCGGGTGGGCGGCGTGGGACTGCGCACCCGCCCCACCCGAGTGCTGCTGTCGGCGCTGGGTATCGCGATCGGGATCGCCGCGATGGTCGCGGTGGTCGCCGTATCCGCTTCCAGCCAGGCCGCGTTCAACGCCCAACTCGCCTCGGTGGGTACCAACATGCTCACCGTGACGCCCGGAAAGGACTTCGTCGGCGAACCCGCGCCACTGCCCGAAAACGCCGCCGAGATGGTCAGACGCATCGCCCCGGTCGAGAACGCCGCGGCCACGGGCAGCGTCAAGGACGCCAAGGTCTACCGCAACGACCGCATTCCCAAGGCCGCCAGCAGAGGCATCGGTGTCCTCGGGACCGGACTCGGCCTGCCCAGGACCGTGGGGCTCCACATGGCCGCTGGAACGTGGCTCAACGGCGCCCAGAGCCGCTACCCGGCCGTCGTCCTCGGCACCACCGCGGCCGAGAACCTGGGCATCACCACCCCCGGTGCCCAAATCTGGCTCGGGGAGCAGTGGTTCACCGTCACCGGAATCCTCGAGAAGGCGCCGCTCGCCCCCGAACTGGACTCGGCGGCGCTCATCGGCTGGGACGCGGCCAAGACCCACCTGGGCTTCGACGGCCGCCCCACGATGGTCTACACCCGCACCGCCGACAGCAAGGTCGACCAGGTACGCGGAGTCCTCGCCGCCACCGTCAACCCCGAGGCGCCCAACGAGGTCACGGTCTCCCGGCCCTCCGACGCGCTGAGCGCCAAGCAGGCCGCCAACCAGGCCTTCACCAGCCTGCTCGTCGGCATCGGCGCCATCGCCCTGCTGGTCGGCGGTGTCGGCGTGGCCAACACCATGGTCATCGCGGTCCTCGAACGGCGTGGCGAGATCGGCCTGCGCCGTGCGCTCGGCGCCACCCGTGGCCAGATCCGCACCCAGTTCCTCACCGAGTCGGTCATGCTCTCCGCCCTCGGCGGCATCGGCGGCGCCGCCCTCGGTGCGGGAGCGTCGGCGGGATACGCACTCTCGCAGCACTGGCAGGTGGTCGTCCCGCCCTGGACACTGGGCGTCGGAGTCGGCGCCACCATGGCGATCGGCGCGCTCGCCGGCCTGTGGCCCGCCGTACGCGCGGCCCGGCTCGCGCCCAGGGCCGCACTCTCCGGACCGTAGACACCGAGTCCGCTCGTCTGGGCAAACGCACAGCTCAGTCCGATCTCGCTCACGGAAATCGCTCCTAACGTCTTCCGTGTCGAAGCCGAACGGCTCCGGCAAAGGAAAAGAAACAGCGAATTCCGAAAGGCACCATCATGAGCTTCCACAAGATCGTCCCGGTCAAGCCCGCCCGTAAGGCCGAGCCGAAGAAGAAGCACCACGCCCACAAGCCGGGCCCGAAGCCGGCTCCGAAGAAGCCCCACCGTCGCCCCATCGGTGGCTGACCCCGCACACCTCGAGAGGCGGGTCCGCGGCAGCGCGCCGCGGGCCCGCCTCGGCCTTGTCCGGAGCCGAGCGGGAGAGACCGACCGTGACCCCATACGAAGACCAGCCCACCATGCAGCTGCGCGCGCTCGGGTCCGACCCGGCGGCCACCGGCCCGGGACGGCATCGGCGCGCCGGGCGGCCGCGCCCTTACGGCCGTCATCAGCCGAAGGCCGCCCCGCGGCTCCCCGACGAGTACCCGTACTCCCCCGTCGCCGAGGGGGACGGCGAACTCCGGGGTGAAGGGGGTGAAGGGGGTGAGGGAGCCGAGGGGGCCGAGGGGGCGGAACGGGCCACTCCGCGGCTGGCCGCGCGACCGGCGTTCCGCCGGTTCTGGCCGCTCACCAGGGGCGACCGGCGCTGGCTGGTGCTCATCTGCGGCTGCGTCATGGCCGCGGCGCTCGCCGAGACCGCCGCGATCCTCCTCTTCTCCGATCTGACCGACAACGCCCTGCGACAGGGCTCGCTCAGCGCCTTCTGGGTCCCCGCCGCGCAGTGGCTCGCGGTCGCGGTGCTGGGCGCGGGCGTCGGCTATATGGGCAACTCGCTCGCCGTATGGACCGCCGAACGGTTCGTACTGCGGCTGCGGGCCCGGGTCTTCGCGCATGTGCAGGATCTGCCGCCGGACTTCTTCCAGCGGCACCGCCAGGGCGATCTGGTCGAGCGGCTCACCGGGGACGTGGAGTCCATCGAGCAGATGGTGGTCTCCGGGGTCGTGAGCACCGTCTCCGCCGTCTTCAGCACGGTCTTCTTCTCCGTGGCCGCCTTCCGGCTGCGCTGGGACCTGGCGCTGGTCACCTTCGTCCTGGCGCCGCTGTTCTGGCTGGCGGCGCGGCGCTTCTCGGGGCGGATCAGCTCGGTCGCGCGGGACGAGCGGGTCGCCGACGGCGCGATCACCTCCGTCGTCGAGGAGTCGCTCGGCAACGTCGTGCTGACGCAGGCGTACCACCGTAAGGAGGCCGAGGAGCGGCGGCTGGACCGGGAGGCGCGGGCGTGGATGCGGGCGTCGGTGGCCGGTGCCCGGATGAGCGAGCTGTACGAGCAGTTGGTCGAGGTCATCGAGACGCTGTGCGTGCTCGCCGTGATCGGGCTCGGCGCCTGGGAGATCTCCCAGGACCGGATGACCATCGGCCAACTGCTGGCCTTCGCCGCCTTCCTCGGCTACCTCTACCCGCCGATCCGCAACCTCGGACAACTCGGTCTCACCCTTACGGCCGCCACCGCGGGCGCCGAGCGGCTGGCGGAGATCCTCGACGCCGAGCCCGCCGTGAGCGATCCGCCACCGGGGGCCGCGGTGGCGCCGTGGCGGGTGCACGGCACGGTGGAGTTCGACGGTGTCGGCTTCCGCTACCCAGGGGGCGACCGGCGCACCCTGGCCGGGGTCTCGTTCACCGCCCGGCCGGGTGAGTTCGTGCTGATCACCGGGGCCAGCGGGGCGGGCAAGTCCACCGTCTCCAAGCTGCTGACCCGCTTCTACGACCCGGCGGAGGGGTTCGTACGGCTCGACGGCGTACCGCTGTACGCGATGCCGCTGGGCTTTCTGCGGACGCATGTGACGCTGCTTCCGCAGGAGACGCTCATCCTGCACGACACCATCCGCGAGAACATCGCCTGCGGCCGCCCCGGGGCCACCGAGCACGAGATCGTCCGGGCGGCGCGGGACGCCGCCGCGCACGACTTCATCGCGGCGCTGCCCGAGGGCTACGACACCCGGATCGACCCGCATACGGCCCGGCTGTCCGGCGGGCAGCTCCAGCGCATCGCCATCGCCCGCGCGATGCTGCGCGACGCGCCCGTCCTCGTCCTGGACGAGCCCACCACGGGGCTGGACGCCCTGGCCGCGCGGCGGGTCGTCCGGCCGCTGCGGCGGCTGATGTCCGGCCGCACCACGATCATGATCACCCACGATCTGAACCTGGCGCCGGACGCGGACCGCGTCCTGGTGCTGGACCACGGACGGGTCGTGGAGACCGGCACCCATCACGAACTGCTGGCGCTGGGCGGCGCGTACGCGCGGCTGCACGGCTCCGGGGACGGTTCGCCGACCGAGACGTGCCCGCAGCCGACGCTCCGGCTCGGGCCGCGGTGAGGGGGGCTGACTGGGCTCGGCCGGCCCCAGCCTGGTCGGGGAGTGTCGGCGCCCGGTGGATCGTGACGCCTGCGGCGGGCTTTCCCCTCCCCGCCCCTTCCCGAAACCGGGGCTCCGCCCCAGACCCCATACCGAGGCTCCGCCCCAGACGGAAACTGGGGCTCCGCCCCAGACCCCATGCCGGGGCTTCCCCCCAGACCCCGCACCGGGGCTCCGCCCCACACCCCGTACCGAGGCTTCCCCCCAAACCCCGCACCGGGGCTCCGCCCCAAACCCCATGCCGGGGCTCCGCCCCAAACCCCGTACCGGGGCCCCGCCCCAAACCCCATGCCGGGGCTTCCCCCCACACCCCGTACCGGGGCCCCGCCCCACACCCCGTACCGCGGCCCCGCCCCACACCCCGTACCGCGGCCCCGCCCCACACCCCGTACCGCGGCCCCGCCCCACACCCCGTACCGAGGCCCCGCCCCACACCCCGTACCGCGGCTTCCCCCCACACCCCGTACCGCGGCTTCCCCCCACACCCCGTACCGAGGCCCCGCCCCACACCCCGTACCGGGGCTCCGCCCCAGACCTCGGGGTCCAGGGGCGGAGCCCCTGGTAACGGGAAGGGGCGGGGAGGGGAAAGACCCGCCGGACCCCGCTGGACCAAGCCGGGCGGGACCGGGCTGAGCCGGAGCGGCGCCGGACCGGACCCGAGCCGAACCGGGCCCGAGCCGTATGGGGCCCGAGCCGGACCGAGGTCCGAGCCGGACCGAGGTCCGAGCCGGACCGGGGCGCGCTCAGCCTCAGCCCAGATCGATCTCCGGCGGAGCCGTAGGCGCGCCCGGGAGCCTGAGCCAGGCGACCGTGCCGCCGCCCGGGGCCGGTTCCAGCCCCACCTGGCCGCCCGACTGCTGGACCGTACGGGCCACGATCGACAGCCCTAGGCCCGAGCCGGGCATGCTGCGGGCGGACGGGGAGCGCCAGAAGCGCTCGAAGACATGCGGCAGTTCCTCGGCGGGGATACCGGGGCCATGGTCGCGCACCCGTACCTCTCCGCTTCTGAGGACGACGTCGATCACACCACCCGAAGGGCTGAACTTCACGGCGTTGTCGAGCAGATTGACCAGCGCCCGCTCCAGGGCGATCGCCTCGCCGCGGACGTACCAGGGCTCGATCGAGGCGTTAATCGTGAGATGGGCACCGCGCAGCCGGGCCCGTTCCAGGGCCGTCCGCACCACCTCGTGCAGGGCGACCACCTGCGGGGGGCCGCTGCCGGGCAAGGCGTCGGGGCGGGACAGCTCCTGAAGATCGCCGATCAGCGCCGCCAGCTCGGTCATCTGCGCCTTGACGCTCGCCATGAGCGCCTTACGGTCGGCGGGCGGCAGCGGGCGGCCGGTCTCCTCGCTGCGCGCGAGCAGCTCGATATTGGTCCGCAGCGAGGTCAGCGGGGTGCGCAGCTCATGCCCTGCGTCCGCGATCAGCTGCTGCTGGCGGTCGCGGGAGGAGGCGAGGGCCGCCGTCATGGAGTTGAACGACCGCGACAGCCGGGCGATCTCGTCATCGCCCTCCGTCGGGATACGGACGGCCAGGTCCTCGGTGCGGGCCACATGCTCGACCGCCTCGGTCAGCCGGTCCACGGGTTTGAGCCCGGTCCTGGCGATCCACAGGCCCGCCGCTCCCGCGCCCACGACACCGACCCCGGCGACGAGGGCGAGGACCAGCGCGAGCGTGCCCAGCGGATGCGCGACCTCGCTCAGCGGACGCGCCATGGAGACGGCGATCCCGCGCGGCAGCGGGCTGCCGGGGCCGGAGGCCGGCCGGTAGGTGAACACCCGCATGTCCTCGCCGCCCGCGCCCGTCGCGTCATGCAGCGCGCTCGGCCGCTCCCCGACGGCCACGGCCACATCGGCGGTGGTCACCGGCAGCTTGGTCGCCCCGGGCTGGGTGCAGCGGCTCCCATCGGCCAGCACGAGCTGGACGGAGTACGAGCCGAGGGCGTGCGGGGTGCGGTCGTCGGCGCCTTCGGGGCTCTGGCACGCCTCCAGGATGCTCAGCACATTGCGCTCGTCCACCGTGACGTTGCGCAGGGACGAGTCGAGTTGGGCGCTGAGCTGCTCCCGGACGATCAGCCAGGACGCGAACGCGGACACCGCCACCGCGACCGCGACCGCCACGGCGGTCAGCAGGGCCAGCCGCGAGCGCAGCGGCAGTCTGCGGAACCTCACGAGGACTCGCCCTCCGCGGGCCGCAGGACGTACCCCACCCCGCGCACGGTGTGCACGAGCCGCGGCTCGCCGCCCGCCTCGGTCTTACGGCGCAGATACATCACGTACACGTCCAGCGAGTTGGACGACGGCTCGAAGTCGAAGCCCCACACCGCCTTGAGGATCTGCTCACGGGAGAGCACCTGGCGCGGATGCGCCAGGAACATCTCCAGCAGGGTGAACTCGGTCCGGGTCAGCTCGACGCGGCGCGCGCCCCGGGCGACCTCGCGGGTCGTCAGGTCCATCCGCAGATCGCCGAAGGCCAGCACGTCTCCGTCGGGCAGCGCCGCGCCCTGCTGGGCGGCGTAGGAGCTGCGGCGGAGCAGGGCGCGGATGCGGGCCAGCAGTTCATCCAGTTCGAAGGGTTTGACGAGGTAGTCGTCGGCGCCCGCGTCGAGTCCGGTGACCCGGTCGCCGACGGTGTCCCGCGCGGTGAGCATCAGGATCGGCAGCGTCACCCCGGTGGCGCGCAGCCGCCGTGCGGCGGTCAGCCCGTCCATCCGGGGCATCAGCACATCGAGCACGATCAGCTCGGGGTCGTAGGAGCCGACCTTGCCCAGCGCGTCCAGTCCGTCCACGGCGGTCTCGGTCGCGTAGCCCTCGAAGACGAGGCTGCGCTGGAGGGCTTCGCGGACGGCCGGCTCGTCGTCGACGATCAGGATGCGGGCCGGCTGATCGCCGTGGTCGGCGGGGCTCATGGGTCGGTTTCCTCAAAGCGGGTGACGGTGGGGCGGGGAGGTGGCCGCGGCGGGCTGTGCGGCGCTGCTGCCAGCCTCGCACGTCCATCAGGTGTTGCTGTCGCTTCCGCCCGCGCGCAGGGCGGCGAGATCGGACTTGACGGTGTTGATCGGGATCGAGAAGCCGAGGCCGACGCTGCCCGCGTCGCCGGAGCTCTGGCCCGAGGCCGAGGAGTACATCGCGGAGTTGATGCCGATGATCTGGCCGCTCATATTGATCAGCGCGCCACCGGAGTTGCCGGGGTTGAGCGAGGCGTCGGTCTGGATGGCCTTGTAGGTGGTGGTCGACGAGCCGACGTCGCCGTTGTACCGGCCGCCGCCGAACTCGAACGGCCACTGCCCGCCGCCGCCCGGCCCCTGACCGCCCTGGCCCTGACCCTGGCCCTGACCCTGGCCCTGCTCCGTGGAGACGGTGACATCGCGGTCGAGCGCGGAGACGATACCGCTGGTGACGGTGCCGGTAAGGCCTTCGGGCGAGCCGATGGCCACGACCTGGTCGCCCACCGAGACCTTGCTGGAGTCACCGAGGGACGCGGGCTTCAGCCCGCTCGCCCCCTCCACCTTGATCAGCGCGAGGTCCTTCTTGCTGTCGGTGCCGACGACCGTCGCGGTCTTCTTGCTGCCGTCGCTGAAGGTCACCTTGATCGCGTCGGCGCCGGAGACCACGTGGTTGTTGGTGATGATCTCGCCGCCGCTGGTGATGACCACGCCGGAGCCGGTGGACTGGCCGCTGGTGCCGCCGGCGCTGACCTCCACGATGCTGGGGCTGACGGCCGCCGCGACGGCCGAAACCCCGCTTTGGCTGGTGGACTTGGCGTTGACCACGGGGGTGGAGATCGTGGTGTCGGACTTCTGGGTGGCGTTGGTGACCAGCGCGGCCGCCCCGCCGCCCACGAGCGCCGAGACCGCCGCCACGGCCGCGATCAGCGCGACCGGCCGCGAGGCCCGCACCCTGCGCCGTCCCCCGCCCCCCTGCGCCCCCTCACTCGCGAACGCGCCGCCGTCCTCCCCCGCACCGCCGCCACCGCCGCCACCCGGCCATACGGTGACCCCGGACGGCGTGGTGACCGGGGACGGCGTGGTGACCGGCTGCTGAGGCTGATACGCGGGCGGATCGGGATACCCCGCACCGCCACCGTAAGCGTAGGGATAGGGCTCGTCTGCGCCGCTGCGGCGTGTGCTGTCCGTCATGTCTATGACTGTGCGGCCGGAGTATGAGAGTCCCCTGAGTGCCCGCTGAGAACCCCACCAGAAGTCGGTATGCCCGACATAAGGGTGTCGCCGCGGATCAGCCGCGCACCGCGGCCAGGCACTCGTCGTACAGGTCCATGATGTCGCCCTTACCGTCGTTGTCGACCCACGCCATCGATGCGGCGTCCAGGCACGCGAACGCCGTCGCGAGCACCGCGCGGGCCCTCGGATCCGCACCGCCGACGGCGACGTCCATGCGCGCCTCGATGAGCGGCAGCAGCCCCTCCTGGAACCGCAGCCGCTTTTCGAGCCAACCGGCGCGCAGCGAGGCGGTGTTGTGCAGGAGACGGAACCGCTCCAGGGCCTGTTCGCGGCTCTCGTGCAGGGCCAGTACGGCGGCGACCCCCGCACGCAGGGCCTCCCAGACACCGGCTTCGGCGGGCTGTTCGCCGATCGTGTCCGTCAGGACTCGCCCGAACCGGCCCTGGTCGCCGCCGAGAAGGTCCTCCTTGGTGCCGAAGTAGCGGAAGAGGGTGCGCTGGGAGACACCGGCCTCCCGGGCGATCTGGGCGATGGTCGTCTCGTCGTAGCCCTGCTCGGTGAACAGGCGCAGAGCCGTCTCGAGGATCTCCTGGGAGGCCAGCTGCCGCGTCCGGTCCCACAGCGTGGTCGGCGCGCCCGTCGCCGTCTTGGCTTCCTGCTTCATGCCACCAGGTTATCCCAGCACTGCCAGCCAGGCACTCGCATCCCACTTGGCAGTCACTGCCAGGCCGTCGTACGCTGCCAATGCATATCTCCCAGGGACACGCAAAGGAACGCCTCATGTCCGCACCCGCAGCTTTGATCACCGGTGGAACCAGCGGCATCGGTAAGGCGACCGCCGAACTGCTCCACTCCCGCGGCTACCGCGTCATGGTCACCGGCGTCGGCAATGCCGCCAACGCCGGACTTCCCGAAGACGTCATGGTCGTCCGGGCCGACGCACGGTCCCTGCCGGACCTCGACCACACGATGGACCTGGCACGCCGCCGATTCGGCTCCCTCGACCTGCTCTTCCTCAACGCGGGCATCTCCCGTCCCGGCCCGATCGAGTCGATCGACGAAGACGCCTTCGACGCCCTGTTCGATATCAACGTCAAGGGCGGCTTCTTCACCCTGCAAAAGGCACTCCCGCTCCTCAACGAGGGCGCCTCGGTCGTGTTCACCGTGGGCGCCGGGGAGGGGATCGGAGCCGCCATGACCGCCGCCAAGGGCGCTCTGCTGCCCCTCGTGCGGTCCCTCGCGCTCGAACTCGCCCCCCGCCGCATCCGCGTCAACGCCGTCAGCCCGGGAATGATCAACACCCCCGCCTACAGCAAGATGGGCATATCCCAGGAAATGATCGACTCCTGGGCCGGGGACATCCCGCTCGGCCGCGTCGGCGCTCCCGCCGACATCGCCGAAGCCGTGGCCTTCCTCGCCTCGGACGCCGCCGGCTACATCACCGGCGACAACCTCACCGTCTCCGGAGGCATCGGCGTTCACTCCCGCCCCTGACGAGCAGCGGCGCGAAGCGCTATGAGCAGCCGCAGGAGTGGCGGACCACCAGGGCCGAGGGGAACTGCTTGACGCGCTCGCGGCGGGAGCCGGAGAGCCGGACGCCGTCGTCCAGGACGAGGTCGACCGCGGCGCGCGCCATCGCGGGGCGGTCGGAGCCGACCGTGGTCAGCGGGGGGTCGGTGAGGTGGGCTTCCTTCACATCGTCGAAACCGGCCACGGCCAGTTCCCCGGGGACATCGATCCGCAGCTCTCGCGCCGCCCGCAGCACCCCGAACGCCTGGTCGTCGGTGGCGCAGAAGATGGCCGGGGGCCGGTCGGGGCCGGCGAGCAGATCGAGGGCGACCTTATAGGCGTCGTAGCGGTTGTAAGGGGCCTGGAAGAGCCGCCCGTCGGTCGGCCGCCCGGCCTCGCGCATCGCGCGGCGCCAGCCCTCCACATGGTCGGTGACCGGGTCGCCGACGGTCGGGGTTATCTCGGTGCCGCCGAGGCAGGCCACATAGTCATGGCCGTGCTCCAGCAGATGCCGCACGGCGAGCTGTGCGCCGCCGACGTCGTCCAGCACCACCGCCACGTCGTCGATCGCCTCGGGCCGCTCGTGCAGCAGCACCACCCGGGCGTCCCACGCCTCGATCTCCGCCGCCGCGTTCTCGCTCGGGCCCTGGCTGATGAGGATCAGCCCGGACACCCGCATCCCCAGGAAGGCGCGCAGATAGTGCACCTCGCGCTCGTCCAGGTAGTCGGAGTTGCCGACCAGCACCATCTTTCCGCGCTCGGCGGCCGCCTGCTCGACGGCGTGCGCCATCTCCGCGAAGAACGGCTGCCGGGCGTCCGGAACGATCAGCCCTATGAGATCGGTCCGGCGGCTCGCCATCGCCTGCGCGACCCGGTCCGGCCGGTAGCCGAGCTCCTTGATCGCGGCGAGCACCCGCTCGCGCGTGGCCGGGGCGACCGGCCGGGGTCCGTTATTGATGACGTAACTGACGACCGCGGTCGACGTTCCCGCAAGCCTTGCCACATCATCCCGCGTCACCTTGGCCACGCGCGAAGTCTACGCGGGTCCAGCTAGCTGTTGGCCGGTCGTGCGGCAGCGGTCCTCGCCGCGGAGCCGACCGCGCCGTCGGGGTGCCCGCCCCGCGCCGCGCCGCCCGCTCCGGCGTCCCGTGCCGCCGCCTTGGCCCGGGCCTCCTCGGCGGCGCGCTCGACCTTCTCCGGCGCGACGAAGCGGTAGCCCACGTTCCGCACCGTGCCGATCAGGGACTCGTGCTCCGGGCCCAGCTTGGCGCGCAGCCGCCGGACATGGACGTCCACGGTGCGGGTGCCGCCGAAGTAGTCGTACCCCCAGACCTCCTGGAGCAGCTGCGCCCGGGTGAAGACCCGGCCGGGGTGCTGGGCGAGGTACTTCAGCAGCTCGAACTCCTTGAATGTGAGATCGAGCACACGCCCCTTGAGCTTGGCGCTGTAGGTGGCCTCGTCGACCGACAGATCGCCGTTGCGGATCTCCATCGGGCTGTCGTCGGTGGTGATCTGCTGACGGCCCATGGCCAGCCGCAGCCGGGCCTCGACCTCCGCCGGGCCCGCGGTGTCCAGCAGGACGTCGTCGATGCCCCAGTCGGCGGTGACGGCGGCGAGCCCGCCCTCGGTCACCACCAGGATCAGCGGGCAGCCGGGGCCGGTGGACCGCAGCAACTGACACAGGCTGCGAACCTGCGGCAGATCGCGGCGGCCGTCGATCAGGATGATGTCGGCGCCCGGGGTGTCCACCAGGGCGGGGCCCTCGGCGGGGGCCACCCGCACGCTGTGCAGCAGCAGGCCGAGGGCGGGGAGCACCTCCGTCGAGGGCTGGAGTGCATTGGTCAGCAGCAGGAGGGAACTCATCGTCCATCACCTGCCCCGGCCGTCTTCTCGAGGTTGTGCACGCTTCGCTCGCCCATTACGTCGGTTCCTCCTCGGTCCCTTGCGAGAGGGGCACCTCCCGGGCCGTGCCCGGGGGAGTCTGCGGCTACTACTTCGTACAGTCACGCTCCGCGCCCTTGGAGCGACGGTGCGCTCAAACGCGCACCCCGCCCTGAAAGCACAAAAGGACCCGGGGGCAACGTTGCCCGGATCCTCTTCACGACAGAATAACGCACATGACATGTGCCGGAGAGGCTCAATCTGCTCGCCGTTGTCCTTCCACGGTCGCCGCGCGGGAGCAACGGGCCATGCTGCTGACCGATGACGGGGTCTCGATCGAGGCGCGCTACGAACCTTCCCCGGGGGTCGGCACCGAACCCTCCGACCACCTCGCGCTGGTGGTCGGACACGGCTTCTCCGGCGCCCTGGAGCGCCCCGCGCTGCGGCGGGTGGCATCGGCGTTTCACCAGCGTACGGCCGTGATCACATTCTCGTTCCGGGGCCATGGGCGGTCCGGCGGACGGTCCACGGTCGGCGATCGCGAGGTGCTGGACCTGGCCGCCGCGGTGCGCTGGGCGCGCCGGCTCGGACATCGGCGGGTGGCCACGGTCGGCTTCTCGATGGGCGGGTCGGTGGTGATCCGGCAGGCGGCGCTGTACGGGAAGGCCGATGAGATCCGGCCGTTGCAAGACGTACACCAAGGGGAGCGCACAGGGCGCTCAGCGGGGCGCACGGGCGGCGTACGCAGGCCTCCCGTGGACGGGACTCCCGGAGGCGGGACCCCCGGAGGCGGGACCCCCGGGGGCCGGACTCCCGGAGGCCGGACCCCCGGGGAGGTGACCGACGGCGCCGCGCCCGATGCCGTCGTCGCCGTGAGTTCACCCGCCCGCTGGTACTACCGGGGCACCGCGCCCATGCGGCGGCTCCACTGGGCGATCACCCGGCCGACGGGGCGGCTGGTCTCCCGCTACGGGCTGCGCACCCGGATCGACCCCCGCGGCTGGCCCGTCGATCCGCTGTCCCCGGTGGCCGCCGCGCCGCTGATCGCGCCGACGCCGCTGCTGATCGTGCACGGCGACCGGGATCCGTACTTCCCGCTGGACCATCCACGGATGCTGGCGTCGGCGGCGGACCCGGCCACCTCGGAGCTGTGGATCGAGCCGGGCTACGGCCACGCCGAGACCGCCGCCTCCCCCGACCTGCTGGCCCGCATCGCCGACTGGGCCGCGGCCCACGCCTGAACCCGTCCCCGAGCGGTCGCCCATTCGGCTTCCGCCACCGGTATTCGGTTCCCGCCACCGGCTATTCGGTTTCCGCCACCGGCTCGGCGAACTGGGACGCGTAGAGCCGCGCGTACGCACCCCCCGCCGCGAGCAGCGCGTCGTGCGAGCCCTGCTCCACGATCCGCCCCGCCTCCATCACCAGGATCACGTCCGCGTCCCGGATGGTCGACAGCCGGTGGGCGATCACGAAGCTCGTACGGCCGCTGCGCAGCGAGGCCATCGCCTGCTGGATGAGAACCTCGGTACGGGTGTCGACCGAGCTGGTGGCCTCGTCCAGCACCAGGATCGACGGCTCGGAGAGGAACGCCCGCGCGATCGTGATCAGCTGCTTCTCACCGGCGCTGACGTTGGCGCCCTCTTCGTCGATCACCGTGTCGTAGCCGTCCGGCAGCATCCGTACGAAGCGGTCCACATAGGTGGCCTTCGCCGCCTCCGCGATCCTCTCGAAGCTCGCCCCCTCCGCCCCGTAGGCGATGTTCTCGGCGATCGTCCCGCCGAACAACCAGGTGTCCTGGAGCACCATCCCGATGTGGGAACGCAGCTCCTCCCGTGACATCTCGGCGATGTCCACCCCGTCCAGCGTGATCCGCCCGCCGCTGACCTCGTAGAACCGCATCAGCAGATTGACCAGCGTGGTCTTCCCGGCGCCGGTCGGCCCGACGATGGCCACGGTCTGGCCCGGCCGCACCGACAGCGACAGCCCGTCGATGAGCGGCGTGTCCGGCTGATAGCGGAAGGAGACCTCCTCGAACGCGACCTGCCCCCGCACCGCCTCCGGCCGCCGCGCGTCCACCGGCTCGGCGCTCTGCTCCGGCGCGTCGAGCAGCTCGAAGACCCGCTCGGCGGAGGCCACGCCCGACTGCACCATGTTGGCCATGGAGGCCACCTGGGTGAGCGGCTGGCTGAACTGCCGGGAGTACTGGACGAACGCCTGGACATCGCCGATCGACAGCGCGCCGGAGGCCACCCGCAGCCCGCCGACCACGGCCACCAGCACATAGTTGAGGTTCCCGATGAACATCATCGACGGCTGGATCAGGCCGGAGATGGACTGGGCCCGGAAGCCCGCCGCGTAGAGCTTGTCGTTCTGCTCCCGGAACGCCTGCGCGGACTCCTTCTCCCGCCCGAAGACCTTCACCAGCGCATGCCCGGTGTACATCTCCTCGATATGGGCGTTGAGCTTGCCCGTGGTCTTCCACTGGGCGACGAACTGCGGCTGGGCGCGCTTGCCGATGCGCGTCGTCACCCACACCGAGACCGGGACGGTGATCAGCGCCACCAGCGCCAGCAGCGGCGAGATCCAGAACATCATCGACAGCACGCCCACGATCGTCAGCAGCGAGGCCATGATCTGGCTGAGGGTCTGCTGGAGCGTCTGCTGGATGTTGTCGATGTCGTTGGTGGCGCGGGAGAGCACCTCGCCGCGCGACTGCTTGTCGAAGTACGCCAGCGGCAGCCGCGCCAGCTTGTGCTCCACGTCCTCGCGCAGCCGGAACACCGCGCGCTGGACGACGACGGTCGCCACCCGCGCCTGGATCAGGCCCAGGAGCGAGGCGGCCACGTACAGCGCCGTGACCCACAGCAGCACGACGCCGACCGCGTGGAAGTCGATGCCCTGGCCGGGGGTGACGTCCATCGAGGCGATCATGTCGGCGACCGTGCCCTGGTCCTGGTCACGCAGCCGCTGGACGGCCTGCTCCTTGCTGACGCCGTCGGGCAGCTGCCGTCCGACGATGCCCGCGAAGATCAGGTCGGTGGCGTCACCGAGGATCTTCGGGCCCACCACCGCGAGCGCGGTGCTGAGCGTGCCCAGCGCGAGCACCAGCAGGACGATCCCGCGCTCGGGGCTGAGCCGGGCCAGCAGCCGGCGGCTGGAGCCGCGGAAGTCCATGGACCGCTCGGTGGGCTGCCCGCCCATGAAGCGGCCGGGCCCGGCGGCGGGCGCCGGACCCCTGCGGGGCGCCGTGGGGCCGCTCATGCCGCCTCCTCCTCGGTGAGCTGGGAGAGCACGATCTCGCGATAGGTGTCGTTGCCGGCCATCAGCTCGCCGTGGGTACCGGCGCCGACGATCCGCCCCGCGTCGAGGACCACGATCAGATCGGCGCCGCGGATGGTGGACACCCGCTGGGCGACGATGACCACCGTCGCGTTGTCCGTCTCGTCCGTGAGCGCCGCCCGCAGCCGGGCGTCGGTGGCGTAGTCGAGCGCGGAGAAGGAGTCGTCGAAGAGGTAGACGGACGGCTTGCGGACCAGGGCGCGGGCGATCGCCAGCCGCTGCCGCTGACCGCCGGACACATTGGTCCCGCCCTGGGCGATCGGGGCGTCCAGACCGCCCTCCATGGCCGCCACGAACTCCCGTGCCTGGGCGGTCTCCAGGGCCCGCCACAGCTCCTCGTCGGTGGCCTCGGGGTCGCCGTACCGCAGGTTGGAGGCGACGGTGCCGGCGAAGAGGTACGGCTTCTGCGGGACCAGCCCGATGGTCCGGGTCATCGCCTCGGGGTCGAGGTCGCGCACATCCACCCCGTCGAGGTGGACGCTGCCGTCGGTCGCGTCGAACAGCCGCGGCACCAGCCCGAGCAGGGTCGACTTGCCGCTGCCGGTGGAGCCGATGACGGCGGTGGTCCGGCCGGGCCGGGCGGTCAGCGAGATGTCGCGCAGCACGGGCGCGTCGGCCCCGGGGTAGCGGAACTCCACGCCCCGCAGCTCCAGCAGGCCCCGTCCGGCGTCGGCGGGCGCGGGCGCGACGGGCATCAGCGGCGGTACGACACTGGTCCCGGTGTCCAGCACCTCCTGGACGCGCTCGGCGCACACCTCGGCCCTCGGCACCATCATGAACATGAAGGTGGCCATCATCACGGACGACAGAATCTGCATCAGATAGCTGAGGAACGCGGTCAGCGCGCCGACCTGCATCCCGCCGCTGTCGATGCGGTGCCCGCCGAACCAGACGACGGCCACGCTGGAGACGTTCACCACCAGCATCACGGCCGGGAACATCAGCGACATCAGCCGCCCGGCGCGCAGCGAGACATCCATCAGCCCGGTGTTGGCGCCGGTGAAGCGGTCGCGCTCATGGGTGTCACGGACGAAGGCACGGATGACCCGGATCCCGGTGATCTGCTCGCGCAGCACCCGGTTGACGGTGTCGATGCGCTGCTGGACGTCGCGGAACAGCGGCCGCATCCGGCGGGCGATGAGCGTGACCACGAGGCCCAGGGCCGGAACGATGAGCAGGAGCAGCCCGGACAGCGGCACGTCCTCGTTGAGCGCCATGACCACGCCGCCGACGCACATGATCGGCGCCGAGACCATCAGCGTGAAGGCCATCAGGCACAGCATCTGCACCTGCTGGACGTCGTTGGTGGTGCGGGTGATCAGGGACGGCGCCCCGAAGTGGCCCATCTCCCGGGCGGAGAAGGACTGCACCCGGTCGAAGACGGCGGCGCGCAGATCGCGGCCGAGCGCCATGGAGGTGCGGGCGCTGAAGTAGACGGCTCCCGCGGCACACACGATCTGGACGAGGGTGACGGCGATCATCAGGCCGCCGACACGGAGGATGTAGCCGGTGTCGCCCTTCACCACTCCGCTGTCGATGATGTCCGCGTTCATGGCGGGCAGGTAGAGGGTGGCGAGGGTCTGCACCAGCTGCAGTAAGACGATCAGCGTGATCGTTCGGGTATAGGGCCTCAGATACGCCCGTATCAGTCGTACCAGCACACGGAAACCTTAAGTGACGCTCGTCCCGAACCGGCCGTATTTTCGACGAACCGCGCGTGGTCCCGGGCGCCGTCCCGCACCCGTCATCATGGAGTCGGCAGAAGACGGGAAAGGGATCGCGATGGCGATGATGAGCACGCCCGCCGGGACCATCCGGTACTGGGCCGCGGCCCGCGCCGCGGCCGGTACCGCGGAGGAGCCGTACACCGCGTGGACACTGGCGGAGGCGCTCGACGCGGCCCGGCAGCGGCACACCGCGCGGCCGGAGTTCGCGCGGGTCCTGCTGCGCTGTTCGTTCCTGGTCGACGGAGCCCCGGCCGGCACCCGTGACCACAAGACGATCCAACTCGCCGAGGGCGGCACGGTCGAGGTGCTCCCGCCGTTCGCAGGAGGGTGAACCCCGAGCTCATGAGCAACCAGCCGCACCAGCCCCACGAGCCTCATCAGCCCCACGAGCCTCATCAGCCGCAAGGCCAGCAGCCGCAGGGTCAGCAGCCGTATCCCCCGTACGGGTCGTACGAGGCTCCTTATGGGGGATACGACCAGAGCACGCATCCTTACGGTGGCCATGGCGGCCATGGCGGTCCCGGTGGCAACGGCGCTCACGGCGGCAATGGCCAGGGTGCCCAGCAGCAGGCCGACTGGCAGGGGTACGCGGGGTACCCGCAGCAGCAGGGGTACGCCCAGGCCCAGCCGCCGCAGTACCAGCACCCGCAGCAGCCGTACCAGCAGCAGTACCAGCAACAGCCGTACGCGGATCCCTACGCCGCCGCCCAGCAGGGCCACCAGGGGCAGCAGGGCCACCACGGGCAGCAGCCGCACCAGAGCCACCAAGGACATCAGGGCCACCAGGGGCAGTACGCCCAGGGCTGGAATCAGCAGCAGCACCCGTACCACCAGCCCGCCGACCCGTCCCAGGCGCCAGCGCAGGCCCCGGTCCAGGCCCCGGCGCAGGCTCAGGCGCAGGCCGCGACCGCCGAGCCGCCCGCCCCGCAGCCCGACCGGCCGCTCACCGCCGCCGAGAAGGCCAAGGCCGAGGGCCGTCCGCAGATCGTCCACCCGGGGTTCGCCCCCGCCGCCCTGACCTCCGTACTCGCCGCCCTGCTCGCGGCCACCGCGCCGCTGGGCCGCCCGGCCGTCGCCGTCGCGGTGGCGGCGCTTCAGGCGGTCACGGCGGCGGGCTGGTTCCGGCTGAACGGCATGTGGCCCGCCCGGCAGGGCATCGCGCTCGCCTTCGCGGGCGGTCTGGCCGCCGATATCGCCCTGCTCGCCACCGAGCCGTCACACGCCCCGACGGTCGTCATCGGCACCATCGGCGTCTGGCTGCTGCTGGTGCTGATCCTCCAGCTCCGCAGCCACGCCTCCCCGGACGAGCGGCTGTACGGCCTTACGGCCGCCGTGGCGGCCACGGCCCTCGCCGTGCTCGCGGCCGGTCATCTGGCCGCCGTCGCCGAGTCCTCGGACGCCGTGGTGGTGGGGGCGGCCGCCGTCGCCGTGGCCGTGCTCGTCCGGGCGCTGCCGCTGCCGACGGCCGCCGCCGTCGTGGTCGCGCTGGCGGCCGCCACGGGCGCCGGGGTCGGGGCCGGGCAGCTCACCGGAACGGGCACGTCCACCGCCGCCCTGCTCGGATTCGCGGCCGGGGCGTGCGCCCTGATCGGCCACCGGGTCGCCAGCTACGACTACCCCTCGCGCTTCGTCCACCTGACGGCCGGCGTGGCCCTGCCGCTCGCGGCCGCCGCCCCGGTGGTCTATGTGATCGGCCGCGCGCTGGGCTGACTCCCCGGCCCCCGCTCACCCGCGCCGGATAGGCTCGCAGCCTCAGGCGCGAGGGCCTGAGCAAGAGCCTGGGGGACCCACGCACATGCGCGCACTACGCATCACGCTGATCGTCGTCGTGATACTCGGCGGCCTCTTCGTGGCCGCCGACCGCATCGCGGTGTACATGGCCGAGTCGAAGGCGGCCGACAAGATCAAGAGTTCTCAGGGCCTCACCACTACGCCCAATGTCTCGATCAAGGGCTTCCCGTTCCTCACCCAGGTCGTGGGCAAGGAGCTGGACGAGGTCGACGTCGGCGTGGACGGGCTGACGACGGACGCGGGCGACGGACGCAACGTCCGGGTCACCGAGCTCGACGCCCAGCTGCACAACGTCCGCATCTCGGGCAACTTCTCGTCGGCCAGCGCCGACCGCGCCACCGGCTCGGCCCACATCAGCTACGCGGACCTGTCACAGGCCGCCGGTCCGGGGATCACGGTCGGCTACGACCCGTCGGGCACCAACAAGGTCAAGATCACCGGCAGTCTGCTGGGCCTCAGCCTTACCGCCCACTCCCAGGTCACCATCGTGAACGGCAACACCATCCGACTGCACGCCGAGTCCATACCGGGCGGCAGCATCCCCCAGTGGGAGGACAAGGTGCGCGAGAAGGCCGACATGGAGCGGAAAATCGACGGGCTGCCCACCGGCATGCGGCTGGACAAGGTGGAGACCTCCAAGGACGGCATAGACGTCTCGGTCGCGGGGAACAACGTCCAGCTGACGGGCTGACGCGATCAGTACCAGGGGCGTCGGATCACGTCCCTGGTCCATTCACTGAGACGATCATGTCCGCGCATATGGACGCTCCTGCCCGCCGCGGGCCCCTCCGGCCGTGCCTCCCAGCTGTTCACGGTTCTCTCATCTCACACTCCGGACGATAACGTCTCATCATGCGACACGCCGGTGACATGCCCGCCTGTCCGTCCCTACGATCGGACCCATGAAGCGACAGGCGGATCTCACGAAGCGGCGGGCAGTCGACCTGTGCCGCGTCGCCGCCATGCTCTGTCGCCCCGTCTGAATGGGACGCGGTCCGCACACGTCACGGACCGGCCCCCCTCTTCGGCCCGTCAGCCGGGCCTTCCCGCACCTTCGCTCGTACGCTCGCCGCACGCCCCGCGCGGCGCCGCGTCGTGAGCGTGCCCGTACCGCCGCAACTGCCCCGGAGGAGAGAACATGAGCCGCAGTGACGTCCTGGTGGACGCCGACTGGGTCCAGGCCCGTATCGACGACCCCAAGACGGTCATCGTCGAGGTGGACGAGGACACCTCGGCCTACGACAAGAACCACATCAAGAACGCCATCCGGATCGACTGGAAGCAGGACCTCCAGGACCCGGTGCGCCGTGACTTCGTCGATCAGGCCGGCTTCGAGAAGCTCCTGTCGGAGAAGGGCATCGGCAACGACGACACGGTCGTCCTCTACGGCGGCAACAACAACTGGTTCGCGTCCTACGCCTACTGGTACTTCAAGCTCTACGGCCACCAGGACGTCAAGCTGCTCGACGGCGGCCGCAAGAAGTGGGAGCTCGACTCCCGCGACCTGGTCGCCGAGGTGCCGACCCGCGCGCAGACCGAGTACAAGGCCAAGCCGCAGGACACCGCCATCCGCGCCTTCCGCGACGAGGTCGTGGACGCCATCGGCTCGCTGAACCTGGTCGACGTGCGCTCCCCCGACGAGTTCTCCGGCAAGCTGCTCGCCCCGGCCCACCTCCCGCAGGAGCAGTCGCAGCGTCCGGGCCACGTCCCGAGCGCCCGCAACATCCCGTGGTCGAAGTCGGCCAACGACGACGGCACCTTCAGGTCCGACGACGAGCTCAAGGAGATCTACGAGGGCGCGGGCGTGGACCTGTCGAAGGACACCATCGCCTACTGCCGCATCGGTGAGCGCTCCGCTCACACCTGGTTCGTCCTGCACGAGCTCCTGGGCCAGACCAACGTCAAGAACTACGACGGCTCCTGGACCGAGTACGGCTCGCTGGTCGGCGTGCCGGTCGAGCTCGGCTCCGGCAGCTGACCCCTCTCCCTCGAAACGTAAGGACAGACATCCATGTGTGGAGCCAAGGCAGGCGGCCCCGACGCCTCGACGATCAAGCCTGGTGAGACCACGATCCAGGGTTCGGTGACCCGCGACGGCGAGCCCGTCGCCGGTTACGTCCGGCTGCTGGACAGCACCGGCGAGTTCACCGCCGAGGTCCCCACCTCCGCGACCGGGCAGTTCCGCTTCTACGCCGCGGAGGGCACATGGACGCTGCGCGCCCTGGTTCCCGGCGGCACCGCGGACCGCACCGTCGTCGCCCAGAAGGGCGGGCTGGCGGAGGTCGCCATCGCCGTCTGACGCGCTACGACGCGTCGTGACTCACGGCCGGAGGGCCGCACCCCGGGGTTGGACGCCTCGGCGGGGTGCGGTCCTTCGTCTGTCGGTGCGGTCCTCCGTCTGCCAGTGCGGCCCTCCGTCTGTCGGTGCGGCGGTCCCGGACGTACGCTGGACATATGTACGCGCGACGCCGCCACGCATACTTCTTCCTGATGGGCGCGTGTCTGACGCTCTTCATCTCGGCGTGGGCCTTTGTGCGCCTGTGGTCCGTCCCCGCCGCGGTCGCGATGTGCATCGTCGCCATGGTGATCCCGCCCCTGGCGGCGATCGTCGCCAATCGCCGGGGCCCGGACGACCGGTGGTGGGACGAATCGGGTGACGAGGAGTCCGACCGGTGGTGGCGGGAGCTGGACGAGCACAACCACCGGCATTGACCACGGGCCAACCACGGGCCCAATGTCCGAAACCGGGGCTCCGCCCCGGACCCCGGGGTCCCAGGACGAAGCCCCTGGTTCGGACGCCACCTAGTACACGAGCGCCTGGACGCCATCCGGCATGATCTCGCTCACGAAGACCTGAGCGCCCGCGATCCGGGCCCCCTCGATCAGATCCTTCTCCTCGATCTCCCGGCGCGCGGCGCACTGTGTGCACACCGTGATCGTTCCGCCGCCCGTAAGGATGCCGTCGATCAGATCCGGAAGCGGCGCGGCATGCGGAAGCTCGAACTCCGCGGCCCGGCCCGGCAGTGCGAACCACGTCGACTCCCCGGTCAGCCAGAGCGAGACCTCGACCCCGCTCGCCGCGGCCACCGCCGCCACCGTGAACGCCTGGGAGCACCGCTCGGGAGCGTCAGCGCCCGCCGTCACCTTGATCACCAGCTTCTTCGCCATGCGTCAACCTTAGGCTCGGCTCCCGGGCGCCCGGCGCCGCACGGCCACCTGTCTCCACCGGCCGTCCCGGCGGCGACTAGACTCGGTGCCGTCCATCATCTGTTCCGAGGAGCGCGCTCGTGCTTGAGGCAGTCTTCACCACCCTGATGATCCTGGTCGCCGTGGCCACGCTCGGCTTCGCCGCGCTGACCTGGAAGAAGCTGTACCAGGGCCAGCGCTGAACCGCTCCTGCCCGGCCACCACGGCTCGACTCTCGACAGATCGCCTGAATTCATGATCCAGATTCCGTCCGACCTCCACCCGGACCTCGTGCCGCTCGCCTTCCTCCTGGGCAACTGGGAAGGGGCCGGCGTCTCGGACTTCCCCGGGGCCGAGAAGTGCAACTTCGGCCAGGAGGCCACCTTCACGCACGACGGCCGTGACTTCATCGAGTACGTCTCGCACACCTGGGTGCTGGACTCCGAGGGCAAGAAGGTCCGCCCCCTGGAGACCGAATCCGGCTACTGGCGGATCGGCAAGGACCGTAAGGTCGAGGTCGTGATGAGCCGGGACCAGGGCATCATCGAGGTCTGGTACGGCGAGCTCGCGGAGGGCAAGCCGCAGATCGACCTGGCGACGGACGCGGTGGCGCGCACCGCCCACGCGGCCCCGTACTCGGGCGGCAAGCGGCTGTACGGCTACGTCAACAGCGATCTGATGTGGGTCGGCGAGAAGGCCACCCCCGAGGTCGAGCTGCGCCCGTACATGTCCGCGCATCTGAAGAAGGTCGTGGACCCCCGGGAGTGGGCCAAGGACCTCAAGGACCTGCCGGACGACGGGATCGCCTTCTTCCGCTGAGGCCCCCGGCTCGCGCTTTCCGCTCTCCGCCGAGTCGGGCTCTTGCGTACCGCGTCCGGTTCTCCCCCTGTGCGTCCGGCCGGTCACCGCGGGCCCGCCTACACTTGCACCGTGGCGACCACCGACTGGAAGAGCGATCTGCGGGAGCGCGGCTACCGTCTGACCCCGCAGCGCCAGCTCGTGCTCGAAGCCGTCGATCATCTGGAGCACGCCACTCCGGACGAGATCCTCACCGAGGTGCGGCGCACCGCGAGCGGCGTCAACATCTCCACGGTCTACCGCACGCTGGAGCTGCTGGAGGAGCTGGGCCTGGTCAGCCATGCCCATCTCGGCCACGGCGCCCCCACGTACCACCTGGCCGACCGGCACCATCACATCCATATGGTGTGCCGGGACTGCACGGATGTGATCGAGGCCGATGTCTCCGTGGCCGACGCCTTCACCCGGCAGCTCCGGGCGGACTTCGGCTTCGACACCGATCTGAAGCACTTCGCGATCTTCGGCCGGTGTGCCTCCTGCTCCGCCCGGCAGCGCGCCGGAGAGGCCGGTGGAGACCCCGGCCGGCTCGGCGGGGACGGCGCCGCAAACCGCTCCGGTGAGGGCCGAGCCCGCAGGTCGTAGGCTGAGTTCATGAAGAGCCCTTTGCTGTCGCTGCCCGGCGCCGTCCCCGGCGAGGGCCCCGACGAAGGTGTCGCCGCCCACTACGGCGACCTGTTCCGCGAGCAGCGCGCGCTCGCCGACGGCACCGGCTTCGTGGACCTCTCGCACCGCGGAGTGGTCACGGTGACCGGTGCCGACCGGCTCAGCTGGCTGCATCTGCTGCTCACCCAGCACATGAGCGACCTTCCGCCGGGCCAGGCCACCGAAGCCCTGATCCTCTCCGCCCACGGCCACATCGAACACGCGCTCTATCTCGTCGACGACGGCGAAACCACCTGGGCCCATGTGGAGCCCGACAGCCAGGGCGATCTGATCGCCTACCTGGAGAGCATGAAGTTCTTCTACCGGGTGGACATCGCGGACCGCACCGACGAGTACGCGGTCGTCCACCTCCCGGCGGGCAGCATCACCGAGGCCCCCGAGAACTCCGTCGTCCGCGAGACACCGCACGGCCGGGACCTCTTCCTGCCGCGTGAGCGCCTTACCGCCTTCGCCGAGGAGAGCGGCCCGCCGATCGGGGTGCTGGCGTACGAGGCGCTGCGGGTCGAGGCCCACCGGCCGCGGGTCGGCCTGGAGACCGACCACCGCACCATCCCGCACGAGCTGGGCTGGATCGGCTCCGCCGTCCACCTCCAGAAGGGCTGCTACCGCGGCCAGGAGACCGTCGCCCGAGTGCAGAACCTGGGGAAGCCACCGCGCCGGCTGGTCTTCCTCCACCTCGACGGCAGCGAGGTGACGCTGCCGTCCCACGGCGCGCCCATACGGCTGGCCTCGGAGGGCGAGGAGGGCCGCCAGCTGGGGTTCATCACCTCCTCGGCCCGCCACCACGAGCTGGGGCCGATCGCGCTCGCGCTGGTCAAGCGCAATGTGCCGGTGGACGCGGACCTGATCGCGGACTCCACGGCCGCCGCGCAGGAGACGGTCGTGGAGCCGTGAACCCCCCGCCGGTCCGCCGGACCCCGCGGTTCGGCTAGGCCCTGTCCGGTAGATCTTCGCGGATCAGCCCGCGGCGTCTGGTGCGGTGCATCGCAAGGCGGAGGGTCGTCCTCGTACCGGGTTGTACTCGGACGATCCCGACAACGCAGCGAAGCGCCGTGCCAGGCGTCGCGGGCCCGCGAAGATCCGCCGGACAGGGCCTAGACCTCGACGAGCACCGTGAACGGGCCGTCGTTCGTGAGCGAGACCTTCATGGCCGCTCCGAACCGGCCCGTTTCCACGTGTGCGCCCAGCTTCCGCAGCTGGGCCACCACCTCGTCCACGAGCGGTTCGGCGACCCCGCCGGGCGCCGCCGCGTTCCAGGTGGGACGGCGCCCCTTACGGGCGTCGCCGTAAAGCGTGAACTGGCTGATGACCAGCAGCGGAGCGTCCAGGTCCGAGCAGGACCTCTCATCGTGGAGCATCCTTACGGACCACAGCTTGCGGGCGAGCTGGGCCGCCTTCTCCGGGGTGTCGTCATGTGTCACCCCGACCAGTACGCACAGCCCCTGGCCGACGATCTCGCCGACCGTCTCGCCGTCCACGACGACGCTCGCCCCGTCCACTCTCTGTACCACAGCACGCATGGCGACCATCATGCCGTGCGTCCATCCGGGGCCGATCGGGTGGAGAGCCGCTGCACAGGGAGCATCACTGGTGGCACGATGCGTGCAGGCGGTGCAGGCGGGCAGGAACTGCGGGAACGACGCATCGCTGGAGGGGACGGACATCAATGACCACATCGGGCACCGGCCAGCCCATGGCCACCGAGGGCCTGCTGCCACCACGGCCGCCGAGTCAGCGCGGCGGGCGGCTGGCCGACTCCGCCGCCGTGACGGGGCCGGCCGTGACGTCCACGGCGGCGGCGAGCGGCCTGAACGCTCTGCGGCTGCCGGAGTTGCGGGCGCTGCGCCGCTCGGCACAGCGCGAGGAGGCGGATCTCAGCTATCTGCGCAGACTGCTCCAGGGGCGGATCGACATCCTCCGCGCCGAGTTGGGCCACCGCCGTGACCCGGCGCCCGCGGCGGCCACGGCCCAGCCGCCCGCTGCGCTGGTGGACCGGCTGCCGGAGATCCTCGCGGATCTCCCCTCACGGCACCGCACCTCGGCCCGGCATGTCACGCTCGGGACGCCACAGGACGCGGAGTACGAGCGGCTGGCCGAGGAGATGCTGGCCGAGGTGGGCCTGTCCGATCTGCGGGCCCGTACGGACGAGGAACTGCACGGCGCGATGGCCCGCCTCGTCGGCCATGAGCAGCAGGTGTCGCGGCGGCGGCAGGAGCTGCAGCGCACGGCGGACGGCTGCAGCGCGGAGATCGCCCGCCGGTACCGCGAGGGAGAGGCGCAGGTGGACGACCTGCTGGCGTAGGCGGCGACGGGTGCTCGCGGCGTGCTCGGAGGGGGTGCTCGGGGAGTTGTTCGCGGGATGCTCGCCGAGCTGTCCACAGGGTGCGGTGTGATGAAAAGACCTGGTCCGAGGGCTGTGGAAATCGGCGTGCGGCCGGTGGCGGCCGACGCTTAGCGTGTGCGCATGGCCCTCGAACTCCGCACGCCACTCGCCGATTCCGACCTCCCCAACTGGACCGTCGCGCTCAACACCGGCTTTCTGCGTCCGCCGGAGGCGCCGAAGGAGGAGGTGGAGCTGCGGCGGGGGCAGATGGATCTGTCCCGTACGCAGGGGGTCTTCGACGGGGACCGTTGCGTGGCCACCTTCCGCAGCTTCGCACAGCGGCTGACGGCGGTGGGTGGGGCGGATGTCCCGGCCGACGCGATCAGCAATGTCGCGGTGTCGGCCACCCACCGCCGCCGGGGCCTGCTCAGCCGGATGATGGAGCACGATCTGCGCGCCGCCAAGGAGCGGGGCGAGGCGGTGGCCACCCTGATCGCGGCCGAGTACCCGATCTACGGGCGGTACGGCTTCGGACCGGCCACCTGGATCACCGAATGGCGGGTGGACGTCCCCCGGGCCGGTCTCGACCCGCGCCACTCGGCGCCGGTGGACGGCGGCCGGGTCGACTTCGCCGACGCCGACGAGGTGCGGAAGCTGGGCCCCGCCCTGCATGAGCGGCTGCGCGCCGAGCAGCACGGCGCCATTGACCGCCCGGACCTCTGGTGGCGGATCAACACCGGTCAGCGGCAGTTCCCCAACCGCCCCTGGACCGAGCCGTTCTATGTGCTCTACCGCTCCCCCGACGGCTCGGTGGACGGCCTGCTCGCCTACACGGCGGACGACCGCTGGGAGGGCAACAAACGGCCGCACAACACCGCCACCGTGCTCGAGCTGATCGGAGTCACCCCGGCCGCCGAGCGGGCGCTGTGGCATTTCCTGCTCTCGGTGGACTGGGTGACCCGGGTCAACACCGGTCGGCGCGCCCCCGACGATCTGCTTCCGCTGCTGCTCGGCGATCCCCGCGCGGCCCAGGTCACCATGCATGCCGACTGGCTGTGGCTGCGCCCGCTGGATGTGCCCCAGCTGCTGGAGAGCCGCACATACCCGGCCGAGGGCTCGCTGGTGCTCGAGCTGCGCGACGCCGCCGGGCTGGCCGGGGGCCGCTATTTCCTGGAGGCGGGCCCCGACGGTGCGGCGTGTGCGACCACGGGCCGTCCGGCCGATCTCACCATGGACATCGGCGAGTTGAGCCCTCTGTGGCTGGGCGACGAGTCGGCGGTCCGGCTCGCCTCACTGGGCCGGATAGCCGAGGAGCGCCCGGGCGCCGCGGCGCTGGCGGACCGGCTGCTGCGGACCCCGCGCCGCCCCTGGTGCCCCGATGGCTTCTGAGGCGCCCGGTGCTCAGCAGCTGGACTTGAGCAGTCGGCGGGCACCCGTCCCCTGCTCGCCCAGCCGGTCGTAGGGGTTCGCCAGTGCGCACTTGTCGATCGACAGACAGCCGCAGCCGATGCAGTCGGTGAGGTGGTCCCGGAGGTTCTCCAGCTGTTCGATGCGCTCGTTGAGGTCCGCGTGCCAGCACTCCGAGATCCGGGCCCAGTCCTCCTTGGTGAGGACGTGGTCCTCGGGGAAGAGCCCGAGGACCTCCCGGATCCTCGCCAGCGGGATGCCGACGCGCTGCGAGGAGCGGACGAAGGCCACGCGGCGGAGGGTATCGCGGGTGTAGCGGCGCTGATTGCCGGAGGTGCGGCGGCTGTGGATCAGCCCCTCGCGTTCATAGAAGCGCAGCGCGGAGGCGGGCACCCCGCTGCGCTGCGCGAGATCGCCGACCGTGAGCTCATGAGTCTTCCAGGTCAGTTGCGTCATAGTGCCGAGAGTAGCTTGACTTCAACCTTTGTTTAAGTCCGAGGCTCGTCCCATGACGACAGACACCGCCGTCCTGACGGCAACCGCCACGCCCGCATCCGCTACCGGCACCGACTCCCCCATCCGGCTCGCCATCATCATCGGCAGCACCCGCGACGGCCGCTTCGGGCCGAAGGTCGCGGACTGGTTCGCCGGTCATGCGACGCTCCGCTCCGATATGGCCGTCGACGTCGTGGACCTGGCCGAGACCCCACTGCCCACGGCCCTCACCCACCGTCCCGGCCCCGAGGACGTCGCGGCCCTCGACGCCGTGACGCCCCGGCTGGACGCGGCCGACGCGTTCACCGTGGTGACGCCCGAGTACAACCACAGCTACCCCGCCTCCCTGAAGAACGCGATCGACTGGCACTTCACCCAGTGGCAGGCCAAGCCGGTCGGCTTCGTCTCCTACGGCGGCATCTCCGGGGGCCTGCGCGCGGTCGAGCATCTGCGACCGGTCTTCGCCGAGGTCCACGCCGTGACCGTCCGGGACACGGTCAGCTTCCACAACGCGGGCGGGCTCTTCGGGGAGGACGGCCGACTGAAGAACCCCGAGGGCCCGGACACCGCCGCCGGGGCGATGCTCGACCAGCTCACCTGGTGGGCGCGGGCCCTGCGCACCGCCCGCACCACCCACCCGTACGGCAGCTGATCCGCCCGGCGGCGCCGACCCCCGTTGACGGCGCCGCCGGGAACGCGGGCAGCGGTTCGGACGGCCACGACTCAGTCGGCCGCGGCTCAGCCGGTGCGGCGGCGGAAGAGCCCCCCGCAGTGCCTCGATGACCGGGGTGACGGGCTGGTGCTCCGCGAAGCCGTGCGGCCGGCTGGCCAGATCCTTGCACATCCTGGCCATCCGGCCACTCGTCGGTCCCGGGGCCGGTTTCCGAGCATGGTGGGCATGAACGTGCTGTGGATATTCGCCCATCCCGAACAGCGCTCCCTCAGCGGGGCATTGCGCGACGAGGGGCTGCGCGCCCTGCGCGAGGCGGGCCATGAGTACCGGCTGTCCGATCTCTACGCGATGCGCTGGAACCCGGTGGTGGACGGCGCCGACTTCCGGCAGGACGCGGACGAACGCCTCATCGTCGGGGCCGCCTCGCGGCGCGCCCATGACGCGGGGATGCTCAGCGAGGACATCCGCGCCGAGCAGGAGAAGATCGCCTGGGCCGATGCGCTGGTCGTGCAGTTCCCACTGTGGTGGTACGGGATGCCCGCCATCCTCAAGGGCTGGTTCGACCGCGTCTTCGTCAAGGGCTTCGCCTACGGGGTCATCGGGCCGGACGGCCGCACCCTGCGCTACGGGGACGGCAAGCTGGCCGGTAAGCGCGCCATGGTGGTGCTGACCGCCGGGGCGCCCGAGGCCACCATGGGGCCGCGCGGCGTCAACGGCGAGCTCGGCGATCTGCTGTTCCCGCTGCACCACGGCACCTTCTGGTACAGCGGGATGTCCGTGCTACCGCCGTATGTGGTGTACGGCGCGGACCGGGTCCCGCCCGAGGTGTACGAAATCCATGCCGCCGAGCTGCGGAAGCGGCTGGCCGCCCTGCCGACCGAAGAGCCGATTCCGTTCCGCCGTCAGAACGGCGGGGACTACGACGAGCGCCTGGTGCTCCGCCCCGACCTCCTGCCGGGCCGCACCGGCCTCTCCGTGCACTACGCACAGCCCCGCACCCCGGCCGCCGAAGACGCCCAGGACACGCAGGACACGCAGGACACGCAGGACACGCAGACCGCCGTGAACGGCTAAGCGGGCGGCCACAGCTCCAGCCGCCAGTCGTTGCACCGCATCATCGTCCCGACCGGATACTCGAACTCGCACTCGCCGAGCAGCGTGAACCCGGCCTTGCGGCACACCCCGTTCGACGCGGGGTGGCCGACGGACGGATACGCGTGCAGATACCGACGGGTCCGCTGCGCCGCGGCCGCCCGAGCCACCTCCCTCGCGGCCGCGGCCGCGATCCCCCGGCCCTGGAACGGCGGCAGCACGGCCCAGCCGGTCTCGTACACCGACTCGCCCCGCCACTCCCGCTCCCAGTACCCGATGCTGCCGGCCGTCTCGTCCCCCGCGTCCCCCTCGGCCCTCTCGTCCCCCTCCAGCAGCACGATCCGGTACATCCGCCCGGCGCCCGGCCCGGTCAGCTCGGCATACCGCCGGTGGCGGACCAGGATCTTCTCCTCGCTCTCCGGTCCGCCCAGGTGGCTCGTCATCTCCGGGCTGTTGACGCGGCGCAGCAGCTCGAGGCAGAGCGCGCTGTCCTCCCACGGCTCGAGCCGCACCCGCACCCCGCTCGCCCCACCGGACATGCGCCACCTCCCGCCGTCGGCGCACCCTGCGCCCGCCTTCCGTTCATTCGACCACGGGGGTACGACAACGGCCTCGCGCCCAGGTCACGGCCCGTCCCGCCCGTCCCCGCCGCCCCCGCCCGTCCCGCCCGGCGTCAGCCCGCCGACGCCACCGGCTCCAGCAGCGCCATGTCGTCCTCGTCGAGGGCGATCCGCGCCGCCGCCATGTTCTCCTCGAGGTGGGCCAGTGAACTGGTGCCGGGGATCTGGATGATCGCGGACGAGCGGGCCAGCCCCCAGGCGAGGGCGATCTGATGCGCGGTCGCACCGTGCCGCTCCGCGACCGTCCGCAGGTTCTCGTTCTCCAGGCCGGTGTGGCCGCCGCCCAGCGCGAAGAACGGCATATAGGCGATCCCGGCCGCGGCGCACTCGTCCACCAGCGCCCCATCGGCCTGATCGAGCACCCCGAACCGGTTCTGCACCGCCGCGACGGGCGCGATCGCACGGGCCTCGGCGAGCTGTTCGGCGCTCACATTGCTCACCCCGAGCTCCCGCACCAGCCCCTCCTCCCGGAGTGCGGCCAGCGCGCCGAACCGCTCCCCGATCGGCACCCCGCCCACCTCCTTCAGCCGCCCCACCCGCAGGTAGACCAGGTCGAGCGCGTCCACGCCCAGCTGCCGCAGGTTCTCGTCCACCAGCCCCCGCAGCTGCTCCGGCCGCGCCTCCGCGTACATCTCCCCGGTCGCGGTGCGCAGCGGCCCGATCTTGGTGGCGATGGTGAGGTGCTCGGGGTACGGGTGCAGGGCCTCGCGCAGGATGTCGTTGGCCCGCTCGGTGGCGGAGAAGTAGAAGTCGGCGGTGTCGATATGACGGACGCCCAGCTCCACGGCGTGCCGTGCGACCGCCACGGCCGTGGCCCGCTCGACGACGGGACCGCCCCACCGCCCCGGCAGCTGCATGGCCCCGAAGCCCAGCCGATCGGCCGGTGAGGATGGGTACGACGAGGCGAACAAGGATGAGAAGGATGAGGTCATGGGGCAGCATGCGCACCTTTTCGCCCCGACCACAAGATCGGACCGGCCCGACAAGATCAGCTCAGCCCGGCGGGACCGGACCACCGGCCCGACAAGATCAGCTCAGCCCGACGACCGCTCCAGCAGCAGCGTCCGCTCACGGGCATTACGGGTCAGCGCCGCCGCGCGGGCGAACTCCGCCCGCGCCTCCGCATGCCGCCCCAGCCGCTCCAGCAGATCCCCGCGGACGCTCGGCAGCAGGTGGTAGTCCTTGAGGGCCGGTTCCTCCGCCAGCGCCTCGACCAGTTTCAGGCCCGCCGCGGGCCCCTCCGCCATCGCGACGGCGACCGCCCGGTTGAGCTCCACCACCGGGGACGGGGTCAGCGCCATCAGCCGGCCGTAGAGGGCGGCGATGGCCGTCCAGTCGGTGTCCTCGTAGCGGATCGCCCGTGCGTGGCAGGCGGCGATGGCGGCCTGGAGGGAGTACGGACCCTGGCCCGCCCGCTGCAGCGCCTCAACGCCCCGGCGGATGAGCAGGCGGTTCCACTTGGTGCGGTTCTGGTCGGCGAGCAGCACCGGCTCACCGCCGGGGCCGGTACGCGCCGCGATCCGGGAGGACTGGAACTCCAGCAGCGAGACCAGGCCGTGCGCTTCGGGCTCCTGGGGCAGCAGCCCCGCCAGCACCCGGGCCAGGCGCAGCGCGTCCTCGCACAGGGCCGGGCGCACCAGGTCGTCGCCCGCGGTCGCGGAGTAGCCCTCGTTGAAGACGAGGTAGATGACCTCCAGGACCGAGGAGAGCCGGGCGGTCCGGTCGTCGCCGTACGGCACCTCGAAGGGGACCTCGGCCTTGGCGAGGGTCCGCTTGGCCCGGACGATGCGCTGGGCGACCGTGGGCTCCGGGACCAGGAACGCGCGGGCGATCTCCTCGGTCGTCAGCCCGCCCAGCAGCCGCAGGGTGAGCGCGACCCGGGCCCGGGTGGACAGCACGGGATGGCATGCGGTGAAGATCAGCCGCAGCAGATCGTCGTCGATGTCCTCGGCGGTCCGGGCGAGATCCGCCGGGTCGGGCGGTGAGGCGTCCTCCAGGGCCCGCCCGACCTCCGCCAGCTTGCGTGCGTAGGTCTCCTTACGGCGTACGAGATCGATCGCACGGTGCTTGGCGGTGGCCATGAGCCAGGCGCCCGGATTGTCCGGCACACCCGACTCCGGCCACCGCTCCAGCGCGGTGACCAGGGCGTCCTGCGCGAGTTCCTCGGCCAGCCCGACGTCCCGCACGATGCGGGCGACGCCTGCGATGATCCGCGCGGACTCGATCCTGAAGACCGTTTCGACCGATCTGGCGATGTCAGCCGTTTCGCCGCTCCGGGCGTTTTCGGCCGCTTTCGCCGCATTGGCCGGTCTTGCTGCCGTCACGACCACCATCAGAGCAGCCGTAAGGGGACGGAGCAAGCATTACCGGCTCAGGGCTCGACAACCTCACGGACCTCGCAGGTGATCGTCCAGAACTCCTCATGGACCCGCAGGAACCGCTTGGTCCACTCCAGGGCCTCGGCCTTGTCCTTGGCCTGGAGCAGGGCGTAGCCGCCGATGACCTCCTTGCTCTCGGTGAAGGGGCCGTCGGTGCAGCTGATCTTTCCGCCGGACCAGGTGACCCGGGTGCCGTCGGAGGTCGGGGTGAGCCCGGCCGTGTCCAGCATGACCCCGGCCTTGGTCATCTCCTCGATCAGCTCGCCCATCCGCTCCATGAGCTCGGGGCTGGGGCCCTCGGCGGGGGCGTTCTGCTCATCGACGCGGATCATCGACAGATAGCGCGGCATGGTGACTCCTTGCGAAACGAGATCGAGATTTCGGAGCGGAGGCCGGGTGCTTCCCCGCCTCTCACCCCTGCGTCGAACGGGCACCGCCCGGATCGACACACCTCACGAAATTTTTTGGCAGGGTCGCACCGACGGGGTCGCGCCGACCGGGTACGACCCCTGTGTCAGGGTGTGGGGGACGTCGAGAAGGCGTGCCCACAGGTTGTCCGACTGGCGGGTGATGCGCATCGCGCGCGGGTTCGTGAGCATCCACCGCAGGGGTTCGTCGCGTGGACGGCCGGGTGCCACGATGGTCTTGGTGAGATCGAAGTCGATCAGTTTCTGCTGGAAGGAGGGTGGCTTCGTGACGGGCCAACTCCCACCGGACGCGGTAGGCCGCCGGCGAGAACCCGTACCGCCCGTAAATCCCGTACCGCCCGTAAATGCTGCCTTCACTCGCGCTGAGCATCGCCAACGGCTCGCCTCGGTCCGTGGCCGATTCGAACATGGCCTGCATCATCTGCCGCAAGTAACCGCGTCGGCGGTGGGTCGCGATCACCCCGGTGGCAGTGACGCCGGCCATCCTGACCGTCCCCAATCCTGACCGTCCCCCCGCCGGGGACCGTGACATCAGCCTCTGCCCACTCATCGAGCTGTTCTGCGGTCGCGGGGGCGCGCTGCGGGGGCCACGGCTCGGGACCACCATGCCACGCAGCGACTGCCGGCTCCCACTTCGGCAGCCCGTTCACGAACGGCAATGCCTTGTAGTACGCAGCCATTTCATCTGGTCCGGGGTTGAGCAGCAGCGGTACAGCGGTTGGCGCCAAGCCAAGATCCGCAGGTCAGGGCTGATCGACTGGGTTCCGGCCGGTGCCCGTTGAGTTCTTGACCGCTGAGCAGGCTGAGTCCTACGGGACGTTCACCCAGGAGCCGACCCGCCCGAAGCTGGAGCGGTTCTTTTTTTCCTGGACGATGAGGACCGGCGGCGGATCGGTAAGCGTCGTGGTGATCACTCCGGCGAGAACTGACAACGACCGCAGAGGGGTCAATTTCGCGGAGACCTCAGGGGGTCAAAATTCGCGAGGCGTTGACAGGGCTTAGTACTGCAAGGGAATTGTGGCAGCGTGAGCCAGCGCACCACGCAAGGGTGGCTCTCACAGTACCTGTATCACCAGGGTCTCCCAGACATCCAGGACGCCTGTCAACCTGTTTGAGTCGGCTCCCAGCTACACAGAGGAAAAGCAATGGATCCACGGGAGGCGCGCACGGCGGCCGCCCGAGAACCCGCCCCAGGCGCCCTGAACGAAAGCGCCGACAACACTGCATGGACACGCACCGCAGCTTTACCCCCCATCAGTTCAATTCAGCTGCACCGGACGCGCGACCGTGTCAGCACATGCTTCCACGGCAGAAGGGACGAAGACCAATGGCGGACAACCAATTCACCACTCACGCAGACCTTTTCGATCTGAGTGGGAAGTACGCACTTGTCACTGGCGGCACCAGGGGCATTGGGATGATGATAGCGCGCGGCCTTCTACAGGCGGGCGCCCGCGTCATTATCAGCTCACGCAACGCAGACACGTGCGCGGAGGCACAGCATCTACTGTCCGAATTCGGCGACGTTCAAGCAATCCCCGCCGACCTGTCCAGGTACGACGAGTGTCAGCGCCTCGCTGATCTTGTCAAGGTCGACTCGGAACGCCTGGACATCCTCGTCAACAACGCGGGCGCGATGTGGCGCGAGCCGCTGGAGACGTTCCCGGACGAGGCCTGGGACGCAGTGATCGACCTCAACCTCAAGTCGCCGTTCTGGCTGGTGCAGGCGCTGCTCCCCGCACTTCGCAGGGCGGGCACCGCCGATGATCCCGCGCGGATCATCAACATCGGCAGTATCGCCGCCATCCACGTCGCCGAGTCGCCCAACTACTCGTACGCCAGCAGCAAAGCGGCACTCCATCAACTCACCAGAGTGCTTGCCAGGGAACTGGGCCCACAGCACGTCACGGTGAACGCGGTAGCCCCAGGACCGTTCCCGTCGCGGATGATGGCGTCCACGCTCGACGCCATCGGCGACACGATCGCGGCGAAGGCCCCTCTGCGCCGGCTCGGCCGCGACGACGACATGGCAGGTAGCGCCGTGTTCCTCGCCAGCCGGGCCGGCTCTTACCTCACGGGCACCATCATCCCGATCGACGGCGGCATCGCCACGACCGCATCAGGTACCTAGGCGTCGGCGCGAGGCTTTGCCAGCGGCCGACGGGCCCTCGTGAACACCTCCATGTCGGGTCTCGACGCGGTTGTCGGGGTACCCGCAATCTTGGGTTGTGGTGCTGGATGTGGTGGCCTCGGAGTTGGAGGCCTTGGTGGGGCGGGTGGCGGGCCGGTTCGGGCGGGCTGAGCCGCGGCGCCGGGTGCGGGAGTACGTCTCCGGGCTGGTGGCGGGGTTGCCGCGGTCGAACGGATGGACCCTGGCTGAGCAGGCCGGGGACGTCTCCCCGGACGGGATGCAGCGGCTGCCGCGTCGCGCGGACCGGGACATCGCCGATGTCCGCGACGACGTCCGGGCCCATATGGTCGAGCGGCTCGGTGACCCGGGCGGGGTGCCGATCGTCGACGTCACCGGCTTCCTCAAGAAGGGCAACAGGTCGGCGGGTGTGCAGCGCCAGTACTCCGGCACGGCCGGTCGGGTGGAGAACTGCCAGATCGGCACGTTCCTGGCCTACCGCTCAGCACGCGGTCACGCGCTGAGCGACCGGGAGCTCTACCTACCGAAACCTACCGAAGTCGTGGACCGACGACCGCGGCCGGTGCCGGGCAGCGGGAATCGACGACGACGTCGAGTTCGCGACCAAACCCCAGCAGACCCGGGCGATGATCGAACGCGCCCTCGCCGCGGGGGTGCCGTGCCGGTGGGTGACCGCGGACGAGGCCTACGGGCAGGTCACATACCTGCGAGTCCGGCTCGAGACCCAGGACCTGTTCCACGTACTGGCCACCCGCCGCGACGACGACATCATCACGACCGACGCCGCGGCTCCATCATCTGAGCGCCATTGCAGTATTAGCGGCCGAACAGAGACTTCAACCGTTCGGGCACGCGCTCACCCTGGATCTGGATTTGGGCCGCGGCCGCCTCGATGCGTTGCAGGTCGCCGAACGTCAATTCGACATCGAGCGCTCCCAGATTCTCTTCCAAGCGATGCAGTTTGGTTGTGCCGGGGATCGGCACGAACCACGGCTTCTGCGCCAGCACCCAGGCGAGAGCGATCTGGGCTGGTGTGGCTCCCTTGTCGTCGGCGATCTGCTGCAGCAAGTCGACCAGTGTTTGATTGGCCTGCCGTGCTTCAGGAGTGAAGCGCGGCAGCATGCGGCGGAGGTCGTTGTCGGCCAGCGATGTACGGGAGTCGATTGTGCCGGTCAGATAGCCCTTGCCCAGCGGGCTGTATGGCACCAGACCGATGCCCAGTTTCTCCAAGGTCGGAATGATCTCGGCTTCGTGGTCTCGCGTCCAGAGCGAGTATTCACTCTGCAGCGCCGTCACAGGCTGCACGCGGTGGGCTCGGCTGATCGTCGTCGCACCGGCCTCCGACAAACCGAAGTGCTTGACCTTACCTTCGGCGATCAGCTCCTTGACCGTGCCTGCTACGTCTTCGATGGGCACGTCGGGATCGACGCGGTGTTGGTAAAGAAGGTCAATGCAATCCGTTTGCAGACGCTGGAGCGAGGCCTCGGTCACTCGACGGATCTGCTCGGGTCGGCTATCGAGCCCCGACGCCGGGGTCGGCCCGTGCTCTCCGTGCTTGAGACCGAACTTGGTGGCAATCACCACCTGGTCGCGGACCGGCGCCAGCGCCTGACCGACCAGCTCTTCATTGGTAAAAGGGCCATAGACTTCGGCGGTGTCGAAGAAAGTCACGCCGCGGTCAACCGCGGCCCGCAGCAGCCTCGTCATCTCGGCAGGGTCCGGGGGCGGACCGTAGAAGAAGCTCATGCCCATGCAACCGAGTCCCAGGGGTGAAACTTCGAGGTGCTGTCCAAGTTTGCGTTTCTGCACTGGAGAATGCTCCTTCGGTACAGGTCATTTGACCTATTGCTCCCGCTGTTCAGCCGGAACCGGTCACAGCAGGTTAGGCCCGCCTTGCGGGCGGCGGGGAGTCCCTCCTGGTACAGGTACTGTCGATGCCACCCTTTTCCGGCGGGCTGACACTCTGTCCACGTGGAATTCTTCGTGCTTGAGCTCGCGAATCGCCACGAAAGTGATTGAGCCACTTGTCGGGTCGGCTCCAAGGGTGACCATGAATCGATGCGATCGGAGGCGCGATCGCGGGGTCTGCCCCTCTACGCCGGCTTGGCCGCGACGACGACATGGCGGGCATCGCCGTTGAGGGGGTGCGTAGCCGTCGGGGTACCAGCAGTACCTCCCTTCGCCTGCGGGCAGAGCCTATGGTGAAGGGGTGGCCACGATCGATCTGCGCACTGAGATCAAGGAATTCCTGCGCTCGCGTCGCGCGCGGATCGCGCCCGAGCGGGCCGGACTGCCCGCCTACGGCGGCAATCGCCGGGTCAAAGGTCTGCGTCGCGAAGAGGTAGCTCTGCTAGCAGGGGTATCGGTCGACTACTACGTGCGTATGGAGCGCGGCAGCCTCACCGGCGCCTCCGACGGGGTGCTCGACGCGTTGGCCTCTGCCTTGCAACTTGACGAGGCCGAGCGCGATCACCTATTCCACCTTGCGCGGCAGTCCAGGGTGTCCAGCGGTCCACGCCGCCGGCGACCCGCCGTGACGGTGCGTCCGGCGCTTCAGCAGGTGCTCGACGCCATCACCGATGCGCCGGCTTGGATTTGCAACGGCCGTTATGACGTGCTGGCCATGAATCAACTTGCCCGCGCGCTGTATTCACCGGTGCTGGCCGGCACGCGACGGCCGGCGAACACCGCGCGGTTCGTGTATCTAGATCCCGAAGCGGCAAAAGCATTCTTCGTCGACTATGACCGAATCGCCTGCGATGTGGCCGCGAAGCTACGCATGGAAGCCGGCCGCAATCCGCACGACGCTGAGCTGATCGCCCTCGTCGGTGAACTATCAACAAGCAGTGAACTATTTCGGCAGCGGTGGGCATCTCAGGACGTTCGGCTCCACCGGTCCGGACGCAAGCGTGTGCACCATCCGGTAGTGGGCCAGCTCGACCTGGACGTCGAGTCGATGGAGATGCCTGCCGAACCCGGCCTGCTCCTGAACGTCTACACCGCGCCCGCCGGCACGGCGGCCGCGGACGGTCTAGCCCTATTGGCGTCGTGGGCGGCTGGCCAGGAGAGGCTGGCGACCGAGATTCAGGCACTCAGCTGATATTCCAACCTTTTCAGTCCGTCTGAGTCAGCGCTGAACGATCGGCGAGAGCGTCGGGCCACGTTGGGAATGCCTTTCGAGTGATCGCAAGTTGACTTGGGCACCCGCAGTTGGGGCGCGGGCAAACCCAGTCGGGGCGGCGTGGCAGCCGGTGCTGGATCGCAGGACTCCCATCGGCGGCCTCCAGGGCATCGGATTCCCCGTCCACCCCGGCAACGGCCACGACCTCGTCATGGTCGTGTCCAGCGACGGCCATGGACTCTTCGACGCGGTCACCGGCGAGAAGATCGCCCGCGACCGGGACCCGGACCCGGACCCGGACACGAGCACCCCCGACACCCACCCGGACCTCACCTGCCCCGGGCTCGGCCCGATCGCCTGCCGGGTTCCCTCCCTCCGGCCTGACACTCGCGGTCGCCACCAGCAGTGACCTCACCCTCTGGACCCGGCCTGAACTCCATCCTGCCGACTGAGCGGACGGCGGGACATCACGCGAGAGGACGGCACATGGACCGGGAGGAACTCGCCGGGATGCCGGGCGACCAGACCACGGCCTGCGAAGCCGCCAGGGCGGCGCTTCTCGCCGGAGGCGAGTTCGTCGTATGGGACGGCAGCGTTCCCGGCCAGCAGCTCGTCGGCATCTACGCGGCCCGTCTCCGGCGGGCGAGGAAACGAGGTACTGAGACTCTCGCCCTGCCGTCCACTTCGCCGACGACGCCAGCGCAGTCCTCGCTTGCACAGGAGTCCGCCAAGCTGAGCGGTGACAGTTGTCCTGCTCAAGTGACAATGTCCTGCTCAAGCGACAACGATCTTGCTCAGGCTCAACCGACCGTCCCGCATGACACGTGCCACTATTGCAAGCAAATGCTTGCAATAGTTAGCACACCTGTTGCAGCATCGAGGCATGGCATCACTCAACGTCGGCAACCTCGGCGGGTTCCTGCGCGAGCAGCGGCGCAGTGCGCAGCTGTCGCTGCGGCAGCTGGCCGATGCGGCCGGGGTGTCCAATCCGTACCTCAGCCAGATCGAGCGCGGGCTGCGCAAGCCGAGCGCCGAGATCCTGCAGCAGCTGGCGAAGGCGCTGCGGATATCCGCCGAGACCCTGTACGTACAGGCGGGGATCCTCGACGAGCGGGACCGCGACGAGACCGAGGTGCGCAGCGTGATACTCGCCGACCCCTCGATCAACGAGCGGCAGAAGCAGGTCCTGCTGCAGATCTACGAGTCCTTCCGCAAGGAGAACGGGCTCCAGACCGCCTCGGACGACGCCTCCGACACCCCCGACACCGGCGCCGACGTCGCCGCACCCTCGAACTGATCCGGGAGGACCATCACCATGGCCATCACCGACGACGTACGCAAGACCCTCACCGACCCGACCCCGCTGTACTTCATGGCGGGCACGGCCGACATCGCCGCCCAGAAGCTCAAGGAGGTGCCGTCGTTCGTCGAGAAGATCGTCGCGGAGGCCCCGGAGCGCCTGAACGCGGTGCGCAACACCGACCCCAAGGTCGTGCAGGAGCGGGTCTCCCAGCAGGCCAAGGGCGCCCAGGACAAGCTCACCGAGATGCTGGGCACGATCGACACCGACATCAAGCGGCTGCGCGACACGGCGCAGGACCTCGCCCTGCAGGGTGTGGGCCGGGCCGCCGAGCTCGCCGTGAAGGCGCGGGAGCGGTACGACGAGGTGGCCGAGCACGGCCAGGAGGTCGTGCGGAACTGGCGCGGCGAGGCGGCCGACGAGGTCGTCGACATCGCCGACGCGATCGAGCCCAAGGGGGAGCGGGACGGCCACGCCGCCCGGTCCAAGGCCCCGTCGCACTCGGTCGCCATGGACTCGTCCAAGGAGGCCCCGAAGTCCCCGGCCAAGCCGGCCACCCCGGCCGCGTCGAGCGGCTCCGGCCACTCGGGCGGCTCCGGGCACTCGGGCGGCTCCGGGCACTCGAGCGCTCAGACGTCCGCCGCCTCGTCGGCCGCCCAGGCCAAGAAGGCCCCGGCCCGCGGAAACAAGCCCGCCACCGCCGCCAAGAAGCCGGAGCCGAAGTCGGCCGGCTGACACGTCCGCGCGACGCGCACGTCCACGACCGGGCCGGGTACGCCGGGTATACCCTGCGTGCCCGGCCCGGTGGGCGGGTACGGTGGCCCGCAGAGACGCTTCCCATACATATCTTCTAGGCGGTGGACGGCGTGCTGGTTGAAGGCTTCGGCAAGCTGATGTACTGGGTCTCCTGGGCCCTGCTCCTCTTCAGCCTCTTCGCCTTCGTCGATTCGGCGATCCGCCGGGAGGACGCGTACCGGGCGGCGAGCAAGCAGACCAAGGCGTTCTGGCTGATCATCCTCGGTCTCGCGGCCGCGGTGAACTTCTTCATGGGAATCCTGGACTTCCTGCCGATCATCGGGCTGATCGCGACGATCGTGTACATCGTCGACGTCCGGCCCGCGCTGCGGCAGGTCTCCGGCGGTGGCCGCCGCTGGCCGCGCGGCCGCGGCTCCAGCTCAGACGGCCCTTACGGACCCTTCAACGGCCGATAGCGCGCACGAGCACCTTCAACAGCCCAACGACCGATAGACGCGCACGAGCGGCCTCATAACGGGCCGCGGCCGGTCAGCCGCGGTCCAGCAGCAGTACCGCCAGATCGTCGGTCAGCTCCCCGCCGTTCAGCGACCGCACCTCGGTGACGGTCGCGTCCAGCAGTTCCTCACCGCGCCGTCCCTCCGCGACCTGGCGCGCCACGATCTCGACCATCCCCTCCTGGCCGAGCCGCTGCACCCCCTGCCCGACGCGGCCCTCGATCAGCCCGTCGGTGTACATCATCAGGCTCCACGCCCCGCCGAGCTCGACCTCGCGGCGCGGCCAGCGGGCGTTCGGCAGCAGGCCCAGCGCCGGGCCGTTCTCGTCGGTCGGCAGCAGCCGGGGCGCCATGCTCGGGCGGATCGCCAGCGGTGAGGGATGCCCGGCCAGGCAGACCCCGGCCCGGCGGCCGTCCGGGGCGATGTCGACCGTGCACAGTGTGGCGAAGATCTCATCGTCGGCGCGTTCGTTCTCCAGCACCTGCTGAAGGGTGCCGAGCAGCTGATCGCCGCAGAGCCCGGCGAAGGTCAGGGCGCGCCAGGCGATGCGCAGCTCAACGCCGAGGGCGGCCTCGTCCGGGCCGTGGCCGCAGACGTCGCCGATCATCGCGTGGACCGTGCCGTCCGGGGTGCGGACGGTGTCGTAGAAGTCGCCGCCGAGCAGGGCGCGGCTGCGGCCGGGCCGGTAGCGCGCGGCGAAGCGCAGCCCCGAGCCGTCCAGCAGCGGGGTGGGCAGCAGTCCGCGTTCCAGCCGGGCGTTCTCCTGGGCGCGCAGCCGTGACTCGGTGAGCTGGCGCTGGGCGAGGTCGGAGCGTTTGCGCTCGACGGCGTAGCGGATGGCGCGGCTGAGGATCCGGCCGTCCAGTTCGCCGCGGAAGAGGTAGTCCTGGGCACCCACCCGCACCGCCTCGGCGGCGCGCTCGGCGTCGTCCTCCGCGGTGAGCACGAGGACGGCGTGCGAGGGCGCGAGCCTCAGCACCTCGCGCAGCGTGGCCAGCGAGTCCGCGCCGCCGTGGCACGGGCCCGGCAGGGCCAGGAGGATGCACTGCACCCCGTCGGTGAGCAGCCGGCTGGCCTCGGTGAGGTTGCGGGCCGTACGGATGCGGACCCGGTTACCCTCGGTGTCCAGCATCTCGGGAACGTTGAAGGCACCGGACGGATCGTCCTCGATCACCAGCAGGGTGAGCCCGTTGTCGGGCAGGGTGGCGGGACCGGCTGACTGGGCCGGAGCCTCCCGTTGCCTCGGCACGGGTACGGACATCGCTCGATTCCTTCCCTCCCCCCGAGGGCGCGCCCCGCCGACCGGTGGAGCGCTGTGGGATTCCGGGGTACGCACACCGACTGGTCGGTTTCGGCGACGTCAGGGCGCGGGTACCGGATACTGCCAGGTGACCTTAGCGCTAGGCGGCCGTTTCACGGAATGACCTCCAGGCACCGACTTTTGTCATATGCCGCACGTCATGCGGCACTTGTTGGCCCGGGAGACAATCCCGGGATGACGAACATCACGCTGGCGCTGGGCGACATCACCGAGCAGAGCGTCGACGCGGTCGTGAACGCGGCCAACTCCTCCCTGTTGGGAGGGGGTGGCGTCGATGGAGCCATCCATCGGCGGGGCGGACCCGACATTCTGGATGAATGCCGCGATCTGCGCGCATCCCACTACGGCAAGGGACTTCCGGCCGGTGCGGCGGTCGCCACCACGGCCGGCCGGCTGCCCGCCCGCTGGGTGATCCATACGGTCGGACCGGTCTTCTCCGCGACCGAGGACCACTCGGCCACCCTCGCCTCCTGCTACCGCGCGTCACTGCGGGTCGCCGACGAACTGGGCGCCCGTACGGTGGCCTTCCCGGCCGTCTCCACGGGCGTTTACCGCTGGCCGCTCGACGACGCGGCCCGGATCGCGCTCACCACCGTGCGCGATACGGACACTTCGGTCACCGAGGCCCGTTTCGTCCTCTTCGACCAGCGCGCGTACGACGCCTTCGAGACCGCCCTGAACGAGCTGCCGCCGGCCTGAGCCCGTTGCGCCGATGGCCGGTGCTACCTCGCGTCCGGCCGCACCACGCCCAGGATCGGCATCGAGCCCGCGCCCGCGACCGTCACCTGCCGGCCGGGGCGGGGGGCGTGGATCATCGCGCCGCTGCCCACGTACATCGCCACATGGCTGGCGTCCCGGAAGTAGATGATCAGATCACCCGGGCGCATGTCCTTCACGCTCACCTTCGGCAGCAGCCGCCACTGCTCCTGCGAGGTCCGCGGGATCGCCCGGCCGGCCGCCGCCCACGCCCGCTGGGTCAGCCCCGAACAGTCATAGGTGTTCGGGCCCACCGCGCCCCACACATAGTCCTTGCCGAGCTGGTCCTTCGCGAAGTCGACCGCGCGCCCGCCCCTCGCGGTGGCGCCGCCGCCGAGCTCCCGCAGTATCCCGGTGTCCAGCCACTTCGCCTGCGCGCCACGGGCCTTGTCCTCCTCCAGCCGGCGCAGCCGCTCCCGCTCGTCCTTCGCCAGCCGGGACTCCAGCCGCTGCGCCCGGGCCAGCTTGCGCAGGATCTCCTTCTTCGCGGCCGCCTTCTTCGACCGGCTCCGGTCCAGCCGTTCCCACTCCTGGGAGGCCGACTCGGCGTAGCGGTCCAGCGCCACCTGGGTGCGCGCCAGACGGCCGATCAGACCGTGGGTCGCCTTCTCACCCTTGCGCGCGAGCGTGACGCCGTCGAGGAAGTCACCCGGGTCGCCGTTGAGGAACAGCCGCGCCTCCGCGGGCATCCCGCCGCCCCGGTACTGCGCACGGGCCATCGCCCCGGCCCGCTTGCGCAGTCCGGCCATCTCCTTCTGGGCCTTCACCACGGCTCGAGCGATCCTCAGGATGGACTTCTCCTGCAGCGCCTGTTTCTCCCGCGCCAGGTTGTACGCGTCGGTGGCGGACTCCGCCTTGCGGTAGAGCCCCTCGACCTCCTGACGGACCGCCTCCAGGCTCCGGTCCCCGGTCCCGCCGCCGCCAGTCCCGCCGCCACCGGCTCCGCCGCCCGGCGTCGGCCCCGGCTCGCCGGGCGCGGCGTACGCCGCCTCCGGCACGGCCGACAGTCCCAGCGCGCAGACGAGCGCGGTGGCCGCGGCGACGCTCACGCCCCTCCCTCTCCCGTCCCGCCTCACCCGCGGTCTCCTCTCGTTCCGCTCCGGCCGTGCGCGCTCCTGCCCCGTCTCACGCGCCAGACCTGACGTACCGGCACGTAGGGACGGATAGTGACATGCCGTACCGCAATCCGACAGAGACACGCGGCGGTTACGCCAGCAGCCACCCCGATCCGGTTCACCGGACGGGTGCCGCACAGGTGTCGGACGGACCTCGGGCGACCTCCGCGGGGAGGTCACCCGCACCGCGATCCAGCCGTGACCTGGCCGTGACATGGCCACCACACTGACGGCCGAGGTTCACCATCCGTTAACTCACCCCCTCAGGCCGCTTCACCTGATCTGCCTAATTTCGGCCCTACTGAGCGTGAGCCGAGTCCGGCTCCGGCGCACGCCACAACAAGTGCGCTCCACCCATCTCGCGCGCCGTCCCCCAACCGGCGGCTCCTGGAAGGAACTCCCGAAAGTGAAGCTTCAGCGCAAGAACCGGCTTCGCGCCATCGCCGCCGGTGCCCTCGCTGTCTCCGGCGCCCTTGTCCTCACGGCGTGCGGCTCCGACAACAACAGCGGTGGTGGCGGCGGTGGCGACTCCAAGGCCGCCTCCAACATCAAGTGCGACGGCAAGGGGCAGCTGCTGGCCTCCGGCTCCTCCGCGCAGAAGAACGCCATGGACCTGTGGATCAAGACCTACGGGGCGGCGTGCAAGGACACCAAGCTCAACTACAAGGCCACCGGCTCCGGCGCGGGCATCCAGGAGTTCCTGCAGGGCAAGACCGCCTTCGCGGGTTCCGACTCGGCGCTGAAGCCCGAAGAGGTCAAGTCCTCGGAGAAGGTCTGCAAGGGCGGCAAGGCCATTGACCTGCCGATGGTCGGCGGCCCGATCGCGGTCGGCTTCAACGTGCCCGGCGTGGACAAGCTGACGCTGAACGCCGAGGTCCTCGGCAAGATCTTCAACTCCGAGATCAAGAAGTGGGACGACCCCGCGATCAAGGCGCTGAACAAGGACGCGAAGCTTCCGAGCCTCAAGATCCAGGCGTTCCACCGCTCCGACGAGTCGGGCACCACGGACAACTTCACCAAGTACCTCAAGGCCGCCGCGCCGAAGGCGTGGCCGCACGAGCCGGGCAAGGCGTGGGAGGGCGAGGGCGGCCAGTCGGCCGACGGCTCCTCCGGTGTCTCCTCGCAGGTCAAGCAGGTCTCGGGCTCGATCTCGTACTTCGAGCTCTCCTACGCGACCGCGAACAGCATCAAGACCGTCGACCTGAACACCGGCGCCTCCGCCCCGGTCCAGGCCACCGTCGACAACGCCTCCAAGGCCATCTCCGAGGCCAAGATCAAGGGCACCGGCAGCGACCTGGCCCTGGACCTGGCCTACGACACCAAGGCTGACGGCGCCTACCCGATCACCCTGGTCACCTACGAGATCGCCTGTGACAAGGGCAACAAAGCGAGCACCCTCGCCGCGACCAAGTCCTTCCTGACCTACGTCGCCAGCGAGGACGGCCAGACCTCGCTGAAGGAGCTGGGCTACGCCCCGCTGCCGACCGAGATCGCCAACAAGGTCCGCGAGAGCGTCAAGAGCCTCTCCTGACCCGAGTGCGGCTGACTCCGCCGTGGCGATCGCCACGGCGGAGTCAGCCGCATCGTCCGGTGCACCGCCGCGCCAGGAGCCTCATCCGCAACAGGCTCCGCAGACCGGAGAACCCATGAAAACGGATATAGAACCCACATCATCAGCCGCAGGGTCACCATCAAAGGTCAGGACCCGCTCCACCGGCCGCGCCGGTGACAAGATCTTCCTCGGCCTCTCCCGGGGTTCCGGTATCGCTCTGCTGGTGATCATGGCGGCCATCGCGGCCTTCCTCACCTACCGCGCCGCCATCGCGATCTCCAAGGACGAGGCCAACTTCCTCACCTACTTCGAGTGGAACACCGGCTCCTCGCCGATGCGGTTCGGCATCGCCGTCCTCGCCTACGGCACGGTCGTCAGCTCGATCATCGCCATGCTCATCGCGGTCCCGATCGCGGTGGGCATCGCGCTGTTCATCTCGCACTACGCCCCGCGCCCGCTGGCCACCCCGGTCGCCTACGTCATCGACCTGCTCGCCGCGGTCCCCAGCATCGTCTACGGCCTGTGGGGCGCGCTCTTCCTCGTCCCGCATCTGACCGGCCTGTACACCTGGTTCGACGACTACCTGGGCTGGACCGGGATCCTCAGCTACCAGGGCGGCCCCGCGCGCTCCCTGTTCACCGTCGGCATCCTGCTGGCGATCATGATTCTGCCGATCGTCACCAGCGTGAGCCGCGAGGTGTTCCGGCAGGTCCCGAGGATGCACGAGGAGGCGGCGCTGGCGCTCGGCGCCACCCGCTGGGAGGTCATCCGGATGTCGGTCCTCCCCTTCGGCCGCTCCGGCATCATCAGCGCCTCGATGCTGGGCCTGGGCCGTGCGCTGGGCGAGACCATGGCGGTCGCCACCGTGCTGTCCCCAAACTTCCTGATCGAGACCAGCCTGCTGGACGGGGGCGGCGGCACCTTCGCCCAGAACATCGCCAGCCGCTTCAAGGAAGCCGGCAACGACGGCCGTGACGCGCTGATCGCCTCCGGTCTGGTGCTGTTCGTCATCACCCTGCTGGTCAACGGCGCCGCGCGAATGATCATCGCCCGCCGCAAGGAGTACTCGGGGACCGCCGCATGAGCACTGTCGTTGACAAGAACGCGCGCCACGGCTCGAGCCTCCAGCAGGCCCGGCTGCCCGGATGGGCCCCGTACGCCCTGGTCGTGGCCTCGGTGGCCGTGGGAGCCGGCGCCGGCGCCGCCCTCGGAATGGGCAATCCGTTCCAGATCGGCCTGCTCGCCGCCCTGATCTTCATCATCGCCTCCTACGCCCTCGGCGCCGTGGTCGAAGGCAGCCGGCAGGCCAAGAACCGGCTGGCCACCAGCCTGGTGTGGGTCTGCTTCCTGCTCGCCGTCATCCCGCTGCTCTCCCTGCTCTGGGAGACCATCGACCGGGGCCGGACGGTGCTCGACGGCTACTTCCTGGCCCACTCCATGGAGGGTGTGCAGACGATCCTGCCCGGCGGTGGCGCGTACCACGCGATCATCGGCACCCTGGAGCAGGTCGGCCTCGCCGCGCTCATCGCCGTGCCGATCGGCCTGCTGACCGCCATCTACCTGGTGGAGTACGGCCGCGGCCGGCTCGCCAAGTCCGTCACCTTCTTCGTCGACGTGATGACCGGCATCCCCTCGATCGTCGCCGGTCTGTTCATCCTCAGCTTCTGGATCATCATTCTCGGCTTCAGCTACTCGGGCTTCGCCGGCGCCATGGCGCTGGCCATCCTGATGATGCCGATCGTCGTCCGCTCCACCGAGGAAATGCTCAAGCTGGTCCCGGACGAGCTGCGTGAGGCGTCCCTCGCGCTCGGCGTGCCCAAGTGGCGCACCATCCTCAAGGTGGTGCTGCCCACCGCGATCGGCGGGATCACCACGGGTGTGATGCTCGCGGTCGCCCGTATCGCCGGTGAGTCCGCCCCCATCGTGCTGCTGGTCTTCGGTGCCACGGGGATCAACAACAACCCGTTCGAAGGCGCCCAGTCGTCGCTGCCCTACTACATCTACGAGCAGTGGCAGCTCGGCAACGAGGCCTCCTTCAACCGGGCCTGGGCAGCGGCGCTCGTGCTCATCGCCTTCGTCATGATCCTGAACCTGGTGGCCCGCGGCATCGCCCGCTGGAAGGCCCCGAAGTCCGGCCGCTGAGGCCAAGAAGAAGAGAAGTGATTCACATGGCCAAGCGCATCGACGTCAGCGGGCTCACCGCCTACTACGGCAGCCACAAGGCCATCGAGGACATCTCGATGACCGTCGAGCCCCGCTCGGTGACCGCCTTCATCGGCCCGTCGGGCTGCGGCAAGTCGACCTTCCTGCGCACCCTCAACCGGATGCACGAGGTCACCCCCGGCGGCCGGGTCGAGGGCAAGGTGATGCTCGACGACGAGAACCTCTACGGCTCGGGGGTGGACCCGGTCTCCGTGCGGCGCACGGTCGGCATGGTCTTCCAGCGCCCCAACCCGTTCCCGACGATGTCCATCTTCGAGAACGTGGCCGCCGGGCTGAAGCTCAACGGCTCGTACAAGAAGAGTGAGCTCGGACACGTCGTCGAGAAGTCCCTCAAGGGCGCCAACCTGTGGAACGAGGTCAAGGACCGGCTCAACAAGCCGGGCGCCGGGCTCTCCGGTGGTCAGCAGCAGCGGCTGTGCATCGCCCGCGCCATCGCGGTCGAGCCCGATGTGCTGCTGATGGACGAGCCCTGCTCGGCGCTCGACCCGATCTCGACCCTCGCCATCGAGGACCTGATCGGTGAGCTGAAGGAGCGCTTCACGATCGTCATCGTGACGCACAACATGCAGCAGGCGGCGCGCGTCTCGGACCGTACGGCCTTCTTCAACCTGGCCGGTGTCGGCCAGCCGGGCAAGCTCATCGAGATCGACGAGACCGAGCGGATCTTCGCCAACCCGTCGGTGCAGGCGACCGAGGACTACATCTCCGGCCGATTCGGCTGACCAGGCCCCTCGCACGACCGGCGAGGACAGAACGTCCTGCGGTGCTGCATGGCGGTGCCACCGCAAGACGAAGGGCCCGCCCCTGGCTCCCGGGGGCGGGCCCACTTTTGTTGCTGCGGTCAGCCTGTTGCTGCGGTCAGCTTGTCGCGGCGTCCGCTTGTGCTGTGGTCAGCCTGTGCGGCGGTCAGCTTGTGCGGCCGTCAGCTTGTCGCGGCGGTCAGCCGAAGGCCAGGTTGACGATCCAGTAGCTGAGCGCGGCGACTCCGGCCGCCGCGGGCATGGTGATGAACCAGCCGAGGATGATGTTCTTCGCGACCCCCCAGCGGACCGCGCTCACCCGCTTGGTCGCCCCCACGCCCATGATCGCCGAGGTGATGACATGGGTGGTCGAGATGGGCGCCTGGAACATGAACGACGCCGTGTACATGACGCCTGCCGCCGTGGTCTCCGCCGCGAACCCCTGCGGCGGGTCCAGCTCGATGATCCGCCGTCCCAGCGTGCGCATGATGCGCCAGCCGCCCGCGTAGGTGCCGAGCGACAGCATCGCGGCGCAGGAGATCTTCACCCACACCGGAATCGCGTCGCCTTGGTCCTCGACACCCCCGATGACCAGGGCCATCACCACGACACCCATCGTCTTCTGGGCGTCCTGGAGGCCGTGGCCGAGCGCCATGCCCGCCGCCGAGACGGTCTGCGCTATCCGGAAGCCGCGCTTGGCCTTGTGCGGGTTCGCGTTACGGAAGATCCAGAGGATGGCCACCATCACGAAGTAGCCCAGCACCAGGCCGACGATGGGCGAGAGGACCATCGGGATGACGATCTTCTCCAGCACCCCGTCCCAGTGGACCGTGCTCGCCCCCGCGAGCGCCGCGCCGACCAGCCCGCCGAACAGCGCGTGCGAGGAGGAGGACGGCAGACCGTAGTACCAGGTCACCATGTTCCAGGTGATCGCGCCGATCAGCCCGGCGAACAAGATCATCATGCCTTGGTCGCCGGTGGGGGTGGCGATCAGGCCCTCGCTGACGGTCTTGGCGACACCGCTGCCGAGGAAGGCACCCGCGAGGTTCATCACGGCGGCCATCGCGAGCGCCGCCCGTGGGGTCAGCGCCCGGGTGGAGACCGAGGTCGCGATGGCGTTGGCCGAGTCGTGGAAGCCGTTGGTATAGGTGAAGAACAGCGCGACCGCGATGGTCACGACAAGCGCGAAGGTGTCCATGCCCGGGCTCAGGACTCCTTGACGGCGATGGTCTCGACCGTGTTGGCCACATGCTCGAAGGCGTCCGCCGCCTCCTCCAGCACATCGACGATCTGCTTGAGCTTGAGCACCTCGATGGCGTCGTACTTGCCGTTGAAGAGGTGGGCCAGGAGCTTGCGGTGGATCTGGTCCGCCTGGTTCTCCAGCCGGTTGACCTCGATCCAGTACTCCGTGAGGTTGGTCATGGTGCGCAGATTCGGCATCGCCTCGGCGGTCAGCTCGGCCGCCCGCGCCAGCACCTCGATCTGCTGCTCGACGCCCTTGGGCAGCTCTTCCACCTGGTAGAGGACGACCAGGTCGACGGCCTCCTCCATGAAGTCCATGATGTCGTCGAGGGACGAGGCGAGGGAGTAGATGTCCTCGCGGTCGAACGGCGTGATGAAGGAGGAGTTCAGCTGGTGGAAGATCGCGTGCGTGGCATCGTCCCCCGCGTGCTCCGCGGCCCTCATCCGCTCCGCGATCTCGGCACGAGCGGAGGAGTCCGCCCCGAGCAGTTCCATCAGGAGCTTGGAGCCGGTCACGATGTTGTCCGCGGACGCGGCGAACATGTCGTAGAAGCTCGTCTCCCTGGGGGTCAGACGAAAGCGCACTGGGGATCCTCGAATGCAGCGGATGGGGACTCGACGATGCTAGGCGCATCTTCCGGCCACGGTAACCGGCGGTCCCAGTGTCGCCCATTGGGCAGAGTGCTCAGCACGGGGGCCCGGTTCGACCGGAAAAGGCGGTACCATATACCCACCGGGGGTATATGCGGACATAGCGTAATCAACGGGAGGAAGCCATGACGACCTCGGCGGCCGACACCACCGCGCCCACCGACGGCGACGAGCGGGGCCAGGCGTCCGGGCACACCTCCGCCCAGGACTCCGTACCCCACGGTGGGCATGGATACGCCAAACAAAAGGATCAGCATCTGAAGCGGCTGCGCCGAATCGAGGGCCAGATCAGGGGACTGCAGCGGATGGTCGAGGAAGACGTCTACTGCATCGACATACTCACCCAGGTCTCGGCGAGCACCAAGGCGCTCCAGTCCTTCGCCCTCCAGCTGCTCGAGGAGCATCTGCGCCACTGTGTCGCCAGCGCGGCCGTGGAGAGCGCCGCCCAGGGCGAGGCGGAGGGCACGGGAGAGGTCGACGCCAAGGTGGCCGAGGCCACGGCGGCCATCGCCCGGCTGCTGCGGACCTGAGCGCGGGCCCGGCCGCTGGGGGCCTGAGCGCGGGCCCGGCCGCTGCGGGCCTGAGCGCGGGCCCGGCCGCTGCGGGCCTGAGCGCAGGTACGGGCCGACCGGCACCCGGTACGGGCCCGTTCCCCGGCGTGGACATGACCGTACGCTCGCCTCTCGCCGGACGGGGCCGCTGGGCGCCCGCCGGCGAGACGGCGGCATCGACGTTGCCAGGGGGCGTCCGCTACGGGGCGTCCGGGCTTCCGGCACCGGCCTCCGGGGCGGCCTTCGCGTCCTCGGCGCGCTTTGTCTCCTCGGCGCGCTTCGCCTTCTCCGCGCGCCTCACCTTCTCTGGGCGCTTCCTGTCCTCGGCGCCCTTCCCGTTTCCATTGGCGCCCGTGGCCCCCTCGGCCGAATCTGATCGGTCGGCCTGCACCCGGAGCACCTCGTCGATACGGTCCGTACTGAGCCTGTCCTCGTCCGCGCTCGACGCAGCGATCATCAAGTCACCGTAGAGATCGATTTCGACGAGGGCCACGGGGTCCGGGCCCGACGAGCCGCGACGCGCAACCACGTGTTTCACCTCCTCCAGCGAGCACCTGCGAGCACTTTCGAGCAGCGGCTTCCCAGCGTAGGGATCGGTACACACTCCGCGCATGGCACGGATGGGCCATTTCGAAGGGCAAAGCGAGCCCCTCCGACTACTTCTGAGGTGATCCGACCTTTCCTGTGTAGATATCCGTGGGCTTGGGGAGCTCGACCTCGGCGGGGGCCCCGAAGTCGTACAGCTCCGTGGTGGAGGCGACCCCCAGTTCGCCGCGCCGTCGCCCGGCGGCGTCCGGGCTCTCCGCCGCCTCCCGGCCGTCCGCCCGGCTGGTCACCGTGAACCGGTGCCGCACCTCGCGCAGCCGGCCGAGTCCGTCGAGATACGCGTCGAAGCGCACCGTGCTCTCGTCGAACCCCCTGGCCGCGGCCACCAGCGATCCCCGCGCGCCCTCGGACGCGACGCGCGCCGCCCGGCCGATGTCGGTGGTGCCGCGGTAGTGGCGCACCAAGTCTCCGCCGAGTCCTTCCTCGCCGACCAGGCTGGCCTTCCGCACCCCGCGCAGCAGCTCGGCGGCGGTCAGCGGATCGGTGGCCCCGCCGGTGACCAGATTGCCGTCGGGAATGTCCGTCGTATCCACCCGCACCCATTTGTCGCGGGGAATGCCCGCACCGCGATTGCGCATGAAAAGCGCCCCGGAGGTCAGGAGTTCGGTGATCGGCGCATGCTCGGCGGCCCCCATCGCGTCCCTCGGCAGCAGCAGCCGCAGCCGCCCCAGCCGCTTCTCGAAGTCGTACGCGCCGGCGCCCCGGATGGACACGCGGGTGCCGCCCGTCGCCGTCTCCATGGTCGTACGGACCCGTGAGCTGCCCGACTTGACCAGTACATCCGCGGCCCGGTGCAGCACCGTGACCGCGCTCTCGTGCGCGGTGCCGCCCGGTCGTTCATCGGCCGCCGTCTCGGTGGAGCAGCCGCTCACGGTCGCCAGCGACACGGCCAGCAGGCCACCCGACACGACTCCGGCGACCGCTCTCACCCGTCTCCGCACGCCGAGCCCGCGCTGCTGGAACACCATCGACCGCCGACCCCCTGGCCACGCTCGTCCCGCTTGGTACTTGTTCGTTTAACGATTCACACCGGTGGCTCGTCACGGCCCGGTAGCGTGGTCATGTGCTCGACTCAGGCGACATAGGTCCCGGCCAGAACCGCACCACCACGGTGGAGCGGGGCTCGTTCTCCATCGCCCGCTGCACCTGCGGCTGGTCCGGTCCGGCCCGTCGCGCCAGAGCCATCGCCCGCGAGGACGCGGCGGACCATGCGACGGCCCGTCATACCCGGTCCGGTACAAGCGATTCATCGGACTCGTCCGATTAGTTCGAATCCGGCTCGTCCGATTGGCGCGGGTTGTCCGTCCCCCGACAACTCTTCGGCCACGAGCGGAACCACACCCCCCGGTCGACCCCTCTGACCAAAGGACCGGGTCCGCCTCGCGGTGGCCCGGTCGACGGTTGAGAACAGCGTCGACAGGGAGGGGACACCGCCATGAACCGGCGGACACTGCTGGCAGCGGGCACGGGGCTGGCGGCCACCGCCACAGGGGTCACGGCGTGCAACGATGACGCGGGGAAGGCCGGCGGTGACACGAGCCCGGTCGGGTCCTCCTCCTCGGCGCCGGACGCCCGCTCGGCCTCGGCGAGCGGCAGTCGCCGCGCCGTCGACGGCAAGCCCAAGTCCGCGGACTGGAGCGCGCTCGGCAAGGACCTCAAGGGTGACCTGGTGCGCCCCGGAGACTCCGACTACACCTCCGCCAGCCGGCTCTACAACACCCGCTTCGACCATCTGCGCCCCGCCGCCGTCGCCTATATAGAGAACACCTCGGACATCTCCGCCTGTCTGGACTTCGCCCGGCGCCACGGCGCCCCCGTCGCGATCCGCAACGGCGGTCACTCCTACGCCGGCTGGTCGAGCGGCGACGGCCGCCTCGTCATCGACGTCTCCGCGCTCGCCTCGATCCGTACGACCTCCGGCGAGGCGAGGATCGGCGCCGGCGCCAAGCTCATCGACCTCTACACCACATTGGGCGCCCGCGGGGTCACCGTCCCCGGCGGCTCCTGCCCGAGCGTCGGCATATCCGGACTGACCCTCGGCGGCGGCCACGGTGTGGTCTCCCGGGCGTACGGGCTGACCGCCGACAGCCTTACGGGTGCCACCATCGTCACCGCGGACGGCAAGGCCCTGGAGGTCTCCAAGAGCCGCGAGGCCGAGCTGTTCTGGGCGCTGCGCGGCGCGGGCAACGGCAACTTCGGCGTCGTCACCGAACTGCGCTTCCGTACGCATGACGCGGCCGACGGCGTGACCTGTTACATGTCATGGCCATGGTCCAAGGCCGCGAAGGTGCTGAGCGCCTGGCAGAAGTGGGGCCCCGACCAGCCGGACGAGATCTGGTCGGCGCTGCATCTGTCGGCCGCCCCCGGACGCACCCCCACCGTCTCCATCAGCTGCTTCTCGCTCGGCACCTACGGCGCGCTGCAGAACGCGGTGGACAAGCTCGCCGACGGGCCGGGCGGCCCCGGCCCCGCCTCGCAGGTCAGCCTGCGCCGCCGCGGCTACGTCGACGCCATGCGGATGTACGCGGGCTGCGGCGACACCTCCACGGCCAACTGCCATCTGCCCGGCGACAAGCCCGGCCGCAGCACCTCCGGGGTGCTGAACCGCGAGACCTACGCGGCGCGCTCGGACTTCTTCGACCGCTCGCTGAGCCAGGCGGGCGTCCGGGCGATGCTGGACCAGCTGGAGCGCTACGGGCGGCGCACCGGCGGCGGGGGCGCGGTCAGCATCGCGCTCACCGCGCTCGGCGGGGCGGTCAACCGGGTCTCGCCCACGGCCACGTCCTTCGTCCACCGCCGGTCGCGGTTCCTCGCGCAGTACACCGCGTCCTGGGCGGCGGGCGGCTCGGGCACCGCGGGCAACACCTGGCTGGACGGCGCCCATAAGGCGATGCGGCGGTATGCCTCCGGGGCGGCGTACCAGAACTACACGGACGCGTCGCTGAAGGACTGGCGCTCGGCGTACTACGGCTCGGCCGCCGACAAGCTGACGCGGGTGAAGAAGCGTTACGACCCGGACCGGCTCTTCGACTTCCCGCAGGCGCTGTGAGGTCCTTGGCCCTCGGAGGTCCTTGGCCTTCGCCGGACGTCGGCGGCTGATCCGCGGAAATGACAGAAGGCCCGGCAGCCGCCGGGCCTTCGTCGTATCCGTGTTCGTGGCGTCCGTAAGGGTGCCGCTAGGCCGCCAGGTCCTTGTTCCCGTGGTCGCCGCCCACCGAGCGGGACTCGGCGAGCTCGGCGCGCGCCTCGTCCGCGTCCTGGCCGACGGCGGCGGGCTCGGCCCGTATCAGGCGGCCGACGCGCGAACCCGCGACGGCCGTGGTCAGCGGGGTCAGCAGCATCATGGCGAGCGGCGCCAGCAGCAGCGTGACCGCCGTCCCCAGGGCGAACCCGCCGATCACATCGGTCGGGTAGTGGACGCCCATATAGACGCGGCAGAACCCTTCCAGCAGCGCGAGCCCTATGGCGGCGACCCCATAGGCGCGGTGAGCCATGAAGACGCCGACGGCGACCGCCATGGTCAGCGTCGCGTGGTCGCTGACGAACGAGAAGTCGGTCTTGCCCGCCACCAGGACATCGAGCCCCTGATGGTCCCTGAAGGGTCTGGGCCGCTCGACAAAGCCGCGGATGGGGATGTTGGCGACCAGCGCCAGCCCGGCGGCCAGCGGGGCCCACACCAGCCCGGCGACGGCGGACGGCGCCTCCTGCGGCCGCTTCCGGACGCTCCACCAGGCGGCCAGGGTCACCAGGGCGAGCCCGATGATGATCCCGTACTCGCCGACGAACTCCATGACGCAGTCGAACCAGTGCGGGGCGTCCTTCGCCAGCCCGTTGATGTCGTAGAGCAGGCTGACATCGGGGTTCGACCCGTCCAGTGCGAGTCCAGCCATATGCCGTGGCCCCTTATCTCTTGCCTGTCACTACGTGCAGCTGCCGACCCCCCGTAATGCCCCGCGAGCCGTGGCAACGCGACCGGCGCCGGAGAGTCCGCCGTCGATCCACGCTGATCCACGCCTCGATCCACCTCCAGGGAACGCCCTCTTCTCGCCAGGGGTTCCGTACTCAACCCAACGATCACCGGGACGTTATCGAAGGGTGACCGATCGTCGCAGCTCAGGGGGAATCCTTACGCGGGGTTCGCCCGCGGCAGCGCTTTCGCGCCATCCTGAGTCACCCGCGTAGCACCGATGTAGTCCGGCGAGTCGATCTTGTCAAAACGGATCACCGCACCGGTGTAGGGCGCGTTGATCATGTAGCCGCCGCCCACGTACATCCCCACATGGTGGATCGATCTCGGATCGTCGAGGTCATAGGCGAAGAAGACCAGGTCCCCAGGGAGCAGCTCGCTCCGCTTGGGGTGCGGTCCGGCGTTCCACTGGTCGTTGGCGACGCGCGGCAGATCGATGCCGACCGTCTTGTACGCCGCCTTCGTCAGCCCCGAGCAGTCGAACCGCCCGCCCTGCTCCGGCGTGCCGTTCCCGCCCCAGAGATAGGGCTTGCCGAGCTGCTCCTGTGCGAAGTAGATCGCCCCGGCCGACTGCTGGGAGGGCTGGACCTTCTGGATCGGCGCCTCGAAGCTCTTGGCGAGGGTGGTGATGGTCTTCACGTAGTTCTGGGTCTCGCGGTAAGGCGGCACCCCGCTGTACTTGATCACGGCATAGGCACCCGCGTTGTACGAGGCCAGCATGTTGTGCGTCTGATTGCCCGGCACACCCTTGACGTACTTGGCGAGCGAGCAGTCATAGGCGGCCGCCGACGGGATCGCGTCCTGCGGGTCCCAGATGTCCTTGACGCCGTCCTTGTTGCCGTCGACCCCGTGCGAGGCCCAGGTGGCGGGGATGAACTGCGCTATCCCCTTGGCGTTGGCCGGGCTCTGCGCCTTCGCGTTCCAGCCGCTCTCCTGGTAGAGCTGCGCGGCGAGGAGCGCGGGGTTGATGGCCGGGCAGGAGTTCCCGTACCGCTGGATGAGCGGTTCGTACGTGGCGGGAACGGCGCCCTTGGCCAGCCCGACGGCCTTACCGCCGGCACCGCCGACGAGGTCCGCCGCGACCATGTAGGTACCGACGACGAGCAGCGCGACGAAGGAAAAGGAGACTCCGAGACCGACACTGACACCCAGCCAGACCTTACGCACCCGGCCATCCTCCCCCATTCACCCGCCATACGAACGCGTTTCCGCTCGCACGGCGAAAATCAGCCGCTCCCCAGCCGAAACCATACGACGGCCCCCGACGCGCGCCCCCTTATGCGCCGCCGACCCGCCCCGCACGCCTCCCCGCCCCGTCTCGGCCGCCTCTCGCGGGGCCGGGGAACGCGTAGAGTCCAGCCGTCCGAGCACACGACCCTGGGGACCGCAGATGACACGCCTCGACCGGCAAGAGCTCGACTGGCAGCGGGCCGCACCCGACGACCTTCCGGAGGGCGCCGCCTACCTCGAGGTGGCCGTGGGCCCCGACGACCAGATCCTGATGCGCGAGAGCAACGACCCGGAGACCGTCGTCGTCACGACCCGGGCCAAGTGGGACGCGTTCATCAAGGGCGTCAAGGCGGGCGAGTTCGACGACTTCGCGGACCTTACGGAGACGGACGAGCCCGCGGGGAAGTAACGGGGAAGTGAGGGGCGGGGCCCAGCGGGCGGAGGCGCTGAGCGCAGGCGCGCTGATGACCCTTCACCAAGGAGCCTGCCCGTCAGCCCCTCACGGATCGTTGCCCCACGCCCACCCGCGTGATACACAGAGTGACCATACGACACTCCGTTGACATGCCTCACACGGCCGCCGGACGGGCGTGTCCCACAACACGCACGAGATCCGCCAAGAAATGCCGCCAAGTCGACATGCGGAAGCGGATTCATCAGCGAAGATAGAGGCTGACCCACGCCATGCCGGCGAAGAGACACAACAACCCACAAGGGGCGGTGAGTTCATCATGTTCCTAGCGGCCGAAAAGGGCGACATCAACACCATCATCGGCGGAATCGCCCCAGATTGGGGTCCGTTCGGCAGCCTGGGCAGCGAGGCTCGCGTCATGATCGAGGTCGTGATGGCGGTCGCACTGCTGCTGTGCTTCGGCATCGCCATCTGGGGCGCGGCCAAGCAGCGGATCGGCGCGACGGCCCTGCGGGACACCTTCAGCGCGGAGCAGGGCAAGGGACTGATCGTCGCGGGCCTGACCGGTGTGTTCATCATCGGTTCACTGGGCACGCTCTTCACGATCGTGTACGGCATGGCCATCTAGCCGCGTCCCCGTCCGCCCCCGAGCCGCCCCTCCGCGCGGGGCGCACACCCCTGGTCGCAAGCCTCCGCTCCCGATTCCCCCTACCGGCCCCACACCCCGTACCCGAGGCTGCTCCCTGATGCCCGCTCCCGCTCACCACGCTGAGGTCGTGTCAGCTTGATGTCCACTCACACCAGCGCGCCCGAGCGTCAGTCCTCACCGTTACCGTCGTATGCGGGTGACGGAAGAGGGACCATGGATGACGCGGTCGGCAGAATCAGCGGGATCGGCGGTATCAGCAGGCTCGGCAGGCTCGGCACGGGTGAAGGGGCGTACGCAGGATGAGTCTCGGCGGCGACGACGGATACGGCGGTGACTACGAGGGCCATGAGGCGCGCCGCGGCCGCGGCGCGGCCCCCGAAGGTCATCTGACGCGCACCCGCCTGCCCGAGGGCGACGGCGACCCCTACGGTCCACCCCGCCGAGCCCCCGGCCGCGCCAAGCCCAGCCGCAACCTGATCACCGTGGTCGGCGTCATCGTCCTCCTCCTCGCGGCCATCGCCTTCGTCAACCGCGGCGACGGCAAGGACGGCGGGTCCAGCGACAGCGACACCGGCGGGGGCGGCACCGAAGCCCACCCCACCGCCCCCACGGGCGAGCGCCCGGTCGACGGCAAGAACGCCACGACCGACATCGCCTCGGGTTTCGCCAAATCGGAGCAAGGCGCCCAGAGCGCGGCGGCGAACTACGCGGTGGCGCTGGGGTCCGCCGATATGTACAACCGCGACCGACGCCATGAGCTCGTCCCCCAGATCTTCGCCAACGCGGCCGCCGACCGGCTCCAGACCAGGCTCGACAAGGCCTACTCCGCGGCGTCCCTGGAGAGAATCGGCCTGGACGCGAACGGCAAGGCCGCCGACGGCATGACCTACGTCTCGCGCACCGCCCCTCTGGGCACCAAGGTCGGCAAGTTCTCGGGCACCAGCGCGACCGTCGCGGTCTGGTGCACCGGCGTGTTCGGCACGGCCGGAGAGGGATCGAAGAACCCGGTCACCAACGACTGGTTCACCCTGACGCTCAAGCTGCGGTGGGTGAACAACGACTGGAAGGCCGAGAGCTACTCGCAGAAGGCCGGTCCGGCTCCGGTCAACAGCGACCGCACCGCGTCCACGGCCGATGAGATCGCCAAGGCAGTCGAGCAGTACGGAGGGTTCACCTATGCCCGCTAGCCCCCGCCGTCGCGCTCTCACCCTCGCCGGAGCCCTGGCTTCCGTGCAGACGGCCGCCGTCCTGCTGGCCAGCCGCGCCGCGGCGGCACCCTCGCCGACGCCCACTCCGTCGGGCGGCAAGCAGGACGATTGCGAGCTCCTCCTCGGTCAGGTCCGAGAGAACTGCGAAAAGGGCGGCGGCGGAGGCTCCAGCGGCCCCCCCGACCCCTCCAACCCCCTCGACCCCGCCGCCTCCCTCGCCCGCGGCTGCGCCGACGCCGCCTCCTGGCTCGTCGGCAAGCTCTCCAAGCTCGTCAAGGAGACGGCCAACGTCGACTTCACCAACGAGGCCTTCCTCCGCCAGTACGCCGTCGTCTTCGCCGCCTCCACCGTCCTCACGCTCATCCTCTGGCTCCTCGCCGTCGCCAAGCGCGCCATCCGCGGCGTCCCCCTCGGCGAGGCGCTCTCCGAAGCCATAGGTTTCCTCTGGCTGACGGTCCTGGCCTCCGCCTTCACCCCCCTCATCCTCTATACGGTCGTCACCGCGACCGACGCCGTCACCGACGCCATCGCCTCCGGCACCGGTGCGGACAACGACGCCTTCTTCGGCTCCTTCTCCCAGGCGCTCAAGCGGGACGAGGACATCGGCGGCGGCCCGATCATGCTGATCGTCGTCTCGCTGGTGACGATCCTCGCCGCCGGCGTCCTCTGCCTCGAGCTCGTCATCCGCGCCGCCCTCCTCTACGTGGGCGCGCTGCTCGGCACCGCCGTCTACGCGGGCCTCGTCGACAAGAACATGTGGGGGCATGTGCGCCGCTGGGCGGGGATCATGATCGCCGTGATCCTCGTCAAGCCGGTGATCATCACCGTCCTGGCCCTCGCCGGCGCGCTCTCCACCAACGGCGACAAGCCCGACGCCTTCTCGGCCGTCGTCTCCGGCCTGTCCATCATCATCCTCGCCATCTTCGCCAGCGCGATGATCTACCGCTTCGTGCCCGGCTTCGGCGACGAGATCGTCAAGGCCCGCAGCGCCAGCTCCGACCCCGCGTCCCGCCAGGCCGCCGCCGTCATCACTTCCCCCGCCGCCCTGGTGAAGCAGGGCATCAACACCCACAGCGCCCGCGGCGGAGGCGAGGCCGGCGGGGGCGCTTCCCCGGGGCAGGCCAAGCCCGCCAACCCCGTCTCCGGCGGTGTGGCGGCCCACTCCACCCGCACCAGCGGCGGGGGCGGCGGAGGCGCCTCCCCCGCGCCCGCCAGCCGCACCGGCCACACCGGAGGCTCCGGCGGCGGCTCCGCCACGAACCGCAGCTCCGGCAACAACTCGGGAGGTGACCGGCGGTGACGATCGACGCCCAGTCGCACCCCATCGCGCCCCGTCGCACGTATCTGATCGGGCGCCCCCGCCCGAACGCGATCGTCGGCAAGAACCGCGAGACCGGCGAGATCGCGCTGATCATCGCGGGGGCGTTCATCGGGATGATGTGCGGGCTGCTGGTGCCGGTGCTGACGTTCCGCATCACCGCCCTGGTCGGCTTCCCCACCCTCGCCCTCGCCGCCGTCTACGTCCCGTACAACGGGCGGACGTTCTACCGCTGGTTCGAGATCAACCGCTCCTACAAGCGCAGCGTCCGTAAGGGCACCACCGCCTACCGCTCCGGCGCCGCCGAGGCCGGCACCCGCCTGGACGGCCGTGAGATCGAGGTCGGCCCGCCCCCCGGCATCGGCCGGATCATCTGGCTGGCCGCCCCCTTCGGCCCCGACGAGATCGCCGTGCTCCTGCACGCCGACCGCCGCACCGTCACCGCCGCCATCGAGATCGAGGGCCCCGGCGTCGGACTGCGCGACAGCGAGGACCAGGAGGCCCTCGTGGACCGGTTCGGCACCCTGCTCAAGCATGTGGCCAACGGCGACGGCTTCGTGACCCGGCTGCAGATACTGGCCCGCACCCTCCCCGCCGACCCCGACGCGCACGCCAAGGACGTCGAGCGGCGCGGCGACAACCAGGCCCCCAACTGGCTCAAGGACTCCTACGACCAGCTGCAGTCCATGGTCTCCACCTCCTCCGAGCAGCACCGCGCCTATCTCGTCGCCTGTATGCACTACACCCGCGACCTGGCCGCCGAGGCCCAGGCCATCGCGCGCGCCGCCCGCCACAGCGGCGGCGGCCGGCGGCTCGACAAGGACGCGGGCCTCGCCGTGGTGATGGCCCGTGAGCTGACCGACATCTGCGCCAGGCTCGCCGAGGCGGACATCCGGGTGCGCCAGCCCCTGGGGCAGGGGAGGCTGGCGTCCCTCATCCACTCCATGTACGACCCGGACCACCCCATCGACCACATCCAGGCGATGACCAAGCGGAACGCCTGGCCCGCCGAGCTGGACGCCATGGAGCCCACCTACCTCCAGGCCAAGACCCGGGAGTCGAGCACCCGCGAGCCCTGGTGCCACTCCACGGCCTGGGTGAAGGAGTGGCCCATGACGCCCGTCGGGGTCAACTTCCTCGCCCCGCTGCTCGTCCACACGCCCGATGTCATCCGTACGGTCGCCGTCTGTATGGACCTCGAGCCCACCGAGGTCGCCATCGAGCGGATGCTCACCGAGAAGACCAACGACGAGGCCGAGGCCAGCCGCGCCGCGAAGATGAACCGCACCGTGGACCCGCGCGACATCGCCGCCCACGGACGGCTCGACCAGCGCGGCGAGGATCTCGCCAGCGGTGCCGCGGGCGTCAACCTCGTCGGCTACATCACCGTGTCCTCCCGTTCGCCGGAGGCCCTCGCGCGCGACAAGCGGACCATTCGTGCCTCGGCGGGGAAGAGCTACCTCAAGCTGGAGTGGTGCGACCGCGAGCACCACCGGGCCTTTGTGAACACGCTGCCGTTCGCGACCGGCATCCGCCGATAGGGCAGACAGAGCAGACAGCGCCGATACAGCTCATAGAGCTGATAGACACGACTGGGACGACAGGGACGATAGGGGCTCCGCCGTGGCCGATCCGATGAGCGCCATCACCGATGCGTTCACCAGCTTTCTCTTCGGAAAGGTGGAGACGACGCGGCTGCCCGTACGCACCTCCACCGGCCAGGCCCAGGCGGTCTATCTCCCCACCGCGGCACCCGGCCTCGGCGACTCCGGCGTGGTCATCGGCCGTGAGGTCTACTCCGGCAAGGGCTATATCTACGACCCCTTCCAGCTCTACGGCCAGCAGCTGCCGGCCCCCCACTGGCTGGTGCTCGGCGAGTCCGGTAACGGCAAGTCGGCCCTGGAGAAGACCTATGTCCTGCGCCAGCTGCGGTTCCGCGACCGCCAGGTGGTGGTGCTGGACGCCCAGGGCGAGGACGGCGTCGGCGAATGGAACCTGATCGCCCAGGAGCTGGGGATAACGCCCATCCGGCTCGACCCCATGGCGGCCCTGGACGGCGGTATCCGTCTGAACCCCCTGGATCCGGCGATCACCACGACCGGTCAGCTCGCCCTGCTCCGCACGATCATCGAGGTCGCGATGGGGCACGGGCTCGACGAGCGGTCCGGGTTCGCCCTGAAGGTCGCGCACGCCTACGTCAACGAGACCGTCGTCGACCGCCAGCCGGTGCTGACCGACATCGTGGAGCAGCTGCGCCACCCCGAGGAGGAGTCGGCGGCGGCGATGAACGTCGATATAGACGACGTACGGGCCTGGGGTCTCGATGTCGCCCTGGTGCTGGACCGGCTGGTCGACGGTGATCTGCGCGGTATGTTCGACGGCCCCACCACGGCCGGAATCGATCTGGACTCACCCCTGATCGTCTTCGACCTGTCCCATATCGATCGCAACTCGATCGCGATGCCGATCCTCATGGCCATCGTGGGCGTCTGGCTGGAGCACACCTGGATCCGTCCCGACCGTAAGAAGCGCATCTTCCTGGTCGAGGAGGCGTGGCACATCATCAACTCGCCCTTCGTCGCCCAGCTCTTCCAGCGGCTGCTGAAGTTCGGGCGGCGGCTGGGCCTGTCGTTCGTCGCCGTCGTCCACCACCTCTCCGACGTGGTCGACGGCGCGGCGGCACGGGAAGCCGCGGCCATCCTCAAGATGGCCTCCACCCGGACGATCTACGCCCAGAAGGCGGACGAGGCACGGGCCACCGGCCGCGTCCTGGGCCTGCCCCGCTGGGCCGTCGAGATCATCCCCACGCTGTCGCCCGGTATCGCGGTCTGGGACGTCAACGGCAACGTACAGGTCGTCAAACACCTGATCACCGAGGCCGAGCGGCCCCTCGTCTACACCGACCGGGCGATGACGGAGGACGCGCTGGCCGTGCAGATGGCGGTCGAGGCGGAGGCCGAGGAGCGCGCCGCCGCAGCGGTCGAGGCGGCGGAGGCGGACACCTACGGCGGGCCGTCGTACGGATCCACGGTGGCGTGACATGGCAGCGGGACAGAATCACGGCGGGCCCGCGGAACGCGGCATTCCGGACGGCCTGTTGATCGGCGCCATCGCCCTCCTGCTGGGCGCGCTCGGCCTGATGTGGTCGGCGACCGGGCTGGCCGGGCTCTTCGCCCGCGGCGCCTGGCCGGACAACCTGACCTTCATGCGCGCACCAGTGGCGCTGCGCCATCTTCTGCAGGAGCCGCAAGACCTGGCGGCGGCCTGGCCCGACACCCCGAAGGACCAGCTGTCGGGGTACGGGCTGTTCTGGGGCATCTTCATCAGTGAACTGATGGTGCTGATCGTCCTGACCATCTTCGTGATGGGCACACTGGCCCGCTACCGGACGGTCCGCGCCCAGCGCCGCGTCGCCCGCGCCGCCGCCCTCGCAAAGGCGGCGGAGGCGAAGCGGCTCGGCCTTACGGACACGAGGACCGCGAAGGACGGCATCGAGCCCACGCCCGTCAACGGTACGGGCGTGGAGGCGGCCCCTGGCGTCGAGGCGCCGCCCCCACCCGTCCCCGGCCCTGGAACCGCCTCAGCGGCCCCAGGAGCCGCCTCCGCCAGACCTTCTGAGGGTTCGCCCGGCACCACCGCTCCAGACCGCTCCAGCGGGCTCCCCGCACCGGGCCCGGCCGAGGCGGTCCCCGGCGACGGCGTCATCGCACCCGTCGCCGGTCACCGCCACCCGGCCGAGGCCGTCGCCGCCGAAGCGTCCGCCGGAACGGGCCCCGAACCGCACCCGTACATCGCCGAGCAGAGAGCCGACGCACAGGTCACTCCCGCCCAGGGCCAGACCGCTCCCCCGGCCCAGGACGGCCTGTACGCCCCGCTCGACCCGACATCCGCACCACAGCCGCTCCCCACCCCCCGCAGCGGCCCGCTGACGTCGGCCGCACTCCCCGACGGGGAACTGGGCCGGTCCCGCGTCCTCTTCGGCGCCCAGCGCGGGGAGTCCGCGGCCCACACCGTCCTGGAGGCCATCGGCCCCGTCCTCGTCGTCACCAGCGATCCCAAGCTCTGGGCCACGACCAAGGACGCCCGCGCCAAGCTCGGCCCCACCCACGTCTTCGACCCGTCCCATCTGCTCGACACCCCCGCCCGGCTGCGCTGGAACCCGGCGGCTGACTGCGGCTCCCGCGAAATCGCGGCAGCCCGCGCCACCGCTCTCCTGGCCCCCGTACGGCCCATGCACGCCATGGACCGGCCCCTGGCGGAGGCCGCGGAGACGATGCTGCGGTGCTGGCTGCACGCCGCCGCGGTGGACGGCCGGCCGTTCCGCCATGTGCACCGATGGGCACAGGGCAGCTCGGCCCACGAGCCCGTGAAGATCCTCCGCACGCATCCCAAGGCGGCAGGCGGCGCGGCCGGCGAGCTGGAAGCCACGCTCACCGCCCACCGCGAACGCCGCGACATGGCCCAGGAGCTGACCGCCCGTGCCCTCGGCGCGCTCTCGTCGATCCATATCCGGGACGCCTGCAATCCGGGACGCGCCGACACGCTCGCACTGGAGTCATTCGTCGCCGAAGGGGGAACCCTGTATCTGATGGGCGAATCCATCGAGGACCCCCGAACCCAGCCGGGTGCGATGCCACTGTTGACCGCACTCGCCTCACACGTGGTCGAGCACGGCCGGCGCATGGCCGAACGGTCATCCTCCGGTCGGCTCGACCCACCACTGACCCTTGTCCTGGACGACGTCGCCGCCGTGGCCCCGCTCCCGGCACTCCCCGACCTCCTCGCCCAGGGCGCGGAGCAGGGCCTGCCCACACTGGCCCTGATGCGCTCCCAGGAACAGGCCCGAGCCCGCTGGCCACACCGCTCCCTGGTGGGCCAGGAATCGCGCTGACGGCCCGCACACCCCGCCGACGCCTCCAGCTGCTCCGAGGTGAGCTCCCCCGAGTGCGGGGACAGATATGCAGCAGAAGTCCCACGAACCATACGACGGGACCGACTGCTCCAAACATCGGGTCACAGAGCCACCGGGCACATCGTCCGATCGTGCTCACCGGGGCGTCTCTTCCATGCACAGCTGGGGACGAAAGCGGGAGCTGAACGCAAAAATGCCTCAGTC
>NZ_JAERRG010000003.1 GCF_016741935.1 Streptomyces endocoffeicus | reverse complement strand
CTTGCGGCCGTGGATCTCTTCTCACGCTCGTGGACGGCGTTGCGCACGGCGGTCGCCGAGCTCCCGGACGAGGACTTCGCACGGCCCTCCGGCTGTGCCGGCTGGCTCGTCCGGGATCTGGTGTGCCACCTGGTCATCGACGCTCAGGACGTCCTGATCACCCTGGCTACCCCCACCGACGCGGAACCGACGCGCGACGCGGTGTCCTACTGGGAGGTGGCCGACGCGCCGCCGACCGGCGACGACCCGCTCGACGCGCTGACCGTCCGGCTGGCCGCCGCGTACGAGGACCCGTGGCTGCTGAAGTTCCACCTCGACGACGTGGGCTCCGCCGCCGGGCGCGCGGCCGGACTCGCCGACCCGGCCCTCCGGGTCGGCACCCGCGATGTGGTGCTCACCGCGGGCGACTACCTCTCCGCGTACGTCATGGAGTGGACCCTGCACCATCTCGACCTGATCGCCCACCTCCCGGGCGCGGCGGACCCTCCCGCCGAGAGCCTCACCGGGGCGCGCGAGATGCTGGAGAGGATCGCCGGGGCGGCGTTCCCCGCGTCGTGGTCCGACAAGGACACGCTGCTGGTCGGCACCGGGCGACGGGCCCCGACCGCCGGGGAACAGGCCGACCTGGGCGAACTGGCCGCGAAGCTCCCGCTCGTCCTCGGATAGCCCCGCGCCCTCCGGCCGGAGGGCGCGGGTCGCAGGTCGCAGGGCACGGAGCCGGGATCAGTGTGTGTCCCGGGCCGCCGGGTTGCCCTGGTGGGTGAAGGCGGCCCAGAAGTGGATCTGGTCGAGGTCGGTGCGGGTGGCCTCGCCGCGGAGTTCGCCGCGGAGGGTGGGCGGGGGCTCGCGGCGCGGGTCGAGCATCCAGAGCTGGGCGGCGCGCAGGGCGTCCACCGGGGCGAGGCCATGTGTGGTGACGAAGTCGTGGAAGACGGCCATCATCAGCGCCGTCGGGGCGTCGTTCACGGCCCAGCGCGAGCCGATGACATCGGCCGCGCCACGGGCGACCAGGGCGGTGGACAGAGTCAGGGCCTCGTCGTGGTCGCGGGTGCTCAGGTCCGTCTCGCAGGCACTGAGCACCACCAACGGGCCTGCCCCGCCCGGCTGTTCGGTGGCGGCGCCGTCCAGGATGCGGGCCACGGTCAGGCGTCCGGCCTCCTCGGGACCGCTGGGCGGGGCGGCGAGCCAGAGTGCCGAGCGGGTGGGGTCAGGACCGGCCAGGGCGTGGCAGCAGATGTGCAGAACGGCCACCGGTGAGCCGCCACCGGGCAGGGCGGCGAGGATGTCCTCGGGTGTCCCCGGCGCGTCGCTGACGTCGGCGGTGGGGAACTCGCCGTAGCGGAGGCCGTCCGGGTAGCAGGCCGTGTGCAGCGCCTCCGCCTCGATCTCGGCCCATACGAGGCTGAGTTCGGGGTCGGCGACCAGGACCTGCCCGGCGGCGGTGGGCAGCCGGTCCCGGGGCGCGGCCCGCAGGAACTCGGCGCCGGAGGGGGCGTAGCTGAGCACCGCCTCCTCGCAGGCGTACCGGTGCTCGCGCCCGTTGGTCCCGTACGGGGTGCGGGCCGCGTGCCAGGCGACCGCGCCGAGTGGCCCGCACGGCACCAGCACGATCCTGGGTGGCTTGTGGAGCGGGCCCACGGCGGCCAGGACGGGGCCCATCGCGGCGGGCCAGGCCCAGTCGCACAGCTCACGCAAGGCCACTTCCCACTGCCCGTCCCACTCCGTCCGACGGCCCGGTTCCGCCGTGGCGTCGGCTGCCCCGGTACGCCGGGCGGTGACGTCGAGGTAGCGCTCCAGTGGCGGGCTGCCGGGGGTCAGCAGCGGCAGCTTCAGGACGGCGGGCCGCGCGCTGTCGGTGTCGGGGCGGAGGACCAGGGCGAAGCCGGGCATGCCGGGGCGCTGTCCGGGGACGAGATAGACGAGCGCGTCGGTGCCGGAGGCGGTGAGACCGGCCCTCAGAGCCGGCAGGTCAGGGGGGCCGAGCAGCCGCCAGGCGTCCGCGCCGCTGCCCGCGCCCAGCGCCTCCAGTGCCCTGCGCCGCAGGGTGCCCGGGACCCGCTGCCCGGTGGCCTGGCCCGGCGGCGCGGCCGTGGCATCGGGCCGGGGCGCGTCCGTGGCATCGGGCTGAGGCACGGCCGTGGCATCGGACCGGGGCGCGTCCGTGGCGACCTCGGCGCGCCACTGCCGGGCCAGGTCCGGGTGCCCCCGGGCGTCGAGGAGTTCGGGAATGCCACGGGACGCGGCGGCGGCCCGCAGCACCAGGGCCCGGCCCAGTTCCAGCGCGTTCACCGCGTCGTCCGGGCGACCGCACACGGTGGTCCAGTAGGCCAGCCACAGCGCCTGTGCCGACCCGAAGCGGGCCACGGACAGGCCGTGCTCGGAGCCGAGTTGGAGCAGGACGTCGGCCGACACCCTGACCAGCGCCTCGCCTCGGGCGGCCAGGGCGGCCTCGCGGTCCGCGGCGGCGCGCGGACCACCGCGGTCGCGGCGCAGCCAATGGGCCTCGGACAGCTGCGTCAGGGCGTCGGCGGTGTGCGGCAGGCCATCGCCCCGGGCGATCAGCTCACGGACCCGGGACAGCTCGGTGATGCACAGGTCGAGCAGATCCGGGTCGTCGAGGTGGCGGGCGGTGTGCAGCAGGGCCCGGCCGAGCTGGTACCGCGACCGGAGTTCCTGGTGGGGGGAGGGCTGCGGTCCCTCGAGGATCCGGTGGACCTCCGCGATGGCCTCGGCGGCGGCGTCCCGGCTGGGCTCGATCATGATCAGCTGGATCAGCGCGGAGGCGCGTACGGCCGGGAAGTACGGCGCGAGCATGGGGGCGAGCCCCCGCGGGTCGGTCTCCACCACCTCCCTCAGATACCCGGCCGCGGCGCGGAATCCGGCCGGATCCTGGGTACGGGCGGCCTGTTCCTGATGGACCTCGGCCAGGACACCGGCGAGGGCGAAGCGGTTCTCCTGGTCGGGCGGCAGCATCGCGTACAGGCCGGTCAACTCCTCGACCAGGCGCGGCAGCACGGTGGGGTCCCCGCTGCGGCGGGCCAGAGCCAGCTCGTGCTGGGCGGCGAACACCACCGAGGTCAGCGTGTTCAGGGACGGCAGTGAGCCCTCGTCCTCGTATACGGCACGCAACTCCCTGGCCATGGTCAGCGCGGCGTCGGCGGCCTGGAGGCTGCCCCCGAGCACCGCCACCTCATGGAGCCGCCCGGCCATGCCGGCGGCCAGGGAACGGCGGGCGGTCGCGGCCCTCTCGCCGTCCCCCGACAAGGTGTCGATCATCTCCCGGAGCCGGGTGGCGCTGGTCTCCAGGTGTGTCAGATCGCCGGTCTGGGACACCCGTACGGCATCGACCAGAGCGGCCAGCCGCTTCTCCAGACCGACATACCCCGGGCGGCTGGGACGGTCGTCGGGATCCGGCCCCGGCTCCGCCATGGCGGCCTCGTCCAGCTCGTCGAAGTCCATGGTGCCGGGCACCAGGAGGTTGGCCCACACCAGCAGGGCGGCGTGCAGCCTGGCGATGCGGAGCCGTTCGGGCGTGGGCCGTTCGACCGTGGGCGCCGGCAGCTCCCGCAGGGCCTGCCGGGCGACGTCCGCGCCGCGCCGGACGTCCTGGGCCAGTGCCCGGGGGTCGCCCTCGCCCGAGCCGAGCCCGGTCAGCAGCTCGCGCAGCGGGGCGAGGCCCGGCCGGTCCAGGCCCAGGGCCGCCACTTCCGCGTGGGCCTCCTCGGGGGAGTTCGTGGGGTGGTCCACGGCCCGGTACAGCCACACCACGAGCTCCGTGAACCGCGGTATGTCGTCCGTGGCCCAGCACAGCACGCCCTGGACGGCGGCGGCCAGCGGTTCGCCCGCGTGGCCACCGCCACCACCACCGCCACCACCACTGCCATCGCCATCGCCACCGCCATCGCCATCGCCGTGGCGTCGTTCCTCGTCCACCCCGCGCTCCTCCCCCGTGTCCTGTCCCCCGTGCCCGGACCGCGCCCTCACGCCTCCGGCAGCACCCCCGGCCGGAACCTCTCCACGCCGGCCACGCGGTGGACATGGTGCGGCTCGATGTAGACCGCCACCCGCACCTCGCCGGGGGCCAGCCAGGGGAATGTCTCCGTGCCCAGGTACTTCCGCGCGAGACGGTCCATCACCCGTACGGCCGGATCGCCCTCGACGAAGCGGACGGCGCTGCCCCGGATCTCCACCCGGTGATACGGGTCCTCGGTGTCCATACAGCACAGCGACACGCGGGGATCACGCCGGAGGTTCTCCTCCTTGACCCGGCCCGCCGAGGTGTTGATCACCACCAGGCCGTCCTCCAGATCGGCCCACATCGGCGTCAACTGCGGCGAACCGTCCGGGTTCAGCGTGGCCACCTGCCAGAACCGGGGTTCCCGAAGCCATGTGCGGGTGATGTCGTCCAGCGTGGCAGCCATGCGGTCTCGCTCCTCTTTCGTGGGCCAAACCGTCAACGCATACCCTGACCACCGGGGTTCCGAACACCCGGGGTCGGGGAACCGCTGCCGTACCCCACCGGCACTCCGTATGCTCACAGGCATGATCGATGTGCCGCTCTCCGCGCTGGAAGTCGCCATGGTCCAAGCTGGTACGCGAGCCGTGGACACGCTGCGTGACACCACCGCCTTCGCCCAGCGTCTCGACGCCCTCGGCTACCGCCGACTCTGGTACGCCGAGCACCACCACTCCCCCGCCATCGGCGCGTTCCCACCCGTGGTCCTGACCGCCCACGCGGCCGCGTCGACCTCGGCCATCCGCCTGGGTTCCGGAGGCGTACTGGCCCCCAACCACGCCCCCATCATGCTGGCGGAGCAGTTCGGCACCCTCGCCGCGCTGCACCCCGACCGGATCGACCTGGGCATCGGCCGCGGTCCCGGCACCTTCGACGAGGCCACGGCCCGGGCGCTGCGGCATGGCGCCGGTCCGACGACGGAGGACGGGTACCGGGACGATGTGGCGGCGACGCTGCGGTTCCTGGTCGAGGAGGTCGCGCTCGGCACGCTCCCGGAGCCGTGGCTGCTGGCCTCCAGCGACGCCGGTGCGGCGCTCGCCGCGCGGCTCGGCCTGCCCATGGCCTTCGCCCATCACATCCGCCCCGACAACACCCTCGCCGCGCTCGACCACTACCGTGCGCGTTTCTCCCCCTCCCCGTGGTGCGAAAGCCCCCGGGTGCTGGTGTGCGTGGAGACCATCTGCGCCGAGACCGAGGACGAGGCCAAGTGGCTGGCGGGCCCGATGAACGTCGTCAAGGCCGGGCTCCTCAAGGGCCACAGCGAGACCCCGTTCCCCTCCCCCGAGGAGGCGTCGGCGCATCCGTTCACCGCGGAGGAGCGGGCGGGGGTCGCGGCGTTCGGGGCCCATCAGGCGTACGGCACGCCCGAGACCGTCCTGCGGCGGCTGGCGGAGGTGGCGAAGGCGACCGGCGCTGAGGAGCTGATGCTGGTCACACCGGTCTACTCGCTGGCCGCGCGCCTGCGCAGTTACGAACTCGTCAAACAGCACGCCGCCACGCCGTAGGCGACGCCGCCGCGACGCTGTTCGGACAAGCTCACGGCAGGCGCCCCGGGCCGCTCATGGCCCGGGGCGCCGGTGTCTCACAAGAATCACACAAAGCCGTCTCCTACGGTTCCCGGCGACCAAGACGCACAACTCGTAGGAGGTTGCGCCATGTTCGGCAGTCGCCGTCCACGTGTCCTCGCCGCCCTGTGTGCGGCCCTGGCCATCGCGATGCTGGCCTCGTGCAACAACAGAATGGGGAACACGGCCGAAGGTGCCACCTCTGACGCCGCCGCCTCGCGTTCCGGCACGAAGCCCAACATCGTGTACGTCCTCACCGACGACCTGGCGTGGAATCTCGTGAAGTACATGCCGCACGTAGAGCAGATGCGGAAGAAGGGGACGACGTTCACCGACTTCTTCGCCACCGACTCGCTGTGCTGCCCGTCGCGTTCGTCCCTCCTCACCGGGCAGTACCCGCACAACACCGGGGTCTTCACCAACAGCGGTGATGACGGCGGCTACCGCGCCTTCATGAAGAACCGCAACGAGGAGAAGACCTTCGGGCCCGCGCTGCAACGCGCCGGCTACCGCACCGGGTTCATGGGCAAGTACCTCAACGGATACCAGCCGGGCGACAAGAACGGCACCGGCAAGCCCTATGTGCCCTCCGGCTGGGACGAGTGGGACGTCGCCGGGGACGGCTACAAGGAGTACGACTACGACCTCAACGAGAACGGCAAGGTCGTGCCCTATGGGAAGGCCCCCCAGGACTATCTGACGGACGTCCTGTCGAAGAAGGCCACCTCCTTCATCGGCTCCTCGGCGGAGGCGAAGAAGCCGTTCATGCTGGAGGTCGCCACGTTCGCACCGCACGGCCCCTCCACACCCGCGCCGCGCGACGAGGACACGTTCCCCGGGCTCACGGCTCCGCAGACCGATGCCTATGACCAGGCGACCCGTAACGCGCCGGAGTGGCAGAAGATCCTGACGCCGCTGAAGTCGAAGGAGAAGAAGGAGATCGACCGGAAGTTCGCCAAGCGCGTGCGCTCGGTCCAGGCGGTCGACGACATGATCGGTCAGCTGGAGAAGACGCTCGAGGAGAAGGGGCTGGCGGACGACACCTATATCGTGTTCGGCTCGGACAACGGCTTCCACATGGGCGAACACCGGCTCCGTCCCGGCAAGCAGACCGCCTACGACACCGACGTCAACGTGCCGCTGATGGTCACCGGGCCCGATGTTCCGGCCGGTGAGAAGGTGTCGCAGCTCGCGGAGAACGTCGATCTGAACCCGACCTTCCTGGACCTGGCGGGCGTGGACCCGCCGTCGACCGTGGACGGGCGCAGCCTCAAGGACCTGATGCACGGCCGGACGGAGAAGGACTGGCGCCGGACCGTCCTGGTCGAGCACCATCACGCGGGTTCCACGAAGGACGATCCCGACGCGGCGCCCGACATCAGCGGCAACCCGCCGAGCTACGCGGCGATGCGCACCGATGACTCCCTCTACGTCGAATACACCGATGGGCAGCGGGAGTTCTACGCGCTGGACTCCGATCCCGAGCAGCTGAACAACCGGGCGGCGTCCCTCTCGGCCGAACAACGGGCCGCCCTGCACCGCACCCTCACCGCGCTCCAGCGGTGCAAGGGCGCGGAAAGCTGCCAGAACGCGTCCCGGACCGGCGGCTAACGGCACCCCCTGGCTTTACCCCCGGCGTGGCGGACCCTCAAGGGCCCGCCACGCCGGGGCATATGAACTCCACCCGGACCTCATCGGCCAGCTTCAACGCGCCCAGGAACGCGGTGTACGGCTTGATCCCCCAGGTGGACTGCGGGAAGGACGCCGAGCCGCGCAGCGTCCCGTCCGGATCGGCGCTCCCGTGCACCGTCACCGGGTGGGTCCGGCCCTTGATGGTGAGGTCGCCCGTGATCTCGAAGGACTCGGGCGTACCGGTGATGTGGGTGGAGCGGAAGGTGATCGTGGGGTGCTCCGCGGTGTGCAGCTGCCCCTTGCCCTCCAGTGTCCGCTTGATGTCGGCCCGGTCGCCGTCCGTGAGCGGCTTCAGCCCGCCGGTCCCCTCGCGGACGTCCCAAGAGTCCGTCTCGATCGTCACGCTCACCGACGACCGCTCAGGAGCGTCGGCCACCACCGCCACGTCCCCGGACCATCGGGTGGCCGCGATCGTCAGATCGTGCCCCGCCCTCCGGCCGAGCCCGGTACGGCTGGTCCTGATCAGCAGCCGGGCGTCCGGCGGGCCTATCCGATACGTTCCGTCGCTCAGTGTCATAGCACTCACCTCAGTGTGCGAGAGCCGGGATGATACCGCCCGCGAGCACCGCTTCCCGCTGCCGGGGCGAGAGCCGGTGGCGGACGGTGTACTCCTCGTCCCGGGTCGCGTTGCGGACGCGGAGGGCCGGGTCGCCGTCCGGGGCGAGGGCCTCGCGCAGACCGGACACATGCAGCCGGTCGTCGGGGCCGATGCGGTCGTAGTCGGCGGGGTCCTCGAATTCGAGCGGCAGCACACCGAAGTTGACCAGGTTCTGCCAGTGGATGCGGGCGTAGGACTTGGCGATGACGGCTCGCAGGCCGAGGTAGCGCGGGGCGATGGCGGCGTGTTCGCGGGACGAGCCCTGGCCGTAGTTCGCACCGGCGACGATGAGATGCCCGGTGTCCTCCCGGACCGCCTCGGCGCGCCGCGGATAGTCGGGGTCCAGCCGGATGAGGGTGAATCCCGCCAGCTTGGGGATGTTGGAGCGGTAGGGCAGGGCGTCCGCCCCGGCCGGGGAGATCTCGTCGGTTGAGACGTCGTCACCGGCCTTGAGGAGTACGGGGCCGTGGATGCTGTCCGGCAGCGGATCCAGCTGCGGCAGCGCGGAGATGTTGGGGCCCCGTACCAGCCGCACGCGTGCGGCCTCGTCCGGTGGCAGCGGTGGTTCCAGCATGGCGTCGTTGTTCGACGGCGGGTCGGGGGCGTCCGGCGCGGGAGGGACCGCCACCGAGACGCGCTCGGCCCAGTCGCGGGGATCCACGATGGCGCCGGTCAGCGCGGAGGCCGTGGCGGTCTCCGGTGAGCACAGCCACACCGCGTCGTCCGCGGTGCCCGAGCGACCGGGGAAGTTGCGCGGGAAGGTGCGCAGGGAGTTGCTTCCGGTGGCCGGGGCCTGCCCCATGCCGATGCAGCCGAGACAGCCCGACTGGTGGACGCGGGCACCGGCGGCGATCAGGTCGAACGTGGCACCGCGGCGCGTCAGGTCCTGGAGGATCTCGCGGGATGTCGGGTTGATGTCGAAGCTCACCCCGGCCGGGACCTGGCGCCCGGCCACCATGGCGGCGGGGACGGCGAAGTCGCGGAATCCGGGGTTGGCGGAGGAGCCGATGACGGCCTGGGCGATGGGCTCCCCGGCGGCCTCCCTGACCGGCACGACGTTTCCCGGCGAGGTGGGCCGCGCGATGAGCGGCTCCAGTGACGACAGGTCGATCTCCTCGTCGAGGTCGTAGGACGCGTCCTCCGCCGCGGTGATCTCGACGAAGTCCTCGCCGCGCCCCACCCCGTCGAGGAAGCCGCGCACCGCCGCGTCCGAGGGGAACACGGTGGTGGTGGCGCCGAGTTCCGCCCCCATGTTGGCGATGACGTGGCGGTCCATCGCGGTGAGGGAGGCCAGACCGGGGCCGTGGTACTCCAGGACACGGTGGACGCCGCCCTGCACCCCGTGCCGGCGCAGCAGCTCCAGGATCACATCCTTGGCGCTGACCCACGGAGGCAGCTCCCCGGTCAGCCGGATGCCCCAGACCTTCGGCATGGTGAGGTGGAGCGGCCGTCCGGCCATGGCGAGCGCCACTTCCAGGCCGCCGGTGCCGATCGCCAGCATGCCCAGGGAACCGGCCGCGCAGGTGTGGGAGTCGGAACCGGCCAGCGTCTTGCCGGGGGCGCCGAAGTGGTGCATATGGGTCGGGTGGGAAACGCCGTTGCCGGGTTTGGAGAACCACAGGCCGAAGCGGCGGGCGGCCGAGCGCAGGAAGAGGTGGTCCTCGGCGTTGCGCTCGTCGGCCTGGAGGATGTTGTGGTCGACGTACTGGACGCTGGCCTCGGTACGGACCCGGTCCAGGCCCAGCGCCTCCAGCTCCTGCATCACCAGCGTGCCGGTGGCATCCTGCGTCAGCGTCTGGTCCACCCGCAGCGCGATCTCCTCCCCCGGCGCCGTCCGGCCGGACAACAGATGATCATCGATGAGCCGCTGGGTCACGGTGCCGTGCGCACGGGCACGGGGCAGATCCATGAGCCACCGCCTTTCCGGGCGGAGCGTCCGGACCCTCCGGGCGCCCGCATCGGGTACCCGGTCCGCGTCGCGTCATCTTTTTTCCTGGCTCTTGACGTAAATCGGCGGGCATCCGCATGCTGTGCTCATGCCAACCAGCTCCGAGAACAGGTCGCCCATCCACAGACGCACATTGCTGGCCGGAGTCGCGGGTTCCCTGGGCGTGGCGGCGGGACTGCCCGCGGCCACCGCCCAGGCATCGCCCCCGGAGGCCGCCGCGACGCGGCGCTACCCGTCGAACTGGCCCGAACCCGACCCCTACGGCCTCGCGGACACCCGCCCGGACCTGTGGCCGCGCAAGGACAACTCCTTCGTCCTCCCGCTCCAGCCGCGCCCCCGCGACCGGGAGCGCGGCCTGGTCTGGATGCGGGACACCTACGTCAACTGCTTCGTCGTGGACGGCCGTCCGGTCTACGTGGCCACGGGCACCACCCGCGTGCCCGGACTCACCACCGCCGGCCCGTGGAACGACGGCATCTTCGTGTGGGTGGCCCCGTCCCTGCGGGGCCCCTGGAAGCTGGTCGACACCACCGGCATCCGGCCCGGCGCCGAGCGGGGCAAGGTGTGGTCACCCGAGTTCGCCGGCGAGAACCAGCCCGGACGCACCGTCGTCGCCCCGTGGCAGGAGTACTGGTACGACGAGCGGTTCGGCAAGCGTGGCGAGGTCTGGGCCCCGGAGCTGCACCACTTCCGCGGCACCTGGTACATCGTCGCGTGCATGGGCGACCACTCCCGGAAGGTCGGGTCGTTCCTGCTGGTGAGCGAGGGTGGCGTCGAGGGCCCGTACCGGCTCATCGAGGGCAATCTCGACAAGCCCTTCGGCCACCCGTTCATCGGGGGGCCGGATTTCATCGAGCCCGGCGCGTACCACCACATCGACGGCAGCCTCTTCACCGAGGGCGACGACGCGTGGCTCGTGCTGCACAACAACCTCTACGCGAGGTTCCGGGACGACATGGAGGACATCGTCCCGACGAGCGGCCTCCCGGCGTTCCGGCAGCGGCCCTACTCCCCCGAGCCGTATCTCGAGGGTGCGTACGTGTTCAAGCACGGGGGCGCGTACTACCTGCTCCAGGCCGCGTGGAACCGGACGTCGGTCAATCCCGACGGCAGCACGCGTTACGCCTACGACCCGCCCGGTCCGGGCCGTGTCCAGTACCACTACGACGCCGTCATCGCCGTCGCGGACCGCTTCGAGGGGCCGTACTCCAAGCGGTGGACCGCGGGTGTCGGCGCCGGCCACAACAATGTCTTCGTGGACCACGGCGGCCGTCTGTGGGCCACGTTCTTCCGCAATCCGAACTTCGGCTACTGGTCCGACCCGTCGCGCATCGCCGACGCCGCCGTGCCCGGTGTCGTACGGCTGGAGTGGACCGGCCCGGAGGGCCGCCGGCTGTACGTCCGGCGCCGCCAACGGTAGAGGTGCCGGGGCCGGGTGGTCAGGGGGTGGCGGCCGGGCCGTCGAGCTCGACGATGATCCGGATGCTGTCCGGGCGGGACCAGCTGGAGCTGCACATCACCGCACGGCCGGAGACCGCGTCCCGGCTCAGGCTCTCCACCAGCCACACCGGCCGGTTGTGCGCCGTCTCCAGCCCCTCCGCCACCCGCCGGTCCGGCAGCACACTGCACACCCGGCACCAGGAGCGCACCGGGGTCACCCCGCACATCTGCCGCAGGATGGAGTCCAGCGACTCCACGGCGTGCACGGCCGCGTCCAGCTCCGGCAGCATGTCGACCGGGATCCACTCCTCGGACCAGCCGCTCAGCAGGCCGTCGATGTACGACTGCCGGATCAGCAGGTGGACCGCGCTGCCCTCCTCGCGCTCCAGCCGCTCGGCGATGGCGCCGGTGGCCGGGACGGTGGTCACGTCGCGCACCACGGTGCGCGGCACACCGCCCGCCTCGCGGATGGTCTGGTGCATCGAGGGGACCCGGCTCTGGGAGAGCACATAGTCCAGCGGACGGTTGACGAAGGTGCCCGCGCCCCGGACCCGGCGGACCATATAGCGGCCTTCCAGCTCCTGGAGAGCGGAGCGGGCGGCCGCCCGGCTGACGCCGAAGCGGGCCGCGATCTCGTGCTCGCTGGCGACACGGACGTCAGTCGGCTGGTCCGCTATCTCGGCGGCGAGCACCTCGGCGATCTCTGTGTAGCGGCTTCGACTGGGCACCTCGTCACTCTGAACCGCGCGAGTTGTCCGGACAAGTCAGCGAAATGAACCATTCCACTTCCAGTGGGTGAACGGTGGGAACAGTTGTCGTGTCCTCTGCCGGGCCGCCTGTGGGGGCCTCCGCCCCAGACTCCGAGTCCAGGGGCGGAGCGCCCGGTCAGGCGTACACCTTGCGCACCCAGACGGCCAGCCCCTCGATGAGCAGCACCAGCCCCAGCACCATCAGCACGATGGTGGTGACCACGGGGAACTGCAGGACCCGGGCCGCGTTCAGCAGGTCGTAGCCGATGCCACCGGCGCCGACGATGCCGAGCAGGGTCGCCGCGCGCAGATTGACGTCCAGCTGGTACAGCAGATGCCCCACCACCGCGGGCCAGGCCCGGGGCAGGATGGCCCCGAAGAACACCTGGTGCCTGCGGGCACCGGTGGCCACCAGGGCGCGGGCCGGGCCGGGGTCGGTCTCCTCCAGGGAGTCGGCCACCAGCTTGCCGAGCAGACCGATGGAGCCGACGCCGAGGGCGAGCGCGCCGGAGACCGCGCCCAGGCCGGTCACGACGACGAAGACGATCGCCAGGACCAGTTCCGGGATGGCCCGCACCAGGAGGATGACCGTGCGGAAGAACCGCGCCACCCGGGGCGACCCCACCACGTTCCGGGCCGCGAGAGCGCCCAGCGGCAGCGCCAGGACCAGCCCGATGAGGGTGCCCGCGAGCGCGATCTGGAGGGTGACCCACAGATCGTCCCAGAGCTGGCCGCCGATCCCCCCGGTGCCGGGCGGCAGGAAGTCGCCCAGGGTCGGGAAGAACGACTCGGCGCCACGCCGCAGGGTGCCCCAGGACAGACCGGAGCGCACGGCAGAGGCCACGACCAGGGCGACGGTGAGCACCAGCCAGGTGGTCCGGCGGATCCGCCGGGCGCTCCAGCGCGGCAGGCTCCGGCGGCGCCGTACCGGCGTGGCACCACCGGCCGGGGACGCGGGGGTGCCCACAGGGGCGGTGCCCACGGCGGCGGTGCCCACGACGGCGTTGGTGTCGCCCGGCCGGTCGTCGCGGCGCGCGCCCCGGAGCGCCGGCCACGAACGGCTGGACCGCCGTGAAGCGGTGACGTCCTGGAGCAGGGTGCGCCGGATGGCACCGGAGATCGACTCGGCGACGAAGCAGAGCAGCAGCAGGACCAGGGCGATCGCCATCGCCCGCCGGTAGTCGAGGGTGGTGATCGCCGTGGACAGCGCGTACCCCAGGCCGTTGACGCCGACGAAGCCGAGCACGGCCGAGGCGCGCAGGTTGATGTCGAGGCGGTGCAGCGCGGTGGCCACCAGGGACGGCAGCGCCTGCGGCAGCACCGCGCCGGTGATCTGCTGCAGCCGCCCGGCGCCGGTCGCGCGCAGCGCGGTGCGCGGGCCCTCGTCGGTCTGCTCGACGGCGTCCGCGTACAGCTTGCCCACCATGCCGACGGAGTGGACACCGAGCGCGACCACACCCGTCATCCCGCCCAGCCCGAAGACGCGGAAGGCGGCGATGGCGAAGACCACCTCGGGGACGGCGCGGCAGAGCACGATCACCCCGCGGGAGGCGGCCCGAGCGGCGGTCCCCGGCGTGGTGTTACGGGCCGCCAGCAGGGCCAGCGGCACGCTGAGCACCACCGAGAGCACGGTGGCGGAGACCACGATGGCCAGCGTCTGCCAGATCAGCGAGAGCAGTTCACCGGTCGGCGGGAAGTCCAGCGGGAGCGCCCGCGAGAGGAAGGCCACCGCGTTGTCGCCGCTGTCCATGAGCGTGGCGATGTTGATCCGGAGCGCGCTGAACGCCCAGACGCCACCGCCCACGCACAGCAGCAGTGCCATGGCCGCGCTGAGCCCGGCCGCGGTGGGCCGGGCCAGGGTCCGCCGGTGCGGACGCGCCGCGCCGGGACCCGGGCCGGGACCGCTGGGCGGCGCGGCCGGGGGATGCTGTTCGACTACCGACACTCAGTCCCCCTTCGCGAGCGCGGGGACGGGGACGGGGGCGGACGCGGAGACGGGGTGGCGGGCGGCGGTCGAGCCCGCCGCGACGGCGGCGGCCATGCCCTCGGCGCTCCCGGCGGCCACCTCCTCGTACAGCCGCATCACTGTCGCGCGGTCGATGCCCTCGGTGGCGACGTCCATCACCACCCGGCCCGACCGCAGGCCGACGATCCGGTGCGCCCAGGACAGGGCCAGATCGACCTGGTGCAGACTGCACAGCACGGTCAGCTCCCGCTCCTGGGCCACGCGCGCCAGCAGCCGCATGACCTGGGCCGAGGACTCGGGGTCGAGGGAGGCCACCGGCTCGTCGGCCAGCAGCAGGCCGGGTTCCTGCATCAGGGCGCGGGCCACCGCGACGCGCTGTTGCTGGCCGCCGGACAGGGTGTCCGCCCGCTGGAAGGCGTGCGCGGCCAGACCCACCTGCTCCAGCCCGTCCAGCGCGCGTTCCCGCACCGCCCGCGGATAGCTGAGCAGCCCCAGCCGGGGCCCGCGCAGCGACCCGAGGGCGCCGGTGCACACGTTCTCCAGGACGCTGAGCCGGCCGACCAGATGGAACTGCTGGAAGACGAAGCCGATCCGGCGGCGCAGCGCGCGCAGCTCGGACCGGTCGGCCCGGGCCAGCGCGGTGCCGAGGACCGTGCCGTCGCCGGAGGTCGGCGGCTGGAGCCCGTCGAGCAGGGAGAGCAGCGTCGACTTGCCGGAGCCGGACAGCCCCAGCAGGGCCACGACCTCACCGGGCCGCACCTCGAACGACACCTCGTCCAGGGCGAGCAGGGAGTCGGCGCCGCTGCCGAACCGCTTCGTCAGACCGTCCAGCCGGATCACCGGCTCCCCGGCGGTGACCGGGGAGCCGGTGGCCGGGGAGGCCGTGGCCGGGGAGGTGCCGGCGGTCGGGGCCGTCACGAGCCGTCCTTGCACTGCGCGTCCTTGGTGGCGTCGCAGACGGCGCGGACGCTGTCGTAGTCGGAGTCCTTCACCGCGACGAAGCCCCAGTTGTCGTCGATCTTGCAGCCGTCGCCGGAGCAGTAGCCCTTGGACTCCATGTAGTCGGCGTTGGCCTTGGTCTCGAACGCGTCGACGATCTTCTTCTGCAGGCTCGCGGTGAGGTCGGTGGAGACCGCGGCGGGCGAGCCGGGGATCTCGGTGGACTTCCAGACGGTCTTCAGCTGGCCCTTCTTGAGCTTGCCCTGCTTGATCAGGTCGCTGTCCACCATGGTGTCGAAGGCGAAGCCCGCGTCGCAGTCACCGGAGGCGACCGACAGCGCCGAGGCGTCGTGGCCACCCGCCATGACCTTGGTGTAGTCGCCGGGCTTCACGCCCGCCTTCAGCAGACCGGACTGCGGGTAGAGATAGCCGGACGTCGAGGTCGGGTCCACGAAGCACACCTTGTGGCCCTTGAAGTCGGCGAGGCTCTTGATGTCCTTGTTGCTGCCGCGGGTGATGCCGTACGACTGGTAGCCCGGCGTCTCGCCCTTGGCTGCGACCAGCGCACCGGCCAGCTTCACCCCCACTCCGCTGCCCTTGGCGACGACGTAGGAGAGCGGACCGTACAGCGCGACATCCGCCTTGTGCGCCCGCTGCGCCTCGATGACGGCGGCGTAGCTGGTCGCCTTCTGCATCTGGACCTTCTTGCCGGTCTCGGCCTTCAGCAGCTTGACGATCGGGGCGTACTGCTGGGCGAGCGAGGTGGAGTTCTCCGACGGGATCGCCGCGACCACCAGGGTGTCGGGGTCCCGTCCCTCCGAGGTGGAGCCGTTGTCGGAGGCGCTGGCACCGCAGGCCGTGAGCACGAGCGGCAGCAGCGCGGCAGCGAGGGGGATGCGGAGGTGGCGAGGCATGCGTCGTCCTTCGAGCGGTGGGGCGATCGGGCCTCTCGGGGAGTGAGGGCACCGGGGATGACGCCCACCCTGCGGAGAACAGGTGTGCACACCCCGCGCCGTCGGTTACGGCTGTCTGAACGATGCGGGAGGCAACGGGCGGCTTGACCGGACAACCCGGGGCGGTCCGGCGCGCCGGCGCGCGCCAGGGCCGGGCCCGGGTGTGCGGGCCCGGCCCTGGCGTCCGGCGTCCGTGTGCTCGACTTCGGTGTGCTCGTCAGCGCCCGTCGGCGTCGTTCGTCCCGGTGGCACCGGTGGCGTCGTTCGTGTCGTCCTCGCCCTCCTCCAGCAGACCCGCCGCCGCGCCCACGACGCGCGGGTCGGCGGTGCCGACGACCTCCTCGTCCTTGTTGGAGTAGTCGAAACGGGCGAGCACACTGCGCATGGCCTCCACGCGCGCCCGCTTCTTGTCGTTGCTCTTGACCACCGTCCAGGGCGCGTACTCGGTGTCCGTCTCACGGAACATGGCGACCTTCGCGGCCGTGTAGTCGTCCCAGCGGGCCAGCGAGGCGAGGTCCATCGGGCTGAGCTTCCACTGCCGTACGGGGTCCACCTGGCGGATCGTGAAGCGGGTGCGCTGCTCGCTCTGGGACACCGAGAACCAGAACTTCACCAGGTCCACACCGTCGTCCACGAGCATCCGCTCGAAGAGCGGCGCCTGGCGCATGAAGCGCCGGTACTCGTCCTTGGAGCAGAAGCCCATGACCCGCTCGACACCGGCCCGGTTGTACCAGGACCGGTCGAAGAGCACGATCTCACCCGCGGTCGGCAGATGCTCCACGTACCGCTGGAAGTACCACTGGCCACGTTCGCGCTCGGTCGGCTTCTCCAGCGCCACGACCCGGGCGCCACGTGGGTTGAGGTGCTCGGTGAAGCGCTTGATGGTGCCGCCCTTGCCGGCCGCGTCCCGACCCTCGAAGACGATGACGAGCCGGCGTCCGGTCTCCTTGATCCAGCTCTGCAGCTTCAGCAGCTCTATCTGCTGGAGCCGCTTGTGCCACTCGTACTCCTTGCGCTCCATGCGGTGCGCGTAGGGATAGTTCTCCCGCCAGGTGTCGACCGGGCTGCCGTCCGGCCGGATGAGCACGGGGTCGTCGTGGTCGCTGTAGTCGACCGTCAGGTCGGCCAGCTCGGACAGCAAGGGCGGCGTTGTCATCCAGTCCTTCCTTTCCGTTCTCAGTGGAACTGCGGCACGATCAGGTAGATCCCGTAGGCCACCACCGCCGCGCACGCCACGAAGCACAGTCCGGCCTGGGTGAGGCCCAGGGTCGAGCCGGTGCCGTTCTCCTCACGGGCCGCCTCCACGCGGGCGACGCCCAGGACGCCGAGGGCGAAGACGGTGACAGCGGCGATGGTGACGCCGATGCTCACCGCGGTGACCTGGCCGAGTGCGGTCCAGTCGAGATGCATCGTTTTAACTCTCCGGAAATCGAGGACTTATGCGGCCGTGCCGACCTTGGCCGGCGGCTCGTTGCGGATGGTGACCTCGTGGGCGTCGTTGACGTTCTTCGCGTCCACGGGGTTACGGCGGGAGAGGAGCACGATGCCCCCGGCGAGGGCCGCGCCGATCAGCGCGACGACCACCGCACCGATGTTTCCGCCGTTCGTGACCACGCTCGCGGAGACGCCGCCGACCAGCGCGGCGGCGGGCAGGGTGACCATCCAGGCGATCACCATGCGGCCCGCGACGCCCCAGCGCACCTCCGCCAGCCGTCGGCCGAGACCCGCGGAGGCGATCACCCACAGCGGCGGACCGGCGTCATGGCCGAGGGCACCCGTCGAGATCAGGGTCAGCGTGATGACGCCCATGGTCTTCTGCGCGTCGTTGGTGCCGTGGGCGAGGGAGACGAGCGAGGCCGAGGCGATCTGACCGGCCCGGAACCCCTTGGTCACCGACTTCTTGCGGGCGCGGTCGGTGAGCCGGTACGCGAGGTAGGTGGCCAGCAGCGCGGCGACACCGGCCACGACCGGCGAGGCCACCGCCGGTATCAGCACCTTCTCGACAACCTTGTCAAAGTGCACGCCATGAGAACCAGCACCGACCCACACGGCCCCGACCAGCCCCGCGAAGATCATGCCTGGGGTGAAAGCGAGCGCCGTGACGATGACGACCGCCACCAAGAAGGTGATGTGGTCCATTCCTGTATGCAAACAAGCTCAGGCCAATGCCCGGCGAACTCGAGGCAAAGGCAGTACAAGGACGACGCGGGCAGGTCGTGGGAATCGTTGTCAGCGCGGCATGACCCTGGTGGATCACCTACTTCACCCGATCGGACCCTGCCGCGCGGCCACGCGCCGCGGGTCCGGCGAACGTTGAGGAGCCACAAAACCCTCAAGCGAAGACCTCCAGGGAAGCGAGGACACCATGGCGGCGTCTCCGGCTCTCGGCTCCGCACGCGGACGGCTCCGGGCACGTGTCGCGGCGGCCGGGTGCGCGATGGCGGTGTGCGCGGCCGTGGCGGCCCCGGCCGCCGCGGAGGACGACAACGCCCCTCGTAAACCCACGGTGGTCCTGATCCACGGCGCGTTCGCGGACGGCTCCAGCTGGAACGGTGTCATCGAACGGCTGGAGCGCCGCGGCTACCCCGTCATCGCCCCCGCCAACCCGCTGCGCGGCCTCACCACCGACTCCGCCTACATCGCCTCCGTCCTGGACAGCGTCAAGGGCCCGATCGTGCTGGTGGGCCACTCCTACGGCGGCGCGGTCATCAGCGTGGCCGCGGCGGGGAACTCCCGGGTGAAGTCGCTGGTGTACGTGTCCGCCCAGGTGCTCGACAAGGGGGAGAGCGGGCAGTCGCTGGCCGCCCGGTACCCCAGCGAGCTCGCCACCGCCATCAAGGCGGTCCCGTACCGGGCCGGTGGCGGGGTGCGGGGCACGGATCTGTACCTCAAGCGGGACAAGCTCCACCGGGTCTTCGCCGCCGATCTGCCGGCCAGTACGGCGAGGCTGCTGGCGGCGACCCAACGGCCCGCCGCGACGGCCGCGTTCTCGGAGAAGGCCAAGGTGGCGGCGTGGCGGCAGATCCCGTCCTGGTTCCTCGTCGCCCGGCAGGACAAGACCATCAACCCCCGGCAGGAGCGCTTCGAGGCCAAGCGCGCCCACTCGCACACCGTGGAGATCAACTCCTCTCACGTGGCCATGATCGCCCACCCCCAGGCGGTCACCGACCTCATCATCAAGGCCGCCACGGCCACCGGTTCGGCCCGGCCGTCGCCCGCGGCCAACCCCTCCGACTCCCGCGCCCGGGGGGAGTCCCGGCCCGCCGACGCGGCCGCCGCGTGGGTGATCGCGGGCGCGGTGGCGCTGCTCCTGGGCGGTGTCGCCCTCCTCTTCGGCCGCCGCCGCCGACGCCCGCGCTGACCTGTCGCCGATGACTGCTGACGGCTACCGGCGCAGCCCCCTACAGCCATCCGCGCTCGCGGGCGATCCGCGCCGCCATGTGGCGGTTCTCCGCGCCGAGTTTGGCCGCCGCGGCGGACAGGTAGTTGCGCACCGTCCCGGGCGACAGCGCGGCGCGGGACGCGATTTCCGCCACCGGTGCCCCGTCCGCGGCCAGGGACAGCATTTCCGCCTCGCGGGGAGTGAGCGGCGACTCGCCCGCGGCGATCGCGTCCGCCGCCAGTTCGTGGTCCACGTAGCGGCCGTCCGTGTGCACCGTACGGATGATCTCGGCCAGGCGCCGCGCGGACACCGTCTTCGGCACGAAGCCGCGCACACCCGCCGCCAGCGCCTGTTTCAGCGCCCCGGCCCCGGCGTGGCTGGTAACGATCATCGAGGCGCACTCCGGTACCTCGTCGCGCAGCCGCGTCGCCACCGACACCCCGTCACGCCCGGGCATCCGCATGTCCAGGACGGCCACGTCGGGGCGGTGTGCCCGGGCCATGGCCAGCGCCTCGTCGCCCGTTCCGGCCTCCGCCACCACGATGATGTCGTCCTCCAGCGCGAGGAGGGAGGCGAGCGCGCCCCGGATGAGGTGTTCGTCGTCCGCCAGCAGAACCCTGATCATTCGCCCGCCTCCCACGGAATCCTCGCGGTCAGGCGGAAGGTCCCGTCCGGGTGCCGCTCGGTGGCCAGGGTGCCGTCCACCTCGGCCAGGCGCTCGCGCAGCCCCGGCAGGCCGCTGCCGGTGCCCGGTCGGGGGTCCGCGTCCGCCCCGTCGTTCTCCATCAGCAGTGCCACCGAGCCCCCGACCGTGGCACGCACGGACACCTCGCAGCGGGACGCGCCCTGCGCGTGGCGGAGCACGTTCGTCGTTCCCTCGCGGACCACCCAGCCGAGCGCGGTCTGCGTCTGCGCGGGCAGCCGCGCCGCCGGGCCGTTCTCGATCCGGCAGTCGATCCCGGCCGCTTCGAGGACGGACCGGGCTCCGGCCAGTTCCGCGTGCAGATCGGCGGTGCGGTAGCCCCGTACCACCGCGCGGATCTCCCGCTGGGACTCCTGCGCGATCCGCTGCACCTCCTCCATCTGGGCCACCGCCTCCTCCCGGCCCCGCCGGGCCAGTTCCACCGCGAGTTCGCTCTTCAGCGCCACCACCGCGAGGTTACGGCCCAGCACATCGTGCAGATCGCGGCCGAAGCGCAGCCGCTCCTCCGCCACGGCGAGGCGGGCCTGCGTCGCCCGCGCCCTGGCCAGCTCCTCGATCAGCCGCACGCTCCATCCGGAGACCCGTATCGCCATGGCCATGAACGGAACCATCAGCAAGGTGGCGCCGATCGCGAGGGCCAGCGCCTGGCCCGACAGCCCGCTGGCCGCCGCCGCGCCGAGCGCCACCACCGGCACCGCCGCGACCAGCGCCGCCCCGGCGCGGCGCGGCAGCGCCAGCATCGGCGGGCCGGCGTAGTACATCAGCAGCCAGACCAGATACGCCGCCAGGTTCCCTTCGTGGATGCGTCCGGTGGCCAGCAACGCACACCCCAGGGCGGCCATGGCCACGGTGACGGCGGCGTACAGCGCGACCAGCCAGACCGGGCGCGGTCCGGCGCCGAGGTAGTGGAGCAGGGCGGCGCGGGAGAGCAGCCCCTGGACGGCGACGTGCGCCGTGCCCACCGCCGCCACCAGGGCCAGCCCGAGCGGGCCGGCCTCCGATGTGGCGATCCAGAACACCCACAGCGCCGCCTCGGTGACGGCGAGGAAGGCGACGGTGGCGAGAGTGTAGCGGCGGTAGCGCTCGGGCCCGTCCGGTCCCCCGAACCGCTCCACCCAGTGCTCCACGCTCATATTCATCGTCCCGCTCATGTCCCTCATCCCATCACCTCGGGCTCCGCCGTCCTCAGCCCCGCGGTCCCCAGCGGAACCACCGACGCACACCGAGCACTGCCAGGCCCGTCCAGACCAGCGCGAGGAGCGCCGCCCGAAGCTGGTCCACACCGTCCAGGTCGCCCGTCCAGCCGCCCCTCAGCAGGTCCATCACCGGCGAGAACGGCAGCCAGGCGGCGATGTCGGCCATCGTGTCCGGCATCACCTCGCGCGGCGCGTAGACCCCGGAGGCGGCCATGGTCACCAGCAGGAAGGGCAGGAACGTCAGCTGTGCGCTCTCCGCGGTCCGGGTGAACGCGGCCGTCAGCGCTCCCGAGGCCACCAGCATGGCCACGCCGATGAGCAGGCCGAACACCGCCAGATGCGGGGCGGCCGGCGCGTCCGCGTCCAGGAACACGGTCATCCCGACCGCCAGCAGCACGGACTGCACGACCGCCAGCAGGAACGCCGGGAGGGCGTTGCCGACGAGGATCTCCCAGTCGCGCACCTCGCCGGTGCGCAGCCGCTTCAGTACGAGGGTCTCGCGGCGCAGCACATACACGCCGACCAGGTTCGTGTAGACGGAGAAGAACATCGCCATCGCCAGCGCGGCGGGCAGCATGACGGTGGCCACCGACAGGCCGGTGCCGCCCAGGTCCAGCTGCTTGACCACACCGCGCATCGCGAAGGCCATGACGCTCGGCAGGATCACCGCGCTGACCAGGGACGCCTTGCTGCGCATCAGCAGCGTCAGCTCGGCGCGGCCGAGGGCGGCCAGGCGGTCCATGGCGGTGACCCGGGTGGGCGTGGCCGCGTGTGCGTGTCCCGTACGGGCTGCTGACGTCGTCATCGTGCCCCCTCGCTCTCCAGGCCCTTCGCGATCTCCATGAACGCCTCCTCCAACGTGGCCGACCGGGCGTCGAACCCGCGCAGCGCCACGTCCTTGTCCCGGGCCCACAGCAGCAGCGCGGTCGCCGTGCGCTGGAGATCGGCGGTCTCCAGCCGGACCGTCCGCCCGGTGTTCTCCTGCCTGGTCACCCCCAGCGGTGCCAGCGGCGGCAGATCGCCGAGGAAGTAGTCCAGGGGCAGCTCGAAGCTCATCCGCGAGGGCCGCTCGGCGACCACGTCGGCGACCCGGCCCGAGGTGGCGATCCGCCCGGCGTGCATGATCGCCAGCCGGTCGGCCAGCTGCTCCGCCTCCTCCAGGTAGTGGGTGGTGAGCAGCACCGTCGTGCCCTGCTCCTTGAGCTCGCGGATCAGCTCCCAGGTCTCGTGGCGGGACTGCGCGTCCAGGCCGGTCGTCGGCTCGTCCAGGAACAGCACCTCCGGCCGCCCCAGCAGGGCCAGGGCGAGATCGAGGCGGCGGCGCTCGCCACCGGAGAGCTGCTTGACCCGCACCGCCCGCCGCTGGGTCAGCCGGGTCAGCTCCAGGGCCTCCGCCACGGGGCGGGCGCCGCTGGTGCACCCCGCCCACATGCGCGCGGTCTCGGTGACCGTGAGCTCGGTCGGGAAGCCGCCCTCCTGGAGCATCACCCCGATCCGGGGGCGGACGGCGGCGCGGTCGCGGTACGGGTCGCCGCCCAGCACCCGGACCGTCCCGGAGGTGGGAGTGGCCTGCCCCTCCAGGACCTCGAGGGTGGAGGTCTTACCGGCCCCGTTGGTCCCCAGGAGCGCGAAGAGCTCACCACGGGCGACCGTGAGATCGACGCCGCGCACGGCCTCGAACCCCTTGTAGTGCCGCCGCAAGTCGGCGGTTTCGATGACGGTGTCCATGCCTTCCAGGTTTCCGGCACGGCGGGGCCGGGAGGAGTGCGGTGTGTCATGAGTCCGCATGACAGATGTCATGCGGACTCATGAGATGACGTCAGACGGTACTCATGGCATGGCGTCGGGCGGTACTCATGGCACGGCGTCAGGCGGTACGCATGGCACGGCGTCAGAGGCCGCGGACGGCGTCGGTGAGCGCCTGGTCGAGGATGGCGACACCGCGGGCGATCTCGTCGTCGCTCGCGGTCAGCGGGGGCGCGATCCGGAAGGTGCCGCCCATGCCGGGCAACTGGACGATGTTCATGTGCAGCCCGAGCTCGAAGCAGCGCCGGGTGACGGCCGCGCCGAGCCGGTCGGCGCCACCGGCGCCCAGCACCTGGTCACCGACCAGCTCCATGCCCAGCAGCAGCCCGCGGCCGCGGACGTCCCCGACGACGTCATGGCGGGTGGCGAGCTCATCGAGCTGACCGCGCAGTGCCGTGCCGAGTTCGCGCGCACGCTTGTCGAGGTGGTCACGGACCAGCACGTCGAGGACGGTGTTGCCGACGGCCGCCGGCAGCGGGTCGCTGGCATGGGTGGTGAAGAACAGGAACCCCCGGTCGTACGCCCGCTGCTCGATCTCCGGGCTGGTCAACACGGCGGCCAGCGGCAGCCCGGCGCCGAGCGTCTTGGACAGCGTGAGGATGTCCGGGACGACGCCGTCATGCTCGAAGGCGTACCAGTCACCGGTGCGGCACAGCCCGGTCTGCGCCTCGTCGAGGATCAGCAGCATGTCCCGCTCCCGGCACTTCTGGGCCAGGGCGGCGAGATAGCCCGGCGGGAGTTCGATGACACCGCCGGAGCTGAGGATCGGCTCGACCAGGCAGGCGGCGAGACTGCCGACCGACTGGGCGTCGATGAGGTCGAAGCCCAGGTCGAGCTGGCGGCGCCAGTCGAGCACACCCTCGGCGTCGACGATGTCGGGGTGGAAGGCGTCCGGTACCGGCAGCGCGAAGTTGCCCGGCGCGGCGGGTCCGTAGCCCTTGCGCCCGGCGCTGTAGGTGGCGTTCGCGGCGGCCTGGGTCATGCCGTGCCAGGACCGGGCGAACGAGACGATCTCATGGCGGCCGGTGACGAGTTTCGCCATCCGCACCGCGGCCTCGTTCGCCTCCGCCCCGGTCGTCAGGAGCAACGCCTTCTCGAGGGGGCCGGGCAGGGTCTCGGCGAGCCGCCGGGTGAGGTCGATGACCGGGCGGCTGAGCATGCCGCTGTGCAGATGATCGAGGTGGGCGACCTGCTCGCGCACCGTGGCGACGATCTCCGGATGGGAGTGGCCGAGGATCGCACTCATCTGGCCGGAGGTGAAGTCGAGCAGCTCGCGGCCGCTCTCGGTGAACACCGAGGTGCCCGCGGCGCGGGCGATGACCTCGGGGGTGAACGCGGCTCGGCCGGAATAGCGGATGAGGTGGCGCTCCACGGCGCCACCGGCTGTCTCGGGATCCATACGAACGACGTTAGGGATGCGCCACTGCGCGTGTCCATCGCACAGATCCGACCGTTCTGTTCGGCAGAACCGGACAGCGGGACCGTAGAATCGCCCCCATGCTCAACTCGGGTCGGCTGCGGCTGCTCAGCCTGCTGGAAACCCTGGGCACCGTCCGCGCGGTGGCCGAGACGCTGCACCTGAGCGCGTCGACGGTGTCCCAGCAACTGGCGGTCCTGGAGACCGAGACCCGGTGCAAGCTGATCGAGCGGACCGGGCGGAAGGTGCGGCTGACCCCGGCCGGACTGCTGCTGGCCCGCCGGGGCCGGGAGATCCTGGACCAGATGGCGGAGGCCGAGGCCGAGCTGCACGCCCTCAACGACGAGCCCATCGGCACCGTACGGCTCGGGGCGTTCCAGAGCGCGATCTACACCCTCGCGGTCCCGGCGGCGACCCGCCTGGCCACCACCCATCCGCGGCTGCACCTCGAACTGATCGAGCTGGATCCGCACGAGGGCGGACCGGCCCTCCGCTCGGGCGAGGCGGACGTCATCGTCACCACCACCGACTACGTCGGCCTCTCGTGGGGCGCGGACCTCGAGATCATCCCGCTGGGCACCGACCCGATCGTGCTGGTGCTCCCGCGCGACCACCCGCTCACCAGTCGTACGACGGTGAACCTCGCGGCGTGCGCGGAGGAGACCTGGGCGTGTGACCGACCCCAGTCGTACATGGCGGATCTGACCGTACGGCTGTGCCGCGAGTCGGGGTTCGAACCCAGGGTGGCCTGCCGGTTCAGCAACTATCTGATGCTGCTGCAACACGTCGAGTCGGGCCGGTCGATCACCCTGCTGCCCGCCCTCGCCATCACCCCGGACCACGCCGTCGCCACCCGCGAGCTGAGCACACCGGTGCACCGCAACATCACCATCGCGGTGCGGCGCGGCACGACGCAGCGCGCCGCGGTGAACGCGGTCGTGGCGGCCCTGCGCGACCACCCCGAGATCCCGGCCCTGTCCGCCCCGGACCAGCGGAACCAGCACCCCGCCCGGGACCGCTGACGGCCGGGCGCCCGGGGACGGAGCGACTGGGGACGGAGCGACTGGGAGCGACTGCCCGGTCTGACCGGTTATCGATGCTGCTCGGACGGGCTCGGCCCGGTGGGGGTGGCGGTCATGTCGAGCAGGAGGACGGCGTCGTGGTCGGGGGTGCCGGGTTCGGCGGTGTAGACGCCCAGCCGGTGGCCGGGGGTGCCTTCGAGGGCCATGCCCTGGAAGCTGAGGGTGATCCTGCCGGTCTGCGGATGCTGGAAGGTCTTGGTGGCCATCTTGCGGCCGGTGACTTCGTAGCGTTCCCACAGTCCGGCGAAGTCGGGGCTCTTGAGCAGCAGCTCGCCGACGAGGGTGGTGAGGTCGGGGGCGTCGGGGTCGGTTCCGGCCAGGGCGCGCAGCCGGGCGACGCAGCCGCGGATCTGGTTGTCCCAGTCGGGGAAGAGATCACGCGCGGCGGGGTGGAGGAAGAGGTAGCGGGCGAGGTTGCGCTGCTTGGCCGGCCAGTCGGCGATGCCCGCGTAGAGGGCGAGGCCGCCGGGGTTGTGGGCCAGGATGTCCATACCGCGGCTGACGACGTAGGCGGGATTCGGCCGCACGGTCTCCAGCAGCAGCTTCAGATGCGGGCGCACGGTGCGGCTGGGGGCGGGGGCGGGCTGCGGCGCGTAGCGGGCGGCGCGGACGGCCAGCTCGCGCAGATGCTGGTGCTCGGCGTCGTCGAGACGAAGGGCGCGGGCGAGGGAGTCGACCACGGCGGGGCTGGGACGGGTCTCCTTGCCGCGCTCCAGGCGGGTGTAGTAGTCGATGCTGACACCGGCGAGGGTGGCCAGCTCCTCGCGGCGCAGCCCGGGGGTGCGCCGGACACCGGGCCCGGGGGTGAGACCCACGGTCCGCGGGCTGGTCTGGGTGCGGCGGGCGCGCAGGAAGCGCCCCAGTTCCTCGCCGCCGCCGTGCTGCTCGGGTGCCATGACGCCAGTGTCGCCCCGCCACCACCGTGACACGCCCGCGGAGGGGGGCCCTGTCACACCCCCGCTGGCCGCTCCCCCGCACAGCGCGGCCTGCCTGACGCGGCCGCGGGGCGGCAGGCTGGCAAGAGACGTGACCACGACCGGTCCTGACCCGCACGGCCCCGCCGTCACCCGCCCCGAAGGGCAACCCGCCCGGAAGGGCAACCCGCCCGGAAGGGCGAACCGCCACGAGGGCGAACCACCACAAGGAGCGATCGAACGTGAAGTACATCAACCTGGGCGACCTGGAGGTCTCCCGGATCGGCCTCGGCGCGATGGGCATGTCCCACGGGCTGACCGGCGCCGGTACCGACGACGCGGAGTCCATCCGCACCGTCCACCGGGCGCTGGACCTGGGCGTCACCCTCATCGACACCGCCGAGATCTACGGCCCCTACACCAACGAGAACCTCCTCGGCCAGGCCCTGAAGGGCCGCCGTGACCAGGTGGTGCTGGCGACCAAGTTCGGTCTGATCGACCACGGCGGGGCGGGTGTGTGGAACCTGAACTCCGGCCCGGCCAACATCCGCGCGGCCGTGGAAGGGTCGCTGCAGCGGCTGGGCACCGATCACATCGACCTGTACTACCAGCACCGCGTCGACCCGGACACGCCCATCGAGGAGACCGCCGGAGCCGTCGCGGAGCTGATCGCCGAGGGCAAGGTCCGGCACTTCGGCCTGTCCGAGGCCGGGCCGGACACGATCCGCCGCGCCCACGCCGTCCACCCCGTCACCGCGGTGCAGTCCGAGTACTCGCTGTGGACGCGGGGGCTCGAGGAGCGGGTCCTGCCCGTGCTGCGCGAGCTGGGCATCGGCCTGGTCCCCTTCTCCCCGCTCGGACACGGCTTCCTGACCGGCGCGGTCCGGGACGAGGCCGCGTTCGAGGAGGGCGACTTCCGGCGTGGCAACCCGCGCTTCACCGGGGAGAACTTCCGGCGCAACATGGCCATCGCCGACGAGGTCCAGGCCATCGCCGCCGACGCGGGAGCCACCCCCGCCCAGATCGCGCTGGCCTGGCTGCTCGCCCAGGGCGACGACATCGCTCCCATCCCCGGCACCAAGCGCGTGGCGCGGGTGGAGGAGAACACGGCCGCCGACAGCGTCCAGCTCACCTCCGCACAGCTGGAGCGGCTCGCCGGTCTGCCGCCGGCCGTCGGCGACACCCACACCGAGGCGGGCATGCGCCTGCTGGAACGCTGACGCCGCGCCACCCCGGGCGGCCCGTCACCGACGCACCGCCGCCACCACGGATACGAGAGGAACAGCGCGCGATGGAATTCAAGGAACCGCGGGCCACCGGCAAGGGCCCGGCGGAGTGGTTCAACGGAGACGTGTGGTTCGACGTCATCCAGGCGGGCACCGAGCCTTCCCGGATCCGCGCCAACATGGTGCGCTTCGCACCGGGCGCCCGCACCGCCTGGCACCACCACGCCGTCGGCCAGACCCTCCACGTCGTTGCCGGGATCGCGCTGATCGGCACTCGCGACGGCACCGTCTTCGAGGCCCACCCCGGCGAGACGGTGGCCTGCCCGCCCGGCGAGGAGCACTGGCACGGCGCCACCGAGGACCGTTTCATGGAGCACCTGGCGCTGTGGGACGGCACCGCTCCCGGCGACGACCGGCCGGAGACCACCTGGCTGGAGCACGTCACCGACGAGCAGTACGGCGCTGAGCGCACCCGCGGCCACTGACCGGTGCCACCCCGGAACCGCGAAAGCCGCTCGCGGGGCGGGGCCGCGAGACCGCCGACGCCTTGGGGGGACCCGCCTCAGATGAGCCGCGCGTACTCGCGGAACTCCCAGTCGGTGACGTACCGCTGGAACCTGGCCAGTTCGTCCCGCTTGAAGGTGAGGAAGGCGTCGACGAAGGGCTTGCCGAGCGCATCGGTGAGCTGGTCGTCGCCCTCCAGGGCGTCGAGGGCCTGACCGAGGCCGGTCGGCAGCGGGGTGGCGGTGCCCCTGTCCCGGCCCTCGCCGGTCATCGGCGCCGGGGGCTCCTCGGCGGCGGCGATGCCCAGGTGGGCCGCGGCGAGCAGACCGGCGATGGCGAGATAGGGGTTGGCGGTGGCGTCGCCGAGGCGGGCCTCCAGTCGGGCGGCGCCACCGCGCTCGGGCGGGACGCGCACCAGGGCGTTGCGGTTGTCCAGGCCCCAGTTGACCAGCCAGGGGGCCGTGGTGTCCGGGCCGAAGCGTTTGTACGAGTTGACGGTGGGGTTGAGCAGCGCGGAGAGCGCGGGGGCGTGGGCGAGCACTCCCGCCAGGGCGTGGCGCGCCAAGGCGGACAGCCCGTACGGCTCCCGCGGCGCGTCGAAGACGTTGCGCCCGTCCACGTCCACCAGGGACAGATGGACATGGAACCCCGAGCCGCCTCCGTCGTTGAACGGCTTGGCCATGAAGGTGGCCAACCTGCCCTCCGCATGGGCGAGTTCCTTGACCGCGGCCTTGAAGCGAAAGGCCCGGTCCGCCGCGTCCAGCGCCTCCGAGTGGCTGAGGTTGATCTCGAACTGGCCGCTGTCGAACTCCCGGTTGCCGCCGCTGACGTCGAGCCCGAGCGCGTGCAACGCCCGGAGGGTGCGCAGGAGGTGCCCGTCCGGGTCGCCCTCGCGGCCGGTCGTGTAGACATGGCCGGGGGCGGGGGCGTGGCGCCGCCAGCCGACGGGCGAGTCCGGGTCCGGGTCGAGCAGGACGTACTCCAGCTCCGGACCCACGACCGCGGTCAGATCCGCGTCGAGCAGCCGGCCGATGACCTGGCGCAGCAGGTCCCGTGGCGATTCGGGCACGGGCAGTCCGGTGGCCGGGTCCCGGACATCGCCGATGCACCAGGCCACGCCCGGCTCCCATGGCAGGGGGACGAGCGTGGTCAGGTCGGGCCGGACGAGGAAGTCCGGCATACCGGCTTCGAGGCCGCCGGGGATGTACGAGTGATCGCCCAGCGCCGCGGTGTGGTAGACGGCCCGGCTGAAGGCGAGCCCGTGGCCGACCGCGTGGGGCAGGTGGTGCAGCAGGATGTCCCGGCCGCGGTCGGAGCCCATCATGTCGGGATAGGCGACGCGTATGACGTCGATGCCCTCGGCAGCGAGCGCCTCGGTCCTCCGGTGGACCCGGTCGGCTGTCTCGGCGCTCAATGGTCGCTCCGGAATTATTTGATGCCAAACGAGAGAGGCCACACGATACGAGGCGGCCGGGCCGTCCACAAGGGTTGCCGCGATACGGCCCGAACGTGGCCGCCCACAGGCCCGAACGTGGCCGCCCGCAGGCCGGGACATAGCCGCCCCCGGTCCCGGGCGCCGCCGCCACCCAGCCCCGCGCACCGCCGCCACCCAGCCCCGCGCACCGCCGTCGCCCGGCACCCGGCGCGCCCGGGGCTACATTTGAGCGCGAACGAATCACCCGGCGGCCCAGGCCGCCCGAAGCCGAGGAGGATCCACCGTGCCCGGGCGCCGCCGATCCATCGCCGAGACCGAACAGGCCGTCCAGGAACGACTGGGCGGCTTCGAGTTGCAGCGTGAGCAGATGGCGGCCATCGCCAATATCCACCGCGCCGCCGCGGCCGTCCGCCAGCACCTGGAGAACTCCGCGCTGCGCCCGCACGATCTGACCTGGACCGGCTTCGTGGTGCTGTGGGTGCTGTGGATCTGGGGCGAGGCCGAGACCTGGTCGGTCGCGGAGGAGGCGGGCATCTCCAAGGGGACGCTGACCGGGATCGCGCGCACCCTCGAGTCGCGTCACCTCGTGGCCCGCGCACCCCACCCGGAGGACGGGCGGCGCGTGCTGCTCTCGCTCACGCCCGAGGGCGAGGAGCTCATGGAGCGCCTCTTCCCCGCGTTCAACGCCGAAGAGGCGTTCGTCGCCACCCCGTTGAGCGCCGAGGAGTGCCTGCGGCTCGCCAATGGGCTGCGCGCCATCGTGGCGCAACTGGAGGAGCACGGCGAGGAGCGCCGACGGCAGCTGCTCGACGGAAGGGATCTCGCCCCGCGACGTTCGGGCCGCCGATCCCGCCAGTGACCGCGCCCCGGACACCTCCTGGGAGCGGCTCCCCCAGGGCCCCGGCCGCCGGGGCGACCTTGACCCGGCCCCGCGGCACCCTTAGCTTGTTTGGGGCCAAACAAAATGGAGGACCGGGACATGCCCCAAGGGCCGGACACAGCTGTGAGCGAGGCGCGGATCGCCGGGGTCGCCGTCGACACCCGGCACTGGATCGGCGGCCGGCGCGTGGCGTCCACCGACACCTTCCCCGATGTCTCGCCGATCGACGGCAGCACCCTCACCCGGATCGCCCGCGGCGGCGCCGACGAGGCCGAGGCCGCCGTGGCCGCCGCCAAGGCCGCCTTCCCCGGCTGGGCCGCCACTCCCCCGGCCGAGCGCGCCCGCGTCCTCCACGCCATCGCCGACGGCATCGAGGAGCGCCTCGAGGAGCTGGCGATCGTCGAGACCACCGACAACGGCGCGCTGCTGCGCTCGCACCGCCGGGGTGTCATACCGCGCGCCGCCCGCAACTTCCGCTTCTTCGCGGACTGGCTGCTGTCCCTGGGCCACGAGGACCTCATGACGCACACCGGCGGCCCCACCGACCCCGGCCACACCAACCACGTCAGCTGGGACCCCGCGGGCCCCTGTGTGCTGATCACGCCGTGGAACGCCCCGCTGATGCTGGCCACCTGGAAGGTCGCCCCGGCCCTGGCCGCCGGGAACACGGTGGTCCTCAAGCCCGCGGAGTGGTCCCCGCTGACCGCCTCGCTGCTGGCGGACATCGCCGCCGGGGCGGGGCTGCCGCCGGGTGTCCTCAACGTGGTCCAGGGCTACGGCTCCGAGATCGGCGACGATCTCACCTCGCACCCGGACGTCCGCCGGATCAGCTTCACCGGCTCGGTGCCGACCGCCCGGCGCATCGCCGCCTCGGCCGCTCGGAACCTGACCCCGCTGAGCCTCGAACTCGGCGGCAAGTCCCCGCTGTTGGTGTTCGCGGACGCGGATCTGGAGCTGGCCGTCGAGCTTGCCGTGGAGCAGTTCGACAACGCCGGGCAGGTGTGTCTGGCCGCCACCCGCCTCCTCGTCGAGGAGTCGATCGCGGACGAGTTCACCGACCGCTTCATCCGCGGAGCCGCCCGGCTGACGCAGGGCGATCCACGCGAGGAGGCCACCGACATCGGGCCCACCATCCACCCCCGCCAGATCGAGCGGGTCGACGGTTTCGTACGGCGGGCGATCACGGCCGGTGCCCGCGTGGTCTTCGGCGGCGGCTCCCACAACCGGCTCGGGGGGCTGTACTACCGGCCCACCCTCCTCACCGACGTCGCCCAGGACTCGGAGATCGTGCAGGAGGAGGTCTTCGGCCCGGTGCTGACGCTGCAGACCTTCGCGGACGAGGCGCAGGCGATCCATCTCGCGAACGACACCCGCTACGGGCTGGCCGCCACCGTGGCCACCGGCGACCACCGGCGTGCCGAACGCGTCACCGCCCGGCTGGTGGCGGGCACGGTCTGGGTCAACTGCTTCTTCGTACGCGATCTGCGGGCGCCCTTCGGCGGCTCCCGGCTCTCCGGCGTCGGCCGCGAGGGCGGCACCTGGAGCTTCGACTTCTACTGCGATCTGAAGAACCGCGTGACCGCCCCGAAGGGATTCAGCGACCATGGGTGAGATCGTCGGGGCCGGGCTGCTCGCCCATGTCCCCACCATCGTGCTCCCCGGGGAAACCCGGCGCGAGCTCAACGAGGGCAAGGAGATCACCCTGGTCACCGGCCTCCGGGAGCTCCGCGAGGACGTCTTCGGGCGCGATGGCTACGACACCGTCGTCGTCCTGGACTCCCACTGGGCCACCACGGTCGAGTTCGTCGTGACGGCCCACTCGCGGCGCGCGGGGCTGTTCACCTCCGACGAGCTGCCGCGGGGCATGTGCCGGATGCCGTACGACTTCCCCGGCGACCCCGAACTCGCCCACGCCGTCGCCCGGTTCGCCGAGGCACACGGCACCTTCATCACCCCGATCGACGACCCCTTCCTGCCGATCCACTACGCCACCGTCAACCTCTGGAAGTTCCTGGGCGAGGGGCTGCCCGGCAAGCGGTGGATGACGATCGGGGTGTGCCAGACCGGCGACATGGAGGACCACTTCCGGCTGGGCCGGGCGCTCGCCGACGGCATCGCCGCGACACCCGGCCGCCGCGTGCTCCTGATCGCCTCCGGTGCCCTCTCGCACACCTTCTGGCCACTGCGCGAGATCCGGGACCACGAGGCCAGCGACCCGCGCCATGTCTTCACCCCGCGGGCGAGGGCGGCCGACGAGGAGCGCATCGCATGGCTCAAGGAGGGCCGCCACGACAAGGTCGTCGACACCATGGACGAATTCTGGACCCACCAGCCCGAGGCGAAGTTCTTCCACTATCTGATGATGGCCGGCGCCCTCGGCGAGCGGGGGTGCGTGGCCCCGGCCCGCCAGTACGGTGCGTACGAGAACTCCGTCGGCACCGGCCAGGCCCACCTCTGGTTCGACCGCCCGGCCGACGGCTGGACCGGCACCGGCCCGGCCACGTCCGCCGCCACTGGGCCCAGCCCCGTCTGAGGAGAGCCGATATGCCCGAGTACCGCCGCGTCCTCCTCGACGGCGCCGTCGTGGAGACCGTCCGCGAGGGCGATGAACTCGTCACCGGCGACGGCCGCCGCGTCGCGATCCACGAGGCACACCACCTGCCTCCCGTGGTCCCCTCCAAGGTGATCGCCGTCCACCTCAACCACCGCAGCCGCGTCGCCGAGTTCCAGGTCCGGCTCCCCGCCGCCCCCACCTACTTCCACAAGCCGACCTCGGCCCTCAACTCCCACCGGGGCGCCGTCGTCCGCCCCGAGGGCTGCAAGTGGCTCAACTACGAGGGCGAGGTGGCGATCGTCATCGGGAAGACCACCCGGAACATCGCGCCCCACCGGGCGGCGGAGCACATCGCCGGTTACACGATCGCCAACGACTACGGGCTGCACGACTTCCGGGACACCGACGCCGGTTCGATGCTCCGGGTGAAGGGGTCCGACACCCTGTGCCCACTGGGGCCGGGGCTGGTCACCGACTGGGACTTCCGCGGCAAGTATCTGCGCACCTATGTCAACGGCCGGCTGGCGCAGGACGGATCCACCGACGAGATGGAGTGGGACATGCACTATCTCGTCGCCGACATCGCCCGCACCATCACCCTCCACCCCGGTGATGTGCTGCTCTCCGGGACCCCCGCCAACTCCCGCCCCGTACAGCCCGGCGACGTGGTCGATGTGGAGGTGGCGGGCCTGGGGCGGCTCACCAACCACATCGTCACCGGACCGACCCCGATCCGCGGCGATGTCGGAGCGCAGCCCACCGAATCGGAGGAAGTCCTGTCCACCGCCCTGGGCGGAGACTGGGAGTTCCGCGGCATCCGCCCGCCCAAGCGGCCCTGACCGCACCAGCAGTCCTGCCCGCACCAGCAGCCCTCAACAAGACCTCCGGCCCGACCAAGGAGTGGACCACATGGATCTGAATGCCTGGCTCGCCACGGCCGTGGCGTCGAACGCCGAATGGGTGAAGAGCTTCGGCCCCTACCAGGCCCATCCGGCGCTGGCGGTCGACGACGCCCGGTTCGCCGCCGTGTTCGAGGCCTTCACCGAGCGGCTCAAGGACAACTACCCCTTCTTCCACCCCCGTTACGCGGGCCAGATGCTCAAGCCACCGCATCCGGCGGCGGTCGTGGGCTACCTCACGGCGATGCTGGTCAATCCCAACAACCACGCTCTGGACGGCGGCCCGGCCACCGCCGAGATGGAGCGGGAGGCCGTCCAGCAGCTCGCCACGATGTTCGGCTACGACACCCACCTCGGCCACCTGACCACCAGTGGCACCATCGCCAACCTCGAGGCGCTCTTCGTGGCCCGCGAACTGCACCCCGGCAAGGGCGTCGCCTACAGCACCGAGGCCCACTACACCCACGGCCGGATGTGCGGCGTCCTGGGGGTGGAGGGCCATCCGGTCCCGGTGGACGACCTCGGCCGGATCGATCTCGAAGCGCTGGAGCGGGTCCTGCGGACCGGCCGCGTCGGCACCGTCGTGCTCACCGCGGGCACCACCGGGCTCGGAGCCGTCGAACCGGTCCATGAGGCGCTGGCGCTGCGCGAGCGCTACGGCGTCCGTGTCCACGTCGACGCCGCCTACGGTGGCTTCTTCACCCTGCTGGCCGGGGCGCCGGGCCCGGAGGGCCTGCCCGAGGAGCCGTGGCGGGCCATCGCCGAAGCCGACTCCATCGTCGTGGACCCGCACAAGCACGGCCTCCAGCCGTACGGCTGTGGCGCCGTCCTGTTCCGCGATCCCTCGGTGGGCCGGTTCTATCTGCATGACTCGCCGTACACCTACTTCACCTCCGAGGAACTGCACCTCGGGGAGATCAGCCTGGAGTGTTCCCGCGCGGGCGCGGCGGCCGCCGCGCTGTGGCTCACGTTCCAGCTGATACCTCCCACGCGGGAGGGGCTGGGGCAGTCGCTCGCGGCGGGCCGGCGGGCGGCGCTGCGCTGGGCCGAACTGATCGAGGGTTCGCCGCACCTGGAGCTGTACCAGGCCCCGGAGCTGGACATCGTCAGCTACTTCCCGGTGACCGAGGCCGCCACGCTGTCGCAGATCGACGCGGCCAGCGACCGCATCCTCCAGGAGGGGATGACGGACAGCGACCCCGTCTTCGTGAGCACGCTCCGCGTCGGCGCCGATCGCCTCACGGCTCTCCATCCGAAGCTCGTCCGGGACGCCGACGGGGCCCGCGTCCTGCGGAGTGTGCTGATGAAGCCGGAGTCCGAGGGCTATGTCGACCAGCTCCATGAGCGTCTGGAGCGGCTCGCGCGGGCGTGACGGCCGTTCCTGAACCCCTCATCCCTTCCGCCCTTCCGCGTCAGGAGCGTGACGGCATGACCAGCGTCCGAGGCTACTTCCCGCCCAGGACCGCCACCGGCGCCGCGTCCCTCATCCCCGCCCCGCCCTGGCACTACTCCGGCGATCTGCTCACCATCGAGTACCGCACCGACCCCGCGCGGGTGCGCGAACTCCTGCCCGAGCCGCTGGAGCCCGCCGAGGAGGACCCGGGGGCGGTCGCGCTGATCTGGGCCGACTGGCAGTCCTGCGCGGCCGGCGGACGGGAACTGCTGGATCCGGTGCTCTCCCAGTACAAGGAGACCTTCGCGGTCGTCCGCTGTACGTACCGGGGCCGCACCTACTCCCGCTGTGTCTACATCTGGGTCGACAAGGACTTCGCGCTCGCCCGTGGCCTCCACCAGGGCTATCCGAAGAAGCTCGGCTCCATCCACCAGACCCGCCCCCACCCGTACGGGCCCGCCCCGCGCGTCGAGGCCGGCGCCCGGTTCGGCGCGACCCTCGCCGCCGCCGACCGGCGCCTCGCCCAGGCCGTGGTGACCCTGCGCGAGCCCTCCGGGACCGGTGGCTTCGTCAACGGCCACCCGATGGCCCACCACCGCCGGCTGCCGTCGATCGAGAACGGCAAGGGCCTCGCCCTCGACGAGCTGATCGAGTCCGGCGCCGCCTCCTTCGAGGGCGGTCAGCCGTGGGTCGGCGACGCCGAACTGGAGCTGTTCGACTCCCCCACCGAGGAGCTGGCCCGGCTGGAGGTCCGCGAGCCGATCGCCGCGTACTACCGCCAGGTCGGTGTGGTCTGGGACGGCGGCCGGCTGCTGGAGTCCGGTACCTCGGGGGCCCGGTAGCGGCACCGGGCGGAACAGGGCCGACGGCGGCCACCACCGGAGCCCGCGCCCCGTCTGCGACGATCTCCGCGTGGACTACCCGAACGACCAGGCCCCCGGCGCCCCCGTCCGCTCCGGCATCCCGGAGCACGGCCGGGTGCCCAAGTACTACGCCGTGAAGGCGCGTATCGCCCTGCTCGTCGACGAGTTGAGCGAGGGCGCGCCCATTCCCACCGAGCGCGATCTCTCCGAGCGGTTCGAGGTCGCGCGGGAGACGGTCCGGCAGGCGCTGCGCGAGCTGGTGCTGGAGGGGAAGCTGCGGCGGCGGGGCCGTGGGACGGTGGTGGCGGGGCCCAAGCTGGCGCAGCCGCTGTCGCTGGCCAGCTATACGGAGGGCGTACGGCGCCAGGGGCGCACCCCCGGCCGTTCGCTCGTCACCCTGGACCGCTTCCCCTGCCCGGACGCGCTCGCCGCCGAGACCGGTCTGACGCGGGGCGAGCCCGTCTGGCACCTGGAGCGGGTGCTGCTCGCGGACGACGAGCGGGTCGGGCTGGAGAGCACGTACGTGGCCGAGGCGCGGGTGCCCGATCTGGACACCGCCTTCGATCCGGACTCCTCCTTCTACGCGTATCTCGCCGAGCGGGGCATCGCCTTCGGCGACGCCGACGAGCGGATCGAGACCGTGCTCGCCACGCCGCGCGAGGCCCTGCTCATCGGCACCCCGCCGGCGCTTCCGATGCTGCTCATCCACCGTGTCTCGCGGGACACCGAGGGCCGTCCGCTGGAGCGGGTGCGGACGCTGTACCGGGGTGACCGGTTCTCGTTTACGACACATCTGCGCGGCTGAAAAATCCCCCTTTACTCACTCTTGCGACATAACGAAAAGATAACGGGTCTAGCCCAAACATGATGCCGGGGTCACGCTTTCGTTGTCAGCCGGATGCCTCCGGCTCCCCGATGCGATGGAGCGTGACGGACGTGAGAGTGATAGTCGTCGGAGCCGGCGTGGTGGGCACCATGCACGCCTGGCACGCGGTGGAACGCGGCCATGAGGTCGTACAGATCGAGCGCGAGACGGAGGCTCGCGGCGCCTCGCTCCGCAATTTCGGCCAGATCTGGGTGAGTGGCCGGGCGGGCGGCGAGGAGCTGGACACCGCGCTGCGGGCCCGGGAGCTGTGGGAGGACATCGGCCGCCGGGTCCCGGCGCTGGGCTTCCGCCCGAACGGTTCCCTGACCCCGATCCGCGGCGGGCTGGAGCTGGCCGTCGCCGAGGCCGCCGTGGCCCGCGCGGACGCCGCCGCGCGGGGCCACAAGCTGCTGACCCCGGACGAGGCGCGGGCCCTCAACCCCGCCCTGCGCGGGGAGTTCGACGCCGCCCTGTACTGCGAGCGGGACGCGGCCGTCGAGCCGCGCACCGCCCAGGTCGCGCTGCGCGCCGAGCTGCGGAAGTCCCCCCGGTACACCTTCCTGCCCGGCCGCGAGGTCCGGGAGGTGATCGGCGAGCGGGCCGTCCGCGACGACCACGGCGAGGTGCACACCGGTGACGCCGTCGTGCTGTGCACCGGCGCCTGGCTGGGCGGTCTGGTGCGCGAGCTGGCCGGTCCTGACCTGCCCGTACGGCGCGTCCGGCTCCAGATGATGCAGACCGACCCGCTCGGCGAGCCGCTGACCACCTCGGTCGCCGACTCCGACAGCTTCCGCTACTACCCGGCGTACACCTCCCCCGCCCTGGACGAGCTGAACGGGCGGCAGCCGCAGGCCGCTACGGCGGCGGAGCACCGCATGCAGCTGCTGATGGTGCAGCGCGCCGACGGCGGACTGACCATCGGCGACACCCACGAGTACGAGCACCCCTTCGCCTTCGACACCCTCGAGGACCCCTACGACCACCTCACCGGTGTCGTGGAGTCCCTCCTCGGCCGCCCGCTGCCGAAGGTCCGGCGCCGCTGGGCCGGGGTGTACGCGCAGTGCACCGACAGCAGCCGGGTCGTGCACCGCCAGCGGGTGCGCGACGGGGTCTGGCTGGTCACCGGGCCCGGCGGGCGCGGTATGACCTGCTCGCCCGCGATAGCCGAAACCACCGCGAACGAATTGGGCTGGTGACACACATGACCACCGCCACCCCCGGCATCCGCCTCGTGGCCCTCGACATGGCCGGTACCACCGTCGCCGACGGCGGACTGGTCGAGCGCGCCTTCGACGCCGCCGCCGGTGAGCTGGGCGTCGAGCCCGGCACCCCCGACCACGCCGGGAAGCTGGCCTATGTGCGCGCCACCATGGGCGAGTCCAAGATCTCCGTCTTCCGCCATCTGTTCGGCGCCGAGGAGCCGGCCCGGCGGGCCAACGCCGCCTTCGAGCGGGCGTATGGCGAACTCGTCGACGGCGGTCTGATCGCCCCCGTGCCCGGCGCCCGCGAGGCCGTCGAGGAAATGGCCGCCGACGGCCGCACCGTCGTGCTCACCACCGGCTTCGCCCGTGTCACCCAGGACGCCATCCTGGACGCGCTCGGCTGGCGCGGTCTGGTGCCGCTCACCCTGTGCCCCGCCGACGCGGGCGGGCGCGGGCGGCCGTACCCGGACATGGTGCTGGAGGCGTTCCTGCGGACCAAGGCCGCCGAGGGGATGGCCCAGGTCGCCGTCGTCGGCGACACCTCCTACGACATGCTCAGCGGCGTACGGGCCGGGGCGGGGCTGGTCGCCGGGGTGCGCACCGGGGCCCATGGCGACGAGGCGTTCCGGGCGGCCGGGGCGACCCATGTGCTGGACTCGGTGGCCGGCCTGCCCGCCCTGCTGCGCGGAGTCGGCTGATGGACATCCGCCTCGACGCCCGGAAGCCGGCCACCGGCAGCCGAGCCCACGCTCAAGCGGGACGGACCACATAGGTGGCGCCCGCGTTCGCGGTGAAGGCCGTGACGCCCGGCTCCGGCCGGGTGGTGGCGACGGGTGCGTCCCCGGAGGTCACCCGCACGGCCTTCGCCGTACGCAGCCGGGTCGGCCCGCCGGCCCGGGCCACCAGCCGCGCCTCGCTCAGCGCTCCGCCCCGCCAGCTGACGTCCACCTCGAATCCGCCCCGCGCCAGCAGGCCCCGCACGCTGCCGTCCGGCAGATGCGGCGGGAGGGCGGGCAGCAGGTGCAGTTCGTCGTGCTGGCTCTGCAGCAGCCATTCGGTCACTCCGGCGCAGGCGCCGAAGTTGCCGTCGATCTGGAACGGCGGATGCAGGTCGAAGAGGTTGGGGGCGGTGCGCTCGGGGGTGAGCAGATCGGTGAGCAGCTTGTAGGAGCGGTCCCCCTCCTGGAGCCGCGCCCAGAAGTTGATCTTCCAGGCGAGCGACCATCCGGTCCCCGCGTCACCGCGCTGTACGAGGGTGGTGCGCGCCGCGGTGAAGAGGTCCGGGGTGCGCGTCCGGCTGATCTGGTTGCTCGGATGCAGCCCGTACAGATGGGAGACATGGCGGTGCTGCTGCTCGGGGGCGCCCGCGTCCCAGTCCTGCTGCCACTCCTGGAGCTGGCCCCGCGCGCCGACCTTCATGGGGGCGAGCCGTCCGCGCGCGGCGAGCACCCGGTCCCGGAAGGCGGCGTCGGTGCCGAGGAGGTCGGCGGCCGACGCCACGGCGCCGAACAGGTCGCGCAGCAGTTGCGTGTCCATCGTCGGCCCGGCGCACAGCGAGCCGCCGCCCCCGCCGTGATGGGCGTTCTCGGGGGAGACGGAGGGGCAGGTGACGAGCGCGCCCGTGGCCGGGTCGGTCACCAGCGCGTCGAGGAAGAACTGGGCGGCGCCCTTGAGGACGGGGTAGCGCGCCCGCAGTTTCGCCGTGTCGCGGGTGTACCGGTAGTGCTCCCAGATGGCCATGGACAGCCATGCGCCGCCCATCGGCCACATGCCCCAGAAGGCGCCGTCCACGGGCGCGGTGCCGCGCCAGGCGTCGGTGTTGTGGTGGGTGACCCAGCCGTCCGCGCCGTACTGGGTGCGCGCCGTGGACCGCCCGGCGACTGCCAGCTCGTCGAGCAGGGCGAAGACCGGCTCCCAGCACTCCAGGAGGTTGGCGGGGGCGGCCGGCCAGTAGTTCATCTCCGTATTGATGTTGATGGTGTACTTCGAGCCCCAGGGCGGGCTCGTCAGGTCGTTCCAGATGCCCTGGAGGTTGGCCGGCTGGGTGCCGGGGCGGGACGCGGCGATGAGCAGATAGCGGCCGTACTGGAAGTGCAGCTCGACCAGTTGCGGATCGCCGCCGGAGGCGAAGCGGGCGACGCGCTCGTCGGTGGGCAGGGCCGCCGCGTCGCTGGTGCCCACGTCCAGCGCGGTACGGCGGAACAGCGCGCGGTGGTCCTCGACATGGCGGCCGCGCAGCTGTCCGTACGGGCGGTTCGCCGCCGGGTTGAGGTCCCCCGCCGCCCGGCCCGCCGCGTCGCCATGGGCGTTCTCCCAGTTCACATAGGTGGTGCCGATGGCCACCAGGACGGTGGCCGCGTCGGCGCCCCGGACGGTGACGGTCCCGCCCGCGCTGGTGGTGGTACCGCCCTCGGCGAGCACCCGCACGAGCGCGCGGAATCCCACCGCGCCGTCCACCCCGCCGGTGGCGTCTCCGGTCCCGTCGAGCGCGGCGGTGAGCGGGTCGGGCGAGGACAGGGAGGTGTGCAGCGGGCTGTCGAACGTGGCGTCGAAGGACAGGGCGCCCTTCTTCGAAGCGGACAGCCGGACGACGATGACACGGTCGGGAGCACTGGCGAACGCCTCACGGGTGAACGTCACACCGTCGCGGGTGTAGGTGGTGGTGGCGATCGCCGAGTCCAGGTCCAGCTCCCGCCGGTAGCCGGACACCGTGCCGCCCGTCGGCAGCCTCAGGAGCAGGCTGCCGACGGTCTGGTACTGGGCCTGGCCACCGGGCACGCCGAGGAAGTCGGAGTTGATCAGCGTCTCGGCCTCGGGCCACTTGCCGTCGAAGACGAGCTGCCGGATGCGGGGCAGGGCGGCCAGCCCCTTGTGGTTGTCGTATTCGTGCGGCCCGCCCGCCCAGAGGGTGTCCGCGTTGAGCTGCAGCCGCTCGGTCTCGGTGCCCCCGAACACCATCGCGCCGAGCCGCCCGTTGCCCAGCGGCAGGGCGCTCAGCCAGTCGGCGGCGGGCGCGCGGTACCACAGCGCCAGCGGCCGGTCCGCCGCCTGGTGGCCGCCGTGCCGCGCGGCGTGGGCGGCCCCGGCGGGCAGGCCGGTGGCCGCGAGGCCCGTGGTGGTCGTGGCGGCGAGGGCCATGAACCGCCGGCGCGGCACGTCAGGGGTCACTTGGCCACGCCCATGGCGTAGCTGATGCCGCCGAGGAGGTGCTGCCGGAAGGCGGGCTCGGCGTAGGACTCCTTGGTGTGGCCGAGGCCGGTGTAGAAGGCCCGGCCGCCCTTGTACGCCTGGTACCAGCTGATGGGGTGATCGCCGTTCATGGTGCCGCCGCCGTACGAGGACTCGTCCAGCGCGGCGAGCACGTGCACGGTGGCCGTACCCCGGGGGTTGGTGCGGTAGTTGTACCACTCGTCGGTGCGGACCCAGGTGTTTCCGAGGTGGGCCGTCGCCGGGTGGGCGTGGTCCTCGACCTTCACCGTGGCCCGCTGGATCGCCGGATGGGACTGGAACCACGCACCGCACAGGCCGCCGTAGAACGGCCAGTCGTACTCGGTGTCGGCGGCGGCGTGCACCCCCGCGTAGCCGCCGCCCGCCGCGATATAACCCTCGAAGGCCGTCTGCCGGCCCGTGTCGAGGACGTCGCCGGTCGTGGACAGGAAGACCACGGCGGCGTAGCGGGCGAGGTTGCCGGGGGTGAAGGCGGCGGCGTCCTCGGTGGCGTCGACGGCGAACCCGGCCTGGGTGCCCAGTTGCCGGATGGCGGCGATGCCATCGGGGATGGAGTCGTGGCGGAAGCCCGCCGTCTTGGAGAACACCAGCACCCGGCCCGCCTTCGGCCGTCTGCGGACGGGTGCGGCCCACGCGGGCGCGTTCGCCGCGGTGATCAGGACGGCGCCGGCCGCTGCCTTCATCACGGAGCGGCGCCGGGCGGGGCCGGGGGTGGGCAGGTCAGGGCCGGGGCTGGGCAGGTCGGGACGTTTCCTGTGCACGGGGAACCTCCGGGGAGAAGTGTGATTCTCAAAGGGGGTTGGGCACAGCGCGCGCCGTCGCGCCTGGGGCGCCGCACGGATGCGAGCGTCGGTGAGAGGATGGGCCGCGTCCGTTGAGCGTAAGGGGACCGTACCGAGTCGGCCCCACTTTGCAAAGCCCGTTGACAAAATCCTGTTCCCGGTCATCCGTTCACCGCCTCGTGGGCGCGGGACGGCCCGCCAGCCGCGGGGTGAACGTGGCGTGGAAGATGGTCGACGCGGCGCCGACGGCGGCGGCCTCGCGGCTGAGCACGGACCGTTCGACATCGACGCGGCGCAGTCGTCTGGCGGTCGGGAAGTCGTTGACGATACGGGAGATCTCGTCCGTGTAGAGGTCGGCGACCCCGTCCGTGAAGAACGGCCCGCCGAGCACGATCAGATCGATGTCCAGCAGGTCCACCAGGGACAGCGCTCCCCTGCCGATGGCCCCGGCGACGTGGCGCACGGCCTGCTCGGCCACCGGGTCACCGGCCCCCGCCGCCGCGCTCACCGCCCGGTGGGCCTCGCGCGGATCGTGAGCGGCGCGCGGGCCGAGGGCCATGCCGAGCCGGGCGGCCGTGCCGGGGATGGACACCGGCGGATTGCACTCGGGCAGGATCTCCGGTCTGCCGTCCGCGCCCACCCGTTCCAGGGCGACGGCGCACAACTGGCCGAACTCCCCCGCGTTGGCGCTGATCCCGCGGTGGATGTCGCCGTTGAGGAACAGCCCGGCGCCGACCCCGGTGCCCAGGTACAAGTACACGAAGTCGCGGGCGCGCCGATTCCGTCCGATCCACCGCTCGCCGATGGCCGCGGCCGAGGAGTCCTTCTCCATGACGATGGGGCAGCGGAAGCGGTCCTTGAGCATGTAGAGCAGCGGCACATCCCGCCACACCGACAGCAGCGGCGGGTCGAGGACGGTGCCGGAGGCCACGTCCACGGGACCGGGCGTGGCCACGCCGATGCCGAGGAACCCGCCGGGCCGCACCGCGCCACCCGCGGCGTCCAGCACTCCGCGGCCCAACCGGGCGACGTGGTCCACGAGTTGGTCCGGGCTCGCGGTCTGCGCGACGGGTTCCGTACGGCTGCGCACAATGGCGCCGTCCAGGTCCACCACGACCGCCGTCAGCACCTCGGGGTCGACATGGATGCCCAGCGCGTGTCCGGCGTCGCCGCGCAGCCGCACGGGTGTGCGCGGCTTGCCGGAGGTGGCCTGCCGCCGGTCGTCCTCCACCAGGATGCCGCGCCGCAGCAGCGAGCGGCAGATCCGGGAGACCGACTGCTGGGTGAGACCGGTGCGGTGGGAGATCTCGCCGCGGGTGATGGTCCCGGCCAGCCGTACCGCCTCGATGACCACGCACTCGTTGAACGAGCCGAGGTCGATCTGGTTGGCGCCGCCCCAGGACTCCCGGCGCTGGTCGCCACCGGCCCGGGAGGCGCCGGTGAAATGGGTGGCGATGGGCTCCCGGAGCCAGCGCACGGGCGGCCGCCCGCGGTCGGCGCCGGGCCGGGCCGCGTAAGCCCTGAGGGCGGCGGCCAGGTCGAGGTAGACGCGGTGCGAGGACTCCGGGTGCCGGGTGCAGTCCAGGCCGACCATGGCGCGGAGGAAGGTGCGCCAGGTGGTGCGCGCCGGAAGGGCGTGGTGGACCACTCCGGCGCGCCGCTCGGGCGGCGGCCCGCCCTTCCCGGTGTCCCACAGGGTGATGGCGTGCAGGGAGGCGCCCGGGTGGCGGCGCCGGGCCTCGCCCAGATACCCGGCCAGCCGGTCCTGGCCACGCGGCGGATCCGGCGCCGGGGACGGCGGGACCTTCAGCGCGGCCTCCACCGCCGCGTCCACCGCGGCGATGACATCCGCGCCGGGCGAGCCGCCCCGGCGCCGCTCAGGGGCGGCCGGGCGGGTGCCCACGAGCAGCAGCGCGCGGTGGGTGTCCAGGTACAGGCCGAGCACCCACACCTCGGCCTCCGGGAGCGGGGGGCGGGTGGGCACCACGGGGACGGTGGCGTTGCCGGGTGTCACCCGCCAGCGCCGGCGGATCGCGGCCACGGCCGCGTGGCTGTAGCCGAGTTCGCGGGCGACCGCGCGGGAGGCGCCGCCGCCGTCGGGCGCCAGGACCGTACGGGTGATGACCTCGGCCTCGTCGATGATGGCGGGCCGCCCGGGGCGGGGGCGCTCCCGCAGACCCGCCATGCCGGAGGCGTCGAACCGCTGCCGCCAGTGGCCCACGGTCTGCCGGGAGACATCGAGCCGCCGGGCGATCTCGGCGTTGCGCAGCCCCTGGGCGGCGAGGAGGACGACGGCGGCGCGGACGGCGCGCGGACCGCCCTCCGCCACCCACCGCCGCAGCACCCCGCGGTCCTCCTCGGGCAGACCCGTGGCGTCCACTTCCTGGTAGGGCGGGCTCACGACGCCCCGCGCGCCAGCCGGAGGGTCAGGATCTGGAACGGGCGCAACTCGAGGTCCACCAACCCGTCCCTGTGCGCCAGTTCGCCGGTGGGGTTCTCCAGGAGGTCGGTCACCCGGACCCGCTCGACGGCGAACCCGGCGGCGAGGGTGGTACGGATTCGGCCCCCTCGCGACTCGTAGAGCCGGACCACGACATCGCCGGAGCGGTCGTCGGCGAGCTTGACCGCCTCCACCACGACGCCCGGATCGCCCACGGTGACCAGCGGCGGTCCGGCGAGCCGGGTGGCGGCCGGGCGCAGCGGAAGGCTGAAGGCGTACCCCCCGGCCACGGCGTCGCCGATGTCAGCGCCGGGGCACAGCGCGTAGCGGAAGCGGTGCCGGCCCCGGTCGGCGTGCGGGTCGGGGCTGTGGGGGCCGCGCAGCAGGGTGAGCCGGAGGGTCGTGGTGGTTCCGCCGTCCTCGCGGGTGCGGCGGCTGACGTCGTGCCCGTAGGTGGAGTCGGTGAGCAGGGCCGCGCCCCAGCCGTGTTCGCCGACGTGGATCCAGCGGTGCGCCCACGCCTCGAAGCGGGCGGCGTCCCAGCTGGTGTTCTCGTGGGTGGGCCGCTCGACATGGCCGAACTGGATCTCGGACGCCACCCGTTCGGCGTGGACGTCCAGGGGCCACGCGGCCTTGAGGACGGTGTCCTCCTCCCGCCAGTCGATGTCCGTGTCGACCTCCAGGATCCGGCTGCCCGCGGCCAGGGCGAGGTGCTGCACGACCACGGACCGGCCGGTGGTGCGCGCCACGCGGACACGGGCCAGCAGCGGGCCCTCGTCGTCGAGGTGGACGGCGGTGGCGGTGTCCAGGTCGCGGTGGACGTCGCGGTACTGGGCGTCCAGGTTCCAGGCGCTCCAGCGCACCGGATCGTCCGGGTGCAGCCGCAGCAGATTCCCGGTGCCACCGGGCGCGATGGCCTCCCTGCGGGACGCGTGGTCGTACGCGGACCGGACCAGCCCGTCGGCGTCGATACGGACCGTCAGCGCGCCGTTGTCCAGGACGTATCCGCCTCCCTCGGCGGGCCGGGCGGTGACCCGTGGCCCATCGGCGGTGTCGGTGCCGAGGACGGCGGCACCGAGCGCGGGGGCCTGGGCGAACACCGCGTACCGGCCGTCGGACAGCTTCTGCGTCCGGCCGCCGGTGGCGGGCGGTGTGTCGAGGAGGACCACCTCGCGCCGCGCGTGCGGAGCGGCGTTGAGCACGGCGAGCGGTTTGGCGGGGTCCGGGGGCCCGGCGGCGCGGGCCACGATCCGCTCCAGGCCGCGGTGGATGGCGCGGTAGGTCTGCTCGGCCTGCTGATGGACCCAGGAGATGGAGGTGCCGGGGAGGATGTCGTGGAACTGGTGGAGCAGCACCTGCTTCCACAGCGCGTCGAGCGCCTCGTACGGATAGGGCTCGCCGGTGCGGACGGCGGCGGTCGCCGCCCACAGCTCGGCCTCGCGCAGCAGCGCCTCGCCGCGCCGGTTGCCGCGCTTGGTGCGGGCCTGGCTGGTGTAGGTGCCGCGGTGGGTCTCCAGATACAGCTCGCCGCGCCACACCGGCGCGTCGGGGTACTCCTCGCGGGCCTCGCGGAAGAACTCGGACGGCGTCTGGACCCTGACGCGTGGGGAGCCCTCGAGGTCGGCCAGGCGCCGGGCCTTCTCCAGCATCTCGCGGGTGGGCCCTCCCCCGCCGTCGCCGAAGCCGAAGGGGGCCAGGGAGCGGGTGCCCGCGCCCTTGTCGGCGTAGCTGGCCACGGCGTGGGCCAGTTCGGTGCCGGACAGGGTGGCGTCGCAGGTGTCCACGGGCGGGAAGTGGGTGAAGATCCGGGTGCCGTCGATCCCCTCCCACCAGAAGGTGTGGTGGGGCAGCTTGTTGGTCTCGTTCCACGACAGCTTCTGGGTGAGGAACCAGCGGGCGCCCGCGAGCGCGGCCAGCTGCGGATACGCGGCGGTGTAGCCGAAGGAGTCCGGCAGCCAGACGCCGTCGGTCTCCACGCCGAGCTCCTGGGAGAAGAAGCGGCGGCCGTGGACCAGCTGGCGCGCCAGGGCCTCACCGCCGGGCAGATTGCCGTCGGCCTCGACCCACATGCCGCCCACCGGCACCCAATTGCCGTCGGCCACGGCCTTCTTGATCCGCTCGAAGACGTACGGCTGGTGGTCGCGCATCCACGCGTATTGCTGCGCGGAGGAGCAGGCGAAGACCAGCTCGGGGTACTCCTCGGCCAGCGCGGCCATGCTGGAGAACGTGCGCGCGCACTTGCGCACGGTCTCGCGCAGCGGCCACAACCACGCGGAGTCGATATGCGCGTGTCCCACGGCGGCGATGGTGTGCGCGGAGTCGTGGGCGCGCCGGTCCAGGACCGGGCGCAGGATCTCGCGGGCCGCCGCGGCGGCCGCGGCGACCCGGCGCGGGGGCACGCAGTCCACGGCCCGCTGGAGGGCGCGCAGGATCTCGTGGCGGCGCGGCAGCCCGACGGGCAGTTCGCGCATCAGCTCATCCAGCACCTCCATGTCGTGCAGGAGCTGCCAGACGTCCTCCTCGCGCACCACGAGATCGGCGCGGCGCAGCCGGTACAGGTCGTCCTCGCCCGCGGTGAGCCGGTGGCCGTAGTGGGTGCCGATGCCCGCGCTGCCGGCGATGGGCGGATTGGCCGCGGCCTCGACCAGCAGGCACACGCTCTCGCCGCCGGCGGCGCGAGTGGTCAGCGGCACCGAGCGGTGGTGGGGGTGCAGGCCCTCCAGCGGGGTGCCGTCGGCGGTGTGGACCAGGCCCTCGGCCTGGCCGCCGGGTCCCCGGGAGAGGTCGAAGCCGAGGTCGAACAGCGCCTCCACGCGGCGGCCCGCCCAGCGCTCGGGGACCGTCGCGGTGGTCCGGAACCAGGTGGTCGACCACGGGCCGCCCCAGCTGCCGCCGGTGATGAACGGCCGGTACTCGGCGCGCAGCGCGTCGGCCACCGGCACCGGCTCCCCCGGGATGTGCCAGGCGGCGACCTCCAGCGGGAGGCGATCGCTGTAGAGCGCCGGGCGCAGGCGCTCGGCGATGAACTTCGCGATGCGCTCTTCCACGGCGTGGCGGTCGTCGTGCATGGTCGGCCCTTCCTCCTGCCCTGCCTGCCTTTCGGGAAAGCGCGCGTGCCGTTTATGTAAAACCATGTGTGTTATCACGTCAACGCTTCGGCCCGAATACCGGCGCATTGCTTTTAACCACGGTTCTGACCTGCTGTTTTACTCGGCAAAGGAAGGGGTTCGATGCCCTGTCAGGAGGAAAATGAGCGGCGTTCCATCGACTGTGTCAGATAAGAGAATTGACATCGGGAGCGGAAATGCGGCGGGGAGGAGTCGGCGTTCTCCTCCCCGCCGCGCGGGCCGTCCGGCGGTTCCCCTCGGGACCTGCGGCGCGGCCCTGCTCGTCCCGGCTCAGCCGGTGGTGAAGGTGAAGTCGTCCAGGTCGAAGAGGTTGCCCTGGCCGGTGACGCCCTTGAAGACGAAGTAGAGCGTGGTCGTCCCGGAGGGGGCGCCGCTGAGGGTGGCGCTCACGTCCTGGAAGTTCTCCCAGCCGCCGGTGCCGGGCACGGTCGCGGTGCCCAGCAGGGTCCCGGTGGGGCTGCCCGCGCGGACCTCGAGGGTGCCGCCGGGGCCGCCGGAGGAGATACGGGCCGTCAGCTTGGTGGCGTTGTTGAGGATGTACGGCTTGAAGGAGATCCAGTCGCCGTTGTCGGTGAAGCCGACCGTCTTGCCACCGTGTGCCGTGGAGTGGCTCGCCTGCTCGATGCCCTGGAACGCGGTGTAGTGCTCGGCCTGGCGGTGCTTGGGCTGGGTGACGTTCTGATCGTGGGTGGTCAGCGGGGGCTGGCCGTTCGCTCCCTTGTCGGTGTACTCGGCGTCGAAGACCCCGAAGATATTGGCGTTCTCGTCGTGTTCGCCGTCCGCCAGCGTCTGGAGGGTGCCCTCACAGCCGGTGGCGGAGGTGATGGGGTGGGCGTGGCTGTCGTGTCCGAGCAGATGGGTGATCTTCACCTTGGAGCAGTCGATGGTGCCGTCCTCCGGGTCGCTGACCTTGATCCGGTAGGGCACCTTGTCGCCGAAGGTGAACAGCTGACCGTCGCCGGGGAGTTCCAGGGTGACCGTCGGCGCGGTGTTGCCGACGGTGATGTGCACGCTCGCCGTGCCGGTCAGACCGCCGGGGTCCCTGGCGGTGAGGGTGGCGGTGTAGGTGCCGTTGGCGGTGTACGTGTGTGTCGGGTTGGCCTCGGTGGACTTGGCGCCGTCGCCGAAGTCCCAGCTGTAGCCGATGGCGTCACCGTCCGGGTCGCTGGTGCCGGACGAGGAGAACCTCACCTGGAGCGGGGCCTTGCCCGAGGTCTTGTCGCTCGACGCCTGGGCGACCGGCGCCCGGCCTCCGACGACGTTCTCGATGCGGTACAGCGCCGAGTTCGCGTCGCCCGCGCCCCATCCGGTGCCGTAGTCCAGGACGTACAGCGCGCCGTCCGGGCCGAAGGCCATGTCCATCACCTGGGTGCCGCTCCAGGGGAAGGCGTTGATGGAGCCGACCGTGCCGTCCGCGCCCTGCTCGATCCGCTTGATCCACTTGCGGCCGAACTCCCCCGCGAAGAAGTCGCCGTCGTACTCCTGCGGGAACTTCACCGGCGAGTTGAGGTTGGCGTCGTAGCGGTAGACCGGTCCGGCCATCGGGGATTCCGAGCCGGAGCCGAACTCGGGCACGGACCCGCCGTCGTAGGGGATCCAGGCGGGCTGGGCCGGGGGCAGATCGGTGAGGCCGGTGTTGTTCGGCGAGGTGTTCTTGGGCGCGGCGCAGTTGAAGGCGGAGCCGGAGGCGCCGGTGGCGAAGTCGAAGTCGATGTACGGCTGGTTCTTGCCGACGCAGTAGGGCCAGCCGAAGTTGCCCGCCTTGGTGACCCGGGCGAACTCCACCATGCCCTGCGGGCCGCGGGTGGAGCTGGCGTTGCCCGCGTCGGGCCCGTAGTCGCCCACATAGATCACACCGGTGGCCTTGTCGACGCTCATCCGGAACGGGTTGCGGAAGCCCATCGCGTAGATCTCGGGGCGGGCCTTGGCGGTGCCGGGGGCGAAGAGGTTGCCCGCAGGGATGTCGTACGAACCGTCCGCCTTGACCTTGATGCGCAGGATCTTGCCGCGCAGATCGTTGGTGTTGCCCGCGCTGCGCTGGGCGTCGAAGGCCGGGTTGCGGCTCGCCCGCTCGTCGATGGGGGTGTAGCCGTCGGAGGCGAAGGGGTTGGAGTCGTCGCCGGTCGACAGGTACAGATTGCCCTGCGCGTCGAAGTCGATGTCGCCGCCGACGTGGCAGCACATGCCACGGGAGGTCTTGACCTCCAGCACCGTCTTCTCGCTGGTCCGGTCCAGGGTGCCGTCGGTCTTGAGCACGAACCGGGAGAGCCGGTTGACGCCGTCGAACCTGGCGAAGTCCGCGGCCGTGCCGTTCTCCGGGGCGTCACCGGCCGGGGTGTTCAGCGGCGGCGCGTAGTAGAGGTAGATGAAGCGGTTGGTGCTGAAGCCCGGGTCGACCCCGACGCCCTGCAGCCCCTCCTCGTCATGGCTGTACACCGGCAGGGTGCCGGCCACCTTGGTGGTGCCCGCGGCGTCGGTCAGCCGCAGGGTGCCGTCGCGCGAGGTGTGCAGCACCGAGCGGTCGGGCAGCACGGCCAGGGACATCGGCTCACCCGTCTCGGCCACCCCCTTGGCGAGGGTGACCTGCTGGAACACGGGGGCGGCGGCCGTCCGGCCGGGGTCGGGCACCGCGTCCGCCGCCGGTGAGGTGAGCGTCAGGGTGGCTCCGGTGAGCAGCGTTCCGGCGAACAGCGCGAGGGATCTGCGCAGTCTCAGGCGTTTCCGGTGCACGGAAGTCCTCCGTATGCGGTGGGGGATACTCGCGGACGTGCTGAGCACAGGCGCGCGCCGCCGCGCCGCGGTACGGGCCTTCGGCAGGGTGGAGGGGACCCTTGTGCCCGTACTCGACACCGCCCTAGCCGTGGCCCGCCGACGCGGACGGCTCGCCCGCGAGGGGCACGGGCTCGGGACGGGAACATGTGGTGCCGACCGGCAGCGAGGTCCGCTCCCGGGCGGCGTAGCGCGGGGTGAGCATGACGTCCAGGACATGCCGGGCGAGCTCAGGTCCGGCGGTGGCCATGAAGGCGGTGGCCGCGACCGGTGTGCCGATGAGTCCGTCGTCCACGGCCCGGCGCGCGGTCTGGGTACCCGGGCCGAGCACGGTGTCCGGTGCGCGGCCGACCCGCAGCCCCGCTCGCCCGGCCGCGCCCAGGATGGCGTCGGCCTCCTCGCGGATGCCGGACAGCGGCTTCTCGCCGTACCCGTACACATGCCGTCGCGCGGCGAGCGCGGCCGGCGCCACCTCGGCGTGTGCCGCCGGGATGGTCAGGTTGAGTACGGCGTCGACGTCCTCGTGTGCCATCAGCTCGTCGGCCGACGCGGCGACGGCCACGCCCCCGGTGCTCTTGGCCACGCCCTCAGCGCCCTTGGCGGCGGTCTCGGCGGTCTCGGCAGTCTTGGCCGCGGCCTCCGCGCGGGCCCGGTTGAGGTCGGTCACGGCGGTCAGGCGCAGTCCCGGCAGCCGTGGCAGCGTGTCCGGATAGGTCCCGCTGATCTTGCCCGCCCCGACCAGCCCTATCCTCAGCGGCGCGCCCACAGCCGCCCCCTCCCGGTCGGCGACCGCCCCTGGGGCGCCCATCCGCTCGTCGCGTTCGGTGTCACGGCCTCTGCACGCTCCCGTCGGTGGTCCGCAGCAGGGCCCAGCGGTCGTGGGCCAGGGGCTCGGGCGCCGGATATCCGCGCGCGGCGCGCTCGTCGAAGTCGACGCCGAGGCCCGGGGTTTCGCGGGGTTCCATCGCCCCCAGACGCGGCACGATCGTGCCGGGGAAGACCTCCAGAACCGGCTCGCGGAAGGTGGCCGCCTCCTGGACGCCGAAGGCGGGGCTGGAGATGTCGAGGGCGATGGTGGCCGCCTGCGCCAGCGGGCTGACGTCGCCCGGACCGTGCGGGGCGAGCCGGACGCCGTGCAGCTCGCAGGCGGCGGCGAGCTTACGGGCCGGGGTGAGGCCGCCGAGCGTGGGTACCCGGATCCGGGCGAAGTCGATCAACGGTCCGGCCAGCAGCGGCAGGAACTGGGTGAGGTCGCTGAACAGCTCCCCCATCGCGAGGGGGACCGGGGAGGCGGCGCGCAGCCGCGCGAAGTGCGCGGCGTCCTCCGGGGCGAGCACGTCCTCCACGAAGTACAGCCCGGCGTCCACCACCCGGCGCAGGAACTCCCCGGCCTGGCGCGGATCGAGGCGCTCATGCGCGTCGTGCAGCAACTCGACGTCGTCCCCGACCAGTTCGCGGGTGCGGCGCAGCACCGGGGGCACCGCGCGCAGATAGCCGGCGCTGTCCCAGCGGCCGGAGCGGTCGTGGCGGGCCCGCGCCTCCCCGGCGCCGGACGGCGCGGCGCCGTAGGTGTCGGAGCCGGGCACGGCGCACTGGACGCGCACATGTCCGAAGCCCCGCTCGCGCGCGGCCGTCACCTTGTCGGCGAGCTCTTCGGCGTCCCGGCCGTCCACATGGGTGTAGGCGGCGGCGCGGTGCCGGAAGCGGCCGCCGAGGAGTGCGTAGAGCGGGGTGCCGAGCCGCTTGGCCTTCAGGTCCCACAGGGCGACGTCGATGCCGCCGAGGGCGTTGCCGGTGACCGAACCGCCGCGCCAGTAGGCGCTGTTGAGGGCCAGGCGGTGCAGGTCCTCGATGTCACCGGGGTCGCGGCCGCGCAGCAGCGGGGCGAGGTAGTCGTCGATCACGCTGCGGACGGCCAGTGTGCGCTGGGGGTCGCTGGCGCAGCCGAGGCCGTACAGTCCGGGGTCGTTGGTCTCGACCCGCACGATGAGGTACGGGCAGCCTTGAGGTGCCGTCAGAAAGGTGCGTACGGCGGTGATGCGGAGCTTGTCGCCGCGCTCCTCCACCCAGGGGGCCTGGGCCAGCGGGACGTGCGGCTCGCGGGGTGCGGACATACGCTCCCATTCCTATAGCCGAATGGCGATCGTCCATCCGAACGTAGGGAGGGTTCGGGAGCGGTGTCAATGACCGTACCGGGATATGGCCGGACCCAGATGTGCGGCGGGGCCCGGAGGCTCAGTGCTCCCCGAGGCGCTTCAGCAGGGTGCGCAACGAGTGGGCCGCCTCGGTGACATGGGCGGCGATCTCGCCCAGCCGGGCGTCGTCCATGCGGCTGCGCGGCGCCGAGCAGCTGATCGCGTCGCCGCCGCCGTGCCCGGTGCCGAGCGGGACCGCCACACAGCGGATGTCCACCGAACTCTCGCCCTCGTCCACCGCCCAGCCGCGCTTGCGGGCGTCGGCGAGCTGGGCGAGCAGCTCGTCCGGGTCGGTGACGGTGCTCGGAGTGAGCGCCGGGAGCGGCCAGTTGAGGCGGCGCTGGACCTCCGCGGCGTCGTACTGGGACAGGATCGCCTTGCCCAGCGCGGTGGCGTGCGCGGGCAGCCGGCGGCCGACCGCCGAGTACATCCGCAGGGCGTGCCGGGATTCGCGCTTGGCCAGGTAGACGACGTCCGTGTGGTCCAGCCGCCCGAGGTGGACGGCCTCGCCCGTCTCCTCGGCCAGCAGGTCGAGCACGGGCCCCGCGATTCCGGCCAGGTCATCGCTCTCCAGATACGCGGTGCCGGTCAGCAACGCCTTGAGGCCGAGGCTGTAGAGCGTTCCGGACGGGTCGGTCTCCACCCAGCGGCGCGACTCCATGGTGCGCAGCACCGCGTGCAGGCTGCTCTTGGGCACGGACAGGGTGCTCGCCATGTCGGCGAGCGAGAGCCGGGCGCCCTCGGCGCCCAGGAGTTCGAGCACTTCCAGGACGCGCGCCGCGGACTTGACGTCCTCGTGACGCCGGACCCGCGCTGCTCCCGACACCGATTCCACGCCAGCCTCCGCTCCCCGGCCCGGCGCCCGTCGGCCCCGGTCCCCGACACCTTCCGTAGCTCGTCTTGACGCTATATCACGGCAAGCCTATGTTCCGTTACTCCAACGCTATTCGGTCTTCTGAACGCTTCACATCAGGCGGGGGCTCGTATGCAGACCAGTTGTCCTCTTTCTCCTCCCTCGGGGCGTTCCTCGGGGCATTCCTCCCCGCCGCCACGGCGTGCCCGTCCCGCGGCGCTCGGCGGGGCGGTGAAGGGATGACACACGTCCTGGTGACCGGCGCCGCGGGCCACATCGGCCGCCAGGTGGTGGACGACCTGCTCCGGCACGGGTACCGCGTGACCGCGACCGACCGGAAACCCCTCGACGACCCACGCCTGGAGCGCGGCCTGACCGGGGATCTGCGCGACCGCGAGCTGGTACGGGAGGCGCTGCGCGGGGTGGCGGCACTCGTCCACCTGGCGGCGATCCCGCACCCCGACCCCGAGGATCCGGCGGGCCAGTTCACCGCCAACTGCCACACCGCCTATCTGGCGCTGGACGAGGCCGGACGCGCCGGGGTGCGCCGGGTGGTGGCCGCCTCCAGCATCGGGGCGCTGGGGCTGGCGTGGTCGGCCCACCCACGCTCGCCCGGCCGCGTACCGGTCGACGAATCACACGCCACGCTCGCCGAGGACCCGTACGGGCTCTCCAAGCTGATCCTCGAGCAGGTGGCCGAGGGCACCCACCGGCGCTGGGGCACCGACACCCTCTGTCTGCGTTTCCCCTTCACCGGCACCGGCCCACGGCTGACCCGCCAACTGGCCGCCGTGCACGCCGATCCCGGCCACCACGCGGGCGATCTGTGGGGGTGGCTGGACACCCGCGACGCCGCCGCGGCCGTACGCGCCGCGCTCGCCGCCGAGACGCACGGCAGCCATGTGCTGTACGTGGCGGCGCCGGACACCTCCTCGGACATCCCCACGGCCGAGCTGCTCGCCCGCCACCACCCCTCCGCCGAGATCACGGCCCCGCTGTCCCGCTTCTCGGGGCTGTACGACACCTCGCGCTGCGCCCGGCTGCTGGGCTTCTCCCCCGCCCACCGCTGGCGCACCGCGGACGCCGTCACGAGGGCAGCCAGATCGAGCCCGCCACCGCCACCCCGCCCACGGCGCTGAGCTACCGGTGCGGCGGCCGCGACCTACAGCGGGGCGTACTGGACCACCGGTTTCGTGGGCCGGTCGGGGGTCAGCGCGATCTGCTTCTTGAGCATCCGGCCGCCGTCTCCGGTGAGCCGGAGGTAGTAGTCGGAGGAGCAGACGGTGCCGTCCTCGTCGAGCGCCCAGATCCCCGATCCGGACGGCACCATCGACGCGTTCTCCGCCGTCTTGGCGATCTGATTGCCCTCGTTGTACTCGTCGAACATGGAGATGTAGATGCCCTGCGCGCCCACCCGCACCATGTTGTAGAACTGCCGCCACATGAAGTCGCCGTGGGCGCGCTGCCGCGACTGGGTGTCGCCGGGGAGCACACACGGCTGGTAGTCGATCCCGTTGGCGTCGCAGTCGGCCTGGTCCGGGGTGTTGACGTTCGTGAAGAAGCGGTCGGTGTCGGCGATGTTGCCGATGCGGCCCACCATCCACGGCGAGAGCATGTGGAAGGCGTGGTAGACGCCGATGTAGCCGGGGCGTGAGTCCTCGTTGCCGGACCGCCAGTGGGTGGGGACCCCGCCCATCACATAACAGCCCTGGGACGTGAACCAGTTGACGACGTCCAGGCAGTCCGCGGCCGACCAGGGCTTGTTGGCCTCGTTGAAGCCGAACCCCCAGATGCCCACCACCGGCTTGCCGTTCTGCCGGGCGTAGGCCGAGGACGCGGTGTGGGCCTTCATCTTGTCGGTCCAGTCCTGCTTCATCTGGCCCTTCATATCGAGCCAGCCGGTGGCGTCGTACATGATGTAGAACTTCCGGCCGTACCGCTCCGCCGCCGAGCGGACCTTGGTGGCCATGGCGTCGCGGGTCGGCCCCTCGGGGCTGAAGGGGTTGAACCGCTGGAGCGCGGCGGTGTCGATGTCGTACTGCTGCATCCAGCGGAAGTGGGTGTCCACGGTCTGCTGGTCATAGGACGAGAACAAGGTGGCCGGCCGGCCGTCGTTGAGGTTGTTGTAGTCGGTCTTGTAGCCCTTGGCGTAGTCGCGCATATCCGGCCAGCTGTGAATGCCCGTATTGCCCGGTGACGGCGGCCGGGACATATCGGCGGCCCAATGCCACCAGCCATTGATCGGGGCACCGTCACCCGCACAGGCGAACCAGCCCTGATAGCCGACGGTGATCTTGCCTACGACGTCACCGGGCGGACTGGCCGCGGCGGCGGTGCCCGTCGTCAGCCTGGCGGTGCCCAACGCGCCGAGCGCCGTGGCACCGAGCGCGGAACCGATGAGATGGCGGCGTGAGATACCCATGGGGGCCTGCCTTTCCGGCAGTGAGCGGCTTGTGTGGGGTGCTCGCTGCGGCGGAGCGTAATAACGCATTAACGGTTCCGCAATTTAATTGACGATAAGCCGAATTCCGGCGGCCACCGCCATCCTGGCCTCTCGCGCTATTGCGGGGAACGAACCCGCCCGCCGACCGGGGCGGGGGTGGGTGTGCGGCACCCCCGGGTCCTCCGCATAGGCTGGGGTCCTGTCAGGACAACGGCGGTAACGGGGGACACGATGCGGAAAGAGGCGGTTCGGTACCTTCACTGCCCGTACTGTTCCGGCGCCATGACGATGACCGACGGCGCGCTGCGGTGCTCGCACGGGCACAGCTTCGACGTGGCGAAGCAGGGGTATGTCAATCTGCTGCGTGGCGCCGCCAAGTTCAGCGCGGACACCGCCGCCATGGTGGCGGCCCGCGCGGACTTCCTGGCCGCCGGTCACTACGCGCCGATCGCCGGAGCACTGGCCGCGCTCGCGCGCGAGACGGCACCGGCGGCGACGGGCGGCGCCCCCGGCTGTGTCGTGGACATCGGTGGCGGAACGGGCTATCACCTCGGCCGGGTGATGTCGGAGTTCCCGGACTCCGAGGGAATCCTGCTCGACATCTCCAAGTTCGCCGCCCGCCGGGCCGCGCGGGCGCATCCCCGGATCAGCGCGGTGGTGGCCGACGCCTGGGACGAACTGCCGCTCGCCGACGGGGCCGCGTCGGTGGTCCTCAATGTCTTCGCACCGCGCAATCCGGCCGAGCTGCGGCGGATTCTGCGTCCCGAGGGTGTGCTGCTGGTGGTGACACCCCGGCCCGATCATCTACGGGAACTGGTGGCGGCGCTGGAGCTGCTGCGGGTGGGCGAGCAGAAGGACGAGCGGCTGGCGGACCGGCTCTCGGCGCATTTCACCGAGGTGGCCCGGGAGCGGTCGCGGAGCACCATGACGCTGGACCACAAGGCCCTGCCGCAGCTGGTGGGGATGGGCCCCAACGCCTGGCATCAGGAGGGCGGGCGGCTGGAGGAGCGCATCGCGCGGCTGCCCGAGCCCTGCGATGTGACGCTGTCCGTCACGCTCACCGCGTACCGCCCGCTGGTCTGACACCCGGCCCCCAGCGGGTTCCGCCAGGGGCCATCACGTCCAGACGGTGTATCCGCCGTCCACGCGGATCGCCTCGATACCGCTGATGTACCGGGCGCCGCAGCGGTCCTGGGGCAGGACGAGCTGGGGGCCCGCACGGTCGAGCGGAGTGTCGTCGATGGTGACCGCGAGCAGCACGGGGGCACGGCCGAAGTCCGGGTCGATCTCGGCCCAGGACAGCAGCGCGCGGTGGCCGTCCACGCCACGTACGGCGATCAGGAAGCGCAGCCGGTCCTTGCGCCGGGCGGGGTCGAAGCCGGGACCGGCGGCGACCAGGACGTCGTGCAGAAACGGCCCGGTGAAGCGGTGGTGCTGGATGCCGCTGGTGGCGCAGTCGAAGCTCACCTGGGCCCGGTGCTGGGGCCAGGAAAGCAGCTCGGACACCGTCAGCCGGGCGGGGCGGGTCAGATCGCCGGTGAGGGCGACTTCCGCCATCGGACCGGCGGCCGTACTGGCAGCTGCGAGGGAGTCACTCACGGCCTACCACCTCCTGGAGGAGCGTTACCCGAACACCCATCCCAGGCAAACGCACATGCCATGCCGATAGACCATGGATCGCGCCTATACCAGGGAGAAGCCCGGATTTTCCTTGCATCTGCGGCATGGCGGCATTCGACTCACCGATGGTTCGGGTGACGACCGGACCGCAGGCGCCAGAGCCGACCGCCATGGACGAGCCTCGCGGCGCCCAGGAGGAGGAAGGCACCGCTCGCCACGGTCAGCAGCGCCCAGACGGCGACCTCCCGGTCCGGCACGTCCGCCGCGTACGACCAGCGCACCAGGAAGTTCGTGGTGGCGGCCACCGGAAAGATGTAGACCCACAGCCCCGTATGGAAGGACCGCTCGCGGAGGGTCGGCAGCAGAAAGGCGACCAGGGCGAGGGTGAAGAAGAGGATGCCGGAGAATCCGTAGCCGACCCCGTCCAGGCGGCCTCCGTGGGCGGCGAGCCAGGCGCTGCCGCCCACGGCGGGCGGGATGATCAGGACGGTGAGGGTGGGCCGGGCCGGTGGCGGAAGCGGACTGCCGGTGACCAGGCTGCCGAGGATGACCGTTCCGAAGGCCAGCCAGTACAGAACCCCCACGGCGAAGGCCGCCGCCGCCACTTCGGGGAGGCGCAGCGTCGACGCGGTGATGCTCGCGATGAACGGCCCGGAGGAGACCGGCAGCAGATAGCCGGGGTGCAGGGCGGTCTCGCTGAGGGTGCCGGTGAGCCAGTGGGCGAGCAGCCGGGCGGCCACCAGCGCGGCCGCCGCGAGGAAGACCACGTAGGCCCAGCGGGCCCCTTCCTGGCCGAAGCGCGAGAAGTGGCCGGTGACCAGCATGCCGATGATGGGGACGTACGCGAGGGCGAACCCCTGGCCCGGGTGGCGCAGATCCTCGCGCAGATCGCGCCACCGGGCTCCGCCGTGGCGTACGTACGCGGTCAGCAGGACGACCCAGATCAGCCCGCTGACCGCGTACAGCACATCGCTGATCTTGGATCCACGCCGACACGGCGGAGGCCGCCGCCTCTGTGTAATGGACTAATTTTTTAGACGCTTACGCTATAGCACGCCCGGTCATCGAGGTGTAAGCCTCATTCACCAATAGACCATGTGCTAGCATGGCTGGGTGGCCAGAGAAGAACCGGAATCCGGGCGGCGGATCCCCGCGACCGCCGAGGCGATCGTGGACCTGCTCAACTCCCGGCCGCACGGCCCCGCGTGCCCGGAGACGCTCCAGGACCCCGAGACGGCGAGCGCCGTCCTGCGCCCGTTCGGCCAGCCCGCCGCGGAGAGACCATCACCGCAGCGCATGGCCAAGATCCGCGGCCTGCGCACGACCCTCATGGACATCATCACCGCGCCGGACAGCGCGGCGGCGGCACCCGGCTGGGCGCGGCTGGCCGAGCGCGCGTCTCCCGTCACGCTCCGGCAGGACTTCTCCGAGCCCGGGAAGGTGCGGCTGCGGCAGGTGGGCGGCGACCCCGTGCTCGGCGGCATCACCCTCGCGGTGGCGGAGCTCGTCTCCGACGGCACCTGGCCACGTATCCGTATCTGCGCCAATGAGCGCTGCGACCACGCGTTCTACGACACCACGCGCAGCCGCACCCAGCGCTGGCACGCGTACGACACCTGTGGCAACAAGAGCAACGTGGCCGCGTACCGGGCCCGGAAGAAGGCCCGGCCCGGCGGCTGATCCGAGAGCCGCCGGGCGGAACGGGCAGTGGGGACAGGTCAGTTCGCCGGCGGCACCACCGGGTCGTGACGGCCCGCGATCCGGGTGCCGGGCCGCGGCGAACAACACCGCGCTGGTGCCGATGCCCGGGCCCACGACATGCGGTTTCGCCAGCCCGAACGCATCGGCCAGCCGCGACCAGCCGGCGTCGTAGGCGTCCGTCGACCGTCCGGAACCGGGGCTTGATCAGCTCAGCGGGACGTCGAGGACCGCCTTGCGGTGGCTGAACGTCTCCAGCGAGTAGCGGCCGTGGTAGCTGCCCATGCCGCTCTCCCCGACACCGCCGAACGGCAGGGTCGGCAGGCTCAGATGGAACACCGGGAAGCCGAAGTTGACGGCGCCCGAGGAGGTTTCGGCGATCAGCCGGGCCCGAGTGGTGTCGTTCTCGGTGAAGGCGTAGAGCGCGAGCGGCTTGTCGCGGTCGTTGATGAAGGCGATGGCCTCGGACAGGTCGGCGACGGCCAGGATGGGCAGGATGGGGCCGAAGATCTCCTCCCGCATCACCGGCTCGTCCGGCTTGACGTCCAGCAGCACGGTCGGGGCGATGTACTTCTCGGCGCGGTCGCTCTGCCCGCCGACCACGGTGCGGCCGGAGCCGAGCAGCGCGGTCAGCCGGTCGAAGTGGCGCTCGTTGACGATGCGCCCGAAGTTCCCGGCGGCCCGCGGATCGCTGCCGTACAGCCGCTCGATCGCCTGGGCCAGGGCGGGCACCAGCGCCTGGGCCGTGTCCGGGTCGGTGAGGACGTAGTCGGGGGCGACGCAGATCTGCCCGGCGTTGGAGAACTTGGTGGACGCGATGCGTTCGGCCACCGTGGCGAGGTCGGCGTCGCGGTCGACGAAGACCGGGGACTTGCCGCCGAGTTCCAGGGTGACGGGGGTCAGATGCTCGGCCGCCGCGCGCATCACGATCCGGCCCACGGTGCCGTTGCCGGTGTAGAAGACGTGGTCGAAACGCTGGGCCAGCAGCGATGTCGTCTCTGCGACGCCGCCCTCGACCACGGCGGTGGCCTCGGTGTCGAGGTAGGCCGGAAGCAGCCGGGCCAGCAGTGCGGAGGTCCGCTCGGCGAGTTCGGAGGGCTTGATGACCACCGCGTTACCGGCCGCCAGCGCGGCGGCGACCGGGGTCAGCAGCAGATAGATCGGATAGTTCCAGGCCGAGAGGACCAGGGCGACACCGAGGGGGTCGAACTCGGTGCGGGCCGTGGTCCCCTCCGGCAGTTGGGAGACGGTGACCTCCGCGGGCTGCGGGGCGAGCCACTCCTCCAGGTGCTCGAGGTAGTCGTCGATCTCGCGGACCGTGCCGTCGATCTCGGAGCGGTCGACCTCGGCGCGGTTCTTGCGCAGATCGGCCCAGAGGGCTTCGGCGATGGCCTCGCGGTTCTCGGTCAGCAGCGCGCGCAGCCGGGTGAGCTGCTCGCGGCGCCAGGCGAGGGGTTTGGTACGGCCACCGCGATGGGTCTCCCGCAGCCGCGCCACGAGGGCGGCCGCGTCGGTCTCGGTGAAGGCGGGGTGGGTGAGGGTCATGGGGCGTCCGTTCTCCGGCGCCCGGCCAGCGGGCACGGGTGCACGACGTAAGCGTCTTTCTGATTTAGATGCTTACGTTATAGCACGCGCGACCGCGCCCTTGTAAGTTTCTTCACTTAGTAGACCATGTTCCGAGGCATCCGCTGACCGGGCGGCGCCTCGGTGCTCACCGCACCCCGGCCGTCATAACGCGGCGGGCGCGATTACCCGGCGATTGCACCGGGCTGGTCATTACTCCGCGTCGCGGACCAGGAGTGCGATCTGCACCCGGTTCTCCACCGCCAGCTTGGCGAACAGGTTGCTTATGTGCGCCTTGACGGTCGCGACGCTGATGTGCAGCCGCCCGGCGATCTCCGGGTTGCCCAGCCCGTCCGCGATGGCCCGAGCGGTATCGCGTTCTCGTTCGGTCAGGGCGGACAGCTGTTTCCGCGCGGCCTCGCGGGACGAGCTGCGAGCCGTGGCGGACTGTGGCCCGGTGGCCGCGGCGATCACCCGTGCCGTGGCCACCGGGGACAGCACGGGGTTCCCTTCCGCGACGGTCCGCACCGCGTCGATGATCCGCGCCGGCGGGGTGTCCTTGAGGACGAACCCGAGTGCTCCGGCGCGCAGTGCGCCGAGCACCAGATCGTCGGAGTCGAACGTGGTCAGGATGAGCACCCGCGGCGGCGCCGGCCTGGTGAGGAGTTCCCGGGTCGCGCTGAGACCGTCACGGCCGGGCATCCGCACGTCCATCAGCACGACGTCCGGCCGCCGCTCGTCCACCACGGTGAGCGCGGCGTCCCCGTCGGCCGCCTCCGCGACGACGCTCAGGTCCGGTTCGGCCTCGAGGACGAGTCGCAGCGCCATCCGCACCAGCTGGTCGTCGTCGACGATGACGATACGCACCGGCTCCCGATCGTTATCCACTCATGCTCTCTTTTCGTGGGTGGGGTTCGGCCAGGGTAGCCGCGCGGTGAGGAGGTATCCATGGTCGGGTGTGGGGTGGTGGTCGAGTTCTCCGCCGGCGAGGCTGATGCGTTCGGTGAGGCCGAGCAGACCGAATCCCGATGCCGGTGGTGGTGCGGTTGCCCGGGCGGCCGGGGTGTTGTGGACGCTGACGTCGAGTTCGCCGCCCGCTGTTCCTTCGAGGGTGATGTGTACGTGTGCGCCGGGGGCGTGTTTGGCGGCGTTGGTCAGTCCTTCCTGGACGATCCGGTAGCAGGTGCGTCCGACGACGTCGGACGGTGTTCCCGTCACGGTGGTGGTGAGCGTGACGTCCAGTCCGGATGTGCGCGCGTCGGCCACCAGGTCGGGGATTCCGTCGAGGGAGGGCTGCGGTGGTTCCGGGCGGCCCGGGTCGGCCCGGAGCACACCCAGGACATCCCGTAGTTCTTCCAGCGCTTGGTGGGAGCCGTCGGCGATGCCGCGGACCAGCACGCGGTTTTCCTCCGCTGTCAGGTCGCCGCGGTGATCCAGCACTCCGGCCTGCATGGCGACCAGGGAGATCCGGTGCGCGAGCACATCGTGCATCTCGCGGGCGATCCGGTTGCGTTCCAGGGCCCGTGCCTGTGCCGCTCGCGCGGTCTGTTCCCGCTCCGCGCTCTCCGCCCGGTCCCGGAAGGACCGCACCTCGACACGGCGCGCGCCGATGGCCATGCCCACGGCCACGGCGATGCCCGCGATCAGCGCCGGCAACGCGAGCGCGAGCCACAACGGGCCGGGCGGGGTCGGGTAGAACCCGCCGGAGAACTGTGACGCGGTCACGAGGGCCAGGCCGACGACCCCGCTCTCCACCGGACGGCGACGGGTGGAGAGCGAAACCAGCGCCAGAAACGCGGCGCCGGAGGCGAGTGCCGACGCGGTCGAGGCGATCGCGATCGTCATGGCGACGGCGAGCGGGAACCGCCGCCGCCACAGAAGCGCCGTCAGACAGCCGAGAGCCACCAGCGGATCACCGATGAAGAACCACGAGCCGGGTCCGGTCGCCTCCGTCCGCAGCACCACACCGGTGGAGAGCCAGAGCGGTATGCCCACTGCCGCGGCCGCCATCAGCCGCCAGGTCTGCTGCCACCATCCGAGCGGTGGCGCGACGTCCGTATTCACCTGGTCATTATCGCGACACGGTGCGGCCCGTGCGTCAGACCCGGGGGCTGATGTGCCCCCGACCAGAGTCGCATTCCCGCCTCGTCCTTGGTCGAAGGCGGTTCGAGCCGCCGGGCTGATGTGCCTGCCGCACCGCGCGGACAGACTCGTTCACGTGCCGAGACAACCGAACACCAAACGGAGAAGCGCGATGCGCAGGGGTGGCTATACGGCCCTTGAGGCGGTCGGGATGGTGATCGCGGCCCTGGCCGCCCAAGGGGTGATCCGCGGTTTGCTCAACCCGGGCTCCGAGCCGCTGTGGGGCATCGTCAACGGGGTCCCCGGCGGCCTCACCGGCCAGATGATCCTCCTCGGATCCATCGCGCTCGTCGCGATGGTGCTCGGTGGCTGGGCACACACTCGCAAGGAACCGACCACCGAGCGGACCGGTCATTCCGGGGGGATCAGCGGCCGAGGAACGGTCTGACGGCATCCGGGACGATCCCAGGAGTAGAGACATGATCAAGGAGTGGCGGCATCGTCGGGCCGTGCAGCGGGTCAAGCCCGGGGACGGGCGAGCGTTGAAGCGTTTCCGCTGGTGGCAGATGCTCACCCGCGCACTGTTCTATCTTCGGCTGAGGAACGACGACGGCCGGCAGACGGTCTACGCCGTCGACATCAAGCATCAGAACACGTCGGACGGCTACGCCAAGGCCCATCTGTACCTCGATGGCAGGCATCACGCCGAGTCCAGAGTCCCTGCCGTCTTCCCCGTCCAGGGCGGCACCGTCGAAGTAAGGGCGAGCGGCTTCGGACTCAAGCGCTGCCACTACGTCAGCGCCGAGGGGGCCGAGTTCCAGCTCGTCCCGGACCCCCGCTCCGCCGAGGGGCGCCGCGCGCGCCTCGACCGATCGCACCCCGCACTGAGCCGCTTTATCGGCTTCCTCTCGGTGCTCGTGCTCGTCATCGGCCTGGTTCTCCTGATCCTTCAGCTCGCCGAACAGATCACCCGGGCGCCGGAGGGCGTCGCCCAGTACGTCGGGACCTTCACCTCGCCCATTGATCTGTCGGCATGGGGCAACACCGCGGTCGGGCTCGTCACGGTGGCGGCCAGCACCGAGCGGGCGCTGCGGCTGCGCTACAGCCGGCTGCTCGACGGCGCGGCGGGCTGATCCCGTTTCCTCGGACCGGTCGTGAGCGCTTGTCGTGATGGGCGCCACGGCCCGTTAGTCCAACACCCCCGCGCACTTGTCCATGGGCGGCCGCCCCGCCGCCGTCCCAAGGTGGAGCACTGTTCCCACCAGCGAGGGAGGAGCGGCGCGTTGACCCACACAGAGGAGGGGCGGCCGGGAGCATGGCGACCCGGTCGCAGAGCGGTCATGGTCACCACCACACTGGCCGGAATCGGAACGGCCATCAGCGCGGGCGGTGGCACCGCCCACGCCCGTGGCACCGAGCGCACATTGCGGTCGAAGCGGCTGGAGGTCCGGGTGGACCCGGAGTTCCCGCGCATCGTCGCGTACACCGACCGCGAGAGCGGCGCGGTGCTGTACGGGCAGCGGGAGCCGGTCCGTACGGTGCTCATCGACGGCGTCGAACACACCCCCCGCACCACCGCCGTCACCAGCGGCCCGGACCACATCAGTTACACCCTCGCCTTCGGCGCGGACGCCGAGATCGACATCCGCGTCCGGGTCAGCGAATGGCAGGTCGACTGGCGCGTCACCCGGATCGCCGACACCGACGCGCTGCGCGTGGGCACCCTGCGCATCCCCGGACTCGCGTTCCTCAGCGTCCGCGCCGACCAGCCGGGCGCCACCCTGCTGGCCGCGCGGATCGACCTCGACCAGGCCAAGAGCGGTGACACCGTGGTCCGGCCCACGGCCGGCACCCCCACCGACGGCGACCCCATCGGCTGCGCCTACGCCGTCGTCAGCACCGACCGGCTCGCCGCCGCCGTCGAGACCAACACGGTGTGGGACAAGCCCTCCTCCGCCGCGGGCACCACGTGGGAGAACGGACGGCTGTGGCGGCAGACGGTGCGCGAGGACGGGCAGATCACCGCCCGGCTCGGCTGCGGTGAGTGGACCCACCGGGCCGCCACCGCGCCCGTCGGCGCCACCGAGCCGCTGCCCTGGGCCACCGTGGTCCTCACCCGGGACCGCAACGGCGACGGCGTGGTCGACTGGCAGGACGCCGCCATCGCCTTCCGCGACATCATGGTCAATCCGCTCGGCGCCGACGAGCAGCATCTGCGGGTCGTCCCGCACATCCCGTTCAACTTCGCCAGCCAGGCCACCAACCCGTTCCTCGACACCCTCGACAACGTCAAGCGCATCGCGCTGGCCACCGATGGACTGCGGCAGTACACCCTGCTCAAGGGGTATCAGTCGGAGGGCCATGACTCCGCCCACCCCGACTACGCGGGCAACTACAACACCCGCGCCGGTGGCCTGGCCGACCTCAACACCCTGCTGCGCTCCGGACGCCGTTGGAACAGCGACTTCGCGGTGCACGTCAACGCCACCGAGTCCTATCCGGTGGCCAACGCCTTCTCCGAGACCCTGGTCGACAAAAACGACAAGCAGTGGGACTGGCTGGACCAGTCGTACCGCATCGACCCCCGCCGCGACCTGGTCTCCGGCGATATCGTCCGGCGTTTCCAGGACCTGCGGAACGACGCCGACCCGGCCCTCGCCGGTCTCTACATCGACGTCTTCCGCGAGTCCGGCTGGAACTCCGACCGGCTCCAGCGGGCCCTGCGCGAGCAGGGCTGGCGGGTGGCCACCGAATGGGGCCACGGGCTGGAGCGCTCCTCGCTGTGGTCGCACTGGGCCACCGAGACCGACTACGGCCCGGACAGCTCGCGCGGTATCAACTCCCGGCTCATCCGCTTCCTCCGCAACCACCAGAAGGACGTCTTCGCCGACAAGTGGCCCACCCTGCTCGGCATCCCCCGGATGGGCAACTTCGAGGGCTGGACCGGCAAGACCGACTGGACCGCCTTCTACCGGCTCATCTGGACCCACAGCCTGCCCGCCAAGTACCTCCAGGCGTACCCCATCCGCACCTGGGGCGACCACGAGATCACCTTCGAGGGGCCCGGCCGCACCTCCGTCAGCGACACCGGCGGCGTCCGCCGCATCACCACCGACGGGCGGCTGGTCTACGACGGCGGTGGCTATCTGCTGCCCTGGGAGCCGCGCGAGGCCACCGACCCCGCCAAGCTCTACCACTACAACCCGGCGGGTGGCACCACCCGTTGGCGGCTGCCGCGCGGCTGGTCGGGACGGCGGTCCGTGGTGCTGTACCGCCTCACCGACCAGGGGCGCGCCGAACCGGTCACCCTGCCGGTGCGCGACGGCCACATCAGCGTCACCGCCGATCCCGACGTCCCCTATGTGGTGCTGCGCTCCGCCGCCCCTGCCCAGGCGGCGCCCGGCTGGGGCGAGGGCACCCCGCTGTACGACCCCGGTTTCCACTCCGGTTCGCTGCGCGGCCGGCAGACCACCGGCCCGGCCACCGTGGAACGCAGTGCGCTGGGCGACTACGAACTGGTCATCGGCGAGGGCGCCGCCGCCACCGTCGGCCAGCGCGTCGGCCGGCTGGCCCCCGGCGGCTATGTGGCCTCCGTACAGGTGGAGGTGGGGGCGGAGGCCGGTGAGCGGCGGCGGGCCGCGCTGCGGGTGCACACCGCCGACGGCGTCACCGCGGAGAACTGGACCGAGACCTCGACCGCCGTCAACCACATGGCGGCCGACCGCAAACACGGCACCCGCTTCCAGCGGATGTTCACCTGGTTCACCGTCCCCGACGGCGGTGGCCCGGTCACCCTCACCCTCGACGTGGCGGCGGGCCGGGCCCGGGTCCGTTTCGACGGGCTGCGGGTCGTGCGGGCCCGGCGGACCACGAAGCCCGGCGCGCTGGTGTACGAGGACTTCGAGCGGGTGCCCCAGGGCTGGGGCCCGTTCGTCAAGGGCGACGCGGGCGGGGTGACCGACCCGCGGACGCATATCGCGCAGCGGCACGCCCCGTACACCCAGGCCGGTTGGAACGGCAAGGCGATCGACGATGTGCTCGAGGGCGGCCAGTCGCTGAAGTCGCGCGGCGAGAACCCGGGCCTAGTCTACCGTACGGTGCCGCACACCGCCCGCTTCCGCCCCGGGCGGCGCTACCGGGTGACCCTGACCTACGCCAACGAGGCGGCCGGTCAGTCCGCATGGGTCACGGCCGTGGACGAGCCCGGGGCGCGGGAGCTGGAGCGCACCCCGCTGCCCGCCGCCACCGGGCGGGCCACGCACGGCTACACCGTCACCGCGCCCGCGGACGGCGAGTTGTGGGTGGGGCTGCGGAAGACCGGCGACAGCGGCACCGCGGAGTTCACGCTCGACTCCTTCACCGTGGAGGAGTTGGACTGACACCGCGCGGGGAGCGGGACGGCGCGCGCCCACGTCCCGCTCCCCGCGGTCCCCACCTTCGGTTACGTGTCCCTCCACCCCGCCGCACGGTCCCCTCTCGCCCCCTGGCGAGCGGGCGGTCCGTGGACGAAGATCGGCGGGTGGGGGACGCAGCCGACCGGAGGGGACCGCGGATGTATCACACCTGGATGCGGTACTTCACGCCCAGCCCGGCCCATCACCGGCTCGGCCTGGTGTGTCTCGGTGTCGGCCTGCAGCACGGCGCCCTGCCCGTCGTCGGCCCGCGGGTCCTCGACCATCATGTGGCGGTGGTCATCAGCGCGGGCCGCGGCTGGTTCCGCGGCGCGGACGGCCGCCGCCGTACCGTCACCGCGCCCGCGCTGCTCTGGCTCACCCCCGGTGTCAGCCACCACTACGCCCCGGACCCGGACACCGGATGGGACGAGGCGTTCGTCGACTTCACCGGCCCGGCCACCGCCGCGTACGCCGATCTGGGCTATATCGACCCGGACCGTCCGGTGGTCGCGCTCACCGACACCGCCACCGCCCGTACGGCCATCGGCCGGATCGTCCGCGCCGCGCGCCAGGGCAATCCGTTCCTGGAGGTCGAGACGGCCGCCGCCGTCCATGAACTCCTCGTCGCCCTGCGCCGGGTGCGCGCCGGCGGCGGCTCGGACGGGCATCCGGTGCTCCAGGCGCTGGCCAGGGACGCCTTCCAGCCGCTGTCGGTGGCCGAGCACGCCGCCCGGCACGGGATGACACCGGCCGAACTGCGCACCGCGGTACGGCGCGGCGCGGGGTGCAGCCCCAAGGACTACCTCCTCGGGATCCGGCTGGGCCGGGCCAAGGAGCTCCTCGTCGGCACCGAACTGCCGGTGGCCGCCATCGCCCGCCGCGTCGGCTACGACGACCCCGCCTACTTCAGCAGGCTGTTCGCCCGCCGCGTGGGCACCGCACCGGTCCACTTCCGCGAGCAGCAGTGCCGCTCGGTCCCCGGCGGTTTCACCAACCGCGTCCCCGACCCGGCCCGCCCACCGACGATCCCGCCCTGCGCCCCGGCGGATGACGTGTTACCCCGTTAGAGGGACGTTGGGCCGCGATCCACACGACAAAGGGGCACCATGCATGCGAAGCCGGTCATTTCCGGCCGCTCATCCCCAGCAAGGAGTTCCCATGCGTATGCGGACCGCCCTGTCCACGCTCGCTCTCACCGCCGCGTCCCTCGCCGTCGGCGCGACCGGTGCCGTCGCGGAGGACGGCCCCGATGTCACCGTCAACAATGCCAGCAGCACGACCTTCCCCGGCGTATGCGCCAGCAACCAGTTCTCCTTCGTCACCGTCCCGGTCAACCTGGTGGGCCAGTCGGACTCCAGCTCGTGCTGACCCCCCGCGCCACGAGCCCGTGAGGGGCGGAACCCCCGGCCGACGCGGCCGGGGGTTTCCCATGCCGTAGGCTGGCCGGTGCAGCTGGTTCGCCCCGTCCGCCAGGCGGGACGCGTCGCAAGAGGGAACCCGGTGGAAATCCGGGACTGCCCCGCAGCGGTGAGCGGGAACGACCGCCGTCATACGCACTGGGTCCGGTGAGAGGGACCTGGGAAGCGACGGCCAGTAGGTGTCCTCCTGAGGAGGACGCGCCCGTGAGTCCGAAGACCTGCCATCTGCCCGCGTGCGGACCACCCGTGCGCGGACATCCCGGTGACCTCGAGGGCGGGTCGGCGAACATGCACCAGACGGACGACCGCGCGCCTGCCGCGCGAGATCGTGGCGTCCGGTCCGTCACCCTTCGCGCTCTCCTCCCGTCGCCGGGACCTCAGGGATTCATCTCGCGAAGGAGATCTCCGTGACCACCAAGTCCGCGGCCGCGGCGGCACGGGCCACCGTGTACGGCTACCCCCGCCAGGGCCCTGACCGGGAACTGAAGAAGGCGATCGAGGGTTACTGGAAGGGCCGCGTCACCGCCGGCGCGCTGAGGGCCACCGCAGCCGGGCTGCGCCGCGCCAACTGGCTCCAACTGACCGGCGCGGGCATCGACGAAGTCCCCACGGGCGACTTCTCGTACTACGACCATGTGCTGGACACCACCGTCATGGTCGGCGCCATCCCCGACCGCCACCGGGCCGCCGTCGCCGCCGACCCGCTCGACGGGTACTTCGCGATGGCGCGGGGCACTCAGGACGTGGCGCCGCTGGAGATGACCAAGTGGTTCGACACCAACTACCACTATCTGGTCCCCGAACTGGGTCCGGACACGGTGTTCGCTGCCGACTCCGCCAAGCAGGTCGCGGAGCTCAAGGAGGCCATCGCCCTCGGGCTGACCGCGCGGCCGGTCCTCGTCGGCCCCGTCACCTACCTCCTCCTCGCCAAGCCCGCGCCCGGCGCGCCCGCCGGCTTCGAGCCGCTCACCCTCCTGGACCGGCTGCTTCCGGTGTACGCCGAGGTCCTGGCCGATCTGCGGGCGGCCGGTGCCGAGTGGGCGCAGCTCGACGAGCCGGCCCTGGTCCAGGACCGCACCCCCGCCGAACGACACGCGGCCGGGCGCGCCTACCGTGACCTCGGCGCCCTCACCGACCGCCCGAAGCTGCTGGTCGCCTCGTACTTCGACCGCCTCGGCGAGGCGCTGCCGGTGCTGGCCAAGGCCCCGGTCGAGGGGCTGGCGCTGGACTTCACCGAGGCCGCCGCGGCGCAGCTGGACGCGCTGGCCGCCGTCGGCGGGCTGCCCCGCAAGCGGCTGGTCGCCGGGGTCGTCAACGGCCGCAACATCTGGGTCAACGACCTGGCGAAGTCCCTGGCCACGCTCGGCACCCTGCTGGGCCTGGCGGACCGGGTCGATGTGGCCGCCTCCTGCTCGCTGCTGCACGTCCCCCTCGACACGGCGGCCGAGCGGGACATCGAACCGCAGATCCTGCGCTGGCTGGCCTTCGCCCGGCAGAAGACAGCGGAGATCGTCACCCTCGCCAAGGGCCTGGCCCGCGGCACCGGTTCGATCAGCGCCGAGCTGGCCGCGAACCGGGCCGACCTCGCCTCCCGCGCGGGCTCCCCCATCACCCGCGACCCCGCCGTCCGCGCCCGCGCCGCCGCGGTCACCGGGGACGACGCCCGCCGCTCCCAGCCGTACGCCGGGCGCACCGCGGCGCAGCGCGCCCACCTCCGCCTGCCGCCGCTGCCGACCACCACCATCGGCTCCTTCCCGCAGACCGGCGAACTCCGCACCGCCCGCGCCGATCTGCGCCAGGGCCGGATCGACCCGGCCGGGTACGAGGAGCGCATCAGGGCCGAGATCCAGGAGGTGATCTCCTTCCAGGAGCAGACCGGCCTGGATGTGCTGGTGCACGGCGAGGCCGAGCGCAACGACATGGTCCAGTACTTCGCCGAGCGGCTCACCGGCTATCTGACCACCCAGCACGGCTGGGTCCAGTCCTACGGCACCCGTTACGTCCGCCCGCCGATCCTGGCCGGTGACATCTCGCGCCCCGAGCCGATGACGGTGCGCTGGACGGCGTACGCCCAGTCCCTCACCGACCGCCCGGTCAAGGGCATGCTCACCGGCCCGGTCACCATGCTCGCGTGGTCCTTCGTCCGCGACGACCAGCCCCGTGGCGACACCGCGCGCCAGGTCGCCCTCGCCCTGCGCGACGAGGTGAACGACCTGGAGGCGGCCGGGACCTCGGTCATCCAGGTGGACGAGCCCGCGCTGCGCGAGACCCTGCCCCTGCGCACCGCCGACCGGCCCGGCTATCTGGCCTGGGCGACCGGGGCCTTCCGGCTCACCACCGGCGGGGTACGCCCCGACACCCAGATCCACACCCATATGTGCTACGCCGAGTTCGGCGACATCGTCCAGGCGATCGACGACCTCGACGCCGATGTCATCAGTCTGGAGGCCGCCCGCTCCCATATGCAGGTGGCCCGCGAGCTCGCCGCCCACGGCTATCCGCGCGAGGCCGGGCCCGGGGTGTACGACATCCACTCCCCGCGGGTGCCCAGCGCGGAGGAGGCGGCCGAACTGCTGCGGACGGGCCTGAAGGCCATCCCCGCCGAGCGGCTGTGGGTCAACCCCGACTGCGGTCTGAAGACCCGCGGCTGGCCGGAGACCCGCGCTTCACTGGAGAACCTGGTCACCGCGGCCCGTACGGTCCGCGGTGAGCTGCCCGCGTCCTGACCCGGAAGAGCGGCCGGGACCGGTGACGCGCAGCAGGTCCAGCTTGCCCGCGTCGCCGCTTCCGGTCGCCGCCGTGTAGGTGACCATGCGCAGATCCGCGCCGGGGACGATGAGCACATCGCAGTCGAGCACGATGTCGCCGATCTCCGGATGCCGGATCGTCTTGCGGTCGGAGGTGTGCTGGGCGGCGGTCGTCCGGGCGGCCCAGTGACGGGCGAAGGCCTCGGACTCCGCCCGTAGTTCCCGCACCAGGCGGGCGAGCCGGGGGTCGGCGGGGTAGCGGGAGACGGCGTCCTTGAGGTCGGCCACGATCGAGGTTTCGAAGGTGTCGCGTCCGCGCTCGGGCCGGACGCGGAGCACCGGGTCGCGGGCGGCACCGGTGCCGAACAGGGCGCGGGCCAGGTTGCGTTCGGCGGCCGGGAGGACGGTGGGGTCGCCGTGCAGGGCGCTCCACATGGCGTTCCACCACACCAGGGTCCAGTCGGCGGTGAACACCCCGATCGGGACGTCGCCCAGGCGCGCCGCGAGCCGCTGGATGCCCGGGGGCACATGGTCGCTGACCGTCCCGTCCCGCGGTGGCAGCAGCCCGGCGCTCCGGTACAGCTGGTCGCGTTCGGCGCGGGACAGCTGGAGGGCGCGGGCGAGGGCGCCGACGACCTGGTCCGAGGGGTGCTTCGCGCGTCCCTGCTCCAGACGCAGGATGTAGTCGACGGAGAGCCCGGCCAGCTCGGCGAGCTCCTCGCGGCGCAGCCCCGGCGCGCGGCGGCTCGCCTTCGGGGTGAAGCCGGCGTCGGCCGGGGCGAGGCGGTCGCGCCAGGCGCGCAGGAGCGCGGCGAAGTCGGAGCGGGAGGAAGCCATGGGGCCATTCTCGCCGCGCGGCGCCGGATGAGCCTGGGTACTGCCGGTCCTAGTGACGGGGACGGCACTGGTCGGCGTCGACGGGGGCGGCGAACGTGGAGCCGCCGCGCCCGGACCGGGCGCCATCGGCCGACCATGAAGGAGCCTTCCATGTCTGTTTCGGAGCACACCATCGTGATGACGGGCGCGAGCCGCGGGATCGGGCGCGTCGCCGCGGAAAACATCGTGCGCCGGTCGCCCGACGCGCACCTCCTCGTCGTGGCCCGCGCGTCCTCCGGCGCCCGGCTCGCCGAGGAGCTCGCCACGGGCGGGCGTACGGTCTCGTACGTCCCGGCGGACCTCGGCTCGCTCCAGAGCGTCCGCTCCGCCGCCACCGAGATCCATGACCGGCTGGAGCGCGGTGATCTGCCACCGCTGCGCGGCTTCGTGGGCAACGCGGGGATGCAGTACACCAACGCGCTGACCGAATCCCCCGACGGGTACGAGGCCACCTTCGCCATCAACGTACTGGCCAACCATCTCTTCGTCCGGGTGCTCCAGGACCGCTTCACCGCGCCCGCCCGGGTCGTGATCACCGTCAGCGACACCCATTTCGGGGACTTCAGGCACAACCTGGGCATGGTGCCCGGCCCGGTCTGGAACTCTCCCGATGTCCTCGCCCGTCCGGGCGCCTTCGCCAAGCCGGCCGGCACGGCGGGCGGGCGCACCGCGTACTCGACGAGCAAGCTGGCCGCCATCCACCTCGTGCACGAGTACGCGCGGAGGCTTCCGGCCGGGATCGACGTCATCGCGTACAACCCCGGTTTCGTCCCCGGCACCGGTCTCGCCCGCAATGCCGGTCCGCTCTCCCGCTTCGCCATGCGGCGGGTCCTGCCGGTGATGGTCCTCACGCCGTTCGCCACCGGCCGCGGCGCCGCGGGCCGCTACCTCGCCGATGTCGTGCTGGGCACGACCCCGGCACCGACCGGCTCCTACGTCGACCGCGCCCGGGTGGCGCGGTCGTCGGAGGAGTCCTACGACCCGCGGCGCGAGCGCGAACTGTGGGACGCCGTCGAGCGGTTCACCGTGACGCACGCGGTCTGAGAGCGGCTTGGCGCACCCCTTCCGTCACCGCACACCGCGGAAGGCGTCCCGCACCTCCCGCACCAGCGTCTCGGGCTGCTCCAGTCCGGGGAAGTGGCCGCCCAGCTCCATCTCGTGCCAGGACCGCAGATCCGTATAGCGCCGCCCGGCCCAGCGTTCGGCCGTGGGCCAGGGCTCGGCCGGGAACAGGGTGCACGCGGTCGGCACGGTCACCGGCAGGGCGTTCTCCTCCTCGGCGCCGCGCGGTGTCCAGCGCAGCGCCTCCCAGTACCAGCGGGCGCTGGACGCCCCCGTCCCGGTGAGCCAGTACAGGGCGATGCCTTCGGCCTGCCGGTCAAGGCTCACTCCCCCGCCCGCCTCGGCCCGGGTGTCGGCGTAGGCGGCGAACTTCTCGCCGAGCCAGGCGGCCAGTCCGGCGGGCGAGTCGACCAGGGCGTAGCCGAGGGTCTGCGGCCGGGTGCCCATCTGGATGCCGAATCCATAGCCGTCGGCCAGGTGCAGATCACGCCGTTCGATCATCCGCGCCTCCGCCGGGGTGGCGGTGTCGCGGTCTCGCGGAAGCGGTGAGGCCACCGGCATCGTCAGGTGCAGGCCGGCCACCCGCGAGGGGAAGCGCCGGGCCAGCTCGGTGCTGATGAACGCGCCCCAGTCGCCACCGTGTGCGCCGAAGCGGTCATAGCCCAGCCGGCTCATCAGCGTCGCCCAGGCGTCGGCGGTCCGCGCGGGGTTCCAACCGGTCCGCGCGGGACGGCCGCTGAAGCCGAAGCCGGGCAGTGACGGAACGACGACGTCGAAGGCGTCGGCCCGGTCGCCACCATGCGCGACCGGATCGGTGAGCGGGCCGATGACCTGCTCGAACTCCAGGATCGACCCGGGCCAGCCATGCGTCAGCAGCAGGGGCATCGCCCCGGGCTCCGGGGACCGGACGTGCCAGAAGGCCAGCTCCAGGCCGTCGATGACCGTACGGAAGTGGCCGATGGCGTTCCACGCCTTCTCGCGTGCCCGCCAGTCCAGCTCGCGCAGCGCCGCGAGGAGCGCCCGCATATGGTCCAGCGGCACACCTTGGGACGCGTCCGCCACGGTCTCCGATTCGGGCAGCCGGACCCGCTCCAGCCGCAGGCGCAGATCGTCGAGGTCGGCGTCGGGAACGGAGATGGCGAAGGGTTCGATGTCGGGCGTCACTCCGCCCGGTGAGGAAGTTGGCACGCCATGAACGCTAGAAGCGCCCCGGGGCCACGGGAATGCGCGCGATTGCCGTCCAGCGATCAGCGATTGCGATAGGCCGACGGCCGTACGCCCGTATGCCGCAGGAACGCCGTGGACAGTGAGCCGGGGCTGCCGAATCCGCACCGCGTGGCCACTTGGGCGACGGACAGCCCACCCGCCCGGAGCAGCCGCTGCGCCTCCTCGATCCGCAGCCGGGTGAGATAGCGGTGGGGTGTCTCGCCCGTGGCGTCCTTGAAGGCCCGGATGAAGTGATACACGCTGAAGCCGGCCTCGGCCGCCAGGTCCGCCACCGTCAGGGGGCCGCCCAGCCGGTCCCGCATCATCGCCACGGCCTTGTGCGTCCAGGGCCCGGCGGCGCCCGACCGGTCCAGCTTCGGCGGCCGGACGCCGCGGCTGAGCACATGCACGGCGAGGAACGTCGCCGCGGACTCCGCGTACAGATCGTCGGCTTCGCCGGCCGCGCCCAACGACCGCATGGTGTGCTCGACGAGCGGATCCCCCGAGGCCACCGCGGCGGCCATCCGCTCGTAGTCGACGCGCTCCCCGCCCAATTGCTCGACCGTACGGGCGACGGTGACGCGTGGAATGTGCACCTGGAGGGTCCGCATGGGGACCACGGACCGATAGCGGCGTACCGACGCCACGCCCGGAACCGCCATATCGAGCTGCCCCGGTGTCCAATGCCGCTGCCGCCGGCGCCCACCGGTACAGGTCTCCATGGCCGCGTCGCCCGCGACGGTCAGGACGAGGTGCAGATCCTCGGTGGCGGGCAACGCCATCCGCTCGACCCGCGCGGTGTGATCGAACCGCTGCAGCAGCAACGACCGCCAGCCGAGCCCGTCCCAGCTGCTGAACGTCCGCTCGACATAGGGGTTCGCGTCGAATCCGGTATACGGCTCGAGGTCGAAATCAGGAGCGTCACACACCACATCGAGCATAGCCACGAACGTGGCCAGGAGGGCCGGCCCTCAGGCGGTCAGGTACGGGTAGTCGAGGTACCCCTTGTCGGTGCCGCCGTAGTAGGTCGTCTCGTCCGGTGTGTTGTACGGTCCGCCCGCTCGCAGCCGGGCCGGAAGGTCGGGGTTGGCGAGGAAGAGCGCCCCGAAGGACAGCAGGTCGGCCGTACCGTCCTCGATGAGCGCCAACTCCTCCGCACCGGTGAACCCGTCCGTCGCGGGGTTGAGGACGAGGGTTCCCGAGAACTCCTTGCGGAGGATGCCGGTCAGATCGCGGGAGTCCTCGACGATGTGCAGATAGGCGGGGCCGGTCTCGTTCAGGCGGCGGACCAGCTGGACGTACGTGGCCTCGATGTCGGGCTCCTCGATGCCGTTGTAGCGAATCCCCGGCGAGATCCGTATCCCGGTGCGCCGCGCTCCGATGGCCGCCGACACGGCCGCGACCACCTCGGCCGCGAACCGGATCCGGCCCTCGATCGAGCCACCCCATTCATCGGTGCGCAGATTGGAGCTGGGGGCGAGGAACTGGTGGATCAAGTAGCCGTAGGCGGCGTGCAGTTCGACCCCGTCGAACCCCGCCTCGACGGCGTTGCGTGCCGCCTGGGCGAAATCCGCGATCGTCTCCCGCACCTCCTGGGAGCTCAGCTCGCGTGGGGTGGTGAAGTCCTTCATCCCGTCGGCGGTGAACAGCCGGCCGGGTGCGGCGACGGCCGAGGGAGCGACCTGTACCAGTCCCTCCGGCAGCAGACCGGGGTCGCCGACCCTGCCGACGTGCGAGATCTGGGCGAAGACCACCCCGCCCTCGGCGTGCACCGCGTCGGTGACGCGGCGCCAGGCGGCGATCTGCCCGGCGCTGTGCAGCCCCGGGGTGTGGGGGAAGCCCTGGCCGACCACGGACGGCTGCGACCCCTCCGTGATGATCAGCCCGGCCGTGGCCCGCTGTGCGTAGTACGTGGCCATGGAGCCGGTGGCCGTATTGCCGGGCCCGAAGGCGCGGGCACGCCCCATGGCGGGCATGACCAGGCGGTTGCGGAGCCGCAGCCCGGCAAGGTCGATCGGATCGAAGGGTGTGGACACAACGGCTCCCGGGGTCGATGGGGCATAACGGTCGGCAACGAGATCATTGGCCGACCAACGATCTCAACGGCGAAGCCACCATAGCCCATTCGTTGGGTGGCCAATGATTGGCCGGCCACGATAGCCTTGCCACCATGACCACAGAGCTCCCTGGCGCGGCGGAGGCCGATCACATCGGCGCGGCGGAGGACGGATACGGCGGCCACGTCAGTCAGACCCTGGCGCGGGTGTCCCGCCTGCACCGCCTCGCCGGGGGCAGGCTGCTGCGCCCGACCGGCCTCTGCTCCGGCCAGGAATTCCTGATGATGACCCTGTGGGACGCGGGGTCGGTCCGGCAGTCGGAGCTGGCGAGGGCGCTCGACCTGGACCCGTCGACGGTGACCCTGATGCTGCGGCGGCTGGAACAGGGCGGGCATGTCACCCGCGCCCGCGATCCGCGGGACCGGCGCGTCATGCTCGTCCGGGCCTCGGAGGCGAGCTACGCCCTGCGACCCAAGGTCGCGGAGGCCTGGGCGCGGCTGGAGGAGCACATCCTGGACGGGCTCGACGACGGCGAGCGCGAGGCCTTCGCGAGGATCCTCATGAAGGTCGAGAAGAACCTCGCCGCGGAAGAGGGCGAAGAGGGCCTGGAGCGCCCCTAGGGGGTGCCCGGCGGATCTTGGCGCCTGCGGCGGGCTGCTCCCCTCCCCGCCCCTTCCCACAACTGGGGCTCCGCCCCAGACCCCGGGGGTCCAGGAGCGGAGCCCCTGCCACGCGGCGGAGCCGCATATCGACGCTGCGGGAAGGAGCGGGGAGGGGAAAGATCCGCAGGAGAGGTCAGGCGTGGCGTGTCCACGAGCCCAGCACCATCAGCGTCTTGGTGCCGGTGACCAGGCCGACGCGCCGCAGACCGTCGATGACCTGCTGCAGATGCTCGATGTCCCGCACCCGGACGTGCACCAGGGCGTCGGGGTCGCCGGCGATGGTGAAGACGGCCTGCACCTCGGGAACCGTGTAGCAGGTGCGGACGATCTCCCCGACCGGGGTCGTACCGGTGTAGGACAACTCCACGAAAGCCTCGATGCCCCAGCCCAGCTTGGTGTGGTCGATCTGCACCGTGAAGCCCTTGATCACCCCGGTGTCCTTGAGCCGGTCCACCCGGCGCTTGACCGCGGCCACCGACAATCCCACCTCCGGCGCCATCTCGGAGAAGGTGCGCCGCCCGTCCTCGCGCAGCATGCGCAGCAACTGCCGGTCCACATCGTCGAACTCGGGCATCGGCCCTCCGCTCCGCGCCACGCGCACCCGCGCAACCCGCCACAGCGCGCGCAAACTCTTTTAGTCGATCTCGCGAATTTCCTCGGCAGTTTGCGTCTTTACCTAGATCGGCCGCAAGTTACTTGTGCTCCTCCGGGTGATGTTGCTGTCCTTGGGCCGGACCCCAGATATGCCGAGGAGGCTCACATGAGCACCGACCCCGCCGCGGTTTCGCTCGAGGACCCCTATACGGCCCGCAGCGGCCGGGTGCTGATCTCCGGCATCCAGGCCCTGGTCCGGCTCACCCTCGAACAGCGTCGGCTGGACGAGGCGCGCGGGCTGGACACCCGCGCGTTCGTCTCCGGCTATCCGGGCTCACCGCTGGCCGGGGTCGATCTGGAGCTGGACCGGGCACGCCGCTTTCTCGACCCCGCCGGCGTGGTGTTCCGGCCGGGGCTCAACGAGGAGCTGGCCGCCACCGCCGTGGCCGGGACGCAGCTGCTGGGGCAGGTCCCCGGGCGCCGCCACGAGGCGGTGACCGGGTTCTGGTACGGCAAGAGCCCCGGTCTTGACCGCGCGGCCGACGCGATGCGGCACGGGACGGTGGCCGGTACGGCGGCGCTGGGCGGCGCGGTGGCCTGGATCGGCGACGACCCCGGCAGCAAGTCCTCGACCGTGCCCAGCTCCTGCGAGCCGATGTGCCAGAGCCTGGCCATGCCCCTGCTCGCGCCCGGCTCCGTACCCGAGATCCTCGAATTCGGACTGCACGCCGTGGCCCTGTCGCGGGCCACCGGCCTCTGGACCGGACTGAAGATCGTCGCGGATATCGCGGACGCCTCGGCGATCGTCGACCTGGACACGCTCCGGCCCGACATCCCCGCCCCGCCCGCCACCCCGCGCGCCGCGCCACCGCCCCTCGTCGGCCCCGCGTCCCTGGACGCCGAGCACGACATGCTCACCCGGCGGCTGGACCTGGCCCGCGCCTACGCCCGCGAGGCCGGGCTGAACCGCATCACCTTCAGCGCCGCGCACGCCACCTTGGGCGTGGTGGCCTCCGGCACCTCGTACGCCGTGGTGCGGCGCGCCCTGGCCGACCTCGGCCTCGGCGAGGCGGACCTGGAAGCCCTCGGTGTGCGGCTGATCCGGCTGGCGATGCCGTTCCCCCTCTGCGACGAGGACCTGGTGGCCATGACCGGCGATCTGGACCAGGTCCTGGTCGTCGAGGACAAGGTGCCCTTCCTCGAAGGGCACCTCAAGGCCGCCCTGTACGGCAGCGCCGACGCGCCCGTGGTGGTGGGCCGCCGCGGCGAGAACGGCCGGCCGCTGCTCACCGCCCGGGGCACCCTGGGCGCCGAGGACGTGGCCAAGGCCCTGGCCCAGCGCATCGGCCAGGACCGGCTGCCGCCGGCCGCGACCGCCCGGCTGGCCTCGCTGGCGCCGCCGCCCGCGCCCCGGATCGCGCTGCCCACCGTGTCGGCGCGCACGCCCTACTTCTGCTCCGGCTGCCCGCACAACACCTCCACCCGCACCGCCGACGACACCCTCGTCGGCGTGGGGATCGGCTGCCACGCCATGATCGCCCTCGATGGCGCGGGCCGCGGCCACCAGATCGGGCTGACCCAGATGGGCGGCGAAGGCGCCCAGTGGATCGGCCTGGCCCCGTTCACCGACGACCGGCACTTCGTGCAGAACCTCGGTGACGGCACCTTCCACCACTCCGGCTCCCTCGCCATCCGCGCGGCGGTGGCCTCGGGCGTGACCATGACGTACAAGCTCCTCTACAACGACGCCGTCGCGATGACGGGCGGCCAGCGGCCCGAGGGGCAGCTTGACGTCCCGGCGCTGACCCGCTGGCTCGCTCTGGAGGGCGTACGGAAGGTCGTGGTGACCACCGCGGCGCCGGCCGACTACCGCGGCGTACGCCTCGACCCGATCGCCACGGTGCGCCACCGCGACGATCTGCCCGAGGCCGAGAAGGAGCTGGCCGCCACCGACGGTGTGACCGTGCTCATCCATGACGACCGCTGCGCCGCGGAGGAGCGCCGGCTGCGCAAGCGCGGTCAGCTGCCCACCCCCGCCGAGAAGGTGGTCATCAACGAGCGGGTCTGCGAGGGCTGCGGCGACTGCGGGGATGTGTCCACGTGTCTGTCGGTGCAGCCCGTGGACACCACCTTCGGCCGCAAGACCCGGATCCACCAGGCGTCCTGCAACTCCGACTTCAGCTGCCTGAAGGGCGACTGCCCCTCCTTCCTCCTCGTCGAGCCGAAGACGGAGACGGCCAAGAAGGCGAAGGGCAAGCGGTCGCGCGCCGTCCCCCAGCCGCCCGTGGCCCTGACCGCGCCCACCCCGGCGGTGGCCGGGGAGAGCACACTGCTGCGGATGCCCGGCATCGGCGGCACCGGTGTCGTGACCGTCTCACAGATGCTGCAGCGGGCCGCCCATCTCGACGGCCGCTACGCGGCCGGGCTGGAGCAGACGGGGCTGGCCCAGAAGGGCGGGCCCGTCGTCAGCGATGTGCGGATCTCGGCCACCCCGGTCACCGGTGCCGTGCGCGCCTCCCGCGCGACCGCGGACGTGCTCATGGGCTTCGATCTGCTCGGGGCGGCCGCCGACGCCAATCTGCGCATCGCCCGCCCCGGCCACACCATCGCCGTCGTCAACTCCGCCATCGTCCCCACCGCGGCCATGGTGACCAACCGGGTCGTCGTGCCCGGCTCCCCGGACGACGCCCTGGAGCGCATCGAGTCGGCCACCCGCCCCGGGGAGAACCTCTACCTCGACGCGCAGAGCATGGCCGAAGCCCTGTTCGGCGATCACCTGCCGACCAATATGCTCCTCGTCGGGGCCGCCTTCCAGCACGGCTGCATACCGCTGACGGAAGCCGCCATCGAGGGCGCGATCCGCCTCGGCGCCGCCGTGGAGAAGAACCTCGCGGCCTTCCGCTGGGGGCGCGCCGCCGCCCTCGACCCCGAGGCCGTACGGCGTGCCCTGGCCACCCCGGAACGGCCGGTCCTGGAGGTCACACCCGAGGCGCACACCATCGCGGCCACGGCCGCCGGGCCCGGAACGCTCCAGGACACCGTCGCCCTGCGCGCCGCCGATCTGATCGGCTATCAGGACCGGGCCTATGCCGAGCGGTACGCCACCGAGGTCGAGCAGGTCGCCGCGCTGGCCCGGCGGCGGGCCGGTGACGAGGCGGGCGAGCGCATCGCCGTCGCCTACGCCGAGGGGCTGCACAGGCTCATGGCCTACAAGGACGAGTACGAGGTGGCCCGGCTGCATCTGGACACCGTGGAACGGGCCAGGATCGCGGACGAGTTCGGTGCCGATGCCACCGTCTCCGTCCTGCTGCACCCTCCGGCGCTGCGCGCGCTGGGCATGAAGCGCAAGATCCGGCTCCGCCGCACCGCACCCGCTCTCTTCTCGCTCCTCCGCGCCCTGCGGCGGCTGCGCGGCACCCGGCTGGACCTGTTCGGATACGCCGAGGTCCGCCGCCAGGAGCGGGCGCTGATCGAGGAGTATCCGCGCCTGGTCCGCGACGCCCTGGCCCGTCTGACGCCCGGCAACGCCACCGCCGTGGAGGATCTGGTCCGGCTCGTCGAGGCCATCCGCGGCTACGAGGACATCAAGCTGGCCCGGGTCGAGGAGTTCCGCACCACGGCCCGCGCGGCTCTGGACGATCTGGCCGCAACCGCCGACGCCCCCGCGGCCGTCTCCGTCTGACCACCCCGGCCCTTAAGCCCTCTCCTCGCCCGTCCGCACCACAGGAGCGCCCCTCATGCCCGTCGACCGTCTGCTTCCCACCCGTGAGGCCGAGGACCTGCTCGACCTCGTCCGCGAGATCGCCGACAAGGAGCTCGCCCTCCGCGTCGACGGGCACGAACGCGCCGAGACCTACCCCGAGGGCCTGTTCCGCCTGCTGGGCGACGCCGGGCTGCTGGGCCTGCCCTACCCGGAGGAGTTCGGCGGGGGCGGCCAGCCCTACGAGGTCTACCTCCAGGTGCTGGAGGAGCTGGCCGCGCGCTGGGCCGCCGTCGCCATCGCCACCAGCGTCCACACCCTCGCCGCCTTCCCCCTGCTCACCTTCGGCACCGCCGAGCAGCGCGAACGCTGGGCGGAGGACATCCTCGGCGGCCGGCTCATCGGTGGGTACAGCCTGTCCGAGCCCCAGGCCGGGTCCGACGCGGCGGCTCTGACCTGCCGTGCCGAGAAGGCCCCCGACGGCTATCGGATCAACGGCGCCAAGGCGTGGATCACCCACGGCGGCAAGGCGGACTTCTACGCCCTGTTCGCCCGCACCGGCCCCGGCAGCGACGGCATCTCCTGCTTCTTCGCGCCCGGCCACACCGAAGGCCTCAGCTTCGGCCGGCCCGAGGAGAAGATGGGTCTGCACGCCATCCCCACCACCTCCGCCTTCTGGGACGACGCCCTCCTCGCCACCGACCGGCTCATCGGCGGCGAGGGCCAAGGGCTCCACATCGCCTTCCAAGCCCTGGACTCCGGCCGGCTGGGCGTCGCCGCCTGCGCCACCGGGCTCGCCCAGGCCGCCCTGGACGCCGCGGTCGGCTACGCCCACGAACGCACCGCCTTCGGCCGCAGGATCATCGACCACCAGGGGCTCGGCTTCCTGCTGGCCGACATGGCCGCCGCGGTCGACTCCGCGCGCGCCACCTATCTGGACGCGGCCCGCCGCCGGGACCGCGGGCGCCCGTACACCCGTCAGGCCAGCGTCGCCAAGCTGACGGCGACCGACGCCGCCATGAAGGTGACCACGGACGCCGTCCAGGTCTTCGGCGGCTACGGCTACACCCGTGACTTCCCCGTGGAGCGCTATATGCGCGAAGCGAAGATCATGCAGATCTTCGAGGGCACCAACCAGATCCAGCGGCTCATCATCAGCCGCCAACTCGCCCCCTGACCGGCCCCGCGACGGAATGTCGCACCCGGGCACGCCGGGACACCGGTCATGATGACCACCATGACATCGGTACGTGGAACGCGCGGGGCACGAGCGCGACAGCCGGGATCAGGCCGTATGGCGGCGGTGATGGCGGTGCTGACCGCTCTGACCGTGGCCGGTTGCGGCGGGTCGGACACGACCGACGGGGCGCCCGCACACAGGGGGAACCCGTCGGAGTCCCGTTCCGCACAGCCCTCGGGCAGCCCCTCCGGCGGTCCCGGCGCCTCGCCGAAACCGTCGGTGTCGGCGGCGGACGGGCGTGATGTCGGCGCCTGCGCGGACGGCGACTGCGAGATCGCGGTGTCCGAGCGGGTGACGGTCCGCTTCAAGGGCCCGGCCGGTCCGGCGACGCTGACGGTGAACGAGATCGGCCCGAACAAGATCATGTACACGGTGAAGTCGGGCAACAACCGCTCCCAGGGCGGGGCGAGCGGCCCCGGCCAGGGGTGCATCACCGTGCTGCGCGACCACGGCAGCAGCAACTCGTGCGGACGGGTGAGCACCATGCGGCCGGCCGCTCAGCCCGGCTCCGTGGTGATCCTGATGGCCGCCGGGGAGGACGGCACGGCGGTCCTGCACATCGTCTCCAGGTGACCGGCCCCGCCGGTCAACTCTCCACCGGCGGGACTCCCGGGGAACGGGAGTGGCGGATGCCCGCCTCGTAGGTCTCCTTGAGGTGGTGGAGGGTGTCGTCGAAGTGGCGTGCCGCATAGGTGGCGTAGAGGATGTCGATCAGCAGCAGCTGACCCCACTTCGAGGTGACGGACTCCCCGTACAGCCCCTCCCCCGCGACGTTGGAGGTGAACAGCGGCACATCGCTGAGCTCCGCCAGCGGGCTGTCCTGGACGGAGGTGATGCCGATGGAGGTGGCCCCGGTCTGCCGGGCGAGCCGCATGGCGTCCACGATGGCGGTGGACTTGCCGGAGTCGCTGATGCCGATGAGCACATCCCGTGGCGTCAGGATGGTGGCCAGCATGACCTGCACGCTCTGGTCGCGGTAGAGCAGACACTTCTTGCCCGCGCGGGTGAACCGCATGACCCCCTCCTCCGCGGCGATGCTGGAGGAGCCCATGCAGCAGAACACCACCGCGTCCGCTTCGTGCAGCAGATCGACGGCCCGGCTGATGGCGTCGCCGCTGACCTGCTTGGCGGTCTGGGCCAGCGTCTGACGGCTGCTGCGCTCGATCTTGCCCACGATGGCGGGGGGCTCGTCGCCGCGGAGGATGCCCTCGTAGACGAACTCCTCGTCCCGGCCGGCGGCGGCCGACCGGGTGGCGAAGGTGGCCTCGGCGAGGCTGAGGCGGAGCGAGTGATAGCTGTCCATGCCCAGCTCGCGGACGAACCGGGACACCGTCGACTCGGCCACGCCGCACGCCGAGGCCAGCTGCGAAATGGTCATCGACTGCGCCTGCCGGGGGTGGGCCAGCAGATACTCGCCGATCTGGCGCAGCGCGCCCGGTAGGTAGGGCAGTTTGCTGGTGATGAGGTGCAGCACATTGCCGGCCTCATCCGCCGGGACAGCCATGACTCGCTCCGTGGTCTCAGAAAGGGGGGTTAAGTACCCGTAGCAGATTCTCCACGGCCGCGCGGGTGGCGCGCTCCACACTCTCCCCGGTGTACCCCCCGATATGGGGTGTGGTGATCACTCGCGGGTGGTGGAGCAGCTCCTGGGGCTCCGGCGGCTCCTGGTCGTACACATCGGTGGCGTACCCGATGAGCCGGCCGTCCTCGAGGGCGTCGAGGACCGCGCCGTCGTCGACCAGGCTCGCGCGGGCCGTGTTGACCAGATGGGCGCCGGGCCGCATGGCCGCGATGGCGGCCTTGTCGATGAGTGGCCGCTCCGCGGGCGGGCAGTGCAGGGTCACCGCGTCCGCGCGGGCGAGCAGATCGTCCAGCGTGGTGTACGAGAAGTCCCCGGCGGGGGTGAACTCCGGGTCGGGGAACGCGTCGAAGGCGCGTACGGACATGCCGAGCCCGAGGCCGAGCCGGACCACCCTGCGGCCGATCTGCCCGCACCCCACGACCCCGAGGGTGCGCCCCGCCACCTCGCGGCCCTCGATCCGCTGCCACCGGCCGGCCTTGAGCGCCGTGTCCTGCGGGGGGATGTGGCGCAGCCCGGCGAGCATGAGGGCGATGGCGAGTTCGGCGACGCCCTGGGCGTTGGCCCCGGCGGCGGTCTCGACGGCCACCCCCCGCTCGGCGGCGGCGGTCAGGTCGACGGAGTCGACTCCGACGCCGTTGCGGCTGATGACCTTGAGGCCGGGGGCCGCGGCCAGCACCTCGCGGGTGATCGGCTCGACCCCGGCGAGATAGCCCACGCACGAGGGCAGGAACCGCAGCTGCTCCTCGCGGGTGGGCTGGCGGCCGGGGGTGGGGAACAGCAGGTCGTAGCCCGCCGCCTCCAGGGCGGCCAGCGCGGGGTGGCCGCCCTGGGACAGCGAGCGTGGCGTCACGGCGATCCGGTTCGTCACCGCGCCCACTTCGGGTTGTCCACGACCGCCGGGGCGCCGTCGCGCTCCACCACGATCTTGCGGAAGCCCTTGGACTCGATGGTGCCGTAGTCGTGTCCGGCGTGGCCGGGGAAGGCGAAGAAGGTGATCAGCGGCTCGTCGGGCGAGGTGTTGATGGAGCGGTGGGCGTACCGGCCGGGGACGTAGACGCCCTGGCCGGGGGTGAATTCCTGCCACTGCACATCGCCCTCGGGGTTCTCCATCATCATCAGGCCCCGGCCGCGCAGGCAGTAGTAGATCTCGGCGGTGTCGAGCACGGAGTGGAAGTGGCCCTTGGTCATGAAGTACTCGTCACCGACCTTGCCCGGGTAGGTGATGCTGGTGCCGTAGGCAACCTCCCCGGAGCTCTGGGGGACGCCCATGTCGAAGAACTCGTAGACCAGGACGTCCTCTTCGGCCAGGCGCTCCGCGGCCCGCTGGTCGGCGTACATCCCGGCCATGGCGGACATGCGGCGCTGGAGCGGCTTCCTGGTCCGGGAGAGCCCGGTGTCGAGGCTGAAGTCGGTGACGACGGCGGGGCGGGGGGCGGTGGTGCTCATGCGTGCTCCTTGGTGACGTCGCGGGCGATGCGGGACAGCCGCTCGAAGACGGGGCCGTGGGTGGGGATGTCGATGTGGAAGACCTCGGCCATGACACGGGTCCAGCCGTGGATGAAGTACCGCCAGCCATCCACGACGCGCGGCCCGGAGGCGTCCCGCTGGGCCCGTGCCTGGTCCAGGAAGACCAGGTCGCCGCGGTAGTTGAAGTCCCAGGCGATGGCGTCGGCGGGGAACCGGGCGGCGTCGGTGAGCGGGGATCCGGGCCGGTCCTTGCCGAGTCCGGTGGCGTTGACCACGACGGAGCCGGGGGAGAGTGTCCGCAGCTGTGCGTCGTTGTCGCTCGGCTCGGGGGCGAGCCGGTAGTCGATGGGGATGGCGAGGCCGAGGCGTTCGTGGACGGTACGCATCTCGCGCAGCCGGGCCTCGCGGCGGCCCGTGACCACGATGCGGGAGGGGACGTCGCCACCGGCCGCCTCGCGGTTGTGCAGATACAGGGTGAGGGCGAGGGAGGAGCCGCCCGCGCCGAGCAGCAGCAGTTCGCCCCCGGTGCGGGACCAGTAGCCGTCGGGCACGATGGCCTCCAGGGCCAGACCGCTGGTGACGGGGTCCATGGCGTGGCCCCACAGCTGGTCGCCGCGTTTGGAGACGCTGCTGACCTCGTCCAGCAGCTCGGTTTCGTGGCCGACGCCGTCGAAGAGTTCGTGGGCGGCCTTGTAGAGGTTGAGCTTGTGGGTGGTGACCAGGGCGCCGAGCGAGTGCGGGTCGTGCTTGATGAAGTCGACCACCTCCCGGTAGTGCTCGGGGGTGTCGTCCAGCGGGAGGTCGATGCCCTCGATGACGGCGTCGAGGTTCAGCTCGCGCGCCCACGCCGGGAAGACCTTCATGATGGAGGACTTGGTGGTGGTGACGCCGATGAAGTACATCGTCGGGCGGGCGGCGGCGGAATACGTCCGCGGCATGTCAGTTCTCCTTCGAGGAGCCGTGCGGTGGTACGGGCCGGGTGGGCGGCCGGGTCAGTGCTCCTCCCAGTCCCGGGCGCAGCCCACCGCCTTCTGCCAGCCCGCGTAGAGCCGGTCGGCCCGTGCGCGGTCCATCGCGCAGTCGAAGCGGCGCTCGAGCCGGAAGGTGCCGGACAGCTCGGCCCGGTCCTTCCAGAACCCGGTGGCGAGCCCGGCGAGGAAGGCCGCGCCACGGGCCGAGGACTCGATGACGGTGGGGCGCAGCACGGGGACGTCGAGGATGTCGGCCTGGAACTGCATCAGGAAGTTGTTGGCGGTGGCCCCGCCGTCGACCTTGATCTCCCGCGTGGTGAGGCCCGAGTCGCCCTCCATGCAGGTGATGACGTCGCGGATCTGGTAGGCGATGGACTCCAGCGTGGCGCGGATGACGTGCTTGCGGCTGGCGCTGCGGGTCAGGCCGAGGATGGCGCCCCGCGCGTACTGGTCCCAGTAGGGGGCGGCGAGCCCCACGAAGGCCGGTACGACATAGACGCCGTTGGTGTCGGGGACGTTGAGGGCGGCGTACTCGGTGTCCTCGGCGTCGTAGACGATCTGGAGCTCGTCGCGCAGCCACTGGATGGAGGCGGCGGCCACGAAGATCAGCCCTTCCAGGGCGTACTCGACGCCGCCGTCCACGCCCCAGGCGATGGTGGTGAGCATGCCGCTGCCGCTGAAGACGGGGCTGTCGCCGGTGTTGAGGACCAGCGAGGCTCCGGTGCCGTACGTGGCCTTCACCGAGCCCGGGTCGAAGCACGCCTGGCCGAAGAGCGCGCCCTGCTGGTCGCCGACGGCCGAGGCGACCGGGATCCGGGCGCCGAGCAGCACCGACTCCTCGGTGTGGCCGTAGACCTCGCTGGTGGGGCGCACCTCGGGGAGGATCTCGCGGGGGATGTCGAGCTCGTCGAGCAACCGCTGGTCCCAGTCCAGCCGGGTGATGTCGAACAGCATGGTGCGCGAGGCGTTGGTGTAGTCGGTGACATGTGCGGCGCCGCCGGTGAGGTTCCAGATCAGCCAGGTGTCGACGGTGCCGAAGGCGAGCTCGCCGCGCTCGGCGCGCTGCCGGGCGCCGGGGACGTTGTCGAGGATCCACTTCACCTTGGTGGCGGAGAAGTAGGCGTCGATGATCAGCCCGGTGGTCCGCTTGACGTACTCCTCCAGGCCGCGGGCCTTGAGCTCCTCGCACAGCGCGGCGGTGCGGCGGTCCTGCCACACGATGGCGTGGTGCACGGGCTCCCCGGTGGCGCGGTCCCAGACCACCACCGTCTCACGCTGGTTGGTGACGCCGATGGCGGCGATGTCCTCGGCGCCGCACTCGGCCTGGGCCAGCACCTGCTTGGCGACGGTGACCTGGGTGTTCCAGATGTCCAGCGGGTTGTGCTCGACCCAGCCGGGCTGCGGATAGATCTGCGGGAACTCCTGGCTGACGCACGCGGCGATGTCGCCCGCCTTGTCGAAGAGGATGGCCCGGATGCTGGTGGTGCCGGCGTCGAAGGCCATGACATAGCGGTGGGTCATGGATGTCACCTGCCTTCTGCCGAGGCGGGGCGCGATGTGGTGGCATGGGGGTCGCCGTCGAACGCGACCATGGCCTTCATCCCGGCCCCGGAGGCCGCGTAGCCAAAGGCATCGTGGATCTTCTCCAGTGGGAACACCTCACTGACCAGTGGTGACAGATCGACGCGGCGCTCGCCGACCAGCCGCAGACAACGGCCGTAGTCGCCGTTGGTGGAGCCGGTCGTCCCGGTCAGGGTGAGGCCCTTGTAGTGCACGGCGTTGGTGTCGAGCGGGATGGTCCGCGCGGCGCCGAGGCCGGCGAAGTAGTTGAGCCGGCCGTGCGGGGCGAGCAGTTCGGCCGCCTGCGCCTGCACCTGGGGGTCGGACACGGCCGTGATGACCACGTCCGCGCCCCGGCCGCCGGTGTGCTCGCGCACCACCTCGGCCAGGTCCTGTTCGCGGACCCCGACGCACACATCGGCGCCGAGCCGGGCGGCGAGGTCCAGACGGGGGCGACCGCGGTTGGAGACGATCACCTTACGGGCCCCGGCCAGCTTGCCGAGCAGCACATGGAACGCGCCGATCGGGCCCGCGCCGGTGATGACCACGACGTCCTCGGGGCCCACCCGGAGCCCGCGCTGCCCGCTGTAACAGCAGGAGAACGGCTCCACCAGGGCCGCCTCGGCGTACGAGACGCCCTCGGGGATCTCGAAGACGTTGCCGCGCTGGACGGCGAAGCCGGGCACCCGCAGCAGTTCCTGGAAGCCGCCGTCGATGCTGATGCCGAACGCCTCGTAGTCCGGACACATGTTGTTGTAGCCGTGGCGGCACATGTCGCAGCGGCCACAGCCCACGTTCGGGGTGACGGTGACCCGCATGCCCGGGTGGAACGCGGTCACCCGCGGCCCGGTCGCCACCACGTCCCCCGCCACCTCATGGCCCAGCACCCGCCGCTGCCCGTCGCGGATCTTGAAGTGGCCGTGCTTGAAGATGCGCAGGTCGGTGCCGCAGATGGAGGCCGCCCGGACCCGCACCAGCAGGTCGTCGCCGACGACGGTGGGCTCGGCCACGTCCTCGACCGCCAGCTCCCCGGGCCGGTGCAGAACGGCGGCCCTCATGACGCACCTCCGACGACACCGGGCCGGATGAGCTCGGCCTGGGCCTGGTCGGCGACCGCGAAGACGACCTTGTTGTACCAGGTGCGGCGCTCCAGCATGTCGGCGAACATCGCCGGTGCCTCCTCCAGGCTCGGGGTGTGGCTGATGAGTGGCGCCACCTTCAGATCGCGGCCCAGGTGGTGGACCACCATGTCCCATTCGCTGCGCCCGGCCGGGGTGATCCTGGAGTTCCAGGTGCCGTAGACGCGCAGCTCACGGCGGAGGATCGAGGAGACCAGGGCGCGCGGCAGGGTCAGGTCACCGGAGATGTCGCCCAGGAGCGTCACCTGGCCGAGCGGGGCCGCCGCGGTGATGGCCTGGACGAGGGTGGCGGGCAGACCGCTCGCCTCCACCGCGCAGTCCACGCCCCGGCCGCCGGTCAGCTCGCGGACCGTGTCCACCGTGTCACCGGCGGACGCGTCGATGACCGGGAAGCCGAGACCGGCCATGACGGCGCGCTTGCGCTCGTCGACATCGGCCACGTACACCTCACTGGCGCCCAGGATGCGCAGCCACTGGGCGGCCAGCGCCCCGATGGGCCCCGCCCCGATCACCAGCGCGGTGGCGTGGGCGGGCAGCTGGAACTTCAGCATGGCGTGCAGGGCGACCGCGGCCGGCTCCACCATGGCGGCGTGCACCAGCGGCACATCCCGCGCCACCGGCACCAGATTGGCCTCGGGCACCTGGAGGAACTCGGCCATGGCACCGTCGCGCCGCGACCCGTAGTAGTCGTAGCCGGAGCCGACGGCGTACTCGCCGATCTGGGTCATCGGATCCGCCGGATCGGGCAGGAGGGGGAAGACCGCCGCGCGGTCCCCGGGGCGGAAGCGGCTTCCCTCCGGGGCCTCCTCGACCACGGCGGAGAACTCGTGGCCCAGGACGAGCGGATAGTGATACGCCTTCCCGCGGCCGAACCTCAGCACGTCCGAGCCGCATACGCCCACACCGCCGACGCGGACGAGGACGGAACGGTCGCCCACGGGAGCGGGGGCGGGGATGTCGGTGAGGGTGAGCACGCCCTCGGATTGCAGTACTGCTGCCTTCATCGCTTGGTCCGCCTCAGACTTCCATGCCGTAGCGGTGTGCCTTGTGCGTCGGGTAGAGCGCGATCTGGGGGATGGTGACGTCGGGCGTGCGCGTGGCCACGTAGAGGGACACCTCGGCGACGTTGTCGACGTCGATGCAGCTGGCGTGGATGCCCTCGGCGAGCTCCTTGTCGTCCAGCCAGCCGTCGAGGTAGGCGGGGATGTCGCCGTCGTACAGGCCCTTGTCGATGATCTCGGTCATCGGGGTCTTGACGTGGGACGGGTTGATCACCGTCACACCGATGTTCTTCTCCTTGCCCTCAAGGAGAATGTTCTTGCTGAATCCCATCATCCCGTGCTTGGAGGCGCGGTAGGGGCTGTGGCCGGGGCCGGATGCCAATCGGGCCGAGGACGATCCCATATTGATGACGCGCCCGCCGGTGGACTGCCGCTCCATGATGCGGAACGCCTCGCGGCAGCACAGGAAGACCGCGGTCAGATTGGGGCCGATGGTCTTGTTCCACTCCTCCAGCGTCACCTCGGTCACCGGGGGTGAGAGGGAGTCGCGGCCCGCGCTGTTGACGAGGAGATCGACCTGGCCCCACTCCTCCATGGCGGTCCGGAAGAAGCTCTGGACCTGCTCCTCCTCGGTGACATCGGCCTCGATGCCCACGCAGTGGCCGCCCTGGGACTGGATGGAGCCGACGACCTGCTGGAGCCGCTTGCCGTCGATGTCGACCAGGAGGACCTTGGCCCGGTTGGCCGCGAAGATCCGGCCGACGGCCTCGCCGATACCGGAGGCGCCACCGGTGATGATGGCGACCTTGCCCTCCAGCGCGATGCCGGGGGCGGGTTCGTAGGTGGTGGTCATGCTGTCCCTTTGGGGTGTGGTGGGTGGGTGTTCGGAGATGGCTTTGAGGGGGTGGCGTTGAGGGTGGTTTTCAGGAGGTGGTTTTCAGGGGGTGGCCGCGGCGGCGATCTCGACCGCGCCGCGGGCGTTGCGCCCGATGGCCTCGTACTCCCCGTCGGCCAGCAGCGCCGTACTGGCGATCCAGGTGCCACCGCAGGCGGCCACGTGCGGCCGGCTGAGATAGCCGGGGAGGTTGTCCGGTGTCAGGCCGCCGGTGGGCATGAACGCCATTCCGTCGTACGGAGCCGCCATGGCGTCCAGCAGCCGCAGTCCGCCCGACGCCTCGGCCGGGAAGTACTTCACCAGCGGCAGTCCCCTGGCCACGGCCGCCTCGATACCGGTGGGGCTGTTGATGCCGGGGACGACGGGGATCTTCCGCTCCAGGCAGTGGTCCACGACGTCCGGGTTGAAGCCGGGCGCCACCACGAACTGGGCTCCCGCGTCGATGGCGTGGTCCACGGTCGCGCGGTCCAGGACCGTACCGGCGCCGACCAGCAGCCCGGGGTGGCGGGCCCGCAGGGTGGCGATCCCGTCCCGGGCGGCCGGGGTGCGGAAGGTGATCTCGGCGACCGGCAGTCCCGCCCCGAGCAGCGTCTCGCCGAGCGGGTCGGCGTGGCGTACGTGGGGCAGGGTGACGACCGGGACGACCCGGACGCGGCGCAGTTCGCCGAGGAGTTCGGTGGGGTTCATCGGTCCTCTTTCGCGGTGGGGCCGCCCGGGGTGAGGACGTAGGCGTCGCCCACCCGCGGCACGGTCCAGGACAGTGGCGTGGCGCGGCGGCGCAGCGCGTCGCGGGTGTCCTCCGGGTCGACGGTGTTGAAGTCGAACAGGCCGAAGTGGTGGCAGAGCAGCTGCGGGATTCCGGCCGCCTCGCACAGCTCGGCCGCCTCCCGGACGGTGAAGTTGCCAGGGACGCCGTTCTCGGTGCGGTGGCGGTCGCGCCCGTTCACGGGCAGCAGCGCCACGTCGGCGCGGAGTGCGCGCAAGCGCTCGGCCTGTCCGTCGTACGGGACGCAGTCGCCGGAGTGGTAGACGCGGACACCGCCGACCGTGAGCACATAGCCGAGGAAGCGGTGGTCTCCGTGCTCGTCCTGTTCGAGGTGTTCATGGGCGGCGGGGACCGGTTCGACGGTGCTCCCGCCGTCCAGTTCCACCCGCTCACCCGCGGTGGTCCCGGTCAGCCGGGCGGCGGGTACGCCACGCTCCAGGGCCCGCGCCCGTTCGGCGCGCGGGACGACGAAGCGCGGGTCGTTGTGCGGGAGCAGGGCCCGGATGGTGCCCGGGTCCATGTGGTCGGTGTGTCCATGGGTGCACAGCACCGCGTCCACCCCGCGGATGGCCTCCGGTGCCACCGGGGCGGAGTGCATCCGGCGGTGCGGGAAGAGCGTGCCGCGGTACTTCTCGGCGAGGGTGTCCGAGAGGTACGGGTCGATCAGGATCAGCCCGCCGCGGTGGCGCAGGGCGAATCCGGCCTGCCCGAGCCACCACAGCGTCACATCGTCCGGTCCGGCCTCCGGCGGGGCGGCGAAGGTGCCGGTGAGAGGAGTGCCGGACACGGGGCGCACGGCGGGCCGTGTGATGTTCATGCGTGCTCCCGGTGGGTGGGGGTGGGGTCGCGGTGTGCGGTCACGGGGTGCCCGCCGGGGATCTGCCGTCGAGCTCCGCGGGGTCCAGCGCTCCGGTCATCAGGGCGACGGCGTCGGGCATCGTGATGTCGGAGGTGCGCACCAGGGCGACGCGCCGGCCCAGCCGCTGGACGTGGATACGGTCGGCGACGTCGAAGACATGGGGCATGTCGTGGCTGATCAGGATGACCGGCACGCCCCGGCCGCGGATTTCGCGGATGAGGTCGAGCACCCGCTGCGACTCCCGCACCCCGAGCGCCGCCGTCGGCTCGTCCATGATGATCACCCGGCTGCCGAAGCACGCGGCGCGCGCCACGGCGACGCCCTGGCGCTGCCCGCCGGAGAGCGTCTCCACCGGCTGGGAGAAGTTCTGGATGGTCAGCAGCCCGAGGGAGGTGAGCAGTTCCCGGGTCTCCTCGCGCATCCCCTTCTTGTCCAGCAGCCGGAGGACGCTGCCGAGCGGGCCGGACCTGCGGCGCTCACGGCCGAGGAAGAGGTTGGCGGGAATGTCCCGGGAGGGCGCGACGGCCAGGTTCTGGTAGACGGTCTCCAGTCCGTGGTCCCGCGCGTCCAGGGGGTTGCGGAACCGCACCGGCTCTCCGAAGAGACGGATCTCCCCGGCGTCGGGGACCTCCGCCCCGGAGAGGCACTTGATGAGCGTCGACTTGCCGGCGCCGTTGTCGCCGATGACGGCGAGGACCTCACCGGCGCGCAGCTCCACATCGGCCCCGCCGAGGGCGGTGACATGTCCGTAGCGCTTGACCAGGCCGCGCGCCTGGAGGGCGAGTACGTCGGTGGTGGTGTTCCCGGGATTGTTCCGGGGACTGCTCTGGGGATTGTTCCGGGGACTGTTCCGGGGACTGTTCCGGGGACTGTTCCGGGGATTCATGCCGCCACCTTCCGGATCCACTGGTCGGCGGCGACGGCCACGATCACCAGGACCCCCACGGTGAAGACCTGCCACAGGGCGTCCACTCCGGACAGGGCGAGTCCGCTGCTAAACACGCCCACGATGAGCGAGCCCAGCAGGGTGCCGAGGACATGGCCACGGCCGCCGAAGAGGCTGGTGCCGCCGATGACGACGGCGGTGATGGACTGGAGGTTGAGGTTCTCACCGGCCTGCGGGCTGACCGAGCCGATCCGCCCGATGAGGAACCACGCGGCGAGACCGCAGATCAGCCCCGCCACCACATACACGCTGAGCAGCACCCGCCCGGTGCGGATCCCGCTGAGGCGGGCCCCCTCGCGGTTGTCGCCCACCGCGTGCAGATGGGCGCCCCACGCGGTGCCCCGCAGCAGATAGGCCACGGCGGCGAAGCAGCCGATCATCATCAGCGAGCTGTAGGTGACATCGGTGCCCAGCACATTGACGGAGCGGCCCGGCCAGCTCAGCAGGGCCGGCACGTCCTGGGCCCGGATGGTCTCGCTCCGCGAGTAGAAGAGGGTGAGGGCGGAGAAGACGCTGAGGGTGCCGAGCGTGGCGATGAACGGCGGAATGCGGAACCGGGTGACCAGCACCCCGTTGAGTCCGCCGCAGACGCCACCGATGACGACGCCGAGCAGCAGGGCCAGGGGCACCGGCAGACCGTGGTCCACCGCCAGCTTGCCCATCACCACGGAGGCGAGCACGGTGATGGCCCCGACCGACAGATCGATGCCCGCGGTCAGCACGATCAGCGTCTGGGCGATGCCGACCATGCCGATGATCTGCACCTGCTGGACGATCAGCGAGATATTGAGCGGATCGCTGAACCGGGACCCCACCCACACGCCGAAGAACAGCGAGGCGAGGAGCAGCACGATGAGCGGGCCGAGCAGCGGCTTGGTGTGCAGGGCCGCCTGTCCGCGGGTGAGCGCTCCGCGCTGCCGCGGCCGTGCGGTGGGTGGGTCTGCGGCGATTGGCGGGACGGTGTCGTGCACCACGGTCAACTCCTGGAAACGGTAAGGGATATGTGGGTGTGCCGGACGTCCGCCGGGGTGGGCCCCAGCGGTGGCGCACGGGGCTACGGGGTGTCCGCCGCGTGGCAGGGGCTCGGCCCCTGGACGGACCCCGGGGTCTGGGGCGGAGCCCCACCCTCCAGCCCCTCCGGCACTTGAGGAGCACCTTCCTAGCCCCTCCGGCGCTTGAGGAGCACCTTCCTAGCCCCTCCGGCGCTTGAGGAGCGGGGTCTGGGGCGGAGCCCCAGTTGTGGGAAGGGGCGGGGAGGGGAACAGCCCGCCGCAGGCGCCAAGATCCGCCGGACACCCCCTAGCCCCAGCAGTGGCGCAGGCCCCAGTCCGACTTCTGCGAATCCAGACCGGATACGGGGGTGTCCGTGATGAGGGAGACTCCGGTGTTGGTGAAGCCCTGTCCGGAAGAGCCGGAGTCCTTGCCGCCGTCCTTGCCGCCGTCCTTGGCGGAGTCCTTGCCGCCGTCCTTGGCGTGCGCGACCACGGCGGCGAGGCCCTCGGCCGCCATCTTCACGGGGAACTGCATCGAGGTCGCGCCGATGACGCCGCCGGCCACGTTCTTGACGCCGGGACAGCCGCCGTCGACGGAGACGATGGCGATGTCCTTCTGCTTACCGGCCGCCTTGATGGCCTGATAGGCGCCGGCGGCGGTGGGCTCGTTGATGGTGTAGACGACGTTGATGGAGCCGTTCTTCTGGAGCAGCTTCTCCATGGCGTCGCGCCCGCCCTCCTCGTTGGCGCCGGTCACCTCGTGGCCGACGATCCGGGAGTCGCGCTCGTCGCCGATCCGGTTCGGGTTCCGGACATCGACGCCGAAGCCCTCCAGAAAGCCCTGGTCCCGCAGGACATCGACCTTGACCTGCTCGGAGCTGAGGTCCAGCAGGGCGACCTTCGGCCGCTTGCCGTCCATCCGCGCCTTGGCCCACTTGCCGATCATGCGGCCGGCCAGCCGGTTGTCGGTGGCGAACGTGGCGTCCACCGCGGATGCCGGTTCCGTCGGCGAGTCCAGGGCGACGACCATGACACCGGCCTTCCGCGCCCGGTCGATGGCGGGGATGATCGCGCCGGAGTCGGCCGGGGTGATCAGAATGCCCTTGGCGCCCGCCGCCACCAGGTTCTCGATGGCCTTGACCTGTGAGTCGTTGTCGGCCTGGCCCTTGCCGGCGAAGGTCCTCAGGTCCACGCCGAGTTGGCGGGCCTTCTTCTGGGCGCCTTCGCGCATCTTCACATAGAAGGGATTGTCGTTGGTCTTGGTGACGAGGCCGACGATGGTCTTGTCGTCACCGTGACCGCTGATGCCGCTCCCGCATGAGGTGAGCAGCAAGGTGAGACCGATTCCCGCGGACAAGGCCGCGAGCGCTCTGGGGCGCGGCATGACGCGATCTGCCATGAGATTGCCTTTTCTCGACGTGCGGGGGGTGGCTGGGGGCGAGTGCGCCGCCCGCCGGGTGCCGGTTCGCGGCAGCGGGGACTGTCGGTGCCGACGCGTTCATCGGTCGGCTCGGCCCTGATCGGGCTGGGGGATGGCCGGTGGGGCGTGCTCAGCGGCTCGATCCACAACGTCGCAGAGGTTTCGAGCACTGTCAATGCATCTCGAAGAAATTTCCACGACACACGCTCGACATGAACCGCGTCCGGAAGTCGGCGTGGAAATTTCTTCGAATGATCTTGACTATGGCAGAAATCACTACGAGGCTGGGAGGTGGCCCCCTTCCCGACGGAGTCGGCCACAACCCCCTTCCGGACCGCACAGCGCCCGGAAAGGAGTACGGAAATGACAGTGAACCCAGCGGGCGCGGTCGCCACCGTGCCCCCCTCACCGCCCAACGGCCCGCCGCCGCGCCGGCGGACGGGCCCGCCCGATGTCCACACCACCCCCCGGGGGCTGGCCCTGCGGCTGCCCTCCGACCCGGCCGCCGTGAGCCGGGCCCGCCATACCGCGGCGGGCGCGCTGCGCTGCTGGGGGGTGCCCGACACCGCCGCCGACGACATCGTTCTCATGGTGGACGAGCTGGTGACCAACGCGATCGAGCACGCCGACGGGCCCGTGTGGCTGCGGCTGCGACTACGCCGCGGATGCTGCGTGATCTGCCAGGTCGGGGACGGTTGCCACGAGGCGCCCCGGCCGCGCCCCAGCGACCCCGACGCCGAGAACGGCCGCGGGCTGCTCCTCGTCGCCGCGCTCGCCGACGCCTTCGGCACCCGCGTCACCACCACCGGAAAGGTCATCTGGTTCCGTCGCCGGGTGCGGGACGGCCGGATCCCGGCACCCCGCACCGCCCATCCGGCGACCGGCACCCATTACTGACCAGAAGACCGCCTGTCCGCTGAGTGATATCTTTACGCGCGTGGCGCATGAAGGTGGTCTTGCTCTCGTCCGTAAGTCCGTTGAGGTCCTCGACCTGCTCGCGGCGAAGGGAGAGGCGACGGCCGCACAGCTCGCGGAGGAGCTGGGCGAGCCCCGCAGCTCCGTCTACCGGCTGCTGGCGAGCCTCCAGGGCCTGGACATGGTGGAGGGCGGCAGCCGCCGCGGCACCTTCCGTCTGGGATTCCATCTGCTCACCCTCGGCACCGCCGTGGTGGAGCGTTTCGACGAGCGACGGTTCGCGCAGCCGGTGATGGAGCGCCTCCACGACGAGACCGGCGAGACGGTGTACCTGTGCGTCCAGCGCGGCCGCGAGGCGGTGTGCATCGAGCGGCTGGACGGCCGGCGGGTCCAGTCCCTCGCCCTGAAGCTCGGCGGTGCGCTGCCGCTGCACGCCGGTGCGGCCTCCCGCGCCCTGCTGGCCTTCCAGGACCGCTCGGCCTGGTCGGACTACCTCGAACAGGGGCCCATGGAGCGGTTCACCCCCTCCACCCCGGTCACGGCGGACACGCTGATCCCGGTGCTGGAGGAGACCCTCGACAGCGGAGTCTCGGTCAGCGACCAGGACGTCACGGTCGGCGTGGCCGCGCTCGGCGTCCCGATCCTGGACTACCGGGGGCAGGTGCGTGCCGCCCTGTCCATCAGCGGCGTCCGGGAGGCGATCCTCGGCACGGACCCGGCCGGTCTGCGTGAGCGGTTGGTCGAGGCCGGCCAGGAGATTTCGCGGGCGCTGGGCTGGAAGGCCGTCACCGGCGCCGTCGCCGACTTCGGCTGACCCGGCGGAACCGGCCGCCCGCCCCGGCCGCTCCGCCGAGGCGGGCGGATCACCGGGGGCGATCGGCCCGTTCCGGGTCAACGGCCCTGTGTGCGCAGCAGATCGCGGGCCTCGGCCTCGACTCCGGCGGCGTCCAGCCGGTAGTGCCGGTACAGATGGGTGGGCGGGCCGATGAGGCTGTACTGGTCCCGGATCCCATGGCGGTGCAGCCGGACCGGTACGCCATGCTCGCTGATCAGCTCGGCCACCGCGCCGCCGAGGCCGCCGAGCACATTGTGCTCCTCCACCGTCATCAGCAGCCGTGAGCGCCGCGCCGCCTTCAGCACCGCGTCCTCGTCGAGCGGTTTGACGGTGTGCATGTCGAGCACCCCGACGTCGTACCCGTCCGCGGTGAGCGCCGCCGCGACCCCCAGGGCGGGGTGGACCATGGAGCCGGTGGCGATGAGGGTGAGGTCGCTTCCGGTGCGGTGCTCGACCGCCTTCCCGATCTCGAGCGTGGTACCGGCCGGGTAGACGTCCGGGTCCCGGCCACGGCCGATACGGAAGTAGATCGGGCCCGGGTGGTCCACCGAGGCGCGCAGCGCCGCGGCCAGGGCCGCGGTGTCGGCCGGTGCGATCACGGTGAGCCCGGCGATGCTCCGGGTGATGGCGAGGTCCTCGGTCGCGTGGTGGGAGGTCCCGTAGAAGCCCAGGGTGATCCCCGCGTGGTGGCCGATCAGCCGGACGGGCTGGCGGGTGTACGCCACGTCGGTGCGGATCTGCTCGCAGGCCAGCAGCGCCATGAAGGACGCGAAGGTGGCGACGTAGGGCCGCAGGCCGGTGGTGGCCAGACCGGCCGCCGTGGACACCATGTGCTGCTCGGAGATCCCGAACTGGAGGTACTTGTCCGGGTGCCGGTCCTGGAAGCGCACCAGTCCGTTGGAGTACTTCAGGTCGGCGGTGCCGACGACCACGGGATGGCCCTCGTCGGCCAGGTCGGCGAGGGTGTCGCCGAGGGCCTGGAGGCCCGGGGCCTGTTCCAGCAGGCTCAGCAGATGCCAGGATTCCGGCTGCAGACCGGGCGCGACGCTCACCGTGCCCCCCGCAGTTCCGCCAGGGCGTTGGCCTCGTCCCGCTCGGCCAGCCAGCCGAGATGCCATCCGAACTCGGACTCCATGTAGGAAATCCCCTTCCCCTTGACGGTGTTGGCGACGACCACGGCCGGACGGTCGCGGCCGGTGTCCTCCGCCAGCGAGCGCAGCAGGGGCAGCAGGGCCGAGACGTCGTGTCCGTCGACCTCGTGCGTCTGCCATCCGAACGCCCGCCACTTGTCCAGCAGTGGCTCGATCCCGGTCACGCCGTCGATGCGGCCGTCGAGTGAGTGGTCGTTGCGGTCGACGATGGCGACCAGCCGCCCCAGGCCGTGGTGGGCGGCGCCCAGGGCCGCCTCCCAGATCTGTCCCTCGTGCAGCTCCCCGTCGCCGAGCAGGACGAACGTGGTGTACGGGCGCCCCTGGAGGCGGCCGCCCAGCGCCATGCCGGTCCCGGTCGAAAGGGCGTGGCCCAGCGACCCGGAGCTGAAGTCGATCCCCGGAATGCGGGTCATGTCCGGGTGGTCGCCGAAGGCGTTCCCCAGACGGGTGTATTCGTCGAGTTCGGCCGCGTCGAAGAAGTCCCAGTCGGCCAGCAGCGGATACAGCGTGGCCGCCGCGTGGCCCTTGCCGAAGAGGAAGCGATCGCGGTCGGGCCAGTCCGGTTCGCCACGCCTGAGCCGCATCACCCCGTAGTAGAGGGTGGCCAGGATCTCGGCGCAGGAGAAGCCGGACGCGTAGTGGCCGGTCTTGGCGATCGAGATCAGCCGCACGGTCTCCAGGCGGGCGAACTGGGCCCGTTCCTCGATGTGCTCGATGAGTTCGCGGTCCGCCGGCCCGGCCGGCGTCTGTGCAGTCATTCGGTGTCTCTCCCAGTCGGTGCGTCCCGTTGGCCATCGGAAGTTATCACTCACTGGACACTCAGTCCATGTCATGGGAATGTTTCGCATGCCGCCGTCACCACGTCGAATCCACCACGTCGAATCCCTCACGGAGATCTCCCATGACCGACCCCACCGTTCTCATCACCGGCGCCGCACAGGGGATCGGGGCCGCCACGGCCCGGGTCCTCGCCGAGCGCGGCTGGCGCGTCGTCGTCGCCGACCTCAAGGGCGAGGCCGCCCACGCCGGGGCCGCGGCCCTCGACGCGGCATCCCCCGTGGCCGGGGGGCACTTGGCCGTCGCCGTCGATGTCACCGACGAAGCCAGTGTCACCGCGATGTTCGACGACATCGCGACGCGGGCCGGTGGGCTCGACGCGCTGGTCAACGGCGCGGGGGTGATCTTCCGGCAGGCGGCCCGGGACTTCGACAGCCGGCAGTGGGCCCATCAGCTCGCGGTCCACCTCACCGGCGCGATGCACTGCGCGCGCGGTGCCTACCCCCTGCTGGTCCGCAGCGCTCGGGCCAGTGTGGTCAACATCGGTTCCGTCGGGTCGACCTTCGGGCTCCCCGGACGGCTCGGCTACGCCACCGCCAAGAGCGGAGTGCTGGGCCTCACCCGGACCCTGGCGGCGGAATGGGGGCCGGACGGCATCCGCGTCAACGCCGTGGCGCCCGGATACGTGGCCACCGAAATGGTGCGCAGCGGCCTGGAGTCGGGAGCGCTCGACCGGGAGGCGCTGGTGCGGCGCACACCGATGCGGCGGCTGGCCGAGCCCACCGAGATCGCCACCTCCATCGCCTTCCTCCTCTCCGCCGACGCCTCCTTCGTGCACGGCGCCACCCTCCGGGTCGACGGGGGCATCACGATCGACGGCACCTTCTGACCCCGGAGGCCGCCGAAGAGCGCGCCCTCCGCAGCGGCTGACCTCGCTCGCCGAGGTCAGCCGCGTGCCGTATGCGGTCGGGGGCCGTACGGAGCCAACGGCCGTACGGAGCCACCGGCCGTACGGGGTCAGGGGTGGATGACCGCCTTGACGCAGCCGCGGTCGTCCCGGACGGCGTCGAGGGCGGCGCCGTACGCGTCCAGCCCGAACCGGTGCGTGATCATGCCGTCGGTGCGCACCCGGCCCGTGCGCAGGACCCGCAGCGCGCGATCGAAGCTGAACGCCTGGGTGAAGGATCCGCGGATGGTCAGCTCCCGGCTGAAGATCTCGTGCGGGGAGAGCTCGACGCGCTCCCGCTCCCCGGCCATGCCGTAGAGGAAGACGGTCCCGCCGTCGCGGGTCAGCGGCAGACACCGCTCGATCACGGTGAGGGCGCCGGTCGCGTCGACGACGGTGTCGAAGCCGTCGGGTGCCAGGGCGCGCAGCGCCCCGAGGGAGGCCGAGGAGTCGTCGCGGTCCATGACCACCGTCTCGTCGGCGCCGAAGTCCCGGGCCAGTTTCAGCTTGGCCTCGGTCGGCGCCGCGACGGTCACCCGCCCCGCGCCGCTGCCCGCCAGCAGCTGTGCGAGCAGCAGCCCCGTGGTGCCGGCGCCGAAGACGAGAACATCGCTGCCGGGCTGTGGGGCGAGTACGTCCATGCCGTGCACGGCACATGCGACGGGCTCGGCGAAGGCCACCACGTCCAGGGGGATGTCATCGGCCGGGTGGCAGTGGGACGCGGGCACCACGATCATTTCGGCGAAGCCGCCCGGCCGGGTGACACCGTGGTCCCGCAGCCGGGTGCAGAAGGCCGGTCTGGCGCGGCGGCAGTTGGCGCACCAACCGCAGGAGACCCGGTTGTTGAGGGCGACGCGCTGTCCGACGGCGAGCGTCGCCACCTCCTCCCCCAGCGACTCCACCTCGCCCACCACCTCGTGGCCGGGGGTGAGCGGATAGCGGGGGGAGAACTCGCCGCGGTGGAGATGGGCATCCGTACCGCAGACTCCCGCGGACCGCACGCGCAGACGTACCTCGCCCGGACCCGGCTCCGGATCCGGCAGGTCGGTGTAGCGGAACACCTGGGGTCGGTCGTAGACGATGGCTTTCACGCCGTCTCCTTTGGGTCGGGCCGTTTCGGCACGGTTTCGTTCGGGCCGTTCCGATTGCGCTGACGGGCCGGTCAGCCGACGCTCACCAGCACCTTCATCTGGTCCGGGCCACCGGCGGCCCGGAACGCCTCGGCCGCTCGGTCCAGGGGGAAGGTGGCGGTGACGAACTCGTCGGCCGGTACGACACCGGTCCCGAGAAGCGTCATCGCGGCGCGCATGTCCTCCCCGACGTACATCAGGGAGCCCCGCACGGCGATCTCGCGGTCCTGGACCAGGTCCAGCGGGACATTCGACGGGCCCTGGGGCACCCCGACGACCATGACCGTGCCGCCCTTCTCGACGGAGCGCACGGCCTGGGTGATGGACGCGGACACCGCCACGCAGTCGAACACCACGTCCGCGCCGCCGCCGAGCCGCTCCCTGACCAGCTCCGGCAGGCCGGGGGTACCGGGCGCGAGCGCCACGTCCGCCCCGAGCCGCACCGCCCGGTCCCGCTTCGCCGCCACCGGATCGGTGACGATGACGGTCCGCGCGCCCGCGGCCCGCGCGGCCAGGGCGGTGAGCAGCCCGATCGGCCCGGCGCCGAGGACCAGCACACCACCGCCGGTGAGATCCCCGGCCCGGCGCACCGCGTGCACGGGGGTGGCCAGCGGCTCGACGAGCACGGCCTGCACATCGGTGAGCCGGTCGGGCACCCGGTGCAGCCGGTCGGCGCGCACGGTGAAGCCGTCCGCCATCGCACCGGCCGTCTGGCAGCCGATGACCCGCAGTTCCCCGCAGATGTTGTAGCGGCCGGACCGGCAGTGGCGGCAGGTCCCGCACACCAGATTGGGTTCGAGCAGTACCCGGTCCCCCTCGGCCACGGAGGTGACGCCGGGGCCGGTTTCGGCGACCACGCCGACGGCCTCGTGTCCCGGGTGGTACGGCCGGGAGATGAAGGGGTGTTCCCCGCGGCGGGCGTGCACGTCCGAGCCGCAGATGCCGGTCAGCAGGGTGCGCACCCGCGCCTCGCCGGCCGCGGGCCGTACCCGTGCCACCTCCTCCAGGACGACGTCGCCGTCCGCGGTCACGGTCACCCGCCGGTCCATCGCGTCCCCTTCCGCCGCCCCGTCCGGTGTCCTCGATGTGCTGCTCATCGGAGTGCGAAACCCCCGTCCATCAGCAGTTCCGTGCCCACGCAGTAGGCGGCCTCGTCGCCCAGCAGCCAGCCGATGGCGGCGGCGATCTCCTCGGGTTCCGCGAACCGTCCGGCGACCGTGCCCTCCTTCCAGCGCGGGTGCATATGCCGTTTGAGGTCGTTGAGCGGCGTGGCGACATAGCCGGGCGCGACGCTGTTGATCCGCACCCCGCGCGGGCCCCACTCGACGGCCAGGGAACGGGTCAGCGCGCTCACGGCGGCCTTGGAGGCGTTGTACGCGGACTGCTTCTGCGGGTGGTTGACGATATGTGTGCCGGACATCGAGGAGACCGTGACGATCCGGCCGCCCGCTCCGTCGAGCATCCGCCGGGCGGCCGCGGCGCAGCTGAGGAACGTGCCCCTGAGATTGACGCCGAGCACCCGGTCGAACTCGGCGGCGCTCATCCGCTCCGCGGGCACGTCGTCCTCGACGACCCCGGCGGCCGCGACCAGGCCGTCGATCCGGCCGCCCTCGGTGACGACCGTGCCGATCGCGGCGGCCACGCTGTCCTCGTCGGTGACATCGCAGCGGATGGGCCGTCCGACGGGGGACGCGGTGAGATCGAGGGCGTACACCTCGGCGCCCAGACCGGCCAGATGTGCGCAGGTGGCCCGTCCGATGCCGCCGGCGGCTCCGGTGACCGCTATCCGGGCACCCTGATACCAGGACATGATGTCTCCTTGGGTGGACTCCGGCAGCGATAAGACGGCCTGTACGTACAGGATGTCAAGAGGACGGGCTGATGTCTTCGCCGTCAGGCGCTACGCTTGCGCCGTGGAACCCGGACGGATTGACCGCGACGCCGCACTGCCCTTCTACGCCCAGCTCAAGGAGCTGCTGCTGCCCCAGCTCGGCAGCATGTGGAAGGTGGGTGAGCGGCTGCCCGGCGAGGTGACCCTGTGCGAGCGGTACGGGGTCTCCCGGACCGTCGTACGTCAGGCCCTCGACGAGCTGGAGGGCGAGGGCCGCATCGTGCGGCGCAAGGGACAGGGCACCTTCGTGGCCGCCCGCAAGGTCGACGAGTCGCTCTTCCAGTCGATGACGGGCCTGTACGAGGATGTGGCCGCCCGCGGCGCCGCGCTGGTCAGCGCGGTGCGCCGGCTGGAGTTCGCCCCCGCGACGGCGGACGCCGCCCGTGAGCTGGAGGTCGAGGAGGGCGCACCGCTGATCCATCTGGAGCGGCTGCGCTACGTCAACGACGAGCCGTGGGCGCTGACCAGCACCTGGCTGCCGCACCGGGTGGCGCCCGGACTGCTGGACGAGGATCTGACGCACCAGTCGCTCTACGCCCTGCTGGAGGGCAAGTACGGCGTCGGCCTGGACCACGGCAGGCGGGTGGTGGAGGCGGTGCCCGCCGCCCCGTCGGTGGCCGAGGCGCTCGGTGTGGACGCCCATGACCCGGTGCTGCTCCTGCGGAGCACCGCCTGGGACCAGGAGGGCAGGCCGGTGGAGTACTTCACGGCCTACCACCGCGCGGACCGCAGCCGTTTCCAGGTGCATGTCCGCAGGCGGCGCCGGGCCGGAGCGCCACCGTCGATGCTGGTGCGCGACAGCACCGGCTGAAACACGCCGCCACCTGGGCGGCGGCCCCGATGTGACATCGGGGCCGCCGCCCTTTTCGCGACCCCGCGGCCCCGTCGTACCCCCGGCTCATCGCCCTTGACATCCTGTACGGACAGGATGACAGTGACCTGCGCAACGTTCCAGGCCATGCCCGGACACCAGGAAGCTGGAGAAACATCCGTGATCATCGCCCATGACCTCGGCACCACCGGGAACAAGGCGTCCCTGCACACCGACGACGGCCGGCTGGTGACGGCGGTGACCGTGCGCTACGACACCGACTTCCGGGCCGGCGGCATCGCGGAGCAGGACCCCGAGTCCTGGTGGCGGGCCGTCTGCGAGGCCGGCCGCGAACTGCTCGACCGGAGCGGGACACCCCCGGAGCGGATCGGCGCCATCGGATTCAGCGGCCAGATGATGGGGGCCGTGCTGCTCGACCGGGCGCACCGGCCGGTGCGGCCCGCGATGATCTGGGCCGACCACCGCAGCACCGAGCAGGCCGGGACACTGGCCGCCGGGCTCGACGAGGAGCGCGCCTACCGGCTGCTGGGGCACCGGATCCACCCCACGTACTCGCTGGCCAAGGTGATGTGGGTGCGCGACCACGAACCGCGGACCTTCCGCCGGGTGGCCCATATGTGCCTGGCCAAGGACTACATCGTCCAGCGCCTGACCGGCACGCTCGTCACCGATCCCTCCGACGCCTCCGGCACCAACGCCTTCGACCAGCGGGCGGGCACCTGGTCGCGGGCCGTGCTCGACGCGGCGGCCATCGACCCGGGCCTGCTGCCCGACATCGCCGAGTCCACCTCGGTCGTCGGCCGGGTCCGCGCTCGGGCCGCGGAGGAGGCCGGGGTGCCCGCCGGAGTCCCCGTGGTCATCGGCGGCGGGGACGGCCCCCTCGCCGCGCTCGGCGCCGGGGTGCTGACCCCCGAGGACGGCGCCTACACCTACCTCGGCTCCTCCTCGTGGATCTCGATGTCGGCCACCCGGCCGCTGTACGACCCGGCCCTGCGCACCATGACGTTCAACCACGTCCTGCCCGGACACTACGTCCCGACGGCCACGATGCAGGCGGGCGGCGCCTCGCTGGAGTGGATCGCGCAGGTGCTGCGCCCGGACGGCGGGCCGGAACGCATCGCCCGCACCCTGGCGCGGATCGACGACGCCGACACCACGGGGCTCTACTTCCTGCCCCATCTGCTCGGCGAGCGCTCACCGTACTGGAACGCCGACGCCCGGGGCGCCTTCGTCGGACTCTCCCGGCACCACGGCCCGGCGCATCTGGCGAAGGCCGTCCTGGAGGGAGTCGCCTTCAACCTGGCGACCTGCGTCGGCGCCTTCCGCGAGGCCGGGCATCCGGTCGACCGCGTCGACGCCATCGGCGGTGGCGCGGCGAGCGACATCTGGCTGCGCGTCCTCGCGGACGTCTGGGGCGCCCGGATACGCCGCCGCAGCATCGTCGAGGGGGCCAACAGCCTGGGTGCGGCCGTCACCGCCGCCGTGGGCAGCGGCCTGGTCGACGGCTTCGAGGTGGCCCGCGAACTCTCCGCGGTCCAGGCGGAGTTCACCCCGTCCGCGGACCGGCACCGCGACTACACCACGCGCCACCGGGAGTTCCTGGACGCCTATCGCAGCCTGGAGCCCTGGTTCGCCAATTCTCATCCACTAGACAACTAGTCCGCACCATGAGAATGTGCCGTGGCCACCTTCGTGACCGCCTCGCGGTGCCACGACGAACAGGAGCCTCATGCGCCCATCGGTGACGACCGTCCACGCCACCCCCGTCGCGAGCGGGTTCACCTTTCTCGAGGGCCCCCGGTGGCGCGACGGCGAGCTGTTCGCCTCCGACTTCTACAGCGGGCGCGTCCTCGCCTTCCGTCCGGGCCGCTCGCCGGACACCGGCCATGAGGTGCGCACGGTGTGCGAGGTGCCCGGCCGGCCATCCGGGCTCGGATTCGCGCCCGACGGATCGCTGCTGGTCGTCTCGATGCTGGAGCGCGCCCTGCTGCGGTGGGACGGCAGGGCGCTCACCACCGTGGCGCGCTTCGGCCACCTCATCGAGGGCGTGGCCAACGACATGCTCGTCACCGAGTCCGGCTGGGCCCTCATCGGCAACTTCGGCAATACGGACGCCGAGCCCGGCTCCCTGCGCGAGACCGCCCTGGTGCGGGTCTCCCCCGACGGCCGAGCCGATCTCCAGGGCCACGGGCTCGTCTTCCCCAACGGCATGGTGCTCACCGCCGACCGCCGGCGGCTGCTGGTGGCGGAGACCTTCGCCGGACGTGTCTCCTCGTGGCCGGTGGCCTGGAGCGGCGACGGAGCGCCCACGCTCGGAGCGCGGCGGGGGTGGAAGCAGTTCGGCGGCCCGCCCGGCCACCTCGACATCGAACGCGCCACCCGCGAGCTTCCCGTACTGCCCGACGGTCTGGCCATCGACGCCCACGACCGGGTCTGGGTCGCCTCCTCCATCGGACACGCCGCACGTCTGCTCGCGCCGGACGGCACCCTCCTCGCCCTCGTCGAAACCGGCGGCCTCAGCCCCTACGCGGTCGCCATCGGCGGCGACGGCCAGTCCGTTCTCCACCTCTGCTGCTCACCGCCGCTCGGCACCGTCGACCCCGCCGTCACCACCGAGTCGGTGCTGTACACGGCGGACATCTCGGCACTCCGCCGACCCGCACCCCGCGCCTCCCGCGCCCCAGGAAAGGAGACACCATGACGACCACCACCGCGCCGACCGCCACGGTCCGTGCGCTGCGGTTCGCCGCGAAGGAGAAGGTCGCCGTCGTCGACGCACCGCTCCCCGAGCCCGGACCGGGCGAGCTGACCCTCGATATGAAGGCGGCGGGCCTGTGCGGAAGCGATCTGCACTACTTCCATATGACACACGAGGAGATGCGGCACGCCACTCAGCCGCGCTCGCCCGAGATGACGCCCGGCCATGAGATCGCCGGTGTGGTCAAGGCGGTCGGCCCCGGGGTGAGCCACCCGCGGGTGGGCGACCGGGTCGCGGTGCAGCACTACTCCGGCTGCGGCCAGTGCGAGAGCTGTCGGCGCGGCTGGGATGTGCACTGCGAGCGCGGAGCGCGGGTGTACTCGCTCAACCGGCCCGGTGGCTGTCAGGACGAGCTGGTCGTCACGGCCAAGGACTGCGTGGTGCTGCCGGACGAGGTGAGCTTCCCCGTCGGCGCGTTCCTCGCCTGTGGTGCCACGACCGCCTACCAGGCGCTGCTCCGCTCGGAGGTGAAGCCGGGCGAGACCGTGGTCGTCATCGGCGTGGGCCCGGTCGGTCTCGCCGTGCTCGCCTGGGCGAAGGCGTTCGGCCTGCGCGCCATCGGCACCGACCCGAGCCCCGAGCGCCGTGCCTTCGCCGAGAGCCTCGGCTACTCCGATGTCCACGATTCCGCGGGCTTCGACATCGAGGCCGTGGTGCCCGGTGGCGCGAACGCCGTCATCGACACCTCCGGAAACGTCCACGGCCGCCGTACCGCAGTCGAGGTGGTGCGGACCTGGGGCACGGTGGTGTTCGTCGGGCTCGGCCCCGACTTCACCATCGACCCGGTACCTGATCTGATCATGCGTCAGGTGACCCTGCGCGGGATGTTCGTCTTCAGCGTGCCGCTGATGATGGAGGCCGTGGCGGAGGCCGGCCGGCTCGGTGTGGACCTCGCTCCGATCATCACCAGCGTCTCCTCGATCGAGGAGGGCCCCGACGCCTTCGCGGACTTCGCCGCGGGCAGTGTCGGCAAGTCGGTCATCGGATGGGAGTGAGCATGGCGAGCGCGACCACCTCGGTCCGGCCCGTCGACGGCGGCGCGTGGACACTGGAGAACGACGCGGTCACGGTGGTGGTGAACCCGGCCCGGGGCACCGACATCCTCTCGCTGGCCTGGAAGGCCACCGGCGAGGAGATCCTGTGGCGCGACCCGCGCTGGGTGGACCGGGTGCCGGCCGCCGACCCGGCGGACGCGAGCGATGTGTCGTTCTTCGACAACTACGCGGGCGGCATACAGGAGTTGTTCCCGAACGCGGGGCCACCGACCACCGTGCGCGGCGCTCCGCTGCCGTTCCACGGTGAGGCGGCCCGCCGCCGCTGGGCGGCGGAGGCCGTGGAGACGGCGGACGGGACCGCGCTGCGGTGCGTCACCCGCCTCGCCCGCTACCCGTTCCGCATGACCAAGACCTTCTCGCTCGACGGCTCCGTGCTGCGTTTCCGGAGCGAGGTGGAGAACCTCTCCCCCCGGGCCCTCCCCTCGAACTGGGGCCTGCATCCCGCCTTCAACACCGCGACCGTGGCCCGCGCGGCCACCGTGTACGGCCCGTTCGAGGAGCTCACCGCGCATCCGGAGGACTTCGGCGCCCGGCAGTGGATGACACCCGGCGAGAGGCGCCGGGTGCCCGCCGTGGCCCCGGGTGTGGGAGCCCTCGAACTCGCGCCGGGCGAGGGCCCGACGGCCGACCTCGGCTACGCCACCGTCACGGGCGGCTGGTTCGGGCTGCGCTCACCGGGCTGCGGCCTGGTGGCGACGATGAGCTGGCAGCCCGAGCTGTTCCCCGAGATCTGGGTGTGGCAGGAGTGCCACTCGCCCGATGACTACCCCTGGTGGGGCACCAAGCACATCGTGGCCGTCGAACCGCACACCACCTCGCCGTTCATGCCGCTCGCCGAGCGGCTGGAGCGCCCCGGTGTGCCCGTCATCGCCGGAGGATCCACGCTGAGCGCCGAGTTCACGCTCGGCGTCCACGCGATCGCCGACGACGAGGTGCCGGTCGATGTCGACGAACGGGGCGTACCGGTGCTGATCAGCATCTCGGACGAGGGAGAGGGCGTGGCATGAGCCGATTCACCGATCGCGTCGCGATCGTCACCGGGGCGGGGGCGGGCATCGGCCGGGCCGCGGCCGAGCGCATCGCGGGCGAGGGCGGCTCCGTGGCCGTCTTCGACATCTCGGCCGAGCGCGCCGAGGAGTCCGCGCGCACCGTCGCCGACGGCGGTGGCTCCGCCACGCCCTTCGCGGTGGACGTCTCCGACCCCGACCAGGTGCGGAAGGCCGTGGACGAGGTGGTGGCCACGCTCGGCGTTCCGTTCTCGCTGGTGAACAGCGCGGGCATCCTGCGCATCTCCCCCGCCCTGGAGATGAGCGCGGTCGACTTCGACACGGTGCTCGGCGTCAATCTGCGCGGGGTGTTCCTCATGGCCACCGCGGTCGCGCGGCATATGGTGGCGGCGAAGCGGCCGGGCCGTATCGTCAATGTCTCGTCGATCCACTCGGTGATCTCGCTGCGCGAGGCGGCCGCCTACGCCGCCTCCAAGGGCGGGATCGAGGCGCTCACCTTCACCCTCGCGGGAGAGTGGGCCGAGCACGGCATCACGGTCAACGCGGTGCGCCCGGGGGCCACTTGGTCCGCGCTGACCGCGCCCCTCTACACGGACGACGTCGTGGCCTCGCTGAACCGGCGCATCCCGCTCGGCGCGGTGGCCCGCGCCGAGCAGGTGGCCGCGGCGATCGCCTATCTGGCCTCCGAGGACGCCTCGTACTCGACCGGGGCGACGCTCTCGGTCGACGGCGGCTACACCATCAACGGCGACATGCCGGACGCGGTCTACGAACGCGATTGACCCATCGCAGCGCATACGGCGGGGGCCGGAATCTCACGATTCCGGCCCCCGCCGTATGCGCGCGGCCCCGGCTCAGAACACGGAGTGCGGGTCGAGGAAGTCGTCCACGTTCTCGCAGTCGATGCCCGCGGCCTTGGTGTAGCGCTGCTTCTCGATGTCCTTGGGCGCCACTTCGCCGGTGCCGATCCGCAGCGCGAGGTCGAAGGCGAGGTCGGCGGCCAGCTTCGGCGAGTTCAGGCCCGTGGAGATGTACCGGCCGTCGCACCCGCCCGCCCTGATCTCCTGGAGCGCCTGCTTCTGCCCGTCCGCCGCCGCGGCGACCAGCGTCTTCTTGTTGCCCTTGTCGCGCAGGGTGCTGAGGGCTCCGAGCGTCATCGAGTCGTTGAGGCCCACGATCAGGTCCACGTTCCGGTGTGCGGCGAGGATCGACTCGGTGGCCGGTACCGCGGCGTCCTGGGAGTAGTTCGCGGGAGTTCTGGCCACGATGTGATACCTGACGCCACCGGCGCGCAGACCGTCGAGGAATCCCCGCTGGCGGTCGGGGCCGACGATCTCGTCGTCCGGGCCGCCGTTGAGGACGGCCAGGCTGATCGTCGAGCCACGGTGGAACCGCTTGGCCGCGAGCCGGCCCGAGAGCTTGCCGATCGCGTAGTTGTCGGAGGAGACGGCAGTGACACCGACCCCCTCGATACCGGTGTCCACGAAGACCAGCGGCACCTCCCCCGCCACGTCCTTCAGCTGCACCTTCTGCGTCTTCGGGCTCATCGCGTCGACCACGAGGACGTCGATGCCCTGCGCCACCAGGGTCTGGGCCTGGTTCAGCTGGGTGACGGCGTCCCCGTCGGCGTTCTGCACCTCCAGGTGGAAACCCCGCTTCCCGGCCTGCTTCCTGGCCGCGTCGACCATGGCCGCGAAGTAGGGCGCGTCCAGCTGCCGCTGGGAGAATCCGATCGTGACATCGGTGGGCTTCTTGGCCTCCCTGGGGCCGCCCGAGGACGCCTTGCCGCCGATGGTCGTACAGCCGGCCAGGACCAGCGCCGCCGCGGACAGCGCGGCGAGCGGGCCCCGTCGCATGGTTGTCATGCAGATCTCCGTGTCGTGTCTGGTCATGCGCCGGGCTCAGGAGTGTGCGGTCTTCTGCCGACGGCGCCGGGTGAACTGGACGGTGGTGAGGACCATCGCGAAGATGATCAGGGCCCCGCGGAAGGCGTCCTGCAGAAACGTGGACACGTTGAGCAGCACCAGCAGGTTGGAGATCACGCCGAAGATGAGCGTGCCCAGGAACGCGCCGAGCACCCGGCCGCGGCCGCCCACGAGGCTGGCACCGCCGATGACCACCGCCGCGATCGAGTCGATCTCGTAGTTGTCCCCTCCGGTCGGAGTGGCCGCGCCGATGCGGGCGGCGAGCAGGAAGCCCGCGAAGCCGACCAGCACACCGGCGATCACATACACCGTGATCATGGTGGCCTTCACCGGCACACCCGCGGCGTGGGCGGCCTCCTTGCTGCTGCCGAGCGCGTACACCCGGCGCCCGAACACGGTGCGGCGGGTGAGGAAGGCCATGGCCATCGCGAGCACGATCCATACGATGCCGAGCACGGGGACGCCGCCGATCGCCGTCGTGGCGATGGTGCGGAAGTCCGCGGCGTGGGGGCTGATCGGCTGGCCCTCGGTGTAGGCGTAGACCAGCCCGCGGCCCAGCGCGAGCATGCCGAGGGTCACGATGAAGGCCTCGAGCCCGCGGTAGGCGATGAGATAGCCGTTGAAGACGCCGATGGCGCCGCCCAGCACGATCGCCACCGCCACGGCGAGCAATGTGTTCCCGCCGCCGAAGAGACCGGCGGAGAGCACCCCGGCGAGCCCGGCGACCGCGCCGACGGAGATGTCGATGCCACCGGTGAGCACGATGAGGAACTGCGCGAGGGTCACGATGCCGATCACCGAGACCTGCAGCAGCAGGTTGGACACGTTGTACGAGGAGAAGAAGGCGTCGGAGGTGAGGCCCGCGAAGATCAGCAGGGCGATGAGGATGTAGAGCGGGTACTGCTCCCTCGCCCACTGCCCGGCCCGGCGAAGCGTCAGGCCGTGGGCGGGCGCCGTCCCCTCACCGTCCGCGGCTGGTGCGGCGGCCGTCCTGGTCGCGGTGTCGTGGCTCACTGGACTTCTCCTCCGAGGGCGGTACGGGTCAGGTCGTCGGTGGTGCTGCTCTTCGAGACGAACTCGCCGGCGATGACGCCGTCGCGCAGCACGATCACCCGGTTGCACAGGGCCAGGGCCTCTTCGGCCTCGCTGGTGACGACCACGACCGCCTTGCGCCGCTCGATGAGGCCCCGCACGATCTGATAGATGTTCAGCCGGGCACCGACGTCGATGCCCTTGGTCGGTTCGTCCAGCACGACGACGTCGGGCTCGCTCTCGAGCGCCTTGGCGATGCACACCTTCTGCTGGTTGCCACCGGAGAGCGAGCTGGTCAGCTGGTCGGCGCCACCCTTGATCCCGAAGTCGGAGACCAGCCGCGCCACCCGGCGGCGCTCCCGGCGGGTGTGCATCACTCCGCGGGTGGAGAACGCGCCCAGCGTGCTCAGCGTGAGGTTGGTGGCATTGTCGAAGTCCTTGACGAACCCCTCGCGCCTGCGGTCCTCGCTGAGGTAGGCGATCCCCTGGCGCAGGGCGGCCCGCGGTGAGCGCGGGGTCACCTCATGGCCGCGCACCCGTACGGTGCCGGTGTCGCGGTGCTGGTGGCCCGAGATGGACCGGGCGAGCGAGCTGCGCCCGCTGCCGACCAGTCCGTAGACGCCGACGATCTCGCCTTCCCGCACCGAGAAGGAGATGCCGGACGCCGATCCCGAGGACACGTCCCGCACCTCCAGCAGAGTGGGGGCGTCCGCCGCGGCCACCGGCTCGGGCGGCTCGAGGGCCATGACGGCCTCGCCGATCATGAGCGTCATGATCTCGTCGGGTGTGGTGTCCGCGGTGTCGACCACATCGACGAGGGAGCCGTTGCGCATGACCGCGATGCGGTCGGCGAGCGCGAACACCTCCGGCATGCGGTGCGAGACGAAGACGACCGTGGCACCGGCTTCGCGCTCCTTGCGCACCAGTGCCTCGACGTCCTTGAAGTGCTCCTCGGTGGTGGAGGCGGTGGTCTCGTCCAGCAGCAGCACACGGTGCTCGTTCACCTGGGACCTGCTGAGCGCCACCATCTGACGGGGACCGGGGCCGAGCCGTCCGGCCGGCATGGCGAGGTCCACCTCGCGCATCCCGACCACGCCGAGGGCGGCGCGCGTGCGCTCCGCGCGGTCGCGCCCCCCGACGAGCTGCCACGGCCTGCGGCGGCCCGCCGCGCTGAGGCCGGTCAGCCAGACGTTCTCCTGGACGCTGAAGGTGTCGACGATGACCGGCTCCTGGTGCATGAGGAGCACTCCGGCGTCCAGGGCCGCGGAGGGTGTGGTGATCTCGCCGTCGTATCCGTCCACGATCACCCGCCCACTGGTGGGGCGCTCCTGACCGGCGAGCAGTTTGGTCAGCGTCGACTTGCCTGCGCCGTTCGCACCGCAGATGGCGAGCACCTCGCCCGCGTAGCCGCTCAGGGTGACATCGGAGACGGCGATGACACCGGGGTAGACCTTGCCGACCCCGTCCAGGGTGAAGGTGACCGTCCTCGGCGGCGGTGACGCGGATACCGAGGACGCGACCGCGCCCATGCTGCTCACTTCGACTGCTCCCTTGCGCTAGCCACGTCACTCCTCGTCGAGAAGGCCGATCACTGCTGCCCATGGCCTCGCGGGGCCCAGGCTGGGACCTTTTTTCTCATGAGATGAACGCTGTGTCTACTGCACGGGACAAACGAATGTGGCGAGCTACCCCGCCGCAAGCCCCTCGGCGGCGACGGGCGAGGGAAAGTGCGGCAGTACGTGGTCGGCGAGTTCGGCCAGTACGTCCTCGACGGGGCGGTCGTTCGGCCGCAGGTTGAACGCGACATGGGCGACACCGAGGGCGGACATCTTCTCCAGGTGCTCCACGAGGCCCTCCCGGCCGGTGCGCAGGCCGAGCCGGATGGTGGTGGCGGGGGCCGCGGGGTCGGGCAGCAGGTCGAGCATCATGGGGGTCAGATAGGGCTTGGGGCGGTCGGCCGTCAGCCGCCGCCACTGCTCCGTCTTCAGGCGGAGCGCTCCGAGGTCGCGGGGGTAGTTGAGGCTCGCGTCCACGTGTTCCGCGATCCACTCCGGGCTCTGCTGGGCGTTGCCCGCGACCGCGATCGGGATGGTCCCGTCGGTGGGCTTGGGCAGGACGTCGAGTTGCCGGTCGGGGGTGAGGCCGAGCTGGGGCAGGTCCAGCCCCTGGCCGGTGGGCGGGGTGGCCCAGGCGGTGCGCAGCACCTCGACGCCGGTGCGGAAGGTCTCGGCGCGGGTGGTGAACTCGACGCCGAAGAGCGGGTATTCGACCGGACGGTCACCACTGGCCAGGCCGAGGATGAAGCGCCCGCCGGACAGGACGTCCACGGTCGCCGCCGCCTTGGCGACCAGAAGTGGCCTGCGCAGTGGCAGAACGACGGCCGCGGTGCCGAGGACGGCGCGTTCGGTGATCGCCGCGAGATGTCCCAGATGGGTGAAGGTCTCGAACACCGACCCGGCGTCGCCGAAGTTCACCGGGTCGTACAGCGGGACGTCACGGACCCACAGGGCGGCGAATCCGGACCGGTCGGCGAGGCGGGCGAGTTGGGCGTGTGCGTCGAGGGACGGCACGCCGAACGGGCGGCCCGCCTTCCGGTCGGCGGCCAGCCGGGACTGCCCCCAGTCGTTGTCCAGGGGGAGTTCCAGGCCGAGGGTGAGGTGGCCGCCGGGGTGGGTCAGGCGGCTGAGGGCAGTGGACATGACGCGAAGACGGCTTCCAGGAGAGGGGAAACGGGGGCCAAAGCGAGCCGCGCCGCTGCGGCCGACTGATCAGCACGGCCGCGGCGGCGCGGTCGAGTGGGGGGGCGGGGTCAGTTGAGGGTGTCGGGGTCCGGCCCGGTGCGCTCCCCACGGTCCAGGGCGTTGATCGCCTCGATGTCCTCAGAGGTGAGGGTGAAGCCGAAGACGTCGATGTTCTCCCGGATACGGGCGGGGGTAACGGACTTGGGGATCACGACGTTCCCCAGCTGAAGGTGCCAGCGCAGCACCACCTGGGCGGGCGTCTTGCCGTGCCGCCGCGCTATCGCGGCGAGGGCGGGGTCCTGGAGCAGGGCGCCCTGGGCCAGCGGGCTCCACGCCTCGGTGGCGATGTTGTGCTGGGTGTGGAAGGCCCGCAGCTCTCCCTGCTGGAGGTAGGGGTGCAGCTCGACCTGGTTGATGACCGGGACCACACCGCTGTGGTCCAGCAGCCGCCCCAGATGGGCGGGCTGGAAGTTGGACACGCCGATGGCGCGGGTGCGGCCGTCGGCCAGCAGCTTCTCCAGGGCGCGCCAGGTGTCCAGGTAGCGGTCGCGGGCCGGGGTGGGCCAGTGGATCAGGTAGAGGTCCACATAGTCGGTGCCCAGCTTGGCCAGGCTGGCGTCGAAGGCCGTGAGGGTGGAGTCGTACCCCTGGTCGGCGTTCCACAGCTTGGTGGTGAGGAACAGCTCCTCGCGGGAGACGCCGGACTCGGCCAGGGCACGGCCGACTCCGGCCTCGTTGCCGTAGATGGCCGCGGTGTCGATGGAGCGGTAGCCGGCCTCGATGGCGGAGAGCACCGCGCCGGTGGTCTGCTCGTCCTCCACCTGGAACACACCGAAGCCCAGCTGCGGGATCTCGAGGCCGGTGTGGAGGGTGACGTTGGGTACGGAGGTCATGGTGTCCTTCGTCGGTTCGTGTGTTTTCCGTGGTTGTGGTTCGGGGGTGTCAGCCGAGAGTCGCGACCGCGGTGGTGGCGATCTCGTGGTCCTGCTCGGGAGCGCCGCCACCCACGCCGATCGCGCCGATCAGCCGGCCGTCGCGGTGCACCGGGACCCCACCGGCGAGGAACAGCAGCGGGCGGTCGAGGGCGGTGGGCAGGGTGTGGAAGGCGCCTCCGGGCTGGACCGCGTCGACCAGGTCCGCGGTGGGGGCGTCCAGCTGGAGCGCGGTGAACGCCTTACGGGTGCTGGTCTCCCCCGCTATCAGTACGGCCCGGTCGTCGCGCCGGAAGGCCAGCAGATGGCCACCGGCGTCCACGACGCTGATCGCGGCCGTCACCCCGGCCGCCTCGGCGGCGGCGCGGGCGGACTGGAGGAGGGCCTCGGCGTTCTGGGTGGTCAGCGGGGCGACGGCGGTCTCGGGGGTGCTCATGGCGGGATTGGCTCCTTGATGGTGACGGTGTTGTTCGGTGTGCGGTGGCGTCAATGCCGGGTGCCGGGTACCGGGTGGCGGGTGGCGGGTGCCGGGTGCCGGGTGGCGGGTGGCGGGTGCCGGGTGCCGGGTGGCGGCAGTGCCAGGTGTGTGGGGTGGCGTCAGTGCCGGCCGGTCAATGCGCGGGCCGGCTCGGTGGTGGCACCGTCGTGGCCGCGGCGGGCGTCGCGGCGCTCCAGGGCGGCCGAGAGGACGGCGAGGACCAGGGCGGATCCGGCGAGGATGGCGCCGACCCAGTTGGGCGCGGTGTAGCCGAGTCCGGCCGAGATCACCAGGCCGCCGAGCCAGGCCGAGAGCGCGTTGCCCAGGTTGAAGGCGCCGATGTTGACGGCGGAGGCGAGGGTGGGGGCACCCGCCGCGTAGTCCAGCACCCGCTTCTGCAGCGGGGGCACGGTGGCGAAGCCCAGGGCGCCGACCAGAGCGATGGACACGGCGGCCGCGATCTTGTTGTGGGCGGTGAAGGTGAACGCGGCGAGGACCAGCGCGAGGGCGCCCAGCGACACGTACAGCATCGGCATCAGCGCCCGGTCGGCGAACCGGCCACCGAGGAGGTTGCCGCCGACCATGCCGAGGCCGAAGAGGACCAGCAGCCAGGTGACGGAGGAGTCCGCGAAGCCCGCGACCTCGGTCATCATCGGCGCGATGTAGGTGATGGCGGCGAAGACACCGCCGAAGCCGAGCACGGTCATCGCCATGGCCAGCAGCACCTGTGCGTTGCGGAAGGCTGCCAGCTCATGGATCAGGTGCACACCCTCTGGCTTGGGGATGTCGGGAACGAGCTTGGCGATGCCCGCCAGGCCGATCACGCCGAGCCCCGCGACGATGAAGAAGGTGGTCCGCCACCCCAGCGACTGGCCGATCGAGGTGCCGAGCGGCACGCCGACGACGTTGGCGACGGTCAGGCCGGTGAACATCATCGAGATGGCTCCGGCCTTCTTCTCGGGCGCGACCAGGTCGGCCGCGACGACCGATCCGATGCCGAAGAACGCGCCGTGCGCGAAGGAGGCGACGATCCGTCCCACGGCCATCACGCCGAAGCTGGGGGCGAGCGCGGAGAGCAGATTGCCCACTACGAACAGCCCCATCAGCAGCATCAGCATGTGCTTGCGGGAGATCTTCGTACCGAGCGCGGTCATCAGCGGCGCGCCGACCATGACGCCGAGCGCGTAGCCGGTCACCAGGAATCCGGCGGTGGGGATGGACACATCGAAGTCCCCGGCGACCTCGGGCAGCAGCCCCATGATCACGAACTCGGTGGTTCCGATCCCAAAGGCCCCGATGGCGAGGGCCAGCAGTGCGATGGGCATGAAAGTTCACTCCAAGTGATTGCTACCGCCCTTTACGAGCAACCACAATACTTGCAGACGCAGTAATTGCAAGCGCGCTATATTGCTGGTGCTGTGTATCACGTCACCGTCACCGCCGCGGGCCCCCGACCGGGCCCCGCCCCACCCCGCATCAGGAGGCACCCATGACCACACCGCCCATGACCACACCGGACCCCGTCGCCACTCCCCTCGCCCAGAGCTGGTGCGCCCTGTCACTGCTGCACAGCAGGATCGAGACGCATCTCGAGGGGGCCCTCCACACCCGCCATGAGCTCAGCGCCCGCGAGTACGCGGTGCTGGACGTCCTGAGCCGACAGCACGACGGGGACAACGGCCATCTGCAGATGAAACAGGTGGCCGACGCGGTCGCCCTCAGCCAGAGCGCCACCACCCGCCTGGTCGCCCGGCTCGAGGACCGCGAACTCCTCTCCCGCTACCTGTGTCCCACCGACCGGCGCGGGATCTACACCAATGTCACCGAGGCCGGGCTGCTCCTGCTCGGCCAGGCCCGGCCGACGTACGAAGGCGCCCTGCGCGAGGCGCTCGACCTGGCGGCGCGGGACCCGAGGCTCACCACCCTGGTCACGGCCGTGGCCTCGTTGGAGGCGTCGCCCCTCGACGCCTCGGCACTCCGCATTCCGGGGTGTGAGCTCCCCGGCTGACCTCACACCCCGGAGGCGAGGCCACCGGCCGGCGGCGCCGCGCCCAGCTCCCGCTCGTCCGACAGCACCGTCTCGCGGAACGAGGCGACGACCGGCCGCAGATCGACGTGGTGCCAGACCGCCCACAGCTGGACGGACGCCTCGTGCCACGGCAGTGTGCGCACGGCCACGGCCTCCGTGGCGCCACGCACCATGCTCTTCTGCACCAGCGCCAGCCCGAGGCCGGAGGCCACCAGGCCGAGCGCCGTCAGGGGATCCGCGGCGTCGAGCCGGATATCGGGCGCGAAGCCCGAGGCCACGCACGAGGCGACGAACGTGTCCCGCCACACCGGGTCGCCCGGCTCCTCGACCGCGATCCACGGCTGCCCGTCCAGATCCTTCGCCGAGATCGTCTCCTGAGCGGCCAGCGGGTGGCCCGCCGGAAGGACCAGCAGCAACGGGTCCTCCAGCAGCGACGCGGCGCGCAGCACGGGGTCGTCGCGGTCCGGCGGCTCCCGCACCAGGGCGATGTCCAGGCTGCGCTGGCGCAGCCCCTCGAACTGCTCGGCCGCGGCCATGCTGTACAGCGCGACATGGATGCCGGGGCTCTCCTCCTGGAGCCGGCGCAGCGCGCCCGGCAGCACACCGGTGTGCATGGCGTCGGCCACGTAGCCGATGCACAGCCCGCCCTCCTCGCCCCTGCCCAGCCGACGGCCCAGGTTCTCCAGCCGGTCGGCGTGGCGCAGCAGCGCCCGTGCCTCGCTGAGGAAGATCGCACCGTCGCGGGTGAGCCGGATGCGCTGCTGGCTGCGCTCGAACAGGGTCAGGCCGAGGTTCTTCTCCAGCTGAGCGATCTGCCGGCTGAGCGGAGACTGGGAGATATGGAGTTGCTCGGCGGCGCGGCCGACGTGTTCGGTCTCGGCCACGGCGCTGAAGTAGCGCAGTTGTCGCAGGTCAAGCATTTAAGACCTCCGAGGACTCAAGTATATCCAAGAGAGTCTTGGACAGTCTGAAGTCCCGATCCTAACGTCGAAGGCGAACGAACGGCGGACCGGCCGAGAGCCATGAGTCCGTCCCTTCCCCCTTCTCTCCGCAAGGACACTTCATGACCATCACGTCTCTGCTCCCGGGCCGCCTCGGACTGGGCACGGCCCCGCTGGGCAGCATGTTCCGCGACGTCTCCGACGAGGAGGCCGCCGCGACCGTCGACGCCGCCTGGGACCACGGCATCCGCTACTACGACACCGCCCCCTTCTACGGTGCGGGCCTGGCGGAGATACGCCTCGGCGACGCGCTCGCCGGGCGTCCCCGCGACAGTTACGTGCTCAGCACCAAGGTGGGTCGGGTCATCCTCGACGAGGTCGAGGACCCCGCCGCCCGTGAACTCGGCGAGAAGGGCGGTCTGTTCGAGCACGGCCGTCCCAACAAGCTTGTGCACGACTGGACGGCCGATGCCACCAAGCGGTCCATCGAGGACAGCCTGCAGCGCCTGCGCACCGACCGGCTCGACATCGTCTGGGTCCATGACGTGGCCCAGGACTTCCACGGAGACGAGTGGCTCGCCGTCTACGAGAGTGCCCGCACCGGCGCCTTCCGCGTCCTGCAGCAGCTGCGCGACGAGGGCGTGATCAAGGCGTGGGGGCTCGGCGTCAACCGCGTCGAACCCATCGAGCTCACCCTCGACCTGGACGAGCCGAAGCCGGACGCCTTCCTGCTCGCCGGGCGCTACACCCTGCTGGACCACGACCGCGCCCTGCAGCGCCTGCTCCCCACGGCGGCCGACCAGGGCGTCAGCCTCGTCGTCGGCGGCCCCTACAGCTCCGGCATCCTCGCGGGCGGCACCCACTTCGAATACCAGGACGCGCCCGCGCACATCATCGAGAAGGTGGCGCGCATCAAGGAGCTCGCCGAGCGGCACGGCGTCAGCGTCAAGGCCGCCGCCCTGCAGTTCTCCCTGGCCCACCCGGCGGCCGCCGCCGTGATCCCGGGCGCCACCCGCCCCAGCCGTATCGCCGAGGATGTCGCGGCCCTCGACGAGACCATCCCCGCGGCGTTCTGGGCCGAACTCCGCGAGGCCGGGCTGGTCTCCCCCCTCGCGCCCCTGCCCACCGCCTGACGATCCCCCTCCCCTCCCCCCACCCCGACAGGAGCAACCCATGGCCTCCACCACCGCCACCCTCGACCTACCCGTACCACCGGACCGGGTGTGGCAGCTCATCGGCGGCTTCGACGCGCTGCCCGACTGGCTGCCGTACATCTCCGAGAGCGTCGCCGCCGAGGGCGGCCGCGTCCGCCGGCTGCGCAACGAGGAAGGCGGCGTGATCGTCGAGCGGCTCGTGGCCTTCGACGACGCGGCGCGCTCGTACAGCTACGCCATCCTGGAGGCGCCGTTCCCGGTGACCGACTACCTCTCCACGCTGCGCGTGCGCGAGGTCCCCGGCCGGTCCGACGCATCGCGCGTCGAATGGTCCGGGTCGTTCACCCCCACCGGCGTCAGCGACGACGAAGCCGTCGCGCTCTTCCACGGCATCTACGCCGACGGGCTCGCCGCCCTGCGCAACACCCTGGCGGGCTCGGCCGCCTGACGGACCGCCACACCGGGCACACGACGAGCCGCCCGGCGGCCCCGAAACGCCGTCAGGAAGCGGGCGTATGGGCGGTGGACCGCCGGATCACCAGCTCGGCCGGGAACTCGCGGCGCCGGGCGGGCAGCGTGCGGTCCTCGATCCGCTCGATCAGCATCCGCACCGCCATCCGCGCCATGTCCGTGATCGGCTGCCGCACCGTGGTCAGGCCGTACGCCTCCCACGCGGCCATGGCGATGTCGTCGTACCCCACCACCCAGACGTCCTCGGGGATCCGCACGCCCAGCGAGATCGCGCCGTCCACGGCACCGAGGGCGGTGAGGTCGTTGGCGCAGAAGACGGCGGACGGGGGCCGCGGGCCGTCGAGCAGTTCGCGCATCGCCGCGCGCGCCGTGTCGTGGGAGAAGTCCCCCGGCCGCACCAGCTCGGGCGCCAGTGGGTGCCCGAGCTCGTCGAGCGTCTCGCGGAAGCCGCGCTCCCGGTGGAGCGCGGTGCTGGCCGACTGCGGTCCGCGCAGAAAGCCGATGCGCTCGTGTCCGGCCCGGACCAGGTACCGGGCGGCGAGCCGCCCCCCGGCCACGTTGTCGGCGGTGACCTGGTCGCAGCCGATGTGGTCAAGACCCCGGTGGAGCAGCACCACGGGCTCGTTGTGCTGCAGCGCCTCTTCGAGCGGCTTGGACATCTCCGTCACCGTGGTGAACAGGAGGCCGTCCACCGCGCCCTCGCGGATGGCCTCGAGCGCGCCGGCCTCGCTCGGGCCGGTGGCGTTCCACAGCGTCATCCGCTGCCCGGCGCGGCCGAGTTCATCGCCGACCGCTTCCAGCAGCTGCGGATAGAAGGGGTTGGTGATGTCCGCGACGACCACGCCGATCGTGCCGGCGCGCCGGGTGCGCATGGCCCTGGCGGCCGCGTTGGGGTGGTAACCGGCCTGCTTCATGGCGGTCAGTACGCGTTCCCTGGTCTCCGGGGAGACCCTGGCGCTGCCCTGCAGCACCCGGGAGACGGTCGCCTGCGACACTCCGGCCAGCCGGGCCACGTCCTGGCTGGTGACCACAGCTCCTCCGTAGCGCCGGATCCGCGGGGCCGCGTCCGGTCCCGGCGGTGCTTATGGGTGTTTACGTAGTCATCCTAGCGGCGCGCCCAGCGCCGCCCCGCCGGGGCCGTCGGCAAAAGATCCCCCAGGTGCATGTTTACGTATTCACAACGAGGGCGTACGGTCCCATGAATACGTAACCATGCGTCCGAGAGGGCGCCGAGAGATTGGCTCCGTCATGGTCCTGACCGTCAACTTGACCCGGTCCTGAAGGACCGGGTTTGGAGGTCGTGCCCAGCTGGCTGCAGGGTGGACTCCTCCGTCCAGACACCCCTATGGGGTGGCAGGGACGCGTGACTCACGCCCCGCATTCCACACACTCTCGCCACGGGTGGCGATGTTGCGGGAAGCGTTCCGGTCAGCGTGGGCAACGACCCCGCACCCCCGGCAGATGAAAAGCCCCTGGTCGACACGGTTTCGCTTGTCGACGTGGCCACACTCGGCACACGTCTGCGACGTGTACGCGGGACCGACGAAGACCAGGGGCACCCCGGCCCGCTTGGCCTTGTAGACGATGAAGTCTCCGAGCTGGGCGAATGCCCAGGAGTGGAGTGCGACCCGTTGGGGCTTGCGGAGCCGTACCCGGTTGCGGATGCCCTTGAGTTCTTCGAGGGACAGGCCGCGTCCGGTGCGTTCAGCCTCGGTCACGATCGTCTTGGAGATGATGTGGTTCTGGTTGGCGGCGTGCCGCGCCTCTTTGCGGGCGCGGGCCTTGAGTCGCCGCTTGGCGCTCTTGGTGCGCTTCTTCTGGAGCTTGGCACGCAGGGCGAGCTGTCGCTTGCGGTACCGGTTGAGCCCCCGCCCGGCGGCGAGGTAGCCGGTGGAGGCGGTGGCGATGTTCTCGATCCCGAGGTCCACGCCGATGAAGCCGTCCGGTTCGTACTGCTCGGCCTCGGGCACGTCGCAGGTGGCGACGAGGTAGAACACGCCGTCGCGCTCGATCAGGTCGGATTCGCCCTGCCGGTGCGCCTGGAGCATCTTGAGCGCGTCCGGGGAGCACACGAACGGCACGTTCTTGACCCGGCCGTCCACGGTCCAGATGGACACCGTCCGCTGGTCGTACCGCCAGCTCAAACACCTGTCATCATACGGCTGCGCGGCCTGGGGCCGAAACGTGATCGGCTTGGACTCGGCCTTGCGACGACGCTTCGAGCCTTCCTTGCCGAGATTTCCGGCACGGATGTTGGCCTTGAGTGTGGTGTACGAGTCGCGCACCTTCTTGATGACGTGTTGCGCGGCCTGCGCTCCCAGCCCACGGGCTTTGAGTTCGGCGTAGGTGTGGTTGCGCAGCTCGTATTCACGCGGCACGCCGTGCTCGAACGCCACCTCCGACACCCAGTTCGCGGCGTCATTGACCGTGCGCAGGGTGCGCTCAAGTACGGATGCCTGCACGGCGTCCGGCATGAGCTTGACCTGCGTCACGATCTTCACAGGCGTGATCGTAGCATTGATCTATGTCACCACGCTGGGAGCCAAATCCCGATGTCCGCATGGGACGTAGCGTCGTCTGCACCCTCCACGCACACTTGGTCTTCACCCCCAAGTACCGGCGCGGACCATTCACCGACGAGATCCTTCGGCGCTGCGAAGAGGTCATGCGCGACGTGTGCACCGACTTCGGCGCGGAGCTGCGGGAGTTCAACGGCGAACGCGATCACGTGCACCTGCTCGTGCACTACCCGCCCAAGGTCGCCATCTCCCGACTCGTAGGCTCCCTCAAGGGTGTCTCCGCCCGGCGCCTGCGGCAGGAGTTCCCAGCCCATATCCGTAAGTACCTGTGGGGTGAGCACTTTTGGTCGCCGTCCTACTTCGCCGCCTCATGCGGGGGCGCCCCGCTCGCCGTCATCAAGGATTACATCGAGAGCCAAAAACGTCCCAGCTGAGGTCAGCGCAGACGCGTGCGCCCGCGCGGGTCAGAGCAGCGTCAAGAAGCGCTTCCTCCCGGGCGTGAACGCCCAGGGTCCCGGCGACCCCTGGTCGACGTGGTGCGCAAGCACCCCAAGGAGGTGCTGATCGCCATCGGTGCCCGGTTCGCGGAGGGCGGCAACTACTACATCTTCACCGTCTTCATCCTCACCTACCTCTCCGAACAGCTCGATCTGTCACGGCAGGTGGGACTGACGGGGGTGATGATCGCCGCCGCGGTGGACATCGCGGTGATCCCGCTGTGGGGTGCGCTCTCGGACCGGGTGGGCCGCCGGCCGGTGTTCATCGGGGGCGCGCTCTTCATGGCGGCCTTCGCGGGACCGTTCTTCCTGATGGTCGACACCCGGTCGCCGGTGCTGATCTGTCTGGCCCTGGTCCTGATGATGGCCCTGGGACATGGCGCGGTGTTCGGCCCGCTGGCCGCGTTCTACGCCGAACTGTTCCCCGCCCGGGTCCGGTACAGCGGAGTGTCGGTCGGCTACCAGGCAGGCAGTGTGGTGCTCGGCGGCTTCACCCCGATGCTGGCCACGTCGGTGGTCCTGTGGAGCGGCGGGGCGTCCTGGAGCCTGATGGCCCTGGTGGCGGCGGGTGCCCTCATCGCCGCGGCCACGATGGCGGTCGCTCCCGAGACCTTCCGCCGAAGCCTGGACGCGGAGGCCGGTGCGGCCGCTCGGGACGGCGCGGTGAGCCGGGAAGCGGTGACGACTCCGACGTAAGTCCCATACAGCAGTTGAGCGGGTTTCCGGCGCGCCGGAAACCCGCTCAACTCATTTCCCGTACGCCACGTCCTTGACGGCCTGAAACCAATTCGGATGGGCGGTCGGACCCATCGGAATGGGTTTCTGAAAGGCACCCGAGCGGCCATAGGTATCGCTGCGGCGCGCCTTTCTTCATTATCGGGCAGCAGTTCGACGTCCGTCCATATCTCGAACATGGCCGACCCGGCCCCGTTGCGCCCATCGTCGCGAGGGCCACCGAGTTCGCCGAGGCCCTGACGCCACCGCGCCTCCCTTCCCCTTCGACCCCTGGTGAAGCACCCGTCCCAGCCGGATCTCGGGCTCCGTCCAGGGAAAATCCAGCAAGTCGAAATTCCGTCAGTCACCAGGTCCGCCCTTTTAGGACTTTACCCATACATTACCTTTTGAAAGAAACGAGAAATCGTTTCTTCAAATCTACGATCGCAAGCTATGACCGACGCTCCACGCGAAAACTCCGCCACCCGTGCGCGCTGGCAGACCTGTCTCAAGCTGGCCCGCGAACTCCTCCTCATCGGACCGGACAACACCGACCTCAAACTCGGCTATCTCCACACCCTCATCGACACGGGCAGCCTCGGCGTCACCCGCCACCCCCGCAAGAAGATCCTCATCATCGGCGCCGGGATCACCGGCCTGGTGGCCGGCCGCCTGCTCAAGGACGCGGGCCACGACGTCACCATCCTCGATGCCAACACCGGCCGTGTCGGCGGGCGCGTCAAGACCTTCCGCACCACCAAACACCACCAGCCGTTCGACGACGCCGCCCAGTACGCCGAGGCCGGCGCCATGCGGCTGCCCGACTTCCACCCGCTCGTCCTCGCCCTCGTCGACAAACTCGGGCTCGGCCGCCGCCTGTTCTACAACGTGGACGTGGACCCCGCCACCGGCAGCGGGCCCGATGTCCCCGTCCCCCCGGTGACGTACACCTCCTTCACCGGCCGCACCTGGACCTACGGCGACGACAGCCCCGACTTCCGCGCGCCCGACAAGCGCGGCAACACCTGGATCCGCACCAACCGCGTCCAAGTGCGGCGCGCCGACTACAGCGCCGTCCCGGAGAAGATCAACGAGGGTTTCCACCTCACCGACGACGAGGTCCGCGCCCCCGCCGTGCGGATGGTCGACGACGCGCTGGAGAGCGTGCGGGACTACTACTCCGACGTGGTGGACGGGAAGCGGGTCAACAAGCCGCTCGAGGAGTGGATCGAGGGCTGGGCCCGGGTGATCCGTGACTTCGACGGCTATTCGATGGGTGGCTTCCTGCGCGACTACGCCGGGCTCAGCGACGAGGCCATCGAGGCGGTCGGAACGCTGGAGAACATGTCCTCGCGGCTCCATCTCTCCTTCTTCCACAGCTTCCTGAGCCACACCGACATCAGCCCCGGTGTGCGGTACTGGGAGATACCCGGCGGCAGCTGGCGGCTTCCGGACGCCCTCCACCGGGGTCTGCGCGACGAGGTGCGGTTCGGTCACCGCATGATCCGCCTGGAGTACTTCGACCCCAGCCGCGACACCACGCCCGAGGGCACCGGCGCCGTCGGACCCGACGGATGGGGCGTGGCCGTGCAGACCGTGGCCGAGGACAACCCGGCGGGTCCGACGCGCCTGTGGACCGCGGATCTGGCCATCGTCGCCATCCCGTTCTCCACCCTGCGGTTCGTGGAGATCGTCCCCTCGATGTCGTACAAGAAGCGCCGCGCCATCATCGAGACCCACTACGACTCGGCCACCAAGGTGCTGCTGGAGTTCAGCCACCGGTGGTGGGAGTTCACCGAGGACGACTGGCGAGAGGAGCTCGACAGCATCACACCGGGCCTCTACGAGTACTACCAGCGCGGCGGCGGGACCGGCCCCGATCCCGTTCCCGCGCTCGCCGAGGCGGGCCGCGACCTGCTCGGCGCCGCGGTCAAGGACAGCGGGGTCACCGAGGAGTTACGCCAGGTCAACAGCGTCATGCCACTGCGCGGCCCGGCCGTGCGCCCCGCCACCCACTGCTTCGGTGGCGGCTCCGCCACCGACAACCCCAACCGGTTCATCTACTACCCCTCGCACCCGGTCGAGGGCAGCACCGGCGGTGTGGTGCTCGCCTCGTACTCCTGGTCCGACGACGCCGCGCGCTGGGACTCCATGCGCGAGGTGGAGCGCTATGTCTACGCCCTGCGCAACCTCCAGGCCCTGCACGGCCGCCGCATCGAGGTGTTCTTCACCGGTCTGGGCGCCACCAAGAGCTGGGCCCGCGACCCGTACGCCTTCGGCGAGGCCGCCACGTACACCCCACACCAGATGACCAGCTTCCATCTGGACGCCTCCCGCCCCGAGGGCCCGGTGCACTTCGCCGGGGAGCACACCTCCCTCAAACACGCCTGGATCGAGGGCGCCCTGGAGAGCGCCATCCGCGCCGCCACCGCCGTCCACCAGGCACCGCCGCTCACCACCCCGGGCCCGGACCAGGAGGGCGGCTCATGACCGCCATCACCCCCGAGTGCACGGTCGCCCGCTATCTGGCCCGCCGCCTGGCCGAGCTGGGCATCACCCATCTGTTCGGGGTGCCCGGCAACCACCTCGGCCCGTTCCTCACCACTCTTCGGGCCGAGGGCGACGTCGAGTGGGTCGGCACCCCCACCGAGGGCGGCGCGGGCCAGGCCGCCGACTCCTACGCCCGTCTCCATGGCATCGGCGCGGCCGCGGTCACCTACAGCGTCGGCGCGTTCAACCTGCTCAACGCCTGTGGCGGGGCGTATGTGGAGCACGTCCCGCTCATCGCCATCAACGCCTGCCCGCCGTACGAGCAGTGGCAGAACTACCGCGCCCTCGGCCTGCTCACCTCCCATATGAGCCCGCGCCGGGAGAGCAACCTGGACGCCTACCGGCAGGTCACGGTGGAGGCGCAGGTCATCTCCAATCCGGGCCTCGCCCCGGGCCAGATCGACGCCGCGCTCACCGCCTGTCTGTCCGAGCGCAGGCCCGTCTATCTGGAGGTGATGGAGGATCTGTGGGACGAGCCGTGTGCCGTCGCCGAGCAGCCGCTGCTGCGCCGCGAGCGGCCGTTCAGCGCGCGCAACCAGGCCATGCTGGCGGGCGCCGTCGCCGCGATCCTCACGCTGGTCGAGGAGCACCCCGGCCCGGACGGCAGGCCCCGGCCGATCGTATGGGCGGGCGAGGAGGTCGAGCGGTTCCGCCTCGACCGGCAGCTCTCCGACCTGACGCAGGCCACCGGGGTGCCGTTCTGCACCACCGTCGGCGCCAAGGCCGTCCTCGACGAGCGGCTGCCGCAGTTCCACGGTGTCTACAACGGCAAGGCCAGCCACCCGGATGTGCACTCGGTCTTCAAGGACTGGGCCACCTGCCGGATCGGCCTCGGCACCTGGTCCACCTCGAAGAACCTCGGCGGTGAACTGTCTGTCGGCACGGACTGGGTGGTGGCGGCCCGGGGCGGTGTCAGCGTCGGCACCCAGTACTTCCCCGACGTCCAGCTCGCCCGGCTGATACCGGCCCTCCAGGACGCGCTGGTGGCGCGCTTCGGCTCCGGTGGCCTGACCGCCGACTACTACGCCGAGGCCCACGCCCACCACGGCGCAGCCGAGGACCGTCCCGCCTCCCTCGAGGACCACCGCGCCACGACGCTCCGCGCCGGCGGCTCGTCGTCCGGGTCCGGCGAACGGCTCACGTACGACGGGGTGTTCGACCGGATCAACCACTTCCTGGCCAAGGAGACCCGGGAGAGCTGGACGGTGGTCTCCGACGCCGCGTTCTCCCTCATCGGCTCGATGAACCTGACCCTGCCGGCGGGCGGCTTCCTGTCCCAGGTCAGCTGGCTGTCCATCGGCTGGTCCGTGGGCGCGGCCACCGGCGCGGCGCTCGCCCCCGAGCGCGGCCACGCCCGCCCGATGGTGTTCGTCGGCGACGGCGCCTTCCAGGAGACCTGCCAGGAGATCTCCACCCACACCAGGCTCGGGCTGCGGTCGGTGGTGTTCGTGATGGACAACGGGCACTTCTACGGCATCGAGCAGATGCTGGTGCACCCGTCCTACTACGCGGACCGGGACTCCCACGGCGCCGATGACACCGATGGCGCGGACTTCTACAACGTCCTCCACCCGTGGCACTACGAGCGGCTGGCGGATGTCTTCTCGGACAAGAAGACCCCGGCGCACGGGGTCAGCGTGGCGTACGCCGCCGAGCTGGACGAGCTGCTGGCCCGCCTCACCGACCCGACCGACCCGGTCAATTCCGGACCACTGCTGATCCGGGTCCGCCTGCACCGGCACGACTACCCGCGGGCCATGGCGTACAAGGTAAAAGGAGAGTAGGAAAATGTCGGAGATCATCAATGTATTGATCGCGTTCGACGCGTACTCGATCGCCAAGCGGTATCCCGACGCGTCAAAGGACTACAACGAGCCGACGTATGTCGACCAGAGCCTGATCTATATGACGACGCGCCAGGACCGCGTCGTCGGCACCTCGGGTGCCGAGCTGAACTTCCGCGCCAACCCCAGGGACATCATCCGGTGGCGCGAGACGACGCTGTCGCTCAACAGCGAGTACTGCGCCTTGCTGTACCGGTACGTGAGCGCCGACCCGCTCATCAGCACACCGCGGGTCGTGATCGGCGACGGCACCTATCCGATCCCGAAGGACGGGGCCACCGACCGGCCGGACTTCGACACACAGGACTACGAGGATCACTTCTGGGAGGCGGACGTCAAGAAGATCGGCGAGGTCACCTACCACTTCTACTTCCAGATCCTGGACAGCGATCAGCAGCTGGTCGGGTACTTCCAGTGGGACCCGTTCATCACCATCGAGAAGCGATCCTGACGGTCCTCCCCGCGGTCGGGTAGCGGCACGTCCCGTAGGCGGCGCGGGTGTCCGCACCGCCTACGGGACTCCGGCCCGACCGTAGTCACCAGTTGGCGGGCTCGGCCAGGCTGTAGGAGTTGGCGATGCGCGCCTGGTCATGGAAGACGGAGAGCTCCGACGGGCCCGCGGGCAGGTTCTCGCGCCAGCCCGTGCAGTAGATCCCGGACGACCAGCGGACCGTGTTCGACGTCTTGGGCAGCACGGTGACACCGGTCCTGCTGTACTTCTTCACGCCGTTGACCCAGATCTCGAAGGCGCCGTCGGTCGCGTGGAACTTCAGGCGGGTGACGATCCGGATCCAGGTGCCACGCAGATCGGTCACCTTGGCGACGTTCGCGCTGATGCCCCCGGACCCGCCGATGCGCAGCTCGTCGTTCTGGATGAACATCAGCTCCCAGGGGCCCTCGGGATCCTCGGGCGACCACTGCTGGAAGGTGACGTTCTGGTTGTGGAACTGCCAGTTGGGGGCGAGGTAGACGGCCTGGCCGTAGTAGCGGTCCTGGCCGACGGCCTGGGTGGAGGCCTGTATGGTCTCGGAGTGGTAGCCGCCGCCCTCGTTGATGTACGTCTGCTTGGCCTCGATGGCGTTGCCGCCCTTGTAGGCGGGGGTGGTGACATTACGGATGACGCCTTGCTTCTGGGGCTTCTGCGGGTAGTTGGACCACCCCTCGACGGTGCCCTCGTTCTGGAAGTAGACCCCGGCGGGCAATGCCCGGACACCCGCGTCGCTCCGGGCTCCGGCCGTCGCGGTGCCACCGCTGAGGGCGAGGCCGCCGACCAGTGCGCCGGCGACGCAGAGCAGGTGGATCCGTTTGCAGACCCGTTTCGCTAACATCCGATCAATCCTCTCGGAGAGCCTTGCTCAGGTCTGAACTTTTCGCAGAAGCTACCGCCTAGAGGATGACGCGTCCACATCAAGAGGAAGATAGGTCCGATGACAGCGCCAGATTCAACGTCTAGCGCGCATGGACGACCCCCGCGGCGTGGGTCGCCGCGGGGGCACTCAGCAGGGTGTGGAGCCGGTCGAACAGTTCGCCCGCGGCCACGCCGTTCCACTCCGGCGGAAGCAGCTCCAGGGGGAGCCCCGGGTCGCGGTAGGGCATGCGCCGCCACTGGGTCAGCATCGGTACGTAGGTCCGGAACGCCTCCAGTGGCCGTGGCTCGCGGCGCGTCACGGCGTCCAGCACGGGGCCGTACCGGTGCCGGAAGTCCGCGTACATGGCGGTGAGTTCGTCCAGATCCCACCAGGAGCGGACCTTCTGCCGCGGGTCCCCGAAGGCCACGTGGTCGCCGGTGAAGATGTCGACGTACGCGGACAGCTCCCGGCGTTCCAGGGTGCGCCGCGCCTCGTCCGCCAGGTGTCCGGGGGCGATCCAGACGCCTGACGCGGCGGTGCCGAAGCCCAGTCGGGTCAGGGCCGTCCGCAGGGCGTGCCGCTTCTCGCGCTCGGACTCGGGCACGGAGAACACCACGAGGACCCAGCCGTCCTCGCGGGACGCCCTGGCCTGCCGGAAGATGCGTACGTCCCCCTCGGCGAGCGTCTGCAGGGTCGAGCCGGCGAGTGAGTATCCGGCGACGCCCTCGCGGCGCTCGCCGCGCAGCACCTCGCGGCGTTTCATCCGGGAGACCGAGGACCGCACAGCCCGGCTCTCCACGCCGAGGTCCGCCATGAGGCCGATCAGCGAGGCGACCGAGAGCCAGTTGTGCTCGCCCCGGGCGTAGAGGCCGTAGAGCGTGAGGATGAGCGGGGCGTGGCGGGACTCCCGTTCGCCCGCCACGGTGGTGGCCGGTGTCGTCTGCGCGGTCATTCCCGGCACCCTAACGTCTGGCGCGGCGATGGTGATCACCCGCTCTCGCCGGGGCGTCGCGGAGGGAGGCGGTCTCCCTCCTACGCGCGCGGCGGCACGAGTCGTTCCTCCGGTATCACGGCCACACCCAGGATCTCGATCATGGCTTCGGGCTGCCACAGCGCCGTGCAGCCGATGCCCGCCATGGCCGGGTAGACGGACCCGGCGAGCTCGCGCCAGACCTTGCCGATCTCCTTGCCGTGCGCCTGGTAGTCGGGGATGTCGGTGAGGTAGATGGTCACGCTCACCAGGTCCTCGGGCCGCCCGCCGGCCTCGCGCAGCGTGGTGAGCAGATTGCCGAACGCCTGCCGGAACTGCTCGACGATACCCCCCGGAACGATCCTCATGTCCGCGTCGAGGGCGGTCTGTCCTCCCAGGTGGAGGGTGTTTCCGGCGAGTGTTCCGTGTGAGTAGCCGCTGGGTGCCGGCAGGGTGCTCGGGTTCACGGGGACGGGGGTCATGGGGCCTCCGGCTCGGTTGTGTTCCGTCCTGTCCCACGGCCGGGCAGGTGTATTGACTTTAGATGACGACCGTGAGAAACACGAGACATCGGATCCTGGTCCCCGACTGAACGGAGCCGACCCCATGGAGCCCGATCTGAGCAAGTACCGCCTCGAGGGCGACAATTCGATGTACCGGCTGCCCAGCGGCATCGTCGCCCCCGTGGTGACGCGCGGCGGCCTCGAGAGCGCCAACACCGCCGACTCGGGCGGTGCCGTCCGCGTCTCGGGCGTGAGCATCCAGCACACCCCGGCCACCCGTCTGTGGTTCGGCAAGGTCAGCAATGAACCGGGCTATCGCTCGGTGACCCATCACCACGGCGAGGCCGAGACCGGCGGCTATGTCCTGTCCGGCCGGGCCCGCATCTACTTCGGCGAGGAGCTCCGGGACTACGTCGACATGGAGGAGGGCGACTGGGTGTTCGTGCCACCGTTCATGCCGCACGTGGAGTGCAACCTCTCCCGCACCAAGCCGCTGACCTGGATGACCACCCGGACACCGGAGAACATCGTGGTCAACCTGCCCGATATCGCCGACACCGAGCTGCGCGACTGGCTGGACCGCCGATGACCCCGACGCCCCCCACCTCGGCCGTCTTCACCGCCGCCGTCACCCTCAAGCCCACCCAGCCCGAACACTTCGACCTCGCCTTCACCGCCACCACCCAGCCCTGCCCCTGGCCCAAGGCGTACGGCGGCGATCTGGTGGCCCAGGCAGCGGCGGCGGCCATGCGGTCGGTGACCGACGGCAAGTCGCCGCACTCGATGCACAGCTACTTCCTGCGCCCCGCCGACATCGGCGCCGAGGTGCGCTACGAGGTGGAGGTGGTGCGCGACGGCCGCGGCTACAGCACCCGGCAGGTGCGCGGCTATCAGAACGGCAAGCCGCTCTACGTCTGCCTGGCCGGATTCGCGGCGGGCGAGGCCGGTGCGGACTTCCACGCCGGCTTCGGCGAGGACGTGCCCGCCCCGGAGGACCTGCCCAGTTCGGCGGAGTACCTCGCCGAGCGCGACGGCGGCTCCATGACCGAGGAGTCCAAGGCGTACTGGTCCGGCGGCCGCGGCTTCGACATGCGGCACGTCCCCGGCCCGGTCTATCTCACCGTCGAGGGAGAGCGCCTTCCGCACCAGGCGGTCTGGCTGAAGCCCTTCGACCCGCTGCGCCCGGTCGACGGGCTGACCGACGCCCAGCGGGACCTCGCCGCCCTGGCGTATGTGTGCGACTACACGATCCTCGAACCCGTGCTGCGGGTGCTCGACCTGCCCTGGGCCAGACCCGGACTGGTCACCGCGAGCCTCGACCACGCGATGTGGTTCCACCGCCCGGGGCCGGTGGACGGCTGGCTGCTCTACGTCCAGGAGGCCGTCGCCGCCGACGCGGGCCGGGGCCTGGGCACGGGGCGCTTCTACACGCGCGATCACCGCCACCTGGCCACCGTGGTCCAGGAGGGCCTGATCCGCCCCACCTGATCCGCCGCTCTCCCCGGCGGGCTCCCGGAAGGACTCTTCCGTGACTCTTCCGCTCCCCCTCTCGCCCTCGGCCCACCTCGACACCTTCACCCGCGACCAGTTGCCCCCCGCACATCTGTGGCCGACCCTCGAGTTCACCACGCCGGAGCTGCGCTACCCGGACCGGCTCAACGCGGCCACCGAGCTCATCGACACCCCCGCCGCGCTGTTCGGCCCCGGCCGCCCCGCCCTGCGCACCCCGTCCGGTGAGGTGTGGACGTACGGCGAACTGCTGATCCGCGCCAATCAGGTGGCCCAGGTGCTCACCGAGGACCTGGGCCTGGTGCCGGGGCGGCGCGTCCTGCTGCGCTCGCCCAACAACCCCTGGACCGTGGCGGCCTGGCTCGGTGTCCTCAAGGCCGGTGGCGTGGTGGTGACCACGATGGCCGCCCTGCGCACCCGGGAGCTCGTCCCCGTGGCCGAGCGCACCCTGCCGTCGATCGCCCTGGTGGACCACCGGTTCGCCGCTGACGTCCGCACGGCCCGGGACACCGCGCTGCCCGGACTGGCAGTGGTGGAGTACGGCGGCGGCGGCCCGGACGATCTGGTGGCCAGGGCCGCGGACAAGTCCGGTGAGTTCACCAACGTGGACACCGCCGCCGACGACGTGGCGCTGCTCGGCCCCACCTCCGGATCCACCGGCGCGCCCAAGATCACCATGCATTTCCACCGGGACATCCTGTCCATCGACAACACCTTCGGCCGCCACACCCTGGGCCTGGTCCCGGACGATCTGGCGGCCTGCACCGCGCCTCTGGCCTTCACCTTCGGCCTCGGCATGCTGGTCGTCTTCCCGCTGCGGGCCGGAGCCTGCGCCCTGCTGACGGAGTCCGCCACTCCCCCGCACCTCGCGGAGCTGGTGGCGCGGCACGGCGTCACCGCCCTGGCCACCGCGCCCACCGCCTACCGGGCGATCCTGCGCGAGGGCGCCGAGCGGCGGCTGGCCGGGCTGCGCGTCGGCGTGTCCGCGGGCGAGCACATACCCCGCGCCACCTGGCAGGAGCTGCGTGAGCACATAGGCCTGAGGATCATCGACGGCATCGGCGCCACCGAGCTGCTGCACATCTTCATCTCCGCGGCCGGAGACGACATCCGGCCCGGCGCCACGGGCAAGGCGGTCCCCGGCTACCGCGCCACCGTACTCGGCCCCGACGGCACGGAACTCGGCCCCGGGGAGCCGGGCAGACTCGGGGTCATCGGCCCGGTCGGCTGCCGCTATCTGGGCGGCGAGCGCCAGCGGGACTACGTCCTGGCCGGCTGGAACATCACCGGTGACATCTTCCACCGGGACGACGACGGCTACTTCCACTACCACGCCCGCAGCGACAGCATGATCGTGTCCTCCGGGTACAACATCGGCGGCCCGGAGGTGGAGGCCGCCATCGACACCCACCCGGACGTCGTGGAATCCGCCGTGGTGGCCCGCCCCGACGCCGAGCGCGGCTCGATCGTGTGCGCCTTCGTGGTGCTGCGGGACGGTGTGCCCGGCGACGCGGCCAAGGCGAAGGAGATCCAGGACCACGTCAAGCAGGTCCTGGCGCCCTACAAGTACCCGCGCGAGGTGCGGTTCCAGAGCGCCCTGCCGCGCAACACCAGCGGCAAACTGCAGCGCTTCAAGCTGCTGCGCACGGCCGCCGAGGACGAGCCGGCCACCCCGGACGAGCCGGCCGCCGAGGCCGTCGCCGAGAGTTGAGAGGAACCCCCTTGAAGATCGCGATCATCGGCGGCGGTCCCGGCGGACTGTACTTCGCGGCCCTGATGAAACAGCTCGACCCCGCCCACGACATCACCGTCTGGGAGCGCACCGCCCCCGACGACACGTTCGGCTTCGGCGTCGTCTTCTCCGACGAGACGCTCGGCGGCATCGAGAACGCCGACACCACCATCGCCCAGGACATGGCCCGGCGCTTCGCCCGCTGGACCGACATCGACATCCACTACCGGGGCGAGAGCCACACCGTCGGCGGCCAGGGCTTCGCGGCCATGAGCCGCAAGGAACTGCTCCGCCTGCTCCAGGAGCGCTGCCGCGACCTCGGCGTCACCCTGCGCTTCTCCACCCTCGCCCCGGACACCGGGCGGCTGTGTGCCTCGTACGACCTGGTGGTGGGGGCCGATGGCGTCAACTCCTCCGTACGGGCCGCCCATGCGGAGGTCTTCCGCCCCTCCCTGGACCGTCGGCACAGCAAGTACATGTGGCTCGGCACGGACCGGGTCTTCGAGGCGTTCCAGTTCTTCGTCAGGCAGACGGAATGGGGCGTCGTGCAGGTGCACGGCTACCCCTACTCCGCCACCGGCTCCACCTTCATCGTCGAGATGCACGAGGACGTCTGGCGGCGGGCGGGCTTCGACGCCACCGAGGGGGCCGGCTTCGCACCGGGCGCCTCCGACGAGCACGCCGTCGCGCGCGTCCGCGAGCTCTTCGCCGACGAACTCGACGGCCACCAGGTGTTCGCCAACAACTCCAAGTGGCTGAACTTCACGACCGTACGGAACGAGCGCTGGCACCACGGCAACCTCGTGCTCATCGGGGACGCCGCCCACACCGCGCACTTCTCCATCGGCTCGGGCACCAAGCTGGCCATGGAGGACGCGCTCGCGCTCGCCGCCTGTCTGCACGAACACCCCGATGCCGAGGGCGCGTTGACCGCCTACGAGACCGAGCGGCGCCCGGTCGTGGAGTCCACCCAGCGGGCGGCGCAGGGCTCGCTGGAGTGGTTCGAGAACATCGGGATGTACGTCCATCAGGAGCCGACCCAGTTCTGCTTCAATCTGCTGACCCGCTCCCGCCGCATCACCTATGACAACCTGCGCACCCGGGACCCGGAGTTCGCCGACCGGGTCGACATGGCCTTCGCCGCCGCGCAGGGCCTCGACGGCGTGGCACCGGCGATGTTCCAGCCGTACCGGCTGGGCGCGTTGGAGCTGAGGAACCGGGTGATCGTGTCGCCGATGGACATGTACTCCGCCGTGGACGGCGTGCCCGGCGACTTCCACCTCGTCCACCTCGGCTCCAAGGCCATGGGCGGCGCCGGACTGGTGATGACCGAGATGGTGTGCGTCTCGCCCGAGGGCCGCATCACCCCCGGCTGCACCGGTCTGTGGAACGGCGAGCAGGGCGATTCCTGGCGGCGGATCGTCTCCTTCGTCCATGAGCGGAGCACCGCCCGTATCGGCCTCCAGCTCGGCCACTCGGGCCGCAAGGGCTCGACCCGGCTGATGTGGGAGGGCATGGACGACCCGCTGGCGGAGGGCAACTGGGAGGTCGTCGGCCCGTCCCCGCTGCCGTACGGTCCCGGCTCGGCCGTGCCGCGCGAGCTCACCCGCGCCGACCTGGACCGGATCGCCGCGGACTTCGTGGCCGCCGCCCGCCGGGGTGCCGACGCCGGGTTCGATCTGCTCGAACTGCACTGTGCGCACGGCTACTTGCTGTCCTCCTTCCTCTCACCGATCGCCAACCGCCGTACCGACGCGTACGGCGGCCCGCTGGAGAACCGGCTGCGTTTCCCGCTGGAGGTCTTCGACGCCGTGCGGGAGGCATGGCCCGCGGAGCGGCCGGTGATCGTGCGCATCTCCGCCACCGACTGGGTGCCGGACGGCAACACCGAGCATGACGCCGTGGAGATCGCCCGCGCGTTCATCGCCCACGGCGCGGACGCCATCGACGTCTCCTCCGGCCAGGTCACCAAGGACGAGCGCCCGGCCTTCGGCCGCTCCTACCAGACCCCGTTCGCCGACCGCATCCGCCACGAGGTGGCCGCCGCCACCGGGGCCGCGGTCATCGCGGTGGGCGCGATCGCCTCGTACGACGACGTCAACTCCCTGCTGCTGGCGGGCCGCGCCGATCTGTGCGCCGTGGGCCGCACCCATCTGTACGACCCGCACTGGACCCTGCACGCGGCGGCCGAGCAGGAGTACCGGGGCACCGGCGCCGCATGGCCGGTGCAGTTCGGCGCGGGCGGCCGCAAGCCCCCGGCCGCGCGCACCGACGCCGTACGGCCCCGGCTGTCACTGCTCCGGCCCGACCCCGCCGACCAGGCCGTTCATCTGCGCTGGACCCCGGCGCGGGCTCCGGCCCCCGTGTCCTGAGGGGGTGGAAGCGGTGCCGGAACGGGTGTCAGCCTGTCGCCGCCGCCCGGTAGGGACGGAAGAAGGCCCGCAGCTCCTCGGCGTAGAGCTCGGGCTCCTCGAACGGCGCGAAGTGTCCGCCGCGCGCGGGCTCGGTCACCCGCACGAGGTTCGTGGTGCGCTCCAGCCACGCCCGCGGCGGGCGGACGATGTCGCCGCGGAAGAGCGAGAAGCCGGACGGCACCTCGACCCGGCGGGCGTGCTGCGCGGGCGGGATGGCGGCGTTGGCGTGGTACATGCGCATCGCGGAGCCGATCGTGCCCGTCAGCCAGTAGAGCGTGACGTTGGTGAGGATCTCGTCCTTGGTGTAGCTGCGCTCGATATCGCCGTCGCAGTCGCTCCACGCCCGGAGCTTCTCCACGATCCACGCGGCCAGCCCGGCCGGTGAGTCGGTGAGCCCGAAGGCGGCGGTCTGCGGCTTGGTGCGGTGCATAGCGGCGTACGCGCCCTCGGCCGCGCCCCAGCCCGTGACGGTCTCGAACCAGGCGCGCTCCTCGGGCGTGAGATCCGCCGGGTCGCCGGTGAAGACGGGCAGGCCGCCGTCCATGCGGTGCACGGCCACCACCCGGCCGGGGTGGTCGAGCCCGAGGTAGCGGCTCACATGGCTGCCGACGTCCCCGCCCGCCGCGCCGAACCGCTCATAGCCGAGGACGTCCATCAGCTCGGCCCACAGCCCGGCGACGGCGATGGAGTCGAGCGGCGGGCCGGTGGGCCGGTCGGAGTACCCGTAGCCCGGCATGTCGGGCACGACCACGTCGAACGCGTCGGCGGGGTCGGCGCCGTGCGCACCCGGGTCGGTGAGGTGCGGGATGACCTTCGTATAGCGCCAGAACGAGTCCGGCCAGCCGTGGCTGAGCACCAGCGGCAGGGCGGGTCCGGCCGGGGCGGTGGCCCGGATGTGGGCGAAGTGGATCCCGAGGCCGCCGAGCCGGACACGGAAGCGCGGCAGCCGGGCGAGCGCCGCCTCCTGCGCCGCCCAGTCGAAACCGTCCGCCCAGTAGGCGACGAGCTCTCGGAGGTAGGCGAGGTCGGTCCCGAGCGCCCACCCGGCGTCCTCGGGCGCGTCCGGCCAGCGGGTCGCGCGCAGCCGCGCGCGGAGGTCCTCGAGCGCGGCCGGGTCGGTCCGCGGGGTGAACGGCTCGGGTCGGGGCGGGGCATCCGGCATGCCACGTACCCTACAAGCCGCCGGTGTCAGTCGTCGGGGATGCCGGGGCCGCCGAGGGCGGGCACGGTGGGCTCGGATCGGGCAGGGGAGCGGGCGCCGAGGCGGAACCGTTCGAGCCTGTCGAGGATGGTCCGGCCGACCGGGAGGTGTCCCCAGTCGCTGATGCCCTGATAGGTGGTGGGCTCCCAGGACGCCCGTGCGCCTGCTCGCGATTCAGGTCGATCGGCGGCGGCGATACGCCTGCGTCTTCGCGCGGTTGCCGCACAGCTGGGGTGAGCACCATTTGGCCTTGCCCGGGCGGGAGTTGTCGTAGAAGACCCACTGGCAGTCGGGGGCCGGACACACCCTGAGCCGATGCCAGGTCCCATTCACCGTGGCGGTCAGCGCGGACATGACGATGTGCGCGAGGGCGGTGTCCACGGGGTCGGCCGCGATGGTCAGGTGGGCGCCGTGGCCGGCGGTCAGTGTGACGTGGAAGGAGTAGCCGACCGCGGCCTCGCCGCCCTGGCCGTCGCCCTCCGCGTCCTGGCGCAGCGCGGCCCGCAGCGCCGTGCGCAGCTCGCGGGCTCTGGTCAGGTGGCCCTGATGGGCCTTGGTGTCGGGAGCCTCGCCCACGAGCAGGTCATGTTCCCGCAGCCAGCGTTCCAGATCGACGGGCGTGGCGAGCGCGTCGTGTCCCGTGAGGCGCCGCCCGTGCGCGACGAATCCCCGGCGATCCTCGGTGTTGGCGAAGTGATGGAGCAGGGCGATGCCCACCGGGAGGCCCTCGACCTCCTCGGCCCTAGTCGGTGGCAGCATGACCGATGTCTCCGTGCACGCGCCGGTAGGCATCCTTCACCCGGATCCGATCGCCGTCGAACTCGAACATGTCGCAGCCGTGCACCTCGTGGACCTGGCCATCGGCGTCGGTACCGGTGTAGGACCACTGGGAAGCGCCCCGGTTCCCGGCGATGAAGGCCACCCCGCCGGGCCGCGATTCGAGCCCCGCGTCGTAGGCGAGCATCAGCTCGAACCCCTTGCGCACTTCGGCCCGTCCACGGAAGGTCATGCCCGGCTCCGGGCCGACGGACGCGCGGAACACGCAGTCGTCCGTCATGAACTCCATCAGCAGGTCGAGATCCTTCCGCCGCCATGCCTCGCCGAAGCCTGCCAGCCGTTCCGGTGTCATCGCCATGACTAGACCCTTCCCGCGAAGCGTGCGGTGAGATAGGCATCCGTGTCCGGGCCGTCGGGGTTAGCGAGCACATGGCGCAGCCATGCCCGGCGTTCGAAGTCGGTGACGGCCAGCTCCCAGACGCAGCCGATGGCCTCACCGGGGTGCGGCGTCAGCGCGTCCGGCTGCTCCAGGGGCGCCGAGAACAGCCGCTGATGGATCTCGTTCTCCCCGTGCCACCAGTCCACCAGCGCGAAACAGCGGTCGGCCGCGTCATGCGCGACGGCGAACCCGATGCCATGGCGGCTGCCCGTCCGAGCGGGGCTGGGCAGCACCGAGGCCGCGGTCTCCACGGTCGCGGCCACCAGCGCGGGACGCGGCACATCGGTCCACGCGCTGATGCCGTACACCTTCACGGCCCATCCACCGACCGTCTCCAGGCCCAGGAAGCCGATGGCCCGAGGGCGATGCGGCCGCCGGAGCACGACCGATCCCTGTTGCGCACTCATGGCCCGCCCTCCTCCGCGACGACACGTGTTAAATGATTAGCAGGTGTCGTCACTCTCGCGCAACACGGGCTTGGATCTCACGGCTTCTATGACCGGGTCCTACGGCTTCGCCGTCCTGCGCAGGAAGCGGATGACCGGGTGGCCCGGATCGTGGGTGACATCGGCCTGGACGTCGTAGACCCGCTTGATCAAGGACGGCGTCAGCACATCGCCGGGAGCGCCTTCGGCCACGACGCGTCCCTCGCGGAGGACGAGCAGGCGGTCGCAGTACATCGCGGCGAGGTTGAGGTCGTGGAGGGCGATCACGGCGGCGATCGGCAGGCTGACGACGAGGTCGAGCAGATCGAGCTGGTGCTGGATGTCGAGGTGGTTGGTCGGCTCGTCGAGCAGGAGCTCGCGCGGTTCCTGGGCGAGGGCCCGGGCGATCTGGGTGCGCTGGCGCTCGCCACCGGAGAGGGTGTGCCACGACTGACCGGCCCGGTCGGTCAGTCCGCTGCGCTCCAGGGCCGCGTCGACGGCCCGGGTGTCCACGGCGGAGGCCGACGCCCAGGCGCGCCGGTGCGGGATACGGCCGAGGGCCACCACCTCGCGGACGGTCAGCTCGGTCTGGGTGTGGGCGTGCTGTTCGACGGTGGCGATGCGGCGCGCCGTGGCGCGGCGGCCGACCTGTGGCAGGGGGCGGCCGTCCAGGGTGACCACTCCGGCGGAGGGGGCGAGGATCCCGGCGAGCAGCCGCAACAAGGTTGATTTCCCGGAGCCGTTGGGGCCGAGCAGGCCCACCGTCTCGCCGGGGCGCAGGGTGAGGGTGATGCCGTCGACGATCAGCCGGCCGTCGGTGCGGCGACTGACGCGGTCGGCGCGGAGCCCGGAGGCCGCTTCCGGGGTGGCGGCGGACTCCAGCCCAGGGGTTTCCGCGGTGGAGTCGGTCATGTCTTCCTCCGGCCGCGGTAGAGCACCGCGACGAAGGCCGGTACGCCGATGAGGGACGTCACCACGCCCACCGGGACCTCCTGGGGGTCGATGACGGTGCGGGCGGCGGTGTCCACCCACACCAGGAAGATGGCCCCGGCCAGTGCGGTGACCGGCAGCAGACGGGCGTGGCCGGGGCCGGTGAGGGCGCGGGTGGCATGCGGGAGGACCAGGCCGACGAAGCCGATGGCCCCGGCGGAGCTGACCAGGGTCGCGGTGAGCAGCGCGGTCGCGCACAGCAGGACGAGACGGGTACGGGCCACCCGGACACCGAGCGCCGCCGCGGCCTCCTCCCCGAAGGCGAACGCGTCCAGGGTGCGGGCGTAGCCGAGGCAGACCACGAGGACGGCGGCCAGGACGGCGGTACACAGCAGCACATCGCCCCACCCGGCGCCGGTGAGCGAGCCGAGGAGCCAGAACAGCACGGCCCGGGTGGTGTCGGCGTCCGCGGAGGTGAGGACGATGAACGAGGTCAGCGCGGAGAACAGCTGCATGGCGGCCACTCCGGACAGCACCACGCGGTCGGTGCTGCCACCGAGAGTGTGGCTGAGCACCAGCACCAGGCCGAACGACAGCAGCGCACCGGTGAACGCGCCCGCCGACAGGGACACGGCCCCGCCGCCCACGCCGAGCACGACCACGGTGACGGCGCCGGTGGAGGCACCCGAGGACACCCCGAGCACGAAGGGATCGGCCAGTGGATTGCGCAGCAGGGACTGCATCACGGCCCCGCAGAGGGCGAGGCCCGCCCCGCACACGGCGGCGAGCAGTGTGCGCGGCATGCGCAGGTTCCACACGATGCCGTCCCGAAGCGGCGGCAAGGTGCTCTCCCCCAGGCCGAGATGGGCGGTGACCGCCGCCCATACGTCGGCCGTGGAGATGTCGGCCGGGCCGATGGTCACCGCGAACGCGACCGACGCGAGCAGCGCGGCCAGCCCTCCCACGATCAGCAGCAGGAGGCGGGTGCTCACGCGGCGGGTGCCCAGGTCACGGTCGCTCACGCGGCGGGTGCTCACATGGCGCGTATTCACTTGGCGCGTACTCACTTGGCGAGCCCGAAGTCGCGCAGCCCGGCGGCGACCTGTTCCACCCCTTCGACCGTGCGGATGGACGGGTTCATGGCCTGCCCGCTCAGCAGGATGTACCGCTTCTCCTTCACCGCGGTGAGATTGCGGGTGGCGGCGTTGGTCTCGAGGAAACGCACCTTCGCCTCGGCGGTCTCCGCGGTCTGCTGCTTGCGCGTGAGATCGCCGAGGACGATGACGTCCGGGTCGCGGTCGGCCACGGTCTCCCAGTTGATCTGCGGCCACTCGTCGTGGGTGTCGGAGAAGGCGTTCTCCGCCCCGACGGCCCGGGTGATGGCGCCCGGCGCGCCACAGCAGCCGGCGAGGTAGGGCGACTGGGAGTTGGCGAACCAGTACATGAGGGAGACACCGGAGGCGTCCAGTCCGTCCGTGGCCTTGCGAACGCGCTCCTTCAGCCGCGCGACGAGCCTCTCGCCGCGCTCGTCGATACCGAACGCGTGGGCCAGGTCGCGTATCTCGCCGTACACCACATCGAGGGTGAGGGGCTTGCCGCGGGAGCCGTCGCCGCCGCTGTCGGTGTCCCTGCCCGCCGCGCAGTCGGACGGCGAGACATACGTGGGCACGCCCAGCTTCTCGAACTGTTCGCGGGTGGCCACGCCGCCCTTGCCGAGAGTGGAGACGAACGAGGCGGTGACGAAGTCGGGTTCGGTGTCCAGGGACTTCTCGAAGGACGGCGCGTTGTCGGCCAGACGCTCCACCGTGGCATTGGCCTTCTCCAGGCCCTTCATCACCGGGTCGGTCCAGGTGGCGGTGGCCACCATGCGGTCGGCGAGGCCGAGCGAGAGCAGGATCTCCGTGGTGCCCTGGTTGAGCGAGAGGGCCCGTTTCGGGGCGGACTTCAAGGTGGTCTTGTGGCCGCAGTTGTCGATCGTGCGCGGATAGCCCGAACCGGCGGGCTTTCCGGCGGCCGCGTCGTCATGGCCGGAGCCACCGCACGCGGTGAGCAGCAGGGCGGGGGCGAGCAGGAACGCCGCGGTACGGCGGGCGGAGCGGAGCACGGGCAGCCTCGGTGGTCGGGGCTCGTACGCGGAGCCTGGCCTACGGACGTCCCCCGCGCACCGGGCGCGGAGGTGCCAGCAGGTCTTCGGACTCGGGCTCGTCCGGACGGGGCTCCTTCCCGGTGCTCGTTCGCGACGGCCCCACGGCCGCCACGGACTCCTCCCAGTGGTGTCACATGCCCCGCCCGTCCCCCTCACCGCTGCGCGTCAGCTCCGGATTCACACCGGATTCCCTGGCCTCGGATGTGGCACGACTGGCTCCCCGAGACTACCAAGAGCGTCGAACGCTCGCGTCCCACGGTCAGTTCGGCCGCCGACGGGCCCGCTTCACCTCGCGGTCCACGGCCCAGGCGTCGCCGACCGGCCCGAGGTGGCCCAGCTTGTCGGGGTTGACCACCGTGCGAATGGTCTGGATCTGCCCGTCGAGCACATCGAGGACCAGGGTGTGGAGCACCTTGCCGTCCCGGTCGCGGAGGATCGCACCGGGCTGGCCGTTGACCTCGTGCGGCCGCAACGACGCATCGATCCGCAGCAGCCAGGGGAAGACCCCGCCCAGCAGCCGCGCCACGTTCTCCGCGCCCATGACGGCCCTGGCCAGCTGCGGGGCCTTGCCGCCGCCGTCCCCCACCAGTTGCACATCGGCGGCCAGCAGCTTCCGCAGCCCGCCCACATCGCCGTCCTTCAGCGCGTCGAAGAACCGCGTGGCCAGTTCCTGCCGCTCCCGCCGGTCCGCGGCGAACCGCGGCCGCCCGGCTTCCATATGGCGCCGCGCCCGCACCAGCAGCTGCCGGCACGCCGCCTCCGACCGCCCCACCGCCGTGGCGATCTCGTCGAATCCGAAGGCGAACACCTCCCGCAGCACGAACACCGCCCGCTCCAGCGGACTGAGCCGCTCCAGGAGCAGCAGCGCCGCCATCGACACCGAGTCGGCCAGCTCCACCGCGCGGGCCGGATCCTGATACGGATCGCTGAGCAGCGGCTCGGGAAACCACGGGCCCACGTATTCCTCCCGTCGCACCCGCGCGGAGCGCAGCACATCGATCGAGATGCGGGTCACCGTGGCCGACAGATACGCCTTGGTGGACGCGGGCCGGGTGGCCGAGCGGTCGAAGCGCAGCCACGTTTCCTGCACCGCGTCCTCGGCCTCGCTCACACTGCCCAGGATCCGGTAGGCGATCGAGAACAGCAGCGGCCGCAGCTCCTCGAACTCCTCGACCTCGCTCACGCGGATTCCTCTCCCCCTGGACCCGTTGCCGATACCGGTCAGTGGAACTGCCCGACCTGGTAGTCGCCCGCCGGCTGCCGGGTGATGGCATTCAGCCGGTTCACCATGTTCATGAACGAGACCAGGATCACCAGGGCGGTGAGCTGCTCCTCGTCGTAGTGCTCGGCGGCGTTCGCCCACACGTCGTCGCCGACGCCGCCGGCCGCGTCCGCCACCCGGGTCCCCGCCTCCGCCAGCTCCAGCGCGGCACGCTCGGCGTCGGTGAAGACCGTGGCCTCCCGCCATGCCGCCACCAGGTTCAGCCGCACCGCGGTCTCACCGGCCGCGGCGGCCTCCTTGGTGTGCATGTCGAGGCAGACGGCGCAGCCGTTGATCTGGCTCACACGCAGCGCCACCAGCTCCTGTGTGGCGGGCGGCAGCGGCGATTCCTTGACCGCCTTGCCCGCCGCCATGATGGGCTTGAGGATCTTGCCCGCGGTCGGGTCGGCGAAGTAGTTCAGTCGCGCGTCCATGGTGTGCTCCTCGGTGGTTGTCAGTGGCTACACCCCTGAGACGAGGTGGCCCGACCTCCTGTGACATGGACGCATGTGATCTGCGTCTCCCCGCCAACGGGCCCACCGGGCCAAACAGTTGTACGCTACGGCTCGGTCCGATCAACGGAATACAACGGGGAGACAGAGTCATCGTGAGCGAGCCGGCCGGCAGAATACGTTCCCTTCGCACCTACTCCGCCGTCTCGGCGGTGCTCACCGGGACGATCGCCCTGTACATCGCGCTTGTCGCCTTCGGCAACATCACCGACTTCGACACCAATCAGCAATTCGTCCGCCATGTCCTGGCGATGGACACCACGTTCAAGGACGACGACCTGATGTGGCGGGCCATCAAGTCCACCGCTCTCCAGGACACCGCCTACGTCGCCATCATCGTCTGGGAGAGCATCGCCGCCCTCGTCCTCATCGCCGCGACGGCCATGTGGGGCGCGGGACTGCGCGGGGGCAGCGTCCGCCGTGCCCGGCAGGCCAGCACCGTGGGGCTGTTGATGCTGATGCTGCTGTTCGGCGCCGGGTTCATCGCCATCGGTGGCGAGTGGTTCGCCATGTGGCAGTCCAAGACGTGGAACGGACTGGAGGCCGCCACCCGCGTCTTCCTGATCTCCGGGATCGTGCTGCTGCTCATCCACCTGCTCGCGGCCGAGCGGACCGGGCCCGACGCCACGCACGACCGGAACGCCACGGACTGACCGGCACTCCACCGGCTCGAAAGCGGCAGCGGACTCGTCGTTGCCGCGGACTCTTGACAGTGACCTGAGTCACCTTTAACGTCCGCAGCAACGCTCTGTGAGAGCGCTCTCTCGACGGCCCCGCGTGACCACACCGCTGGGCTGCCTCTCCCGCTCTTCCGCTCTTCCCGTGTGCGCACGGAAAGGAGAGTCATGTCGCCTACACCCCCGCGCTTCCCGCCGTTACGGCGCGTCCTCGGCCGCCGGCGAGGTCCGGGTGTCGTCCTCGCCGCCGTCGCCCTCATCCTGTCCATGCTGTCCACCGGCTCGGCCAGTGCGCGGGCCGATCTCCGCGCCGCCGACAAGGCCGCGTCGAGTCCGCGGAGCGCCGAAGCACCGGTGCGCGTCGCGGAGTTCGTCGCCGAGTGCCCGTTCACCCATCGGCTGCCGGACGACCCGATCGTGTTCCCGGGGCTCCCCGGCGCGTCCCATATGCACAGCTTCTTCGGCAACGACTCGACCAACGCACACACCGATCTGGCCGCCCTGAAGCGGGGCCGGACCAGTTGCAGCCCGACCACCGACCTGTCGTCGTACTGGACCCCCACCCTCTATGCCGACGGCAAGGAGATCGAGCCCACCGGCACCACCTTCTACTACCTCGGTGAAGGCGTGCACGACGATGTGATCGCGACCATCAAGCCGCTCCCCCAGGGACTGCGGATCGTGGCGGGCAACGCCAAGGCCACCGGGGTCGGCGACCCCACGTCCATCGCACGCTGGTCGTGCCTGCACCACGGAGAGGTCAACCCCTCCAAGGACTTCGTGAACTGCCCGTCCGACTCGATGCTGGAGTCCTACCTCGACTTCCCCCAGTGCTGGAACGGGAAGGACCTGGACTCCCCCGACCACAAGAGCCACATGGCATACCCGGTCGGTGGCCAGTGCCCGGCGACCCACCCGGTGGCCGTGCCGAAGCTGCGCCAGGTACTCCGCTACCCGGTCAACGGCGACCCCGCGCGACTCAAGCTGGCGTCGGGCGCCGGGTACACCATGCACGGTGACTTCTTCAACGCCTGGCCCGAGGACGAGATGGCCCGGCGGGTGCGTGACTGCATCAATGTGATCGTCAAGTGCGACGCCGACGGCCGTCCCTGACCGATGAGGAGAACGCACAGCCCGGCAGGGCGGCCCCGCCCTGCCGGTGGGCGGAGCCCCGTGACGGGGGGCTCCGCCCACGCCCATGCCCGCGAGTGACGAGGGGAGTCGACATGACAGCGGCCACGGCCGCGCGGCGCGCGGCGTCCGTAGCGGTGGGGGTGGTGCTGGTGGTGCTGCTCGCCGCGGGATGCGGCGGGGGCAGCGGGAAGCCGTCGGGCGAGGCACGGTCGACGTCGGCGGCGCGGCACCCCGCCACGCGGGCGCCGAGCGGGCAAGCGACGTCGGGGACGTTCAACTCCAGCGACATCGGCTGGATCCAGCTGATGATCGCGATGGACGACCAGGCGGTCCGCCTGCTGGACCTGGTCCCGGGCCACTCCTCCGAGGCGGGGGTGGAGAAGTGGGCGAAACCGGTGGCCACCGCCTGTCGCGGCGAACTCGTCCGGCTGCGAAAGCTGCTCGTCCGGGCGGGCGTACCCGACACCAATCCCCACGAGGGGCACGACATGCCCGGCATGGTGACGGAGGACGAACTGCGCACCATCGAGCGGGCGAAGGGCACCGCCTTCGACGCGCTCCTCCTCGCGGCGATGCGCGAACATCTCGACCAGGCGGCGAAGATCGCCCACTCGGAGCGCTCGGCCGGCGCCGACCCGGCCACCAGGAAACTGGCCGCGAGCGTGGAGCGGACATCGCACACCTGGCGCGCCCGCCTCCCCAGGGCGGCGTGAGGCCGCCGGTCGATATGAGGCCGCCGTCGGCGCCGTCGTGACGGTTCAGGCAGGTGGCAACGTTGCGGCGGCCGACCCGGCGAGGTCGGTGGCCAGTTCACAGGGCTTTCCCTTGCGGCCCGCCCCCTTGAGGACGAGGGCCACCCGCTCGGTGCCCTCCACCCGGTCCAGGCCGGTGTACTCACGGTGGACCACCTCGACGCGGCAGCTCCCCGGGCCCTCGTCCTCCGGCAGCACGATGGCCTGGTGATCGCTGAGCTTGGTGGACCGGGCGCCCTTGTCGCGCGGCAGATCGCCCTGGTCGAAGCGCAAGTCCACCTCGAACGCGCGAGTGGTGGACTTCCACTGGCACTCCCAGCGGCCGAATCCGACGTCCGGGTCCCGGGCGTCGATCCCCGGCACCTTCTCCAGCGCCTTGACGTCGAGCAACGTACACGCGTCCAGGTGTGCCAGCGAGCTGGACGGAAAGTCCGGGGAACGCCGTGGGATCTCACCGCGGTTGAGCACCTTGACCGCGACTCCCGCGGCGCGATCGGCGGTGTCGCACAGCGGCTCCTTGATCTCGTCGGGCTGTCGCGCCGCCGCGGTGACCCGGAGGCTGTTGTCGCGGGCGCCGGTCACCGCCACGGCCCGCTCGCACTCGTCGTCCTCGGCGGTGCGCTCCACGACGGTGACCCTGCCCTCGGTCTTCCTCGCCACGCCCTCCGGCAGCGAATCGGCGTCGAGCTCCACCCTGATGTCCACGACCTCCTCGCTCCGCTCCTTCAGGAGGATGTCGCACCGGTTGAAGTTGCCGTAGTCACGGTCGAGTTTGGCCTCGTCGTACCGGTGGAACACGGTGGCGTTCAGCAGGGCGCAGGGGTCGGCCGTACGGGGGTCGCCGATGAAGCCCGTGGCGGCCGTTTTGTCCGGTGCCGGGTTGGCCTTGTCCCCGTCCTCGTCCCCCAGGCTCATCACGATGAACGGAACGGCGATGGCCAGTGCCGTGACGGCGGCGGCGCCGGCCATGAGTAAAGGGCGCCGTTGGACCAGCGTCGCCGTGCGGCGCGGCGGCCCTGCCACCGGGGCCTCACCGCGCGTCAGGACGTCCGTGTAGGGCGTGGTCGACGGGGCCATCGGGAGGGTCGGGAACTGGTCCGGGGGCCCCGCGATGTCCGCGAGGGCGGTGAGCGCCTCGGCTGCGGTGGGCCGGGCCCCGGGGTCGCGCTGGAGCATCGCGGAGAGGATGGATCCGAGCGGCCCGACCTGGGGGCTGATGGCCTCCATCCGGACCGCCCGCCCGGCGCCGCGCATCGGCGGAGTCCCGGTCACCAGCCAGTGCATCGTGGCACCGAGCGAGAACACATCGGACGCACGCTCGGGCGCGCCCCGGAACGCCTCGGGGGCGGCGAAGAAGGGGGTGAGGCTGACCGGCCCGTTGGGCGTGATCGTCTCACTGCCGTCCACCCGGTACGCGGCCCCGAAGTCGGTCAGCTTGGCCACCCTGTCGGGGGTGATCACGATATTGCCGGGCTTGACGTCGCAGTGCACGATGCCCTTGTCGTGCAGGGCCGCCAGCGCGGCCGCGATCTGTGCGCCGATGTGTGCCGCGAGCTCGGGGGCCAGCTTCACCGGGACGTCCAGGCTGCCGCCGGTCACATGCTCCATCACCAGCCAGAACGTGGCGTTCCTGCCCTTGCCCGCGCGGACGGCGTCGTAGAGGGTGACCACGTTCGGGTGGCTGAACTTCGCCAGAGCGCGGGCTTCGGCCAGCAACTCGTCGAAGTCGGCCTGACCGTTGCCCTCGAGCAAGGCCCGCTTGAGGACGACGGACCGGCCCAGCTCCGTGTCGACGGCGAACCAGACCGCGCCTCTCCCTCCCTCGACGGGCCCCTTGGTGAGCCGGTACTTGCCGACCTTCTCCCCCCGCCGCACGACGACACTCCCCTCCTGCGAGACCGGAACCGCTGCTGTCTGCCGTTAGCGCACGCGGATCGAACTTACTGCGTACGCGGAAAGACACGTACCGATCGCGGCGTTCGTGAGGGCGGTGCGGGGCTCGGTGTGCGCCGGAGGCGCGTGGGACCTGGCCGGTTGAGAGGGGAATTCACCCACCACTCCAGAAATCTTCACCTTTGTGGAGGTTGCGGTGTTGCGGAAGCACATGCGACGGGGGCAGGCGCCACGGTCACATGCCATCGGTGCGCGTCGCGTCGGTGAGTCGGCGCGTCGGTGAGTCGGCGCGTCGGTGAGTCGGCGCGTCGGTGCCGGGCCTCCCCGCGACGGGTGGGACCCGGCACCGCGTCCCCCTGGTCAGGAGTGGGTGACCTCGATGCCGGATATGTGGACCTCACCGTAGTTGTCATCCTCGCAGGGGTCCGAGTTGTCGCAGTTGGCCTGCGTGTACGCCCCCGCCTTGAAGTAGTTGGTGTCGCCGTCGGAGGAGATCGTGGTCTCACGCTCCCCGTTGTAATAGGCGGTGATCTTCCCGTTCCGCGCCACGAACTTGGCCTCGAACTCGGTGCCCAGCTCATAGTCGTCGGTGACGAGGTGGTGGTGGGCGTCGTCGCCGTCGGTGATGTAGAGCTTGCTGCCTTCGAGGCGGAAGACCGTGACATCGTCGTCCCCGCCGTGGATCTGGGCGCCGACCAGGTGCGGCTTCTCCTTGGGGAGCGCGGTGAACGCCTCCTTGACCACGAGGGTGTGGGTGCCCTCGGTGGTCGACCACGCGGCCTCCTCCTCCCCGTCGTCGGTCATCTCCCGCAGCTCGGCGCGCGGGTAGCTGGAGCCGCCCGTCGTCACGCCGTTGACGGCGGACCGGAACTGGACCGCGTCGCATCCCCCGGTGACCTGGAACCAGGGCTTGGCCGAGAAGGTGGCGAGATCGGGCTGGGTGATGTCGGTCGGGTCCTCGTCCTCACCGGTGGGCAGGGTCAGCTTCCAGTTGGTCAGATCGAGGACGTCGGCGGGGTACTCGCACTGGGCGGCCGGGGTGTGGTCGCGGGCGGGGATGTCGGCCCGCGCCGGGAGCGCGAGGGCGGCCGTCGTGGCGGCCACGGTGCTGCCCGCGAGGACGACGATGCGCATGCACCTCATGAGGGTGCTCCTTCCTGTTCGTTCGGCGACAGGCATGATTCGCCGCCGTTTCCGGGACGGGTCCCGGAAACGGGTCCCGGAAACGGGTCCCGGAAACGAGGCGGGCAGCGCGGAGTGGCTCGGGCTACGCCTCCGGCGCGGGATCGGGCCAGAGGGCGTCGTCCTCGATGAGGTCCAGATCGGGGGGTACGAGCGTGGTGGACTCCACCAGCCCCTTGAGCAGGTTGTGCAGCAGCCCGTTGTCGGCGGGGCGGCCCTGCGACTTGTCGTGCATCACCGGGTATCTGAAGCCGGTGCTGTGCAGCCGGCGGCGTACGGCCTCGACGCGGTACTCGATCTTGCGCTCGTTCCAGCCCGCGCCCGTGCGGAGGTAGCCGAGCTGCTTGGCCGCCGTGGCGTACGTCAGCGGGCGCGGATCCTCCTCGTACAGCAGATACCGCTGGCCGAGGACGACCAGCAGCAGCCGTTCGTCGTCGTCGAGCGGCCAGATCTCCGGCCGGAGCGTCTCGGCGCGCCGCCGCGACACCGGGCCCTGGTCGTCGTGGCCCGCCACATAGAGCTCGACCAGGTGCTCACGGTAGCCGGAGCCCTTGACGAAGAGCGGGGTGTAGCCGGTGTCGAGCGGGATCGGCTCGGTGCTGAGGTGCATCATCGTGCCGCGTGGCAGCCGGACGAGCTGCCGCCCGGTGTTCCGCAGCCACCACTGCCCCTGGCGGTACGTCAGCTCGCCGTGGCGCCGGCTCACCCGGAGGTCGTCCACACCGACGCCCAGATCCACATCCGGCTTCTCGCCCCGCCCGAAGCGGACCGTCAGCCCCGGCCGGGGCGGGGCGCTGAGGTCGCCGGTCACCGTGCGGGCGTGCAGCATGCCGGGCGTGCTGGGCGCGACTCCGCGCGCGAGGCTGGCGGAGAGGGGCATCGGCGGTCTCCTCGGTTCGGGCGGCTCTCGACACGCGCGCGGGCACGCACCCACACCCACCAGGGTCCGCGCCCTCCTCCGGGACCCGTCCCGAAGCAGGCCCGTACGACGGGAGGATGGCTCGTGCGACGGGAGGATGGCCCGTACGACCGGAGGATGCCCCGTCGCGCGGGCCTCATCCGCCTACGACGGCACGCTCGCCCCCAGGCGTCGCGCCATGGCCTTCGCGCCGCCCTGGACCAGCTCGACGTAGTGCTCCTTTTCCGCGTCGCCCCACCGCGGGGTGGGCACCGAGATGCTCATGGCCGCCACGCAGTTGCCGAGGCGGTCGTGTACCGGGGCGGCGACGCAGGCCGCGTGGTCGTTGGACTCGCAGAACTCCTCGGTCCAGCCGCGCTCACGGGCCGTTTCGATTTCGGACAGCAGCCGCTCGCGTGTGGAGATGCTGTTGGAGGTCATCTGCCGCAGCGCCTCGTCGTTCGGGAACAGCTCATCGAGTTCCCGCGCCGAGAGGGCGCTCAGCAGGGCCTTTCCGCCCGCGGTGCAGGAGGCGGGCAGACGGCTTCCCACCTGGGACACCAGCCGGACCGAGTACTTGCTGTCGATGCGCACGACGAACACCGCGAACCCGCCGTCCCGCACGACGACCTGGACCGTTTCGCCGCATGCCCGTGCCACCTCGCCGGCGCACTCCCGGCCCACGGTGGCGAGGTCGAGCCCGCGTTCGTAGCCGGCGCCGAGACGCAGGGCGCTGAGCCCTATCGCGACGCGTCCGGTCTCCTTGGCGATCGTCACATAGCCGCGGTCGGCCAGCGTGTTGACGAGTTCGTGCGTGGTGGCACGGGGCAGGCCGAGGTGTTGGGTGATCTCCGGAACCCGTAGCCCCTCGTCCTGGTCGATGAGCAGCTCCAGGATGTCCAGACCCCGGCGAAGGGCCGGAGCGGTGAGACGCGCCACGATGGCCTCCCAGCACACGTTTCAGCGGAACACGTTTCCGCGGACGATGTCCAAAATATCAGACACTATGCTCCGGTGTCCGCGTGGGGCGCCGGCTCGGGCAGTGGCTCGGTGTTGCGGCTGCCGAGCCCGTCGAGGGAGATGCGCAGGAGGCGGCGCCACTGACCGGGGTGACTGTCGTCGGTCGCCTGGACGGCCTGGCTCAGGGAGGTGCTGAGCAGGACGAGATCGGCGGTGGTGACGCCGTCGCGCAGAAGTCCGGCGTCCGCGCAGCGGGTGCGCAGTTCGTCGATGAAGGCGTCGCGGTACCGGGCGCATACGCGCGAGGGGGCGCCGGTGGCGGTGTAGCTCTCGACGAGGGCGCGATTGCGGGCCTGGTTGGTGAGGGTCTGTTCGAAGAAGCCGGTCAGGGCCTCCCAGGGGTCCTCGGTCGCGGCCGCCGCCTCATGGGCGGCGGTGAGCCAGGAGGTGAATTCCAGCTCCAGGACGGTGACGAGCAGATCGTCCTTGGCCGGGAAGTGGCGGTAGAGCGTGCCCATGCCGACGCCGCTGCGCCGGGCGATCTCGCGGACATCGACGGCGCAGCCCTGTTCGGCGAAGACCACACCGGCCGCCTCGATGATCGCGGCGCGGTTTCGCTCGGCGTCCGCCCGGCGGGCGCGCCTGGCGGGGGGCTGCGTGGGCGTGGACTGGTCGGCGCTGGTCACGGCATTCAGCGTACAGGCGGCTTTACGGAGCACTCGCTCCGGATGTTGCGGAGCACGTGCTCCGGTTGTGTTACCTTCAACGGGAGCATCCGCTCCGGTTTCGGTGGTTCGCGAGGCCCCGGCCGCCGCGCACCCGTTCTCGCCCGGGCCCGGGCCCGGCTCCGAGACCTGAGCCCTGAGACCCGAAACCCGAAACCCGATACAGAAGCGCCCGCGGACCACAGGTCCGTCAGATGAGGAGACCTCTTTCATGGCAACGCTTGGCTTCATCGGCAGCGGCAACATCGGCACGAAACTGGCCCGGCTCGCGATCGCGGCGGGCATCGACGTCGTCCTGTCCAATTCCCGCGGTCCCGAGACCCTGGCCCAGACGGTCGCCGAGCTCGGGGAGCGCGCCCGCGCCGGGACACCCGAGGAGGCGGCCCGGGCGGGCGAGTGGGTGGTGGTGAGCATCCCGTTGGCGGCCTACCGCCGGCTCCCGGCCGCCGCACTGGCGGGCAAGGTCGTGCTCGACACGATCAACTACTACCCGTTCCGCGACGGGGACTTCGAGGAGCTCGACTCGGGCAAGACCACCACGAGCGAGCTCGTCCAGCGACATCTGACCGGCGCGAAGCTCGTCAAGGCGTTCAACAACATCAACGACGGCCACATCCCGGCGCTCGCCCGTCCCACCGGAGCCGCCGACCGCAGCGCCCTGCCGATCGCCGGTGACGACCCGGAGGCGAGGGCGAGCGCCGCCGCCCTGATCGACCGGCTGGGCTTCGACACCGTCGACGCGGGCCCCCTGGCCGAGAGCTGGCGCTTCGAGCCGGACACCGCCGCCTACGTGGTGCCCTACTTCGCCGACATCGACGCGCTGAACGCCGCCAAGGCCAAGATGGCCGAGGAGATCAGGTCCGGCGGCACGTTCCGGACCCGGCCCCCCGCGGACCCGGGCGCCCCGCTGTCCGTGGACCGGCTGCGTACCCTGCTGGCCGAGACGCCCCGTGTTCTCACCGCGGACCGTGCGCTGCGCTGACGCACCCACACACCGACTGGGGCCGCATACGTCCTGGCCCCAGCCCCTGGTGGTCAGTTGACGTCGAGGGCGATCCGGCCCAGCTCACCGAGGTCGGCCACCAGGTGGTCGCCCGCGCTGATCGCCGTCGGTGCGCACAGGGTGCCGCTCAGGACGATGTCCCCGGCTTCCAGTCGCCTTCCACCGCGCAGCAGATGCCGGGCGAGCCATGCCACCGCCTCGGCGGGGTCGCCCATGACGGCGGCCGCGCTCCCCGGCACCGTGCGGGAGCCGATCGTCAGCGTGGCGGCGATCTTCGACAGGTCCAGGGCCGCCGACGGCGCGACCGCGGGGCCCACCATCGCGCGAGCGGCGTTGGTGTTGTCGGCGACGAGCATGGGGAGCGTTCGCGCGCCGCCGCGCCACCGGCTGTCGACGATCTCGAAGGCCGGTGCCACGGCGGCGGTGGCATCGCGGACGTCCCCAGCGGTCACCCGCGGACCGGGCAGCGCCTCGCCGAGGGTGAAGGCCACCTCCACTTCCGCCAGCGGGGCGAAAAGACCGGCCGTGGAGAGGGGCTCACCGTCCTCGAGCAGCCTGCTCGCGAGCAGGTAGCCGGCGGCGGGCTCATCGGCACCGAAGGTCTCCCGCGCGGGCTGCGCCGTGAGGCCGACCTTGTAGCCGATCGCCCGCTCACCGGCCGCGATCGCCAGGTCGTGGGTGGCGCCCTGGACGGCATAGGCCAACTCGATGCCATCGAGCCGATCGGCCACGGCCGAGTCCACCCCCGTCGATTCGACCGCGGCGGCTCCGCCACTCGCCTGCCACAACCGTCGGCCCAGTTCCGCGACCAGTTCCTTGTTCATCGTTCTCCCCTGCCACCGAGTCCGTTCGCGGGCCGGTCCGCACTCACAGCTTAGGACCGGGAACGATCACCGCACGGCCGGTGGCCCCCCGCGCCAGCGCCTCGTACGCCTCGTTGACCGCCGACAGCTCGTACCGTTCGCCCAGCAGCTTGTCGAGCGGCAGCCGGCCGGTCTTGAAGAGCTCGACGAGCTTGGGGATGTCGACCGGTGTGTTGGCCGAGCCGTAGAGGCTGCCGATCAGCCGCTTCTCCTGCTGCACCAGGGGGTTGACGGGCACGGCCGCGGTGGCGCCCACCTTGCCGAGGCCGACGGCGACGGCGGTCCCGCCGGTGCCCACGACCTCGACCGCCTGGGCGAGTGTCTCGGGCCTGCCGACCGCGTCCAGCGACCAGGCCATCGGACGCGGCGAGATCCTGGTGAGCTCTTCGGCGAGGCTGTGCGTGCGGACGTTGACCGCATGGGTGGCGCCCAGCTCACGTGCCTTCTCCAGCTTGGCGTCCACCGTGTCGACGGCGACGATCGGATCGGCGCCGACGAGGCGCAGCCCCATCACCGCGCTCAGCCCGACGCCACCGGCACCGATGACCACGACGCCCTCTCCGGTGGCGTCCTTCATGACGTTCAGCGCGGCGCCGGCCCCGGTCACCACGGCACATCCGGTGATCGCCGCGATCTCCGGCGGAACGTCCGGATCGATCGTGAGGACCGACCGTTCGGACACGACGCATCGCTCGGCGAAGCAGGAGACCCCCATGAGGTGGTGCAGCTTCTCGCCGTTCAGGTTCAGCCGTGACGTGCCGTCGAGCAGACCGCCGGAGGCCGCCTGCACCCGGCCCAGCGCGCACAGGGCGGGGCGGCCGGTGGTGCAGAACTCGCAGTCACCGCACCGCGGGCGCCACAACGTGATGACGGTGTCGCCGGGGCGGACCCGGGTCACCCCCTCCCCCACCCGCTCCACGACGCCCGTCCCCTCGTGCCCGAGCACCGCGGGCAGGCGGACGTTGAGGTCGCCGTTCATGTAGTGCAGATCGCTGTGGCACACCCCGGCGGCGAGCACACGGAGGGTGACCTCGCCCGGTCCGGGGGCGTCGAGCTCGACGTCCTCGACGGTCAACGGCGCACCGGGCCGGTGCAGTACTGCTGCCTTCATGGAGCCACGCCTCACTCTGTCCACCGTGTACGAAACTTCAGACGTTGTCTTACGGGTTGAGTATGTGAGCCCGTCTCGGCGGCCGTCAAGCGCGTTGACGGAGGGGCCGACGCATGTAACTGTGTCTTGAGAGTGAGATTACGTCTCATATATAAGACATGATGAGGGAGCACGCCTGATGACCGATGCGACCAACGCGCTGGAGCTGGTGCGGAAACTCGATGCCGCCACCGGCGCGTTCGAGCAGTGGAGCCGTCTCGAGCCGGCCGACCGCGCCCCGTTCCTCGAAGCCATCGCGTCCGCGCTCGAGGAGGCCGCACCGAAGCTGGTGGCCATCGCGGACGAGGAGACGTCCCTCGGGGAGACCCGGCTGCGCAACGAGATGGTCCGTACGGTGTTCCAGCTCCGGCTCTTCGCCGAGGCGGTGACGCGGGGCGAGTACCTCGGGGCGACGATCGACCGCGCCGACCCCGCGTGGCCGATGGGCCCGCGGCCCGATCTGCGCCGGGTGCTCGAACCGCTCGGCCCGGTCGTCGTCTTCTCCGCGAGCAACTTCCCGTTCGCGTTCAGCGTGGCGGGCGGTGACACCGCCTCGGCGCTCGCGGCGGGCTGCCCGGTCGTGGTCAAGGCCCACTCCGGCCACCCCAGGCTCTCGGCCGCCACGGCGGAGGTCGTGCAGCGGGCGCTGCGGTCCAGCGGCGCGCCCGAGGGGCTCTTCGACGTGGTCTTCGGAACGGAGGCGGGCCGAAAGGCGATCGTGGATCCGCGGGTGAAGGCGGGCGCGTTCACCGGATCGACCGAGGCGGGCCGGGCGCTCTTCGACCTCGCGGGCGGCCGTCCGGAGCCCATCCCGTTCTTCGGTGAGCTCGGCAGCGTCAACCCGGTCTTCGTGACGGAGGCCGCCGCCGAGCGGCGCGGGGCCACGATCGTCTCCGAGTTCGTCGGGTCGTTCACCCTCGGCGCCGGGCAGTTCTGCACCAAGCCCGGCATCCTGCTGGTCCCGGCGTCGGCCAGGCTGGTGGACGAGCTGCCCGGCGCGGTCCCGGACACGCCGCTCACCTTGCTCAACGAGCGCATCCGGACCTCCTACGCGAGTGTGCTGCGGGAGTTGCGCGACACGGCCGGGGTGCGCGTCCTGGTGAGTGGCGACCACGACGGCGCCGATCCGTCCCCGACGGTGCTGTGCACGACCTCGGCCGACCTGCTCCGCGACCCGGAGACGCTCATCCGGGAGGTGTTCGGGCCGACCGCGCTGGTCGTGGAGTACGCGGAGGAGAGCGAACTGCTCGAGGTGGCGAAGGCCATCGACGGACAGCTCACCGCGTCCATCCAGGGCGAGGACGACGACACCGTCGCCGCGGAGTTGATCAGGCTGCTGGCCGCCAAGGCCGGACGTGTGCTGTGGAACCAGTGGCCCACGGGCGTGTCGGTCACCTACGCCCAGCAGCACGGCGGCCCCTACCCGGCCACCACGGCACCGGCCACGACCTCGGTCGGCACCGAGGCCATCCACCGGTTCCTGCGGCCGGTCGCGTATCAGGGTGTGCCGCAGCACCTGCTGCCGCCCGCACTGCGCGACGCGAACCCGCTGGGCGTTCCCCAGCGGGTCTCCTGAGCCGAGATCGGAGCAGAGGGCCCGCCTCCCCCGGCGGGCCCGCTGCCGTTCCCACACCGCTCACGGCATGCGGCCACTCACCTCATACGGCCGCGCACCTCATACGGCCGCTCACGGCATCCGCACGTGATGCCGCGCGATGGCGTCGCTCGCCTTCAGCCCGAGCAGTTGCAGGCTGCGTGAGTACTCCTCGCGCAGGATCGTGACGGCGCGCTCCACGCCCCGCTCGCCACCGGCCATCAGGCCGTACAGATAGGCGCGGCCGATCATGACCGCGTCCGCCCCGAGTGCCCGCGCGGCGAGGATGTCCTGGCCATGGGTGACGCCGCTGTCGAGGATCACCGTGGCGTCGGGGCCGAGCTCCTCGCGGATCTCGGGCAGCACCGTGAGGGTGGCCGGGGTGCGGTCGAGCTGCCGTCCGCCGTGGTTGGACACGACCACACCGTCCGCGCCCGTCTCGATGGCGCGGCGCGCGGCGCGCGGGCTGAGGACGCCCTTGACCAGCAGCCGATGCGGCCAGTTGGCGCGCAGCCACGCCAGATGGTCGTAGTTCAGCGTCGGTTCGAAGACCACGTCGGCCACCCGTACGGCGTCGATCACATCCGTCTCGCCGGTCATGCTGCGCAGCGACGCGAACGTGATCGGGGCCGTGGTCAGCTTGTTGAGCACCCAGGACGGGTAGCGGGCCATGCCGAACAGCGTCCGCAGGGTGAGCGACGGCGGGATCGTGAGGCCGTTGCGCATGTCCTTGGGGTGGCGGCCCGCCACGGGTGTGTCCACGGTGAGGACCACGGTGGTGAATCCGGCCGCGAGCGCGCGGTCGAGGAGTTCCGCGTTGAGGCGCTCGTCGCGGGTCAGATAGAGCTGGAACCAGTGTTCGCCGCCGGGGGCCGCCGCGGCGACGTCCTCGACGGTCGAGGTGCCCACGGTGGACAGCGTGTACGGCAGGCCGTGGCCGGCGGCCACGCGCGCGACCGCCGCCTCGCCCTCGTGGTGCATCATCCGGGTGTATCCGGTCGGCGCGAAGATCAGCGGCATCGCGATCTCCCGGTCGAACACCCGGGTGGACAGGTCCGGATGGTCGACCGGCGACAGATACTCCGGTACGAGTTCGACCGCCGCGAAGGCCGCCCTGTTCCGCCGCGCGGTCAGCTCCGCGTCGGCCGCGCCGTCCACGTAGTCGAACACCGCGCGCGGTGTCGTACGCACCGCCACCTTACGGAGATCGCGGATGCTCAGCGCGGCCCCGAGCCGCCGCTCGACCGGGTTGAGGGTCGGCCGGCGGACTTGCAGAACCTCGCGGAGCTCGGACCACCGGGGTCGCTGCCGCGCCACACGAGGCCGTTTCGGGGCTGCGGACGGCACTGGGGGCTGGGTGACGGTCACGGTCATGCCTCTCGATGTGCGGGTGTCAATGGCCGTTCGACCAGTGACGAGATATTGGATGGTGTCCGAGAAATCGGAGTCTGACTCTCGACTTCGACATGCGTCAAGCCTTGACGCGGCACTCCCCCATGGGCACCATCTGGTTTGCATATAAGACAGCGTCTAATATTTAAGACGGTGCGAGCCGAAAAGGAAAGGTGCCATGCAACTCGGTCTGGCAGGCAAAACCGCTCTCATCTGCGCATCCACGTCCGGTCTCGGCCGGGCGACCGCCCGGGCCCTGGCGGAAGAAGGGGTCAACGTCGTGATCACCGGCCGGTCGGCCGAGCGCGCCAAGGAGGTGGCGGGCGAGCTGCCGCGCGCGGTCGGCGTGGGCTGTGACCTGGTCGCGGACGGCGGCGCCGAGCGGCTCCTCACGGCCGCCCGCGAGGCCGTCGGCGACCTCGACATCCTCGTACTGAACGGGCCGGGCCCCGCGCCGGGACCGGCCCGCGCCACCGACTCCGCCGGGGTCGCACAGGCCATCGCCACGCTGGTCACCCCCCAGGAGATCCTGGTGCGGGGCACCCTGCCGGCCATGGTCGAGAAGGGCTGGGGCCGCATCCTGAGCATCAGCTCGACGAGCGTCCAGGCGCCCCTGCCGAACCTCTCGCTGTCCAACCTCGGACGCGCGGCGCTCGCCGGATACCTCAAAACCCTCGCCGCCGAGGTGGCCGCACAGGGCGTGACGGTCAACTCCCTGCTCCCCGGGCGCATCGCCACCCCGCGGGCCCGGCAGATCGACGAGGCCGCCGCCCAGCGCACCGGACAGCCGCTGGACGAGATCGAGGCCGCGTCCAAGGCCACGATCCCGGCCGGCCGCTACGGCGAACCCGATGAGTTCGGCGCCGCCGCCGCGTTTCTGTGCAGCGCCCAGGCCGCGTACATCACGGGCACCGCCCTCCGGTGTGACGGCGGCCTGGTGCCAACCCTCTGACCCCACCAGAGGGTTCACCCGACTCCCCAAGACGAGAGCAGCGCACCCGCAATGAGCCATATCCCCGTCGCCGACGCGGCACCCGACACCAGAGTCGAAGGACATCACCAGGCATCCCAGGCGGCCATCCGCAGAACGGCCCTGGCCGGAATGATCGGCACCACCATCGAGTGGTACGACTTCTACATCTACGGCCTCGCTGCGGCGCTGGTCTTCGGCACGGAGTTCTTTCCCGACTTCTCGCCGACGGCCGGCACCCTGGCCGCGTTCGGCACCTTCGCGGTCGGCTTCATCGCCCGCCCGCTCGGCGGAGTGATCTTCGGTCACTTCGGGGACCGCGTAGGGCGCAAGAACGCGCTCATGCTCACGCTGTTCCTGATGGGCGCGGCGACCGTCGTCGTCGGCCTGCTGCCGGGCTACCAGACCATCGGCCTCTGGGCGCCCGTCCTGCTGGTCACGCTGCGCTTCCTCCAGGGGTTCGCCGTCGGTGGCGAGTGGGGCGGCGCGGTGACGATGGTCGTGGAGTCCTCGCCACGCGACCGGCGGGGGTTCTACGGGAGCCTGCCGCAGATGGGGGTGCCGCTGGGGCTGGTGCTGTCGTCGACCGTGTTCGCGGTGGTCTCCACGCTGCCCGATGACGACCTCCTCGCCTGGGGCTGGCGCATCCCCTTCCTGCTCAGCGTCGTGCTGATCGCGGTCGGGCTGTTCCTCCGCTCGCGCATCACCGAGACCCAGACGTTCGCCCAGGTGAAGGCGTCGGGGCAGGCGCGCAAGATGCCGGCCATGGAGGCGTTCCGCCACCACTGGAAGGCGATCGCCCTCACCATCGGCATGTACATCTCGGCCGGTGTCCCCTTCTACATCGTCTCGGTCTTCGTGCTGTCCTACGGCTCCTCGCAGCTCGATCTGTCGCGGGGTGTGCTGCTGACCGGGATGCTCATCGCGGCGGTGGCCGAGGGGCTGGCGGTGCCCTGCTTCGGCGCGCTGTCGGACCGCTGGGGGCGGCGCCCGGTGTTCCTGGGCGCCGCCGGATTCGCGGCCGTGCTCGCCTTCCCGTTCTTCTGGCTGCTGGCCGCCGGGCAGACCGGGCTCACCTGGCTGGCCATGCTGCTCGCGCTCGCCGTGGCACACGCGGGGATGTACGCGCCCACGGCGGCGATGTACGCGGAGCTCTTCCCCGCGGACGTCCGCTACACCGGTACCTCGATCGGCTATCAACTCGGCGGTGTGGTGGCCGGGTTCGTGCCGCTCGTCGCGGGCGCCCTGGTCGGCGCGGCCGACGGCGCCTCCTGGCCGATCGCCTCCATCTGGGCGGGCGCGGCGCTCGTCGGGCTGGTGTGCGCGCTCGTCGTCCGCGAATCCCGGGGGTGCGACCTCCAGCCGGAACACGCCCCCGATCACACCAAGTCCGTCCAGACCCCTTGATCCATGACCGCCGCCCGGCGCCCTCGGGCGGCGGCCGTCCCACCGGAGGTGAAGCACTATGACCGCGAAGACCGCGAAGACCGCGAACAAGGTCCACGTCCTGAGCTGCGGAGCGATGAGCTGCGATCTGACGTGGCTGCTGCTCAAGGCGGGCCGTACGATGCGGACGCGCACCGAGCACGAGCGGCCCCCGGAGTGGTACTCCTGCACCACCCACTGCGTACTGGTGGAGACCCCCGAGGGGACGCTGCTGTGGGACACCAGCTGCCCCCGCGACTGGGAGACCCGCTGGGCCCCGACCGGCCTGCAGGAGTACTTCCCCTACGACCAGGTGAGCGAGGAGGAGTACCTCGACGCACGGCTCGGCCAGCTCGGTGTCCAGCCACAGGACATCGACTATCTGGTCCTGTCCCATCTGCACTTCGACCACGCCGGGAACATCGGCATGTTCACCGGCACCGGCGCGCGGCTGGTGTGCCACGAGAAGGAGAAGGAGTTCGCCTTCGGCTTCGAGGGCGCCTTCAACGGTGCCCACCTCAAGACGGACTACGCGGCGGCCGACTTCGACACCGTCAGCGGCGACACCGAGATCCTGCCCGGTGTCACCCTCATCGAGGCCCCCGGGCACACCCCCGGCACCATGTCGATGAAGGTGGACCTGGAGGAGACCGGGACGATGCTGTTCACCTCGGACGCCGTCTACATGGGTGACTCCTACGGCCCGCCGGCCACCCCCGCCGCCATCGTCAACGACCTGACCGCCTGGTACGCCTCGGTGGAGAAGATCCGCGGCATCGCCGAGCGGTCGGACGCCACCGTCGTCTTCGGCCACGACGCCGAGCAGCTGCGCTCGATGCGGCTCGCCCCCGATGGCTTCTACGCTTGATCGTCCGGACCCGGCCGGCGCTCCGAGCCCGGCTCGCCGCGCCGCCGGGACCTATCCCGATCCCCAGGAGGGACGCGTATGAGCAGCACCGTTCCGGCCCGACCCGAGTCCGTGTTCACCTACGGCGCCCCGGCGCTGAAGTTCGGGCCGGGAGCATCCGACGAGATCGGCTTCGACCTCTCCCAGCACGGGGTCCGCCGGGTCCTCGTGATCACCGACGCCGGGGTGGCCGCCACCGGCGCGCCCCACCGCATCGCCGAACGGATGACCGCGTTCGGCATCGAGGCCCATGTCTTCGACGGCGTGCACGTGGAGCCCACCGATATCAGTCTGCGGGAGGCGGTCGACCACGCGCGGGCGTCGGGCCCGTGGGACGCCTTCGTCGCGGTGGGCGGCGGCTCCAGCATCGACACCGCCAAGGCCGTCAACCTGCTCAGCACCAACCCCGGCACGCTGATGGACTACATCAACGCGCCCGTGGGCAGGGCGCTGGCGCCCGAGCACCCGCTCAAACCGCTGGTCGCGGTCCCCACCACCACCGGAACCGGCTCGGAGTCCACCACCATCTGCGTGCTCGACGTGCTGGAGCTGAAGGTGAAGACCGGCATCAGCCACGCCCGGCTGCGGCCCACGCTCGCGGTCATCGACCCGGACCTGACCTTCACCCTGCCCGCCGGGGTGACCGCCGCCAGCGGTATGGACATCCTGTGCCACGCGCTGGAGAGCTACACGGCCCGCCCGTACGACACCTACCCGCGCAAACACCCCGAGCAGCGGGTGCCGTACTGCGGCGCCAACCCCATCTCCGACGCGTGGTCGGAGCGGGCGCTGCACCTGCTCGCGCGGTCCTTCCGTACCGCGGTCCGCGACGGGGACGATCCCGAGGCGCGCTCCGAGATGGCCCTGGCGGCCACCTTCGCCGGTCTCGGCTTCGGCAACGCGGGTGTGCACATCCCGCACGCCAACGCCTACCCGATCGCCGGGCGGGTGAAGGACTTCCACCCGGCCGGCTACCCCGCACACGAGCCGATGGTGCCGCACGGGATGGCCGTCTCGCTCACCGCGCCGGAGGCGTTCCGCTTCACCTTCAGCGCCCAGCCCGAACGGCATCTGCGGGCGGCGGAACTCCTCGCCCCGGGGATGGAACGGCCCGCCGACGCGGCCGAGTATCTGCCCACCGCGATCCAGCGGTTGATGCGTGACATCGGCATGCCCGACGGCATCGGCGGTGTCGGCTACGACAGGGGCGACATCCCCGCACTGGTGGACGGCGCCATGAAGCAGCAGCGGCTGCTGGCCACCGCCCCGCGCGAGGTCACCGAGGACGACCTCGCCGGGATCTTCGACCGCTCGCTGTCGCTCTGGTGAGGAGGACCGATGGCCATCTATGAACTCGCCTGCGAGGCCGGGCACCGCTTCGAGGTGATCCAGTCGTTCACGGCCCCGCTGCCGAACTGCCCGGAGTGCGGGACCGCGACCCGCAAGATCCCCAGCAGCTTCGCCCTCGGCGGCACCGCCGCCGTGCCACCGCCGCCGGAGCGGATGCCGCAGACCTGGAAGGGGACCTACCGCGGCGACCGCGACTACGTCACCGCCATGCGGCGCACCGCCGAGTCCCGGCAGAAGCTGGAGGAGAGGTACCCCGAACTCGCGGGCGACCGGCGGCCGATCGTCGCCCACGAGGGCAGATACGAGGCGGCGCCGTTGCGCGCCGGGGACCCGTTGCCCGCGCCGTCCGAGGGAGCCGGACATGGCCACGGGCACGCGCATGGCCACGGGCACGGACACTCACACCAGCACGGCCACTCTCACACATAACCGCTACGGGGCCGGTCGCCAGCCCAGTGCCGGGGCCAGCTCGGTGGCGATGTCGGTGAGGATCTGGACGTAGTCCTCGTGGTCGAAGGTGAAGGGCAGCGCGAACGCCACCTCCTCGACCTCCCGGAACGCGGCGTGCGAGGTGAGCCGTTCGGCGATGTCCTCGGAGGTGCCGACGAGATCGGGCGCGAACATCATCCGCGCCGGCCCCTGGGGCGTGGCGGTACGCGGCAGCCGCTGCTGGGCGTACCGCTCGTACTTCGCGCGCTGCTCCGGTGAGGCGGTGTCGGTGGGGACGACGACGAGCCCCTGGGAGACACGGGCACGGTCGCCGTCGGGGTGGTGGGCGCGGAAGGTCCGGATGTGCGAAAGCTGGATCTCGGCGAAGTCCTCCGACTCCTCCGCCTTCACCACACTGCTGGTGAGCAGGTTCATTCCATGCTCACCGGCCCACTGGGCCGACCGCAGGCTGCCGCCGCCGTACCACATGCGGCGGCCGAGCCCCGGGGCGTGCGGCTGGACGCGGTCGGAGAACACCTCGAAGCCCTCGACACCCCTGAAGTCGGTGACCCGTTCGCCGCGTACGCAGTCCAGCAGCCGTCGCACCCGCTCGTGGCCGAACTCCTCGGCGTCGGCGGTGTCGGGGTGGAGCGCGCCCTTGACCTGGTCGTAGTGGTTCGGCGGACCGGCGCTGACCCCCGGGTTGAGGCGGCCCCCGGACAGGATGTCGACCGTCGCCAGGTCCTCGGCCAGCCGCAGCGGATTCTCCCATCCCATGGGGATGACGGCCGTGCCCAGTTCGATGCGGCTGGTGCGCTGCGAAACCGCCGCCAGAACGGCCGTCGGAGAGGAGATGCCGTATTGCAGATGGCGGTGGCGCACCCAGGCGCTGTCGAAACCCAGCCGTTCGCCCAGTTCGATGATCTCGAGCGTCGACTCATGGCCCCGGCGGGGGTCGGCCTCGTCGAACAGCCCAATGGTCAAGAAGCCCAGCTTGCGCAGGGGTTTCGAGGTCAGCGGCACAGGATTCCTCCAGCGTCCGCGGCGTACTCCGCCGCACACCATTGCCGTTCCATTGTCGCGGAGCGTTTCACCCGGACAGGGCGGCCGGGGTGGTGGCGGCGCGGTGGGCGAGTTCCTGGCGTACGAGGGGGATCAGGTGGCGGCCGTAGTCGATGGCGTCGTCGAGCGGGTCGTAGCCACGGATGAGCAGGGTGGTGGCGCCGATGTCCACATAGTCCAGCAGCGCCCGGGCGACCGTCTCCGGGGTGCCGACGAGGGCGGTGGTGTTGCCGCCCGCGCCGGTCGCGGTGGCGGTGGGGGTCCACAGCGCCCGGTCGTGGCGGTCGGCCCTGGCGGCGGCCGCGAGGAGCCGCTGTGATCCGGCGTTCTGGGGTGCGCGCTCGCCGTTCCGCTGGTGGAAGAACGGGCGTCCGGTCCCGGTCCTGATGGTGTCCAGGACGCGGTGGGCCCGTTCCCAGGCCAGCTCCTCGGTGGCCGCCAGGATCGGGCGGAAGGACACGCTGATCCCGGGCGCCTCGGCACGTCCGGCGGCCGCCGCGGCGGCGCGTACGGAGGCGATCTGCTCGGCGGTCTCCGCGAGCGGTTCGCCCCACAGCGCGAAGGTGTCGGCGTGTTTGCCACCCACCCGGTAGGCGGCCTCGGAGGAGCCGCCGAAGTACAGCGGGATGCCGGTGGCCCGGTGCGGCAGGACCTGGGAGGAGTAGTCCTCCAACCGGTAGTGGCGGCCCTCGTGGCTGAACGGCTCGGCGGAGGACCAGGCACGCCGCAGGATGCCCAGGTACTCGTCGGTGCGCTCGTAGCGCTCCTCCTTGCCCAGGAAGTCGCCGTCCTTGCGCTGCTCCGCGTCGTTGCCACCGGTGATGGTGTGCACGGCCACGCGTCCGCCGGTGAACTGGTCGAGGGTGGCGAAGCCCCGCGCGGCGAGGGTCGGGGCGACGAAACCGGGGCGGTGGGCGATGAGCAGGCCGATCCGCTCGGTGCGGGCCGCCACATGTGCGGCCACCTGGGTTCCGTCGGGCCGACGGGAGCTGTAGCCGATGAGGATCCGGTCGAAGCCCGCGTCCTCGTGGGCGCGGGCGAAGCGGGTGGTGTACTCCGGGTCGATCGCCGGACCGGTGGCGGGCCGGGTCTCGGAGACCTCCTGGGTCTCGATCATGCCGATGAACTCGACCGACGACGCGAGCGATGGAGCGGATGCGGGCATGGGTCAATTGCCTTTCGGGGCAGGCGAGTTGTACGCGCAGGGAGCGGCGGACACACGCGCACACGGAACGCACGGTGCCGAGGGAGAGAGGTATTCCGGGCCGGGCCGGTGGCAGGAGGTGATCAGCTACGGGTGCCGGGCCTCCGGGGGCGGTGCGACCGCCCGGTCAGCGACAGAGGGCGCTGGAGGTGCGCAGATAGTCCACGTAGCGGCAGAGCACGCCCGGATGCGTTGAATGCATATCCCATATGGTCGTGACCACGAGAGCCGCTGTCAATGGACACCTTTTGGTGTCTCATCCTGCGGAGCTGGACCCGCGTGAGCGGGTGCGCCGCCTTTACTCCGCCTGATGACGGTGGTTCAGGTCGCGGTCCGCCGGAGGTCCACCTGGACCTGGCGGGCCACTCGGGTGCCGCTTTCGATGGCGCCGTCGATGAAACCGGCCCAGATGTTCGCGTAGTCGCTGCTGGCGAAGTGCAGGACTCCGGTGTTCTCCTGCTGGGCGCGGTGGTAGCGGGTGAGCTGGTGGGGCTGCTGGATCAGCCAGGTCTCCTGGGAGTAGGGGTCGGCCATCCAGTCGTGGCCGCCGGCCTCGAGCACCTCGAGGTCGTCGCGCCAGACCTTGAGTGCCGCGTCGATGGCCTGTGGGTCGTTGACGTCGATCCGGGTCGAGTCCGGGCCGAAGGCGACCAGCACGGCGTCGTCCTCCCCGATGAACTCGGTGCGTACGACGGCGAGGGGGTGGGCTTGGGAGGAGTAGGCGAAGAAGGGCTTGATGGGGCCGCGGACCCGGATCCATGCCTTGGCGCCACGGGAGGCGGTCCCCTCCAGGCTGGGGCGGAGCTTGCCGTCCGGCAGCGCGGGGGTGATGTCGAGCTGGTGCAGGACGTTCCGCGGCACGGTGATCACCACACGCCGGGCGGTGATGGTGTCTCCGTCTCCGTAGGTGATCTCGGCGCCGTGGGCGTCGTGGGTGAGGGAACGCACCGGTGCGGACAGGCGGATGTCGGCTTCCGCGTCGGCGGCGATGGCCTCCACCAGGCTCCGGGTGCCACCGGTGAGCCGGAAGATCGCGGATGCCTCGTGCATGAGGTGCCAGGACCCGGCGGTGGCGGCGGTCCAGCGCAGGGCGCTGGTGTAGGCGCACTGGTCGAGCGGGGCGTTGAAGTGGCCGACCCACGCGGCCTCGTTGGCGTTCCGCTCGTCGATGGACAGCTCGAGGTCGTCGAGCATCTCCTGGAGGTTGAACTGGTCGACGTCGGCCAGCCGTGGGACGGTCAGCGGCGCGTTCGGGCGGGGGATCCACTTCATGGTGTCTTCCAGCAGCCGGGTCATGCCCGGGTCGATGAGCCGCATGAAGTCGTCCAGGGTCCCCCGGCGCACCTGGTCCCCGGCGAGCCAGTAGGTCTCCTCCGAGCGGGGGCCACGGGTGATCTCCAGGCCATAGCGGGTGATCTCCGCCCAGACGTGCGGCTGGACCCAGTGCACCCAGGTGCCGCCCATCTCCAGGTCCCGCCCCAGCCGGTGATCGGTCCAGGTCCGGCCGCCGATCCGGTCGCGGGCCTCGAGGACGACGACCCGCGCTCCCTTCCGGCCGAGTTCGCGAGCGGTGATCAGGCCGGCGACTCCGGCCCCGATGACGACGACGTCTGCCTGCCCGGGCAAGTGAGTCCTCCTTCTTAGAGTCCCGACTCCGAGGCGCGTCCACGAAGTGAACGCGACGTTCAGCTCAGCGCGTACGGATAGTGGGCCGCATGCGCCACCCCGCTGTCAAGACCTCGCGCGGCCGCGGCTCCCGGCTCCCCCCGGTGACGGCGTTCACTCCCCGAACAGCCCGACGGTACGGTGGAGGGAAAGGTCGCACGCGGAGCGACTCCGCATGACGATCCGCACGACGAAAGGGCCCCATGAGCGACGCGTCCGGACCGGCGGACATGACCAACAAGTCCGTGACCAAAGGCGTCCGGCTGCTCCGCGAGTTGGCGGCCCAGCCCCGGTCCGGAGCCACCGTCACCACCCTCGCCAAGGCGGCGGGGATCTCGCGGCCCACCGCCTTCCGCCTGCTGTACAGCCTGGAGCAGAGCGGGCTCGTCGACCGCGTCGACAACAACTACATCCTGGGCTGGGAGCTGGCCCGGCTCGGCCGCTACGCGGACCCCCACGCGGGCCTCGCCGCCCGCGCCCAGCCCCTGCTGCAGGAACTGGCGGACCGGTTCAATGAGTCGGTGACCCTGTCGGTGCCGGACCTCAGGGGCGGGGTCGAGCTGATCGCCGAGGCCGCGGGCTCCCATGTGGTCAGCATCGTGCCGCGGAACATGGTCGGCGAGCACTACCCCCTGCACGCCAGCTCCACCGGCAAGGTCCTGCTCGCCGAGATGCCCGTGGAGCAGGTGCTCGCGCTCCTGCCGGAGCGGCTGGAGCCCTACGCCTCGCGCACCATCACCGATCGCGCGACCCTGCTCAAGGATCTGGAGCAGGTCCGCGAGCAGGGCTTCGGCGTCATCGACAACGAACTCGAGGAAGAGCTGCTGTCCCTGGCGCGCCCGATCCGCGACTCGTCCGGGACCCTGGTGGCGATCCTGGCCCTCGACGGGCCCCGGTACCGGTTCGGCCGGGACCGGATCCCCGAGGCCCTCGAGGAGATGCGATCCGTCGTCGACCGCCTGACCGAGGCGTTCTGGCAGGACCCGCCGTCCGCCTAGGGGTCTCCGACGGATCGTGACGCCCGCGGCGGGCCGCTCCTCTCCCCGCCCCTTCCCGCCCCTTCCCGCGGCATCGATATGCGGCTCCGCCGCGTGGTGGGGCTCCGCCCCAGACCTCGGGGTCCAGGGGCTTCGCCCCTGGTAGCGGGAAGGGGCGGGGAGGGGAAAGCATCGGGTCCGCCGGACACCCCGTAGATCCGGACGCCCCGCCCCCGGGGCCGGCGGCCCCGGCATGCCCTCCCGGGCTCCCGGACTCCCGGACTCCCGGGCCCCCGTAGACGATTTATCGACTCCGCCCCGCCGTGGGCACATGCCGCGTCGGGCCCACCTGTTGACACCGGCCCTCGCGAGACTCCAGCATGCTGAATATGGACGCCGCGTTCGCATACTGAACGTCGGAGGCTCCTACTCTCCCCACCTCAGGTGCTCTGCGGAACTCCCACCGCAGGAAGGCCCCGCCTCTCGCCCTGGAGCGCAGCATGAGCAGTCAGCCGCTGAAGTTCTTCGCCTTCGACGTCGCCGCTCCCGCCCATCTGACCGCGGGTTCCTGGCGTCACCCGGAGGACGAGGGCCGGCGCTACACCGACGTGGACTACTGGACCGACACGGCTCGGATGCTGGAGGACGCCTGCTTCGACGGCATCTTCTTCGCCGACACCGTCGGATATCACGATGTCTACGGCGGGTCCCCCGACGCCGCGATGCGCGACGCCGCCCAGTTCCCGATCAACGACCCGGCTCTGATCGTCTCGGCGATGGCTTCGGTCACCCGCCACCTGGGCTTCGGCGTCACCGCGTCCCTGACGTACGAGCAGCCGTACGCGCTGGCCCGCAAGTTCAGCACGCTGGACCATCTGACGGCGGGCCGGGTCGGCTGGAACATCGTCACCTCCTACAGCGAATCGGCCGCGCGCAACCTCGGGCTCGGTACGCAGATCCCGCACGACAAGCGCTACGACATGGCCGACGAGTACCTGGAGGTCTGCTACAAGCTGTGGGAGAGCTCCTGGCAGGACGACGCGGTCATCCGCGACGCGGAGGCCGGCGCCTATCTCGATCCGCGGCGCATCCACCCCATCGGCCACAAGGGCACCTACTTCGAGGTCCCCGGCGTCCACCTGTGCCAGCCGTCGCCGCAGCGGACCCCCATGCTCTTCCAGGCCGGCGCCTCCTCGCGCGGCCTGCTCTTCGCCGCGCGGAACGCCGAAGCGGTCTTCGTGAACACGATGACGCCCGAGCTCACCCGGCACAGCGTCGACCGGATCCGGACCGCGGTCGCACAGGCGGGCCGCGACCCCAGGAGCGTGAAGATCCTCGCCCTGATCACCGTGATCGTCGCGCCCACCGACGCACAGGCGCGGGAGAAGTACGAGCGGCACCTGGCGAACGTGAGCTACGAGGGCGCGCTGGCCCGGTACGCGGGCTGGACCGGGATCGACCTGAGCACGCTCGACCCGGACATGCCGCTCCAGTACGCGGACGTGGACGGCTCGCGCTCGATCGTGGAGATGTTCTCCAAGGCGGACCCCACCCGGACCTGGACCTCCCGGCAGATCGCCGAGTTCATCGGCATCGGCGGCACCGGCGCGGTCATCGTCGGCTCCCCGCGGACCGTCGCCGCCGAGCTGCGCACCTGGCGGGACGAGGCGGACCTCGACGGATTCAACCTCAGCTACGCGACCAAGCCCGGCGGCTGGGAGGACTTCATCGAGCTGGCGCTCCCGGAGCTGCGGCGGCAAGGCCTGGCCCGCGACGCCTACGACGAGCGGGCCACCACCCTCCGCGAGAGCTTCTACGGCGCGGGCCGGCGCCGCACCCTGCCCGACCACCCGGCCTCCACGATCCGCGCCGCGCGGTGGGAGGACGGCCAACTGCCGGGCGCCGTGGGCGCACTGGCCTGACCCGTCAACGCATTGGGCTGACCGTCGGCGCACCGGCGGCCGTTCTCATCCGTTCCACCACGCGGCCGTTCTCACCCGTTCCACCACGCGGCCGTTCTCATCCGTTCCACCACATCGAAGGGAGCGTCACCATGACCACCGCCCCGCCCACCACCTCCGGTCTCCGGATCGACCAGCTGGACTTCCGGCACGTCATGTCCCATCTGCCCACCGGTGTGGTGGCGGTGACGGGCGTCGAGCCGGCCTCGGCGCAGCCCGTCGGCCTGATCGTCGGCACCTTCGCATCGCTCTCCCTCGAACCTCCGCTGGTCGCCTTCAGCATCGCCCGCACCTCCGGCAGCTGGCCCAAGGTCCGCCTCGGCGGCCGGTTCAGCGCCAGCGTCCTCGCCGAGGGACAGGACGCGGTGTGCCGGTCGCTGTCCCGCAAGAGCGGCGACAAGTTCGCCGATGTGCCCTGGCACCCCTCCCCCGACGGCGCCCCGCGCGTCAACGGCGCCGTCGCCTGGATCGACTGCGAACCGGAGCAGGAGCTCGACGGCGGCGACCACCTCATCGTCATCGCCCGCGTACTGCGCATGTCCACCGGGCCCGGGGAGCCCCTGGTCTTCCACAAGGGCAGGCTCGGCAGCTACCGGGACACGGTCGCCGCCTGAGCCGCCGGGTGCGCGGCGCGTACGATCGAGCACTCTTGGTTGATGTCGCGACAGGAGGCTTGAACGGGCATGGCAGAGCAGCGAGTTGTCATCGTGACAGGCGGGGGCACGGGCATCGGGGCCGCCGGCGCCCGTCTCTTACGCGAGGCGGGCCACCACGTGGTCATATCCGGGCGGCGGCCCGAACCACTGCGGCGTATCGCGGAGGAGACAGGGGCGCTGGCCCATCCGTCCGATGTCGGCGACCCCGAGGCCGCCACCGGTCTCGTCCAGGCGGCGTTGGATTCCTATGGCCGGCTCGACGGGCTCGTGCTCAACGCGGGCATCGGGCGCAGCGGAGCCGTGGGGGACCTGTCGCTCGAGGACTGGGACGAGGTGATGCGCATCAACGTCACCGGCCCGCTGCTGCTCCTGCGTGCGGCCATCCCCCACCTGCTGCGGACGCGCGGCGCGGTGGTCGCGGTCGCCTCGGTGGCCGCCCTGCGAAACGGTAGCGGCAACGCCGCCTACGCGACGTCCAAGGCGGCCCTGCTGCAACTCTGCCGCTCCCTGGCCGTGGACTACGGGCGCCAGGGGCTGCGGGCCAACATCGTGTGCCCGAGCTGGGTGCGCACCGAGATGGCCGACCGGCGCATGGCGCGCTTCGCCACGGAGGCGGGGCTGGAGGACGGCAGCGTGGAGGGCGCCTACGAGGAGGCGACCCGGCTCCTGCCCATGGGCCGCCCGGGCGACCCGCGCGAGGTCGCGGAAGCGATCAGCTGGTTGCTCTCCCCCGCCGCGTCCTACGTCAACGGCGCGACGCTCACCGTCGACGGTGGCACCACGGCGCTTGATCCCGGCACCCTCGCCTTCGACTTCCGCGTCCAGCCACGCGGCGAAGGCGAGCGGTAACGGCGCGACGAAAAAAATCGACGTGGTGTAGGTTTTTGAGAGGAGAGGCCGGAGCCTATGCGCGGCGCGGCTGCCGCGGCCAAGGGATGTGAGCAGAGATGAAGACCTTCCTGATCACCGGTGTGAGCAGCGGGCTCGGCCGGGCGTTCGCCGAGGGAGCGCTCGACGCGGGGCACACGGTGGTCGGCACCGTGCGCCGGGAAGCCGACCGGGAGGCGTTCGAGGCCCGGGCGCCGGGACGGGCGCACGCCCGTCGGCTGGATGTCACCGATGACGTGGCCGTACGCGCCGTGGTCGACGAGGTCGAGGCGGCCGTCGGTCCGCTCGATGTGGTCATCGCCAACGCCGGGTACGGCCTGGAGGGGATCTTCGAGGAGACACCGATGTCGGCGGTCCGGGCGCAGTTCGAGACCAATGTGTTCGGGGCCGCGGCGACGCTGCAGGCCGTCCTCCCCCATATGCGCAAGCGCCGTGCGGGCCATCTGATGGCGGTGACCTCCATGGGCGGTCTGATGGCGGTGCCCGGGATGTCGGCGTACTGCGGCAGCAAGTTCGCGCTGGAGGGCATGCTCGAGAGCATCCGTAAGGAGGTCACCGCGTTCGGCATCCATGTCACGGCCATCGAGCCCGGCTCGTTCCGTACGGACTGGGCCGGCCGGTCGATGACGCGCGCGGAACGCACCATCACCGACTACGACGCGCTGTTCACGCCGATCCGCGAGGCGCGGATGGCGGCCAGCGGCAACCAGCTCGGCGACCCGCGGAAGGCCGCCGAGGCGCTGCTGCACATCCTCGACGTCCCCGAGCCCCCCGGCCATCTGGTGCTGGGCTCGGACGCGCTGCGCCTGGTCGCGGCGGCCCGGCAGGCGGTGGACGACGACATCCGCGGCTGGGAGAAGCTGTCGCGGACGACGGACTTCCCCGACGGGGCGCAGATCGCCGGCAGCTGACCTCCGTGGCACACGCGTGAACCCGGCGCCGGACAAGGGCCACGCCCCAGCCCCTTGTCCGGCGGAAGTACAGTGCTCGGAAGAGCCGATCAGGGGAGATCACCGTGGGAAGGCGCAGTGCCGCCCCGAGAAAGGGAGACCTGCGCGAGCAGGCCCTCCTGGACGCCGCCGAGGCGCTGCTCGAGCACACCGGCCTCGAGGAGCTCACGGTCGAGGCGATCGCCAAAGGCGCCGGGATCTCACGGGGCTCCCTCTACTTCTACTTCGGCAACAAGCACGAGGTCCTCGCCGCCCTCGTCGAGCGCACCCTGCGCACCATCCGGGCCGAGGCCGACAGCACGGCGCAGGACGCGGCCTCCTCACCCGTCGAGGTGATGGAACGGGCCGTCCACGGGGTGGAGCGGGTCTGGCGCGAGCACGGCACCGTCATGCGGGCGGCCGTGGACTACTCCGCGCTGCACCCCGTGATCGGAACCGCCTGGAACGACACGGTCGACGCCTTCGCCCGCACCATGACCCAGGTGCTGACGCGGGCGGGGATCCCCGACGAGGGCGGTCCCGACGGAGCCGCCGCGCTAGCCCACGCACTGTGCTGGCTGACGGAACGGACCTTCTACCGCGCCGCCTGCTCCCCCGGGAAGGACTACTCCGCCGCGACCGCGACCACCGTCGCCATCTGGCGTCGCGTCATGAGCAACTGACGCGCACCGGCACCCGGGACATCGACGCCGCCCTGATCGCCGCCCGCCACCAGCTCCCCGGCGCCCACCCCGAGGACGACTCCCTCGTCCCCAGCGCCTGAGGCAGGACACCCCCCGCGCCCCGGACATCGACGGCCATGGACGGCCATGGACGGCCATGGACGGCCATGGACGGCCATGGACGGCTATCGACGTTCGGGGACCGGGGCCGGGCTCGGGTCGGACGGGCGCGGGGGGTGCGGGTGCAGCAGCGGGACGACGCCCACGGAGCGGCCGTCCTCGTCCAGCAGCCGGCCCATGTGTTTGACCGTGCGCAGGACCAGCGAACGGTCGTCGATGGTCAGCCGGGGCAGCCGCCGGGAGAGGTGTGCCTCGAAGGCGTGCACATCGCCCAGGCCGCGCAGCCAGACATCGACCACCAGATTGTGCGGGCCCGCCATGATCGCGCACGCGCGGACCTCGCGGAAGCCGGACAGCACACGGCTCGTCTCCTCCAGGTGCTGGGCCGGTACGGACGCGAAGTAGACCGCGGACTGCGGCCATCCGAACGGCGAGCGGGCGAGGTCGCAGCGCAGGCTCATCCGTGACGGGAGCAGCGACTGGAGTCTGCGGCGCACCGTGGTGAGGCCCACATCGGTGGCCGCCGCCAGCTTGCGCATCGACATGCGGCCGTCGGCGCTGAGCAGTTCGAGGAGCCGCGCGTCCAGGGCGTCCCAGCCCGCGGCGGTGTCGTTCTCCGGCCGGGCCGACGGGGGCAGGGCCGCGTCGATCCGCGCGCACTGGTCGCTGTCCAGGCTGCGGAGCCGCCATCGGCTGCCCTCCGTGGGCATGCCCGTGGAGATGTGCGCCCGGGTCGCCCGCACCCGGGGTGTCCCCTGGAACAGCCGGGTGGTGAGGCGGAGCAGCTCGTTGAGGTCCCGGACCTGCACTTCGGCGATCACATCGCGGCCGCCCGCCGTGAGTTTGACGTTGACCACCGCGTGATCCGCCGCCAGCGCCATGGCCACGTTCGCCGCGGCACCGGGGTCCGTGTCGACCTCGATGACTCCGGTCGCCACGACCAGGGAGTTGGCCAGCCGCGGATGCGCGGTCACCCAGGCGAGTCCCGCGTCCTCCAGGCGCTGCCAGCGCCGCGCCGCCGTCACCGGGTCGACGCCGAGCACCTCACCGACGAGCGTCCAGGGGGCCCGGGGGTGGATCTGCAGGGCGTGCACGATGCCGCGGTCGAGTTCGTCCAGCTCCGGTGAGGCACATTCCTGCGCCGTCCGAGGGGGCGCGTTCCTGCGGGTTTCCCGGGGTTCGCGGCGCAAAGCTGCATCGCGGCGCGGGTCATTCTTCCGCATTCCACACTCCATTCGCCTGCCCCTGAGATTCCGAGGAGTGATTCCGCCCGCCATGACGGATGCCACGACGCACGAGACCGCCAGGACCGCCAGGACCACCAGGACCGCTCTGCGCGTCCACCATGCCCGGCTCATCGACGGCACGGGCGCCTCCCCCGTGGACGACGCCGTCGTCACCGTCGACGCCGAGGGGACCATCACCTACGCCGGACCCACCGCGACGGAGCCTCCGGAGCCCGAGGCCACGTCCCCGGTCCGGGACATCGACGCGGGTGGCCGGACCGTGCTGCCCGGCTTCTTCGACTGCCATGTCCACCTCGCGTACGCACACCGGGCCCACCCCGGACGCCGTGGCGAACTCGATCCGGTGCTGGTCACGTACGATACGGCCACGCGGTTGCGCGAAACCCTCGACGCGGGTGTCACCACCGCCCGTGACCTGGGCGGACTGTCCGCGGGATACCGCACCGCGGTGGAGACCGGCCGGATCGTGGGCCCGCGGCTGCACACGGCCGTACGGATCATCGGCCACACCGGCGGCCACGCCGACTTCCGGCTGCTCGACGGCACCGATCTCACCGGCGGCGAGATGGCCACTCTCGCGGACACCGTGGACGAGGCCCGGCTCGCCGTGCGCGAGGTACTGCGCGCGGGCGCCGACGTGATCAAGATCTGCGCCACCGGCGGTATGGCCAGCCCCTACGACCAGCCCGAGGACGAAGGCCTTCGGGAGGAGGAGATCCGTGCCGTCGTGGACGAGGCGCGGCGGCACGGCGGCACCCCGGTGGCCGCCCACGCCCAGGGCACCGCGGGCATCCTCAACGCCATCCGCGGCGGGGTCACCAGCATCGAACACGGCTACGGGCTGGACGAGCGGGCGCTGGAGCTGGCGGGCGAGCGTGGTGTCTTCGTCGTACCGACGCTGTCCGCCGCGTTCACGAGCATCGACAGGGACACGATGCCGGAGTACCAGTACCAGAAGAAGACCCGCTGGGCCGGTGTCACCAAGGAGAACATCTCCCGGGCCATCGAGCGGGGCGCCCGTATCGCACTCGGCACGGACGCGGCGATCGCCCCGCACGGGGTGAACCTCACAGAGCTCGGCCACCTGGTGGACCTCGGCATGGACCCCATGGCGGCCATCGTCGCCGGCACCCGCACCTCCGCCGAACTCCTGGGCCTGGCCGGCCGGCTCGGCACCCTCGTCCCCGGGCGCACCGCCGACCTGATCCTGTGCGACGGCGATCCGCTCGCGGACATCCGTCTGCTCGGCGACCCCGCCAACATCGTCTGCGTCGTTCAGGACGGTGTGATCCGCAAGGACCCGCTGTCCCTGGCCGCCACCGTCACCCCAGCCGTAAGGCGGCCATGATGTCCTCATTGCACAGCCTCCCCGTCCCGGACGGTCAGACCCCGGACGCGAAGGGCCCGAAGTCCCCGAAGGGCCAACGGCCCAGGGGCCTCGACCGGCTGCTCGACCTGGTCGAGCGGGCGGGCAACGCCCTCCCCAACCCCGTCATCCTGTTCGCCGCGCTCTTCGCCCTGCTGGCCGTCGTCTCCACCGCACTGGACCTCGCCGGTGTCTCCGCCGCGGTGCCGGGCACGGACGAGAGCAAGCCCATCACCGGCCTGCTCACCGGCGAAGGGCTGCGCTGGCTGCTGGAGAACCTGGTCCTCAACTTCGCCACCTTCCCGCCCATCGGTACGGTGCTGACGCTGTTCATGGCCGTCGGGCTGGCGGAGCGGACCGGTCTGCTGAACACCCTGATGCGGGCCACGCTGGCCCGCGCCCCCAAGGCCGTACTGCCGTACGCGCTGGCGCTCTTCGCCTGCCAGGCCCATGTGATGACCGACGTGGCCGCGCTCGTCTTCCCGCCGCTGGCGGCCATGGTCTTCAAGAGCGCGGGCCGCCACCCGGTGGCGGGTCTCATCGGTGCCTTCGCCTGCGTCAGCGCGGGTTACGCCGCGGGGTTCACCGTCGGCTCGCTCGACGCCACGTACGTCGGCATCACCCAGCAGGCGGCCTCGGCGCTCCCCGTCGGCGACGGACTGCACATCCATCTGCTCATCAATTACTTCTTCACCGCGGCCAGCAGTGTCGTGCTCGGACTGCTCGGCGGTTTCCTCATCAGCCGTGTGCTCGAACCGCGCCTCGGGCCCTACCGGGCGGCCGAGGGCGAGCCCGAGCCGGAGGATCTGACGCTCACCCCCGCCCAGCGCCGCGGCCTGCGCCGCACCACGCTCGTCGTCGCCGTATATCTGGCGGCGATCCTCGCCCTGTGGCTGCCCTCGGGAGCTCCGCTGCGCGGCGAGGGCGGGGCCCTGCTGCCGTCCCCGGTCCTCACCGGCATGGTCCCGATCGTGTTCTGCGGCTTCCTCCTGGCCGGGATCACCTACGCCATGGCGGCCCGGACCGTCACGAGCGCCGAGGAGCTGATCACGGCCGTCTCCGACTCGTTGAAGGCCATGTCCGGCTATCTCGTCATGATGTTCGTGGCGGCCCAGGTCATCGCGCTCTTCAACTGGTCCAACGTCGGCATCCTGCTCGCCGTGAAGGCCGCCGCGTCCCTCAACTCCATCGGGCTCACCGGATTCTGGGTCATCGTGGCGTTCGTCCTGCTGACCGCCTGCCTCAACCTCTTCATCGTCTCCGGCTCCGCCCTGTGGTCCCTGGCCGGGCCCATCTTCGTCCCCGCGTTCATGCTGCTCGGGATGAGCCCCGCGCTCAGCCAGGCGGCCTTCCGCATCGGGGACTCCGCCACCGGCATCCTCACGCCGATGAACCCGTACCTCTTCCTGATCCTCGCCATGCTCCGCCAGTACGAACCCGAGGCCCGCCTCGGCACCCTCATCGCCCGGCTCTCGGTCTTCGCCGTGCCGTTCCTGGTGGTGTGGCTGGCGATCCTGGGCGTCTTCTACGGGTTCGGTCTGCCGCTGGGGCCCGGTGCGCACATCGGCTTGAGGTGACGGGGCGACCCGGTCGGCCGAGTCCTCGCGCATCGGGGCGTGGCGGCACGGCTCGGTGCGGAGCATGGCGCCTCCGTCGTCGGTCGAGGCTGGGACGTTATGGCCGTCTCGCGTCGACCGCCATCGATCCGGACCGCTCAGCGGACCGGTGAACGTTTCCGGTGCCAGACACACAGACAGAACGGGAGAGAACCACATGACCACCCTGGCCACGATGGACGCACTGGCCCAGGCGGACCTGGTCCGGCGGGGCGAGGTGTCCCCCCGGGAACTCGTCGAGGCCGCCATCGAGCGCATCGAGGAAACCGATCCTCAGCTCAACGCGATCACGCACCGGCGGTATGAGCGGGCGCTCGCGGAGGCGGACCGGGTGCCCCGGGACACCCCGTTCGCCGGAGTGCCCACGCTGACGAAGTCCCTCAGCGACAGCGAGGGCGACCCGGCCAACTTCGGATCCGCGTGGGTGGCCGGGCACGGCCGGGTCGCGCGGGAGGACGCCGTGGTCAACCGGCGGCTCAAGGCGGCGGGTTTCATCGTCGTCGGCCAGACCTCGGCGCCGGAGTTCGGCCTGCTCTCGGTGAGCGAGAGCCGGGTCCACGGGGTGACGCGGAACCCGTGGCGTACGGATGTCACCCCGGGTGGTTCATCAGGTGGCGCGTCGGCCTCGGTCGCCGCGGGCATGGTGCCCATGGCCCAGGGCGGAGACGGCGGCGGCTCGATCCGGATGCCGGCCGCGTTCTGCCACCTGGTGGGCCTGAAGCCCAGCGCGGGGCGCGTCAGCGCGGGTCCGGGCAGGCCCAGCAGGTGGGGGCACAGCGTCCCGGCCGTGGTCACCCGGACCGTGCGGGACACGGCGGCGGTGCTGGACGCGGTGAGCGGTGGCGCGCCCGGGGACCTGGGTGGCCCCGCGCCCCTGCCTCCGGGCGGTCTGACCGCGATGGCCGGCCGTGATCCGGGGCGGCTCAGGGTCGGTGTCCTCGCCCATGCTCCCGACCACACGCCTCAGGTCGTGGGCGCGGTGCGGGAGGCCGTTCTCGACACGGCCCGGATACTCGAGCGGCTCGGGCACGAGGTCGAGGAGGCACACCCCGCCCCCATGCTGGATCCCCGGTGCCTCACGGCGTTCTTCGACGCGCTGAGTGTCACCGCGGCACAGAGCGTCGAGGCGCTGGCCAGGGAGCTCGGCGAGGAGCCCGGCCCCGGCGACCTCGACCCCGTCACCTGGTTCTGGGTGCGGCGCGGGCGGGAGATCACGGGTCTTGAGCTCGCCGACGCCCTCGTCTGGCAGAGCGGGCTCCGGGCCGCCATGGCCCGCTGGTGGCAGGAGTTCGACCTGCTGCTGAGCCCGGTGTTCGCCACCCCGCCCAAGCCGGTGGGGTGGCCGTGGCGGGAGCCCGACGGCCTCCAGAGGTCGGTGGACGTGCTCGCCTTCACCGCGCCGTTCAACACCACGGGCCAGCCCGCGATCGCGGTGCCGGCGGCGCTGACCGAGTCCGGCACACCTATCGGTATCCAGCTGGCCGCGGCGTACGGACGGGAGGATCTGCTGGTGTGCGTGGCGGCGCAGCTGGAAGCGGAACGCCCCTGGGCGGCACATCGCCCACCGGTCTTCCCCGCCGGGGCGATGTCGGCGTAGTGCTCCTCGGTGAACGGTTTCAGTCCGCCAGGGCCCTGCGGTAGACGGCCGGATCGACGTTGCCGCCCGAGGCCACGAGCGCCACGACCTTGCCCCGGACGTCCACCTTCCCGGACACCACCGCCGCCAGGGCCGCGGCGGCGCCCGGCTCGACCACGATCTTGAGGAGGCGGTGGGCCGTGGCCATGGCGGCCAGGGCCTCCTCGTCGGTCGCGGTCAGGCCGGTCACGTCGTGGCGGCGGAGGACGGCCAGGGGGCGGGCACCGGCCACCGGGCCGGAGATGGCGTCCATGAGGCCGCCGGGCGGGTGGGGGTTGGCGCATACGCGGCCGGTCGCGAGGGACCGGGCCATCTTGTCGAAGCCCGCCGGTTCGACGATGTGGTTCGCGAGGCCGGGGAACGCGTCGCCGAGCGCGGTGATCACACCGGCGGCCAGCCCGCCGCCGCTGCAGTTCACCAGGACCGTGTCCGGGGTCAGGCCCAGTTCGCGCGCCTGCTCGGCGATCTCCAGGCCGACGGTGCCCTGCCCGGCCATGACGCGGGGGTCGTCGAACGGCGGGATCAGCGTCATCCCGCGCTCCTCGAGGATCTTCCGGGCGACCTCTTCCCGGTCCTCGGCCCGCGGGTCGTACAGCACCGTCTCGGCGCCCCACCAGCGGCAGTTGTCGACCTTGATACGGGGGGCGGTGTTCGGCATGACGATGACCGCGGGGCACCCGGCGAGCCGCGCCGCGGCGGCCACGCCCTGCCCGTGGTTACCGGCGGAGTAGGCCACGATCCCGGCGCGGCGGGCGTCCTCGTCCAGGGTGAGCAGCGCGTTGAGCGCCCCGCGCACCTTGAACGAGCCGGTCAGCTGGAGACATTCGGCCTTGACCAGGACGCGGGCGCCGACGAGGTCGTCCAGCATCGGGGAGTTGAGCAGCGGCGTCCGGACCACATGGCCGGTCAGGCGCCGCGCGGCCTCGTGGATGGCGTCGATACCGAAGCCGGGCACGGTGCCATCGGCGTGGATGTCTGACAACGGTGGGTGTCCTCTCGATAAGGGTCCTTGACCCGTGGATAGCCGAGCGGCACGGCCGCGGTCAACGTGGCGCATCCGCCGCGACCGGTCCGCCCGAGCCCCTCGGGACGGCGGGCCGAGGGGCTGGGCCGCTCTGGAGCCGGGCGACGAACGCGCTGATGTGGGAGGCGATCTGGTCGGGCACCTCCAGTGGCGACAGGTGGCCGGTGCCGCCGAGTTCGGCGAGGGTGGCCGTGGGGATCAGCGGCAGCAGGTGGTCGCGCAGGACATGCGGCGGGTCCACCTTGTCGTCGCTCCCGGCCAGCACCAGTACGGGAACGTCGATCGCGCCGACCCGGTCCGCGAAGTCCTCGACCAGCGCCTCGCGCGGCCACGCCATACGCGCCGCCTCGCCCGCCCGGGAGCTGTCCTCGTGCACCTGGCGGCGCGCCTCCGCGGACAGCTCGCCGCTGGTCAGGACGAGATCGATGCTGCGGTCGATGGTCTCGTCGTTGTCGTAGGCATGCGCCAGCGCCTCCTGGAACTCCCGCGTCACACCGACCGGAGCCGGCGGAGCGGGTGCGACGAGCACCACGCCCTTCAGTCCGGCAGGGCGGCGGGAGGCCAGCACCTGGGCCACCTTTCCGCCCATCGAGTGGCCCACCACGACGCATGCGCCGTAGCCCAGTTCCTCGATGACGCGCTCGGCGTCGTCGGCGAGTCGCTCCATGCCGTAGGGGCCGGGTACCTCGGTGGACTCGCCCCAGCCGCGGTGGTCGTACGAGACGAAAGCCTGGGTGGGGCTGAGGCGCTCGATGACCGGCCGCCAGGTGCGGTGGGAGCCGCCCCAGTAGTGGAGGAAGACCAGGGCCGGTCCGTCGCCCTCGCGGACGTGGCCGTAGACCCGGCCGTCCTTGACGTCGAAGTACCGGCCGATGGGGGTTTTCGTGGTGGTCACGCTGCTCATGGCTTGATCGTCGTCCAGCGCTTCTCGATCGACCACACGCTCGTATGCCACCCTTCGCAACTTTCGGGACACGGTCACCGGTGGCCACCGGTGACCACCGCGGGTCTCCGCGGGTCTCCGCCCGGCTGTCCGGCGTGGCGGGAAAGTTACGGCCGTAATATTGGGGCCATGGTCCCTCATCGCATCGCGGTCCTGGTGCTGCCCCGGGTCCTCCCCATCGACCTCGGCATCCCGACGCAGATCTTCAACGCACGGCCCAACACGCCGTACGAACTCACGGTGTGCGGCGGAGCCCGTGGCAGCGTCATGACCAGCACCGGGTTCACGGTCGGGGACACCGCCGGGCTGTCGGCCCTGGCGCAGGCGGACACGATCATCGTGCCCGGCTACTGGGAGTATCAGCGGCCACCGGCGCCCGAGGTGACGGCGGCCCTGAAGCTCGCCTTCAGCCGGGGCGCCCGTATCGCCTCCATCTGCACCGGCGCCTTCGCCCTCGCCGCGGCGGGGCTGCTCGACGGCCGTACGGTGACCACGCACTGGGCCAGCGCCGACGAACTCGAAACGCTCTACCCCCGGATCCGGGTGGACCGCGATGTCCTCTACATCGACGACGATCCGCTGCTGACCTCCGCGGGTGTGACCGCGGGCATCGATCTGTGTCTCCACATCGTCCGCAAGGACCTCGGCGCCGCCGTCGCCAACGACATCGCCCGCGAGCTGGTGGCCGCACCGCACCGCGACGGCGGCCAGGCGCAGTACATCGCCCAGTCCCTGCCCGAGCCCACCGCGCGCACCCTCGCCGACACCCGCGACTGGGCCCTGAACCACCTCGACGAACCCCTCACACTGGAGGTTCTCGCCCGCCACGCCCGCGTCTCCACCCGCACCCTGGTCCGCATGTGGCGCCAGGAAACCGGCATCACCCCGCATCAGTGGCTGCTCACCGCGCGCGTCAACCACGCCCGCGAACTCCTCGAAGTCACCGACCTCGGCATCGAGCGGATCGCCGCCCAGAGCGGCCTCGGTACCAGCACCAACCTCCGTGCCCGCTTCCGCGACGCCCTCGGCACCACGCCCTCCGCCTACCGGCGGACCTTCGGTTCGGATGTCCCGGAACGTCACGCCACACCGTGAGTGGCGCGGCCGAAGTCGGTGGTCAGCCAGTGCTCGATGGACTCATCGGGGAACGTGTGCGGCCGGAAGGTGCCCGCCACCCGTGAGATGTCGGTGATCCGGTCGAGGCGGAAGGTGCGCCAGTCGTCCCGGTCGACATCGAACGCCACGAGGTACCAGTGTCCGGCGCGCAGGAAGTGGCGGTACGGCTCGACCAGCCGGGTGGAGGGGCGGCCGTGCTGGTCGGTGTAGTGGAAGCGGAGTCTGCCGTCCTCGGCCACCGCATCGGCGATCACACCGACGATCGCCGCCGAGACCGCGGCGCCGGGCTGCTGCAGCACCTCGGTGGCCAGGTCGGTGGCGGCCGCGCGGCGTCGCAGCGGGCGGGGCAGCACTTGGTCCAGCTTGAGCAGCGCGCTTGACGCGACCGCCTCCTCGGGGAGGAACGCGCGGATCAGACGCAGCCCGGCCACCAGCGCGGTGATCTCGTCGGCGGTGAACAGCAGCGGCGGAATCCTGGTCCCGGGGCTCAGCCGGTAGGCACTGCCCGGTCCCGGGCGGGCCTCGACGGTGTACCCGAGACGGCGCAGCCGCTGGGCGTCGCGGCGCACGGTGCGGACGCTCGCGCCGAGCCGTCCGGCCAGCTCGGTGGCCGTCCACTCGCCCCCTGACTGCAGCAGCGTCAGCATGGTCAAGGTCCTGATCGTGGGATCGAGCTCCATTCCCTCAGCCTTCCAGGAGAGGAGGACAGCTTCGGGCCGCCTTGGTTCCTAGGGTGCGGTCGAGCCATCGATGAGAGGAAGCAACCATGCGGATCGCCGTCACCACCCCGACCGGAAACGTCGGCCGCCACGTCGTCGCCGCACTCGTCCGCGCCGGCGTCCGGCCGCGCGTCCTGCCGCGCGACCCCGGGCGGCTGGCACCCGATCTCCGGGACGAGGTGGACGCGGTGCCGGTCGACCAGTACGACGCCGACGCGGTGGTGGCCGCCACCCGCGACGTCGACGCGCTGTTCTGGGTCAACCCGACCAGTGGCCACGGGGATCCCCTCACCGAGTACGCCCGCGCCACCAGCGGCGTGGTCCGCGCCGTCACCGAGAACCGGATCGGCCGCGTCGTGTTCCAGAGCAGCGTCGGCGCCGAGAAGCGTCATGGTGCCGGTGAGATCGACGGCCTGGCACAGACCGAGATCGCCTTGGACGGCACGGGCGCCGACGTCACCCATCTGCGCTGCGGCTACTTCTTCAGCAACCTCGAATTCGAGCTCGAGGCCCTGCGCGCCGGCACCCTCCAGGTGATCCTGCCGCTCGACCAGCCCATGGCGTGGGTGGCGCCACGCGACATCGCCGAGGTCGCCGCCGCCCGTCTGCTGTCCCCCGCCTGGTCCGGCCGGGTCGTACAGGCGGTTCACGGGCCCGCCGACCTCACCTGGCGACAGGTCGGCGACATCCTCACCGCCGCCACCGGTCGCCGGATCGGCGTCGAGCGGATCACCGACGACGCCATGCGCGCGCGACTGGGCCGGGCGGGGATGACCGAGAGCCTGGTCGAGGCCGTGCTCGGCATGTCGACCGGCCTACGCGAAGACTTCGCGCCCGAGCAGCCCCGCACCCTCCGGACCACCACCCCGACCACCCTCGCCGCCTGGGCCTACGACCAGCTGCGACACCGGATCGCCGACGACGTCTCGTAGGCGATCCACGTGTGGTCCTCGATGGTCACCCGGCCACCACCGCGAATGCCTCGATCTCCATCAGGAGCTCCGGCCGCACCAGCGAGACGACCTGCACCGCCGAGGCGGCGGGCAGCCGGTCGTCGGGTATGCAGGCGGCGCGGGCTTCGCGGATGGCCGGCATATGGGCCATGTCCGTGACGAAGTACGTCAGCTTGATCACATCGTCGAAGGTGGCACCGGCGGCGGCGAGGCAGCGCCGCAGATTCTCGAAGACCTGGCGGGCCTGGGCCGCCGGGTCGCCCTCGCCGACGATGTCGCCCGCCTCGTCCAGGGCGATCTGGCCGGAGATGGCCACGAAGTGCCCGGTGCCCTGGACGACATGGGAGTACTGGGCGGCGGGCGCGACCCCGTCCGGAGCGGGGATCCTGATCAGCTCACTCATGGGTGCAGCGTAATCAGGTGCGGCCCGGGCGGCCGCTTTCTGTGAGTTTCTGTGAATCACCGGCCGGTCGGCTGCCGCGACCTGCCGGATTCCCCCGGGCCCGGCTTCCGGTTCACATCACACACCCAGACTCGTGCAGAGCTGTCCCAGAACAGCGGATCACTGTGATGCGACGCGCCACGACGATGTCGGGCGACCGCGACCAGGTCCAGAGGGACAGAAGGAAGAGCGCTTCATGCCGAACGGCAGCATTGGCAGCGCCGGCACGAGCACCGGTACCGGCACGAGCACCGGCACCGACGCGGGACCGCTCAGCGGCGAACAGCACAAGCACACGAGGTGGAACAGACGGCTCATCGGCCAGGTGGCCATCCTGATTCTGGTGAACACCATGGTGGACACCGTCGTCACCGCACCGCTCCTCGTCCTACCCGAGATGCTCGACCACTTCGGCACCGATCAGTCGGCGTGGATCGACGCCAGCTCGCTGCTGGCGGGAGCGATGTGGGCGCCACTGCTCGGAAAGAGCGCCGATATCCACGGCAAGCGCGGAGTGCTGGTGGCGACGTTGCTCACCGCCCTGGCGGGTGCCCTGGTGTGCCTCGTCGCTCCCAACCTCTGGGTGTTCATCTTCGGCCGCCTGCTCCAGGGCGCGGCCGTGGGAGCCGTGTTCCTCACGGTCGCCCTCATCCGCGACATGTGCGCACCGGACATGGCGATGGTCGTCACGGGCATCGTGACCTCCGGCTCCGCGCTCCTCAGCATCGTCATGCCCGCCCTCTTCGAGTTGACGGCCACGGCGTTCGGCTGGCGGAGCGTGTTCGTCGCGTCGGCGGTCTTCGCGGCCATCGCGGCGGTCCTGGTGCACCGCCTCGTTCCCCAGTCCACGCTCAGGACACCGGGCAAGGCCGACATCGCCGGGGCCGTTCTCCTCGGTGGCGGGCTGGCGGCGGTGCTCAGCTATGTGAGCCTCGGGTCGGAGTTCGGCTGGTTCACCGTGGGCCCGCTCGCCCTCCTCATCGCTGGCGCCGCGGCACTGGCCCGGTGGTTCCTGGTGGCGAGCCGGATTCCCGAACCCGTGATCGACATCAGGAACCTCGGCAGGCCGCTGGTGCTCACGCTGCTCGTTGTCGTCTTCGGAACCGGCGCGTACCAGAGCATGCTCACGCTCTTCGGCCTCATCGCCAAGGTCTCGGCGGATCAGGACCTCGGGTACGGACTCGCCGCCCCGGGGGCGCTGGGCCTGCTGTACGGCATACCGGCGATCGGCATCGTGCTCGGCGGCACCCTGGCCGGGGTGCTCAGCACCCGCGTCGGACCGGCCGTGGCACTGGCGGGCGGAGTCGCGATCGGAACGGTGGGGACCATCGGGATGTTCCTCGGGGACTCCGTGCTCGCTCTCGCGGTCGTCTGCTCCTTCCTGCTGAGCCTCACCGCGGGAACGCTCGTGACCGCCGGCTTCAACATGGCGGCGACGCTCGCACCCCCGGAACGGCAGGGTGTGGTGTCCAGCATGGTCATGGTGATGGTGGCGACCGGGGCGGTGATCCTGAAGTTCATGGGTTCGGCCGTGCTCAAGTCCACCAACACGGTCGTGGCCGGAGACACGGTGAACTCGGCCCTGGGTGTGCACAGTTACATCGCCATGGCGGCCATCGCGTTCGTGGCCGCCGCCGTGGTGGTCGTCCTCCTCCTGCGCACGCAGCGGTACCGCGCACCCGCCTCGGCCCTGGAGTCATGATGATCGAAGTAAGCGGACTGACCAAGCGCTACGGCAAGGTGGTGGCCGTCGACGGCCTGACGTTCGCCGTCCGCCCGGGGGAGGTGACCGGGTTTCTCGGTCCCAACGGCGCGGGCAAGTCGACCACGCTGCGGATGATCCTGGGCCTGGACGCCGCGAGTTCGGGAACCGCCACCGTTGGCGGGCGCCCGTATTCCGCGCAGCCCGCGCCGTTGGAGGCCGTCGGCGCACTGCTGGACGCGGGCGCGGTGCTGCCCAGCCGCACGGCCTACCACCATCTGCTGGCTCTCGCGGCCTGCAATGGGATCCCCCGTGGCCGAGTGGCGAAGGTGCTGGCGGAGGTGGGTCTGGAGGGCGTGGCTCGCCGCAGGGCCGGGACGTTCTCGCTCGGCATGCGGCAGCGCCTCGGCATCGCGGCGGCGCTGCTGGGCGACCCCCCGGTGCTCGTTTTCGACGAGCCGCTCAACGGTCTCGACCCGGAGGGGATCGTCTGGATCCGCGGGCTGATGCGGCGGATGGCCGCCGAGGGGCGCGCGGTGCTGATGTCCAGCCATCTGATGAGCGAGATGGAGCTCACCGCCGACCACCTCATCGTCATCGGCCGCGGACGGCTGATCGCGGACACCGCCATGGCCACGTTCATCGACGCGCACTCGGGCCGTGAGGTCCTGGTGCGCAGCCCGCAGACGGAATCGCTGCGCCGGCTGCTGTCCTCGGCGGCGGAGGTGCGTGCGGACGGCGCGGACGGCCTGGTGGTGACCGGGGTGGACGCGGCCGAGATCGGCGCGCTGGCCGCGGCCGGTGCGGTGGAGCTGCATGAGCTCACGCCCCGGCAGCCGTCGCTGGAGCAAGCCTTCATGGACCTGACCCGCGATGCCCTGGAGTACCACACGGCGAAGGACTCGCTCAACGGCACATCCGCCGGGGGCGATTACGCGACCATGACCGCCGCCGACCGGGCCGCCTTCGACCCGCTCGCCACCAGCCTGCGGGGCTATCTGGTGGCGCAGATCGCCCTCGGGCTGCTGGGCGGCATGGCGATCACCTCCGAGTACGGGGCCCGCACGATCGTCAGCACGCTGACCGCCGTACCGCACCGGGCCCGGGTGCTGGCCGCCAAAGCCGCGGTCCTGGTCGGGGTCGCGCTGCCGGTCGGGCTGCTGGTGTCCGTCAGCGGCTTTCTCGTCGGGCAGGCGGCGCTGGCGGGCGCGGACGCCCCGCACCTCGGCCTGTCCGATCCTCAGGCACTGCGCGGCATTCTGGGCGGCGGGCTCTATCTGACGCTCGCCGCGCTGTTCGGCCTCGCGATCGGCGCGGTGATCCGCAGTACGACGGCGACGGTGACGACCCTGTTCGGCGCGATGCTGATCGTGCAGGCGTTCGCGCCGGCGTTGCCGAGGGCGGTCGGCGACTGGGTGGCGACGTACTGGCCGCCCATCGCGGGTGGCCAGATCATCACCGGCTACCGCGATCGGGCACTGCTGGCTCCCTGGTCCGGGCTCGCCGTCATGGCAGGGTGTGTCGCGGCCCTGCTGACCGCGGCGTTCATCGTCTTCCGCCGACGCGACGCCTAGGGCCCTTCTGACGGGCCGGAAGACCAGGGGACGACGGACGATCGGGTGGGGACGGGACGGATGACGGCATCGGAACGGCTGCTGGTGGTGGAGGACGAGCCGACGCTGCGCGAGTTGCTCTCCGCGAGTCTGCGGCTGGCGGGCTTCGCCGTGGTCGCGGTCGCGACCGGCGAAGAGGCGCTGGCCGCGGTGCGGGAGCGGCGTCCCGACCTGATCGTGCTGGATGTGATGCTGCCCGACATCGATGGCTTCGAGGTCGTCCACCGGCTGCGCGGGCAGCAGCCGCTCGCCGCGGCGGGCCATCCCCCGGTGCTGTTCCTCACCGCCCGCGATGCCCCCGAGGACCGGATCAGCGGGCTCAGGGCGGGCGGTGACGACTACGTCACCAAGCCGTTCAACCTGGAGGAGCTGATCCTGCGCATCCGGGCCATTCTGCGCCGCGTGAGCGGCCGCCAGTCCGACGGCCGGCTGCTCGTCGGCGATCTGGAGCTGGACCCCGACAGCCATCAGGTGGTCCGGGGCGGGCAGCCGGTCCGGCTGTCCCCGACCGAGTTCGGCCTGCTGCGCGTGCTGATGGAGAACGCCGGACAGGTGCTGTCGAAGTCCCAACTCCTGGAGCTGGTCTGGCAGTACGACTTCGGGGGCGACGACAGCATCGTCGCCTCGTACATCAGCTATCTGCGGCGCAAGGTGGACCTGGGCGAACCGAAGTTGATCCATACGGTGCGCGGCACCGGGTATGTGCTGCGGAGGCCACCGCGGTGAGCGAGAACCCCGAGCGCGGTCGGCTCTCGCTCCGTGGCCGGCTCTCGCTACGCGGCCGACTCTCCCTCCGTGGCCGACTCTCGCTGCGCGGCCGGCTGCTGGCGATCGCCCTGATGCTGCTCGTGGTCGCCCTGCTGGGCAGCAACGCTCTGGCCGTCGTCCTGCTCCAGCGCGACCTGGTGCATCAGCTGGACAACCGGCTCCGCACCGCCGCCACGGTCACCGCGCGCCTCACCGACCCGTCCGACATGGCGGGCGACCGGACATCGCGGGTGCGCGACACCGTGGAGCAGCAGCTGACCGGCGATGTCTATCTGGCCTCCCTCGGCCCGGACGGCCGCGTCCGGCAGGTCATCCGGCCCGCGGCGCACAGCGCTCCCGCCCTGCCCCCGCTCGACTCGGTGGCGGTCGGCGAGCGCGGCCGCCGGCCCTTCGAGGCCCCGGCCGCCGACGCCGGTGCGGCATGGCGGGCGATCGCCGTACCGCTCAACGCGCCGGGAGAGCAGCACAAGCGGGCCGAGGACACCCACAGCGTCGTCATCGCGGCCTCCCTCACCCCGGTCGACGCGACGATCAGACAGCTCGGCACCCGGATGCTGCTCATCGACTCCCTGGTGCTGGCGCTGCTCGGCGGGGCCGGGTGGTTCGCCGTACGCGCCGGGCTGCGCCCGCTGCGCCGGGTCGAGACCACCGCGGCGGCGATCGCGGACGGCGACCTGTCCAGCCGCGTCCCGGAGCTGGCCGCCTCCCGTACCGAACTCGGCCGTCTGGCCGCGGCGCTCAACGGCATGCTGGACCGGGTCGAGGAGAGCGACGCGGCGCGGGCGGCCGCCGCCGAGCGGATGCGCCGCTTCATCGCGGACGCCAGCCATGAGCTGCGCACCCCGCTCTTCGGCATCAAGGGGTTCACCGAGCTGTACCGGATGGGCGGCATGCCCGAGCGCGCCGATGTCGACGCCGCGATGGGCCGTATCGAGCGGGAAGCGGCACGGCTGGTCCGGCTGGTCGAGGACCTGCTGCTGCTCGCCCGCCTCGACGAGTACGCCGCCGCCGCGGACCTCCCGCTCCATCCCACCCCGATGGACCTGCGCACCCTGGCCGTCGACGCCCTGCACGACCTGCGCGCGCTCGATCCACGGCGCCCCGTCACCCTCACCGGCCCCGGCGGCGGGCCGCCGGGGGGCGCGCCGGTGCTCGGCGACGAGGCGAGACTGCGCCAGGTGACCTCCAACCTCGTCGGCAACGCGGTGGCGCATACCCCGCCCGGCACCCCGGTCCGGATCGGCGTCGGCACCCAGGACGGTCTGGCGGTGCTGGAGTTGCACGACGAGGGTCCGGGGATGTCCGAGGAGCAGGCCGCCCGCGCCTTCGACCGCTTCTACCGCGCGGATGACGCCCGCGGCCGCACCAAGAGCGGAGGCGCGGGGCTCGGCCTCGCGATCGTCCACTCCCTGGTGACGGCCCACCACGGCCGGGTGGAGGTGCTCACGGCCCCGGACGAGGGCGCCACCTTCCGCGTCCTGCTCCCCCTGGACGACTGAGCGCCGCCCGCACAGCGCCTGACGCGCCCGGCTCAGCGCACCTTCGTCAAGCCGCCCCCGATGGTGGCGAGCAGGGTCTCGTCGCAGGCGGCCGAGGTGTCCGCCGCCCAGCACACATAGCCGTCGGGGCGGATGAGCAGGGCGGCGGCGCCCAGGTCGTCGGCGCAGGTGGCCCGGACGAGGTCGACGCGCGGCGGGAGCCGGAGGCCGTCCGGGACGGCTCCGGCCAGATCGAGCAGAACGGCGTGGCCCGAGCCGAACAGCGCCGACAGCCGGGTGGCACCGGCCTCGGTGACCAGGTCGGCGTCCGGCACGCGCTGCCCGGTGAGGGGATGTTCGCCGGGCAGTTCGTAGCGCAGCGAGAGGCCGGACATCAGCCCCGCGAGGTGGCGGTTGGCATCGGGCAGGCGCAGCAGGTCGATGAAGATGTCGCGCAGGGCGGTCACGTCCTCGCTCGGGTTCGTGTCCGCCAGGACCCGCTGGGCCGACGTGTGGTGCAGGACCCGGGCCGCGGCCGGGTGCCGTTCGGCGTGGTAGCTGTCCAGGAGGCCGCCCGGCGCCCGGTCCTGGATGACCGCGGCCAGTTTCCAGCCGAGGTTGATCGCGTCCTGCATACCGAGGTTGAGCCCCTGGCCGCCCATCGGCGAATGGATGTGGGCGGCGTCGCCCGCGAACAGCACGCGGCCCACGCGGTACTGCTCCAGCTGTCGCGTGGCGTCGCCGAAGCGCGAGGAGTTGTCCACGGCCCCGAGGGTGGTCTCCTCGCCGTATATCTCCCGCAGCGCGGTGGCGATCTCCTCATGGGTGACGGGGGCGTCGCGGGCGGTGTCCGTCTGGTCCGCGTGTCCGAAGGTGAAGCGGTACAGGTCGCCGCCGACCGGGACCAGCATGGCCCAGTAGCCGCCCACCTGACGGGTCATGGTGCTGATGTGCCCCATCCGCTTCGGCACCAGCGAGGACACCGTGGTCAGCCGGATGTCGGTCAGCACCGCCTGATGGGTCCCGGCCCGGCCGGGAAACGGCAGCTCCAGCAGTTTCCGCACCGTGCTGTGGCCGCCGTCGCACGCCACCAGATAGCGTGCCCGCGCCGCCAGGCCGTCCGCCGTCACGACCACGCCGTCCTCGTCCGACTCGACCTTCGAGACGGCGGTCCCGCGCAGAACCCGCGCGCCGGCGGCGGTCGCCCGCTCCTCGAGCACCTCCTCGATCTTCCACTGGGGGATGGCGATCGGGCCGTTGTGCCTGGTCCGCCAGGGGGTGCAGTCCAAGGGCACGGGCAGCAGCGCGAAGTGCCCGCCCACCGGGTCACGCGGGGTGGCCCGCCGCAGCATCGGCTCCAACAGCCCGCGCGACTCCAGCAGTTCGGCCGTACGGGGCTGGATCGCGCCGCCCTTCACCTGCTCGATGCGCTGGTGCAGCTTCTCCAGCACCAGGGTCTCGGCCCCGGCCAGCGCCAGCTCGTACGCCAGCATCAGCCCGGTCGGGCCGGCGCCCACGATGACGACGTCGGCCGCGCTCTCCGTCATCGCCATCGTCTCCGTCTTCTCCGTCTTCTCCGTCGACACGGTCACTCCTCCTCGATTTCTCGCCTCGGTCTATATGTATACCAGGTGCAGAAATCTCCTGAGGGCAATTGCTCTGCTACGGTGGACGCCGTGGACAGCAAGCCAGGGCTACGGGAGCGGAAGAAGCAGCGGACCCACACGGCGATCTCCGAGGCGGCGATCACGCTCTTCCTCGAACACGGCTTCAACCAGGTCTCGGTGGCCCAGGTGGCCGAGGCGGCCGAGGTGTCCAAGCGCACGCTCTTCGCCTACTTCCCGGCGAAGGAAGACCTCGTGGTGCACCGCCTCGCCGACCACGAGTCCGAAAGCGCCCGCGTCGTACGGGCCCGTCCGCCCCGCACCGCCCCGCTGACCGCGCTGCGCGAGCACTTCCTCAAGGGCCTGCGCGAACGCGACCCGATCACCGGGCTCAACGACCATCCCCAGATCCTCAAGCTCACCCGGATGATCCTCGACACCCCCTCGCTGGTGGCCCGGATGGCGCGGTTCAAGGACGGCGCCGAACGCGCGCTCGCGCAGGCGCTGCGGGAGACGGCGGACACCCCGGAACTCACCGCGCGGCTGGCCGCCGTCCAGATCGTCGCCGTCCAGTGGTCACTGGCGCAGGACAACACCGCACGCGTGACGTACGGGGAACCGGCCGACGAGCGCTACGCGGGTGCGGTGGCCGACGCGGAGCTCGCGTTCGCGCTGCTGGAGAACGGACTGCGGCACCTGTCCCCGCGGAAGTGACTCCAGGCGCCCCGGCCCGAGTGCCCGGGTGTCCGGGTGTCCTCACAACGCACGAGGGCCCCCGGATTTCTCCGCGGGGCCCTCGTGCGTCTCGGCGTGGTCAGTTCGGGGCGGCCGCCATCGCCCGGCTCTCTTCGGCCTTCGCGGGCTTGGGGTTCAGCATCCGCTCGGCGAGTTCGCCGAAGAGGAGACCGAAGCCACCCCACAGGATCACCTGCATGGCGAGGGCGGACAGCCGGAACCGCCACAGGACGGTGGCCGGGAAGTCCGCCGGGACCTCGTTGATGACAGGCAGGAAGGCGAACGCCAGTCCGATGACGACGGCGAAGGCGGCCACCGCGGCGACGGTGGCGTACCAGGTGCCCAGCTTCGGGGCGAGCCGCTTGCCGAGGATGGTGGCGGCGATCGCGAGCAGCACGCTGAGCACCATCATCAGGAAGTACAGGATCGTCCGCTTGCTGATGGTGTCGCCGTTGCCGACGGCGGGCGGGTTGGCCGGGTACTTCAGGAACGGCACGACGTAGACCGCGAGCAGCGCGCAGCCGGACAGCAGCAGCGCGGTGGCCCTCGGGGTGAAGCGGCCGACGCGGCCGAGGGCGACGCAGTAGGCGAGGGCGGCGATGCCGCCGAACGCGATCCCGTAGATCAGCACACCGGTGGCCAGGCCCGCGGTGGACTGCAGACTACGGGAGACGATCTCGACCTCGTGCTCATGCCCGGGGGCGTGGGCCTCCTCGAAGCCGATCGCGCGGTCGACGCTCGGCTCACCGAGGAAATAGGCGGCGATCAGGGCGAGCACACCGGCACCAAGACCGGCGAGCATGCCCCGCACCAGCAGGTTTCTTACCGTTGCGGAGTTCATGGGGGTGCGGCGTCCCTCGCGTCAGTGGCAGGGGAAGCCGAGCAGATGGCGGGCGTCATGCACCCACTCGTGGACGCCCTCGCCGGAGACGACCGCGGTGGCGCCCTGCTCGGCGCCGACGAAGTACAGCAGAACCAGCATCAGGATGCCGAAGAAGACGGCCCAGGGAGCTATCGCCTTCAGCGGCAGCGTGGCGGGGAGGGCGGGAGTGGTGGCTGTCGGCTGAGCGACATGCTGCGCCATGGCAGTGGCCTCCTACTAGGGAGTTCGCGTCCCATCTCGGTGGTGCACAGGACGATGGCTGCGGGTCTGACTCACGGAACGTCCCCTTCGGATACGTCTCGTTCACAGTGGCGCGACCGTGCCGGATTCCCACCGGCTTCCGTCAGACCATCGTCGATATCGCACCGACGGTACCGCGTGTCGGATGCCTGGCCAAGACCGCCCACCTGGTGAGACGTCGACAGGACGCGCACGGCCTCACTCATCGCGGCCGTAATGGGGGCTGTTGAGCGGCAGGAAGTGGCCGCGCAGACGGGTCAGCAGTTCGGAGGTCTCCAGCGCGCGCTCGCCCAACTGGGAGGCCACGGCCAGGGCCAGGGCATCGACCACGGCCAGTGAGCCGAGTGTCTCGCGGGTGGCTCCGGAGGCGGAGAGGGTGGCGAGGAGGGTGACGGCCACGCGGTCGCCGAGCGCCGGTCCGAGGGCGTCGGTGATCAGGACGACCGGGGCGCCCACCTCCTCGGCGTGGTCGATGATGACCTCGATCTCCTTGAAGAGCCGGGCCGGGGCGAAGATCACCACGACGTCGTCCGCCGAGAGCGGCACCAGCGCGTCCGGCAGTCCGAAGCCCATGTCCGCCGTGTGACGGGCCTTGAGCCCCAGCCGGTTGAGCCTCAGCGCGAGGTACTCGGCGATGATGCCGGACGGCCCGGCGCCGAAGGCCATGACCTCCTTGGCGGGCAGCAGCCGCTCCACGGCCGCGGCGAAGGCGTCGGCGCGCAGGCTGCGCCGGGTCTCGTGGATGACCTCGGCGGCATCCTCGAAGACCCGGTCCAGCAACTCCTCGGTGGATCCGGCCATGTGCTCGACGCGGCTGCGCAGCCGCGCGGAGGGCCGCATCAAGGTGGCGAGCGACCGGGCCACGGCGTGCTTGAGACCGGTGAAGCCGCTGTAGCCGAGGGCCTTGGCGGTGCGGACCACGGTGGCGTCGCTGGTGCCGGTGAGCACGCCGAGTTCGCCGGCGGAGGAGAAGCCCACCTCCTGCGGATGCTCTCTGAGGAACGCCGCGACCTTCTGCTCGGCGGGAGCGAGCCGCGGCCAGGCGGCCGCCACCCGCTGCTGGAGCGGCGCACCCTCCGGGATCTCCGCCAGTTCCATGGGCTGCCCTCTCTTGACGTGCGTCCGTAGCGCATCCTACTTTCCTCCCGTCGCATTCACGACAAGTTCGTAGCAGACACTACGGAGCGTTCCATGACCACTTCCGCTGCCCCGACGCCCGGTTACCGGCCCCGGCCGGGGGCCGTCGACCGCCCCCGCTGGCCGGGCGGCGCCCGCTGTGCCGTGATGCTGAGCTTCGACGTGGACGGCCCGGCGCTGCTGGCCAACCTCGGCGACGCCCCCGACATCTGGCGCTCCCCCCGGCTGTTCTCGCTCGGCGCCTACGGCCCGCACCGGGGCACCCCCCGGATCCTGGACCTGCTCGAGGACTTCCGGATCCCCGCCACCTTCTTCGTCCCCGGCTGGACCGCCGAGAGCTGGCCCGAACTGCTGAAGACGATCGCGGACCGCGGCCATGAGCTGGGCCACCACGGCTATCTGCACGAGCTGTACTACTCGAAGACCATCGCCGAGCAGCGTGCGCTGATCGAGCGCAGCCAGGAGATCTTCCAGCGGGTGGCCGGCACCACGGCCGTGGGATTCCGCACCCCCTCCGGTGACTTCCGCGCCGACAGCCCCCAACTGCTGTGCGATCTCGGCTTCTCCTACTCCAGCTCCATGCGCGGCGACGACCGCCCGTACCGCTGGCGGATCGACGGGCGCGACACGGACCTCATCGAGATCCCCGCGCAGTGGGAGCTGGACGACTTCCCCCAGTTCGCCTACAACGACGTCCCGGCGGAGCCGCGCGGCCAGGACCGGATCGCCGGCACCGAGCTCACCCTGGACAACTGGCGGCGGGAGTTCGACGGCTACTACCGCTACGGGCTGTGCTACGTGGTGATGATGCACCCGGAAGTCATGGGCAAGCCGAGCCGGGTGCTGCTGCTGCGCCGGCTGATCGAGCACATCCGCTCCCATGACGATGTGTGGTTCGCCACCGGGAGCCAGATCGCCCAGTGGTGGCGGACACACCACTGAGACGCGGGGACGAGACGGAAGGAGAACGCGGTGCGGAGCGAGCAGGCGCGGCCCCGGCTGGAGGAGAACCCGCCCTGGCCGGACGGCGCCCGGTGCGCGGTCGTGGTGACGGTGAACCTCGACGCCGAACTGTTCTGGCTGCGGCTGGACGAGTCCTGCCACGAGCGGCCCAAGACCCTGTCCATGGGCGAGTACGGCCCGAAGCGCGGCGCTCCCCGGATGCTCGACGCCCTCGAGGCGGCCGAAGTGCGCGCCAGCTGGATGATCCCGGCGACGGTGGCCGAGCGCTATCCCGGGACGGTGCGGGACGTGGCCGCCCGCGGCCATGAGATCGCCTCCCGCGGCGACGGCCTGGAGGACTACGCGACCCTCGACGCCGAGGGGCAGCGCCGCGCCATCGAGCGTTCCGCGCGGGTGCTGGAGGACATCTCCGGGCGGCGGCCCACCGGCTTCCGGCCGCCCTCCGCGGAGATCGGCGACGACACCGCCGGTGTGCTCGGCGAACTGGGCTTCACCTGGACCTCCCTGGCCCGGGGCGACGACCGGCCGACCCTGCTGCACCCGGCCACCGGCCCCGGCGCCGCCCCGCTGGTGGACGTTCCGGCCCACTGGGAGCTCAATGACTTCCCCCGCTTCATGTTCAACTACGGACCGGCCTACCCCGCCGGTCAGGTGCGGATCGCCGGATACGGGCAGACCCTGGACGACTGGTGCGCCGAGTTCGACGCGTACCACAGCTATGGGCTGTGCTGTGTGATCACCCTGGAGCCGTCCTGCATCGGCAAGCCGGGCCGGATCGGGGTGCTGGAGGAGTTCCTGGCGTATATGCGGCGGCGCCGGGACGTGTGGTTCGCCACCGGCGCCGACGTGGCGCGGTGGTGGCGCTCCCTGGACCGCCCGAACGACCCCGGGTCCTCGGAGGAGGTACGTCACCGCACCGACCCGCGGCGCGCCACGGCCATCTGACGGCGTACCGGGGCGCGGGCCGCTTCTGGGCTCACCGGAGGTGAGGGGGTCCGCGCCCCGGTCAAGGGTCAGGTGTTCTGGCGCAGGAACAGTTCCACGACCGGGACCGCCACATCGGGGCGGACGACCGGCAGGGTCAGGGTCAGGGTGCCGGGCGGCTGGCCGCCGAGGCCGGTGTTCTGCGCCTTGATCGACGGGTCGATCTCGCGGTACTTGATCTCGGACGCGTCGTGCAGGAGCTGCGCGTACTCGACCTTGCCCGCCAGATCCGGCAGGTGGACATGGCCGAAGGGCCAGGTGAAGAGGTGCAGATAGAGGCGGTTGCCGCGCTGGGTGTAGCGGGTGTCGACCGGGGCGCGGTGGGGGGAGGGGCCGGCGCCGTGGATGGAGCGCTGGTGGCGGGACATCCACGCACCGATCCCCGCCAGCGTGGCGAGGGCGGTGGCGTCGAAGTCACCGCGTCCGGTGGGGCCGACGTTCAGCAGCATGTTGCCGTTCTTCGCGACGCCGTCGACGAGCATCCGGACCAGCAGGTCGACCGGTTTCACATTGAGGTTGTCGCGGTCGTAGCCCCAGCTGCCGTTGAGGGTCTGGCACGCCTCCCACACCACCGGCCGCCCGTCGACCTCCATGGGCCGGTCGGGCTGGTACTGCTCGGGTGTGACGAGGTCGCCGGGGATGGCGAGCCGGTCGTTGACGATGATCTCGGGCTGCAGCCTGCGGGTGAGCGCGAGGAGTTCCTCCGAGCCCCACTCCTCCTTGCCCTTGCCGTTCCACACGTCGTGGTGGTCGTCGTCCTTGTACGAGAAGTCGTAGAAGAGGTAGTCGATGGTGCCGTAGCCGGTCAGCAGCTCCTCGACCTGACCGTGCAGATAGGCGCGGTAACGGGCCATGTCGCGGCCCTCGTTGAGCCGCTTGATCTCCTCCGGCGGGTCATCACGGCGCGGGTGGAGGCCGTCGATGACGAAGTCCGGGTGGTGCCAGTCGATGAGCGAGTGGTAGAAGCCCACGCGCAGCCCCTCGGCGCGCACGGCCTCGACGAACTCGGCGACGAGGTCCTTGCCGATCGGGGTGTTCATCGAGGTGTAGTCGGTGAGCTTGGAGTCCCACAGGCAGAAGCCGTCGTGGTGCTTGGTGGTGAGCACCACGTACTTCATTCCGGCGCGCTTGGCGGACCGCGCCCACTCGCGGGGGTCGAAGAGGTCCGGTTCGAAGTGGCGGAAGTAGCGGTCGTAGTCCTCGTCCGTGATGCGTTCGCGGTTCTTCACCCACTCGTGGCGGGCGGGCAGGGCGTACAGGCCCCAGTGGATGAACATGCCGAAGCGGTCTTCGGTGAACCAGGCGGGGATGGCCATCGAGGGGGATTCCTTTCCCGGAGAGGAGGCGGCGCACAGGGGTCAGCGGCCGCCCAGGCCGCTGGTGACGATGCCGCGCACGAGGTGCTTCTGGAGGAGGACGAGGATGATCACGGTCGGCAGCATCGATATCACCGAGGCCGCCATGACGAGGCTCCACTCATTGCCCTGCTGGCCGAAGAACGCCTGGAGGCCGAGCGGGATGGTGGCGCGCGCGTTGACATCGTTGACGATCACGAGGGGCCACAGGAAGGAGTTCCAGTAGCTGATGAAGGTGAAGACGGCGAGCACGGCGAGGGTGGGCCGGGCCAGGGGCACCATCACGCTGAGGAAGGTGCGCACGGTCCCGGCGCCGTCGACCCGGGCCGCGTCGTCCAGCTCCTGGGGAACGGTCAGGAAGAACTGGCGCAGCAGGAACGCGCCGAGCGCGGTGAACGCCCACGGGATGATGAGCGCCTGGAAGGTGTCCACCCATCCGAGGTTCTGCATCATCACGTACATCGGGATGACGAGGACGTCCTGCGGGATCATCAGGGTCGCGAGGAACAGCGGGAACACCACGTTCCGGCCACGCCAGCGCAGCCGGGAGAAGGCGTATCCGCTGAGTGCCGCGACCGTCACGTTGATGGCGGTGCCGACGGCGGCGACGAGGACACCGTTGAGGATGAAGCGGGCGAACGGCAGATAGCTGAAGACGTCGGTGTAGTTCTGCCACCGGAGCGCGGAGCCCCAGAGGGCCGGCGGGGTGGTGAAGGTCTCCGACTCGGGCTTGAGGCTCGTGGCGACCATGTAGATGAGCGGTGCCATGAAGGCCAGGGCGATGAGGCACAGGATCAGATAGCCGATCGCCTGCCGCGCCCGCGGTGCCGCTCCCGTCGTCCGCGTACCGCCGCTGCTCATACCGCCGCTACTCATAGTGCACCCACCGCTTCTGGCCGAGGAACTGGACCGCCGTGATGCCGAGGATGATCACGAACAGCACCCAGGCGCCCGCCGAGGCGAGCCCGAGCTGCTGGTTCTGGAAGCCGGTGTTGTAGATGTACTGGACGAGGGTCTCCGTCTCCGTCCCCGGGCCGCCCTTGGTGAGCAGGAACGGCTGGGTGAACACCTGGAACGAGGTGATGAGCGTCATCATGGTGGCGAAGAAGATCGACGGCGAGATGGCCGGGAACTTCACATGCCAGAAGGTCCGCCACGCGCTCGCGCCGTCGAGCTGGGCGGCCTCGATCTGGCTGTCCGGCACCGCGTCGAGCGCGGCGGAGAAGATGAGCATGTTGTAGCCGAAGCCCGCCCAGACGCTCATCGCCACGACCGCGAACATCGCCCAGGTGTCGTCGGCGAGGAAGTTGGGGGCGTGCTCGCCGAGGGTGGACTGGAGCGTGGCGTCGATGAGGCCGTCGGGCTGGTACAGCATCCGCCAGACGACGACGTTCGCCACCAGCGGGGTGATGGTCGGGATGAAGAACAGCACCCGGAAGATGTGCCGGTGTCTGATCCGCGGTGTCAGCCAGGCCGCGAGCCCGAGGGAGACCACGAGGTTCAGCGGCACATAGAGGATCACGTACTCGGCCGTGTTGCGCACCACGACCCAGAAGACCGGATCGTCGAAGAGCCGGCGGTAGTTCTCCAGCCCGGTCCAGGTGTGGTCGCCGATCATGGGCCAGTTCATGAAGCTCACGACGAGGGACGCGACGATCGGGACCACGGTGAAGAGCGCCAGCCCGATCGAGTGCGGCGCGGCGAACGCCGCGCCCCACCATGAGCGGCGCCCGACCTCGGCCGGGCGCCGCGCCTCGGGCTCCTCGTCCACCGCGATGGCGGTGCCCGGGGCGGCCACCGGCACCGTCACCACCTCCTCCTCGGCCGGGGCGGCCTGCTCCGTTGTCACGTCCGTCACTGCCCGAGCTGACCCGCGATGGACTTCATCGTCTCGGCGCCCGACTGCTGTCCGTTGACGGCTTGGATTCCGTACTGGGAGAAGAGCTGCTGGAGCTGGTCGCTCTGTTTGTTGCCGGGCAGTGGTGTCGATGCCTTCTGGGCCGTCTTGAGGACGCTCTCGACGCCGTCGATGTGCGCGTTTTCGTACCACGTCTGCTGGGCGGCGGTGCGGCCGGGGAAGGCCCGCCCCTGCCGCGCCAGGGAGGTGAGCACCTTCTGGCTCGTCATCGTCTTGATGGCCTTGAACGCCTGGTCGGGGTAGGCGCACTGTTTGGAGATGCCGAATCCGGACCCCGCCGAGAAAGTGGCCGGACCGGAGGTGTGGCCGGTGGGTATGGTCGTGACCCCGATCGGGAATTTCACCTTGCCCTTCTTGTCGAGCAGTGACCAGGGGCCGTCGAGATACATGCCGACTCTCTTGGACACGAAGTTGTTGGAGGGGGCGTCGGTGTCCGCGCTGGCCTGGGTGGCGGTGCCGTTCTTGACGAGCGAGGAGAGCCAGTCGAGCCCCTTGGCGAATGCGGGGTTCGACGGATCGAGAGTTCCGTCGGCCTTGATGACCCGGCCGCCGTTGTAGCCGAGGATTATCGATTCGAGGTTCATGTCCGAGACGCTCGAGGCGAACATCGTCTTTCCCGCCGCCTTGAACTTCGCCGCGGCCGCGTTGAAGTCGGCGAGCGTCCAGCCGGGCTTCGGCTCCTGGGCACCGACCTGCCGGAACAGGTCCTTGTTGTAGAAGAGCAGCATGGGCCCGGTGTCATACGGCAGGGCGTACAGCTTTCCGTCGACCCTCATTCCGTTCAGGGCGGTGGTGTCGAACTCGGAAAGATCGAGCCCGCCCTTCTTGGCGTAGGAGTCGATCGGCCGCAGGACATCGGTGTAATTCGCCGCGCGGAGACTCTGGATGCTCACGACGCACGGCGCGCTCCCGGTACTGAGCTGGGTGCGGAGCTTGGTGAAGTAGTCGTTGAAGGGTGCGCCCTGGATCGTGACCTTCGGGCCGCCCTCGGCGCTGACCGAATTCGCCACCTGCTGCCAGGCCGCCTTGTCGGACGAGCCCGCGATCCACATCGACCAGACAAGTTTGTCCTTCGACTGGTTGGACGTGCTGGAACTGGAGGAACATCCCACCAGCATTCCCCAGGCGGCGGCCGCCGCGGTGACACCGACGAGGAGTCGTCTTTTCATAGCGGAGTCCACTTCATGTGCGTGCTCGGATGGCCGTACACGGGCAGCACGGAACGCGGGCATGGAATGCGCATGCGGATGCGGTTGCGGCTGCTGTGGGAAAGCCCCGACCACGGCGAGTGGGGTGGGGCGAGAAGATATGGCGGGTGTGGTGAACGTCAGATACCGAGTAAGCCGGGCGCCGTGTGTACGGCGGCCGCTCCATGGTGCGCTCGACGCGTAGGGAAACTGAAGTACCTGACCGTCACTGTCGTGATCCGACCCATGGCGACTCCTTTGGCCGGCCCTTTTTACCAGGACGCATCGGCATCAGAACATCCGATGTATTGGGGTGTCAAGGTGTCGTACGGGCCGGATCACCCGGCAAATCTTCCGCCGGGCGGCGTCAGAGCTTGGACGTCTCCGGCAAGTCCCCATGTGTCTCGTCCGACGCCACAGCGGACGTATCGGGGCGCGGGAGGGTGCGGGCGGACAGCGCAGCAGGGTGGCCACCGGACGTTCCCCGACGGGCGCCGTGTGAAGTCGACGTGATGTTCACGTGTGACATCACCGAGGGACGATACGCACATCGACGCCGCGCTCACGCAGCCCGCGCACCTCTCCGGCCGGTGCCGCGTCGTCCACCACGACCAGGTCGAAGTCGGTGAGCGGAGCCAGGGCGTACAGCCCCTGGTTGGCGAACTTCGTATGGTCGACGAGGAGTACCCGGCGCGCCGCGGCGGCCATCATCGCCTGCTTGACCTGCACCGTCTCCGGTGACATGTGATAGCAGCGGCCCGAGGTGACGGCGGTGGTGGACATGAACAGCACATCGGCGCGGAAGGCGGACATGCTCTGCGCGGTGTGCGGTCCCATGAACGCGTCGTACGCCGGGAAGTAGGTGCCGCCGAGCGCCACCAGCGCCGCCCCGGGCTCCTTGGCCAGAGCCGTGATGACGGGCAGCGAGTTGGTGATCACCGTGACCGGTGTGTGGTGGGGCAGGTGCTGGACCAGGCCCAGACAGGTGGTGGAGTCGTCGATCACCACGATCTGGCCGGGAGCCAGCTCCTCGGCCGCCGCCCGCGCCAGCCGCTGTTTGGTCTGCGCCATGGTCGTCATGCGCTCGCCGACACTGCCGTGGAACTGCGTGGACGGCAGACAGCTCGCGCCGCCGCGCACCTTGCGCAGCCAGCCCTGCGCCTGGAGGGCGTCCAGGTCGCGGTGGATGGTCATCACACTGACGGCGAACTCGGCCGCCAGGTCCGAGGTCCGGACGAAGCCCTTGGTCGTGACCAGTTCACGCAGTCGGCGCCGCCGCTCCTCCTGCCCATCCGTACGGGTCATGGCCTGCGGCTCCTTATCCCTTCCGCACCACCCCGGCGGACCGACATGAGACGAAGTGATGTGAAACTCACGCGAAGGTAACACGCGCGCGGGGCGGCGCCTCCCCCGTGTGCGGGGCCGGTGGCCCAGGACATCGCACGGTGCCGCGGGCCGGTCGCGGGATAATCCCGCGCCCCGATTGACGTGGCTTCCCGGCGGCGATTCTCTGGGTTTGCCGGCGCGGAATTCCGCCGACGGCATCGGTTCCCCGGAGCGGTGGCGACCCATTGGTGCGCCGCTGCTCCAGCCGTGGTGAAGGGGCAGGTATTTCGGTCATGACGGTTCTCACTGTCGACGTCGGCACGTCGGTCATCAAGTCCGTCGTGTTCGACACCGAGGGAAGGGAAGTGGCGGTCTCCCGCATCGGTACGGAGGTGCTGCGACCGCACCCCGGGTGGGCCGAGCAGGACATGGACGCCGTGTGGCGCGGGGTCGCCGCCACCGTGCGCGGCGCCCTGGCCCAGCTGGGCCCCGGACACGACGCGGTGCGGCTGATCGCGTTCACGGCCCAGGGGGACGGCTGCTGGCCGGTCGACGGCGACGGCCGCCCCACCGGCCCGGCGATCCTCTGGTCCGACGGGCGCGCCGGTGATCTGCTCGCGGGCTGGCAGGCCGATGGCGTCCTGGCCGAGGCGTACCGCCGCAACGGCTCCCTCACCTGCGCGGGCATGCCGAACGCGGTGCTCACCTGGCTCGCCGAGCACGACCCGGCGCGCCTGGAGCGCTCGCACACCGCGCTGACCGCGGCGGGCTGGCTGTTCCTGAGGCTCACCGGTGTCACGGCGATCGACGCCTCCGACGCGTCGGCCCCCTTCCTCGACCACGCCACGGGCGCGTACGACCCGGCGATCGTGGACCTGTTCGGCCTGGCGTGGGCCCGTCGGCTGCTGCCGCGCGTCCTCGGACCCGACGAGTGCGTCGCCGAGCTCACCCACCGGGCGGCGGACGAACTGGGCCTCCCCACCGGCCTTCCCGTGGTGATGGCCCCCTACGACATCGCCGCCACCGCCCGCGGCGCCGGGGTCGTCGACCCCGGACAGGCCTGCGCCATCCTCGGCACCACCCTGTGCACCGAGGTGGTGCGCCGATGCGTGGACACCTCGGGCGAGCCGTGCGGCATCACCATCGCCTTCGGCCGCCACGACCGCCTGCTGCGCGCCCTCCCCACCCTGTCGGGCACCGAGGTGCTGGACTGGGCGTGCCGGACGCTGGCCGTCGAGAGCCCCGCCGCGCTCGGCGACCTCGCCGCCGCGTCCGAACCCGGCGCCGCCGGGCTGGGTTTCCTCCCCTATCTCTCACCCGCCGGGGAGCGCGCGCCGTTCCTCGACGGACGGGCCCGCGGCACCTTCTGGGGCCTGTCGCTGGACCACACCCGCGCCGACCTGGCCCGTGCGGTCTTCGAGGGGCTGTCCCTCGTCGTACGGGACTGCCTGCGATCCTCCGGAACCGAGGTGTACGAGCTGCGGATGTGCGGCGGAGGCGCGGGCAGCGACCGCTGGTGTCAGCTCATCGCCGACGCCACCGGCGTCCCGACGGCGCGCGGCACCGACACCGAGCTGGGCGCGAAGGGCGCCTTCCTCACCGGTCTGGTGCTCACCGGCGCCGAGCGGAGCATGGCGGAGGCCGCCGCCAAGTACGTCTGCATGGGGGCCAGTTGGGCACCGGACCCGGACCGGGCCGCGCTCTACGACGAGCTGTCCGCGGCACACCTGGCCTGGCGGGACGCGGCCCGGTCCCTGGGCTGGTCGCCATCCCGGGAATCCGGCTCGCCGTCATCCCGGGGACCCGGCCCGTCGTCATCCCGGGGACCCGGCCCGTCGCCGGCCCGACCGTCCGCCGACACCCCCGCTCAGCGCCCCCACGACCCCCGTCCGGAAACCTCGCATGTCTGACGCCCTCTCCCCCGACGCCGTCCATCTCGGTCTGGACCTCGGTACGCAGAGCGTGCGCGCGGTCGCCGTGGACGGCACCGGGAAGCTGCTCGCCGCGGCCTCCCGCCCCCTGACCGGCCACCGTGCCGGCGTACGCCACGAACAGGACCCCGAGCAGTGGTGGTCCGCCGCCGGTGCCGCCTGCCGCGAGGCCCTGAGCGGCATCGACGACGGGCGGGTGCGGGGTGTGGCGGTGGACGCCACCTCCGGGACCGTCCTCCTCGCCGACCCGTCCGGAACGCCCCTCACCCCGGCCCTGATGTACGACGACGGGCGCGCCGCGGGCCACGCCGACCGCGTCAACACCGTCGGCGCGGCGGTCTGGGAGAGGCTCGGCTACCGCACCATGCAGCCGTCCTGGGCGCTGCCCAAACTCCTGTGGCTGCTCCAGCACACCGATGTCCCGCCGGGGGCCCGGCTGCTGCACCAGGCCGACCTGATCACCTGGCGGCTGGCCGGACAACAGACCCCCGGCGACGCCAGCCACGCCCTGAAGACCGGTTACGACCTGCTCGCCGACCGCTGGCCCGCCGAGGAGCTGGCCGCCCTCGGCGTCCCCGACGGCCTGCTGCCGGAGGTCGTACGGCCCGGCACGGTGATCGGCACGGTCTGCGCGCGGGCCGCCGCCGTCACCGGGATCCCCGTCGGCACACCCATGGTCGCGGGGATGACCGACGGCTGCGCGGCCCAGATCGGGGCGGGCGCGCTCGGCCCGGGGGCCTGGAACTCGGTGCTGGGCACCACCCTGGTCCTCAAGGGCGCCAGTCCCCGTCCGGTGCGCGACCCCGCCGGGGTGGTCTACTGCCACCGCGGGCCCGGCGGCGGCTGGCTGCCCGGCGGTGCCTCCAGCAGCGGCGCGGGCGTGCTGTCCCGCCGCTTCCCCGGGGCCGACCTCGACGCCCTCACCGAGGCGGCCGCCGCGACCGGTTCCACCGCGGTCGTCTACCCGCTCGTCGGCGAGCGGGGCGAGCGCTTTCCGTTCCGCGCGCCCGACGCGCGCCCCTTCGTCCTGGGCGAACCCTCCGGCGCGGCGGAGGAGTTCCATGCCTGTCTGCTCGGCGTGGCCTGTGTGGAGCGGCTCTGCCTCGACCACCTGGATCACATCGGCGCTTCCGTGGCCGGCCCGCTGAGTCTGACCGGCGGCGGCGCCCGCAACCGCTACTGGTCGCGGCTGCGCGCCGACCTCCTCGGCCGGAGCGTGACCCTGCCCGAGCAGGCCGAGAGCGGCGTCGGCATGGCGGTGCTCGCCGCCACCGCCTCGGGCGTCACGCTGGAGCGGGCCGCCGCCTCCATGGTGCGCGACGGAGTCGGACTGCATCCCGATCCCGCTCGCACCGCACGGCTGCTCCCGGTCTACCTCGGCTTCGTCGACGAACTGGTCCGCCGGGGCTGGCTGGAGCCGGAGGTGGCCGCCCACGCCCGCAGAAAGGCCGATCAGTGACCGACTTCGTCCTCGTACGGCACGGGGAGACCGTGTGGCACGCGGAGAACCGCTACGCCGGACGCACCGATGTGCCACTGACCGAACACGGGCACAAGCAGGCCGCCGAGCTCGGCGCCTGGGCCACCGGACAGCGGCTGGACGCGGTGCTCAGCTCACCGCTGTCCCGCGCCCGGCTCACCGCCGAGCCCGCCGCCGCCGCGCTCGGCCTCACCCCGCGCGTCGACGAGCGGCTGTACGAGGTGGACTTCGGGCGCGGCGAGGGGCTGACCCGGGCGGAGATGCGGGAGCGGTTCCCGGCGGAGCTGGGCGCGTTCCTGGCCGATCCGGTCGCCCACCACCTGCCCGGCGGTGAGGACCCCGCCGTGGCCGCCGACCGCGCGATCGCCTGTCTGACGGACATCGCCCATGAGGTGCCGGAGGGACGGGTCCTGGTCGTCGCCCACTCCACCCTCGTCCGCCTGGCCCTGTGCCGGTTGCTCGGCATTCCGCTCGCCCGCTACCGCCAGGTGTTTCCGCGGCTGGAGAACGGCGCCCTGACCGAACTGCGCCTATGGGACGGCCGGGCATCGCTGCTGCGGCTCAACGCCCCGGCCCTGACCACCGACTGACCCCTTCCTCCGGAGTGCCACCGTGCCCACCACCGTCCTCGCCGCCGGCGACCACTCGTGCTGCCCCGACCGCTCACCGAGGAGCTGCGGAACGCCGTCCCCGGCCACGGCGCACTCGACATCCGCGAGCTGCGGCTGCCCTGGCCGCACACGCCGTTCGGCAAGGTGGCCGAGGTCGACGAGGCGTCCGGCACCGAAGAGGAGCTCATCGAGGCGCTGCGCGGACCGCCCGGATCGTGGCGGCGGAAGTGGCCCGCTTTCTGCGCGGCGAACCGCTCGCCCACCGCGCCAGCCCCCAGGCGCCGCCCCCGCACCGGTGACACCACTCGCCGATCAGGGCCCGCGATGGCCGGGCCCGGCTCGGCTCGCCCCTGAACGGCGTCCCTCACCTGGGTAAACTGTTGCTGCCCCGATACGCCCCGATCAGCAGCAGGAGGCCGGATGCCGCCGCAGGACACCTCCGCGACCGGGGCACCGCGGGAAGGGCAGGGACGGGATGTGCCGCCCGCCCGTCAGGCGCTCTCGGACAGCGTCTACGAGAACATCAAGGCCATGGTCATGGACCATGAGATCACCCCCGGCGCACGCGTCAGCATCGAGGCCCTGGCCCGCTCCCTCAGCGTCTCCCCGACCCCCATCCGGGAGGCGCTGGCCAGGCTGGAGGCGGACGGCCTGGTGGTGAAGAGGCCGCTGTCGGGATACCGCACCACCGAGCTGCTGACCCGGCAGGGGCTCGAGGAGCTCTTCGAGATGCGGCAGCTGCTGGAGCCGAGGGCGGCCGCCCTCGCCGCGGTCAACGCCAGTGAGGACCAGCTCGACGCCATCGAGCGGATCGCGGAGGAGATGCACACCCACCCGGGGACCGCCGCCGGACGCTATGCGGCCTACCGCGGCTTCGCCGCCCTCGACCAGCGCCTCCACGACGCGATCGCCCAGGCGTCCGGGCGGCCGCTGCTCGCGGACGCGGTGGAACGGCTCCACTCCCATCTGCATATCTTCCGGCTGAGCAGCCAACTCGGCGCCGATGACCCGACCCTCGCGGAGCACCAGCGCGTGGTCCACGCGATATTGCGCCGCAATGCCGACCGCGCGGCCGAGGCGATGGCGGAGCACCTCGTCCGCAGCCTCGGGCGTCAGCTCAGCCGGGACGAGGAGCCCTGACCCGCGCGGATGAGCCAGGGCCCCGCGCCACGTGGGTCAGGGCCCCGCGCCACGTGGGTCAGGGCCCCGCGCCACGTGGGTCAGGGCCCCGCGCCACGTGGGTCAGGGCCCCGCGCCAGGTGCGTTACGCCTCCACCGTCCGCGGGCCCACCGCCGACGTCGCGCGGTCGTGGATGATGCGGATGATCCGGCCGCTCATCCGCTCGTAGTCGCGGTCGTTGTCGACCTCACCGCGGATCCGGTGGTCGGCCATCACCACCACCCGGTCCGCGAGCGTGATCATCTCCGCGAGGTCGCTGCTGATCAGCAGAATGGGCAGGCCATCGCGGGCCAGCTCCCAGATGAGTTCGTGGAAGGCGTGCTTGGTGCGCACATCGACACCCACGGTCGGCTCGTCCACGATGAGCAGCCGGGTGTCGGCCGCCAGCCATTTCGCCAGGCTCACCTTCTGCTGATTGCCACCGGACAGCTCACCGGCGTTCTGCGCCAGTCCGGCGATGCGGATGCCGAGACGTTCGACGAGGTCATGCGCCACGTCCCGCTCCTCGCGCGCGGAGACAAAACCGAGCGCCTTCGCCAGCCTCTTCCACACCGTCACCGTGATGTTCCGGGCGATGGGCTGCTCCAGGAAGACCCCTTCCTCCTTGCGGTTCTCGGTGAGATAGCCGATGCCGAACCGGTGCAGCGCCTGCCGGGGAGAGGCGATGCGCACCGGCTCGCCGTGCACCCGGATCTCGCCGCCGGTGACGCGGTCGAGGCCGAGCACGGCCTTGACCAGTTCGCTGCGGCCCGCGCCGACCAGCCCGTACAGCCCGACGATCTCGCCGGGCCTGACGTCCAGGCCGATGTCCCGGTGGCCGGCGGCGGTGGAGACTCCGTCGAACGAGAGCACCGGCGCCGCGGAGGTGTCCACCTCCCGGGGACGCATCTCGGCCGCCGCGTGGGCACGGCCCACCATGAGACCGACCACGTCGTCCTGCGTGTGCTCGGCGAGCGGCGCGGATTCGAGCACGGAGGCGCCGTCGCGCAGCACGGTGACGGTGTCGCAGATGGCGAACACCTCCTCCAGCTTGTGGCTGACGAAGACGACACACGTCCCCCGGGCCTTCAGCCGCCGTACGACCTCGAAGAGGCGCTCCGCCTCGCGCGGGGAGAGGGAGGCGGTCGGCTCGTCGAGGAGCAGCACCCGGCTCTCGGTGTACAGGGCCTTGGCGATCTCCACCAACTGCTGCTGCGCCACGGACAGTTCGCGGACCGGCCGGTCCGGGTCGAGGTCCAGGCCCAGCTCCCCGAGGCACCGCAGCGCGGGGTCGGTCATGGCCGCGCGGTCGATGAGACCCCGGTGTGAGGGAGGGCTCTGCAGCGTGATGTTCTCGGCCACCGAGAAGCCGGGAATCAGATTGCGCTCCTGGTGCACCACGCCGATGCCGGTGCGGGTGGCCTCCAGGGGCGAGCGCGGACGCACTTCGCCACCGCGCCAGAGGAGACGGCCGCTGTCAGGCGCGTGCACCCCGGTCAGGACCTTGATGAGGGTGGACTTTCCCGCGCCGTTCTCGCCGAGCAGCGCGTGGACGGACCCGGCGGTGAGGCGCAGTCCGACGCCGTCCAGGGCCCGTACCCCGGGAAACACCTTGACGATGGCCTGGCATTCGAGAAGGACGTCGTTCATCCGGAGCCTCCCGTGTGCGGCGACACGGCGGCGGGCCGCGCGTCACTTCGCGGTGGTACGGGCGGTGCGCTCCCGCGCGAACCACCCCTCTTGGCCAAGTGGCTCTGGTGGATGCGGCCGCCGACCACCGTGCCGAGCACGACCACGCCGATGAGGAAGTTCACCCAGCTCGGATCGAGCGAGAACTGGGCGCGTGCGGCGTCGATGAGCCGCATCACGAAGGCCGCCAGCACCGTGCCGAGCACCGCGACCGAGCCACCGGTGAGCGCGACGCCGCCGATGATGGGGGCCGCGAAGCTGGGCAGCAGCCAGTCGCCGCCGACACTGCGGTTGACGCCCGGCAGTGACGCCGTGGCGGTCAGGGCGGCCACGCCGATCAGGAGCCCCGACAGGGCGTGGGCGAGCACGATCTGCCGGTCGGTGGAGATGCCCGACAGCCTGGCCGCCAGCGGATTGCCACCCGCCGCGAGCAGCCGCCGGCCGGCGGTGGCGCGGTACAGGAAGGCGGCGAGCAGGGCCGCGGCGGCCAGCGCGGTGACGAACACCAGCGGCACGTTCAGCGGGGCCGCCCGGCCGAAGTCCCGCAGGGCGGCGGAGTATCCGTCGACGGTGCGGGTGCCGGTCAGCCCGTACTGCGCCCCCTGGAGGATCGTCATCGTCCCGAGAGTGACGATAAAACCGTTGATCTTCGTCACCACGATGAACAGGCCCGTCACCAGACCGACGGCCGTGGCCGTCAGCACCCCGGCCACCACCGCGACCGGGGCGGGCACGCCCCGGTCCGCCATGAGGACACCCATCAGACAGGCGGTGAAGCCACCGAGCGCGCCCACCGCGAGATTGAGCTGTCCGACGCACAGCGCCACCATCTGGGCCAGCCCGATGAGGACGGGGGTGGCCAGGTACCGCAGGAAGGTGCGCACCGAAGGGCCCTCGAAGAACGAGCCGGAGGAGGCCACGCCCAGGGCGAGGTAGCCGATGAGCACCACGCCCAGCAGGGTCATCGTCGTGGAGCGGGAGAAGCGGCCCAGGGCCGCGACGCCCCGATCGCGGATCGTGTTCATGTGGAACGCACCACCTTGCGATGGGACACCACGGTGCGCACCCGGTCGGCCGAGAGGGCCAGCAGCAGAACGCAACCGAGGTAGATGTTCAGGCTTTCCAGACCCACCCCGAGCAGATCGAGTCCCTTGCGGATGACGCCGACCAGGGCCGTGCCCAGCAGCGCTCCCACGACGGAGACGACGCCACCGGTGAGCAGGGTGCCGCCGAGCACCGAGCCGAGGAACGAGGGCAGCATGAAGTCGTCCCCGATGGAGGCGCGGAAGGTTCCGGTGCCGACGGCGGCCATGAATCCGGCGAGCGCGGCGAGCAGCCCCGAGAGCGTGTGCGCCAGGATCACGCGGCGGCCGGTGGGAATGCCGGACAGCTCCGCCGCCGCGGGGTTGGCGCCGGTGAGCAGCAGCTCCCGGCCGATACGGGTGGCGCCGTACAGGAAACCGAGGCCGAGCAGGGCCAGGACGGTGAACTGCGCCAGCTGCGGTATCACCGGGGATCCGCACACCGGCCCGACGCAGATGTCGGCGAGCGAGTACGAGCGCAGTTCGTCGAGCCCCGACGGCTTGGTGGTGAAGGCGGCGTTCTCGGTCAGGGCCGAGTAGAGCAGGGAGACGAGTCCCAGCAGCGCGAAGTCCATCGCGAGGGTCACGACGAAGGAGCTCACCCCGGTACGGGTGATGATCCAGCCGGTCAGCGCGCCGATGGCGGCTCCGGCGCACAGACACAGCAGCAGGCCGAGCGGCAGTGGCAGACCCAGCCGGTCGTATCCGAGCCCCGCGAACAGCGCGCCGAAGGCGGCCATCCGTCCGACGGCAAGGTTCATATGCCCCACCGACAGGACGACCATCTGGGCGAGGGCCACCACGGTCAGCGTCGAGATGTCCCGCACCAGCGGGAACAGCACGAGCCGGGCGTCGAGGAAGGTCGGCTGCACCACACCGAACAGGGCGCTGAGGCCGACGACGAGCACGAGCAGGCCGAGCCGCTGGTTGACCCAGAACGGCAGCCGGTGCGCGGGACGCGACGGGGTGGCCCGGGTGGAGCGGATGTCACTGCCCGGCGGGATGACGGGCGTCGTCATGCCACCCTCCGGTCGTCGATGGCGTCCATGTCCCAGTCGATGCCGATGCCCGGTACGTCGGGCGCCACGGCCATCCCGTCGCGCAGCGTCAGCTCACCGCGGGTCACGGCCCGCAGCTGCGGGATGTGCTCGACGTAGCTGCCGTTGGGCACCGCGGCCACGAGGCTGACATGCAGTTCCATCAGGAAGTGCGGGCACACCATGACGTTGTGGCTCTCCGCGGTGTGGGCGACCTTGAGCCATGGTGTGATCCCGCCGACCCGGGCGGCGTCGACCTGCACGACGGAGGCGGCGCCCGTCTCGAGGTAGCCGCGGAACTGCGCCGGCGCGTAGAGGGATTCGCCGACGGCGACGGGAATCCGTGTCGCACGCGCCAGCCGGGCATGGCCGCTGATGTCGTCCGCCGGGAGGGGCTCCTCGATCCAGTACGGGTCGTAGGGCTCCAGCGCGGCCGCCAGCCGGAGGGCGGAGGACATCGTCTGCGACTGGTTGGCGTCCGTCATGATGTGCAGCGAGGGGCCGACCGCCTCGCGTACCGCGCGCAGCCGCTCGGCGTCCTCGGCGGGGTGGGGCCTGCCCACCTTGATCTTGATACCGGCCCACCCGGCCTTCTGCGCCCGCAGTGCCCCCTTGACCAGGTCGTCGGTGGTGAGGTGGAGCCAGCCGCCCTCGGTGTCGTAGACCGGAACCTCCTGGCGGTGGCCGCCGGCCAGCCGCCACAGCGGCTCCCCCGCGCGCTTGCAGCGCACGTCCCACAGGGCGGTGTCCACGGCGGCGAGCGCGAGCGAGGTGATGGCTCCGGTGGTGGTCGCGCGGGTCAGGGCGAACAGCCGCTGCCACAGCGCCTCGACATTGCGCGCGTCCTGCCCGATGAGAGCGGGCAGCAGGTGGTCCCGCAGCAGTGCCAGTACGGAGGTGCCGCCGGTGCCGATGGTGTACGCGTAGCCGGTGCCCGCGCTGCCGTCGGCCGTGGTGAGGTCGACGAGTACCGTCTCCTGCTTGACGAAGGACTGCACCGCGTCGGTGCGGTCGGTCTCCACGGCGATATCGGCCAGCTTGGCCGTGGCGGTCGTGATGATGCTCATCCGGTGATGTCCGCTTTCTGTGCTGCGGCGAGTTTTCTGTGGCGCGGCGAATTTCTGTGGTGCGGCGAATCTCTGTGGCGCGGCGACGGCGGGGATCAGCCGCATGCCAGGACGTCATCGGCGAACCGCTTCTTCAGCTGGGCGGTCTTCGCCTTCCGCGCACGGTCGTAGGTCGTGAGGTTCTCCTTGGTGACGACGAACGAGCCCGAGTCGACGGACTGCCCGGGACTGCGCATGGCGCACTGCCTGGTCTGGAGCAGCGCGAGGGCCCACGCCCCGATCTCGGCCTGCCCCACCGGGTTCTGCACGACGGTGGCGGTGACCGTGCCCTCCCTGATCGAGCTCAGGATCTTGGCGTCGTCGTCGATGGCCACGACCTTCGCCCGCGAACCGGAGCTCCTGACGGCGTCGGCGGCGGCGACGGCCGGGTTGTAGGCGGTGGAGACGATGCCCTGGATCTGCTTGCCCTTGGCCGTCAGCAGGTCGGACACCGCCTTCTGCGCGGTCTGCAGATCCTTGTCGATGTCGGTGACGGTCTGCAGCAGCCGCACCTCGCCGCCCGACTCCTGCACGGCTCGCGCGACGCCCTTGATCCGCAGCTGGGTGTTGGCGTCCACGTTGTTGCCCGTCAGATGGACGAGCCTGCCCTTGCCGCCCATGGCGTCGATGGCGGCCTTGGCCGCCTTGTACGCGGCGAGTTCGACGTCCGTGGAGAGGCAGAAGTCGGCCTCGTTCTTCTTCCCCGCCGGGCAGGAGCCGAGCGATGCCACCGCGAGGCCCTGCGACTTCAGGTCCGCGAACGTGGTGTTGATGTCGGTCGGCGAGACCCCGAAGACGCCGAAGGCGTTGTAGCCGCGCGCGGCGAGGGTGGACAGCAGGTTGTTCTGCTTCTGCTGGTCCCACTCCGCCGTCTCGTCGAACCGCACGTCCCCGAGCCGGTAGGTCTTCTTCGCCTGGGCGCCGGCGGTCTTCCAGGGCTGGAAGTAGGGGTGGGCGCCGCCGGGGACGAGCGCGACCTTGGTGGCGGATCCATCCGCGAGCACGGCCGAGCCGCCGCCCGCCCGCGCGGACGCGGGGGCCTGCCCGCCCGACGGCTCACCCGAGTTCTTGAGCGTGCAGGCTGTCGAACCCGTGGCCAGCAACGCCACGGCGACAACTCCCGGCAGAAGAGATCTGGTCCGGAGACGCACCTCCTCACCCCCATGGAATCAAATAGGAAATTGATGCCGCGATGGTGTGCCAGTCGAGCCGCCCCGTCAAGACTCTCGACAAAACCCCCTGCAAGTCGCCTGGCAGACGCCCGGCAGACGCGAGATCCGGCACCCCCGTGGCTCGGGCGCCGGATCTCGTCTCTCAGCTTCCTATAGGAAATGACTGCGTCGGGTCGTGGGTCAGCCGCCGTACTGGGCGAAGACGCGGGTGAAGTCCCACGGCTGCTGGGAGACGCCCGAGCAGGTGTCGGCTCCGCCACCGGTGCAGGGCCGGTCCCGGTTGACCGACCAGAAGGTCAGCCGCGCGAGGTGGTTCTGCTGGGCGTAGCCGAGGATGGTGCGGAAGTCGGCCACGGTCACCGTCTCGCCGTTGTCGGTGATGCCGTTCATCGACGAGATGCCGGAGTGCCGGTACGCCTGGTCGTCCGAGTACCCGTAGGCGCTCTTGACCGCGTTCTTGAGCCCCTCGGCGGCGCGGATGGTGAGCTGGCCCATGTTCTGGCCCGCTCCCCCGAAGTTGAACGGCATGATGGTCCAGCTGTCCACGGTCAGCCCGGACGCGGCGGCCTTGCTGATCAGGCTGTTGTCGGGGCCGTTCTGGCCGGTGCCGAAGGTCATGTACACCTTGATGCCGGGGTTGTTGGCCTTGACCGTCTTCAGCGCGTCGACCGTGCGCTGCTGGACGGTCGGACTGTCGTACGCCGCGGCCTCGATGTCGATGTCGATCGCCTTGAGACCGTAGGCGTTGATGACCTTCTGGTACGCGGCGGCCAGCTCGCCCGCGCTGCCGCAGGAGCTCTCCAGCTTGTTGCCGCTCCAGCCGCCGAAGGACGGGATGACATCGCCACCGGCCGACCGCACGGTGTTGACGGTCTGCTGGTCGACCCCTCCGGTGAGCGGACGGCCACCGTCCCACTGCGGGTCGCAGTAGCCGTTGCTGAGCACGAAGGCGAGGGTGAACCACTTGACGCCGGTCGCGTTCATCACGGTGGTGGGGCTCGGCGGGCTGCCCCAGCCGTTGTAGAGGTACGGGGCCACGGCCATGGCACCCGGTCCGGGCGGTGTGGTGTCGCCGCTCGGTGCCGTCCACTTCTGGTTGGCGGCGCCGGTGCAGGTCCATATCTGCAGCCGCGTACCGTTCGCCGAACTCCCGCCCGTGGCATCCAAACACTTGTTGGCCTGCGGATTCACAATGTCACGCGCCGCCGGAACCGCCCACTGCTGCGCCGCACTCCCATTGCAATCCCACAACTGAACCAGCGTGCCATCGGCCGTACCACCCGACGCCACATCCAGACACTTCCCCAACACACGAATCGTGCCATCGGAGCCGACCGTCCACTGCTGCGCGGCAGTTCCGTTACAGTCGTAGAGCTGCACGGCCGTGCCATTGGCGTTGTTGGCGCCCGCCACGTCCACACACTTGCCACCGACACCGGTGATCTGGCCGGTGGCCGCCACGGCGCCACTCGCGGGGAGGCTGGTCAGGCCGGTGAGGAGGGCGGCGGCGGCCGCGGCGCCGAGCACGCCACGCACCCCGGGTCCGCGCAGGAGTCCGCGATTCATCTGGTCACCGTCCACTTCTGATTGGCGGCGCCGGTGCAGGTCCATATCTGCAGCCGCGTACCGTTCGCCGAACTCCCGCCCGTGGCATCCAGACACTTGTTGGCCTGCGGATTCACAATGTCACGCGCCGCCGGAACCGCCCACTGCTGCGCCGCACTCCCATTGCAATCCCACAACTGGACCAGGGTGCCATCGGCCGTACCACCCGACGCCACATCCAGACACTTCCCCAACGCACGAATCGTGCCATCGGAGCCGACCGTCCACTGCTGCGCGCCGCTGCCATTGCAGTCATACAGCTGCACCGGCGTGCCATTGGCATTGTTGGCACCCGCCACGTCCACACACTTGCCACCGACACCGGTGATGGCACCGCCGCTCGGCTGTCCGCTGTCGGTGCTGACCCGGACGTAGTCGACGAGGAGCTGCTGGGGGAAGGAGGTGCTGCCGTCGGGGTCCCCGGGCCAGTAGCCGCCGACCGCGAGGTTGAGGATCACGAAGAAGGGCTTGTTGAACACCCACTGCCGGCCACCGAGGTCGGCGGGGGTGCGCCGCTGGTACACCGTGCCATCGACGGACCAGCTGATGGCGTTCGGGCTCCAGTCGATGGCGAAGGTGTGGTACGCGTCGGCGAACGCCTGGCCACCGGGCAGGGAGTACCCGGCGCCGATGCCACCGGAGCCCGAGTACCCGGGGCCGTGGAGGGTGCCGTGCACCGTGGAGGGCTCGAAGCCCACGTTCTCCATGATGTCGATCTCACCGGAGTTGGGCCAGCCGACCTGTCCGATGTCGTTGCCCAGCATCCAGAACGCGGGCCACATGCCCTGCCCGCGCGGGACCTTCATCCGGGCCTCGACCCGGCCGTAGGTGGTGGTGAACTTGCCGGAAGTGTTCAGCCGGGCGGAGGTGTACTCACACCGTCCGTACCAGCACTGGTAGTTGGCCGGGTTCTCGCGGCGGGCGGTGATGACCAGGTGGCCCTGGCCGTCGAGGGCGGCGTTGCTGTTGCCCGCCGTGTAGTACTGCCGCTCGTGGTTGTTGACGTTGTCCCCCGTCTCGATCTGCCACTTGCCGCCGTTGACGGCGGAGCCGGCGGGCCCGTCGAACTCGTCGGAGAACGTGACGGCGGCCGCCGTGGCGGGTCTCGCGGTGGACTTCGCGGCGGGGCTCGCCGCGGAGGCCGAGGTGCCCTGTGCCAGTCCGGTGGACAGCGACACCAGGGCGAGGACCGAGACCAGGGACAACAGCAGTCGCCGGGGTAAGCGCGGGGAGTCCATGACTCTCCCTTCCAGAAACAGGTGATGACAGGTGTGGAGAGGCATGAGGCGCATGCGAACCAAGTGGTTACGGCGCCGACCGGGTGCGTGAGCGATCTCAGCGGTACTTAGTTCATTACGTGAGTTAAGAAGTGAAGGAAAAGCCTGTCAAGGGTTTGGTATGGACCAGATATGCCAACAAGTCACCGCGCGGAGGGCCGTTCACCGACGAGGACGCCGGCGACACGTCCTGCGAGTTCGCCCTTTGAAGGCAGGTCATTCATTGGTGCGGACCTATTGACGAGACACGTTCAACTCCCGAAATATATGGGCCCGAGAGTCCGGCCGTGACCTTCCGGCCGGACACCGCATGTCGCGGGCTGCGGCGGCGCCTGTCCGACGGACATGCCCACTGCCGGGGCCCGTCCGCGTGTCAGGAAGGCATCCCCCCACATGAATCACAGCGAAGACCTCCCCGCCCGGGACCGCGCGCGGCGCCGCCGTCGGCGGACCGTCCTGGCCGTGGCCGCGGCCCTCGCGGCCACCGCCGCGAGCACGACCGCGGCCGCCTGGGCCGACAACACCGGCCAGGACCAAGCCCCGGCATCCGCCGCGCCCGCCGCCGTGGCCCCCTACCTCTACAACGGATGGGGCAATCCCCCGGACCCGGGCGAGGTGATGGACGCCACCGGCGTCGGCTGGTTCACCCTCGCCTTCGTGCTCGACGCGGGCAGCTGCGACCCGCAATGGGACGGCAGCCGCCCGCTGGCCGGCGGTGCCGACGAGCAGACCGTGAAGGCCATACGGGCCAAGGGCGGCGATGTGGTGCCGTCCTTCGGTGGCGCGAGCGGCAACAAGCTGGAGCAGTCCTGTGCCGACGCGAAGGCCCTCGCCGGGGCCTACCAGAAGGTCATCGACGCCTACGGTCTCAAGGCCATCGACATCGACATCGAGGGCGACGCCTACGACGACCCGGCCGTCCAGCAGAAGACGATCGACGCCCTGAAGCAGGTGAAGGCCGACAACCCGGGGCTGCTCACCTACGTCACCTTCCCCAGCGATCAGAACGGCCCCGACGACGGCATGATCCGCCGGGCCGCCGAATCCGACTTCGAGGCCGACAGCTGGACCATCATGCCGTTCGACTTCGGCGGCGAGGGCCAGAACATGGCCGAGCTGACCAAGCAGGCCACCGACGGGCTGAAGAACGCCGTCAAGGGCGCCTACGGCTACAGCGACGAGGACGCCTACCGGCACAGCGGCCTGTCCTCGATGAACGGCATCACCGACGTCAAGGAGACCGTCACCACGGACGACTTCGAGTCGATCCTGGGCTACGCCTCCGAACACCACCTGTCGCGGCTCTCCTTCTGGTCCGTCAACCGCGACCGCCCCTGCCCCGGCGACTACCCGAACGACGACACCTGCTCCGGAGTCGCCCAGGAGCCCTGGCAGTTCACCGGGATATTCGCCCGGTACAAGGGCTGAGGGGGCACATCACCATGACGAACGACACCACCGCGATGGACACCACCGGGGACACCACTCAACCCGGGCACCGCCGTCGCCGTCGCGTCGCCCGCGCCACCGCCGCGTTCGCCGTGCTGGCCGGCGCCGTCGCCGCGGCGCTGACCGTACCGGCGGCGCACGGCGCGGACGCCGAGCCGGACCTGGGTCCCAATGTGCAGGTCTTCGACCCGTCGATGTCCGCGCAGGAGATCCAGGGCAAGCTCGACTCGGTCTTCGGCGAGCAGGAGAAGAACCAGTTCGGCCAGGCCCGGCACGCCCTGCTGTTCAAGCCCGGCTCGTACGACGTCAAGGCCAATGTCGGCTTCTACACCCAGGTGGCGGGCCTCGGCCTGTCGCCCGACGACACCACCATCAACGGCCAGGTGCACGCCGAGGCCGACTGGTTCGACGGCAACGCGACGCAGAACTTCTGGCGCGACGCCGAGAACCTCGCCGTCAACCCGGACGGCGGCGCGGACCGCTGGGCCGTCTCACAGGCCGCCCCGTACCGCCGTATGCATCTGAAGGGCGATCTGCAGCTGGACGACGGCGGCTGGTCCAGCGGCGGTCTGCTGGCCGACACCAAGGTTGACGGACAGGTGAAGTCCGGATCGCAGCAGCAGTGGCTGTCCCGCAACACCGAATGGGGCAGCTGGACCGGCTCCAACTGGAACATGGTGTTCGTCGGCGCGGAGAACGCACCGGCCGGGGACTTCCCCAACCCGCCGTACACCCGCGTCGACAAGTCGCCCATCACCCGTGAGAAGCCGTTCCTGTACGTCGACGACGACGGCGCGTACAAGGTGTTCGTGCCGGAGGTGCGCAAGGATTCGACGGGCACGTCCTGGTCCTCGGGGTCGCCGAAGGGCGAATCGCTCCCGCTGAGCGACTTCTTCATCGCCAAGCCGGATGCCACGGCCGAGGAGATGAACGCGGCGCTCGACGCGGGCAAGCACCTGCTCATCACCCCGGGCGTCTACCACCTCGACGCACCGCTGAAGGTGACCCGTCCCGACACCGTCGTACTGGGCCTGGGGCTGGCCACGCTGGTTCCCGACAACGGGGTCTCGGCGATGAAGGTGGCCGATGTGGACGGCGTCAAGCTCGCGGGCCTGCTCATCGACGCGGGTACCGAGAACTCCGACACGCTGATGGAGGTCGGCCCCGAGGACTCGTCCGCGAACCACGCCGACAACCCCACCTCGCTGCACGATGTGTTCTTCCGGGTCGGCGGCGCGGGCGTCGGCAAGGCGTCCACCAGCCTGGTGGTCAACAGCTCCAACGTGATCGGCGACCACACGTGGATCTGGCGCGCCGACCACGGCGACGGCGTCGGCTGGGACTCCAACACGGCCGACAACGGGCTCGTCGTCAACGGCGACGACGTGACCATGTACGGCCTGTTCGTCGAGCACTACCAGAAGAATCAGACGACCTGGAACGGCGAGGGCGGCCGCACGTACTTCTACCAGAACGAGATGCCCTACGACCCGCCCGACCAGGCCGCCTGGATGAACGGCTCCACCAAGGGATACGCCGCCTACAAGGTGGCCGACTCGGTCAACCGCCATGAGGCCTGGGGCCTGGGCAGCTACTGCTTCTTCAACACCAACAAGTCCGTCACCGCCGAGCACGCCTTCGAGGTTCCCCAGAGCCCGGATGTGAAGTTCCACGACATGGTCACCGTCTCGCTCGGTGGCACCGGCACCATCAACCATGTCATCAATGACACGGGAGGTCCCTCGGACGCCAACAGCAACGTGGCGAACGTGACCGAGTACCCCTGATCCCTGATCCCGTAACACGCTTCACCAGTTCCACCAGCTTCACCAGTTCGCCTGTGGGGCGCGGGTACGTCGCCCGCGCCCCACAGCCGGCCGAGCGCACGGACCGCATGTCGTCATGTCGTTGTCGGATTCACCACTCGTGAAGGGCGGACACTGATGAGCGTTTCCCGGCGAGCCCTGCTGACCACCGCGGCCGGTACCGCGGCGGCGGCCACTTCGATCGCTCCCCCGGCCCAGGCGGCGGAGGAGGTCCCCGGCCATGCCGCCACGCTCCGCACCTTCCGCGAGACGGCGGACTACGCGGTGGCGAAGCTGCGCGCGGTCGCACCGGGGGTGAGTGGCTTCCCGGTCGGTACGAAGTTCGAGAAGTGGACGTACTCCCAGAACGGCGACTGGGTCGGCGGGTTCTGGCCCGGCACGCTGTGGATGGCGTGGCTGCACAGCGGCGAGGATCGGTTCCGCACCCTGGCCCTCGCCGCCGCGGAGAAGCTCGCCCCCCGCCAGAACGACACCGGCACCCACGACCTCGGATTCCTCTTCTACCCGTCGTGGGTCACCGCCTGGCGGCTCACCGGTGACGAGACCTGGCGGGCGGGCGCGCTGCGGGCGGCCTCCTCGCTGATCCGGCGGTACAACCCGCGCGGCCGTTTCATCCGGGCCTGGGGAGCGCTGGACGAGCAGGCGAACGCGGGCCGGGTCATCATGGACACGATGATGAACCTCGATCTGCTGGCGTTCGCGAGCAGCCAGAGCGGGGACAGCGAGTACCTCGACATCGCCGTGGAGCACGCGAGAACCACCCAGCGGCACTTCCCCCGCCCGGACGGATCCACCCCGCACGTCTTCGACTTCGACCCGTCCTCCGGCGCTCCCCTCGGCCCCGCCACCGTGCAGGGCTACAGCCCGGCCTCCTGCTGGTCACGCGGGCAGGCATGGGGGATCTACGGGTTCACCACCATCCACCGCCGCACCGGCCACCGGGAGTTCCTCACCACCGCCCGGAAACTCGCCGACTTCGCCCTGGGCGCGCTCACCCCGGACAACGTCCCCGTGTGGGACTACCTCGCCCCACAAGCACCCCACGACATCAAGGACGCCTCCGCGGGCGCGGTCATGGCCTGCGGCCTGCTCGACCTGTCCAGGGCCACCGGCGAACCGCGCTACCGCGAGGCGGCGCTGCGGCTGCTCACCGCGCTCTCGCAGACCTGCCTGACCACGAAGTCGACCCGCGCCGAGGCGGTCGTGGCACGCTGTACCCGCAACCGCCCGAGCGAGGACGGCATCGAGATCTCGCTCCCCTACGCCGACTACTACCTGCTCGAAGGCATCCTGCGGGTGCTGCGCCCCGACGACGTCGACCGGGCCATCGACCTGTCCACGGTCTGACACCCACCGCGGTCGAGGGCCACCCTCAAGAGTCGGCGAGGCGGTCCATCAGGCGGGCGGCGAGCAGCAGAACCTGGCGCTCGGTCTCATTGAGGCCGGTGAGCGCGGTGTCGAGCCATGCGTCGCGCTGCGCCATGTCATGGGCGAGGGCCTCGCGGCCCGCCTCCGTGATCTCCAGCAGCCGCTGTCGGCCGTCCCGGTCGTCACGGGTCCGGCTGATCAGGCCGTCGCGTTGGAGTTCGGCGAAGACCCGGGTCAGGGATTGCGGCTGCTGACGGTCGGCGGCGGCGAGGGCACCGGCCGACATGGGTCCGTTGCGCCGCAAGTGGCCGAGGACGCTGCTCTTGTTGAGGCTGAGCCCATCCGCGGGGCGCTCCGCGCCCAGCCTGCGGGCGAGCCGGACCACGCCCTGCCGAATCCCGGCGGACAGGTTCTCATGTGCTGGTTGTTCTGCTGCCACATCGCTAAGCTATCACTTACTAAATACCACCGGTTGGGTTTACTCTAGCCTCCATTCTCAGGTCAGCCCAGGCGGTGATGCTACGCAATGCTTACGTTCTCGACGCGGCTACGCCGGGCACCGCGCTTCGACCCGAAGTGGCTGCGTCTGCGGGCGACCGCCGTGACCATGGCCACCGTGCTCGGTACGTTCGGCTGGGCGCTGCTCATCGAGCACGCGGCCGGGCTGCGCGTGGACAGCGTCGTACAAGCCGTCGTGATCGCCTCCGCTCTCGGGCGGGTGCAGCAAGTCCTGGACCACACCGACCGGCTGCCGGCGTGTGCCGTGCTGCCGTGCGCGGCGGCCGGCGGAGCGGAGTTGGCCACCTTGCTCCAGCGCCATCCCACCGTGGGTGACGTGGTCTTCGCCCTGGGCGTGGCCGGGGCGATCTGGTTGCGGCGGTTCGGAGTGCGCGCCACGCGCGTGGGCACTCTCCTCGTCCTGCCAATGGTCGCCGTCCTGGTCGTGCCCGGTGGCGCCGGGCCCGCGGGCGGGCACGAGCGCACCGGGTGGGCGGCGGTGATGGCGCTGGTCGCGGTCGTCTGGGGAGCACTGCTGACGTGGGTGGCGCAGCGCACCCGGCTCATCCGCAGGCCACCGGCGGCCGAAGTGGCCGCGGCAGCGGCCGGGCCACGGCGTGGCGGGATACCGGCCGCCACCCGGATACCGGCCGCCACCCGCATGGCGGCGCAGATGGCGGTCGCGCTGGCGGCGGCGTTCGCCGTGGGCCGGATGCTGTGGCCGGACCACTGGACCTGGGTGGTCCTCACCGCGTTCCTGGTCTGCAGCGGTGCGCGAAGCCGGGCGGATGTGCTGGTGAAGGGGGTGTGGCGGACGGTCGGTGCCGCGGTCGGCACGGTGGCGGCGGGCGCCCTCACCGGATCGTTCGGGCCCCGCTCGGACGCCGCGGTGGTGCTGATCTTCGCGGTACTGGCGGTGGCCACCTGGCTGCGGGAGCTGAGCTACGCGTACTGGGCGGGCTGTGTCACGGCCGTACTGTCACTGCTCTACGACTGGTTCGGGCAGAGCCCGGGGGGCTTGCTGCACACGCGGCTGGCGGGGATCGCGGTCGGCGCGGTCCTCGGCATCGCGGCGTCGTGGCTGGTGTTGCCGATCCGCACCTCTTCGGCGGTGCGGGCCCGCACCGCCGCCGCGCTGGCCGCCCTGACCGAACTGCTGGAAGCCGACTGGCGCGACGGCCGGGCCGTCCGCATGGCCCACGCCCGCTTCAGCCACCGCGTCGAGCAACTGGGTGTGACCACCGCTCCGCTGCGGACCCTGGCCGCGCCGCCCCTTCCCCGCGCGCTGTCCGTGCGGCGACGGCGGAGCGTCGCCGCGCTGCGCGCCGTGGCGGCACTGCGGCACTGCGTCGAACCGGTCGGCGATCTCGCCACCGCCGTCATATCGAGGCCGGACGCGCTCGCCGACGACCCTGGCCTGCGCGGGCGGCGTGGCGAGGTGGCGGCGCACACACTCGCCGTACGCCGCGCCATCGGCCGCCGCCCGGCACCACCCGGCACCCCCGCCTCGGCTCCCCCGACGAAGGCCCGCCCCACCGGACCGGAGGCGGCCGTGGCCGTGGCCGTGGGGGCCCTTGCCACGATCGGCAGCCAACTCGACGTACTCACCGAGGTGTTCGGGCGGCCGCCGATCCCACCCGCGTCGCAACCGGCCGCGGCCACCGACCGCTCCTCACGCATACGGCCGACCACCCATGGAGCAAACTCCGCGGCGACGCAACACTGAACGTGAAGATCCGCTGCCCGTTTTGGTCCGGACCATTGACACTAGTGGTCTAGTCCTGTTGTCTCGTGGGCGCGCAACCTCCCCCATGTCTCCCGTCCATCCCTCCCCCTTCCCCCTCTCCCCCCACACACACTTCAGCTCCGCCTTCCCCCCACACCAAGGAGCGGCCCCCATGAGCCTCCGTATCCCCTTGAGCAAGAGGGTCCTGACCGGCGTGTGCGCCTCCGTCGCCGCGGCCGGGCTGCTCGCCACGGTCTCGACGACGACCGCCGACGCGGGTACCACCTCCGACGCTGGTACCACCTCCGCCACCACGAAGGCGGCACTCCCCGACCACGCGCTCGTGGGCTATCTGCACTCGAGCTTCGCCAACGGCTCCGGATACACCAAGATGGCCGATGTCCCCGACAGCTGGGACATCATCGACCTGGCCTTCGGCGAACCCACCTCCACCACCTCCGGCGACATCCGCTTCAGCCTCTGCCCCCAGAGCGAATGCCCGAACGTCGAGTCGGAGGACGAGTTCAAGGCCGCCATCAAGGCCAAGCAGGCCGCGGGCAAGAAGGTGCTGATATCCATCGGCGGGCAGAACGGCCAGGTGCAGCTCACCACCACCGCCGCCCGCGACAAGTTCGTCGAGTCGGTCGGGGCGATCATCGACAAGTACGGACTGGACGGCCTCGACATCGACTTCGAGGGCCACTCACTGTCGCTGGACGACGGCGACACCGACTTCAAGAACCCGAAGACCCCCGCGATCGTCAATCTCATCGCGGCCGTGAAGTCGCTCAAGGCGAAGTACGGATCCGACTTCGTCCTCACCATGGCTCCGGAGACCTTCTTCGTACAGCTGGGCTACCAGTTCTACGGCTCGGGCGCCTCCGGCGGCCAGGACCCCCGCGCCGGGGCGTATCTGCCGGTCATCCACGCGCTGCGGGACGATCTGACCCTGCTGCACGTCCAGGACTACAACTCCGGACCGATCATGGGGCTCGACAACCAGTTCCACACCATGGGCAACGCCGACTTCCACGTCGCGATGACCGACATGCTGCTCAGCGGCTTCCCCGTCGCGGGCAACGCCGACAACGTCTTCCCCGCGCTGGACCCGTCCCAGGTGGCGATCGGCCTGCCCGCGAGCCCCAACGCGGGCAACGGCCACACCACGCCCGGTGATGTGACCAAGGCCCTCAACTGCCTGACGAAGAAGAGCGACTGCGGCGGCTATGAGCCCCACGGCAGCTGGCCCGCCCTCCGCGGGCTGATGGCCTGGTCGATCAACTGGGACGGCTTCAACGGCGGCGAGTTCTCCAAGAACTTCGACACCTACTACGGCCGTTGAGCCATCGCCCCGGTCATGGGCGTCGATGGCTCCCATGACCGGGGCTTGCCTTCGTGTGCGCTTCAACCCCTACCGTTCACCGGCATGGAGACCATGGCGCACAACAGAACGCTGGGCCGCAGTGGCATCGAAGTGAGCCCCCTCGGCTTCGGCTGCTGGGCCATCGGCGGTGAGTGGCAGTCCACCGACGGGCAGCCCCTGGGCTGGGGCAAGGTCGACGATGACGAGTCCGTGCGCGCGATCCGGCGCGCACTCGACCTCGGCGTCACCTTCTTCGACACCGCCGACGCGTACGGCACCGGCCACAGCGAACGCGTGCTCGGCCGCGCCCTCGGCAAGCACCGCGACGATGTCGTCGTCGCCACGAAATGGGGCAATGTCTTCGACGAGCGGACCCGGATCCGCGAGGGCCAGGACGACTCCCCGGAGCACGTACGCCGTGCCCTGACCGCCTCACTGCGACGCCTGAACGCGGACCACGTCGACCTGTACCAGCTCCACATCTCCGACGCCGACCCCGAGCGGGCCGCCCAACTCCGCGATGCCTGCGAGGAGTTGGTACGGGAGGGTCTCATCCGCGCGTACGCGTGGAGCACCGATGACCCCGACCGGGCCGCCGTCTTCGCCGAGGGCCCGCACTGCGCGGCCGTCCAGCACCGTCTGAACATCCTCCAGGACGCACCCGAACTCCTCGCGCTGTGCGCGGAGTCGGACCTCGCCAGCATCAACCGCAGCCCCCTCGCCATGGGGCTGCTCGCCGGCAAGCACACCGCCGGGCGCGCCCTGGACGACGGGGACATCCGCAACGCGCCGCCCGCCTGGCTGCCGGGGTTCATCGCGAACGCGGGCGCGGACCCGGTCTGGCTCCGGCGGGTCGAAGCCCTGCGGTCCATCCTCACCAGCGACGGCCGCACCCTCGCGCAGGGCGCCCTCGCCTGGATCTGGGCCCGCAGCCCGCGGACGATCCCGATCCCCGGCTTCCGTACGGTCGCCCAGGCCGAGGAGAACGCGGGCGCGATCGCGAAGGGACCGCTCACGGCCGGGCAGATGGCCGATGTCGAGCAAATCCTGGGGCGGTGAGCGGCTGCCGCATCGTTCGCCCCGGCTCGGTCCTGGAGGCCCTGTGCGACAACCTCCGCTCCGTCGAGGACCTCACCGATGTCCACCCGATGTCCACGCGGCCGCCGACCTCTTCACGCGCGATCTGACCGCACCCACCGGCGGTTCACCAGGCTGATGGCAGTCCGGCCTCGTTCCGTGTGGGTGGGGTCGCGGCTCAGACCACCGGGATGATGCCGCCGTCGACCCGGAACTCGGCCCCGGTGAGCCACTTGCCGCGGTCGGAGGCGAGGAACGCGATCATCTCCGCGACGTCCTCGGGTTCACCGGGACGCCCCATCGGCACCTTCAGGTGGTCCACGATCTGCTGCTTCACCTCGTCGAAGGAGACCCCTTGGCCGTCGGCCAGCCGCTGGAGATGGCCGACCGCTCCCTCCGTGGCGACGAAGCCGGGCAGCACGCACACCACGCGGACGCCGTGCTCCCCCACCTCCGTCGCCAGTTCGCGGCTGTACGCGTTGAGCGCCGCCTTCGCCGCGGCGTACGACGCCTCGGCACGCTGGGGGAGCCGGCTGGCGATCGAGGAGACGTGCACCACGACGCCGGAGCCGCGCTCGACCATCCCGGGCACCAGGGCCCGGTCGATCCGCACGGCGCTGAGCAGGTTCATCTCCAGGTCGGCGAGCCAGGACGCGTCGGACCGCTTCAGGGTCGGCATCGGGGCGGTCGCGGCTCCCGCGTTGTTGACCAGGACGTCGATGCCTCCGACGCTGTCCAGCACCCGTCGGCCGAGGTCCGCCACCCCCTCCTCGGACCGCAGGTCCACGGGGAAGAAGGTGGCCGGGAGGTCTTCCGGGGGCGCGGTGCGCGAGGCCGTCAGTACGGTCGCGCCGGCCGCGGCGAAGCGACGGGCCGTCGCCTCTCCCAGTCCACGGCTGCCACCGGTGACCAGCACCCGCAGGCCGCTGAGCCCCTCATCCACGATCGTCATGCGCGTACTCCTTCAGTAAGGTGAACTGGACTCCGGAAACCGGCTCGACAAACTGTACACATAACCGGAGTCCGACTCACCTTATGGAGGACTGTTGCCGTCATCACGCCCGCTGCGCGCCGATGCCCGCCGTAACCGCGAAGCGCTCCTGACCGCGGCGCGCGAGGCCTTCCTGACCGGCGACGCCGACGCCCATGTGGAGGAGATCGCCCGGCGAGCCGGAGTGGCGGTCGGTACGCTCTACCGCCACTTCGAGACGCGCGAAGCGCTCGTCGCCGAGGTGTACCGACAGGAGGTCGCCGAACTCTGCGCGGCCCCCGCCCGGCTGCTCGCGGATCACGCCCCGGACGAGGCTCTGCGCCGTTTCCTGCTGCTGCTCGTGGAGCACTCGGCCGTGGGCAAGGGCATGGCCGAGGCGCTGGAGAGCATCATGGCCACGGACTCCCCGATCTTCGACGACACGCGCGCCGAGATGGCTCATGCCCTTGATGAGCTGCTCGCCGCGGGGGTTGCCGCCGGTGCCATCCGCCCCGGCATCAGCGGACGCGTCCTTCTGCGCGCGCTCGGCGGCATCTGCGGAATGCGCGCCAAGGGATGGGAGGACGATGCGGTACGCATCACCGCGATCTTCTACGACGGGCTGCGCTACGGCGCGACGGGCCGCGGCTGAACGGCCCGCGTCAGCCGTCCGCCACGGAGTGGCCGGTGGATTGCGCGGCCCATGAGGCGAGGATGCGCAGCCGCTCGTGGCTGGGTGTGCCGGGCTCGGCGGTCAGCGTGATCAGCTGCTGGTCGGGGTCGTCGGCGCAGGTGAGGAAGGACCAGTCGAGGGTGAGCTCGCCGACGACCGGATGGTGCAGGACTTTCGTGCCCGTGCCCTGGACGGCGACGCGATGGGCGCCCCACCACCGCCGGAAGTCGGGGTCCTGAAGTGACAGCTCGCCCACCAGTTTGGCCAGCCGTGGATCGTTCGGGTCCCGGGCGGCCTCCATGCGCAGCTGCGCCAGGCTGGTCTGCGCCACCCAGTCCCAGTCCGGGTACAGCGCCCTGATGGCCGGTTCGCGGAAGACCAGCCGTACGAAGTTGCGCTTCTCCACCGGGATGCGCGCGAAGTCGGTGAACAGGGCGGCGGCCATGGGGTTCCAGGCGAGGATGTCCGTGCGCCGGCCCAGGACGACGGCCGGTGTGGTGGCGAGGTCGTCCAGCAGCCGCCGCAGCTGTGGGTGGACCTTCTGCGTGGTGCGCCGCCGGGGCCGGGCGGCATCCCGGCCGGACAGTTCGAACAGGTAGGCACGCTCGCCGTCGTCGAGCCGGAGAACGCGCGCGAGGGTGTCCAGCACCGGTTCGGAAGCCTGGCGGCGGCCCTGCTCCAGGCGCGTGTAGTAGTCGGGGCTGATCGACGCCAGCAAGGCCACTTCCTCCCGGCGCAACCCCTTGACCCGGCGCCTGCCCGCCGAATCGGGCAGCCCGACCTGGGCCGGGCTCAGCTCCCTGCGCCGCGCCTTGAGGAAGGCGCCCAGTTCGCTGTGGTGCGCGTCGCCGCTGCTCATAGCCCCAAGTCTGACAAACAACGAGGCCCGTGACAGGGGGCCTGGCCTGTCCCAGGACAGCGTTGTCCGGGGACACAAGCCGCCCCTTACCCGCCCGCGTACCGCGTGCGAGTGTCCGGTGGTGTGGACCGGCGGACGGCCCGCCCCACTCACCCGCACCCAGGAGCCACGGAACCGTGAAGACCAACGTCACCTTCCCCAGCAGCCATCTCGCCATCGCCGGGATCCTCTTCACCCCCGACGACCACACCGGCGGCCGGTTGCCGGCCGTTGTCATCTCCCACCCGGGAGGCGGTGTGAAGGAGCAGAGTCCGAGCATCTACGCCGAGCGGCTGGCCGGCGCCGGGTTCGCCGCGCTCGTCTTCGACGCCGCCCACCAGGGCGAGAGCGAGGGCGAGCCGCGAGGTCTGGAGAACCCCTTCCAGCGGGCCGAGGACATCAAGTCCGCCGTGACCTATCTGACCACTCGTGACGACATCGCCCCGGACCGTATCGGGGCGCTGGGCATCTGCGCGTCCGGCGGTTACGTTCCCTACGCCGCGCAGACCGACCACCGCATCAAGGGCGTCGCCACGGTCAGCGCCGCGGACCTCGGGTCGGTGTTCCGCGAGGGACTGGGCCGCACCCAGGACCCGGCGGTCCTCCAGGCCATGCTCGACCAGGCCGGCGCGCTGCGCACCGCGGAGGCGCGCGGCGCGGCCCCGCGGCTGGAGGCGTGGATTCCCGGCAACGCCGAGGAACTGCTGGAGACCGCCACCCGGCAGTTCCGGGAGACCTACGAGTTCTACCGCACCCCGCGCGGCTACCACCCCCGCGCGAACCAGGGATGGGTGCTGCGCGGTATCGACCTGATCGCCCAGTACGACTCGTACGCGTTGATCCGGCTCATCTCGCCCCGCCCCCTGCTGATGATCGCCGGTTCGGAGGCGGAGACCGCCTACTTCAGCCGGGAGGCGATCGAGAAGGCGGCCGAGCCCAAGGAACTGGTCATCATCGACGGCGCCACCCATATCGACCTGTACGACAGGGACGCATACGTCACCCCCGCCGTGGACAAGCTCACCGAGTTCTTCGGCACGCACCTGGCCGGCTGACCGCCCGCCGCCCCCATCCGCGATCAAGAGCCACTTCACTTCTTGAAGACCAACTCCTTGACAAGGACATGAAACCCGACAACTCTTCGTGAGAGCGCTCTCACCATGGCCCCCCACACCAGGAGAGAACCATGCCCCCCACCGCACTGCGGCCGCTCCGGCGCCGAGGCCACGCCCGCCTCGCCGCCGCGGCCACGCTGGCACTCGCCACGTTCTGCTCCCTCGGCGCCATGCCGTCGGCCGCCGCCGACAGCGACGCCGGCAACAGCCACAACGGCCGCCACAGCGCCCGCGCCGAGGGCCAGCCGCCGGACGACTTCTGGGGCGACACGAGCACCATCCCGCCCGCGAAGAACGTCCTCACCGTCAAGATCCTCAACCGGACGAACGGAAAGTACCCGGACGACCAGGTCTTCTGGACGTTCAACAACGAAACACACTCGATCGCCGAGCAGCCCACGCTCGACATGCCGGCGAACTCCGCGGGCCGGATGTACTTCCACCTCGGCTCGCCCGACAGCAAGTACTCCGACTTCATCGAGTTCACCGTCGGGGACGACGTCTTCAACGGCAACACCACCCGCGTGGACGCGTTCGCGCTGAAGCTGGCGATGCGGCTGCACGCCCACGACGGCTTCGACGCACAGGTCGGCGAGGACTACGAGACGTTCCAGGAGGACCGGGACGCCACCTGGAAGAAGTTCGCCGACGCCATGCCGGCCGAGTTCGCATCGCTGAGCGAGGTCGAGAAGCCGTACCGGATCCTCGCGCCGGGCAGCGTGCCCGACTTCCGGGAGGGCGGCAAGTACGCGGACTACATGAGCGGTTACGCCAAGACGGTCGGTATCGACGCGCCCACGTCCGACATCTTCGGCTGCGCCGGGGTGCTGGCCAACGAGGCGGGGAAGTGCTCGGCGCTGAACCGGCATGTGGCGCAGCTGCCCGAGGACCAGTGGTCGGATCCGGGCCAGTACTACAAGGACGCACCGGCGAACTACTACGCCAAGTTCTGGCACGACCACGCCATCGACAAGCTCGCCTACGGCTTCCCGTACGACGACTTCGCGGGCCAGTCCTCCTTCGTCTCGCACAACGACCCGCAGTGGCTCGAGGTAGCCGTCGGCTGGTGACCCGCTGACCCGTCCCACCCGCCCGGTGCCCGTCGGCCATCCGGCCGGCGGGCACCGCCGGTTTAACCAGTGGCGGCTCCGTGGATGAGCCCCATAGCTTGTGCGCCCGTGACTGGTGATCCGGAGAAGCGTGCGAACCGACGTGACCTCGGTCGGGTGTTCAACGAGGTGGCCGAGGTCTACGACCGGGTCCGGCCGGGGTACCCCGACGAACTGTTCGCGGACCTTGTCGCCATCACCGGCATGGACGAGCGGTCGTCGGTGCTGGAGGTGGGCTGCGGTACCGGTCAGGCGACGCGCTCGCTGGCAGCGCTCGGATGTTCGGTGACCGCCGTCGAGCCGGGCCGGGAAATGGCCGCACTCGCGCGCCGGCGGCTCGCCACCTTCCCCAATGTCGACGTCGAGACATCGACATTCGAGGAGTGGGACGACCGCGGCGCGCGCTTCGACGCCCTCGTGGTCGCGTCCTCCTGGCACTGGGTCGACCCGTCGATCGGCCGGCGGCGAGCGCACGACGTGCTCCGCCCCGGAGGCCGGCTGGCGCTGCTCGGCAACGTCGTCGTCCGCAGGCCGGGAGAGCCGGAGGTGTACGCCGAGACCGCCGATCTCCACGAGCGGTTCTGCCCCGGGAACCCTGACTGGGGCCATCCGCCGCTCGAGGACGACGTACGCGGCGCCGACGAGGGCTGGGGGCCGGTCGACGACCCCGGCGGCCTGTTCGGCCCGCCGATCGTGCGCTGGTACCCGGCCGTTCAGTGGTTCAACGGGGCGGGCTTCGCCGATCACCTCCGCTCGACGTCGCTCTACCGGAGACTCGACCGCGACGTCCGCGAGCCCCTGCTCGACGCCATCGCCGAGCGCATCCTCACCCGGATGGGTGACCGGGCGTCACGCCGCTATCTGAGCGTCCTCCGGGTCGGCCAGCGCGGAGAGGTTCCGTGAGCTCATCGGGCCGCGCCCGCTACCCCAGCGCCATCAGGGAAGCGCGCGTCTCCTTGTCCATCTTCTCGATCGCGTACCGGAATGTGTCGCGGCTCATCTCGGTGTGCCACGTGCGCAGGAACTCGACCACCTCGTCCGGATGGACCTCGGCGGTGACCTTGAGCAGCCACCCACAGCCCTTCCGCACATACACATCGTCGTCGTGCATCAGCCGGGTGCAGTTGTCGAAGACGTGGGACGGCGGCAGTTCGAACACCGCCCGCCCCACCTTGCGCCGGACGAACTTCACGACGGCCACGTTCGCGGCGCGCCTCGCCCAGCCGGACCGGGATTCGACCCAGGCTCGCGTCCGCGGGATCTGATCGAGGTGTCCGCGGAAGAACGGGTACAGCAACTTCAGGCACAGGTCGTCGCACTGCGCCCAGTTCGACACATACGATCCGAGCCAGTGCTCACAGCGGTCGAGCAGTTCGGGGCCCAGCCCGGCCCTCGCGACCTTGTGCAGGACCGCGAATCCCAGCAGGACCTCTTCGTGGTAGGTGGCGCGCGACAGGACTTCTTCCGCGAGAGCCAGCCTGGTCGCCGCGGGGACGTCCGGCCGCTCGCGGAAGTAGTCGTTCGCGATCTCCACGGCGGAGGCATTGCTCACCCCGAGCGCGCGGATCCGCCGCGGAAAGTAGCGCTGCATTCCGACCGCGAAGTCCGTGTCGGCCCTCGCCGCGAGGGATCCCAGAAGGTTGTCGGCCGCCGCCGCCACGTCCATTGCCATGCTCCCAGTGTGCGGGAGACCGGCCGTGGCGACGATCAGCCCTCGTAACTCCGGATGGCGGCGACCTTCTCCGCCGACGTGGAGGTCTCGTCGAAGCTCTGCGCGAGCCAGTCGTCGGTGAGCGCACGGGCGAGCTCCAGGCCGATGACGCGCTGGCCGAAGCAGAGCACCTGGGCGTTGTTGCTGAGGACCGAGCGGCGCACGGAGTAGCTGTCGTGGGCGGTGACCGCGCGGATGCCGGGGACCTTGTTGGCGCTGATGGCCACGCCGAGGCCGGTGCCGCACACCAACAGGGCGCGGTCGGCGGTGCCTTCGGCCACCCGGCGGGCCGCTTCCACGGCGACATGCGGGTAGGCGGTGTGCTCGTCGCTGCCCACGCCGACATCGATGACCTCGGCGACCCGGGGGTCGGCCAGCAGGTCCCGCTTGAGGACTTCCTTGTAGTCGTAACCGGCGTCGTCGCAGCCGACGACGATCCGGAAGGCATGCGCGGTGGTCATACGGGATCGCTTCCTGTCGTGGCGCGGAGGGTGGCCACCGCGGTGAGCACCGCGGCGAGTGAGGTGGCTCCGGGGTCGGGGGTGCCCACGCTGCGGTCGGCGAGGGGGCGGGCGCGGCCCAGGCGGGGGCGCAGCCCGGCGGTGTTCTCGGCGGCCGTACGGGCTTCGGCCACGGCGGACGCGTACGCCCCGGACACCGGGGCTCCGCTCCGCAGCCCCGTCGCGAAGGCGGTGGCGAACGGTGTGAGGGCGTCGACCAGGGTTTTGTCGCCCACTTCGGCCCCGCCGAGCGAGGTGACGGCGGTGAGCGCTTCCGCGGCGGCGGACGCCAACTCCTCGCGCCCCGGCGCCCGGTCGGCGGGCAGCGCGGCGCCGATGGCGCGCAGCCCCACCCCCCACAGCGCCCCCGAGGTGCCCCCGGCCTCCGCCGCCCAGGCATCACCGGCGGCGGCCAGCACCGCCGCCGGGGCGAGCCGGTCGGTGTGCGCCTTTTCGGCGGCCGCGAGTGCCGCGTCGACGCCCTTGCACATGCCACGGCCGTGATCGCCGTCGCCCGCCACCGCGTCCAGCCGGCCCAGTTCCTCCGCGTCCCGGTGCAGTACGTCGCGGGCGGCGCGCAGGGCGTGGACGGCCAGCTCGGCGACCTCGGCCGCCGCGCCGGACGCCGTGGCGGCGGACCGCTCCGGGCGGCGCGGGGCCGCGGCGGGCCGTACGGCGGTGTCGGCCGGCGGGGACTCGGGCGGTGCCGTACGGCAGAAGGCCGGGGTGTCGGCCGGGGCGAGCCACAGCCGTTCCAGCTCCTCGTCCAGCCAGCTCAGGGTCAGCGAGCAGCCTGCCATGTCGAGACTGGTGACGAGTTCGCCGACCTCGGGGCGTACGGGTGTGAGCCCCGCCTCGTCCAGCTGACGGGCCACGGCGCCCCACAGCACGTACAGCTCCTCGTACTTCGTGGCGCCGAGCCCGTTGAGGACGACCGCGACCCGCCCGTCGTCGCCCACCCCGGCGGGCCGGTCCGCGAGCAGCCCCGTCACCAGGGCGCGGGCCAAGTCCTCCGCGGTGCCCAGGGTGTCCTCGCTGACCCCCGGTTCGCCGTGGATGCCGAGCCCGAGGCCCAACCGGCCCTCGGGAACGGTGAACAGGGGCGCTTCGGCGCCCGGCAGAGTGCAGCCGTCGAAGGCCACTCCGAGCGTGCGGGTACGGGCGTTGGTGTGCTCGGCGACGCGGATGACCTCCTCCAGGGAGGCGCCTTCCTCGGCCGCCGCCGACGCGGTCTTGAAGACGACGAAGCCACCCGCGATGCCACGCCGCCGCGCCGTCTGGTCGGCGGGGGCGGAGGCGATGTCATCGGTGACGGCGAAGCAGCGTGCGGCGATTCCGTCGCCCGCCAACTGCCGTGCCGCGAGGCCGAAGTTCATCACGTCCCCCGCGTAGTTGCCGAAGAGGAAGAGGACACCGCCGCCCGCCTCCGCCGCCTCGGCGACCGAGCGGGCGCGGGCGGCCGACGGAGAGGTGAAGACATCACCGATGACCGAGCCGTCGGCGAACCCGGGGCCGACGACACCGCAGAAGGCGGGGTAGTGGCCGGAGCCGCCGCCGGTGAGCACGGCCACCTTGCCCGCGCGGGCGGGGCGGGCGCGCACCACACCGCCGGGCACGGCCCGTACGTGCCCGGGATGGGCGGCGGCGAAGCCCGTGATCATGTCGTCGGTGAACCGGGCGGGGTCATTGAAGAGCCTGGTCATCGTGTGCTCCAGCCTTCGCGTGCGATGTCGAGGGCCTGGCGGTAGGCGGCATAGCCCTCGGCGTAGTGGTCGATCAGCCCGCGCTCGGCGGTGACGGTACGGAGTTGGGCGCGCCAGGCGCCGGGGTCGACCGGCGTGCCCAGGGAGCGCCAGGCGACATGGGCCGCGCCGCGGATGCCGACGGCGTCGTCGCAGACCTCCAGATCGCCGCCGAGGACCCCGGCGAAGATGCGCGCCCACTCCCCGGAGCGCGCGCCACCGCCGCAGGCGGTGACGGTGCGGGTGACGCCGAGGGTTTCCATGCAGTGCCGGGCCGAGTAGGCGACGGCCTCGCACAGCGCCCGTACCAGGTCGGCGCGGCCGGCCAGCGGGGAGAGGCCGTCCAACCGGCCACGGGCCCGCGGGTCGACGAAGGGCGCCCGCTCGCCGCTGGTGGACAGGAACGGCAGCGCGGTGACGCCCGCGGCGCCGGGCGGGGACTGGACGAGCAGCGCGTCCAGCGCCTCGATCTTCACATCGAGCAGCTTCAGCAGCCAGTCCAGGCCCGCGGTGCCGATCATGGCGGGCATGACCCGCAGGAACCGGCCCTCGTACGGAGTGGCCAGCACCATTCCGGCCGGGTCCTCGGCGAGGGCCGGGCGCGGCTCGGTGTCCAGGACCTGGGCGGCGAGGGTGGTGCCGATGATCAGGTTGCCCTCCCCCGGTTCGGCGACTCCCGAACCGAAGGCGCAGGCCGGGATGTCGAACGGGCCGCCGGAGACCGGCAGCCCCGGGGGCAGGCCCAGGCGTCTCGCGGCCTCGGGCAGCAGCCGGTGCAGGGTGCCGGGCGGCGCCGGGTCGGGCAGCAGCCGGCGGTGTGCGGACAGCCCGCACAGCTCGAGCGCGGTCTCGTCGTACGTACGGGTGGCCACGTCGAGGAACGGCTGCGAGGCGTCGGAGACATCGACGGTCACGGCGCCGGTCAGCCGTTGTACGACGGCGTCCACGCAGTACCCGGCGGTCTCGGCCGCCGCCAGCCGCTCCGGCTCGTGCTCGGCCAGATGTGCCAGCAGGGGTGCCGCGGAGCCCGGGAAGAGGCCGACGCCGGTGCGCCGGTGCAGGGCGTGCAGGGTGCCGTCGGCGGTCCACCGGTCGAGCCGGTCCGCGGCCCGGCCGTCCATCCAGGACAGCGCGCGGCCGACCGGGGCGCCGGAGGCGTCGCGCAGCCACAGACCGTCGCCCTGCCCGGTGAGGGCGAGGGCCTCGACCGGTTCGTCGCCCAGCTGCGCGGCGTCGGCGAGCGCCGCCCGTACGACGGTCTCCACGGTGCCCACGACATCGTCCAGGTCCTGCTCGACGCGGTGTCCGGGCAGGGTGTAGACGGTGCTGCGGGCCTCGTGCGCGGGGGTGGTCCGGCCGTCGCGGGAGATCAGCTGGGCCTTGGTGACCGAGGTGCCGATGTCAACTCCGACGATCATGGCCGGCTCCCGGTCAGCACCTCCGGATTGGCCACGTGCCGCAGCGGTTCGCCGCGCAGGAAACGGGCGGCCTCACCGGCGGTGATCAGGGCCGCCCGGTCGGCGGTCCGCCGGGTGGCGCCCGCCAGGTGGGGGGTGGTGATGACGTTGGGGGCCCTGTGCAGCGGCCAGTCGGCCGGGGGCGGCTCGATGTCGTAGACGTCGAGGGCGAGCGCGCCGAGCCGGCCGGACTCCAGCAGACCGGGCAGCGGCGCGTAGTCGAGCAGCTCACCGCGGGCCGAGTTGACGAGGACGGCGCCCTCGGGCAGCAGCGCGAGGTTGCCGGCGTTCAGCAGATGCCGGGTCTCGGGGGTGACCCGGGCGTGCAGGCTCACCACGGAGCTGCGCCGCAGCAGGTCCTCCAGGGCGGTGAGCTCGACACCGTCGGCGTGTGCCTGTGCCGGGTCCGCGTACGGGTCGGAGACGACGACGTGTGCGCCGAAGGCACGCAGCACCCGGGCCACGATCGAGCCGATGGCCCCGTACCCGACGAGGCCGACGGTGGCGCCGTCGAGCTCGAGACCCGCGTTCTCGTAGGCGTAGTAGTCACCACGCCAGGTGCCCTCCTTGAGGGCCGCGTCGGCGTGGGTGATGCGGCGCATGGCGGCGAGGATCAGGCCGACGGCGAATTCGGCGGCCGCGGCGGCGTTGCGACCCGGTGTGAAGGTGACGGGGATCCCGGCGGCGGTGGCGGCGGCCAGGTCCACGTTGACCGGGCCGCCGCGGGCCACGCCGATGAACCTCAGGCCGGGCGACTCGCGGATGACACGGGCGGTGAAGGGCGCCATCTGGGTGAGGGCGACACTCGCGTCGCCGAGCGCCTCCAGCACCTGCTCCTCGGTTCCGCTGGCCTCCTTGACCCCGCCGTTCCCCTGCCCGTCGGCCCCCACCGGCCCGAAGGGTTCGTTCGGCCAGCGGGTGCGCAGCGTGCGGAAGGTCAGCCCGGTGGAGGGCAGTCCCTCGCTCAGGGCGGCGGAGAAGAGGCCGGGCGCGATGAAGTCGTCACCGGCTACCAGGACCGTGGTCATGTCGGTCACTCCCCTCGGGTCTCGAGCCTGCTGAGCAGGAAGTCACGTACGGCATGGTGGTCCGAAGAACGGTAAGCGGCGGCGGCCAGGGCGTCCTCGGCGGGTGGGTACTGCGGATTGGGAATGGCCACGACGGTCATCCCGGCGGCCGCGGCGGCGCGCAGCCCGTTGCTGGAGTCCTCCACCGCCAGACAGCGCTCCGGGGCCACGCCGAGGGCGCGCGCGGCGGCCAGATAGACGTCCGGGCTCGGCTTTCCGCGCTCCACCTCGGCGCTGGAGACGGTCGCCTTGAAGTGGTGGTCGACGCCGTGGTGGACGAGAACGGCGTCGATGACCCGGCGCGGCGCGGAGGAGGCGAGCGCCACGGGCGCGAGCTCGGCGGTGGCGGTGACCATGTCCCGGGCTCCGGGCAGCAGGCCGATACGGCCATCGGCCAGGGCCTGGACCATGCCGTCGACGACGGCCCGCTCGGTGCTCGCGGCGGCGTCACCCGCCCCGCAGAACCGGGTGAGGTAGGCGGCCCATTCGGGGGCGCTCATCCCCTGGACGTCGCGCGTCTGCTCGGGGCCCCATGTGCGGCCGCGTGCGGCGGCGTAGGCGGCCCACAGCTCCTCCCACAGATGCTCGCTCTCGACGAGCACGCCGTCCATGTCGAAGACCACTGCGTCGGCCATGCGTACCCCTGATCTCCCGGCTGATGATGTCTGGCTGGCGGGGCACGGAGATGTCCGTGCGCCCGGCGGTGTCCGCCAGGTGGTGGCACCCGGCGGGGTCCGTCACAGCGAAATTAACAGTCAGAGCGTGAGTTGTCACTGGTTCTATGTGAGAAATAAACACGGCAGGATGGTGGGCATGACTACTCCCCCGTCGTCGCGCGGTGCGCGGCAACAGCGGCAGCAAGTGATCGTCGACCACGTTCTGGCCCAGGGGGACGCCACCGTGTCCGAACTGGTCGAGCTGACCGGCGTCAGCCTGATGACGGTCCACCGGGACATCGCCGAGCTGGCGGACCGCGGCATCCTGCGCAAGTACCACGGCGGCGTCTCCGCGCAGCCCTCGATGGTCTTCGAGTCCAGCTCGGACTTCCGGCTGCATTCGCACGCCGAGGAGAAGCGGGCGCTGGCCCGCGCCGCCCTGCGGTTCGTGGCCCCGGGGATGTCGGTGATGCTGGACGACTCGACCTCGGCGCTGGCCCTGGCGCGGCTGTTGCCCGAGGTGGGACCGCTCACCGTGGTGACCAACTACCGCCTGATCACCGAGGAGCTGAGGAGCGCCGAGGGCATCCGGCTGATCTGTGTGGGCGGCGAGTACTCGCGCACCCATGACTCATGGATCGGCCTGCCGGCGATGGACATGATCAGCGGCGTCTCCGTCGATCTGAGCGTGCTCTCCACCTCGGCGATCACCGCGGGCATGACGTTCCACCAGGAGCAGGAGATCGTCAGCATCAAGCGGGCGACCCGGCAGGCGGGCGCGACGAGCGTGCTGCTCATGGACCACAGCAAGGTGGGCCGTCGCGCACTGCACCGGCTGGAGAGCGTGGACTCCTTCGACCATGTTCTGCTCACCGGCCCGGTGGACGAGGAGCTGCTCCGGGAGATGCGGGAGCTGACGGATGTGAGAGTCGTCGAGACCGACTAGTTACCATCGATTCTCGTTATTCTTACCAGACCTCTTGATATTTCTCTCGGCTCGCTTGAGTATCTGCGGTCGTACTCCGTCATCCCCGCAGAGTGGAGAAAGCGATGCCGAAACCCTTGATCCTGGGCTATCTGGGCGTACTCCTGTTCATGATCGGCGACGGTGTCGAATCCGGCTTCATCGCTCCGTACATGGCCGATCACGGCGCGGCGACGGACGTACGGGCCGGGTACGTCATCACGGTCTACGGCATCGCCGTCATGCTGGCGTCGTGGTTCTCCGGCGCGCTCTGCCAGGTGTGGGGGCCACGCCGGGTGATGTGGACGGGCCTGGTGATCTGGGCCGTCTTCGACGCCGCGTATCTGCTCTTCGCGCTGGGCACCGAGAACTACCCGCTGATGCTGGTCTTCTACGGCATCCGGGGCTTCGGCTATCCGCTCTTCGCGTTCGGCTTCCTCGTATGGATCACCAACACGGCACCGAAGGCCCGGCTGGGCACCGCGGTGGGCTGGTTCTACTTCGCCTTCACGGGCGGCCTGCCCACCCTCGGCTCGCTGTGGTCGAGCCTGACCATCCCCTCGTTCGGCCGCATGGGCACACTGTGGTCGGCACTCGTCCTCATCCTCATCGGCGGCGCCATCGCCCTGGTCGGCGCCCGGCGGAGGCCCGGCGGTGACCGGATGGCGCCCCCGGAGGTCACCACCGGCGAGAGCCTGCTCAACTCCGTCTCCATCATCTGGACCCATCCGCGCGTGCTGGTGGGCTGCCTGGTCCGGATCATCAACACGGCCCCGGAATTCGGCATGCTGGTGTACCTGCCGCGGATCTTCTCCGACGACGTCGGCTTCGGCGAGGACAAGTGGCTCCAGCTGCTGGCGATCATCTACGGCACGAACATCTTCTTCAACCTCATCTTCGGCGTCCTCTCCGACCGCATCGGCTGGCGCACGACCATCGCGGGCTTCGGCGCGCTGGGCTGCGCTATCAGCGTCACGACGCTGTACTTCGTACCGACCTGGCTCGGCCCGGACTACTACTGGGTCGCGGTGCTCGCGGGCATGTTCTACGGCGCCACCCTCGCGGGATTCGTGCCCATCTCGGCCCTCATCCCGTCGATGGCGCCCGAGAACAAGGGCGGTTCGATGGCCCTGCTCAACCTGGGCGCGGGCGGCGCGGCCTTCGTCGGCCCGGCCGTCGCCAGCCTCTTCCTCCCCCTCGTCGGCGCCGGCGGAGTCACGCTGATCTTCCTCGCCCTCTACCTGGTCGCACTCGTCCTGACACTGACGCTGAAGCTCCCCGAGGAACGCGACGGCGAGCCGTCGGCCCCGAGCACGACGGACGACGGCCAGACGCCCCGCACGGACACGGCCTCGACCACCTCCCCGACCACCTCCTCGCCCGCCACGTCCGCCTGAGAAGCCGATGCTCTTGGCGGGGAACGGGAGGGCGCGGTGTGCGCCCTCCCGTTCCCTGCCAAGACCGCTACAGGGCGGCGATGGCCGCCGTACAGGCTTGGATAGGCTGATCGCGCGACTACGACTCGGCGAGGGGAGTTCGGGGTGGTGGCACAGCCGTTGAGCATCGCGGTGGCACAGCCGAGGTGCGTGGCTCATGACGTGGCGGCCAACGCGGTGGCCCACGCGGAGGCCGTTCGGGCGGCGGGCGCGCGGGTGGTGGTCTTTCCCGAGATGTCGCTGACGGGATACGAGCTGGACGCGACGCCGGTCGCCCCGGACGATGAACGGCTGGCTCCGATCGTCGCCGCGTGCGCCGCCACCGGGACACTCGCCCTGGTCGGCGCGCCGGTGGCGGGTCCGCGCATCGGCATCCTGGCGTTGGACGGAGAGGGCGCACGGGTGGTCTACGGAAAGGTCCACCTGCACCGCGGCGAGGCCGTCCACTTCGTGCCCGGGGAGCCCGCCGTGATCGACGTGGACGAGTGGCGGCTGGGTCTCGCCGTCTGCCGCGACACCGGTTTCCCCGAGCACGCCGCGAAGACGGTGGCGCTGGGGATCGACGGCTACGTCGCCGGGGTCGTCCACGCCGAACACGAGGCCGGGCTCCATGGCGAGCGCGCCCGCCGGGTCACCGCCGACCATGGTGTGTGGGCCGCCACCGCCGCCTTCGCGGGTCCGACCGGGGGCGGCTTCGACCGCACATCCGGCCGTTCGGGCATCTGGTCCGCGGACGGGGCGCTGATCGCCGAAGCGAGTGCCGCGCCCGATGCGATCGCGCGGGCGGTCTTCGTCAAGTGAGCCCGGCTTGGTCAAGTGAGCCCGGCTCCATCAGGTGAGCCCGGGGCGGAGCGGCCGCGGGAGTCGTCGCGTCAGAGCCGGAACGCCCTGGTCACCCGCTCAGTGAGCTCGTCTTCCGTCGTCGTGGTGTCGACCTGGATGGTGTGCAGTCGGAGACGCTCGGCCTCCTCCTCGATGCGCGTGGTGAACATGCGGTCCCGTTCGGCGAGGTTGCGGCCGGCCCTCGCCGGATCGCTGGTCCTCCAGACGAACCCTTCCCCCGGTACCGACCGACTCCGGATGGCGGTCCGACGGAAATCGGGGGTGGGAAGAAGCCAGACCGCGTGTTGAGGAGCGTCGAGCAGCGGCTTTACGAGGCGCGGGAGCAGCCGGAACCCCTCGACGATGACGCGGGGCTCCGGCGGCAGGCGAAGGAGGTCTTCGACGATCAGGCCGAAACCCTCACCCCGAAACCAGTGGAACGTCTCGAGCATGACCTCCGGGGACCGGTTCACCCATCGCTCGTCCATGTCCATGGCGATGAACCGATGCAGAAGCGGCGCCTCCTCGGGGGTGGCCCGCCCGGCGTGATCCCGCATCACATCGTCGGTCGCGTAGAGCCGCCAACCGTAGCGGTCGGCGAGCCGGCGGGCGGTGGTCGACTTGCCCGCGCCACTCCCGCCGCCGATCCAGAAGACGTGGCGCAGCCGCGCCGCGAGCTCCGGGGCGTCGGCCACTTCTTCATCCTGTCCGGGCCGCATTTCTCTCCGATCCAAGGGGCCGACCAGGTGAAGGTACCTGGTCGGCCCCGAGGTGTCGCGGGAGCGCGCACAAGCGCGCACATACGCCCGCGCGCGGTGGCCACCCCGCAGGGGGATCCGATGGTCAGCTGACGGTGAAGTCGATCCTGGCCGCGTGCGGAGCGTCCCAGGCGCGGATCTTCGGGGTGGCGATCTGATTGCCCCACGGGACGGTGCAAGCGCCACCGCCCGAGCCGCAGTTGTACCAGTGGCTGACGCCGTTGGCGTCCATACCGAACGCCTGCATGGCGGCGTACTGGTCGGTCGCCGTCCACCTGTAGGTGACCTTGAGGCCGGGGACGCCGGTGATGGAGCAGCTCGCGTTCCCGTAGCTGTACTTCACGGCGGTGGCGACGACATTGCCGCCGCAGGAGGACGTGGCGGCGCTCGCGGGCTTGGCAGCGCTCGCGGGCTTGGCAGCGCTTGCGGACGGGGCGGCGCTCGCGGACGGGGCCACCGCGATGCCGCCGACGACCGCGGCCGCCGCCGCGGCCAAGGCGATGCGCTTGGACGGCCTCATGCGAATTCCTGTGTTGCCCACTGTGTTCACTCCGTTCAGAGACGACCACGCGATTGGCGAGGCGGTGCGGACAGACCGTGCGGTCCGGCTTGCGACACCAACCCTGGGGCCGGTCCAACGTAAGAGCCACGACCCGCGGGATCATGGGCACCTCGCGGGATGTCTCCCCCTCTGACCTGCGACGATGCAATACGCGGTGACCATGTTCCGGGACGCTGCGGCACGCCGCACGCCGCACGCCGCACACCGCACGCCACCGCTACTCGGCCGCGGGCCCGGCGGCCGGCACCCGGCGGCCGGCGGTGGCCGCTCGCGTCGCGAGGCCGATGGTGCGGGTGAGCGTCATCGCCACGGCCATCAGCAGCAGCGCGTCGGTGAGGGCGTCGGTGGTCACCTGGTGGTCGACCATCCAGCGGCCCAGCCGCTGGGCGAACCAGTGCTCCGTTCCGTACGAGAACGCGGCGCGTGCCCCGACCACGACGATCCACAGCGCCGCGTAGGCGAAGCCCGCGCGGCTGACCGGCTTGCCGGTCGTGGGGCTGGTGTAGACCGTGGTGAAGGTCATCGCCAGCAGGCCGACGATCAACCCCGCGACGACGGCGGCGAGTTCGAGCGCCAGGCCGGAGCCGTGGGTGGCCGGGCTCTTGATGAAGAGGGGGACGATCGCGGCGGTCATCAGCAGCGGCCGCAGGATGCGCAGCTTCCCGATCTTGCGGTGGGGTCCGAGGTCCGCCTCCAGGACGGCGATCAGGACCGCACCGTTGATGATCATGGCTTGACCGATGGTGGACATGGGATGGCGAGCCTCTCGGTGGACGGTTTGCCGGGGATCCGGCTCGCTCAGGTTGGTGCCGGTACGCGTTCCCGCACGCCGTAGCGGGGGGTGACCTCCGGGGTGATCGCTTCGGCCGCCCGGTGGTACCGGTTCCCGGCGGGATCATCCGCGGATCACCCCGCGGATCACCCCGGAGGTCACCGCTCGGGGTGACGCGGTGCCCCGCGGGCCTTCCTAGCCTCGGGGCGAGTCAACAGGCGTACGCAACCGAAGCGTGGCCGACGGGAGTCTTCCAGTGAACGTGCTGCAAGTGCTGGCCGCGATCGCCGTCGTGATCTTCGTCATCGCACGTCAGCTACGCGGCGAGCCGCTGCGCGGCAAGCGGCTGATCCTGCTTCCCGCGATCCTCGCCGTCATCGGCTTCACCAGCCTCGGCAAGGGTGGCCGCCACCTCACCACGCCCGATCTCGCATGCCTCGTCATCAGCGCGGTGATCGCGGCCGGAATCGGCACCGCCCAGGGAGCGCTGCTGCGGTTGGAGCCGCGCGACGGGGTGCTGTGGGCGCGGATGCCGGTGTACGGGCTGTGGCTGTGGCTCGCGCTGGTGGTCTCGCGGGTCGTGATGACGGTCGTAGCCGTGGCGCTGCACGCCCCCGTGGCGGGCTCCACGGCGCCCATCCTGCTGCTGCTCGGCCTCAACCGGCTCGGCCAGGCCGCCGTCGTCACACCGCGCGCCCTCGCCTCCGGTGTGCCGTTCGCCCCGGAGAAGGACGGCCGCCCCTTCGATGTGCGGGGTGCGCTGGCGGGGCTGCTGGGCGGGTCGGGCGCCCCGCCGCCCGGCGCGGAGCGGCCCGCGCGGCGGCCCCGGCCCACGGAGTATCCCGGTCCCACGGAGCATCCCGATCCCACGGCGTCGTACGACCGGTCGGCGGGTGACGGCCTGCGCGACCCGGGCCGCCGGGGCCGCCGGGGACGGCGATGACCGAACGGCGCCCGGCGGGCAACGCGCGCACGGCATCCACCCGAGCCGGCGAGGGAGCGGCGTCCTCGGCCCATGACGCGGTACCCCCCGGCGCCGCGGCCGAGCGGTCTTCGGGTCGCTATCCTGCATCCGTGCTGCGTACGGTGTCATGGCTGATGCGGGCCGGCGCGTACGCGTTCATCGGCCTGCACACCTTCACGGGCCCTCCGGCCGGGGCCGGGGCGGTGACCCTGGCCGTCGTCACGTACGCGCTGGGCGGCCTGGCGCTGCTGCCGTGGGAGCTCACCCACACCCTCGGCGGCGAGGCCGCGAGGCGCGCGCCGCGGATGCGGGTCCTGCTCGGTGTCGCCGCCGCCCTCTCCGGCTACGCCAGCGCCTTCCCGCACGCCGGAGCACTCATCGGCCTCTCGCTGATGGCCGTCATGCACCTGGGCACCGAGCTGAGCCTCCCGGTGGGCTGGGCCGTGGCGGGCTGCACGGTGGTGGCCCTGGAGACCGGGGTCCTGGTCGCCGGGGCGAGCCGCGGGTTCGCACTGGGCTATCCGATGCTGGTGGCCCTGGTCCTGGTCGCGAGCCACAACCGGCGCGCCTACCGGATACGCGCCGAGCAATCGGCCGCCATGCTCGCCCAGAGCGAGCTGCTCCGCGCGGAGCAGCGCCGGGTGGCCGTACTGGACGAACGCACCCGGATCGCCCGCGAGATCCATGACGTACTGGCCCATTCGCTCGGCGCCCTGAGCATCCAGATCCAGGCCGCGAGCGCCCTGTTGACGGATCACCGGGACATCGACCGGGCCGTCGCCGTGCTCGACGGAGCGAGGCGGCTGACCGTCGACGGGCTCGCCGAGACCCGCCGCGCGGTGCACGCCCTGCGCTCCGACCTCGCGCCGCTCGACGAGGAACTGGCCACGATGGCGGACACCCACCGGCAGCGGCACGGCGTTCCGGTCCGGCTCAGGGTCGAGGGCGAGCCCTCCCCGCTCCCGGCCGACCAGGCGCTCCCCCTCTTCCGTACCGCGCAGGAAGCCCTGACCAACGCCGCCAAACACGCCCCCGCCCAGCCGGTGGAGGTCACCCTGACCTATGAGGACGAACACGTGACGCTCACCGTCGGCAACCCGCTCGACGCACCACCCCCATCCCCTCGGCAACCACCCGCGTTCGCCACGGTCGACGGCGGCTACGGCCTCACCGGGATGCGCGAACGCCTCCTGCTGCTGGGCGGAACACTCGACGCGGGCATACGGAACGGACAGTGGCGGGTCCGGGCCGAGGTGCCGCGATGAGCACCCAGGACACCCGGCCGCTGCGGATCGTGGTCGCCGACGACCAGGCCAGCGTCCGGGAGGGGCTGGTCCTCATGCTCGACCTGCTGCCGGACATCGACGTCGTCGGTTCCGCGGCCAACGGACAACAGGCACTCGACCAGGTCGCCGCGCACCACCCGGACGCGATCCTGCTCGACCTGCACATGCCGGTGCTCGACGGCACCGAGGCCACCCGCCGGCTCACCGCCGAGCACCCCGAGGTCGCCGTCGTCGTCCTGACCACCTACGCCGACGACACCTCCGTCCTGGAGACGCTCCGGGCCGGGGCGCGCGCCTACCTCACCAAGGACGCGGACCGCCGCCACATCGCCCGTACCCTGCACAGCGCCGTCGCGGGACTCTCCGTCCTCGACCCCAGGGTCCAGGCCACCCTGCTCGCCGCGGCAAGCGCTCCCACCGCCCCGCCCCCGGGGCCCGACGCCGCCGGCCGGCCGCTCCCGGACGGCCTCACCCGTCGTGAAGCGGAGATCCTCACACTGATGGCCCGCGGTATGACCAACGCGGAGATCGCCACCGCCCTCTTCCTGAGCGGCAACACCGTGAAGACCCACATCAACCGGGTCTTCACCAAGACCGGCTCCCGCGACCGCGTCGCGGCCACCCACTACGCCCGCGACCACGGCCTGGACTGACACAGAGCCACCAGACGCCGTTGGCTCATTTCAGAAGCTTGGCCACCACGCGGTCGAGCGCCTGGATGTCCTCGAGCGGCAGGGCGAGCAGCGCGTCGGGTGGGGTGGTGAGGATCGCGATGGCGCGGGCGGCCAGCGCCTGGCCGTCCTCGGTGAGATGGACCAGCTTGGACCGGCGGTCGGCCGGGTTGGTGATGCGTTCGGCGAGGCCGCGCCGTACGAGATCGTCGACGATGACTGAGGTGTAGGGCGGGTCGGCGGTCAGCCGCTCGGCCAGTTCGCGAAGGGTGATCGGACCGGCGGCGAGGCGGCGCAACGCCCTGACGCGGCTGAAGCTCATGCCGAGGCTCTCCGCGACCGCCTTGCGGCGGTTGTGACGCTCCATCAGGAGCGTGTTCAGCCCCTGCCAGGCCCGGGCGGCCGTCCTGACGGTCTCGTCGTCCCGCTCGTCCCGCTCGTCCCCCTCGTGCGGCTCGTTCTCATGTGGGCGCTCCATCAGACGTTCACTGTCTCCTTGGTCTCCTCGGCGGCGAGCCGCTTCGCCGTGCGCTGGGCCGTTGCCCGCGCCCAACGGCCGGAAGTGAGCGTACCCATGACCAGCACCGCTGCGCCGCAGCCGGCGATGATCCACCATGCCGTGCGTGCCGCGTCCGTGAAGGCCGCCGCGTCCGCGTGCACTCCCCCGGCCATGAGGGCACCGATGACGGCCACGCCGAGGGACTGGCCGGTCTGCCGGCTGGTGGAGGCCACCGCGGCCGCGACACCGGCCTGCGAACGGGGCATCCCCGAGACGGCGGTATTGGTGATGGGCGCGTTGACCAGCCCGAAGCCGGTGCCGAAGAGCAGATACGCGATGACCAGCAGGGACACCGGAAGGTGCTCGGAGTAGGTGAGCGCCTGGAGCACGGCGCTCGCGCAGAACGCCGTCCCGGCGAGCAGCAGCGGAGTACGCGGCCCCCGCGAGGCCACCATGCGGCCGGACACGGGCGCGGTCAGCAGCGCCATGACCGCCATGGGCAGCATGAACAGCCCGGCGTGCAGCGGATCGAGCCGCCGCACATCCTGGAGGTACAGGGAGCTGACGAACAGGAAACCGCCCAGACCGGCGAACGCGGCCACCGCGATCACGGTGGCGCCCGAGAACGGCGCGGAACGGAAGAACCGCAGGTCGATCAGCGGATCGGTGCGCCTCGGTTCGTACCACAGCAGCCCCAGCAGCGCGCACAGCGCCGCGGCCGTACACCCGGCGACGACGGGAGAGGTCCAGCCCAGGTTCGGCGACTCGATGATCGCGTACGTCAGCGCGACGAGCAGCACGATGACGAGCGCCTGCCCGACCGGGTCCACTCGGCGAGCCCGCGGCGCCCGGGACTCCGGCACATACCTGCGGGTCAGGAAGAGCGCGGCGAGGCCGATGGGCACGTTGAGCCAGAAGATCGCGCGCCAGCCGGCCGACTCCACCAGCGCACCCCCGATGATCGGCCCGGCGGCCATGCTGATGCCCACGACACCACTCCACACACCGATGGCGCGGGCCCGTTCCCGCGGGTCCGTGAAGGTGTTGCTGATGATCGACATCGCGACGGGGTTCAGCATCGACCCCCCGACCGCCTGAAGCATCCGCGCGACGATCAGCCAGCCGAGCCCGGGAGCCAGGCTGCACAGCAGCGAGGCCGCGGTGAAGATCACCAGCCCGGCCTGAAACGTGCGGCGACGGCCCACCCGGTCGGCGGTCGAGCCGGAGAGCATCAACAGGCTCGCCAGCACCAGCGTGTAGGCGTCGACCGTCCATTGCAGCCCGGACACCGACGTGTGCAGGTCGCGCTGGATGGAGGGCAGGGCGACGTTCAGGATCGTGTTGTCGAGACTGACGATCAGCAGGCTCATGCAGCAGATGGCCAGTACGAGCCATCGTCGCCGAGGAGCGGGATCCGGCATGAAGGACCTCCGTTTAATTGTGTTGTCGTAATCATTATACAGACACAACTAAACGGGTCCGGGCCGGCTCCGGCACCGCGGAGGTCATTCCGTTGTGCTGCCGAGCCGGCGCGCCGTCGCCAACGCCTCAGCCCGCAGCGTCTTCAGCTCTCCGAGATCGTGCTGGTGGCCTCGGACGGCCGACCGCTCCACATCGTCCTGCGCGGCGCGGATCGCGGGCTCGACGCGCGCCCGCTTCTGGCAGGCGACATCCCTGGCCGCCTGGTCCAGGAGCGCGTTGAACTCGGCCTCGCCGTCGGCTCGGTCCGAGGCCTCTCGTTCCATGCGGCGGACCGCGTTGGGCCGTACGCCCTCCAGCGTGGTCACCGAGTAGCCGGCCCGTCGCATGCACGTGGCCCATGTGTGCTGCGTGGCGTTGACGCGCGGGTCGCGGTTCACCCGGGCGACAATCTTGGCGGCAAGGGTCTCCTCGCTGTAGAGCAATCGCTTCCAATCCTCCCCGTACAGCTCGGTCTGGGCCTGGTAGAAGCACCCGTCGGTACGGACCACGAGTTCGCCGCCCCCTGCCAAGGGGATGGTCTTCCGACTGGTCTCGGTCCCGAACAGGGCGTCGCGCTCACGGTCCGTCAGTCGCGGGTCCGACGGGACCGGGACCGCCCCACGGAGTCCATAGCCCCGTGCCGCGACCTCCGCACTGTCCAGCAAGCCGTACGGGTTCGGCGGGCTCGATGGCATCTCCGCCGTCGCGGCGACGTGGAAGTCCATGCCGCGGTCCCGCATGCAGCGCCTCACCAGCACGTCCTCGGCGTGACGCAGCGACTGCCGCTGCGCCGGGGAAAGCTGCAGGTCGGCCAGGGGTTCGGGTGGCGGGATGGCCGCGGCCCGGTCCTTCCCGCTCCAGAAGCCTGTCAGGATCCACAGGCCGATCGCCGCCGTGACCATCAGCGCCACGGCCGGCAGAGAGCGCACACGCCTGGATCGCCATCGCATCAGTTCGTCTGCTCCCCTACTGGGTCGGAGCCGTGCCCCCGGTCGAGGACCGGGGGCACGGGGCGGTCAGCCCGGGTTGCACCAGTGGTTGCTCTGAATACCCGTAGTGCGGTACTCGGGGATGTGATCGAGGTTGGGGTACCCATCACCCCGGCTCAGGGTGTGCATGACTCCGCTGTATCCCGGCTGGGACCACAGGTAGGCCGTGCAGCGCTCCCCGTTGTTGAAGATCGACTGGACATGCCGGAACTTCGAGTACTGCCGCAGGTCCGAGTTGTCGTCCTTCACCGGCCCCGCCCCTCCCCGGTAATTCGTTTGCGGGTAGGCGCACAGGTACTTACTCGCGCAGTCGCTCGGCGCTGCCTCCGCCTGGCCGACCGCACCCCCGACTGTCGCCAGCGAGGCCATCAGCCCCGCGGCCGCCAAAAGCACGCGCATCCTCATGACCGTCTCCTTCTCTCTCGGTGGCGCCGTCTCTTCAAGGGCGCCTGCACGGGCCCTGGGCCGACCGAGCCCTGAGCCGACCGGGCCCGGCGCCGGACCCGCATCCAGATTCCGCGTCCGCGGCCGTCACTTCGACCTGATTCGGCCTGGACCGAACCACCGTGCTCCCGGGAGACTCGCCCTGGTCCGTACAACGTGGGGTTCGGGGCGAGCGTGGTCTACCGCATTCACTTCACCGTTCAGGATCTGGCGCGCACGCGTGTCGCGGAGGCGCCAATGCCCCTTTCGGAGCTGGACCTCGCGGTGCGTGCGTTTCAGGACCGCGGTCGGCCGGTACGGCTTGATCCCTGGCGGCGTCAGGTCCTGCTCCGGTCGTCCGCACCGACCCGCATGGCCATGTCCCTCATCCCGCCCATCGGCTGGTCCCCCGGATTTCTCTGCCCCGTACGCGCCGGGAGCCCCGAGGAACTGCTGGAACAGGTGCGAGCCACCCCACCCGCGGTGATCCGCGCCGACCTGGCCGCCGTAGCCGAGCAGCAGACGCTGCCGAACTGGGCACGTCAACTCCCCGATGACGCGTCCCTGCGCAACGAGCTGTACGACGGACTCGGCCGGCTCTACGCCGACTTGATGGATCCCTTCTGGGAGCGCCTCAGCCGGCGGTTCACCGTGGACCGAACGGTGCGTACGCGCCAGCTGCTCACCGGCGGTGTCGAGTGCCTGCTCGCGCAGGCGAATCCCCAGTGGATGCGGTGGAAGCCCCCCGTGCTGGAAATCCGGATGCCCAACGGCGTCGACCACGATCTGCGCCTGGAAGGGCAGGGCATCGTGCTGGTGCCATCGGTGTTCGGGGTACGTTCCATCGTCGACAACAGCCCCCGGGAGCAACCCACCGTCACCTACCCCGTCCAGCAGGAACAGCCCCTCGATCGGCTGACCGCTTTCGCCCCCGAGTCCACTGCCCCCACCTCCGCGAGGGCCCTTGGGGCGCTGCTGGGCCGCACCCGGGCGGTCGTGCTGAGGGTGATCGCCGAGCATCCGGGCTGCTCCACCAAAGACCTCGCGTCCCTCACCGGCCTCGCGCCGGCGAGCGCGAGCGAACACGCCACCGTTCTGCGCGAGGCCGGATTGGTCATCACCCGTCGATACCGCAATACAGCGCTGCACAGCCTCACTGGACTCGGTATCTCTCTCCTGAACTCAGCAGGCGGCTAACAGCACTTGTTGTCGGGAAAGTGGTCGCCGGTCACGGCAAGCTGGTGGAGTACCCAGCTGATCGCCGTAGCGGACATTTCGGTGGGCTTTCCTTCCGCATAGGCGGGACCGCCCAGTTTCAAGGCCACTGCGAAGACGGCGACAATCGCTGCCAGAATGATGCGCTTGCCTGTGTTCACGGTACTCATTCCATTTCAGTCTGGGCACCTTCGACGGCCGCTCGGGCGGCCGTCGAAGGATTCTTCCAAGTGGCTCCTGACGTGCGTCGCCAAGAGCTGATGTCACCCAGTGCAGCGACCGGCGGGATTGATTACCAGCCCTCTCCGAGAGCCTGATCAATGGCCGCACATCGATTTCCCATGGCGCCCCGCACCTTTATTCGGTGGCCATCGAGTCATTGGGTCGGCAGGCTTCGGCCATGAACTCCCGACTCCATGGCCTGCCGAGCCATACCTGGCTCGGTACCCCGATTGACGCCCGCTCGCTGTTCGCTCCGGAGCACGCCGCACTGATGGCCACGCTGCGCGGCCTGACGCCCGGCGACTGGAGCCGAGAAGCGGTGCCGGGGTGGACCGTCCGCGATCTCGTCGCACACCTTCTGGGCGACTTCTACGGGCGCGTTTCCCGCGCCCGCGACGGTCACCGGGAAGGCCCGGCACTCGCAACGGGCGAAACGCTGGAGTCGTTCATCCACCGCGTCAACCAGGAGTGGGTGGGCGCCTTCTCCCGAGTGAGCCCGGCCGCGCTCACCGACACCCTCGAACTGGTGGGCGGGCAGGTGGCGGAGTTCTTCGAGGGCATCGACCCCGTTGCGCCGTCACTCGGCGTGTCCTGGGCCGGTGTCGACCCGGCACCGATGTGGCTGGACAGCGCGCGGGACTTCACCGAGTTCTGGACCCACCGCCAGCAGATCCGCCATGCGGCCGGACAGGCCACCGACGCCGATCCGCGGTTCTTGTCCGTGGTCATGGACACCTTCATGCGGGCTCTGCCACACACTCTGCGCGACATCGACGCACCGGCCGGCACGCAGGTCCAAGTGCACGTCGACGGCCCGGCCGGCGGCACCTGGACCGTGACGGCCACCGGGCCCCGCTGGTCGCTGGCACAACCGGACACGGCACGTCCCACCGCGCTCGTCCGCCTGGACGCGGAAACCGCCTGGCGCCTGTGCACCCGCGGCATCCAGCCGGACACCGCCCTCGCACGTGCCCATATCGACGGCGACCGCGAACTCGCCGAAGCCGCCTGCCAGATCGTGTCGATCATCTACTGACCGCGGCCACCGCACCGTCCGGCCGGCGCGATGGCGGTTGATGACGGCCGACAGCCCGGATCGTCACCGACCCGTCGGACAGGCCCCTCAGCCCGCCGTCCAACGACCTCGGCGCCGCGTTCCGTCAGCAGTACGATCACATCAGGAGGACGCGCGTACCACCAGGCGTGGCACGATCACCGTCTCCCCCGTCCCGGCGCCGGTCATCTGCGCGGCGACCTGCCGCACCGCGGCCCGGCCGAGGAGTTCCTTGTCGACCGTCAGGGTGGTCAGCGGCGGGTCCACGAGGCGGCTCAGCGTCAGCCCGTCGCAGCCGACGAACGCGCAGTCCTCCGGCACCCGCATTCCGCGGTCGCGGGCGCGGCGCATGGCGCCGATGGCGATGAGGTCGTTGTACGCGAGCACCGCCGTCGCCCCGAAGCCGCCGGCCAGCACGTCGTCCATGGCCGCCGCCCCGCCCTCGAGGGAGTTGACCGCCGGGAACACCCACCCCTCGTCGGCGGGCAGCCCGTGTTCGGCGGCGGCGCCGAGGAACAGTGAGTGGCGGGTGCCGTGGCCGCCGGCGTCCGGGCGGCCACGGTCGTCGAGCATCGCGATCCGCCGGTGGCCGCGCTCGACGAGATGGCCGACCGCGTGCCGCATACCGGTGGCGAAGTCGATCCGCCCGCCGTTCACGCTCGGTGGCCGGTGCTCGTTGTCGAGCAGGACGAAGGGCATACCGGAGCGGTGGATGAGTTCGATGGCGCCAGGGTCGAGCAGGAAGGCGACACACGCGTCCACGTGGTCCACGACGGTCCGCGCCACCGCGGTCTCGCGTTCCAGGGCGGAGCCGGTGCTGTAGACGGCGACCTGCCAGCCGCGCTCGTCTGCCGCCGCCAGCACACCGGAAACCACCTCGGGGAAGAAGGGGTTGAGCACATCCGCGATGACCAGACCCAGCGTGGTGAGCCGCGGGCCGACCATGCCACGGGCGAACCGACTGGGCCGGTATCCCATCGACTGGGCCACCCGCAGCACCCGCTGCCGGGTGGCGGGGTCGATCTCGGGCTTGTCGTTGACCGCGCGGGAGACCGTCTGCCGGGACACCCCGGCCGAGCGCGCCACATCCTCGATGGTGATGCGGCGCGGCCTGGCGCTCGTGGGCACGGACCCCACCCCTCTCCCCACCCTCGGACGTGGTACGACGTGGCACTCGGGACCGCTCACGGGGGTGATCCCCGAAGCGCTCCTCCTCGATAATCACCGCGGCGACGACAGGCGTCAACGGAACCCCACAGCGGAACACCCCAACCTCGCACACATATTGACACGGCGGCCGGGTGGGCCGGACAGTGCTCCGTGAACGCTCACGGGAACGTTCACGGAGGACAGGACATGCCCACGCCGAGGATCCCGCTCCGCCCCATCCACATCCCCGCAGCCCGCGCCGCCGGTGCTGCCCGTATCGCCCGCGCCGCCGGTGCTGCCCGCACCGCACGCGCCGCCCGCGCCACCCGCTCCCGGTGGCGCGCGCTGTGCGCGGCGGTCGTACTCGCCCTGGCCATCGGCCTGCTGGCCGCCCCCGCCCAGGCCGAGGTCCAGCACCCCCGGCAGGAGTGGCTGCGCCAGTCCACCGCCGGGCTCTTCCTGCACTGGGGCATGTTCACCAACCCCCAGCACCGCGACTGCGCCGAGTGGGAGCGCGATGTCACCGAGGGCGGCTGGAACGCCGACTACTGGGTGGACGAGGCGCGCAAGCTCGGCGCCTCGTACATCGTGCTCGCGACCTTCCACAGCAGGCTGGGCTACGCCCGCCCCTGGCCCTCGAAGGTCCCCGGCAGCTGTGCCACCGAGCGCGATCTGCTCGGCGAGCTCGTGGCCGCGGGCAAGGCCAAGGGTGTGCGCATCATCCTCTACATGACCGACGACCCGCAGTGGCACAACGAGTCGGGCACCGAGACGCTGGATTCGGCCGCCTACTCGAAGTACAAGGGCCGGGATGTCGACCTGACCACGCGTCGCGGCTTCGGCATGTACAGCTACGACCTGTTCCTCGAGGTCATGGAGAAATACCAGGACCTGTCGGGGTTCTGGATCGACAACGACAACGAGTACTGGGAGGAGAACGGGCTCTACGAGAAGATCCGCGAACGCCGGCCGGACTGGCTGCTGAGCAACAACAACGAAGACACGCCGATCATGGACACGGTCAGCAATGAGCAGAAGACCGGCATGACCCCGGCGTACGACTACCCCTCCGCCGTGACCGTCCCCATGCCCCGGCTGACCGAGGCCGACTACAAGCTTCCGACCACCGGCGACTGGTGGTACGACGGCGGGGACCACGAGGTCGACGCCCGGCTCAGCACCGGCCGTTACATCACCAACGCGGGCTCCTCCATCAAGTCGCTCATGGCCGAGACACCCATGGTGAACGGGAAACTCCCGCCCCAGCAGGAGGAGTTCAACGACTTCATGGGCAAGTGGGTCGAGCCCATCAAGGAGTCGGTGTACGGCGTCGAGGGCGGCGGCTACATGTACGGCGGGATGCGGCCCGGCTTCTGGAACGACGGCGCCCACGGCGTGGTCACCGTGGGCCGGGGCGAGAACGGCGACCGCACCCAGTATGTGCACGTGGTCACCCGGCCCCGCACCGACATGGTGCGGCTGGGCGACAACGGCTACACCGTGCGCCGGGTCACCGATCTGCGCACTGGTGAGGCGATGCGCTTCAGCCAGTCCGGTGGCCATCTGTCGATCCTCGGCATCCAGGACTGGGATCCGTACGACACCGTCTTCAAGGTCGAGACGGACGGCCGACGGCCCCTCTACCCGCAGTCCGGTGTCGGCGCCACCGCCACGTCCGCGCGTACCGGCCACCCGGCGGCCGACCTCGCCGACGGCGACTACGAGACCTACTGGGACAGCGACGGCGAGCTGCCCGTCTCCGTCACCCTCGACCTCGGCGCGCGCAAGCACGCCACATCGCTGGCGGTGAACCAGCGCGAGTGGTCCCCGACGCACGCCCGGTCGTCCTTCGGCCGCCCCGAGGACTCCGCGCGCATCAAGGACTACCGCGTCTACGCCAGCGGCGACGGCAAGCGCTGGACCCAGGTGCGCTCCGGCACACTGCCCAGTGCGCGCGGGGTGCGCACCATCGACATCGGCGACCGCACCGCCCGCTATCTGAAGCTGGAGGTGCGCAGCCTCTGGGGCGGCCCGCAGGCGCCCGAGTTCTACCACCAGCTGCGCATCGACGAGATCCAGGTGGCGTACGGCCGCTCGAAGACCACCCGCACCGCGCTGCCGCTGGAGGCCGAGGCACGGCAGAACCGGCCGACGGGCGCGGCCCACTCCGTGGCATGTGGCGCCTGCTCGGGCGGCCGGCGCGTGGACGGCCTCGGCGGCGGGTCGCGCAACTCCGTGACGTACCGCGATGTGCGCGCGCCCGAACAGGGCGACTACCGGCTCCAGTTGGACCACACGGCCGCGGCCGGCTCCGCCCTGTCGGTGAGTGTCAACGGCGCGGCACCGGTCGAGGTGCCCGTGGCCGCGGACAGTTCCGAGGTGCCGGAGAGCACGGCGGTGTCCGTGCCGCTCAAGGCCGGTGCCAATACGGTGAAGGTGTTCAGCACCGCCCGCCGTGGCCCCGGCCTGGACCGGATCGCGGTGGCCCCGCTGCCCCCGGCCTCGTACACCCCCAAGACCACGCTCACCGTACGGCCCCACGGTCTGCAGTGGGCCGGCCCCGGGCAGCGGTCCCTCACCGTCACGGCGACGCTCCGGCTGGACGACGACGAGCAGCTCGACAACGTCAGCCTCGCCCCCCGGCTGCCGGACGGCTGGACCGCGGACGGCGGGCCGGTCACGGCCCGGTCGCTGCGGCTCGGCCAGACGGTGCGGGGCACCTGGACCGTCACCTCCCCGCCCGGCCAGGACGCCGGGTCGGCGGACATCCCCGTCACGGCGGACTACGGGCTGCTCGGCCGGCAGAAGTCGGTGTCGGACCAGGTCCGGGTGCGGCCACTGCCCACCGGCCGGATATGGGCCCGTGAGGCGGAGGACTCGGCCAACCAGTTCGGCAGCACGGGCATCACCGGCTGCGGGCCCTGCTCCGGGGCCGAGAAGGTGCGCAACATCGGCGGCAGCGAGCAGGCGGCCATGGTGTTCCCCGATGTGGTCGTCCCCGACGGCGGAGAGCACACGCTGTACCTCGACTACACGGTCAACGGCACCCGCTCGTTCCAGGTGAGCGTCAACGGCGGCCCGGCGGCCAAGGTGACGGTGACCGACACCGGGAACACCACACCACGTACCACCTCCCTCCCCGTCACCCTGAAGCCCGGCGCCAACACCATCGAGATCTCCAACGACACCGAGTCCGCGCCCGATCTGGACCGGATCTCCGTCAGCTAGCGCGTTGCCAAGGAGGCAGGCCATGCACCCGAGTCCTTCCCGCCGCGCGGCGCTGCGCACCGGCGGTCTGCTGGCGGCGGGCGCGCTGCTCCCGCCGCTGTCCGCGGAGCAGGCGTACGCGGCCACTTCGCACACCGGAGTGGCCACTCCGCACACCGGCACGGCCACTCCGCACACCGGCGCGGCCGCCGCCTACACCGGGGCGTGGCGCGCGGTGCCGGGGATCCTGGCCCGGATCAGGCCGCCCGCCTTCCCCCGGCGTACGTTCAGGGTCACCGACTACGGCGCGGTCGGCGACGGGCGGACGATGAACACCGCGGCGTTCCGGGCCGCCATCGCCGCCTGCCACCGCGCGGGCGGCGGCCATGTCGTCGTCCCCGAGGGCCGCTTCCTCACCGGCGCGATCCATCTGCGCAGCCGGGTGGACCTGCATGTCGCCGAGGGCGCCACCATCGCCTTCAGCCCCGATCCGCGCGACTTCCTGCCGGTGGTGCTCACCCGTTGGGAGGGCACCGAGGCGTACAACTACTCGCCCTTCATCTACGCGTACGGTGAGCGGGACGTGGCGGTCACCGGCCGCGGCACGCTCGACGGGCAGGCGCGGCTCGGGCCGTGGGAGAGCTGGTACCGCGACAGCGGACCGCAGGGGGCCGACCAGAAGCTGCTGCGCGAGATGGGCTCCACGGGGGTGCCGGTGGCGCGGCGCGTCTTCGGCGACGGCCACCATCTGCGGCCGAAGATGGTGCAGTTCTACCGCTGCCGCAACGTCCTGGTCAGCGGACTGACCATCGTCGACCCGCCGATGTGGACCGTACATCCGGTGCTCTCCAGCAACGTCACCGTGCGCGACATCACCGTGGACAGCACGCTCTACAACACCGACGGCTGCGACCCCGAATGCTGCTCCGATGTGCTCATCACCGGCTGCCGGTTCAACACCAACGACGACTGTGTGGCCGTCAAGTCCGGCCGGGACGAGGACGGCCACCGGGTCGGCGTGCCGAGCAGGAACATCGTCGTGCGCGACTGCCGGTTCTCCGGCCGCTGGGGCGGGATGACGGTCGGCAGCGAGATGTCCGGCGGGGTGCGTGACATCTTCGCCGAGGACTGCGAGATCAACCCTCCGGACTTCCCCGGGCGTTACCCCGTGAAGTACGCGCTGTACGTCAAGGCGAACAAGAAGCGCGGCGGCTCCATCGACGGTGTGCACATCCGGAACTTCACCGGACAGGGCGTGGAGCGTGACATCGCCTTCGTGACCATGGACTACAACGGTGGCGAGGACGGCACACTGCCGGTGTCCGTGCGGAACATCCACCTGGACCGGATGGAGATCGACGGCGCCCAGACCGTGCTGCGGCTGGTCGGCCTGGAGACCGACCCGCTGCGCGGGGTGCACCTCTCCCGCTCCGCGTTCACCGGCATCCGCGGCCCCGACAGCATCGCCCACACCGAAGACCTGACCTTCCGACGGGTGTTCGTGAACGGCCAGGAGGTGCCCCGACCCTGAGCGGCACGCGGGTGGGCCGTACAACCAGGGGACCACGCACGGCCGTCATATCACTCCCAAGAGGGAGGGGAGTTGGGGACGCACGGCCGATGTTCCCCGGCGCACACCACCTGAATGATCGTTCCTGTCCCGACACACCACCGGAAGGAACGATTTCGTGCGTAGACGAGGTCTCGCGCCCCTGTTAGCCATCGGTGTCACGGCGACACTGGCTCCCGCGCTCGCCACCTCGACGGCCACCGCCGCCGAGGCCGGCCCCGCATCGACGTCCACCGCCACCGCGAGCGCCCTGGACCCGTACATCAAGCAGAAGCCGAAGTGGCAGCGGTGCGAGGCCGACAAACCGGCGGAGTACCAGTGCGCGACGATCAAGGTGCCGCTGGACTACCGGGCCCCCGGCGGCAAGCGGATCGACATGGCCATATCCCGGATCAAGACCACCACACCGGACAAGCGGCACGGCGTCCTGCTCGCCAACCCCGGTGGCCCCGGCGGGCCGGGGCTCGACATGCCGCTGCAGATGAAGGACATGCTGCCCGAGTCCGCACGGCAGAGTTACGACCTCATCGGCTTCGACCCGCGCGGGGTGGGCCGGAGCACGCCCGTCACCTGCGGCCTGACGCAGGAGGAGGAGGACTGGCTGCGGCCGTACAAGGAGGCGACGTTCGACAAGGACGTCGCCTGGGCGCGGGATGTCGCGCGCAAGTGCCGTGAGAAGTCGGGCGCCACGCTCAAGCACATCACCACGCGCAACACGGCGCGCGACATGGATCTGCTCCGGGCGGTCCTCGGCGAGAAGAAGCTCTCGTACTTCGGCTACTCGTACGGGACGTACCTCGGCGCGGTCTACACCCAGCTGTTCCCGAGCCGGGCCGACCGGGTGGTGGTGGACAGCGCTGTCGATCCGGCGCGCGCCTGGCGGAAGATGATCCAGTGGTGGGCGGAGGGTGCCGAGCCCGCGTTCGACCGGTGGACCGAGTGGGCCGCCACGCGTTCCGAGAAGTACGACCTCGGCGACACCCCGAAGAAGGTCGACCGGACGTTCTGGGACCTGGTCCAGCGGGCGAACGAGAAGCCCATCGAGATGGACGGGGAGAAGTACACCGGCGATGACGTCCGGAGCATGATGCGCGGTGCGGTCTTCAGCGTGCGGGAGGGCACCGAACTGGTCGTGGAGCTGAAGAAGGCCGCGGCCGGCAAGCCCGCCTCCGGGGAGAAGCTCCCGGATCCGGCCGGCACGCCACGCCTGGCCGCCGACTCCGCCGGCTCCGCCGAGTCCGCCGAGTCCGCCGAGTCCGCCGAGGTACCGAGCGACAACATGACCGCGAGCTTCTGGGCCGTGGTGTGCAACGACAACTCGGCAGCCTGGTCCCGCGACCCCGAGAGCTACCGGCGGGACGCCATCGAGGACAAGGGCCGCTACCCGCTCTACGGCGACTTCGCGTCCAGCATCAAGCCCTGCGCGTTCTGGGACAGGTCGGTCGAGCGGGCCACCGTCGTGAACAACAAGGTCGGCTCGCTGGTCGTGCAGAACGAGTGGGACTCCCAGACCCCGCTGCCGAGCGGTCAGGCCCTGCACGCCGACCTGAAGGGCTCGAGGATGCTGACGGTCCTCGGCGGCGAGGGCCACGGCGTCTACCCGAGCGGCAACGCGTGCACGGACGGCACGGTGGCGGGCTACCTGACCACCGGCAAGCTGCCGGCGAAGGACGTGACCTGCGAGGCGACGGGCGACTCCAACGGCGGCGCCCAGAAGGACCGGAAGCGGGACATCCGTCCCGGGGCCCCGCTTCCGCAGCGCTCCCCGGACCGCTTCTGACGGCCGGTAGCTGACGCACAGGGGACGGGGCGGAACCTCCGGCGGGTTCCGCCCCGTCCGCGCCGCAGGTTCCGCCCCGTCCCCGCCGGATCACCGTCCCGGCGGGCAAGGCCGACCGGGGGATGAACACCGTGCCCGCCGGCCGGTCACTTCGCCTGGTCGAGCCGGACCGCGTCGGGACCGGCCGGGAAGCGCAGCCGCCCGGTGGTGTCGTGCACGGCCTGCCACACCGTCTCGGCGACGTCGCTCTCCTTGGTGAACACGTCCTGGCCCCCGAAGTCGTCCATGGACTTCTTCGTGAACGCCGCGTAGGGCGCCGGGACCAGTTCCTCCAGCGGGGCATCGTTCATCGCGCCGGCTCCGAAGTTCGTCGTCAGGCAGGCGCCCGGCTCGACCGTCTTCGCCCGCACGCCGAAGGGCGCGAGCTCGAGCGCGAGGGAGGAGGTGAACCCCTCGACGGCCATCTTGCTCGCCTTGTAGACGGACGTGAGCGGCATATGCCCCAGCACCACGCTGGAGGTCACATTGACCACCACGCCGGAGCCGCGCTCGCGGAACTGGGGCAGCACCGCCTGGGTCGTCGCCATCACGCCGAAGGTGTTGGTCTCGAACACCTCCCGCACCCGGTCCATGGAGATGCCCTCGAACACCCCCATCGACGGGATGCCCGCGTTGTTGACCAGGGCGTCGATGGGCCCCGCCGCCTCGAACGCGGCGGTGATGCTCTCGGGCCTGGTCACATCGAGCTCGACGACGCGGAACCGGTCCGACTCGGGGAAGACGCCCGGCCGTGGCGTCCGCATGGTGGCGATGACGTGCCACCCCCGCTCGTGGAAGTGGAGAGCGGTCTCCCGCCCGTACCCGGACGACGTACCAGTGATCAGAACGGTGTTCATGGGGTGGCCCCTGCGATGTCGGTGGGATCCGCGGAGGAACAGGCGATTCCTGCTCCGCGGGAGGACTTGCACTCCCATTTCACCGCTCCGACCTGCGGAAACGATAGAACTATCCTCGCCCGCGCATGCACGATCCTCCCGGTGGCTGCCCAGCCCCGCTCAGGGCAGGACGCCCGCGGGGGCGCGTACGGTGCTCCGCAGCCGGGCCGCGTCCTGGCTCGGGGGTGCGCCGAACTGGCGGCGGTACTCCCGGCTGAACTGCGACGGGTTGTCGTAGCCGACCCGCTGACCGACCCCGGTGACGTCGTTCGGATGGGTGGCGAGCAGCAGCCGGGCCTCCTGGAGCCGGATCTGCTTCTGGAACTGGATGGGGCTCATCGCGGTCACCGCCTGGAAGTTGCGGTAGAAGGCGGAGACACTCATACCGGACCTGCGCGCCACGTCCTCGACCCGGAACGGCTCCGCGTAGTGCTCGCGGATCCAGCGCACGGCCCGGGAGATATGGCTGAGCCCGCTGTCGGCCAGACCGAGCTGCCGAACCGTCGCCCCCTGCTCGCCGGTGATCACGCGCCACAGGATCTCCCGCTTCACCAGCGGCGCCAGTACGGCCCGGTCGCGCGGCTCGTCGAGCAGGCGCAGCAGCCGGACCACCGCGTCGAGCAGCGCCGCCGAAGCCTCGCTGACCGCGATCCCCGACGGAACACCGCCGCCCGCGCTGGGCGTGTCTCCGGGACCGGCCCGCAACAGCAGTTCGGCGACGGCGGACGGCTCCAGCGTGAGGCCGAAGCCGAGCGCCGGCTGCTCGGGGTCGGCCTGGGTGAACTGCCCCGTGACGGGCAGGTCGACGGATGCCACCAGATACTGCCCGGGTCCGTACGCGTAGACCCGGTCGCCCAGCGCGAGGCGCTTGCTGCCCTGGGCGATGACCGCGAGCACCATGCCGGACATGGAGGGCGCCGGCGGATCCGGCCGGTCGACCTTCGAGACGAGGACGCCGTCGATGGCGGTGGTCCAGTCGGGCCGGGCATGCCGGGCCAGCAGGGTGCGGAGCTCGTCGAGGGACATGGGTCCATTGCAGCACCACGGCCTCCGCCGGCCGCGCACATCGCAGAGCCGTGCACGTTAAGAACAGAACTCCCTGCTCAATGGTGTCGGCGGAACAGGTGTCCTTAACATCGCAACGCCTGGCGCGAGGGAGCGCCACTGAGGTCAGGAGCGTCGCTGTGCACAGCTCGAGTCGGAACGTACCTTCCTCCCTTCTGCGAAGTCTCACGCGTATGCGGCGCACCGTGGCGTCGACCGTCGGCATCGCGGGCATCGTCGCGGGGACGCTGGGCAACGCCGGTCCGGTCCAGGCGGCCCAGCCGCGTCCCGCGCCGGTCACGTGCCCGGCGAGTGTGGGCGACAAGGCCACGTGTTACACCGGCCAGGACGGCAACGGGGCGTACTACGCGATCGCCGTTCCGAAGAAGTGGAACGGGTCGCTGATCGTCCACTCCCACGGCGGCCCCGACCTGGGCGACGGGTCCGATCCCGAACGGAGCGTCGGCGACCTGGACCGCTGGTCGGTGATGGTGTCCGAGGGCTACGCCTGGGCGGGCTCGTCGTACCGGCGAGGTGGCTACGGAACGCGCATGGCGGCCGCCGACACGGAGAATCTGCGCCGCCTGTTCGTGGCGGACTTCGGCAAGCCCGAGCGGACGTACGTACACGGCCAGTCCTGGGGCGGAAACGTCGCCGCCAAGGTCGTGGAGACGTACGGAAGGAAGAACGGCCCCTACGACGGCGCCCTCCTCACCAGCGGTGTCCTGGGCGGCGGCTCCCGGGGCTACGACTACCGCGTCGACCTGCGGGTGGTCTACCAGTACTACTGCCGCAACCTGCCACGCCCCAGCGAGCCCCAGTACCCGCTGTGGCAGGGGCTGCGTCCCGATTCGACCCTGACGACGGCCGGGCTGCGCGCCCGCCTTCAGGAGTGCACCGGCTACGCCTCCGCCCCCGAGGAGCGCACCGCGCCGCAGCAGCGCAACCTCGACGACATCCTCGCCGTCACCCGCCTTCCGGAGCGGACGCTGGAGTCCCATCTGCGGTTCTCGGTGTTCACCTTCCGCGACATCGTGCACAGCCGGCTCGGCGACCGCAATCCGTTCAGCAACCAGGGCGTGTGGTACTCCGGTTCACACGACGACACGGCGCTGAACGCGGGCGTCGAGCGCTTCTCCGCCGCCCCCGACGCCCGGCGTGACCTCTCCTACGACAGCGACCTCACCGGGCAGGTGTCCATCCCGGTACTGACGATGCACGCCATCGACGACCCCACGGCATTCGTCGAGCACGAGTCGGCGTACCGGGCGACGGTCGACGGCGCGCACCGCGGGAAGAACCTCGTGCAGACCTTCACCGAGGAGAGCGAACACAGCGAGCTGAGCAACGCGGAGTACGCCGATTCCATCGCCGCGCTGGACTCCTGGGTGCGCACCGGAAACAAGCCCACACCGCGGTCCATCGCGTCCGCGTGCGCCACGTTCGACCGCGTCTACGGCACCGGGTGCTTCTACGACTCCGGCTTCCGCCCCAAGCCCTACGCCTCCCATGTCCGGCCCCGGCCGGGCGGACTGACGTGGCCGGCCATGACGTCCGCCCAGGAGCGGGCCTGGAGTCGGATCGACGGCGTGGGCATCGCTCCCTGAAACCCCCGCCGCCGGACCGCGAATGGCCGTTCACCCCGGTGCCGGGCCCGCGTCGACGGTGTGGTCGAACACGAACATATGGCCCGGGTAGTGGGTGATGGTGTACGGGGCCCGTGCGGCGGGGAGCGCCAGTTGGGGGGTCACCCCGCAGGCCCAGAACACCGGGACGTCGCCGTCCTCGACGACCGGTGAGGGGCCGAAGTCCGGCCGGGCCAGGTCGGCGATGCCGAGCGCGGCCGGGTCGCCGATGTGCACCGGCGCCCCGTGCCCGGCCGGATAGCGGGCGGTGATCTCGACGGCGCGCGCCACCAGCCGGGCCGGTATCGCGCGCATGCTGACCACCAGCGGTCCGGACAGCCGCCCGGCGGGGCGGGTGGCCACGTCGGTGACGTAGACGGGCGGCGCCGCGGACTCCGGGGCGTACCGGACCGGGACGCCGGCCGCGCGCAGCGGGCCCTCGAAGGTGTGGCTGCAGCCGAGGAGGAAGCCGACCGCGTCCGGGCGCCAGTGGGCGGTGATGTCGGGTGGTTCGGCGGCGAGTTCGCCGTCGTGCCAGACCCGGTAACGCGGCAGGTCCGTCCGCAGGTCGGCGACGGTCGTGCCGAGCCGCACCACCGGGTCGCCCGGCTCGGTGACGGCGAGGACGGGGCAGGGCGCGGGGTTGCGGGTGCAGTACAGCAGGAAGTCGAAGGCCAGATCGTGCGGGACGATCACGAGGTTGGCCTGCTGGTAACCGTCCAGCAGACCGGCCGTGGGCCCGGTCCACCGGCCGTCCGCCACCAGGCGCCGCAGCGCCGCCGGGGTGGCGGGGACGTCCTCGGGAAGGCCTTCTCCGGAGGCGGCGGGGCCGGGCCGCACGGCGGCCGTCACGCCAGTTCCCCGTGGCTGGACTCGGCGACGGTGCGCAGCGTCAGCAGGGCGACGACCACGGCCGCCATCAGCAGGAAGCCCGGGGCGAGCAGACTGCCGGTGGCGGAGATCAGCCAGGTGGACAGATAGGGGCTGAGCCCGCCGCCGACGATGGTGCCGATGTTGAAGCTGAACGAGAGCCCGGTGTACCGCACCCGGGTCGGGAACATCTCGGCGTACGTCGGGTAGGTGACGGACTGGACGACCGGCATCGGCAGGGCCAGCACCACCATGGCCGCGACGGCGAGCGGGAAGCTGCCACGACCCATGACCAGCATCGCGGGGACGACCAGGACCGCGTACCCGGCGAAGCCGGCCGTGATGAGCCGCTTGCGGCCCCACCGGTCCGACAGCGCCCCGCACACCGGCATCAGGGCGGCCACGAACAGACTGATCCCGCCCATGATCCAGAAGGTGGACTCCTTGGGGTAGCCGAGGTCGGTGGTCAGGTAGATGTTCATGAAGATCAGGCCGACCCAGTAGCCGCAGTTGGAGCCGATGGCCAGCAGGGTCACCTTCAGCACCGGGCCGCGGTGGTGGGTGAACACCTCGGTCAGCGGCGCCTTGGCCGTCGCCCGCTCCGACTTCGCCGCGAGGAAGCTCTCGGAGTCCGCGAGCCGGTTGCGGGCGATCAGGGCGACGGCGACCAGGGGCAGCGAGAGCAGGAACGGTATGCGCCACCCCCAGGCGTCGAGCTGGCGCTCGCTCAGCGCGGTCGTGGTGACGCCCGCGACCAGCGCCGCGGCCCCGCCGCCGAGGGCCACCCCGACCGGGGTGAAGGCCCCGAAGAAGCCACGCCGCCCGGCCGGGGCCGACTCGGCGAGATAGGTGGCCGAACCGGTCACCTCACCGCCCGCGAAGAACCCCTGCGCGAGCCGCACCATCAGCAGGGCGACGGGCGCGGCCACGCCGACGGCGTCGGCCGTGGGCAGCAGCCCGACGGCCGCGGTGGCGCCGCCCATCCCGGTCACGGTGAGGATCAGTACGGGCTTGCGGCCCACCCGGTCCCCGAGCCGGCCGAGCACGATGCCGCCCAGCGGCCGCATCAGGAACGCGCTGCCGAACACCGCGAGCGTGGCCAGCAGGGCGGCGGTGGGGTCGTCCCCGGGAAAGAAGTGCGGGCCGATGACCACGGCCAGATAGCTGTAGACGCCGAACTCGTAGTACTCGATGGCGGTGCCGGCGGCCGCCGCCAGCGCCGCCCGGCGCGGGCCGCCGCGCGCCGCGGTGGCCACGGCGGCCGCGCCCCCGGGGTCTCCGGGTGCCGTTGAGGCCGTTGAGGCCGTTGATACGCTCGTCATGGGTTCCTCCGGGTCTGACATGTCCTTTGGCCGGGATGTGCTGTCAGTGCCGCCGGTACGGCGCCGGGGGCCCGTACGACGGTCATCCGCGGGACCAGTCCTCCTGCTGATGACCGTCGTCCTGCCGGGCCGGGCGCCGCCGCGCCGGTGGGTCGGTGGTGGGTCGGTGAGGACCGCCGGGCGGATCAGGACCGCCGGGCGGACGCGGATCAGACGGCGAAGAGCTGTCCGAGGTCGGCGAACGCCTTGAACTCCAGCGCGTTGCCCGCCGGGTCGAGGAAGAACATCGTCCACTGCTCACCGGGCTCGCCCTGGAAGCGGACGTACGGCTCGATCACGAACTCCGTGCCCGCCGCGGTGAGCCGCTCGGCCAGCTTCTGGAACTCCGGCACCGGCAGCACCAGGCCGAAGTGCGGCACCGGCACCTGGTGGCCGTCGACCGGGTTGGTCCCGGCGACGCCGTCGCGCGGCGCCCCGGACGGGCCGTCGCCGACCTGGTGGGTGACGACCTGGTGGCCACCGAAGTTCCAGTCGATCCACTTGGTGTCCGAGCGGCCCTCGGCGAAGCCGAGCACCTTGCCGTAGAACTCACGGGCGGCCTCGATGTCGTCCACCGGGATGGCCAAGTGGAAGGGGACGAGGGAGTCGGGCTGAGTGGTCATGTGGGTGTCTCCTCGAGGTTTCTCAGGGGGTTTCGGGGTGTTTCAGGGGTGGGCATCTCAGGGTGTTTCAGGGGATTCACAGGGGGTTCAGTGGACGGGGGCGAGCCGGAGCTCGTCCCCGGGGAGGGTCTGGCCGACGAGATCGATGTCGGCGTCGGTGACCACCCCGATGACGGGGTAGCCGCCGGTGACCGGATGGTCGGCGAGGAAGACGATCGGCTCGCCCGACGGCGGCACCTGGATGGCGCCGCGTACCGTCCCCTCGCTGGGCAGGTCCACCGAGCCGATGGCCAGCGGCGGTCCGGTCAGCCGCGCGCCCACCCGGTCGCACTGGGCGGAGACCCGCCAGGGCGTGGTGGTGAGCCGGTGCCGGTCCGCGGCGTCGAACAGCTCGTGCCGCGGGCCCCAGCGGAACCGGACGGTGGCCGGGCCGCCACACGGGACGACGCTGAACGCCAGCTCCAGCGGGATCGCCGGGACCGGGCGCACCGGGCCGAGGCCGTACTCCGCCCCGGCGCACACCGGGTCGGGGCCGAGCCCGGTGAGGGAGTCGCGCGAGGCCGACCCCAGCACCCGCTCCGCCTCGATCCCGCCGGAGACCGCGAGGTAGGTACGGCAGCCCGCCCAGGGGCGGCCGATGGCGAGCACGGATCCGGCGCGGAGCCGCAGCCGCGGCGCGCCGTCGACCGGCACCCCGTCGACCGTCAGCGGCGCCGGGGCCCCGGTGACCGCCACATGGCGGGTGGCGGAGAGGGTGATCGCGAGGCCGCCGAGGGTGACCTCCAGGGCCGGAGTGTCCTCCGGGTTCCCGGCCAGCCTGTTGGCGAGCCGGAAGCTGCGCCGGTCGGCCGGACCGGAGGCGGGCACGCCCAGGTGGGCCATCCCCGGCCGGCCCAGGTCCTGCACGCTGGCCGCCGGTCCCGCCCGGACGACCGTCAGCACGGCGGGCTCCGGGCCGGTGCCGGGGTCCGGTGGCCGGTGCCGGGGGCGGACCCGGCGGCCCGGGGCGGCGGAGGTGACCGTCATGGCGCCACCGCCTCGAAGACGATCCGGTCGCCGACGGCGAGCCGGTTCGGCGGTTCGGCCGTCACGTCCCACAGCCGGGTGGTGGTGACGCCGATCTGGTGCCAGCCGCCGGGAGTTCCGCCGGGGTAGACCACCGTCTGGTTCCCGGCGATGGCCACCACCCCGGCGGCCACCCTCGGCCGGGGGCTGGACAGCCGGGGCAGCCGGAGGCTCTCCGGTACGCCGTCCAGATACGCGAAGCCGGGCGCGAAGCCGAAGAAGCCGACCCGGTACTCCCCCGCGCCGTGCCGCCGCGCGACCTCCTCCGGGGCCAGGCCGAGGCGTTCGGCGACCTCGGGCAGGTCCGGGCCGTCGTAGCGGACCGGGATCACGATCCGTCTGCCGGGCGGCGGTCCGGTGCGGTGGGCGCCGGGCCCGTCGAGCACGGTGCGCAGCCCGGCGGCGAGCTTGCCCATCCCGGCGGCGGTCTCCGCCACCACCAGCACGGTCGTGGCGGCGGGCACGACCTCCCGCAGCCCCGACGCCCAGGGCTGGGCGCGGATCGAGGTGGCGACCTCGGCGGGGTGCCGGTCCGCGCACTCGATCAGCCAGCCCCGGTCGCCGGCCCTCCGCAGAAACGTTTTGTCTGACGTTGCCTTCACGGACCTCGCGTCCGCCACAGACTTCACGTCCGCAGGGCGTACGTTCACCTGGGGCGCGCCCGCGGGGGACACGTTCGTCCGGGTCGCGTCCGCGGGGGCCGTGTCCGCAGGAGGCACGTTCGTTCGGGCAGCGCCCGCAGGAGGCACACCCCTCCGGGCAGCGCCCGCAGGAGGCACATCCGTCCGGACCGCGTCCGCGGGAGGCACATCCGCCGGCGTCACGGCCGCACCCCGACCCGGTCCGCGACGGCACCGGGCGGGCCCACCGCGACACCCCCCGACGCCAGCGCCTCCCGTACGGCGGCGGCCAGCCCGGCCGCGCCGGGGGTGTCGCTGTGCACGCACAGCGCGGCCAGTTCCCCGCCGTCCGGGGCGATCCGTACGACGCTGCCGCTCACCGAGACCACGGTCCCCGACTCGGCCATCCGCAGGGCGCGTTCGGCCGCCTCGGCCGGGTCGGTGATCAGGGCGCCGGGCGCGGAGCGGGGCACCAGCAGCCCCTCGTCGGTGTAGCCGCGGTCGATGAACCCCTCGGCCAGCGGGCGCACCCCGGCCTCCACCGCCCGCTCCCAGACCGCGGTGCGCGGCTGGCACAGCAGCGGCAGGGCGCGGTCGTACAGGGCTACGGCCTCGACGATCGCGGCCGCGTGCCCGGTGTGCCGGGCCGCCGCGTTGTAGAGCGCGCCATGGGCCTTCACATAGCCGACGCGACCGCCCGCGAGCCGGGCGAACACCTCCAACGCGCCCATCTGGTAAAGGAGTTCGTTGACCAGCGTGGCCGGTGGCACATCGATGAAGCGGCGGCCGAAACCGGCCAGGTCGCGGTAGGAGACCTGGGCCCCGATGGCCACGCCCCGGGCGGTGCTCGCCTCGCAGGTGCGGCGCAGGATATCGGGGTCGCCGGCGTGGAAACCGCAGGCCACATTGGCCGCGGTGACCTGGTCGAGCAGCTCGCCCTCGTCGGCCGGCCCCCAGACCCCGAACCCCTCGCCCACATCGGTGTTGAGCGCGAGGGCGGTCACCGGGCCGACTCCGCCCAGTACGCCTGGAGGGCGCCGCTGCTGTTCTCCCAGGCCGTGTGCAGCCCTTTCTGCCCGCCGTCGATATGCGCCGTGATCTGCCGGGCCAGCTCCTCCGCGTCCCCGTCGGCCAGCGCCTGGACCATCGCGGCGTGCTCGTGGTGGACGCGGCCGTACGCCGAGGTGCCATGGACGTAGAACCGGGAGTACGGCTCCAGCCGGTGGTACATCTGCGAGATGATCTCGTAGCGCATGGGCAGCCGGGACAGCCGGTACATGTCCAGGTGGAAGGCGAGGTTCGTCCGCGACCAGATATCGGCGCCGGACCCCTGGGCCCGCTCCATCGCCGTCGCCATCTCCTCGAACCGGCTGATGTCGCGCCGGGAGACCCGCTCGGTGACATGCTCGGCGAAACTGGGCTCGATGAGCCGCCGCAGGTTGTAGATCTCGTCGATCTCCTCGAGGTCCAGCACCGTGACGAACGTGCCGCGGCCCGGTGTCGAGCGCAGCAGACCCTCGCTCGCGAGGGTGCGCATGGCCTCCCGCAGCGGGATGCGGCTCACCCCGAAACGGTCGGCGAGTTCGTCCTGGACCAGTCGGTGGCCCGGTGGGTAGACGCCCTCGACGATCAGCCGGCGCAGCTCGTCGGTGAGGGCGTCGGCGCCTTGGGCATCACCGCGGCGGCCTCTGTCTTCTCGGCTCATATACCGTGTATACAGTGCATGCACCGGATGCGGGAAGAGGTCGGACCGCGGGAAATCCGTCCGTCGGGTTCGCTCCCCCGGGCCGGAGGCCTCCTCAGCCGCCCGCCAGGGTGCGGTCCAGGAGCGGGAGCAGCCGGTCCCAGTGGTGTCGCAGTGCCGAGGGGCTGAAGGCGTCGGTGTCGGACATGGTGAAGCCGTGGACGGTGCCGGGGTAGATCTCGGAGGTGTAGCCGACACCCGCGGCATCCAGGGCCTGGTTGAGCTCGCCGAGGGCCTCGGGCGTCAGGTCGGTCTCGGCGTGGCCGAGATGGACCTGAGCGGTGAGCGTGGAGAAGAGGCGGTGCAGGGCGTCGGGACCGTCGGCGCCCACGGGGCCGTGGAATTCGGCGAGGGCGGCCACCTGGCCGGGGTGGGCCGCGGCGGTGCGCATCGCCAGGAGGCCGCCTATGCAGTAGCCGATCACGCCGACCGGTCCGGCGCCGACCTCGGGCCGGGTGGTGAGGAACCGGAGGTAGGCATCGGCGTCGCGCAGGATCCGTTCGGTGGTGTGCTCCTCGATCAGGGGCATCAGCCGGCCGATGAGCGCGGGCCGGACCTCCTCTCCGATGTACTCGGGAAGTTCGATCACCGGTGCCGGGCCGTGCCGGTAGAAGAAGTTGGGGACGAGCACGTAGTACCCGTGCCCGGCCAGTTCGCGGGCCATCTCCTTCAGCACGGGCCGGATACCGAAGGCGTCCGGGTACAGCAGCACCCCTGGGTGCCGCTCACCACGGTCGGGGAAGGCGGCGAAGGCGTCGGCCGCACCGTCCGGGGTGGGAATCCGCAGTGTCGTGGTGGGCAAGGTCTTCCTTCCGTGAAGTTCGCTCAACAAACGTTTGTCGCACTAACGCTGTCGGCGCGAGCGAACGTACATCGTTAGTCGGACTAACGCAATCGGTAGGATGGGCGCCATGACCAGAGCCGAAGCCGCGGACGTCCCCGACGACAGCGTGCCCCAGACGCCCGAACGGCTGCGTCGACTGCCGAGCCGGCTGCTGTCGCAACTGACCACGCGGTCGGACCGGCTGATCAACGAGGGGCTGGCCCGGGCCGACGCCCGCAAGTGGCACTACGCCGTGCTCGCCTCGCTGCGGGAATACGGGCCGGGCAGCCAGGCGGCGCTGAGCGGGCGCACCGGCATCTACCGCAGCGACATGGTCGGTGTGCTCAACGAACTGACCGAGCGTGGCCTCGTCGAGCGGGCGCCGGACCCCGACGACCGGCGCCGCAACACCATCACGATCTCCCGCCGGGGCCGCCACCGACTACGCCGCCTCGACAAGGTTCTGGACGAACTCCACGACGAACTGCTCGCGCCGCTGAACCCTGCCGAGCGCGACCAACTCGTGGGGCTGCTCACCCGCTTGCTGGACCACCACACACCGGGACGGACGCGCTGACCGCGCCGACCGGGCTGACCGGGCCGACCGGGCTAGGGCCGAGCGCTGGAAGCGGGTGCGTTGAGGTCTTGGTGGACCGCCCGGGCGATGCCCTCGATATTGGCGATGCCATCGTCCATCGTGGCGTTGTCCTGCGACAGCACCGTGATCGTGTAGTCGTGGTCGCCGCCGGTGAAGGCGCCCAGGCTGTGCACCCGCCAGCCGTTCGTGGCCCGCTCCAGCCAGCCGTTCTTCACATGCACCTGTGCGTCGCCCGGCGCGCCGGCCGGTGTCCCCCAGCGCTGTGAGGGGATGACCTCGCTCGTCAGCTTCAGGATGTAGCCGCGGGAGTCCTCGCTGAGCACCGGGTTCGCGTGGGTCACCAGGTTCAGGAGCTTTTCCTCGTCGTTCGCGGTGATCTGGGTGAGCCCCCAGTGTCCCTCGCTGTCGAGGACGGTGTTGGTCATCCCCGCGGCCCGCAGGAATCCATTGACCTTGTCCGCCCCGAGCTGCTTCCACAGCGCGGTGGTGGCATCGTTGTCGGACTTCGTGATCATGGCGGTGGCACGGTCCTTCTCCTCCTGCGTCAGGGCGCGATCGTCCTTCTGCGCGTCCCACAGCAGCGTGGCGAGCACGGTCACCTTGACCGTGCTCGCGGAGTCGAATGGCCGGTCCGCATCGAGCGTGCAGGTGGTGTTCGTGGTGCGGTCGTGGAGGCTGATCGCCGTCGTGGCGGTGGAGCCGTCCAGTGCCGAGTTGATGTCTTCGGAGAGTTTGTCGGCGAGCCCCGGCTCGTCCGAGGTGCAGATCGCCGCCTGCGGGGTGGCCGCGTGAGCCGACCCCACCGAGGCGATCGTCGGCACGAGTGCCCCCGCGGCCAGCGCCGCTCGTGACGCCAGCGTGGTCCGGGGAAGCCGGGATATTCGTCGGTGTCGCCCCATGGTGTGCTTGTCCATTCGCTCGTGGTGCGGTTCATCACGCGGGGGCCTTCGCTCCGTCGCGAAGACATCCCGGTGCTCCAGCACTGGAGGACGAACAAGCAAGGGGCGGGGTTCGAAACGTGTCCGAATCTCACAAGATCGCTCCACAACCGGCACAGCACTCCGGCAGGTATGCGGCTCCGCCGCGTGGCAGGGGGAGACACACCTCCTCCAAGCCACCGCCCCAGCCCCGGACCGTGCGTGAGACACACCTGGATCGGCGCTTACGAGAGCGCTCATGCCTGCGCGTATCCACCGTCGGCGAAGAACTCGGCACCGTTGACATAGCTCGACGCGTCCGAGGCGAGGAACGTCGTCACGGCGGCGATCTCCTCGGGCTCGGCAAGCCGGCCGAGGGGAACAGCGCCTTCGGCCTGCTTGAGCATCTCGGGTGTGACCAGCTCGAGCAGACCAGAGGTGCGCGTACCGCCCGGGGATACGACGTTGACCCGGAAGCCATGTGTGCGCGCGCTGAGAGCCCAGCCGCGGGCGAGGGTGCGGACTGCGGCCTTCGACGCCGCGTAGACCTCAAGTCCCTGGTTGGGCCGTGTCGCAGCGGTCGAACCCGTCAGGATCACCGAAGCGTTTGTGCTGAGCAGCGGCAGCGCCTGCTGGAGAGTGAAGATCGTTCCCTTGACGTTGGTGGCGAACACCGAGTCGATCAGATCTTCCGTCACCTCGCCGAACGGCGCCGCGGTGCCGACGCCGGCGTTGGCGACCAGCACGTCGATGCGTCCGGCCTGGTCGCGCACGGTGCGGTAGAACGCATCGAGCTCCGAGGGCACCGAAGCGTCGCAGACCACGCCGGTCACGCCAGGTCCGAGCTCGGCAACCGCGGCGTCGAGCGCGTCTTTGCGGCGACCGGTGATGAACACCGTGGCGCCCTCGTCGCGGAATGCGCGCGCGGTCGCGAACCCGATGCCGGTGCTGGCCCCGGTGACCACGGCGACCTTGTCTTCCAAGACGGCCATGCCGCCCTCCTTCAAGTTATGGACTGTTGCGTCCATAACCTTCCCCGATATGGACCGTGGGGTCAAGATTGCTTCGGCATCGAGGCCCGCGACCCCTGGTCGGACAACCGCGGGGCCACACCACCGGCAGCGCCGACCGCCGCGGCGGTATCGGCCCGCCGGGTCGCGATTCGAGTCGCCTGACGACTGACAGCGCAGCGCACAGGAGCCCGGCCCGCGGAGCGCGGCCCTCCGCAGGAGCCGCGGCGCACAGCTTCAGGGCGCGCCCCAGGGTTCGGAGCCGGTCGCAGGCCGTGGCGGTACAGGTCGGCCGGTGCGTTGCCGCTACCGCGCCGGAGTGGGCAGCAACCGCGCCAGGGCGGACTGGGCTATTACGGTGAGCGCTCCGATGTCCATGCCGGTGCGCCCGAGAGCGATGAGGCCGAGTTGCGCGACGAGGGCCGCGCGGGCGGTCTCAGAAGGGTCGATGTCGGGGTCGAGGTCGCCTTCGCCCTGGGCGCGCTCCAGCGCCGCGGTGAGGACGGTGGCGATCGCGTCGTAGCTGCGGCGAGCCTCAGCCGCGACGTCCGGAGTGCCGGTGGCAAGCTCGGCGTTGCTGTTGGCCAGCAGGCAACCCCGACGCGCGACCGCCCCGGTCGGATCGCCGGTCACGCCGAGCACGAACTCGCGCACCACGTCGATCCCCCGCGCGGCGGAAACCAGACGCTCGCGCAGCACCCGCAGGTTCGCGTCGTCGTAGTCGCGCAGCACCCGCAGGAACAAGCTGCGCTTGTCCCCGAACGCCCCGTAGAGGCTGCCTTTGCCCAGCCCGCTCACGCGCAGCAGGTCGTCCATCGATGTCGCCGCGTAGCCCTTGTCCCAGAACTCGTCACGGATAGCGAGAAGCACACGATTTTCATCGAACTCACGAGGTCGAGGCATATCCGCACAATACAAGTTCTGGACCGCATGGGCCACAATGGACTCCGGGCCGCCATGTGCCCGGCTCAGCTCGGGAAAGGTCCAGCGGACGGAGCGATGACCGAAGCGGCGCGCCATTCCTTTGGAACCGTTCGGTTACAGAACATGCATTCCATGCACACCGATCTGTACCAGGATTCCAGCCATCGCCACACTGATCGGGTTCAACGGAATGTACGGGGGAATTCCATGCATCGTGCCATCGTGGCCGCCGCGGCGGTCGTCACACTCACCGCCACCCTTGTGGCATGCGGCGGTTCGGACGGGGACGGCGACAAGGCCGGGCCCACGAGGAACACCGGCTCCAGCGGCGCCGCCGAACCCGGCGGTGAGCGGACGCCCGACGCCGTGGCCAGCAGCGCGGGGTCGCTGGTCGGCAAGCTCGGCGACACCCTCACGCTGGAGGGACCGGCCATCAACCTGGACACCACGGGCACGGTTCGGGCCGACTTCACGTTGAAGAAGTACGTGGACCGCGCCCAGGCGGCGGTCGACTACTTCAAGGCCCCCGCCGGGAAGCGCCTGGTCGCAACGGAGTTCACGATCGTCAGCACCGGCACGGGCACCTACCAGAGCGGGTACAACGGGGCCAAGGTCATCGACTCGACCGGGCAGGGGTACATCGGCAAGCCCGGTTCCCCCACCGTCGGCGAGTCCCTGGACATCCCCCTGATCCTCCGGCCGGGCAAGCGGGCCACCGGTTGGGTGATCTTCGATGTGCCGGAAGACGCGAAGATCACGGCCGTGACGTACCAGATAAACGCGAACGGAGTCGACGAGGAACGCACCGGCAGGTGGAACCTCGGCTAGTACGCCCCGGGACACCGGTGTGAACACTCGGTGGAATACCAGGGGACACCTCCCCCTCCGGGCGGAGGTGTCCTCGCGCGCGCCGGGACAGAGTTGCCCGCATGCGAATCCACGCACGTATCACCACCGCGGTGGCCCTCGCCCTCTCGCTGCTCGCCGGCGCGGGTACGGCCGCCTCCGCCACCGGCCCATCCGATCCCTTACCCGATCCGGTACGGGAACCCGTGCGCTTCGAACTGCCCCCACCCACGGGACGGCAGCCGGTCGGAGTGACCGAACTCCATCTCGTCGACCGCGCCCGGACCGACCCCTGGGTCACCGGTACGCACCGGGAACTGATGGTCAGCGTCTGGTATCCGGCGCGTTCGGCGAGCGGATACCCCCGCCGGCCCCATATGCCGCCGGGCACCGCCCGTGCCGTGGACGAGTCGGGCTCGTTCGGCCTGGCACGTCCCGGCGAGGTGGACTGGGCCGCCACCCGCACGGACGCCGCCACCGGCGCCCCGGTGGACGGCCACCCACCCCGGCCGGTCGTGCTGTACTCCCCCGGCCTCGGGGTCACCCGCACGCTGGGGACCTCCACCGCCGAGGAACTCGCCGGCCGCGGCTATGTGGTGGTCACCATGGACCACACTCATGAGACGTCCCCGGTCGAGTTCCCCGGCGGCCGGGTCGAGTTGCAAAAGGACCCGTTGACCGATCCCGCGAAGCGCAAACAGGCCATCGAGACCCGTGTCCGCGACACCCGCTTCGTCCTCGACCAGTTGGCCGTCCTCCGGGACGGCGGAAATCCCGATGCCGAGGGGCGCCAACTGCCGCGCGGCCTGGGCGGGGCGCTCGACCTGACCCGGGTCGGCATGTACGGCCACTCGGCCGGCGGAATCACCGCGGCCGAGGCCATGCGCACGGACGACCGCATCGACGCAGGCATCGACATGGACGGCACGCTCAAGTACAGCGGCACCGAATTCCTGCCGGTCGCGCTGGAAGGGCTGAACCGTCCGTTCATGCTCATGGGCAAGGCCAATCAGACCCACCTGAACGAGCCGTCCTGGCAGTCGCTCTGGGACCACTCGACCGGCTGGAAGCGCGACCTGAGCCTCGAACGGGGCGCCCACTTCAGCTACACCGACGCCCAGACGATCGTGCCCGCACTCGACGAACGCCTGGACATCCCGGCCCAGAAGCGCGAAGAGTACATCGGGACCGTGGACCCCACCCGCAGCACCGCCGCCCAGCGCGCCTACCTCACCGCGTTCTTCCACCAGCACCTGCGCGGCCGGCCACAACACCTGCTGGACGGGCCTTCCCCGTCCCACCCCGACGTGCGCTTCGTCCAATAGGCGTCACGGCGGCGGTGTACGGGTCTTTGCCACGATCGGAAGCGTAGGGGCATACGAAGCCCCCGGGAACTCCCCAGGATCCCGGGGGCTTCGCCATGTCCGCCGGCGGGCCGCCCGTGGCCGGAAGCGCGCCCTCTGAAACGATCAACAAGCAGAATGACGTGGCTCTGAACGGCCCCACTCCTGTCCCACCCGACCCGCGGGGCCGCTCACCACACACTTTCCCGAGCCACGGAAGAAGTTCCATGACCGACACCGCATCCACCCGCCCCACCGCCGCCATCGCCCGCCTCGTCATACCCGCGGCCCTGGCCGCGGCGGTCGCCGTCCTCGTCGGCTACCTGATCTTCGACGCCGCCGGAGCCGACTTCGACGTCACCATGTCCGGCACCGAGAGCACCGTCACCGCGGTCCAGGCGTGCCTCGCGGCCTTCCTGGTGAGCCTGGTCGGCGGCACCGCCGCGCTGCTCATCGCGCGGCGCACGGCCCAGCCGACGCGTACCTTCGCCGCGATCGTGACCGTCGCCGTGGTGCTGTTACTCGTCGGGCCGCTGGTGGGCGCCGACCAGGCCCTGACCGTCGTAGCCCTCGAGGTGCTGCATCTGCTCGCGGCGGCGGCCGTGCTCCTCGTCGTCGTGCCGCGCATCGGCACGACCACCACCACATCGACGGACGCCTGACCGCGTCCTTTCCCATGCCGATGTCCAGCGCCGTCCGGCCGGGGCACAGCGCCGGACGGCCTCGGCATACCGGTTCACGACGGGGTCGTGGACCGACAAGAACTCGCCGACCTGCCTACGGTCCCCTCACACCTCCTTGATTTTGGCGTTGAGTGCCTCAAGAGCGTGTGCGTAGCCGTGCCATCCCATTCCTGAGGCATAGACGGCCGCGGACGCCGCGAAGATGTCCGGGCGGGTCCTTCCGTCCACGGCGGCGAACGCGGAGATGTGTACGACGCCGAAGGGCAGACCGGTGTCGTTGAGGGCGTCCAGCAGTGAGTAGCCGTAGGGAGTGAGCCCGGCGGGGTTCACGACGATGAGGTCGAGGCCGTCCTGGCGCTCATGGAGCCAGTCGATGAGCGCCCCTTCGTGGTTGGACTGGAAGTGCTCAACCGCGATGCCGAGCCGGGCGGCGGTGCCATCGATATCGCGCTCGATGTCGGCGAGCGTCGCGTGCCCGTATTTGTCGGGGCGGCGCTTGCCGAGCCGGTTCAGGTTCGGGCCGTGCAGTACTGCGGCTCGCGTCATCGTGTTCTCCGTCGTGGGAAAGGGGGAAGCGGGAGGGGCGGTCATGGTCGCGGTCGCGGTCGTGGATGGGCTATCGCGGTCGGCCCGCCTCCGTGAGCAGACGCGCGGTCGACTGCATGGCGCGCTCGGCGACCCATGCCACGGGCAGTGTTTCCAGGGCGTCCGAAACGGGTTCGATCGTGACGGGCGGAGGCGTGCCGCCGGTGGCCGTGAGCACGGCGCGCAGGAAGTCGGCCAGCGGCAGGACGCCGTCCCCCGGGAACGTCCTCAAGTGCCGGGATTCGTAGGCCAGGTCCACACCGGGCCTGGGGACGAGATCGGACAGCTGGAGGCCCGCGGTCAGGGCGAGGAGGTCGGGGGTGAGTTCGGCGACGTCCGCGCCCGAGCGGAAGAAGTGCACCACATCGAGCACCAGCTTCGCCCTCGGGGACGCGGCGGTACGTACGAGGTCCACGGCGGTGGCCACGTCGCGGACAATGCTGTAGGGCATGAACTCGAACGCGACGTCGGTGGCGGTGATCTGCTCGCACAGGGTGGCGAACTCCCGCTTCACCTCCTCCACCGTCCCCGAGAACGCGGCCACGTGGACGCGGTCCGGGCGCAGAATGCCGATCAGGTCGAGAACGAGCGCGTTGAGGTGCCCGGCCATGCCGCGTTCACCGAGGCGGATCAGTTCGAGTTCCGCCACTCGCAGGTCGCGCTCGCGGAGCGCTTCGGCCATGGCCTCGGGTGGGATGCCGCGTTCCAGGCACGCCACGCACTGCGCCACCGAGATGCCGATCGCGCGGAATCCGCTGCGCTGTGCCGCGTCCAGGGAGGCTTCGAAGTCCCGTCCGCGGAAGGTCATGGCGCCCAGGGCCAGTTGGTCATGGGTCATGGTGCGACCTGCGCGAGGTCGGCCGTGCCGAGGTGCACGGGGCGGCCGGTGCGGGCGGATTCGTAGACCGCGAGGACGATCTCGAGGGCCTTCCTGGCTTCGCGTCCGGTGACGAGCGGTTCGCGGCCGTGGACGACGGCGTCGACGAAGTCGTCTATCTGCCGGGCGTGGTAGGGCGTCAGCCCCTCGTGGATCGTGGCCAGGGGCGGGTCGGAGTCGATCTCGGTGGAGTGGACGGTCCGATAGCTCTCCTCTCCGGCGACGGTCCAGATGTCGTTGAACGCCGGTTCGCCTTCGGGGAACTCGGTGATGCTGACGGTGGCACCGTTGTCCCCGGTGACCAGCACCTGCGTGCCGAGGCCGGGTGCGAAGGTGGTGCCGGCCTGGATGACGCCCAGGGCTCCGCTCGCGAATTCGAGGGTGGCCACGGCCGTGTCCTCGACCTCGATGTGGTCGCTGTGCTTGAGCGTGGCGATGCTGCCGCTCACCCGGACGACCGGCGAACCCACGCACCACTGCAGGAGATCGATGTAGTGGATGGCCTGATTGATGAGTACGCCACCCCCTTCGGCATCCCAAGTCCCCCGCCACGGGTCGGAGTTGAAGTACGCGGCGTCGCGCCCGAGGCGGAGCGCGACGCTCGCGAGGACGGGTGTGCCGATACGGCCGTTCCGTACGGCCTCATGGGCTCGTTGCGAGGCTTCCCAGAATCGCCGCTGGAAGAGGACTCCGAACGTCACACCGGCGGATTCCGCGGCGGCGATCATGTGGTCCGCTTCGGTGAGCGAAACGGAGATCGGTTTCTCGCACAGGACGTTGAGGCCATTACGGGCCGCGGCGACGACGGTGGCTTCGTGGGTGGGATGAGGGGTGCACACGGTGACGGTGTCGACGCCGGAGCGCATCAGGTCGGTGGCGTCGTCGTAGGCATGCGGGATACCGAAGCGGCGGGCGAATTCCGCCGCCCGTGTGCCGTCGATGTCGCAGCAGGCGAGGAGCTCGACGTGGTCGTTGGCGAGCAGCGCCTTCGCGTGGTTGAGCGCGATCTTGCCGCATCCGATGATGCCCACGCGGACTTTCCGGGTCATGTGGTCTCGATCCTTTCGGGGCCGTCCCGGCGCACAGGGCGGGACGAGGTGTGATGCGCGGTGCGGTCTCTCGGGTCTGCCGGGTCCACCGGGTCTACCGGGTCTACCGGATCCACCGGGTCTATCGGGTGCCGGACGGCTGCGGGACGTGCGCGGCCGCGGGTTCCATCGGCTTCCCGAGCTCGGACATCGGGGTCCGGTACGTCTCCCTGCCGGTCGCACACGAGACGGCGGCGATACCCATGGCGACGGCGACGAGAACGGCGACCGGGATCCAGCCACCGGGGCCGTCACCGAGAATCGCGTAGGCGATGGTGGGCGCGAACCCCGCGAAGCCGACACCGACCTGTGTGCCGATCGCCGTTCCGGAGTAGCGCACCGGGGTGCTGAACCACTCCCCGTACATCGAGGGCCAAGTGGCGTTCAGGCAGCTGAAGAAGCAGGAGGTGACGAGGAACGCGGCGATGTAGATGTACGGGATGTTCGCGGTGGACAGGGCGTGGAGATACAGGAACATGGTCACGGCGAAGCCGAGTGCCCCGCCGATGAACACCGGCTTGCGGCCGATCCGGTCCGCCAGCAGCGCGAGGAGCGGCTGCGACACCAAGGCGAAGGCGTTGGCGAAGATGGCCACCCACAGCATGGTGGTCCGCGACAGCCCGACGGTGTCCCCGGTGGCGTAGGCGAGGGCGAAAACGGAGAAGATGCTGCCGCCGACCGAATTGAACTGGCACAGCGCCACCCGCAGCACATCCCGCGGCTGTGATCTCAGGACGGCGACCCCGGGCAATCGCGCGGTCCGGTCGTGCTCCATCTTCTGCCGGAACTCCTGGGGCTCCTCCAGTCGCCGCCGCACCCAGTAGGCCACCACGACCACGACGGCACTGGCCCAGAACGGGATGCGCCAGCCCCAGGCGAAGAGCTGCCGGTCCGGGAGCGTGGAGACGGCCAGGAACATCAGGCTCGCGAGGATGAAACCCGCCTGGGTCCCGGTGAGAGTCCAGCTGGTGTAGAAGGCGCGGCGGTGCGGTGGCGCGTGTTCCAGGGTGAGCGAATTGGCGCCCGCCTGCTCGCCACCGGCGGAGAATCCCTGGGCGAGCCGGAGCAGCACCAGCAGCACGGGGGCCAGTATGCCCATGCTGCGGTAGGACGGCAGGCACCCGATGAGGAACGTGGACGCCCCCATGAGGACGAGGGTGAAGAGCATGACCTTCTTGCGCCCGACACGGTCCCCGAAGTGGCCGAGCACCATGCCCCCGACCGGGCGCGCGACGTAGCCGACGCCGAAGGTGGCGAGCGAGGCCAGGGTGCCGATGGCTCCGTGGGCGCGGGTGAAGAACACATCGTTGAAGATCAGCGCCGCGGCCGACCCGTAGACGTAGAAGTCGTAGTACTCGAGCATGCTGCCGAGGAAGCTGGCACGGGCGGCATGGCGGGCCTTGGCCTCGTTCCACGTGGCCTCGCCGGCTGGGGCGGGAGGGGGCATAGCTGGGCCTTTCCAGGGCGTGCGCCCCTCCGTGCGGCACCGTAGGGCGGCAGCGTGCGTCAGGGACGGAATGCGTGCGGGATGGAATGCGTGCGGGATGGAGTGCCTGCGGCGTGGGCGGTTGTGACGGGTTGCCACCGCGGCAGGCAGGCTCATGACGTGGTCGTACGGCGTCTGGACCACGTACGTCGGGGCCCGGACATAAACTTTGTACCACCTGGACCAAAATCTCGTTAACCCCCTGGACCAAAATGCGGCACACATGAGTCGGGCCCGCCATGCGCCGAGCGCGTGGCGGGCCCGTGGCCTGCGGAGGGTTGGGGAGGGTTGCGGAGGGTCCGGCTAGCGGGCGACGGCGAAGGCGCGTGTCACCACATCACCGATCATGCCGCGGAAATGCGCACGGGCCTCGGGCCCGTCGAGCGCGTAGTCGTACAGGGCGTCGAAGGTGTACTGATTCGTGATGCGGAAGAGCGAAAAGCTGTTGATGAGGACCTGGACGTCGATGGGATCGACGTCGTCGCGGATCGTTCCCTCTTCGCGGCCGCGGCGCAGGATGTCGGCGACGATGTCGAGCATCGGGGCCCAGAGCTTGCGCAGCTCCCCCGAGCGCCGGATATAGGCCCCGCGCAACATGTTCTCGCCGACCACGAGCCGGACGTACTCACGATGCGTGTCGTGGTGATCGAACGTCCGCTCCGCGAGCCGCCGCAGCGCCGCGACGGGCTCGAGATCCGCGGGCCCCACTTCGCGCAGCAGCGTCTCGGCCATCTGCCGGTACGACCGCTCCAGCACGGCCGTGTACAGACCTTCCTTGCTGGTGAAGTAGTAGTAGATCATCCGCTTGGTCGTGGCGGTCTTGGCCGCGATCTCGTTCACACTCGCGGCCTCGAGACCCCGCTCCGCGAACTCCGCCGTGGCAACGGCGAGGATGTCTGCCCTCACCTGCTCAGGGTTACGCCGGCCCCGGGCCCGGTTCTGTCCGCCCGGTTCGGTGACAGCCATCCCGCTCCTCGCCATCCGTTCGCCCCGCGCTCCCGACCACGCGGCCGAGGCCGAGCCTACCCTTGGCCGTCGCCCCGTCGCCCCGTCGCCCCGTCGCCCCGTGGCCCCGTCGCGCGAGGATGAGGATCAATCCGCCCAAGGAAGAGGAATCTTGTCCTCACTGCCCGGCACCATCGCCTTGCCTCCCACACCCATGGCGACAAAGGCCTCCGCCGGACTGCCGACGGCCTTCAGCCGCCGAACCGCACCCGCGGGCAGAATGACCGCTTGACCTGCCTTGACCTGCTCCGTCTCACCGTTCGCCACGACTTCGAACTCGCCCGACACCGCCATCCACACCTGCTCCCGGTCGATGATGTGCACGGGCGTGGCCATATCGGCATCGAGTCGCACCCGCCAGGTGCTGACTTCCGCGCTGCCCTGGCTCGGACCCGCCAAACCGAACATCGCGCCCGAGGGCGTCCTGGTCGTCCGCTGCTCGCTCTCGTCGACGACGTACACGGCACCTCCTGTGGAAAGTGGCTTTACTCGCGCTGAGTAAAGCCACTTTCCACAGGTGTGTCAAGATGAGCCATGGAGATCGACGACCCGCTCGAACGCACCGAGTTGACCTTCCTGCTGGGGATGGCCTTCCAACTGGTCCTGTCCGAGTTCGTAGGCCGCCTCGATGCCGCCGGCTACGCCGACTTGCGCCCCGTGCACGGCCTGGTGTTCCAGGCGCTCCGCGGCCCGGGCGCGACCACGAGCGAGCTCGCCGAACAGCTCGGCGTCACAAAGCAGGCCGCCGGCCAAATCGTCGACGACCTGGAGAAACGCGGCTATGTCGAACGCGGGCCGCACCCGGCCGGAGGTCGGCGAAGGCTCGTCGTGCTGACCGGCAAGGCTCTGGAACACCTCTCCGTCGCCGGACGCCTCCTGCGTGAACTGGAGTCCCAACTGACCAGGCGGCTCCATGAAGACGGTCTCGAGGTTCCACGAGCCGAGCTCGCCGCCATCGTCCGCGCGATGGCCGGCGACTCGATCCCACCGCTTCGACCCATCTGGTGAACCGGCTCAACGCTCCGCCGTGGAGCGGCGACCATGACACCGCCCCTCCGTGTGCCGGTAACGACGTATGCGCCTCGCGCCGCGGCGGCTGTCACGGAAACCTCGACAGGCCGCCGCACACACCCACTTCTTGGCATATGTTGGACCGATGAGTTCACATGACCTGGAGCCCCGGCCTCCGTCCCCGCTGGTGGAAAAGATAGACAGCGCGCTGGCAGTACTGATCATCGTCGGTATGGCCGGCGGATCGTTCTGGCTGGCCTCGGGCCTCACCTCGTCCTACATGGTGCTCTTCAACTGACGCGCCCGCGCCCGGGCCGGCTACCGGCCGGCCCGGGCGTAGAAGCGGTCCCGGCGCTTGGCTTCGCGGAGGAACAGGGCCGTGGGGATCAGGCAGATCACGATGGCCACCAGGCTGGCCTCCGGCCCGAACCCGCCGCCGGTCAGCGCCTCGGGACCGCTCACCGAGGCGGTGAACAGGCTGCCATGGCTGGCGTCGGAGCCGGAGACGGTGGTGCCGAAGACGCCGCCCTCCGCCATGTTCCACCCCAGGTGCAGCCCGATCGGCAGCCACAGGGAGCGGGTCGCCGCGTAGACCGAGCCGAACAGCAGGCCCGCCTCGACCGCGATGGCCAGCCCGCCCCACACCGTGGCGTCCGGGTTCACCATGTGCAGCGCCCCGAACAGCAGGCCCGACGCCGCCAGCGCTCCCCATGTGCCGGTCTTCTCCTCCAGGACGCGGAACAGCGCGCCGCGGAAGGCCAGTTCCTCCGTCACCGCCACGCAGGTCATCAGGCCCAGTGTCGTGAGCGCCCCGCCGAACGTGCCCCAGCCCTCCAAGTGGTAGCCGCCGCCCATCGCGATCACCGCGATCACCAGCGAGAACATCCCGAGTCCGAGCAGCGCGCCGATGCGCAGTTCCGATCGGGCGTTCGCGGGCCGCAGTTCGGCCGGGTTCCGGCGGCTCTCCAGGCGCCGCACCAGCCATACGTACGCGCCGAGCGCGAGGCCCGCTGTCGCCACGCCCGACAGCAGGCCGGTCACCGGGGTCGCGTCCGCCACGCCGTTGATCAGCGTGGTCAGTCCGTTCACTGCCAGGAGCGGTACGAACAGCACCGGCAGCCGCACCCACGCGGACTCCCAGCGCACTGAACGCGGCTTGCGGAGGGTGCGCTGTTCGGGCGCACGCCCCGACGGCGCCGGCATTTCGGGTTGTGGCATCGGTTCCGGTGACGGCGTCGGTTCCGGCCGCTCGTTCGGCTGCGACATGGTGTCCTCCTCGTGGACCGGCCCCTCGTGGACCGGTGCGGATGTGCTCCGGCTCGGCACAGCGAGGAAGCTACGAGCGGGGACCGGCACGGATCGTCCCCGCCACGTGGACAGTTCCCGAGGCGGGGTCCCCCGCGCGGGGCACCCAGGAGTCCACTCGCGGGGGATGCCCGCGGCGGCGTTCGCGGATACGTTCGGCGGGCGCAGACCCGCCCCGCCCTCCCGTGCCCGCCCGTACCGGGCCACGGCCGTATCCCTGGGACCTCAGTGAAATCCGTGAGACGTGAGAGCACCGACAGCACACGGTCGCCCGGACCGGACGAAACGGCCGGGACGCGCCGCGCCGCGCGCATGGCGGCGGTGTGCGCCGGATGGTGGCGCACCGGGACCGCGTGGTGGCAGGGGCGCCCGCGCGCCGCGCGGGACCGGGAGTTGGCGTTCGTGCTCACCGTGCTGTCCTTCGCCGAGCCGCTGGCCGGTGTCGGTGCCCGGTTCGGTGATCTGCCGACCCGGCACGCGCCCGTGCTCGCGGTGCTGCTGGCGCTGGGGCAGACGCTGCCGCTGGCCGTGCGCGCCCGCCGCCCCGCGCTCTGTCTCACGCTGGTGGGCCTGTCCTTCGGGGTGCACCAATCGCTGGGGCTGCCGCAGACGTTCGCCAGCATGGGGCTCTACCTCGCGCTGTACTCGGTGGGCGCGCACGCGGAGCGCGGGCGGCGGCTGCTGGTCATGCCCGCCGTGGCGGCGTACGCCGCGCTGTCCGTCGTCCTGCACGCGCGCGGAGCGCCGCTGCCGCCGCAGGACTACGTCGTCATCGGGCTCGTACTGGCCGCCGTCTGGGGTGGCGGCGCCGTCGTACGGGGCCGTCGGGCGGCCGAGGCCGAGCGGCGACGGCTCGTGGCGCTGGCCGCCACGGCGGCCGAACGAAGCCGTCTGGCACGGGAGTTGCACGATGTGGTGACCCACCATGTGACCGCGATGGTAGTGCAGTCCGACGCCGCGCCGTTCCTCATGGCCTCTCCGGAGCGGGTGACCGAGGCGCTGACCGCGATCAGCGGCACCGGGCGGCGCGCACTGGCCGAACTGCGGTATCTGCTGGGCGTACTGGAGGCCACGGGCGAGTCCGCGGCGAACGGGTCGGCACCGGGCGGGTCGGCGCCAGGCAGGTCCGCGTCAGGCAGGTCCGCGTCAGGCGGGTCCGCGGCGAACGGGTCGGCACCGAACGGGTCGGCGCCCGACAGTCGCGCGCCTGCCCGCGGCGATCTGCGTGACCTGATCGAGCAGACCCGCAGGGGCGGCCAGCCCGTCGACCTGATCGAGGACGGCAAGCGGCTGCCGCTGCCGATCGGCGCGGACCTGACCGTGTACCGGCTCGTCCAGGAATCCCTCACCAACGCCGTGAAGTACGCGTCCGGGCGGCCCACCCGCGTCACGGTCGGCTACGGCCACGAACACGTCGACATCGAAGTCGCCAACGACGGTCCCGACGACCACGGCCGCCAGGGCATCGGCGACGCTCACGGCGACGGCCGTCACCCGGCGCCCGGACCGCGCCATATATCCGGCGGCCGGGGTCTGGGCGGGCTCCGCGAGCGTGTCAGAATGCTCGGCGGCGACTTCACCGCGGGCCCGCGCGCCGACGGGGGCTTCTCGGTCCGCGCCCGTATACCCACCGGAGGCGACGCATGACCGCGGGGCCCCCTCCGCCACTCCCCCTCCCGCCCTTCCCCCCGGCGGACTCCGGCGCTCCGATCCGTGTGCTGATCTGCGAGGACCAGGCCCTCGTACGGGCCGGCTACGTCACGATCTTCTCGGCCCAGCCGGATATCGAGGTGGTGGGAGAGGCGGACAACGGGCAGGCCGCGGTCGAGGCGGCGAAGGCGCTGCGGCCCGATGTCGCCGTGATGGACATCCGGATGCCGCTGCTCGACGGGATCGAGGCCACCCGGCGGCTGGCCGGCCCCGGCACGACGCCCAGCACCCGGATCCTCGTGGTCACCACGTTCAATGTGGACGCGCTGGTATACGAGGCGCTGCGCGCCGGTGCCAGCGGCTTCCTGCTGAAGGACGCACCGCCCGCGGAACTGGTCAACGGCGTACGGACCGTCGCACGCGGCGACTCACTGCTCTCGCCCACCGTGACGCGCGCGCTCATCGGCGAGTTCGCGGGCCGGGTGCGCGCGGCGGACGACCCGGCTCCCGCCCCGGGCCCTGGGCCGGACGCGGCGCGCGAGCGCGAACGGCTGAAGGTCCTCACCCCGCGCGAGTACGAGGTGCTGAGGCTGATCAGCGCGGGCCTCTCGAACGCGGAGATCGCGGCGGAGCTGGTGCTCAGCGGGGAGACCGTCAAGACGTATGTGTCCCGCATCCTGACCAAGCTGGACCTGCGCGACCGCGTCCAGGTCGTCGTCCTCGCCTACCGGGCGGGAGTGGCCCCGGGCCGGGGCTGAGCAGGCGGCCGACACACGGCGCCGCGTCCGGCCGCGTCCGGCCGCGTCCGGCCCCCGCCCCGGCCAGGCCCGTCGGTGTCAGTCGGTGGTGAAGTAATGGCCGTCGTCGAGGTCGGCGATCAGGCCGGGGTGGACCGGCTCCCAGCCCAGCAATCGCCTGGTGTCCGCGTTGGGCATGGTGATGTCCATCGTGATGAACGGGAAGCCCGTGAAGTGGTCCGCGGCCCGTTCGGCCGGGATGCTCTCGGCCGGGACGTTCAGGTGGCGGCCGATGGTCTCGGCGATCTCGCGCACCGTGATGCCTTCTTCGGCCGCGGCGTACAGCTGCGAACCGGCCGGGGCCTTCTCCAGCGCCAGCCGGTAGAGGCGGCCGACGTCCAGGGTGTGACCGGCGGGCCAGCGGTTGGCGCCGTCGCCGACGTAGCCGGACACGCCCGTTTCGCGGGCGATCTTGATCAGCGTCGGGATGAAGCCGCCCCTGTCCCGCGTGCTGTGTGTCACCGGCGGGATCGCGACGAGCACGGTCCGCACGCCGCGTTCGGTGAAGTCGTGGAGCGCGCGCCCGACGGCGGAGCGGGGGTTGGCGTCTATCGCCGCGTCGCGCCGCGCGTCGCCGGTGTGCGTGAAGCCGACGCCGATGAGGGTCTTGCCGGTGCCGGCCAGCGCGTCGCCGAATGTCCGCACCACGGCCAGGTCGACCGCCACCGCCTCGGCGAACTTCCCGGCGGGGATGGCGTCGTGATTGAACGCGAGGTGGACGACCGCGTCCGCGTCGGCCGCGGCCTCGCGCAGCCCGTCCAGGTCGTCGAGGTCGCCACGGCGCACCTCGGCGCCCAGGGCTTTGACGGCGGTGGCCGAGGCGTCGGACCGCGCCAGGCCGACGACCTCGTGTCCGGCCTGGAGCAGTTCGGGCACCACGGCCGATCCGATGTGGCCGCTGGCACCGGTGACGAAAACACGCATGCGTAGCTCTCCTGGAGGCATGCTCCGCCCAGGGCGGAGCGAGGTGATGTGACTTGGTACCGTCACCATAGCCGAAGTGACGTTACCAAGTCACATCACTTATGCTGTGCGCATGGCTCGATGGGAACCGAACGCACAGGAACGGCTGGTGCGCGCCGCACTGGAGCTGTTCACCGAGCAGGGCTACGACGCCACCACCGTCAACGAGATCGCCGATCGAGCCGGTCTGACCAAGACCACCTTCTTCCGGCACTTCCGCGACAAGCGGGAAGTGCTCTTCGCCGGCCAGCACATCCACACCCGGCTCATCGCCGACGCGATCGACGCGGCACCCGGCCCGGCCACACCGCTCGAAGCGGTCCGCGCGGCCCTCGACGCCCTCACGGCCACCTTCACGGACGACCGCCGCGACGTCGGCGCCAGGCTCCGCCCGGTCATCGCCGGTCACACCGAACTACAGGAGCGCTCCGCCCTGAAGCGCGCCAAACTCGCCGAGGCCATGACGGACGCGCTCCACCAGCGCGGCGTACCGGAACCGACCGCGAGCCTCGCCGCCGACCTGGGCATCCGCGCCTTCTACGACGCCTTCGACCAGTGGGCCGATCCGGCGAGCAAGCAGACGCTCACCGAACTCACCCGCCACACCCTCGACGAACTCCGCGCCGCACTGGCCACGCTCGACTAGGGCGCGTCACTTGCCCTGACCGTAGAGCGCGGCGATGTCCTCGGAGCCGGCCCACCGGCTGTAAGTGGACTGCTGTGGCCACCCGTCGGGCGAGTCCTGCCATTCCTCCTGCCGCCCGTACGGCAACAGGTCGATCAGCGCGAAGGAGTGGCTGAGCTGCTCGGTGCCACGGCCGTTGGTGTGCCAGGTGCGGTAGACGGTGTCGCCGTCGCGCAGGAACACATTGACGGCGAATCCGCCGCCGGGCGGGGCGCCGACGTCGGTACCGAACGGGCTGTTCGCCGTGGAGTACCAGGCCATCGTGTTCCCGACCCGCCGCTTGTAGGCGAGTGCCTCGTCGATCGGGCCCTGGGTGACGATGACGAACCGGGCATCGTAGTTGCCCAGGAACTCCAGCCTGGTGAACTGCGAGGTGAACCCCGTGCAGCCCGGACACTGCCACTGCTCGCCGGGGAACCACATGTGGTTGTAGACGATCAGCTGCTTCCTGCCGTCGAAGAGGTCCACCAGCCGAACCGGTCCGTCCGCGCCCTCGAGGGTGTAGTCGGGCATCTCGACCATCGGCAGGCGGCGGCGCTGGGCGGCGATCGCGTCGAGTTCCCGGGTCGCGGCCTTCTCCCGGACGCGCAGCGCTTCGAGCTCACGCCGCCAGGTGTCGGCGTCCACGACGGACGGCAGTGCGTTGGTGGTCATGCCATGGTCCCTTCCCGATCAGGTGTGTGGCGTGCGATATGTAGTTTGCGATATGTAGGTGTAGACCCCGCTCGGTCGCCGAACTCATCGGTGGCCGGCCACTCCGATCGGCAAGCCCCGACCGCGTCCGGGCGCGTTACCCTTTTTGCAGAACATCGACCGATATCGGTGGCTACGGAGGGTATCGGGATGGCGGGTAGAGCCGGGGCCGATTCCGAGGCGAATGCCGAGGCGAAGCGGATGCCGGCCGGCTTCGCGGACGTGCCCGAGGCGCCCGCTCCGGCCCTCGCTCTCCTGGGCTCCGACGGCACCATCCTGGCGTGGGGAGAGGGCTGCCGGCGGCTGCTCGGACACCGTGCGGAGGACGTCGTGGGGCTGCCGGTGCGGGAGCTGCTGGAGACCCCCGTCGAAGCGGTGCGGTGGTCCTCGGCTCCGGGAGACATGGGGAAGCGGGGCGGCCGGCGGGCCGCCAACGCCGTCGTGAAGGTCAGGCACCGGGACGGCGAGCACCTCCGGCTGATGGTGGAGACCGTCGCGCTGACCGGTGGAGACGGTACGAGCTGCTGGTTCGTCGCCGTCACGGGGGCGCCGGACGGAGTGCGGACCGCCGACGCCGAAGCGGCGCTTCTGGACCGGTCACCGCTGGCCGTGGCGGTGTGGGACACCCGCACCCGGCTGCTGTGGGCGAACCGGGCCTGCCGGGAGATCGTGGGCCGCTCCGAGGTGGACGCGCCCACCCGGTCCACGCGGCGTGCCGTGCGTGGTTTCGACCGGACCACCATCGAGCCGGTGATACGGCGGGTGCTGACCTCGCGGGAGCCGGTCGGCGACCATGTGCTGCGGTGGGTGTCGCCGGAGCACGGCCGGGAGGTCGTCTTCTCCTCCTCGGTCTTTCCCCTCGCCCCCGAGGGCGGTGGTCCACTGGGCGTGTGCACCGTCTCGTTGATCACCAGGAGCGGGGAGCGCGAGCGGCTGGCGCTGCTCGGCAGGGCGGCCAACCAGATCGGCACCACACTCGATGTGATGACGACCGCGCAGGAACTCGCGGACATGGCCGTCCCCGCCCTCGCCGACTACGTCACGGTGGATCTGGCCGATGCCGTTCCGCTGGGTGGGGAGCCGCTGAAGCGGATGTCCGAGGCCCCCTCCGGCATCCCCGTCTTCCGCCGCGCGGGTCAGTCCTCCATCCACGGCGGTATGCCCGAGGCCGCCTTCCTGGTGGGGGACGTGGTGTACGTACCGCCCGGATCGCCGTTCCTCACCGCGCTGTACGGGGACCAGTCCTACTTCGAGCCCGCCATGAGGACCGGTCCGGGGACCTGGCTCGACCGTGACCCCCAGCGCAGACAGCTCATCCACGACACCGGCATGCACTCGGTGATGATGATCCCGCTCAGGGCCCGCGGCACCATCCTCGGGATCGCCGTGTTCACCCGGACCGACAACGCCGTGCCCTTCTCCCAGGACGATCTGCTGCTGGCCGAGGAACTCTGCGTCCAAGCGGCGCTGAGCCTGGACAACGCCCGCCGGTACACACGGGAGCGGGCCGCCGCCCTCGCCCTGCAGCGCAGTCTGCTGCCGCAGGAGCTGTCGGGCGGCGCCGCGGTGGACCTGGCCGGCCGCTATCTGCCGTCGGACCGGCACGAAGGGGTGGGCGGGGACTGGATGGACGCCATCGAGCTGCCGGGCGACCGGATCGCCCTGGTCATCGGCGACGTCATCGGCCACGGCATCAACGCGGCCGCCGCCATGGGCAGGATGCGCACCGCGGTCCACACCCTCGCCGCCCTCGACCAGCATCCCGCGGAGCTGCTCGACCACCTGGACAAGGTCACCGCCCGGCTCGCCGAGACGGGCACCTGGTCCCCGGGGTACTCGTCGATCACCGGCGGAACCTGCCTCTACGCCGTCTACGACCCGGCCACCCGCGTCTGCACCCTGGCCCGCGCCGGACATCCGCCACCGGTGCTGGTGGCCCCCGACGGCCACGCCAGGATCGCCGACACACCGGTGGGCCCGCCGCTCGGAATCGGCACCGGACGCTATGAATCCGTCGACCTGGAGCTCCCCGGGGGGAGCCTGCTCGCCTTCTTCACCGACGGCCTGGTGGAGACCCGGCACGGCGACATCGACGCCGGTCTTGACCGATTGCTCGCCGCGCTGCATCGCCCCTCGGCGAGCCTCGAGGACCTGTGCGCCCGCGTCATCGAGAGGATGATCACGGACGCTCCCCCGGAGGACGACATCGCTCTCCTCATGGCCCGGACCCGCGCCGACGACGGCAGCCGCGCGGCCGACGGGGAGCACCGCGGGCTGTCGGCCTGACGCGAACGGTCCGTCACGGGACCGCGGGGGCGGCGACCTCCCGCAGCAGCCCCATCACGGCCTGGGCACGGGCGGTCTGGGTCATGCCCTTCACCGAGGCGATCTTGACTTCGAGCGGGGGGCTGCCGTCCCGCAGCTCCAGTTCCGCGATCTCGCCGCCGCCGTAGGTCTGGCTGGTCGCCGGCCGCTGGTTCAGCACGGAGTATCCGAGCCCCCTGGCCACCAGGGAACGCACCGTTTCGTAGCTCCGGGTGCGGTAGCGGACATCCGGGGCGGTGCCGGTGGCGGCCACCAGCGAGCGGAAGTAGTCGCGGCTGTGCGGCAGGTCGAGCAGGACGAGGGGTTCCGCGGACAGCTCGGCCAGCTCCACGGTGCCCTGCCGGGCCAGCGGATGATCGGCCGGGACGATGACGTAGGCCGGGGCCCGCGCGATCGTCTCGCTGAGCAGGTCCGGCTCGGCCGACAGACCGAGGCCGTAGGTGAGGGCGAAGTCGATGCGCCCCGCGCCCAGGGCCTGGACGAGCTGATCGGTCTCCGCCTCCACCACGTCGATCTCGATGCCCGGGTAGCGGCGGGTGCATTCGCTGAACAGGGGCGGCAGATAGTACGGGGCCAGCGTCACGAAGCAGCCCACGGCCACCGGCCCGGAGATGGTCTCACCGTCTCCCCGGGCCTCCCGCTCGACCTCGCGCGCACGGACCAGCAGCTCCCGCGCATGGCTCTGGAGCCGCTCCCCCGCGGGCGTCAGGGTCAGTCCCCGCCCCCTGCGGCGGATGAACAGCTGCACCCGCAGATCGCGCTCCAGGTTGTGGATGGCCGCGGACACGGCGGACTGCGCGATGTGGAGCGCCCCCGACGCCTCCGTCATCGAACCGCGCTCGGCGGCGACGAGGAAGTAGCGGAGTTGCAGGAGGGTGAAACCCACCGGTGACGTCATGCGTGACCCCCGCGCCTGGTGATCGGTGTCCGTGCCGGTGCCGACCTTATGCGGCGGCGTCTACGGGTGCTCGGGGGACGCGTCGGCGACGTCCTCGGGGCGCAGCAGGGCGGACCCGGTGGTCTCCTTCAGGGACAGGGCGGCGATGAGACCGCCGGCCGCGAACACCATCAGATAGGGGCCGGGCAGCAGGGTGGAGCCGGTCGCGGAGATGAGCACGGTCATCAGGTACGGCACCGTGCCGGCGAACAGGGCGGCGGTGAGGTTGTAGGCGATGGACAGGCCGCTCTGGCGGGTGCGGGTGGGGAAGATCTCCGCCGACCACACCGCGTACGTGCCGAGGATCGCGGCGAGGATCGCACCGAGCAGCAGACCGGCGATCCAGGTTCCGGCGAGCCCGGTCCGCATGAGGAGGAACGCCGGGGTGGCGAGGACCAGGAGGGCCGCGGTGGCGCCGACGAAGACCGGTTTGCGTCCCACCCGGTCGGACAGCAGGCCGAACACCGGGACCAGCACCAGCCCCAGCAGCGAGATCACCGTGGACAGCAGGGCCGCGTTGCCGGCCGAGTGCCCCAGGTGGTCGGTCTCGTAGGTGACCAGGTACGTCAGCACCGCGTAGAAGGGCACATGCATGGCCGCCATCAGGCCCGCCGCCTGGAGCAGCTGCCGCTTGTGGTGGCGGAGCAGCTCCCGTACGGGGGTGCGCGGCACGGCGTCGTTGGCCTCGAGCGTCCGGTACTCGGGGGTGTCCTCGATCTTGTTGCGGATGATGAAGCCGATGACGCCGAGCGGCGCGGAGATGAGGAAGGGGACGCGCCAGCCCCAGGAGGTCAGCTGGGCCTCGTCGAGCCCGGTCGACAGCAGCAGGTAGACGAGCGAACCGGCGAGAAAGCCCAGCAGGGAGCCGACCTCCAGCCAGCTCACCCCGAATCCGCGGCGGTGCCGGGGGGCGCTCTCGGCGAGGAAGCTCGCCGCGCTGCCGAACTCGCCGCCCGCCGCGAATCCCTGGACCAGACGCAGGATCACCAGGAGCACCGGGGCGCCGACCCCGATCGCGGCGTAGCCGGGGAGCAGACCGATGGCCAGGGTCGCGCCGGACATCATGAAGATGACCAGCGACAGTGTGCGCTTGCGGCCGATCCGGTCGCCGAGCGGCCCGAACACCATGGCACCGATGGGCCGGATGCCGAAGGACACGGCGAACACGCCGAACACGGCGAGCAGTCCGGTGGTGCTGTTCTCGTCCGGGAAGAACACGGTCGCGACCGTACCGGCGAGATAGGCGTAGGCGGCCCAGTCGAACCAGTGCACGAACACGCCGACGGCTCCCGCGGCAACGCTTCTGCGCAGGGCGACGGCGTCGGTGGCCACCTCGACCTCGGTCGTGGTGACGTCGGTGTGAGTGGTAGGCATTGCGCGCCTCCTTGGGGATGGGGTGGAAGAAGCCGGAGCTGTGCGGGGGGGGCCGCCTCGGTCAGTGGCTCTCGTATCGGGCCGGGCTCCGGTCCACACCGGTCCAGGCCAGCGCCGTCGCCGCGTCGAGCAGGGCCCGCCGGGCCGTACCGCCCACGCAGAACGCGGCGAACTCGTGCTGGTGGTTGGTGGCGGGCAGTGAGCCGATGCCGATGTAGGGGTGGATGGCGGGCACCACCTGCGAGACGTTGCCCATGTCGGTGGAGGCGCGGTTCATCCGGGCGGCCTGGCCCGGCGGCGCGAACTCCCGCCCCAGGGCGAGGGCGTTCGCGCGGTAGTGGCCGAGGGCGGTCTCGTCGTTACGGAACTCCGCGTACGGTTTGCTCTCCGGCTCGATCTCCAGCTCGCACCCGGTGGCGAGGGCGCCCGCCTCGAAGGCCCGCATGACCCGTGGTTCCAGCCCGGCCAGTTCGGCGAGGGTTTCCGCCCTGACGTACCAGCGGCCGGTGGCCCGCTCCGGGATGGCGTTCGGGGCGTCCCCGGCGTGGGTCACCACACCGTGCACCCGGGCGGAGGCCGGGAGTTGCTGGCGGAGCAGCCCGATGGCGACCTGGGCCACGGTGAAGGCGTCGGCCGCGTTGATCCCGGCCTCGGGGTAGGCCGCGGCGTGCGCGGACCTGCCGGTGTACGAGATCTTGGAGTGGCTGACCGCGAACGGACGGGCCTCGGCGACGTCGACCGGCGCCGGATGCGCCATCATCGCCAGGTCCACCCCGGCGAAGGCGCCCCGGTCGAGCATCTCGATCTTGCCGCCGCCGCCCTCCTCCGCCGGGGTGCCGTAGACCTCGACGGTGAGGCCCGCGTCGTCGGCGACGGCGGCCAGGCCCAGCGCGGCGCCGACCGAGCTCGCCGCGATGAGATTGTGCCCGCACGCATGGCCGAGGCCGGGCAGCGCGTCGTACTCGGCGCACAGCGCGATCCGCACCGGCCCGCTGCCGAACCGGGCGTGGAAGGCGGTGTCCAGGCCCAGGTAGGACGAGGTGACATCGAATCCGGCACGGTCCAGCGGCTCGGGTACGGCGGCCGCCGCCCGGTGTTCCTCCCAGGCGGTCTCCGGGTCGGCGTGCAGCCGCTCGGACAGCCGGATCAGCTCCTCGGCGTGCCGGCCGACCTCGCGCCGGGCGGCCTCTTTCAGCGGCCCCGCCATCCCCATCGTTCCCATCGTTCCCATCACCGATCGCCCGGGACGCCGTACGAGGGGGCGGCGGCGGGATCGAGTCCACGGCGTACGTAGTCGTCCCGCTGCGGCAGCCAGACGGCGAGGAGTTCGGCGAGCCGGTCGACGGGGTCGTCGGCCCAGTCCACGCGCAGATCGGTCACCCGCCAGTCCACGTCCGCGACGACCGCGAGGCCCGCGGAGTGCACCGGCCCCTCCTCGCCACCGGCCGCGACGGCCGCCCGCAGTGCGATGACCAGCCGCTCCTCCAGCTCCCCGGTGGCGGCGGAGTACGCGTCGAGGAGGACGCCGGGGATGTGCTCGCCGCACAGCATGTTCCCGCCGGCCACCGCGCCCTCGGCGGTGGCCGAGGCGTATGTGCCCAGGGTGTGCGAACCGCTGTAGGCGAACCCGGGCCCGGAGCGGCCCACCACGGTCAGCTGACGGTAGGCGATGGACTTCGCGTTGCGCGCCGCGCCGGTGACTCCGGCCAGGGCGCGTTCCGCGTCGCCGTGGTCCGCCAGCTCCTCCAGCAGGCTCGTGCCGAGGGTGGGGTCGGTGATGTTCTGCGAAGTCGCCGCGCCGACCCCGGGCCGCAGATGGGCGACCCGGGCGGCGACCGCCGGACTGGACGAACTGGCCACGATGCCGAACCGCTCGCCGTCGCGGACCACCAGGGAGAACGTCATGCCCGCACCTCCTCGGGGAGCACGGCGACGGCGTCGATCTCGCACAGCCACTCCGGACGGGCCAGGGCAGACACCACCAGTCCGGTAGAGATCGGGTGGACGCCCTTGGTCCAGCGGCCCACGGTGCGGTACACCGCCTCGCGGTAGCGCGGGTCGATCAGATAGATGGTCAGCTTGACCAGGTGCTCCATCCGGCTGCCCGACTCCTCGAGCAGCGTCTTGATGTTGGCCATGGCCTGTTCGGCCTGCGCCTCGGCGTCGCCGATGCCCACGGACTCGCTGGTGTCGAGGTTCTGGCCGATCTGGCCCCGGACGTACACGGTGTTGCCCGCGACGACGGCCTGACAGAGGTCGTTGTCGAGGTTCTGCTCGGGATAGGTGTCGCGGGTGTTGAACGGGCGGATCCGGGTGTGCCCGCCGGTGACGATCGGGGCCCTGACGGCCTTCGCCCGGCCGCCCTCGCTCGTGGAGGTCATGGTCTGCTCCTCAGTTCTTCCAGGCGGTCGGCGTGGCGCCGGGCCGGTCGCCGGCGCCGTACGCGAGGTAGCCCCGCTGGGTCGTGATGTGGTCGGCGACGTATCGGGCGTCGTGCCAGACGCCCCAGATGAAGCTCGATCCGCGGCGGGACAGCCAGGGCAGGCCCAGGAAGTAGACGCCGGGCTCGGACGACACGCCGCGCCGCTGGTCGGGACGGCCGTGCTCGTCGAACGCGTCGACCTCGAGCCAGCTGTAGTCGGTGGCGAAGCCCGTCGCCCAGACGATCGAGCTGACCCCGGCCCCGGCCAGGTCGAGCTCCAGCCGGGGCTCGGCCACGCCTTCCGGGTCCGGCCCGAGGACGTGGGCCGCCGGCTCCTCGGGAAGGTCGAGCCCATGGCGCTCGACGTACGCGTCGGCCGCCCGGAGGAGCTCGAGGTACTTGGCGTCGCCGAGCGCGATGTTCGTGGCGAGATCCGGCGCGAAACGCAGCACTCCGTCGTCGTAGGACGCGGTCAGACCGACGAGCTCGATGCCTTCGGCTGCCAGGGCGCGGAAGTCCACGGTGTGGCCGCCGCGGGCGCCGCTGACCGCGATGGTGACGTGTTCGGCACCCTGCGGGGGCGTCTCCGCGTCCCAGCGCCCGAGCACACCGAGCCACCAGCAGAAGTCACGTCCCCGGTACTCGCGGGCGGGGCGGTCGTGCGGGCCGACGGAGAGGAGGACCCGGCGCCCGGACCGGCGCAGCTCATCGGCGATCTGCACCCCCGAGGACCCGGCCCCGACCACGAGGACCGCACCCTCGGGGAGCTGCCCCGGATTGCGGTACCCGCTGGAGTGGATCTGCACGGGGACGGCGCCGTCCGGGACGATGGGCGGGATCACGGGTCGCTGGAACGGTCCGGTCGCGGCCACGACGAAGCGCGCGTCGATGGCGCCCTCCGATGTCTCGACCCGGAAGCCGGGCCGACCGGTGGGCTTGCGCACCGAGGTCACCTCGACACCGCACCGGATCGGGGCACCGATCTTCTCCGCGTACGTGACGAAGTAGTCCGCGATCTGGTCCTTCGAGGCGAAGGCGTCGGGGTGGACGCCGGGGTCGACGTCGGAGAACTCCAGCCCCGGGAACCGGTCGTGCCACGCGGGCCCGTTCGCCACCAGGGAATCCCACCGCTCCGACCGCCACCGCTCGGCGATCCGGTGCCGCTCCAGCACGATGTGCGGCACCCCGTGGGCCGCCAGGTGCTCGCTCATCGCCACGCCCGCCTGGCCCGCCCCGACGACGACTACTTCGGTCTCTTCACTCAACGTTCAGCCTCCACTCAGGCGGTGGTCCATCCCGGTGTCGCGTTGACCGGGCCACCGCACGAGGGATCCTTGGACATGGCCGTAGTTCTGTCCAACAGATGTTTCCGTGGTAGGCGATCTGATTTATAGATTCAGAAATCTCGGCTGAGGCCCGGACAGCGCTGAATTCGTCCCGCACGGCAGGCACTCGGGCGGCCCAGGAGGCGAAGATCGCACCCTCACCCGGGCAAACATCGCGCGGGACTAGATCATCTTATCGAGTTAATGTCAATGGCTTCTCAGGGCCGACCGGGCGCACCAGCCGCTAGTGTTCCCGAGGATCTGGACGGATTCCTGAATGTTTGCCCCCTTCCTCTTTCCCGGTGACCCGCACGCACACCAGCCACCCCACCCCACCGAGGAGCCACGCATGCCCGCCCCTGAGCCTTCCCCTCCGCAACCGAGCCTGCCTGCGGCCGCTTCCCGCTCCGGGGCGAACGTCCTCGCCGAGGCCGCCGCCCGCGCCCACGACATCAAGGCCGCCACCGGCGTCCGCCCCCCTGTGCCTTCCTCGCCCGCCCCAACTCCCGTCGACATCCCTCCGGTCGACATCCCCGCCGTCGAGGTGCGGACACCCGGCGCCGACGTCGAACGGATCCTGCGTGGTCCGAGTGGCCTCGGCACGGCGGGCCTGCACCTGGCACGGCGCGAGGAGCCGACGGCGCCACCGACGCCAACAACGACTCCAGCGGAAGGCAACCCGATCCCCGGGCTCTACTACCACCCGGTGCCGGAGCCCGACCCCGTGCGGGTGGCGGAGCTCGGCCGCAGGATCAAGGCCTGGGCATTGGACGAGGTCGACCTGTACCCCGAGGAGTGGGAGGAGCAGTTCGACGGCTTCTCCGTGGGGCGCTACATGGTCGCCTGCCATCCGGACGCGCCCACCGTCGACCACCTGATGCTCGCCACCCGCCTGATGGTGGCGGAGAACGCGGTGGACGACTGCTACTGCGAGGACCACGGAGGTTCGCCCGTCGGCCTCGGTGGACGCCTACTGCTGGCGCACACCGCACTTGACGCCCTGCACACGACGCGGGAGTACCAGCCGCGGTGGGCGGAGTCGCTCCACTCGGACGCGCCCCGGCGCGCCTACCGCTCCGCCATGGAGTACTTCGTCCAGGCGTCCAGCCCCTCCCAGGCCGACCGGTTCCGGCACGACATGGCCCGGCTGCACATGGGGTACCTCGCCGAGGCCGCCTGGGCGCAGACGGACCACGTCCCCGAGGTGTGGGAGTACCTGGCGATGCGCCAGTTCAACAACTTCCGCCCCTGCCCCACCATCACCGACACCGTCGGCGGTTACGAGCTACCGGCCGACCTGCACGCCCCGCCCGCCATGCAGCGGGTCATCGCGCTCGCCGGAAACGCCACCACCATCGTGAACGACCTGTACTCGTACACCAAGGAACTCGCCAGCCCAGGCCGGCATCTGAATCTGCCCGTGGTGATCGCCGAACGCGAGGGCCGCTCCGACCGCGACGCCTATCTGAAGGCGGTCGAGGTCCACAACGACCTCATGCGCGACTTCGAGGCCGAAGCCGCGGCCGTGGCCGTCGCCTTCCCCGTCCCGACCGTGCGGCGCTTTCTCCGGGGCGTGGCCGCGTGGGTCGACGGCAACCACTACTGGCACCAGACCAACACCTTCCGCTACAGCCTGCCCGATTTCTGGTAAGAAGAATGGAACCATCTGTGACCAGCACCGACCTCAGCGCCGACGTCGCCGCCGCCTCCGCCTCCTCCAGCGCCGCCATGTTCATCCCCGCCCCGGCGACCCCCTATCAGGGGGACATCGCCCGCTACTGGGACCGCGAGGCCAGGCCCGTGAACCTGCGTCTCGGCGATGTCGACGGCCTTTACCACCACCACTACGGCATCGGAGAGGTCGACCGCACCGCCCTCGGCGACGCCGACGACAGCGCCTACGAGAAGAAGTTGATCGCCGAGCTCCACCGCCTGGAGTCGGCGCAGGCCGCACTCCTCCTGGACCACCTCGGCCCCATTGGACGTGACGACACGCTCGTTGACGCCGGCTGTGGCCGCGGCGGCTCGATGGTGATGGCCCATCAGCGCTTCGGGTGCCGGGTCGAGGGCGTAACACTGTCGGCCAAGCAGGCCGACTTCGCCAACCAGCGCGCCCGCGAACTCGGCATCGAGGACCACGTCCGCGCCCGCGTCTGCGACATGCTCGGTACGCCCTTCGAGACCGGGCGGGCCGCGGCCTCGTGGAACAACGAGTCAAGCATGTACGTGGACCTGGAAGACCTCTTCGCCGAGCACTCCCGCATCCTCGCGAGCGGCGGCCGCTACGTGACCATCACCGGCTGCTGGAACCCGCGTTACGGCCAGCCCTCGAAGTATGTCTCCCAGATCAACGCCCACTTCGAGTGCAATATCCACTCCCGCCGGGAATACCTGCGCGCCATGGCCGACAACCGTCTCGTACCGCAGGCCGTCATCGACCTGACCCCCGCGACGCTGCCCTACTGGGAGCTGCGGGCCACGTCCTCACTGGTCACAGGGATTGAAAAGGCGTTCATCAACTCTTATAAGGACGGTTCCTTCCAGTACCTGCTCATCGCCGCCGACCGCGTCTGACCGTCGGCCTCCGTTCCGCGCGTCGGGAGCACGGGGTCCAGCGGGCGCTCGTGCTCCCACCCCGGGAGCGGCCGGTCAGCCGCTGGAACCGCGGACCACGAGTTCGGGTGTCAGGACGACGTCATCGCTGCCGCCGTCGAGGAGGGCGAGGGAGGCCTCGACCATGCGCTCGGCGGTCGAGCCCAGGGTGGTGAGCCCCGGCGCCGCGGTGTCGGAGATGTACGTACCGTCGAAGCTGGTGATCGCGTACTCGGCGGGCACCCGTTTACCGGCGTGCTGAAGCGCCGTCAGCAGGCCGAGCGCGACGGTGTCGGCGGTGCAGATGATCGCGTCGGTGTCGCCGGGGTTCGCGAGCAGGAGCTTCGCCGCGTCGGTGCCGCTCGCCACCGTGAAGTTCGGCATTTCCAGAACCCGGTCGTCCGGCCCGGCGAGCGCGCGGAACGCGGCTGTGCGCTCGATGCTCGACGAGGAGTCTTCCTGGGCGTCGACCATCAGGATGCTGCGGCGGCCCCGCGCCCGCAGGTGTTCCACGAGCAGGCGGACCCCGGCCGCGTTGTCGAGCCGTACCGACGGCGCTTCGACGCCTCGTGCGCGGCGGTCGACCTGCACGACGCGGTTGGACCGCGCGAGCTCCGTGATCGCCGCGCCACTCCGCTCGAACGCCGCGGGCACCACGAGCACCGCGTCCACCAGCACCCGGTCCATGGCGCCGAGCTGGCGCTGCTCGGTCTCCGGGCTCTCGCCCGTGTCGATCGTCACCAGCCGCTTGCCCTGAAGGTCCAGGCGGCGCGAATACGCCGACACCAGCTCCGCGAAGTACGCGTTCGCGATGGCCGGAACGACGAGGGCCAAGGAATCCGTCGACTGAATCCGCAGCGCCCGCGCCGCCGCGTTCACCCGGTAGCCCAGTTCCTCGCATGCGTTCCGCACCCGCAGCGCCAGCTCGGGATCGACATTGCGCTGGACGCCGGAGAGCACCCGGCTCGCCGTCGGCACTGACACCCCCGCGCGCAGCGCCACGTCCTTCAAGCCTATGCGCGCACCCATCCTGATCTCCCCTGATTCCTGCCGGCCGATGTTATCAGGACGGTCTCGGCGACCCATTGACGCGGCGGGGGCTGCCGTGCTTGGGTTCGGAAATGGTTTTCCCGGCGATGAGCGTACGCTACGACGACCGCCCGCCGCAGGCCCCGGCGGCCGACGGTTTAGCGGCCCACCCCGCCGCTCAGCGCTCCGCCTGACCGCCGTACACGCCTCCCACCGCGGGCGCGACGGCGGTTACCGCGCACGGCGTACGTCCCACACGGAGCCGCGTCGCCCCCGGACGCGGTCCGCGCACCCCTCGAACGCGAGCCCACGACTCCCCCGAGCTCGAAGTCCGAAGCTCGACCATCCGCTCCTCCCCACCTCGCCATACGTCGAAAGGCGCCCTTCCATGAGCAATGAGGCTCAGCAAGGTCGTAGAGGCACGACCGTCGAATCGAACGGCGTCAATCCCGTTCCCGATGCCGAACGGCGCGGGAAGCCGCAGGGGCTGTTCGCCGTGTGGTTCGCCTGGAACATCTCGATCCTCGGCATCAGTTACGGCATCTTCGTCTTCGGCCTCGGTCTGAACGTCTGGCAGACGATCGTCGCCGGGACCGTCGGCTACCTCATCTCGGCCACCCTCGTCGGCATCCTCGCGGTCGGCGGGCCCCGCACCGGACTGCCGACCCTCGCCCAGACGCGTTTCGCGTTCGGCATCAAGGGCAACAGGATCCCCGCGTTCTTCGCCTATCTGTCCAATATGGGCTGGAAAGTGACGATCATCACCCTTGCCTCGACCACCGGCGCGAACCTGTTCGCGAAGCTGTGGCCGTCGGTGTTCGCCGACGCGGACGGGTCGAGCACCACGACCACGATCGTGCTGTGGTTCGTGCTCGTGCTCGCCGTGACGATGGCGGTCTCCGTCCTCGGCCACGAGCTCATCATGAAGGTCGAGGTCTGGATCTCATGGGTGACCGGCATCATGACGGTCGCGTTCCTCGGATTCATGGTGCCCGAGATCGAGTGGGCGCACCTCGGTGACACCCCCGCGGGCGGACCGCTGGTGTTCGTCGGCGGCATCATCATGGCGATGACCCTCGTCGGCCTCGGATTCCTCAACTACGGCGGCGACTTCGCCCGTTACCTCCCGCGCGACACCCCGGCGCGCTCCGTGATCAGCTGGACGGTCACCGGGCTCAGCCTGCCGGTCGTCATCCTCCTCGCCGTCGGCGCGCTTCTCGTCGGCGGGGATTCCAAGCTCGGCTCCGCCACGGCGTCCGACCCGATCGGGGCGCTCACCGCGCTCCTGCCGATGTGGTTCTTCATCCCCTTCTCCATCGTGATCGTCATCTCGCTCGTTTCGGCCGCCATCACCGGCATGTACAGCTCCGGCCTCGCGCTCATGGCCGTCGGCGTACCGCTGCGCCGCTCCGTGACGACCGCGATCAACGCGATCATCATCGCGGCGGGCGCCTTCTACCTGCTGTTCATCTCCACCTCGTTCCTCGCGACGTTCCAGTCGTTCCTGTCGCTCATCGCCGTGATGATGGGCACCATGGGCGGCATCCAGCTCATCGACTTCGTCCGGCAGCGCCGCATGGGCTGGAACACCGACATGGCGAACCCGCGCGGCCACGGCGGCCGCGACGGGCGCTGGACGGCGATTCTGAGTCTGATCACCGGAACCGTCGTCGGTCTCGGCCTCGTGACCAGCTCCGACCCGAACTTCGCGAAGATCACGGGATTCCTCCTCACCGAGAAGGGCCGCACCGGTGTGTTCGGGTCGAGCGGGCTCGGCATCGTCATCGCCCTGGCGCTCGGCGCCACGCTCTACGCGATCCTCACGTTCGGACTCCGGCTGGACCCGAAGCCCGACTACTCGCTCGTGGCCGCGGAAGCCGCCCCGTCCGAGGAGGGCACATCCGAGCTCCCGAGTCCCGCCCCGGCCGTCAGGCACGTGGCCGACCGCACCGAACGCTGACCGACCTGGTGGCGGCGGGGCCCATGCGGACCTCGCCGCCGCCCGAGGAGCTGACACCCGTGTCCGCCTTGCCTACTTTGCCCGCCTCATCCGCGTATGAGACCGCGCATGAGACCGCGCTGCACCGATTCCGGAACCCGGACCCCTGGCATGCGCCCGCCGCCTACTGGTTCTGGCACCGGCTACCCGACGAGGACACGATCCGCGCCCAGGTGCGGCAGATGCACGACGCCGGGATCCGGAGCTTCCAGGTACAGGCGCGGCTGTCGTACCCGATCGGGGGTTACCTGGACGACGACTACCTCGCCGCATGCCGTACGGCCGTCGAAACGGCCGCCGAGCTCGGCATGATCGTCGGCATCTACGACGACTACAACTGGCAGACCGGTCATGCGGCGGGCCGGGCCGTGACCGGACACGACGAGCTGCGCGAACGGCATCTGTTCTGGGTGCGGATCCCCGCGGGCGCGAGCGAGGGCTCGCTCAGCGGGATCCGCTCGGCGACGGAGAACCTCGGCCCGGCCGCGATGGACTGGCACTACGAGGGCGGCGTCGTCGCCTGGGCGGACTGGCGGGTCGAGTACGCGCTCGTCGTGGGAGCCGTGGAAGCCATGGAAGCGGTGGAAGCGGTGGAAGCGGTGGAAGCCGTGGCAGCCGTGAGCGGGGAGCAGGGCACGGCCGCCGAGCGGCCCGAGCTCGTCGACCGCGTGGACGGCGCCGCCGACAGGTGCCGGGTCCGCCTCGTCGAGCCCGTGCCCGACGGCGCGGAGGCGATCGTGTTCGTCTCCGCCCGCTGCGCGACCTCCCGGCTCGTGAACCCCGTCGACCCGGTCGCGGTCGATCGCTTCATCGAGGCCGGCTACCAGCCTTTCGCCGACGCCCTGGGCGACTTCTTCGGCTCCACCGTCGCCTACATGTTCTTCGACCAGCCGCACGCCGTGTACTACGACTGGGCGGAGCGCACGGGGGACCTGCGTTCGGCGATGCCGTTCCACGAGAGCCTGGCCGTCTCGATCCGGGAGCGCTGGGGCGGGCGGACCCCCCAGGTGCTCGCCGCCGTGCTCGACGGGGACGACCCGGAGCGGCTGAGCCTCCGCGCCCAGTTCTACGAGCACTTCAGCGGCTACGCGATGGAGACGTTCCTCGGCAGGCTGCGCACCTGGAGCCACGCCCACGGGCTGCGTCAGTCCGGCCATGAAGTCCTCGGGCACGTCGGCGGCTGGGCGCTCGACACCGCGTTCGCGAACTGGGACCTGCGCGTGAACTTCGGACTCGACCACTTCGGCGTGGACGGCTACCGCGACCTCACCGCGGTGGACGCGCAGGACGCCCTGGTGCAGCTCAGCCCCGTGTTCGGCGACTCGGTCGCCCGCCACCACGGCCGCCGCGGGACGATGGTGGAGCAGTACTTCGTCACCCCGCCCGAAGGCGGGACCCCGTGGTCCGGCCACTGGGGGCTCACCTTGCAGGAGTTGCGCACAACGGCGATCAACCACCATCTGCAGGGCATGCGACAGATGATCTTCCACGGCTTCTACCAGACCCACGGCCATGGACACGATCACGAATCGCTGCGGAATCCGCGCTTCGACTTCCCCCCGGGCATCAACTTCGAGCCGTGGTTCGCCGATCACCACCCGCGGTTCGCGCTCGAGAGCGCGCGGCTGAGCGAATTCCTCGAACCGGTGTCACCACAGAACGACGTGGCGGTCCTGTACCCGTTGCGTACGGTGTGGACCGCGGGCCAGCTCGGCGAGCAGGCGTCGGCGATGGGCGAGTGGGCCCGCGCGCTCACCGAATCCCGGGTGGGCTTCCACCTCGTGGACGAACGCGATCTCGAGGCCGCCGCCGTGGCGGAAGGCGCGGTGTGGATCGGGGACCGCCGGTACCGGGCGCTCGTGCTCCCCGCCGTGACGACGCTGCGCTCGGCCGCGTCGCTGCGCCAACTTCGCCGCCTGACCGAATCGGGCGTACGGGTGCTCGCCGGCGGCGCGACGCCCGCCGTCTACCAGGAGGGCCCGCAGACCGCCGCCGAGGACTGGGCGGACCTCGCCCCCGCCGTGGAGACGTTCCACGCGGTCCCCGAGGAGGCGGTCCTGCGCGGGCTCGCCGCACAGCGTGGCCGGACCGAGCCGACCCTGCGCGTGCCCGCGGGCTCGCCGGTGCGCTGGCGCGGCGGCCCGGACACGGCCGACGGCTTCCGCTTCGCGTGCTTCACCGAGACCGAGGGGACGGTGGAACTCCTGCTGCCCGACGGGCCCTGGCACATCGAGGAATGGGAGGCCGCCGACGGCACCGTGCGCACCCTCGAAGCAGCCGGGAACCCGGTCGCGCTGCGGCTGGAGCAGAACGCGCTGCGCCTGTTGCGTGTGCGCAGGGACGCGGAGCCCGCTTCCGGTCGGACGGCGGACGCCGCGGAGGGTTCCGAGGCCGCGGAGGGTTCCAAGGCCGCGGAGGGTTCCGAGGCCTCGGCCGGTCGCGGCACACCTCGGTGGTCGGCGCCGGAGGCGCTCGAGTCCGGCTGGCTGCTCGAGGTCGCCGAGGACGCGTACGAGGAGGCGGGCACCCGCCGCGATATCGCGGTGACCCGCGGCTGGGAGCGCCAGGGCCTTCCGGCGTTCGCGGGCACCGCCGACTATGTGCGGCGGATCGAGCTCGACACGCCGGTCCCGCTGGAACTGACTCTCCCGGCCGTCGCCGGAGCCGTGGCCCTGTCCGTGAACGGCACGCGGGTGGCGGAGCGCGCCTGGGCGCCGTACCGCGTCACGATCCCCGCCGACGCCCTGCGGCCCGGGGGGAACGAACTCCGCATCCGGGTCGCGCCGTCGGCGGCCAACCGCTACTACGCCGGGACCGGGCTCCGCGCCGAGCCCGAGCCGTGCGGGCTGCTCGCGCCGCCACTGCTGCGCCATGCGCTGGGGACTCCGAACCCCGGTGCGTCCCCGGACGGTTCCGGCTCCGGCCCCCGCTCATCCTCGATCACGGAAAGGCGATCCATCGTGCTCAAGGGACTCGACCCGCTCCTGACCCCGGACCTGCTGTACACGCTCGCACAGATGGGACACGGCGACACCATCGCCATCGTCGACAGGAACTTCCCCGCGCACTCCGTGAACGACCGGGTGATCCGGCTGGACGGCACCGACGTCGTCTCGGCGGGCCGGGCAGTGCTCGGACTGCTGCCGCTCGACACGTTCATCCCCGAGCCCATCGCGAGGATGGAGGTCGTCGGCGACGCCACCGCCGAACCGCCGGTGCAGACGGACTTCATCGCCGCCGCGGAGGAGGCATCGGGCCGCCCCGTCGCGGTGGAGACGGTCGAGCGCCACGCGTTCTACGGGCGCGCCCGCTCCGCGTTCGCGGTGGTCATCACGGGTGAGGACAGGTCGTACGGATGCTTCCTGCTCACCAAGGGCGTGCTCCCGGAGTTCTCTCCGGAGGGCTGATGGCCTGCCGCCGGGCCGTTGGCGACACGGCAGCGATTACGCCAGCAGGCGTATGCGGACGCCGCGGTGGACCGGTATGGCTCCGACCCCACCGTCAGTGGCGGGGTCGGACCCATACCGGTGTTCATGAACACGCCTCGGCGGTTCAGCCCTGAAGGCGGTCGGGCGACCGGGGCAGGTCGCCAGGCCCGTTGTCGCACTCTCCGCTGGAGCCTCGTCCAGACGAACACCCGAACGCCGGGCACGCTCCGGTCGGGGACGGCCGCACACGTCAGCCCGCGTGCCGAGGCCGGGCATCACACCTGGGCGAGGATGCCTCCGTCGACGCGGAACTGGGATCCGGTGAGCCAGCGCGCCCGCTCCGACACCAGGAACGCGACCAACTCGGCGGCGTCCTCAGGGGTTCCGGGGCGGTTCATCGGCACGTTCAGCCGCGCCGCGAGATCGCGCTGCGCCTCCTCCAGTGAAACCCCTTGCCGGTCGGCGATCTTCTGATGGTGCGCGATCGCCCCCGGGGTGGCGATGAAGCCGGGCAGGACGCACACCACCCGTACCCCGGCCGGGCCGACCTCGGCCGCCAGCGAGCGGCTGTAGCTGTTCATGGCGGCCTTGGCCGCCGCGTAGGCGGCCTGGCCCGGCTGCGGCAGGTGGCTCGCGATGGACGAGACATGCACCACGACCCCCGAGCCGCGCTCCACCATGCCCGGGACCAGTTCCTGGTCCAGCCGGACCGCGGACAGCAAATTGACCTCGAGGTCCGACCGCCAGGTTTCCTGCGGCCGGGTCAGCGTGTCCTCCGGTGCGCTGCCGGCGCCGGCGTTGTCGATGAGGATGTCCACTCCGCCGGCGGCGTCGCGCACCCGCTCCGCCAGCTGTCGTGCTCCGTCGGGGTCCGCCAGGTCCGCGGTGAGGAACCGGGCCGGCAGCGAACCCTCGGGCGGCGCCGTTCTGGCCGCCGCGAACACGGTCGCGCCCGCCGCGGCGAGTCGCCGCACGATCGCCGCGCCGAGCCCGCGGCTCCCGCCGGTGACCAGCGCGCGCCGCCCCGCGAGCCCTTCGTCGGGAATCGCCCGGGGCGCGTGGCTCCCACCAGCGGGTACGTTGCTCTCTATGCCGTTCATGCGGCCAGAATACCTGACTTACCAGTAAGGCAGTTTTCATGGGAGAGCAAGCCGATCGAAGGCGCACCGACACGCGTCGACGCGTACGGGCCATCGCGCTGGAACTGTTCACCGAGCAGGGCTATGAGCTGACCTCGTTGACTCAGGTCGCCAGGCAGGCGGGCGTCACCAGGCAAGCCGTACTGCACCACTTCGCGAACAAGGAGGAACTGCTCACCAGTTCCTACGAAGAACTGCTCCCGGCGCTCGACGCCATCATCGAGTCCGCACGCGCCCACCCGCCTTCCGCCGCGACCCGCATGCGAGCCATCGAGCGGTTCGACGCCCTGGTCCGCGGCGAACACGGCGCCTCACTGGTGTGCGCCCAGCTCAACGAGCACGCCCTGCGCGGCCTGTCCGCCGCGCGCACACTCCAGCGACGGCTCGACGACCTGACCCGCGCACTGGCCGCCGGCGAAGGACCCGAGGGCACGATGCGCGGACGGCTGGCCCTGTCCGCCGTGATCATGGCCGTGGCACGCGGACGCGAACTGGGCGGCCGGCAGGCGGAACGCCATAAGGCCGCGCTCGCGGTGGCCCGCTCACTGATCGGGTCCGAGAACGCGTGACCTGCCGCGCCCCGGCCCCCCGGTGACAGCGGGGGGGCCGGGGCATCGCCCGTCAGGACGGGTTGTCCGCGTGGGTGAGGGTCGTCCAGGCGTTGAAGTAGTTGTCCGTGCCGGACGGGCGGTGGGCCTCGGTGTACTTCTGGGTGTTGGACATGGTGATGCCGAGTCGGTTGTGGAGGGCGTTGTAGCCGACCTCGGTGACCTCGTCGAGGCCCTTCTTGACCGAGCCGCCGCACAGCCAGGAGGGCACGGCGGTGCCGTTCTCGTAGGCGGTGTGGAAGCCCAGCGCCTGGCGCAGCCGGTCCTGGATCTTCGGGTAGAGGTCCTGGCCCTGGATGCGGCTGGTCTCCGCGATGTCGGCGATGGAGGCGAGGCCCCAGCCGGTGTGCCCGAAGTCGCGGCAGGTCTCCTGGGAGAGGCCGTCGGCGAAGGTGCTCTGGCCCTGCCAGTACTTGATGATCTCGGCCTCGGTGTCGATGCTGCTGTTCGCGGGCGGCTTGGGCAGATCGCCGTCACTGGTCAGGTACACGTACGCCGGGACGCGGGCGAGGTAGGTGCTGACCGCCTTGTCGTAGGCGGAGCGGTCATCGAGGAAGACCGCGATGCCGATGGCCGCCTCGGTCATCACCAGTTCCCAGTTGCCGTTCTTGGTGGTGGCCGAGCCGTTGCTCACCTCGGGGAGGTACACGTTCCGCAGCATGGTGGCGAAGCGTCCGGCGCCCGGCCAGCCGCCGTCGTAGGTGTACTTGATGATCTCGGCGGCGCGCGGCCAGGTGGCACCGGACCAGCCGGACTGGAGCGGGGCGTTGCTGTTGGTGTGATCAGTGATCGTGGAGGACCAGGCGTCCATGATCTCGATCGACTTCTTGGCATATCTGCTGTCGCGGGTGAAGTACCAGGCGAGCGCGTCGGTGTACGCCGCGATGGCGTCCTGGCGCTCCTCGGTGCACCCGTGGTTGGGGTTGGACGACGAGCCGCACTCCACGACGGCGCGCGGTTGGGGGGTGCGCGACAGCGAGGCGTAGGAGCTGCCCAGCATGTCGTCGTAGGCGGCCTTCCAGGGCTGCTGGCCGGCCTGCACCTTCGAGCGGGTGTAGTCGAGTTGGGCCCGGCTCACCAGCACCCCGGGATGGGTGAAGGCGGCCGGCGCGGCCGTGGCCCGTGGGGCCGGTCCGCCGAGCTGAAGGCTCAGCAGACCGGCCAGCAGGGCGAGAACACTGAGTAACGCGGTTCTGGTTCGTGCCATCCGATGACCTCTTCTGTTCATGGATGAGAACACAGTTCCCACATACGGACAGGATGGCCTGGACCATAAGGACAGCTCGCGAACATGTCAATGTCTTCGGGCACCGGCCGGGCAGTCCTTTGCGAGCCCGGCCGGGTCGTCCTGGTTCCACTCCCTCAGAGGCTGCGTGCGGTGATGTCGCCATGGGAGGTGGTGGCGCGGATGTCGAGTTCGGCGGTGCCGTCGTTCTTGAGGGCGTTGCTGATCCGGCCGTAGCCGGTGTCGGCGTCCAGGGCGGCCGAGACGCCGACCGCGGCGCCGACCGAGATGTCCCCGGACTGGGTACGGAGCACGACCCTGCCGCGCGCCGCCTCGGTGATCCGGATGTCGCCCCGCGCGGTGCTGATCTCCGCGGGGCCGCCCAGCCGGCCGACCTCGACGTCGCCCTCCAGTGCGGTGAGACGGACGCTCGCCGCCTCGTCGATCTTGATCTGGCGGTACGCGCCGTCGAAGGCGACGTCACCGAGGCGGCCGACGCCACGGAGCTCGGAGGCGGCGGCCTTGACCTCGACGCGGGAGCCGGCGGGCAGTTGGACGGTGACCTCCAGGGATCCGGAGGAGCCGATGAGCTGGTTCCTGGACTCGGGGGCGTGGATCCGCAGGACGCCGTCGGCGTAGGCGACGGTGGTCTGCTCGGCGGCCTGGACATCGCGGCCCTTGGCGGGGTTGGCGGGCAGAACCTCGACGGTGGTGTCGGCGCGGTCGGCGGCGATGAACTGGACGCGTCCGGCGGGGATGGCCAGGACGGCGCGGATCGGGGCGGGGGTGTCGAACTTCGGCATCATGCTCTCCTGTGCTCGGTTGTTGTTTCCGATGCCAGAAACGCTACGTTGCTTTCCATGACACGGCAACGAATTCGTTGCACAGAATTGCCATTGTCGCAGGTAAAGGCGGAGAAAGTGTTGCAATGGATTTGAAGGTAATGCAACAGCCAACATCGCGATCATTGCAATGAGATAGAGGTGAACGCTATCGTGGGGGCAGGGACCACCACCAAGGACCACCAAGGAGATCGCGATGCCGGGAGGCAGGCTCACCCAGCAGGAACGCCAGCAGATCGCGCTGGGGCTGGCCGACAGCCTCCCCTACGCCGAGATCGCCCGGCGCCTCGACCGTCCGACCTCGACGATCACGCGTGAGGTGATGCGCAACGGCGGCCCCACCGCCTACCGCGCCGACCTGGCCCACCGCGCCACCGAACGCCGCGCCCACCGGCGCAGGCCCGCCTCCTCGCGCGGATCGGCGTCAGTCCCCCAGCCACACGGGCGCGACGCCGAGGCCGTGGCCGAGTACGAGGAGACGCTCACCACCGTCCTCATGGCCTCGGGCCTGCCCAAGATGACGGCCCGGGTGCTGACCTGCCTGTTCACCACCGACGCGGGCAGCCTCACCGCGTCCCAGCTCGCCCAGCGCCTCCAGGTCAGCCCGGCGTCCATCTCCAAGGCGATCGCCTTCCTGGAGAGCCAGAGCCTCGTCCGCCGAGAACGCGACGAGCGCCGCCGCGACCGCTACGTCGTCGACGACGAGCTCTTCTACCAGGCGACGATCGCCAGCGCCCGAGCCAACGACCAGCTCGTCGAAACCGCACGCCAGGGCGTCGCCGTCCTCGGCCCTCGCACCCCCGCCGCCGCCCGCCTGGAGAACATCGCCCGTTTCCTCGACTTCATCAGCGAAAGCATCACCCGCGCCGCCGAACAGGCCCGCGAAGTCCTCCACACCAAACGCGAAACAACCTGAGACGCGGTTCCGCGACGACGCCGGACGCCGTCAGAGGACGTCATAGGTCAGCGGACGTCGCAGGTCAGCGGACGTCGTAGGTCAGATGCGTCGCGGTCGTTGTCGAGGTCACGCTCCGCTGGACCAGTGTGCGCGGCGTTCCGCCGGTGAACAGTGGCGTCCCGGCGCCCAGCACGACGGGCGCGAGGTGCAGCGACAGCACGTCGACCAGCCCGGCCTCGATCGCCGAGCCGACCGTGGCGCCGCCGCCCATGAGGACGACGTCGAGGTCCTTGCCGCTGTCCGACGACGCCGCCTCGGCACGCTCCCGCGCGGCGGCGACGGCGTCGGAAAGACCGGTGGTGACGAACGTCCAGTCGAGGTCGGTGAGCCGCACCGACTCCGGCGGCGAGCTCGTCACGACGACGAACGCGGGCTTGCCGACCTCGGCGGCACCGTAGCCGATCGTGTCGTCCCAGCCGTCCGGCCCGTCGACCGCGTCGAAGAGCCGGCGGCCGAGGACGACGGCGCCCGAGCGGACGGTCCCCTCGCGCAGGACCCGGCGGTCGTCGGGGTCGTCGGAGAACGCCCAGGTGTGCAGGGCCTCGCCGCCGGTGCCCAGACCGCTGTCCGGGCCGGGGTCGGGCCCGGTGACGAAGCCGTCGAGGGAGACCGAGATGTCAGCGATGATTCGAGTCATGTCAGGGCAGACCCGATCCGCCGCCCGGACTCATCGCTCGCGCCGGAGAAACGCTTCGATCATCACATACTTGTCGGTCAACACGCAAGTTACTTGTTAAGATATCCGCATGGTCACCACTCGCCGTACCCAGCAGGAGCGCCGCGCCCAGGCCGAAGCCGCGCTGCTCAACGCCGCCGCCGAACTGGTCGTCGAGCACGGCGTACGGTCACTGACGCTGGCGCGGGTCGGCGAACAAGCGGGGTACAGCCGCGGCATCGTCACCCACCACTTCGGGTCCAAGCAGACCCTGATCGAGCGACTGGCCCGCACCACGCAAACCGGCTTCGTCCCCGGGCTCGCGGACCTCCCACCCGGACTGGACCGGCTTCTGCGGCTGGTCGACGGCTACATCGGCGCCTCGGGGGGCGCCGGAACGATGAACCGGGCCTTCCTGCTGCTGTGGGCCGAAGCGGCCACCGCGTCCGAACTGGCCCCGATCTTCCGCGAGCGCGACGAGGCATTCCGCTCCGACCTGCGCGTCGACGTCACCGCCGGGATCGCCGACGGCGACGTGCGCCCGGACATCGACCCCGACGACGTCGCCATCGCGGTCCTCGGACAGCTGCGCGGGATCGGACTGCAATGCCTTCTCGACCCCCGCGCCGTCGACATCGCACGGCTGCGCCACACCGTCACCGACTACTGGCGCCAGGCGTTGCGCGTCCCATAGAGGGGCTCAGGTGGTGGCCAGCAGCAGATCTTCTCCGCTCGATGGGCGGAGGCCGTCGGTGCGATCGGCGAAGTAGCGCTCGGCGAGCGAAGCTCCCGACACATGCCGGACGTCCTCGAAACCGGCTTCGCGGGCCAGTGCCAGCATCTCGGGCGGTTTGTAGAAGCTGATGAACGGCGTTCCGGATGCTTGCGCGCCTTCCATACTCGCGCGGAAGCCGGGCCGGTCGGCGTCGTCGAGAAGGTCGATCGGCAGCAGGAAGGTCATGGCGAGCGTCGAGCCGGGCGCGAGCCCGGCGATCTGGCGCAGGGTGGCCGCGATGGCGTCTTCGGTGAGGTACATGGTGACGCCGGTGGAGACGATGACCGCGGGCCTGCCGGCGTCGAAACCGGCCGCGGCCAGCCGCTTCAGCCAGTCTTCGCTCGCCTCGAAGTCGACGGGCACCAGATGCAGCCAGTCGGGGACGCCGTAGCCGAGTTCGTCCAGGCGGTGGCGTTTCCATGCCTGCGGGCCGGGCTGGTCGACCTCGAAGACCCGTAGGCGGGAGGCGGTCTCCGGCCTGCGCTGGGCGAAGGTGTCCAGGCCGGCCCCCAGGATGACGTACTGGGTGACGCCGTGGCCGACCCGCTCGGCGATCAGGTCCTCGATGAAACGGGCGCGGGCCACCATGGCCGCCCGGAACCCCCTGGTGGCGGCCGGGTCCATGTCGGGGCGGCGGCGCCAGTCGGCGCCGGGGGCCGCCAGCCGCAGGCCGATCTCGTCCTCGAGCACATGCGGCGGTGGGTCGACCTGGACATGCATCGCCCGCCAGAGGGCGGTCCGCACCGCGGTACTGTCCGGCGCCCCGGTCTCCTCGTCCACCACGGTGTTCCCCTTTCGTCGCGATCAGTCCGTCGCGGTCAGTCCGTCGCGGTCAGTCCGTCGCGATCAGTTCTTGCCGGGAGCCTGGAGGTTCCACAGGCGTCCGTCGGGGTCGCGGACGGTCATCTCCCTGGTCCCGTAATGGGTGTCCTCGAACGGCGTGACCACCTCGACGGCGGGGTCGGGACGGAACCCGTCCGCGTCCGCCACCTTCAGTACGATGCGCGTCTGGGGCTCCCGATCCTCGGGGACCTCGGAGATGAAGACGTACGGCCCGTCACCGTTGCGGAGCCGGCCGGAGTTGTGGTCGGTCTCGAACTCCAGCTCGTACCCCAGCGCCTGGAAGAACCTCGCCGACTTGCCCCAGTTGTGGGTCGTCAGGAACACGGCCTCGATTCCTTCGGTCGCCATGTCAGCTCTCCTTCTCGGTCGATCGCTGTTCGTCCCCATGGGCGTCGTCGAGATAGGCGCGCAGCGCGTCGGCGACCAGCGCCGACAACGACATGCCCGACTCGATGGCGTGGTACTTGACCTGCTTGATCAGCTCGATCGGCAGGTACACGTTGAACTGCTTGACTTCCCTGTCACCCACGAGTGCGATGCTAGCATCCTAGCAAGCTAGGCGCCAAAGGGCGTGCCGGCCCGCCCTACTCCAGCCCCCGCTTCCCCGGCGCCCAGAACGGCTTGGTGAGCACCGCGCGCCGGTCCCAGCCCGCCTCCCGGACGAGCACCTGCCGCACCCGCTGCACGGTCCGGGCCTCCCCCGCGACGTAGGCGATCCCGCCCGGTTCGGGGGCGAGGCGCCGTACCTCGTCCGGGAGTGAAGTGCCGCCCCTGATAAGCCAGTTGAGGCGTTCCGAGTGGGTCAGCGGCAGCCGGTCCGTGGCCGTCCCCGTCTCCACGCAGCCGGAGACGCGCGCCCCGGGCGGCAGTGCGGCCAGCATCGCGCCGAAGGCGACGGACGCCGTCTCCTCCCCCACGAAGACATGATGGGCGGCCTCGGACCGGAGCGTGAACGACCCCTCGGGTTTGCCCAGCCGTACCCGCGCGCCGACCTCCACGCCACCGCCCCAGCGCGCCCCCGGCCCCGCTCCGGCGTGGTCCAGCACGCACAACTCGACGGCACCGGAGGGGTCGTAGCGCCACACGGAGTACGTACGACGGGTCAGCCCGGAGCCGACCAGGACGCGCACCTGCTGCCCCGGCCGGACATCGAGCCCGGCGAGGGCGTCACCCTCGATGCGCAGCCGGCGCATACGGGCGGCGATCGGTTCGGCCTCGGTGACGGTGCCGCGGAGCATCAGCAGATCCAGGACCGGGTCCAGCAGCGTGGGCATGGGAGTGCTCCTCGGAGAAATCGGGGGCGCGCGGGGGGAGTTGAACGGCCACGACTGACCAGAACGCGATAGTACGCGTTCTCGATTGAATGCGATAGTGCGCGACTTGGCGGTGCCGCGGTATCCCATGACGGCCGACCTCGCGGATTTACGCCCTCACCGAGCGTCCGGCGTTCCTAGGGCCGCACCAGGATCTTGATGTGGTCCCCGCTGCCGTCGAGGAGCGCCTGGAAACCGCCCTCGACCAGGTCCTCCAGGTCGATGCGCCCGGTGATGAACCGGTCCACCGAAAGCTTGCCCGCGTTGAGCAGGTCGATGACGGGCTGATGGTCCCCCGCGTAGCAGATGGTGCCCACCAGCCGCACCTCCTTGAGCACCAGCGGAATCATGTCCAGCGTCGCCGGATGGCTCCATATGGCGACGTTGACGACGGTCCCGCGGGCCTTGACCGCCGCGACGCATCCGGCCAGCACGGAGTCGGCTCCCGCGCACTCGAAGGCCACATCGGCCCCGGCGCCGCCCGTGAGCTCCCTGATGCGCTCGTCCGCCTTTTCCGCGAGCGGGTCGATGACCGCGTCGGCTCCCGCGTCGAGCGCTCGGCGGCGACGCCCGGCGGACGGTTCCACCACGCTGATGTGCCCGGCTCCGGTCGCCTTCAGCACCGTCACGACCAGCAGCCCGATCGGCCCGGCGCCGAACACGGCGGCACTGGCGCCCGGTGCGATCTCCGCCCTGCCGACGGCGTGGTGGGCGACGGCCAGCGGCTCGATCAGCGCACCGGCCTCGGTCGTCACCTCGCCGAGGGAGAACACGAGATCGCGGTCGACGACGATGTACTCGGCCAGGCCCCCGCCGCCGCCCGCCAGTCCGATGGTGGCGGCCCGGTCGCAGCTGTTGTGGTGACCGGCCAGGCACGGAGGGCAGGACCGGCACACCAGCCTGGGCTCGACGGTCACGCGCTCGCCCACGCTCAGGTCGTCCACATCCGCGGCCAGTTCGGCGACGGTGCCCGCGAACTCGTGGCCCAGGACGACCGGTGAGGTCTCCCCGGTCATCGGATGGGGCTCCCCGGGGGCCGGGCAGAAGATGGGGCCGTCCACGTACTCATGCAGGTCGGTGCCGCAGATGCCGCACCAGTCGACCTTGATCTTCACTGTGCCCGGCCGTACGGCCGGTTCCGGGATCTCCTCGATGCGTATGTCGCCTCGTCCGTGGAATCGAGCGGCCCTCATGCGTTTCCTGCCTGTTCGTTCGGTGGCTGTCCGGGTTCCGTACCGGCTGGGGGGAGGGACGCCGTGCTACGGCGTCGGGGCGTCGGGGCGCAGCAGATCCGCGTCCCGCAGGTCGTCCCACAGTCGCGGGGGGATCCGGGCTCCGAACAGCGCGGCGCTTCCGCTCTGCTGCTCGGGGGTGCGGGAGCCGACGCATACGCTCGCCACGGCCGGGTGGGCCGCGGCGAACCCCAGTGCGGCGGCGGGCAGGGCCACGTCGTGTGCGCGGCAGATGGCGTGGATCCGCGCCGTCCGCCGCAGGATCTCCGGGGGCGCGGGGGCGTAGTTGAACTTCGCCCCTTCGATGGCGCCGGTGGCCAGCACACCGCTGTTGTAGACCCCGCCCAGGATCACGCTGACGCCCCGCTTCTCGCACAGGGGTAGCAGTTCGTCCAGCGGATCCTGCTCCAGCAGGGTGTACCGGCCGGCCAGCAGCACGCAGTCGGCATCGGTCCGCCGGACGGCTTCCAGGCACACGTCCGTCTCGTTGACGCCGAATCCGATGGCCGACACCACTCCTTCCTCCCGCAGCCGGACCAGGGCGGGAAATCCCTCCTCGACGGCCTGGCGGAACATCTCCGGCTGGGCGTCGCCATGGGTGTAGTGATCCACGTCGTGCATCAGCAGGATGTCGATGTGATCGGTGAGCATGCGCTGGAGGCTCTCCTCCACCGAGCGCATGATCCCGTCGTAGGAATAGTCGTAGTGGGCGGCGAAGGGCGCCGGGTCGACCCACAGGCCGGAGTCGAAGGTGCCGGGCGCGGCGGGCTTGAGCCGCCGGCCGACCTTGGTGGAGATGACGTACTGGTCACGCGGGTAGCCGCGCAGCGCGTGACCGAGCCGGTGCTCGCTGAGCCCATGGCCGTACAGCGGAGCGGTGTCGAAGTGGCGAATTCCCAGATCCCATGCCTGGGACACCATGTCCATGGCCATGGACTCGCTGAAGGGGCGCAGGAAATTGCCGATGGGGGCCGCGCCGAAGGACATGGCGGTGGTGCGGACGGATGTCCGCCCCAGCGGACGGGGTTCGTTGACCCGCATGAGGACCTCCTGAAGGGGTGGTCAGGCGCCGGCTGTCCGGCGGTTGTCGATGATGGCGGGCACATACGTCACACAGACGACGATGTTCACTGTCGATGGCTCCTTGTCTCTCCCGGGGGGTCCGGCCACGCGTCGATGAGCGATCAGTCGATGAGCGGTCATGCGACCGGGGCTCCCCGCCGTCGGTTCGCGGTCGCCGCGATCGTCATGATCACGATCCCGCCGTAGAGGATGGGCTGGAACGCCGCGTTGATGCCGACGAGGTCCAGGCCGACCCGGAGCAGCGCGATGACCAGCGCGCCGCACAGGGTGCGCCCCACCCCGCCGATGCCCCCGGAGATGGCCGTGCCGCCCACGATGACCGCCGCGATGGCGGGGAGCAGCAGCGTGTCGGAGGTGGTGGCACCGGCGGATTGCAGCCGGGCCACCTGGAAGACCGCGGCCAGCCCCGCCAGGGCCGCGGAGGCGGTGAAGACCGCGATGACGATCCCGCGGGTACGGATGCCGCTGTGGGCCGCGGCCCGCTCGTTGAGCCCGATGGCGCGGATACGGCGGCCGATCGGCAGCGCCTTCATCCAGGCCATCAGCGCGAGGGCGACCAGCAGCACCAGGAGGTAGGAGATGGGCAGGCCGAAGATCCGGTAGAAGATCCACTCGATGGAGCCGTAGCCGTCCGTGACGAGGATCGAGTCGGCCCGTGAGGTCGTCAGCGAAAGACCGGCGAAGATTCCCAGGAAGCCGAGGGTGATGATGAAGGAGGGCACCTGGGTGGTGATGTGGATGACGCCGATGAGCGTCCCGCACAGCGCCGCGCCGACCACGACCAGGGCCACCGCGGCAGGGCCCCAGCTCCCCAGTCCGTGGGCGAGGGCGACACCCGCGAGGCTCGCGAGTCCGGCGTTCGACAGATCGATACGTCCGGTGAGCACCACCAGGGCCTCGCCGATCGCCAGCAGGGTCAGGGGCGCGGCCTGTTCCAGCAACGAGATCAGGCTCGCGGCCTGGAAGAACGAGGAGTCGTACGCGCCGACGGCGATGACCAGCGCCGCGAGGACGAAGAAGGGGGCGGCGCCGGCTTCGTGGAGCCGCCTGAGCCGCGAGGTCCCCGCCGTGTCGGTCCGCGCCGTGTCGGTCCGCGCCTCCGGCGGCGCCTGGGAGGTGGTGGCCATCTCAGACCATCCTTTCGAGGACGTCGGTGCGCTGCGGCCGGGCGCCCACACCGGAGGTGAACTCGTCCGTGATGCGGCCGTCCTTCATGGTCAGGACCCGGTGGCTCATCGCTATCCCCTCGTCGAGAGTGTCCGCGAGCAACAGGACGGCCAGACCGCGCGCGGCGAGCCGCCGGATCAGCGCGTACACATCCGCCTTGGCGCCGACGTCGAGCCCCCGGGTGGGGGTGTCGAGGACCAGCACCCGAAGCTCGGGGTCGAGGAGCCACTTGGCGAGCACGACCTTCTGCTGGTTGCCGCCCGACAGGTCGCGCAGCGGGGTGTGCTGGGAGGGGGTGCGCACCCGCAGGTCCCCGATCCACTCCTGGACCGTGCGCCGCTCGCGGGCCGGATCCAGGAGCGGGCCCCGGCTCACCTGCCCGGGGTGGGCGAGGGTGAGGTTCTCCCGGACGTCCATACCGAGCACCGCTCCGTCCACCTTGCGCTCGGAGGGCACATAGCCGATGCCCGCCCGCACCGCGTGCGCCGGAGACCTGGGCCTGATGCGCCGTCCGTCGAGCGTGATGGTGCCCGACTTCACCGGGACGGCCCCGAAAATGGCGCGGGCCACGTCCTCCCGGCCACTCTCCTGGACACCCATCAGGCTCACCACCTCGCCGCGCGCGATGGTGAGGGAGACGTCGTGGAAGGCCGTGCCGGTGAGGTCGGTCAGCTCGAGCCGCGGCCGGGACTGTGCGGGCCGCTGGTCCGACTCGTGGTAGTAGCCGGCGCTGAGATCCTGCCCGACCATCATCGAGAAGAGCTGGTCGGTGGTGACATCGGCCGGGCGGCACTCGCCGACCACACCGCCGTCCCGCATGACGTAGACCCGGTCGCAGATCGCCAGCACCTCCTCCATGCGGTGGGAGACGAAGACGACGCTGGCGCGCTCGCGCAGCTCGCGGACGATGGAGAAGAGGGTCTCTATCTCGGAGTGCTCCAGGACCGAGGTCGGCTCGTCGAGGAGGATGACCGGTTCGTGGTGGCCGCGCTCGCCCGAGGCGAGCGCCTTGGCCACCTCGACCATCTGCCGCTTGGCGAAGGACAGCCGGCCGGTCGGTGTGGCGGCGCGCAGGGAGCCGCCCACCAGGTCCAGATACCGCTGGGCGCGCCGGTTCAGATCCGACCACCGGTAGAGCCCGAACCGCACCGACGGCCCCTCGTTGCCGAGCAGGACGTTCTCGGCGACCGTGATGTTCTCCAGCAGGGACTGCTCCTGGAACACCATCGCGACACCGTTCCGGTTCGCGTCGGCCACTCCCTGGAAGACGGCCTCCGAGCCGCGCAGCAGCAGGGAGCCCGAGTCGAGCCGCTGGAGCCCGCACAGGACCTTCAGCAGCGTCGACTTGCCCGCGCCGTTCTCCCCGATCAGGCCCAGCACCTCGTGCTGCCGGACCTCCACGTGGACGTCGCTCAGGGCACGGACACCGGGGAACGACTTCGTCGCCCCGCGCAGTTCCATGACCGGTGTGCCATTCACTTGATCACCCTCAGACGTTGCCGGGCGCGCCACAGGGTGAGGCTCGCCGCGGTCACCACGACGGCTCCCTGGACGGTTTGCTGGATGTAGGAGCTGACACCGGCCAGGACCATGGCGTTGGCGATGGCCACCATCACGACCACCCCGACCAGTGAGTGCAGCACTCCGCCGCGGCCACCGGTCAGGAGGGTCCCGCCGATGACCACGCCGGCGATGGTGGTGAACAGCAGACCGGTCCCGATGCCGACGTCGCCGACACCGGACCGGGCGGTGGCCATCGCCGAGGCCAGTCCCGCGGTGGCACCCGCGAGGACGAAGGCGGCCGCCCGGTAGGCGCGTACCGGGACCCCGGAGAGCAGCGCGGTCTCCTCGCTGCCGCCGATGACGTAGGCGTAGCGGCCGAAGCGCGTATAGCGCTGCAGCGTCCAGCCGACGGCCACGACCAGCAGGGCGATCCACACGATGCCGGGGAGACCGGCCGTCTTGTGCTCCGCGAGCGCCCGGAAGGACTCGTCGGTCACCCGGGGCGGAGTGTCTCCGAACAGCAGTTGGGCTATGCCCAGGCCGATCTGCCAGGTGCCGATGGTGACGATGAAGGACGGGACGCGCAGCAGTCCCACGGTGGCGCCGGCGACCAGTCCGATCAGCGCCCCGACCGCGCATCCGGCCGCGATGGCCCAGAGGCCGAGGTCCATCGTGTTGCGGTCGTTGGCGACCAGGAGTGCGGTGGTCAGGGATGCCGCCGCCATGGTGCCCTCGAGCGAGAGGTCGATGCCTCCCATGAGGATGACGAAGGTCAGACCGACCGCCAGCACCGCGGGGACGGCGCTCTGCTCGGCCACCGCGCCCAGGTTTCCCGGGGAGAGGAACGAGGGGTTGACGAAGCTCATGACGGCGGCGATGAGCGCGAGCACGGCCAGAGCCGGTGTGGGGATGGTGTGCGAGCCGAGCGAGGCCCGCCCCGGTCGCGACGGCTTGCCCGCGGTCCGCCCGGGGGCCCGGGGGTCGTGGTGGTCGGCGGGTGCGAGTGTCAGCTTCACTTGATCGGCCTGCCGTTCTGTGACCACAGATGCGTGAAGTCGAGCTTCGTGGTGTCCGTGGGGGCCGGAACCGAGGACGCGTTGGCCCGGGTGATGACGGGCAGCGGCTTGAGATAGAACGACCGGTGGCCCCGCGGTTCCTTGGCGGGGTTGATCCGGCCGGTGGCGGCCGCGTACCCGATCGACATCCCGAGGCCGCCCTGGGCCGCTCCGGTGGAGGGGGTCGTGGCGACGTAGCCGGTGGACGGGTCGCGTACGTCGTGCACCGTTTCGGCCAGACCGTCGATCGACGCGATCTTGACCTTGCCCTTCCGGCCCGCGTTCTTGACCGCGCCCAGCGCGCCCAGGCCCATGGAGTCGCTGGCGGCCCAGATGCCACCGATCTTGTGCCCGTACTTCGTCAGATAGGTCTGGGTGACGTTCTGTGCCTTGGTGCGGTCCCATCCGGCGGTCTGGTCGCCGAGCAGCTTGATGCCGGGGTACTCCTTCAGCGCCTTCTTCAGCCCCCGGAAACGCTCCTGGGCGGGCGCGTTGTCGAGGATTCCCTGGAGGGCCACGATCGAGCCCTTTCCGCCCATCGCCCTGAACAGGGCCTTCGCCGTCTCGTATCCCTGGGGAACACCGTCGACCGACATATGGGCGACCCAGTGCGGGGACTCGCTCTCCGGGGCCAGGCCGTCGGGCCGGTTCCACTGCGTGACCAGCCACGCCCCGGACTTGTCGACCGCCTTGACGATCGCCGGCAGCACCGAGGACTCATTGGGGTCGACGTTGAGTACGACGCACTTGCCGCCCTTGGCCAGGATCGACTGGATCTGACTGAGTTGCTTGGACGAGTCGCCGTTGCTGGCGATCCACTGGTAGCGGCGCGGATGGTGCGATGCCGCGAAGGCACGGGCCCCGGCGTTGACGGCCACGTAGTACTCGTTCTCCAGTCCCCGTCCGGACTGGACGAGGGTGACATCCGACGGTTTGCACCGGCCGGAGTCGCCCGCGGCCGATCCGCTGTCCACCGCGCCGCAGGCGCTGAGGGACGTGGCGAGCAGAGCGGTCAGGGATCCGCTGATCACGGCGGATCGGGGATGGTGCATGGTACGTCCTCCTGTTGGTACGAGCCGCCGGGCGCGTCAGGGGCCGTGGCGGCGTCCCGCTACCCGCGGCGGCGCACGAGATCGCGGCTGATGATGAGGCGTTGCACCTCGCTGGTGCCTTCGTAGATCGTGGTGATGCGGGCGTCCCGGTAGAGGCGCTCGGCCGGCACACCGCGGATGTATCCGCCGCCGCCGAGGATCTGGACGGCCCGGGAGGTGGTGCGGACGCTCGCCTCGGAGGCGAACAGCTTGGCCATCGAGCAGGCGGGGCCCGCCGGGCGGCCGGTGTCCAGCAGTCCGGCCGCGTGTTCCAGGAGCAGCCTCGCCGCCTGGTGGTCCACCGCCATGTCGGCGAGCTGGAACGCCACGGACTGGAAGTCGGACAGCGGCCGGCCGAACTGGTGGCGGCTGACGGCGTGCTCGCTCGCGGTGTCGAGCGCTGCCCGCGAGATGCCGTTGGCCAGCGCGCCGATCCCCAGCCGGCCCTTCTCCAGTACCGAGAGCACCGCGCCGAAGCCGCTGCCCTCCTCCCCGAGCAGCGCGGTCGGGGGAAGCCGGACGTCGGTGAAGACGAAGCCGCCGACCGGGGACGCCTTCTGGCCCATCTTCTTCTCGCGGTAGCCGCGTTCGACACCGGGGGTGTCCACGTCGACCAGGAACATCGACATGCCGCCGCGCTTGCGCTTGCCGGGGTCGGTGACCGCCAGGACCAGCGCCACATCGGCCACCGGTGCGTTGTGGATGTAGATCTTCTCGCCGTTCAGCACCCAGTCCGCGCCGTCCCGGCGGGCGCGGGTGGCCAGGTTTCCGAGGTCGGATCCGGCGCCGGGCTCGGTCAGCGCGTAGGCGCAGCGGGTCCGGCCGCTGATGATGCCGGGGAGATACCGGTCCTTCTGCTCCTGGGTGCCGTAGCCGGTCAGCAGTGAGCCGACCAGTTCCACCAGGCCGCACTGGTCGGCGACGCTGGCGTAGCCGTAGGACAGCTCCTCCATCACCGCGATGTAGTCGGCCACCAGGCCACCGGCCCCGCCGTCGCGCTCGGGGACGGTGATGCCCATCAGTCCCAGTTCGCCCATCCGGGCGTAGATCTCCTCGGGGAAGCGCTCGGTGCTGTCGAGCTCCTCGACGACGGGGGTGATCTCCTTCGCCGCGAAGTCCCGCACCATGGCGATGAGAGCGTCGCGCTCCGGGGCGGTGTCGGCGGTCTGACGCGGTGACATGAGGGGGTCCTCCAGGGAGTGGGGGCGGCCGGTGCCGCTCATGGGCTCAGGCGGTGAAGACGTCGGGGGGCATCCGGCGCGGCGACGGGTCGAGTACGGGCTCGAAGTCCATGTGGCCGAGGACATCGCGGTTCAGGTCGATGCCCGGTGCGATCTCGATCAGTACGGGGCCTTCGTCGCGCAGCTCGAAGACGGCCCGTTCGGTGACGTAGAGGGCGCGCTGTCCCCGGCGCCGCGCCGCGGCGGCGTCGAAGGTGACGTGCGAGACCTCGTGGACGAACTTGCGCACCCGCCCCTCGGCGGAGATGAGCAGTGCGCCCGGTGTCACCCCCGCGCGCAGCCCGCGCGCGGTGAAGGTGCCGCAGAACACGACCGTGCTCGCGGCGTGGGCGATGTCGATGAAGCCGCCCGGCCCGACGACCGAGGGGCCCACCTTGCTGACGTTGACGTTGCCGTACCGGTCGGCCTCGGCCATGCCCAGGACCGCGACATCGAGCATCCCGGTGGCGAAGAAGTCGAACTGCGAGAGGGAGGAGACCAGCGCGGCCGGATACCGGCTGAGGCCGAACAGGTCGCCGGTCTCCGGCACCCCGCCGACCGCGCCCTGTTCGATGACCAGGTGGACATCGTCCAGCCGGTGCTGTTCGGCGAGGACGTCGACGACACCGGCGCTCATGCCGTAGCCCACGTTGAGCACGCACCCGGACGGCACCTCCAGCGCGGCCCGGCGGGCGACGACGTCCCGCGGTCCCGGCACGGCGGTCCGGGGTGCGGGCCGGGCCCGGCCGACGGGGGCGGCCTGGTTGAAGGCCGGGTCGAACTCCCCCGCGTAGGTCTGCCACTGGCCGGGGCTGAGGACACCGATGTCGACCAGCGGCCCGGGGACGCTCACCGTGCGAGGATCCTGGGCACCGACCGCGACCCGGCGCTTGACCTGCGCGATGATCCGGCCCCCGCAGCCACGGGCGGCCGCGGCCACCGCCTGGCTGTCCAGGGAAGCGGCCTCCTCGGCGCAGCTGACGTTGCCGTGCTCGTCCATGGAACTGCCGCGCACCAGGCCGATGTCGACGTGCACGGGGCGGTAGTGCAGGTACTCCACGCCGTCGATCTCGGCAAGCGTGACCAGATCGTCGCGCGAGACATCGTTGAGACGTCCGCCCTGGCGCCGTGGGTCGACGAAGGTGCCGATGCCGACCTGCGAGAACACCCCCGGCCGACGGGCCCCGCTCTCGCGCAGCAGGGCCGCGATGATCCCGGCGGGCAGCGAGTACGCCTCGATCGCGCCCGAGGCCGCGAGGGCCTGCATACCCGGGGACCAGGACCAGTGGCCGCCGATGACCCGGCGCACCAGGCCCTCGTGGGCCAGCCGGTTCAGGCCGGTCTTCCGGCCGTCCCCGATGCCGAGGCCGTGGATGACGGTCAGGTTCCGGGGGTGGCCGGTCGCCAGGAACCGCCGCTCGATGGCGGCGAGCACATCGTCGGCCTCCAGGATGCCCCCGCCCGAGCCGGTCATGGCGAGCGTGGCGCCATCGGGAACGGTGGCCGCGGCCTCGGCGGCGCTCATCATGGCGGGACCCGCGGGTGTGCCGGTCATGCGACGCTCATCCCTCCGTCGACGGTGACGACCGATCCGGTGGCGAAGGAGGAGGCGTCGCCGGCCAGGAAGGCGATGGCCGTGGCGATCTCGCTCGGCTCGGCGAGCCGGTTGAGCAGCTGGCGCCCTTCCAGATAGGCCCGGTAGGCCGCGGGGTCCGCCACATCGGCCTCGATCTTCGCGAAATACGGGGAGTCGGTGGTGCCGGGCGCCACCGCGTTGACGCGCACGCCCGCGGCCGCGTGGTCCACCGCCATGGCCCGGGTGAGGCCGAGGACCGCGGATTTGGAGGCGCAGTACGCCGCCCGCCGCGCCATGCCGATCTGCCCGGCCACCGAGGCGACGTTGACCACCGCGCCGGAGCGCTGGGCGACCATCCGTGGCAGGAGCGCCCGGCAGCCGAGGAAGACACCGGTCACATTGGTGGCGAACAGGGCCTCCCAGGCGGGCGGGTCGGTCTCCAGGACCGTTCCCCGGATGCCGTAGCCCGCGTTGTTGACCAGGACGTCCACCCCGCCGAGGCGATCCACCTGGGCGAGCACCTCATCCCATGCGGCGGGGCTGGCCACGTCCCCGGCCACGACGGTCACGGGCCAGCCGTGGCCGTCGGCCTCCTGGGCGAGGGCCTCGCATTCCCGCTCGTCGTTGGCCAGCACGATCTGCCGGGCGCCCGCACCGGCGAACAGGCGCACCGTGGCCAGGCCGATCCCCGAGGTACCGCCGGTGACCACGCACACCTTGTCTTGCAGACTCATTCCGCCTCCTAGGAAACGCTTTCTCGATGCGCTTCCCTTTACTGGCCAACCATCCGGACGGAACCATCCGAGGTGACCGATCGCATCGCTCCACCTGGGCTTGTCCAATGAAGCCCCATCATGCTCCCGCTCGACGTCGCTGCACGACGTCGGCCAAGCGGTGGTTCATTTGCCTGTAACCGTTTTCTAGCCCCCACGGGAAATCCGCGTCAACCCCGAACACGAGACTTTTCCGGAAGGAGCCGGGACGCGAGGGCGTCAGCGCTCAGCCGGTGGGAAGGAACTGCTCCGCCCAGATGGTCTTGCCGTCGCGGGTGTAGCGGGTCCCCCAGCGCTGGGCGAGCTGGGCCACCAGAAACAGGCCGCGTCCGCCCTCGTCGAAGGTGCGGGCACGGCGCAGATGCGGCGCGGTGATGCTGCCATCGGTCACCTCGCAGATCAGGCCGCGGTCGTGGATCACCTTCAGCCGGAGGGGTGTCCGAGCGTGCCGGACGGCATTGGTGACCAGCTCGCTGACCACCAGCTCGGTGGTGAAGACGGCCTCGTCCAGACCCCAGGCGGCCAGCCGCGCCGCGACCTCCCCGCGCACCGTGGCGACGACCGAGGGGTCCGGGGGCAGGTCCCAGGACGCGACCCGGTCGGCGTCCAGTGCCCGGAGGCGGGCGATGAGCAGGGCGATGTCATCGGCGGGGCGATCGGGGACCAGGTCCTCCAGCACGGTGTCGCAGAGGTCGTCCAGTGGTTCGGCGGGCCGGGTGAGCGCGTTCCGCAGGGCGTCGAGCCCCTTGTCGAGGTCACGGCTCCGGGCGCCGAGCAGGCCGTTGGTGTAGAGGGCCAGCAGGCTGCCCTCGGCCAGTTCGACCTCGGTGGACTCGTATGGCAGCTCGCCCAGTCCGAGCGGCGGGGCGACAGGAAGATCGATGAAGTCGACGGTGCCGTCCGGGGCCACCACGGCCGGTGGCGGATGGCCGGCGCGCGCCAGACAGCACCGGCGGGAAACCGGGTCGTAGACCGCGTAGAGGCAGGTGGCGCCGGTGCCTCCGTCGTCATCGGCACCCTCGCCCGCCTCGGCGTCCGCCGCCGCCTCGGGGACCCGGGTGACCAGGTCGTCGAGATGGGTGAGCAACTCGTCGGGCGGCAGGTCGATGTCGGCGAGCGTCCGCACCGCCGTCCGCAGACGGCCCATGCCGGCCGAGGCGTGGATGCCGTGGCCCACCACATCGCCGACGACCAGTGCCACCCGGGCGCCCGACAGCGGGATCACATCGAACCAGTCGCCGCCCACGCCGGTCAGCTCCCCGGCCGGCAGATAGCGGGAGGCGACCTCGACCGCCGACTGGCACGGCAGCCGCCGGGGCAGCAGGCTGCGCTGGAGAGCGATGGCGGTGCCGCGCTCGCGGGTGTAGCGGCGCGCGTTGTCCACGCAGACGGCCGCCCTGCCGATGATCTCCTCGGCGAGCAGCAGATCGTCCGGTCCGAAGGGCTCCGGCCGCCGATGGCGGGTGACCACCACGACGCCGAGGGTGACACCACGGGCGCGCATCGGCACCGCCATCACCGAATGCGTCCCATAGGCGCGTGCCCGCTCGGCCCGGGGCGGGTCGTAGGCCGCCCATCGGTCGAAGGCCGCGTCCGTCACCTCGTAGATGATTCCCCGGCCCGCGGCCAGGCTTTCGGCGGCCGGGGTGAACTCCGGGTAGGTGGCCATGGTCCCGACGTCGACCATCGGCTCCTCGTCGATGATGGAGCGCTGTGCTCTGCGCCGCATCGTGATCGCACCGCTCAGAGTGCCGGGGCCGGGCTCCTCACCGCCTTCGAGAGCCACCAGGCTGTCGACGCAGGTGAAGTCTCCCAGGCTGGGCACCAGCACATCGACCAGCTCCTGCGTGGTGCGGGTGATGTCCAGCGTGGAGCCGATACCGGTGCTCGCCTCGTTGATCAGCAGCAGCCGCTGCCGGGCGCGGTGCTGTTCGGTGCTGTCCCGCGCGGTCAGGAAGACACCCCGCACCCGGCCCTCCCGGTCCTTCAGGGGGATCGCGGAGACCGACCAGAAGTGCCGGGGGCTCCCGTCCGGGGTCCGCGGGGACGCCTCGAAGCGCTGTGCCACACCGCTCTCCCGCGCCTGACGCATGACCGCGACCGCCATGTCGCCTTCGCCGGGCCGGACGATCTCCGACACCGGCAGCCCGCGCGTCCGGTCCTCGGAGAGGCCCAGCACCCGCGCCATCTCGGCATTCGTCCGCACCAGCCACAGGTCGGTGTCGCAGAGCGCGAGGGCGTCCGGAGACTGGGCGAAGGCCAGGCTCATGAAGGTCTCGTCGTTCCGGCCGCCGGGTGCGGCGGCTGCCGCGGCCATCCGCGCTCACCTCACCTGTTTCACCCGCCGGAGCCCTTGGCCGGACCGGTGGAAGCACGCTGTACGAACGTCGCCGACAGCAGCGGCGGCTGCTCCGGCCGCTCACCGCGCAGACTGGCCTCCAGCATCATCCACGCCTGCTCGCCCAGGGCCGTCTTGGGGCTGACGATGGTCGTCAGGGCCGGATCGGCGTACCGGGCCAGGGCCACATCGTCGAAGCCGGTCACCGAGATGTCCTCGGGCGTTTTCAGGCCCAGCTCACGCAGGCGGGCGATGGCCCCGAGCGCGGCCAGGTCGTTGAAGGCGATCAGCGCCGTCGGATCATGGCCCAGCGCCTCGTCGGTCGCCTCGTAGCCGGCCTCGATGGTGGCGTCCGAGGCGACCATGACCGGGTCGAGCCCGAGGATGCGTGCCTGCTGCACCGCCTTCCAGCGCTCGCGGTTCTGCCATGCGCTCGGCGAACCGGCCAGATAGACCACACGGCGGTGGCCCAGCGATGCCAGGTGCTGGCACAGCTCGAGCATCGGGGAGAAGTTGTCCACCGCGACCATGGGGAGGTCCACTCCCAGCTCGACACGGTTGACCAGCACCGTGGGGACCCCGCGGGCCGCGAGATCCCGCAGGCTGTCGGTCTCCATCCGGGTGGAGAGCACCAGGAGGCCATCGACCCGGGAGAGCACGTCGAGGCAGACGCCCAGCTCCTCACCGGGCTCCTGCCACTCGGTGACGAGCATGCGGTAGCGGTCGCGGGCCGCACCCACGTTGGTCGCCTTGATGATGCCGTGGAAGTAGGGGTTGGACAGGTCCGGCAGGACCACGCCCACACTGCGGTGCATCCCCGAGGCAAGCCCCTGTGCCGCGCCGTTGGGCCGGTACTCCAGTTCGTCCGTGGCCCGGCGCACCCGCTCCGCCATCTCCGGGTTGACCGTGAGCGAGCCGCTCATGACCCGTGACACCGTGGCGACCGACACACCGGCAGCATCCGCTACGTCCCTGATCGTGACGCGACGCCGCTCCTTCACCTACGCCTCCCCATCGCTCCCGCTCCGGGAGCCTGCCTCGCTCCGCCGACCCGGCCGGCTCCTCACCGGAGATCGTGGCACACCCGGTCGCGGCGGACCCAACCTCGCGCGCGCGAGGTGCGCCCGCGCCTTCCGGATGTCGGCCTCCCCAAGACGGGAGCCCTGTCGATCTCGGTCGATCTCGGTGAGAAAACGTTTCCCGGATTGGCGATGCAGTTTCTCTTGTTAGCAGTTTACGCCGCTGTTAGCGTGACGGCCAGCTCACCAGGATCTGAGTAAACGCTCTCTAGGAGGGCCCTATGACAGCCCCGGTCACCGGGCGCCCGGTCCGCAGCTACGGCATCTTCATCGACGGTGCGGAAGTCCGGCCGTCGGCGGAGTTCATCACCCGCGAGAACCCCGGCACCAAGGAGGTGGTCGCCCGGTTCACCCATGGCGACCTCGCCCAGGCGCAGGCGGCCGTGGCCGCGGCGCGCCGCGCGTTCGACCGGGGCGACTGGCCGAACCGCTCGGGGCAGGAGCGTGCCGCGGTACTGCGCACCCTGGCCTCCCTCATTCGCCGCGACCAGGAGTCACTCGCCCGCATCGACGCCGAGGAGTCGGGCAAGCCCATCCGGCTGGCCCGCGGTGACGTCGCCACCGGCATCGCGCTGACCGAATACGCGGCCGCCCTCGCGGTGACCAGCCACGGTCAGGTGCACACCAATCTCGGGCCGGACCTCACCGGGCTGGTCACCCGCGAACCGTGCGGAGTGGTCGCCATGATCACTCCCTGGAACTTTCCGCTGCTGCTGCTCATGCAGAAGCTGCCGTTCGCCCTGGCGGCCGGGTGCACCACCGTGTGCAAGCCGTCCGAGCTGACCTCGGGCAGTACGCTGGAGATCGCGAAGCTCGCGGCCGAGGCGGGTCTTCCGGGCGGTGTGTTCAACGTCGTCACCGGACCCGGATCGACCGTGGGCCACCACTTGGCGGAGTCCAGGGACGTGGATGTGCTGTCGTTCACCGGCAGTACCGCGGTGGGACGCTCCGTCATCGAGGCGTCCGCGGGCAACCTCAAGCGGCTCTCGCTGGAGCTCGGCGGCAAGGCGGCCAGCGTGGTCTTCCCCGACGCCGATCTCGAGGACGCCGTCGACGGGGTGCTCTTCGGGGTGCTGTTCAACCAGGGCGAGTGCTGTGTGTCGGGAGCGCGCCTGCTGGTTCACCAGGACGTGGCCGACCGGTTCATCCAGGCACTGGTGGACCGGGTGGGCACGCTGCGGGTGGGAGCGCCGCTCGACGAGGACGCCGATATCGGGGCCCTGATCCACGCCGCTCATCTGGACAAGGTCCTCGCTTCCGTGGACGGCGCCCGCGCCGAGGGGGCCCGGGTGGTGGCCGGAGGCACCCGGCTCACCGCGGACGGCCTCGGCGCGGGGTACTTCATGGCTCCCACGATCATCGACCAGGTGTCGCCCACCTCCCGCCTGTTCGGCGAGGAGGTCTTCGGCCCGGTCCTGGCCATCAGCCGGTTCCGCACGGAGGACGAGGCGGTGGAGCTCGCCAACTCCGTCGAGTACGGGCTCGCCAACTCGGTGTGGAGCAAGAACATCGACACCGCGCTGGCGCTGGGCCGACGGCTGCGCAGCGGCACGGTCTGGGTGAACACCACCATCGACGGCGCGCCCCAGTTGCCCGGCGGTGGTGTCAGGAGCAGCGGCTACGGCCGCGAGATGGGGCAGGCCGGGTTCGAGGAGTTCACCGAGGTGAAGACCGTCCAGATCCGGTCGGGCAAGCGCACACCGTTCTTCCGCGGCGGCGCCCAGTAGGGGTAGGGGCAGCCGCTCACCGGAGACCGAAACCAGGAGTGTTGTAGTGGCACAACAGGATGGCTCGTTCGACTATGTGATCGCGGGCGGGGGGACGGCGGGGTGTGTGCTGGCAGGCCGGCTCAGCGCGGACGCGTCCGTACGGGTACTGCTCCTCGAGGCGGGGCGTCCGGACCGGCACCCCTTCATCCATGTACCGGCCGGCTTCGCCAAGCTCACCGCCGGTCCCTACCAGTGGGGATTCGTCAGCGAACCCCAGGAACACTGCGCCGGACGTCGCATACCCCTGGCCCAGGGCAAGGTCATCGGCGGCGGTGGCTCGATCAACGCCCAGGTGTTCACCCGTGGTGTCGCCCAGGACTACGACGACTGGGCGGATGTCCACGGCTGCGAGGGCTGGTCCGCCAAGGAGGTGCGGAGGTACTTCGTGCGGTCCGAGCGCAACGAGCGGCTGTCCGGCCCGCTGCACGGTACCGAAGGCCCGCTCTCGGTGTCGGACCTGGTCAATCCGCATCCGTTGTCCAAGGCGTTCGTACGGGCCGGTCAGGAGTTCGGGCTGCCGTACAACAGCGACTTCAACGGCGCCGAGCAGTACGGGGTCGGGCTCTACCAGACGACCACCCGCCACTCCCGACGGTGCAGTGCCGCGGTGGGTTATCTCCGCCCCGCCCGCGGCCGGGAGAACCTCGTGGTCAAGACGGGCGCCCTGGTCAGGCGCGTGGTCACCGACCACGGCCGGGCCACCGGGATCGAGACCGTCGAGGGCGGTACGACACGGCGCTACACCGCCCGTCGAGAGGTGATCGTGGCCGCGGGCGCGTTCGGCTCCCCGAAGATCCTCCAGTTGTCGGGCATCGGCGACCCGGCGGACCTGAAGCAGGCCGGTATCGAGGTCGTCCACGCGCTGCCCGGTGTGGGCAAGAACCTCCAGGACCACTGTGATCTCGACATCGTCTACGAACTGACCTCGTACCAGAGCATGGACCGCTACGAGCGGCCCCTGCCCGCCACGGCGGCAGCCGCCGTGCAGTACGCCGCCTTCCGTCGCGGACCGATGGCGTCCACCGTCGTGGAGGCGGGCGGCTTCGCCTACGGCAACGAACAGGAACCGACCCCGGACCTGCAGTTCCACTTCCTTCCGGCCGCGGGGGTCGAGGCGGGGATCGCCGCGGTGCGCCGCGGCTACGGCTGCACCCTGAACTCCTACTTCCTCAGGCCGCGCAGCCGTGGCACGGTGCGAGTGGCGGGCCCCGACCCGAGCCGGGCACCCCTGATCGACCCCAACTATCTGGCCGACGACCACGACCTCGAAATGTCGGTCGAGGGGGTCCGGCAGAGCCGCGAGATCATGGGACAGCCGTCGATGGCACCCCACATCAAGGCCGAGCACCTGGCCGGTGGCCGTCCGGTGCGCACCAAGGACGACTACATCGCCTTCGTACGCGGACACGGGAGGACCGCGTACCACCCCGTCGGCACCTGTGCCATGGGGGTCTCCGACGCATCGGTCGTCTCACCACGACTGCGGGTGCACGGGTTGCGCGGGCTGCGGGTGGTGGACTCCTCGGTCATGCCTCGTATCGTCAGTTCCAACACCCAGGCGCCGACCGTGATGATCGCCGAGTACGGCTCGGACATGATCGTCGAAGACGCTCGCTGATCCGATACGAGTGATGGCGCCGGATCGCGGATCCGGCGCCATCGCATTGCTGTACGGGGTGTCAGAACTCCTCGTAGGTGTCCGGGTCGCCGCCGAGCCGCCCGCGCTCCAGACCGCTCAGCGCGGCCACCTCCTCCGCGGTCAGCTCGAAGCCGAAGATGTCCAGATTGGCGCGCTGGCGCTCGGGCGTGGCCGACTTGGCGATGGGGATCGCGCCCAGCTGGAGGTGCCAGCGCAGGACCACCTGGGCCGGTGTCACACCGTGGGCGCGGGCCAGCCCGGTGACGACGGGATCGGCCAGAATGCCACTCCCCCGGCCCAGCGGGCCCCAGCTGATGGTGGCGATGGAGCGTGCGGCGTCGGCGTCCCGCTGTCCCGGCTGGGTGAAGTTCGGGTGCAGTTCGATCTGGTTGACCGAGGGCATCACCCCGGTCTCCTCGCTCAGCCGGTCCAGCTGGGCCGGGGTGAAGTTGCTGACCCCGATCGACCGGATCCGCCCCTCCTCACGGAGCTTGATCATGGCACGCCATGAGTCGGCGTACGCGTCCAGGCGGGGCAGGGGCCAGTGGATCAGGTAGATGTCGACGTAATCGACACCCAACCGCGCGGCCGACTCCGCGAAGGCCGCGAGGGTCCGCTCGTACCCCTGGTCCCGGCCGCGCAACTTGGACATCAGGAACACCTCCTCACGCGGCACACCGCTCGTGGCGACGGCCCGGCCGACCTCGGCCTCGTTGCCGTAGCTCGCGGCGGTGTCGATGAGTCGGTAACCCGCCGCGATCGCGTCGCCCACCGCCGACTCCGCATCGGATCCGGACAGGGGGTAGGTGCCGAACCCGACGGCGGGAATCGACGCGCCGTCCGACAGCACACGTTGGGGGACGGTGTTCATGGCAGCTCCTGATGGGTCGAGCAGGCGGCTCTCAGTGGGCGGCTCGGGATCTGTAACCGCTTTCTAGCATGGCCCCAGAGGTCACACAAGGGAGCCTCACGCCTTCGAGATAGCGCTTTCAGATCGCGCCCTGCCGCGAGGCATGGCGTACGGCGATGCCCGTCGTGGCCATGAGCGCGGCCAGGGCGAGGGCGACGGCCACCCATGGAGTACGGGCGGGGTCGCCGTGGTCCAGCACGAGGCCGCCGGCGAAGGAGGCGGTGGCGATGCCGGCGTTGAAGGCGGCGATATTCAGGCCGCTGGCGGCCTTCTCCGCTCCCGGACCACGGACGGCGGCGAGGGCGACGGCGTGGGTCTGCACCGCGGGAGAGATCAGGAAGGCGAACACACCCCAGACGGCGATGTCGACCGCGACGGCGACCGGGTGGTTCTGGGTGGCCAGGAGCGCGACCAGGGACACGATCAGGCCGGTCAGCGCGGTGCGGATGGTGAGGACGGCGCCGCGGCGGTCGGTCAGGCGTCCGCCGGCCAGGTTCCCGGCCACGGTGGCGGCGCCGAACAGCACCAGAATCCAGGTGACCGCCGGCGCGGTGTAGCCGGCGTGCCGGGTGAGCAGGGGTTCGAGGTAGGTGAAGACAGCGAAGGTGGCGCCGAAGCCCAGGGCGGTGACGGTGTAGGTGAGCGCGAGTGGCCGGTGCGCCAGCAGGGCGACCTGTTCGCGCAGGGGTACGCCGTGTTCGCCGGGGGCGGAGGGGATCAGTGCCCAGAGGGTGAGAGCGGCGGCCAGACCGAGCGCGGCGACGAGGGTGAAGGTGGCGCGCCAGCCGATGGCCGTGCCGATGGCGGTGCCGGCGGGGACGCCGATGACCATGGCCACGGTCAGGCCGAGGAACATCAGGGCGATCGCCCGCCCGGCCTTGTCCTTGGGGACCAGCGATGCGGCGACGGGAGCGCCGAGGGCGAAGACGGTTCCGTGGGCGGCCCCGGCGGCGGCGCGGCCGAGCATGAGGCCGGTCAGGTTCGGGGAGGCGGCGACGGCGAGGTTGCCGAGGGCGAACAGGGTCATGAGGCCGGCGAGCATGGCGCGGGAGTCATAGCGGCTCAGCCAACTCGTCAGGAGCGGGGAGAACACGGTGATGGCCAGGGCGTAGACCGTCACCAACAGGCCGGCGGTGCCGAGGTCCGCGTGGACGTCGGCGGCGATGGACGGGAGCAGGCCGACGAGGACGAACTCGCTTATGCCGATGGCGAAGGCGGCGAGGGTGAGGGAGAGCAGGCGGAACATCCAAGAGTCCTTCGTACGGGGGCGGCCGACGGGCCGGGCCCGTCGGCCGCGCCGGTCAACGCAGAGCCGCGGCACCCAGGCGGGCGAGCTCCTCATCGGCCTCCACCGTGGCTCCGGCGACGCCGACCGCGCCGATGCCCTGGTCCGCCCGGCGCAGCTGCACACCGCCACCGAAGCCGATCAGGCCGCCGTTCGTGTGCTCCAGGGTGTAGATCGCGCCGCCCGGCCGCGCACCCTGGCCCAGGACGTCGCTGTCGGTGCCGAACAGTGCCGCGGTGCGGGCCTTTTTGATGCTCACGTCGATCGGCCCGGCCAGCGCGCCGTCCATCCGGTGGAAGGCCACGAGGTGGCCGGCCTGGTCGACGACCGCGACGCTGACCGCGACCCCCCGCTGCCGAGCGGCCGTGGTGACTTCCTCCACGACCCGCTGCACGGACTCCATCATCGATTCCTCCATGCTGAATCGGCCAGCACAAAGGCTGGCTCTTGTCTGGCGATACTGAATGACTTCACTGTACGAGCCAGTTTTCGCATGTCAAATCCGTTAGCTAGAATCGCCATCGAGATTCCACGATGATGAATTGGAGCGAGGAATGATCCAGTCGGTGCAACGTGCGTTCCAGCTCCTGGAGGCCATCGCGGCCGCCCCCGGCGGGGCCCGGCTCAGCGACATCGCGGATGCCGCCCAGCTGAACCGCAGCACTACTCACAACCTGCTGGCCACACTCCAGGAGCTCGGATACGTCGCCCAGCCCTCCCGCGGCGGCGTCTACACCCTCACCGACCGCCTCACCGACCTCGCCCGCGGCGCCTCAGTCGCCGACGACCTGCTGCGTGAGCGTCTCCACCCCGCTCTGGAGAAGATCACCCAGGACATCGGGGAGACCTGCTACCTGGCCGTCCCGGCCGGTGCCCAGTACCTCTGCCTCGACGCCGTGGAAGCACGGGCCCCGCTGCGGCTGACCATCCCGATCGGTGGCCGCGAACCTCTGCTCGGCACCGCCATCGGCCATGCCCTCCTGTCCGGCCGACCCGATCTGTGCCACCACCTCGCGGCCGACCGGCCCACGGCCTGGCGGCGGACCGCCGGCCGCGTGGAGCAGGCCCGCACCGACGGCTACGCCCTGGACCTGGCCGACTATCACCCCGACATCTCCTGCGCGGCCGTGCCCCTGTGGGAAGACGACCGGGCACGTGCCGCCGTCGCCGTCGCCGGACCCATCACACGACTCCCCGAATCCCGTCTGCGCCGGATCGCCACCCACATCCGGGAAACCGTGGCCGCCCACAGCGGCGCATAGCCATCGGCGTCCGGCTCCGGATTCCCTGAAACCCAGCGGGCCCACCCCGCGTTCGGGGTGGGCCCGTCTTCCGGGGTCCGGGTCATGCCGAACGTAGCTCCGGATCATGCCGAACGCAGCTCCGGGTCATGCCGAACGTACGGACTCCAGGACATCGGCCGTGTGCTGGCCCAGCAGCGGCGCGGCGGCCGACGGCTGGAGGATGCGTCCCGCCGCTTCCAGGGGCAGGCCCGCGTACTCGTGTGTCCCCGCCTCCGGATGCGTCAGGGCGGCGAACCATCCGCGCTGCCTGAGCTGTGGGTCCTCGAACAGGTCCCGGCCGTTGTGCACGGGCGCGGCGGGGACGCCGGCCCGCTGGAGACGCGTGGCCAGGCGCGTCTTGTCGTGTTCGCGCGTCGCCTCCGACAGGCGCCGCGCTATCTCCTCCGCCTTCGCTTTCCGCGCCGTGGTTTCCGCCAGCGACATGTCGCGGGCCCAGTCGGTCCAGCCCAGTTCCGAGCACAGCGCGGTCCACTGGTCCGCCGTGTGCACGGCGATGGCGATCCACTGGTCCTCGCCTGCGCAACGGAACGCGTCATGAGGGAAGGCGGTGGGGATCGCGTTGCCGCGCGGCACCGGGTCGGCCCCCGTCGCGAGGGAATCCAGGATGATGTCGCCGATCCAGGACATGGCCGCTTCGCGCTGCGCGACCTCGACGTACTGCCCCTGCCGTGTGCGGTCCCGGTGCGCCAGCGCGGTGATGGCCGCCGCCGCGCCCGCCAACCCGCCCATGGGATCGAGATACGCGGAGCCCGACCCCAGCGGTCCGGATTCCTCGTCGTATCCGATCAGTGCGGTGATACCGGCCATGGCCTCCATCGTCTGTCCGTAGGCACGGTGGTGCCGGAGCGGTCCCGTGGTGCCGAAACCCGACATCTCGACCATGACGAGGGAGGGGTTGATCTCGCGGAGCGTGTCGAAGCCGAGCCCCAGACGGCTCATGGTGTCCGGGGTGAAGTTGGTGACCACCAGATCACTCTCCCGGCACAGGTCATGGGCCTGCCGGCGGCCGACGTCCGTCTTCAGGTCCAGCAGCACCGACTTCTTGTCCAGGTTCTGGGCGTTGAACCACGCGTTGCGGTTGTACGGGCGGTCACCGGGCTCGCCGTTCGGGTAGAACTCGGTGGCGGTGGGGGCGTCGGCGGGCCCTCGCCAGGCGTCCATCCTGGAGGCGCTTTCCACCTTGAGGACCTCGGCACCCAGCAGGGCGAGAATGCGGGTGGCGAGCGGCCCCGACCAGGCCGTGGTGAAGTCCACCACCCGCGTACCCCGCAACGGCCGCTCGCCGGGTTCCGCCGTCCCGCCCGCGGGCCGGTCGGGCGTGGGGAGGGCGGCCGGTACGCCGCCGCTCGTGTCGCGCGCGGCGCCCGGCTCATAGCTCGCGGGCCGCCACAGCGGGCCCAGCACGAGGTGCTTCCGGCCCTGGAATTCGGCGTGCCGCCAGAAGTCCCTGCTCAGCAGCTGCGGGTCGGTTCTGAGCTCGGTCGGGGTGCGGACCGGGGACATGACCAGCCGGTGGTCCAGCGCGGCCTGGAGGAGGGCCTCCCGGCTACGGCCTCGTGCCCGCTCCTGGATCCGCGCGAAAGCTGACGGGATGTCTCGCATGAAGTCGGACCACGAGGAGAACGGCGGTGAATCCACCAGATCGTCGGCGCCCACGGCGGTGAGCAACTCGTTCAGCCGGCCCTCCATGGCGAAGACGGTCATCCAACCGTCCGCACAGCGGATGCGGCCCTTGGGCCGGTTCAGCTCGCCGCGCTGTGCGATCGTCGCGCTGTAGGCCCATTGGACGGCGAAGTTCTGTTCCATCGCGGCCGCCGCCTCATGCACCGCGACCCGCACGATCTCCCCGGTGGATCCGACTGCTCCGACGGCTCCGACGGCTCCGGCGGCCGGACGAGCGAGCAGCCTCGCCGCGAGTGACACATAGAGGAAGAGACCGGCCGCGATGTACGCGCGGTTGCCCGTGCCGTGGAGCGGTGGGCGCCCGGCCAGGCCCGTGTAGTGCATGGATCCGGACAACGCCTGGTGGATGAGTTCCGATCCGTGCCAGTCGCGGTAGGGCCCCTGGTCGGCGAAGTCGGTGGCGACCGCGACCAGTGCGTGCGGGGCCAGACCGGCGGCGATCGCGGCTTCGCCGTGGTCGGACACCACCACGACGTCGACGTCCCGCGCGCACTGTCCCAGGGCGCTCTGCCAGCCGCCCGTGGGACAGGGCTGGACCGACTTGGTGTGGTTGAGGTGCAGGTCCATGGCCGGGGACGCGCCGACGAGGGTAGACGGGCGGCGCAGCAGAGTGACGGCCGCCCCGTGGTCGGCGAGCAGTCGGGCGGCGAGTTGACCTGCGATGGTGTCCGACACGTCCATGACGCGCACTCCCTGGAAGGGAAGGCGGTCCGCCGGCTCGCGCCGGCCCGGGTCGGCTGGACCATCCGTGGGAAAGTCGACCTTCACGGTCGGTGTCTCCGTTCTGGTGAGCGGCGGATGAGGGCATCTCGCCGCCGGCTTGGCGCCTGTCGTCCTACTCGCCGACGAACACGGCGGGCCGCTTCTCCAGGAATGCCCGTGCGGCTTCGGCGGCGTCCTGGGTCTCGGCACAGCGGGAGTGCCTGACCGCCTCGTTGTCCAGCGCCCGCTCGAAGCCGACGTACTCGCTCTCGACGAGGTTCTGCTTCATCAGGCGCAGGGCCACCGGTGCGGAAGCGGCCAGGTCCTCGGCTACGGCGCGGACGCGTTCCAGGAGCTGTTCGGCCGGCCAGACCTTCGAGACCAGCCCGATACGAAGCGCCTCCTGGGCGTCGAACGGCTCGGACAGCAGGTACTTCTCCCGCGCCCGCCCGATCCCGATGATCCGCGGCAGGGTCCAGGTCCCGCCGAAGTCGCCGGACAGCCCGGCGCCCCGGAAGGCGGCGTTGAAACGGGCTCGGTCCGCGGCGAACCGCAGATCGGTCGCGCAGGCCCAGGACAGTCCGGCCCCCGCGCAGGCACCGTTGATCGCGGAGATCGTCACCGCCGACATCGAGTGCAGGAGCTCGGCCGTCTCCATGTAGCCGCGCAGCCGTGCGGCGGCGGAGGCGCCGCGAAGGGATCCGGTGACCGCGCCCCCGGGGCCCTCGGCCAGGTCTCCGCCCGCGCAGAAACCCCGGCCCGCGCCGGTGAGGATCACTACCTTGACCGCCGGGTTCTCCGCGAGTGCGGAAAACACCTTATGGGCCTGTTCCAGCAGGTCACCGGTCATCGTGTTCAGCTTCTCGGGACGGTTGAGCGTCACCAGGGCAACCCCGGTGCTGTCGATGTCGCTGGTCACCAGAGTGGACACCATCATCTCCTCGTCGGTCTTCGTCAGGGTTCTCACCGGGTCCGTGCGTGCCCTTCCCGGAACGGGCCGGCGGCCGATGCGGCGGCCGCCGTCGCGGGGGTGTGGGCGATGGGTGTGCTCGCTTTGGTGCCTCGCCCGCTGAGCTGGGCGATCGTCATGACCAACAGCGGGGTCAGGATGGCGATGTAGGCGTTGTCGATGCCGAAGGGGTCCCCCGCCAGATACCAGCCGACGACCGCGGGCAGGGACAGACAGAGGGAGACCACGGCACCCTGCCGGGAGCCGTACGACGGCCGGTAGAACATCAGGACGACGAAGACGGCCAGGGAGGCCCGGAGCGCCTTGGCGAGGAACGTCACGCCGAGCACGTCCGACGCGAACAGCGCCGCCGCCACCGGGATCAGCCCGCAGCCGAGGGTGGCGAGCCGGGCGAATCGCACGGCCTTCCTCTCGTCGCCCGAGGTATTGAAGTATGGCTGGTAGAAGTCCTTCAGCAACAGCGTGGAAGAGCCGATCGTCAGGGCGGATATCAGGCCGAACACCGACGCGATCAGTCCGGTGACCGCGACGCCCTGAAGAACCGGGCTGAGGTCGACGACCATGGACGGAAGTGCCTGGAGGCTGTCGATGCCGGGGTGCACCACGGCCGCGCAGACGCCGATGAAGGCCGCGAGGACGCCGTAAGGGATCAGGACGAGGCTGGTGTACAGGCCCGCGTTCCTCGCCTTGCCCTCGTCGTCGACCGCGGTCATGGCCTGCACCACGTATTGGGTGGCGAACATGGCGCCGCCGCCCGCGACGAGCCAGGCACCCATCTGATTCCAGCCGACTCCGTCCCAGTCGAGCATCCGCGACGGCAAGGAGACATGGATGCCTTCGTAGCCCCCCGCGGCGAAGTACGCGGACACCGCGACGACTACGATCCCCGCCACTTTGACGATGACGTTGATCAGGTTGGTGTAGATGACGGAGCGCATACCGCCGATCACCACATAGACGCTCGACAGCACACCAACGATCACAACGGCCCAGCCGGCGTCGATCCCGAGCAGCGCCGAGATCATCGCTCCGCCGCTCACGTAGGCCGCGGTGGCCACCAGGAGGAGCGACGCGATCATCGTCACCGAAGCCGCTCGCCGCACGCCCGCTCCGTATGCCCGTTCCAGGGCGCCGGAGATGGTCACCTCGTCGAGTTGCTTGAATCGCTTCGCGAACAGCACGGCGAAGACGATGAACCCGATTCCGAGAGCGCCGAGGTTCCAGGCAGCGGAGATACCGTCGACGTAGGCTCCCTGGGCCGTCCCGATACTGGCCGAGGTGCCCACGACTTCGGAAGCCATGAACAGGCCGATCACCACCGCGGGGAAGACCCGGCCGCCGCGGACGAATCCTTCCGACGTCGCGCCGGCCTTACGGGCGATGACGCTCACCGCTGCGATGAGGATGACGTAGGCCACCACCATCAGGGCGACTATCTGGAAAGACGACACTGTTTCTCCTTGAGTTCAGCGGGACCCGGCGAGGTGGTCCTTGACATGAGCGCCCCACAGAACGCTGTTGACCAGCCCGGTTCCATCGGCGGTGGCGAGCATTTCCGCGTCGTCGCGGAAGTCGGCGACTCCGGTGCTGGTGTCCAATCCGTGTCCGGCGCACATGGACAGCAGCTCCGTGCAGGCCCGCACGGCGGTGGTGCAGGCATGCGCCTTGGCCCCGCTGGCCAGTGCGGCGGCAGCGGGGTGTTCGGTCTGGACGGCGGTGGCGGCGTGGTACGCGAGCAACCGCGCGCCCAGCAGCTCAGCCGCGATAGCCCCCACTCGATGGGTGGTCAGGTCCAGGTCGGCGACCCGTGAGCCGCGGGCGGTGCGGGTCGTCAGATGCCGCGTCGTCCTGGTCAGCGCCTCGAAGGCCACCGCCACGGCTTGGACGGCGACCAGTACACGCGCCACCCCGAAGCCGGCTTTCGCTCCTGCCGCGCCGTCTTCGGTGAGAATCCGCCAGCGCTCCACCTCCACCCCGTGGAACTCGAGCGAGCCGAAGGTGAGATGGCGCAAGCCGTGGGTCCGGAGCGGACTCCGCTTCACCCCCGGGGCCGACAGATCGACGAGCACCCGTACGGAACGGCCCTGTTCGTCCGCCGCCAGGACCACGGCGGCGTCCGCCGTCATCGCATGGGTGACCCAGTCCTTGCGCCCGGTGAGGACGAGTCCCCCGCGGCCCGGAAACACGGTGGTGGCGGGGTTCTTGATGCTGCTGCCACCGCGCGGCTCGGTAACCGCCACAGCGCCGATGCTGGTCCCCTCGAGCAGGCCGGGCAGCACTCGCCGTCTGGCCTGAGGGCTGCCGGCCGCGGTGATGAACCGCTGGACACTGTGGTTGGAGAGGAAGGGCACGGCACCGGCGATTCCCTCGGTCAGCGACGCGAACTGTCCGAGGGTGAGGCCGGCTCCATTCGCTTCCTCGGGGATCGTCGACCCCAGGTATCCCGTCGGCCTCAGCTTGCCGAAGATCTCCAGCAGCTGATCGCGCGACCACGGTGTGGCGTCCGGGTACGTCCCGCGGATCGTGGTGGCGACGGCCCTTCCCCTATCCACCCACTGGCTGTCCCGGCCAGGGATGTCAGGCTCATACTCCATTGCGCGGCTCCGTTCTTCCGGCTGCTCAGAACTGCAGGGACTGCCGGTGGAGGAACTCCTCGATGCCCGCGGGACCCAGTTCGCGCCCGTACCCGGAGTTCTTCACTCCGCCGAACGGTGCGGCGGGGTTGAAGGCGCCACCGTTGATGTCGACTTGTCCGGTGTGGATACGGCGCGCGACAGTGCGGGCACGTTCGGCGTCGGCCGACCACACCGCGCCGCCGAGCCCGAAGCGGGAATGGTTGGCGATGGCGACCGCCTCTTCCTCATCGCCGTAGCCGATGATGGCGAGCACGGGGCCGAAGATCTCCTCCTGGGCGAGGAAGGAATCGGGGTCCACGTCGGTGAAGATCGTGGGCCGCACGTAGTAGCCCGACGTCAGCGCGTCGCCGGCCGGCCGCTCGGGTCCCCCGGCGATGAGCTTCGCGCCGTCGGCCAGGCCGGTCTCGATCGCTCGGACCACACTGTCGCGCTGTTGTGCGCTGGCCAGCGGGCCGATCCTGGTCCGCTCGTCCGCCGGGTCGCCCGGGGCGTAACGCGTGGCCGCGGCGGTGGCGATCTCCTCTGCCGCGGAGAGCAGCTCGCGGGGCACCAGCATGCGGGTCAGGGCGTTGCAGCTCTGCCCTGAGTTGAGGAAGCAGTTGGCGACGCCGACCTTGACGGCCGTGGCGAGGTCGGCGTCGTCGAGGATGACGTTGGCCGACTTGCCACCGAGCTCCAGTGTGACGCGCTTCAGGGTCAGCGCGGCCCGCTGGGCAACGGCGCGCCCGGTCGCCTCCGAACCGGTGAACGACACCGCGTCGATCCCAGGGTGCTCCACGATGGCCCGGCCCACCTCGGGTCCGGCTCCGTTGACGACGTTGAGCACCCCGTCGGGAAGACCTGCCTCTTGCATGATCCGCGCCAGGAGCAATGCGCTCAGGGGGGCGACTTCGCTCGGCTTGAGGACCACCGTGCAGCCGGCGGCGATCGCCGGAACGATTTTGCTGACCACCTGGTGGACGGGATAGTTCCAGGGCGTGATGGCCCCGACGACACCAACCGGCACCGAGTAGACGCGAGAGTTGCCGAGCTCGGTCTCGAATTCCATCGACCGCAGCGCACGAGCGGTCTCCCGGACGTCGTGCACCGGAAGTGTCGCGTGCAGTTGGCGGGCCAGTTTGACGGGAGCGCCCAGTTCCTCGGTCACCGTCCGCGCGATCAGCTCCCGCCGGTCCTCGAGGAGATCGGCCAGACCGTCCAGCACCTGGGCGCGCTCCTCGACGGTCCGGGTCGACCACGAGGCGAACGCACCGCGAGCGGCGACGACGGCCCGGTGGACGTGCGACGCCCCTCCCGCGGGGACCGATGCGATCACCTGCTCGGTGGCCGGGTTCTCCACGGGGATCGGCGGTCGTTCACCCCGCTCGTGCTCCCACTCCCCGGCGATGAAGTGTGCGGTCCACTGATGAGTCATGCAGCCCTCCGGTTGCCAGCTGACGCGTCGCTTTGAACGCCCGCCGCACAGTAGGGCCTAAACGAGCGTTTAGGCAATAGAGTCTCGCCAATAGCCCTAAACGATCGTTCAGGAGCTTGGGCCGCAACCTCTTCGAGAGTGGCGGGCGAGGCCCGGCAATGTGTCTGCTACTCTCGGGTGCCGAGCGGGCGTCGCCGCCCGCCCGCCGCTACCGCAAGGCCGATCTCAGCTCGACGCCGAGGGGCAACCCGACGACGGCGTGCGGCACTATTCAGGCCCCTGCGTCGGCACAAAAAGTCGGCACGTCTGAGTGCCTCGCCCGGTGGACCGGGAAAAGTATTTCAGGAGGAGACCGAATCGGCCTGGCCGCCCACCAGCGACAAGGCCAGGAACCCGTAACGGTCCGCGATCTCTTCCGGCGAGAGTTCCCCGGCGCTCTTGTACCAGGTGGCAACGGCGGTACACATCGTGACCACGGCCCGGCTGGCCTCCCTGGGCCACGGGGTCAGAAAGGCACCGGCCGCGACGCCTTGCACCACCACGGAGTCGAAGATGCGCTGCAGCTTGTCACGCTGAGCGATGTTGAGGCGCCGGTTGTCCGGTTCGAGGCTGCGAATCTCGCTGTTCACGAGGAAGCTCGACATCACGTCCGACGCGTTCCACAGCACATGGGAGCGCGCGGCCGCGAACAGCCGCGCGGAGGGATCGTCCCCGGCCGCCTCGACGGCCGCACGGGTGACCTCGATCGACTGCTCCATGAAGCGGCCGATGATGTCCATCAGCAGCTCTTGTTTGGAAGCGTAGTAGTGATACATGGCCGCGGGCGTAGTGCCGGACGCCTTGGCGATATCACGCACGGATGTGCCGTCGTATCCGTGGCGGTAAAAGCAGGTCAGCGCCGCTTGAAATATGACTTCCTGACCAACGCTATAGCGCGGTGCGGAACTCTGACCTTCGGGCACTAATTCCACTCCTCGCATATCCTGAATGTGACGGCATTCTACCGTGGCCGGCGGTCGTACGGCGCAGACGCCGGGCCGCTGCCCCAGAAGGCGCGAGGCCTTCTGGGGCAGCGGCCGGACGCGCCGGGCGCGGCGCTCAATCGCGTGGTGCGGAGGACCGGTTCGCGGCGCCGTTGATCACGAACTGCGAGCCGGGCTCCTTCACCACGTCGCCCTGAGCGGAGTTGGTGATCCGCACGTTCGTCAGCGTGGCGTCGCCGCGCGCCCCGCCCATCGCGAGGATTCCGGACCCGTTGTTGGACTTGTCGATGGTGACGTTCTCGATCTGGACGCCGGGCATCGCGCCGCCGCCCGTCTTGAACTGGATGCCGTCGTAGGTGGAGTCGTGGATGTCGGTGTCGCGGATCGTGACCCCGGGGATGTTCTGCCCCTGGGCGAACAGGGTGATCGCGCCGAACTCCTGCGCCTCGCCCCAGAACGCGCCGCCGGTGCGGTACAGGCCGTTGTTGGCGATGAGCGTCCTGCCCGAGAAGGGCAGCGGGTCGTGGTCCGTGGCCAGCATGATCCCCGGGTAGTTCATGGTGTCGGAGATCAGGTTGTTCTCGATCGTGTTGCCGTAGCCGCCGTAGACCGCGATGCCGTTGGCCCGCCAGGGCAGTTGGACGGTGTTGTTGCGGAAGTGGTTGTCGTGGCCGATGTCCGTGGCGGTGTCCTTCACGTACTTGTTGGCCCAGACGGCGAGTGAGTCGTCGCCGGTGTTGCGGAAGGAGGAGTTGTACACGGTCGAGTTGCGGGTGCCGTTGGTGAAGTTGACGCCGTCGGCGTAGGTGTTGCGGATCCGTACGCCGCTGAACTCGAGGCCGTCGCCGGGCCCCCACAGCGCGGGGATGTTGGAGTAGTCGCGGCCGACCCAGGCGCCGACGTTGGCGTGCTCGATCCATACGTTGGTGATCTTGGTGTTCTTGCCGAAGCGGCCGTTGAGCCCGACCCCGCCCTCGGCGCCGCCGTCGCCGCCGCGGATGGTGCCGGAGCCGAAGATGGCGATGTCGGAGATCTTGGTGTTGTCGTCGATGTCGAAGCCGAAGTTGCCCTCGTGGGGGTGGTTGATGCCGCCCGCTTCCTGCGGCGGGATGAGCGAGTAGAGCTGGGAGTGCCACATGCCGGCACCGCGGATGGTGACGTCCCGGATACCCATCTGGTTGTACTGGCCCTGGTTCTGCGGGTCGTCGGTCAGGATCTTCTTCTCCTGGCGCCACTGGCCCGCGGGGATCCACACGCAGGGGATCGCGCCCTCCTGGTCCGCGGTGACGGCGCGCTGGATGGCGTCCGCGTCGTCGATGCCGTCGTTGGGCACGGCCCCGTAGTCGGTGATGGAGACGCATTCGGCGGGCTTGGCGGCCGGTGCCGCGACCTGCTCCAGATCGATCGTGTCGATGATGTAGAAGGCCGCGTCATCACCGGAATCCCGCTGGAGCCGGAACTTCGTACCCACCGGGTAGGTGTCGGTGAGCAGGGCGTGGGACTCGTCGAACAGCCGCCGGGCGTCGCCGCCGGGCCGATTGGTCAGGCCCTCCGGGTCGTCGGTCGTGCCGTAGAGCCAGCTGTGCTTGGAGGACAGGGTGAGCTTGCGGACGAACCTGCCGTCCGCGTAGAGGCTGATGGTCGCCTCCCTGCCGCCGCCGGCCGCCGCGTCCGGGATCGAGTTGCGGACGACGATCGAGTTGGACGGGGTGGTGGAGGTGAACTCCACGTACTGACCGCCGGTGTCGAGCCGGACCGATGCGCGCCCGGAGGACTCGGTGGCGAAGTTGGTGTGACCGAAGGTGCGCTTGGCGTCCGTCTTCAGCAGGGTGCCGTCGTACCGGCCGTCCTCCGCCTCGTACTCGGTGTACGGCACGGCGGCGCCGCGTCCGACGACGAGGGAGCGGGCGAAGGTGTTGTTGTCCTCGTTGGTCTCGGCGACGGTGCCGGTGGCGTCGGCCGTCGCGGTGAGCGTCGCTCCCCCGCTGGTGGCGGTCCACTCGCCGCCGATGGCCACGGTGGCCGTGTCACCGGCGGGGATGGTGCCCGCCGTGCCGTTCAGCGTGGTCCCGCCGACGGTGAGCCGGGTGACCGATCCGGCGGGCACCGCGCTCGTGCCCCGGTTGTGCACCGCGACGGTGAAGGTGACCTTGGCGCCGACGGCCGGACTGGAGGGGTTGGTGGTGATGCCGGTGACCTCGAGGTCCGGTCCGGGGGCCTGGCCGATGACCAGCTTCGAGGCGGCGTTGCGGCTGTTGTTGGTGTTGTCGAGCTCGGCGACCGTGTCGGCCGGGTCGACGACGGCGGAGACGGTGTAGCTGCCCATGGGCCGCTTGCCGACCTTGACCGGCACCTTCAGCGACGCGCCCGGCGCGAGCGCGCCGACGGCACCGCTGCCGGCGACCGTGCCCTCGAGGCTGACGTTCACCGTGGTCGCGGGCGCGGCGGCCGTCCCGGCGTTGCGGACCGTCGCCTCGACGGTGACCGCGTCCGTCTCCGAGGGCGACGCGGGCGACCAGGAGAGATCGGTGACGGTCAGGTCGGGGGCGGGGGCGGCCGTGCCGACGACCTCGAACTCGGCGACCTGTCCTCCCCCGGCGCCGGTGTTTCCTGAGAACTGCAGGCGTACATCCGCGTACCGTCCCGTGACCGGGATGGTCACCGTGTTCTTGTTCTGCGACGGGCTGAAGGTGTAGTCGGCCCGGTCCTTCAGCGAGGTGAAACCGGACCCTCCGGCCGCCCGTCCCAGCACCTGAACGCTCTGCGACCGGGTGGACCAGACGGGGTCGGGGTTCAGCTTGACGACGACGCCGGTCAGATCGGCGTCGGCGCCGAGCTTCGCGGTCAGCGTCGAGGACTGGCCGCTCGCCTCCCAGTAGGTGGAGGTGCTGCCGTCGTTGGCGTTGCCCGCGACGTAGTCCTGGGTGGTCGACGACGCCTCGATCGGCTTGCGCAGGGCCAGGTTGGTGCCCGCGGGCGGGTTTCCTGGCGGCTCCTCGTCGGCCTCCCCGCGCACCTCCACCTCGGAGAGCTGGGCGGCGTTCCAGCCCGTATTGCCGGTCACCTGTACGCGCACGTACCGTGCCTCGGCCGCGACATCGAGCGCCACGGTGTTGCCGGACGATGGCGAGAAGTCCTTGCGCACGTCCGGAACCACGGTGGTGAAGTCCTGGCCGTCGGTGCCGGCCTGGACCTTCACCACCTCGGTGCGGGACTCCCACGACGCGGGGAGCTTCAGTACCACCTCGTCGACGTCCGTCCTGCTCCCGAGGTCGACCTGCACCCACTGCGGGAACGAGCCCGCGGGACCCTCCCAGTAGGAGGCCTGGCTGCCGTCGGTGACATTGCCCGCCGGGTAGGAGCCGTGTGCCCCACTGGCCGTCACCGGTCTGCCCAGCGCCAGATTCGCTCCCTCCGCGGCCTGGGCTCCCGCCGCGGCGTGGGCTGTCACGGGCAGCAGCCCGACCGTGAGCAGGCCCGCCGCCACCAGCCCGGCGGATAACCGCCGACCGTGCTGTCTTCTTCTCATGAGGCCCTCCCGATCCCTTCCCCTGTACCTGGAGCCGATGAACCTGGAGCCGAGCCCGCCGCAGTGCAAGAGTTGAGTGATTTCGTCAATCTTTTGCGGCCATGCTTTGACAGATTTCTACCGCTCATCGACTTTGTCAACGACCGGGCACACGGCAGTACGTGATCGGCCGCGGCGAGAACGGACCCGGCTCGGGGAAGGTGGGAAGCGGCCGCGGCCGGTACCGGACGGTCAGGGCAGTACGACCAGTTCACGGCCGGTGCGGTTGAGCCGCTCACCGCCGTCGTCGGTGCAGATGACGATGTCCTCGATGCGGGCTCCGAACCGGTCGGGAAGATAGATGCCCGGCTCGACGGAGAAGGCCATACCGGGCTCCAGCGGCAGGGCGGAGCCCGCCACGATGTAGGGCTCCTCGTGCGTCTCCAGCCCGATGCCATGACCGGTGCGGTGGATGAAGTGCGGCCCGAAGCCCGCGTCCGTGATGACGTCCCGGCCGATCGCGTCCAGTCGCTCGGCGGTGATACCGGGCCGCACCGCATCGGTCTGGGCACGCTGGGCGGTCAACAGCACCTCGTACAGCCGCCGGTACTCCGCCGGCGGCTCGCCGACGACGTAATCGCGGGTGGAGTCGGAGCAGTAGCCGTCCTCGGTGGTCCCCCCGATGTCGACCACCACGGGGTCACCGGGCAGGATCACCCGGTCCGACAGCTCATGGTGGGGACTGGCGCTGTGCGGCCCCGAGCCGACGATGACGAAGTCGACCCTCACATGGCCCTCGGCCAGGATGGCCTCCGCGATGTCCCGGCCGACCTCGCGTTCGGTGCGCCCGGCGCGCAGCCACTCCCCCATGCGGGCGTGCACCCGGTCGATGGCCGCCCCCGCCCGGCGCAGCGCCTCGACCTCGGCCTCGGTCTTGCGGATCCGCAGCCGGCCGAGCACCTCTCCGGCGAGTGCCTGGTCGGTGCCGGGCAGCACGGTACGGAAGGCGACGACCTTCTCGGCCCACATGTGGTTGTCGACGCCGACCCGGGCCACACCGGCGGGCAGCCTGGCCGCGACCAGGGCATACGGGTCCTCGGTCTCGGCCCATCCGGTGATCTCGATACCGAGGTTCCCGGCCGGGGACGCGAGCGCGGCAGGCCGCTCCAGCTCGGGCACCAGGAGAAAGGGCTCGCCGTCCACGGGGAGCACGAGGCAGGTGAGCCGCTCCAGGGGAAGGGCCTGGTAACCCGTCAGATAGCGCAGGTCGGCGCCGGGACTGATCAGCAGCGCGCCCAGGTCCGCGTCGGCAGCGGCCTCCCGGGCGCGCTCCAGACGGTCGGCGGGGTAGAGATCGGTGGGGATCACAGGGAGTTCTCCATCCTGGTGTCGGGCCGGGCCGAGGCAGCGGGCCGGACCGTCCTCGGCCGGCCGGGGCCCCTTCGCGGCCTCAGCCTCCACAGCGTGCGGCGCGGCGGCAACCCCATAAAGGCACCCTGGCCGCACTGGCTCCACTGGCTCCGCTGGCTCCACTGGCTCCACTGGCTCCGCTGGCCGCATCGGCCGCGCTTCCCGCGCCAGGTCCAGGTCGGAGCCGCGCCCGCGGCCCGGGTACCGAAGATGGATCAGTTGTCGTCCAGCGGCTCGGGTGGGTCGATCCGGTAGCCGTGTCCGCGCAGAGTGGTGAGGGCGGGCAGCGCGACCGGCGCGTGCGCGTCGGACGCCGCCGCCTGCAGCCGACGGCGCAGGGAGGACATGGTGACGTCCAGGGTCTTGGTCGGCCCGAACCAGTTCCCGTCCCACACCTCCGCCATGAGCGATTCGCGGGAGACCGCCTCCTCCGGATGCCGGACCAGGACGGCGAGGAGTTCGAACTCCTTGGGGCGCAGTTCGACCTCCCGGTCGCCGAGGCGGCAGCGGCGCGCCGCGGTGTCCACGGTGAGATCGCCGATGCGGACCAGTTCGTCCGGTCCCGCCGGGGCGGGCGGGCGGCGGCGCAGATGGGCGCGGAGGCGGGCGAGCAGCACGGTCATGCTGAAGGGTTTGGCCAGGTAGTCGTCGGCGCCCGCGTCCAGGCCCACGATGACGTCGATCTCCTCGCTGCGGGCGGTCAGGATGAGGATGAGGACATCGGGATGCTCGTTGCGCAGCTGCCGCGCCACGTCGATGCCGTCCATGTCGGGGAGGCCGAGGTCGAGGAGGACGACGTCGATGGGGCTCCGATCGGCCTCGGCCAGGCCGGAACAGCCGGTCCGGGCCATGGTCACGGCGTAGCCGTGGGATCGCAGACCGGCCTCCACATGCCGCCCGATGACCTCGTCGTCCTCGATGAACAGGACGGACACCGTGTCCTTGGCCCCTGTCGCCCACATGTTCCGAAGCGTAGAGCGGGTGACCGCCCGGGGCGCGCGGGCGGTCCGCCGTCAGAGTTCCTTCGGCTCTTCCACGGCCGGTGGCGACCCTGCCTCGGCCCCACCGGGCGCGCCCGCGCTCATGATGGGCGTATGAGACAGCGCGTGATGCGGGTGGCCGTGGTGGCGGTGCTGGTGGCACTGCTCCTGCTGGCCACGCCGCTGGCGCTCGGGATCCAGACGTCCTTCTTCGCGGACGAGCGGGATGAGCTGGAGCGCGTGGCCCTGGCGGCCGCGGTCCACGTACCCCCGTTCGTGGTGGGCGGCCATGTGGAACTGCCCGCCCATGAGCGGGGCGTCGACGTCGGGGTGTACGACCTGTCCGGACGGCGGCGCGACGGCAGTGGCCCCAGGAGGGCGGACGCGACCGCCCGGGAGGCCCGGAAGGGGATCGTGGTCCGGGGCCACGTCGGCCACCAGCTCGTGGTGGCCGTTCCCCTGTCCACCCAGGAGCAGGTGATCGGCACGGTCCGCGCGTCGTCCGGCACCGCCGGGGTATGGCACCGCGTCGTCCTGGCCTGGCTGGGTCTGGCCGGTCTCGCCCTGGTGGCGCTGGCCACGGCCATCGTGGTGGCGCGGCGCCAGGCGCGCACGCTCAGCGCGCCCCTGGAGGCGCTCTCGGCGAAGGCCGGAGCGGTGGCGGACGGGGACTTCACCGCGCGTGCCGAAGGCAGCGCGATCGCCGAGATCGACCAGGTGGCGCGCACCCAGAACACCATGGTCGACCATCTGACCAGGTGGCTCGAGCACGAGCGCCACTTCACCTCCAACGCCTCCCATCAGCTGCGCACCCCGCTGGCCGGGCTGCAGCTCGGTCTGGAGGCGGCCGCCGGCGATCCCGACGCGGATCCGCGAGCGGCGCTGACGGAGGCCCTGGACCAGGCCCGGCATCTGCAGCGGACCGTGGACGAGGTGCTCCGGCTGGCCAGGGCGACGCCACGCCCCGCTGTGCCCACGACCGCGCGGCCCGCCGCCGAGGTGGCCGAAGGGGTGGAACGCCGCTGGCACGGCAGGTTCGCCGCCGCGGGCCGACGTCTGGGCCTCGTCGCGGAGCCCGGCGGCGAGGGCCTGCGGATCCCCGACCGCACCGCCGAACAGATCCTGGACGTCCTGCTGGACAACGCCCTGCGGCACGGCCGCGGTGCCGTCCGGATCACCGTGCGCGAGCTGGGCGGCGCGACCGCCGTCGACGTGTCCGACGAGGGCTCGCCGGCGCTCGACCGACGGACCCTCTTCCAGCGGGGGGCCACGACGTCCCCCGCCGGAAGAGGCATCGGACTGACCTTGGCCCGGGAGCTGGCCGAGACGGCCGGGGGCCGGCTCACCCTCGCCCGGTCGAACCCCACCATCTTCACCCTGCTGCTGCCGGTCGCGGAGCCACCGCCGTCCCACGAATGAGGCGCCGCCGGCAGGTTTTGCCGTCGTCTAACCTCCGTCGCGCCGGGTGTTAACCACCCCCTTCCTAGCGTGGAAAACGTCAGGGGTTCACCCGCACACGGAAAGCGTCTTCGGGGAGGCTTCCGATGACCACACTCCTCGGGCCCGCTCCGCTGACGGCACCGCGCGTCAGCGGCGATCTGCCCGGCCCCCGCTCCACCGCCCTGCTGGCCCATCAGGAGCGGTGGGAGTCGAACGCGCGGACCTACCCGCGCCATCTGCCCATCGCCCTGGCCGAGGGATCGGGCAGCTTCGTCCGGGACGTCGACGGCAATGTCTTCATCGACTTCCTCGCCGGCGCGGGGGTGCTCTCACTCGGCCACAACCATCCCGAGCTGGTGCGGGCCGTCCGGCATCAGCTGGACTCCCTCACCCACGGCCTGGACTTCCCCACCCCCGCCAAGGACGCCTTCACCCAGGCCCAGCTGTCCATGCTGGCGCCGGAGCCGCGCGAGCGCACCCGGCTGCACTTCTGCGGTCCGACGGGAGCCAACGCCGTCGAGGCCGCCATCAAACTCTGCAAGATCGCGACCGGCCGGGGCGACATCATCTCCTTCCAGGGCGCCTTCCACGGCAGCACCCACGCCACGATGGCGCTCAGCGGGCCGGTGTCCCAGAAGGCGCCGGTGCGCGACGGCATGCCCGGGGTGCACTTCTTCCCGTACACCGCCAGTGACCAGGACGTCGGCTCCGTCAGCGGCGCCGACCTCCTGGAGCAGGCGTTGCGGGACAGCGACGGCGGCATTCCACCGCCCGCCGCGGTGATCATGGAGATGGTGCAGGGTGAGGGCGGAAACTTCGTCGCCCGTACCGACTTCGTCCGCAAAGTGCGCGAGGTGACCCGCTCGCTGGGCATCCCCCTGATCGTCGACGAGGTCCAGACCGGCTGCGGACGCACCGGCACCTGGTTCGCGTATCAGCAGTACGGCATCGAACCGGATGTCATCGTGGCGTCCAAGGCGCTGAGCGGCATCGGTCTGCCGGTCGCCCTCATCCTGTACGACACCGCGCTGGACACCTGGGCGCCCGGTGCGCACATCGGGACCTTCCGCGGCAATCAACTGGCCTTCGCCGCCGGAGTGGAGACGGTCCGCGTCATCCGGCGGGACGGCATCCTGGGGAACGTCCGCCGGCAGGGTGACCGGATCGCGGACCGGCTGGCCGGGCTGACCCGCGATCCCTGGGTCCGCCAGGTGCGCGGCCGCGGGCTGATGTGGGGGATCGAACTGGCCGACCCCCGCGACGGCCGCCCCGCCACCGAGGTCGCGGCCGCGGTCCAGCACCACGCGCTGCGCCACGGCCTCATCGTGGAACGCGGCGGACGCGGCGACGCCGTGGTGCGTCTTCTGCCCCCGCTGAACGTCACCGCCGAGGTCGTGGACATGGCCTGCTCGATCCTGGTGGATGCCGTGTCCGCCGGCGCGGGTCGTTCCCCGGTCCGCTGAGGGGGAACTTCGGATGGCTCTCATCGTCCAGAAGTACGGAGGCTCCTCGATACCCACCACCGAGCGGATCGGGCGGGTCGCCGAACGGGTGGTCAGGGCCCATGACGAGGGCCATGACATGGTCGTGGTGGTGTCCGCCATGGGCGACGCCACCGATGAACTCCTCGCCCTGGCCCGGAGTGTGAACAGCGCACCGTGTCCGCGGGAGCTGGACACCCTGCTGAGCGTGGGCGAGCGGGTCTCGAGCGCGCTGACCGCGCTGGCGATCCACGCGCTCGGTACCTCGGCCTGCTCCTGCTCCGGCCGCCAGGCCGGGGTGATCACGACTCCGGTCCATGGCGGGGCCCGGATCGTGGACGTGCGGCCTCGCCTGGTCCGGGAGGCGCTGGACCGCGGCATGATCCCGGTGGTCACCGGGTTCCAGGGGGTGTGCGGGGAGGACGACGACGAGGTCACCACCCTGGGCCGCGGCGGATCCGACACCACGGCGGTCGCCCTGGCGGCGGCGCTCAAGGCCGACGTATGCGAAATCTGCACCGATGTGGACGGGGTGCTCACCGCGGATCCCACGCTCGTGCCGGAGGCGAGGCCGATCGGCCACCTCACCCATGAGGCCATGCGGGAGCTGGCGGCCGGGGGAGCCCGGGTGCTGGCGCTGTCCGGCGCCGAGTACGCCGAGCGTTACGCGGTGGCCCTCCGAGTGCGGTCGTCCTACGACGAGAATCCGGGGACCGTCGTCTCGGACGAGCCCGAGCGGCCCCCGCCGTACGGATCGCCCGCGCGGGTGGTGGGCCTGGCCCACGACCCGTCCCCCGCCGCGCCGGCCGCCCGCCGGACCTGCCGCCGGGGCATCGGCCACGACGCCCTCATCGGCGAGGACGACGTCGGGACCGTGTCGCTCGTCGGGACCGGACTCCGGTCGTACGCCGGGATCCTCCTCCGGCTGAGGGAGACGCTGGACAGGATGGACCTGCCGTTCGAGCCGGTGTCGGCGTCGGACACCCGCGTTTCCGTACTGTGCCGTGCCTCCCTGCTGCCGGACGCCGTACGTGCCCTGCACAAGGCGTTCGTGGAGAGGTGAGCACGATGCTGGGAAGTGACCGGGACGAGGCGGCGAGCGGAGGGCCGTCGGGCACGTGGACGCCCAGGTCGCAGAGTCGTCCGGATGGCCTGCTCGGCTGTGCGGGCTGGGACGGTTCGGTTCGGTGGCGGGACGGCGAACGGCTCGAGCGGCTCTTCGAGGAGCGCTGCGACCGGATGTGTGCGCGGGGAGACGGGGACCGGCTCGCGGTGGAGACCGCCGATGTCGCCCTCACATACCCCCAGCTGGACGAAAGGGCCAACCGGCTGGCCCGCTTCCTGATGGCCGAGGGGGTACGGCCCGGCGACCGGATCGGGTTGCTGCTCGACGAGGCGGTGGACACCTATGTCGGAATGCTGGCCGTGCTCAAAGCACACGCCGCGTATGTGCCGTTGGACGCCGGATTCCCGTCGGATCGTCTGAGCTACATCGTGTCCGATGCCTCCGTGCGCATGGTCCTGTCACTGTCCCGGCTCTCCGAGCGGACACGACGGCTCAGTGCCCGGCCGCTGTATCTGGACCGGACGCGATCCCGGGTCGCGGAGCAGTCCCCCGATCGCCCCGATGCCCCGGCTGCCGGGGAGCCGCCCGACGACCTGTGTTACGTCATCTACACCTCGGGATCCACGGGCCGCCCGAAGGGGGTGGCCGTCGGACATCCCGCGGTGTGCAACTTCGTCCGAGTGGCCTCGGAGGTCTACGGCATCACCCGCGACGACCGGGTCTACCAGGGGATGACCATCGCGTTCGACTTCTCCGTCGAGGAGATCTGGGTGCCCTGGATGGCCGGTGCCACGGTGGTGCCCAGGCCCGAAGGGCCGAGCCTGCTCGGTGCCGAGCTGGACGCGTTCCTGCGGGAGCGGCGGGTCTCGGCCCTGTGCTGCGTTCCCACCTTGCTGGCCACCCTGGACGAGAACGCGTCCGAGCTGCGGTTCCTGCTGGTATCCGGGGAAGCGTGTCCACAGGATCTCGTCACCCGCTGGCACCGGCCCGGCCGCCGGTTCCTCAATGTCTACGGCCCGACCGAGGCGACCGTCACGGCGACCTGGAGCCCGCTGGCCCCCGACCGTCCGGTGACGATCGGTGTCCCGCTGCCGACGTACTCGGTCGCCGTCCTCGATCCGGAACGGGACACACCCCTGCCACCGGGCACGATGGGGGAAATCGCGATCGGCGGGATCGGGCTCGCGGACGGTTACCTCAACCGGCCCGAGGTGACCGAGGGTGCTTTCGTTCCGGACTTCCTCGGTATCCCCGGGAATCCCTCCGGCAGGATCTACCGGACCGGGGACCTGGGCAGGATCAACGGCCACGGTGAGGTCGAGCACCACGGCCGCATCGACACCCAGGTCAAGATCCGCGGCTACCGCGTGGAACTGACCGAAATCGAGTCGGTGCTGCTGCACCTCCCCGGAATCGCCCAGGCGGTGGTCAGCGACCGGGAGATCGCCCCGGGGGCCGTGGAACTGTGCGCCTACTACACCACCTGCGCGGGCATGACCGTGGATCCCGAGCGGGCCGTGGCGCACCTGCGGGAACGGCTGCCCGGCTATATGGTCCCCGGCTATCTCCAACACCTCACGTCGATTCCGACCCTGCCCAGCGGGAAGGCCGACCGCCGGCGTCTGCCGCCACCGACCGGGCCGCGCCGGTCCGCACCGGGCGATGGCACGGCCCCACGTACCCGTACCGAACGGATGCTGGCCGAACTGCTGGCCGCGGTCCTGCGGGTCGAGCGGGTCTCCGTGGACAGCCACTTCTTCACCGACCTCGGCGCCAATTCCCTGCTCATGGCGCGGTTCAACGCGGCCGTGCGCGAACGTCCCGACCTGCCCGATGTGTCGATGAGGGACGTCTATCTGCATCCCACGGTGCGCCGGCTCGCCACGGCCCTGGCCGAAGCGCCGCCCCGTGCCCGGCCCACGCCCGACCGCGTACTGCGGCAGCCGTCCGCCCCGGCCGCTCCGGCCGCTCCGGCGGTGGGCAGACTCCGGTACGCCCTGTGCGCGGCCCTCCAGTTCCTGGCGTTCCTCGTCTACGTCTGCCTCGCTTCGGTGGCGCTGGACGCCGGAACGTCCTGGTTGGCGCGGGGCCAGGGATGGCTCGATGTCTACGCACGCGCGGTCGCGCTCGGTGCCGTGGCGCTGATCGGCGCGAGCCTGTTCCCCATCGCCGTCAAATGGGTGCTCATCGGGCGGTGGAGACCGCGACGCATCCCGTTGTGGAGCGTGGCCTATGTCCGCTTCTGGTGTGTCAGAACCCTCGTCGTCGCCAACCCGCTGGCCCGGCTGACCGTCGGAACACCGATGTACACCGCGTATCTGCGGGCGCTCGGCGCCAAGATCGGACCGCGCACTCTGATCTTCACCCGGTGGCTGCCGATCTGTACCGACCTGCTGACCGTCGGGGCGGACACCGTGATCCGCAAGGAGACCTATCTCAACGGGTACCGGGCACGCGACGGGGCCATCGAGACCGGCCCGGTCACCATCGGTTCCGGCGCCTTCGTCGGCGAACACAGCACGCTCGATATCGGCGTGCGCCTCGGCGACACCGCCCAGCTCGGCCATGCCTCCGCACTGCACGAAGGCCAGTCGATACCCGCCGGGCAGCGGTGGCACGGCTCGCCGGCCCGGCCCGCACCGGCAGGGTGCGAGTACCTCGCCGTTCCACCGGCCCGCTGCGGCCGTCTGAGGCGAGTGGGTTACACCCTCGTCATGCTGCTGGCGCTGACGGCCACCGTGGGGGTGGCCGAGGTGGCCGTCGCGGCACTGCTGGAAGCCCGGCCCGCGCTGGTCCACACCATCACCGGAGCGGGCGGCCCCGGCAGTTGGACGTACTACGCCGACGGCCTGGAGATCGCGGCGGCCACGGTGCTCGGCCTCGCCCTCCTGGGGACGATCCTCGTACCGGCGCTGTCGCGCGTACTGTCCCGTCCCCTCAGGCCGAACACCGTGTATCCGCTGTACGGCATCCGGTTCACACTCCAGCGCGCCGTCGCCCGGCTGGCCGGCACCCGCTTCACCATCGCGCTGTTCGGCGACAGCTCGGCGATCGTGCACTACCTCAAGGCCCTCGGATACCGTCTGGCGCCGATCGAGCAGACCGGGTCCAACTTCGGCACGATGCTCAAACACGAGGTGCCCGCTCTCAGCCGCGTCGGCACCGGGACCATGGTCTCCGACGGGTTGTCCATGGCGAACGCGGAGTACTCCAGCACCTCGTTCCGCACCGCCCCGGCCGCCATCGGACGCCACAACTACCTGGGCAACAACATCGTCTACCCGGCCGGCGGCAGGACCGGCGACAACTGCCTGCTGGCCACCAAGACCATGATCCCCGTCAGCGGTCCGGTCAGGGAGAACACCGGGCTGCTCGGCTCACCCCCCATCGAGATCCCACGGTCGGTCGAACGCGACCACCGCTTCGACCGCCTCACCACCGGATCCGGACTCCGGCGCCGCCTCGCGGCCAAGAACCGCCACAACGCCGGGACCATGGCCCTGTTCCTGACCGTGCGCTGCCTGTACGTCTACGGCCTCCTCCTGATCGCGATGTTCCCCCTGGCCGGCAACGGCGGGCTGTACTGGCTGGAGACGCTCGGCACCGCGCTCCTCGAACTCGCCTTCACGGTCGGCTTCTTCGTGCTGGCCGAACGGGCCGTGCTGGGCTTCCGTACCCTGCGGCCACGGTTCTGCTCCATCTACGAGCGATCCTTCTGGCGGCACGAGCGCTACTGGAAGGTACCGTCCATCCTCTACCTCGCCATCTTCAACGGCACCCCCTTCAAACCCGCCATCTGGCGGCTGCTCGGCGTCCGCATGGGCCACCGGGTCTTCGACGACGGCTGCCGGATCCTGGAACGGACCCTCACCCAGGTCGGCGACGGCTGTGCCCTCAACGCCGGCAGCATCCTGCAAGCGCACTCCCTCGAAGAGGGTGTCTTCAAATCCGAGCGCATCGCCATCGGCACCGGCTGCACGATCGGCACCAGCGCCTTCGTGCACTACGGCGTCGTCATCGACGACCACGCCCGCATCGACGCCGACTCCTTCCTCATGAAGGGCGAACACGTCCCGGCACACGCCCGGTGGCGCGGCAATCCGGCCTCCCCGTCCGCCGCACTCCCCACCCCCAAGCCGTTGACCAGCACAAATGAAGAAGTCTGGCTGGAGCACTAACAGCTGAGGAACTGATTGGCGCACGCAAGCACTCGGTCTCAGCCATATTGATTCACCGAAAGATGGTCGAAATCCCGGATGTATCGCGTTCAAACATCCCAATCGTCTTGAATCAAAAGGGGCATTGCCGACATAGGCATCATAATTGGTCTGGCATGGCTAACACGAGGCCTCACCGAGCGACAAGACCGCAATCGCCGCCCGGCATCACGTAATTCACTAGTCATGAACTCAATCAGCAACGGCCGAAACTGAGACCCTAAGATCGTTGACCCCCTGAAAGAAGCACAGTTACCTTAATTAGCGAACCCGATCAGCAAGGAAAACCCTCTTCAGGGTCACGCATTTGCGGGAATGGCCACCAACAATGGGTGGCCAGGGTCGAATTTCGCTGGACTCGCCGCTCCGATTTACCGCAGCAAGCGGACGTATGTCGTCGATTTCATCGCGCCGTCGTGGCGTTTCAGGGCCCCGGCTAAGCCAATGCAACATCGCCGGCAGTCGGGACGGAGATGAGGGTGATGCACGTGGTGGATTCTGTCTTTGTCATGCCGGGCACGGTTGCCGCCCCGCGCGGAGGCATTCTGTGCGATCTGCACAACCGTTACGAGGCCGTACGTGAAACTCTGTCACGTATCGACAAGGCAGCCCAGGAAATGGGGCTGCCCAACATCAGCGCCCGGCTTATCGAACAGAACGAGACGAGCGACCGGCGCGGCCCCGAGGTGCAATATCTGGAGATCTTCGCGGTCAGCATCGCGACGCACCATATGCTGATCGCCGAGGGCGCCAAGCCCATCGCGATCGTCGGACAGAGCATCGGGGAGCTGTGGGCCCTGGCCGCCGCGGGGCATCTGTCCGTGGAGGACGCCGCGCGCCTGGCCGTGGCCCGGTCCCAGGTACTGACCCGGCAGAGCTGGGGCGGAAAGATGCTCGCGGTCGGAGTGGACGGCCGCCGGGCGGAGTCGCTCGCCGAGCTGATCAACCATCCCCACCTGGTACTGGCCTGCGAGAACGCCCCTCGGCAGAGCGTCATCAGCGGCCCCGAAGCGTTGATCGAGCATGTGGAACGGGTGGCCGACGCCCTCGGCTGGCCAAGTCTCCAACTCGACGTCCCGCATCCGACCCACACTCCGGCGATGGCGCAGGCCGCGCGAGACCTGCGGGAATCCGCGCCACGGGTGCCATACGGTGCCGGGCGCTGGCGGGTGTGCTCCCCATGGCTGGGGCGGGATGTGGGCGACGACGACCCGGTCGACCTGGTCGCCGGCGCACTCACCTCCCGGGTCCGGATGCTGCACACCATCCGTGAGCTGCACGCGGCCGGCGCCGACGCCTTCGTCGAGTGCGGGGAGTGGCCCGTCGTCACCAAGTTCGTCGAGGCGTCGATCCCCGGGGTGCAGTGTGTCGTCCCGCTGAGCGAGAGCGACCCGGTCGAGGCCGTCCGGGCGCTGGTCGCCGACTCCACCGGCGGTGGCCCGTTCCGCTCGCGCCTGGCGACACCGTCGAGCAACGGACATGGTCCCGTCGTACGGGTGAGTGAGCCCGCGACGCCGGCCGGGCCGGTGGCGACACTCCCCGTCACCGAGCTGCCGATCCGGGCCACCGTGTCCGCGCAATCCGCGGCCCCTGTGTCCTATGTGGCTCCTGTGTCCTACGTGGCCCCCGTCACCTCCCCGGCCCCCGTCTCCTCCCCGGCTCCCTCGGCCCCCGCGGCTCCGGCTCCCCCGGTCGCCCCGGTCGCGGTCGCCCCGGTCGCGGCCGCCCCGGCCGTCGTCGCCCCGGCCGTCGTCGCCCCGGTCGCGGTCGCTCCAGCCGTCGCCGCCCCGGTCGCCCCGCCGTCGTCTGCCGGGTCGGACTACGACACGGTGCTCGCGGAGTTGCGGACGCTCTACGGCGACTTCCTGGGCTACCCGCCCGATCTGCTCGGTGAGGACGACGGCCTGGAGGCCGAGCTGGGTGTGGAGTCGCTCAAGCAGGTCGCCCTGCTCGGGATGGTGTCCGACCGGTACGACCTGCCCGACCTCCGGGCCAATTCCTCTCTGCTGACCGTCGGCACGCTGCGCCGGATCGCGGAGGCCGTCGTGCAGGCCCGAGCGGGGGCCGCCGGGCTATGACCTCCACAGAGAACCTGCGGGGTCGGGTCGCCCTGGTGACAGGGGCCGCGAAGAGCCTCGGCGCGGACATCGTGCGCCGCTTGGCGGAGAGCGGGGCCCACGTGATCGTCAACTACTTCCACTCGGTCGACCAGGCGAAAGAACTGCGGGCGGAGCTGGAGCAGGCCGGTCACAGCTGCGAGTTCATCCGCGCCTCAGTGGCCAAGACCAGCGAGATCGACCGGATGTTCGACCTGGTCCAGGAGCGGCACGGTGGCCTGGACATCCTGATCAACAACGCCGCGGGCGGGGCCTTCCTGCCGCTGTTCGACATCGATGACACGTACTGGCAGCGGGCGTGGTCCACCAACGTGATGGCGGCCTACCACTGTTCGCGCCGGGCGGCCGAGCTGATGGCGGGAAGAGACGGCGCGAGCATCCTCTGTCTCTCCAGCGTCGGGGCGCACCAGCCGGTTCCGGGTTACGGCCCCGGCGGTGTCACCAAGGCGGCCCTGGAGTCGCTGGTCCGCTATCTGGCGCTCGAGGTGGTCGGCCAGGGTATCCGGGTCAATACGGTGCTGCTGGGCTCCGTCGCCAGCGAGATCGTCGTCAACCTCGACGACCCTGCGGCGGCGCTCGGCGACCCGGCCGAGGCCGGCGAGCTGATGAGTCGTACCCTCTCGACACCGGAGGCGGCCAAGTTGATCGTCCACCTCCTCCACGAGGACGCCGGCTTCATCACCGGGCAGACCATCGTCGCCGACGGCGGCATCAGCATCGGCGGGATGCAGGGCCTGCGGCTGCACAGCAGGCTGGCGGACCAGGTGACCAGGCCCGCCAGGCACCAGCCGGTGCCCCCGGCGGTGGTGACGACGACGTCGACCGAGACGAGCCGGCCCGCCCCCGAACAACCGACGGCCGCCCACCCGGCGCCCGCATCGGCACCGGCGTTGGCATCGGTGGCGGCCCCAGCACCGGACCAAGCACCGGACCAAGCGCCGGACCCAGCACCGGTCCAGGCACAGCACCAAGCACCGGACCCAGCCCCATACCCTGCACCCGACCAACCGCCGGAGGCGGACCCCGAAGCCGTCGCGGTGGTCGGCCTCGGCCTGGTCCTGCCGGGCGCGAACAACACGGCGGAGTTCTGGGACCGGTTACGGGAGGGCGCCCTGATCTCCAGTGAGCCGTCCGCCTTCGACCTGAAGCACTTCTGGGCGCCCACCCGGGAGGAAACCGACGCCTTCTACGTGCGCGAGGCCGCGTACGTCCACGGCTTCGTCCCCGACCCCGCCTCGATCGCCGAACCGGACGGGAACGTCGGCCACCCCGGGTGGCCGCGTACCACCCGCTGGCTGCGGCACTGCGCCGTCCAGGCCCTGGCCGGGGTGCGTCGGCGCCCGACCGACCGGTGGCTCGCCACGACCACCGGTATCCACGACCAGACGGGGCTCGGCCCCCAGGGTGTCGTGCTGGGGGACGAGTACCGGCGCATGGTGCGCGAGGCGATCTCCGCCGACCAGGACGGTGACTGGCTGGCCGAGCTGGCCGACCACGCGATCACCGCGCACTACGGTGGCGACGGCGGGGACCCGAAGGCCTACCTGCCCGCGTCCGTCTCCCGCGACGCGCTGCGCGGACTGATCCCCGACGACTCGCAGCACCTGACCCTCGACGCGGCCTGTGCCAGCGGCTTGTTCGCTCTGGACGCGGCGGTCAAGGCGCTGCGCGAGGGCTCCTGCGACGTGGCGCTGGCCGGTGGCACCTCGATCATCGAGCCGATCGGGTTCACCCTCTTCTGCCGGGCCCAGGGCATCTCGATGAGCGGCAGGATACGCCCCTTCGACAAGGCGGCTGACGGAACCCTCATCGGTGAGGGGTCCATCATGCTCACCCTGAAGTCGTACGCGCGGGCCGTGGCGGACGGCGACCGGGTGCTCGGTGTCATCCGGGGCACCGGTCTCGCCGCCGACGGCCGGGGAAAGGGCATTCACGCTCCGGCCACGCGCGGACAGGAGCTGGCGATCGCCCGGGCCTGGGCCGACGCGGGCATCGAGGCCGACGACGTGGACTGGGTGGTGGCACACGGCACCGGCACGCCGGTGGGCGACGAGATCGAACTGCGCTCGCTGCTCTCCCGGTTGGGGCCGCGGACGCGGGCGTGCCTGCTGACCTCGAACAAGCAGGTCTTCGGGCACACCGGTGTGCTGGCGGGCCTGGTCTCGGTGGCGCACGCGCTGGTCGCTCTCGACCGCGGGGCGGTCCCCGGTCAGCCCGTGGTCACCGATCCGCACCCGCTGCTGGAGGACGGCACGCGGCTGACCGTACCGGTCAGGGACGCGCCCTGGCCGACGGAGGACGCACGACCTCGTGTGGTCGGGGTGTCGTCGTTCGGCCTCGGAGGAGCGGACGCGCACGTGGTCCTGTCCGACCGCGTGCCATCGGCCGCCCCCGCGCGGCGGCGGGGCGGAGACGCCCCCGCGGACACGGAACAACTGGTCGTCGTGGGCTGGAACACCCATCTGCCCGGCCTGGACACCGCCCAGGTGCCCGCCTGGCTGAGTGGTGACGGCCCGCTCCCCGAGGCCGGCTTCGGGATGCCGTACCCCCTGCCGTCCCCGCGTGAGGTGCGCATCCCGCCGCTGACGATGCGGCACATGGACCCCGCCCACCTGATGATGCTCCAGGCCCTCGGCCCGCTGCTGGACCAGCTCGGCGAGCCGGGCGTCAGCCTGCGGCCCACCACGGCGGTGGTCGTGGGAGCGACGCTGCCGACCACGCACAACACCCGGGCCGCGCTGCGGGTGCACGCCGGCGAGTGCGCCACCACGTTCGACATCCTGCCCGACCCGGTGCAGGCGCAGACGCTCAAGGAGTACCTCGCGAAGGGGATGGCGGAGGCCAAGGGGGTGATCCCCGGCGATCTGAACGAGGACGACTTCACCGGGGCGGTCTCCTGCATCCTGTCGGGCCGGGCCGCCAACTACTACGACTTCCGGGGCATGGGCACCAGCGTCTACGCCCACCGGGACTCCGCGCACACCGCCCTCGATCTGGCCCTGCGTCAACTCCGGCACCGCGCCTGCGACCTCGCTCTCGTCGGCGCGGTGTGCCAGCGGCCCATCAGCGGCTGGGACCGCCACCTCGACGACCTGGTGCCGGAGGGCCGGTCCATCGCGGAAGGTGCCGCCGTCCTGGCGGTCGCCCGGCTCTCCACCGCGCTGGAGCACAACCTGCCCGTTCTGGGTTCGCTCTCCACCGCGGTCGACGGCGGCGTGCCCGGGGCCCCGGCCACCCCCGGGCACGCCCTGCCCGTACTGGCCGACGCCGGACACACCTATCTGTCGCTGGACGCCCTGCTGGCGGTCCTCAAGGCCGTCTCCGCCGGAGCGGACACCGTCGTGACACCCGCCGCCGCCGGATCGCCACTGATCCGGTTCACCCGGCCGGACGGCCCGGACACCCACGGCCCGGCCCAGGAGGAGGTGGAGCGGGCCGAGCCGGACCGGGCAGCGCACACCGAGCCGGAACGTACCGCGCCCGAGCACACCGAGGACTTCACCGGCCGCCGCCAGACCCTCCGATTCGTCCCGACGACCTCGCCGCGGAACGGCTCGGCCACGCCATCGATCCCGCCCGGCACCGTCGTCATCACCGACGCCCCGGATCTCGCCGCGGCCGCCACCGGCCCGGACATCGCCGTCTGGTCACCGCGGCCGGGCCCCGGAGCCGCCACCCACGTCCCGCCCGAGGAGGCCCCCGGCGCCCTGGCCGACCTGCCGTTCATCCCGCGCCATATCCGGGTCCTGTCCCGGCTGCCCGTCCAGGACGACGGGAGCGACAATGCCGAGGCCACCCGGATGGAGGACCTTCAGGACCTCGCATTCACCACCCTCCAGGCGGCGCTGCCCGCGCTGCGCTCCGGCGGCTCGCTCGGCGCGCTCCTGCTCGGCGCGGTGCCGGACGACCTGCCACCCCCGCTGAGCGGGCTGTTCACCGGCCTCATCCGCTCCGTCCGCGCCGAGGTCCCGCAGTGCGGTGGAGTGACCCTGCTCAGCGACGCGCCGGACGCCGCGACCGCCCTGGACCAGCTGGCGCGGGCGGGCACCGCCCAGGTGCCGACCCACACGCTGGCCTGCCGCGGGGGCGACTGGTTCACCCTGGCCGTCGCCGACGACCACGCTCCACCGCCCCCGCCGGGAGCCGCCTCGCTGCCGCCCGGCGCGGTCGTGGTCGCCTTCGGCGGCGCCCGGGGCATCACCCCCGAGCTCCTCCACGCGATCGCCCGCACCAGCGACCGGCCGCATGTGTACGTCATCGGCCGCACCCCACTGCCGGAAACCGATGACGCGCTGCCGCCGCAGGCCGAGTTCATCGCCGCCGGACACCGCAGCCGCCCCGGCGCGTCGGTGGGTGAGCTGCGCGCCGCCTACGAGAAGGCCCAGGCGCGCCTGGAGGTACGCCGTACGGTGCGGCGGCTGACGGAACTGTGCGGCCGGGACCGGGTCCACCACCGCGTGTGCGACGTCCTCGACGCCGAGGCCACCACCGCCGTCCTCAACGAGGTCGTCGACCGGCACGGACAGATCGACCTGCTCATCAACACCGTCCTCGACCTCCGGTCGCGTGCGCTGCACGCCAAGACCCTGACCGATTTCCGGGCGGTCCGGGCCACCAAGGCGACCGGCTACCGCAACCTCAAACGGGCCCTGGCCGGGCGTCCGCCCCGGATCTGGTGCAACTTCAGCACCCTGGCGACGCTCGCTCCCGCGCCCGGTGACATCGATTACTGCGCCGTCAACGAGTACCTCGCGTACGCGAGCGCCTGGGCCCAGCGGCACGGACCGGACGGACACCAGGAGTTGGCGATCCTCTGGAGCGGCTGGCGGGAGGTCGGCGTCGCCAGCAGCGTCACCATGCGGGAGACCCTCAAACGCAACCAGATGGACGCCTACATCAGCACCGAGCAAGGATGCGCCCAATTCCTCTCCGCCGTGACCCGGCCACCGGCCGGCGGGGTGGCGTTCTTCATCCGGGAGGACGAACGCGTCCTGCTGGCCCGGCGCGGTATCAGCACCTACGGTGCGGCCGGCGAACCGCGGATACCCGCTCCGGACGCGCCGCCGCCCGCCCCGCCGGATCCGTCGCTGACCAGTCCGCTGCTCGACGGTGTGCTGCACCGCGGCAAGAACTGGGCCGTCTTCACCAAGACCTGGGATCCGCGCACCCTGGCCGAGCGGGACGGGCGGTGGATGCGTCACCACCGGGTCAACGGTGAGTACACGCTGGCCGGTACGTTCACCCTGGAAGCCGCGGCCGCCGCGGCCGCGACGCTCTGCCCCGACCTGGTGGTCACCGGGTTCCGCGGTCTCGTCTGCCGGACGTCGATCACGGTCAGGCTCGCCGGACCGCAGCGCACCGTCGCGGTGGAGGCCCGGGTCACCAGCCGGAAGCGCGACGGCGCCGAGGTGGCGGTCCGGATGACGGCGCACCGGATCGGCAAGAACGGCAAGGTGCTGCGCTTCAACGACCTGCTGTGCGAGACGACGGTCGTACTGGCGGATCGCTACCCCGTGCTCGCCGGACCACCCGACTGTTCGTCCCACGACCCCGAACCCGATTTCGCGATGCCGGTCTACTCCCCCGACCCGCCGATCTCGCTCACCGGCCCGTTCGCCGGCACCAGCGATTACGCCCGCGGGCCGGACGGGAACAGCGCCAGGTTCGGTCTGGACCACGCCGCCTGGGCCCCGGCCCTGGCGGGGATGACCGTACCGGCGATCCTGCTGGACGCGATGGTGCACCTGTTGCTGCTGCCACCGCGCGGTGACCACCCGCCGCTGGTCGGCCCGATGGCCGGTCTCGACGAGGTCGAGCTCAGCGGGCCGGGCAACGACTGCCTGCTCAGCGCGGAGAACCCGGTCATCCGGCTGCACTGCGACTTCGCCACCGGGGACCTGACCGCCGTGACCGGTCACGGCAGGGTGCTGGCCCGTATCACCGGGGTCACCGCACACGCCTTGGACCACAGCGGAGAACTGGTCCGGCCCCGCGCCCGCGTTCCCCAGTCGCCCCTTTCGTGACAGCGGAGGAGACAGCAGTGTTGTGGCAGGACATCACGATCGCCGGGACCGGCGCGTGGATACCCCCCATCAGGCCCGAGCAGCAGCCGCGGGGCGGACCGGGCACCGGGCAGCCCTCCATGATGGCGCTCAACGGATTCACCTCGGCCGCCGTCTCGAAGGACAACACGGCCACCCAGATGGCGGCCCGGGCCGGCCTCAAGGCACTGCGCCACGCGGACGTGGTCAGTGCCGACCTGAGCCTGCTCGTGCACGCCGGCTTCCAGGACCCGGACCACTACACACCCTCGGCCTATCTGATGCGGGTGCTCGGGGGACGGGACACCGCCGGAATCGAGGTCGGTGCCGCCAGTGACGGCGGGGCCGCCGCGCTCGTCGCCGCGGCCGACCACCTCGCCGCCCGGCCGGACGCGAAGGCCGCGCTGGTCACGACCGGTGCCCGGTTCCCGGACGAACGGTGGGGCTATTCCCGGGAGTTGGGCTATGTGGCCGGTGACGCCGGCGCCGCCGCCGTCCTCACCCGGGGGACGGGCTTCGCCCGCCTGGTGGCGACCGCCCATGTCACGGAGTCGCGGCTGGAGGCGCAGACCCGGACCAAGGAGGGCCACACCGGTGTCGCCCGGCGGTCCCCCGTCGAGGAGACCGGGTTCATGCCCCATATCGACGTGCTGCAACGGGCCACCCACCGCTGCATCGAGACCGTCCTCGACGAGGCCGCCGTGAAACCGGCGGACATCGCGCACGTGGTGCCCATCGCGATCGGGTCGGTCGTGCTGGACATGCTGCTCTCCGGCTCACCGCTCGGCCTGCGCGCCGACGACACCAGCTGGACCTACGGCCGGCACATCGGCCACGCCGGCCCGTCCGACGTCCTGCTCGCCCTCGACCGGACGTTCCGCTCCGGCACGCTGCGCGCCGGGGAACGCGTCCTCGTCGTGAGCTTCGGGGTCGGCTTCCGCTGGACCACCGCGCTGTTCGAGGTCACCCGCGATCCCGTCGCCATGACACCGGCCGGTCGCTCACGATCAGAAGGAGTTTGTCCATGACGGACACGAGTACGGCGACCGCCGCGTCGGTGCCGCTGGCTCCGCGGGCCCTGCCGCTGCTGGGCCACGCACTGCCCCTGCTCCGCGATCCACTGGCGTTCATCATGTCCCTGTCCGAATACCGCGAGATGGTCCGCGTCCGGCTGGGCCCGAGTACCGCCATGATGATCTGCGATCCGGACCTGACCCGTCAGGTGTTCCTGAACGACCGTGTCTTCGACAAGGGCGGCCCGATCTACGACCGGATCCGCGAGGTCATCGGCGACGGCCTGTCCACCTGCCCGTACCCCCTGCACCGGCGGCAGCGGCGGCTGTGCCAGCCGTCGTTCCACCCCACCCGGCTCGCCGGGTACGGGACGGTGTTCGCCCGGGCGGCCGAGGTGAAGGCGGCATCCTGGCGGGACGGCGACGTCCTCGACATCACCCAGGAAATGATGACGCTGACGACGCGAGCCACCATGGAGACGATGTTCAGCGGCGCACTGCCCGCGGAGACCATGCGGCGGGCCCTCGCCGACACCTCCACCATCGTGACCGCGTTCTTCCGCCGGATGATGACACCGGCCCTGCTGCGCCGGGTGCCGACTCCGCGCAAGCGGCGGTACGACCAGGCCCGTGACCGGCTGGCGGCCACCATCGCGGAGATCATCGCCGAGCGGCGTGCCGATCCGACCGACCATGCCGACCTGCTCTCCACGCTGGTCGCGGCGGTCGACGAGGAGAGCCAGGACGGCCAGAAGCAGCTGAGCGACACCGAACTGGCGGACGAGGCCCTCACGTTCTTCCTCGGCGGGATGGAGACCACGGCCATCACCCTGGCCTGGGCGCTGCACCTGCTCGCCACGAACCCGGACGTCCAGCACCGGCTCCAGGCCGAGACCGATCAGGTCCTGGCCGGCGGGAAGGTCGATCCCGCGCACCTGCCCTCGCTCGACCTGGCCGCCCGGGTGGTGACCGAGACGCTGCGGCTGTATCCGCCCGCCTGGATGATGACCCGCGCGGTCCGGCAGGACACCGAACTCGGCGGGGTGCGGCTCAAGGGCGGCAGCACCATCGTGCTCAGCCCGTACCTCCTGCACCGCCGGCCCGACCTCTACCCCGACCCCGACCGGTTCGACCCGGACCGCTGGCTCGACGGCCAGCCCGACCGGGCCGCCTACATCCCGTTCGGCGCCGGGGCGCGCAAGTGCATCGGGGACCAGTTCGCCCTCACCGAGGCCATCCTGGCCCTCACCGCCATCGTCGCCCGCTGGGAGCTGACGCCCGTCGGCGACCAGCCGTTCGAGCCCAAGGTGGAGACCAGCCTGAGTTCGCGCGGGCTGCGCCTGCGGCTCAGTGAGAGGCGGACGAGCGGCGCCGGCGACGCCGAACTGCACGCGGCCACGCCGCGGTCCACACCCGCCCAGCCATCCACGTCCGTCCAGCCATCCACGCCGCCGGGCACCGGCGGCTGCCCGGTGAAGCACTAGGAGTGATGCCGTGAAGCCTCACCTGAAGCCCCTGGTGAAGCAGCTTCTCAACGCCCGGAGGGTCCGCCTGCCCAGCGCGGCCCCGGCCGACAGCCTGCGGACTCCTTCCCTCCCTTATCCGAACGGGTGGTTCTGTCTGGCCTTCACCGACGAGGTGCGGCCCGGATCCGTCACCACCCGCCCGATCGCGGGCACGGAGGTCGTCCTCTACCGGACGGCCAAGGGCGTGCTGCGGGCCGTCCGGCCCCAGTGCCCGCATCTGGGAGCGCATCTCGGGGTCGGCGGATCGATCGAGGGCGAGGACATCGTCTGCCCCTTCCACCGGTTCGCGTTCAGCCCGGAGGGCACCTGTGTGCGCACGGGTTACGACAAACCACCGCCGAAGGCGTCGCTGGCGCAGTACCCGGTGTGCGAGGCCAACGGCTCGATCTACGTATGGTGGCACGCCCTCGGCCTGCCCCCGCAGTGGGAGGTCCCGGCCTTCCCCATGGACGACCGGCAGCCGTACAGCCACGACACCTTCGATATCGCCGGTCACCCGCAGGACGTCATCGAGAACGCCTTCGACTGGGGTCATCTGCCGGCGCTGCACGGTCTCAAAGGTCTCGACATCGAGGGCGCTCCGGTGGCCGGGGAACCGACCAGCACCGTCACCGCGACCGCCCGCGGCACCATGATGCGCGGGTTCCGCCAGTCCTACACGCTCACGGTGATCGGACTGGCCACCATCGCGGCGCGCACGGTCCTGCCCCGGGGCGCGGGCACCCTCTATGTGATGCTCCACGCGACCCCCACCAGCCCGGGACGCATCCAGCTCCGGTTCGGTACGAAGCTGGAGCTGAACGGCATCCCCGGCGTGCCCGGCGCGGTGGGGCGCGCGGCAGCCATGCCCGTCGCCCGGCTGCTCAGCACCGTCCTCCAGCGGGTGGCGAGCGTCGACACCGGCGCGGACCTGCTGATGTGGCACTACCAGGAGCATGTCGACCACCCGAAGCTCGCCAAGGGCGACGGTCCGATCGGCCGGTACCGGCAGTGGGCGCAGCAGTTCTACACGGAACCCACGGGCGATCTGACGCCACCGCGACCTCCCCGGGCCGGCGCGAGCCGCTCGGAGGAGTGACCACCGGCGACGGCGGCCCGGGAGCGCTCGATCCGCTCCCGGGCCGCTTCGCCGCCGATCACCGTGTGCGACGCGGCCCGGCCGGCCGGGCCGGTGACCAGAGAGAGGCGACATGGCAGCGGAGAACGGTACGCCCGGCGCCGGGCGTCGATTGGCGGTGCTCGGAGCGGGGGTGATGGGCTCGGGCATCGCCGCGCTGGCGGTCGGGCACGGGATCGCGGTGTCGCTGATCGACCCGGACCGGCGCCGGCTGGACGAGGCCCCGGCGAAGATCGACCACCAGGTACGGATGGCGCGGCTGATGGGCGCGCTGCCCGAGGAGACCGTCCCCGGCGCTCTCGTCACCGGCCCGTCCCTCGCCGATCTGCCGGCGGCCGACGACACGGCCCCCACCGCGGTGATCGAGGCGGTCACCGAGGACCCCGACGCCAAGGCGAAGGTCCTCGCGGACGTGTCCGCGCTGGTCGCGCCGGGCACCCCGATCATCTCCAACACGTCGTCGATTCCCATCGACGAGCTGGCCCTGGCGACGGCGCGGCCGGTCGATCTGATCGGCACCCACTTCATGAATCCGCCCTACCTGATCCGGACGGTCGAGGTCATCCGGGGCACCCACACCGGCGAGGCGACCCTGGACGCGTTGCGGGCGCTGCTCACCGCGCTGCGCCGGCAGCCGATCGTGGTCGACGACGCACCGGGGTTCGTCACCAGCCGGATCCTGCACCCCATGATCAACGACGCGGTCCGCGTGGTGGCGGCGGGTACCGCGAGCGCCGAATCGGTCGACCGGCTCATGCAGGGCTGCCTGGGTCACCCGACGGGCCCGCTGCGCACCGCCGACCTCATCGGTCTTGACAACCTGGTCGACTCGCTGTGGGTGCTGCACAGCCGGACCGGTGACGAAGGGTGCCGTCCCTGCGATCTGCTGCTGGAGCTGGTGCGGGCCGGCCACCTCGGCCGCAAGAGCGGGCGCGGCTTCTACGAGTACGAGGGAGAACAGGCATGACCACGTCATCCGACCAGCCGGTGCCGGAATCCAGCACCGTCCAGACGGAAATGCTGGGGTTCCTGGCGAAGCGTACGGGGACGACCTGGGCGACCGACAAGGATGTCTTCGGCTCCGGCGGACTGTCCTCGCTCTTCGCCATGGAGCTGGTGGTGCATCTGGAGAAGTCGTACGGCATCGCCATCCGCGGCGCCGACCTGCGGATGGAGAACTTCCGCACCGTGCGGCGGATGGCCGCGCTGGTCGAACGGCTCCGGCAGCCCGCCCCGGGCGGCTCCGGTGCGTGAACCCGTCGCCGCGGCGGCCTCGGCGGTCACCGAACTGGTCGGCGACCGGGCGTCCGGCTGGGACCGGGCGGGCCGGCTGCCCGAGGACCTGGTGCGGAAACTCGGCGCCGCCGGGCAACTGGCCGCCCAGATCCCGACGAGGTACGGCGGACCGGGGTGGAGCAGCGCGGACAACGGCGAGTTCACCGCCCATGTCGGCAGTCTGTGCGGCTCGCTGCGGAGCGTCATGACCTCGCAGGGCATGGCCGCGTGGACCGTGGAACGGCTCGGTGACCCGGCGCAGGCGGCGGAGCTGCTGCCGCGGCTCGCCTCGGGTGAGACGGCGGCCGTGGCCTTCAGCGAACCCCAGGCGGGCAGCGATCTGTCGGCCATCGAGACCACCGTCACCATCGACGGGGACACCCTGCTGCTCAACGGCCACAAGAAGTGGGTGACCGCCGCCGAATACGCCGATCTCATCCTGGTCGTCGCCCGGATGGACGAGGGAGGTGCCGTGGTGGTCGTGGACCGGACCGCCCCCGGGGTGCGGGTGCGGCCGGTGGCCGATCCGCTGGGCTGCCGGGCGGCCGGGCACGCGGAGGTCCGGCTGGACGACGTGCGGTTGCCGCTCAGCAGGCTGCTGGGCGGCGGTCGGCAGCCGCTGTCCCTGCTCGTGACGACCGCCCTGGCCTACGGCCGGATCTCCGTCGCCTGGGGCTGTGTCGGAATCCTGCGGGCCTGTGTGGCGGCGGCCGTCGAGCACGCCGGATCCCGGCACCAGTTCGGCCGGCCGCTGGGGCAGCACCAGCTCGTCGCCCGGCACCTGGCCGACCTGTGGACGGCCGAGCAGGTCTCCACCCGGGCCTGTGAGCACGCCAGCCGCTGCTGGGACGACAACGACGCCGGTCTGGTCCCCGCCATCGTGCTGGCGAAGTACGTCAGTGCCACGCACGCGGCCGAGGGCGCGGCCGCCGCGGTCCAAGTGCTCGCGTCGGCCGGGGCGCAGGACGGTCATGTCGTCGCGCGGGCGTACCGCGACGCCAAGCTCATGGAAATCATCGAGGGCAGCAACGAGGTGTGCCAGCTGATCCTGGCCGACCACGCGCTCACAAGGAGCCGAATATGAGCGACAGCAGCGCCCCGCTCCCGCCCACGACCGTGAAGTGCCTGGTCTGGGACCTCGACAACACGCTCTGGCACGGCACGTTGCTGGAGGACGAGACCGTCGTGCTGCCCGAGGCGATCCGGGAGGTGATCGTCGGCCTGGACGCACGGGGCATACTCCAGTCGGTGTCCAGCCGCAATGACCACGACCTCGCCTGGGCACAGCTGGAGGCGCTCCGCCTCGCGGACTACTTCGTCGTGCCGGAGATCGGCTGGGGGCGCAAGTCGGAGGCCGTACGCCGGATCACCGAGCGGTTGAACTTCGCTCCCGGCACCATCGCCTTCATCGACGACCAACCGGCCGAGCGGGCCGAGGTCGCCTACCATCTGCCGGACGTGCGCTGTTACCCGGCGGAGGACGCCACGACGCTGCTCGGCCGGCCCGAGTTCAGCCCGAGGTCGGTGACCGTCGACTCGCGCCGACGCCGGACGATGTACCAGGCCGGCTTCCGGCGCACGGCCGAGCAGGAGCGGTTCACCGGCCCGCACGAGGACTTCCTCCGCTCGCTGGACATGGTGATGCGCATCGAACGGGCCACCGAGGACGAGCTGTCGCGGGTCGAGGAACTGACCCTGCGCACCAGCCAGATGAACGCGACCGGGGTGCACTACCCGGACGAGGCGCTGCGCGCGCTTCTCGCCCACCCCAGCCATGAGGTCCTGGTCACGACGCTCACCGACCGTTTCGGATCGCATGGTGCCGTGGGTGTGCTGCTGGTCGAGAAGCACAAGGAGGCATGGCACCTCAGGCTGCTCGCCACCTCGTGCCGGGTGGTGGCGTTCGGGGCCGGGGCGATGATCCTCAACTGGCTGGTCGACCAGGCGGGCCGGGCCGGTGTCCACCTGCTGGCGGACTTCCGCCCCACCGACCGCAACCGGATGATGGAGATCGCCTACCGGTTCGCCGGTTTCGACGAGCGGCCCTGCGACTGCCGGGGGCCGGTCGCCGGGAGTTCCGGCGAGGACGTCCAGCTGCTGCACCTCGTGCCCGAGCGGCGGGCCGCCCCCACGACGGCCCGGCTCGTCGCTCCGGACCTCACCGACCGCCGGGCACCGGTCACCTCCGGCGGACCAGAGTGATGCCGTCGGCCATCGGGAGCATGCTCACGTCGACCCGCCGGTCGTCCCGGATCATGGCATTGAGCTCACGAACACCGGCGGTGTCCGCGTCGTCGGCGAGGGAGTCGATGACCCGGCCGGAGAAGAGCGTGTTGTCCACCACCACCAGCCCGCCCGGCCGCACGAGCCGCAACGCCAGCTCGTAGTACCGCGGATAATTCGCCTTGTCGGCATCGATGAAAACGAGACCGAAACTGCCGGAGAAACCGTCGTCGAGCATCTTCTGGAGAGTTTCGGTCGCCGGACCGATACGAACCTCGATCCGCTCGGAAATTCCCGCTCGCCGCCAATAATCGGCACCGATCTCCGACCACCGATCGGTTATGTCACAGGTGATCAGTCTCCCGTGGTGCGGAAGAGCGCGAGCCATGCACAGGGTGCTGTAGCCGGTAAAGGTGCCGATCTCCAGCGCCTCCGCGACTCCGGTCGCCGCGACCAGAAACGCGAGGAACTGCCCCTCTTCGGCCATGACCTGCATCGCTTCCCCACCGGGCAGCTCCGCGGTCATCCGGCGCAGATCGCGCAGAATCTCATCTTCTCTCAGCGAGAAGTCCCTCATATATGCGAGAAGTTCCGATCCGGCCGCAATTTGATTCGCCATGTCGAAAATGGTAGGTGAGATTTCACAGGGACTCAATAACGCGTTGTCGCGCTTTTGGAGTTGAACACATGGCCGTGGTCGTCCCGGTGGCCGCGACCCGGGCGATCAGCGCGGCCCGGAACCGCGGCCAGGTGAACGCGCCCACCTCGCATACGCCAGGTGTCACCGTGCCGCGTTCCGTACTCTGGCGACATGCGTATGCGCCCCACTTTGAGCTGGACCCCTGCCGAGGACCTGCCGCCGGGCAGCACGGATCCGGAACCGGTCGCCGACGCGCTGAGCACCGGCGGTGTGCTGGTGCTCAGCGGTGCGGGCATCTCCACGGAGTCGGGCATCCCCGACTACCGGGGCGTGGGCGGGAGCCTGAGCCGGCACACCCCGATGACCTACCAGGACTTCACGGCCGACGCCCGGGCCCGGCGCCGGTACTGGGCCCGCAGCCACCTCGGCTGGCGCACCTTCGGCCGCGCCCGTCCCAACGCCGGGCACCGGGCCGTGGCCGCGTTCGCGCGGCACGGCCTGCTCTCGGGCGTGATCACCCAGAACGTGGACGGTCTGCACCAGGCGGCCGGCAGCGAGGGCGTCGTGGAACTCCACGGAAGCCTGGACCGGGTCGTCTGCCTCTCCTGCGGCACCTTCAGCCCGCGCCGCGAACTCGCCCGGCGGCTGGAGGAGGCCAATGTGGGCTTCGAGCCGGTGGCCGCCGGAATCAACCCGGACGGCGACGCCGACCTCACCGACGAACAGGTCGGGGACTTCCGCGTAGTGCCCTGCACGGTCTGCGGTGGCGTCCTCAAACCCGATGTGGTGTTCTTCGGCGAGGCCGTTCCGCCGAAGCGGGTCGAGCACTGCCGCGAGCTGGTCCGCGAGGCGGCCTCGCTGCTGGTCCTGGGCTCCTCACTGACGGTGATGTCCGGACTCCGGTTCGTCCGCCAGGCGGCCCGGGACGGAAAGCCGGTGCTGATCGTCAACCTGGACCCGACCCGGGGCGACCAGCACGCCGTCACCCGCGTCGCGCTCCCGCTGGGGACCGCCCTCACCGCCGTGGCCGACCGGCTGGGCATCCCCGCTCAGTAGGATGTGGCGGACCCCCACCCGCCCCCTATCGCCTGACCACGATCTCCCGTTTGAGGATCTTGCCGGTCGCTCCCTTGGGGAGCCCGTCGGTGATCGTGACGATCCGCGGGTACTTGTACGCGGCAACCCGCTGTTTGACGTAATCGCGTATCTGATCGGCGGTGGTCTGTGCACCGTCCCGGAGCGTTACCACGGCGGCCACCTCCTCCCCGTGGGTCTTGTGCGGCACGCCGACGACAGCGGCCTCGGCGACGGCGGGGTGTTCGTAGAGCACCTCCTCGATCTCGCGCGGATAGACGTTGTATCCACCGCGGATGATGAGGTCCTTCTTCCGGTCGACGATGAAGTAGTAGCCGTCCTCGTCGACACGGGCGAGATCGCCGCTGTGGAACCACCCGTCCCGGATGGCCTCCGCGGTCGCGCCCGGACGGTTCCAGTACCCCCTCATCACGTTTTCGCCGCGGATCGCGATCTCACCGACCTCGCCCGGCCCGGCCGTGGTGCCATCCTCCGCGACGAGCATGAACTCGACCCCGCGGATGGGGAGACCGATCGAACCGGCCTTGGCCGGCCGGTCCGGAGGGTTGAACGAGGCGACCGGCGAGGTCTCCGAGAGGCCATAGCCCTCCAGCACGGTGGCGCCGAATTCCCGTTCGAAGCCATGCAGCACTTCGACCGGCAACGCGGCGCCCCCGGAAACGGCCAGGCGCATCCGCGAGAGGTCGTAGCCGTCGGGGATCGCGGTGTTCAGCAGGGCCGTGTACATCGTGGGGACGCCCAGGAAGACGGTGACCCCGTCCCGGTCCATGATCTCCAGCGCCTTGGCCGGCTCGAACCGCGGCAGCAGGGTCAGCGTGGCGCCGGCGGCGACGGCGGTGTTGAGCGCGCAGGTCTGTCCGAAGGCGTGGAACATGGGCAGGCCGCCGAACAGTACGTCGTCCGGCCCGATGTGGAGCACCGTCTCGACCGTGGTGACCGTGTTGGTCCTCAGGTTGCGGTGGGTCAGCTCGGCGCCCTTCGGGGTTCCCGTGGTGCCCGAGGTGTACAGGATCACGGCGGTGTCGTTCTCACCCCGATCGACGATCCCGGGCATCGGTGCGGTGGCCCGCACGAGATCGTTGAATGCCGCGGGGTCGATGACCAGGCACTCGGCGCCGGCCTCTGCCGCGGCCATCATGACCTCGGCCGCGCACAGTGGGAACGTCACCACGGTCCGGGATCCGGAATCCCGGAGCAGGTACGCGATTTCGCGGGCCTTCAGCAGCGGGTTCATCGGCACCACTACGCCGCCCGCGCGGAGGATGCCGTAGTACACGACGGGGAAAGGGATGACGTTGGGCATGACCAGCGCGACGCGATCGCCCGGCTGCATGCCCCTGGCGCGCAACAGCGTGGCGAACTGGGCGCCGGCGTCGTTCAGTTGGGCATAGGTGAGGGCGGTCTCGCCCTGCCGAACGGCGACTCGTCGCCCGTCGGCCCAGGCGGATTCCGCCAGGAGTACGGCGAGGTTGTTCATACGGTTCCCCTCAGAATTCGGGATGGTGACGGTCACCGCGGGCGGTGGGAGCCGCCGGGGCCGGCGGTGTGCTGTCTCGCGATCACGTCGCGTGGGGGGATCCCGCCGCCCGGGCCGTCGGTGATGTTCGGATCGCCCCAGAGGCTCGGCGGCAGGTCGCGTCCCCGCCGCAGGTCCAGCCACAGCCGCAGCACATGGCGCTTCCGCTCGGCCTCGGCGTGGTCCTCGTACTCCGTGCGGGAATGCAGCACCGCGTGGTTGTTGAGCAGCAGCAGGTCGCCGACCTCGAACTCGACGTCCAGCCGAAGCTCGGGGGACCCCGCCAGTTCATCGATGAGATCGAACAATTCCACGTCCGCCGGCTCCAGCCGGGGGACCTCGGGGAAGCGCTGTGCGGATTCGAGGTAACCGCGGTGGTAGCGGATGCTGAGCTTGCCCCCGTACCAGCACGCGAGCGGAACCGCGTAGTACGGTCGCTCGCCAGGGGCCTGCTCCTCCCGACGGTCGAGGAAGTGCCTGCGGTACAGGCGCTCGACCAGATCCGGCCGCCGTGCCAGCACGGCGTTGTAGATCGCGGCCGAGCTGACGACCGCGGTGCGTGCGCCTGAGCGGGCCGATTGCAGGCAGAGCAGCCCGAGGGCATCAGAGCCGTCGGTGTGGAACGGCAGCCCTTCCCTGGTCTGATAGCCGCGCGTCGCGGGGTCGGCCATGGTCCGGCCGGTGTCCCGGGCGTGGCCGAGCACGTGGCCCGCCGCGTTCTGTGACACCGGAGTACCCAAGTGCTGATTCAGTCCCCAGAAAATGGTGCTCGCCGCCGCCCGGCTGTACCGCTCGACCGGAATGCGTTTGATGAGTACGAAGCCGTGTCCGTTCTCCAGTACGTCGGCGATGCGCTCCAACTCTCCGGCCAGGGTCGGCAGCGGAAAGTCACCGGCGCTCACCTTCAACAGCGGAACACCCCGGTCGCGCACCACCCGCAGGGCCGCCTCGAGCTCGTCGATCTGCGCCTGTGTGAGCCGCAGAACCCACGCGTCGGAGTCCGCCAGGTCCGGGCCGTGCCACACGGCCGGCCCGGTGCGGGCCCGGCGCAGCACCTTGATCACGCTGGTCACGGGGGCCTCCCTGGGATCGTGTGTCCGTCGAGTCGGAGCCATGGTCGGTTCCGGTCGGCTGGGATGCCGAACGTCGGGCGGCGGGCTCTCGCGGTGGTGCAACGTTAGGTCGCGCCGCACCGCACCGCTTGACCTGACGTGACAGGTGACTTACCAATTGGGGACGACCCCTAGAGTGCGCCCATGAAGCCCCTCGTCCGCAACGCGGCGCTGAACAGCTACATCGAGCTCAGCCGGTCGCTCGGCATCGACCCCCGGGGCCTGATGAAGCGGGTGGGTCTGGACCCCGTCGGCCTCGCGGTCCAGGACAGATGGATCTCCGGGGTGGCCGTGACCCAGCTGTTCGAGCTCTCGGCGGCGGCCTCGCACCGCGAGGACTTCGGCCTGCTCCTGGCCGAGCGCCGCCGCCTGTCCAACCTCGGCCCCATCAGCCTGGTCATACGCGAGGAGCCGGATGTCCGGAGCGCGCTCGAGCTTCTCGTCCGCCATGAGTACACGTACAACGAGATGCTCCACAGCCGGCTCTCCGAGGCGAATGGCCTGGCCACCCTGAAAGTGGCGCTGGAGCCGGGTGGTGAGGCCGTGCCGGCCCGCCAGGCCATGGAGCTGGCCGTGGGGGTGTTCCACCAGGTCCTCCGCGGTTTCCTCGGCGCTCGGTGGCTGCCGGTGTCCGTGTGTTTCACCCACGGCGCGCCGACGGACACCGGGACACATCGGCGCACCTTCGGCCCGGTGGTGGAATTCGACCGGGAATTCAACGGAATCGTCTTCTACGCCAGTGATCTCAACGTGCCCAACCCCATGTCGGATCCGCTGCTCCACACCTACGCGCGGCAGTACTTCGACTCCATCGCGGTCTCGAGGGACACGACCGTACCGGACCGCGTGCGCGAGCTGATCGAAGTTCTGCTGCCGACCGGGCGCTGTTCGATCGAGCAGGTCGCCTCCAGCCTCGGCGTCGACCGGCGAACCGTCCACCGGCATCTGTCGGCCTCGGGCGAGTCGTTCTCCTCCCTCCTGAACGCGACGCGCACTCAGCTCGCGGAGCAGCTCGTGGCGAACCAGCGCCGCTCGTTGACCGAGATCTCCGGGCTGCTGGGGTTCGCCGCGCCGAGCGCCTTCTCACGGTGGTTCGGCCAGCGGTTCGGTTGCAGCCCCAGGGAGTGGCGCAACCGGCGAACGAGGCAGCCGCACTCGGGCGAGGAGTGACCACCAGGCGATCCGTCGCGGTCCCCAAGTGATAAGTCGGATGTCACCGACGGTAAAGCGGGTGGCGTAACCGGCCCTTAACGTTGCCTTACCGCAACGGACACCGTCGGCCTCACCAGGGCGAGCGGAGACCCCGTCCGCGGCCGCATGCTCCCCGCCGGGACCCCGCTGATCGTATCCGGGCCCCTGGCGAACCCGGGAATCCCATCCGCAATCCCGCTTCGATCCCCGCCGTCCCGCTCAGCTCTCGCATCGCGGGCAGTGACGCAGATGGCGCGGCGGGTGAAGCCATCCGACAAAGGAGATGGACCGTGCACTTCTTCGATGACTCCCTGTACCCGGAGAACCAGGAGAAGCTGGTCATCCAGGCCGCGCCCTACGGGCCGGAGTGGCTGCCCGGCGATGCAGATGACCTCCCGCTCACCATGGATGAGCACGTGCAGGCGGCGGTCGACTGCTACAACGCCGGCGCCACGGTTCTGCACATCCATGTGCGCGAGCTGGACGGCCACGGTTCCAAGCGCATGTCCATGTTCAACGAGCTGATGGCCCGGCTGCGCGAGGCCGTGCCGGACATGGTCCTGCAGATCGGGGGGTCGATCTCCTTCGCCCCCGAGGACGAGGGTGGCGACGCCAAGTGGCTCAGCTACGACACCCGCCACATGCTGGCCGACATCACCCCCCATCCGGACCAGGTCACGATCGCGATCAACACCAACCAGATGAACATCGTCGAGCTCTTCGACGACGAGGACATCGAGGGCACCTCGATCGCCAAGCCGACGTACTACAAGGCCTATCGGGACATGGTGGTCGAGGCCGGGCCGGACTTCTACCTCGAGCACCTCGAGCGGCTCCGGGCCAGCGGCATCCAGCCGCACTTCCAGCTCGCCAACCTGTCACAGCTGGAGACCGTGGAGCGGCTGATCCGCAAGGGTGTGTACAACGGCCCGCTGGTGCTCAACCTCGTCGCCATCGGCGGTGGGTTCACCGGCCGGCACCCGGCCGACCTGATCGAGTTCATCCGCCGCGTCCCGGACGGGGCGGTGCTGACGGTCGAGGCCTCCATGCGCGCGGTGGCGCCGATGAACGCGATCGGCATCGCCCTGGGCACGCATGTGCGGGTGGGCAACGAGGACAACCTGTGGCGCCACAAGGGCGAGCGGATCTCGTCCGTGGCGCAGGTCGAGCAGATGGTCCAGATCGCGAACGCGCTCGGCCGGGAGATCGCCACCGGACCGGAAGCCAAGAAGATCTACAAGATCGGCGAGTGGTACTCGGACACCGACGAGACCCTGGCCCAGCTCGGCATGGTGCCCAACCGCCGTCCCGGCCGGCGCGGCTCCATGCTGCGCGACGTCGAGAACTGACCCCACACCACGAGCACACGAGCACACGAGCAACGGAGCAATTCATGGCACACGCCACTCGCTTCCACGAAACCGGAGGCCCCGAGGTACTCCGGTGGGAGGCCATGGCCGTCGGCGACCCAGGTCCTGGTGAGGTACGTGTCCGGCATGTCGCCGTCGGACTCAACTTCGCCGACACCTACTTCCGTACCGGGCTGTATCCCGTGCCGCTCCCCGCGGGGCTCGGTGTCGAGGGTTCCGGGGTGGTCGAGGCCGTGGGCGAGGGCGTGGCGCATATCGCCGAGGGTGACCGCGTGACCTACACCGGCAGCCCGCTGGGCGCCTACAGCACGGAGCGGGTCATGCCCGCCGACTCGCTGATCAAGCTGCCGGACGGGATCGACTGCGAGACCGCCGCGGCGATGACCATGCGCGGCCTCACCTCGGCCTATCTGCTGCGCCGGATCCACCCGCTCGAGTCCGGGGACACCGTACTGCTCCACGCGGCGGCCGGCGGTGTCGGGCTGATCTTCTCCCAGTGGGCGAAGCTGCTCGGCATCACCGTCATCGGCACGGTCTCCAGCGAGGAGAAGGCCGAGATCGCCCGCGCCCACGGCTGCGACCACATCATCCACTACCGCCGCGAGAACGTGGCCGAGCGGGTGCGTGAGCTGACCGACGGCCAGGGTGTCCCGGTGGTCTTCGACAGTGTCGGCAAGGACACGGTCGCCGGATCCATGGCGTCGCTGCGGCGCCGCGGCCTGCTGGTGTGCTTCGGCACGGCCTCCGGTGTCCCGCCGCTCGACGCCATGCAACTGGCCATCCACGGCTCGCTGTTCGTGACCCGGCCCGCGCTGGCCGACTACATCGCCGAACCCGCCGAACGGGCCGCCCTGGCGGGTGAGCTGTTCGGACATGTCGGGTCCGGCCGCATCAAGATCGAGATCAATCAGCGCTACGCCCTCCAGGACGCGGTGCGGGCACACCGCGAAATGGAGGCGGGACGAACGACGGGATCTTCCATCTTCGTCCTCTGAGCACTCCGTGCCCCCCTCAGTCATTCCAGGAGTGAACACCATGCCCCAGACCATCCCCGCGGCGAAAGACGACGCGCCTGCCCTGGTGCGCCCGAGCGTCCTCCGTACCTCCCTCACCGTTGAGCCGCTGACCTGCACCATCGGCGCCGAACTCTTCGGTGTGAACCTCGGTGACGCCGCACGCGACGACGACCTGTTCGCCGAGATCAGGAAACTGCTGCTGCGGCACAAGGTCCTGTTCGTGCGCGACCAGGACATCACCCGTGCCGAGCACATCGCCTTCGCCTCGCGCTTCGGCCCGCTGGAGGACCACCCGGTGCTCGGCAGCGACCCGGACAACCCTGGGCTGGTCCGCATCTACAAGGACCTGGACAGCAAGCCCGAGCACTACGAGAACGCGCTCCACTGCGACGCGACCTGGCGGGAGTGCCCACCCATGGGAGCCGTGCTGCGCTGCGTCGAGGGGCCCGAGGTGGGCGGCGACACGATCTGGGTCAACATGGCCGAGGCCTATCGCAAGCTGCCCGAGCAGATCAAGACGCAGATCGCCGACCTGCGCGCACGCCACAGCATCGAGGCGACCTTCGGCGCCTGCATGCCGATGGAGCGGCGTCACCAATTGAAGGCCCAGTACCCGGACCCGGAGCACCCGGTGGTGCGTACCCATCCCGATACCGGCGAGAAGATCCTCTTCGTCAACGCCTTCACCACGCACCTCGTGAACTACCACACGCCCGAGAACGTGCGTTTCGGCCAGGACTACGCACCCGGGGCGAGCCATCTCCTGAACTACCTGATCAGCCAGGCGGCCGTCCCCGAGTACCAGGTGCGCTGGCGCTGGCAGAACAACAGCTTCGCCATCTGGGACAACCGCTCCACACAGCACTACGCCGTCCAGGACTACTGGCCCGCCGTCCGCAAGATGGAGCGCGCCGGAATCGTTGGTGACAGAACGTTCTAAGCCCCGGCCCACGACGGAAAGGTGACGACCATGGGACCGCAAACGACTGCCACGAGGTTGCCGGAGACGTCTCCCGTCACACCGGCCGTGTCCCGCGGCTATGCCTGGCTGGTGTTCGCCCTGAGTTTCGGGCTTCTGCTGTCCGACTACATGTCGCGACAGGTCCTCAACGCCGTCTTTCCTCAGCTGAAGGCCGAATGGCTCCTCTCCGACTCCAAGTTGGGGTCGCTCAGCGGCATCGTGGCCCTGATGGTCGGTGTGCTCACCTTCCCCCTGTCGCTCCTCGCGGACCGGTGGGGCAGGGCCAAGAGCCTGGTGATCGCCGCGGTGGTGTGGAGTCTGGCGACTTTGGCCTGCGCCGTTTCCGCCAGTTACGGCCAGATGTTCGCGGGCCGGTTCCTCGTGGGCGTCGGAGAGGCGGCCTACGGAAGTGTCGGTATCGCGGTGGTCCTCAGCGTCTTCCCCGTCCGTCTGCGGGCCACGCTCTCCGGCGCGTTCATCGCGGGAGGGTCGTTCGGATCCGTGCTGGGCGTGTCGGTCGGCGGCGTCATCGGCCAGGCGTACGGCTGGCGCTGGGCGTTCGGTGTCATGGGGGCCATCGGACTCGTGCTGGCCGCTGTCTACGGTTTCGTGGTCACCGACAAGAGGCTCGGGTCGGCCGCGAGCAAGCACAGCGGCCAGTCCGGTGAACGCCCTCCCCTCGGGCCCCAGCTGCGGCGGCTGTTCTCCTCGGTCTCCGTCATCTGCGCCTACATCGGCAGCGGGGCCCAGATGTTCATCATGGCGGCCATGTTGGCCTGGATGCCCAGCTTCCTCAACCGCTACTACGACCTGCCTACCGCGAAGGCCGGACTGGCTGCCGGGGGGTTTGCACTGATCAGCGGCACTGGAATGATCCTCTGCGGGGTCGTCGCGGACCGCCTCAGCAAGGGGGCCGCGATCCGGAAGTGGACCGTTGCGATCGCCTGCAGCCTCGCGTCGCTCGTTCTGCTGACGACCGCGTTCCAGCTGCCGACCGGGCCGCCGCAGCTCATCGTGCTCGCCGCCGGGACGCTGGTGGTCGGCGGCGCTTCCGGCCCGGCGGCTGCCATGGTGGCAAGGCTGACCCCAGCCGACATCGCGGCGACGGCCATGGCCACGCTCACCCTGGCCAACAGTCTGATCGGGCTTGCCCCGGGGCCGGCGGTGACCGGCATGCTCGCGGACGACTGGGGTCTGCTCGGCGCGCTGAAGGTGGTCCCGCTGACCGCGCTCGCGGGCAGCGTGGCCTTCGCCATCGGCAGGTTCTCCTACGAAAAAGATCTGCGCCGGATGGGGCTGCTCCCCGACCCGGCGTTCCCGACCCCGGAGTATGCGTCATGAATCTCACCCCGTCACCGACGATCGTGATCGTCCCCGGACTGCGTGATCATGTGCCGGACCACTGGCAGACCATCCTCGCCAATAAGATCGAAAACTGCCGTTCGGTGTCGCCGCTGGAGAAGGACAGGCTGGCCTGCGACGCCCAGGTCGCCGCCTTGGACGCGGTGCTGTCGGATATCTCCGGCGAGGTAGTGCTGGTCGCCCACAGCGCCGGGGTGATGACCACCGTGCACTGGGCGCGACGACACCACCGTCCGGTCCTGGGCGCACTGCTGGCGGCGCCGCCGGACTTCGAGACGCCACTGCCGGAGGGCTACCCCACCCCGGAAGCCCTGCGTGCGAACGGCTGGACGCCGACCCCGCGGACGCCCTTGCCGTTCCCCAGCATCGTCGCGGCGAGCACGAACGATCCCCTGGCCACTTTCGAGCGCGTCACCGACCTCGCACGGGCATGGGGCAGCCGCTTGGTGGACGTCGGACCGGTTGGTCACCTCAACCCGGCCGCGGGCTACGGCGCATGGCCGCGGGCCGAGGAGTTCATCCGCGAACTCGGCGGAGTCCCGCTCGACAAAACCCTCTGACGTCCGACGCATGGCGTACGTCCGACGCATGGCGTAACTCCCCTCCGGCTCCCTCCTGCCCGCCCTCGGCAGGAGGGAGCCATTCCCACGACTTCACGGCCGGGCTCCCGCTCACAAGGAACCGGTCAGGAATTGGAGAAGCAGGCTGGTGGCCGAGACCACCACCCACAGGCAGGCCCCGAGGATGAGCGGTCGGGGGCCGGTGCGGCGCAGTGCCGCGAGGTCGGTGGACAGGCCCGTCGCGGAGAGCGCGACGGTGATGAGGAAGACCGACAGCTCACCGAGTCCGTGGTGGGCGGCGGCCGGGACGAAACCCAGGCTGTTCGCCGTGGTCATCAGCAGGAAGCCGATCAGGAACACGGGCACCAGCTTGACCACCCGAAGCCGGGGACGGTCCGTGGCCTCCGCCGCGGCGCGGTCGCGGCGTCCCACCAGCCAGGCCAGTCCCAGGCAGATGGGGATGATCATGAGGCTGCGGGTGAGCTTGACGACGACCGCGTAGTCCGCCGCGGTCCGGCCGTAGCTGGTGGCGGCGGCGACCACCGAGGACGTGTCGTTGACCGCGGTCCCCGCGAAGAGGCCGAAGCTGTGCTGGCTCATCCCCAGGAGGTGGCCGAGCAGCGGGAAGGTGAGCACGGCGGCGACGTTGAACAGGAAGATGGTGGAGACCGCGTAGGCCACCTCGACCCCGGCCGCGCCGATGACCGGCGCGGTCGCCGCGATCGCCGACGCGCCACAGACGCCCGTGCCCACGCCGATCAGTGTCCGCAGGTCCCCGACGATGCCGAGCCACCGGCCGATGCCGTACGCGGCGGTCAGGCAGACCACCAACGAGCCGATCATCACCGGAATCGAGCCGACGCCCACCTGGACCATCTGGCCCAGCGACAGTTGCGAGCCCAGGACGACGACCGAGACCTGCAGCACCCACTTGCTGGCGAAACCGATACCGGGACGCCACCGCGCTCCTGGTCTCTTCAGCGCGGCCAGCAGCACACCGAGCACGATCCCGGCCACCGGGCCGCCGACGAGCGGGAACATCTTCCCCACCGCCGTGCCCGCCACGGCGAGAGCCAGGACGAGGGCCAGACCGGGTACGAGAGAGGCCACGGCGGGCCGGGACGCCCGCGCCGGTTCGGCCTCCGGCCGGGCATCAGGCTCCGGCCGGGCAGGGACCGGACAGTCCAGATCTTCACTCATGGCCTTGACTCTGCTGCGCTCCGGACCACGGTTGTAGCCCCGAGATCGCGAGGAGGTCATAGCCAAGGGGAATGACCGCCGACCGGGTCCGCCCCATACCCTGGGGCTATGAGCCAGTTGCCGGATCCGGAATCACTGCGGCTGCTCGTCCTGGTCGGAGACGTGGGGAGCCTGAGCGGTGCGGCGGCGGAGCTCGGTCTCACGCAGCCGTCGGCGAGCAAGCGGCTGTCCGTGCTGGAGCGCAGGCTGGGCCTGGTGCTGGTGACCCGGACGCGGCGGGGATCGCAGCTCACCGACGCGGGCCGGGCCGTGGCGGGCTGGGCGCAGCGGGTCCTACAGGAGATGGAGGGGCTGCTGACCGGCACGGAGGCGCTGCGTACGAAGCGGGACGCGGAGCTGAGGGTGGCGGCCAGCATGACGGTGGCCGAGTGTCTGGTACCGGGCTGGATCGGCGAGCTGCGCCGCACCCGGCCGGAGTTGTACGTCGGTCTCCAGGTGACCAACAGCGAGCAGGTTCCGGAGCTGCTGCGCAGCGGAGCGGTGGACCTGGGGTTCGTCGAGTCACCGCGGGCCCCGGCGGGGCTGTCCGCCCGGCAGGTCGCCCGCGACCGGCTGCTCGTGGTGGTCGCCCCGGGACACCCCTGGACGCGCCGCCGTCGCCCGCTGAGCGTCGCCGAGCTCGTGGCCGCGCCGCTGGTGCTGCGCGAACGCGGCTCGGGCACCCGCGAGACCCTGGACCAGGCGCTGCGCAAGGCCGGCGTGGGCGAACCGCTGCCGCTCCTGGAGCTGGGGTCGGCGACCGCCGTGCGCAATGCCGTGATCGCCGGAACCGGCCCGGCAGTGATCAGCGAGCTCGCGGTGGGGGCCGACCTCGCCGATGGCCGCCTGGTGTCGGTGGCGGTCGAGGGCCTCGATCTACGCCGTGATCTGCGCGCCGTCTGGGCTTCGGGACGTGTCCCCGTCGGCCCCGCGGCGGAGCTTCTGGCCGTGACGAGACGCCGCGGAAAGAAGGCATGAACCGCCGCGGGGCCGACGCGGCACAGGCGCCATCAGTCGGCGGCCAGGTCGGGGCCGGAGGTCAGCGGGGCATGACCGCCAGCGGGCGCCGCGGTCACCGCGGACGACCCGGCCGAGCTGACGGCGGCGGACATGCGGTTCCACGAGATGCTGGTGGCGTGCCTGCGCAATCAGCGCCTCGAGCGCACCAGCAGGACACTACTGGTCGAAACGCGGATGTGTCTGGCCCGGCTCGAGGGGCACTACTCGATGCCGCAAGAGGCCGTCGACGAGCACTCCGACATCGTCGGCGCGATCGAGTCGGCGGACGTCGCAGCGGTGATCAAGGCCGTGGGCGACCACATGACCAACGCCGCGGAACTGCTGGACCGCCTCCATACCCAGCACACCACCCCGCGGTGAGGGCACGAAAGCGCTGATGGCACGTCATATGCGCCCCGCATGCCCCAACAGCCGCGAACGGGACGCTGAACACTTCGGGGCCGCCATGTGAAGAAGACCATTACCAACGAGTAACCGATAGCGGATCAGTAGCGTCCGCGTTTATGAAATCCATACACAGAGCGGCGGGGCTCGCCCTCGCGCTGCTGTTTCTCGTGCTGGGCATCGGTGCCCAGACCGCGTCCGCGCATGTCACGCGCGAGCATGCCGAACTCGTGGTCGCGCCCGGTGACCACGTCACCAGCGGCCGTCTCATCGTGCACAGTTCAGTCGTCGCTCCCGAGAAGGCCGGCGAGTGGGCGGCCGGGATGCTCTCGGCCCCTTGCCCCGCCACCGGCTCGGGCGTGCCCGGCGACCACGGCGGCGTGCCCGGCGGCGTCGTCATCGAGGTGGCGTGGAGCTGCCGCGTCGACGCGCTCGACCTGAGCCCGCTCATCGACAAGGCCGGACTGGCCCAGGTCGTCACCGAGTTCGACGGCACGACCGTCGATGCCTCCGCCGCCACCCCGCTCGTCGACGTCCACGGCGCGCACGCCCTGCCGTCGTTCCCCTGGCTCACCGTCGTGCTCGGCACGGCCGGCGGTGCCGTACTGTTGCTCGCCGCCTGGCGACTGCCGCTCCTCGTCCGCGGACTGCGCCGCGTCCGTCGGCGGTGGCAGCTGGCGGCCGCGGGGGTCGTGGCGCTGTCCTTCCTCGCGCCCCAGGCGGCCTTCGCCGACAACAGCGCGGATCCGGTCGACACCGTCACCGTCGAGGGCACCGTCTTCAAGGACCGCAACGGCAATGGCAAGCGGGACACGGGTGAGCGGCCCATGCCCGGTATCGACGTCACCGACGGCGCCGGGTGGACCACGACCGGCGCGGACGGCTCGTACCGCCTGAGCATGGACCCGAAGCGGCGGGAGACCGACCTCGTCAGCATCGTCTCCCCCGACGGATACACGCCCGCCCTGCGCAAGGACTACATCCCGCAGTTCTTCCACAAGGTCCCCGAGACCGGTGGCAAGGACGTGGACTTCGCGCTCGTACCCGACCGCAACGCCTCGAACCCCACCGAGAAGTGGGTCATGAACTCCGACACGGAGGTGAGCAACACATCCGACAACCAGGCCCGGAACGCCCTGCCCCAGTGGACCGGCCAGGTCCAGGCGATGTCCGAGGTCGACGGCGCGACGATGCAGATCGATACCGGTGACCTCACCGTCACGGACTACGCCGACGAGCCGCGCCGCCAGGGCGGGTACGACATGTTCATGAAGGGTCTGGAGGACGGCCGGCTCGGCCACCCCTTCTACCCGGTGATGGGCAACCATGACTTCGGCGGCACGGCGACCTCCCAGGGATACGCCGGCAGCATGGAGTACTACCGCCGCAACCTCGCCCCCGAGTGGTACAGCTTCGACCGCGACGGCCGCCACATCGTCGTCCTCGAGGACAACTACGACTCCAGCGGACTGAAGCCGCAGCTCGAATGGTTGCGCCGGGACCTCGCCCGGCACGCGGTCGGCAAGCAGGTGTTCGTCTTCGCCCACCGCTCGCTGTTCACCCAGTGGGGCCCGGGCGCCGGCATGCAGCCGACCATCGACGAACTCGCCAAGTACGACGTACGGATGGTCGCCGCCGGTCACAACCAGCAGGCCGAGTTCCGGCGCGGCGCCTTCAAACGGTCCGTCGAGATCAACAACCAGGGCACCTACGGGATCGACGGCGCCCACCCCGACTACAAGGTCCTCGACTTCCAAGCCATCACGGACGACCCCCGCACCCGCCGCAACGAGGACACCGGTCATGTGACCGGCGTCCACCGGCAGTTCGACATCGACGACGACGCGGCGCTGGTCAGCCCCGCGCAGGGCAGCGTGCACGGCGACAAGACCGCGGTGCCCGTCGAGGCGTACGCGGAGGACGACGGGCGCACGCCCGCGAAGGCCACGCTGACGGTGCGCGACGACCGCGGCGAAGTCGTGAAGCGGACCACGATGCCCTTCGGCAAGGGGGCGTCCCACCCAGGCGTCGAGAACTGCTACACCCCGCCCGGCGGCAAGCCCGAGCCCTGCCCCGACGCACGCGGCGCCTGGACCCGGGCGAGCGGCACGCTGCCGGAGCTGCGGCCCGGCACGTACACCGCCGAGTCCATCGCGTACGACACCAGGGGCAAGCGGTTCCCCACCGTGCGGAACACCTTCGAGATCGTGCGCGACTCCGAGCTCGCCAAGCCCAGGACCGGCAGGGACTGGCTGCGGCAGGGCGGCGACGAGGCCGGGCGGTCCTCGAGCGGCGACGAGCCGGGAGCGAAGCTCGACCTCAAGTGGGCCCGCCACACCGGCGAGCAGTTCAACCTCAACGGTTCGGTGGTCACGGACGGCAAACTCATCGTCTCCTCCCGCGCCTTCGACTCGCCGTACAGCATGATGCTCGCCTACGACATCGCCTCCGGGCGTGAGCTGTGGCGCACCTACCTGGACGGAGACGCCGAGTCGGCGCCGACGCTGCACGGCGGCAAGGTCTATCTCACCACCGGCGTCGGCCGGATCTACGCACTCGACGCGGCGAACGGCCGCATCGCCTGGCAGTCGATCGACCGGGAGGAAACCCACGGGGACACCGTGCGCCGCTACGGCCGCGCCGGCGGCCCGGTCAGCGTCTTCACGCTCGGGGGCGCGGACCGCCGCTCGGTCGCCGTCTACCAGGACGCCGGCACGGTCCGCTGCCGGGACGCCGAGTCCGGCGGGACGCTGCCCGGCGGCTTCGGCGCCGCGTTCTCCTGGGGACAGGCCCACAGCACGGTGATCCGCGAGCCCGGCTCCAACACCGCCTATCTGCACTCCATGTCGAGCAACTCCGTCATCGCCATGGACCTCGCGACCTGCACCCAGAAGTGGGTGAAGGACACCGCGGGCGGCATCGACAGCCACTCCTCGCCCGTCCTGACCGACCCGGCCACGGGCGAGGCGAAGCTGGTGACGTTCACGGCGTGGGGCGTCCGCGGGCACGACCCGAAGACGGGCGCGGTGACCTGGGAGTCCAAGCTGGGCGGCAACAGCACCTGCGAGCCGGGGCCCGCCCCGCTCACCAGCCCGGCCGTATGGGGCGACACCGCCTATGTCGCGGGCCGGGACGGTGTCGTACGCGCCTACGACACCAGCGCGGCCGATCCGTCGAAGCCGGTGTGGGAGACCAAGTCCGGCTATCTGGCGGGCGAGAGTCCGCTGGACGACAAGTGGCGCGTCGCCATGGGCTGTTCGGCCGGTGCCGGTTCGCCGACGATGCACCCGCTGGTGACGAAGTCCCATGTGTACGTCGGGACCTGGGACGGCCGACTGCTCGTCCTGGACCGGGCGAGCGGGGCGCAGGTCGCCTCGTACAACCTCGGCGCGGGAGTGGCCTCGGCCCTCTCCCTGAGCGGTGACTGGGTCTTCGCCCTCACGGACGACGGCACGGTCCACGCGCTCGCCGCACGCCGGAAGTAGAGGAGAAGCACCACCGTGCGATCACTCCGCACCGGGGTGCCGCTCCTGCTGGCCGCCGTCTCCGCGCTGCTCCTGGGCAGCGCGGGGACGGCGCAGGCGCACCCCTTCGGCACCCCTCCCGTAGTGAAGATCGAAGCGACGGGCACCGCCGTCGACACGACCTGGTCCGCGCAGCGGGACGACATCGCCGTCCTGGACAAGAAGACCGGCGGTGACGAGGCGGGCTATCTGCGCTCGCACATCGTCGTACGCCAGGACGGCCACCCCTGCCCGGTGAAGCGGGCGGTCGGCGTGAAGCTCCACTTCGTCTGCCCGCGGCCGGTGGACCGCGTCGAACTGACGGTCACGGCGCTGACGGACATCAACCCGGCGTACCGGACGCTGTCGGTCACGAGCACGGGCTCCGGCGGGCTGCACACGGCCCAGGAACCGACGCGAACGCTGACCCTGACCCCGACGGCGGCGGGGACCGCCGAGGCCGCACCGGCCGCTTCGGGCGGGCCGGCCTGGACAACTGACCTGGCCTCACTGCTGGACCACGGCGTGGCCCTTCCGCTCGCGCTGCTCGTGGCCGCGGCCGTGGGGGCGCTCCACGCCTGCGCACCGGGGCACGGGAAGTCCCTGGCCGCCGGGTATCTGGTGGGCGCCAAGGGCAGGCCGCGCGACGCGGTGTGGCTGGGCGGGATCGTCGCCGTGATGCACACGTTCTCGGTCGCCGCTCTGGCGGTCGGCTGGTGGCTGGCGGCGAACAGCACGCCCGACATCGCGGCGCTGACGGGGTGGCTCCAGCTGATCGCGGCGCTGGTGGTGGCCGGGGTGGGGGTGAACCTGCTGCGCCGCCATCTGCGCCACCGAAGGCACCACCGTTCCCCTCACGGACATGACCACGGGCCTGACCATGGTCACGGGCATGACCACGGGCACGGACATGACCACGGGCACGGGCATGACCACGGGCACGGGCACAGCCATCACATCCCGGACGCCCCGTCCCTCCTCACCTGGCGAGGCCTCGTGCTCCTCGGCACATCGGGTGGTCTGCTGCCCTCGCCGTCCGCCTTCCTCGTCCTGCTCACCGGCCTGCTGACCGGCAAGGTCGGGATCGCGCTCGCGATGGTCGCGGCGTTCAGCCTCGGCATGGCGCTGACGCTCATCGGCGTCGGCCTGATCGTGCTGCGCGGCCGGGACGCGCTGCTGGACCGCGTCTCCCGGTCCCGGACGCTGCGGACGTGGACGCCGAGGGTTCCGCTGTTCGCGGCCTCGGCGGTGGTGGCCGGAGGGACCGTGGCCGCGGCGGTTGCCGCGGGCCACCTCCTGGCTACGTGACCTCGCTGTGCGATTCGATGCGCTCGATCGTCTGCTCGCTCCATGCCCGGATGGCATCGGCCTGCTGCGGAGTGAGGGTGTCGAAGAAGTGGCGGCGGATGTTGCCGGCGTGCCCGGTGATGGCGCTCTGCACGGCACTACGCCCCTCGGCGGTCAGCTTGGTCCCGGTACGGCGGCCGTAGGCACCGCTTTCGGTCCGTGCCACGAAACCGCGCTTCTCCATGCGGGTCAGCTGGTGCGAGACGCGGCTCTTCTCCCAGCCGAGCGACTCGGAGAGCTCACCGACACGCAGCTCGCGCCCGGCCGCGCGCCACAAGGTCATCAGCACGCTGAACTCGGCCTTCGAGATGCCGAACTCACGTTGGAGGGCACGGTCGAGCTCCCGGGCGAGCAGCCGCTGCGCGTGCGTCCAGGCGCCCCAGAGCTCCCACTCCTCGGGGTCCAGGTCGCGGGTCTCCGTCATGGCGGAAATCCTACCCGCCGGAGGCGCGCAGTTGACGCATCAACACCACGCTCCTAGAGTTGATGCGTCAACTGTGTGAGAGGAGCTCATCCGATGAGGACATTGGTGCGCGGCGGCATGGTGGTCAGCATGGACCCGGCCGTCGGCAATCTCCCGCAGGGCGACCTGCTCATCGAGGACGGCCGGATCGCGGCGATCGCCGCCGACGTGGACCCGGCCGACTCGGAGGTCGTCGACGCCCGCGGCAAGATCGTGATGCCCGGTTTCGTCGACACCCACCGGCACACCTGGCAGACCGCCTTCCGTGGCATCGGCGCCAACTGGACGTTCCGCGAGTACGGCGTCGCCATGCACGGCACATTCCGGCCGCACTACCGGCCGGAGGACGTGTACCTGGGCAACCTGCTGGGCCGGATCGAGGCACTGAGCTCGGGCGTCACGACCATGCTCGACTGGTTCCACTGCTCCGACCGCCCGGAGAACGCCGACGCCGCGATCCAGGCGCTGCGTGACGCGCCCGGCCACTCGGTGTTCTGCTACGGCGCGGGCTTCGCCGACGACTCGATCGCCACCGAGGTCAAGCGCGTGCGATCCCAACTGCCGGACGAGGGAATGGCGTTGGGGCTGCGCGGCCCGCAGCTGACCTCGTTGGACACCACCGCGGACGATGTCGCACTGGCACGGGAGCTCGGGCTGCGGGTGAGCGTCCACGTACACGCCGCCACGGGCTGGCCCAGCGGTGAGCGCCCCATCGCGGACATGCGTGACCGCGGACTGCTGGATGACCGCACGACCTTCGTGCACGGCAACGGCATCTCCGACGACCAGGTGGCGATGATGGCCGACGCGGGCTGCTCGGTGTCGATCAGCCCGGACGTCGAGCTGAAGATGGGCTTCGGCTGGCCCGAGACCGGCCGCATGCTGGCCGCCGGGATCCGCCCCTCACTGTCCGTCGACGACTGCCCGTCCGCCGGCGGCGACATGTTCGCCACCATGCGCACGGCGTTCTCCGTCCAGCGCGGCCTGAACGGCGGTCTCACGGCGCGGGACTTCGTCGAATTCGCCACGGTGGACGGCGCCCGCACGTGTGGACTCGACGCCCGGACGGGCAGTCTCAGTGTCGGCAAGGACGCCGACTTCATCCTCCTCGACGCCGAGGACCTCACGGTCTTCCCGGTCACGGATCCCATCGGCACGATCGTCTCCGCCGGTCACCCCGGGCTGGTGGACAGCGTCTTCATCGCCGGAAAGCCGGTCAAGCGAAACGGCCGGCTGCTCGACGTCGACCTGCCGGCGTTGCGCACCCGGCTGCTGGAGTCCCGCGCCCGGGTCGCCGCAGCGGCAGGCGTGCCGCTCGACGGGTCCTGGGCCCCAACGGCGAGCGCGCCGAGGCGTTGATCGGCCGCGAGCGCGGCCGGGACGGATGCGGGCGAGGTGGCGAGCCGGCGGGCGTGCGGCGTGCGGCGTACGCATGCCTAAGGATCCGGCCGCCGCGCCCTGAAGGTCACCTTGCTCACGACGGTGGTCGCCCTGGCCGTGCCTCTGCTCCCCGTGCCCACGAACGCCTCCGCCACGAACGCGCTCAGCATGCGCGGCGCCGACGTGTCGACCGCACAGCGAGCTCTTGACCTGGGCGCCAAGTACTACGACGCGAACGGAAACACCAAGGACCCGCTCGACAGGCGGGCCAGGCCGCCAACTTCTCCGATGTGCGGAACACCGCCCGCAACGCCGGCGCGATCGGGGTCTTCTACTGGGAACCGACTTGGTACGCGGTCCCCGGCAACGGCTGGGACCCGGCCGACATCGACAACAGCGGAAACAGCTGGGACAACATGGCCCTCTTCGACTGGACGGGTCATCTGAACCCGAACGTCAGCTGGAGCCCGTAGCCGATGCGACGAGCCCCGTACCGACGGTGCCCGCGAATCCCGATATGACGTGCCGGCCCTGGCCGAACTCGTCGGCGATCTCGTCCTGGGCTACGAGTCCTTCACCGCCACCGACGACCCGGACCAGATCCTCGGCATCTACACCGTCGAACCCGGTTCTCCCTCCGCGGACCGGCTGGCTCTCCTCGCAGGCTGGAGCAGCCCCCCGTACCAGCCTGACCATTCCCAGGCCGCCGGCGCGGCCAAGGCCGAACCGCCCAACGACCGGGCGGGACGCAATTCGTCTTCGTGACCTACAATTCCCCGGCCAACTGGCGAAAAACGCGCGTTCGAGCGCATGGGCGAGGAGGAGCCGCGATGGCAACGGGGGGATGGGGTCTGCCGAACGACCCCGGGCAGGGAGGCAACCGCTGGGGACCGCCGCCGGCACCCGGTCCGTACGGGCCACCGCCGACACCGGACCCGTACGGGCCACCGCCGACACCGAATCCGTACGGGCCACCACCGAACCCCTATGGGCCCCCGCCCCCACCCCCGCCGCCCGGTCCCTACCGTCCGGCGCCCGCAGGCCGGCGCTGGTACCGGCGAGTGCCGTTCCTCTCCTTCCTCATCCCCCTGCTCCGCCTGGCGCACCGGCCCGCGCGGAAACTGTTCGACCAGGACGGCGGCGGGCGTGTCCACGACCCCGTGGTCGACCGCGTCCAGATCATCCGCACGGTGCTCGGCGTCCTCGCGACGCTCGCGCTCTACTACACCTACGGATCGGACGACGACCTGAAGGACCAGGCCAGCGAGAGTGCCGCCCAACTCATCGTGACCCCGGTCCTGCTCCTCATCGCCGGACCGGTGGTCATCGCCGTCTTCATCCGCTACGCGCCCGCGGAGCGGCGGCGGTTGCTGCGCTCCCGGCTCGGTGTCCCGGCCAAGACCGTCGGCTGGTACGTCCTGACGGTGGCCGTCCTCGTCGCCACGTTCTGGGCGATCTCGGCCAACCCCGAGGTGCTGGAAGGGCTGCACGGGGTGTGGCTGTTCGTGGCCGCCGTCCCCGCGCTCACGCTCGTACTGTGGGGACTGCCGTTCTTCTTCCTGGCCTCGGCCTACGTCGCCCGCTCCGCCTTCAACACCGCCTATGTGCACGCCGCGCTGCCGGCCGTGCTCACCGTGGTGATGGTCTGGATCATCGCCGCCTTCAACCTGACCGGGAGCGGTATGCCCAACGGGCCGCAGTGGGCCCAGCTCTGCTCCCTGTTCGGCGGCCCGCTGTCGGTGACCGGACTCTCCCTGTGGGAGCTGCACCGACTGCGCACACGCCACGGCGTGACCATACGCGGCTGAGACGCGGGCCCGCCGCGTACGCTGCGAATGCAGATGCGCCCTGCATCTTATCGACGGCGGAAGGGCCTGTCCGTGGGCGAGCGTGAGCTGTACTACCGGGATGCGACCGAGCTGGCGGCACTCATCGCGGGACGACAGGTATCCGCCGTGGAAGTGGTGCGGGCGCATCTGGACCGTATCGCGGCGGTCGACCCGAAGATCAACGCCGTGACGGTGACCGCCGAACGGGCACTCGACGCGGCGCGCGCCGCCGACCGGGCCGTGCGGGCGGGCACGGCTCTGGGCGCGCTGCACGGCGTCCCGTTCACGGTCAAGGACTCGCTGGATGTGGCGGGAGTGGTCACCGCCCGCGGCTCGGCCCTGTTCCGGGACCGTGTCCCGGCCGGAGACGCGACCGCGGTGGCCAGACTCCGGGCGGCGGGCGGGATTCCGCTGGCCAAGACGAACCTGCCCGAGTTCTCCTACTGGACCGAGACCGACAACGTCATCACCGGCAGGTCACTCAACCCCTGGGACCACGAGCGGACTCCAGGCGGATCAAGTGGTGGCGAATCAGCCGCGATCGCCGCCGGGATGTCCCCGCTCGGGCTGGGCAGCGATGTCGCCATCTCGGTGCGGGGGCCGGCCCACGACACCGGCATCGTCGCGCTGAAGGCCACCCGGGGCCGCATCCCAACCACCGGTCACTGGCCCGAGGTTCCCCGGCGCTACTGGCACGTCGGTCCCATGGCCCGCAGTGTGCGGGACATCGCGGCCGCGCTGAGGGTCCTCGCGGGACCCGACGGTGCCGACGGTTACGTGCGGCACCACCACCCGCTCCCCGCCGACCCGTCCGGACCGCGGGACATAGCCGGGCTGCGGGTGGGCTGGGCGACCGAGCCCGCCTTCGGCCCGGTGGACCGCGAGGTGGCGGCCACCGTCACCGCGGCGGCCGACGCCCTGCGCACCCTGGGCTGCACGGTCGAACCGGCCCCACTCCCCGAGCTGGAGACCCTCGACGCGACCGCGCTGAGCGCGGTGCTGTTCACCGCCGAGGTCGTGCCGTACTTCCGGCAGGCCGTCGCCGGCCGCGAGTCCGAGCTGCACAGCGTCATCCGGCGGGCGCTGACCGCGCCGGACGTGACGCTGACCGACTATGTCGCCGCCCAGCAACGGGCCGAGGCGCTCAGCTCGATGTTCTCCGGGTACTTCGAGCGCTACGACGTCCTGCTGTGCCCCGTGTGCCCCGTCCCCGCGCCGCCGCACGCCCGGCGGACATTCGAGGTCGGCGACGTCACCGTCCCGGCACGCGGCATCATGCGCGCGACGGTCCCGTTCAATCTCACCGGCCTGCCCGCGCTCTCCCTCCCCTTCGGAGCCACCGGCGGGAAACTGCCGATCGGCGTCCAGCTCGTCTCCCGCTGGTACGACGAGGCGACGATCCTGCGGCTCGGCGCGGCGCTGGAGGACATCAGCCCGGTCCGGCACCGCCGCCCCGACCTCATCTGACCCGGCCGCCGATCCATCCGGAGGGGACTCGCCCCCGCCGCCCCTTCGCTCACCCGTGGGCCGCCGTCCCCGCCCGCCCGCACGCCCTCGGTGAGCGAGGGCCCCGCCTCGCGTGGCCCGGTGGCCGCGGGGCGGTCAGCGCACCGTCAGGCGCCGCAGGCGTGACACCGCCGCGGGCGCCGACCCGTCGACCTCGAGGCTGACGTAGCGGGCCGTCTCGGAGGCGGTCAGCCGACGCACGCGGCCCCGGCCGGTGAGGGTTCCGGCGTCCCGGTAGGTGATGCCGTCCGTGCTGAAGCCGGCCTTCGCGCCCGGCGCCGGTGCCGCCGTCCACTCGGTCTCCACCAGGCGGACCGGGCGGACCGCGCCGAGGTCCACGACCATGCGGCCGCGCGTGCCCGGCCGCCACGCCGTGTGGGCGTCGCCGTCCACCGCCGCCGCGGGGTCGGACATGCCCTCCGGCAGCGGGCTGGTGGGGAAGACGGTCCTGCCGAGGGCCAGGTCGTCGTGCGGATGGGCGGCCGCGCCCGCCAGGACGACGGTGATCGTCCGGTCCGCTCTGACGACGGCGACCTGGCTGTGCCCCTGGGCCCGGACGCGCAGGGCGCAGGAGGCCCCGGACAGGCGCACGGTCGCGCCGTCGACGACCTGGACCCGCAGGCCCGACGGCAGGCGTCGGCTGGTGAGGGGGGTGAGCGTGAAGCGCGGGGGCAGCACGACCGCCGTGGCGGCGGGCAGCGCGGCCTCGAAGGACGTGCCGTCGGCGGTCAGCCTCTGGGTGCCCTCGAAGACCACCGTGTCCGTGCCGGTGCGCGGGATCGCGATCAGCGTCCGGACGGACTCGCCGGAGAGGTTGAACAGGGTCAGGTGCCCGTCCGTCAGCGTCGTGCGCACCTCGGTGGCCTCCGCCGTGGGCGCGGCCCCCCGGGCGATCGCGCGCAGCTTCCCGGCCGACGTGCCGGGGAAACCCTCGACGAGGAGAGGTGCCGCCGGGCCGTCGCCGAGGACGATCTTGTCGTCGTAGACGCCGATCGGGTTCCGGCCGTCACGCACCACGAGCCCGGCGCGTCCATCGACGTCGAGCCAGCCGCCGCGGCTGCTCACCGCGGGCCTGGGCCCGGTCGCCAGGTCCCGCCAGTCCCGGCCGTCCGTGGAACCCTGGACGCGGTAGGCGCGGCCGGCCGCCGACTCCCAGCGCAGGGTGACCCGGTCGATCCGGCGCTCGGCGCCGAGGTCGACGGCCAGCCAGCTGTCGGCGCGCGGACGGTCGGCCCTCGACACCGCCCAGCGGGTGGCCGCGTCGCCGTCGACCGCGAGCGGCGCGCCCTTCCCTGCGTCGGCCGACGAGGCGGTGGCGGACCCGCCGCGCGCGAGGTCCGCGCCCTGGGCGCCGTCGCGCACCTCGAAGGCGTACAGGGAGTATCCGTAGGCCGGGTCGGGCCGCACGCCGAGCATGCGGACGTGGCGCACCGTCGTGGGGGTGAAGCCGAGGTCGTCGACCCGTCCGGCGGGTGTTCCGGTGGCGGTGTCGCGGGCGCGGACGGTCGCTTCGCCCTCCTCGAAGCGGTAGGTGCGCGCGCCGTCGAGCCCCGGCATACCGGGCATCGTCAGGTTGTGCACCTCGAGGTGGCCCTCCGCGTCGGCGGTGCCGCCGCTCGCGTAGACGACCGCGCCCGTCGGGAGCGTCGCGAATCCGGCCCAGCCGCCGTCCAGGCGCAGGAGTGTCGCGCTGCCGTCGAAGCCGTCGCGCGGGGACTCGTACCCGCGCACGGTACGGCCCTGGACCTTCGCGGCGGTGGCGGGCAGGAACATCGGGGTCGCGCCGCCGATCCGGAACAGCCAGTCGTCGTGCCCCGGTTGCCAGGCGAACTTCACGAACCCGGGCTTCGTCACGGCACCGGCCCACGCGGTTCGCGACTGGTGCGACAGCAGTCCGGGGCCGGTCCCGAAGTCCGTGACACCGGAGGCCCGCGCGAACAGTTCGTCGCGCGACAGCGCCTTGACGGGCCGCCCGGACGCCGCCGCCCACACGTGCAGCAGATAGCTGATCGCGATCTCGGCGCGTGCCTCCGGCTCGTACTTCGGCTCCCCCGAGAACTTCGCCATCCGGTGCTCGGGCGGGTACTGCTGGTACGCCTCCAGCCGCGACGCCAGCTCCTGCTCCGCGCGCGCCGCGGCCCGGTCGCGCATCACCTGGGAGAGGAAGGCGAGCGGGATGACGTCCCTGCCGTAGAGGTGTTCGCGGTCGTCGACCATCGGCATCAGCGGTTCGCCCGCGTCGCTCATGACGCCCAGCAGCGTGTGCCACAGCGGCTGGGCGTTCGGCTGCCGTGTGAGGACCTGCGGGAGGGGGCGTCCGGCGGCCAGGAAGTGCGCGGCGTTGCGGCCGGAGGTGCGCCACAGCTCCTCCTGGTAGTGCGGGCCGAAGGAGCCGTGGTTCTCGACGATGAAGGTGTCGTACAGGTTGCGGGCGGTGTTCTCGGAGACGGCGACGCCGTCCACCCGGGCGGGGTTGGCGAGGTCGGCGGGCGGCAGCCCCGCCTCGTTGCGCGACCAGACGCCGTACCACCTGGCCCAGTCGGCGGCGCGGCGGTCGTCGTGGGCCCACGCGAGCGCCGGTGCGAGGGTCTGCGCGTACAGGCCCATCTCCTCCAGTTTGGTGTCGCCGACGTGTCCGCCGTTCAGTCCGTTCGGCGTCCAGTCGCCCGAGGCGGGGTCGTCGCCGCTGCCCAACGACGCGGTGTAGGCGGCCTGTTCGCGGACGATGGTCTCGACGTTCCGCCGCGTCGCGGTGTCGAGGTCCTGCCACAGCAGCCGGGCGGCGAGGACGAAGTACGACTGGAAGGTGGTGTCGAAGAAGAGCGTGCGGCCCCACTCGTCGCCGCCGGTGAGCCGGTTCGACGCGGCGAAGTGACGGATGGTGGCGAGCGTGCGCCGCTTCAGGGTCTCCCGGTCGGTGCCCGCGCGCGCCGCGTCGTAGGTGCCGTGGGTGAGCAGGACCGCGTTGCCGAGGACCACGGCGAAGCCGAAGTCCTTGGCGGTGTAGTGGCCCTGGGCCTCGTCCCACCGCGTCTCGGACCACCGGGTGTGGTCCAGGAGCACCCGCAGGTAGGTGGCCGCGACGGCGTCGGGCGGTGTGTCGTCACGGCCCTGCGCCGCGTGGGCGCTCGCGGCTCCGGTGAGCGGGGGCATGGCGGCCAGCGCACCCGTGAGACCGGCGAGGTGCAGGAAGCGGCGGCGGTCGAGGGGCAGGGATTGGTGCGACACGGAAGCGACACCTCGGAGGCTGGACAACGTTGTCAGAAGGTGTCGCACATTCTTCGGCGAATCCGGTCTGCGCGTCAACGGGTGTGACGTCAAGAGGGAGGCATCGGCCGCCCGCCGGGCAGCCGATGCGAAGCGGAATCCGGCGTCAGGGGTTGTGCCGGAGCGCGTCGTAGATGGCCGTGACGTAGCTGCCGCTTCGGTCGGAACCGATGATGCCGGGGGCCATCCTGTTCATCATGTAGGAGATCGTCATGCGCCGCTCGAGGTCCATGATGATCATTGACCCGCCCCAGCCTCCCCAGAAGCAGATCTTTCCGTCGGGGATCCAGGCGATGGTGTCCTTCTTGGGCAACGCGTAGCCGACACCCCAGCGCAGCGGGATGCCGAGGACCACGTCCACACCGTTGGCCTGCTCGTCGAAGATGAGATCGATCGTGTCCGGGCCGAGCAGGCGGATGCCGTCGACCTCACCGCCTCGGGCGATCGCGGACAGCATACGTGCGACGGAGCGGGCGTTGCCGTGCCCGTTCACCCCGCCCATGTCCGCGCGGCGCCAGTCCGGTGTGTTGGCGTCGTCCGCCTCCATGAAGGGTCCGGTCGCGGCCCTGACGCCCGGGTTGTCCGCTCCCCGGGCGTCGGCGTCGATCCGCATGGGGGGTGGCGGAATCACGTTCGCGATCCGGCCCCAGTCCTCCTCGGCGGCACCGATCTGGAAGTCGGCGCCCAGCGGGCCGGCGATCTCCTCGGCGACGAACCGCTTCAGGGGCTTTCCGCTCACCCGGCGGACGACCTCGCCGAGCAAGTGACCGAAGTTCGACAAGTGGTAGCCCGAGGCCGTTCCCGGCTCCCACCACGGGGCCTGAGCGGCCATCCGGGCGGTGGACTTCTCCCGGTCGTAGAGGTCCGCGAGCACGGCGGGCTGGTCGAGACCGGCGACCCCGGAGGTGTGCGAGAGAAGGTGGCGGATTTCGACGCCCTGTTTGCCGTTGGCGGCGAACTCGGGCCAGTACTCGGCCACCGGTGCGTGGATGTCGAGTTGGCCGCGGTCGACGAGCATGAGCGCCGCCAGGCTGGTGACGGTCTTCGTGGTCGACCACACATTGGTGATGGTGTGTTCGTCCCACGCCACGGTGCGGGCCGGGTCGCGGAAGCCGCCCCACAGGTCGATGACGACGTCGCCGTCGATGTCGAGGACCAGGGACGCGCCCAGTTCCTCGCCGGAGGCCACGTTCTGCTCGAACTTGGCGCGGACGGTGTCGAATCGGGCGTCATGCCTTCCGGCTATGTGGCTCATGGCGGCTCACGCTAACACCTGACGCGACGTCAAGGAGCCGGACAAAAGCGGGCGGCATGCGGATTAAATGAGTCGGCCGTCACGATGGGCGGACACGTTACCGACCGCCGCCGATCAACAGCTGGAGGCGGCTCAGGCGGTCCACGGTCTTCGTGTCCGGCACGGGTTGCAGCAGCAGAAGCCGTTGCCGGGACAGTGGGCTGGCGAGGATGACGCAGTCCAGATCAAGGCGCCCCACCTGCTCGCTGAACACGGATTTCGTCGAGCAGCGCAGCGTCGACACCCGGTGCTGGTCCCACATCCCGGCGAACTCCGCACTGGCTTCCCGCAGATCGGCGACCAGTGTCGCGGCGGCGGGATCGTGACCGCGCTGGGTGACCGTGGCCCTGAGGTCGGCCACGTACAACAGGCTGGTCGCCTCTTCCTCCCGCGGCGACGCCGAGCGCAGTACGGAACGCCAGTGCGCGGAGGTGAACCAGTGCCAGGTCAGGTTCCTCTCGTGGCCGGGCCGGTCGGCGAACGTGCCGAACAGGGCGACGTTCAAAGGGTTCTGTGCCAGGACGTTGGAGAGGTCGTCGGAGATGAGCGCGGGTGTCGTGGCCGCCACCGCGTCCAGCGTGTACGCCAGCCCCGGGTCGAGGTAGTCCGGGGGCTCGGCCGCTGTCGGCGGCGCGTGTCCGGCCAGCAGGTAGAGATGATGCCGTTCGTCGGGTGTCAGCCGCAGGGCGGTCGCGATGCTCGCGAGTATCGCGACCGATGGCTGGGGGCCACGTGCCTGCTCGAGACTTTCGTAGTAGGCCGTGGACATGTTGGCCATCGCCGCCACCTCGTCGCGGCGCAGCCCGGGAGTCCTGCGCCGGGGGCCGGGGGCAAGACCGAGGTCCTCCGGACGCAGTGCCTCACGGCGACGGCGGAGGAAGTCCCCCAATTGGATCCGGTCCGTCACCTGGGTCCCCGGGGTCGGCCTCCAGCCCGGGTCCGCGGCACCGGCGATCGGATCGGGGGCCGCGTCGAGATGGCGCTTCATGAGGTGCATCGTCGCATTTGGGCCCGCGCCCGTGCACATGGGCCGATCGGCGCCCCGGGTGCCGCCCGTTTTATCCACCGGTCGTCAGTACGTGGCTGAGCTGTTCGCCCGTCCCCAGCGCGCGCCTATGGTCCTGCTGACCCGCAGTTGGTCGATGAGATGGATGAAAGAGGAAGAGCATGGAAGCCACCACCCCCGTCGTTCTCGTTCACGGTTTCTGGCATGGCAGCTGGTGCTGGAGCCTGGTCGGTGAGCAACTCGCGAGCCGCGGTGTCGCCTCGGTCGCCGTGGACCTCGACGGGCATGGTCTGAAGAGCCGCTCACCCCGGTCGCGATGGGGGCGTCCGTTCGATGCCGACGCGTTCGCCGCGGAGCCCTCGCCGGTGGCCGGGATCACGGCGTCCTCCGCGGCCGCGAGCCTGGTCGAGCAGGTGCGGCGGATCGGAAGCGGCCGGCCGTGTCTGGTCGTGGCGCACAGCATGGGCGGCACCGTGGCGACCGCCGCGGCCGAACAGGCGCCGGAGCTGTTCGCCGAACTCATGTACGTGGCGGCGTTCGCCCCGGTCAGTGGGGCGCCGACGGCGCAGTACATCGGCATGCCGGAGAACGCGGGAGAAATGGTGGCGGGCGGGCTCTCGGCGGACCCGGCGTCGGTCGGTGCGCTGCGCTACGACACGAGCGACGGCGATCGTCGGGCCGTCATCCGCGAGACGTTCTACAACGACGTCGCCGACGAGGTGACCGCCGAGGCGGCGATCTCGCTGCTGAGCACGGACGCGCCCGCCGGCGTCGCCGCCGAGCCGATCAAGGTGACCGCCGAACGGTACGGTGCGATCCCGCACAGCTACGTCGTCTGCACCAGGGACAACGCCATACGGCCCACGTTGCAACGCCTCATGATCCGGGAAATCGACGCTGTGTCCACCCAGCCGACGACGATTGTGGAGATGGATTCCTCGCACTCACCGTTCCTCTCCCGGCCGACCGCCCTCGCGGATGTCATTCACGTGGCGCACACGGCGGTACACCGGCCTGAGCGGTCGCGGACCGCCGGGGTCTGACGCGATCCGGGCATCCCTGGGCGCCGCCCCGGAAACCCACAGAATTCCCACAAAGACGCTCTCTAGCCTCCCGGGCCACAAGCGATCGACCCACCTGCGTCCTGCCCACGTCACAGGTGCGTTCAAGAGGGGACCCTGCCGCCATGCCGACCGAGGGGACACGGGCCTCCGCCTCCCACAGGACCCTGGTGCTGCGCCTGTTGCGCGAACACGGCCCACTGACGCGGGGAGAGTTGGGGACCCGGTGCGGCCTGTCCCGCACCGTGCTCCACGACGCCGTCGGAGCGCTCATGGACAACGGCACCGTCCTCGCCTCGATACCGGAAGCGGCCCGGCGCAAGCGGGGCCGCCCGGCCGAGGTGCTGACCGTGAACCCCGGAACCGGTCTGCTGCTCGGCATCGAGTTCGCGCGGCGGGCGGTGCGGGTGGCCACGATGGACGCGTCACGCCAGATCGCCGGGGCCGTGGGGGAGGCACACGGCCCCGACACCCCGTGGCAGGCCCGTGTCGACATCGCATGGCGGCTGGCGGACACCCTGACCGGCGGGGCGCTGCGGTCCGGCGCGCCGAACGGCATCGGCGTCGGGGTGGTCGGACCTGTCGGCTCGCCGGATCACGGCCCCCCGCGGGCATCCCCGCACCACACGGTCTCAGAGCTGGTCCGCGAGCGCTTCGGTGCCCGGCCGCTGATCGACAACAACACCCGGTTGGCGGCGCTGGCCGAGACGATCTGGGGCGCGGCCGCCGGTGAACAGGACGTGCTGTACCTGCGGTTGTCGCACGGCGTCGGCGGCGGACTCGTGGTGGCCGGCGCACTCCACCGCGGCGCCCACGGCCACTCCGGAGAGTTCGGCCACATCACCGTGGAACCGGACGGCGCGCCCTGCGAGTGCGGTGGGACCGGGTGCCTGGAGACGGTGGCCTCGATCGGGGCCGTACTCGACGCCTACCGCGCCGCCGGAGGTACGGCAGCGGACGTCCCGGAGCTGGTGGCCGCGCTCAGGTCGGGCGACCGTCGGGCACATGCGGTCCTGGAGCGGGCCGGCGCCCACATCGGCAGAATGCTGGACGCCGTGAGCCACGCCGTGGGTCCGGGGGTGATCGTCGTAGGCGGTGAGCTGGTCGACGCCGGTCCGGCCCTGCTGCGGTCGATCGAACGCACACTGCACACGCGCGTGACGCGCGGCCCGTACGGGCGGCCGACAGTGCGTCCGGCCGGACTCGGTGACTCCGCCGCCGCGCTCGGCGCCATCGCCCATATGGTGCCCCGGCCCCCCGGAGACATCACACTGTGCGGCGGCAGCCATGCGAAGCGAATGACCCCCGCTCCGGTGGGGCGCGTGCCCTGCCCGGTCCGCGACGCGCGTTCATGATGGAACTCCCCCACAAGGAGCGTCCAGCATGAGCACACTCGACATCCTGTCCGAGGACGAGCGGTTCATCGTCAGCACCGTGCACGACTTCGTCGACAGGGAAGTGAAGCCCGTCGTCCGGGAGCTGGAGCACGCCAACACCTACCCCGAAGCCCTCATCGAGCAGATGAAACAGCTCGGAATCTTCGGACTCGCCGTCCCGGAGGAGTACGGCGGTACCCCGGTCTCCACCCCGTGTTATGTGCTGATCACCGAAGAGCTGGCCCGGGGCTGGATGAGTCTGGCGGGCGCGATGGGAGGGCACACGGTCGTCGCCAAGCTGCTGCTGCGCTTCGGCACGCAGGAGCAGAAGCGGCGTTACCTGCCGAGGATGGCCACCGGTGAGATCCGGGCGACCATGGCGCTGACCGAACCGGGCGGCGGCTCCGACCTCCAGGCGATGCGCACCGTCGCCCGGAGGGACGCGGACGGCTATCTGGTGAACGGTACGAAGACGTGGATCACCAACTCCCGCCGGTCCCAGCTCATCGCCCTGCTGTGCAAGACCGACCCGGACGCGAGCCCCGCGCACACGGGCATCTCCATCCTGCTCGCCGAGCACGGCCCCGGGCTGACCGTCTCGCGTGACCTGCCCAAGCTCGGCTACAAGGGCGTGGAGAGCTGCGAGTTGTCCTTCGAGGACTACCGGGCGCCCGCGAATGCCGTGCTCGGAGGCGTGGCGGGCGAGGGCTTCGCGCACATGATGAAGGGACTGGAGACCGGCCGCCTCCAGGTTGCCGCCCGCGCCCTCGGCGTAGGCCGGGCGGCATTCGAGGACGCCCTCGCCTACGCACAGGAACGCGAGTCGTTCGGCAAGCCGGTCTGGCGGCACCAGTCCATCGGCAACTACCTGGCCGACATGGCGACTTCACTGACCGCGGCGCGCCAGCTGACCCTCTACGCGGCCCGGGAGGCGGACGCCGGGCGCCGGGTGGACATGGAGGCCGGCATGGCGAAACTCTTCGCTTCCGAGACGGCGATGGAGATCGCCCTGAACGCCGTCCGCATCCACGGCGGTTACGGCTACTCCACCGAGTTCGACGTCGAGCGCTACTTCCGTGACGCCCCGCTGATGATCGTCGGCGAGGGTACCAACGAGATCCAGCGCAATGTCATCGCGAGCCAGCTGGTCAAGCGCGGTGGTCTGGACGCCTGATCACCCGGGGCCCCTCAGCCTCCGTGGACCGAGTCCTCCTGGTCCGGGATGACGCTGCCGTCCTGTCGGCGCACCGGACCCAGTGTGCCGTCGGGGTTGGTGTATCCGGTGGTGGAGCAGGGGTAGGCGGCTTCCTTGCGCGGCAGCGGCTCGATGAACATGGGGTTGATCAGCCAGGTGCCGTCCGCGTTGTCGTAGGCCCGGCACATGATCTCGTTCTTGTTCCGGTTGAGGACCAGGCCCGCACCGGTGGCGTCGCCGACCATCGTCACATCGGTGTCGGCATCGCCCGCGCCGATCACCAGGCGCTTCTCAGGAGACTGCCGCTTCCAGGCGGCGGGGCCGGTGACACCGAACACCTTCTCGTTGAGCCAGCATCGCTTGCCCTCGATGTACGGCATGACCGTGCCCTTGCTGTCGGGTTCACCGCCGCACCCTTCCTGGGTGTAGGTGATCCGCCCCCGACGGTCCAGCAGGTTGCGGATGGCGAGGGTGTGTTCGCGGTCGACGCCGACGCCACTCGCCCAGGCGTTGGTGACCGGAGTGCTGCCGGCGGAATCCACCCACACCTCGAATCCCGCCTTCTTCAGGACCCGGATCAGGTCCTTGATCTGCGGGTTGTAACGAGCGTAGGCGTGCAGGGTGTGGCTGCCGACCCGCTGTGTGGCGCCGACGGGGGCGGCCAGCGCCTCGGCCCGGGACTTCCGCGCGTAGGAGGTGACCTCGGCCTCGGTGTGGCCCGCGAACAGCTGGGGCACCCAGGCGTACTGGGGAAGGGTCCGGCGGCTGTTCCACTCCCCCGCGAATGCCTTGTGGCCGTTCATCAGGGTGGCCTCGCTGCGGATGGAGAAGATCTCGTCCGTGCAGGCGGTGTCGGTGGAAGTCGGCAGTGGCGCACCGACGGGCACATCCGTGCCACACGCCTCGGTGAGTGTCCGGTCGGCCTCCTCGGTCAGCCAGGGACTGGTGTCGGACCAGCGCGCCGGTCGCAAGATCTTGTCGTGCTTGAGAGCCCAGGCGATGGCGAGGTCGGTGATGTCGTTCTTGGTGACGGTGTTGTCCCAGTCGAAGGCGGCGACCGGCCGCTCGCCATGACGCACCCGCGGGTCGCCGCACGTTCCGTGCTCGTCAATCACGCGCTGAAGCCGCTCCCTGTTGTCGCCGTGCCACGCGAGCGAGGAAGAGAGGCGGGGGCAGTGGGCTCGTCCGGCGGCGGTCTCCGCCGCGTAGGTCGTGCCCGCCGGAACCAGGGACGTCAGTACGGCGACCGACGCCAGCCCGAGGACGGCACCCAGGGAAGCAGTGCGCATGCGGTGGCTCTCCTTCGCATCGAGGACGGTATCGAGGACGGTGAGGACGAAACGTTCGTACGACGGACGGTGGGACGACTCGTACCGTACGCGCAACGATCATCCGGGTACACCTCTGAGCGGTGAGTCACCGTAGGGCCGCGAGCGCGGCTCGCCGGGCGCCCTGAAGCTCCACGAACTCGGCCCCCGCCACATCGCCGCACACCTCACACCTCACACCTCACACCTCGTTCTGGACACCGGTCCATGACGTGTCACACCTTGCGAGCGTCACCTGTTTGACTGGTGACGCAATTCCGGATTAGCCTGCGGCCGTCACCAGCCGTCCGCCGAGGGCCGTGTCGCCCGGACACCCTGTTCACCCACGTCCTCGCTCGACCGTGGCCCATCGCCTCGGCCTGCTCTCGTCATGGCCCTGACCAGCACTCTCATGAGGAACCCATGGAACTGAACGAGTACCTGTACTTCCTGCGCCGCGCGTTCGACGGCATGATCGGCGCACTGGAGGAACTGGGCGACGAGCTCGCCAACACCGTGCCCCCGCCGGCCGGGGCGAACAGCCCGTTCGCTGTCGCCTACCACTGCACGGGCGTGGCCGACTACTGGATCGGGCACGTCATCGCCGGCAGGTCCGTGGACCGGGACCGGGCCTCGGAGTTCACCGCCGTCGGGACGGTCGCCGATCTCAAGAGCGCTCTGGACCCGCTGTTCGACCGTCTCCGCGACGACCTGCGGGGAGTCGACGCACAGGCGGCGCCCCGCAAGGTACCGCCCGCCTCCTTCGAAGGCCCCGACCGCCCGCTGAGCTGTGCCGGCGTTCAGCTGCACGTACTGGAGGAACTCGCCCAGCACCACGGCCAGGTGCAGATCACCCGGGACGTCCTCCTGAACGGAACGGTGCGATGACTCCCATGCCCCCCGGCCCGGGAGCCCCGGCCGCCGGCCACCGCCACGTCCCGGGCTTCGACGACCTCGACCGGGACTGGCTGCGCGACCGGACCGGGGTGAAGTGGCACCGCGTGGATCCAACGGTCCTGCCCGCCTGGGTGGCCGACATGGACTACCCCATCCCCCGGGCCGTCGCCGAGGCCCTCCACGATGCCGTCACCCACGGAGATCTGGGCTATCCCGACTGGCCCGACGGCAGCCCGCTGCGCCGGCTCTTCGCCGAGCGCATGACGTCCCGCTACGGCTGGGAAGCCGCTCCATCCCGCGTCCGCGAACAAACAGACCTCATACAATGCCTACAGCTCCTCCTCCACCTGGCCACCTCCCCAGGGGACGCCGTCGCTGTCCAGACGCCGAACTACCCTCCATTCCTGGCCACGCTGAAAACGATGCGACGCCCCGCCGTTCCAGTGCCCATGATCCAGACCGACCAGGGCTGGCGCATGGACTTCGCCGCGCTGGCCGACGGCGCGGCCCGCCACGGCTGCAAGGTCCTCCTGCTGGTCAACCCCCACAACCCCACCGGCCGGGTGATGACCCGGGACGAGCTCGAGGAGATCGCCGCCGTTGCCCGACGGCACGACATGCTGGTCATCAGCGACGAGATCCACTCCGAGCTGAGCCACGCCCCCCACCAGCACATCCCCTTCGCGTCCCTGTCGCCCGACGCCGCCGCACGGACGGTGACCATCACCTCCGCGACCAAGGCGTTCAACCTCGCCGGCCTGCGCTGCACCGTCACCCACTACGGTCCCGACCGGCTGCTGGCCACCCGCGACGCCCAGCCACCGGACCTGTACGGAACCGTCTCCACCCTCGGCGTCATCGGCACCCAAGCGGCCTGGCGGCACGGGGACCCCTGGCAGAAGGAACTCCTGACCGTCCTGGACCGCAACCGCCATCGCGTCCACGACGTACTGCGCGACCGGGTGCCGGCACTGCGCCACTGGCTTCCCGAAGCCACCTACCTCGCCTGGCTCGACGTCCGCCGACTGCGGCTCACGGACGATCCGGTCCAGTACGTGCTCCGCCAGGGCAAGGTCCTCCTCGACGGCGGGGAACCCTTCGGCCCGGAGTCCGGCGGATATCTGCGGCTCAACTTCGCCACCTCGGCGCGGGTGCTGGACGAGATCCTCGACGGCGTCGTCACCGCGCTGGCCCCCCGCCAGGAGCGCTAGGGAAATCTCTGTGCGCGATTCACGCACGAAGCCGGCCATCGCCCCCCGCCACCCACTCGGACGCGGCAGGCCGTCACCGCATTGACAGGTGTCGCAATATCGACACGGGAGGCGTCACCTGTCAATATGGACGCGTGGATGAGTTCGTCTTTGTGAGTGGCCGGCTGTGTCTCGATCTGGCGGGCACCAAGCTGTGGCGTCGGAGTCTTCGCACGGAACTGCTGAACTCCCCGGATGACATGCGGCGCTGGGTTCGCCAGGCGGAGCTCCTGGATGCTCCGGGCCCAGTGGACGCCCGCGCCTTCGAGCGGCTGCGCCGTCTGCGTGAGGCGGTCTACACCCTCGCCACTTCCTGGCCTCCGGGCGACCACCCGGATGCCGACGTCGGTGACGTCCTCGCGGAAGTGAACGAAGCGGCCCGGCTGCCGCTGCCGAAGCATCAGCTCGAGGTGTCGGGTCGTCTGACCCGGACGGGCAGTGTGGACGAGGTACTCGGTGCGGTCGCCCGCGACGCGGTGGAACTGCTGAGCTCGGCCCATTTCGCGCGGATGAGGGAGTGCGCCAACCCGGACTGCACACGCCTCTTCGTCGATCTGTCCCACTCCGGCGCCCGACGATGGTGCGGGATGGCCGAGTGCGGGAACAAGCACAAGGCCGCCAGCTACCGGAGGCGGAAGAAGCAAGCCACGGTCGAAGCCGGTGTCTGAGGGCAGACCACTCATGCCGTGAGGGCTGGGTTGGATGAGCGGCTGTGGCTCAGGTCACCGCTTTGGTGCTGGGGAACCGGGGTGGTCGATCGTCGTGGTGAGGCGTCGCAGCGCGGCGCGGGCGGGTGGGCCCCAGGTGCGCTTGCCGCCCGGACGGCCGTGGACGCCCGCCTCTCCGATGAGGATGCAGCCGAGGGCTTTCAGCACCGCCCAGCCGCGGGCGCGGCGTCGGGTCGCTGTGTCCGGGGTCGGTTGATAAGCGTCGTAGAAGCGGTCGACGGCGCCGTCCGGCAGCAGTATCCAAGCGGCGGCGAGGTCGCAGGCCGGATCGCTCGCGAAGAGATCGCCGAAGTCGATCACGCCGCAGAAGGTGCCGTCCGCGGTGAGGACGTTGGCCGGATGCAGATCGCCGTGCAGCCACAGTGCCGGCCCCGTCCAGTCGGGCGCGGCGACGGCGTCCTCCCAGACGGCGCGGACGGCGTCCGGGTCGGGGATCAGTCCCGACTCGGTGGCCGAGGCCAAGGCCTGGGCGAACCCCTCGGCCTGGTCGGTCAGCGGCCCTCCACGGTCGCGACCGGCCGGCGCCCCGTCCGGGGCCGGTCGGTGAAGAGCGGTCAGAAACGTGGCCAGGGTGTCGGCCGCCTCCGCGGCGCGCGTGGCGGGGGCGCGGTCGGCGGGCGTTCCCGGCACCCAGGTGGTGACGATCCAGGGCCGCGGGAACCGCTCGGAGGGCTCGCCGAGACGCTGCGGGACGGGGACCGGCAGGGGAAGACGCGGGGCGAGGGCGGGAAGCCAGGCGTGCTCTTTGAGCAGCAGCGCGTCCGCGGACCGCGTCGCCCAGGGCAGCCGGACGGCGAGGTCGTCGCCGAGCCGCCACAGCTGGTTGTCCCAGCCCCGAGCACCGAGCCGCACGGGGCGATCGACCAGGTCGGGGTGCTGGTCGCGCAGCAGATCCCGGACCAGTTCCGCGGTGATCTCGATCTCGATGTGGGTCATGCGGAGCCACGATAGCCGGACACTGACCCGCCGTTCGTGACGTCCAGCACTCCCCTCGAGCCGTTCGCCGCCGACGCTTCCGGCGGACGCGGCGCTCGCTGTCAGGTGAGGGGGCCGCCGGACGATGAAGCCGCCGTCGGCGATGATTTCGGCGCCAGTGGCGAAGCGGGCTTGGTCGAAGGCGGTGAAGAGGATGAAGTTGGCGATTTCGTCGGGGCGGCGTTGCGGGGACGGCGAAGTCGTCGACGGACACGATCGCGTTGCCGTCGGGGCCGTAGGCGAGGGGTGTTTCGACGATGCCGGGGTGGACGGAGTTGACGCGGATGTTGCCGCGGGCCAGTCCCTTGGCGGCCACGCGCATGAGGCCGCGCAGTGCCCACTTGCTGCTGCTGTAGGCGACGAGTTCCGGGGCGGCCGCGAGCCCGGCGACGGAGTTGATGTTGACGATCGCGCCGCCTCCTGCCTTGCGCATGGCGGGGGCCGCGGCGCGGATGCCGAGCAGGGCGCCGGTGACGTTCGTGTCGAACACGCGCTGGAACTCGTCGAGCGGGATGCTCTCCACGTTGCCCACGCGCAGGTAGGCGGCGTTGTTGATCAGGATGTCCAGATGGCCGAAGCGTGCTTCGGTCTGGTTGATCACGTCGGTCCAGTCGGACTCGCTCGTGACGTCGAGCCGTACTCCGAGAGGGGCCGTCGAGCTCGACGGCGAACTGATCGGAGTCTGTTCGGGCAGCGGTGACGGTGTTGGCCCCGGCCTCGGAGAACCGGGCGGACAGCGTGGAGCCGAGGGCGCCGGATCCTCCGGTGATGAGAACGGTCTTACCGGTGAAGTCGAGCATGGCGGGTTCCCTTCAGTTGCCGACGAGGTCGGCGGGGGCGGCAAGGTCGGCGGGGCGGCGGGCGTGGTGAAGTCGTCGGCGTCGGTGGAGTGGGCGAGGGCGCGCCCGGCTTCGAGGGCTTCGAGGCGGTTGCGCGGGGCAGCGGTTGCCAGCGCGTAGGCATCGGAGCCCAGCGTGAGCCGGAATGGCGGCTTGGCCCGGTCGGCGGAGGCGATGATGGCCGCCGCGATCTTCGCGGGGTCACCGGGTGCGGGCAGCGGCGGCAGGTCGCCGGAGAGCGTGCCCCGCAGCTGCCCTGAGGGGCCGTCGGCGTATTCGGGCAGCGGGGCGCCCAGGACCGAGCCGGCGGCGCCGAAGTTGGTGCGGGAAACGCCGGGCTCGACGACCGTCACGGCGAAGTCGAACGGCGCGAGTTCGGCGGCGGCCGACTCCCAGAATCCTTCGATGCCCCACTTGGTGGCGTGGTAGAGGCTCATGGCGGGGAAGGCGACCTGGCCGCCGATGCTGGCGATCTGGATGTAGCGTCCGCCGCCCTGGCGGCGCAGGTGCGGGACGGCGGCGCGGGCGAGCTGGATCGACGCCGTCAGGTTGGTCGCGATCTGCCGGTCGATCTGCTCGTCGGCGAGCTCTTCGGCCGCGCCGAAAAGCCCGTAGCCGGCGTTGGACACGACGACGTCGAGCCGACCGAGATCGGAGAACGCGCGGTCCACGATCTCACGCAGCGCGCTGGTGTCGGTGACATCCAGGCGGGCTCGCCACAGCTGCTCGCCGTAGCGGACCGCCAGGTCATCGAGGCTCTCCAGGCGCCGCGCGGTGGCGGCGACCCTGTCTCCCCGTGCGAGCAGTTGCTCGGTGAGGTGACGGCCGAAGCATACGGCTTGGCAGGCGCCCGGATCGACCGCATCGCCGAGACCGCCACGGCCAACAAGCGGTCGATCTACATGCACTTCGGGACCAAGGAGGAACTGTTCGACAAGGTCGTCGCCGACAGCATGATCAAGCTGGCGGAGTCGGCCTCCTTCGAGGCCGGAGACCTGCCCGCCTACGCCGGCGAGCTATTCGACCGACTGGAGCAGTGGCCACATATTCGGCGCCTGTACCTATGGGCGGGACTGGAACGGGACCAGCCCGTCGATACCGAGGTCGAGCAATACCGGAAGCGGGTCGCCGCACTCGAAGCCGCGCAGGAGGCGGGCCGGATCCGCGCCGACATCCCGTCGGCGGAACTGATGGCCATGGTGATCGCCCTGGTGATCAGCTGGGACACCGCCGCCTGGTCATTGAAGGCGCTGCAACCGGAGAACCGTCGAGAAACCAGCACCGACCACAGGCACAACGTCACAGCCGCCGTAGCCGCTCTCGCCCGACCCGCCACGGGCTTCGGCGAGGGCGCGGACCGAGGGGCCCAGCCCAGCCGCTCACGTCGGTAAGGGGCCGACGGCACCGTCGGCGTTTTGGCCACCGCCCTTCCGGGCCCGGCCCTTGCGCGGCAAGGGCCGGTGCACCCCGCACCCTCCGGCATACGCGCAATCGCGGGGTTCCGAGCCCGACCGAAACACATGTGTTCGAAATTCCGGCTGAGTCGTTGACCCCCACAAGCGAGCCGCGCGACCGCCAAAGGGGGACCACGTTGACTTCGGCCAGCGCACAAGGACATTCGGCCAGCGCACAAGCACAATCGAATCCCGGCACATCGGACACCAGCCCGCCGGACGATGCTCACAGCGCACGGGACGAGGAGTTCCTGTACCGCGACAAGTCCAGACTCCAGGCCGGCGCACAGATGACGACCAGCACGATGGCACGGCGGCTGCCCGCGCTGGTCCTGCGGTCCCTGAAGATGGCGTGGCAGGTGGATCGTGGTGCCACGCTCGGCCTGCTGGCGTGCCAGGTCGGCACGGGTGTGCTCGCCGCCGTGGGACTGCTCGCGGTCACGGGAACGATCACCGCGCTGATCTCGTCGGGGGACATCACCGAGCGACTGTGGGAGGCGGCCCCGCAGTTGACGGTCATCGCCGTGGCGACCGGTCTGCGCGCCCTGCTGGGGATCTCGGTCACGTGGCTGACCGCGCGGCTGCGGCCGGTGCTGGCCCGGGCGGCAGAGCTGACGATGATCGAGGCCGCCCTCGGCGCGGAGCTGGCGGCGAACAACAAGCCTGGCTACAACGACTTCTACGACATCGCCGACCGCGGCGCCCAGGTCACTCCCGACCTTGTCGACGAGGCCCAGAACGTACTGGCCGCCACGGCCACACTCGCCGCCGGCGCGACCGTTCTCACCGTGCTGCACCCGGCACTTCTTCCGCTGCTCCTGCTGGCGTGTCTGCCGCAGGCCGCCGCGTATGTGCGGGCCGCCCGGGTGGTGTACCTGGCGGCACTGGAGACCTCCGGGCGGCGCCGGATGCTGCACAAGCTCCGCTGGCACATGGCCTACATCGAGTCCAGCGAGGAGATGCGAGCCTGTCTGGCCGGTCCCTTCCTCATCAGCCGGTACCGACGGCTCGCCGCCTCGGTCAACGCCGCGGAGCGCAGAGCCGCGGACACCGGCGCGTGGATGGGGCTGGCCGGCGCGGTCGCCGGCGGCGTGGCGTCGGCCGCGGTGTGGGCCGCGCTGCTCTGGCTCCTGGCCTCCGGCCGCATGGACCTCGCGGCCGGAGGCGGCGCGGTCTTCGCCCTCCAGACGGCGACCGGCTCCGTGCGCGGCATCATCAACGGCGGGGCCCGGCTGGTACGCACCGGCTGGTACGTGCAGGATTGGCAGAACTTCCTCGACAACGCCCACGGGCAGGCCATGACGGCGTCCCGAGGCACCAAGACCCTCACCGGGGCACCGGAGCGGTTCGAGGTCCGTGACATCACCTACCGGTACGAGGGTGCCGCGAAAGACAGCCTCAGCGGGGTGTCCCTGCGGGTGCGGCGCGGGGAGATCGTGGCGCTGGTCGGGGAGAACGGGTCGGGCAAATCCACCCTGTCCCGGCTGATCTGCGGTCTGCTGTTGCCCACGTCCGGCGAGGTGGCGTGGGACCACACGACCACGGCGGAGCTGGAGCCCTGGGCGGCGTGGAAACATGCCGCCCTGGCGCCGCAGAGGTACACCTACCTGCCGCTGACCCTCCGCGACAACATCACCTTCGGGCAGGGCGACACCAGCGACGCCGCCGTCCTGGCGGCCTGCGGGGCGTCCGGTGCGTTGGACATGCTGCCCAGCCTGCGGTCAGGACTCGACACCCTTCTGACGTCGGAGTGGTACGGAGGGCAGCAGCTGTCCGGGGGGCAGTGGCAGCGTGTGGTGCTGACGAGGACGTTCCACCGGAAGGCGGCTCTGCTCGTGATGGATGAGCCCACCGCCGCGTTGGACGCTCGCGCGGAGCACCACATCTTCAGCGGACTGCGGGCGCTGGCCAAGGACCGGGCGGTCCTGCTGATCACACACCGGCTCGCCAACGTCGCTGAGGCGGACCGGATCGTCGTCCTCGACCAGGGGCGGGTTGTGCAGGAAGGGACGTACGCACAACTCACCCGGGAGCCGGGGCTGTTCAGGTCCCTGTGGGTACTTCAGCAGCGCACGGACGGCGAGGCGACCCGCGCGTGACCACCAGCCCCCGGCCACCCCGGTCCCGCCACACGCCTCCGCGCCACTGCCGTGAACCCGTCGCTCTTGGGAAGGACGTGCCCCTCATGTTCACCACACAGGACGAATGGAACACCGGCTACGCCGATGGCCGCCGCTACAGCCGGCTCAGCGACCGTGAGCGGTCGCTGCTGGCCACCCACCTTCCCGCCCCTGTCGACGGCAAGGCCCTCGACGTCGGGTGCGGGGTCGGAGAACTCGCGGCCCACCTGTCCTCGCTCGGCTACCACGTCGACGCCGTCGACTGGTCCGACAACGCCCTCGCCGAGGCAACCGCCCAGCACGGAAACGCCGCCCAATGGCTGCGCCTGGACATCGAGCTCGACGAATGGGCACCTCTGCGCGCCGACGGCTACGACGTGATCACCCTCCGGTTCGTATATCCCTTCCTGCGGCACCGCGACCGCACCATGCGGGCCCTCGGCCGCCGCCTGCGGCCTGGCGCCGCCATCGTGGTCATCACGCCCCTCGCCGCCGACACCCCGGCCGAACGGCGCGGCATCGCGCTCGACGAGGACGAACTCGCCCACCTGCGGGCCGGCTGGTCCACCACCGAACGCCACGACGCCGAAGGACTGGCCTTCGTGGTCCTGCGCGGCCCACACCGGGCCGAAGCCACGCCACCGCCTGAGCCATCGGCCAACCACACGCAACACGCACCCGCCGACGCCCGAGACGCCACGCCCACCTCGCGACGGCACCACTTCACCCTGCGGGAGCGCTACTACGCCCAGGTGGAGTCCGGACGCAAAACGATCGAAGTACGCGTGGGGACCCCGGGGACAGCGGCCGTCGAAACCGGGGACACGATCGTCTTCCATGAGCCGGACAGCGGGCGGGAACTCGACATCGTCGCGAAGCGGATCACCCCGTACACCTCATTCGAAGAGCTTCTCGACGCGGAGGATCCGGCACGCATCGATCCCGGCTCCACACGCGAGGAGCAACTCGCCAGCCTCCGCCGCGTCTACCCGCCGGACAAGGAAGCCCTCGGCGCCCTCGCCTTCGAGTTCGACCACCGTCCGGGACGCCCCGGCCACACCATGCCCATGACTCCCGTCGAGTACGTTCGGACGGTGCCCCACCACACGGTGTACGGCTGCCTGTACATCCGGGACGAGCACGACCGCCCGGTACAGCTGCGCTCCGTGTACGGCGACCGGCAGTGGCAGTTCCCCGGAGGCAACGCCGACGCCGGCGAAGACCCCTTGGAGACCGCACGCCGCGAGGCGGCCGAGGAGACCGGACTCGAACTCGGCCAGGGCCGACCACGCCTGCTGCTGACGCACTACCTCCGCCCAGGCACCCGCTGGCCACTGGGCAAGATCGGCTTCATCTTCGACGGCGGCCGGCTCAGCTCCGAGCAACTGCGCCGCATCCGGCTCGACCCTGCCGAACACGACCTGTGGGCCATCCACGATCTCGCCGAGTGGCGACAGCTCATGGGCGAGCTGCCCTTCGCCCGTCTCGACGCCATCGAACGCACCCGCCATGGCCAAGGCCCGAACTACCTCGTCACCGGCCCCTGATGGCCAAACCGGATGATGAAGCCGCGCGCAGTCACCACTTTCCTCGCTCTGCTCCCGGGAGTTCCCGTGTCCGTTGAGGACCTCAACGCCGAAGCCTGGACCGTTTACGGCCAACGTCAGCTGAACCACGGATACATGCCGCCTGTCCCCGAACGACTGGAGTGGACTCCGTGGGAGGGAGCCGGCCCCGGTACGGAGATCCTCGGTGACGTCACCGACCAACGCGTCCTGGACATCGGCTCCGGTCCCGGCCACCACGCCGTACACCTGGCCCGAACCCACGATGCGCAGGTCACCGCGGTCGAGCTGTCCTTCACCCAGCACCAACGCGCCATCGATACGCACGCAGGCACTCCCGGCGTCCACTTCGTACATGGCGACGTGATGGACTACCTCCGCACCGCCCAACCCTTCGACGCCGCGTACGCCATCGGCAGCCTCGCCTTCACCGACCCGCACCGATCCCTGCCCGCGCTGCGCGACGGCCTGCGCCCCGGCGCCCCATTGATCCTCTCGCTCCTCCACACCGACCTGCACGGCCGCGGTCCGTCCACGACCGTCGCACCACGCGAGCAGATGATCGTGCTCCGGGACGATCCACCGCTGCCCACCCAGATGTGGGTCCTGGCACCGCAGTTGTGGGAGGACCTGCTCACCGACCACGGCTTCCGAGTCGAGGCCATCGACCTCCTGCGCCCCTCCGACGAGAACAACCCCGTCGTGCAGCAGCTCATCCGCGCCCGTCGCCTCCCAAACCGCCCCGCACGCATCTCCAGCCGACCCCGCACCACCCGACCGCCCGTGCCGCACGCTGCCATCGGCGTCGGCGCCATCCTCCTCAGCGACCAGGGCGTACTCCTCGGCCGCCACCGCCGCGGCACCCTCGAACTACCGGGAGGAACCGTAGAAGCCGGGGAATCCCTCGAGGCGACCGTGATCCGTGAACTCGCCGAGGAAACCGGCCTGATCGCCCGACCCGACGACGTCGCACTCCTGGGCACGCTCGTCGACCACGTCGGAGACGTCGTGCGGGTCACCGTCGGTGCCATCGTCAGCGCCTGGCAAGGCCAGCCGGTCACGCAGCCGGACGAGAGCGTCGGTGACTGGGCTTGGTACCCCCTGGACCGACTACCTCACGGCCTGTTCGTGTGCAGCGCCCAAATCCTCACCGCCTGGCGCCCCGACCTGCCCATCAACCACACCCCAGCGCACTTCACGCCCTACGCCTAACGCACAGCACCCTGGACAGCCACGACGGAAGGCACCGCGCGTCCTACTCCCGGGTGATCGCCGTGTGGATGATGCCCTCCAGGAGGTCCGGCGGCCTGATCGACGGGCGCCGGCGGCCGCTGCCGTGCTGCCGGCGGCGCGGGACGCGGGTGGAATCCCCGGCACCGTGCCATGACGCGCAACCTCCGCATGTCACGCGCCCTCTTCCATACCGGCCATGCCCGTAAGCTCCGGCGTGTCCCGGTCCGGGACGCGCACGGCTGACCAACTCGGATTCCGACCCCGCCCCGACCCCGCCCCGACCCCGACTCCGATACCACGAGGACACACCGCTGTGATGCCCGACGAACACTTCGACCGCATCGCCGACGACCGCACCGATCGTCCGCGCGCAGCCCGTCGCGTTCGTCGGGAAACGCACGGCTCGGTTCCCGGGGAACCGGGGCACGGCCCGCCGATGAGCGAGTTGGCGTACGGCCCGGTGGTGGTTGGCCGGCTCGCGCCGCATAGCGTATGACGCTCAATCAGCACGCGGGACGTCCGGGCGCACACCGGAACCGCAGGAACAACCGTCCGAGCCGTCGTCTGTCCTGGCGCAGACGGCCTCGGTGCACACGACCGACTTGGGGCAGACGTGCCGGAACTTGTACTGCATGCCAATGGACGCACCTGGACCCTGGACGCGTCCCGGAGCTACACCATCGGGCGCGACCAGCAGGCCGACATCTCGTGCATCGACCGCCGAGTCTCCCGGCGGCACCTCGTGATCCGTTGTGACGGCGGGACGTGGGTCATCGAAGATCTCGGCAGCGCGAATGGCACGTTCGCCGAAGGGCGTCGTATCCAGCGGTTGGAGATCGGCCACGGTTCGATCGTCCGGCTGGGAGACGTCTCCACCGGCACGCGGCTGGACTTCACCGGGGTCTTCACCGGAGCCCCGGCGGCGGTGGGTGACGATCAGGTGCGTGCTGACGCCCGAATACGCGCGGGGCTGCCCCAGGGCGAGGCCCGTCCCAGTGCCGGGGGTGCCACGGATCGGGGCACATCGGAGGCGGCCGCCGCCACACCCCCGGTGGTGCCCGGTCCCCGGGCGGGGGAGGGTCCGGGAGCCCCCACGGGGGCGGCGGCCCAAGGCGACGACCTGTTCCGGCCACTCCCCCACCACCCCGCGTCCGCCCCCACCCGTGCCGCGGTTCCCACGACTCCCGTAGCCGCGGGTGATGCCCGGGACAGCCACCGGCCCGAAGAACCCGCAGCCGGTCCCCGTGGAGCCGCCGCGGCCCTTTTCGTCGACCGGGACCCCTCGGGCGTCCACCGACTCGACCTGGGACAACGGCTGCGTATCGGTCGCGCGCAGGACAACGAACTCGTGGTGGAGGGTCCGTATGTCTCCCGCTACCACGCGGAGTTCCGGCCCCTGCCCGGTGGCCGCTTCGAAATCGTCGACCTCGGCAGTCACAACGGCACCTATGTCAATGGGCAGCCCGTGGACCGCCGCCAGGTCATCGGCCCGTACGACATCGTCGGTGTCGGCCACTCCACCTTCCGTCTCGCCGGAGACCGGCTGGAGGAGTTCGTCGACACCGGTGAGGTCTCCTTCACCGCCCGCAATCTGACGGTGACCGTCGGGCGCGGCAAGACCATCCTGGACGACGTCTCCTTCGGTGTCCCCGAGAAGTCGCTGGTCGCGGTGATCGGGCCGTCGGGCTCCGGAAAGTCCACCCTGCTGCGCGCACTCACCGGCTACCGGCCCGCCGACCGTGGTCAGGTGCTCTACGACCACCGCGATCTCTACGCCCAGTTCGCCGAGTTGCGCCGCCGTATCGGTCTCGTCCCGCAGGATGACATCCTGCACAAGGAGCTGACCGTCGACACCGCTCTGAAGTACGCCGCCAGGCTCCGCTTTCCCGGTGACACCAAGGCGGCCGAGCGCAAGGCCCGTATCGACGAGGTGCTCCAGGAGCTCAGGCTCGACGCCCACCGGGGCAAGAAGGTCGCCTCGCTCTCCGGCGGTCAGCGCAAACGGGTGTCCGTCGCCCTGGAACTGCTGACCAAGCCCTCCCTGCTCTTCCTCGACGAGCCCACCTCCGGTCTGGACCCGGGCCTGGACCGTTCCGTCATGAAGTTGCTGCGGGAGCTCGCCGATGACGGCCGCACCGTGCTGGTGGTGACCCACTCGGTCGCCGAACTGTCCATGTGTGACCGGGTGTTGGTCATGGCGCCCGGTGGCTCCGCAGCCTATTTCGGTCCCCCGGACGAGGCCCTGGACTTCTTCGGTCACGACAGCTGGGCCGATGTCTTCTCCGCCTTCGAGGACCATCACGACGACGACTGGGGCGGGCGCTGGCGGGCTTCCCGGCAGTACGAGCGGTGCATCGCGGAGATCGACTCGGCCGTACCGCCGCAGCAGCATCCGGGCGCCCCCGCGACGCAGCCGCGCGCACGAGCTCTGCAGCCCAAACCACAGGGCTGGATCGGCCAGTTGTGGACGCTGATGCGCCGCTATGTGTCGGTCATCGCCTCCGACAGGGGCTTCATGGCGCTGATGCTGCTGCTCCCGGCCGTGCTGGGCGGAGTGAGCTGTCTGATTCCGGCGAAATACGGACTCGCCCCGCCACCGCCCGACAGCGGTTTCCGCTACAACCAGGAGTCCGGAACCATTCTGCTGGTGCTGGTCGTCGGCATGTGCTTCTCCGGCGCGGCCAACTCCGTACGTGAATTGATCAAGGAACGGGTGATCTACGAACGGGAGAGAGCCACGGGTCTGTCCCGATCCGCGTATCTGATGTCGAAGGTGATCGTCCTCGGTCTGATCACCGCGCTGCAGGGTGTCATCATCTGCGCGATCGGCTTCTCCGTCCGTCAACTGCCCGCCCAGGGGCTGCTCATGCCCACGGCCGTCGAGGTCTGCGTGGTCGTCAGTGCGCTGGGCTTCACCACCATGCTGTTCGGTCTGGTCATCTCCGCGCTGGTGCGGACCCCGGAGAAGACCATGCCACTGCTCGTGATGTTCGCCGTCGTCCAGGTCGTCTTCACCGGGGTCCTCTTCAAGCTGTTCGACTCTCCGGGCATCGAACAGATCGGCTGGCTGATGCCCGCCCGCTGGGGGGTGGCCGGCGCCGGGACCACACTCGACCTCGCGCACACCATGCCGCCCTGGAACCTCGACAAGCCGGACGATCTCGACCCGCTGTGGGCCCACACCGTCACCCAGTGGGGCATCGACCTCGGTGTGCTCCTGGCGATCGGGCTGATCTGCGGCTTCGTGGTGGCCCGCCTGCTGCGTCGGCACGAGCCCGAGGTCATGCGGGACTAGCCCGCGCGTTTCACCTGGCGCGGTGCCCGGGTCTTCCTGGCACGGTGTCCGGGTCTTGGCCGGGTGGTCACCCGGGCCAACGCCACCGTCCCCGCAGGACCGACGAGCCGGCGGGGACGGTGTTCTCCGGGAATCGTGCGGGCGGCAGACCGTCGCGGCACAGCACGAAAAGGGTGCTCGGGCAGCGGCGTGTGCCGCTGCCCGAGCACCCTGGGGCGGTGCGGGTCAGCCGCCCTGACCGATGCCCCCGATCGGGCCGACCTTCACCGGGGAGCCGGAACCGTCCGTGACGGGGAGTGTGCCACCGCCCGGCCAGTCGAGGGTGACCGACTTCGTCTCGTTCGGCGGGGTCACCACGAGCCCCGTGACGCGGACGCCGGAGCCGCCCGAGTCATTGACCGGGTAGTTGACGCCGAAGTACGTCGACTCCCCGTCCTTGAGGATATGCGTGTCGGCCGGCTGACCACTGCGCTTCGCGGACAGCGCCCCCTCGCTGGTCTTCAGGTCGACGCCCGCGAACCCGGAGATCGCGCAGTCCCGGCCGCCACCGTTCTTCAGCGTCACCGCGACGGTGCCCTCGCCGTCGCCGTCGATGGTGCGGTCCGCCGCCGTGACCTCCAGCTCGTCGGTGCGGCACTTGTCGATCTTGCCGTCCTCGTTGGAGCCGGTCCCGGCGGCTGTGCCCTGCTCGCCGGAGTCCTTCCCGCCGCCCTGATCCGAGCCGCCCGAGCCCGAACCACCACCCGAGGAAGACGCACTCGACGCGGACGACGGGTCGCTCTTCCCCGCGCTGTCGTCGTCGTTCTGGCAGGCCGTGAGCGAGAGACCCGCGGCAACGGCCAAGGCGGCGATGGTGAGCTTGTGTATGCGCATCGTTTTCCTCAGGATCGGTTGGGGGTGCCGCCTGCTCGGTACGAGTCGGTACGAGCGAGCGTTTCTGGCCCCCAAGATCGACTCGATCCACGGACCGTTCCGCCCGACCGCCCGCTAATACATTCCTGTTACACGCCGACGCCGTGAGCGCCATCGACCAACCGCGCACCGCGAGCCAGTCGTGGCTGACCTCACCGGCGGGCCATGCGTACGGACCGGCCCGTCACGTTTCGGTAACTTGGCCGAAACCCTTGACGTTTCGCATGGCCCGTTCCTAATCTCGCTGCACCGCGTCATTGGCGGTTCCAGCAGTTCACGTGCTGCGGCGCTTTCCGCAGTCTTTTGGCAGGCACAGACACAGACCACCTGTCGGTGGCTTCGTCGTGCCTGTTTTTTCTGTGCTCCCCGTGCCGCCGGTAGGTCTTCCTCGAAGGCGGATTCATGGCACAACGTCCGAGCGTCAGAGGCGTCGCCGACGTCGTCGCGCTCATCGATGGGCTGGGAAAGATCACCGGCCGGGCGCAGATCATCTGGTTCCTCGTGTTCGGCGGGCTGTTCCTCGACGCCTACTCGAACGCGGCGCTGAGCGCCGGTCTGGGGCCCATGACGACCCAGATGGAGCTCACCAGCACCCAAGTCTCGGTCCTCACGGCCACCGCTCCGGCGCTGGCCATCATCTTCAACCCCCTCGGTGGCTGGCTCGCCACCCGCATCGGCCGCGTTCCCCCACTGCTCATCGCCAAGGTGTTCGCGCTCGCGGGTGGCCTGCTCGCCGCGTTCGCCGGTGGCTTCACCGTCGTATGGCTCGGCCGGGTCCTGGTGGGTGTCGCGTACGGCATCGACTTCGCGGTCGCCATGGCGCTGCTCGCCGAGTACACGCCCGCGAAGCTGGGCGGCCGGCTCAACCTGTGGCAAGCCGTCTGGTACGTCGCCACCACCAGCAACCTCGTCCTGGCCCTGGTCTTCTTCAACCTGGACGTCGGCGCCGACATCTGGCGCTGGTCGGTCGGCTCGGCCGCGGTCGTCGCCGTCGCGCTGCTGCTGAGCCAGGCGCTGATGCTCAAGGAGAGCCCCGCCTGGCTGGCCGGCCAGGGCCGGCTGGACGAGTCCGTCGCCAACCTGGACCGGATCTACGGGATCAAGGCCGTCGTCGGTACGCCCGACGCGAAGACCCGCACCGCGGCCGAGGCGCCGGCCATCGGGTTCCGCCAGACCGGATTGCTGTTCAAGGGCGAGTACCTGCCGCGCACGATCCTCTCGTCGGTGATCTCGCTCGGGCAGTCGATGCAGTACTTCGCGGTCGGCTGGTACCTCCCGCTGATCAGCCTGACGATCTTCGGCGAGAGCTTCGAGAAGGCCACCATCGGCTCGATGGTGTTCAACGCCTTCGGTATCGCGGGCGGGCTGCTGTCCGCGTACTTCGGCCGCCGCCTCGGCCTGCGGCTCAGCTCCGCCGCCGGTTTCGCCGGGGTCTTCGTGGCCCTGGTGGCGATGGGACTAACCTTCGAGAAGGTACCCACGGCCGTGGCGTTCCTGCTGCCGGTGCTGTTCATCCTCTGTCACTCGGCGGGCCCCGGGGCCAATGGCAAGTCCATCGCCGCGCTCTCGTACACCAGTGACGTCCGCGCCCTGGGCACCGGTGTCACCGGGATGGTCGGCAGCTTCGGCAGTGTCGCCGGCCTGTATCTGTTTCCGCAGATCAAGGACTCGCTCGGACTCGCCGATACCTTCCTGACGCTGTCCATCGTGCCGCTGCTCGGCCTGATCACCTGCCTGGTGATCAAGTGGGACCCGATGAAGGCCGCCTCGCCCGACGAGGTCGCCGGACAGGACCGCGAGGCCACTGCGGCGCTCTCCGTGACCGCGCGCTGACCCACCGCCGGACCTGGCGCACAGTGCGGTGATCCCCTCCCCTCCCTCCGTGTGCGTCCCTTCCGTATCCCCTCCCTCCGTCTCCGCCGCGTCCGTCCCCTCCCGTATCCGTCCCCTCCCGAATCCTTCCCCTACGAATCCCTCCGCACGGCTCGCTCGCGGTGCTCGAATGAAAGGGCTGCCATGACCCAGAGGTTCCCCGGCGCCTCCCCACGGCGCGGTGTGCTGTCCATCGACGAGGGCACCACGGGCACCCGGGCCGGAGTCGTGCTCGACTCGGGCGCCACCCACGAGGTGTTCTACCGGCCGATCAAGGTCAGCCATCCGAATGACCTCTCGGTCGAGCAGGACCCGATGGAGATCTGGACCGCCACCCTCGAGGTGGCGCGCCGGGCCGTCGGCGGGGCACGCGAGGACGGCGTCGAGATCACCTCGGTCGCGCTGTCCACACAGCGTGCCACGGCCATGCTGTGGGACCGGGTCACCGGGCTGCCCTTGCTGCCCGCGGTGGTGTGGCAGGACCGCCGGTACGCGCATGAGCTCACCGCCTACGAGGCGGAGTGGGACGCCGTCCTGCTGGCCCGGCAGGGCCGGCCGGTCGGCGCCCGCGCCCCGTTCCGCTGGGCCGCCCGGCAGATCGCCGCGCACCCGGAGGTGGCCGAGGCGCACCGGGCGGGGCGGCTGCTCTTCGGCACCGTCGACACCTGGCTGATCTGGCGCCTCACCGGTGGTGCCGTGCACGCCACCACCCCGACCAACGCCGCGTCCACCGGTGGCTACCTGCTGGAGCGGCACGCCTGGGACGAGGAGTGGATCGGCCACCTCGGCTTCCCCCTCGGCCTGCTGCCGGAGCTCCGCTCCGACGACGCCGGATTCGGTACGACCGACCCGGCCGCCCTCGGTATCGCCGTCCCGCTGGCCGCCTCCATGGGCGACCAGCACGCCGCACTCGTCGCGCTCGGCGGTCTCTCCGCCGGACAGGGCATGTGCATGTATGGGACCGGCGCGTTCGTCGACGCGGCGACCGGCACCACACCCGCCCTGCCCCGGCCGGACATCTCCGGGGTGCTCGCCCAGCCCGGCCGGCGGCAGGGCGACATCAGCCACTACAGCCTGGAGGCGTACACCTCCACCGTGGGTTCGGCGCTGCGCTGGCTCTGTGACGATCTGGGCCTGTTCGCGTCGCCGAAGGAGCTCGGTGAGGAAGCGGGCCGGGTCCCCACCCGGCCGGGCCGCACCCCGCGTTTCGTCCCGGCGCTCGCCGGGGTCCGTACGCCGGTCTGGCACCCGGAGGCCACCGCGTCCCTCACCGGGCTCACTCTCGCCACCACTCGCGCCGATCTCGCCCGCGCCGTGCTCGACGGGATCGCGCATTCGGTGTGCGACCTGATCGACGGGGTCGCCGACACCATGGGCACCCCGTTCACCCGGCTCCGGGTCGGCGGCGGCGTCGCCGGCAGCGACCCGCTGATGCGGATCCAGGCCGACCTGACCGGTCTGCCGCTGGAACGGGTCGCCGACTCCGCCACCGCGAGCCTGCGCGGCACCGCGTATCTGGCGGGTGTCGCCCGGGGCCTGTGGGCCTCGCTCGAAGAGGTCGTCGAGGCGCAGCCACAGGGCCGGATCTTCGAGCCGTCGATCACGTCGGCCGAGCGCACCGAACTGCGCACCGCCTGGCGCGATGTGCTGAGCGCCCATCTGAACGACCCCGCGCCGCTCCCCCCGCGGGACGGCCCGCCCGAATCTCACACCCCCCGCTGACGGCCCACTGACCGTCGCACCGGCGGCCCGCCGACCACGCGGCCGCCGAACCGAAACACCAGGAGTTGATGTTGTGATCACCATGCCCGCCCGGAAACCGCGGCGCACCGCCGCGGCGACCCGTCGGACGCCGCTGCTGCTCGACCGGGCCGCCCTCAAGCGCCAACTGGCCGACGACACCTACGACGTGCTCGTCATCGGAGGTGGCATCACCGGGGCGTACGCCGTGCTCGACGCCGCCTCGCGCGGTCTGCGCGCGGCCCTGGTCGAGAAGGACGACTTCGCCTCCGGCACCTCGTCGAAGTCCTCGAAGATGGTGCACGGCGGTCTGCGCTACATCGAGCAGGGCAACGTCAATCTGGTCCGCCACTCGCTCCTGGAGCGCCACCGCTTCCGGAAGAACGCCCCGCACCTGGTGCGCCGGCTGCCGTTCCTCTTCCCGATCCTGGAGAAGGAAGGTGTCTTCGACGCCCGCCTCGCCAAGGGCTTCGAGGGCCTGCTGTGGACGTACGACCTGGTCGGCGGATGGCGGATCGGCAAGCTCCACCAGCGGCTCACCGTTCCCGAGGTGCTCGCCCAGGCTCCGACGCTGCGCGCCGAGAACCTCAAGGGCGGGCTGATGTACTTCGACGCCCGCACCGACGACGCCCGGCTCGTCCTCACCATCGTCCGCACCGCCGCCGCGCTCGGCGCGACGGTCCTCAACGGGGCCAGGGCGGAGGGCCTGCTGACGCAGCTGGGCAAGGTGTCCGGTGCCCGGGTCTCGGCGGACGGCGACACCATCGACATCCGCGCGCGGGCCGTCGTCAACGCCACCGGGGTGTGGACCGACGAACTGGACGCGAAGGCGGATGAAGGCCACAAGCCGCAGGTCCGGCCCGCCAAGGGCGTCCATATCGTGGTGCCGTGGGACAAGGTGCGGATCAACTGCACGGTCACCGTGCCGGTCCCCGGCCGGGCCCGCCGCGCGACCTGCACCCGCTGGGGCGACAGTGTCGTGCTGGGCACCACCGACGAGGACTACCAGGGCTCCCCGGACGATGTGCACTGCACCCGCGAGGAGATGGACTTCCTGCTGGAGGGCGCCAACACCGCCTTCGAGGGAAAGCTCACCGCGGACGATGTGGTCGGCTCCATCGGCGGTCTGCGCCCGCTGGTCGGCGGCAAGGAGGGCGCCACCCTCGATATGCGCCGCGACCACCACATCACCGTCGGCCGCACCGGCATGGTGACGGTGACCGGCGGCAAGCTCACCACCAGCCGGCACATGGGCGAACTCGTCATCGACAAGGTGATGACGGTCCTCGGCAGCAGGGGCAAGAGCCGCACCACCGACCTCCCGCTCCTCGGCGGCGCCGGTTACGACTCCGAGGCCGTCGCCGCGTCCGGTGGCATCGCCGCCCACCTGGGCGAGCGCTTCGGCACCGAGGCCCGCTTCGTCGGTGACCTCATCCAGGACGACCCGTCGCTGGCCGAGCCGATCGTCGCCGGACTCCCGTACACCAAGGCGGAGGTCGTGTACGCGGCCCGTGCCGAGCTGGCCCGGTCGGTCGACGACGTCCTGTCCCGCCGCATGCGCGCCCGGCTGTTCGCCCGGGACGCCTCCGTCGACGCCGCCGAGGCCGTGGGCGCGATCCTCGGCCAGGAACTGAACCTCACGGAGGCGGAGGTCGAGCGCTCGGTCGCCGAGTACCTCGTCGCCGTCCGCCACGAAAAGTCCGTACTCCTCGAAGGGGCAGCAGCATGATCAGCCGTCAGACCATCACCCACCCGTTCAACCGGGGCAACTACACCGTCGGTGCCCCCAGCTTCGCCACCTGGGCGCGGAATACCCCGATCGGTGACGGCGAGGCCGCGCTCCAGGTGAACCCGGTCGAGATCCCCGGGTCCGTGGTCGAGGCGCTGCGCGAGGCCGCGCACACGGTGCACACCTCCCGCGACGAGGTCGTCACCCGGACCCGTGACTGGTGGGCCGGTTCGATGATCGGCGAGACCGAGGGGCGGCCCGCCACCCCGAACGCCGTGATCGTCGAGGCCGCCGACGCGGACCAGGTCGCGGCCGTGCTGCGGATCTGCCACGAGGCCGGTATCCCGGTCACCCCGTCCGCGGGCCGCTCCAACGTCACCGGTGCCGCGCTCCCCGTCTTCGGCGGGGTCGTCCTGGACCTGTGCGGGCTGAACCAGATCACCGGCTTCGACGCCGAGTCGAACGTCGTGGACGTCCAGGCCGGCATGTTCGGCGACCTCTTCGAGAAGGAGCTCCAGGAGGAGTACGGCGTCACCACCGGCCACTGGCCGTCCGCGTTCGCCGTCTCCACCGTCGGCGGCTGGATCGCCTGCCGCGGCGCCGGTCAGCTCTCCACGCGCTACGGCAAGATCGAGGACATGGTCATCGGCGTCGACGTCGTACACGCGGACGGCAGCCGGGCCACGTACGGCGACTACGCCCGCGCCGCGGTCGGCCCGGACCTGCGCCAGCTGTTCATCGGCTCCGAGGGCACCCTCGGTGTCATCGTCTCGGCCCGGCTGCGGGTCCACCCGCTGCCGGAGTACGCGAGCGCCGCCGCGTACGGCTTCAAGACCTTCGCGGAGGGCCTGGACGCCTGCCGCAGGATCATGCGGCGCGGCGCCACCCCGGCCGTCCTGCGCCTGTACGACGCGCTGGAGTCGGGCAACCACTTCGGCCACCCGGAGACCAACCTCCTGCTCATCGCGGACGAGGGCGACCCGGCCATCGTCGACGCGTCGATCGAGGTGGCGAAGGAGGTCTGCGAGGAGTACGGCCCCGAGCTGGACAGCCGGGCCGTCTTCGAGCGCTGGCTGGACGAGCGGATGCTGGTCGGCAAGTCCGCCGAAGGCTTCAGCCCGGGTCCGGGCTTCGTCGCCGACACCCTGGAGATGGCCGCGTCCTGGACCGACCTCCCGGTGATCTACCATGAGGTGGTCGCCGCGATCCAGTCGGTGGACGGCACCCTGGCCGCCTCGGCCCACCAGTCCCACGCGTACACCGACGGCGCCTGCGTCTACTTCTCCCTCCGCGGAAACGTGGCGCCCGAGGCACGCCGCGACTGGTACCGCGCGGTGTGGGACGCGGCCAACGCCGTACTCATCAAGCACGCCGCGGCGCTCAGCCACCACCACGGCTGCGGTCTGCTGCGCGGCCCCTACCTGGAGGAATCCCTCGGGGCGGGCTTCGCGACGTTCGTCGCGGTGAAGCGGGCCCTGGATCCGGCCGGCATCCTCAACCCTGGCAAGCTGGGCCTTCCCAGCCACTTCGGTACGTCTCCGCTCAGCTGACCTCCGCTCCGCCGAGCTGACCCCAGCAGCCACAGATCCCTGACCCCCAGGTAGGCCCTCGCCATGACTCCTTCGCCGTCCCGGTCCGGTGCCCCGATCAATGCCAAGCTGGCCTCCGCGCTGGCCGAGGTCCCGGTCATCGCGTCGGTCGTCACCACCCAGCCGCTGCGGCAGTTCCTGACCGCACCGGCCAAGGTGTGCATCGTGGCGTCGCTCACGGTGGGGCAGCTGCCCAAGGCCGTGCCGGCGCTGGTCCGGGCGGGGAAGACCGTGTTCGTGAACGTGGACAGCAGCCCCGGTCTGGCCCAGGACCGGGGCGCGCTGGAGTTCATCAAGAACATGGGCGCGCACGGCGTGGTCAGCACCCGGCTCTCGCTGATCGAGAAGGGCCGGTCGCTCGGCCTGCTGACGATGATGAAGGTGTTCGTCACCGACCGGTCCAATCTGCGCCGCTCCACGGACGCGGTCTCGCGCGGGGCGCCGGACCTGGTCGAGATCATGCCCGCCCCGATCGTCGCCCGGATGAGCGAGCAGGCACAGCGCGCGATGTCCCCGTCGGTCGCCGCGGGCTTCGTGGAGACCCCCGCCGACGTGGCGCTCGCGCTGGCCCTCGGATCCGTCGCCGCCGCCACGTCCGACCCCCGCCTCTGGCACCTGCGCCGCGACCAGCTGCCGCCCGTTCCGCCCTCCGCACTCAAGCGACCTGCCGCACCCTCCCAGGAGTAAGCCCCCATGTCATACGTCGTCGTCGCCCGCTACCGCACCAGGGAGGGCGAGGAGAACACCGTCCTCCCCCTGCTCGACACGATGGCCGCCGCGTCCCGCCAGGAACCGGGCAACCTCGCCTACCGCGTCCACCAGGGCACCGAGGACCCGCGGGCGATCGTGCTGTACGAGGAGTACGTCTCCGAAGCCGACTTCACCGCGCACTGCGCCACCCCGCACTTCCAGGAGATCGTGCTCGGCAAGGTCGTCCCGCTGCTGGAGAGCCGTGACGTGCTGCGCTGCGCCCCGCGTCCTGAGGTGCGGGCATGAAGACCCGCGCGGTGGTGCTGCGCTCCATATCGACCGCCCGCCCCTACTCCGACACCCGCCCGGTCGAGGTGGAGGAGCTGGAGCTGGGCGCCCCGCGCGAGGGCGAGGTGCTGGTCCGGATCGCGGCCGCCTCGCTCTGCCACTCGGACCTTTCGGTGGTCAACGGCGACCGGGTCCGCCCGCTGCCGATGGCGCTGGGGCACGAGGCGGTGGGCATCGTGCGGGAGACCGGACCGGGCGTCACCCGGGTCCGTCCCGGAGACCACGTGGTCCTGGTCTACGTGCCCAGCTGCGGCTGCTGCGCCGACTGCGCGGCCGGCCGGCCCGCGCTGTGCGCACAGGCCGCCGCGGCGAACGGGTCGGGAGCGCTGCTGCACGGCCCGTCCCTGCTGACCGACGCCGCCGGCAACCCGGTCCACCACCAGCTGGGCGTCTCCGCGTTCTCCGAACACGCGGTGCTGGCCCAGGAGTCGGTGGTGCCGATACCGCGGGACATCCCGTTCACGGTGGCGTCGATGTTCGGCTGCGCGGTCCTGACCGGCGCCGGAGCCGTCATCAATACGGCGTCGCTGCGCCCCGGCCAGTCGACGGTGGTCTACGGCCTGGGCGGCGTGGGCCTGGCCGCGGTGCTGGGTGCCCGCGCGGCGGGCGCGTACCCGGTCATCGCGGTCGACCCGGTACCGGAGAAGCGCGAGCTGGCCCTCCAGCTGGGCGCGACCCACGCGTACGCCCCCGGCGAGGCGGTCGAGGCGATCCATGACCTCACTTCCGGTGGTGCGGAGCTGGCGGTCGAGGCCGTGGGCAGCCCGAAGGTGATGGCCGAATGCCTGACGGCCGTGGCCCGGGGCGGCACGGCCGTCTCGGTGGGCCTGCCCGCCCCCGACCGGGTGCTGGAGGTCCCGGCGCTGACGTTCGCGGGCGAGGGCAAGTCCCTGCTGGGCTCGTACATGGGCGACGCGGTACCACGCCGCGACATTCCCCGGTTCCTGGACCTGTGGCGGGCGGGCCGGCTGCCGGTGGAGCGAATGCACACCGGCACCCTGCCGCTGACCGGCATCAACACGGCGATGGAGGAGCTCGCCTCGGGCCGGGCGATCCGTCAGGTCATCGACACATCGGGAATGCTGGACGTCTGACCACGTTCACGTTCACGTACCGGACCCGGCGGTGTCAGGCATTCATGGCCGCCCAGAACTCCTCGAAGGACATCTGGCGATCGCCGTCGGTGTCGAGCGAGTCGATGAGCTCCTGGGCCTGCGACTCGGTGATCTCCGAGCCCTCCAGCTCCGCCACGACCTTACGGTATTCGTCCGCGGTGACCAGGCCGTCACCGTCGATGTCGTAGCGCTCGAAGACCTTCCGCGCCGCCGTCTCCATGATGTCCGCCATATGCTCCGCCCTTCTGCGATCTTCGCTGACGGGCCCAGGCTATCCGCCCGCCCGGAGCAACGCGGGGGCGGGCGCCTGACCGCGAACCACCACTTCCGCACCTGCCTTCTGGCCTGTTCGAGGCGTTCCACCCCAAGCCGCCGCGCTGTACTTTGTCCGGGTGTTTCATCGGGGCGGACAGGGCGTCCATGACCGCCGACCGCCTCCGTCGAGGGGGGATCGTGGAACCTTCATGGCGCAAGCCCGCACCTCTGAACTGGTCGGCCGCGCGCGAGGGGCAGTACACGACCGCGGCGCCCCTCCTGGGTGGTGCGAGCATCACGCTGCTGGGGCTCGTCATCACGGACCGCGACAAATTTCGCTGGCCGGACCCCACGCTGCTCGCACTCGCCCTGACCACGCTCTTCATGGTCATGGCGGTGGTATGGGGAGTTCGCTCCCGCCAGTATCTGTACTCGCGCAGCGATGTCGAAGCCTGGTGGGGTCCGCTTTCCGAGATGTCCGACGATCGGCACGAGGAGCTGATCCAGGACCAACGGATGCACTACTCCAGATGGATCAGCCTGGCCGCAAGAGCGGACTTCTGTTACTCGTCGGGACTCTTGTGCCTGGCGGCGGGAAGTAGTCTTGCCCTGGCCCCGCTGGCTCACACGTCGGCACCCGCATGGCGGTGGTTCGCCGCAGGCACTACGGCCGCCCCGGTCGTCGTTGTGCTGCTCGTCTGGGTGATGCCGTACATAGGCAACGTGATTCGGAGATGGCGGGCCGACCACCACGACTCGACATAGGAACAAGGAGCACCATGCCTCCCCGACAGTGCCCCGGATGCGACGCCGCTCCGAGCGAAAGGGCCGACCACTACGCCGACTGCCCGCTGAAGGATGTCCCGCTGGCGGAGGTCGCCGGGCTAACGTTCGAGGAGGCCAGGGCGAGGGCGGCACAATGGCGGACGCGGAACACGTAACCCTGTCGGCGCGGAAGATTGCCGTCCTGCCGCACGATCTTTGAGGGCAGACCCTAAAGCGAACCGGCCGTCAGCGACGTGCGATGCGCTCCGAGGCTCTTCCAGAGATCAATGCCCTGCATGGCGAGTTCGATCGCACTATCGGTACGCCCCGTGGCAGCGTGTACACGAGAGAGATTGCACAGGGCGGTGGCAATGCCCGAGAGGTTATTGCCGGTTCGGAACCCGTGGAGTGCCTCGCGGAAGTGCGCTTCAGCCTCTTCGTACCGACGCCGATAGATCGCGATGACGCCGCGCATATTCGATGCGTAGCACGCGGCAGTCAGGTCTCCCGCGGCGAGGCCGGTGCGGCTGGCCTCAGCGTCGGGCGGTTGTTCCGCCGCCACGTAGTGGAGGGAACTGGCGCCGGAATCGACCAGTTCCCTCGTAACGAGAAGAAGATCTGCCGCGCGGCATACGACGTCTTTCTCGGAGGACTTGGCGGCTTGGTAGGCGCAGGAGAGCAGGCAATCGGCCTCGGTCAAGAGCCAGGCGAGCGCGGTGCCGGCATCGGGGAAGGGCTGCCCGAGGTGCTCGATGCGTGCCAGGTGCTCGATGAGCCGGTCCCCCGGTCGTTCCATGGCATACACGCGCGCCGCCGAGGACAGATAGAAGTCCAGGATCCGCGAGAACGCGGCCGCCCGGGTTTCCGGCCGCTCGTCCCGCACCGCACAACTGCACGCGTAAAGTCGTAGCAGGTCGTGGTAGCGATAGCGGCCGGGAACCACCGACTCCAGCAGACAAGTGTCAACGAGCGATTCAAGGATACGTTCAGTCTCCCGCGCTGGTGTGCCGAGTGCGGCTACAGCCGCGCTCAAAGAGATGTCCGGCCCATCACAGAGCCCGAGAAGCCGAAAAGCACGCGCCTGGGTTGCGTTCAACTGCGCGTATCCGAATTCGAAGCTTGTCTGAACGGCGAGGTCTCCGGCCCGTAGTTCTTGTAGACGGCGGTGGACGTCGGCCAGGCGATCGGTCAGAGTATTGATGGTCCAGCCGGGCCGAGTCGCCAGACGAGATGCGGCGACTCTGATGGCCAGGGGCAGATAACCGCAGGCGGCAACGGCTTGACGGCAGGCCTGGGGCTCGGCCGAAGCTCGCTGATCGCCAACGATGCGGGTGAACAAGGCCAGGGCATCTCCCGGTTCCATGACGCTGAGGTCGATCATGTGGACACCGTCGAGGTCGGCCATGGTGGAGCGGCTGGTGATCAGCGTGGCGCAGCCGGGGGTACCGGGCAACAGCGGGCGAACCTGCGCGGTGTCATGGGCGTTGTCGAGCAGGACCAGCACACGGCGGTCGGCCAGGGTGGAGCGGTACAGCGCCGCCCGCTCATGTATCCCCTCCGGGAGATCCGCGGGCGGGGTTCCCAGGGCGCGCAGGAACATGCCCAGTACGGCCGCCGGATCGGCGGGGCGGGAACCTTGGCCGAGGAGGTCCACAAACAGCTGCCCGTCAGGGAAATGCTTCCTGACCGCTTGCGCGACGTGCACGGCCAGCGCCGTCTTGCCCGCCCCGCCCAGTCCGCGCACCGCGGAGAGCGCCATCACCGTCCCATGGGGGTTCAGCAGCCGCTCCCGCAAGATGCGCACAGCGGTGGCACGTCCGGTGAAGTCGGCCGCTCCGGCCGGGAGTTGCGCGGGACGCGGTGGGGGTGTGTGCGCGGGCTCTCCGTCGGCAGGCAACTCCTGTGGACCGGTGAGAGCGGGATCGGCGCGCAGGATGCGCTGGTGCAACCGCGCCAGTTCCGGGTTGGGCTCCACGCCGAGTTCTTCCGCGAGGAGGCGGCGGGTGTCGGTGTAGACACCCAGGGCCTCTGCCTGTCGGCCACCGCGGTAGAGCGCCAGCATCAGCAGCGCTCGTAACCGTTCCCGCACAGGATGCTGTGTGATGAGCGCGGTCAGCTCCGAGACCGCCTCGGCGTGCCGTCCCAGTTCCAGGTCGAGCTCGAGCCCCTTCTCGAGCAGGGCCAGGCGCCACTCCTCGAGACGGCCGCGCTGCGCATGCGCGTAAGGGCCGGGGACTCCGGCCAGCGGTTGCCCGTCCCACAGCGTGTCCGCCATGTGGAGCAGCTTCCGCGCTTTGTGCGGTTCTCCCTCCGCTCTGGCGTCTTTCGCCCGCGCCTCGTAGCCCTGACACACTTCGAGGTCCAGCGCCTCGGGTCGCGCCCGGAGTGCGTACCCACCGGCGTCCGTCAAGAGCACTCCGGGGCCCAGTGCCCGGCGCAGCCGCCAGGCGTAGGTGCGCAGTGCGGCGATCGCCTGGGGCGGAGGGGTTTCCCACACGGCGTCGACCAGCTCGCTCGCGGTGGCGGTGGATCCCCGTCGTAACAGCAGCACGCACAGCACGGCTTGCTCCTGCGGCGTGCGGATCGGCAGTGCCTGACGGCCGCGCCAGATACGAACCGGCCCGAGAACGACGAATCGCAATCCGGCGCCCAATGTGCCGCTCAGCCCGTCCGTGCCCGCCGCGGCATCGACTGCCCCGGCTTCCCCGGAAAGCCGCCCGCCGGTGGCAGAGACAACGGGCGGGGCCGGCAGGGCCGATTCCACTCGGCCGCGGCCGGGGGGAAGGGTGAAGCCAAGCTGCCCCAGCGACTTTCCGAACATTTTCTCGAGCACCCGTTGCCTCGACGGTCCCGGGCATGGTGGATCGAGCTGACGCCACCGATGGAATTGCCGCGCGGTCACCTGACCCGGTTCTCCCAGGCAGGCCGCGGCCTTGGCATATTCCGCGAGGAATACCGCCGGCCGGCCCCACTGACGCTCCTCGCACAGCCGCGCAAAGACCGCTTGATCCATTTCTGCCACGCCCCCATTTTTACGCCGGCCCACCTTGACGGGCACCGCAATCACCGTATCCCCCAGGGGTATACGGCCCCGGCGGGCGACTGGCGGAAAGTCCGATTCACCAAGTCCGCTCGCCCTGGCGCTCTCACCGCCTGCTGATCCAACCGTCGGGGGCAGCCCTGGTCAGAGTCCTCGCAGCGGGGAAGGGCGAACAGATATTCGGCGATCGTCGGCAGCTTACCGACCTTTTATGCGTGGACAGTTCACCGCTGTTGTGCGTGATCCTCAGCCCGGCGAATCGGCATATCCTGAAACCATCGCGGTGTCCCGGTGACTTTACGGACAGCGGATCAGATGAGTGTGGCCACCTTCTCGGAGGGCTTGTTGCGCCGCCAGCCCACAGCGAGGTAGGCGAGCATCCCGATGGGCGGGATGGCGCAGACCGTCCAGCTGACGGCCAGGGGCGGGCCCGGCTGGTCGAGCACGCGGACGTTCCGCAGGGTGCCGCGGCCGTGGCCGGCCGGGCCGTCGATGGCGAAGGTGAAGCTCCATGTGCCGGGTTCCGGCAGGGCCTGGACATCCAGGCCCCAGACATCCCGTTTGCGGGGGTGCCTGCTCAGCGGGGTCTCCCGGTCCTCGGCGTCGAGGCCGGGCCCGTCGATGGTGAGCCTGCCCGACTTTCCCGCGACGCCGTCGGCCGGTGCGAAGGTGAAGTCGAGTGACTGCATGGCCCGCAGGGGCCACTCGGAGAATCCGACGGTGACCGTGTAGGGCCCCGCCTGTACCCGCTCGGTATGGACGACGCCGACCGGGGCGTACGCCGCGGCCGGCGCGGTCGACACCGCCACCAGCGCGAGCGCGGCGGCCGCGGCCGGCAGCAGTCGGCGTGCGTGGTCTCGCAGCCACCCGGATGCGACGGCTACGGCGAGGAGCAGTGGCGAACGTGAGGAGCGCATGGGTCATCGGCCCTTCGTGACGGATGTGGTGGAGTGCTCGCGCAGCAGGACGGCGAGTCGTGCGGCGAGGTACCCGGCGAGGACGCCCGTCACCAGACCCACCGCCGTCATCTTCAGCAGTTCGGCCGAGGTCGGGCCGGAATCGCCGAGCAGGGCGCTCTGGACGGGGAGGGAGAGGCCGGTCACGGCTCCGCCTCCGGCGCCCATGATCTGCGGCGCGACGCGGCCCGACCAGCCCCGCTTCCTGCTCAGCCACAGCAGTGCGGTGATGGCCGCCGCCGCGAGGAGCATGAACACCGGGATCCCGGAGGGCAGTTCGGGCGGATCGTCGCCGAGGTTGTCACGCAGCGGCAGACCGGTCGCATCGGCGTAGACGCGGGCCGCCCAGGGGGAGAACCACCACAGGACGAGCTGCAGGACGCCGAGGGTCGCGGCGATCGTCAGTGCGGTGCTCCGCCGGCCGATGGTGAGCGTCCCCAGGATCAGCAGAAGGGTGGCGAACAGGATGGTCCCGACGAGATCGGGGTCCACCGGCAGGGGCAGTGCGCCGAATGCCTTCGTCGTGATGGGGCTGAAGACGATGAGCACGGGGACACTGACGATCACGCCCGCCCGGCCCCACCGGGTGTCGCGCGCAGCGGCGAAGACGATGACGCTCCCCACCATGGTGAAGGAGATCGAGAGGAACAGCCCGATGTGGGGCGGTGAGTCCAGCACGGCATCGAAGCCGTACAGCGAGTGCCACCACAGGTCCAGAAGCCCGAAGAGAAGGAACAGGGCGGCCCCCGTACCGGTGATCAGATAGCCCAGTGGGGCCCGGAAGACCCCGCCGAGGACGCGCACGGGTTTGCCGCCGGGGAACTGGTCGACGGGCCGGCCGGCGCGCTGGGCAGCGGTCGCGATCAGGACCATGGCCAGGCTGGCGATGCCGGCGACGGCGCTGCCGGAGTACAGCATGAGGTGGGAGAGCGTGAAGAACGTGTCCGGGCCGACGTCGACGTGCCACTGGATGTCCCAGCTGATGCCGAACAGGGACAGCGTCGTCCCGGCCAGGACGGTGTTGGCGGCGATGGGGCCGGTCCTGCCGTCGCGGGAGACTTTGACGGCGAGGGATGACTGGGATGCCCTGCCGCCGGTGACGGGTAGTGCTGTGCTCACGGGAATGCCTTTCTCATGACCGTGCGAGTCTCATGACCGTGCGAGCGGTTACTGGCGTTGGCGTTTGCGTGGTCGGTTGTTCAGCCGGAGATCGCCAGAGGGAAGTCGAACTGGTCGCTCCGTGTGCCGTAGTCGACGCTGACGTGGAAGGTCCAGCGCCCCGGCATCATCAAGTGGACGGCTGTGGAGTAGCTGCCCGGCTTGTGAACCCGCGCGTGTGCCGCGGGCGTCGCGTGTCCGTGGGTGGGCATGACGGCCTGCAAGGTGACGGTGGGCGGACGTCCGCTTCGCTCTCCTCGGCGCGGGGCCAGGCGGATATCGACGTCCGTGGCGCCGGTGCGGGGCCGGGCCACGGTCAGCGTCACTTCGTCGGTGGCACTGCCCGAGGTCAGCGAGATGGCATCGTCCGTCCAGGACGGAAGGAATCCGATGGCCACCAGGGCGAGGGACACCGTCAGCAGCGCCGCGGCGACCCCATACAGAAACCGGGCCATGGGGGTGCGGGAGGCGGTGCGGGCGCTCACTTCGCCACTCCCGCCGCCGGGGCCACGCGCAGGAGGTAGGGGACGGTCAGGATGGCACTGTCGCGCTCGGCCTGTATCCACACGCGGTAGTAGCCGGGGCGGGAGAAGGTGTACACGAAGGAGGCGTCCGGCCCGTAGGCGGCCACGGTCTCGTCCGCGGGACTGTCACCGTTGAGTGGCATCAGCCCGCTCATCGAACCCATGCCCCCTTCGTCCCCGCCTGGGTGACCCCCCTGTCGCATGGCGGCCATGTCGTGGGCCGAAGCGCCTCCCATGTCGTGTGTGGAGTCGCTGCTCATGTCGCCGCCCATGGAGTGCGCATGAGCCCAGACGGGTGCTCCCTGGGCGGCTTGTCCCATGCCTGTGGGGCTGGTCGCGTCAGCCCTGTCGAGCGGCCCCACCACGATCATGTGGCCGACCATGCCGAGCCAGGGCTGGAGCGTCGGTGTGTCGCCGACGCGCGCGATCAGGGTGGTCGCTGCTCCCGCTCTGGGTGAGGGCGCCGACAGGCGCACCGGTACACCGTCGATCGTCCGCGTTCCCGGCCCCCGCGGGGCGAGTTCGGCGGACAGGGTCGGAGGGCCGCCACGCGCGGAGCCGTCGGCGACGGTCAGGCCGGTTGCCGAGCGCACCTGCTGGATTCCGCCACCGCGGCGGGCGAACTCCGCGGACACGGCGTAGTGGCCGGCCGCGGGCAGCCGCAGCTGAACCTCGTAGGTGCCGGGCGCGGTGCGTATGGGATGCAGGTGCCAGAGCTCACCGGTCGGTCCGATGACCAGCAGGTGCATCAGGGCACCGTCGTGGACGAGGAGATCGTCCGCGGGCAGGCCGGTGGAGCCGTCGTTCACGCTCAGCCGGAGCGTGCCCCGTTCCGCCGCCTTGGCCCGGTACGAACCCAACTCAAGTGAGGCGGGCGGCCGGGAGTAGTCGTTCGTCACCGGCCGGACGACCGAGTAGGGATCGGTGACGTTGTCGTTCGTGGCATCCACCTGCCCGCCCGGCTCGGGCGGCAGAGGCAGGGAAGTGGACAGCAGCGCGGCGGTCACGGCTACCGCGAGCGCGGCCACGACACCTCCGGCCGGCAGCAGCACCCAGACCCCGCGCCGGGCCCGGACAGCGACGAGAAGGGTCACCAGCATGAGCACTCCGGCGGTGACGAAACCGCCGAACACGGCGAGTTCCGGCGGAGACGTGGCCCGGCCCGGCACCATGAAGGGAATCCGCGCGGTGCGGGATCCGTCGTCGACGACGAGTTCCCAGGGCCCGGCTCGCTCGATGTCCAGGGCGGCGCTGTGGGACCCCGGTGTGCTGCCGAGCTTGACCGAGACGCTGCTGGTGGTGGTCCCCACCGAGGAACCTTCCGCCCGATCCGCCGACACACCCGTGGGAACGGTGCCCAGGCGCAGTGTCCCCGCGGCGGTGCCTCGATGGGTGAGCACATCCACCTGCAAGGGGCCGGGCAGCCCGGTGACGCGCCGCAGGATGAAGGTCAGATCGCGGTCACCGAGCGTCTGCGCGACCTGCACGTCGCCTCCAGCCGTGGAATCCGCCCGTGCGGGGGATCCCACGGTGACGGACAGGCCCAGGACACAGAGCACGGCTGCCGCCACTCGCGCCACCACTCGCGCCACGCGTGACATGCCAGGGCGATTCCGGCCGGCGCAGCCGCCGCGAACGGATACAGGGGGTGGGTTGTCGTTCACGCGGCAGACACTAAAAACCGCCCCCACGCGGTGTCATCACGCACCCGAGGCACGTCATGTCCCCCGCGCGGGGGACTACGCCTCCCCCGGGCGCGGGAAGGTTTTTCGGTAGCGCTCGTGCACCATAAGTGCATGCCTGGTGCGACCGGCCCCGTACAAGGTGGCATTCCGACCGTACGTTCCGCCTTCCCGCATGCCCGTGGTGCGGGCAGGCGGACATCCTGAGAGAGGGGCCTTGTCCGCTCAGACGCGGGACCCGAGTGGGTCCCTGACCCGGCAGTCCCTCATGGTGGCGGGCTTCTGCCTGCTCGCGGATACGCTCGCCTTCTCCGGCGAGGGTTCGCAGGTGTATCCCGCCGTGTCCTACTGGTGCCTGCTGACCGGGATCGCCCTGGTGGATGCGGCACTCGCGAGTTCGGCCCGGCTTTCGGGAGTCGTGGCTCTCGCCCAGGCGGCACTGGCCGTGGCCGGTGCGCTGGTGCTGCCCGGCGGTAGCCCACTGCCGGACACGAACGACGCCGGAATGCTCATAGCGGCCTATCGGGCCGGAGCCTGGCTGAACGGCCTACCGGCTGTTCTGGCCCTCCTCTACCTGGCCGCGGGATCCATCGGGGCCGGAACACTCGGCGGCACGACCGATCTCACCGAATGGCGCTCCATTCTGCTGAGCGCGGTGAAAGAGGCCCTTCTCGCCTGGCTGGTCGGCCGCTACACCACCGCCCGGGGCGCTCATATCGCCGAACTGGAACAGCGGGCCGTCCGGGAGCGCGAGTCGGCCCGGCAGAATCTCGCGAATGCCATTGCCGAGGACCGCAGTGCCATCGCCCGGGACCTCCATGACGTCATCGCCCACCATGTGAGCGCCATCGGTGTGCATGCCGGAGCCGCCCGGCTGGGACTCTCCGTCAAGCAGGTGTCACCGGTGTCGACGGCGCTCGCGGCGGTGGAGACCTCCAGCCGAGCGGCCCTCCTCGACCTGCGCCGCCTGCTGGATTTCCTGCATGACAGCCCCGCCGAAGGCGCACGGCAACCGGGTTTGCGCGACCTCGACCAGCTCATTCAGGCCGTGTCCGCCGCCGGTCTCGAGACGAACGTCAGCGTCCAGGGCGCCCGACAGGAACTGGAGGGGTCCTTGGACATCGCCGTCTATCGTGTGGTGCAGGAGATGCTGACCAACGCCCTGCGCCACGGCGACGGCCATGTGGACATCACCCTGCGCTACGACACTTCGCGCATCACGGTCACCGCGGTCAACCCGATCGCCGCCTCGGAGCGGCTCGTGGAGGATTCTCCACACCGGGGCCTCGAGGGCATCAGCAGCCGAGTCGGCATGTTCAACGGGTTCGTCTCGTACGGACCGGTACCCGGCGAAGCCGACTGGAAGATATCCGCCACCTTCTCCATGGACGGCATATGAGTCTGCGTATTCTCCTGGCCGACGATCACGCCATGTTCCGCTCGGGACTGAAAGCGGTCCTGAGCACCCAGGACGATCTGTGCTGTGTCGCGGAAGTGGCCGATGGCCAGGCGGCCGTCGAAGAGACCATCAGGCTGACACCCGACGTCGCCATCCTGGACGTCCGTATGCCGCGACTGGACGGGCTGCGCGCGGCGGAACGCATCCTCGGCAGGCCGGGCAACACCACGAAAGTCATCGTGCTCACCACCTATGACGACGACAGCTACGTCTACCGCGCCCTCCACCTGGGAGTCAGCGGATTCCTCCTGAAGAGCGTCCCTCCCGAGGAGACGATCGCGGCCATCCGCATCGCCGCCAGAGGTGATGCCATCATCGATCCCTCGGTCACGCGCCGTCTCATCTCCCGCTTCGCCGGCAGCATCGCGCCGCCCGCGTCCTCCACCGAGCTCGAAAGACTGACGGCCCGGGAGCACGAGGTCCTGATACTCGTGGCCCAGGCGCACAGCAATACGGAGATCGCCCGCGCCCTGGGCATCGGGGACGAGACGGTCAAGACACACGTCTCCCGGATCCTGGCGAAGCTGGGTCTGCGCGATCGCACTCAAGCCGTCATTTACGCGGCCACCCACCAACTCGTGGCACCGCTTCCTCCTCTGCCGCCCTCGGCCCATCGCCTTACTGACCGCCAGGGCCCGTGAGGCCCCGGGCGCGTCAGCCGGACCGGACATCTTCACCGCCCATCGGCCTGGATATCGGCGACGAGCTTTTTCGCCGCCGCCAGCTTCGGCCCATAGGCCTCGGGGTCCGTGGCGTTGAGCGCGGTGAAGATGTCCACGGCTTCCCGCGCCCGTGTGAGCGCCTGGTCCCGCCGGCCGGACTGCCGAAGGTAGGGGATCGTCGGAAACATCAGCCAGTCGCCCAGCCCTCCGCGATACTTCCCGGGGTTCTCGGTGGCGAGTTGGCGGAGCAGGTCGGTGGCCTCCACCGCGCGCTGTGCGCCCTGGACGTGGTCGGGTTTACCCCACAGGGCCTGCGCCAGATTGACCAGCGCCCAGGCCTTTCGCCAGCGGAGTTCATCGGATCCGGGTTGCTCATGGATGAGCTTGTCGTAGAGGCCGAGCGCCTCCAGCATGCGGGCGATGGCCTCGTCATGGCGGCCACTGCCCATCAGATACGTGCCCGCCGGGAACACCAGCCACTGCGCCAGCCCGGGCAGGTAGGAGGGTTTCCCGGTGGCGAGTTGGCGGAGCAGGTCGGTGGCCTCCACGGCGCGCTGTGCGCCCTGGACATGGTCGGGTTTACCCCACAGGGCCTGCGCCAGATTGACCAGCGCCCAGGCCTTTCGCCAAGGGAGTTCATCGGACGCGGGTTGCTCATGGATGAGCTTGTCGTAGAGGCCGAGCGCCTCCAGCATGTGGGCAATGGCCTCGTCATGGCGGCCACTGTCCATCAGATACGTGCCCGCCGGGAACACCAGCCACTGCGCGAGGCTCGCACGGTAGCCGGGGTCCAGGGCCACGACCTCGCGGGCGACCGCGATCGCGTCGGCCGCCCGGGCGTTGGCCTCGTCGCGCGCCGGGCCGGGCAGGTTCCACAGGGTCTGGGCCCGCGCCACCAGGGCTCGCGCGTCCGCGATCCGGGCCGACGCGGTGGGCGTGGCCGTGTCGTAGAAACACGTCAGGAGCCTCGGCACGTCGCCGATCTCGCTGCCGGAGTCGACCCGGTAGAGCGATACGCTTCCCGCCGCCATCGGCACCGCGGCGATCTCGGCGTACGACCACCAGGGCTGTCCGAGCCACAGCGGTGCCGACCACTGGGGCTGCTGGGGATCCCGGAAGATGGTCTGAACGCGGCTGTCCCGGCCCTGCCAGAACCAGTTGGCCCGCCGGTCCCCGGTCACCGCCGGGATGGTCGTATAGGGCACGCCCCATTGGGTGAGGTGCTGCGGGGTGATCTCGGCCGGGGCGCTCCAGCCACCGTCGTAGTGGATGTTCCACATGGACCCGAACCTGCCCATCCAGACCACATCGGCCCTTCCGTCGCCGGTGCCCAGAGCGCGGATGGTCGACGGGAAGTCGCCCCCGGGGAATTCGGCGATCTGCGCGGGTGCGCTCCACGCGGGGCCGGCCGCGTGGGAATCGTAGGTGACGCTGTGCACCGTGCGGTCGTTCATGGTCCACACCACCAGCGCCACCCCGGGCGCCGGACAGGCCACCGTGAGGTCCGAGCCCAGCGAAATGGCGTCTGCCGGGGCCGCCACCTGCGGTGGCCCCCACGCCCCCTTCGCGTCCTGGAACGCGGCCATCAGCGTGCCGGTGCCATTGTCCCGCCACACCACGACGACCGAGCCCGGTGCCCCGGCGGCCTCGGCGTACCAGACGTCGGTGGTGTCGCCGCTCACCCTGACCGGGGCGTCCAGCCATCCGGACGGCCGGGTGGGATCGGTGCGCGTGGCGTAGACGCCGCCGTCCTTGCCCCGCATCACCACGGTGATCAGGCCCGGCCCCGATACCAGGGCACGCGGCGTGGGTTCCTCCCGCACCGCGTTCTCCGCGCTGATGGCCACCGACGGTTTCCAGGCCGGTGTGGCCGCGGTGGCGTCGTAGGACGTGGTGCGGAGCTGCGCCTTGTCCTTGTCCCGCCACACCAGCACGGTGTGCCCCGGCCGGTCCGACGCCGCGGCCAAGGACACGATGCTGTCCGGCACCTCCACCGGGGTCCAGGGGGACCATCCGGGGGTGCTCGGGTCCTTCGCCCAGTAGGCCACGGTGTCGCGGAAGCCCATGAGTTTGGCCAGACCGGTCCTGACCCGCATCTCGGCGCGCATCTGATCGGAGTAGTAGGCCCGGGCGTCGTCGTACTCGGCCTGCCCTCCCGGACGCCATCCGGTGTCGCTGTGCCCCGTGTCGTAGCCGGTGATGTGGTCCACGCACTGGTAGCCCACGAAGTAGCTTCCGGGGTCCACCCGGCCACCGGTATACGGATCGATGGCCTGGTCGGCGTGTTGGAACACCCAGTCCAGCCGCGCCGCGTGCCGGGTCAGCTCCTCGCGGGCCAGCCGGTCCTCGCGGAACTGCGGATTGAGCCCGGCGATCACGCCGAACCGGACGGTCAGCACATAGACATAGGCGATGTACGCCAGCCGGTGGTCGAAGACGCTTTCCGGTGCATTCGGATCCGGGCGGTAGAAGTAGGAGTCGCCCTCCAGCAGCGTGTTCGCCGCCAGCCGTGAGTTGTCGTCCGCGTTGGACCGCAGCAGCGGGTCCTTGCGCCCGCCCGCGGCCCAGGAGTTGAGCTCGTCGATGGCGGTGCGGGCCCGCCCGCGCAGGCCGTCCAGGTCGCGCCGCAGGTTGAGGACATACGCCTGCTGCTCGACCCTGACCGCCTGCTTCACGGCCTCGAGCACCTCGTCGAACCGCCCCTGGAGGGCGACGAAATCCTGGTGCAGCACCTCAAGTTTGGCCAGGATCTCCTCTTCGGGAGTGGGGCTGTGACTGCCGAGGCTGACGAAGGCGACAATGCCCTGGTATGCCTCGTACGCCTTTTTACCGGCTTCGTAGATCGCCAGTGCCGTGAGGACGGGCGTGGGCGTGGCCATATCCGGTGTACCCCCCTTGACCTGTGCCCCCGTGGGCACGCCTGAGCCAAGTGAACCACCGGGCAGTCACACACCTGCTGGAGAACACCTCGAGCGCCCCCGCTGTGCGCCGCGCGCCCCCTTGGAGGCCCGGTCCGGCACGCCGCCCACCGCCCCCGCACCGCTCTCGCATCGCCCGGCACCGCCGCGGACACCTCGCGACGCGGCTTGATCACCCAGCCGTCGAAAGGCCGAACGCCCGCTCACGGAAGGCGAGGACCGCCTGTGCGACGTCGTCGAGATGCGTCTCCAGCAGGAAATGCCCGCCGTCAAGGAGAAGGATCTCGGCATCGGACGCGTCGCGGCGGAAGGCCTCCGCACCCGCGGGAGCGAAGATCTCGTCGTTACGGCCCCAGACCGCGAGCACCGGAACGCCGCGGGAGCGCAGCCACTCGTGCACGGCCGGGTACAGGGCACGGTTGGTGGCGTAGTCGCCGAACAGGGCGAGCTGCGCGCGGTCCACTCCCGGACGGGCCAGCAGGGCCAGGTCGTGCTCCCAGGCGTCGGGGTCGACCAGGGTGCGGTCGGCCACCCCGTGGGTGTACTGCCACTCGATGGCCTCGCGCCCGAGGGCGGGCCGCAGCCGCGCCTCGTGCTCAGCGCCGCGATCGGCTCCGTAGGCCCAGATCGGCGCCCAGAATTCGGGGACGAAGCCTTCCTCGTAGGCATTGCCGTTCTGGGAGACGACCGCGGCCACGGCGTCCGGATCCGCCAGTGCGAGCCGCCAGCCGATGGGCGCCCCGTAGTCCTGGACGTAGAGCGCGTAGCGGTCCACGCCGATCGTCGCCAGCAAGTGGCGGGTGACCTCGGCGAGCGCGTCAAAGGTGTAGGGGAACTGTTCGACGCCCGGCGCCGACGACCTCCCGAAACCGATGTGGTCGGGCGCGATCACCCGGTAGGGGCCGGCCAGGGCCGGGATGAGATGGCGGAACATATGCGAGCTGGTCGGGTACCCGTGCAGCAGCAACAGCACGGGAGCGTGGGCCGGACCCGCCTCCCGGTAGAAGACCGTCAGCCCGTCGACCTCAACAGTGCGGTGATGAACAGCGACCATGGCAGTAACCCCTTAAACAGATTTAACTGGTTAGGCTATGATGAGTGTTCGTGCCCTGAAGGTGTTTGTCAAGAAGGAGCAGGGGATGGTCGAGGGCGAGGAGCTGCTGCTCGCGGTGCTCAACAGTGCTCCGGTGATCGACGGCAAGCCCACGGACGCGCTGGAACCGGCGGCGGAGGCGTCGCGCTGGCTCCGCGGGCTGGGAGGGTGCGGAACGACGGCCGAGCGCGAAGCGGTGCGAGAGGTGCGCGGCGCTCTGCACCGGCTGATCCGCGGGGACTCCACCGATGTGGACGCCCTCAACGCCGCCCTCGGGCATGCCCGGCTGTGCCCCACGGCCACGAGCGAGGGCCTTCAGTGGCGGCTCGAAGCCGCGAACGATCAAGAACTGGCCGTCCGCGTCGTCCTCGCGTGGTCGACGGTCCGCGAAGGACTACCGGGACGGCTGCGGCCATGTGCGAACGAGGAATGCAACCTGTTCCTCGTCGACCACAGCCGCCCCGGCACGGCACGCTGGTGCTCCATGGCCGCCTGCGGCAACCGGATGAAGGCCCGCACCCACGCCCGAAGGCGACGTACCGGCGAGACGGTCCCCCCGAGCGATCCGAGCTGACTCCGATGTCACGTGCCGAGCCAGGCGAGCGCCGCGACGGTCAGGGCGCTGACGCCGGTGTCCAGGGTCGGCTGGATGACGGGAGCGAAGGTGGGGCTGTGGTTGACCGGAACGTCCTGGGCGATGGTGCCGTTTTCGGCGGCCTGAGCGTACAGGTCGGGATCAATGCCACCGATGCCCCAGTAGGTAAAGGGCGCACCGAACGCTTTGGGGATTTCGCTCATGTCCTCGCTGGCGGTCTGCAGGTCGATGGCGTGCGCTTCGTCGCCGAAGTGGGTGGCGAACGCCTCGGCGACGCGCCGGGTCGCGGTCTCGTCGTTGACTGTGGGCGGGAAGGTGGCGGTTTTCTCGATCTCGGGCGCCTTCGGCGACCGGGACGCCTCGCACTCGGCCTTGACGATCCGCTCGATCGCGTGCAGGACCTGGGTGCGCGAGGCGTGGTCGTAGGTGCGAACGTTGAGCTGGATGACGGCGCTGTCCGGGATGACGTTGGGGCCGGTGCCCGCGTGGATGCTGCCCACGGAGACGACGGCGGGGGTGGTGGCGGCCAGCTCCCGGGAGACGATGGTCTGCAGGCGCACGACGATCATCGCCGCCATCACCACGGGGTCCACCGCGGCCTGCGGCGTGGAGCCGTGCGCGCCCCGGCCGTGGACGGTGATGCGCAGGCTGTCGGCGGCCGACAGGAACGATCCGGAGCGGGTGCCGACGTAGCCCGCCGGATAGGGCAGGACGTGTTGGGCGAGTACCACATCGGGTCGGGGCGACTTGGACGTCAGACCGTCTTTGATCATGGTGTCGGCGCCCTCGCCGTTCTCCTCCGAGGGCTGGAAGAGCGCCACGAAGGTGCCTCGCCAGGCACCCTTGGCCTGGGCCATCAGCCGTGCGCAGCCGATCAGACAGCTCACGTGCATATCGTGACCGCAGGCGTGTGCCACTGGCTGCTCGGTGCCGCCGTCGCCGGTCACGGTGGCGGTCGAGGCATAGGGCAGGCCAGTCTCCTCGCGGACCGGGAGGGCGTCCATATCGGCGCGGGCCATGACGATCGGGCCCTCGCCGTTGGCCAGAATCCCGATCAGGCCGGTACCGCCGATGCCGTCAGTGACCTCGTAGCCGCAGCCCCGCAAGGCGTCGGAGGCCCTCTTTGCCGTGCGGTGCTCCCGCAGGCCGAGTTCGGGGTGTCTGTGCAGGTCCTCGTAGAGGCTCTCGAGGTCGGAGCGGATGCCGTGGAGGCCGGCCAGCACAGGGTGGGCAGGGTCGGTCATGAAGACTCCTTGCGCGAGCGGGACTTTCCCCCGCGGCGGGGGTCAGAACGGAAGCGGCGTCGCGTCAGCGAGGCCAGTTTGGAGTGAGGCCGCCAGCCCAGGCCGCTGGGCAGGTTCCAGCCGTAGTGCACGGCGGTGAGCCGGAAGACCAAGGCGATGGCGATGCCCAGGCCCATGCCGATCCGGGGGATGCCGAGGTACGAGCAGAGCACTGTGACCGCGGCGACGGCCAAGGCGACGGTGGCGTAAAGGCCGTTGCCGCCGAACACGGCGGGCGTCCGGCCGAGGATGACGTCGCGCAGGGCGCCGCCGCCGACGGCGGTAAGGACGCCCAGCAGGACGGCCGGAAGCCAGCCCAGGCCGACCGCCAGGGTCTTGTTCGCGCCCGCCACCGCCCAGAATCCGATCACCGCGGCGTCGAGCACGGTGAACAGGCGGCTCCAGTGCTGTTCACTGACCGAGATGAGGAAAGCGATCACGGTACCGGCGAAGGAGGTCAGCAGGTAGGCGTAGTCGGTCAGAGCGACCGGTGTGCCGTGCTGCAACAGCACGTCCCGCATCATGCCTCCGCCCAGACCGGAGACGATGCCGACCACCAGGAACCCGAACAGGTCCAAGCCGGCCGTACGGGCCACAGCACCGCCCAGCACCGCGCATGAGAAGACGCCGGCGAGGTCCAGGCATCGCGTCGCGACAGCAATCCCCGCAGACACTGAAGAAGCCGACATTACGGTCACCAAGGACATGGGGTGAGCCTACGTGTGGCTGAGGCCGCGGCGCAGAGTCTGTCCCACGGGTGGGTGGGTGCGACGGGCCCTCCCTCAACCCCGCCCGCGCCCTTAGCGTCGAGTCATGAACGATGAACAGTTGATCGCGGACCTGCACACCCGGTGGGTGTTCGGCTGGGAGCGCGACGAGGGAGACACACCGTTCGACTTCCAGCGCACCTTCGGCGAGTTCTACGATTTCGGCTCGCCGGACGTCCGGCTCTACGACGACTTCGACCCCGAGCAGCGGGTGGCGACGACAGCCACCGAATACGGCTCGATCTGGGAGCCCAGCTTCCACAAGATGATTTCCGCGCATCATGCCGTCGACGACGGCCCGCACGTCATCGCCGACCACGATCTGGCCGCGTCCACCCTGACCTTCGTAGCGCGGATCACCAGGCCCGACGCCACCACGGACATTCGCACCACGACCTCGCTGGTCTGGCGCCGAACGCCGGACGGCTGGCGGATCGTCCGCGAACACAACTCGGCCAAGGTTCTGCCCGCAGGGGATCTCGACGGCATTCTGCCCACGCACGGGGCTCCCTGACCTCGTCCCCCAGGACGTCCTCAGACCGGGCCGGCGGCCAGCCACTGGTGGATGGCGAGTGCGGTGGTGCGGGCGTGTTCCTCCAGCATGGTGAAGTGGTCCCCGTCCACGGTGACCTCGGCGTGCGGCAGGCTCCAGTCCGGGGCGGGTTCGGCGCCGGGCAGTGGGTCCCGGGCTCGTACGTACAGGGTGGGACAGGCGAGCGGCCCGGGTTTCCAGCCGCTGAAGAGCTCGAAGTATCCGGCCATGGCGGTGAGCCGGTCGGGGCTGGCAGAGGCGAATTCCGCCGCCCGGCGCAGCATGTCCGACGTCATCGCGGAGAGCGCCTGCCCCCGGTCGCCGTGGCCGGGGGGATAGGTGTCCACCAGGACGACGGCCGCCGGGGCCGCGCCCTCGGACTCCAGACGCTCGGCCACGGCATGGGCCACCCAGCCACCGGCCGACCGCCCCAGCAGTACCAGAGGGCCTTCGGCCGCGGCCGCGCGGACGGCGATGGCCTGGGCGGCGACGAGCGCGTCCAGGGTGGCGGGCAGAGCCTCTCCGGGCTCGAACCCCGGGTGCCGCACCGCGGAAACCGGCCGCAGCCCGCGCAGCCCGGCACCGAGGCGCGCGTACTCCTGCGGTCCGGACACCGCGCTGAGCGCTGGGGAGCAGACCAGCCGGGCCCCCGTGCCGCCCACCGCGAGCATGACGGGTTCGTGCGCCGCCCCGGGCGCCCCGGTCCCGTCGAAGACCGGGCGCAGGCGCGCGGCGATGGTGAGGAGCGCCATGCCGTCCCAGCTCTGTCCCCGGGAACATGCGGCACGGAAGAGCGCGCCCAGGGAGTCCGGGGCTCCCCCGGCGTGCGGTGCGTCGGCGGCCCGCGGCCAGTCCGGTGAAGTGCCCGCCTCCGGACCGCCCTCCGGGGAGTCCGGAGGGCCGACGGCCTCGGGCCGTGCCGGGCCGTCGGACGTGGCGCCCGCGGGAGGTGCCCCGGCGGCATACCGCCGCGTCAGCTCGGTGGCGAGCGCGCGCGGCGTCGGAAAGTCGAACAGCAGCGTGGACGGCAGCGTCAGCCCCGTCCACGCCGCGAGCTCATTGCGCAGATCGACCGCGGCCAGGGAGTCCAGCCCCAGGTCCGCCAGCAGGACGTCCGCGTCGATCTCGCTCACCTCCTCCGCGTGGCCCAGGACGCGGGCCGCCAGGGTCCGGACCTTCGTGAGCAGCACCCCGCCCCGCTCGCCGGGGGAAGCGGCCGCCAACGCCCGGCCGCGTCGGTCCCCGCCCCTGTCGCGCGCGTCGGCGGCGGGGGTTCGGAGCCGGTTCGCCGCCGGTTCGCCGCCGTGGAGAGCGGCCGGGGCGAGGCGGGCCGCCACCACCACGGGTTCGTCACCGGCCACGGCGGCGTCGAAGAGGGCCAGACCCTCTTCCGGTCCGAGCGGGCCGAACCCGGAACGGGCCATCCGCTGCCGGTCCGCGTCGCCGAGGTGCGCCATCATGCCGTCGTCCTGCCGCCAGGGGCCCCAGACGATCGACGTACCGGGCAGTCCGAGCCGGGAGCGGTGTCGTGCCAAGGCGTCCAGCACGCAGTTGGCCGCGGCGTAGTTGGCCTGGCCGGCGGAGCCGAAGGTACCCGCCACCGAGGAGAACAGCGCGAACACGGCCAAGTCGTGACCGCGGGTCAGTTCGTGCAGCGCGAGAGCGGCGTCCGCTTTGGGGCGCAGCACCCGCCTCAGACGGTCGGTGGTGAGCGCCGTGACGACGCCGTCGTCCAGCACCCCCGCGGTGTGCACGACGCCGGTCAGCGGGTGGGCGGCCGGTACCGTGTCGAGCAGGGTGGCGAGCGCGGTCCGGTCCGCGACGTCACAGGCGTGAAGGGTCACCTGGGCGCCCGCCTCACGCAGCTCCGCGACGAGTTCCCGGGCCCCCGGAGCGTCCGGCCCGCGCCGGCCGGCGAGCAGCAGATGGCGGACGCCGTGGGCGGTGACCAGGTGCCGCGCCACCAGCGCGCCCAGGGAACCGGTGCCGCCGGTGACCAGGACTGTGCCCCGCGGGTCGAGCGGCCGTCGCTTGCGCGGCTCCGGTGCCGCCTCGGCCAGTGGCACCAGCTTCGGCACGTACACCGTCCCCCGGCGTACGGCTGCCTCCGGTACCGAGGCGGCCAGCAGGGCGGGCAGGGCACGCCAGGAGTCGGGGTGTTCGTCCACGTCGATCAGGGCGAAGCGGCCCGGGTGCTCGCGCAGGGCCGAGCGGACCAGTCCCCACACCGGTGTGTGCGACGGTACGGACGCTGTCCCGCCGGACTGGGCGTCACTCCCGCGGCCGGCGGCACCGTCCGTGGGGAAACCGCCGTCGGCTGGAACGTCGTCGGCCGAAGTGTCGGCACCGGACGTCACGAGGACGAGACGGGAGCGGGACAGGTGCGGTTCGGCGAGCCACTCCCGCACGAGCCGCAGCGCCCGGTCCGCCACCCGCAGCAACCCGGCGGCCTGGTCCTGCGCGCCGCCGGTCGTGTCAGGCGGTGGGCACGGTGCCACGACGACGGCCGACGACGCGTCGCACACCGCCGGGCCCCGGTACACCGGGACACCGGAACCCGGGGGCGCGAGGGCGTCGACCAGCCGTGTGCCCGCCGTGCCCAGAACCCCCCAGCGGGGCGTCGCCACGGGTGCGGGCGGCTCGCTCAGCGGCACCCAGTCCATCCGGTGGAGAGCACCGGTGACCGCTCCGGGGAGAGCACCGGTGACCGCGTCCGCCGTCGCGGAGCCGGTACGCGGCAGGGGCCGGAGCGTCAGCGAACGGACCGTCGCCACCGGTGCGCCCGTCTCGTCGGTCAGCTCCACTCCGGTCTGCCCGTCGGGCCCGGGGGCCACCCGTACCCGCACGCGCCGTACGCCGGTGGTGTGCACGCGCACCCCGCCGAAGGCGAACGGCAGGGACAACCCGCCGGCCGCCGGACCGACCGCCCCTGAACCGTCTCTGACGAGGCCGTCCAGGGCCAGGGCGTGCAGCGCCGCGTCGAGCAGTGCGGGATGCAGGACGAACTGCGGGCCGTCCGCCTCCGGGCGCGGCGCCCGGGCCGCTTCGGGCAGCGCGACGTCGGCGTACAACTCCTCCCCGTGCCGCCAGGCGGCGCGCATGCCACGGAAGGCGGGACCGTAACGCAGCCCGTCGGCGGCCAGTCGCTCGTACGGTCCGGTCCCCGGGCCGTCGGCACGCGGGGGCGCGTGCAGGGGCACCGCCTCCGCCGGCGGCCAGGACGCGTGCGGCCGGTGCACGCCGCCGGTCCCGGCGGCGGCCGCTTCCCGGTCCGCGGGGTCCGCGGGCGGCCGCGCCGGCGAAAGGGTGCCGACGGCGTTCCGGAGCCAGGGCTCATCACCCGCCTCGGTGTGCGGCCGGGAGTGGAAGAACACGGCCCGCCGTCCCGCGTCGTCCGCCCCCGCCACCTTCACCTGCAAGGCGACGGCACCGTCCGAGGGCAACGGCAGCGGCGCGGTCAGGACGAGTTCGTCCAGGACGGCCGCGCCCGCCAACTCACCGGCGTGCAGGGCCATGTCGACGAAGGCGGTCCCCGGCAGCAAGATCTCCCCGGCCACCACATGATCGGCGAGCCACGGCTGGTCGGGCACCGAGAGCACCGCGGTCAGCAGCGACCCGTCGTCGTCGGCCGTGCGGGTGTACGACCGCAGGAACGGATGGGCGGGCCCGGCCGCCGGGGACACGGGCGGATGCCCCGGGGCGGTCTCCAGCCAGTACCGGCGGCGCTGGAAGGCGTACGTGGGCAGTGCGACACGCCGCCCGCCGCGCCCGGCGAAGACGGCCCGCCAGTCGACGGGCACGCCATGGGCGTGCAGCGCGGCCAGCGTGTCGAGCAGGGCGTCCGCTTCCGGCCGCGTCCCGCGCAGGGTCGGCAGGACCAGCGGTGCCGGGCCCCGCTCGCCGCCGCCCGCCTCGCCCGCGTCCGGGTCCGGGTCGGCCGGGGCCGCGTCCGGGTCGGCCAGGGCCCGTCCGGACGCGGCGAGGCAATCCCGTACCAGGCCGGTGAGCACCCCGTCCGGCCCCAGTTCGACGTAGTGTGCCGCGCCCCGCTCGCCCAGGTGCGCCACCGAATCGGCGAAGCGGACCGGACGGCGGACCTGGTCCACCCAGAACTCCGGTGTGCACAGCTCCTCGTCGGTGGCCGCCCGGCCCGCCACGGCGGTGAGCAGCGGCAGCCGCGGCGCGGCGAAGGACAGCCGCCGGACCACGTCCGCGAAGTCGGCCAGCATGGGCTCCATCCGAGCGGAGTGGAAGGCATGGCCGACCCGCAGCGGCGTCACCGAACGGCCCCGCTCCCGGAAGTACCCGGCGGCCTCCCGCACCGCGGCCTCGTCGCCGGAGACGACCACCGAGGCGGGCCCGTTGACCGCGGCGATCTCCACCGCGCACCCGGTCTCGGCGAGGTGGGCGGCCACCTCGTCCTCGCCGGCGGCCACGGCCGCCATCGCGCCGCCCGCGGGCAGCGTGTCCATCAGCCGGCCCCGGGCCGCCACCAGTGTGCACGCGTCCGCGAGGGACAACACCCCGGCGACATGGGCCGCCGTCACCTCCCCCACCGAGTGCCCGGCCACCGGGCCGGGGCGTACCCCCCAGGCCTCGAACTGCCGGAACAGGGCCATCTCCAGGGCGAAGAGCGCCGGCTGTGCGAACCGGGTCGTCCGCAGCAGCTCGCCCGTCTCCGTACCGGGCCCGGCGAACATGACGTCCCGCAGGGGCACCGGCAGCAGCGGGTCGAGCAGGGCACAGCACTCGTCCAGCGAACGGGCGAAGGCCGGATGCAGATCCCGCGACTCGTACAGTTCGCGGCCCATACCGGCGCGCTGGCTGCCCTGGCCGGTGAACAGCAGGGCCGGCGGGCCGTGGTGGCGGGAGGTGCCCGTGTGCGGTCCGGGACCGCCGTCGTCCTCCGCCACGGCCCGCAGGGAGCCGAGCAGTCCGGCACGGTCCCGGGCCACCACCACGGCCCGGTGCTCGAAGGCCGCACGCGTGGTGGCGAGCGAGTACCCGAGGTCCACCAGGGACGCCTCGGGGGCGGCGACCACATGGTCGTACAGCTGTCGTGCCTGGGCCCGCAGCCCCGGCGCACTCCTGGCCGACACCGGAAAGGCCACCGCGGCCCGTCCGGGACGTGTCGCGCCTTCCCGCACCGCCCCGGGCCCGGCGCTGCCACCCGCGGCCCCGCCGTCCGCCACGGCGTCCGCCACGGCGGGCGGTGCGACGGGCGGTGCGGCGGGCGGTGCGGCCTCCCCGTCGCCCGGCGGCTCTTCGAGCACCACATGGGCGTTGGTGCCGCTGATGCCGAAGGAGGACACCCCCACCCGGCGCCGACGGTTCGTCGCGGGCCACTCCACCGCCCGGGTCAGCAGTGCGATCCGCCCCGGCGACCAGTCGACACGCGGGGTCGGCTCGTCGGCGTGCAGCGTGCGCGGCAGCACGCCGTGCCGCATCGCCTGCACCATTTTGATCACGCCGGCCACTCCGGCGGCGGCCTGGGTGTGACCGATGTTCGACTTCACCGAGCCCAGCCGGAGGGGGCGCTGCCGCGCGTGGCGCCCGTACGTCGCGAAGAAGGCCTCCGCCTCGATGACGTCCCCCAGCCGGGTGCCGGTGCCGTGCGCCTCCACCGCGTCGATGTCCCCGGGACTCAGCCCCGCGTCCGTGAGCGCCTGCCGGATCACCCGCTGCTGCGCCGGTCCGTGCGGTGCGGTCAGCCCGTTGCTCGCCCCGTCCTGGTTCACCGCCGAGCCGCGCACCACGGCCAGGACCGGAAGTCCGGCGCGGCGCGCCTCGGACAACCGGCTCAGCAGCAGCATTCCGGCGCCCTCGGCCCACCCCGTGCCATCGGCGGACGCGCCGAACGCCTTGCAGCGGCCGTCGGGTGCCAGCGCCCGCTGGCGGCTGAACTCCACGAACGACGAGGGCCCCGACATCACCGTGGCGCCGCCGGCCAACGCGAAGCCACACTCACCCCGGCGCAGCGCCTGGGCCGCCAGGTGCAGGGCCACCAGGGACGAGGAACACGCCGTGTCCACGGTGAGGGCCGGTCCTTCGAGGCCGAAGGTGTAGGCGATCCGGCCCGAGGCGACGCTTCCGGCGTTGCCGAGGCCGAGGTACCCCTCGACATGCTCGGGCGTCCCGGTCAGGCGGCGGGCGTAGTCGCTGTACATCAGCCCGACGTACACCCCGGTCGCCGACCCACGCAGGGTGGCGGGGACGAGACCGGCGTACTCGAAGGCCTCCCACGCCACTTCGAGCAGCAGCCGGTGCTGCGGGTCCATGGCCAGCGCCTCGCGGGGAGAGATGCCGAAGAAGCCGGGGTCGAAGCGGTCCGCACCGGAGAGGAAACCGCCCTCGCGCACATACGTCCGTCCGGGCCGCCCGGGATCCGGGTCGTACAGCGCCCGGGTGTCCCAGCCCCGGTCGGTGGGGAAGGGACCGATGGCGTCCCTCCCGTCGGCCACCAGCCGCCACAGTTCCTCGGGAGAGGTCACGTCTCCGGGATAGCGGCACGCCATCCCCACGATCACCACAGGATCGTCGTCCGACCGGGCCGCGCCCCGGTTCACCGGCCCGGCACCGGCCGGCCCGGCGGCGTTCCGTTCCCCGAGGTGGGCGGCGAGCGCGGCGGCCGTGGGAAAGTCGAAGGCGACGGCCTCGGAGAGCGGCAGGCCGGTCACCGCCGACAACCGCTCCCGCAGCACCGTCGCCATCAGGGAGTCCATGCCCAGGTCCCGCAGTGCCGTGCTCGGCTCCACCGCCTGAGGCGTACCGCCGAGCACGGCCGCCACCTCGCTCCGCACCAGGGTCAGCAGGTCCTCCGGCGGCCTCCCGGCGGCCTGCGCGGCCAGCGCCCGCGCGGGCAGGCCGGCGAGGTCCCGCCGCAGGATCTTCCCGGAGACGGTACGGGGAATGTCGGCCACCTCGAACAGCTCGACCGGCACCTTGAAGCCGGACAGTTCCGCACGGCAGGCGGCGAGGACGCGCCCTCTGTCCAGCACGCCGCCACCGGGCCCGGCGACCAGATAGCCGACCGGCACCTCGCCGAAGACGGGGTGCGGGCGTCCGGCCACGGCGGCGTCCGCCACCCCTGGAAGCCGCCGCAGCACCGCCTCCACTTCCGAAGGATGGATGTTCACCCCGCCCCGGATGATCAGATCACTCGCCCGGCCGGTGACCGTCAGTTCACCGGAGGCATCGATCCTGACCAGGTCACCCGTGCGGAACCAGCCGTCGCGCAGCACCTCCGCGGTGGCTTCCGGCCTGCCGTGGTAACCGGCCATGACCCCGGGCCCGCTGACCCACAACTCGCCCTCGCCCGTGTCCCGGCCGTCGGGGCCCCCGCCGACTCGGACCCGGGTGCCGGGCAGTACCCGGCCGCACGCCCCGGACGCCGTCGCCTCGCCCGGCGCCGCCATGGTGACCGGGCCCGCCTCCGTGCTGCCGTAGTGCTCCAGATAGGGGACCCGGCAGACCGCCTCGAAGGACTCGCGGAACCCGGGCCCCGCCGCGGCACCACCGCTGACGCAACCCCGCAGCCCGGGGGCGCCGAGACCCGCGCCGTCCATGCCGCCGTCCTTGCCGCCCTCCTCGCCGCCCTCCTCGCCCCGGACCGCGTCGAGCAGCGCCGAATACGTGGTCGGGACCCCGCCGAGCAAGGTGAACGAGCCGTCCCCACGCCGCAGTTCGCCGAGCACACCCGCCACCGAGAACCGGGGCAGCAGCATCGCGCTCGCGCCCACCGCGGTCACCCCGAGGAGGCACACCACCTGGCTCATCGCGTGATGGAGGGGCAACGGCCACAGCACCCGGTCCCGTTCGGACAGGCCCAGGACCCCGACGTAGCCCGTCGCGACCGGCGAGAGGCGGTTGCGCTGGGTGGACAGGACGCCCTTGGGCGCGCCGGAGGAGCCCGAGGTGTAGAGCAGCCAGGCCACTTCGTCCAGTGCGAGATCGTCCCGGGCCGGCGTCCGCGGCTCCGTACCCGCCAACTCCTCGTACCGCGGAACACCGCCCGCGGCCGAAGGCGAGCTCTCGGCCCCGTCCTCGTCGCCGCCCTCGGCCACCACCACGGTCAGCCCGGGGCGGAACGACAGCGTTCGCCGCCGCGTCAGGCAGGCGCCGTCGGTGATGAGCACCCGTGCCCCGCTGTGGTCCAGCAGACGGGCCAGCTCCTGCTCCGAACTCCCGGGGTCCAGAGGCACGCCCACGCCGCTCGCCCGGGTGATGGCGAGCAGGCTCTCGAGCGTCTCGACACGGTTGCCGAGCAGTACGGCCACCCGGTCACCGCGCGCCAGCCCGAGTCCAGCCAGATGACCGGCCAGCCGTGCGGTCCTCCGCTCCAGCTCCCGGTAGGTCAGGCTCCTGAACCGGTCCTGGAAACAGACCTTGTCCCCGAGCCGGCGGGCATGCTCCCCGAGCAGTTCCGGCAGCGGTCTGACGATGTCGGCGTGCGTACGCACCGCATGACCTCCTTGAGGCGACCCGTCATTGAGGACGAGGGCACGATCCGCCAGGTTGCCCACCGACGGGGATGGCCGATCCGGCCGAGGAGGTCGGGCGAAGACCGCGGTGCCGTCGCGCCGGGTTCACCGTCGGCGCTCGGCCTGGGGCGGCCGATGAGGGTCGGCGCGTACATGCGCGCGTATCCCTTGCAGGCCGAACAGGATGAGCAGCTCCACCACGCCGCCGTCGGCGCTGCCCAGCCAGTGCGGCAGGGACGTGTCGAACTCGGCCGCCTCACCGGGCGGCAGCGTCAGGTCGCGCTCGCCGATCACGAGTCGCAGGCGTCCGCTGAGCACATAGAGCCATTCGAAGCCTTCGTGGGTCTGCGGGGTCGGTTCGAGTGGTTCCGGCTCGGCGGGGATGATCATCTTGAACGCGTGGACACCGCCCGGTCGCCGGGACAGCGGCACGAATGTCATGCCGAACCGCCTGATCGGCTTGAGGTGGATCCGGGGGTCGCCGGTGCGCGGGGCACCGACGAGGTCGTCCAGCGGAACGTCATAGATACGGGCCAGCGGGAGCAGCAGTTCCAGGGTCGGCCGGCGCTGCCCGCTCTCCAGCCGGGACAGGGTGCTCTCCGAAACGCCGGTCGTCGCCGCGAGGTCGGCGAGGGTGATGCCACGGTCACGGCGCAGCGCACGGAGCCGCGACCCCACCGCGTCGAGCACGTCGTCGTCCGTCTTGGGATCCATCGGGCCATCTTGCCATTGCCGCAAGATTTCATGCCAAGTCGTGGCGCGCCCGCCAAGACTGAGCACCTACCGACACAAGGAGCCCTGATGAGCACCACCCCGGTACCCGAGCCCGCGGGAGGTCGCCGCCGATATCGATCTGGCCCCGGAGACCTGGACGGTCGAGCGGGCCGACACACCACGCCGGATCGCGACCGGCCCCGACGGGCGGACCGCCGAGGTCACCGATCACGTCCTCCTCATCCGCCGCACCACCTGACCCGGTGCCCCGGCGCCCCCGGCGGAGGATGGCGTTGAGTCAGACGGGAATGCGCTGGAGGTCGTGCGCCACGACGATCTCCCCGTCGAAGGTCCGTGCGGCCTGGGCGGCGTACTCCTCGTCGGAGAGCTGCCACGGGATCAGGTGCCACAGGACGAGGGTGCGCACTCCGGCCTCGGCGGCGACCCGGCCCGCGTCCTCGGCGCTGGTGTGGGCCTGCGCGAAGTGCTGTCGCAGTCGCTCGATCCTGGTGTTGGAGCCTGCCATGAACTCGGCGAGATGATCCGGGGAGTACGCCTCGTGGACGAGGACGTCGGCGCCCCGGGAGAGTTCGACCACCTCGGCGCAGCGGGCGGTGTCGCCGGAGACGACCACGGAGCGTCCGTGCGCGTCGACGCGGTAGGAGAACGAGGGCATCGGCGGATGTGTGGCGACGGCGGCGCCGATCCGTACCCCGTCGGCCTCGTGGACGGTGCCGGGCCCGGAGACCTCATGGGGCCGGAAGACTCCGGCCAGGGCCGGCCGGCCGAGGCCCTCGCGGTGGCTGATGTCGGGCTCGTTGAGCTCGAGGTACCGCTGGATCATCGACTTCAGCGGGGCGGGCCCGTAGACGTCGACCGGCTCGCACCGGGCCGCGGTCCACGCCAGGTGGACCAGGGCGCCGAGGTCGGCGTTGTGGTCGACATGGTGGTGGGTGACGAGGACCGACCGCAGCCCGGTCAGCTCCAGGCCGGCCGAGACGATCTGCCGTCCCACACCATTGCCGCAGTCGATGACGTGGATGTCGCCGTCGACGACGACCGCGGTGGCCGGGGCGGCCTTGCCGGGATGCGGCTGTGGGCCGCCGGCGCTGCCCAGAATGACAAGCTCCATGATTGTCCTTTCCGCTGTCTCAGGAGCTGCTCCGTCCGCTCTTCCGCCTCAGGGGCCGCTCCGTCCGCCGTACCCCGGTGGTCGCCCACCGGGGTACGGCGCCCCTGACGGCCATCAGACCCGTTGCGGCTGCGGTTTCCGCTCGGCGGCGCCGACGCCCTCGCCGCCGCCCTCGCCGACGTCGTCCCTGGACAGCCCCTTGGTGGCGGCGAGGCTGATCAGGCCGATGGCCAGGAGGTACAGGGTGATGCTCATCGAGGTACCGGTGGCCTTCATCAGGGAGGCGGCAACGAGCGGGGTGATGCCGCCGCCGAGCAACGAGCCGATCTGGTAGGCGGCGGAGGAACCGGTGTAACGGATCCTCAGCGGGAACATGAGGGCCGTCATCACGCCCACCGAGGCGTGGGTCATCGACAGGACCAGGCCCATCGACAGCATGAACACGAAGATCAGCGGCTTGTTCCCGGTGTCCACGACCGGCAGGAACGCCAGCGCCCACGCGACCCGGATGAACCCGCCGATCAGGAACAGCCTGCGCAGTCCCCACCGGTCGCCGAGCCGTCCCCAGAACGGGGCCGAGACCAGCCACATCACGGCACCGCCGATCACGCTCAGCAGCAGGAAGACCGCGTCGATGTGCAGGGTCTGCTTGCCGTAGGACAGCACATAGGTCATGAAGACGTACGCCACGCTGGAGTTGCCGACGACGACGAAGCAGGCGCGCAGGACCGAGCGCCAGTGTTCCTGAAGGACTTCGGCGACCGGGAGCTTCTTCCGCGCGGCGGGCTCGGCGCGTTCGCTGTAGGCGCGGCTCTCCTCGATACGCAGCCGCAGGTACATGCCGACGGCGATCAGAAGGAGGCTGAGCAGGAAGGGAATGCGCCAGCCCCAGGAGTTGAAGGCGTCCTCGCCCAGACCGCGGGTGAGCCCCAGCACTGCGAGGTTGGCGGCGATCAGGCCGGCGGGCACGCCCATCTGCGGGGCCGCACCGTAGAGGCCGCGGCGGTTCTCCGGTGCGTGCTCGAGGGTCATCACGACCGCTCCGCCCCATTCGCCACCGAGGCCGATGCCCTGGATCACCCGCATCAGCGTGAGCAGGATCGGGGCGGCCACGCCGATGCCGGCGTAGGTGGGTATCAGGCCGACGGCGACCGTGCACAGACCCATGATCAGCAGAGAGGCGATCAGGGTGTTCTTGCGCCCATAGCGGTCACCGAAGTGGCCCATGACCAGACCGCCGAGCGGCCGGGAGACAAAGCCGGCGGCGAGTGTGCCGAAGGCGGCGATGGAGCCCACGGCCGGGTCCGCGGTCGGGAAGAACTGCACGTTGAAGACGAGCGCCGCGGCGGTGGCGTAGAGAAAGAAGTCGTACCACTCAATGGTGCTTCCGATGAAGGCGGCCCAGGCGACACGTCTCGCCTGAGAGGTACCGGAAGTTCTGCTGTCGGTCGGAGTCATACGGGCTTCACCTCGGGGGACGGGCACCCGCCCGTGGGGCGGATGCGGCGAGATGTGGGGGGCTTACTGCGACTCGGACCCCGGGACCGGGCCTCGGCTCAGCTCATGCCCGCGTCTCCGTCATGCCGTCGCGGGGACTGCCGATACGGAAGAACTTCAGGGCGTTCTGACCGAGGATCAGGTCACGGTCGGCGGGGGGCAGGTCGCTGCCGCGCACGAGGGCGCCGTGCTCCTCCTCGCCGAGGGGGAAGGGGTAGTCGGTGCCGAGCATGATCCGCTCGGGGCTCATCACATCGACCAGGAGCCTGAAGGCACCGGGGTCGAAGACGGCCGAGTCCAGGGAGAACCGGTCGAGGTAGGCCGACGGCGGTTGGGGCGAGTCCGTGCGGACGATGTCCCGCCGGCGCCAGGCGTTGTCGGCCCGGCCGAGCAGGTACGGGAAGCTGCCGCCGCCATGGGCGAAGCAGAGCCGGAGGTTCCGCGGCAGTTCCTCGAAGGCGCCGGAGAGGATCAGTCCGAGGATGCTGAGCTGGGTCTCCGCTGCCATGCCCACCAGCCAGGGCAGCATGTACTTCGGCATCCGCTCCGGGGCGAGCATGTCCCAGGGGTGGACGAAGACCGCGGCGTTTTCGCGGGCGCAGTGCGCGAGGAATTCGCGGAGCGCGCCGTCGTCGAGATTCCGGTCGCCGATGTGGTTGCCGATGTGCACGCCCGCGTGGCCCTTGGCCATCGCCCGGGTGACCTCCTCGCAGGCCGCCTCGGTGTTCTGCAACGGCACCTGGCACAGCGGCACGAGCCGGTCGGGGGCGTGGGAACAGAGGTCGAGAATACGGTCGTTGACGAGTTCGCACCATACGGCGGCCCGGCACACATCGGCGCCGTAGCCGAACATCAGCGGCGTCGAGGACACCACCTGGATGTCGACGCCCTGGCGGTCCATCTGCTCGATCCGCGTCGCGGCGTCCCACAGTTCGACGCCGACCGGGCGGTACTCGGTGGTCCCGCTCATCATCATCCCGGCCCCGCCCTCGTCCTCGCGCAGCCAGGGGCCGTTCTCGGCGTCCAGGATGCGGGACTCGGTGCGGGAGATGCGCGGGAAGACATGCGCATGGACATCGACGACCGTCACTGGTGCTCCGTTCAGTCTCAATAAAAAGTGGGGGTGGTGGTCACCGCTCTGGGGCGCGCGGCACGGGACGCATGTGCTCGGGCCATTCCTTGCCGGGGTGCAGGGCCCCGCAGTGCCCGCAGGTACGGAGCTTCTCGTCGGCGTAGAACGCGTCGAACAGCGGCGGCAGGTCCTCGACGATGGAGGCCAGCGCGATCTCGGAGCGGTGTACCAGGTGGTGGCATTCGGTGCAGTACCACTCGGAGCCGTCCAGCGCGCCCTCGGGGCGGGTCTGCTCGACGACGAGGCCGATGCTGCCCGGCTCGGGACGCTGCGGGGAGTGCCGCACGTGTGCGGGGAGCAGGAAGACGTCGCCCTCACGGATCCGCACATCGACGGGGGGCTTGCCTTCCTCCTCCATCACCCGCAGCACCATGTTGCCCTTGAGCTGGTAGAAGAACTCCTCGATCGGGTCGTCGTGGAAGTCGGTGCGCTGGTTGGGACCGCCGACGATGGTGACCATCAGGTCGGCGTCCTCCCAGATCTGGACGTTGCCGACGGGTGGCTTGAGGAGGTCCTGGTGATCGTCGATCCACTGCTGGAGGTTGAACGGCTTGCGGACGCTCTTGGAGACCATGTGTCAGCCTTCCGTGCGGGTGCGGGGCAGGTGCGCCACACAGGAGATCTCGATGAGGAGGTGGGGGTGGGGAAGCTGGTGGACGGCCACGGTGGTGCGGGTGGGGCCGTTCTCGTCGAAGAACTCGCCGTAGACCTCGTTGTAGCCGCCGAAGTCGTTCATATTGACGAGGTACGTGGTCACGTTGACCACGTCGGCGAGGCTCCCGCCGACGGCTTCGAGGAGGTCGCCGATGTTCTCGATGACCGCGCGGGTCTGGGCGGCGATGTCCAGTCGGGCGGTGCCGAGTTCGTCGACCTCGACGCCGACGAAGGTGTTGTCCGGGCGGCGTGAGCTCGTCCCGGAGACATAGACGAAGTCTCCGGCGCGGCGCACATGCGGGAAGCGTCCCCGGGGGCGGGCCTTGCCGTTCACGGTGATGGCGCCGGTGGACACGGTGTTCCGCTCGCTCATCGGCCCTGCTCCCCCTCGGTGGTGACGTCGGCAGATCCCAGTCGCCCCGCGTTGACCCTCACATGACGGCCTGCTTCCAGGGGCACGGCGGCGGTGGCGGCCCCGGCGAGCACAACCCAGCCCTTCTCCAGTACGAGGCCGGCGTCCGCGGCGAGTCGGGCGGCAGCGGTGATCGAGCGCAGCGGGTGGCCGAGGATGGCGGCGGAACTGCCGGTCTCGACGGCGCGCCCGTCGACCTCGAGGGTCATGCCGAGATTGGCGAGCCCGGTCACGAGGTCGAAGGAGCGCACATCGCGCCAGGGGCCGATGCCGAAGCCCGAGGAGGAGGAGTTGTCCGCGACGACGTCCGGCAGGGAGAAGCGGAACCCCTCGTAGCGGGAGTCGATGATCTCGTACGCGGGCGCCACGGCCGTCACGGCGGCGGCCGCCTCCTCGCTGGAGATGTCGCCGGTGAGCGGCGCGCCGAGCAGGAAGGCGAGCTCCGGCTCGATGCGCGGGTGGACGAACCGGTCCAGACGGACGGTGGCACCGTCGGTGAAGCGCATGGCGTCGGTGAGCCGGCCCCAGATCAGATCGTCCACCCGCATCTGGCGCATCTTGGCCTTGCTGGTGAAACCGAGCTTGATGCCGGCCAGCCGCTCGCCGCGGGCCAGCCGCCGCTCGACCAGGGCGCGCTGCACGGCGTACCCGGCCTCGACGTCGAGGTCGGCCGTGTCGGTCAGGCGGGGGACGGCACGCGCCCGCAGGGCCGCGTCGTCAAGGGTGCGCGCCAGGGCGGCCACGTCCGGTGTCACGGTGCTCATCGGCTCTCCTCCCGGGCGAAGGCGGCGCGTACGCTGCCGAGCCCCTCGATATGGGCTTCCAGCACGTCCCCGGCGGTGACCGGCACCATCGGGCCGAGCGCGCCGGTCAGCACGGTGTCGCCCGCGAGCAGGGGGTGCCCGAGGCGCACCAGGGTGTCGGCGAGCCAGAGGGCGGCGTTCAGGGGGTGTCCGAGGCAGGCCGCACCGGTGCCGGTGGAGACCTGGTCACCCCGGCGTTCCATGGTCATTCCGGCGGTGCGCAGGTCACCGGCGCGTTCCAGCGGAGTGGGCGTGGCGCCGAGGACGTACATGCCGCAGGAGGCGTTGTCGGCGACGGTGTCGGCGAGGGTGATGTCCCAGCCGCGGATGCGGCTGCCGACGACCTCGATGGCGGGGACCACGTAGGCGATCGCGCGGAACAGGTCGGCGACGGTGTGCCGCTCATGCGTGAGGTCGGAGCCGAGGACGAGCGCGATCTCGGCCTCCGCCTTGGGCTGCAGCACGGCGCCGGCCGGGATCTCGGCGCCGTCGGGGGCCGCCATGTCGGCGAAGAGCATCCCGAAGTCCGGTGAATCCACGCCCAGTTGGCGTTGTACGGCGGTGGAGGTGAGGCCGATTTTGCGTCCCACCGGACGGCGGCCCTCGCCGAGCCAGCGGCGAGTCAGCGTCTGCTGCACCTGATAGGCGGCGTCGACGTCGGCGACGAGGTCGCGTACCGGTGCGACGGGAACGCCGTCGGCATGGGCGCGGGCGAGGCGATCGGCCGCCGCCCGCACGGCGTCGGTCCTCGTGTTCTCGGCGGGCCCCGTGTTCTCGATGGGGCCCGTGTTCTCGGCGGTCATCAGAGCTTCACACACACATTCACGGGCTCGGAGAAGAAGTCGAGGGAGTGCACGCCGCCCTCGCGGCCGATGCCGGACGCCTTGACACCGCCGAAGGGAGTCCTGAGGTCACGCAGGTTCCAGCAGTTCACCCAGACGACTCCGGAGTGCAGCCGGGGCGCTACGCGGTGGGCGCGGGAGAGCGAGGTCGTCCACACGGTGGCGGCGAGCCCGTAGGGGCTGTCGTTGGCCAGGCGTACGGCCTCGGCCTCGTCGTCGAAGGGCGCGATGTGGCAGACCGGGCCGAAGATCTCCTCGCGGACGACGCGAGCGTCCTGGCCGAGGCCGGTGAGCACGGTGGGCTCCACGAAGAAGCCGCCGTCGCGTTCGTCGCCGAAGGCCGGCACGCCGCCGCCGGTGTGGATCTTCGCGCCCTCCTCCTTGGCGAGGCGGTAGTAGCCGAGGACCTTGTCCCGGTGGAGCGCGGAGACCAGCGGGCCCATCTGGGTGTCGTCCTCCCAGGGCAGGCCCAGGCGCAGCTCGCGGGTACGCTCGGCGACCGCCTGGACGAAGTCGTCGTAGATGCCGCGTTCGACGTAGACCCGCTCAGTACACAGGCAGACCTGGCCGGCGTTGGTGAAGGACGAGCGGACCGTCCCCTCGACGGCGGCCTCGAAGTCCGCGTCGGCGAAGACGATACCGGCGTTCTTTCCTCCGAGTTCGAAGGAGACGGGGGCGAGGTGTTCGGCGGTGGCCCGCATGATGGCGGTACCGGTGGCGGACTCGCCGGTGAAGGCGACCGCGTCCACGTCGGGGTGGGCGGTCAGGAAGGCGCCCGCGCTGTTCTCGCCGAAGCCGTGGACCAGGTTGAAGGCGCCCGCGGGGACGCCGGTCTCATCCATGACCTCGGCCAGCAGGGTGGCGGTGGAGGGGGTGAGTTCGGAGGGCTTGGCGACGACCGCGTTGCCCGCCGCGAGCGCGGGGGCGACCTTCCAGGTCAGCAGCAGCAGCGGAAGGTTCCACGGCGAGACCACGGCGACCACGCCGAGGGGGCGGCGCACCGTGTAGTTCAGGGCGCCCGCGCCGTCCGGGGTCGGCGTGGCGAACGACTGCTCGGGGCGGCCCCAGGCCAGGTCGGCGTAGGCGCGGAAGTTGGCGATGCCGCGGGGGATGTCGACGGCGCGGGCGAGTGAGGCGGGCTTGCCGGTGTCGGCGACCTCGGCGGCGACGAACTCCTCGAAACGAGCCTCCATGCCGTCGGCGATACGACGCAGCACGGCGCACCGCTCCTCGGCCGTGGCCTCGCCCCACGGGCCGGCGAGAGCCTCACGTGCCGCGCGGACAGCGCGGTCGACCGTGAGGGAATCGGCCTCCGGGACGGAGCCGATCACTGTTCCGTCGGCCGGTGACACGAGCGGGAAGCGGGCTCCCGAGTCGTCGAACCGTCCGCCGACATAGTGCGCGGGCCCCTGCCCCTGCCGGGGTGCGGGCTGTACGTCGTTCATGTGCCGATGACCTCCAAGCGTTCGCCGTCGGCTGCGCCTTCCGGTGAACAGAGCATTGCGGGAGCACGGCATGCCTGGATAATGCCTATTCGGTTCGGAGGTATGTCCGACCGACATAGCTGCTGGTGACGAGGGCGAGGAAGACACATATGCGGCCCGACGACCTGCTCAAGGGGAGGCTGAAGCTGCGCCACCTCGTCATGCTCACCGCGATCGACGACCAGGGGAGCCTGCTGCGCGCCGCGGAGCAGCTGCACGTGACGCAGCCTGTGCTCACCCGCGGTCTGCGCGAGCTGGAGTCGCTGCTGGGGGTGGAGCTCTTCGAACGGGGCCCGCGCGGCATGACGCCGACGCCACACGGACGCGCGTTCCTCGACCACGCGCGGACCGTGGTCGCCGAGCTGCGCCAAGCCGGTCGGCACATGACCGAACTGTCCGCCGGTACGGCGGGCACGGTCACCATCGGCACGCACCTGGCCGGGGCCAATGTGCTGCTCCCCCGGGCCATCGCCGCGCTCAAGGCGGAGCGCCCCCGCCTGACGGTGGTCGTACGGGAGGCCACGCCCGACCTGCTGACCCAGGACCTGCTGGCCGGGCGGCTGGACTTCACCCTGGGCAGGCTGGTGCCGACGGAGGAGTCCCGGCTGCGGCAGTACACGCTCTACCAGGAACCGATCCGGCTGGTCACCGGCGTCGGCCACCCGGTGCTGTGCCACGGCACACCGGCTCTGGAGGACCTGCTGGACTACCCATGGGTGGTGCCGGTGACGCAGACGGCGTTGCGTCAGGAACTGGAGGACGCCTTCTGGCGGCGAGGGCTGTCGCTGCCCGAGAACAGGGTGGAGTGCACGTCGATCCTGACCCTGCGCACCTTGCTGCGCGAGACCCACATGGTGGCGGCGCTGCCCCAGCTCGTCGCACAGCAGGACGACCAGCTGGCGCTCCTGCCCACCGCGCTGGAGATGGTCGGCCAGACGGTCGGGGTGACCGTACCCGTCGGCCGAATCCCCACGTCGACCGCCCGGTTCGCCCTGCACCACCTGCGGACGGCCGCGGCCCGGATCCGGGAGTCGCTGGACACAGCGGTGTGAGCGAGAGCGATAGCGTGCGCGAAGGCGTCCGCGGTCTCCCCCTACCGGGCTTGACACCGCGGTGTCCGCGCACGGGCGGGATGCCGTCGCGGTAATCAGCGACAACCTCACCGACAACATGGGTGTGCCGCTGGAGACGAGCACGACGGTGTTCGCGATCGTCCTGGCGGTGGTGTTCGTCGTCTGGTACCGGCGGGAGCGGACACTGTCCATCCACAGCGTCGACTCCACCAGCCGTGAATCCTTCTACTGGCTGGCGGTGCTGTTCACCTTCGCCCTGGGAACCGCGGCCGGTGACCTGGTCTCCGAGCGGATGAACCTCGGGTACTGGCTGTCCGCGGTGCTGTTCGCCCTGGCCATCGCCGCCGTCGGGGTCGCTCACTTCGCGCTCGGCCTCGACGCGGTGTGGAGCTTCTGGATCGCCTACATCCTCACCCGCCCGCTCGGCGCCTCCGTCGGCGACTACCTCTCCCAGCCGACCGGCGACGGCGGCCTCGGCCTGGGCACGGTCGTGACCAGTGCCCTGTTCCTGGCGGTCATTCTCGGCCTGGTCGTATTCCTGTCGGTGACGCGCAAGGACGTCACCGAACCGGAACAAACCGCCCGGCAGCCGGTCTGAGCTCCGGCAGGCGTTCAGGACGCGTCCAGGCCGCGGCAGACAGGGTCGTGAGGCCTACGCCCACGTGCGGCAGCGCCGGGCGCCCGGCCCGCGGAGCGCCGAGCGGGAGCCAGTCAGCCGGCGGGCAGAGTGACGGTGAATCGCGCCCCGGGCGCGTGCCCGGCGTCGTAGGACACCTCGCCGCCCGCGGAGCGGGCCAGACGGCGCGCGAGCGGCAGTCCGAGGCCCGCTCCGTGGTGACCGTCGCCGGGGTCGGCGCGCCGCCCCGGTTGGAAGAGCTCGCCGACGAACACCTCCGGTACGCCAGGTCCGTCGTCGGTGATGTCGATCGCCACGCCGCCGGGCGTGCGCCGTCCCGTCACGGTGACGGTGGACCGGGCGTAGCGGACGGCGTTGGCGAGCGGCGGGCTGACGACACGTTCGAGGAAGGCCGGTGTCACTCCTGCCTCCAGTCGCGCGTCCCCGGTCTCCACCATGGCTTTCACCCGGGCCGGTGTGGCGAGGTGTTGGGTGATGTGGCGCAGAACGGACGCGACACCGGCCGTGCCGGGAGCTGTCGAGGTGTCGGCCGCGTTGTCGCGGGCGTCGAGCAGGAGCGTGTCGCAGATGGTTCGCATGGACTGGGCGGCCTCGTCGATCACCTTGTGAGTGGCTCGGGTCTCGGCGGTGGAGCGGGGCCGGGATCGCCACCAGTCGAGTTCGGCGATGATCCGGGTGAGTGGCGTGCGCAGCTCGTGGGACAGCTCCCCGTCAGTTGCTGCTCATGGCGCAGCACGGCACGTATACGGTCCAGCAACGCGTCCAGCGAGGTGCCCAGACGGGCCAGTTCGGCCGGGCCTCCCCCGGTGCTGAAGCGTTCTCCGGAGGCCACGGCACTCCACTGGGTGGCCTGGTCGGTCATCGTCCGCACCGGGCGCAGTGCCCGGCCGACCGCGAGACGTGTCAGCACGTAGGCGCAGACGAGCATCACCGCGTCCAGGATCAGCGATCCCAGCAGCAGGGTGTCCGCGGAGCTCTGGTACGGGGTGAGGTCGAGGGCCGTGACGACGGTGGCGGTGGCATCGCCACCGGGCACGGGCCGGGCACACAGGCGGACGGACCGTTGGCCCCCGGCGTGGACCGTCGCGCAGTCAGGCGCACCCCGCGCGGCAAGCCTGTCGGCGGTCCGGGTGAGAGGGCTGCCCGCCGAGGTGGCGGGTGGCTTTTCCAGCGGGCGCTTCCCGGCGTAGATCCACACGTTCGTGTCCAGCAGCTGATCGTTGGCGGTCTCCAGGACGCGCACCTGCGGGCCACTGGTGTCGACGGTGGCGGCGACGGCGGTCGCCCGGGCCCGCAGCTCGTCGTCCGCCTGGTGCCGCAGGTGCCGTTCCACCGCCGTGTTGAACACGACGGTCAGCGCCGTGATCAGCAGTGCGGCGGTGGTCAGCGCGACGAGCGAGAGCCGTCCGCGCAGGGTACGGGGAGCCAGGGCGCGAAACACCGGTCGGTGCCGGGCGGATCTCATGACAGGCGGTGCCCGATCCCGCGCGCGGTGGCGATGGTCAGGCCGCTGTCCGTCTCGCGTAGTTTGCGGCGCAGCCTGGTCAGGTACTGGTCCAGGGTGTTGTCGCTGACCTGTCCGCCTTCGGGCCAGCCCGCCCTGACCAGATCGCGGCGGCGCACCAGTTCCCCGTCCGCGGCGACGAGCGTGGCGAGCAGCCGGAACTCCGTCGGGGACAGGGCGACCCGGGTGCCGTGCACCGTCGCGCTGTGCCGGACCGCGTCCAGGGCCAGAGCCCCGGCCGAGGCGGCCGGCGGGGGTGTGGCCCGTTTGAGCGCCGCCCGCAGCCGGGCGGCGAGCTCGGCGAGGTGGAACGGCTTCGGCAGGTAGTCGTCGCCCCCGGCCGAGAAGCCGGACAGCCGGTCGGTGAGGTGGTGCCGTGCGGTCAGGAAGACGACCGGGGCGTGGAACCCGCCCGCGCGCATGGCCTGGCATACGTCCCGTCCGTCCGCGTCGGGCAGGCCGATGTCCAGGACGACCGCGGCGATCTCGGTGCTGACCAGGCGTAGGGCGGTGGCGCCGTCGGTGGCCGGGACGGGGTCGAAGTCCTCGTCGTACAGACCTCGACGGAGCACATCACGCAGGGCGTGATCATCCTCGACGATCAGGATCTTGCGGCGCATGGTCCTCCGGCGGTCTCTCGGCGGTGGGGGCCGTGTTGGCGGGGAGGGCGGAGGTGTCGGTGCGGAAGGTGTCGGTGCCGGTGCCGGTGCCGCTGTCGGTGCCGGTGCCGGTGCCGGTGAGGAAGGAGGCGGGCAGCCATCGGCCCGCGGCGCACAGGCACACCCCCAGCCAGCCGACGGCGAACAGCCAGCCACCGAGAACGTCCGTGAACCAGTGCACCCCGAGATAGCCGCGGGTCAGCCCGACCAGCACGCCCCAGCAGCCGACGACGACCCTGGCCGATGTCGCTCCGCGCGGGGCGCGCAGGGTCAGCGCGACCATCAGCAGCCCGGCGGCCAGCGCTCCCGTGGTGGCGTGTCCCGAGGGGAACGCCCAGCCGCTCGCATGCGTCGCCCAGTCACCCCGCGGGGGGCGGGGGCGGTGGACAAGTTCCATCATTCCGTTCCGCAGTGCCTGCCCCACGCCGAGACAGACGAGGCAGAACGCGGCGGCGAGCAGCCGGTGCCGTACGGCTCGTACGGCCAGGAAGCCGGCAAGTGCGGCGAGTATGTACGGGATGACGCCGGTCCCGGTGTCGGTCACTCCGCGGGCGAGGGTCCGCAGCACATCCGGGCGGTGGCCGACGGACCATCCGAGGAGGCCGTTGTCCAGCCACAGCGGAGCACCGGCGCCGCCCACGACGACCATGGTCAGCACCGCCAGCGCCGTCCACGCGCCCAGAGCGGCGCTTCCGGCCAGGCCCACGGCGTCCCTGCGGTTCACGGAGCCACCGCTCCGTCGAAGGACGGGATCATCCACCGGCCTCCTCCGCCTTGGCGTGCCTGCGACTCCGGCGCAGCTCCACGCCGAGCGGAATCAGTGACACCGCCACGATCAGCGCGACCAAAGGCAGCAGATAGCGGTCCACATTCGGGATCGAGGAGCCCAGGGCGTACCCCGCGAGCGTCAGCCCGACGCTCCACACCAGCCCGCCGATGACCTGCCATACGGTGAAGACCCGAATCGGTACGCGCAGGGCCCCCGCCAGGGGGTTCAGCACGGTCCTGACCACCGGCACGAATCTCGCCAGCACGATCGCCTTCGCATACCCGTATCGCCCCAGCAGATCCTCCGCCCGCCGCATCCCCTCGTGCAGCCGGGCGGAGCGGTCGCGGGCAAGGAGCGCGCCACCTGCCCTGCGGCCGATCAGATAGCCGCACTGTGAGCCGGTCAGCGCGCCCACCGCCGCGGCGACCAGCAGCGGCCCCAGCGACAACCGTACGCCGTGTCCGCCGCTGCCCGTACAGAGCAGGCCCGCGGTGAACAGCAGGGAGTCACCCGGCAGGAAGAAGCCGATGAGCAGCCCCGTCTCGGCGAACATCACCATGCCGACGCCCAGCACGCCGAAAGCGGCCAGCAGCGACCGCGCGTCGAGCACGTTGACGGCCAACTGGGATGACAGCCATGCGGGTGTGGTCATCGGCATGAGCCCTTTCTCCGGGACGACTTCTCGGGACGACTTCTTACGGACGGCCGGGCGCATGACCCCGTATCCGACTACAGACATGTAGACGGTCTACATTACTGTAGACACTCGCGGAGCAGAGGCCGTTCCCCACACCTCGCCGATCCGCGCCGACGACCGGCGGGCGGGCACCGGGGTCACGGCTGTGACCACCGCGACGCCAGCAGGCGGGCGATCAGCGGCGTGACCAGGATGACCGCCAGGAGCCGCAGGCTCTGCACGGTCGAGACCAGCGCGACGTCCGCGTGGGTGGAGACCGCGGTGGCGAGGACCGCGTTGATTCCCCCGGGGGTCGTGGCGAGGTAGGCGTCCATGATCGGAGTGCCCGTCACCCGCGCGAAAACCCACGCCAGCCCGGCGCAGCCGAGGCAGACGACCGCCATGCAGACCAGGATCGGGGGCAGGAGGCGCCGCACGCTGACGAGCGTCCGGCGGGTGAACCGTACGCCCACGTCGAGGCCGACGAGGACGAAGACGGCGTTCTGGAGCACCCCGACGGGCGCGAAGCCGGGCACGGCGCCGCTGAGCGTCGCGGCCAGGGCAACCAGCATCGGCCCGATCAGCAGCGGCGTGGGCACCCGCAGCCGCCGACCGGCCCAGGAGCCGGCGACGGCGATGACGGCGAGGGCGAACAGGCCGGTGAGCTGGTCCGACCCGGCGACCACGTGGAGGAGGCCGGGTCCGGCGCCGCCGCCCGAGGCCGGGTGCCCGCCTGCCGCCGAGGACGCGGAGGTCAGCCAGTGGGCCGCCAGCGGGGCGGTGGTGGCGACGAGACCGACGCGCAGGTACTGGGTGAAGGCGACCAGCCGCACATCGGCCTTCAGCTCATCGGCACAGGTGACGATCGCGGCCGAACCGCCGGGCACCAGGCCGAGAACGGCGCTGGGCCGGCTGATACGGCCACCGCGGGCCAGGAACCAGGCGACCGCGACGCTCAGTGCGATGGTGGCCGCGGTGACCACGGTCAGCGGCAGCGCGACGGGCGCGGCGGAGACGAGGGCGGACGGGGTGAGGTAGCTGCCCATGAGCGCGCCGACCAGCGCCTGCGAGGCCCGGTGGGTCGGTGCCGGGAGCCGGTCGCGGACCACTCCGCACAACGCCAGGACGGCGCCGACCAGCAGCGAGGACAGCAGATAGGGAGCGGGAAGGCCGAAGGCGTCCGCCGCGAGACCCGCGGCGTACCCCCCGGCGATGATCAGTGCCCAGAGTCCGGTGGGAGCTGGGCGGGAGACGCGGGGCTTCGAGATGCGGGGCTTCGAGATGCGCGGGGCGGGCTTCGGCGCGGTACTGGCGGCGGGGGACGGACGTTCGTCCGTGCGCAGCGGCGCGGAAGTCGGTGCCACGATGGGCGCCTTTCGTTGGATGGTGCCGGGTCCGTTGGACTCGACGCCTACGCGAAGCAGGCACTCTCCACTGTGTCGGGTACGGCCTGTGCACACGCTGAGAGCGCTGAGTGAGCGCTGAGAGGACCCTGAGAGCCCGCTGAGAGACGCGCGGCCGACCTGCGGTCCTGCCTCTAGACTCGCAACCGAGGATCAGTCGTCCGGCCGAGCCGTCGGTACGGTCATGGGGTGATGTCGCATGCGGGTGCTGGTTGTCGAGGACGAGCAGAACATCGCCGCCGCCGTGGACCGCGGACTGCGCGCCGAGGGGTTCAGTGTGGACATCGCCGAGGACGGCGAGAAGGCCCTCGGCCTGATCAGGCACAACGGCTACGCGGTGATCGTGCTCGACCTGATGCTGCCGGGCCGCAACGGCTATGACGTCTGCCGGACCCTGCGCGCCGCGGGCATCACCACCCCCGTGCTCATCCTGACCGCCAAGGACGGGGAGTACGACGAGGCGGACGCTCTCGACCTCGGCGCGGACGACTATCTGACGAAGCCGTTCTCGTTCGTGGTGCTGCTGGCCCATATCCGCGCGCTGCTGCGCCGCACCGCCCCACAGCGGTCGCCGGTACTCCGTGCGGGTGATCTCTGGCTGGATCCTGCCGCCCACCGATGCGGCCGGGGCGACGAGCGTCTGGATCTGACACCGCGCGAGTTCGGACTGCTGGAGTTCATGCTGCGCCACCCCGACACGGTGGTGAGCAAGACGGATCTGCTCGCGGAAGTCTGGGACACCTGGTTCGAGGGCGACCCCAACATCGTCGAGGTCTATGTCGGCTACCTCCGGCGCAAGATCGACACCCCCTTCGGACGGTCCGCCATCGAGACCGTACGCGGCATCGGCTACCGGCTGGACGCGAAGGGCGGCTGAGTGTCCCGGCGCCTTCCCCTTCGGCCTCCGGCATCCGGCCGGCCGCGGCGGGTCACCCGGAAGCTGAGCCTGCGGACCCGGGTCACCATGTGGGCCACGCTGGTCGTCGCGATCGCGATGGTCGCGGCCGGCCTCGGCCTGCTGTTCGGTCTCCAGCAGTCCATGTGGCGCGACCGGGACAGCACCGGCCACCAGCGGCTGGCCGACGTCACCTCCCTCATCCAGCACGACCGGCTGGGCTCCCTCATCCCCTCCAACGGCGGGGACGCGGATGTCGTGGAAGTGCTCAACACCCATGGGAAGGTGCGGGCCAGCTCCGACTTCGACACGCGCCCGGGCAGTCCCAGCGGCTTCCCGACCCCCCTCCCCCGGCAGGTGCTCGCGGGGCACCCCACCACCCTCCGTAATCTCAGCATCGGAGACGGGGGCGACTTCCGCGTGCTGGCCCGGCCGATCCGCGTCGACGGCCGCCCCTCCACCATCGTCGTGGGGGTGTCCCTGGCCCAGGCCGAGCACACCCTGTCCAGCCTGACCACCGGCCTGGCGATCGGGGTGCCCGCGCTGACCGCGCTGGTGGCGTGGACGATCTCGCTCACCGCCGGCCGCACCCTGCGCCCGGTGGAGACCCTGCGCCGCCAGGCCGCCGACATCACCGCGACCGATCTGCACCGCCGCCTGGACCTGCCCGCCTGCCAGGACGAGATCCACGCGCTCGGCGTCACCCTCAACGACATGCTCACCCGCCTCGACGACGCCTCCGCCGCACAGCGCCGCTTCATCGCCGACGCCGCGCACGAACTGCGCAGCCCGCTGACGGCCCTGCGGGCCCAGCTCGAGGTCATGTCCAGCTACCCCGACCCCGACCGGGACCCGCGGATGGCCGCCGCCCTGCTGGAGGACACGGTACGGCTGCACGATCTGGTCGAGGGGCTGCTGGCACTGGCCCGCAGTGAGGATCCCGCCCGGCCGAGGTCACAGGCCGCGCCCAGCATCGACCTGGACGAGGTGGTCCTGACCGAAGTCCGCAGGCAGCGCTCCCTGGCCGGGGCGGACATCGACGCCCGAGGCGTCTCGGGCGGACGGGTGCGGGGCGACGCCGAGGCACTGCGCCGCGTCATACGCAACCTGCTGGACAACGCCCGCCGCCACGCCACCCAGCGGGTACGGGTGACCCTGGGCGAACGCGGAGGCACCGTCGAACTCACCGTCAGCGACGACGGATCGGGCATCCCGGCCGCAGACCGGCTGCGGATCTTCGAGCGCTTCACCCGCCTCGACGAGGCACGGTCCCGCGAGGCCGGCGGCTCGGGCCTCGGCCTCGCCATCGTCAGCAAGGTCGTCACCGCCCACGGCGGCACCGTCCACGCCGACCAAGACCCCGCCCCGGACGCCGGCGGCCTCGGCGGGGCGCGCCTGGTGATCCGCCTGCCGGGCGTGCCCCCGCCCGGCTGATCCGCCGAATCGCCTTCGCTGCCGGCTTTCGGTCGCCCACCGCGCGGGCGGCCGCTTCGTCGGCCCAGCGTTAGGTGGGCTCGTCCAGCGTTCCCAGGGAGAAGTCGGCGACTGAGGCGACCGGGTTAAGTCGGAGGAGGCCGAGCAAGGCCGGCGCGCCCGGGGCGGCGGTGCTGGAGCAGGCGAGCTCTCAGGTCTCCTCGTCGCCGTCCAGCAGCGCGCGGAGTATCTCTTCGTCCTCGGGACTGAGGTCGGAGACGAATCGGGCCAGGATGCCGCCGCGGTCTTCGCCGCGTTCGAGTTCGGCGTGCATGCGGCGGGCATGGAGGCCGGAGCTGTCGGCGATGGGGGTGTAGGCGTATCCGCGTCCCTGGCGGGCGCGGTCGACCATCCCCTTTTCGTGGAGCCGGGTCAGGATGGTCGTCACTGTCGTACGTGCCAAGTCCGCGTCGAGGATTTCCCGGACCTCTCCGGGAGTGAGGGGCCGACCCGCGGCCCACAGCGCCGCCAGGACACCGGCTTCCAGCTCACCGGCCGGTCGGCGGTCGCCGTGCTGCTCAGTCATGGCGTTCATTTTCGCAGACGGCCGTCTACAGCCGCGTAGTCCGATGCCGTCTACCGGCCCAGTAGCCGATCAGGGTGATGCGGAAGCCGACGCGGATGTCAGGTGGCATGCGCCGCAGGACGGAACAGACGATGCCGAGCGATGAGTTCGACGGTCACGGCAACGGCAATGGCCTGCACCGCCATCAGGGCGATCAGGACAAACAGCTGAACGGCCCCGGCCATAAGCGGACTCGCCCCGCCCAGGAGCATGCCCACAAACGCCCCGGGAAGCGTCACCAGCCCGACCGTGCGCGTCTGATCCAGCCCCGGCAGCAACGCGTCGGACGCGACCGGCCGTGCGATCTCCATCCGCGCATCCCGCTCGAGGAAACCCAGAGCCATCGCCGCCTCGACCTCACCGCGCCGAAGTTCCAGCTCGTCGAGGGCGCGTCGGCCCGCGAGCACCGTTACCGTCAGGGCGCCGCCGATGAGGATGCCGCTGATGGGGATGAGCGCAAGGCCCTTCGCGGGCACCAGTCCCGTCAGCAGCAGCGCGGCCACCGTGGGGACGACGCCGGCGGCGATCGGTGCGGCGGTCAGCCACCAGGTGCGGTTGGTGGTCAGCCGTCGGCCCGCCGTGCGCACGGCGACGCTGAACATCACGACCAGGAACGCCGCCAGACCCGCCAAGCTGGTGACCGCCCAGGTGATGACCACGGACACGGCAGCGAGCTGCGCTGCCGCGCGCAGTCCCGCGATCACGATCTCCCGCGGACGGTTGGCGGAGGGATCGGGGGACAGACGAAACCAGTAGGCGACCCCCGCGGCCACGGCCAGCAGCACCGTCAACAGCACGCCGAGGGTGAGGTTGACCGGCAGTAGGGATCTCGCGCTCAGCGTCACCTGCCTCACCGTAAATGCCGCCAGCAGCACACGACAGCCCGTCACGCGTTCCGCGTGCCCCCGCGACCACCCGGTATGGGCAACTCGGTCCGACGAGCTGTCCTCCTCGGGACCGTCTCTTGACTTCGGACACCTGCTCCGCCGACGTGGTCGCGAAGCACCACGCGCCGGCGCGCGTCGGCGACACGGCTGCCGCGAAACGACCTGGTGTTCCACGAGACGGTCGATCCGAGTCTCGTGATCGCCGAATTCCGCTCGACGGGCACCGCACGGCCGACCGGCAAGCCGTACGACCAGACGTGCGTCTCCGTTGCCTGCCGCCGGGCCTCGTCGCGCACTCGCCGGCGTCGGGCGGGGCCGGGCTGACGTCCGAGGCGGCCTCGGACGCGGCGCGCGACGCCTACGCCGCGCTCGTCGCGGACCGGACCATCCTGCGTTTCCTCATGCACGCGAGCTGCGCCGCCGGCGAGCCGCTGGTAGGACAGGCCGTGCGGCGGTGCTACGCCAAGCAGGTGGACACCGTTCGACGGCTGCTGGGCGACGACGAGGCCGTGCGGCACTGGTTCGGCGCCGGAATGCTCGACAACGTGGTCGCCGTGCTGGGTCTGGCCGACATCGATGAGCCGTGGGCGCGGGTCCTCACCGCTCGATGACCGGCAGCGTGGACGCCCAGTCGGTGAGGAGCTTCGCGTACCGCGGCGGGTCGGACTCGTGCATCATGTGCAGCGCGTCCGGCGCCGAGTGGTAGTCGGCCTTCACCCCGGCCGACTCCATCAGTTTGACGGCGTACGCGGCCTGCTCGTCGGACAGTGCTCCGAGCAGCTCTCCCGTGTCCGGGTCGATGGACCGGGTGTGGTGGGTGACCAGCACGGGCGTCTTGACCTGCCGGAGCATCCGATCGTGCGGACAGTTGAGGGCGACGGTCCCCTCGTGGAACGCCCGCGCCCACTCGGGGTCGTACTCCTTGAGGTTCTGCGGCGGTTCCTCGTGCCTCCCGTAAAGCCGCGTGAAGGTCCGCATCATCCTGGACGGGGACTTCTTGACGGCCTCGGTATAGCCGGGCCAGTCGTTGACGCACCATTGGTCGCCGAGGTAGGTGCTGTACAACTGGAACATCGGCGCGGCGCCCTGGCGGATCGAGTGCCCGATGACCGGGTCCGACTCGGAGGCGAACAACGGCGCGTCCTCGAGGAGCGCGCCCCGGATCTGGCCGGGCATGGCGTACGCCGACAGCCATGCGGCCAGAACGCCGCCCGAGGAGTTGCCCGCGACGACGACCGGGCGCTTGACGACCAGGGCGATGAACCGGACCAGGTCGTTGCCGAAATTGTCGAGGCTGTACCGCTTGGGCGTCCATGTGCTGCGCCCCTGGCCGCGCAGGTCGACGGCGTAGACGTGGAAGTCCCGGGACAGGAGGCCCATCGCCTCCTCGTACCCCCACCACGACCCGGTCTGCTCGGGGACCAGGAGCAGCGCCGGCTTGTCCGGCGACCCGGCCTCGGCGTAGTTCATGCTCACCTCGCCGAGGTCGACCTGCCGCTCGGGGTACGCGTGCGGGACGAAGACGTCACGGGACGCGGGGTTGCTCGCCATTGCTCCTCTTTCGTGCCTGCGGGCGGATTCCGTGGCCCAGCGCCGGGCCAGTGCCACGCAGTAGGTGATCAGGCCGCTAGGATCCATCCCGTGACCGCCGCCACGCACTGCCCGTTTCGATGAGTGGTACGGCGGATCACACGCGGCGCTCGGGACGCCCCGCGCACGGGGAGCCCATTCTGGAGCGGGCGTTCAAGGTCCTGGGCGCGTTCGCCGACGCGGGAGAGAGCCTGCCGCTCAAGACGCTCGCGTCCCGCGCCGGCCTCCCCAAGAGCACCACCTCGAGGATCGCCGCGCAGTTGGTCGGGGTGGGGGCTCTCGAGCGCCTGGAGAACGGCGAGTTCGTCGTGGGGCTGCAGCTGCTGGAGATCGCGACGCTCGCTCCCCGCGGCCACGGCCTGCGTGCCGCCGCGCTGCCGTTGATGGAGGATCTGCACCGCGTGACGCGTCAGCACATCCTCCTCGCCGTTCGTGACGGCCATGAGGCGGTGCTCGTGGAGCGCCTGTCGGCGCACGGAGCGGCCGCCGTGAAGTACCGCGTAGGCGGACGGCTTCCGCTGGACACCACGGGAATCGGCATCGCCCTGCTGGCCTACGCGACGGAACAGGTGCGCGAGGACGTGCTCGCCAAGGCCGCGGCCCCGGACCGGGTACGCCAGTTGATGGCCATGACCCGGTCCGAGGGCGTATGCGCGGCGGCCGTGCCCAACCCGGTGGACGACGGTCCGGCCACGATGTCGACGGTCGCCGCACCCATCCTCGACGGTGCCGGCGCGGCGCTGGGCGCGGTCTCGCTGGTCGCTCCGGACGAAGCGGGCACTCAGGTCGCCTCTCGCATCGCACTGCGTACGGCAAGTCTGGCGATCTCGCGAGCGCTCGAGGCCACACCCGCGTCAGCACGACAGGCGACAACTGGTCGGCGATATGCCGATTAGGCGGTCGCCTTACGGCGTGTAGACGGCGTCACTTCCGTACAGTTCCCTGGTGAACGCGGAGACATCGGCGCTGCGATTGGCGCCGTCGAGGTTGTACGTCAGATAGACGCCGTACCCCTCGCTGACGGTGCGGCGGGCGAGACTGGCGACGGTGCTCTGCGAGGTCCGGCCGATCTCGACAGCCGCCGGCGACAGCTTCGACTTGGGCAGTGCCACGCCGGGAACCTGCCAGCTGCCGTAGTACGGGTTCCAGGCGTAGTCGAACTTGGACGAGATATCGACGCCGCCGTAGGAGAGGCGCGACGCGGCCGGGCCGATGTTGTAGAGGCTGATGATCTTGTCCGGCATGTTCGCGCGCAGCGCCGTCACCAGGTGCACGAACGAGCTGTCATTGGGCTGGCCCGTGCCGTTGTTGCCGTACTCCGCGTACTCGTCGTCGAAGTCGATGCCGTCGAGGCCGTACTTGGCCACGGTGTCCGACAGTTTCTTCGCGAACGCCGAAGCCGCTTGCTGGGAGGGGAAGTTGGCGAAGCCCGCGCCCTGATGGTTGCCGAGCACCGAGAGGACGACCTTGATGCCCTTCTGCTGCAACGGCCGTATCTCCGTGGCGGCGTTGTCGAGGACGCGCTGCACATTCTCGTTGAAGTGCAGATACGCCGCCTTCGTACCCGTGTCGTAGTTGATGTTCGCCGCGAAGACCACGGCGACGTCGAAGACGTTGCCGCCGCCGTTGGCGAGGGTGTACTTGCCGACGTTGCGCATGCTGTTGTTGTTCACCTCGACGTACGCCACCGAGGTCGGCCCCTGTTTCGCGGGAGCCGGAGCGGGGGCGGGGGCCGCTGCCGCGCCGGTCGTGGCGGTCGCGGCGGTCCCGCCGAAGGCGAGGGCCGCGACCGCCGAGAGCGTGAACACGGCCGTCCGTAATCTGCTCCGTACCAGTGTGAACATCGTTGACCGGTCTCCCCTCGCATGGGTCGGCGCCCGACCTGTTCGAAAGCGCCGAGTGAGCTCTCCAAGTCTTCCGCTCCCGTGGCCGGATCCCGAGAATCGCGTGCGAACTCTTCACGACTCCCACGCACCTCACGCCGCACCCCGGCACCCCGGCACCCCGGCACCCCGGCACCCCGGCACCCCGGCACCCGGGCAACGCACGGCACACGCGACGGTCAGGAACGCGCGCGGCGGAAGCGGATCGCGGTGCCTCCACCGGCGACGAGTTTCAGCCGCAGTACGGTGGACGCTCGCACCGTCTCGGTCCGGACGTCGATCGGCAGCGGGTTGTCGTGCCAGCTGGTGTCCGCGGCGTCGCCGTAGATCTCGGCTCGGTACCGGCCCCGCCCCAGGAACCGCAGCGGCAGCCTCAGTGTCCGGTCGTGCTCGTCGGTGATGGCGCCGAGATACCAGGTGTGGCCCTTGCGGCGGGCGACCACCGTGTAGTCGCCGATCACGCAGTCCAGGAAACGGGTCTCGTCCCAGCTGGCGGGCATGTCCTTGAGGTAGGCGAATCCGGGGTGGGAGTGGTAGTTCTCCGGGGTGTCGGCAAGCATCTGCAGCGGGCTGAAGAACACCGAGTACAACGCGAGCTGTGTGGCCGAGGTCGTCTGTACGCGGGTACCGAGTCCGGCCGGGTCCCAGGTCACGTTGAGTACGCCCGGGGTGTAGTCGGCCGGCCCGCCCATGAACCTGGTGAAGGGAAGGATCGTGGCCTGCTCCGGCGGGTTGCCGAGCCGGCCCATGTAGTGGTGCTGCTCCATGCCGGCGACGCCCTCGCCGGTCATCATGTTCGGGTAGGTGCGCGCCAGCCCGGTCGGCTTGATTGCCTCGTGCGCGATGATCATGATCTGGTGGCGGGCCGCCGTCTCGATGACACGCTGGTAGTGACGCACCGCTTCCTGGTCGAAGTGGCTGCGGTTCACCCCGCCCAGCACGAACTTGGTGGCGTAGCCGGTCTTGACCGAGTGGATGCCCAGTTCCGCGTATCGCGCGAAGATCGTTTCCAGATGCTGCTCGTAGTAGTCGACGAAGCCGCGGGTCTCGTTGTGCGCGGTGAACCCGACGCCGCCTGCCCGTGCGTAGCGCAGCACCTCGGCCAGGTCGAAGTCGGCCCGCGGGGTGAGGAAGTCCTGGCCGGCCCAGCTGCCGCCGGCGTTGGTGTTCCAGCCCTCGGCGAGTACGGAGCTCGCGCCCGCCTCCCGGGCGAGGTCGATGTAGCGTTTGACCCGCTCGGTCGTGGCGCCGTGCCGCGGTCCCTCGGTCCAGGTCGTGTGCCGCCGCTGCAGTTCCCACCAGACACCGACGTACGTGCCGGGCGAGATCCACGACGTGTCCGTGAGCGCGCACGGCTCGTTGAGGTTCTCGATCAGATGCGATTCGGCGAGATCGCCGGGTCGGCCGCCGATGACCAGCGTGCGCCATGGGGTGGAGAATTCGCCCCCGAGGTGGGCCTTCGCACCGTCGGGAAGGCTGATCAGTTCGCTGGTGAAGGTGCCGGGCCGGTTACCGTCGGCGGCGAGGGTCATGCTCGGATAGTCGATCAGCGCCGCCTCGTGCACCACGATGTACTCACCACTCCGGGTGGCCAGCGACAGCGGGGTCTGGGCGGTTTTCACGTCCGCCAGCGGGGCCTGCCGGTAGTGCCGTTCATCGGCGTTCCAGTCCGTACCCGCCGCCAGCGACCAACTCGTGGCGGTCGGTGGCAAGGAGAACTCGGTCCGCTCGGCGGTCACGGTGTAGTGGTCGAGGCCGGCTTGGGCCGGCAGACGGTAGCGGAAGCCGACGCCGTCGTCGAAGACCCGGACGATCAGGTCCAGCCGTAGCCCGGTCGCCGGTTGCACGGTCCGCAGTACGCACTCCCGTGCATGGTTGCGGACGAGCGCGTCGGGCCCCCACACCGGCCGCCATCTCTCGTCTATGGTCCTGCGCCGCACGGATTCCAGCACCAGTCCGGCGGTGAGCGAGGGCCGGTCGGCCAGGTCGAGCCCCAGCCCGGAGGAGGGCACCAGGACCGTTCCGTGCCGTGCGACCTGGTAGCGCAGCCGTCCGTCCGCCACCCGCACGGTCATCCGCAGCCGGCCGTTCGGCGAGGCGATCGTGACGTGGTCGGGCGGCGCGGCGGAGGCGGGTGCGGCGAGCGCCCCGGTGAGTACCGCGCCGGCGGTGGCGCCGACGACGACACGACGGCTGGGGACATTGGCCATGTCACGCTCCATCAAGGGTGGTTGGCGGCAGACCTGGACGGTGCCCCTGCTCCGGAGCCGGTCGGGCGTGCGGGCGTGCGGGCGGTCGGGCGTGCGCGAGCCGTGGGCGCTGTCACGTTGTTGCAACGTTGTAACAAGCGCTTTCTGCGGACGTCAACCCTTCGGCGGACAGCAGTGACCCGCGCAGCGGCGCCGAGGCCCACACCGCGCCCACCCCGACCGGCACCACAGCCGAGTGTGCAGAAGTCGCCCTGAAATCGCCCCTCGTGCGACCCGGTGCCGGCGGCCCGAAAAACGCCCGTCATCACAGGTCACACGGCATGCCTCCGCCCTCAAACCCCCCGCGGGCAGTCACCGCCCGGTGGATCCGGCTTCAAACTTTGAGCACATATTGCACACAACTCTTCTTCAGACGGGCCCCGGTGTTCTAGATTGACCCGTGCTTCATTTGTTTGGACACGAGCGACAAATAATGATCTACAGGCCTTCTCGGAGCCCGGGTAGGGCCTTGGGTGTGGGGACACCCGAGGTTTCGACGGGTTCCCGCGCACCTCGAAAGCCTGGCAGGACATGCGAGTCCGCTCCCATGTGAGTGGAGTGTCCAAGTAGCGCTGCAATATCCGGGATGCCATCCGCCGGGGGGCGGGGACCTCCCGAGGGGAGGAACAGCGCGGCGCGGGAGGCGGGGGCCTCCCGAGGGGAGGACAGTGCGGGAGGCGGGGGCCTCCCGGGGGGAGGAACAGTGTTAGGCGAACACGTCGAACCACTGGGGACCTGGGGGGTTCCGTGCGGCGAGGGGGATTAGCCAGCCCGTTTCCGTCAGAGCGCGGGCGTCTGGCGGATGGGGCGATCGGTCGGCCCGCGCACGACTGGGAGCAGCGGTACCGCCGTACCGTGATCACCAGCGATACCGTGGCCACCGCCTGCGTGGTGGCGGCCATCGGCAACTTCTTCGGGGCCCGGGACGCGGCCAACTGGCACGAGAAATGGGGAATTCTCGCATTCGGCACCGAACTGCTGGTGCTGGGAACTCTTGCGGTGAGCCGGTCATGGGCTCCGGCCGTGCTCGGCCAGGGCGCCGAGGAATTCCGCCGGCTCGGACGCTCACTGTTCACGGCGACGGTCGTCCTGGCGCTCGGCGGGATCGCCCTGACCTCGCGCAACATCAAGCTCTGGATCTTCGTCGCGATCCCCGCGATCGCGCTCGTCACCATGACCGCGCGGTATGTGCTCCGCCTCTGGCTGCACAAACAGCGCAAGGAAGGGCGGTGTCTGAGGCCGGTGCTCGCTGCCGGGAGCCCGGCCACCGTGCGCGATCTGATCACCCGGACCCGCAAGTTCCCGCACCTCGGCTGGCGGGTGGAGGCGGTGTGCACGACGGACGGTCGCGGGCTCGAGGGTGACCGAGTGGACGAAGTGCCGGTCGTCGGCCGGCTGGGGGACGTCGCCAAGCACGTCCGCCACGACGGCTACCGTGTCGTCGCGGTCACACCGGACCCGCACTGGTCACCGGACCGGCTGCAGCGGCTGGCCTGGAACCTCGAGGGCAGCGATGCCGAGATGGTCGTGGCCCCGGTGCTGATGGAGGTGGCCGGCCCGCGGCTGCACGTCGACGCGGTGCTCGGGATCCCGCTGCTGCGGGTCAGCATGCCGACCTTCACCGGGGGCCGCCGGGCGATCAAAGGGGTCGTCGACCGGGTGGGCGCGGCGGTCCTGCTGGTGCTGTTCGCGCCGCTGATGGTGCTCGTCGGGCTGCTCGTGCTGGTGGACAGTCGGGGTGGGGCGTTCTACCGCCAGCGCAGAGTGGGCAAGGACGGCCGCGAGTTCACCATCGTCAAGTTCCGCACCATGGTCTCCGGGGCCCACGGGGCACGTGCGGAGCTGGCCGACCGCAACGAGGGCGCGGGCCTGCTGTTCAAGCTCCGCCGGGATCCGCGGGTGACCCGGGTGGGAGCAGTGCTGCGCCGGTACTCGCTCGACGAGCTCCCGCAGCTCTTCAACGTGCTCACCGGATCGATGTCGCTCGTCGGACCGCGGCCTCCGCTACCGGAGGAGTCCGCGGCGTACGGCCCGGACATCCGGCGGCGGCTGCTGGTCAAGCCCGGGCTCACCGGTCTGTGGCAGATCAGCGGACGCAGCGACCTGCCGTGGGAGGAGGCGGTCCGCCTCGACCTGCGGTACGTGGAGGACTGGTCGCTCGCCCTGGACACGGTGATCTTGTGGAAGACGCTGCGTGCGGTGCTCCACGGGCAGGGGGCGTACTGATGCGCGGAGGTCGTCCGACCGGCGCGCGGACCGCAGGCCGCAAGGGCCTGCCTGGGGGGAGAGACGGGTCATGAGAGTCAGCGTTTTCGGGCTCGGCTACGTGGGCTGCGTATCGGCCGCGTGCCTGGCGAACCTGGGCCACGAGGTCATCGGGGTGGACGTCAACCAGGTGAAGGTCGACCTGGTCAACGACGGCAAGGCCCCGGTGGTCGAGGAGCGGATCGGCGAGCTCATCGCCGAGGTCGTGCGGACCGGGGCGTTACGCGCCACCGGCGACGTCCGTGAGGCGATCAAGAACAGCGAGGTGTCGCTGGTCTGCGTGGGCACGCCGTCGGAGCCCAACGGCAGCCTGTGCACCACGTATCTGGAGCGGGTCACCGAGCAGATCGGCGCCGCGCTGGCCGAGCGCGGCGGCCGGCAGACCGTCGTGTTCCGCAGCACCATGCTCCCGGGCACCTGTCTGAACCTGCTGGTGCCGATCCTGGAGAAGAACGTCGGCGGCACGGCCGGGGTGGACTTCGGGGTCGCGGTCAACCCGGAGTTCCTGCGCGAGGGCACCAGCGTGCGGGACTTCTTCGACCCGCCCAAGACCGTCATCGGCGAGCTCGACCCGGCGAGCGGCGACGCGGTGACGGCGCTGTACGAGGGCCTGCCCGGCGAGGTGTTCCGGGTGCCGGTCCCGACGGCCGAGGCGATCAAATACGCGGACAACGCGTTCCACGGCCTCAAGATCGGCTTCGCGAACGAGCTGGGCGCGGTGTGCCAGGCGCTCGGGGTGGACTCGCACCAGGTGATGGACGTGTTCCTGGCCGACCGCAAGCTGAACATCAGCCCCGCCTACTTGCGGCCCGGCTTCGCCTTCGGTGGCTCCTGCCTGCCCAAGGACCTGCGCAGCCTGGTCCACGCGGCGCAGCGGGCCGATGTCTCGGTGCCGATTCTCGCCCATGTACTGCCCTCCAACTCCGAACATCTGCAACGCGCGGTGGACCTGGTCGAGCGCACCGGCAAGCGCCGGATAGGCATGTTCGGGCTGTCCTTCAAACCCGGCACCGACGACCTCCGCGAGAGCCCGCTCGTCGAGCTCGCGGAGCGGCTCTTCGGCAAGGGTTACGACCTGCGGATCTACGACGCCAATGTGAACCTCTCCCGGCTGATCGGCGCGAACCGCGAGTACATCGAGAACCGGCTGCCGCACCTCGCGCAGCTGCTCACGGACTCCGTCGGCAAGGTGCTCGAGCACGCCGAGGTGTGCCTGGTCGGGACCAGGGATCCGGCCGTGCTGTCGGCGCTGCCCCAGGGCGACGGCCCGGTGCTCGTCGATCTCATCCGCCTTCCCGACGCCGAGGCGCGCCGGGCCGAACCGGGGTACATGGGCCTTGCTTGGTAATGCGATCAGTGGTGACGGGTCGGGCCGGCGCGCGCTGATCCTGGTGGAGAACCTGTCGGTGCCGTTCGACCGGCGGGTGTGGCAGGAGTGCACGACGCTGCGCGACGCGGGCTGGGAGGTGCACGTCATCTGTCCCCGGGGGAGCAAGCGGGACACGGAGCCGGAGGCGGTGATCGACGGGGTGCGGATCCACCGCTACCCGTTGCGCGCGGCCACCGGAGGGCCGGCCGGCTATCTGCGGGAGTACGGATCGGCGCTGTGGCACACGGCCCGGTTGGCCCGCAAGGTCGGCCCGGTCGACGTGGTCCACGCCTGCAACCCGCCCGACCTGCTGTTCCTGCCGGCGCTGTGGCTGAAGCGGCGCGGCGCGCGGTTCGTCTTCGACCAGCACGACCTGGTACCCGAGCTGTATCTCTCCCGGTTCGACCGCGGTGAGGATCTGCTCTACCGCGCCGTGTGCGCGCTGGAACGGCGGACCTACCGGGCCGCGGACATCGTGCTCGCCACGAACGAGAGTTACCGGGACGTCGCACTGCGCCGTGGCGGCCGGCGGCCGGAGGATGTGTTCGTGGTGCGCAGCGCGCCCGCGATCGAGCGGTTCCAACCGGTGCCGCCCGAGCCGGAGTTGAAGCACGGCAAGCCCCATCTGCTGTGCTACCTCGGCGTCATGGGCCCCCAGGACGGCGTCGACTACGCCCTGCGGGCCCTCGCGAAGCTGCGCGACGAGCTCGGACGGACCGACTGGTATGCGGTGTTCGTCGGCGCCGGCGACGCCTTCGACGCGATGGTGGAGCTGTCCCGGCGGCTCGGGCTCTCCGAGCAGGTGCGGTTCACCGGCCGCGTCCCGGACGCCGACCTGGTGCGCTACCTGTCCACCGCGGACGTGTGCCTCTCCCCCGACCCGCGCAATCCGCTCAACGACGTGTCGACCATGAACAAGGTCCTGGAGTACATGGCGATGGGCCGGCCGATCGTCTCGTTCGACCTGAAGGAGGCGCGCGTCTCCGCCGGTGACGCCGCCGTCTACGCGCCCGCCAACGACGAGGCCGAGTTCGCGGGGCTCATCGCGCTGCTCCTCGACGATCCGGAGAAGCGGGCCCGGATGGGCAAGCTCGGCCAGGAGCGGATCGGCGGGCCGCTCTCCTGGCGGAACTCGCAAGCGTCGCTGCTCGCCGCCTACGCCGCCGCCTGCCGCGACCACGCTCCGGTGGCGGCGGGCGGCCCGGACCGGGCGGGGAGGAGGCCGCACCGTTGAGCGATGACACGATACGCCTGGTCACGATCGGGCGGATTATCCGTCGGCGCTGGCGGCTGCTCACCGTCCTCGCCGTGGTGGGGGCGCTCGTCGGCTACGGCACCTCGCTGCTGTTTCCGCCGCGCTACACGACGTCGGCGTCGGTACTGCTGCCGGGGGCGTGGGAGGAGCGCGAGCTGCTGACCCAGGCGGAGATCGCGACCAGTTCGGTGGTGGTCGACCGCGCGGCCGCCACGCTCGGCTGGACCGGGGTCAGCGGCAGTGAGCTGCGGGACCGGGTGAGCGCCAAGGCCACCGACGGGAACATCATCAAGATCTCGGGTACGGCCGACACCCCGGAGCGCGCGCAGCGCCTCGCCGACCAGGTGGCCCAGCAGTTCGTCGCCTTCGCCGCGCGGCTCGCGGGCGACGACACCGAGTCCGCGGCGTCGACCGGGCCCGAGGCGCTGCGGAAGATGGTGGTGCAGACCAGCCGCCGCATCACCGAGCTGGCCGACGCTGCCGATCCGGGGCGGACCGTGGAGAGCGTGCAGGGCCGCACCGAGCTCGAGAAGCTGCGCATCGCGCTGCAGGAGGCCGTGAAAAAGCTGGACGAGGCCGACCCGGTGACCAACAAGTCCAACATGGTCGTCATGGGGCAGGCGGCCCGGCCGGCCGGCGAGGCACCGCCGACGAGGACGCAGCTCATCGTCGCCGGAGCGCTGCTGTTCTTCCTGCTCGCGGTCATCGGCCAGCTCACCGCCGCACGGATGAGTCGCCGGCTGCGCACCGAACCGGAGATCGCCGCGGCGCTGGGCTCGGCGCTGCTGGGTACCGTCGACGTACCCGGTGAACGGCCCGCGCACCGGCCGGAAGGCAGTGGCCCGCGGGCCCGGTTCCGCCGACTGCTCGGCCTCGACGTCCGGTGGGACATACCGACGCCGCGGGCGTCCGGCGACGAGGCCGGCAGGCTGATCCGCTACCGGCGGGTGTGCGCCCGCCTCCGGGACCGGCTGCCGGCCCCCCGGCGGCTGCTGGTGGTTGTGCCCGAAGGCGACGAGATCGCCCGCCGGGCCGCCGAGCAGCTCGTCGCCGAGTCCAGGGGCGATCGTTCCCCCACCTCTTCGGGCAGCGGATACCCCGTGCTGCGGGTGGTGGAAGTCTCGGTGTCCCAGCCGCTGGTGCCGGACCGCGGCACCGAGTCCGGTGCCCTGGTCGTGCTCAGCGCGGGGAGCTGGACCGCGGACGAGCTCACCGGCATCGCCGAGGCGTGCGCGGACGGCAAGCACGAGGTCGTCGGCATCGTCGTCGCCGGCGCGGTCCGGGCCCGTACGAAGCGGTCGGCCGGCCACCCCCCGGATGACGCCGCTCCGGCGCTCGCGGTTCCCGGCCACGCGGCGGGAGGTGCGGGGTGACGACGAGCACGACTTCGGAGTCGTCGGCGGCCGCTCCGCTGTTCGACCTGCAAGGGCTGGTGGTGGCGGTGCGCAGGCGCCGCCGCCTCTGGTGCTCCATGGCTCTGCTGGGGCTGCTGGTCGGCGCGGCGATGGCGGTCCTGATGCCGCCACCGCCGACCGCGGTGACCAAAGTGCTGGTCGCGCATCAGGAGGACCAGCCGAACGACACCGGAACGCTGATCCGCACCGATGTCGCGCTGCTGGGGACCTCGCGGATCGCCGGCCAGGCCCTGCGATCCCTCAAGTCCCGGGAAAAACCGGAAGACTTCATGCGGGACTACCGGGGTACCGGCTTGACCAACAACCTGCTGCGGATCGATGTGACAGGTGCCAGCGACGCGGAAGCGGTGGCCCGGGCCAAGGCGCTGGCCGACGCGTTCGTCGCGGACCATGTGAGGCGGATGCGGGAGACCGCGAAAGCCGAGTCCAAGGCCCTGCTCGACCAGCGTGACCGCGTGCGGGACGAACTCACCAAGGTCAACAAGGCGATCGGAGACCGATCGCCGGGCAGCGACCCGGAAGCGTCGGCGAGCACCGAGTCGCTCTTCGCCCGCCGGGCCGAGCTCAACTCGCGGATCGCCGATTTCGACCAGCGCGCCGCGGAGGCCCGCACCGGTACGCCCCGGATCATCGCCGGCACGCAGATCGTGGACGCCCCTCGCGTGGTGCCGCAGTCCCTGCCCAGGGCCGCCGCCACCAACGCCGCGATCGGGCTCGTCCTCGGGCTCGCCCTCGGGCTCGCGGTGGCCGCGGTCGGCACGGTGGTGGCGGACCGCCCGGTGCTGCGCCGGGAGATCGCGGCGAACCTGGGCGCCTCGGTCATCGCGGAGCTGCCCCGCCGGTCGGGGAAGCCGTGGCAGCGCCGACGGACCCGTGCGGCGCGGGAACGCCTCACCACGACCCTTTCCCGCACCGTGCGCGGCTCCGCGGAACCGGTGTCGCTGCTGGAACTGGGCTGTGCGCGCGGCACGAGCGTGATCGCCCTGGACCTCGCCAGGGCACTGGCGGCAGAGGGGCCAGTGGTGATCATCGATGGTCTGCCCGGCCCGCAGCTGGCGAGCCGCCGCCCGAAGCCAGGAGACCCGGCCGTGGTCAGCGGCGAGCATGCCGCGGCCATGTCGCGTCAGGAGCGCCGGCTCGGCGTCGGCTCGGTCGCGCCCGGCACCGCGTGGACCGACCTCCAGTACCTCGGTACCCGGACCGTGCTCGTCGTGCGTGCCGGGCACGGCAGCGCCGCCTGGCTGCACACCGTGGCGCGGCAGCTCGCGGACCAGCGCATTCCGGTGATCGGGGTGGTGCTGATCGACCCCGATCCGCGTGACCGGACCGACGGCACGCTGTGGGACGGGCTGCACATCGCGCTGCGCGGCCAGAGCGAGCGGCTGGCCCGGCGGCATGAGACGGGCCAACTACGGACGGAGCGACCGCCGATGTGGGCCGCGCGAGTCCCGGACAGCGACCAGGAGGCACGGTAGGACATGTGCGGCATCGCAGGCACGTACCGATGGCCGGACGGGAAGGCCGTGACCGACCGGCTCACCGATACCCTCGCCCACCGCGGTCCGGACGGGACGGGCCGGTACAGCCACCCCGTCGGCGACGGCGAAGTGCACCTCGGGCACCGCCGGCTCGCCATCATCGACCTGTCCGGGACCGGCGCCCAGCCGATGGTCTCGGACGGCCTCGTCCTGACGTACAACGGCGAGCTGTACAACGCGCCCGAGCTGCGCGCCGAACTGGCGGCCGCCGGGGTGCGCTTCCGCGGTACCTCCGACACCGAGGTGCTGCTGGAGGCCTGGCGGCGCTGGGGCACGGGCTGCCTGCCCCGGCTGCGCGGCATGTTCGCGTTCGGGATCTTCGACGAGCGCACCGGTGATCTGGTGCTCGCCCGCGACCAGCTCGGCATCAAGCCGCTGTTCCTGCTCCGGCGCGGCGGGGGTCTGGTGTTCGCCTCCGAACTCAAGGCGCTCGCCGCCGTGACCGGCGGGTCGCTGGAGGTGGACCATGCGGCGCTGGTGGCCTCGCTGCTGTACTACTGGGTGCCGGATTCGCGCTGCGCGTTCCGCGAAGCGGAGAAGCTGCCGCCCGGGAGCTGGCTGAGGTGCCGGCCCGACGGCCGGGTGGAGCGCGGCCGGTTCTGGAACCTGAAGGACGTCGCCGCCGAGGGCCGGGAGCGGGCCCAAAGCGGCGAGCGGCCGGACCTCGCCGCCATCGTCGAGGAGTCGACTCGGCAGCATCTGCTCTCCGACGTACCCGTGGCGACCTTCCTCTCCGGCGGTCTTGACTCCAGCTATCTGACCGCGCTGGCGGCCCGCCACCAACCCGGGATCTCCGCGTACACGATCGGGTTCCGCGCCGAGGACGCCAAGTTCGAGGCCATGCCGGACGACCTGCGCTACGCCCGGCGGGTGGCCGAGCGGTTCGGCGTCGACCTGCATGAGATCGAGATCGCGCCCAACGTGCTCGACCTGCTGCCGCGGATGACGTACCACCTGGACGAGCCGATCGGCGACCCCGCCGCGATCAACACGTTCCTGATCTGCTCGGCCGCCCGGGAGGCCGGGGTCAAGGTGATGCTCTCGGGGATGGGTGCCGACGAGCTGTTCGCCGGTTACCGCAAGCACCTGGCCAACCTGATCGCGCTGCGCTACCAGCGCGTCCCGCGGCCCCTGCGGCGCGGGGTGTCCAGGGCCGTGGACCGGCTGCCGGTGGCCACGGCCCGCCGGGGGTACCGGTCGGTGCGCTTCGCGAAGCGGTTCCTCTCCTTCGCCGATCTGCCGGAGGAGACCGCGTTCCGGCGCAGCTACACCATGTACGACCGGGACGAGCTGCTCGCGTTGATCGATCCGGACCTGGTCGGCACGGTCGAGGACGTGCTGACCGAGCATGCGGATGTCTACCAGGACAACGACCTCGACGACTTCGTCAACCGCATGTGCCTGGGCGACGCCCGGATGTTCCTGCCGGGCCTGAACCTCACGTACACGGACCGGTCGAGCATGGCCGCGTCGACCGAGGTGCGGGTGCCGTATGTGGACGTCGAGGTGGTCAAGGCGGCGTTCGCCGTGCCCGGTGACCGCAAGATCGTCGGACGGCAGGGGAAGGCCGTCCTCAAGGAGGCGGCCACCTCGATTCTGCCCCGGGAGATCGTGTACCGGCCCAAGGGCCTGTTCAGCGCCCCGTTGCGGGCCTGGATGAGCCGGGATCTGGCACCGCTGGTGCGCGAGGTGGTGGACGACGGCGTGCTCGTCCGTTCCGGGTTCCTGCGCCGCGACGCGCTGGCGCGGATGGTCGCCGAGGACGCCGCCGGGCAGCGGGACTTCTCCAAGCATCTGTGGCATGTGCTGACCCTCGAGTACTGGTACCGCGGCGCGACCTCCGGGTCCGGCCAGAACTCCCCCTTCACGGCGTAGAGACAAGAGGACTTCGGGTGAAACAGGTTGTGCAGAACTACAAGAGCGGCGAGCTGGCGCTGCTCGACGTGCCGGTGCCGGGGTGCAAGCCGGGGGGTGTGCTGGTCCGCAGCGCCTACTCGCTGATATCCACCGGGACCGAGCTCATGAAGGTGTCCGAGGCCGGCATGTCGATGCTGGGCAAGGCCCGCTCCCGGCCCGATCAGGTGGCCAAGGTCGTGCAGAGCGTGGCCACCAACGGATTGCCCGCCACCTACCGCAAGGTGATGGGCAAGCTGGACTCCTACACGCCGCTCGGCTACTCGCTGTGCGGAGTGGTCGAGCAGGTCGGCGCCGGGATCGACGATGTGAAGGTCGGCGACCTGGTGGCCTGCGCCGGCAATGAGCACGCGCTGCACGCCGAGCTGAACTGGGTGCCGAAGAACCTCTACGCCCGGGTGCCGGACGGCCTCGAGCCGCGGCACGCGGCCTTCGGCACCGTCGGGTCGATCGCGTTGCAGGGGGTCCGCCAGGGCGAGTCACGGCTCGGCGAAGTGGCGCTGGTCATCGGCCTCGGGCTGATCGGGCAGCTGGTGGTGCAGCTGCTCGCCGCCTCGGGAGTCCGTGTCGTCGGGGCCGACCCCGACCCGGTGCGCTGTGAGCTCGCCGAGCGCCTGGGCGCGGCGGCCTGCGGCGATCCCGCGTCCGCGGCCGTGGAAGCCGCCGTCGCCGAGCTCACCGGCGGCCTGGGCGTGGACCAGGTGTATCTGGCCGCCGGTGGCGGCAGTAACCAGCCCGTCGAGCTGGCCGCCCGACTGAGCCGGGACCGCGGCCGGGTCGTCGACATCGGCAAGTGCCGCCTGGACCTGCCGTGGAACGCGTACTACGAGAAGGAGCTCGACGTCCGGTTCTCCCGCAGTTATGGCCCCGGGCGCTACGACCCGGAGTACGAGCTCGAGGGGCGGGACTACCCGATCGGCTACGTGCGCTGGACCGAGCGCCGCAACCTGGCGTGTTTCCTCGATCTCCTCGCCCGCGGCAGTGTCGACGTGGAGCCCCTGGTCTCCCACATCGCCGACTTCGACGACGCCGTCGAGACGTACCGGCGCCTGAAGGACGGCGACCTGAAGGCCGTGGCGGTGCTGTTCCGGTATCCCGGGCACCCCGGCCACGCCGTGGAAACGGGGTCCCCGGCGGTGGCCGTGCCCGCGGTGCGACGCGGCGGCGGAGTGTCCACTCCGGCCCGGTACGCCAACGCGTCGGTGCGGCTGGCGTTCGTCGGCGCGGGAAACTACGCGACGTCGATGCTGCTGCCGCACCTGGAACGGCGCGACGGCGTCGAGCTGGCCACGGTCGTCACCACTACGGCGCTGTCCGCGGCCAACGCGAAGCGGAAGTTCGGCTTCGCCGAGGCGACCACCGATCTCGACGCCGTGCTCGGCGACCCGTCCATCGACGCGGTGTTCGTGGTCACCCGGCACAGCTCGCACGCCGAACTGACCCAGAGGGCGCTGCGGGCCGGCAAGGCGGTGTTCGTGGAGAAGCCCCTGGCCCTCACCGAGGACGAGCTGGCCGGCGTGCTCGCGGCGGTGGAGGAGTCCGGCAACGACCGGCTGCAGGTGGGCTTCAACCGCCGGTTCGCGCCGCTGCTGCAGGAGGCCAGGAAGCGGTTCGGCGCCCGGACCGGTCCGGCGAACCTCCGCTACCTGGTCAACGCGGGCCGGCTCGACCACGGCAGCTGGTACCTCCAACAGGGCACCGAGGGCTCGCGGTTCGCCGGCGAGGGCGGGCACTTCATCGACACGGCGAGCTGGCTGCTCGATGCCGATCCGGTGTCGGTGTACGCGGTCGCCGCGTCCGGCAACGAGGACCTGCAAATCGTGCTGCGCTACCCGGACGGGTCCACCGCCACCCTCGCTTACGTCACCACCGGCTCGCCGGGCTTCCCCAAGGAGACGCTCGACCTGATCGCGGACGGCAAGGTGCTGCGGCTCGACGACTTCGTCCGTGCCTCGGTGTTTGTGGACAGGGGGGTCGGCCGCGACCGGTGGGTCAGTTCGCGGCTGCCCAAGGCCCGGGACAAGGGCCAGTCCGCCGAGCTGGCCGCGTTCGTCAAGGCCGTGCGGACCGGCGGGCCGATGCCGGTGCCGCTGGAGTCGCTGGTCGCCACCACGGCGGCCACCCTCGCCGTGCGGACCGGCCTGGCCGCCGGTGCGCCGGTGACGTTGGCGAGGGCGCGATGAACATGAGCGCGGGCTGGTACCTGCGGCGGCTGTCCCGGATGGGACCGCGGGAGGTCGGCGGCCGGGTGGGCGACGCGGTGCGCAGACGGCGGTGGCGGTCGGCGCGGCCGGACTGCCCGAGCGTGACCGGCGCCCGGTTCACCGCGGTACTGCCCGCGGGGACGATCGCCGCGGTGCCACCGGACGCCGCGAAACGTCTCATCGCCGAGGCGGACCGGCTGATGGCCGGGCACGCCGAGTACTTCGGGGTGGACCGCGACGACCTGGCCGACCCGGACTGGTGGTACGACCCGAAGACCGGGCGCCGGGCCCCGTCGGGCTACGCCTTCGACGTGCCGTACCGCGACGAGGACGCGGTCGGGGACATCAAGCAGATCTGGGAGCCGTCCCGGCATCAGTACCTCACCGTGCTCGCCGCCGCCTACGCGATCACCGGGAACGAGCGGTACGCCGAGCGAGTGGCCGAGCACCTGCGGTCGTGGTGGACGGCCAACGCGCCGCTGCGCGGGGTGCACTGGACCAGCGGCATCGAGCTGGGGATCCGGCTGCTGTCCTGGGTGTGGATCCGCCGGCTGCTCGACGGCTGGCCGGGCGTGGCCGGGCTGTTCGAGGGCAACCCGGTGGCGCTGAACCAGATCTGGCACCACCAGCGCTGGCTGGCCGCCTTCCCCAGCCGGGGGTCCTCGGCGAACAACCACGTCATCGCCGAGGCCGCCGGGCAGCTCGCCGCGGCCTGCGCGTTCGGCTGGTTCCCCGCCTCGGCGCGCTGGCGGTCCGACGCGCTGCGGTCGCTGGAGCGGCGGCTGCGAAGCAACACCTTCGGCTCCGGCCTCAACCGCGAGCTGGCCACCGAGTATCACGGACTGGTGCTGGAGCTCGGCCTGGCCGCGGTGGCCGAGGCGGATGCCGCCGGTGTGCCGGTCCCCGCGTCGGTCCGGCTGGTGCTGCTGCGGATGACCGACGCGCTCGCGGCCATCGTGGACGGCCGGCTACGGCCGCCGCGCCAGGGGGACGCCGACGACGGGCACGGTCTGGTCGTGGACGGCGCGGGCACCGACCGCTGGGCCTCGCTGCTGGCCACCGGGGACGCCGTGTTCGGCCGGCTCCCCTGGTGGCCGGTGGTGACCGGCACCGATGTGCGCACCCCGCTGCTGGCCGCGCTCATCCGGCCGTACGCGAAGGACGGCACCGCACCGGCCGCGCCCCGCCCGGCGAGCCGCCCGGCGCACTTCGCCGACGCGGGGATGACCATCCTGCGCGGCCCCGGAGAGATCTGGTGCCGCTGCGACGGTGGTCCGCACGGCTTCCTGTCCATCGCCGCGCACGCTCACGCGGACGCGCTGTCCGTGGAGGTCCGGCACGACGGGGTCGATGTGCTCGCCGACCCGGGGACGTACTGCTACCACGGGCAGCCCGAATGGCGGCAGTACTTCCGCTCGACCCTCGGCCACAACACCCTGCAGCTGGACGGCGGTGACCAGTCCGTCTCCGGCGGCCCGTTCCTGTGGACCCGGCATGCCCGCAGCCGGGTCCTGGCCGCCGACACATCGGGCGGGGGCGTGGCCCGCTGGTGTGCCGAGCACGACGGCTACCAGGGCTCCGTGCACCGCCGCCGGGTGGAGCTGACGGCCGCGGCCGAGGAGCTGAGGGTGGTTGACGAGGTGCGCGGCCCGCGCCGGGAGGTGCGCCTGGCGTTCCACCTCGGCCCGGCGATCGCCGCGGACCTGGTGGACAACCGGGCGGTGCTCACCTGGAACAGGGACGGCGAGGACCGCTCCGCGGTGCTCGACCTGCCCGGACAGCTGTCCTGGCGGGCACATCGCGGCGCAACCGGACCGCCGCTGGGCTGGTACTCCGCCGGCTTCGGACGCAAGGAACCCACCACCACACTGGTCGGCACCGGCTTAGCCGACGGCGCGCGGGGGTTCACCACCGTACTCAGGTTCCACGGCTAGGGGGTACGCGTGGTGATCAAGTGGCGGAACTGGGCGTTACCGGTGGCGGCGGCGGCGCTCGTCCTGCCGGCGGCGACCGGCTGTGAGAGCACGCCGGGCGCCCCGGCGGCGGAGCCGACCGCCGCGCCGTCCACGTCCGCGGCCCGGTCCGTGGCCCGGGCGTGCGCCAAGCCCGCGGCCGGGCCGGCGAAGGCACCGGCGGGCGCGGTGACGGTCGACCCCGCGGTGGTCGGTGACCTGGCGGCGAAGACCAAGAGCAACCCCCCGAACACCACGTTCTGGCTTCGACCGGGCAAGCACCGGCTCGACCCGGACCGCTATGCCCAGGTCATCCCCAAGAAGGGGAACCGCTACCTCGGCGCGCCGGGCGCGGTGCTCGACGGCCGGAAGAAGAACCAGTACGCGTTCGGCGGCACCGCCCGCGATGTCACCATCCGCCACCTGACCGTGCAACGTTTCGTGGCGCCGCCGGACGAGGGCGTGGTCAACCATGACTCGGCCGACGGGTGGGTGATCGAGCACGCGACGATCCAGGACAACTCCGGCGCCGGGCTGATGGCCGGTGCCCGCCAGCGAGTCCGCGCCAGCTGCCTGCGCGACAACGGCCAGTACGGCATGAACGCGTACAAGGCCAAAGGCCGTATCAGCGGCCTGGTGGTCGAGGACAACGAGATCGTGGGCAACAACACCGGCGACTGGGAGCGGCGGCGGGAGGGCTGCGGCTGCACCGGAGGCGTCAAGTTCTGGGCCGTCAACGGCGCCGACGTACGCGGCAACTGGGTGCACGACAACCGTGGAACCGGGTTGTGGGCGGACACCAACAACAACGACTTCCGCATCGAGAACAACGTGCTCGAGGACAACGACGGTGCCGCGCTGATCTACGAGACCAGCTACAACGCGGTCATCCGGAAGAACACGATCCGGCGGAACAACTGGGTCGAGGGCCGCAGGGAAGCCGACCGCGGCGACACCTTCCCTTACGCGACCGTCTACTTGTCCGAGTCCGGCGGCGAACCACGGATCAAAGCCCGCACCGACAAGATCGAGATCTACCGGAACGTGCTGGAGAACAACTGGTCCGGGATCACCCTGTGGGAAAACGCCGACCGGTTCTGCAACAGCCCGGCCAACACCTCGTCCGGCGACTGCACCTTGCTGGTCCGGCACACCGACAGCTGCGCGAAGCCGGCGATCGCCAAGCCACCGCTCTACGCCGACTGCCGGTGGAAGACCCAGCGGGTGGACATCCACGACAACCGCTTCGTGCTGGACACGTCCGTCGTCAAGTGCACGGTGAAGTGCGACCGGATGGCGGTGCTGGCCAACTACGGCACCTATCCGGACTGGTCGCCGTACCAGGGCGAAGGGGTGGCCGAGGAGATCACCCACAAGCAGCACAACCGCTGGCACGACAACGTCTACCTCGGACCGTGGCAATTCGTCGCCCACGACCCGAGCCGGGTGCTCGAGTTCGGGCAGTGGCAGGGCACGCCGTACCAGCAGGACGCGGGCAGCACCCTCCGCGCACGGGACGGTGGTTGAGATGGGCGGGGGTCACACACCGAAGGCCGTCGGGACCGTCTGGGGGCTGCTGGTCCTCAACACGCTCGGCTCCGCCGGGGCGAAGACCATCGTCCCGCTGCCCCGCTCCCTCATCCAGATGGTCACCATGGGCGCGCTGGTCGCCGCGTTCGCGCTGGCGCTCGCGGTCAATCTCCGGCTGCGCATCCGGGCCAGTGCGTACGTGTTCCTGCTCACCCTGCTGCTGCTGACGAGCGTGATCTCCAGCGCGCATCTGGAGTCCGGGTTCGGCGCGCTGTTCCGCTGCACCCGGCTGGCGCTCTTCGTCGGCACGCTGTGGCTGCTCAGCCGCTGGTGGGACGGCAGCCTGACATTCGTCCGGCACCACATCCGGATGTACTTCGCGGTGCTCGGGTCGGTGGCCGCCGGCCTGGTCGTCGCACCGGGCGCGGCCCTGCCCGACCTCTACGGCGGGCGGCTGGTCGGCGCGTTGTGGCCGCTCACCCCGCCGCAGATCGGACAGTACGCCGCGGTGATCATCGGGCTCACCGTGCTGCTCGTACTGGGCCGCCGGATCGACAGGGCCGGCGCGACGCTGGTCATCGTGCCGTCACTCGTCCTGCTCGCGCTGACCCATACCCGGACGGCCACGCTCGGCCTGTTCCTCGGCCTGGCGTTGGCGATCGGCTCGCTCCTCCTCACCAGCGCCGCGGCCCGCCGCTTCTTCACCTGGGCGGTGCTGTGCGCCACGGTGGCCGCGGTGGGGTTCGCCTCCGTGCTCCAGGCCTGGTTCCTGCGCGGACAGAGCAAGGAGAACTTCTCCAGCCTCACCGGCCGGGCCAAGGTCTGGGACGCCCTGCTGGCCGCGCCCCGGACGACCGGGGAGAAGTTGTTCGGCGTGGGCCTGGGCGACAAGTCGTTCGGCGGGCTGCCGATCGACAACAGCTGGCTGGCCGTCTACAACGAGCAGGGTCTGCTCGGCGTCACCTTTGTCGCGTTGATCATCATCGTGCTGGGCGGCGTCGCGCTGCTGCGGCCACCGTCGCTGCAGAGGGCCTGCGCGATCTTTCTGATCAGCTACTGCGCGATCGCGTCGTACACCGAGGCCGGTCTTGGCGACGCCTCGCCGTATCTGCTGCATCTGGCCCTGGCCGCCTCGCTGTTGGCGGCACCCGCCGCGGCCGCTCCGCTCGCCACGCCCGAACTCCCTCGACGACACATTCCGCGCTGGGCCCGGAGATCGGAGGTTCCTTGAGCATGCACGGCATGCACGTCCTAGTAGTACACAACCGCTACGCCTCCGCGCAGCCGAGCGGGGAGAACAAGGTCGTCGACCAGGAGGTGGCGCTGCTGCGCGCGGCAGGACACCGGGTCGAGTTGTTCGAGCGGCGCAGCGACGACATCGCCGACCGGTCCTTGCCGGGCAAGGCCGCGGTGCCGCTCCTCGTGCCGTGGAACCCGGCGGTCCGCAGGGAACTCGCCGCCCGGCTGCGCGCCGAGCGGCCGGACGTGGTCCACGTCCACAACGTCTTCCCGCTCCTGTCCCCCGCGGTGCTCGCCGCCTGCGCCGACGCCGGTGTGCCCGCCGTCGCCACGCTGCACAACTACACCCAGATCTGCCCGCCCGGCACGCTCCAGCGCGACGGCCGGCCGTGCGCCGACTGCGTCGGCTCCGCGCCGCTGCCCGCCGTCCGGCACGGCTGCTACCGGAGCTCCCGGCTGGCCACGGTGCCGCTCGCGGTCAGCCTGTCGGTCAACCGGCGGCGGTGGTGGTCCGGCGTGGAGCGGTTCTTCTGCATCTCCGCGGCGCAGCGCGACGTCCTGGTGCGGGCCGGTATGCCGGCCGAGCGGCTGGCGGTGAAGCACAACTTCGTGCCCGACCCGGGCGCCCGCCGAGTGGGCGCCGGCGAGCATCTGCTCTTTCTCGGCCGGCTCGCGGAGGCCAAGGGCGTACGGCTGCTCATGTCCGCGTGGGACGAGATCGCGGCGAGCGGCGGGGTGGGCGTACCGCTGATGATCGCCGGCGCGGGGCCGCTGGAGCGAGAGGTGACCGCGTGGGCGGCGGGCCGGGACGACGTGGCTTTCGTCGGCCTGTTGGACCCGGCGGAGTGCCGGAAGGCCATCGCGCAATCGGTCGCCGTGGTGGCTCCCTCGACGTGGCTGGAGGCGTTCGGCCTGGTGGTCGTGGAGGCGATGGCGGCCGGGGTCCCGACCGTCGCCGCCGGTCACGGCGCCTTCGTCGAACTCGTCGAGGACGGTGTGACCGGGCTGCTGCACCGGCCGGGCGAGCCCGCCTCGCTCGCGTCCCGCATACGCCGGATCGCGGCCGAGCCGGACCGCAACCGGGAGATGGGCCAGGCGGCCCGGCTCCGTTACGAACAGGGTTTCAGCCCGGCCGTCGGGCTGGAGCGCCTGGTGGAGGGGTACCGCACCGCGATCGCGGGTCGGACGGAATCAATGGGGGGCAGTAAATGACACGATGCCGACTCTGCGGCTCGGCGACGTTGGCGAGCGTCGTCGATCTCGGGGCGACACCACCCTGCGAGAGCTTTCTCGCCGCGGACCAACTGGACCAGCCGGAGCCCGCGTACCCGCTGCACCTGCGGGTCTGCACCGACTGCTGGCTGGCGCAGATCCCGCCGCTGATCACCCCGGAGGAGACGTTCAAGGAGTACGCGTACTTCTCCTCGTACTCGACCTCCTGGGTGGAGCACGCGCGCACGTTCGTCGCCGACGCCGCGGAGCGTCTCGCTCTCGGCCCGGACGCCTTCGTGGTCGAGGTCGCGAGCAACGACGGATATCTGCTGAGGCATGTGGTGGACCGGGGGATCCGCTGCCTCGGCATCGAGCCGTCGGTGAACGTCGGCGCCGCGGCGCGCGACGCGGGTGTGCCCACGGTCACGGAGTTCCTGGACCCGGCCACCGGCTCGGCCGTCCGCGCCGAGCACGGCCCGGCGGACCTGGTCGTGGCCAACAACGTGTACGCGCACATCCCCGACGTGGTCGGGTTCACCCGGGGGCTGCGCGCCCTGGTCGCCGACGACGGCTGGGTCTCCATCGAGGTGCAGCACCTGCTGACCCTGATCGAGGAGAACCAGTACGACACGATCTACCACGAGCACTTCCAGTACTACACGGTCGCGTCCGCGATCCGGGCCCTTGCCAGCGGCGGACTCGCGCTCGTGGACGTCGAGCTGCTGCCCACGCACGGCGGTTCCATCCGGCTGTGGGCCCGGCCGGCCGAGGTGGCAGGCGAGCCGACCGCCCAGGTGGCCGACGTACTGGCCCGGGAGAAGGCCGCCGGACTGCGGGAGCTGTCCGGGTACACCCAGTTCTCCGCCCGGGTGGCCAAGGTGCGCCGGGATCTCCTCACGTTCCTCATCGAGGCGGCCGAGCGCGGCAAGACGGTCGTCGGCTACGGCGCCCCGGGCAAGGGCAACACCCTGCTCAACCACTGCGGTATCCGGCCCGACCTGCTCTCGTACACGGTCGACCGCAACCCCTACAAGCACGGCAGGTTCACTCCGGGCACCCGCATCCCGATCCTGCCGCCCGAGCGGATCGCCGCGGACAGGCCGGACTATGTGCTCGTCCTCCCGTGGAACCTGCGGGAAGAGCTGGTCGAGCAGCTGTCCTTCGTGCACGACTGGGGCGGCCGGCTGGTCTTTCCCATCCCGGAACTGAGCATCGTCGAGGCCGCGTCCCGAAAGGTCACAGCATGAAGGTCGTTCTGTTCTGCGGCGGTTACGGGATGCGGATGCGGAGCGGTGCCGCGGACGACGTGCCCAAGCCGATGGCGATGGTCGGCCCGCGACCGCTGATCTGGCACGTCATGCGCTACTACGCGCACTTCGGGCACACGGAGTTCATCCTGTGCCTCGGCTACGGCGCCCACCACATCAAGGACTTCTTCCTCAACTACGAGGAGACGACGTCCAACGACTTCGTGCTGCGCGGCGGGCGGACCGAGCTGCTGTCCACCGACATCTCGGACTGGACGATCACGTTCGCGCAGACCGGCGTCGAGTCGCCGATCGGGGAGCGGCTGCGCCGGGTGCGGCACCACCTGGACGGCGATGAGATGTTCCTCGCCAACTACGCCGACGTCCTCACCGATGCCCCGCTGCCGGAGATGATCGACCGGTTCGCCCGGCGCGACGCCGGTGCGTCGATGATGGTGGTGCCGCCGCAGTCCTCGTTCCACTGCGTGGACCTGGGCGATGACGGCCTGGTGGGGGGCATCACCGCGGTGAGCGAACTGCCACTGTGGGAGAACGGCGGCTACTTCGTGCTCCGCCAGGAGGTCTTCGACCACATCCCGGAGAACGGGGACCTGGTCGCCGACGGATGCGCCCAACTGGCCAAGCGCGGACGGCTGGTGGCGCATCAGCACCGCGGCTTCTGGAAGCCGACCGACACCGTGAAGGAGCGGGCCGCGCTCGACGCCGCCTACGCCCGGGGCGACCGCCCGTGGGCTGTGTGGGAGCACGACAACGCCGGGGTGCGCGCGTGATCCGGCTCGGGGCCGGGTCCCTGGACGCGATCGTCGCCGTGGGCGCGCACTGCGACGACATCGCGATCGGCGCCGGTGGCACGCTGCTGACGTTGTGCCTCGCGCGGCCCGGCCTCCGGGTCGACGCGCTGGTGCTCTCCGGCGGCGGCAGCGAACGCGAGCAGGAGGAGCGGGCCGCGCTCGCCGCCTTCTGTCCGGGCGCCGACCTGCGGCTGACCGTGCTCAAACTGCCGGACGGCCGTATGCCCGTGCACTGGGACGAGGCCAAGGCCGCCGTCGAGGAACTGCGCGGACGGACCGACCCGGATCTGATCCTGGCGCCGCGCACCGATGACGCGCACCAGGACCACCGCGGCCTGGCGAAGCTGATACCCACCGCCTTCCGCGACCATCTCGTGCTCGGCTACGAGATCGTCAAGTGGGACGGCGACCTCGGCCGACCGGCGGCGTACCAGCCTCTGACGCCGGAGATCGCCGAACGGAAGGTGCGGCTGCTGCAGGGGCACTACCCCTCGCAGCGGCACCGGCCCTGGTACGACCGGGAGGCCTTCCTCGGCCTGGCCCGGATCCGCGGCATCGAATGCCACGAGCGATACGCCGAAGCGTTCGCCGTCACCAAACTCACGCTCAACCTGGGGGGTTGAACCTTGCGCGTACTGCTGACCGGACACCAGGGCTATCTGGGCACCGTGATGGCCCCGGTCCTCGTGGCCGCCGGGCACCAGGTCGTCGGCCTCGACGCCGGCCTGTTCGCCGACTGCGTCCTCGGCCCGGCGCCCGCGGACCCGACAGGGCATCGGGTGGACCTGCGCGACGTCACGGCCGAACACGTGGCCGGGGTCGATGCCGTGATCCACCTGGCCGCGCTCTCCAACGACCCGCTGGGATCGCTGGCGCCGGAGCTCACCTACGACATCAACCACCACGCGTCCATACGCCTTGCCCGGCTGGCCCGCGACGCCGGAGTGCGGCGCTTCCTGTACGCGTCGACCTGCTCGGTCTACGGCGCCGCCGGTGGCGACGGCCTGGTGACCGAGGACGCCCCGCTGCACCCGGTGACGCCGTACGCGGAGTCCAAGGTGCGGGTGGAGGACGATCTGCACGCGCTGGCCGACGGCGACTTCAGCCCGGTGTTCATGCGCAACGCCACCGCCTTCGGCTACTCGCCCCGGCTGCGCGCCGACATCGTGCTGAACAACCTGGTGGGCCACGCGCTCCTGTCCGGCGAGGTGCTGGTGCTCTCCGACGGCACCCCTTGGCGCCCGCTGGTGCACGCCGCCGACATCGCACAGGCCTTCACGGCCGCGCTGACCGCGCCGCGGGATGCGGTGCACGACCGGGCGTTCAACATCGGCAGCGAGGCCAACAACGTCACGGTCGCCGAGATCGCCGGACAGGTCGCCGAGGCGGTGTCCGGTGCGAAGGTGGTGATCACCGGGGAGACCGGTGCCGATCCGCGGTCGTACCGGGTGGACTTCTCCCGGTTCCGCGCCGCGGTGCCCGGCTTCGACTGCGAGTGGACGGTGAAGCAGGGCGCGCTCGAACTCGCCGACGCCTACCGGCAACACGGGCTGACCCGGGAGGACTTCGAGCAGCGCTTCACCCGCCTCGCCGTGCTGCGCGCGGCGTCCGGCGCCGGCACCGTCGACGACACCCTGCGGTGGCGCCGGTGACCATGGCCCGCGAACAGCCCACGACCACGGTCGGCGAAGAGATGCACGCACTGGTGGAGCGGCTGTACCCGCTGTGCCGGAGCATCACCGGCGACGGGGTGCGCGCCACCCTGGAGATCGTCGGCGAGTACGTCCCGCTGCGGGTGCACGAGGTGCCGACCGGGACCCAGGTGCTCGACTGGACGGTGCCGCAGGAGTGGAACATCCGGGACGCGTACATCGCCGACACAACCGGCCACCGGGTCGTCGACTTCGCCGTGTCCAGCCTCCACGTGCTCGGCTACAGCGTGCCGGTGTCGGCGACCATGCACCTCTCCGAGCTGCGCCGGCATCTGCACACCCTGCCGGACCACCCGTCCTGGGTGCCGTACCGCACCAGCTACTACAAGCCGGAGTGGGGGTTCTGCCTGGCCCAGGACACCTTGGACGCGCTGCCGGACGGCGAGTACGAGGTGCGTATCGACTCCACACTCACCGATGGCCACCTCACCTACGCCGAGCACATCGTCCCCGGGCAGGTGGCCGACGAGGTGATCGTCTCCTGCCATGTCTGCCACCCGTCGCTGGCCAACGACAACCTGGCCGGCATCGCCGTGGCGACGTTCCTGGCGCGGGCGCTGGCCGAGGAAACGCCGTACTACACCTACCGGTTCATCTACGCGCCCGGCACCATCGGGGCGATCACCTGGTTGGCCCGCAACGCGGAGCGGATCGACCGGGTCAAGCACGGCCTCGTGCTGGCCTGCGCCGGTGATCGGGGCCACCTCACGTACAAGCGGAGCAGGCGCGGCGACGCGGAGATCGACCGGGTGCTGCGACATGTGCTGGCCGCCTCCGAACGCCCGCACCGCGTCACCGAGTTCACCCCGTACGGCTACGACGAGCGGCAGTTCTGCTCGCCCGGGTTCGATCTCGGCGTCGGCTCGCTCACCCGGACCCCGTACGCGGGCTACCCCGAGTACCACACCTCGGCGGACAACCTGGATTTCGTCTCCCCGGAGGCGATGGCGGATACGCTCGCCGTCTGCCGCGAGGCGTTCGCCGTCCTCGACCGCAACCGGCGCTGCCGCAACCTCAGCCCCTACGGCGAACCACAGCTGGGACGGCGTGGGTTGTACGACTCGCTCGGCGGGCGCAGCGACGCGAAGCAGGCCCAGATGGCCATGCTCTGGGTGCTCAACCTCTCCGACGGCGAGCACAGTCTGCTGGACGTCGCCGAGCGGTCCGGGCTGCCGTTCGACACCGTCGCCGACGCGGCCGGCGCCCTGCGCGGCGCCGGGCTGATCAAGGCATGACGCCGATGCCCACCGAGGGGGAGAATCCGCGGACAGCGGCGCCACCGGCCGGATCCGCCAAGCGGGCCCTCGTCGGCCGGCTGTCCTGGGGACTGGCCGACCAGGCGGCCTCCAGCATGTCCAACTTCGTGGTGGGCATCTATGTGGCCCGCTCGCTGGGGGTGACCGCGTTCGGCGTGTTCAGCCTGGCCTGGGTGACCTACGGCGTGGTGCTCAACATCTCCCGCGGGCTGGCCACCGACCCGCTCGTGGTGCGCTTCAGCGGCGTGTCGGACACGTCCTGGCGCGCGGCGGTGGCCCGGTCGACGGGTACCGCGCTCGGCGTGGGTACGGCCATCGGCGCGGGGTGTCTGGTGGCCGGGCCGGCCCTCGGCGGCCGTGTGGGGCCCGCGTTCGCCTGCCTCGGCGTCATGCTGCCGGGGCTGCTGCTGCAGGACGCCTGGCGGTTCTCGTTCTTCGCCGCCGGCGCCGGGCGGAAGGCGTGTCTCAACGATGTCGTGTGGGGCGTCGCGCTCGTTCCGGCCATGATCGTGGCGGCCCGCGTGGGCAGCGTGGCCGCGTATCTGCTCGCCTGGGGCGCGTCCGCCACGGTGGCGGGGGCGTACGGCTACCTCCAGTCCGGCATCCGGCCCCGGGTGACCGAGGCGCGCGGGTGGCTTCGCGAGCAGCGCGATCTCGGCTACCGGTACCTGGTCGAGAACACCTGTCTCAGCGGCGCGAGCCAGCTGCGGGCGTACGGGCTCGGCGCGATCGTCGGGGTCGGCGCGGTGGGCGCGGTGCGCGGCGCCGAGCTCCTGCTCGGCCCGTTCCTCGCCGTGCTGATGGGCCTCTCGCTGGTCACCGTCCCGGAGGCGGCACGGGTGCTGCGGCAGGCCCCGCGTCAACTGGGCAGGTTCTGCCTCCTCCTCGGCGGCGGGCAGGCCACCGGAGCGCTGCTCTGGGGCTCGGCGCTGCTGCTGATGCCGGACCGGCTCGGCGAGTCCGTGCTCGGCGGCGTCTGGCACTCCTCCTCGGGGCTCATCGCGCAGATCACCCTCAGCGTCGCGGGAGCGGGCCTCGGCACCGGCGCGGCGGCCGGGCTGCGCGCGCTCGGCGCGGCCCGGCGCAGCCTGCGCTGCCAGCTGTTCGCCTCCGCCTGCTATGTCGGCGGCGGGCTCGGCGGGGCGGCCGTCGCCGGCACGGCCGGCTCGGCCTGGGGCGTCGCCGCCGCGACCGTCAGCGGCTCGGCCGTGTGGTGGCTGCAACTGCGGTCCGCCCTGCGCGAGCACCACCTCAACTCCCTTCCCGAAGTGAGGACTTCATGACCGCGCAACCCAGGCTGAGCATCGGCCTGCCCGTCTACAACGGCGAGGAGTACCTGGCCGAGTCGCTCGACGCCCTGCTCGGCCAGACCTACGAGGACTTCGAGCTGGTCATCTCCGACAACGCCTCGGCCGACGGGACCGAGGACATCTGCCGCGAGTACGCCGCGCGGGACGCGCGCATCCGGTACCTCCGGCTGCCCCGGAACATCGGCGCCACGCCGAACCACAACCGGGTGTTCGCCGAGTGCCGCGGCGAGCTGTTCAAGTGGGCCTCGCACGACGACCTCTACGCCCGCGATCTGCTGCGGGCCTGCGTCCAGGCGCTGGACGAGCGGCCGGACGTGATCCTCGCACACGCCGACCAGGCGGTCATCGACGGCGACGGCCAGGTGAAGGTCCCGTACGAGTACACGCTCGCCACCGGCTCACCGCATCCGGCGGAGCGCTTCCGCAGCATGCTGTTCGAGCCCGGCGGTGACGACTTCTACGGGGTGATCCGGGCCGACGCGCTGCGCCGGGTGAAGCCGATGGACAGCTACCACCACGCGGACCGCACGTTCGTCGCCGAGATCGCCCTGCACGGGCGCTTCCACCAGGTGCCGGAGCTGCTGTACTTCCGCCGCGACCACCCCACCCGCGCCGAGCGGGCGAACCCCTCCAAGCGCTCCCGGTGCGTCAACCTGGACCCGCGCCGGGCGGGCCCGCTGCATCCGACGCCCCGGCTGCTCGCCGAGTACGTCTGGGGCTTCGCCTCGGCGATCCGGCGGGCCCCGTTGTCCGCGGCCGACCGGCGCGCGTGCTACCGCCACCTGGCCGCGTGGATGACCAGCCGGGTCCGGCCGGGCGCCGGTGAGCGGGTCGAGGACCGCGCCCCGGTCGACCCGGCCCTGCTCACCGTCTCCGTCGACGCCCTCGTCGCCGGGCGTGAAGGGAGGCGGGCATGAGGACGGCGACACGTGTGGGGGTGTTCGGCCTGCTCGGCTCCGGCAACCTCGGCAACGACGGGTCGCTCGAGGCCGTCCTCGGGTACCTCCGCGCCGAGCACCCGGAGGCGGTCGTGGACGCGCTGTGCGGCGGACCCGAGGCCGTGACGGCCCGGTTCGGGATCCCCGCGACGCGGCTGCACTGGTACCGCGGGGAGTACCGGACCGCGTCCCGTGCGGGCGCGATCGCGGGGAAGGGCCTGGGCAAACTCGTCGATGTGTTCCGCACCGCCGCCTGGGTGCGCCGGCACGACGTGGTGATCGTGCCGGGCATGGGCGTCCTGGAGGCCACGCTGCCGCTGCGGCCCTGGGGCTTCCCGTACTCGCTGTTCCTGCTCTGCGCGAGCGGCCGGCTGCTGCGCACCCGGGTCGCGCTGGTCAGCGTCGGCGCCGCCGAGATCGGCAACCGGCCGACCCGGGCCCTGGTGCGCTGGTCGGCGCGGCTGGCCGCGTACCGGTCGTACCGGGACGCCCAGTCCCGCGACGCGATGCGGGCGATGGGTGTGGACACCGCGCGCGACGAGGTCTACCCGGATCTCGCGTTCTCCCTGCCGGCACCGCCGCCGAGCGGGCCCGCGCGGTCGCCGGGCCCGGTCTGCGTCGGCGTCATGGACTTCCACGGCGGCAACGACGACCGCGCCCGTGCCGACGAGATATACCGGCGCTACCTGGACGGGACGATCCGGTTCGTGCGGGCACTCGTCGAGGACGGCAGGCCGGTCCGGCTGCTCACCGGCGACACCTGCGACGCGACGGTGGTCGCCGCGATCCTCGACGCGGTGGACTCGCCGCTGGTCACCGCCGCCGAACCGGCCTCACTGGACGACCTGATGAAGGAAATGGCCGCGGCCGACACCGTCGTGGCGGTCCGCTACCACAATCTGATCTGCGCACTGAAGACCGGCACACCTGTGCTCGCCCTCAGCTACGCGACGAAGAGCGACGCGCTCATGGCCCGGATGGGCCTCGGCGCGTACTGCCACCCGGCCCGCGAGGTCGACGCCGACCAACTCATCGCTCAGTTCCGGGCGTTGGAGAAGCACTCCGCCGAGCTGCGGCAGACGCTCACCGAGCGGAACCAGGCCGCGGCCCGGGACCTGGAGCACCAGTTCACCGCCCTGACCGCGGCCGTGTTCCCCGCGTCCACCCAGGCCCACGCCCTTCGGGAGGCACCGTGAAAGCGACCGAAGTCCCGGAGATCGCCGGCGCGTTCCTGTTCGAGCCGACGCCGTACGCCGACGAGCGCGGCTTCTTCTGCCGCACCTTCGACGCCGATGTGGTCCGCTCGGTGGGCCTCGACCCGCACGCCTTCGTCCAGGACAGCGTGTCCCGCTCGGTCCGGGGCGTGCTGCGCGGCCTGCATCTGCGCTCCGGCGCCGGTGAGGCCAAGCTGGTGCGGTGCTCGTACGGGAGGATCTTCGACGTCGTCGTGGACCTGCGGCCGGACTCGCCGACGTACCTGGGCCGGGCCTTCTTCGAACTGTCCGGCGAGACGCAGGCGACCCTGTACATCCCGGCGGGGTGCGCGCACGGCTTCCAGGCGCTGACCGAAACCGCCGACACCTCGTACCGGATCGACCGCCCGCACGATCCGGCCGAGGATGTGACGATCGCCTACGACGACCCGGAGCTCGCCATTCCCTGGCCACTGCCGGAACCATCGATGTCCCAGCGGGACCGGGAGGCGCCGAGCCTCGCCGAGGTCCTGAAGCACAAGGAAGGGTGAAGTCTGCTTGGCCACCGAAGAGTTCCTCCTGCCCCGGTCGCGGCTGGCGAACGAGCGGCTGCACGCCATGATCCCCGGGGGCGCGCACACCTACGCCAAGGGCGACGACCAGTACCCCGAGAACCTGGCCCCGGTCATCAGCCACGGCCACGGTGCCCACGTATGGGACATCGACGGCAACCGCTATGTCGAGTACGGCTCCGGCCTGCGGTCGGTCAGCCTCGGCCACGCCCACCCACGGGTGAACGAGGCGGTGCGGCGGGAACTCGACCGCGGCGGCAACTTCGTCCGGCCGTCCATCGTGGAAGTCGAAGCCGCGGAACGCTTCCTGGCCACGGTGGAGACCGCCGAGATGGTGAAGTTCGCGAAGAACGGCTCCGACGCCACCACCGCCGCGGTGCGCCTCGCCCGCGCCGCCACCGGGCGCCCGCGGGTGGCCATCTGCGCCGACCATCCGTTCTTCTCCGTCGACGACTGGTTCATCGGCACCACGCCGATGTCCGCCGGTGTTCCGGCGGCGACCAACGAGCTCACCGTGGCGTTCCCCTACGGGGACCTGGCCGCCACGGAGGAGTTGCTCACCCGGTACCGGGACGAGGTCGCCTGTCTGATCCTGGAACCCGCCACCCACACCGAGCCGCCGCCCGGGTACCTCGAGGGCCTGCGCGAGCTGGCCGACCGGTACGGCTGCGTACTGGTCTTCGATGAGATGATCACCGGCTTCCGCTGGTCCGAGGCGGGCGCCCAGGGCCTGTACGGCGTCGTCCCCGACCTCTCCACGTTCGGCAAGGCGCTGGGCAACGGATTCGCCGTCTCCGCGCTGGCCGGGCGCCGCGATCTGATGGAGCTGGGGGGCTTGCGGCACTCCGGCGACCGGGTGTTCCTGCTGTCCACCACACACGGCGCGGAAACGCACTCGCTGGCCGCCGCGATGGCCGTGCAGACCATCTACGCCGAAGAGGGCGTCACCGCGCGGCTGCACGCCCTCGGCGAGCGATTGGCCGCCGGTGTCCGCGGCGCCGCGGCGAGTACGGGCGTCGGTGACCACATCGTCGTCCGGGGCCGGGCCAGCAACCTGGTCTTCGCCACCCTCGACGAGAACGGGCAGCCGTCGCAGCGGTACCGCACCCTGTTCCTGCGCCGGCTCCTCGCGGGCGGGGTGCTGGCCCCGTCCTTCGTGGTGAGCAGCGCGCTCAGCGACGCCGACATCGAGCACACCGTGGACGTGGTGGCGCAGGCGTGTGCGGAGTACCGGAAGGCGCTGGACGCCGCTGACCCCACCCCCTGGCTGGCCGGACGACCAGTGAAGCCCGTATTCCGCCGCTTGGCGTGACGTGATTGACGTGACGTGATTGACGTGACGCGATTGACGTGACGTGACGTCAGCGACGCCCTGGCCGAGGGCCGTCGGCCATCCGGTCGACCAGCCACGCGGTCGCCGGAATCACCGCCAGCGCGGTGCACCAGCCGCCGAGGACGTCGGTCGGATAGTGCGCGCCCAGGGCGACCTGCGCCCAGCCCATCGCGGCGCCGGCCACGAGCGCCGCGGCGAGCACGAGTGATGTGCCGACCGTCCTGCCGAGGCCGAACCGGCCGGTCGCGAGCAGCGCCCCGACGAGGGCGAGTGCGGTGAAGAAGGCGGTGTGCCCGCTCGGATAGGACAGGTTGCCGTCGCCGTGGATGGTGCGTCCCACCAGATGCTTGAGCAGCGTCGCCGTCCCCACGGTCATGGCGGAGCCGGCAACGACGAGCACCGCCGCGCGAGGACGCCGAAGCAGCAGGCAGCCCGTCACAGCGACCACGATCAGCATCGCCGCTCCGGCGGGTTCCCCCAAGAAGTCCATGGCCAGCGCGACGCGCCTCCAGGGCGGCCGCACGCTGTCCGCCGTCGGCTGGATGATCCACCTGTCCACCCCGCCGGACTCGCTGTGTCCGGCGTACCGGACCCCGAGCACGCCGACCACCAGCGCGGCGAGGGCCGCGATCGGCCCGAGCCACGCGCGCAGCGGCCGGGGCAGCACCGCGGGCGCCTCGCGGCGGGCTGGGCCGACTTCCAGATCCGCTCCGGCCAGGCGATCCAACGCGAGCCCCCCGTCGTGTCCGACCCACCCTCGAGCGACCGTAACCGCCCCGCGGACACCCTAACCAACAATCGAGGAAGCGGCCCGGTGGTCAGCAGAAGATCCGGGCACAGCGCCGACTCCGCCGCCGATGCCTTCAGCCCAAGGCGCCCCGCTGCCGCAGATAGTTCTGCCCCGTGGTGGTCTTGAGCCACTCCGTGGCCATGGCCAGCAGGGCCGCGTCCGCGGGCACCGCCAGGCTCAGCCCCGTCGCGTGCTCGACGGCTTGGAGCCGGTTGCGCACCGTATTGCGGTGCCGGTACGTACGGTCGGCGACTTCCGTGACGGAGCCGAACGCGAGGTAGTGCCGCAGTGTCTCGATCAGGCTTTCGTGATCACGCGCCGCCATCAGCGGAGCGAGCACATCGCGGGCCATGACACCGGTGAGCTCCTCGTCCCCCGACATGATCGCGCCGATCCAGTGGTGCCGGATGGGGCGCAGCCCGGGGACGGCATCGCTTCGGATCGCCGCACGAGCCAGCCGTACGCCGCGAGGCGTACTCGCCAGGCCGTCGACGTCGACGGTGCCGCACCTCCAGGCCCCCAGTGGGGTGAGGTGCTCGTGGACGTCCTCGCTGGAGCGACGGCCCCGGTTGATCACCCCGAGCAGCTCGTCGCCGAGGTAACCGAAGTGACAGGGGAGGTTGGAACGCCGCAGCGCCTGGTGACAGTCGGCGAGGGATCGGTCGCTGGTGGGGGCTCCCTCGGCCACGAGGACCACCAGGGGGGCATCGGCCGGAATGCCGAGCTTGGCCGAGGCATCGGCCGCGACGGCGGTGTCCCGCTCGCCCTCCAGCACCAGGCGTTCGAAGGCGCGGCTGCGGACCTGGAGGCGATGGCTGGTGAGATCGCGTTCCGCGCGGTGGTAGGCGTCGACGACCTCGACGCTGTTGGTGTCCGTCGCCTCCCAGACCAGCAGCAGACCGTCGAGGAACCCCGGATCGCCGGCGAGCCCCCGTTTCCGGCCCTCCTCGACGAACGCCTCCCACAGCACCCGGAAGTCCAGCTGGAAGGAATGCACCAGCGCCGGAAGGGGAAAGCCCTGCTCAGCGCGTTGGCGCCCCACATCTGAGGTGGCTCGGGCGACGTCCGGCGGGACAGCGTCCCCGGAAAGCCGGGTCAAGGCGAGTTCGAGGGTCCGTCGCATACCGGCCAGCTTCACAGCGGGCTCCACGGGCATGTCCGCGTACGCCCGTTCCTGGCGGTCCAGACAGGCCTGCGCGTTCGTCGCCAGCTCCTCCAGACGCTCGGCGAGCAGCATCCGGGCGATCGAACGCACCGCCTCCGCGTGCCGCCCCGAAGGCTGTCCCTCTGAAATGCGGCGTGGCCTATGTGGCTCGCCCCGTGGGCGCGGCGGTGTTCGGTCACTACGGTGACAAGCTGGGCCGGAAGACCAGCCTGACCGCGACCCTCGTACTCATGGGCGGTGCGACGCTGGGAATCGCCGCCCTGCCCACCTACGGCTCCATCGGCCTCGCAGCACCCGTCCTCCTCACCTTCCTCCGCCTGTGCCAGGGCTTCGGACTCGGCGGGGAGTGGGGCGGGGCGACGTTGCTGGCCGTCGAACACGCGCCCCCGGGGAAACGCGGCCTCTACGGATTGTTTCCCCAACTGGGCAACCCGATCGGATTCTTCCTCTCCAACGCGGTACTGCAACTGACACTGCTCGCCGTGGGGCGCGATGGCTTCGAGCGAGGCGGTTGGCGGGTGGCCTTCCTCATCGGTGGCGCCTTCATCAACCGGGTCGCTGATCGGTGTCGTCGTCGCGGTGACGCTCGGCTGGAGCATCTGCCACGCGGCCACTTTCGCGGTGCAGTCCAGCTACCTCGCCGAACTCTTCCCCACCGAAGTGCGCTACAGCGGTGCCTCGATGAGCTACCAGATGTCCTCGGTGATATTCGGTGCCCCGGCGGGAGCCATCGCCGCTTCCCTGTACGCGGGTACCGGATCGGTCTACAGCGTGTCGGTCTACGTCATCATCGGCTGCGCGGTCGGCTTGATGGCCCTCACCCGGGTCCGAGAGACGTTCCGCACGTCCCTGGACAGCCCCCCGGAACCCACTCGGGCAGCCACCGCGTCCCGGGCGGCCTTGTAAGCCTCACGAACGCTCCACGGCGTGCGCCAGTGGCAGTTGCCCTCCCAGGCTCGGCGGGTGCGTACCGCACGTCGAGTGTGCCGTCGAGGTAGCGGCCGCGCGACTCACCGCGACGGATCTTCCCGCTCGAGGTCTTCGGGACCGTGCGTACGGCGATGAAGACGACCTCGTGCACGTCGATCCAGTGTTCCTCGGAGACGGCGCCGCGGACCGCGGCAGCCACCGCGTCGGTGTCGCCGTCGAACGCGTGGTCCAACTCGGCGACGATCACGAGCCGTTCCCGGCCGTCCTCCTCGATGCCGAACGCGGCCACACAGCCGCCGCGTACCGCCGGATGGGAGTGCTCGGCGGTGTACTCGACGTCCTGCGGATAGTGGCTGGTCCAGTCGACGACGATCACATCCTCGATTCGGCCGGTCACGCAGATCTCACCCGTCCGGCCGCTCACGGACCGGACACACCGGGAGAGTGGCTCGCACCGCATCACGATGCGGCTACCGCATGCCCGTCGTCATGACAGGCGCCTCGCATCAGGCATGCCACGCCCATCGTTTGCCGATCAACTACAGTCTTCGGCATGTTGCCATTGTCATCTCGACCTGGTCTTTTCATCGGCAGGCTCGACGAGAAGCGCCACATTGACGAGTTGACCGGCAGGGCAGTCTCGGGCCGGGGTGGCGCGCTGGCCCTCAGAGGCGAAGCGGGCATCGGCAAAAGCGCGCTGCTGACGTATGCGGCGCATGCGACGCCGGCATTCCGGACCATTCGCGCCACCGGCTCGGAATTCGAGCGACATCTGCCGTACTCCGGATTGCATCAGCTGTGCGTGCCGCTGCTGCGGCACCTGGCCGATCTGCCGCGCCGGCATCACGATGCGTTGCGGGTAGCCTTCGGTCTGGCCGAGGGGACGCCCGACTCGTTCCAGATCGGCCTGGCGGCCTTGGGGTTACTGACGGCCGCGGCGCAGGACCGGCCCCTGCTGTGCCTGATCGATGACGCGCAATGGCTGGACAGTGCGTCGTTGCAGGTCATGCTCTTCCTCGTCCGCCGGGTCACGACCGATCCCATCGCGATGCTGTTCGCGGCCCGGTCGGGGCACGGGGCGAACGAGTTCGATGAGCTGCCGGGACTGGTCATCCGCGGCCTGAACGACGAGGACGCCAAGATTCTGCTGACGACGCGCAGCCCGCTCCCGCTGGACGACCAGGTGCGTGACCGGCTGATCGCGGAGGCCCAAGGCAGTCCGCTGGCGCTGCTCGAACTGCCACGGGCCGGGGGCTTCGTACCGCCCGACGTGTCCTCCGTACCGACCCGGATCGAGCATGGTTTCCACACCAGGCTGACCGGCCTGACCGCGGAAGCCCGGCTTCTGCTCACCGTCGCGGCCGCCGACCCGACCGGCGATCCCGGCCTGCTCTGGACGGCCGCACACCACCTCGGCCTCGACCTGACCCCGACCTGCGCGGAGGCGGCCGCGACCGGGCTGGCCGAATTCGGCCTCCGTATCCGTTTCTGCCACCCACTCGCGCGATCAGCGGTGTACCGAGCCGCCTCGGGCGATGAGCGCCGCACAGCTCACGGCGCGCTGGCCGAAGCCACCGACCCGACGGTGGCGCCGGACCGGCGGGCCTGGCACCGCGCTCAAGCCGGCGCCGGCCCCGATGAGGACATCGCCGCCGAATTGGAGCGGTGCGCCTCACGGGCGCGGGCACGTGGGGGCGTGGCCGCGGAGGCGGCGTTTCTCGAACGCTCGGTGGCGCTGTCACTGGACCCCGAGCGCCGGATCGAACGGACTCTGGCGGCAGCGGAGGCCCACTTCGACGCCGGGACGACGGACGTGGTGGAGGAACTGCTCGCGACTCTGGAGACGGCCACGCTGGATGACTACCGGCGCGCCCGGGTCGATCTGTTACGGGGCCGGACGGCGTTCACCCGGCAACGCGACGACATCGGCCCGACACTCATGACACGCGCCGCCCAACGGCTGTCCGCTCTGCGTCCGGAGCAGGCACGCGACTCGTTCCTGGATGCCGTCGAGATGAGCCTGGTAGTCGGCCGTGGCAGCGGCGTCATCCACAAGGCGGTGGCCGCGGCTCAATCCGCGGCCCCGGCATCCCACTCCCCCGACCTGCTGGACGCGCTGATCGAGCTGGTCACCAACGGTTACCCGACCGCCGCTCCGCTCCTTCACCGGACTCTGCACGGCGAGAACAAGCCATTGTGGGTACGACGGCCGGCCCTCGCGTCCATGATCGCAATCGAGCTGTGGGATCCGGAGACTCACACCACCATCGCCGATTGGCTGGTGAAGGACGGCCGCGAGTCGGGTTCCCCGCTGCTGCTCCGGCTCGGCCTGGCACAGACGGCCATCGGCGCCGTCATGATCGGCGACATCGGACAGGCGATCGCCGCCACTGCCGAGGAGGCCGCCATCGCGGACGCCGCCGGCGTTCCTCCTCTCGCCCACCACCGGCTCCATCTGGCGGCGCAGCGTGGCCGGCGCGAGGAATTCCGGGAAGTGGCCCAGCAGGCCGAGAACGCTCCGCGGAGCGCGGGGCAGGTGACCAACCTGCACGCGACGGCGGCCACGTTGAACAACGGACTCGCCGATTACCCGGCCGCACTGGCCGCGGCCCGCAGAGCCACCGAGCACGACGACATCTTCCTCACCGGATCAGTCCTGCCCGAACTCATCGAGGCGGCCGTCGCCTGCGACGACCACGCTGCCGCGACGGAGGCGCTGACGTCGCTGACCGAGCGCACCCAGGCCGGCGGAACCACCGTCGGCCGAGGAATCGCCGCTTACTCACGAGGGCTCGTGACCGGCGTCGAGCACCACTTCCTGGAGGCCATCGAGCTCCTCGCCGAAGGCCGCCTGGTTCCCTACCTGGGCCGGGCGCACCTGCTGTACGGACAATGGCTGCGCCGTGAACGCCGCCGCCGCGACTGCCGACAGCACCTGCACACCGCCCACGAGCTGCTGTCCAAAGCCGGAAGCGAGGGCTTCGCCCAACGGGCCGCCATTGAGCTGCGCGCCACCGGCGAAAAGGTCCGCCCCCGTTCCTCGCGGCCCTACGAGAAGCTCACCATGCAGGAAGTCGCCGTCGCCCGCCTCGTCGCGTCCGGCGCCACCTCCAACGAGGTGGCCAACCAGCTCTTCATCAGCAAGCGCACCGTCGATGCCCACCTGCGCAACATCTTCCGCAAGCTCGGCCTCACTTCACGACGGCAGCTCAAGGACCACCCCGACCTGCCCGTCCACGACCGGTCCGAGTAGACGTCCGTTTCCGCCCCGCCCACCGTCATCGACGGCCTCTTCGGCATGCACCCCGCCGCCCGCGGGGGCTCCTTCCGTTCACGTAATACCCCCCTGGGTATACCTGTTAGGGTGAGCGCCAGATACCCCCGGGGGTACGAAGGGAGCAGTGAACCGTGTTCTTTGTGGACACCCTGGAATTCGACGGCCTGGGCAACCGCAGCTACCTGGCCGGCGGGCCCCATGCCGCGGTGGTCATCGACCCGCCGCGCGACATCGACCAGGTCATCGCCGCGGCCACCCGCCGCGGGGTGCGCATCGCTTTCGTGGCGGAGACGCACTTGCACAACGACTACGTCAGCGGCGGCCTGGAGCTGGCCCGCGTCACCGGCGCCCACTACCTGTTGCCGGCCGGGGCCCATGTGTCGTTCGCCGGCACCCCGGTCGCCGACGGCGACACCGTGGCGGTGGACGAGGGGCTGGCGCTGCGCGCGATGGCCACTCCCGGGCACACCCCGCACCACACCTCCTACGCCCTGACCGAGGACGGGCACGGTGTGGCGGCGTTCACCGGCGGATCGCTGCTGATCGGCACGGTGGGCCGCCCGGATCTGGTCGAACCAAGGCTGACCGAGCAGCTGGCCCGCGCCCAGCACGCCTCCGTCCACCGGCTGGCCGATGAGCTGGACGACGAGGTGCCGGTGCTGCCCACCCATGGATTCGGCAGCTTCTGCTCCTCCGCACCGGCCGAGAGCGACGCGACCACGATCGGCGAGGAGCGCAGGACCAACGACGCACTGACCATGGACGTGGACACCTTCGTCACCCGGATGCTCGCCGGGCTCGACGACGTGCCCGCGTACTACGCGCACATGGGGCCGGCCAACGCCGCGGGCCCCGCACCGGTCGACCTCACCCCGCCGGGGCATGCGGACGCCGAGGAGATCGCCTCCCGGCTGGCCGCGGGTGAGTGGGTGGTGGACCTGCGCAGCCGCGTGGCCTTCGCCGAGGGGCATGTGGCCGGATCGTTCAACTTCGAGGGCACCGGCAAGCTGGCCACCTATCTGGCCTGGCTGATCCCGTGGGGCAAGCCCGTCACCCTGCTCGCCAACACCGCGGAGCAGATCACCGACGCGCAGCGGGAGCTCACGCGGGTGGGCATCGACCGCCCGGCCGCCGCCGCCACCGGCGACCCGGCCGGCTGGGTCCGCGCCGGCGAGCGGCTCGCCACCCTCCACCGCGCCCGCTTCGCCGATCTCGCCGATGTCGTCAAGCGCGGCGACGACGTGGTCGTCCTGGATGTGCGCCGGGACTCCGAACGCGCGGGCGGCCGTATCGACGGCTCGGTCCACATCCCGGTCCATGAGTTGCGCGGCCGTATCGGCGAGGTGCCGGACGGGGTGGTGTGGGTGCACTGCGCCGGCGGGATGCGCGCGGCGATCGCCGCCTCCCTGCTCGACGCCGCCGGCCGCGACGTAGTCGCTGTCGACGACGGCTTCGACGCCGCCATCCCGGCAGGACTGACCCTCACCCGCCCCGACGGCACCGACTGACGCGCCCTTCCACGCCACCCACACGAAAGTGATCAGATATGTTCTCGCTTCTTCGCCGCGGCCCGGGCCGCCTCACCGCCGAGCAGGCCCATCGGCGGACCAGGGCCGGCCAGGCCGTCCTGCTGGACGTCCGCGAAACACCGGAATGGAACGCCGGGCACGCGCCCAGCGCACTGCACCTGCCGCTCTCCCGCCTGACAGCCGGGGCAGCGCTCCCGGAAGCCGTGCGGGGCAACCCCGTGGTCACGATCTGCCGCTCCGGCCACCGCTCCCAGCAGGCCGCCAGATTGCTGGCCGAACGCGGCGTCGAGGCCACCGACGTCAACGGCGGCATGACCGCATGGGCACGTGCGGGCCTGCCGGTCACCGGCGATCGGGGCGGCCGCGGTGTCATAGCGTGAGCGCGCTGATCCTGGCCCTGATCGCCGGGGCCGTGGTCGGACTCGCGCTCGGCGCACTCGGCGGCGGCGGCAGTGTCCTGGCGGTACCCGCACTGATCTACCTGCTCGGCTTCACTCCGGCCGCCGCCACCACCGCCAGCCTGATCATCGTCACCGCCACCTCGCTCACCGCCCTGTACGCCCACGCCCGCACAGGCAATGTGCGCTGGAAGGCCGGCGCCCTCTTCGCCGCGGCCGGACTCCTCCCCGCCGCCGCGGCCGGAGCCGCCGCATCCCGCCTGCCGCAGCCCGTGCTGACCGCCGCGTTCGCGGCCGTCGCCGCACTCGCCGCCGTCAGGATGCTGCGCCCCGGCAACGCCGCCACCGGCCATGCCGCCACCGACTCAGCAGTCAGCGAGGTAAGGCCCGTCAAGGCAGCCGGCACCGGCGCGGGACTGGGCGCCCTGACCGGACTGCTCGGCGTCGGCGGAGGGTTCCTCGCGGTCCCGGCCCTGGTCACCGTGTTGGCATTCGAGATGCGGGCCGCCGTCGGCACCAGCCTGCTGGTCATCTCGGCGAACTCGCTCGCTTCCCTGACCACCCGGGGTGACACCACCTCCGGCCTCGACTGGGCGGTGATCGGCCCCTTCACCGGGGCGGCGATCCTGGGCGCCTGGGACGGCAAACGCTTGGCCCTCCAGGTGACCGGCACGCTCCTGCGGCGCGCCTTCGCCGTCGTGCTGCTGGCTGTGGCCGCCTTCATGCTGATCGACGCCCTTACCTGACGAGTCGGGCGGCGATTCGATGCCGCGGCACCACGGCTCAGGCCGGAGACCGGCTCAGGCCAGCGAAAGGAACAGCTTCTCCAGCCGGGCACGCATCTGTTCCCGGTCACCGGAAGCGGCCATGTCCTCATCGGTCAGGCAATGCTGCAGACCGGTGGCGATGATCGCGAAACCCGCCTTGTCCAAAGCCCGGGACGCCGCCGCGAGCTGCGTGACCACGTCCTCGCAGTCCCTCCCCTCCTCGATCATCTTGATCACACCAGCGATCTGACCCTGGGCCCGGCGCAGCCGGTTGACCACCGTCTTCATTTCCTCAGCCGCCATCGCCAGTTCCACAACCCACACTCCTTCGCGATACCCCCTTGGGTATCTTACCGAAGGGGCAACCTTAACCGAGCAAAGGAAAATCCCCCGTGGCATCCACCGCCCTCACCGCCCTCACCGCCGACCAGGCCGGCGCCCGCCTGCACGAACTGACCGTCATCGACGTGCGCACCCCCGGCGAATACGCCTCCGGCCACATACCCGGCGCCCACAACGTCCCCCTCGACCACCTCGATACCGCTCTGCCCGCCCTGAAGACAGCTGCCGGTCGCGGCGGTCTCCTCATCGTGTGCGCCTCCGGCGCCCGCTCCGCGACCGCCTGCCGGCGCCTGGCCGATCACGGCATCACCGCCGCCACTCTCACCGGGGGCACCACCGCTTGGACACAGCTCGGCCACGAAACCCAGCACCCCGCCGACACCCGCACCCCGTGGGCCATGGACCGCCAGGTCCGGCTCACCGCCGGATGCCTCATCCTGGCCGGCCTGATCGCCGGACAGAGCTGGGGCGCGGCGCGCTGGCTGTCCGCGGGCGTGGCCGGCGGCCTGGTCCTTTCCGCCCTGACCAACACCTGCGGCATGGCCAAGGTGCTCGCCAAACTTCCCCACAACCGGCCCAGGACAGCCGACCTGGAGGCCACCCTCGCCGCCCTGACCGCCTGACGCCACCGCCCGATCGCGCCGTGACGTGGGCCCGGCACCGGTGATCAGCGGAGCGGTCATCGCACCTTCGCCGGCGGGTGTGTGCCTATGCGCGGTCACCGTCGCCGTCGCCGTCAGATAGGCAACTCATGCTGATGCGACGAGACACCAGGCCAGTTCATAGTCGGTTCATAGTCGGTATGAAGGGGAGCACGATGATCTACCACGGCATCCGTCTGAAGGCCAAGGCGGGCGTGACGCAGGAGCAGATCGAGGAGGCGCTGGAGAGCATGCGCAACCAGGGCCGGGTCATCCCGGCGGTGAAGTCGTTTGTCGCCGGCCGCGATTTCGGAGGCGATTTCGACTGTGGCGCCGTGTTCGTCATCGAGGACCTCGACGGCTACTGGGAGTATCTGACGCATCCGGCGCACGCGCACACCGACCGGATCGGTATGCCCATGGTCGAGAAGTACGACTCGTACGACATCACCGACGATGACGACCCGCAGATGGGCGCGAAGATCGCCGATCTGCACCGGCGACGGTACGAAGGCGACCCCGAACTGGCCGCGCTGGTGAGCAAGGCGCCGTAGTACTCCGCGTACTCGTCGACGACGAGGCGGACGCGGCGGGCGGCGGATCACCCGCGGATCAGCGATTCGAGGATCTCGATCGCGGTCGGAATCGTTTCCTCCGCGATGTCGAAGTTCTCGCTGTGATGAGGCCCCGGGCTGCCCGCCCCGACCATCAGATAGGCGCCCTTGCCCCCGCGCCGCTGGACATGCCTGATGAGAAGGTTGGCGTCATCGCTTCCCGCGAACGCCCGGGTCCGGATGACCTCGGTGACCTCGTCATGGGCGGTGGCCACGTGGACGATGCGGTCGATCAGTTCGTCGTCCGGTGCGACGGTCGCTGATCGGCCCATCACCGCGACGTTCGCCCGGACCCCCTGGGCCAGGCTCGCCCCTTCCACAATCGATCGGACCCGGTCGACCAGCTCGTCGACGACCTCGTCGTCGGTCGCACGCGCCTCGCAGGTCATCACCGCGGAGGAGGGCACGATGTTCACCCCGTCGCCGGCGACAAGCGTGCCGACATTGAGCCGCGTGTCCGCGGTGCTGAAGCGCGGGAGCCCCATGATGCCCAGCGCGGACATCGATGCCGCGAGCAGCGCGTTGCGGCCGGCCTCCGGTGTGCCGGCCGCGTGAGCGGCCTTGCCCGCGAAGTCGACCTTCAGCTTGCGGGTCGCCATGCCACCGGTGAAACTCCCCACGACCCCGCCAACGGCCATGTCTCCGGCCATGTGCACCGCGAGCATGTTGTCGATCTCGTCGGCCACCCCGGCGTCGATCATCGTCTGCGCTCCCCGCACCCCCTCCTCGGCAGGCTGGAACAGGATCCGAAGCGTGCCCGCGAAGTCATGGTCCGACAGGCGGTGGAGCAGGCCGACGCCGATGGTGGCGTGGGCGTCGTGGCCGCACGCGTGCATCGCGCCGTTCGTCGAGGCGAACCCGTTGGCCACCGGGAAATGAGCGGCATCGGTCGATTCGCGCATCGGAAGCGCGTCGATGTCGACGCGAAGCCCCCAGCGCGGCCCCGGACGGGCGCCCGCGATGTCGACGACCAGCGCGGTGCCGTTCTCCCGGAAGTACCGGGCCCGCTCTTCCGGGACACCCGAATCCGCCGCCCGAGCCGCCCATTCGTCCAGGGTTTCCGGGGCCGGGAAGTTGACGACGGCGGAGAGATCCTGAGCGGCTTTCCCCGTGCGGACGCGTATCTCCAGTCCCTCGAGGGCCTGTTCGATCCGGGCCGCGGTGCCGATCTCCAGGAATGCGGGTTCCGGGTTCCGGTGCAGTTCTCGGCGAAATGCTACGAGCTGCTCAAAATCCACGAGCGCCCTCTCTTTTCTCGGTGCACGGGCGCCCGTCCGGGCCGCCTGGCGCCGAGGCTATGAGAAGTGCCACGCATTGAGTCCGGATGCCGGTTCATCGGCACGGATCACCGAAATCCGGGCCTGGATACGCATGGTTCGCGACGGCGGCGACCGCGGTCCCCCGAGTCTCCTCGGTCCCTCAGCCGCCGAGGCGGGTCCCCTCACCCCCTCGGTTCCTCCGTCCCCTCAGTCCTCGAACACCGGGTGATGGCCGAGGGGGACCCAGCGACGGTGCCGACTGTCCAAGTCGAGGACGTGGCCGGCTCGCTTCGCGATCCTCGGGACGATCCACCGGTCCTTGACCAGCACCTTGGGGAACACCGTGGTCAGCCGGTTCTCGATCTCGTCCAGCTCCTGCAGATTGCGCAGCCAGAGGAACACCGCGAGATTGGCGTCACCGGTCACGGAGGCACACAGCCGCACATGGTTCAGCAGCCGGAGCGAGGCGACGACACGCTCCAGTTCCAAGGGCTCGACATCCAGCCACAGTGCCGCCGCGGCGGACCAGCCCATGAGGGCATGTGCGAAGTCCACCCGCCATCTGACCCAGCTCGCGGCGAGTACCGCGTCGATGTCCCGCGAGATCATGGAAAGGGACCGGCCCAGCTCCCGCTGCATATCCGCGGCGGTTCGACGGGTGTCCGCCTCGAGTGCGGCGACGACCGCCCGGTGGACGGGCCTGCGCTGCTTGGGCGGATCGGTCGGCCGGAGGTCGTGCAGCGCCTTGATCTGTTCCTTGGAGAGTGTCTTCAGCCGCCAGCTCGACCCTTCGAAGAAGATCTTTCGCAGGTAGTGGGTGCGGGTGCCGAGGATGCCGGGGATCACGGCGATCCGCTCGTCGATGTACCGGTCCATGGAGAGCAGGCTGTCGGTGGAGATCATGATGTACAGATCCCGCGGGCCGGAAGTGCAGTGCACGCTGGAGACGGGGCCCTGCCGGCCGAGTTCGGCGAGCACCTGTTCCCGTCGGCCGGGGGCGCAGCTGATCTCGACCAGGGCGGAGATCATCTGATCGCGGAGGTGCGGGGCGTCGCCCTCGGAACAGCTCGTCCACACCTGCCGCCGGCCGGTGAGCGCCGACCACCGGCGGGAGATCGTCGAGGGGTCGACCCGGAGGATCCTCCCGAGCTGAGCCCATGAGACCCGGGGATGGATCTGCAGGGCGTTGATGATCTGGAAGTCCAGCGCGTCGGCCATGCACAGCATCATGCGGTGAGGACGCCGATCCGGCCAGAACCATGCGCGCGCCCGCCGCCGGCCGGGCTGATGCGGCTCCGCGGGGCATGGAAAGCCGTGCTTTCGTGCAGGCAACCGCAACACGGCCGAAACCTACTGATGGGTCGCGCGGAAATACCGTGCACCAGCGCCGCGCCTTTGCCGAATTTCTTGCGTGGTGCGTCCCGGTGGGTCAGCGACGGATGTGTGCGACTTAGGCTCCGGGCACCTTTTCGGCCGTTGCGTGGGAGGCGTCGTGTTTCGTCGGGGTGCTGTGCTGGCGGTGGTGGCCGCATGGGGGCTGAGCGCCACCGGATGCGGAGTGGATGAGGCCGCGCTGAGGGGGTCGACGGACACGATCAACATGTCGTTGAACACCGATCCGGCGACCTTCGATCCGGCGTTGGCCGGCGGCGGCGACGACTTCACCGTGGCCCGGCTGCTGTACGACACGGTGGTGCGCAAGGACTCCGGCAACCGCCTGGTGGGTGGGATCGCGTCGACGTGGGAGGCGGAGGACGCCGCCCACTACACGTTCACCATCCGCAAAGGGCTGACCTGCTCCGACGGGAGCCCGATCACACCGTCCGCGGTGGCGCGGTCGCTGACCCGGTTCGCCTCGCCGGAGACGGGATCCCCGGGCCGGACCCTGGCGCTGGGGTCGGCCACGGCGACGTTCACGGCCGACGATGGAGCGGCCACGGTGCGGGCCAGGCTGTCCGCTCCCTGGTCGGACTTCCTCACCGGGCTGAGTCTGCCCTCGGCCGGGATCGTGTGCCCGGCGGGATTGGACCATGCCGAGCAGTTGGCGACCGGCAAGGTCAAGGGGGCGTTCTCCGGCCCGTACACCTTGACCTCCGCCCGGCCGGCCGTGTCGTACGGGCTCACCCTGCGGAGCGGTTACACGGCCTGGCCGAGGTTCGCCAGGCCGCTGCGGGGGGTTCCCGCCAAGCATCTGGAGCTCACACCGATCACCGACTACTCGACGATCGCCACCAAGCTGGTGTCCTACAGCCTGGACGTGGGGGTGGTCGCCGACGAGAACGTGAACCGGTTCGACGGCGACTCCCGGTTCACCACCTCCAGCGCGTCGAACACCACGACCTATCTGCTGTTCAACGAGCGTCCGGGGACCGTCTTCGCGAACCGGCCCGACCTGCGCACCGCGGTGGCGCGGGCCATCGACGCCCAGACCTTCAGCGACATCGTCAGCGGCGAACGGGGCAGCGTGATCCGCTCGGTCGCCTCAGCCAAGGTGCCCTGTGTCAACACCGACCGGTCGGCACTGGTCGCCGCCGACCGCGCCGCCGCCGCCAAGAAGCTGAAGGGGGTCCGTTTCCGCATCGTGGGCACGACCCTGCTCCGCGGCGGCAACGACTACATCGCCGAAGCGCTGCGCAAGGCCGGGGCGACGGCGAGGGCCGACTCCCTGGACAACGCCAACTGGGCCACCGTGACCGCCGCCGGCGGCAAGGACTGGGACATCAACGTCCAGGGCGACAACAACATGATGGGCACGCTCACCTCCTCCCTCCTGCGTGTCATGGGCCCGCCGACCGAAAAGGGCGGCCGCAACAAGACGGGCCTGGTCAACGACGAGGGATACGCGGCCGTCGACCGGGCCATGAGCAAGCTGGACCGCACCGCGCGGTGCGCCGCTCTCCACTCCGCGCAGAAGTCGTTCCTGAAGCGGGTCGACGCGATCCCGCTGTCGACCCTGCCGTCCACCACGGTCGTCGCCAAGGGATACAGCATCCGCACCTTCGACGACTATCTCGACCCCGCCACCCTCCGCATCGACAAGTAGCCGGAAGGCCGCACACACCATGACTTCTCCCGACGCCACGGAGATCCCGGGGCTCCCGCCACCCGCCTCCGCGGGCGACCGCCCGACGACAGGTCCACGACGGCTCCGCCAACCCTCCTCGCCCTGGCTCGGGTTCGCCCTCCGACGGCTCACCGGCCTGGTCACGATCTTCCTCGCACTGCTCGTCGTGTCGTTCCTGATCGTCCAGCTCATCCCCGGCGACCCGGCGGCGGGCATCGCGGGCGCCAACGCCGATCCCGCGGACATCGCACGCGTCAGACACGAACTCCGACTCGATCGACCGGTCTGGGAGCGGTTCGTCGACTACGTGGGGGATGTCTTCTCCGGACACCTGGGCACGTCGTTCAAGTACCGGCAGCCCGTGGAGACGATCATCTTCAACCGCCTCCCCTTCACGGCCACCATCGCGCTGGCGGGAATCGTCATCGTCCTGCTGGTCTCGATTCCGCTGGGAATGATCGTCGGTGTGCTCACGCGCGGCGGCCGACGCACCTGGCTGGACACGACGTTCGGGGTGGTCACCGGTTTCCTCGACGCCGTTCCCGGCTACATCATGGCGTCGTTCCTCGTCGTGACGTTCGCCGTCGGCATCGGAGCGGTGCCGCTCTACCCTCCGGCGTACACCCCCCGCTTCGCCGCCCAGTCGTTCGTGCTGCCCATCGCGTCGATCGTGATCGGACCGATCTGCACCGTCTCCCGGGTCGTCCGCCGCGAAACGGCGGTCGTGCTCGACAACGACTACATGCGCACCGCGCACGGCTGGCGGCTGCCCGCCCACAAGCGCTACGTCAAGTGGGCACTGCCGAACCTCCTCACCACCACGCTCACCCTGAGCGGGCTCATCCTGACCGGGATGATCGGCGGAGCCATCATCATCGAGTCCGTGTTCGCGCTGCCCGGTCTCGGCAGCGGCATCATCAAGGCCATTCTCGACCGCGACTACCCGGTGATCCAGGGCATGGTGATCGTCATCGGCATGATCGCGGCCATCGTCAACCTCCTCGTCGACGTCCTGCTGGGGCTGATCGACCAACGGACCCTCGGGGGATCACATGTCTCCGCGTAGCCGACGACACCACGGGAACCCCGGACTCGTCCTCGGTCTGGCCCTGCTGGGCATCGTCGTCCTGATCGCCGTACTGGCACCGGTGTTCTTCACCGGCGAGGCGGACGCACTGGGCAGCCGATTCGCCCAGCCCTCGTCCGGCCATCCGCTCGGCACCGACGCCGCCGGTCATGATGTGCTGCTCCGCGGCCTGGTCGCCACCCGGCTGACCCTGGTGATGACCGTGGGCGCGACGGCGATCGCGGTCGCCCTCGGCATCCTCCTGGGCACCGGCGTGTGGCTCATGGGACCCCGGGCCCGGGAGGTCTGCCTGCGCGTCATCGACGCGATGGTCGCCTTCCCCGGTCTCCTGCTCGCGCTCGTCGTCGCGGCGGTGCTCGGCGCGGGCGGTTCCTCGGTGGTGATCGCCATCGGCGTGGCCGGGATACCGTACTTCGCCCGCCTGACCGCGAATCTCGCCGCGAAGGTGTCCCAGCGGGAGTACGTCCGGACCGCGCGCCTGCTCGGGGTGAGCCATCCGCGCATCGCCATCAGGCACATGCTGCCCAATATGGCCGAGCCCCTGCTGGTGCTGTCGGCATCGACGTTCGCCAGTACACTCACGGCCCTCTCCGCCCTGTCGTTCGTGGGGATCGGCGTCCAGTCGCCGTCCTACGACTGGGGAAAGCTGCTGAGCGAGGCGCTGCCATCGCTGTTGGCGGGCCGGCCGTTCCAGATGGTGGGCCCGGCGGCCCTCGTCATCGTGACCGGGCTCGCCGCGATCCTGATCGGCGACGGTCTCGCGGCCGCGGCGAACCCGCGAACGGCCAGGAGAGCAGCGGGCCGAAGAGGTGCCCGGGACACCGAGCGGGACACCCCGGTGCCGAGGGACGAGTATCTCGTCGACGTACAGGACCTGTGGATTCACAGCGGGGACAAGCCGCTGGTCAAGGGCGTCTCGTTCGGCATCAGGCCGGGTGAGATCGTCGGTGTCGTGGGCGAGAGCGGTTCGGGCAAGACCCTGACCGCGATGTCCCTCGCCCGGCTTCTGCCGGACGGCCTCACCCTCAGCTCCTCCCGCATGGCCATTGGCGACCTCGACCTCCGCTGGCCGGTCCCGCCGGGCCTCATGGCCGAGACGGTCAGCCTCGTCTACCAGGACCCGGGCTCGACGTTCAACCCGGCCTTGGCGCTCGGGACCCAGCTCACCGAGGTGCTGCGCACCCACAAGCACATCGGTGCGCGGGCGGCGAGGCGCCGCATGGTGGAGGCGCTCCAGGCGGTGCACTTGACGCATCCGGAGCGCCGCATGAAGCAGTATCCGCACGAACTCTCGGGCGGCATGCGACAGCGGGCGATGATCGCGACAGCGCTGGCGACCGAGCCGCGACTGATCATCGCCGACGAGCCGACCACGGCCCTGGATGTGACGGTCCAGGCGGAGATCCTGCGCGAACTGGAGCGCGTCAACGACCGGCTCGGCACCTCGATCATGTTCATCTCGCACGACATCGGGGTGGTACGGGCACTCTGCCATCGCGTGGTCGTCATGTACCGCGGCGAGGTGGTGGAGGAGATCGACGCGGCGGACCTCACCGTGGAATCCGCCCGGCATCCCTACACCAGGGCGCTCCTGGCGGCCACACCCGACATCGACAGACCCGTGGAGACGCTGCCCGGCATGGCGTGGACCCCGGAAGCGGCGAAGGAGCACTCGCATGGCTGAGGCTGAGCAGACGGCGGCACAGACACCGGCACAGAAGGCGGCGCAGACGGCGTCACGGACGGCGGCACAGACGGCGGCCGTCCAGGTCCGTGACCTCGAGGTGAGCTACGGCTGGGGAAGGAGAGCGACGCGGATCCTGCACGGGATCACGATGGATGTGACCAGGGGACACACCGTCGGCATCGTGGGGGAATCGGGATCGGGCAAGTCCACTCTGGCGAAGACCCTCACCGGTACGATCCGGCCGACGAACGGGAACGTCCGGATCGCCGGTCTGGACGTGTTCGCCACCCGCGGCACGGACCGCACGGGGATGCGGCGGAGGGTCCAGATGATTCCCCAGGACCCCTACTCCTCGCTCAACCCCCGTCGAACCATCGGCGAGGCGCTCGCCGAAGCGGTGGACCCGCGCCATGCCAAGGTGAAGAAGCACCAGGACGAGATCGTCCACTGGCTCGAGACCGTCAGAATGCCCGCGGACACCATCCACCAGTATCCCCACGAGTGCTCGGGCGGGCAGCGCCAACGGATCGCGATCGCGCGCGGGCTGATCCTCCGGCCCGAGGTGGTGATCGCGGACGAGATCACCTCGGCGCTCGATGTCTCGGTCCAGGCGGAGATTCTCAACCTCATCGCGGGACTGCGCCGAGAACTCGGCCTGACCATGGTGTTCATCTCGCACAACCTCGCCGTCGTCAGGCATGTCAGTGACGAGGTCGCGGTGTTGTACCGCGGCGACATCGTGGAACACGGTGCGACCGCGGACCTCTACGAGCGCCCGCGGCACGCCTACACCCGTGCACTGCTCGACGCGGTCCCGGGCACGGCCGGGACCTGACCCCTTCACAGTGCGACGTGCCGCCGGGCCTTGATGGGCGCCGCGGCCGATCAGCTGGGGCCGGGGAGTTCCGGCAGGCGCGGGGCGTGGAGCCAGGCGGTGAACAGCGCGTCCAGAGGCTGTGCGGCGCGGCGCCGGGCGAGAGCGGTGAACTCCTCGGTGGTGACAGTGGCGTGGCGGTACGTGGCCGTCCATTCCCGCAGCACCGCGAAGAAGGTGTCGTCGCCGAGGACCGTACGGAGCGCGTGCAGCGTCAGCGCGCCCCGCTGGTAGACCCGGTCGTCGAACATCCGCGGCATGCCCGGGTCCGCGACCAGCAGGTCCTGCGGCTGATCCGCCAGCCTGGCCCTGGTGCGGGCCGCGATGGCGGCGGCGGGGACGCCGCCGGAGGCTTCCGACCACAGCCACTCGGCATACTTGGCGAAGCCCTCGTTCAGCCAGATGTGACGCCAGTCGGCGACGGTCAGACTGTTGCCGAACCACTGGTGGGCCAGCTCATGGGCGACCAGCCGTTCACAGCCGCGGTGCCCGTCGACGTGGTTGGCGCCGAAGATGGAGAGCGTCTGTGCCTCGACCGGCACCTCCAGCTCGTCGTCCGTCACCACCACGGCGTACTCGTCGAACGGATACGGGCCGAAGAGGTCCTCGAAGGCGGCCATCATCCGGGGCTGGCGGGCGAAGTCGTGGTCGAAGCGGTCGCGCAGCCGCGGCGGTACCGCCGCCCGCTGGGGCACCGCGCTCACGGCCGCGTCGGTCAGCTCGACCAGGTCGTACAGGCCGATCTGGACGGTGGCGAGATAGGTGGACATCGGCGCCGGGTGCTCGTACACCCAGGTCGTGGTGGAGGCGCTGACCGTGCGCGAGTCCAGGGTCCCGGGCGCGACCACCGCGTACGGCGACGGCGCGGTCACCTCGATCCGGTACGAGGCCTTGTCGGCCGGGTGGTCGTTGCACGGGAACCAGGACGGTGCGCCGATCGGCTGGCCCGCCACCAGCGCCCCGTCCTCCAGCTGCTCCCAGCCCAGGTCGCCCCAGTGCCGGGTCTTCACCGGCCGGGGCACCCCGACGTACCGCACCTCCACGGTGAACGGGGCCCCGGCGGGCAGCGGGCGCGCCGGGCGGATGCGCAGCTTGTCCCCCCGGTGGGTGTAGCGGGCCGCGCGGGCCCCGTCGACCAGCACCCCGTCGACCCGGAACGCGCCGAGGTCGAGGCTGAACCCGGACAGCGCCTCGCCGGCGGCGCCCGGTGCGGTGACCAGTTCGGCGCCCGGCTCGGCGCCCCGTTCGGCGACCGGTTCGGCGACCGCCGAGATCCGCGCGCGGCCCGAGAGCCGCCCGGTGTTCGGACGGTAGGTCAGCTCCAGGTCGTAATGGGTCACCCGGTAGCCGCCGTTGCCGTGCTCGGGCAGATAGGAGTCCCCGGACCGGGCCGCCCCGGCGCCGCCGCCGGGCGCGGTCCGCGCCCGGCCGCTCTTGGCCCTGCTCACTTCGCCGCGTCCTCCGCCTTCTGCGTCGTGTCGTCCTTCTCCGTCTTCCCCGTCTTACCCGTCTTCCAGGCCGCGATCGGGTTGCCGAGCCACCGGGTGCCCGCGGGCAGGGTCTCGCCGCGCATCACCAGCGACGCCGGACCCACCGTGGCGTGCTCGCCGACCGTGGCGCCCGGCAGCACGATGCCGTGCGGGCCCAGGGTCGCGCCCTCCTCCAGCACGACCGCGTCCATGCGCATGATCCGGTCGTGGAAGAGATGGGTCTGCACCACGCATCCCCGGTTGACGCTCGCCCCGGCGCCGATCCGCACCAGATCGGCCTCGGGCAGCCAGTACGTCTCGCACCACGCCCCGCGCCCGATGCGCGCGCCGAGACCCCGCAGCCACCAGTTCATCAGCGGTGTACCGGAGACGGCCCCGGCCAGCCACGGCACGGCCAGCACCTCCACGAAGGTGTCCGCCAGCTCGGTGCGCCACACGAACGAGCTCCACAGCGGGCGTTCGGTGGCCTTGAACCGGCCCACCAGCAGCCACTTGGCCAGCACCGCCACGACGCACGCGACCACACCGCCCGCCAGCAGCAGCACCCCGCCCAACGCCAGGGCGGCGGCGAATCCCCACCGCCCGGCGACCGCGCCGAAGGCGGCCAGCACCAGCACCGCGAGCGCCGCACCGGCCATGACGGGCACGATCCGGCACAGTTCGACGGCGCCGCGCGCCCACTTCAGCCGCCGCGCCGGACGGTACGTACGGCTCTGGTCGCCCTCCTCGGCCGAGCGCGGCAGCTTCATCGGCGGCATCCCGAGCCAGGAACTGCCCGCCTTGGCGCCCTTGGGAGCGGCGGACAGTACGCCCACCAGACCGCGCTTGGGGACCGAGCTGCCGCCCGCGGCCATGCCGGAGTTGCCGAGGAACGCCATCTTGCCGACCCGCGACTCGGCGATCCGGAGCCAGCCGCCACCCAGTTCGTAGCTGGCGACCATGGTGTCGTCGGCGAGGAACGCGCCATCGCCGACCGTCGTCATCGACGGCAGCGCCAGCACGGTCGACGCCTCGACGTCGCGGCCGACCTTCATCCCGAGCGCCCGCAGCCACACCGGGGTGAACAGGCTGGCGTACAGCGGGAACAGATGCACCCGCGCCATGTCCATCAGCCGCTCGGTGGCCCACGCCTGCCAGGCGATCCGCCCGTGGACGGGGTGATGGCCCGCACGCAGGCCGAGGCCGAGCGCCCGCACCCCGGCGAGGACGATCAGCGCGTAGCAGACCATCCCGGCCACGGTCGCCAACGGCACCGCGGCCAGCGCGTGGAGCAGCGCCGTGCCCGCGTCGCGGGTGCCCCGGACGAACAGCGCGACGACGGCGAGTGCGGGCAGCAGCGCCAGCGTCGGCAGCAGGGTCAGCCCCAGCGAGGTCAGCCCGTACACGAACGCCCAGCGACGAGTGCGGGCCGGGCGCTCCTCGGACCACTGGTGCGCCGCCTTGCCGGACTTGGCCGCCGGCACGCCCGCCCAGCGGCGCCCCGCGGGCACCGCACCGGTCACCCCGGACCCCGGGGCGATCTCGGCGCGCTTGCCGATCCGGGCGCCGGGGAAGAGCGTGCTGCGGGCGCCGACCGTGGCGCCCGCGCCGATCCGGATCCGGCCGATCCGCAGCCGATCGCCGTCCAGCCAGTGACCGGACAGATCGACCTCGGGCTCGACCGCACAGCCCCTGCCGAGCTTGAGCATCCCGGTCACCGGCGGCAGCGCGTGCAGATCGACATCGTCGCCGACGCGCACGCCCAGCGCCCTGGCGTAGTGGGTGAGCCAACTGCCGGACAGGCCGGTGGCACCGCTCAGTTCGGCCAGCCGCTCGGCCGTCCACAGCCGCAGGTGGACGCCGCCGCCGCGCGGGTACGTACCGGGCTTGAGCCCCCGCAGCAGCAGCCGGGCACCGCCCGCGGCGATCGTGATCCGGCCGGGCGGCGAGACGAAGAACAGCCAGCCGAGCGCGATCCACCACCAGGAGACGGTGGGCGCCCAGGGCGCGGGGCCGATGAGCCGCAGCACGTTGAGGACCGCGGCCGCGGCCACGCCCCAGCGCAGCCCGGCCACCGTCAGCAGCGGCAGCGTCAGCAGCGTCTGCGCGGCACCGGTGCGCCCGGGGACGGGCCGTACGGTGCGCACGTCCGTCGTCCCGGCGTGGGAGTCGTCCAGCGTCCGGGCGAGCGCGCCCAGCGTCGGATTCTGGTAGATGTCGCTGACCGAACCGCTGGGGAAGCGGTCCCGGATCTGCGAGACGAGCTGGGCCGCGGCCAGGCTGCCGCCGCCCGCCGCGAAGAAGTCGGCGTCCGGGCCGCTCGCCGGGGTGCCCAGCACCTCGCCCCACAGCTCGGCCAGCCAGCTCTCGGTATCGGTCAGCGCGTCCGCCGCCCCGGCCGCGCCGACGCCCGGCAGCGGCCAGGGCAGCGCGGCCCGGTCCACCTTGCCGGAGGTACGGGTGGGCAGCGTGTCCACCACCGCGAGCAGCGGCACCAGCGCGGTGGGCAGCACCGTCCGCAGCCGGTCCAGCGCGTCCGCCTGGTCGAAGCCGCTCTCTTCCTCTGCTACGACGTACCCCACCAGCAGCTGGTGGCCCGCCTTGGTCTTCCGTACCGCGGCCGCCGCGCCCGCGACCCCCGGCAGCGCCTGGAGCGCGGCGTCCACCTCGCCCAGCTCGATGCGGCGGCCGCCCAGCTTGACCTGTTCATCGGCCCTGCCGACGAACAGCAGCCCCTCCTCCTCGGCGCGCACCAGGTCGCCGCTGCGGTACGCCCGCGACCAGCCCAGCGACGGCAGCGGGGCGTACTTCTCGGCGTCCTTCGCCGGGTCGAGATACCGGGCCAGCCCGACCCCGCCGATCACCAGCTCGCCGACCTCGCCCATGGGTACGACCTCGCCCCGGGAGTCCACGACCGCCAGCTCCCAGCCGTCCAGCGGCAGCCCGATCCGCACCGGGCCCTCGCCGGTCAGCTGCGCGGCGCACGCGACGACAGTGGCCTCGGTCGGACCGTAGGTGTTCCACACCTCGCGGCCCTCGACCGCCATCCGCTCGGCCAGTTCCGGCGGGCACGCCTCACCGCCGAAGATCAGCAGCCGTACGTCGTCCAGCGCCTCCACCGGCCACAGCGCCGCCAGCGTGGGGACCGTGGAGACCACGGTGATCTCCTGCTCGACCAGCCAGGGGCCGAGGTCGACGCCCGTGCGCACCAGCGACCGGGGCGCCGGCACCAGGCAGGCGCCGCTGCGCCAGGCGAGCCACATCTCCTCGCAGGACGCGTCGAAGGCCACCGACAGGCCGGCCAGCACCCGGTCGCCCGGTCCCATGGGCTCATCGGCCAGGAACAGCCCGGCCTCGGCGGCCACGAACGCGGCCGCGCCGCGGTGGGTGACGGCGACGCCCTTGGGCCTGCCGGTCGATCCGGAGGTAAAGATGATCCACGCGTCGTCGCCGGGCCCCGGACGGCCGGGGACGCCGTGCGGCTCGGCCAGCACCGTCATCTCGAGCCCGGCACCGAGGACCACGCTCACCCCGGCCTCGGAGAAGACCAGCTCGGCCCGCTCGTCCGGGTCCTCCGCGTCCACCGGCACATAGGCCGCGCCGGCGGCCAGCACGGCAAGGATCCCGACGTACAGGTCGGCGGTCCCGGACGGGACCCGGATGCCCACCCGGTCACCGACCCCGAGGCCCGCCTCGACCAGCCGCAGCCGCACCCTCTCCACCTCGGCGAGGAGCGCACGGTAGCTGAGCGGCTCCGTACCGTCGTCGACGGCAGGGGCGTTCGGGTGGCGACGGGCCGTCTCTCCGAGGACGTCCATGAGGGTGCGCTCGGGGTGGGCGCCGCGTCCGGGGAACAGGGCGAGCGGCGCCGCGGGCTCCCGCTCGGCGGGGGCGAGCAGCGGGTCGATCAGTGCTTGGGGCTCGTCGATCAGTGCTTGGGACTCGTCTATTACGGCCATCCGGCCTCTCCGCAGTCGGTGAACCGAATGTTCGGCGACACCGCCCGGTCAACCCGGACCATCGGCCTCTGCCATCCGGCTCCACACTGAGCCGGGTCCCGAACACCCGCTCGCGGCTGATGGTTTCCGCGAGGGCGACCACTCGGCGCGGCCGTCCAGCGGCCGGCTCGAATCGCGGGCACCGGCGGCCGGACGGGCATGTTCCGCCCCTCCGGTCGAACCGACCCCCGCATACGCCGAACAGGCAGTTTACCCAGCGTTAACAGGATCCGCTCGCCCTCCGAGGCGTCGGCGGCCCGAGCCCGCGGCCACGCGCCACGGTGGCACGCCGTTCCCAACGGCCACCGCCCCTTTCGTATCGTGCCTGGTGGGAGGCGGATTTTCTGGTCTCGCTCGGCGGCCCGGCGACGCCACCCGACGGGCCCCGGCCCTGTGGTCGGTCTCACAGCGGCCACAGTCCGGGCGAACAGGACCCGCCACCGGCAAACGGCCTGGCGACCGACGAACCGGATTACCTTATCCATTTTGGTGGTACGGTGACGACAGCGAATCGGATAGGCCTATCCGATTAAAAACCGGATAGGCCTATCCAGATCGCTCGGCCGCTACCGCCTTCATGAAAGGGACATGCCCGTGACCAGCATCGCCATCGTCGGAGCCGGCCCTCAGCTGGGCCTGGCCATCGCCCGCACCTTCGGCTCCCACGGCCTCGACGTCGCCCTCATCTCGCGCGACCGCGACAAGCTCGACGACCTCGTCGGCACGCTCACCACCGAGGGCATCACCGCCGCCGCCTTCCCCGCCGACGTGCTCGACCGCGGCGCACTCACCCAAGCCCTCAAGGATGCCGCCACCCAGTTCGGCCGCATCGACGTCCTCGAATACTCCCCCGTCGGCACCTTCGGCTCCACCACTCTGACCAGCCCGGCCGACACCGAACCGCCCCACGTACAGCACGAGATCGAATTCCAGCTCTACGGCGCCATGACCGCCACCAAAGCCGTACTGCCCGCGATGCGCGAAGCCGGCACGGGCACCCTGCTCTACACCACCGGCGCCGGCTCCATCGACCCCGTACCGCAGGTCGGCAACGTCAACGCCGCCGCGGCGGCCCTGCGCAACTGGGCCATCAACCTCCACAAGGAACTGGACGGCACCGGCATCCAGGCCGCCCACGTCGGCATCGACGTCTCCATCGGCATGTCCGTCGTCCCCGGCTTCCCGACGGCCGAGCCCGAGCAGATCTCCCCCGTCTACTGGGACCTGCACACCACCCAGCGCGACCGGGCCGAGCTCGTCTTCAGCCTCTGACACCGGACCAGCGGCTTGCCGATGCCCGCCGCCCCGCCCCGCCCCGCGGTCAGTCGCTCTTGTCCGGCGCCGGCGCGGTGGGCCCTCCCGGACTGGCGCGGAGCATGGCCCTGTAGAGGGCGTCGTGCTCGGGCGAGTCGGGCAGGGGGCCGCGGGCCGGGGCCTCGAAGGACTGGATCACCAGGGCGACGACGCGTCGCCAGGCGTCGGGAGCGGCGTCACCCGTAGCGTTGATGACGCCGGCGTTGGCCATGTGCAGCAGCACCAGATCCGAGGGGTCGAAGTCCTCGCGCAGACGGCCGGTCGCCTTGGCGCGGTTGATCAGCCGCACCATGGCCTCGTATGCCTCGTCGCGGCGCCGCTCCAGAGCCTTGGCGGTGGGGAAGGTCATGGTCAGTACGTCGGCGAAGCCATAGTCGGCGGCCTGCATCGCGCAGGCGGCCTCGATGTAGCCGACGAAACCACGCCAGGGGTCGGGGTCGTCCAGGGCGACCGCCACCGCGTCGGCATAGGCATCCATGCGGTCGGAGAAGACGGCGGCGACCAGCTCCTCCTTCGTGGGGAAGCGGCGGAACATGGTGGCGATCCCCACTCCCGCCTCGCGGGCCACGGAGGCCATGGAGGCGTTCAGCCCCTCACGCCCGAACACCGTGCGCGCGGCGGCGACGATCCGCCCGCGGTTGCGCTCGGCGTCACTGCGCAATGGCTGGGCGGCGGAGTCGTCAGGGTGCTGGGCGCCGGGGCTCATGGGACCACCGTAGCAACCGGATCACCCTATCCAGTTCTGCCGCCTCTTGCTTGCCGTCAGCGAACCGGGGATGGACCGGTGAGGTTTTCCGGACACAGGATCGCGTCCGGCTCCTCAGCGCTCATCCCTCCCTGAAGAGCCTCCGGACAGCGCCGACAGGAGAAGCCCGGTGAGGTCTTGGCGCCGCTGCTTCCCGAGCACGCGTTCCAGGGCGGCATCCACTTCGGCGTAGGCATCGCGCCCCGCCCGCAGGAGATCCTGGCCGGTCGCCGTGACGTGGAGTTCCGCGGTGCGGCCTCGTCCGGGGTCGGTGCGGCGCTCGACGGCACCGCGCTCTTCCAGTTGCCGGACGGTGGCTTGGGCGCTCTGTGCGGTGATCCCTGCCCTGCGGCCCAGTTCGCTGTAGGACATTCCCGGTTCCCCCGTCAAGTGACCGAGGGCCGCGAGATGGCGCAGTGTGTAGCCGGTCGGCTTGAGTGCCCGTTCGACGTCCTGGCGTGTTCGCCGCCCCAGGGCGGCGAGCAGGAAGGCGGTGCTGGTGGGCGGGGGCTGGGCGGTCACGACTCCTCGTTCCTCTTCGGAAAGTTTCAGTTTGACTTTAACTGGGATTCCGGGCAGTCTCCAGTTCGAGCGGGCGCGGCGCGGGACTGGGCCTTGAGTTTCAGGCCAGCTGAAACGTGCGGGGGTGCGCGATCCGCCGGCACGGCCGCGGATGCCCGGTGATCCAGATGAAGTGAGATGACGGAGATGAAGCTCCTCGTGGTCGGCGCCAACGGCGGCCTGGGCAGGCAGGTTGTCACCCACTCCCTGGAGCGCGGGCACCAGGTGACCGCGCTCGTACGACGGGGTGCGGGGCAGGCCGAGACGTCGGGGCCGCGCATCGTGGAGGGCGCTGTGGGCGATGACCTGGCCGCCGTACGCCGCGCCGTCGACGGGCAGGACGCGATCGTCAGCGCACTGGGCAATCCGCTCTGGCTCAAGGCACGTACCGGCTCCGCGGTGATGGCCCGGGCCACCGCGAATCTGGTGGCCGCCATGCATCTGCATCGGGTACGGCGTATCGCCATGCCGCTGGCCTGGGGAAGCGGCGCCTCACGACAGCACACCGCGTGGCCGCTCAAGGCACTGACCCGGCTGCTCATCCGCCGTGACTACCAGGATTTCGACACCGCGGAGGCGATCCTCGCCGCCTCGGGGCTCGACTTCACCATCGCCTACTTCGGTTCGCTGACCGACCGGCCCGCCTCACCTGCCTGGTCCGCCCGCCCCGACATCACAACCCCCTCGCCCCTGGCGATCAGCCGCGCCGATCTGGCCCAGTGCCTGCTGGACGCCGTCGAATCCGCCAGCCCCGCCGCCGACCGCCTCTCGGTCAGCGGCGCGCCGAAAGGATGACGCTTCCATGGACCTCACGGGCAAGACCATCGTGCTGACGGGGGCGAGTTCGGGTGCGGGCGCCGAGGCCGCCCGCCTCCTCAGCGCCCGAGGCGCCGCACTGCACCTCGTGGGCCGCGATGAGAAACGCACACGGGCCATCGGTGAGGAACTGCGCGCGCCCACCTACACGGCCGACTTCACCAGCCTGTCCCAGACCCGCGGTCTGGCCGCGCGGTTGGCCCACGCCGTACCGAACATCGACGTACTGGCGCTCAACGCCGGAGGGGTCATGCCCCCGTGCCTCACCGACGCCGGGATCGACGCCTCCTTCCAGGCCAACGCCCTGGCGCCGTGGCTGCTGATGACACAGCTGGCCGGGCAGCTCGGTACCGGCCGCGTCCTTCTGACCAACTCCCGGTCCCACAACAACGCCGTTCTTTCCCCGAACAACCTCGACGCCGCCCTCGCGGGAGAGCCGCGTGTGTCGGGCCACCGGACCTACGCCCGGGCCAAGCTCGCCGCTGGAGTGCTGCTACGCGAGTTCCACCGCCGCAACCCGGGCGTGGACGCCGGCGACTTCCACCCCGGCATCATGGCCTCGGACTTCGGCCGGTACATGGGACGCACCGGCAGCCTCCTGAAGACCGCCGCCCGCCCGTTCATCGGCACCCCTCGCCAAGGCGCCGAACGGCTGGTTGATTTGGCCACCCGCCAACAGGCCCTTGACGGCGCCTACTTCGTCCGCACCCGCCCCGCCAGGGGTTCTGCCCAGCTCCACAGCCAGGAGCTCGGCACGGCCCTGTGGGAAGCCGCCAACCGCGCGACCGCCGCATAGCGGCACACGCGACCGCCGCATAGCGGCACACGGCGAGCGGCTGCCTGGACACTCACAGGGCCCCCAGTGCCCGTACGCGATTGCCGACCGCGCGGCGGCTGACGGCTGCCGCGGGATCGAAGGTGTCGAAGGCATGGGGTACGGCGGGGTACTGGATGAGCTCGACCGGCACCCCGGCGCGGCCGAGCCGTTGCGCGTAGGCGATGTTCTCATCGCGGAAGAGGTCGAGCTGGCCCGTTTCGATGTAAGCGGGTGGAAGCGCGCCCAGGTTGTCGGCGCGGGCAGGGGCGGCATAGGCGGGGGTGTCAGGGCCGCCCGCGGCATCACCCAACAGACAGCGCCAGCCGGTGAGGTTGTCCGCCGCACTCCAGGTCGCCGTGTCGGCGAGGTCGGGCTGGGCGACGATGGTCCGGTCGTCGAGCATGGGGTAGATCAGGATCTGGGCCGCCAGGGCAGGGCCCCGGCGGTCCCGGGAAAGAAGAGCCACCGCGGCCGCGAGGCCACCACCGGCGCTGTCTCCCATGATCGCGATGCGAGCGGGGTCGATGCCGAGGCCGGCGGCGTTCGCCACGGCCCAGCGCAGAGCGGCGTAACAGTCCTCTACGGGGACCGGGTGCGGATGCTCGGGGGCCAGGCGGTAGCCGACCGAAAGCAACGCGACGCCGGAGAGGTGTGTATAGATGCGGCATTGTGTGTCGTGGGTGTCAAGGCCGCCGAGGAACATCCCGCCGCCGTGCAGGTAGACGGCCAGTGACGCCACCCGGGCACCCTGCCGCCGGTACAGGCGCAAGGGGATCGTGGCCCCGTCGCCGGCCGTGGCCGAGCAGGGTGTCACCGTGACGCCGGGAGGGGCGTTGAGCTCCGCGGCCTGAGCGGCTATCGCCTCGCCGAACACCTCCCGCCGGGTCTGCCAGTCACCGGGTGCCGGCGGGGGTGCGGCCTTCATCGCCGCGACTACCGGGGACAGCGCGGCCGCGATTTCGGTGTCCATCGGTACCGTCATCGGTTCCTCCTTCTTCCTGTCACTGCGTAAGGGCCGCGCCCGGACAAGCACCGAGCCGCTCGTCGGCTCGCCGCGTCGGCACGCACTGGCGTGGCCTCCTCCCTTGGGTTACAGTCTGCCTGAAACAGGCTTTCAGTCAAGCTGTAACTAAGCGGGAGGGGCCGGCATGGCCAGGGATGCCTCAGTGCCGATGGGGGTGCGGGCACAGGAGGTGATGGTCGGACTGCTGGGCCGGCTGCCGGATCGGGTGCGGTCGGCGATGGCGGGACCGGAGATCATCGTGGACGGCGAAGCACTGGCCGTCGATGCCCGCCTGCTGATCCGCTCCCTCGGCGGCAAGGAGTCGGCTCTGGTCGTCGAGGACTCACCGGAGCTGTCCCGCGCGACGCTGGAGCGCGACGCACCGATGCTCCGTGCCGGCCGGCGGCCGACGCGGGCGGTGACGGTGACCGAGGTAGGCCTGAAGGGCGGGCGGAACGCTCTGGAGGCGACCTTGTACGAACCCGCGTCCCGCCCCGGAACCTCGGGTGCGCTGGTGTTCTTCCACGGCGGAGGCTGGGTGATCGGCAGCCGCGCCGGATATGACCACGTGGGACGCTTTCTCGCCGAACACTCAGGCCACCGGGTGCTGTCGGTGGGCTACCGGCTCGCACCCGAGGACCCGTTCCCCGCCGCGGTGGACGACGCACTGGCGGCATTCGACGACACCGTTTCGCGGGCTGAGGAATTCGGCATCGACCCGGGCAGGATCGTGGTCGGTGGGGACAGCGCGGGGGCCACGCTCGCCGCGGTGACCGCCCGTCGTGCCGCCGAGCGGAGGCACGGCCCCGTCCCGGCGGGGCAGTGGCTGCTGTATCCCGCCACGGACCTGGCCACGCGTCACCCGTCCCGGGACACCTACGGCAAGGGATTCCTGCTCACCGACGACGACATCCTCTGGTTCTATGACCACTACCTCCCCCCTGGAGTGGACCGTACGGATCCGGATGTGTCGGTCGTCTACGGCGAGGTCGCCCGGGACACGCCGCCGGCGCACCTCGTCACGGCGGGATTCGATCCGCTGCGTGACGAAGGCGAGGCCTACGCCGACAAGCTTCGCTCCGAGGGTGTCCCGGTCACAGCCGTCCGCGAAGCGGACCTGCCGCACGGCTTCCTGCCGTTCGTCCATCTCGGCCCCCGGTTCAACCAGGCCGTCACCGCGAGCGCTCACGCGCTGCGCCGGATGCTGGGCTGACCGGTTTGCCCATTACCTCCGGCGCCGTTTCACCGACCGCTCTTCCCGACCGGACAAGGACTTGTGTCATGCATGTACAGATCGCGCTCTACGACGGCTTCGACCCCCTCGATGTCCTTGGACCCTTCGAAGTCTTCCACTCCGCGGGCGAGTTCTCCGGCGGAGAGGTGTCCACCGAGTTCGTCAGTGCCGAAGGCGCACGGGAAGTGGTCAGTGGATTCCCGTCGATCAAGCTCACCGCGACCTCCGCCGTGGACGTGAACAAGAAAAGCGTGATCGTCGTCCCCGGCGCCGCGGGAAGCCTCTCGCTGGATCCCGGCGTCGCCGGCGACATCGGCTGGATTCTCAGCCAGGCGCGCTCCACGGATCTGCCGGGCCGGCTGCGCGAGGCGCTGGCCCGCCCGGACATGACCGTGGCCACCGTCTGCGGGGGTTCCATCCTCCTCGCCCACGCCGGCCTGGCGGACGGCCGGCCGCTGGTCACTCACGAGCGGGGCCAGGACCTCGCCGGAACGAAGGCCGTCCCGGTAGAGGCCCGCATGGTCGACGACGGCAACCTGCTCAGCTGCGGCAATGTCACCTCCGGCATCGACCTCGCCCTGTACCTGGTCGAACGCGAGGTCGGACCCCGCGTTGCCCATGCCGTCTCGGAACTCATCCGGCACGAACGGCGCGGCACGGTCTGGAGCGCCACCGGTGCCCCGGTTTCCCTGGTGTGACGACGGCTACGACACCGCCCGCACAACAGGAGAACCGAACCGGACCGCTCATCGGTGTGCTCGTGGTGGCAGCGTTCGTGATGTTCCTCAACGAGACAGTTTTCAGCGTGGCACTGCCGGTACTCACCCGTGTCGGCGTGGTACTGGCGGGGCTGGCGCCAACGCTTCCGACACGCCGAGCGCCGACCTAGGATGAGTCATGACCGTAACGCGTTTGTCTCCTGACGGTATCGACGAGGCCGCCCGTCTCATCGCCCCTGCCTTCCTCCACACTCCCCAGTTCGCGGACCCCTCGCTCTCCCGCGCACTCGGCCGGGACACCGTGGTCAAGGTGGAGACGCTGAACCCGATCCGGTCCTTCAAGGGCCGCGGAGCGGACCTCTTTCTACGGCGGCAAGCGGCGGCCGCGCGGCATGTCGTCTGCGCCTCGGCCGGCAACTTCGGCCAGGCCATGGCGTATGCCGGACGGGCCCGCGGTATCCCGGTGACGGTGTTCGCCGCCCATGACGCCAACCCCAACAAGGTGGCGCGGATGCGGGAACTGGGCGCCGAAGTCCTACTGTCGGGAGCCGACTTCGACGCCGCCAAGGACGCGGCCCGGGTGTACGCCGGCACCCGCCCGGAGTGCGTCTTCGTGGAGGACGGCGACGAGCCGCTCATCGCGGAGGGAGCCGGCACCATCGCCGTGGAACTGGCCCCGCTCGGTCTCGACGCGATCGTGGTCCCGGTCGGCAACGGCGCACTCATCAGCGGCATCGGTTGCTGGACGAAGGCCCGCTCACCTCGTACCCGGATCATCGGGGTGTGCGCGGCCGGCGCCCCCGCCATGGCGACGAGCTGGCGCACCGGCGTGCCCCGGACCACGGGACCGGTGCGCACCATGGCGGACGGCATCGCCGTACGGGTGCCGGTGCCCGCGGCGGTGGCCTGGATGCGCGAGGTCGTCGACGAGGTTCTCCTCGTCGAGGAGGAGGACATCCGGCGGGCACTGCGGTTGGTGCGGGACACCCTGGGCCTGATCCTGGAACCCTCGGGCGCGGTCGGCATCGCCGCCGCACTGCGTCACGACCTCGGTGTCGCTTCCCTGGCCACGATCCTCACCGGCGGCAACTTCTCCCCCGGCCTCCTGCGAGAGCTCGCCCCGGACCCGGCACACACGGACCACGCGGACCACACGGACCACACGGCTTCCCCGGCGACCCACTAGCCCCCCGTCACGGTCCACTTCTGCCGCGCCGCCCCAGCCGATCCCGCGCGGCAGCCGCACGCTGAGGGCGATCGTCGGGGCTTCTACCGTTCCGTTCACGGGTTCGACCTGAGATTCGTGTCCCGGTGGGGCGCGGTCCGAGGTTGCGTGATCGGCGGGACATCCCCCGGCTCGAAAGAACTCAGATGTGTGCCGGGCACGGCCACATGTCAGCGGGCCAGGGCTGCCATCAGGCTCCGTCCATCGGCGGCGCGAGGCGTCGGCTGAGTGTGCGGACGGCCTCGGCCAGGCGAGGGTCGGTCGCCCGGCGCGGTGGCGAGAGCGGCAGGCCGTCAGGGCCGACGACAAGTCCCGGCCGGCCGGCGAGGGCGAGGTCGGTCGCAGCGGCGACCGACGAGCGGGCGGCCTGCGCCGGGGTCCCGGACGTGGTGCGCTGGAAGGCCTTGTGGACCAGCGGCCAGAAGGGCCGCAGCCAGGGGGCGACAACTCGGGCCGAGGACATGGTCCCGGTGGTCATGGTGGTGACCGCGCCACCGGGATCGGCGGCGAACACGGAGATGCCGTCACCCTTCAGGCGCTGCGCCAGGTCCAGGGTGTAGGCGAGGTTGGCGAGCTTTGCGCGGCCGTACGCGTGGAGGCCGTAGTACCCGCCTTGCCGCTCGGCGGTGTCGATGCGGCCGGTCGGGATGCGGACCGAGCCGGAGGTGACGTTCACAACGCGACTGGGAGCGCCGGCGCGCAGGGCGGGGAGCAGCAACTCCGTCAGCAGGTAGGGGCTGAGATGGTTGAGCGCGAAGCTCGCCTCGATGCCGTCGGGCGTCACGCGCCGGTCGTCGAACATCGCTCCGACGTTGTTGACCAGCACGCTCAGAGCACCGTCCGCCGCCACGCGATCGGCAAGCTCCCGTACCTCCGACAGGGATGCGAGATCGGCGGTGACGAACCGGGCCTCCGCGGCGGTGCCGGCGGCGTTGATGCGCTCGACGGCGCTGCCGCCCCGCCCCGCGTCGCGGCCGACCACGGTCACCGCGTATCCGGCCGCGGCGAGGCCCACCGCGGTCTCCAGACCGATTCCGCCAGTTCCCGCCGTGACGACCGCGCGCCGGTTCATTGTTCCTCTTTCTCCCTGTCGCTACGACGGGGCACTCTCTGGTACGCAACAAGCCGTGCCCGGTGACCTTCTGTGGCACGTCGGGGCTTCGTGCGATCGGCCCACGGGAACGGTGACCGGCCGCCCCCAAGCACGCACTGCGCCGCTGTGCGGCCCGGGAGCCTTTCTGGCGAGTTACAGTCTGCATGAAACTTGGTTGCAGTCAAACTTCAACTTCGAAAGGGGAAACAGGCGGTCGTCGGGCAGCTCCAGGCAGCGTTCGGGCAGCGCTTCGAGCGGCATGTGCACGGCCCCGGGATCCGCACACGGTTCCACTCGTACGCGCGGCGGACGTCCACGACGATCGCACCGTCCGCGACGAGGCGGACCGCCTCGTCGGCGATGACGGCCGGTGGCCGCCGGAAGCCTGTACGCCAAGGGCACCTGGACCCTGAACTCCGCCAAGCGCGACTGGATGCGGGTCTACGTCCTGCGTACCGTACGCGGGACCCCACAACCTCTTGGAAAGCATGGAATGAAACATGTCCCGAGCGGCACAACCACTCAAGCAACCACCTGAAGTACACGCCAGGCGCCCACCTACCGGTCCCGCTGCTCGCGGAGATGGTGGCCGTCGGCGCCCTCCTGGCCCCCGCCTCGCGGCTCTTCCGTTGATGACCTTTTTGGGTGTGCCCCCGCAGCCACGTTAGCCCCCCGCTCAAGTGCGTCTGAGCAGCGTGCTCCTGTCTCCCCGCGGGTGGGCGGGGTGCGGTCAGTCCGCCGGGATCATGTCTTCCGTAACCGTGTCCTTGCTGTACAGCATGACCCGGAAGCTGCTGACCGTTCCATCGGTGAACACCGCCGGGACGAACGCCCGCATCGCCGACCATGAGCACACGCCGATCTACGCGGCCGCTACGCTGAGCGCCTCACAACAGGCCAGGCAAGCAGCAGTCACGAGAAGAAGTCAGCGGTACCAGGAAGGAACCAACCGCATGCCTGTCGAGTTCATTGGCACGATCAGTACCAGGGACCAGCCGGAGATAAGGCTGAGCGGCGGCCGGGTCATCGACTACCACGGCCAGTACTACCAGGTCGAGAACCACTACTCCGGCGTCAAGCCGGCCCAGCAGCCGAGGATCAGGCTGTCCTTAGGCGGCTCGTCCTCGGCCTCGTCCACGTCCACGTCCACGTCCGAGGCGGCCTACCTGGTCGGCGGCAAGCACGCCGACACCTGCGCCCTGTGGGGCGAGCCCCTGGCGGAGAGCGCGGGAGTGGCGGCATGAGCACCCAGAAGCGGCAGCTCAAGCTGGGCGCGATCACGATGGGCGCCGGCGGCCCCGGCCAGCCCTACCTCTGGCTCGACGAGGACCTTCCGGTCGATGCCAGCGTCAGCATCAACTGGTACATCGAGCAGGCCCGCCTGGCCGAGGAGGCCAAGTTCGACCTGGTCTTCATCGTCGATGGTCTGTTCATCACCGCGGACTCGGCGCCGCACTACCTCAACCGCCTTGAGCCGCTGACCCTGCTGTCGGCCCTGGCAGGCAGCACCAGCCACCTGGGTCTGGTCGCCACCGTGACCACCTCCTACAACGACCCGTTCAACACCGCCCGCAGCTTCGCCTCCCTGGAGCTCATCTCCGGCGGCCGGTCCGGCTGGAACGTGGTCACCACCGGCGACGCGGGCGCCGCGGGCAATTTCTCCCGCGACGAGCACTACGACTACGACACCCGCTACGCCAGGGGCCTGGAGTTCGTCCAGGTCGCCCAGGGACTGTGGGACTCCTACGAGCAGGACGCGTTCCCGCGCGACCGTGCCACGCGCACCTTCCTCGACCCGGCCAGGCAGCACGCCCTGAACCACAAGGGTGAGCACTTCCAGGTCGTCGGCCCGCTGAACGTCTCCCGTTCCCCGCAGGGCCGGCCGGTCATCTTCCAGGCCGGCGACTCCGAGCAGGGCCGCGACCTCGGCGCCACGATCGGCGAGGCCATCTTCACCAACGCCTCGTCCATCGAGGCGGGCCAGGCGTTCTACAACGACATCAAGACCCGGGCGGCGAAGAAGGGCCGCGACCCGGGGCACATCGTCGTCATGCCCGGTACCTCGGTATTCGTCGGCGACACGGACGCCCAGGCCAGGGAGATCGAGCACGAGATCCAGACCGGGGACAGGGACTTCGACCGAGCCCTGGCGGGACTCGGCCGCCCGTTCGGCTGGCACGACTTCCGCCAGTACGACCTGGACGCCCCGTTCCCGCAACAGGCCCTCGCCCACGCGGAGCGCGGCTTCCGTACCAACGCCGAGAAGATCGCCAACAAGGCGAAGGAAAAGGGCTGGACGCTCCGCCAGACCGTGGAGTTCATCTCGAGCCCGCGCCCGACCCCGTTCGCGGGATCGCCGGAAACGGTGGCCACCCGGCTTCAGGAGTGGTTCGAGGGCCGCGCCCTCGACGGCTTCAACTACCCCATCGGGCACCCCGGCCAGTGGCGGCGCTTCCGCGAGGAGGTCGTTCCGATCCTCCAGGAACGCGGCATCGTCCGCACCGAGTACGAGGCCACCACCCTCCGCGGCAACCTGGGCCTCCCGGTACCGGAAAACCGCTACACGGAAGCCCGCGAGGAGGAGTCCTCCTCAGCGAGAAGCTGAGCGGTCGCGCAGATCGGCGTGCTCGGCGTGTCGGCGTGTTGCCTTTCTTGCTGCCGGGGTACCACCACCGCACCTATCTGCGCCGTCGGTGCGGCGGAATACCCGCGGCACGGGCCTTGTTGCTCGCCATTATTGATCAACAAGGAGGAGGTCCCATGCCTGCGATCCTTCGGCCCCGCGCGCTACGTTCCGGCGACCTCGTGGTCGTTACCGCGCCCTCGGGCCAGCTCGAGCCGGGTGAGGAACCACTGCTTGCCCGCGGTGTGGCGATACTCGAGCGGATGGGTTTCCGCGTGCGGGTCAGCCCGATGGTCAACCCGGCGCGGAATCGCTGGTGGGCGTCGGGCACTCCGGCGGAGCAGGCCGATGAACTCAATGTTCTGCTCCGGGACCCGGAGGTGCGGGCCATCGTCGCGCATACCGGTGGACAGACGACCATCGGCTATCTTGATTTGATCGATCTGGACGCGATCCGGGCCGACCCGAAACCGATCCTCGGCTACAGCGACATCTCGCTGCTGCACATGGCGTTGTACGCCAAGACCGGCCTCGTCGGCCTCCACTCCGACATCGCCACCCACGGCTTCGGCAGTGATTGGTACACGCTGGGCGACGAGGCCCGTCGCTCCGAGCTCGTCGACCTCTACACCCGTGTGCTCACCAAGGCCGAGGCGCCGGGTGTGCTGCCGGCGATGGGGGCTTGGGAAACCTGGCGGCCGGGCCGCGCGCAGGGACCACTGTTCGGCGGTTTGCTGAACCGCCTGGTCCTCTTGCAGGCGACACCGTTCGCGCCGGCCGCCGAACGCTTCGAGGGCGCCGTGTTGTTCTGGGAGGAGGTGCAGCGGCCGGTCTCGCGGATCTGGAACGACCTGCACACCTTGCGGCTGTCCGGTGTGCTGGACCGGATCGCGGGCATGGTGGTCGGCATCCCGACCGAGGTCACGCCCTACGAGGGTGGCGGAGAGCGCGCAGGTCTACGCGACGTGGTACTCGATGTCCTGGCGCAGCGTGACATCCCGGTCCTCGCCCAGGTCGACTTCGGCCACACCTCGCCCAACCTGCCGCTGCCCATCGGCGTCCGCGCACACGTGGACGCGGACAACCAGACGCTGTCCCTGCTCGAGTCGGCGGTCGCGGAAGGCTGAGCTCTGTTGGTGCGCCGCTGGCTGCGCGGGGACGTGCTCAAACCCTGGCAGTACCGGTCCTGGATGTTCATCCGCGACCCGGACTTCCGCGCCAAAGCCCGGCGTGTCCTTGACCTACACTCCCGTACGCTCGAGTGTCCCGCTCGGGCCGGACGAGTACGTCGTCTCCAGCGACGAGAAGACCTCCGTCCAAGCCCGCTGCCGCTGCCATCCGGCCCTGGCCCCGGGCCAGGACCGGGCGATGCGGGCCCATCAGGAATACGGCCGCGGCGGTGCGCTGACCTGCCCTGACAGCCTGATCAACCCCTGCCCTCCGGGTTCGGGACGAAGGCGGGTAGCGCGGCGAGGCTGTGGCGCACGGCCTCACCCCCGTACTCGAACATCTGCCGCTCGTAGTCGCCGACCGCGCCGAGGAGGTCTTGGCGGCGCTCGGCGGCCTCGATCAGGCAGCGGCGCAGCAGGTCGGCATCGCGCAGGGCGGTGTTCGCACCGTTGCCGCCGGTCGGGGAGGTGGCGTGGATGGCGTCTCCGAGCAGTGTGACCGGACCGGGCGCCCAGCGCTCGCGGGGCTCGACCACCCGGATGGACAGCAGGGTGCTGTTGTCCGGGTCGGCCTGCTCGATGAGCGCCCGCAGGTCCGGATGCCAGCCCTCCATCCTGGCCAGCGCGGCCTCCTGCGCGGTTGGGGCGCCGAGCGAGCCGTTCGCGCCGAGCGAGCCGTTCGGTGGCAGGAGCATGGCCCAGCGCACGTAGTCGCGGATATCGGGGAGGGTCACCTCGGGTGCCAGTTCCTCGGCCGCCTGCTTCGGCGGGGTACGGAAACGCATCGCTCCGAGCATCAGGCTCACCTCGTCCCCGGCGATCTTCGAGCCGAAGGCCCGCTCCAGGGTGGCAAAGCGCTCGGTCAGCGGCGTACGGCCGATGACGAACCGGGTGCCGGTGTCGGTCGCGGTGGTCCGCGGCGAGAGCACCGCGCGGACGGCGGAGCCGACCCCGTCCGCCCCGACGAGCAGGTCGGCGGTGGTCGGGGCGCCGTGCGCGAACCGGGCTTCGACCTTGCCGTCGTCCAACACGTCGTAGCCGGTCAGCGCGGCTCCGGTGCGCACGGTGAGTCCGGTCAGCAGCAGGTGCCGCAGCACATGCCGGTCGACCACGATCCCGGTCCTGCCGGGGCCGAGCTCGCCGATCTGGTTCAGCTGCGGGTCCAGGATCAGCTGCCCGGCATAGGCGTCACCGACGATCGCGTCCAGCAGCGGGTGCCAGCGCGGCGGCAGACAGCCGCGCAGCGCCTCGAACCCCGTCGGGCTCAGCATGAGCCGGTAGCCCTGGAACCGCGCGGTGATCGCCGGGTCCCGCTCGTACACCTCGGCCTCGATCCCGGCACCACGAAGCCCCTGTGCCAGGCACAGACCTCCCAGACCGGCTCCGACCACGGAAACTCGCATCACACACCTCCTGAACAGACTTTCCGAACCCTGTTCAGGACCTGAGCAGGGGGTACGCGCACCACGCAGACTCCGATACGAACTTAGTTCTGCAGGCACGATCTAAGGTCTACTTGGCGAACTTAGATCGTGTCAAGCTATAGTGATCCGTATGCCCTCCGATCCCCGGCAACGCCGAGCAGCTCGTCACGCCCAGCCCGCTGGGGAGCCCGCAGCGGCGCCACCACGCAAGAAGCCCATCACGGTCGACCGGATCACCGACGCCGCCCTGCAAGTCGTGGCCACCGAGGGCTACGACGCGCTGACCATCCGCCGAGTCGCCGCGGTACTCGGCACCGGGCCGTCATCGCTGTACGCGCACATCGTCAGCAAAGAGGACATCGACGATCTGCTCGTCGGCCGGCTCTGCTCCGAGGTCGTGCTGCCCGAACCGGACCCGGCCACGTGGCGCAAGCAGATCCTCGACGTGTACGCGCAGATCCGCGACCAGTACCTGAAGTACCCCGGAGTCTCCCGGGCCGCGCTGGGCGTAGTCCCGACCAATCTCTCCACGTTGCGGGTCAAGGAAGGGCTTTTGGCGATCCTGCTCGCCGGCGGAATCGAACCGCGGAACGCCGCCTGGGTGCTCGATGCTCTGTCCCTCTACGTCAGCGCCTACGCCTTGGAGCAGTCGCTGGTCCAGCAGCGGCGCAGGCACCCGGACCAGGAATGGGTCCTCGGCCGCGAGGAGCTGATCGGCCGGTTCACCGCACTGCCGGCCGACACGTTTCCGCAGACCCGACGCTATGCCGCTGAGCTGACCTCCGGCACCGGACACGACCGGTTCGAGTTCACCCTCGGACTGATGATCGACAACCTCACCCAGCTCCGGCCCCGGCCGACACCGGCATCCGACACCGCCGGATGAACGACGGCTCGCCCTGCTCGCCATCGCGCGACGACCCCAGCCAACGTCGGCAGCGATCACGAAGGGGGCGCGGGCCGTGGAACGGAAAGTCCGCTGCCCTGGTGCCGTCACACACCAGGGCAGCGGGGCAATTGACCCT
>NZ_JAERRG010000029.1 GCF_016741935.1 Streptomyces endocoffeicus | reverse complement strand
GCGAAGCCCCCGTCCGGGGGCTGGGGGCGAGCCCCGGTACGGGGGCTGGGGGCGGAGCCCCGGTACGGGGGCTGGGGGCGGAGCCCCGGTACGGGGGCTGGGGTGGAGCCCCAGTTTCGGGAAGGGGCGGGGAGGGGAACAGCCCGCCGCAGGCGGCGAGTCCCGCCGGACACCCGTAGGTGACCAACCCGGCCCACCACTCGTTCACGAACCGTGGACCAGCACCAGGCGACAGTCGCCACCGACGACGAAACCACCGGCCTGATCGACGTCGAGCAGGCCGAGGCCGCCATCGTCGAGCACTACCCGCGGCTGGTGCGGCTCGCGTATCTCATCCTGCCGCCGGGCATCGGGCGCACCCGCCGGGTGCTCGCGGCACACGCCCTCGCCCAGCGCGCCCTGCCCCGCAACCGGGGCTACGGCACCGGCCCGGACCCGCACCCCGATGTCGAACTGCCCTGGCAGCGCGGGACGAAGGGCCCGGGAGCCGACACGGGCTACGCCTATGTGCGGCTGCGGGTGCTGCGCCTGGCGCTGCGCGCCGCCCGGCAGCGGCCCTGGTGGCAGCGGCCCCCGGCGCTGCCGCAGGTGTTCGGGCTGCGGCTGTTCCCCCGCTCCGGCGGCGCCGATGAACTCGCCCTGGAGAAGGCGCTGTCGGAGCTGTCCGGCCCCGGCCGCGCCGCCTACGTCCTGCTGGAGCTGGAGCAGCTCGACGAGCACGAGACGCGCGCCCTGCTGCGCACCGCCGGGGTGGCCGACGCGCGGGACGCGGTGGACGAGGCGGAGTCGGTGCCGGATCCGGCGGGCAGCCGGGACGAATCGCTGCTGGAGTCCGCCGAGTTCGACCCGTGTTCGCTCCAGGCGCGGCCCACCGACCTGATGCGCCGCCGTCAGCATCTGCGGGCGGCGCTGGTGGCCGTGGTGGCGCTGGTGGTGTGCGGGACGCTGCTGGGGATGCCGGGGCGGGGCTGGGGGCCGAGCGGCGCCGCCGCGCCCTCGTACGCCCGCAATCCCGCCTCCGAACGGGCCCTGGACCCCGACCGGTTGACCCGCGCCGCGCCCGACGCCTGGCGCACCGTCTCCCGCGCCGACTTCTCCTCCTGGCCCGCGCGCGGCGACCGGGTCCGGGACACCGCGCTGCTGCGCCGCGCGCTGGCCGTCTGGGCGCGGCCGGGCGGTTCGGTGCGGGTGTCGACCACCATGGGCACGCAGTCCGGGCCGCCGTCGGGGCCGCCACAGCTGCTGTTCGCGGGCGAGGTGGACCAGGCCACGGTGGTGCTGCTGTACGACGGGCTGCGGGTGGCGCGGTACGCGGAGGCGGTCGAGGGCCGCGCGGTCGCGCTGGACTTCGCCCGGCTGGACGCCGCCGACGCGGGCACCTCGACCGCGCTGGTCCTCAGCCGCACCGACGGCAACGTCCGCTATCTGACGGCCCCTTGGGTGCGCCACGCCTGGGTGCGGGACCTGCTGCACCCGGCCGGGGCGCCGCGCCCGCTGCGCCGCACCGTGGACGGAGTGACCGACCCGGTACGCACCGTTCCGCGGCTGCGCCCCTGCCGTGGCTGGCCCGCGCTCCAGTTCGGCTCGCGGCTCGTGGCCGACCTCGGCGAACTGGCCCCCGCCCGGCTCACCTACGGCGCCCCGGGCGCCGGGGCCCGCGATGTGGCGGGACGGGCGGCCCGGACGAGCTGGGCCAGGACCGGGTGCCGGCTGGCGATGATGCGGGCGCGCGGGGTGCGCTCGGTCAACGCCTGGCGGTTCGCCGCCCAGGCCCTGCCGGAGGCGGGCGGCCACGCGGCCTGGCTGTGCACCCGCGCCGACACCTGGCGGGGCACGGGCAGCAAGGTCCTGGCCCAGTTCCAGCCGTGGGACACCCGCCGGGGCCGGGCGGGGGCGGTCGCGGCCGGCGCCGACAACTCCCCCGCCTGCGGCCCGCGCGAGCCGCGGGTGCTGGCGGGGGTGCTGTGGAAGGCGCGGTCCGGCCACTGGTATCTGCTGGCCGCCGGAAGCCGCCAGGTGACCGGGATCGTCGCCACCGGCGGCGTCCGGGGCCGCTCCTACGGCCGCGGGCTGACCCTCCCCGCGAAGGCAGGCGCCCGCGCCGACCTCAAGGCCCGCCTGGCAAACGGCGACCGACTGGCCCCGCTGGGCTGACGCTCCGCGGGGATGCCCCGACCTGCCGTCGATCGCCCGCGACGCCATCGTGGCCGGTCACGTCCACACGGCGGAGCCGCACATCGACACAGCCCCGCGCCGGCCCGAGGGCCCGGCCGGCGAACGGCGACCGGCTGGGCCCCCTGCGCTGACGCTCCGCTGGGAGTGCCCCGACCTGCCGTCGATCGCCCGCGACGCCATCGTGGCCGGTCACGTCCACACGGCGGAGCCGCACATCGGCACAGCCCCGCGCCGGCCCGAGGGCCCGGCCGGCGAACGGCGACCGGCTGGGCCCCCTGCGCTGACGCTCCGCTGGGAGTGCCCCGACCTGCCGTCGATCGCCCGCGACGCCGTCGTGGCCGGTCGCGCCCACGCGGCGGAGCCGCACATCGACACAGCCCCGCGCCGGCCCGAGGGCCCGGCCGGCGAACGGCGACCGGCTGGGCTCCTGCGCCAGGGGGCGTCCGGTGGGTTTTTTCCCCTCCCCGCCCCTTCCCGATACCAAGGGCTCCGCCCCTGGACCCCGGGGGCGACAAGCACCCGCAGCGGCGGGGGGATCGCGGTCGGCACGGCGGCGCGGCGGATGACCGGGCGGACGCCCGCGCACATCCGGGTCGCCCGGCCCGGGGTCTGGGGCGGAGCCCCAGTTGGGGGAAGGGGCGGGTAGGGGAACAGCCCGCCGCAGGCGTCATCAGCGCCCGGCGGCCCCCGCCGCGAAGACGGCGACCGTGCGGCCGGGGGCGGTGAAGGTGCCGGTCGTGCGCTCGTAGCCGGACGTCCTCACCGTGGCGTCGGCGCCGTGCGCCTGGACCGGGTGGAGGGCGTACGGGGTCCCGGCCAGGGCGGGGACGGTCTGCGACTGCCGGGTCGGGGTGGCGTTGAAGACCACGACGAGCCGGCCGAGCCGCATGGTGATGACGCCCGGCGTCTCCCCGGTCCCGGACAGCGGGAAGGACAGCGCCCGCCGCACCCCCTCCGCCGTGCTCTGGCTGAACGCCTTCTCGGTGGTGCGGATCCGCAGCAGATCCCGGTAGGCCGCCGAGGCACCCGTGATCTCGGGGCAGCCGGGGCGTACCGCGGGGTTGGTCAACAGAGGTTTGGCGTACGGCCACTTGGACTCGTTGTCCGCCGCCGGGGGCAGCCCCCGACCGAAGCCGTTGCCGGACGCGCAATCCCAATGGATGGCGTTGAACCAGTCCCCGCTGTCGAAGGAGTTGCGGTCCAGTGACTTCGAGCGCAGCAGATCGGTGCCCGCCTGGCTGAGCGCTGGCCCCTGGGAGAGGGTGGCGGTGGCCAGGGCCACCACCTGCGCCCTGGCCCGGTCGGCGGCCGAGGTGGTGGCGGGGAGTTTGTAGGCGAGCGCGTCGTAGAGGGTCTCGTTGTCATGGGCGTCGGCGTAGGCGAGCGCGTCGCCGGGGGCGGCGGCGTAACCGGCCGGGGAGCCGTTGTAGTCGACCTCGGAGCCCTTGACCCGGCGTCCGCCGGTGTCGGTGAAGGTGTAGTCGGCGAGGTTGCCGGAGAGCCCGACCTTGATCAGGTCCTGGGCGTGCAGCAGCCGGGCCCGCTGCTCGTCCCGGCCGCCGTTGGCCGGTGAGCCGTTGGGGTCGGTGAAGAGCCCGGAGGCGAAGCCCTGGACGCGGGGGTCCTCGTCGAACGGCCCGCCGCCGCGCACCGCGTCCCGCGCCCGGTCGCTGAAGGTGGCGATGCCGGTACCGGCCATGTTGCGCTGGGTGGCCTGGACGAAGCGGGCGTCGTCGGCCGCCTCGCCGAAGTTCCAGCCCTCGCCGTAAAGGATGATCGACTTGCCGTCCACCCCGTCCTTGGCGGGGGTCAGGGCGTCGAGGGCCTTGCGTACGGCCAGGATGTTGGCCTTGGGGTGGTGGCCCATGAGGTCGAAGCGGAAGCCGTCGACCTTGTACTGCCTGGCCCAGGTGACGATCGAGTCCACCACCAGCTTGCCCATCATCGCGTGCTCGGGCGCGGTGCCGGGGCAGCAGGTGGAGGTGGCCACGCCGCCGTCGTCCAGCAGCCGCTGGTAGTAGCCGGGCACGATGCGGTCGAGCACCGACTTGCCGTCCTGCCCCGCGGCCACGGTGTGGTTGTAGACGACGTCCATGACGGTGCGCAGCCCAGCGTGGGCCAGCCCCCGCACCATCCGCCGGAACTCGCGGGTGCGGGCCGGACCGTACGGGTCGCTCGCGTAAGACCCCTCCGGCACGGTGTAGTGCAGCGGGTCGTAGCCCCAGTTGTAGCCGTCCCTGCCGGCGGTCCCGGCCACGCACTTCTGCTGCTGGTCGGAGTCGGCGGGCAGGGCGGCCAGATCGCAGCCGGGCCGGGCCTGGTCGGACCGCCGCTCCGGGACGGTGCCGAAGTCGAACGCGGGCAGGAGGTGAACGTACGAGGTGCCGGACCGGGCCAGCCGTGTGAGGTGCCGCATCCCGTCCGAGCCGCGGTCGGTGAAGGCGAGGTACTGGCCGGGGTGGGCGCTGGTGCGGTCCGCGATGGAGAAGTCGCGGATCTGCAGCTCCTGGATGTGGGCGTCGCGCAGCGGAACGGCCCTGGGCTTCTTCAGCGATGCCCAGCCGGCGGGGGCGAGCCGGGGATCGGCCAGATCGGTGACCAGGCTGCGGGCCGAGTCGGCGGTCAGGGCGGTGGAATAGGGGTCGGTGACCTGGTTGGTGACGGTCTTCCCGACGCTCGGCGCCCAGACCCGGACCCGGTAGCGGTACGGCTTGTCCCGCCAGTCGGGGCTCCCGGCCACGCTCCACACTCCGCTGCCGGGGTCCCGGCGCATGGCGACGGTGCGCCCGTCGAGGTCGAGCGACACGTTTTGGGCGGTCGGCGCCCAGACGGAGAGGGTGGGGCGGCCACCGTGGAAGACCGGGCCGAGGCGGGCCCGGCGCGCCCGGTCGGCGTAGAGGTCGTCCAGCACGCCGGGGATCTGCACCCCGGTGCGGTGCAGTACGTGGTCGCGGTCGTCGGCCGCGCGCTGGACGGCGGTGAGCGGGCCGCGCAGCGCGGTCGCGGCCTTGCCGCGGTCGCGCGGATCGAGCCGATACGCGGGGCGGTCGGCCAGATGCGGATAGGCGGCCTTCTGCGCGTCGGTCAGGGCGGCCGGGGCCAGCCGCAGCGTGCCGCCGTCCGCGAAGCGCAACTCCTCGGCGGTCGCGGCGGTGTGCTCGACCCTCCAGACGACGGTGGCGCGGTCGATCCACTGCGCCTCGGCGGTGGCAGCGGTCGCTGCCGTGGCCCGGGCGGTCTGCGAAACGGCGGGCACGGCCGCCGCGCCCAGCGCCAGGGTGACGAGCGCGGCGGCGCTGCGGAAGAGGGGGGCTCTCGGGGGTTTCACGGGGCTGGTGGCTCCTTGAGGTGTGGTGTGGATGCGGGCTCTGCGCCCACGCCCCCGGGCGGGGCAGCCCCGGCCGGCCCGGGGAGCGGGGTTCCACTTCGGGGCGGCGCCCGAGGCAGGGAGGGCGCCCGGTGCGATGCCCTGGCGGGGGCGGAGCCCAAGGCGGAACCCGGGGCCCGGGGCAGGGCCGGAACCCCCGGCCCAAGCCGGAACCCCGGGCCCGGGGCAGGGCGGGAACCCCGGGCCCAGCCGGAACCCCGGGCCCGGGGCAGGGGCGGAGCCGCTTGCCTCCGGGCCCGCCGGTGAAGGCGGCGGCCTACCCGCAGCTACGGGCACCGGCGTGCAGGGCCACCGCCGTATTCGCGCCCAGCGTTGCGGTGAACTGGCCCGAGGAGTCGACCGTGACGGACTTGCCGCTCTGGACGTCGCAGTAGCCGCCCGCCGGGAGCGAGGTCTGGAAGGTCCGGGTGAGGGAGCCGCTCTCGTGGTTGATGGCCACGTACGCCTTGTCGCCGCGGCCGAACGCGATGGCGTTGTTGCCGTTGTCCCACCAGTTGGTCACCGAGGCGCCCCGGGCCGTGTTGCGGAAGGCGACCATGCTCATGATCTCGGGCCATTTGTGCTGGCACTTCCAGCCGTCCTGGTAACAGGCGCCCACCGCACCGCCGTTCGGCGGGCCCGCGTCGTTGTCGCTGAACTCGTAGCCGGAGTGGACGTCCGGGGAACCGTAGGGCCAGGCCAGCATGAAGACGTTGGCCAGGGTGTAGTCGGCGCCGTTCTTGTAGGTGAGGGTCGAGCCGTTGCGCTCGGTGTCCCAGTTGTCGACGAAGACACCGGACTGGCCGCTCGCCATATAGCTCCAGCCCTCGCCGAAGTTCTTCAGATACGCGAGCTTCTCGCTCTGGAACACCCGCTTGAGGTCACGGCCGTAGCGGAACTCCTGCACATCGCCGTTGCGCAGATACTCCGTCGGGGAGACCGCCTCGCCCTCGCCGTAGATGACCTCCTGCTTCCAGTAGACGCCGGGGTCGCTCAACTTGCCCTTGATGGCGGCCAGATCGTCGGTCGGGATGTGCTTGGCGCCGTCGACGCGGAAGCCGTCGACGCCGAGCGAGAGCAGGTCGTTGAGGTACTGCGCGAGCCGGGTGCGGACGTACTCCTCACCGGTGTCCAGGTCGGCGAGGCCCACCAGCTCGCAGTGCTGTACGTTCCAGCGGTCCTGGTAGTTGCTGATCTGCGCGGTGCAGTCGTCCATGTCCTGGGGCTGATAGATCCCGGGGTAGTCGTACTTGGTGTACGAGGAGCCGCCGGTGCCGGTCCCGGATCCGGCGGACATGTGGTTGATGACGGCGTCGGCCACGACCTTCACGCCCGCGGCGTGGCAGGTGTCGACCATGTTCTTGAAGGCGGTGCGGTCGCCGAGCCGTCCGGCGATCTTGTAGCTGACGGGCTGATAGGAGGTCCACCACTGGCCGCCCTGGATGTGCTCGGTGGCCGGGGACACCTCGACGAAGCCGTACCCGGCCGGGCCGAGGGTGCTGGTGCACTCCTTGGCGACGGAGTCGTACTTCCACTCGAAGAGTTCGGCGGTGACGTCCTTGGTGCCGGGCGGTGTCGCCCGCGCGGTCTGGGGCAGTGCGACGAGCGTCACCGCGCTCGCCGCGAGGGCGAGCGCGGTGGCGAGGGGGATGCGGCTGCTGGCCATCGTTCCTCCGTGGGGGGAGTTCGGGGGTGCCGATTCAGCCTCGTACGGCAACGCGCCGTGCCCGTAAGGCCAGTTGAAGGTTCTTGCTGCAAGACGTCAGTGGTGGGGTGGTGACGGGACCGTACTCGCGAGTTTTTGTTGTTGCAAGACCTTTCGCAAGCAATTGCGGCGGTGTTACGTTCAACCACGTTCTCCGGTCCGGCCGGCCGGGGGTCCGGTCAACGGGCCCCACGCGCCCGGCCGGTCGGATCGGGTTTGCCACGGGGTGTTCGGCGTGCGGGCCACGCGGCGGAGCCGCATATCGATACTTCCCCCTCCCCGCCCCTTCCCGCAGCACCGATATGCGGCTCCGCCGCGTGGCAGGGGCTCCGCCCCTGGACCCCAGGGCCGACAGCCGGCCGTCGCCGAGATCAGCCCACCGGCCAAGGCGCGGACCACGCCACCTGCGACACGGTCATCGAGCGGCCGGCCGGTGAGCAGGGGGCCACGGGCGTCCGCGTGACGGGCGCTGTTCGCGGCAAGCGGCGAGGGCGTGAGCACCTGCGGCTGGCGGGCCGATCACGGTCGGCGTGGCGAATGACCAGGCGGACGCCCGCGCGCGTCCGGGCCGACCGGCCGGGGTCCGGGGCGGAGCCCCGGGTTCGCTCCCCTGGGCCCCAGCGGGGTCGACGGGCCGGCCGTCGCCGCGGTCGGTTCACCGGACGGGGGCTGGGGCGGAGCCCCAGTTGAGGGAAGGGGCGGGTAGGGGAACAGCCCGCCGCAGGCGTCACGAGCCGCCGGACACCCCCTAGCGCAGCCTGGCCGTCGAGCCACGAACCACGAGGTCCGGCTGGAAGACGAACTCCGTGTGCTGGACCGGGTTTCCGGCCATCTCCTCCAGCAGTGCCCCCACCGCCGCCGTCGCCATCGACTGCACCGGCTGGCGGACCGTGGTCAGCGGCGGATCGGTGAAGGCGATCAGCGGGGAGTCGTCGAAGCCGACCACCGACACATCGTGCGGCACCCGCAGCCCGCGCCGGGCCGCCTCCCGGATCACCCCGAGCGCCATCAGATCGCTGCCGCACACGATGCCCGTACAGCCCTGGTCCAGCAGCGTGGCCGCGGCCACCTGCCCGCCCTCGACGCTGAAGAGCGTATGCCGCACCAACTCCCGTGCCTCGTCCGCCGATCGGCCCAGCAGCTCCGCGCTCGCCGTGAGAAACCCCTCGAACTTGCGCAGCGCGGGGACGTAGCGGGCGGGCCCCACCGCGAGGCCGATCCGGTGGTGGCCGAGCGCGGCCAGGTGGCGGACGGCCATCCGCGCGGCCGCCCGGTCGTCGGGCGAGACGAACGTGGCCTGGATGTGCTCGTGGTAGCCGTTGATCAGCACGAACGGCACCTTGCGCCCGGCCAGCCGGGCATAGCGGGCGGGGTCGGCCGTGGTGTCGGCGTGCAGTCCGGACATGAAGACGATGCCCGCCACATCGCGCTCCTGCAATTGCTCCACCAGTTCGTCCTCGGTGGCGCCGCCGGGCATCTGGGTGCACAGGATGGGGGTGTAGCCATGACCGGCCAGCACCTGCTCGATGATCTGGGCGAAGGCGGGGAAGACCGGGTTGGTCAGCTCCGGGATGACCAGGCCGACCAGTCCGGCGCTGCGCCGCCGCAGCCGCACCGGCCGTTCGTAGCCGAGGACGTCGAGGGCGGCGAGCACCCGTTGCCGGGTGGTGGCCGCCACGCCCGCCTTGCCGTTGAGCACCCGGCTGACGGTGGCCTCGCTGACCTTGGCCTGGGCGGCGATATCGGCGAGCCGCGGCGGCGCCCCCGAGGGACCCGCCGCGGATGGACCCGCCGCGGATGAGCCCGCCCTCGGCGGACCCACCCCCTGCGGACCCGCCGCCGATGGACCCGCCCCCAATGAGCCCACCCCCGGCGGACCCACCGCCGACCGGCCCCCCTCCCGCACGCTCGCCGCCGCCGGCGGCGCCGGCGGCCCCGCCGCCAACGGACTCGTCACGACTTGGTCGCCCCGGCCGTGAGCCCCGCCACCAGATGGCGCTGGGCCCAGGAGAACACCAGCGCCGCCGGGATGGCGATCATGACGGCGGCGGCCGTCATGGAGCCCCAGTCGGAGGTGTACTGGTTGACGAAGGTCTGGAGCCCCGCCGCGAGCGTGAGGTTCTCCTCCCCCGTCATGAAGGCGGAGGCGTAGGCCACCTCGGCCCAGGCGGTGATGAAGGTGTAGAACGCGGTCACCGCGAGCCCCGGCTTGGCCAGCGGGACGACCAGTCGCCAGAAGGTCCCGAAGGGGTTGAGCCCGTCGACCCGGCCCGATTCGTCGATCTCCACCGGGATGGTGTCGAAGAAGCCCTTCATCATCCAGGCGCAGAACGGCACGGCCACGGTGAGGTAGGTGACGATGAGCGAGATCGGCTGGTTGAGCCAGCCCAGCGTCGACATGATGTTGTACAGCGGCACGATGAGGATGGCCACCGGGAACATCTGGGTGATCAGCAGCAGCCACATCAGCGGGCGCATCCCGGGGAACCGGAAGCGGCTGACGGCGTAGCCGGTGGTGGCCGCGACGAAGACGCCCAGGAGCGTGGTGATGACCACGATGAAGAGCGAGTTGCCGAACCAGGTGAGGAACTCGGTGTCGCCCAGGACGTGTTGGTAGTTCCGCAGCGTCGGGTCCTTCACCACATCGGTGCTGAACGCCTCGCTCTTGGGCTTGAACGAGGTCACCACCAGCCACAGCGGCGGGAAGACCGCGACCGCGGAGGCGATGACGAGCGTGGTGTGCAGCCCGACGGAGGCGAGCGGGCCGCGTCGTTGGTCGCGCATGGCTACCACACCTCTCCCTGCTTGCGGAGCGAACGGCGGTAGATCACCGCGAAGAGCATGAGGATGAGCAGGATCAGCACACCCCAGGCCGAGGCACCGGCGAAGTCGCGCGGGCTGTTGACGAAGGAGAGCCGGTAGGCGTACGTCACCAGGATCTCGGTGGAGTCGCCGGGGCCGCCGCGGGTCAGCAGGAAGATCACCGGGAACATGTTGAACGTCCAGATGGTCGACAGCAGGATCACGGTGGAGCTGACCGAGCGCAGTCCGGGCAGGGTGATGTGGCGGAACCGCTGCCAGGGGCTCGCCCCGTCCATCTCGGCGGCCTCGTAGAGCTCACCGGGGATGGACTGCAGCCCGCCGAGCAGCGCGACCAGCATGAACGGCACCCCGAGCCAGATGTTCACGGCGATCACCGAGACCTTGGCCATGGTGGGGTCGTTCAGCCAGGGCACCGCGTCGATCCCGCCGCCGTGCAGCACCTTGTTGAGGATGCCGTTCTTCTCGTTGTAGAGCAGCCGCCAGGCGAAGACGGAGACGAAGGCGGGGACGGCCCAGGGCAGGATCAGCAGCGACCGGTAGAGGGTTCGCCCGGCGAACCGCCGGTTGAGCAGCACGGCGAGGCCCAGGCCGATCGCGAAGGTGAGCGCCACACAGCTGACGGTCCAGGTGACGGTCCAGCTCAGCCGGTCCCAGAAGACCGGGTCCTTGAGGATCGCCCGGAAGTTGTCGAGGCCGACCGTCCGGTAGGTGGCGGGGATGTGGTTGATCCCGATGGTGCGCTCGACATTGGCCTCGTTGGCGTCGGTCAGTGACAGATAGACGCCGCGGACCAGCGGATAGCCGATGATCAGCCCGATGACGAGCACGACGGGCGCGACCATGGCCCAGGCGTACCAGTGGCGGGCGAGCGCGGCGCGGATCCGGCGCGGCGGTGGGGTGCCCGCCTTGTGAGCCCGGCCGCCCCGGCCGCGGGCGCCCTTCGCGCCCGCGGCCGGGTCCAGCGGCGGGCTGGTGTCGACAGCCATCGTCGCCGGCCCTACTTCCAGTCGCCCTTGAGGAGCTTGCGGTACGCGTCACCGACCGCGTCGGCGGCCTTCTCGGGTGAGGTCTTGCCGGTGAGGACGCCCGGGAACTGCACCAGGATCGCCTGGAAGAGGCTGTTGCCCTCGGGGATCCAGGGGCGCTCGACGGCCTTGTCGACGGCGGCCTTGAAGAACTTCACATTGGGGTTCGCGGCGACCGTCTTGTTGGAGTAGACGGAGGTGCGGGTGGGCAGCAGGGAGAGCTTCTCGGTGGTCTTGGCCTGCACCTCGGCCGAGCTCATGTACTGCGCGAAGGCGTAGGAGGCGTCCAGGTTCTTCGATCCGGCGTAGACGGTGAGGTTCTGGCCGCCCTGCGGGGCGCCCTGGGCCTTGCTGCCGGCCGGGACCGGGACCACCCCGAGGTTGGACTTGTCCTTGAACGCCTTGCCCGCCAGGGTGTCCTCGATCGCCCACGGCCCGTTGATCGTCATCGCGACGTCGCCGTTCTTGATGGCGTTCTGCATGTTGTCCCAGCCGTCGGTGGCGTCGGTCTCCGCCGCCTTGGAGGTGACCAGGTCGCGGGCGGCCGCGAACGCCTTGATGCCGGGCTCGTCGTCGATGGTGACCTTCTTGGCGCCGGTGTCGAGGAGGTCGCCGCCCTCGCCGTAGATGAAGGGCAGGTACCAGTAGGCGTCGTCGCCGCGCAGATAGAGGCCGGTCTTGCCGGTCTTCTCCTTGATCTTCTTGGCGGCGGCCTTGAGCTCGGTCCAGTCCTTGGGCGGCTGGACCCCGGCGTCCTTCAGCATCTTCTTGTTGTAGAAGAGGCCGAGGGTGTCGATGACCTGCGGTACGGCGTAGGTCTTGCCCTTGAACTTGGCGCCCGCCAGCGCCTTGGGCAGATAGTCGGACTGGTCGGCGAGGGCGGGGGTGCCGTCCAGCGGGGCGAGATAGCCGATGTTGGCCAGGTCCTGGGTCCAGGCCACCTCGGTGCGCAGTACATCGGGCGCGCCGGAGCCGCCGGAGCCGGCGGCGTTCTTGAACTTGGCCAGTGCGTCGCCGAAGGGCACATTGACGTAGTTGACCTTGACGTCGGGGTGCTTCTTCTCGAAGCCCAGGGCGAGCTCCTTGTACGTGCCCTTCTCCGCGTCGTTGGACGTGTCCCAGTACGTCACGGTGCCGGAGAGCTTGCCGCCGGACTTCTTGTCGCCGCTGCCGCCGTCGTCACCGCCGCATGCCGTCGCCGCGAGCGCCATGGCCGCGACGAGTGCGGTGGCCGCTATGCCACGTCGCATCTGAACTCCTCCAAAGCCGGCCGCTCCCTCGCGGCCCCAAGTTGCGGAGGAACGTAACAGGGCCGCAAGCCCGCCGAAAGACCTTGCGGCAAATTTCTGCAAGGCGCCCGGCATCGTTACGTCCACGTATCCCCCCGGTAGCCGCTCCGCGCCCGTTCCGGCGCTTGACATACGTTCACAGCACGACCGGAGCACCCCCGAAGGGCACCAGCGCGCCCTGCAAGCTCTTCCGCAAGGCATTGCAGAGCTGTTACGTTCGCGCCATGACCCAGGAGCTCACGACCTCCCTTGCCACCGAGCCGGCGCGACCGTCCGAAGGCCACGGATGGTGGCGCGACGCCGTCATCTACCAGGTGTACGTACGCTCCTTCGCCGACAGCGACGGCGACGGGATCGGCGATCTGCGCGGGGCGCGGGAGCGGCTGCCGCACCTCGCCGGGCTGGGTGTGGACGCCGTCTGGCTGACCCCCTTCTACGCCTCCCCGCAGGCCGACGGCGGCTACGACGTGGCGGACTACCGCGCCGTGGACCCGCTCTTCGGCACCCTCGGCGACGCCGACGACCTGGTGCGCACCGCCCATGAGCTGGGGCTGAAGGTGATCGTGGACGTCGTCCCGAACCACAGCTCGGACCGGCACCCGTGGTTCCGCGAGGCGCTCGCCGACCGGCCCGGCGGCGCGGCCCGCGCCCGCTACCACTTCCGCCCCGGTCGCGGCGCCCACGGCGAACTGCCGCCGAACGACTGGGAGTCGGTCTTCGGCGGCCCCGCCTGGACCCGTACCACCGATCCGGACGGCGCCCCCGGCGAGTGGTACCTGCACCTGTTCGCCCCCCAGCAGCCCGACCTCAACTGGGACTCCCCCGAGGTCCGCGCGGAGTTCGACTCGGTGCTGCGCTTCTGGCTGGATCTGGGCGTGGACGGCTTCCGTATCGATGTCGCGCACGGCATGATCAAGGCCGCCGGACTGCCCGACATCGGCCACACCGAACAGGCCAAGCTGATCGGCTCCCAGGTGCTGCCGTTCTTCGACCAGGACGGGGTGCACGAGATCCACCGCTCCTGGCGGCGGCTGCTGGACTCCTACCCCGGTGACCGGATCGGCGTCGCCGAGGCATGGGCGCCCACCGCCGAGCGGCTGGCCCTCTACGTACGCCCGGACGAGCTGCACCAGGCGTTCAACTTCCAGTTCCTGAAGTGCCCGTGGGACGCGGCCGCGATGCGCGAGGTGATCGACGAGTCGCTGGCCGCGACCGGCTCCGTCGGCGCCCCCACCACCTGGGTGCTCTCCAACCACGACGTGGTCCGGCACACCACCCGCTACGCCGACGGGGCCGGTGGCGGCCCGGCGCGGGGGCTCGCCCGCACCCGTGCCGCGGAGGAGCGGGGGCTCGCCCGCGCCCGTGCCGCGGCCCTGCTCATCCTGGCGCTGCCCGGCTCGGCCTATCTCTACCAGGGCGAGGAGCTGGGCCTTCCCGAGGTGACCGAGCTGCCGGACGAGCTGCGCCAGGACCCGGCCTTCTTCCGCACCTCCGCCGACGGGCAGGAGGGCCAGAACGGTCAGGACGGCTTCCGCGACGGCTGCCGGGTGCCCCTGCCCTGGACCCGCTCCGGTGGCTCCTACGGCTTCGGCCCCGGCGGCAGCTGGCTGCCCCAGCCGGAGGACTGGGCCCAGCTGTCCGTCGAGGCGCAGACCGGCGACCCCGGCTCCACGCTGGAGCTGTACCGGGACGCGCTCGCGCTGCGCCGTGAGCTGCCGGGGCTCGGGGACGGCCCGATGAGCTGGCTGGACGCCCCGGCCGGGGTGCTCGCGCTGTCCCGGCCCGGCCTGGTGTGCACGCTCAACACGCTCGGGGAGGAGGTCGAACTGCCGGTTCCGGGGCGTGCGCTGCTGTCGTCGGCGCCGCTGGCGTACCAGGCCGGAACCGTGTGCATTCCGCCTGATTCATGCGCGTGGTGGGCAATCTGACATGCGACCGGTACAGTCCCACTCCATGACCGCACGGCTTGCTGACATCGCAGCCCAGGCGGGGGTCAGCGAAGCCACCGTCAGCCGCGTCCTCAATGGCAGGCCGGGGGTGGCGGCGGCCACCCGCGAGTCCGTCCTCGCCGCTCTGGACGTCCTCGGCTATGAGCGGCCGGTGCGGCTGCGGCAGCGCAGCGCCGGACTGGTGGGACTGATCACGCCCGAGCTGGAGAACCCGATCTTCCCCGCGCTCGCCCAGGTCATCGGGCAGGCGCTCACCCGGCAGGGCTACACCCCGGTGCTGGCCACCCAGACCCCCGGCGGCTCGACGGAGGACGAGCTGACCGAGATGCTGGTGGACCGGGGGGTGGCCGGGATCATCTTCGTCTCCGGGCTGCACGCGGACACCTCGGCCGATATGCAGCGCTATGACCAGCTGCGCGGCCAGGGTGTGCCGTTCGTGCTGGTGGACGGCTTCTCGCCGAAGGTGCGGGCGCCGTTCATCTCCCCGGACGACCGGGCGGCGATGGGGCTGGCGGTCACCCATCTGGTCTCGCTCGGGCACACCCGGATCGGTCTCGCGCTCGGGCCGAAGCGATTCGTACCCGTACTGCGCAAGATCGAAGGCTTTCAGCAGGCGATGCGGGACCGGCTGGGGCTCTCCCCGGCCGAGTCCGAGGAGCTGATCCAGCATTCGCTGTACACCCTGGAGGGCGGCCAGGCGGCGGCGACCGCGCTGATCGAGCGGGGCTGTACGGCGGTGGTGTGCGCGAGCGACATGATGGCGCTGGGTGCCATCCGGGCGGCCCGGCAGCAAGGTCTGGCGGTCCCTCAGAACGTCTCGGTGGTCGGCTTCGACGACTCCCCGCTGATCGCCTTCACCGATCCGCCGCTGACCACGATCCGTAAACCGGTGCAGTCGATGGGGCAGGCGGCGGTGCGGGCGCTGCTGGAGGAGATCGGCGGCACCCCGGCCCCGCCCAGCGAGTTCGTCTTCCTGCCCGAACTGGTGGTGCGCGGCTCCACGGCGTCGGCCCACGGCGTGGAGGCGCGGGGCCGGGCGGCCGGGGGCGCGGCCTAGGAGTGTCCGAGGGCGGCTGAGGCTCCGTCCGGGGACCGTGGCGCCTGCGGCGGGCTGTTCCCCTACCCGCCCCTTCCCACAACTGGGGCTCCGCCCCAGACCCCGCTCCTCAATCTCCCCCAGCTACCGCTGGGAGGTGCCCCCTGGAGGGGCTGGAAGGCGGGGCTTCGCCCCAGACCCCCCGGGTCCAGGGGACAAGGGGTCCCGGCCCCCGGGGTCCAGGGGCGGAGCCCCAAGTCGGGGTCTGGGGCGGAGCACCAGTTTCGGGAAGGGGCGGGGAGGGGAAAGATGCGCCGGGCACCCCGCAGACCCTGTCCGGCGGCCCCGTCCGAAGGCCCTGCCCGGGGTCTCCGTCCAGTGGCCCGGCACCCGGTGGACGTATAGGGCATACGCCCCTTTGATGACCCCCCGGACCAGGACATAAGCAACGAAGACCCGATGCCGTGGATGATCTGCGGGTGGACGTCGTCTGGCAGACTGTTGCCCTATGGGTGGAGCGACGATCAGGACCACGGCAGGCCGAACAGCCACCCCGGCACCCATCGCGGACACCGACGCGGAACGGGCACCGGGCCTCACCCTGATGGACCGGTTGCGTACCCCCAGAAGGCCCCGGCTCTGGTTCGAGATCGTCCTCATCGCCGTCAGTTACTGGACCTATTCGCTGATCCGCAACGCCGTCCCGGAGCAGCGGCCGGAGGCGCTGCGCAACGCGAGCTGGGTCTGGGAGTGGGAGCACCGGTTCGGAATGGCCTTCGAGCGGGGCGTCAACCATGCGATCGACTCGGTCAGCTGGCTGATCGTGGGCATGAACTACTACTACGCCACGCTCCACTTCATCGTGACGCTCAGCGTGCTGGTGTGGCTCTACCACTGGCATCCGGGCCGTTACGCCGCCACCCGGCTGGCACTCTTCGCGACCACGGGTGTAGCCCTGCTCGGCTACTACTTCTTCCCGCTGGCCCCGCCCCGGCTGATGAACGGCGGCCACTTCATCGACACCGTGGTGGTGCACAACACCTGGGGCTCGATGGCCTCGGGCAACCTCGCCGATATGTCGAACCAGTACGCGGCGATGCCCTCGATGCACATCGGCTGGTCGCTGTGGTGCGGGCTGACCATCGCGACGCTGGCCCGCCCGGTGTGGGTGAAGGCGCTGGGGCTGCTCTACCCCTCGGCCACGCTGCTGGTGATCGTCGCCACCGCCAACCACTTCTGGATGGACGCGGTCGGCGGGGTCATCTGTCTCTCCTTCGGCTTCGCGCTGTCGAGCGCGTGGTACGGCTCGCTGCCGTACCGGCTGCCGAAGCAGGTGGCCGTGATCTGCACGGCTTGATCGTCCCCGGCGGAGCCGCCATTCTCTGTTCCGCAAGGTCGGCATGAGTTCACATGCCGACATGGTTCAGGGGCTCCATGTGTCGCGCTGATCGACGCGGAATGAGCACGATGAGCGTGACGAAAGGGACCACCGGCCACCGTGCACACCGCCGACGCCGCTGCCGCTGCCGCTTCTTCCGCATCCACGTCCGTACCCACGTCCGTATCCACGTCCGTATCCGCCTCCGGATCCCCGGCCGGGGCCCCGCCCGCTCCGGGCGCGCTGCTCCCCCGGCCCCGTACCGCCGGGCGGCCCCGCTTCCCGCTGGTGGCCACCGACCTCGACGGCACCCTGTTGCGCGGGGATCTGACGGTCTCGCCGCGCAACCGTGAGGCGCTGGCCATGGTCCGGGCCGCCGGGGCGCGGCACCTGGTTGTCACCGGGCGCCCGGCCGCATCCTGCCGGGAGTTCCTGGTGGCGATCGGCTACCGGGGGCTCGCGGTGTGCGGGCAGGGCGCGCAGCTGTACGACGCCTCCGCGGACCGGCTGCTGGTCTCGGCGTCGCTGGACCGGGAGCTGGCCCGGTCGGTGGTGGAGCGCACCGAGGAGGCGCTGGGTGCGGGACCGCTGGAGCTCGCCGTGGTGACCGCGGCGCCCGAGAACCGCTTCGTCGTCACCGCCGGCTTCACCGACCGGACCCACCCGGAGTGGGGGCTGGCCGAGCGGGAGGAGCTGTGGGCGGCGCCGATCGAGAAGGTGCTGATGCGCCATCGGACGGTGGCGGACGGGCTGGTGGCGGCGGCCGCGGAGCGGGTGGGCGCGGGCGAGGTGGCGGTGACCCACTCCGAGAAGGGCATGATCGAGGTGCTTCCCGCCGGGACGGACAAGTCGGTGGGGCTCCAACTGGCCGCCGATCGCATGGGATTCACCCCCGCCGAGACGATCGCGTTCGGCGATATGCCCAATGACATCCCGCTGCTGTGCTGGGCCGGATACGGGGTCGCGATGGGCAACGCCCATCCGGATCTGAAGGCGATGGCCGACGAGGTGGCACCGGCGAACGAGGACGACGGGGTCGCAGTGGTGCTGGAACGGCTGTTCGCCCACCCTTGAGCGGCCCTCGCACGGCACTCGCGGTGGGCTCGACCAGCCCCTCACTCCCTTGACTGGATATACACAGCTAGACAAAATATCCAAGGTGCGAGCTGAACCACGATCCGAACCCCACTACGTCGACGAGCGCTCCGGCGCCACATACCCGATCGACGACCCTCGCTGGTGCGGCGATGACGGGGCTCCCCTCACCGTCTCCGCACTGCCCGGCATCACCCCCGAGCAGGTGGACACCGGGGCCCGGTCACTGTGGCGCTACCGAGCGGCCCTCCCGGTGCGCATCCATGCCCCGGTGTCACTGGGAGAAGGGTGCACCCCGCTGGTCGAGAAGAGCTGGGGGGAGGATCGGATCCTCTTCAAGCTGGAGTGGTTCAGCCCCACCGGCAGCTTCAAGGACCGCGGCACCAGCGTGATGATCTCGCTCCTCGCCCAGCGCGGCGTACGCGAGGTCATCGAGGACAGCTCCGGCAACGGCGGGGCCTCCGTCTCCGCGTACTGCGCCGCCGCCGGCATCCGGGCCCGGATCCTCGCCCCCGCCACCACCTCCCCCGCGAAGATCCTCCAGAGCCGGGCCTACGGCGCCGAGGTCCAGCTGGTGCCGGGCGACCGGGACGCCACCGCCGCGGAGGCGCTGCGCCAGTCGGCCCATACGTACTACGCCAGCCACAACTGGCACCCCTTCTTCCTCCAGGGCACCAAGACCCTGGCGTACGAGCTGTGGGAGGACCTGGGCTTCACCGCACCGGACGCCGTGGTGACCGTGGCGGGCGCGGGCAGCACCGTACTCGGCTGCGACCTCGGCTTCTCCGAGCTGCTCGCCGCGGGCCAGATCGCCCGCCGCCCCCGGCTGCTGGTGGCCCAGCCCGCCCACTGCGCCCCGCTGCACGCCGCGTTCCGCGCGGGCGCCGAGGCCCCGGTGCCGTCTCTCCACGCCCCGACCATCGCCGAGGGCACGGCCATCCGCGAGCCCGTCCGCTTCCCCGAGGTGCTGCGCGCCATCCGCCGCTCGGACGGCGACATGGCGGCCATCCCGGAGGACGCGATCGCCTCGGCGGTCCGCCGGCTGGCCGCGATGGGGCTCTACGCGGAGCCCACCAGCGCGACGGCCGCCGCCGCGATCGAGGTCTTCCGGGCCCGGGGCGCGATCCGCCCCGGTGAGACCACGGTGGTGCTGCTGACCGGGTCGGGCCTGAAGGCGACGCCGACGATGACGGAGCTCTTCGCGCCCTTCACGCCCTTCACGCCCTTCGCGCCCTTCGCGCCCTCCGCGCCGGAGGGCGATGAGCGATGACCGAGGAGAGGCGTCAGGAGACAACGGGAACCCCCGAGGACGAGCTGCTGCTCCGCGAGGCCGAGAAGATCGTGGTCGCCCTCGGCCGGATGTTCCCCGGGCTGTGCGAGGTGGTCCTCCACGATCTGCGCAACCCCGACCAGTCCATCCGCGCCATCGAGAGCAATCTCTCCGGCCGCGAGGTGGGCCAGCCCGCCACCGAGCTGGGCCTGGCCCGGATGCGGGACCCCGGCTTCCCCGACATCGTCCAGAACTACGCCAACCGCTTCCCGGACGGCCGCCCGGCGAAGAGCACCTCGATCGGCATCAAGAACAGCGCGGGCCAGTACGTCGCCGCCATCTGCCTCAACCTGGACGTCTCCCTCTTCGCGAGCGTCGCCCGCAGCCTCACCAACCTCGTCCGGACCGATGAGCAGGAGCAGCCGCTCACCGAAACCCTCCGCGCCCGCACCGCCGCGGAGCTGCGCACCGTCATCGAGGAATTCGCCGCCGCCCGCGGCCAGACCCCGCGCAGCCTGGGCACCCCCGCCAAGAAGGAACTCGTCCGCACCCTCAAGACCAGCGGCTACCTCCAGGTGAAGCACTCCGTCCAGGTGGTCACCGAACTGCTGGGGGTCTCCCGCGCCACGGTCTACAACTACCTGCGCTCGCCCGACGCCGGAGACCACCCCTGATGACCCCACCGATCCGGCGCATCGACGTCCCCGAGGCCTTCGCCGCGTCGTTCGGCGAGCACGACGCCACCGGACGCGCCTGGCTCGCCGAGCTGCCCCGGCTGGCCGCGGACTTCCTCGACCGCTGGGACCTGCGCCCGGCCGGTGCCGCCGCCCATGGCATGGCCTCGCTCGTCCTCCCGGTGACCGGCGCGGACGGAACTCCCTCGGTCCTGAAGCTCCAGCAGGTCAGGGAGGAGACCGAGGGCGCCCCGCTGGGCCTGCGGACCTGGAACGGCAACGGCGTGGTGCTCCTGCTCGACCACGACCCGGACACGGGCACCATGCTGCTGGAGCGCCTGGACGCGTCCCGTCCGCTCTCCTCACTGCCCGACGACACCGCCGCGATGCGCGTCCTGGCCGACCTGCTGGCCCGGCTCACCTCGGTACCCGCCCCCGGCGGCCTGCGCCGGCTGTCCGACATCGCCGCCGCCATGCTCGAGCAGGCGCCCGACGCCGTACCGGCCCTGCGCGACCCGGCCGAACAGCGCCTGGTCCGCGTCTGCGCCTCCGCCGTGGCCGAACTCCTCGACGAACCCGGAGACCGGCTGCTGCACTGGGATCTCCACTACGACAACATCCTCGCCGGTGAACGCGAGCCCTGGCTGGCCATCGACCCCGAACCGCTCACCGGCGACCCCGGCTTCGAACTCCTCCCGGCGCTGGACAACCGCTGGGACGAGGTCGTGGCCACCGGTGACCCCACCCGCGCGGTACTCCACCGCTTCGACCTGCTGACCGACGCCCTCGATCTGGACCGGCGGCGGGCCACCGGCTGGACCCTCGGCCGCGTCCTGCAGAACGCCCTCTGGGACATCGAAGACGGCAAGACCGCGCTGGAACCGGCCCAGGTCACCATCGCCACGGCTCTGCTGGCCCATCGCTAGTGCTGTGACCGGGATGGTCCACCGTGATCGGAAGGCGGCTCGCGGGACGAGCGCACGCGCAATGGCTGGTATTACTGAGGGCATGCAGGAAGAGATTGCACGCTCCGCGATCGACACGTTCATCTCCGCGTTCAACGCCTCGGACGACAACTATGTGACTGCCCTGCTCTCCCAGGCCCTGACCTCAGACGTGGTCTTCTGGGGGCCGTTGGGTCGCAGCGAAGGAATCGCGGCGGTCGAGCGGTTCGTACTGGACATCCGGCGCCACCCGGCGGGGACCGGCACGATGGTGCGCTGCTCGGCGGTGGACATGCCTGACGAGTGGGCCCGGTACCAGTGGGTCTTCACCACGCCGGATGGAGGCCCCCGCCTGGCGGGAACGGACGTCGTCCATCTGCGGCGGAGCCTCATCGACCAGATCATCGTCTTCGCGGGGGAGATCGAGCCGTCCGCCTCCTGAGTCATCCTTCTGCCGCTGCCCTTCTCCTGAACTTGCCTGCTCGATCCGGTCGAGCTTGGCGTCGCGATGAGGGTCGGGTGATTCCTTCCATGTCTTGGTGCGCTGGAAGGTGACGCCACGGCGCCGGAGCAGGCACCGTAAGGCTTCACGGCCGATGCGGATGACACGTCCGTGCACTTCCCGCAGGTAGGCGGCGAGTTTGCGGATCGACCAGCGGGTGCATGGCGCGCACCGCGCCACCATGGCGGGATGGCCAACGACATCTCCGTGCGCCGCCTCGACCTCGGATACTTCGTCCGCCCCGCCTCAGAAGCGGGCGGGCCGGAGCCACGGGTCGAACCGGTGCTCGCCTATCTGGTGCGGCACGACCGTGGGCTGATCCTCTTCGACACCGGCATCGGCGCCGCCGACCCCGAGACCGAGGCGCACTACCGCCCGCGCCGCCGCGCCCTGCCGGAAGCGCTGGCGGCGGCCGGGACCGCCCTCGCGGACGTCTCCCTCGTCGTCAACTGCCACCTCCACTTCGACCACTGCGGCGGCAACCCCCTGCTGGCCGGTGCGCCGATCCTGGTCCAGGACGTGGAGCTGGCCACCGCGCGCGGGGGCGGCTATACGTTCGACGAGCTGCTGGACTTCCCCGGCGCCACGTACGAGGAACTCGACGGGGAGAGCGAGATCTGGCCGGGCGTCCATATCCTCCCCACCCCCGGCCACACCGACGGCCATCAGTCATTGGCCGTCCGCCAGTCCGACGGCACGGTGATCCTCGCCGGTCAGGCGCATGACTTCGCCTCCGAGTTCACCTCGGATCACCTGGCCCGCAGGGCCGCCCTCGATGGCGTGGCGCAGCCCCTTCCCCCGTACCGCCCCTGGCTGGACCGCCTCCTCGACTTCGGCCCCCGCCGCGTCCTCTTCGCCCACGACTGCGCGGTCTGGGAGCCGTCGGACGGCTGACGGTCTCGTCTCAACTTCCCGTTCATCCCATGGTCTTGGCGCCGTCCAGGGACTCGCGAATGATGTCGGCGTGCCCGGCGTGCTGCGCGGTCTCGGCGATGACCTGCAGCAGCACCTGACGGGCCGACCAGCGCACGCCGGACTCGAACCACGGTGCCTCCGGCAGCGGCTGGGTCGCGTCCAGGTCGGGCAGGGCGGCGATCAGCTCGTCGGTCCGCTGGGCCACCGCCGCGTACTCAGCCAGTACGCCGGCCAGCGTCTCGCCGGGCAGCAGCCGGAACTCGTCAGCCCGCTTGGCGAAGTCGGCCTCGGTCATGGCGGTGAAGTCGGGCATGACCGACGGGCCGTCCAGGATGAACTCCACCCAGACCCGCTCCACCTCGGCGACATGCTTGACCAGACCGCCCAGGCACAGCGCGCTGACGGTGGTGCGCAGCCCGGCCTGCTCGTCGGTGAGATCGCGAGTGGTGAAGCGCAGGAAGTCCCGGTGCTTGCTCAACGTCCGCAGCAGGTCGGCGCGCTCGCCGGTGAGGGTCGCCGACTCGCTCGGGCTCGGGGTCTCGGTCATGATCTCCGCCTTCGGTTGGTCCCGTGTTCCTCGGTCAAGAACCACAGTAGGAGCCACAGCGGACAGTTTCTGTCCTCAATCCCGGGAGAATCGGAGACATGGCGAACACCAGCACCCGGACACTGCGACTGCTGTCCCTCCTGCAGACCCATCGCTACTGGCCAGGCACCGAACTGGCCGACCGGCTCGGGGTCTCGGTCCGCACTCTGCGCCGGGACGTCGACCGGCTGCGCGAGCTCGGCTACCCGGTGGAGGCGCAGCGCGGCGTCGACGGCGGCTACCAGCTCGCCGCGGGCGCCGTGCTGCCACCACTGGTGATCGACGACGATGAGGCGGTCGCCCTGGCCGTCGGGTTGCACACCGCGGCCGAGGGCGCGGTGGAGGGCATCGCCGAGTCCTCGGTCCGGGTGCTGGCCAAGGTGGTGCAAGTGATGCCCACCCGGCTGCGTCGCCGGGTCGAGGCGCTGCGCGCGATGACCGTACCCGCCGGCTGGGGCAGCCCGGCCCGGGCGGGCGTCGACCCGGGCGTGCTCACCACACTCGCACTGGCCTGCCGGGACAGCGAACAGCTGCGCTTCGGCTATACCGCCGCCGACGGCCGCCGCACCGACCGGCAGGTGGAGCCGCACCGGCTGGTCTGCCTCGAGCGCCGCTGGTATCTGGTCGCGTACGACCTCACCCGGCACGACTGGCGCACCTTCCGGGTCGACCGGCTCACCGCGCCGGAGGGCACCGGCGCTCCGTTCCGCCCGCGTACCCTGCCCGCCGCCGACGCCGCCGAGTTCGTCCGCGCCGGGATCGGCAGCCTGCCCGGCCCGTACCGGGTGGCGGCCCTGGTGTACGCCCCGGCCGCGACCGTACGGGAACGGATCGGGCGGTGGAGCACGGTCGAGGAGGTGGACGCCGAACACTGCCGGATCCGCATGACCACCGACTCCCTGGACTGGCCGGCCCTGGCCCTGGGCGCTCTCGGCGCCGAGTTCCGCGTGCTCGAACCGGTCGAACTGGTCGACCAACTCCGCGACTGGGCGGCCCGGTTCGACCGGGCGGGACGGGGCTGACAGTTCAACCGGACCGTCGTTAGGCGGTTTCCGGCGGACTGTGCTGCGTCCGTGCTTCAACGCGCGCCATGTAATCCCGGACCAATCCGACGTAGGCACGGCGCAGAGGTGGTTCCTCCAGATATCCCATATGAGCCGCCCCGGGCTGTGTCACGTGTTCGGCGTCCGGTATGCGGTCGGCGATATCGGCGAGGTGTGCGGGAACGCATTCGTCGAATTCCCCGCCGAGCACGAGTGTGGGAACGCGAATCCGGTCGAGTTCGCCAAATATGTCCCAGCCCTTGAGCGTGCCGGTGATGTGGTAGTCCGCGTGCCCGATCATCGTCCGGAAGGTCGGCATGCTCATGAGTTCCGGATCGAGTCGCATCATGGAGGTGCGCAGCACGCAGGCGCGGACGTATTCCCCCTGGGCGGCCCAGTAGTCGGGGTCGTTCGTCTCGCCCCTCAGTTCACGGCCGTAGGTGCGGTCCAGTACGTCGCCCGGGAGCGCCCTCATGAGATCCCGGACCTCCGCCTCGAAGCGGTTCACACTGGCCAGTCCGTTTGCGCAGATCAGACTGGTCCAGCCCGGATTCCGCTCCGCGGCATACTGAAGGCCGAGCATGGCTCCCCAGGAATGTCCGTAGACATGAGGTCTTTCCAGGCCAAGACCTTCGCTGACCGCGCCGAGTTCATCGAGAAACCGGTCCACGGTAAGCAATGAGACGTCGTCGATCGGATCCGAACGCCCGACGCCGAGCTGGTCGTACCAAATCACCTCGCGTTCGTCCGCGAGTGGCTCGAATGCCTCGAACAGCGGGTCGCTCGGGTAGCCGGGCCCTCCGTGCACAAGAAGCAGAGGCACGCCACCACCCCCCGTCCTGCGGTACCAGACCTCGCCTCCGGGTACGGAGACTTTCCCTTCCCTCATGCTCGTCCCGCCTCGCACACGTATTACGCGTATTCCTTGACCCGATCCTCAATATAGGGATGTGGAACCGCAAAAGTAAGGCTTGACTTGCTCGACTGCCTCAGGCAGAGGGATTCCCGTCGAAAATGCCCCCGGCCTCGTCGACTTCGACTCACGCCGTGTGCTCTTCGCTCACGACTGCGCGGTCTGGGAGCCGTCGGGCGACTGACGGTCTCGTCTCGCGCCTTCGGCGCCTTTGAGCATGGGGCCGGAGGTGGGGGGCGCGGGCGGCGTCGCCGGGCGGCGGGCCGTGGGTGGCAGGTCCGGTGGCGGCTCCCGTCCTCAGGGGCTTGTGCCGATGCCGGACCGCCGGGGGTACCCCCTGGAAAACGTTTGACAAATTAGTTGCTTCAGATCAAGCGATTTCGGGAGGGGTACCCGGAGGGGCCGTCAGTCCGGCCGGGCTTCAGCCCAGGACCGCAGGAGCCGCCACCGGGCCCACCACCACCGGCCCGTCGGCTGGCGGCGAGGCCCGCGCCCCATCCCACCGGCCCCATGCTCAATGGCGCCGAAGGCGCGAGACGAAACCCGCACAGCACAACCGGCCCCAGCACCAGCAAGCGGCCACGACGGTCACACGCTCCCCGGCAGATGGTCGAAATCGCCCCGCTTGAGCCCTCGGATGAAGGCAGCCCACGGGGCTGGCTCCGTGGCAATGACGGCCGCCGGGGCATCGCTTTCGCGGATGAGTATGAGGTCGGCAGACGGTGCCGAGACCTCGACGCACTCCGCGCTGACTTGACCACTGCTGAAACTCGACTTGCGCCAACAGGACATGCCCAGGGCTCCCCTTCACAAGGTGTACAGCAAGTGCTGGATGAGCTGGAGTGAATCCCTCTCGGTATAGCACTTGCGTTCGCCCTGGAGGGCAATGGGCGGGAGAGCCACCGCACTGAGGTGCTCGAAGGCCGAGTTGTACTGGGTCAGATGCTCACGGTCTCCGAGAAAGGCGGAGGAGACCGGATGCTCGACATAGACCGTGCTCAGTTCCGGGACGGAGCACCCCGGGCACGTAGGGGCCAGTTCATGAGCGGTCGAGTCGCTCAAGCGCCGACGTATACGAGAGAGTTCGGGCTCGTCTCTCTCACTTCGGGGCCGCGGGACGGATGCGCGCCATCCGCGGAGCTACCGTGACGCCACAACTCCCCTGTCCCTACGGCGCCTGGAGGATGGTGTGCGGTACAAAGGGCCGCTTCCGAAGCGGGTCACCGGCCGGTTCAATGCCTGGATGGTCGGGCTGCGCGCCTCTCCGCGGTGGGGGCGGCTGGTGAGCGGGCGGCTCACGGTCGTCACGTACACGGGGCGGCGGTCGGGGCGCACCTTCAGTACGCCGGTCGCGTATCGGCGCGCCGCCGACGGCGTCACGATCACCGTTGCGATGCCCGAACGCAAGCTGTGGTGGCGCAATTTCAGTGGTGAGGGCGGGCCGATTTCGCTGGATCTGGACGGGAGCGACCGGACCGGGCATGCGGTCGCCCGGGTGGACGGCAAGGGGCGTGTCACCATCGGCGTGCGGTTCGACCACCCGCCCGCCGCGAGCAGCCGCTGACGCCTACGGAATGGCCATGACCCCTTCACGTCGTGCGCGGAGCCGCTGAGTAGGATCGACGGCCACACGGGGGAAGGTCATCAATGAAACAGCTGATGGGCGGCGCACGCCGCCGGGCCGTTCTGATCGGTGGCGCCGTCGCGGTGCTGGTGGCGGCCGGGGCCGGGACGTGGGCCACGGACACCTGGCCGTTCGACGGGAAAGACACCTACTGCTGGGGTGCGTGGAAAGAGGACAGCGGGCCGGACTTCCTGAGCGGCAACGCGCTGGACGAGGACAACGCCAGCCGTACGTCCAAGGAGACCGTGCCGACACCGGAGCGGCAGCGCGGTCGGTGCACCGTGTCGCTCCGCTCCGAGCGCTTCAGCAGCGACGGCGACAAGGTCGTCGAGAAGACCGAGGTCACGGTCGACTACGGCCCCGCGCCGGAGAGCGCCGCGCGCCGTATGGAGTGGCTCGGCACTTTCCTCGGCGACCGGGCGATGCCGCTGCCCGACTCGCTGCCGGGCGTCAGCGACGGCCGACGCGGGCTGCTGGTGCTGCCCAAGGGGTGCGATACGCGCGACGGGCGACCGACCGCGGTCACGCTCGACTCGACGGCGGAGAGCGTCTACGGCGACTCCACCATGCCCGGCGACGCCGGGCTCGGCGGCTCCCAATCGGCGGCCAGGCTGCTCCTCGCGGCCGCCAACCGCGCGATGGAGAAGGCGGGTTGCGCCCCGGACAAGCCCCTTGAGGTCGTCTCGCCGGTGCTCACGCTGCCCGAGAGCGGCGAAACGTTCTTCACCCGCGCCTGCCGGATCAGGGGGCTGGAGCTGGGCAAGGAGGCGGAGGATCTCGCTTACCAGGTCGGCCCGGTCACCCGCGATCTCCAGTCCTGCTCGGTGCGGAACGTACGCGGTGACGGGCGGTACTTCGACGCCCTGATGGTCGCCCAGCCCCGGCTCTCCGCAATGTTCGACGGGGCAACCGGCAGCAAGGCGCCCGCGCGTGGCTGGCGCGGTACGGGGGTCTTCGCCGACACCTACAAGGTCGTACGGGCCGACTGCGCGGGGCGCCCGCTCACCGTGCTGATGCTCGCCCCGTCGCTGCACGAGACGACGCCGTACTTCGCCACCTTCGCCAACGCCGTGGCGCGACGCGTCGGTTGCGCGCCCATCGCACCTGGGGGGTCCAGCCGATGAACGACTCCGAGAACAACGAGGGCAACGAAAACAGCGAAAGCAACAAAAGCAACGAGACCAACGAAAGCAACGGGAACAGCACCCACGTGCCGCTGCACGAGCGGCGCCGCCACTGGTGGCACTGGCAGCGCCTGGCCCGCAGCCGCCCCCGGCTGGCCGTGATCATGGCCGTGACCGGGGCCATCGTGGGAGCGCTGCTCGGTGGCGCGGGCGTGGCCTGGCAGGCCGAAGCGGGTCCGTTCGCGGACGACCGGGCCTGCTGGGGGGCCTTCAGCCGGGACGACGCGGCGGCGCTGTTCGACGGCAAGGGCGACGGCAAGGGCGACGGCAAGGGGGACGTCAAGAGCTCCGAGGTGCCCATCACCAGCGATCGCACCGGCGCCGAGGGCTCGTCCGGCCAATGCCTCCTGACCAGGGACGGCTCGCGGATCACCGTCCAGACGCATCAGTTGGACACCCGGTTCGGCGGTGCGGGCGACCAGTGGGCCGATGAGTTCCTGTCCGCGCGGCTCACCCCGCTGGGCGGCGGACTGCTGGGCATGGCCTCCGACACCCGGGCCTGGCTCGCGGTGCCCGACGGCTGCATCGGCCGGCCGCGTGACGCGGACGTCACCGGCGGTCCGACCGTGATCGACCTGGCGACCGGCTGGACGCTCTACGACGACGAGGTCAACACGGAGGCCCGCGATCGGCTCGCCCGTGCCGTGGTCAAGTTGGTCAACCACTACATGGCCGAGAAGGGGTGCACGGGCACCATCGCCGATCCGATCGGCCGGATGCCGGAGCCGCCGCGGTTCCTGGACGAGAAGAAGGACGCCATGTGCGGCGTCGAGGGGCTGCCGCTCCCCCGCGGGTACGGGCGCGACTCGCTGGGCCGCACCCTGGTGACCCGGGGCGCGGGGCCGGTGCGCACCTGCGACCGCCGGGTGCTCTTCCACCATCCCGAACTGCGGCTGATGACGGTGGAGGACCCCCGGCTGGCCATGCTCTACGCGCGGCTGTCCGAGAACGGCGCCCAGAAGCGGATCAAGGGCGATGAGCACGACGGATACGGTTTCGTCCGCGACGACATGGGGCTGTTCCAGGCCGAGTGCCAGACCGGCCCGGTCACCTTCCTGATCCGGGCGGACAGCGGCCGGCGCCGCGCCGAGATCCGTACGCTCCTCCCCCGCTTTGTCGCGGCGGAAGCGGATCGCATCGGCTGCGGGCCCCTGCACATCACGCTGCCCGCGGAGGGGTGACCCGGGCCGCGTACCGCAGGCGTTCAGCTCTCGTAGTCGTAGAAGAGCCGCTCCACCACCGCCCGCGCCCGGCGGGTGGTGCGGCGGTAGTCCTCCAGCATCTCGCCGACATGGCCGGGGCCGTAGCCCAAGTGGCGGCCCACCGCGGCCAGTTCGCGGACGTCCGTCGGAAAGGTGTCGCCGGGACGGCCGCGGACGAGCATGACGGCGTTGCGGACGCGGCTGGCGAGGATCCACGCCTCGTCGAGGGTCTGGGCGTCCTCGGTGGAGATCAGCTCGGCGGCGTGGGCGGCGGCCAGGGCCTCGCGGGTGCGGGTGGTGCGCAGTCCGGGCTCGGCCCAGCCGTGCCGCATCTGGAGCAGCTGGACGGTCCACTCGACGTCGCTGAGACCGCCGCGGCCCAGCTTGGCGTGGGTGGTGGGGTCGGCACCGCGCGGCAGCCGCTCGGACTCCATCCGGGCCTTGAGCCGCCGGATCTCGCGGATCGCGTCCTCGCCCAGCCCCTCGGCCGGATACCGCAGCGGATCGATCAGCTCGATGAACCGCGCGCCGAGCCCTGGGTCGCCCGCCATCGGCTCGGCGCGCAGCAGCGCCTGGCTCTCCCAGACCAGTGACCAGCGGCGGTAGTAGGCGGCGTACGAGGAGAGGGTGCGCGCCAGCGGCCCCGACTTGCCCTCGGGGCGCAGATCGGCGTCGATGAGCAGGGGCGGGTCCACGGTGGGGAGCTGGAGCAGCCGTCGCATCTCGTTGGCCACGGCGAACGCGGCGCGGGCGGCCTCCTGGTCGTCGGCGCCCTCGCGCGGCTCGTGGACGAAGAGCACATCGGCGTCCGAGCCGTAGCTGAGCTCATGGCCGCCGAAGCGGCCGAGGCCGATGACGGCGAAGCGGGTGGGCAGCTCATCGCCCCAGGTGTCGCGGACGGCGGCGCGCAGGGCCCCGGCGAGGGTCGCGGCGTTCAGATCGGAGAGGGCGTCGCCGACCATGTCGATCAGCATCGCGTCGTCCACGGGCGGTTCGGCGGCGGGGGCGGCGGGCCGGGCCGGGACATGGGGTTCGGAGTCCCGCAGGGCGCTGGGGACCTCGGGCGCCTTGGCCGGTGCGGGGGCGGCCGCCCCGGTGGCCCGGCCCGGCGTCCGATCGCCCGACGGCGGCCAGCTCACGGTCGGGCGCACCTCGCCGTTGGCCAGCCGGGCGCTCTCGATGATGTCCGCGGCCGCCGTGCGGAACATCTCGCGCCGCCGCACCCCGCGCGCCGCCGCGACCGCCTGTTCGGCGCCTTCGGCGCGGCCGACCGCGGCCAGTACCTCCTGCTCCAGATGGGCCCGGCCGCGCGGGCGCAGCCCCTCCGGGTCGCCGAGCAGGGCGACCGCCTCGGGGGCGCGCAGCAGCAGATCGGGGGCGAGCCGCCCGGCCGAGAGCACCCGGGCCAGGTTCTCCGCGGCGGCGCCCTCGTCGCGCAGCAGCCGCAGGTACCAGGGCGTCTTGCCCAGCGCGTCCGAGACCTTGCGGAAGCCCAGCAGCCCGGCGTCCGGGTCGGCGGAGTCGGCGAACCAGCCCAGCAGCACGGGCAGCAACGTCCGCTGGATCGCCGCCTTACGGGTCACCCCGGACGCCAGGGCCTCCAGATGGCGCAGCGCACCGGCCGGGTCCGCGTACCCCAGGGCGGTGAGCCGCTGACCGGCCGCCTCGGAGCTGAGCCGGATCTCGCCGGGCTGGAGCTGGGCGACGGCGTCCAGCAGCGGCCGGTAGAAGAGCTTCTCGTGCAGCCGCCGTACCTCGCGGGCGTGCCGCCGCCAGGCGGTGCCCAGCTCGGTCACCGGCTCGGTGCGGAACCCCAGCGACCGGCCGAGGCGGCGCTGGTCGGCCTCGCCCTCGGGCATCAGATGGGTGCGGCGCAGCCGGTAGAGCTGGAGGCGGTGCTCCATGGTGCGCAGGAAGCGGTACGCGGCGTCCAGCGCGGCGGCGTCGGTGCGCCCCACATAGCCGCCGGCGGCCAGGGCCGCGAGCGCGTCCAGCGTCGTACCGCTGCGCAGCGACTCGTCGGACCGCCCGTGCACCAACTGCAGCAGCTGGACGGCGAACTCGACGTCGCGCAGGCCGCCGGGGCCCAGCTTGAGCTCGCGGTCGACCTCGGACACGGGGATGTTCTCGACCACGCGGCGGCGCATCTGCTGCACGTCGGGGATGAAGTTGTCGCGCTCGACGGCCTGCCAGACCATGGGCGCGAGGGCGTCCACGTACGCCTGGCCGAGCGCGGCGTCGCCCGCCATCGGACGTGCCTTCAGCAGCGCCTGGAACTCCCAGGTCTTGGCCCAGCGCTGGTAGTACGCCAGATGGCTGGAGAGGGTGCGCACCAGCGGGCCGTTGCGCCCCTCGGGGCGGAGGTTGGCGTCGACGGGCCAGATGGTGCCCTCGACGGTGACGTCGGAACAGACGCGCATCAGCCGGGAGGCGAGCCGGGTGGCGGCCCGTACCGCCTCGCCCTCCTCGACGCCCTCGACGGCCTCCGCCACGAAGATCACGTCCACATCGGAGACGTAATTGAGCTCGCGGCCGCCGCATTTGCCCATGCCGATCACGGCCAGCCGACAGGCGGCGGCGTCCTGCGGCTGCTCCTCGGCCGCGATCTCCAGCGCGGCGCGCACCGTGGCGGTCGCCAGGTCGGCCAGCTCGGCGGCCGTCTGGGTGATGTCGGTGGTGCCGCACACATCGCGGGCGGCGATGGCCAGCAGCGCCCGGCGGTAGGCGACGCGCAGCGCGTCGGGCCGGGGCATCCCCGCCCCGGGCGCGCCCCACACCCCCTCGGCCAGGGCCCGCTCGAACTCGGGGGTGGCGGGGTGCAGATCGGCCGCCTCATAGGTCACCAGGGCGTGCCAGTCGCCCGGGTGGCGGGCGAGGTGGTCGCCCAGCGCCTCGGAGGCGCCGAGCACCCCGAGCAGCCGGTCGCGCAGCGGTTTGGCGGTGACGAGGGTGTCCAGCAGCGCCTGCCGCGAACCGGCCCGCTGCCCGCCGTCCTCCTTCTCCTCCGCGTCCTCCTCGGGCAGCGTCTCGACGAGCCGTACGAGCCCGAGCAGCGCCAGATCGGGGTCGGCGGTCGCGCCGAGCGCCTCCAGCAGCACCGAGTCGCTCCGCACCGCGGCCAGCTCGGGCGCGTCCAGCAGCCGCTGCGCGGCCGAGGCGTCGGTGAAACCGTGCCGCAGCAGCCGGGTGATATTGCTGCTCCTGCGTCCCTGCGGTACGGCCATCCCGCCGCCTCCCGTCCCTGGTCGACTCCGCGCCGCCCGACCACACGCACACCCGTGATCAAAGGCGCCGCTGACGAGCCTAAGCGACCCCGAGCGCGAAGCGGCAGGTCCGGGCGGGGTCAGGCGCCGACGAAACGGCCCCGCGGCTCGCCGCGAAGATGCCCCGGCGGAAGCCGGCGGCCGTAGGCGACCAGAAGCAGGTCCTGGGCGGCCCCGGTCAGCTCGGCCCCGCTGCCGTACGACCAGTCCAGATCGTCGGCGCGGAGCCGGACCCCGTCGAGGTCGGCCCCGAAGAACTTCAGCCCCCTGGGGTTGACCATCCCCAGCAGAACGCGCAGCCGGTCCTCGGGCACCCGGCGCCCGAGCCCGAGCGCGACGGTGATGTCCAGCCCGTGGATCACATCGTGGCCCAGCGCCGCCTCGACCCCGCCCACCGGCGGCTTCCAGGGGTGGTCGGCGTGGTCCCGGAGGAACGCGGCGAGTTCCCCGGTCGAGGCGGCGGCCGCGTCCTTACGGGCGAGCCGATCAGTCATCCGGTGGAGGCCGCCACGCGCCTTGACCAGTTCCCACACCACCGCGGGCAGCGGATACCGGAACCCCATCGACATATGCGCCGCCACCTCCCGCACCCGCCACCCCGCACACAGACTGGCCGCCTTCCACTGCTCCTCCGTCAGCCCGTCCAACACCCCGGCAAGCTCCCGGCGTTCGGCCGCGATCGCTCTTCTGATCTCCACGAGGTCCATGAGGTCAAGGGTTTCGGCAGCCTCGCCATAAGTCCAAGAGCTCACGCTTCTCACAGCCAGAAGCGACCGTTATGGAGCGCCTGGGAGACGTCAGAGAACGGGGAGGTTCTTCCGCAGTTCGAACGGCGTCACCTCGGAGCGGTACTCCTCCCACTCCTGCTTCTTGTTGCGCAGGAAGAAGTCGAAGACATGCTCCCCGAGCGTCTCGGCGACCAGTTCGCTGCGCTCCATGAGGTCGATCGCCTCGCCCAGGTTCTGCGGGAGGGGTTCGATGCCGAGGGAGCGGCGTTCGGCGTCGGAGAGGGCCCAGACGTCGTCGTCGGCGCCGGCCGGGAGTTCGTAGCCGCCCTCGATGCCCTTGAGACCGGCGGCGAGGAGGACCGCGTAGGCCAGGTAGGGGTTGGCGCCAGTGTCCAGGGAGCGGACCTCGACGCGGGTGGAGCCGGTCTTGCCGGGCTTGTAGAGGGGGACCCGGACGAGGGCGGAGCGGTTGTTGTGGCCCCAGCAGATGTACGAGGGGGCCTCGCCGCCCGCACCGGCGGTGCGCTTGGAGCCGCCCCAGATGCGCTTGTAGGAGTTGACCCACTGGTTGGTGACGGCGGAGATCTCCCCGGCGTGGCGCAGCAGGCCCGCGATGAAGGAGCGGCCCACCTTGGAGAGCTGGAACTCGGAGCCGGACTCGTAGAAGGCGTTGCGGTCGCCCTCGAAGAGCGAGAGGTGGGTGTGCATGCCCGAGCCGGGGAACTCCGAGAAGGGCTTCGGCATGAAGGTGGCCTGCACGCCCTGCTCCAGCGCGACCTGCTTCATGACCAGGCGGAAGGTCATGATGTTGTCGGCGGTGGAGAGCGCGTCGGCGTAGCGCAGATCGATCTCCTGCTGGCCGGGGGCGCCCTCGTGGTGGGAGAACTCGACCGAGATGCCCATCGATTCCAGCATGGTGATCGCCTGGCGGCGGAAGTCCATGCCGATGTTCTGCGGGGTGTGGTCGAAGTAGCCCGAGGAGTCGGCGGGCACCGGGCGGCTGCCGTCCACCGGCTTCTGGTTGAGCAGGAAGAACTCGATCTCGGGGTGGGTGTAGAAGGTGAACCCGAGGTCGGAGGTCTTGGCGAGGATGCGCTTCAGGACGAAGCGGGGGTCGGCGAAGGACGGTGAGCCGTCCGGCATCAGGATGTCGCAGAACATCCGCGCGGTCCCGGGCGCCTCGGCGCGCCAGGGCAGGATCTGGAACGTCCCGGGGTCCGGCTTGGCGATCATGTCGGACTCGTAGACCCGGGCGAAGCCCTCGATCGCGGAGCCATCGAATCCGATGCCCTCGTCGAAGGCGCCCTCGAGCTCGGCCGGCGCGACGGCCACGGACTTCAGGAAACCGAGCACATCGGTGAACCAGAGCCGCACAAACCGGATGTCGCGCTCTTCGAGCGTACGGAGCACGAACTCCTGCTGCTTATCCATGGTCCCCAATCCTTGCAGGTCAAACGGCTCTTTTCGCGGGCGCGGGGCACCTTCCGCCACCCCAGTATCACGCGGTGGGATTTCACGGAGGTTTCGTCCGGTCTCCCCGGTCTCCCCGGTCTCCCCTCACCTCACCACGATGGGTGCATCGTACTTTCACCCGGCCGGTCCCGGACCCGGCCGTTCTGCCCCCTCCGTGGCGCCTGCCGGGGCTCCATACCCCTTGGGGGTAGGGTGCCGATTATCACGATGATCAAACAGTCAGATGATGATCTGAACGGTCAGATGGAGGCGGCGATGCACCGAAGCCCCTCACCCCAGAGCCGATCGCTGATGCGGCGCATAGAGCGGCGCGTCGGCCGCCCGCCCTCCCGGCGGGGCGGCGGACGCGCCGACCCTCACGCATCCGGCACACATCAGCATTGGGGTACTGACTCATGCACGAAAAGACTCGCCGTGCCGTGCTCGGCACGGGCATCGCCGCCGCGGGCAGCGGTCTGCTCACCGCCTGCGGCTCCTCCGGCCCCCGCCACCGCGCCGGAGGCCCCGACGGCGTGGACGGCAACGCGATGGGCGCCCCCGCCAGGCCCGGCGCGCCCGGAGACGACGTCCCGGCGCAGTACGTCTCCCCCCACGGCCCGGAGGTCGCCGCGACCGAGCGGCGGCGGGGCCCCGGGCCGGTGCGCACCTTCCGGCTCACCGCCACCGCGACCACCCTGGACATCGGCGCCCGCAAGGTGACGTCCTGGGCGTACGAGGACCAGGTGCCGGGCCGGGAGATCCGGGTGACCGCGGGCGACACGATCGCGCTCACCCTGGCCAATAACCTGCCGCAGCCCACCACGCTGCACTGGCACGGCGTCCGGCTGCGCAACGACATGGACGGCGTCCCCGGGGTGACCCAGCGGCCGATCAAGACCGGCGCCGCGTACGACTACCGCTTCACCGCGTTCTACCCGGGCACGTACTGGATCCATCCGCACTCGGGCGTCCAACTGGACCGGGGGCTGTACGCACCGCTGATCGTGGAGGATCCGAAGGAACCGCTGACGTACGACAAGGAGTGGGTCGTCGTCCTGGACGACTGGCTCGACGGGGTGGGCGGCCGCACCCCGGACAAGGAGTTCGAACGGCTCAACGCGGGCAAGAGCGGCCCGGTCGGCCATGCGATGGACGACGGCCCGATGGACGGCGGCTCGGCGGAGGGCGGCTCGGCGGAAGGCGGCGGCAAGCGCGGCGCCAAGGCCACGGGCACGGCCAAGGCCACGGCGACAGCCAAGGCCAAAGCCACGGCGACAGCCGGAGCCACCGCCAAAGGCACCGCCGCGGGCGGTGCCAAGGGTGCCAAGCGCGACCGGGCCCGCTCCACGGCGCGGAAGAAGGCCGCACGGAAGAAGGCCGCGCCCAAGGCCGCACCCATGGAGAGCCGGCTGCTGGGCGGCCACGCGGGCGATGTCACCTACCCCTACTACCTGGTCAACGGCCGCACCCCCGAGTCCCCGCAGGTCTTCCGCGCCAAGCGCGGCGACCGGATCCGCATCCGCATCATCAACGCGGGCGGCGACACCGCCTTCCGCGTCGCCCTCGGCGGCCATCGGATGACCGTCACCCACACCGACGGCTATCCCGTCGTACCGGCCAAGACCGACGCGCTGCTGCTGGGCATGGGCGAGCGCTACGACGTGCTGGTCACCGTCAAGGACGGGGTCTTCCCGCTCGCCGTGATCGCCGAGGGCAAGGGGCGGTCCGCGATGGCGGTGCTGCGCACCCGTGGCAAGAACCCGGTGAAGTTCCCGCGCCCCAAGGAGCTGGACGGCGAGCTGCTCACCGCGGACCGGCTGAAGGCGGCGGAGGACGTCCGGCTGACGCCCAAGGAGCCCGACCGCATCATCCGGATGCGGCTCACCGGCTCGATGCGGCGCTGGGACTGGGCGATCAACGGCCGGCCGTACGACCCCTCGCAGCGCTATCCGGTACGGGAGGGTGAGCGGGTGCGGATCTCGTTCATGAACGGCACCGATATGTGGCATCCGGTCCATCTGCACGGCCACACCTTCGCGCTGCCGGACGGCGGCCCCCGTAAGGACACCACGGTCCTGCTGCCGCACCACAAGGTGAACGTGGACCTCGACGCCGACAACCCGGGGCTGTGGATGGTCCACTGCCACAACGTCTACCACTCGGAGTCCGGGATGATGACCATCCTCGGTTACCAGAAGTAGCCGCTCGCGGCGGGCAAGGCCCGGTCCCCGGAGGCGAAGGGGCCGGGCACGGTTCGCCCGGCGTGAGACCGGGCACCGTTCGTCCGGCGTGAGACCGGGCACCGTTCGTCCGGCGTGAGAAGGAAGACACCCCCGGCTATCGCGTCAGACAGACGATTACACTGGGCGCGTGCCTCAACTTCGCCTCGCTCTGAACCAGATCGACTCGACCGTCGGCGACCTCGACGGCAACACCGAATCGATACTCCACTGGACCCGGCACTCCGCCGAGCAGGGCGCCCATCTGGTGGCGTTCCCCGAGATGGTGCTGACCGGCTACCCCGTCGAGGACCTGGCGCTGCGCTCGTCCTTCGTCGAGGCGTCGCGCGCCGCGCTGCACACGCTCGCCGAGCGGCTGAACGCCGAGGGGCTGGGCGAGGTGCCGGTGGTCGTCGGCTACCTCGACCGCAGCGAGCGCGCCCGGCGCTACGGCCAGCCCGCCGGGTCACCGCAGAACGCGGGCGCGGTGCTGCACCGGGGCGCGGTCGTCCTGACCTTCGCCAAGCACCATCTGCCGAACTACGGCGTCTTCGACGAGTTCCGCTACTTCGTGCCCGGCGACACCCTGCCCATGGTCCGTGTCCACGGCGTCGACGTCGCGCTCGCCATCTGCGAGGACCTGTGGCAGGACGGCGGCCGGGTGCCGGCCAGCTGCTCGGCGGGGGCCGGGCTGCTGCTGTCGATCAACGCCTCGCCGTACGAGCGGGAGAAGGACGACACCCGGCTGGACCTGGTGCGCAAGCGGGCCCAGGAGGCGGGCTGCACCACCGCGTACCTGGCCATGATCGGCGGCCAGGACGAGCTGGTCTTCGACGGCGACTCGATCGTCGTGGACCGGGACGGCGAAGTCATCGCGCGGGCCCCGCAGTTCGCCGAGGGCTGTGTGCTGCTCGACCTCGATCTGCCCGCCGCCGACCCGGGCGCGGTCCCCGAGGGGGTCGTGGACGACGGGCTCCGCATCGACCACGTCACCCTCTCCGCCGACCCGCTGCCCCGCTACGAGCCGGAGCTCGCGGGCGGCGAGGCCGAGCGGCTCGGGGACGACGAGGAGATCTATACGGCGCTGGTCGTGGGGCTGCGGGCCTACGTGGCGAAGAACGGCTTCCGCAGTGTGCTGATCGGGCTCTCCGGCGGGATCGACTCCTCGCTCGTCGCCGCCATCGCGTGTGACGCGGTCGGCGCGCAGAACGTGTACGGCGTCGCGATGCCCTCGCGCTACTCCTCCGAGCACTCGATCGACGACGCGGCCGAGCTGGCGCGGCGCACCGGGCTGAACTTCCGCACGGTCCCGATCGCCCCGATGTTCGACGCCTATATGGGCTCCCTGGGCCTCACCGGGCTGGCCGAGGAGAACCTCCAGTCACGGCTGCGCGGCACGATGCTGATGGCGATCTCCAACCAGGAGGGCCACATCGTCCTCGCCCCGGGCAACAAGTCCGAGCTGGCCTGCGGCTACTCCACGCTCTACGGGGACTCGGTCGGCGCGTACGGCCCGATCAAGGACGTCTACAAGACCTCCGTCTTCCGCCTGTCGAACTGGCGTAACCGTGCGGCGGAAGAGCGGGGCCAGACCCCGCCCATCCCCGAGAACTCGATCACCAAGCCGCCGAGCGCCGAGCTGCGCCCCGGCCAGGTCGACACCGACTCGCTCCCCGACTACGACGTCCTCGACCGGATCCTGGAGCTGTATGTCGACCGCGACCAGGGGCGTACCGAGATCGTGGCGGCGGGATACGACGACGCGCTGGTGACCCGGATCCTGCGGATGGTGGACACCGCCGAGTACAAGCGCCGGCAGTACCCGCCGGGCACGAAGATCTCCGCGAAGGGCTTCGGCAAGGACCGCCGGCTGCCCATCACCAACCGCTGGCGCGAACACGTCTGAGGCTCTTGGGCCGCGTTACGCGCGGCGCCCTGTGCGGCTCCGCCGCGTGGCCCAAGCCCTGCGGTTCGGAGGCGCCCCGAAGGGGCGCGGGGAACTGCGCGACCAGCCACGACGGCGCCGCAGACGGTCGACAGCAGCTCAGGCCACTTCCAGCGGAGCGCTTAGGTCCAGCGGATCCTAACGCCTGCGGCGGGCTACTCCCCTCCCCGCCCCTTCCCGAAACTGGGGCTCCGCCCCAGACCCCGGACCAGGGGCTTCGCCCCTGGGGTCCTTGGGTCCCAGGAACCCTCTGGGGTGTCCAGAACCTCTGGGGTGCCAGGGACCCCTGGGGTGCCAGGGGCTTCGCCCCTGGTAACGGGAAGGGGCGGGGAGGGGAAAGCCCCCCCGGACCCCCGTACCTCAGCCCACCTCGGACAACTGCGGCAGCGACTCACTGCTCGCAACGACCCGCGACCCGCTCGCCGGAGTGCGGTCGGTCAGGCCCGCGATCAGGGCGATCGCGAGGCCGATCACCGCGAGCACCGCGCCGACCAGCGTCGGGGAGGTCCAGCCCCAGCCCGCCGCGATGGCGACGCCGCCGAGCCACGCGCCACCGGCGTTGGCCAGGTTGAAGGCGGAGTGGTTGGAGGCGGAGGCCAGCGTCGGGGCGTGCTGGGCCTTGTTCATCACCAGCATCTGGAGCGGGGTGGTGGTCATGAAGCCGACCGCGCCCAGCACCACGACCGACAGCAGCGCCGCCCACTTCACATGCACCGTGAAGTCGAAGGCCACGAGGACGACGGCCAGCGCCGCCAGCGAGCCGTAGAGCGTGGGCCGCAGCGCCCGGTCGGTGAGCGGGCCGGCGGCGAGGGCGCCCAGGGTCATGCCGATGCCGAACAGCGCCAGCACCAGGGTGACCGTCGACTCACCGAACCCGGTGACCTCGGTCATCATCGAGGCGAGGTAGCTGTAGACGGCGAAGACACCGGCGAAGCCGAAGACGGCGGTGAGCAGCCCCAGCAGCACCTGGCGGTCGCGCAGCGCGCCGAGTTCCTGGCGCAGCCCGCCGTGCTGCCCGTGGGAGATCTGCGGGACGAGCCGGGCGAGCGCGGCCATGGCGACCACGCCGATCGCGGCGACGACCAGGAAGGTCGCGCGCCAGCCGAGGTTCTGGCCGAGCAGGGTGGCGACGGGGACGCCGACGATGTTGGCGATGGTCAGCCCGAGGAACATGGTGGCGACCGCGCGGGCCCGCCGGTCCTCGGTCACCAGCCGCGCGGCGACCACCGCGCCGACGCCGAAGAACGCGCCGTGGGGCAGCCCGGCGAGCACCCGTCCCGCGATCAGCAGCCCGAAGTTGGGGGCGAGGGCGGAGGCGAGGTTGCCCACCGTGAAGAGCGCCATGAGCAACACGAGCATCCGCTTGCGCGGGATACGGGAACCGAGGGCGGTCAGCAGCGGAGCGCCCACCACGACTCCGATGGCGTAGGCGGAGACGAGGTATCCGGCCGTGGGCACCGAGGTGTCCAGATCATTCGCGACATTGGGCAGCAGGCCCATCATCACGAATTCGGTAGTACCAATGCCGAAGGCGCTCACAGCAAGGGCGAGCAGGGCCAGGGGCATGAGAGACCTTTCAAACGAAGGAGAAACGTGCAGGGATGCGTATGTTCTCTAGCTGAACAAAGTCTCTCACGCAGAATGTTCCCGAGGAGATCCCCAAGATGAACGGCACGTAAGATCTCGCCGGGTGACCCGTGAGCTATGTCACCCGACGGCCCCGAGCAGCGCGGCTCCGTAGCGGCACGGCCCAGTAGCGGCACGGCTCCGTAGCAGCGCGGCTCCGTAGAGGCAGGGCTCAGTAGTCGACCGACGCCGCCAGCGGAAGGTGATCGCTGCCGGTCCTGGGCAGCGCCCACGCCGAGACCGGATCCAGCCCCCGCACCATGATCTGGTCGATCCGCGCCATCGGGAACGAGGCGGGCCAGCTGAAGCCGAAGCCGTCGCCCGCCGCGCCCTGGGCGGACCGCATCTGCGCGGTGACGGGGGCGAGCGCACGGTCGTTCATGGTGCCGTTCAGATCGCCGAGCAGGATCACCTTCTTCAGCGGCTCCCGGGCGATGGCCTGGCCCAGCGCCTCGGCGCTGTCGTCGCGCTGCCCGGCGGTGAAGCCCGCGTTGAACTTCACCCGCACCGAGGGCAGATGGGCCACATAGACGCCGACCTCACCGCGCGGGGTGGCGACGGCGGTGCGCAGCGCCCGGGTCCAGCCCAGCTTGATGTCCACCGGCTTGGTGCCGGACAGCGGGTACTTGCTCCACAGCCCCACCGTGCCCTGCACGGTGTGGTAGCGGTAGGTGCCGGCCAGGGCCCGCTCGTACGTCGGCACGGCCGAGTCCGTCAGCTCCTCCAGGGCCACCACATCGGCGCCCGAGGCGGCCACGTCCTTCGCGGTGCCGGTCGGATCGGCGTTCTCCGCGTTGACGTTGTGGGTGACGACGGTCAGCTCACCGCCGCTGCCGGACTTGTCGGAGAACATCAGCCCGCCGAAGAGGTTCAGCCAGACGGCGACGGGCAGCACCAGCGCCAGCACGGCGCTCGCCGACCGCCGCACCAGACCGAGCACCAGCAGCACCGGAAGGAACAGGCCCAGCCACGGCAGGAACGTCTCCAGCAGCGAGCCGAGGTTGCCCACCCGGTTGGGGATGTCGGCGTGGAAGATCATGACCAGGGCGAGCAGGACCGCGATCGCCGCCAGCACCAGTCCGCGCCGCCAGATGCCGCGATCGTTCCGGAGCCGGTCGAACAGGCGGCCGATCCGGGAGCCCGATTGCTGGGGCGCGTCGTCCCCGAGCTGTCCCGTCTCCTGCGTGTGCGCCTGCGTCATTCGCTGTCCCTCACTGCCTCAACTGCCGCGCCTTGGACTACGACCCTAGGTGATGACCAGGGCTTTTCCCGACGCCCCCGGTGGGGTGCTCCCCGTCCGAGGACGATGGGGCGACGGCCCCGAGTTCCACATCCCGGCCCGGGAGGGGGTGTTGTGACACAACAGGCACAAACCGCTCAGCGGAGTTCAGCGGAGCTCAGCGGAGCTCAATGGCGTGGGGAGACCCCTTCGAGGACCGTGTCGACGATCCGTTCGGCCAGCCCCTCGGGCAGCTCCTTCCACTCGTGGAGCATGGCGCGGGCGAGCATCGGGCCGGTGAAGAGGTCGGCGAGCAGCTCCGGGTCCACGTCGGCGCGGATCTCACCGCTCTCCCGGCCCCGCCGCAGTACGGCGCGCAGGCTCGCGCGGCGGGCCGCTATGACGTTCTCGTCGTAGGCCCGCCACAGCTCCTTGTGCGCGTGCATCTGGGTGATGACGCTGCGCAGCAGGGCGGAGTTGCGCTTGGCGAGCCCGCGCCGGCGCATGAACTCCAGGATGGCGACGAGGTCGTCGCGCACCGAGACCCCGGCCGGCTCGGGGCTGGGCTCCTCCAGGGAGCGCAGCACATCGAGCATCAGCGCGTCCTTACCGGGCCAGCGGCGGTAGACGGTGGCCTTGCCGACCCCCGCCTCGCGGGCGATCCCCTCGATCGAAAGACCGCCGACCGAGGCGCCCTCCTCCAGCAGCCGCAGCGCGGCCTCGATGATCGCGGCGTCGGTGGCGGGGCTGCGGGGGCGGCCGCGGAGCCTGGGCGCGGAGCTCTCGGGTGCGCTCATTGGCCGGCCGACGCCTCCTCCCGTGGATGCGCCCGCCCGTCGTCGGGGGCCCGGCCGGGACCTTCCTTGCCGGGCAGGAAGGCCAGGACGACCAGCGCGCCGAGGACGGCGACGCCCGCCGAGCCGAGGGCGGTGATGTGCATGGCGTGGACGAAGGCGTCCTGGGCCGGGCCCACCAGCGCCTGGCCCCTGGGCCCGAGCTTCTCGGCGACCCCCATGGTGGCCTCGACGGACTCGCCCGCCGAGCGCTGTACGGAGTCGGGCAGTCCGGGCACGGCGGCCAGGGTGTCCCGGATCCGGTCGCGGTAGGCGGTGGAGAGCACAGAGCCCAGCACCGCGACCCCGAGCGCGCCCCCGACCTGCCGGAAGGTGTTGTTGAGCGCCGAGCCGGAGCCGGCCTTCTGGCGCGGCAGCGCCTGCATGATCCCGGTGGTCACCGGCGGCATGATATGCGCCATTCCGGTGCCCTGGGCGAAGAACAGCACCTCGAGCACGACGATCGGGGTGTCCACGCCCAGCAGCAGGAACCCCGACATGGTGGCGGCCACCAGCAGCATCCCGCCGGTGCACACCGCGCGGGCGCCGAACCGCTCGACGACCAGCCGGGCGCGCGGGGCGAAGATCAGCTGCGCCACGGCCAGCGGCAGGATCAGCAACCCGGATTCGAGGGCGCTGTAGCCGCGCACGCTCTGGGTGTAGAAGACCATGAAGAAGGTCACGCCCATGAGGGCGAAGAAGACCAGGGCGACGGCGGCGATGGCGGCGGAGAAGGCGGGGTTGCGGAAGTAGCCGATATCGATGGCCGGGTGGTCGCTGCGCTTCTCGTGCACCACGAACAGGCCCAGGACGGCGAGCCCGGCGGCGATCGAGCCCAGCACCTGGGCGTCGGTGAAGTCCGCGAGCTGGCCGCCCTTGATGATGCCGTAGACCAGCAGGACGAGCCCGACGACGGACAGCAGTACGCCCAGCGGGTCCACCCGGCCGGGCGCGGGGTCCCTGGAGTCGGGGACGAGCACCACCATCGCGATCAGTCCGACGATCACGATCGGCACATTGACGAAGAAGACCGAACCCCACCAGAAGTGCTCGAGCAGCACTCCGCCGGTGATCGGGCCGATGGCGATGGCCAGCCCCACCGCGGCGACCCAGATGCCGATCGCCTTGGCCTGCTCCTCGCGTTCGAAGACATTGACCAGGATGGCGAGGGTCGCGGGCATCACGAAGGCGGCGCCGAGGCCCATGAGCGCCCGGAAGCCGATGAGTTCACCGGGCGATCCGGAGAAGGCGGCGAGCACCGAGCCCATGCCGAACACCGCCATCCCGCCGAGCAGGACCTTCTTACGGCCGATCCGGTCGCCGAGGATCCCCGCGGTGAACAGCAGCCCGGCGAAGACCAGCGTGTAGGAGTTGATCGCCCACTCGAGCTGGCTCTGGGTGGCGCCGAGCCCGGTGGGCTTCGGCGAGGCGATGGTCTTCATCGCCACGTTGAGTATCGAGTTGTCGAGGACGACGACCAGCACGCTGAACATCAGGACGACGAGGATCGCCCAGCGTCTGCGGTGGATCGCCTCCGGGACACCGGACTCGGCCGGCGCGCCCTGGGCGCTGGGTGAGGTTGCCATGCCGCCCAGGCTAGGCGACTTACGATACGAGACCGTCTCGTATTGGAAAATCTTTGCGATCCGGGCCCACTTTCGCCCCGGCAGGAGCCGTGCCAGCATGGGGTTGGTCCGGGGACGCCGTCAGGGCGCCTCGAGATGATGAACAGGAGCCGTAGCGATGACGCACGTCAGTCCTGCGCGAAAGCAGTCCGAGAAGGCGCTCTACGGGGGCACGGGCTCCCGCCGCATCACCGTCCGTGACATCGCCGCCGCCAAGGAGCGCGCCGAGAAGTGGCCGATGCTCACCGCCTACGACGCGATGACCGCGTCCGTCTTCGACCAGGCGGGCATCCCGGTGCTGCTGGTCGGCGACTCGATGGGCAACTGCCATCTGGGCTACGAGTCCACCGTGCCCGTCACCATGGACGAGATGACGCTGCTGTCCGCCGCCGTGGTCCGCGGCACCCGGCGCGCCCTCGTCGTCGGCGACCTGCCCTTCGGCTCGTACCAGGAGGGCCCGGTCCAGGCGCTGCGGAACGCCACCCGGCTGGTCAAGGAGGCGGGCGTGGGCGCGGTGAAGCTGGAGGGCGGGGAGCGCTCCGCCCACCAGATCGAGCTGCTGGTCCAGTCCGGTATCCCGGTCATGGCGCACATCGGCCTGACCCCGCAGTCCGTCAACGCCTACGGCGGCTACCCGGTCCAGGGGCGCGGCGAGGAGGCGGCCCAGCAGCTGCTGCGGGACGCCAAGGCGGTCCAGGACGCGGGCGCCTTCGCGGTCGTCCTGGAGCTGGTCCCGGCCGAGCTGGCCGCCGAGGTGACGCGGTCGCTGCACATCGCCACCGTCGGCATCGGCGCCGGTGGCGACTGCGACGCCCAGGTGCTGGTGTGGACGGACATGGCGGGCATGACCGACGGCCGGGTGCCGCGTTTCGTCAAGCAGTACGCCGAGCTGCGCCAGGGCCTGGGCGACGCGGCGCGGGCCTACGCGGAGGACGTCGTCGGCGGGGCGTACCCGGCCGAGGAGCACTCCTTCCACTGAGCCACCGCGGTACAACGACAGCCCGCCGATCTTCCCCCGTCGGCGGGCTGTCTGCCGCTTGTCGGCGGTCTGTCGGTGACGGCTGACATCGTGGGCGGCATGACGCGACGGGAACACAGGATCAGGGACGGCAACGCCGTCGAAGTTCGGGGGCTGGTCAAGCACTTCGGTGACACCAAGGCCGTCGACGGAGTGGATCTGGACGTGCCGGAGGGCACCGTCCTGGGGGTGCTGGGCCCCAATGGCGCCGGTAAGACGACACTCGTCCGGTGTCTGTCCACCCTGCTGGTGCCGGACGCCGGCACCGCGGTGGTGGCCGGGTACGACGTGGTGCGCCAGCCCCGGCAGCTGCGCCGCACCATCGGGCTGACCGGGCAGTACGCCTCGGTCGACACAAAGCTCTCCGGCTGGGAGAACCTCTACATGGTCGGGCGGCTGCTCGATCTCTCCCGTAAGGAAGCCCGTTCGCGGGCGGACACCATGCTCGAGCGGTTCTCGCTCACCGAGGCCGGCAAGCGGCGCGTGAACACCTACTCCGGCGGTATGCGCCGCCGGATCGACCTGGCCGCGTCCATGATCGGCCGGCCCTCGGTGCTCTATCTGGACGAGCCGACGACCGGTCTGGACCCGCACGCCCGTAACGAGGTGTGGGACGAGGTCAGGGGGATGGTCGCCGACGGCGCCACCGTGCTGCTGACCACCCAGTACATGGAGGAGGCCGAGCAGCTCGCCGACCACCTGACGGTGATCGACCGGGGCAGGGTCATCGCCGACGGCCGGGTGAACGAGCTCAGGGCCAAGATCGGCGGCCGCACCCTGCAGATCCGCCCGTCCGACCCCGGTGAGCTGCACCGCATGGTCGGCGCCATCACCCAGGCGGGGCTCGACGGCATCGGCGGCGCGACCGCCGATGTGGAGGAGGGCCTGGTCAATGTGCCCATCGCCAGCGACGAGCAGCTGACCGCCCTGATCGGTCTGCTCGGCGAGCGGGGTTTCGCGATCGCCGGGATCGACACCCATCTGCCCAGCCTGGACGAGGTCTTCCTGGCCATCACCGGCCGGAAGGCATCCACACCGCAGGACGACAAGACGCTGGAAGAGGTCGCCGCGTGAGTACGGCCACGATGACCGCGCCCATGCGGGGAAAGAGCGACGGCCGGATCGGCCTCCGCGCCAATCTGCGCCACATCGGCGCGCTGGTGCGGCGCAACGTCATGCAGATCAGGTACGAACCGTTCGCGATGTTCGACGCCCTGGCCATGCCGATCGTCTTCGCGCTGCTGTTCACCTATGTCTTCGGCGGCGCGATGACGGGCGGCAACCGCTCCGAGTACGTCAACTACTTCATTCCCGGCCTGATGGCGATGGGCGGGCTCAACATCGCGATGTCGATCGGCAGCGGCGTCAATGACGACTTCAACAAGGGCGTCATGGACCGCTTCCGCACACTGCCGATCGCCCGCTCCTCGGTGCTGATAGCCAAGCTGGTCGTGGAGTGCGGCCGGATGCTGGTGTCCACCATCATCCTGCTGATCATGGGCTTCATCATGGGCTTCGAGCTCAAGACCGGGCCGCTGGAGCTGTTGGCCGCGGTGGTGCTGGCCCTGGTCTTCGGATCCTCGCTGACCTGGATCTTCATGCTGCTGGGGATGTCGTTGCCCACCCCGCAGGCGGTCAGCGGTATGGGCTTCCTGGTGATGATGCCCCTCCAGTTCGGCTCGTCCATCTTCGCCCCGACCGCCACTATGCCGGGCTGGCTGCGGTCCTTCACCGAGTACAACCCGCTGTCCCGGCTCGCGGACGTCGCACGGGCGCTGACCAGCGGCCATGGCGCGGTGGCCGAACCGATGACGGTGACCCTGCTGTGGTCGCTGGCCATCACGGTGATCGTGGCGCCGCTCGCGGTGCGCAAGTTCCGCAACAAGACGACCTGACGGTCCGCGGACCGGACAACCGGCCGGGCGCGTCCCGCGAGGGGACGCGCCCGGCCGGTTGTCGTCACCCCCGCCGGGGGCGGGGGCGGTCAGAGCAGCGCGGTGGCCTCCTCCAGCGTGAGGCCGGTGCCCTCGGCGTAGGCCCGCTCGTACGCGGCGTCCCCGAGCTCGGCCCGCGCCGCGGCCACGGTGCGCTCCCGGCCCGTCCGTTCGACGTCGGACTTCCGGTAGTACTGCGGATTGCGCAGCATGTCGTACGCCCCCACCAGCCGCGCCGCGGTCCCCGCCCGCTCGGCGCCGACGAGGCAGCTCAGCGCCTCGGCCCCGGTGAGCAACTGGGTCACCGGGATGTGCGGCGCGATGAGGTCCGTCATCCGGCCGGGCGTCTTCGCCAGCGCACCGCGCACGTTCTCCAGGGCGTCGCCCGGCCGTCCCTCCAGCAGGTCGAGCCAGGCCAGCATCCCCTCCACCATGCCCTCGAACAGACGCAGCGCCCGGCCCTCGAACTCCCCGTGCAACGTGGTCAGAAGGGCCCGTGCCGCCGCGAGACGGCCCGTGGACCCGTAGCGCACCGCCAGATGGATCCGGGCGTACGACAGCGCCTCGACGCCCACGTGCTGCCGCTGCCCGACCACCTCGCGCAGGATCCGCTCGCCCTCCGCGGCCTCCTCCTCGTCGCCCAGCTCCACGAAGACCCCGGCCAGCCGGGAGCGGAGGAACAGCACCTGCTCATGGGCCCCGAGCTCCTGGGCGCAGCGGATCGCCGCACGGTAGTCCTCGGCCGCGGCCGCGCCCTCACCGCGCTGCCCCCGGGTCTCGCCGCGCCCGGCCAGCGCCTCCGCCGTGCCCCATACGTCACCGATCCGGCGGAAGATCTCCAGGGCCTCGTCGGCGTCGCGGATCGCGCCCTCGTGCTCGCCGCCGCGCTCGTTGTGGACCCTGGCCCGCAGCTGGAGGCTGAACGCCAGCTCCCACGCATAGCCCAGCTCCCGGCAGGTGCGCACCGCCTCGTCGGCCATCCCCCGCAACAGGGCGAAGTCGCCCTTGAGGAACACCGCGAAGAACCACAGCACGCCCGGGAGACGGCAGATCTGGGGCAGCCCCGGCCGGTAGGCGGAGACGATGCCCTCCACCTCGCGCTGGGTGTCGCCGCCCACCATGGCCTGGAGATCGCCCTCGATGTTGGACAGCGCGAACAGCCGCGCCCCGCGCCGCGCCTCCTCCAGCAGCTCGGGCTCCATCGGCGGCGGGGCGGCGATACAGCTGACGTACAGCGGCGGCGCGGGTGTAACGGGCGGTGCGAAGGGGCTCGGCCCGAGCTCGGCCGCGGCGGTCGCCCAATGGTAGGCCTCGGCGCGGTGGCCGCGCAGATGCCAGAACCAGCCGAGCGAGAGCACCAGGCACAGCGCCTCCTGCTCGTCGCGGGCGGCCACGGCCCGGCGCAGCGCGGTGCGCAGATTCTCGTGCTCGGTCTCCAGCCGGAGGAGCCAGTGGCGCTGTGCGGGGCCGCGCAGCAGCGGGTCGGCGGTACGGGCCAGCTCCCGGTAGGCGATGAGATGGCGGCGTTCGACCGCGGCCCGTTCGCCGGACTCGTCCAGCCGCTCCGCCGCGTACTCGGCGACGGTCTCCAGCAGCCGGTAGCGCATCTCCCCGTCCGCCCCGGGCTCCGTTCCGGGTGCGGTTCCGGAGGCCGTGCCGGAGGCCGTGCCAGAAGCCGTTCCGGGTGCGGTGACGACGAGCGACTTATCGATGAGGGAACCGAGCAGGGCGGCCACATCGCGGGGGTCCACGGCCTCGGCGTGCTCTTCGAGGTCCCCGCACACCGCCTCCGCCTCGGTCAGCCCGCAGCCGCCCGCGAAGACGGACAGCCGGGCGAGCACGGTGCGCTCGGGGGCGTCCAGCAGCCCCCAGGACCAGTCGACGACCGCGCGCAGGGTCTGCTGGCGGGGCAGCACCGTACGGCTGCCGCTGGTCAGAAGGCGGAAGCGGTCGTCCAGCCGGTCGGCGAGCTGCCGCGGGGTGAGCAGCCGCAGCCGCGCGGCGGCCAGCTCGATGGCCAGCGGCAGCCCGTCGAGGCGGCGGCAGATCTCGGCGCACGCGGCCGGGTCGTCCTCGGTACGGAACCCGGGCCGGGCCGCCGCGCCCCGGTCCTGGAGCAGCCGCAGCGCGACGGGGTCGGGCAGCGGCTCCACGGGGCGCACCAACTCGCCGGGGACGGCGAGGGGTTCGCGGCTGGTGGCCAGGATGGTGACCCCGGGGCACTGGGCGAGCAGGGACTCGGCGAGATGGGCCGCGGCCGCCACGAGGTGTTCGCAGTTGTCGAGCACGATCAGCATCCGGCGCGGGGCGCAGTGCTCGAGGAGCCGGGCGCGCGGATCGTGCAGGGTCGGGTCGGTCGCGGCGCGCAGCCCCTCGGTCGCCGCGCCGAGGATGACCGTCTCGCGCGCCCCGAGCGCGCTGAGGACCGTCTCGGGAACGGTCTCGGGGTCGTCCACGGGCGCGAGCTCGGCCAGCCACACCCCGTCCGGCCAGCCGGGCGCGACCGCCTCGGCGGCCTCCTGCGACAGCCGCGTCTTCCCGGCCCCGCCGGGCCCGAGGAGGGTGATCAGCCGGTGCTCGGCCAGATCGCCGCGCAGCGCCGCCAGATCGGCCTCGCGCCCGACGAAGCTGGTCAGCCGGGCCCGCAGATTGCCACCGCCGGTGCGGGCGGAACCGGCCGGTACGGGCTCCGGCGAACGAGGGCCCGGCGGCACCGGAGCCCCCTCGCCGGTCGCCGCCAGCAGCTCGGCGTGGAGCGCCCGCAGCTCCGGCCCCGGATCGGCGCCCAGCCGCTCGGCGATCTCCGTACGGATCGCCTCGTACGCCGCCAGCGCCTCCGCCAACCGCCCCACGTCCCGCAGGGCACGGATGCGCAGCGCGTGCAGCGGCTCGTCCAGCGGGTGGGCGTCGCAGAGCCCGGTGAGCGTGGGGAGGGCGTGGTCGGCGCGGCCGAGGGCGAGGTCGGCGGCGAGCCGGGCGCGCCGCGCGTCCAGCCGTCGCGCCTCGGCGCGGGCGGCGGGCGCGGTGGCGTCGGGCAGATCGCTGAGCGCGGGCCCGCGCCACAGCGTGAGGGCGGCGTCCAGCAGATCGACGGCCTTGGCCGGATCGCCGTCGGCGAGGGCGCGGGCGCCCTCCTCCGCGAGCCGTTCGAAGCGGTGCAGATCGACATCGTCGGGGTCGGCGCTCAGCCGGTACCCGCCCGGAACGGACTCCACGGCGTCCTTGCCGAGCGCCCGCCGCAGCCGCCCGACCAGCGCCTGCAGCGCGCCGTGCTCGTCGGCGGGCGGATCGGTGTCCCAGATCTCCCCGATGAGCGCCCCGGTGGTCCGCGCCCGGCCGGGCGCCAGCGCGAGCGCCGCCAGCAGCGCACGCAGCCGCGCCCCGCCGACGTCCACGGGGGTGCCGTCGTCGTGGCGGGCCTGGGTGGTGCCGAGGATGCCGTAGCGCACGGGCCCATTCTGATGGATGGCGCGCCGGGCGAGGCATCCGCGTCGGCCGCGCGGGAACGGTGACGGGCCGCGGGAACGTCACGGGAACGGTAACGAGTCGCGGAGGGGCGCCCTCGGGCGCGTGGCGCTGATCACATCTGGCCCTCCCGGCCCGGAACTCCGCGCACACTGTCCGTCGTTTCCCCCTCAGCGCTCACCAGTCCGTATGGAGACCCCACCCGATGACCACCGCAGTCAGCCGCCGTGACCGGCGTATCAGCCCCGTCTTCCTCGGCCTGTTCGCGATCATGGTCGTCTCCGCGTGGGCCGTGTGGACGGAGTACTCCGCGAGCCCCGGCTTCGCCGTGTTCCTGTTCGTCGTCTCGGGGTGGATCGTCTCCCTCTGCCTGCATGAGTACGCCCATGCGCGCACCGCGCTGCACGGCGGGGATCTGACGATCGGCGCGAAGGGCTATCTGACCCTCAACCCGCTGAAGTACACCCATGTGGCGCTGAGCATCGTGCTGCCCGTGATCTTCGTGATCATGGGCGGGATCGGGCTGCCGGGCGGGGCGGTGTTCATCGAGCGGCACCGGATCCGGGGGCGCTGGAAGCACAGCCTGATCTCGGCCGCCGGGCCGCTGACGAATGTGCTGTTCGCGGCCGCGCTGACCGCGCCGTTCTGGCTCGGCGCCACCGATCAGGTGCCGGAGCTCTTCCGCTACGCGCTCGCCTTCCTGGCGCTGCTCCAGGTCACGGCGGCGATCCTGAACTTCCTGCCGGTGCCGGGCCTGGACGGGTACGGGGTGATCGAGCCGTGGCTGTCCTACCGCATCCGGCGCCAGGTCGAGCCGTACGCGCCGTTCGGGCTGCTCGCGGTCTTCGGGATCCTGTGGATACCCGAGGTCAACCAGGCGTTCTTCGAGGCGATCGACGCGGTGATGCGGGCCCTGGGCGTATCGCAGTGGGACACTTATTGGGGCCAGGAGTTCTTCCGCTTCTGGCAGGGCGAGCCCAATATCGCCGGATTCCGCTCCTAGGGGGCGCCTGCGGCGGGCTGTTCCCCTCCCCGCCCCTTCCCACAACTGGGGCTCCGCCCCAGACCCCGCTCCTCAAACGCCGGAGGGGCTGATTTTCAGCCCGTCCGGCGCTTGAGGACACGCCCGAAGGGCGTCCGGGGTCCAGGGGCGAAGCCCCATGGTTCGGGAAGGGGCGGGAAGGGCTCAGCCCGCCGCAGGCGCCCCCATCGCCTCAGCCCGCCGCGCCCGTGCTGCTCCCGCGCTCGGCGCGGGCCTTGCGGAGGTAGTACCAGGCCATGTTGGACGAGATACCGGCGATCAGGATCCAGACGACGCCGAGCCAGCTCCCCCGCGCGAAGGACACGACGGCCGCGGCGATCGCGAGCACGCAGACGGCCAGGGTGTAGAGGGCGAGGCGGGGCATGGGGTCGGCTCCTGTCGGGGGGTGTGTCACTCCCCGCCATTGTCCCCCATGCGCCGCCGGAGGGGCCGGGCGCCCCGGGTGCGGGCAAGCCCGCGGGGCCGCCCTCAGACGTCCGTGACGCGCAGGCCCGCGTGGGCCTTGTAGCGGCGGTTGACCGAGATCAGATTGGCCACCAGGGACTCCACCTGGTGGGCGTTGCGCAGCCGGCCCGCGAAGACCCCGCGCATGCCCGGGATGCGGGCCGCGAGCGCCTGGACCACGTCGGTGTCGGCGCGCGACTCGCCCAGGACCATCACATCGGTGTCGATCTGCTCGACCTCCGGGTCCTGCAGCAGCACGGCCGAGAGGTGGTGGAAGGCCGCGGTGACCCGGGAGTCCGGCAGCAGGGCGGCGGCCTGCTCGGCGGCGCTGCCCTCCTCCGGCCGCAGCGCGTACGCGCCCTTCTTGTCGAAGCCCAGCGGGTTGACGCAGTCGACGACCAGCTTGCCGCCGAGCTCCTCGCGCAGTCCCTCCAGCGTCTTGGCGTGGCCGTCCCACGGGACCGCGACGATCACGATGTCGCTGCGGCGCGAGCACTCGGCGTTGTCCGCGCCCTCGATGCCGAGCTCCGCGCCGCCCAGCTCCCGCGCCGCGGTCTGCGCGCGCTCGGCGGCGCGCGAGCCGATGATCACCTTCTGGCCGGCCCTGGCCAGCCGGTAGGCGAGGCCACGGCCCTGGTCGCCGGTGCCGCCGAGGACACCGACGGTCAGGCCGGACACATCGGGGAGGTCCCAGGGGTCCTTGGCGGGGGCCTTCTTCGCGGGGGCGTCGGACGCGGAGTTCGTGGCATCAGGAGTTGTCATGACAGCGATCCTGTCACGCACCGCGGCCGCCTTCATGGTGACGTCTCTTACGCTTTGACACTCCCCTCCGTCAGCCCCGTGCGCCAGTACCGCTGGAGTACGCCCATCAGCACCATCAGCGGCAGAACGGACAGGAACGCCCCGCCGACCGTGTACTGGTACAGCTCCGGCTGCCGGTCCGCGTACCCCTGCCAGGACGTCAGACCGAGCTGGATCGGATAGAGGTCGGAGTCGGAGAGCATGACCAGCGGCAGAAAGAAGTTGTTCCAGATGTGCACGAACTGGAACAGGAAGACGGTCACCAGCGCCGGGGTCATCAGCCGCAGCCCCAGCGTGGAGAAGATCCGGGCCTCCCCCGCGCCGTCGATCCGCGCCGCCTCCAGGAGGGAGTCCGGGACGGCGGCGGCCGCGTAGATCCGGCACAGATAGACCCCGAACGGGCTGACCACGCTGGGGATCAGCACGGCCCAGTAGGTGTTGGCCAGGCCGATCTCGCTGAAGAGCAGATAGAGCGGGAGGGCGAGCGCCGTGCCCGGGATCAGCACTCCGGCCAGGATGACGTTGAAGATGCCCTCCCGGCCGGGGAAGCGGTACTTGGCCAGGGCGTAGCCGGCCGCGGCCGACAGCAGGGTCGCGGCGAGCGCGCCGACGCCCGCGTACATCAGGCTGTTGGCGAACCAGCGGACGTAGATGCCGTCGTCGTAGGTGAGCACCCGGTGCAGATAGTCCAGCGGGTGCGGGTCGTGGAACCAGAAGCCGAAGGTGCCGAAGAGGTCGCTGCTGGACTTGGTGGAGGAGACCACGAGCCAGTAGACGGGGGTCAGGAAGTAGAGGGCGGCGACGGTGAGCAGCGAGGCGGTGATGATCCGGTGCCGCAAGGGGGGTTCAAGACCCTCCCGGCCCTTCGCCGCGCGGCGGCGGCCCGCACCGGGCCGGTCGCCGGACGGGGCCGCGTCGGGCCCCCGCCCGCGCGCGGCCCCGCCCCCGGGCCCGCCGGGCTCGCCCGCGACCACGCCGCCGGCCAGGTCGTTCGCCTCGCTCATCCGCTCTCGCCGTCCTTCCCCCGCTGCCCCACGAGCCTCAGGAAGCCGAAGGACAGCACGCAGGCGACGACGGCGAGCAGTACCGCCTCGGCCGCCGCGATGTGCTGGTTGTTGCTGGTGAACGCCTCGTTGTAGGCGGCCAGATTGGGGGTGTAGCCGGAGTCGATGGAGTTGCTCAGCGGTTTGAGCACCTTCGGCTCGGCGAAGAGCTGGAGGGTGCCGATGAGGCTGAAGACGGTGGTGAGCACGAGCGCGGGCCGGATCAGCGGGAGCTTGATGTGCCGGGCCACCTGCCAGGCGCTCGCCCCGTCGATCCGCGCCGCCTCGTACAGCTCGCCGGGGACGGCCTTGAGCTGGGCGATCAGCACCAGCATGTTGTAGCCGGTGAACTGCCAGGTGACGATGTTGGCGATGGACCACAGGACCGCCCCGCGGCCCAGGAAGTCCACGTGCCAGCCGATCGAATCGGCCATCTCCACCAGCGGGCTGATCCCGGGGACGTAGAGGAAGCCCCACAGGATCGAGGCGATCACACCGGGCACCCCGTACGGCAGGAAGAAGGCGGTCCGGAAGAAGCCGACCCAGCGCGCGGACGCCGCGTCCAGCAGCAGCGCCAGCCCGGTGGCGAAGGCGATCATCACCGGGATCTGGACGGCGCCGAAGAGCAGCACCCGCCCGAAGCCCGCCGTGAACCGGTCGTCCTCCAGGGCGTGGGCGTAGTTGGACAGGCCCGCCCACACCTGCTTGGTCTCCCCGCCGAGGCCGAGCGGCCCGGTGCGCTCGACCTTCAGCAGGCTCTCGTAGAGGGCGTAGCCGATGGGGGCGATGAAGCACAGCAGGAAGAGCGCGAGGAAGGGCAGCAGGAACCCGGACGCCGCCCGCGCGCTGCGGGCCTCGGTGCTGGTGAGGCGGCGGGGGGCTCCTCTCACCCGCCTCACCCGGCCTTCACCTGGAGGCCCTTTTCCTTCAGGTCGGTGATCGTCTGGCTCTGCACCTTCTTCAGCACGGAACGGAAGTCGGACCCGTCCCCGATGGCCGCCGTAAAGGCGTCACCGAGCCGCTGGTAGAGGGTGTCCGTGGCGGGGCCCCACTTCCAGCTGGTGTCCACGCCCTTGCTCGCCTCGTCGAAGACCTTGCTGTACTCCTGGCCGCCGAAGAAGTCCTTGTGCACATCGAGCTGGGAGGTGGTGTAGCCCTGCTTGGCGCCCGGGGTGCCATAGCCGTTCTCGATCAGGAGCTTGATCGACTCGGGGTCGGTGTTGAGCCAGACCGCGAAGGCCAGCGCGTCCTTGGGGTACTTGGTCTTGGCGAAGACCGCGGTGGTGGAGCCGCCCCAGTTGGCGTAGGCGGCGTCGCCCTTCTTCCACTGCGGCATGGGCACCACGCGCCACTTGCCCGCGGTCTTGGGGGCGTTGCCGACCAGCAGGGCGTCACCCCAGCTGGCGCCGAGCCAGGCGGCCATGTCGCCGGTCTGGACATCCTTGTACCAGGCGTTCTGCCGGTCCGGAATGGTCTTGATGAGCTTCCGGCGGACCAGTCCGTACCAGTAGTCGGCGACCTTACGGGTGGCCTCGTCGTCGATGGAGACGGTCCAGGTGTCGCCCTCGGTGCCGAACCAGCGCGCCCCGGCCTGCCAGGCGAGCCCCGCGAAGCGGTTGCCGTTGGTGGCCGAGAAGGTCTCGATCCAGGCGCCCTTCTTACGGATCGCGGTGGCCGCCGCCTCGTACTCGTCCCAGGTGGCGGGCGGCTCTATGCCCCACTTCTCGAAGAGGTCCTGACGGATGAACAGGCCCATCGGACCGGACGCCTGCGGTACGGCGTAGACGGCCTTGCCGAAGACGGACTGCTGCCACTGCCAGCCGATGAACTTGTCCTTGTGGTCGGCGACCCCGTACTTGGTCAGGTCCAGCAGCCCGTTGTCGACGAGGAAGCTGGGCACGACCGGGTATTCGATCTGGCCGAGGTCCGGCGGATTGCCCGCCTTGATGGCGGCGTGCATCTTGGCGTACTGGGCGCCGTCGACGGCCGAGACCTTCTCGACCTTGACGCGCACCTCGGGGTTCTTGCTGTTCCACAGGGCGACGGGCTTGTCGATGCCCGGCACCCAGGACCAGAAGGTCAGGGTGATCTTCTCGCCCTTCTTGCGGTCCTTGGGCTCATCACCCCCGTCGCCGTCCGAGCCGCAGCCCGCGAGGGCGAACCCGGCGGCCGCGGCGGCCGCGCCGCCGAGGACCGCGCGACGCGGTGTGCCGTGCGTCCAGATGTTCCGGTTTCTTGCGGTGTCGCTCATACCAGCTCCTCCATCGGAATGCGCCGGAATGTGATGGTCGAGTAGGCGCTGAAGTCGCCGGTCTCGTAGAGCAGTCCGACCGTGGCGTCGTCGAGCCGGACCAGATCGGAGTAGGCGGCGGGCAGGCCGTTCACGGTGTGCGTGGGACGCCAGGTGACGCCGCCGTCATGGCTGGTGCGGACGGTCATCAGCGCCCGGTACGCGGGGTCGGCGGGGCCGGAGAAGAGCAGCGCGTCCGGCTCGCCGAGGTGCAGCACGCTGCACTCCACGACGGGGGCGACCAGACCGGCCTGCGGCCGGAAGGGGAGGTCCAGGGTGGCGCCGCCGTCGCCGGAGTGGGCGTCGGCGCGGGTGCCGGGCGCGGTGGCGTCGGTGCGGGTGTTGAAGTAGACCCGGCCGTCGGGGAGTTGGGCGGCGGTGGTCTCGTTGACGTTGATGTAGCCGTCGGGGTTGTCGTCCACGTACCCGATCCGCCAGGTGGCGCCGTCGTCGTCGCTGAGCAGGTCGTGCCCGCCGTTGTACCGGCCCTCGGTGCCGTCGTCGCCGGGGACGGTCGGGGGCAGGGAGTGATTGCCGGGGATGACGATCCGGCCCGCGTGGGGGCCGTACCGCAACTGGAGGGCGTGGCCGGGGGTGGTGGCGTACCAGCGCCATTCGGGCCGCTTGGTGCTCGCGGTGATCTCGCGGGCCTCGCTCCAGCTCGCGCCGTCGTCATCGCTGTACGTCAGCCACACCCGCCGGCCGTCGGCCGCGCTCACCTCGCCGCGGCGGATCCGGTCCTCGGTGGCGGAGGCCGCGCTGCGGACGTGCACCAGCAGGACGCGGCCGTCGTTCGGTCCGCCGTCGAGGACGACGGGGGCAGGGTTGCCCGCCGTTCCGTCGCCGTTGCGGGCCACGACCCGTAACGCGCCCCAGGTCCGTCCGCCGTCGGCCGACCGCTTGAGCACGAGGTCGATATGGCCGTCGTCGGCGGAGGACTCCACCCGGCCCTCGGCGAACGCGAGGACGGTGCCGTCGTGGGTCAGCACGGCTGCCGGGATCCGGTAGCTCGCATAGCCATCGGTCCCCGCCCGGAACGGAACGGACACCTCGTACGAGCGTGCCGCCCCCGTGTCGACTGCCATCAGACCTCCCGATGCCCCGTCGCAATCGAGTGCCGAGTCAGATAAATGGGACGTAGGACGTCCCTTGTGTGCGGCGACCTTAGGGTTTGCCTCACAGAGCGTCAAGAGACGGCGCATGAACAGTTGGAGACGCGAACGGGGGGCGCGTGGGCGCCGGGCGCGGGCCGGGTCGACGGCATGCCTGTCGCATATGCCCCGAACGGGTGAGCCGGGCCCGAATCGGGCCCGCCGGGGCGCGGGCCGGGGCAGGATCCGGATGCCATGGACGCCGTAAGGGTCACGCTGCTGCGCGAAGTCCTCGCCGGAACGGAATGGCTCCAGGCCACCCGCCGCTTCGCGGGCTCGCTACGGGCCTCGGTCGGACCGCGCGCGGGCGGACTGCTGCTGGTCGGCAGCGAGGCTTACGAACCGTGGCACCTGGCCGCGCACCTCGACGACGAGGCCGCCTGGTCCGGGCTGCCCGAGCTGTCCCCCACCCTCGTCCGCCACCGGGTGCCGGAGGGCACCGCCGTCCCCGCGCATCTGGCGGTCGGGCTCGGGCGGCTGGAGCGGGCGGGCCGCGGGGAAACCCTGCTGGTGGTCGCGCCGGGCGACCCCGGGACCGGGCTGCTGGAGCGGGTGAACGACGCCCGCCGGGGCGGGGCGACCGTGCTCGCCCTCGACGGCGGCGACACCGATCTGCACGCCCTGGCCCATGACGCGCTCTCCGCCCCCGAGAGCGGCGAACTCGACCTCGACACCCTCCAGCACCTGGTCAGCGCCGCCGCCGGGGAAAACAGCCTGCCGCGCCCGGGCCGCCGCCGCTTCCAGGACCGGCTGGCCCGACTGGCCGACCGCCTCACGGCACCTCCTCCGGCCCACTGGTGACGGCCCCCGCGCAGACCTGCGGAAACGGCGCCCGCGCCGGGCAGCGAGTGACGGCGCCCGTACGGGCCCGCGGGTGACGGCGCCCGTACGGAGCCGCGGGTGCCTCACCTCCCCCTGGAATATCGGAGCGACGAGGGCGCCGCTCACGAACGTCCGAGTGCGGTGAGCACCTCGCGGGCCACTCGCTCGCCGCTCTCCACGGCCCCGTTGAGATACCCCTGGCTATGCGTGCTGGTGTGTTCGCCCGCGAAGTGCAGCCGGCCCTCGGGGCGGCCGGTCCAGCCCCAGTACTTGGTGTACTGGCCCGGCCGATAGGAGGCGTACGAACCACGTGCCCAGGGGTCGTCGACCCAGGAGTCCAGCCAGCCACGGCCGTTGTACGCATCCTTCAGGCCGGGTACGAGTGCCTCGAGGTGACCGAGTGCCGCGCCGGTGACCGCGGCGGACGGCTCGCCATGCGGTCTCGCGGTGGGGTAGGAGGAGCCGCTCCAGCCACCGACGAAGAGGGTGAGCAACCCCTCTGCCCCGGTCTGGTAGGACGAAGTATCCCAGGTGGACAGCTGCGGGTTGTCGGCTTTGATGCGCCCGCTGAAGTCCTCGAACTGGTGGAACTGCCGGTCGAACTGCAGCATGAGCTTGGCATCCGTGCCCATACCGTGGTTGTCGATGACTTCGCGCTTGCGAGCGCTGAGCCCCGAGTCGTCGAGGTCGACACGGCGCAGTGTGGTGAACGGCAGTGCGAAGACGACGCGGTCGGCGATCACCTCCTCGCGGATGCCGCCGAAGCGCAGCCGGTAGGTGTCGCCAGTGCGGCGCACAGCGAGCAACGGGGCGTCGAAGTGCAGGGCCGGCTTGGGCAGTCCGGCGGCCAGTCCGCCTGGAATCAGGTCGTTGCCGCCCTTGACGTGGTACTTCTCATCCGCTGTGCCGTCATCAACTCCGGCGTTCTGCTCGATGAGATTGATCGCGCTCAGTTCGGCCGCGTCGTTGCCGAAGAAGGTGCCGACTCCGCAGGCGATGCTGGAGCTGAGCAACGAACTCATGCCACCGGGTACGTTGGCGTGAAGCCAGTCGCGTACGGAGAGCTGGTCGAAGTCGCGGGCGGCGCGGGAGGCCCGATCGGCGAAGTAGCTGCCGATGCGCTTCGCGTCGGCCCGCAGCCGCTTCAGGACCAGGTCCAGGTCCTTGTAGATCGCGGTGTCGTCCCGCACAGCGCCCTGGAGAAAGGTGATTCCTCGCTTGCCGTGCCGGCGGTCCGGGTTCTCCTCCTCCAGTTCCAGACCGAGCTCGCCCGCGAGCTTGCGGATATGGGTGTGACGCGTGTCGATGCGCTCACCTCCGTGCTCGGCGATCTGGTCGCCCGAGAAACCCCTCGCGGTCCAGCAACGACCGCCCACACGGTCGTCTCGCGCCTCGAAAACCTGGACGTGGACGCCTCGGCGGGCCAACCGGTACGCGGCAGTGAGCCCGGCGAGTCCGGCGCCGACGACGACCACGCGCGCGTCATGCGGTGTGGAACGCTCCGCTGCCGCAGGCGAGGAATCCGTCCGGTGGTCGGCCGCCGAGGCCGGCTGCCCCGACTGGACGTCGACGGCGAACAGGCCCGCGGTGGCGAGCGAGCCGCGCAGGATCGTACGCCGGGTCGTTCCGGCATCCTCGGCCGTGGTCCGCCGAGTCGCGTCACCCGGCGCGCGCAGGGCTCGCATCCAAGGGTTACTGCCAGAAGGCACAGGGATCTCCTGAGAGGTGGGGGAAGGGGCTCAAGGCCCAGTGCGCACCCTGCTTGGTTAATCCGTTGACCGCCAGCCCTGGCCCACAACGAAATTCGCAGGAATTCGCCCGCCAAATCGACGGTTCTCGTAGCCTGTGGCCTATGTCCCGGGTAATCCTGGCCGATGTGGCGAAAGCGGCCGAGGTCTCGACGGCCACGGTCTCACACGCCCTCAACGGCACCGGCCGTATGACCCCGAGTACCCGCGCTCGCGTCCGCGCACTGGCCTCGGCGCTCGGCTACGGAGGCTCTCCCGCACCGCGCATTCTCGGCCTCGCCGTCACGACGTATGGGCGCACGGACTGGAATTTCGCCGAAGTCCCGTACTTCTCCCAGGCGATCGTCGCGGCCACGGCCGCCGCCCACAGCCACGGCTACGCGCTCATCACACTCCCCTCCGTCGCCCACGAGGACCTGTGGTCGGCACTGCACGTCGCGGGTGTCGTCCTGGTGGACAGCCCCGCCGATGACCCGATCGCGGACGTGCTCCGGGCCCGCTCCATCCCACTCGCCTTCGACGGCCGCCCCGTCGACCCGAAGCCCGGTGAAGCGTGGGTGGACAATGACCACACGGCCGCGACCCGTCGTGTGCTCGACCACCTGGCCGCCCAGGGCGCTCGCCGCATCGTCCTCCTCGCCGGACCGGGAGGGGAGCACTACACGCGCGCCTGCGTCGCCGCTTACACCAACTGGTGCAGCCACCACGGCCACTTACCGCGAGTCATAGGGAACACCCACCCATGGGACCCCGACGCGCCCTTCGACAGCGTCCTCGCCTCCCCCGACCGTCCCGACGCCGTCTTCGGGATCTACGACTACTGCGGCCGCCACGTCCTGGCGAGCGCGGCTCGTATCGGCCTCAGCATCCCCGAGGATCTGCTCGTCGTCTGCGCGAGTGAGGATCCTTCGTACGCCCTCTGCGACCCTCCGGTCAGCACTCTGTCGCTCGCTCCTGACAAGTCGATGCCGGCCGCGGTCACCGCGCTGGTCGACCTCATCGAGACACCAGGGCACGTACCGGTTCCGACCATCGTTCCCACCCGCCTGACGCTGCGCGCGTCGTCCACCCGAGCCCGCAGGCCTCGGCATCCGCCACTGTCACCAAGCCGCTGACCGGCATGGCCACAGGCGCGGACACCAGTGACGGCGCCCCACGGACCGTAATTCGGTTGCCCGGCACGGCGGCCCGGCCGGACGATGTCGCCTCGTGGCCTTGACCGACCAGGACGACCCTCCCGCGCCCCGCGCGCCGCGCCGCGCGCCGCGCCGCGCGCCGCGGCGGGCTCGCGCGCTGCTGCCCGATCTCGCCCCGTGGCACTCCTCCCGCGACTTCCGGCTGCTGTGGACCGCGGGGCTGGTGACCGCCTTCGGCAGCTTCCTGACGATGGTGGCGCTGCCGCTGCAGATCAAGGAGTTGACGGGCTCCGCCGCCGCGGTGGGCGCGATCGGGGCGGTCGAGCTGGTGCCGCTGATCGTCTTCGGGCTGTACGGCGGTGCGCTGGCCGACGCCGTCGACCGGCGGCGGCTGATCCTGCTCACCGAGGCCGGGCTCGGGCTGCTCTCCGCGCTGTTGCTGGTCAACAGCGTGCTGCCGGATCCCATGCTGTGGCCGCTGTATGTGGTGGCCGCGCTGGCCAGTGCGCTGACCGGGCTGCAGCGCCCCGCCATCGACGCGGTGGTGGCCCGGATCGTCCCGCACGGCCAGCTGACCGCGGCCGCCGCGCTCAACTCGCTGCGCTGGCAGCTGTCCGCGATCGCGGGGCCCTCGCTCGCCGGGGTCGTCGTGGCGTACGCCGGGCTGCCGCTCGCCTACGGCCTCGATCTGCTGACCTTCGCCGCCTCCGGGCTGCTGGCGCTCCGGCTGGCCTCCGCCCCGCCCGCGCACGACGCCGAGCCGCCGTCGCTGCGCGCGATCGGCGAGGGCGCGCGCTACGCCTGGCGGCGCAAGGAGCTGCTGGGCACCTACGCCGTGGACATGGCCGCCATGTTCTTCGCCTTCCCGAACGCGATCTTCCCCTTCCTCGCCGACGATCTGGACGCGCCCTGGGCGCTGGGCCTGATGTACGCGGCGGGTTCGATCGGCTCGGTGGTGGTCAGCGCGACCAGCGGCTGGGCGTCCCGGGTGCACCGCCACGGCCGGCTGGTGGTCGCGGGCGCGGCCGTCTGGGGCCTGGCCATGGCGGCGGCCGGATGGCTGTCCAACGTCTGGCTGGTGCTGCTGTGCCTGGCGGTGGCGGGCGGCGGGGACATGGTCAGCGGGCTGTTCCGCGCCACGCTGTGGAACCAGACGATCCCGGAGAAGCTGCGCGGCCGGCTGGCCGGTATCGAGCTGCTCTCCTACGCGACCGGCCCCCAACTGGGCCAGGTCCGGGCCGGTTCCATGGCCGGCTGGGTGGGCGTACGGGCCTCGGTGTGGTCCGGCGGACTGGCCTGTGTGGCCTCGGTCGGCCTGCTGGCGCTGGCGCTGCCCCGGTTGATGGCCTACGACGCCCGTACGGACGAACACGCCCGCGAGACCCGCGAGACCCACGGCGAGACGTGGACCGCTCCCACCTGACCCCCGCGCAGGACGATCGCCATGATGGCCATCATGATGGCCGCATTCTCGTTGTGTGATGAGACGATGACAGCCCCCCTGAGCGGCGAAACCCGCTGATTCTCTGGGGTCATGCCGATCGAAACCGGCCCCCGTGGCCTCTCTCCCCGTCGCCGTCGCCCCTTGCTCCTCTGCGTTCTCGCCGCGACCACCGTGAGCGCGGTCGCCCTGACCGGATGCGGCGCCGACAGCGACTCGGGCGTCAAGCGGAGCTCATCGTCGCCTCCGAAAGAGCGGAAGAGCGACACAAAGGTCCTGTGGATGGGCGACTCCATCGCCGGTGCCGAAGGACCAGCGCTGCGGGCGGCGCTGACGGCGGCGGGCGTGGAGTTCGAGAACGCCTCCTCCGACGGCGGCGGCACTGTCGTCAACGGCGACAGGATGAGCCGTCAGCTCGCGAAGACCACGTGGAAGGAGCTGAAGAAGAACATCGCCGCGTTCCGGCCGAACGTGATCGCGTACCAGATCACCACCTACGACTGGGGCACCCGCCAACAGCAGCGCGCCTCTTACGAGAAGTTCGCGAAGGCCGCGCGGGACGCCGGTGCCGAGCTCGTCATCGTCTCCGCCCCGCCCTTCAAAGTGGATGACTTCTACAAGAAGTACGAGAGCGCGATCAAGAGCGCGCCGGAGGTGGCCGAGGAGGTCGCCGAGGCCGGCGGCGGAGGGGTGCGCTTCCTCGACTCCGCGCGCCTGTGGGGCACCGACAGCGGTGCGGCGAAGGCACTGCGGGCCCCCGACGGCATCCACTCATGCCAGCAGGGCTCGGCCGCCTTCGCCAAGTGGCTGGGCGGGGAGCTGGGCAAGCGGTACGGCTTCGCCCCGGCCCCGCCCGAGGAGTGGGCCGAGGGCTCGTGGACCGACGACGAGCGGTTCACCAAGCTCGGTTGCAAGTGACCGGCGGGCCCGCCGTGCGTACCGCCGGCCGTGACCATCTCGCCCCGCTCGACGGCCTGCGCGGATTCGCCGTCGCGGCCGTGCTGCTCTTTCACGCCGGGCATCTGAGCGGAGGCTTCCTGGGCGTGGACCTGTTCTTCGTCCTGTCGGGCTTCTTGATCACGCGCCTGCTGCTGACGGAGGCGGCCGGGCGGGGCCGGATCGACCTGGCGGCGTTCTGGGGGCGCCGGGCGCGGCGTCTGCTGCCGGCGCTCACCGTGATGGGTTTGCTGACCCTGCCGGCGGCCTGGGCGTTCGGATCGCCCGCACTGCTCGGTTCCGCGCTCGACGACGCGCCCTGGGTGGCGGTGCAGGGGGTCAACTGGCACTTCATCACCGAACGGATCGGCTACTGGAACGCCTCCGGCACCCGGCTGTTCTCCCATCTGTGGAGCATCGCCGTCGAGTGGCAGTTCTACCTGGCGTGGCCGCTGGTGGTCGCGGCCGCCGGACGCGGCCGGGCCGGTGAGCGGCGCGTCGCCGTCCTCGCCGCGGCCGGCGCCCTCGCCTCCGCGGCGCTCATGCGGGACTTGGGCGACGCGGTGGACACCACACGGGCGTACGAGGGCACCGACACCCGGGCCTTCGCGCTGCTGCTGGGCGCGCTGGCCGCCACCGCGCCGGTACGGGAGCTGTGCGCCCGCGTCCCCCGGCGGGCCGTGGACGGGATATGCGCGCTGCTGGGTGGCGGGCTCGTCGCGTCCTGGGTGCTGACCGGCGGCCAGAGTTCTCCCGGGCTGTTCCGGGGCGGGATGTTCGCCCATTCCCTGGCCGCCGCCGCGCTGATCGCGCTGCTGGCCCGGACGGCGGACGGATACGTCGGACGGTTGGTGGGCAGCGCCGTCCCGCGCCGGCTGGGCGAGTGGTCGTACAGCCTGTACCTGTGGCACTGGCCGGTGTATCTGCTGCTGCCGGACCCGGTGTTCGGAGTCGGCGGATGGGGCCGCACCGCCCTGGCGATCGGCATGTCGCTCGTGGCGGCCGTGCTGTCGAAGGTCTGGGTGGAGGACCCGGTGCGGTTCCGTGCGGGGTGGGCGAGCGGACGCCGGGGGCTGGTGGCGCTGTCCGCCGCGGCGGCCGTGGCCGTCGTGGTGTGGGCGGCCGTACCGCGGCCGCACCCCGGGGCGGGGACGGTGGACGTGAACCGGCTGATGGCACCCTAGGGATCGGGCGCGTGGGTGCTGCCCGCAGTTGCCCGCAGCTGCCCGCAGAGGACGAGGGAGACTTGGCGGATGCGGGACGAGCACACCACGAGGGGCCGAACGGCCCGCCGCGGCAAGCGGATCGGGGGAAGAGCGCGGTACCGGCCGGTGCCCCCGCTCTCCGCCGTCGCCGCGCTCACGGCCACGGTGGCGCTGGCGGGCTGCGGAATCTCCGACACCGGGCCGACGGCGGCGGGGGCGCCCGCGTCGGGCGGGCTGACCGCCGACCGGGCGGAGCTGCTGCGGGTGTACTTCGCCACCGCGTACGGAACCTGGCCCGCGACCCGCCCGGCGCCTTCCGGGGCCGGGCCGCAGCAGGCGCTCAACGCGCTGCTGGGCGGGCCCTCGGCCGCCGAGAGGCGACGCGGTCTGGGCACGGCACTGCCGACGGGCACCCACCGGGTCCGCGCGCGAGCGTCGCCGGACGCGGTCGACCTGTATCCGCCGTGGCCGGTGGCGGAACTGGACAAGGTGGCGGTGAGCCAGCTGGTGTGCACGGTGGCCGCGGCACCGGGAATCCCGGGCGGGAGGAAACCGGTGGACGTGGTCGTGCGAGTCCACGAGCCGGACCTCGCGGGGAAGCCATGGGAGGTCATGTGTGACCGGACCGGTACGGCCGTCCCCCGCGAGCGCGCCCGCTCGCGATAGCCCCGCTCGCGACAGCCCCCCTCGCGACAGCCCCGCTCGCCGGGGCGGGCGGATCCCGGCAGCGACCCCCGTTCATGGACACCCGGTCCATCCCCTCGCTCACGTCCACCGGAACACCCTTTGGAGGCCGCCCACATGACGCGGGTCCTGCTGATCGAGGACGATCCCGCCGTGCGCCGCGGTGTCTCGTTGGCGCTGCGGCGACGCGGCCACGAGACCGAGGCGGTCGGCACCGGCGAAGACGGCGTGGAAGCGCTCGCCGCGGCCGCGCCGGACATCGTGCTGCTCGACCTGATGCTGCCCGGCATCAGCGGTCTGGAGGTGTGCCGGCGGATCCGCGAGACCAGCCAGGTGCCCATCGTGATCCTCTCCGCACGCGGGGACGACATCGACGTCGTGGTGGGGCTGGAGGCCGGCGCGGACGACTACGTCGTCAAGCCCGCGAGCGGGGAGGTCATCGAGGCCCGGATGCGTGCCGTGCTGCGCCGCGTCGCGCCCTCCCAGCCCGACGCCGCGGCCCCGGCCGACCGCGCCACCTACGGTGACCTGGAGATCGACCGCGCCGCCCTGCGCGTGGCCAAACGCGGCGAGGACCTCGCCCTGGCCCCGTCCGAACTCAAGCTCCTGCTGTTCCTCTCGGTCTCCCCGGAGCAGACCTTCAGCCGCCAGGAGCTCCTGGAACAGGTGTGGGAGCACAGCTTCTACGGTGACGCCCGCCTGGTGGACGCGTGTGTGATGCGGTTACGGGCCAAGACCGAGGACAATCCGCGCCGACCGCGCTACGTCCAGACCGTGCGGGGCTTCGGCTACCGGTTCGGCCCGTTGTGAAGCGGCGCCTTGTGAAGCGGCGCCTTGTGAAGCGGCGCCTTGTGAAGCGGCGCCTCATCCCCCGCGGTCTGGGCACCCGGCTCGTCGTCGGCTTCCTCCTGGTATCCGCGCTCAGCGCGCTCACCACCGCCGCCCTCACCTTCCGCCAGGCGCGCTCGGCGATCCTGGACCGGGCGCGGGACGGCGCCGTGCACGATGTGCGCGCCCAGGTCAGCTCGCTCGCACCGGATCTGCCCGCCCGGCCCGTCGAGGCGGATCTGCGCGCGCTCACCCTGCAGCTGAACCGCTCCGCGGGCGCGCGGGGCTGGCGCACCGCCGCCGCCTACCGCGGCGGCCGACCGGTCACCGCCGACGCCCCGGCGCCCGCCCTTCCCGACCGCCTGCCGGCCGCCGCGTCCTCGGCCACGACCGCCCTGACCCAGCGCTTCCACCACGACGGCCGCCCCTGGCTCGCCATCGCCCTGCCCGTCACCTCCGCCGACGCCCCCGCCAAGCCGTCCGGGCTCGTGGTCTACGTCTCCTTCTCCCTCGCGTCCCAGCAGCATGACGTCACCTCCCTCATCGCCGCCGCCCGCGCCGGCGTCCTGCCCGTCGTGCTCGCCGCCGCCGTGCCCGCCCTGCTGGCCGCCCGCCGCGTCCTGCGCCCCGTGCGGCAACTGCGCTCGGCGGCCGAGAACATGGCGGGCGGCGCCCTGGACACCCGCATCCACATCGCCGGGAGGGACGAACTCGCCGATCTCGGCCGTACCTTCAACACCATGGCCGCGACCTTGCAGGCCGATGCCCAGACGCTGCGGGACATGGAGGCCAAGGCCCGGCGGTTCGCCGCCGACGTCTCGCACGAACTGCGCACGCCCCTGGCGGCGATGACCGCCGTGACCGACGTTCTCGACGAGGACGCCGGGGCGGGCCGCCTGGACCCGGAGACCTCCGAGGCGCTGACCCTGGTCGCCGACGAGACCCGCAAACTCACCCGCCTGGTCGAAGACCTCATGGAGATCTCCCGCTTCGACGCCGGCGCCGCCCGGCTGAACCTCGACGAGGTCGACATCGGCGAGGTCCTGCGCCACACCCTCGCCCTGCGCCACTGGCAGGATCGGGCCGATATCGACGTGCCCGGACCAGGACCGCGGGCCCGCCTCGACCCGCGCCGCATCGACGTCGTCCTCGCCAACCTCATCGGCAACGCCCTGCGCCACGGCGGGGCACCGGGAGGACGGGTGCGCGTCCGTGCCCGGGACATCGGCGACCGGCTCATCATCACCGTCGCCGACAACGGCCGGGGCATCCCGCCGGAGCTGCTTCCGCATGTCTTCGACCGGTTCACCAAGGGGGACGCGGCCCGCGCCCGCAGCGAAGGCTCCGGCCTGGGCCTGGCCATCGCCGCCGAGAACGCCCGGCTGCACGGCGGCACCCTCACCGCCGCGAACGCGCCTGGAGGCGGCGCGGTCTTCACCCTCACGCTGCCGCGGCTCCCGGCATGAGGCGGCGGGCCCGGAGCGGGCCCCCGGCACGAGGCGGCGGGCCCGAGGACCGGTGCCATCGGACGGGGTGTCAGTGGGGCGGGCGGCGGGCGGCTGCCGTCACGCGAGCCGGTCGCGGTACTTCTCGGTGTGGCCGAGGATCAGGTCGGTGACGGCGTCCGGCCGGTCCAGCTGGAGGAAGTGCCCGGCGCCGGCGAGCCGTTCGAAGCGCCAGGGTGCGTCGATCCATTCGCCGGAGCGGGCCATCTGTTCGAGGCTGCTGTAGATGTCACCGGTGGGCCAGACGCCGAGAACGGGGACCCGCACTCGGGGAACGGGGGTCATGGTCGCGTTCACCGGGTGGATGTTGGCCTGGTAGAAGTTCAGCATCGCCGTGAGCGCTCCGGGCCGTTCCAGGTCGGCGATCCAGGCGTCGGCTTCGGGGTGGTTCCCCACCCACCAGCGGAAGGTGGACCAGGCGCCCCCCTCGCCTTCGGCCTCACCGCGCAGCCAGCTCTCGGCGTCGGGGAACAGCAGTCGCAGCATGTACCACGACAGTTGCCTCTGCTCGTAGCCCGCTCGCGCCCGGGCGCTCGGGTGGCCGGTGGAGAGAGCGACGTAGGACTTGATCCGGTCCGGCCGGTGGGCGGCCATGGCCCAGGTCGATCCGGCGCCGCGATCGTGTCCGACGAGGTGGAAGGTGTCCGCGCCCAGCGCGTCCACGACCGCCCAGAGTCTCTCCTGGTCCTTGGCGATCGTGTAGTGCTCGACCTCGGCGGGCATGTCCGAGTCGCCCTGGCCGAGCAGGTCCGGTGCGATCACCCGGTAACCGGCGTCGAGAAGCCCGGGCACCTGCCCGCGGTAGACGGCCGAGGAGTCCGGGATGCCCGGCACCAACACGATGGTCTCCGGCCCGGCGCCCGCCTCGAAGGCGTTCACGCGATGCCCGCCCACGACCACCGTGTGCCGGGTCATGCCGGTCAGCCGATGACGGTGACCTTCGAATGCCAGTGGCTGCTGAAAGTGAGTCACGAGTAGCACCGCTCCTTGTCCGGCTGACCGCCGCCCTTAGTAACCAGATGGTCAATAAGCAACGTACACCTCACCGGGCCAATTGACCATCCGTATACTTAGGGGATGAACAAGCGAATCGCCGACCGCACGCCGCGGCCCGAGCCCGAACCCGCGGCCGGTCAGGGCCACGGCACCGCCCCTCCGCGGCGTCGGCGCGACCGGGTGGCGAGCCGCGAGGCCATCCTCGAGGCGGCCCGGGCGGAGCTCCACGAGCACGGCTACAGCAAGATGACCATCCGGGCCGTCGCCGCACGAGCCGGCGTGACTCACGGCCTGGTCATGCGGCACTTCGGCTCGAAGGAGGGGCTACTGCGCGCGGCGATCCCCGGCCCCCAGGATCTGGACGCCGTCCTCGCCGGCGGCGGCGTCGGCCTGCCGGAACGGATCGCGCAAGCCTTCGTCGAGCGCATGGAGATGGCCGGCAGCCTCGACCCGATGGTCGCGCTCATCCGCAGCGCCGCCGTGAGCGAGCCCACCGCCACCCATCTGTACCTGTCGATGCAGGAACAAAGCGCACGCGCCTACCGCGCCGCGCTGGAGGGGCCGGACGTCGACGAGAGGGTCGATCTGCTCGGAGCGGTACTGCTCGGGGTGACCTTCAGCCGGTACGTGGTGCGTGCCGGCCCGCTGGCGACCATGAGTCCGGAGACGGTGATCCAGCATCTCGCCGACCTGATCCGCCCGATCGTGCAGCCTCCACCGCCCTCGCGGACGGTGGAGCGTTGAGCCGGTGTTCGTCCACCGCGGCTAGGCGCCGTCTCGGGGCTCGTCGTCGCGCCAGCGCGGGTCGTTCCGCCACTCCTCATCGCGCTCACGCGCCGTCTCCATCGCGCGGGCGGCCTCCTCCGGGGAGGCGTACGGGCCGAGGCGGTCGGCGGCGCGGCACTCCGGGCCCTCCTCGACCTTCTGGTGCTTGATGCAGTAGTACCACTCGCCGGGTTTGCCGGCGGTCCCTCTCCTGAACAGCGCCATCCCGGCCCCGACCTTCCGCTCGTACTCCCTTGCGGCCATGCTGCCCCATGCGCCGCCGATACACTCGCTGATATGTCTGGCCAGTCGCTTCTAGTCCCGGGGAAGCTCTCCCCCACCCGCACCGTCCCCGCCTCGATCCCGCGTCCGGAGTACGTCGGGAAGGAGGGCCCCACTCGTTACGACGGGCCCGAGGTCCAGGACGCCGAGACGATCGAGCGCATGCGGATCGCCGGGCGGATCGCCGCACGGGCGATGGAGGAGGCCGCCAAGCTGATCGCGCCGGGGGTCACCACGGACGAGCTGGACCGGGTGGCCCACGAGTACATGTGCGACCACGGCGCGTACCCCTCGACGCTGGGTTACCGCGGGTTCCCCAAGTCGCTGTGCAGCTCGCTCAACGAGGTCATCTGCCACGGCATCCCCGACACCACCGTCCTCAAGGACGGCGACATCGTGAACCTCGACGTCACCGCCTACATCGGCGGGGTGCACGGGGACAACAACGCCACCTACCTGTGCGGCGAGGTGGACGAGGAGTCGCGGCTGCTCGTCGAGCGCACCCGCGAGTCGCTCAACCGCGCGATCAAGGCCGTCAAGCCGGGCCGCCGGATCAACATCATCGGCCGGGTCATCGAGTCGTACGCCAAGCGCTTCGGCTACGGCGTGGTCCGCGACTTCACCGGCCACGGGATCAACACCTCGTTCCACTCCGGCCTGATCGTGCCGCACTACGACAGCCCGCACCACACCACCGAGATCAAGCCGGGGATGACCTTCACCATCGAGCCGATGCTGACGCTCGGCACCCATGAGTACGACATGTGGGAGGACGGCTGGACCGTGGTCACCAAGGACCGCAAGCGGACGGCGCAGTTCGAGCACACACTGGTGGTGACCGAGACCGGGGCGGAGATCCTGACTCTGCCGTAACGGCCGGGCGGTTCGCATGTCTTGTGCCGGGGGGCGGATTCCTCGGCGGCCGTTTTACCGACAGCTTGTCGGGAAAGCTATTGACGTAGGCAGTGGTCTCTACTTAGGTAAGGCTAACCTACATACCTCGGCCCCCGGAGGTCCACCGTGGAGTTCTCCGCCCTGATCCGCAACGCCTCACGGGAAGCGCACTCGGACGTCGGGAGCTCGTCGTTCATGAGCGATCTGCTCGGTGGGCGGCTGGGAGTGGCGGCTTACCGCCGCTACTCCGAGCAGCTGTGGTTCGTCTACCGCGCCCTGGAGTCCCCGGCCGACGCGCTCGCGGCGGACCCCGTGGCGGGCCCGTTCCTCCGGCCGGAGCTGGCCCGCCTGGCCGAGCTGGAGCGCGATCTGGCCCACCTCGGCGGCCCCGACTGGCGCGGTGGCCTCACCGCGCTGCCCGCCACGGCGGCGTACGCGGCGCGGGTGGCCGAATGCGCCCGTGACTGGCCGGCGGGCTATGTGGCCCACCACTACACCCGCTATATGGGCGATCTGTCCGGCGGCCAGATCGTCCGGGACACGGCGGAGAAGACCTGGGGCTTCGACCGTAAAGGCGACGGGGTGCGGTTCTACGTCTTCGAGTCGATAGCCAACCCCGCGGCCTTCAAGCGGGAGTACCGCGCGCTGCTGGACGCGCTGCCGGTGGACGACCTGGAGAAGCAGCGCGTCGTGGAGGAGTGCAAGCGCGCCTACGCGCTGAACGCGGGGATCTTCCGGGAGCTGGCCGAGGAGTTCCGGCTCAGCGCTTGAGCGAGCCGACTCAGCGGGGCGCCCGCAGGCGACCGGTGCGGCGGGTCGGTCAGGACCCGCCGGGTGCCGGCGCGTCGGCGGAGCCGCTGTGGAGTCATCCGGTGGTCAGTCCCCGGAGCCGCCGGCGCAGGGCGGCGGCGGGCGGGTCGGTGAAGTCGTCGAGGAGGGTGAGGGCTTCGGCGCGGTGCCGGCGGGCGGGCTCTGGCTGATCGTTGTCGGCGTGGGCGTCGGCGAGGTGAGCCAGGGCCTGGGCCAGGTCCCAGGACTGGTCGAGGTCGCGAAGGATACGGGCGGCCATGGTGTGGAAGTCGATGGCCTCCGGTAGCAGGCCGAGGGCGCGCATCGTTTGGCCAATGCCGTCGTAGGCCAGGGCCTGGCCGGTGCGGTTGCCGATGGAGCGCTGGAGGGTCTCGCACGCCCAGTACGTCTCAAGGGCTTGGTCGTGACGGTTCTGTTCGCGGTGCAGGGCGGCCTGTTCGAGGTGGAGGAGTGCTTCAAGTCCGGGTGGGCTCGTGGTGTCGAGCATGGCTGTGGCTTCCGCCATGTGTTCCTCGGCCTGAGCAGGGTCGCCGGCTTTCCGGGCGACGCGGGTCAGGAGGAGCCGGGCGTCGACGTGCATGTAGTGGTCGGCTCCGGTTTCGCGGTACACGGTGAGAGCCTGGTGGGCCAGATGCGCGGCCTGCTGGTGTTCGCCGAGGTCGGCGGCGACGTAGGCGAGACCGCACAGGGCCGGGCCGGTCCGGTGGTAGGGACCGTGCCGCTGGTAGAAGGCCAGCGCCTGTTCGAGGCGAGTGCGGCTCGCGTCCAGGTCGCGCTGCCACAGGTGGACCAGGCCCAGGCCGCCCGCGGATTCGGCCACCCCGGGCAGATCGCCGATACGGGTGCGCAGGTCGAGCGCGGCCTGATGGTGTTCGCCGGCCTGCGCCAGCCGCCTGGAGTCCTTGTACGCGGTGCCCAGGGTGTCGTGCATCAGGGCCTGGGCCCGCAGATCACCCAGCCGTCGGGCGGCCTCCAGTCCGATGTGCCCCATCGTCTGCCAGTCGTCGAAGGTGTCGCGGGCGATGTGGAGGCTGTGCAGGGTGGCCGACAGCTGCCAGGCGATCTCGTCCAGCCCGGCCTGTGCCGCGGCCTGTGCGATGGCCAGGAGGTTGACCTGCTCCCGTCGGTGCCAGGCGAACGCGTCCTGCTGTCCGTCGAAGGCCACTACCGGCGCCGGGCGAGTCTGCTCCGTGGACAGGACGGAGGGGTGATGGGTCTGGGCCGCCGCGCGGGCGGCGTCGGCGGTGTGCAGGTACCAGACGGCCACCCGGCTGAGAGCGGAGTGCTGGTCTTCGGTGGTTTCTTCCTGGTGGGCCTGGTCGGTGGCGTAGGCGCGCAGAAGATCGTGGAACTGGTATCGGTCCGCGCCGGTGGACTCGATCAGATGAGCCCCGGCCAGGAGGTCCAGCAGGCCGTGGGTCTCCCGAGGTTCACGTTCGGAGAGGGCGGCGGCGGCCTGGACTGAGAAGTCGGGGCCGGGGTGCAGGCCCAGGAGACGGAAGAGGCGGGCGACGGGGGGCGGGAGGGTGCGGTAGGACCAGGCGAAGACGGTGCGTACCGCGTCGGCTTCCTCCTGGTCGGGGCTGGAGAGCGCCTCCCACAGGGTCGACTCGTCGCGTAGCTGGGCGGTCAGTTCGGGCAGGGCGAGCAGGGGGTGAGTCGCAGCCCGCTCGGCGGCGATCCGTAGCGCCAGCGGCAGCCGTGCGCACAGCCGGGCCAACTCGGCTATCTGAGCAGGGTCGTCGCCGGTGCGGTAGCCGCGGGTGGCCGCGGCGATCAGGTCCGCGGACTCCTGCTCGGCGAGCATGCCCAGGGTGATGCGGCGGGCGCCGTCGCGCACGGCCAGACCGGACAGGCGGTGTCGGCTGGTCACCACCGTCAGACACCCCGCGGTGCCGGGCAGCAGCGGGCGAACCTGCCCGACGGTGGCGGCATTGTCCAGCACCACCAGGACCTGCTTGCCCGCCACCAGCGACCGGTACAGCTCGGCACGTTCCTCCAGCCCAGCCGGGATCGCTGGGGCGGGAACGCCGAACGCGCGCAGGAACCGTTCCAGGGCGGCCGCGGGTGCCAAAGGCGGTCCCGTGTCGTAGCCGCGCAGGTTCACGAACAACTGGCCATCGGGGAAGCGCCCGCTGATCCGGTGGGCCAGACGGACGGCGAGCGAGGTCTTGCCCACCCCGGCCGTCCCAGCGATCACCACCACCGGCACCAAGCCGTCCGGGCCATCGCTGCCGTGCAGCGCGTCCAGTTCAGCGAGCTCGGCGGCCCGGCCGACGAAGCCGGACACATCGCCCGGGAGCTGCCGCGGCACCGGAACCTCCACACTCACGGGGGCGGGACCGTGGAAATGCACACCACCAAGTACCTGCCCGGCCTGCACCACGTCCCGGGCCGCTCCGGACAGATCCGACCACACCCCACCACGCACCGTCCCGTCCCCCGACCCGCCGGGTAAGACATCCCCCATCCCCAGCCTCCCCCTCCGCGCCTCGCGGCGCCCGGCGCCCGGCGCCGCGGCGTGAGCGATACGGTCTCTGCCGCTCCCAACGTCACACACCCAACCCCGTCTGTCACCACGGCCTGAAGGGCAAGGGCCGACCGTAGGCGCTCGGCTCAAGCCATAGTGAAGGGTGCTGTGGACCGGTAGCGGTCCACAGCACCCCGTTGCCGTCCTGTTGCGTCAGGCGGGCATGTCGAACTCGCCGTTCCACACCCCCAGCAGGAATGCCTCCCACTCGGCCCGGTCGAACGCCACCATCGGGCCCGTCCTGTTGCGGGTGTTACGCACGTGCGCCACCCCCTCGTCGAAACGGACCTCCACACACTGTCCCGCGCTCGGACTGAAGCTGCTCTTGAACCAGCCCTCGTCCGCCGGCGGGATCACCGTCATCGTGGTCATCGTCTTCTCCTTCCCCGTGTACGGGTCGCTCGCCCTGATGCGGCGCCCCGGTGTCCTCAGCACACCGGTGAGCGGATGGGTGAGGCCATGGTGAGGAGAGCTCACTCACCCCTCACTCACCACTCATCACGAGCCCAGGCACGCTCCGGCGAGACTGGCCGACCGCAGACGGTCCCAGTGCCTTCGGCCAGAGGCACGGCGGCGGCCCCGGGAACAGCCGCAAGCCCGCTCCGAGGACGTGGTCCCCAGCCTCGCGCAGCGGGTGCTCTGGTCACATCTGGGACAGGAGTGCTCTGCGGTGACGGGAGAGGCGGTTCGCTCCGGTATTTGCCCCTGTGCGCTTCTGGTACGCGCCCCGTGCGCTGTCCAACGGTGGTCCGCCAAGGACACGCCACCCCGAGCACCGAATCCGCGTTCGCCGATCCGGCCCCGCCTGGGGCGCGTGACGGGGACCTGGACGGTAAGGGGCACGGCATGGACGCCACCGGCACAACGCCAGACGACGAAGGCCCGGTGGACCAACCCCGGCCGAACGGCCACCTGCGGCCCGTGCCAGACGAAGCCGCCAGCCCTCCATTACCCGAAGACGAACCGCACAGCCCCCCGCCCGACCGCGCGCCGGAGAACTCGGTGCCGGTCCCGGGCGCGGACGGTCCCCTACGGCAGGCCGCCGAAGCGTTCGCGGCCGAACTGATCCGGCTGCGCACCGCCGCGAAACTCTCCCAACTCGCCCTGGCCCAGCGCCTCGGGTACGACAAGACCTACGTCACCCATCTCGAACGCTGCACTCAGGCGCCCACCCAGCCGGTCGCCCGCCAGGCCGACGAGTTCTTCGGCTCCGGTGAGACCCTGACGCACCTCTGGCGCGCCTACCACACCGCCCGCGCCACCGGCCGACGCCAACAGTCACAGCGCCCCACCCACCAGACGCCACCACGGCCCGCCCCCGCCGCTCTGCACAGCACGCTGCCCCGGGACATCGCGGCCTTCACCGGCCGCGAGGGCGAACTCCACCGCCTCCTGCGCGCGGCCGAGGACGGGCGGGCCCCGGTCATCAGCATCCACACCGTCGACGGCATGGCCGGGGTCGGAAAGACCGCCCTGGTCACCCACGCCGCCCACCAGCTCGCGAAGCGCTACCCGGACGGACATCGGTTCGTCGACCTGCACGCCCACACCGCCGGCCAGCCCCCCGCCGACCCTGCCGACGTCCTGGCCACCCTGCTGATCAGCATCGGCATCAGCCCCCAGAACCTGCCCAACACCCTGGAGGAGCGCGCCGCGCTGTGGCGGGACCGGCTGGCCGGGCTCAGAATGCTGCTGGTCCTGGACAACGCCGCCAGCCCGGACCAGGTCGAACCCCTCCTGCCCGCCTCCCAGCAGTCCCTGGTCCTGATCACCAGCCGACGGCGCCTGATCGCCCTCGACGGCGCCGAACCGCTCCCTCTCGACACCCTGCCCCCCGACCAGGCCGCCCGCCTCTTCACCCGCCTGGCCCGCCGGACCCCCACTGACACGGACCACAGCGCGGTCACCGAAGCCGTACGGCTATGCGGCCATCTCCCCCTCGCCATCACCCTGCTCGCCGCCCGCCTGGCCCATCACCCCGCCTGGGACCTCACCACCTTCACCGACGAATTCGCCACCACCCAGGATCGCCTGGGCGAACTCGAAGCCAGCGACCGTGCTGTCGCCGCCGCCTTCGACCTCTCCTACCAAGACCTCCCGCCCCACCTCCAACACCTCTTCCGCCACCTCGGACTCCACCCCGGCCCCGACATCGACCCCTACGCCACCGCCGCCCTCACCAACGTTCCGTTGCCCCAGGCACGACGCCACCTCGAAACCCTCTACACCGACCACCTCATCGAGGAGCCCACCCCCCGGCGCTACCGCCTCCACGACCTCCTCCGCGAATACGCCCACACCCTCACCACCCACGACCCCACCGACACCCGAACCCAAGCCACCCACCGCCTCCTGACCTACTACACCCACACCGCCCAAACCGCCGACCACCACCTCAACGACACCCCACGCCCCCACACCCACCCCACCACCGCTCCCGACGCGGCACCCGACCTCACCACCCGTGAACAGGCACTGGCCTGGATGCGTACCGAACACCCCAACCTCATCGCCTGCGCCCACCACACCACCAACCACACCACCCAACCCACCCACATCACCCCACTCGCCCACGCCATGGCCGCCTACCTCCGCCAGCAAGGCCCCTGGGACCAAGCCCTCACCCTCCACCACACCGCCGCCACCACCGCACACCACACCAACGACCGCCTCGGCGAAGCAAACGCGCTGCGGGACCTGGGCCGGGTGCGGTACCTGACGGGTGACTTTGCGGGGGCGGGGGAGTTGACCGGGCAGGCCCTGGAGCTGTTCCGCACCCTCGGGGCCCGCCTCGGCGAAGCAAACACCCTGTGGAGCCTGGGCCGGGTACGGTACCTGACGGGTGACCACGCGGGGGCAGGGGAGCTGGCCGGGCAGGCCCTGGAGCTGTACCGCGCCCTCGGGGCCCGCCTCGGCGAAGCAAACACCCTGCAGGACCTGGGCCGGGTACGGTACCTGACGGGTGACCACGCGGGGGCAGGGGAGCTGGCCGGCCAAGCCCTGGAGCTGTACCGCACCCTCGGCAACCGCCTCGGCGAAGCAAACGCCCTGGAGGACCTGGGCCTGGTGCGGCGGATGACGGGTGACTATGCGGGGGCGAGCGAACTGACCGGCCAAGCCCTGGAGCTGTACCGCACCCTCGGCGACCGCCGCGGCGAAGCAAACACTCTGCAGGACCTGGGCTGGGTGCGGCGGATGACGGGTGACTATGCGGGGGCGAGCGAACTGACCGGCCAAGCCCTGGAGCTGTACCGCACCCTCCGGGCCCGCCTCGGCGAAGCAAACACCCTGCGGCACCTGGGCTGGGTGCGGCGGATGACGGGTGACTATGCGGGGGCGAGCGAACTGACCGGCCAAGCCCTGGAGCTGTACCGCACCCTCCGGGTCCGCCTCGGCGAAGCAAACACCCTGCGGCACCTGGGCTGGGTGCGGCGGATGACGGGTGACTATGCGGGGGCAGGGGAGCTGGCCGGCCAAGCCCTGGAGCTGTACCGCACCCTCGGCAACCGCCACGGCGAAGCAAACGCCCTGCAGGACCTGGGCCTGGTACAGATCGAGTTGAGGGACTTCACCGCGGCGACCGATCACCTGGCCCGGTCACGGGCCTTATTCGCGGAGGTCGGTGACACACAAGGGGAGGCGGAAGCAGTGAACAGCACAGGTGTCCTGCTCGCCCGCTCCGGGGAACCGCAACGGGCGCTTGACACCTATCAGCAGGCTCTCCGCCTGGCACGTCAAGTCAGCAGCCCTCGGGACGAGGCACACGCCCTTGAAGGAATCGCCCGCTGCCAGGCACACACCGACACACAGGCTGCGATCATCAGCCTCCGTGAGGCGGTGGCCATCTACCAACGTATCGGCGCTGCAGAGACACCCACCGCCACCGAATACCTCACCCGCCTGGAAGCCGGACAAGCCTAGGCTCGCCATGGGCTGAGCTGAGGGGCGAGCAGAGGAGGCTGCCGAGCAATGGCGGCGTCAGGTCGCCCGCCTTCTCCGCGAGGACTCGTGATCTACCGGTGGAAGCAGAGGTGTCAGCAGGGTGGATCGGCCTGATCGGGGCCTCAGTCGGTGCGCGGGCGCTCTCCTGGGTAGATGGATCCAGCAGTGACACCGGGCGAAGATTGCCAAGAAGGAACGGCGGGAGCGTACTCCAGGAATGCGGCAGAGGCTGGGCTCAGCACCCTGCTGAACCCAGCACCAACCTTCCCTGTTCTGGGCCTACTTCAGGGGCAGCTCGGTGAGCATGACGGCGAAGACCGGGGAGTCCGGGAAGGGCTGGCGCTCCCCCACCTTGCGGAAGCCCCAGGACTCGTACAGGGCCTGTACCCGGGGGTGTTCGGTGTCCACGAGCAGGACCACGAGATCCTCGTCCCGGTCTGCCATCAGCGCGCGTGTCAGCCGTTCGGACAGGCCCTGCTTCCGCCACGCCGGGATGACGGCCAGTTCGGAGTACGAGAAGGTCCGGTGCTTCTCCGGCGCCGGGTCGAGGTGCTCGCGCCACCACTCGCGACCAGGGCTGCCCGGAGCGCCGTAGGCAAAGCCCACGGCCTTGTCGCCGTCGTACGCGATCACGCAGGAGTACCCAGGGAGGCCGCCCCAGTGGTCCACGAACCAGGGGAAGCGCTGGTTGAAGGGGTCGTCCATCTCGTCCGCGAGGGCGTCGGCGTGTACGTCGATGAGCGTTTGGCGGATCTCCGGGAGATCGGTGTGGGTGAAGTGTCGGACGTTCAGCCCTGCGGCGGTCACGCGCGGCTCCATTCGGTTCGGTAGCGGTCGGCCCACTCGCGGGCGACGCTCGCGTCCGGGGCAAGGGTGATCAAGTCCCGGTGGTAGTCGCCGAGAAGGGAGCGCATTCGGCCAGGCATCGGGTGCCCGGCCACCAAGTCGAAGGCTGTGGAAGCAGTGGCGCACGCCTGGTCGATGTCCCGCTGGTGAAGCTGAGTCAGAGCGAGATGCGCCGTGGTCATGGCCCGATTGCGGCGAAACCCCTCGGGGATGGTCGCCAGAGCCCGGTGACCGTCGGCCTCGGCCGCCGCGGGCTCGCCGATCCGGTTCCGGACGATGGCGGACAGGGCGGATAGTTCGGCGCGCCCGTAGAAGGCCACCCAGCTCGGCCGAGGCTCGTCGAAGGATGCCTTGGCCAGGGTCTCGTGGGCGTACCCGAGGGACCGTAAGGCGGCCTGCCGATCACCGAGATTCGAGTAACCGAGCGCCGCGCGGACATGTGCGAGGGAGGCGAACAGCGGGTCTCGCCGCGCGATCGCGGTATGTTGAGCCGCCTGGGCGGCGTCGACGGCCTCGGTGTGTTCCCGGCTCTGCCTGGCCAGCATCGCGTACAGGTTCCATACCTCCATCTCGGCGGTGGAGTCCTTCGCCACCCCGGCCAGATAGAGCGCCCGGTCCAGCAGGCCCCGGGCCCGGTCGGTCCGCCTGGCGTCGATGGCGGACCAAGCGGCCATGGACGTGTATTCGGCGGCCACGCTGAACAGCCGCTGGCGGATGCGCTGGGAGGCGCCCAGCTTCTGCTTCTCCAGCGCCCCGGCCGCCCCGGTAAGGGCCCTGCGCTCCAGTTCGTCGTGGCCTCCCCGCGCGGCATCCAGGGCCACCAGGGCGTCCAAGCCCGAACGGAGCCGGATCACGTCGGAGGTGCCTACGGAGTGCTGTGCGATGAGAGGAACGGCGACCGCGGCCGTCGTACCGGTGGTGGCCATCAGGAAGTTCCTGCGCCTCACGGGATCCTCCGGTTCTGTGGCGGGGCATCTTTGGGCTGGTGGAACGAATCCCAGTTCTTCGGCACTACATCCGAATACTGCCTCTAAGGCTGCCCTCTGCCGAGGGTGCGGCCAACGCGTCTTTCCGGTCAGCCAGTTGCGGACCGTCCGGTCGCTGACCGTGCCTTCGTGGCCGTCGCGGTACAGATGAGTGTTCACCGCGTCCGCCAGGGCGGTCTGGGTGAGCCCGCTCTCGCGCAGGGCGCTGATGAGGTTTCCGTTCCCCTCCACGTACCCACCGTAGCGATGCGAGCCCCCTCCGTGAGGAGAGTCGGCCGAGAATTTCCGGCTGGACGATGTGCGTACCAGGGCGACATTTCCCCCTCTCGCGCGACGAGCCGTCGTTCACTCGGACAAGGCCGCTCACTTCGCACTCACTGAGGTCCTGATGTCCGTGACCGCTACACCTCGCCCCACGGGGCACCCCGGGTACTCCCAGACCATGCGCCGCGTACCGGAGAGCGCGGAGGCCGCCCGCAAGCTGGTGCGGGCCGCACTGGCCGCCTGGGGACAGGAGGGCCTGATAGAGGACGCCGAGCTGGTCATCACCGAACTGGTCTCCAACGCCGTGGATCACGCCCGTCTGGGGTCGATCCGCGTCGTCGTCACCCGACCGTCCGAGACGTTCGTCCGCCTCGGCGTGGTGGACCGGTCCCGCGATATCCCCTACCTGCGGACGGACTCCAACGGCGACAACACCCGGGGCCGGGGGCTGCTGTTGGTCGACGCCCTCACGGACCGGTGGGGGACGGACCGGTACCGCTGGGGCAAGCAGGTATGGGGCGAGCTGAAGTGCGGTTGATCATCCGCAGCGTCGACCGCCCACAGCACGGCCGCCCGCGTGGCTCCAACGCGGCGTTCCGGGCCAGGCCGCAGGAGCGCTGCTGATGGCGGGCGGCGAGCAGACCGGGGTCGCCCTGCACGCTGAGGAGGCATGGCGAGCAGCCATCGAGCACGCTGCGAGTTGCCCGGCCTGCCGGACGCCCGGCGCCGTATGCGCGACCGGGGAGCGGCTGCTCAGCGTCTACGAGGAGGCAGCGCGCCTGGCTCGGGCAGAGGAGGGCACATGACGCGGCGCCGTCGGCGGTCGACCGCCGAGCGGACCGGGCTGCTCGCCTTCCGTGCCGCTCGCATGAGCCTGATGCTCTGCGTGGTTCCCGCGCTGCTGGCGTTCGCGGTCCACCTCTGCTTCGCGAGCACCCTCGCGCCATAAGCCGGGTGGGTCGCTGGTGGTCCGGGCCCCCGTACCGGACGACGGCCCCAGCGGCCCGCCCTCCAAGCCCCCTGCGGCAGGCACAGCCCAGGCGTAGCCGCCGCAGGGCAAGGCTCCGGCCCCGATTTGGGGATCGCAAAGCCGGAGTCCCCCTTCAGAAGAGCTCGCCCCGGCTCCCGCTTGCAGGCCAGTGGCCGGGACGAGCACCGCGCCATCGCGCGGGGACACCCCTGCGCGAGTGAACTCACAGGAGAACCCCATGCGATTACAGCATGCCGTCGTCCATCAGGACCCGGAAGACGGCGACACCATGCCGGACACCGACGCCCCGTCACCGAGCGGTGGGACGCCCGGCGACTCGGACGACGGCCGCCAGTACGCGAGATAACCAGCGTCAAGCGCCATAGCAGTCCGCCCCCTGGCCAGCTCTCCGCCCGGCCAGGGGGCGGGCCGCTCCCCACCACCAGGAGGTACCTCCGATGACCGCTCCGCCCCCACCCATGCCAGCCCACTGGCACTGCTACCGCTGGACCGGAGAGCGCCGCACCTACGACGACGAGTCCGCCCGGCGGCCACCACACCTCGTCGTACAGGACATCTCACCCCAGGAGTGGAAACAGATCGCGGCGGCCAGCCCCGCCTTCATGGCGAGCGACGTGCCCCCGCTGGAGGTACCGCACTGGCTGCTCCGCCCGGCCAGAATGATCAAAGCCACCTTCGAGGCACCCGACGAAGCCTCCGCCTGGTACAGAGACCAGGTCAGCGACTTAAGCCCGTCCTTCCTCACCGACCACGACAAGGCTCCCTCCCAGCAGGCCGAGTGGTTCGCGGCAGCGGATGACCGGCTCGGCTGGGGCGGCGATGTCGTCGGCGGGTGGTACCTGCGAGGTACTGGTTTCGCCTCGGTCCAGGTCGTCGCATGCACCGCGAACCGCATCCGCCCGACGATCCCGTGCCCGATGCGCTGACGCCTTCCGATCGGCCCGCCCGTTGCTGCCCCAGAGCACACAAGACATCAAAGACGGCATCGAAGCCGACATCCGACGAGCCGCGCCCATAAGAGGCGTGCGTCACTCTTCCCACACTGCGAACCGCATCAAATCAGCCACCTTGGCCAAACCTTTGCCATTCGCAGAGCACTCCTTGACCTTACGCAGGATCCACACAGGCAAGGCTCAGTTAAGTTAGGCCAGCCTTATCCGCCCCCCGCACGTCCGCCCTGTCCTGCCTGCCCTGATTCCGTCTGGAGCCCGTATGCGAGCCGCTCGCACCTCCGTTGTCGCCGCGATATCGGCACTGACGACGATCACCGCCGTCGCCGGATGCGCCCAGAAGTCCGACGCCAAGGACTCGGACGCCATCCAGATCACCGCCTCCGACAGCGCGTGCGAGGTCTCCAAGACCTCCTTCCCCGCAGGGCATGTGAAGCTCGCGGTGGAGAACAAGGGTTCCAAGGTCACCGAGGTCTACGTCTACGCCCCGGGCGACCGCATCGTCACCGAGCGCGAGAACATCGGCCCCGGCACCAGCACCTCGATCAATGCCGAGGTCAAGGCCGGTTCGTACGAGATCGCCTGCAAGCCCGGGATGAAGGGCCACGGCATCCGCCAGAAGGTGTCCGCCGACGGCAAGGGCAAGCTGCCCCAGCGCGATCCGCGGCTGGACAAGGCGGTGGCCGGGTACCGGACGTACGTCCAGAAGCAGGCCGACGACACGCTGCCCGCGGTCCAGAAGTTCGCCGACGCGGTCAAGAAGGACGACATCGAGGGCGCCAAGAAGCTCTACGCCCCCTCGCGCATCGGCTGGGAGCGCACCGAGCCGGTCGCCGAGTCCTTCGGCGATATCGACCCCAAGGTGGATGTGCGCGAGGACGGCCTGGAGAAGGGCCAGAAGTGGACCGGCTGGCACCGGCTGGAGAAGTCCCTGTGGCAGACCAAGAAGATCACCGCGGCCGACCATGACCTCGCCGACCAGCTCATCAAGGACCTGAAGGACTGGCAGAAGCGCGTCGGCACCGCCGACATCACCCCCACCGGCATGGCCAACGGCGCCAAGGAGCTGCTGGACGAGGTGCAGACCGGCAAGGTCACCGGTGAGGAGGAGCGCTACAGCCACACCGACCTGGTGGACTTCGAGGGCAACGTCGAGGGCGCCGAGACCTCGTACAAGCTGCTCAAGCCGGTGGCGGCCAAGAACGACCCGGAGCTGGCCAAGGGCCTGGACAAGCAGTTCGCGGCCGTCACGAAGCTGCTGGACCAGTACCGCGAGGGCGATGGCTTCGTCTCGTACGACACCGTCTCGGAGTCCCAGCGCAAGAAGCTGTCCGACGCGGTCAACGCGCTCGCCGAGCCGCTCTCCCGGCTCGCCGCCGCCGTCGTCACCAAGTGAGGGGGCCGGACATGACCGACGAGGCCAACACGGCTCCCTCGCCCGAGACCGGTACGGCTCCCTCGCGCCGGGCGCTGATCGGCTGGGGCGGCGCCGGGCTCGCCCTCGGCGCCGCGGCCGCCGGCGGCACCGCGGCCGCGCTCGGCGGCGGTGGGGACGACACCAAGACGGTGGCCGACAGCGGCGGCGCGGTGCCCTTCCACGGGGCGCACCAGGCGGGGATCGCCACCGCGGTGCAGGACCGGCTGCACTTCGCGGCGTTCGACGTCACCACCGACGACCGCGCCGAGCTGATCGCGCTGCTGAAGGAGTGGACGAAGGCGGCGGCCCGGATGACCCAGGGGCACGCGGTCGGCGGCGGCGCGGTGAGCGATCTGGCGGAGGCCCCGCCGGACGACACCGGCGAGGCGCTGGGCCTCCAGGCGTCCCGGCTCACCCTCACCATCGGCTTCGGGCCCACGCTGTTCAAGGACAAGAAGGGCAAGGACCGCTTCGGCATCGCGGACCGCCGCCCCGAGGCGCTGATCGACCTGCCCGCCTTCCCCGGCGACAACCTCGAACCGGCGCGCAGCGACGGCGATCTGTGTGTGCAGGCCTGCGCCGACGATCCGCAGGTGGCGGTGCACGCCATCCGCAACCTGGCCCGCATCGGCATGGGCAAGGTGGCCATCCGCTGGTCGCAGCTGGGCTTCGGCAAGACGTCCTCGACCACGCCGGACGCGCAGACCCCGCGCAACATGATGGGCTTCAAGGACGGCACCCGGAACATCGCGGGCACCGACACCGCCGCCCTGGACAAGCATGTGTGGGTGAGCGGGAAGGCGGGCCCGGCATGGCTGGCCGGCGGCTCGTACCTGGTGGCCCGCCGCATCCGGATGCACATCGAGACCTGGGACCGCACCTCGCTCAAGGAGCAGGAGGACGTCTTCGGCCGGGACAAGGGCGAGGGCGCGCCGCAGGGCAGGCAGCGCGAGCACGACGAGCCCAACCTGAAGGCGATGCTGCCGGACGCGCATGTCCGGCTCGCGCATCCGGACTCCAACGGCGGGGCGCGGATCCTGCGCCGCGGTTACTCCTTCACCGATGGCACGGACGGTCTGGGGCGGCTGGACGCGGGGCTGTTCTTCCTCGCCTACCAGCACGACGTACGGGACGGATTCGTACCCGTACAGCAGCGGCTGGCGCGGACCGACGCGCTCAACGAATACATCCAGCACGTGGGTTCGGCGCTGTTCGCCGTCCCGCCGGGCGTCCGGGACGCGGACGACTGGTGGGGCAGGGCGCTGTTCTCCTGACGGACTCCCGCGACAACCCTCGACGACAAGGAAGGCGAACCCCGTGTTCGGCAATTACCTGATCGGACTGCGCGAAGGGCTCGAAGCCAGCCTGGTGGTCTGCATCCTGGTCGCCTATCTGGTCAAGACCGAGCGCCGGCAGGCGCTGCGCCCGGTGTGGCTCGGGATCGCCGCCGCGGTGGTCCTGAGCATGTCCTTCGGCGCGGCGCTGGAGTTCGGCTCGCAGGAGCTGACCTTCGAGGCGCAGGAGGCGCTGGGCGGCTCGCTGTCGATCCTGTCGGTCGGCCTGGTGACCTGGATGGTGTTCTGGATGCGGCGCACCGCCCGCCATCTCAGGTCCGAGCTGCACAGCAAGCTGGACGCGGCGCTCGCGATGGGCACCGGGGCGCTGGTGGCCACGGCGTTCCTCGCGGTCGGCCGGGAGGGCCTGGAGACCGCGCTGTTCGTGTGGACGGCGGTGCGGGCGAGCAACGACGGTACGGCGGACCCGCTGATCGGCGTGGTCCTGGGCCTGGTCACCGCGGTGGTGCTGGGCTGGCTGTTCTACCGGGGAGCGCTGCGGATCAACCTGGCGAAGTTCTTCACCTGGACCGGTGCGATGCTGGTCGTGGTGGCGGCCGGGGTGCTCGCGTACGGCTTCCACGACCTCCAGGAGGCCGACTGGCTGCCGGGGCTGCACTCGCTGGCCTTCGACATCAGCTCCACCATCGCGCCGGACTCCTGGTACGGCACGGTGCTCAAGGGCGTCTTCAACTTCCAGCCGGACCCGACCTGGCTCCAGGTGTGGATGTGGGCGCTCTACCTGGTCCCCACGCTCGCGCTGTTCCTTCGCCCCGGTAGGGTGTCGCCGTCCACAGCAGCCCCCACGAATCGGGAGCCGGAGCCCCATGACACGCAGGTCGCCCCGTCGGCAGCTGGCAGTTCCGACCGCAGCGGTGGTACTGACGCTGGGGATGACGCTCACGGGGTGCATGACGGTGCACGGCGAGCGGGAGAACATTCCGTCGGTGGACAAGGCTGAGGCGCCCAAGGCGCTCGAGCGGTTCACCGACACGTACAACAAGGCGTACCGCGAGCTGGATCCGGCGCTGGCGAGCCAGGTGGAGACGGGCCCGCTGGAGGCCATCACCACGGCCGACCTCAAGGCCCAGCACGCGAGCTCGCCCGACGGCAACCCCAAGTACCCGTCGCTGGAGCTGTCCGACGTCACCTACCGCATCCCCAAGCAGGTGGGCTGGCCGAAGTTCTTCGTCGCGGACACCGACAGCAACCGCGACGACAACCGCTGGCTGTTCGTCTTCACCCGGGGCGGCGCGGATGAGCCGTGGAAGGCCGCGTATCTGTCGATCCTCAGCCAGGACGAGGTGCCGGACTTCGCGACCGACAAGGACGGCTGGGCCAAGCCGGTCCGGGCCGCGGGGCCGGCCCCGAAGCTGGCCACCCGGCCGGACAAGCTGAGCGCGGAGTACGCCGACTACCTGATGACGGGCAAGGGCTCGGTCTTCGCCGACGGCCAGTCCACGTCGGGGCTGCGGGACACCCGGAAGAAGTACCTGCGCACGCCCAAGTTCTGGACCGAGTACATCGACAGCCCGGCGCAGGGCGCGCAGGACGCCCCGTTGGGGCTGCGCACCTCGGACGGCGGGGCGATCGTGTTCTTCACCTCGCACCACCGGCAGAAGCAGACCATGGCGAAGGGGTTCCGGCCCAACCCGGATCCGCAGATCAAGGCGCTGATGACGGGGGAGGCGAAGCGGGCGGTGACGCTGACCCGCATCGCGGAGTCGGCGGTACGGGTCCCGGCGAAGGACGCGGCGGACCCGAAGGTGGTCTTCCTCAACCGCCTGGAGGGCGTAACAGCGGCGAAGGGCGAATAAATAAGTGTGGGCAATCGTTCCTCCCCCAGCTACCGCTGGGAGGTGCCCCCTGGCGGAACGGGTGGGCACACGCCACCCACCGGCCCGCACCCGACAACGAAACCTTAAAGCGCCCTACCGCCCCATGGGCCAGGCAGCCGTCTCCTGATCCTGATCCTCGCCCGCGAAGCGGGCACACGCATCGGTGAGCGTCTCGAGCAAGCTCAGCGGATCCGGCAGCGGCCGCTCCGGCCCGAGCACCCACCCCACATGCCCGTCCCCCGGCAACCTCGCGGGCGGCATCAGCACATAGCTCCCCCGGCAATGCCACCGCAGCCCCGGATGCTCATCCATCGTCTCCGGATGACAGTCCAGCTCACACGGCCACCACTCGTCCTCGTCGTCGGGCGTACCCCGCGTGGCCGTGAAGAAGAGCATCCGGCCCTGCCGGAGATCGCCACTGCTCGTGGCCACGGGCCCGACCTCGACCTCGGCCGCGCCCAGCCGCTCCAGGGCCATCCGCCCCGCGTCCGCGGGTACGTCGAGCACATCGTGGACGATGCCGGTGGCGGTGATGAAGTTGGCCTGGGGATCGGCGCGCAGCCACTGCTCGACCTTGTCCGGGTCCGTCGTCGCCTGGGTCTGCCAGGCGAACGAGACGGGGTGGCGGGCCGGGGTGGGGCAGCCGATGCGGTCGCAGGAGCAGCCGTAGCCGGAGGGGTGCGCGGCCGGCGCGAGCGGGAATCCCGCGGCCGCGGCGGCCATGAGCAGGTCCTCGCGGACGCCCCCGGCGCCCGCTCCCGTGCCCTGGTCGCCGCCCGCTCCGCTCCTCGGCCGGCGCAGCCACTGGGAGAACCTGCCCTTGCGTTCCATCTACCGCCTCGCTTCACCGCCGGTACCGGCGGTACCGCCGGTACCCGATCAATGCTGCCACCATCCTGCTCCGGAAGTGGCCGGTGTCCGCATCCGGGGTGGGTGAGAGCACCCCGACCGGGTGCCGATATCAGGGCATAACGGATGTCACGCCCCTAGCGTTCCGTTTATGATCAGCAGGCGTTTTCTGACCGCCGTCGTGGTGCTCGGCCTGTCCATACCGGCCGCCGCCGCGGCCCACCCCACCGCTCGTCCGTCCGTACGACGCCTCGTACCCCCGGCCGCCGAACCGGCGCGGCTCGGCCTCCGGCCCGCGCTCACGACGCTGTCGTCCCGTAAGCCCGCCGTCGTCTACACCGCGCACCGCGGCGGCGCCCTGGAAGTGCCCGAGAACAGCATGTCGGGGCTGGCCAGCGCCTTCAGCAGGCGTGACGTCCAGGTCCTGGACTTCGACAGCCGCATGCTGGCGGACGGCACGCTCGTGGTGATGCACGACGCCACGCTGGACCGCACCACCGACCGGACCGGGCCCGTGCGGGCCCTGACCACCGCCCAGTGGCGGAACGTCCGGCTGCGCCCCGACCCCTCCCTGCGCGGCACCTGGCGGCCCGAGCGGCCGCCGACCGTCGCCGAGGTGCTGGACCGGTTCGGCGGCCGGATCACCTTGATGGTCGAGGCCAAGGACCCGGAGAGCCTGCCGCGGCTGGCGAGGATGATCCGCGACCGGGGGCTGGTCCACGCCGTCTACGTCAACAGCAACCGCCCCGACGTGGCCCGCGAGGCCCACCGCAAGGGGCTGCTGACCCAGCTGTGGCGGTCCGCCCGGCAGATGCGCACCGACACCCCGCGCGACTGGCGCGGCGTCGTCGACCTGCTGGACGTGGACTACCGGGCGCGCGACAAGGACGTACGGCGGGCCGTCGCCTCGGGGATACCGCGGGTGTGGGCGCACACCGTGGACACCCCGGCACAGCGGGACCGGATGCTGCGGCTGGGCTGCGACGGCATCATCACGGACGCGCCGGGCCGGCTGATCTCCACGCCCGTACGGATGCCGCGGGCGCCTAGCGGGGGATGAGGGACGGTCCACGGTGGGCGAACGGGCCCACCAGCGGCCCCGGGCCGACCAGCGGCCTCGGGCCGACCAGCGGCCTCGGGCCGACCAGCGATCCCGGGCCGGGCACGGCCCCGCGCCGGGCACGGCCCCGCGCCGGGCGGCAAGGCGCTCGCCGCCGTTGCGGCGCCCGCCGGCCCTGCGCGAAGCCGACCCTGAGGGCAGCGGACCCTGAGGGCAGCGGACCCTGCGAGGCCCCCGGCCCGGTGGCGAACCAGGCCCAGGTGGCGACCCCAGGCCCAAGCGGCGCCCCCGGCCCAATCGGCGGTCCAGGCTCAGGCGACGCCCCCGGCCCAATCGGCGGTCCAGGCTCAGGCGACGCCCCCGGCCCCAAGCGGCGGCCTAGGCGGCGCCCCCGGCCCAAGCCCAGGCGGCAACCCCCGGCCCAGGCGGCGACCCCGGGCCAAGCGGCGACCCCAGGCTCAAACGGCGGCCCCAGGCCCAGGCGGCGCCCCAGGCCCAGGCCCATGCAGCCCATGCCCATACCCATGCCCACGCCCATGCAGCGACCCCCGGCCCAGACGCCGAAGGCGCCCCCTCCCGCCGGTAGAATCCCGCGAATGCACGCCCCCGACGCCGCCCCCACCGACGAGACGCCCCACACCGCGCTCGCCGGACTCCTCGACGGTCTGCCGCCCCGCCAGGCGGCCCAGGCGGTCGACCGGCTGATCGGCCACTACCGGGGGCACACCCCGACCGACGCGCCCGTGCTGCGCGACCGCTCCGACGTCGCCGCGTACGCCGCGTACCGGATGCCCGCGACCTTCGAGGCCGTGCGCGCCGCCCTCGACGCCTTCCGCGCCCGCGCGCCCGAGTGGGCCCCGGCCACGCACATCGACATCGGCGGTGGTACCGGCGCCGCCAGTTGGGCGGTGGCCGCCGCCTGGCCGCGGGCCGGGCACACCACCACGGTCCTGGACTGGGCCGAGCCCGCGCTGGACCTCGGCCGCGAACTGGCCCGGCAGGCACCCTCCGAGGCGCTGCGCACCGCCCGCTGGCAGCGCCGGGCCATCGGCGACGGCCTCGCGCTGCCGGACGGGACCGACCTGGTCACCGTCAGCTACGTGCTGGGCGAGCTGACCGATGCCGACCGGCACGCCGTCGTGACCGAGGCGGCGCGCGTAGCGCAGGCAGTGGTGCTGATCGAACCGGGCACCCCGGACGGCTATCTGCGGATCCGCGAGGCCCGGGACCGCCTGCTGGCGGCCGGGCTGCGGATCGTCGCCCCCTGCCCGCACGGCGCGTCCTGCCCGATCGAGCCCGGCGCCGACTGGTGCCACTTCGCCACCCGGGTCCGCCGCTCCTCCCTCCACCGGCGGGTCAAGGGCGGTTCACTGCCGTACGAGGACGAGAAGTTCAGCTATGTCGCGGCCGTACGGTTCGACGCGACGCCCGCCGGGGCGCGGGTGGTGCGCCGCCCGCAGATCCGCAAGGGCCAGGTGCTGCTGGATCTGTGCGCGCCCGAGGAGGGCCTGGGGCGCACCACGGTGACCAAGCGTCAGGGGCCGCTGTACCGGGCCGCCCGCGATGTGTCCTGGGGCGACGTCTGGCCCCCCGAGGAGGAACCACCCCGCTGAGCAGGCAGCCTCTCCGGTAGGTCGTAGTCCCTGATGGCAGCCCGGAGCGCGGAGAGACGCGGTACATCCTCCTGAGCGAAGGATACGGCCAAGCACCTCGTCCATGGTCACACCGAAGGCACCAGCCAGGGCAGCGGCGACGGCAGGCGTCAGCGTCCGGTCTCCCAGCTCAATCTTGGACAGGAGCGACACAGAGATGGTGGCCTTGTGAGTTGTGTGGAGCTGACTCCAGCCGCGCTCCTTGCGGAGTACCGCGACGTTGGTGCCGGGGGCAAGCTCAGTGGTGCTCATGGGTTCAGTCTTCCTCGCGGATACAGATCCTGTCAGCCGTAGCCACAAGTGGGTGAATGTCCGGATCGCCTCAGTACAAACGATGTGCAAGTTCCCGCACTCAAGCGGGCGTTGACTGGACGTACGACAACGTGGACATGAAGCGGCCGAAGCCGTGTGTCCGTGGGGCAGTACTGACAGCGCGGGGGAGATCCGGACTCTCGGGAGGGGAAAACGATGAGCATGCAATTGGGTATTTTATTCACACAAGGCGGTGGGCACGGAAAGGACGACGACGGAGGCGACGGGCACCCCGGGCAGCCGTGGACACCCACTGACGAGCCTCACCCGGACGGTTCGACGCCTCCCGGCGATGGGACGCACAAGAAGTGACAAGCTCGGCTGAGCAGGCGGGGCGGGCCACTCGTGAGGAACTGGGCCGCCTCCTCCTCAACGCGGGCGCCGTGTCGGCCGAGTGGACCCCGGCTTATGAGGCCGTGCCTCGCTCCCGCTTCCTGCCTTCCCTGATATGGCCGCATGACATGGCCACCGGCCGATACTCCACGGTCAGTGAAGAGCAGGATCCGGAAGCGTGGCAGCGATACGCCGACTCTGACGACCCCATCGTCACGCAATGGGACGACGGCGCGCACGAGGGCCCCGAGCCTGGCAAGTCCTTCAGCTCCTCGTCGTCCATGCCGAGCCTGGTGTTCTCCATGCTGGCCGACCTGGATGTGAAGCCGGGACAGCGGGTGTTGGAGATCGGTACGGGGACGGGGTGGAACGCGGCTTTGCTGGCGTATCGTCTGGGCGCCGAGAACATCGTCACCGTGGAAGTGGACAGCGCCGTTGCCTCGGATGCCCGGAAGTCCCTGGACCACTTCGGGCTACCGGTGCAGGTGGTGCACGGGGATGGGCTCCTCGGGTACGGCGCACGGGCTCCGTACGATCGTGTCATCGCCACGTGCGGGTTGCGGAAGATCCCGTTCGCGTGGGTGGAGCAGTCGAAGCCAGGCGGGGTGCTTCTTGTTCCCTGGGGGACGTACTACGGTCCTAGCGAGGCAGCTGCCCGACTCGTGGTCGCTCGGCACGGACAGAGCGCGTCAGGGCCGTTCACACGGCCCGTGGCGTTCATGCGTCTGCGCTCTCAACGGTTCGTGTGGCCCCGGCACGACGAATACGTCCCGCCAGGGGCACTGGACGCTGCGGACACGTCAACCACGACGCTCACTGAGGCGCAGCTCTGCGGCACCGGGAGTTTCGACGCGGTCGGTTTCGCCTTGGGCCTTCGTGTGCCTGACGTTGCGCACAACCCCGACCGCAAGCGGGATGGTCGGCGCGCCGTGTGGTTCTACGGGCTTTCGGACAGGTCCTGGGCGGTCGTCGTCTTCCGCGATGACCGCGAGGAAGCCAAGGTCTACCAGTCCGGCCCTCGCCGACTGTGGGGCGAGGTGGAGAGCGCCTACCACTGGTGGCTCAGCCATGGCGAACCGGATCACTCCCGGTTCGGTCTCACGGTCACGGCCGAAGAGACACACGCTTGGCTGGACGACCCTGTGAACTCCTGGTCCCTCTGAAACGACCGGCCCCGCCCTTACGCCGCCATGGCGCATGGGCGGGGCTTCCGCATGCCGCGGGGCGGTCAGATGCCGTAGCGCTCGGCCACTTCCTTCGCCGCCGTCGGCTTGGCCTCGCCCCGGCGGGCGAGGCGGTTCAGGGCGGTGGTCACGATGGCCGGGGCTTCGACGCCGAAGTGGCGGCGGGCGGCTTCGCGGGTGTCGGAGAGACCGAAGCCGTCCGTGCCGAGGGAGTACCAGTCCTGCTCACCAGATCCGGCGGCGTGCCGAAATCCTCAAAACCCTCCCGTTCGCCGAGCCGGATCACCCGATCGACGCCATGGAGTACGCCCCGCTGACGGCCGACTGCGCGCGTGTCCGGGGCGAGCGCATCAGCCCGTACGAGGAACCCCTGCACCGCCCATTCACCCGACTGACCGAGGGACTGGCCGAGCACGGGGCCCGCGTGGTCGTGACGGGACTCGGCGGGGACGAAATGGTGGCCCTCTCGCAGGACGAGTACCCCCACAAGTCCATGGGCGAGATCAGCGACGCGCTTCCCTGGGTCGGCCGACGAGCACGGGCGGCGCTCGAGTACGCGGACGACGGCATCGCACCACCCGCCGCGGTCAACAGCATGACCTTGCTGTCTCTGGAGACCACGGCGCCCGTGCTGATGCGAGCCGGCATCTGGCCCCTGCACCCCTTCGCCGACCCCGGCATGGTCCAACTCGGCGAGTGGCTTCCCATGCACTGGCGCGAGCTCAAGCAACTTCAGCGGCGACGCCTCGCCTCACTTGGGCTGAGCCCGGACGTCACCGAGTCCCGCGTGCGGGAGTCTTTCGCAGAAGTCGTCCAACACTCACTGACCACGCACGCCCGGCAGTGGTTCGCCCGGATGCTCACCGACGGTTCCCCACTCTTCGATGACCAGCTGGTCGACCCTGATGGCCTGCGCCTGGCCGTGCGACGACTGGCCGAAGAGCCCTACCGCGAAGACGGTGACGCGCAGCTCCTCGAAGTGCTGGATCTGCACTTCGCCGCCCGAGCCTTCCTGTAAACCATGCGGCAACCACACCGGTTTGCCGCCGACCGACCCCAGGAGACACGGTGTTCGCAATGCGCCCGGCCACGGCCGACGACATCCCTGCCGTAGAGAACATGATCCTCGCTCGCTCTGCATGGCTGGAGGAGCGAGGACATCCGAGCTGGCGTGAGAACGCTACCGAACTCGCACGGCAGGCAGAGAACTCTGACGGTGACGTGTGGGTCCTCGCCGAGGACGGCGGACAGGTCATCGGGTGCACCACCGTGCAGGAACAGACCCCACCCTGGGGCTGGACGCAAGACGAACTGAACGAGTCGGCCCACTACCTCTACTCGACAGTCACCGACCCGGCGCACTGTACGAAGAAGCCGGGAACCGTCATGGGACTGTGGGCGGTTGACCGGGCCGCCCGGGAGGGGAGGGCATGGGTCCGTCGTGGCTGCAGCCTCCCCGAATTGGTGAGGTACAACGAGACCCAGGGCTTCAGCCTGGTGCACGAAGTGCAGCGCACGAACAACCGGGTCTACCTACTGGCCCGACGGGCCGAGCGCATCGCTGACCTCGAAGAGAGGTTCCAGGCTCTGTAGCCGCTCCGCATCCGGGCTTCCCGAAACCGGGGCTCCGCCCCTGGACCCCCGGATCCCGGGGGCTGGGCGGAGCCCCACCACGTGGCGGAGCCGCATATCGATGCTTCGGGAAGGGGCGGGGAGGGGAACAGCCCGCCGCAGGCGTCACGAACCGCCAGACACTACTTATCCCGCGGCCGGGGCGGGGGTGAAGGTGACCGGGAGGGAGACCAGGCAGCGGTACCAGAGGGAGTCCATCCACTGGAGCTCGTCGGGTTCGACCGCCAGCTCCAGGTCCGGCACCCGGTCCAGCAGCACCTCGATCGCCGTCTCCGAGATGATCTTGCCCAGGTCGGGCGCGCCCACCGGGCATCCGTAGTCGCCGCCGGTGAAGGACACATACGCGTTGTTCCCCGCGTAGCCCGCCCCGCTGTCGGGCCACAGCAGCGGGTCCGCGTTGGCGGCGGCGAGGCCGAGGACGAGGAGGTCACCGGCGCGGATGCGCTGGTCCCCGAGCGTGGTGTCGCGGGTGGCGAAGCGCCCGATGACGTTCTGGAGCGGGGAGTCCGCCCACAGCACCTCGTTCATGGCCTCGCCGATGCTGCGGCGGTTGCCCGCGAGGGTCATGGTGAACCGGTCGTCGGTGAGCATCAGCCGGACGGTGTTGCCGATCCAGTAGGACGTGGCGGGCATGCCCGCGGCGATCATCACCATCAGGTCCCCGACGAGTTGCTCGTCGGTGAGGTCCGGGGAGTTCCGGATGTACCGGGAGGTGACGTCCGGGCCCGGCTCTTCGCGCTTGGCCGCCACCAGCCGCTGCACCACCTCGGCGGCCCGCTGCTGGGCCGCCATGGCCTCGTCGCTGGAGAGCAGCGAGACGGTCACCGCCTCCGCCATGTACTCCAGCTGGTCCTCGGGCAGGCCGAACATCTGGCCCATGGCGAGGGCGGGCACGGAGTAGACGTAGTCGAAGACCAGGTCCGCCTTGCCGCTGCCGACGAACTTGTCGATCAGCGAGTCGGCGAACCGCTCGCAGTGCCTGCGCAGTTCGAAGGGGTCGACGGAGGCGAGGGCGTCGCTGACGGCCGCCGAGCGCCGCCGGTGCTCGTCCCCCTCCGTGAAGTGGATCATGGGGCTGTGGGCCACCCAGGGCATGAGTGGCCAGTCGGACGGCACCTCGTCCCAGCGGTTCCAGCGGCGTGAGTCGCGGCCGTAGGTCTGGACGTCGGTGACGACCTGGCGTATCTCGCGATAGCCGAGGATGAGCCAGGCGGGGACGTCGGACTCCAGCAGGACCGGGGCGACCTGTCCGTGGTCGCGCCGCATCCGCTCATAGCTCTCGGCGGGATTCCGCAGGTACCGCTCCCCGTACAGCAGCGCGGGTCCGGCGGAGGAGGGGTCGGTGTGGGCGGGGCAGCCGGGGGGCGGCGCCGCCGGGCCCGGATCGCCGGGCGCGTCCTCCGCGCCCGGTGGGTCCTGAGTGGCCTGAGGGGCCGGAGTGGCCTGAGGGGCCGGAGTGGCCTGAGGGGCCGGAGTGGCGGGAGAGTCCTGCGGGTCCTGGAGGTTCGTCACAGCGGTCTTCCTCATGGCGGTGGAGCAGCGCGGCCGTCCGGGGGTGCACGGCAGTGGCACAGGCGCACAGGCTAACCAAGCGAACGGATCAGGCCAACTGTCCTGACATTACCGGCCGGTGAGGGCAGGTCAGCCCAAGGCGCGGGCCGGTGCCGTCAGCCCAAGGCGCGGGCCAGCGCCGTGGCCGCCGCCGCGCGGGGCGCGCTGTCGCCGGGGCGGCGGCGCGGATGCACGGTGGTGGCGAGCAGCACCAGATAGGCCCCGCGGGCCCGGTCCACCACCAGGCTGGTGCCGGTGAACCCGGTGTGTCCCGCGGCGCCCGGCCCCGCCAACTCCCCCATGAACCACGGCTGGTCGACCTCGAAGCCCAGCCCCGGCGCGGTCAGCATCAGCTCGGTGGACTCCGCCGACAGCATGGGCCCGCCCCCGGCCAGCAGCGCCCGGCACAGCACGGCCAGGTCCCCGGCGGTCGAGAAGAGCCCGGCGTGCCCGGCGACCCCGCCCAGCGCCCAGGCGTTCTCGTCGTGCACCACGCCCCGCAGCATCCCCCGGTCCAGCTTGCCCCAGGGCCGCCGCTGGTCCTCGGTGGCCGCGATCCGGGGGAGCCAGGAGGCGGGCGGGTTGAAGCGGGTGCCGGTCATGTCCAGCGGGCCGGTGACCGTCTCCTGGACGAGCCGGTCCAGCGGCTGTCCGGCCGACCGTTCCAGGACGCGCTGGAGCAGCAGGAAGTTGAGGTCGGAGTAGCGGCGCGCGGTGCCGGGCGGGGTGGCCGGCGGCTCGGCGGCGAGCCTGGCCAGCGCCCGCTCCCGCCCGTCCTCCTCGTACAGCGGCAGTTCGGGGATCAGCCCGGAGGTGTGGGTGAGCAGTTGCCGCACGGTGATGCCGTGCTCGGCGGCGGCCGTGCACTCCGGGGCGTACCCGGCCACCCGCCCGTCCAGCGCGATCAGCCCGCGCTCGACGGCCCGCAGCGCCACGATCGTGGTGCACAGCTTGGTGAGCGAGGCGAGGTCGAAGACGGTGTCGCGGCGCACCGGCACCCACCGCTCGCGGGGCAGTTCCACGCCCCGGTCGGAGGCCTCGTCGTACGCCGCGTACCGCACCGCCCAGCCGAAGCACTCCTCGGCCAGCGGGCCGGAGCCGGTCCCGGCGGCCAGCGCCACCCCGGAACACCAAGGGCGCTCCCCCTCGGGAAGCGCCCTGACGGTCTCCAGCAGCCGGGTCAGACCACGGTCACGCTGTGCTTCGTACGTCGCTGCCACGGACGGCAGAGTCCCATGAAGCAGGCCATGGCCGCGAGCGCGCAGGCCAGCTGGACGACGGCCATCGGCACCGCCGTGGTCTCGCCCGCGATCCCGACCAGCGGGGAGGCGACCGCGCCCAGCAGGAAGGTGGAGGTGCCCAGCAGCGCGGAGGCGGAACCGGCGGCGTGCGGGGTGCGCATCAGCGCCGAGGCGTTGGTGTTCGGCATGGCCAGACCCATCGACGACATCAGCACGAACAGGCAGGCCGCGACCGGCCCCAGACCGGCCTCGCCGAAGACCCCGGCGGAAAGGATCAGCAGCGCGGTCGCCGCGAGGGCGATCAGCGTCAGCGCCACGGTCAGCACCTTGTCCATGTTGACGCGGCCGACGAGCACCCGGCCGTTGATCTGGCCCATGCCGATGAGGCCGATCGAGTTGAGCCCGAAGAGGAGGCTGAAGGTCTGCGGCGAGGCGCCGTAGATCTCCTGGACGACGAAGGACGAACCGGAGACATAGGCGAAGAGGGCGGCGAAGGCGAAGCTGCCCGCGAGCATGTATCCGGCGAAGACGCGGTCGGCGAGCAGCCCGCGCATCGTACGGAGCGTCTGGCCGAGCCCGCCGTCCTGGCGGCGCTCGACGGGCAGGGTCTCGCCCAGGAAGCGCCAGACGACGAGGGTGAGCAGGGCGCCGATCACGGTGAGGAAGACGAAGACGCCGCGCCAGTCGGTAAAGCGCAGGATCTGCCCGCCGATGACGGGCGCGGCGATGGGCGCGACGCCGGAGATCAGCATGAGGGTGGAGAAGAAGCGGGCCATCGCGATGCCGTCGTACAGGTCGCGGACGATGGCGCGGGCGATCACGATCCCGGCCGACCCGGCGAGCCCCTGGAGCAGCCGGAACCCGATGAGCAGCTCGGCGGTGGGCGCGAAGGCGCAGATGGCGGTGGCGATGACGTAGATCACCATGCCGATGAGGAGGGGACGGCGGCGGCCCCACTTGTCGCTCATCGGGCCGACGACGAGCTGGCCGAGCGCCATGCCCATCAGGCAGGCGGTGAGGGTGAGCTGGGCGGTGGCGGCGGAGCTGTGGAGCGCGTCGGTGACCTCCGGCAGGGCCGGGAGGTACATGTCCATCGAGAGGGCGGGGAGAGCGGTGAGCCCGCCGAGGACGAAGGTGACGAGGAGGCTCGTACGGCGCTGCGCGGTCAGCGGAGCGGTGACCTGGGGCGCGGCGGCGGAGGAGGGGGGAGAAAGGGGGTCGGGTCTGTGAGCCCGGGAGGGAGCGGCGGCCGTTTGGCCGGGCTGCTGCATGCTGACCTTCCATGAGTCGTTGAATCGTTGTCTATGCTCTCAGCTGAATTGGAGTGCTCACGACCGAATAAGCACCGAACAAGCCAGGGGTGAGGATGTCCGGACCGAAGGTCGCGCCCGTGCGGTGGGGGATTCTGGCGACCGGTGCGATCGCCGCCTCGTTCGCCACGGATCTGCTGGAGATGGCGGACGCGCAGGTCATGGCGGTCGGCTCGCGCCGGCCGGAGTCGGCGAAGCGGTTCGCGGAGCGGTTCGGGATACCCCGGGCGTACGGCGGCTGGGAGGAGCTGGCCGCCGATGACGACATCGATGTGATCTATGTCGCCACCCCGCACTCGGCCCATCGGGCGGCGGCCGGGCTGTGCCTGGAGGCGGGGCGTGCGGTGCTGTGCGAGAAGCCGTTCACGCTCAATGTCCGCGAGGCCGGGGAGCTGGTGGACCTCGCCCGGGCCCGGGGCCGCTTCCTGATGGAGGCGATGTGGACGTACTGCGATCCGGTCGTCCGCCGGATGACCGAGCTGGTCCACGACGGCGCGATCGGCGAGGTCCGGGCGGTCCACGCGGACTTCGGGCTGCCCGGCCCGTATCCCCCGGACCACCGGCTGCGCGATCCGGCGCTGGGCGGCGGCGCCCTGCTGGACCTCGGCGTCTATCCGGTGTCCTTCGCGCAGCTGCTGCTCGGCGAGCCGGACGAGGTGCGGGCGGTGGGGCGGCTCTCCCCCGAGGGCGTGGATGTGAACACGGGTCTGGCACTGGGCTGGGACAGCGGGGCGGTGGCGCTGCTGTCCTGCTCGATCACCGCCGATACGCCGATGACGGCGGCGGTGACGGGCACGGCGGGGCGGATCGAGTTCCCGCGCGGCTTCTTCCACCCGGAACGGTTCGTACTGCACCGGCCGGGCCGGGATCCGGAGGAGATCACGGCGGTGGACGGGCTGCGCTCCTACCAGCGGGAGGCGGCCGAGGTGATGCGCGCGCTGCGCGCGGGCGAGACGGAGTCCCCGCTGGTGCCGCTGGACGGCACGCTGGCGGTGATGCGGACCCTGGACGCGGCGCGGGAGCGGCTGGGGGTGCGGTACCCCGGGGAGGGCTAGTGGCTCGAGCCACTGGTGCTGTGACCGGGATGGTTCACCGTGATCGGAAGGCGGCTCGCGGGATGAGCGCACGCGAAACGGCTGGTATTACTGGGGCATGTAGGAAGAGATTGCACGCTCCGCGATCGACACGTTCATCTCCGCGTTCAACGCCTCGGACGACAACTATGTGACTGCCCTGCTCTCCCAGGCCCTGACCTCAGACGTGGTCTTCTGGGGGCCGTTGGGTCGCAGCGAAGGAATCGCGGCGGTCGAGCGGTTCGTACTGGACATCCGGCGCCACCCGGCGGGGACCGGCACGATGGTGCGCTGCTCGGCGGTGGACATGCCTGACGAGTGGGCCCGGTACCAGTGGGTCTTCACCACGCCGGATGGAGGCCCCCGCCTGGCGGGAACGGACGTCGTCCATCTGCGGCGGAGCCTCATCGACCAGGTCATCGTCTTCGCGGGGGAGATCGAGCCGTCCGCCTCCTGAGTCATCCTTCTGCCGCTGCCCTTCTCCTGAACTCGCCCCCTTCGGCGCTCGGGGGGCTGCGGTTCGCGGTTGGTCAGGCTGCGGTGTTGAGGGGGCGTCCGCCCCAGCGGATGCCCTTCTCGCTGCGGACGCGGGCGCGTTCCTTGCGTTGGGCGGTGAGTACGTCGGGGTGGCGGGCGTTGGTATTGCGCCAGCGCAGGTAGCGGTGCAGTGCCCGGGTTTGCGTGGGGTGGCTGCGGTGGTGGGAGTTGGCCAGGGTGAACTGCCGCAGCGGGCCGAAGTGGGCCTCAATCGGGTTGGCCCAGGATGCGTAGGTCGGGGTGAAGCACAGCTCGACCGGACTACGAGTTCTACGCCCGATATCTGCGACGCCCCGGGCTCGTGACCGCGTGGCTGAACATGTACCGAGCGCTGCGCACCAACGTCGAACAGAACAAACAGCTCCGGGCCAAGGGAAAGCTGCCGATGCCGGTCCTCGCGATCGGCGGACAGAAGGCTCTGGCCGGAAGCATCGCCGACCAGTGGCGCGACTACGCGACGCACGTCGAAGGAAGGGTGATCCGTGGTTCCGGCCACTGGATCACCGAGGAAAAGCCGCATGAACTGACCACAATGCTCCGCCAGTTCCTCCGCTGACCGCCAACGGCCCCGGGCCCACATCTCTTCGAGAGCTGGCCCGGCACGCCGGCCGACACCGCGCGCCCGCGCCTGTCCCGCGGCACCGCCGCCTCATCGCGGCAGCCTTCATCACCAACAGCAACCATTCGGGTGCGGTACGTCGCTACACTCCCCTCAGCGGATGCCACACCCCTCGACCCCGAACGCGTCAATACGTCGTACGCGGAACCGGTCACGAGCCGCGTGAACTACCGCGCTTCACCGGGGGGCGAGCTGCGCGATGAGCGAAATTGCCGCGAAATGAAAGGGCGTTGGGGTGCTATTGGACACTGCTGCCACCGCAGTCGGCATGAACGCCGACCTGGTCAAGGGCTTACAGACCACAGGCAGGATCACCAGTCCGCAGGTCGCCGCGGCGTTCACTGCCGTGCCTCGGCACCTGTTCGTCCCCGGCGTTCCGTTGGAGGACGCCTACCGCGACGATGCGGTGTTCACCAAGCGCGACACAGACGGTAAGCCGGTCAGTTCGGTCTCCGCGCCATGGCTGGTGGCCACGATGCTGGAGCGCCTTCGGGCTCGGCCGGGCGACAGGGTGCTGGAAGTGGGTTCCGGCGGCTACAACGCGGCACTTCTCCGCCAACTGGTCGGTGATGGAGGCCGCGTGACAAGCCAGGACATCGACCCGGAAGTGATCGACCGGGCCGCGAGGTGCCTTGAGGCTGCCGGGTGCACGGATATCCGGCTGGTAACCAACGACGGACACTTCGGAGTCCCCGACGGCGCCCCATACGACCGCATCGTGGTAACCGCCCAGGCCACGACGATCGCCCCCGCCTGGCTGGAGCAGCTCACCGACGAAGGCCGTCTGGTGGTCCCGCTGCGGCTGCGGGGACTGGGACGCTTACTCACCTTCACACAGGAGAGTGGCCATTGGCGCGGTGACGGCTGGGACCTGTGCGGCTTCGTACGCATGCGCGGGCAGGCGGCGAAGGATCCAGTGGCCACGACGCTGCTCGGTGACGACGTGCGGCTGCGGTGGGACGGCGGGGCGCAGCCCGATGCCGCCGCCCTGACCGAAGCCCTGGCGGGCAAGCGTCATGAGGTGTGGACCGGGGTGACGGTCGGCGTCACCGAGGGCACCCGGCCCGTCGTGGACGTGTGGCTGGCGACGGTGCTGGATGTCTTCGGGCGCCTGCACGTGGACCGCCAGACCCTCGACCGTCCGGGCGGAGCGTGGACGCTGCCCGGAGGCAGCCCCGTCACCTGGAGCGCGAACACCCTCGCCTATCTGACGATGCGCCCGGTGGGCACGGACAATGCCCGGTTCGAATACGGCGTCGCCTGGCACGGCCGCGACGAGACCCTGGCCGAGGATTGCGCCCGGCATCTGCGCGTATGGGACCACGACCACCGTGGTGGCCCCGGACCGGCGCTCCACCTCCACCCCGAAGGCTCCGAGTGCCTGCCCGCCGCCGGGCGCGTGTTGGACGGCCCTGGACTGCGCATGGTGCTCGCCTGGCCCTGAGCACCCGCCGATCCCCGATCTCCCGGGCCGCAACGGCTCGGGGCGCACCATCACCTTCGACGCGCAGAAAGGAGGTTGACATGGACGCTGCCCTGCTTGAGGTGTTCCGTCTGGACGCGACGAACACCCGTCTGTCCGAGATCCGGAACGGCTTCGCCGAGACCGATGGCGACACCGACGGCGACACCACCGGCGACGGCTGCGGGCCGTCCCCGCCGCAGGGACCCACTACCGGGTGCCTGATCCCCGACGCCCGGTAGCAACCAGCGGTCCGGATGAACGTCGGAGTGGCGCGGCCACCGTCCGCGCCACCCCGACCAGCGAGAGCCAGGGGGCATAGTGCCAGGAGAAGTCTTCACGTTCGACCCGGTAGCGATGGCCCGCATCCCTCTGCTGGCCTCTGGCGCGAACCAGGAGGACGGGCTGTTCGCGGAAGGTCTGTTCCTCGCCTCCCGTTCCTTGGAGCAGGCGCCCAACGACTCGCACCGGGCCGCCGTGACGCGCACCGCCTACGCGATTCGAGCGCGGACGCGTACGACCCCCCATGGCGTGTGGTGCGCGGTTGCCGCGGCCCGGCTGGAAGGCAACCGGAGTGTGCTCCGCCTGGGCAAGCGCCACCAGACGGTCACCGTGCCCAGCCCGCAATGGTTGCTGAGCTTCGCCGACCGCGTGTTGGAGTTACCGGGCGTGGTGCCGACGCTGGCCCTGACGGTGAACAATCTCGTGGTGCGCCGCGGGACCCGGTACGAGGTCGAGCACCCTGGCCCGGACGGTAGCGGACATCTCGGCACTGTCCGGGTCACCCAGCTGTCGGAATGGCTGCTGGAGGTATGTGCCGACCGCACCTCGGGGAGCGACGTCATCGCGGCCGTCGTGAACCGCTACCCGGGCGCGACCGCCGAGGCCGCCCAGGCGGCGGTGGTGCACATGATCCGAACGGGGGTCCTGCTGAGTGATCTGCTTCCCGAAGACCTGCGCGGCGACCCGCTCGGACACCTGCTGCGCAAGGTCCCCGAACCCGTGCCCGAGCACGGGCTCCTCATCCGGTTACGGCGGCTGCTCGGCGAAGCCGACCAGCACCGGCCCGGCGCGGCACAGCGGCTGACGCTGCTGCGCTCGGCCCGGGATTTCACCGACCGCCTCCACTCCGTCGAACGGCCGATCACGGTCGACACGCTGGCTGACGCCGATATCCAGCTTCCTGCTGCCATCGGCGTGAAGGCCGCACAGGCCGCGGCAGCCCTGTGGCGAATCAGCCACCGCGCCCCACCGCTGCGTCCTTGGACGGAGCGGTTCACGACCACATACGGGCACCACCGCATGGTGCCGCTCCTGGAGGCCATCGACCCAGCCATCGGGATCGGGCCGCCCGGTCCGGACGACGCCATCGCGGCCACCGCCGGGATCGGTGAACAGCGCGATCGAGTCCTGGCCTCGCTCCTCACGGACGCCCTCGTACACGGGCGATGCGAGGTCGAGCTGACCGAAGCACACATCGAACAACTGGATCACGGAACGGGCCTACCGCCGCGCAGCGCGGAGATCCACGTACGCCTGCTGCCCGAGCCGGGAAACTCTTCCAGGCTGATGGTCGGCCATCACGCCGCCCAGCAGGCCGGATCAGCCGCAGGACGGTTCGCGCGATGGCTGTCCCAACTGGCCCCGACCGCGAAGGACGGCAAAGCGGTTGTCGCAGAGATCGTCTGCCGCCCCCTCACCGCCAGGACCGCCGCACTCGCGGTCGAGTCCGGGTTCGCCCCGTACCGCATCCCGGTCGGCTGCCCGGCCCGTGACGGCGACCTTCACCTCGACGACTTGGCGATCACCGCCGTCGCCCGACACCTGAGGGTGTGGTCGCTCACTCTGCAACGGCAGGTCGTACCAGTATTGTTCAGCCGCATCACCCGCGGCCTCCTCCCGCCCACCGCCCACCTGCTGCACTTGCTCGGCCACGTCGACGAGCGGCCCTGGCATACCTGGTCGTGGGGACGCGGCTCTTGCTTCCCCTACACCCCACGGGTTACGTACCGCGGCACCATCCTGGCCCCGCAGCGCTGGATTCTGCCGGACGGCCTGGTGACCGCCGCGGCCAAGCGGTCGACCTGGTGTCCGCGCCTGGCCGCCTGGCTCGCCCGGACGCACCCGCCGGTCCCTGAGGCGGTCGTGGCCGAGGAGTCCGACCGTCAACTGCCCCTTCATCTGCGCGACACCGACCACCAGGAGATCCTGCGACGCACCGTGCTGCGCGGGGCCCGATCGCTTACCGAAGCCCTTGGACACCACGATCACGAGCCGGCCGTCGAGGGCCCTCATGGCCGCCATCCTCTCGAACTCGTCATCGCTCTCCACCGCCGCGCCCAGCCTCCCCCCGCTCGCATCGATCCGCGCACCGCGCTCAGACCTCGCTCAGCCGATACCCGCGCCCACGGGCGCGACTGGTTATCCGCCGCCATCCCGGTCTCCGCCCGTCACCAAGACGCCGTACTCCAGCAGCTTCCCCCAGTACCGGCCGCAGCAGGGCTGTTCTGGCTCCGCTACGACACCCCGGCCCTCGGCCCGCACCTCCGCCTGCGCTACCACGCTGACCCCGAGGCGCTGAACCGCCTGCAGCACACCCTCGCACAGTGGGCAGCCGACCTCGCCGAGCAGCGCCTGAGCAGCGGACACCTCTACTACGAGCCCTACGTACGCGAGACGCAGCGCTACGGTGGCCCCCATGCCATCGAAGCGGCGGAAGCCGTTTTCGCCGCGGACAGCGCCCTCGTTCTGGCTGCGCTCCGTGACCTCAGAGCTGAGGAGGACCGGCTTCTGCTTGCCGCCCGCTCCGCGGCCGCGATCGCCCGGACCGTCGCCTCACCGACGGCGGCCCGTGGCGGCCTGCTCACCCCTGCCGAACGCCGCCGACGGGAACAGCTCCGCGATCCGGCCCGGTTCGGCGCCATACCAGCCCGGCTCGCCATGGTCTGGACGGCACGACAGGCAGCGCTGGACGGCTATCGAGTATCTCTTCCCACCCTGCAAACAGCCGAGCGCTGCGCGTCGGACTTGATCCATATGCATTGCAACCGGCTTCTCGGCCCCTACCCCGGCCACGAACGCATCGCCCGCTCCCTGGCCACCGACCTCCTCCACTCCCATGGCTGACCCCGCCGCGACCGTGGAACACGTCGTCCGTACCGTCGCCGACCCCACGCACATCACCACGGCCGTCAGCCGGAGCGCGGCGTCGACCCTGAACGACGGGCTTCCCGGAACCGCCCTGCTGCTTGCCGCGCTGTCCCCCACGGACCCGAGCCTCGCACCGGCAGCCGAACACCACTGGGACGCTGCGGCTTCACTACTGGCCGGTGCGCCACCTGACGGCATCTACAGCGGTCCAGGAGCACTCGCCGCCTCTCTCCTCATCGGCAGCGCCTACCTGCCCGAACCGCGTGTCCAACGCACAGCCCTGGAGCACGCCACGTCCTGGCTGGCCGCACGGGCCCAGGGCCTCGCCCACCACCAGCGCAAGCGTCTCAGCGGCGGGCAGCGGGGCACTCCCTGGGGCGTCTACGACGCCATCAAGGGTCTTTCCGGCATCGGCCGGATCCTGCTCGCCGCCGACCAGACGGGTCATGCTCCCGCCGTACCGGGACTGACCGACGCACTCACCGCACTCACCGAAATGATCAACACTCCGGTGGGGCATCTCCCGGGCTGGTGGCTCCCCGCCCACGACCACCTCCTCCCCGTCGCCGGCGCCCTGTCTCCCTCCGGTGCGGCCACCACCGGTCTCGCCCACGGCATCGCCGGGCCGCTCGCCTTCCTCTCCCTCGCCGCCGTCGCCGACCGCACCGTTCCAGCGCAACTGGACGCGATCCGTACCGCGGCAGCCTGGCTCCTGCGCTGGTCCGCCCCCGGCGGTTCCTGGCCCGCGCACATCAGCGGCGACGCACTGCGCCAACCCCCGAACCGCGACCACCTGGCCACCGCCCCTGGCAGGCGCGACGCATGGTGTTACGGCGCAGCGGGCATCGGCAGTGCGCTCACGCACGCCGGACGGGCACTCCACGACGGCGAACTCGTCCACGCAGGACAAACAGCCGTTGCCTCCCTCGCGCAACGCCCGGCCGAACACTGGGACACCGACGGCCCCGGGCTGTGCCACGGAACCGCCGGAGTCCTCCAAGCCATTCACCGCAGCGGCTGCTCCCAGGCCGGGCGGCGGGCCGCGGCCCTCACCACGCCCCTGCTCCCACCAGATGGGAACCAGGACATCAGGTCAGGGAACCTGGGCTTCCTCACCGGCGCGACGGGCGTGGCACTCGTCCTGGCGGAAACCCAGGGTTTACTGCCCACCACGAACACCATCGCCTGGGATGCCCTTCTCCTCCTGAGCTGATCACTGCTGGGTACGTTTTCGTCACCAGTCCCGTCAGACCTGCTTCAGGCCGGGGTTCCCGGCCTCGCTGACGAACGACGCCGCCGTGGTGAGCGGCGCGCCCTGGGTCGTGACCGCGGGGACAGTCTTGTAGTCGGCCCGTGCCCGCTCCTCGTCCAGCGAGACGGTCACATAGCCGCGCCGGCCGTTGTAGAACTTCATATGCGGGTTGGCGGCCATGTAGGTGGCCCAGTTGTCGGGCTTGTCGGCGCCGTCCTTGCCGCTGCTGACGGAGGTGCCGACGAACTCCACGCCCAGGGTCCGGGAGCCCGCGTCGTCGAAGTCCTTCTTGATGTCGAAGGCGTAGTGCACATGGACATCGCCGGTCAGGACGACGAAGTTGTCCAGGCCCGCCTTCTCGACACCGGCCAGGATCCGCTCCCGGGAGGCGGGGTAGCCGTCCCAGGAGTCCATGGAGAGCTTGGAGCGCGCGGCCGTGGTGTTCTTCCGCTGGGAGAAGGTGACCTGCTGCGGCAGCACGTTCCAGGTGGCGGTGGAGCGCTGGAAGCCGTCGAGCAGCCAGCGCTCCTGGGTGGCGCCGGTGAGGGTGCGCGAGGGGTCCTCGGACTCCGGTCCCGGGTACTGCCAGCCGTCGCCGTACGCCTGGTTGGAGCGGTACTGGCGGGTGTCGAGGATGTCGAACTGGGCCAGCTTGCCGTAGTGGAAGCGGCGGTAGAGCCGCATATCGGCGCCGCTCGGCTGCTGCGGCATGCGCAGCGGCATGTTCTCCCAGTACGCCCGGTAGGCGGCCGCCCGGCGGATCAGGAACTCGTCCGACGGGCCGCCGTTCTCGTCGATGTCGCCCGCGTAGTTGTTCTCGGTCTCGTGGTCGTCCCAGGTGACGTACCAGGGGAAGGCGGCGTGGGCGGCCTGGAGGTCCTCGTCGGACTTGTAGAGCGCGTAGCGCAGCCGGTAGTCCCCGAGGGTCATGGTCTCTTTGTTGAACACCGCGGGGAGGGTGCGGTCGGTGTAGCCGCGGGCGCCGCCCGCGGCGTTGACCGCGTACTCGTACTGGTAGTCGCCCACGTGGAAGACGGCGTCCAGGTCCTCCTGCGCCAGGTGGCGGTAGGCGGTGAAGTAGCCGTCGTGGTACGCCTGGCAGGACACCAGGCCGAAGCGGACCTCCTGGACCTTGGCGCCCTGGGCGGGGGTGGTGCGGGTGCGGCCCACCGGGCTGGTCCAGTTCCCGGCCTTGAAGCGGTACCAGTAGACGCGGCCCGGCTCGAGCCCCTTGGCGTCCACGTGCACCGTGTAGTTGAACTCGGCGTGCGCGGTGCTGGTCCCCCGGCGGGCGACGCGCTGGAACTTCTCGTCGCGGGCGATCTCCCACTCGACCTTGACGGTGCCCTCTTCGGGCAGCCCGTTGCCCGGCTCGTAGGGGCGGGGCGCCAGCCTGGTCCACAGCACGACGGCGTCGGGCAGCGGGTCGCCGGAGGCCACGCCGAGCGTGAACGGGTTGTCGGCGAGGGCGCGCGGCGACACCTGCGCGGCGTGGGCGCTGGGCAGGTTGGTGGTGAAGGCGAGCGCGGCGGCGGCTCCCGTCACGGTGAGGAAGCGGCGGCGTCCCAGACGGGCGGCCGCGGCTCGTATGGCGCGCTGATGCGAGTCATGTGCCATGTGCTCTCCCCTGGCTCGTGGCGTCAGAGGAATTGGAGTGTCGGGGGACGGCCGGGCGTTTGCGTGCACACGACATTGATATGACCGCTCGGTGAGTTCCGTTGCCGGAAGGGACCTTTACCGCGAATCGGCCCACTCCCACGGCGAACTGACATGCCGACTGACGTGCCGACTGACGTGACGTACGCTGCGGCGGCATGAGCGACGGTCGTGTGTCGGTGGTGTCGAAAGTGGCGGTGGTGACGGGCGCGGGCTCCGGGGTCGGCCGGGCCGTGGCGCTCGAACTCCTCGAGGCGGGCTGGTCGGTGGTGCTCGCGGGGCGCCGCGAGGAGGCCCTGACCGAGACGGCGCGGCTGGCCGGTGGCGGCCCCCCGGCCCCGGTGGTGCCGACGGACGTGGCGAGCCCGGAGCGGGTGGACGCGCTCTTCGCGGCGGTACGGGAGCGGTTCGGACGGCTGGACCTGCTGTTCAACAACGCGGGCAGCTTCGGCCCGCGCGGCGTGCCGCTGGAGGATCTGTCCTACGAGGACTGGCGGTCGGTCGTGGACACCAACCTCACCGGGGCGTTCCTGTGCGCACAGGCGGCGTTCCGGCTGATGCGGGACCAGGATCCCCGGGGCGGACGGATCATCAACAACGGCTCGCTCTCGGCACATGTGCCCAGGCCGGACAGCGTGGCGTACACGGCCACCAAGCACGCCATCACGGGGCTCACCAAGTCGCTGTCGCTGGACGGACGCCGATACGGCATCGCCTGCGGGCAGATCGACATCGGCAACGCGGCGACCGAGATGACCGAACGGATGTCCGCCGGTGTGCCGCAGGCGAGCGGGGAGGTGGTGGCCGAGCCCGTGATGGACGTCGCGGACGTGGCACGGACGGTGCGGCATATGGCGTCGCTGCCCCTGGAGGCGAATGTGCAGTTCGCGACGGTCATGGCGACGGCGATGCCGTACATCGGCCGCGGCTGACGGATGAGGGAACGTCACCCGTCGTAGATAACCCTCCGGTTGTGGAGATAGTGTGAGGATGCGGGCAATTCACCCCATCGGCACAGCGGTTCCCGGACACCCCGTCGCCACCCCCCGGACTGTTCGAGGACCGCTCGATATGGCAGGGTCGTTTCCACCGCGCCACATCCTTCACCGCTGCCCCACCACCGCTCCACCACTGCCCCACCATCGCCTCACCACCGCCCCGCCATCGCCCCACCATCGCCCCACACCGGCATCCGAACGAAGAGAGACCGCCGTGCGTTCTCTGCCGCTCACCTTGGTCGCCCGCCTGCTGCCCGTCGCCGTCCTCGCCGCCGTGGGGGTGGCCATGACGACGTCGGACGACTCGGATACGAGCGCCACCCCGGCGGGCCCCTCCCCGCAGACCTCGGCCCCGGCGACCGGCACCGCCGCGCCGCGCTACGCCAAGCCGCCCGAGGAGGCGTGCACGGTCCTCCCGGAGTCGATGATCAAGGACCTGGTGCCGGGCGCCAAACCGGCCGGGAACGAGCTGAAGTCCAGCGACCTCAACCGCCGTACGGGCTGTTCCTGGCACGCGCTGGACGACTTCGACTACCGCTGGCTGGACATCGCCTACGACGTCAAGAGCGTCGCGGGGAAGCAGAAGAGCGAGGGCGGCAGCGCGGTGCCCGGCCTCGGCGACGACGCCTCGGTGACCGAGAAGACCACCAAGGACGACGACCAGGGCATACGCGAGGCCGTGGTGACGGTCCACCAGGACAACGCCACCGTCACCGTGACCTACAACGGCGGCGACTTCGAGAGCCACAAGGCCGCCGACTCCGATGACATCCGTAAGGGCGCCATCGACGCGGCCAAGAAGGCGCTCGCCGCCCTCGACGGCTGATTGTTTTGCGCGGCTGATTGTTTTACTCAGTCTTTGAGGGTCTTTGAGGGTCTTTGAGGCTCGTTGCTCGGTCCTTGATGAACATCAGCAGTACGGAAGTGTCCTTCCGAGTGAACGGTTACGATCGCGGGCATCGCAACCGAACTCTGGAGTCCCACCGTGCCCGCCGCCCCCGAACCACGCCTGGGTATCGCCATCCTGACCATGGGCAACCGGCCCAGAGAGGTGGCCGCCCTGCTGGAGTCGGTCGCGAAGCAGGATCTGCCCCCGGCCCGCGTCGTGGTCGTCGGCAACGGCTCGCCGCTCCCGGAGTTCCCGGAGTTCCCGGGCGAGGTGACCACGGTCGAGCTGGCGGAGAACCTCGGGGTCTCGGGCGGCCGTAACGTCGCCTGGCGGCGGCTGCGCGAGTTCGGCGACGTGGACGTGGTCGTCGACCTCGACGACGACGGGCTGCTGGTGGACGCCGACGTCTTCCGCCGGGTGCGCGATCTGTACGCCGACGACCCGCGCCTGGGCATCGTGAGCTTCCGCATCGCCGACGAGACGGGCGAGACCCAGCGCCGCCACGTACCCCGGCTGCGCGCGTCCGACCCGATGCGCGGCGGCGAGGTGACCACCTTCCTCGGCGGCGCCCACGCCCTGTCGATGGCGATGCTCGAGCAGATCGGCGGCTGGCCGGACGCGTTCTTCTTCACCCATGAGGAGACCGACCTCGCCTGGCGGGCCCTCGACGCGCGCTGGAAGGTCGTCTACGCCCCCGAACTGCTGCTCCAGCACCCCCGGACCTCCCCCGCCCGGCACGCCGTCTACCACCGGATGACCGCCCGCAACCGGGTCTGGCTGGCCCGCCGCCACCTGCCGCTGCCGCTGGTGCCGCTCTACCTGGCCGCCTGGACCCTGCTCACGCTCGCCCGCACCCGCTCCCTGACCGGGCTGCGGGCCTGGGCGGGCGGCTTCCTGGAGGGCCTGCGCACCAGCTGCGGACGGCGCCGTCCGATGCGCTGGCGCACGGTCTGGCACATGACCAAGCTGGGCCGCCCACCCATCATCTGACGCCCCGGCAGCCCGGCCGACGGGCGCGGGCGCCCGGGAGCCCGGCAGCCCGGCAACCCGGCAGCCCGGCAACCCGGGCGACGGCCTTACGGGGTCAGCCCGTGGGCACCGACGGCTCTACGGGGTGTCCGGCGGTTCTGTTCCCCTACCCGCCCCTTCCCGTAACCAGGGGCTCCGCCCCTGGACCCCGCGCGGTCTGGGGCGGAGCCGCATATCCGTGCTACGGGAAGGAGCGGAGCCCCGGTCCAGGGCCTGGGGCGGAGCCCCCGTTTAGGGGCCTGGAGAGGAACCCCGGTTTCGGAACCTGGGACGAAGCCCTCGTTTCGGGACCTGGAGAGGAGCCCCGGTCCGGGGTCCGGGGCGAAGCCCCGCGGAGTCCGGGGGCAGAGCCCCAGCAGGGTCCGGGGCGGAGCCCCAGCAGGGTCCGGGGCGAAGCCCCAGCAGGGTCCGGGGCGAAGCCCCAGCAGGGTCCGGGGCGAAGCCCCGGTGGGGGCTGGGGCGGAGCCCCGGTTTCGGGAAGGGGCGGGGAGGGGAACAGCTCGCCGCAGGCGTCACGATCCGACGGACCCCCCGCCCCCTAAGGCGCCAGCCCGAGCGCGGGGAAGACCGACGCCTCGAGGAAGCGCGTCAGGTACATGCGGTCGGCGGCCCGACCCTCGAGCAGGTGGCGGACCCGCATCGCACCGATCAGCTGGGTGGGGACGAACTCGAGCGCGGGATTGTCCGCGGCCACCTCGCCGCGCTCCACGCCCCGGCGGACCATCGTCTGGATCGTCTTCACCTCGTGCTCGATCAGCGCGGCACGCAGCGCCTGGAGCAGATCGGGGTTCTGCAGCGCGGCGTGCCCGAGGGCGTACACCAGCGCGGTGTCACCGCCGCACACCTCCCCCGCCTCGCCCACGGCCTCCGCGACGGCGCGCAGATCGCCCGCGAGGGAGCCGGTGTCGATGCCCTCCAGCGCGAAGGGGCGCTTACAGGAGCGCAGCGCGGCGACGACGAGCTGGGGTTTGGTGCACCACTGCCGGTAGAGGGTGGAGCGGCTGGCGCGGGTGCGGGCGGCGACCGCCTCGATGGTGAGGGCCTCGTAGCCGCCCTCCTGGAGCAGATCGAGGACCGCCTGATAGAACTCCTGCTCCCGCTCGGGCGTGATCTTGGAACGGCGCTGCGGCGCGGCCGTCTCCGGGCTCTGCACGGCCGTCTCCGGGCTCTGCGTCGCCATCGGGTCCTCCTCCTCGGTCCACCGGACTCCGGCTCCCCTCCCGACCACGCAGTGTACCGACACATCCGTGTACCGATACGCCCTTGTACCGATACGGCCCCGCACCGGTACACTCTCGTATCGATACGTCTGTGTGCCGATAGTGCCACCGGTGGCAGGCAGACAGTGCCCAGAGGAAGGCACGGTGGATGAACCCGACCGTCATAGCCGTCGCGCTCGCGCTCGCCTCGGCCGTCGCCTACGCGACGGCGGCCGTGGCCCAGGAGCGGCTGGCCGCGGGCGGCCGGCCGGACCGCATGCCGCGGCTGCTGCTGCGCGGCGCCTGGTGGGGAGCGGTCGGCCTCAACTCCACCGGTGCCCTGCTGCATGTGGCCGCGCTGCGGTACGGACCGCTCACCCTGGTCCAGCCGCTCGGCGCGCTGACCCTGGTGGCGGCCGTCCCGCTGGGCGCGCGGCTCGCGGGGCGGCGGGTGGTCCGGGACGAGTGGCGGGGCGTGGTCCTCGCGCTGCTCGGCCTCGGCGCCCTGCTGCCGGTCACCGCAGGGGAGACCCCGCGCGAGACGCTGAGCCTGCCGGAGGCGGTCGGGCTCGCGGCCGTCGTGCTGGCGTTCATCGGGCTGTGCGTCCGGCCGGGGCGCAGGGGTCGCGGAACGCCGGGCCGGGGCCTGCGCTTCGCCACCGCGTCCGGGGTCGCCTCCGGCGTCGCCTCGGCGCTCACCCAGACCCTCACGGTCGCGCTCGCCGACTCCCGCGCCCCCGAGGCGGCCCTGGTGTCCTGGCGGACCGCGGTCGTGGCCGTGCTGGTCGCGGTCTTCGCGGTGAGCGGTCTGCTGCTGTCCCAGAGCGCCTACGGCAGCGGTCTCGGCGCGCCCCTGGCCACCCTGACCCTCGCCAACCCGGTGGCGGCGGCCGCCATCGGGATCGTGCTGCTGGACGAGCGGTTCCGGGGCGGCCCGGGCGGCTGGGCCCTGGCCGCCCTGGGCGCGGCGGCGGCCGCCCGCGGGGTGGTCCTGCTCTCCCGGGCTCCGCAGTCGGGGGCGGGGGCGGGGGCGCGCGGGGACACCGTGGTCGTACGAGAGTCCGCCGTACGCGAGCCCGCCGTACCCGAAGCCCCCGTGGCCGTACCGGAGACCGCCCCCGCCCTGCGAAAGACCGTCGTACGGCAGGCCGTCGCACGAGAGGCCCTCGCCCCCGGCGAGCCCCGGCGCGAGCCCGCCGCCGTCCCCCGGGAGCCGGTGCCCACGCCCCCGTGATCCCCCGTGGTCCTCCGTGGTCACCCGTGATCCCCCGTGATCCCCCGTGGTCCTCCGTGGTCACCCGTGATCCCCCGTGATCCCCCGTGGTCCTCCGTGGTCACCCGTGATCCCCCGTGATCCCCCGTGGTCCTCCGTGGTCCCCCGGGATCCCCCGTGATCCCCCGTGGTCCTCCGTGGTCCCCCGGGATCCTCCGGGCGTCGCGGGACCCGCCGCCGTAAGGTTGACCGCATGGTGGACGCGAATGTGTCGACCTCGGCCGAGACCGCTGAGCAATCGCTGGAGGAGCTGCTCAGGGCCGCCCACGAGGCATCCCCGACAGAGCTCCCGCTGGCCCTGGACCGCTACACCGAGGCCATGAACATGGGCCGCGCGGTCGTCTTCCTGATCGACCTCCGGCAGCGGCTGCTGATGCCGCTCGAGGAGGGCGAGCCGCGCCTGGAGCTCGATCACTCCCTGGCCGGATTCGCCTACCGCACCGATTCGGTGCGGGTCGAGGAGGAGAGCACGGGCGGGCTCACCGTATGGCTGCCGCTGCTGAACGGCGCCGAGCGGCTCGGGGTCCTGCAGCTGCGGATGGCCTCCCTGGACGGGCTCAGGCTCTGGCGCTGCCGGACGCTGGCCTCGCTCCTCGCCCTGGTCATCACGGCCAAGCGGACCTATATCGACACCTTCGCGCAGCGCACCCGCACCCGGTCCATGCAGCTGCCCACGGAGATGCTGCGGGCCTTCCTCCCGCCCCGCTCCATCGGCACCGGCCGGGTGGTCTCGACGGCCGTCGTGGAGCCCGCGTACGAGCTGGGCGGCGATGCCTTCGACCACTCGTTCACCGAGGACGTCCTGCACGCCACGATCCTCGACGCGATGGGCCACGACCTGGCGTCCGGGCTGACCACCTCCGTGGCGATGGCGGGCAGCCGCAACGCCCGGCGCACCGGCGCCGACCTGGCGGCGCTGGTCACCACCGTGGACGAGGCGCTGGCCAAATGGCTTCCGGACCAGTTCTGCACGGGCGTCTTCCTCCAGCTGCACATGCCCAGCGGGGCGCTGCGCTGGTCCAACTGCGGCCACCCCACCCCGCTGGTCATCCGCCGCCAGCGGCTGCTGGGCAAGGAGCTGGAACGGCCTGCCGAACCACCGCTGGGGCTGCCCGCGTGGCTGTCGGACGCGCCCCGCCAGATCTATGAGACGACGCTGGAGCCCGGTGACCGCGTCCTGCTCTACACCGACGGGGTCGTGGAGTCGCGCGACGAGGGAGGCGAGCAGTTCGGTCTGGAGCGCTTCGCCGACCACATCATCCGCTCGACGGCCGCCGGGCAGAACGCCCCCGAGATGCTGCGCCTGCTCATCCACGCGATCCTCGACCACCGGCACAGCGAACTCAGCGACGACGCCACGATTTTGATGATCGAGTGGCATCCGCCGGGTCCATGAGCCGTCGACCCGATGTCCGATGATGACGCCTCCCGACCCCACAGCCCGCCGCGTCCGGCCGGACCCGCCGCCCGGCCCGGACCCGCCGCCCGGCGCCCCCGGCCTGGCCACGGCCACGGTCGACGACCACGGCGTGCTGACCGGGTGGAGCGAGGGCGCGCGGCGGCTGCTGGGCTACCGCGCCGAGGAGGTCGTGGGGCGGCCGGCGGCCGAGCTGCGCGCCGAGCCGACCGCCGGGGACAACGCTGAGACGGCCGCCAGGGACAGCGGCGGGGACACCGCCCGGGACAGCCGCGGGGACACGGCCAGGGGCACCGCCCGGGGCACCACCGGGGACACCGGCGAGGGCGCCGGGCCGTGCCTGGCCCACGGGCCCCGTTGGAGCGGCCGCATCGCGCTGCGCCACCGGGACGGCCATCGGCTGGAGGTCGAGCTGCTGGCCCACCGCGGCCCGCCGGACGACGGACCCGCGGGCTGGCTCCTGGTCTCCGCCGCGCCCCGGGAACCACCGGAGCCGGTCACCCCCGCGGACCACGCCTTCGCCCAGTGCCCCTGCGTCCTGGCGCTCTTCGACACCGAGCTGCGGCTGGCGCGGGCGAACGCCGACATGCAGGCCGCCACCGCCCGCAGCGAGGAGCAGATGCGCGGGCTGCGGCTGACCGAGCTGGTGGGCCACGGGGAGAGCGACCGGGTCGAGCGGGCCATGCGGCAGGTGCTGGAGAGCGGCGAACGGCTGGAGCTGGAGACGCATCTGCGGGGGCCCGGTGAGCGCGATGAGCACGCCTGGTCGGTCTCGCTGGCCCCGCTGGCCAACCGCACCGGAGGGCTGCGCGGCGTGTGCTTCGCGGCCCGCGACACCACCGCCGAGCAGGAGGCCCGGCAGCGGCTCCAGCTGCTCAACGAGGCGGGGGCGCGGCTGGGCAGCCATCTGGACCTGGACCGGATCGCCCAGGAGCTGGCCGAGGTGGCGGTCCCCCGGCTCGCCGACTTCGCCAGCGTCGATCTGCTCACCTTCCTCCACGAGGGCGACGAGCCCCCGGAGGGGCCGCTGCGCGCGCCCGTCACCCTGCGGCGCGCGGCCCACCGGTCCATCCTCGACGGCGCCCCCGAGGCGCTGGCCGACGTCGGGGGCCTGGCCACCCACCCCGAGCACTCCCCCACGGCGGCGTGCCTGCTCAAGGGCCGGGCCGCCCGGCACCAGGTGACGCCGTCCCTGCTGGCGAGCTGGGAGACCAAGGATCCCGGCCGGGCCGCCCGTATCCGCGAGCACGGAGTGCACTCGGTGATCGTGACGCCGATGCGCGCCCGCGGGGTCATCCTCGGCACGGCCCTCTTCGCCCGCCACCGCACCCCGGCGCCCTTCACCGACGACGACACGCTGCTGGCCGAGGAGCTCACCGCCCGGGCGGCCGTCTGCGTGGACAACACCCGCCGCTATCTGCGCGAGCGCGGAACGGCCGAGGCCCTCCAGCGCAGCCTGCTGCCGCAGCGGCTGCCCGAGCTGACCGCGCTGGAGATGGCCTCGCGCTATCTGCCCTCGGGCGCCTGGGCCGGGGTGGGCGGCGACTGGTTCGACGCGATCCAGCTGTCCGGCGCCCGCGCCGCCGTGGTGGTCGGCGATGTCGTGGGGCGCGGCATCCACGCGGCCGCCACCATGGGGCGGCTGCGCACCGCCGTACGCACCCTGGCCGATATCGATCTGCCCCCGGGGGAGCTGCTGACCCACCTCGACGACATGGTCACCCGGCTGTACTCGGACGAGAAGCCCGAGCGCCTGTGGTCCTTCGGCGCCACATGTCTGTACGTGGTCTACGACCCGGTCTCGCGCCGCTGCTCCATCGCCGCGGCGGGCCACCCCGCGCCGCTGGTGATCAGCCCGGAGGGCACCGCCGACGTACTCGGCCCGCCCATCGGTCCGCCCCTGGGCCTGGGTGAACTGCCCTTCGAGATCATGGAGACGGAGCTGCCCGAGGGCAGTCTGCTCGCCCTCTACACCAACGGCCTGATCAACGGCCGTGAGCGCGAGATCGGCGACGGGCTCGAGACGCTGCGCGACGTCCTGAGCCGTCCCGCCCCCTCCCTGGACGCGCTCTGCGACGACGTCCTGCGGGCCCTGCCCCCGGCCCATCCCGAGGACGACATCGCCCTGCTCCTCGCCCGCACCCGGGCGCTCCACTCCGACCGGGTCGCCACCTGGGACATCCCGGCGGACGCGCCCGCCGTCGCCGAGGCCCGCCGGAGCACCACCGAGCAGCTGATCGACTGGGGTCTCGAGGAGACCGTCTTCACCACCGAGCTGATCGTCAGCGAACTGGTCACCAACGCGATCCGCTACGGCCGCCCGCCGATCCGGCTGCGGCTGATCCGCGACCGCGACCTCATCTGCGAGGTCTCCGACGCCAGCAGCACGGCACCCCATATGCGGCGGGCCCGGGTCTTCGACGAGGGCGGCCGGGGCCTGATGCTGGTGGCCCAGATGGCGACGCGCTGGGGCACCCGGCAGAGCACGGACGGCAAGACGATCTGGGTCGAGCAGGACGTCTCCACGGGCTGAAGGGCCCCGCCCCGGCTCCCCCGTCCCGGGGGCGCACTCGGGCCACCGATATTCGACCCCGGGGCGCAGGGGCCAATTCCTGTCCGATTTGTCACCCTGGAAGGAGAGGCCCCGTCCACCGATCCGCTT
>NZ_JAERRG010000028.1 GCF_016741935.1 Streptomyces endocoffeicus | reverse complement strand
TCCCAGGCTCCGGACCGGGGCTCGGTCCCAGACTCCGGACTGGGGCTCCGCCCCCAGCCCTCGGACGGGGGCTTCGCCTTCAGACTCCGGGCCGGGGCTCCGCCCCCAACCCCCGCGCCGGGGCTCCGCCCTCAGCCCTCGGACGGGGGCTTCGCTCCCAGGCTCCGGACCGGGGCTCGGTCCCAGACTCCGGACTGGGGCTCGCCCCCGGACCCCCGGACAGGGGCTCCGCCCCCGGACCGGGGGTCCGGGGGCGGAGCCCCTGGTAACGGGAAGGGGCGGGGAGGGGAAAGCCCCCCGCAGGCGCCAACCCGCTACGGCGTACTCGTCTTCCAGCCGCTGAACTCGGCCGTCCCCCGGGCCCCCGTGCCGCCGTTCGCCGCGGTCATGAAGATCCCGGCGTCCTGGGCGGCCGCCCCGCCAGGGGCCGTCACCGTGGCCACCTTTCGCCAGCTCGCGCCGTCGTCGGTGGACAGCTCGCCGGTGTAGGAGGTGGTGGCGGTGCGGGTCAGCCGCAGCAGTACGGGCGCCTTGACGCCGGTGATCCGCTGGTAGGTGTCCAGCGTGCCGTCGCCGCCCGAGTCGTACGACAGGACGACGCCGTTGGCCGGGGTGACGGAGAGGTTCACAAAGCCGGGGGAGCCCGCCGTGGCGAGGGCGTTGCGGACGATGATCCCCGCCCGCGCCCAAGGCCCGGTGGCGGCCTGGGCGTCCACCTTCACCGTCATGGCCGTGCCCACCGTAAGGACGCCATCACGGTAGACGGAGCCGAATTCGGCGGTGCCCCTCCACAGGTCCTGGCCCGCGCCGTCGATCGCGAACCGCTCGTCCAACTGGCCGAAGGCCGCACCGCTGTTGGTGACCGTCCGCAAACCCTCCGCCAGTGGTCCGGCGATCCACAGCGTCCCGGTGCGCACGGCCCGCACCCGCTCCTCGCCCCGCGGCCCGTACGTCACGCCCAGTTCGTACGGCAGCGGCTTGAGCGGGTGCTCCAGCGGCTCGTCGGGCGCGGTGGCCCGCCAGCGGACCTCGCCGGTGCCGCCCGCCGGGACGCCCGGCAGCCGGGTCGGCCCGTCCGGGGACGGGTCGAGCCCGGTCACCGTGAGGTCGAAGTCGACGCGGCCGGTGGGGCGCAGCCCGTTGACGTTGCGGAGGGCGGCGGTGAGGGACGCGGAGCCGCCGGGCGGCAGGGTGGCGGGCTCGGCGGTGACGGTCAGCGTGCCCTGGTACGGGGCCTTGGCCAACGCCTCGTACACCCGCTGGGCGGTGCGGTGGGCGTCCGCCGTCGGCCGCACGGGGTAGCTCTTGCGTTCGCGCGTCCACGGCTCCTCGACGGCGAACCAGTCGAAGGTGCGCGGCGCCCGGCCCTCCGCCAGCGCGTCCTCCAGCTCGTCCAGATAGGACTGCCACTGGGGGAGGTGGAAGTCGGCGATGAGGCCGCTCCAGTCGCGATTGGCGTAGTTGGCCAGATTGCCGCCGTCGGCCGTGGCGCGGTCCGCCCAGGTGGTGATGAGGGTGCGCGCGGCCCGCTCCAGCCGGGCCGACTCCTCCTCGCCCGAGGCCATCCGCTTGGCGTCTTCGAGCCATGGGCCCAGCAGGAACCGCCGGTGGGCGCCGGTCATGTCGTCGCTGAGCCGCATCAGCTTGAGCCACAGCCGGGACAGCGTCCGGAAGGCCGTGCCGTCCTTACGGTCGTAGGCGTCCTGGAGCTGCGGGATCAGCTGCCAGGAGCGGTTGGCGAGCGCCTGCCGGGCGATGTCGGTGAGGTCGTGGCGGTAGGCGTCGCTGTCGCGCAGCCCGGCGCGCACGCCCAGCAGCGCCGCGAAGGCCACGTCGAACCCGGCCGGGTCGAAGGCGGGGGTGTGGGTCGAGTAGGTGGTGCCCGAGCGCGCGGTCAGGGAGGGCCGGGCGGCGAACACCGAGTCGTGCGGGCGGCCGTCCTTGCTGCTGATCTCGTACGCGGTGTCGCGCAGCGCGGCGAACGCCTCCCGGGCCCTGGTGTCCGTCCCGCCGTAGCGCACATCGGCGTAGGAGCGGAACCACTCGGCCCGGTCCACCGCCTCATCCCGCCACGCCAACTCGCTGAACAGCTCGAGCGCGGCCGGATCCCGCTCGACCGCCTCCGGCATATAGGCCGTGCCGACCAGCTTGCTGCCCGGTTTGTCGCGCCATACGGTGAACCGCTTGGTCCACATATGGGTCTTGGCGCCGATCGTGGTGCGGCCGCCGAAGTTGGGGATGGTGCCGAACGCGTACGGCACCGCACCCCAGTCCTTCTCCCGATCGGTGACGGTGTCCAGGTCCGACAGACCGTCCACGATGAGCATCCGGTCGTGGTCGACGGCGTCCAGCAGATCGCGGCGGGGGTTCTCCTGCCAGCCGAGGATCACCCAGGTGGCGCCGGGGCGGGCGGTCCGGAGCGAGGTCTCCACGGCGCGGGCGGCCTCCGGCACCGGAACGTCACCGGGGTCGCCGCCCTCGTGCAGCAGATCCATCTTGAACAGCTCGGCCTCGCCGAACAGTTCGTCCTGATGGCGGTAGAAGGCGGCGGCCACCTTCCGGAACACCTCGGTGCGCGGATCGAGCCAGTCGGGCCGCCGGAGCCCGTTCCAGTCGCCCTGCGGGACCGTACGGCCCCCCGGGTTGCGGTCCGCGAAGCCGTCCGGGACGGTGCCGAAGTAGCCGGGGAACACCGGCCGCATGCCCAGCTCCCGCAGCCGGTCGGCGATCCGCCGCCCCAGCTCGGTGCGCCTGGCCAGGAGCGCGGTGGACACCGGGCCGCCGTAGCCGCTCATGTTCTGCAGCAGCCACCACGGCTGGTGGGAGGGGGCGGGGAGCCAGGCCCGCGCCTCGTCGTCCGTATAGCCGAAGTCCTGGAGCAGCCGGTGGTAGACGGCTTCCTGACCGGCGGTGACCAGCAGTTCGTTGCAGCCGTGCAGGGCCGCGATGTCGATCAGGTGCTCCCAGCGGTCCCAGTCGGCGAACGGCGCGGTGTAGCCGTCGTGGGTGTCGTTGAACGCGAAGCGGTGCGGGAGCGCGGTCGAGCGGGTGACGCGCTTGGCGGGCGCGGGCAGCTTCCCCGGCAGGTTCAGCTGATCGCCGGACCAGGTGATCTGGGCGTGGCAGGTGTACTTGAGATACCAGTGCACCCCGGTGAGCAGCACCGCCGGGCTGGTCCCGGAGACCGTCAGCCGCCCCGCGGACCCGCCGACCTCGAACCGCTCCTCGGCGCCCCGTTTCTCCAGTGCCACCAGCCGGAACTGATCGGCGTGTGCCGGGAGCAGCCGCCGCAGCGCGGCGCGTGCGGGAGCGGTGTCGAATGCGGTCACGGCGGTGTCCTGTGCGTCCTGTGCGTCGTGCGGTTCGTCGGCCATCGCCGGTAACCGGCTCCCCAGCGTGGCCCCGGCCCCCAGTGCTCCGGCGGTTCCGATCAGCGTGCGTCTGCTCAGGTCGCTCATGCGCCCCCCAACGGACTACGGCCAATGGGTCATATGGACAAGGCACTTAACCAGCGTTGTGGGGTGGGAGCAATGGGGCGTACGGGAGGACCGGCCCCGGACCCGGCCGACCTCATCGCCGACCGGCTCCGGCGGCTCAGCCCCGGTCGAGGTAGGCCAGCACCGCCAGCACCCGCCGGTTGTTGTCGTCCGACGGCGGCAGGCCGAGCTTGCCGAAGATGTTGGAGGTGTGCTTGGCGACCGCCCGCTCGGTGACGAACAGCTGCGCCGCGATCGCCGTGTTCGACCGCCCCTCCGCCATCAGCTCCATCACCTCCAGCTCCCGCGGCGTCAGCCGCCCCAGCGGCCGGTCCTGGGCGCGCCGGTCCAGCAACTGCGAGATCACCTGCGGATCCATCGCCGTGCCCCCGGCGGCGACCCGGCGTACCGCGTCGATGAACTGATCGGCGTCGAAGACCCGGTCCTTGAGCAGATAGCCGATGCCGCCGCTGCCGTCCGCGAGCAGCTCCCGCGCGTACAGCTGCTCCACATGCTGCGACAGCACCAGCACCGGCAGCCCCGGCCGCGCCCGCCGCGCCGCCAGCGCGCACTGCAGCCCCTCGTCGCTGAACGACGGCGGCAGCCGCACATCCACCACCGCCACATCCGGCTCCAGCTCGGCCAGCGCCTTGCTCAGCTCGGGCCCGCTCTCCACGGCGGCCACGACTTCGAAGTCGTACGCCTCCAGCATCCGCACCAGCCCGTCCCGCAACAGGAACAGATCCTCGGCGACCACAACACGCACGGCTGCTCCAAGACTTCGTCGGGCCCCTGGGGTGGGGGAGGTGACCGAATCCGACGAATGTACCGCTGTGCGGTGAGCGGGAGGGGATCAGCGGCCCGGGCGGTCCAGAGAGCCGCGCCCCGCGAGGGGAACCGTTCTGCCGGATTCCGCGTAATGTCCTCTTGACATGCTGCCGGCTGGTGGCGGGGGAACGAAGGGGGAGCCGGTGCTGGGTCGGACGCGGGTGATGGTGGGCGTGGCGGTGTCGCTTTCGGTGGCGCTGGTGGCGTGCGGGCCGGAGAAGGAGAAGGAGTGGACGGGGGCGGAGCCTTCGAAGGGGTCCGCGGCCGATGCCGCCCGGTTCGCGCCGTTGGTGCGGCTCGCCAAGGGGGAGTCGCTGTTGCCGATGGACGCGACGCGGTTCATCGGGCGGTCCGCGCTGCGCTTCGACCACGACGGCTTCTGCCGTGACGAGGGACCGGTGGCCGATCCGCCCGACCCGCGGCGGTTGGGGAGTAAGGACAGTCCCTACAAGCACGCGGACGTGCAGCCGGGGAAGTCCTCGTCCAAGCCGGTGTCCTGCCCCGGACACGGGGACAAGTGGCACACCTCGACCGAGGCCGACGGCGGTTTCTATCTCGACCCGCCGGAGGAGGTGCGGAAGGGTGAGGGCACTGACGCGCCGGTCTACTGGGAGTACCACAACAACAAGACCGACCCGAAGCGCGCGGCGTACGTCTACTGGTTCTTCTACGCCTACAACAACCTGACCCCGGGCAACCGGCACGAGGGCGACTGGGAGCGCGTCGCGGTCCAGCTGCGCGACGGCAAGCCGGAGGCGGTGACGTTCGCGAAGCACGGCAAGGACACGTGCGGCGTGAAGTGGTCGGAACTGGATCCGCAGGACGGGCATCCGACGGTGTACTCGGCGCGTGGTTCACACGGCTCCTATCCGACCGACAAGAACCAGTGGGTGAACGGCACGCTCGATCGGCCCTCGAAGGGCGGCGCCGAGTGGCGCACTTGGGAGCACTCCCGCCCTGTCAACCACGAGCCCTGGTGGGGGTACGCCGGGTGGTGGGGGTCGCAGCAGCATGTGAGCGGATTCAACGGGCCGATGGGCCCGCGCCCGGGGCGTCTGCTGTCGGGCATCTTCACCGACGACAGTTGCGGGCCCGCCGACAAGCCGCCGACGGATCCGCCCAAGGATCAGCCCGAGGACCAGCCCACGGATCAGCCCACAGGCCAGCCCACGGAACAGCCCGCGGACCAGGCCGCGCCCAGGACGAAGGACGGGGCGATCCGGCGGTACGAGGAGTATCTGCACGCCGTGGGCCGGGAGGACATCAAGACGGTCTGCGAGGTGGCCGGGCCCGCGGCGAAGCAGGCGGAGGACCAGGGGTTCGGTCCGTGCACATCCACGTTCCTCGTCACGTTCCAGATGATCTCGCCCACGCAGAAGAAGGCTCTGCAGACCGCGACGGTCGATCCGCAGAAGGTCGTCGTACGAGGCCCCGACAAGTTCGACATTCCGGCCGATGCGGTCAAGGCCTCCGTCACCTTCTCCGAAGACGAGATCGGGACCAGCACCCTGGAGTACATGAAGGACGACTGGTACATCACTGACTGAGCGCGCGCGGCGCGGTGCCGGCTCGTCAGGGCGCCGTCCCGCGCGCCGCCGCGCGGTAGTGGTCGCGTATGTCCTGGCGCAGCAGCGCGCCGAACCCCGCGTGCTCCACACGGGAGGCGAGCTGGTCGCGGCTCACCCCCAGGGCGTCGGCGGTCGCGCCGAAGTGCCAGTCGTGGGCGGCGAGGAGAGTGAGCAGATGGCCGCGCCGGGTCTGGGCCTCGGAGAGGCGGAAGGTCTTGAGATAGGCCAGGCGGCCGTCCTCGTGGGTGATGGTCTCGCCGATGTGCTGCTCGGCGCGGCGGTGGAACGGCGGCAGGAAGCGGGACAGGGCGAACGGCCCCATCCGGCGCACCCGCTGGACCTCGTACGCGGTGTCCAGCAGCCCGCCCGCGAGCGCGGTGGTGTGGAAGTCCGCCCATTCCGCCCGCTGCCGGGCCGCCTCGGCGCGCAGCCCGGCCAGGGAGGACACCGCACCGTCCGCTATCCGCGCCCGGAAGTCGGGCACGGGCCCGTACAGCATCGCGTAGTGGTACACCAGCTCCCCGTACAGATCGTGCAGCAGCGATGGATGCAGGGCGCGGTAGTCGTCCGGATGCGGTACGACGAAGGCGGCGGCGAGCGCGTCGGCGGCGTAGAGCAGCACCCCGCACTGGCCCGGGTGGATCTCGAAGACCCGGAGCGCGTCGCCGAGACCCGCCACCTCGGCGCCGGTGTACGCCTGCTCGACGCGTGGCGAAAGACCGTTGCTGACCGCCTGGTGCGACCACTCCTCCCACACCACCGCCGGGCCGCCGAAGTGCAGGGCCAGATAGCCCTCCAGCGCGAGGTGCAGGGGGAGGAAGCGCAGCCGGTTCCGGTCGACACGGCGCGCCATCCGGCGGTGAAAGCGCAGCGGGACGGACGGCGGCGGATCGGCCCGCCGCTCGTCCCCCTGCCGCAGCCGGGTGCCGTACGCCGCGGCCGGGGTCCCGTCGGCCGTCCAGGTGGCGACGAAACCGTGCGGAATATAGGCGTAGTACGCCGTGCGCCGGTCGAGCGCGACGGCGGCGAGGTCGTCGCCGTAGAGCCGGCCGTCCAGCCGCAGATCGGCGATCGGCTCGTCCCGGACGAGGGGCACCAGCCGGATCGCGCCCCAGGTCTGGGCGGGCAGGGCGGTCAGCCCGGTGAGCTCGAGCGACGTGGTCATGGTGCCTCCGGCAGCGGCTCGTCCGGCCCCGGCCGGTCCAGGAAGTGCCGCACCCGGGCGTCGAGACGCGCCCGCAACTCGGCCAGGCCGGTACGCCCCTCCGCGAACCGCGCGAACTCCACCAGCGTCGGCAGGTCCTCCGCGTCCCGCACCCCGGCCGTGGGCACGCCCGGCGCCAGCCGCCGTACGTCGAAGCCCTCCGCGTCGTAGACCGGGTTGAGGTGCACCGCACCGGTACGGTGGCCTGGGTCGAGGCGGGTGCGCCAGACGCGCAGCACCTCTCCGGCCAGTCCGGGCGGTGCGTTGTCCCAGCCGTCGGAGACGATCAGCAGCCGGTCCGGCCGGTGCTCCAGCGCGTCCAGGATCCGCTCGCCGAGCGGCGTGGCGCCGTACGGAAACCGCAGCAGCGGATCCCGACCGCCCGACAACCACAGCGGAATGAACTCCTCCGCCAGCGCCTCCAGCAGAAAGTGGCAGCCCAGCGCCACCGCCAGCGGGCGGCGCCGCTTCCGCGTGGAGCCGAACGACGAGAAGCTGTCGTCGAGGACCGCCGCGACCCGGCCCCAGGTACCGGTCCGGGCGCCCGCCGCGCGCCGTGCGGCGGCGCGCAGCGCGGCGGTCAACTCGGCGCGGCGCGCGGCCCGTTCGTCCAGCGGGAGCGAGAGCACATAGGTCGCCAGCCGGGTCAGCGGCATGGTGGCCAGATCCGCCCGTACGGAGTCGGCCCCGGCCGCGCGGGCCGCGCCCTGCAGCCGCAGCCGCTCCAGCCGGGTGAGCCGCGGGGCGATCCGCTCCAGGAAGACCTCGCGGTCGATGCCGTGCTTGGCCGCGAAGCCCTCGGCGACGGTGTACGGGAGGTCGTACACCGCGGACCGCTCGTAGTGCGCGCGGCGCCATGCCTCCAGCACCGGCGAGCCGAACCCCTCGCTCCGGCGGCCGACCGGCTCGAAGAGGAACGGGCCGAGCTCGCCGTCGAGCCGCAGATGTGCGTGGCGGACGGCCGACTTGACCGCACCCCGGTACTTCACCGCGTCGAACGCCGGGTCGGGGCGGGCCGCCAGCCAGTCCCGCACGATGGCGCGGGTGCGGCGGTTGTTGACCCCGGCCCGGCGCAGCCCGCGGAACAGCCGGTAGACCCGGGGCGGCGGAAGGGCGGCAAGCCGCCGGGCGATCAGCCGGCCCTCGGCCCGGCGCTGTTCCGGTGTGGCCTCCCTGGCGCTCTCCAGCAGCCGCCGGACGATCAGCGCCGCGTTGTGGTCATTGATGTTCAGCGCGAGGGTCGCCGCGTACAGATCCCGGTAGTTCCCGAGCATGTAGGAGTGCAGGAAGTCGAGCGACATGCGCTGCTCGCCCGCGTCGGAGTGGAACTCCCGCTGGCCCGTCGAGGTGATGGCCGCGTTCACGAACAGCAGGACGTCCTCGGCCGCGACCAGATCGGCCGGCGTCTCCATGTCGGCCGACGTCTCCATGTTGGCCAGCGTCTCCATGGGGGCCTCCGGCGACGGGGTGCGGGAGCCGGCCGGGGAATGGGGGCACGAACTGCGAATCGTCGCTTAGCAGGCGGGTTCCGGAAGTCGCACCGGAGTCCCGCGGCCGGCATCGGCACGCTAACACCGGGGCGGCGCGTCCCGCCGCCGGATTTTCCCCGGCGGCGGTGGGTCATCTGGCCGCGTTGGGCGCCGAGAGGACGCAGGGGATCTCCATCGTCACCATGGTGGGCCCGCCGGCCGGGCTGCTGACCGCGAGGACCCCGTCGAACGTGCCCAGCCGCCGCTCGACACCGCTCAGCCCGCCGTCCGGGGTGATCTCCGCGCCGCCGCGGCCGTCGTCGGTCACGGTGACGCGCAGCATGCCGTCCTGGTGGTGGATGTCCAGCCACATCCGCGAGGCGCCCGCATGCTTGGCCGCGTTGGTCAGCACCTCGCTGACCGCGAAGTACGCCGCCGACTCGACCGGTTCGTCGGGGCGGCCCGTAAGGTCCACGTCCACCTCCACCGGCACCGCCATCCGCAGCGCCAGCGCGCGCACCGCGTCCCCCAGGCCGCGCTCGGCCAGTACCGGCGGATGGATGCCGCGGACCAGGTCGCGCAGCTCGGCGAGGGCCTCGGCGGAGTTCGTACGGGCCGCGGCGAGCAGCTCCCTGGCCTTGGCCGGGTCCTTCTCGATCAGCGCCTCCACGGTGCCCAGGCTCATGCCCATCGCCACGAGCCGGGCCTGGGCACCGTCGTGCAGATCGCGCTCGATGCGGCGCAGTTCGGCGGCGGAGGTGTCCACCGCGTCATGCCGGGTCTCGGTGAGCCGCAGCACCCGCTGCTCGAGCGCCATGTGCGGGGTCGGGTCCAGGAAGGAGCGCGCCAGCAGGAAGTGGCCGCGCAGCAGGACGGGGGAGAGGACCGAGCCGAGGGCGAGGAAGCCGACGCCCACCGGAACGGCCAGCAGGGCGGTGCCCAGCGAGTCGATGGGCAGGAACGCGTACCAGTAGGTGCCGCCCGCGTCCACGATCGGCTGCCACACCCCGGCGGCCAGCACGAACCCCTCGAGCCCGTACGGCATGAAGACGAAGGCCAGCAGCGCGATGGCGTACCCGGCCGTCATGTCGACCTGGAGCCACAGCAGATCGCGCCAGGTGGCCGGGTCCTTCAGCAGGAAGGTGCACAGCTCCACCTGGCCGGTGACCCCGGAGCGCCGATCGGCCGGCAGCGGGCGGTACGGCAGCTGGATCCGCACACCGGACCAGGCGGCGGCCAGCAGTCGGCGCCGATTGGCGTGCGCCCGCACCGCGCGGATCAGCGGAGGGGTGGTGAACACCCCGATGCCCAGCGTGATGAAGCTGATCGACAGGATCGTCAGCACGGACAGGGTGATCGACACCAGCGCGAGCCAGGAGACGGCGAACCCCCGTGCGCAGGCCGTCAGCGCTCCACGTGCCCTCATCCGGCTTCCCCCTCGCTGGTCGGAATGTCGTGCCCGCACCGGCGGGCCATCTCAGTGTGTCAGCGGCCTGCCGCCCGGACACGGGGGCCGGACACCGTCCCGGGGTGTACCTGGCACCACCTCCCCACCTCGCCCTATGGCTCGGCGACTGGGTGGCTGCCCGGCTGGGGCGCGGACCTGCGGATTTCTAACGTCGTGGCATGACCTGTTCCATCCGTACCGCACGGGGAGAGACGCCATGAGCGCAACGAGGAAGGGCCTGGCCGTGCGGCTGGGCGGGTGGAGCACCCGCCACCGCAAGACCGCGATCATCGGATGGCTGCTGTTCGTCGTGGTCGTCGCCGTGGTCGGGGGAATGTCGGGATCCCGGCAGATGACCAACTCCGAGAACAGTGCGGGCGATTCCGCACGCGCCGAGAAGATCCTGGAGGACGCGGGCCTCCAGACCCCGGCCGGAGAGATGGTGATGCTGCGCAGCGACCGCCCGGACGGCTGGCGGGACGCGGCCCGCGACCTCTCGGCGCGGCTGGAGCGGACGGGCGAGACGGTGCGCGTCCAGCCCGCGGTGCGCTCGGAGAACGGGCGGGAGGCGCTGATCAGCTTTGAGATGAAGGGCGACCCGGACACGGCCGGGGAGCGGGTGGGGCCGGTCGTCGAGGCGGTGGAGAGGACCGAATCGGCCCATCGGGGCGTCGTGGCCTACGAGTTCGGTGACGCCACCGCCCAGCATCGGCTCGACGACATGCTGACCGACGACTTCAAGAAGGCCGAGCTGACCGCCGTACCGCTGGCGCTGGGCATTCTGCTGGTGGTCTTCGGGGCGCTGGTGGCCGCGCTGCTGCCGGTGCTGCTCGCGGTGACCGCCTGCGTCGGCACCTTCGGACTGCTCGCCCTCGTCAGCCATCAGCTGCCCCTGTTCGACTCCACCAACTCGGTGATGTTCCTGGTGGGCCTGGCCGTCGGCGTCGACTACTCGCTGTTCTACCTGCGGCGGGAGCGCGATGAGCGGGCCGCGGGCCGGGACGCCGGGACCGCGCTGCGGATCGCGGCCGCCACCAGCGGCCGGGCGGTGCTGATCTCCGGGGTCACGGTCATGCTGGCGATGGCCGGGATGTTCCTGTCCGGGCTGCTGCTGTTCCACGGCTTCGCGGTCGCCACCATCCTGGTCGTGCTGATGTCGATGCTCGGCTCGGTGACCGTGCTGCCCGCGATGCTGTCCTGGCTGGGCGACCGGATCGACGCCGGGCGGGTGCCGCTGCTGAACCGCCGCCGGAAGAAGGGCGTGCACGCCAGCGGTGGCCTCTCCGGCAGGCTGATGCGGCCCGTCCTGGCCAAGCCGAAGCTGTTCGCCGCCGTATCGGGCGCGCTGCTGCTGGTGCTGTGCGCGCCCGCCCTCGGGATGAAGACCGAACAGCTCGGCTTGGAGAAGCAGTTCGGCTCCGACGCCCCCATCACCGTGGCGTACCAGGAGATCACCGGCTCCTTCCCCGGCGGCCCCGCCCCGGCCGAGGTGGTGCTGCGCTCCGACGAGGTCGGCTCCGCCCGCTTCGACGCGGCCGTGGCGGACTTCAAGAAGGAGCTCGCCGCGTCCGGGCGGTTCGGGAAGACGGTCGACGTCGAGGCGCACCGTAAGGAGGGGGTGGCCCGGATCGAGGTTCCGCTGGCCGGGGACGGCCAGGACGCCACCTCCCGAGGTGCCCTGGACACGCTCAGGGAGGATCTGGTGCCGAGGATCCTCGGACCGGTCTCCGACCAGGTGTACGTGACCGGTGAGCTCGCCTCCAGCCGCGACTTCAACGACCAGCTGAAGACCGACATCGCACCGGTCTTCCTCTTCATCGCCGCCGTGACCTTCGTACTGATGCTGCTCTGCTTCCGGTCGCTGCCGATCGCGATCGTCTCGATCCTGCTCAACCTGCTGTCGGTGGGCGCCGCGTACGGCACGATGACCGCCGTCTTCCAGCACGGCTGGGGCGCGGAGTGGCTGGGGATGGAGCCGGCCGGGGCGATCGAGGGGTGGATGCCGCTGTTCGTCCTCGTCATCCTTTTCGGGCTGTCGATGGACTACCACGTGTTCGTGGTCTCGCGGATCCGGGAGGCCCATGAGCGGGGGCTCACCACCCGGGACGCGATCCGCGAGGGCATCCGGACGACGGCGGGCTCGGTCACCGGGGCGGCCGCCATCATGGTCGCCGTGTTCGCGGTCTTCGCACTGCTGCGGATGCAGGACATGCAGCAGATGGGCGTCGGGCTCGCGGTCGCGGTGCTGGTGGACGCCACGCTGGTGCGGATGGTGCTGCTGCCCTCGGTGATGGCGCTGCTCGGGGAGCGCAACTGGTATCTGCCCCGCGCCCTGCGGTGGCTGCCGAGCGTGGGCCACGGCGAGGAGCCGGTGGAGCGGCCGCGGCCGCCGCTGGTGGGTGCGGGCCGCTGAGGTCCCTGGTGGGTGCGGGCCGCTGGGGTCCCGGACTCGCACCGCATGCGCCCGCCGTGGCGGACAGGCTCCTGGCCTGTCCGCCACGGCGGGCGTTCGCGGGTTGACGAGGGGGTCAGATGGTGGGCACGTACTTGTACCCCACCCGCCGCACCGTCACGATCGTCCCCCGGTGCTCGGGGCCCATCTTGCGGCGCAGCCGGGCCACATGGACATCGACGGTCCGGCCGTCGCCGACATGGCCGTACCCCCACACCGTGGTCACCAGCTGATCGCGGGTGTGGACCCGGTGCGGATGGGCGACGAGATGGCTCAGCAGCTCGAACTCGAGGTACGTCAGGTCCAGCGGCCGCCCGGCGATCTCGGCGGTGCGCTGGTCGGGGTCGATCCGGATCAGTTCGTCACCCGTCACCGCCGGAACCCCCTCCGGGAGCGGCCCCGCCGCCTCGGGTCCCTGCCGGTCGGCCGGGACCAGCACCAGATAGCCGACCATCGGCGGATGGCCGGGGAGCGTGGGCAGGGTGTGCGGGGGAGCGGGCAGCCAGGTGGCGCCGGGGTGCAGCAGATCGGCGACCGGTGGCACCTCGTCCGGGGCGACGGCTCGCAGCCGCTGGCGGCCGGGCGGGAGGGGCGGTACGGACGGGCTGGACGGCGCCGCGGAAGCGGAGGCAGAGGCGGTGGCGGACGACAGGCCACGGAGGTTCGTCATGAGGTCAGCTCTTTCGCGCGAGAGGGCGTCAGTGGACGTCGTGCGCGCGGGCTGGGCGGCCGGGCGAAGAGGTCAGCGGCCGAGCGAGCGGGCCCGCGCATCGGATGCGCGGCAACACTCGCGGTCGAAGTGGTGCGCCTGCCGGGACGGCCAGAACGGCTCGAGGTCGTAACGACCCGTCGCGATGTCACGGAGGCTGGCCATGGCCCTATTGAAGCAGATACCGGGCCCGGGGCGCTCGGCCATTGGGCGCGCAGGCCATTGACCGCGAAGAGGTGCGACGATGCCCCGGTAAGAGGCCCCGCGCGGAAGGCTCCGCAGGCCACCGCGTACCCCTTGAGGAGCGCAAGCCCATGCCGCACATCGTCGTCGAATACTCCGACACCCTGACCGACGCGTTCGACCGCCCCGGCTTCGGTGCCGCCCTGCACCCGGTGGTCGCCAAGACCGTCGACACGGCGGTGGCGGGCTGCAAGACCCGGTTCCGGCGGATAGAGGAGGCCCATCTCGCGGACGGCGCCGAGGACCTCGCCATGATCCACATCGAGGTGTCGATCCTGTCCGGGCGCGACGCGGAGACCAAGCGGGAGCTGTCCGCCGCGGTGGTGGAGGTGGCGCGCGCCCATGTGTCGCCGGTGCCGGGGCTGACCGTGCAGACCACCGTCGATGTACGCGATCTCGACAGGGACTGCTACGAGAAGCACGAGGCGGTCCATCCCGCCTGACGGAGGCTCCACGGCGGCCGGGGGCGCACGATACACCTTTAAGTGCGAATCCGGCATCTACCTATATACCAAGGCGAGGCGCACAATGGGGGTGCGGTGTTTTTACCGCACTGTGCGGTCAGACTTGCATGGATCGAAGGAGGCGAGTCGAATGGCCGACGTCTCACGTGCGAGAGGCGATATAACGGGCCACCCCGACGTGTCCGAGATGCGGGAGCGCTACGCACGCATGATGGACGCGCGGGACGTTGTCTTCCTCGACGGGCCGGTGCTTCTCGCCGGTCTGTACTTCGCCATCTCTCCCTGGGTGGTGCACTTCTCGGGCACCAGCCCCAACCTCATGGTCAACAACCTCGTCCTCGGTATCACCATCGCCCTGCTGGGACTCGGCCTCACCACGGCGCCGAGGAGGATGTACAGCCTGTGCTGGGCCATGTCCGCGATCGGTGTATGGATGATCATTTCTCCCTGGGTGGTCGCCCGGGGCGCCGATGCCGGGATGATCGTGAACAATGTCGTCGTGGGTGCCATCACCTGCCTGTTCGGCCTGATCGCGGCCGGCATGGTGATGCGGAAGGGCAGGGAAACCACCTGACCGGACGCTGAATCACCGAACCGTCTGGACAACGGCGAAGGCCGTCCACCGCATACCCTCCGGGGCCGTGCGGCGGACGGCCTTCGCACGTTGCCCGTGCGCTGGACCTCAGCCGATCGGTTCGGGCAGCGGCACCACGTCGTAGGAGCATTCGATGGTCCGGCCGGTGGCCGGGTCGCCCAGCTCCACCCGCCAGCGCTCGGCGAACTGGTCCACGCCCTCGGCCATCGGGATGGTGCCGGAGATCAGCACGGTGCCGGGCACCAGGTCACCGCGTTCGCGCAGCACCTCGACCCAGTAGGCGGGCGGGAGCAGCTCGGCCAGGGTGCCGCTCTGCACCTCGGTCTCCTCACCGTCGTGAGTGACCCAGCCACGGAGCGTCAGATCGTCGAGGTGGGGCGCCACATCGGACAGCCGCCAGGCGCGGGTGGCCAGCACATCGGGGGCCGCGTTCTTGCTCCAGGCCACGCCGTGGACCTCCAGCTCCCGGTCGGTGTGGTCGCAGGCCGCGGTCAGCAGCAGTTCCCCGTCCGCGGCCACGACCAGCGCCCACTCGGCCTCGCCCGAGGTGCGGGCGTGCTGGACGCTGACGCGGCCGGTCTGCTGGGCCAGATAGGGGGCGACCGGGTAGAGGGCGGGGGTCACGGAGGGCGCGGGCACGCCCAGCTCGGCGAGTTCGGCCACGTGGGCGGCCACATCGTCCTGGCTGCGTCCCGCGTAGCCCGCGTTGAGCACCTGGACGACCTCCACGTGGTGCAGGGAGCCGTCGGGGAGTTCGAAGGTGAGCGAGGACGGGGCGGGCTGTGCTGCGGGCTGTGACGGCTTCGTTGTCATGGGTGCTGTGCTCTCCAGGGCGCGGTGGGGCTTGTGGGGGTGATCTGCGGTTTCCGGGCTTGCCGAGCGGTGACCCGCTGCCGCGGGTGGCCGCGCTGTTCGCGGTTTCGAAGCGGTTAACTTCCTCCGGAGGGGTTGCGCATACGCTTGGTATACAAGAAGTATGCCGGAAGCGCGATCCGCGCAACCCCCACCCCTCGCATCACTGAGAAAACGCCACGTACCATCCCGTAAGCCTCATGCACCACCTCGAGGACGGAATATGCAGCCCACCGCATCGAGCGCACCGCCACCCCGGACCGACCGGTCCGGGGTCCGCCGCGCCTTCGTCGCCAGCCTCACCGGCACCGCCCTGGAGTGGTACGACTTCGCCGTCTACTCCGCCGCCGCGGCCCTGGTCTTCGGCGATCTCTTCTTCCCCTCCAAGGACCCCACCACCGGCACCCTGCTGGCGTTCTCCACCTACGCCGTCGGCTATGTCTCCCGGCCGCTGGGCGGCTTCGTCTTCGGCCGGCTCGGCGATGTCATCGGCCGCAAGAAGGTGCTCATCGCGACGCTCGTGCTCATCGGCGCCGCCACGCTGCTGATCGGGCTGCTGCCCACCTACGCCACGGTCGGCGTCGCGGCCCCGGCCGCGCTGGTGCTGCTGCGCTTCGCGCAGGGCGTCGGCGTCGGCGGTGAGTGGGGCGGCGCGGTGCTGCTGTCCAGCGAGTTCGGCGATCCACGGCGGCGCGGCTTCTACGCCTCCGCCGCGCAGGTCGGCCCGCCGGCGGGCAATCTGCTGGCCAACGGCGTCCTGGCCGGGCTGGGTGCGACGCTGACGGAGGACCAGTTCAACAGCTGGGGCTGGCGGGTGGCGTTCCTGCTCTCCGGGCTCCTGGTGGTGTTCGGTCTGTGGATCCGCGCCAAGCTGGAGGAGACCCCGGTCTTCAAGGCGATGGAGGCCGCGCAGGACCGCCCGGAGGCGCCGCTGCGCGAGGTGTTCACCACCCAGCCCAGGGCGCTGACCGCCGCGATCCTCAGCCGGGTCGCCCCCGATGTGCTGTACGCGATGTTCACCGTCTTCGTACTCACCTACGCCACCCAGGAACTCGACATGTCACGCGGCTCGGCGCTCACCGCCGTGCTGATCGGCTCCTCGCTGCAGATCGTGCTCATCCCGCTGGCCGGGGCGCTCTCGGACCGGGTCAACCGGCGGCTGTTGTACGGGGGCGCCGCCGTGGCCGCCGGGGTCTGGCCGTTCCTGTTCTTCCCACTGGTCGCGGACGGCAGTTGGGCGCTGCTCACCCTCGGGGTCGTCGGCGCGCTGGTGATCCACTCGCTGATGTACGGGCCGCAGGCGGCCTTCGTCGCCGAGCAGTTCTCCCCCCGGCTGCGCTACACCGGCTCCTCGCTCGCCTACACCCTCGCCGGGCTCATCGGTGGCGCGATCGCGCCGCTGCTCTTCACCGCGCTGCTGGGGACCTATCACGCCTGGGTGCCGCTGGCCGTCTACATCGCGATCACCGCCGCGGTCACGGTGGCGGGCCTCTGGCTGGGCCGGGACCCGTCCACCGCCGAGGAGGAGGAGCCGGAGCCGCTCCCCGTCGGCCCCACCGCCTCCACGACCGTGTCCTGACCGCGGTCCGGCCCCGTCCCGTCCCACCCCGCTTGCCGCCGCGCGGAGCTGTAAAGCGAGCCGTACCGGGGAAGGGGCGGGATGGGGCCGCGTACCCCGCCGGGGCCGCGTACCCGGACCGAACCCCGACCGAATCCCGGACCGAACCCCGACCGAAGTCCGGCGCTGCCGACCAGGACCGCGCCCCGACCCTCCGACCAGGAAATGAGGCAAGCACCCGCCATGCCCCTCCGCATCGCACTGAGCCAGATCACCACGGGCCCGGACCCGGCGTCGAACCTCGCCCTGCTGCGCGAGGAGACCCGGCGGGCGGCGGCTGCCGGGGCGCGTCTGGTCGCCTTCCCGGAGGCGGCCATGGCCTGTTTCGGCACCCGGCTCGGCCCCATCGCCGAACCGCTGGACGGCCCCTGGGCCACCGAGGTCCGGCAGATCGCGAAGGACGCCGGGCTGGTGGTCGTGGCCGGGATGTTCACCCCGGCGCCCGACGGCCGGGTGACCAACACCCTGCTGGCCACCGGCCCGGGGGTGGAGACCTCCTACGACAAGATCCATCTGTATGACGCCTTCGGCTTCGCCGAGTCCAAGACCGTGGCCCCGGGCTCCGAGGTGGTGACCTTCGACCTGGACGGCGTCCGGATCGGCTTGGCCACCTGCTACGACGTACGGTTCCCGGAGCTCTTCCGGGCCCACGCCGACGCGGGCGCGGTGCTCTCCCTGCTGCCCGCCTCCTGGGGCGCGGGGCCCGGTAAGCGCGAGCAGTGGGAGCTGCTGACCCGGGCGCGGGCGCTGGACGCCACCGTATGGCTGGCGGCCGTGGGCCAGGCCGATCCGGAGGCGTCCGGCGTGACCGCCGCCACCTCCGCCCCCACCGGTATCGGCCACAGCGCCCTGATCGGCCCCGACGGCACCGTCCGTGAACGGCTGGACGCGGGGCCGGGGCTGCTGGTGGGGGAGGTGGACACCGAGGAGGTCACCGCGGTGCGCCGCACGGTGTCCGTCCTGGCCAACCGCAAGCTGGGCGGACAGTCATGAGCGACGCCGGGCGTACGGCCATGAGCGGCACCGGCGGGGCCAAGCCGGAGCACGAGTTCCATCGGCCCGCCGCGCCCTGGGCGCGGCCGCCGGGTGCGGCCGTGGGGGTCAGCGAACAGATCCTGGCCGCGGACGGGACCGGCACCCACACCACCGCCCTGGTGCGCTGGGAGCCGGGGACGGACACCTCCCCGTCCGGAGTGGTCCGCCACGACGGCTGGGAGGAGGTCTATCTCATCGAGGGCAGCATGCGCGATCTGACCCTGGGGGAGACCTTCTCGCGCGGCTTCTACGCCTGTCGGCCGCCGGGGATGCCGCATGGCCCCTGGGTCTCCGAGGAGGGCGTCACCATGCTGGTGATCACCTATCCGGAGGCGGCGACCGGGCGGTGACTCACCCCTGGGCGGTGGCTCAGCCCGGGCCTCGGGCGGTGGTTCACTCCGAGGCGGTGGCTCACTCCCGGGCGGTGGCTCTGCCCCGGGCGGTGGCTCACTCCCGGGCGGTGGCTCTGCCCCGGGCGGTGGCTCACTCCCGGGCGGTGGCTCTGCCCCGGGCGGTGGCTCACTCCCGGGTGGTGGCTCACTCCCGGGCAGTGGCTCTGCCTCGGGCGGTGGTTCACTCCGAGGCGGTGGCTCACTCCCGGGCGGTGGCTCTGCCCCGGGCGGTGGCTCTGCCCCGGCGGTGGCTCATCCGGCGAGCAGCACCTTCAGCGTCGACTCCAGATGGGCGCTGATCGCCGTGCGGGCCGCCTCCGGGTCCCCGGAGGCCACCGCGTCCAGGATCGCCCGGTGCTCGCCGAGCACCTCCTCCTGGCGGCCGGTCTGGGTGTAGAGGGCCACCACCCCGGCCCGGATCTGGCGGCTGCGCAGCCCGTCGTAGTGCCGGTTGAGGAGTTCATTGCCCACTGCGGCGATCATGGTCGCGTGGAAGAGGTGGTCGACGGCGATGAACTCCTTGGCCTGCTCCGGCCCCATCAGCTCGCGCTGCCGCTCCAGCAGCTCCCTCAGCTTCTCGACCGGCACCGTGCCCGCCTCGATGGTCCGCTCGGCGGCGTGGCGCTCGACGATTCCGCGCAGCTCCATCAGCTCGGTGATCTCCCGGCCGGAGAGCGGGGCGATATGCGCACCCCGCTTGGGGACCAGCTGCACCAGATCCTCGGCCGCCAGCAGGAGCAGGGCCTCACGGATCGGGGTCCGGGAGATGCCGATCCGGTCGGCGATCTCCTGCTCGGTGAGGAACTTGCCCTGCATGTCGGGATCGGTCAGCACGGTCTCCTTGAGGAACGCGTACGCCTTTTCTCGTCCGGACTGCGCTGGCACTGGGCCCCCATGCTGCTTCGCATACAACTCGTATACGAAAATTATCACGGACCGGTGGCCGCGTCGGGGAGGTCGGGTATCCAGGAGCCGTGGATGCCCGCGGGGACGCGGTGGGGCAGCTCCACGGTGGCCACGGGGGCGGCCGTGATATCCCGGGCGTCCAGGACGATCAGCTCGGAGGCGTCACGGTGGAGGTCGCTGACGACGGTCAGCAGATAGCCGTCGTCCTCGCTTCCCCCACGGCCCCCGTACGCCGCGCCGTCACCGCCCCCGGCCGCGGGCACGAACACCGCCTCCCCGGGCATCCGGCCCGGCCCGGTCGGCGCTATTTGCCGGGCCCCGGTGGCCGCGTCGTACTTGACCAGTGCGTACTCCTCCAGTCCGCTCCCGGGGAAGGCGACCGCGTAGGCATAGCGGCTGGGCCGCCCCAGCACGCTGTCATTGATCGTGGGGAACTCGGTGACCAGGTCGTCCAGCGGCTCCTCCCGAGTGCTGCCCGACGCGGGGTCCAGGATCCAGCGGTGGTGCAGGGAGCCGACCAGCGGGACGGCGGCGTGGCCCGGGGCGCCGGTCCACCACTTCCAGGAGGTCTCCCAGGCGGTGCGGTCATAGCGCGGCCCCTCGATGACGACGCGGCCCGCCGGATCCTCATAGGCGTTGGCGATGTGCAGCAGGGCGCCGGGCTCCACCTCGCACCAGGTGACTCGGGGCGGCCCGGTGCGCGGCATGATCCCGATGCGCGGCCGGTAGCCGTCGGACCAGCGGTAGGGGATCCCGGACTGCTCGGCTGGGTCGAAGACGACCGGCAGATCCAGCCACACCACATAGCGCTCGGTCAGCCCGAAGTCGTGCATCAGCGAGGGCCCCGCGCCCTCGATGGTCTCCTCGCGGACGATATGGCCGTCGCGGGACGCCACGTAGTAGACGAGGTGGGGCGGTAACGGGGAGTACGAGAAGAAGTGCAGCTCCCCGGTGACCGGATCCTCCTTGGGATGTGCCGTCATGGCCCGGTTCAGCTTTCCGCCGAAGTCATAGGCGCCGACCGTGGCCAGCTCGGGGGTCAGCTCATAGGGGAGGTTGGCCTCCTGGAGGGCCAGGATGCGGCCCGCGTGCTCGATCACATGGGTGCCGGCGACGCTGGCGGCGAGATCCTCCGCGCCGTCCGCGCCCCCGTCACCCGTGGCCGGGTCCTTGCCGCCCGCGGCCGTCCCCTTGCCGTCCGCTGCCGCCGCCTTGGCGTCGTGGAGGGCCGGTGTGCGCACCCAGCGGTTGCGGTACCACTCCGCTCTTCCCTCGCACAGCCGCAGCCCGTGGACCATGCCGCTGCCCTTGAACCAGTGCGAGGGCACCACCCCGGGCGGGGGATTGTGGCCGTTGCGCAGATAGCGGCCGGTCAGCTCGGGAGGGAGGGAGCCGTGCACGGTGAGGCCCCAGACGGTGGACTCCAGCCCCACCGGGGCGTAGTGGCCGCTGAGATAGGGCGGCCGGGCGGGCTCGTCGGGCTCGGCGGGATTGGCGGATGTGCCGAAGAACCGGCCGCTCATCGCGCGCCCTCCTCGCCGCTCCGGCGGGCGTCCTCGTCAGCGACCAGGACCACCTTTCCGGTGACGGTGCCGGACTCGGCCAGCCGCATCGCCTTCGCGGCGTCGGAAAGCGGAATCCTCGCCGCCACCAGTGCGGTGAACTCGCCCTTCGCCATCAGCTCCAGCACCTGCCCCAGGTCGGCGCGGACCCGCCCCTGGAAGGCGGCCAAGCGCCGCCGCCCGGCCCAGAGGTTGTAGAAGTGCGCCCGCCGTCCGTTCGGCAGCAGGTTCCACAGGGCCAGCCGGGCGAACAGCTTGAGCACCGGGGTCCGGGACGAGCCGGGGACGTCCCGGGTGGCCGCCGTGCCGTAGGAGACCAGCGTGCCGCCGCGGGCGAGCAGCCGGAAGGAGTCCACGATGCCCTCGCCGCCGATGTGGTCGAAGACCGCGTCGACCCCGCCCGGCGCCAACGCCCGCACCCGGGCGGGCAGATCCGGATCGCGGTAGTCGAGCGGGGTGGCGCCGAGGGCGTGCACCGCGTCGTGATGGCGGGGCGAGGCGGTGCCGATGACCTTGATGCCCGAGTGGCGGGCGAGCTGGACCAGGGTGGTGCCCACCCCGCCATTGGCCCCGTGGACCAGCACGGTCATCCCGGGGCGCACCTTGGCCACGCGGTGGAGCATCTGCCAGGCCGTGATCCCGTTGACCACCACCGTCTCGGCCTCCGCCGCGTCCACCCCCTCGGGGACCTCCACCAGATCGCCCGCGTCGACGAGGGCGTGGCTGGCCCAGCCGCCGATCTTCGTGAGCGCCGCGAACCGGCGCCCGCGCAGGGCCGGATCCGCCCCGGGGCCGGTCGAGACCACCCTGCCCACCAGGTCATAGCCGGGCACGAAGGGGAACGGCGGCTGGTCGTAGTACTTCCCGCGGCGCATCTGCTGCTCCGCGAAGGAGACCCCCGACGCCTCGACGGCCACCAGCGCCTGCCCGGGACCGGGCTCGGGCAGCGGGCGGGTGCGGAGCTCGAGCCCTTCGGGCTCCACCTGGCCCGGCAGAACGACTTCGGTGATCATGGCTGACCTCGTTTCACGGTGAGGAGTTCTCGCCGTTGTGAGAACTTCTAACCAAACAATGAACCTGTTACTCTCGAGGTGTCAAGTCCGAATTCGAAGACCCGCACGGGAGGCGCGTCCATGGCGACAGCACGGCGCGAGCGCTACCGCAAACAGACCCGGGAGGAGGCCAAGGCCGTGGCCCTGGCCCAGCTGGCCGAGTCGGGCACGGCGGGCATCTCGGTGAACGCCATCGCGAAGGCGATGGGGATGACCGGCCCCGCGCTCTACCGCTATTTCGCGAGCCGGGACGAGCTGCTGACCGAGCTGATCACCGACACCTACCGCGATCTGGCCGAAACCCTCGCCCAGGCCGTGGCCGACGCCGCCCCCGCCGACCGCTTCCGCGCCATGGCCCGCGCCCTGCGCGACTGGGCGAAGCGCCAGCCCGACCGCTATCTGCTCATCTACGGCACCCCGGTGCCCGGTTACCACGCGCCGCCGGAGACCGCCGAGATCGCTGCCGGGATGATGCGGACCATCGTCGACGCCTGCTCCGCCGTCGGCGGCGCCGATGGCGCCACCGTGCGCGGCGCCACCGCCGGCCCGGAGCAGCAGCCCCTCACCGAGCTCGAGGCCGAGCTGGCGCGTCATCTCGAGGGTGTGCGCTCCTGGGTGCCAGGGGAGGAGCCCGGTGGTGAGCTGAAGGGCCGCGCGCTGCGCACCTGGACCCGGCTCCACGGCGTGATCAGCCTTGATGTGCAAGGCCAGTTCACGGGCATGGGCTTCGATCCCTCGGTCCTTTTCGAGGCCGAGATCGACGCCCTGGTGCGGGGCGGCTGAGGCGCCCCCGTCGGAGCTGCCCGCCCGGCGGGCCCGGCGCACACTGGAAGCACACCGGAACGCGACGGGGAGCGGAGGCCGCGATGGAGCAGGGTGAGTTCGATGTGGTCGTGGAGATCCCGGAGGGGTCCCGCAACAAGTACGAGATGGACCATGAGACCGGCCGGATCCGGCTGGACCGGATGCTGTTCACCTCGACGAAGTACCCGGCCGACTACGGCTATGTCGACCACACCCTCGGCCGGGACGGCGATCCGCTGGACGCCCTCATCACCGTCGCGGAGCCGACCTTCCCCGGCTGTGTGATCCTCTGCCGTGCCATCGGCATGTACTGCATGCGCGACGAGCAGGGCCCGGACGAGAAGATCCTCTGCGTCCCGGCCCATGACCCGCGCTATGTCGGCGTGCAGGACATCGGCGACGTCCCCGAATTCGACCGGAAGGAGATCACCCACTTCTTTGAGGTCTACAAGGACCTCGAGCCCGGCAAGTCAGTCGAGGGCTCCCACTGGGAGGGCCGCGACCGGGCCTACGCCGAGATAGCCGCCTCCCGCGCCCGCGCGGCCGAAGCCGGCCGCTTCCAGAGCCCCTGAGCGGGACCGGCGGCGCCGGCCCCTGAGCGGAGCCGACGCTCAGGGCGCCGCCTCGCGCGGCGCCGGCACGCCGGGGTCGTTCCGCGGCATGCCGGGGTCGTTCTCCGGTGTCCCGGGGTCGTTCTCCGGCGTCCCGCGGTCGTTCTGCAGCTCCCACAGCTCCCGGAACAGCCCGGGGGACCCCGTCAGTTCCGCGAACGTGCCCTGCTGGATCACCCGCCCCCGCTCCAGCACCACGATCCGGTCCGCCACGGCCACGTTCGCCAGCCGGTGGGTCACCAGGACCACGGCGCGGTCCTCCGCGATCCGCCGCAGCCCCGCGAAGATCCGGTGCTCGGCGCGGGCGTCCAGCGCGCTGGTGGGCTCGTCCATCACCAGCAGCCCCGCGGGCCGGTGGAACGCGCGGGCCAACGCGATGCGCTGCCACTGCCCGCCGGACAGCTCCACCCCGCCCCACCACTGCCGGGCGAGCAGGGTGTCCAGCCCGCTGCGCAGCCCGTCCACCACCTCATGCGCCCCGGAGTGGACCGCCGCCTCCCGGACCCGCTCGTCCCCGCCGTGCGGCTGGCCCAGGGTGATGTTGTCGCGGGCGGACAGCGGCCAGTGCGCGTAGTCCTGCGGCACGACCGCCGTATGCCGCCACATCGCCTGCGGATCCAGCTCCGCCACGCCCACGCCGTCCCAGGTCACCATGCCCTTGGTGGGCAGATAGAGCCCGGTCAGCAGCTTGCTCAGGGTGGTCTTGCCCGAGCCGTTCTCCCCGACCAGCGCGAGCACCTCGCCCCGCCGCACCTCGAGCGTGACCTCGTCCAGGGCCGGGGCGTCGGACTCCGGATAGGCGTACGTCAGCCCCTCGGCCCTGATGACCCGCGGCGCCGCCGGGACCAGGGCGCCGCGCCGCATCCGGTGCCCGCCCGCCTCCTCGATGAACTCCGCCCAGTCGTCCAGATACAGCCCCGTACGGAACAGCCGCGTCCCATAGCCGACCATCCCCTGCAGCGAGGTGCCGACCGTCCGCAGCGCGAACACCGCCGTACCCGCCGACGCCACCGACATCTGCCCCGCGCCCAGCAGCAGCGCCAGCGACGCCCAGACCAGCCCGGACGCCAGCCCTCCGGCCAGCGCCCCCAGCACCGCGTACCGCGCCCCCCGGTGCACCGCCTTGTCGGTCGCCGCGTCCACCCGCGCCCCGATGGCCCGGTACCGCTTCAGCAGAAACTCCGCCATGGTGCCGGAACGGAGCTGATCGGCGATGTCCTTGTCCACCATGTACCAGCGCAGCAGCCCGAGCGTGCGCCGGTCCGCGCTGATCGCACGACTGGTCTCGTACTGCACCCGGGCCGCCTTCATCCCCGCGATCCCCTGCGGCAGCGCGGCCAGCAGCAACAGCGGCAGCAGCGCCGGATGCAGCACGGTGACCACGCCCGCCGCCGCGATCAGCGATGACAGACACGCCATGAGCTGCTGCGACTCGGTGATCAGATCCCGTGCCACCTCGGCGCCCCGGTCCGCCGCGTCCCACTTGTCGTTGAACCCGGGGTTGTCGTACGCCGCCAGCTCGGCGTTGATCGCCGCGTCCAGCATCTGGGTCTCGGCCTCCCGGGAGATCCGCGGGGAGAGCCGGCTGGAGATGTTGTTGACCGCGATCCCCAGCAGCGCCCGCAGCCCGGCCGCCCCCGCCAGCACCGTGATCGAGGGCAGCGCGTCCCGGAGCCGGTCGGTGATGTGGCCGGACGAGATGAGCGCCGTGATCGTGCCGGTGGTGGCCAGCAGCCCGAACGCCTCGAGGAACCCCGACAGCGCCTGGCACACCAGCAGCGCCACCACCGCCTTACGGTCCACCTTCCAGGCCAACGCCAGGGAGCGGCGCACCAGTTGGGGCAGTCGGCGGGCCATGGCCCGGGTGGTGACGGGATGCCGCTCCAGGGCCATCAGCGCGGGCGGCCGGAACCGTAACTCCTCACCGGGTCGCTCGGCCGACGGTTCCGATGGTGGTTCAGAGGGCCGGTCCGATGGTTGTTCCGAAGGTTCCGAAGGCTTCGAAGGCTTCGAAGGTTCCGAAGGCTTCGATGGTGGTTCCGGTGGCTGTTCCGCCTGCTCCGTGGATCGAGACGTCACAAATCCCCCCTGAGAGTCTGTTTTCCATTCGGTATGCCTCAGACTGCCGCAGAACGGGACCCGGGCGCCCAGGGTTTACGCGAGGTCCACCGATCGTGGAGCGCGTCCGTGTGTCACACGACCGGGAAAAGCGCTGGAGTCGCGCGCCGTTCGCATGCTTCGATGCGCTTCATGGTGTCCATCGACCGACTGCTCGCCTTCGCGGCCATGTCCTTCCTGCTGATCGTGATCCCCGGTCCGAGCGTGCTCTTCGTGGTCGGCCGGGCCCTGGCCCAGGGCCGCCGCGCCGCGCTGACCACGGTCGTCGGCAATACGCTCGGGGCGTATGCGCTGGTCGTGGCCGTGGCGCTGGGCGTCGGATCGGTGGTGGAGCGCTCGGTCCTCGTCTTCACCGCGCTGAAGCTGGTGGGCGCCGCGTATCTGGTGTACCTGGGGGTCAAGGCGGTGCGGCAGCGCCGCTCGCTGCAGGCCGCCTTCACCGGCGACAGTCCCGCCCGCGGGGGCCTGCGCACGCTGTGGGAGGGGTTCGCGGTCGGTGTGGCCAACCCCAAGACGATCGTGTTCTTCGCCGCCGTACTGCCCCAGTTCGTCGACCGGGAGCAGGGACATGTCGTGCCGCAGATGCTGCTGCTCGGGCTGGTCTTCAACGCCATCGCGGTGATCTCCGACAGCGTCTGGGGCCTGGCCGCGGCCACCGCCCGCACCTGGTTCGCCCGCTCCCCGCGGCGCCTCGCCATGGTCGGCGGCGTCGGCGGACTCTCCATGATCGGCCTTGGTGTCACCGTCGCCGCGACCGGCCGCGCGGACTAGCCCCGTATGGACTCCGTCCGGGTCAGGCCGCTGTGCTCCGACGACCTTCCCTCCGCCGAACGCGCCTCGGCCACCACGTTCCTCGAGGCCGACCGCCGCGGCAGGAGGGTCGGCGAGCCCGAGCCCCGGCCCCGCCCGGCCGCCGCCTCCCGGCAGTGGATCGACCGGATGCGCCACTTCCTCACCGAGGACCCCGGCGGCTGCTGGGTCGCCGTGGACGAATCCGAAGGCGGCGACGGCGTCATCGGCTTCGCCATCTCCCAGAACCGCGGCCCGTTCTGGTTCCTCGCCACGTACGGTGTGCTCCCCGGCCACCAGGCCAAGGGCATCGGCCGGCGCCTCATGGACGCGGCCCTGGCTCATGCCGACGGCCGTCAGGGCATGTTCTCGTCCACCGTCCACCCCGGGGCGACCCGGCGCTACCGCCTCGCCGGGTTCTCGCTCCACCCCCAGATGCGCATGGTCGGCACCGTCGACCGCGCCACCCTCCCCGCCGTCACCGGCGTCCGCGAGGGACGGGACGACGACATCGACTGGATGAACCACCTCGACCGGCGCCTGCGCGGCGCCGGCCACGGCCCCGACCACGCCTATATGCGGGGCACCCTGCGGCTCGTCGTCTCCCGCGCCTACGGCAGACCGGGCTATGTCTACATCGACGACCAGGGCCGCGCCGCCCTCCTCGCCGCCGCCCAGCCGGCCACCGCCCAGGACCTGCTCTGGGAGGCCCTGGCCGCCTCCGGCGGCGACACCCTCGTCAACTGCATCACCCCGGCCAACGAATGGGCGGTCGACGTCGGCCTGGCCGCCCGCCTCGACATCGGCCAGGAGGGCTATCTGGCCCTCCGCGCCATGCCGCCTCCGGCGCCCTACCTGGCCAGCGGCCACTTCCTCTGACGCCACGCCACGCCACGCGCCATGCGCCCCGCGTGCGTGGGCAGTAGGGGATGGGGTACGCGCGCCGCGCATGGGGTGGGAGGTGCGCCGGGGCAGTCGGTGACGTTCACCGCCACGGTCACCCCGATCGCGCCCGGTGCGGGCGTCCCGACCGGCACGGTCACCTTTTCCATCAGCGGCAGCGGGGGCGGTACGTTCGCCCAGCCGCTGTCGGGGGGCGTCGCGACGCTGTCCCTCAGTACCCTCGGCGTCGGCACCCACACCGTGGTCGCCATCTACAACGGCGACGCCAACTTCCTGCCGTCCAGCGGCACCGACACCCACACCGTGAACCCCGGGCCCGCGGCCACGACCACGACGCTGATGTCCTCGGTGAACCCGTCCGTGTTCGGGCAGCCGGTGACGTTCACCGCCACGGTCACGCCGAACGCGCCGGCCACCGGGATCCCAACCGGCACGGCACGCTGCTGGGCGGGTCCCTCGGCCCCGACTACGGGACCGGTGCGTTCGACGGTGGCTTCGGCGACGGCGGTGGCTTCGACGGCGGTTTCGGGGGCGGTTTCGGCGACGGCTGACCCCCGCGACGACACGACGGCACGGGGGCAACCCGGCACCCGTCCTGTGCGCGGTGCGTACGCGGTGCTCTGACCACGGGGAACGCGCGCGGCACGGGGCGGATGGTGTGCGCGGGGAAGGCCGCCGAGCGCTGCGCTATCCGGGGTAATTCGGCGGCACATCCCTGGCGGTTGACGGCGAGTCGCGCGCCTACTGGTGCTACAGACCGGTGGGTTCCACATCTGCCGGGGGACGCCCCCGCGTGGATCGCCGTACGCGCGCACCCCCTGACCGCCGATGCGCCGTCGCGCCGTGTTCCCACATGCGTGGCGAGTAACGGCCCACCACCCCACACCACTTGGAGGGCCACCCATGGCTACGCCCACGATCACCCTGGTCACGGTCTCACCCAACCCCGCCACCTTCGGACAGTCGGTCACGCTCACCGCGACCGTGATCCCGCTCGGCACCGGAACCCCCACCGGCACCGTCACCTTCGTCATCACCGGTGGCCCCACCCTGACCGGGACCCTGTCCGGCGGGACGACCTCGGTCACCGCCCCCAACCTGAGCGTCGGTGCCCACGCCGTCCTCGGCAACTACAACGGTGACACCAACTTCTCCCCGTCCACCGGCGCCAACGTCATCCTCGTCATCCAGGCGGCCACCACCACATCGGTGTCCTCGGCGCCGGACCCCTCGACGCTGGGACAGTCGGTGACCTTCACCGCCAACGTCGCCCCGGTCGCGCCCGGCGCGGGCGTCCCGACCGGGACGGTCACCTTCATCATCGGCGGCTCCGGCGGCGGCGCCTTCGTCCAGCCACTGTCGGGGGGCGTCGCGACGCTGTCCCTCAGCACCCTGGGCGTCGGCACCAACCCGGTGGTCGCCCTCTACAACGGCGACACCAGCTTCCTGCCGTCCTCCGGCACCGACACCCAGACCGTCAACCCGACGGCATGACCCAGCCACACACCACCGAGCCCCCGTCGCCGCCCATCAGGGCGGTGGCGGGGGCTCGGCCGGAGCCGGAAGGGCTCACAGAGCGCGCACGGCTCACACGTCGAAGTAGAGCTCGAACTCGTGCGGGTGCGGACGCAGCTGCAGCGGGGCGATCTCGTTGGTGCGCTTGTAGTCGATCCAGGTCTCGATCAGGTCGGAGGTGAAGACACCGCCCTGGAGGAGGAACTCGTGATCGGCCTCGAGGGCGTCGAGAACGGCCGGGAGGGAGGTCGGGACCTGGGGGACGCCCGCGTGCTCCTCGGGGGCGAGCTCGTAGAGGTCCTTGTCGATCGGCTCGGCCGGCTCGATCTTGTTCTTGACGCCGTCCAGGCCCGCGAGGAGCAGGGCGGAGAAGGCCAGGTACGGGTTGCCCGAGGAGTCCGGGGCGCGGAACTCGACGCGCTTGGCCTTCGGGTTGGAGCCGGTGATCGGGATACGCATCGCGGCGGAGCGGTTACGCTGCGAGTACACCAGGTTGACCGGCGCCTCGAAGCCCGGGACCAGGCGGTGGTAGGAGTTCACCGTCGGGTTGGTGAAGGCCAGCAGCGACGGGGCGTGCTTGAGGATGCCGCCGATGTAGTAGCGGGCGGTGTCCGACAGGCCCGCGTAGCCCTGCTCGTCGTAGAAGAGCGGGGAGCCGCCCTGCCACAGCGACTGGTGGACGTGCATGCCCGAGCCGTTGTCACCGAAGATCGGCTTCGGCATGAAGGTCGCGGTCTTGCCGTTCTTCCACGCCACGTTCTTGACGATGTACTTGAACAGCATCAGGTCGTCGGCCGCGGCCAGCAGCGTGTTGAACTTGTAGTTGATCTCGGCCTGGCCGGCGGTGCCCACCTCGTGGTGCTGGCGCTCGACCTGGAGACCGGCCTTGTCCAGCTCCAGGGAGATCTCGGCACGCAGATCGGCGAAGTGGTCGACCGGCGGGGTCGGGAAGTAGCCGCCCTTGTAGCGGACCTTGTAACCCCGGTTGTCCTCCAGCGCACCGGTGTTCCAGGCGCCCGCCTCGGAGTCGATGTGGTAGAAGGACTCGTTCGCCTTGGTCTCGAAGCGCACGCTGTCGAACACGTAGAACTCGGCCTCAGGGCCGAAGTACGCGGTGTCGGCGATACCGGTGGAGGCGAGGTAGGCCTCGGCCTTCTTCGCGATGTTCCGCGGGTCACGGCTGTACTGCTCACCCGTGATCGGGTCGTGGATGAAGAAGTTGATGTTGAGCGTCTTGTCCCGGCGGAACGGGTCGACACGCGCCGTGGACAGGTCCGCACGCAGCGCCATGTCCGACTCGTGGATCGCCTGGAAGCCGCGGATCGACGAGCCGTCGAAGGCCAGCTCCTCGTTCGGGTCGAACGCCTGCGCCGGTACGGTGAAGTGCTGCATGACGCCGGGAAGGTCACAGAAGCGGACGTCGACGAACTTCACGTCCTCGTCCGAGATGAACTTCCGAGCGTCGTCGGCGTTCTGGAACATCCAACTCCTCCTAGCCCGGCCGCGGTGGGACGGGGATATGTCCGGTGGCGCGATTCCATGTGCGGTGGCGCGCTCCCGCCGACCATAGGCAGACGGGATTTCCCGGGCATGACCCATTTGTTTCACCCAGGTTAACCGGCCCGAGGGTGCTCGCGGGGACCTCGTGGCCTCGGAAAAGGCGCCGTACGGGGTCCCGGGAACCGCTGGGAAGGGGTCCGGCCGGGGGAACGTACCCGGTCGCAGTAACGTAGACGGGTGGACAAGAGGCAAGCAATCGGATCGTGGCTTTCCGGGCCCCGCGCGGCGGCCGAGGAGATGGGCGTCGACTTCGGCTACCGGGGCCAGGGCCTCGGTCTTCCCGAGAGCGGACCGGGCTCCATCGCGCCGCTGGGACGCCGTTTCGGGGCGCTCTTCATCGACTGGGGCCTGTGCCTGCTCGTCTCCTACGCCCTGCTGTCCGGCCGTAACGCCCAGGTCGCCGGGAACTGGGCGCTGCTGGTCTTCCTGGTGCTGAGCCTGGTCACCGTGGGCACCGTCGGCGCCACCCCCGGCAAGCTGCTGCTGAGGCTGCGGGTCGTCGGCGAGGGCGGGGTGCGGCTGAGCCTGCCGCGGGCCGTGCTGCGCAGTGTGCTGCTGGTGCTGGCCATCCCGGCGGTGGTCTGGGACCGCGACACCCGCGGGCTGCACGACCGGCTCTCCCGCGCGGTGCAGATCAGGGTCTGAGCCCCTGCGGATCAGGGTCTGAACCCCTGCAGAATCAGGGTCTGAACCCCTGGTACCGCCCGCGGATTGCGTACAACCGCGTTACACACGAAACGGCGGCCCGGACTCTCTGTCCGGGCCGCCGTTTCGTTTTCGTTTCGGTGCGGGAGGCGCTCAGCGCCCCTTCGGCATCCGCATCCCCTTGGGCATCGGGCCCTTTGGAATCGGCATGTTGCTCATCAGGTCGCCCAGCGCGCGCAGCCGGTCGTTCACCACCGTGACCTGTGCGCCCGGCAGCACCCGGGGCAGCTTCAGCAGCGTGGTGCGGAGCTTCTTGATCTCGACCTGGCCCTCGCCGGAGCCGACGATCACATCGTGGACCGGGACCTCCGCGACGATGCGCGCCATCTTCTTCTTCTCGGCGGCCAGCATGCCCTTGAGCCGGTTCGGGTTGCCCTCGGCGACCAGCACGACGCCCGCCTTGCCCACCGCGCGGTGGATGACGTCCTGGCTGCGGTTCATCGCCACCGCGGGGGTGACCGACCAGCCGCGGCCCACGTTCTCCAGCACCGCCGCCGCCGCGCCCGGCTGGCCCTCCATCTGTCCGAAGGCGGCCCGTTCGGCACGGCGGCCGAAAATGATCGCCATCGCGAGGAAGGCCAGGACGAAGCCCAGGATGCCCAGGAAGATCGGGTGACCGATCCAGAAGCCGATCGCGAGAAGGACACCGAAGGTGACAATCCCCACGCCGGCGACGACAAGTGTGACCTTCGGGTCGACCCGCTTGGTCATCTTGTAGGTCAGGGCGATCTGCTTCAGACGCCCGGGGTTCTCGGATGTTTCCTTCCTCGCCATACAGCGAAGTTTACGTGGCCTGGGAAGCCCCGGTGGACACGGCCTCCAGCACGTGTTCGGCCTCGTCCCGGTCCTTGGCCCGGCGCCGGTCCTCGAGCACGGCCGTCCAGGCGTTGCGGCGGGCGGTGCGCTGCCCGCCGCGCAGCAGCAGACCCTCCAGGACGAGGAGCGCGTCGGTGACGGACGGGCGTACGGGCGCAGCCGGCATGGATACCCCTCGGAAGCGGCGGATGATCGCTACGCACAACGTATAAGCAGTGCGTGGCTCAATCGTTACCCAATGGTGTTACCAGTGCGTGACTGGCCGGTCAAACACCGATGAAGCCCTGCTGCGGCCCGTATTCCGTCCTTGACCTGGGGCGTTCTCGAAGCCCTCGAATCTGTGTGTGCTCGCAATCACACAGCGTGTTGCTCACACGGCCGTCCGCCGACGGAACGTGACGGCGGAGCGACGACGGAGAGTCAGCCGGCCTGAGAAGCCACCGCGACATTGCGCCGCTCGATGGCCTGCTGGTACAGACGGCCGGCGCGGTACGAGGAGCGGACCAGCGGGCCGGACATGACGCCCGCGTAACCGATCTCGTCCGCCTCCTCCTTGAGCTCCACGAACTCCTGGGGCTTCGCCCAGCGCTCCACGGGGTGGTGGCGCGGGGACGGCCGCAGGTACTGGGTGATGGTGATCAGTTCGCAGCCCGCGTCATGGAGGTCCTGGAGCGCCTGGCTGATCTCCTCGCGCTCCTCGCCCATGCCCAGGATCAGGTTGGACTTGGTGACCAGACCGGCCTCGCGCGCCTTGGTGATCACCTCGAGCGAGCGCTCGTAACGGAAGCCGGGGCGGATGCGCTTGAAGATCCGCGGCACCGTCTCGACGTTGTGCGCGAGCACCTCGGGACGGGCCGAGAAGACCTCGGCGAGCTGCTCGGGGACCGCGTTGAAGTCCGGGATCAGCAGCTCCACACCGGTGTCCGGCATCAGGGAGTGGATCTGGCGCACGGTCTCCGCGTAGAGCCAGGCGCCGCCGTCCTCCAGATCGTCACGGGCCACGCCGGTGATGGTCGCGTACTTCAGCTCCATGGTGCGTACGGATTCGGCCACCCGGCGCGGCTCGTCGCGGTCCAGCGCCTGCGGCTTGCCGGTGTCGATCTGGCAGAAGTCGCAGCGCCGGGTGCACTGGTCGCCGCCGATGAGGAAGGTCGCCTCGCGGTCCTCCCAGCACTCATAGATGTTCGGACAGCCCGCCTCCTGGCACACGGTGTGCAGGCCCTCCCGCTTCACCAGGCCGTGCAGCTCGGTGTACTCGGGGCCCATCTTCGCCCGGGTCTTGATCCACTCGGGCTTGCGCTCGATGGGGGTCTGGCTGTTCCGGACCTCCAGGCGCAGCATCTTGCGTCCGTCGGGTGCGACTGCGGACACGTCCGGCACTCCTCTTTGCTTGACTCTGCTTGGCGGCTCGGCGTGGCGAGTTCGCCGGCGGGCTTTCGAATCGTCGGCGGTCACCAGGGTACGCCCGTGGTTCGTACGGATTTACGTCCAGGGCAACCGAACGCCGCGAGGACGCATTCCCGCAAGGGCCGTCCCGGAACGATCGGGAACGACCGGGAATGATCGGGAACGATCCGGAACGATCCGGAACGGCCCAGGAGGTCAGACCGCGCGCGGCAGCGGGACGGAGGCCTCCAGGACGTCCCGCAGATGCCGCTCGACCACCGGCAGCACCTCGGCGATCGGCACATCCCGGCCCAGCTCCTCCGAGAGCGAGGTCACACCCGCGTCCCGGATGCCGCACGGCACGATCCGGTCGAACCAGGTGTTGTCCGGATTGCAGTTGAGCGAGAAGCCGTGCATCGTCACGCCCTTGGCGATCCGCACCCCGATGGCGGCCAGCTTGCGGTCCTCGCGGCGCTGCCCGGCGTTGGACGGGGCGTACTCCGGCCCGTTCAGCCGTGGGTCGAACTCCTCGTCCTCCAGCCGCGGGTCGAAGTCCAGCTTCAGCCCGCCGAGCGCGGGGCGCTGGTCCACCGGGTCGCCCAGCACCCACACTCCGCTGCGGCCCTCCACCCGGGTGGTCTCCAGACCGAACTCCGCACAGGTGCGCAGCAGCGCGTCCTCCAGGCGGCGGACATGCGCGATGACGTCCACCGGGCGCGGCAGCTTGAGGATCGGATAGCCGACCAGCTGGCCAGGGCCATGCCAGGTGATCTTGCCGCCGCGGTCCACGTCCACCACCGGGGTGCCGTCCAGCGGGCGCTCACTGTCGGCCGTGCGCCGCCCCGCCGTGTAGACCGGGGGGTGCTCCAGCAGCAGACAGGTGTCGGGGATCTCGTCCGCGAAGCGGGCGGCGTGCACCCGGCGCTGCTCCTGCCACGCCTCCTCGTAGTCCACGGCGTCCGCGCCGAAGCCCAGGTGGACGTAGGCCAGTGCCGGTGAACCGGGGGCCGACCCCGGGGAAGACGTGGTCACGGCGGTCACGGCAAGCTCCTTCTCGACCCGCGTCGGATGGGGTGGCGGAGCCTCGCGGCGGCGCCCCCGCCACTGTACGACCGTGTCCCCTTACGTCCGCACCCGGCTCGTTCTCACACGATCGGATGAATGCCGCCGGACGGCCACGATCAGCCCTCGAGCGGCGGTTACATTCGCGCCGTTCCACAGAGCGATCAGGGAGACCGGCAGGCTGATGACGGAACGACCCCCGCAGCGCATCCCCAATCGTCAGCTCGCCGCGCTCATCGCAGAGGCGGGCTTCTCCAACGCCGGGCTCGCCCGGCGGGTGGACCAGCTCGGACTGGAGCACGGCCTGGACCTGCGGTATGACAAAACATCGGTGACACGGTGGCTGCGCGGACAGCAGCCACGGGGCACCACCCCGGCGCTGATCGCCGAGGTGTTCACCCGGCGGCTGGGACGCCGGCTGACCGCCCAGGACCTGGGCCTGGACGCATGCGCGCCCGTCTACGCGGGGCTGGAGTTCGCCGCCACCCCGCAGGAGGCGGTGGACATCGTCAGCGGGCTGTGGCGCAAGGACTCCGGGAGCCATGCGGAGCTGCGGAAGATCGCGTTCACCCCGGCGGGTCTTGTCGTGCCCAGCCGCGACTGGCTGATCGGACGGCCCGACGACCGGGTGGCGCGCGGCGATCCACCGGCGGGGGCCGCTCCGGCGGGGGCGGCGGTCGGAGCCGGGTCCGGGCCGGGGGCCGGTGCCGCCGGGGCGGCCGGGGCCGGGGTCGGGCGGCTGCCCGCGCAGGGCGGCCGGGTGGGTGGCCCGGTGGGCGGCCCGGCGGGGGCGGTGGCGGGGCGCGCGGTCGGGCAGGGCGCCCATGGCGCACACGGCGCCCAGGGGCCTCACGGCCCTCATGGCGCCCAGGGATCTCACGGCCCCCATGGCACCCATGGCCCGCACGGCGTCCATGGTCCTCAGGGCCGGGCGCCGCTGCCCCGCCAGCGGCGCCACGACCGCGACCGGCGCGGCCCGGGTTACCGCGTGACCTCCGGCGACATCGCGGCCCTGCGCTCGGTCGGCGAGCTGTTCGCGGCGCTGGACCAGACGTACGGCGGCGGCCATGCCCGGCAGGCCCTGGTGCGCTATCTCGAGCATGAGGGCGAGCCGATGCTGCGCGGCTCGTACAACGAGGCGACCGGGCGACGGCTGTTCGGCGCGATCGCCGATCTGACCCGGCTGGCCGGATGGACCTCGTTCGACATCGCCGCCCACGGCCTGGCGCAGCGCTACTTCGTTCAGGCGCTGCGGCTGGCGCAGGCGGCCGGGGACCGCACGTACGGCAGCTATGTGCTGGTCACGATGAGCCGCCAGGCCGTCTATCTCGGCCATGGGCGGGAGGCCGTACAGCTGGCCCGGGTGGCCCAGCAGGGGGTCGGCGGCGGCGCCCCGCCGGTGCTCCAGTCGCTGCTGCACGCGATCGAGGCGCGCGGCCATGGTGTGCTGGGCGAGGTGCGCGCGTGCACCGCCTCGCTCGCCCGCGCCGAGCGGTCGCTGGAGGCGGCCCGGCCGGGGGACGAGGTGCCGTACTGGGCGCGGCTGTTCGACGAGGCGCAGCTGGCCGACGAATTCGGCCACTGCCACCGCGATCTGCAGCAGTACCGCGCCGCCGCCCAGCACGCGGAGCGCTCCCTGCAGCTCCACGGCGCCGGGTTCGCGCGCAGCCGGCTGTTCTGCCGGGTGGTGCTGGCGACGGCGCGGCTGGGCCTCGGCGAGCTGGAGCAGGCGTGCCAGCTGGGCGCGGAGGCGGCGCAGCAGGCGTCGGAGATGCGGTCGGTGCGGGCGGCGGAGTACGTACGGGACTTCGAGCGCCGCCTGGAGCCGTACCGCGACGCGGCACCGGTGCGGGGCTACCGGGAGCGGGTGGCGGCGCTGGGGTAGGGGCGGCCGGGGTGGGGGCCTGCCGCCGCTCAGGCGTCCAGCGCGACGCCGAAGGTGCGCTCCAGGCCGGTGCGGCCGGCATCGGTCAGGTTGATCACGCGGCGGCGGCTGCCACGGCGGATCCAGTCCAGCGCGAAGAGCCGGTCCGTCAGGGCGGCCCCCAGCGCCCCGGCGAGATGGTGGCGCTGCTCGGTCCAGTCGACGCAGTAGCGGATCAGCTGACGGCGCCCGGCGAGCTCGTCCGCGTCCACGCCGAACGCCGCGAGCTCCGCGCGGCCCGGGGCCGTCAGCCGGTACGTGGTGTCCCTGCCCGGGGCGGAGAGCCGGTCGCCCTCCGCCGTCTCGGGGTGGAAGCGCCCGTCGCCGCCCGCCAGGACCCCGCGCTCCAGCAGCGCCGCCATCAGGGCCACGCCGAGGGCGCCCGCGACATGGTCGTAGCAGGTGCGCGCCCGGCGCAGGGCGTGTGCGTGGGTGCTCTGCCGCAACGAGGTGACGGGCAGCGGCGGGGCGATCCTGGCCAGCGCCTCGAGCGCCTCGCCAACGGCGGGACCGGCCAGCCGGTAATACCGATGCCGCCCATGCCGCTCGACCCGCACCACCCCGGCCTCCAGCAACTTGGCCAGATGCCCACTCACCGTGGACGCGCTGACCCCTGCTTCACCGGCCAGCACACTGGCGGGCAGCGCCCGCCCCTCCAGCAGCGCCCGCAGAACGCGAGCACGGGACGGATCGGCGATCGCCGCGGCCGCGCGAGCGATGTCGGCGTCACGGGCATCCGTGGTGGTGGCCATGGCTCCAGCGTAGGACGGGCTCACTTCGGTGATGACCGAAGTGTGGGCGGGGCGCCCCCGCCCACCCCCGGCGGCACGGCCCACGCCGCAGCGCCTTGCGCTGCGCGCGTCGGGCTGGACGCATGGCCCTGCGAGCCTCCGGCCGCGTGCTCCGGGCCGGGCGCCGCGCCCTACGCGTCTCCGGCGGCGGGCCGGGTGCGGTGCGTAAGCGGGGCCGCATGCACCCTCGGCGGCGCGGGCCGCAGGGCCGCAGCGCCTCGGTCCGCGTGTCTGGCGCTGCGCGCGCCGGGTTGGGCGCGTCTCCGGGTGCGGGCTACGGGCTCCGGGGCGCTCGGGCCGGGCAGGCCAGGGGCAGAGGGAGGGCCGTGCGGTGTGGCGTCGCCCAGTCTTCCGCGCGTCCTGGGCCCGCCATGGTTCGGTCCGTACCGAAGGGATCAGCCCCGAGGCTGGACGCATGAGGACGTACCGCTCCACACACCGGCCTCCGCGATCCTCGAGCCCGCCCGTGGCGGGTGTCGTGCGGAAGGGGCCGCTGCTCGCCATCTGCCTTGGCTACTTCCTGGTCATCCTCGACGTCACCGTCGTCAATGTGGCCGTGCCCCGCATCGGGGCCGGACTGGGGGCCGGGCAGGGGGCGCTGCAGGGGGCACCTCCCGGCCGAAGGCTGGGGGAGGATTGTGGACGGGTACACGCTCGTCTTCGCCGGGCTGTTGCTGCTCTGCGGTGGGCTGGGGGACCGGCTGGGCCATCGGCGGGTGTTCCTCGCCGGGCTCGGGCTGTTCACGGTGGCCTCCGCCGCATGCGCGCTCGCGCCGAGCGCCGGCTTTCTGGTCGGCGCGCGGCTGGCGCAGGGGGCGGGGGCGGCGACCATGGTGCCCGCCTCGCTCGCGCTGCTCGGGGCGCTGCACCCCGAACCCGGCGCGCGGGCACGGGCGTTCGGGGCGTGGGGCGGGATCGCGGGGGTCGCCGCCGCGGCTGGTCCGGTGCTCGGCGGGGTGCTGGTGTGGGGCGTGGGGTGGCGGACGGTGTTCCTCGTCAACATCCCGCTGGGCGCGCTCGCCATCTGGCTCACCGTCCGCCAGGTGCCCGCCGCGCGCCCGCGCGCGGAGCGTCCGCCGCTGGACCTCACCGCCCAGTTCATCGGCGTCGTCGCGGTGGCCGCCCTGACGGCCGGGCTGAACGAGGCGGGCGGGCGCGGCTGGACCGATCCTCCCCCAGCCTTCGGCCGGGAGGTGCCCCCCGTGCTCGGCGCGCTGGCGGCCGCGCCGCTCGCGGGGGCGCTGTTCCTGTGGCTGGAGCGGCGCGCGGCGGCCCCCGCGCTGCCACCGCGGCTGCTGACCGGGTTCCGGTTCCCGGCCGCGCTGGCCGTGGGGGTGCTGCTCAACCTCGGCTTCTACGGGCTGCTCTTCCTCACCACCCTCTACTTCCAGTGCCACCGGGGCTGGGACCCGCTCGCCACCGGTCTGGCGCTGCTGCCGATGGGCGCGCTGGTGGCGTTCGCCTCGCCGCTGTCCGGGCGGGTCGCGGCGCGCGCCGGCACCCATGTCCCGGCCGTGGCCGGACTGCTGACCGGGGCCGTGGGGCTGCTCGGCTGGGCGGCCGTGGGGCCGCATACGCCGTATGCGCTGCTGGTCGTGCCGCTGTTGCTGACCGGGTTCGGCACCTCGTTCACCATGCCGTCGGCGACGATCGCGGCGATGGAGGCCGCGCCGCACGAGGTCCGCGGCGCGGCGTCGGGCGCGTTCAACGCGGCGCGGCAGCTGGGCAGCGCCATCGGCGTGGCCCTGTTCGGAACCCTCGCGGCAGCGTCCGCGAGCTCCGCCTTCTACGCCGGGATGCGGCTGTCCGCCGTGATCGCGGCCGGATGCTTCGTATGCGGCGCGATCCTGGCGGCGCTCTCGGGCCCCGCCGCCCGCACCACGCCCAACGCCTCCGCTACGGAGGCGTCTTGACGCACGGTCGCGCGGCAGCCGCGGCCCACGGGCCCCGGTGGCCCTGCTGAGCCCTCACCCGGGCCGCCCCGGCGGCCCGGCCGGGGCCGGACCCGGAGCCCGGCGGTGAGCCCCGCAAGGGCCCCGCAAGGGCCCCGCAAGGGCCCCGCAAGGGCCTCGCGTCAGGCTGCCGCGGCGGGCAAGGTGCCCGAGTTCGTGTCGGAGCCCGAGTCCGGTGGGGCGCCGAAGTCGCTGAGGACTGCTCGGGCGGCTCGGCGGCCGGAGGCCAGGGCGCCTTGGACCGTGCTGGAGTCGCGGTGGTCGCCGCAGACGTACAGGCCGGACAGCAGTCGCACCGGGCGGCGCGGGTCGTGGGGTGCGGGCATGGCCGGGACGGCGTACGGGTCGTGGTGGGCGGCCAGCAGGTCCCAGGCCGCCGTCGAGGTCCCGTACACCGCGGCCAGTTGGGCCCGGACGGCCCGGTCGAGCTCGGCGGTCGGCAGCGCGGCGGAGGCGCCCAGCACCGTGGAGGTGATCAGCACCCGGCCGGGCGGGGTGCGTGAGGGGTCCACCTCGCTGGCCACCATGGTGTGGGCCACCGGGCCCCCGCCACCGCGCGAGCCCGCGGCGAGTATCAGCGCGGGCTCGCGCAGCGGCGGCCGGTCGGCGGTGTGGTGCACCACCGTGACGGGGTGGAAGGCCGGCACCCGCAACCCGGGCAGCAGCCCGGCCGCGTCGTGTGCCCCGGTGGCCACCAGCACCGCACGGCAGCCGAATTCGCCGTGTTCGGCGGTGGCCACGGCGGTGGTGGAGGCCGATACGGCCCGGACGCCCGTACGGACCGTCCCCGGCGGCAGCGCGGCCGCGAGCAGTTCGGGGACGGTGGACGCGCCGCCCGCCGGGAGGCAGAGGCGGCCGCGTGCGTAGCCGCGCAGCGCGAGGTCGGCGCAGCGGCTGGAGGTGGTGAGGTCCGGGTCGCTCAGCAGTGAGACGAGCAGCGGACGCAGCACCCCCTCGACCGTACGAGCAGGTAGGCCCCGCCCCCCCAGGGTCTCGGAGACCGGCCGGTCGGGGCGGGCGAGCAGGCGGTCCGCGGGCAGGGCGGCGAGCCTGCCGAGCGCGGCACCGAGTCGGGCCTGATCGAGCCCGCTGCCGAGCGGCGCGCGGGCGGCGTTCGCGAGGGCGCGTGCCGTGGTGAATGCGCCCCTCATGCTCCGGGGAGTGTCCACCCGGTGCGTACGGCCCTCGCTGTGAACCAGCACCCCCTGGGCGAAGGGGCGCAGGGCGAGGGCGCCGAGCCCCGGAGTGCGCCGCAACTCCGGGAACGAGGTGTTCATCAGATGGCCGGTGCGGTCCAGCCGGAAGCCGTCCACGGTCTCGGTGGTCATCCGTCCGCCCACGTGGGGCGCGGCCTCGAGCACCGTGACCGCGACTCCCGCGCCGGTCAGCCGATGGGCCGCGGCCAGCCCAGCGAGCCCGGCGCCGACGATGACGACGTCCGTGCGGTGCGCGCGCTTGAGCACGTGTCCTCCCCGAGGTCGGTGCGTCCGTCACGGGGGCTGCTGCCCCGACCGGCGGTCCGGATGCGTGGGTCCCGCGAGTCGGCTCGGCGAGACGGTCTTGACAGTACGGACAAAAACGGTCGATGCCAGACGCGCATCGACCGGGCACGGGCGCACACCGGTCGCACACCAGTCGCGCACCGCCATCGAACGGTCCGCGGCCGGGGGAGGAGAGAGCGCGGGGGAGAGCGGGAGGGGGCGCGGAGCGCCCAACTCCCTTATGTGAGCGCCGTCTTGATCGCCTCGTCCACATGCGGGCAGGCGAATGTGAAGCCGGAGTCCAGAAGGCGGCGGGGGATGGCCCGGACGCTGCCGAGGACGTCCCCGGACATCTCCCCCAGGGCGATCCGCAGCGCGGGCGCGGGCACCGAGAGGAGCGTGGGGCGGCCCAGCACCCGGCCCATGGCGGCCGTGATCTCGCGGTTGGTCACCGGCGTCGGCGCCGTCAGGTTGACCGGCCCGGTGAGCTCGGGGGTGTCGAGGATGTGGCGCAGCGCGGCGATATGGTCCCGCAGCGCGATAAAGCTCCAGTACTGCCGGCCGCTGCCCATCCGCCCGCCGAGCCCCAGCTTGAACAAGGGGAAGAGCTTCCCCCACGCCCCGCCCTCGGCGGAGACCACCAGACCGGTCCGGGCGAAGACCGTACGGACGCCCGCCTCCTGCGCCGCGGTCGCCGCCTCCTCCCAGTCCTGGCAGAGATCCGGAAGGAAACCATGGCCGGGGGGCGCACTCTCGTCGACCGCGCGCTCCCCGGTGTCACCGTAGAACCCCACCGCGCTCCCGCTGACCAGCACCCGCGGCGGGGTGTCCAGCGAGGCGATCGCCTCGGCGATGGCGGCGGTGCCCAGCACCCGGCTGTCCCGGATCTCCTTCTTGTACGCGTCGGTCCAGCGCCGGTCGCCGACGCCCGCGCCCGCGAGATGGACCACGGCCGCACAGCCCACCAGCCCGGAGGCGTCCACCCACTGCCGCCGCGGGTCCCACTCCACCTCGTCCTCCGCACGCGACGGACGCCGCACCAGACGCACCACCTGGTGGCCGTCCTCGCGCAGCGAGCGGACGAGTGCCGTGCCGATGAGCCCGGAGGAACCGGTGACCGCGATACGCATGGCCCCATCCTGCCCTCGATCACGGGAGGGATGTCGGACAACGGGCGGGCGTGGCACGGTGATTCGCCTGCCCCAGCCCTACAACCTGCCCCAACCGTCCCATCGTCCCAGCGGTCCGAGCTGATCATCCGACCCGCCGTGATCGGTGCTGGGCCACAACACCCCCGCACGGCGGCTGTACGCGTCGGAGGGCACCAGGCCGTTGTCAGGCCCTGAAGCGCTCCCACAGCCGCGGATACCGCTCCGCCAGCACCGCCTCGCTCTCGAAGTCGAGGGGCTCCCCGACCGGTTCCCGGGGCGTGGGCGGGAGCCCCAGCTCCGGCAGGGGCGCGCCGGTCAGCCGCTCGTACGCCTCGTCCGCCGCGTACCCCAGGTCCTCGCAGTCGCCGTCCACCTGGTCGTCGAAGTCCTCGAGCAGCTCGGCGAGCGCGTCCGGATCGTGCAGCGTGCCCTCGAAGATCTCCCGGCCCTGGCCGATCAGCCAGTAGCGGAACGCCTCGAAGGCGTCGTCGCTGACCCCGCCGAGCAGCACCCAGGCGGCGCCCCACACATCCCAGCGGTACGCCCGGTCGGAGCGGGCCTCGAAGTGCCGGGCGAAGTCCAGCACCGCGTCGGGGTCGAGCCGTGACAGCTGCTCGACGAGCAGGTCGGACTGGTCCTCGGGGTCGCCGTCCGCGGCCTCCCGAGCGCTGTCGACCAGCCCCCAGAACTCCGTCTCGTCCATCATCACGGGACCAGGATCGGCCCTCCCGCGCACCCCCGCACGCGGAACGCGCCGGATGCGGCCGCCTCGCAATACCGGACAGCGGATGTCGGATTTCCCTGCGAAGGTCGATCCGTGGTCGACCCGTGGTCGGCCCGAGCCGACCACGGGTCGGCCTGAGTCGACCACGTCACCCAACATGGCATCCACACCGAGAGGACGTATTGGACGTGAGCACACAGGGCGCACTGGCGGGCCGGGTCGCGCTCGTCGCGGGGGCGACGCGCGGCGCGGGCCGGGCGATGGCCGTCGAGCTGGGGGCGGCCGGGGCCACCGTCTACGCGACGGGGCGCACCACCCGGGATCGGATCAGCGAGGTGGGGCGGGCCACCGAGACCATCGAGGAGACGGCGGAGCTGATCACGGCCGCCGGCGGCACGGGCATCGCGGTGCCGACGGACCACCTCGAGCCCGAGCGGGTCCGGGCGCTGGTGGAGCGGATCGACCGGGAGCAGGGCCGGCTGGACGTCCTGGTCAACGACGTATGGGGTGGTGAGGCGCTGATCGAGTTCGGCAAGAAGACCTGGGAGGTGAATCTGGCGGGCGGGCTGCGGATGCTCCGGCTCGGCGTCGAGACCCACCTCATCACCAGCCACTACGCGCTGCCGCTGCTGATCCGGCACCCGGGCGGTCTGGTGGTCGAGGTGACCGACGGAAACGAGGAGTTCAACAAGACGTACCGGCTGAACCTCTTCTACGACCTCGCCAAGAACGCGCCCATCCGCACCGCCTTCGGGCTCGCGGAGGAGCTGAAGGAGTTCGACGGCACGGCGGTCAGCGTCTCGCCGGGCTTTCTGCGCTCCGAGCAGATGCTGGACCACTTCGGGGTGACGGAGGAGAACTGGCGGGACGCGGTCGAGAAGGAGCCGCACTTCGCCATCGCCGAGTCACCGCACTTCGTCGGGCGCGCGGTCGCCGCGCTCGCCGCCGACCCGGACCGGGCGCGGTGGAACGGCAAGTCCGTCTTCAGCGGGGAGCTGGCCAAGGTCTACGGCTTCACCGATCTGGACGGCTCGCGGCCGGACGCCTTCGGCTACTTCCGGGACGTCGTCTTCGGCGGCAAGGAGGGCACGGCCGCCGACTACCGGTAAGGCCGACTACCGGTAAAACCGTGCGGTCATCGGTACAGCTCCGCCGTACGGCGCGCCGCCTCCGCGAAGAGCGCCCGCAGCTCCGGCGGCCCCAGCACCTCCGCGTCCGGGCCGAGCCCGAGCAGCTGGGCGAGGGCGACCTCGTACGACTCGACGGGCAGGGTGACGGTGAGCCGCCCCTGCCCGTCGGGCTCCCCGGCCTCGCGTACGGCCTCCTCGGCCGCCACCCGGTCCGTGACCTGCGGCAGCCGCCGGGCCCCGGCCGGGGTCAGCCGTACGACGGCCCGCTCGCGCAGGATCGAGCGGGCGAACTGCTCGGCCCGCTCCTCCCAGAAGGCGGGCAGGTCGAACTCCTCGTCCCGGGTGAAGCGGGCGCCGGTCGGTTCCACGGCGGCGAAACGATCCACCCGGTACACCCGGAAGCCGCCCTCCGCGCGGGCCGCGAGATACCAGACGCCCGCCTTGAGCACGAGCCCGTACGGTTCCAGCTCCCGCCGGACCTCCGCGTCCCGGCGCCGGTAGCGGACAGCGATCCGCAGATCGTCCCAGACCGCGTCGGCGATGCCCGGCAGCAGCTCCGGCGCCTCCGGCTCCCGCCACCAGCCCGGGGCGTCGAGGTGGAACCGCTGGGCCACCGTGTGGGAGGCGTCCCGCAGCTCGGGGAGCAGCGCGGCGGACACCTTCAGCCGGGCGGCGGAGGCGGCGTCCGCGAGCCCCATCTCGCGCAGCGCGGAGGGCACACCGGACAGGAACAGCGCCTCGGCCTCGGTCCGCCCGAGGCCGGTCAGCCGGGTGCGGTAGCCGCCGATGAGCCGGTAGCCCCCGGCCCGGCCCCGGTCCGCGTAGACCGGGATCCCCGCCTCGGACAGCGCGGCCGCGTCCCGTGTCACGGTGCGCTCGGAGACCTCCAGCTCCCGCGCCAGCTCGGCCCCGGTGATCGAGGGCCGAGCCTGGAGCAGAAGCACCATCTTGATGAGCCGGGCAGCACGCACGGCCCCATGATGCCGTGCCCTCGGGGCGGGCGGCGGATCGTGCCGGGCTCGCGGCTGAAGCGCGCCCGGCCGCTCCCGGGGCGGGCTCGGTCTTGCGTGCGGCCCGTCGGCCGGATACCGCCCCGAGCGGCGGTTGGGAGGCGGGGCGCCGCGCCTGGGCCCCGGGCGTCCGCCCCGGGGGCGGGGCCTCGGCCTTGCGCCGCCCGTCGGCCGGATGCCGCGCAGGAGCGGCGGCTCGGGCTACGGGGTGCCGGGCGGTTCTTTCCCCTCCCCGCCCCTTCCCGTAGCCAAGGGCTCCGCCCCTGGACCCCGCTCCTCAAACGCCGGAGGGGCTGGATTTGGGCGGGGAGGGGAGCAGCTCGCCGCAGGCGTCACCGGGCCCCGCGACCGGGGCGACGGCCGGGCGGGCGCCGGGGGCCGGGCGACGGCCGGGCGCGCGCCGGGGGCCGGGCCGGCGCCAAGGGGCCGGGCGGGCGCCAAGGGGCCGGGCGGGCGCCAAGGGGCCGAGCGCGCGCCAAGGGGCCGGGCCTCTCAGCCCGGCCCCCCCGGCGGCGGCATCGTCAGATGCCGTACCGTTCCGCGGCCTCCTTGGGGGCCGTGGCGCGGACCGCGCCCTGGCGGGCGAGGCGGGACAGGGCGGCCACCACGATGGCCGGGGCGTCCACGCCGAAGTGGCGGCGGGCGGCCTCGCGGGTGTCGGAGAGGCCGAAGCCGTCCGTGCCCAGCGAGTACCAGTCCTGCTCGACCCACTGGCTGATCTGGTCGGGGACGGCACGCATCCAGTCGCTGACGGCGAGGACCGGGCCCGGTGCGCCTGCCAGGGCACGGGTGACGTACGGGACCCGGTCTTCGCCCTTGAGCTGCGCCGCGTCACAGGACAGGGCGTCGCGGCGCAGCTCGCTCCAGGAGGTGGCGGACCACACGTCGGCGGCCACGCCCCAGTCGTCGGCGAGGAGTTTCTGGGCCTCCAGCGTCCAGTGGACGGCGGTGCCGGAGGCGAGGAGCTGGATGCGGGGGGAGTCCGCGGCCGGGGCCGTGGCCTCCTGGTAGCGGTACAGGCCCTTGAGGATGCCCTCCTCGACGCCGTCACCCGCAGGGATGGCCGGCTGGACCTTGGGCTCGTTGTAGACCGTCAGGTAGTAGAAGACGTCCTCGGCCTCGGGGCCGTACATCCGCCGCAGACCCTCCCGCACGATCGCGCCCACCTCGTAGGCGAACGCCGGGTCGTAGGTGAGCGCCGCCGGGTTGGTGGAGGCGATCAGCGGGGAGTGGCCGTCGGCGTGCTGCAGGCCCTCGCCGGTCATCGTCGTACGGCCCGCCGTGGCGCCGATGAGGAAGCCGCGGCCGAGCTGGTCGGCCAGCGCCCACATCTGGTCGGCGGTGCGCTGCCAGCCGAACATCGAGTAGAAGATGTAGAACGGGATCATCGGCTCGCCGTGGGTCGCGTACGACGTCGCGGCGGCGGTGAAGTCGGCCATCGAACCGGCCTCGGTGATCCCCTCGTTGAGGATCTGACCGTTCGCGGCCTCCTTGTAGTACAGGAGCTGATCGCGGTCGACCGGGTCGTAGGTCTGGCCGAGCGGGGAGTAGATCCCGGCGGTGGGGAAGAGCGACTCCATGCCGAAGGTCCGTGCCTCGTCCGGCACGATCGGCACCCAGCGCTTCCCGGTCTCCTTCTCCCGCATCAGGTCCTTGACCAGCCGGACGAAGGCCATGGTGGTGGCGATCTCCTGGTTGCCGGAGCCCTTGGCGAGCGCCTGGAACGGCTTCGCGGACGGCTCGGGCAGGGCCACCGGGTGGACCCGGCGGGCCGGGGCCGGGCCGCCGAGGGCCGCGCGGCGCTCCTGGAGGTAGCGCACCTCGGGGGAGTCGGGGCCGGGGTGGACGTACGGCACGAGGGCGTCGTCCAGCTTGCTGTCCGGGATGGGGAGTTCGAGGAGGTCCCGCATGGCGCGGAACTCCTTGCCCGTCAGCTTCTTCATCTGGTGGTTGGCGTTGCGCGACTCGAAGCCGGGGCCCAGCGTCCAGCCCTTGACGGTCTGGGCGAGGACGACGGTCGGGGCACCCTTGTGCTCCACGGCCGCGCGGTACGCCGCGTACACCTTGCGGGGCTCATGGCCCGCGCGCGAGGTGTGGAAACACTCGGTGAGCCTGGCGTCGGTGAGCCCCCGCGCCAGCCGGGCCAGCTCGGGGTCGGCGCCGAAGAAGTGCTCGCGGATGTAGGCCGCGTCGCGGGTCGCGTACGTCTGGAACTGGCCGTCCGGGACCTCGCGCAGCCGGCGGGCCAGCGCACCCGAGGCGTCCAGCGCGAACAGCTCGTCCCAGGCGGAGCCCCACAGCGACTTGATCACGTTCCAGCCCGCCGCGCGGAACTGGGCCTCCAGCTCCTGCACGATCTTGAAGTTGGCCCGCACCGGGCCGTCGAGGCGCTGGAGGTTGCAGTTGATGACGAAGGTGAGGTTGTCCAGGCCCTCGCGCCCGGCCAGGGCGAGCGCGGCCGTCGACTCCGGCTCGTCCATCTCGCCGTCGCCGAGGAAGGCCCATACGTGGGAGTTCGCGGTGTCCTTGATGCCGCGCGCCGCCAGATAGCGGTTGAAGCGGGCCTGGTAGATCGCGGAGATCGGGCCGAGCCCCATCGAGACGGTGGGGAACTCCCACAGCCACGGCAGCCGGCGCGGATGCGGATAGGACGGCAGCCCAGGAACATCGCTGCCGCCCGCCTCGCGGCGGAAGCGGTCCAGGTGGTGCTCGGTCAGCCGCCCGTCGAGGAAGGCGCGGGCGTAGATGCCGGGGGAGGCGTGGCCCTGGATGTAGAGCTGGTCGCCGCTGCCGTCCGCCTCCTTGCCGCGGAAGAAGTGCTGGAAGCCCGTCTCGTAGAGCCAGGCGGCGGAGGCGAAGGTGGCGATGTGGCCGCCGAGGCCGTCACGGCTGCCGCGGGTGACCATCGCCGCCGCGTTCCACCGGTTCCAGGCGGTGATGCGGCGCTCCATGGCCTCGTCGCCCGGGAACGCGGGCTCGGCGGCGGTCGGAATGGTGTTGAGGTAGTCCGACTCCAGCAGGGGCGGCAGCGCGAGCCCGGCGCTCTCGGCGCGCTCCAGGGTGCGGCGCATGAGGTACGAGGCGCGGTGCGACCCGGCCGCCCGGGTGACGGCGTCCAGGGAGGCGCCCCATTCGGCGGTCTCCTCGGGGTCACGGTCGGGGAGCTGGTCGAGCGCACTCGGCTGCGTGCGTGCGAGATCGGTCATGAAATAACCGTAAGACTGATCGATGATCGATCAAAGCTCTGTCGAGGAAAAAGTGCTCCGCAAGCCGAAATTGGCATTCCGTGCCGCGAAACTAGGCACGCGGTGCACAGCCGAGGACGTGTTCCTTGACCAGTTCGCCGACCCGCGGATCCCGCCGCTTGAAGGCGTCCACCACCGCCTGGTGCTCCTCGGCGTACGACTGCTGGACGGTGCCCAGCCAGCGGATCGACAGCGTCGTCCAGATCTCGATGCCCAGCGACTCCCAGGTGTGCAGCAGCACGCTGTTGCCCGACGCCCGCACCAGCTCCCGGTGGAACGCCACGGTGTGCCTGACCTGCGCCTCCCCGTCGGCCGTACGGTCCGCCTCGTACAGCGCCCGCACCTCGGGCTCCAGGGCGGAGGTGTCCTCGGCCAGCACGGGCGCGGCCAGCTCCGCCGCCATCTGCTCGAGCCCGGCCCGTACCGGATAGATCTCCTCCAGATCGGCGGCGGTCAGATTCCGCACTCGGACGCCCTTGTTCGGTGCCGACTCGATCAGCCGCAGCGACTCAAGCTCCCGCAGCGCCTCCCGTACGGGCGTCTGGCTGACCTCCAGCTCGGTGGCGATCCGGCGCTCCACGATCCGCTCGCCCGGCTTCCAGCGGCCGCTGACGATGCCCTCCACGATGTGCTCGCGGATCTGCTCGCGCAGCGAGTGGACGACGGGCGCGGCCATGGGGGACTCCTTAGAACCAGCGGTGAACAGCTGCCATTATCCCGGCTGTGCGGTAATGAAAACCGCGCCCCGCACGGGAAGCCCGTGCGGGGCGCGGCAGGGAAACCGAGATGAGGGTCAGAGCCCGAGGTCCACCTCGAACTCGCCGGCCTCCAGGATCTCCTTGACGGCCGTCAGGTAGCGGGCCGCGTCGGCACCGTCCACCAGGCGGTGGTCGTAGGAGAGCGCCACGTACGTCATGTCGCGCACCGCGATGGTCTCGCCCAGCTCCGGGTGGTTGATGACCACCGGACGCTTGACGGTCGCGCCGATGCCCAGGATGGCGACCTGGTTCGGGGGCACGATGATCGTGTCGAACAGCGCACCGCGCGAGCCGGTGTTGCTGATCGTGAAGGTGGCGCCGGACACCTCGTCCGGGGTGATCTTGTTGGAGCGGACCTTGCCCGCCAGCTCCGCCGTCTTCTTGGACAGACCGGCGATGTTGAGGTCGCCGGCGTTCTTGATGACCGGGGTCATCAGGCCCTTCTCGGCGTCCACCGCGATACCGACGTTCTCCACGTCGAAGTACGTGATGGTGTTGTCGTCCTCGTTGATCCGGGCGTTGATGGCCGGGTGGGCCTTCAGCGCCTGGACGGCGGCCTTCACGAAGAACGGCATCGGCGAGAGCTTGACGCCCTCGCGCTGGGCGAACGCCTCCTTGGCCCGGGCGCGCAGCCGCATGACCTTGGTGACGTCCACCTCGACCACGCTGGTCAGCTGGGCCTGGCTGTGCAGGGCCTTCATCATGTTGTCGCCGATGACCTTGCGCATCCGCGGCATCTTGATGGTCTGGCCGCGCAGCGGGGACACCTCCTGCGGGGCGGCCTTCGGCGCGGCGGCGGCCGGCGCCTGGGCCTTGGCCGCCTTGGCGGCCTCCGCGGCGGCGATGACGTCCTGCTTGCGGATGCGGCCGCCGACGCCGGTGCCCTTGACCGTGGACAGGGCCACGTTGTTCTCGGCGGCGAGCTTGCGCACCAGCGGGGTGACGTAGGCGCCCTCGGCCTCGGGGGCCGCGGGAGCCGGGATGGTGGCGACCGGCGCCGGAGCCGGAGCCGGGGCGGGCGCCGGAGCGGCCGGGGCCGGGGCGACCGGCGCCGGGGCGCTCGGGGCCTGCGGGGCCGGGGCGGGCGCCGGGGCCTCCTGGACCGGCTCGGGAGCCGGGGCGGGGGCGGCCGGGGCGGGCGCGGCGGCCGGAGCGGCACCGGCGGCACCGATCACGGCCAGCTTGGCGCCGACCTCGGCGGTCTCGTCCTCGGCGACCAGGATCTCGAGCAGGGTGCCCGCGACCGGGGCCGGGATCTCGGTGTCGACCTTGTCGGTGGAGACCTCGAGCAGCGGCTCGTCGGCCTCGACGGACTCGCCGACCTCCTTGAGCCAGCGGGTCACGGTGCCCTCGGTCACGCTCTCGCCGAGCGCGGGAAGGACCACATCGGTGCCCTCGGCGCCACCGGCCGGAGCGGCGGCGGCAGGGGCGGGTGCGGGTGCGGGGGCCTCGGCGGCGGGCGCCGGGGCGGGCTCGGGCTGAGCCGCCGGAGCGGGCTCGGCCGCGGGGGCGGGGGCTTCGGCCGGGGCCGCGCCGCCGTCGTCGATGACGGCCAGCTCGGCGCCGACCTCCACCGTCTCGTCCTCGGCCACCTTGATGGACGTCAGCACACCGGCCGAGGGGGCCGGGATCTCGGTGTCGACCTTGTCGGTCGACACCTCGAGCAGGGGCTCGTCGGCCTCGACGCGCTCACCTTCGGCCTTGAGCCAGCGGGTGACGGTGCCCTCGGTCACGCTCTCGCCGAGCGCCGGCAGGGTTACGGAAACCGCCATGGTGTTCGGTTGCTCCTTAACGATCTTTGGATGGTTCGCGCTCGGGATGAGTCAGTCGTGGGAGTGCAGCGGCTTGCCGGCCAGGGCCAGGTGGGCCTCGCCGAGCGCCTCGTTCTGGGTCGGGTGGGCGTGGACGAGCTGCGCGACCTCGGCCGGCAGCGCCTCCCAGTTGTAGATCAGCTGAGCCTCGCCGACCTGCTCGCCCATCCGGTCACCGACCATGTGGACGCCGACGACGGCACCGTCCCGTACCTGCACGAGCTTGATCTCGCCCGCGGTCTTCAGGATCTTGCTCTTGCCGTTGCCCGCGAGGTTGTACTTCAGGGCGACGACCTTGTCCGCACCGTACAGCTCCTTGGCCTTGGCCTCGGTGATGCCGACGGAGGCGACCTCGGGGTGGCAGTAGGTCACCCGCGGCACGCCGTCGTAGTCGATCGGAACGGGGTTCTGGCCCGCCAGCCGCTCGGCCACCAGCATGCCCTCGGCGAAGCCGACGTGGGCCAGCTGGAGGGTGGGGACCAGGTCGCCGACGGCGGAGATGGTCGGCACGTTGGTCCGCATGTACTCGTCGACGAGGACATAGCCGCGGTCCATGCTGACCCCGGCCTCCTCGTAGCCGAGCCCCTGCGAGACCGGGCCGCGGCCGACGGCCACCAGCAGCAGCTCGGCCTCGAAGGTCTTGCCGTTCTCCAGCGAGACCTTGACGCCGTCGGCGGTGTACTCCACGCCCGAGAAGCGGGAGCCGAGGGAGAAGTTGATGCCGCGCTTGCGGAAGGCGCGCTCCAGCAGCTTGGAGCTGTTCTCGTCCTCGACCGGGACGAGGTGGGGAAGCGCCTCGACGATGGTGATGTCGGCCCCGAAGGACTTCCACGCGGAGGCGAACTCGACGCCGATGACGCCGCCGCCCAGCACGATCGCGGACTTCGGCACGCGGTCGAGCACCAGCGCGTGGTCGGAGGAGATGACGCGGTTGCCATCGATCTCCAGGCCGGGCAGGGACTTCGGCACCGAACCGGTGGCCAGCAGGATGTGGCGGCCGGTGTAACGCTCGCCGTTCACATCGACGGAGGTCGGGGAGGACAGCCGGCCCTCACCCGTCACATAGGTGACCTTGCGGGAGGCGATGAGGCCCTGCAGACCCTTGTAGAGGCCCGAGACCACGCCGTCCTTGTACTTGTGCACACCCTCGATGTCGATGCCCTCGAAGGTGGTCTTCACACCGAATTCCGAGCCCTCGCGGGCCTGGTCGGCGAGCTCACCGGCGTGCAGCAGCGCCTTGGTGGGGATACAGCCACGGTGCAGACAGGTGCCGCCCAGCTTGTCCTTCTCGATCAGGGCGACGTCCAGACCCAGCTGCGCCGCGCGCAGGGCAGCGGCGTAACCGCCGCTACCGCCTCCGAGGATCACTAGGTCGAAAACGGTGCTGGCGTCGTTCGCCACGTCACGTCCTCCATGCATGGTGCGCCGGGACCGGCCTTGGTCGGCCGGGCGGCGGCGTGTGTTCGGCCGCTTCTTACTTCGGCCCTGGTGTCGGTGGCCCTGTCCTGCCGGGACAACATCTTCGCACTTGTTGGGAGGGGGCGGGACGCGGGGCCGCTGTGTGAGAAATCTCCACGCCCCAGTTCACGGGTTACTCCTGCGTATCCGGAACACGAAGCCCCGTCGATTTCGTTGAGGGCGAAATCGACGGGACTTTCGGCCCATGGCGGCGGGTGTCTCAGCCGAGGTCGCCGTCGGCGGTGCGCTCGGCCAGCCGCACCAGGGTGCGGACCGCGGCGCCCGTGCCGCCCTTGGGGGTGTAGCCGAACGGACCGGACTCGTTGAAGGCCGGACCCGCGATGTCCAGGTGGCCCCAGGTGATCCCGTCCGCCACGAACTCCTTCAGGAAGATGCCGGCCACCAGACCGCCACCCATGCGCTCGCCCATGTTCGCCAGATCGGCGACCGGCGAGTCGATGCCCTTGCGGAGGTGGTCGGGCAGCGGCATCGGCCAGGACGGCTCACCGACCTCGCCCGCGACCTCGTGGAGCGTGGTGCGGAACGCCTCGTCGTTCGTCATGATCCCGAACGTGCGGTTGCCCAGTGCGAGGACCATCGCACCGGTCAGCGTCGCCACGTCCACGATCGCGTCCGGCTTCTCCTCACCGGCGCGGGTGATCGCGTCGGCGAGCACCAGCCGGCCCTCGGCGTCGGTGTTCAGCACCTCGACGGTCTTGCCGCCGTACATCGACAGCACATCGCCGGGGCGGGTGGCCGAACCCGACGGCATGTTCTCGGCGAGCGCCAGCCAGCCGGTCAGATTGACCCGCAGGCCCAGCTTGGCGGCGGTGACGACCGCGGCGAACACGGCGGCGGCACCGCTCATGTCGCACTTCATCGTCTCGTTGTGACCGGCCGGCTTGAGGGAGATGCCGCCCGAGTCGTAGGTGATGCCCTTGCCCACCAGGGCGAGCGTCTTCTCGGCCTTGGGGTGGGTGTACGCGATCCGGACCAGCCGCGGCGGGGCCTCCGAGCCCTGGCCGACGCCGAGGATGCCGCCGTACCCGCCCTTCTTGAGCGCCTTCTCGTCCAGCACCTCGGTCTTGAGGCCGTGCTCCTTCGCGGCCGCGACCGCCTCGGCCGCGAAGACGGCCGGGTTGAGCAGGTTGGACGGGGTGTTGATCAGGTCACGGGCGCGGTTGACCTCCGCGACGAGGGCGGTGGCGCGCTCCACGGCCGCCTTGTACGCCTTGTCGCGCGGCTTGCCGCCGACGAGGGCGACCTCGGCGAGCGGCCCGTTGTTCTTCTTGTTCTTGTCCTTGGCGTTGCCGCCGTTGCCGTTGCTCTTGTCGTACGTGTACGCGCCGAGCAGCGCGCCCTCGGCCACGGCGGTGGCGTCGGCCAGGTCCTCGATCGGCAGCGCGAACGCGCCCTTCTTCGAACCGGACAGCGCGCGGGCGGCCGCCCCCGCGGCCCGGCGCAGCGTCTCGGCGTCATAGCCGTCGCCCTTGGCCGGGACCTCGCCCAGCCCGACCGCCAGCACGACCGGGGCCTTGAGGCCGGACGCGGCGGGCAGTTTGGTCACCTCGCCCTCGGCGCCGGTCGCGCCGAGCGTCTCCAGAACGGCGGCCAGCTTCCCGCCGAACGCCTTGTCCACGGCCTCGGCGCCGACAGCGACGACGGGGCCCTTGGCCCCCTTCGCCACACCGACGACGACGGCGTCCGCGCGCAGTGCCGCGGCGGACGAGGTGCTGAGAGTCAGAGCAGTCACAGTGGTCGGGTCCCTCTTCCGGTAGTTCGTCGGCCGTCATGGATTGGTAGGCCGCGCCCCTCCGCATCGTATGCCTAGGCCCCATTTGGGCTCGGTTCTCCCCCGGCTACCGCCGGGAGGTGCCCGCGACCGGAAGTGCCAAGCACCGGGCGTGCCTTGGCACTCAGGGCTCAACAGGGGCGCGCCCTGGGGCTTACCCGCTACGGGTGACCGGGATAGCCTTCCGCGCGATGGACACCACGCCGGAGCCGCCGCAGCCGCGATCGCAGCCGTCCGCACGCCCGCGGGAGGCCGAGCCCGAGCCCAAGCCCGAGCGGCCGGAGAGCTCCGAGCCCTCTGAGTCCTCCGAGCCTCCTGAGGGTGCGGAGCAGCAGCCCGAGCGGCCGGAGCATCCGCCGCGGCCCGACTACGACCCGCCGCCCGCCCATGCTCCGCGTGCCCCCTGGAGCGACGGGGTCCGCTTCGCGTTCGGCACGCTCACCGTGCTGCCCGTACGGGGCACCCGGTGGGACCGGGAGGCGGCGCACGCGGGGATGCTGTGCGCTCCGCTGGCCGGGCTGGCCGTGGGGCTGTGCGCGGCCGCGGTGGGCGGGGTGTTGCTGTTCCTGGGCGGCGGTCCGCTGCTCGCGGCCGTGGCCACCGCCGCGATACCCGCCGTACTGACCCGCGGCCTCCATCTCGACGGGCTCGCCGACACCGCGGACGGGCTCGGCAGCGGCAAGCCCGCCGAGGACGCGCTGCGCATCATGAAGCGGTCGGACATCGGGCCGTTCGGCGTGATCACGCTGCTGTTCGTCCTGTTCGGGCAGGTGGCGGCCCTGGCCGAGCTCTACGGGGAGGACTGGGCGCACGGCGCGGTCGGGGCGGCCGTGGCCGGCGTCACCGCGCGCTGCGCCCTGACGCTCGCGGCCCGCGTGGGGGTTCCGGCGGCGCGCCCGGAGGGGCTGGGCGCGGCGGTCGCGGGCAGCGTGCCGTGGCGTTCCGCCGGTGTCGTGGCGGCGGTGACGGTGGTGGGCTGCGCGGCGGTGGCCGTTCCGTTCGGCCCGTACGCCGTTGTCGGTCACGCCTTCGCCGCACTGGCCGCTCTGGCGGCCGCCGAACTCCTCCTGCACCACTGCCACCGCCGTCTCGGCGGGGTGACCGGCGATGTCTTCGGCGCGCTGGCCGAAACGGCCGCCACGACCGCCCTGGTGGTCCTGACCTTCGGCTGAGAGGTGTCCGGCGGGTCGGTCGTGGCGCCTGCGGCGGGCCACGCGGCGGAGCCGCATATCGATGCCTCCCCCTCCCCGCCCCTTCCCACAACTGGGGCTCCGCCCCAGCTCCCACTCCTCAAACGCCGGAGGGGCTGGAAGGCAGGGGCTTCGCCCCTGGACCCCGGGGTCTGGGGCGGAGCCCCCACGCGGCGGAGCCGCATTTCGTCAGGTGTCGGGAAGGGGCGGGGAGGGGAGTGGCCCGCCGCAGGCGCCAAGATCCGCCGGACACCCCCTAGCCGTCGCGCTCCGGGAGTTCCGCGTGCAGGGCCGCGGCCGCCTGCACGAGCGGCAGGGCGAGGAGCGCGCCCGTGCCCTCGCCGACCGTGACACCGTGGTCGAGCAGCGGGGTGAGGGCGATGCGGTCGAGGGCCTTCTCCTGGCCCGGTTCGCCGCTGGCCTGACCGGCCAGCCACCAGTCCGGGGCGCGGAACGCCACCCGCTGGGCGACCAGCGCGCAGGCCGCCGAGACGACGCCGTCGAGGATCACGGGGGTGTGCCGTACGGCGCTCTGCAGCAGGAAGCCGGTGATCGCGGCGAGGTCGGCACCGCCGACGGTGGCCAGCAGCTGGAGCTGATCGCCGAGCACGGGGCGGGCGCGGCGCAGCCCGTCGCGGATGGCGGCGCACTTGCGCATCCAGGCGAGGTCGTCGATGGCGGCCCCGCCGCGGCCGGTGACCACGGACGCGTCCGTACCGCACAGCGCGGCGATGAGCGTGGCCGCGGCAGTGGTGCCGCCGACGCTGAGGTCGCCGAGGACGAGGAGGTCCGTGCCGGAGTCGGCCTCCTCGTCGGCGATGGCCATCCCGGTGCGGAAGGCCCGCTCGGCCTCGTCCAGGGTGAGCGCGTCCTCGACGTCGATCCGGCCGGACCCGCGGCGTACCCGGTGGCGGGTGACGTCTTCGGGGAGGTCCTCGGGGTCGCAGTCCAGGGCCATGTCGATGACCCGGACGGGCGTGCCGAGACGGGCGGCGAGGATGGCGGCCGGGCTCTCGCCGTCGAGCACGGCGCGGACCAGACGGTGGGCGCTCCCGGCGGGGCGGGCGGAGACGCCGAGTTCGGAGACGCCGTGGTCGCCCGCGAAGAGGACGACGCGGGGCTGCTCGATGGGCTTGACCGGCACCCGCTGCTGAGCGGCGGCCAGCCACTCGCCCAGTTCGTCCAGCCGCCCGAGCGCACCCGGCGGCAACGCGAGCCGCTCGCGGCGCTCCTCGGCGTCACGCCGGATGCCCCCGTCGGGGCGCTCGATCAGGTCGACGAAGTCATCGAGATTGAGAGCACTCACCTGGCGAACCCTACCCGGCGCCCCGGGAACCGGTACGGCGTCCGTCCGTTGAGCCCGGCGCGGGCCGCGCGCAGGCCCCGCGCGGGCACGGGTCGGGGCCAGCGCGGGCACGGGTCGGGGCCTGTGTCGGCCTACTCGGCTCGGCTGCCCGCGCCGCCGTCTCGCGCCTTCGGCGCAATTGAGCAGCGGGGCAGGGGGTGGGGGCGCGGGCCGCGTCGCCGGGCGCCGGGCCGGTGGGGCGCGGGGACCGTGGCGGCTCGGGCCTACGGGGGCTGGGCCCGTTGCCGGACTGCCGGGGGTCGGGGCACCCCCTTCGAAAACGTTTGACAAATTAGTTGCGCCAGATCAAGTGTTTTCGAGAGGGGTACCCGGAGGGGCCGCCCCGGGACCACCGGCCCGCAGTCCGGAGGGACCTCGGCCCCCGGGCCACGGAGGCCGCCACCGGCGCCCACTCCCGCCGTCCCGTCGCCCGGCGGCGGCGCCGCGCCCCCCACCCCCTGCCCCGCTGCTCAATTGCGCCGAAGGCGCGAGACGAAAGCCGCACCCAACCGAGCCGAGCAGCCACGCACCCTCAGCCCCCACACCCCCCAGCCCCTGGCCCCCGGCCCAAGATCAGCCGCGTAGCGGCAAGGGCTGACCCGCCACCACCAACAGCACCTGCTCGCACTCCTCGGCGAACGCCGCGTTCAGACGGCCCAGTTCGTCGCGGAAGCGGCGCCCGGAGGCGGTCGCGGGGACGACGCCCGCGCCGACCTCGTTGCTCACCGCGACGACCGTACGGGCCGTGGCGCGGACCGCCGCGACGAGGGCGGAGACCCGTTCGTGGAGGGCGCGTTCACCGCCGTGCGCCCACTTCTCGTCGTCCCAGGCGCTCACGGAGTCCATCGCGTCGGTGAGCCACAGCGCCAGGCAGTCGATGAGCAGCGGTGGGCCGTCCTCGGCGAGCAGCGGGGGCAGGTCGCAGGTCTCGGTGGTGCGCCAGGAGCCGGGGCGGCGGTCGCGGTGGGCGGCGACGCGGGCGGCCCACTCGGAGTCGCCCTCGCGGGTGCCGCCCGTCGCGACGTACAGGACGTCGGGGAACGCGGCCAGCCGCCGTTCCGCCTCGAGGGACTTGCCGGACCGGGCGCCGCCCAGCACCAGCGTGCGGCGCGGCAGGTCCGGCACCGCGTGGTACTCGCCGACGATCAGCGTCTGCCCGTCCGGCACCGCCCGCGCGCCCGCCGTGGCGAGGCGCCGGTGCAGCTCCCGGCCGGGCGGGGTGGTGTGGTCGAGATGGACCGCCAGGACGTCGGTGGTGGCGCCCACGGCGCCCGAGGAGCGCAGGGCGGCCAGCGCGTCGGGGCGGCCCGGCACGTCGAGCAGCACCATGTCGTACGGCTCGGCCGGGTCCGGGAGCCCGGCGGCGGCCGCGCCCGGCGGGAGGTACAGCAGCCGGGTGCTGTCGGGCCCGGTGACCTCGTAGCCGGTACCGGGGGAGTCCAGCGCGACCGCCCGCACCCGATGGCCGCTGATCAGGGACAGCGCGCGGCCGTCCGGCACCCGCCCCGGCGCCGGCAGCCCGGCCGGGAACTCGACGGCCGGACCCGCGTGCGGATGGGAGAGCAGCACCTGGCGGACGCCCACCAGGGAGTACCCGGCCCGCGCGGCGGCGAAGGCGGCCCCCGGGGTGAGATCGATCAGCAGCGCGCCGTCGATCAGCAGCGAGGTCGCGGCCCGTGCCTCCTCGCCGACGGCGGCGGCACAGGCGGCGCAGGGGCAGCCGTGGCGCGGCAGCCCGTCGGGGGCCCCGGTGCCCAGAAGAGTGAGTTCCACGCCCCGATCGTCTCGCGTCCGTTCCCACGGGTCGCGCGGGGCCACCCCGTACGGAGTGATCAGTCACCTAGGCTGCGGGCAGACATCAGCTGTGGACCGCCGGGTATGACCTGTGGGCCGGCGGGATGGAGGAGGCTGGAATGGCGTGGACATGGCGGTTCGAGAAGTCCGACGGGGCGGAGACGAAGCCCGCGGTGCAGCCGGAGGAGTTCCCGACCCAGGGGGACGCGGAGTCATGGATCGGTGAGGAGTGGCGGGAGCTCCTCGAGGGAGGCGCGGAGCAGGTGACGCTCTTCGAGGACGGGAAGAAGATCTACGGCCCGATGAGCCTGCGCGCCGAATAAGCAAATAAGCAAATAAGCAAACCCGCACGCCGAATGGGCAAAAGCGCGGGGTGGCGGTCCTGACCGCCACCCCATCCCGCGGCCCGGATCAGCCGCGTACCCCGCACAGATGCAGCAGCGCCGCCACCGCCCGGTAGGGATCCGTGCGGCCGGCCCGCTCCTCGGCCGTCAGCAGCCGCTCCCACTCCGGGGAGCCCGGCGGCTCCGCGTCGTCCGGGGCGAGGTCGGTGAAGACCCGCACGCCGTACCAGGCGCGCAGGGGCGCGCCGATCGCGGTGAGGGTGCCGGCAAGCTCCTCGCGCCGGTCGGCGCGCACCGGCAGCCCGATCCGGTTGGTGTACGAGGGGGAGTCGAAGGCGGCCAGCGCGGTGTCGAAGTCCCCGGCCAGCCCCGGCCGCATCGCCAGCGCGTCACCGTTGCGCACCAGCAGCGAGAGCAGACCGCCGGGGGCCAGCACCCGGGCCAGCCCGGCGAGCAGCGGATCCGGTTCGGGCACGTACATCAGCACGCCGTGGCACAGCACCACATCGAAGGTTCCCGGCAGGAAGTGTGCCCCGGTCTCCCGGCCGTCGCCCTCGAGCAGCCGCACCCGTCTTCGGATGCCCTCGGGCTCGCCGGCGAGCGCGGCGCGGGCCGCCTCCAGCATGGTGGCGTCGGACTCCAGCCCGGTCACCTCATGGCCCGCGCGGGCCAGCCGCAGGGCCTGGGTGCCCTGGCCGACGCCCACGTCGAGCATCCGCAGCCGCTGCCCCACCGGGAAGCGCGCGGTGATCTGCTCATCGAGCTGGTGGGCGACCAGCGCCTGCCGGACGGTGTTCCGCAGGCCCCCTAGGTGACTCAGCCAGCCGGCCGCCCCGCCGGTGAAGCCGGAGGGTGGGCCGCTCAGGGCCGCTCTCCGCGCTTGACCTGCGGCTTGGGCAGCCGCAGTCGGCGCATCTGGAGGGTACGCATCAGGGCGTACGCCACCGCGCCGCGCAGATTCTCGTCGGGGAAGCGCTTGCGCAGCTGCCGCTTGAGCTGGACGCCGAGGACGAGGGAGTTGACCACGATGAGGACGATGACCACCATCCACACCAGCAGCACATAGCTCTGCATGGCCCCGGCCCGGACCATGCTCAGGACCAGGATGACCACCGCGAGCGGCAGGAAGTACTCGGCGACGGAGAACCGCGAGTCCACGTAGTCACGGGCGAACCGCCGCACCGGACCCTTGTCGCGGGCCGGCAGATACCGCTCGTCACCTCCGGCCAGCGCCTGGCGCTGCTTGGCCAGATCGGCGCGGCGGGCCTCGCGAGCACGCTTGGAGGCGTCCTTACGGTTGGCCGGCGTCTTCGCCAGGCTGCGGCGCTGCGTCTGGGCCTCGCTCCGCTTGGGAGTGGGGCGGCCCTTGGGCGCCTGCGGGTCACGGGTCTGCTGCGGCTGGTCCGCGGTCACCTTGGCGGTAGCGGCCTGCTCATCCTTGGAACGGCTTCGGAACACAAAGCCCAAGGGTACGGGTTGCGGGGTGTGTGCCCCAGCCTCTGGGGGAACGATCAGGCAACGGAGTCCCGCCCTAATCGGGACACAGGGGGCGCACTCCTCCTTGCGCCGGAGGCTCCCACCGTCTGATCGTCCTGCAGGAGGAGCGCGAGCGGGCTCGAACAGTGCGGTAATGGAAGCAGGGCCCGTAGGCTGGGTCTGTTGGAGTGCCGGAGTCACACGTCCGTCAGAAGGGGGCGCGCGAGGCCCATGAGCGGTGTCATGAAGCGTATGGGGATGATCTTCCGCGCGAAAGCCAACAAGGCCCTGGACCGGGCCGAGGACCCGCGCGAAACCCTTGACTACTCGTACCAGAAGCAGCTGGAGCTGCTCCAGAAGGTGCGCCGCGGTGTCGCCGACGTGGCGACCTCGCGCAAGCGCCTGGAGCTTCAGCTCAACCAGCTGCAGGGCCAGTCCACCAAGCTGGAGGACCAGGGCCGTAAGGCGCTCGCGCTCGGCCGGGAGGACCTGGCCCGTGAGGCGCTGTCCCGCCGCGCCGCGCTGCAGCAGCAGGTCACCGACCTGGAGACGCAGCACCAGACACTCCAGGGCGAGGAGGAGAAGCTGACCCTGGCCGCCCAGCGGCTGCAGGCCAAGGTCGACGCCTTCCGTACGCGCAAGGAGACCATCAAGGCCACCTACACCGCGGCCCAGGCCCAGACCCGCATCGGCGAGGCGTTCTCCGGCATCTCCGAGGAGATGGGCGACGTCGGCATGGCGATCCAGCGCGCCGAGGACAAGACGGCGCAGCTCCAGGCGCGCGCGGGCGCGATCGACGAGCTGCTGGCCTCCGGCGCCCTGGACGACCAGTCCGGTATGGCCACCAAGGACGACATCGCGGCCGAGCTCGACCGGATCTCCGGCGGTACGGACGTGGAGCTGGAGCTTCAGCGGATGAAGGCCGAGCTGGCCGGCGGCAGCCCGCAGCAGGCGATCGAGGGCGGCAAGACGGACGAGTCCCAGCAGTCCCGGACCCAGCACAAGTTCGACAAGCAGTAGCCCGCGCCCCCGCCTGGGCGAGGTCTCCAAGGAGGTCGTCATGATCGTACGGATCATGGGGGAGGGCCAGATGCGGGTGGCCGAGAGCCATCTGCCCGGACTGAACAGGCTGGACGACGAGCTGCTCACGGAGATCGAGGGCGGCGATCACGAGGGCTTCCGGAGGACCCTGGGCGCGCTGCTGGACGCGGTGCGCTCGGCCGGTGAGCCCCTGCCCCACGACGCGCTCCAGCCGTCCGAGCTGATCCTCCCCGCCGCCGACGCGACCCTCGAGGAAGTCAAGGCGATGCTCAAGGACGACGGCCTCATCCCGGGCTAGCGCGGCGCGCTCCCGGATCCACACTCCAGCACTGAGCACAGGTCGTACCTCCCTTCACCGGCCGGGTACGGGCCGCCCGGAAGCCGGGCGGCCCCCCGCGGCTCTTACCTTGGATTCCGTGACTCCCCTCGCCGTCGGGCCGGGCCTGGCCCGTCCGCACCGCTGGCTGTGCGCCCACCCCCGTGCCCTGGACACCCTGGTGGCGCTGGGGGTCCTCGCGCTGATCCTGATCGGCGCGGTGGCCGGCCCGCGCATGCGCCACCAGTCGCTGGGCGCCTTCTTCGTACTGCTGGCCGTGCTCGCCGCCGCCTCACTGGTGCTCCGCCGCGATCTGCCCCGCGGGGTGCTCGCCTTCAATGTCGCCCTCACTCTCGCCGAGCTCGTCACCAATGACGTGGGCCCGCCGCGCACCTCGATCGTGTTCGGGGTCGTGGTGGCGCTCTACACCGTGGCGGCCAGCACCGACCGCCCCACCACCTGGCGGGTCGGCGCCGCCACGGCCGTGCTGCTGACCGGCGCCGGAATGCTCTTCGCGCTCAACCCCTGGTACTCACAGGAGAACTGGGGCCTCTTCGCCTGGACCGGGCTGGCCGCGGCCGCCGGTGACGCGGTGCGCAGCCGGCGGGCCTATATCGCCGCCATCGAGGAGCGGGCGGTACGCGCCGAGCGCACCCGCGAGGAGGAGGCGCGCCGCCGGGTCGCCGAGGAGCGGCTGCGGATCGCCCGTGAGCTGCACGATGTCGTGGCGCATCACATCGCGCTGGTCAACGTCCAGGCCGGGGTCGCCTCCCATGTCATGGACAACCGCCCGGACCAGGCCAAGGAGGCGCTCGCGCACGTACGGCAGGCGAGCCGCTCGGCGCTGGAGGAGCTGCGCGCCACGGTCGGCCTGCTGCGGCAGTACGGCGACCCCGCCGCCCCCACCGAACCGGCCCCCGGCCTCGCCGTCCTGGACCAGCTCGTGGACGGCTTCGTACGGGCCGGGATGCGGGCCCGGGTCCGGGCGGAGCCACCGGAGAAGCTGGGTCCGCTGCCGGGCTCGGTGGACCTCACGGCCTACCGCGTGGTCCAGGAGGCGCTGACCAATGTGCACAAGCACGCCGGGCCCGGGGCCACGGCCGAGATCCGCATCGCCCGGCTCGCGGACGCCCTGGAGGTCACGGTCGAGGACGACGGGGCGGGGACGCGGACCGAGGGCCCCGAGAAGGCGCCGGACGGCGCGGACGGGGCCGGGGAACCCCGGGCGGACGGGACGGAGCCAGGCGGCGGACACGGCCTGCTGGGGATGCGCGAGCGGGTGGCCGCGCTGCGCGGCAGCTGCGAGGTGGGACCCTTGCCCGAGGGCGGCTTCCGGGTGCGGGTGAGACTTCCTCTGCAGCCGCGTAGGGGAGGGGACTCATGACGATCAGGGTGCTGCTGGCGGACGATCAGGCGCTGCTGCGCAGCGCGTTCCGCGTCCTGGTGGACTCCGAGCCGGACATGGAGGTGGTGGGGGAGGCGTCCGACGGCGCGGAGGCGGTGGAGATCGCCCGCGCCCGGGGTGCCGACGTCGTCCTGATGGACATCCGGATGCCCGGTACGGACGGGCTGGCCGCCACCCGCATGATCACCGGGGACCCGCAGCTCAAGGACGTACGGGTGGTCATGCTGACGACCTTCGAGGTGGACGAGTACGTGGTGGACTCGCTGCGGGCGGGCGCCAGCGGCTTCCTCGGCAAGGGCGCCGAACCCGATGAGCTGCTCGCGGCGATCCGTATCGCGGCGGCGGGCGAGGCGCTGCTGTCCCCGGCCGCCACCAAGGGGCTGATCGCCCGCTTCCTGGCCCAGGGCGACGGGAGCGGCGGCGAGGCCGCCTATGACTCCTCACGGCTGGACGCTCTGACCGTGCGCGAGCGCGAGGTCCTGGTCCAGGTGGGCGGCGGGCTGTCCAACGACGAGATCGCCGCCCGGCTGGAGGTCAGCCCGCTCACGGTCAAGACGCATGTCAACCGGGCGATGGCCAAGCTGAGCGCCCGCGACCGCGCGCAGCTGGTGGTGATCGCCTACGAGACGGGTCTGGTCCGCGCGGGCGCGTAGGCCTGCCCGCCGGACCTTGGCGCCTGCGGCGGGCTGCTCCCCTCCCCGCCCCTCCCCGAAACTGGGGCTCCGCCCCAGCCCCCAGGTCCGGGGCTCCGCCCCGGGCCCCGGTCCGGGGCTCTGCCCCGGGCCTCGGACGGGGGCTCTGCCCCGGGCCTCGGACGGGGGCTCTGCCCCGGGCCTCGGACGGGGGCTCTGCCCCGGGCCTCGGACGGGGGCTCTGCCCCGGGCCTCGGACGGGGGCTCCGCCCCGGGCCTCGGACGGGGGCTCCGCCCCGGGCCTCGGACGGGGGCTCCGCCCCGGGCCCCGGACGGGGGCTCCGCCCCGGGCCCCGGACGGGGGCTCTGCCCCAGGCCTCGGTCCCGGGTTCCGCCCCAGGCCCCCGGACGGGGGCTCCGCCCCAGGTCCCGGTCCCGGGCTCCGTCCCAGACTCCGAAACTGGGGCTCCGCCCCAGACTCCGGGGTCTGGGGCGGAGCCCCAGTTGTGGGAAGGGGCGGGGAGGGGAAGGCAGCCCGCCGCAGGCGCCACGATCGTGCGCCCCGCCCCGCCCCGCCCCATCGCCGAGCAACGCTGCCTACGGCAGCATGAGCATCCGCTCCAGCGCCAGCTTGGCGAAGTGCTCGGTCTCCTCGTCGACCTGGATGCGGTTGACCACCTTGCCGGCCACCAGCGACTCCAGCGCCCACACCAGATGCGGCAGATCGATCCGGTTCATGGTCGAGCAGAAGCAGACCGTCTTGTCGAGGAAGACGATCTCCTTGCCCTGGTCGGCGAAGCGATTGGCCAGGCGCCGTACGAGGTTCAGCTCCGTGCCGATCGCCCACTTCGATCCGGCGGGGGCGGCATCCAGGGCCTTGATGATGTACTCGGTCGAGCCCACGTAGTCAGCGGCCGTCACGACCTCGTGCTTGCACTCGGGATGCACCAGCACGTTCACGCCCGGTATGCGCTCGCGCACATCGTTGACCGAGTCCAGTGAGAAGCGGCCGTGCACCGAGCAGTGGCCGCGCCACAGGATCATCGTGGCGGCGCGCAGCTGCTCGGGGGTGAGCCCGCCGTTCGGCTTGTGCGGGTTGTAGACGACGCAGTCCTCCAGCGACATGCCCATGTCGCGGACCGCCGTATTGCGCCCCAGGTGCTGATCGGGCAGGAACAGCACCTTCTGGCCCTGCTGGAACGCCCACTCCAGCGCCCGCTGGGCATTGGAGGAGGTGCAGATCGTGCCGCCGTGGCGACCGGTGAACGCCTTGATGTCGGCGGAGGAGTTCATGTACGAGACGGGCACCGTCGCATCCGCCACACCGGCCTCGGTGAGAACCTCCCAGCACTCGGCCACCTGCTCGGCCGTGGCCATGTCGGCCATCGAGCAGCCGGCCGCCAGATCGGGGAGGACGACCTGCTGGGCGTCGCCGGTGAGGATGTCGGCGGACTCGGCCATGAAGTGCACACCGCAGAAGACGATGTACTCGGCGTCCGGCCGCGCGGCCGCGTCCCGGGCGAGCTTGAAGGAGTCTCCGGTGACGTCCGCGAACTCGATGACCTCGTCGCGCTGGTAGTGGTGGCCGAGCACGAAGACCTTGTCCCCGAGCTTCTCCTTGGCCGCGCGGGCGCGTGCCACCAGGTCCGGGTCGGAGGGCGCCGGGAGGTCTCCCGGGCACTCCACGCCGCGCTCGCTCCGGGGGTCGGCCTCCCGGCCGAGAAGCAGCAGAGCGAGCGGGGTCGGCTGCACGTCGAGGGGCTGGGCGGTGGTCACGTCACGCACCCTTCTTTCTTCGCTGGGAACCCTAATCGTCAGAATGACGCTATCTATCATAGCTCCTTCACGTCACGTTGACGAGAGGCATTGTGTCGATGTGACGCATTCCGGTGTGTCCGCCCGTATGCGAGCATGAAGGGCAACAGGAGATAGGCGCTTGGGCCCGGAATGAATCCGGGACGCCGTTGGTTTGTGCCAACGGCAAGCAGTCCGTACGACCCGGGAGAGAAGCAGATGACCGTTCAGGACGAGACCACCGCGAGCGAGGGCATCATCCTGTCCGACGCCGCCGCGTCGAAGGTCAAGAGCCTGCTGGAGCAGGAGGGCCGCGACGACCTCGCGCTGCGCGTCGCCGTCCAGCCCGGCGGCTGCTCCGGCCTGCGCTACCAGCTCTTCTTCGACGAGCGTTCGCTCGACGGCGACGTCGTCAAGGACTTCGGCGGCGTGAAGGTCGTGACCGACCGCATGAGCGCCCCGTACCTGGGCGGTGCCTCGATCGACTTCGTCGACACCATCGAGAAGCAGGGCTTCACCATCGACAACCCGAACGCCACGGGCTCCTGCGCCTGCGGCGACTCCTTCAGCTGAGCCCCCGGGCGCGGCGGAGTAGACAGCGCGACGGAAGGGGGCGGGCCCACTGGGCCCGCCCCCTTCCGGCTGTCCTGAGTCCGGCTGTCCTGAGCCGTTCGCTCACTTCCGCAGCGGCACCGTCTCACCGGTGGACCCGTCCACGACCTTCCGGCCGTCCAGCGGCTCCTTGAGCGTCACCTTCTGCTCCAGCTGCTTGGCGATGAGGATGCAGGCCCGCCCCGGATGCTTCGGCTTGCTCTTGAGGTCCAGCGTCACCTTGTCGGAGGTCTCCTTCGCGGAGACCGAGTAGGTGTTGCAGACCCCGCCCCAGAAGCGCAGTGTCAGGGTCTTGCCCTCCACGCTGTACGAGGTGAGGTGATCCGGCTTGGAGGTGCCGTCCCCCTTGCCGGGCGAGGGGGAGTGGCCCGGCTCCTTCGCCTTCTTGATGAACTCCGGCTTCACCGCGGGGTAGGGGAGGGTGACCGCCACCCGGTTGGTCCCGGTCGGCTTGGTCTCGAAGATCCACGACGGCACCAGCGCCCGCCGGCCGTCCACCATGTGCGAGGCGAGGCCGAACGTCACCTTGCGCACGCTCACCTTGCCGGAGGGGCCGTCGCTCCTGCCCGACGTCGAGTTCAGCCGCTGCAGCGCCTGGTCCGCGCCGAGCACCGGATAGGTGTCGTCCTCCTTGGGCTTCGACAGCGTCCCGCTGCCGCCGACCAGCTGGCCGTCGGCGCCGACCTGCAGATTGGTGCCCCAGCCGTAGGTGGGCAGATCGCCCACCTTCGGGTCCGCGTTCACCATCCGCACGGCGCCGTAGAGGCCGCTCGCGTCCAGCTTGGCGTCCGACAGCCCGAGCGCCTTGAGCACCGGCTCGGCGGCGCTCTGGGCCTTCTCCTCGGAGACGGCCTTGTCGCGGCCCTCGGCGGCGCCGTTGTCGCCGCGCTTGTCGCCGTCGCGGTAGGTGGGGCAGCTCTGGTCGGTCTTGTTGGGCTTGTCCGCCCCGTCGCCCTTGTCGGTCCGCGTGGTCTGCGGCGCCTTCTTCCCGTCCGGGTGGACGCAGGACGTGTCGCCCGGCGCCCCGTAGCGGGAGTACGACCAGCTGCCCGGCCCGGTCCGGCTCACCCGCAGCGTCGGGCCGCCGGCGTCCGGGGTGCCGCCCACCTTCCAGTACCCGTGGTCGGCGCGGGGGCTGCCGGAGACGTCCAGGGCCTTCGCCAGCCGCGCCACATCGGCCTTGGCGACCTTCGGGTCGGTCAGATACACCGGGGCCTCGTCGGGCCCGTCCGGCAGCTTGCCCGTCACCACATAGCGGCCGCCGTGCGGGTCGGGCTCACCGGGCGCGATGCCCTCGTTCCCGCCCCGCTTTCCGCCCGGGTCTCCGCCCGGGTCTCCGCCCGGGGAGGCGTAGGCGTCCAATGCGAGGGGTTTCGGCGATCCGTCCTCGCCCGACGCGCCCGGACCCCGGGTGCCGCCGTCCGCCGCGGTGGAGGCCCAGTAGGCGCCGCCACCACCGGCGACCAGCACCGCGGCCGCCACCGAAACGACGGCCAGCGGCGAGCGCCGGCGCGCACGGGAAGTGTCGTCGTCGGGGGTCTGCGGGGTGTCGGTGTCCTCGGTGCTCACCGTTTCGCTCCTTCGGCTCCGCTCACGTTCTACGGTCCCATCCCTCGCGAGGAGATGCCGATGAGACGGAGCCGGGGCGCGGCCGGTTCCTTCAATCGCCGTAATCGGACATGCCGGCCAGCAGATCGGCCGATGTGGCGGGCACCGTGATCCCCCGGATGCGGGAGGCGGCGACCGGGGAAACGGGCCTGGTGGGAGCGGCCGATACGGTGACCGTCCAGTGCGGCGCCATCCGCGCACCGTCGCCGCGCAGCTCCTCCAGATATTCGGGCTCGATGGCCCCGGTGGCGGGAAAAGCGGGGGTGAGGTGCTGGGGCATGATGCCTCCCGGTCCTTGGGTGTCGCCGACGCGTCCCCCGTATCCACGCACCGTATTCAGCGGGTGTCGGTGAAAAAAGACCTACTATTGGGTAGTTTCTTCCGTTCGTATGGGCCGGGCCGAGCAGATAGCGTGAAGCGTCCGATCTCTCTGCCCCGCAGGAGCGACTCAGTGCGTATCGCCGTAACCGGCTCCATCGCCACCGACCATCTGATGTCTTTCCCCGGCCGTTTCGCCGATCAGCTGGTCGCCGATCAGCTGCATACGGTCTCCCTCTCCTTCCTGGTCGACACCCTCGACGTCCGCCGCGGCGGAGTCGGTCCCAACATCTGTTTCGGCATGGGCGTGCTGGGTCTGCGCCCGATCCTGGTCGGCGCGGCCGGCGAGGACTTCGCCGATTACCGGGCCTGGCTGGACCGGCACGGTGTGGACACCGCGTCCGTCCATATCTCCGAGGTCCAGCACACCGCGCGCTTCGTGTGCACCACCGACGCCGACCACAACCAGATCGCGTCCTTCTACACCGGTGCCATGAGCGAGGCCCGCCAGATCGAGCTCCAGCCGGTCGCGGAGCGCGTCGGCGGCCTTGACCTGGTGCTGATCAGCGCGGACGACCCGGAGGCCATGGTCCGCCACACCGAGGAGTGCCGCTCGCGCGGCATCGCCTTCGCCGCCGACCCCTCCCAGCAGCTCGCCCGCATGGAGGGGGAGGACATCCGGATGCTGATCGGCGGCGCGGAGTACCTCTTCACCAATGAGTACGAGGCCGCGCTGATCGAGACCAAGACCGGCTGGACCGCGGACCAGATCCTCGCCAAGGTCGGCACCCGCGTCACCACGCTCGGCGCCCAGGGCGTGCGGATCGACCGCGAGGGCGAGGAGCCCGTGGTCGTCGGCTGCCCGGAGGAGGAGCAGAAGGCCGACCCGACCGGCGTCGGCGACGCCTTCCGCGCGGGCTTCCTCTCCGGTCTGTCCTGGAACCTCTCGCTGGAGCGGGCCGCCCAGGTGGGCTGCATGCTGGCGACGCTGGTCATCGAGACGGTCGGCACGCAGGAGTACGAGCTGCGCCGCGGCCACTTCATGGAGCGCCTGGCCAAGGCGTACGGCCATGACGCGGCGGGCGAGATCGCGGCCCACCTCCCCTGAACCCGCGGGGCGCCCAGGGGGCCGATGGCCCCCTGGGCCCCACCGGCCTCCCGGCGGAGCGGTTGCGCCCCGAAGGGGCGCGGGGAACTGCGCGACCGGCCACGGCGGCGCCGCAGACGATCGACGGCAGGTCAGGGCACGTCCAGTGGAGCTATGCGGCTCCGCCGCGTGGGCGCGACCAGCCACGATGGCGCCGCAGACGATCGACGGCAGGTCAGGGCCCTTCCAGCGGAGCGCTAGGCGCGGCGGCGCACTCGGTACGCCACGCCCCGCTCGGCCGGGCGCTCACCCTCGTACGTCTGGCCGCGCATCTCGCACCAGGCCGGAATGTCCAGCCGGGCCGCCTCGTCGTCGGACAGGACCGTCACCACCCCGCCCACCGGCACCTCGCCGATCACCTTGGCCAGCTCGATCACCGGGATCGGGCACCGCTTGCCCAGTGAGTCGACCACCAGCTCATCAGGTTCGGGCTCGGGCTCGGGGGCCGGGTCGGCGGCCTCGGCCGGTTTCGGTGCGCCCAGGCGCTCCCGTACGCCCGCCACCACCCCCGGCAGCGCCTCCAGGAACCGGTCCACGTCCGCCTCGGCCGTACCGCGCGGAAGCGAGACCCGCACATTGCCCTCGGACAGCACTCCCATGGCCCGCAGCACATGGCTCGGGGTCAGCGTGGAGGAGGTGCAGGAGGAGCCGGACGAGACCGAGAACTCCGCGCGGTCCAGCTCATGGAGGAGCGCCTCTCCGTCGACATAGAGACAGGAGAAGGTCACCAGATGCGGCAGCCGCCGCTCCGGATCGCCGACCACCTCGACATCCGGCACCAGCTCCGGCACCCGCGCCCGGATCCGCTCCACCAGCCCCCGCAGCCGCTCCGCCTCGGCGGCGGCCTCCGCCCGGACGGCCCGCAGCGAGGCGGCCGCGGCGACGATGGCGGGGAGGTTCTCGAACCCGGGGGAGCGGCCCGACTCCCGCTCGTCGGCGGGCTGAACCGTACGGAAGCGCACCCCCTTGCGCACCGCGAGCAGCCCCACCCCCGCAGGACCGCCCCATTTATGGGCACTTGCGGTCAGAAGCGACCAATTGCCCTCCACGGGGCCCCAGCCGAGCGACTGCGCCGCGTCCACCAGCAGCGGTACGTCCGCCGCCGCGCACTCCTCGGCGGCCTCGGCCACCGGCTGCAGGGTGCCGACCTCATGGTTGGCGGACTGCAGACAGGCCAGCGCCACCCCGCCCGGGGCGTCCCGCAGGGCCGCCGCGTACGCACCCGGCGCGACCCGTCCCGTACGGTCCACCGGGACCTCGGTGACCGTGCCGCCGTCCGCCTCGTGCGCGGCCGCCGCGTGCAGTACCGAGGAGTGCTCCACGGCGGAGACGATCAGATGGCGACCGGCGCGCCGCCGTCCCGCGAGCGCCCCCGCGATGCCGTCGTGCACCGCGCGGGTCCCCGAAGGAGTGAAGACGAGCTCGTCCGGGCGGCACTCCACGGCCTCGGCGGCGGCCTCCCGCGCGGCGTCCAGCAGTAGCCGGGCCCGCCGCCCCTCCCGGTAGAGACGTGAGGGGTCGGCCCACCCCTCGTCGAGCGCGGCGAGGAGCGCCTGCCGGGCGACGGGGTGCAGAGGAGCGGACGAGGCCGCGTCGAAGTAGGGCACGTAAGGAACGCTAAGCGTTCCGCTGGGAGTGGCGCGAGGTGCGGTTGTTCATCCGCGGCCGCGTCGTGGCTGGTCGCCCACGCGGCGGAGCCGCACATCGACACAGCCGCGGCGGAGCCGCACATCGACACAGCCCCGCGCCCCTTCGGGGCGCAACCGAACCGCGCCCTCAGCGAGGCTGCTCAGTCGCCGCGACCGGTGAACGGACGGGCACGGCCCCGCCTAGGATCGCACCGGGACCGGAGCCGGGTGCGGGCCGCCCCCGGAACCGGTTCGCACCGGCACCGGAACCAGGTTCACACCGGCACCGGAACCAGGTTCGCACCTGCCCGGAACCGGGCCCCGACCGGGGTCGGAACCCGGGCCGGAACCCGGGCCGCGCCCGGCCGGAAAAGGCCGCCGGAGCCCGGGATTCCACCCCTTCGTGGAGCGCCCCGGCGCGTTGGGCACCCTCCCCGCGCGACCCCAAATGGCGTCCAGTAGGGTTTGGTCCGCATAAACATCCAAACCCCTGCCCGCACCGGGCCGGCGACCGACCAGACAGACGGCCGCGGCTGACCGCGCGGGCGAGACTCTCGGGAAGGCGCTACGTGAGTCCCAACGGCTCCGACCGCTCGTCGCGGCGCCCGGTGCGGCGGAAGCTGCTGCAGGCGCTGGCCGCGGGCTTGGTCCTGGCGACCGCCACCGGTTGCACATCCAAGGACTTCCCCCGCCTCGGAATGCCTACCCCCGTCACGGAGGAGGCGCCGCGGATCCTCTCCCTGTGGCAGGGCTCGTGGGCGGCGGCGCTCGCCACGGGCGTCCTGGTCTGGGGCCTGATCATCTGGGCGGTCATCTTCCACCGTCGCAGCAGGACCAAGATCGAGGTTCCCGCGCAGACCCGGTACAACATGCCGATCGAGGCGCTGTACACCGTGGTCCCGATCATCATCGTCTCGGTGTTGTTCTACTTCACCGCACGCGATGAGAACGCGCTCCTCAAGACCTCCAAGAAGCCCGACCACGTAGTCAACGTGGTGGGCTATCAGTGGAGTTGGGGCTTCAACTACATGGAGAACGTGGACGGGTCCACCGCCACGCCCAAGCAGGAAGCCAAGGAGATCTCCGCGATCCCCCAGCGCATGCTGAACGCGGTCCCCAAGGGCGCCGAGGGCGTCTACGAGGCGGGCACCCCCGGTGAGCGGAACCCGCAGACCGGCAACCCGGGTCCGACCCTGTGGCTGCCGAAGGGCGAGTCGGTCCAGTTCATCCTGACGTCCCGCGATGTCATCCACTCGTTCTGGGTGGTCCCCTTCCTGATGAAGATGGACGTCATCCCGGGGCACACCAACCGCTTCGAGGTCACTCCGAACCGCGAGGGCACCTTCAAGGGCAAGTGCGCCGAGCTGTGCGGCGTCGACCACTCCCGGATGCTCTTCAACGTCAAGGTGGTGTCGCCGGAGCGTTACCAGCAGCACCTCAAGGAGCTGGCGAAGAAGGGCCAGACCGGCTACATCCCGGCGGGCATTGAGCAGACGGACGCCGCCAAGAACGCGGAGACCAGGACATCGTGAGCATCCTCAACGAACCCCAGGGTGCCGGCACCACCGCCTCGCAGGAGCGGGAAGCGCCGGTACGTCGGAAGCAGCCGGGCAATGTCGTCGTCAAGTGGCTGACCACCACGGACCACAAGACGATCGGCACGCTCTACCTCGTCACGTCGTTCGCGTTCTTCTGCATCGGCGGCCTGATGGCGCTCTTCATGCGCGCCGAGCTGGCCCGTCCGGGTACGCAGATCATGTCGAACGAGCAGTTCAACCAGGCGTTCACCATGCATGGCACGATCATGCTGCTGATGTTCGCCACCCCGCTGTTCGCGGGCTTCACGAACTGGATCATGCCGCTGCAGATCGGTGCGCCCGATGTGGCGTTCCCGCGGCTGAACATGTTCGCGTACTGGCTGTACCTCTTCGGTTCGCTGATCGCGGTGGGCGGGTTCCTGACCCCGCAGGGCGCGGCCGACTTCGGCTGGTTCGCCTACTCCCCGCTGTCGGACGCGGTCCGTTCGCCGGGTATCGGCGCGGACATGTGGATCATGGGTCTGGCCCTCTCCGGCTTCGGCACGATCCTCGGTGCGGTCAACTTCATCACCACGATCATCTGCATGCGCGCTCCCGGCATGACCATGTTCCGCATGCCGATCTTCACCTGGAACGTGCTGCTGACCGCGGTGCTGGTCCTGCTCGCCTTCCCGGTGCTGGCCGCCGCGCTGTTCGCCCTGGAGGCGGACCGAAAATTCGGGGCGCATGTCTTCGACGCGGCCAATGGCGGAGCGTTGCTCTGGCAACACCTCTTCTGGTTCTTCGGCCATCCAGAGGTGTACATCATCGCGCTGCCGTTCTTCGGCATCATTTCCGAGGTCATTCCGGTCTTCTCCCGGAAGCCGATGTTCGGTTACATCTCCCTGATCGCCGCGACCATTTCGATCGCCGGTCTCTCGGTGACGGTGTGGGCCCACCACATGTATGTCACCGGCGGAGTGCTACTGCCGTTCTTCTCGTTCATGACGTTCCTCATCGCGGTCCCGACCGGTATCAAGTTCTTCAACTGGATCGGCACGATGTGGAAGGGGTCGCTGAGCTTCGAGACCCCGATGCTATGGGCGGTCGGCTTCCTGATCACCTTCACCTTCGGTGGTCTGACCGGTGTGATCCTGGCGTCGCCGCCGATGGACTTCCACGTCTCCGACTCGTACTTCGTGGTGGCCCACTTCCACTACGTGGTCTTCGGCACCGTGGTCTTCGCGATGTTCGCCGGATTCCACTTCTGGTGGCCGAAGATGACCGGCAAGATGCTGGACGAACGGCTCGGCAAGATCACCTTCTGGACGCTGTTCGTGGGCTTCCACGGCACGTTCCTGGTGCAGCACTGGCTGGGCGCCGAGGGCATGCCCCGCCGGTACGCCGACTACCTGGCGGCCGACGGCATCACCACGCTGAACACCATCTCGACCATCAGTTCCTTCCTGCTGGGCCTGTCGATCCTGCCGTTCCTCTACAACGTCTGGAAGACCGCCAAGTACGGCAAGAAGGTCGAGGTCGACGACCCCTGGGGCTACGGCCGTTCGCTGGAGTGGGCGACCTCCTGCCCGCCCCCGCGGCACAACTTCCTCACCCTGCCGCGGATCCGTTCCGAATCCCCGGCGTTCGACCTGCACCACCCGGAGATCGCGGCGCTCGACCAGCTCGAGAACCACGGTGCGCCTGACGATGACAAGGCCCTCGCGGGTGGTAAGGAGGCCGGCAAGTGAAGGTCCAAGGCCGGATGTTCATCTGGCTGGCCGTCTTCATCCTCGTCATGGCGATCGTCTATGGCGTGTGGTCGAAGGAGCCGGCCGGCACCACGGCGCTCTTCCTGGCCTTCGGGCTGAGCATCATGATCGGCTACTACCTGGCCTTCACGGCTCGCCGGGTGGATGTCGGTGCGCAGGACAACAAGGACGCGGATGTCGCGGACGACGCCGGCGAGCTGGGATTCTTCTCCCCGCACAGCTGGCAGCCGCTCTCCCTCGGCGTCGGCGGTGCCATGGCGTTCCTGGGCGTGATCTTCGGCTGGTGGCTGCTCTTCTTCTCGGCCCCGATCATCATGATCGGCCTCTTCGGCTGGGTCTTCGAGTACTACCGCGGCGAGAACGCCAACCAGTAGCCCTGACCGGCTGATACGAGCGGGGTCCGGACACCTCCCCAGGTGTCCGGACCCCGCTCGTACGTCGTGGGCCCGCACGGCCCCGCCGGGGCCGCCGGTTCACTCCGGTGCCGCACTCCGCGCGCCGTTCCCGGACACCCTTCTTACGTTGGCTCCATGAGCCACACACCTCGATCACTCAGAAGCCGGGCGGTGCTGACCTGCGCCCTGCTGGTGGCGCCGCTGATAGCGGGTCTGAGCGGATGCGGGGGATCCCCCGACCCCCTGTCCGCCAAGCCGTACGACGCCGCCGATCAGATCTCGTTCAGCGGTGACGGCGACGGCCGCAAGGCCAATCCGGACAAGCCGCTCGAAGTGACGGCCAAGGACGACGACAGCCGGATCACGGATGTCACGGCCACCGACGCCGCGGGCCGCTACGTACGGGGTGAGCTGACCGACGACGGCAGGCACTGGCGCAGCACCGTGCCGCTGGCCGCGGGCGCCCACTACACGCTGAAGGTGTCCACAGAGGACGGAGGCGGCGCTCCGGGCCGCCGTACCGTCGACTTCACCACCAGCTCCGCCCACCGGCTGCTGAAGGTCACCTTCGGCCCCAAGGCGGGGGAGTACGGGGTGGGGCAGCCCATCACGGCCAAGCTGAGCCGGCCCGTCAAGGACCCCTCGGCCCGCGCCGTGATCGAGCGCGCCCTGAAGGTGGACGCACGGCCCGCGGTGGAGGGCGTCTGGCACTGGGTGAACAGCCGGAACCTGCACTACCGCCCGCAGGAGTACTGGCCCGCCCACGCCACCATCACGGTCCACTCCAACCTCAAGGGCATCCGGATCGGCGGTGGGCTCTACGGCGGCGAGGCCAAGTCGCTGCGGCTGACCACCGGCGACCGCCTCGAGGCCCTCACCGACTCCGGCACCCACCAGATGACGGTGAAGCGCAACGGGGTGCCGATCCGGACCATTCCGATCACCACCGGTATGCCCGGATTCGACACCCGGAACGGCATCAAGGTCATCCTGGCCAAGGAATCCGCCGTACGGATGACGGGCGCCAGCATCGGCCTCGGCGCGGGCTCCTACGACCTGATGGTCTACTGGGCCGCCCGGGTCACCAAGAGCGGTGAATACGTCCATGCCGCGCCCTGGTCCACCGGTTCGCAGGGCTATGCCAACGTCAGCCACGGCTGCACGGGCATGAGCACGGCGAACGCCCAGTGGTTCTTCAACACCGTGCGCCTGGGCGACATCGTCCAGGTGATGCACAGCAACGGAGACGACATGGCGACATTCGACAACGGCTACGGCGACTGGAACATGGCCTGGGCGGACTGGCGCAAGGGCAGCGCCGTCGCCTCCGGTCAGTCCGACGCCACCCCCGCCGACTCCGCCCGGCTCCGGCCCCAGGTCTGAGCGGACGGTGCGGACGGTGCGGTCAGGCGCCCACGGAGAGCCGCTTGCGGAGCAGCCCGGCCAGCGCGTCCGCCAGGGCCACCGGGTCCACCGGATGCGTGACCGCGGCCTCCGCACGGCTCCAGGTGGCCAGCCAGGCGTCCTGCGGGCGGCCGATGAGCAGCAGCACCGGCGGGCACTGGAAGATCTCGTCCTTGATCTGCCGGCAGACGCCCATCCCGCCCGCGGGCGCCGACTCGCCGTCCAGCACACAGGCGTCGATGCCGCCCTCCTCCAGTGCCGAGAGAACGGCCGGGAGGGTGGCGCACTCCAGGAACTCCACCGGGGGTACATCGGCGGCGGGCCGGCGCCCGGCCGCCAGGCGCACCTGCTCGCGGGTGCTCACGTCATCGCTGTAGACCAGCACCGTCGCGGTGGGCCGCATCATGTCCTCCGGGCGAAGTAAGTGATCTGCCGGGCTCCTGAGGCGGATGCTACTCCCGTACAGCCGTCCGGAGGAGGGGGCGTACGGATCTCTCCCTCCTTCGAGGGACTGTCCGGAACAGCCCCGACGAGCAGGGTCGATGTCCATGACGCGGCCCTTGACACTCCGAACGGGACCCCCGGGAGTGAGCGCTGGATAAGCGACCGACATAATGTCGGTCGTGGCGACAGCAACGACAGTAGAAACCGGGCACGCGCACCCGTCGGTCAACCGGCCGAACCTCACCAGCGTCGGAACCATCATCTGGCTGAGTTCCGAGCTGATGTTCTTCGCGGCCCTCTTCGCGATGTACTTCACCCTGCGATCGGTGACCGGCGCCGAGCACTGGAAGGAAATGGCGTCCTCGCTGAACTTCCCGTTCTCGGCGACGAACACCACGATCCTGGTGCTCTCCTCCCTCACCTGCCAGCTCGGCGTCTTCGCCGCCGAGCGCGGCGACGTGAAGAAGCTGCGCTCCTGGTTCGTGATCACCTTCATCATGGGCGCGATCTTCATCGGCGGTCAGATCTTCGAATACACCGAGCTGGTCAAGAAGGACGGGCTTTCGCTCTCCTCCGACCCCTACGGCTCGGTGTTCTACCTGACCACCGGCTTCCACGGCATGCATGTGACGGGCGGCCTGATCGCCTTCCTGCTTGTCCTGGGCAGGACGTACGCGGCCAAGAGGTTCACCCACCAGCAGGCGACGGCGGCCATCGTCGTGTCCTATTACTGGCACTTCGTCGATGTCGTCTGGATCGGCCTCTTCGCCACGATCTACATGATCAAGTAAGCCGGTCACCGCACCGGAATCACGTCCTTAACAGCATCGACGCAGAAGATCCTGACACCGGGGTAATCCGTGAAAAAGCTCTCCGCACGACGGCGCCATCCGCTGGCTGCGCTCGTCGTCCTACTCTTCGCGCTGGCGGTCACTGGGGGGCTGTACGCCGCGTTTTCGCCGAGCGAGGCGAAGGCCGACGACAGCTCCGCCCAGTCCCTCGCCATCGAGGAGGGCAAGAAGCTCTACGCCGTCGGCTGCGCCAGCTGCCACGGCACGGGCGGTCAGGGGACCTCTGACGGCCCGAGCCTGGTCGGCGTCGGCTCCGCCGCCGTGGACTTCCAGGTCGGCACCGGCCGCATGCCGGCGCAGCAGCCCGGCGCCCAGGTGCCGAAGAAGAAGAAGATCTACTCGGACGCCGAGATCGAGCAGCTCGCGGCGTACATCGCGTCGCTCGGTGCGGGTCCGGTGACGCCCACCAAGAGCGAGTACAGCCCGGACGGCGCGGACGTCGCGAAGGGCGGGGAGCTCTTCCGCACGAACTGCGCGCAGTGCCACAACTTCGCCGGTAAGGGTGGTGCCCTCACCAACGGCAAGTTCGCGCCGGCTCTCGACGGGGTCAGCCCCAAGCATCTCTACGAGGCCATGCAGACCGGCCCGCAGAACATGCCCTCCTTCCCCGACACCGTGATGCCGGAGAAGAACAAGCAGGACATCATCGCCTACCTCGACACGGTCAACAGCGACAAGAGCAAGACCCCCGGGGGTCTTGAGCTCGGCGGGCTCGGCCCGGTGAGCGAGGGTCTGTTCGGCTGGGTCTTCGGCATGGGCGTGATGATCGTCCTCACCATCTGGGTCGCCGCCCGGACCGCAAAGGCCAAGAAGTCATGAGTAGCCACGAGATTTCAGAAGCAGAAGACAAGCTGCCGGAAGCGCGGGGGGCCGAGAGTGCCGTAAGGCCGGCCGAGGACCCGTTCGCCGACCCGGGGCTGCCCCCGCACGAGCACCGTGTGCAGGACATCGACGAGCGGGCCGCGCGGCGGTCCGAGCGCACCGTCGCCCTGCTCTTCACGGTCTCGATGCTGGCCACGATCGCCTTCATCGCCGCGTATGTGGCACTCCCGGTCGACAGGTACATCTACGTCTTCCCGATCGGGCACATCAGCGCGCTGAACTTCGCGCTGGGGCTGACGCTCGGCATCGCGCTGTTCACCATCGGCGCGGGCGCGGTCCACTGGGCCCGCACCCTGATGTCCGATGTGGAGGTCGCCGACGAGCGCCACCCCATCGAGGCCGGCCCCGAGGTCAAGTCGAAGGTCCTCGAGGACTTCGCCACCGGCGCCAAGGAGTCCGGCTTCGGCCGGCGCAAGCTGGCCCGCAACACCCTCTTCGGCGCGCTCGCGCTGGTGCCGCTCTCCGGCATCGTGCTGCTGCGTGACCTCGGTCCGCTGCCGGGCACCAAGCTCCGGCACACCAAGTGGGCCAAGGGCAAGCGGCTGATGAACTACAACACGATGCAGCCGCTGCGCCCCGAGGACATCGCCGTCGGCTCGCTCACCTTCGCCATGCCGGAGGGCATGAGCGAGGAGCAGCACGACTTCCAGACGGAGATCGCCAAGGCCGCCCTGATGCTGGTCCGGCTGCAGCCGGAGAACATCAAGGACAAGCGCGAACTGGACTGGTCGCACGAGGGCATCGTGGCGTTCTCCAAGATCTGCACCCACGTCGGCTGCCCGATCAACCTCTATGAGCAGCAGACCCACCACGTCCTGTGCCCCTGCCACCAGTCGACCTTCGACCTCTCCGACGGTGGCCGAGTGATCTTCGGTCCGGCCGGTCACGCGCTGCCGCAGCTGCGGATCAAGGCCAACGACCAGGGGTACCTCGAAGCCATGGGCGACTTCTCGGAGCCCGTCGGTCCTGCTTACTGGGAGCGCGGATGAGTACTTCAAGCGACACCGCCGCGCAGCGCCGGGGCAAAGCGCCCGCGGGTGAGCGCGTCGCGGACTGGGCCGATGGCCGGCTGGGCATCTACAGCCTGGCCAAGGCCAATATGCGCAAGATCTTCCCGGACCACTGGTCCTTCATGCTGGGCGAGGTCTGCCTCTACAGCTTCATCGTCATCATCCTCACGGGTGTGTACCTGACGCTGTTCTTCCACCCCAGCATGTCGGAGGTCGTCTACGAGGGCCCGTACGTCCCCATGCAGGGCGTGCGGATGTCCGACGCGTTCAAGTCGACCCTCGACATCAGCTTCGAGGTGCGGGGCGGTCTGCTGATCCGGCAGATCCACCACTGGGCCGCGCTGGTCTTCCTCGCCGGCATGTTCACGCACATGATGCGCGTGTTCTTCACCGGTGCGTTCCGCAAGCCGCGTGAGATCAACTGGCTGTTCGGCTTCCTGCTGTTCTTCCTCGGCATGCTGACCGGCTTCACCGGCTACTCGCTCCCCGACGACCTGCTCTCCGGCACCGGTCTGCGGTTCATCGAGGGTGTGTTCCTGTCGATCCCGGTGGTCGGCACCTACATCTCGATGTTCGTCTTCGGCGGCGAGTTCCCCGGCACGGACCTCATCGCGAGGCTCTACCCGGTCCATGTCCTGCTGCTGCCGGGCATCATGCTCGGCCTGCTGGTGGCGCACCTGATCCTGGTCTTCTACCACAAGCACACGCAGTACCCCGGGGCCGGAAAGACCGAGAAGAACGTCGTCGGCATGCCTCTGCTGCCGGTCTACATGGCCAAGGCGGGCGGCTTCTTCTTCCTGGTCTTCGGTGTGATCGCGGTCCTCTCCGCGGTCGCGACCATCAACCCGATCTGGACCATCGGCCCCTACCGGCCCGACCAGGTGTCCACCGGCGCCCAGCCCGACTGGTACATGGGCTTCGCCGAGGGTCTGGTCCGTGTGATGCCCGGCTGGGAGATCAACGCCTGGGGCCACACGCTCGTCCTGGGCGTGTTCATCCCGATCGTGCTCTTCCCGCTGGTCCTGTTCGCGATCGGGCTCTACCCGTTCATCGAGTCCTGGATCACCGGCGACAAGCGTGAGCACCACATCCTGGACCGCCCGCGCAACGCCCCGACCCGTACGGCCTTCGGTGTCGCCTGGCTGACCGCGTACTTCGTGATGCTGATCGGTGGCGGTAACGACCTGTGGGCCACCCACTTCCACCTGTCGATCAACTCGATCACGTGGTTCGTGCGGATCGGCTTCTTCGCCGGCCCGGTCCTGGCGTTCATCGCCACCAAGCGGATCTGCCTCGGCCTCCAGCGGCGCGACAAGGACAAGGTGCTGCACGGCCGGGAGACCGGCATCATCAAGCGGCTGCCGCACGGTGAGTTCATCGAGGTCCACGAGCCGCTCTCGCAGGAGCAGCTGCACACGCTCACCCAGCACGACCAGCCCGAGCCCTACGAGATCGGCCCGGAGGTCGACGAGAACGGGGTCAAGCGGAAGATAAAGCCTTCCCAGAAGCTCCGTTCGAAGCTCTCCAAGGGCTACTACGGCGGGGACAACGTCATTCCGAAGCCGACCCGGGAGGAGCACCACGAGATCACCAGTGGCCACGGCCACCACTGATCTCCCGGCACCCCTTCAGCGACCGGTTTCTTCATACAGCGACGCCACAGACCAGGGCCCCGGCCCGGACCACACGGTCCGGCCGGGGCCCCGGCCGTGCGGCCGATAGGCTTGCGACGGGCCGCTGAAGTGCGCGGACCCCTTCCCTGCCCACCCCCACGGATCCAGGAGCGGACCATGGACGTTGTGACCCCCGCCGGAGGCGACAGCACCGCGACGGCCCGCACCTGGCCGGACGTACTGAGCTCGCTGATCGCCGGCCGGGACCTCGATGCCGACGACACCGCCTGGGCCATGGACCGGATCATGCGGGGCGAGGCCACCGACGCCCAGATCGCCGGGTTCGCGATCGCGCTGCGCGCCAAGGGCGAGACGGTCTCCGAGGTGGCCGGTCTGGTGCGGGCCATGTACGAGCACGCCCGGGTGATCGAGGTGCCCGGGGAGACCGTGGACATCGTGGGCACCGGCGGCGACCGCGCCAGGACCGTCAACATCTCCACCATGTCCGCGCTGGTCGTCGCCGGTACCGGCGCACGGGTGGTCAAGCACGGCAACCGCGCGGCGTCCTCCGCCAGCGGCGCCTCCGATGTGCTGGAGAAGCTCGGCGTCAATCTGGACATCACCCCCGAGCGGGTGGTCGAGGTCGTGGAGGAGGCGGGGATCACCTTCTGCTTCGCGGTGAAGTTCCACCCGTCGCTGCGGCATGTCGCCTCGGCCCGCCGCGAGCTGGGCGTCGCCACCCCGTTCAACCTGCTCGGCCCGCTGACCAACCCGGCGAGGGTCACCTGCCAGGCGACCGGGGTCGCCGACGCCCGTATGGCGCCCATCATCGCCGGGGTGCTGGCCGAGCGCGGCTCCTCCGCGCTGGTCGTCCGGGGCGACGACGGGCTGGACGAGCTCACCGTGACCACGACCTCCCAGGTGTGGGAGGTCCGGGACGGCGCCGTGCGCCAGGAGACGTTCGACCCCCGGGACGTGGGCGTCGAGCGGGCCCCCGTGGAGGCCCTGCGGGGCGCGGACGCCTCGTACAACGCCGATGTCGCCCGCCGGCTGCTGGCGGGCGAGCGGGGCCCGGTCCGGGACGCGGTGCTGCTGAACTCGGCGGCGGCGCTGGTGGCGCTCGAGCGGGAGCCGGGGGACAAGCCCCTGACGGACCGGATCGGGGCGGGTGCGGCGCGGGCCGCCGAGTCGATCGACTCGGGCGCGGCGCGCGACGTCCTGGAACGGTGGGTCCGGGCCACCCACGCCTAGGGGGTCCGGCGGGTCCTGGCCCCGCCGGGTGGTCCGCCGGACACCCTTACGCGGGCCCCTTACGGCGCCCATGTTCTGTCCGGGATGCGGACAGGGCATGGGCGCCGGCGTCTGACATGGCATACTCCTGCCCAGGTCACGAGCGACAGCGACTACGGCCCCGGCCCGCTGTCCGGCAACCCTCCGTCCGTGGCGGGGTGCCCCGGGTGATGACCAGGCCGCCAGGCAGCGAGGCCGGCGGCAAGCGCGGACCCCTCGCACTAGGGGTCCTGGTGGTCGAGGGAGTTCTTCCGTGATGCAGCGAATGCGTTAGGGCCGAGCGGCCCCGTCTCTCCTCATGTGCTCCGCGCGGTGTAGCCGTGCGTCGAGCGATTTTCCGCGCCCTTACGGCCGGCTCGCCGCCGCCGTCTCGGTGCGCGTCACGCATTCCTTCGCCCCCTTCGGGAGACTTCGCCATGTCCGCACGCCCTGCTGCCACCGCCACCGCCACCGCTTCTGCTACCGCTGTCGCCGCCTGTGAACCGCTGCCCGTGCTGGGCGGCGATGTTCTGGTGCCCCTCGTCACCGGGGGCGAGGTGACCTACGCGGCGCTCGACTACGCCGCCAGCGCCCCCGCGCTGCGGCGGGTCTGGGACGACATCGCCGCGTACGCGCCCTACTACGGCAGCGTGCACCGCGGGGCGGGCTACCTCTCGCAGCTGTCCACCGACCTCTTCGAGAACAGCCGTAAGGACGTCGCCGCATTCCTGGGCTGCCGCGAGGACGACCAGGTCGTCTTCACCCGCTCCACCACCGATTCGCTCAACCTCCTGGCCGCCGTGGCACCCCGGGGCACCGAGGTCTTCGTCTTCGAGACCGAGCACCACGCCTCGCTGCTGCCGTGGGAGCAGCGGGAGGACGTCACCGTCCGCTACCTCAGCGCTCCGCGCTCCCCGCGGCAGGCGGTGGAGACGCTGGAGAAGGCGCTCGCGGGGCGCGCTGAGGGCCCGGCGCTGGTGTGCGTGACCGGCGCGTCCAATGTCACCGGTGAGCTGTGGCCGGTGCGGGAGCTGGCCGAGGCCGCGCACGCCCACGGCGCCCGTATCGTCCTGGACGCCGCGCAGCTGGCCCCGCACCATCCCGTGGACATCGCGGAGGCGGACGTCGACTGGGTGGCCTTCTCCGGGCACAAGCTGTACGCGCCCTTCGGGGCCGGGGTGCTGGCCGGGCGGGCGGACTGGCTGCGGGAGGCCCGGCCGTACCTGGCGGGCGGCGGCGCCAGCCGTAAGGTGACGCGCAGGGACGACGGCGGCGTCGACGTCGAGTGGCACACCACCGCCGCCCGGCACGAGGCGGGCTCGCCGAACGTCATCGGCGTCTACGCGATCGCGTCGGCGTGCAAGGCGCTGACCGAGGCCGGTTTCACGGGCCTGGTCGCCCGTGAGCGGCAGCTGATCGAGAAGGTACGGGCGGGGCTGGCCGAGGTGCCCGAGGTGCGGGTGCTCTCGCTGTTCGGCGATGACGCGCCCCGGGTCGGCGTGCTGTCGTTCGTGGTGGAGGGCTGGAACAGCTCCCACTTCGCGGCGGCGCTCTCCGCGGAGTACGGCATCGGCGTACGCGACGGGCTGTTCTGCGCCCATCCGCTGGTCCGCACCCTGCTGGACAGCGAGCCCGACGAGCCGGGCGAGTGCGGCGCGCCCGAGGCCGCGCCGGGGGAGCGGTCGCTGAACGCGATCCGGGTCAGCTTCGGGGCGGGCACCCCGGACGAGCATGTGGAGCGGTTCGTGGGCGCCGTGAAGGAGCTGGTGCGCGACGGCGCCCGGTGGAGCTACCGCACCGAGGACGGCCGCTGCGTCCCGGACCGCGGCTGAGGCCGTCGGGCCCCTGGCCCAGAGGGTTCGGGGGCGCCAGGCCCGCCGGGGTGTCCGGCGGACCCCGCGGCGGAGCCGCATATCGGCGCTTCCCCCACCCCGCCCCTTCCCGAACCATGGGCTCCGCCCCTGGACCCGGGGGCCGATGAGCCGACCGCCGCCGCGATCAGCCGACCGACCAGGGCACCGACCGCGTCACCCGCGAGGCCGCGGTCGAGTGGCCGGCCGGTGAGCAGGGGGCCAGGGTGCCCGCGAGGCGGGGCGGGTGGTGAGGGCGTGTACGCCCGCACCGGCGGGCCGGCCGCGTCGGCGCGGCGAATGACGGGGCGGGCGCCCGCGCGCATCCGGGTTGTCCGGCCGGGGGCTGGGGCGGAGCCCCGGTTTCGGGAAGGGGCGGGGAGGGGAACAGCCCGCCGCAGGCGTCAAGAGCCGCCGGACGACACCCTCCAGCCGTCCACGCCGATTTAGCCGTCCAGGCCGATCGCGAACGCCGCCTCCAGATCGTGCTGCGAGTACGTCCGGAAGGCGATGTGGGTCTCGGTCGAGGCCACCCCGGGCAACTTGCTGATCTGGCCCGTGATGATGTCCGCGAGGTCGTCGTGCCGGGCCACCCGCACCATCGCGATCAGATCGTGCGCGCCGGTGACCGAGTAGACCTCGCTCACACCCTCCAGCGCGGCGATCTTCTCGGCGGTCTCCGGGATCTGGTCCACGCTGGTCTTGATGAGCACGATCGAAGTGATCACGGCTGGCTTTCTCCCTCACTGGGCCTGGCTGCGCCGCCCACTCTAGCCCTCCGCCCGAACCGGGCCCACGCGTAGAGAAAGCCGAGCGTGAAGCCCACGAGATGGGCGAGATAGGCGACGCCGGGGCGGTCGTCGGCCTGCCGGGCGGCCAGCCACTGGAGGGCCACCCAGAAGATCAGCACCGCCCAGGCCGGAAAGCGCAGCGGGAGGAAGAGCAGGAACGGGAAGAGGCTGGTCACCCGGGCCCGGGGAAACAGCCACAGAAAGGCCCCGAGCACCCCGGAGATGGCCCCGGAGGCGCCCACCAGGGACTGGGCCGAGTCGGCGTGCGCGGCGGCGTACCCGAGCAGCGCCAGATAGCCGGTGGCGAGGTAGAAGACGGCGAACTGGAAACGGCCCATCCGCTCCTCGGTCATCGCCCCGAAGACATAGAGGAACAGCATGTTGCCGAGCAGATGCAGCCAGTTGCCGTGGACGAACAGCGCGGTCAGCGGGGCGAGCGGCTGATCGGGGTCGCCGCTCCACAGGGCGCTGGGCACCACCCCCCAGCGCTCGAAGTACGTGGACTGGGCCTCCACCAGCCGCCCGCCCGAGCCATAGCCGGGGTTGAGCCCCGAGGCCGGTCCGAGGACGAAGATCAGGCAGCAGCTGACGATCAGGCCGTACGTCATCCAGGGGCGGCCGGGCCCCGCCATCCAGGGGCGGTGGCGCCCCGACGACGTCTCGATCATGGGCAGATCATTCCGTACCGGGCACAACCTCCACAGAGCGCCTCGCCGCGCTCCGCCGGGTCGTGGGGGGCGGACCGGGCCCGGCGCGGGCCAGGGCTCAGGCCGTAGGGTTACAGGACGCCGCCGACGAGCCGAGAAGCGAGGACCCGCAACCATGGCCGTGCCCCTGCCGACCGCCCAGACCCGCTGGCGTTGCACCCTGTGCGGCAATCTCACCCGGTTCGATGTGACCCGCTCGACCAGAGCCGTGGAGTATGTGCATCTCGACTTGGCGGGGGAACCCAGAGTCGAGGAACGCGAGGTGCTCGGTGAGACCATTGAGTCAGTGCGTTGTCGCTGGTGCAACGCGGTCGACCAGGTCGAACTCGTGGATCGTCCGAGCGCCGGCCAGAGCGCCTGAGAACGGAGCGGTGACAGGTGGTGGAGCGGACCGGTGACCCCGGGGCGGCCGGTGACGCCGAGGGCGTCCCCGAGGCGCTGGACCGCCCCCTGCCGGAAGGGGTGCGACGGCGCGTGGTGGCGCTGGTCGCGGATGCCTTCGGTGGTCTGACGGTCACCGAGCTGCCCACCCAGCTGCGGCAGTACGCCCGTTTCACCCCGACCCGCCGCGCCAAGTTCGCGGGCAACGCGATGGCCGCCGCGGTGGAGAGCGACCCCGTCTTCCGGCAGCGGATCGCGGGACGCCTGCGGGAGACCCAGCGGGAGCTGGCCGAGGCGATCGAGGGCGGTTCGCCGCCCGCCGCGGCCGATCCGGTGGATGTCGCGGCGGTGGCGTATGTGCTGCGCCCGGTGGGCTGGGTCAAGCTGGTCGAGGCGGCGGGCGAGGAGGCCCAGCGGGCCTCCGCCGAGCGGGCCGGTGAGGAGGCGGCGCGCGAACTTCAGCGGCTGCGTGAGGAGCTCGCCGAGGCCAAGACGGCCACCCGGCACGAGACGGAGCGGACGCGCACCGAGCTGGAGTCGGCCCGCAAGGAGAACGACGTGCTCCAGCGCAAGCTGCGCAGCGCGCAGAGCGATGTGAAGCGGGGCGCGGCCGCGCTGCGCAAGATCGAGGCGGAGCTGGACTCCGTACGGTCGGAGGCGGCGGCCCGTCAGGCCACCGCGGACAGCGAGGCACGGCGGCTGCGGGCCCGGCTCGCGGAGGCGGAGTCGGCGCTGGAGGCCAGCCGGCGGGCGGTGCGCGAGGGCCGCAGCGTGGAGGACATGCGGCTGCGGCTGCTGCTGGACACGGTGCTGGACGCGGCGCAGGGGCTGCGGCGCGAACTGGCCCTGCCGCCCGCGTCGATGCGCCCGGCGGACACGGTGGACGCCGTGGAGCCGGGGAAGATGACGCCGAAGGACATAGCGACCAGGGCGCTGTCGGAGATGGATCCGGCGCTGCTGGACCAGCTGCTCGCGCTGCCCCAGGCGCATCTGGTGGTGGACGGCTACAACGTCACCAAGACCGGCTATCCCACGATGCCGTTGGAGAAGCAGCGGCTGCGGCTGCTGGGCGGTCTGGCGGTGCTCGCGGCCCAGACGGGCGCGGAGATGACCTGTGTCTTCGACGGGGCGGAGCTGGCCGCTCCGGTGCTGCTCGCGCCGCCGCGCGGGGTGCGGGTGCTGTTCAGCAAGCCGGGTGTGACGGCCGACGAGTTGATCCGGCAGCTGGTGCGGGCCGAGCCGCCGGGCCGTCCGGTGGTGGTGGTGTCCACCGACCGCGAGGTGGCCGACGGGGTGGCACGCGCCGGAGCGCGCCCCGTGGCATCGGCGTTGCTGCTGAAGCGGCTTGCCCGTTCCTGAGCCGTCATGGCCCGAATCGTCCCTCCCCGTGCCCCGGTTGCCCCGTTTCTCCGCTCCACGGCTGAGGTGCCCGAATCACTTCGAATGGCTTCACAAGTCTGACCCGGGGCACTTGTGATGTCAGCGGAGCGTCATCAGTCATCACTGCCCGTGCGATATTTGTAAAATATGCCCTCGCGGATCAACTTTTTTGCCGTCGGGATTTGAACGGATCACGGCGGGGTCACTATGGTCAGCTCGAACCTTCGCGCGGTTGATCACCCATCCGGGGTGACAGCGGAGGTACCGCCGAGTCCGCGCCCTGTCGCGGAGCCGGGGCTTCGCAACCCCCCAACTCCCGGTAGGCGGCTGGAGGAAGAAGGAGCTCGCCTTCGTGGCGTCCCACCGTCGACCCAAGCAGCCGAGCCGCACTCGGGTAACCGTCCTCACCGCGACCGCGGCCGCCGCCGTCGCGCTCACTTCCCAGGCCGCCCAGGCCGCTCCGAAGCAGGACAAGAAGGACGTCAAGGAGCAGGTCGACAAGCTCTACGAAGAGGCGGAGCAGGCGACCGAGAAGTACAACGGCGCCAAGGAGAAGCAGCAGAAGCTGGAGAAGCAGGTCGGCGACCTCCAGGACAAGGTGGCGCGCGGTCAGGAGGACCTGAACAAGCTGCGCAACGGCCTGGGTTCGATGGCCACCGCCCAGTACCGCTCCGGTGGGATCGACCCCTCGGTGCAGCTGCTCCTCTCCTCCGACCCGGACACCTACCTCGAGAAGGCGTCCACCCTCAGCCAGCTGAGCGGCAAGCAGGCCGAGTCCCTGCGGAAGATCGCGGACAAGCAGCGCACCCTCAAGCAGCAGCGCGAGGAGGCGTCCACCAAGCTCAAGGACCTTGCCGACACCCGTAAGGCGCTCGGCAAGAAGAAGGACGAGATCCAGGGCAAGCTGTCCAAGGCCCGGAACCTCCTCAACACCCTCACGGCCAAGGAGCGCGCCAAGCTGGCCGCCCAGGACGCCGAGCGCGCCAACCGCTCCAGCGAGCGCGTCGACCTGGGCAACGAGGTGCCGGAGTCGGGGCGTGCCGCCGCCGCGCTGGCCGCCGCCAAGACGAAGATCGGCCTCCCGTACGTCTGGGGCGCGACCGGTCCGTCCTCCTTCGACTGCTCCGGACTCACCGGCTGGGCCTACCAGCAGGCCGGGGTGCAGCTGCCGCGGATCTCGCAGGACCAGGCGAACGCCGGCAGCCGCATCAGCCGCGGTGAGCTCAAGCCGGGCGACCTGGTGCTCTTCTACGGCGACCTGCACCACATAGGTCTCTACGCGGGCGGCGGCCAGGTGCTGCACGCGCCCAAGCCCGGTGCCGGTGTGCGCTACGAGTCGATGGACAACATGCCGTTCCAGTTCGGCGTCCGGGTCTGATCCGGGTCCGGGTCTGATCCGGAAGTCCCGCGAACCAGGGCTCAAACCGCCTCAACCGCAATCCTTTCGGGCGAATCTCCAGCGCCCTCGCTGATCCCCCGCCCCGCCGGTGACCTGCGTCAGTCGGCGGGGCGTCAGTGTGCCCGCACCTCACGGCCGTTGGACCGTGGGTAGCGCCACGGCTACTGTCTGCCCGCAGTTCTCAGCCCGACACTGCGGAAGGGAGTGCGGCTTCCCATGGCGTCCTGTCGCCGCGTCGCGAAACCCCGGTCCGGCCGGGCCATCGTCAAGGCCGCCGCCTCGGCGGCCGCGGTGGCCTCCGCCGCCGTGCTGTCCGCCGTGCCGGCCGGTGCCGAGCCGCACGACCCGGCGGGCCGCCCGTCCGCCCGGTCCGCCGGCGATCGGATCGCCACGCTCTACGCCCAGGCCGAGCGGGCCACCGAGCGCTACAACGCGGCGGAGACGCGCGCCCAGGCCCTGCGCCGCCAGGTCGGCAGGATCCAGGACCGGGTCGCCCGCGGCCAGGGGCGGGTCAACCGGATGCGGACGGCGCTCGGTGCCCTCGCGGGCGGGCAGTACCGCACCGGCGGGGTCGACCCGGGCCTCGCCCTGCTGCTGTCCGGGGACCCGGCCCAGTACCTCGACCGGGCCGCCACCCTGGATCGGATCACCAGCCGTCAGGCCGCGCAGCTGCGGGTGCTCCAGAGCGCCCAGCGGACGCTGCGGCAGGAGCGCGCGGAGGCCGCGGCCAAGCTGGTGAAGCTGGAGCACAGCCGTAAGGAGGTGGCCCGGCACAAGCGGGCGGTCCAGCGGCGGCTGGCCACGGCGCGGCGGCTGGTGAACGCGCTGCCGCCGGGGGAGTGGGAGAGCTACGCACGCCGTGCCTCGCGGGCGGGCGGACGGGAGCACGGCGCCCTCGCCGGGCTGGCGCCGGGCGCCCTTCCCGGCGGCCGCTCCCCTTCCGGTTCCGATTCCGGTTACGGCCCCGAGGAGCTCCCTGGAGGCCTGCCGGGCGGGCCGCACCCCGTGCCGTCCTCGGGGCGGGCCGCCACGGCGTTCGGCGCGGTACGGGCGGCCCTGGGGCTGCCGTACGCATGGGGCCAGGCCGGTCCCACCGCCTTCGACTGCTCCGGGCTGATGCAATGGGCCTACGCCCACGCCGGGGTGGCCATTCCGCGCACCTCCCAGGCCCAGGCGCACACCGGGCAGTCGGTGCCGCTGTCCCAGGCCCGCCCCGGCGATCTGGTGGTCTACCGCTCCGACGCCAGCCATGTGGCCATGTACGCGGGCAACGGACAGGTGATCCACGCCCCTTACCCCGGGGCGCGGGTCCGCTACGACCCCGTGGGCATGTTGCCGATCTCTTCCATCACTCGCGTCTGAAGCCGGCGCGCGGGCTCGTACGATCTAAGACGTGGCGGGTCGGTGGAGATCGGGCGGATGGCGGGCGCTGTTGTGCGTGCCCCTGGTGGGCGCGTTCGCCATGACCGCGCTGAGCGGCTGCGGCCCGGTCCCCGCGCCCGACGACCCCGAGGGGCGCGACGGCCGGGCCGTGCAGCGCATGCTGGACCAGCGGGCGGCGGCGGTCCGGGAGCGGGACGCGGACGCCTTCCTCGCCACCGTGGACCGCGGCTCGGCCGGCTACCTGGCCGAGCAGCGGCGGGTGTTCCGGCAGATGTCCGCCGTACCGCTGCGCTCCTGGACCTACCGCCTGGTGCGCACCGGCGGTTTTTCACCCGCGCGGGTCGGCGGCCGCAGCCTCGCCGCACAGGTCGAACTCCGGTACCGGCTGAAGGGGTACGACACCGCGCCGGTCGTCTCCGCCCAGTACCTCACCCTCGCCCGGCGCGGCGGGCAGTGGTACGTGGCCTCCGACGACGGTGTGGTGGACGGCAAGCGCGGTATGGAGCAGCTGTGGGACCAGGGCACGGTCGACGTCGTCCGCGGCGCCCACAGCCTCGTCCTGGGCGTCGGCCAGGACCGGCGGGTGCTGCGCGCGGTCGCCGACACCGCGGACCGGGCGGTGCCCGTCCTGGGCCAGGCCTGGCCCCACCGGTGGGCCGGGCGCGTCGTGGTCGAGGTCCCGGCCTCCCTGGGCCGGATGGCCGCCCTGCTCGGCGCCTCCGCGGACGGCTACCGGGGGATCGCCGCCGTCACCACGGGCGAGGTCGGCGGGGCCGGTGACGAGACCCCCGCCGACCGCGTGATCGTCAACCCCGAGGCGTACCAGGTCCTCGGTGACTTCGGCCGACGCGTCGTGATCACCCATGAGACGGCGCATGTGGCCACCCGCACCGCCACCAGCGCCGCCACCCCGCTCTGGCTCTCCGAGGGCTTCGCCGACTGGGTGGGCTACCGCACCCCGGGCCGCGCCCCCCGCCAGATCGCCCCCGAGCTCACCGACGCCGTCACCGCGGGGCGGCTGCCCACCGCGCTGCCGCGCGACGACGACTTCCGCTTCGGCAGCGACCCGGACCGCCTCTCCCGCGCCTATGAACAGGGCTGGCTCGCCTGCCGCCTGATCGCCGACACATGGGGCGAGAGGAGGCTGGTCGACTTCTACCGCGCGGTGGGCCGGGCGCACGAGCGCTCGGGGGCGGTGGAGTCGGCGCTGCGGGAGGTGCTCGGGGTGAGCATGCGGGAGTTCACGGCGCGGTGGCGGAAGTACGTGGCGAGCGAGCTGGGCTGAGCGCCGCGCCCGTACGTGGCGAGCGAGCTGAGCCGCACCCGCACCCGCCCCCGCGCCCCGGCCCGGGCACGGCGGAGCGGGCCCGTCGCCGCACCCGGTACTGTCGGCCACGATGGACAAGACCCTGCTCGTGACCAACGACTTTCCGCCCCGCCCCGGCGGCATCCAGGCGTTTCTGCACAACATCGCGCTGCGCCTGGACCCGGACCGGATCGTCGTCTACGCCTCCACCTGGAAGCGCGGCCGGGAGGGCGCCGAGGCCACCGCCCGCTTCGACGCCGAGCAGCCGTACCCGGTCGTCCGGGACCGGACGACCATGCTGCTGCCCACCCCGCGCGTCACCCGCCGCGCGACCGCGCTGCTGCGCGAGCACGGCTGCACCGCGGTGTGGTTCGGCGCCGCCGCGCCGCTCGGGCTGATGGCCCCCGCGCTGCGCGCGGCCGGGGCGCGGCGGCTGGTGGCCACGACGCACGGCCACGAGGCCGCCTGGGCGCAGCTGCCCGCCGCACGGCAACTGCTGCGGCGGATCGGCGGGGCCACGGACACCGTCACCTATCTCGGTGAGTACACCCGCTCCCGGATCGCCGCCGCGCTCGACCCCCGGGACGCCGCCCGCATGGTCCAACTCCCGCCCGGCGTCGACGAGAAGACCTTCCACCCCGGGTCGGGCGGCGATGAGATCCGGGCCCGGCTGGGCCTGGCCGAGCGGCCCGTCGTGGTCTGCGTCTCCCGCTTGGTGCCGCGCAAGGGGCAGGACACGCTGATCCGGGCCATGCCGCGGATCCTCCGGCGGGTGCCGGACGCGGTGCTGCTGATCGTCGGCGGCGGGCCGTACGCGAGGGATCTGCGCCGCCTCGCGGAGACCACGGGCGTGGCCGGGTCGGTGCGGTTCACCGGCCCCGTCCCCTGGGAGGAACTGCCCGCCCACTACGGCGCGGGCGACGTCTTCGCCATGCCCTGCCGCACCCGCCGCGGCGGGCTGGACGTCGAGGGCCTCGGCATCGTCTATCTGGAGGCGTCCGCGACCGGTCTGCCGGTCGTCGCCGGGGACTCGGGCGGGGCGCCGGACGCGGTGCTGGACGGCGAGACCGGATGGGTCGTACGGGGCGACTCCGCCGAGCAGAGCGCCGAGCGCGTCGTGACCCTGCTGGAGGACGCGGAGCTGCGCCGCCGCATGGGCGAGCGGGGCCGCGCCTGGGTGGAGGAGCGCTGGCGCTGGGATCTGCTGGCCGACCGCCTGAAGTCGCTGCTGTGACGGCCTGGGGAGTGTCCGGCGGTACGCGTACGCCTGCGGCGGGCCACGCGGCGGAGCCGCATATCGATGCCTCCCCCTCCCCGCCCCTTCCCGCAACTGGGGCTCCGCCCCAGACCCCGCTCCTCAAACTCCCCCAGCTACCGCTGGGAGGTGCCCCCTGGAGGGGCTGGAAGGCGGGGCTCCGCCCCAGACCCCGGGGGTCCAGGGGCGAAGCCCCTGCCACGCGGCGGAGCCGCATGTCGATGCCGCGGGAAGGCGCGGGTCAGCCTCGGTAGATGGCCTCGATCTCCGAGGCGAAGTCCTTCGCCACCACGTTCCGCTTCAGCTTCAGCGAGGGCGTCACATGCCCGGAGTCCTCGGTGAACTGCGTCGCCAGGACCCGGAACTTCCGGATCGACTCCGCCTTGGACACCGCCGCGTTGCCGTCGTCCACCGCCTGCTGGATCTCCGCCAGCAGGTCCGGGTCCTCCCGCAGCTCGGCCACCGTCACGCCCTCGGGCTTGCCGTGCTCGGCCGCCCAGCGCGGCAGGAACTCCTCGTCCACCGTGACCAGCGCGCCCACGAAGGGACGGCCGTCGCCGACGACCATGCACTCGGCCACCAGGGCGTGGGCCCGGATCCGGTCCTCTATCACCGCCGGGGCGACGTTCTTGCCGCCCGCGGTGATGATGATCTCCTTCTTCCGGCCGGTGATGGTGAGGTAGCCGTCCTCGTCGAGCGTGCCCACGTCCCCGGTGTGGAACCAGCCGTCCGACAGCGCCTCCGCCGTGGCCGTCTCGTTGTTCCAGTACTCGGTGAAGAGGTGCTCACCGTGCAGCAGCACCTCGCCGTCGTCGGCGATGCGCACCACCGTGCCCGGCATCGGCTGCCCGACCGAGCCGATCTTCTGCCGGTCCCAGGGGTTGAAGGTGGTCGCCGCGCAGGACTCCGTCAGGCCGTAGCCCTCCAGCACCGTGAAGCCGATGCCCCGGTAGAAGTGGCCCAGCCGCTCGCCGAGCGGCGCCCCGCCGGAGATGGCGTGGGTGGCCCGGCCGCCCAGCACGGCCCGCAGCTTGCTGTAGACCAGCCGGTCGAAGACCTTGTGCTTGAAGCGGAGCCCGAAGGACGGCCCGCCCGGGGCGTCCAGCGCCTTGCTGTACTCGATGGCGGTGTCGGCCGCCTTGTCGAAGATCTTGCCCTTGCCCTCGGACTGGGCCTTCGCCCGCGCCGAGTTGTAGACCTTCTCGAAGACGCGCGGCACGCCCAGCACCAAGGTGGGCCGGAACGCGGCGAGTTCGTCGGTCAGGGACTTCACATCCGGCACATGGCCGAGCTTGATCGGCGCCAGCACCGCCGCGACCTCCACCAGCCGCCCGAAGACATGGGCCTCGGGGAGGAACAGCAGCACCGAAGACTCACCGGTGTCGAAGATCGGCTTGAGCCGCGCCACCGCGTTGCCGCATTCGGCGAAGAAGCTGCGGTGGGAGAGCACACAGCCCTTGGGGCGGCCGGTGGTGCCCGAGGTGTAGACGATGGTGGCGGGGGAGTCGGCGTTGGCGATCGAGGAGCGCTCGTCCACCTTCTCCTCGGGCACGTGCTCGCCCAGCTTCCCCAGCGTCCCGATGGCGTCGCCCTCGATCCGCCAGACGTGCTTCAGGGCGGGCAGGGTGTCCCGGACGGCCTCGACGGCGGCCTCGTGGACGCCGGTCTCGACCAGCGCGGCCACCGCGCCCGAATCGCTGAGGATCCACTGGACCTGCTCCGGTGAACTCGTCTCGTACACCGGCACGGTGACCCCGCCCGCGCTCCAGATGGCGAAGTCGAGCAGCGTCCACTCGTAGCGGGTCCTGGACATCAGGCCGACCCGGTCGCCCGGCTCCACACCGGCCGCGATCAGGCCCTTGGCGGCGGCGCGTACCTCCGCCAGGAACACGGTCGCGGTCACGTCCTCCCATCGGTCGTCGACCTTGCGGCCGACCACGGCGACATCGGGATGCTGTGCGGCATTGCGGCGGATGAGATCCGTCAGATTGCCGTCGGCCGGAACCTCGTACAGGGCCGGAAGGCTGAACTCGCGCAAGACTGCTGCTCCTCGTGGGGCGCCGGCGCCGCTACAGGGCATGGGGGGTGGTGGACGGCCCGGACGTTACCCATCGGTACGCTTCCGGGATAGGGGTTCCTGCCCAGATGTTTGATGCGTCACACACCGCCTTCGTGCTGCCCGCAGACTAGTCGACGGGCGCCGCGCCCGCTAAGGAACCGCAGGTAGACGCGGGGCGGTGCAGGCGGAACACCTTACGGGCGCGGGCCCTTACGTCTTAGGGTGACACGCATGCGAGTCCACGTGGTGAGTGACGTGCATGGCAACAGTGAGGACCTCGAGAAGGCCGGCGACGGGGCGGACGCCCTGATCTGCCTCGGTGACCTCGTCCTCTTCCTCGACTACGCCGATCACTCACGTGGCATCTTCCCCGATCTCTTCGGGGTCGAGAACGCCGACCGGCTGGTCGAACTGCGCACCGCCCGCCGCTTCGAGGAGGCCCGGACGCTCGGCAACCGGCTGTGGGAGGGGCTCGACCGCAACGCGGCCATAGAGGCGGCCATCCGCCGCCAGTACGCCGAACTCTTCGCCGCGTTCCCCACCCCGACGTACGCCACCTACGGAAATGTCGACATGCCGTCACTGTGGCCGGAGTACGCCCAGCCCGGCACCACCGTCCTGGACGGCGAGCGCGTCGAAATCGGCGGGCTGGTCTTCGGTTTCGTGGGCGGCGGGCTGCGCACGCCGATGCGCACCCCCTACGAGATCGACGACGAGGCCTACGCGGCGAAGATCGCGGCGCTCGGCGAGGTGGACGTGCTCTGCACCCACATCCCGCCGGAGGTGCCCGACCTCTGCTATGACACCGTCGCCCGCCGCTTCGAGCGCGGCAGCGCCGCCCTGCTGGAGGCGATCCACACCGTCCGTCCCAAGTACTCCCTCTTCGGCCATGTCCATCAGCCGCTCGTCCGCCGTATGCGGATCGGGGCCACCGAGTGCGTCAATGTCGGACACTTCGCCTCCTCCGGCACCCCCTGGACCCTGGAGTGGTGACCGGCGCGCGGTAGCCTTCAGCCGCAGAGGACCCATGCGGCGGACCGGTACGGAGGAGCCACGGAGATGGCGGAACACACCAGCTCGAGCATCACGATCGAGGCGGCCCCGGCCGACGTGATGGAGGTGATCGCCGACTTCGACCGTTACCCGGAGTGGTCCGGTGAGGTGAAGGAGGCCGACATCCTCACCAAGGACACCCAGGGGCGCGCCGAGCAGGTGCGGATGCTGCTCGACGCCGGCGCGATCAAGGACGACTACACCCTCCAGTACAGCTGGACCGGGGACGACCAGGTCAACTGGTCCCTGGTCAAGTCCCAGATGCTGCGCACCCTTGACGGCTCCTACCGGCTGTCGGCGCGCGACGGCGGCAAGAGCACCGAGGTGACGTACCAGCTCACGGTCGACGTCAAGATCCCCATGCTGGGCATGATCAAGCGCAAGGCCGAGAAGGTCATCATCGACCGCGCGCTCGCCGGTCTGAAGAAGCGCGTCGAGGCCGCCTGACCCGCCCGGATCACCCCGGGCCCCGACGTGCCCGGGGTGATCCACGGCGCGGGGTACGCTCCGGCGGGTGCGGATCACCGGACCCGCGCGCCGCACACCGACGTAACCCCCCTGCCGGAGGCTCTCTTCATGCGTACGGTCCTCGTCACCGGCACCGGCGGCGCGGGCCGCACCACCGTGGCCGCCGCGACCGCCCTCGCCGCCGCCCGTGAGGGGCAGCGGACCCTGCTGCTCACCGCCGACTCCGACGGCACCCCCGAGGCGCTGCTCGGCATCGGCACGCCGCGGTCCGTCCCCCGGCGCTCGGCGGACCGGCTGCCGTGGTCCGTACCCGTCGAGCCGGCGCCGGGGCTGTGGGCGGCGCGGGTCGTCACGGACGAGTGGTTCCGCGGTGAGCTGACCGCCCTCCAGGACCGCGGCCACGGCCTGCTCGACCTGCTCGGCGCGACCCCGCTGGACGGCGAGGAGCTGACCGCGCTGCCCGGGGTGGAGGCCATCGCGCTGCTGCGCGCCCTGCGCGCCGCCCAGACCGCCCCGCCCGGCACCGGCTGGGACGTCCTCGTCGTCGACATGCCGCCCGCGCCGGACACCGTCGCGCTGCTCGCGCTGCCCGAGCAGCTGCGGCGCTATCTGCGCCGGCTGCTGCCCGCCGAGCGGCAGGCGGCCCGCGCGCTGCGGCCGATGCTCGCCCAGCTGGCGGGGGTGCCGATGCCCGCGCAGAAGCTGTACGAGACGGCCGAGCGCTGGGAGCGGGAGCTGGTCGCCGTCCAGGGGGTCATCGAGTCCGAGGCGACCACCGTACGGCTGGTCGTGGAGCCCGGACCGCTCGCCGACCGGGCGCTGCGCACCGCCCGCGCCGGTCTGGCGCTGCACGGCTGCCGGGTGGAGGCGGTGATCGCCAACCGGCTGCTGCCCACCGGCACCTCCGACCCGTGGCTCGCCGCGCTGTCGGGCCAGCAGCAGGACGCGCTCAAGGAGCTGTACGAGCAGTGGGCCCCCGCCGTCCCGGTCCGTGAGCTGCCGCATCTGGGCCGCGATCCGCACGGCCTCGGCGACCCGCGGCCCGCCGAGCCGCACTCCTCCGAGCCGCACTCCGGTGACCCGCACCTCGGTGAGCCGCACTCCGGGGACGGCGCCCGGCGCGCCCCGGCCGGTCTCGCCGGTCTCGCCGGGGCCGTCGGGGCGCCCGGGTTGCGGCCCGACCGGCCCGCCCCCGACCCCTGGACCGTCGAGGACCGGCTGGCCGAGGACGGGGTGCTGCTGTGGCGGCTGCCGCTGCCCGGCGCCGACCGCGACGGGCTCTCCCTGGTGCGCCGGGGCGATGAACTGATCGTCACCGTCGCGCCGTTCCACCGGGTGCTGCCGCTGCCGTCCGCGCTGCGCCGCTGCACCGTCTCCGGCGCCGGGCTGCGCGACGGATGGCTCCAGGTGCGCTTCACCCCCGACCCGGACCTGTGGCCGAAACGGCTCTGACGCCCGTGTCCACGACGGCCGGTCTCCGGCTCTGACCCCGCCCCCCTCCGTCCGGTAACGTCGGTCACAAGCCCGGATGAACGTCACCGGGCAGCCAGCATCCCCGCCGCAGGAGTTCGCCATGAGCGATGCCACCGAGCGCCCCCCGGAGCCCCCGGTCACCGATGTGCCGGTCACCGAGATCGACCCCGACGCCTGGGAGCGGGCCTGTGAGGAGGACCTCGCCGCCGAGCGGGCCAGGCAGCGGGCCCGGCAGACCACCGAGGAGCCGGGAAGCGTGGCCGAGGAGTTCCGCAAGCTGGCCGACGCGCTTGCCGAGAAGGTCGCCCAGGCGCCGATCGCCGGGACGGCTGTTCAGGGGGCCGTACAACAATTGATCGAACAGGCGAAGGCCAGCGTGGAACCGGTCATAGAGCGCAATCCAGAGGTTTTCGAACACCTCGCAAGCGCCGGATCCGAACTACTCGCTGCCTATCGCGCCGCCGTGACCGGCGAGGAGCGACGCTGGACCCAGGGCGCCGAGGGCGACTCCAAGGGCAGCGGCGAGGAATCCGAGGGTTCGAGTAGTGAACACATCGACCTCGACTGAGCGCCACCTCCGGTACCGTTAGCCTCGGCGGGGTTCGACCAAATAACTGAGGGACTCATGGGACTCACCATCGGCGTCGACATCGGCGGCACGAAGATCGCGGCCGGCGTGGTCGACGAAGAGGGCTCGATTCTCGAGACGAGCCAGGTTTTGACCCCGCACACTCCCGAGGGAGTCGTCGACGCCATCGCGGACGCGGTGCGCATCGTCAGCGAGGGGCATGAGATCGAGGCCGTCGGCATCGGCGCGGCCGGATATGTGGACGACAAGCGCGCCACGGTGCTCTTCGCGCCCAACATCAACTGGCGGCACGAAGCACTCAAGGACAAGGTCGAGCAGCGCGTCGGCCTGCCCGTCGTGGTGGAGAACGACGCCAACGCCGCGGCCTGGGGCGAGTACCGCTTCGGCGCCGGGGTCGGCCATGACGACGTCGTCTGCATCACCCTCGGCACCGGCCTCGGCGGCGGCATCATCATCGGCGGCAAGCTGCACCGCGGCCGGTTCGGCGTCGCGGCCGAGTTCGGCCACATAAGGGTCGTCCCGGACGGCCTGCTGTGCGGCTGCGGCAGCCAGGGCTGCTGGGAGCAGTACGCTTCCGGCCGCGCCCTGGTCCGCTACGCCAAGCAGCGCGCCGCCGCCACCCCGGAGAACGCCACGGTCCTGCTCGGCCTGGGCGACGGCACCTCCGAGGGCATCGAGGGCAAGCACATCAGCGACGCCGCCCGGCAGGGTGACCCCGTCGCCATCGACTCCTTCCGTGAGCTGGCCCGCTGGGCCGGGGCCGGGCTCGCCGACCTCGCCTCGCTCTTCGACCCCTCGGCGTTCATCGTCGGCGGCGGGGTCTCCGACGAGGGCGATCTCGTCCTGGAGCCGATCCGCAAGTCCTTCCGGCGCTGGCTGGTGGGCAATCAGTGGCGTCCGCACGCGCAGGTGCTCGCCGCCCAGCTCGGCGGCAAGGCCGGGCTCGTCGGCGCCGCCGACCTGGCCCGCCAGGGCTGAGACGCGAGGGGGGAACGTGCACCTCGCGGACCTGCCCGGATCCACCACCGGCCCGGACGCGGCGGTGGTGCGGGTGCTCAGCTACAACATCCGCTCGATGCGGGACGACCGCGAGGCGCTGGCCCGGGTGATCCGGGCCTGTGCCCCCGATGTCGTCTGCGTCCAGGAGGCGCCGCGCTTCTTCCGCTGGCGCAAGGCCGCCGCCTGGCTGGCCCGGGAGACCGGCCTCGTCTACACCACGGGCGGGGCCACCGCCGCCGGCCCGATGATCCTCACCTCGCTGCGCGCCCATGTGGAGCGCGCCGAGGACACCCTGCTGCCGCGCGTACCCGGGCTGCACAGGCGCGGTTTCGCCACCGCCGTGCTGCGCTTCGGCGGCGGCCACCGCGACACCGGCCTTTGCGACACCGGTCTCTGTGACACCGGTCTTCGTGACACCGCCCGCCCGGGGAACGGCGACGGCGACGGCGACGGCGTCCGGCTCGGCGTGGTCAGCTGCCATCTGAGCCTCGCCGAGGCCGAGCGCTACGAACAGGCCGGGATGCTGCTGGACCACCTGACCGCGCTGGACGTCCCGTACGCCATCGCGGCCGGTGACATCAACGACCGGCCGGACGGCCGCGCCTTCCGCCGGATCGCGGGGAAGCTGCGGGACGGCTGGGCCACCGAGCCCTGGGGGAGCGAGGCCACCTTCTCCCCCAAGGACCCGCGTCGGCGCATCGACGGGGTCTTCGCCTCGGAGGGCATCGAGATCATCGGCTGTGGGGTCCCGGCCGGGCTGCCGGGCGTCACCGACGCGGACCTCCGCGCGGCCACGGACCACCTTCCGGTGCTGGCCGCCCTCAGGCTGCCCCGGGTGTCCCCGGTCTGAGCGGGCGGGGACGAAGCCGGAGCCGGGGCGCGCCCGGCTCCGGACCGCCGCGGTCAGACGACGGCGCCGCGGTCAGACGACGGCGCCGCGCCCCGGGTCGTCGTCCTCTTCCTCGCCGTCGTCCTTCATCCGCATCACCAGCGTGACGAAGCCGCCGAGGAAACCGCCGACGCCCAGCGTGGCGATCCACCAGACCATCTCCACCTGGAACAGCACCACTCCGAGCAGCAGCAGCGGCCCGCCCAGCACTCCGAGCCAGGCGAAGCGGGAGGTGGTGTCGGACTCGGGCAGCGGGGGCGGCTCGGGCGGGACGAAATGGCCCTCGTCGGTCTCGTCGAAGTCGTCCTCGGACGGCTCTTCGGGGTCCCAGTCGCGGGGGCCCACGCCCGGGGCGTAGACGATGAAGCCGCCCGGCTTCCCGGTCTTGTCGGGCTTGGTCAGCCCGCCCGTGGCCGCCTCGCCGTCACCGGACCCGTCGGCGGCGGACCCGTCGGCGTCGGCATCGGTGTCGCCGTCCGCCGCTGACCGGCGGTCCTGGTCCTGGTCCCGGTCCTCGTCGAGGTTCTCGGCGGCGGGCCAACGCTCGGCGCCGGGCGGGTCCTCCGGCTCCTCCCCGTACGCGGCGACGATCGCGGCGAAGGCGGCGTCGTCGTCCCGCCGCGCGTCCGCCTCGTTCTCATTCGAGTCGCGCTCAGCCACTGGCCGCCGCCCCCTCCCTTCCGCTGCCCTTCCCGAGGCCGGTCCGGGTGGTGTCTTCACCCATACCCGCCGTCAGCCGGGTGATGAACGTGTCCGTCTCCTCGAAGATGAACTCGGCGTCGTGGTCCAGCGTCGCCACGTGGTAGCTGCGCTCCAGCAGCCGCTCGGTGACGTCCCGCGAGGACACCTGGCTCAGGATGCGCTCGGAGTCGGCGGGCGGCACCACATGGTCCTGGGGGCTGTGCATCACCAGCAGCGGCTGGGTCACCTGCGGCAGTTCGGCGTCGACCACCCGGTAGAAGCGGCGCATCGAGTGCACGGCGTGCAGCGGCATCCGGTCGTAGCCGGACTCCTGCGCGCCCGGCTTGGCGATGTCGCTGACGATGCCCTTCACCGACGGCACCAGATGACGCAGCACCGGAAGGGCCACGGCCAGCGGGTCGTGGATGCGGTTGGCCGGATTCACGACGGCCACGCCGCTGATCGCCGCGCCGTGCTGGGCGGCCAGCCGCAGTGCGAGCGCCCCGCCCATCGACAGGCCGCAGACGAACACCCGCTCGCAGGCCCGGGAGAGCCTGCCCAGCTCGCGGTCCACCTCCGCGTACCAGTCCTGCCAGCCGGTGACGGCGAGATCCTGCCAGCGCGTGCCATGGCCGGGAAGCAGCGGCAGCGAGACGGTCAGCCCACGGGCCGCGAGATGGTCGGCCCAGGGCCGCACGGACTGCGGGGAGCCGGTGAATCCGTGACAGACGAGGACGCCGATCTCTCCGCCGTCGTGGCGGAACGGCTCGGCTCCGGGCAGGAGCGGCACCACGGATCTCCGTTCGCTGGGGAAGCGGGCTCGACGTCCTCAGCGTACGCGGCGCGCCGCGTACGGGGTAGGCAGGTTAAGGTCTCCTCGTCGGATACAGGAGGTCCCGGTTGTTCTACAGCGCAATGAAGCTGTCGGTGGGTGGTGCGTTGAAGCTCACCTTCCGGCCCTGGGTGGAGGGGTTGGAGCACGTCCCCGCCGAGGGTCCGGCCATCCTCGCGAGCAACCACCTCTCCTTCTCCGACTCCTTCTTCCTGCCCGCGGTGCTCGACCGCAAGGTCACCTTCATCGCCAAGCAGGAGTACTTCACCACCCCCGGGGTCAAGGGGCGGCTCACGGCGGCCTTCTTCAGAGGCGTCGGGCAGCTCCCGGTGGACCGCTCGGGCTCGCGCGGCGCCGGCGAGGCCGCCATCAAGGCGGGCATCGAGGTGATCAAGAGCGGTGAACTCTTCGGCATCTACCCCGAGGGCACCCGCTCGCCCGACGGACGGCTCTACCGGGGCAAGCCGGGCGGCCTGGCAAGGGTCGCGCTCGCGACCGGCGCCCCGGTGATCCCCGTGGCGATGATCGACACCGAGAAGATCCAGCCCCCCGGCAAGGTCATGCCGAAGGTGATGCGGCCCGGCATCCGGATCGGCAAGCCGCTGGACTTCAGCCGCTACCACGGCATGGACGGCGACCGCTTCATCCTGCGCTCGGTGACCGACGAGGTCATGTACGAGATCATGAAGCTCTCCGGCCAGGAGTACGTGGACGTCTACGCCACCGCCGCCAAGCGGCAGATCGCGGAGGCGGAGGCGGCCCGGAAGCAGGCCGAGAAGGAGAAGGCCGAGAAGGAGAAGGACAAACACAAGTCCGGCGCCTAGCCGCGCCGGCACCGGGGGGTGGGGGACGTTGACGGAGCGGTCCAGGGAGCGGTCCAGACGGGAGCGCGCCGGGGGCGGGCGCGTGGTGCGGATGTCCGTCGAGCAGCCGCTGTGGCAGGCGCTGACCGCCTACCGGGTGCTCACCCTGCTCTACGCGCTCGGCCTGTGCGTCTACTCCTTCGACGACTACGACCATCCGATCGGCGCCGTCGTCTACATGGCGGTGCTGACGCTGTGGACGGCCCTCACCTTCCGGATGGTCGCCTCGGCCGAGCGCTGCACCCGGCGGTTCCTCGTCGGCGACCTCGGCATCGCGGTGACCGGCATTCTGCTCACCCCGCTCGTGGACAGCCACGACCGGATCGCCGAGGGCACGCCCACGCTGCCTTCCATATGGACGATGGGCGCGGTCCTCGGCTTCGCCATCAAGGGCGGCTGGCGCTGGGGCGCCTCGGCCTCCACCGTGGTCTGTGCCGCCAATGTGATCGAGCGCGGCGGATTCGCCCAGGACACCGTCCACATGCTGTCGCTGGTGTGGGTGGCGAGCGTGGGCATCGGCTATGTGATCGAGGTGGCCCGCGCCAGTGAGCGCACCCTCGCCCGCGCGCTGCGCATCGAGGCGGCCACCCGGGAGCGGGAGCGGCTGGCCCGCGACATCCACGACAGCGTGCTCCAGGTGCTCGCCATGGTGCAGCGGCGCGGCGCCGCGATCGGTGGCGAGGCGGCCGAACTCGGCCGGATGGCCGGGGAGCAGGAGATCGCGCTGCGCACCCTGGTCTCCACCGGGCTGGTGGCCCGGCCGCGCACGGGGGACGGGCCGGAGGCCGCGGCCGCCCCGGGCACCCTGCCGGACGCGGCCGACCCGGACGCCGACGGCCCGCCGGTCGCGCCCTGCCCGCCCGACCCCGAGCGCTCCGACGGCGGCCCCTGCGATCTGCGGGCGCTGCTGGCCCCGCATGCCGGCTCCCGGGTCACCTTCTCCGAGCCGGGCGCCCCGGTGCTCCTCCCGGCGGGCGTCGCCGGGGAGTTGGCCGCCGCCGTCGGCGCCTCGCTGGACAACGTACGGGTCCACGCCGGGGAGGACGCCCACGCCTGGATCCTGCTGGAGGACGAGCCGGACGCGGTGATGGTGACCGTACGGGACGACGGCCCCGGCATCCCCGAGGGGCGGCTGGCGGACGCCGAGGCGGAGGGCCGCCTGGGGGTGGCCCTGTCGATCCGGGGACGGCTGCGCGACCTCGGCGGCACCGCCGAGTGGATCTCGGCGCCGGGGCAGGGCACCGAAGTGGAGTTGACGGTTCCGAAGGCGTCGGCGAAGAAGGCGAAACAGAAGGGGGAAGCGGCACGATGACCGCTCAGCACGACGGCCGCCCGGTGACGGTGATGGTGGTCGACGACCATCCGATGTGGCGCGACGCGGTGGCCCGGGACCTGTCCGAGGCCGGGCTCGACGTGGTGGCCACGGCCGGGGACGGACCGCAGGCGGTCCGCCGGGCCAAGGCCGCGGGGCCCGACGTCCTGGTGCTCGACCTCAACCTGCCCGGGCTGCCCGGGGTCGAGGTGTGCAAGGAGGTGCTCGCTGACCGCCCCGAACTGCGGGTGCTGGTGCTCTCCGCGAGCGGTGAGCACGCGGACGTCCTGGAGGCGGTCAAGTCCGGGGCCACCGGCTATCTGCTGAAGTCGGCCAGCACCGAGGAACTGCTGGACGCGGTGCGCCGCACGGCGGCCGGCGAGCCGGTGTTCACCCCCGGCCTCGCGGGCCTGGTGCTCGGCGAGTACCGGCGGCTCGCGGGCGAGCCCGCCCCCACCGCCGCCGACCAGCCCGCCGCCCCGCAGCTCACCGAGCGTGAGACGGAGGTGCTGCGGCTGGTGGCCAAGGGGCTTTCGTACAAGCAGATCGCCGAGCGGCTGGTCATCTCGCACCGCACGGTGCAGAACCACGTCCAGAACACCCTCGGCAAGCTCCAGCTGCACAATCGCGTGGAGCTGGTCCGCTACGCCATCGAGCGCGGCCTGGACGACGCCTGACGTCGTCCGGCCGCGGCCGGTGACACCGTGTCACCCCTCGTACGGGTGAAGTTCAAAACCAACTCCCTTGATCCGCACGGGAATCGTCCGACGCCCCATCCCGTGTGACCTGGATCACCGTTAGCGTGGCTCTCCGTACCGGGCCCAATCACGGGATTCCACGGGAGAAGGGAAGAAACGATGCGGGTCGGAGTGCTGACCGGCGGCGGTGACTGCCCCGGGCTCAACGCGGTCATCCGCGCCGTCGTGCGCAAGGGCGTACAGGAATACGGCTATGACTTCATCGGCTTCCGGGACGGCTGGCGCGGCCCTCTCGAGAACGACACCGTTCCCCTCGACATCCGCGCGGTGCGCGGCATCCTGCCACGCGGCGGCACCATCCTCGGTTCCTCCCGCACCAACCCCCTCAAGAGCGAGGACGGCATCCGCCGGGTCAAGGAGAACCTGGTCAAGCAGGAGGTCGACGCGCTGATCGCGATCGGCGGCGAGGACACCCTCGGCGTCGCCGCCCGGCTCTCCGGCGACTACGGCCTCCGCTGTGTCGGCGTCCCCAAGACCATCGACAACGATCTGTCCGCCACCGACTACACCTTCGGCTTCGACACCGCCGTCAACATCGCCACCGAGGCCATCGACCGGCTCCACACCACCGCCGAATCGCATATGCGAGTGCTCGTCGTCGAGGTGATGGGCCGTCACGCCGGGTGGATCGCCCTGCACTCGGGGCTCGCCGGCGGCGCCAATGTCATCCTCCTCCCTGAACAGCGCTTCGATGTCGACCAGGTCTGCGCCTGGGTCGAATCCCGCTTCAAGATCCGCTACGCCCCGATCGTGGTCATCGCCGAGGGCGCGATGCCCAGGGACGGCGACGCCGTCCTCAAGGACGACACGCTGGACTCCTTCGGCCATGTCCGGCTCTCCGGGGTCGGCGAGTGGCTGGCCAAGGAGATCGAGAAGCGCACCGGTAAGGAGGCCCGCACCACCGTCCTCGGCCATGTCCAGCGCGGGGGCACGCCCAGCGCCTTCGACCGCTGGCTCGCCACCCGCTTCGGGCTGCACGCCATCGACGCGGTCCGGGACGAGGACTTCGGAAAGATGGTCGCGCTGCGCGGCACCGACATCATCCGGGTACCGCTTGCCGAGGCGACCGCACGGATCAAGACGGTCGATCCCTCGCTCTACGCCGAGGCCGAGGTCTTCTTCGGCTGAGGCCGTCTGGGTGCAGTACGGCGATGGGCCGGGCGCGGAAGTCGCGTCCGGCCCATCGTCACGCCGTGCTCCGGGCCTGTTCTTCAGACCAGTACGGCCGCCAGCAGCTCCGCCACCAGCGCCGCCCCGTCCCGCGACAGCACCGACTCCGGGTGGAACTGCACCCCGGCGAAGCCCGGCCCGCGCAGCGCGTGCACATCGCCGGTCGCCCGGTCCCGGCTCAGCTCCACGCGGTGCATCGCCAGCTCCGTCTCCGCCGCCTCGTCGCAGCGCGCCGTGAAGGTGTTGTAGAAGCCGACGGTCTCCTCGCGCCCGAAGAAGTCGATCCGCTCCTGGGCGCCCTGGAACGGCACGTCCTTGCGCACGATCTCCAGCCCCAGCTCGGCCGCGATCAGCTCGTTCCCCAGGCACACCCCCAGCAGCCCGTGCCGGTGCCCGGCCACCAGCTCGGCGGCCAGCGCCCGCAGGAACCGCATCTTCGGGTCGGCCGCGTCGTTCGGGTCGCCAGGGCCGGGGCCGAGCACCACGGGCCCCCGATGCGCCAGTGCCGCCTCCCGCACCCCCGGCTCGTCGTACCGCCGCACGGTCACGGTCAGCCCCGAGGTGCGCAGCAGATGCGCGAGCATCGCGGTGAACGTGTCCTCGGCGTCGATCACCAGGGCATGCCCGGACAGCCCCCCGATCCGGGGCTCCTCGGGGGCTTGCATCCGCAGCCAGAACGGCGCCAGGTCCGCCCGCCGCGCGTCCAGCGCCGCCCGTACCCGCGGATCGTCCGTGAGCCGCGGCCGCGGGCCCTCCGACCCGGGCCGTACGGGCGCGGGCCGCACGCCCAGCGCGGTCAGCACCCCGGCCGCCTTCGCATGCGTCTCGGCCACTTCGCCGCGCGGCTCCGAGTGGCGGACCAGCGTGGCACCGACGGCTACCTTCAGCGATCCCCCGGCGTCGATGTCGGCGGTGCGGATCAGGATCGGCGAGTCCAGGGTCTGGGCGCCGCCGCCGTCCCGGCCGATCAGCGCGAGCGCCCCCGCGTAGTAGCCGCGGCCACCGGGCTCGTACCGCTCGATCACCCGGCACGCGTTCTGCACCGGGGAGCCGGTGACGGTCGCCGCGAACATCGTCTCGCGGAGCACCTCCCGGACGTCGAGCGAGGAGCGGCCGCGCAGCTCGTACTCGGTGTGCGCGAGGTGCGCCATCTCCTTGAGCCGGGGCCCGATCACCGTCCCGCCCATGTCGCCGACGGTGCACATCATCTTCAGCTCCTCGTCCACGACCATGGACAGCTCCTCCACCTCCTTGCGGTCGTGCAAGAACTCCAGCAGCCCCTCGGCGCTCGGCCCGCCCTCGGGGTAGCGGTACGTCCCGCTGATCGGGTTCATCACGACGGTGCCGCCCGCCCGTCGCCCACCACCACCCTCAAACGAGAGCGCTTCGCGCTCGCCCCTCCCGCCCCACATCCGCACATGGACCTCGGGGCTGGCCCCCACCAGCGTCCGGCCGTCCGCCAGCCGCACCACATACGTCCAGTAGGCGCCCCGCTCCCCGGCCAGCAGCCGCCGGAAGAGCGCGAGCGCGTCGGTACTCCCGAACCCCGGGATCTCGCCCCGGAACGTCCGCCGGATGACGAAGTTGGCACCCTCGCCGGTGCCGATCTCGTCCTCGATGACCCGGCTCACGATCTCCGCGTACGCGTCGTCGGCCACGTCGAACGCCCCGTCCTCGACCCGCACCGGATGCCCCGGGAGCGCCTCCAGCGCCTCGGCGAGCGGCAGCTCATAGCTCTCCTCCGGGCGCAGCACGGCCAGCGGCGTCCCGTCGTCGCGCACCTCGAACCCGCGCTCGTGGATCTGCCGGAACGGCACGAGCGCGAGGGCGTCCGCCACCGGGGCGCCGTCCCGCGGGGTTCCGGTCGGCAGCGGGATGTCGGTCAGCCGCTCCACCTCGTCGACCGGGCCGAGCAGCACCTCGACGGTGTCGGGCGCCCGGCCCGGGGTGCGGCGGTGCAGCAGGGCGAAGGGCGGCGCGTCGTCGGAGAGCAGCCGTGCGACGACGGCCTGAGCGTGCGGGTTCTGCATGGCGGGTGATTCCTTCCGGAATGAGGAACGACCCGCGGAAACGCCGAAGGCCGCCCCTCGGGCGGCCTTCGCGAGATCTTGGGAGTGCGCGATTCAGCGGGCCGCCGGATGAGCGGTCCACCACCAGGTCATGGTCAGTCGCGCGAACATGGAACGGACTGTACCCCAGTGATGGGCACTGGGTCAGGTGGAGCGCTTGCCGATGGTGGTGAGGTCGATGTCCACCGTGAAGGGCACCGTGATCGCGAGCTTGTCATGGTGGATTCCGGTCAGGGAGAAGCACTCCGTGGCCGGGTCGCGCTCGTAGGTGTAGACGACGGTGCGGCCCTCGTCGTTCTCCACCCGCCAGTAGTGGCGGATGCCGGCCTTCGCGTACTTCCGTGGCTTGGTGTCGCGGTCCCGCTCCTCGGAGTCCGGCGACACGGCCTCGACGGCCAGCGCGACGTCTTCCGGCAGGTAGAACGTGGACGGCTCGTCGCGCTCGTACGCCTCACGGGTCACCACGATGACGTCCGGCTCGGGAGCCTGGCGCTTGGCGAGGCGCACGGTCATCTCACGATCGGCCCGCAGACCGTCCGGGGCCTGCTGGTCCAGCTCCCTGACCAGCAGATTGATCACCCGGCTGTGCCATTTTTGCTGCGGGCTCACCAAGACGAGGCTTCCGTCGATGAGCTCGGTGTGCGGAGGAAGTCCGGGCAGCCGCAGAAGATCCTCGGCGGTGAAGCCGCCAGGCGGCGGGATCACCCAGTCGGGCAGCGGCTCGGCACTCATGGGGCAAGACTAAGCGGCGGGAGGGGTATCGAGGGCCGGAGTCGGCCGGTCTCGGCGGCCGAGCCGATGTTTTCGGATGGGTCGGGGTGAGTGCACGGCGTGAGGGGCGGTGTCTCACACCGTGGAAAGCGGGCTGGACGGCCGTGGAGACCCCGTAACCTTGTGCGGGTGACCGTGAACGCTGAAACCCACGCCGGTGGCCACACCTGGCAGTCTCTTCCCGCGGCGCAGCAGCCCGACTGGCCGGACCGAGCGGCTCTGCGCGATGTGATCGCTGAGCTTGAGTCCTATCCGCCGCTCGTCTTCGCGGGCGAGTGCGACGCGCTGCGGCACCGCCTGGGGGCCGTGGCGCGGGGCGAGGCGTTTCTGCTCCAGGGCGGTGACTGCGCCGAGGCATTCGACGGCGTGAGCGCCGACCAGATCCGCAGCAAGCTCAAGACGCTCCTCCAGATGGGCGCCGTGCTGACCTACGCCGGGTCCGTCCCGGTGGTGAAGGTGGGCCGGATCGCCGGGCAGTACAGCAAGCCGCGCTCCAAGCCGACCGAGACCCGGGACGGGGTGACCCTGCCCACCTACCGTGGCGACTCCGTCAACGGATTCGAATTCACCCCCGAGGCGCGGATCCCGGACCCGCAGCGGCTGAAGCGGATGTACCAGGCGTCGGCCTCGACGCTGAACCTGGTGCGCGCCTTCACCACCGGTGGCTACGCGGACCTGCGGCAGGTGCACGCCTGGAACCAGGACTTCGTGAAGTCCTCGCCCTCGGGCCAGCGCTACGAGGCGCTGGCGCGCGAGATCGACCGGGCGCTGTCCTTCATGAACGCGTGCGGGGTGGACCCGGAGGAGTTCAAGACCGTCGAGTTCTTCTCCTCGCACGAGGCGCTGGTCCTGGACTACGAGACGGCGATGACCCGCACCGACTCGCGCACCGGTGAGCTGTACGACGTCTCCGGGCACATGGTCTGGATCGGCGAGCGCACCCGGCAGCTGGACGGGGCGCATATCGAGTTCGCCTCCAAGGTCCGCAACCCGGTGGGCGTGAAGCTGGGCCCGACGACCACGCCGGAAGAGGCGCTGTCGCTGATCGAGCGGATCGACCCGGACCGCGAGCCGGGCCGGCTGACCTTCATCACCCGGATGGGCGCGGACAAGATCCGCGACAAGCTGCCCAACCTGGTGGAGAAGGTGACCGCCTCCGGTGCGCAGGTCGTCTGGGTCTGCGACCCGATGCACGGCAACACCTTCGAGGCGGCGTCCGGGCACAAGACCCGCCGCTTCGACGATGTGCTGGACGAGGTCAAGGGCTTCTTCGAGGTCCACAAGGAGCTCGGCACCCATCCGGGCGGTATCCATGTGGAGCTGACCGGCGACGATGTCACGGAGTGCGTGGGCGGCGGCGACGAGATCTTCGTCGACGATCTGCACCAGCGCTACGAGACGGCGTGCGACCCGCGGCTCAACCGCAGCCAGTCGCTGGACCTGGCGTTCCTGGTGGCTGAGATGTACCGGGACCAGTAGAGCCCGGTCAGTAGGGCTTGGCCGTAGAGCCCGGCCAGTAGAGATCATAAAGACGCAGGTGGGGCGCGGATCACATGGATCCGCGCCCGCTGTGCGTTGTGGGGGTCCGGCGCGACAGGTAAGGTAAGGGTTACCTCACTGATCAATGCCATCGTCGACGCCACCGCTGGAGAGCCCGTGTACGTCTGCTCATGCTTCGGGATCACCGAGCAGCAGGTGCGTCAGCACGCGGAAACGGGCGCGTGCACCCCACGCCAGATCGCCGGTGCCTGCAAGGCGGGCACGGACTGCGGATCGTGCGTGCGGAAGATCCAGGCGCTGCTGGGCCGCGGTGCGTGCCCCCGGCGCGAGGCGCTGGACCCGGTCGTCCTGGCGACGGCCGCGACGACGGCATCCGCCGCCGCTTCCCTCCCGGAGCCGACGGCGGCCGAGGCGGCCTGACCGGAGGACCTGCGGACCTGCGGACCGGCTCGGTCGCCGCGAGTTATGCCGCCGCGGGCTCAGTGGCCCTTGCCGCTCCCGGAGTAGTTGTCGCCGTTGTCGCTGGGCTGCTCGATCTGCTGGGCGATGTAGAGGGGCTCACCGAGTTTCTCGATCAGCTCCAGCTGAGTGTCGAGATAGTCGATGTGGAGTTCCTCGTCGGCGAGGATGTACTCGAAGAGATTCGCCGAGGTGATGTCCGCCTTGGACCGCATCAGCTCGATGCCCCGCTTGAGGCGGTCGATCGCCTCGATCTCCACCTGCCGGTCGGCCTGGAACATCTCGGTCAGCGTCTGGCCCACCCGGACATGGAAGAGCCGCTGGTAATTGGGCAGCCCATCCAGAAGAAGGATGCGGTCGGTGAGGATCTCCGCATGCTTCATCTCGTCGAAAGACTCCGACCGGGTGTATTTGGCAAGCCGAGTCCAGCCAAAGTGGTCCTGCATCTTTGAGTGCAGAAAGTACTGATTGATCGCGGTCAGCTCGCCGGTCAGCTGCTCGTTGAGGAACTCGAGGACCTCGGGGTCACCCTGCATCGGAGGGGCTCCTTCCAATCCGATCGGGAACGGCAGGTTCCGCGCATCGTCGCACCGCGCCTGTTGGGGCGTCCAGTAAGTGCACGCTTAGTACGAGTTGTGCCCGTCCTCGATGCCCTGGTCACGACCACCCCCGGCGGTCTGAGACCATGGAGCCCATGGGTCAGTCGGAAAGCCGCGAGGGGGAGCTCGCGAAGCTGCCTCCTGGGCAGCGACTGCAGCGCGGTTGGCCGGTTACGCACTATGGACCGGTCCCCAAGTTCAAGCCGGACCGGTGGGAGTTCCGGGTCTTCGGCGCCACGGCGGACGGCGAAAAACACTGCTGGACGCATGAGGAGTTCTCGGCGTTGCCGTACTCGACGGTCGTGGCCGATCTGCACTGCGTCACCAAATTCAGCATGCTCGACGCCGAATGGGGCGGGGTTTCCTCGCTGGAGATCGCGAAGCTCGCACCGCCGGCGCCCGATGTCACCCATGTGATGGTGTGGGCCGAATACGGGTTCAGCTCGAATCTGCGGCTGTCGGACTTCATGGCGGAGACCACGATTTTCGCCACCCACAAGGACGGCGAACTGCTCACCGCCGAGCACGGCTTTCCGGTGCGGCTGGTGGTGCCTCATCTGTACGCCTGGAAGGGCCCGAAATGGGTGCGCGGGGTGGAGTACATGACCGCCGACCGCCGCGGCTTCTGGGAGGAGCGCGGCTACCACAACATCGGCGACCCCTGGACGGAGAAGCGCTACTCCTACCAGGAGGTGCCGGGCGACGGCCCGGAGCTCTAGTCCGGGCCGCCGCGTAGCGGCGTTCGGCTGGGCCGCCTCGCGCGGTCAGTGGTACTGGTGGACCACCGCATGCCCCTTGCCCCGCCCGATCATCCACTTGTTGACCGGCGTGGTGACCAGGAACGCCACCACGAACGACAGGGCCAGGCTGAGCCAGAAGAGAACGTCCGACAGCGTCGCGTCCATCGCGCCGGGGAAGACGACGATCGTCGCGTTGTCGGCCAGCTCCATGATGGTGATCGATACGGTGTCGGCCGCCAGCGCCACCCGCAGCGCGCTGCGCATATCGAGCCCGGCCCGCAGCACGCCCCGCATCGTCAGGGAGTAGCCGAAGACGAAGGCGAGCACGATCGCCAGGATCATGGTCGGGACGTTGTGCCAGGCCAGGGCCGTACCGATGGCCATGCCCACGACCTCGCCGATGGCGCAGCCGGTCAGGCAGTGCAGGGTGGCCTGGGCTGCCATCGACCAGCTCGTAGCGCCCCCATGGTGCTCCTGGTGCCCATGGTCTTGGTGCCCATGGGCCTGGTGGTCATGGTGCTCATGAGGTCCGCTCTGTGTGTGCTCATGCTGTCGCATGTCCGTCGTACCCCCAGCGTTGATCGCGGTTTCGTCGGCCAGCGTCAACGCTATACCCCCTAGGGGTATTCCTCAATTGGTGCGCAGCTCCTTCAGCCGGGCCACATCCGCCGCATGCCCCTCCGTACCGCCCGGCGTCTCGATCACCAGCGGCACGCCGTCGGTCGCGGGGTGGGTGAACAGCTCGCGGAACGGCTCCGCCCCGATGTGCCCGGCGCCGATGTTCGCGTGCCGGTCCTTGTGGGCGCCGACCACGTCCTTGGAGTCATTGGCGTGGATCAGCCTGAGCCGCCCCGCACCGGCGACGGCCACCAGCTCGTCCAGCGTCTGCTTCACACCGCCCGGGGCGGCGAGGTCATGGCCAGCCGCGAACACATGGCAGGTGTCCAGGCAGACCCCCAGCCGGGGATGCCGGTCCAGCGCCTCGACATACGGGCCCAGATCCTCCACCAGCGCGCACAGCGAGGTGCCCTGCCCGGCGGTCGGCTCCAGCAGCAGCCAGGGGTCGTCGTCCCGGGTCAGCTCGTCCAGCAGCGGCAGCACCCGCTCCCGTACCTGCGCGATCGCGGTGGCACGCGGGCGTCCCCCGGTCGCCGAGCCGGTGTGGACGACCACGCCGAGCGCGCCGATCTCCCGGCCGCGGCGGAGCGAATGGCGCAGGGACTCCACGGAGCGTTCGGCCGTGGCCTCGGTGTGCGAACCGAAGTTGATCAAGTAGGGGGCGTGGACGTACACCGGTATCGACCGCTCGGCGCAGCCGGCGCGGAACGCCTCGTCCTGGGCGGGCGTACCGGCCGGAGTGGCCCAGCCGCGCGGATTGGCGACGAAGACCTGGACGGTCTCGGCGCCGATGTCGGCGGCGTGCGCCAGACCGACGGTGGCCAGGCCGCCGGCCACCCGGATATGGCCACCGATGGGGTTGCGGATGCGATGCGTACTCACGTCATCAAGGGTCCCAGGTGCGAAGGGCCCGCGTTGTCGCCCCTCGGCGAGGTCATGCCCCCCGGGCCGGGATCCGCTGTCGGCGGGCGCCCCTACTGTGACGTACATGACTCTGCTGAGCTTTGACCGTCGCTGCTCCGAGATCGTCGTACAGACCCAGCTGCTTCTGGCTGGAGCGGGTCAGCTTCGGATGAGCGGCCGGACAGGTGGCGTTCGCCGGATGAGCGGCCGGACAGGTGGCGCGCCGGATGAGCGGCCGGGGATGGATGGCGGCGGCCGTCCGGCCGCCGCCATCCGTCCCCGAGCCCTCTAGAACACGCCGCCCTTGGTCCTGATGGTGATCGTGCTGCCCTTGGGCGCTTCGTCGCCGCCCTTCACCGACTGGTCCTGCACCTGGTCCCCGGGGAACAGCAGCGCCTTCTCGACGTTCACCTTGAACCCGGCGTCCTCCAGCTCCGCCTTGGCGTCGTCCACGTTCTTCCCCGTGACGTCCGGCACCTCGACCATCTGCACGCCCTTGGAGACCGTCAGGGTCACCGTGTCGCCCTTGGCGGCCTCGTCGTCCGTCGACGGGGACTGCTCGGCGACCGAGCCCTTGTCCTCCTCCGAGAACACCTGCTCGTCGGCGATCTTCACCTTGAAGCCCTCGTCCTCCAGCGTGGACCGGGCCTCGTCGACCGAATCGCCCACCACGTCCGGGACGCCGACCGGCTGGCCCTTGCTGACCACGATCGAGACGGGAGTCTCGGGGCGGCGCACGGAGTCGGGGGCCGGGCTGGTGGAGAGGACCGAGCCCTGGGCCGTCTCACTGCTGAAGCGGCCGGTGACCTTGCCGACCGTCAGCCCCTGGTCCGCGATCTTCCGCTTGGCCTCGGCGAGCGGCATGCCCACCACATTGGGCACCTCGGCCCGCGGACGCCCCTGGGAGACCCGGATGGTCACGGTGCCGGTGTCGCGGACGCGCTCGCCCGGGCCGGGCTTGGAGCCGATCACCTTCCCCTTGGGGATGACATCGCTGAACTCGTTGACGACCTTCACATCGAGACCCGCGCCGTGCAGCTTCTTCTCGGCCTCCGCCTGGGTCTTCCGCAGCACCGGCGGGACCTCGGTGAACTGGCCGACGCTGATGTACCAGACCCCGATGCCGAGGGCGATCGCCAGCAGCACCGCGGCGGCGATCGTCACGATCCCGCGGCGCGGCAACGGGCCCCGGCCGCCCCGGCCGCCGCGGCCGCCCCGGCGGTGCCCCTCCTGCCGGAGCGGTTCCGGGGGCAGCTCCAGACGGCTGGTGTGGTTGAGCTGGTCCTGGTCGTCGGCGGCCGCCGACGGGCGCGGAATCACCGCCGTACGGTTCTCGGACCCGGCCGAGTGGTCCTCCTTGGCCTGCGGCGGCACCGCGTCCAACTGGTCGTCGGTCAGCACGGCCCGCACCGCGCGGGTCGTGCTCAGCAGCGCGACGGCGTCCGCGGGGCGCGCCTCGACGGCGCGCGCGGTGGCCGAGGCCACCAGCGCGTCCAGCTCCGGGGCGACCCCGGGGGCGAGGGCGGAGGGCGCCGGGACGTCCTCGTTCAGATGCTGATAGAGGACCTGCGCCGGGGTGCTGCCGCCGTGCGGCTTGGCGCCGGTCAGCATCTCGTACAGCACCACACCGCAGGCGTAGACATCGGCGCGGGTGTCGGCCGTGCCGTGCTCGATCTGCTCGGGCGCGAGGTACGAGACGGTGCCGAGGACGCTGCCGGTGGAGGCGCTGGTGTTGGTGTCCACCGCCCGGACCAGGCCGAAGTCGGCGACCTTGACCCGGCCGTCGTCCCCGATCAGCACGTTCTCGGGCTTCATGTCGCGGTGGACGAAACCGGCGCGGTGGGCCGCCCCGAGTGCGGCCAGCACCGGCTCCAGGATGTCCAGCGCGGCGCGCGGATGCAGGGCCCCGCGGGCGCGGAGCACATCGCGCAGGGTGCAGCCGGAGACGTACTCCATGGCCAGATAGACATGGCCGCCGTCCGCTCCCTGGTCGTAGACGGCGACCACATTGGCGTGCGCGAGTCTCGCGACGGACTTCGCCTCCCGGATGAAACGTTCGACGAAGGCGGCGTCGGAGGCGAGGCTCTGATGCATCACCTTCAGCGCGAGCACACGGTCCAGCCGGGTGTCGACGGCCCGGTAGACCGTCGCCATCCCGCCAACGGCGATGCGCGCCTCGACGCGGTAGCGGCCGTCGAGCTCCTGCCCGACGAGGGGGTCCTGGAGGGTCGTATCCACGGGGGAAGTCTACGAGGCGCCGATATCGGCCAGGACCGCCTGCCCCAGGTGGGGCGGGCACTGCAGCGGAACGGTGACACCGGCGGGTCAGTTGTGCGACGCGGCGGCGATCGCGGCCAGCTCCTCCAGCGCGGAGGTCCAGGACAGCGTGGCGTACTCGGCGTGCTTGGCCTTGGCGTCGTCGGGGACGGCCAGGGCCCGGATACCGCTCTCCGCGAACCGCAGCCGGGTGCCCCGCCCCTCGGGCGAGAGCGCGAACTCCACGAGGGTGGCTTCGCCGGGGTCCGAGGGGGCGTGATCGGGCTCCAGGGCCAGCCGGAAGCGGAAGAGGGTGTCCGGGACCGCCCGCTCGACCAGGCCGTGGAACTCTCCGTGCTCATCCCAGCGGAACTGGAGCCGCCCGCCGGGGTGCGGATCGATCTCGCAGCCGCCGGGCGCGTACCAGGCGCGAATGTGCTCGGGCGTCGTCAGCACCCGCCACACCCGGTCGATCGGCGCCGGTACGTACACCTCGCGCTCGATCCGGTCGTCCACGGTCACGGTCACGGCGACCACCTCCGGGCTGTGGGCTGCTCCCTCCCTCCACGGTAGGGCCCGGGGGGCCTGGGCACGGGCTCCGGCGGGCCTGGGCACGGCCCCGCCCGGGGCCTGGAGACCGGCTCTGCCGGGCCTGGGCATGGGCCCGCCGGGCCTGGGCATGGGCCCGCCGGGCCTGGGCATGGGCCCGCCGGGCCTGGGCGCGGGCTTTGCCGGGTCTGGATGCGGGCTCCGCCGGGCCTGGCACGGGCCTCGCCGGGCCTGGAGACCGGCCCTGCCGGGCCTGGGCACGGGCTCCGCCGGACTTGGCACGGGCTTTGCCGGGCCTGGACGCGGGCCTCGCCGGGCCTGGGCACGGCCCGCCGGGGCCTGGAGACCGGCCCTGCCGGGCCTGGGCATGGGCCTCGCCGGGCCTGGATGCGGGCTCTGCCGGGCCTGGGCACGGGCTCCGCCGGGCTTGGGCGCGGGCTCTGCCGGGCCTGGCACGGGCCTCGCCGGACCTGGACGCGGGCTCCGCCGGGCCTGGAGACCGGCTCTGCCGGGCCCTGGCAAGGCCCCGCCGTAGATGGCCCTGCGGGACACGGCCCTGCGGGACACGGCTCCGCCGTACATGGCCCCGCCGGACACGGGCCCCGCGGGGCCCGGACACCGGCCGGCCGAGGGCCGGGGCCTGGCCGAAGGCTCAGGGCCCAGGGGGCGTCCGGCGCGTGGCAGGGGCTTCGCAGCCCCTGGACCCCCGGGGTCTGGGGCGGAGCCCCAGTTGTGGGAAGGGGCGGGGAGGGGAACAGCCCGCCGCAGGCGTCAAGATCCGTCATCCGACGAACGCGCGCTAGCCGAAGGCCGGGCGCTCGGGATCCAGCGCGGCCAGGCCCTCGGCCGGGCTCGACGCCTCGGCGAAGTGGCGGCGCGGGATCCGGCCCGCCCGGTGGGCCAGCCGCCCCGCCTCCACCGCGTACCGCATCGCCCCCGCCATCAGCTCCGGCTCCTGGGCCCGGGTGACGGCCGAGGCGAGCATGACCGCCGCACACCCCAGCTCCATGGCCAGCGCGGCGTCCGACGCCGTGCCCGCGCCCGCGTCCAGGATCACCGGCACGGTGGCCCGCTCGGTGATCAGCTGGAAGTTGTGCGGATTGCGGATGCCGAGCCCGGAGCCGATCGGCGAGCCGAGCGGCATGATCGCGGCGCAGCCGACGTCCTCCAGCTTCCGGGCCAGGATCGGATCGTCGTTGGTGTACGGCAGGACCGTGAACCCGTCGTCCACCAGGATCTCGGCGGCGTCCAGCAGCTCAATCGGATCGGGGAGCAGAGTGCGCTCGTCGGCGACCACCTCCAGCTTCACCCAGTCCGTGCCCAGGGCCTCCCGGGCGAGGCGGGCGGTGAGCACGGCCTCACCGGCGGTGAAACACCCGGCGGTGTTGGGCAGCGGGCGGATCCCGTGCCGGTTCAGCACGGAGAGCACCGACCCCTGCACCGTGGGGTCGAGCCGCCGCATCGCGACGGTCGTCAGCTCGGTGCCGGAGGCCAGCAGCGAACGCTCCAGGATTTCCAGGCTGGGCGCGCCGCCCGTGCCCATGATCAGCCGGGAGCCGAAGTCGGTCCCGGCGATGGTGAGCGGGTCGGGCGCGGCGAGCGACGCGCGGTCGGCGGCGCCGTAAACACTGGTGGCGGCTTCGGTGTTCGCGGTGGTCACGGCATTCGTGGTGGTCGTGGTCGGAGCCATGGGTGGGATCAGCCTCCTTGGACCGCGGTGAGGACCTCGACACGATCACCGTCGCCGAGCGAGGTCGCGGACCACTGGGTGCGCGGGACAACCGTCTCGTTGACGGCGGCGGCGACACCCGAGGGCGCCTGGGTGAGGGTCGCGACGAGCCGGTCGAGCGTGGTGCCCTCGGGCACCTCGCGAGGCTCGCCGTTGACGGAGACGGTCATATGTGCTGCTCCTGTGCTGGGGAGTGCGCGGCGCCGGGGGCACCGGGAGAGGGAGTCGCCGAGCGGGCCGTGAAGCGCTGGGGGGTGAACGGCTGGGCCTCCGGGGGGAGTTCTCCGCCGGCCAGGGACTCGGCCATGACATCGCCGGTGATCGGGGTGAGGAGTACGCCGTTGCGGAAGTGGCCGGTGGCCAGCGACAGCCCCGGCAGCGCGGTCGGGCCGAGCATCGGGGCGTTGTCGGGGGAGCCGGGGCGGAGCCCGGCGCACGTCTCCACCAGCGGCAGTTCGGTGATGCCGGGCACCACCTCATGGGCGTCCCGCAGCAGTTCGTACACCCCGCCCGCGGTGACCGTGGTGTCCCAGCCCAGCTCCTCGCTGGTCGCGCCGATGACCAGCTCGCCGTTCTCGCGCGGCACCAGGTAGACCGGCCCGCCGCGCACCACGGCCCGTACGGTCCGGGAGAGGAACGGCGCGTACCGCTCGGGCACCGACAGCCGCACCACCTGCCCCTTGACGGGCCGTACGGGCGGCAGGACGTCCTCAGGAACGCCCGCGAGCCGTCCGCTGAGGCTTCCGGCGGCCAGTACGGTCCGCTCGGCGGCCAGCCGTACGCCCCCCGTCAGCTCGACTCCGGTGGCGCGGTCGCCGGCCAGCAGCAGCCGTTCCGCGCGGTCGCGGTGGAAGGCGACCCCGGCCCGCTCGCACGCGGTGAGCAGCGCCGCCGTGAGCCGCCGCGGATCCACCTGGTGGTCACCGGCGACACGCAGCCCGCCGTGTACGCCCGGCGAGAGCATCGGTTCCAGACGGCGGCATTCACGCCCCGTCAGCCACTCGGACTCCAGTCCGAGCCCCTGCTGGAAGGTGTGGAGCTCGCGCAGATGGGCGCGGTCGTCGGCGTCGAACGCGACGGCGAGCGTGCCGCACGCCCGATGGCCCACGTCCTGGCCGCTCGCCTCTTGCAGCTCGGCCACGAAGTCCGGATAGCGGCGCGCGGAGGCCATGTTGAGGCCGAGCAGGGTCTGCTCGCCGTAGTGCAGCTCGGTGACGGCCGCCAGCATCCCGGCCGCGACCCAGGCGGCCCCGCCGCCGGGCGCGGGGTCGACGAGCGCGGTACGCAGCCCCCGCTGGGCCGCCCGCCAGGCCGTGACCAGCCCGATGATGCCGCCCCCGATGACGAGGGCGTCGTAGCGTCCGCCGGGTGGCGGCCCGCCTGAGGTGTGAGGTCCGTCGTCGAGACCTGGTGCGTGCGTGGACACGCTGCCCCTCCCTTCGCCGGCATGACCCGGATCAGGTTCGTACGGTCGGAGGCCGTTCCAGCCTCCCTCTCAGCCCGGTCCGCCCGGGCTCCCGCGAGTGCTCTGTCCCGCCACCCTAGTACGCGCCCCGAATCGCCCGAAAGACCGGCCGTACACCAGCCGAACCAGCTCCTCCGGCTCAGGAGCGGGGTCCGGGGCGGAGCCCCGGCGGGGGCCGAGGGGGCGCGGCCCCTTCGTTTCGGGGAGGGGCGGGGTGGGGGCCCACCGCCGGAGGCGCCCCCAGCCCGCACCCTCCGTCCGGCCCCCTCCCACCCCCTCCCACCCCCTCCCACCCCCTCGCACCCCCGTCCGGCCCCCCGCTCTGTGTCCGACCTCTCGTACGCCGCTCTCCAGTCCGCCCCACCAGCCGCAATACAGTGATCGTGTGAGCGATGAGACGACGACGAAGCCGTCCTCGAACGGCGCCGGACAGCGCGTGGTGATCGTCGGCGCGGGCATGGCGGGGGTGCAAACCGCCGTCGCGCTGCGCGAACAGGGCTGGACCGGCGAGATCGTCCTTCTGGGCGCGGAACCCCACCAGCCCTACGACCGGCCCCCGCTGTCCAAGGCCGTACTGCTCGGAAAGGCCGAGGGCTCGACGCTCGACGTGGACTACGCCGGGCTCGGCATCGGCCTGCGCCTCGGCGTCCAGGTCACCGGCCTGCGCCCGGACAAGCGGCTCGTCGAGACCGCGACCGGCCAGCTCCCGTACGACGTCCTGGTGATCGCCACCGGAGCCGAGCCGATCCCGCTGCCGGGCGGCGAAGGAGAGCCCGGCGTCCATCTGCTGCGCACCCTGGACGACGCCGAGCGGCTGCGCCCGGTGCTCGCCCGGCAGCGCGAGATCGCGGTCGTCGGGGCGGGCTGGATCGGCGCGGAGTTCGCCACGGCGGCGCGCGAGGCGGGCTGCGCCGTGACCGTCGTCGAGGCCGCGGACCGGCCGCTGGCGGGCGCGCTCCCGGCCGAGGTCGCGGCCCCCATGGCGGCCTGGTACGAGGACTACGGCGCCCGGCTGGTCACGGGCGCCCGGGTGGCCTCGGTCGACGAGAGCGGGCTGCTGCTCGGCGACGGCACCCGGCTGCGCGCCGGCGCGGTGGTCGTCGGGATCGGGGCCCGACCGGCCACGGACTGGCTGGCGGGCTCGGGCGTGGAGCTGGCCGAGGACCGGTCCGTCGTCGCCGACGACCGGCTGCGCACCTCCGCGCCGGACGTCTACGCGGTCGGCGACTGCGCCTCCTTCCCGTCCGCCCGCTACGGGACGCGGCTGCTGGTGCACCACTGGGACAACGCGCTCCAGGGGCCGCGTACCGTCGCCGCCAATGTGGTGGGGAGCCGGACGGCCGCCCACTTCCCCGGTGTGGTCTACGACCCGGTGCCGTACTTCTGGTCCGAGCAGTTCGGGCGCTTCGTGCAGTACGCCGGGCACCACTCGGAGGCCGACGAGCTGGTCTGGCGCGGCGATCCGGCCGGTGCCGCCTGGTCGGTGTGCTGGCTGCGCGAGGGCGCCCTGGTCGCCCTGCTGGCCGTCGGCCGTCCGCGCGATCTGGCCCAGGGCCGCAAGCTGATCGAGCGCGGCGCCCGGCTGGACCGGACGCGGGCCGAGGACCCCTCGGTGCCGCTGAAGTCGGCCGTCCTCTGACCGGCGGGCGGACCGCCGATCGGCGGTCCGCCGGGGTGCCCGGGGCGGGGCGGGCGGGCCGCGTGGCGGGCGCCCGGCTACCCACTGTCAGTCCCAGATGGCAGGCTTGTTCCGTGACCGAGATTGACGCAAAGATCGATGCTCTCGTCCCTGCCTGGCTCACCCTCCCCGACGTCGCCGAGCGGCTGGGGGCCGAGGTGACGCGCGTCCGGCAGCTGATCAAGGAGGGCCAGCTGATCGCCGTTCGCCGTGGCGAGAACAGGGTCCTTCAGGTGCCCGAGGAGTTCATCGGTGACGGAAAGGTCGTCAAGGGCCTCGTGGGGACCTTGACGCTTCTGAAGGACGACGGCTTCAGTGACGAAGAGATGCTGGAGTGGCTCTTCACTCCCGACCCGAGCCTGCCCGGCACCCCGGCGCGGGCGCTGAGCGAGAACCGCGGTACGGAGGTGAAGCGGCGCGCCCAGGCCCTCGCCGTCTGAACCGCCGCCGTTGCCGTCCGACGGCGTCAGCGCCCAGCACCTGCACAGGCCTGTGTACAGGGCTGGTCGTATGCGCGCGGGCTTCGCGCCTCCGCCGTCGTCATCGCACCTGATCTCCACCTGATGGCCACCTGATCGCACCTGGCGTACGGGCCGGGCTCCACGCACGGCCCGTACGCCGCCCGACCCTCCGGGGGAACCCATGTCCACCACCGCCACCCCCACCCCCACCGCTCGCGAGCGGCTGGCCGACGCCCGCCTCTATCTGTGCACGGACGCCCGGAAGCGCCAGGGCGATCTGCCGGAGTTCCTGGACGCCGTCCTGGGGGCGGGGGTGGACATCGTCCAGCTGCGGGAGAAGGAGCTGGAGGCGGCCGAGGAGCTGGAGTATCTCCAGGTCTTCGCGGACGCCTGCCGTCGGCACGGCAAGCTGCTGGCCGTCAACGACCGGGCCGATGTCGCGCATGCCATCGGCTCGGATGTGCTCCATCTGGGCCAGGGCGATCTGCCGGTGCCCGCGGCGCGCGCGATCCTCGGCGAGGGCGTGCTGATCGGGCGCTCCACCCACGCGGAGGCGGAGGTGGACGCGGCGGCCGTCCAACCCGGTGTCGACTATTTCTGCACCGGCCCCTGCTGGCCCACCCCCACCAAGCCGGGCCGCCCCGCCCCGGGGTTGTCCCTGGTGCGCTACGCCGCCGGGCTGGGCACGGAGCGGCCCTGGTTCGCCATCGGCGGAATCGACGCCTCCAACCTGGATCAGGTCCTGGAGGCGGGTGCCCGCCGCGTCGTCGTGGTCCGGGCCATCACGGCCGCCGAGGATCCGGCGGGGGCGACGGCCGAGCTGGCGAAGCGGGTCCGCGCGGCGGTCTGACCGGGGCAGAGCCTGACCAGGGCGCGGCCTGACGAGGGCGCGGCCCGACCAAGGGCGGGGCCCGACCAGGGCGGGCCGCGGCCCGACCGGGGTGGAACCCCGGCCTGACCGGGGCGGAGCCCGCCCCGCGACCCGGCCCGGCTTTTCACCGGGGTTTCACCCACCTTTCATCCGGCCCGGCCCGTCCGCCGGTCGAAGGCGTACGGAACTGTCCGCACTGCGGACAGGAAGCTGGCAAAACCCCCATATCTCCGAGGCCGGGTGGGCGTAGCCGGGCCGGGTCGATAGCCTGCACATATGGCCCTAGGCACCGCTTCCACCAGGACCGATCGCGCCCGAACCGTGCGCGATCTGCTCGCGTCGGGCGAGCAGTCGTATTCCTTCGAATTCTTCGCCCCCAAAACGGCGAAGGGCGAGCAGACGCTGTGGAACGCCATCCGCAGGCTGGAAGCCGTCTCGCCCACCTTCGTCTCCGTGACCTACGGAGCCGGCGGTTCCTCCCGCGAGGGCACCGTGCGCGCCACCGAGCGCATCGCGACGGACACCACGCTCACCCCGGTCGCCCATCTGACCGCGGTCAATCACTCCCGGGCCCAGCTGCGCAACATCATCGGGCAGTACGCCGGCGCCGGGATCCGGAACATGCTGGCCCTGCGCGGCGACCCGCCGGGCGATCCCATGGGGGAGTGGGTCCAGCACCCCGACGGTCTCAACTACGCCGCCGATCTGGTCCAGCTGATCAAGGAGTCCGGCGACTTCTGCGTCGGCGTGGCCGCGTTCCCCGAGATGCACCCCCGCTCGACGGACTGGGACACCGACATCCGTCACTTCATCGACAAATGCCGCGCGGGCGCCGACTTCGCCATCACGCAGATGTTCTTCTACCCCGAGGACTATCTGCGGCTGCGCGACCGGGTCGCCGCAGCGGGCTGTACGACACCCATCATCCCTGAGATCATGCCGGTCACGAACGTCAAGCAGATCGAGCGGTTCGCGCAGCTCAGCAATGCGGCGTTCCCGCCCGAACTGGCTGAGCGGATCCTGGCGGTGAAGGACGACCCGGCGGCTGTACGCTCGATCGGGATCGACTACGCCACGAAGCTGTGCGCGCGGTTGATGGCCGAGGAGATCCCCGGGCTGCACTTCATTACCCTGAACCACTCCACGGCGACGCTGGAAATCTACGAGAATCTGGGACTGCATCAGCGGTCCTGATGACGGCAGCCGACGGGCGGCCGCATTGAGAGGGGCGGGCATGGGCTGGACGGTCCTCTACATCGCTTTCGGCGTCGTCGCGCTATGGCTGTTGGGAGAGGTCCTCCTGCAGTACAAGGCGCGGCTCCGCTGGCGGCTGCTGGCCTTCGTCGGCTTCCTGGGTGTGGTCGTCGGTGTGCTGATCCCGTCGGTTCCGGTGATCGGGGCGGGCGCGATCGCCTTCGCCATCGGCCAGACGTATGTGACGCTCTCCTTCCGGCGCGGTTTCGCCGCGGGCTGGGCGCTGAGCGGCGGGCTTCCGGGGCTGCTGGGGCGCGAGGGGAAGAGCATCCGGCCGGACGACGCGGACAAGGAGCCCATCCTCGAGATCTCCGACCTGGAGGCGGTCCCGTCGGCGCGGCCGGAGCCGCCCAGCTACCAGCCGGAGCCGCCCACCTACCAGCCGCAGCCGATGCCCGACGACACCGGTGAGTACGGCGTCTACGAGGAGCCGTCGCCCTTCACCCCGGCCTCGGGCGCGTACAGCGAGCCGGCGGCGGACGGCTACAGCGCGTACGAGACGTACGGCGGCTACGGCGCGCAGCAGGACCACAGCCAGGGGCAGGGCCACAACTACGGCCAGGACGTCTACGCGGACCAGATGGGCCAGGCCGGGCAGTACGGCTATGGGAACGAGGCGTACGCGGCCTACGGCCAGGACCCGTACGGCGGTGCCCAGCCCCAGGCCCAGCCCTACGACCAGCAGCCCTACGACCAGCAGGCGTACGGCCAGCAGCAGTACGCCGACCAGTACGCGGCCTACGGCCAGCAGGATCCGTACGGCGGTTCCTACGGCGGCGGCGACCACTGGGCGGCCGAGGCCGGCTACGCCTCGCCGGACCCGGCGTACGACGTGACGCAGTCCGGCGGGCCCTGGGTGCCGCAGCAGCGCGAGGGCGACGCCGCGCCCCCGGCTGACCAGCAGGCGTACCCGTACCAGCAGCAGCACCAGGGCCAGAACCAGGGCCAGAACCAGGGCTACCCCCAGGGCTTCGACGAGCAGTACCGCTACTGAGCTCCGCCGACAGGTGGGTGCCGCTCCCGGGAGCGGCACCCACCCGCGCGTTTCCCGGGGCCCGCGCTACTGGTTTCCCGGATCCCGTGCCACGGCCGGGA
>NZ_JAERRG010000027.1 GCF_016741935.1 Streptomyces endocoffeicus | reverse complement strand
CAGCGGAATCACCCAGAACCTCAGCCAGACCGACATCGCCCGCATGGCCCGCGGCGGCACCACCGGACTCACCACCGAAGAAGGTCTTGCCCTCTTCGACACCGCTCAGGGCGTGGGACGTCCGCATGTGATGCCGGTGCGCATGGATCTGACGTCCCACCAGGCCCATCCGGAAGTGCCGGTCCCGCCAATGCTGCGGAACTTGATACGTACGCCTCTCCGCAAGGCCGCGACCGGGCAGAGCGGCGCGAAGCAATGGCGGGACCGGCTTCTGGGGGCGAGCCCGGAGGAGCGTGAGCGGCTTCTGCTGGACCTCGTCCGCACCGCGACCGCGACCGTGCTGGGGCACAGGGACTCCGGAGACATCGACCTCGAAGGCGAATTCCTCGAAATGGGGTTGGATTCTCTGACGGCCGTCGAGCTTCGGAACCAGCTCGGCAGCGCTACGGGGCTGCGGCTGTCCACGACGATGGTCTTTGACCATCCGACTCCGGCCGATCTCGCGGTTCATCTCGCAGACGAGCTGAATACCCTCGCGGCCAGCTCTCCCGGCTCTCCCAACCCTCCCAACCCTCCCAGCGCTCCCAGTTCTTCCAGTACTCCCAGCGCCGCGGAGTCCAACTCCGCCGGCACCCACGCCGTGCTGGCGGAGATCGAAAAGCTCCGGGAAACGCTTTCCCTCGCGTCACTGGTCAATGAGGATCGTTCCCTGGCGCTTGGCCGACTGGAGGACGTGCTCAACCAATTCGCAAAGCAGGACCAGGACCAGGAGCACGACCAGGACCCTGCCCAGGCGTCTCGCGGTGAAGGAGCCGAGATGAGTCCAAGCGAAGGCATCGACGTACTCAGTTGACCTCTGAGGGGCCTCCGTGGCCACGAGTGGCCAATCTGGCCATAAGTGGCCACCGGCCCCAATGACAAGTACCCAGCGAATGCGTGAGCCCGAATTCCCAGGTCATCCGCTGTGATCAACGATGCAGGAAGGCTATCTTTGGGCTGCGGAAAACCAGAAGTGCATTGCCCGCCGACAGCCTACTGACAGCGTGCCGAAAGCATGCCGACAGTGAATTATCCGGTGTCTGGCAACCCTTGTCCGAGCCGCCTGACCATGGTTAGAGTCGGCAGCGCGGACGCCCGAGTCACATATGACGGATCCAACGGGGAAGTGGTGTCGATGGAATTCAGCGTCTTGTACTTTGCGAACCGCGAGGTCACTGATGCGTCCGCGGAATACGACCTGCTCCTGGATACGGCGCGGTTTGCCGATGAGCACGGCTTCAGGGCGCTCTGGATGCCTGAGCGGCATTTTCATCGGTTCGGCGGCGCGTATCCGAATCCGGCGCTGACGGCCGCGGCCCTCGCCACCGTGACGCGCAACATACGGCTGCGTGCGGGAAGCGTGGTCGTCCCTCTCCACGATCCGCTGGAAGTCGTGGAGAACTGGTCACTGGTGGACAACCTCTCCCGCGGTCGCGTCGATCTTGCCTTCGGCACGGGATGGGCGCCCAATGATTTCGTCCTGGCGCCGGACCGTTACCAGGAGCGCCGAAAGCTGACGATGGACGGGATCGAGGAGATTCGCGGTCTGTGGCGCGGGGAGCCGGTGAAACGGGTCAATGGAGAGGGCGACAGCGTCGAGATCCTCAGCTACCCTCGCCCGATGCAGCCGGAGCCCGGTCTCTGGATGACGTGTTCCAGCAGCCGGGCCACGTTCGAGGAGGCCGGTGCGCGCGGCCTGAACATCCTCACCGCTCTGCTCTTCCAGAAGGTGGAGGAAGTGGCGGCGAACATCGAGGTGTACCGGGCGGCCCGCGCCAAGAACGGTCTCGATCCGGCAGGCGGCACGGTCACCCTGATGATGCACACCTTCGCGGGCGAGAGCGACAAGCAGGTACGTGACATCGTGAAGGAGCCCTTCAAGGCGTATCTCAAGTCCTCCTTCGACCTCTGGCGCAATCAGTGGAGTGATCTGAAGGGCGTGGACCAGGAGCAGGTGGTCAACTTCGCCTTTGAACGCTACTTCCGCACCGCATCGCTGTTCGGCTCCGTCGACAAGTGTGTCCAGTCCGTGGAAAAGCTGGCCCAGGCCGGCGTGAACGAAGTCGCCTGCCTTGTGGACTTCGGTGTGACTGGCGATGAGATTCGCGCGGCCCTGCCCTATCTCGACCAGGTCAGGAGCCGTGTCCAGGCGGGGACGTGAGCCGACGGAGACGCCGTCCGCGACCCCCAACGCATTCCCTCCGGGGTCCCCGCGACCCCCTCCACGCCCCTCCGAGGTGAAGGAAGACATGTCGTACGACGCTGATGTCATCGTGGTCGGTGCGGGGCTGGCCGGTCTGGTCGCCGCGGCCGAACTGGCCGACGCGGGCCGTAAGGTCATCGTGCTCGACCAGGAGGGCGAGAACTCGCTGGGCGGTCAGGCGTTCTGGTCCTTCGGCGGTCTCTTCCTCGTGGACTCACCGGAGCAGCGTCGCATGGGCATCCGGGACAGCCGTGAGCTGGCGCTCCAGGACTGGCTCGGGAGCGCCGAATTCGACCGGCCCGAGGACCACTGGCCACGTCGCTGGGCGGAGGCGTACGTGGACTTCGCCGCCGGGGAGCAGCGGTCCTGGCTCAGGGAGCAGGGAGTGCGTTTCTTCCCGCTCGTCAGCTGGACCGAACGAGGTGGCTACGCGGCGTCCGGGCACGGCAATTCGGTGCCGCGGTTCCACATCACCTGGGGCACCGGGCCCGGTCTGCTGGAGCCCTTCGTGCGCAGGGTCCGGGCCGCCCGGGCCCGGGGGCTGGTCGAGTTGCGGTACCGCCACCGGGTCACCGGGCTGTCGCGCACCGCCGGGTCCGTGGACACGGTGTCCGGTGACCTGCTGGCGCCCGACGAGGTGCCACGGGGAGCGGCCAGCTCACGGGAGGTGGCGGGCGCCTTCGAACTCCGTGCCCAGGCGGTCATCATCACCTCCGGTGGCATCGGCGGCAACGACGATCTCGTCCGCAGGAACTGGCCGGAGCGGCTGGGCAACCCCCCTCGGCGGATGATCGCCGGCGTTCCCGCCTACGTCGACGGGCACATGCTCGAGGTGACGGAGAAGGCCGGGGGACGGGTCATCAACGGCGACCGGATGTGGCACTACAACGAGGGGGTCCAGAACTGGGATCCCATCTGGCCCCGCCACGGTATCCGCATTCTGCCGGGCCCCTCGTCCCTCTGGCTGGATGCCACGGGGAAGCGGCTGCCGGTGCCGCTCTTCCCCGGGTACGACACCTTGGGCACGCTCAAGCACATCATGAGCACGGGCTACGACTACTCGTGGTTCGTACTGACCCAGAAGATCATCGAGAAGGAGTTCGCCCTCTCGGGATCGGAGCAGAACCCCGACCTCACGGGGAAGAGCATCCGGGGTGTGCTCGGCAGGCTCCGCCCCGGCCCGCCCGGCCCCGTGGAGGCGTTCCGGCAGCACGGTGTGGACTTCGTGGTGGAGCGGGAGCTGGCCTCGCTGGTGCGCGGGATGAACGCGCTGACCGACGAGCCGCTGATCGACGAGGCCGAGCTCCGCCGCGAGATCGTCGCCCGTGATCGCGAGACGGTCAACAAGTTCTCCAAGGACCTTCAGATCAACGCGATCCGGGCAGCGGGAAACTACCTCGGCGACAAGCTGGGGAAGGTGGCGCCGCTGCACAGGCTGCTGGATCCCAAGGCCGGTCCGCTCATCGCGGTGCGGCTGAACATCATCACCCGCAAGTCACTCGGTGGTCTGGAGACCGACCTGTCCAGCCGGGTGCTGACCGGCACCGGCGAGCCCCTTCCGGGTGTCTACGCCGCGGGTGAGGTGGCCGGATTCGGCGGTGGCGGAGTGCACGGCTACCGCTCGCTGGAAGGGACGTTCCTCGGTGGATGTCTGCTGTCCGGCCGTGCGGCGGGCCGGGCCGCGGCGCGGGCCGTGGGCTGAACGCGGAAGCGAGGCGCCGGGAAGTGGCGCACAGGGCAACACAAGGCGCCGGGCAAACGGCGCGACCAGTGACCAGTGACCAGTGACCAGTGACCAATGACCAGCGGCCAGTGACCAGCACACCACTTGACGCATCGGAGAGGCAGTTCGGATGTCAACGGCGGCACAGAGCAATATCGCTCAAGTAGGGGACCGTTACGACGAGTTCAGCGCGCTGCACGCCGTGCTGAGCGACAGCGACCTGCCCGTGGGAAGCAATCTGCACCTCGGGTACTGGAACGACGAGCACGACGAGGCCGACCTGGCCACCGCCACCGAGCAGCTGACGCGGCAGATGCTCAAGCGGCTGGCGCCCCGGCCCGGACAGCGGATCCTCGACGTGGGCTGCGGAGTGGGCCAGCCCGCGATGAGCCTGGCCCGCGCCTGTGACGTCGAGGTGCACGGCATCTCGGTCAGCCGCCGTCAGGTGGAGCAGGCCACCGCGCGCGCGAGTGAGGCCGGACTGGCGGACCGGGTGCGCTTCGAGTACGCCAACGCCATGCAACTGCCGTACCCCGACGCCTCGTTCGACGCGGCATGGCTCTTCGAGTCGCTCATCCACATGCCGGAGAAGGAGCGCGCGCTGAAAGAGGTGGCGCGGGTGCTCAAGCCGGGCTCCCGGCTGGCCGTCGCCGATATGTTCCACCGCCCCGGGCATGACTGGCCGCTCGAGGGAAGTGAGATCGTCACGGCGGTCGACCTCGACGACTACCGGGAACTGTTCGACCGGGCGGGCCTCCGGCTGCTGGAGATCGACGATGTGTCGGATCACACGATCGTGCCGTTGCCCATTCAGGCCAAGCTCAAGGATCTGCTCGCGCCGCATCGTGAGGCCCTGGTACGGGCGGTCGGCGAGGGGCTCGTCAATCAGCTGATCGGGCCCGAGGAGGGCGTGGAAGCGCGGCCCGGCGGAGGGCTCCCCGGTTATGTGCTGATCGCCGGAGAACGTCCGTAGAGCCGAGCGGTCCACCCGCGGTCCGCGGTCGGTCGGTATCGCCCACTCATCCCGGTTGTCATTCGTTGCGGCGCCAGGAGTCCGACGTGATAATCGAATTGACTTGGTGATCTTCTGGGGGTTGGATGCTCAAGGAACGGGGACTTGAATGGCGTGCGGTTGCCGTGTATCGGCTTTCGCTTCTTCAACCTTCACTCGATGTCGGTGAGATAGCGCGCCGACTCGACCTTTCCGAGGCCGAAGTCCGCGCGGTCCACGCGGAGCTGGCCGAACACCCGCTGGTGGCTGGGCGGGCCGCCCTGACCTCCGAAGACTCCGGTCGCCGCGAGGAGCTGGGGCCCGGGGACGACCTCACGGCGCGCCGGTGGCAGATAGCGAAGGCCCGATCCATGGTCTCCTCGGTGACCCGGAATTACGAGGCCGGTGAGGAATACGTCGGCGCCGTCCGGCGGTTCGACGGGGCCGATGCCGTGCATACGCGGCTGCGTGAGTTGTGCGGACGGGCCGCCAAGGAGTGCCGCATCTTCTCCTCTTCCTATGTCCAGCTTCCGAATTCCGTGGAGCAGGGAAACCAATGGGAGCGGGTGGTGGCGGAGCGCGGAATTTCCATCCGGGCCGTTCATCAGGACAGCTTCCGCGGCGATTCCGCCGAGCTGGGGGCCGCCCGGTGGCTCGCCGCGCTCGGCGGGCGGATCCGTACCGTCCCCGTTCTCCCGACCCCCATGGCGCTGGTGGACGAGCACGTCGCCCTGGTGCCACTGGACCCCGAGGACGCCACCCGCGGCGCGCTCGAGCTGAACGGGCACGAGGCGGTGGCGGCACTGCGGACGATCTTCGAACACTTCTGGGTCACGGCCACTCCCTGGGACGAGCCCGCGCAGCGGGACGGGGAGGGGCTCTCGCCCCGGGAGCGGGATCTGCTGCGCCTCCTCGCCAGTGGATTCACCGACGAGTCGATGTGCCGCAAGCTGGGCATCTCGCTGCGCACCGTACGCCGCGCGGTGGCCGATCTGATGGCGCGCCTGGGCGCCCACAGCCGCTTCGAGGCGGGTGTGCAGGCGGTCCGCTGCGGCTGGCTGTGAGGGGTGGCGGCGGGGCGCCCGCCGGCGCACATTCCATCGGCGCAGATTCCATCGGCGCAGATTCCATCGGCCCGGTCCGAAGACAACCAATCGAGCGGCTCGTGAAGTCCGCCCTGTCCCGAGGAGTCAGACGATGACCAATCCGTTCGACAACCCCGACGGCACCTTTCTGGTTCTGGTCAATGACGAGGGTCAGCACTCGCTGTGGCCGGCCTTCGCGGAGGTCCCGGCCGGCTGGGAGGTCGTGGTCCAGGAGACGGATCGCAAGACCTGCCTCGACTACATCGAGGCGAACTGGACCGACATGCGGCCCAAGAGCCTGATCGAGGCGATGAACCGGGCGGAGCGGAACGGGAGTTGACCCCTCCGGGCCCCGACGAGCGGCCCGGAGCACACGAGCGGCCGGACAACACGAGCGGCCCGGACAACACGAGTGGCGCGGAGCAAAGAGCAGCAGCCCGGTACCGACCATGTAAAGGGAAGTGATGGTGTGAAAGGTTCGCGCAGGCTCGGCAGCGCACTCGTACTCGGTGGCGGCGTGGCCGGACTGCTCGCCGCGGCCGCCCTCGTGGAGTACGTGGACACCATCACCGTCGTGGAACGGGACCGGCTGCCCGACGGCCCCGAGGTGCGCAAGGGCGTGCCTCAGGGCCGTCACCTCCACGGTCTGCAGTCCAGCGGTGTCCAGGCCATCGACACCCTGCTCCCGGGCACACTGGAGAGCCTCTTCGCGGCCGGTGCCCACCGGATATCCATGCCGACGCATGCGCTGTTCTACGGCCCGCACGGCTGGATGCGCCAGTATCCGGGCGAACACTTCACGGTCGGCACCACCAGACCTCTGGCCGAACACATCGTGCGCCGTGCCCTGCTGGGGCATGCGCACGTCCGGATCCTGGAAGGCGCCGAGGCCACCGGCCTGATCGGAGACGCGCGGCGGGTATCCGGGGCCCATATCCGCCACCGCGGCACCGGGGAGCGCGAGAGGGTCGACGCGGACCTGGTCATCGACGCCACCGGCCGCGGTTCCAAGGCGCCTCAGTGGCTCGGTGAACTCGGCCTGCCCGAGGTGCCCGCCACGGTGGTCGACGCGGGGCTGGCCTACGCGAGCCGTGTGATCCGCCCTCCCGACGAGGCCACCGGGCGCAGGTTTCCCCTGATCGCCCTGCAGGGCGACCCGCGGAGCGGTGGCCCGGCCCGGGTCGGGGGCATGATGCTCGTCGAGGACGGGACGTGGATGGTGACCCTGGCGGGCACCAGGGGCGCCCACCCTCCCCTGGACGAGGAAGGCTTCCTCCGCTACGCCCGGACCCTGCGCCACCCGCTCATGAGCGAACTCATCTCCCAGGGCACGCCCATGAGCCGGATCTCCGGTTTCCAGAACACCGCCAATCACCGCCGCCACTACGACAGGCTGCGGACACGTCCCACCGGCTTCCTGGTGTTCGGCGACGCGGCCACCACCTTCAACCCGCTGTACGGGCAGGGCGTGACCGCGGCGGCGCTGAGCGCGGTCACCCTGCGCGAAGAGCTCGCGCGGGGCCCGCTCGACGAGGAGGGCTATGGCCGGACCCAGGAAGCGGTCATCCGCGCCACCGACATCGCGTGGGCGATGGCCTCCAACGAGGACCTGCGCTATCCGGGGGCGAAGGGGCCCGCGCCGTCCGCGCGGCGGAAGGTGCTGCAGCGCTGCTCGGACCGGCTGCGCATCACCGCCGCCTGTGATCCGGTGGCCTCCCAGGCCCTGTTCAAGGCGCTCACCCTCACCACCCCGCCACGGGAGGTGTTCAACGCCCGCACGCTCAGGGCGCTGCTGCGAGGCCCTCGCCATCCCGCACAGTACGACCTTCCCCCCGAGCACACCGGACTGCCCGTGCCGACGGTCTGCCCCCCGCGGCCGTCCACGGCACGGGAGAGCGGGTCCGCGGCGCCCGCACCCACGACGGACGAGACGTACACGGACGAGACGTACACGGACGAGACGTACGAGGGAAGGAGCCCAATGGTGGAGAGCGAGACCGAGAAGAAAGCCGTGGTCGCCGTATTGGAGCGGCTGGGCGCGGCCTGGTCGGAGCTGGACGCGCGGGCGCTGGCCGGTGTGTTCACCGCCGACGCGACCATGATCGCTTTCGGATATCTGCGCAAGGGCCGGGAGGAGATCGCCACCCGCATGGGGGAGGCGTTCCAGGGCCCGTACAAGGGCAGCCGGGTGGTCGGTGACGTCCTGGAGGTGCGGCTCCTGGGCGACAGCGCGGCGGTGGCCGTCGTCCGCGGGGCCGTGCTGACGGCCGGGGAGACGGAGGTGACCGCGGAGAACGCGATCCGCTCCACCTGGGCGCTGGTCAAACAGGACGGTGAGTGGCGCGTCGCCGCGTACCACAACAGCCCCGCCAAGGAGGACGTGCCCGTGTGAGCTGCCGGACTGGGCCATGAGGTCCCGCCCCTGGCGGCCGACGCGGAGGTGCTGCCGCCGCCGTCATGCTCGGACCGACCAAGAAGGCCAACCGCCGACGTCGCGGCACAGCCGTATCGGGTCCTGCACGCGTGGTCCTGCACACGTGGTCCAACACACGTGGTCCAACACACGTGGTCCAACACACGTGGTCCTACACGCGTGTGAGGGTGCCGTGCGGGTCGCGAGGGTGTGCGTGGCCGGTGCTCCGGCCGGGCGGTGCCTCTGGCCGGGGTTACCCCTCGTAGCGGGTGGCCAGGGTCCGTACCGTCTCGGCGATGCGGTCGCGGAGTTCCGCCGGTGCGATGACCTCGATATCGGTGCCCAGCCGTAGGAACTCTCCGTGGGCGTGGTCGATCGATTCGATGGGCACCCGGGTCTCCGTCCATCCGTCACCCGCGGGTGTCACGCCGAGGCGGCGGGCTCCCTTCGGCGTGAGCCGTACCAGAGCCTCCCCGGTGTGCAGCCGGGCTCGGAAATCGGTCAGATAGCTGTTCCAGTGCGCGGACAGGTCGAATCCGTCCGGGACGACGAACTGCTCGTCCAGGGCGTGGAGTTCGATGATCTGGTCGACCCGGTAGGTGCGGATTCCGGACGGCCCGTCGGCGACCAGGTACCAGCGGCCGGCCTTGAGTACGAGCCCGTACGGCTCCACCCGCCGCTCGATCTCCTCCGGCGCGCGCCACCGCCGGTACCGCAGGAGCACCGCCCGCCGCGCCCACACCGCGGCGGCGACCGCGGCCAGATGAGGCGTACGGTCGGCGTCGCCGTACCAGCCGGGGGCGTCGAGCAGGAAGCGTTCCTGGATCCGCCCGGCGTGCTCGCGCAGCTCGACCGGCAGGGCGGCCCGCAATTTCAGTTGGGCGGTGGCGAGTGCCTCGCCGAGGCCGAGGTCGGCGGCGGTGCCGGGGAGTGCGGCGAGGAATGCGGCCTGCGCCTCGTTCGCGGTCAGTCCGGTGAGGCGGGTCCGGTAGCCGTCGACCAGCCGGTAGCCGCCCGCGTGTCCGGCGGCGCCGTACAGCGGGATACCGGCAGCGCCGAGCGCCTCGACGTCCCGGTAGACCGTACGGACGGAGACCTCCAGTTCCTCGGCCAGCTGCTGGGCCGTCATCCGGCCCCGGTTCTGGAGCAGCAGAAGCAGGGTGACCAGCCGGCTCGCGCGCATGCCGCCCAGTATCCCCTGACAGTGGATGTCAGGGGAGTGTTCCTAGCCTGCGACGCATGGACGACTTCGACTTCCTGCACGGCTCCTGGCACGTGGCCAACCGCCGTCTCACCGCACCGCTCGGCCCGGGCCCCGCCACCTGGGCGGAGTTCCCCGGTCACGCGGTGGTCCGGCCGCTGTTCGGGGGTGCCGGCAACATCGACGAGATCACCTTCCCCACCCTCGGCCGCCAGGGCGTGACCCTACGACTGTTCGACCGCGAGACGGAGCGCTGGTCGATCCACTGGTCCGACAGCCGGACGGGGCGTCTGGACCCTCCCGTGATCGGCGGCTTCACGGGCGACCGCGGTGACTTCCACGGCGAGGACACCTACGACGGCCGCCCGATCCGGGTGCACTTCACCTGGAACCGTCTCGGCCCGGACACCGCCCGCTGGGAGCAGGAGTTCTCCGCCGACGGCAGCCGCACCTGGGAGCTCAACTGGACCATGGACCTCACCCGCACCGGGCGGGCCGACGCATGAGCATCGTCGAACTCCGGCAGTACACTCTGCATCCCGGCGCCCGGGAGACGCTGATCGAGCTGTTCGAGCGCGAGTTCGTCGTCGGCCAGCAAGCGGTCGGCATCACCGTCGGCGGCCGATTCCGCGACCTCGACATCCCGGACCGCTTCGTCTGGCTGCGCGCGTTCCCCGACATGGCGCACCGCCGGCACGCGCTGGAGGCGTTCTACACCGGTCCGGTCTGGCGGAAGTACCGCGACGCGGCCAACGCCACCATGGTCGACAGCGACGACGTCCTGCTGCTGCGTGGCCCGTGCTTCGACGCGGAGCCGGGCACCCACGAGGTGGTCGCGACGATCTGCCGGCCGTCCGACGCGGCTGCCTTCGACGCCTATGCCGGTCGGCACCTGGGCTCGGGCCATGCGCTGCACCGTACCGAGCACGCCGCGAACGACTACCCCCTCCTGCCCGTCCGCACCGGGGAGGACGTCCGGGTCTGGTTCGGCCCGGCCGAGCGGCCGCCCTGGCCGATCCGGCGGCTGCGGCTGGAACCCGTGACGACTTAGCCTCGCGCTGTCGCGCGCTCCGCGAGCCTCCGGACGCGCCGCGGACGCGCCGTGGACGCTCCGGCGGTCGGCCTCCGGCCTTCGCCAAGACCCAGTACCGTCGCCGCGACGCGGTCGAGCGGTGTGTGAACAAGTGGAAGCGGTTCCGCGCCGTGGCCACCCGGTACGCCAAGCGCTTGTTGTGGTACCGGCTGACGCCGCGATCTTTACAGCGTCGCAAACCTCCGGTTGGTACACAGACACCCATGCATGTGCTGATCATGGACGCCATGGCGGGCGACGACAACGAGGACGACCTCATGGGCGACTTCGCGCAGCGTGGGGAATCGGCGGCCGAGCACCTGGCCGACGAGCTGCGGCGCGCCGGCTACGCCGTGGAGGTCGTCGGGGACGACACCGCCGTGCCGTGCCGGTCGCGCCCGTCCGTCCTTGAGTGCGCCGGACTCGTCCTGGACGCGCCGCGCCGCCGGGCCAGTCGCGAGGGGCGGCCGGTGGTGTTGTCGGGCCGGGAGTTCGGCGTACTGGAGGTGCTGATGCGGGCCGACGGGGCGGTGGTCAGCAGCGAGGAGCTGGTGGCGCGGGTGTGGGGCGGGGAATTAGGCGACCGGAGCAATGCCGTACGGATCACGGTCAGCAGGCTGCGGGCCAAGCTCGGGAAGCCGACGGTGGTGGAGACGGTACCGCGGGCGGGGTATCGCCTGCGGCGCGCGGCCTGTTCACGAGGGGGGAGTCAGCTGTCGGGCGGCGCCGGCGCCGTAGAGATTGGCGTAGGTGCCGCCCCGGGGCAGCAGTTCCTCGTGGCGACCCGACTCGACCAGGCGGCCGTGGTCGAGGACGAGGATGCGGTCGGCGTCGGGGGCCAAGTGCAGATCGTGGGTGATGAGCAGGGTCGTGCGGCCGGACATCAGGCGGTGCAACGGGGCGATCACCTGGCGGGCGGAGAGTGCGTCGAGGCCGGCGGTCGGCTCGTCCAGGACGAGGACGGGGGAGTCGCGCAGCAGGGCGCGGGCGATGGCGATGCGCTGGAGCTGGCCGCCGGACAACTGGGCGGTGCCTGGGGAGATATGGGTGGCGTAGCCGTCGGGGAGCGTAGCGATGAAGTCGTGCGCGGCGGCGTCCCGGGCGGCCCGGAAGATCTCGTCGCCGGTCGCGCCCGGTCGTCCGCAGGCGATGTTCTCGCGGATGGTGCCGTGCAGGGCCAGCGTCTCCTGGGGAAGAAGGGTGATGCGCTCGCGCAGGAATTCCAGCGGGAGGGAGTCCAGGCGGATCCCGTCGAGCCGGATGTGGCCGGCGACCGGGTCGTAGAAGCGGGGCAGGAGCTTTGAGACGGTGGATTTGCCGGCGCCGCTGGGACCGGTGACCAGGATCAGCTCCCCGGGGCGAGCGGTGAAGGAGACATCGCGGAGGGCGTGCGGGGCGGGGGCGTGGCCGGCCATCGCCGTGTCCCCGCCGGGGGTTGTGCCGGGGTAGCGGAACCAGACCCGGTCGAAGTCCACCACTCCGCGTATCCGTTGGGGTGGGTAGAGAACGGCGGGCGGGTAGGGAACGGCGGGCGGGTAGGGAACGGCGGGCGGGTCGGTGACGGCGGGCGGGTCGGTGACGGCGGGCTCGGCGGTGAGGATCTCCAGCAGCCGCTCGGCGCCCGCGGTGGCGGCGGTGACGATGAGCCCGAGCTGGCCCAACTGCCGGATCGGCGGAAAGAGATAGCCGAGGAAGGCGGCGAAGGACAGCAACTGCCCGAGCGTCATCCGTCCCTCGGAGATCTCCCAGACGCCGAGCCCGATGATGGCCAGCACACACACTGTCTCCATCACCTCGACCAGCTGCTGGTACATCTCGCTCAGCCGGTTCCCGCGCACCGACGCGCGCATCCAGGCGCGGGCCTCGGTGCTCAGCCGCTTCTCCTCGTCCCGCCGCCGGTTGTACGCCTGGGTCAGCACGATGTTGCCCAGCGACTCCTCGACGACCGATGTGATCGCCCCGTCGGCGACGCGTTCCTGCCGGGCCGCGGTCTTGATACGGGTGGCGAACTGCCGGGCGGCCAGCCAGAACAGCGGGGCCAGAACGAAGGTGGCAAGGGCCAGGTCCCAGCGCAGGATGAGCGCGGCGCCGAAGAAGAAGACCGTGCTGAACACCGCCGATACGGTCTGGACCACCCCGGAGACGACCATCTGCTCGATGGCCTCGACGTCTCCGGTGAGGCGTTCGACGAGATCGCCCTGTCGGTGGCGCTGGAAGAAGTGCGGCGGCAGAGCCTGTACGTGGCCGAAGATCCGGGCCCGGAGCCGCATGACGAATCTCTCGGCCACCCATACGGCGGCGGAGTTCCCGACGTAACCGATGATGGCACCGAAGGTCGCCACCCCCAGCCACTGTGCGGCAGGCCCCCAGAACGCGCTGACCGACCCTTTCTGCAAAGCTTTGTCAGTCAATTCACCGAAGAGCAGGACGGCACCGGCCTCCGCGAGGGCCGCGACCACGACGCACAGGCATATCAGCACCAGCCAAAGCCGGTCGCCCTTGGTCATCGGCCAGAAAGTGCGGAAGGCGTGGCGGGCGGATGCGCTTATTGATACTCCGGCGCGAGCGGGGGCAGTGCCATTGCTGCCGTCGGTGGTGAGGGAGGGGCTGTTTACCCCTCCCTCACCCTCCGTGAACGCCGGTGCGGGATTCGGTGCGGGATTCGGCGCGGGAAATTTGGGCACGGGCGTGATGACCCGCAGCCGTACCGTCGGGTGATCGTCGTACGGAGACACCGCGCCACTCCTCTTCCGTGCATCCATGCGTCCTTGCGTCCATGTGTCCTTACGCCCATGCGTCGCTGCATCCGGTGCATACGTGCCCGGAGGCGGGCCCCCCACAGGGCCCGCCTCCGGAAGGTGTGGACGTCAGCCGCCGATCGGACGGGCCGGACCGCTCGGACCCGGACGGGCCGGACGGCTCGGCTGCCAGCCGCAGCCCGGCTGCGTCGGGCGGGGCCGCGGGGCGCTCGGGGCCGAGGGGGCGTTGCTCGGCCTTGCCGGGATGGCGATGATCTTACGGACGCTCATGAAATTCTCCGTCTTTCGATATTTCGAGTATTTCCCAAAGGGTGAACCCAAGGGATGAATGCGTGTCGCATTCCTTGTCGCCGCCGGGTTTGCGGCTTCCGGTGGCGACGGGGAAAACGTTACGCGAGGAAGCCTGGTCGTCGATACCAATTTCAATGAGGTCTTACTTAATTGAAGGTGAGAGTATTTCTCATACGTAACGGGAAGTTTTATCCGGGATTTATGCGGGACGCGTAGCGTCGCTCGTCCGCGCAGACCATCCGCATCTGGGCCGGCCAGGAAGGGCCGGACGCCGGAGAGCGGGCACGCTCGCTGCCTGGGGCAGGTGGCGGGGGCGTTCAGCAGTGCAGTGTCGATGGAGCCACCGATCTGCATGGCGGTGTTGACCGTTGCCGAGACCACGCCCCAGGCGCGCTCGCTCCACCCCACCGTCATGCCGGGCTGTTGGCGGGCCTGTCTCAGTGGCGGGTGAAGGTCTGGCGATAGGCGGTTGGGCTGGTGCCGGTGGCTTTGTGGAAGCGGGCGCGGAGGTTGGCGGCGGTGCCGAGGCCGACGCGCCGGGCGACCTCGTCGATGCTGTGGTCACCGGATTCGAGAAGCTGTTTGGCGAGGTCGATGCGAGCGGTCAGCAGCCATTGTGCTGGTGATACGCCGACTTCTTCCACGAAGCGTCGGGCGAAGGTGCGCTCCGACAAGGCCGCGTGTTTCGCCAGTCGGCGGACCGGCAGCGGTTCGCCGAGGTGAGTCAGTGCCCACTCCCGGGTCCGGGCGAGTGACTGCCCGGACGTGTGAGGTATGGACCGCTTGATGTACTGGCTCTGGCCACCGGTACGGTGTGGCGCCGCGACCGCGAGTCGAGCCGCGGCGTTGGCGGCGGCCGCGCCGTGGTCACGGCGGATGATGTGCAGGCACAGGTCGATCCCCGCGGAGGCGCCGGCGGAGGTAAGAATCCGGCCCTGGTCGACGTAGAGAACATCCGGATCGATCAGTACGGCGGGGTGATGTCGGGCAAGGCGGTCCACCGCCCGCCAGTGGGTAGTGGCGGTCAGCCCGTCGAGCAGGCCGGCCTCGGCAAGAGCGAAGACACCACTGCAAATGGACACGATGCGCGCCCCGTCGGCATGGGCCTTGCGCAACGCCTCCAGCGCCGTGGCCGCGACGGGCTTGTCTAGGTCATAGCCAGGGACGATGAGGGTGTCGGCCTGTGCCAGAGTGTCGAGCCCTTGGCTGACGCCCAGTGAGAAGCCATCGGAGCTGGACACGGGTCCCGGCTCGGGCGCGCAGAGGACGATGCGGTAGTCATCGGGCAAGGCGCCGAACACCAGCAGTGGGACTCCCAGATCGAAGGCCACTACACCCTCCAGAACCAGGAGAGCAATGGTGTGGGGCGCACCGGCGGTAAGCGTAGAGGACTGCATGGCAGAAAAATAGCGCTTCCTGTCAGAACTGCCACTCGATCAGAGATATTTCGACAACTAGCGTGGTCGGCATGAGCGAAGAGAATAACGCTGGAACCGAACGGACGTTGGAAGTCGGTATGCTTCTTTTCAACGACCACACCACATTGGACTTCATCGGTCCGCACACGGCCTTCGCGGGTGCGGGCATGAAGGTCCACCTGATATCCAGCACACTTGAACCGGTGGTCTCCGACACCGGAGTGACCATCACGCCGACCGTCACATTCGACGACTGCCCCGCCCGGCTGGACATCCTGTTCGTGCCCGGAGGATCCGTGGACAAGGTGATGCTGGACAGCGCGGCCATCGCGTTTCTGGCCGACCGCGGTGCGACGGCCTCGTACATCACCTCGGTCTGCACCGGATCACTCGTCCTCGCCGCGGCCGGGCTGCTCGACGGCTATCGCGCGGCAACGCACTGGTCCACCCGTGACCATCTGGCACGGCTGGGGGTCGAGGTGTCGACGGAGCGAGTATGCGTCGACCGGAACAGGTTCTCCGGCGGCGGCGTGACCGCGGGCATCGACTTCGGCCTCACGGTCACGGCGCACGCCCTCGGAGAAAAGACCGCGAAATTCGCACAGCTGGCCATGGAATACGACCCCATGCCACCCCTCGACGCAGGCTCCCCCCAGGGCGCGGGCCCCGAAGTGGTGGCGCAGTTCCATGAGTGGGCCGTAAAGGCCGATGAAAATCTCCGAAACTCCGTGTCCCGTGTACTGGAGCAGCGGATGGCGGTGGGCTCGGGCACCGCAGGATCATCTTGAGGAGGTGGGGATAGCGGAGTCGAGATAGGGGCCCGCTTCGCCTGGTAGTTCGGGCGCGTTGGACATGTAACGCCGATAGCCCGAATCTTCGAGGCGAAAGAGCTGGAGCCGACAGCCGGCCAGCGCGCGCAGCACCAGACCCTCGTCCACCGTCACGGTGTCGTCGTCGGCCACCGGGGTGCGGGCGAGAAGGACACGCGCGCTGCGGGCCGGCACCAGGTAGGAGCGCCCCTTGTCGGGTGTCGCCTCACCCAGCTCGGGGACTCGGTGGGGTCTCGCGGGTGCAAGAGATGGGGGATCTTCGCCGTGCCGGAGCTAGCGCACCACTGCTGCGCGAAGGTCCTGGTCGGGTGTCATCGTTTTTCCTAGGCGATGCGGCCCGTCTTCCCGTCCGGGCCCGCCTTCCCGTCCGGGCCCGCCATCTCCTCCCACCGGCTCCGACGCCACCTGTCGTACCCGTTTGGCGCGTATCTCACAACCGGCGGCTGATCGCCAACCACCCGGGACTGCGAGCCGACTGTGCCGTCACGGTCGAGGCGTGAGGTCGTCGGAGTGCCCGGCCTCGATGCGGGACCACTGGGGGATGGGACGTCCGTTGCTCCGCATGCCGACGTGGTCGGCGGGTGTTCCCTGGCCAAGCAGCCAGCCGGGGGGCGAGTCCTCCCACGGTTCCTGGCGTCCGTACACGGTGAGGTCCATGAGCGCGTAGCTGTAATCCGTCGCCTCCACCCCGCGCAGCGTCGTCCAGTAGGTCTCGTAGACGCGGTCGCCGTCGCGCAGGTAGCAGACCAGGTGCATCATGCCGACGTGGCGTCCGACCAGGAGCTCGTCATGCGACGGAAGGGCCGAGTACCACGGCACCTCCCAGCCCATGAAGTCCCGGTAGCGGCGGCTTTCCTCGTACGGGCCTTGGCAGAAGACCGCGTAAGTGATGTCGCGGGAGTGCAGGTAGGACAGCTCCTGCACCTGGGTGGTGACCCAGGTGCAGCCCTCGCACTGCCCGGCCGCGTCGTGGCCGTCGTGCCACATGAAGTAGTAGGCGATGAGCTGCCGGCGCCCTTCGAACGCGTCGAGCAGGGCGACTGGCCCGTCGGGCCCGGTCAGTTCGAGGTCGGCGGCCACCTCGACCATGGGCAGCCGGCGCCGGGCCGCGGCGATCGCGTCGCCTTCCCGGGTGTGCGCCTTCTCGCGGACTCGCAGCTTGTCCAGTTCGGCCTGGAAGGCGGCCCGCTCGGCCACCGGCGGCAGGGCCGGCGCGCGGTCGGGGTCCCCCCTCCTGCTGTCGTACTCGGTCACGATCGTGTCCAATCGTCGTAAGTCATCAGTCGTCTTCCCTCACTCGGAGGTTTCTGGGGCTACCGGGCCGGGGCGCTCCGCCAGTTCCTTGAGCCGCAGCAGGCGGGTCTCCCAGGAGCGGCCGATCCGGTCCAGTTCCCGGGCCAGCGCGCCGAGCCGGGCGCCGACCGCGAGATAGACGACCTCGCGCCCGCGCTGCTCGGACTCGATCAGCCCGACCTCGCGCAGCACCTCCAGGTGCTTGCCGATCGCCTGTCGGCTCACCGGCAGCACCCGGGCCAGCGTGGACGCCGACTTGGGGCCCTCGCCGAGCCGGGTGAGGATCTCCCAGCGCGTCGGGTCGCCGAGCGCCGCACACATGACGGGGAGAGTGGCGGTCACGGTCACGGTCGCGTCGTCGGGGTCGGCGCGGACTTCTCGACGAACGCCTTCGCGGCCTCCAGTTCGGCGAGCCACCCCTTGTCGTTGCCCTCGCGCTCCTTCAGCCACGCGGCCGGGTCGTCGGCGAGGCCGGAGAATCCGCTCTCGACGACGCGTAGGGTCACCCCGCCGCCGTCCCGCTCGTCGATCCAGAACTGGACGAGGGTCGAGGGCGCCGACTCATCCCGGAACGGGGTACCGATCCAGCGGAACGCGGCGTAGCGCGGCTTGTCCAGCGTCACTGTCCGGAACCGGAACTCGCCCAGCGTCGGATGGCGCACCACGGCCACGTCGCCCTCGTAGCGCATGTCCGGGTCGGCCTCGACCGCGCCGTCGTTGACATACCAGCCGGGGCGCGCGACCAACTCCCAGACCCGCTCTGCCGGGGCGTCGATGTCGATCTGCCGGGCGATCCGGTCAAGCTCGGTGAGCTCGGCGTCGGTGTAAGTGGTGTCGTTCATGGGTTCCTCCCTCGGGTGTTTCCCGCGCATCGATCCGCAACTCAACGGTTGCACATCGGAGCCCGTAACTGCAACCCAACGGTTGCAGTTGTGTCGCGCCGTTGAGCACCACCCCGCGCCGCAACCCCGTGCCACAACGCCCCCTGCAATCACCCGCGCCGAGATCAGGTACTCACACCCCAGCCGGAACGGCAACGTCGGCGAATCGTGCTCCATCGCCCGCGCCAGCAGGAACTCGTCCAACTCCTTGAGCTCCGACTTGGTCGGCAGCCGTCCGTGAGAAGACGGTCGGTGAGTGCCCGGGGAGTCGGCGGGGCCGTCGTCTGCGACGTCCCGAAAACCGATCGCCGGCGCCGTACTTCGCTGCCCTGAAAGCCTGTCGGGTGGCCGGTTGATTACGTCGAGCATGGGCCGCTGGCGGCCTCGGACACGCTCTCAGAGGAAGACGCGCGCCAGCTCCAGCCACTTCTGTGCGTCCTCGCCGGTCGCCGTCATGTCGGTCTCGGACCAGGGGCGACGCCGGGTGACACACAGGCAGAAGTCCATGGCGCTGCCCTGTACCCGTTGCGCGGCGGCCTCGGGGCCCCACACCCAGGTCCGTCCGTCAGGAGCTGTCAGTTCGACGCGGAAGGGGTCCGCCGGCCCGGGCAGTCCGACGGCGGCGAAGGACAGCTCCCGTCCCAACACCCCCAGCGAAGCCACGTGCCGCAGCCGATCCGTCGGGCGGTGCGCCACGCCCATCGCATCGAAGACGTCCTGCCCGTGTGCCCAGGTTTCCATCAGACGAAGGGGCACCATGAGGGCCGGAGTCACCTTCGACATGTACCAGGGGAATGCGTGGTCCCATGGCGTGTCGCACAGTGCCGCCGCCAGTTCCGCTCGAGCGGTCCGCCACTCCTCCAGGAGTACCGACCGCGGTTTGGCCGCTCCCGCGGCGGCGGCCTTGTCGGCGTATCCGCTGCCTTCGGCTTCCGCCCGCCCGAGCTCGGCGCCGAACGCGTCCGGAGTGCGTAAGGCGCTGAGTGCGTTCGCGTCCGCCCACGCGAGATGGGCTATCTGGTGGGCGACCGTCCAGCCCGGTGCCGGCGTCGGTCCGGACCAGTCGTCCACGGCTGTGACCAGGGCGTCGAGCTCATCGCCCTCAGCCACCAGGGCGGCCAGGACACCGGCGTCATCCACATCGGGGACGGCGAGGTTGTAGTTCAGCATGTGCGCCATGGTGCCACTCCTCCCTGATCAGCGGCGAAGGCGAAGTGTGCGGGCAGACTCCGGTGTCGATCTGCCTTCCAGGCACGGCGACGGCCCCGGCGGGGTGCGCAAGTGCGGAGACCGGTTGGTGCTCGACTCGATCTGCTGTGTACTGCGCTCGGGCTGCCAGTGGCGGATGCTCTCGCGCGACCTGATGCGCTGGGACGCGGCGCACCGCTGGTTCACCAAGTGGCGCCGGGAGATCGTGCGCCGACAGGGCGCCTGACGGGCATCTGCCCTGGTCGGGCGCCCTTTTGTGGTGCTCAGAGGATTCGCTTCGGCCACCCTCCGTCTCCCCTCCGGCTGCGGCTCCGCTCGTTCGCGAGGTCACGTCGCACAGGTCCGCGCCCGCGATCCTTTTCCACGGACCGCGGCGTGGGCAGGGCGCGATGTCGGTTCAACGGGACAGACAAGGCCCAAGCGGGGGTCAGTCGCGCGAGTTGCCGAACAGGAGACGGTACGCGACGAGGAGCACGAGAGAGCCGCCGATGGCCGCACCCCACGTATAGAGGTCGAAGAACTGTTTCTCCACCGGGCGGTCGAGGAATCGAGCGGAAATCCAGCCGCCTATGAAGGCGCCCGCGACACCGATGAGGGTGGTGCCGATGAGACCGCCCGGGTCACGTCCGGGCAGAAGGATCTTGGCGATGGCCCCGGCGAGGAGGCCGAGGATGATCCAGCTAATGATGCCCATGTTGTTGATGTCCTCCATCCGGCCTGGCCAAGTCGGGACACACCTGGCCGACAGCAATATTGCTTGGTTGCGCAATTTTACAGATATTGGGGAAGGCGCGTGTCTGGGCGCCTGCGGTTGCGTATGCACCGGGAGGTCAGGGTCAGTGCCGCTGAGGCTGGTCGAGCGACGGTTGGCCGACCTTCATATCAGGCCATAGGGCCTCTTTTCTGACGGTTTGGTAGCCGGTTGTCTCAGCTTGACCTTGGCCTCGCTGACCGCGGCGATGGGAACGATCACGTCGTCATCGGTCGACCGGGCGTCATGTGCGGGGTCCGGAGGCGGAGTCGCCCGCTGAGCTTCGCGCGGCGCCCATCAGGGGCTCGCCGTGTCGAAGCCGTACCGCAGCGGCTCGTGTTCCACGCGGAGGTCCCGACGGTAGATGTACAACGCCTCCGCGCGCACGCCGCCGAGCGCGGTATCCACCTCGCAGGGGTATGTCACCTGAATCGCTCGCGGTCGGCCGGCGACCCGGACTCGCAGTCCGTCTGCGGGGCCATCATCGAGTACCGCGGCTTCCTGTCCCGTTGCGTCGCTGGTTTCCATCCAAAATAGTTTAGCGGTTGCGCAACTGTGGAATTGTTGTGTCTTGGGTCACACGCGCCGTTCGGCGCTTCAGGTGGCGTGGGGCGAGTCTGGACGGCGGGCGTGCCGGGGCAGACTGCCCCGGCGCGCCCGCCGTCCTGCCGCGGACGCTGACTGCCCGTTCGGGGTGAGCCGGGGCTGTCAGTCCTTCTTCTCGCCAAGGCGCTCGACGAGGTCCTGCGCCTTGTCGACTCCTGTGTCGATCTTTTCGCTGTACTTGCCGCCGGTCCTGTCGTCGATGAAGTCGCCGGTTTTCTCCAGCCCTGCGGAGATCTTTCCGCCATGGCTCTCGGCGAGGTCCGCGGCCTTCTGCTTGAGGTTCTTCAAAGCGTCGAACATCCTGTGCGTATACCTCCGGCTGATCTCGGTCGTTCCGGGTGTGCGGTACCGGCGCGGCGATGTGGCGCGGCGATGTGGCGCGGACCTGGGTGCCGGCGCCCGTTCCTTGGCGATGGGGCTTGTGACGGTGGTGAGGGTCGGCATCGCGCCCTCTCCGGGCGGGGGCTTCGAGGACCGCTGTCCGTGTTGCCCGAAGGCTGCGGCGGCCCGGTTGTACCGGCGCCGCCGCGGGCTTGTGGTTCTACTTCGTGGCGGATTCCAGCGAGGCGAGTGTGGAGGCCCACTGGAAGTACTTCAGATTGGCCAGATCCGCCACCGTCTTGATGCCGAACGCCTCGCGCAGCAAATCGCCGTGACGGTCCGACACGCCCTTCAGGGCGGAGACGGGAGCCGCCAGGATCTCCGAGAGCTCCTTGTCGGCCCATGCCTTGTCCACCATGTTGCCAAGGTCTATCGCAGCCAAGCTGTCCTCCTGATTCCCGCCGGGCGCCGTGGCGGCCCGGTGGCCGCGTCTGCGGCCGAATGAAAAACTACAGTGGTGTAGAGGCGGTTCCTCGGCTGGGAGAGGGTCAGGGCTTTTCGGCCACGTCGGCGACCCTCCTTCACCCCGCTGGTCGCAGTGGGCGTGAGCATGAGACGGCGTTAGTTGACTGGTGCGGGGCTCTGTCGAACAGATGAGGGCGCATCGCTTGCGAAAATCTACAGCAGTGTAGAGATTGTCTGCGCGGTTCCCGTCCTGCGGACGGGCGACGGCGTGGCTCATGCTGTGGAGCGATCGCGGCAGCGCCGCGCCTCCCTGGTTGTCGTCCACGGCGTCGACGGGCGGCTGATGGGGCTGATCAGCCTGGACGGCGATGCCGTGTGGTGCCGTGCCCGCCCGCCCGCCGCCGACCTTGCCAGGTCATTCCACCGTGACACCGTCGGGTTGTACAGTTGCGCAATACTGCAAGCATGCCAAGGGGTGGCGCCCAGTGGCCGACAAAGAGGAACGAGGTGAGTGTGGTGCTTCGCAATGGACTGGAACCCTGGCACCTGCTGATCGTGGCGATTGTGTTCATTCTGCTCTTCGGGGCGAAGAGGCTGCCCGACACCGCTCGGTCTCTGGGCAAGTCCCTGCGCATCCTCAAGAGTGAGACCAAGGCCATGAAGGAGGAGAGTGGGCAGGGAGCCGAGGCCTCGTCGGCGTCCGCTGCCGCCGACACGACCGAGCAGTCCTCATCCCGCGTTATCCAGGCAGCCTCCGGCGAGCCCTCCTCGGCGGGCGCGGGCCGAGAAGATCACACCACGGGGCGGTGAGTCCCGTACGGCACGCGTCTCCCGGCTGTTGGCGCGACGGGGAGCACGGCTGCGGAGCAGCCGGCCGCCTGTCGGAGAACCAGGGAACCGCGTCCGCCGGCAATGCACCTCAACGATCGGCGCGACAGTGGCCCCGGGGGAAAGCGTGGGATTCCGCGTGGCTCCAGGAGGGGCGGTCACGTCGTTTCGGGGTCGAAGAGCGGATCCTCCGGCTATTTCTCGCTGAGCTTCGAGGCCTACTGGGCGGCGCCGCGGATGAACGCGGCCTGGTTCTACCACCGTGACAGTGTCCAGGAGCTGGCCGCGCCGGCCTGGACCGGCCCGGCTATGACTCTGGCGCTGTTCGGCTGCTCGCTGATCCTGATGGCGTGCTTCTTCGCCGGGGTGCCCCGGCGCCGCATGTGGTTCTCCGTCCTCGGTGCGGGGACCCTCTACGGCTATCTGCTGCACGGCTTTCTGGCCAAGGGCTCGCGCTTCTGGGACTGGTACGCGCCCGACTGGTCGCACCAGCCCCTCGGCGAGATCACCGTCACGCTCGTCGCCGCAGCCGTGATCACCGCGCTGTGCGCGCCACCCGTGCGGCGGATCTTCCGGTTCATGATCGAGCCCACCATGGAGTGGGCGTTCCGGCGGTGGACTGCGCACCCCGCACCCACGCGGCACGATCGGAGCACCTGAGCGCCGCACCAGCACTACGTCTCATACCGCCGACGAGGAAGTCAACGGGGGAGAAAGAGTGGGTGTGACCCTGAACGACGTCACACAACTCGCCGCGCAAAACGGGTCATTGGGCCTGAAGGGCATCACGGGGTGGGGCCGTGAACCGTTCCCGGGAAATAGTTGCTAGATTGCGCAATTACACAACCATAGGTCGGGGTCAGCAGTCCCCTGTGTAGAGCCGGACGCACGAGGGGTGTACGGATGACCAACAGCCGCAAGAAGACCGCGTCCAGGCGCCGCGCCCCGGCGCAGCCAACCGAGCGGTGCCGGGACGCCTCCCGCGCCCGGCGGCGCAAGCGGAGCCGTACGCGGATCGCGCTGACCATAGTGCTGTCGCTGCTGGTGCTCGTGGCGGCGGGCGCGGGCTGGGTGTACTGGCAGCTGAACGGCAACATCAGCACTTTTGACTCGGACGGCATCTCCGGGGACCGGCCGGACGACGTCTCCAAGGGCCAGAACGTCCTCGTCATCGGCTCGGACGCGCGTACCGGAGGCAACAGCGAGCTGGGCGGCGGCGACAAGGGCGACATCGGGCGCTCCGACACCGCGCTGCTGCTGCATGTGTACGCCGACCGCAAGCACGCCGTGGCCGTGTCCATCCCCCGCGACACCCTCGTGGACATCCCGCCCTGCAAGCTGCCGGACGGGAGCTGGACCAAGACGCGGCACGACATGTTCAACGCCGCGTACTCCGTCGGACAGACCGCCAAGGGAAATCCTGCCTGCACGCAGAACACCGTGGAGCACCTCACCGGCCTGCGCGTCCATCACACGATAGTGGTCGACTTCAAGGGCTTCGCGAAACTCACCGACGTGGTGGGCGGCGTCGAGGTGTGCGTGCCGCAGGACGTCTACCAGAAGGACCTCAACCCCCACCGCGCGGACCGCGGCGAGCGCATCTTTGCCGAGGGCGAGCAGAACGTCGCCGGGCAGAAGGCCCTGGACTACGTCCGCATCCGGCACGGCATCGGCGACGGCTCCGACATAGGCCGCATCAAGCGCCAGCAAGCCTTCATCGCCGGCCTCATCAAGAAGATCAAGAGCGACGGACTCACCCCCACCAAGCTGCTGCCCCTCGCGAACGCCGCCACCAAGTCCATGACGGTCGACCCCGGCCTGGGATCCGCCAACAAGCTGATCTCCTTCGCGATGTCGATGAAGCAGATCGACCTGCACAACACCAAGTTCATCACCATCCCCTGGCGCTACCAGGGCGAGCGGGTCGCCATCCTCGAGCCGGAGGCCGACGCCCTGTGGGCCGCTCTGAAAGCCGACCGCACCCTCGACGGCAAGGACGCCGGCGGAAAGAACGGTGACAAGAAGCCCAAACCGCCACAGAGCGCCAGGCCGGTCTCCGGCGACGGCATCGCGGTGGCCATTCACAACGGCACCACCACCGGCGGCCTCGCCTCACGCGCCGCCAAGGCGCTCACCGACCACGGCTTCATGGTCACCGGCACCGGCAACGCACCGAGCCAGGACCACGCCACGACCACGATCACCTACGGACCCGGCCAGAAGACCCAGGCCGAAACGGTTGCCCGGCTCTTCGCCAAGGCCGGACTCGAGCAGGCGACAGCCGACGGCATCGCCGTCACTCTCGGCCAGTCGTACGCGGACAACCCTTCGGTCGCACCGTCACCCGAGCCGACCACCGTCCCCTCCAAGGTGGCCGACGGCGCCCGCTCCGCCGACGACGACGCCTGCTCCAACCTCTCCTACGGATGATCCCAGCCCCGCAACACGTCCCCGTACTGCGCCAGGCGGCGGCCTCGATGGCGAGGCCGCGGTGGCCGGGCAGCTCCTCCCGTCGACGGTGAGCGAAGCCCCGGCCGCGTTTGGCGGCGTCGAAGGCGGCCCGGCCTGGTCAGCCATGGCTCGCCCCAGGCGCTGATCGGCTGGATTCCATCACGACTCGCCGCTCCGCGTGCCGTCGTTCGCGGCGCCGCATGGCCATTGCCAACGCGGCCGCGTACAGCGTCAGGACGGCAGCAAGCTGCGCGTAGTACGCGAGCGGCAGTGCCGTCATCCCGAGCGGTGGACCGAGCGGGGAGGGGGGCAGCAGGACGCCGAAGGCGGCGAGGGCGGCGGCCGCCCAGCCCACCGGGCTCAGTCCGCCCCTGGCGCCGCGGCGGCCCGTGTGCAGCAGGACCATGACCAGTGCCTGGGTGAGCAGGTTCTCGGTGAACCAGCCGGAGTGGAAGATCGCCTCGTCGTTGTCGCTGCCGGGGCCGGACATGGCGAGGGCGAGCAGGGCGAAGGTGGCCAGGTCGGCCAGGGCGTTGAGGGCGCCGAAGCCGGTGATGAAGCGCAGCAGGCCACGCGGGCGCAGCACGGCGGGACGGCGCAGCGCGGCCGGATGAGGGCGGTCGTAGGCGAAGGCGAGCTGGGCGGCGTCGAAGCACAGGTTCTGCACCAGGACCTGGGCGGGCAGCATCGGCAGGAAAGGCAGCAGGACGCCCGCGGCGAGCATCGCGATGACGTTGCCGAGGTTGGAGGAGAGGGCGATGCGCAGGTACGCCGTGATGTTGCCGCCGGCGTGCCGTCCCGCCGTGACGGCACGGCCGATGGCCGTGAGGTCTTTACCCCCCTTGTCCTGCTTCTGATGTCCGGCGAGGACCACGTCGGCGCCGTCCCGGGCCACGGCCACCGCGTCGCGCGGGCAGATGCCGATGTCGGCGGCGCGCAGGGCGGGCAGGTCGTTGGCGCCGTCGCCGAGGAAGCCGGCCGTGTGTCCATCGGCACGCAGGGCGGTGACGATGCGGGCCTTGTGGTCGGGCGAGCAGCGGGCGAAGACGGTGGTACGGCGCGCCGCGGCGGCCAGTTCGGCGTCGGTGAGCAAGTCGACGCGGTCGGCGGTCAGGACGCCGTCGACCGCGAGGCCGAGATCGTGGCAGGCGCGGGTGGCGGTTCCCGGGTGGTCGCCGGTGAGGATCTTCACGTTCACCCCGCGGTCGGCGAGGTCGCGCAGGGCGGCGGCCGCGGTGTCGGTGACCTCGTCCCGCAGCGTCACGAATCCCCGGAAGGTGAGATCGTGTTCGTCGGCGTGGGTGTAGGCACGGTGGCGTGCGGCGCGGTCGGCGGTGGCGACCGCCAGCAGGCGCAGACCGTCGGTGGCCCGGCGGTCGGCGAGCGAGTGCAGCCTCGCCCGCTCCTCTTCGCTGAGGGCACACCGTTCCAGGACAGCCTCGACGGCACCCTTGACGATGAGGGTGTGGGTGCCGAGGCGGCCCGGGGTGCTGACGACGGCGGTGGCCAGGCGGCGTACCGGATCGAACGGCAGCGCCGTCACCGGCTCGTAGGCCATGGCCTCCGCCTCGTCGACGGCATCCAGCAGCGCCTCATCCAACATGTCCGGCACGGGCAGGTCGGCGAGTTGCAGAGTCCACCAGGCGTTGACGCCGGCCCAGTGCAGCACCTCGGCGTCGTTCTGTCCGTCCGCGTCCAAGGCCCGGTGCACGACGGGCCGGTCCTCGGTGAGGGTGCCGGTCTTGTCCAGACACAGCACGTCCATGGCGCCCAGGTCGTGCAGCGCGGGCAGGCGTTTGACGATTACCCCATGGGCGCGGGCGAGGAGCGCGGCGCCGCGGGCGAGGCACGTCGTGACGACGACCGGCAGCATTTCGGGGGTCAGCGCGACCGCCACCGCCACCGCGAACGGCAGAGTCTCCAGGCCGCGTCCGTCCACGGCGGCGTTGGCCATGAGGACCAGCGGCGGGGTCAGCAGCGTGAAGCGGACGAGAATCCACGAGACGCCGTGCACCGAACGGTCGAAGGCACTGGGGCCGCGCCGCTGGACACCCGTATGCGTGCGCGCGAACTCCGTATGCGCCCCGGTTGCCTCCACAACGGCCGTGCCACTGCCCGACGCCACGCTGCTGCCCTGGAAACACAGGTGTGGTTGCCCGAATACGCCCCGGCCGTAACGGGTGTCGGGCACGTCGACCGGGTACTTGTCGACGGGCTGTGACTCTCCGGTGAGTGCCGCCTGGTACACCCGTAGTCCACTGGCCCGCAGCAGCCGTACGTCTGCGGGCACCAGATCCCCGGGACCGAGACTGATCACATCGCCCGGCACCAGCTGGTCGACCGGGATCTCGCACACCACCGGAGCGGCGTCCCGCGAGTCGGCCCGGCGCAGCACGCCCGCCGTGGTGGCGACCAGCTCGCGCAGCTGGGCCATGGACCGATCGGCCCGCAGCTCGCCGGATATGCGCAGCCCGCAGCTCACCACCACGAGGAAGGTGATCACGGTCGCGGTCGCCCAGGAGGCCACCGCCGCCGACACGAGACCGAGCACGAGCAGCACCGCGGTGAACGGATCGCGCAGGCCGCGCAGCAGCCGCCGAGGCCAGGGAGTGGCGCGCTGAGTGGGCAGGACGTTTTCACCGAAGCGGGCCAGACGCTCCTCCGCCGCCTGCTCGGTCAGCCCGCGCGGCCCGCTGTCGAGGGCGCGCAGCACTTGCAGCGCGGTCGGCGCCGCACTCCCGCCGCTTCCTGGGGATGGTGTCGCGGCGGTCGAGGGACCGCGTCCCGCGGCCATGGTGTGCTCAGGCACCGGTTTCGTGCACCAGACGCACCGGCGCCGCGGACTCGTTCCGCGCACGGTCGGCGAGCTGGCCGACCATCAGACGCACCACGGTCACGACGTCGGGGTCATCGACGAAGTACACCTGACGGCGGCCTTCCCGCCGGGAGCGGACGAGCCCCGCCAGCTTGAGCTTGGTCAGATGCTGACTGATCGCGGGCAGCGCCCCGCCCACCCGGTCGGCGAGATGCGTCACATCGCTCTCCCCCTGGGCGAGCGCCCACATGATGTGCAGTCGCGCCGCCGAAGCCAGCAGCCCGAAGGCCGCCGCCGCCTCGGCGAGGACGTCGGCAGAAGGATCTTCAAACTCGCGCACGTCGCCCTTCGCCATCGCCGACCTCCGTAGCCCTGAACCACGCGTTCACAAGGCTCCCCAGTCTAGGCGTGACGGTACCCACCCGATCCGAGGTCACTGATGAGGAACTGGGAGCCAGCGTGCGAGCCGGGCTGGGTCGAGAGCGGGTGGAGGGAAAGGCGCCTGGCGGGTGAAAACCCAGGTCAGGCGCCTTTTCTCATGCGTCTAGAAGAAGCCGAGCTTCTTCGGGGAGTACGACACCAGCAAGTTCTTCGTCTGCTGGTAGTGGTCCAGCATCATCTTGTGGGTCTCGCGGCCGATCCCGGACTGCTTGTAGCCGCCGAAGGCGGCGTGCGCCGGGTAGGCGTGGTAGCAGTTGGTCCACACCCGGCCCGCCTGGATGGCGCGCCCGGCCCGGTACGCGGTCGAGCCGTCCCGGGTCCACACTCCCGCGCCCAGCCCGTAGAGCGTGTCGTTGGCGATCCCGATCGCGTCGTCGAAGTCGCCGAACCGGGTCACCGCGACCACCGGCCCGAAGATCTCCTCCTGGAAGACCCGCATACGGTTGTCGCCCTCGAAGATCGTGGGCTCGACGTAGTAGCCGCCCTCCAGCTCACCGCCGAGTTCGGCGCGGCTGCCGCCGGTGAGGACGCGGGCGCCCTCCTGCCGGCCGATGTCCAGGTACGACAGGATCTTCTCGAGCTGGTCGTTGGACGCCTGGGCGCCGATCATGGTGTCGGTGTCCAGCGGATGCCCCTGCGTGATCTTCTCCGTACGGGCCACGGCCGCGTCCATGAACGCCTGGTAGTGGCCGCCCTGGACCAGGGCGCGCGAGGGACAGGTGCACACCTCGCCCTGGTTGAGGGCGAACATGGTGAACCCTTCCAGCGCCTTGTCCATGAAGTCGTCGTCGGTGGCCGAGACATCGTCGAAGAAGATGTTCGGGCTCTTGCCGCCGAGCTCCAGGGTGACCGGGATCAGGTTCTCGCTCGCGTACTGCATGATCAGGCGGCCGGTGGTGGTCTCCCCGGTGAAGGCGACCTTGGCCACCCGGGAGTTGGACGCCAGTGGCTTTCCGGCCTCCACACCGAAGCCGTTGACGATGTTGACCACACCCGGCGGCAGCAGATCGGCCACCAGGTTCATCCAGACGTGGATCGAGGCGGGCGTCTGTTCGGCCGGCTTCAGCACCACCGCGTTGCCCGCGGCCAGCGCCGGGGCCAGCTTCCAGGTGGCCATCAGGATCGGGAAGTTCCACGGGATGATCTGGGCGACCACGCCCAGCGGCTCATGGAAGTGGTACGCGACCGTGTCGTGGTCGATCTCGGAGAGGCTGCCCTCCTGGGCCCGGATCGCCCCCGCGAAGTAGCGGAAGTGGTCGATGGCGAGCGGGATGTCGGCGGCCAGTGTCTCCCGTACCGGCTTGCCGTTCTCCCAGCTCTCGGCGACCGCGAGGGCCTCCAGGTTCTGCTCCATCCGATCGGCGATCCTCAGCAGCACCGAGGCGCGCTCGGCGGGCGCCGTACGGCCCCAGGCGGGCGCGGCCGCGTGGGCGGCGTCCAGGGCCCGCTCGACGTCCTCGGCGGTGCCCCGGGCGATCTCGGTGAAGGACTGTCCGTTGACGGGGGTGGGGTTCTCGAAGTAGCGGCCCTGGGCCGGTGGTACGTACTCCCCGCCGATCCAGTGGTCATAGCGCGGCTGATACGTGACGACCGAGCCCTCGGAGCCGGGGCTTGCGAAACGCGTCATGGGGCGGCCTCCCTGGTGTACGCGTGGTGGGTCCCGTTGCCGGACGCGTCGTTCGTGTGAGCGTCCAGGCTCCGCCCGCGCCGACACGGGCGGAGCCGACGGGGAGGCTAGGCGCCGCCACGTTGCGCGGACGTTGCGTCCCGGTGGCCGCCCCCTTGCCGCAGGGCTCCGTGCTCATGGCCGCCTTGGTGGCGCGGGGCCTTGCCCTCATGGCCGCCTTGGTGGGCGCCGCCCGGCAGCCCGTACAGCTCCCGCAGCCGCCGCACCCGCGCCGCCGGAGCCGCCCGCCCCGGCGCGTTCGCCGGAAGCGTGGTCAGCAGCGCCTCCGCGACCTCCAGATCGTCCTCGCCCCACGGGGTCTGCGCCCAGCGCCGCAGCAGCTCGGGATCGCCGTGGGACAGCACGGCGCGCCGCAGCCCATCCTCCAGCACCCGCCGCATCCGGCACACCCCCGGGGCCTCCGACAGCGGCAGCAGCGGCCCGGTGTACGCCCGCAGCGCCGTGTACGCGTCGCCGGAGGTCAACGCCTCGGCGGCGTCCGCCAGATCGGTGCGCACGGGGGCGCAGAGCCGGTACGGGCGCGAGCCCAGCAGCGGGCCCACCAGGCGGCGCAGCCGGGACAGCTCGGCCCGCAGCGTGACCGGGGAGCGGTCGTCGGCCCGGGGCCCGTACAGCTCGAGCGTCAGCCGGTCGCCCGACAGCCCCTCGGGATGGCCGGCCAGCAGCACCATGATCTCGCTGTGCCGCCGCCCGAGCCGCAGCCGCCGCCCGTCGACGACCAGCAGCGCCTCGTCCCGCCCCAGCGCCGTCAGCGAGATCCGCGGCCCGCGGGTCCGCGGCACCTCGGCGCCCAGCTGGGCCTCGGCGGCGCGGGCGGTCGCCTGGACCAGGGCGAGGCTGTGCGGGGCGGCCAGATGGTCCCCGCCGGTGATGTCCACCGCGCCGAGCAGCCGCCCGGTGTGCGGATCGTGGAGCGGGGCGGCGGCGCAGGTCCACGGCTGCACACTGCGGTTGAAGTGCTCGGTGGCGAAGATCTGCACCGCGTGGTCGACGGTGAGCGCCGTCCCGGGCGCGTTGGTGCCCGCGTGGCGCTCGTCCCAGCGCGCCCCGGCCACGAAGTTCATCCCCTCGGCCCGGTTCCGTACCCCCGCGTGCCCCTCCACCCACAGCAGCCGGCCCTGTTCGTCGCAGACCGCGAGCAGATGGGCCCCGTCGTAGGCGATGGTGCCCAGCAACTCCCGGAACAGCGGCATCACCCGGGCCAGCGGATGGTCCGCGCGATAGGTCTCCAGCGCGTCGTCCGCCAGGTCGATCGGCGCCTTGCACTCCTGGGTGACCCGGGCGTCGGCCGAGCGCCGCCAGGACTCCGCCACCACCGGCCGTACGGCCGGACTCACCGCCCCCTCCGTCAGAAACGCCTCATGGGCGCGGCGCACGTCGCGGGTGCGCTCAGCGGGGTCGGTGCCTGACGTCATCGCCAGCCAGGGATTGACCATGGTGCCTCGCTCAGCGGTACGGAGGGGCGGAACGGGGAGGTGCGGAGTGTCAGGCTTTCACGGATCGGACGGCGGGAGGAGTCGGCAGGTCAGGTGTGCACGGGCAGGGAGGGGGCGGGCACGGCCCCGGGCGGGGAGGCATAGCCGCAGGAGTGGCAGATCTTCCACCCGTCCTGGTTCACGGCGAGTTGGCCGCCACAGCTCGGGCACTGCTCGGAGCTCATGATCGTTCCTTTGGTTCACGCGCGCGGAGCGGAGCGGGCCACCCGTGCGCTCAGATTTCCTTGAGGGGCGGATGCCCCGCAATAGCCAGAACAAGCCGCGTTGGGGTACGAGCCCCGGACAGAGCGCGTTCACGGGGAGTGCGTTCACAGGGGCACGCGGCGTTACCGGGGGTCTTCTCCGCATACGCTCCTCGCGCCCCCTCGTGCGCCGCTTGAACGCTTGACACCGATGGGCCCGGTGTGCGCGGGCGCGCACGACGAAGCGGGCGGGGAGCCGGTGATGGCTCCCCGCCCGCGTCGATCAGGGGTGTCGCTGTGGGGTCAGCTGATGGACTTGATCAGCTCACCGTTCGTGGTGTCGCCGCTGAGCTCCCAGAAGAAGGTGCCGCCCAGGCCCTGCTGCTGCTTGTAGTTCATCTTCCCGGCGATGGTGGCGGGGGTGTCATAGCTCCACCACTGGTTGCCGCAGTGCGCGTAGGCCGTGCCCGCGACCGTGCCGGTCGCCGGGCAGGAGCCCTTGAGCACCTTGTAGTCCTCGATGCCCGCCTCGTAGGTGCCGGGCGCGGCGCCGGTCGCCGTGCCACCGGGGGCGTCCTGGGTGACGCCGCTCCAGCCGCGTCCGTAGAAGCCGATGCCCAGCAGGAGCTTCGAGGCCGGGATGCCGAGGCCCTTGAGTTTCTGGATGGCGGCGTCGGTGTTGAAGCCCTGCTGCGGAATGCCGTTGTAGGAGTTGAGCGGGGAGTGCGGGGCGGTGGGGCCCTGTGCGGCCCACGCGCCGAAGAAGTCGTACGTCATCGGGTTGTACCAGTCGACGTAACTCGCGGCGCCCGCGTAGTCGGCGGCCTCGATCTTGCCGCCGGAGGAGGCGTCGGCGGTGATCGCGGCGGTCACCAGGTTGGACGAACCGAACTTGGCACGCACGGCCGACATCAGGTTCTTGAAGGCGTCCTTACCGCTGGTGTCGCAGGAGAGGCCGCAGGCGTTGGGGTACTCCCAGTCGATGTCGATGCCGTCGAAGACATCCGCCCAGCGCGGGTCCTCGACCAGGTCGTAGCAGGACTGGGCGAAGGCCGCGGGGTTCTTGGCGGCCTCGGTGAACCCGGAGGACCAGGTCCAGCCGCCGAAGGACCACAGCACCTTCAGGCCGGGGTGGAGCTTCTTGAGCTTGCGCAGCTGGTTGAAGTTGCCGCGCAGGGCGCCCGCGTCCCAGGTGTCGGCCTGGCCGTCGACGCTGCTCGCCGCGTCGTACGCCTTGTCGTAGTCGGCGTAGGAGTCGCCGATGGCGCACTTGCCGCCGGTGACATTGCCGAAGGCGTAGTTGATGTGGGTGAGCTTGGCGGCCGAGCCCGAGGTCTCGACGTTCTTGACGTGGTAGTTGCGCTGGTAGATGCCCCATTCGGTGAAGTAGCCGACCACCTTGTTCCCGGCGGCCTTCGTCGTGGGGGTCTTGGCGGCCTTGGACGTGGCCTGGGGTATGTCGGCGCTCCGGGGTTCACCGGCCGCTGCCGAGCCCGCGAGCAGGGTGGCGGTCAGCACCACCGTACAGATCGCCGCGAGCGCGGCGGACAGTCTGCCTGGTCTGAGCATGGAATCTCCTCGGTGGGGGGTGAGGGGAGAGTGAACTGCCCGACGACCTGCCCATAGCTTGACATGAACGCGCAGGGCAGGGTGGGGAAAAGGTAGAAGGACTAGACCAGTGGGGTCAATGGTCTGGGCCAATTTGCTCCATGCGTGCGACGTTGGTGGGAGTGCGTGGAGGAAGGTGGTGGGTGCCCATGTGCGAAATTGGTTGAAGATCGGGCGACCGGTACCGGAACGCTCCGGATCGGGCATACTCCAACCGCCGCAGTGCAGGTCATCACCGTTCGCGATCCGACGGGCCGACCGGCCGGCGGCAGCACCACCGGTGGCGCCGCCTCACCCCGGCGTACGCCGCCGAAGCGCCTGACCAGGGGAGAGGAGAGCGCCGCCATGACCGATCACGGCCCGCAGCCGGTGGAGCGTGAGCTGCCCACCGAAGAGGCCCGCGACCTGATTTCGCTCGTCCGCGAGCTGATCGAACGGGAGATCAGGCCCCGGGCCGCCGAGGAGGAGGCCGCCGGGCGCTTCCCCCGCGAGCTGTTCACCCTGCTGTCCGAGTCCGGGCTGCTGGGGCTGGTCCAGCCCGAGGAGTTCGGCGGCGGCGACCAGCCGTACGAGGTCTATCTCCAGGTCCTCGAGGAACTCGCCGCGGCCCGGCTGACCGTCGGCCTCGGCGTCAGCGTCCACACCCTGGCCTGCCACGCCCTCGCCGGCTACGGCAGCAAGGAGCAGCAGGCAGAGCACCTTCCCGCGATGCTGGGTGGCGGACTGCTCGGCGCGTACTGCCTCTCCGAGCCCTCCTCCGGCTCCGACGCGGCGGGGCTCACCACCCGGGCCACCCGGGACGGGGACACCTGGACGCTCGAGGGCACCAAGGCGTGGATCACCCACGGCGGCATCGCCGACTTCTACACCGTGCTCGCCCGCACCGGCCCCGAGCGCACCCGCGGCATCAGCGCCTTCCTCGTGCCCGCCGACGCCCCCGGGCTCTCGGCGGCCGCGCCCGAGCACAAGATGGGCATGGCCGGTTCGCCGACCGCCCAGATCCACCTCGACGGGGTGCGGGTCCCCGACGCCCGTCGCATCGGCGAGGAGGGCCAGGGGTTCGCGATCGCCCTGTCCGCCCTCGACGCGGGCCGGCTGGGCATCGCGGCCTGCGCCGTCGGCGTCTCCCAGGCGGCGCTGGACGAGGCGCTCGCGTACACCGCGCAGCGGCGGCAGTTCGGCCGGCCGATAGCCGACTTCCAGGGCTTGCGCTTCATGCTCGCCGACATGGCCACGCAGATCGAGGCCGGGCGCGCCCTGTACCTGACGGCGGCACGGCTGCGGGACGCGGGGCGGCCGTTCTCCAAGCAGGCGGCGATGGCCAAGCTGTTCTGCACGGACGCCGCGATGCGGATCACCACCGACGCCGTCCAACTGCTGGGCGGATACGGCTACACGGCGGACTTCCCGGTCGAGCGCTATATGCGTGAGGCGAAGGTCCTCCAGATCGTGGAGGGCACCAACCAGATCCAGCGGGTGGTGATCGCCCGCGCTCTCGCGGGACCTGAGGCCGGCTGAGGCCGGTGTGTCGGTTGGGGGCGCGGCCCGCGCCCCCGCCGATTCGCATACGCCCCGGCCGGGGGCACCTCCCGGTGGTAGCTGGGGGAGAACCGGGCCCTGGGAGTCCTGGGAGCTCTACGGGCTCTAGGAAAGGCGCACCGGCCGGGAGCCGGGGCCGCCGAGGTGGGAGAACGGCTGCTTCCGCCAGTCCAGGCCCTCCGGAAGTGTCAGCAGCAGCGCGGCGTCCCGCTCGAACGCGTCCAGCGACGCGTCGGCGGGCGCGGCGTCGGTCACCCGGCGGCCGGTGCCGGCGCAGACCGTGAGCCCGAACGGGTCCCACGGGGACGAGCACAGCGCGTGCTCGGGAAGGACGTCCTCGTCGGCGAGGAGCGCGATGGGGCGTGCGCAGTCCGGGCAGATCACCCGGAACATCTCATAGGTGTCGTGGAGCTCGTCGGTATCGATGTCGCCTGCGTCGAGGCGCTCGAGATGAGGCATGAGTTTCCCCCTCGGGTGGGCTGGCCAGGCGCGTCGGCCTCGACCACAGCAAGCATTTCCCTCGTGGACGCATAGGTAATCGCCGCATCTCATAGGACACCCACGAGGGCATGTGGTGTTCGTCACATGCCCGATGCAGGTGCGGCGTAGCGGCGTCTATGTCCGCTGTGCCCACCCGTTGTGCCGGAGCCCTCCCGACCACATAAGGTGATCGGCTGTGGAGGAGTTGGACAGACAGATCGTGGAGCTGCTCGTCAAGGACGGCCGAATGAGCTACACCGACCTGGGCAAGGCCACCGGCCTGTCCACATCGGCCGTGCACCAGCGGGTTCGCCGGCTCGAGCAACGGGGTGTGATCCGCGGCTATGCCGCCGTCGTGGACCCCGAGGCCGTCGGGCTTCCCCTTACCGCGTTCATCTCGGTCAAACCCTTCGACCCCAGCGCGCCCGACGACATCTCCGAGCGGCTCGCCGAGGTGCCCGAGATCGAGGCGTGCCACAGCGTCGCGGGAGACGAGAACTACATCCTCAAGGTGCGCGTCGCGACCCCGCTGGAGCTGGAGCACCTGCTCAGCCGGATCCGCTCGCTGGCCGGTGTCTCCACCCGCACCACCGTGGTCCTCTCCACGCCCTACGAGGCGCGCCCGCCGCGCGTCTGAACACCCCGTCGACACCCCCTTGACCCCCTTACCTGATACCCCCATCGAGGCAGCCCGCCGTGAACGACCCCACCCCCGCCCAGGCCCCCGAAGGCCGTACCGTCCTGCTGCGCGGAGGTGAGGTCCACAGCCCCGCCGACCCGTTCGCGACCGCGATGGTCGTCGAGCGCGGCACCATCGCCTGGGTCGGCTCAGAAGGGGCCGCGGACGGCTTCGCGGACGGTGTGGACGAGGTCGTCCAGCTGGACGGGGCACTGGTGACGCCGGCCTTCACCGATGCGCATGTGCACACCACCGCGACCGGGCTCGCCCTCACCGGACTCGACCTCACCGGCGCCCGTACGCTCGCCGACGCGCTGGAGCGGGTGCGCGCCCACGCCGCCGCCCACCCCGCCGACCGGGTGCTGCTCGGCCACGGCTGGGACGCCGCCCGCTGGCCCGAGGGACGGCCGCCCTCCAGGGCCGAACTGGACCGGGCGACCGGCGGCCGCCCCCTCTATCTCACCCGCATCGATGTGCACTCCGCCGTCGTCACCACCGCGCTCCTGGACCGCGTGCCCGGCGTGTCGGACCTGGCCGGGTACCACTCCGACACGCCGCTGACCGGCGCCGCCCACCACGCCGTACGCGCCGCCGCCCACGCGGTCATCACCGAGCGGCAGCGCGCCGACGCCCAGCGGGCCGCCCTCGCCCGCGCCGCCTCGCTCGGCATCGGCACCCTCCACGAATGCGCCGGGCCCGACATCTCCTCCGAGGACGACCTCACCGGGCTGCTCGAACTCGCCGCCGAAGAGCCGGGACCGCGGGTGTACGGCTACTGGGCCGAGGCCGCGAGCAGCGCCTCCGACCTGGACAAGGTGCGCGAACTCGGCGCCATCGGCGCGGCGGGCGACCTCTTCGTCGACGGGGCGCTCGGCTCCCACACGGCGTGTCTCCACCAGCCCTACGCCGACACGCCGCACTCCGGCACCGCCTACCTGGACGCGGCGGCCGTCGCCGCCCATGTCACCGCCTGCACCGAGGCCGGGATCCAGGCCGGTTTCCACGCCATCGGCGACGCCGCCGTCACGGCCGTCGTCGAGGGCGTACGGGCCGCCGCCGACACGGTCGGACTCGCCCGCGTGCGCGCCGCCCGGCACCGCGTCGAACACGCCGAGATGCTCACCCCGGAGACCGTCGCGGCCTTCGCCGACCTCGGCCTCACCGCCTCCGTCCAGCCCGCCTTCGACGCCCTGTGGGGCGGCGAGGACGGCATGTACGCCCAGCGGCTCGGCCCCGACCGGGCCCGCACCCTCAACCCCTACGCGGCGCTGCTGCGCGCCGGAGTGCCCCTGGCGCTCGGCTCCGACAGCCCCGTCACCCCGCTCGACCCCTGGGGCACCGTGCGCGCCGCCGCCTTCCACCGCACCCCGGAGCACCGGATCTCCGTCCGCGCCGCCTTCACCGCCCACACCCGCGGCGGCTGGCGGGCCGTCGGACGGGACGACGCGGGCGTCCTGGCGCCCGGCGCGCCCGCCGATTACGCGATCTGGCGGACCGGTGAGCTCATCGTGCAGGTGCCCGACACGCGAGTCGCCGGATGGTCCACCGACCCGCGCTCCGGCACCCCGGGCCTGCCCGACCTCACTCCGGGCGGTCAACTGCCCGTCTGCGTGCGCACGGTGGTGGGCGGACGCACCGTCCACCTCCGGCCGGACGAGTGACGCGCGGGCGGCCCGTACCGCCGAACGATGAGCCCCCGGCCTGTCGTGGCATCTGAACACCGTCCGTACTGACCTGGTCATTTGAGGAAACGGCGCAGGTCATGTGGCTGTTGACAGGGTGCGGTCGGTGGCCGGTAGGTTCGGCCTCGTCCACCACAGGACGCCCGACCGGGGAATCTTCACGCAGTCGTCGAACGCCGCTGGGCCAGAGGGAGACGCGCCACCGTGGTGCGCCACCACTGGGAGCCAGGTCCAGTGCACGGGGGCGAGGGAGGGATCGCCGGGTCGGCAGGTGCGACCCGGGAGGGGCCCGGACGCTCAGTAGACAACGGCTCTCGGTCGATCCGCAGCCAGCGGGTCCCAGGTCGGCCCGAAGGGCGTCGGGCCCCCACTCCGCACGCGCACACCGGCGGACCGCCCCCCGACGCGGGGGCGGGGCCGCCGCCGGGCGAGGGAACCCCCGCCATGGCCGAAGCGTTTCTCTACCCCGAGGTCACAATCCGCACCTCGGGACCACTTCCGCGCGCCCGCGTTATACGGTCACCTCACCACAGCACGACCTGTAGGAAGGCCGCACCGTGCCATCGGGTTCCGACACCACCGCCGAAGCCGCCCCCACCGGGCCGGACGCAGACCGACCGGGTCAGCGGACGACCGGCTCCGCCGCCACGCCGCCCACGGAGGGCGCCGAGGGCGCCGAGGGCGGTGACGCTGTGGGGGGTCGTGATCCCGTCGGGGGCGGTGACGCCGCCGAGGGCCGTAAGTCCGTGGAGGGCGGTGACGCCGTGGGGGGTCGTGAGCCCGTCGAGGATCGTGACGCCGCCGAGGGCGGGGAATCAGGCGCGACCGGGGCCGCGGCGCCGGGGACTGCCGCATCCGGTGCCGCGTCTGCCGCGTCCGGTGCCGCGTCTGCCGCGCGCGGTGCCGCCGCGTCCGGTGCCGCCGCCAGTGCCTCCAGGACCGCCTCCAGTGCCCCCAGGACCGCCTCCGGGCCGGCCGCCGGAGAGCGGCGGCCCGGCCGGCTGCGCCGCCTCGGCCTGCTCGCCCGCCGCGAGGCGCGGCGCAGCGCGCTCGCGGCCGCCGGCGGGCTCGCGCTCGGCCTCGCCTTCCCGCCGTTCGGGGTGTGGCCGCTGTCCCTGGTGGCCGTCGCCGCCCTCGCCCTGCTCACCCACGGCCGGACCGCCCGCCAGGGCGCCTGGACGGGCTTCGCCTTCGGGGTGCCGTTCTTCCTGCTGCTGCTGAAGTGGCTCAGCGTGGTGGGCTGGGACGCGGTGGTGAGCCTGTCCATCATCGAGGCGGCCTTCCTCGCGCTGATGGGGGCGGGGCTGGCCCTGGTCTCCCGGCTGCCCGTACCGGCCCTGTGGCCGCTGTGGACGGCCTGTCTGTGGGTCGCCGAGGAGTGGGCCCGCGACCGGGTGCCCTTCGGCGGCTTCCCCTGGGGCCGCCTGGCCTTCGCCAACACCGGCTCGCCCTACACCCCGCTCGCCGCGCTCGGCGGCGCCCCGCTGGTCACCTTCGGCGTCGCGCTGACGGGCGGAGCGCTCGCCGGTGCCGCGCTCACCCTGTGGCGGCTGCGCGGCGCCGGGGGCTTCTCGCCGCGCCGCGCCCTGCCCGCCGCCGGGGCCGTGGCCGTCGCGGCCGCCGTGACGGCCGCCGGATTCGCGGTGCCCATCCCCACCGCCGCCGACGACTCGGTCGACATCGCGGTCGTCCAGGGCAATGTGCAGCAGCCCGGTATGGACTTCCTGGGCCGCCCGATGATGATCCTCGACAACCATGTGAAGGCGACCCTGAACCTGGCGAAGGACGTCAAGGCGGGCCGGATCGCCAAGCCCGATCTCGTCATATGGCCGGAAAACGCCTCCGACCTCGATCCCTTCCAGTATCGGGAGGCATACGCCCGGATCGACGAGGCCGTCAAGTCGATCGGCGTTCCGGTGCTGGTCGGCGCCCTGGTCGACCATCCGACCAAACAGGGCTATGTGGAGAACCAGGGCATCGTCTGGGACCCGAAGAGCGGCCCCGGCGCCTCGTACACCAAGCAGCACCCGGTGCCCTTCGGTGAGTACGTCCCCTTCCGCCAGGAGCTCAGCAAGATCATCACCCGGCTGCAGCGGGTGCCCCGGGACTTCTACCCCGGCGATCACACCGGTGTGCTGAACGTCGGCCCGGCGCGGCTCGGCGATGTGATCTGCTTCGAGGTCGCCTACGACGAGATCGTGCGCGACACGGTCAACGCGGGCGCCCGGGCGATCGTCGTCCAGACCAACAACGCCACCTATGGACGCAGCGGCCAGCCCGAGCAGCAGCTGGTCATGTCCAAGCTGAGGGCGATCGAACACGGTCGGCCGGTGATCACCGCGGCCACCAGCGGGATCAGCGCGGTGGTCTCCCCGGATGGCACGATCGAGCAGCGGACGAAAGAATTCACGCAAGATGTGCTCACCGCGCGCATCCCGCTGCGTGACGGCAAGACCCTGGCCGACCGCGTCGGTGCGACCCCCGAGTGGGTGCTCGCTATGGTGGGCGTTCTGTCCTGCGCGGCCGCGATCATGATCGGCCGTCGGGGACGTACGGACAAGAAGGGGCAGTAGCCGTGAGCGACGCACGCGAGGCCGAGGAGCCTGGCACCAAGGCCGACGAGCCGAGCGCGAAGGCCGACGGGGCCGGCGCCGAGGCCGAGGAGCCGCGCCGTAGCAACGAGGGCCAGGACGACGGTGGCCGGCGGAAGTACGGTCCGCTCGGCACGACCTTGGTGATCATCCCGACCTACAACGAGGCGGAGAACATCAAGCCGATCGTCGCGCGGGTCCGGGAGTCGGTTCCGGACGCGCACATCCTCGTCGCGGACGACAACAGCCCGGACGGCACGGGCAAGGTCGCCGATGAGCTGGCTGCCGAGGACGACCACGTCAAGGTCTTGCACCGCAAGGGCAAGGAGGGCCTCGGCGCCGCCTATCTGGCCGGGTTCCGCTGGGGCATCGAGCACGGCTACGGCGTGCTGGTGGAGATGGACGCCGACGGCTCCCACCAGCCCGAGGAGCTGCCCCGGCTGCTCACCGCGCTCAAGGGCGCGGATCTGGTGATCGGCTCCCGCTGGGTGCCCGGCGGCCGCATCGTCAACTGGCCCAAGTCCCGCGAGTTCATCTCCCGGGGCGGCAGCACCTACTCCCGTCTGCTCCTCGACGTCCCGATCCGCGACATGACGGCGGGCTACCGCGCGTTCCGCAAGGAGACGCTCGAGGGCATCGGCATGGACGAGGTCGCCTCCCAGGGCTACTGCTTCCAGATCGACCTGGCCTGGCGGGCCATCAAGGCGGGCTTCCACGTCATCGAGGTTCCGGTCACCTTCATCGAACGCGAGCGCGGCGAGAGCAAGATGAGCCGCGACATCGTCACGGAGGCGGCCTGGCGGGTGATGTCCTGGGGCGTGGGCTCACGGGTCAACAAGGTGCTGGGCCGCAAGGATTCCAAGGAGTCCTAGGCCCGGGATCCCGGGTCCCGGACCCCGGACCGCCGGATCCCGGACCCGGGCCTGGCCCTCGGGCCCGGTGCTCCGATCCCCGCGGCCGGACCGGGCTCCGCGCTCGGAGTAGTCCCGCGAGCGATGTTCCACCCCGTACCGGACACTTGAGGCGGAAGGAGGCGGAACATGGCCAAAACGACCGCCAAGAGCGGGAAGACGTCGGGGCGCCGCATGGCGGCCCACGGGGGCGCCAAGTCGGGCGGCATGGAGACGCGGACCAAGGAGGACCTGTACCGCGAGGCCCAGAAGGCGGGCATCGAGGGCAGGTCCCAGATGTCCAAGAGCCAGCTGATCTCGGCACTGCGCCACCGCTGACCGCTGACCGCTGACCTATGGGACCGGGCGCGCCCCGGTCCCGGCGGCTCAGCGGACCCCTGGGACGGTCAGCACCGTGAGCAGCGCCGTCCCGGCGATCAGCCAGGCGACATAGTCGCCGATATGCCCGGACTGCAGTCGTCGTACGGGCGCGAGTAGCGCGGCCGTCCCGGTCTGGACCGGCCGCCGTACCGCCAGTGTGGCCAGGGTGATGGCGAGGGCCGCGGAGAGCGGCCCGAGCAGGATCCCGGTCAGCTGCCAGTGCGGTGGCGGATGGGCCGGGGCGGCCGCGGCGCGTCCGTCGAGGACCGTCCGACGGTAGCCGCCGGTGTCGGTGAACAGCGCCCCGGCCCGGCCCACTCCGGCGAAGATCCGCAGCCCGGCGCGCAGCACCGCGTCCCCGGTCACCGCCGACACCAGGACGTAGAGCGCCGGCAGCCACACGGCGGTGTGCCCCGCGGCCTCCTCCGCGGCGGCTCTGCCGAGCCCGGAGCCGAACCGCGGCAGCCCGTTCAACCGGGCCCGGTCGCCACGCACAGCGGCGGCACCGTGGCGGGCACCCCGACCAGCGCCGTCCGGCGCACCTGCCGGGAGTCGGCTGAAGAGCATCAGCCAGATCCCGGTCGGCGCCGCCCACCGCACGAGGACCTCCAGCACAGCCGTCGTTCGACACCTCCGTCGGCGGCGGGTACCCGGCCCGCCGCCGCCGATACCTCGCGCTTTCGCGGATTCCGCCCGGTCTCCTCCGGTCTCCTCCGGTCTCCTGGACCCTCTGGGACCCCTCGCGCGTTGGAACCCATGAGATCCCCTCGATCCCCCTTGGCCGTGCGACCCGCGCTCCGTATCGGTCACGGGCCCGGGCACACTTGGAGGCATGATGACCGGCGCATCGCAGCAGAGCGACCCGACCCGCCCGAAGCGCTCACGCGCCCGCACCTTCGTACCGCTGGGGATCGCCGCCTGGCTGGTCCTGGAGATCTGGCTGCTGACCCTGGTGGCGGACGTCGCCGGCGGGCTGACCGTCTTCCTGCTGCTGGTCGCGGGCGTGGTGGTGGGCGGGGCCGTGGTCAAGCGCGGTGGCCGCCGGGCGTGGCAGAGCCTGGCCGGGTCGATGCGGCCGGGCGCGGAGGAGCCCGCCACGCGCCCGGGAAGCTCCTTCACGATGCTCGGCGGGCTGCTGCTCATGGTGCCGGGGCTGGTCTCGGACGTGGCCGCGCTGGTGTGCCTGTTCCCGCCGACCCGGGCGCTGCTGCGGCGCCGCGCGGAGAGCGCGCTGTCGCGCCGGATGGGCTTCGTCCCCGGATCGCCGTCCGACCCCTTCCAGCAGGCCCGTGAGCAGTGGGAGCGCCGGGACGGGCGGGAGCGCCCGGAGCAGGGCACGGTCATCCAGGGCGAGGTGATACGGGACGGGGACGACCCGGGCCGGGACGGCGACGGAGAGCCGGGCCCCGGGCTGCGGCCGCGCGACCGGGGCTGAGGCCCGGTTCGGCCGGCGCGAAGGGCGCACAAGGGCTGAAGGGCGCCTAAGGGTCGAAGGGCATCTAAGGGCCGAAGGCGTCTAAGGGTCGAGGGCGCACAAGGGCCGGGGCCACTGCTGAGCAGTGGCCCCGGCCCTCGTACTTCAGTTGTTACCTCAGTGCTGCCGCTCGGTTCAGGCAGACTTACGGGTGGTGTCCCGCGGATGCACGGCGATGTTCATGGCACCGGAGCGGAGAACCGCCAGCCGCTCGGCCAGCACCTCCTCCAGCTCCTCGCGGGTGCGCCGCTCCATGAGCATGTCCCAATGCGTGCGCGCGGGCTTGCCCTTCTTCTCCTCTGGACCGTCGCCGTCGACAAGGAGTGCCATGGCGCCGCACGCCTTGCACTCCCACTCCGGCGGGATCTCCGCCTCTACCGAGAACGGCATCTCAAATCGATGGCCGTTCTGGCATGCGTACTCCACCGCCTGGCGCGGGGCCAGATCGATGCCGCGGTCGGTCTCGTAGCTGGTCACCACGAGTCGCGTGCCGCGAAGAGCTCGCTCACTCATGAATCGTGCCTCCCGGGCTTGTCGCCCACAGGACAGGTGTCGCTGTCGTCGTCATCCGGTCAACGTCCGGTCGGCGGTGAAGATTCCCGTATTGGGACATGCGTCGCCCGTCGTGCCGCCCCGTTGTTCTACCCACAGGCGCCCGGTTTGTCACATCTGGCAGCAGATGTCACCCAGCGTTTCTGGTACTTTAGCGCGCAGTAACGGTCCGCCTGGTAGGCCAAGGGCGTACACTACCGCCCCGACGGCCCCAGCCCTAAATCAGGTCCCGGACCTGCGGCTCGACGCCGCCGCGCGCCACGATCCCAGGGCCCGTCCCGGCGGGTGCGGGAATGGCGAAGACGCGCAGGAAGTACTGCGACAGCGGCCCGATGGTCAGCGCGAACAGCACCGTTCCCACCCCCACCGAGCCGCCCAGCGCGAAGCCGGTGGCCAGTACCGCCAGCTCGATCCCGGTCCGCACCAGCCGGATCGACCACCCCGTGCGCCGGTGCAGCCCCGTCATCAGCCCGTCCCGCGGGCCCGGCCCGAACCGCGCCGAGATGTAGAGCCCGGTGGCCACCCCGCACAGCACGATCGCGAAGAGCAGCAGCGGAATCCGCACCGCCAGCGCCTCCGGCTCCGGTATCAGCCACAGTGTGGCGTCCACCACAGGCCCGATCACCAGCACGTTCGACACCGTGCCCAGCCCCGGCCGCTGGGGCAGCGGGATCCACAGCAGCAGCGCGGCGACGCCGACGACGACCGTCACCGTGCCGATCGACAGCGAGGTGTGCTCGGAGACGCCCTGGTGGAAGGCGTCCCACGGGTCGAGACCGAGCGTGGCGCGCAACTGGAGCCCCATGGACACCCCGTAGAGCACCAGCCCCACGTAGAGCTGGGCAAGACGGCGTGGAAGGCGGCGGCGCGGAAGGTCGGACAACGCGTGCTCCTGGTGTGAGTGGCCTGCGGCATGTCACTCTGTGGCCTGGAACCAGTCCAGTTCCACGGCCAATCTCCGAAAGGTGGACCGCTTTCGATGAGTCCATGGACGTCCGCTGTCGGGGCACCCCAACTGGCCCGGCTGCTCGGGTCACAGCACACCCGCGAGGGCGTGGCCGCCGGGGCCGCGGCCTCACCGACCGGGGGCCGCCGCGTCCCCGCCTACCGCTCCCTCGCCGACGGCGTACGGCTGCTCATCCTGGAGGGCCGGGTTCCGGTCGCGGCCCGCCTCCCCGCCGAGCGCGAGCTCGCCGCGGCGCTCGCGGTCAGCCGCACCACCGTCGCCGCCGCCTACGAGGCGCTGCGCGGCGAGGGGTTCCTGGAGTCCCGGCGCGGCGCCGGGAGCTGGACCGCCATGCCCGCCGGAAGCCCGCTGCCCACCCGGGGGCTCGATCCGCTCCCGCCCGAGGCCGCGGCCTCCGTGATCGACCTCGGCTGTGCCGCGCTGCCCGCACCCGAGCCCTGGCTCACCCGCGCCATGCGCGGCGCCCTGGACGAACTGCCGCCCTACGCCCACACCCACGGCGACTACCCCGCCGGGCTGCCCGCCCTGCGCCAGGCGCTCGCCGACCGCTACACCGCCCGCGGCATACCGACCATGCCCGAGCAGATCATGGTCACCACCGGCGCCATGGGGGCCGTCGCCGCCGCCTGCCGGCTGATGGTCCGGCCCGGGGAGCGGGTCGCCGTCGAATCGCCCAGCTACGCCAACATCCTCCAGCTGATGCGGGAGGCGGGCGCCCGGCTCGTCCCCGTCGCCGTGGCCGACCGGCTCGCGGGCTGGGACATCCCGTCCTGGCGCCAGGTGCTCAGCGCCGCCGCGCCCCGGCTTGCCTACGTCATCGCCGACTTCCACAACCCCACCGGCGCCCTCGCCACCGAGGACCAGCGCCGCCAGCTCGTCGACGCCGCCCGCTCCGCCGGAACGGTTCTGATCGCCGACGAGACCATGGCCGAGCTGCGGCTGGACGACGGGGTGGAGCTGCCGCGGCCCGTCTGCGCCTTCGACCCGGCGGGCAGCACCGTGATCACGGTCGGCTCGGCGAGCAAGACCTTCTGGGCGGGGCTGCGCATCGGCTGGGTGCGCGCCGCGCCCGATGTCATCCGCAGCCTGGTCGCCGCCCGCGCCTACGCGGACCTGGGCACCCCCGTCATCGATCAGCTCGCCGTCGCCTGGCTGCTGAACACCGGCGGCTGGGAGGAGGCCATCGAGATCCGCCGGGACCTCGCGCGCGGCAACCGTGACGCGCTCGTCGGCGCCCTCCGGCGCCATCTGCCCGACTGGGAGTTCACCGTCCCGCACGGCGGGCTCACCCTCTGGGTCCGCACCGGCGGCCTCTCCGGCTCGCGCATCGCCGAGGCGGGCGCCCGGCTGGGGGTCCGGGTGCCGTCGGGGCCCCGCTTCGGGGTGGACGGCGCGTTCGAGGGGTACGTACGGCTGCCGTTCACGGTCGGGGGAGCGGTCGCCGAGAAGGCCGCCACCCGGCTGGCCTCGGCCGCCGATCTGGTGGCCACGGGTGCGACGATCGAGGCGGAGGCGCCGCGGACGTATGTGGCCTGACGTGCCGCAACGTGCTGTTGCTGTTGCTGTTGCTGTTGCTGTGGCGCTGGCCTGACGTGCCGTAACGCGCCCCGGTGCGGCAGCGCTACGAGGTCTCGGTGGCTAGCCCCCGACGGGTGCCGGGGCCGGGGGCGCCGCCGGGTCCGGGGCGGGGAGCAGCTGGAGCACCGCCTGCCGCTCGGCCTCGCCGGCCGCCTCGTCGTACGGATCGGGCGTAGCCGGCACCTGGAGGCGGTGCACCGGGCCCGCGCCGAGGCGGGCATAGCCGCGGCCCGGAGGCACCTCGGGCGTCGGCGTGGTGTGCGGCGGCGCGCCGAGGACGGCCGTGACCTGCTCGGACGAGACCGGGCCCAGCACCACCCGGGCCCGGGTGTGGCTCCGTACGGCCTCGCTCAGCGCCTCTGCGGCGTCCAGCTGGTCGGCGACCACCACCCGTACGTTCGCCGCCCGTCCGTGCCGCAGCGGCACGGCCAGCAGCTCCTGCGGATCGGTGCGGCCGTCCGCCGCCGCGAGATGGCTCATCACCGACGGCCGGTCCAGCAGGATCCACAGCGGGCGCTGGATGTCCTCCGGTGGCGCGTGCCGCAGCTGGCGGGCGCGGTTGGCGGCGATCAGCCGGCGCTCGGTCTCATGGCCCGCCCACTCCAGCGTGGCCAGCACCCCGGCCGGCCCGCACTCCACGGCCAGTACCCCCGTGCGTCCGCTCAGACACGCGTACTCGCCGGTGCCGCCGCCGTCCACCACCAGCACCTCACCATGGGGCAGCGCCTGCAGCGCGATGGAGCGCAGCAGCGTCGTGGTGCCGCTTCCGGGCTGGCCGAGCGCGAGCAGATGCGGTTCGGTCGAGCGCGGGCCGGTGCGCCAGATCACCGGCGGTACGTCATGGGTCTCCGGCCCGTCCCCTGCCGCCTTCTTGAGCCCGACGTCCCTCGTGTCCTCCGCGCTCTCCTCGTCTTCCCCGTCCTCCCCGGACGTCTCCGGCCCCGCCAGCACCGGAAGCGTCCGCTGCACCGACGACGGGTCGGTGAAGCCCAGCACCGTCTCACCGGGCGCGGTGACGAAGCGCTGGGCGTGGATCGCGGTGGACAGGGCGGGCAGCACGGTCAGGGTGAGGTTGTTGGCCTCCTCGTCCCACTCGAACAGATATTCACGGCCGCGCCCCGACTTCGCGTACAGCAGCTGCTCGATCCGGGTGCGGGCCGCGGGCTCGCCGTCGGTGAAGTACGCGGGGTAGTGGAGGCGCAGCCGGGTGAGCCGTCCGCTCTCGTCGAAGGCGAAGGAGTCGAACGCCGCGGACCAGTCGCCGCCGTGGCTGTAGAGCGGGCTGGGGTCCTCGGAGGCGGAGAAGTACGGCACCAGTGCCTCGTAGAGCGTGCGCAGCCGCTCGGTCCCGTCGGCGGGCGTCTCCGACGCGCCCCCGGCGCGCCCCCGGCCGGCCCAGCCCGCCGCGCCGATCAGGCTGATCGCCGCCGCCAGTGGCCCGTACGGCAGCAGGTAGAGGACGAAGCCGCAGGCGACCACGAGGGTGAATACCGGTCCGCGGCGGTCGCCCGGCAGTTCCATCCACTTGCGCCGCCCGGCGGCGGCGAGCACGCGCAACCCGCGCGAGAGCGCGACCAGCGGCTGGACCACATCGGCGACGCCGTCGGCCGTGCTGCGGGCGAACGCCCGGCCGCGGCCGGGCGGGACGAGCGGGGTGGCCCCGGCGCTGCCGAGGCGGAGGCGGGGGAGCGGTCTCCGGCCCACGTCAGATCTTGATCCCACCCAGGAGGCCGGCGAGGCTCGCGCCGCCCGCCTTGATGCTCGGAGCGATCGCGGTGGACGCGAGATAGAAGCCGAAGAGCGCACAGATGACCGCGTGCGACCCCTTCAGGCCGTCCTTGCGGAAGAAGATGAAGACGATGATGCCGAGCAGTACGACGCCGGACATGGACAGGATCATCACGGTCTCCTGGCTGATGGGGGACGGTCAGTCACCATGAGTGGTTCCAGGATCACAGCATGCATCGGCCGGGCGAAAGGTGCAATTGGGTGGATTATCGGTGTAATCATCACCATGGAGGCGTGGCGCTGCGAGCCGGCCGCCGACCGGGGCGGGGTGCCCGCCTGCCCGGGTGGGTCCGTCGCCGTCCTTAGGGTGGATGATCACATACCCAGGTAGCGAAGCCGGAGGCGACAGGCCATGACCGAATCGAACCCCGAGAGCGAGCCCGCCCACGACCCGGAGGTGCTCCAACTGGCGGCCAGGGTCTTCGACCTGGCCCGGCAGGGTGACACCGATACGCTCGCCGCCTATGTGGACGCGGGCGTCCCCGCCAACCTCACCAACGACAAGGGCGATTCCCTGCTCATGCTCGCGGCCTACTACGGCCATCCCGCCGCGGTGTCGGCCCTGCTCGAGCGCGGCGCTGACCCCAATCGGGTGAACGAACGGGGTCAGACCCCCATCGCGGGGGCCACGTTCAAGGGCGAGGCGGAGGTGCTGAGGGTGCTGCTGGCAAAGGGTGCCGACCCGCGCGCCGGATCGCCCTCGGCCGTCGAGACGGCGCGGATGTTCGGGCGGGAGGATCTGCTCGCGCTGTTTCAGGCCCCGGGCGCGGAGTAGTGAGCCGTACGGCGGCCATGAGGCAGCGTCACTCAGCCGCCGTTGACCGTCAACCCGCCCTTGACCGTTCAAAAAGTGAAGCGCGAGACTTCATTCAGACCGTGAGTTAAGCGATGAAACCAGTCGGCGTCAAGAGCGGCCGCGTCCGGTAGGTTCGGGCAGGGGGAAGGAGCCCGATGGGTCAGATGAACCGACGGACCGTCCGCGACCTGCGGCGCGGCAACCGCTCGACGCTGCTGCGCCAGCTGTACTTCCGGGGCCCGGTGAGCCGTCAGGAACTGGGCGCGCTCACCGGGCTCAGCTCCGGTTCGGTCAGCAATGTCGTCGGCGAACTGCTCGCCGACGAACTGGTGGAGGAGGCCGGGTCCGTCGAATCCGACGGCGGCCGCCCCCGCACGCTGCTGCGGGTCACGCCGGGCGGTGGCCATCTCATCGGGGTCGACGTCGGCGAGACCCATGTCCGCGTGGAGCTGTTCGACCTCACGCTGACGGAACTGGCCCGGTGGGAGCATCCGCTGACGCCCGGAGGGCTGGAGCGGGATCCGGAGCCGGTCGTCGGCCACATCCTGACCGGCCTGGACGCGGTCGTCGCCAAGAGCGGTGCCTCGCCGGACGCGGTCATCGGCGTCGGGGTCGGCGTCCCCGGCGTCGTCGAACAGGGGGACGAGATCCTCGTCCACGGCCCGACCGCCGGCCGGGACGCGGTGCCGCTGGAGCGGCTGCTGCGCACCGGCACCGATCTGCCGCTGTTCATCGACAACGGCGCCACCGCGCAGGGGCAGGCCGAGATGTGGTTCGGGGCGGGCCGCGGCGCGGACAACGCGGTGATCGCGCTGATCGGCTCCGGCGTCGGCGCGGCCATCGTGACCGCCGGGGTGCCGTACCGGGGCGCGACCAGCAGCGCGGGGGAGTGGGGGCACACGGTCGTCCAGGTCGGCGGGCGCGCCTGCCGCTGCGGTGCGGTCGGCTGTCTGGAGGCGTACGTCGGGGCCCAGGCGGTGCTCGACCGCTACGGGCACGGGGCGCGCGGAGCGGGTGCGGGCGGTGTGGGCGGTGCCGGTGAGAGCGGTGTGGGTGACGCGGGCGGTGCGGGTGAGAGCGGTGTGGGTGACACGGACGGGGCCGGTGAGGATCAGCAGGCCGCGTTCGCCGCGATCGTAGGGGCCGCCGGAATCGAGGCGCGGGCGCGCGAGGTGCTGGAGGAGACCGCCGCCTACCTCGGCGCGGGCATCGCCGACCTGATCAACCTCTTCAACCCCGAGCGGATCATCCTCGGCGGCTGGGCCGGACTGCTCCTCGGCGGCCGGGTCCTCCCCAGGATCCGGGCCGCCACCGCCTCCTACGCACTGCGCCGGCCGTACGCGCAGACCGAGATCGGGCTGGCCGAACTGGGGCCCGACGCTGTGGCGTTGGGCGCGGCCACGCTGCCGCTGGCACACTTCCTCGCCACCGGTGGAGCGCGCTGAGGGTTCGACTTCTGTCGGTTCAGGGGGAGTTGGGTCGGGCCCCGCCTCAAATTCTTTGATGCAAGAAGGTCCAGACCTATTGACATGCATCGAACAGCGCTGGACATTGTGTCTCCCCGGAGGTGACCGATGACGGCCAAGGCGCAGGCAGCCCAGCCCTCGCTGCGCACCACCGTGCGCGATCCGCGGCGCGGCAGCCGCTCCTCGCTGCTGTGGACGCTGTATCTGCACGCCCCGCTCACCCGCCAGGAGCTCGTCCGCCGTACGGGGCTCGGCGCCACCACCGTGGGCGCGGTCATCGGCGAACTGATCGCCGAAGGCGTCGTCACGGAAGGCGTCGTCACGGAGGGCGTCGTCACGGAAGAGGTCGTCACGGATGGGGAATCGCCGCGGCTGCGGCTGGTCTCCGAGCACCGGTACGTCATCGGCGTCGAGGTCGCCGATACCCGGGTCCGCGTCGGGCTGTTCGACCTCGCCCTCACCCAACGGGCCGGAGCCGTCTACCCGTTGGCCTCCGGACCCCACGGCGCCGAAACCGCCGTCCGCCACATCCTGACCTTCCTCGACGCCGTCATCGAGGAAGCCGGGATCCCCCACGGGCACATCCTCGGCGTCGGCATCGGCGTCTCGGCCGTCGGCTGGGACGGTGTCCCCCTGGAGCGGCTGCTGCGCACCGGCACCGCGCTGCCGCTGCACATCGACAACGGCGCGGAGGCCCTGGGCCGGGCCGAGATGTGGTTCGGCGCCGGACGCGGCGTCCAGCACGCCGTCGTCGCGCTCATCGGCTCCGGCGTCTCCGCGAGCGTCATCACCCACGGCTCCCCCTACCGGGGCGCCACCGACAGCGCGGGCGAGTGGGGTCACACCACCGTCCAGGCCGGGGGCCGCCGCTGCCGGTGCGGCGCCCGCGGCTGCCTCGAGGCGTACGTCGGGGCCGAGGCGGTCCTGGAGCGCTACCGCCAGGCGCGGCGCGGCCGCGTCACCCCCGGCGCCGACCAGGAGTCCGCGTTCGCCGCGCTGCTCGCGGCCGCCGACACCTCGTCCGCCGCGCAGCGCGTCCTGGAGGAGGCGGCGGTGTACCTGGGCGCCGGAATAGCCAATCTCGTCAATCTCTTCAACCCCGAGCGGATCATCCTCGGCGGCTGGGCCGGGCTGATGTTCGGCGCCCGTATGCTGCCGCGGATCCGCGAGACGGTGGCCGCGCAGGCGCTGCGCAGGCCGTATGCGAAGACCGACATCGGGTTGAGCGGGCTCGGCCCCCACGCCGTGGCGCTCGGTGCCGCCGCCCTGCCCGTCCGCCACTTCCTGACCGAGGGCGCGCACCGTCCCGCCCGGCGGCAGATCGCCACCCCTCAAGGAGCGCTGACGCGCCCTCCTCCCGCCTGTCCTCCGACCACCACCCCTCAAGGAGCGCTGACGCGCGTGGCCCCTGCCACCCGTATGCCCGTGCCATAGCGCCCGCGGACCCCGGCCCCCAACCGCCGGACACACACCTTCCCCCACCGGACCGGCACCCACCGGTCCCATCCCCCACACAGGAAGGCACCACCGTTCCATGAGAAGTACGCTGCGCAACACCGTGATCGGTCTGCTCTCCGCGACCGCACTCGCCGCCACCCCCTGGCTCACCGCTCCGGCCACGGCCACCACGGACACCCCCCACACCAAGGCCGCCGCGGCCGAGTTCACCGACAACTTCGACGGCGCCGCGGGCAGCGCGGTCGACGGCTCCAAGTGGGGCCTGGAGACCGGTGACAACGTCAACAACCACGAGCGGCAGTACTACACCGACGGCAACAAGAACGCGGCGCTGGACGGCAACGGCAACCTCGTCATCACCGCCCGCAAGGAGAACCCGGCCAACTACAACTGCTGGTACGGCCAGTGTGAGTACACCTCGGCCCGCCTCAACACCTCTCAGAAGTTCACCACGGCCTCCGGCCATGTCGAGGCCCGGATGAAGCTGCCGCAGGGCCAGGGCATGTGGCCCGCCTTCTGGATGCTCGGCAACGACATCGGCAGCGCGGGCTGGCCCAACTGCGGTGAGATAGACATCATGGAGAACGTGGGCTTCGAGCCCAGCACCGTCCACGGCACCATCCACGGCCCCGGCTACTCCGGCTCGGGCGGCATCGGCGCCGGCTACACCCTGCCCAATGGCGGCAAGTTCTCCGACGACTTCCACACCTTCGCCATCGACTGGTCGCCGAACAAGATCACCTGGTCCGTCGACGGCAACGTCTACCAGACCCGCACGCCCTCGGACCTCAACGGCAACCGCTGGGTCTTCGACCACCCCTTCTACATCATCCTCAACCTGGCCGTCGGCGGTTACTGGCCCGGCGACCCGGACGGCAACACCTCCTTCCCGCAGCAGCTGGTCGTCGACTACGTCAAGGTGACGGGCGGCAGCTGACGCCTGCGGCCGATGTGGAAGCCCGCTGAGCGGTGGTCTCGCCGGTGTCATCAGCAGGGGCGGACCGCCTCCGAGACCGCCGCGACGAGGGCTTCCACATCGGCACCCCAGCGTGAGACGAGGGTGAGGTCACGGGCCGGGTCCACCCACAAGAGGTGATTGCCGCCGTTGCCCCGGGCGCAGCGCCCGGTCGACGGGGCCTGTGGCCACACCACGCGGCCGTCGTTGAGCCACCACGACAGCCCGTACTCCGGCTTGACGGCACACGGCGTCCACAACGCCTCGATCCAGCGCCGTGACACGATCCGGCGCCCGGCCCACTCCCCACCGTTCAGGCAGAGTCGGCCGATACGGGCCAGGTCGAGCGCGCTGATCCACAGTCCGCCGCCCCAGTGGGCGCCGCCGGACACCACGGGCAGGCGCACGCCGCCGACGTCCACGAACGAGTTGTCGTAGCCGTGCCACGACCATGAGCCGGAGGCCCCGATGGGCTCCATGACTCGGGCGCGCAGCACCTCCGGCAGCGGCCGCCGCACCAGGACGGTGAGCGCGAGCGCCGTCAGATTCACCCGCACATCGTTGTAGGCCCACCCTTCACCGGGCGGCCCGCCCGCCGACTCCGTCCCCTCGCGGACGCTCTGGGCGTCCACCCCCGTCGGCTTCCCCCACAGCTCGCCCTCCCACTGGCTCGTCTGGTCCAGCAGCTGCCGCCAGGTGATCCGGCGCCCGTGTTCATCCGAGAACTGGGGCAACTCCACGGAGCCGCACACGGGTTCGTCCAGCCGTAGCAGTCCGTCGTCGAAGGCGACACCCGCGACGAGGGCCAGCACGCTCTTGGTCGCGCTGAAGGCCATCTCCACCCGGGCCGGATCCCCCCAGCGGGCGAGCACCTCGCCGCGCCGCACGACCACACCACCGGGCCCGTGTCCGGCTCGCAGCGGCCCGAGCACCTCGCGGTGCGAGACATCCGCCACCTGTGCCGCGAGGTAACTCCGCATGTCCTCAACCCCGGCCACGGGCCGCCCCGCGCGCTCCCGTACGGCCCGCTCCAGCGCGACGGAGTCGACCCCCGCCCAAGCATCACTCACCGGCCCATCGTCCAGTCGTTCGCCCTCCCGTGGCAACACACTCTCCGTCCGACCGGTCCGAGCCGGCTCGTAGTGCGCAGGCACCAGGACGGGTGAGTGGCTGGTCCGGGTGCACCAGGGGAAGACGGCGGCGCAGGACGATGCCCGGCGGGGCGCCGGAGGGAAGTGTTGGAGGCGCGTGAATTCCGCGCATCGCGCACACATCGAGCAGGTCCACGCACCTGCTCGCGACCAACGATGAACTCGTCACCAACGATGAAAGGGACGCTATGTCCCAAGCTGTGGTTTCCCCGCCCCCGGTCCGCATCGGGTGGCTGTCGATCGGTGCCCTCGGCATCCTGGCGCTCGCCCTCGGCACCCTGCAGACAGTGGTGGATCCCGCGCTCCCGCTGCTGCAACGTGAGCTGGGGGTCAGCTCCGGCGAAGGGGCGCTGGTCTCCAACGCGGTGCTCATCACCGGCGCCGCCGTCGCACCCGTCGCAGGCAAACTCGGCGACCGCTACGGCGGAAAGCGGGTGCTGGTCCGGCTGATGGCCGTGGTCTCGGCCGGTGGTCTGCTGGCCGGTCTGGCGCCGAACCTGCCGGTGTTGTTGCTCGGTCAGGTATTGCAGGGCGCCATGGTGGGTGCGCTGCCCCTTTCCTTCATCCTGGTGCGCAAACACCTCCCGGCAGGGGAGTCGCAGCTGGGGATGGGGCTGGTCATGGCGCTGTTCACGGGCGGCGGCATGGTGGGAACGCTGACTGCCGGGCCGATCGCGGAGGCATTTTCCTGGCATTGGATGTTCGCGCTGCCGACGATCGTGATCATCGCGATGACGTTGCTCGTGGCTCGGTTGATGCCGCATGATCCGCCGGTCGAATCGGAGTACGGGATCGACTGGCCCGGCGTGGCTCTGCTCAGCGGCACGTTGCTCGCGTTCATGCTCGGGCTCGTGAGGGCGACGGGCGACGAAGGCCTGCCGCCACTCGCCATCGGGGCCCTCGCGGTGGTCGTGGCCGCCCTCGCGACCGGATGGGTTGCCGTCGAGCGCCGGGCGGCCTCGCCGATGGTCGATCTGCGCATGCTGGCAAAGCCCGCCATGTGGCACGCGTGCATGCTCACCATCGTCATCACCACCGGTTTCGGGATGGTGAGCTTTCTGGTCCCGCAGCTGTTGGGGGTACCGGGCGACGGGTACGGCTTCGGAGCCGACACCACCGACATCGGACTGTTCCTGCTCCCCGGCGCCATCGCCGGGGCGGTGAGCGATTCGGTCGGCGGGATCGCGGCGCGGCGTTTCGGTCTGCGTGTCGTGCTCATCGCCGGGGCCGTCGTCATGGCGGCCACGATGACCGCCCTGATTTCGCTGCACACCGCGGAATGGCAGCTCGTCCTCGCGAAGGCGCTGGCCGCGATGGCCGCGGGCGCCGGCACCACGGCGTTGCTCACCAGCGCCACCACCGCCGTCGAGACCAAGGACACCGGCATCGCCACCAGCCTGCTCGTGGTGACACGTGTGATCGGCATCGCCCTGGGCGTCCAGATCGCCGCCGCGATCCTCGACGCCGGGGCCGACTCGAAGACTGGCCTGCCGAGCGAATCGGCCTTCGCCACGGGTTTCGCCGTCGCCGGTGTCGTGGCCGCACTGTCACTGCTCGTTGTCCGTATCACAAAGAAAAAGGGAGCCCAGGCATGACACCCACCGGTCTGTCGATGGACGTGAGTACCACCGCGAAGCGCACGGTCCTGATCTCCGGGGCCAGTATCGCCGGACCCGCGCTGGCGTACTGGCTGCACCGGTCCGGATGCGCGGTCACCGTGGTGGAGAAGGCAGGCGGGCTGCGCGACGGTGGTTACCCGATCGACATCCGCGGTACCGCGATCGAGGTGGTCCGGCGGATGGGGATACTGCCGCGACTGCGGGACGCCCACATCGACTCGCGTCGCTGCACCTTCCTGAACGCCGATGGCAGTGAACTGGCCTCGCTCAGCCCGCACGCCATCGCCGGCAGTGTCGAGGGACAGGACCTCGAGGTGCGTCGTGGCGATCTGGCCGCGGCCCTCTACGGAAAAGTCCGCGATGACGTGGAATTCCTGTTCGGCGACTCCATCGACACCCTCGACCAGTCCGGACAGGGCGTCGACGTCACTTTCCACAGTGGGCAACGGCGCACATTCGACCTGGTGGTCGGCGCCGACGGTATGCACTCGGCCACCCGGGAGTCCCTGTTCGGCCCCGAAGAACAGTTCCACCGCTACCTCGGCTACTGCTTCGCCATATTCACCATGCCGAACACCTTCGGGCTCTCCCGCGAGCTCGTGTTGTGGAACGCCCCGGGGAAAGCCGCGGCCCTCTACGCCGTCGGGGGCAACGACGAGCTGCACGCCTTCCTGAACTTCCACCGGCCGGAACCGCCGCTCGACGCCCTCCGCGACCCCGACGCCCAGCGGGACCTGGTCGCCACGGTCTTCGCGGACGCGGGATGGGAGGTCCCCGGCATGGTCAACGCCATGCGCGACGCGGATGACCTGTTCTTCGACACGGCCGGTCAGATCCGCATGCCCCACTGGTCCAGCGGCCGTGTCGCGCTCGTCGGCGACGCCGCGTACGCACCCTCGTTCCTCACCGGACAAGGCTCGAGCCTCGCACTGGTCGGTGCCTACATGCTCGCCAACGCCCTGGCCACGAACCGGGACCACACCGCGGCCTTCGCCGCCTACGAACGCGGCGTTCGCGACTTCGTCGCCATGAACCAGGCACTGGTCGACAACGGTTCGGCCAGGCTCTTCCCCACCACGGAGCGGGCCCTGGAGCAACGCAACACCATGCTGCGCGGCCTCGTCACCATGCCCTCCGCGACACCACGACCGGCCCACTCGGCCCTTACCCTGCCCGAATTCGCCCCGATGCCGTGACTCGGCTACGACGGGCCGTCGGTCCCGCCGTCGGGGGCGGCGTGGGCCAGGCCCGTCCGGTAGGCGATGACGACGAGTTGCGCCCGGTCGCGGGCGTCCAGCTTCGTCATGGCGCGCTGCACATGGGCACGGACGGTGAAGGGGCTGAGGAACATCCGCTCGGCGATCTCCTGGTTGGACAGGCCGGTCGCGACCAGGGCCACCATCTCGCGTTCGCGCGGGGTGAGCACGGCGAGCTGTTCGGGGTGGTGCCGCGCGGCGTGGTCCGGTGTGGCCAGGAAACGGGCGACCAAGGAGCGGGTGGCGGCGGGGGACAGAAGAGTGTCGCCGTCGGCGATCGTCCGCACGGCGTCCAGCAGGTCCTCGGCCCCGATGCCCTTGCCGATGAAGCCGCCGGCCCCCGCGCGCAGCGCCTGAGCGACGTACTCGTCGGTCTCATACGTGGTGAGGACCAGGATGCGGCTGGCACGCAGATCCGGGTCCGCGCAGATCTCCGACGTGGCGGTGAGACCGTCCACCTCCGGCATCCGGATGTCCATGATCACCACATCCGGCCGCAGCTCCCGGGTGAGTCTCACCGCCTCCCTGCCGTCGGCGGCCTCGCCGACCACGGTGATGTCGTCGGCGCTGTCGAGGAGCAGCCGGAAGGCCCCGCGCAGCAGGGCCTGATCGTCGGCGAGCAGCACCCGGAGCGTCATGGCGCACCCCCGGCCTCTCCGCCGCCCGTCCGTCCGTCGCCCGTCGCTCCGTCGGTCATTCGCCCCTCGATGGTTGTCGCTCCGTCAGTCCATGTCGCTCCGTCAGTCCCGCGCGTCGTGTCCTTGGCGGGCGGGAGGGGCAGCTGGGTGGAGACGAGGAAGCCGCCCTCCGGGCGCCTGCCCGCCGAGAGCTGCCCCCCGACCGCGGTGGCACGTTCACGCATCCCGATCAGACCGTAGCCGGGCGGACGGTCCGCCGGCGTGGCCGCACGCGGGCCCGTGGCCGCACCCCGCCCAGTGGACGCGGTCGGCGCTATACGGGCGCCCCCGCCGTCGTCGGCGACGGTGAGGGTCACGCGATCGCGGTTCCAGACGAGGCGCACCCGGGCGCTACCGGTACCGGCGTGCTTGGTCACGTTGGTCAGGGCCTCCTGGACGATGCGGTAGGCGGTGAGGTCCAGTCCCGGCGGCAGCGGCCTGGCCGTGCCTTCCTGGTGCACCGACACCTCCAGACCCGCGCGGCGGAACGACTCGAGGAGCGTGGGAAGCTGGGACAGCCCGGGCGCCGGTTCGGCGGGCGCGTCCGCGTCCCCGGACTGACGCAGCAGACCGACCGTGGCCCGTAGTTCGTCGAGCGCGTCGCCGGTGGTCTCGATGAGCTCCTTGAGGCTCTTGCGGGTCTGCTCCGGGCGGGCGTCGAAGAGGTGGGCGGCGACCGTGGCCTGCGCGTTGGCCAGGGTGATCTGACTGGCCACGAGGTCGTGCAGTTCCCGGGCGATGCGCAACCGTTCCTCGCCCACTCTCCGGCGCGCCTCGCTGTCCCGGCTCTTCTCGGCCTGCCGGGCCCGCTCCTCCACGGCCGCCAGGTAGGCCCGCCGGTTCCGCACCGAGTGCCCGAGTAGGCCGGCCACCAGCGGGAACGCCACCACCGCGGCCACCCTGCTCGCGTCCTTCCCCGAGAGGGCCCCGAACAAGGGGGTGGAGGCGATCAGCAGCGCCAGGGAGATGAGCGACACCGCGCCCACCGCGCGCCGTTCGGTGCGCGCGGTGAGCGAGTAGGAGTAGGCGGTGATCCCGGCGGGGGCCACGATGAGCGGGCTCAGCAGGAGGCCCAAGGGCGGCACCAGCACGCCGCTCGCGGCCGTGACCGCCATGGCGGCCAGGGGCGCCCGGTGCCGCACCGGCAGCACGGCACAGGACACCACGGCGATGAAGTAGGCGGCGGCAGGCGGCGGTTGCAGCGTGCTGCCGTCGTCCCGCAGCACGCCGCCGAGCAGACAGAGCACGAACGCCGTCGCCGTGATCGCTCCCTCCCGCCACCACGTGCCGCGTGGTCGCGGGCCATCGCCAGCCCTGTGCGTCATGGTCGCCTCAGTACCGGTCGACGGGGAGCCGCGGCGCCGCCGCGTCCGGCACGGTCGCGGAGGCCGGGACAGGCCTGTTCAGCTTCTCACCCTCGATGTCCACATTCGGCAGCACACGGTCCAGGATACGAGGCAGCCACCAGGCCCGGTGGCCGAGCAGTGCCAGGACCGCGGGTGCGATCGCCATCCGGACCACGAAGGCGTCGAAGGCGACGGCGGCGGCCAGGCCGACGCCCATCGTCTGGATGGTCGGGCTGCTCATCCCGATGAATCCGGCGAACACGCTGATCATGATGATCGCCGCCGCGGCCACCACCCGTCCGCTGTGCCGGAACCCGCTGACGATCGCGTCGCCGGGGGACGCGCCATGGACGTAGGCCTCCCGCATCCGGGTGAAGAGGAAGACCTCGTAATCCATGGCGAGGCCGAACACTATGCCGATGATGAGAATCGGCATCAGCGACATGACCGGTCCGGTCTGCTCGATGCCGATCAGGTCGGCCGCCCAGCCCCACTGGAAGACGGCGACGAGGACGCCGAAGGCGGCACCCACCGACAGCAGGAAGCCGAGCGCGGCCTTGACCGGGACCAGGAGCGAGCGGAAGACCACCATCAGCAGCAGCACCGCCAGGCCGATGACCACGGTCAGATAGGGGATGAGGGCGTCGGACATGGCTTCGGAGATGTCGATGTTCATCGCGGTGGTGCCGGTCACCAGGATGCCGGCGCCCGTGTCGGCCTCGATGCCGGAGACCGCGCCCCGGATCGCGTTCACCAGGTCCTTGGTCTCGCCGCTGTTCGGCGCGGTCCGCGGGACGGCGGTGAGGACGGCCGTGTCCTTGGTCCGGCTGAGCACCGGCTCACCGACCGACGCGACCCCGTCCACTGCCCGTACGGTCTTGGCGACCAGGTTCGTGGTGGCCCGGGTGTCCCCGGACTCCGACGTGTCCACGACCACGGTCAACGGGCCGTTGAAGCCGGGGCCGAAGCCTTCTGACAGCAGGTCGTAGGCACGGCGCTGGGTGGTCTCCACCGACTTGGACTCGTCTCCGGGCAGCCCGAGTTCGAGGCTCAGTGCCGGTACGGCGACGGCGCCGAGACCGAGTCCGGCGATCAGCAGCACGGCCACCGGCCGGCGCAGCACGAACCGCGCCCAGCGGGTCCCGAGCCCGGGCCGGCCGGCCGCGGTGGGCGCCGCGTGCGGGCGCTCGCTTCCCGACCGGCGATTCGAGGGTGCCTTGCGCGCGGCGCGGGACAGTACCCGCCGGCCGAAGAACCCGAACAGCGCGGGGACCAGGGTCAGCGCGACGAGTACCGCAAGGGCCACGGCGCCCGCGCCGCCCATGCCCATCTTGGTGAGTTCGGGGATTCCGACGACCCCCAGCCCGACCAGGGCGATGAAGACGGTCGCACCGGCGAAGACGACGGCCGATCCCGCCGTGCCCACCGCCCGGCCGGCGGCCTCCTCCGGCTCGCTGCCCTGGGCGCGCTCGTCACGGAAGCGGGAGGTGATGAAGAGCGCGTAGTCGATGCCGACCGCCAGCCCCAGCATCAGCGCCAGGATGGCGACGGTGGACGTCAGGCCCAGCGGAGCGGCCAGCGCGGAGACCAGGCCGAAGGCGATGGCCACGCCCACGAAGGCGGTCAGCAGCGACAATCCGGCCGCGACCAGCGACCCGAGGGCGAGGACCAGCACCACCGCGGCCACCGCCACGCCGATGATCTCCGTCGTACCGCCCGGTTCCTCTTCCGAGTCCAGGGCCGAGCCGCCGATCTCCACGGTCAGCCCCGCGTCCCGGGCCTGGCCGGCGGCGTCCTCGAGGGCGCTCTTCGTCGTCCCGGTCAGGTCGACGGCGCCCACGGTGTAGGTGATCGTGGAGTAGGCGATGGTGCCGTCCTCGCTGACGGCGTCGGTCTCATAGGGGTCGGTGGTCGACGCGACCTGATCGCTCCCGTCCAGCGAGCCGAGTGCCTTCCCGACGGCCGCCTTGTTCTCCCTGGCCGTCACCCGCTGCCCGTCCGGGGCCTGGAACACCAAGCGGGCCTCGGCGCCCTGGGAGTTGCTCTGGGGGAAGCGCTCGTCCAGCAGGTCGAACGCCTTCTGCGACTCGGTGCCGGGCATGGAGAGGTCCTCTTCCTTCCCCTCCGGCGCCACGCCTGCGGCGGCGATGGCCAGCACCAGGACCCCCAGCCACAGACCACCCACGAGCCGGCGGCGCCGGAAGGCCCACCGTCCGATCCGGTAAAGATATGTAGCCACCTGTTGATCACTCCAGACACCGTTGGGCAAGGGGAATCGCGCGGGATTCACGCGCCTCCAACACTTCCTTCCGGCGCCCCGCCGGGCATCGTCCTGCGCCGCCGTCTTCCCCTGGTGCGCCCGGACCAGCCACTCATGTGTCCTGGTGCCTACGCACTACGGGCCGGCTCGGGCCGGGGCTGTTCGGGCCGGGGCTATTTGGGCCGGGGTCATATCGACAGGACCGGCTCACCGGGGCGTACGGGAGCGCGGTGCGCCGCGTAGCCTCGGTTCATGGACACCTCTTGCGCCACCGTGGCAGCGCGGACCTGTGACCGGATCGAGGCTGGGGACGGGGAGATCCAGGCCTTCGTGTCCGAGCCCGGTCGGCGGGACCGGCTGGGGCGTGCGGCGCGTGCGGCCGATGAGCGGTGGGGGGATGTGGACGGGCGGCCGCCGCTGTATGGGGTCATGGTGGGCGTGAAGGACATCGTGCATGTCGAGGGGGTGCCCACGCGTGCCGGGTCGGACGTTCCCGCCGAGGTGTTCGCCGGGGCGGAGGCGTCGCTCGTCGGACGGCTGCGGGAGGCGGGGGCGCTGGTGGCGGGCAAGACCGTCACCGCCGAGTTCGCCGTGACCGCTCCCGGGCCGACCCGCAATCCGCGCCAACTCGACCACACTCCGGGCGGCTCCAGCAGTGGTTCGGCGGCGGCCGTGGCGGCGGGGATGGTGCCGTTGGCGGTCGGGACCCAGACGATCGGTTCGATGATCCGCCCGGCGGCCTACTGCGGGGTCGTCGGCTTCAAGCCGACCCACGGCCGCATCCCCTCCGACGGTGTGATCCCCAACGCCCCGACCTTCGACACCGTGGGCCTCTTCGCCCCCGATGTGGCGACCCTGGCCCCGGCGGCGGCCGTGCTGTGCGACGGCTGGCGGCCGTCCGGCGAGGGCGGGGCGGCGGCGGCGGGGCGGCGGCCGGTGCTCGGCGTTCCGCTCGGGCCGTACCTCGACCGCGCCGACGCCGAGGCCAGGAGCTCCTTCGAGGAGCGGGCGGGGCACTTGGCGGCCGCCGGATTCACGATCCGCCGGGTGCCCTTCCCGGACGACTTCGAACGGGTCGTGGCGGAGCAGCGGGTGATCAACCGTTATGAGCTGGCGCGGACCCACGCCGTATGGTTCCCGCGCCACGGCGAGCGGTACCGCGAGCAGACCGTCGAGGCGATCCGGGAGGGGCAGCGGATGAGCGACGACGCGTACGCCGCGGCCCTGCGCGCCCGCGCCGGGTTCCGCGAGCGGCTGGTGGCCGCCATGGACCGGGACGGGATCGATCTGTGGATCACCCCGGCGGCCACGGGCCCGGCGCCGTACGGCCTGACGAGCACCGGCGACTCCGTGATGAGCCTCCCCTGGAGCTACGCGGGAACCCCCGCTCTGGCGCTGCCCGCGGGCCGGGCGGCCAATTCCCTTCCGCTGGGCGTGCAGTGCGTGGCCCGGCCGGGAGCGGACGAGCGGCTGCTGGGCTGGGCCCCTGATGTGGAGTCGGTCCTCGTTGGGACGACCGCACCCGTATGATGGGTATCCACCCCCGTGTACGGAGTTGGGGACGAGATGAGTGCCACATGGTGGCTTATGCAAGGTGAGTCCGCAGTCGGCGAGTTACGCCAGTACGGGGTCGACCAGCCGGTTTTTCTGTGTCACTTCACGCCGGGCCCGGCGTGGGAAACGGTCCGGGCGCAGTTCGAGGCGTGGTCCGCGCTGCGCGGACAGGATCCCGACGGAAGCCGTACCGCCCACGTGATCCGGTCCATCATGGACCTGGGGCTGCGGCTGGTCCCCACGGACGACAGTCCGTCGATGGCGCTGTTCACCGAATGCATCCTGCGCATCGACGGCCACACCGCCCGATTGCGCTACTGACGCTCCGCCGGGCGCGGCGGCCGGTAGCGTGCCCTCATGGACATCGGTGATGTGGTCGAGGACTTCGAACTGCCGGATGAGAGCGGTACCGTCCGTTCGCTCAGCGGGCTGCTGGCGGACGGCCCGGTGGTGCTGTTCTTCTATCCGGCCGCCTTCACGCCCGGCTGTACCAAACAGGCGTGCCACTTCCGGGACATCGCTGCGGAGTTCAAGGAGCTCGGCGCCCAGCCGGTCGGGGTCAGCGCCGATTCGGTCGAGAAGCAGGCGGAGTTCGCCCATGCGTACTCCTTCGGCTATCCGCTGCTGTCGGATCCGGAGGGGACCGTGCGGGAGCGGTTCGGGGTGAAGCGCGGGATCGCGGCGGTGCCGACCAAGCGGGTCACCTTTGTGATCGATACCGATCGCAAAGTGCTGGAGATCGTCAAGAGCGAGTTCCGGATGGCCGTGCACGCGGACCGGGCGCTCGATGCCCTGCGGGGCAGGAACGGGTAAGTCCCGTACGACCGTCCGCGTCCGGCGGAAATCACTTGCGGGGGCCGCCTCTTGGGCGGCCCCCGCTGACGTTCGCGCCCTCTAGCAAGCGCTTGCCGACACGGCGTATGGTCGGGCGGCCGACCGTAGCTTCCCCCGCCATCGGCGAACCTCCAGCGCCGAACTGGGCCGAGCCGAGGAGCCTTCATGAGACGCGCCGGTACCGCACTGCTGGCCGCCACCGCCTGCCTCGCCGCCTTACCGGGCGCCCCGGCCTGGGCCGGGAGTCCCAGCCCCGGGCCCGGGCCCGCCGAAAGCCCGGCCGTGACCACGGCCGTGACCACGGCCGTGACCACGGCCGCGACCATGGCCGCGACCACGGCCGCGACCACGGCCGCGACCACGGCCGCGACCACGGCCGCGACCACGGCCGCGACCACGGCCGCGGTCGTCCCGCAGTGCACCGGCACCGCGCCCATCGTCTGCCATGCCGATGTCCCGCCGGGGACGTACGACGTGACGGCGGTCCTCGGCGGCGCCGAGGCGGGCAGCACCGGCGTCACCGCCGAGTCGCGGCGGACGATGCTCGCCGCCACGCCGACCGCCGCCGGGCAGCGGCTCGTCCGCTCCTTCACCGTGAACGTACGGGAGCCGGAGGGCGAGCCCACCGGACCCAGTGGAAGCCCCGGGCTCGACCTCGCCTTCGGCGGCGCCGCGCCGCGCCTCGCGGGTCTGAAGGTCACCGAGGTCACCGAGGTCAGCGAGGCCGACGAGGCTGGCGAGGTCAGCGAGGCCACCAAAACCACCCCCGGTCGCCGCCACCAGCTCTTCCTCGCCGGGGACTCCACCGTGTGCGACCAGCTCACCGCCCCGTACACCGGGTGGGGCCAGCAGCTGCCGCAGTTCTTCCGGCGCGGGCTGTCGGTCGCCAACTACGCCGACTCGGGCGAGAGTTCGGGCTCCTTCCTCGCCGACCCCCGGCTCTTCGCCACCCTGCGCCCGCTGATCCGACCAGGCGACACCGTCCTCGTCCAGTTCGCCCACAACGACAAGCAGACGACCGCCGCCGACTACCGCGCCCACCTCGGCGCGCTGCTCGACGGCGTACGGGCGCGTGGCGGCAAGCCCGTGCTCGTCACGCCCATCGTGCGCCGCTGGTTCAACGACGACGGCACCCTCGACAACGCCACCGCCCTGCACATCAACGGCCTCGGGGTGAATCTGCCCGCCGAGATGCGCTCGCTCGCCGCCGAGCGGGGCGTACCGCTCATCGATCTGACCGCGCTCACCAAGCGGCTCGTGGAGGAGCTCGGCCCCGAGGGGTCCAAGCGGCTGTACCTCTACGACGAGGTTCGCGACAACACCCACACCTCGGCCCACGGCGCCACCGAGGTCGCGCGGCTGGTGCTCGGCGAGCTGAGTGCCCAGCGCCTCGTCCCCGCGGGGGTGCTCCGATGACCGGCCTCGCACCGCGCCTCACACCGCACCGCACGCCGCACCGCACGCCAAGCCTCGCACGGCACCTCGCGCTGCCCCCGGAGGACCGCGACATCAGCCCCCGCACCGGCTGGACCCGTGCCCACTGGGAGGCCGCCGCCGACGGCCTGCTCGCCGCCGTCGCCCCGTACGCGACCCCCGGCGGCGCGCTCTACCCGCTCCCGGGCGACCGGCCGAGCTGGTCGGGCCCCCGCTCCGACGGCCTCGAAGGCTTCGCCCGGACGTTTCTGCTGGCCGCCTTCCGCATCGCGGGCGCGCGCGGCGCCGATCCCGGCGGGCTGCTGGAGCGGTACGCGGACGGGCTCGCCACCGGCACCGCACACCTCGGCACCGTACGCCCCGGCACCGCACGCCCCAGCACCGCACACCCCGGCGGCGACGGATCCGAGGACTGGCCCCGGATCACCGACCGCGGCCAGCCGCTGGTCGAGTCCGCCTCCATCGCCCTCGGGCTGCGGCTCACCCGCCCCTGGCTGTGGGACCGGCTCGACGACGGCGTCCGGGAGCGGGTGGGAGCCTGGCTGGTGGACGCGCTCACCGCCGAACCCGTACCCAGCAACTGGGAGCTGTTCCCCGTCGCCGTCGGCGGCTTCCTCGCCGAGGCGGGCATCGAGCCGGAGGCCGCCCGCGCCGCCGTGGCGCGCGGGTTGGCGCGGATCGAGCCCTGGTACACCGGCGACGGCTGGTACAGCGACGGCGCGGGCCGCGCCTTCGACTACTACAACGGCTGGGCCCTGCACCTGTATCCGGCGCTCGAGGCATGGCTGTCCCAGGACGACGAGCGGCTCACCCGCTACGGGCGCCGGCTGGCCACCCATCTCGCCGACTACGCCCACCTCTTCGGCGCCGACGGCGCCCCGCTGCACCAGGGCCGCTCCCTGACGTACCGCTTCGCCGCCGCCGCGCCCCTCTGGCTGGGCGCCCTCACCGGCCACACCCCGCTTGACCCCGGAACCACCCGCCGCCTCGCCTCCGGTGCCCTGCGCCACTTCCTCGACCGGGGCGCGACCACGGACCGGGGGCTGCTCTCGCTCGGCTGGTACGGCCCGTACGACGGCGTCCTCCAGCCGTACTCCGGCCCCGCCTCCCCGTACTGGGCCGCCAAGGGCTTCCTGGGGCTGCTGCTCCCGGCCGACCACGAGGTCTGGACGGCGCGCGAGGAGCCGGGGCCCGCCGAGCGCGCGGACGTGACGCGCGCCGTCCCCGGCCCCAACTGGCTGCTCCAGTCCACCGCGGGCGACGGTCTGGTCCGGCTCCACAACCACGGCAGCGAACACCTCCCGCCGCCCGGCGACCCCGACCAGGACGACCCCCACTACGCCCGCCTCGCCTACTCCACGGCCACCGGCCCCTTCCCGTACGGCGTCGCCCCCGACAACCACTTCGGCCTGGTCCACGGCGGCCGGATCTCCCTGCGCACCGCGCTGGAGCCGCTGGGCGCGGGCGACGGCTGGGCCGCCTCGCGCCATCGGGCGCGACTGGTGGGGGAGGAGCCGGAGGAGGGCGAGGAGGTGTGCGTCACCTCGCTGGTGCTGGTGCGCGGCGCCGTGGAGGTCCGGATCCACCTGGTGACCGGCGCCGCGCCGGGCCGGGCCGTCCGCCAGACCGGCTGGGCGGTCGCGGATCCCCCGGTGGCGGAGGAGGGGCCACGGTCCGAACTGCTGCCGCTCCACGGCCTGATGAAGGACGGCGCCCTGCCCGCCGCCGCCACGGCCTTCGCCCGGCGCGCCGTCTCACCCGCGCTGGCCGGTGAGACGACGGGCCGTGCCGGGGGCGACCTCTTCCTCTGCCTCGCCCGCCTCACGGCCGACGCCGCCGCGCCCCCGCTGGCCGACCTGGTCCGCGCGGCGGCGGGCCCGGCGGGCGACGGGACCCATCTGGTGACGGTCACCTGGTGGGACGGCGAGGTGCGGCGGGCGCGGTTCGGACCATCGGGCGCGGTGCGGGTGGAGTAGCAAACGACGGTCCGGGGCCGGTCGCCAGGACCGGCCCCGGACCGTACGACCGTCAGCTCAACCGCTCAACCGCTCAACCGCTCAACCGCTCAACCGCTCAACCGCGAGAAGGTGAACGAGAACTCGGCGGGGGCCGCGTCCAGGCGGTGCTCGTCCAGCACCCCCGGGCCGCAGGACTGGCTGCCGATGCCCTGCTGTCCGTGGTCCAGGTTCACCCACACCGTCTCGTTCGACGGCTCGAGATCCGGTGTGTGCTCGGCCGCGTCGAGCTGCTCGGTGGTCCAGCGGCGCGCGGTGAACCAGAAGGCCGGCTCGCCCTCGATCCGCACCCCCGATCCGTCGGGCGCGGTCAGCCGCACCCAGCGGACGTCGATCCGGGCGCCGTTCTCCTGCGGACGGACGTACGGCGTCTGGAGCTCGTCCACCGACATCGCCCACCGCCCCACGCGCGCGGCGGCGCGGGTGTCCGGGTACGCCTCGCCGGGGCCGCCGCCGAACCACTCGGCGTCGCCCAGCGCGGCCGGGACCCCGAGCCGCAGGCCCAGGCGCGGCAGCGGGAAGGTCCACTCGCCGAGCGGGGTGACGGAGACCGCGAGGCTCAGCCGTCCGTCCCCGTCGGCGGTCCAGCGGTAGACCGTCTCCAGGCCGATGTCCACGGCGGCGGGCGCGACGCGGGTACGGACGGTCAGCGCACCGTCCGAGGTCGTCTCCACCGCGTCGGTCCGGTGCCGCGTCCGGTGCAGTCCGAACCGGCGCCAGATCAGGCCCCAGCGCTCGTCCGGCTGCCAGGACGCGCCGTTGTCGTTGTCGGTGGGGGCGCGCCAGATGTCCAGCCGGGGCGGTTCGGTGAGGGGGAGCCCGCCGAGCGAGGTCAGGGCGCCGGTGGCCGCGTCGAAGACGCCGGGGCCGAGCACGATCCGGCCGCCGTCGCGGCGCGGCGCCACTCCCGAGGCGGGGGTGCGGGCCCGGGTGGCGGCGGGGAGCTGGGCCCAGGCCACCGGATGGCCCGCCTCGGCCCACGCCGTCGCGGCCGCGAGCCGCGCCTCGGCCGTCCACCACGTCTCCGCTCCGGCGTCGGCGTCGGGCGGCGCCGGGAGCTTCAGAACGGCGGACTCGCCCGGGGGCAGCGGCGGTACCGCCAGCTCACCCGAGCCGATCGCCTCGCCCTCGGCCTCATAGGTCCAGGAGAAGACGAGATGGGACAGATCGGCGAAGTCATGGCCGTTGGTGATCCGGACCGTGCCGTCGGCCCCGTCGCCCTCGATCCGCACCGGCTCGATGACCTTCTTGTACTCGATCAGGCCGGGGGAGGGGGTGCGGTCGGGGAAGACCAGCCCGTCGCATACGAAGTTCCCGTCGTGCAGCTCCTCGCCGAAGTCGCCGCCGTACACGTGGTAGAAGCGGCCGTCGGGGGCGCGCCGGGTGAAGCCGTGGTCGATCCACTCCCAGACGAAACCGCCCTGGCAGCGCTCATGCTCCTGGAACAGCCGCTGGTACTCGCTCAGCCCGCCGGGACCGTTGCCCATGGCGTGCGCGTACTCGCACTCGATGAACGGCAGCGCCCGGCGCTTCGCGTCCAGCTCCGGATCGCCCCACGGCGGCTCGGCGCGCCGGCCGATCTGGTCGACCTCCTCGTGCCGCGCGTACATCCGCGAGTAGATGTCCGTGTCGGCGCAGGACAGGTCGCCCTCGTAGTGGATCACCCGGGACGGGTCGCGCTCCCGGATCCAGTCCGCCATGGCGGACAGCCCGCGCCCGGTGCCGCATTCGTTGCCCAGCGACCACATCACGATGGACGGGTGGTTCTTGTCCCGCTCGACCATCCGCTCGGCGCGGTCGAGCAGCGCCGGGGTCCAGCGGTCGTCGTCCACCGGGTTGTTCCGCCAGTCCAGGTCGACGAAGCCGTGGGTCTCCAGATCGCATTCGTCGATGACCCACAGCCCCAGCTCGTCGCAGAGCCCGAGGAAGGCCGGATGCGGCGGATAGTGGCTGGTGCGCACGGCGTTGATGTTGTGCCGCTTCATCAGCACCAGATCGCGGCGCATGGTCGCGAGGTCCACCGCCCGCCCGTTCTCAGGGTGGAATTCATGCCGGTTGACGCCGCGGAAGAGCACCCGCCGGCCGTTGACCTTGAGCAGCCCGTCCTCGACCACCACGGTACGGAAGCCCACCCGCAGCGAGACGCTCTCGCCCACGGTGGTCAGCCGCGCCTCGTACAGCCGGGGCGTCTCCGCCGTCCACGGCTCGACGGGGACGGTGGCGCTCTCCCCGGTGGCCAGGTCGAGACCCAGCTCGGGGACGGTGACCCGGCCGCCGGGGTCGGAGTCGATCCGCAGCGTGCCCTCGCCGGTGGTGTGGTCGTACGAGGCGTGGACGAAGTAGTCGTCGAGCGCGCCCTCGGGACGGTGCTCGAGCGTCACCTCACGGAAGATACCGGGCAGCCACCACTGGTCCTGGTCCTCGAGATAGGTTCCGGAGGACCACTGGTGGACGCGTACGGCCAGCACGTTGCCCGACGGCTGGAGCAGGCCCCCGACCGCGAACTCGTGCGGCAGCCGGCTGCCCTTGAAGGTGCCCAGCTCCTCGCCGTTGAGCCAGACCCGGGCGCAGGACTCGACGCCCTCGAAGCGCAGGACCGCGTCCCCGCCCTCCGGCCAGTCGCCGGGGAGGTCGAAGACGCGCAGATGGTCGCCGGTCGGGTTCTCGTCGGGCACCCGCGGCGGGTCCACCGGGAAGGGGTAGCGCACATTGGTGTAGATCGGCGCCCCGTGGCCGTGCAGCACCCAGTGGGCGGGCACCGGGAGCTCGTCCCAGCCGCGGGCGTCGTAGCCGGGGCGGGCGAAGGAGTCGTCCTCGGCGGTGGCGGTCGGCGACAGCCGGAACGACCACGTCCCGTTCAGGCTCAGCCGCGCGGCGTCGGAGGATGGGGTCCAGGGGCGGGGCGGCAGCGCTCCCGCGCCGGGGGAGACGTCCTCGTAGTAGGGCAGTGGCGTGTGCTGCGTGGAGCTCATCGACTCTCCTCGGTCAGCCCTTGATACCGGTCTGTGCCACACCTTGCACCAGCCAGCGCTGGAGGAACACGAAGACCAGGACAAGTGGCAGGATCGATACGGCCGTTGCAGAAGAAACAGGTGCGGATGGACAAGAAGGCCAACGGCCAACTGCGCGCGGCAAGGGCGCCGACCGCAAGGCCAGAGTGCCAGAGAAGTCTGGTTCACGCCGATGGCGTAGCTATTCCCACGAGACCCCCGGGACGCGATTTCCGTGCGCGTCCCGGGGGCGTTCCGTTCGGTGGGCTGTTATTCGGTGCGCTGTCGCTCGCGCCGAGCCGCCGGCCGCCCGGCGGAGACGCCCTCCGGAGCGTGATCCCGGCCTGGGGGCCGGGGCGCGCATCCTGGGCAGACGTAGCGCGTCCGTTCGGGCCCGGTCGGGGTGGACTCGTGGACCGTCGAGAGTTCCTGATTTCTGCCGCAGCAGTCGCAGCGCCCGGGCGCTCCCGTGTGCGGGGCGGCCGCATCGGAACGGTTGGCGTTGTGGATGCGCAGCAGCTCCTGACCGATGTCGCAAAGGCGGTCGCTGGTGCGGCAGGTAGGGCAGTCCATCCCATGTTCAAGGACGAGAGCGAACGCGACCTCGGGGGTGTCGGCCATCATGACTGTCCCGTCCGGATCGTGCGTTCCGTCTCCCGCGCGCGGCGCATGGCGGCTACGGCGGCGAACACATCGATCTGGGCTGGGCTCCCAACTCGGCAAGCGTCGCGGCGCGCAGCGAGCAAAAACGGCATCCTAGTACTCCAGCTGCAACGCCGTTACACGGCGTGCACCTCCGGTGACCGTCCGGGCTGATGTCCATGCGGCACCGCTGCGAGTGGACGCGTTGGTCTCCCCAAACACGGTTTCGCTTCGCGCGGCGTGCCGGGACATGAGGATGCGACTCGAACAGGATTCCCGCTTCTCGCGCGAGGCTCAGGGCCAACTCCATGTGCCCTGAGCCTCGCACGGTCGCGCCCTTGAGGCTCGCGCCTCCGCCAACGTCGACGAGCGACACCGCGCACGTAGGGGCAGTTGAGGAGGGCCCGGAACGGGTTCGGGGAGGGCATCGGCGGGGGACGGGACGCCGTAATGCCGTCGACCGCGCCCGGGTGCGCCCATAGCCTTGGGGCCATGAGCGATCTGCAGACGATCCATGGCGTCACCGTCCTGATGTGTGCCGCCGAGGGTGAGGCCATCGGCGGTGAACGCGACGCGCTGGATCTCATCGGCAACGCCGGGTATCAGGGCGCCCAGTGGGTCGTCATCCCGGTCGAGCGGTTCGACGAGGCGTTCTTCCGGCTGAGCACGCGGGTGGCCGGGGACATCATCCAGAAGTTCGTGCAATACGCCATGGGGCTGGTGGTCCTCGGTGACATCTCCCGTCATACGGAGGACAGTTCGGCGCTGCGGGATTTCGTCCGCGAGTGTAATCGGGGACGGCAGACGTGGTTCCTGGCGGATGTCGAGGAGCTGCGGGAGCGGCTGAAGAGCTGAGGGAGAGCTGAGGGAGGGCTGAGGGAGGGCTGAGGGAGGGTCGGGGAGGGCTGAGGGGGAGTCTCAGCCCGCCGTGAGCACCGCGCGGACGACGGGTCCGGCGGCATCCCCGCCGTGCCCACCGCCGGTGACCACGGCGGCGGCCGCCACATCGTTCCGGTAGGCGGTGAACCAGGCGTTGGTCTTGGGCTGGCCGTCGATCTCGGCCGAACCCGTCTTGGCGCCGATGTCGCCGGTGAGCCCGGACATCGCGCGGGCGGCGGTGCCACTGGTCGCGGTCAGCCGCATCATGGCCTTCAGCTGCGCGACGGTGGCCGGGCCGAGGCCGCGGTCGCTGGTGGCGATCTCGCGGTGGTCGACGGAGCGCGGTACGAGGACGGGCTGCTTGAAGGTGCCCGTCTGGGCGGTGGCCGCGACCGAGGCGATCGTGAGCGGATTCATCTGGACCGTACCCTGGCCGATCATGGCCGCGGCCTTGTCGTCGCCGCTTCCGTTCGGCACCTCGCCGTCGAAGGTGGTGACCCCCACCCGCCAGTTCAGCCCGAGCCCGAACACGGTCCGCGCCTCCTGGGCCAACGCGCCTTCGGGCACGGCCCCGGCGAGCGAGACGAACGCGGTGTTGCAGGACGCCGCGAAGTCCTGGGCGAAGGTGGCGGCCGGGTTCTCGCTGTCCTCGACGTTGTGGAACATCATGCCCTGTGCGTACGCCGCCGTCTTCGGGCACGGCACCGGGCGGCCCGGGCTGACCTTGCCCGTCTCCAGCAGAGTGGCGGCGGTGACTATCTTGAACGTGGACCCCGGAGCCGTCTGCCCCTGCAACGCGGCGTTGAACTCGGCCTGGTCGGAGTTGGCCACCGCCAGGATCTCCCCGGTGCTGGGCTTGAGCGCCACCACGGAGGCGCCGTCGCGCGTGGCCACCGCCTTCTCCGCGCTCCTCTGCACCCCGGCGTCCAGGGTGGTGCGCAGCGTGCCCGGGGTGCCCTTCGTCACCACATGGAGCGTGGCTCCGGCGGTCCCGTCGGGCTTGACCGCCGAGACCTCCACCCGGGCCGTGCCGCCCGCGTCCGCCCCGTATCTCGCGCGCAGCGCGATCAGCACCGGGTCGAGCGAGGGATAGCGGCCCTGCCGCAGCTCCTCGCCGCCGCGGTCCAGCACCCGGACCGGCGGATTGTCCGCCAGATCCGTCCGTACGGACTCGTTGGCGCCCAGCTTGGGGTGGAGGACGGAGGTCCTCCAGTCGACCAGCGGCTTCTTGGTCGTCCGGCCGCGCACCACGGTCAGCCGTGATGTGTAGGTCCAGCTGGACCGGGCCTTGCCGAAGACCACGTCGGCCTTGATGGTGAACGGGACCGTGGTGCCCCGCGCCGTGCCCGGGGTGGCCGTCACCTTCTTCACATGCCCGTCGTCGCGATAGCCGCTGAGGGCGCCGATCGCCGACTCGGCGTCGTTGGTGAGTCCGGCGGCGAGCATGTCATTGCCGTCCGCCCACGCGTCCAGGAATTCCCGCGCGGTCCGCCGCGCCTCGTCCCCGGTCACCGGACCGTCATGGGCCGCGGTGGTGTCGCCGCCTGTCACGCCGGTGTAGAGGTTGTATCCGCCGTAGCCCGCGACCCCCAGGAGGCCCACTGACAGCGCCCCTAAGACGACCTTCCCCACCGCCCGCATGGCGTCCCCCCGATTTTCACCTGTGGTCGGCCGCTTTCACCTTCGTTGGGTGGCGCGGGCCGTTGCGCGCATCGCCCCCGTGCCGCTCAGGCGGCCTTTTCCACTTCGCCGCGCAACGCCCGTGTGTAGACCTTCAGCAACCGGCTGTACTCGGCCCGCTCCGAAGGCCGCAGCGCCCGGCCGGCCCGGGCCCGCAGAAAGACGCGTATCGCCTCGTTGGCCTGGTCGGTGGCCTGGGTGGTCAGTAAGGCAGGTTGGTGAGTAGGAGTCGGACGCATGACCATAAGAGTAGAGGCCCCTACCGACAATGGCATCGGCGTAAACCGCCCAACAGCGGTGTTACCGGCGGTATGTGAGGAACGCCGCATCCCCCGCGCAGGTGTTCCCCTCTATGCCCCCATGGCATATGCCCCGGCACGGCAGAGGTATGCCTCCTGGGCTCCCCTGCCGTTCCATCAGCTCTGACCAGGGGATTCCGGTCCGGCGAGGATCACTTCGAGGGTGCGGGGGCCGTGGACGCCTTCCACGCGGTCGAGTTCGATGTCACTGGTCGCGGACGGGCCCGAGATCCAGGTCAACGGACGGGCCGGGTCGAGGCGTTCGAGCGCCTCGGGGACGGAGTCCACGACCTGGTCGGGGACGCGGATCACGCAGATGTGGTGGTCGGGCACCAGGGTGATGCGACGACGGCCCTGGTCGGGGGCGGCGTCCAGGACCACGGTGCCCGTCTCGGCGATGGCCACCGCACAGCCCGTCACCACGCTGGAGACCGCGTCCAGGTCATGCGGGGTCAGCTCCGCCGTGTCCGGAACCCGGCGCACCGCGTCGGGGACGGCGGACAGCCACGAGTCGGGGAGGCCCGGGGGCACGGCCACGCTGGTCGCGCCGCGGTCGGCGAGGAGGCGGGCGATCAGGGCCGGGAGGGACGACGGGGTGTCGGCGCGGTGGACGAGCGCGCGGTAGTCGGCCAGGTTCTCCGCGAGGAGGTCCGCGGTCCGGGCGGCGGTGCGGTCGCCGTGGACGCGGTGGTAGGTGCGCTCGACCGGCACCTCGCCGGGTGTCTCGGCACGCGGCACATCGGCCAGGGCACGGCGGATCCGGGCCATGACCAGGGCGCGCGAGTCCGGGCCCTGGGCGCCGGGGTTCTGGGCGCCGGGGTTCTGGGCGGCGGGGTGGTGCGCGCTGGGATTCTGGAGGCCGGTGTGGTGCGCGCCGGGGTTCTGGGAGCCGGGGTCTCGCGGGGTCATGTGGTGTTCTTCCTTCCCTCCGTGCCGCTCCCGGTGCCGCTCCCGCCCCGGGTGCGTTGCCACCAGTCGCGGAACGACTCCTCCGGCACCTTCGGCAGCTCCCGCGTATCGCTCCACGCCCGCCCCGGACCGGGCAGCCGCCGCGGATGGAAGCGGCGGGTGCGGGAGGCCAGCCGCTGGCCGGTGCGCAGCAGCCGGGGGTGGTCCAGGGCCCAGCGGGCGGCCCGCATCGCGGCGCGCTCGGCGGCGTGGCCCTTGGCGGGCTTGATGACCGTACGGGTGCCACGGACGGAGGCGGGGCCGCCCTCGACCACCCGCTCGCGCAGGTGGACCAGGATCTCCGGGATGTCGATGGCGACCGGGCACACCTCGTAGCACGCCCCGCACAGGGACGAGGCGTACGGGAGCGAGGCGTCCAGTTCGCTCTGGGTGCCGCGCAGCTGGGGGGTGAGGATCGCGCCGATCGGGCCCGGGTACGCCGATCCGTACGCATGGCCGCCCGCCCGCTCGTACACCGGGCACACATTGAGACACGCCGAGCAGCGGATGCAGCGCAGCGCCTGCCGTCCCACGGTGTCCGCGAGGGTGTCGGTGCGGCCGTTGTCGAGGAGGACGAGGTGGAAGGCGCGCGGGCCGTCGGCGTCCGTGGTGCCGGTCCAGGTGGAGGTGTACGGGTTCATCCGCTCGGCGGTCGAGGAGCGCGGCAGGAGCTGGAGGAAGACCTCCAGGTCCTGGAAGGTGGGCACCACCTTCTCGATGCCGACGACGGAGATCAGCGTCTCGGGGAGGGTCAGACACATCCGGCCGTTGCCCTCGGACTCCACGACCACGAGCGTGCCGGTCTCCGCGACCATGAAGTTGGCGCCGGAGATCCCCACCTTGGCGTTCAGGAACTTCTCGCGGAGGTGGAGCCGTGCGGCCTCGGCGAGGTCGGCGGGCGCGTCGGTCAGCCCCTCCGGGGCCGGGCGGCCCCACTGGGACATCTTCTCCGTGAAGATGTCGCGGATCTCGCCCCGGTTGCGGTGGATCGCCGGGACCAGGATGTGCGACGGGAGGTCGTCGCCGAGCTGCACGATCAGCTCGGCGAGATCGGTCTCGTACGCGGTGATCCCGGCCGTGGCGAGCGCGCCGTTCAGGCCGATCTCCTGCGTGGCCATCGACTTGACCTTGACGACCTCGCGCTCGCCCGTGGCCCGTACCAGCTCGGTGACGATCCGGTTCGCCTCGTCCGCGTCCGCCGCCCAGTGGACCTGGCCGCCGGCCGCCGTGACCGCGCTCTCCAGCTGCTCCAGATACTGGTCGAGATGGCGCAGCGTACGGTCCTTGATGGCCGCGCCCGCGGCGCGCAGCCGCGACCAGTCGTCCAGTTCGGCCACGGCCGTGGCGCGCTTGGCGCGGATGGTGTGGGTGGCGTGCCGGAGGTTGGCACGCAGCTGGGTGTTCCGGGTCGAGGCGTCGGCCGCCTGCGGGAAGGCGGGCATCCCCAGGTAGGTGGCCTGGTCGGTTCCGCTCACCAGACGTCTCCTTCCGTGCTGGCCAGGATCTCGGCGAGATGGACGGGGCGGACGGTGGAGCCCTGGCGGGCGAGTGTGCCGCCGATGTGCAGCTGACAGGAGTTGTCGAGGGTGCACACCGCCTCGGCGCCGGTCGCCGTGATGTTGCGTGCCTTGTCCGCCCCCATGGCCGCCGATACGGCCGCGTTCTTGACGGCGAACGTACCGCCGAAGCCGCAGCACTCCTCGGCGCCCGGCAGCTCCACCAGGCTCAGCCCCTTCACAGCCGCGAGGAGCGAGCGCGGGCGGTCGCCGAGCTTCAGCATCCGCAGGCCGTGGCAGGTGGGGTGGTAGGTCACGGTGTGCGGGTAGTACGCGCCGACATCGGTGACCTTCAGGATGTCCGTGAGGAATTCGGTGAGTTCGTACGTCTTGGGGACCGTCTCGGCCGCCGCGTCCGCGAGCTCCTGGCCGCGTCCCTCGGCGGCGGCCTTGGCGCCCATCCGGGGGTAGTTGTCCCGCACCATCGCGGCGCATGACCCCGAGGGGGTCACCACGTATTCGTAGTCGCGGAACGCCGTGGCGTAGCGGCGCAACAGCGGTTCGGTCTCATGGCGGTAGCCGGTGTTGAACTGCGGCTGGCCGCAGCAGCTCTGCGCCTCCGGGAAGCCGACTTCCACGCCGAGCCGCTCGAGCAGCGTGACCACGGCTTGGCCGGTGCGCGGATAGAGGGTGTCGTTGACGCAGGTGATGAAGAGCGCTACGCGCACGGTTCCTCCTCGTCGCCCTGGCCGGTGGCGGCTCCGGCCTCTGTGACCTGCGCGTCCCGCAACCGGGCGGCTGCCCGGTCCCACGCCGAATGATCACCTGTGGGCTCATACTGCCTCAGTGGCTGGGTGCTGTGAAGCAGGGCGCGCAACTCTGGCAGGCCACCGGTGATCGCTCCGGCCGTCCGGGCCTGGACCAGTACGTTTCCGAGGGCCGCCGCCTCGGCCGGGCCCGCGATCACGGGGAGGCCGCAGGCGTCGGCGGTGAGCTGGCACAACAGCGTGTTGTGCACACCGCCGCCGACGATGTGCACCACGCTGACCCTACGGCCGGACAGCCGGGTGGCGTCCTCGATCGCGCGGCGGTGGGCCAGGGCGAGGGAGTCCAGGACACAGCGGGTGGTCTCGGCCGGGGTGCGGGGGACGGGCTGGCCCGTGCGGCGGCAGGCGTCGGCGATGCGGTCGGGCATGTGGTGGGGGGCGATGAAGGCGGGGTCGCCGGCGTCCACGACCGAGCGGAGGGGGGTGGCTCGGGCCGCGGCGTGGAGCAGGGCGGTGAGGTCCGTGCTGGTGGCTTGGGCGGTCCGGGTGTTCCCGGTGTTCCCGGTGTTCCAGGTGCGGATGCACTCCTGGAGCATCCACAGGCCCATGATGTTGCGCAGATAGCGGACCGTGCCGTCCACGCCCAGCTCATTCGTGAAGTTGGCCGCGCGGCTCTCCTCCGTGAGCACCGGCGCGTCCAGTTCGAGCCCGGCGAGGGACCAGGTGCCGGTCGCGATGTACGCGAAGTCGGGCGTGGTGGCCGGGACGCCGACCACGGCGGACGCGGTGTCGTGCGAGCCGACTGCGGTCACGGGGAGGGGGTGGGTTATGCCCGTCTCGGCGAGAACGTCCTGGCGCAGGGTCCCGGCCGGATCGCCCGGGTGGCGCAGGGGAGGGAAGAGCGACAGGTCGATGCCCAGCGCCTCTGCCACCGGGGTGGCCCAGCCGCGGGTGCGGGGGTCGATCAGCTGGGTGGTGGAGGCGTTGGTCAGTTCGGTGCCGGGCTCGCCGGTCAGCCAGTACGAGATGAGGTCGGGGATGAGGAGGAGGCGGTGGGCGGCGCTGCGGGCGGGGGTGCCCTGCGCCGCGATGAGCTGGTAGATGGTGTTGAAGGGGAGGTGCTGGATGCCGGTGGCGGCGTAGAGGGCTTGGGGCGGGAGCGCGGCCGCGACCCTTTCGGCGGCGCCGGTGGTGCGGGTGTCGCGGTAGTGGACGGGGTTGGCGAGCAGGGTGCCGTCGGCGGCGAGCAGACCGTAGTCCACGGCCCAGGTGTCGATGCCGATGCTGGTCAGGCTGTCGCCCGTATGCACGGCAGCTGCCTTGAGGCCGTTCAGGACGCCCTGGTACAGCGACAGGATGTCCCAGTGCAGGGTGCCGAGGAGGCGGACCGGGTCATTGGGGAAGCGGTGCGCCTCGTGGAGGGTCAGCCGTTCGGGGGCGACCTCCCCGACGATGACGCGGCCGCTGGACGCACCGAGGTCTACGGCGGCGAAGCGGTGTTCTCTGGTGGGCACGTGGACCTCGTGGGTGCGTGGGTGGTTGCTGTGGTTCGTACGGACGGGGGACGGGGCCTCCGACCCCGTCCCCCTCACGCGCGTATCAGCGCAGGAACGCCGCCGCGACGCCGGCGTCGACCGGGATGTGGAGACCCGTGGTGTGGGTCAGGTCGCCGCCGACGAGGGCGAAGACGGCGTTCGCCACGTGGGAGGGGAGCACTTCGCGCTTGAGCAGGGTGCGTTGGGCGTAGAACTCGCCCAGCCTCTCCTTGGGGACGCCGTACACGGCCGCGCGCTGCGCACCCCAGCCGCCCGCGAAGATGCCGGAGCCTTGGACGACGCCGTCGGGGTTCACGCCGTTGACGCGGATGCCGTGCTCGCCCAATTCCGCCGCCAGGAGGCGGACTTGGTGGGCCTGGTCGGCCTTGGTCGCGGAGTAGGCGATGTTGTTCGGGCCCGCGAACACGGCGTTCTTGGACGTGATGTACACGATGTCGCCGCCCATGTTCTGGGCGATGAAGGTCTTCGCGGCTTCGCGGGAGGCGAGGAAACTGCCTCGCGCCATGATGTTGTGCTGGAGGTCCCAGTCGGCGGTGGTGGTGTCGAGGAGGGGCTTGGAGATGCTGATCCCGGCGTTGTTGATGAGGATGTCCACGCCGCCGAAGTCCAGCGCCGCCTGATCGAACGCCGCCTTGATCTCCTCTTCCGAGGTGATGTCGACGGTGACGGCCGTGGCCTTGTCCGGGCCGCCGAGCTCCTGCGCTACGGCTTGCGCCGATTCCGCGTTGATGTCCGCGACCACGACGCATGCGCCCTCGGCCACGAGGCGGTGGGCGATCGCCCTGCCGATGCCCGAGCCCGCGCCGGTCACCAGGGCGATGCGGGTCGCGAGGGGCTTCGGCTTGGGCATGCGCTGGAGCTTGGCCTCTTCGAGCGCCCAGTACTCGATGCGGAACTTCTCCGACTCCTCGATGGGGGAGTAGGTGGAAACCGCTTCGGCGCCGCGCATGACGTTGATCGCGTTGACGTAGAACTCGCCCGCCACACGGGCCGTTTGCTTGTCCTTGCCGTAGCTGAACATCCCGACTCCGGGGATCAGCACGATCGCCGGATCCGCGCCGCGCATGGGCGGGGAGTCGGGAGTGGCGTGGCGGTCGTAGTAGGCCGCGTAGTCGGTGCGGTACGCGGCGTGGAGTTCCTTGAGGCGGCCGATCGTCGTGTCGAGAGGTGTGTCCGGAGGGAGGTCCAGGACCAGCGGGCGGACCTTCGTACGGAGGAAGTGGTCCGGGCAGGAGGTGCCGAGGGCCGCCAGGCGGGGGTGTCCGGCGCGGGAGACGAAGTCCAGGACGGTGTCGCTGTCCGTGAAGTGGCCCACCTGGGGGCGGTCCGTGGAGGCCAGGCCGCGGATCACCGGGGCGAGGGCGGCCGCACGGGCACGGCGTTCGGGCTCGGGGAGGGCGGGGTGGACGGCGGGGCCGAACGGGTCCGCCTTGCCGCGTTCGGCGAGGAACCGTTCGGCGGTGCGGATGATGCGGAGCGAGTTCGCCTCGCACGCCTCGGAGGTGTCGCCCCAGGCGGTGATGCCGTGGCCGCCGAGGACGCAGCCGATGGCCTGCGGATTGGCCTTCTTGATGGCGGCTATGTCCAGGCCCAGCTGGAAGCCGGGGCGGCGCCAGGGCACCCAGACGACCTGGTTGCCGAAACACTCCTTGGTGAGCGCCTCGCCGTCGGCCGCGCAGGCGAGGGCGATACCGGAGTCGGGGTGGAGGTGGTCGACGTGGGCGGCGTCCACCAGACCGTGCATGGCGGTGTCGATGGACGGCGCGGCTCCGCCCTTGCCATGCAGGCAGTAGTCGAACGCGGCGACCATCTCGTCCTCGCGGTCCACCCCGGGGTAGACACCGGTGAGCGCGCGCAGCCGGTCCAGCCGGAGCGCGGCGAGCCCGGCGTGGGTGAGCGTGCCCAGATCGCCACCGGAGCCCTTGACCCACATCAGCTCGACGTCCTGGCCCGTGACGGGATCGGTCGCGGTGCCCTTGGCGGAGGTGTTTCCCCCCGCGTAGTTGGTATTGCGGGGGTCGGCACCGAGGCGATGCGAGCGCTCCAGGAGCGCGCCCGCCTTGGGATGCGGTTCTGCGGTCATGACGTGTCGTCCTCTGTGTGTGGACCGGTCTCAGCGAGTTTCGGTGACGGCGCCCAGGGGGTCCGGGGCGCGGCCCCGGGTTCCGGGGGTCCGGGGGCTTGCCCCCGGATTCGGGAAGGGGCGGGGTGGGGGCAGCCCCGCCGCAGGCGCTACGCCCCCCACCCCGCCTGCTGCCCACCCACCCGCTCCGCCACGATCCGCTCCGCCCACCCCGAGGCCCGGTACGCCGCCATCGGGTCCGGGTCGATGCCCAGCTCCTCGCGGACCTCGGCCAGTAGCGGCCGTACGTCGGTGTTGTACGCGTCCATCAGGACCGCGTTGGCGCCGAGCACGTCGCCCTCGCGCTGGGTCGCGGCGAGGGCGTCGCGGTCGACCAGGAGGGCCTTGGCCGTGGCCTCCTGGACGTTCATCACCGAGCGGATGATCGCCGGGATCTTGGGCTCGATGTTGTGGCACTGGTCGAGCATGAAGGCGACCCCCGAGGTCAGCCCGCCGCCCCGGACCACCTCGTACATGATCCGGAAGAGCTGGAAGGGGTCGGCGGCGCCGACCATCAGGTCGTCGTCCGCGTAGAAGCGGGAGTTGAAGTCGAAGGCGCCGAGCTTCTTCTCGCGCAGCAGGAGGGCGACGATGAACTCGATGTTGGTGCCGGGCGCGTGGTGGCCGGTGTCCACGCAGACCTGGGCCTTGGGGCCCAGCTTGAGGCAGTGGGCGTAGGCGGTGCCCCAGTCCGGGACGTCCGTGGTGTAGAAGGCGGGCTCGAAGAACTTGTACTCCAGCAGCATCCGCCGGCCCTCGCCGAGCCGCTCGTAGACCGCGCTCAGCGCCTCGGCGAGGCGGTCCTGGCGGGCCGCGATGTCGTCCTGGCCGGGGTAGTTGGTGCCGTCGGAGAACCAGAGCTTGAGGTCGCGGGAGCCCGTGGCGTCCATGATGTCGACGCACTCCAGGAGGTGGCCCAGCGCCTTGCGGCGGACCGCCGGGTCGGGGTGGGTGACCGAGCCCAGCTTGTAGTCGTCGTCCTGGAAGACGTTGGAGTTGATGGCGCCCAGCTTCAGGCCGCGTTCCTCCGCGTACTTGGCGAGCGCCCCGTAGTCCTCGACCGTGTCCCAGGGGATGTGCAGGGCGACCGTGGGCGCGACCCCGGTGAAGGCGTGCACCTGGGCGGCGTCGTCCAGCTTCTCCTGGGGGGAGCGTGGGACGCCGGGCTGGGCGAAGACCTTGAAGCGGGTTCCGGAGTTGCCGTACGCCCATGACGGCGTCTCGACCGCCTGGCTCTTGAGGGCCGCCTTCACGGCTGGAACGTCAGACATGAATCTCCTTCATGAAACGATTCAAGAAACCTAGCCGCGCGGTCGGCCACGCGTCAAGAAGTGGTGGGTCCCCGACCCCACGGCGAACACCGCGCAGCCGTCCGCCATGCGCTGCGGGCGGGCGCCGCGAGCGGTCACGTCCGCCGCGCGGCGTGCCGGGACCCAGATCTGGGCCGTGGTGTTGACGGGGATGGACACCGTGAGGGTGAAGTCCCCGCCGTTGTCCCCGCCGTTGTCCCCGTCGTTTTCCCCGCCCTGCGACCAGCGGGTGGTGACCGGGCCGTAGAGGGAGTCGTAGCGGCCCTCGGCGGAGCGCACCTCGCCGCCGGGGCGCGGCCGGATGAGGAACTCGCGGAAGCCGGGGGCGGCCGGGGCGATCCCGGTGATGTTCTGGTACATCCACTCGCCGACCGAGCCGTAGGCGTAGTGGTTGAACGAGTTCATCCCGACGTCCTGGAAGCTCCCGTCCGGCTTGATCGAGTCCCAGCGCTCCCACATCGTGGTCGCGCCCCGGTCGATCTGGTAGCCCCACGAGGGGAATGTGCGCTGGTGGAGCAGGCGGTAGGCGACGTCCGTGTGACCGGCCTCGGTGAGGGTCGGAAGCAGCCGCGGGGTGCCGAGGAAACCGGTGGACAGATGCCAGTCGCGGTCCTTGATGAGGGCGACGAGGCGATCGGCCGCGGATGTGCGGAGACCGGCGGGGAGCAGGCCCATGGAGAGCGCCAGGACGTACGCGGTCTGGGTGTCGCCCTTGATCCTGCCGTCGGCGGAGACGTACGCGCGGTTGAAGGCCGCCTTGACGCGGGTCAGGAGGTCCTCGTACGGGGCCGGGTCCTCGCCCAGGACGTGTGCGGTGCGGGCGACGAGGTCGGTGGCGTGGGCGAAGTAGGCGGTGGCGATGACGTCCTTGGGGGTGTCCGCCTCGACGCTGAGCCAGTCGCCGTAGCCCTCGGCGGGCCGCAGCAGATCGGTGCTGTGCTCTTCCAGGTAGGTGATCCAGCGCCGCATGGCCGGCCAGTTCTCGCGCAGCACCCGGGTGTCGCCGTACGCCTGGTAGAGGTTCCAGGGCACGGTCACCCCGGCGTCGCCCCAGCCCGCCACGCCGTTGCCGACGTCGCCGAGGTGGGGTGCCACATCGGGGAAGGAGCCCTCGTCGGTCTGGCCGTCGCGCAGGTCCTGGAGCCACTTGGTGAGGAAGCGGGCGGACTCCATGGTGTACGCGGCGGTGCTGGAGAACACGTTGATGTCGCCGGTCCAGCCGAGCCGTTCGTCCCGCGCCGGGGTGTCGGTGGGGATGGACAGGAAGTTGCCGCGCAGCCCCCACGTGATGTTGGAGTGCAGCTGGTTGAGCATCGCCGAGTCGGTGTGGAACGACAGGGTGAACGGGGCGGCGGTGTGCATCACCCGGCCGGTGATCGCGTCGAGTGATGGCTTTCCGGGGTAGCCCGTGACCTCGACGTAGCGGAAGCCGTGGAAGGTGAAGCGCGGCTCGTAGGTCTCCCGGCCGCCGCCCTTGAGGGTGTAGGTGTCGACGGGGCGGGCGGTGCGCAGATTGGCCGTGTAGGCGGTGCCGTCCGGGTTGAGAACCTCGGCGTGGCGGATCCGGACCTTGTGGCCGGCCGGGCCGGAGACCGTGAGACGGACACTGCCGACCATGTTCTGGCCCAGGTCGAAGAGGTGGACACCGGGGGCGGGTTCGGTGACCTTGACCGGTTTGATCTCGCGTTCCACCCGGGTCGGGACATCGGTCTGGGCCACCACCTCGGCCGTGATGTCCGAGGCCGTGACGGTGGGGCGCCAGCCGGTGTCGTCGAAGCCCGGTGAGGTCCAGCCGGGGGTCTCCGCGCGGGCGTCGTACTCCTCGCCCATCAGCAGATCGGCGGTCAGCAGCGGGCCGGTGGCCGCGCGCCACTGCTGGTCGGTGGTGATGCGCTCGGTGCTGCCGTCGGTGTACGTGACCTCCAGCTGGGCGAGCAGGGCGGCGTGGTCGCCGTACTGGGTCTGGCCGAACCAGGCGATGTTCCCGGCGTACCAGCCGGGTGCGAGGGTCACCCCGAGGGCGTTCGTCCCGCGGCGGAGGGCGTCGGTGACGTCGTAGGTCTGGTACGCCACGCGCTTGCGGTAGTCGGTCCAGCCGGGTGCCAGCTGGTCGCGGCCGACGCGGACACCGTTGAGGTGGGCTTCGTAGAGGCCCAGGGCGGTGGAGTAGAGCCGGGCACGCGCCACGGGCTTGGTGAGCCGGAAGGCGCGGCGCAGCTGGGCGGGGGACTGGAGGGGGAGCACTTTGCCCCAGGGGCCGCTGCCCCAGGCTGCCAGCTGCTTGGCGGTGGCCCAGCCGCCGTCGTCGTAGTCCGGGTCCGTCCAGGTGGCGGGGGGTTCGGCGGCGGTGGTGTGCCAGGTGGCGTCCGTGTGGTGGTGGGTGGTGCCGTCCTCGGTGGTGAGCTCCAGGGTGGCGAGCAGCCCCGCCGGGCCCTTCTCGGCGTTGGTGGCCGCGATGGCGAGGGTGGCGGCGCCCCGGTCGAGGAACTCGGTGACGTCGACGGTGACCGGATGGCTCCATGTTTTGAGGGCGCCCACCGCCTCGCGGGCGGCGACCTCGGTGCCGTTCACATGGGCGGTGAAGCCGTCGTCGGCCGCCACCACCAGCCGGGCGCGGCGGACGGTGCCCGGGGCGTGGACGGAGGTACGGAACCACCGGGTGGCCGCCGGGGCCTCGGTGGCCGGATCCCCCTCGGGGAACCAGATCCAGGAGGCGCCCTCCAGGGACGGGGGCGAGGTCAGCGCGGCGGGCGCGGCGATCCAACGGGCCTGCCACTGACCGGAGTTCAGCAGCCCGGTCTCCCACCAGGCGGGGGCGGACCAGGGGGAGGGGTGGCCGTGGCCGTCCCAGACCCGCACCGACCAGTGGTAGCGGGTGCGCGGGCGCAGGGCCGGTCCGTCGTAGGGGACCAGGACCGACTGGCGCGATGTCGTCCTGCCGCTGTCCCAGACGTCCGGCTCGCCGAGCCGGTCGGGGGAGGTGGCGACCCGGATGTGGTACGCGCTCTGGAGCTGGTCGCGGGCGTCCGAGTCGAGGATCCAGCTCAGCCGGGGGCGGGCGGTGTCGAGGCCGAGCGGATGGGGCGCGTACTCCACCGTGGTGCTCCGGACCCGCAGCCCCGCGCCGGGGCGGTCCTCGGCGGCGGCGGACGGGGTGAGGGCGGGCAGACCCGTGAGGGCCGTACCGGTGGCAGCGGTGGTGGCGAGCAGGTGGCGTCTGCTGATCACGAGCTTCCTCCAGGGCCAGGGACGGCTGGATGAAAACGATCGATGAAAACGATCGATGAAAACGATTCAATCCAAGGCGCCTGGACCGTAGGGCCGGGGCTCGGGGTGCGTCAAGGGGGTGGAAACGATGTGGGTATATCCCGTGCACACCCCCTTGACGGCCGCATAGGGCGCCGCTAGCTTCCCGGAATCCGGCATTGAAACATTTCATTTATTGCCCCTGCGTACGCGTCAGGAGACTCCGTGAGCCAGCCTGCTTCGACCGGTGTGCCGGTCCTCGCCCTCGAGGGGGTGAACAAATCCTTCGGCGCCGTACGGGCCCTCCGGGACGTCTCGCTCGAGCTCTTCGCCGGTGAGGCCCATGCCCTGGCCGGTGAGAACGGGGCGGGCAAGTCGACGCTCATCAAGATCCTCGCCGGGGTGCACCGGCCCGACTCCGGCCGGGTGCTGCTGGACGGCGCGCCGGTGGTCTTCCACGGCCCCGCCGACGCCCGCGACGTCGGCACCGCCGTCATCTACCAGGAGCCGACACTCTTCCCCGATCTGTCCATCGCCGAGAACATCTTCATGGGCCGTCAGCCCCGCCGGGCCCTCGGCCGGATCGACCACAAGGCCGTACGGACCTCCACCGCCGCCCTGATGGCGCGGCTCGGCGTCGAACTCGACCCGGACCGGCCCGCCAGGGGTCTGTCCATCGCCGACCAGCAGATCGTCGAGATCGCCAAGGCGCTCTCCTTCGACGCCCGGGTGCTGATCATGGACGAGCCGACGGCGGCGCTCACCGGGAGCGAGACCGCCCGGCTCTTCTCGGTCGTCGAGACGCTGCGCGCCGAGGGCGCCGCCGTGCTGTTCATCTCCCACCGCCTGGAGGAGATCTTCGAACTCTGCCAGCGGGTCACCACCCTGCGGGACGGCCGGTGGGTGGCCTCCGAACCGCTGGCCGACCTCACCCAGGACGCCCTGGTCCGCCGCATGGTCGGCCGGGACCTGGCCGAGCTCTACCCCAAGCAGGACAGCCGGGTCGGCGAGACCGCGCTGTCGGTGCGTCGGCTGACCCGAGAGGGCGTCTTCCGGGACGTCTCCTTCGAGGTGCGGCGCGGTGAGATCGTCGCGCTCGCCGGGCTGGTCGGCGCCGGGCGCACCGAGGTCGCCCAGGCCGTCTTCGGCGTGGACCGGGCGGACGCGGGCGAGGTGCGGGTCGACGGGGCGGTGCTGCGGCCCGGTTCGCCAACCGCCGCCATGGACGCCGGGCTCGCCCTCGTCCCCGAGGACCGGCGCCAGCGGGGGCTGGTGATGGAGATGTCCATCGAGCGGAACATCGGGCTGACCGGTCTGGACCGGCTGGGCCGCGCCGGGCTGGTGAAACGGGCGCTGGAGCGCGGCCGCGCCGCCGACTGGGCGGTTCGGCTCCAGCTGAAGTACGGCAGCCTCGCCGACCACGTCGGGGTGCTCTCCGGCGGCAATCAGCAGAAGGTCGTGCTCGCCAAGTGGCTGGCGACCGAGCCCACGGTGCTCATCGTGGACGAGCCCACGCGAGGGATCGACGTCGGCACCAAGGCCGAGGTGCACCGGCTGCTGTCGTCGCTGGCCGCCGACGGGCTCGCGGTGCTGATGATCTCCTCCGATCTGCCCGAGGTGCTGGGCATGGCCGACCGGGTCCTGGTGATGCACGAGGGCCGGCTGGTGGCCGAGATCCCGCGCGCCGAGGCCACCGAGGAGTCCGTGATGGCCGCCGCGACCGGGCTCACGGGTGGCGCCGAAGGCGCCGGTGCCGCCGGTGAGGCCGCCGCGACCGCGCTCCCCGGCGAGGCCGCCGCGACCGGGCCCACCGATGCCACCGGCGCGAGCGGGCACACAGGCGCCACCGCCGCGACCGGGCGCACCGACGCCACCGGTGACACGGGCGCGAGCGGGCCCACCGGCGCCACCGGTGACACGGGCGCGAGCAGGCGCACCGGCGCCACCGGCGCCACCGGCGCGAGCGGGCACCCCCACGCCACCGGGCCCACCGGCGCCGACGGCGCCACCGCAGAAGGGACCCGCACGTGAGCGTGACCATCGAGAAACCCGACAAACCCGCCACCGCGCCGGAGACGGCGCGCTCGGCACGCTCGGCGCGCTCGCTCGTCGACGCCGTCTTCCGCGCGCGGGAGATCAGCATCGCCGGGGCCCTCGTGCTGCTGGTGCTGTTCACCTGGATCGCCGAACCGCGCTTCCTCGACGACCAGGGCATCAAGGACCTGCTGCTCAACGCCGCCATCCTGGTGCTGCTCGCGGTCGGGCAGTCGGTCGTGGTCATCACCCGCAACATCGATCTGTCCATCGGCTCCGTGGTGGGCCTGTCCGCCTTCGCCTGCGGGAAGTTCGTCTCCGGCACCGACCACGGGCCGCTGACGGTCCTGGCCCTCGGCCTCCTCGTCGGCGCGGGCTGCGGCATCGTCAGCGGTGCGCTGGTGAGCTTCGGACGGGTGCCCGCGCTGGTGGTGACCCTCGGAATGCTCTACATCATCCAGGGCGTCGACTACTGGTGGGCGCAAGGCGAGCAGATCAACGCCGCCGATGTGCCGGAGTCCGTGCTGGACCTCGGCAGCGGCAGCGTGCTGGGCATCCCGTATCTCCCGCTGATCGCCTTCGTGGTGCTCGCCGGGACCGCGTACGTCCTGCGCACCTACCGCGGTGGCCGTGAGCTGTACGCCATCGGCTCCAGCCCGGAGGCCGCCCGGCTGGCCGGGGTGCCGATCCGGCGGCGGGTGCTGGCCGCGTATCTGTTCTCCGGCGCCGTCTCGGGCTTCGCGGGCGCGCTGTGGCTGGCACGCTTCGGCACCGTCGTCGCCGACAACGCCCACGGCTGGGAACTCACCGTGGTCAGCGCGGTGGTGGTCGGTGGCGTCGCCATCGTCGGCGGCACCGGCACGGTGTGGGGCGCGGCGCTGGGCGCGCTGCTGCTCACCACCATCGGCAGCGCCCTGGCCGTGCTGAAGGTCGACTCCTTCTGGCAGGACGCCATCGCCGGTGCGCTGCTGCTGGCGGCCATCAGCGTGGACCGGATCGTACGGGTGCGCATGACCCGCGCGCTGAGGAAGAGGAGCGCGCGATGAAGCTCAGGTGGGACACCGCCGTCGGGGTGCTGCTGGTGGCCGTCTTCCTCACCGGCCTCGGCACCACGGACGGCTTCGCCGGCCGCGACAACCTCGCCTTCGCCTTCAACGACATCGCCGAGGTGGCGCTGATGGCGCTGCCGATGACACTGCTGGTGGTGGCCGGGCAGGTGGATCTGTCGGTGGCCTCGATGCTCGGCCTGTCCAGCGCGCTCACCGGCCAACTGTGGGACGCGGGCTGGGCGTTCGAGACCATCGTGCCGATCGTGCTGCTGGTCGGGGTGGCCGGCGGGCTGCTCAACGGCTGGCTGGTCACCCGGGTCGGGCTGCCCTCGCTGGCCGTCACCATCGGGACGCTCGCGCTCTACCGGGGGCTGGCCTCGGTGGTGCTCGGCTCCAACGCCATCACCGACTTCCCCGAGACGTACGCCAAGTGGGCCGTGGACACCACCACCGTGCCCGGTACCTTCCTCACCTATCCGGTGACGCTGTTCATCGTGCTGGCCGCCATCGCCGCCGTGGTGCTGCACGCCACGGGCATCGGCAGGTCGCTGTTCGCCATCGGCGCCCAGGAGGACGCCGCGTACTTCGCGGGCATCCGCGTCAAACGCGTCAAGCTGCTGCTGTTCGTCGTCAGCGGGCTGATCTCGGCCTTCGCGGGGGTCGTGTTCACCCTGCGGTACGGCAGCGCGCGGGCCGACAACGGCCAGGGCTTCGAAATGCTCGTCATCGCCTCCGTCCTGCTGGGCGGCGTCGACTTCGACGGCGGCAAGGGCACGCTGTTCGGCGCCGTCGCCGGGGTGCTGCTCATCGGCGTCCTGAAGAACCTGCTGACCCTCAACGACGTGGCCAACGAGGTCCAGGTGATCGTCACCGGGCTGCTGCTGGTGGCCTCCGTCCTCACCCCCCGTCTGATCACCACCGTGGGCGCCTGGCGTCACCGGCGCGCCGCCGCCTCGACCAGCTGAGCCACCCACGCACCGCGAAAGGTCTCCTCATGAACCAGCGCTCCACCGCGCGCCGCCGCGCCGCCGCCACCGCCGCCGCGGTCTGTGCCCTGGCCGTGGCCCTGGCCGGCTGCGGCGGCACCACCAAGAACGACAACGACAACGGCGGCGCCGCCAAGAGCGATGCCAAGGCCGACCCCGGCGCCCCCCTGAAGAAGGGCCTCAAACTGGCCTTCCTGCCCAAGCAGATCAACAACCCCTACGAGAGGATCATCGACGAGGCGGGGATCACGGCCGCCGGGGAGTTCGGCGGCAAGGGCAAGGAGGTCGGCCCGTCCGACGCCAGCGCCTCCTCCCAGGTGTCGTACATCAACACCCTGGTCCAGCAGCGCCAGGACGCCATCCTGATCGCGGCCAACGACCCCAACGCGGTGTGCGGCCCGCTCAAACAGGCCATGAAGAAGGACATCAAGGTGGTGGCGTACGACTCCGACACCGCCCCGGCCTGCCGTCAGCTCTTCATCAACCAGGCCAGCTCCGAGGAGATCGGCCGCAGCCAGGTCCAGCACCTCGCCAAACAGCTCGACTACAAGGGCCAGATCGCGATCCTCTCCGCCACCCAGAACGCCACCAACCAGAACACCTGGATCCGCTTCATGAAGGACGAGCTGAGCAAGCCCGCCTACAAGAACATGAAGCTGGTCAAGACGGTGTACGGGGACGACGACGACCAGAAGTCCTTCCAGGAGACCCAGGGCCTGCTCAAGGCGTACCCCAAGCTCAAGGGCATCATCGCGCCCACCACGGTCGGCATCGCCGCGGCCGCCCGCTACATCAGCGGCTCCTCGTACGAGGGCAAGGTGGTCCTCAACGGCCTCGGCACGCCCAACCAGATGCGCAAGTACGTCAAGGACGGCACCGTCGAGCAGTTCGCGCTCTGGGACCCCAAGAAGCTCGGCTACCTCGGTTCGTACGCCGCGGCCGCGCTCGCCTCCGGGCAGATCACCGGGGCCGAGGGGGAGAAGTTCAAGGCCGGGAAGCTGGGCGAGTACACGGTCGGCAAGGACGGCGAGGTCATCCTCGGCCCGCCCACCGTCTTCGAGAAGTCCAACATCGACAAGTACCACTTCTGAGGCGGGCGGTCGGCGATGCGGCGGGTGTGTTTTCTGCTGAAGGTCCGCCAGGACCGGATCGAGGAGTACCGCGAGCGGCACGCGGCCGTCTGGCCCGAGATGCGGGCGGCGCTCTCGGAGACCGGCTGGCACAACTACTCGCTCTTCCTGCGCGAGGACGGGCTGCTCGTCGGATATCTGGAGACCGAGGACTTCGAGGCGGCCCGTGCAGCGATGGCCGCCACCGAGGTCAATGCCCGCTGGCAGGCCGAGATGGCGCCCTTCTTCGAGGCGCGCGACGGCCTGCGGCCGGACGAGGCTATGCAGCCGCTGACGGAGGTCTTCCACCTCGCGTAAACGCTCCGCTGAAGGTGCCACGGTCCGTCGTCGGCCATCTGCGGCGCCGTCGTGGCTGGTCGCGCAGTTCCCCGCGCCCCTTCGGGGCGCTCCGGCCTCGTCCTGGCCCCGGGGCCGGGGACGCCCCCGGAATTCGCGGGGTCCAGGGGCGGAGCCCACGGTTCGGGAAGGGGCGGGGTGGGGACAGAGACTCGCTCCCCCCCCACAAGCGCACCAGGAAAGGAACGGACATGAGACCACTGGCCATCGCCGTCCTGGCCACCGCCCTGCTCGCCGCCGCAACCCCGGGCGCGGGCGCGGACACGAGCACAAGCGCGGGTTCCGTCGCCGCTCCCGGCCCGGCCGTGCACCAAGCCGCCGACACCCAACTCGACGCGAAGGCAATCTACTTCGTGTCGTACGACGGCCTGGTCAACAACAACGCCTTCCAGAAGAACGGGCTGCTCACCTACAAGGGCTATCAGTACGCCGCCTGGTACACCGCGGACCGCAGTGCGGTCATCGGGCGCCGCGCCCTCACCCAGCAGAGCTGGCAGACCGTCACCCTGCCGCACCGGCTCACCGCCGACGACTCCCACAACGTCATCTCCATGGGGATCTCGCGGACCGACGGCCGGCTGCACCTGAACATGGACTCCCACAGCAGCGGCTTCTTCTACGTGAAGTCTGCGGCGGGGCTGGTGGACGACCCCGCCGGACACCCCTGGGCCACCGGCCAGTTCGGCGCCGTCCAGACCACCCTCGACGGCCTCGCGCTCACCTCCCAGTTCACCTACCCGCAGTTCATCGCCACCCCCGAGGGCAGGCTTCAGCTCAGCTACCGCGTCGGCGTCTCCGGCAACGGCCGCAACGCGCTCGCCGAGTACGACGGCACCACGTGGCGGGCCCTCGGCGAGTGGTCCTCCGCCACCGGCACCTACAGCAGCGAGCACGGTTCCAGCGCCGCCCGCAACATGTATCTGCACGGCATCGACTACGGGCCCGACGGCCGGCTGCAGGCCTTCTACACCTGGCGCGAGCAGAGCAACGCGGTGATGTGCGCGAGCGGCGGTCTCACCAACCACGACACCGGCTATGTCTACAGCTCCGACCGGGGCCGCACCTGGCGCACCGCGGCGGGCGCCGTTGTCGGCACCACCGGTGGCTCCGACACGGTGGCGGTCGGCGACGCCGGAACGGTCGTCGACCCCCTCAACCCGGACCACTCGCTGATGAACCAGGAGAGCCAGGCCACCGACTCCGCCGGCGCGCCCCACGCCCTGATCAGCTATGTCCCCGGCCGCTTCGGGCAGTGCACCACCGACTACGTGGCCGACCGGACGAAGAACGGTCGTACCTTCCACGTCTTCAAGGACACGGCGGGCACCTGGAAGAAGACCGAGATCCCGGTTGCCCCCGGCTCCACCCAACGCAGCCACCTCGTCTTCGACGCTTACGACAACGCCTACGCCGTGATGCCGTACGGCCGCATCGTGGCCGCGTCCAAGTCCTCGGGCTGGACGGACTGGAAGACCCTCTACGACGGCAGCGGGCTGAACGCCTTCGGCGAGGTCGTCGTGGACGACACCCGGCTCGCCCAGGACGGTGTGCTGTCGTTCATGTACCAGCGGAAGTCCAGCGGCACCACACCCTCCGCCCTCCGCGTCGTCGACTTCACCCTCCCCTCCTGACGATGGCACCAGGCGTGGGCATCAAAGAGGTGGCGCGCGAGGCCGGGGTCTCGGTCGGCACGGTCTCCAACGTCATCAACCGCCCGGACTCGGTGTCCGAGGAGACCCGGGCCCGGGTGCTGTCCACCATCGAGCGCCTGGGCTATGTACGCCAGGAGTCGGCGCGTCAGCTGCGCGCCGGCCACAGCCGGATCATCGCGCTGCTGGTGCTGGACATGGCGAACCCGTTCTTCGTGGACGTCGCGCGGGGCGCGGAGCGTGCGGCGCGGGAGGCGGGTCTTGGGGTGATGGTGTGCAACAGCGCGCAGAGCCCCGAGGAGGAGGCCGACTACCTCGGGCTCTTCGCCGAACAGCGGGTGCGCGGAGTGCTGATGACCCCGGCCGATATGACCGGGCGCAATCTCGCCTCCTTCCGGCGCCGGACCATCCCCTTCGTCCTCGTGGACCGGGTGCTGCCCAGCGCCGAGGGGTGTTCGGTGTCGGTCGACGACGTCACCGGCGGTGAACTCGCCGCCCGCCACCTCCTGGGCCTCGGCCATCCCACCCTCGCCTATGTGAGCGGGCCGATGCGGCTGGCCCAGTGCCGCGACCGCCGCGAGGGCGCGCAGCGCGCCCTGCGGGAGCGGGGGCTCGGCGAGTCCGCGCTGCGCCATGTCGAGGTGGACCGGCTGGATGTGACCTGCGGCCGGGACGCGGGGGCCCGGCTGCTGGGCATGTCCCCGCGCCCGACGGCGGTCTTCTGCGCCAATGACCTGCTGGCCCTGGGGGTGCTGCAGTCGCTGTACGGGGCCGGGGTGTCGGTGCCGGGGGAGGTGGCGCTGGTGGGGTACGACGACATCGAGTTCGCGGCGGCGGCCGCGGTGCCGCTGACGTCGGTGCGTCAGCCGGCGTTCCGGATGGGGCGTACGGCGGCCGAGCTGCTGATCGAGGAGACGGGGGAGCGGGCCGGGGACCACCGTCACCAGCGGATCGTCCTCCAGCCCGAGCTCGTGGTCCGCGGATCGAGCCTGGTGCGCACCCGGGGCTGAGCGGGGGGCCGGGGCCCGGGGCCCGCGGCCTGGGGCCCGCGGCGGCCCGGTCCTGCCCGACCGGTCGAACAGCGCACTAACATGTTCCCGCGACCGCGGTGGGTCGCGGGAAGGCGGAGGCCCGGGTCGTGGGACGCATGGTGGGGATCAAGGACGTCGCGCGGCAGGCGGGAGTGTCGGTCGGTACCGTCTCGAATGTGATCAACCGGCCCGAGATGGTCGCCGAGGCCACGCGCGACCGGGTGCAGGCCGTGATCGAGCGCCTGGGCTACGTACGCCAGGAGTCGGCGCGTCAGCTGCGCGCCGGGCGCAGCCGCATCATCGCGCTGCTGGTGCTGGACATGGCGAACCCGTTCTTCGTGGACGTGGCGAGCGGTGCGGAGCGTGCGGCGCGGGAGGCGGGTCTTGGGGTGATGGTGTGCAACAGCGCGCAGAGCCCGGAGGAGGAGGCCGACTACCTCAGCCTCTTCGCCGAGCACCGGGTGCGCGGGGTGCTCGTCACCCCGGCCGATGTCACCGGGGCCAACCTGGAGAGCTTCCGGCGCCACGACATCCCGTTCGTCTTCGTGGACCGCGAGGTGCCCAGCGCGGACGGCTGCTCGGTGTCGGTCGACGACATCGAGGGCGGTGCGCTCGCCGGGCGCCATCTGATCGCCCAGGGGCACCGCTCCGCGGTCTACGTCAGCGGCCCGATGCTGCTCCCGCAGTGCCAGGACCGGCGCACCGGGCTGCGGGGCGCGTTCGCGGAGGAGGGGCTGCCGGAGGAGGCGATCGTGCATATCGAGGCCGAGCGGCTCGACGTGGCCTCGGGCCGCGACGCGGGCGCCCGGCTGCTGGGGATCTCCCCCCGGCCGACGGCGGTGTTCTGCGCCAATGACCTCCTGGCGCTGGGGGTGCTCCAGGCCCTCTTCGCGGCCGGGGTGTCGGTTCCGGGGGAGGTGGCGCTGGTGGGCTACGACGACATCGAGTTCGCGGCGGCGGCCGCGGTGCCGCTGACGTCGGTGCGCCAGCCGGCGTTCCGGATGGGGCGTACGGCGGCCGAGCTGCTGATCGAGGAGACCGGCGATGAGGCCGCCGCCCACCAGCACCGGCGGATCGTGCTGCAGCCGGAACTGGTGGTGCGGGACTCGACGTTCGCGTCCAGACCGGGCGCCTGACCTGGGGTTCGCTGATCTCGGCGGCCCCGGTGAAGGCGTCGGCCCCGGTGAAGGCGCCGGCCCGTTACGTTGACACGGTCAGGCCGGGGGTTTGACCGTGACGACGGGGACGGGGCTCTCCAGCAGCAGCCGCTGGCTCACACTGCCCAGCAGCGCCTTGCCCACCGGCGAGCGTCGGCGGAGGCCGATGACCAGCCGGTCGACGTCGGGCCGGGCCTCGATCTCGTCCAGAACGGCGTCGACCGGGTCGCGGTCACCGGGACCGCTGCGCTCGACGATCGTGATCTTCAGGTCCTCGGGCACCCCGGAACGGTCCAGCGCCGACAGACGCAGATTGACCAGTACCAGATCGGTGCCCAGCAGCCGGGCCTCGGCGATTCCCGCGGCCAGCGCGTGGTCTCCCTCGCGGCCCTCGGCGATGGCGGTCATGACGGTCATGGTGTGGGAGCCCTTCTGCCGGAGTGGATCGGGTCAGGAATAGCGGGCACGGAAGTCGTCCTCCAGCTCTTCCAGTGAGCGGTCCTTGGTCTCGGGGACGCAGGTCGCGATGAAGACGATGGCCAGCACACCGAAGGCCGCGAAGGCGAAGAAGGTGTTCGAGATGCCCATGGCCTCCACGACGGGCGGGAAGCCGAGGGCGACCAGGGCGTTCGCCATCCACAGCACGAAGATGCTGATACCGATGGCCATGCTGCGGATCTTCAGGGGGAACATCTCGGAGAGGATGAGCCAGACCAGCGGACCGATGGTGGCCTGCATGGAGAAGACGAAGAGCACGACGAACACGAGAATGAACCACGCCTTGGCGCCGCCCTCGGGCATCAGCAGCGCGGAGAGACCGACGAGCAGATGGAACGTCGTGGTCAGGGCGAACCCACCGAGCAGCATGGTGCGTCGGCTGAGCTTGTTGATGACCAGCAGGCCCATCGTGATGCCGATGACGCTGAAGGCGCCGTTGAGGGTGTTCGCGATGATGGCGGAGTCGCCCGAGAACCCGGCGTCGCCGAGCAGCTGCGTACCGTAGTACATGACGGAGTTGATGCCGGTGAACTGCTGGCAGAATCCGAGACCCGCCCCGATCAGGATGAGCACACGCACCCATCGCACCCCGAGATCCACCCTGCCCGCGGTCCTGGCGACCCGCTCCTCCTCGGCGAGGCGATGGACCTCGGCCATCTCGGCCTGGGCCCGCTCGGCGGTGCGGACCTGGGACAGCACCGCGAGTGCCTCTTCGTCACGGCCCTGGGAGACCAGCCAGCGCGGGCTCTCCGGCAGCCGCAGCATGCCGATGAACAGCCCGATCGCCGGAAGGACGGCGACAAGGAGCATGAGCCGCCAGATTCCGTCGACCTCTCCCCATATGTTGAAGATGATCGCGTTGATGACGAACGCGGCGAACTGGCCGGTCACGATCATCACCTCGTTGCGGGTGACGATGGAGCCGCGGCGTTCGGACGGGGCGATCTCGGCCAGGTAGACCGGAACCGTCGCCGAGGCCCCGCCCACGGCCAGGCCGAGGATGAAGCGGAAGAGGGCGAGCACCTGCCAGCTCGGTGACAGGACGCAGCCCAGGGTGCCGACCATGAACACCACGGCCAGCAGCAGGATGTTGTGGCGGCGGCCGTGCCGGTCGGACAGCGCTCCGCCGATCATGGCGCCGAAGGCGGCACCGAAGATGAGGATGCTGACGACGATTCCCTCGGTGAGGGCGGTCAGACCGAGGTCGGCGGTGAGGGGATCGAGGGCACCGTTGATGACGCCGGTGTCGTAGCCGAACAGCAGCCCGCCGAAGGTCACGATGACGGCGACCAGGCCGAGCCGTCGTGAATGGGGGCCTTTGGTGTCCGGCGGTAGTTCGGGTTCTTGGGGTGCGATGCCCGAGTGCTCGGGGCCGAGTCGGGTGTTCATCGTCGTTGGCTCCTCGTGGAGGCAGCGGAAGGTGTGGTGGCGCCCCGACACGTGCGGTTGTTTCCCGATGTCGGGTGAGTGGCCGCCCAGCCAGCCACGATCGTGCGGCTGCGGAGAGACTTTGTCTTTTTGTCAGTACAACTAGTACGTACAAGTGCCACGTACTATGAGGGCGGCGTGTGATGCATGTCAAGACATGAAGCGCGAGGAGGCAGGGATGGGGGATCCAGGGGGCGCCGGCCCCTCGGGCGGGCCGGGAACCTCGGCGGGGCGCCTCAAGCGGCCGACCATGTCCGACGTCGCCGCGCGCGTCGGCGTCTCGCAGGCCCTGGTGTCACTGGTGTTCCGCAACCAGCCGGGTGCGAGCGCCGAGACACGTCGGCGGGTGTTCCGGGCGGCCGAGGAACTGGGCTACCGCCCCGACACCGCCGCCCAGCTTCTGCGCCGCGCGCGGAGCCGCCAGTTGGGCGTGTTGTTCACGATGCGCCAGCCGCATGACGTGGGCATCGTCGAGGCCCTGTACCCCGCCGCCCGGAAGCACGGCTACACCCTCGTGCTCAACGCCATGGTCGACACCCGCGACGAGCGTCAGGCGATGGACGAACTGCTCGGACTGCGTTGTGAAGCCATCATCACCATCGGCACGACGTTCGAGCGGCACCCCCTGGCCACGGACGTCGGCCGGCCCTCCATCGTGGAGATCAACCCGCTGACGCGAGCCGCCGGTACGGACGTCGTCCGGACCGCCGAGCGAAACGGGATGCGCCAAGCCGTCGACCACCTCGTCGTACAAGGGCACCGTGCCATCGCGCACATCGACGGCGGCGGCATGCCCGCCGCCGAGGAGAGACGACGCGGATACCGCGCCGCCATGCGTCGCCACGGGCTCGCCGATCACATCCAGGTCCACCCCGGCGACTACACCGAGGAATCCGGGGCCCGGGTGGCCCGGGACCTGCTCGCGCGGCCCGAGTTGCCCACGGCCGTCATCGCCGGGAACGACCGCTGTGCGCACGGTCTGCTCGGCACGTTGCTGCGCGCGGGCGTCAGCGTCCCCGATGACGTGTCCGTCGTCGGCTACGACGACAGCCAACTCGCCCGGCTGTCCTTCATCGACCTCACTTCCGTACGCCAGGATGCCGCCGAGGCGGCCGAAGCCGCCGTCCGGGCAGCCGCCGAACGACTCGACGAGGGGCGCACCGCCGACCGGGACATCGTCCTGGACCCCACTCTCGTGGTCCGGGGCAGCACCGGCCCGCCCCGCACCCCGTCACCGCCCGACGGCGGTCTTCTCCGGTGACAACGGGACTCCCGGCACCGGGTGCCGGTCGGCGTCCAGCAAGTCCTGGATCTCGTGTACGGCGGCCCGGCCCGCCCGGTTGGCGCCGACCGTGCTGGCCGACGGCCCGTAGCCGACCAGATGCACCCGCGGATCACGGACCGCCCGGGTCCCCTCGACGGCGATCCCGCCACCCCGCTCACGCAGCCGCAGCGGGGCGAGATGGTCGACCGCGGCGCGGAAACCGGTGGCCCAGAGGATCGTGTCCGCCTCGACATGGCGCCCGTCCGCCCAGGCCACCCCGTCCGGGGTGATCCGCTCGAACATCGGCAGCCGGTCGAGGATGCCCTTCTCCCGGGCGCGCAGCATCGGCTCCGTCAGGGGCAGCCCGGTCACGGACACCACGCTCTGCGGTGGCAGTCCCCGCCGCACCCGCTCCTCGACCAGCGCCACCGCCGCCCGCCCCCGCACCTCGCCGAACGGCCCCTCGCGGAACACCGGCGGGCGCCGGGTCACCCAGGTGGTCTCGGCCGCCACCTCCGCGATCTCCAGCAGGTGCTGCACCCCGGACGCACCGCCCCCGACGACGATCACCCGCCGCCCGGCGAACGCCTCGGGCCCCGGGTACTGCGCGGTGTGCAGCTGCCGCCCCCGGAAGGTCTCCTGCCCGGGGTAGCGCGGCCAGAACGGCCGGTCCCACGTCCCGGTCGCGTTGATCAGCGCCCGCCCGGCCCAGGTCCCGGCCGAGGTCTCGACCAGCAGCCGGCCGTCGTCCCCGTCCCGTACGGCGTCGACGTGCACCGGCCGGACGACCCGCAGATCGAAGGCGCGCTCGTAACGTGTGAAGTACGCCGGGATCACCTCGGACGAGGGCCGCTCGGGATCCGCGTCGTCGCTGGTCAGCCGCATACCGGGCAGGTCGTACATCCCATGCACCTTGCCGTACGTCAGCGACGGCCACCGGAACTGCCATGCCCCGCCGGGCGCGGGGGCGTGGTCGAGCACCACGAAGTCCGTCCCGGGCTCGTACCCGGCCCGCCTCAGGTGATAGGCCCCGGACAACCCCGCCTGCCCGGCACCGATGACCACGACGTCCACGCTGTTGTTCATGCTTCTACTAACTCTGCTCGACTGCGGTCTCTTCCCGGTCCTCCAGCCGCGGTGCGCAGGGTCTGACGGCGCTGGGGACTGGCGACCAGGCGCGGGCATCGTCTCGCGCCTTCGGCGCATGTGAGCAGCGGCGGCGGGGGGCGGGGGCGCGGCGCCGTCGCCGTCCGCCGGGCCGGTGGGGCAGCCCCTCCCGGGTACCCCCTCAGAAAACGCTTGATCTGACGCAACTAATCTGTCAAACGCTTTCCAGGGGTACCCCCGCCGCAGTCCGGACCGGTCCTCAACATGGGCCGACGGGGCTCAAAGGCGCCGAAGGCGCGAACGGCGCCGCGCTGACGCACGAAAACCGTTCGCGGAACGCACCCGCCCCCAACTACCGTGCCCAGCCGTGGACATTGACGACCCCAAGGACGTGGTCAGGCGCGGATACGACGCGCTCTCCCGCCACTACGAGCAGTCCTACGCCACCGAGACCAAGTACCGGCCCTGGCTCGACACCCTCCAGCAGCGCATCCCGCCCGCCGCCACCGTGCTGGACCTGGGATGCGGCTGCGGCATTCCGGTCGCCCGCGCGCTCAGCGCCGCAGGACACCGGGTGACCGGTGTCGACATCAGCGGGGAGCAGATCCGCCGGGCGCGGGAGCTCGTGCCGGAGGCCGAGTTCCGCCAGGCCGACGCCACGGACGTGGGGTTCCCGGGCGCCTACCTCGACGCCGTGGTCTCCCTCTACGCCCTGATCCACCTCCCCCTGGACGAACAACCTCCCCTCCTCGCCAGGATCGCCACCTGGCTCCGCCCGGGCGGCTGGTTCCTGGCCACCACCGGACACAGCGCCTGGACCGGCACCGATGACAACTGGCTCGGCGGTGGCGCCACGATGTGGTGGAGCCACGCCGACGCCGCCACCTACCGGGACTGGCTCACCCGGGCCGGGCTGACCGTCGAGGGAGAGGAGTTCGTCCCCGAGGGCGACGGCGGCCACGCCCTGTTCTGGGCGCGGCGGCCGTGACGTGTATCGGGCTCCCGCCTCAGTCGACGGGGCCGTCCCCACCGGACTTCTGCCAGGCGCAACTGCCCAGCGTGGCCCGGCCCTTCTCGACCAGCGGGTCGGCGATCCGGGCAGGTGGCATCGTGCTGTGGCCCCGGTAGCAGATGACCGTGCGGTCCGTGTGTCCGGCGAGGTCGACGAGGATCTGGTCCCAGTGCCGGTACTGCACATCGTGCCCCGTGTCGGCGTAGCTGCGCACGGTCGGGTCGCCGGGCAGGTGCTGCTTCCAGGTGTCGATCGTGCTGGGCGGCACGGTCGTGTCCTTCTTCCCGCTGTAGATGGTGACGGGGGCCGTCAGCTTTGACAGATCGGGGCCGGGCCGCTGGCAGTAGAGCTTCTGCTCATGCACCTGAGGTGCGGGGTCGGCCTTCTGACCGCGCTGGTTGTAGGTGCGGGCGCCGTCCTCGAAGGCGGTGTCGGCGAAGCCGGGGATGCGCTTGGTCGGGCTGTCGTCCGGGAGCGCCCACCAGACCCGGGGGTCGGCGATCTGCTTCTCCAGGGACTTGCCCAACTCCTCGTCGGACATCGAGCAGTAGGGACGCTTGGCGCCGTACGGCGGCAGGGCGGCGGCCAGGTGCAGTGACTGCACCCGGTCCGGGGCCAGCGACGCCAGCTCGGCGGCGTACGGACCGCCGCCCGAGATCGCGATCACACTGACCTTGCGCACTCCGATACGGTCCAGCACCTGGAGCGCGTCCTTCGCGAAGTCCGCCTTCCCCAGGCTCTTGTCGAACTCGGTGTCGCCGAAGCCGTTGCGCTCGACCGATATCAGCCGCAGCCCGAGGGACTCCCGGGTGCTGCGCAGGAAGTCCGTCATATGGGCCACTCGCGCGCTGGTGCCGGTGCCGCCCATGTAGAGCACCGGCTTGCCGTCCCGGGGGCCGTCGTCGATGTAGTGGGCGGTGCGCCCCGAGTCGAGTTTCAGCGCCCGGACCTCGGGGCCGAGCGAGTCGAAGTCGTCCTGGATGTGGACGCGGTGGACATCGGTGGCGCGTGGCTCGCGTGGCGCGGTGGCCGTGGCGGTGGAGCTCACGGCTCCGGAGCCGGTGAGCAGGACGGTGGCGACGGCGGTGGCGGCGATCCCGGTGACGAGCGCTCTGGGCACGTGTTCTCCTGGCCGTAGGGGGAGGGCGGCGTTGATCGGATGGAACAAGCGCCACCTACCCCCTCTGATCGGGAAGACACTACGGGGTACCCGCCGCGTGGCAGGGGCCCCGCCCCTGGCCCCCGGGGGTCTGGGGCGGAGCCCCAGATGTGGGAAGGGGCGGGGAGGGGAAAGCAGCCCGCCGCAGGCGCCAAGACCCGCCGGACACCCCCTAGGCGGGGGAGGTCATGAAGTCCCCCGGCCGTAGGGCTCGTTTGACGATGCGCGTGTCGCCGATCCAGCCGTAGAAGCCCTGGCCGAACTTCTCCTCGAACTGGGTGCCACCGATCACGAAGGGCTTGCCGAGGGTCGCGATCCCCGTCGACGGCTGGCTCGGATTGCGGGCGATCTTCGAGCCGTCGACGTACACCACGGTGTGGTGGCCGTCGTTGACGACCGCCACATGGGTCCACCGGCCCACCGGCAGCGCGTGGCTCCAGGAGGTGGGATCGGCGTCCTGCACCTGCGGGTAGACCACGAACTGGAGGAAGCGTTCGGGGGTCACATTGAGGCTGCACGTCGGCTCGTCGGGCGACCAGCCGGTGGTCTTGCCCGCGTCGCCGTTGCGGCCCTCCCAGCTGAGGATGCCCATCCAGGCGTGGTCGCCCTCGAAGGGGTCCGGGAGCTTGAGATACGTCTCGATGGTGTAGCCACTCGTGAACTTCTCGGAGTTCAGCGGCGCCGTGGCGGAGGTGGTCAGGACCGCGCCGCGGTCGGGCGCCTTGCCGCCGTCGAAGCGCAGGCTGGCATGGGCCGGCTGGTCGCCGTGGTGTTCGCCGGACCACGTCAGGATCTCGGGCTTGCTGTCGTGCAGCCGGGTCACCCGGAGGTCGTTGCCGTGGCCGGACAGATCGCGGATCACCGTGTCCGTACCGACGGGTGTGTCCGCGCCCGGCGCGCGGGGAGCGGTTCCCGAGGCGTCGAAGCGCCAGTACGCGAGGGTGCCGCGCGGCATCACCGCGGACGCCGGGCGCGGCTTGCGCGGCACGACCGGCGCGAAGCCGGAGAAGCGCCGCTCGAAGTCGACGCTCAGGCTGAACCGGTCGGCGGGCCCGGTCAGCTCGATGGTCTCGGCCTCCAGGGGGGTGCGCTTCTCCGGATCGCGGCTGAGGAACCAGGGTGAGAAGGTCTCCACGTCGATCACGTCGCGGACGAGGTCGAAGGCGTAGCGGCGGATCATCCCGGCGCCGCCGTAGTACCGGTCCTGGTAGTTGGTGATGTGGACGTGGACGTCGTGACCCGCGTCGTTGGTCAGGACGGTGCGCCCCGGGGGCCAGTAGTGTCCGCCCAGCGCGAGGAAGATCTGGTCGTTGCCGCGGATGAGGCCGTCCCACAGCCGGCGGCCGTTGTCCGAGAGCTGTGCGGCGCCGTCGTCGTCGGCCCAGGCCAGGTCGTGGGTGGTGAGGATCGCGGGCAGGGCGGGGTGCGCGTCGAGCACCTTCTGCGCCCATGCGAGACCGGAGGCGGAGACCCGCCAGTCGAGCGCGAGGACCAGCCACTCCCGGCCGCCCGCGCGCAGCACGTGGTAGCTGTTGTAGCCGTCGGCCGAGGCGCCGCCGAAGGTGGGCATGGAGGAGAACCGCCGCGGGCCGAAGGCGTCGAGATAGGCGCTGTCGCCGCGCTGGTCGTCGGTCCCGGAGTCGATGTCGTGGTTGCCGGCGAGCACGCTGTAGGGGACCTTGCCGTGGATGGTCCCGAACGTCGTCGCGGCCAGCGAGATCTCCTCCCGCGAACCGTGCTCCGTGACATCGCCCAGGTGCGCCATGAAGGCGATGTTGGCGTCCTCGCGCTGGGACACCAGATACCGGAAGGTCGCCCGGAGCGGTTCCGGGTCGGAGCTGTCGGCGTCGAAGAGGTACTGCGTGTCCGGCAGGATCGCGAGGCTGAACCGCGGTGACGCGGAGTCGTACCGGTGGCCGTCCGCCTTCGGGGTGGCGGCGTGACCGGGTGTCGTCCCGGACGCGACGGCCACCGTGCCCGCGGCCGGTATCACGGCGGTGGCCCGCAAGAGTGTCCGTCTGCCCAGGTGGTTGCGCTCCGCCGCGTCCATTCGCTCTCCCGCGCGTCATGTGAGGAATCGGTGACCCCGGCCCGCACTGTGGTCAAGACCTGTGACCACGCGGGGGCGGCCAGATGAACGGCATCTGATCCGTTGAGGGCGGAACAGGCGGAACAGGCGGAACAGGCGGAACAGGCGGAACGAGCGGAACGGGCGGACGGCGGAGCGGTCGGGATCCGGCCATCGCGCGGGAGTATCCAGCCACCTTCCCGAATGCCACCCTGTGCGCCATCGAGGGAGGGCCGGACATGTCGTCGACGCCGACCGTCCCGCCGCCTGCCGCGACGCGGTCACCGCCTTCCTCGCCGCCCCGGTCACCGGTTCCCGTTAAGAGCTTGCCGCGCTAATAATATTAGTGGCGGCTATTTTCGGACGGTCCCGCGGGGGATCCAGCGGTTCTATCCGCGAAATTCAGCCGAACTTACTTCCGGAGGCAACCTCCGCGAGATCGTGAGCATGCCAATTGCCCGGGGGTGTGTACGTCTCACAGGGGGCGCCGCATGATGATGGGGCGGCGGTGGCATGGGGCGTTGATCCCGCCCCACATGGTGGGCTTTGTCGTCGCTTTAACCCCGCTATATTCCGACTTTATTCACCCGTGGTGCATACCATTTCTAGGGAATTCCAGGTTTTCCGACCTGGCATGCTGGTATCGAAAGCCGCCCGAAGAAAGGTTGAATATGCAGCGTTCCTACACCGCTGAGATAGCCGCACCGGGTCGCAAGGTGCCGGTGCGGGCGTGCGATTTCGAGTCGAGCCCGGTGTTCCTGTTCCCCTCGGTCGGCGAATATCCGGTGTACGACGAGGTCGCATACGAGGTGATGATCAAGGACGAGCGTCGGATGGGCGCCTACGCCGAGGCGGTCCGGCGCTATGCCCCCGGCCGGACGGTGCTCGACATCGGCACGGGGCAGGACGCGGTGTGGGCGCTGGCCGCCGCCCGCGCCGGAGCGCGGCATGTGTGGGCGGTGGAGGTCATCCCCAAGTCCGCGCGGATCGCCCGGGCGAACATCGAGCGGGCCGGTTTCGCCGACCGGATCACGGTGGTCGAGGGGCTGTCCACCGACATCGAGCTGCCCGAGCCCGTCGAGGTGTGCGTCTCGGAGATCATCGGCACGCTCGGCGGTTCCGAGGGCGCGGGCTCGGTGTTAAGGGACGCGCGGAAGCGGCTGGTGAAGCCCGACGGGGTGTTCATCCCGCATCGCAGTGCCACCACGGCCGTCGCCCTGGACTTGGACGGTGCGTCGCCCGGTCAACCGCTCGGCTTTCCGGCCATTGTCTTCCGCTATGTGGAGGAGGTGTTCGCCGCGGTGGGCCGCCCCTTCGATCTGCGGGTGGTGCTGGAGGGGGTGCAGGACAATCCGAAGGTGCGGGAACGGTCGTATCTGTCGAGCTCGGTCGAGGTGGAGCCGCTGGAGTTCAACGGCGACCTGGACCCGGAGGGCGTCGACGGCGCCGAGCTGACGTTCACCGGGAAGGGCAAATTCTCCGGACTCGCGCTCGGCGTGCGCCTGTGGGTGGCCGAGGACGACGAGCCCATCGATTCGCTGGTGCAGTCGAGCAATTGGACCCCGGTCTACGCGCCGCTGTCGGGGGAGGGCCTGCCGGTGCGGCCGGGCGACCGGTTCGAGTTCGACTTCACCGCGACGCTGAGTGACGACGGAGTACACCCCGACTACGCGCTCACCGGCGAGCTGCACCGGGCCGACGGCCCGGCGGTGCCACTGAGCTGGAGCTCGACACACCACGGGGACGGCTTCCGCACGACGCCCTTCTACCGCTCGCTGTTCCCCGGGCCCTGAGGGCACTGATACCACGCCATCGTCAGCCGTCCGCCACCTCGGCGGACTCAACGGCTTCCCGTACGAGGCGGGCGAACTCCTCCGGCCGCTGTTCGGGGAACGGCACACCGGCCCCGGACACGATGTGCCCCTTCGCCGACAGGGCCCGCACCATCGGCTCGAAGCTGGGCATCGACGGGTCGTCGTCCTGTCCGCAGATGATCGTGGCCGGGGCGGTGATCCGTGGCAGCCGCTCGTCCATCGCGAACAGCCGGATGGCGATATGCCCGTCCTCCACCCGGTCCAGCACCCGCAGGGCGTCGGCCATGAAGCGGTTGAGCGCGGCCTCCTGCCCCGGCTCGTAGAAGTGTCTGCGCCGGTTCCACAGTTCGGTGAGGTGGGAGCCGTCCGGCTTCGGCTGCACCCAGTCGACCGGGCGCTTCCACGCCGCCCGGGCGCGCTTCTCCGGGGTGATGAACGGCGTCGCGGAGAGCGTCAGGCTGCGCACCCGGGAGCCCAGGCGGGCCGCCACCTCCACCGCGATCACTCCGCCGGTGTGGTGTCCGACCAGGTGGAACGCATCGAGCCCGAGCCCGTCCACCAGGTCCTCGACCCCGTCGGCGAACATCTCGACGCTCTGGTCGTCCGCGGGTTTCGCCGACGCCCCGTAGCCGACGGTGTCCATCGCGATCGCCCGGTGTGTGGCGCCGAGCAGCGGAAGCACATCGCGGTACTCGGCCCAGGACCGCGGGGTCTGGTGGAGCAGCAGCACCGGCTCGCCCTCACCGCACTCGACGTAGTGCAGTTGGCCGAACCGGCTGGGGGCATAGTGGGCGGTCAGCATACGCACTCTCCTGACGTCGCGGGGCGGTGGGCCCGCACTTCTGGTCGTACTTTGTACGGAACTCCTCGGATGCCGTCAAGAGGCGTTCGGCCCGGACGGGCCCCTCGCTCGGGGTGTTCCGTCAGGCGGTACGGGTCGCTGGACGGACACGGGTGCGCGAGGTCAGTGTCGCCTCGTCCGGCACGTCGCCATGCGCCCCGTTCCGTGTGACGGAACGAAAGTTGGCTCGTGGTGGGCGGCGCGTCTATACCGGAGGCCACATCGGGAGCGCCGGGCCCCGGCCCCATGTTCTTCTCCAGGAGGTAGCCCGTGCCGAATGTCCCCGACCACGTCCCGACGGACTCCCTCCCCGGGCCCGTGGTCAAGGCCGCCGACGCACTCGCGGGCGCCACCCGCGACGGGATCGCCTGCGCGCCGGTGCGCACGCTCCTGGACGACGGCGACATCGAGGCCGCCTACGCGGTACAGCGGCTCAACCTGCGACGCGAACAGGCCGCGGGCCGCCGGATCGTCGGCCGGAAGATCGGCTTGACGTCCCCGGCCGTACAGCGCCAACTCGGCGTGGACCAGCCGGACTTCGGCGCGCTGTTCGCCGACACGGCGGTGCCGGAGGGTGGCGAGGTGCCCGCCGGGCGGCTGCTCCAGCCCAAGGTGGAGGCCGAGGTGGCGCTCGTGCTCGGCAGCGATCTGCCACACCGCCACTGCACCGTCGTGGACCTGCTGCGCGCCACCGAATTCGCGCTGCCCGCACTGGAGATCGTCGACAGCCGGGTGCGGGACTGGGACATCTCCATCGTGGACACCGTCGCCGACAACGCCTCCTGCGGGCTGTACGTCCTCGGCGCCTTCCCGGTGCCGCTGTCCGGGGTCAACCTGCGCTCCGTACAGATGACCATGACGCGCAACGGCGAGACGGTCTCCGAGGGGACCGGCGCCGACTGCCTCGGCGGCCCCCTCAACGCGGCCGTCTGGCTGGCCTCGGCCCTCGCCGAGCGGGGCGACCCGCTGCGCGCGGGCGACCTCGTCCTGACCGGGGCACTGGGGCCGATGGTCCCGGCCGCCCCGGGAGATGTGTTCCAAGCCCGTATCTCGAACCTGGGCGCCGTAGGAGTCGGGTTCGCCGCGGAAGGAGACCACCGGTGAGCAGCGAGACGACCACCCGCACCAAAGTGGCGATCATCGGGTCCGGCAACATCGGCACCGACCTCCTGATCAAGGTGCTGCGGCTCTCCGACACCCTGGAGATCACCGCGATGGCCGGGATCGATCCCACCTCCGACGGCCTGGCCCGCGCCCGCCGCCTGAAGGTGGCCACCACCCACGAGGGCGTGGACGGGCTGGTGGCGATGGACGAGTTCGCCGACGTGGGCATCGTCTTCGACGCCACCTCCGCCGGTGCCCACAAGCGCCACGAGGAGGTGCTGCGCCCCCTCGGCCGCACCCTCGTCGACCTCACCCCGGCCGCCATCGGCCCCTATGTGGTGCCCCCGGTCAACGGCGACGCCCACCTCGGAGCGCCCAACGTCAACATGGTCACCTGCGGTGGCCAGGCCACGATCCCGATCGTGGCCGCGGTCGGCGCGGTCGCCCCCGTCCACTACGGGGAGATCGTCGCCTCCATCTCCTCCCGCTCCGCGGGCCCCGGCACCCGCGCCAACATCGACGAGTTCACCGAGACCACCGCCGCCGCCATCGAGCGCGTCGGCGGCGCCGCCCGCGGCAAGGCCATCATCGTCCTCAACCCCGCCGAACCGCCGCTGATCATGCGTGACACCGTGCACTGCCTGGTCTCGGACTGCGCCACCGAGGAGGTCACCGCCTCCGTCGAGGAGATGGTCGGCCGCGTCCAGGCGTATGTGCCCGGCTACCGCCTCAAGCAGAAGGTGCAGTTCGACCAGGTGGGGCCGGACGACCCGGTGCGCTCCCTGCTGCCCGCCGAGGCCGCGCACACCGACGCGGCGAAGGTCTCGGTCTTCCTCGAGGTCGAGGGGGCCGCCCACTACCTCCCGGCCTACGCCGGAAACCTCGACATCATGACCTCGGCCGCGCTGCGCACCGCGGAGCGCCTGGCCGCACACCGCTCCGGCGAGGAGGCCGCACGATGACCACGACCGACGCCGGTGCGACCGCCGGCACCCCGCCCGTCCCGCCCGCCCTGTACGTCCAGGACGTGACCCTGCGGGACGGCATGCACGCCATCCGCCACCGCTACACCGTCGAGCAGGCCCGCACCATCGCCGCCGCCCTGGACGCCGCCGGGGTGGCAGCCATCGAGATCGCCCACGGCGACGGCCTGTCCGGCTCCAGCGTCACCTACGGAATCGGCGCCCACACCGACTGGGACTGGATCGAAGCCGTCGTCGGGGCCACCGGCACGGCGATCCCCACCACCCTGCTGCTGCCGGGCATCGGCACGTTGCACGACCTCAAGCAGGCACACTCCCTCGGCATCCGCTCCGTGCGCATCGCCACCCACTGCACCGAGGCCGACATCTCCGCCCAGCACATCTCCGCCGCCCGCGAGATGGGCATGGACGTGGCCGGGTTCCTGATGATGTCGCACATGACGGAACCGGCCGAACTCGCCCGCCAGGCCCAGCTGATGGAGTCCTACGGCGCCCACTGCGTGTACGTCACCGACTCCGGCGGCCGGCTCACCATGGACGGCGTCCGCGACCGCTTCCACGCCTACCGCGATGTGCTCGACCCGGGCACCGAACTCGGCATCCACGCCCACCACAACCTCGCCCTCGGCGTCGCCAACACCGTGGTGGCCGTGGAGAACGGCGTCACCCGCGTCGACGCCTCGCTCGCGGGTCAGGGCGCGGGGGCGGGCAACTGCCCGCTGGAGGCGTTCATCGCCGTCGCCGACCTGATGGGCTGGAAGCACGGCTGCGACCTGTTCCCCCTCATGGACGCCGCCGACGACCTCGTCCGCCCCCTCCAGGACCGCGAGGTCCGCGTCGACCGGGAGACCCTCACCCTCGGCTACGCGGGGGTGTACTCCAGCTTCCTGCGCCACGCCGAGGCCGCCGCGGTCCGCCATGGCCTGGACACCCGCGCCATCCTCGTCGAGGTCGGCCGCCGGGGGATGGTCGGCGGCCAGGAGGACATGATCACGGACATCGCGCTCGACCTGGCCGCCCATCCGGACAACACCTCCGGCCCGGACAACACCTCCGGCCCGGACAACACCTCCTGATCGCCGCCCGATCGGCGGGACGCCTGTACGGTGTGGTGTACGACGGCGTCGGTGTCGCCGGTCCCCGGTGGTGTGCGAAGAGGAGAGTCCCAGTGGCGGGTCAGCGGTCGCGTGGCAAGACGCTCACCGCTGAGCGGATCATCGAGGTGGCCACCCGGATCTGCGACGAGGAGGACATCGACGTCCTGACGATCCGGCGGCTCGCCGCGGATCTCGGCGTGGGCGCGATGACGCTCTACAGCTACTTCCGCGGCAAGGAGGAGATCCTCGACGGGATCGCCGACTACGTCATGGGGAACTTCCGGCTGCCCACCGCCGAGGAGACCTCGCCCGAGGCCGTCGTAAGGGCCCTGGCGCTGGCCTTCCTCGAGATGATGCGGGAACACCCCAGCATCGTGCGGCTCTTCGCCACCCGGGTGAGCACCGGTCCGCGGTCCATGCGGGGAGCGTTCGAGGCGGTCATCGGGAGGCTGCGCGAGGCGGGTTTCGCGGACCGGGACGCGGTGCGCGTCTATGGGCTGATCGTGCAGTACAGCCTGGGTTTCGCCAGCTATCAGGCGCCCCGCCCGTGGGGGAAGGCCGACCATCCCGAGGCCGCGGAACTGCGGCGTCAGCGCAGGCACTTCTACGGGACCCTGCCGCGCGAGGACTTCCCCCACATGGTGGAGCTCGCCGAGGAGATGACCACGCTGCCCAGCGACGAGCAGTTCCTCTTCGGGCTCGACTGCCTCATCGACGGCGTACTGCGGCACACCGGCGACTGAGCCACGCCCCCGGCCTTCCCAGCCCCCGACCTTTCGGCGCGGGGCATGTCGGTGACCTTGACGCCGTACGGCGGACGGTACATAGTACGACCACTTGCGATCGCTGAGCCGACCTCGCTTCGGCCCTAGGCGTCCTGCGGTTTCTCAACCCCGCCGCATCTGTCAGGGGAGCGCCGCCGCCCCCTTCCCGAGCCCCGCCTGTCTCCACCCGAGCCCCGCCCGTCCCCACGGACCGTCCCTTAAGGACAAAGGAACCTCATGACAGCAACCGATGTTCATGGCCCCGGCCGGGATCAGAGCAGGCGGGCACTGGTCGCCGGCTGGATCGGCACCACCGTCGAGTACTACGACTTCTCCATCTATGGACTGGCCTCGTCCGTGGTGTTCGCCAAGCTCTTCTTCCCCACCTCGGACCCGGTGACGGGCACGCTGCTCTCGCTGTCGACCTTCGCCATCGGCTTCCTGGCCCGGCCGGTCGGCGCGGTGGTGTTCGGTCACTTCGGCGACCGCCTGGGCCGGAAGTCCACGCTGGTGGCCACGTTGGGGCTGATGGGCATCGCCACCTTCGCGGTGGGCCTGCTGCCCACCTACCGCCAGGTGGGGATCGCGGCGCCGATCCTGCTGATCGTCGCCAGGCTCGCCCAAGGGTTCTCCGTCGGTGGCGAATACGGCGGGGCGGTGCTGATGACCATCGAACACGCGGAGCGCGGGAAACGTGGCTTCCGGGGCTCGCTGATCAACACCGGGACCTCGGCCGGGCTGCTCCTGGCCAACCTCGTCTTCCTCGGGGTGCTCCAGCTTCCGGACGATCAGCTGCACTCATGGGGCTGGCGGATTCCGTTCCTGCTGAGCGCGGGGCTCGTCGGCGTGGGTCTGTTCGTGCGGCTCAGCCTGGACGAGAGCCCCGAATTCGAGGCGGTCAAGGCGCGGAACGCGGTGGACCGGCTGCCCGTGGTCGAGGTGTTCCGCGAATGCGGCGGGCGGGTCCTGCTGATGGCCGCCGGGATACTGAGCGCGGGGGTGGCCTTCACCCTGGCGACCGTCTACAGCCTGGAGTACGCCCGCACCGGGCTGCACCTGGACAAGGGCACCATGATCGCCGTGCTGCTGCCGGCCACCCTCGTCATCATGGTCTGCGTGCCGCTCGCCGGAAAGCTGGCCGACCGGTTCGGAAACCGCACTGTCTTCATCGCCGGGGCGGCCTCGCTGATGGTGCTGCCGTTCCCCTGGCTGGCGCTGCTGCAGACGCGGCAGTACGGGCTGATGCTGCTGGGCTTCACCCTGCTGTTCATCGGCTACTCCGCCAACTACGGCGTGGTCCCGGCGTACTTCTCGCAGGTCTTCCCGGCGCGGCTGAGGTTCACCGGCATGTCGATCGGCTTCACCGTCGGGCTGATCGCCGGGAACGCGTTCTCTCCCGACATCGCCACCTATCTGCTGCACACCACCGGCGGGTGGGTGGGCATCGCGGTGTACATGTCGGCGATGTCGGCCGTCTCGGTGGTGGCGGGCCTGTTCCTGCGGGAGGCGGACGACACCACCGAGCCGCCCCGCGATCCGGCTGGGCACGTGGCCGACAGCGATCCGGCGCAGCTGCGCTGACCGCCGTACGCCGTGCCGTACCAAGCACTCACACCAAGCCCTCAGGAGGAGACCGTGAACGAGCAGAGCGGGATACGCGTCGGCGTCCGCATACCGCCGTGCGACCGGGTGGACCGGCTGGCCGGGACCGCCCGGCGGGCGGAGGAGCTGGGCTTCGACCAGGTGTGGTTTCCCGACTCCCAGCTGCTGTGGCGGGATGTGTTCACGGCCCTGACCGCCGCCGCGCTGGGGACGGAACGGATCGGCCTGGGCAGTGCGGTCACCAACCTCGTCACCCGGCACCCGGCCGTCGTCGCCTCGGCCGCGCGCAGCGTCGCCGAACTGGCCCCCGGCCGGTTCACCCTCGGCCTCGGCGTGGGCAACAGCTCGGTGGGCCCCATCGGCATGCGCTCCAGCACCGGGGCCGAGTTGCGCACCGGGATCGCCACGCTGCGGGCGTTGCTCCAGGGACAGGAGTGTGACTTCAACGGCGTACGCTCCCGGCTCCGGGACCCGGCTCCGGAGGTACCCGTCCACGTGGCCGCCAGCGGTCCGCGCAATCTGCGGCTCGCCGGGGAAATCGCCGATGGTGTCATTCTGCTCAGCGGGGTCTCGCGGACGACGCTCGCCAGTGCCACCGCCCGGGTGCGGGAGGGCACCGAGGCCGCGGGGCGCACCACGGAGGCGATTCCGCTGACGGTCTCGGCGTTCTGCGCGGTGACCGACGACGTGGCGGCCGAAGCCCGGCTGCTCAAGCCGATCTGCGCGTCGATCGCCCAGAACGGCGGAGCGCCCTTCCTCGCCCTGGCCGGGATCGAACTGGACGTCCCGGCGCGGGTGGCGGGGGTCTATCCCGACCTCGTGCACGCCGAGGACTGGGACGCCGCCGTCGAGATCTGCTCGGCCTGGGTGAGCGACGAGGTGGCCCTGCGTTTCGCCCAGGAATTCTGCCTCTTCGGAACCGCCAAGGAGATCGCCGAACGGCTCACCGCGCTGCACGCCGACGGGGTGACCGATGTGTTCCTCCAGCACGTCGGTTCCTACGACCCGCCCACCGAGCTGATCGAGAGCGTGGGCTCCGCGGTGCTGCCCGCCCTGCGGCCGGACGTCAGCCGGTGAGCGTACCGGACCCGGAACCGCCGTCGGCCGCGACGATCAGATTGAGCACGGTGATGTGCTGACCGCAGTTCGGGCACTCATGGCCGGTGCTGAGCGGGGGCACCGGCGCCACCGACCGGTGGTGTGTCCGGTCCGCGGTGTCCGCGGTGACCGTGTCGCGGCGGTGGGCCCGCCACCACCGGGTCTTGCATCTGGAGCCGCAGAACCTGCGCGTCGGGTTCCTGCTGGTCCAGGTGAACTCGGCGCCGCATTCGGCACACCGCCGTGCTGCGGTGTCCATGTAGCCTCCTCTGTCGGCTCGCGGTGAGACTGATTCCGCATGGATGCGCCCAGTAGATCGGTGCGTGGGTTTCGGCACCGTAACGCCCTCGGTCGTTCGCGCGTCAGGTGGTTCTCGGCCGGTGGGAACCGGGCGGGTGCGATGAAACCTCGCCGAAACCCCCCGCTGTGGAGGATGAGCCCGCCGAAGACGAGGGCAGGTGAGGTGTGCACGATGTCCATCCCCGCGAATGGGCGGACGACCACCCGGCGAACGGGATTGTCACTCCCTCCCGATCTGCCGCTGTCCGAGTGGCGCCACCTCGGCCAGCAGATCCACGTCATCGCCGACTCCTCCGCGTGGTGGCTGGGCGATTGGCTCATCTTCGGCCAGGAGCACTACCCCGACCGCTACCGCCAGGCGGTGAAGCAGACCTCGCTCGACTATCAGACGCTGCGCAACTACGCCTGGGTGGCACGCAAGTTCGAGCCGGGCAGGCGGCGGGGCAAGCTGAGCTTTCATCACCACGCGGAAGTGGCCGCCCTCCCCGAGGCCGAGCAGGAGGAGTTGCTGACCCGGGCCGAGGAGGGCGGCTGGACCCGCAATGCGTTACGCCGGCAGATACGGATGCGGCGTCAGTCGCCGGAAGCCGCACAGGAGCCGGGCGTTGTGCAGGTGAGCGTGGTCGCCGAGCGCAGAATCCGCTGGGAGCGCGCGGCGGAGACCGCCGGTCTCGGGCTTATGGATTGGATCATCCAGATGCTGGACGAGGCGGCCGACGACCCGGTCCCGCATATTCCCGGTCCGGCCGCCGGCCCGCCTGCTCTGGAGGCGTAAACAGCGCTCCGTAGAACCTCTAGCCAATGCTTTCTGTCCCGCCGGCGGGACGACGGCATGGATTCCAGAGCGGCATTCCCGCCATTCCCCGGATTTGGCGTTCCCGCATGCCCCGTGAAAGCATTTCACGCATGCTCCGGCGCTCCGGGAAGGAACGCGAAAGACCAGGTGAGTGGCTGAATGGAGCCGCATTCGCCTCATGTGACGCGTCTCGTCCCGCTGGTATCAGTAAGCACGTACAGAACGCCATCGCTTCCTGGTGATCGCCCTATCCGAAACCATGAGTTCTAGTTGAGTAACCCCGGCGCGCCGCGCGCGGATACGGGGTGTCAAACCGCCTGACCGCTGTTAGAGTCTGCGTCGAAAGATTGAACGGCCTTTCGCGATTTCGCGAAGTGGAGCAACGGGGGGTGGTCGATATTGATCGGCCACGATCGGCGATCTTCGAAGTGGTGCCCAAAGCATGTCTGCCACCCCCCGGATAGAAATTCTTTTCGAGGCGAGCTCGCCTTGGAGCGGGGGGTTGGCGATGTTCGAGCAGCAACTTGAGGAAGTGGTCGTCGAAGTCGACATCGCGTCGATTTCGACGGCGGAATCACCGCGAAGTTCAGGGGAGGACCCGGAGCACATCCAAGCGCTGGCGGAGACGGAAGTCACGTTACCGCCCATCATCGTTCACCGGTCCACGATGCGGGTGGTCGACGGGGCCCACCGGCTGCGGGCCGCGGAGCTCCGCGGCGACGAGAAGATCGAGGTCAAGTTCTTCGACGGCAGCAAGGCCGATGCGTTCGTCCTGGCCGTCGGCTCGAACATCACCCATGGCCTGCCACTGTCGATGGCGGACCGGAAGTCCGCGGCCGCGCGCATCATCGTGTCGCACCCCCAGTGGTCGGACCGCATGATCGCGTCGGTCTCGGGGATCTCGGCGGGTACCGTCGCGGAGATCCGCCGACGGACGTCGGCCGAGGAGGCGGCCGGCGGCAGCCGTATCGGGCAGGACGGCCGGGTCCGTCCCATCAACAGCGCCGCGGGGCGCGAGCTGGCGAGCAGGCTGATCACGGCGAACCCGGGGCTGTCGCTGCGCCAGATCGCCCGGGCCGCGGGGATCTCCCCGGAGACCGCACGGGACGTCAGGAACCGTATGAGCAGGGGCGAGGACCCGCTGCCGAAGGCGCGCGGCGCGGCGCAGGCCGGGGGCCGGCGGACCGAGGCGCTGAGCCGGTCCACGGCGGGCGCGGCCACCGCCGAGGTGGTCCCGATGACCGACCGCCTCGCGGCCGTGCACCGCCTCACCTCGGACCCCGCCCTGCGGTTCAACGAAACGGGCCGCAGGCTGCTCCGGCTGCTCAACATCAACATGCTCAGCACCGAGGAGTGGCAGGAAATCATCGCGAACGTGCCGCCGCACTGCAGCGGCATCGTCGCCAGCCTCGCCCGTGAATGCGCGGGGATGTGGGACGAGATCGCGGTCCGGGTGGATCTCCAACTCGCCCAGTAGTCCAGCGGCGTCTGGCCGGTGACGTGTCGAGGGGCGGTCCTTCCGGACCGCCCCTCGGCCGCCGGGCATGGTTCAGGCCCCGCCCAGGACGGTACTCAACTGCTCGCACATCCAGTCGAGTTCCGCGGGTTCGATGGTGAGGGGCGGGGCGAGCCGAATGGTGGAGCCGTGTGTGTCCTTGGCCAGTATCGACCGGTCCAGAAGTGCTTGGCATGCCTGGCGCCCGGTCATGAGGGCGGGGTCGATGTCGATCCCGGCCCACAAGCCGCGGCAGCGGACGGCGACGGCGCCGTGCCCGATCAGGCCTTCGAGCCGACCTCGCAGCTGCTTGCCGAGTTCGGCCGCCCGAGCCTGGTACTCGCCACCGCGCAGCAACTCGACGACCGCGTGGCCGACGGCGGCCGCCAGCGGGTTGCCGCCGAAGGTGGAGCCGTGGCTGCCGGGGCGGATCACACCGAGAACGTCATGGCGGCCGACGACCGCGGAGACGGGCACGATACCGCCGCCGAGCGCCTTGCCGAGGACGTAGATGTCGGGGGTGACATCCTCGAATTCGCAGGCGAACGTCGTACCCGTGCGGCCCAGTCCTGACTGGATCTCATCGGCGATGAAGAGCACGTTCTCGCGACCGCACACCTCCCGCACCCGCCGGAGGTAGCCCCGCGGCGGGATCAGCACACCGGCTTCGCCCTGGATGGGCTCGAGCAGCACGGCCACAGTGGTCTCGTCGACCGCGGCTTCCAGGGCCGCGGCGTCGCCGTAGGGGACCGTGCGGAAGCCGGGCGCGAAGGGGCCGAATCCCTCACGGGCGAGGGGGTCGCTGGAGAAGCCGACGATCGTGGTGGTCCGTCCGTGGAAGTTGCCGTCGGCGACGATGATGGTGGCGCGGTCCGGGGCCACGCCCTTGCGTTCACACCCCCATCTACGCGCGACCTTGATGGCGGTTTCGACGGCCTCGGCGCCTGTGTTCATGGGCAGGACCGTGTCCATGCCGGCGAGGTCGGCCAGGTCTCGGCAGAAGGGTCCGAGGCGGTCGTTGTGGAAGGCCCGGCTGGTGAGGGTGATGCGTTCCAACTGCTCGCGGGCCACGGCCGTCAGCCGGGGGTGGCGGTGGCCGAAGTTGAGAGCCGAGTAGCCCGCGAGGCAGTCCAGGTAGCGGCGGCCTTCCACATCGCTGACCCAGGCGCCCTCGCCGGAGGCCAGCACCACCGGAAGGGGGTGGTAGTTGTGGGCGGTGGCCGTCTCGGCCAGGGACAGGTGGTGCCGGGTTGTGGAGCCGGGGGCGGGATTGGCGGGTGCGCCGGTGGTGGTCATGACGGGGTCCTTGTGATCGAGCGAGGTGTCGGGGCGTCAGGCGATCAGCTCGGCGGCGGCCAGATAACCGGCGAGCATGGCGCGGGCGACATCCCGTATCCGCTCGTCGGCCGGCAGGAAGGTGGGCGAATGGAGCTGTTCGGAGCCGCCGTGGCTGCCCACGAACACCATCAGCGAGGGCAGATGTTCGCAGAAGAAGGAGAAGTCGTCCGAGCCCGCGGACCGCAAGTCGGCACCGGCGCGCAGGCCGAGACTGCCCAGCAGGGGCCGGGTCGCGGCGGTCAGCGCCGCGTCGTTGTGGAGGACGGGCTCTCCGTGGTCGATGGTCACCTCCGCGGTGCAGCCGTGGCTCTGTGCCACCAGCTCCGCGACCTCGGCCAGCCGGGAGTGCAGGATGTCGCGGTCGCGACCGTCCAGCGCCCGCAGTGTGCCGCGGGCTTCGGCGGTGCTGGGGATGACGTTGGCGGCGGTGCCGGCCGTGAGGGTGCCGATGCTGAGGACGGTGTGTGACATGGGGTCGGTGCCGCGGCTGACCAGGCTCTGGAGGGCGACGACGACGTGGGCCAGGGCGACGACGGGATCGCGGGTGAGGTGCGGGTAGGCGGCGTGGCCGCCGCGCCCCCGCACGGTGACCGTGAACTCGTCGGCCGAGGCGTTGACACCACCGGGGGTGCAGGCGACGGTGCCGACCGGCAGCAGGGGCTGGACATGTGCCCCGATCACGGCCCGGCAGCGCTCGCGCTCGAGGATGCCGTCCTCGACGAGGTCCCGGGCGCCGGAAGGATAGGTCTCCTCCCTCGGTTGCAGAACCGCCAGCAGTGGGGCGGGGCCACCGCTGGAGTCGACGGCGCGGGCCAGGGCGGAAAGCGCGGCCAGATGGATGTCGTGGCCGCAGGCGTGCATGATGCCCGGGTGCTCGGAGGCCCATGGCGCGCCGGTGGCCTCCCGCACGGCGAGCGCGTCGAGTTCACCGCGGACCGCGATCGCGGGCCCCGGGCCACCGACGCGTACGACGGCCCCGGTGTCGGCGACCTTGGTGGTGGAACCGGTGGGCAGCGCGGCGAGCAGGAGATCGCGGGTGGGGGCTTCCGCACCGGACAGGCAGGGACGTGCGTGGATGCGGTGGCGCAGTTCCACGGCGGCCGGCAGTTCCTCCTCCAGGGCGGCGGACAGCGTGGCGAGGTGGTGGTGTTGGTTCATTCCGCGGTCTCCAGCCGGTAGACGCGACGGGCGTTGTCGCGGCCGATCATGCGCACCACCTTGAGGGCGTCGTCCGGGTCCCATTCCCCGCTGCCGGTCCAGGCGGTGATGGCTCTGGTCATGCCTCGGCGCCACAACAGGGCGCCGAGGTAATGCAGTTCGGGCGGCCCCCATGCGTCGGAGGAGAAGAGGATCTTGGCGAAGGGAGCGAGTTCCAGTGATTCGGCGATGACGGCGTCGGAGCGCACACCGGTGTAGTTGATGCCGAGGCCGACATCGAAGTACACATGAGGGAAGACCTGGGCGAGATAGCCCGCGTTGCGCTGGAAGGGGTAGCAGTGCAGCAGCAGCAGGTCGGTGCCGTGCGGCTCCACGTTCTTGATGAACCGGGTGAGCAGGAGCGGGTCGCACCGATGGAGTTCGACATCCGGGTCGCCGTACCCGGCGTGCAATTGGATCGGCAGGCCGCGGTCGACACCGCACCACAGGGCGAAGCGCAGCAGAACCGGGTCGTCGACGCGGATGGTGCCGGTCTCTCCACACGCCCTGAGCCAGGTGTCCGCCGCGGCGGACACCTCGTGGTCATGGGGGCGTCCGGGGTCGAAATCGAAGCCGTGGCGGTAGGCGATGATGCTCTTGAGACCGACCGCGGTGGCCGTGCGGGCGGCCAGGGTCTCGCGGAACAGGTCGGGAAGGGCGGCGGCGGTGACACCGCCGCGCACCACGTCTTCCAGTACGGTCTCCAGGCGTACCACCTCGTCGACGCGGCGGCCGGAGGCGGCGGCCATGCCCTGAGGGTCGAGGATGTCTTCCCCCTTGTAGCCGGTCTCCAGCAGATAGTGGCCGATTCCGGAGGCCCTGAGCAGTCTGCGGTTGACCTCCTCGGTGCCGAGTTCGCGGCGCCGGGCCAGGTATGTCTCGGGATCGGCATGCGGCGCGAGGCCGAGCGCGGGGGCGCACCAGCGGCGGACGGCGAAGCCGATCTGTGAGTCGAACTGGGTCATCCACGGCGGGATCGGGCGGTCGGACTCGGTGAGCATCCGCTCCAGCGCGGCACGGTCGGCCTCATGGCGCAGGGCGCCGTGCACATGGTGATCCACGAGAGGGAGCCGCTCGATCTCGGCGGCGAGCCGGTCAGTAGACATTCCGCACCCTCCGGATGCGCTCCGCGTCGTCCAGGCCGTCGAGCTGGGCGAGTTCGGACCGTTTGACGGACAGGTGGGTGGCCAGCAGCCGCGGGTCGAACCAGGACCGGACGGTGTGGTCCTTCTCGAGGGCGTCCAAGGCCTCGTCGAGGCTCGCGGGCAGGGCCGGGGCCTGGGCCAGCACGGACTCGTCGGTCTCCTCCGGCCATACGGTGGGCTCGTCGTAGTTCCGGGTGAGGCCCGCCAGACCGGCGCGGATCAGGACGGCCAGCGCGAGCCAGGGATTGGCCGTGGCGTCGGCGGCGCGATATTCCAGGTTGAACTGGGCGGCGGGGTCCGAGCCGCCGAGCGTGGTGGTGGGGCAGATGCGCAGCAGCGCCTCGCGGTTGCGCTCGGCCAGGAACGCCCCGCCGCTGCTCCAGCGGTGCGGTGTCAGGCGCAGAAAGGACACCGGACTCGGCGCGGTCAGGCCGGTGAGCGCGGGGGTGTGGGCGAGGATGCCGGCGCTGAACCGGGCACCGGTGGCGGAGAGCCGCCCGGGGCGCCGCGGGTCGTACAGGGCGGGGCGTCCGTCCGCGTCGCGCAGACTCAGGTGGATGTGCACACCGTTGCCGACTCCGGCGGTGGCGACGAGCGGGGAGAAGGTGACGGGCAGACCACGGCGCCGGGCCAGATCACGGACGAGTTCCTTGAGGAGCACGGCACGGTCGGCCGCGGCCAGAGCCTCGGCGGGGCGCAGGGTGAGCTCGAACTGGCCGTCGCCGTATTCGGGAATCCACGTCTCCGGCTCAAGACCGGTGTGTTCCAGCAGCCGTACCAGATCCGTGCCGAAGGGTTCCGCGTCCCGGAAGCGCCGCAGTGAGAACGGGGCGCTCTCGGGCAGCCCGTCGAGGACGAATTCGTGCTCGAAGGCCGCGACGACCTCCAGCCCGGTGTGTTCGCGCAGCTCCGTCAGGGTGTCGCGCAGGAAGGTACGCGGGCAGCACGCCCAGGGCTGCCCGTCCGGCAGCGTCTGGTCGGCGAGGTAGAGCAGCATTCCGGGCGCGGTGCTGTCGGCGGGGATGCCGACCGCGGTGGCGGCGTCGGGGACCAGCCGGAGGTCGCCCCGGGAACCGAAGACGTTGTCGGGGGCGATCGGCCCGAACGAGGAGATCGCGAGGTTCGCGGGGACCCAGCCGGTGCCGCCGCGCAGCACCGCGTCATGTGCGGCGGATGGCACTGACCTGCCCCGCACCAGGCCGGCCAGGTCACATGTGGCGACGAAGACGGTGGTGGAGCTGTCGGCGGAGAGTGTCATGAAACCACCTTGGTGTTGTCAGCGGCCGGCTCGGGGCCCGGTTCACGTCCGACGCCGGTGTCCCCGTTCAGCTCACTGGTGAGACGGGTGCCGATGCGCCGTGCGAGCGAGGGAGCCAGCAGGATGATGGCGACGCCGGTCAGGCACCAGGCCGCGGCGATCCAGGGAAAGTAGGTGTAGGGCGCGCTGAGCCCGGTGGACTGCTTGACGAAGACGAAACAGAGGTAGCCCAAACCGATGAGGGGGATGGGGAGTTCGCGTCGGGGGACGGCGCCGCGGCCGGAGAGCGTGAAGACGATCACGCCGGCTCCGGCGAGGGCGTAGACCACCAGGACGCACAGCACGCCGATGGTCGCGTACCAGTAGTAGGTGTCGAACGCGGAGGTGCCCACGCCGTACATGACCAGGGTGAACGTGATTCCCACGCCACCGCAGAGCCACAGGGCCCTGGTGGGGGCGCCGGTGCCGGGATCGGTTCGGGTGAGCACCGGCGGACCGAAGCCGTCGCGGGCCAGCGCGAACACCATGCGGGACGCCGCGGCGGAGGAGGACAGCGCGGCGGCGAAGGCGGAGGCCACCGCGGTGAAGGCGACGACGAGCGAGAACCAGGTGCCCACGTAGCTGTCGGAGAGCGTCACCAGCGCCGATTCCGCACCGGCGAACGCGCTCACCCCCTTGTCGTCGGTGCCGAAGCCGATGGTCTGGACGAACATCATCAGGACGTACAGAACACCGGTGAGCACCACACTGCCCGCCAGGGCACGCGGGATGTTGCGCCGGGGGTCGTCGGTCTCCTCGCCCAGGGACGCGCAGGCCTCGAACCCGGCCCAGGACAGAAAGGCGAAGACCGTCGCGGTCATCACGGCGCCGTAGGTGGCGGCGCCGGGTGTGAACACCGACAGGTCGAAGGACTGGTGGCGAGGGGCCGATCCGGTGCCGGTGCGCCCGATCACGACGGCGGCGAGCAGCAGCATCGCCACGATGCCGATGCCTTCGACGATCAGCAGGGTACGGGCGGTGATCCGGGTGTCACGCGAGTTGAGCGCGGTGACACCCAGGCCGGCGGCGATCGCCACGGCGGCCCAGGGGCCCGTGGACGTCACACCGAGGGAGTGCAGGAACGCGTGAGCGAAGACACCCGTCGCGGCGAGGGTGCAGACGAGGAAGGCCAGATAGGTGCCCAGCAGGGCGAAGCCGCCGAAGAAACCGGCGCGGGGCCCGATGGTCGCCCCGGCCAGGGCGTAGACGGATCCGGCGTGATGGAAGTGCTGGGTCAGCCGCCAGAAGCCGTAGCCGACGACGGCGACACCGAGGAGACCGAACAGGAAGACGAGGGGCACCGCCTTGCCCACGGTGGCCGCGACGCCGGCACCGTTGAGGCCCATGGCCAGGGTGGGACCCATGAGGCCGACGGAGAGAGCCAGCGCCTCCCAGAGGCGCAGTTTGCGTGGCGGATGAGGATGATCGGGCACGACGTACTCCCGAGCAGAAGGGGGCCACATGAGCGTGGCCCGCGGACACCCTCATGAAATATTCATTACATGCGTCACGTCAACGGTGATGCTGAAACAAATTTTTCATGACGTCGCGGTCCCGCCCCGCCATATGTCCTCCGTCGCCCGCATCCGCTCCTCGGCCGCCGGCCCCAGGCGCGCGTGCACGGCGGCGACCAGGGTCTCCACCAGTGCCAGGGGGGCGACGATGCTGTCGAACGGACTGGGCGCCTCGACCCGCGCGGGGAGCACCACATCGGCGAACTCGGCCACGGGCGACAGCCACGGATCCGTGAACAGCACGACCTTCGCCCCCTGCTCATGGACGTGCCGGGCCAGCTCCACGGTGTCGTCCTGATAGCGGCGGAAGTCGAAGACCACACACACGTCCCGCCGGCCCACATCGACACGGAACCCCGCGTCCCGTCCCGGGGCGGGGGCGTGCACGATCGTCCCCGGACGCAGCACCCGAAGGTGCAGATCGAGGTATTCGGCGAGGAGCTGGGAGAAGCGGCCGCCGAAGCACGCGATCCGTTTGGCCGGGTCGCAGATCAGACCCACCGCGTGATCGAACTCCTGCTCGGGGAGGGCGGCGAAGGTCTGCCCCAGCGTGGCGGTGCCCACCTGCCGTGCCGCCTCCACCAGCTCGGACGTCGGCGAATCGGCGCCGATCACCGGCGCCAGGGTCAGCGGCGACGCCTGGCGCGCCTGCACCTCCTCGCGCAATGACTGCTGGAACTGCCGATAGCCGTCGAATCCGAGCCGGGCGACAAAACGCACGACGGTGGGCGCGCTGACCCCGGCCTGGGAGGCGAGCCCCGACGCGGAGTTCAGCCCGGCGGCCGGGTAGTTGGCGGTCAGCTCTCGGGCGATCTTCATCTCGGCCCGGGAGAGACCGCCCTGTACGCGGCGTAGCCGCTCGGCCACGGTGACTCCCAGGTCGGAGGGCTCCTCCGCGCCGCTCGCCGGCTCCGTGTCCCCGGCGCGGCTCGCATGATCGCTTCGGTCTCCGGCCCGGTCGGCCATGGGCTTCCCCTCTCCGCACTGTCTGACGCGACGATCGTTGCACAGCGCGCGGGCACCGAGGAGGCACTCGGGCCCTCGGAGGGAGCGCCCCGGCCTCCGCCCGCCGGAGCGCGGGCCGCCGCACCGGGGGTGGGTGGCACCCGGTGCGGCGGCGGTTCGGGGGAGGGTGGTCAGCCGACCCGGACGGTCCTGGACATTCCGGGGGCCACGGAGACGACGGCGTAGGTGTACGTCATGCCGTCCACCGTCTTCGTCCGTACCGGGCGCCGCTTCCCGTCGACGGTGATCCGGCCGTGCTTGCCGGGGAACCGGGCCTCCCAGGTGTAGGCGGCGCTCCCGGAGGTGTGGGCGAGGGTGGAGGAGGTGGTGCCGTCGTGGCGCAGGCTGAAGGTGCTCTTGCCGACGCGCAGCTGGTCCAGCTTCAGCCAGTCCATCCCGCTGGGCAGCCGTGACCGGGTGGTCAGGGAGCGATGGGGCGCGTCGGGCGCGACGCCCATCAGCCCCTGGACCGTCTGGCTCAGGAGGGTGAAGGACACCTCGGGATAGTCCCCGTTGGGGCCCTGGCGGGTGACGGTGTGCTGGGTGTTCCGCTGCTCGTAGATGTGGCGCATCCACTTCCAGGCCGTGTCCGCGCGGTTGTGCCGGAAGAAGGTGTCGGGGAGGTAGGTGAGGGCCTCGATGTTCCCGGGCCTGCCCGGGCCGCTCGCCTGCTCGTCGATGTAGTCGAGGTAGGCGTCGTTGCGGGGGCCGGGGTCGATGATGCCCTTCATCGGCATGAACCAGCTGTTCTCCTTGCCCCAGCCGGTGACCGCCGTGCCATCGGTGCGGTAGGCGCGCACCATGGACGCGCCCGATCCGCCACCGCTCCAGGTGTCGTTGAAATACTCCTTGAGCCGCTCGGCCCGTGCGGCGGACGCGGCCGCGAGGGCGCGGTCGCCCTTGTCGCGTGCGAGCTCCGCCAGCGCGCGGTACGCCTGGTACTGCGCCGCGATACCGTCTCCGGCCTCGGCGAGGTGCTCGTCGCCCTCCTCGTTGTAGCTGGCGGCCCCGGCGAAGATGCCCTTCCCCGTGCCCTCGGCCACCTTGACCTCCCGTTGTCCTTGGTGCCATCGTGCAGATCGACGAACTCCCCGGTCGCGTGGCGGTAGTAGTCCCAGAGGGCGGGGTCGTCGAGGTAGGCGCGGTCGCCGCTCCAGCGGTAGGCCTCATTGGCCTTCTCCACCAGTTCGAAGGTGGCGGGCACTTCGCGGACGAAGTCGTCGGGGCCGTGGTAGTCGATCGCGTGCGCGGTGCTGGTGTCGAAGTTGAGCGACCAGACCGGGTAGTAGCGGTGTTCGGCCGTGGCGGAAGCGGCGTAGGAGCGGAGCATCGACTTGTTCTCGGCGCCGAGCCCGAGGACGGCGGCTCCGCCGAGCTGGTGGGCGAAGTCGCGCGAGTAGTACGCACTGCGGTGGGCGTAGCCCGCCCAGTACGCGGGGCCGTAGGTACCGGTGCCGGTTCCCGATCGGTGGTTTTCGTCGACGTTCAACGGGCCGGTGGTTCCGGGGAGTTGCACCCAGCTGCTGGCCTTCCGCTTCGACCAGGTGAACATCTCCACGATTCTCGGGTCCGAGGAGCTGATCACGGGGTCCACCGGGGATGACGGCGACACCATGACGTCGTCGGCGTTGACCCAGCCGTCGCCGGATTCGAAGGCGATCTCCAGCTGGTCGTCGGGGGCGAGGGCGACCCGGCTGATGGTGAAGCGGGCGTACGTCGGGCGGCTGGGCAGCGCGACGGAGCCCTTGACCTTTCCGTTCACCCGCACCGTGAAGTGGGCGCCGGGCCCTCCGGTGGCGATCCACGCGGAGAAGTCATAGGTGCCGGAGCGGCGGGCCGTGATGGTCTGGGACGCCTTCTTGCCCGGGCCCGCGTCGAGGTAGAGCAGCCGGTCGCCGCCGTGGGGCAGGTTGGTGGCGGTTCCGGCGCCGGAGGTGAGGGTCCAGCCCGCGCCCTCCTGCTCGAAGCCGGGATCGGTGACGGTCAGCAGGGCCGGTGGGGTGGCCGCGGCGGGCGTCCCTCCCGCGGGCAGAAGTGTCACCGCGAGCGCGCCGAGCGCGGACAGCACGGACAGCGCGGGCAGGCGGGAAGGTCTCATCGTTTCTCCCGGTCGTCAGCTGGCGTGGACGGGAGCCGGGCGGCCCTTGGGGCGGTGACGCTAGCAATCGGCCGGACCAGCTTGCAATGAGCATGCGCATGATTTCTTGGACACTCTCAGGATCGCAAATAAAGTCTGCAGAAAGATTGCAGCGAATCTTTGCAAGTACTACGTTCCTGGCGTCACCCCTCGTGCCACGGCGCGGCTGTGCACGCAGCCGCAGACAGGGATCAGCCATGAATGTCTCGCCCGTGAACACTCCCCTCGGTATCGACCGCCGAAGACTCCTCCAGTTCGGCGGCGTGCTCGCCGCCGCCACCTCGCTCTCCGCGTGCTCCGGCACCGGTTCCGCCGGGGCCGGCGGCGTGGGCGACAAGAACAAGGGCTCCATCACCGTCTGGAGCTGGCAGGGACCCGCCACCGCGCTCAAGGCACTGGTGCCGGAGTTCCGCAAGAAGCACCCGGGCATCGAGGTGACCGTCCAGGACATCGGGAACCCAGCCATCTGGGACAAGATCACCACCGCCATGGCGGCCGGCGGCGAGGGGCTCGCCGATGTGCTGCACATCGGCGTCGACTACCTCCCCGGCTACACCGAGAAGTTCCCGGACGGACTCGCCGACCTGGGCGGGCTGGGTGCGAACACATACCGCGGGGCCTTCGCCCCGGGTCTGTGGCGCACGGTCTCCCCGGACGGCACCCGGGTCAACGCCCTTCCCTGGGAGGCCAATTCGGCGGGCTTCTGGTACCGCGCGGACCTCTTCGAGAAGGCAGGTGTCGATGCGGGCGCCCTGGCCACCTGGGACGACGCCATCGAGGCCGGAAAGAAGATCAAGGCCAACACCGGCACTCGCCTCATCGGCATCGACAAGCCCGCTTCCCAGGCCGACGCCGCCAACTTCTTCCAGACGCTCCTCCAGCTCCAGGGCACCTTCTACTTCAACGCCGCCGGTGACATCACACTCGACTCCCCGGAGGCGGTGCGTGCCATGGGGATCGTCAAGCGGCTGAACGACGCCGGGCTGGTCAGCGACTTCTCCGGCGGCTGGAACACGATGGTGAGATCGCTGAAGAAGGGCACCGTCGCAGTGCAGCCCTCGCCCACCTGGTTCGGCGGTGTCATCGAGCGCGAGGTGCCCCAGCAGAAGGGCAAGTGGCGCGTCCAGCTGCCGCCGGCCGTCCGCCCCGGCGGCTCCCGTTCGGCCACCGTCAACTCCACCCACCTCGCCGTCGCGGGCAGTAGCCCCCACCAGGCCGCCGCCTGGTCCTTCGTCGAGTACGTCCTCACCCGCCCGGCCTCACAGGTGAAGATCTACCGGGACCAGGCCATCGCCCCGGCCCTGATGAAGACGTACGACGACGCCGCCTTCCACGAGCCTTCGGCCTACTTCGGAGGACAGCGGCGAGGAGAGGTCTTCTTCAAGGCGCTCAAGGCGCCCTCCCCGGCGTTCAACTACTCCGCCGACTACGCCCGCGCGCTCAAGGCGGTCACCGACGCCCAGACCAAGGTGCTGCTCAAGGGCGCCGACCCGGCCGATGTGCTGGGCGGCGCCGCCGACCAGCTCGGCAAGCAGACCGGACGGAAGATCGTCCGATGAGCGCGGTCCTCCACAAGGCGCCGGCGGCCACCGCCCCCGCCGGAGTGGCCCGGTCGAGGAGAAGCCGACCGCGCGGGCGCCTCGCCCCCTACCTCTTCATCCTGCCCGCCCTCGCCCTCTTCGCGGCGTTCAAGCTCTACCCCATCGGCTGGTCCTTCGTGCTCAGCCTCCACAGGACGGTGGGCGGCACCGACACCTTCGTGGGCGGCGACAACTACCGGCGGCTGGTCGACGATCCGCTGTTCTGGACCGCGCTCAAGAACACCGCCGTGGTGCTCGCCGTCCAGGTCCCGGTGATGCTGGCCCTCGCCACCGGACTCGCCGTGGCGCTCAACTCGACGCTTCTGCACGGGCGTTCGGTCTTCCGGCTGGGCTTCTTCCTGCCGATGGTCACCGGTCTGGTGGCCTACGGCATCGTCTTCTCCGTCCTCCTCCACCAGGAGTACGGCCTGGTCAACTGGTTCCTGGAACTCTTCGGCGCCGACGGCGTCCCCTGGCTGACCGACCCCCTCTGGGCGAAGATCTCCATCGGCCTCGCGCTGACCTGGCACTACACCGGCTACAACGCGGTGATTCTGCTGGCCCGGCTGCAGACCGTACCGAAGGAGCTCTACGACGCGGCCGCCGTGGACGGAGCGGGACCCTGGCAGTCCTTCCGCCAGGTGACCCTGCCGGGGATCCGCCCCGCGCTGCTGCTCACCACGGTCCTCTCCACCATCGGCACCCTGCAGCTCTTCGACGAGCCGTACATCCTCACCGGGGGCGGCCCGGACAACGCCACCCTGACCATCGGCGTGTACCTCTACCAGACCGCCTTCAAGTACTTCGACTTCGGCTACGCCTCGGCCATCGCCTATGTGCTCGCCGTCCTCATCGGAATTCTCGGACTGATCCAGTTCCGAGTGCTGGGAGGCGAGTCATGAGACCCGCGCGGCGCCGCCATGCCATCCTGCTGACCTCCTCGCTCGCCATCACCTTGGCCGCGGTGGTCATCCCCCTCTACTGGCTGATCATCGCCAGTACCCACAGCAGCCGTGAGATCTTCGACAGCCCCCCGCCCCTGCTGCCCGGCGGCCACCTCGCGGAAAACCTCGACACCCTCCAGCGGACCGCGTCCTTCGGTCGCGTGGTGCTCAACTCCACGCTGATCGCGGCCATTTACACCCTGTGCGCCGGCGCGGTGTGCACCCTCGCCGGATACGGCTTCGCCAAGTACCGCTTCAGGGGGCGCGAAGCGCTGTTCGGACTGCTGATGCTCGGGCTGGTGATCCCGGTCCAGGTGACGCTGATCCCGCTGTTCAAACTGATGGCCCAGCTGGAGTGGCTCAACACCTACCAGGCCGTGGTCATGCCGAACCTTGCTCTGCCGTTCGGCATCTTCCTCATGCGCCAGTCGATGGCCGCCCTCCCCGATGAGCTGCTCGACTCGGCCCGGATGGACGGCTGCGGCGAGCTGCGGCTGTTCTGGAAAGTGGTCCTCCCACCGATGAGACCCGCCCTCGCGGCACTCGCCATCTTCCTCTTCCTCTACCAGTGGAACGACTTCATCTGGCCGCTGATCGTGCTGCGCGACAGCCAGTCGTTCACCATCCCCGTGGCACTCGCCGCTCTCCAGGGGCTCAACAACACCGACTACGGGGCCATCCTCACCGGTACCGCCGTCGCCGCGGTGCCGATGGCCGTCGTCTTCCTCGTGCTGCAACGCCACTTTGTCTCCGGCCTGCTGGCCGGTGCCGTGAAGGAGTGACCATGTCCCACGCGACCCACCAGGCCGTCACCACCGCGGAGCTGGCTCCCGCGGCCTGTGAGCCGCTGCTCGACGGAGTGAGCATCGCGGTGGCGGCCCCCGGTGCGGATGTCTCCTGGGACCTTGTGGAGGAGCCCGGGGGGCCCAGCACCCTGTGGCTGCGGGCCGATGGCGCCCCCGTCGAGGTGCGGTTCTCCGTACCGCTCGGGGATGCCGCCGGATACTGGCATCCGCGCGTCGGATGGCATCGCACCCTGCCCGCCGACTGGGCGGGGCGGTCGGTGGCCTCCCTGGTCGGCGGACACGCGGCGGGGTGCCTCTACGACCACTCCGGCGCCACTCTGCTGACCTTCGCGGCCGTCGATCCGGTTCCGGAGACCGCCCTGCGGTTCGGGGTCTCGGAGGAGAACGACACCTATGTCGTCCATGTCCATCTGCCCGCGTCGAACGGCCCGCACCGGTTGCTGCTCGTACCGCGCGCGGAGTCGGTCGCCGCGGCGCTGCGCGTCCTGCGCGCCTGGTTCACCGCCGAGGTGGCGGCGCTGCCGGTGCCCGACAGCGCCCGCACCCCCGTCTACTCCACCTGGTACGCCTTCAACCAGCAGGTGGACGCGGTGTCCGTGGAGACCCAGGCCCGGCTGGCCGCCGACCTCGGCTGCGGAGTCCTGATCCTGGACGACGGGTGGCAACGCCACGGCCACGGGCGCGGCTACGCGGGCTGCGGCGACTGGGAGCCGGACGGGGCCAAGTTCCCCGACTTCACCGCACATGTCGCCCGGGTCCGCGGCCACGGACTGCGCTACCTGGTCTGGATCGCCCCGCTCCTGCTGGGCCCACGGGCCGCATGCCACCGGGAGTGGGCACCGTACGCCACGCGCCCCGCCACGGTCCCCGGCGCCGCCGTCCTGGACCCCCGCCACCCGGAGGTGCGCTCCCGGATCGTCGAGCGTTGCGTCCGCCTGGTGCGCGACCACGGACTCGACGGCCTGAAGGTGGACTTCCTCGACCAGGCCATGGTGTACGCGGGCGACGGCGCCGGGGACGTCGGAGCGGCCATGGCCCTCCTCCTGACCGACCTGCGGTGCGCGCTGCAGACCATCCGCCCCGATGTGCTGCTGGAACTGCGCCAGCCGTACACCGGTCCCGGGATGGCTCCGTACGGCAATATGATGCGTTCCCTCGACTGCCCCGCGGACGCCATCGCCAACCGGGTCCGCACCATCGACACCTCACTTCTCACCGTCGGTGGCGCGGTCCATTCCGACATGCTGCTGTGGGATCCTTCCGCGCCGGTCGAGGCCGCGGTGCGCCAGCTCATCGGCACCCTCCACTCCGTACCGCAGCTTTCGGTGCGACTGGACCGGCTCCCCGCGGCCCACCGTGAGGCGATCGGGTTCTGGCTCGCCGAATGGCGCCGTCTGCGTCCGCAGCTGCTGGACGGAACGGTCGAGCCCGGGCGCCCCGACGAGCTCTACCCGCTGGTCCGTTCGGCCGCCCATGGAGTGTGCGTCATCGATGTGCACAGCGACCGCGTCGTACCGCTGCGGCCCGCCGGGCAGCAGGAGATCGTGCTGGTCAACGCGGGCCCGGCGGACCGGCTCACCGTGGCGGCGGAGGGAGACGCCCGCACCGCGGACATCACGGTGCACGACCCCCGTGGCCGTATCATCGACCGGTGTCGGCGGGTGCTCACACCCGGCTTGCACACGGTGCCCGTACCGAGCATGGGACTGGCCACACTCCGGATCAGGGAAGGCGGCACACAGTGAAGGTGGGGATCACCGAGGTCGCCACGCGGGCAGGGGTCAGCGAGGCGACCGTCAGCCGTGTGATCAACCGGCGGCCGGGAGTCTCCAAGAAGACCCGCGACACCGTTGAGCAGGCCATGGCCGAGCTCGGCTACGAACGCCCGACCCAAGGCCAGCTGGTCGCCCTGCTCACCGAGCACGTGTCCAATCCGTTCTTCGCGGACGTGGCCGAGCGGATCGAGTCCTCGCTCGCACCCCATGGCCTGAAGACGGTGGTGTGCCCCGCGTTCCCCGGCGGTGTCCAGGAGCGCGACTTCATCGCCTCCCTGGTGGACAAGGGCATCGCGGCGGTGGTGTTCCTCTCCGCGTCGAACACGGTCGAGGGAGCGGATCTCGAGACCTACGAGATGCTGCGGACGCGCCGTATTCCCTATGTGGCCATCAACGGGGAGTTCGCGGACGGTGTGCCCGCGCCCGTGTTCTCCACCGATGACGTCCTGGCCGCCGAACTGGCCGTCGACCACCTTCACCGGCTCGGACACCGCAGGATCGGCATGGCCTCCGGCCCGGTGGGCAACCACCCGGCCGACAAGCGGGTCGAGGGATTCCGCACGGCCATGGCGAAGCGCGGCATCGAGGACCCCGAGCGCTGGGTGATCCGGCAGTCGTACACCGTCGAGGGCGGCCAGTCGGCCGCCACCACCCTGCTCGGTCTCGGCGCTACCGCGATCGTCGCGGCGAGTGACTACATGGCACTCGGCGCCATCCGCGGGGTGCGGCGCCAGGGCCGCTCGGTGCCCGAGGACATCTCGGTGGTGGGATACGACGGGACGATGATCACCGAGTTCGTGGACCCTCCGCTCACCACGGTGCGTCAGCCCGCCGACCGGCTCGCGCTGGAAGTCGGCCGTACGGTGCTGGCCCTGGTCAGCAATCGCGATGTGCCCACCGGTGAGCTGCTGTTCGACCCCGAGCTGGTGATCCGCGCCAGCACGGGCCCGGCTCCCTCCTGACCGCGGCCACTTCCCGCCCGCTGGTGCGGCAGTGTCCAACCAGCGGGAATCCGTGGTTGGACACGCGGGCCGAGCCCATGTGCCGACACGGCGGTCCGGCCAGGACGAGGGGCCCGTCCTGGCCGGACCGCCTCCGCGGACGCCGCTCACCGTACGGTGCGCAGGCTCCGGGCCTCGGTGACATCGGCGCAGCCCGCCAGCCCCAGGGACGACCGCAGTTCGGCGGCCAGCAGCTCGAACACCCGCCGCGCACCCGCCTCCCCGGACGCGGCCAGACCCCAGATCACCGGCCGCCCCACCAGCACCCCGGCCGCGCCGAGGGCCAGGGCCCGGAGGATGTCCGTACCGCTGCGGACACCGCCGTCGAGCAGCAGCTCGCAGCGGCCGTCGAGCACGGGTGCCAGCTCGGCCAGCGCGTCCAGGCTCGGCACGGCCCCGTCGAGCTGACGGCCGCCGTGGTTGGAGACCACCAGCGCGTTGACCCCGGACTCGGCGGCGCGCAGCGCGTCCTCGCGCGCCAGGACGCCCTTGAGCACCAGCGGCAGCCGCGTATGCTCCCGCAGCCGGTCCACCATGGCCCAGGTCAGCGCCGGGGAGAACATCTCACCGGTGTGCGCGGCCACGGCCGAGGCACCGGCGGGCCGGAGGTGTGCCGTCCCGCCCGCGTCGATGTTGGCGGCCCGCACCCCGGCCGGGAGCGTGAACCGATTGCGGATGTCCCGCGGCCGGCGGCCCATCCACGGCACGTCCACGGTGAGCATGAGCGCCGCACAGCCCGCGTCCTCCGCCCGGCGGGCGAGCTCCAGCGTCCGGGCGCCGTCGCGCAGCCAGTACAGCTGGAACCAGACCGCCCCGCCGACCGCCGTGATCTCCTCGACCGGCACACTGCTCAGCGTGGAGACCGCGAACGGCACCCCCGCGGCCTTCGCCGCCCGGGCGGTGGCCAGTTCACCGTCCTCGCTCACCAGCCGGTGATACGCCACCGGGGCCACCGCCAGCGGCAGCGCCGCCGGACGGCCGAGCAGCGTGGCCTCCGTCGTGCACCGCGAGACGTCCCGCAGCACCCGGGGCACGAGGAAGGTGCGGTCGAACGCCGCGCGGTTGGCAGCCAGCGTCAGCTCGTCACCGCTGCCGCCCGCCACGAAGTCCCGGACGTCGGGCGGCAGGGCGGCGGCGGCGGCGCGCTCGAGGTCGGCCAGGCACTCGACATCGCCGACGGCGTCAGCGGCTGCCTCGGCCGCACCGCGAACGGTGCGGTCAGCGCCGGAAGTCACGCTGCCCGGTCCTCTCCAGCTCCACGGCCTCGTACAGCGCCTTGATGTTCGCGCTGCCGAAGGTCTGGGCGCCCTGCCGCTCGATGACCTCGTAGAAGAGGGTGTGCCGCGGGTGGGTGGAGGCCGTGAAGATCTGGAACAGCTGCCCGTCGTGGTCCTCGTCCGCGAGCACCCCGGTGGCGCGCAGATCGGCGAGGCGCCGCGGGCTGAGGCCGATCCGCTCACCCAGCAGGTCGTAGTAGGCGTCGGGCGTGGTGAGGAAGGTGACGCCGCGGTCGGACAGGGCGCGCACGGAGCCGACGGCGTCGTGCGAGGAGAAGGCCAGGTGCTGCACGCCCGAGCCCTGGTGGCTCTTCAGGAACTCGTCGATCTGCCCCGGCAGGGCCGTGTCGTCGGGCTCGATGAGGGTGAGGGTGACGGCGCCGGACGGGCTCTGTACGACCTTCGAGTGCATCGCCTGGGCGCCGACGACGATGTGCTCCGCGAAGACGTCCCGGAAGCCCAGTGCCCGCTGGTAGTACGCGACGGCCGGGCCGAGGTCGCCGGTGCCGAGACAGACCGCGATGTGGTCGATGTCGAGCAGACCCACCTCGGCCGGGCCCGCCTCGACCGGACCGACCTCGGCCGGGCCCGCCTCGATCGGACCCACCTCGGCGCCCGGTCCGTCGGGCCGCTGCTGGCCGTCCGTCGGCACGAAACCCGCGGGCAGTCCGGGGCCCGCGTCCGGCGCGCGCTGGACCAGGGTGTGGACCACGTCCCCGAAGCCGTGCACGGCGGCGGTGACGGACGGGCCGTCACCGGTGTGCCGGACCGGTTGCAGGTGGACACCGGCACCGTTCGCCACCGCCACCTCGAAGGCCGCCCGCACATCGGCGGTGCGCAGCGCGATGTCCGCGACGCCGTCGCCGTGGCTGAGCACGTACGCCGAGGCGGGGTGGCGGTCGGAGGTCGCCTGGGTGAGCACCAGCGTGATCTCGCCGTGCCGCAGTGCCAGGCTGCGGTGGTCCGCGGAACCGCCGCTGCCGACGATGGCGAACGCATACCGGTCGACCCACTGGAACGCGCTCGAATCCAGGTTCTCCACATACAACTCGACATAGTCGATGGCGAGATCCGCGAGCGGCTCCGCGGCATTTGGTGAATTCGTCATGATGGCCCCCCAGATGCGGAAGAAAACCGAGCCCGCAGAACTTTAGGCGGCCATAAGCGCGTCCAGCCATCGATGCCATTACGGCGGTTAGCGGAACTCGTGGACGCCGGGCCTTCTCCATAAGCTGTGCCGTGTTTTGTGTTTCCGGGTCGCGGTCCTCTTGGACGGGACGGGTGATGTCTTGTGATGCACACGATGGCTGTCATCGGCACCGGCCTCATCGGTACGTCGGTCGCGCTCGCCGCCACCGGGCAGGGCGTGTCGGTGTATCTCTCCGACCGGAACCGGGCCGCCGCCAGGACCGCCGCCGCACTCGGCGCGGGCCGGGCGGAGGACCCGCCGGAGCCGGTCGACCTGGCCGTGCTCGCGGTGCCGCCGAGCCGGATCGCCGAGGCACTCATCGCGGCCCAGGAGCGCGGTCTGGCCCGCGTCTACACCGATGTGGCGAGCGTGAAGGCGGGCCCGGAGCGGGCCGTGCTCGCCCGCGCCCCCGAACCCTCCCGCTACGTCGGCGGCCATCCGCTGGCCGGCCGGGAGCGGTCGGGGCCGCTGGCGGCGCGGGCCGAGCTGTTCCGGGGGCGGCCCTGGGCGCTGACGCCGCACTGGCTGACCTCGCGCGCCGCCCTCGACCGGGGTCTGGAGCTCGCGGAGTTGTGCGGCGCCGCCCCGGTCGTCATGCGCAGCCGGGAGCATGACGAGGTGGTGGCGCTGACCTCGCACGTTCCGCATCTGCTGGCCAGCGTGATGGCGGCCCGGCTGCGCGACGGCCCGGCCGGGGTGCCGCTGCTGGCCGGTCAGGGGCTGCGCGATGTGACCCGGATCGCCGCCGGGGACCCCCGGCTGTGGAGCGACATCCTGCGGTCCAACGCGGCCGCCATGGCGGGGGTCGTGCGGGAGCTGCGGGCCGATCTGTCCCGGGTGGCGGCGGCGCTCGACCTGCTCGCCGAGGAAGACGTGCTCGCCGAGGACGACTACGGAGGCCATGACCAGGGCGTACGGACCCTGGAGGACCTGCTGGCCCGGGGCGTCGCCGGGCTCGCCGGACTGCCGCGACCGGGCGCCGGTCCGCCCGTGGCCGAGGCGGGCCTGCGGATCCTGGTCCCGGACCGCCCGGGGGAGCTGGCCCGGCTGCTTGGCGCCGTCGCGGCGCTCGGCATCGCCGTGGACGACGTCGCCGTGGAGGCCGTGGAGGCCGTGGAGGCCGCGGAGGCGACCGGGCTGCGGGTGCGCGTGCCCGTTCCCATGGCCGACGCCGAGCGGATCGGGGCCAAGCTGGGCGCCGACGGATGGGACCGGGCACCGGCTGAGTCGGTGCCCGCGGGATAGCGCTCCACAGGGCCGCCGACAAGCCTGTCCAAGCGCGCAGTTCGAGCAATTGGACGGCGTTGTCGAAAGGCCGACCGACGTGTGATGCTGAAGTATCCGAGCCGCCCTCATACAGCCGCCCTCATTCAATTGCCGCCCGGGGGAATTCATGGCAGGAACCACCGTCGCCGCGCAGACCCGTCCACGGGACCATCTGGAAATGGCAGAGCTGCACGGCAGCGTTTCCGAGCCGGTGCTGGACACGATGAACTTCCTCAATGAGGTGACCCATCGCTATCCCGACGCGATTTCCTTCGCCCCGGGCCGGCCGTACGACGGCTTCTTCGACACCGAGCAGGTCTTCACCCACATCCGCCGCTATCTGGACCACCTGGCGGAGCAGGGAAGTTCACCGGCGGACATCCGCACCGCGCTGTACCAGTACGGGCCGACCGCCGGTCAGATCCGCCAGATCATCGCGGACTCGCTGCGCGTGGACGAGGACACCGATGTGCCGGCCGAGTCCATCGTGGTGACCGTCGGTGCCCAGGAGGCGATGCTGCTGGTGCTGCGGGCGCTCTTCGCGGGCCCCGACGACGTCCTGCTGGTCTCCAGCCCCTGCTATGTGGGGATCACCGGCGCGGCCCGGCTGCTGGATGTGGCCGTGTGCCCGGTGGAGGAGCGCGAGGACGGGTTCCACGCCGCCGATCTGGAGGCCGCGGTGCTGGCGGAGCGGGCGCGCGGCCGCCGCCCCCGCGCGTTCTACGTCGTGCCCGACCACTCCAACCCGTCCGGGAACACCATGGGCCCGAAGGCCCGGGAGGAGCTGCTGGAGCTCGCCGAGCGCCATGACTTCCTGGTGCTGGAGGACAGCCCGTACCGGCAGGTGAGCCCCGGCACCCCGCTGCCGACGCTGAAGTCCCGGGACCGGGCCCGCCGCGTGGTGCACCTGGGCTCGTACTCCAAGACCGTCTTCCCCGGCGCCCGGGTCGGGTTCGTCGTGGCCGACCAGCGGGTCCGGGACGCCGCGGGCGGTGAGCGGCTGCTGGCGGACGAACTCGCCAAGATCAAGAGCATGGTGACGGTCAACACCTCGTCGCTGAGCCAGGCCGCCGTGGCGGGCGCGCTGCTCGGCGCCCGGGGCCGCCTGTCGGAGCTGAACGCCGAGGCGGCCGCGTACTACGGCGAGGCGATGCGGGAGGTGCTGCGGCGGCTGGACGCCCGGCTGCCCGCCGCCCGCCGGGAAGCCCTCGGGGTGCGCTGGAACGAGCCCAGTGGTGGCTTCTTCCTCACCATGCGGGTCCCGTTCCGGGTGGACAACACCGTACTGACCACATCCGCACAGGACTTCGGCGTGATCTGGACGCCGATGGCGCACTTCTACCCCGGCACCGGTGGCCACCACGGCATCCGGCTGTCCATCAGCTATCTGACGCCCGCCGAGATCGACGAGGGCACGGCGAGGCTCGCGCGCTTCATCGAGGCGCACATCGAGGCGCACAGCGCGTCGCACAGCGCGCCGCATGACGCGTCACCCAGCGCGTCGCACAGCACCAGCGGATCCCAGTGAGAAAGGTGAGGCAACGTGTCCGGACTGAGTCGCGGTCGCCGGCCCCGGAGCAAGCCGCGTATGTGGGGGTGGACCTTCCGATGACCCTGGCAGCCGAGTTACGGCCCCGCGCCCTGGGCGTGGGGACGGCGGTGACATCCACGTCGTACACCCAGCAGGAGGTGCTCGACGCCTTCGAGATCACCGACCCCAAGATCCGTTCGGTCTTTCTCAACAGCGCCATCGACCGCCGCCATCTGACGCTCCCGCCGCCGGACGGCAAGGGCGGCCGCGTCCCCGAACCGCAGGGCGACCTGCTCGACAAGCACAAGGCCAAGGCCATCGAGATGGGCGCCGAGGCGCTGCGCGCCTGCCTCAAGCGGGCCGGCGCCGAGCTGGCCGAGCTGCGCCACCTGTGCTGCGTGACCTCCACCGGACTGCTCACCCCGGGGCTGAGCGCCCTGCTCATCAAGGAGCTCGGCATCGACCGGCACTGCAGCCGCTCCGACATCGTGGGCATGGGCTGCAACGCCGGGCTGAACGCCCTGGGCGTGGTCGCGGGCTGGACCGCCGCCCACCCCGGCGAACTCGCCGTCGTGCTCTGCGCCGAAGCCTGCTCCGCCGCGTACGCGATCGACTCCACGATGCGCACCGCCGTCGTGAACAGCCTCTTCGGGGACGGCGCGAGCGCGATCGCGCTCCGCTCAGGACCGGACGGCGTGGCCGACCCCGAGGGGCCGCGCATCCTCAAGTTCGCCAGCTGCATCATCCCGGACGCGTCCGACGCCATGCGCTACGACTGGGACCGCGAGCAGGGCCGCTTCAGCTTCTACCTGGACCCGCAGATCCCGTATGTGGTCGGCGCCCACGCCGAACTGGTCGTGGACCGGCTGCTGGCGGACACCGGGCTGCGCCGCGGCGACATCTCCCACTGGCTGGTGCACTCGGGCGGCAAGAAGGTCATCGACGCCGTCGTCGTCAACCTGGGGCTCACCCGGTACGACGTCCGGCACACCGTCGGTGTGCTGCGCGACTACGGCAACGTGTCCAGCGGCTCGTTCCTGTTCTCCTACGAACGGCTCCTGGACGAGGGAGTCGCCGAACCGGGTGAGTACGGCGTGCTGATGACCATGGGGCCCGGTTCCACGATCGAGACGGCGCTGGTCCAGTGGTGAGCGCGGAGGGTGTCATGGAAGAACTGCTGACCGTGGCGATCGACGGGGCCGAGCCGCCGACCGCCGCGACCGTGAACGCCGTACAGGCCGTGTGCGAGAAGGCCGAGGACCGCCCCGGCCGCGGAGTCGTCGCTGTACAGGCCGGCGGGGCCCCGGCGGCGGACTGGCCCGGCGACCTCGATGTGATGCGCGTCAGCAAGTGGGAGCGGACACTGCGCCGCCTGGAGCGGCTGCCCCGGGCCACCGTCGCGGTGGCCTCGGGCGACTGCGGCGGCGCGGCCCTGGACGCCTTCCTCGTCTGCGACATCCGGGTGGTCACCCCGGGCACCCGGCTGCTCGTCCACGGCGACACCACGGCGACCTGGCCCGGCATGGCCGGCTACCGGCTCGTCCAGCTGGCCGGACCCGCGCGGGTCCGCCGGGCGCTGCTGTTCGGCGCGCCCATCGAGGCCCCCGAGGCGCTCGCGCTCGGCGTGGCCGACGAGCTGGCCGACGACCCGGCCGGTGCGATCGCGGCCGCCGCCGGGCTGGTCAGCGGGCTGGCCGGGAAGGAGATCGCGATCCGCCGGCAGCTGCTCTTCGACGCCGCGACGACCAGCTTCGAGGACGCCCTCGGCCCCCATCTGGCCGCCTGCGACCGGGTGTTGCGGCGGCCGGTGGGGGAGGCGTCATGACCGTGGTGGAGGCGTCATGACCGTCCCGCTCTGGCCGGAGCTGCGGCAGGCGGCCCACCGCGTCGACGAACTGGTGGCGAAACTGCCCGAGCCCGGCGCCCGGGGACCTGAGGAGCGGGCCGAGCTCGCCGCGGCCAAGGACACCGCCCGGGCGCTGCGGACGCGCTATCTGCACACCCACGCCGACGCCGTGTACGACCACCTCACCAGCGGCGGCGCCGACGAGCTCCGCATCGCCGAACTCGTCGGCGCCGCCGCGGCCGCCTTCCCCGCGCTGCTGCCCACGGCCGGGCGGCTCGCGGCCGACCGCGCCCGGCGGCAGGCGGACAAGGAGGGGTACGAGATCGATCAGGGCATCTTCCTGCGCGCCGTGCTGGGCTCGCCCCGGTCCGGGCCGCATCTGCTCGACGCGATGCTGCGGCCGACGCCGCGGGCGCTGCGGCTGCTGCCGGAGTTCACGAGGACCGGTGTTCTCGAGACGACGTCCGTAAGGATGGAGCGGTGCGACGGCGCGGCGTATCTGACGATGTGCCGGGACGACTGCCTGAACGCGGAGGACGAGCAGCAGGTCGACGACATGGAGACCGCCGTCGACCTCGCGCTGCTCGACCCGGAGGTGAGGGTCGGGGTGGTGCGCGGCGGCCCGATGAGCCATCCCCGCTACCGGGGCCGGCGGGTGTTCAGCGCGGGCATCAACCTCAAGAGCCTGCACGCCGGGGCCATTTCGCTGGTCGGCTTTCTGCTCCGCCGCGAGCTGGGCTATATCCACAAGCTGGTCAGGGGAGTGCGCACCGACACCGCGCCCTGGCACTCCCCGACGGTCGAAAAGCCGTGGGTCGCGGCCGTCGACACGTTCGCCATCGGCGGCGGCACCCAGCTGCTGCTCGTCTTCGACCATGTGCTCGCCGCGTCGGACGCCTACCTGAGCCTGCCCGCGGCCCGGGAGGGCATCGTGCCGGGGGCCGCGAACTTCCGGCTCGGCCGGCACACCGGACCCCGGATCTCCCGGCAGGTCATCCTCCAGGGCCGCCGGATCCGGGCCACCGAGCCCGACGCCCGGCTGCTGATCGACGAGGTGGTCGAGCCGGAGGAGATGGACACGGCCGTGGCCGGCGCCGTGGAACGGCTCGGCGGCCCGGCGGTCGTGCCCAACCGGCGGATGCTGGGCGGGGCCGAGGAACCGGTCGAGGAGTTCCGCCGCTATATGGCCGAGTTCGCGCTGCAGCAGGCCCTGCGCCTGTACGGCGAGGACGTCATCGGCAAGGTCGGCCGGTTCGCGGGGCAGGGCGCATGACCGCGGCCGCGCCCCGGTGCGCCACCGAGAAGAGCGAGTAGCGCGAGAAGTGCGAGAAGTGCGAGAAGAGCGAGAAGAGCGAGAAGAGCAATGAACGCCAGGAGGGGGAAGCAATGAGCAGTGAGGGTCGTGAGCAGTACGACGTCGTGGTGGTCGGGGGCGGTCCCGGTGGGTCGACGCTGGCCGCGCTCGTCGCCATGCGGGGCCACCGGGTCCTGATTCTGGAGAAGGAGACGTTTCCGCGGTATCAGATCGGCGAGTCGCTGCTGCCGTCCACGATCCACGGCGTCTGCCGGATGACCGGAGTGGCGGAGAAGCTGGCCGCGGCCGGGTTCACCCCGAAGAAGGGCGGCACGTTCCGCTGGGGTGCCAACACCGAGCCGTGGACGTTCTCCTTCTCGGTGTCCCCGAAGATCGCGGGTGCCACCTCGCACGCGTACCAGGTCGAGCGCTCGAAGTTCGACAACATCCTGCTGGAACACGCGGTGGAGAAGGGCGCGGAGGTGCGCTTCCGGGTGTCGGTCTCCGATGTGCTCGAGGACGGTGAGCGGGTCACCGGCGTGCGGTACACCGACGCGGACGGCACCGAGCACGAGGTGCACGCCACGTACGTCGTGGACGCGTCGGGCAACGGCAGCCGGCTGCACAAGCGGGTGGGCGGCACCCGGGAGTACTCGCAGTTCTTCCGCAGCCTCGCGCTGTTCGGCTACTTCGAGGGCGGCAAGCGGCTGCCCGCCCCCAACTCGGGCAACATCCTGTCCGTGGCGTTCGAGAGCGGCTGGTTCTGGTACATCCCGCTCACCCCGGACCTCACCAGCGTCGGCGCGGTCGTCCGGAGGGAGAACGCCGACAAGATCCAGGGCGATCCGGAGCGGGCCCTGCTGGCGCTCATCGACGAATGCCCGCTCATCAAGGAGTATCTGTCGGACGCCACCCGGGTGACGGAGGGCCAGTACGGCCAGCTGCGGGTGCGCAAGGACTACTCGTACCACCAGACCACGTTCTGGCGGCCCGGCCTCGTGCTCATCGGCGACGCCGCCTGCTTCGTCGACCCGGTCTTCTCCTCCGGTGTCCACCTGGCCACCTACAGCGCCCTGCTGGCGGCCCGCTCGATCAGCAGCAGCCTGGCCGGGATCGTCTCCGAGGAGGCGGCGTTCACCGAGTTCGAGGCCCGCTACCGCCGGGAGTACGGCGTCTTCTACGAGTTCCTGATGTCCTTCTACGACATGCACGTCGACGAGAACTCCTACTTCTGGTCGGCGAAGAAGGTCACCCGCAACCAGCACACCGAGCTGGAGTCGTTCGTCGAGCTGGTGGCGGGCGTGTCGTCCTCGGAGTTCGACCTCGACGGGGCCGAGTCGGCCGCGCTGCGCATGAAGTCCAAGTCCGCCGAGTTCGTCTCCGCCATCGACGAGATGTCCGCCGACGCCGAGGGGAACATGACGCCGCTGTTCCGCTCCTCCGCGGTGCGCCAGGCGATGCAGGAGGGCGCGCAGGTGCAGAGCCGGGCCTTCCTCGGCGAGGACCTCGGCCCCGATGTGCCGATGTTCCCCGGCGGGCTCATCACCTCCGACGACGGCATGCTCTGGCAGCCGGGGCCGGCCTGACGATGCCTGTCGTCCGGATCAACGGGATCCAGCTGAACTACGAGGAGCACGGGACGGGGGACCCGGTCGTCATGGTGACCGGCACCGGGGCCCCCGGCCGGATGTGGCGCACCCACCAGGTGCCCGCGCTCAAGGCGGCCGGCTTCAAGGTGATCACCGTGGACAACCGCGGGATCCCGCCGAGCGACCCCTGCGCCGAGGGCTTCACCCTCGACGACATGGCGGCGGACATCGCGGGCCTCATCGAGCACCTCGGCGCGGGCCCGTGCCGGGTCGTGGGCTTCTCCCTGGGCGGCATCATCGTCCAGGAGCTGCTCCTGGCCCGGCCCGAACTCGTCCGGTCGGCCGTGCTGATGGCGACCAGCGGCCGGGCCGACACCTTCGCCACCGCCCAGGCGATCGCGGAGATGGACCTGGCCGACAGCGGGGTCAAGCTGCCGCCCCGCTACGCCGCCTATGTCAACGCGCTGCAGAGCCTGTCCCCGCAGACCCTGGCCGATGAGCAACGGCTGCGGGACTGGCTGGACATCTTCGAGATCTCCGCCATCGACCTGGCCTCGGTCCGCGGTCAGCTCGGCCTGCAACTGATCCCCAACCGGCTGCCCGCGTACGCGGCCATCCGCTGCCCGTGCCTGGTCCTGGGCTTCGAGCACGACCTGATCGTACGGCCGCAGCTCACCAGGGAGGTCGCCGACGCCATCCCGGGCGCCCGCTACACCGAGATCCCCGGCTGCGGACACTACGGCTATCTGGAGAAGCCGGCCGCGGTGAACGCCGCGCTCGTCGACTTCTTCACCGCTCCCCTCGCCGCTGGGGTGGCGGTCCCGGGCGGTGGGCGGGTGGCGGTTCCTGCCGGTGAGCCGTTGGCGATCCCGGCCGGTGGTCCGGTGGTGCTTCCTGCCGGTGGCTCGGTGGCGGCTCTTGCCGGTGGACTGGCGGGTGCGGAAAGCCGATCGTGAAGACGAGGCCCCCCTCCGGGCGGGCCTCCACGGCGAGCGTGGCGTCATGCGCCACCGCGATGGCCTGCACGATCGACAGCCCCAGGCCCAGGCCGTCCTTGTTGGTCCGCGGGTCGCCGAGCCGCTGGAACGGCTGGAACATCTGGTCCAGCGCGCTCGGCGGCACCACCGGACCGGAGTTGGCCACGGTCAGGACGGCCCGGCCGGGCTCGTCCACCGTGGCCACCTCCACCCAGCCGTACGGCTCGTTGTGCCGCAGCGCGTTGTCCACCAGGTTGATGACGAGCCGTTCGGCCAGCGGCCGGTGGCCCGCCGCGACCGTGGCCGTGAGCGCACAGCGCGGCGTGACCCGCCACTGCTCCGCATCCGTCCGGCGGGCCGCCACGACCTCCCGCGCCAGCCGGTCCAGGTCGAACGGCCGCCGCACCTCGATCCCCGCGTGGCTACGGGCCAGGGTCAGCAGCGCCTCGATCATGCGCTCCTGCTGGGCGCCCGCGGCGAGGATCCGTTCGTGCGCCGCGCGCAGCGATGCCACGTCCGCGTCGGGGTCCGACAGGGCGAGCTGCCCCAGCGTCCGCTGCCGGGCGAGGGGAGTGCGCAGCTCATGCGAGGCGTTGGCGACGAACCGCCGCTGTGCCTCGAACGACGTCTCCAGCCGGCCGAGCAGACCGTCGAACGTGTCGCCCAGCTCCTTGAGTTCATCGCGCGGGCCCTCGAGGGCGAGGCGCTGATGCAGGCTGGTCGCCGAGATCTCCCGGGCGGCGCCGATGACCGTACGCAGCGGGCGCAGTATCCGCCCCGAGACCACCCAGCCCAGCGCGATCGAGATGACCGACATCAGCCCGAGCGCGATGGCGGACTGCACCAGCAGGTCGTGCAGCACGGCGTCCCGCTGCAGCTCCATGATCTCCCGCGCCGCGGCCGGGAGGACATCGCGGGTGCTCTCCCCGATGCGCCCCCGCGGCGGCGGCACCGGCGGGGAGTGGCCGCCGGTCCCGCCCGCCCGCGGCCCACCACCGTCCGGCGCCTGCTGCCCGCCGGAGAGCGAACCGCCGTTGGAGCCCAGCACCAGCAGATACGTGATCGTCAGCAGCGCCGCCCCCGAGAGCAGGAACAGCGCCCCGTACAGCAGGGTCAGCTTCAGCCGGACCGTACGCCGTGGCAGTGGCGAACGCGCGAGCCGGGCGGTGAGCCGGGACAGCGGAGACATGAGCCGGGACAGCGGGGACATGAGCCGGGACAGCGGAGACATCGGCGGCCTCAGATCCGGTAGCCGCGCTTGGCGACGGTCTCGATCACCGGCGGATCGCCCAGCTTGGCCCGCAGCCGGCTGATGGTGATCTTCACGGCGCTGGTGAACGGATCGGCCGCCTCGTCCCACACCCGCTCCAGCAGCTCCTCCGCCGACACCGCCCGCCCCTTGGCCGACAGCAGCAGCTCCAGCACGCCGAACTCCTTCGGCGCCAGCTCCAGCGGCCGGCCCGCCCGGGCGGCCTTGCGGCGCGCCGTGTCCACCACCAGGTCGCCGTGGTGCACCACCGGCGGCACGGCCGGATGCGCCCGCCGCGCCAGCGCGCCGATCCGGGCGATCAGCACCGGGAAGTCGAACGGCTTCGCGAGATAGTCATCGGCCCCCAGATTGAGCCCGTCGACCAGATCCTCCGCGGAGGCCGCCGCGGTCAGCATCAACACCCGGCTGCGGCAGCCGGACGCGATCAGCTCGGAGCAGATCTCATCGCCGTGCATCCCGGGCAGATCCCGGTCCAGCACGATCACGTCGTAGTCACTGAGCAGCGCCCGCTCAAGACCGCTCTCCCCGTCGAACGCCACATCGACGGCCATCTGCGCCCGCCGTAAGCCGACGGCCACCGCCTGCGCCATTTCCTGGTCGTCCTCCACCACGAGCACGCGCACCCGCTCCCCCTCCTCGGTCTGTCCAACCGGCCCTGCTCGGCCCTGCCCCCTGGACAACGGGATCCAGAATGCCCCGGCTCCGGTTTCCGCGGGGTTTCACCCGTTGTCCAAGTGCAGAGAATACGCGGTTGGACGCCACTTCAATAGTCGACCTTGCCGCTCCCGATGGGCCCTCGTTACCTTGAATTCCGGCCCGTTCCAGGGAAGTTGGAAGGAGTGAAGATGACCAATCCGTTCGATGACGAAAACGGTTCCTTTCTGGTCCTGCTGAACGACGAGGGCCAGTATTCGCTGTGGCCCGCCTTTGCCGAGGTGCCGACCGGCTGGCGCGTCGTATTCGGCGAGGACGCCCGCAAGAACTGCCTGGACCACATCGAGGAGAACTGGCGCGACATGCGCCCCAAGAGCCTCATCGACCAGCTCACATAGGTCGGAACGACCCAAGCCGAGGAGAGCGTCGTGTCCATAGGCGGCCCAGGGCCGATGATGATTCGCGCGGTGGGCCCCGACCCATCCGTGACCAAGCAGAAAATAAAAGCCGGGACCGCGAAACGGATAGTTCCGTATACCCGGCCGTACCGCGTCAGCATCTGTCTGCTGCTGCTCATGACCGTGGCGAACGCCGCCATTGTGGTGGCCGTCCCCATCCTCTTCAAATACCTCATCGACAATGGCATCGCCGAACATGATTCCGATGTCGTCGTGGGTATCGCCGTGGCGGTCGGCGGACTGGCGGTCCTCGGTGCGCTGCTGGGGTTCGGCGAGGCGTGGTACTCGGCCCGGGTCAGTGAAGGGCTCGTCTACGAGCTGCGCACCGAGGTCTTCGACCATGTGCAGCGCCAGCCGCTGGCGTTCTTCACCCGGGCCCAGACCGGCGCCCTGGTCAGCCGGCTCAACGCGGATGTGGTCGGGGCCCAGCAGGCCCTGACCTCACTGCTGTCCACGGTCGTCTCGGCCGCGCTCACCCTGCTGTTCGTCCTCATCACGATGTTCTACCTGTCCTGGGTGATCACCCTGATCTCCCTGGTCGTGCTGCCCTTCTTCATCCTTCCCGGCAAGGTCGTCGGGCGCCGGCTGCAGCGGCTCATGCGCTCCCAGATGGAGCAGAACGCCGAAATGGGCGCGCTGATGAACGAGCGGTTCAACGTGACCGGAGCGCTGCTGGCCAAGCTGTACGGCCGGCCCGGCCGGGAGCTGCGCCAGTTCACCAAGCTGGCCGGCAAAGTCCGCGACCTCGGCGTCCTGACCGCCGTCAACGGCAAGCTGCTCTTCCTGTCGATGGTCCTTCTCAGCGCGCTCGCCACCGCCGTGGTCTACGGCGTCGGCGGCCGCCTCGTCATCGACGACGCCTTCGAGATCGGCACCCTGGTGGCCCTGGCCACGCTGCTCACCCGGCTCTTCGGCCCGATCAACCAGCTCTCCAGCGCCCAGGCCAACGTGGTCACCGCGCTCGTCAGCTTCGACCGGCTCTTCGAGATCCTCGACCTCAAACCGCTCATCTCCGAGAAGCCCGACGCGATCGCCCTGCCCCGCGACGGCGCGCCCGAAATCGTCTTCGACGGCGTCTCGTTCTCGTACCCGGCCGCCGCGGACGTCTCGCTCGCCTCCCTCGAATCGATCGCCCTGCCGCGGACGGAGCGCACCAGGAACGACTGGACCCTGCGCGAGCTGAGCTTCCGGCTGCCCGCCGGAAAGCTCACCGCCCTCGTCGGCCCCTCCGGCGCCGGCAAGACCACCATCACCCATCTGGTACCCCGGCTGTACGACCCCGGCGAGGGCACCGTCCGCATCGACGGACACGACCTCCGGGACCTCACACTGGAGTCCCTCTACGACACCATCGGCGTCGTCACCCAGGACGCCTACCTCCTCCACGCCACCATCGGCGACAACCTCCGCTACGCCCGCCCGGAGGCCACCGAGCAGGAGATGATCGACGCCTGCGAGGCCGCCCAGGTCTGGGGCCTGATCGAGTCCCTGCCGGACGGCTTCGACACCGTCGTCGGCGACCGCGGCTACCGGCTCTCCGGCGGCGAGAAGCAGCGCATCGCCATGGCCCGGCTGCTGCTCAAGGCGCCGCCGGTCGTCGTCCTCGACGAGGCCACCGCACACCTCGACTCCGAGTCCGAGGCCGCGCTGCAACGGGCGCTGGAGACCGCGCTCGCGGGGCGCACCTCGCTGGTGATCGCCCACCGGCTGTCCACGATCCGCGACGCCGACCAGATCCTCGTGATCGACGGCGGCCGGGTGCGGGAGAGCGGCACCCATGAGGAACTCCTGGCCCTGGGTGGGCTCTACGCGGAGCTGTACCGCACGCAGTTCGCGGGGCGTGCGGGGCCGGGCGGCCATGAGGGACCGCCCAATGGACGTGGGCCGGTGCCGCCTCATGGCCACGGGCCGGTGGGCAATGGGCATGCGCCGGGGCCCCATCCGGGCATGCGGGCGATGCCCGGCGGCCCGCCGCCCGGCCACGGCTGAGCACACGTAGCTCCGGCCACGGCTGAGCACACGTAGCTCCGATCACCGCCATCGCGTACCGCAGCAGGCAGTAGAGGGAGACATCCATGCATGGCACGACCGAATCCTGGCGACCGCTGGGCGAGTTGTTCGACGCCCAGGTGGCCGAGTCGCCGGACGCGGTGGCGGTGATCGGCCCGGACGGTCTGGAGTGGTCGTACGCGGAGCTGGGGGCGCGAGCGGACCGTGTGGCCGGGGCACTGGCCGCGCACGGGGTCCGGCGGGGTGACCTCGTGGCGGTGGTGCTGGACCGGTCCGCCGAGCTGGTGGCGGTGTGGCTGGGGGTGGTGAAGGCCGGGGCGGGATTCGTCCCGGTGGATCCGGCGTATCCGGCCGAGCGGATCGGATGGATGGTCGAGGACGCCGGGCCGGTGCTGGCGGTGTGCTCGGAGGAGACGCGGGCGTTGGTTCCGGCCGGCGTGGAGTGCCTGGTCCGGGATCCGGCCGCGGACGGTGAACCGGCGCCCGCGGTGTCCGTGGATGCCGATGACGTGGCGTATGTGATCTACACATCGGGCTCGACGGGCCGTCCCAAGGGCGTGCTCGTGACCCATCGCGGCATCGGCAACCTGGCGGCCGCGCAGATCGAACGGTTCGCGGTGGACGCGGATGCGCGGGTGTTGCAGCTGGCGTCGTTGAGCTTCGACGCCGCGGTGTCCGAGATCTGCATGGCGTTGCTCTCGGGTGCCGCGTTGGTGATGGCGGACGCGGACAGGTTGCCGCCGCAGGGGTCGTTGAGCGAGACGGTGGCGGAGTACGGCGTCACGCATGCGACCGTGCCGCCGTCGGTGCTGACGACGGTGGACGAGCTGCCGGAGAGCCTGCGGACGCTGGTGGTGGCGGGTGAGGCGTGCCCGCCGGGGCTGGTGGCGCGGTGGGCTCCTGGACGACGGATGATCAATGCGTACGGCCCCACCGAGGCCACCGTGTGCGCCACGATGAGCGCGCCCCTGGAGCCGTCCGGGCCGGTGCCGATCGGTGGGCCGATCGCCAACACGCGGGTGTTCGTGCTGGACGAGCGTCTGCGGCCGGTCCCCGAGGGCGTGCTGGGCGAGCTGTACGTCGCGGGCCCGGGGCTCGCGCGTGGCTACCTCGGCCGCCCGGGGCTGACGGCGGAACGGTTCGTGGCCTGCCCGTTCACGGACGGGCGGATGTACCGCACCGGCGACCTCGCCCGGCGGACGGCCGACGGTGAGCTGGTCTTCGGTGGCCGGGCCGATGAGCAGGTGAAGGTGCGTGGCTTCCGGGTGGAGCCGGGTGAGATCGAGGCCGCTCTCGCCGGGCATCGGGGTGTCCGCCACGTCGCCGTGGTCGTGCGGGAGGACCGTCCCGGGGACCGCCGGCTGGTCGCCTACGTCGTCCCTGACGGGGATGTGGACACCGGTGGGCTGCGGGAGTACGTGGCCGAGCGGCTGCCGGAGTACATGGTGCCCACCGCGGTCGTCGCGTTGGACGCGCTCCCGGTCACGGTGAACGGCAAGCTGGACCGCGCCGCCCTCCCCGCCCCCGACTTCACCGACGCCGCCGAGGGCCGTGGTCCGCGGACGCCCACCGAGGAACTGCTGTGCCGGCTCTATGGCGAGATCCTCGGCCTGGAGCGGGTCAGTGCGGAGGCATCCTTCTTCGAGCTCGGCGGCGACTCGATTCTGACCATGCTGCTGGTGTCGGTGGCCCGGCGCGCCGGGCTGGTGATCGCCCCGTACCAGGTGTTCGAGCTCGCCACCCCGGCCCGCCTCGCCGACGTCGCCGAGCCGCTGGACGCGGGCGCCGCGCCGGGCGACCGGGCGCGGGGCGCCGGGCATGTGCCGCTCTCCCCGGCCATGCACGACCTCTTGGACCGGGAGGGACTTCAGGGGCCCGGCGGACCCGAGGTGGCTGCGGGATTCCGGTCGGCCGTGCTGGACCTCCCGGCCGGACTCGGCCTGGGCGACATCGCCCGTGCGCTGCAGACTGTCGTCGATCGCCACGACATGCTGCGGGCCCGGCTCGAGACCACGCCGGAGCGGCGGCTGACCGTACCCCCGGCGGGCTCGGTGTCCGTCCGGCCGTGGACGCGGCGGGTGGCGGCGGCAGGTACGGACGCCGATCGGCGCCAGCGGCTGCTCGCCGCCGAGTCGGCCGCGGCCGGACGGCGACTGGACCGGCGGGCCGGGGTGATGGCCCAGGCCGTGTGGTGCGACAGCGGGCCGGACGAGCCGGGGCGGCTGCTCGTCGTCGCGGACCGGCTGGTGGTCGATGCGGTGTCCTGGCGGATCCTGCTGGAGGACGTGGCCGCCGCGGTCGTGGGACGGGAGATCGCGTCGGTCCCGACGTCGTTCCGCCACTGGACACGGGCATTGGTCACGCAGGCCGACAGCCCGCTGCGGCGCGCGGAGCTGCCTGCCTGGACCGAACTCCTCGCCGCCGGCGATCGGTTGCTCACCACCCGTCCCGTCGACCCGGCCCGCGACGCCAACGCCCCGGTGCGGTGCGCCTCCGTGCGTATCCCGGCCGACACCACGGCGGCGGTGCTGACTGCCCTGCCGGACGCGTTCCACACCGGCGCCGGGACCGTCCTGCTGACCGGGCTGACCGCGGCCCTCGCCGCCTGGCGCGACGGCCAGGACCGGACCGGTGGCTTCCTCGTGGACGTGGCGGTGCCGGACCATGGACGTGGCGCCTTGGGCGGCGGCGCCGATCTCTCCCGCACCGTGGGTTCGTTCGCCCACCGCCACCCCGTACGGCTCGACACCGGCCCGTTCAACCTCGCGGAGATCCGCCTCGGCGGGCCTGCCGCGGGCCGGGCCGTGAAGCAGATCAAGGAACAGTCGCGGGCCGTCCCCGGCGATGGCCTCGGCTACGGCCTGCTGCGCCACCTCACCCCCGACACCGCCGCCACGCTCGCCGACCTGCCCACTCCGCAGCTCGGCTTCACCGCCCCGGGCGACGACGACCGGCCGCCCACGCATCCGCTCGAAGCGGCGGCCCGCGTCGAGGGAGCCGAACTGGTCCTCAGCCTGGAATGGCCGGAGCCCCTCCTCACCGGACCGGCCGCCCGGCGCCTGCTCGACGCATGGGCGGAGATGCTGTCCGGCCTCGCCGCTCACTCCGGCGGTGGCCACACGCCGTCCGACTTCGCGCTCATGGCACTCGACCAAGCCCAGATCGAGGAGCTGGAAGCCGAGGTGGCGGGCGGCCTGGTCGACGTACTGCCGCTGTCACCGCTCCAAGAGGGCCTGCTCTTCCACGCGATGTTCGATGAGCGGGAACGGGACATCTATGTGGAACAGAAGGTCCTGGAGCTGGAAGGGCCGCTGAACGTACGGAAGTTGCGCGCCACCTGGCAGGCCCTCGTCGAACGGCACGGCAGCCTGCGCACCGGCTTCCGCCACCTGGTCGGCGTGGACGAACCCGTCCAGGTGATCGCCCGCCACATCACCCTGCCCTGGCACGAGGTGGACCTGTCGCACCTCGGCACCGAGGCGGCACGGGACCGGGCGGACCGGTTGGAGAGCGCGGAACGGGCCCGCCGCTTCGACCTCGCCGCCCCGCCGCTGGCGCGGATCCTGCTGGCGAAGACCGGCCCCGACCGCCACCGCATGGTCGTGACTCTGCACCACATCGTGCTCGACGGCTGGTCGCTGCGGATCCTCATCCGCGAGCTGTGGGCCGCCTACGCGGCCGGCGGCGACACCCACGAGCTGGCGCCGACCACTCCCTACGGTGAGTATCTGGCCTGGCTCGCCCGCCAGGACCGGGAGGCTGCGCGCGCCGCCTGGCAGCGGGCGCTGGACGGCGTGTCCGAGCCGACGACGGTCGCCGCGCTCGACCCGAACGCCGAACCCGTCCTGACCCGCAAGGTTCTCGCCGAGACCGGCGACCAACTGGCCGGTGCGCTGCGGGAACTCGCCCGAGGCCACGGCGTCACGCTGAACACCGTGCTGCAGGTGGCCTGGGCCCAGGTCGTCGGCAAGCTCACCGGCCGGAGTGATGTGGTGTTCGGCGCCGCGGTGGCCGGACGTCCGCCGGAACTGGCGGGGATGGCGGACATGCTGGGGCTCTTCATCAACACGATCCCCGTACGGGTCCGGCTGCGCCCGGCAGACTCCATCGCCCACCTGCTCAGCGTCGTGCAGACCCAGCAGTCGGCGCTGCTCGACCACCAGCACCTCGGCCTCAAGGAGATCCAGCGCCTGGCCGGACCGGGCGCCACGTTCGACACCTTGATGGCCTTCGAGAACTTCCACGCGGGCGAGACGGGACCGGCCGCCCCTCTGCGACTCACCGACAGCACGACCCGGATGGCGACCACCTTCCCGCTGACGCTGGGGGTGGACCCGGCGGACGAGCTGAAGTTCTGGCTGGACTACCGCCCGGACGCGTTCGACGGGGATGCCGCCCGGGGCGTGGTACGGCGGCTGGTCCGGGTGCTGGAGCAGATGGCGGCGGATCCGGCGCGGCGGGTGAGTGAGGTCGAGGTGCTGGGGTGCGGTGAGCGGGAGCGGGTGGTGGAGGGGTGGAACGCCACTGGCCGGGTGGTGCCGGTGGGGTCGTTGGGGGATTTGTTCGATGAGCGGGTGGCCGTCTCCTCGGATGCGGTGGCGGTGGTGGGTGCGGGTGGTGAGGAGTGGTCGTACGGCGAGTTGGGGGATCGGTCGGATCGGGTGGCGGGTGTGTTGGGTGCGTGGGGTGTGGGGCGGGGTGATCTGGTGGCGGTGGTGTTGGAGCGGTCGGTGGATGTGGTGGCGGTGTTGTTGGGGGTGGTGAAGGCGGGGGCGGGGTTTGTGCCGGTGGATCCGGCGTATCCGGTGGAGCGGATCGGGTGGATGGTCGAGGACGCCGGGCCGGTGCTGGTGGTGTGTTCGGAGGGGACCCGTGGATTGGTTCCGTCCGGGGTGGAGTGTCTGGTGTGGGGTTCGTCTGCGGAGTCCGTGCCTGCGGCTGCGGTTTCGGTGGATGTCGATGATGTGGCGTATGTGATCTATACGTCGGGGTCGACGGGGCGGCCGAAGGGTGTGGCGGTGACCCATCGAGGCATCGGCAATCTGGCGGCGGCGCAGATCGAGCGGTTCGCGGTGGACGCGGATGCGCGGGTGTTGCAGTTGGCGTCGTTGAGTTTTGATGCCGCGGTGTCCGAGATGTGTATGGCGTTGCTTTCGGGTGCTGCGTTGGTGTTGGCGGGTGTGGACAGGTTGCCGCCGCGGGGGTCGTTGGGTGAGGTGGTGGCGGAGTTCGGTGTGACGCATGTGACGGTGCCGCCGTCGGTGTTGGCGACGGTGGAGGAGCTGCCGGGGAGTTTGCGGACGTTGGTGGTTGCGGGTGAGGTGTGTCCGCCGGGGTTGGTGGCGCGGTGGGGGTCTGGGCGGCGGATGGTCAATGCGTACGGGCCGACCGAGGTGACCGTATGCGCGACGATGAGTGGGCCTTTGGAGCCGTCCGGGCCGGTGCCGATCGGCCGTCCGATCGCCAATACGCGGGCGTTTGTGCTGGACGAGTTCCTGCGGCCCGTACCCAAAGGCGTGGCCGGCGAGCTGTATGTCGCGGGGCCGGGGCTCGCGCGTGGCTATCTCAGCCGCCCGGGGCTGACGGCGGAACGGTTCGTGGCCTGTCCGTTCACGGGTGGCCGGATGTACCGCACCGGTGACCTCGCCACATGGACGACCGATGGTGAGCTGATTTTCGGTGGCCGTGCGGACGACCAGGTGAAGGTGCGTGGCTTCCGCGTCGAGCCCGGCGAGATCGAGGCCGTCCTCGCCGGACATCGGAGTGTCGGCCACGTGGCCGTCGTCGTGCGGGAGGACCGTCCCGGGGACCGGCGGCTGGTCGCCTATGTCGTCCCTGACGGGGATGTGGACACCGGTGGGCTGCGGGAGTACGTGGCCGAGCGGCTGCCGGACCATATGGTCCCCGCAGCGGTCGTCGCCCTGGACGCCCTGCCCGTCACCGTCAACGGCAAGCTGGATCGCGCCGCCCTCCCCGCACCCGACTTCACCGACGCTACCGGGCGCGGTCCCGCCACGCCGACCGAGGAGATCCTCAGCGGCCTGTACTGCGAGGTTCTCGGGCTGGAACGGGTCGGCGCCGAGGTGTCGTTCTTCACCATCGGTGGTGACTCGATCCTCGCCATGAAGCTCATCGCCCGGATCGGCGCCGTCCTCGACACCGAGCTCAACATCGGCGAGCTGTTCGCCGCCCCCACGGTGGCCGGAGTCGCCCGCCTCGTCGCGGCGGCAGGAGGTACGGCCGCCCGGTCCGCGCTGACACCACGGCCGAGGCCGGAAGCACTGCCGCTCTCGTACGCCCAGCGGCGCATGTGGTTCCTCAACCGGCTCGAGGAGACCAACCCGGGGGCCGGAGCCGTCTACAACCTGCCGCTGGCCCTTCGGCTGACCGGAGAGCTGGATGTCACCGCGCTGGAAGCCGCCCTCGGCGATGTCGCCGACCGGCACGAGAGCCTGCGCACGTTGTTTCCTGAGACCGATGGCGAGCCGCGCCAGCAGGTGCTGGAAGGCGAGGCGGGCCGACCGCGGCTGGTCGTCGTGGAGACCAGCGGGGAACTCCTCGCGGCCGAACTCGGGCTGCACGCGGACCGTGGCTTTGATGTGACCGTCGATCCGCCATGGCGGGCACGGCTGTTGAAGACGGGGCCGTCGGAGTATGTGCTGCTGATCGTGGCGCATCACATCGCCGTGGACGGCTGGTCGATGGGCGTGCTGGCGCGGGACCTGGGGGCGGCGTACGCGGCCCGTCGGGCGGGTGGCGCGCCGGAGTGGGAGCCGCTGCCGGTGCAGTACGCGGACTACGCGCTGTGGCAACGCGAGGTACTGGGCGACCCCGAGGACCCGGACAGTGTGATCAGCGACCAACTCGACTACTGGCGTGAGGCGTTGGCCGGTGCGCCCCAGGAGCTCGCGCTGCCGACCGACCGGCCCCGGCCCGCGGTGTCCTCCTTCCGCGGTGGCGAAGTGCCGATCCAGATCAGCGCCGAGACCCACGCCCGGCTGCTGGACGTGGCCCGCCGTGGCCGCGCCACCATGTTCATGGTGGTGCACGCCGCCCTCTCCGCGCTGCTGAGCCGGGTGGGTGCGGGCGACGACATCCCGATAGGCGTGCCGATCGCGGGCCGTGGCGACCCGGCGCTGGATGACCTGGCGGGGTTCTTCGTCAATACCCTGGTCGTCCGCGCCGACCTCAGCGCGGACCCGTCCTTCACGGAGCTGCTGGCCCAGGTGCGGGAGACCGATCTGGCCGCGTACGCACATCAGGACGTGCCGTTCGAGCGGCTGGTCGAGGATCTGAACCCGTCACGCTCGCTTTCCCACAACCCGCTGTTCCAGGTCCTGCTGGCCCTGCAGAGCGTACCGGCGCCGCAATGGGGCCTGCCGGGGCTGCGGGTCCGGCGGATACCGGCGGCCGCCCAGGTCCCGGCGCGCTTCGATCTGTCGCTGGACCTTGCCGAGCACCGCGATGGTGTGGGGGCGCCGGCGGGGTTGGGTGGTGCGTTGCTGTATGCGGTGGATTTGTTTGACGAGGGTACGGCTCGGGGGTTGGTGGGGCGGTTGGTGCGGGTGTTGGAGGCGGTGGCGGTTGATCCGGGGGTGCGGGTCAGTGAGATCGATGTGTTGGGGGAGGTGGAGCGGGCTCGGGTGGTGGCGGAGTGGAATGCCACGGGGGCTGAGCTGCCTGGCGGTTTGATCCTGGAGCGTATCGAGGCGTGGGTTGCGGCGGCGCCGGATGTGGTGGCGGTGCGGTGTGGTGACGAGTCGGTGTCGTATGGGGAGTTGGATCGT
>NZ_JAERRG010000269.1 GCF_016741935.1 Streptomyces endocoffeicus | reverse complement strand
ACAACCCACGCCCCATCCCCACCCGCTGACACCCCTGACCAGCGAACAACACCCCCAACCGACCACGCACCACCGAACCCGACACCACCCCCACACCCGACTCACCCCGCACCACCGCCCCCAACCCCGCCAACGCCTCCCCCCGATCCCCCGCCACCACCACCGCACGATCCGACAACCCCGCCCGCCCACAACCCAACGC
>NZ_JAERRG010000268.1 GCF_016741935.1 Streptomyces endocoffeicus | reverse complement strand
ACACCGCCCTCACCCACCTCATCAACGACATCGGCCCCCTCACCGGCATCATCCACACCGCCGGAACCCTCGCCGACACCACCATCGACCACCTCAACACCGACGCACTCACCACCACCCTCGCCCCCAAAGCCAACCCCGCCTGGTGGCTCCACGAACTCACCCAAGACCAAGACCTCGCCCTGTTCGTCGTCTTCTCGTC
>NZ_JAERRG010000267.1 GCF_016741935.1 Streptomyces endocoffeicus | reverse complement strand
CCCCACACCACCATCACCGGCACCCTCCGCCGCGACGACGACACCCCCACCCGATTCCTCACCCACCTCGCCCACCTCACCACCCACGGCCACACCCCCAACTGGACCACCCTCTACACCACCACCAACCCCCACCCCACACCCCTCCCCACCTACCCCTTCCAACACCACCACTACTGGCTCACCCGAAACACCAGCACGGGCGA
>NZ_JAERRG010000266.1 GCF_016741935.1 Streptomyces endocoffeicus | reverse complement strand
ATCCACACCGGGGAAGCCGCCGAGCTTGCAGGAGTAGTTGCCCTTGTTCATCAGGACGATGGTGGCGGTCGTCCCGCCGTCCTCCGGCACCGGGAGCGCGTCCTGACCCGTGGCGAAGGCGGCCTCCAGGTTCTCGGTGCGGCAGCGCTCGACACCCGCGTGCGCCCTGCCACCGCCTTCGGCCTTGGCGTCGGAACCCTGCGCACCGCC
>NZ_JAERRG010000265.1 GCF_016741935.1 Streptomyces endocoffeicus | reverse complement strand
GATCCTGTTGCCCATTTGCCGTTTGTGCTGGTCAGGGTGTTGATTGTTGCGGCAGGCTGGTCTGGTGGCCGGTCTTTCTCGTCCCCGGTCACGGAGTGGGAGGGGCCCGTGTCGATGGAGCCGCGGTCGTGGCCGGAGCCGGCGCCGGAGGTAGCGCGGGCGGTGCGGGCAAAGTACCGGGGACGTCAGGTGCCGTTACCGGTTGTGGTA
>NZ_JAERRG010000264.1 GCF_016741935.1 Streptomyces endocoffeicus | reverse complement strand
TGTCGGCTGATGGTCGGTGCAGGTCGTTTGCTGCGGGGGCGGATGGGACGGGTTGGGGTGAGGGTGTGGGTGTGTTGGTGGTGGAGCGTTTGTCGGATGCGCGTCGTCGTGGGCATCGGGTGTTGGCGGTGGTGCGTGGTTCGGCGGTGAATCAGGATGGTGCGTCGAATGGGTTGATGGCGCCGAATGGTCCGGCGCAGCAGCGGGTGATCC
>NZ_JAERRG010000263.1 GCF_016741935.1 Streptomyces endocoffeicus | reverse complement strand
GCCGAGGAGAACAGGACGAACGCCTCCAGGTCCATGCCCTGGGTCAGCTCATGCAGATGCCAAGCCGCATCCACCTTCGGCGCCAGCACCCGCTCAATCTGCTCCTGCCCCAGGCCCTCCACAGTCGCGTCATCCAGCACACCCGCGGCATGCACCACACCCCTGAGTGGCACCTCCGCCGGAATACCGGCCAGCAGCTCACGCACCGCATCACG
>NZ_JAERRG010000262.1 GCF_016741935.1 Streptomyces endocoffeicus | reverse complement strand
CGGCTGGGGCGTCGGTCACCGTGGCCGCGTGTGATGTGGCCGATCGTGATGCGGTGCGTGAGCTGTTGGCTGGTGTTTCGGCGGAGGTGCCGCTCAGGGGTGTGGTGCATACCGCGGGGGTGGTGGACGACGGTGTCGTGGAGGGGCTGACCGGGGAGCGTGTCCGGCGGGTGTTGGCTCCGAAGGTGGATGCGGCTTGGTATCTGCATGAGCTGACCCGGGAT
>NZ_JAERRG010000261.1 GCF_016741935.1 Streptomyces endocoffeicus | reverse complement strand
GTCTCCTCGGAGCACACCACCAGCACCGGCCCCGCATCCTCGACCATCCACCCGATCCGCTCCACCGGATACGCCGGATCCACCGGCACAAACCCCGCCCCCGCCTTGGCAATCCCCAGCAACACCGCCACCACATCCACCGACCGCTCCAACACCACAGCAACCAGATCACCCCGCCCCACACCCCGCGCGACCAGCACCCCCGCCACCCGGTCCGACCACTCCCTCA
>NZ_JAERRG010000260.1 GCF_016741935.1 Streptomyces endocoffeicus | reverse complement strand
GGTGAGGTGGTGGCGGCGTATGTGGCGGGGGTGTGGTCGTTGGAGGATGCCTGCACGTTGGTGGCTGCTCGTGGGCAGCTGATGCAGGGCCTGCCTGCGGGTGGGGCGATGGCCTCGGTCCAGGCTGGCGCGGAGGAGATGGGTCAGGCTCTGGAGGATCTGCGGGGCGGGTCTGGGCTTGGTGGTGTGGTGGAGGTTGCGGCGGTTAATGGGCCGGATCAGGTGGTGGTCTC
>NZ_JAERRG010000026.1 GCF_016741935.1 Streptomyces endocoffeicus | reverse complement strand
TTGCATGCTCTCTCTTCCCTCTTCCGAAAAGTTCCGTCCCGTCGAGGACGGTCAAGGTGGCTACCCCAGGGCCCGCTCGAGGAAATCCAGCACCACGCTCGCGTAGCCTTCAGGATCGGTCTCCAGCCCGAGCAGATGCTCGGCTCCCGGCAGGACGTGCGTCTCGGCTTGGGCGTAGCGTTCGGCCAGCGCGTCCACCGAGGAAGGCGGCACGATCGCATCGTGCTCGCCCGACATGAACAACAGGGGGATCTTGGCGAACTTGCCCGTCGCGGGTGGCGGCCACTGGGCCCGGAGCATGGCCGGTCCCACCGCGCACAGCGTCCGCGCCACCACCGAACGGGCGGGCTCGCGCTTCAGCACGGCGGGCAGCGGCAGCGCCTCCGCCTCCAGGAACTTGCGCAGCAGCGGCGGGACGTCATGCCCCGGCCCGCTGTCGCACACCAGCGCGTCAAGTTCGAACCCGTCGTGCGTCAGCGCCCACATGGACGAGAAGCACGAGAACGAGAAGCCGTAGAAGGCTATCCGCGCCGTGCCGTACCCCCGCCGGCCGCGCAGATGGGACACCACGGCGGTGACATCGCTCGCGAACCGGTCGCCGAGCCCGAACAGCGCCCGGTCGTCGCTGCTGGCCCCGTGGTTGCGGTGGTCGAACAGACAGACGGTGTACCCGGCGTCGTGCAGGAACTTGGCGTGGCGGAGGCTGTGGTCCTTCGCCGTCGCCATGCTGTGCCCGAGCACCACCACCTTCTCGGGGGACCCCGGGCACAGCCAGGTGTCGAGGTGCTTCCGCGCCGCGAAGGGGACCTTCAGCTCGGTGCAGGGCAGCCCGTGGTCCCGGGGGTGCTCCCGCTGTGCCCGGCGCCGCGGATGGAAGGCCAGATACGCCAGCGAGGCCCCGAACAGCGGGGCGATCGGCAGGGCCGCGGCCGAGAGGGCGCGGGCTCCCAGGGAAGGAGGCCGCGCCGACGTCTGGCGTGGCTCGGGCATCTGCGTCCTCCAGGAGGGGGAGTGTCCGTCGGCGGTCAGGGCGTTCTCGTCTCGGTCGGGACGGGCGGCTGAGCGGTCGGGTGGCGGGGCGGTCGGGTCGGGCGGGTGGACGGGCGACAACGTGTGAACGAGCGGGCGGGCGAAGAGTCAGCCACAGCCTCCGGCATGGCCCGGATCGGCCGACCGGGCGGCGGCGAAGTCCGCGTCCGACAGCTCGGCGACGTCCGCGTCCGACGCCCCGGCGGGGGGCGTGTCCCGGGACCGGGCGCCGGAGCCGGACCCGGACCCCGACCGGGGCCCCGAGCCGGACCCCGAGCGGACCGAGGCGACGAAGGCCGCCAGCCGGTCCACGCCCCAGAACTTGTCATAGCCGTGGGTGAAGAACGGCACGCCGAACGCCCCGGCGTCGCTGAGCGCGAGCAGGGCCTGGAGCCCCCGGCCGACGCGCAGCTCCTCGTCATCGGCGGCCGCCGCCGCCCGTTCGGCCGGCAGCCCCAGCTCCCCGGCGATGTCCGCGATGGTCGAACGGTCGCAGATGTCGCGGCCCTCCTGCCAGCGCGCTCGGTACACGCGCTCGATCCAGGCGGGGCCGAGCCCCGCGTCGAGCGCGAGGAAGTACGGCAGATGCGGCACCTCCCAGACCGGATCGTGATCCACCGGCCAGCTGACCGCGAGACCGCGGTCGGTCGTCAGCCGGCGCACATCCTGGAGGATATAGAGATGCTTCTCCCGGGACATCGCCGAATAGGGGAAGTGATGGCCGTGTTCGGCCATACGGCGCTCCCCGTCCGCGTCCGGCTCCCACCACAGATGCCATTCCACCGCCTGTGCGACATCCGGATAGCGGTCCATCAGATCACGGTAGGCGATCCAGCTGTACGGGCTGCGGAAATTGAAATAGAACCGCGGTACTTTGCTGCGCTTGGCTGCCACGTCCGTACCTCCTCGCTCGTCCGTCTCCTGCGTAACGCTCGTTCAGCGAGCGATCACACCGTGCGCTCCGCCCGCACAGCGGTGCGGCGATGCCGGTCAGAGGACGATGCCGCCGTCCACCTGGAACACCGCACCGGTCACATATTCCGCTCCGACCAGGTACGCGACCATGTCGGCGACCTCCTCCGGACGGCCGAAGCGGCGCAGCGGGATGCTCTGCTCCGCCTCCTTGCGCGCCCGGTCGGAGAGCTCGGCCGTCATATCGGTCTCGATGAAGCCGGGTGCCACCACATTGGCTCGAATGCCATACCGGCCGACCTCCTTGGCGAGCGACTTGGTGAAGCCGATGATCCCCGCTTTGGAGGCCGCGTAATTGGTCTGGGTCGCATTGCCGTGGACACCGGCGACGGACGAGATGTTGATGACGCATCCGGACTTGCGTTTCATCATTCCGAACACCACGGAACGGCACAGGTGATAGGTGCCGTCCAGGTTGACCTCCAGGACGCCGCGCCACTCCTCGTCCGTCATCAGCAGCAGCGGATTGTCCCGGGTGATCCCGGCGGAGGTGACCGCGACCTCGACCGGGCCGAGCGACTCCTCGGTGAAGGCGACCAGCTCGCGCACCGCGCCCGCGTCGCGGACGTCCGTCTGCCGGCCGAGCACCCGCCCGCCGCCCAGCCGCGCCGCCGCCTCCTCCAGTTCACGGGCGGCGTCGGGGCTGGAGCGATGGCAGAACGCCACATCGAAACCGTCCCGGGCCAGCCGGAGCACAGTGGCCCGGCCTATGCCGCGGGAGCCGCCGGAGACCAGCGCGACGCGCGGCGTCGGCTCCTCGTCAGGCGTCGGCTCCTCGTCACCGGATGCGCGGCCCGTGTCGTCGGATATTCGGTCGGACATACGGTGAGGTCCTTCTCCCGGGGGTGGTCTACGGTCAGAGCGGGTCGGGCACGGGCGGTCCGGGCTCATGGGGCTCGGTCGCGGGCGGGGCGGCCAGATCGGAGGCCGGGCGCATGGTCATCGTCAGCCGCCCTATGGTGAGGGCGGTCTCCTTGCCGACCAGGCTCTCGCCCTCGAAGACGTAGGTCTCGCCGACCTGGCGGGCCAGCCGCACATGGTGCTCCACCACATCGCCGGGCACCACCGGCCGATGGAACTCGGCGTCCGTGATGCCGCCGAGGAGCATCGCCTTGCCCGAGCGCACATCGGGGTTGGGCCGGTCCCAGGTGACCAGCACCCCGGCCACATGGCACCAGGACTCGATGAGCACCGTCCACGGATAGTGGTAGTCCTCCTCGGTCGCGGTGTCCGGCATCCCCTCGTACCAGGGCTCGTTGCAGGTGACCGCCTTCAGCCCGGTCGCCCGCTCGCCCGGCACCAGCTCGGTGACCCGGTCGACCAGCAGCATGGGGTAGCGGTGCGGCAGCATCCGCCTGATCTGATCGACGGTGATCATCTGGCGTCCCGGTTCTCGAAGCGCAGCCTTATCTGCGCGGCGGTCCCGCGCCCGGTGGCCGCCGAGGCCCGGCAGCGCCAGCCACCGTCCTTGCGCGACCAGACGTATTCGCTGGTCAGCTCGTCACCGGGGTAGACCGGGCTGAGGAAGCGGGAGGACTCGACGGCCGCCAGGACCCAGCGCCCGCCCGGTTCGCGCTCCGGCATGGTGGCGAGGGCGCCGCGCTGGACGTACTCCACCACACACACCCCGGGAAAGATGGCGAACCCCGGGAAGTGCCCGGCGAACACCTTCTCCGACGCGCCGACCACGGCCACGCACCGGGCCGGCCGCTCACCGGGGACACCCGGGTCCACGACCTCCACGGTGCCGTCCACCGGCCCGCACGCGGCCGCCGTCATCTCACTTCCCCATCTTCGAGGCGAGCAGGTCGTACACCTTCCGGAGCGTGGTGATGTCCTTCATCTCCCGCTCCTCCAGCTTCACCGAGTACTTCTTCTCCAGGACGACCATGACTTCAAGGGCCATCAGGGAGTCCACGCCGAGGGTCTTGACGAAGTCGGCGTCGTCGGTGACGTCCTCCTCGTCCACGTCGAGCACATCCGCGACGAAGGTGCGCAGCTCGTCCATGTCCAGGGCGGCGGTGGCGTCGGCCATGCGGGGGTCTCCTTCCGCTCTCAGAGCGTGGGGCTCACGCTTCGGGGGTGGTGAGCTTGGCGAGGGCGGCGGCCGACTCGACCGGGACGGTGAGCGCGCCGTCCGCGATCCGGCGGATCATGCCGGTCAGCTGACGTCCGGGGCCCAGCTCCACGAACCGGACGCAGCCCAGCTCGCCGGCGAGTGTGCGGACGCTCTCCTCCCAGCGCACCGGGCTGGTGAGCTGGGTCAGTTCGAGGTCCCGCCAGTGCTCGCCGGTCGCGTACGAACGGGCGTCCACGTTGGCGACGACCGGGGTGTGCTCGGGGGCGAAGCGCACGGCGGCCAGGGCCTCGCGCAGCTCGTCGGCGGCCGCGGCCATCAGCGGGCTGTGGAAAGCGCCGCCGACGGCGAGCCGGATCACCTTGCCCTCGCTCTCCACGGCCAGTTCGGCCAGCCGGTCAACGGCCTCGGCGGTGCCCGAGAGCACGATGGCGCCGGGCGCGTTCACATTGGCGATCCAGACCTGGCCGCCGTCCTCCTGGCCGCCCTCCTCCTGGACCCGGCCGACCAGCGCCTCCACGGTCTCCGGGCCGAGCCGCACCACGGCGGCCATGGTGCCGGGCGACCGCTCGGCGCACGCGCGCATGGCCCGGCCGCGGGCGGCGACGAGGCGGGCGGTCTCGGCGAGCGGCACGGCCCCGGCGGCGTGCAGCGCGGTGTACTCGCCCAGGCTGTGCCCGGCGCAGGCCACCACCCCGCCCAGCAGCCCGGCGGCCGCCGCCTCGCGGTGGGCGAGCACCTCGATGGTGAAGACGGCGATCTGGGCGAGGTCGGTGCGGCGCAGCGTCTCGTCGTCGGCCTTCAGCAGGAGTTCCTCGACGTCGACACCGGTGTACTCGGAGATCTCCGCCACCAGCGCCCAGGACTCGGTGTCCCGCCACGCCTCGCCCATGCCCGCCTTCTGGGCGCCCTGCCCGGGGAAGACCAGCGCCGTACGGGGCGCCTCGTCCGCCGTACGGGGCGCCTCGTCGCCGGGGGCCGCGGCGGCTGCGGCGCGCGCAGGGGGCGCGGCGGCCGCGGGGGGCGCGGGGGGCGCGGCCATCGTCTCTCGGTCCGTCATCTCAACCAGCTCCTTCAGTTCGGTGGGCGGCGGCCCGTCACCGGATCCGCAGCAGGGCCGCGCCGACCACACCGTCCCGGTCCACGGTGGTGACCAGGGCGGTTCCGCCGGAGGGGATCTCCTTGCGCTCGGCCATCGCGAGCACGGTGGCGATCTGGAAGGCCGCCGCGGCGGCGCAGGTGTCGCCGATGGTGTCGGCGGCCGTGATCCGCGGCGGCTCCTTGCCGCCGAGGGCGGCGGCGAGGGCGGCGAGCTCGGCCTCCCCCTCGGCGCCGGGGGCGCCGGAGTCGGCGACGGCGCTCAGCTCGCCGGGGGTCACCCCGGTGCGGTCCAGCAGCCGGCCGATCGCCTCGGCGAGCACCGTACGGGCGGCCTTCGCGTCCGCGGCGCAGCCGAACTCCAGGCCCACCACCTCGGCGAGCCCCTCGCGGCCGTGCTCGCGCGCCGAGGCGTCGGGCTCCAGCAGCCATACGGCCGCGCCCTCGCCGAGCACGGCGGCGCTGTTCTCGTCCGCGCGGGCGTGCCACTCCAGCCAGGCGCGGGCCGAGGAGAACTCCTCGACCGCCCCGCACAGCACGGCCTCGGCCCGTCCGGCCCGCTGGAGCCGCATCGCGTACCGCAGGGCGAGCAGCCCGGTGGCGCGGCCGCCCGCGATGGTGGTGTTGGGGCCCCTGAGCCCGTGCCAGATGGCGGACTGGCCGGCCGCGCAGTTCATCACGGTGTTGGGGAACCGGGCCGGGTCCACGTAGAAGGGCTTCTCGCCCACCAGCGAGTCCCGGGTGAAGTCCATGATGCTCTGGGCGGAGCCGGTGCTGGTGCCGAGCGCGAGACCGGTCTCCTCGCCCACCCCCGGCAGCCGCTCGCCCTCGCCGTACTCCCGTTCCCCGGTCAGCAGATGGCGTATCGCGGTGACGGCAAGGCCGGTGGCCCGGTCCATGGAGCGGGTGCCCTTGCGGCCGAGGATCTGCCGGATGTGGAAGTCGGGCACGAGACTCGCCTCGCGGAACGGCGCCGACCACTCCTCGGGGTCCAGCGGCCGGGCGGCCGAGCGGCCGGATCGCAGGGCCGCGCTGAAGTCGGCCCCGCGCAGCCCCAGGGGCGATACGGCGGTCCATGCCGAGATGACCGGGGCTGCCCCGGAGGGGGCGTTGACCATGGGTTCGGGTACTCCTTCGGTAGAGGCCAAGGGGCCGTGGGAGCGGGAGCGGCGGGTCACAGGAACCACACCTGTTCGTAGGAAGGCCAGCGGGCCGCGAGGTCGTCGCCCCCGATGACGCGTACGCCGGGCAGCAGCCGCTCGGCGGCGGTGCGGCCGAGCGCGGCCAGACCGTCCTCCTCGACCAGCACGGTCACCCCGGCGGCCAGCAGCTTCGCCACGGAAGTGGGCGGATGGGGCAGGGTGTCCAGGGTGCGGCCGCCGAGGCGCAGCGAGGGCCGGGGGCCGGTGTCGAGGGCGTAGCCGGCGGCGGGGCCGCGCAGCGCCAGATCGCAGCCGCCGCTCTGCCGGTGCAGATCGGGCACGCAGTACAGCACGTCGGCGTACTGGGTCTCGATCGAGCCCCGGTACGCCTTCTCCACGATCAGCAGCCAGCGCGCCTGGTCACCCATGGCTCAGCACACCCCCATGAGCAGGCTCTTGTCCGCCGCGTTCACATGCTCGGCGAAGACGAACGGCGCCCGCGTGCGGACCTGCGGGATCTGGTCGGCGGCGCCGCGCTCCTCGGCGCAGAAGCGGCACACGTACCAGTACAGCCGGTCGGGGTGGTCCTCGATCAGCTCGCGGACGAGGCGGGCGGTGGAGGGGTGCTCGCGCCCCAGGTCGGTGTAGTCGCGCGGTTTGGTGTCGCCGAGGGCCGCGCCGGTCAGCCGGGTGGCGTCGCCGCAGGTCCAGATCTGCACCCGGGCGCCCCGGCGCAGCAGCGCGGCCGCCAGCCGCAGCGCCGAGGTGACCAGGTCGGTCTGGTGGGGCGCGCCGAAGAGGTTGAGCAGTACATCGGTACGGGGGACGGGCCTGGGCATCAGTGCCACACCGCCCTGATCCGCGGCTCCAGCAGCTTGGCGGCCACGTCGTCCATCTCCACCAGCCGTGCCCGGGGCGTCAGATCGGCGGCGGGCAGGGCGCGCTGGGCGGCGGAGAAGGTGTCCACCCACAGTTCGCCGCCGTCGCCCAGGAACGTCTCGATGCCCGGGGCGGTGCCGGGGACGGCGGCGGTCACGCCGTTCTCCACGAGGAACAGCACCACCTGGTGGCCGTCCCTGGCCAGCCGCGCGGCATCGCCGAGGAACCGCTCACAGGCGGGTCCGGTCTGCGGCCCGCCGCTCTCGATCAGCAGATGGGCCGTCATGTCAGCAGCTCACCGCCGTCCACGCCGATCACATTGCCGGTGATCCAGGAGGAGTCGGTGCGCGAGAGCAGCGAGACCGCCTCGGCGACGTCCTCGGGCCGGGTCAGCCGCCGGTGCGGATTGAGGTCCCGGGCGTGGGCGGCGAGCCGGTCGCTGCCGGGGATGCGCTCCATGGACGGGGTCGGGGTGACCCCGGCGCGCAGCGCGTTGACGGCGATGCCGGAGGGGGCGAGCTCCAGGGCGAGCTGGCGTACGTGGGACTCCAGGGCGGCCTTGGCGGCGGAGACGGCGCCGTAGTGGGGCATCACCCTGGCGCCCCCGGCGCTGGTCATCGCGTACACCTTGGCGCCCTGGCGCAGCAGCCCCGCGGTGAACAGGTCCTGGGTCCAGTAGACGAGCGAGTGCGCCATCACATCGAGCGTCATGTTCATCTGGCGGGCGGTCAGGCTGTCCTCGCCCTCGGCGCCGACGTACGGCAGCAGGGTGCCGAAGGCGAGGGAGTGCACCACGATCCGGATGCCCGTACCGCCGGTCAGCTCCTCGAACCGGGGCAGCAGCTCCTCGCGGGTGCGGGCGGAGGCGGCGTTGGCGTTGAAGAAGTGGGCCTCGACGCCCCGGCCGCGCATCTCCTCCCGGGCGACGGCGGCCTTCTCCTGGCCGTCGGTGGTGTCGAAGTGGACGCCGAGGATGTGGACGCCCTCGCGGGCCAGTTCATGGGCGATGGCCAGGCCCATACCGCTGGAGGCGCCCAGGACCAGGCACCAGGAACCTTCGAGACGGGTGATCATCGGTCGCTCGCCCTCCGTCGTCCGCTCATCGGCTGCTCGCTTCCGGCGCCCGCGTCGGCTTCGGCGGGCGCGCCCGGCATGACGCCCGCATCGGTCCCGGCGGGCGCGCCCGGCACGGCGTTCGCGTCGCCGGGGGTGATCAGGCAGACGGCGGCGTTCCCCTCGGCCGCCGCGGTGACCACGGCGTGGGGGTGGCCGTCCGGGGCGGCGAGGGCGGCGGCCACGCGTGCCACCGGCTCCAGGGCGCCCGCGCCCGCCGGGACCCGCTCGGGCTTCCCCGCCAGGGCCCGCCCGCCCAGCGCCTTCTCGTCCAGCGCCGCCGCCATGGCCTCGCCGACCGGGGAGCCGTCGAGGACGGCGGTGACGGCCAGCGGCCGGTCCGGCCGGTGGCCGAGGGCGTCCAGCGCGTCCCGCAGCAGCGCCGCGGCGTGCTCGGCCCCCTCGGCGGAGGCGGCCGCCTTCGGCGGCAGGAAGAACGAGCGGACGCCCACCCGGCCCAGCGCCGCCACTCCCCGGCTCCGGGCGGCCGGTTCGGGCTCCAGCACCAGCGCGACGGCTCCGGCCTCCGAGGTGTCCGCCCCCGGCTCGCCGTCGGGCAGCGCCTCCTCGGTGGCACCGGCCAGCAGCCGCCGGGCCCGGCCGGTGGCGAGGGCGCGCTGGCCGGTCTGGAGCGCCTCCAGGCCCGCGACCCGGGGGCTGGTGAAGGTGAGGTTGAAGCCCTTGAGGTCGTGTTCGGTGGCCAGCCGGCTGCCGAAGAGGTTGATGGAGAAGTAGGGCGCGGTGACCGGGGACAGGTCGGCCGCCCCGGTGGCCGTGACCGTACGGTCCATCGTGTGGTGCAGGGCGACGGCCGCGCTGTTGGTGCCCACCGCGGCGCCCCGCTCCTCGGGCCCGACCGCCTCCAGGGCGTCCGGCCCCGCCTGGGCCAGCGCGCGCTTGGCCGCGGCGAGGAAGTACTGGGAGGCGGCGGGCAGGTACTTGTAGCCGTGGCGGCCGAGCGCCGTACGGAAGTCGAAGCCGTCCGCGCCCACGGTGCCGATACCCGTCACCACCAGGCCGACGGCCGGTTCGTCGCGCGCTGCCTCCTTGTTCGCTTCTCCGCCCGCGCGGCGCGGAGGCGCGGCTTTCGTCGCCATCCGCGGCCCGGCGGCCGCACGTGCGTCGCTCACGCGGCGGCCTCCCCGAAGACGAGCGAGATGTTGTTGCCCCCGAAGGCGTAGGCGTTGACCAGCCCGTACGCCCCGGTCATGGGCGCGGAGCCGGACGGCAGCGGCACCGCGCACTCCGGGTCCCGCTCGCCGACCGGCACGTTCGGCGGCAGCGTCCTGTGGTGCAGCACCAAGCTGGCGGCCAGCGCGGCGAAGGCGCCCGCCGCGCCGCCCGTGTGCCCGATGAGCGCCTTGACGCTGTAGAGGGGCGTACGGGGGGTCAGCGCGTCCAGTACCCGGCTCTCCACCACGTCGTTGAGCTCGGTGCCGGTGCCGTGCGGGATCACGAACCCCAGCCCGCCCGACTCGGCCCCGGACCCGGCCCCGGACTCGGATCCGGTCCCGGCCCCCGCCTCCCGCAGCGCCTCGCGCATCGCGCGCTCGATCTGCTCTCCGGAGGGCTCGGGGGCGGTCGCGTGGTAGGCGTCGCAGCTCCAGCCGGCGCCCGCCAGACGGCCGTAGACGGTACGCGCGCCGCGCGCGCGGGCGTGCGTGGCGGACTCCAGGACGAGCACGGCGGCACCCTCGCCGAAGACGGTGCCCTGCCGCTCGACGGCGAACGGGCGGCAGCGCTCGGGGTCGATGGCGCCCAGCCGGTTGAAGCAGGCCAGGGCGACCCGGGAGTACGCCTCGGCGCCGCCCGCGATGACCACGTCGGCCTCGCCGGAGCGGATCAGATCGGCGCCCACCGAGAGCGCGTAGCCGCTGGCGGCGCACGCGTTGCTGACGCAGGTGTTGACGCCCTGGGCGCCGAACCACCCGCCGACCACCGAGGCCAGCGGGAAGGGGGGCGCCCAGCGGCCGGATGCCGGGGCCTCGCCGGTCCACCAGCCCTCGTGCAGATCCGTGTCGCCCATACCGGTGCTGAGGGCGACGGCCACCCGGCGCGGATCGAGCCCGCCGCCCGCGGCGTACGGCCCCGCGGCGTACGACCCCATGGCGTACGGCCCCGTACCCGGCCCGGCCCCCGGCCCCGGCACCCCGGAGGCCCCCGGCAGCGCGGCGAGCCCCGCGTCGGCGACCGCCTCGCGCGCCGCCGCGAGCGCGAACCGCGAGCCGCGCCCGAGCGGCAGCCCGTCCTGCTCCTCGGGCCCGTCCGGAAGGTCGGCCTCCGGCACCAGGTACATCAGCGGATGGTCCATATGGGCGAGCGGATCGGGGACCCGCGACGGCGCGGTGCCCGCCTTGTGCATCCCGCGCCAGAAGGCGGCGACGCCCGCGCCCAGCGGGGACAGCGCGCCGAGGCCGGTGACCAGTACGTCGTCCATCAGGTGCCGCTCTGTTCTCCGCCGAGCGCGTCCAGCACCCGCCGGTCGAAGGGGACCAGCCGCCAGTCGCTGCGGCTGTCGATCACCGCGTAGCCGTGGGTGATCCGGCCGGTGGCGGTGAGGGTGAGCGCGCCGTCGCGGACCACGAAGCAGTCCATCCGGGCGGTGTAGGTGAGGTCCTTGAAGATCTCCTCGACCGTGTAGACGGAGTAGAGGTCCTCCTCCATCACCGCCTCGTCGATGACGCGCACCGAGGACTGGGGGACGACCGGTATCCATTTGCGGTCGTCCAGCAGGGTCTTGATGGAGATGCCGCGGTCGAGGACGAAGCGGTCCTTGGCCTCCTCCAGCAGCCGCAGATAGCCGGACATCTGGAGCCGCTCGGTGAAGTGGCAGTAGGGGTACGGGATGTTCCACTTCCAGGCGTACGCGTTGCGGCCCGCGGTCAGCGACGCCAGGACGGCGGCCTCGTCCCCGTCCGCCAGCACCATCCGGACCGGCGCCAGCTCGCCCGGGCGCGCCTCGGCCCCCAGCCGGTCCACCACGAAGGGCGCGAACTCGGCGGGGGGTTCGCCGGCCTCCGGCAGATAGGTGTCGGCGCGCAGCGAGACCCGCACCTTGGCGGCCACGGCCTTGAGGACCGAGCCGTCGCGCTCCACCCGGAGGGTCACCCGGAAGCCGAGGGTGCGGTCGTCGTCCTCGGTGTCCGGCACCACCTCGGCCTCGGCCACGTCGTCCATGTGGAAGGCGTGCAGGATGCGGGTCTCCAGGGCGACGATGTCCAGCCCGAGACCGTGCTCCTCGTACAGCCGCCGGGCGGGCGCACCGGAATCCGCGAAGTGCACCAGCACGGCTTCCTCGACGAGGTAGTTGACGTGTTTGAAGCCGATCCAGGTGCAGATGTTCGACCCCTCGTAGCGCGGGCGCAGCCGGACGGTGGTGACGTCCGTCAGCAGGGCTTTGGTCGACATCGGCGGGGCGGCGGCGGTCATCGGGAACACTCCATGGAGATAAGGGGGGCACGTGCGGGGTGCGGGGGGCGCCGGTCGGGCGTGGGGCGCAGCAGCAGTCCGGCCACGGCGTCCGCGGTGTCGTCCCCGCTGGTGATCAGCGCCTGGCGGAACGCGGGCACCGGGTCCGGCGCGGCCCCGGGACCGGCGGCCCCGAAAGCGCTCCCGGCTCCCGCTCCCGCTCCCGCCCCCGCCCCCGCTGCCGCTTCCGGATCGGCTCCGGCCCCCGCCCCGGCGCGGGCCAGCCAGCCGACGGCCGCCGCGCACTGGAGCACCCCGAGGGCCCCGGAGGCCCGGCCCACCGCATCGGTGACGTCGTAGCGCGGCACGGCCCCCGGCACCGGCACGGCCCCGGCGGGCCCCTCGGCGTAACGCTCGGGGGTGAACCAGACGCCGGGGGCGGCGCCGTCGGGCAGCAGGGCCTCGACGCAGCCGCCGAGCCCGGCCCGCCGTTCGTACGGCCCGAGGGCGGCGACGGCTCGCGCCCCCCGGGCCTCGGCCCAGCGCGCCCCCTCGACGACGATGGCGGCCGCGCCGTCCAGCAGTTCACCGGCGGACCGGCCGAGCAGATCCTCCACGACGGCGTTGTGGGTCTCCACGCCGATCACCACCGCGCGCCGGACCCGGCCCGCGGCGACCAGCGTGGCGCCCCAGTGCACGGCGTCCAGGCCGGAGGTCGCCCCGTTGCACAGCATCAGGTTGGGGCCGCGCAGCCCGTGGCGGATGGCCACCCAGGAGGCGATCACATTGCTGGAGGCGTTCGGCAGGCTCATGGGGCTGAGGTCCACGGCCGACCGCTCGGCGATGGCGGCGGCGGTGAGGCAGGCGGTGTCGAGGTTGCCCAGGTTGGAGCTGGCGACCACGCCGATGGTGTCGCCGGGCACGGTCACCTCCTCGCCGTCGGAGGGGATCAGCCCGGCGTTCCGCAGCGCCTCCAGCGCGGCGCACAGCGCCAGCCGGGTGGCCCGGTCCTTGTAGCGGTGGCCCCGGCGGCCGATCCGGGCGGCGGTGTCGAACGGTTCGGGGGCGGGCCCGGTGACGGGGCAGGCGGTGCGGCGCAGCAGCGCCTCGGGGGTGCCGGCCTCGGGGACGGCCAGGCCGACGCCGGTGACGACGACTTCGCCGGGGCCTCGCGTCATCGGCCGGCCCTCTCGACGATGGCGACCGCGTTGACCCCGCCGAAGCCGAACGCGTCGATCTGCGCGACCCGCAGATCCCCGTCCTCCCGCGCCTCCTCCCGGACGAAGCGGAACGCCTCGGCCTCGGGCAGCGGTTCGGCCAGGCCCAGAGTGGGCGGCACCCGGCCGGAGGCCAGGGACTCCAGCGCGACGATGAGGCTGAGCAGCCCGGAGCCGCCCGAGGTGTGGCCGGTCATGCACTTTATGGCGGTCATCAGGGGCCCGCTGACCTCGCGGCCGAAGACCTCGGCGATGGCGGCCGCCTCGGCGGCGTCGTTCAGCTGGGTGCCGGTCCCGTGCAGCAGCACCAGGTCGATGTCGCCGGGTTTGACGTCCGCCCGCCACTGCGCCTCGTACACCGCCCGCGCGATGCCCTGGGGGTCGGGGGCGGTCACATGGTTCGCGTCGCAGTTCATGCTGACGGCGCGCACCCGGCCGAGCGCGCGGCCCTCGGCGCCGGGCTCCTCCCGGCGCAGCACCACGGCGGCCGCGCCGTCGCCCATGAGCACCCCGCGGCGGTCCCGGTCGAACGGCCGGACGCGGTCGGGGGGTTCGCTGTTGACGCGGTCCAGCAGCCCGTACATCGACTCGGTGAGGGTGTCGACTCCGGCCACCACGACAGTGTCCTCGGCGCCCGTGGCCAGCAGGTCGGCGGCGAGTGCGAGCGCGTAGAGGGAGGCCGAGCAGGCCCCCGAGAAGGTGTGGGTGCGGACCGCGCCGAAACGTTCGCGCAGCGCGGTACCGAAGTGCAGCCGACCGATGTCGAAAGGGGTGCCGTCGCGCCACGCGAGCTCGGCCGAACGCAGTTCCCGCAGCCCGGTGCCGATGAGGACGGGCACCTCGCTCAGGTCCTCGCCGAGCCCCGCCTGGGCCGCGGCCTCGCCGACCGCGCGCAGCAGCCAGTCGGTGGCGCGGCCCGGGAGGTCGGTGCCGGGCGCGGGGCGGTCGTCGATCTCGTAGGCGTGCCGGGTCCGGTACCGCTCCCGGTCGAAGCCGCGCAGTTCGCCGAGTCCGCTGGTGCCCGCGCACAGGGCCCGGAAGACCTCGTCGACGCCGTCGCCCACGCTCGCCACCGCGCCCGCGCCCGTCACCAGCTGGCTCATGACCAGTCCGCTCGGGCCTTGCCGAAGATGACGACGGCGTTGTTGCCGCCGAAGGCCAGCCCGTTGTTCTGGACCACCTTCAGGTCCGCTGTCACGGCCTGGTTGGGGACACAGTCCAGACCGCACTCGGGGTCGGTGTGGTCATGGTTGATGGTCGGCGGGATGAAGCCCTCGGTGAGCGCGAGGGAGCAGGCGATCGAGGCCAGGGCCCCGGCGGCGCCCATGGAATGGCCGATCATCGACTTGATGGAGACCGTGCGCGGCGGGGCGGTGTCCCCGAAGACCTGGCGGATGGCGCGGGCCTCGGTGATGTCGTTGGCCTTGGTGCCGGTGCCGTGCGCGGAGATGAAGTCGACCTCGTCCGGCTTGACCCGGGCGTTCTCCAGGGCGAGCCGCATACAGCGGACCACGCTGTCCTGGTTGGGGGCCACGGGGTGGTCCGCGTCGCAGTTGAGGCCGTAGCCGAGCACCTCGGCGTAGATACGGGCGCCGCGGGCCAGCGCCGACTCCAGGCTCTCCAGCACCAGGATGCCCGCGCCCTCGCCGGTCAGGATGCCCTTGCGGTCCTTGTCGAAGGGCTGACAGCGCTCGGGGGCGATGGTGCCCAGGCGGTAGAAGCCGGTGAAGGTCTTGCGGCACAGCGCGTCGGCCCCGCCGCACAGCGCCACGTCCACGTCCCCGCCGCGGATGGCGTCGTAGCCGTAGCCGACCGCGTAGTTCCCGGCGGCGCACGCGGTGGGGAGGGTGACCGCCTCGGCGCGGGTGAGGCCGAACTCCTGGGCGATCGAGCTCGACAGCCGTCCCGCGGGCACCCGCCGGGCGACCGTGGGATCCATCCGCTCGGGCCCCAGGTCCACTTCCTCCTCGACCAGATGGTCCAGGTCCCTGGACTCGCCGTCGGTCGTGCCGACGGAGATCAGACAGGGGATGTCGCGCAGCGCGCTCTCCGGCTCGGGGAATCCGGCGTCGGCCACCGCCATACGGGCCGCCGCGACCGAGAACCGGCTCGCCCGGCCCAGCGTCCGCACATCGAGATTTCGAATCCACCGGTCCGGCTCGAAATCCTTGACCTCACACGCCGTAGAGCGGTCGAAGCCCTCCGTGTCGAACGCGGTGATGGGCCCCGCCGCGCTCTTCCCGGCGCGCAGTCCGGCGAGGAATTCCGCCGCGCCGATGCCGATGCCGGACACCGCCCCGAGGCCGGTGACAACGACCCTACGACCCGGCTCACCACGCATTTCGCCCTGCCTTCCGAGGAGTCCGCCAGGATCCGGCGGTCACCAGCCCGCCGCGTCGGAGACAACCTCATAGACGCCCCGGAGGTTTACCATCCGGCTGAGTTCGGACTGGTCTATGACAATGTTGAAGGTTTTCTCCAATGCCGCGAGTATTTCAATGGCACGCAGTGAATCCGCGTCATGCTCTTCTTTGAAGAGACTGGTCTCGGTGACCTCGTCGGGGTCGATCTCAAGAATATCGGTGACGATTTCCTTGATGGTTTCACGACGCTCTTCGACGATGGCGGTCATTACCGCGCACCTCCATTTTCGGGCATGGGCAAAGCGACGAAGCTTCCGCTGACGCTAGGCGCCGGTCCGGGAGGGGACAACCCCAGAGTCCACTAGCTGTCACGCACCCGATGAACACCAGCGTTCGACTAGTCGGCGTGTCATAAAGCTGCAGACGGCAGCCGGTTACCCCGCGGTCAGAAGATGGAATCTGCAGGAAGCTGCCAGGTCGCCGGTGGACAGAAGCGTGCCAATAACGTTCAAACCGCCAACAACCCGGCTGCCTTCCCGGTGCGACGGCCCGCCCCAGGGTCCTTCTGACGGACCCTAGTCGGGGTCGGACTCCATCAGCCCGGCGCGCACGGCGCGCACTCCGGCCTGGAACCGCGATTCGACTTGCAGGTCCCGCATGATGTCGGCCACATAGCGACGGTAGGTACGCACCGAAAGGCCGAGTTTGCGCGCCGCGGCGTCGTCCTTGTAGCCCTCCGCCATCAGCGTCAGCACCTCGCGCAGCACCCGGCCGCGCGCACCGCCCTCGAACGACAGCGGCCGCATCGGGCGCTGAGCCGTGTCCCACATGCCGCACAGCAGTTGGTGCAGCATATCGGCCACCGTCGAGTTCTGGATCATCGAGGCGTGGGAGCCGCCGGGCTCGCCCGGCGAGGCGTCGGGCGCGATGACCGCCGCGCCGTCCACGACCACCAACTCCTGCCGCACCCCTTCGAAGACGCGCACCTCCAGGCGCGTCACGGTGCCCACCGAACGCTGCCACGCCGCGCCCCGGATGACCGCCGGCGGGCACAGCATCCGGGTCCTGACCCCCTTGCCCGCCAGCTGGGCGAGCGTCTGCCCGACGAGCCGGGCGTGGTCCTCGCCCATGACCTCCGGCAGACTCCAGATCACATCCCGCTCGGCGCGCAGCACCAGCCGCGCCACCCACCCGGCCACGGCCTCCCCGTCCACCGGCAGTTCGGCGGACGCCGAGGCCAGCGCGGAGCGGCGGTGGTGGTGCACGGCGGACTCCAGGAGGCGTAACGCCTGGCCCAGAGTCTCCTCCAGGTTGTCAGAACCCATGTCCGGCTCCGTTCGAACCGCGCCCCCCGTGCCCACCTCCCCGTCAAATCCGTCAATAGGCACTCGCCCATTTGGTTGAATTCCGAAATGGCTCAAAGGACACCCCCGTTCCCTTTCCGGGAACACTAACGAGCCCCCTGGCACACGGCAAGGAAGATCGCTCCTTATGGGGCACTTCCCGCCGGGAAATACCCTCGCGTTCCGGCCACGACACCTCCCCGTGCCGGCAAGGGGCTGCGCCTCCGCTCGACGGATTGGTAACTTCCTCTGGAGCCAGCACGCCATCCCTAGCCATACGACGCGGACCCCCCACCATGCCTTGGGTCCCGAAAGGCGCCGCCCCCATGGCTGCACAGAACACCGCGACCACTGATGCCAACCAGGCCGGTCCTTCGGACTCCCCCACCGGTCGCCAATGGCTCGCGCTTTCGGTGCTCGTCCTGTCCCAACTCGCGGTGTGGCTGGACAACACCGTGCTGAACGTCGCCCTCAAGACCCTGGCCGACCCCACCGAGGGGCTCGGCGCCAGCCCCAATCAGCTCCAGTGGAGCATCAGTTCCTACACCCTGGTCTTCGCGGTGCTGCTGTTCACCGGCGGGGTGCTCGCCGACCGCTACGGCCACCGCCGCTTACTCCTCACCGGCATGGTGCTCTTCGGCGCGGCCTCCGTCTGGGCCGCCTACTCCGGCTCGGCCACCGAACTGATCGTGGCCCGCGGCGCGATGGGCATCGGCAGCGCCCTGATCATGCCCGCGACCCTCGCCCTGATCGCCCAGGTCTTCGACGAGCGGCACCGGGCCACCGCCATCGCCATCTGGTCGGGTTCCAGTGCCATCGCGATCGCCACCGGGCCGATGCTCAGTGGAGTGCTGCTCGACCACTTCTGGTGGGGTTCGGTCTTCCTGGTGAACGTGCCGATCGTGGTGGCGTGCGTGGCCGGATCGTTCGTGTTCCTGCCCGGTGTGGTGACCCGGGTGCGGCAGAAGTTCGACCCGCTGGGCGTGGTGCTCTCCACCGCCGGGCTCTTCGCCATCGTCTGGGGCGTCATCGAGGGCGGCCACCGCAACGACTGGACCGACCCGGCCATCGTCGGCGCGCTGGCCGGGGGTGTGCTGCTGGTCGCGGTCTTCGTGCTCGTCGAACTGCGCGTCGCCAACCCCAGCTTCGATGTCCGGCTCTTCCGCGACATCCGCTTCACCGGCGCCAGCGTCGCCGTCATGCTCACGTTCTTCGGGCTCAACGGCTCGATGTACTACACCAGCTTCTACCTCCAGGGCGTCCACGGCCAGACCCCGCTGGAGTGCGGTCTCTCCATCGCCCCGGTCGCCCTCGGCGTGCTGCTGGGCGCCCCGCTCTCGGCCAAGCTCGTACGGGCCTACGGGGTGGGCCCGGTCGTCACCGCGGCCATGCTGATCGCCACCTCCGGATTCGTCGCCTACGTATTCCTCGACGAGCACAGCGGACTGCCGCTGTTCTGGGTCTTCCTCATCCTCCAGGGCCTGGGCATGGGCGCGGCCGTCGCCCCCACCACCGAGGCCATCATGGCGATCCTCCCCGCCGACCGGACCGGCGCGGGCTCCGCCGTCAACAACTCGCTGCGGCAGATCGGCGGGGTCCTCGGAGTGGCGGTCCTCGGCTCGGTCCTGGTCAGCGTCTACCGCGACCGGGTCACCCCGCGCCTGAACGGACTGCCGTCCCGTGCCGCCGACGGCGCCGCGGAGTCGCCCGAGGCCACCCGGCTGCTCGGCGCGAAGATGCGGCTGCCCCGGCTGTCGGACATCGCCGACCAGGGGTTCGTCCACGCCATGCACGTGGCCTCCGTCGTCGGCGCGGCCGCCGCCGCGGCCGGAGCCCTGATCGTCTGGTGGGGCTTCCGCAAGACATCTTCCGGAGCACGATCCAGCATGTGATCCTTCTTCCTTGCCACCCCCGTCGCCCCGGCATAGCCTCCCGGCACAACATCCGTAAACGGGGAAGGCAGTTCACATGCGGACAGCTGTCATCACGGCGGCAGGCCAGGTGGAGACCAGAGAGATACCCGTCCCCGACATCGGTGACTCCGAGGTGCTGGTACGCATCGCGGCCTGCGGCATCTGCACCATGGAGGCCAATCTCTACGCGGGGCGGATGACGGTCTACCCCGCCGCCGCCGGACATGAGATATCCGGCTGGGTCGAGCGGATCGGCGCCAAGGCCGCCACGCTGGAGGACATGCCCGCCGTCGGCTCCCTCGTCGCCCTCGACGGACTGCCGCGCTGCGGCGCCTGCCGCAGCTGCCGGCGCGGCCAGACCGCCATCTGCGTCGCGCTCCAGGGGCACAAGCGGGAGGACGGCGCGATCACCATGGGCGCGGGGCTCGCCGAGTACATCGCCCTGCCCGCCTCCCGGGTGTGGTCGGTCGGCGACGCCGACCCCGCCGTCGCCGCCATGGGCGAGCCGCTGGCCTGTGTGGTCCACTCGCTGCGCCGCGGCGGCTTCCGCGCCGGGGACCGGGTCACCGTCATCGGCGCCGGCTACATGGGCCATCTCCACCTCGCCGTCGCCACGCGCCTCCAGGCCCGCGGCGTCGCGGTGGTCGAACGCGACGAGCAGCGGCTGGCCGCCATCGCGGCGGCGGGCGCCGGCGCGGCCGTCACCCCCGAGGACGTCGGCCAACTGCCGCCCGCCGACGTGGTCTTCGTGACCATCGCCTCCAAGGAGGCCATCGCCACGGCGCTCGCCGCGGTCGCCGACGGCGGCACCATCGTCCTCTACGGCGGCGGCCCCGGCGGCCCGCCCGCCGAACTCCCCGGCTATGAGGTGCACCGCCGCCAGCTGACCGTCACCGGCTCCTTCAGCCATGAGCCGGACGACTGGCGCGCCGCCGCCGAACTGCTGCGCGGCGGGGAGCTGTCCGGGCGGCTGGAGACGCTGGTCACGGCACGCTACTCGCTGGACGAGGTCGAGAAGGCGCTCAAGCAGGCCGCGGAGACGCCCGTCTACCGCGTCGTCGTCACGCCGTAGCCGCGCGCGGCGCCCCTCCGCGGCGCTGCCGCACAGCGCTTTCGCTCGAACCGCCAAGAGAGCCGCACAGCGCTTTCGCCCGAACCGCCAAGAGAAAGGATTCCCCTCCGTGTCCCTGCGCGTAGGCGTCCAACTCCACCCCCAGCACACCGGAATCGCCGAGCTGCGCACCGCGTGGCGGGAGGCCGACGCCATCGGGGTCGACTCGCTGTGGACCTGGGACCACTTCCTGCCGCACACCGGCGACCCCGCCGGGCGCCACTTCGAGTGCTGGTCGCTGCTGTCCGCGATGGCGGTCGACACCCAGCGGGCCACCATCGGGCCGCTGGTGAGCTGCACCGCGTTCCGCAATCCGCATCTGCTGGCTGACATGGCCCGCACTGTCGACCAGCTCAGCGGCGGGCGGCTGGTGCTGGGGCTTGGCGCGGGCTGGTTCGAGGCCGAGCACGCCGAGTACGGGCTGCCCTTCCCCGGACCGGCCGGGCGGATGGACGCCTTCGCCGCGTCCGTCACCGCCGTCAAGGAGCGGCTGGCCAAGCTCAACCCCGGCCCCGCGGGCCCGCTTCCGCTGCTGATCGGCGGCGCCGGGCGGCGGCGCACCCTGGAGCTGGTGGCCCGCGAGGCCGACTGGTGGAACTGGTACGGCTGGGCCTCCGAGGACCCGGTCGCCGAGTTCCGCGAGCTGAGCGGGGTGCTGGACGAGTGGTGCGAACGGGTCGGCCGGGACCCGGGCGCGGTGGCCCGTACGGTGATGGTCAACCCGGATCAGCTGCCGCTGGTCGAGGGGTTCGCCGAGGCCGGGGCGGTCCATGTGGTGCTCTCCCTCCCGGCCCCGTACGACCTGCGCAGGGTCGAGGAGCTGCTCAAGGTGCGGGCCGCGCTCACCCCGTGACGGCCATACGCGCCACGGCGCCCCGTACGCCCCTGGGGCGCCGCTTCGGCCTGCTCATGGGCGCGCTGCTGCTCTCCAGTCTGGGCAACGGGCTGTGCTTCCCGTTCACCTCGATCTACATCAGCCAGTTGCTGGGGCTCGGCGGCCGGGCGGCGGGCGGCTACTTCATCGCGATGGCCGCGGCCAGCTTCGCCGCCGCCCTGGCCGGCGGGCCGCTGGCCGACCGGGGCAGCCCGCACCGGGTGGGCGCGCTGGGCGGCGCGGCGCTCGCGGTCGGGTACGCCCTGCTGGCACCCGCCGGTTCGGTGGCGCTGGTGCTCGCCTCGGGGGTGTGCGTCGGTGCGGGCTTCGGGCTCTTCTACGCCTCGATCGTGGGCATCGTGGACACCGCCGTCCCCGAGAGCGGCCGCCGCTCGGCCTTCGCCATCCGGCACATCGTCAACAACGCCGGGATCGGGCTGGGTTCGGTCGCGGCCGGGCTCGCGCTGCACGGCGCGGCCACCCCGGTGGGGGCGCTGCGTTGGCTGTACCTGGCCAACGGGCTGGCGGCGCTGCCGCTGATCGCGGTGATCCTGGGCGTACGGCCCCGGGCCGAGCCCACTACGGGGGGTCCGGCGGACCACGCGGCGGAGCCGCATACGGGGTCCAGGGGCGAAGCCCCTGGTAGCGGGAAGGGGCGGGGAGGGGATCGGACACCACCTAAGCCGTCCGGCGCCGGGCCGACCTATCGGACCCTGCTGCGGGCGCGCCCGATGGCGCTGCTGATCCTGGCCCAGGCGCTCTTCGCCATCGTCGGCTTCACCCAGATCGAGGCGACCGTACCGCTGCTGATGCACGACCGTATGGCGGTCACGCTGGGCTGGGTCAGCGCGGTGGTGGCGGCCAACTCCTTCGCCCTGATCGCCCTGCAGCCGCTGCTGCGCCGCCGGCTGGAACGGCTGCCGGAGACCGTGAGCCTGGCCGCCGGTCCGGTGCTGTGGACCGGGGCGTTCGGCTGCGGTCTGGGCGCGGCACTGGCCGGGGAGGCGGCCCCGGCCGCCGTGCGGTACGGGCTGCTGCTGGCCTTCGCGGTGATCTTCGCGGCGGGCGAGCTGATGTACTCCTCCGCCTTCTACCCGCTGCTGCTGCGCTGGTCGGGCGAGGCGGCGGTGGGCCGGGCGAGCGCCCTGGCGTCGCTGGCCTGGAACCTGGGTACCGCCTCCGGCCCACCGATCGGGCTGTTCGTCGTGGCCAACGCCTCGGCCACGGGCGGCTGGCTGGCCCTCGCGCTGGGCGCGGCGGCCGCGTTCACGGTGGCCGCCGCGCTGCACAGCCGGACGACGAACCCCTGACCGCCGTCCAGCGCGACTACGACTTGGGCAGATACGACGTGTCGTAGGCATCCTCAGGCGTGACGCTCTTCTCCAGGAGCCCCTGGTCGTACATGAAGTCGGCCATCCGGGTCCAGGTCTGCGGATCGATCACGCCCAGCTCGCCCTGGTCGTTCTTCATCAGCGGCGCCGTGGCCTTGAGCACCGCGCGAGCGTTGTTCTTCTGCTTCTCGCCGCGCAGTCCCGGTACGTACTTCTCGCTGAGCTTGATGGCCTCGTCCTGGTGGTCGATCGCATAGCGCAATCCGCGCAAAGACGCGTCGACGAACTTCTTGATGTCTTCGCCGCGCTTGTCGAGCGTCTTCTTCTTGGCGCCCAGACCCACGCCGACCAGCTGGTCCCCCGCCGAGCCCGAGTTGAGGGTTATCGACCGGACGGCCTTGCCCGCCTCCTTGAACGAGACGGCGTCATTGTTCAGATAGCCCATCACCCCCTCGACCTTGTTTCCGGTGAGGGCCGCCTGCTGGGTGAAGCCGATGTTCTGTACCTTGGCGTCCTTGGTGGAAAGGCCGCCCTCCTTCAGGAGCGCCAGCAAACCGAAATAGGTCTCGCCGAAGGCGCCGGGGGTGCCGATCTTCCGGCCCTTGAGGTCGGCGGGGGTCCGGATCTCGGATTCCTTGGGCACGATCAGCCCCACCGGGTATTTCTGGTAAAAGGTGGCGATGTCCACGACCGGCACATTCTTGGCGCGCGCCTGAAGCATCTCGTCGCCGCCCGCGTAGATCACATCTTCCTTGCCCGATGTGAGAGCCCCGAAGAGATCTTCGGCCGCGCCGTGGTGGCGCAGTTCCACATTGAGTCCGGCGTCCTTGTAGTAGCCCTTTTCGACGGCCACATAGAACGGCGAGAACTGGATGTTGGGGGTGTAGGTCAGCCCCACGGTGATGCTTGCGCCGCCCTTGGCCCCCGCGTTCTTCGGCTCCTCGGCGCATGAGGTCAAAGTGGTCAGTGCCACCACCGAGGCGAGGGCGGCCGCGCCGGTGACCCGATGTCTGTGAGCACGCCGCATGGACGTCTGCACGAAACGCACGTACTTCTCCTCTTGGGTGAAAGTTGTCAGTCGCGCTGAACGAGCCGCTCGACCAGGCGGACCACTCCGTACGAGACGGCGGCGAGAAGGCCGAGCATGACGAGCGTCGAGAACAGTCCGATGGTGTCGGCCTCCTGGCGCTGCACCGACAGCAGCTGCCCCAGTCCGTCGCCGCCCATCACGAATTCGCCGACGACCGCGCCGGTGATGGAGAGCGTGAGGCCGTTGCGCACCCCCGCGAGGACGCTGGGCAGGGCGAGCGGAAGCTCGATGTACCAGAGCATCCCCCACCACCCCACCCCGTCCACCCGCGCGGCCCCCATCACATCGGGGTCCAGCGAACGCAGCCCCAGTACGGTGTTGACGAGGATGGGGAAGAAGACCAGCAGCGCGCAGAGGACCGCGATGGGCAGCAGTCCGTACCCGATCCACAGGGCCAGCAGGGGGGCCAGCGCCACCGCGGGCATGGCCTGCGAGGCGGCCACATACGGCTGGAGGGCCGCCGCGGCGATCTCGCTGCGGGCGATCAGATAGCCGAGCGGCAGCGCCACTCCGATGCCGATACCGCTGCCCGCCAGCGCCTCCCACACCGTCTCCTCGGTGTAGTCGACGAGATCACCGTGGAAGACGTCATCGAGGAATTGCCGCGCGAGGTCCAGCGGAGCCGGAAGATAGAACTCCGCAACGGCTCCGGTCCGGGTCACGACGTCCCAGACGACAAGCAGCAACAGCCCGAATACCAGCGGCGGCAGCACACTCCGGAACAGTGTTCCGCGCCGGTCGGCGAGAGCCGCCCCGGATGCCGCTCCGGTCATTTTCCGGACGGCCCCGGACCGCGGCTTCTCACCATTTCCGCCGCCGTCACCGGTCATTCGCGCATGTCCCGGTCGGGGTGAATGCGGCTCGTCCGCAGTCGACTCGCCGTCCGCGCCCGCCGTGGCGGTCGCGCCCCTTCCGTGCCCTTCGGTCATCCCCAAATCCCCTTGCATTACCGGCTGTTACCAGATCTCGGCACGCCCGCAGGCAACCTATCGCCAGCACGCTCCGGATCACAATGTCGATGGGGAAAACGAAATTATCATGTGGACGTATTTCCAAGGATGCCGAGCTCAGTGGCGCGCACCCCCGCCTGGAAACGGGAGTTGGCCTCCAGCAGCTCCAGGATCCCGGTGACATAGCGGCGGTACGTACGCACCGAGATCGCCAGGTCGCGGGCGGCGGCCTCGTCGGTGACCCCGTCGCGCAGCCGGGCCAGCACCCGGCGGACCATTTCGGTGCGGGCGCGGTTGCCGAAGTCGAGCGGGCGGGCGGCGGGCACGGCGCCGCCCCAGATGGAGCGGAACATGCCGTACAGGGTGGCCACCACCACCGGGTCCTCGATGACCGAGGTCTGCCGCCCCTCCTCGGCCTCGGTGCACACCAGGGCGGTCCGGCCGTCGGCGATCACCGCCGTGGGCAGCGGCACCGACGCGATCCGCACCTGCGCGGGGCGGGCGGCCGGGGCGGCACCGGGCGCCTCCGCGGGCGGCGCGGGCCCGGGGATGGGCCGCGGTGCGGGCCCCGACGGCGCCGCTCCGGCAGCGGGTCCGGAGGCGGGCCCGGCAGCGGCCCCGGAGGCGGGCCCGGTCGATCCGGGGCCAGGGGCGGATCTGCCGCGCAGCACCCGCACCCCGACCGGCTCGCCGAGGTCCGTGAGCAGCGCGCCGAGCGCGGCCTGCACCGGCGCCATCCGGGACGAGCACTCGGGGAAGACGGCGTCCACGCTCCGCCCGGCCTGGCCGATCACGTCCTCGGCGGCGGCGAGGAACGCGGCGTCCTCCACCCCCACCTCGGTGAACCGCGCGTCCCGGGCGCGCCGGGCGCGGTGCTGGATCACCGTGGACTCAATGAGGTCCCGTACCTCCCGTAGCGTCCCCTCCAGGCTGTCTCCCGCGAGCGCGGCCTCCGGTCCAGGATCGCGTCCGCGCTCCATCATGTCGATATTCCCGCACTTTCCGCCTCGTGACGTGGTCAAGGTCTCGAGCGCCGTTCAGTGACGGCTGGGCAGCAGCCCCATTTCCACCGCCCGCACCCCCGCCTGGAAGCGGGAGTTGGCCCCCAGTTCACGCATGATCTCCGCCACGTACCGGCGATAGGTGCGCAGGGAGACCTGCATCTGGCGCGCCGCCACCTCATCGGTGTGGCCGGTGCGCAGACACTCCAGGATCCGCCGTGCGGAGTCCGGGCACAACCGCCCGCCCAGCCGCGGATGGTCCGCGAGCGCCACGGCGTTCCCCCAGGTCCCGGCGAACATCATCTCCAGGGCCCGCACCGTGGCGGGGTCCTCGACGAGCGATGCCTGCCCCGGGCCCCGCCCCGGCTCCGACGGCCCCCTCCTGAGGTAGACCACCTCGCCGTCGATGAGCAGCGCCTCGGGTAACGCCGGCAGCCCGCCGTCGCAGATCCGGATCTCGCACCGCGGATCGGTGCGCGCCAGCGCCCGTACCGCCCCCGAGGCCAGCACCGGCTCCTCGCACAACAGCCGTACGACGACGGCGCGCCGGGCTCCCCTGGCCGGGCGGGCGAGCGCGGCGCAGACGGCCCGCGTCTGCTCCTCGTTGCCCGGCAGCACCACGCTGACGGTCCGCTCGGCGCAGTCGACCAGGGTGTCGACGACCTCGGCGAGCGGCACCTTCCCCAGAGCCGTCCCCGCCCAGGAGTCCTGGGCCAGCTCCCTTCGGTGCCGGGTGACCGTGGACTCGATCAGATCACGGGCGGCCAACAGCGCGTGTTCGACATAGTCGATGGCGCCCGACGAGGGAGTCTCCGTGCTCTCCGTGCTCATGGGAGAAGGCTCGGGCACCCTCACAAGACCAACCATGACTTCCCCTGCCGGGTGACAGTGACCTGGTTATGCGAATACCGGCCTGATTCTCGTCAATTTCCCTGCCCCGAAATGCGTGAGCAGCATTGTGCGAAATCCATGACGACACTAATTCGCGCACAGCGACCGCGTCAACGCGGGGCGTGAGGTAAAGAGTTGTCAAAACGGCGTGCGGCGGCGCGCGTCGTGCTGTCGGGCCGCCGATGCGCCGGGGGCGCGTGTCCACAAGTTACCGGCGAGTGCACCTTCCGGACCCGGGGAGACTACGGACCGCAGCGAATCGACGCCGTTCGGCGACGCGGCGTGGGGGCCAATGTCCGGTTACTGCCAACTCGGCACGGCCGATCGGCATCAGCCGAAGCTGATCGGCCCTTGGAAGTCCCGTCCCTGGATGACCGGGCCGGTGATACGGGCGTTGCCCCCGATGCTGTTGTGCACGGCCCCCGCCTCCCCGGCCGGCTCGCCGTGCTCACGCATCCAGGCCGCCAGGTCACGGCCGAACTCCGGGTCCTGACGGGCCCGTTCGACCACCAGATCGGCCAACTGGCGCAGCCGGACGCCGTCATCGTACGGAATCGCCACCGGATCCGGGCCACCCGGCTCCGGATCCGGCTCACCGGCCGGTTCGCCCTCGCCCCGCCGCAGCACCCTGCGGACCAGCGCGCCGAAGGAGTCCAGGGCCCGCCGCCCGGCCTCGCCGCCGGCGCCCGACACCGCCGCGTTGACCGCCGCGACCAGCGCACCCGTCGTCACCGGGTCCATGGCCCACCCCCTGCCCCATGTCTCGGCCCCACGCTACCGGCGCCGCTGGTCACGGTTCCACCGCTTCCGCTCACGGTTCCACCTCTTCCGCGCGGAGGGTGAACCAGACCGTCTTGCCGGTCGGGGTGAGATCCGTGCCCCAGTCATGGGCGGTCTTGCTCAGCAGGAACATCCCCCGGCCGCTCTCGGAGAGGAAGTCCGGCTCCTTGACGACCGGCAGCCCGGATTCGTTGTCGCTCACCGCCGCGTGGATTCCGTGCGGAAGGTTCTCCAGGGTGAGGACGCATTCGGGAGAGGCCGCGTGCTTGTGAACGTTGGACAGCAGTTCGGTGACGCACATACCCGCCGCGCTGATCAGTTCCTCACGCCCCCACAGCCGCAGTCGCGCCGCAACGGCGCGGCGTATGTCGGCGAGTATCCGCGGATGGGCACGGAGGCGCAGTTCGTATCGCTGCGAGATGTTCTCAGCCATATGCTCCGGGGCCCCTCCAAAGCACGACGCGCTGCCGTGTCCCCTAGCGATCCTGGCCTATGGAACGTCCCACTCGCAATGTTTCGACCCACTCGCCCAAGACTGGCATATGCCTGGCTGGTAGGCGTAGTTGGCAATACGACAGACTGGCGACATGTCCTACCAGCCAGTGCCCACCGTTCGGCGCAGGCGCCTGGGCTCCACGCTACGGAAACTGCGCACCGAAGCGGGGATGACACTGGACGCGGCGGCCGACGCACTCAATGCGGCCGCGAACGGATCGTCCGACGCCCGCCGCTGGACGGCGCCGAAACTCTCCCGGATCGAGAACGCCAACGCGACGATCCGCACCACCGAGGTCGAAACCCTGCTGAGGGCCTATGCCGTCACCGACCCGGGCACCCGCATAGCCCTGGAGGGACTGGCCAAGGACGCGGGCAAACGCGGCTGGTGGCAGACCTATCGCGGCGTCGTGGGCCCCGCCTACGCCGACTACATATCGCTGGAGAGCGACGCGGAGAGCGTCCGCGACTACGCCTCACTGGTCGTCCCCGGCCTGCTCCAGACCGCCGACTACGCCCGCGAGACCATCGCGGCGAACGCCGTGGCCCGCACCGCCTCCGAGGTCGACGCCCTCGCCGAGGTGCGCCTGGCCCGCCAGGCCGTCCTCACCCGCTCCTGCCACCCGCTGCGGCTGTGGGCCGTCATCCACGAGGCGGCGCTGCGCCGCAGGTTCACCGGCCGGCCCGACATCATGGCCGCTCAGCTGAAGCGGCTGCTGGACGTGGCGGACTGGCCCACGGTCACGCTCCAGGTGATGCCGATCGACGCGGCCCCCAACCCCGGGGACGCCGGAGCGTTCACACTCGTGGCCTTCCCGGGCCCCATGCCGGATGTGGTCACCCAGGAGAACCTGCGCGGCCCCACTTACGTCGAAGGAGTCGACGACGTCAACGTCTTCGCCGACGCCTTCGGCCATATCGCGGACCGCGCACTGTCCACGGATGCGACGAAGGCCCTTATCGCTGGTCTGGTATGAGAAAGAGGGCCCCACATATGAACACCTCTGCAATGACCGCGCATCGCCACCCCCACTGGCGCAAGTCCTCGTACTCCGTGGGCGAGGGACAGTGCGTCGAGGTCACCGCCGCCGGCGGCCGCGTCCGGCTGCGTGAGAGCGACGACCCCGGCACCGCGCTGACCACCGTGCCGGCGGTGCTCGCCGCCTTCGTCCGGAGCGCGAAGGCGGGCGCGTTCGACGCCTGATCGTGTGACGACGGTGTGGTGCCGCCCCGGGGCGGCACCACACCAGCGACGTCAGAACTGGACGTCCGAGCAGGCGTAGAAGGCGTTCGAGGTGTCCGCGATGGTCCACACGGCGAGGATCATGTGTCTGCCGGTCTTACCGCTCGGGATGGTCCCCGAGTGGGAGAGCGTGGACGGCGGACGCTGACCGTTGTACGGAACGGTCAGGAAGGGCTGGGAATCCAGGCTCGCACGGGTCAGCTTCTGGCTGGGGTTCCAGCCATTCTTGGTGATGTAGTACTTGAAGTCCGTGGTCGCGTGGGAGGCCGTGAACCGCCAGTTGAAGGTGTAGCTCCGGCCGGCGGTCAGCTTGGTCGTGGGCCAGTTGCCGCCCCGCGGGTCGTCGAGCTGCGAGAACCGGCTGTTGCCGCCCGCGCAGATCGAACCGTCCGCGGGACCGCCCGAGGGGAAGCCCTTCGGACCCTCGACGCTCTGGGGCTCGTACTGGATGTCGCCGCAGCCCGTCACCGTGCCGTTGGCGCACAGCTTCTGGCGGCTGATGGGCGAGTCGGTGTAGCCGTGGCTGGAGGCGCTGCCGCCGGTCGCGAGGACGGAAATCGCCGCGAGACCGATGCCGATGACGGCGGCGCTGATCTTCTTGCGCATGCTTCGCTCCTGAAGACGTGGGGAGTGCTTCGACGAGCCGTGCACGGCGGTCTAGACCAAGTGTGAGAGTATCCAGGGGCAATGGTCATGTCCATACCAATGGCGCGAGATGGACACCGGGGCGGACGGGCCCCGACGGCACCCTGAACACCCCGCCGGGTCCGGTAGGATTCCCACGTCAGCGGGCGCCGCTAGCTCAGTTGGTTAGAGCAGCTGACTCTTAATCAGCGGGTCCGGGGTTCGAGTCCCTGGCGGCGCACCAGCACCTATATCGCTGACCTGGGCGTCCTCGGCTTCCGAGGACGCCCATTAGGATTTCTCCATGTCTCTGTCGCACGCACTGCTGGGCCTCCTCGCCATCGAGCCCGCGAGCGGCTACGAGCTGAGCAAGGAGTTCGAGCGCGACCTCGGGCGGTACGCCTGGCAGGCCGGCCACACGAGCGTGTACCCCGAGCTGATCCGGATGGCGGAGCAAGGGCTCGTCGAGGTGACGCATGAGGGCGCTCGCCGTAGCCGGACCTACGCGGTGACGGACAAGGGCCGCGAGGAGCTGCGGGAGTGGCTGCTCGCGCCTTGGGGGCAGGGCGTGGTGCGCAATGAGCAGGTCCTGCGGTTGTTCCTGCTCGAAGCGCTGGAGCCGGACGAGACCGTCACCGCGCTGCGCGGCCTTGTCGAGCACGCCGAGGGGCGCATCTCCGAACTCCGCAGGCTCCGCGCGGAACAGGACGCCGAACCACGACAGGGCCGCGACACCCTCGGACAGCTCGCCGCCGAGTACGGCCTGCGCCAGTACCAGGCGACTCACGACTGGGCGCTATGGGCCATCGAACACGTGAACAGGCGCCAAGGGTCCGACTCGGCATAGGCATCGCCTCCTCCTGACGCGCCACGGCCCAACGGACGGGGGCACCACGGAATCCGTGGTGCCCCCGTCCGTGCCCCGCCGCCGCGTCCCGGTCGGCGACGCCGTCACTCGTCCGGCAGCCAGTTGCCGTGAAAGCCGAACGGGACGCGGCGGGGAAGGTGGATCGTGGCCACGGGTGGTGCCACGACGTTCTGGGCGTCCAGGATCACCAGGTCGCTCCTGTCGGTGCTCGCGTCGTGGACGTAGCTCATCAGCCAGCCGGGGCCGCCCGGCGTGTCGTCGGCCGCGGCGAACGCGGCCTCGCCCGGAGTCCGGCCCGCGGCGAACTCATGGCGCGTCGCGGTGCCCGAGTGCAGGTCGTAGCGGACCAGATAGGAGCGCGGCAGGCCGGTGCCGACATGCGGGGTGTCGGCCACCGTGACGTGCCCGAATCGGGAGTCCTGGCCCGCGAGGCGGTCGTCCACGCGGGGGAACTCACACGGAGTGTCGTCGATCTGGACCTCGGTGACCCTGCCCGCGTCGAGGTCGAGCTCCCACCGCCACAGGGTGGCATTGGTCTCGTTGTAGACCGGGTAGCGGGCCACGTGCATCACGATCCGCCCGCTGTCGGGCCCCTCGTCGTACGCGTTCAGCGCGTGGAACACGTAGCACGGCTCGATGGGAAGCCAGCGGACGGCACCGAACGGGTCATTGCGGCGCAGCACGCCGAGCCGCGCCCCGTACGTCGGGTGCCACTTGTACGGAAGACCGTCGCCGTGGAGAGCCTCGTCCTGGTCGAAGAGGACGGGCAGGTCCATGAAGACGACGTAGGAGGTGGTCAGGTGGAAGTCGTGCATCATCGTGTGCGCCGGCACATCGATCGGCCGGCTGACCGTCAGGGCGCCCGACGCGTCCGCCCGGTGGTACGTGAGGAACGGGGGCTTGAAACCGCCGTATCCGAAGAAGTGGAGCTCGCCGGTGACCGGGCACGTCTTGGGATGCGCGGTCATCGCGGTGTTGAGACGCCCGCCGAAGTCGTAGGGGCCGACGGTGTCAAGCTCGCGGCCGGGGCGGCAGTCGAGTTCGTACGGAAGGGACCCTTCCACCAGGGCGAAGGTGCGCCTCGCGTGCCGCACCACATGGGTGTTGGCCGAGCCCGCGAGCAAGTCCTCCTCGGGACCGTCGTCGTAGGTATTCCGGACGTCCGTCAGCTTCGTGGTCCTGACCCAGCGGTTGCGGTACGAGGTCGCCCTGCCGCCCTCGAGACGGACACCGTGCACCATGCCGTCACCCAGGAACCAGTGGGCGGAGTCGGCGTCCTGGGGGTTGGGCCCGTTCCGCAGGTACCAGCCGCTGAGCTCCGGGGGAATCGCCCCGGTGACCTCCAGGTCCCGGACGGTCATCTCGTCCATCACCGGGGCGTAGTTCTGCGCGAGGTGCGGGGCGGGTGTGGTGGTCGTCATGCTCGGACTCCTTGAACCATGGCGTCGTTCATCCGCGCCTGGACACGCTTGGGGTACTGGACCGTGAAGATGGCGGGCACGATCAGCCCGGTGGCCTGGAAGAAGACCCTGAACGCCACGTTCAGGTCGGCGACCACGACCAGGCCCAGGGTGAGGATGCTGATCGAGAAGGCGGTGGCCCAGACCCTGGTGAGAATCAGATTGGTCCTGATGAAGCCGGGGTCGTTCCACATCTCGGGCGGTACGTCCCGCTTCGCGAGACCGGTGGTGAACGGACGGCCGAAGACGATCGAACCCCAGGCGGTGGCGGCCAGCCAGGCCATGGACACCGGCCCGTCGAGATGCTCGGCGGGGCTGTTCGTATCGGCGAAGGCCAGCACGGTCCACAGCGCGAAGAACAGGGTGTTGCTGTACTCCAGCACGAGGGCGTCGGCCTTGTAGCCGTCTATCAACCCCTTGACCAGGACCAAGGCGCTGACGACGAGAGCGCCCAGGGATGCCCACTGCCATCCGAAGGCGGACAGGCCCGCGAAGGCCACCCATGGCAGGAAACCCTTGATGAATTGCATTCCGCTCCTTGTTGATGGGGGGATTTCGGCCGCCGCGGGCCGTCAGCGCCAGTCGCTGAACCGGCGCGCCCGGCGCTGCTGCCTGCGACCGCGTATGAGGTCCAGCGGATCGCCCTGACGCCGGTCGGTGTACGGCGCCGTGGGGGCGGTGGGTGCCGTCGGACCGGCGGGTGCCGCCGGACCGGCGCCGCCAGGCCGCCCGGGGGCCTCGTCGTCCAGTGGCGGAGGCGCGAACCGCTGCGACACCTGTTCCGGGAACGTCCTGCCGTCCCGCTCCGGGGCGAACGCCATGCCGGAGGACATCACGCGCGGGACGAGGACAAGCGCCTGCCCGAGCCGGTTGACGCCCAGCATCAGCAGGATGGTCGCCGAGGATGCCGCCACCTTCGCGTCCACCACGTGGGCGACGGCCATCATCCCCACGCGGGTGACCACCAGCAGGGCCCACAGCCACAGGCCGACCGGCGGCATCCGCGCCCACAGCACACCGGCGCGCCGCTCCAGCCGCATCGTCGCGCCCTGAGCCGCGCCGATACCGGCGGCCAGCAGCGCTCCGGCCACCAGGCACACCACGTCGATGGAGGCCGGATGGCGGCCGTTCCGGCTCAGGTCGGCTATGCCGATCACGGTGAGAACCACGGGGAGCAGCATCAGCCGCCGCCCGGTGAGCGCCTCTCCGCGCAGTTGGCGCGCGATGAGGGCCACGACGACCGCCACGGCGGCCACAACCTCGAAGAAGCTCATGTACTTCAAAGTACATGTCACTCTCGACATGTCAAAGATGACATCAATGACCCCATAGAGTCCCTACAGCTGGGCACCTATTCCGCAGCACGAGCCGACTTGACATGTCAGCTTCGTAGTATGCAGAGTCCCACCGGGCCGCACCCGCGCCCCGCACCCGACATGAATCAGGAGCTGTTGACGGTGAGGTCTCTGCACGGAATCGACATCGAGCGGATACAAGCGTTCTCCGACGCGGTCTTCGCCATCGCCATCACGCTCCTCGCCCTGGAGATCACGGTCCCGGAGGATCTCCCCGCGGCCGAACTCGGGCACGCGCTGCGGGAGGAGGCGCTCCCGTCGGTCGCCGGATATCTGCTCAGCTTTGTCGTGGTCGGAGCGCTGTGGATCTCGCATCACCGGCTGTTCCGGATGACCAAGGTGGTGGACGGCCCGCTGCTCTACCTGGATCTGGCGCTGATGGCCCTCGTCGCCGCCCTGCCGTTTCCGACGAAGATCGTCACGGAGTACCACAGCAGCGCGATCGCGACCTCGCTGTACGCCGGCACGATCGCCCTGGCCGCGCTGCTGATCGCGGCGATGTCGACCCGCCTCCTCCGGCGCCCCGGCCTGCGCGACACCGACATTCCGCGCACTCTGTTCGCCCGGTCACTCCAGCACGCGGTGGGTATCGCGTTCGTCTTCGGAAGCTCGGTGCCGGTGGCGGTGATCGTCTCGTCCGACGCGGCGGAGTACTGGTGGCTCCTGGCCGTTCCCGTCCGGTATTGCCTCGGGCGGACACGCGCCCACTGAGTCAGGAGATAGTGACCAGCAACACATATCAACACTCCGTATACCGAGCTCCTTGCACATGAGTCGCTTTATCCCCTCATTGGGGACCCACTCCGTACTTCCTCCGTGACGGCCTGCCGCCGGAAGGCCACGCTCCGCTCTCCCGACGTGTCCAGACCTCTTGTCCAAGGCCATGACCAGTGAATATCTTCCGTGCGACCACAGCGCGGAAAGCGCTTGTTGCCGCGTTCGGGCCTTGGGGAGAGGCCCTCGCGTTCTTCGCTCTCATCAGCCTTCACGGGAGGGGTACGTCCATGTCCAGAATCCTCAGATCCACCGTCGGTGCCGCCCTCGCCTCCGCCGCGGCCGCCGTCCTCACGCTGACCGCGCCCCAGGCCTCCGCCGCCGAGCGCCCCGATGCGACCGACGTCAAGGTGTCCCCGCGGGCGTCGGCCGAGACCAAGGCGTTCGCCAAGGCCAACCCCGGGCCGACCGCCGCCGCCGCGACCGTGTGCGGCACCGGCTACGCGCTGAACAAGGTCGTTCCGCTGCCCGAGGGCACCGACCCGAACATGCGCCTGGCCACGCTGTTCAGCTACACCAACGGCGGCAAGGGCTGCGCGATCATGGACAACAACTACGGCGCCTCGCAGTACATGTACCTCAAGGTCTGCAAGGTGGACGGCACCGGCTGCGACACCGACTCGGGCAACTTCAGCGAGTACGCGGGCCCGGTCTACGTCTCCAGCCTCGCCTGCGCCCCGGTGACCGCCAAGATGGGCAAGACCTCCAGCAGCCTCTACATCAACTACAAGTCCGACTACGTCTTCGCGTGCAACTGACCCCCGTCACTCGGCACTGAAGGAGACGTCATGGCCGACGCCATGGTCATGCGGGCGCAGCAGTTCATCAACGACACATACGGCGGGAAGCTGGGCATTCCGGCGCTCGAGGTGGACGGGAAGACGAGCTGGACCGTGATGTACGCGCTCACCCGGGCGCTCCAGTACGAGCTGGGCATCACCAGTCTCTCCGACAGCTTCGGCCCCACCACGCTGAGCACGCTCCAGTCGAAGTATCCGAAGCTCACCGCCAGTACGACGCCCTCGGCCAAGTTCACGAAGATCATTCAGTCGGGGCTGTACTGCAAGGGGTACAACGGCGGCGGGATCGACGGGGCGTTCAGCTCCACGGTGGCGAACTCGCTCACCGAGCTGATGACCGACATGGGCGTGGCGGGCGTCTTCGAGGCGGGCAGCCTCTCCCCCAAGGTCTTCAAGGGGCTGCTCACCATGGACGCCTACATCGTCACCGGTGACGGCGGCGCCGACATCCGCAAGGTGCAGCAGCATCTGAACGCCAGCTACATCAAGCGGCAGGACTACTTCGTCATCCCGTGCGACGGGCACCACTCGCGGACCGTCGCCAAGTCCATGCTGCTGGCGGTGCAGTACGAACTCGGCATGGCCGACGGTGTGGCCAACGGGAACTTCGGCCCCGGCACCCAGTCCGGGCTGAAGCAGCACACCGTCGCCTCGGGCGAGACCAGCACCTGGGTGCGGCTGTTCTCCGCCGCGATGATCCTGAACCAGCGGCCCAATGTGCCGTTCAGCACCTCGTTCGGATCCGCGCTGCAATCGGCGGTGAGCAGCTTCCAGGACTTCGCCAAGCTCCCGGTCACCGGAAAGGGCGACTACTCCACCTGGGCGTCGCTGCTGGTCTCCTACGGCGACCAGGACCGCCAGGGCCAGGCGTGCGACGGCGTCACCAAGATCACCCAGGCCCGTGCCAACACCCTGAAGGCCGCCGGGTACAAGTACATCGGCCGTTATCTCACCAACCCCAGCACCACCGATCTCCCCGAGAAGGCCATCCAGATCGGCGAGCTCCAGACCCTCGCCGACAACGGGCTCCGGTGTTTCCCGATCTATCAGACCTTCGGCCGTGACGCCTCGGGCTTCAACTACACGGCGGGCAACGCGGCGGGCATCGCGGCGGCGAACGCCGCCGATGACCACGGCTTCAAGGACGGCACCCGGATCTTCTTCGCCGTGGACTTCGACGCGTACGACTACGAGGTCACCGACAATGTCCTGCCGCACTTCAAGGGCATCGTGGACGGCATGGCCATCGCCGGGAACCGGTACAAGATCGGGGTCTACGGACCGCGCAATGTGTGCATCCGGGTCTCCGAGGCGGGCCATGCCACGGCGAGTTTCGTCTCCGACATGTCCAGCGGATTCTCCGGGAACTACGGCTATCCGCTGCCGCCCAACTGGGCCTTCGACCAGATCGTCACCAAGACGATCGGCTCCGGCGACGGCTCGATCAACATCGACAACAACATCGCCTCCGGCCTGGACACCGGACAGGGGTCGTTCAATCCCCCGGTGGCGACGATGCCGGACAGCCTCTTCAACCAGGCCTATTTCCCGGGGCTGCTCGCCGACGTCCAGACGTATATGAAGTCCATCGGATTCCCCGAGGACGACGGCCGGATCTACACCACCACCCAGTGCCTGGAAACCATCATCGCCAGGGATGTCGCCGTGACCAATACGGCACGGGCCTACGGCATGCGGAAGGCACTCATCCAGACCACGGCGTTCTGGGAGTTCCGGCACTACGGCAATGAGGACCTGGTCAAGGACGCCGGGGTGTGGCTCTATCACAACGGCTATGTGCCGGACTGGGCCAAGGACCTGCCCGGGGTGGTGTCGCTGCGCGACAGCAGCACCGGTGTGGCCCAGATGTTCGGGCTGGTGGGCGTTCTCTGCTGGAACAACTCCATCAGGACCGGCCTGGTGACCGGCACCCCGAAGGACCCGGACAAGGACTCCGACGTCTTCTCGGTGTGGGACAAGCTCCGCACGGACAACGACTTCGCCCTCACCTCCGTCGGCCACGCCCATATCTGGGGAGCCGACGGCAAGCCCGGCAGCGTCGACGCGGAAACGGCGATCCGCCGGCCCTCGCTGGACTACAAGGAGTCGGAGATCTACGAGGTGCTGCGGCGCTACCAGGGCCCGAAGGAGCCCGCCTTCACCGACGCCAAAAAGCGCATGCCGCTCTACTACATCTTCGAGAAGTACAACAGGATGATGCGGTGAACAAAGCGCCTTCATCCCTTGCGGCCGATTCGCCGGACGGACTCAACTCGATCCTGCTGCTGTTCATCTGCCTGATCGGGGTCATCACCGTCTGCACCCTGATCGCCCTCCTCGGCTCCGGCCTGGCCAAGCGCACCGGCCGCCGGAAGACGCGCGCCGAATGGCTCGGCGGAATCGCCCTGCTGTCCGTCTGCGTGACCATCGCCCTGTACATCTGGGGCGCGCTCCATGTGATGTTCATGGAGAGCGACACCATGCGCGAGGCGTGCGCCAAGGCGGGCAGCCCGGAGAAGGCGGCCCAGGTCGACCGCTATTCAGCGCGCTACCTTCCGCTGCGCTTCACCTGCCAGATCGACAAGGGCGGAAGTTACGACGCCGCGGTCCCCGGATACGTCAACCCGGCCATGGGTATCGCCTTCGCCCTGGCCATCGCCACGGGCACCGTATCCGTGGTGACCCGCGACCAGAACCGGTCCACCAGCCCTACCGTCACGAGGGGACGATGAATGAGCGTGTTCAACCCATCCCACCCATCCCGTAGGCAGCTGCTCGCCCGCTCCGGTGCGCTGCTCGGCGCGGCGGCGCTGGCCTCCCTCCCCGGTTCCGCGCTGCTCGCGACGCCCGCGTACGCCGCGTCCTCGCACTCCAAGACGCCCACCGGCGAGGAGATCCGGAAGGCATACCGCCGCTTCCGGGCCAACCAGGCCCGGGTGCTGACGGGCAGACCGAGCCCCAACGGCTGGGAGATGGAGAAGGTCGCCGACGGCGGCGGAGCCATCTGGTCCCGCCCGGTGCCCGGCACCCCGCTGGAGGGCGTCACCGTCCGCATCGGCGCACCGGAGACCGTGCTGGTCCATGTGATCCGCCGCTACCACTACGAGATCGACGAGCTCCGTAAGGGCGATGTGATCGGCTGGCGCAGCCCCGGCACGGTCCGCAAGGGGCTGCCGGAGGGCAACCAGGCGTCGGGGACGGCGGTCCGGATCCGGCCCGGCCACTACCCGCCGGGCGTCAAGGGCGGCTTCTTCCCGCAGCAGGAGGTGGTGATCCGCGACATCCTCGCCGAGCTGGACGGCGTGGTCCGCTGGGGCGGGGACGACCGGAAGCCGGACGAGTCGCTCTTCTACGTGGCCGTCCATCCCGGCGATCGGCGGCTGGCCGAGGTCGTGGCCAGGCTGGACCGCTGGCGCGAGACGCCGGGCGGCGGCGCGGGCGCCCCGGTCGACGTGCTCGCACCCAAGCGCCGCAAGGCCGCGACGTCCTTGGCCCGCAGCCAGCGCGCGGCCGCCTGAGCGAAGTTCTGCCGAGAACGGGGGAGCCCCCGGCGCGTGGGGGCGCCGAGGGCTCCCTTCTGCGATCAGTCGCAGGAGGGGCAGGGCGTGCAGGCGCTGACCCTGACGTCGTCGATGACCGGCCCGTAGGCGCTGCCGTTGGTGCTGGCGAACGCCAGCGTCGTGGAGGTGCCGCGCGCCACGAAGGTCACCTCCTGGGTCACATAGCCCATGTTCCCGAAGGACTTGCCGGTGATATCGAAGGTGAAGTTCCGGAAGTTCTGCCCGTCAATCAGTAACGATCCGGTCTTCACGCTGGGACCGCCCGCCGGGTTGCCCGCCAGGGAGTACGTCACCGAGTACCGCTTCCCCGGGACCGTGGTGAAGGTCTGCTCCACCGTCCCGGCACCCCCACCATTGAGGTCCACGGACTGGCCACCCTCGGCCGCCTGCCAGAAGCCGTCCCCGATGTGGTCCACGTTTCCGGCCGTGACCTTCCACGGCCCGATGGACGCGCCCGTCCCCAGGTTCACGAACGTGTTGGCCGCCACCGTGGGCGTCTCGAAGCTGCCGTCGTCGAAGCGGCTGACGGCGGCAGCCGTCGCGGTACCGGCCCCCATACCGGCCAGCACCCCGGCGACGGCGAGCGATGCGACAAAGATGCGAATAGGCGACATGTTCCCCTCCAGTGCGACTCATTCGGCAATGCACCGAATTGATGGCGCCGCTGAATCTTCCGTACCGGAGGATCACACGCCAGGGCCCGCCCCCCGGCGCACCGTGGTGCGGACCGGGTCGAGCGCGGCTGGTGCGCCGGTCCATCGCGCCAGCCGCCCCTCGGGGAGGGGGTGTTGGGTTACGCGGTTCGGTCGGGCGCGGCGCCGTCTCGCGCCTTCGGCGCATGTGAGCAGCGGGGCAGGGGGTGGGGTACCCCTCTCGAAACTGTTTGACAAATTAGTTGCTTCAGATCAAGCGTTTTTTAGGGGGGTACCCGGAGGGGCGGTCGACCGGCGGCCCGGATCGGCCCGAGCCCCCACACCGCTGAGCCGCCACGGCGCCGACCCCCACCGGCCCGGCGGCCGGCGGCGAGGCCCCGGCCCCCATCCCCCGGACCCTTGCTCAAAGTCACCTCGCCTGGGTGATCCGCGCCCATACGGTCTTGCCCGGCCCCCTTCGCTCCCTGATGCCCCAGCGATCCGCCACCGCCTCGACCAGCATCAGCCCCCTCCCCTCCTCGTCGTCCGACGTGGGCGCCTTCGGCACGGGGCACTTCTCGTGGGTGTCGCTCACCTCGATCTCCAGGACGCCACTCCGTTCGTCGTACGCCAGCCGCACCCCGAAGTCCCGCCCCGGTACGCGCCCATGGAGCGCCGCGTTGGCCGAGAGCTCGGCCACGACCAGGATCGCCGCGTCATAGCCGCCCACCCCTGGGGCGAACCCCCACTCGGTGAGCTGGTGGACGGCCAACAGCCGGGCGAGCCGGGCGCCGCGCCGGGTGGCGGAGAATCGCTGCGCGAACGTACGTACGGTGACGGGGACTTGGCCCTGTGGTGCGGTCATGGCGGAAGCGTCCCGGCCCGGCGGCGGCCTCTGCCAGGCACGACACCCACCCAGTTTCGCTTGTACCAGTTCACCGCCTGGACCGGACCGGTCACCGCCCGTGACGATATGAGGATGACAAAAGACAGCGAACCGGAAACGTCGGAGAGCCTCAAGACCTTTGGCGCGGTACTGAAGGCCCTACGGGACGAGGCGGGCCTGACGCAGGAGCAGTTCGCCCCACGGGTCCGGTACTCGGCGACGTACGTCGCGAAGATGGAACAGGGCAGGCGCTTCCCGCCGAAGGAACTGATCCCGCGCACGGAGGAGGTCCTGGGCGCCCCGGCCGCCCGCGTCCTGGGCGCGGCGTACCGCACGCTGACCCGAAAGGTCGGCCTCGCGTCGTGGTTCTTACGGTGGGCGGGGATCGAGGAGGAGGCGGTGTCCCTCCTCGCTTATGAGTGCCGGGCGATCCCCGGGCTGCTCCAGCCCGAACCGTACATCCGCGCCCTCTTTGAGCGGAGGCTGCCGCCCGTCACTGAGGAACAGGTCGAGCGAGAGGTCACGGCCCGCTTGGACCGCCAGCACCTTCTCACCGAGAGGCCGAGCACAGCGTTCAGCTTCATCATCGAACAGGCCGTACTCGAACGGCACTTGGGAGGCCCAGAGGTTACCCGGGCGTCGATCGACCATCTGCTGGAGGTCGGCCGTCAGCGCAACGTGGAGATCCAGCTCATGCCGCTGTGCCAGGAGGAGCACTCCGGTGTCGACGGCCACATGTACCTGGCCGAGACCCCGGACCATCAGTGGGTCGGCTACACCGAAGGGCAGCGTTCTAGCAGCCTGATAGTCGCACCGAAAGACGTGAGTGTCCTCCTCCAGCGCTATGGCAGGCTGCGTGCGGAAGCCCTTGACTGTGGGGCGACCGTGAGCCTGCTGAAGCAGATGCGAGGAGCGCTATGAGCATGACCGAACCGGACTGGTTCAAGAGCAGCTACAGCGGAAGCGAGGGGGACAACTGCGTCGAGGTAGCCATACGCACCAAGGCCGTCCACATCCGGGACTCCAAGAACACCGAGCGGACCCCGCTCACTGTCTCCCCCGAAGCCTGGGCCGCCTTCATCGAACACATCTGACCTGCTCGTGCCGCCGCCGCTAAGCTGTCCGGATCGGAGGTGGCGGTGGCGGCGCACATACAGGAACGTATCAAGCGGCTGATCATCGACCAGCGGCTCCCCTCGGGCGCCCCGCTGCCCACCGAGACCGAGCTGATGGAGCTCCTCGGCGTCAGCCGCAACTCCGTACGCGAGGCGCTCAAGGCGCTGCAGGCGATGGGGATCGTGGAGATCCGGCACGGCTTCGGGACGTACGTCGGACCCATGTCGATGGCGCCGATGATCGAGGGGCTGATCTTCCGTACCGTCGCCGGGCACTACCGGGGCGAGGACAGCCTGCTCGAACTCCTCGAGCTGCGCGAGGCCGTGGAGACGGGGCTGATCGCGCGGCTGGCAGGCCGCATCCCGGAGGCGGATCTCGCCGAGCTGGACGCGGTTGTACGGCGGATGGAGGCGGAGGCGGCGGAGGGCTCGGTGCGCGCCGAGACGGACCGGGCGTTTCACGCCGCGCTCTACGGGAGGCTGGACAACACGCTGCTGAGCGAGGTACTGGAGGCGTTCTGGGACGCCTTCCACCGGGTGCGGACCGACCTCGTGGACGTGCCCACGGATCCGAGGGTCACCTGCAAGCAGCACCGGGAGATCCTGGAGTCGGTGCGCTCGGGTGACGCCCTGCGGGCCGAAGGGGCGATCCGCGACCACTTCGGCAACATCCGCATCCGACTGCGTTCGGCGCACCGCGACTGAGCGGCTCACGCCTGGGCGAGCAGAGGATCGTAGGCTGTCGATCGTCGGCGGCCGGACATGAAGGCCAGGAAGTCCCCGATGAAGGCGCCGCGCGTGTAGGTACGGTCGGTGCCGACCGCATCGCGGTGGAACGCGGTCTGGAACAGCGCCCGGTATTCGTCTGCGTCGATGTGCTGGTCGCCGTCCTTGTCCGTGGCGTCGAAGAGGACCTCGGCGACCTTGATCAGTGCGGGGCCGGCCAGGGCGGGAACGGCGGTGGCGTACTCGCGGGCGCTGACGCGGCCGTCACCGTCGGTGTCCAGTGCCGTCTGGAGTTCGCGCCACCAGTCGGCGTAGGCGTTGTAGAGCCTCGTTTCCTCGGGCTCCTCCAGATCGAGGCGGGTGGACAGTTCGCGGGCCATGGCGGCGAGGTCCGGCCAGTCCAGGTACCCGTCGCCGGTCTGGTCGAGTACCTCGCGGAAGAACTCCTCCGCACTGCGTTCGGTGCCGTTGCGGGAGACGGGTTCCGGTTGCGGAGGGAGAGGCGTGATGAGCCGGATCAGGGCACCGGCCCGCCGCATTTTGTCGTGCAGGGCGGTGACCGCCCGAGCTCGCGGGTCGTCACTGTGGGGCGAGAGAGCCAGCAGGTCGGCGATGGCGTCAGCTCGGAGCCAGCCGTTCGGCAGGAACCGGGCCAGGCCGACGGCCAGATAAGCCCCCTGCATCAGCGTCTGAGCACCGGGCATCTCGGGCAGCCCGGCACGTCGGCGGAAGGGCTCCGGGAGCGAGGCAACGGTGATCGCCCCGATGAGCGGGCCGACGACGGCCCGGCCGGTGGCCCATAGCGTGGGCACCCCGCCCAGCAGGGCCGGAGCGGGCAGATGGTCGAACAGCTTGTAGAGGATGATCCGCATCGCCTCGGTGTTCTCCAGCTCCTGTGCCACCACGTGGTCGTAGTAGAGCCAGAACTCGGAGAGGGTGGGCGGCAGGTGACCGGCCTCGTCTCCCATGGCGGCCAGGTATGCCTGGAACTCGGTGTACAGCCGCTCCATGGCGTGCTGCTCAAGAGGCTGTCCGCTCAGTCGGCACATGGTCACGGTGGACTCGAAGATGGTCGCCACCACCCAGGCCCGTACAGCGGGGTCCATCGCGCTGTAGGGCCGGCCCCGCGGGTCGGCTCCATTGAGCCGTGCGTGGAGGCGGTTCAGCCGTGCCGCCTCGCGGAGCCGTACCTGTTCGTCGTCCCCGAACATGCGCTGCAAGCTGCGGAGGGTGTTGCGCAGCCGTCGCCACGGGTGGGCGACGAAAGTGGAGTTGTCGATCAGCGCGGCGCCGACCTGCGGGTGCGCGGCCTCCAGCACCGTCGCCCGGACCATGGCCAGCGCCCACCGCGGATCGTTGACGAATTCCTGGAACTGCGAGCCCGCGCCGAACAACGGCCCGCGTCCGTTCTCCGCACTCGGCCGTGACGTACCGCCGTCGAACTCGGTCGCACCGTCCTGGCCGCTGTCGGGGGTTCCGCCGTCTGCGTTGGTCACGATCGGGAATCTCCGTTCCGCTCGGGCAGCGCGCCACCGAAGCGGCGATCGCGTTGCCGGTAGATGTGCAGGCATTCGAGGAAGTGCGGCGCGCGGAAGTCGGGCCACAGCACGGTCGGGAAGACCCATTCCGCGTAGGCGACCTGCCAGAGCATGAAGTTGGAGATGCGCTGTTCCCCCGAGGTCCGGATGACCAGGTCCACGTCGGGTGTGTCGGGGAACGGCAGATGGGCGGCGAAACTCCGCTCGTCCACCGCCTCGGCCGCCACACCCGCGCGGATCAGTGACCGCGCCGCCGCGACGATGTCCCCGCGGCCGCCGTGATCGAACGCGACGGTCAAGGTCATACCTCGGTTGTCGCCGGTCAGTGTCATCAGATCGGCGAAGTCGCGTGCCAACGCCCCAGGGATCCTCGGGTCGCTCACCCCGAGGAAACGGCAGCGGATCCCCCGCGCGTGCAGCAGCGGCGCGTGCTTGCGCACCACCGCGCGCACCAGCCGCATCAAATAGTCGACCTCGGCACCCGGCCGGCTCCAGTTCTCGGTGGAGAAGGCGTACAGGCTCAGCCACTCCACGCCCGCGGCCCGAGCCGCCTCGATGACGTCGATCACGGTCGTCTCCGCCGCCCGATGACCTGACGTACGCGGCAGCGACCGCTGGGCCGCCCACCGTCCATTGCCGTCCATCACACACGCCACGTGACGCGGCACCCCAAGCGACCGGTCACCATCGGCGAACCGCGAGGCGGAAGCGGGATCGGCGAACGCATCGCCCGCGGTGTGCCCAGCTACCACGACAGCCCTCCCCTTGGCCCGCCACCACAGGTCAACACGGCGATCGCGCCTGAAGCAGAGTGCCAGCCCCGAAGCAGAGTGCCAGCCCCCGAGCCCGAATGCCGCACCGGAGCCACACATTCACCCTTGAAACTGTTGTCCGAATCAAGAGGTGCCGAGAGCGATCTCAATTCCTGGTGGTCTTCGGCGGGTCGCTCGCCTCTTCCTTCTACTTCGGCCACAGTCATCCCGCGATGACCGTTTGGGCATCATTTGCCCTGGCTGCCACAGCCGCGCCGATCATCGCCTGGCGGTGGACCGTCCGCCAGGAGAAACGGAACACGCAGCCCGCCCTTGGGGGACGATAAGAAGTGAAGTACCGACCGAGTCGCCGCACCCGCCGCTTCGGGATCGGTGCGGCGGCGATCACCGTGCTGGCCGGGATGAACGGCCCGGCCCTCTACCGTTTCAGCTCGGACAAGTACCACGCGTACAAAATCGACCAACCGGAGTACAAGGCGGAGAACGGCCACTGGGATGTGGTCGATGTCCCCGAGGCATACCGGATCAATACGATCCACGCCGCCCTGCTGCACACCGGCAAGGTGCTGCTGGTGGCCGGTTCCGGGAACAACGCCAAGAATTTCGCCGCCAAATCCTTCCGCAGCGTCCTGTGGGACCCGGAGAAGAACACCTTCACCAACATTCCCACCCCCAAGGACCTCTTCTGCTCCGGGCACAGCCAGCTCCCGGACGGAAAGCTGCTGGTGGCGGGCGGTACCCAGCGCTATGAGAAGCTCAGGGGCAATGTCGAGAAGGCGGGCGGACTGATGTTCGTCCACAACGAGAGCCCCGACCAGCCGAAGACCTTCCCCGCCGGGACCCGCTTCACGGGGAAGGAGAACGGCAAGACGTTCGAGTCCAAGGATCCGATTCTCGTTCCGCGCGCGAAGAAGAGCAAGAATCGCAAGGGGAAGGTCACCGTCACCGCGAGCACGGCGCGGGTCTATGTGGAGGCACTGCGCAAGGGGAAGAAGTACCAGACCGGCACCGAGGACAATTACCGGATCTCCGGGCTGAAGGGAAAGGACAAGCGGAACTTCTACGGGATGGCCCAGAAGCTGTCGTTCGACAAGAAGGACTTCCAGGGCATCAAGCAGGTGTACGAGTTCGACCCGAAGGCCGAGCGGTATGTCCCGGTCGATCCGATGAACGAGGCCCGCTGGTACCCGACCCTGACCCCCCTCCAGGACGGCAAGGTGCTCGCGGTCTCCGGGCTGGACGAGATCGGCCAGATGGTGCCGGGGAAGAACGAGATCTACGACCCCAAGACCAACAAGTGGAAGTACCTGCCCAAGAAGCGCTTCTTCCCGACCTACCCCGCGCTGTTCCTGACCGACAAGGGCCGGATCTTCTACACCGGCTCGAACGCCGGATACGGCCCGGACGACAAGGGCCGCACGCCCGGGATCTGGGACCTGAAGACCAATCGGTTCGATGTGATCCCGGGGATCAGCGACTCGGACGCCCTGGAGACGTCGATGTCCGTGCTGCTGCCGCCCGCGCAGGACCAGCGGTACATGGTGCAGGGCGGGGGCGGGGTCGGCGAGGACCCCAAGTCCTCGGCGAAGACCCGGATCGTCGATCTGCACGCCGACAAGCCGCGGTTCCGCGATGGCCCGGATCTGTATGCGAAGGCGCGCTATCCGAGCAGTGTGATCCTGCCCGATGACACCGTTCTGACCACGAACGGCTCTGGCGACTACCGGGGCCGCGGCGCCACCAATGTGCTCAAGGCCGAGCTCTACGACCCGAAGAGCAACACCGCGCGCGGGGTGGCCGATCCGCTGGTGGGCCGCAACTACCACTCGGGGGCGCTGCTCCTGCCGGACGGCCGGGTCATGACCTTCGGCTCGGACTCGCTCTTCGCCGACAAGGCCAACACCACACCGGGTGAGTTCCAGCAGCAGATCGACCTCTACACCCCGCCGTATCTCTTCCGCGACTCCCGTCCGAAGCTCGCCGACACCGCGCCCAGGACGGTCAAGCTCGGCGGGAAGACCACCTACCGGACCGCGCACGCGTCGGCGATCACCAAGATGCGGCTGATCCGGCCCGGCTCCTTCACCCATGTGACCAATGTCGAGCAGCGGTCGATCGCGCTCGACTTCACCCGGGCGAAGGACGGGGTGACGGTGACCCTGCCGAAGGACTCGTCCGTGGTGCCGCCGGGGTGGTACATGCTCAACGCGGTGGACGACCAGGGGACGCCGTCGAAGGCGGTGTGGGTGAAGGTGCCCGCCCCGAAGAACCCGAAGAAGAAGTGACAGCCGCTTGACCGCCGGCCATGGCCAGCTGTCCTTGGCCAGCTGTCGCTAGCTGTCCTTACGGTCGGCGTTACGGGCGAGATCGAGCGCGTACCGGGGCCACCACCGACCCGCGGTGGGACCGCCCTTGCAGGTACCGTCCGACTCGCCCGGACGCTTGATCCACAGATAGGCGTCGATGCGCTTGTCCCCGGTGTCGACGGTCGGCCGCTCGCCCAGCGCCCGGCCCTTCGGATTGCACCACGCCTGCGGGTCGTTCTTCCCCGGGGCCGGGCCATTGCCGTTACGGCTGGTGTCGATCACGAAGGGCTTGCCGCCGAGCAGCGCGGACAGCCGCTTGCCGTACGCCCGGTTCTCCCGGGTCGTCTGGTAGTTGGAGGTGTTCAGCGCGAAGCCGTCGGCCTTACGGATACCGGCCCGCTTCAGCGGCTCGACCAGCCGGCGCGGGTCCTTGATCCAGTGGGGGTTTCCGGCGTCCAGATAGACCTTGGTGCGCGGCAGCCCCTTGAGCTTGTCCACAGCGCCGGTAAGTAAGTCGTACCGTTCCTCGAGGTACCGCTTGGGCGTACAGCCGTCCACCACGTGCGGCAGCGCGTCCGGCTCCAGGATGACCGTCGCCCGGCGGTCGCCGATCCCCCGGACCGTCTTGTCCAGCCAGGTGCGATAGGCGTCGCCATCGGCCGCGCCGCCCTTGGAGTACTGCCCGCAGTCGCGGTGCGGGATGTCGTAGAAGACCAGCAGCGCGTCCCGGTTCACCTGGTCCGCGGCCGCGGTGAACCCCCGCGCCTGCCGCTCCGGATCGTCCACCCCCAGCCACTCCGCGACGGGCTGCTCCGCGATCTTCTCCATCAGCCTGGCCTCGCCGTCCTCGCCCTTCTTCCGATACGCCGCGACCTGGCGCGCCGCGCTGCCGTCCGGATTCACCCAATAGGGGATCGTGGCCTTGGGCCGCTGCTTCGGCTCCCTGGCGACCGAGGCATGGTCGCTGCCCCCCTTCGACGCCCCGAAGCACCCGGAGACCACGACACATGACAGGAGCGCCCCGGCGACGGAGACCACGCGAATACGGCTGCGGGCGCCGGTGTGGGTACGGGCAACCTGATGCGAACGGCCGGCGCGCCCGCGCCGCGCTTCGACCCGGCGCAACCCCGGTGGAAGCGCAAGGGGCAGAGCCCCCGGTAGGGGCGCGGGGAACTGCGCGACCGGCCACGACGCAGCCGCAGATGAACGACCGCACCTCACGGCACTTCCCGCGGAGCGCTTAGTGCGGCGCATTGCGGCTGCCCGCCGACACATTGCCCGGAGAGCCCGTTGTGCCGGTCAGGTAGGCCGAGACGACGACGTTCGCCGAGTACGTCCGGGTCGAGCGGTTGTACTTGCCCCCGCATGTGATCAGCCGCAGCTCCGCGCGGTCATGGGACCGCGACCCGTACACCCGTCGCGCGTCGAAGTGCTTCTCCGGCACCACCTCGACGTCCTCGACCGTGAACTCCGCCGTCGTCCCGTCCGATCGCGCGACCCGCACCCGCTCCCCCCGCTTGAGGTCGCTCAGCTCGTGGAAGACCGCCGGTTTGCTCTTCGTGTCCAGGTGGCCGACCAGCAAGGCGGCGCCCGGGGAGCCGGGCTCGGGGCCGGCGCGGTACCAGCCGACCGTGCCGGGGGCGCTGAAGGGCGGGGGCTTCACGGCGCCGTCGCGGTCCAGGCCGCTGGCGACGACGGGGGCGCGGACCCCCGCCGCCTCGATCACGACCCGTTTCGGCCGGGCGGAGGCCAGCGGCGCGTGTGCCGGGGGCAGCGGATGGGCGGACGGCCGCCCGACCGCGGCCACGTCCCCGGTCATCGGCGCCGGACCGCCCGGCCCCTCCGTCGTGTCCCGGCCCCACATCCACAGGCCCAGCAGCAGCGCCGCCCAGGCGAGTCCGATGGCCAGCCGCCCGAGGCCGGAGAAGCGATTCCCGATGCCGTCCATGTTTCCGTCGTTTCCGTCCGTCTCGGTATCCAGACCCATGGGGATCAGCTCGCGGCGCGGGAGGGATGGCGGCGGCGGTGGACCGCGAGGCCGCCGACGGCCACGGCTGTACCACCGGAGAGCACCAGGCCGTACGCCTCCGCGGCGCCGATGTCGTCGCGTGGTCGCGCCTCGTCGGGCGCGGCGCCGCCCCCGCCGGCGCGGACGGGGGCGACGGGCGAGGGCGGGCGCTCCACGGCGAGGGCGACCCGGCCCGCGCCGCCCTGCCCGTCCGCGCCTTCCCCGTCCACGCCTTCCCCGCCCGCGCCGTCCGCGCCCGCGCCGTCCGCGCTCGTTCCGTCCGCGCTCGTTCCGTCCGCGCGTACGAGGCCGCCGGCCGCGCAGTCCAGGGTGACCCGGTGCGCCCCCTTGGCCGCCGTCGAGCGGATCGTCGCCTCGCTGAAGAGCGCGTCCCCCTCGGGCGTCAGCTCCGCGTCGTCCACGAACACCGGTGACGAGGCGGTGGCCACCCGGTCCGGGCAGCCGAAGGCCCAGACCTCGACCTCGGTGCCGGGGGCGAGGGCCCGCGGACTGATCCGGATCGTGGTGGTGGCGGAGTGGCGCTGTTCGGCGAGGGCCGGAGCCGCGGCCGTCATCGCCGCGACGGCGGCGCATGCTGCGCTACAGAGAGTGAGTGCGACAATGCGCATGGTGAAACCTCCCGATACCAAGAGGCTCACGCGCCCGGCAGGGCCCCGCATCCGCTGCGGGCGCCTACTGCGCCATCCGGGGCACAGGGCTCACCGGCGGGTCATGCCAGGGGTCACCGGCGGGTCATGCCGGCGCCCACCGGCGGGTCATGCGACGCGTTCCACGAGGTCCGCGATGGAATCGACGACGGTGGACGGGCGGTACGGGTACCGGTCCACCTCTCCCGCCTTGGTCACCCCGGTGAGCACCAGGAAGGTCTCCATACCGGCCTCGAGCCCGGCTCGCACATCCGTGTCCATCCGGTCGCCGATCATCGCGCTGGACTCGGAGTGGGCGCCGATCGCGTTCAGCCCGGACCGCATCATCAGCGGGTTGGGCTTGCCGACGAAGTAGGGCTCCTGGCCGGTGGCCTTGGTGATCAGCGCCGCCACTGAGCCGGTGGCCGGCAGCGCGCCCTCGGCGGAGGGGCCGATCTCATCGGGGTTGGTGGCGATGAACCGCGCACCGTCGTTGATCAGCCGGATGGCCTTGGTGAGCGCCTCGAAGCTGTACGTACGGGTCTCACCGAGCACCACATAATCCGGCTCGACATCCGTAAGGACGTAGCCGATGTCGTGCAGCGCGGTGGTCAGCCCCGCCTCGCCGATGACATACGCGGTGCCGCCGGGGCGCTGCTCATCGAGGAACTGGGCGCTGGCCAGCGCCGACGTCCAGATGTTGGCCACCGGAACGTCCAGCCCGATACGGGACAGCCGGGCGTGGAGGTCGCGCGGAGTGTAGATGGAGTTGTTGGTGAGCACCAGGAAGGGCGTGTCGGATTCGCGCAGCCGCTTGATGAAGGCGTCGGCACCGGGCACCGGTATGCCCTCGTGCATCAGCACACCGTCCATGTCGGTGAGCCATGACTCGATCGGCTTGCGCTCTGCCACTGGTTGCTCTCCCCTCGGAATCGACCTCTGCGACGACCTCAGCCTAACCGGGGAAAGCGCTGGGGAGACCGCCCTGTGTTCCGGAGCACGGTCCGTTCGCCGTCCGTTCGCGCTCCGTCCCAGCGCGACAGATCCGCACAGGTGTCTGATCCTGGGGAAGGGGCGGAATCCGCCCCTCCGTGGAACGAGCCGGACCGTAAGGCCGGACCAGGCCGGACCGTAAGGAGGCCGCGATGGGCATGATGGACAAGCTCAAGGGCGCGATCAGCAAGAACCCGGACAAGGCTCGGAAGGGCGCCCGTAAGGGGGCCGAGACCGCGGACAAGAAGACCGGCGGCAAGTACTCGGAGCAGATCCAGTCCGGCTCGGACAAGGTCGACGACGAACTGCGCCCCCGGGGCGAGGGGCCCCGGGGCCAGTAGTTCGTCCATGCGTCGGACGACGTGAGGGCGTCCGGGCGCCGGGGCTTCAGACCCCCGAGCGCCGGGACCTCACCACGAGGACGGTCCCGCAGGTCACGAGCGCGGCGCTGATGACGCCGAGCCCCGCGAGCAGGGCGGTGTGACGGCCCGTCGCGGCGAGTTCGGGCATCCGCTCGTGCTCGCGCTCGTGGCCGCCGTCCTCCTCGTGACGGCCGTCACTGCCGGTGCCGGTACCGGTACCGGTGCTGGGCTCAGCCTGGGGCTCGCGTCCAGCGTCGGTTTCGGTGCCCAGGTCGGATTCGGCGCCGGGGTCGTCGGTCTCCGTACCCAGCCCGGTGTCGGTGCCGAGGTCGGTGCCCACGTCGGTGCCGGGATCGGTCTCCGTACCGAGGTCGGTGTCGGTGCCGGTGTCGGTGCCGGTGTCGGTGTCGGTGTCCAGGCCCTCGTCGAGATCGGTACCGGTGTCGGTGCCGGTGTCGGTGCCGGTGTCAGTACCCGCCTCGGTGTCGGTACCCGTATCGGCGTCCGTGCTTGAGTCCGAGCCCGGGTCCGGGTCCGTGTCCGCCCCGAGGTCGGTGTCCATGTCCGTATCGACATCCGCGCCCAACTCGGAATCCGTATCGGTATCGGTATCCGCTCCGGTCCCGGTGTCCTCTTCGGCGCTGGGATCGGAGTCGTCAACGTCGCTGTCGGCGCGGGGCGGCACCGCGGCCGGGCTGCTCTCCTTATGGGTCGCGCCAGGACTTCTGGTGGCGCCCGGCTTCCGGCTCGGCGCGGCCGAGGCGGTCTCCTCGGACGTTCGGCTCGGCGTGGCCGTGGGGCGCTTGGAGCGGGTGGTCGGTTCCGGAACGGCCTTCGTCTCAGTGTCCCCGTCGGTGGCGGCTCCGGCGTCGGCACCGGCATCCGTCCCTGTCCCGGTCTCCGTAAGCCCGCCGGAGCGCGTGGCCGCCCTCGTACGCGTTCCGGCGTCCGGGCCCGTGGTTCCGGTACCGGTGCCGGAACCGGTGCCCGCAGTACCGGCATCCGCATCCATGCCCGTATCCGAACCCATGCCCGTATCCGAACCCGAATCCGTACTCGTACCCGAACCCGTAGCCGTCGCCGTCCCGCCGATGCGGAAGACGTAGTCGTTCGACTGCCCCACCCAGTCGCCGTCGTCCGCGCGCCGCTGTACGGCGATCGCGTTGGCCGTCACCGGCCCCTCGGGCGCGTCCGCGGTGAAGCGCGTGCGCACGTGGACGTCGACGGTCTTGTGCGCGGGCACGGTGAAGCCCTTGAAGTGGTCGTCGAAGACCCCGATGTTCTCGTCCTCGTCCGTGGTCTGGAAGGAGACGGCCCGCCAGGTGGCACCGCCGTCCGCGGAGGGGTCCAGGAACTCGAAGCCGATATGGCGGGGCCGCAGTTGACGGGCCTCGTCGACCAGGACGGCGATGGGGTGGATGGCGCGGCAGCCGGTGTCCGTGGCGTTGCGCAGCTCGAGGTGCCAGCCGCGCCAGCCGCCGCCCAGGGCGTACTGGTCCGGCCCGCCGCTCAGATGGGCTTCGATCGGAAAGTCGGAGGCGTTCCGGTCCCCGCAGGCGGCGGGCTCGGCCTCGGCGGCGTACGCCGGGACTCCATAGAGGGCCGGGGCGAACGCGAGCGCGGCCGCCGGAAGGACAGCTCGTAGGGACAGTGCGGTGGGCAAGCGCATGAGTGACCTCTGCTGTGCTGCGGTTTTCCCCGAGCACTCCGCTACATTCCGCGTCCGCACGCCGACACACCGCACCAGGCCCGGATTGCCCCCGACTGGCGGTCAGAATCCCGCTCGATCAGCCCAGTGCGAACAGCGGTGCGAGCACCAGCCGGGCGGCGCCCTCGACGACGGCCCGCTCGCCCCGCTCCACGACGTCCACGGAGACCGGCGGGCGGCTGGCGCGGGCGGAGTCCTCGGCGATCATCGTGGCCACACCGCGAACGTACGGCTCGGGGTCGGCCAGCACCATCCGGCCGCCCAGGAGCACCCGGTCGATGTCGAGGAGCCGTACGAGGTTGGTCGCGCCGATGCCGAGCAGCCGCGCGGCGTCCGTACGGTCGCCACGCGCGGCGGCCGCGAGGCACAGCGCCTCCAGACAGCCGTTGTTGCCGCACTCGCAGGGCGGCCCGTCGAGGTGTATCACCTGGTGCCCGAACTCCCCCGCGTCGGTCCGCGCCCCCCGGTACACATCCCCGCCGAGCACCAGACCGGCACCCAGGCCGGTGCCCAGGTGGAGGTACGCGGCCGACTCGGCGGTCCCGGCGGTCACCAGCCCGAGCGCCGCGGCGTTGGTGTCCTTGTCGAGGACGACGGGGAGGGCGAGCCGCTCGGCGAGGGCGTCGCGCAGTGGGAAGCCGTCCCACTGGGGGAAGCCGGTGACGCGGTGCAGCACGCCCGAGCCGTGGTCGAGAGGTCCGGGCGCGGCGACGCCGACGCCGAGCAGCCCGCCGCCTGCCGCCAAGCCACTGCCGCCGCCCGCCTCGATGCCGCCGCCCGCCGTTCCGCCCAGCACGCCGCCCACCGTTCCGGCCACCACGCCGCCTGCCGCCGCGTCCGCGAGGAGCGCCCTGACCTCCGCCGTGGCCGCCGCGAGCGCCTCCTCGGCGGGGGCGCCGAAGTCGAAGGGGGCCGAGCGGGCCGCGACCGAGGTGCCCGCGAGGTCGACCAGGACCGCCGTCACCTCGTCGCGGTCGAGCTGGAGCCCGATCGCGTGGCGGGCGTCCGGGACCAGCCGGAGCGCGGTGGGCGGTTTGCCGCCGGTCGAGGCGCGCTGACCGGCCTCCGCCAGCAGCCCCTCCGCCCTCAGCCGGGCCGTGATCTTGCTGACGGCCTGGGGGGTGAGGCCGGTGCGCCCGGCCAGCTCCGGCCGGCTGACGCCGTCCTCGCCCGCGTCCCGCAGCAGTCGCAGGACGAGTGCCGCGTTGTGGCTGCGCAGGGCGGTCAGATTGGCTCCGGGCCCGGCCGCTCCGGACATCGTGCTGTTCACTCCTCCATTGTGGCCACCGCTTGCACTTTGGCAACACTGTTGCCAAAGTGGCCTTCATGGATGCCACCGATGACAGCAGCACCACCCGAGTGGGACTGATCGGCTACGGCCTGGCCGGATCCGTCTTCCACGCCCCCTTGATCGCGGCCACCGAGGGGCTGGTCCTCGACACCATCGTCACCTCCAGCCCGGAGCGGCAGCGGCAGGCGCGCGCCGAGTTCCCCGACGTCCGGCTCGTGGACTCCGCCGATGAGCTGTGGGCCCGCGCGGATGAGCTGGACCTGATCGTCATCGCCTCCCCCAACCGCACCCATGTCCCGCTCGCCCGCGCCGCCCTCGAGGCCGGGCTGCCGACCGTCGTGGACAAGCCGCTGGCCGCGACCGCCGCCGAGGCCGAGGAGCTGGCCGCGCTCGCCGAGGCCCGCGGGCTGCTGCTGACCGTCTTCCAGAACCGCCGCTGGGACAACGACTTCCGCACCCTCCGCAAGCTGCTCGCCGAGGGCGCGCTGGGCGAGGTGCAGCGCTTCGAGTCCCGCTTCGAGCGGTGGCGGCCGCAGCTCAAGGGCGGCTGGCGGGAGTCCGGCGACCCGGCCGAGGTCGGCGGGCTGCTGTACGACCTGGGCAGCCATCTGGTCGACCAGGCGCTCACCCTCTTCGGCCCGGTCGAGTCCGTCTACGCCGAGGTCGATGTGCGCCGTCCCGGAGCGCGGACCGACGACGACACCTTCATCGCCCTCACCCACACCAGTGGGGTCCGCTCCCATCTGTGGATGAGCGCGACCACCGCCCAGCTCGGCCCGCGCTTCCGGGTGCTGGGCAGCGAATCGGGCTATGTGAAGTACGGTCTCGACCCGCAGGAGGCCGCCCTGCGCGAGGGGCTGCGCCCCGGCGACCCGTCCGTCGCATGGGGCGCCGAACCGGAGGGCGACTGGGGCCGGCTGGGCGCGGGGGAATCCCCGACGACCGGCGGCGGCGTCCCGGTGGAGACCCTCCGGGGCGACTACCCCGCGTACTACGCCGCCGTCGCCGCCGCCCTCCGCGACGGCACCCCGCCGCCGGTCACCGCCGCCGAGGCCGCGGCCACCCTGCATGTGCTGGAGGCGGCCCGGGTGGCGGCCGCGGAGCGCCGTACCGTCCGGATCGAGGTCCCCGCATGAGCGAGCACACCGACGCGATATCCCGCGTGGCGGAGCTGGAGGAGCAGGAGCGCCGGCTGCGGCTGCCCCGCTTCGACAACGACGACGCCTGGCGGCTCGGCTGCCTCATCGCCGATCTGGCCCAGGAGCGCGGCGCCGCCGTGACGATCGGCATCCAGCGGGCCGGTCAGCGCCTCTTCCACCGCGCCCTGCCGGGCACCTCCCCCGACAACGACGCCTGGCTGGAGCGCAAGTGCCGGGTCGTGGAGCGCTACGGGGCGAGCTCGTTCCTGGTCGGCACCCGGTTCCGCGCCAAGGGCAGCAGCTTCGAGGAGTCCTCGCGCCTCGACCCCGACCGGTACGCGGCGCACGGGGGCGCCTTCCCGATCCATGTGACGGGCACGGGCGTCATCGGCGCGGTCGCGGTCTCGGGGCTGCCGCAGGCCGAGGACCACGCGCTGGTGGTGGAGGCGCTGGGGCGCTTTCTGTCGACGACCCGGGCCTGAGCTGACCCGGGCCTGAGTCGGGGGAGGGGCGGCCCCGGCGGGACCGCCCCTCCCCCGTTCAAGCCGGGTCATCCGGTCAAGCGGGGTCATCCGGTCAACCCGGGTCATCCGGCCCCGCGTCAGGCGTCCTTGAACTCCTGGCGCTGGCGGCCCAGCCCCTCGATCTCGAGCTCGACGACATCGCCCGCGCGCAGGTACGGCTTGGGCTCGGGGCGGCCCATGGCCACGCCCGCCGGGGTGCCGGTGTTGATGACATCGCCGGGGTAGAGGGTCATGAACTGGCTGAGGTAGCGGACCACCTGGGCCACGCCGAAGATCTGGTCCGCCGTGTTGCCGTTCTGCTGGAGCTCGCCGTTGACCCAGAGGCGCAGGCCCAGGGCCTGCGGGTCGGGGACCTCGTCGGCGGTGACCAGCCAGGGGCCCAGGGGGTTGAACGTCTCGCAGTTCTTGCCCTTGTCCCACTGGCCGCCGCGCTCGATCTGGAAGGCGCGCTCGGAGACGTCGTGGGCCACCGCATAGCCCGCGACCGCGGCGAGGGCGGCCTCGTCGGAGTCGAGGTAGCGGGCGGTGCGGCCAATGACGATGGCGAGCTCGACCTCCCAGTCGGTCTTCACGCTGCCGCGCGGGACGAGGACCGTGTCATCGGGGCCGACGACCGTGTCCGGGGCCTTCATGAAGACGATGGGCTCTTCGGGGATGCTCGCGCCGGTCTCGGTGGCGTGGTCATGGTAGTTCAGCCCGATGCACACGATCTTGCCGATACGGCCGAGCGGCGGGCCGATCCGCACCCCGCCGTCCTCGATCGCGGGCAACGCGTCGTCCCCCTCGGCGGCCGCCGCCGCGCGCACCCGCGCGAGGGCGGCCTCATCGGCGAGGAGGGCGCCGTCGATGTCCGGGACCAGGGCGGACAGATCGCGCAGGGTGCCGTTCTGATCGAGCAGCGCGGGGCGTTCCGCGCCCGCCGGTCCGACTCGCAGCAGTTTCATCCCAAGACTCCCGAGGTCACAGGCCGGTGCGAGGCGCCAACCGGCCGATTGATCCTCCCTTCAGGGGCGTCCAGCCCGCAAGACCTCGTTCACGGACTGGGACATCGGTCTCAAGCGTGACCGCGCCTAAAAGGGTGACATCGGTCTCAAGGGTGGCCGCGGCCGGTGTCGTCGTCAGCGGTGCAGCAGGGCCCGCTCCACCGCCGTCCAGGTCGCGCTGGTCGCCAGGTAGAGCGCCGCCGCCAGCGGGACCACGGCGGCGGTGACGAGAGTGCCGAACGACAGCAGCGGCAGCGCCCGGGCCACCCCGGGCGCCCCGAGGACGGTCGCCTTACGGGCGCGGAGATACGTCCAGGTGGCCACGGCCGCGATCAGCGCGAAGAGCCCGAGGTAGACCAGCCCCGGCCCACCGCTGAGCACCCCGCCCCAGTGGGCGCCGAGCGGGGCCCCGGCGAGCGTGTGGTCGAGGAGGTCTCCGGCGCCGCTGCCGGTCGAGAACACGTGGTACATGACGAAGAAGACCGGAAGCTGGGCGAGCGTCGGCAGACACCCCGCCAGCGGTGACGCGCCCTCCTTCGTCTGGAGCTCCGCCATGGCGCGCCGCATCCGCTCGGGGTCGTCCCGGTGCTTGCGGCCCAGCTCGGTGATCTTCGGCGCGAGCGCGGCCCGCGCCTTCTCGCCGCGCACCGCGGCCCGTGCGAGGGGATGCAGCGCGGCGCGGACGCACAGCGTGAACAGGACGATGGCGGCCGCCGCCGCGGACGCGCCGAAGAGCGGATCGAGGCCGTCCGCCATGGTGGTCAACAGGGAGCCGAGGGAAGAGAAAAGGGACATGGGAGCCCTCCGCGGGTCTCGTCGTGCCGGAGTGAGGAAGACATCGGCGTGACGAGCCGCGTGGCGCGGCGGTACGGATCCTGGAGCTTCCGGGGTTCCACCCCGGACCCCGCTCCTCAATCTCCCCCAGCTACCGCTGGGAGGTGCCCCCTGGAGAGGCTGAAAGCGGTGCGCCTACGCGGCCGTCGGCAGGCGACGGCCCGGCGCTCGGGGCCTCGGGCGTCCGGCGGCATCGGGATCCCGCTGTGGCAGGAACGCCGTACGGCGCTCCCGGTCCCGTATCGCGGTGCGAATCCGCCCGGCGGGGACGGGCATGCGGCCGCGGGAGGCGAGGATCGCGCACAGGGCCAGCGCGGCGGCGACGGCCGTCGTGGTCGCGACGGTGGCGGCGAGGGCGACGGCGCTGACCACCCCGCTCTGCGCCAGCAGAACCCCGGTCAGCAGGAACAGACAGACGCCCAGATGCGTCCGCAAGCGTTCGAGTCGTCGCGACACCGTCACGTCCCCCCTCTCCCGGCCGGTCTCCCCTCCTGGCTCCGCCAGTCTAAGCAGATCGGCGGAAGTCGGCTCCGGTTCGGCAGCGCCCCCGAAGCGGCGCGGGGCTGTGCCGATATGCGGCTCCGCCTTCCAGCCCCTCCGGCGCTTGAGGAGCGGGGTCTGGGGCGGAGCCCCAGTTGAGGGAAGGGGCGGGGAGGGGAACAGCCCGCCGCAGGCGTCACAGGTCCCGGGGGGCGGCGGTCCGTAGCCGGGCCCAGACCACCAGGCGGTAGCGGGAGGTGAATTCGGGGGTGCAGGTCGTCAGCGTGAGGTAGTAGCCCGGCTCGGTGTAGCGGTAGCGGGGGTGGGCGGAGCTGTACGGCACCCGCGCGATCACCGTGCCGTCGGCGGGCGAGGTGCGCGGCAGGGTGCGCTCGATCACATACGTATAGCGGGCGTCGGCGGTGTCGATGCGCACCGTGTCGCCGGGGCGCACCTCGTCCAGTTGCCGGAAGGGCTCGCCGTGGGTGTTGCGGTGGCCCGCGAGGGCGACGTTGCCCGCCTGGCCCGGCTGGGCGGTGCGCGGATAGTGGCCCACATAGCCCTTGTTGAGCACCGCCGCGCGGCCGATGCCCTCGGCGATGGGCACCGTAAGGCCGATACGCGGGATCCTGAGCACCGCGTACGCCTGGTCCCGCCGCGGCCCTTGGCCCCCGGTGCCGCCCCCGGCCGACCGGTCACGGTCACGGTCGCGGTCGTCCCCCTGAGCCGGATCGGAGGATTCCGTCGCGCCCGGCGACGGCGTCGCGGACTCCGCCGCCCCGTCCTGCCACTGCCGCTCCAGCACCGACACCTCGTGTCGTGCGCCCGCCCTCGCCTGCCGGTTGGTCCACCACAGCTGGTGGACGACGAAGAGCAGCACCACGACCCCGAGGGTGACGGCGAGCTCACCGGCCGTCCACAGTCCCCGGGCGAGCACGGCACGCCCTCCACGACGTCGCACGCGCGCACCATAGGCCAGGCCGCGCACACCTTCCAGAGCCGCGACGCGGCAATCCGCCCGGCGCCACGGGCCAACCGCCCACCGCCCGCGCGCCACGGACCAACCGCCTACGGGCCAACCCCCCACCGCCCGAGCGCTATGCGCCCATCGCCCGCGAGACCGTATAGATCACCAGCCCGGCCAGAGCACCCACCACCGTGCCGTTGATCCGGATGAACTGCAGGTCCCGGCCGATGTGCGCCTCGATCTTCCGCGAGGTGTGGTCCGCGTCCCAGCTCGCCACCGTCTCGGTGATCAGCGAGGTGATCTCGTCCCGATACGTCGTCACCACATAGACGGCGGCGTCCTCCAGCCAGCCGTCGATCTTGTCCCGCAGCCGTTGGTCCGTCACCATCCGCCTGCCCAGCGAGAGAATCGCCGCCCGCGCCCGCTGCCGCAGCTCGCTGCGCTCGTCCTCCGCCGCCGCGACGATCATCGCCCGCACCGAGGCCCAGGCCGAGGCGATGATGTCCTGGACGTCGCCGCGCCCCAGCACCTCGCTCTTCACCCGCTCCACCCGCAGCCGGGTGTCGGTGTCGGACTGCAGGTCCCCGGCGAAGTCGGTGAGGAAGCGGTCCAGGGCGCCGCGCGCCGGATGGTCGGGCATGTCCCGCATCTCGGTCACGAAACGCAGCAGTTCCTTGTAGACGCGCTCGCCGACCTTGCGGTCCACGAACCGGGGCGTCCAGCCGGGGGCGCCGCCGGTCACGGCCAGCATCACCGAGTCGTTGTGCTCCACCAGCCAGTCGTGGGCGCGCAGGCACACCAGGTCCACGGCGCGGCGGTGGCCGCCGTCCGCGACCACCCGCTCCAGCAGCTTGCCGAGGCCCGGCGCGATCTCCTGGCTGTCGGCCCGGCGGGTGATCGCCTCGCCCACCACCGCCTGCACATCGGAGTCGCGCAGCACCGTGAGCGCGCCGCGCAGCGCGGTGGCCAGCTCGGCGGTCACCCGGTCGGCGTGCTCGGGCTCGGCGAGCCAGGTGCCGAGCCGGCTGCCGATGCCGACCGCGCGCAGCCGCATCCGTACGACGTCGCCGGAGAGGAAGTTCTCCCCGACGAACTCCCCGAGGCTGGCCCCGAGCTGGTCCTTCTTGGTGGGGATGATCGCCGTATGGGGAATCGGCAGCCCCATGGGCCGCCGGAAGAGCGCGGTGACCGCGAACCAGTCGGCCAGGGCGCCCACCATGCCCGCCTCGGCGGCCGCGGCCACATAGCCGGGCCAGCCGCCGATGCCGGAGGACCGCGCCCAGGTGGCGAGCACGTACAGCAGTGCGACGCCGAGCAGCAGTCCGGTGGCGAACGCCTTCATCCGGCGCACCCCGCGCCGCCGCTCCATGTCGAGGGGGCTGTCCGTGACGAAGGGCACAGCCGCGCCCCGAGACGGCGCGGCCGCCGTCTCACCAGTCGTTCTTCGCTCCATACGCTCCACCCGGTCGACCCGTCTCCCCATGCATTGTCTCTTTCCGGTCTCAGTCGCCCATGTGTGGAACGAACGGTGAGTTCCCGTCGTCTGTCTGGGGGAGCGACCCAGCACATTGGGGGCAGGCCGACAGGCGGAGCCGGGTCCCACCATGGGATCATGGGAGACCGACCGGACCGCATCGGCATTGCCGGATACCACCCGCCGTCCCCGTCCACTTCCGGAGCCTCGGGCTCCGTCTGCCCGAGGAGACAACCCGCCCATGAGCATGCCCCCAATGCCCAGACGCACGGGGTATGCCGTGCTCGCTGCGCTGGCGGCTGTGGTGATCCTCGTCTCCACCGCGATATTCATCGGGCTCGGTGGCGACAAGGGCGGTTCGGGCCCCCGCGCGCAGGGGGCCCGCGGCTCGGCCGCCCCGGCCTCGGCCGGTGCCTGGGTGGGCACCTGGTCGACCTCGGCCGCGGCCGCCGAGCCGAGGACGCTGCGCGGCGGCCTCTCGGGCATGTCGATACGGAACGTGGTGCACACCAGCATCGGCGGCACCAGCACCCGCATCCAGCTCTCGAACTTCTACAGCAACCGTCCGCTGACGATCACGCATGCCTCGGTGGCACTGGCCGCCGCGCCCAGCAACCCCACCGCGGCCGCCGGCACCATGCGCCGTCTCACCTTCAACAACCGCACCTGGGTGACGATCCCGCCCGGTAAGGCCGCCACCAGCGACCCCGTGCGGCTCGCCGTCCCGGACGCGGCCGATCTGCTGGTCACCACCTACACCCCGCAGGCGGCCGGGTCCGTGACCTACCATCCGCACGCCCGCCAGACGTCGTACATGGCGCGTGGCGACCGTACGGAGGACACGGCGGGCGCCGCCTACACCCAGCAGAGCCCGTACTGGCGCTATCTGACCGGTGTGGACGTGTGGTCCAAGCAGGCCGAGGGCGCGGTCGCGGTGCTGGGCGACTCGATCACCGACGGCATCACCTCCACCGCCGGGGCCAACCACCGGTGGACCGACTTCCTCTCCGAGCGGCTGCGCAGCGAGCCCGGGGCGCCCCGCTTCGGCGTGCTCAACCAGGGCATCAGCGGCAACCGCGTGCTGAGCGACGGCACACAGTTCCCGCCCAACAACCCCAGCGGGCTGTCCCGCTTCGACCGCGACGTGCTGTCCCGTACGGGCGTCAAGGCCGTGATCATCGAGCTGGGCGTCAACGACATACTCCGCATCCCCCACCAGACCGACCCCAACCGGATCGTGTGGGGCCTGAAGCGGCTGACCGAGCAGGCCCACGCCCGGGGCCTGCGAGTCATCGGAGCCACCCTGACGCCCTTCTACGGACACCGCGGCTACACCCCCCGGCTGGACGCCGTGCGCGAGCAGGTCAACGCGCAGATCCGCGCCGGGCGGGTCTTCGACGAGGTCGTGGACTTCGACAAGGCGCTGCGCGACCCGGTCAGCCCGCTGCGGCTGCGCCCGATGTTCGACTCGGGCGACCATCTGCACCCCAGCGACGACGGCTACCGCGCGATGGCGCGGGCGCTGGACCTGGACCACCTGCGGGGCCGCACGGCGGCCGAGCTCTAGCGGACCCGGGGGATCTTTCCCCTCTCCGCCCCTGGACCCCGGAGTCCGGGGCGAAGCCCCGCCTTCCAGCCCCTCCGGCGTTTGAGGAGCGGGGTCTGGGGCGGAGCCCCAGTTGAGGGAAGGGGCGGGGAGGGGAACAGCCCGCCGCAGGCGCCACGGCCCGTCGCCCCCTAATCCTCGCGGCGCTCCTTCTCCAAGGACAGCCGCCGCTCCTTGCGCTCATCGCGCCGCGCGCCCCGCAGCTCCTCCCGGTGCTCGGCCCTCAGCCGGCGGCGCTCCTCCTTCATGCGCCGGTGCTCCTCCTTGCGGAGCTTGCGCTCGACGCTGACCCCGCCGAAGATCGCGAGGCCGGTGACGGTCACCCGGGGTCCGGTGGGATCCCCGTCGGCGGATCCGGTGTGGTCGAAGCCACCCATGAGACCGATGCCGCTGACATGCGTCTCCAGGTCCGGCGGGACGATGATCTCCACCCCGCCCATGAGGGCGAAGCAGCGGATCACCACATCGCGGTCCTCGAACCGGGCCTCGCGCAGATCGATCTCACCGCCGCCCATGACGGTGAGGGCGGTGAACGCACGGGGGACGGTCCACGTCCCCTTGCGCTGGAAGCCGCCCATGATCGCCACGGCCCACTTCGAGGTCGGGGTGCCGCCGATCCGCTCGGCCCAGCCGGTGGGATCGGCGGGGGACGGCGGGGCCGGAGCGGCGCCGCCGGGCACCGGGAGGTCCCGTACCAGCGGCTCCAGCTCGCCGTGGGTGCGCGCCGCGTAGGCCGCGCCCAGCCGCTCATCGAACTCCTCCATGTCCAGGCGGCCTTCGGCGACCGCCTCACGGAGGACCTCGGCGATCCGCTCACGCTCGGCGTCCGATGCCCGCATCCCGGCCGGGTCCGGGAGGTCGGGGCTCGCCCCCTGGGAAGAACCAGCGCTCGTCATACGGACAGACTAATGGCGGGCACCGGCCCTGGCCCCTCTCACACACCGTGCCCTCGTCGTTCTCGCACACCGTGCCCTCGTCGTTCTCGCACACCGCGTCCTTGCCCACTACATGGTCCGCCCCACCCGGTCCTCCGCCCCGTGCAGCATCCTCGCGATGACGTCCTCGATCTCGGGCTCGCGCACCGAGAGGTCCACCAGCGGACAGCCGTCGGCGACCGCCGCGACGATCGGCGCCGCGCTGCTGGTCGCCGGGAAGGCCAGCCACTGCCGGGGCCCCTCGACCCGCACCGTCCGGGCCCCGGGGACCTCGATGGGCGGCAGCTCCCGCTCCAGGTCGACCACGAGGGTGCGTTCGCTCTCCCCCACCGCGTGCAGCTCGTCCAGCCCGCCGTCGTAGACCAGCCGCCCGTGGTCGATGACCATCACCCGCTTGCACAGCAGCTCGATATCGGTCAGATCGTGGGTGGTGAGCAGCACCGTCGTGCCCTGCTCCGCGTTCACATCGCGCAGGAACTCCCGCACCTTCGCCTTGCTCACCACATCGAGCCCGATGGTCGGCTCGTCGAGGTAGAGCACCTCGGGGTCGTGCAGCAGGGCGGCCGCGATGTCGCCGCGCATCCGCTGGCCGAGCGAGAGCTGACGCACCGGCACGTCCAACAGCGCGCCGAGGTTGAGCAGTTCCACACAGCGGTCCAGGTTGTGGCGGTAGCGGTCGTCGGGGATCCGGTACATCCGCCGCACCAGCGCGTACGAATCGCGCAGCGGCAGGTCCCACCACAGGGTGGTGCGCTGCCCGAAGACCACCCCGATCCGGCGCGCGAGCCTCGTCCGCTCCCTGGAGGGGTCGATTCCGGCGACCCTGAGCCGTCCGCCGCTGGGCACCAGGATCCCGGTCAGCATCTTGATGGTGGTGGACTTCCCGGCGCCGTTCGGGCCGATGTAGCCCACCATCTCGCCGCGCGGCACCCGGAAGCTGATGCCGTCCACGGCGCGCACCTCACGGCGCTCGCGGCGCATCAGCCCCACCTTGCGCCGCACCTGGAAGACCTTCTCGACGCCGTCGAGCTCGATCAGATCGTCCACGGCACTCCCCACGGCACTCCCCGAGCCATTCCCCACGACCATTCCCCTCAGCTCCCCGTGCTCTGATACGCCCGCAGCCCCGCCCGCCAGGCCAGCCCCGCCACCGCACAGCAGCCGCCCGCGACCAGCGGCGCCGCGAAACCGATCCAGGCCGGGAGCCCCAGCGGATCGGGGCGGCCCAGGATGTACAGCGCCGGGAGCCAGTTGACGAAGGCCAGCGGGATGACGAAGGTGACGCCCCGCAGCAGCTCCTTGCCGAAGACCGTCGGCGGGTACTCCAGCAGGGTGGTCCCACCGAAGGTGAAGGCACTCTGCACCTCGGAGGCGTCCTTGGCCCAGAACTGGAAGGCGCCGCCGAGCACGAACAGCGCCCCGAAGATGGCGCCCCCGCTCAGCAGCATCACCGGCATCAGCAGCGCCCGGTCCACCGTCCAGTCGATGTCCAGCCGGGCCAGCGACCAGCCGAGCACCACCGCCCCCTGGGTGATCCGGCCCAGCCGGCGCAGCGCGAAGCGGTCGGCGGCCACCTGGGCGAGTATCGGCACCGGCCGCACCAGCAGGGTGTCCATCGTGCCGTCGCGCACCCGCTGGCCCAGCCGGCCCATGGTGCCCAGCACGAGATCGGCGAGGCCGAAGGCGACGCTGGTGGTGCCGTAGAGGAAGGCGACCTCGTCCAGGGTGAAGCCGCCCAGCTCCCCGATGTGGGTGAACATCAGGGTGATCGTGACGAAGTCCAGCCCGGTCGCGAGGAAGTTCCCCAACGTCATGATCAGGAACGAGGTGCGGTACGCCATCGTGGAGCGCACCCACATCCCGACGATCAGGCCGTAGGCCCGCAGCCCGTTGGACACGGCGGACTCAGCCACCCTGGACCACCACCTTCCGGGTCGCCACCGACTGCAGCGCCCGCCCGGCCGCCAGCAGCGCCACCGCCCACCCCGCCTGGAAGGCGAACGCCCCCAGCAGCCCCGGCCCCCGGCGCTCCTCCAGGAAGACGTCCGCGGGCACCTGGAGCATCGCCGCCCACGGCAGCGCGCGGGCGATCTCGCCCAGCTGCCCGGGGAAGACGTTGAGCGGCAGGATCATCCCGGAGAAGAACAGGCACAGCAGCCCGCTCAGCATGGACAGCCCCGTCCCGTCGAGCAGCCAGAAGGAGGCGAGCGACACCAGATAGCGCACCGCGAAGCCGACGCACACCGCGAGCACCACGGCGAGCAGGAACCACAGCCAGGTCAAGGGCGAGGCGGGCAGCCGGAGTTCGAACACCAGCGCCCCGACGGCCATCGGCACCACACCGCGCCCCAGCAGCTGGAACAGCGCCCGGCCGAGCTCGGTGGCCAGCCACCACATCTGGAGGTCGACCGGGCGGTAGAGGTCCACGGCGATGTCCCCGGAGCGGATGCGCTCCTGGAGCTCCTCCTGGAAGCCGCCGCCCATCAGCGCCACGGCCGCCAGCAGCGCCTGGCCGAGCCAGACGAAGGTCAGCGCCTGGGCGAGGTCGTAACCGCCGAGGTGCGGCCGCTCGTCCCACAGCGCGGTATAGGTATAGGCGAGGATGAAGCCGAAAACCGTGTTGGTGAAGACCCCGGCCACCGTGGCGACCCGATACGTCGCGTAGCGTTTGAAGCCGCTGACCGCGACGGCCGCGTACAGCCGCATCCGCTCCTGCCTCCCTCCCCGACCGCATCGCCCGACCGGCCCGCCCGACCGGCCCGACCGCCACCGCCCCGAACGGCGCCAAAATCCGGAGCCTAGTGGGGTGACGGGAGAGACGGCGAGGCATTATTCACCGGATGGTGTGAGCGGAATCATCCATTCGACCGGTCACAGACCAGTCACAGGTGCGCGCCTCGTCCTCGGCCCGGAACGGATGATGCGACAGTGTTTTATCGGGCGTACGACGCGAATCGCCCGACCGTGCACGATCCTGCCGCCGCACAACCCTCGACGGCGGCCGAGGAGTCTCAGGAGACATGAGCGACGAGCCCCAGTTGATCGATGGCGGCGCGGCCGGAACGGGTGACCGGCCCGGCACCGACGATGGCAACCACGACACGCCGCACCGTGCGGACGGCCTGACGGTGACGGCGGGCAAACCGGCCAAGGGCAGAAAGGGGCGTCCCCAGCGCACCGGATGGCGCCGTCTGCTGCCCACCTGGCGCATGGTCCTCGGGGGCTTCCTGCTGATCGTCCTGCTGGTCGCGGGCGGGCTCGTCACCGGCTATCTGCTCGTCGACATCCCCCCGGCCAACAAGGCCGCCATCGCCCAGAGCAATGTCTTCCTCTACTCCGACGGCTCCCAGCTGGCCCGCGAGGGCACGGTCAACCGGGAGAGCGTGCAGCTCAGCCAGGTGCCCAAGCGGATCCAGCACGCGGTGCTGGCCGCCGAGGACCGGGACTTCTACGCGGAGTCGGCCATCGACCCCCAGGCGATGATCCGGGCCGCCTGGAACACCGCCACCGGCAAGGGCAAGCAGTCCGGCTCCACCATCACCCAGCAGTATGTGAAGAACTACTACCTGGACCAGGAGCAGACGGTCTCCCGCAAGGCCAAGGAGTTCTTCATCGCAATCAAGCTGGACCGCGAGGTGAGCAAGGACAAGATCCTCGAGGGCTACCTCAACACCAGCTACTTCGGGCGCAACGCCTACGGCATCCAGGCCGCCGCCCAGGCGTACTACGGCAAGGACATCGGCGAGCTCGACACCGCCCAGGGCGCGTATCTCGCCACCCTGCTGAACGCCCCCAGCTCCTACGACATCGTCGCCCATCCGCAGAACAAGGGCCGGGCCGTGGCCCGCTGGAACTACGTGCTCGACGGCATGGTGAAGAAGCACTGGCTGACCAGGGCCGAGCGGCAGAAGATGACCTTCCCCGGCCCCTCCGAGGCCAAGGCCCCCTCCGGCATGTCCGGCCAGCGCGGCTATCTCATCGAGGCCGTCGAGGACTACCTCACCAGCAACGGGATCATCGACGAGCAGACCCTGGCGCGCGGCGGCTACCGCATCACCACCACGATCGACAAGGACAAGCAGGACGCCTTCACGGAGGCCGTGCGCGACCGGCTGATGAGCAAGCTCGGCAAGGACCGCAAGGTCGACTCCTACGTCCGCGCGGGCGGCGCCTCGATCGATCCGAAGACCGGGAAGGTGGTCGCCCTCTACGGCGGGATCGACTACACCAAGCAGTTCGTCAACAACGCGACCCGCCGTGACTACCAGGTGGGGTCCACCTTCAAGCCATTCGTGTTCACCTCGGCGGTGCGCTACGGGGCCACCACCCAGGACGGCCAGACGATCACCCCGGACACCCTCTACAACGGCGACAACAAGCGCGAGGTCATCGGCTCCGACGGGCCCACCGGCTACTCCCCCGCCAACGAGGACGACGTGGACTACGGCGACATCGACGTCACCACGGCCACCGACAACTCGGTGAACTCGGTGTACGCGCAGATGGCCGAGGACGTCGGCCCCGCCAAGGTCAAGCAGACCGCCATCGACCTGGGCGTCCCCAAGAGCACCCCCGATCTGCACGCCTCCCCCTCGATCGCGCTCGGCCCCGCCACCGCGAGCGTGCTGGACATGACCGAGGCGTACGCGACCCTCGCCAACCACGGTGAGCACGGCCGGTACAGCCTGGTCGAGGAGGTCACCAAGGACGGGGCGCGGATCAAGCTCCCGGCGCGGGAAAGCCGCCAGGCCATCCCGCGCAGCGCCGCCGACACCACCACCTCGATACTGCAGAGCGTGGTCGACGGCGGCACCGGCACCGCCGCCCAGGCCGCCGAGCGCCCGGCGGCGGGCAAGACCGGCACCGCGGAGGAGGACAAGGCCGCCTGGTTCGCGGGCTACACCCCGGATCTGGCGACCGTGGTCGCGGTGATGGGCCAGGACTCCAATACGGGCGTGCAGAAGTCGCTGTACGGGGCGACGGGCCTGGAGCGGATCAACGGCGGCGGCTACCCCGCCGAGATCTGGGCGCAATACACGGCGGGGGCGCTGGAGGGCAAGGAACCGGCCGAGTTCGATCTGCGGCTGGAGGACGGCACGGACACCCCCGACGGCTCCGAGACCCAGCAGCCTCCTGGCTCCCTGCCGCCGGTGGTCACCTCTCCCCCGACCGGCGCGCCGCCGGACACCTCGGTCCCCACGGCGCCGACCTACACCCCGCCGACCCTGCCCACGACGCCCCCGACGATCCCCACCCCGCCGACGGACTTCCCCACCGGCGGCCCGACCACCGAGCCCGGCCCAGGCGGCCCCGGCGACCCGGGAGGACCGGGCGACCCCGGCGACCCAGGAGGCCCGGTAGGCGGCTGAGGGGGCGCCCCACGGGGGCGCCCCACGGGGGCGCCCCTGAGGGGCGCGGGGAACTGCGCGACCAGCCACGACGGCGCCGCGGACGATCGATCGATATGCGGCTCCGCCGCGTGGCAAGGGCTCCGCCCCCGGACCCCGGGGCCTGGGTCGGAGCCCCAGTTGTGGGAAGGGGCGGGCAGGGGAACAGCGCGCCGCGGGCGTCAAGACCCGGCGGGCACCCCGGGCCGTCCTACAGGTAAAGCCCCGTGGAGTCCTCCGCGCCCTCCAGCCGCTCCGCGGCCACCGCGTGCAGATCGCGCTCCCGCATCAGTACGTAGGCGACCCCGCGGACCTCGACCTCGGCCCGGTCCTCCGGGTCGTAGAGCACCCGGTCACCGGGCTCCACGGTCCGTACGTTCTGCCCGACCGCGACCACCTCGGCCCAGGCCAGCCGCCGGCCGACCGCCGCGGTGGCGGGGATGACGATTCCGCCGGACGACCGGCGCTCGCCCTCCGGAATGTCGGTGCGGACCAGCACGCGGTCGTGCAGCATCCGGATGGGCAGCTTGTCATGGGTCGTGTTCGCACTCACGCCATGACCGTACCTGGCCGGAGGGCGGGATGACGCCTCAGGGCCGGAGCCCGCCGCCGAGCCCGCCGGCCTCCCTCACCGCCGCCCTTCCCTCACCGGCGCCGCTTGGCGCACCACGAGGAGCGGGACGCCTTGGCGGACCGGGAGGACCTGGCCGAGAGCGCGAGCAGACCGACCAGCCCGGCCACGAGAAGCGCGGCCGGCACGATCCGCTCCATGCGGGGCGCGCCCTCCTCGGACACCAGCTGGCCGCGTACGCCCGTCACCACTCGGTTGACGGACACATAGGCCCGCCCGGCGGTCCGGTCCACGGCCGACGCCGCCTTCGCCTTCGCGTCCCCGATGATCGTCTTCGGGTGCACCCGCACCCCGATCTCGTCGAGCGTCACGGCGAGCTCCTGCCGCCTGCGGGCGATGTCCGCCTCGATCTGCGCAGGGGTCCTGGCATCCGACACCGCGCTGCCTCCGTCAATCTCGATGATTCAGTCTCGATGCTTCGTAGTGGACAGTCTGTCAGCTCGATCTCCGCACCGCCCCACGGCACCCCCGGACGGGAAGCTGGCTAATGTCGGGTGTGTACCCCCGATGCCACGAGGAGCACCAGACCATGAGCGAGCGACTGCAGCCCGGCGACACCGCCCCCGCCTTCACCCTCCCCGACGCGGACGGCAAGCAGGTCTCGCTCGCCGAGCACGCCGGCCGCAAGGTGATCGTCTATTTCTACCCCGCGGCCCTCACTCCCGGTTGCACCAAGCAGGCGTGCGACTTCACCGACAACCTCGAGTTCCTCTCCGGTCACGGCTACGACGTCATCGGCATCTCCCCCGACAAGCCGGAGAAGCTGGCCAAGTTCCGCGCCCAGGAGGACCTGAAGGTCACCCTGCTCGCCGACCCCTCCAAGGAGACCCTGGAGGCGTACGGCGCCTTCGGCGAGAAGAAGCTCTACGGCAAGACGGTGACGGGCGTGATCCGCTCCACCGTCATCGTGGACGAGCAGGGCAAGGTCGAGCGCGCCCTGTACAACGTGAAGGCCACCGGTCACGTAGCCAAGATCATCAAAGACCTGGGCCTCTGACCCCCGCTCTCCTGAAGCGGACGGATCCGGTTCGGAGGTGACCGCTTCCGTCGCATGGTCGTGACCAGCCGCCAACCAAAGCGCGTCGCCCACGGGGAACCCTGCCCCAAGGGATCGGGGTGCAGCCCACGGCGTGTTCGAGGAACCGGCCCCAGGGCGTCGGCTCGGCACGGACGATCGAATTCCGCCTGCGAGGTCCCGCATCCGGGAGTGCGGGACCTCGGGCTTGTCGTGCGCAACCGCGTAACCGCGTAACCGCTGGCCGAGTGATTCGTTACTCAGTGCGATGGTGCGACACGCAGTCGCATAGGGGAGGAAAGCGTGCCAGTCAGCCCGTATACGCGAGATCGCCTTGCCGAAGTCGCAGCAGCCTCGACGACGCTCTCGGAGGCCTTGGCCAAACTCGGGGTCGCTCCCGAAAGCGCGACCCGCCGCTATGTCCACGGGCGCATGAAGAGAATGGACATCGACACGTCGCACTTCGAACGAGAGGGCGGCCGCTGGACAAGAGAGATCCTCGAACCCGCCGTGGCTGCGTCGACAAGCGTGTACGACGTGTTGCGGTACCTCGGCATCGAATTGGTGGGTGGCCATCACACCAACATCAGCCGTCGGATCAAGGCATACGGCATCGATACGTCGCACTTTGTCCCGCAGCGCCGCACCGACGCGATGAAAGACAACCGTCGACGCCGCAGTCCGGAAGAGTTGCTGGTGGAGATGGCCCCGGCTCATGCGCGCCGCGTGCCCAGCGAGCGACTGAAGCGGGCGATGCTGACGCTCGGCGTGAGCGAGCGCTGCGTGCTGTGCGGAACCGGACCACGCTGGCGTGGCGGCCGACTGCCGCTTGAGGTGGACCACATCGATGGCGACTGGCGCAACAACCGCCCCACCAACCTGCGCCTCCTGTGCCCGAACTGCCACTCGGCGACGGACAGCTACCGCGGGCGTGGCAAGCGGCGGCGGCCTCGCGCCACCCATGTCGGCGCGGCTCTATGAGCCATCGTGTCCACTACACGCGGGAACTCCTGGCCGAGGCCGCCGAGCGCTGCTCCGACATGAACCAAGTCATCGTCTTCTTCGGCACTCGGCCCTACGGTCGCCTGCGTTGTTACCTTTACCAGCGTTTCGATCACTTCGACATCGACATCTCCCACTTCGCGCCTCTCGGACGCCGCGGTACCAAGATGCGTCCGGCTGGGGAGGAACTTCGCTGTGCCGTCGCCGAATCCACATCCATAGCGGGCGCCTTGCGGCAGCTCAACCGGCCGGACAACACACGCTCACGCGCCCTGTTCCGCCTCTGGACGGCCGAGGAAGGCATCGACACCGCACACTTCCTGGGGCAAGCACACCAACGCGGAAAGCCCGGCACAACGCCCCGGAAGACGCCCGAGCAGATCCTGGTCAAGCACAGCGGCCAGCGGCGCACGAGGACAGTGCTGCTGCGGCGAGCCCTCAGGGACATCGGCGTGCCCGAGCGGTGCGTGGAATGCGGGACAGGACCCCTCTGGCACGGGCGGCCGATGACGTTGGAGGTGGATCACAACAACGGCGACTGGAGCGACGATCGGCCCGAGAACCTCCGACTGCTCTGTCCCAACTGCCACGCGGCCACGAATACCTGGTGCCGGGGCGGCCGTCGCGCAGCGTCGATGCGAAGTGACCGTTCAGATGTCGGCCCGCTACCATGGTGGGAAGCGAGCGGCGGTGGCGCAACGGCGACGCAGCAGACTTAGGATCTGTGGCCCGTGACAGGGCTTGAGGGTTCGAATCCCTTCCGCCGCACTGCATACGGCCTGCGATTCATGACTCGAATCGCAGGCCGTTATACGTTGCCGCAGCGCGGCACCTACCCCAGCAGTTCGCGCACCACCGGGGCGATGGCGCGGAACGCCTTGCCGCGGTGGCTGATGGCGTTCTTCTCGTCGGGGGTCAGTTCGGCGCAGGTGCGGGTCTCGCCGTGGGGCTGGAGGATCGGGTCGTAGCCGAACCCCCCGCCGCCCACGGGCTCGTGGCGGAGGGTGCCGGTGAGCCGGCCGGAGACCACGCGTTCGGTGCCGTCGGGGAGCGCGAGGGCGGCGGCGCATTCGAAGTGGGCGCCGCGGTGTTCGTCGGGGACGTCGGTGAGCTGGGCCAGCAGCAGATCGAGGTTGGCGCGGTCGTCGCCGTGCCGGCCCGACCAGCGGGCCGAGAGGATGCCGGGGGCGCCGCCGAGGACGTCCACGCACAGCCCGGAGTCGTCGGCGATGGCGGGGTGGCCGGTGGCTTGGGCCAGGGAGTGGGCCTTGAGGAGGGCGTTCTCCGCGAAGGTCACGCCGGTCTCCTTGACGTCCGGGACCTCCGGATAGGCGTCGGCGCCGACGAGTTCGACATCGAGGCCGGTCTCGCCCAGGATCGAGCGCAGCTCGGTGATCTTGTAGGCGTTGCGGGTCGCGAGGATGAGACGGCGGGGGTGCGGAGGGTGTCCGTCAGTGCGTTGCTGCATAGCTCTCGATTATCGAGGGTGGGTGACTCGTGCCGATCGGGGGCGGTCAGGGCGAATCGGGCCGGGGGAGGTCAGGGCGAGCAGACCTTGGTCAGCTCGCCCGCCGCGTCCTTGACCGGGGTCAGATCGGGGTCCTTGCCGCTGTCGACGGACTTCTGGACGTTGTCCACGGCCTTCTGGAGGTCGTCGATGGCCTTGCCGACGTCCGCGTTGTCGGTGCGGTCGCCCATCTTGTCGATGTCCTTGTCGAGGGCGTCGAGGATCTTGTCGGCCTGCTGCGGGTCGAGGGCGGCGCCGGCCAGGGCGTCCTGGAGGTTGTCCACGTCGTTGGATATCTCGAGCGCGAGCTGGGCGCAGTCCAGGGCCTTCTCCACCGCGCCGCAGCCGACGGTGACCGGCACGGCGAGCGCGACGGCGGCGAGGGCGGTGACGGCGGTGGTACGGCGGTGACGGTGGCGCGGCGCCATGGAATGGGTCCTTCCCCGGGAAAGGTGGTGGTACCTGACTAAACGCCAGGCGCCGCGCGACGGTTGCCTGGTGCCGCCGTCAGTTCCCCTCGGCCAGTGCCGCGCGCTGGATTCCGGACAGGGTGTCACAGCCCGCCACGGCGAGGTCCAGCAGCCCGTTCAGCTCCTCGCGGGCGAAGGGCTCGCCCTCGGCGGTGCCCTGCACCTCGACGAAGCGTCCGTCACCGGTACAGACCACGTTCATGTCGGTCTCGGCGCGCACGTCCTCCTCGTAGCAGAGGTCGAGCAGCGGGACGCCGCCGACGATGCCGACGCTGACGGCGGAGACGGTGCCGGTCAGCGGCTGCCGGGTGGCCTTGATCAGCTTCTTCCCCCGGGCCCAGCCGATGGCGTCGGCCAGGGCCACATAGGCGCCGGTGATGGCGGCGGTGCGGGTGCCGCCGTCGGCCTGGAGGACATCGCAGTCCAGGACGATGGTGTTCTCACCGAGCGCCTTGTAGTCGATGACGGCGCGCAGTGAGCGGCCGATGAGCCGGGAGATCTCATGCGTACGGCCGCCGATCTTGCCGCGGACGGACTCGCGGTCGCCCCGGGTGTTGGTGGAGCGCGGCAGCATCGCGTACTCCGCGGTGACCCAGCCCTCGCCGCTGCCCTTTCGCCAGCGCGGCACGCCCTCGGTGACGCTCGCGGTGCACAGGACCCGCGTATCGCCGAAGGAGACGAGGACCGAGCCCTCGGCATGCTTGCTCCAACCGCGCTCGATGGTCACGGGGCGGAGCTGGTCGGGGGTGCGGCCGTCGATACGAGACATGGGATGAGCCTATCGGCATCGCGAAGGGCCCCGGTCCGCGTTCGCGGCGGGGCCGTGTCCGGAGGACGGCGCGACGGGCTCAGCGGCTCACATCAGGTCTTCGATCTCGGCGGCGACGGGGTCCGCGTCGGTGCCGATGACCACCTGGATCGCGCTGCCCATCTTCACCACGCCGTGGGCGCCCGCGGCCTTCAGCAGCGCCTCGTCGACCAGGGAGACGTCCTTGACCTCGGTACGGAGTCGGGTGATGCAGCCCTCGACCTCGACGATGTTGTCGATGCCGCCGAGACCCTCGACGATCTTCTCAGCCTTGCTGGCCATGTTCGCTCCCTGTCGTCCGTTCACCATGGTCGTCCGTTCACCATGCGGCAAGTGGTCTACACCATTATGTAGGCGAAGACGTTACACGTCACTTGGAACGATAGATTCCTTCATCGGATCCCTCCGTGCTACAACAGGTCTACACCACATGTGGTTTAGACCATAAAGCGGGCCGTCCCTTCCCCCGAGAGCCCGCCTCACCAGGAGGAATCCGATGAGTACGGCCACCGCCAATGCGGCGCCCGCCCAGAAGCGGGGTGCCGGCCTGTTCCAGGGACTCCAGAAGGTCGGCCGCAGCCTTCAGCTGCCGATCGCGGTCCTGCCCGCCGCCGGAATCATGGTCCGGCTCGGACAGCCCGATGTGTTCGGCGCCGACGGACTGGGCTGGGACAAGGTCGCCGCCGTGTTCAGCAACGCCGGTGGCGCGCTGACCGGCGCCCTTCCGCTGCTGTTCTGCGTCGGCGTGGCCATCGGGTTCGCCAAGAAGTCGGACGGCTCCACCGCGCTGGCCGCCGTGGTCGGGTTCCTGGTCTACAGCAAGGTGCTGGAGGCGTTCCCGGTCGCGGACGCGGTGATCCAGAAGGGCGAGGACATACCGGCCAAGTTCAACGACCCCGGGGTGCTCGGCGGCATCATCATGGGGCTGCTCACCGCGGTGCTGTGGCAGCGGTTCCACCGCACCCGGCTGGTGGACTGGCTCGGCTTCTTCAACGGCCGCCGGCTGGTGCCGATCATCATGGCCTTCACCGGTATCGCGGTGGGCGTCTTCTTCGGCCTGGTCTGGGAGCCCATCGGCGACGGCATCAGCAACTTCGGCGAGTGGATGACCGGGCTCGGCTCCGCGGGATCGGCCCTCTTCGGCGCCGTCAACCGCGCCCTGATCCCGATCGGCATGCACCAGTTCGTGAACACCGTGGCCTGGTTCCAGCTCGGCGACTTCACCAACGCGGCCGGTGAGACCGTGCACGGCGACCTCAGCCGCTTCCTGGCCGGTGACCCGAGCGCGGGCATGTTCATGTCCGGCTTCTTCCCGATCATGATGTTCGGCCTGCCGGCCGCCGCCCTGGCCATGGCGCACACCGCCCGCCCCGAGCGCCGCAAGGCCGTGCTCGGCATGATGATCTCGCTGGCGCTGACCTCGTTCGTCACGGGCGTGACCGAGCCGATCGAGTTCTCGTTCATGTTCATCGCCCCGCTGCTCTATGTGATCCACGCGGTGCTGACCGCCCTCTCGATGGCGATCACCTGGGCCCTGGGCGTGCACGCGGGCTTCAACTTCTCCGCGGGGTTCATCGACTACGCGCTGAACTGGAGCCATGCCACCAAACCACTGCTGATCATCCCGGTGGGGCTGGTCTTCGCGGTGGTCTACTACGTGGTCTTCCGCTTCGCGATCACCAAGTTCGACCTGCCCACCCCGGGCCGTGAGCCCGAGGAAGAGGTCGAGGACCTCACCAAGGCGTAGCACGCCGGCCCGGCGCAGACCGTCGGCCCGGCGCAGAACGCCGGCCCGCGCCCCGCGCGAAGGCCCCGGAACCGAGCCGGTTCCGGGGCCTTCGCGCGTACGGGGACCGTGGGCCTAGACCTCGTAGACCGCGCCCGCCTTGGCCAGCTCCACCGGGCCGCCGAAGACCGCCTGGGCGTCGCGCTGGTTGATCTGGGGGTCCGTCCACGGCGGCACATGGGTGAGCACCAGGGCCCCGACCCCCGCCCGCAGCGCGTGCTCGCCCGCCTCGCGGCCGTTGAGGTGCAGCCCCGGGATGTCCTCCTTGCCGTGCGTGAAGGCCGCCTCGCACAGGAAGAGGTCGCCGCCCCGGGCCAGGTCCACCAGGGCCTCACAGGGGCCCGTGTCGCCCGAGTAGACCAGCGAGCGGCCGTCGCACTCGATCCGGAAGCCGTACGCCTCCACCGGATGGCAGACGCGCTCGGCGCGGATGGTGAAGGGGCCGATCTGGAAGCTGCCGGGCGTGAGCGTGCGGAAGTCGAAGACCTCGCGCATCGACTTGTCGTCGGGCACGTCGTCGTACGCCTGGACCAGCCGCCGCTCGGTGTCCTCGGGGCCGTAGACGGGGATCGCCTCGGCGCGGCCACCGTCGTGCCGGTAGTAGCGCGCGACGAAGTATCCGCACATGTCGATGAAGTGATCGGGGTGGAGATGGGACAGCAGCACAGCGTCGAGGTCGTAAAGACCGCAGTGGCGCTGCAACTCGCCAAGGGCGCCATTGCCCATGTCGAGGAGCAGCCGGAAGCCGTCGGCCTCGATGAGGTAGCTCGAGCAGGCCGATTCCGCGGACGGGAACGACCCTGAGCATCCGACGACGGTGAGCTTCATGAAGCAGGAACCTCCTTGAGGGGTCCCCATGCCGAGGGCCATGGGCAGGTGCGGGGGGTCATGCGGTGCCCACGAGCGTAAGGCGCAAAAGCCCAGGCAGCTCCTCCACGGGGCCGCGTTGTGGGCGGAATCACCAGGACGGAGCCGGGTGGTGCCCGGCCCTGTCCCCCGCCCGCCGATTCGGCCCCCTACGCCCAGAGCTGGCCGTGCAGCGTCTCGATCGCCTCCTCGGTGGTGGCCGCCGTGTAGACACCGGTGGAGAGGTACTTCCAGCCGCCGTCGGCGACGATGAAGACCACATCGGCGCTCTGCCCGGCCGTGACCGCCTTACGGGCGACACCGAGGGCCGCGTGCAGCGCGGCGCCGGTCGAGACGCCCGCGAAGATGCCCTCCTGGGCGAGGAGTTCCCGGGTGCGGGACACCGCGTCCTCGGAGCCGACGGAGAAGCGGGTGGTCAGGACGGACTCGTCGTACAGCTCGGGGACGAAGCCCTCGTCGAGGTTGCGGAGTCCGTAGACGACGTCGTCGTAGCGCGGTTCGGCGGCGACGATCTGGACGTCCGGCTTGTTCTCGCGCAGGAAGCGGCCGACGCCCATCAGGGTGCCGGTGGTGCCCAGACCGGCGACGAAGTGGGTGATGGAGGGCAGGTCGGCCAGGATCTCGGGGCCGGTGGTGGCGTAGTGGGCGCCGGCGTTGTCCGGGTTTCCGTACTGGTACAGCATCACCCAGTCCGGGTGCTGCCCCGACAGTTCCTTGGCCACCCGGACGGCGGTGTTGGAGCCGCCGGCGGCGGGCGAGGAGATGATCTCCGCGCCCCACATGGCGAGCAGCTGGCGCCGCTCCTCGCTGGTGTTCTCCGGCATCACGCAGACGATGCGGTAGCCCTTGAGCTTGGCCGCCATCGCGAGGGAGATGCCGGTGTTGCCGGAGGTGGGCTCGAGGATGGTGCAGCCGGGGGTCAACCGGCCGTCCTTCTCGGCCTGTTCGATCATATGGAGCGCGGGGCGGTCCTTGACCGAGCCGGTGGGGTTGCGGTCCTCCAGCTTGGCCCAGATCCGTACGTCGGAGGAGGGCGAGAGCCGCGGCAGCCCGACGAGCGGCGTATTGCCGACCGCGGCCAGGGGGCTGTCGTAACGCATCAGAGCATTCCGCCGGCGACGGCCGGGAGGATCGTCACGTTGTCGCCGTCCGAGAGCTTGGTGGAGATGCCGTCGAGGAAGCGGACGTCCTCGTCGTTCAGATAGACGTTGACGAAGCGGCGCAGCTCGCCGCCGTCGACCAGGCGCTCCTGGATCCCGGAGTGCCGGCTCTCCAGGTCGGTGAAGAGCTCGGCGAGCGTGGCTCCGCTGCCCTCGACCGCCTTCTGGCCGTCGGTGTAGGTGCGGAGGATGGTCGGGATGCGGACCTCGATGGCCATGTCTGGGCTCCTGTCGGAGGGCGGGGTGGGCTCCCGGGCCGGGAGCGGCCGGGAGGGCGTCGTCGAAGGGCGTCGGGCGTCTCGGGCGCGCGCTCAGGCGGCCACGGCGCGGCGCGGACACATCGCGCTGGCGAGCCGGCACAGGTCGACGTGGAGCCGCGCCACGAGCAGCATGCCCGGCGTCTTCTCGCTCACGTCATCGAAAACCATGGACTCATCGTATCGATTCCCGAACCGGGCTCGGGTAGGTGATCCCGCGATACGGACGGGTAGCGACCGCGATGCAAGACAGAGCGGGGATTCAGCCACCCGGGACGATCTCCACCTCTTCCTCGGTGACCTCGCCGTCCACGATCCGGAAGGACCGGAACTGGAAGGGCCCCTCGTCATTGCCGCAATCGGCCGTGGAGACCAGGACGTAGTGGGCACCGGGCTCATTGGCGTAGGAGATATCGGTGCGGGAGGGGTACGCCTCGGTGGCGGTGTGCGAGTGGTAGATGACCACCGGCTCCTCGTCCCGGTCGTCCATCTCGCGGTAGAGCTTGAGCAGGTCACCCGAGTCGAACTCGTAGAAGGTGGGGGAACGGGCCGCGTTCAGCATCGGGATGAACCGCTCGGGGCGGCCGCTTCCGGCCGGGCCCGCGATCACACCGCATGCCTCGTCGGGGTGGTCGGCGCGGGCGTGCGCGACGATCTTGTCGTGGAGCGCCTGGGTGATGGTCAGCATGACCACACAATAGGAGGCAGGCTCCGGACAGAGGTCCGGAGCCCGCCTGCTGAGATATAGCGCCCGAAAGGCGATACGGATTCGTCGTGGACTACTTGCGCGCGTACTCCGGCTCCACCGCGTCCGACTGGCCGAGCGGCTGGGCACCGCCGCGGGCCTTGAGGACGTACCAGCCGATCACCAGGCAGACGGCCCAACCGGCACCGATGTACAGGGAGACCCGGGCGTCCTTGTCGTAGGCGACCAAGCAGGTCACGAACAGCAGGAAGACCGCCGCCACCCAGCTGAAGAACGAGCCGCCCGGGGCCGGGAAACTCGAGGCGGGCAGCCGGCCGGCGCGGAACGCGCTGCGGTACCGGATGTGGGCGAACAGGATCATCAGCCAGGTCCAGATGCCGCAGGCCGTGGACACCGAGGTGACGTAGGTGAACGCCTTCTCGGGGACGACGTAGTTGAGGAGCACGCCGATACCCATGAAGAGGACGGAGAAGGTGATGCCGAGGGCCGGGGACTTGCGGACGTTGAGCCGGGCGAAGATGCTCGGCCCCTCACCGCTGGTCGCCAGGTCGCGCAGCATCCGGCCGGTGGAGTACATGCCGGAGTTGCAGGAGGACAGGGCCGCGGTCAGGACGACGAAGTTGACGATACCGGCGGCGAGGGGGATGCCGATCTTGGAGAAGCCGTGCACGAAGGGGCTCTCGCCGGCCGAGAACTCGGTCCACTTGACGACCGCCAGCAGCACCGTCAGCGCACCCACGTAGAAGATGATGATGCGCCACGGCAGGGTGTTGATCGCCTTGGGCAGGGTCCTCTCCGGGTCCTCGGACTCGCTCGCGGTGACGCCGACGAGCTCGACGGCGATGTAGGCGAACATCACGCCCTGGAGGGTCATCAGGCTGTCGCCGATGCCGTTGGGGAAGAACCCGCCGTGTGACCAGAGGTTCGAGGCGGCGGCGGTGTCACCGGCGTCGGAGAAGCCGAGGGTGAGCACACCGAGGCCGATCACGATCATGCCGATGATCGCGGTGACCTTGACCATCGAGAACCAGAACTCGACCTCACCGAAGACCTTGACCGAGATCAGGTTGACCCCGAAGAGCACCACCAGGAAGACCAGGGCGCTGACCCACTGCGGGATCGAGGGGAACCAGAAGTTGATGTAGATGGCGGCGGCCGTGAGCTCGGCCATGCCGGTCACCACCCACAGCAGCCAGTAGGTCCAGCCGGTCACATAGCCGAAGAACGGGCCCAGGAACTCCCGGATGTATTCCGCGAAGGAGCCCGTGGACCGCCGATAGAGGAGCAGCTCACCGAGCGCTCTCATGATGAAGAAGACGATCACGCCCGCGAGGGCGTACATCAGGATGATGCTCGGGCCGGCCTTGGCGATGTTCGCCCCGGCACCCATGAACAGGCCGACGCCGATGGCGCCGCCGATAGCGATCATCTGGACCTGGCGACTGCCAAGGCCGCGCTCATAGCCCTCTTCAGGAGCCGCTGAGGTCATATTGCTGTGCCTTTCTCCCTGTGGCGGCTGGCTGCGATCGTGAAGATTTATCACGCCCGCAACACCGATCGGCTGGGCCGCGTGTGGTGCACACCACAGGAAGAAGTGGACAAAGGTTGTACTGCGCAACAAAGATAACGACCGCGGTGATGCGATCGTTATCCGGAGTTGAGCATCCTCTAAACGAACACTCAGTAATCGCCGGAGGGAATCATTCCGGCATGAGCGTCTCGATCAGGGTCTCCTGGAGCCCGCCGAGCCAGAAGTACGCCATCACCATCGGCTTGCGCGGATCGGAGTCCGGCAGCCCCAGCAGCTCACCGCCGTCGTCCTCGTCGGTGACCTCCAGCCGGGTCCCGATGGCCAGCCGCAGGTCGTTGAGCGCGCCCAGCCAGCACCGGGACCGCTCCGGCGCCAGCTCCAGCACCGCCGGGGCCCCACCCGAGGAGCCGGGGCCCAGCGCGTCCAGGTCGCGCACCACCGTCAGGGCGTCGTCGCGCTTGCGCGCCCGCAGGTCGTTCTCGGTGAAGCGGCGGAACTCCGCGGACGCCTCCCGCGCCTCCTTCTCCTCCCGCGCCCCGAGCTCCTGGTCCGGCGGGGAGTAGGCGTCCGGGAAGAGCCGGGCGAGCGCCGGATCCTCCGGCGGCTTGCTCGGGCCGTCCGCGAAGAGCGCGGCCAGCGGATCGTCGCCCGCGGCGGGCTGGTCACCCGGGCCGATCAGCTCGGCGAGCTGCATGGCCAGGCTGCGCAGGATGGAGACCTCCACCTCGTCCAGGGCGATGGCGGCGCCGCCACCCGGCAACGGCTCGAAACGTCCCGACATCAGCGCTCCTGCTGGAGAGTCGCCCACAGGCCGTAGCCGTGCATCGCCTGTACGTCGCGCTCCATCTCCTCGCGGGTGCCGCTCGAGACGATCGCGCGGCCTTTGTGGTGGACATCGAGCATCAGACGGTTGGCCTTGTCCTTGGAGTAGCCGAAGTAGCTCTGGAAGACGTAGGTCACATAGCTCATGAGATTGACGGGGTCGTTATGGACCACCGTCACCCAGGGAACGTCGGGTTCCGGCACCGACGAGGGTGCTTCACGGGATTCAGGACGTTCGATCTCCACGGGCGCGACACTCACACGTCCCATGCTGCCACCCGGCACGGGCCGTCGCCTAAACCGGCACCCAGATCTCGTCACTCTGACGAGTACGGGAGGTAGCATCGTCAACCATGGACACTGCGGACTTGGGACTGCCGGTGGACGTGCCGTCGACCGCACTCTTCACCGACCGGTACGAACTCACCATGCTGCAGGCCGCGCTGCGGGCGGGCACCGCCGACCGCCGCTCGGTCTTCGAGGCCTTCACCAGGCGCCTCCCCGAGGGCCGGCGCTACGGCGTCGTGGCCGGCACCGGGCGGGTGCTGGACGCCGTCGAGAACTTCCGCTTCGACACCGGCGTGCTGGACTTCCTCGCCCAGCAGCGGATCGTGGACGAGCCCACGCTCTCCTGGCTCGCCGACTACCGCTTCCGCGGCGACATCTGGGGCTACCCCGAGGGCGAGGTCTACTTCCCCGGCTCGCCGATCATCCGGGTGGAGGGCACCTTCGCCGAGGCGGTGCTGCTGGAGACGGTCATCCTCTCCATCCTCAACCACGACTCCGCGGTGGCCGCCGCCGCGTCCCGGATGTCCACCGCCGCCGGCGACCGGCCGCTCATCGAGATGGGCGCCCGCCGCACCCATGAGCTGGCCGCCGTGGCCGCCGCCCGCGCCGCCTACGTCGGCGGCTTCACCACCACCTCCGACCTCGCGGCCGGATTCCGCTACAACATCCCGACCGTCGGCACCAGCGCCCACGCCTTCACCCTGCTGCACGACAGCGAGCGGGACGCCTTCACGGCGCAGGTCCAGGCGCACGGCAGCGACACCACCCTGCTCGTGGACACCTATGACGTCGCCGAGGCGGTGCGCGCCGCCGTGGAGGTGGCCGGCAAGGACCTGGGCGCCGTAAGGATCGACTCCGGCGATCTGCTGCTGCTGGCCCACCGGGTGCGCCAGCAGCTGGACGAGCTGGGCGCCAAGAACACCAAGATCGTGGTGACCAGCGACCTCGACGAGTACGCGATCGCCTCGCTGGCCGCGGCCCCCGTGGACGCGTACGGGGTCGGCACCCAGCTGGTCACCGGAAGCGGCCACCCCACCAGCTCGATGGTCTACAAGCTGGTGGCGCGGGCGGTCTCGGACGACGCTGACGCGCCGCTGCTGCCGGTGGCCAAGAAGTCCATGGGCGCCAAGACCTCGGTGGGCGGCCGCAAATGGGCCGCGCGGCGGGTGGACGAGCACGGTGTGGCCGAGGCCGAGGTGATCGGCACCGGTGCGGTCCCCGAGGAGCTGGCGGGCCATCAACTGCTGGTGGAGCTGGTGCGCGGGGGCGAGATCGTGGCCCGCGAGCCGCTGGACGCGGCGCGGGACCGGCATATCGCGGCCCGGGCCGGGCTGCCGCTGTCGGCGACCCAGCTCTCGCGCGGGGAGCCGGTCCTGCCCACCGAGTACGCGCGGGCCTGAGGCGGGCGGGTCATGAGCGGGAACGCGGGGCACGCCCACTGCCGTAATCGACGCGGAGTGTCTACCCTCGGTGACATGCACCGGGCACTGATCGTCGTCGACGTCCAGAACGACTTCTGCGAGGGCGGAAGCCTCGCGGTGACGGGGGGCGCGGACGTCGCCGCCGCGATCACCGATCTGATCGGGGAGGCCACGCCCGGTTACCGGCATGTCGTCGCCACCCGTGATCACCACATCGATCCGGGCGATCACTTCTCGGACAATCCGGACTATGAGCACACCTGGCCGGTGCACTGTGTCGCGGGCACCGAGGGCGTCGGGTTCCACCCGAACTTCGCGCCCGCCGTCGCCTCCGGCGCGATCGAGGCGGTCTTCGACAAGGGCGCGTACACGGGCGCGTACAGCGGCTTCGAGGGCGCCGACGAGCACGGCACCCCGCTCGCCCAGTGGCTGCGCGAGCGGGAGGTGACCGAGGTGGACGTGGTGGGCATCGCCACCGACCACTGTGTACGGGCCACGGCGCTGGACGCGCGCCGCGAGGGGTTCACGGCGCATGTCCTGCTGGACCTGACCGCGGGCGTCTCCCCGGGCACGACCGAGCGCGCCCTGGAGGAGCTGCGGGCGGCCGGGGTCGAGCTCAGCGGCAAGCCGGTCGTCTGAGGGTCCCGGAGGCGCCCTGAGCGCCCCCAGCCCCCTCCCCGGCGGCTGCCCGGCCAGGCTCGATCGGCCGCCGCCCCGGGCCCCGGCGTTACGAGGCCGGGGCCGGGGGTCTGAGGAGGGCGGCCATGGGATGCCAGAGCTCCCCTCCGCGGTCCGGCGCGGCGCGCCAGACCACCCCGTCGGGATGGTGGAGCACCGCCGTCACCTCGTCGGGTGTCGGCGGCGCGGTGTTGCCGCGCAGATAGACAGCGCGGAGCCCGAGATTGCGGAGCCTGGTCAGGGCTCGCTGGCGGTTCGCGGCGTGTACCAGTACGCGGACGCCGCCCTCGCCCAGTGGGCGCGGCAGCGTCAGTGCGACCACCACACTGCCACCCGGCAGCTTGGTAAATCCTCCGTCGGCCATTGCGGGTCATGCCCCCGTGAGACGTCGTGTCAACAAGCAGGTCGTAGGGGCATCTAAACGCTAACGGCCGCCGCCCGCTAGGGGGCGACGGCCGCTACCGCTCTGACCTGCGAAAACGCAGACTGGTGTGGATCTAGGAGGCGGACGGTCCGACCTGGACGGTCATCGTCGAGCCGCCCGGGAGCTCCTTGAGGATCTTGATCCGGGTGTTGGTGTCAGCAATCTTGACACTTCCGGTCGGGTTGCCCTCGTCCCAGTACGTACCCTTATGGTCATCAAAGACCGGGATGCCCGGCTTCGGCTTCACCTTGGCGGCCTTGCCGTCGTTGTGCAGCGTGAAGCCGTCCGAGGGGAGCCGGCTGAAGGGCGAGTCGTACGCCTGGATCCGGTTGCGCATCAGCTTGCCGTCCGCCCACTTCTCGGCGGCGGGGTGCGCGTCGATCGGCAGGATCAGACCACTGCCCGGGTGGACGCCGACGTTGTTGTCCGGCTGCGAGGTGTCCCACTGCCAGATCAGCAGCCCATTCTGGTACGGGAAGTGCTCGACCCAGTTGGGCCGGCTGGAGGCCCAGCCGAAGTTGTACGGGCCGGTCTTGAGGGTGGTGTCGTACGACACGTACTGGCGGTTCTCGGCGAGGTAGTACTGCGGGTAGTCCTTGGTGAAGGAGCCGCCGATGCGCGAGAAGCCCTTCGCCGTCCAGCCGTTGTCGTCGCCCTCGGCGCCGTCGCTGAAGACCGGGGCGCCGTCCGCGGTCAGGGTGATCGCGTCGGCCGCGAAGCCCTTCTGCGCCACCCCGCCGTCGGTCTGGTAGCGGAAGCGCAGGTCGATCTTCTTGCCCGCGTAGGCGTCCAGCGGGAAGGAGAGCTTCTTGTACGCGCCCGAGGTGCCGGTCAGCGCGGGCTTGTCTCCGGCGTCGCGCGGGATGGCCTTGCCGTCCGCGGTGCCGTCGACGGGCGTCCAGTTGGCGCCGCCGTCCGTGGAGACCTCGGCGTAGAGGTAGTCGTAGTTCTCCTCGATGTCCCACCAGCCCTGGAGGTCCAGACTGGCCTTGGACTTGCCCGTGAGGTCCACCGACCGGGTAAGGGTGTTCTTGAGGTCGTCGCCCATTCCGCTCCACCACTGCTTGGAGCCCTCGGCGGGGGCGACCACCTCGGTGGTGACGGCCTTGGCGGGCAGCTCGACCACCAGCGCCTGCTTGTTCTTGGTGTTGTACTCGGCCACCCCGAGGGTGTGGGTGGACTTCTTACCGGCCTTGGCCGAGGCGTAGTTCAGCCAGCCCAGCTGGAGCTTGTCCCAGGCGTTCATATCGCCGGGCAGATCGCCGATGGCGTCCTTACCGGTGCCGAGCCAGGATCCCGCGGACATCAGCGACCAGTAGGCGACGGACGACTCCCCCTTGCCGGTGGTGTCGTACTCGTCCGGCAGGCCCAGGTCATGGCCGTACTCATGGGCGAAGACGCCGAGGCCGCCGTTCTCCGGCTGCATCGTGTAGTCGCCGACCCAGATGCCGGTGTCGCCGATCTGCGTACCGCCCGACTTGTTGTCGCCGGGGCCGGACTTGCCCGCGTCGGTGCCGTACGCGTACCAGCGGTGCGCCCAGATGGCGTTCTCGCCCTGGACCCCGCCGCCCGCGGACTCGTCCTCACCGGCGTGGACGATCTGGAAGTGGTCGATGTAGCCGTCGGGCTCGTTGAAGTTGCCGTCGGCGTCGTAGTCGTAGCGGTCCCACTGGTCGTACTTGGCCAGGTCCGCCTTGATCTGCGCGTCGGTGCGGCCGGCCGCCTTCTGGTCCTTGGCCCACTGGTTGACGCCGTCGCGGATCAGGTCCCAGGCGTTGGCGCAGTTGGTGTCGCCGCAGTAGTTGGAGCCGTAGCGGGCCTCGTTCCAGTCGACCTTAACCCAGTCGGAGACCTCGCCGTCCACCGAGTAGCGGCCCGAGGACTGCTTCTCGTAGTACTTCTTCAGGGACTCCTTCTTCTTGTCCTTGGAGAAGTAGAGGTCCTGGAAGTGCTGGCGGTTGTAGTCCTTCTGCCAGGCCGTGCTGTTGTCGTCGGCGCGGTCCGGCTGGGCGATGGTGTTGTGCGCCGGGCCCGGGTCGCCGCCGTACTTCTTCACCGGCGGCTCGGGGCCGTCCCCATCCGGGTCGTACATGGTGGTGTCGTCCACCTTGTCGCCGAAGTCGACCAGGATGGTGAAGATCTTGTCGGTCTTCTCCCGGGCCAGCTCGACGTACTTGCCCTTGCCGAGCTTCACGACCTTGGACGCCCCGCGCGTGGTCGCCTTGGCGTCGCCGGAGATGACCTGACGCAGCGCCTCCTGGCGCTGTGCTTCCCGCTGCTTGCTGTACGGACCTTCGAGGTCGTGCTGGACATCCGTCTTCGCGGGCGCCGGATCATGGCGCTCAACACGCGTAGACGGTGCGTCCGCCTGAGCCATGCCGGTCGAGAGTGCCGCCGCTCCGAGCGCGGCCACCACTGCGGCTATGGCGGCCGATCTGGCCGTCCTCCGTTGGCTGTTCACTCGCTCAGTCCTCCCCTTTCCACACCAGTGCCGGACATTTGACCGGAGTGGCAGGAGAAAAGACAGACCTTGACTTGGACTGATGAGACAAGTACGTTCTGCGATCCCGACGTTCCGTTTAACGGACAGCAACGGGCGCGCCTTGCACGCCGGTTGGCACACCCGATGATTCCGTGCGCCCCCTGTGCAACAGCGCCGTGGGTGAGGTCACGCTTACTTCCGTTCCCCACGGGCATGCAGGACCGTAGAGTCAGGACTGACGGTGCACATCGGCCTGACTCTTGCCCCCTGCATATCGCCCCCGAGGACGGATCCCGCCATGCCGCGTCCGACTCCTGCACAGCTTGCCTATGGTTCGGCCACCGTCGTTCTCTCGACCTTCGCCATGCTGCTGCTCTCCCAGACCCGATCGGGGCTCGGGGTGGCGGTGGTGACCGTGGTCGGGCTGGTTCTCGGGCTCCTCGTCGCCGTCACCGTGCCGGTGGCCCGGGCGTCCCGCCCCGGCCGCACCGTCCGTACCAGCCGCCCCGTGGCGGGGTCCGGACCGGCCGACCCGGCGCGGGCGCACGCCCGGGCGCACGCCGACTCACTGCACGGCTGACACCACGGCCGACTCACTGCACGGCTGACACCACGACGGTCCGCGCGGCCTTGTCGTGCAGACAGCGCTGGAGCGGCTTGTCCCACAGCAGTGAGGCCGAGTTGACCAGCCAGAAGACCGTGCCGACCAACAGCGGGATGAGCATCCCCGGCAGGACATAGACCGCCGCGCGGACCCAGCCCTGGCCGGCCGGCACATTGCCGTCGGACAGCATCGCCACCCGGATGCGCAGCGCCTTCTTGCCGAGCGTCTGTCCGCTGCGGGCCAGCATGACGCCCTCGTAGCCGAAGTAGAGCGCCATCGTGATGACGAGCGCGAGGGTCACCTTGCCGATGTCCTGCTCGCCCGGGTGGTCCATCGTGTACTGGAGCGCGCCGGTCGCCGTGAGCGCCACCGTCCAGATCGCGCCGAGGATGACGATGTCGATGAGCCGGGCGGTGAAGCGCTGACCAGGGGTGGCCAGCGGGGGCATCCCTGGGGGGATCACAGGCGGGGGCGAGGACAGCGGGTCGGGGGCCATGCCCCGATTACATCAGCGCGCCGGGCGGGCCGGAAGCTCAGGGTGGCTCCTCCGGGGGTCAGGGCACGGTCGACACCACCAGCGTCTTGGCCGCCTTGTCGTGCAGGCACTGCCGGTAGGGCCGGTCCCAGGTGCACCACAACACATTGATCAGCCAGAAGACGAAGCCGCAGCAGGGCACGATCTCGGGCAGGGCGTACACCCCGGCGCGCAGCCAGCCCGCCTGGCCCGCCGGCGGCCGGCCGTTCTCCAGCATGGCGACCCGGATCTTCATCGCCTTCTTGCCGACGGTCTGGCCGTCCCGGGTCAGCATCAGCCCCTCGTAGAGGAAGTAGACCAGGACGTAGACCAGCGTGACGGTGGTCGAGCGGGCGCTGCCCTCGATCGGGTCGTAGGTCCCGGCGATCGCGGTCACGACGAGCCCGACCGGGATGCCGATGAGCAGCGCGTCGATGATCCGGGCGATCAGACGGCGGCCGAGGTGCGCGAGCGGGGGCATCCCGGCGTACGGCTCGGGCCCCGCGGTCTGGTCCCCGTGGTCCTCGTGGTCCCCGTACGGGGAGCCGTTCGCACGCGGTTGTTTCGCGAACGGATCGCTGCTGTCCCGGTCCCGGGGCTCGTCCGGCCCGGGGGGCGGCTGATCGGTGCTCATGGCCCGAGTCGACCCCGGAGCCGGGACTGTCGCATCCGGCGCGCCCCGTTCGGGCGACCGGGATCGTCCATCCGCCGCAGCCGGGACGGATGTTCGGTTCGGCGGAGGGCGGCTCGGCAGACCGACGCTCGGCCGACCGACGCTCAGTCGGCCGACGCTCAGTCGGCCGACGCGACGAAGGTGCGGGCCGCCTTGTCGTGCCAGCACTGCCGCCACGGGCGGTCGAACAGGCACCACAGCACGTTCAGCACGCCGATGACGAGCACTCCCAGCACCGAGTAGACCAGCCAGCGGCGCAGCGCGGTGCCGAAGGACGGGGTGTCGTGCTCCTCGATGTCCAGCACCCGCACCCCGCACAGCCTCTTGCCGAGGGTGCGGCCCCACTTGGCGGTCGGCAGCGTCTCCAGGACGACGCCGAGGATGAGCAGCAGACCGAGGACGATGCCCAGATAGCCGCTGGTGGTGCCGTCCAGGAAGTAGACCGTGACGGTCTCGCCGCTCTGCTTGGCCGCCTCGACCTTCTCGTCGATGTGGTCGCTCGCCTTGCTCCACAGCGGGAACGCGACGGCGCCGACGACGCCGAGCAGCACCACCGAGTCGATCAGCCGGGCGGCGAGGCGGCGGCCGAGCGAGGCGGGCCGGCCCTCCTGGGCGGCCAGGAGGAAGGGGTTGTCGACGGGCGGCTTCCAGGGGATGACGCCCTCGGGCGCACCCGGGCCGGCGCCGTGCGGGGCCGCCTGGGGAGCGTGCGGGGCGGCCTGCGGCGGGCGCTGCGGCGGGCCGGACTGCTGGGCGAACTGCCCCTGCGGCTGCCAGGCCGGGCCGCCGCCCTGGGCGGGGATGCTGCCGAAGGGCTGCTGAGGCTGGTGCGGCTGCGGGGGCTGCTGGGGCTGATGTGTCTGCGGAGGCTGTTGGGGCTGGTGCGGGGGCTGGGCCGGGGGTGCGGTTTCGGCGCCCTTGCGCGCACCGCCGCGGCCGATCGCCCGGATCGCCATCGTCCCGTCGTCCCGGCCGGCCGTCTGGCCCCGGCCCTGGTCCCAGCCCTGGTCCTGCCCCTGCCCCTGCCCCTGGCCGGTCGTGGGTGCCGCGCCGCCGCCGCGCCCCACCGTGCGGAACGTCATCGTCCCGTCGCCCGCCGGGGCGGGCGTCCCGCCCTCGTCCGCCGGGGGCAGCTCCGGGGCCCGGCGGACGGGCGGCAGGGCCTGCGTCGAGCGGTCCGTCGTACGCCCGCTCCCGCCCGCGCGCATGGTCAGCGTGCCGTCATCGCGCCCGGCGTCCTCACCCGGGCCCGCGCGCCGCGGGTCGGGCACCCCGGGCCACTGTCCCCCACCGGCCTGCCCCCCACCGGCTTGTCCCCCACCGGCCTGGGGGTCGCCGGGGGCGTCCGGCTCCGCGCCCCAGGAGATCCGGCGGTCCTGCTCACCGCCGAATCCGCCCTGCTGGGCGGCGTCCGCCTGCCAGGCCGAGCCGGCGTCGGGGCGGGTGCCGTGCAGCCGCTGGGGGTCGTTCCAGTCCACGGACGCCGGGACACCGCCGGGCGGCACCGGCTGGGCCCCCATGCCCCCGGCCGCCGCCTCGGGCGGCCCGCCCGCGCCCCGGACGTCCATCTCGGCGCTCCGGCGCAGCTCGGGCAGTGCGCTACCGGTCTCCTCGGCGGCCCGCGGCGCCGGATCGTCGTCCAGGAACATCGGGCCCGTCTCGTCCGGCGGCGGGCTGATCACCTGGGTATGGGTGACCCCGGGCGGCGGCGCGGGCATGGCCTCGCCCTCGGCCGGGGCGGGACGGCTGGTGCCGGGCACCCAGGCGGCGCCGTTCCAGTAACGGATGTAGCCAGGGATGGACGGATCAGGATAAAAGCCAGGAATGGAGCTGCCGTCCGCGGATCCTGAGGTAGGGGCGCTCATGATCTCCGATGTCCCATATCTGCTCGGCCGTGCTGTACTGCGCTGCGCCTTTGCGGTGCCTCGCGGTGAGGGTGGGGCGTAAGCAGTTTGCCGTACAGGAGCCGCAGTGCAACCCGGAGCGCGCGGTCAAGGTCTATCAGACCGGCCCACCGGCACCAGCCCACCGCTCCCGCCACCACTCTCCCGTGCGAGCGCCACGAAGCCGTACGAGCGGCGACGGCCCGCATGGCCCCGCCCGGCCTAGGTTCAGCAGACCTACTTTGGCACGCTCAGATGCCTTTTCCGTTGCCAATACTGGAACCCATGGACCGCAATACCGAGCTCTGTGAGTTCCTGCGGAGCCGCAGGGCACGTCTGAGCCCCGGCGACGCGGGCGTGAGCGTGAGCAACAACAGCCCCCGTCGGGTGCCGGGGCTGCGCCGCGAGGAGCTGGCGCAGCTGGCCGGCGTGAGCACGGACTACTACACGCGTCTGGAGCAGGGCCGGCACCTCAATGTGTCGGAGACGGTGCTGGACGCCGTGGCCCGCGCTCTTCAGCTCAATGAAACCGAACGTGCGTACCTTTTCGAGCTGACCCGGCCGCGCCCCCGGCGCACGGTGCGCCGCCGGCCGCCCCGCCCCCAGCGGGTGCGGCCCGGAGTGCACGCGCTGCTGCGCATGCTGGACGGGGTCTCACCGGCCTTCGTCCTCGGGCGCAGGGGCGATGTCCTGGCCTCCAACCAGCTGGCCCGGGCGCTGATCATCGACTTCGAGGCGCTCCCGTACCACGAGCGGAACATGGCCCGCTTCATGTTCCTCGACGAGGCGGCCCGTTCGCTGTGGCCGGAGTGGGAGACGGTCGCGGCGGAGGGGGTGGCGTCCCTCCGGCTGGAGGCCGGGCGTCATCCCGACGATCCCCGGCTGACCGAGCTCGTGGGCGAGCTCACCATCAAGAGCCCTGAGTTCCGCACGTGGTGGGCCGACCACAACGTGCGGGAGAAGACCCACGGCGTCAAGCTCTACCACCATCCGGTGGTCGGGGACATGACGCTGGCCTACGAGAACGTGACCGTGCCCGGCGATCCCGACCAGGCTCTGTGCATCTACACGGTCGAGCCCGGCTCCCCCTCCGAGACGGCCCTGCGGCTGCTGGCGAGCTGGACCGTGACTCCCTCGGCCGATCGATCCGCGCCCTCGTCCGAAGCGCGTCCTTCGGGGGGACCGTCCTCCGACGTTTCCCCCTGACCCCACCCCTTTCCCCCGCACACCCTTCCCCTTTCCCCCCGCACACCCTTCCCCCTTCCCCCTCCTTACTTCCCCCTTCCCTTCACCCATCCCCTTTTTCCTAGTTCGTCACAGGGAGACACGTTTATGACTACCAGCGTCACCGCCTACGCAGCCCCCGCTCCGAAGGCCCCGCTGGAAAGGACCACCGTCGAGCGCCGCGCCCTGCGCGAGCACGACGTGCTGATCGAGATCGCCTACGCCGGTATCTGCCACTCCGACATCCACCAGGCCCGCGAGGAGTGGGGCACCGCCCTCTTCCCGATGGTGCCCGGCCATGAGATCGCCGGTGTGGTCGCCGAGGTCGGCTCCGCCGTCACCAAGTACGCCGTCGGCGACCGGGTCGGCGTGGGCTGCTTCGTCGACTCCTGCCGCGAGTGCGAGAACTGCCTCGCCGGAGAGGAGCAGTACTGCCTCAAAGGCGAGGTGCCCACGTACAACGGCAACGAGTACGACGGCGCCCCCACCTACGGCGGCTACAGCACCCACACCGTGGTGGACGAGAACTACGTGCTGCGCATCCCCGAGGGGATCTCGCTGGACGTCGCCGCCCCGCTGCTGTGCGCCGGGATCACCCTCTACTCCCCGCTGGCCCACTGGAACGCCGGTCCCGGCAAGAAGGTCGCCATCGTGGGCCTCGGCGGCCTCGGCCACATGGGCGTGAAGATCGCCCATGCGATGGGCGCCGAGGTGACCGTGCTGAGCCAGACGCTCCGCAAGAAGGACGACGGGCTGCGGCTGGGCGCCGACCACTTCTACGCCACCGGTGACGAGTCCACCTTCACCGAGCTGGCGGGCACCTTCGACCTGATCGTCAACACGACCTCGGCGAACCTGCCGCTGGACGGCTATCTGTCGCTGCTGAAGGTGGACGGCACGCTGGTGCACGTGGGCGCGCCGGAGAACCCCAGCGCCTTCAGCCAGTTCTCGCTGATCATGGGCCGGAGGTCGATGGCCGGATCCAAGATCGGCGGCATCCGGCAGACCCAGGAGATGCTCGACTTCTGCGCCGAGCACGGGCTCGGCGCGGAGATCGAGCTGATCGACGGCGACCAGATCAACGAGGCGTACGACCGCGTCGTGAGCAGCGATGTGCGCTACCGCTTCGTGATCGACATCGCCTCGCTCAAGGCCTGATCGGCGCCGAGGCCTGATCAGCCGCTGAGACCGAGGCCGTCCGGACCACCCCCGGGTCCGGGCGGCCTCTCCGTCTCGGATCTTTATTTCAAGCTGCCTTCAGATGGGCGACTTCGCGCGCCCGTTCGGCGACGCTGCGCACAACCGGCAGCGATGCATGCGGTTTGAGGCCGGTGCGCAGGTTCCGCAGGTGTTCATCCCCCCGCGCAGAGCTGATCATCTGGTGCTCGTCGAGGAACTCGTTCCAGGTGGCACAGGCTGCCTCGACATGCCGCATGGCCATCTGCCGTTGAGCGATCACCCCAAGGCAGTGCACTCGCCCCTGACGTTCTTGAGGGCTGCGGGCGGCGTTGGAGCGGCGCAGGGCCTTGATGCTGCCCGGCCCGTCCTTGAGTGACCACCTGACGTGCGCCTCGTGGAAGTGGAAGGCGGCTTCGTCGTACCCACCCACGGCATCCCTCCGGTTGTCCGCCTGAGCCAGGGCGGCCTCCGTCTCACGCAAGCGCGTCACAGCGGTGTTCCGGTCGCCGGTCATCGCCGCCGCAGCGGCCTGCTGTCCTCGCAGGAACGCCACCAGACGCGGCCCAGATGCGGGGGCGGCCTCCGCCGCTGCGTCCGCAAGTTCCAACGCCTTTGGCCCGTAGCCGAGGTGGGACGCCTGCAAGGACATGCCTCGCAGGGTCCGGCAGTAGGTGACGTGGTCCTCGCCCCTCGCAGCGAGATCGAGCGCGCGCAGGTAGTACTTCTGCCCAAGCCCTTGCTTCATCTCGTACATCGCCATCCAGCCCGTGAGGTACACGAAGTCCGAGACGGCCGCGAGCATGGCCTTGCGCACCTTGTCCGAGGCGTCAGCGCGCAGATAGGTGCCGATGGTGTTGGTGATGAACGCCGCCGCCATCGGCCGAGCGTGACCAGCTCCGATCTCGTCCAGGATCTCGGCGACCTTGTCCGTCATCTTGGTCACGGTCTCAACGTCGCTCATACCGATACGAAGAAGGCTCCCCGCGCTGGTGTCCTTCACGCGCTGGTCCGGTTCCCCGGCTAACTCGTCGTATGTGGGGACCACCAGCGTGGCCGCGTACATTGCCGCGGTCAGCACGCTGCGGCGGGACGGGTCCATATCTGCTCGGCTCAGCGCCATCACTCCCGAAACAGCATCGCGCTCTTCGACCGGATCGTCCCCCCAGCCGACTTCGTCGGACGTTACCGGCCGCCCGGCGAGTCGGGAGAGCGCTTCGAGGATCGCGGGCCGTGCCTGCGGCTTCGGCGTACTGCCGGCGAGCCACTGCGACACGCTCGACTTGTCGTAATGCAGCGTGACCCCGAGTTCTTTTCCGACAGCGTTTGTACGCCGTGCCAGCCTCGCGTTTCCGATCCCCTCCGTCTGCATCAGGCTCGCGAGAGCCCTGTTCGGCGTGCGCAGTCGTCGCGCCATTCCAACCCCCGAGCTGTGTTCAACCAGTTCAACCGTGCCTCCACTCTGCTCCCTTACCCCGATGCACGCACTGGAGTTGAGTGATTACCGGCCGTTCGGTGATCGAGATCGGGCGACCGGTTGACGATCGCACCGGTTTCTTCACCCCCAACCTCCAAGAAGGACCGGCGCGGTTTCCCCCGCCCCCTGACCAAGGCGTGATCCATAACGATGACGGCAAGCAGAGCCCGCGCGACGGGATGCCAGGGCTACAGCGAGACCCACCCGCACGCACAAGAGACGGCGTCCGTGGCGCGCGGCCTGGTCCGCACGGCGTGCGCCGCGTGGGGCCTCGGCGACGAGACGGCGGAAACCGCCGCGCTGGCGATGTCCGAACTCGTCACCAACGCCGTGAAGCACGCCCGGGGGCACAGCCTGCGCGTGATCGTGGACCGCCCGGCGAATGACCGGCTGTACCTGGCGATCGTGGACATGGACCCGTCCCGGGTGCCGATGCTGCGCACCCCCGGCGGCGACGACACCGACGGGCGGGGCCTGATCCTGGTCGACGTTCTTGCCGACCGGTGGGGCTACGACCTGTTGGGCCCCGCGCGGCGGCCGAACCGTAAGCGCTGCTGGGCCGAAATGAAGACGGCCCCGTGATGCCGCTCGGTCGAGGCCACGCCGTCGGGGCGCGGCCGACCTGTCACAGGAAGGAATGCGGAATGACAACAGCCACCGCTGATGTGAGGGAAGCCTTCCCGCTCGCGCCCGAGGGTGGGCGCATCCCGTACGGCAGCACACCGCCGAGCGGACCGGACACGCGCCCATGGATTCTCCGTTTCGCCCGCGTCCCCGACGCCACGCAGGCGATCGTGAAGCCACCGGCCGTCTACGACAACGAGTTACAGATGTCCCGGGGCCTGTACGACGGCCCGCTCCCCTACATGCAAACCCACAACCCGACGGTTCCCGACGGCAACGTGAAGAACCCGCCGCCGCTCGACGAGGGCGCGAAGGACTGATGCCCCCATGTCCACCGTTCTCGTGATCGCAGCGCGCGACGACTGGCCGACCGACCGCGTCGTCAAGGCACTCACGGACGGTGGAGCGGAGGTGTTCCGCATGGACACCGCCGAGTTCCCGCAAGAGGTCACCCTCGCCGGGCGTATCGACGCTCGACGAGGATGGTCCGGCGGACTCACCACCGCTCACCGCGCCGTCGACCTCGCCGACGTCTCCGCCGTCTACTACCGCGCCCCGAACCCGTTCAGCCTGCCCGCGACCATGTCGGAACCCGAGCACCGGTTCGCCGCCGCGCAGGCCCGCGCCGGACTCGGCGGCATCATCACCGCCCTCGACTGCCGATGGGTCTCCCACCCCGCCGCCATGTCCCGCGCCGAGTACAAGCCACTTCAGCTCGCCACCGCTCGAACCTGCGGCTTGACCGTTCCGCCCACGCTCATCACCAACAGCCCCGATGCCGTCCGCGCGTTCGTCGGCGACGTAACCGGTCCGATCGTCTGCAAGCCGACGGCCACACCTGTGTTCATCGAAGACGACCAGTTCAAGGCCGTGTACACCCGTCGTGTCACCGAGGACGACCTCGCCGACCTGCGCGGCATCGACACCACCGCGCACCTGTTCCAAGCGTGGGTCGACAAGGCGTACGAGGTGCGGCTCACGGTCGTCGGCGACCGGCTCTTCGCCGCCGAAGTCCACGCGGGCAGCGACGCCGCGCATACGGACTGGCGCAGCGATTACCGCTCGCTCACGTACCGGATCGGCACAGCCCCACCCAACGTCGTCGAGGGCGTGCGACGCTACATGGATCGCCTTGATCTCCGGTTCGCCGCCTTCGACTTCGTCGTCAGCCCCGACGGGGTGTGGACGTACCTGGAAGCGAATCCGTGCGGGCAGTGGGACTGGATCGAGCACGCAACCGGCTTGCCCATCGCCCAGGCCATCGCCGACGAACTGCAAGGAGTCTCCCGATGAACGCCCCAGCCCTCGACCAGGCCCGCCCCTACATGGCGGCCCTCGCCGACGGACTCACTCGGGCCGGCGCCATCCGCACCCGCCCATGGGCCGAAGCATTCGCCAATGTCCCCCGCCACGTGTTCGTCCCCCAGTGGTTCGAGCAGGAGACCAACGACAAAGGCATCACCGTCTGGCGCGAGCACCGCGCCACCACCGCCGAGGACACCCTCGCCGCCGTCTACCGCGACCAGACGCTCGTGACCGCCCTCGACCCGGCCACCGCCGAGCAGGTCGACGAGACGGCATGGACCGGGGTCCCGACCTCGTCCAGCACTCTGCCAAGCCTCATGGCCGGCATGCTCGAAGACCTCAACGCCGAAGATGGACACCGGATTCTCGAAATCGGCACCGGCACGGGCTACAACGCCGCCCTCTTGTGCGCACGCTTCGGGGAACACCTCGTGCACTCCGTCGACGTCGACCCCGCCCTCGTCGAGGCGGCACAGCAGCGCCTCACCGACGCCGGATGCACCCCCCAAGTCGTCCCGGGCGACGGAACGCGGGGCTACCCCACCGGGGACACGTTCGACCGGATCATCGCCACCTGTTCCGTGCCCGCCATCCCCCAAGCGTGGATCGACCAGAGCAAGCCCGGAACCACCCTGGTCGCCGATGTCGCCCTCGGCATCGAGGGCGGCCTCGTCCGCCTCGCCGTCGACGAGCGACAGCGCGCCCTCGGCCACTTCACCACCGTCGCCGGCCGCTTCATGGCAGCCCGCACCGACGCACGGGCCTACGCCCCACCCCCACGACCTGAACGGGCACCGGAAGCAGAGACCCGACCCACGGTGGTCACCGCCGAGAGCATCCGCGGTCACTACCCCTTCCGCCTGTTGCTCGCCTTCCACCTGCCCGAGGCGGAATTCGTCTACCACCTCGACGACACCACAGGCACCATGGCCATCCAGATTCAGCAGCCCGACGGGTCTTGGGCCCGCGCACCCCTGACCGGCGACAACACCGGCACCGTCAGCTACGGCGGCGACGCCGAACTCTGGCAGCAGGCCGAGACGGCTTGGCGTTGGTGGAACGACGTCGGCCGCCCGTCGCAGGACCGGTTCGGGTACGCCCGTGAAGCGGACGGAAGCGCTTACGTCTGGCACATCCCCGACGGAACGCGATGGAGCCTCCCCCACTCCACGGCTGGGCGCGCATGAAAGACACCGCATGGGGCACCGTCGCCCGACTCGTCGAGCGGCTCGACGCAGCGGGCGCGGCCGCGCCCGAGGTCGTCCGCCTGCTGCGGGTACTCAAGATCAGTGAAGGGAGAGGTCGCGCAGAGGGCTCGCCCCGAGGCGGGGACTTGCCAGGGCCGCCGTCAAAAGAGCTTGCCGGGGTTGAGCAGGCCCAGCGGATCGAAGACCTGCTTGATGCCGCGTTGCAGCTCCACCCCCACCGGGCCCAGTTCACGCGCCAGCCACTCCCGCTTGAGGACGCCGACGCCGTGCTCCCCGGTGATGGTGCCGCCGAGCTCAAGGCCCAGCGCCATGATGGCGTCGAAGGACTCCCGGGCGCGGCGGGACTCGTCGGGGTCGGCGGGGTCGAAGCACACCGTGGGATGGGTGTTGCCGTCCCCGGCGTGGGCGACGACACCGATGGTCAGGCCGTACTTCGTGGCGATGGCGGCCGTGCCGTCGATCATCTCGGCGAGCCGGGAGCGCGGCACACAGACGTCGTCGATCATGGTGACGCCCTTGACCGCCTCCAGCGCCGGAAGCGTCATCCGGCGGGCCTGGAGCAGCATGTCGGACTCGGCGGCGTCCTCGGCGGGGACCACCTCCGTGGCACCGGCCGCCGTGCACAGCTCGGCCACGGCGGCGAGGTCGGGGGCCGGGTCCGGGGTGTCGAAGGCCGCCATCAGCAGGGCCTCGGTGGACTCCGGGAGGCCCATGTTCCCGATCGCGTTGACCGCGCGGACGCTCGTACGGTCCATCAGTTCCAGCAGCGAGGGGGCGTGGCCGCGCTCCATGATCCGGCAGATGGCGTCGCAGGCGGACGCGGTGGAGGGGAACTCGGCGGCGAGCACGAGCTGTTCGAGCGGGGCGGGCTTGAGGGCGAGGACCGCGCGCACGACGATGCCGAGGCTGCCCTCGGAGCCGACGAAGAGCCGGGTCAGGTCGTAGCCCGCGACGCCCTTGGCGGTGCGGCGGCCGGTCTTCAGCAGCCGGCCGTCGGCGAGGACGACATCGAGGCCGAGGACGTATTCGGCGGTGACGCCGTACTTCACACAGCACAGCCCGCCGGACGCGGTGCCGATGTTGCCGCCGATCGTGCACTGCTCCCAGCTGGAGGGGTCCGGCGGATAGTAGAGGCCCTTCTCCATGACCGCGCGGGACAGGGTCGCGTTGATCACGCCCGGTTCGACGACCGCGATCCGGTCCACCGGGTTGATCTCCAGGATCCGGTCCATCTTGACCAGGGACAGCACGACGCAACCGTCGGACGCGTTGGCCGCGCCCGACAGCCCGGTGCGCGCGCCCTGGGGCACGATCGGCACGCGCAGCGCGGTGGCGGTGCGACACACGTGCTGCACCTGCTCCACCGTGCGCGGGAGGACGACCACGGCCGGCGCGCCCGCCTCGCAGAAGCTCGCCATGTCATTGGCGTAGGCCCCGGTCACATCGGGATCGGTGAGCACCGCCTCCTCGGGGAGGCCCTCCCGCAGCAGCTCGATGAGGTCCGTCATATCTCCAGACTCGCACCCGGGAAGCGCCCGGGGAAGATCGCTGCAGCGGACGGGTTACCGCGAAATTGTCGGTCTACTGCGCCTTGTAGTAGACGCTGACCTTACGGTCCCCGGCGGCGCCCGAGGCGAAGCCCATGCACAGCCGGCGCGGGCTGGACAGCTGGACGGCCATCCCCTCGGGCTCGCGGTAGCTCAGCGAGTAGGCGGCCTCGGTGCGGGCGCGCTGGACGAGTTCGCCGGTGCGCAGATCGACGCAGGAGACGTAGGTGTTGCCGTGGCCGGAGGGCGGGTTGGCGCCGTCCTCGCCGGTGTAGGCGGTGCCGGTGAGCTGGTACACGTAGTCGCCGAGGACCGTGAAGCCCTGGAAGACCTCGCCGTCCTCGACACCGGTCTGGGGTATGTCGTCGTACACGGCGGTGTAGTCGCCCGCGCTGACCCCGGACAGGCTCATCAGCCGGTAGCGGACCTCGCCGCCGAGGCGGTGGCGCAGCAGCAGCCGACGGTTGAGCATGTCGACGGCGGGCTGATTGCTGGTGGAGCCCGCCACCGGGCGGTGCTTGACCAGCGAGGACGAACCGGACGACAGCACGGTGCCATCGGCGAACTTGAGGCGGCTGATGGCGCGGCCGTAGCCGGAGTCGGGGTTGGCGTCCGACTCGGTCCACAGATAGGCCGTCGAGCCGACCGGCTCACAGCCCATGGCGACGCCGTGCCCGAACCCCTTGAGGTACATCGAGCCCAGCTCCGCCCCGGCCAGGGACAGCTTGGTGACGCACAGATCGCCGTGGGCGGCGCGGTCGGCGCCGGAGACGGGGGCGGACTCCCCGCTGAGCCGGATCCCGCCCTCCATCAGCTGGATCGTGTAGACGTGCCCGCCCACGTCGTCGAACGCGAAGGACTGCAGCACGGTGGAGTTGTGCGGGGTCTTCTCGCGGATCAGCTGGGTGGAGGGCACCGACAGGTCGAACCGGCCGCCCGCCACGGTGGTGGCCCCCGCGCGGGCGGCGAAGGCACCGAGCGCGCCGGCCGCGGCGACTCCCCCGCCGAGGGTGAACCTACGCCTGGTCAAACGGCCCGCAGTGTACTTTTCCGTGTGCATTGATACTCAACAACTCCCGTGTGATCACGCCGTGTTGGAGTGAACAGATCGCCGTGAGTGTAGACGGTGAGAAAGCGCTCCCATTCAGGTGTTCGCTTTTTCTGGCACCAGCGGCGCATGGACACGGGAGTGTGGGCGCATATGCCCTACAGGTCGGCCGGGTCCCTGCGCAGCGTGACCTCGCGCCCGGACGCGGTGCGCACCGTGACCGCGTGCACGCCCGGCCGGCCGGGCACGACCGCCAGCGGCAGCCGGTCGAAGGTCTCGGCACCGATGTGCTCCCGCAGTTCCCCGGCGTCAGCGCCGATCTCCAGCCGGGTCACGGCCACCCCGCGCTCACCGTGCTCCGCCGCCCCACGATCCGGGTTGGTGGCCGGGTCCTCCCGGTAGAACCAGTTCGGCAGCCCCCGGCGCCAGCACGTGTCGAGCGCGCGGCCGGGGCCGGGCGCGGTGGTGATGATGCGCTGGGTGCCGTCGGGCTGGACGCGTCCCGGAAGCCGCGCCACTTCGCCGCCGAGCCGCTGCGCGACCGCGGCCAGCTCCTCGAGGGTGTCGGCGCGCAGGCTCCAGAACATCCACCGGTCGCCATCCGCGACGGCCCGGTCGAACCAGGCGGCCCCCGCATCCCGCACGGCCGCGGGGGCCGTCACCGCCTCGACCTCCAGGTAGACGTCCCCGCCGAGCGGGAAGATCGTGTTCGCGATGGCGGCGGCGAGGACGCCACCGTCGTAGTGGGCGAGTCCCGTCTCCTCCCGCACCCGGCGGACGCCGTCGCCCAACTCGCGGACGCCCAGGCAGAGGTGATCAAGATGAAACATGTCGATCCTTTCCAATCTCGCCCCCACAGAAAGTTACCGAACGATTGTTCAGAGACTTACTGAACAGATGTTAGGAATCTTGAGGGCACTCGTCCACCCCTCCTGATCAAGATCGCCACTACAGAGGAGAACAGCTGGGATGAGATGGGGAAAATGATGGGCGAAAACGCCGTATCTCAGGCAAAAACGAGCGACACGAACTCATCGACGAACGACATCACGGAGTCCGCATCGGCGTGCTTGGCGGAGTTCTGGAAGAGGGCGACGCGACCGTGCGCGCCGACGAACGCGATCACGGCAGCTCGCTCCGCGGGCACCCGGAGTGCGACCCCCGCCGCGGCGCAGCGCGCGAAGCCGGCGACGAGCAGGTCGATCACGTCGGCCAGTGGCCCGGCCTGACGGACGCCGGGCGCGGTCCGGGGCGGCCCGTTGGCCGTCATCAGCCGGTAGTGCCCCGGGTTGTCCATCGCGAACCGGCAGGAGGCGTGGAGCATCGCTCGCACGCGGCCCACCACGTCGCCAGAATCCACGCGATCCTCGGCCGCCTCCATCGCGGTGTGCAGCCGGGCGAACTCGTGGTCGGTGAGGCCCGCTACGAGCGCGGCACGATCGGTGAAGTGCTGGTAGATGCTGGCCGGCGCGATACCGGCGGTGCGGGCGACGCCGCGGATGGTCAGTCCGTCCTCCCCGTCGAGCTCGGACAGCAATCGGCTGGCCGCGGCGAGGATCTCCCCGCGCAGCCGCTCGCCCTCCCCCCAGCGGTTGCGCGTGCGCGGGGCGCTGACCTGGGCCTCTTTCGACACGTACCTATTCTTACCACTCAGCCGCCCACTCAGCCGCCCACCCAGCCGCCCGGCCACGGCCCGGCCCGGGCTTCCGCCCTTGGAGTGTGGAAGCGCGGTCGATCGCGTAAGGCGGGCATGCGGGGCGGGGCGGGGCCGCGATCGTGCGGCCCCGCCCCGCGTGACGGTCAGAGGTTGCCGCGCATGGCCGTCAGAGATTGCCGCGCTTGGCGGTCAGAGGTTTCCGCGCATGGCGTCAGAGGTTTCCGCGCTTCTCCTGCTCGCGCTCGATCGCCTCGAACAGCGCCTTGAAGTTGCCCTTGCCGAAGCCCATCGAGCCATGCCGCTCGATCAGCTCGAAGAAGACGGTCGGCCGGTCCTGGACCGGCTTGGTGAAGATCTGGAGCAAATAGCCGTCCTCGTCCCGGTCGGCGAGGATCTTCAGCTCGCGGAGGGTCTCCAGCGGGACGCGGGTGTCGCCGACCCACTCCCCCAGGGTCTCGTAGTACGAGTCCGGCGTGTCCAGGAAGCTCACCCCGGCCGCGCGCATCGCCTGCACCGTGGCGACGATGTCGTTGGTGGCGAGCGCGATGTGCTGGACGCCGGGGCCGCCGTAGAACTCCAGATACTCATCGATCTGGGACTTCTTCTTGCCGACCGCGGGCTCGTTGAGCGGGAACTTCACCTTGCGGGTGCCGTCCGCCACGACCTTCGACATCAGCGCGGAGTACTCGGTGGCGATGTCGTCGCCCACGAACTCCTTCATGTTGGTGAAGCCCATGACGTCGTTGTAGAAGCGGACCCACTCGTCCATCCGGCCGAGCTCCACATTGCCCACGCAGTGGTCGATGGCCTGGAAGTTCCGGCGCGCCGGCGGGGCGACGATCGGCTCGGCCTCGGCGTAGCCGGGGAGGTACGGGCCGAAGTAGCCGGTGCGCTCGACGAGGGTGTGGCGGGTGTCGCCGTAGGTGCGGATCGAGGCCATGACCACCGTGCCGTGGTCGTCCTTGAGCTCGTGCGGCTCCTCGATCCCGGTGGCGCCGTGATCGAGGGCGTACGCGTACGCGGCGCGCGCGTCCGGCACCTCGACCGCGAGGTCGATCACACCGTCGCCGTGCTCGGCCACATGCTCGGACAGGAAGCGGCCCCAGGCGCTCACCGGCTTGATGACGGAGGTGAACACGAAGCGGGCGCTACCCGAGACGAGGACGTAACTGGCCGTCTCCCGGCTGCCGTTCTCCGGGCCGGAGTAGGCGACGAGCTTCATGCCGAAGGCGGTGGCGTAGTAGTGCGCGGCCTGCTTGGCGTTGCCGACCGCGAAGACGACCGCGTCCATCCCCTTCACGGGGAACGGGTCGGCGTGCCGTGCGTCCCCCTGCTGCAGCATCTCTGTCGTCTCAGTCATACTTCGAAGCGTCCCCCGGCGACTCAAGATGCGCAACACTTAGAGAAAACGCTGGTCAGTGTGTATAGCCACGAGTGCATTCAGCAGCGCATCATGTACAGAGTGACTACCGTCACAGGGGACACCTCAAGAGAAGCCTGGGACCTGGAGGGGGACCGCATGGGAATCGACGGGCTCGACGCCCGCCTGATCGAGCTGCTCGCCGAGGAGCCGCGGATCGGGGTACTGGAGGCATCGCGCCGCCTCGGTGTCGCCCGCGGCACGGCGCAGGCACGGCTGGACCGGCTGCGGGCGCAGGGGGTGGTCCGGGGCTTCGGCCCCGATGTGGACCCGGCGGCGCTCGGCTACCCGGTCACCGCGTTCGCGACGCTGGAGATCAAGCAGGGGCAGGGGCCGGACGTACGGGCCCACCTGGCGACCGTTCCGGAGGTGCTGGAGCTGCACACCACCACGGGTCACGGGGACATGCTGTGCCGACTGGTGGCCCGCTCCAACGCCGATCTCCAGCGGGTGATCGACCTGGTGGTGGGGTTCGAGGGGATCGTCCGGGCCTCGACGGCGATCGTGATGGAGAACCCGGTGCCGCTGCGGATCATCCCGCTGGTGCGGCAGGCGGCGCGGGACTGAGCACCGGGGCCCGGGGCCCTGAAGCGGATCCAAAGAATCCGTTGCAAAGAAAGTGTTGCAAGCACATCTTTGCACGCTTAGGCTCCGCTCATGGCAGAGAACGAAGAGCCTGCGCCCGACGATGTCCGGGTGCTCGACCCACGCTCCCTGCGCGGACTCGCGCATCCGCTGCGGATACGCCTGCTCGGAGCGCTGCGCGAGTACGGACCGGCCACCGCGTCCCAACTGGCCGACAGATTGGGCGAGTCGAGCGGCGCCACGAGCTACCATCTGCGACAGCTGGCCGCCCATGGCTTCGTCAAGGACGACCCGGAGCGGGGCAAGGGGCGGGAGCGGTGGTGGAAGGCGGCGCACAGGGGCACGCGGCTGGGCACCGACGAGTTCCTGGCCCACCCCGACCCGGCCGTACGGGGGGCGGTGAACACCATGCTGCATGAAGTGGCCACCCTGCACACGCAGGAGATGTCCACCTGGCTGGGCACCCTGCACGACTGGTCCGAGGAATGGCGACGCGCTTGGGACATCAGCAGCTTCACCATCCGCCTCGCTCCTGAGCTCGCCGCGGAAATGCGCGACAGGGTGCACGAAGTGATCGAGAGCTATCGCGAGAAGGAGGTGGACCAGGACGTCGAGAACTCAGCTCGCCTCCGCGTCCATCTGCACGCCTTCCCGCGCGACGAGGACTGACCGATCCCTGGGGGGAACCACATGTACGGCGACGACATCCATCTGTGGCTGCACCACATACGCGCCGAGCGTCTGCGTGACGAGGCCCGCGAGGCGCCCCGGCCCCACCGCCGGTCCCGCCGCTCCCGCCCCGCCCGCGCCCGGGTGCTGCGCGCCCGGGTCGGCTGGACGCTGGTGGAGGTCGGGCTGCGGCTGGCCACGCCGCGGCTGCCACAATCCGGTCTGACCGCCAGGTTCGACCACTGACATGGCCGGTGACACAGGAGACGGAGAGCGCCGGGGGAACAGCGGGGACGACCGAAGACCACTCTTACTCGTCCTCGCCGCCAACACCGTCTCCATCGCGGGCAATTCCCTCACTCTGATCGCCGTCCCGTGGTTCGTCCTGGAGACCACGGGCAGCGCGGCCAAGGCCGGGTTAGTTTCCTTCTGCGCGACCCTGCCGGTGGTCGTCTCGGCCGTTATCGGCGGGCCGGTCATCGACCGGATCGGCCGCCGACGGGTCTCCATCGCCTCCGACTCGATGTGCGGGGTGGCCGTCGCCACGATTCCGGTGCTGCACTTCGCCGGGCTGCTGCGGTTCTGGCAGCTGTGCGCGCTGATGGCGTTCTGCGGACTGCTCCACGCGCCGGGCGAGACCGCCCGCCAGGTGCTCGTGCCCGCGCTGGCCGAGCGGGCGGGCACCACCCTCAGCCGCGCGGCCAGCTTCTACGACGGGGCCTCGCGCGGGGCCAGGATGCTGGGCGCCGCGCTGGGCGGACTGCTGATCGCGCTGCTCGGCCCGCCGTCCGTACTGCTGCTGGACGCGGCGACGTTCGCGGCGTCCGCAGTACTGATCATGGCGGGGCTGCGCGGGCTGCCCGCCGCCGCGCCGCGCAAGCCCGTCGTCCCGGTGTCCGCCCGCGCCTACCGCGCCGAGCTGGGCGAGGGGTACCGCTTCCTGCTGCGCCATCGGCTGCTGCTGGCCATCGTGCTGATGGTCATGGTCACCAACGGCCTCGACCAGGGCCTGTCCTCCGTACTGCTGCCGGTCCACGCCGAGCGGCACCTGGGCGGTTCGGTGCAACTGGGGCTGCTCACGGCGCTGTTCGGCGGCGGGGCGCTGGTGGGGGCGCTGCTGTACGGGGCGGTGGGCGACCGCTTTCCGCGCCGGACCGTCTTCGCGGTGAGCTTCCTGGTGTGCGGGCTGCCGAGGTTCCTGATCGCCGCGTTCGTGCCCGGGGTGTCCCCGCTCGCCGTGACGATGGCGGCCAGCGGGGTCGCGGCGGGGATGCTCAACCCGATCCTGACCACGGTGACGTACGAGGCCGTCCCCGATGAGCTGCGCAGCCGGGTCTCGGGGGCGCTCACCGCGGGGGTGTGGGTGGTGATGCCGCTCGGCGGGCTCGCGGCCGGATGTCTGGTCGAGGGGGTGGGGCTGACCGCTGCCTTCCTGGTGACGGGCGGTGTCTACTTCCTGGCCACGCTCAGCCCGCTGGTCTTCCCGGCCTGGCGCGGGATGGACGAGGGGACGGCGATGACGGTGGATGAGGGGGCGGCGATGACCGTGAATGAAGGGGCGGCGGCGCCGCTCAGCAGTGCGGGACCGCGCCGCCAGACCGCAGCGCCCGCAGAGCCGTCACCGCACCCTTGAGGGTGGTGACGGGGATCAGCCGCAGCCCCTTGGGCAGTTCGGCCGTGGCATCGGCACACTCGGCCTTCGGCACCAGGAAGACCGTGGCGCCGTCCCGCTTGGCGGCCTGCGTCTTCAGCGGGACCCCGCCCACGGCCCCGACCTTGCCCTTGGCGTCGATGGTGCCGGTGCCCGCGATCGTCCGGCCGCCGGTGAGGTCGCCGCCGCGGCCGTCGCCGTCCAGCTTGTCGACGATGCCGAGGGAGAAGAGCAGCCCGGCGCTCGGACCGCCGACGTCGGCGAGGCGCAGGGTGACCTTGACGTCGCGCGGGGAACGGTGGAGGTAGCCCAGTGCGGCGCTGGTCGCCGAGGACTGGGACTCCTCCATCTCCTCGGCGTTGTGCCGCTCGATCTCCTTGGTGGTGCCGCCGACGTAGACCGAGTCATGCGGCATGACGGCGCGGTCGGTGGCGAACCAGCCGCTGACCACGTCCTTCACCCGCACGGTGGCGTCCGGGCCGGTCGCCAGGATCGTCGTCATCCGCAGCTGCCCGGCGGTCTTGCGGGTGCCGGTCCCCGAGACGCTGATCACCTGCTTGCCGCGGTCGGAGCCCAGGACGTTCACGGTCGAACCGGGCTGGGCCACGGTGAACGGCAGCGGCGCGAACGCGGCCACCGCGAGCAGGGCGAGCACGGGCGCGGAACAGAGCGCGAGGGTGCGGGCGCGGGGGGAGACGGCAGGCATGGTGCGAATCTAGTTGACCGCTGAGCCGTATGAGCCGCCGCCCCGTCCCATGGCGCCGCCCGGGGACGGCAGGGGCGGGCGGCGGGCGGCGGGCGGCGGGCGGCGGGCGGCGGGCGGCGAACCCAAGGTGCCCGCCGCCCCGTGGTCACCTCAAGGCGTCCGAGACCTCTCGGGCCGCGTCGACCACCCGGGGGCCGACGCGCTCCGGGACCGAGTCGCAGAGCATCACGACCCCGACGCTGCCCTCTATCCCCGTCACCCCGATGAGTGGGGCGGCCGCGCCGCTCGCGCCCGCCTCCAGTTCGCCGTGGGTGAGGGCGTACCCGGGGTCGTCGGGGCGGCCGGCGCGGGCGGCGAGAATCGCGCGCCCGGCGGCGCCCCGGTCGAGCGGATGCCGGAATCCGGCCCGGTAGGCCACGTGGTAGTCGGTCCAGGTCGGCTCGACGACCGCGACGGCGAGTGCCTCGGTGCCGTCGACCAGGGTGAGGTGGGCGGTCGCGCCGACGTCCTCGGCGAGGGAGCGCAGCGCGGGCAGCGCCGCCTCCCGTACGAGCGGATGCACCTGGCGGCCGAGCTGGAGCACCCCGAGCCCGACGCGCGCCCGCCCGCCGATGTCCCGGCGGACCAGGGAGTGCTGCTCGAGGGTGGCCAGCAGCCGGTAGACCACGGTGCGGTTGACGCCGAGCTTGTTGGACAGCTCGGTCACGGTCAGCCCGTGGTCGGTGTCGGCGAGCAGTTTGAGGACGCGCAGTCCCCGATCGAGCGTCTGAGAGGTCTCCGCGGTCACGACGCCCCCTCCTCGGTGATGAGTGGCGGCTCTTCGTGCGGTGCCCCGTCGGTCCCGACGACGGCGCGCGAAGAGGCCGCCGGTCGCGGTGGTCACGCACCGGCTGCGCTCCGCGGCGGCGCTGCCACGGGGCGTGTGCGTGCCCGAACGCTAGCGAGCTGGTCCGCTTTGCGGAAGGGTTTGTCCAGAATCCGAGCGGAGCTGTCAAAGAGTGCGGCGCGAGAGCACCCCAAATCGTCCGGGTTTACCCGGATTGACAAGGGGGGTCTGCGACCAGTTCATGAAATTTTTCGAAAGGGGGTTGCGGAGGGCGTAACGCCTGCGGCGAGCCGTTCCCCTCCCCGCCCCTTCCCGCAACTGGGGCTCCGCCCCAGACCCCGGAGACCAGAGGCGAAGCCCCCACCACGCGCCGGAACCGCATCGCGTCAGGCGTCGGGGTGGGGAAAGGTCCGCGCGTCAGCGCATGCGTGTTGCCCACTCCCGGACCTTCTTGATCCGCTCGCGGATCTGCCCCGCCGTCGCCTCCGCGCTCGGCGGGCCACCGCACACCCGGCGCAGTTCGGTGTGGATCACGCCGTGCGGCTTTCCGCTCTGGTGGACGTACGCGCCGACCAGCGAGTTGAGCTCCTTGCGCAGTTCCAGCAGCTCCTTGTGGGTGACCACCGGCCGCCGCTCCGCCGGAAGCTCCAGCAGATCCGCCTCCGTGTCCGGCTTCTTGCGGCTGTGCGCGATCTGCTTGGCCTGCCGCTTCTGGAGCAGCATCTGCACCTGGTCGGGTTCGAGGAGTCCCGGGATGCCCAGGTAGTCCTGCTCTTCCTCGCTGCCGGGGTGCGCCTGCATGCCGAATTCGGCGCCGTCGTACAGCACCCGGTCGAAGACGGCGTCCGACTCCAGTGCCTCGAAGGGCAGTTGGTCCTGGTCGCCGGTGTCCTCGTCCTGCTGCTTCTCGGCCTCCTCGAGGAGCTTCTCCTCCTCCGCGTACGGGTTCTCCTCCTCGCCGTCCTTCTTCGGCTTGTCGAGGACGTGGTCGCGCTCGACCTCCATCTCGTTGGCGAAGCCGAGCAGGTTCGGGATGGTGGGGAGGAAGACGGACGCGGTCTCGCCGCGCCGCCGCGACCGTACGAAGCGGCCGACGGCCTGGGCGAAGAAGAGCGGGGTGGAGATGGTGGTCGCGTACACCCCGACCGCCAGCCGGGGCACGTCCACCCCTTCGGACACCATGCGGACCGCGACCATCCAGCGGTCGTCGGAGTGGCTGAAGTCCTCGATCCGCTGGGACGCCGCCGCCTCGTCGGAGAGCACCAGCGTCGCCTTGGTGCCGGTGATCTCGCGGATCAGCTTGGCGTAGGCGCGGGCCGAGTCCTGGTCGGAGGCGATGACGAGCGCCCCCGCGTCCGGGATGCCCTTGCGGACCTCGGACAGCCGCTGGTCGGCGGCGCGCAGCACATTCGGCATCCAGTCGCCGCGCGGGTCGAGCGCGGTGCGCCAGGCCTGGGAGACGGCGTCCTTGGTCATCGGCTCGCCGAGCCGCGCCTCGATCTCGTCGCCCGCCTTGGTGCGCCAGCGCATGTTGCCGCTGTAGGAGAGGAAGATGACGGGGCGCACGACGCCGTCCCCCAGCGCGTTGCCGTAGCCGTAGGTGTAGTCGGCGGAGGAGCGCCGGATGCCGTCGTTGCCCTCTTCGTAGGTGACGAAGGGGATGGGGTTGGTGTCGGACCGGAACGGGGTGCCGGTGAGCGCCAGCCGCCGGGTGGCCGGCTCGAACGCCTCCAGACACGCCTCGCCCCAGGAGCGGGAGTCGCCGGCGTGGTGGATCTCGTCGAGGATGACCAGCGTCTTGCGCTGCTCGATCCGGTTGCGGTGCAGCATGGGCCGGACGCCGACGCCCGCGTAGGTGATGGCGATGCCGTGGTACTCCCGGCTCAGCGGGCCCGCGCTGTACTCCGGGTCCAGCTTGATGCCGACCCGCGCCGCGGCCTCCGCCCACTGCTTCTTGAGGTGCTCGGTCGGCGCGACGACCGTCACCTGCTGGATGACGTGGTGGTGCAGCAGCCAGGAGGCGAGGGTGAGGGCGAAGGTGGTCTTACCGGCGCCGGGGGTCGCCACCGCGAGGAAGTCCCGCGGCTGCTCCTGGATGTACTTGTCCAACGCGCCCTGCTGCCAGGCGCGCAGCTTGCTAGCGGTACCCCAAGGCGCCCGGCCGGGGAAGGCGGGCGAGAGGTGATGGCTGGTGGAGGCGGCAGTAGTACTCACGGTCTCCGTCGGGCTGACTCGGCGGGGTCGATCGGGAACCGCGTCAGCCTACCGGTGCCGTCCTCACGCTTCGGGGGTACGCGGGGATCCCACCCGAGGGTGGGATCAGGCTCACACTCCGTTCGTGAACCGGGTCAGCCCTTCCGCGATCTTCGGCACGTCCAGCTCGCCCTGGCAGACGCCCAGTACGAAGCGCTCGGCCTCGTCGACGTCGAAGTCCGCGTTCAGCGGGTGTCCGTTGATGTGGAGGAAGACCCAGGTCGCGTACCAGGAGAGCCGCTTGTTGCCGTCCACCAGGGCGTGGTTGCGGGCCAGCGACTCCATCAGCGCCGCCGCCTTCTGCCACACGTCCGGATAGGCGTCCTGCCCGAAGACGCTCGCCTGCGGACGGGCGAGCGCGGACTCCAGCAGCCCGTAGTCGCGCACCTCGTCGGCCCCGAGGCGCTCCGCGAGGTTCAGCAGCTCGGGCAGGGTGAGGTAGTGCATCAGGCGAGCCTCCGGTTGAGCTCTTCGCTCGCCCGCAACACATGGGCGGCGGCCTCGTTGAACAGCCGGGAGTGCTCGTTGATCGCAGCGATCACCGCGTCGTGGGCGAATGACTGCATGCTCCGGCCCTCCGCCTCCGCGCGCTTGCGCAGGGCGTCGAGCTCCTCGTCCGTAAAGCGTAGATTCAGTGCTGCCATGAGCAGATGGTACCGCGTGGTACCACGCGGTGCTAACGGATTTCGGGCCGCAACCGCGTCGTCACCCAGGCCCCCACCAGCGCCACCGCCGTCATCGCCACGTAGACCGCCCCGAAGGCGGCCGGCTGGTGGGTGGCCGCGGTGCCGCTGGGCGCGATGTCGCCACCGCCGAAGGTGACGAAGAGGACACCGCTGAGGCCGACCAGCGTGATGTTGCCGAGCGCGTCGGAGACCTGGAGGGAGGCGGAGTTGCTGCCCGCGTCCTCCGGGCGGGAGAGCTTCAGCAGCAGCACGCTCCCGCTGGAGATGGCCAGCCCCATGCCGTAGCCGCCGATCACCCAGGCCACGGCCACGATCCAGGCGGGGACGGAGTCGATGAGGGCCAGGAGCACCATGGCGATGGAGACGGCCATGAGGAGCAGGCCGAGGCCCATCAGCCGTTCGCGGTGCGGCTCCAGGCGGGGGCGGCTCTGGGTGTACGAGCCCAGGGCCCAGGTGAGGCCGCCGCCGGTGAGGCAGAGCCCGGCGGCGGTCGCGGACAGGCCGCGCTGGGTCACCAGCATCAGCGGAACGAAGCTCTCCGCGCCCAGGAAGGACCCCGCCGCCACCCCGCGCAGCAGGATCACCGACGGCAGTCCGCGGGCGGCGCGGAAGGTGCCCTTGGGCAGCAGCCGCAGTACGCACGGGACGATCAGGGCGAGCCCGGCGGCGGCCGGGACGAGGGAGAGCCAGTTGAGGTCCTGGCCCGCGTACTGCAGCAGCCCGGCGCCCACCGCGACGGCGAGCGCCAGCAGGATGCGGCGGCGGTTCATGCCCGCGGAGAGCTCGCTCGGGGGCAGGGCGCGCAGCGCGGGGAGCATCACCGCGAGCGGCGGCAGCACCAGCACCGGAATGGCGAGGAACACCCAGCGCCAGCCCGCGTGTTCGGTGACGGTCCCGGCGGCGAGCGGGCCGACGATGACGGGCAGCACCCAGGCGGCGGAGAAGGACGCCAGCACGGCGGGCTGGAGCCGCTGCGGATAGGCGCGGCCCACCACCACGTACAACGCGACGATCACCAGCCCGCCGCCTATGCCCTGCACCGCGCGCCCGCCCACGAACATCCACATCGTCTGCGCGGAACCGGCCACCAGCAGCCCGGCGGCGAAGGCCGCGATCCCGGCGAACAGCGGCGCCAGCGGCCCCTTGCGGTCGCACCACTCCCCCGACAGGGCCATCGCGAACAGGCTCGCGGTGAAGTAGGCGGAGAAGGCGTACGCGTAGAGCTCGACCCCGTCCAGCGCGCGGGCCGCGACCGGCATCGCCGTGTTGACCGCGCTCGCCTCGAAGGCGATGAGGGAGACGACGGTGACGATGCCGAGGGTGAGGGCGCGGTAGCGCCTCCCCAGTACGGTGTCGCCGGTGCCGCCGCCGTCCTCCGGATCCACGGCGCCGTGCCTGCCGTCCGGCCCGTGCGGGGCGGTGGACGGCAGGGGCGGAACGGCGCCGACGGCGGCGTCGGCGTCCTGGGGGTCACGTGGGGTCATGGCGCCAGCGTAAGAGGCGTACGGCAAGGTCACACCTGTCGTGGGACGGAACCGGCCTCGGCCGTCGGTCCTAGGCAGCGGTGTGCACAGGCAGGCGATAGGGCGGCGCGTTGGCCGTCGGCTCTCCTCAACGGTGTAGCCGGTGGCCTGCCCCGGCGACCGTGCCCGCGGTCGCTGGGGCGCTTTGGCGGTCGGATTACTGGCGTGAGCGGATTGCGGCGTCGTACTCGGCGTGCGGCCCGAGATCGACCTCGCCGCGACGTCTGTCGAGGTTTTCGGGGTCAGCGACCTCCCATAGCCGCATCCCGCCGCCGGGGTCGTGGTACTGCGTGCCGTAGAGCTGCGGTTTCCCCTGCCGCATGAGGCAGCGGTCGAGGAGGTACGCCCGCTGTACAGGGGTGGCCTCGCCTTGGGCGACTGCCTCGTCGAGCAGGTCGAGGGCGCGCAGTTGGAAGGCGAGTTCGGCGTGCTGGGCGATCAGCCATGCGGCGTTGGCGGCCTGCTCGCCGACGAGCGAGTGCCCCGGCCATCCGTGCTCGTCGATGATGCGCTGTAGGGCGGCGACGTTGTCCGCGTCGACGGTACGCATCAGGTCGTGATCGCACTCGGCGTCGGGCCCGTTCTCGCGTACGCCGCGGGCGTGCTGGTCGGCGGCCACGCGGCGCAGCAGTTCGTCGGCGAGGTCGGGACGCTGGTGAGAGGTGGGCTCGGTCATGAGGTGACCGGTTGGCATGGGTCGTCGAGCCAGAGGCGTTGTCCCTCCGGCGTGACCGTGAGGCCGAATCGCCTGCGTTCGGGCTGACCGCAGGCGATCCAGCGCAGGAAGGCGTCGGAGACCTCTTGCCACAGGTCGCGGTGTCCGAACGAGGTGACCCGGTATTCGGCCTCTCCCGGGACGTAGTCGACCGCGGCCCAAGCGGCATCGTCCTTTTCGGCCTCGACGAACAGCAGGGAGAACCGGCCCGAGCCGTCGTCGCTCGGTGCCGGGATGCGAGCAACGCCCGGCACGAGCGCACCGATCATCAAGTCTGCCGCGTATGGGGCTTCGGCGAGAGTCCGAGGGTCGATTCGGGTCGTGGTTTCGCGGGCCTCGTCGGCGTGGTGCGGGTTCCATCTCACCGTGCGGCGTTGGGAACGCAGCATCATGTACGAGACGAGGGCGGGGAACCGTCCGCTCGCGCGTCCGTTGGTGTCAACGACGAGGCGGGCGAGTTGTCCGGAACCATAGAGAGGCGCCCAGGGGGCCACGATGACGCCGCCGGGACGGGTCTGCTCGACCCACGCGTACGGGAAGGTGGCCACCGCGCACGTGCCATGCACACGGTCGTAGGGGGCACGTGGGGGGCAGCCGGCGGCGCCGTCGCCGACGATGAGGTGCGGAGTGTGCCCGGCGGCCGTGAGATTCTTCTCGGCCTGTCCGGCGACCTGCTCGTCGACCTCGATGGACACGACGTTGTGTGCGCCGACGCGCTGCGAGAGAAGGGCTGCCGTCCAGCCGGTGCCGGTGCCGATCTCCATGACGCGATGATGGTCCCGGATGTCGAGGGTGTCGAGGGCGGCGAACACGATTCCGGGGGCCGAGCCGGAGCTGCTCGGTGTTCCCTTCCCGGTGGTCAGGTCGCTGTCGCCGTCGTCGAGTTGCGTGACGATCGAGGCGTCGGAGTACACGGCCCGCATCCAGCCGTCGGGATCCTGGCCGCGATCGATGGGGTAGCCCGGCTCGGGGCCGTCGGGGACGACCCATGCCACGGCGGGAATGAACTGGTGCCGTGGTACGGCCTCGTAGGCGGCGCGCCATGTGGGCCCGAGTCTGCCCGATGCGGTGAGCGTGTCCGCGAACGCCTGTTCGGGCTCGGTGCTCATCATGTGTCGTACCCCTTGATGAGTAGGTCGGTGAGGGCGTCGGCTACGCCGATGCCCGTCTTGGCAACGAGCCATCCCCATTCGCCGCTCTGGTTGGTCTCCAGGAAGACCCAGCGGCCTGCGGTGTCGTGGATGAGGTCGACCGCGCCGAATCGCAGCCCGAGGCGCATGTGCAGGGCGACGAGCTGCTGCGCCACCTCGCCGGGCAGGTCGATGGTGCGGTAGGTGAGCGAGTCATAGTCGGATCGCCAGTCGGTACGGGCTGCCTCGGATGCGGCGTCGATCGCTACGGCGAAGACTTGTTCACCGACGATGATCGCGCGGGCCTCGTGATCCTTGTCGACCTGCTCTTGAAACAGGTGGGCGGTGCGTTCGAGGGCGGGGGCGCGCAGCTCGTCGAGGTCGGTGACGGGGCTCGTGTAAATGATGCGCACCTTGCCCTCGTCGGCGTGCCAGATGCCGGACAGCGGCTTGTAGATGATGGGGCGGCCGAGGTCCTTTGCCCACTCGTAGGCGCGTTCCGGCTCATTGGTGATGAGCGTACGCGGGATGTTGAGCCCGACGGCTGCGGCTGCGGCGAGCTGGTTGGGCTTGTACTCGGCGCGGGCTGCGGCAGCAGGGTCGTTGACCCACAGGGCGCCGTCGAGGGCTTGCAGCACTCCGCCGAACCCGCGGCGTGCCTCGCCGTAGGCAAAGACCCGTTCGGCCCGGTTCATCTCTTGGTCCATGGTGAACTGCGTCGGGCGACGGTAGTAGACGCTGCGCACGGCGGAGAGGGTGACGAGCTCACGGCCGGTGTCGGCGTCGACGAGTTGGCCCGTCCACGTAGCGCCGGTGCCGATCCGGGCGGACATATGCAGCTTGGTGGGAAAGTCCGTAGCGTCGATGCGCGCTACGGGGACGCCGCGGACGGCGAGCTCGGAAGTAACCCGGCTCGCCGTCCGGTCGTCCTCGTCAGTGATGACAAGGACGTGTGCCACGCTGATCCCCTTTCTCAGTCGCTCTGCATCTCTTCGTTCTGCGGGGCGCTGCCGTCGGGCGAGCCCTCGCTCGTCTCCTTCGACCCGCCCTCGTGCGCGCCGGCGGTCGGCCTCGGGACGGTCAGGAACCGCAGGCCCCACGGACGCGCCGCGGTGGGCTGCTCGTCGGTGCTGGAGAGGATGTGCCGAATCGGGTTGAGCGGGAAGAGATCGCCGGTCCGGTGGAACATCCCACGCGACTCGCCGTCGGGCGAGTGCAGGACGAGGTCGAGCGGATCGGCGTCGACGTGGCTAGGCGTCGTCATGCTGCGCTCTCCTTCTCTCGGTGTGTGGTTCTTCGAGGAACGGTGCGGAAGTCGGTGTTGACCGACAAGGGCGCACCACCCGCGCCCGCGCGCCCGGCGCGCGGGCGCGGAGTCAGCGGGCGGCCATGGACCGGGGACGCTGCGGCGTGTGCGGCCGTCCGTGCACCGGGATGTAGGTGCGCGTGACCTCGACGGTGATGGAGCGGCCGAGTACGTAGGCGTTGCCGTCGGCGAACTGGAGCCGCTTGCGGTTGCCGACGAGTTCGCGCACGTCCTCGACGGCGTGTGGGATGCCGCCCACGGCGATCACGTCGCCGGGCCGTACGCGATCACCCGTCACGGTCACGGTCTGTACGAGCGGATCGGGCATGGGGTTCTCTCTCCTGTGGGGTGTTCCCCGCTCCCCTGCCGCAGACCGTCGGCCGAGCGCTTGGGGCGTTGGTTGGTCATTCCGCACGACGTCCATCCATGCCACAGTTATGAGTGAGACGATCAGTCCGGCGGACGGTGCGACACCGACAGAGGTCAGCAAGGGATGGCCCCGGGGCCGGACGGCGTAACGCTGAGCTTGAACTCGATCCATACGGCTTTGCCCGGTCCGGTGCGGGGCTCGAATCCCCACTCGTCCGCTATGGCGTCGACGAGGAACAAGCCGCGCCCGTCGTCGTCATCGGGGGTTGTCTGCTTCATGGCGGGCGTACCGTCGCCGCTGTCGAGCACCTCGACGCGAACTCGTTCGTCGTCATGCGCGACTCGCACAAGGAAGTCAGGGCCAGCGGACGTCCCGTGCTCGACGGCATTCGTGACCAGTTCGGAGACACACGCGCGGACATCGTCAAGGCGGCCGTCCAAGCGCCAGACGGTCAGCGCCTCGGCTACGAAGGTTCGAGCCTTGGCCACCGATGCCGGGTGACGTGTGAATTGCCTCTCACTTGGTTTCTGCACGACGCCCCCTCATCTGCGTGGACTCAGGTCGTCGCTCGTATGGGCACTGGTGGGGATGCCCAGCAGGAAGGCGCGTCGCAGTGCGGTGCCCACCTCGTCACCGGCCTCGCCGAGCTCATATCCCCAGTTGGTCACGTAGCGCCCGTCCCGGATGCCGACCGCCTCGACGAGATGAGGGTTCAACGGGTTTATAACATTAACAACTATTTCGTCATGGCTTATGGCAGAGAGTCCCCGCACCTTGAGCTGCTCGGCCAGAATGGCCGGGGCGTTCGCGTCCATGCTCTGATCCCACCGCAGGACGGCGCCGCAGGGGATCTGACAACCTATGACACGGAGTTGATCAATGCCTCTGGCTGTGACGATCACCGGCACGCGCTCAACGGGACACCGTGAAATGAGCTGGTACGCACAGCTCTTCGCGTCCTACCTGGGACCGTTCGCGGAGGATCAGGCGCACTTCCACGTCGGCGGTGCAAAGGGCATCGACAGCTTGACTCTGCTGTGGATCGCCGGGAACGCAAAGTCAAAGATCACGATTGTGGTTCCGGGGACCGTGGCGCAGCAGCCTGCCGAGGCGCGGCAGGCGATCAGCCAGTGCCGGAGTCGCATCGCCGAAGTTGTCGAGCTGAGGGCGGAGGAAGTACGCACCCCCGCTTACCACGCCCGGAATCGTTGGATGGTCGACCGCTCCGATATGGTGATCGGCTTCCCGAAGGAGGATGCGCCGGAGACATCCGGCACATGGCAGACGCTCAACTACGGTACGGAACGGGGGAAACCTCGTCTGATCGTGCCCGTGTAGCCACCCTCCCCGCCATGATGGCCGCATGAACGTGCGCGACAGACAGCTCGGCGCTGCTGCTCTCAAGCGACTTCGGCTGTCGCGCGGTTGGTCTCTTGCGGGCGCTGCGCGGGCGATCGCCCAAGCAGCCGAGCAACTCGGCCGGCCCCTTGAAGTCGATACGGCCAGTGTGCAGCGATGCGTCGCCCGGTGGGAGAGTCCTCGTTCCGCCATCCTTCCGGGCGACCGCTACCAACTGCTGCTTGCCTACGTATATGCGCGTACCCCTGGCGGGCAGTACATCCTCGGTCCAGGCAGCGACTTCGCCGAACTTCTCGACGCCCTGGCCTACTTGGGGGCAGGGAGCGACCAACTCCGAGAACTCCGCGTGCTGTGCGTCCGTACCGTCACCGATGATGGAACGGGCTTGTTGGCCCTGCTCGGACCGACTACTCAACGCCTGATGGCGGATGCCTTGGCCGATCCTTCGCGCACAGACGAGGCGCTCGTCGACGGACTCCGGGCAGTCGTAGCGGACGTGAACCAACAGGTCGGCACCGTGCCGTTTGTTCGCCTACAGCTTTTGCTCGCGCCGGTCGTCGAATCCTGCCGCCGACTCCTCAGCGGGCCCGTTCCCGACGGGTTGCTGCACGAACTGCGCTCGATCGCAGCGCAGACATACACCCTCGCGGGACGCCTCGCCTTCGAGACGCGCGACGATGGCGCCTCGCGCGCTCTGTACGCTGCCGCTACCGGTGTTGCCGGGCGCCTTGACGATCCGTGGCGGCGTGCGGTCGTCCATATGAGTCATTCCCTGGTCACTCTGTACTCGACTCCCGGTATCGACGCCGCTCGGCTCCTCGTTGACGAGGCCGTACGTGACGCTCGGGCTGGTGGCAGCGTCATCGTGCGTGCTCGCGCGCACGCTTTGCAGGCTGAGGTGGCAGCCCGAGCCGGTGCCGCGAAACATGCGCGGGCTGCCTTGTCTCTCGCCTGGTACGACATGGACGGCGACCAGGAAGGCGATCCCTCCGTCAGCAGTTTCTCGCCTGCCCATCTGCGCGGATTCGAGGGACTGTGCGAGCTCTACGTCGGTGATCCGGCGGTCGCACACGAGACGTTCGCCCAGTCCGCGCGTGCGCTGACCGCCCCGCGTGAGCGCGTGCAGCACGCCATCGTCGCAACAGACCAGGCTCTCGCTCGGCTCAAGCTCAACGAGCCGCACGCGGCGGCTGATCTCCTTCACCAATGCATCGATGACGCGGTGACCACGGGGGGCCGCGTAGCTTCGATCCGGCTTCGCAGGGCCAGGCGGGAACTCCGCCCGTGGCGCGCCGAGAGCTTCGTCGCCGACCTCGACGACCACCTGATCGAGAGCGTCGGCCGATGAGATCGGGCTGCTGTCGGGGGCTCGATGCCCCGCGGAACGGCGAAAGTCGACCCCCGCCGAATCGCAGCCCAAGGCGCTTGCGCAGGGCGACGAGCTGCTGCGCCACCTCGCCGGGCAGGTCGATGGTGCGGTAGGCGAACGTTTCGCAGTCGGAAGCGCCCCCACCTCCCGTGGGCGAGGCGGAGCCCCGTGCCTCCTGGGCGTACGCGGAACCCCGCGACGTGAAGCCCTACGTGGTGAGCAGGACGCCCCCGTACGACGCGCCCGCGATCACCACCCACGCGCACAGCCCCAGCGCGGCGACCCGGGCGCCGGTGCGGGTGAGGGAGGGCAGGTGGACGGCGCTGCCGAGGCCGAAGAGGGCGGCGGCGAGGAGGAGTTCCTGGGCCGTGGCGGCGCTGTCCAGCACGGTGGTGGACAGGACGTCCGTGCTGCGCAGGGCCGTCATCGCGAGGAAGCCGAGGACGAAGAGCGGCACCAGCGGCGGCCGCCGCCGCTCCGCCTGCTCACCCTCCGCCGTCTCACCCTCCGCCTGCTTGGCGCGCGCCCGCGCCCGTACGGATGTCGCGAGGACCGCGACCAGCGGGGCGAGCAGGGCCACCCGCACCAGCTTGACCAGCACCGCGTCGCCCAGCGCCGACGGCCCGGCGGTCTGCGCGGTGGCCACCACCTGGCCCACGTCGTGCACGCTCGCCCCCACCCACCGGCCGAACGCCTCGTCGCCGAGCCCCAAGGGGTGCTGGAGCAGCGGCAGGACGGCGATGGCGAGCGTGCCGCACAGCGTCACCAGCGCCACGGAGGTGGCCACATCGCGCTCATCGCTGTCCGACACCTCGCTCACCGCGCCGATCGCGGACGCCCCGCAGATCGAGTAGCCGGTCGCGATCAGCAGCGGCTGGTCGCCGCTCAGCCCCATCCGGCGGCCGAGCCACCAGGTGCCGCAGAAGGTGGCGGCGACCACGCCCAGGACCATCGCCACGGTGGCCCAGCCGAGGCCCAGCACATCGTTCAGGCTGAGCTTGAGGCCGAGCAGCACGATGCCCAGGCGCATCAGCCGCTTCCCGGCGAGCGACAGCCCGGCCCGGCAGACGCCCCGGACCAGGCCGCGCGCCCCCGGCAGATGCGCGGCGACGATGCCCAGCACCACGGCGGCGGTCAGCAGGGGGACGGCGGGGAGCAGCCGGTGGACGCCCCAGGCGGCCCCGACCCCGGCCGCGGCCAGCCCGAGCCCGTACGCCGGGGCGGGCGGCCGCCATCCGGCAGCCTGCCGCGCCCGGCCGGGCGCGGCGGTCAGCGTCACTGGCCGTCCGCCGTCGGGAGATGGCCATCCGCCGTCGGGAGGTGGCCATCCGCGGCCGGAAGGTGGTCGTCCGCGGTCGGAAGGTGGTCATCCGCCGTCGGGAGGTCGTAGACCCGCCGGACGCTGCTGCCCAGGCGGGCGATGTCCGCCCCGTAGACATGGATCGAGATCGCCTTCGACCCACAGGCGTTCCACACCCTGTGGATATCTCCGGGCGGCGCGAATCCGCACACCGCGCCGCGCGGGTTGACCACGTCCTCCACCGCGATCAGCCGCGAGCCAGGGCCGTCCGGGACGAGGCGGTAGCGCCGCTCGTGCTCCTCGCCCTCATGGACGCCGGTCACGCACCAGGACACATGGTCATGGATCGCCGTGCGCTGGCCGGGCAGCCACACCAGCGCGACGATCGAGAAGCTGCCGTCGGGCTCGGCGTGCAGGATGTGCTGGCGGTAGCGGTCGGGGTGGCCCTCGCGCTGCCCGGGGGTGAGCAGATCGTCCGCGCCGAGGTGGGGCGCGAGCCGCTCGCCCACCGGATAGGCGGTCACATCGGGTGCCAGGCCCCGGCCGACGGCCTCGCGGACGTCGCCGACGAACGCGCCGAGGCGTGCCGTGAGAAGACGGGAGGACGGATACGCGGTCGGGGTGGTCATGGTGGCAGCGTCCTGCCGCTCGCACCATCACGTCCAACGACAGGTTGTTGAGCCGTCCCCAAGCTCCGCTTATGGGTAAGGGGTCAGCATCCGACCCGGTTCCCGGCCACCGTCTTCAGCTCCTCCAGCACCCGCGCGGTGGCCGGTATCCCCAGGTGCTCGCGGAGGACGTACGCCGAGACATGGCGGCGCGAGGCGGGGTCCAGGGCGCGCCCGGTGACCTTCTGGTGGCACAGGAACGACAGCACCAGGCCCGGCATCATCGCCACGCCCAGCCCGGCCGCGACCATGCTCTGCACCACCAGATTGTCGTCGGTGGTGAAGGCGATGTCCGGGGCGAAGCCCTGCTCGGCGCATTCGTGCAGGAAGTTGGCGCGGCACCGCAGACATCCGGCGATCCAGCGCTCCTCGCTCAGCTCGGCCAGCTTGACCGCCCGCCGCCGGGCCAGCGGGTGGCCGGTCGGCAGCAGCACGGTCAGCTGGTCCTCCAGCAGCGGGATCTCCACCAGCTCGGCGGGGGTCTCCTCGCGCAGCCCGGGATAGGTGAAGGCGAGGGTGATGTCGCACTCCCCGCGCACCACCCGCCCCAGCGAATCCGGCGGCTCGCCCTCCAGCAGCTCCACCCGCACCCCCGGATGGGCGGCGGCGAGCCGGGCCATGGTCTCGGGGATGAGGGTCGCGTTGGCGCTGGGGAAGGCGCAGATCCGCACTCGGCCCGAGCGCAGCCGGGTGATGGCGCTCATCTGCTGCTGTGCGGTGGAGATGCTGGTCAGGATGGTGTCGGCGTGCCGGGCGAGGGTCTCCCCCGCCTCGGTGAGCCGCATCCCCCGGCCGACCCGGATGAACAGCGGACTGCCCACGGCCCGTTCGAGCGCCTTCATCTGCTGGGTGATGGCCGGCTGGGTGTAGCCGAGGGCACGGGCGGCCCCGGAGTAGGAGCCGGAGCGCACCACCTCATGGAACGTCTTGATGTGCCGGGAATCGAACACACTCGCATCATACGGAGCCCGAGACCGAAACCATAAGCGGGATTTGGGGCCCCACAAGATCGCCCCTACCGGCGCTTTTGCGTCACACGGCCCACCGCGCCACGGAGCCGGGCCCCCGGGCCGGGCCGGACCCGGACCACTGAGCCGGACCACTGGGCCGGACCGGAGCCGCCCCACGGCCCGGCGCCACGAAACCTACGGCCCGGCGCCACGGGACATACCGCCCGGCGCCACGGGACATACCGCCCGGCGCCACACCCGGTGCGCGAGGACACCCGGTCAAGCACGGTCAAGATGACAAAGCTGGGGCAAGCTGACCCCATGCCGCACTACACCTCGTACGACGGAACCGAGCTGGCCTACCGCGTCCTGGAGGCCCGGGACGGCTCGGCGGGGCCACCGCTGATCTGCCTGGCGGGCGGGCCGGGACGGGACGCCGCGTATCTGGGCGACCTCGGCGGGCTGAACGCCCACCACACCCTCCTCATCCCCGACAGCCGCGGCACCGGGGACTCCCCGCCGGCCTTCGACCCCATCGGCTACGCCTTCCCCGGGCTCGCCGAGGACCTCGAGGCGCTCCGCCGCCATCTGGACCTCGTCCGCTTCCCGCTGCTCGCCCATGACGCGGCCGCCGCCACCGCCCAGGCGTACGCGGCCGCCCACCCCGAGCGGCTCAGCCGGCTGACCCTGGTCAGTCCGGGCGCCCGCCTTCAGGGCGAACTCCCCGAGGACGCCCGGGAGATCTTCGAGTCCCGCGCCGACGAGCCCTGGTGGGAGGAGGCGTACACGGCGGTGCAGCTCCTGCCCGACACCACCGACCTCCCCGAGATGCGCAGGTTGCTGCTCCAGGCCGCCCCCATGGCGTACGGCCGCTGGGAGGAGCCCCAGCGGGCGCACGCCGAGAGCGAGGGCGAGCAGCTGGGGCGGGTGGCGCGGGCCGGCTTCTGGCAGGGCGTCGACGAGGCGGGGCGGCGCGCGGTGCTGGCCCGGCTGCGCGAGGTGCCGTGCCCGGTCCTGGCGATCACCGGCGACCGGGACGCGGTGACCGGGATGCGGGCCGGGGAGCTGGTGGCCGAGTCCTTCCCGAACGGCCAAGCGCGGCCGCTGCCCGGGGTGGGCCACTATCCGTGGGTCGACGAGCCGGACCTCTTCCGCCAGGTGGTCGAGGACTTCCTGGCACAGCGCCCCGCGCGGTGAAGGCGGGGCGCGCGGTGAAGGCGGGGCGCGCGCCCACGCCATGAAGGGGCCCGGGCGCCGCCCGGCGGGGCGTGAACGCAGTGTGTCAGTCGTATGGCAGCCCCCGCCGCTCCGTTGTGCCCGCCCCGCCCCGGTCCTATCGTCGGGAACGTAAGCACGACATCGGCCGTGTGCCCGAGTGGTTGAGGGGCTCGACTGCAAATCGAGTTACGTGGGTTCGATTCCCGCCACGGCCTCCACACCCCGGCGCGGGCGCCTCACTCGGCGCCCGCGCATTGGGTTGCCGCTCGGTGAACTCCCCGACATCCTCTCGACACTTGAGCCCGTAGGGCGCATGCTCGTGCACGCGCTCATGCCGTTGAGCCATCGCGGATACTCCAGGTAAACACCTAGGGCTCGGCGATTTTCACAGTCTCGCCACCGAACGGTCTCCTGGCCCCCGCACTGAGTGCAATTCCGTCTCATAGGGTCGCGTGTGGTGCCTGTGACCGTGCGGAAAACTACTCCCGGTCGGCGGGCACATTCTTCGACCGTGGTCCCATTCTCAGTGGGGGAAATGTGCAGCCCGCCGTACCGGCCGCCCGTCTGCCGCTCTCGACCGGCCAGAGTGAAATCTGGTTCATAGAGCAGCTGGAGCCGCCGGAGAGCACCACCTTCCGGGTCGGTGAGTACCTGGAGATACAAGGACCGATAGACACCGAGCTATTCGAGCGGGCCCTGCGCAGAGCGGTGGCGGAGGCCGAGCCCTACAACATCCGGGTCGGCGAGGACGACGGGGAGCCCTGGCAGGCCCTTGACCCGGTGACCGACTGGGAGCTCCCGAAGCTTGACCTCACCGCCGAGGACGACCCCTGGGCCGCGGCCGAGCGGTGGATGAAGAACGACCTGGCCACGGGGGCGCTCAAGCTGGGCGACCACCCGGCGTTCTCCTTCGCCCTGATCAAGGTGGAGGCCGAGCGCTTCCTCTGGTACCAGGGCACCCACCACATCGTCTCGGACGCCGGCTCGGCCGCCCTGCTGGGCCGGCGGACCGCCGAGGTGTACACCGCGCTCGTCGAGGGGACCGACCCGGCCGAGGGGGAAACGGTCTTCGCCTCCCTGCGGGCGATGCTCGACCAGGACGCGGAATACCGGGCCTCACCGGATTTCGCCAAAGACCGGGCGTACTGGCTGGAACACTTCGGTGATTCCCCGCGCCCAGCGCGGCTTTCCACCCACCCCACCAGGGAACTTTCCACCGTCCGCCGCCAGACCGCCTACCTGACCGAGGCGGAAGCGGTCGAGCTGCGGGCCGCCGCGCGTAAATACGCCACCCACTGGTCCGCTATGATCATTGCGGCAACCGCGCTGTATCTGCACCGATTGACCGGTAAATCGGACATCATTCTGACGCTCCCCGTATCCGGCCGTACCGATGCCACTTCCCGCGCTATTCCCGGGATGTTCGCCAATGTGGTGCCGCTGCGCATCCAGGTACGCGCCGATATGCGAATACGGGAGCTGGTCCGGCAGATCTCACGTGAAGTCAGGCAGGCCCTTCGGCATCAGCGCTACCGCCGAATCGACCTGGCCCGGGATCTGCGACTCCCGGACGGCGGAAACGGATTGCTCGGCCCGCACGTCAACATCATGACGTACGACTACGACTTCCACTTCGCCGGTCACCGGGTCAAGGCGCACAACCTCTCCAACGGCACCGTCGAGGACCTCTCGATCATGGGATACGACCGGTCCGACGGCACCGGTATCCGGATCGACCTCAACGCCAACTCCAACCTCTATACCGAGGACGCCCTCATCGGCCACCGGGAGCGCTATCTCGGCCTGCTGCGCACCCTCTCCGACACCTCCGACACCTCCGACACGCAGCGCACCGTCGGCTCGCTGGAGCTGCTGTCCGCCGAGGAGCGCCGGCGGGTCCTGGGCGCGCCGGGCGACACGGCGCACCCCACCTCCGGCGCCACCCTCCCGGCGCTGCTGGCGGCCCAGGCCGCCCGGACCCCCGACGCCCAGGCCCTGGTCTGCGATGACGATGACACCGTGCTCAGCTACGCGGAGCTGGACCGGGCGGCCAACCGGCTGGCCCGGGTGCTCATCGCGCGCGGCGCCGGGCCCGAGCGCACCGTCGGCGTGGCCCTGCCCCGCTCCGCGGACCTGGTCATCGCGCTGATCGCGGTGCTGAGGACGGGGGCCGCGTATCTGCCCCTGGACCTGGACTACCCGGCCGAGCGGCTGGCGTACATGCTCGACGACGCGGGTCCCGCGCTCGTGGTCACCCGCGCCGACAGCGCCGGTGCGCTGCCCGCGCGCCACGGTGTGGGGCGGCTGCTGCTGGACGTCGTGGACCTCACGGGCAGCGGCGGCGCGGCGGGCGGCTCCGCCCCGGCGGTGGCGATCGGCCCCGAGCACCCCGCGTACATCATCTACACCTCGGGTTCCACCGGCCGCCCCAAGGGCGTCCTGGTGCCCCACCGGGCCGTGGCCAACAACATGGAGTGGATGCGGGGCGCCTACGGCCTCGCCCCCGGGGACCGGATGCTCCAGAAGACCCCGGCCGGGTTCGACGCCTCCGTCTGGGAGTTCTTCTGGCCGCTGATCAGCGGCGCGACCCTGGTGGTGGCCAAGCCCGGCGGCCACAAGGACCCCGCGTATCTGGCGCGCACGGTGCGCGAGGAGGGCATCACCACGCTCCAGTTCGTGCCGTCGATGCTCCAGGCGTTCCTCGCCGAGCCGGGCGCCGCCGACGCGTGCGCGGGCGTCCTGCGACGGGCCTTCAGCGGCGGTGAGGCGCTGCCGCGCGAGACCGCCGAGCGGTTCCACGAGCGGTTCCCCGGCGTGCCGCTGAACAACCTCTACGGGCCCACCGAGACCACCATCCAGATCGCCCACCACCCCTCCGCACCCGGCGGCGAGGGCCCGGTGCCGATCGGCCGGCCGGTGTGGAACACCCGGATGTACGTCCTCGACAGCGCCCTGAAGCCCTGCCCGGCCGGGGTCACCGGCGAGCTGTACGTGTCCGGGGCGCAGCTGGCCCGCGGCTATCTCAACCGGGCCGCCCTGACCGCGGAGCGCTTCGTCGCCGACCCCTACGGCCCGCCCGGCACCCGGATGTACCGCACCGGCGACCTGGCCCGTATGCGGCCGGACGGCGACGTCGAGTACGTCGGCCGCGCCGACGGCCAGGTCCAGCTGCGCGGCTTCCGCGTCGAGCTGGGCGAGGTCGAGGCGGCGCTGCGGGCGCTCCCCCAGGTGGCCGAGGCCGCCGCGGCGGTCCGCGCCGACCGCCCCGGCGACCAGCGGCTGATCGGCTATGTGACGTCCGCCGGGGACACCCCGCCGGACGTCGCCGCGGCCCGCGAGGCGCTGGGCGAGGTGCTGCCCGAGCACATGGTGCCCAGCGCGTTCGTGATCCTCGACGCCCTTCCCCTGACCGCCAACGGCAAGCTGAACCGCGCCGCGCTGCCCGCCCCCTCCTTCGAGGCCGCCACGGGCGGGCGGGCGCCCAGCACCCCGCGCGAGGAGACGCTGTGCGCGCTCTTCGGCGAGGTCCTGGGCGTCGACGGCGTCACCGTCGACGACGACTTCTTCCTGCTCGGCGGCCATTCACTGCTCGCCTCCAAGCTGGCCAGCCAGGCCCGCGCCGCGCTGGCCACCGAGCTGTCGATGCGCGACCTCTTCGAGGCGCCGACCGTCGCCCGGCTGGTGGCCCGCCTGGACGCCGCCGGCCCGGCCGAGGCGCACCGCCAGCAGCCGCTGGACATCCTGCTGCCGCTGCGCGGCGAGGGGGCGCGCCCGCCGCTGTTCTGCGTCCACCCCGGCGGCGGTCTCGGCTGGTCGTACACCGGACTGCTCCGCCATCTCGCCCCGGACCAGCCGGTGTACGCCCTCCAGGCGCGCGGTCTCACCGAACCGGACGTCCTCCCGGCGAGCGTCGAGGAGATGGCCGCCGACTATCTGGAGCAGATCCGGGCCGTCCAGCCGACCGGTCCGTACCATCTGCTCGGCTGGTCCTTCGGCGGGCTGATCGCCCACGCCATGGCCACCCGGCTGCAGGCGCGGGGCGAGGAGGTCGCCACGCTGGCCGTGGTCGACGCCTACCCCGACAACGCCCAGGCGCTGCCCGAGGCGCCGGAACTCAGCAAGCGCCAGTGGCTGGGGGTGCTGCTCGACGACATCGGGGGCGGCGACATCTTCGCCCCGGGCTGGCTGGAGGCGCACCCCGACGGGGCCGACGGCACCGCCGACCTGGTGGCCGACCTCTGCCGGGAGACCGGGCTGCCCGCCCGGCTGCTGGCGGGCGAGACCAGCTTCCCGCTGCTCGACATCCTGCTCAACGACCAGGAGCTGATGCGGAAGTTCGCGCCCGAGCGGTTCCAGGGCGACATGCTGCTGTTCCGGGCCGTGCGGGAGATCCCCGGCTACCGGCGCGATCCGCTGCATGTGGCGGACGCCTGGCTCTCCTCCGTGGACGGCGCCCTGGTGGTGCACGGCGTCCCCGATCACCACTACCGGATGATGCGGGAGGAGTCCCTGGACCGGATCGGCCCGGTGGTGGCGGCGGCGCTGGACCGCACCCGGAGCTGAAAGGCAGGGGCTCAGGGCCCGGGTCGGGGCCGCTCCCTCGAGGGCGGCCCGGACCCGATTTCGCCGAATGGGCCCTCGACGATCACAATTCAGCCAGGCGCCCCATCTCGTTCTCCTGCTCTCCTACGCAGGTGAGCAGGGTGGGCGCCTTCATGTGGAGAAGGAGATGAGCTCCCAGCGCGGAGGCACGTAGTTGGAAGGAAGGCTGGCCATGACAGTGGACGCAACGGACGAGGTGGAGCGGTTCATTCTGGGGGATCGGTTCGCCTGCCTGGCGGGACGGTCCGCCTGGCGCAAGGGTGGCATCACCCATCGTCACTATGACCTGATGGGGTCCGACGATTCGGCCCGGCTGATGGCACTCGATCTCGCGGATTTCGTGGACTCGGCCGACTGGAGCCACCGGTCGTTCACGAGCTTCATCGCGACCTTCGAGCAGCCTCGCGGGGTGGATGAGCTGCGGTTCGAGGAGCTGCTGTGGGAACAGCTCCAGCTACTCCACGAACAGGACTCAAGGTCCTATCGCTGGGCCGCGGCCTGTTCGTCCGATCCGCAGGCCAGGGAGTTCGCCTACAGCGTCGCCGGTCACCCCTTCTTCGTCATCGGTCTGCACGAGACCCACCGCCGCTGGGGCCGCCGTCCTCCCTTCCCGATGCTGGCCTTCAACTCGCATGAGCAGTTCGACCGCATCAAGGGCGCCAAGATGTGGGACCGGCTCGCGGAGAAGATCCGCAAGCAGGACATCCAGCTCCAGGGCGACATAAACCCCAACCTGCTCGAGTACGAGGAGCTCTCCGAGGCCCGCCGCTACTCCGGCCGCCCGAAGCCCGCTGACTGGCAGTGCCCGTTCGCCGCCGCCGAGGGCGAGCGCGAGCCCGCGCTGACGGGTCGGCCCCCGGCCTGAGCGGGGTGTCCGTCACCGGCGGGCGGATGGCGTCCGCCGGTGACAGACGCGGCACCGGTGGGAGGAAGGCGTCCGCCGGTGACGGACCCGGCACCGGCCCAGCGGTGCCGGCGCTCCGTCTCCCTGATCAGCGCACCGGGAAACCGAAGCCGTACCCCTGCTCCTTCAGCCACGGCAGGACCTGGCGCAGTGCTTCGACCGTCTGGCCGCGGTCGCCGCCCGCGTCGTGGAAGAGCACGGTGGGGCCGCTGGAGATCTCGTTCTTGACGGTGTTGACCATGGTGTCGACCCCCGGCTGCTTGAAGTCCTTGGAGTCCACGTTCCAGCCCAGCGGCCGCATGCCCTGCGAGGCGGCGATCTGACGGCTGTACGGGGTGAACGCACCGCCCGGGGCACGGTAGTAGAGCGGCTTGACGCCCCCTGACGCCTTGGTGATCATTCGCTGGGCGTCGAGGATCTCCTTGGACTGGTAGGCGGATGACTTGGTGCCCATCGTCGTGTCGTGCGACATGGAGTGGTCGCACAGCCGGTGCCCGTCCGCGACCACATCCTTGACCAGGTCCGGATGGGCCTGGGCCTGCGGACCGACCATGCAGAAGGTGGCCTTGACGCCATTGGCCTTGAGCACCTGGAGGACCTGCGGGGTCCAGGTCGGATCCGGACCGTCGTCGATCGTGATGTTGACGCCCTTGGCGCCCTTGTCGGAGGCGTGGGCTATGTCCATGTTGACCACGGGGTCGGGCAGTTTCGGGTCCGGCTTGGAGGTCTGGCCCACGATCGGCTTCGGCGTCGGGGACGCGCCCGGGTCCGCCTCGGCGGACCCGGACTGGGCGGTCCACACGGCGGCCAGGGCGGTCACCCCCATCACACCGAACGCCGCCGCCAGTATTCGGCCGTTCGCCCCCATGATCCGGTGCCGCGCCATGTCCGCCTCGCTCCCCATGTCTCCTGTGTCGCTTTCGCAAACATGAGGATGGAGCCGGGGCGGGGAAGGATCCCTCTGTTACACGTCTCGGACAATCCCGCGACCACACGTCTCGCACGGTCCCGCGCCGCGGACGGCGAGGTGCGGGCGGTGGCCCCGCCCGCGGCCTCTTTACCGGGTGTCCTGGCCCCGGTTGACCACCGCCGCCTGGGGGCGGATCGGGAGGCGGTTGACCGGACGGCCGGTGGCCGCGCGGACCGCCGCCGCCACCGCCGCCGGGGTGGTGACCACCGGCACCGCGCTGGCCGCCTTGGCGCCGAAGGGCGCCACCACGTCCCGCTCCTCGACCAGCTTGACGATGCGGACGTCGGGGACGTCCAGGGCGGTCGGCAGGGCGTAGCCGGTCAGGTCCGGGTGCCGGACCACCCCGCGTGAGGTGCGCAGGTTCTCGGTGAGGGCCGCGCCGATGCCCTGGGCGACGCCCGCCTCGATACGGGTCCTCAGCTGACGCGGGTTGAGGACCCGGCCCACGTCCTGGGCCACCGTCATGTCGACGACCCGTACCGCGCCGATCTCGATGTCGACGTCCACCACGGCGCGCACCGCGCAGTAGGCGAGCCCGACGAAGGCGTCACCCTGGCCGGTCTCGTCCAGCGGCTCGGTGGGGTGCGGACGGCACTGCGCGGTGGCCCACAGCTCCTTGCCCTCCAGAGCCTCCTCGACGGTGGTGCTGAGCACCCCGTCATACGAGGTGATCTTGCCGTCGGCGATGCTGAGCAGCTCGGTGGACATACCGAACGTATGCGCCAGCGGCTGCAGCAGCTGGGTGCGGACCATCTTCGCGGCGCGCTCGACCGCACCGCCCGAGACCCAGGTGTGGCGGCCGCGCGAGGCGGGCCCGGCCGGGGGCTGGTCGGTGTCGATGGGCGCCACATGGACCTCCTCGATACCGAGGACGTCCTGGACGATCTGGCGGGCCAGGGTGGTGAAACCCTGGCCGGTCTCGACGGCCGCGCAGATGACGGTGGCCACCGGCCCGGTGACCTTGACGGTGGCGGTGGAGACCTCGTCCCTCCCCTCGGCGCCGAGCATATGGACCATGCCCAGGGCGTAGCCGACCCCGCGCCGCACCGCGGCCGGTTCGCCCGCGCCCTCCAGGCCGCCCGGCAGCAGCCACTCCTCCTCGGGGTCGTCCTTGGGGAGGGTGGGCAGCGGTGCGTCCCTTACGGCCTGCAGCAGCTCGGCGACCGGGGCCGGGCAGGTGACGGTCTGTCCGGTGGGCAGCAGATCGCCGGTGGCCATCACATTGCGCATGCGGATCTCGACGGGGTCGAGGCCCAGCTTGGCCGCCAGCTTGTCCATCTGGCCCTCGTACGCGGCGCACACCTGCATCGCGCCCTCGCCGCGCACATGGCCGGAGGGCGGGTTGTTGGTGCGGACCGCCCAGCCCTCGATGAAGGCGTGCGGAACGACATAGGGGCCGCAGGCGAAGGAGACGGCGGCGGCCAGCGTGTCCGCGGAGGAGTCGGCGTAGGCGCCCGAGTCCAGCAGGATCTGCGCCTCGACCTTGACCAGCTTGCCCTGGGAGTCCGCGTGGTGCCGGTAGCGCAGCAGGGTGGGATGGCGGTGGGCGTGGCCGAGGAAGGACTCCTCACGGGTCGCGGCCAGCTTCACCGGATGGCCGGTGCGCAGCGCCAGCAGCCCGAGCGGCAGCTGCATCCCCGGGTCCTCGCGCTCGCCCATGGCGCCGGGGACGCCGGTGACGACGACCTTCACCCGCTCCGGCTCAAGACCGAAGCAGGCGGCGGCCAGGTCGCGGTCGGCGTGCGGATCGGTGGAGGCGGTGTAGATCTCCACCCCGCCGTCGGGGCGCGGCACGGCCAGGCCCGCCTCGGCGCCGATGGGCGCCGGGTCCTGGCGGCCGATGCGGTACAGCCCCTCGACGATGACCTCGCCGACCACGTCCGGGTCGCCGAAGGCCAGCGGGATGTGGCGGACCAGATTGCCGTCGGGGTGCAGCGGCTCGGCGGAGAACGCCTGCTCGGGGTCGGTGACCGGCTCCAGCACCTCGTACTCGACGGCGATGGCGGCGGCCGCCAGCCGGGCCGTGTCGGGGTGGTCGGCGGCGACCGCGGCGATGGGCTCGCCGTGGTGGCGGACCAGCTCCTTGGCGAACACCGGACGGTCGGCGACCCGGCGGCCGTGGGAGGCGTCGCCGGGCACGTCGGTGTGGGTCACCACGGCCCGTACGCCGGGCATGTCGACGGCCTGCTTGGTGTCGATGGAGACGATACGGGCGTGCGGGTGCGGGGCACGCAGCACGGCCGCCCACAGCAGCCCCTCGGCCCACAGGTCGGCCGCGTACGGGAAGGTGCCCGAGGTCTTGGCGGCCGAGTCGGTGGGCGGCAGGGACACCCCGAGGCCCATGGTGGACGGGGGCTGGACGGGCGTTCCGGCGGCGGGGGTGGCGGTGACGGCGCCCGCGCCGTCCGCGATTCCGGTCATGCCGATGCCCTTCCGCTACCGCTTCCGTTGACGCTCCCGTTGCCGGTGATGCCGTGCGGTCCCGCCTGGTGCGGGATGCGGGCCGGGTCCTGGTGGGCGTCGTGTCCCTCGTCCGCCTCGGCCTCCGCCTCGTCGGCGGCCGCACGGCCCGCGACGACCTCGCGGACGGCGTCGAGGACGCCGCGGTAGCCGGAGCAGCGGCAGAGGTTGCCGGAGATCGCCTGGCGGGTCTCCTGGTCGGTCGGGGCGTGGTTGCCCTCGAGGAGGTCGTGCACGGTCATCGCGAGCCCGGGTACGCAGAAGCCGCACTGCACGGCCCCGCACTGGGCGAGCGCGCGCTGGACGTCGGAGGGCTGTCCGCCGGTGGCGAGGCCCTCGACGGTGCGGACCTCGCTGCCCGCGGCGGTGGCGGCGGGCACCAGACAGGAGGCGACGAGCCGCCCGTCGACCTGGACCGAGCAGGCCCCGCACTCGCCCTGGGAGCAGCCGTCCTTGGCCCCGGCGAGGCCGAGGCGCTCGCGCAGGACGTAGAGCAGCGACTCGCCGATCCAGACGTCGGTGACGGGGCGGTCGGCGCCGTTGACGTGCAGCACGTACGAGGCGAGCGGATGCTCGCTGTGGCTCGGGCCCTCGTCCGCGGCCTGGGCGGCCTCGGCGAGGAGGGGCTCCGCAAGGGGCTCGACGGGGGTGTCGGCGGCCTCGGGGGCGTCGGCCGGAGCCCCGGCCGGGGCGGGCGCTCCGGCGGCGTCAGGCGCGTCCGTGAACTCGCCCTCGGCCAAGGCCGGTTCGGACCCGGCCGCGGTAGCGGCATCGCTGAACTCGGGCCCGGCGTCGTCCGGCACCGCCTCGGCGGGGGCCTCGGCGGCGCCCGGCGCGGCCTCGGCGGCGTCGGTGTGGCCCACGCCGTCCTCGGGGCCGGGGTGCGGGGCGTGCCCATGGGTGTCGCCCGCGAAGGGGGCGCCCGCCAACCGGTCGTCCGCGAACGCGTCGTGCCAGGACGCCTCCTGGGGCAGTCCGGGAGCCGGGCTGCCGTGCGGCGGGGTCGCCGGCCCGGTGTGCTGCCCGTCGACCGGGAACGCGCCGGAGTCCCCGATATCGCCCGGTCGCCGGCCGGGGTCGTCGGCGGCGGGCCGCTCGGGCGCGGGGCTGCCGTGCGGGGACGTGCCGTGCGGCGGGGTGCCGCGGGGCGGGGTGTGCAGCCCCTGGTGCCCCTCGGTCGTGAACTCGCCCGAGTCCCCGGCGGAGGGGCCCGGCCACGCCGGGTCCGCGGCCGGGGCCGCTTCGTCGCGGTTGGGCATGCGCAGCCGGCGGCGGGCGGGCGGCGGCATGGGCGCGGCCGGTGGGGAGTACGCGGCCGGGCCCGGGTGGCCCTCGGCCGCGTACTCCCCGGAGTCCTCCATGCCCTCGTCGGCGGCCGGAACCGACCACTGGCCGGAGTGCCCCTGCTGCTGCCCGGACTGCGGCTGGTGAGGCTGCTGATGAGGCTGGTGCAGCTGATGGGGCTGGTGCGACTGCTGCCGGGGCTGCGCCGGCCCGGCGAAGGGCATCCGCAACTGGGCCGTCGTCTGCGGGTCCTGGGGACCGTCCGCATGGCCGCCGTACGGAGGGGCGGCCGGACCGGGGTGGTCGTCGACGCGGTACTCACCGGTCTCGTCCACCCCCTCGTCGCCCGCGACCGGGATGGTCCACTGGCTGGTGTGCACGGGCCGCCCGGCGCCGTCGTCCGACGGAGCGGGCACCGGCCAGTCGTCCACCGGCTCCTCGGCCGCCGGAGCCGGCCAGTGGCCGGTGTGCGGCAGGTGGTGGCCCTGCTGGTCCTCGGCGGGCATCGGCCACTGGCCGGAGCCGTGCTGGGGATCGTGGTGGCCGCCATAGAGGTAGCCGCCATCGGTCTCGGCGGTGGTCCAGTGGCCGGTCATGCCCTGGTCGTGGGGCGCGCCCTGGCCATGGCCGGACGGCTGCCAGTGGCCGCCCTGGGACGGGTCACCGTGCCCGATGTCCATCGGCGGGGGCGCGTAACCCGTGCCGGGCGCCGCGAGCGGGTCCCAACGGCCGGAGGGGTCGGTCGGGTCCGGGTGGGCGAACTCGGGCGGCAGTTGGACGAAGGCCGTCGACTCGGCGTCGTACTCCGGGCCGTGCGGCATCGGCTGCCATCCGCTCCCCGGATCCGGCCGGTGCGGCTGCTGTTCATCACTCACGCGAGTGCCCTCCCCAGTGCTCGGCGGGCCAGGGCTGCCACGGTACGCCTCAGGTGGATCGCGGCAGGCGGCAGGGGGACCGGCTCGCTGCCGTCCTGCGGAGGCAGCGGATCGGGGATGCACGCGGCGGCGACGTACTCGCCGAAAGCGGTCGTGACCTGCGGGTCCAGATGGCCGCGGTCGCCGTCCCAGTCGATGAGCGAGGCGACCCAGCGCTCGGCCTCCAGGGGGCGCAGCGGCATCGGCGCGACCGCGCCGACGGCACAGCGCACCCCGCGCCGCGCGGGGTCCAGGACGAGGGCGACGGAGGCGGTGGACCGGCCGGGCCCGGTGCGCCCGGTGGCCTTGATGAAGGTCTGTGGGGCGTGCAGCAGCGGAACCCGGACGAATCCGACGAGTTCACCGGGGTTCAGCAGATCGACCCCGGCGAGCAGATGGCTGACCGGGATCTCGCGGCGGGCCCCCTCGGGCCCGGCGATGATCACCGTGGCCTCCAGGGCGGCGAGCACCGGCAGCGCGTCGCCGGTGGGGGCGGCGGTGACGATGTTGCCGCCCAGGGTGCCGGCGTTGCGGATCTGCGGGGGCCCGGCGGCGCGCGCGGACGCGGCCAGCGCCGGGATCAGCGCGGCGAAGTCGGGGCGGCCCATCCGGGCGTGGGTGAGTCCGGCGCCGAGGAGGGCGTGCCCGTCCAGATAGCGCCAGCCGCGGATTTCGCTGATCCGGCCGAGGCCGACGAGCGCGGCGGGCCGCAGCAGGCCGGAGTTGACCGCGGCCATCAGATCGGTACCGCCCGCCACGGGCACGGCGGCGGGCATGGCGGCCAGTGCCGCCACGGCCTCGTCGAGCGTGCCCGGCAACGTCACCGTGTGCGCCGCCTGCGGTGCGTGCGTGGTCAACCCAGCTGCCCCTTCCCCGGTGTCCCGGCTGTTGCGCCGTACGGTACGTGCTGACAGCCCGGACGTGGCAACTCTGGCACATCTTGCGAGCCCGCCGTCGCGGGGGTCCGTGATCCGTGGATCCGTCCCTGACCTGGGGGATGGTACGGGTTTCTTACGACGTCTCCGCCGGGAGTGGATTGCCACGTTTCAGGGACCCTTGTGCGATTTGGGCTTGCGCCGGTGGGACTACGCTCCCAGGGGCGGCGGAGCGCGGTGCGCACCTTACGGGCGGCTCACACGATCGGGGGCGCCCCCTCGCGCGGGCGTCCGAGAAGGCCGGGGCGCCGCTGCCAGGGAAGCGGCCCGGCGGGCGGGCGGTAGCTCACGCCGAGCGCGTCCAGGCGCGCGTAATGTGCCTCCATGCGCCCCTGGAACGCCTCGAAGTCCCGTTCGGGAGAGGGCGGCAGCGCCGACCAGACGACCTCGGCGAAGGCGGCGAGCCGGGGGAAGGCCTGGTAGTCCACCCGCCGGCGGTCCTCCATCACCTCGGTCCAGACATTGGCCTGGGCGCCCAGCACCCGGTCCGCTCCTACGCCGGTGAGCTGCGGGGGAACCGGTTCGAAGCGATAGACGTCCTCCAGGGTGCGGACATAGCCGATCGGGACCGGCTCGTCCTCGCCCGGGGCCTGCCGGTGGTCGAAGTACACCTGCTGCTCGGGGCACATGACGACGTCGTGGCCGGCCCGCGCGGCGGCGATCCCGCCCGCGTAGCCGCGCCAGGAGGAGACCGCGGCGCCCTCGGGCAGCGGGGCGTCGGGCGCGCCGCCCTCGAGGATCTCGTCCCAGCCGATCAGCCGTCGGCCGCGCTCGGCGAGCCAGTGGCCGAAGTGGCGGATGAACCAGCTCTGCAGCTCGTCCTCGTCGGCGAGGCCCAGGGCGCGGATGCGCTCCTGGGCGGCCGGGGACGCCTTCCACTGGTCCTTGGGGCACTCGTCGCCGCCGATGTGGACGAAGGCTCCGGGGAACAGCTCCAGGACCTCTTCCAGCACGTGTTCGTAGAAGCGGAGCGTGTTGTCGGTGGGGGCGAGTACGTTCGGGTTGATGCCCCAGGTGGTCCAGACTCCGAGGGAGGCGGTGTCGATGACGTCGGTGTTGCCCAGCTCCGGGTACGCGGCGATGGCGGCCTGCGAGTGTCCGGGGATGTCGATCTCGGGCACGACGGTGATATGCCGCTCGGCGGCGTAGGCGACGATCTCGCGGATGTCGTCCTGGGTGTAGTGGCCGCCGTGCGGCCGCTCGTCCCACAGCGGGGACGCCCGGTGGCCCAGCTTGGTGCGCTCGCGCCAGGCGCCGACCTCGGTCAGCTTCGGGTAGCGGCGGATCTCGACACGCCAGCCCTGGTCGTCGGTGAGATGGAAGTGGAACACATTGAGCTTGTGGGCGGCGAGCAGGTCCAGATAGGCCAGGACGCCGTCCTTGGGCATGAAGTGGCGGGCCACGTCCAGCATCAGCCCGCGCCAGGCGAACCGCGGCGCGTCCTCGACCGTCCGCTCCGCCAGCTCCCAGCCGGTCTCCGCGCCCCTGAGCGGGGCGCGGCGGAAGGCGTCGGGGCCCAGCAGCTGACGGAGGGTCTGGGTGCCCCAGTGGACGCCCGCGGCCGTGCCGCCCGCGATCTCCACCCGGCCGTCGGCCACGGTGAGCCGGTAGCCCTCGGGCTCCAGCGCGGCGTCGATCCGCAGGCTGATGGTGTCGTCGCCGCCGGGCTCACCGTCCGGCAGGGACAGGCCGAACGCCTGGCCGAGGGTGGTGCGCAGCAGCCGCGCCACCCCCTCGGTGCCGGGCCCGGCGGCCAGGGCGGTGCGCCGCGGGTGGATCCGCGCGCCCGCGCGGCCGGGACGGCTCTGGTCATGGCGGGGCGCGGGGATCAGCCCCGCGGCGTCGTGAGTCATCTGCTCCCCTGTCGGTCCCTCGTCAGCTCTTGTCCGTACTCGTCAGTCCTCAGTACTCAGTACTCAGTCAGTCCTCAGTACTCATCAGTCCGCGTCAGTCCGCGTCAGTCCGCGTCAGTCCTTCACCGCGCCGCCGAGGCCGGAGACCAGCCGGCGCTGGACGAGCACGAAGAAGATCAGCACGGGGATGGTCATGACGGTGGACGCCGCCATGATCCCTCCCCAGTCGTTCCCCTCGTCCTTGAAGAAGACCAGCAGCGCCATCGGAAGGGTGGAGTTCTCGGTCGCGCTGATGATGAAGGACTTGGCGAACAGGAAGTCGTTCCAGGCGGAGATGAAGGAGAAGACGCTCGTCGCCACGAGTCCGGGGAAGACGAGGGGGAAGAGGATCTGCCACAGGAAGCGGGAGCGGCTGGCCCCGTCCAGATAGGCCGCCTCCTCCAGCGCCTCGGGCACCGCCTTGACGAAGCCGCGCAGCATCCAGATGGCGAACGGCAGCGAGAAGGCGATGTGCGGCAGGATCAGCGAGCCCAGGGTGTTGAGCCCCACCCCCGGCACCGACTCCCCCAGATCGCGCATCAGGAAGAACATGGGGATGGTCAGCGCCTCGATCGGCACCATCTGGGCGACCAGGAACATGATCAGCAGCGTGGTGCGGAAGCGGAACTTGAAGCGGGCGACCGCCGTGGCCGCCAGGAAGGCGATCAGCGCCGAGGCGACCACCACCACCCCGGCCACGAACAGGCTGTTGAGGAAGTAGCGCCCGAAGTCCTGCTGCTCGAAGACGCGCCGGAAGGAGTCCAGCGACGGGGACCCCGTCCACGGCCGGGGCTCGGTGGACTGGATCTCCCCTTCGGGCTTGAAGGCCGAGAGCACCATCCAGTACAGCGGGAAGGCGACCACGGCCGCCACGAGCAGGGCGGTGGCCTCGGCGGCGAAGCGCCAGGGACGGCGGATGCGCAGCGAAACGCGCGAGTGGCTCACAGTTCTTCTCCCTGGCGTCGCAGCAGCCGCAGATAGACCAGCGTGACGGCCAGCAGGATCAGCAGCATCACCACGCCGATCGCCGAGCCCAGGCTGTACTGCGAGGACGCGAACGCCTTCTGGTACGCGTACACGTTGAGCACCATGTTCTGGCCGGCGATCCCGCCGCCGTTCGTCATGACGTAGATCTGCGTGAAGACCTTGAAGTCCCAGATGATGGACTGGATGGTCACCACGACGAGGATCGGCCGCAGCATCGGCGCCATGATCGTGCGCCAGATCCGCCAGGCGGAGGCGCCGTCGAGGGCGGCGGCCTCCAGCACCTCGGTGGGGATGGCCCGGATGCCCGCGTAGACGGTGACCATGACGAACGGGAACGAGCACCACACGACCTCGAACAGCACCAGGGCGAAGGCGCTGTAGCGGTCGTAGGTCCAGGAGTAGTCCTCGAAACCGGAGAGGCCGAACCACACCAGGACCCGGTTCACCGGCCCGAAGTCGGGGTCGAAGAGGAAGACCCAGACCGTCGAGCCGGTGATCGCCGGGGTGGCCCAGGCGCCGAGCGCGGCCAGCATCAGCGCCAGCCGCGGAATCGCCCGTACGCGCGTCAGCAGCACCGCCAGCGCACAGCCGACGGCGAGGGTGGACACCACGCAGACGGCGGCGAAGAGCAGGGTGGCGACGGTGACGTTCCAGAACTCGCCGTCGCCGAACAGCTCGGCGTAGTTGGCGAACCCCTGGAAGGTGGTCGCTTCACCGCCGCTGACCTGCGCCTGGGTGTACTCCAGGAAGGAGATCAGACCGAGCTGGTAGATGGGGTAGACGAGCAGCCCGCCCAGGACGATGAGCGCCGGGGCGAGATAGAGCCAGGGGGTCCAGGTGCCGCGCCGGGCGCCCTTCCCGGATCGGCGCCCGGCCGGGACGGTGGATCCCGGCCGGGACCGGCGGCCCTTGGCGGGGGCTCGCCGGGCGTGCTGTGCGGTGCCGGCGCTCACTGCTCGAATGCCTCGTCCATCTTCTTCGCGGCGTCCTGGGTGGCGGCCGGCACGCTCTTACGGCCGCTGACGATCTCCTGGAACATGGTGGGCAGGACGAGCTGCGCGTCGATGGCCGCCCAGCCGGGCGAGGTGGGCACGAACTTGGCGCTGTCGTTGAGGGTCTTCACGAAGGGCTTGACGAAGGCGTCCTTGTGGGAGATGTCGCCGCGCACATCGGTGAAGGTGGGCAGGAAGCCCATGGCGTCGTAGAGCTCGCGCTGGGTCTGCTTCCCGGCGAACGTCTTGAGCAGGTCCACGGCGATCGTGCGGTGCGAGGTGCTCTTGAGCACCCCGAGGTTGTTGCCGCCCGCGAAGGCCGGTGCGATGTCGCCCTTCTTCACGCCCGGCAGCGGCACGACCTTGAACTTGCCCTTGACCTTGCCCGCCTCGACGGCCTGGCGGTTGAAGTCGCCGCCGATCGCCATGCCCGCCTTGCCCGAGGCGAACGCCTCGACGGTGTCGTTGCCGCCCCACTGGGCGCATTTGGCGGCCGGGCAGTTGTCGTTGCCGAAGAGCGAGGTGTACGCCTTCACGCCCTTCTGGGCGTCGGCGCTGTCGATGGCCGCCGCGTACTCGTTGGAGCCGAACTTGCCCTTCTCATCGGCGAGGTCGCCGCCGTTGGCCCAGATGAAGGGCATCGCGCCGTAGGTGTAGGCGCCGCCGACCGCGAGACCGTACAGATCCGGCCGCTCCGAGCGGATCTTCTTCGCAGTCGCAATCAGCTCGTCCTGGGTGGTCGGCGGCTCCAGGTCGAGCTCCTTGAAGACGTCCGTCCGGTAGTACAGCGCCCGTACGCCGACGAAGAGCGGGGCGCCGTAGACCTTGCCGCCGATGGTCAGCGAGTACTTCGCGGTGGGGTCGATATTGGTCGAGTCGACCCAGGCGCCGAACTCCTTGCTGATGTCCAGCAGCCCGCCGTCCTTGACATAGCCGGCGGTGTCGGTGTTGCCGAACTCGATGACGTCGGGAGCGCTCTTGGGGTCGTTGAAAGCCGCCTTGATCTTCTGCGCCCGGGTGTCGATGGGAATGTAGGTCACCTCGACGTCGGTTCCGTCGTGCTCCTTCTCGAAGCCGGCGACCGCCGCGTCGATCACCTTCTTCTTGGGCGCGTTATTGACCTCCTGGAAGAGCCAGACCCGCAGCTTGCCGCTCTTCTCGTCCTCCTTGGAGCTGTTGTCGGAGGTGGAGGGGGCGCATCCGGTCGCGGCCAGCCCGGCCAGGGCGAGTGCCACCACGGGCACGGTGATACGGGAGGACAGCCGGGAAACGGAGAGATGGGACGACTTCATAGGGACCCTTAACCATTTGGCGTTGCAAGTAATGCAACGCATGTTTCGCACAGCACAATATGCGTGAGGCTAGGGAACCTTGAGCGACCCCACAAGAGGTCTGAACCACTCGGCGGGAAAACGAACCGAACCACTCCGCGACAAAAGGAACTTCGCGCTAGCGACGCGGCAACTCCTCGCCCGGATAGGCGGGTTCAACATACGGCACGGCCTCCACCCGCGCACCCGCTTCCGCCAGGCGCTCGACCACCCGGTCCCAGTCCGGCCAGGTCTTCCGGAACCGCTCCAGAACGCGGTCGCTGGCCACCAGCACCACATCGGCGCCCGGGTCCTCCGCCCACTCCAGGAGCCTGGGAAGGGTCGGCTGGGCGACCGACATCACACAGCCGCCGGAGAGCCGGTAGCCCCGCTCGGCGGCCAGCCGCCCGCACCGCTCCAGCTGGGCGTCCCAGTCCTTCTCGAACTGGCAGTAGGCGCTGGCGCCTTCTGCTTCGGGCTCGTCGACCTCACGCGCCCCGAACACCAGATAGGCGGCCCGCGCCGCCCCGTTCTCCGTACGCCCGCTCATGGGCCGACCCTACTGGGGCCGTCCGGCGCGCGGCAGGGCGCACACGGCACGGCACGCCCGGCCCGCGACCCCGTCTCGGGATCGCGGGCCGGGCGTGCCGTCCGTTCGCGCGAGGCTTCTCGTCGAGGCTTTTCGCCGAGGCTGCTCGTCGAGGCTTCTCGTCGAGGCTTTTCGTCAGCGCCCAGGGCCGACGGACCGGCTACTTCTTGCCGTCGCCGTCCTTGCCCTTGTCGCCACCGGCACCCATGCCCTCGAAGATCTCCTTGCACATGGGGCAGACCGGGTACTTCTTCGGGTCACGGCCCGGGACCCAGACCTTGCCGCAGAGTGCGACGACGGGAGATCCGGAGAGGGCGCTCTCCATGATCTTGTCTTTCTGTACATAGTGGGCATAGCGCTCGTGGTCGCCGTCACCGTGCGACACCTGTGGTGTCGGCTCAACGAGGGTCCCCGTGCCTGCCCCGCGCTCGGGCTCAAGAGTGCTCATACAGCCCTAGGGTACTCATGCCTAGTTGAGAGAAGGGTCGTCCGGATACGTGGCGACCATGGCCAGCTCACTGCGCTGGCGGCGCAGCACCGACCGCCACAGCCGCTCGGGGGCGGGCGAGGACACATCGCCCGGCTCGGACTCCACCACGTACCACGCGCCCTCGGAGAGCTCGTCCTCCAGCTGACCGGGCCCCCAGCCCGCGTAACCGGCGAAGATGCGCAACGAGCCCACGGCCGCCGCCAGCAGCTCCGGCGGCGCCTCCAGGTCCACCAGGCCGATGGCGCCGTGCACTCTGCGCCAACCGAGTGGCCCGTCCTCACTGCGCGCCGAGGACCGGCCCGACTCGCCCGGTACGACGGCCACGCCCAGCGCCGAGTCCAGCGAAACCGGACCGCCCTGGAAGACCACCCCCGGCTCCCCGGCCAGCGAGGCCCACGACTCCAGGATGTCGCTCACCCCCACCGGGGTCGGGCGGTTCAGGACCACGCCGAGCGAGCCCTCCTCGTCATGGTCGAGGAGCAGCACCACCGCACGGTCGAAATTCGGGTCAGCAAGCGCCGGTGTCGCGACAAGCAGCCGTCCTGTGAGCGAGGACACCTCGGTCATGGCCACATGATCCCCCATATCCGGGCCGGAGGGGGAGTGGAAGTCGAGTCCCGTATGAGAGCAGGTCGGGGCGCAAGACAGCAGATGCGGCGCACGTGACTGTGGGCCTTTCGACCGGAACGGAACGTGTTGTGTCGCCTACGGGGTGACGCAAAGGGTGCAAGAGCCTTACGGAGGCGGTCTCCGGGGCTATTACTCTTGCCCTTTGGCCCTTGTGCCTTTTGGCCCTTGCCCGTCTCAGGAACGCGAGACCAGATGACCCGCTCGAACGATGTCCTGCTCGTCCATGGCGGCACCCCGCTCGAAGGCGAGATCCGTGTCCGCGGCGCGAAGAACCTCGTGCCCAAGGCCATGGTGGCCGCCCTGCTCGGCAGCGCGCCCAGCCGGCTGCGCAACGTCCCCGACATCCGCGATGTGCGGGTGGTGCGCGGGCTGCTGCAGCTGCACGGTGTGACGGTGCGACCCGGTGACGAGCCCGGTGAGCTGGTGCTCGATCCCACGCACGTGGAGAGCGCCAATGTCGCCGACATCGACGCACACGCAGGTTCCTCGCGGATCCCGATCCTCTTCTGCGGCCCGCTGCTGCACCGCCTCGGCCACGCCTTCATCCCGGGCCTGGGCGGCTGTGACATCGGCGGCCGGCCGATCGACTTCCACTTCGACGTGCTGCGCCAGTTCGGGGCGACGATCGAGAAGCGGGCGGACGGCCAGTACCTGGAGGCCCCGCACCGGCTGCGCGGCACCAAGATCCGGCTGCCGTACCCGTCGGTGGGCTCCACCGAGCAGGTGCTGCTGACGGCGGTGCTCGCCGAGGGTGTGACGGAACTCTCCAACGCGGCGGTCGAGCCGGAGATCGAGGACCTCATCTGCGTACTGCAGAAGATGGGCGCCATCATCTCCATGGACACCGACCGCACGATCCGGATCACCGGTGTCGACCAGCTCGGCGGCTACAACCACCGCGCCCTCCCGGACCGCCTGGAGGCCGCCTCCTGGGCGAGCGCGGCGCTGGCCACCGAGGGCAGCATCTATGTGCGCGGCGCCCGCCAGCGCGAGATGATGACCTTCCTGAACACCTACCGCAAGGTCGGCGGCGCCTTCGACATCGGTGACGAGGGCATACGGTTCTGGCACCCGGGCGGCAAGCTCAACGCGATCGCCCTGGAGACCGACGTCCACCCCGGCTTCCAGACCGACTGGCAGCAGCCGCTGGTGGTGGCCCTGACCCAGGCGTCGGGCCTGTCCATCGTCCACGAGACGGTCTACGAGTCCCGGCTGGGCTTCACCTCGGCGCTCAACCAGATGGGCGCGCACATCCAGCTCTACCGCGAATGCCTGGGCGGCTCCGCGTGCCGGTTCGGCCAGCGCAACTTCCTGCACTCCGCGGTCGTCTCGGGACCCACCAAGCTCCAGGGCTCCGACCTGGTCATCCCCGACCTCCGCGGCGGCTTCTCCTACCTGATCGCGGCCCTGGCCGCGCAGGGCACCTCGCGGGTCCACGGCATCGACCTGATCAACCGCGGCTACGAGAACTTCATGGAGAAACTGGTCGAGCTCGGCGCGAAGGTGGAGCTCCCCGGCGGCGGCAACGCCGTGTAGAGCCTCCGTGGGGCCTCGTGGAGGCTCATGGGCGGGCCTCAGGGCCCGTAGGAGCGCCGAAGGGGCGGCCACCCTCACGGGTGGCCGCCCCTCTCATTCGCGGGGGCTTACTTGCCCTTGGCGGCTTCCTTGAGCTTGGAGCCCGCGGACACCTTCACGCTGTAGCCGGCCGGGATCTCGATCGGCTCACCGGTCTGCGGGTTGCGCGCGGTGCGAGCGGCACGGTGGGTGCGCTCGAAGGTCAGGAAGCCGGGGATGGTGACCTTCTCGTCGCCCTTCGCGACGACCTCACCAGTCACCTCGGCGAGGGCGGCCAGCACGGCGTCGGCGTCCTTTCGGGTCACCTCGGCGCGCTCGGACAGAGCGGCCACCAGCTCACTGCGGTTCATGTTGTACTCCCGTGTTCATCTTGCCAATGAGGCGTGAGATCGAAGCCGATGCTGCCAGGGCCCTCGGACAGTCCCCGGACCCGGGTCTGCTGTTCAGACCCTCGCGCCCGGAACGCATCCTGCCCCCACCTGTGGCGGGAATGCCAATCCGGAGCCCTGGAGAGTCACACGAAAAGCGCCGTGGCGGTCGTTTTCCTGTCCGCCACCCTATGGCCGCTTCCGGGACCCCGAAGCGCGCGACGCGCCGTACCCCGCCTAGACCGCAGTGGTACCGGTCACAGCGCGCGCCGCGTCCCGCACGGCCCCGGCGACCGCCCCAGCGACCTTGTCGTTGAAGACGCTCGGAATGATGTAGTTGGCATTGAGCTCGTCGTCGTGAACGACGTCGGCGAGCGCACCGGCAGCAGCCAGCATCATCTCGGTGTTCACCGTACGCGACTGCGCGTCCAGCAAACCACGGAAAACGCCCGGGAACACCAGGACATTGTTGATCTGGTTCGGGAAGTCCGAGCGTCCGGTGGCGACCACGGCGGCGGTCTGGCGGGCGATCGCCGGGTCCACCTCGGGGTCCGGGTTGGCCAGTGCGAAGACGATCGCGCCGTCCGCCATGGCGGCCACGTCGTCGCCGGAGAGCACGTTCGGGGCCGAGACGCCGATGAAGACGTCCGCGCCCCGCACGGCCTCGCGCAGGGTGCCGGTGACGCCCTCGGGGTTGGTGTTGTCCGCGATCCAGCGCAGCGGGGACTCCGGGTCGGCGGAGACCAGGTCCTGGCGCCCGGCGTGCACCACACCGTGGATGTCGGCCACGACCGCGTGCCGCACGCCCGCGGCGATCAGCAGCCGCAGGATGGCCGTGCCGGCGGCGCCCGCGCCGGACATGACGACCCTCACATCCTCGATCTTCTTGTCGACCACCCGCAACGCGTTGGTGAGGGCGGCCAGCACCACGATCGCGGTGCCGTGCTGGTCGTCGTGGAAGACCGGGATGTCCACGGCCTCGCGCAGCCGCGCCTCGATCTCGAAGCAGCGGGGGGCGGAGATGTCCTCCAGGTTGATCCCCGCGAAGCCGGGGGCGATGGCCTTCACGATCGCGACGATCTCGTCGCTGTCCTGGGTGTCCAGGCAGATCGGCCAGGCGTCGATGCCCGCGAAGCGCTTGAAGAGGGCCGCCTTGCCCTCCATGACCGGCAGGGCGGCCTTGGGGCCGATGTTGCCGAGGCCCAGCACCGCGGAGCCGTCGGTGACGACGGCCACACTGTTGCGCTTGATGGTGAGGCGGCGGGCGTCCTCGGGGTTGTCCGCGATGGCCTGGCAGACCCGGGCCACGCCCGGCGTGTAGACCATGGAGAGGTCGTCACGGTTGCGGATGGGGTGTTTCGACGACATCTCGATCTTGCCGCCGAGGTGCATCAGGAACGTACGGTCGGAGACCTTGCCGAGCGAGACACCCTCGATGCCGCGCAGCTTCTCCACGATTTCCTGGGCGTGCGCGGTCGAGGTCGCGGCGATGGTCACGTCGATACGGAGCTTCTCGTGGCCGGACGCGGTCACATCGAGGCCCGTGACCGAGCCACCGGAGGACTCCACGGCCGTGGTCAGCTGGCTGACCGCGGTACCGCTCGCGGGCACCTCCAGCCGAGCCGTAATCGAGTACGAGACGCTGGGCGCCGTTGCCATGGCCTGCTTCCTTTGCTTTCCCTTGTTCATGCTCTCCGTGCCTCGGAATGCCGGGCCACGTCCTCAGATGGTTACACCTACCTCTGGGTACGGGGTAACCCGGCCCGACTTTCGGACATATTGTTCTGACATAGCAGAGTGGGGTCAGGCGAGTGGAAAGCCCCACTCCTTCGCGGGAACGCCTGGCGAGGCGGGCCGCCCGCCGCAGCCGCCGCCCTAGGCTCTGGCGCGCTACAGCGTCGTAAGGACGTCGAGGAAGAGACAACGAGGAGCGCGGGCATGGCTCAGGGCACCGTGAAGTGGTTCAACGCCGAGAAGGGCTACGGCTTCATCGCCCAGGAGGACGGCGGACCGGATGTCTTCGTCCACTACAGCTCGATCGACGGCAGCGGCTACCGCAGCCTGGTCGACGAGCAGCGGGTCGAATTCCAGATCGTGCAGGGCCGCAAGGGCCCCCAAGCGGAAGAGGTCCGCGTCCTGGGCGGCTGACGCCGCCGGGCGCGGACCCCTTACGGAAGAGATGAGAAGTGGCACCGACCCGCCATGCTCGCCTCGCGGCAAGTGGTCGCTCGAAGCGACGAAGGTTGGGCCCGGGGGCTTGGATCGGGCCGGTGCCACATCAAGGCTAACAAACAGGCCCGGGAAGGGATTCCCCTCCCGGGGGGTGGATTTTCGAGGCCGTCGGAACACCGGGCGATGGGGTCCCGCGGCCCGGGTGGTGGTCAGTCCCGCAGCAGGTCGGGGACGGCGTTGGCGTCCGGCTCGTCGCGGTCGCCCGAGACCACCGTCAGCCGCTGGGTGGCGCGGGTGAGCGCCACGTACAGCACCCGGAGCCCCGCCGGGGACTCGTCGGCGATCTCGGCGGGCGAGACCACGACCGTCGCGTCGTACTCCAGCCCCTTCGCCTCCAGGCTGCCCAGCGCCACCACCCGGTCGCCCAGGCCCGTCAGCCACTGACGGGCCTGGGCGCGCCGGTTCATCGCGACGACGACGCCGACGGTGCCGTCCACCTCGTCCAGCAGCCGGGCCGCCTCGCGGCGGGCGGCCGCGCCGAGGCCACCGTCCGCGCCCGGTGTGAAGCGCGGTGCCACGCCCGTGGAGCGGACCGCCTCGGGGGCGGGGGTGCCGGGCATGGCGAGGGTGAGGACCTTGGTGGCCAGTTCGGCGATCTCCGCCGGGTTGCGGTAGTTGACGGTCAGGGTGAAGCGGCGGCGCGGGCGGCTGCCGAGCGCCTCGTCCCGGGCCCGTCCCGCCTCGTCCGGGTCGGACCAGGAGCTCTGGGCCGGGTCGCCGACGACCGTCCAGGTGGCGTGGCGGCCGCGCCGTCCGATCATCCGCCACTGCATCGGGGTGAGGTCCTGCGCCTCGTCGACGATCACGTGGGCGTAGTCGGCGCGCTCCCGCTCGGCCCGGTCGGCGCGGCTGCGGCGGGGGCTGACCCGGTCGGCGTAGGTGGTCAGTTCGTCCAGACCGGTGAGCTGGTCCAGCGGGTCGGCCTCGCGGGGGGACGCGGGGCGGGCGGGGGTGCCCAGGAGGGTGGTCAGCTCGTCCAGCAGCGCCACGTCGTGGACCGACAGCGGGCCCTGCCCGTCCGGGCCGAGCCGTCCGAGCGACCGGGCCACCTGACGGACCTCGCGGGAGTTGAGCACCCGCCGTGACCAGCGGTTCAGCCGCCTCTCATCGGCCATGGCGGCGAGGACGGAGCGGGGGGTGAGCTCGGGCCACCAGGCGTCGAGGAACTCGTGGAAGGAGTCCTCGGAGGAGATGTCCTCGTCGAAGCCCTCCCGCGCCTCGGCGGCCAACTCGGGGTCGGTGTACCGCCTGGGGGCGCCGGAGCGGGTCCACAGCGCGTCCAGGAGCAGCCGCCGGGCGCGGGGGCGCAGCAGATTGACGGGCGCGGTGCCGCCCAGCACGTGTTCGCGGATGGTGCGCAGCTCTTCGGCGCCCAGTTCGACCCGGGCGCCGAAGGCGACCACGCGCAGCCGCTCGGGCGGGCCGCCGGGTCTGGACCCGGGGCCCGCACCGGGTCTGCCGCCGTGGGCCTCCAGCTCCCCGTCCAGTGTCAGCTGGCCGTGGTCGGACGACTCGGATGACGAGGCCGATGACGAGGCCGATGACGGCGAAGGGGCCGAACCGGCGGACGCGGCGGCTCCGCGCGGCAGCTCCAGCGCGCCGCGGGCGGCCTTGCGCAGCACCTTCACCATCCGGGACGAGCCCTTGACGCGGGCCACGGCCGGGGTGTCGTACGTGGTGGCCTCGGCGCCCTCCACCAGTGAACCCACCGCCCGGATGGCCACCTGGCCCTCCTCGCCCAGCGAGGGCAGCACGCCCTCGGTGTAGGCGACCAGCAGCGGGGTGGGGCTGACCACGAGGATGCCGCCCGCGTACCGCCGCCGGTCCTGGTAGAGGAGGTACGCCGCGCGGTGCAGCGCGACCGCCGTCTTGCCAGTGCCGGGGCCGCCCTCGACCTCGGTGATGGAGGCGGCGGGGGCGCGGATCACCTGGTCCTGCTCGGCCTGGATGGAGGCCACGATGTCCCGCATGGTGTGGCCGCGCGCCTGGCCGAGCGCCGCCATCAGCGCGCCGTCGCCGACCACCGGCAGCGCCCCGCCGTCGAGGGTGGCGCTGAGCTCCGGGCGCAGCAGGTCGTCCTCGACGCCGAGCACCCGGCGGCCCTTGCTGCGGATCACCCGGCGGCGGACGACCCGGCCGGGGGCGACCGGGGTGGAGCGGTAGAAGGGCGCGGCGGCGGGCGCCCGCCAGTCGATCACCAGCGGGGCGTAGTCGGCGTCGAGGACCCCGATGCGGCCGATGTGCAACGTTTCGGCGATCTCCGCGCGGTCGCCGTCCGGGCCGGTGCGGATGGCGTCGTCGGCGGGTTCCACGGAGGTGTAGGCGCCGTCGGGGCCGCGTTCGCCGTCCTTGCCCGGCAGCAGATCGATGCGGCCGAAGAGGAAGTCCTCGAACTCGCTGTTCAGCCGGTTGAGGTGCACCCCGGCCCGGAAGACCTGGGCGTCCCGTTCGGCGAGCGCGCCGGGCGTGCCGACCTGACCGCGCTTGGCGGCGTCGTCCATGAGGAACTCCGCCTCGTGGATCTTCTCCGCGAGGCGGTGGTACACCCGGTCCAGATGCGCCTGTTCGATCCGGATCTCGCTGTCCCGGACCCCGTCCCCGCGGTCCCCCCGCGGTGCCGTCCGGTCGTCATGCGTGGCGTTCTGCGCGGCCACCCAGGCCCCCTTCTGTGTTCTTAAGGGCAGCCGTCAACCGTACACCTGAAGGGGAGGGGGTTTCTCAGAGCCTGACCTGGGCCAGGCGCTGGCCGTCCAGGGTGCGGACCTCGAACCGCTCGATGTCGTCGGTGTTCATGGCGGCGCCGCCCTGGGCGTAGAGCGGCTCCTTGCTCCAGCGGGAGCCGTCCCCGTCCTTGACGCCGTAGCCCGAGGTGGGCACAGCCCAGGTGGTGATGGTCTCCTCGTGGCCGTCCTTGCCGATGGCGACCAGGTCGCAGGTGCGCGGCCCCTTGAGGTTGCCCAGCTTGAGGGCGACGGAGGTGCCCCACCCCTTCTGCTGGAGCGAGACGGAGGCGTCCACCTTGGTGACGGGGTCGACCGAGCTGAACTTCTCGCCCTGGTCGTACACCTGCTTGGAGGAGGAGGCCACCACCTGGTCGTTGCCCCCGCCGTCGTCGGAGCTCGCGGTGATCGCCGCTCCCGCGAGCGGGCCGCCGACGATGAGGACGGCGGCCGCGGCGACGAGGAAGAGACGCCGTCTGCCGGCGGCTTTGCGGCTCACCGCGACGTCGTCCAGCAGCCGGTCGAGCAGTTCGGGCCCCGGGCGGGCGGTGACCACCGCCGGATCCGGGAGCGCGGTGCCGTCGGCGGCGGTGGCGTACTCGGCCAGCAGCGGCGGGAGGCCCATCAGCTCGTCGAGCTCGACGGCGCACCGCTCGCACCCGATGAGGTGGTCCTCGAAGCGCGCCGCGTCGGCGGGGTCGAGCACCCCGAGCGCATAGGCGCCGACCGCGGTGTGCTGCTGGTCGTCCGCTGCCGGCATCATGCCGTGACCCCCCGTTCCTCGAGCGAGAGCTTCAGGGAGCGCAGCGCGTAGAAGACCCGGGACCTCACCGTCCCGGGGGGAACGCCCAGCACTTCGGCCGCCTCACTCACCGTCCGTCCCTTGAAGTATGTCTCGACGAGCGCCGCTCTATGTGCGTCGGTGAGGTCATTCAACGCGTCGGAGATGGTCATCTGGCGCAATGCGCGGTCGATGTCGTCCGCGGCGGGCATCGCATGGAGCGGCGCCGCGTCCACTTCGTGGGGCCGTGCGCGGCGTTGGCGGTGGCCGTCGATGACGATGCGGCGGGCCACGGTCACCAGCCAGGGCCGTACCGATCCTCCGGAGCGGCGCAGTTGGTCGGCGTTGCGCCAGGCGCGCAGGAGGGTCTCCTGGACCACGTCCTCGGCGCGGTGCCGGTCGCCCGCGACCAGGCGCAGGACGAAGGCGAGAAGCGGGCCTGCGTGCTCCGCGTAGAGCGCGCGCATGAGCGCGTCGTCCGGTGTCGTCCTCTCGGTCACGAGGGCATCTTTGCGTACGCAAGCCGCCGGGTCGAGGGGGGTACGGGCTGGAAACGCTCGCCGTTCACCCGTCACCGTGTGATGTACATCCCATTCCCGGACTGAACATCTCCCGCTGTGCGGTGCGTACTTCAGTCCGAGTAAGGCCGACGCCGGGCGGGCGCCGGCTGCCAGGAAGGGCTCCCTCCCCAAATCCGCCCCGCAGGCCCCGGTCCCCCCATCCGGGGCCTGCGTCATGTCCGGGTCATGACTGAATATCGCTCATGCTTTGCTGATGCTCGGGTTTACCCGGCGGCGATGACGGGCAACCCGCTCGCGGTTTCCGCAGACTTCACTGGAGCACCAGCGCCTGCGGCGGCCGCGCGAGGTGTCGAGGTAGACCAGCGAGCAGGTCTCCCCCGCACAGCGCCGCAACTGCCCGCGCGCCACCGGGTCGGTGAGCAGCTGCACCGCGTCCCGGGCGATCTGGGAGAGCAGCGCACCGCAGTCCGGCTTCCCGGCGAGGGCGCCGACCAGGGCGCCGTCGGGGGTCCGTACGGCGCGCAGGGCGGGCGGGGCGGTGGCGGCCAGCGCGTTCATCCGCTCCAGATCGGCGGCCGCGGCATGGCCCTCGACCTCGGTGTGGACGATGCGGTGCAGCAGGTCGCGGGCGGCCCGGAAGCGGATGAGCCAGCGGTGGTCCACGGCCTCGAGCGAGGTGCCGCCGGGCACCAGTCCGGCGCCCAGCAGCCACGCCCTGAGGGGCTCCACCCCGCCGAGCCGCTCGACGGGCGCCTCGCTGAGCCGGCCGCCGACCGTGGCCACCAGGTCCAGGCAGATCCGCCCCGAGTCGAACCGCAGGTCGTAGGCCAACGCCGACGCCATGTTCCTGTCACCCCTTCGGGGAAGGCCCGATCCGGTCACCCTTCAGAGTGCCCGCCCCGCCTGTCCCCCGTAACCCCTCAGGACCAGGCCCCGGGCAAACGCCGGGCGAACCCTTGTTTCAGCCCCTCCGGGAACTCCAGCCCTCTCCGGGATCTCTAGCCCTCTCCGGGAATTCCAGCCCCTCCGGCGTTTGAGGAGCGGGGTCCGGGGCGGAGCCCCGGCGGGGCAAGGGGCGGAGCCCCGACAACAACGGCTACCCGCCCCCATACTTCGTGTCGACCGACGGATCCAGCGCCAGCCGATACCCCCGCTTGACCACCGTCTGAATCAGCTTCGGCGAGCCGAGAGCCGCCCGCAGCCGAGCCATCGCCGTCTCCACCGCATGCTCATCACGCCCCGCCCCCGGCAACGTCCGCAGCAGCTCCGACCGCGCCACGACCCAGCCGGGCCGGCGGGCCAGGGCCCGCAGCAACGCCATCCCGGCGGGCGGCACCGTACGCAGCTCCCCGTCCACGACCACCGCGTGGCCACGGATCTCCAGCCGCCGCCCGGCGACCGGCAACGGCCGCACCCGCCCCGGAAGTTCCGCGGTCAGCAGCTGCACCAGCGGCCCGAGCCGGAACCGTTCGGGCTGGGAGGTGGGAATGTCGTGGGCCTCCAGCGGCAGCGCGGTGACCGGCCCGACACACGCGGGCAGCACATCATGGCGGAGCGCGTCCAGCAGTTCCTCGCGCATCCCGCGCCGCTCCGCCCGGTCCAGCAGACTCGCGGCGGCGGGCGCGCTGGTGAAGGTGACGGCGTCCAGGGAGCGGGCCACCGTCGCGTCCAGCAGCCGGTCCACGGGCCCGATGTCCTCCGGAGGCATCCAGCGGTACACCGGCACCCCGACCACCTCCGCTCCCCCGGCCCGCAGCGACTCGACGAAGCCGGGCAGTGGCTCGCCGTGCAGCTGGACGGCGATGCGGTGCCCCTCGACGCCCTCCTCCAGCAGCCGCTCGAGCACCTCGGCCATCGACTCGGAGGCCGGGTACCACTCCTCGGTGAGCCCGGCGGCCCGGATCGCCCCGCGCACCTTGGGCCCGCGGGCCAGCAGCCGCACCTCGCGCAGCCGGTCGAGCAGGGCGTCGCCCAGGCCCCAGCCGTCGGCGGCCTCGACCCAGCCGCGGAAGCCGATGGCGGTGGTGGCGACCACGACGTCCGGCGCGCTGTCGATCAACTGCTTGGTGGCGGCGAGGAGTTCGGAGTCGTCGGCCAGCGGCACGATCCGCAGCGCGGGCGCGTGCATCACCTCCGCGCCGCGGCGCCGCAGCAGGGCGCCGAGCTCATCCGCGCGGCGCGCGGCGGTGACTCCCACGGTGAATCCGGCGAGAGGGGCGACGGGCGTCTCGTCACCCGCGGCTCCGGTCTGTTCTCGGTGCATGGCTCTCGTCCCGATCTCCCGATCTCCCGATTCACTCGTGTATGGGCGCCTTCGGTTCCGCATCCTGTCGCCGTCCCGTGTCGGTGGCGGTTCACAGAGGTTTCCCAGGCGTAACGGAGCGGACGGCCGGGGGCTTCCCCGGCCGACCGTACGCCCCGAACCGCCGGGGCGTACGGAGCCCCCTGGGCGTCCGGAGCCCCTGGGCGTCCCGCTCAGACGTCCGCGTAGGCGGGTTGCCGCTCCGACCGCGGATCATGCGCACCCGCCCGCGCGGCGGACACCGCGGCCGGGCGGCGGGCACCACGGAGGTATACGGCCCAGGTGACCGCGGAGCACACCGCGTAGAAGCCGAGGAAGGAGACGAAGGCGGGGGTCCCGGAGTGGGCGCCCGCGAACGACTCCCGGAAGGCCAGGTTGACCCCGAGCCCGCCGAGCGCGCCGACCGCCCCGATCAGCCCCATCGCCGCGCCCGACAGCCGCCGCCCGTAGGTCGCGGCCTCCTCGCCGGTCAGGCCGCGGGCCACGGCCTTCGCCTGGAAGATGCCGGGGATCATCTTGAAGGTGGAGCCGTTGCCGAGTCCGCTGAGGACGAAGAGGGCGATGAAGCCGACGAGGAAGACGGTCAGCGACTTCTGCGCGGAGGCGTAGACGACCACGACGGTCGCGGCGGCCATGGCCGCGAAGGTCCACAGCGTGATCTTCGCGCCGCCGTGGGCGTCGGCGAGCCGGCCGCCGACGGGGCGGATGAGCGAGCCGAGCAGCGGGCCGATGAAGGTGAGCGAGGCGGCCTGCAGCGGGGTGCGGTCGAACTGGTTCTGCAGCACCAGACCGAAGGCGAAGCTGTAGCCGATGAACGAGCCGAAGGTGCCGATGTAGAGCAGCGACATGATCCAGGTGTGGGCGTCCCGCGCCGCCTCCTTAGCCGCCCCGGTGTCGTTGCGCACCGGCGCCAGGTTGTCCATGAAGAGCGCCGAGAGCGCCGCCGCGACCACGATCAGCGGGACGTAGACGGCCAGTACGAGCCGCGGATGGGCCGCCCCGGCGGTGCCGATGACCAGCAGGCCGACCAACTGGATCACGGGCACGCCGATGTTGCCGCCGCCCGCGTTGAGGCCGAGCGCCCAGCCCTTCCTGCGCAGCGGGTAGAAGGAGTTGATGTTGGTCATGGACGAGGCGAAGTTGCCGCCCCCGACCCCGGTGAGCGCCGCGACCACCATGAACGTGGTGTACGAGGTCCCGGGCTCCATCACCACGGCGGCGGCGATCGCGGGCACGAGCAGCATCCCCGCGCTGATGATCGTCCAGTTGCGCCCGCCGAACCGCGCGACAGCGAAGGTGTACGGCACCCGCAGCACCCCGCCCACCAGCGTGGGCATCGCGACCAGGAAGAACTTCCCGGCCGGGTCGACCCCGTACTCCGGCCCCATGAACAGCACCATCACCGACCACAGGCTCCAGATCGAGAACCCGATGTGCTCGGAGAGGATGGAGAAGACCAGGTTCCGGGCGGCGATCCGCTCGCCTTCCTCCTTCCAGAACCTCTCGTCCTCCGGGTCCCACTGCTCTATCCAGCGGCCCCCCTTGCGCGCGGCGGTGGTGGTCGGGGCAGTCATCACGCCTCCACAGTTCTCGGTGTCGCTGCAGACGGTAGGGACAGCGGATTTCCGGGCTGTGGCGGCAGGTGACGCGGACGAAACCTTGCTCTCACCTGGGGGGCCGGGTGGCGGTGAGGGGGATCCCCGGGGGCCCGGAACCCCGTGGAAGCCAGGGCCACGGCACCCTCTAGGGCGGCCACGACGCCCTCAAGGCCGGTCGAGCCGGAGCCGCTCGGCCCTCGGCAGCCCCGCGACCACCAGGTCGTAGGAGTCCTCGATGAGCTCCCGGACCAGCCGGTCCGGAAGGGCCCCGTCGACCGTCACCGTGTTCCAGTGGCGCTTGTTCATGTGCCACCCCGGGACGATCAGGTCCGGATGCCCCTCACGGAGCCGACCCGCGTCCGCCGGGTCGCACTTCAGATTCACCGTGAGCGGACGGGCGTCCAGCGTCGTCAGGGCGAAGATCTTGCCGAGCACCTTGAAGGTCGAGACCTCCGGGTGCCGGGAGAACGGGAACTCCTCCACCACCGCGTTGAAGGAGAGGCAGAAGGACCGCAGTTGCTCGGGGCTCACTCCGGATTCTCCTCGCACTCGACTCGCACTCGACTCGCACTCGGCTGAAGGGGCTCAGGGGACGGAAGGGGCTCTACGACCCCAAGGGGGCCAGGACGATCCCCACCGTAGACCACGCCTCCGACAGCCGGGTGCGGCTCCGCCGCATGGGCGCGAACAGCCACGACGCAGACGAGCGACGGGAGCTCAACGCGCTTCCCGCAAATCGCTCAGTCCGCCTCCGGGCGCGGCAGCCAGGAGTCCGGTGGGCGGTGGAGCCAGCCGGACGTGGTGGCGAGCGCGCGGGCCGCGGCGTGGAGGGCGTCCAGACCGGGGTGGGTGAGGCCCTTGCGCCACACGATGGAGACCGGTGAGAGCGGAACGGGCTCGGTGAGGGGCCGCAGCACCGCGCCGGGCAGGTGGGTGAACACCTCGCTGGCCAGCACCGACCAGCGGCGCTTGGTCACCACCCGGATGAACTCCTCGTCCCCGTCGATCTCCGGGAACGGCTCCGCCACCGCGATCCCGCGCCCCGCGAAGAGCTGGGTGGCCAGGTCCGTCCACTCGGTGGTGGTGTCGTTGCCCGCCGCCGCGTACAGGGTCTCGCCCGCGAGCGCGGACAGCGGGATCTCCGCCAGCCGGGCCAGCGGGTGGTCCGCGCGCAGGACCACGGCGATGCGCTCGTAGCGGATCAGCCGGTGGTCCAGCCGGGCGAGCACGGCGGGGTCGAGGCCGCGGGCCCGGCCGAAGGAGACGTCGAGGCGTCCGGCGAGGAGCTCGGCGGCGGCCCCGGCCAGCCCGCTGTGGAAGCGGGCCACCAGCTCGGTCTCGGGGCCGATACGGCGCCGCGCCTCCGCCAGCACCTGGTTTCCGGTGCTCACCGGGGCGCTCACGTCCACCAGCAGCGGACGGCGCTCGGCCCCGCTGAAGGCCGCCGCCAGGTCGTCCTGGGCCTGGAGCACCCGCCGGGCGTACGGCAGCAGCCGTTCGCCCGCGGCCGTGAGGGCGACCTGGCGGGTGGTACGGACGAACAGCTCCGCGCCCAACTCCCGCTCCAGGCGCCGGATGTCGCGGCTGAGGGCCTGCTGGGCGATGTAGAGGCGGGCGGCGGCGCGGGTGAAGTGCAGTTCGTCGGCGACGGCGGTGAAGGCGCGCAGCAGCCGCGGTTCGATGTCCCGGTTCACCCGCACATGGTGACCGACGCGCCCCTCGATCCTCATCCGGCCGGCATTGACGGCAGAATTGACAACAGAGATGCGTGAATGCCCCCCGATCAGGTGTTGGACCGCCCCCGGCCGGGCCCTGGACCGTAGTGGCATGATCCTCTTCCTCGCCTCCCGCCCCGTCGTCCCCCGCCCCGCCCACCCAGGCACCACCCCACCGCACCGCCGCTCCCCGCTCACCACCCTCGCGACCTTCGTCCGACGGCGGCGGGCCCAAAGCCGCACCCGCGTGGCCGAGCCGACATCCCGGCCACGCGGCTCCGACTCGCGGCCGACGCGACGCTAATGCCCCCGACCGGAGCGCACTCCTGAATCGCTGCGCCTCGCGCTCGCCCGCGTCGCCCCCCATCGGCTGGGCGAGATGGAAACCCAGAAGAACGAGGCGTTCGCCCTGGCAGCCGAACACAACAACCTCGGCCCCATCCGCCAATGGCTGACCATCTGGGCCGGCGAGGTGGAGATCGAGCGCCGCCCCGACCTGGCCGCACGACGGCGTAACGCCGAACACGCGGTACACACTCTCGACAAGGACGCCCCGGCCTGGCGGGCCGCCATGGACGAACTCCTCGCCGTGGTGAACGAGGCCCGGCAGGCCACCGCGTGAGCTGGGGAAGTGGCCGCTGTCGTCGATCACGGCGCCGCGGGTCGCCGGGGCGAGCGGGCCAGTCGAACACCGGCGCGACGATGCTTTCCTCTTTGATATATGAGACGTGAAGGGATTATTCGCGATCAGATATAGGCTTGGCCCTTATGGAGCTGCGCCATCTCCGCTACGCGCTCGCCCTCGCCGAGCACGCCCACTTCGGCCGCGCCGCCGCCGCGCTGGGCATCCGGCAGCCCCCGCTGTCCCAGCAGATCAAGGCGCTGGAGACCGAGCTGGGCGTGCGGCTCTTCGACCGCACCGGGCACGGGGTGCGGCCCACCGCCGCGGGTGAGGCGTTCCTGGCCCGGACCCGGCAGGTGCTGGACCATCTCGACCTCGCCGTACGGGACGCGGCCGACGCCGGGCGGGGCGAGACCGGTTCGCTCGCCATCGGTTTCCTCGGCACCGCGCTGGCCGCCGTGCTGCCCGAGGTGCTCACCGCCTTCCGGACCCGCCGCCCGCAGGTCCGGCTGGAGCTGCGGGAGCTCCCCAGCGCCCGGCAGATCGAGGCGCTGCTGGACGGCAGCCTGGACGCCGGGGTCATCTGCGGCCCGCCGCCCGCGGCCGCCCGG
>NZ_JAERRG010000259.1 GCF_016741935.1 Streptomyces endocoffeicus | reverse complement strand
ACCGCATCGCCTCCACCATCTTGATCACACCCGCCACACCAGCAGCCGCCTGCGCATGACCCACATTCGACTTCAACGACCCCAACCACAAAGGCCGCCCCTCCACACGCCCCTGCCCATACGTCGCCAACAGAGCCTGCGCCTCAATCGGATCCCCCAACCTCGTCCCCGTCCCATGAGCCTCCACCACATCCACCTCAGCCCCCGACACCCCCGCAACCTCCAACGCCCCCA
>NZ_JAERRG010000258.1 GCF_016741935.1 Streptomyces endocoffeicus | reverse complement strand
CGCTGGATCTGCTGCTCACCTGGATCCGCATTCCCTTCCCGCTGCTGCGCCAGACCGCCTGGCTGCTGACCGCGGCCACCATCGCCTTCAACGGCGCGGCCGCCTGGCCGGACCCGATCGGCGTCGGCATGCACGGCGTGATCCCGATCCTGTTCGTCGTCTCCGTCGAGGCCGCGCGGCACGCGGTCGGCCGGATCGCCGACATCACCGCCGACCGGCACATGGAGTCGGTCCGCATCGCCCGCTGGCT
>NZ_JAERRG010000257.1 GCF_016741935.1 Streptomyces endocoffeicus | reverse complement strand
CCGGAGAGCACCACGGCCGACGAACTGTTCACCGCCGCCACCGCGACCCGGTCCTCCAGACCGGACAGATCCACCTCCGCCTCGCCGGCCTGCACCGCGGCCATCGCCCCACCCGACGGCAACCCCTGCATCAACGCACCCCGCGCCACCAGCAGACGCACCGCGTCCTCCAGCGTCAGCGCGCCAGCCACGAACGCGGCCGTCACCTCACCGACCGAATGACCGGCCACGAAATCCGGCTTCAAACCCGCGGCCTGC
>NZ_JAERRG010000256.1 GCF_016741935.1 Streptomyces endocoffeicus | reverse complement strand
TGTACGCCGGCGGCTTGCCAGACGGCGGCCAGTGAGATCATGACCGCCCAGCAGGCCGGTTGTACGACGTCTACCCGGTCGACTACGGAGGGGTCGTTGAGCACGGTGAGCAGGTCCCAGTCCACGAACTCGCTCAGCGCGGCAGCGCATTCCGCCATCTGTTCGGCGAATACGGCCGATGACGTGAGGAGGGTGTTGCCCATGCCCTGCCATTGCCAGCCCTGGCCGGGGAAGATGAACACCACGCGTGGATCGGGGATCGC
>NZ_JAERRG010000255.1 GCF_016741935.1 Streptomyces endocoffeicus | reverse complement strand
CGTACGCCGGCGGCTTGCCAGACGGCGGCCAGCGAGATCATGACCGCCCAGCAGGCCGGTTGTACGACGTCTACCCGGTCGACTACGGAGGGGTCGTTGAGCACGGTGAGCAGGTCCCAGTCTACGAACTCGCTCAGGGCGGCAGCGCACTCCGCCATCCGTTCGGCGAATACGGCCGACGATGTGAGGAGGGTGTTGCCCATGCCCTGCCATTGCCAGCCCTGGCCGGGGAAGATGAACACCACACGTGGATCGGGGATGGT
>NZ_JAERRG010000254.1 GCF_016741935.1 Streptomyces endocoffeicus | reverse complement strand
AACGGTGCGCGGGGTTCCGACGCCAAGGCCGAGGGGGGCTCGGAGGCGGGCGCCGCGGAGAAGCAGTCGGGCGGCGGGCAGGACGCCACCGAAGGCGGCGGCAGGGCGCACGCGGGCGTCGAGCGCTGCCGCACCGAGAACCTGGAGGCCGCCTTCGCCACGGGCCAGGACGCGCTCCCGGTGCCGGAGGACGGCGGGACGACCGCCACCATCGTCCTGATGAACAAGGGCAACTACTCCTGCAAGCTCGGCGGCTTCCCCGGTGTGGAC
>NZ_JAERRG010000253.1 GCF_016741935.1 Streptomyces endocoffeicus | reverse complement strand
ACCACAACGGCCGACCACCCTCACGCTCCCGCCCATAAGTAGCCAGCAACGCCTGCGCCTCGATCGGATCACCGAGCGTCGTACCCGTCCCATGACCCTCAACCGCATCCACATCCGCCACCGACAACCGCGCGTTAGCCAGCGCCTGCCGAATCACCCGCTCCTGCGACGGACCATTCGGCGCCGTGAGTTGGCTGCTCTTACCGTCCTGGTTGACCGCCGAGCCACGCACCACCGCCAGGACTCGGTGCCCCTTCGCCCGAGCGTCGGAG
>NZ_JAERRG010000252.1 GCF_016741935.1 Streptomyces endocoffeicus | reverse complement strand
CCTCCACCGCGCCCACACGATCACCAGCCACCACCACCGACCGGTACTCAAACACCGAACGCGCACACGCCAGCGAATACCCCACATCCACCAACGCCGGAGCAGAACCCCCCTCCAGCAGATCAGCCAACCGCCCAGCCTGAGCAACCAGAGCAACCTCACTCTTAGCCGACAGAACAAGCGGAACAACCGACGACACCTCACCAGGCCCGACCTCCACATCGGCATCGGCATCGGCCTCAGGCACCTGCTCGATGATCACGTGGGCGTTGGTACCG
>NZ_JAERRG010000251.1 GCF_016741935.1 Streptomyces endocoffeicus | reverse complement strand
TTACGGCATGGGCACCGATCTGGGTGGTTTCGGGATGACCTCGGTCGCGGTCAGTGTGCTGGCGGGCCGGGTGTCGTATTTCTTCGGTCTTGAAGGCCCCGCGATGACGGTGGACACTGCGTGTTCGTCGTCGCTGGTGGCGTTGCATCAGGCGGGTTCGGCGTTGCGGCAGGGTGAGTGTTCGCTGGCTCTGGTCGGCGGGGTGACGGTGATGCCCACGCCGCAGACGTTCGTGGAGTTCTCCCGCCAGCGTGGTCTGGCGGCCGATGGCCGGTGCAAGGCGTTCGCCGA
>NZ_JAERRG010000250.1 GCF_016741935.1 Streptomyces endocoffeicus | reverse complement strand
GGGTCGGGTGGTGTTTGTTTTTCCTGGTCAGGGGGCGCAGTGGGTGGGGATGGGTGCGGAGTTGTTGGAGTCGAGTGCGGTGTTCGCTGAGGGGTTGCGGGAGTGTGCGGGGGTGTTGGATCCGTTGACGGGGTGGTCGTTGGTGGATGTGGTGCGGGGTGTTGGGGGTGGTGTGTCGTTGGAGCGGGTGGATGTGGTGCAGCCGGTGTCGTTTGCGGTGATGGTGGCGTTGGCGCGGGTGTGGTTGGCGGCTGGTGTGGTGCCGTCGGCTGTTGTGGGTCATTCGCAGGGGGAGAT
>NZ_JAERRG010000025.1 GCF_016741935.1 Streptomyces endocoffeicus | reverse complement strand
TGAATCGACTGAATCGACTGAATCGACTGAATCGACTGAATCGACTGAATCGACTGAATCGACCGTACCCCCTGTCGACCCACCCCGTCAGAGCCTGTGGAAAACCTTGACGATCACGCGAAACCCCAGATCAGAGGGTGAACCCCAGATCAGAAGGTGATCCGGCTCAGCCCCGGAACTGCTCCGGGCAGCCCTCGCCGCCCGAGGGCAGATTTTTCTCCGCCCACCGCGACAGCTCCTTCAGCGCGGGCTCCAGCGCCTTCCCCGCGTCCGTCAGCCGGTAGGCCACCCGCAGCGGCGGCCCGGCGTCGACCTCCCGCACCACCAGGCCCGCCGTGGCGAGCTCGGTGAGCCGGTCCGACAGCATCCGCTCGCTGATCCCGGGGATGGCCCGCCGCAGGTCGGCGAAGTACGCCCCCTGCTCCGTCAGCACGGCCACGATCAGCCCCGTCCATCGTTTGCCGAACAGCTCGAAGAACCGCGTCATCTCGCCGTCGACCTGCTTGCAGGCCTGCTCGTTGTGGGCCCCACGATCCTTCGCCATGGAATACACACTACTGCGTTCCGGTTCGGGACTACGAAAAAGTAAGCTACTGTGCCTTCTGTAGGTACGTAGGTATTACTGGCTCCTTCCCGAGCCTTGTCACTGGAGGCATCCATGCCGACTCTTCTGCACCTCGACACCTCTGTCTTCCCCGGTGAAGCCTCCGCTTCCCGCGCGGTCACGGCCACCTTCCGCAAGGAATGGGAAGCCCAGCACCCGAACGGCACGGTGATCTATCGCGACCTGGCCGCCGAGCCGCTGCCGCACCTGGACGGCCTCGCGGCCGCCGCCGGTTTCGCCGCTGCCGACCAGCGCTCCCCCGAGCAGCACGCCGCCTTCGCCCTGCGGGAGACCCTTGCCGGCGAGCTCGAGCAGGCCGACGTGGTCCTGATCGGCGCCCCGATGTACAACTTCACGATTCCCTCCACCCTCAAGGCGTGGCTGGACCACGTGATCATCATGGGCCGCACCGCGGGCGCCGAGCAGACCACCACCTCGGGCACCCCGACGATCGTCGTCGCCAGCCGCGGCGGCGGTTACGGCCCGGGCACCCCGCGGGAGAGCTTCGAGTTCGTGACGAACTACCTCGGGAAGGCCCTGGGCGACGGCCTCGGCCTCGATGTCACCTTCGTTGTGCCGGAACTCACGTTGGCCCGCAGCAATCCCGCCATGGCCGACCTGGTCGAGCTGTCGGACACTTCCAAGGCGAAGGCCCACGAGGACGTCGCGGCCAAGGCGAAGGAGCTCGCCACGCGCTTCGCCGCCGCCTGATCCGACTGATCCGACCGATCTGCCCGACCCGACCGATCCGCCCGACCCGTCTGATCCGCCCGACCCGTCTGATCCGGTCCCAACGGGCATCGGGCCGCAGGGGCCTCCTCTTCTCCGGGAGGCCCCTGCGGCTCGTCCGGGAGACCCCTGCGGCTCGTCCGGGAGACCGCCGCTCGTCCGGGAGCCCCAGGAGGTCCTGCCGCGCACACGAAGCCGCGGCGCACGCGAAGCCGCCACAAACGCGAAGCGGGCCCCTCCGAGCGACTTTCGTCACTCCGGAGAGACCCGCTCCGACTGGTGCGCGAGGGGGGAGTTGAACCCCCACGCCCTTTCGGGCACTGGAACCTGAATCCAGCGCGTCTGCCTATTCCGCCACCCGCGCATGGGTGCTGCCGCCCGGCCACTCTCCCCGCTCCCCGGCCCGATCTTCTTGATCCGTCCGGTTCGTGTGGGGCGCCTTCCGACATCCAGAACATTAGCACGGCCCTCGGGGTGCAATCACACCCGTTACCGAGGCCCCCGCCCCCACCCGTCCGTAGAGCGTCACGGTTGCGGGACACTGTCGTCAGGGCACCTCTACGATCCCTGTGAGAGGTGACACTGCTCCACAGGGCGAGGAAGGGGAACCACCCGATTTCCCGACGCGTGGATACGATCAGTAAGCAGTACCAGGACGACGCAGAGCAGGACTGAGGAAGGAGGTGCCCGGTGGGAGTACTGAAACGCTTCGAGCAGCGTCTCGAGGGCCTCGTGAACGGCACCTTCGCCAAGGTGTTCAAGTCCGAGGTCCAGCCGGTCGAGATCGCCGGCGCGCTCCAGCGCGAGTGCGACAACAACGCCACGATCTGGAACCGCGACCGGACGGTCGTCCCCAACGACTTCATCGTCGAGCTGAGCGCGCCCGACTATGAGCGGCTCAGCCCGTATTCCGGACAGCTCGGCGACGAGCTGGCCGGTATGGTCCGCGACTACGCCAAGCAGCAGCGATACACCTTCATGGGCGCCATCAAGGTGCATCTGCAGAAGGCCGAGGACCTCGACACCGGCCTGTACCGGGTGCGCAGCCGGACCCTGGCCTCCAGCGAGTCCCAGAGCGCGGAGGGCGCACAGCAGGCGCCGGGCCGCGCCGGCGCCGGAGCGGCCCCGCAGCAGCGCCCCGGCGGTTACGGCTACCCCGCCCAGCCCGCCGGTGCCCCGCCGATGCCCTCCGCGCCTCCCGGCGCCCGTCCGGCGCCCCGCAGCGGCGGAGCGGCGGCCGGTGCCGGAGCCCAGCCGCAGGGCCAGACCCGCCGCTGGATCGAGATCAACGGCACCCGCCATCAGATCTCCCGGCCCACGCTCGTCCTGGGCCGCTCCACCGACGCTGACGTGCGAATCGACGATCCCGGTGTCTCCCGCAGACACTGCGAGATCCGGGTCGGAACCCCACCGACCGTCCAGGATCTCGGGTCGACGAACGGCATCGTGGTGGACGGACAGCACACCACGCGCGCTACGCTCCGCGACGGCTCGCGGATCGTCGTGGGCAGCACCACCATCGTTTACCGGCAAGCCGAAGGGTGAAGCGGGGGCAATGTCAGAGCTGACCCTCACGGTCATGCGGTTGGGTTTCCTCGCCGTACTGTGGCTGTTCGTCATCGTGGCCGTCCAGGTCATTCGCAGCGATCTGTTCGGGACCCGCGTGACCCAGCGCGGTTCGGCGCGGCGCGGCGCCCCCGACCGGCCGCAAGCGCAGCAGCAGCAACAACGGCAGCAGCAGAGCGCGCCGCCGCCGCAGCGCCAGCAGTCCGGGGGCCGCGGCCGCCGTGGTGCCCCCACCAAGCTGGTGGTCTCCGAGGGCACGCTCACCGGCACCACGGTCGCCCTGCAGGGGCAGACCATCACCCTCGGCCGTGCGCACGATTCAACAATCGTGCTGGACGACGACTACGCCTCCAGCCGGCATGCCAGGATCTACCCGGACCGTGACGGCCAGTGGATCGTCGAGGATCTCGGGTCCACCAACGGCACGTATCTCGACCGGACCCGACTCACCACACCGACACCGATTGCGCTGGGTGCGCCGATCCGTATCGGCAAGACCGTCATCGAGCTGCGGAAGTAGTAGGACCATGACGACCGGAGGGTGGGCAGCGTGGTTGGCAAGGGGCTGTACCCGGAGCCGACGGGCGAGGTGCGCATGAGTCTGTCACTGCGTTTCGCGGCCGGATCACACAAGGGCATGATCCGGGAGGGCAACGAGGACTCCGGCTACGCCGGTCCCCGGCTGCTCGCGATCGCCGACGGCATGGGTGGCCAGGCCGCCGGCGAGGTCGCCAGCTCCGAGGTGATCTCCACCCTCGTCCAGCTCGACGACGACGTCCCGGGCTCGGACATCCTGACGTCCCTCGGCAGTGCCGTGCAGCGGGCCAATGACCAGCTGCGCGTCATGGTCGAGGAGGACCCGCAGCTGGAGGGCATGGGCACCACGCTCACCGCCCTGCTGTGGACCGGCCAGCGGCTCGGTCTGGTGCACGTCGGCGACTCGCGCGCGTATCTGCTGCGCGACGGGGCGCTCACCCAGATCACCCAGGACCACACCTGGGTGCAGCGCCTGGTCGACGAGGGCCGGATCACCGAGGAGGAGGCGGGCACCCACCCGCAGCGCTCCCTGCTGATGCGCGCCCTGGGCAGCGGTGACCACGTCGAGCCCGATCTGTCCATCCGCGAGGTCCGGGCCGGTGACCGCTATCTGATCTGCTCCGACGGCCTGTCCGGCGTCGTGAGCCACCAGACCCTCGAGGACACCCTCGCCAGCTACCAGGGCCCCCACGAGACCGTGCAGGAGCTGATCCAGCTCGCGCTGCGCGGCGGCGGCCCCGACAACATCACCTGCATCGTCGCCGACGTCCTGGACGTCGACGGCGCCGACACCCTCGCCGCCCAGCTCAACGACACCCCCGTGATCGTGGGCGCGGTCGCCGAGAACCAGATCCCGCTCGGGGACGGCGGGGCCGCGCACACCCCCGCGGGCCGGGCCGCGGAGCTCGGCCGGTCCGTACCGCCGCAGCAGGGCGACGCGCACGGCGGCTTCGGACCGCCCGGCAGCGGCGATCCGGCCATCGGCGGCATGCCGCAGGGCAGTTACGGCGACTACGCCGAAGGCGACTTCACCAAGAAGAGCGGCCGCAAGACATGGGCCAAGCGGTCGCTCTTCATCGTGCTGGGCCTCGCCGTGATCGGTGGCGGCCTCTACGGCGGCTATCGCTGGACCCAGACGCAGTACTACGTGGGCGCCAACGGCGACCACGTCGCGGTCTATCAGGGCATCAGCCAGGATCTGGCCTGGATCAAGCTCAACAAGATCCATGAGGACCACCGCGAGATCGAACTCAAGTACCTCCCGGCCGACCAGCGCGGCCGTGTGGAGGACACCATCACGGTCAGCGGACTGGGCCAGGCCCAGGACAAGACCAAGGACCTCGCCACCCTCGCCAGCGCCTGTAAGAAGGCCGATGCCCAGGAGAAGGCCGAGGAGAGCCAGAAGGACCTCACCGGCGGCGACAAGGGCAAGGGCGACAAGCCGCCCAGTGGCGGGGCCTCCAGCAGCGCCGACCCGTCCAGCAGCGGCAAGCCCGGGGACCAGAAGAACGAGAGCCAGCTCGGAACGAACGCCGCCAAGGCCACGTCCAAGCCCACGCCGACGACGTCTCCCACTCCGAAGCCCGGCCCCACCCTCTCGGAGGAGGAGAAGAAGTTGGTCCCGCAGTGCAGCAGCACCCAGCAGTGAAGCCGTAAGGGGCCGTCCACCCATGAGCAGTAGTACGACCAACACGACGACGATCAGTACGGCCGGGCCGCCGAGCCGGCGGAACACCGAGCTGGCCATGCTCGTCTTCGCGGTGATCATTCCGGTCTTCGCCTACGCCAACGCGGGCCTGGCGCTCAGCGACGAGATGCCCTCCGGCATGCTCAGCTACGGCCTCGGGCTCGGGCTGCTGGCCGCCGTCGGCCATCTGGTGGTCCGGAAGTTCGCGCCGTACGCGGATCCGCTGCTGCTGCCGATCGCCACGCTCCTCAACGGGCTGGGCCTGGTGCTCATCTGGCGGCTGGACCAGTCCAGGCGGCTGGCCCAGCGGGCGAAGGACGCCGGCATGGCCTTCGCGCCCTCGGCCCCCAACCAGCTGATCTACTCGGCACTGGGCGTCGCCCTCTTCGTCGGCGTCCTGATCCTGCTCAAGGACCACCGCATCCTCCAGCGCTACACCTACATCTCCATGGTGGTGGCGCTGATCCTGCTGATCCTTCCGATGTTCTTCCCGGCGCGTTTCGGCGCCCGCATCTGGATCACCCTCGGCAGCTTCTCCATCCAGCCCGGTGAGTTCGCCAAGATCATCATCGCCGTGTTCTTCTCCGGCTATCTGATGGTCAAGCGGGACGCACTCGCCCTGGCCAGCCGCCGCTTCATGGGGCTGTACCTGCCGCGCGGCCGCGACCTCGGCCCGATCCTGGTGGTCTGGGGGATGAGCATCCTCATCCTGGTCTTCGAGACCGACCTGGGCACCTCGCTGCTGTTCTTCGGCCTCTTCGTGGTGATGCTGTACGTCGCCACCGAGCGCACCAGCTGGATCGTCTTCGGTCTGCTGATGTCCGCGGCCGGCGCGGTCGGCGTCGCCACCTTCGAACCGCACGTCCAGTCGCGTGTGGACGCCTGGCTCGACCCCTTCGCGGTGGCCAAGGCCGGAGGCAGTGACCAGATCGCCCAGGCGCTGATGGCCTTCGGCTCCGGCGGCGTCTTCGGCACCGGCCTCGGCCAGGGCAACTCCGACCTCATCGGCTTCGCCGCCAACTCCGACTTCATCCTGGCCACCGTCGGCGAGGAACTCGGGCTCGCGGGCACCATGGGGCTCCTGCTGCTCTACGGCCTGATCGTCGAGCGCGGTGTGCGCACCGCCCTCGCCGCCCGTGACCCGTTCGGCAAACTGCTGGCCATCGGCCTGTCCGCGGCCTTCGCCATTCAGGTCTTCGTCGTCGCGGGCGGTGTGATGGGCCTCATCCCGCTGACCGGTATGACCATGCCGTTCATCGCGCAGGGCGGTTCGTCCGTCATCGCCAACTGGGCGCTCGTCGCCATCCTGATCAAGGTCAGCGACACCGCGCGGCGCCCAGCGCCGGCGCCCGCCCCCACCACAGACGCCGAGATGACCCAGGTGGTCCGACCGTGAACAAGCCCCTGCGCCGAATCGCGATCTTCTGCGGACTCCTCGTCCTCGCCCTGCTGGTGCGGGACAACTGGCTCCAGTACGTCCAGGCCGACGAGCTGAAGAACCACGACGGAAACCACCGGGTTCTGATCGCCCGTTACAGCCAGCCGCGCGGCAACATCATCGTCGACGGCCAGCCGATCACCGGATCCGCCGAGACCAACGGCATCGACTTCAAGTACAAGCGCACCTACAAGGACGGCCCCATGTGGGCGCCGGTCACGGGGTTCGCCTCGCAGGCGTACGGCGCCAACCAGATCGAGAACATCGAAGACGGCATCCTTACGGGCAACGACGACCGCCTCTTCTTCAACCGGACGATCGACATGATCACCGGCAAGAAGCAGAAGGGCGGCGACATCATCACCACCCTGAACCGCAAGGCCCAGGAGGCCGCGTTCAAGGGCCTCGGTGACAAGAAGGGCGCCGTCGCCGCGCTCGACCCGCGCACCGGCAAGATCCTCGCCCTCGCCTCCACCCCGAGCTACGACCCGTCGAAGATCTCGGGCGCCACCTCCAAGGACAAGGAGGCCTGGCTCGGGCTCCAGCCGAAGAAGGACAAGGACGACCCGATGCTCAACCGGGCGCTCCGTCAGACCTACCCGCCCGGCTCGACCTTCAAGGTCGTCACCGCCGCGGCCGCGCTGGAGAACGGCAAGTACACCGACATCGACGGGCCGACCGAGTCCCCGGACCCCTGGAAGCTCCCGCTGTCCACCCAGCCCCTGCCCAACGAGGGGAACATCCCCTGCAAGAACGCCTCGCTGCGGCAGGCGCTCCGCTACTCCTGCAACACGGTCTTCGGCAAGCTCGGTGACGACCTCGGCAAGGAGAAGATGCGGGAGCAGGCCGAGAAGTTCGGCTTCAACGAGACGGTCGACACCCCTGTCCGCGCCTACGCCAGCGTCTACCCCGAGGACATGGACCGGCCGGGCAACGCGATGTCGTCCATCGGCCAGTTCGACAACCGGGCCACCCCGCTCCAGATGGCGATGATCGCCTCCGCGGTCGCCAACGACGGCAAGCTGATGAAGCCGTACATGATCGACTCGCTGCGCGCCCCGAACCTCAACACCATCGAGCAGACCGACCCGGAGCAGCTGAGCCAGCCGCTCAGCTCCGAGAACGCCCAGAAGCTCCAGAGCATGATGGAGACCGTGGTCAAGGAGGGCACCGGCACCAGCGCCCAGATCCCAGGCGTCACGGTCGGTGGCAAGACCGGCACCGCCCAGCACGGCGTCGCCAACAGCAAGAACCCCTACGCGTGGTTCATCTCCTACGCCAAGGGCGACGACGGCTCACCGGTCGCGGTCGCGGTCGTCATCGAAGGGTCCGACACCCTCCGCGGCGATATCGCCGGTGGCAAGCTGGCCGCGCCGATCGCCAAGAACGTGATGCAGGCCGTACTGGAATCCGAGCGCGACAAGTGACCCCCATCACGTCCGGATCCCAATCCCGCACGTCGCCGTACCGGTCCGGTATCAGATAGCCACTGAGGCCGGGTCCCGTAAGACGTGCCGGGTACGGTATGCGCGAGCAGCACTTCGCCGGCCCACAGGTGCGGCCGGGAACCACGGAAGAGGGCTGGAGTAGCTATGGAAGAGCCGCGTCGCCTCGGCGGCCGGTATGAGCTGGGCTCAGTGCTCGGCCGCGGTGGCATGGCGGAGGTCTACCTCGCGCACGACACCCGCCTCGGCCGTACTGTCGCTGTGAAGACGCTCCGGGCGGACCTTGCCCGCGACCCGTCCTTCCAGGCCCGGTTCCGCCGAGAGGCCCAGTCGGCCGCCTCGCTCAACCATCCCGCGATCGTCGCGGTCTACGACACCGGCGAGGACTACGTCGACGGCGTCTCGATCCCGTACATCGTGATGGAGTACGTCGACGGTTCCACTCTGCGTGAGCTTCTTCACTCGGGCAGAAAGCTGCTCCCCGAGCGCTCGATGGAGATGACCACCGGCATCCTCCAGGCCCTCGAGTACTCGCACCGCAACAACATCGTCCACCGGGACATCAAGCCGGCCAACGTCATGCTCACCCGGAGCGGCCAGGTCAAGGTGATGGACTTCGGCATCGCCCGGGCCATGGGCGACGCCGGTATGACCATGACGCAGACGGCCGCCGTCATCGGCACCGCCCAGTACCTCTCCCCCGAGCAGGCCAAGGGCGAGGCCGTCGACGCGCGCAGCGACCTGTACTCCACCGGTTGTCTGCTCTACGAGCTGCTGACCGTAAGGCCGCCGTTCGTGGGCGACTCCCCGGTGGCGGTCGCCTATCAGCACGTGCGGGAGGAACCGCAGCCGCCGAGCACGTACGACCCCGAGATCACCCCGGAGATGGACGCCATCGTCCTGCGGGCGCTGGTCAAGGACCCCGACTACCGCTACCAGTCGGCCGACGAGATGCGCGCCGACATCGAGGCGGCCCTGGAGGGCCAGCCGGTGGCCGCCACCGCCGCCCTGGGCGCGGTCGGCTACGGCTCCGACGACCAGCCCACCGCGATGCTGCGGCCGCAGAACTCCGGCGGCGGGGCACAGACCTCGATGCTCCCGCCGATGCGTGAGGACGACGGCGGCTTCGGCTACGACGAGCGGCCGGATCGCGGCCGGGGGCGCGGGGGCCCCGGCAAGAAGAGCAACCTCTCCACGATCCTGCTGATCATCGCCGGGATACTGGTGCTGGTCGGTGCGATCTTCATCGGGAAGTCGCTCTTCTCCGGCGGTAAGAACGACGAAATGGTCCCGGTCCCCAATCTCGTCGGTAAGACGATCGAGGACGCCAAGAGCCAAGGGGAGAACGGCGACTTCAAGGTCAAGAACGTCGGCTCCAAGTTCTGCGAGAACGCGGACAAGAACACCGTCTGTGAGCAGACCCCCAAGGGCGGCGACGAGGTCAAGCGGTACGGCACGGTCGAGCTGACCATGTCCAAGGGCCCCAAGCCCGCGGCCAGGGTCGAGGTGCCCGACGTCCTGAACGTGCAGTACGAGTCGGCCAGGCAACAGCTGGAGGCCAAGGGCTTCAAGGTCGACCAGAAGACCGAGCAGTCGGACCAGACCGCCGGCAAGGTGATCGACCAGGACCCGAAGGGCGGCAAGAAGGTCGCCAAGGGCGCCACGATCACCCTGACCGTCGCCGAGGCTCAGCAGAAGGTCGTCGTCCCGGACGTGACCACGCAGAAGGTCGAGGACGCCACGAAGTCGCTCCAGGGCAAGGGCCTCAAGGTCCAGACCCAGGAGGTCGAGAGCGGCGACGTCGATGCCGGCACGGTCACCGACCAGACGCCCAAGGGCGGCCAGGAGGTCCTGCCCGGTTCGACGGTCACGCTGACCGTCGCCAAGGAGCCCGCGCAGGACGAGAACGTGCCGGTGCCCAACCTGGGCGGCCAGAAGCTCAAGGACGCCAAGAAGGCGCTCCAGGACCTGGGCCTCAACGTGGGCAACATCGCCGGTCCGCAGGACGACAACGCCACCGTGGTGGCCAGCCAGCCCGGCGCGGGCACCCAGGTGCCCAAGGGCCAGTCCGTGAACCTCATCACGGTCGCCGGCCAGGGTGGCAACGGCGGCGGCAACGGCGGCGGTGACAACGGCGGAGGCATCTTCGGCGGCCAGAACGGCTTCTAGCCGGCCTCCGGGCACCTGACACGGGGAAGCCCCCGGCACCTTCTCAGGGTGCCGGGGGCTTCCCCGTACTCGGGGCTTCCAGGGGCCGTGCGCTAGCGCAGTTCCTCGGGGGGCGTGCGGGCCGCGTCGACCTTCTCGGTGCGCTCCAGCTCGCCCCACACGATGTAGCGGTGGCGGGAGGTGTAGACGGGGGTGCAGGTCGAGAGCGTGATGTAGCGGCCCGGCCGCTTCCGGCCCGACTCCTTCGGGACCGCGTCCAGCACGTCCACGTTGTACTTCGAGGTCTCCGGCAGCGTCGCGTAGACCTTGTAGACGTACCAGGTGTCGCGGGTCTCGAAGACCACCGGGTCGCCCTCGTGGACCTTGTCGATGTTGTGGAACTTCGCGCCGTGCCCGTCCCGGTGCGCGGCCAGGCTGAAGTTGCCCTTCTTGGCCCACGGCATCGCGGACTTGACCGGCTTGGTGTAGTAGCCGGCCACACCGTCGTTGAGGGTCTCGGTGCTGGTGCCCTTCTTGACCAGCACCTCGCCGTTGTGCATGGACGGTACGTGCAGGAAGCCGATGCCGGTCTTGGTGTCCAGCTTGCCCGGCCCCTGCTGCGCCCAGTGCCTGCGCACCCGGTCGCCCTGTTTCTTGGCCTCACGGTCGGCCAGGACGTTGGTCCACCACAGCGAGTAGACGACGAACAGGGCGAGGATGAGCCCCGCGGTGATCAGCAGCTCGCCGAAGACGGCGATGGCCGCGGCTACCCGTCCACGGCCGGGACGGCGGCTGGGCGTTGCGGGCGGGCCGGGGTGCCGGTCCTGCCGCTCGTCGTGGTCGGTCCGTGCCACCGCGTCGTACCCCTTTTTTCTGGTTTCCCGGCTGTTCCCGCTCATTCGACCAGCGCGTCCGGCTTTCCCTCGCTACGCGGCCGCTCCTCGACCATCTTGCCCCAGACGATCATCCGGTAGGTGCTGGTGAACTCGGGGGTACAGGTGGTCAGCGTGATGTACCGCCCCGGTTCGGTGAAGCCGGAGCCGGGCGGCACCGGCTTGATGACGCCCGTGTTGGACGGCGACGTCTGCGGCAGGATGCTCTTCATCGCATAGGTGTAGTACCGGCTCTGCGTCTCGACGACGATCTCGTCGCCGGGCTTGAGGCGGTTGATGTAGCGGAACGGCTCGCCATGGGTGTTGCGGTGCCCGGCGAGCGCGAAGTTGCCCTTCTTGTCCCACGGCATGGCGGTCTTCAGCGGAGTCTTGCCGTAGTGGCCGACCATGCCGCGGTCGAGGACCTTGTGCTTGTCGATGCCCTCCGCGATCGGGGCCTTCACATCCAGCTTGGGGATGTAGATGATCGCGAACCCCTGTCCGGGGGAGAAGGTGCCCGGGTCCCGCTCGTCACCGCTCTCGTCCCACTTCTTCTGCAGGTTGTTCGCGGCGCCGTTGGCCTGCTGATGGGCGAGGATGTTCGTCCACCACAGCTGATAGGTGACGAAGAGCAGCATCACCACGCCGAGCGTGATGAACAGCTCGCCGACCACCCGGCTCGCCACCACCCCTGGGCTGTCCTTGCGCGCCCGCGCCGCGCGCCTGGCCTCCATACGGGTGCGGGGCCGGGCGGCCCCGACGCTCTCCGCGCCCTCCGCGGCCTGTGTGGCGTCCGCTTCCGCCGTGTCGCGCCGGGCGGCGCGGGAGCCATGCTTTCCGGCGCGCTTCCCGGCCCCCTGGGCCGCGGCCTTACGGCGGGCGGCCCGGCCGCCGGACGCGGGCTCGGGCTCGCCGTCCCGGTCCGCCTCGACCTTGCGCAGCAACATGGTCCGGTCGGCGGGCGGTGTCTCCACGGCGCGCAGGGCGACCGTCTCGTCGTCGCCCCGGGGCGGCACCCGGGGCAGGACGGCCGTCTCGGCGGCCTCCGGGGCGCGTGCGGACGCCTCGGCGGGCCGTGGGGACGTCTGGCCGTCGTGTACGGCGGAGCGAGGGGACGGTCCCGGGGTGCGAGTGGGTGTCTGGGTGGCGTGTGCGGGCCCTGACGGCCCCGAGGGGGCCGCACGAGCGCGTCTGCGCCCCGTGGGCGGCCCGGCCGCCTCAGCCGCCTCCTCCGACCCCGAGGGGGCCGTACGGGCGCGTCTGCGCCCCGTGGGCGGCCCGGCCGCCTCAGCCGCCTCCTCCCCTGAGGGAACCGTACGAGCGCGGCGTCGCCCCGTGGGCGACCCGGCCGCCTCAGCGGCCTCCTCCGACCCCGCGGCGGCCGGGCGGGCGCGCCGTCTGCGGCCGGTGGGCGGCGGCACGGAGAGCGACGCGGTGCCCACGGCGCGCCCCGTCGGCCCGGCCGGGGCGGCGTCCGGCAGCGGATCGGTCAGCGGGTCCCGCAGGCCCTCCGCAGCCGCCGGGAACGCGTCCGGGTCCCCCTGGGTGCCATGCGCGCCAGGGGCGGCAGGCTGCTCATGAGACCCGTACGGCGCGTACGGGGCGGGCTCCCGGGCGCCCTGGGCGGCGCCCTCGCGCTCGGGGCGCGGTCCGGTCACTCGCCGGCCTTACCGCCGACCGCCCCGACCACCGGGGCGAGCCCCGCGGACCGCCCCACGGCATCCGTGTCCCCGCACTCCACCAGCCAGTTGGCGAGCATCCGGTGGCCCCATTCGGTGAGGACCGACTCGGGGTGGAACTGGACGCCCTCGACCCGCAGTTCACGGTGGCGCAGACCCATGGCGATGCCGGTCTCCGTCCAGGCCGTGATCTCCAGCTCGGGGGGTACGGTCCCCCGTTCCACGGCCAGCGAGTGGTAGCGGGTGGCGGTGAAGGGGGTGGGCAGCCCGCTGAAGACGCCGGCTCCCTCATGGGTCACCAGCGAGGTCTTGCCGTGCAGCAGCTCCGGGGCCCGTCCGACGACTCCGCCGTACGCGACGGCCATGGACTGCATCCCGAGGCAGACGCCGAACACCGGTACGCCGGTGCCCGCGCAGTGCCGGACCATGTCGACGCAGACCCCGGCCTCCTCCGGGGTGCCGGGCCCGGGGGACAGCAGCACTCCGTCGAAGCCGTCCTGGGCGTGGCCCAGGGAGACCTCGTCGTTCCGCACCACCTCGCACTCGGCGCCGAGCTGGTAGAGGTACTGGACGAGGTTGAAGACGAAGCTGTCGTAGTTGTCCACGACCAGGATGCGCGCGCTCATCGCGGACCCGCCATTCCCTGGTCGACCGTCACGTCGTTGAACGGCAGCAGGGGCTCCGCCCAGGGGAAGACGTACTGGAAGAGCACGAAGACGATCGCCAGCACCAGCACGAGCGAAATCAGTGCCCGCACCCATGCGTTACCCGGCAGATGCCGCCAGATCCAGCCGTACATGCCATCCCTACTCACCGATGACGAAGTCGATTGCAGCACCGGAGTGCAGCACCAGAGTAAGGGGCGAGGGGTGGGGCCGGAGGGTCAGCTGTACAAAGCCTTGGGCTTGCCTTGGGCAACGGATTGGGTCGCGTCGAGGTGTGCCCAGGTGATCAGCCGGTGGCTGTGGCCCCACTCCGGCTCGCAGGTCGTCAGCGTGAGATAGCGGCCGGGGCGCCGGAAGCCGGACGCGCGCGGCACCGGATCGATCACCCCGGTGTCGGTCGGCAGGGTGCGGTAGGGCCGCCGGTCGACGCGGTAGGTGAACCAGGTGGTGCCGTCGGTCAGCACCACCGCGTCACCCGGGCGCAGCTCGGGGAAGTCCTTGAAGGGATCGCCGTAGGTGCGGCGGTGCCCGGCGACGGCGAAGTTGCCGAGGGCGCCGAGGCGGGCGGTGCGGGTGTAGTGGCCGAGCCCCTTCTTCAGGGTGTCGGTGGCGGTGCCCTCGAGGACGGGCTTGGCCCAGTCGGCGCCGAAGCGCGGGATGTACATGATCGAGAAGGAGGCGCCGGGTTCGTAGCGGCGTGGTCGCGACGAGGGCTCGGCGCCGGCGCTGACCGTGCCGGTGGCCCAGCGGTCCTGGAGGTGGTCGATCTCGCCGTCCATGGCGCGGTCGGCCCGTACCGAGGTCCAGTACAGGACGTAGACCACCAAAAGGATGATCAGGACTCCGACGGTGACGCAGATCTCACTGAGCGTCCTGACGATCAGTCGCGTTCTCATCGGCCCCCACTGTCCGCCCCGCGGACCCGGTGCCGCGCGCCGGTCCGCCGGTGCTATCCGATGGGCTGTGCCTGGTGCAGATCCACTGTGCCGGAGTAGCCGGGAAGAGTCACCGTGTCGTGCTGGTCGACTTTCCAGCCGAGGCCGTACGCGTCGACATAGCTGCGGTAGTTCTGGATCGCGGGCGAGGCGGCGAGGGCGGCGCCCAGCTTGTCCCGGTCACCCACGGCGGTGACCTTGTAGGGCGGCGAGTAGACCTGGCCCTGGAGGATCAGGGTGTTGCCGACGCAGCGCACCGCGCTGGTGGAGATCAGCCGCTGGTCCATGACCTTGATCCCCTCGGCGCCGCCCTGCCACAGCGCGTTGACCACGGCCTGGAGATCCTGCTGGTGGATGACGAGATCGTTGGGCTGGGGATCCGGGACGCCGGGGATCTGCGGGGTGGCGTTCGGCGGGGCGTCGGTGAGGGTGACGGTGAGCCCGGGGCCGGTGAGCTTCTTGGTGCCGGCGGTCTCCTCCAGCTCGGCCAGCTTGCGGCGCTCGGCCTGGGTGCTGCCGTTGTCCCGCCGGGCGAGGGCGTCGACCTCGGAACGTATTTTGCCGGTGCTGTCGTCCAGGGTGCCGTTCTTACGGCTGCGCTCCTGGATGAGATCGGAGAGCCGCAGCATCGATTCATCACTGCGGAGATTGGTGCCCTGGGCCGTGTTGAAACTGGTCCAGAAGATCACTCCGGCCAGCGCGAAGACCGCTCCGGTCAGCAGCCGTACGGGGCGGAACCGGGGGCGGCGGGACGCCGGGGTGGGGGAGTCAGCGGAATTGCTCAACGTACCCTTACTCCTTACGACGCCGCGGAAGGACTACGCTAACGGACGTGTGGGGGAGGGACGTGGTACCCGTCGCTGTCCCGCCCCGGCGCCGTCCGTACACATCCCCGCGCGGTCACGCAGCGCATCGACAGGAGAGTTCCTCGTGCCGAAGTCACGGATCCGCAAGAAGGACGACTTCACGCCGCCGCCGGCGAAGCAGGCAGCCAGCATCAGTCTGAACAGCGGCCGCCGGTGGGTGGCACCGCTGATGCTGGCCATGTTCCTGATCGGCCTCGCGTGGATCGTCACCTTCTACGTGACCACGGGGGACATGCCGGTCGAATCGCTGGGCAACTGGAACATCGTGGTCGGCTTCGGCTTCATCGCCGCGGGGTTCGTCGTCTCCACCCAGTGGAAGTGACCCGGCGGTCCGCACGCCCGTCCCCAAGTTGTCCACAGAGTTATCCACAGCCGGGGAAAACTCAGAAGATCTGTGGATAACCTCTGCTGTGTTGACGCCGGTGTGACCGGTGGCGGGCGTCTGTTCGATCGTTCACACCCCCGCCTTCCTGCGAAAACGCAGGTCAGTCGGGGGACGTACGCAAGTTCTCCACAGGTTGCGTAAGATCCGCCACGCGCTGTGGACAACTGACCGGGTCCGGCTCGTCCCAGGTGGCCTATGGCCGACCGCTCATCGGTCGGCCACTCCGCTCAGCCGATGAGCTTCAGCAGACGAGCCTCAGCCGGTGGCCTCAGCCAGTGGCCTCAGCCGGTGAGCTGCACCGTCCGGATCCACACCATCGCGACGATCGCGAGCAGCACCAGGACGCAGGTCCCCCGCTGCACCAGCGCCCGCTTCTCCCGGGGCGCGTGCACCATCCCGTACGCCACCACCGTGCCCGCGACCAGGCCGCCGACATGAGCCTGCCAGGCGATGCCGGACCAGGTGAAGGTGAAGAGCAGATTCAGCGCCAGCAGCGCGATGACCGGCCGCATGTCGTAGTTCAGCCGGCGCATCAGCACGGCGGTGGCGCCGAGCAGGCCGAAGATCGCGCCGGAGGCGCCCAGCGACGGCTGGTTCTGCGCGGCCAGGAGATACGACAGCGCACTGCCGCCCAGCCCCGACAGCATGTAGAGCACGATGAAGCGGACCCGGCCGAGCGCGGCCTCCAGCGGACCGCCGATCCACCACAGCGAGAGCATGTTGAAGGCGATGTGCATCAGCTGCTGGTGGAGGAAGACCGAGGTCACCAGGCGCCACCACTGGCCCTCGGCGACGCCGACGATCTGCACCGTGCCGGGGTCGTAGGCCCGGCCGACCAGGTCGAGATCGTTCACCAGCCGGTCGCCCACGGACAGCGCGACGAGCCACACCGCGATGTTGATGGCCACCAGGATCTTGGTGATCAGCCGGGGGTCCGAGGCCATCGTGCCGCCGGCCAGGGTGCGCGGCTGGGCGGCGCGCGGCGGGGGGCCGGCGGCCGAGGCCCCGGACCCGACGGACGCCCGTCCGCTCACACACTCGGGGCACTGGAACCCCACAGACGCGCTGATCATGCACTCGGGGCAGATCGGGCGCTCACAGCGGGTGCAGCTGATGCCGGTCTCCCGCTGGGGGTGCCGGTAGCAACAGACCGCCTGGTCCTCCATGGTGTCCCCTCGCCCCTTGTCCACTTCTGATCGGGCGTGCCCCCGCCCCGCTTGTTCACACGGACACTTGTTCACACGGACAAGCGGGGCATGAAAGTTCCCGTACGGGTTCAGCCCTCGCGCGTCTCCACGACGACCGACTCGATCACGACGTCCTGAAGCGGACGGTCGGTGCGCGGGTTGGTCGCGGTGCCCGCGATCGCGTCGATGACCTTCTTGCTGCCCTCGTCGACGACCTCGCCGAAGATGGTGTGCTTACCGGTCAGCCACGCGGTCGGGGAGACCGTGATGAAGAACTGGGAGCCGTTGGTGCCCGGGCCGGCGTTGGCCATCGCCAGCAGGTACGGCTTGTTGAAGGCCAGGTCCGGGTGGAACTCGTCGCCGAACTCATAGCCGGGACCACCGGTCCCGTTGCCCAGCGGGTCTCCGCCCTGGATCATGAAGCCACTGATCACCCGGTGGAAGACGGTGCCGTCGTAGAGCTTCTCCTTGGCCTTCTTGCCAGTGGCTGGGTGGGTCCACTCGCGACTGCCTTCGGCCAGTTCGACAAAGTTCTTGACCGTCTTGGGCGCGTGATTCGGCAGCAGCCGGACCACGATGTCGCCGTTGTTCGTCTTCAGGGTGGCGTATAGCTGCTCGGCCACGATCAACCTTCCATCGTTTTCACTTACGTCTCCTGATCCTCGCACGGACGCAAGGTGGACGAGTAGCCGCTGAGGCGGCGCCGGGCGTGCCGATCCGCGTGGTTTCCCCGAGAATCCTCCCTATGACCCAGATGCCCGATCACGCATGCCGGCCGGGCTTCGAACGGGCATGATCTCCACAAACAGGCATGATCTTTCTTGGGATGGAAACACGAAACTGGGCAAATAGATCGCGCAACAAGAACGCACGACTCTGAACCCCGGAGCTTGACCACGCCACCGAGGAGGAGGATCCCGTGACCCGCATTGACAGCGTGCGAGCCGCGACCGGCACAGCCAAGGGCAGCGTCCTGCACGCCGCGGAGGCGGTGGCGCCCTATGCCGGCACGGCCAAGGACACCGCGACGCGCTACGCGCACGAGGCCCGCGTCCGGCTGGCGCCCAAGGTCTCGACCGCGGCTCACCAGGCCCGGTGCACGGCCGGTGCTCAGTACCACGCCCATATCGCGCCACGGCTCGACCAGGCCCGCGGCACCCTGCCGCCGAAGGTGGACCAGGCCGCCACACGGGCCGCCAAGCGGACCCGTAAGGCGGCACGCCACGCCGCCGACTACACCGCACCGCGGGTGGAGCAGGCGATGGCCGGGGTGCGCGCCGCCGCGGGACCGGCGCGCGAGGAGGCGACCGTCCGCACGGCGGCGGCCATCGCGGCGCTGCGCACCCATGTGACGGCCGCGGAGATCGAGAAGCTCGCCCGGAAGCACCGCCGCCGGGCCCGGGCCGCCCGCTTCGCCAAGCGGGCGGCCTTCATCGGGCTGGTCGGCGCGGGCGTCTACGCCGTGTGGAAGTGGTGGGACAAGCAGGCCAACCCCGACTGGCTGGTCGAGCCCCCGGCGGCGACCGAGGTGGGCGACCGCGAGCGGCTCTCGGCGGTGGACGGCAGCGACCAGAACGCCCTCGACCCCGAGGTGCAGGCCAAGCAGGCCGAGGCCGAGGCCCGCCGGGACGACGAGCGCTGACAGCGCCGCTCACGGCGCCCGGCGCAGGCCCTCCAGGAGGGGCGGGAGATCAGCTGATCTCCCGCCCCTCGTCCTCTTCTCCGGCTGCGGTTTTCCGGCTCCGGTTCTCCGGCTCCTCCTCTCCGGCTCCGGCTCAGTCCGCCGGGTCCTCCCCCTGGGACCGGCGCTGCCGCCGCTCCAGAAAGATCTCGGTGAAGACCGAGACCTTGGCCCGCAGCGCCCAGGGGTCGAACGGCTTGGCCATGTAGTCCACGGCACCGGCCGCATAGCCCCGCGAGGAGTGCTCGGGATCGGAGCCCATCGCGGTGAGGAAGATGATCGGGATGTCGCGGTTGCGGGAGCGCCGCTTGATATGGGCCGCCGTCTCATAGCCGTCCATCTCGGGCATCTGCACATCCAGCAGGATCACCGCGAAGTCGTCATGGTCGAGCAGCGCCTTGAGAGCCTCCTGCCCGGAGGTCGCGGTCACCAGCTCCTGGTCGAGCGTGGCCAGCACGGCCTCCATGGCCAGCAGATTGTTCTGCTGGTCGTCCACCACGAGGATCTTCGGCCGCGGCCCCATGGCCCGCTGAGGCGCCGCGGGCCCTTCCCGTCCCATGGGCTCCTCCTCCTGCTGTGGCACCGCGGCCGGGCGCTGGGACTCCACCATGGCCAGCTGCCGCTCCAGGACCAGACAGCGCTCCTCCGCCAGCCGCCCCCGCAGCCGCACCTCGTCCAGCTCCTCGGTGAGCCGCCGCACCTCCTGCTGGAGCAGATCCCGCTCCTTGATCAGCTCCGTCCGGTCCGGGATGTCCCGCTCCAGCGCGTCCGCGCGGGCGCGCTCCGTCGCCCATGCCGCCTCGGCCTGGTTCAGCCGCACCTCGAGATCGGCGATGCGGTGCTTGAGGTCCAGCAGCGCCCCGCCCAGCACATCCTGGTGCGCCATGGAGACCCGCGCGTCCCGGTCGGCGTCGGCCAGCTGGATCTGCAGGATCTCCATGGCATGCCCGGGGGAGCGGCTGGTGCGGACCGCGGCCCGGTGCAGCTCCCGCACCAGCTCGATGGCGGCCGGGGTGGGGGCGACACCCCGCCGCTCGGCGAGATCGGTGAACAGATCGAAGACGAACTCCCACGGCGGGATGCGGGTGCCGTTCAGGAACCGCGAGATGGTGCTCGGATCCCGGTGCCGCCGCACCGCGTATCTGCGCAGCGAGACCCCCAGCCCCAGGAACAGCTTCCTCAGCTCCACAGCGAACGCCCGGCACTCCTCGGGCAGGTTCTCGCCCAGCGGATGCAGCACACTCATCGTGTCCCCCTGTACGGCGCACCGCGCCGATCAGACGACTCCCGGGCGATCTGCCCGAGTTGTGGAAAACACCCTGGAGCATCCCGCGGGTGTTGCGCCGGGCAATGACAAGAGTGGCAACACCGATATCAGGGGCGAAAACGCATCAGCCAGGACACCTGTCCGGCGTCCTGGCTGGTGATGGAGGTGGAGCCTAGGAGAGTCGAACTCCTGACATCCGCCATGCAAAGACGGCGCTCTACCAACTGAGCTAAGGCCCCTTCGCCGATCAGGATACCTGCTACCGACCAGCATTCCCGACCGGGTATCGCTCGCGCGTAGCGCTCTCCGTAGGATGCCACGCAAGATTCGCGGCAGCGAAGCGAAGGGGAGAGCGAGATGGACGCAACACAGCAGGATGCCACCGCGCGCGCACGGGAGCTTCAGCGCAGCTGGTACGGGGAGCCGCTGGGGGCGCTCTTTCGCCGTCTCATCGACGATCTCGGTCTGAACCAAGCCCGTCTCGCCGCCGTCCTCGGTCTGTCCGCGCCCATGCTCTCGCAGCTCATGAGCGGCCAGCGCGCCAAAATCGGCAACCCCGCCGTGGTCCAGCGAGTGCAGGCGCTGCAGGAGCTGTCCAGTCAGGCGGCGGACGGCAGGGTCAGCGCCGCCGAGGCCGCGGAGCGCATGGAGGAGATCAAGAAGTCCGCGGGCGGCTCGGTCCTCAACTCCACCCAGACCACGGCGAGCACGGGCGCCCCGACCGTACGGCGAGTGGTGCGCGAGATCCAGTCGCTGCTGCGGTCCGTGGCGGCCGCGGGGGACATCATCGATGCCGCCGACTCCCTCGCCCCCACCCACCCCGAGCTGGCAGAGTTTCTCCGTGTGTATGGCGCCGGGCGGACCGCCGAGGCGGTCGCCCATTACGAGGCGCACCAGAGCTGACGGGCTGAACTGCTGACGAGTCGATGACGGGGCGGGCACGGCGCGATGGGTGAGATCTTCGCGGGCCGGTACGAGCTGGTGGACCCGATCGGGCGTGGGGGCGTGGGCGCGGTATGGCGCGTCTGGGACCACCGCCGCCGACGGTACGTGGCAGCGAAGGTGCTCCAGCAACGTGACGCTCATACGCTGCTGCGCTTCGTCCGGGAACAGGCCCTGCGGATCGATCACCCCCATGTGCTGGCACCGGCCAGCTGGGCGGCCGACGACGACAAGGTGCTGTTCACCATGGACCTGGTGGGCGGCGGCTCGTTCGCCCATCTGATCGGGGACTACGGCCCGCTGCCGCCCCGCTATGTGTGCACCCTGATCGACCAGTTGCTCTCCGGACTGGCCGCCGTGCACGCCGAGGGCGTGGTGCACCGGGACATCAAACCCGCGAACATCCTGCTGGAATCCACCGGGACCGGGCGGCCGCACGTCCGGCTGTCCGACTTCGGCATCGCGCTGACCAAGGGCGAGCCGCGCCTCACCGAGGCCAACTACGTGATGGGCACGCCCGGCTACTTCGCGCCCGAGCAGATGATGGGCGACGACCCCGACTTCCCGGCGGACCTCTTCGCCGTCGGGCTGGTGGCGCTCTATCTGATCACCGGGCACAGGCCGGACGGGGAGGCGCTCGTCAAGCTCTTCGAGCAGGGGGTGCCGAACGCGCCCACCGGGGTGCCCGAACCGCTGTGGCAGGTGATCGCCGGGCTGCTGCAGCCGGACCCCGAGAACCGCTTCCGCACCGCCACGGGCGCGCGGAAGGCGCTGGCGACCGCGGTCGACCTGCTGCCCGAGGCCGACCTGGACGACGATGCCATCGAGGTCTTCGACCAACTCGGGCCGCTGCCCAGCGGATTCGGCCCCGAGGGCCCCACCCGGCCGCGCCGCCGCCACGCGAAGGCCGACCCGCCCCAGGGCAATGGCGCGGCGCCGTCCCGACCCCGGTCCGCCGCCGGCTCGGACCCCGCCGACGAGGCAGCCCCCGGCCCCGACACGGCCGCTCCCCAGCAGCCATCCGCCCCGCGGCCGTCCATGTCCGACACCGGCAGCTTCACCCTCCCGCCGCCGCTCCCCCGCAACGATCAGCCGCGCGCCCCGCACACCGAGACTCCCGGGTCTCCAGGGACTCCGTCCTCCGGCGCCCCGCCCGCCGAAGTCCGGCACCCCGGACCCCCGCACGCCCAGACGCCCCTGAACCGGACCCCACCGCACCAGACCCCACCGCCGCGGCCCGCGGGCCCACCGACGCCGACGCCCCCGCCGCCGACCGCCCAGCCCGCGACTCCGCCCCCGCCGGTCCAGCAGCCGTCGATACCCCACCCCCTGACCCCGCCGACCCCTTCCACGGCAGCCCCGATCCCACCGGCCCCACAGCCGCCCGTGCACCACCCGCACCACGCACAACAGCAGCCTCCACACCCCGTACAGCCGGTGCAGCACCCGCACCCGCATACGCCCACCCCCGCTCCCGCTCCGAACGCGGCTCACACACCGACACCGACGCCAACGCCGACACCCACGCCGACACCCACGCCGACTCCGACCCCGACACCGACGCCGCCCCCGCGTGACTTTCCTTCTACTCGTCCATACACCGCGGAGCGGCCGCGGGTTCCCTCCCCGACGCGGCGGCGCCCCGGACCGTCCCGGAAAGCGACGCTCTCGATCCTGATCATGGCGGCGCTGTGCTTCGCCATCGGCGCATGGGCCCTGGTGGCAGCGGGCTGACCCCACCCCGGGCCGCAACCACGAAGCAGGCCCCGGGGTCCGCCCGCAAGCAGGCCTCAGACCTGCCCGCAAGCAGGCACCAGACCCCAACTGCCAAGCAGGCCCCGGGGCCCACCCCCAAGCAGGCCCCGGGGCCCACCCCCAAGCAAGCCACAGGCCCCAACTACCAAGCAGGCGGCGGCCCGTACCGCTGCTGCGCCGAGGCCCGCCGCCGGGCGGTGAGCGTCCACGCCCCGAGCCCGAGCACCAGCGCCGTCCCGGTGCCGATCCCCGCGTACCCCACCACCCGTAGCGCGTCCTTCGAGTCGGCGGCGCCGGAGCCGGAACTCCCCATCCGGTCGCCGTCCGCCGCGAGCGGATGGCGCTTGGCCGCCCGCCGGTCGGCCGCCGTGAGCCCGAACCCCGCCTTGACCGGATCCTTGTCGTAGGCGGGCCCGCCGCGCGCGTCGCCCGCGACCCGTACCCGCAGCACGACCGGCACCGAGCTGTTCAGATGCGGTGCCACCTGTGGCGGGTTGAGGGTGACCGCCAGGAAGTACCCACCGCTGAAGCTCATCGCGCGGACCGTGGAGCCGGTGTTCGCATACCGGTTTCCGTAGGCCACCGGCGCGGTGGCCACCTGGGTGCGGGGCGGCTCGCCGTCCTGCGCGGCGGGGGTGCCGCGCTTCGCGAGTCCGCGCGCCGGGTTGTAGGCGTGCAGCGCCAGGGCGCGGTCGAGCAGACGGGTGCTCTGGTCCTTGCCGTCGGCGGACAGTTCGGCGACGGCGGAGAGGCGCTGCCCCCAGTCCACGGGCACCCGGTAGAAGTGCGTCTCCCCCGGCGTGATCTCGTCCCGCCACACCCCGGTCCCCAGGGTCGGCGCGTCGGTGAAGCCGCGCCCGCCGCGCCTCGGCAACGGGGTGCCGTCCGGCGCCTCGGGCGACGGCGAGCTCGAACTTCCCTCCGGGGCCGCCCCCGTGGCCCCGCCCTTCACCGGTGGCTCCACCATCAGCCGGAGCTCCACGGGCCAGCGCTCCGGGTCCGGTGACCCGTCCTGGCGCTCCACGGTCACCACATAGCGCCCCGCCTGGTGGCAGGAGGCCGGGCCGGAGTCGATCTGGCGGGAGGCGTAGTCGGCCAGGGGATAGGCCACGCCGCTCGTCTCGATCTTCGGGGAGGCGGTGCCGCAGACGCCCCCGTCGGGGCTCTCCAGGGTCACCTTCACGCCATCGCGGTACGAGGTCACCTCCGCGCCCGGCCGGGGTGCCGCGACCGCCGAGACATAGGCGGCTGACTTCGTGTCGAGCCTCACGCCGTAGTACCGCTTCTCGCCCGGCCCGACGCTGTCGACATAGGCGCGGCCGGCCGCCAGGGAAGGGGCGCCCGCGTCACCGTCGGAGCCGGATATCCGGGTGCCGCGGGTCTCGTAGGCCCGGGCCCCGGTGGCGCTGTCGGCGAGGGCTGTCCCCGGTGCCGCGGCCACCGCGCACAGCGCCGCCGCCATGGTGAGACCGGCCCTGACCTTGCGGCGGTCCTTCATCGCGCGTCACTCCTCGTCGTACCGGCCGGTCGGCCCGCTCAACCCCGGCCTGGTCGGCTCGTTCAACCCGGCCCGGCCGGCGCGCTCAACTTTGCCTGTGCAAGCTATTCGTTTGCGAGAGTGAAACACGAAGGCCCCCGTCATCCCATCCCCCCGACACCCCCGCCGTCCCATCCTCCCCGCCCTCGCCGTCCCATCCCCGACGCCCCCGCCGCTTCCCCGCCACGGCGCCAGTAAAGCCGACGGGGCCCCGACCGCTCCAGCGGTCAGGGCCCCGTACCGGGACTGTCTTAGGAGCTAGGAGCTCACACACCCGAACCTGCGGGCACGGAGTCGGTCGCCTCCGTCCACAGATCCTGCTCGGCGCGATCCGCCTGGATCTGGCGGTACACGAGGAGCCCGCCGATGGCGGCCAGTGCGACCAGGAGCAGCTTCTTCACTGCGCTACCTCGTCTCTTTCTTGACGTAGGGGACCTCTGGCGCCCGATGATACACACCGACCGATACCGATCGGTGACCTATGACCGGCATTGGCCGATGAGAAACCGGGAAGGAAGCGAGGATCAACTCCCTGCCCCCATACGACATCAGCCTGGACGAAGAAAATCTCCATCCAGGCTGATCGCTACGGTGGGGCTAACAGGACTTGAACCTGTGGCCTCTTCCTTATCAGGGAAGCGCTCTAACCGTCTGAGCTATAGCCCCGCGCTGCACCGAAAGATTAGCGCACCACCTGCCCTGTCCCAAAATCGGTAACGGGCGGCCCGCTACTCGTCCTCGGCCAGGGTCAGCTCGACGCCGCCCACGAAGCCCGCCGACAGGTTGTAGATGAAGGCCCCGAGTGTGGCCAGCGCGGTCGCCAGCACCACATTGATCACGGCGATGATCCCGGTGAACCCCAGGACACGCGGAAGCGACAGGAAGGACTCCAGGTCGAACCCGCTGCCCTTCTGCGACTCCGTGGCGTCGCTGATGGTGCCGCCCACCGCGTTGAAGACGCCCATGGCGTCCATGACCATCCACAGCACCGCCACCGCGATCACGGTGCAGATCCCCAGCGCGATCGCCAGCAGGAAGCTGACCTTCATGACCGACCACGGATCGACCCTGGCGACCCGCAGCCGCGCCTTACGGGTGCGCGGCGCCGGACGGGCCCCCGCGGACGTACGGGGGCGGCGGACGGCCGTGGCGGCCTGCTGGTGCCCCGTCTGGCCCGTCTGAGCCGTCTGGCCCGTGTGAGCCGCCTGGGCCGCCTGCCCGGGCACCGAGCCGCCCAGTCCGGCCCCGCCGCCGGGCGGCGGGGCGTACGCCTGCGGCGGGTGGTACGGCTGCGCGGGCTGGGCGGGAGCGGGTCGCTCATTGGGGAGCGGGCTGGAGTACTGGGGCTTGGGGTGCGGATCGCGCTGCGGCCGCAGCTTCCGGGTCTCGGTCACCGCCGCGGCGGAGTCCCCGGCCGGGCCACGGGCGCCGTCCCCAGCGGTATGACCGCCCGTCGGGGCTCCTGATCCCGGACGCCCTCCGGCGTCCGCACCGCCGCCCGCGGCACCCGTGGCTCCACTCACGACTTACTCCTCGGTCTCGTCGGCCGGGGGCGCTGTGCCCTCGGCCGCCTCGGACTCGGCCTCCTCGGCTGGCGCGTTCCCGGTCGCGATTTCTTCCTCGACCTCTTCAGCCTCACGACCGGCCTCGGCGTTCCGGGCGATGCCGACGACGGCATCGCGCTTGCCCAGGTTGATCAGTTGGACGCCCATGGTGTCACGGCCCGTCTCCCTGACCTCATTGACCCGGGTCCGGATCACGCCACCGCTGAGCGTGATGGCGAGGATCTCATCGGTCTCCTCGACCACCAGCGCCCCGACCAGGGAACCACGGTCCTCGACGATCTTCGCCGCCTTGATGCCGAGACCGCTGCGCCCCTGGACGCGGTACTCATCGACATTGGTCCGCTTCGCGTACCCGCCGTCGGTGGCGGTGAACACGAACGTACCGGGCCGGACGACATTCATCGAGAGGAGTTCGTCACCCTCGCGGAAGCTCATGCCCTTCACACCGGAGGTCGCGCGCCCCATCGGCCGCAGCGAGTCATCGGTCGCCGTGAACCGGATCGACTGGGCCTTCTTGCTGATCAGCAGCAGATCGTCCGCGGAGGAGACCAGCTCGGCGCCGATCAGCTCGTCCTCGCGGCCGTCGTCCATCTCCCGGAGGTTGATCGCGATCACACCGCCCGAGCGGGGCGAGTCGTAGTCCTTCAGCGGGGTCTTCTTCACCAGGCCGGACTTGGTGGCCAGCACCAGATACGGCACCGCCTCGTAGTCCCGGATCGCCAGGATCCGCGCGATCTTCTCATCCGGCTGGAAGGCCAGCAGATTCGCGACATGCTGACCGCGCGCCTCCCGGCCCGCGTCCGGAAGCTCGTACGCCTTCGCCCGGTAGACGCGGCCCTTGTTGGTGAAGAACAGCAGCCAGTGGTGGGTGGTCGAGACGAAGAAGTGGGAGACGATGTCGTCCTGCTTCAGCTTCGTCCCGCGCACGCCCTTGCCGCCGCGCTTCTGCGAGCGGTAGTCCTCGGTCTTGGTGCGCTTCACATAGCCGCCGCGCGTGATCGTGACGACGATGTCCTCCTCGGCGATCAGGTCCTCGATGGACATGTCGCCGTCGAAGGGGACCAGCTTGGAGCGCCGGTCGTCGCCGTACTTCTCGACGATCGCGGTCAGCTCCTCGCTGATGATCTGCCGCTGCCGCTCCGGCGAGGCGAGGATCGCGTTGTACTCGTTGATCTTCGCCTGAAGCTCGTCGTGCTCCTGGACGATCTTCTGGCGCTCCAGGGCGGCCAGCCGCCGCAGCTGCATCTCCAGGATCGCGTTGGCCTGGATCTCATCGATCTCCAGCAGCCCCATCAGGCCACCGCGCGCGGTGTCGACCGTGTCGCTGCGCCGGATCAGCGCGATGACCTCGTCGATCGCGTCCAGGGCCTTGAGCAGACCGCGCAGGATGTGCGCCCGCTCCTCGGCCTTGCGCAGCCGGAAGCGGGTCCGGCGGACGATGACCTCGACCTGGTGGGTGACCCAGTTGCGGATGAACGCGTCCAGCGAGAGGGTGCGCGGCACACCGTCGACCAGCGCCAGCATGTTGGCGCCGAAGTTGGTCTGCAGATCGGTGTGCTTGTAGAGGTTGTTGAGGACGACCTTGGCGACCGCGTCCCGCTTGAGCACGATGACCAGGCGCTGGCCGGTGCGCGAGGAGGTCTCGTCGCGGACGTCGGCGATGCCGCCGATCCTGCCGTCCTTCACCAGGTCGGCGATCTTCTGCGCGAGGTTGTCCGGGTTCACCTGGTACGGCAGCTCGGTGACCACCAGGCACTGCCGGCCCTGGATCTCCTCGACCTCCACCACCGCGCGCATGGTGATCGAGCCGCGCCCGGTGCGGTACGCCTCCTCGATGCCCTTACGGCCGACGACCAGCGCTCCGGTCGGGAAGTCCGGGCCCTTGATCCGGTCGACCAGGGCGTCGAGCAGCTCCTCCTGCGTGGCCTCGGGGTTGGCCAGGGCCCACTGGGCGCCCTCGGCCACCTCGCGCAGATTGTGCGGCGGGATGTTGGTGGCCATGCCGACCGCGATCCCCGCCGAGCCATTGATCAGCAGGTTGGGGAAGCGGGCCGGCAGGACCGTCGGCTCCTGGTTACGGCCGTCGTAGTTGTCCTGGAAGTCGACGGTCTCCTCGTCGATGTCCCGGAGCATCTCCATCGACAGCGGCGCCATCTTGCACTCGGTGTACCGCATGGCCGCCGCGGGGTCGTTGCCCGGGGAGCCGAAGTTGCCGTTGGAGTCGACCAGCGGCATCCGCATGGACCACGACTGGGCCAGCCGCACCAGCGCGTCGTAGATCGACGAGTCGCCGTGCGGGTGGTAGGTGCCCATGACGTCACCGACGACACGGGCGCACTTGTAGAAGCCCTTCTCGGGGCGGTACCCGCCGTCGTACATCGCGTACAGCACCCGGCGGTGCACCGGCTTGAGGCCGTCCCGGACGTCGGGCAGCGCACGGCTGACGATCACGCTCATCGCGTAATCGAGGTACGAGCGCTGCATCTCCGTCTCGAGGCCGACCGGCTCGACGCGGAGGGCGGCGCCGTCGGCGAGCTCGTCGGGGTTCAGGTCGTCGGGCGTGTTCGGGGTGTTCTCGTCGGCCATTGCTGGTCAAAGTCCTTCTGTCGTCTGCGGCTGGGGGCCGACTCAGATGTCGAGGAAGCGGACATCCTTGGCGTTGCGCTGGATGAACGAGCGCCGTGCCTCGACGTCCTCACCCATGAGGACCGAGAACAGGTCGTCGGCCTGGGCCGCGTCGTCCAGCGTGACCTGGCCCAGGACGCGGTGGTCCTGGTCCATCGTGGTCACCCGCAGCTCTTCGGCGTTCATCTCGCCCAGACCCTTGAAGCGCTGGACCGAGTCGTCCCTGATGCGCTTGCCCTGCTCCCGGCCGGCCTGGATCAGCGCGTCCCGCTCCCGGTCCGAGTACGCGTACTCGACCTCGTCCCGGCCCCACTTGATCTTGTAGAGGGGCGGACGGGACAGGAAGACATGCCCCGCCTCGACCAGCGGGCGCATGAAACGGAAGAGGAAGGTCAGCAGCAGGGTGTTGATGTGCTGGCCGTCGACATCGGCGTCCGCCATCAGAATGATCTTGTGATAGCGGAGCTTGGCGATGTCGAAGTCCTCGTGCACCCCGGTGCCGAAGGCGGAGATCAGCGCCTGCACCTCGTTGTTCTGCAGGATCTTGTCGACCCGGGCCTTCTCGACGTTGAGGATCTTGCCTCGGATCGGGAGGATCGCCTGATACTGCGGGTTACGGCCGGACTTGGCCGAGCCGCCGGCGGAGTCACCCTCGACGATGAAGATCTCGCACTTCGCCGGGTCGTTGGACTGGCAGTCGCTCAGCTTGCCCGGCAGCGACGCGGTCTCCAGCAGCCCCTTGCGACGGGTCAGATCGCGCGCCTTACGGGCCGCGACACGGGCCGTGGCCGCCTGGATGCCCTTGCGGACGATGTCCGCCGCCTCGTTGGGGTTGCGGTCCAGCCAGTCGGCGAGATGCTCGTTGACGATCTTCTGGACGAAGGTCTTGGCCTCCGTGTTGCCCAGCTTGGTCTTGGTCTGGCCCTCGAACTGGGGCTCGCCCAGCTTGACCGAGATGATCGCGGTAAGACCCTCACGGATGTCCTCACCGGTGAGGTTGTCGTCGCGCTCCCGGAGCAGCTTCTTGTCGCGCGCGTACTTGTTGATCAGGTACGTCAGCGCGGCGCGGAAGCCCTCCTCGTGGGTGCCGCCCTCATGGGTGTGGATGGTGTTCGCGAAGCTGTAGACACCCTCGGTGTACTGGGCGTTCCACTGCATCGCGATCTCGAGGGAGAGCATCCGCTCCTTGTCCTCGGCCTCGAAGCCGATCACCGTGGGGTGGACCAGCTCGCCCTTGCGGGAGTTGAGGTAAGTGACGAAGTCGACGATGCCGCCCTCGTAGTGGTACTTCACGGAGAGCGGCTTGCCCTCCTCGTCCACATGGGCCTCGCGCTCGTCCTTGAGCGAGATCGACAGGCCCTTGTTGAGGAACGCCATCTCCTGGAAGCGCCGGGCCAGCGTCTCGAAGGAGTACTCGGTGGTCTCGAAGACGTCCGGGTCCGCCCAGAAGGTGACCGTGGTGCCGGTCTCCTCCGTGGCCTCGTTCCGGGCCAGGGGCGCGGTCGGCGCTCCCGTCTTGTAGTCCTGGGTCCAGCGGTAACCGTCCGTCTTGACCTCGACCGACACCTTCGACGACAGGGCGTTGACGACGGAGACGCCGACGCCGTGCAGACCGCCGGAGACGGCGTAGCCGCCGCCGCCGAACTTGCCGCCCGCGTGCAGCACGGTCAGCACGACCTCCACGGCCGGCTTCCCCTCCGACGGGACGATGCCCACCGGGATCCCGCGGCCGTTGTCCACGACGCGGACGCCGCCGTCGGCGAGGATCGTGACCTCGATGCTGTCCGCATGACCGGCCATGGCCTCGTCGACGGAGTTGTCGACGACCTCCTGGACGAGGTGGTGCAGACCGCGCTCACCGGTGGAACCGATGTACATACCGGGTCGCTTGCGGACCGCCTCCAGCCCCTCCAGAACGGTGATCGCACTGGCGTCGTACGACGGCGGAGCCATGGCCTCGCCGTCGGGCGTGGACGGGATGTTTTCGATGGGGTTGCCGGAATCGGCCACGAAGCGCCCTTTCTGGCACAGCACAAGCCGTCTCCGGGCAGGCGGGAGCGGCTGCGTCGTTCAACATGTGTCCGCAAGCGCTCGGTGCACCAGCGGCGACGGTGTACGGCCCCAGTCTACCGGTAGCGCCGACAAGAATGGGGGCTTGCTGCCGCCTGAGTCCGCATGTGCCGCCCTGAACCGGCCGCCGCCGACTCCCCATATGCGGGGACGGGCTCCAAGAGGCTCACGCCGCCACTCAGCGCTTCGGGCTGTCAACCACCGGCTACCGTGACCGGGGTCTCAGCAGTCACCCTGTTACCCCCGGTTAACACCATGGCTCGAACCCCGGTCAGCCGTACGTGTCACCCGGGCCCGTGGAGCCCGGGGAGCGCAGCCGGCCGTAGCGCCGGGGCGGGCCGCCGGGGCCCAGAACCTTGATCAGCTTCACCGTGCCCTGGCCCAGATCCGCGTTGAGCCGGGCCACGAGCTGGGGCGCGAGCAGCCGCAGCTGGGTCGCCCACGCCGTGGAGTCACAGCGCACCGTGAGCACCCGGGCGTCCTCGTCATAGCGCTGGGGCTCGCAGTGCTGGGCCACCTCGGGGCCCACCATCTGGGGCCAGCGGCCCATCACCCCGCCGACCGCGGCCGGGGTCTCCCAGCCACGCTCGGTGATCAGCCGGTTGATCGCCGCACCGAGCGGAAGCGGATCGCGGCCATCGGCGCGCGCGCCGGAGCGCAAGCCCCCTCTGCGCGCCTGCTTCTTCTGCTGGGCCGCGGCCCCCCGGGCGCGCGCCTGCTCCTTGGCGGCGCGCAGCGCCACCCGCGCCAGATCGACCCCCGAGGGCTCGGGCACCGCCGGGGGCCGTGCGGGCTGCTCCATCGGATCCGTCATACGCGCCGCACCTCACCCTCGGACACCGCGTAGCGCGTACCGGTCAGCACATTCGGCACGTCGTCCTCCACCGCCGCGGTCACCAGCACCTGCTCCCCGGGGGCGACCAGCTCGGCCAGCCGCTCCCGGCGCCGCTCGTCCAGCTCCGCGAAGACGTCGTCGAGCACCAGCACCGGCTCGCCCGCCTCGGTGCGCAGCAGATCGTAGGAGGCCAGCCGCAGGGCGAGGGCGTACGACCAGGACTCGCCGTGGCTGGCGTAGCCCTTCGCCGGGAGCCGGCCCAGCTTGAGCACCAGGTCGTCGCGGTGCGGGCCCACCAGCGTGACCCCGCGCTCGATCTCCTGCTTACGGGCCTCGGTGAGGGCGGCCATCAGCAGCTCGTACAGCTCGTCGCGGCTGCCCGCGTCGGCCAGCCCCTCACCGGCCGAGCCGCGGTACTCCAGCAGCACGGGGCCGCCGCCCGGGGCGAGCTGCTCGTACGCCTTGTCGGCGAGCGGCTGGAGCACGGAGATCAGATCGAGCCGCTGGGCGAGCAGCTCGGCACCGGCCCGGGCCAGATGCTGGTCCCAGACGTCGAGAGTGGACAGGGCCGCGTCGCCGCCCCCGCTGCGCGAGCCGTGGCGCCGGGCCAGGGCGGCGGTCTTCAGCAGGGTGTTGCGCTGCTTCAGTACCCGGTCGTAGTCGGAGCGGACCCCGGCCATCCGGGGCGCCCGCGCGGTGATCATCTCGTCCAGGAACCGGCGGCGCTCGCCCGGATCGCCCTTGACCAGGGCCAGATCCTCGGGCGCGAACAGCACCGACCGCAGTATCCCCAGCACATCACGCGGCCTGACCTGCGACGATCGATTGATACGGGCGCGGTTGGCCTTGCCCGGGTTCAGCTCGAGCTCGATCAGCTGCTGCCGGTCCCCCTGGACGACCGCGGCCCGGACCACGGCCCGCTCCGCGCCCATGCGCACCAGCGGGGCGTCGGAGGAGACCCGGTGGCTGCCGAGGGTGGCGAGATAGCCGACGGCCTCGACGAGATTGGTCTTGCCCTGGCCGTTGGGCCCGACGAAGGCCGTGACGCCCGGGTCGAGCGCCACCTCGGCCCGGACGTACGAGCGGAAGTCGGCGAGCGAGAGATGCGTGACGTGCATAGTGGGCTGCGCCGACCTCCCCCGGCAGTACTGCTGCTTCCGACCCCGAGGGGTGGTTACTTCTCGTTGCTCTCGACCGCGTGGCCACCGAACTGATTGCGCAGCGCGGCGACCATCTTCATCTGCGGCGAGTCCTCCTGGCGGGAGGCGAACCGGGCGAAGAGCGACGCGGTGATCGCGGGCAGCGGCACGGAGTTGTCGATCGCGGCCTCCACAGTCCAGCGGCCCTCACCGGAGTCCTCCGCGTAGCCCCGCAGCTTGCCCAGGTGCTCGTCCTCGTCCAGGGCGCGGACGGCCAGGTCCAGCAGCCAGGAGCGGATGACGGTGCCCTCCTGCCAGGAGCGGAAGACCTCACGGACGTCGGTGACCGAGTCCACCTTCTCCAGCAGCTCCCAGCCCTCGGCGTACGCCTGCATCATCGCGTACTCGATGCCGTTGTGGACCATCTTGGCGAAGTGGCCCGCGCCGACCTTGCCAGCGTGGACGGCGCCGACCGCGCCCTCGGGCTTGAGCGCGTCGAAGATCGGCTGGACCCGGGCCACATGGTCGGCGGCGCCGCCGTACATCAGCGCGTAGCCGTTCTCCAGACCCCAGACACCGCCGGAGACACCGCAGTCGACGAAGCCTATGCCCTTGGCGTTGAGCTGCTCTGCGTGCTTCTCGTCGTCGGTCCAGCGGGAGTTCCCGCCGTCCACGACGACGTCGCCGGGCGACAGCAGCTCGGCCAGCTCATCGATGGTGATCTGGGTGGGGACGCCCGCCGGGACCATGACCCACACCACTCGGGGGCCCTTGAGCTGGTTGACGAGCTCATCGATGCTGTGGACATCGGCGACGTCCGGGTTGCGGTCGTATCCGATGACCGTGTGGCCTGCGCGGCGGATGCGCTCGCGCATGTTGCCGCCCATCTTGCCGAGGCCGATGAGACCGAGCTCCATCAGTGATCCTTTGTGCCGTAGTCCGTTGCGTTTCGCGGTGAATCCGAGCCTACGCCCGCGGGTAGCCGCACAGATGTGGGCTACACCCGCTCATTCGCTCGGCTTTCAGCCGCTCAGTCGGACCGGCATGATCAGGTACTTGTACGCCTCATCCGCCTCGGCGTCCATGGCGGGCTTGCCGCTCAGCAGGGCGGGCTTGGTCGAGGTGGTGAAGGACAGCTGGGCGACCGGCGAGTCGATCGCGCTGAGCCCGTCCAGCAGGAACGTCGGGTTGAAGGCGATCGAGATGTCGTCGCCGTCGAGCTGGGCGTCCACCCTTTCCACAGCCTGTGCGTCGTCGCTGGATCCGGCCTCCAGGATCAGCACGCCCTGCTCGAAGGTGAGCCGCACCGGGGTGTTGCGCTCGGCGACCAGGGCCACACGCTTGACGGCCTCGACGAACGGGGCGGTCTCGATCACCGCGACCGAGTTGAACTCGGTGGGGAAGAGCGTGCGGTACTTCGGCAGGTCGCCCTCGAGCAGCCGGGTGGTCGTACGGCGCCCGGCGCCCTCGAAGCCGATCAGGCCCTCACCCGCACCCGAGCCGGAGAGCGCGATCGAGACGGTGTCACCGCTGGTCAGCGACTTGGCGGTGTCGAGGAGCGTCTTGGCGGGCACCAGCGCGACGGCGGAGATGTCGGGGGTCTCGGGCTTCCACAGGAACTCGCGGACCGCGAAGCGGTAGCGGTCGGTGGAGGCCAGTGTGACGGTGTCGCCCTCGATCTCGATCCGCACACCCGTGAGCACCGGCAGGGTGTCGTCACGGCCGGCGGCGATGGCGACCTGGGCCGCGGCGGCGGCGAAGACCTCACCGGGGACGGTGCCCGTCGCGGTCGGCATCTGCGGCAGCGCGGGGTACTCCTCCACAGGCAGGGTGTGGAGTGTGAATCGCGAGGAGCCGCAGACCACGGTGACCCGCACCCCGTCGGTGGAGATCTCCACCGGACGGTTGGGGAGGGCGCGGCAGATGTCGGCGAGGAGCCGGCCGGAGACGAGGACGGTGCCGTCGTCCTCGATGTCGGCCTCCACCGAGACGCGGGCCGAGACCTCGTAGTCGAAGCCGGAGAGGCTGAGCGCGCCTTCCTCCGCCTTCATCAGAATCCCCGCGAGGACGGGCACCGGCGGTCGGGCCGGGAGGCTGCGGGCCGTCCAGGCCACCGCCTCCGCGAGTACATCGCGCTCCACCCGGATCTTCACCGTAAGCCGCCTCCTGCTGTTGCTGGCTCGCCCTGCTGGCCTTCGTCGTCGGCTGTGTCGCCGGAGACCAGTCTGACGCACGCCGCCGACAGTCGGTGCGGCTCGGGGTCAAGTCGGTGCGCGGGGTGTCGGGCGGCTCGGCCCGAGGTTGTGCACAGGCCCCACTTCGAAGCGATTTCCTCGCTATCTCTATGTGGTCGTAGTAGTAGGCCCTGTGGAAACCGTGGAAAACTCAATCCGCCCTGGTCAGAGGCGCTTTTTTATCCACCGGGCCTGTGGGTGGAGGCGGTGGACAACCAGGGCTTTCTGTGGATGCCGAAGAGTTCTGCACATGCGATGCACAGACATCGCCCGGTTCTCCCCAGCGCCGTCCCCAGTTTTACCCACCTTCCCCACAGCCCAACCCGCCTCTTCGGTGTGACGCCTTTCACTCTCCCCGGTGACCGTGGCCGTTTCGTTGCCGAACAGTGGACAGCGGTGTGGAGAAGCTGTGGGCAACGGGCCTTCGGCTGTGGGTTGTCGGTGGACAAGCTGACGCGCGGCCTGTGGACGTCTCGATCGTCCACAGTCTGTGGACTCCGGTTAGCCACAATTCCACAACCGGCTGACCTCGGGGGATCCCCTTTCCATCGGGCACCCTGTGGACGCGATCGGGACAACTCCCGTGTCCCCAGGGTGTGGACGGTGGATGAGCCGTGGATCTGTGGAGAACCGGGCCGGCCGGGCAGGGAATCGAACAGCTTCATGGCGGTGAACGACGAGGGACGGCGATGTAACGCGGGAGGACGGCGAAGGGCGCCCCGGGAGATGTCCGTCCCGGAGCGCCCTTCAGCGGTTCGTGGTGGCCCCTGCGGGCCCCTCTCAGCCGTTCTTGATGCGGTTGGTCAGCTCGGTCACCTGGTTGTAGATGGAGCGCCGCTCGGCCATCAGCGCCCTGATCTTGCGGTCGGCGTGCATCACGGTCGTATGGTCCCGGCCGCCGAACTGCGCGCCGATCTTGGGCAGCGAGAGATCGGTCAGCTCCCGGCAGAGGTACATCGCGATCTGCCGCGCGGTGACCAGCACCCTGCTGCGGGAGGCGCCGCACAGATCGTCGACCGTGTGCCCGAAGTAGTCGGCGGTCGCGGCCATGATCGCGGTGGCGGTGATCTCCGGGGCCGCGTCCTCGCCGCCGGGGATCAGATCCTTCAGCACGATCTCGGTGAGCCCGAGGTCCACCGGCTGCCGGTTCAGGCTCGCGAAGGCCGTCACTCTGATCAGCGCGCCCTCCAGCTCGCGGATGTTGCGGGAGATCCGCGAGGCGATGAACTCCAGCACCTCCGGCGGCGCGTTCAGCTGCTCCTGCACCGCCTTCTTACGGAGGATCGCGATGCGCGTCTCCAGCTCCGGCGGCTGCACATCGGTGATCAGGCCCCACTCGAAGCGGTTGCGGAGCCGGTCCTCCAGGGTGACCAGCTGCTTGGGCGGCCGGTCGGAGGAGAGCACGATCTGTTTGTTGGCGTTGTGAAGCGTATTGAAGGTGTGGAAGAACTCCTCCTGCGTCGACTCCTTGCTCGCCAGGAACTGGATGTCGTCGACCAGCAGGATGTCCATGTCGCGGTAGCGCTTGCGGAACGCGTCCGCCTTGCCGTCGCGGATGGAGTTGATGAACTCGTTGGTGAACTCCTCCGAGCTCACATAGCGCACCCGGGTGCCGGGGTAGAGGCTGCGCGCGTAGTGCCCGATGGCATGCAGCAGGTGGGTCTTGCCGAGCCCGGACTCGCCGTAGATGAACAGCGGGTTGTACGCCTTGGCCGGCGCCTCGGCGACGGCGACCGCCGCGGCGTGCGCGAAGCGGTTGGACGCGCCGATGACGAAGGTGTCGAAGAGGTACTTGGGGTTCAGCCGCGCGGTCGGCTCACCGGGGCCGGACGCGGGCGCGGGCTGAGCGGCGAGCGGGCCGGGGGCGCCGGTCTGCGAGGGCAGCACGGGCGGGCCGCCGCGGGCGCGCTCGAGCGGGTCGGGCAGATCGTGGCGCTGCTCGTACGGCGGGCGCTCGGGGCTCGTCCCGGGGCCGGGGATGCCGCCGTGACCGCCGCCGTGGCCGTGGCCGTGACCGTGACCGTGGCCCGGCCCGGGGCGCTCGGCGCCCGGTCCGCGGTAGTCGCCGCGCGGCTGCTCGTACGGCTGCTGGTCATAGCCGGACTGCTGGTCATAGCCGGACGAGGTGCGCTGGGAGGCATACGGATCGTTCTCGGGGAAGCCGCCGAGCCGGGGCTGCTGCCAGCCGTAGTCGTCACGGCCCCGCGGCCAGGCGCCCGGTTCCGGGCGCGGCTGCTGATACCCGGGGTACGCGGGGCGGGCCGACGGAAGATCGTCCGGCGCCTGGCGGCCATAGCCGTCCCGGCCGTCGTAGCTCTCGTAGGACTCGCGCTGCTCGCGCTGGGGCTGCGGGGGGACGATCGGTTCGCCGGCGGACTCGTCCACGGTGATCGCGATGCGGATCGGGCGGCCGCACTCCCGGCTCAGCGTCTCGCTGACGACGGGGGCCAGCCGGCCCTCCAGTACGCCCTTGGCGAATTCATTGGGGACGGCGAGCAGCGCGGTGTCGGCGACCAGTGCGAGGGGCTGGCACCGCTTGATCCAGTGCTCGTCCTTGGCCTCGACGCCTTGTCCGCCGTGCTCGGAGCCCTCTCCCAGCAGCCGCTCGAGCACACGTGGCCACACTGCGGCAAGATCGGCGGGTACGTCAGCCACAGGGCACGCTCTCTCAGCTCGCTGGGTGGGGGACGCCGACAGGTCCCACGAATGCGTGGTTCTCGGGACGGGCGTGAAGGAATCGGAGCCCAGCCACGGTAGTCAGGCCGGGGTACAGGGTTCAAGTCGTTGTCCACAGGGTGTGTACAAATGTGCCATGCGATGTCGCCGGGCGTTCCCTTGCCCCTAGGCTGGGGGTGGATAGCGCGCTGTCAGGGTGTCGGCCACCGGTTTGACCGGATGGCGTAACCGCGCGTACCGTAACCAGGTCGAGTTGTCGATGGCTGCTGCCGCCTGCCTCCGATGGGCAAGGATTCACGGGCTGATGATCCGTGGTCGTGAAGCGGTGCACTCGGGCGTATTGCGAGCTACTCGTGGGCGCACGGTGACAGCCAAGCGATAGACCTCCACCATCCGATTCATTTCTGGAGCCCCCGAGTGAGCAAGCGCACCTTCCAGCCGAACAACCGTCGCCGCGCGAAGACCCACGGCTTCCGGCTGCGGATGCGCACCCGTGCCGGCCGCGCGATTCTCGCGTCCCGCCGTAGCAAGGGTCGCGCCCGCCTGTCGGCCTGAGCAGCCTGACTCAAGGTCCATGACGTGCTGCCTACCGAACATCGGCTGAGGCGGCGCGAGGACTTCGCGGCCGCGGTACGCCGAGGACGCAGGGCCGGGCGCCCGCTCCTTGTCGTGCATCTTCGCACCGGCCTCACCAGCGGTGATACGGACCCGCACGCATCCGGGGAGAGTGCTCCTCCGGCGCGTGCGGGTTTCGTCGTGAGCAAGGCGATCGGCGGTGCCGTCGTCCGCAATCTGGTGAAGCGGAGACTGCGCCATCTGATGCGGGACCGCATCGACCGATTTCCCGCAGGTAGCCTTGTGGTCGTACGGGCGCTGCCCGGCGCGGGTGAGGCGGGTCACGACCAGCTGGCCCGCGATCTCGACACGGCAGTGCAGCGGCTACTGGGAGGGGTGCCGCGATGAAGTACCCGCTGCTGTGGTTGATCAAGCTGTACCAGTGGACCATCAGCCCGATGCTGGGACCGGTCTGCAAGTACTACCCGTCGTGCTCGCACTATGGCTATACGGCCATCAACCGGCACGGCGCGGTGAAAGGAACGGCGCTGACGGCCTGGCGCATCCTGCGCTGCAACCCATGGTCACTCGGTGGCGTCGACCACGTCCCGCCCCGGAAGCGTCCGGTGTGGCACCAGCGGCTGCGGAACCGCCTCGGCGGGCATCCGGCTGTGGAGCCTGCCGCACAGCCCGAGACCCAGCCCAAAGCCCAAGGAGCCTGATTCGTGGACACGATCCTCGGTCCTCTTTATGACGTAGTTTCCTGGATCATCGTCCAGTTCCACTCGTTCTACAGCTTGATCTTCGATCGGGACAGTGGCTGGGCGTGGGGTCTGTCCATCGTTTCGCTGGTGGTGCTGATCCGGATCTGCCTGATCCCGCTCTTCGTGAAGCAGATCAAGTCGACGCGGAACATGCAGGCGCTCCAGCCCAGGATGAAGGCGATCCAGGAGCGCTACAAGAGCGACAAGCAGCGCCAGTCCGAAGAGATGATGAAGCTCTACAAGGAGACGGGTACCAACCCGCTCTCGAGCTGTCTGCCGATCCTCGCGCAGTCGCCGTTCTTCATCTCGCTGTACCAGGTGCTCAACCACATCGCGAACAACAAGACGGTCGGTGTCATCGACCAGTCGCTGCTGGACAGCGCCCGTAACGCCCATATCTTCGGCGCTCCGCTGTCGGTGAAGTTCATGGACTCGGCCTCGAAGGTCGAATCCCTCGGCGCCTCGCTGACCGACGTCCGCATCGTGACGATCACCATGATCGTCCTGATGTCGGCCTCGCAGTTCTTCACCCAGCGCCAGCTGATGACCAAGAACGTCGACCTCACGGTGAAGACGCCGTTCATGCAGCAGCAGAAGATGCTGATGTACGTCTTCCCGATCATGTTCGCCGTCTTCGGCATCAACTTCCCCGTCGGTGTCCTCGTCTACTGGCTGACCACCAACGTCTGGACCATGGGCCAGCAGATGTTCGTCATCCGCCGGAACCCGACCCCGGGCAGCGTGGCCTTCAAGGCCCGCCAGGAGCGGCTGCGGGCCACCGGCAAGCTGAAGGAGGAGCCGGCCGAGGTCGCCGCGAAGGAGGCGGCCGAGACGGCGCGTGCCAACCGTCAGCAGCCCAAGCGCCAGACCAAGGCGCAGCGCTCCACGACCGGCCACAGCAAGGCCAGCTCGCAGCCGGATTCCTCGGCCTCCACGGAGGAGTCCACCGAGCACAAGTCCGTCGAGAAGCAGGGACCGGGGCAGAAGAAGGGCGCGCAGGGCGGCAAGCCGGCCGGCGGCGGCTCGGCTTCCGGCTCCTCCCGTGGCTCGAAGTCCGGCCAGCGCAAGGGCCAGCAGCGCCCCAAGCACCCGACCAAGAAGTAACGAAGGAGTCCATCCGTGACGGAAGGCACCACCCCGGCAGCCGAGGGTGTCGACACCCTGACCCGCCTTGAGCAGGAAGGGGAGATCGCGGCCGACTACCTCGAGGGGCTGCTGGACATCGCGGACCTCGACGGCGACATCGACATGGACGTCGAGGCCGATCGCGCAGCGGTGTCGATCATCAGCGACTCGACCAGCCGTGATCTGCAGAAGCTGGTCGGCCGCGATGGCGAGGTGCTGGAGGCCCTTCAGGAGCTGACCCGCCTCGCGGTGCACCGGGAGACCGGTGACCGCAGCCGGCTGATGCTCGACATCGCCGGATACCGGGCCCGTAAGCGTGCCGAGCTGACCGAGCTGGGCACCAAGGCGGCCGAGGAGGCGAAGGGCACCGGTCAGCCGGTGAAGCTCAAGGCGATGACGCCCTTCGAGCGGAAGGTGGTGCACGACGCCGTGGCCGCCGCCGGGCTGCGCAGCGAGTCCGAGGGCGAGGAGCCCCAGCGCTGCGTGGTCGTGCTTCCGGTCTGAAGCGGTTCCGCCTCGTGATCCACACGGCCCCGTCTGCACGCAGACGGGGCCGAATCTTGTCAGCCTTACATCATCGTTCAGCAGAGTGTTCGGTACGGAAGGACGGTCCCCGTGACGGAAGCAGCGGAGCTCCCCCCGGCGCCCCCCGAGGCAAGGGACGTATTCGGTGACCGTTTCCCGGAGGCCGTCCGCTACGGCGAGCTGCTGGCGGATGTGGGAGTGACCCGTGGGCTGATCGGCCCGCGTGAGGTGCCGCGGCTGTGGGAGCGGCATCTGCTGAACTGCGCCGTGCTCTCCGAAGTGGTGCCCGAGGGGGTCACCGTCTGCGATGTGGGCTCGGGGGCCGGGCTCCCGGGTATTCCGCTCGCCCTGACCCGTCCCGACCTCCGGATCACCCTGCTGGAGCCCCTGCTGCGCCGGACGAACTTTCTGCGGGAAGTGGTGGAGCTGCTGGGGCTGGAACATGTGACGGTGGTGCGCGGCCGCGCCGAGGAGGTCCTCGGGAAGCTGACCCCGATGCATGTGGTGACGGCACGGGCGGTGGCCCCGCTGGACCGGTTGGCCGGCTGGGGGGTTCCGCTGCTGCGCCCGTACGGCGAGATGCTGCTGCTGAAGGGCGACACCGCCGAGGAGGAGCTGAAGCAGGCCCGGGCCGCGCTGGGCAAGCTGGGCGTGGTGGGGACCTCGGTGCTGCATGTCGGTGAGGGAGTGGTGGACCCGCCGTCCACGGTGGTGCGGGTCGAGGTCGGGGAGAGCCCCGGGGGTGTGCGCTTCGCGGCGAAGCGGGCCAAGGCGGCTCGCCGGTCGCCGCGCCGTCGGCCCTGAATCAGGGGCATTGCTCCATACAAGCTGGCAAAACTACACATACCGGAGTGTCGCGACCCATCGACGAGTCCTCCCGTGCATCGTGTTTCACGTGAAACGTCGCTCCCTGCTGCATGGAATCATCAGTCGCGGTCGTGCGGCGGCCTTGCCCCGCGACCGCCGACCCCGTAGGAACGTGGATTCATCCACAGGAGAACGGGCCTCGCTGGTTCACGACCCCAAAAGCATGGCAGGCTCTGCTTATTGCGAGCCTGATGTCGAGGAGAGTGAATCCTTGCGGTCCGACGCCAACATCGCGGGGCCGATGACCGATCCGGTCCCCGGCCCCCGTACTGAATCGCCGGGGGAGGATGTTTCACGTGAAACGCCGCCTCCGATGGACGACACCCCTATCGGCCGTGCCGCTCAGCTGGCGGTCGAAGCCCTGGGCCGCGCCGGTGAGGGGTTGCCCAGGCCGGAGCAGACCCGGGTGATGGTGGTCGCCAACCAGAAGGGCGGGGTCGGGAAGACCACGACCACGGTCAATCTGGCTGCCTCGCTCGCCCTGCACGGTGGTCGCGTGCTGGTCATCGATCTCGACCCACAGGGCAATGCCTCGACGGCGCTGGGGATCGACCACCATGCCGAGGTTCCATCGATCTATGACGTGCTGGTCGACAGCAAGCCGTTGTCCGATGTGGTGCAGCCGGTCCCGGATGTGGAGGGCCTCTTCTGCGCTCCGGCCACGATCGATCTCGCCGGTGCCGAGATCGAGCTGGTCTCCCTGGTAGCCAGGGAGAGCCGGCTTGAGCGGGCCATCGAGGCGTATGAGCAGCCGCTGGACTACATCCTGATCGACTGCCCGCCCTCGCTGGGCCTGCTGACGGTCAATGCGCTGGTGGCCGGCGCGGAAGTGCTGATCCCGATCCAGTGCGAGTACTACGCGCTGGAGGGGCTGGGGCAGCTGCTGCGGAATGTGGATCTGGTGCGGGGCCATCTCAACCCCAAGCTCCATGTCTCGACGATCCTTCTCACCATGTACGACGGTCGTACCCGGCTGGCCTCCCAGGTCGCCGACGAGGTGCGGAGCCACTTCGGCGGTGAGGTGCTCCGGACGAGCATTCCCCGATCGGTGCGCATCTCCGAGGCCCCCAGTTATGGGCAGACCGTCCTCACCTATGACCCGGGGTCGAGTGGGGCGCTCTCCTATCTGGAGGCGGCCCGCGAGATCGCCCTCAGAGGTGTCGGCGTGCACTACGAAGCCCAGCACGCCCATGCCTTGCCCGAGCTCAGCCAGCACGACCAGCACAGCAGCATGCAGGAGGGGATTCAGTGAGTGAGCGACGCAGAGGACTGGGCCGTGGGCTCGGTGCCCTGATCCCTCCCGCGCCGAAGGGGGCGGACAACGCCGCGTCCTCGGCGGGGGCGGGAACGGTCACGACGACCGGGGCCACCACCTCACCGACCGCGGTCCCGGTGCTCACCCAGGAGCGCGGAGTGGCGGCGGCCAAGGTGGCCGGACTGGCCACGCACACCGTTCCACAGGAAACCGAGCCCGCGCCGCGGGAGCAGGAGCCCGAGGCCGCCGCCCCGGAGTCGATGCCGGAGGAGGTGGCCGGGGCTCACTTCGCGGAGCTGCCGCTGGACTTCATCACCCCCAACCCGCGGCAGCCCCGTGAGGTCTTCGACGAGGACGCGCTGGCCGAACTGGTCACCTCGATCCAGGAGGTCGGTCTCCTCCAGCCCGTCGTCGTGCGGCAGTTGGCGCCGGAGCGCTATGAGCTCATCATGGGCGAGCGCCGCTGGCGGGCCTGTCGTGAGGCCGGGCTGGAGAAGATCCCCGCGATCGTCCGGGCCACCGATGACGAGAAGCTCCTTCTCGACGCGTTGCTGGAGAACCTCCACCGGGCCCAGCTGAATCCGCTGGAAGAGGCGGCGGCGTACGACCAGCTGCTGAAGGACTTCAACTGCACGCATGACGAACTGGCCGACCGCATCGGGCGCTCGCGCCCGCAGGTCTCCAATACGCTGCGGCTGCTGAAGCTCTCCCCGTCCGTCCAGCGCAGGGTGGCCGCCGGGGTTCTCTCCGCGGGCCATGCCCGGGCGCTGCTCTCCGTGGACGACCCGGAGGAGCAGGACCGGCTGGCCCATCGCATCGTCGCCGAGGGGCTCTCGGTGCGTGCGGTCGAGGAGATCGTCACCCTGATGGGGTCGCGATCGGGCGGTACGACCAAGCCCAAGAGTCCGAGGGCGGGTGCGAGGGTGTCCCCCGCGCTCACGGATCTGGCCTCACGTCTCTCCGATCGGTTCGAGACGCGGGTGAAGGTCGACCTCGGTCAGAAGAAGGGAAAGATCGTCGTCGAGTTCGCCTCGATAGAGGATCTCGAGCGGATCCTCGGCTCGCTGGCCCCCGGTGAGGGGCCGGTGCTGGAGCAGCCGCTCTCCTCCGAGGGCGGAGCGGCGGACGAGGACGAGTGAGGCGCTGCCCGTGCGGTTCATGCCGTACGGAAGGGCAGCGCGGGGCGGGTCGCGTTCCGGCATGGTCGGAACGCGACCCGCTGTTTGCCCAAGGGCGGTATCGGTGCAATCTCGGCACGGATACGATGCGGTCAGGTAGGGCGGATCCATGTGGAGGCGCCGCATGTGGAGGGCAGGGCCATGCGATCGGTGAGCCGCACCGGACTGTTGGCCACAGGATTGGGCCTGGGAGCTGTCGGCGGTTTCGTCGGCAGTCTGCTCAGGGAGCGTAGTGCGCTGTCAGCCGCCCGTGGCGCGGCTGGCCACGGAAGTGAAGGACTGGCTTCATGGGGCGTCGGCTCGTACCGCTCACGCTGGACAACCTCCCGGACATCCCCAAGCGCTGCCGCGCCTGTGTCTTCTGGGAGCTCGATCCGGTCAGCGGCGAAGCAGCCGTAAGGGCCGGCCGGCCGGAGCTGGAGAAAGAGGCATGGATCTCCGCCGTTCTGCTGGAGTGGGGATCCTGCGGCCGGGTGGTCTATGTCGATGAGGTCCCGGTGGGCTTTGTGCTGTACGCGCCTCCGGCGTATGTGCCGCGCTCCACGGCCTTCCCGACCAGTCCGGTCGCGGCGGATGCCGTCCAGCTGATGACGGCATGGCTGATGCCCGGATACCAGGGACAGGGGCTGGGCCGGGTGATGGTGCAGACCGTCGCCAAGGATCTGATCCGCCGGGGCTTCAAGGCGGTGGAGGCGTTCGGGGACGCCACCTGGAAGGAACCGGCGTGTGTGCTGCCCGCCGATCATCTGCTGGCCGTGGGCTTCAAGACCGTACGGCCGCATCCGCGCTACCCCCGGCTGAGGCTGGAGCTGAGGACGACGATCTCCTGGAAGGAGGATGTCGAGCTGGCGCTGGACCGGCTGCTCGGCGCCGTCCAGAAGGAGCCGGCGCTTCGGCCGCTGTAGCGGGTTCCACGTGAAACACGAAGGGGCTGCCCGGATGGGCAGCCCCTTCGTGTATGAGGGCGACGCGTGGTGTGCTCAGCCGATGAAGTCGGCCAGGTCGCGCTCGATGGCGGCCTTGGGCTTGGCGCCGACGATGGTCTTGGCGACCTCGCCGCCCTGGTAGACATTGAGCGTCGGGATGGACATCACGCCGTACTTGGCGGCCGTCGCCGGGTTCTCGTCGATGTTGAGCTTGGCGATGACGATCTTGTCGGGGTGCTCGGCCGCGATGGCCTCCAGGGAGGGGGCGATCTGGCGGCACGGACCGCACCAGGCGGCCCAGAAGTCGACGAGTACCGGCTTGTCGCTCTTGAGGACCTTCTCCTCGAAGTCGGCGTCCGTCACGGTGACCGTGGCACCGGCCATGGCAATCTCCTTAGTGAGTTGGTGCAGAGGTGGGAATCGGAGTCAGACGGTGGCGTCGCCCTGGCCCAGCGAGGCGAGGTACCGCTCGGCGTCCAGTGCCGCCGAGCAACCGGTGCCGGCCGCGGTGATCGCCTGACGGTAGGTGTGGTCCACGACATCGCCGGCGGCGAAGACACCGGACAGGTTGGTCCGGGTGGTGGGCGCCTCCACCTTCAGGTACCCGTCGTCGTCCAGGCCCAGCTGGCCCTTGAACAGCTCGGTGCGCGGGTCGTGACCGATCGCGATGAACAGTCCGGTGACCTGCAGCTCGGAGGTCTCGTCCTTCTTGACGTCGCGGATCGTGAGACCGGAGAGCTTGCCCTCGCCGTGGATCTCCTCGACCACGCTGTCCCAGATGAACGAGATCTTCGGGTCGGCGAAGGCCCGGTCCTGCATCGCCTTGCTGGCGCGCAGGCTGTCCCGGCGGTGGACCACCGTGACCGACTTGGCGAACCGCGACAGGAAGGTCGCCTCCTCCAGGGCCGTGTCGCCGCCGCCGATGACGGCGATGTCCTGGTCCTTGAAGAAGAACCCGTCACAGGTGGCACACCAGGAGACACCGCGGCCGGAGAGCTCGTCCTCGCGCGGCAGCCCCAGCTTGCGGTGCTGAGAGCCGGTGGTCACGATGACGGTCTTGGCCCGGTGGACCGTACCGGCGGAGTCGGTGACGGTCTTGATCTGCTCACTGAGGTCGACCGCGGTCACGTCGTCCGGAACGAGCTCGGCACCGAAGCGCTCGGCCTGGGCCCGCATGTTGTCCATCAGGTCGGGGCCCATGATCCCGTCCCGGAAGCCCGGGAAGTTCTCCACATCGGTGGTGTTCATCAGGGCGCCACCCGCGGTCACGGAGCCTTCGAAGACCAGCGGCTTCAGGGAAGCACGGGCGGTGTAGAGCGCGGCCGTATAGCCCGCGGGCCCGGAACCGATGATGATCACGTTGCGGACGTCGCTCACGGATGTCTTCCTTGTCTCTGCCGACTGCCGGACTGCTGACTGGGCGGGCGGCTCCGGGTCCCCCCGGAATTCCGCTGCCACCCCACCCAACGGATCCTACGGGTCAGGCATTCCCGAGCGCTGTCAGGCGGGGCCCCGGTGTGCGGTGTGCCTCAGCGCCGCGGGTAGGTCCGGGTCACCAGGAGCTCCCCGGGAGTCGTCGGGGAGGCGGAGACGCAGGACGCGTCGATCACGAAGGCATCGACGCGTGAGCTGTCGGAGGGGTGCGGGAGGACGACGATATAGGCGCTCTGGCCGTCGTAGGTGTCCTGCTGCGCCGCGAGAGCCGGTTCCTTGCGGCCGGTGCCGCTCTGTACGCAGGAGGGCACCTCAGGGTCGTCGTCGGCGCGCAGCGGCACATCGGGTGAGTTGCCCTGGCCGGTGACGCCGTCCGACGCGGTGGACTTCCGGTCGGCGAGCAGTTCGTGCACGCGGTCCTTGAGCGTGCCCGAGGAGAGGGTGGAGTTCCCGGTGGAGCTCTGGCTGGCGTGCGCCTGGGGGTCGCTGTCGCCGTGATCGCCGGAGGAGCCGCTCTGGAGGAAGAAGGATCCGATGCCGATCACCGCGGCGGCGCATGCGCCGCCGAGGACGGCCTTGCGCCAGTGACGGGAGCGACCGGGGCGGGTGCCGGGTCCGGTGGTTCCCCGTCCAGGCCCGGTGGCCCCACGCGGGCGCCCGGCGGGCCGGTCCGCCGTGATGGACGGCTTGGCCGTGGGCTCCACGGTGTCGGAGTCGGGGTCGCCGGAGGCGTCATCGGCCGTTTCACGTGAAACAGGCGTGGGCGCGGCGTCCGGATCCGGGGTTTCACGTGAAACATCGGCCACGCGCTCGGGGGCGGTCGCGTCGAGAAGCGCTTCGGCGGCCAGTGCCGCGTCGATGCGGCCCGCCACATCGGCGGGCATCCGTACCGGCCCCGGGAGGGTTCCGAGCAGGGAGCGGATCTCGTCCAGGGATTCCCATACGTCCGCACACAGCACGCAGCTCGAGAGGTGAGTGCGCACATCGACGGCGCGGGACGGAGAGAGCAGACCCTCGGTGAGTGCGGAGATCTCCGCGACTTCAGGGTGCTCTTCCGTGTCCGTCGAGGATGTCACGCTCGCCCACCTCCGCCCTTCACGGCATCTGTGTCGTTCGGTCCTGCCGTCGGTGGGACGGACGTCCCCTGCGTCCGGTTCCTTCCCATGCTCGAGGGTGAGCTACCCCTCCCACTGGGGTGGAGATGTGAGAGGAGGGGCAGCAGTCGTGCGCGGCCCCGGGCGCAGCGGCTCTTCACGGTGCCGGTGGGTACGTCCAGGACCTTCGCCGCCTCCGCGACGGGGTAGCCCTGCATATCGACCAGCACCAGGGCCGCGCGCTGCTCGGGAGGGAGGGTGCGCAGCGCCTGGAGGAGTTCGCGGTGGAGATCACCCCGTTCGGCGGGGGCGGCGGCCGACTCATGGGGTTCCAGGAGTTGTTCGAGCCGCTCGGTGTCGTCGACGGGGGAGGTGCGACGGGAGGCGGCCTTGCGGGCCCGGTCCAGACAGGCGTTGACCGTGATGCGGTGCAGCCAGGTGGTCACGGCCGACTGGCCCCGGAAGGTGTGGGCGGCGCGATAGGCGGAGACGAGCGCGTCCTGGACCGCGTCGGCCGCTTCCTCACGGTCGCCGAGGGTGCGCAGCGCCACCGCCCAGAGTCTGTCGCGGTGGCGCCGCACTATTTCGCTGAAGGCGTCCGGGTCGCCGTCGACGTGCCGGGCGAGGAGCTCGCCGTCGCTCGCTCCGCCGATGGTGGCGTCGTCCAACGTTGAGCCCCTCCCCTCTCGGCCGACCGTAGAGGGTCAGCCCTTGACCTTGATCTCCGAGATGCCGCCACGGTAGCGATCGGGGGTGCTGGTCGGAAGCTCCGTGATGTGGACCAGGACGTATCGCGTCCGTACCGGCTCGTCGAGAACGGTGGACAGCTTCTTCCCGACGCTCTTCAGATCGGTGAGGTGCTTGGAGAAGGCGCTGAGTGAGGTGGGGTCGGATGCCGAGGGATCGGCGGCGAGGACTTCCACCTTCTGGCCGGCGCTGTAGAAGTCGATGTCGAGGCTCGAGACGCTTTTGGCGCTGCCGAGGTCGACGATGATGCCGCTGCCCTGCTTGCGCCTGGGCAGGTTACCGAAGTTCGGGTAGTTGTAGAACTCCTTGGTCACCCAGGCGGTGCCCGTATCGCCGTCGATGGCGCCATCGACCTTGTCCGGGGCGAAGGGCGCGTCCAGCGGCGAGAACTCCGTGGCGCTCTCGATGCTGAGCGGCTTGCCCACGAGCTTGAGGCCCTTGCCGTCGTCCTTCTCACCGGTGGACTTGCCCGGGCTGGACTTGTTCTCCTCCTTGAGGAGGGTGTCCGCGAGCTGCCAGCTGCCGAGGCCGAGAGCGGCGATCAGAAGGGCGGAGACGGTCCACTTGAGGGCCTTGCCCGTGCGGCTCTGCAGCGGCGGCGGAGGCGGCACGGGAGCGGCCGGACGGGCCATGTGAGCGGTGCCGCCGCGGTTCGGCTGCTGGCCGTACACACCCTGTTGGTACGTCGTGCGCTGGTACGCCTGGGACGGGGTGAAGGCGGGCTCCGGCGGCCGGATGCGCGGCATCGCCCCGACGGCCTTGGCCAGCTCCTCGGGGGTGGTGCAGGGCTGGTCCTGACGGGAGGCGGTGGCCCCGTCGTTGACGAGCGCGCGCATCGCGAGCTCGGACAGACCGCGGTGCACTCCGGCGCGGACCTGGTCGGGGGCGATCAGGCCCACGCCCTTGGGCAGCCCGGAGAGGCCGTAGGCGTCGGCCTCGTACGGCCAGCGCTGAGTGAGCGCCGCGTACAGCAGCGCGCCGATCGCCTCGGTGTCGGTGCGCTGGGGGTGGTCGACGCTGATACCACGCAGGGCGGCCATGACGGCCAGTCCGCGGATGCGGTACTGACCGGACTCGGTGCGCAGCACGGAGCCGGGGTTCAGCCGCAGATGGGCCAGGCCCTCGCGGTGGGCGGCGGCCATGGCCTGGGAGACCTGGCTGACCAGTTGGTACGCGTCGTGCGGCTCGAGCGGCCCGGCGGCCAGCACGGCGGTGAGCTCGGTGGCGTCGGGAAGCCACTCATGGACGACATAGACAAGATCGTTCTCCTCGACGGCGTCGAGGACCTGGACGAAGCGGGGATCGCCCAACAGGGCCGCGGAACGGGCGGCGGCCAGCACCGACCTGGCGCGCGGATGGTCCGCGGGCACGATGTGCACCCCGACGGCGCGCCGCAGTTTCTCGTCCACAGCACGCCAACTGCTGAATCCGTCCAGACGGGTGACGCACTCCTCCAGACGGTAGCGTCTGGCCAGCTTGTGACCGCTGTGCAGTTCGAGGGGGTTCGCTTCGGCCGCGGCGCCCGTATCGTCGGTGACCGCGGCCTCTGTCCCCTCGCCGACCTTCTGTTTCGTCCCCGCCCCGTCGGCCGTGGCCTTACCCGCCTTGGCGGTCAGCGGCTCCTCTCCACCGCTGTCGGCCACGTCGACGGCAGCCGTGCTCCGTTCCGCCACCGTCGTTCCTGCCTCCCCATCCGTTGCGCCTACTCCGAGCCAAGACAATTGTGCCCACAGTCCGCCGCTATGCACGACACACGGTGGCGGACGATGGTTGTGCTCAATGATCAGCGTCCGAGTCGTCCGCGCACCATACCGACCATGGCCGTCAGCTCATCAACGCGCATCCGTTTCGCAGCAATGTAGAAGACCGCGATAAGAACGAGACCGCCGCCCAGCAAAGCCGCTACGGAGCCGGCGACACCCATTCCGAGGGTCTGCATGATGGTGTAGGCCGAGCCGCCGCCCAGGAGGGCGGCGGGGACGCTGGCGCCGACGAGGCGGGTGTAGGTGCGCACGACGCGGGGGCCGTCCAGATCGCCGCCCAGCCGGTTGCGCAGTCGCTTCCAGGCCACACCCACGCCGATGGCGTAGGCCAGGCCGTAGGCGGCCGCCATACCGGCGACGGCCCAGCGGGCGGGGAGCAGGAGATAGGCGAGCCCGGATCCGGCGGCGTTGACGGCGGCGATGATCACCGTGTTGTAGAAGGGGGTGCGGGTGTCCTCGTAGGCGTAGAAGCCGCGGAGGACGACGTACTGCACGGAGAAGGGGATCAGGCCCAGGCTGAACGCCATGAGGATGTAGCCCATGGAGACGGCCGCGTCGGTGCCGGAGGCGCCGAACAGGAGCGTGCACATGGGGATGCCCAGGGCGATGAAGCCGAAGGCGAGCGGGACGATGGCGACCGCGGAGGTGCGCAGGCCCTGCGAGATGTCGTCGCGGACCGCTCCGGCGTCCCCGTCGTGGGCCGCCCGGGAGATCCGGGGCAGCAGCGAGGCCATGACGGAGACGGTGATGATCGCCTGCGGCATGCCCCAGATGAGCTGGGCGCTGGAGTAGCCGACGAAGCTCATGCCCGGCGCGTTCTGGTTCTCGGCCTCGGCGCCGGCCGCGGTGGACAGCTGGGTCACGACCAGCACGCCCGCCTGGTTGGCGAGGACGAACAGGACCGTCCACTTGGCCAGCTTGGCGGCCTTGCCGAGGCCGTGGCCGCGCCAGTCGAAGCGCGGCCGGAAGCGGAAACCGGTGGCACGCAGGTAGGGGAACATCGCCAGGGACTGGACGACGAGCCCCAGCAGGGTGCCCATGCCCAGCAGCCGGATGCCTTCGGCGGTGATGGTCGTGGTGTCCATCTTGGAGCTGCCGGCGGTGCCGAACACCCAGATGAACAGGCCGAAGGTGAAGATTATGACGATGTTGTTCAGGACGGGGGTCCACATCATCGCCCCGAACCGGCCCCGGGCGTTGAGGATTTGGCCGACCACCACGTGAATGCCCATGAAGAAGATGGTGGGCAGGCAGTAGCGGGCGAAGGTGACCGCGACCTCGTTGTCGGCGGGGTTGTCCGCGATGGTCGGCGACATCGCGCGGATCAGCACCGGCGCGGCGAGCACGGTGACTGCGACCAGGAGGCCGAGCACCACCATCACCAGGGTGAGCAGCCGGTTGGCGAAAGCCTCGCCGCCGTCGTCGTCCTCCTTCATCGCGCGCACGAGCTGCGGGACGAAGACGGAGTTCAGACCGCCGCCGATGGTGAGGATGTAGACCATTGTCGGCAGCGTGTAGGCGAGGGCGTAGGTGGAACCGAGGGTGGCCGCGCCCAGGCCCGCGAGGACCACCATCTGCCGGACGAAGCCGGTGAGCCGGGAGACCAGGGTGCCCGCGGCCATCAGCGCGCTGGACTGGAGCACGCTGGACGCGCGGCCCTTGCCCGCTGAGGGCTTCCTCGGCTCGGGTTCGGTCGCGGGGGCGGTCACCACCGGGGCGGCCACCGTGGGGGCGGCGGCCGCCGCGCCGGCGTCCGCCGATCTGGGCGGTCCGGGGAACGGCACCTGCCCCTGACCGGGCGCGTGGCCCTGCGGGTAGTTCTCCGGGCCCTGTGGATAGCCCTGGCCCTGGCCGGGCCGGGGCTCATAGGGCTGCTGCTGATCGCGGTAGAGGTGCGCGAAGGCGTCCCGCTGCGGCTGCTCCCCCGCCCTGTAGCCGTCGCCGGCCCCCGGATAGCCCTGGCCCGCCTGATCGGCGGTGTACGGCTGCTGTGTGGCGCCCTGGTGGCCGGCGGCGGCCTCGGGGGACCAGGCGCGCGGGTCGGGGCCCTGCGGTGTGGGGGGCTGCTGGTAGTACTGCTGCTGGTAGCCGTCCTGCTGCGGGGCGTGGGCGGAGCGCCGGTCGTACCGGGGGTCCGTCAGCGGATCGTGGGCGTACCGATCCTGCGTCGGATACGGGTAGGGCGTGAAGCTGCCCGTCGAGTACGAGTCGTCCAGATACGGATCCGGTGCGTAGTACTGCTGGCCGTACGACTGACGCGGATCGGCCGGGGGCGCCTGGTGGGCGTCGCCCAGATACGGATCCCGCTGGTGCGGCTCCTGTCCGTAAGGGTCGTGGGGGCCGTGAGGGGACGGCTGTGGCGGCGGTGGCACTCGGCCATCACCGTCATACGGCGCGTTCATCGCTACCCCACCTCATCGTCCACTGCGGCCCACCGGCCCCGGCATTGCTCAATGGTCCACTTTCTCACCCGAGCCGGACGGGCCAGCGCTTTGCGATCCGGTGTCCGGCGCCGGGTCACTCGGCTGCTCGGGCACGAGAGCGTGTGCGGGGTCACACCGGTCGTTCTCCGGGGCCTCGCTGTCGTCCTCATCCTGCCCGTGCGCCTCCTCGGCGTCTTCCCCGTCCCCGCCGTCCTCACCGCTCCTGGCGGCCGCGCGCTTGCGCTGGACATAGATCCGGACACCGGCGAGGACCAGCAGCAGCACACCGCCGGCGATCACGAGAATCACGGTCGACGTGATTTCGGTGACATTCACCTCGAACATCATCTCGTTGCCGTACGGCTGGCCGTCCGGGGTGTAGAGCTGCGCCGAGACCCACACCGGGCCGTTCGCGTTGGCCGTGGTCCCGAACTTCACGGACTGGCTGTGGCCGCCCTCCACATTGACCAGCTGAGGGTCGCTGACCGCAAGCCGGTTGCCCTGCTGGGAGCGCAGGACGAGCCGCAGCTCGACGCTCTGCACCAGGTTGTTCTGGACGGTCACCGGGACGGTCGCGCTGCGCCCGGAGAGGGTCATGTCCGTCTTCGGGACCAGGCGCACCTTCCTGGTGAGCCCGGAGAGATAGGTCTGCACGTCGTGCCGGAAGCCGGTCGCGTTCTGTGCCTCGCTGCGCCACGAGGTCGACATCTCGCGCCTGATCGCGTTCCCGAAGGGGGTGACCACCCGGTATTTGGCGGTCAGGATCGGCTCGAAATTGTCCAGGGTCTCCTGGGTCTCCTGGATCCGGTCGAACGCCTCGGTGGGCAGCTCCCGCGCGCGCAGCGACCGGGGGTAGGAGCGGGTGCTCGGCACCCGCTGGGTGGCGCTCGGGTCGGGCTTGGCCTTCGCGGCCTGCCCCAGGCTCAGCGGCTGCGTCCACTGCCCGGAGAGGCCCTCCATGGCCGCCGCCATGGCCTGCGCCTGACTCGTGGTGGGCGTCCGCTGGGGGGCGACCACGATGCTGCGCTGCCTGTCCGGCGCCTGCAGGTTGATCATCTGGCTCTGGGCCAGGAACTGCTGGATGGCGAGGGTGGAGTTCTCCGCCTTGGACATGTCGCCGGTGAAGGCCGTCGACAGCCGCGCGTCGGCGACCACCGCCGTGTTGCCGCCGCCGATCTGGCGGGCCGCGGTGGGGGTGTAGGGGAGTCCGCCGGTCTCGCGCAGGCTGTCGCTGCGGGCGATCACGTTGTGGGCGCCCGCGGAGGTGGCGACGTCCACGATCGAGGAGTCGACCGCGCCCTCGACGGGCCAGGCGAAGTCCGTGCGCGGCCGCACTCCGAGGATGGTCTCCACGGTCGTCGAGGCGAGGTCGGTGGCGCCCTGGAGGTGGCTGAGGGCGCCGGTGACGTTCTTACCGCGGTGGGCGAGCGAGGCGAGGTCGGGGTCGGCGAACGGCAGCGCGACGACCTGCTTGCCGTCCACGGCCTTCTGGAGGGAGTCCAGCCACTGCTTGGCGACGGTCTGGCCGCGGCCCGCCCTGGTGCCGTTGCCCGAGGGGTTCTGGACCTCGTACTTCTTGGTCATCGCGTCGACCGTGGCGAGCAGGTCGGGGTCGATCACCCAGGTGATGGGGAGGTTCTTCCCCAGGGCGACCATCTGCTGCAGCCGGCCGCCCGGGGCCAGCTCCTTGGCCAGGCGGTCGTCCCGGAAGATCGGGGTGCGGTCCTCGTCGTTGTCCGTGCGGGCGGTCACATGGGTGGCGGAGATCAGCGGCCACAGATAGGTGAGCTGGGACTTCTTCTGGGACGGGCCCGACTGCCAGGGCAGGAAGGTCCGCTCGATGCCCAGCACCTGCGGCCAGGGCTGACTGGAGGTGCCGCCGGTGAGCGAGACGCCGAGCTGGTAGACCCCGTTCTCCCCCAGGTGCAGCTGATCCACCGGTATGGAGAGGGAGAAGTCACGGCTGGTGCCGGCCGCCAGTTTGCCGATCTTCTTGGCGTATTTGCCGTCGATCTCGGTGCCGTCGAGCCCCTCCGTATAGCCGGTGCGGTGGGCCGTGGTGTCGATCGCGCTGCGGCCGCTCATGGTCGGGCCGACGCGGAGGCCCACCCGAGCCCCCGAGACCGTGCCCTTGGTGTCGTTGGTGACGGTGCCACTGACGGTGAGAGTGTCGCTCTTCTCCGGCGCGGTGGGGGTCAGTGAGGTGATGGAGACATCCACCGATCGCGAGCCCGTGGCCTTGCTCTCGGCGTGGGCGGCGGGTGCCGCCGGAATCTGTGTCAGGCCCGCGAGCATCGGCGCCGCGGCCAGCAGGGCCGCCGTGCGCCGCAACCATCGCCGGGCACGAGCGGAAGTTGTCCCCCGGAGGTCTGCCGCATCGGCCACGCGCTCGCCCGTCCCTTGTCGTCAGTAGGTCGTCAGTGGTCGTCGCAATGTGCGTCCACGAAATGGTAACGATGCCCGCTGTGACGAAGTGCTGTGGAGGGCTCCACAAGATCGTTACGCAGTGGTGGCCGCATCGGGGGTGGAGTCCCGGGGGCGCACGGCCACGTACCCTGTTCTGTTGTGCCGAACGCCAACAATGACAGCCGATCCCCGCAGTCGACCAACGAGCTCAGCCAGGTGCAGCGCCGCGCCGTGGGCGAACTCCTGCGGGTCTCTCCCGTTGCCGACGATCTCGCCCGTCGTTTCCAGCAGTCGGGTTTCCGCCTGGCCCTGGTCGGCGGCTCGGTACGGGACGCGCTGCTCGGCCGGCTCGGTAACGATCTGGATTTCACGACGGACGCCCGGCCGGACGAGGTGCTGAAGATCGTACGGCCCTGGGCGGACGCGGTCTGGGACGTCGGCATCGCCTTCGGTACGGTCGGCTGCCGAAAGGGCATGTCGCCAGGAAGCGGGTCGGAGCAGAGCTTCCAGATCGAAATCACGACTTATCGGTCAGAAGCCTATGACCGGACATCTCGGAAGCCCGAAGTGTCCTACGGCGACTCCATCGAGGAGGACCTGGTCCGTCGGGACTTCACGGTCAACGCGATGGCGGTGGCGCTTCCGCAGAAGGAGTTCATCGACCCGCACCACGGTCTGGAGGACCTCGCCGCCCGGGTGCTGCGCACTCCGGGGACGCCCGAGGAGTCCTTCTCCGACGATCCGCTGCGGATGATGCGTGCCGCGCGCTTCGCCGCGCAGCTGGACTTCGAGGTGGCCCCCGAGGTGGTCGCCGCGATGACGGCGATGGCCGAGCGCATCGACATCGTCTCGGCGGAGCGGGTGCGTGATGAGCTCAACAAGCTCATCCTGGCCGATCACCCCCGCAAGGGGCTTCGGCTGCTGGTGGAGACCGGGCTCGCCGACCGCGTTCTGCCGGAGCTTCCGGCGCTGCGCCTGGAGCGCGATGAGCATCACCGCCACAAGGATGTCTACGAGCACTCGCTGACGGTGCTGGACCAGGCCATCGACCTGGAGACCGAGGGCCCCGATCTGACGCTGCGGCTGGCCGCGCTGCTGCATGACATCGGCAAGCCCAAGACGCGCCGCTTCGAGAAGGACGGCCGGGTCTCCTTCCACCACCACGAGGTGGTGGGGGCCAAGATGACCAGGTACCGGATGACGAGGCTCAAGTACTCCAACGAGCTGATCAAGGATGTCTCCCACCTGGTCGAGCTGCATCTGCGCTTCCACGGCTATGGCACGGGGGAATGGACCGACTCCGCGGTCCGCCGCTATGTCCGTGACGCCGGGCCGCTGCTTGACCGGCTGCACAAGCTGACCCGCTCGGACTGCACCACACGCAACCGGCGGAAGGCGGTGGCGCTCTCGCGTGCGTACGACGGCCTCGAGGAGCGGATCGCCCGGCTGCAGGAGCAGGAAGAACTGGATTCGATCCGCCCGGATCTGGATGGCAACGAGATCATGAAGATCCTCGGCATTCCGCCGGGGCCGCAGGTCGGCAAGGCGTACAAGCATCTGCTGGAGCTGCGGCTGGAGCACGGCCCGATGGCGAGGGACGCCGCGATCTCCGCGCTTCAGGAGTGGTGGGAAGCTCAGTCGGAGGACTGAGCCCCCTCACGTTTCACGTGAAACATCGACCTGCTTGGCGCTCTGCCGGTCATGTTTCACGTGAAACCTCACCAGGAGCGCGGTGGCCGCGTAGAGCAGCGCCACACAGATCAGCAGTGTGGCCGATCTGCCGTCCGGTGGCAGTATCACCGCGGCGACCGCCGCGGCTCCTACGAAGGCGACATTGAACAGCACGTCGTAGAGGGAGAAGATCCGCCCGCGGAAGTCATCGGCGATGGCGGACTGCACCACGGTGTCAGTGGCGATCTTGGCGCCCTGGGTGACCAGCCCGAGGACGAACGCGGCGATCAGCGTGGGAGCGGGCTCGAAGGGCAGTCCGAGCCCCGGCTCCAGGAGGGCCGCGCTCCCCGCGCACACCATCACCCAGGAGAGCCGGCCGTCCGGCTGGGAGGTCGAACGGGCCCCGAGCCGGGCCACCGCCCATGGTGTGATCACGGCCGCCGCGAAGAAGCCCGCCCCCGAGACGCCGACGGCCAGTCCCAGAAGCGCGAGTCCCTGAGACTCGGTGTCGGCCCATGCGTAGCGGCAGAGCATCAGCACCGTCACCGTGAGCGCGCCGTAGCAGAAGCGCATCAGCGTCATCGCGGTCAGCGCCACGGTGGGATCCCGGCGCTCCAGCAGATGGCGTACGCCAGCGACCAGGCCCCGCGCGGTGCTCATCAGGGCCGCGGAGAGGCGGGGCTGAAGGGCCGCGGGATCCGGCCCCAGTAGACCCGGTGCCATCAGCAGTGCCGTGAGCCCGGCGATGAGATAGAGCGCGGCGCCCACCAGGACGACCAGCGCGTCCGAGGAGGTGCCTCCGGGGCCCGACAGCCGGACGATGAAGGCGAGGCTTCCCCCGGCCGTGGCTGCGAGCGTTCCGGCGGTGGGTGAGAGGGAGTTGGCCATGACCAGACGCTCCTGGCTGTCCACGACCCGGGGCAGGGCCGCCGAAAGGCCGGCCAGCACAAAGCGGTTGACGGCCGTCACCGACAGGGCCGAGACATAGAAGAGCCACTCCGGCACCTGGCCCAGCACCAGCACGGCGGTTCCGACGGCCAGTCCCGAGCGCAGCAGATTGCCGTAGAGCAGCACCTGCCGCCGGCGCCAGCGGTCCAGCAGCACCCCGGCGAAGGGGCCGAGCAGGGAGTAGGGGAGCAGCAGGACGGCCATGGCGGAGGCGATGGCCGCGGCGGAGGTCTCCTTCTCCGGGGAGAAGACCACATAGGTGGCGAGCGCCACCTGGTAGACGCCGTCGGCCGACTGGGACAGCAGCCGGATGGCCAGGAGGCGGCGGAAGTCCCGCAGTTGCAGCAGTACGCGGAGATCACGCACAACAGGCATGGCGTCAGCCTCACACACCACACGGGCCTCCGGGTGGATTACCCGGAGGCCCGTGATCACGCGGCGGGAATCAGCGCATGGCGCTTCAGCGCTCGACCTCGCCCCTGATGAACATCTCCACGTTCTCCCGCGCCTCGTTGTCGAAGTACTGCACCGGAGGCGACTTCATGAAGTACGAGGAGGCCGAGAGGATCGGGCCGCCGATGCCGCGGTCCTTGGCGATCTTCGCGGCGCGCAGGGCGTCGATGATGACACCCGCGGAGTTCGGGGAGTCCCACACCTCGAGCTTGTACTCCAGGTTCAGCGGGACATCGCCGAACGCGCGGCCCTCCAGACGGACATAGGCCCACTTGCGGTCGTCCAGCCAGGCCACGTAGTCCGAGGGGCCGATGTGGACGTTGTCGGCGCCCAGGTCGCGGTCGGGGATCTGGGAGGTGACGGCCTGGGTCTTGGAGATCTTCTTGGACTCCAGGCGCTCCCGCTCGAGCATGTTCTTGAAGTCCATGTTGCCGCCGACGTTCAGCTGCATGGTGCGGTCCAGGACGACGCCCCGGTCCTCGAACAGCTTGGCCATCACGCGGTGCGTGATGGTCGCGCCGACCTGCGACTTGATGTCGTCACCGACGATCGGCACCCCGGCCTCGGTGAACTTGTCCGCCCACTCCTTGGTGCCGGCGATGAAGACCGGGAGCGCGTTGACGAAGGCGACCTTCGCGTCGATGGCGCACTGGGCGTAGTACTTGGCGGCGTCGTCGGAGCCGACCGGGAGGTAGCAGACCAGAACGTCGACCTGCTTGTCCTTGAGGACCTGGACGACGTCGACCGGGGTCTCGTCGGACTCGTCGATGGTCTGGCGGTAGTACTTGCCGAGTCCGTCGAGCGTGTGGCCGCGCTGGACCGTGACACCGGCCGTCGGCACGTCGCAGATCTTGATGGTGTTGTTCTCGCTGGCGCCGATGGCGTCCGCGAGGTCCAGGCCGACCTTCTTCGCGTCCACGTCGAAGGCGGCCACGAACTCCACGTCCTTCACGTGGTAGTCGCCGAACTGCACGTGCATCAGACCCGGCACGCGGGTGTCCGGGTCGGCGTCCTTGTAGTACTCGACGCCCTGCACCAGCGAGGCGGCGCAGTTGCCCACACCGACGATGGCTACACGAACCGAACCCATTCCGGTTGCTCCCTGTGTGTACTGGACGAGGCCCCGCGGATGCCGGGCCTCACTTGGCGGTGTCATCGGACGGATCCGGCCGGGAACCACCCCGGTGCCGGGGCGGGCCGTCCGCATCTTCTGACTGGTCCTGCTGTGGCGGCCGGTCCTCGTCCCGCTCGGTCGTCCGGCCCTGCCCGGCGGTGCCGTCGCGCCGATCGCGCCCGGCCCGCTCGCTCTCGATCAGCTCATTCAGCCAGCGCACCTCGCGCTCCACCGACTCCATCCCGTGTCGCTGCAGCTCGAGGGTGTAGTCGTCCAGGCGCTCGCGGGTACGGGCCATGGCGGCGCGCATCTTGTCCAGGCGCTCCTCCAGGCGGCTGCGCCGCCCCTCCAGCACCCGCATCCGAACGTCTCGTGACGTCTGGCCGAAGAAGGCGAACCGGACGCCGAAGTGCTCGTCCTCCCAGGCGTCCGGCCCGGTGTGGGAGAGCAGCTCTTCGAACCGCTCCTTCCCCGCCGCCGTGAGCCGGTAGACGATCTTCGCCCGGCGGCCGGAGAGGGGCGCCGCGAGAGCGTCCTGGGAGGCGCTGCCGGATTCCTCGATCAACCAGCCGTTGCCGACCAGCGTCTTGAGGCAGGGATAGAGGCTGCCGTAGCTGAACGCGCGGAACACCCCGAGCGAGGTGTTGAGCCGCTTCCGCAGCTCGTATCCGTGCATCGGTGACTCGCGCAGCAGGCCGAGAACGGCGAACTCCAGGACGCCTGAGCGTCTGCTCATTCCCCGCCTCTCCTCTCCTCCGGGCCCGCTATGTCGAGCTGATGTATCGACTCGATACATCCAGACGATAGAACCGTGCGCGGGAAGGGACAAGAGGGACCACGGTGAACGCCGTCACATCACCAATTCGAGACACTCAATCTGACGGTTATGGAGTGAAGGTGGCGGCTGGGCGGGTTTTGACCGTGCGTACTCTGTTCGCCATGCAGACCTATGGGAACCAAGTGACGCCGCGATGCGTCCTCGTCCCGGATGCAGTGCGTCCGGTTGCCTGGTGCGACCGGATCGCACATTGGGGGGACCGGAAGCCATCTGCCGCTTTCAGGCGATAGCGCCTGCCCGAGGAGAAGTCGTTCCATGAGCGAGCACCGTCGCAAGCCGCCGCAACCCCAAGGCGGCGGACGAGCAGCGGCCCGGCGAGCCGGACAGCAGTCGTCCGGCCGCCGCGCAGCACCGACGCACAACGCCGCAGCCGGGTCGGGCGCCACCCCGCAGGGGGAAGAGCGCCCTTACGGTGGCCGCGCGGCGGCCCGCCGTGCCGCCCAACGCAGTGGTGGCCGTAGAGGAGGAGCCGATCCGAGCGCGGCCGGCGCGGGTCCCGGCGGTCGCGGAGGCGGCCGCCGGGGGACCGGCGGCGGCCGTGGCCCGGGGGGCGATGGGCCTCCTGGTAAGAAGCGCTTCATCGATTACCCGCGCGCGGGTAAGTCGGGGGGCCGGCGCTGGGTCCCGTCCTGGAAACTGGTGACGGGCACCTTCCTCTTCTTCTTCGCGGTGCTTCTCGGCGCCGTCGGCATAGGGCTGTGGCTGGTGCAGGTCCCCAGCGCCCAGGCCGCGTCCCAGACCCAGAAGAACGTCTACTACTGGGCGGATGGCAAGCAGATGGTGGTCTCCGGCGGTGGTGACCTCAACCGGCAGATCGTCCCCCTCAGCAAGATCCCCAAGTCCATGCAGAACGCGGTGATCTCCGCGGAGAACGCCAGCTTCTACGACGACAGCGGCGTCGACCCGATGGGTATCGCCCGTGCGGTCGTCAACATGGCCAAGGGTGGCGCGACTCAGAGTGGTTCGACCATCACTCAGCAGTATGTGAAGAACACATACCTGGACCAGTCGCAGACCGTCACGCGTAAGGTCAAGGAACTTTTCATTTCAGTCAAGGTCGGACTGGATATGGATAAGGACGAGATCCTCGCGGGGTACCTCAACACCGCGTACTACGGACGTGGCGCCTACGGCTGCCAGGCGGCGGCCCGTGCGTACTACGACCGGGACTGCGAGGACCTGACGCCGAGCCAGAGCGCCTTCCTGGCTTCCACGCTCAACGGTCCGAACCTCTACGACCCCAACGGCGGCTACGGCGCCGCCGCCACCAAGGAGGCCAACACCCAGCGGGCCAAGGACCGCTGGGAGTGGATCCTCCGGCGTGAGGCCGCCGTGAGCCGGATGTCCAAGACCGAGAGCCAGCAGTGGATCACCAAGCAGTTCCCGATGCCGCGGGATCCGAAGGTGGCGACGAACAAGCAGGGCCAGATCGGCTATCTCACCGACCTCGCCGACAACTACATCGTCGCCAACACCGGTATCAGCAAGAGCAAACTGGACAAGGGTGGCTATCAGATCCACACCACCTTCGATCGGAGCAAGGTCGACGAGCTGACCAAGTCGGTCGGGAAGGTCTATAAGGCGAACATCAAGCCGAAGGAGCGCGAAGTGGACAAACACGTCCAGTTCGGCGGCGCTTCGGTGGAGCCCAAGACGGGCAAGATCCTCGCCATCTACGGCGGTAAGGACGCGCTGGAGCACTATCGCAACAACGCGGACTACACCGGCGTCCAGGTGGGCTCGACCTTCAAGCCCTTCGTGCTGGCCGCCGCGATGACCGACGGTGTCCGCGATCCGAAGGGGCCACGGGAGCAACCCGATTCCGAGCGCACCCTGGTCTCGCCGAAGTCCGTCTACAACGGCGACAACAAGGTGACCCTGCGGGACTACGACGGGACCGTCTGGCACGACAAGGACGGCAAGGAGTGGCACCAGAGCAACGACGGTGACGAGGACAAGGGCAAGATCAGTCTCCGCACCGCGATGCAGTTCTCGGTGAACACCCCGTTCATCCAGCTCGGCATGGACGTCGGCACCGACAAGGTGCGGGGCGCGGCCCTGGCCGCGGGCCTCAGCAAGGAGCAGCTCGCCTCCATCACCCCGACCTTCTCGCTCGGCACCTCCGCGCCCAGCGCCATCCGGCTCGCCGGGGCGTACGCGACCTTCGCGGCCAGCGGCCAGCAGGCCGATCCGTACTCGGTCGAGCGGGTCGAGGACAAGGCCGGCACCGTCTACGACCACAAGGAAGAGGCCAAGGTCAAGCGGGCCTTCGACTCGAACGTGGCGAACAACGTCACCGACGTCCTGGAGAACGTGGTCCAGCGCGGCACCGGCACCTCGGCGCAGATCGGCCGTCCGGCCGCGGGCAAGACCGGAACCACCGACGAGAACAAGTCGGCCTGGTTCTCCGGCTACACCCCGCAGCTGTCCACGGCGATCGGCATGTGGCGTGTGAACGACCAGGCCAAGAGCCAGAAGTTCCTGTCCATGCGCGGTGTGGGCGGTCAGGAGTCGATCCACGGTGCGTCGTTCCCGGCGCAGATCTGGGCCGACTACATGCGCGGCGCGCTGAGGGGCAAGCCGGCCAAGGCCTTCCCCGTGGCCACTCCGATCGGCCAGAAGATCTTCGGCGAGGATGCGAGCCCGAGCCCGACCCCGACGACGGAGAAGCCGACCGAGACCCCGTCGGAGTCGCCTTCGGAATCTCCGTCGGAGTCCCCCTCGGAGTCGCCGTCCGGCAGCCCGACCCCGACGGACACCTGTGACCCGCTGGACCTGAAGTGCAACGACAACGGCGGTAACGGGAACGGCGGCAACCAGAACGGTGGCGCGAACGGCGGTCCGGGAGGGCCGTCCACGTCGCCGACCACGGATGATCCGGGCGGCCCCGGTGGCATATTCGGCGGCCCGTCCGGGACCCGCAGGAAGGAATAGCCCGCGGTCCCGTACGACCCGTTCACCCCTCGCCGGCCGCGCCGGAGCGAACCCGCTCCGGCGCGGCCGGCGCCGTTCCAGGCCCTGGACGGCTCTCTGCGCCTCTGGTACGCCTCTCCCCGACTCGGAGCCCCGCCCGGCGTCCGCGGCGCGCTCAGCGGCCGCTGGGGCGGTCCTGACTCCTCCGCAGAGGCTCGTACGGCAGGATGGGGGCCATGAGCGTGCGCGAGGACCCACAGGCCCAGCCCGTCAGGCCGACCTCCGAGGACCCGGTGGCCGCGGCCGGCAGCGAGCTGATCGGTGGGCCGACCGGGCGCCGGGCCCTGCTCGGCACGAGCTGGTGGACCCCCGTGCGGATCGTGGCGATCGTCGCCATCGGCATGTTCGCCCTGGGCATGGTGCAGAAGATGCCGTGTTACGACGGCGGCTGGTTCTACGGGGCCACCGCCCAGTACACCCACGCCTGCTACTCCGACATACCGCACCTCTACAACGGCCGCGGTTTCGCCCTCGACCTCGTGCCGTACTTCGACCGGATACCGGACAACGTCTCGGGCGGGATGCAGTACCTGGAGTATCCGGTCCTCACCGGCCTCTTCATGGAGGTCGCCTCCTGGATGACCCCGCACGGCGGCTCCATCCAGGACCGCGAGCAGATCTACTGGCTGGTCAACGCGGGCATGCTGATGGTCTGCACCGCGGTCATCGCGGTCTGTGTGGCCCGTACGCACCGCCGCCGCCCCTGGGACGCGCTGCTGGTCGCCCTGGCCCCGGCCTTCGCGCTCACGGCCACCATCAACTGGGACCTGTTCGCCGTCGCCCTTACGGCCGCCGCCCTGCTGATGTGGTCCCGCAGCCGCCCGCTGGCCGCCGGTGTGCTGCTGGGGCTCGCGACGGCCGCGAAGCTCTACCCCGGGCTGCTGCTCGGTCCGCTGCTGGTGCTCTGCCTGCGGGCGGGGCGGCTGCGCGCCTTCTGGGCGGCCGCGGGCGGAGCCCTGGCCGCCTGGCTCGTGGTGAACCTGCCCGTGATGGTCAGCACGCAGGGCGGACTGCACATCCGCGACGGCTGGAAGACGTTCTACACCTTCAGCCAGGAGCGCCCCGTGGACTTCGGCTCCGTGTGGCTGATCATCTCCCAGCGCACCGGGAACTCCCTGGCGGACGTCAACACCTACGGGACCGTGCTGATGCTCCTGGCCTGCGTCGGAGTGGCGGCGCTCGCCCTGTGCGCCCCGCGCCGTCCGCGCCTGGCCCAGCTGTCCTTCCTGATCGTCGCGGCGTTCGTGCTCACCAACAAGGTCTACTCACCGCAGTACGTGCTGTGGCTGATCCCGCTGGCCGCACTGGCCAGGCCGCGCTGGCGGGACTTCCTGGTCTGGCAGGCGTGCGAGGTCATGTACTTCCTGGGGATCTGGATGTACCTCGCGTACACGGGCAGCGGCGACCAGCACCGGGGGCTGCCCGCGGAGGGCTATCAGCTGGCGATCGCCGTGCATCTGCTGGGGACGCTCTATCTGTGCGCCCTGATCATCCGGGACGCGCTGGTGCCGGAGCGGGACCCGGTGCGCCGGGACGGGTCGGACGACCCCGGAGGAGGCGTGCTGGACCGGGCCCCGGACGCGTTCGTGCTGGGAGAGGCGCGGCGCGCTTCCCGCTATGAGGGCGCGGCGCTGGTGGACTGGGGCGTCCACCGGGAGTGAGCCCCGGACGGGAGCCCCTCCCGGTGGTGTGGGTTCAGCGGTCGAGCAGCCGGTCGAACTGCGTCGTGGTGTGCCGCAGATGCGCCACCAGCTCATCCCCCACCTGGGGCGCCTGGACATCGCTGGGCACGAACAGGATGGACACCTGCATGTGCGGCGGCTCGGCGAACCACCGCTGCTTGCCCGCCCACACGAACGGCGAGAGGTTGCGGTTGACGGTCGCCAGACCTGCGCGGGCGACCCCCTTGGCGCGGGGCATCACCCCGTGCAGCGCCTTGGGCGCCTCCAGACCGACCCCGTGGGAGGTGCCGCCCGCGACCACGACCAGGTGGCCGTCGGATGCGGCCTTCTGCTGGCGGTAGCCGAAGCGGTCGCCCTTCGAGACCCGGGTGACGTCGAGCACCGAGCCCCGGTACTCCGTCGAGTCGTGGTCGCCCAGCCACAGCCGGGTGCCGATCCGCGCCCGGAAGCGGGTCTGCGGGAACTGCTGCTGCAGCCGGGCCAGTTCCTCGCCCTTGAGGTGGCTGACGAACATGGTGTGCAGCGGCAGCCGCGCCGCCCGCAGCCGGTCCATCCAGGCGATGACCTCCTCGACCGCGTCCAGGCCGTCGGTGCGGTCGAGCGGGAGGTGGATGGCGAACCCCTCCAGCCGGACGTTCTCTATCGCGGCGTGCAGCTTGGGCAGGTCCTCCCCGGTGACGCCGTGCCGCTTCATGCTGCTCATGACCTCGATGACCACGCGCGCGTTCACCAGGCCGTAGACGCCGTCGACCGACGAGACCGAACGGATCACCCGGTCCGGCAGCGGCACCGGCTCCTCACCGCGGCGGAAGGGGGTGAGTACGAGCAGGTCGCCGCTGAAGAAGTCCTTCATCCGGGCGGCCTCGTAGGTGGTTCCGACCGCGAGGATGTCGCTGCCGAAGCGGGCGGCTTCCTCGGCCAGCCGCTCATGGCCGAAGCCGTAGCCGTTGCCTTTGCAGACCGGGACTATCCCTGGGAACTGCTGGATCACCGTTTGCTGATGCGCCCGCCAGCGAGCGGTGTCGACGTAGAGGGTGAGCGCCATTGGCCGGTCCCGGAACCTTTCTCGTAGCCGCGGTGTATTGGAGGTATGGGAGACAGCGAATCGTGGTCAGCGGCGCGACATGTAGATGTCGAGCGCCTTGTGCAGGAGCTTGTTGAGCGGGAAGTCCCACTCGCCGAGGTATTCGGCAGCCTGCCCGCCGGTGCCCACCTTGAACTGGATCAGGCCGAAGAGATGATCCGTCTCATCGAGGGAGTCGCTGATGCCGCGCAGGTCATAGACGGTCGCGCCCAGTGCGTAGGCGTCGCGGAGCATCCGCCACTGCATCGCGTTCGAGGGCCGGACCTCGCGTTTGTGGTTGGCGGAGGCGCCGTAGGAGTACCAGACATGGCCTCCGACGATCAGCATCGTGGCGGCGGCCACGGCCTCGTTCTCGTGCATCGCGAAGTACAGCCGCATCCGGTTGGGGTCCTCGGTGTTGAGGGCCGTCCACATGCGCTGGAAGTAGCTGAGCGGGCGGGGCCGGAAGTGGTCGCGCTCCGCGGTGATCTCATAGAGCCGCTGCCACTCGGGCAGATGCTCGTAGCCGCCCTGGACGACCTCGACACCGGCCTTCTCGGCCTTCTTGATGTTGCGGCGCCACAGCTGGTTGAAGCCCTTGTGGACATCCTCGAGGGAGCGGTTCTCCAGCGGCACCTGGAAGACGTACCGCGGCTGGACGTCACCGAAGCCGGCCCCGCCGTCCTCGCCCTGCTGCCAGCCCATGCGCCGCAGCCGATCGGCCACCTCGAAGGCGCGCGGCTCGATGAAGGTGGCCTCGACATCACGCAGCCGCTTGACGTCGGGGCTCTGGATGCCGGACTTGATCGCGGCGGAGTCCCAGCGGCGGATGATGACCGGCGGACCCATCTTCACGGAGAAGGCGCCCTGCTGCTTCAGATGCGCGAGCATCGGGCGCAGCCAGTCCTCGAGGTTGGGGGCGTACCAGTTGATGACCGGGCCCTCGGGGAGATAGGCGAGATAGCGCTTGATTTTGGGCAGTTGACGGTAGAGGACGAGACCGGCACCGACGAGCTGACCCGTGGCGTCGAACCAGCCGAGGTTCTCCGAGCGCCACTCCGACTTGACGTCAGCCCATGCAGGCACCTGCATGTGGCTTGCCGCCGGCAGGCTCTGGATGTACGCCAGATGCTGCTCTCGGCTGATCGTCCTCAGGGTCAGGCTCATGTGGGGCGCTCCTCGGCAGGTTTGTCCCCAGGGTCGGGGCTCCGGCTCTCGCGCCGAAGCCTACTGCGACCGGGACACGCCCCGTTCGGGCCCGGGGACAACCGGGCTCCGGGCGGGCTCAGCCCAGCACGCCGCCGAAGAGTCCGCCATGTGCCATGCCGAGGTAGAAGCCGACCCCGGCGGCACCGAGCCCGATGATCAGCAGGAACCGCTCACCGGTGGTCACTGACCTCAGCTGGCCCCAGGCACCGCTGACCATCCCGATCAGTCCGACCCACGAGCTGACCAGGTGGAGGTGGGGGAAATGAGCCGTGACAAAGGCGATCACGCCGATCACCAGGGTCACCACGGCGACCGTGTTCTCCAGGGGATGCGACTTGCCGTCGGTGTCCAGGAAGGCGAACAAGCTGTGCTGGGATCGTGCTGCCTGTGCCATGAGGCACCTCCAGGTAGGCACATAGAGCAAGGCGGCGAAGTGTTACGCCGCTCACACCCGATGTGTACAGATTGCGGGCCAAGGCGCCTGGATTTCAAGCGGGCGGCAGGAGCCGGGTACTGTGTACCGTCCGCGGTGGTGTCTGTACTGACGCCGAAGCGGATACGCATCACGACCCTCCTGCCACGGAACGACCGTGGCCGCTGAGTCCAAAGGAGGTGGGTTCCACATGCGTCACTACGAGGTGATGGTCATCCTCGACCCCGATCTCGAGGAGCGCGCTGTCTCCCCGCTGATCGAGAACTTCCTTTCTGTCGTCCGTGAGGGCGACGGCAAGGTCGAGAAGGTCGACACCTGGGGCCGTCGTCGTCTCTCGTACGAGATCAAGAAGAAGCCCGAGGGCATCTACTCGGTCATCGACCTGCAGGCCGAGCCCGCGGTCGTCAAGGAGCTCGACCGCCAGCTGAACCTGAACGAGTCGGTCCTCCGGACCAAGGTCCTCCGTCCCGAGACCCACTGACGCGTAAGCGTTCAGCGGTCATCGGGGCCGAATCGCAACGAGTAGCAAGCAGCCCAGCAGTACCCGCCGAGAGGTTCCCCCAATGGCAGGCGAGACCGTCATCACGGTCGTCGGCAATCTCGTCGACGACCCCGAGCTGCGTTTCACCCCGTCCGGTGCGGCGGTCGCGAAGTTCCGCGTCGCGTCCACTCCCCGTACCTTCGACCGGCAGACCAACGAGTGGAAGGACGGCGAGAGCCTCTTCCTCACGTGCTCGGTGTGGCGGCAGGCCGCGGAGAACGTGGCCGAGTCCCTTCAGCGCGGCATGCGCGTCATCGTGCAGGGCCGTCTGAAGCAGCGGTCCTATGAGGACCGCGAGGGGATCAAGCGCACGGTCTATGAGCTGGATGTCGACGAGGTCGGCGCCAGCCTGCGCAACGCCACAGCCAAGGTCACCAAGACCACCGGTCGCGGTGGTCAGGGTGGTTACGGCGGCGGTGGCGGTGGTGGCCAGGGCGGCGGCTGGGGCGGTGGCCCCAGCGGCGGCGGCCAGCAGCAGGGCGGCGGCGCTCCGACCGACGACCCGTGGGCGACCGGCGCTCCGGCCGGTGGCCAGGGCGGCGGTGGTGGTGGCTGGGGCGGTGGCTCCGGCTCCGGCAACTCCGGGGGCTACTCGGACGAGCCGCCCTTCTAGACCCGAGGCGCTGTTTCACGTGAAACGGGCCCGAGGCGTTGTTTCACGTGAAACAGCGCGCGGTCTGGTCAGGGCGACCAGCACACACTTCTTGATCACACTGGAGAGAGACAATGGCGAAGCCGCCTGCTCGCAAGCCTAAGAAGAAGGTTTGCGTGTTCTGCAAGGAGAAGATCTCCTACGTCGACTACAAGGACACGAACCTGCTGCGGAAGTTCATCTCCGACCGCGGCAAGATCCGTGCCCGCCGGGTCACCGGCAACTGCACCCAGCACCAGCGTGACGTCGCCACGGCCGTGAAGAACAGCCGTGAGATGGCGCTGCTGCCCTACACCTCCACCGCGCGATAAGGGAAGGGTGACTGACTCATGAAGATCATCCTCACCCACGAGGTCTCCGGCCTCGGCACCGCCGGCGACGTCGTGGACGTCAAGGACGGTTACGCCCGTAACTACCTGGTCCCGCGTGGTCTGGCCCTCCGCTGGACCAAGGGCGGCGAGAAGGACGTCGAGCAGATCCGTCGCGGTCGTCGCATCCGCGAGATCGCCACGATCGAGCAGGCCAATGAGGTCAAGGCTCGGCTCGAGGGCGTCAAGGTGCGCCTGAAGACCCGTGCCGGCGACGCCGGCCGGCTGTTCGGCTCCGTCACCCCGGCCGACATCGCTTCGGCGATCAAGGACGCGGGTGGCCCGGAGGTCGACAAGCGCCGCATCGAGGTGCAGGCCCCGATCAAGACCCTGGGCGCGCACCAGGTCTCGGTCCGTCTGCACGCCGAGGTTGCCGCCAAGGTCGGCGTCGAGGTCGTCGCCGCCTGACGACGGCCGTGACGGTCGCCACCGGCACCGTGCACAGTGCACCGGAGGGCCGCACCCCTGTTATGGGTGCGGCCCTCCGCCGTGTCGGCCTTCCGCTGTGCTGGGCCTTCGCCGTGTTGTCCTCCGTCGTATCGCCCTCCGTCGTATCGCCCTCCGTCGTGCCGGGGGCCGACTGGCGGGACATGCACTCAGCTTCGTACCGCGCCGGTGACGATCCAGCGGCCGGAGCGGGTGCGCAGCCACAGCGTCGCCATCCGGACCGACATCATCAGCGCCATGGTGCACCACAGCGCCGTCAGGCCTCCGCCGAGCGGGGGCACCAGCAGCGCCACCGGGGCGAAGACGACCAGCGTGGCGATCATCGCCCAGGCCAGATACGGCCCGTCGCCCGCGCCCATCAGCACGCCGTCGAGGACGAACACCACACCCGAGACCGGCTGGATGAGGGCCGTGACCAGCAGGGCGGGCAGCAGGGCGTCCCGTACCGCGGAATCGGCGGTGAACAGGGGGATGAACAGCGGCCGGGAGGCGACCACCAGCAGCCCCAGCGCCACCCCGGAGGCGATACCCCACCGCACCATGCGGCGGCAGGCGGCTTGTGCCCCCTCCTCGTCTCCCGCCCCCAGATAGCTTCCGATGATCGCCTGGCCCGCGATGGCGATGGCGTCCAGGGCGAACGCCAGCAGGCTCCACAGGGTGAGCACGATCTGATGGGCGGCGATATCGGTGTCGCCGAGGCGGGCCGCCACGGCCGTCGCGATCAGCATCACGGCGCGCAGCGAGAGCGTACGGATCAGCAGCGGTGCCCCGGCGTGGGCACAGGCCCTGATCCCCGCGGCATCGGGCCGCAGCGAGGTGCCATGGCGCCGCGCACCACGTATGACGACGGCGAGGTAGACGGCGGCCATGGCGTTCTGGGCGATCACCGTGCCCCAGGCCGAGCCCGCGATGCCCAGCCCGGCCCCATAGACCAGGGTGGCGTTCAGCGCGGCGTTGGCCCCGAAGCCGCCGATGGCGACATACAGCGGGGTCCGGGTGTCCTGGAGGCCGCGCAGCACACCGGTGGCGGCGAGCACCACCAGCATCGCGGGGATGCCGAGGGCGCTGATCCGCAGATAGGTGGTGGCGTAGGGCGCGGCGGTGTCCGAGGAGCCGAAGAGGTCGACCAGGGCGGGGGCGGTGGGAAGGGTGACGGCGATGACGGCGCCACCGAGCAGCAGGGCCAGCCAGATGCCGTCCATGCCCTGTCGTATCGCCCCGGCGAGGTCGCCCGCGCCGACCCGGCGGGCCACCGCCGCGGTGGTGGCGTACGCGAGGAAGACGAAGATGTTGACGGCGGTGGTGAGCAGGGCCGCGGCGACGCCCAGACCGGCCAGCTGGGCGGTGCCCAGATGGCCGACGACGGCGCTGTCGACCATGACGAAGAGGGGTTCCGCCACGAGTGCGCCGAAGGCGGGAAGCGCGAGTGCGATGATCTCGCGGTCGTGGTGGCGCGGGGTGCTCCGCGCGCTCGTGGGGGCCTGTGTCATGAGGGCAATGTAATCGTCCACAGGTAAGAGACACAAGCTGCTTCTGGTCCTTACAAGGCGGCGCGCGGGACGATCTTCTCTGCGCCCTTTGTCGTGATCTTGCGCTGGGGGCGGAAGTTTTTCTTCTGCACAGGCACTGGATAGAGAAACCGCAGGTCAGGACTGGGTTCTCGGGGTGATTGTGTGTTTGTCCACAGCACTGTCCCCCGGCCCGTGCACAGGTTCGCGCGACTTACCCACAGGATGGATCCCATCATCCACATGCCCTGTGGATAACCAAGTTGGCTGGCGGTCCCGACGGGCCTACCGTGGTCCGGCGCCCGCCACCCGATCCGGCCCTGGAACCCCCAGCTTCCGATGCGCCGTGTCCGGAAAGCCGGCCGCTCAGTTGTGTCATAGCCGTGCCGTAAGAAGGACGGGCACGGCGAGGTCCGCTTCGCGGACGGGAGGAGGTGGCGGGGTGAGCGTGCCCGAGCCCATGGACGACCCATGGGCGGACTCCGGCCCGTCCGACCGGTTCCCGTCCCCCCGCTTCCGCCGCGGTGAGGGCGGCGGCCGGGGCCGCGACGGACAGGACCGCGACGGAGGCGGCGGCTCCGCCTGGGAGGGCTCCGGCTTCGAGCGCGTTCCGCCCCAGGACCTCGACGCCGAGCAGTCCGTGCTCGGCGGCATGCTGCTCTCCAAGGACGCCATCGCCGATGTGGTGGAGGTCCTCAAGGGCAATGACTTCTACCGGCCCGCCCATGAGACCGTCTACCAGGCCATCCTGGACCTCTACGCCAAGGGGGAGCCGGCCGACCCGATCACCGTCGCCGCGGAGCTGACCAAGCGCGGCGAGATCGCCCGGGTCGGCGGCGCCTCGTATCTCCACACCCTCGTCCAGTCGGTCCCCACGGCCGCCAACGCGGAGTACTACGCGGAGATCGTCCACGAGCGCGCCGTGCTGCGCCGCCTCGTCGAGGCCGGCACCCGCATCACCCAGATGGGATACGCGGCGGACGGGGACGTCGACGAGATCGTCAACAACGCCCAGGCCGAGATCTACGCCGTCACCGAGCAGCGCACCAGCGAGGACTATCTGCCGCTCGGCGACATCATGGAGGGCGCGCTCGACGAGATCGAGGCGATCGGCTCGCGCAGCGGACAGATGTCCGGCGTGCCCACCGGCTTCACCGACCTGGACTCCCTCACGAACGGGCTGCACCCGGGCCAGATGATCGTCATCGCCGCCCGCCCCGCCATGGGTAAGTCCACCCTGGCCCTCGACTTCGCGCGCGCCTGCTCCATCAAGCACGCCATGCCGAGCGTGATCTTCTCCCTGGAGATGGGCCGCAACGAGATCGCGATGCGTCTGCTCTCCGCCGAGGCCCGGGTGGCGCTCCACCACATGCGCTCCGGCAGCATGACCGACGAGGACTGGACCCGGCTGGCCCGGCGGATGCCGGACGTCTCCCAGGCCCCGCTCTTCATCGACGACTCCCCGAACCTGTCGATGATGGAGATCCGCGCCAAGTGCCGCCGCCTCAAGCAGCGCAGTGACCTCCAACTGGTCGTCATCGACTACCTCCAGCTGATGCAGTCCGGCGGCGCCCGGCGCCCCGAGAGCCGTCAGCAGGAGGTCTCGGACATGTCGCGAAACCTGAAGCTGCTGGCCAAGGAGCTGGAAGTACCGGTCATCGCGCTCTCCCAGCTGAACCGAGGCCCCGAGCAGCGCACGGACAAGAAGCCGATGGTCTCGGACCTCCGAGAGAGTGGATCCATCGAGCAGGACGCCGACATGGTCATCCTGCTCCACCGCGAGGACGCCTACGAGAAGGAGTCGCCGCGCGCGGGCGAGGCGGACCTGATCGTGGCCAAGCACCGTAACGGCCCGACGGCGACGATCACGGTCGCCTTCCAGGGCCACTACTCCCGCTTCGTGGACATGGCCCAGACCTGACAGCCGCTGCCCGGCCCGCGCTTTGCCGTTCCCGCAAAGAAATTTGTCGGCTCGCCCTGGGCGGGGGCAGGTTGGTGGGCATGGACAGACAGTTCTGGGACGACATGTATGGCAGTCGTGATCAGCTCTTCAGCGGGGCGCCCAACGGGGTGCTCGTCAGCGAGGTCGCCGAGATGCCGCCGGGGCAGGCGCTCGATGTGGGGTGTGGGGAGGGCGGCGACGCGGTCTGGCTGGCCCGGCGGGGGTGGCAGGTGACCGCGGTGGACATCTCCCGGGTCGCCTTGGAGCGCGCCGCCGCGGCGGCCGCGGACATCGGGGACCGGGTGGCGTGGATGCGGTCCGATCTGACCGGTACGCCGCTCCCGGCGGCGGCGTTCGACCTGGTGTCGGTCCAGTATTTTCCGCTCAAGCGCCAGCCGGACCACAAGGCGCTGCGCAGGCTGCTGGATGCCGTCGCGCCCGGGGGCACGCTGCTGTTCGCCACGCATGACCTCGCCGATCTGAGCGCGGACCCGCAGCAGGGCTTCGACCCCGGGGACTACTACCAGCCCGACGACATCGCCGGGGTGCTCGACGACGACTGGGCGGTTGTGGTCAACGAGACCCGTCCACGCACCGCTCCCGCCCCCGTCGGCACCCACCACACCCATGACACCGTGCTGCGAGCGCGACGGCTGCGGTGAGCGGTGGCCGGGGCCGGTCAGGGCTGGAGCTGGTGGCCCAGGGCCGTCGCCTTCTCCACGCGCCGGGCGAGGACCTCCTCATGACGGTCCGCCATCTGCCGCAGCGCGTCCTTGCGGTCGCGCTTGGAGAGCCGGTCGATGTAGAGGTGCCCCGAGAGATGGTCGGCCTCGTGCTGCAGACACCGGGCGAAGTAGCCGGTGCCCTCGATCACCAGCGGGTTGCCGTCCTTGTCGACGCCGTGGACCACGGTGCGGTCGGTGCGCGGTACGTCCATCCGCGCGCCCGGTACGGACAGACAGCCCTCGGCCTCCTCGATGAGCAGCCGGTGGGCCGGGTCGGGCTGGTCCAGGACGGGGTTGATGATGTGGCCGATGTGCCGTACGCCGTGGTCGTCGGGGCAGTCGTAGACGAACAGCCGCAGATCGACATCGACCTGATTGGCGGCCAGCCCGGCGCCGTCGGCGATGTACATGGTGAGGAACATGTCGTCGATGAGGGCGCTCAGCTCGGGCGTGCCGAACTCGGTCACCTCGCGGCAGGAGCGGCGGAGCACCTCCTCACCGACCTCGGTGATCCGGCGCGGGGAACCGCGCCCGGCCTCGGGAGGCAGCGCCGGATAGGAGTCGACGGGTTTCCCCTGCACCAGGACGCGCACCGCTGATCTCACCTTTTCCGCCCCCACTGCCGGCCGCCCGATGGCCGCTCACGGCCGCTGACGGCCGCCCCCGCTGATGGTCATGTCCGGCCAACGTAGCAGGGGCGGTTCGGCCTCGGCTCCGGCGCGCGTCAGATCGCGTCAGTACGGGGTCGGGTACGGGGTCAGGCACGGGGTCAGAGCGCTTCGCCGAGCTCCTCCAGCAGCCGTCGCTTGCTGCGGGCCCCGACCAGTGACCGCACCGGCTCGCCCGCCCGGAACAGCATCAGGGTCGGCATCGAGAGCACGCCGTACGCGTTGGTGGTGGACGGGTTCTCGTCCACGTCCAGGGACACCACCTTCAGCCGGTGGCCCTCCTCCTGCGCGATCTCCGCCAGCACCGGCGCGATCATCCGGCACGGCGGGCACCACGAGGCGGTGAACTTCACCAGCACCGGCAGCTCGGCCGCCAGCACCTCCTCGGCGAAGGTGGCGTCCGTGACCGTGGCCACTCCCCCAGTGTGTGTCAGTGACATGTCATATCTCCCTTGGCGTCTTCGTCGTGCGGGTGGAGCTGTTGTGGTTACGGCGGGCTCACGGACCGGGCGGTGTCAGCTCACAGCGCGGCTCCGGGGCCCCTGCGGGCGTCGTCGCCGCGGCCTCCAGCTCCGCGCGGGCCCGCTCCGCCTGGTCGAGCTGTGTCCCGACCCGCTCCCGGATCGCGCCCAGCCGGGCGATGCACTCGTCCAGCTCGGCGAGCTTGCGCCGGTAGACCTCCAGCGAGGCGGGGCAGGAGTCACCGGCCGGATGGCCGGAGCGCAGGCACTCGACGAACGGACGCGTCTCCTCCAGCTCGAAGCCGAAGTCCCGCAGCGTGCGGATCTGCTGGAGCAGCCGCAGGTCCTCCTCATCGTACGACCGGTAACCATTGCCGGTGCGGCGCGCGGGCAGCAGCCCGAGCGACTCGTAATAGCGCAGGGTGCGGGTGGTGGTACCCGCCCGTTCGGCCAGCTCTCCGATCCGCATGACCTGACGGTAGACCTTGACCCCGGCGTCAAGGCCAGAGCGCGGCGCGGGGCGGGGTGGCACCCGGCCGCCGACCGATGACTGACCGTTGTCACACCCTCGCCGTAGAGTGCCGATATGACCACACCCGACGTGGATGAGTTCGCCGAGCCGCTGCCCGCCACCCGCCGTGCCCTGCTGCGGCGCCTTGCCCGCGGCCAGGCCGAGGGCCGTGCCCCGTCCCTGGTCGGGGCCGTGGTGCGGGAGGGGCGGCTGGTGTGGACGGGTTCGCGCAGCTCTGTGGACGGATCCGCGCCGGACACCGACACCCAGTACCGCATCGGCTCCTTGACCAAGACCTTTGTGGCGGTGCTGGTGATGCGGCTGCGCGACGAGGGGCTGCTGGACCTCGGCGATCCGCTGGCCAAGCATCTGGACGTGCCGGAGGCTGAGGGCGCGACCGTGGCCCAGCTCCTCTCCCACACCTCGGGGCTCGCCGCCGAGGCCCGAGGACCGTGGTGGGAGCGCACGCCCGGGGCGCTGCGGCCCGAGACCGCCGATATCTTCGGCGAGCGCCCGCTGATCCACCCCGCGGGCCGCCGTCATCACTACTCCAATCCCGGTTTCGCGCTGCTCGGCGCGCTGGTCGAGCGGCTGCGCGGAGCGCCCTGGGGTGAGGTGCTCGCGCGCGAGGTGCTGGAGCCGCTGGGGATGGGGCGTACATCGCTCGAGCCGCGGGCGCCGCACGCCGGGGGATGGGCCGTGCACCCCTGGGCGGATGTGCTGCTGCCCGAACCGGCCGAGGACACCGGGCGGATGGGCCCGGCCGGACAGCTCTGGTCGACCGCCGGGGATCTGGCCCGCTTCGCCGCCTTCCTGCTGGACGGGGACGAGCGGGTGCTCGGCGCGGAGTCGCTCGCCGAGATGCGGGCGCCAGCCGTCGCCCCCGAGGAGGGGGACTGGGACGGCGGCTATGGCCTGGGGACACAGCTCGTCCGGCACGGCGGGCGGTTCCTCCACGGCCACACCGGCTCCATGCCCGGCTTCCTGGCCTCGCTGTGGGTGAGCGGCGAGGACCGGCTGGCCGGGATCGCGCTGGCCAACACCACCTCGGGGCCGGCGATCGGCGCCATCGCCGCCGACCTCATACGCATCGTGGCGGAGCACGAGCCCCGTATCCCCGAGCCCTGGCGGCCGCTGACCGAGGCCGATCCGGCGCTGCTGGCGCTGACCGGCCCCTGGTACTGGGGCTCCCGCGCCCACCACCTGCGGCTGCGCGCGGACCGTGGACTGGAGCTGTCCCCGGCCACCGGGGGAGGCCGGGCCTCCCGCTTCCGGGCCGAGCCGGACGGCACCTGGACGGGGCTGGACGGCTATTACGCGGGGGAGACGCTGCGAGTGGTCGAGGGGGAGGGCGGCGCCCCGGCCCATCTGGACCTGGGCACCTTCGTGTTCACCCGGGAGCCGTACGCCCCGGATGACGTGGTGCCCGGCGGGGTCGACCCGGAGGGCTGGCGCGCGCTCTGAGGGGAGGCGGCGGGGGGGCGGGAGCGGGGTGCCGCGTTCCGGTGGGTTGTCGAGGATCCGGCGGCCGTAGCCTGACCCTGCCAGTGGTACGCACGGCCGGGGGCTGGGTCGGGCGTGCGGTGGGCGGCAGGTTGGTTTCCGGTTCTCCCGTACTTCGGTTCGCGGGTACGTCGGTACATCGGTTCGCCGGTACGTCGTTCGCGGGTACGCCGGTTCGGCCGGTACGCCGGGACTTCGGTACGTCGATACGCCGGGACTTCGGTACGTCGATACGCCGGAGCTCATGTGCTCCCGTACCGCCGTACCCACGTACCCACGTACCCCGGATCTCCGTACGGGAGTGGCCTGATCCGACCCACTCACCCTCCCCTCGCCTCCCCCAGGAGCCCCGCCGTGCGCTCGTCCACGCTTCGTCTCAGCGCCTCCCTGCTCGCCCTCACCACCGTCATGGCCGCCTCCATGGGCGCCTCCGGGACGGCCACCGCCCGGCCCGGAGGCCCGTCAGCAGGCCGCGACCGGCCGGGGACCGTCTGGTCGGCCGGGTGGGCCGCCCCCGTCCAGCGCCCCAGCTCGGGCTTCGAGAAGAACTGGGCCGAGAGCGGGTTCGCCGAGCGCACCGCCCAGACCGTGCGTCAGGTCGTCCGGGTCACCGGCGGCGGCACGGCGGCCCGGATCAGGCTGTCGAACCGCTACGGCACCACCCCGCTGCGGATCGCGGGCGCGACGATCGCCCGTACCGCGCACGGCGCCTCCGTCCATGGCGCGAGCCTGCGCGCGCTGACCTTCGGGCACCGGCGATCGGCGGAGATCCCGGCGGGCGGGGAGACGGTGAGCGACGCGGCCCCGCTGCGGGTGGCAGCTCGTCAGCCGGTCACGGTCACGCTGTACTTCGACCGCCCGACCGGCCCCGCCACCTTCCACGCCCAGGCGTACGCCCGCAGCTTCCGCGCGGACGGCGACCACCGCGCCGACCGTGCCGGGACAGTCTTCACCGAGACCACCCACTCCTGGTACTACCTCTCCGATGTCGAGGTCACCGGCGGTTCCCGGCACCCGGGCACGGTGGTGGCCTTCGGCGACTCGATCACCGATGGCTTCGGCTCGACCTACGACGCCGACCACCGCTGGCCGGATCTGCTGGCCGAGCGCCTCGCGGCCGCGGGCACCCCGCGCCCCGTCCTCAACTCCGGGATCGGCGGCAATCTGCTGCTGCGCGACTCGGCCTGGTACGGCGACCGGGCGGGCGCCCGCTTCCGGCGCGATGTCCTGGACAAGCCGGGCGTACGGTCGGTGATCCTGCTCGAGGGGCTCAATGACATCGGCTTCAGCGAGGTCGATCTGCCCACCTACAAGCCCGATCCGCAGGTGTCGGCAGAGGAGGTGATCGCCGGTTACCGGGAGCTGATCGCGCTCGCCCACGCCCGCGGGATCAAGGCCATCGGCGGGACGATCCTGCCGTTCAAGGGCGCCGAGTACCACACCCCGCGCTCCGAGGCGAAGCGCGCCGCGATCAATGACTGGATCCGCACCTCGGGCGCCTTCGACGCGGTCGTCGACTTCGCGGAGGTCATGGCCGCGCCGTCCGATCCGCTGCGGCTGAACCCGGCGTACGACTCGGGCGACTTCAAGCACCCGAACGACGCGGGCTACCGGCGGATGGCCGAGGCCGTCGACCTCGCGACCTTGTGAGGCCGCCGGCCGGGAAGTGAGACCAGGCCGGTTCAGGCCAGGGGCAGTTTGAAGCCGATATGGCTGGCCTCGAAGCCGAGCCGCTCGTAGAAGCGGTGGGCGTCGATACGGGTCGCGTCCGAGGTGAGCTGTACCAACACGCACCCCTCGCGGCGCGACTCCTCGACGGCCCATTCGATCAGCTGGGTGCCGAGTCCGCCGCCGCGCTCCTCGGAGTGGATCCGGACGCCTTCGATGATCGAGCGCGTGGCGCCGCGCCGCGACAGCCCAGGGATCACGGTCAGCTGGAGGGTGCCGACGGTGCGGCCCTCCCGGACCGCGACGACCAGCCGCTGCTGGGGATCCGAGACCAGCCGTTCGAAGGCGGCGCGGTACGGGGCCAGGTCGTCCGGGGACTCCCGGCGGGCGCCGAGCGGGTCGTCCGCCAACAGGGCCACGATCGCCGGGATGTCATCGGTGGTCGCGCGCCGTATCTCGAAGTCGCTCATGCGGTGGAGCCTACGCCGGGGGCCCGGGAGCCCCGGACGGCGGAGACGAGCCCCCGGCCACCGGGCATCGGCACGCCCCGGCATCAGCACGTCCCGGCATCAGCACGTCCCGGCATCGGTACGTCCCGGGATCAGTACGTCCGGCCCATCAGCACGTGGTGCCGGTCAGCCCCTCCACAGCGGCGACGAGGGGCGCCAGTTCCGGCCGCCGGGCGGCCTCGGCGAGGGCCTCGCGCAGCGCGGTGTCATGCGTCGGCCGCGCCTCCTCCAGGAGCTTGAGCCCGTCGTCGCTGACATTGGTGTAGATGCCGCGGCGGTCGCCGGGGCAGATGTAGCGGGCGAGCAGACCGCGGTCCTCCAGCCGGGTGACCAGCCGGGTCGTGGCGCTCTGGCTGAGTACGACGGAGTCGGCGAGCTGCTTCATCTGCAGATGTCCGCCGTCGCCGTCGTGCTGCCCGCTGAGTACGTTGAGCACGGAGAATTCGCGGACGCTCAGATCGTGCCCGGCCTGCAGCGCACGCTCGATATGCGTCTCCAGCCGACCGTGCAGGGAGGACAGGGCGCACCAGCCCTGGGCGAGTGCCTGTCCCGCGGGCGGGGCGACGGCGCCGTGCGGTTCGTCCGGCATGGAACCCCTCCTAGGTGGGTGAGCGGATTCCAGGATAGTCCAGGGATGAAATAGACCGCGTATGCAATTATCGGCGCTTTGTCGCCCGCAGCCGCCGTCCCCGGGCGGTCAGTCCCCAGGGCTTGATCACCGAGATCGCGGTGAGAAAGGTATAGACGCCCAGGCTGACCGACGGGGCCAGGATGAGATCCGTGGTCGCCCCGACCGCCCGGCCCGCCACCACATCGGCCATCGCGGAGTCGATCCGGGCGCGCAGGGCGAACGCCGTGGCGGCGGTGGTGATCATTGTCAGCCAGAACTTCACATACACCCACCGGTGGCGCGCCAGCCCCCAGGGCGTTCCCAGCGACAGCACGATCCCGCTGACCAGCGACAGCAGGCTGATCGGGATCAGCAGCCAGTCGCCCAGCACATTCATGGACCGGTACGCCGCCCCGGCCTCTTCGGCCGAGCCGGCCGTGGCCCCGGTGATCCCCAGGGCCAGTATCCCGAGGGTCAGCCCGAGCCATCCGACGGAGACGACGACATGAACGACGAGGAGGCCCCGGCGCGCGGGGCGGGTGAGTTGCCGCATGCCCCCACCGTGGCGGCGCGGCGGCCCCCGGGGCGTCTGACGCCGGGAGTATCCGCGCGTACTTCCGGCGGCGCGGGCGGACCGGTGCGATGGCTCCGGACCGGTGCGACGGGGGCTGGACCGGACCGTTGGCATCGAACCGGACCGTTGGTGTCGGACCGGGCCGTTGGCGCCGGGCCTGGGGCGGTTACGCCGGGCCGGGGCGGTGGGGGCCGGCGGGTGCATCTACGCTCGGCTGGTATGACCAGACTGCATCTGTTCGATCTGGACGGGACGCTCATCCACGGCTCGGCCGCCGCGATCGAGATCTCCCGGCAGCTCGGTCTGGAGCGGGAGATCGCCGCGCTGGAGCGGGCGTTCGCGGGCGGGGAGCTGACGACGGCCCAGTTCGCGGAGCGGGCCTGTGCGCTGTGGGAGGCGCTGACGGAGGAGCATGTGGCGGCGGCGTTCGAGGGGGCGCCGTGGCTGGCCGGGATCCGCGAGGTGTGGGCGGACATCCGGGCGCGGGGCGAGCGCTGTGCGGTGATCTCGCTCTCGCCGGGCTTCTTCGTGTCGCGGCTGCTGGACTGGGGCGCGGACGCCACGTACGGCTCGACGTGGCCCGCCGTGCCGTTCCGGGAGCCGGTGGATCCGGCGGGGATCCTGACCCCGGCCGCGAAGGTCCGGATCGCCGATGAACTCTGTGCGAAGTTCGGCTTGACCAGGGATCACTGTGTGGCCTACGGGGATTCCCGCTCGGACGCCGAACTGTTCGCGGTGGTACCGGTCTCGGTCGCCGTGAACGCCGACCACCATGTGAGCGAAATCGCATCCCACGCCTATACCGGTCGTGATCTCCGAGAGGCTTACGAATTGATGGGTAACCGCACGTAACTATCGGTAATTACGTGAGTTGGTGGGTGTAACAGGTCTGGGGCACTTGGGGCTTGTGAATTCATCCGGGGCCGGTAGGGTCGGGTCCGGTTCCGTGCGGCGTGCTGTAACGGGGTCAGAACGGGCATCCCGGGCCAACCAGCATAACGGGAACACAGCCCCCGTTTCCCGGACTTCGGGCTATGCGCCCGGGACGGGGAACGAGCATGGCATGCTGCCCGGAAGAGAGTTACGGAGAGGGTCGGCACGACCATTCTCGCTTGAATCAGTGCACCAGGACGGGGAATTGCGGGCACATTCCGGCAGCGGAAGTGCGAAGACCGACAGAAAGATGTTCGAGGCGAGGCAACCATGGACGCTCCGACCACCACATCGTCGGCCGGCAGCGACGGCTCCGGCGGAAACAGTGGCGACTGGGGCTGGTTCACCCCGAGCAGGAAACCGGCCGACGACCGCAGGGCCCCGGACCAGCAGAGCGATGAGCGCGCGCCCAGCCGCCCGGTGAACCCGATACGGCCGGTCGGCACCGAGGCCGACCGCCGTACGCCCGCGGAACCGGCCCCCGCGCCCGGCCCGGGAGCGGGCGGCGGCCGTCCGGACGACCGCCGTACCGCCGACCGCCGCCCGGACGACCGCCGGGCCCCCGGCCCCGGGGGCCACGGTCCCGCGGGTCACGGTCCCGCCGCCCCCGCCCCCGGCCCCGCGGCCCGCGGGCGCGAGGAGCATCAGCGCCCCGACGAGGTGGCCCCGGCCCCGCAGGACGTCCGGCCCGGCCTCGACTCGCCGTTCGCCGTCCCCGAGACCGCCTCGCCCGACGCGATCCTGCTGCGCCGCACCATGGCCGAGGTCGAGCCGATCAGCGACAAGGTCACCTCGTACTTCTACGCCCTGCTCTTCGTCCAGCACCCCGAGCTGCGGCCGCTCTTCCCCGCCGCCATGGACGCCCAGCGCGACCGGCTGTTCAAGGCGATCCTCACCGCCGCCCGGCTCATCGACGACCCCGACATCCTCACCGAGTTCCTCTCCCGGCTCGGCCGCGGCCACCGCAAGTACGGCACCCAGCCCGAGCACTACCCCGCCGTCGGCGAATGCCTGATCGGCGCGCTCACCCGCTACGCCGTCACCACCTGGAACGACGAGGCCGAGGCCGCCTGGGTGCGGGCCTACACCGCGATCTCCCAGATCATGATCGACTCGGCCGCCGAGGATGAGCTGATCGCTCCCGCGTGGTGGCAGGCCGAGGTGGTCGGGCATGAGCTGCGCACCCACGACATCGCTGTGATCACCGTCCGCCCGGACCAGCCGTACCCCTTTCTGGCGGGCCAGTACACATCACTGGAAACGCCCTGGTGGCCGCGGGTCTGGCGGCACTATTCATTCGCCGCGGCGCCGCGCCCCGACGGGCTGCTCTCCTTCCATGTGAAGGCCGTCCCGGCCGGATGGGTGTCCTCCGCGCTGGTGCACCGGGCCCGCCCCGGCGATGTGATCCGCCTCGGGCCCCCCGCCGGTTCCATGACGGTCGACCACGCCAGCGACAACGGGCTGCTCTGCCTCGGCGGCGGCACCGGTATCGCGCCGATCAAGGCGCTGGTCGAGGACGTCGCCGACCACGGCCGCAACCGTACGGTCGAGGTCTTCTACGGCGCCCGCAACGATCACGATCTGTACGACATCGACACCATGCTGCGGCTGGCCCAGAAGCATCCATGGCTCGCGGTCCGCCCCGTCGTCTCCGACGGCCCGACCAACGGCCTCAGCGGCCGGCTGCCCGACGCCGTGCGGCAGTACGGCCCGTGGAACGCGTTCGACGCCTATCTCTCCGGGCCGCCCGGAATGATCCGCAGCGGTGTCGACGCCCTGATGGGCGTCGGCATTCCGTCGCACCGCATCCGGCACGACTCCATCGAGGAGCTCGCCGCGGCCGCGGAATAGGGCGCGGGTACGGACGGCATACGGCGAAACAACAACACTAGGCAGGCATTCCGGCGATTCCGGACGGCGAACAGGGACGGGGACGAGAACCGTGGACAGTGCGGAGCACCTGGACGACCGCGCGTGGCGTCCCGGGAGCGACGGCGAACACCATCTGCAGCGGCGACTGGGCACCGTCGACCGCGCCGACCGCTTCTACGACGATCAGGTGCTGGATCACCTGAATGTCCGGATGCGGGAGTTCATCGGGCGCCAGGAAATGTTCTTCCTGGCCACCTCCGACCAGCACGGGGAGTGCGACAGCACGTTCCGGGCCGGTCCGCCCGGCTTTCTGAGAGTGCTCGACGCGCACACGCTGGCCTATCCCGAATACCGGGGGAACGGCGTCCTGGCCAGCCTCGGCAATATCCAGGAGAACCCCCACCTGGGCATTCTCATGGTCGACTTCTTCCGGGACCGGATCGGGCTGCATGTGAACGGCCGGGCCCGGGTGGTGGAGGACGCCGAGATGCGAGAGGCGTACTCCGGGCTGCCGGTGGACCCGGTGCCGGGGCGGCGCGCGGTGGTGTGGGTCGAGGTGACCGTCGAGGAGGCGTACATCCACTGCGCCAAGCACATCCCGCACCTCCAGAAGGTCCCGGCGCAGCGGCGCACCGGCGGTGGCGACGCCGCCCGGCGCCGGGGGCCCTCCGGCGACCAGGCCATCGAGCACGACCGGGAGCGGGACTGGGGGACGGACGACGTCAAGCGGAAGGGCGGCGACTTCTTCGGCGCCGCGGCCGAGGCCCGCGAGGGCCGCAGGGTCCCGCCTGCGCCGCCCGTTCCGCCTGCTCCGTCCGCCCCTCTTGCCCAGCCCGTTCCATCTGCCCTGCCCGCTCCTCCTGCCCAACCCCTTCCGCCTGCTCCGCCCGTCTCACGGCCCTCGTGGGCGGTGGACCTGCCGGGCCAGGCCGCCCGGCCCGTTCCGGCCGCTCAGTCCGAGCTGGCGGCCTCGCGCCCTCAGACTCCGGCCGCCCCGGCCGCCCCGGACCCTCAGCCGCTGACGGACTCGGACACTCAGGTCCTGGCCATCCCTCCGGCCCCGCCCACGTCACCGGTCTCATGGCCGGTGGGCCTGCCTGCCCAGACCGCGCCGACGGTCCCGACCGCCCCGGCGGTCCCGGCTGCTCAGGACGTCCTGGGGCCTCGGGCCCCGGCCGCCGGACCGGCGACGCAGCCCCAGCCGATCGCACAGCCCCAGCCGATCGCACAGCCCCAACCGGCCGCGCAGCCCGAACCGGCCGACCCCACTCGGCGGGCCGCTGAGCCCTCCGTCGTGCGTGATCTCAGCCCGGCCATCCGGCGGCCGGGCCGTCACGAGGCGGGGCCCGAGGACTGGCGGGAGGAGGCCGAGCGGGTGCTGGCCGAGGCACGTCAGCGGGCGGCCCGGAAGACCCAGCAGCCGTTCAGCGGCTGGTTCCGTTAGGCCCTGCCCCGACAGAGCCCGGCGACTGCTGGTCCTGTCCGCGAGGATCCGCCCGTCAGGGCTTCGCTTCGGTCAGCCGGGGTCTCAGCCGAGGTCGTCCGCGAGCAGGGCCAGCACGCCCTCGATGTTGGCGTCGAGATAGGCCCGCAGCGAGGGCGGCACCACCTCGACCGAGGCGATCCCCTCGCGGGTGAACGGGACGCTCACCACGTCGTACTCCCCGCACGGCTCGTCCACCTCCGGGCCGTGCCGCCGGCTGAGGTCCATCGAGGCGAGTCTGCAGACGAAGAAGTGCTGCACCTTCACACCGGCCGCGCCCACACCCCCAGAGCCCTCAGCGCCCTCGGCGCCCTCAGCGCTCTCATCGGAATGCGGGACGGTGTCGACGAAGGCGGGCACCACGTCCGTCACCTTCGCGCCCAGTTCCTCGTCCACCTCGCGGTACAGGGCCTCGACGACGGTCGCGTCCTCGGGCTCCATCCCGCCGCCCGGAGTGATCCAGTACGGCGCCTGGCCGGGCTTGGTGCGCTTGATCAGGATCATGCGGGGCGCGGTGTCGCCCTCGAGGAGAATGGCACGGGCGGTGCGCTTGACCACGGGTCGTTCGGTCATGCAGGACATCTGCCGCACCCTCGGTCCCGCGAAACCACTTACTCACCAATCGACAGCCGCACGCAACAGCCACTCGTGCGCCCGCGCGATATGCGGCAGCGCGAGTGCCCCCGTCCGTACCACCAGGAAATAGGTGCGCAGCGGCGGCACGGGCGGGTTGAGCAGGGCCACCACCTCCCCGGCGTCCAGTGCGTCCATGCACAGATAGCGCGGCAGGACGCCGAGCCCCGCGCCCTGCGCGACGCAGGCGAGCACCGCGCGCAGATCGGGCGCGATGATCGTGCCGGCGGTGACCGGACGGGTGTCGAAGACGGCCGACCAGTAGCGGGTGACCAGCGGCAGGCTCTCATGCACCTCGACGACGGGCAGCGCCTCCAGCGCCCGTACCCCCTTGACCTGGAGCACCGCTGGGCCGCCGAGCCGGGCGGCCCAGCGCGGGGCCGCGATCAGCACATGCTCCTCGTCGCACAGCGGGGTGGCGGCCAGCAGCCGCCCCCGTGGCCGGGCGGTGGTGATGGCCAGGTCGTGATGGCCGGCGCCCAGCCCCTCGAACAACTCCTCGGCGCTGCCGAAGGCGCAGCGCACCGCCAGCCCCTGGGTGACCAGGGTGGTCAGCGCGGGCAGGGCGCGCAGCGCGGTGAACTCCGGAGGGCCCGCGAGATGCAGGGTGCGCAGCGCCGAGCGGTCGTCCAGACCCGCCTCGGCGATCTCCACCAGGGCGTCGAGATGCGGCGCGGCCTTGTGGGCGAGTTCGTCCCCGACGGTGGTGGGGACGACGCCGCGCGCCGTACGGAGGAACAGGGGGCGGCCGAGCTGCCGCTCCAGGGTGCGTATCTGGCCGGTGACGGCGGGCTGGGAGAGCCCGAGCAGGCCGGCGGCGCGGGTGAGGGACCCGGCGCGGTGAACCGCGACAAAGGTGCGTAAGAGGGCCAGATCCATGCGGTTCCCCTCGCCTCGTCGCGCCCCGCACGCATGCCAACTATAAATATGCCGATAGGCCCATGTCGCTACTGTGATTGGACACTGACGCTGAGTCAACTAGCCTTGTTCGAGCGGTTCTCCACGAGAAGAACCGGGGCGTCTCAAGCCACGAGGGGGGAGGCTTGAGACGCCCGCACAGGCATACCCGCCCGCTTTCAGCCATCCGCCCCGGTGCTTGTCGTGCCCGATGCCGGGTCCGGGTCGGATGCCAGGTCCGTGTTGGATGCCGCGTCCGGGCCGGATGCCGGGTCCGTGTCGGATGCCGCGTCGAGCGCTCGCAGCACATCGGCGACCAGATCGTCCGCGTCCTCCGCGCCCACCGAGAACCGGATGAAACCCTCGGGCACCGCGTCGCCGCCCCACCGTCCGCGCCGCTCCGCCGTGGAGCGCACCCCGCCGAAGCTGGTGGCGTCGTCCACCAGCCGCAGCGCGGTCAGAAAGCGCTCCGCGTGCTCCTTGTCCGGCAGGGTGAAGGAGATCACACAGCCGAAGCGCCCGCCGCGCATCTGCCCGGCCGCCACCCGGTGCGAGGGGTCGGTCGGCAGTCCGGGGTGGCGCAGCCCGGTGATCTCGGGGCGGTCGCGCAGCGCCTCGGCGAGGGCCAGCGCGGTCGCCGCCTGGCGGTCGACGCGCAGCTGGAGGGTGGCCAGGGAGCGGTGGGCGAGCCATGCCTCCATGGGGCCGGGGATCGCGCCCACCGTCTTGCGCCAGGCCCGCACCTCCGCGGTGAGCCGTGGATCGCGGCAGGTCACATAGCCGAGCAGCACATCGCCATGGCCGGTGAGCGCCTTGGTGCCGCTCCCCACGGCGAAGTCGGCGCCGAGCTCCAGCGGGCGCTGGCCGAGCGGGGTGGCGAGGGTGTTGTCGACGGCGACCAGCGCGCCCCGGGCGTGCGCGGCCTTGGCGAGCCGGCGGATGTCGCAGACGTCCAGTCCGGGATTGGACGGGGTTTCCAGCCACAGCAGCTTCGTCCGGTCGCCCGCGGCGTCCAGGGCCTCCAGGGCGGTCAGCTGGGCGTCCTCGCCGGTCGGGGCGGTGCGCACCGTGACCCCGTAGCCCGTCAGCCGCTCGATCAGGGCCGGGAGCAGCTGATAGCCGTCGGACGGCAGTACGGCCGCGTCGCCCTGGCGCAGCTGGGAGAGCAGTACGGCCGAGATCGCGCCCATACCGGAGGAGAAGACGACCGTCTCGGCGTCGGTGCCCGGCGACTCCAGCTCGCTGATCGCCCGCTCCAGCAGGGACCAGGTGGGGTTGGCGTCCCGGCCGTAGGTGTAGGGGCCGACGGGGTCGCCGGGGAGGTGGTAGTGGGCGGCGAAGACCGGGCCCGGCAGCGTCGGCTCGTACGCCTCGGCCTCGGGCAGTCCGGCCCGTACGGTGCGGGTGCCGTCGCCGGTCATGCGGATTCCTTTCCCGCGTCCGGGCCATCGGCGGCCGGCGCGTTCTCGACACCGACGCTCTCCACGGCCTCCGCCGGGGCGTCGATGGCCTCGGCGACCGCGTCCAGCAGTCCGCCGCTCGCGGCCTCGACCATCTCCAGGCACTCCTCGAAGTCGTCCAGCCCGCCGAAGTACGGGTCCGGCACATCGAGGCCGCCCAGCGCGTCGTGGTCCGCGTCCGGGTCGTAGCTCCGCAGCAGCCGCACCTTCGCGGCGTCGTGCGGGGTGGGCGCGAGCGCGCGCAGCTCGTGCATATGGCCGCTGTCCAGGGCGATCACCAGATCGACGCGATCGAACCACTCGGCCCGGAACTGGCGCGCGATGTGATCCTGCTCATAGCCATGGGCGGTCAGTACGTCGATGGCGCGGCGGTCGGCCCCGTCGCCCTCGTGCCAGGGCCCGGTGCCCGCGCTGTCCACCTCGAGGAGGCCGTCCAGCCCGGCCTCCGCCGCATGGGCGCGGAAGACGGATTCGGCCATCGGCGAGCGGCATATGTTGCCGGTGCAGACAAAGCAGACACGGTAGGGCGACGGGTCTCTCATGCCTTCCATCATCTCCGGCCGTGATCAGTCCTTGTCATCGGGCAGTACGACATGCAGGGCCCACGCGACTATGGAGACGATCAGGCCGCCGAGCACCGCCGTGCCGAAGCCGTCGACCTCGAAGCTCAGGTCGAGCTTTCCAGCCAGCCAGGAGGTCAACAACAGCATCAGGGCGTTGATCAACAGCGTGATCAGCCCGAGGGTCAGGATGAACAGCGGGAAGGCCAGCAGCTTGACGATCGGCTTGACCACCACGTTCACCACGCCGAAGACCAGCGCCACGAGAATGAGGGTGAGCGCTTGGCGGCCGGTGTTGTCACCGGTCAGCGTGATGTCCTTGAGCAGCCAGATGGCGACACCGAGGGCGCCGGCGTTCGCGATCGTCTTGACGAGAAAATTCTTCATGGTTGAGATCGTCGCAGACAGGCCCCGGCGCAGGCAGGGGCACCGTAGGCATGGGTCAGGCAGGGGTGGAGAGGCGAATGAAGGCGTTCCGGCTGGATGAGCTGGAGGCGGAGCGGGCCGCGAACGACGGCGCGTATCTGCAGTTCCTGCGCGAGCGGAACATGTCCGTGGGGCTGTACGCGCTGAACGCGGGCCAGGCCGACCCGCAGTCGCCGCACGGTCAGGACGAGGTGTACGTCGTGATGAGCGGCCGGGCGTCGGTCACGGTGGGGATGGAGACGACACAGGTGGGGCGGGGCAGCGTGGTGTACGTCCCGGCGGGCACGGCGCACAAGTTCCACCACATCACCGAGGACCTGAGGGTGCTGGTGGTGTTCTCGCCGCCGGAGGGCTGAGGCCGTCCCGGGGCCTGATGCCGCCGGAGGGCTGAGCCGTCCCGGGGCCTGATGCCGCCGGTCCCGGCGAGCTGATCCCGGTCCAGGGCTTGTCCATCGCGGAGCCGATGTGTGGCCGGCCGGTCCCGTAGGGGTCCGGTCAGGGGAGGACGGGGGGCGCGGGTCGCCCGCGCGCCTCCGTCCCGTCCTAGCATCGACGGCAGGGAAGACCGGCCGTCGGCGTCCGGACCCACGGCTCGGAGAGAAAGCAGGGAGTTACGTGACCACGAAGGGGATATTCCAGGGCTTGCCGTGGTGGGTGACCTGGATCGCGATACCGGTCCTCGTCCTCGCCGTGTTCGGCGGCCTGGTCATGAGCGTGATCGGGTTCGTGGTGAGCCTCGTCTTCAAGGCGCTGCTGCTGGTGGTGCTGATCGCCGGGCTGATCTACGTCGTACGGAAGTTCACTTCCTGACCCGCCCCGCGGCGCTCGCCGCGTCACCCAGGGCCTGACGCGTCCCCGCGCGCCCTGCGCACCCCGCCGCGCGCGGATACGCCGCGCGAGGGATACCGCCGGGGCGGGAGCACCGCCCCGCGCCACCCCTGCCGTTACAGTGCGAGTCCTCGGCGTTCTTCCTTCGGCGTCTGCCTCGCAACAACACCCCGGGGGTGCCTGTTGACGACAGCGATCTTCGATACGGCCGGTGCGCCGGCCCCGATCTCCCGCCCACCGGGCCCGCGCCGTCCGCGCCGCCCGGCCCCGCGGGTCTCCCCACGGCAACACTGGCCATTTTCGTTCCCTCACACGAGGCAAACCGACTCCGCACCGCAATCGAGTCGCTACGCTCCAGAGTCGGCGAAGCGCAAACAACCCGGGGCGGCGAACGATGCGTGAGATGCGTGACACAGTTCAGGCGGAAGTGACGATGACTTTCCTGGTCTCGCAGGATCTCTCCTTCCGGATCCCGGTCGAGCTGTCCTACGACAGCGGCGACCCCTATGCCGTCGAGATCACCTTCCATCTGCCCGGTGACGCGCCGGTGAGCTGGGCCTTCGCGCGGGAGCTGCTGCTGGACGGGTTGAGCAGACCCACCGGCGAGGGAGATGTGCGTATCGCCCCCGCCGCTCCCGAGGGGCTTTCGGACGTCTTCATCAGACTCCAAGTGGGTTGTGAACGGGCGCTGTTCCGGGCCGGGGCCGCTCCTCTGGTGGCCTTCCTCGACCGGACGGACCGAGTGGTGCCTTTCGGCCAGGAGCCGGCGGCCTGTGACCCGGTCGGCGATCTCGATGCCGAACTCCACCGGATCCTGGCCGAGGACCGGTACGCGGGCTGAGAGCCGGGCGCGCGGCGGGCCGAGGTCCGGTGTCCGGTGTCCGGTGTTGTGCCGTGGCCGGGCCGACGGGCAGCGTGGCCGTCGGTTCAGCGCCCCGTCGTCTCAGCGCCCCTTCGCCCGGCGGCGCCGCCCGCGTCCGCCCCGGCCGGTCCGGGGCGCCTGGACCGCCTGGACCGCCTGGGCGCCGCCCGCGCCGGCCACCCGCTCCGCGCCGCCGTCCGCCGCCGGGGCGCGGTCAGCGGAGACCACGAGCACGGCCAGCGCGGTGGTCACCGGCACCGAGGCGACGAGCCCGATGCTGCCCACCAGCGTCCGTACGATCTCCTCCGCGACGATCTCGCTCGTGGCGACCGTGCCCACCCCGCTGTCCGCGATGGAGAACAGCAGCAGCAGCGGAAGCGACGCACCCGCGTACGCCAGCACCAGGGTGTTCACGACGGAGGCGATGTGGTCCCGCCCGATCCGCATCGCCGCCCCGTAGAGCTTGCGCCGGGACGTGCTCGGGTCCGCTTCCCTCAGCTCCCACACCGCCGAGGTCTGGGTGACCGTCACATCGTCCAGCACGCCAAGCGAGCCGATGATCACGCCCGCGAGCAGCAGTCCTCGTATCTCGATGTTCGGATAGAGGCCGTGCACCAGCCCGGTCTGGTCGTCCGTGTTGCCGGTCAGGCTCGCCCAGCTGATGAACAACGAGCCCAGCACCCCGATCAGCAGCAGTGACACCAGCGTGCCGAGCACGGCGACCGATGTGCGCGCCGTCAGCCCATGGCACATGTACAGCGCGAGGAGCATGATCGCGCTACCCCCGACGACCGCGACCACCAGCGGATTGGAACCCTGGAGTATCGCCGGGAGGATGAACAGCGTCAGCACCCCGAAGCTGATCGCCAGCGCCACCAGCGCGAATACCCCGCGCAGCCGCCCCACCGCCACGACCGCGAGCGCGAACAGCCCCGCCAGCAGCGCCATCGGCAGCGACCGGTCGACGTCGGACACGGAGTACTGCAGTTCCTTGGGCGCCTTGGGGGCGTACGCCAGCTTCAGCTCCTGCCCGGCGCTGAAGTGGCGCGAGGCGTTGGGCTGGACGATTTCGGGGAACGTGCGGCCCTTGTCCTTGCCCGAGGTGACCTCGATCGTGGCCTTCTCGCAGACGCTCTTCTTCCCGCCCTGCCCCGGGCTCCCGCTTTGGCCGGGGGCGCCGCTCTGGGCGGTGCCGCCCTGGCCGGGCTCGGTGGGCGCCTGCGGCTGGGCGTTCACATCGGCGCAGTTCACCTCCTCGACCTTCACCACCCGCCCGGCCACGGTCGTCTGGTCGAAGCCGAGGCCGCTGCGGCCGTGCGCCTTGTGGTCGGGCGTGCCGCCCGGCCAGAGCACGATCAGACCGGCCACGACGGCGACGGTGAAGGGGATGAGCACCGCCGCGATGATCTTGCGGAGACGCGCGGAGACAGGGGTGGCGGGGCCATGGCCGTGGGAGTGGCCATGGGAATGTCCGTGGCCGTGGCCCTGCGCCTGATCGGAGCGGTGGGGCTGCTCGGGCGGGTGGTCCTGCTGGATGGCGGTCACGGTCGCATCATCGCAAGAGACGTGGGCCCCCTGTTCAGCGCTGTGGATAAACCGTTAGCGTGGTGCCGAACCTTTGCAATCGCGGGAGCTCGGAGCACCGGGCTGAGAGGGCGCTGACGCGGAAGCTGCGCCGACCGCTGAACCTGTTACCGGGTAATGCCGGCGTAGGGAGTGGGTCTCATGACTCAGCAGGATGCACCATCGCGCGCCGAGACGGCCGAATTCGGCTGGCATAAGGGATATGTCACGGGTTCGCGCCCGGACCTCCAGGTCCCGGTCCGCCGCGTGCACCTCACCAACGGCCAGGATGTGACGCTGTACGACACCTCCGGCCCGTACACCGACCCCACCATCGAAACGGATGTCCGCCGCGGCCTGGCGCCGCTGCGGCAGAACTGGATCGTCGCCCGCGGCGACACCGAGGAGTACGCGGGCCGTCCCGTCCGCCCAGAGGACGACGGGCTCAAGCACACCTCGCCCCGCGGGGGACTGCGCAACCTCGACGCGGTCTTCCCCGGCCGTCCGCGCCAGCCGCGGCGCGGCCGCCCGGGCGCCCCCGTGACCCAACTCGCCTATGCGCGGCGGGGCGAGATCACGGCGGAGATGGAGTACGTGGCGATCCGCGAGAACGTCTCCCCCGAGGTGGTCCGGGAGGAGATCGCGGCGGGCCGCGCCGTCCTCCCGGCCAATGTGAACCACCCGGAGATCGAGCCGATGATCATCGGCAAGCGGTTCCTGGTGAAGGTCAACGCCAACATCGGCAACTCCGCCGTCACCTCCTCCATCGAGGAGGAGGTCGAGAAGATGACCTGGGCCACCCGCTGGGGCGCCGACACGGTCATGGACCTCTCGACCGGCCGCAACATCCACACCACAAGAGAATGGGTGCTGCGCAACTCCCCGGTCCCCATCGGCACCGTGCCGCTCTATCAGGCGCTGGAGAAGGTCGACGGCAAGGCCGAGGAGCTGACCTGGGAGATCTACAAGGACACGGTCATCGAACAGGCCGAGCAGGGCGTCGACTACATGACCGTCCACGCCGGCGTCCGGCTGCCGTACGTCCCCCTGACCGCCCGCCGCAAGACCGGCATCGTCTCCCGCGGCGGCTCCATCATGGCGGCCTGGTGCCTCGCCCACCACCAGGAGTCCTTCCTCTACACCCACTTCGAGGAGCTGTGCGAGATCCTCGCGGCGTACGACGTCACCTACTCGCTGGGCGACGGACTGCGCCCGGGGTCGATCGCCGACGCCAACGACGAGGCCCAGTTCGCGGAGTTGCGCACCCTCGGCGAGCTCAACCGCGTCGCCAAGGAGCACGGCGTCCAGACGATGATCGAAGGCCCGGGCCATGTCCCGATGCACAAGATCAAGGAAAACGTCGACCTCCAGCAGGAGGTCTGCGAGGAGGCCCCCTTCTACACCCTGGGCCCCCTCACCACCGATATCGCCCCCGCCTACGACCACATCACCTCGGGCATCGGCGCCGCGATGATCGCCTGGTGGGGCACTGCGATGCTCTGCTACGTCACCCCCAAGGAGCACCTGGGCCTGCCCGACCGTGATGACGTCAAGACCGGCGTGATCACCTACAAGATCGCCGCCCACGCGGCCGACCTGGCCAAGGGCCATCCGGACGCCCAGGCATGGGACGACGCGCTCTCCGACGCGCGCTTCGAATTCCGCTGGGAGGACCAGTTCAACCTGGCCCTCGACCCGGACACGGCCCGCTCCTTCCACGACGAGACGCTCCCGGCGGAGCCGGCCAAGACGGCGCATTTCTGCTCGATGTGCGGGCCGAAGTTCTGCTCGATGAAGATCTCCCAGGACATCCGCCGCGAGCACGGCGTCGCGATGGACGCGGTTGAGGCGGAGGCCGAGGCGGGTATGGCTCAGAAGTCCAAGGAGTTCGCGGAGGCGGGCAACCGCGTGTATCTGCCGATCGCGGACTGAGGCGCGGACGCGTAGGCCGAGAACGCGGGTGGAGCCTGGCAAAGCGGCGCCTGCGGAATGAACCAGGCGATACGCTACGGGGCGGGTCCGAAGCCGCAACTTGGATTTGCGACTTCGGACCCTCTCCATGCCGCTACGCGGGCGGAAGCTCAGCCACGTAGACCGGGTTGCCGCTGTCCGTCAGCCCGTTCTGACGGATGCAGCGGTGCTTCTGGAGAAAGCGCAGACAGTCGTGCACCCGCTGCCGGGTGAGCCCCGTCCTGGCCGCGAGCGTCTCCGGCGAGTGGCCGACCTGGCCCGCTTCCGCCAGCGTGGGAAGGATGTAGACGGCCACCGCCCACACGTCCTCGGTGATGCTCAGCCGGTCCTTCCACTGTGCGAACAGGTTCTCCGTCCTGAGCCTCAGCTCCCGCTTGTCCGGCTCGGGCTCTGCGCCCGGTCGGCAGCCCAGCGCGTCGAGGATCTGAGACCAGGCCTGCTCGGACCGGTGCAGGGAATCCAGTACCTCCGTATGGAAGCGCTCGGTCCGCATCTCCAGTCGGACGATCGCGTCCATGAGCTCGCTCGGTGGAGTGGGGCGGGAGATCTCGGAGACCTCCAGCGCGTATGAGCCCTCGCGCTGGACGGTGGCGATCACTCTGGAGACCCATTGTTTGAAGGGCAGGCACGCGGGCTTGGTGCAGCCGTTCACCAGCTGAATCAGCCCTTGCAGATTCACCAGATGCAAGTCTCGGCGCCACTCCCTACCTGCGGGAATGCTGAGACCGTAACGTGAGGTTACGTTCTCGAGCGTAGACTTTCCGCCAGCTTGTACATGATCTGCCAACGCCTTTCGTGGGTTGGTATGACCGAGTTCCGTGCAGACGTCGACCGTCGGGAACCAGTGCTCGCCATCCGGCATGGTCAGCCTTCGGACCCGGGCCCCCGTGGCCGCGTAGACGAAGTCGTTGACGTCCATGGCGTCGTGCCGGGCAGACGGGCCCGGCGGTGTGTTGTGTTTGCGCATCGCGCATCACCTCCACCGAGGACGCTAAACATCACCGCCCATCAATTCCCTCGAATAGGCGGAAGTTCGCTCGATCGGTGGGTAATCGGTCAATCCGAGGACGAACCGCTCGTCAGTGCTAGTCCGGCTGGTGCTCCGGCCCGCCGTAGTCGGGGCTGGTGTAGTCCGGGCTGCTGTAGCGGGGGCGGGCCTTGGGGGCTTCGCCGTCGGTGCTGAAGCCGGGGCGGCTGTAGCCGAGGTGCGGGGTGCGGCTGACCGCCTCGGGGGCGATCGGGACGTACGCGGAGGGGGACGGGGCCGAGGGGTTGGCCAGGGCCTCGCGGAGGAACGGCAGGATGCCGCGTTCCAGCAGGGCGTCCCGCCAGACCTCGCGCGCGCGGTCCACCTCCTCCAGCCGCTCGCTGCGCGCCTCGCCGCGGATCGCGCTCGAGCCGTTGCGCAGCGCGGTCAGGAGCAGTCCGACGGCGGCGATCAGGATGCCCGCGGCGGTCAGCGCGGCGAAGAACCAGCCCGCGGTGACCATCGGCTGGGCGATGGACGGGGCCGGGTCGAGGACGTTGAGGACATAGCCGACGATGAGGAAGATGATCGCGGCGGTGCCGGCGAGCACCGGGGCCAGCACCGCGAGCATGGCGACGAGCCCCGCCCCCGCGGCGTCCTGCATCGCACCGGCGAGCCCCACCGTGCCGTCCGGCTGCTCGCGCTGGCCCACGTCCCCGGCGAGCGGGAAGAGCGGGGCGGGCTCGCGCAGTTTGGCGCGAGTGTCGCGGTAGGTCTGGTATTCGTCGGCCGCGCATGCCGCTATCGCGGTCGATGCCCCGAGCGCCATCGTGCGCAGCTGCTCGGCAGTGAGCCGCTGCCCGATACCTCTGAGGTCCGGGCGACGGTCCGCGGTGCGCAGTGCCTCGTCGAGAACCCGCTCGAACTCCGGGCGGTCCTCGGTCAGCAGGTGCGGAGCGCTTTTCATGGTGCATCCCCCGATGCTCCGTAGGGCCGTGACGGCCGGCTTTCGCCGGGCAGTCGGGCGGAAACGGAGGAGAGCCTGCGACGGATAAGCCGATGGTAGAGCCGATCCGGCGCGGGGTGACAGCAAGTTTCCCGAATTGCTCCCGCGTCGGTGAAACTCTCTATCTGCCCCGGACAGCGTCCGCTGAATCCTCAGTTCGCCAGGGGAAGTTGAACGACCAGCAGTTTTCCGGCCATCGTGATGCCGCCGTCCATGGCCACGGCGAGATTGTCCGCGTAGACATGCGGGCCCTCGACCGCGGGCGTGCCGCCGTCCTCGCCGTCCTCGGAGCCGACCTCGCCGAGCAGATACGGGATGGGGCTGTGGCCGTGGACGACGCGCTCCCCGCCGTAGGTGTCGAGCAATTCGCGGGCCGCCGTGGGCCCGGCGTCCTCGTCGCGGAAGGCGAACCGCTTGGTGAATTTGCGGAACAGGTCCCAGCACTCGTCGGCGTCGCTGCGCTGCAGCGTCTCGGTGACGGTGTCGTTGACGGCCTCGATGGAGTCGCCGTACTCCAGATAGGCGGTGGTGTCGGAGTGGACCAGCAGATGGTCGTCCTCCTCCGCCATCGCGTCCAGCCGGGACATCCACTGGAGGTGGTGGTCCTCGAGCCGCTCCATATCGCTGCGCTGGCCGCCGTTGAGCAGCCAGGCCGCCTGGAAGGAGGCCGTTCCGGCACCGGAGTTGACCGGCGTGTCGCCGAACCGCTTGGCGCCGATCAGCAGCAGCTCGTGATTGCCCATCAGTGCCTTGCAGTAGCCGCCCGCGGCGGCCGCCTCGGCGGAGAGCTGCATGACCAGGTCGATGACGCCGATGCCGTCCGGGCCGCGGTCGGTGAAGTCGCCGAGGAACCACAACCGGGCGTTCCCCGCGGACCAGTTGCCCTTGGCGTCGATCAGGCCCTCGGCGGCGAGCGCCTCGCGCAGCTCCTCGTGGTAGCCGTGGACATCGCCCACGACGTACAGCGGGCCGGGGCCCTCGTCCTGGGCCAGCGGGCCGTCCTCGGGCTCGGGCACCGGGGCGAGCGCCACGGTGGGGCGGTCCTGCGGCGGCACGAGCGGGGTGTCCGGGACGGTGTGCCCCGGGCCCATGACCAGGACCGGGAGCCGCTCGGTCGGGGTGTACTCGGCGGGCAGGGGCGTGGGCGTGTCCGGCGCGGGTGCTCCGGGCGCGGGTGCCTCAGGCGCGGGCGCCTCGGGCGCCGGTGCGCCGGGAGCGGGCGCGCCGGGCGCCGGCTCCTCGGGCGCGGGCGCGGGCTGCGGCACGGGCGCCGCGGTGCCCGGCGCGCCGGGCGCGGACCCGGGCGGCACGGCTCCGGGCGCGACCATGCCGGGCGGGGTGTACGCCCCGTACGCGAGCACAGGAGGGATCGCAGCCGTGGTCCCTGCCGTGGCTTCCAGACCGGCCCCCTGAGTCATCGACCCCTCCACCATCACGCCGCCGTGCCACCTTGTGGACCTTGCCTGGTCGACGGCGGTCCGCAGTGTCGTCCGCCCATCATAGGAATGTCCGTGAGGGCTTGTGACGCACCAGGGTGCCGTCAATCGCTGCTCGTTCCTGCTTCGTCGGACTTTTATCCCGGATTGGCCCAGTAGGGGAAGCCCATTGGCCTCAGGTCCTCCTCGGGTAATCCTTGAGTCGCCCTCAGGTCAGCCTCCAGCACGGCTGCGCGGGGCGCTGACCGTCGTACGCGGCGGACGGCGCTGTGAGGACGTCCGCACCATCAATTCGGTGGGTATGACCTGTTCAACGGGCTGGTCGGTGTCAAGGCCCTCGATGGCGTCGATGAGCAACTGGACGACCGCCGTGCCGATCCGGCGGGGTTTGAGTGAGAGGGTCGTGATGGGCGGCTCGGTGGTGCGGTAGACGGTCGATTCGCTGCAGCACACCAGCAGCAGATCGTCGGGGACCCGCAGTCCGTAGCGGCGGGCGGCGGCGAGCAGATCGGTGCCGTTGGGGTCGAAGAGGCCGTAGACCGCGTCGGGGCGGTCGGGGCGGGCGAGCAGCCGGTCGGCGGCGACGGCACCGGCACAAGGATCGTGGGCCGGGTACGCCTCATAGACCGGATCCTGCCCCACCCGTTCGCACCACTGCAGGTACGCCGTGGTGGACAGCCGGGTGTAGGTGTCGGTGGAGGTCCCGGTGAGCAGTCCGATCCGGCGGGCGCCGGCCTCGGCGAGATGGTCGAGCAGTCCCAGCACCGCCGCCTCGTGGTCGTTGTCGACCCAGGCGGTGACGGGGAGGGCGCCGGCGGGGCGGCCGTCGCTGACGACGGGGATGCCCTGGCGTAAGAGCTCGGTGACGACCGGATCGTGGTCGGAGGGGTCGATCACCACGGTGCCGTCGAGGGCGACGTTGGACCACACGTCGTGGCGGGAGGTGGCGGGGAGGATGACGAGGGCGTAGCCGCGGGCCAGCGCGGCGGAGGTGGCGGCTCGCGCCATCTCGGCGAAGTAGGCGAACTCGGTGAAGGTGAAAGGTTCATCCCCGTACGTGGTCACGGTCAGGCCGATGAGGCCGGACTTGCCGGTACGGAGCGTGCGGGCCGCTGCGGACGGGCGATAGCCCAGCCGCTCGGCGACCTCGCGGACATGGCGGCGGGTGGCCTCCGGGAGCCGGCCCTTGCCGTTGAGCGCGTCGGAGACGGTCGTGATGGAGACCCCGGCGGCGGCGGCCACGTCCCGGATGCCCGCCCGCCCTAACCGGCGGCCGGCCGACCGGCTCACCTGGTGCTTCCCTGCTGCTGTCATGGCCAGCCGATAGTAGGGCGCGGGTGGGCGGGTTGCGCGATTCCGCCATCGGTATTCGGAAGGCACGTTTCTGCATGAGCGCCTTCCCCAATTCCCTTGGAAGTGAAGCCAGTTGGGGGTTTCATCGGGCCTCTGATCGCCCCTGGCATATCCACGCCTGGTGATTGATACATGTCTCGAAGAGGTCTCAACTCACCTGCACGGGTGATGCGCGCCACGGCGCTCGCCACCGGCGCGCGTGAAAAAGCGGGGCGCTCCCCCCGATGGGTACGCGGGCGCCGGGGGCGGATACGCGGCGGCGCCCGGCGGGTACGCGAGACGGGGGAATCCTCATAAGGTGTGCAGTATTGCCGTGTGCGAACGCTGTGCACGGCCCGGAACAGGATGGGTCGAGGAGGACTGTCGGTGACCGAGAAGAGCCCCAAGCTGCGCGCCGAGCTGGACGGCATTCCGACGTACAAGCCCGGTAAGCCGGCCGCCGCGGGCGGCCCCCTGGCCTTCAAGCTCTCCTCCAACGAGAACCCCTATCCGCCGCTGGCCGGGGTGCTGGAGACCGCCGCGAACGCTGCCGCCTCCTTCAACCGCTACCCGGACCTCGCCTGCACCGAGCTGATCGCCGAGCTGGCGAGCCGCTTCGACGTACCGCTGGAGCATCTGGCCACCGGGACCGGCTCGGTCGGCGTGGCCCAGCAGCTGGTCCAGTCCACGGCGGGGCCGGGCGATGAGGTGATCTACGCCTGGCGGTCCTTCGAGGCATATCCGATCATCACTCAGATCGCCGGGGCGACGTCGGTGCGGGTCCCGCTGAACGATGCCGAGGAGCACGACCTGGAGGCGATGGCGGACGCCATCACCGACCGCACCCGGCTGATTTTCGTCTGTAACCCCAACAACCCGACCAGCACCGTGGTGCGCCGGGCGGAGCTGGAGCGGTTCCTGGAGCGGGTGCCGTCCGATGTGCTGGTGGTGCTGGACGAGGCGTACATCGAGTTCATCCGGGACGAGCGGGTCCCCAACGGGATCGATCTCTACCGGGACCGGCCGAATGTGTGTGTGCTGCGCACCTTCTCCAAGGCGTACGGCTTGGCCGGGCTGCGGGTCGGCTTCGCGATCGCCCATGAGCCGGTGGCGGCGGCGCTGCGCAAGACCGCGGTGCCGTTCGGCGTCAGCCAGCTCGCCCAGGACGCGGCGGTGGCCTCGCTGCGCAGCGAGGACGCGCTGCGGGAGCGGGTGGACGCGCTGGTCACCGAGCGGGGCCGGGTGTGGGAGGCGCTGACCGCCCAGGGGTGGACGGTCGCGGACTCCCAGGCGAACTTCGTCTGGCTGCGGCTGGGGGAGCGCACGGCCGACTTTGCGAAGGTGTGCGAGGCGGCGGGCGTGGTGATCCGTCCGTTCCCGGGTGAGGGGGTGCGGGTGACCATCGGCGAGCGCGAGGCGAACGAGATCTTCCTGCGGACGGCGGAGGCGTACCGCAAGGAGCTCTGAGCCGGGCGGGCCGGCCGCCGCCCCGGCGGGTCCGGCCACCGCGCGGAACGGCCGCGGGGCGAGACGCCGTCTTTCGGAGCCGTCGAGGGCCATTGGCAAGGGCCTCGCAAGGGGCCCAACGGCCCTTCCGAGGGGTGCGCAGCATACCCATACGTGTCCCATTCGCCCCCTACCACCCCCGGTGGGAGGGGGCGAAGCCGTGTGCGTATCATTGCTTGTGAATGTGAATACGTTCACAAGCTCGCTCCGCGGGCAGGCACGACCGTAAGGAGAGATTCAGGTGAATCTGGCTCTGGCGCCGGAGACTCTGGCCCGATGGCAGTTCGGCATCACGACGGTCTACCACTTCCTCTTCGTGCCGCTGACGATCTCTCTCGCCGCGATCACGGCGGGTCTGGAGACCGCCTGGGTCCGCACCGGCAAGGAGAAGTACTTCCATGCCACCAAGTTCTGGGGGAAGCTCTTCCTGATCAACATCGCGATGGGTGTGGTCACCGGCATCGTGCAGGAGTTCCAGTTCGGCATGAACTGGTCGGACTACTCCCGCTTCGTCGGTGATGTCTTCGGCGCCCCGCTCGCGATGGAGGCCCTGCTGGCCTTCTTCTTCGAATCCACCTTCATAGGTCTGTGGATCTTCGGCTGGGACAAGCTGCCCAAGAAGATCCACTGTGCCTGCATCTGGATCGTCTCGCTCGGCACGATCCTCTCGTCGTACTTCATCCTGGCCGCCAACTCCTGGATGCAGCACCCGACCGGCTACACGATCGACAAGGCCACCGGAAAGGCCCAGCTCACCGACATCTGGGCGGTACTGACCCAGAACACCACCCTGGTCGTGGTCTTCCACACGCTGACCGCGGCCTTCCTCACCGGCGCCGCCTTCATCATCGGGATCTCCTCCTTCCATCTGCTGCGGGCCAAGCGCCGCCGGGAGCGCGGCGAGGAGCTGGGCGAGCGGCGCAAGAAGCAGATCGGGGCGATGCGGGCCTCGCTGCGGGTGGGCCTGGTCGTCGCGGTCATCGCGGGGCTCGGCACGGCGATCAGCGGTGACCAGCTCGGCAAGGTGATGTTCGAGCAGCAGCCGATGAAGATGGCGGCGGCCGAGGCCCTCTGGGAAACCCAGGCGCCCGCGCCCTTCTCGGTCTTCGCCGTCGGCGATGTCAGCAAGGGGCACAACAGCGTCGAGCTGGAGGTCCCCGGGGTGCTCTCCTTCCTGGCGCACAGCAACTTCACCGACTCCGTCCCCGGTATCAACGACATCGCCCAGCGGGAGGCCGACGCCTACGGCGGTCAGCCCGATGACTACATCCCCAGCATCTTCATGACCTTCTGGGGCTTCCGGCTGATGATCGGCTTCGGGATGACCTCGTTCGTCGCCGGTCTGATCGGGCTGTGGACGACCCGCCGCAAGCGGTGGCTGGCGCTCGCGTTCCGCACCGGCGAGGACGAGGTGCCCCGGCTCATGCTCACCAAGAAGCGTGAGATGGGCCCGCTGCTGTCCACCTGGTCCTGGCGGATCGGCATCCTCACGATGGGCTTTCCGCTGATCGCCAACTCCTTCGGCTGGATCTTCACCGAGATGGGCCGGCAGCCCTGGGCGGTCTACGGACTGATGAAGACCGCCGACGCGGTCTCCCCCGGCGTCAGCCAGACCGAGGTGCTGATCTCGCTCGGTGTCTTCACGCTGCTGTACGGGGTGCTCGCGGTGATCGAGGTGCGGCTGCTGACCAAGTACGCCAAGGCCGGACCGGACATCGACGAGAAGCCGCCCGCCAAGGACCCGAAGCTGCGGCTGCCCTCGAGCGGCCCGGGGGGCCGGGGCGGTCCGGGGGGTCCTGGCGGTCCGGACGGCGGGGCCTCCGCCGAGGACGAGGACGCCGACAAGCCGCTGACCTTCGCGTACTGACGGCCGTAGAGGATCACCGGAGAGAATCATGCACCTTCACGACTTCTGGTTCCTGCTGATCGCCTTCCTGTGGACGGGCTACTTCTTCCTGGAGGGCTTCGACTTCGGCATCGGCGTGCTGACCAAGCTGCTCGCCCGCGACCGCACCGAGCGCAGGGTCCTGATCAACACGATCGGGCCGGTGTGGGACGGCAACGAGGTCTGGCTGATCACGGCGGCCGGGGCCACCTTCGCCGCCTTCCCCGACTGGTACGCGACGCTCTTCAGCGGCTTCTATCTGCCGCTGCTGGCCATCCTGGTCTGCCTCATCCTGCGCGGTGTCGCCTTCGAGTACCGGCACAAGCGCCCCGAGGACCGCTGGCAGCGCAACTGGGAGCATGCGATCTTCTGGTGCTCGCTGCTGCCCGCGTTCCTCTGGGGAGCGATCTTCGCCAATCTGGTGCACGGGGTACCGATCGGCCGGGACGGGAACTACGCGGGCGGTCTGTCGGACCTGATCACGCCGTACGCCCTGCTGGGCGGGGCGGTCACGCTGGTGCTGTTCACCTTCCACGGCGCCGTCTTCGCCGCGCTCAAGACGGACGGGGACATCCGGACCAGGGCGCGGCGGTGCGCGGCCCGGCTCGGTCTGGCCACCGTCGTGGTCGCGGTGCCGTTCCTCGGCTGGACGCAGGGCGACAGCGGGAACGCCCGGAGCCTGGTCGCGGCCGTCATCGCCGTTCTGGCCCTGGCCGCAGCGCTGATCATGAACCAGCGGGGGCGTGAGGGATGGGCGTTCGGGCTGTCCGGGGTGGCCGTCGCGGCGGCCGTCGCGATGCTCTTCCTGGCGCTCTTTCCCGACGTCATGCCCTCCTCGCTGGATCCGGCGTGGAGCCTGACGGCGGCGAACGCTGCCTCCAGCCCCTACCCGCTCAAGATCATGACGTGGGTCGGCGTCATCATGATGCCGCTGATCATGGCCTACCAGGCGTGGACGTACTGGGTCTTCCGTAAGCGCATCGGTACCCGGCACATCCCCGCCGCCCACTGACGCGGGTGCGGTGTTTCACGTGAAACCAATCGACCCCCGACTGCTGCGGTACGCACGGGCCACCCGCTTCTTCCTCGCCGCCTCCGTGGCGCTGGGTCTGGCCGGAGCGGGACTGGTCATCGCGCAGGCGATGCTGATCGCCGAGATCGTGGTGGGCGCCTTCCAGCGGGGCGACGGAGTGACGGCGCTGACGCTTCCGCTGGGGCTGCTGGCGCTGGTCGCCGCCGGCCGGGCGATCGTCTCCTGGCTGACCGAGCTGGCCGCCCATCGAGCCGGTGCGGCGGTCAAGTCGGAGCTGCGGCTGCGGCTGCTGGAGCGGGCCGTACGGCTGGGGCCGAGCTGGCTGGACTCCCAGCGGACCGGCGAACTCACCACCCTCGCCACCCGGGGCATCGACGCGCTGGACGACTACTTCGCGCGCTATCTGCCCCAGTTGGGGCTGGCCGTGGTGGTGCCGGTGGCGGTGCTCGCCCGGATCGTCACCGCGGACTGGATCTCCGCGCTGATCATCGTCGCCACGCTGCCGCTGATTCCGCTGTTCATGATGCTCATCGGCTGGGCCACCCAGTCCCGGATGGACCGCCAGTGGCGGCTGCTGTCCCGGCTGTCCGGGCACTTCCTCGATGTCGTGGCCGGGCTGCCCACCCTCAAGGTCTTCGGCCGGGCCAAGGCCCAGGCCGCATCGATCCGTGCGATCACGGCCGACTACCGGCGGGCCACGCTCAAGACGCTCCGGCTGGCCTTTCTGTCCTCCCTGGCCCTGGAACTGCTCTCCACGGTGTCGGTCGCACTGGTCGCGGTCGACATCGGAATGCGGCTGGTGCACGGCGAGATGGACCTCTTCACCGGACTGGTGGTGCTGGTGCTCGCCCCCGAGGCGTATCTGCCGCTGCGGCAGGTGGGCGCGCAGTACCACGCGGCGGCGGAGGGGCTGACGGCGGCGGACGAGGTCTTCGCGGTGCTGGAGCGCGAGCCCTCGGGGGCGGGCGGCTCGCCCGCCCCCGACGCCCGGGACGTCGTGCTGGCGCTGGACGGGCTGATGGTCCGCCACCCCGGGCGCACCGAACCGTCCCTCGCCCGGACCTCGTGCGAGATCCGCCCGGGGGAGACGGTCGCCGTCGTGGGCCCCAGTGGCGCCGGGAAGTCGACCCTGCTGAACGCCGTGCTGGGCTTCGCGGCACCGCACGAGGGCCGGGTGCTGATCGGGGGCCGGGACCTGGCCTCCCTGGACCCGGAGAGCTGGCGGCGCCAGATCGCCTGGGTGCCCCAGCGCCCGTACCTCTTCGCCGGGACGATCGCGGAGAACGTCCGGCTGGCCCGGCCGGACGCCGACGACGAGGGGGTACGAGCCGCCCTGCGCGACGCGGACGCGCTGCGTTTCGTCTCCGCGCTGCCGGACGGCATCGAGACCCGGCTGGGTGAGATGGGCGCCGGACTCTCCGCGGGCCAACGCCAACGGATCGCCCTGGCCCGCGCCTTCCTGGCCGACCGCCCGGTGCTGCTCCTGGACGAGCCGACGGCGAACCTGGACGGCGAGACGGAGGCGTCTGTCGTCGAGGCGGTACGCCGGCTCGCCGAGGGCCGCACGGTCCTCCTGGTCGTCCACCGCCCGGCACTGCTGCCGCTGGCGGACCGGGTGCTGCGTTTGCCGGGGCCGGGTTCGGGGCCGGGTTCGGGCCGGGGGCCCGGGGGTGCTGGTTCTGGTGGGTTGTCCTCGCTGTCCGCGGTTGAGCGCGCGTCGGCGGCGGGCGGCGTCCGCCCGGGGCCGACCGTCGCTCTACGGTCCGCCTCTCGCGGGGACGGCGTCCGCCGGTCCGTCGCGTGTGCGGACGCGGATCCGGGTGCCGAGGCGAGCGTGTCCGCGCCGGACGCGGGCGCGGAGGCGCGGCCGGGCTCCGGGGTTGCCGATTCTGGTGGGCTGTCCCCGCTGTCCGCGGATCGGCCCGGGTCGGTGGTGGATGCCGCGCGCGCGGCCGGGCGCCCGCGCGCAGGGGCGCGCGAGTCCACGCCGGAGGCGACTGCGGGTATGGGGCGGACGTCCGCGGCCGCGCACGAGCTGATGGCGGACGACGGACCCGGTGGGCGGCCGGACGCTGCGCGGCGTGGGCCGGACGGTACGGGCCTGGCCACGCCGGATGGCTCCGTTGTGCCGGACGCCGTGAGCGCGTCCCACGGCCTGGCCGCGTCGCACGGTTCGGCCACGCGTCCCCGCCGGGGTGCTTTGGCGCGGGTGCGGGCGGCCGCGCGTGGGGGGCGGGGGCGGTTTGGGCTGGCGTTGTCGCTCGGGAGCCTCGCCCTGCTGAGCGCGGTCGGGCTGATGGCCGTCTCCGGGTGGCTGATCTCGCGGGCCGCGCAGCAGCCGCCCGTGCTCTATCTGATGGTGGCGGTCACCGCGACCCGGGCGTTCGGGATCGGCCGGGCCGTCTTCCGCTACGCCGAGCGCCTGGTCTCGCACGACGCCGTGCTGAGGGTGCTGGCCGAGCTGCGGGTCGCCGTCTACCGGAGGCTGGAGCGGCTGGCGCCCGCCGGGCTCGGCCGGACGCGCCGCGGCGATCTGCTCTCCCGGCTGGTGGCCGATGTGGACACCGTCCAGGACTACTTCCTGCGCTGGCTGCTGCCCGTCGGCACCGCGCTGACCGTCGGCGCGGCCTCGGTGGGCTTCCTCACCTGGGTGCTGCCCGAGGCCGGGGCCGTGCTGGCGGCGGGGCTGCTGGTGGCGGGGGTTGTGGTGCCCGCCGTGTCCGGGGCGCTCGCGCGGCGCGCGGAGCGGCGGCTGGCACCGGCGCGCGGTGCCCTGTCGGCGCAGGTCGTGGATCTGCTCGCGGGGACGGCCGAGTTGACCGTCGCGGGCGCGCTGCCACGGCGGTTGGACGCCGTGCGCCGGGCCGACGGGGTGCTCACCCGGATCGCCCGGCGGACGGCGGCCGCCGCCGGTACGGGCGCCGGGCTGTCCGCGCTGGTCTGCGGGCTGACCGTGGCGGCCGCGGCGTGGGTCGGGGTCCCGGCCGTGGCGGACGGCCGGATCCACGGGGTGTGGCTGGCGGTCGTGGTGCTGACCCCGCTCGCCGCCTTCGAGGCCGTCGCGGGGCTGCCGCTCGCGGTGCAGCACCGGCAGCGGGTGCGGCGGGCCGCGGAGCGGGTGTACGAGGTGCTGGACGAGCCGCTTCCGGTGCGCGAGCCCGAGGAGGCGGGGCGTGAGGAGGCGGGGCTTGAGGAGGCGCCGAGTGCGCCGTATCCGCTGGTGCTGCGCGGGATCACCGCCCGCCACCCCGGGCAGTCCGTCCCCGCCCTGGACGGGTTCGGGCTGGAGCTGCGCCCGGGCCGCCGGGTCGCGGTCGTCGGCCCGTCGGGGGCGGGCAAGACCACCCTCGCCCAAGTGCTGCTCCGCTTCCTGGACACCGAGGGCGGCACGTACACCCTGGCGGACCGGAACGCCGCCGCCCTGGACGGGGACGCGGTGCGGCGGCTGGTGGGCCTCTGCGCCCAGGACGCCCATGTGTTCGACAGCTCGCTGCGCGAGAACCTGCGGCTGGCGCGCCCCGGCGCGAGCGATGACGAGCTGCGCGCGGCACTGGCCGCGGCCCGGCTGCTGGACTGGGTGGACGGGCTGCCGGACGGCCTGGACACGCTCGTCGGCGAGCAGGGCGCACGGCTCTCCGGCGGTCAGCGGCAGCGGCTGGCGCTGGCCCGCGCGCTGCTGGCGGACTTCCCGGTGCTGGTCCTGGACGAGCCCGCCGAGCACCTGGACCTGCCCACGGCCGACGCCCTGACGGCCGACCTGCTGTCGGCGACCCAGGGGCGCACCACTGTCCTGATCACTCACCGGCTGGCGGGCCTGGACGCGGTGGACGAGGTGATCGTCCTCGACGGCGGCCGCGCCGTCCAGCGCGGGACGTACGCGGAACTGGCCTCGGCCGAGGGCCGATTCCGCCGGATGCTGGAGCGCGAGGCGGTGGAGGGTGGAGTCCTGGTGGGCGCCGGGTAGCCGGGTAGCCGGGTGTGGGTGAGTGGGTGAGGGCCTGTCCGGCGGGTCGTGGCGCCTGCGGCGGGCTGCTCCCCTCCCCGCCCCTTCCCTCAACTGGGGCTCCGCCCCAGACCCCGGGGTCCGGGGCAGTCGTGGACACCAACCTCACGGGGGCGTTCCTGTGCGCACAGGCGGCGTTCCGGCTGATGCGGGACCAGGATCCCCGGGGCGGACGGATCATCACGGCTCTGCCCCGGACCCCGGATCCCGGATCCCGGACCCCGGGGTCCGGGGTCCGGGGGCGAAGCCTTCGCCGCGTGGTCCGCCGGACACTCCGTAAGGGCTGTCCGGCGGATCTTCGCGGGGCCCGCGACGCCTGGCATGCGCGCCCCGGCGCCGCTGGGAGGCTCCCCCCCCGGCACCGGACGCGCGGGGCCCGCGGCGTCTGCCGCCGGTGCCACAGGCGCGCGGCCGGGCAGGGGCATGAGCTGCCGCATGGGTTGACCTGGGCCCGTGTGGGCCGCCCTACGGCACGCCCGAGGCGGCGGAAGCGGTGCCCAGCGCCGACAACAGGGCGTTTACCTGCGGCATTCATTAGGCTCGACGCATGGCGGCCGCTGCCCCCTCCCCCGATCCCCTGGATGTGGCCGCGGAGGCGACCCGCGGTCTGCGGGGGCTGTCCACCGAGCTCACGGCGCGGCTGCCGCGGCTGCTGGAGGCGATGCGCTCGCTCGGCACGGGGCCGGACGCGCACACCGTCCTCGACCGGATCGTCCGTACCGCGGCCGAGCTGGTCGGCGCCCGCCGCGCCGCGCTCGGGGTGCACCACGCCGAAGGCGGCGCCGCCGCCGGCCAGGGCCTGGCCGATGTGGTCATGTACGGCATGACAGAGGCCGACCGGGAGCGGTGCGCGGAGCTGCTCGCCGACGCACGCCGCGCCGGACCGCCCTCGCCCGCCGAGCCGTCGGGCCCGTCCCAGCCGTCGGGCCCGTCCCAGCCGTCGCGCCCGTCCCAACCGCCGGGCCCGTGTCAGCCACCAGGCCCGTATCTCACCGTTCCACTGCGCGTCGGTGAGGAGATCTTCGGCGTCCTCTGTCTCGCCGAGAAGCGGGATGGCGGTCCGTTCACCGACTCCGACCGGCATCTGGTCGAGGTGCTGGCGACCGAGGCGGGGATCGCCATCGGCCACACCCGTGTCCAGGGGGCCACCCGGCAGCGCGAGCGCTGGATCGAGGGGTCGGTGGCCGTGACCCAGGCGGTGCTGTCCGGCGGGGCCGGGGACGGACCGGCCGTGGTCGCCGAGAAGGCCCGGGAGCTCGCGGACGCGGCGGTGGGCATCGTGCTGCTGCCGGAGGACGGCGGTGATGGGCTGAAGGCCGTGGCGGTGGCCGCCGATGAGCGGTCCGGGCTGCTGGGCGCGGTGCTTCCGGCCCGTTCCCCGGCCGTTCCGAGACTGCTGGCCGGGCAGCCGGTGCTCATCGAGGACCCGGCCGCCGACCCGCTGTTCGGCACCGGCGTCCCCGGGCGCTACGGGCCGAGCATGATGGTGCCGCTGAGCAGCGGGGACCGGGTGCTCGGCGTACTGGCCACCGCGCGGGAGCGCGACGCCGACCCGTTCACCGCGACCGAGCGCACCCTGGCCGCCCAGTTCGCGGCGCAGGCGGCGGTCGCGCTGGTGCTCGCCGAGGCGCAGCGCGACCGGGAGCGGCTCGCGGTCCTCGAGGAGCGCGACCGGATCGCCCGCGATCTCCACGACCTCGTCGTCCAGCGGCTCTTCGCGACCGGGATGCTGCTGGAGAGCGCGGAGCGCCGGTCGGACGTGCCGGAGGTACGGGAGCGGATCGAGCGGGCCGTCGAGGAGCTGGGCGCCACCATCCAGGAGGTACGGACGGCGGTCTTCGCGTTGCAGCAGACCCCGCCGGAGACGCCGCCCGGGCTGCGCGGCCGGGTACTGCGGGAGGTCAGGGCGGCCGCCGTGCCGCTGGGCTTCCAGCCGTCGCTGACCTTCGTGGGCCCGGTGGACGACCTGATCGTGTCGGTGACCGGCGCCCATCTCGTCGCGGCACTGCGCGAGTCGCTGTCCAACGCGTTCCGGCATGCCCGGGCGGAGCGGATCGAGGTGGTCGTGGACGCCACCGCCCGGCTCGCGGACGGCCGGCCGGCGGTCCGGCTGACGGTCGCGGACGACGGGGTGGGCGTGCCCGCGGACGGCCGGCGCAGCGGCCTGGCCAACCTGGCGCGGCGGGCCGAGGCACTGGGCGGATCGAGCACCTTCGGCCCCGGCCTCGGGGAGGACGGCCGCGGCACGGCAGTGGTGTGGGAGGCACCCCTGCCGAGCGAGGACGCCTGAGGCGCTGCTGCCCGGTGGGGTTCTCCTGAGGCGCCGCTGTCGGGCCGGGGGCGTCACGGCCGCCGGCCGGGTGGGGGCCTGGGTGCTTTCGCCGAGCGAAGGTATCTGAGGGGCCGCTACCGGGCCGGAGGTCTGGGCGGGCACTGACCGACCGATGGCCGGGCCAAGGGCCTGGCGTGTTGGCCGGTGAGACTGCGTCGTGGGGCGGGAGTTGTCGCCCACCCGGGTCAACGGCTCACCTACGCGGTCCAACTATCGGCTTGTCAGGATGCGGATCGCTTGAACCGTGGGTGAGATGAGGCTCGCGGGCCGCTCGGTCCTTCGTATCCCTTCGCACTCCGCGGCAGCTTGGCCATACGCGGGGAAGGAAGTCATGACGTGAACAGCCAGAGCCCTACTCCTCATCGTTCCCGGACGCGCCGCCGGGTCCTCTTCGCCTCCGTCGCGACGGCGGCGGCTCTGTCCAGCCAGCTGCTGACCATGTCGCCCGCCGCCTCGGCGGATGACCCGGCCGGGTACGGCCGTCCCAAGCCGCCCAAGCCGCCGACCGTTCTCCACGGGGTGCAGGAGTTCACCGCGGACGGCACCTTCACGCCGCCTCCGGGGGTCACCTCGGTGCACATCCAGGCATGGGGCGCCGGCGGTGGCGGTGGCGGCGGTGGTGGCGGCAGCAGCAGCAACGTGGGCGGACCCGGCGGTGGCGGCGGCTCCGGCGGCTTCACGTGGTGCGTCATCCCGGTCGTTCCGTTCGCCACCTACACGGTGGACCTGGGTACCGGCGGCACCGCCGGTACCGGTGGTCCCGGTGGTGTCGCGACCGGTACCGCGGGTACGGCCGGCGGGAACGGCAGCTCGACGACCCTGGCCTCCATCAGCGGGACCGAGCTCACCGCCACGGGCGGTAGCCACGGCGGTGGCGGTGGTGGCGCCACGACCGCCCCGGGTACTCCGGGCACCGGCGGGACCGGCGGCACCGGCAGCAGCTGCAGCAGCGTCTACGCGGTCAACCGGACCGGTGAGAACGGCGAGTCCGGCGTCCTGGGCGGCGGCGAGGGCGGCGACGCGGTCGACGGCATCGTCCAGCTGCCCTCGACGAACAGCAGCGCGGGTGGCAACGGTGGTGGCGGCGGCGCCGCCGGCGTCAGCGGCTCCGCGGGCGGCACGGGCGGCAACGGCACCGCGGGCGGCAACGGCTACCTCGTCGTCTTCTGGTAAATCCGGTTTCTGGTAAACCCGGTTTCTGGTGAATCCGGTCAGGAGCACCGTCCCCGGCCGCGCGGCCGGGGACGGTGCCGGTCCGCTCACCGCGACAGCATGCGCTCGATGACGGCGGCGACGCCGTCCTCGGTGTTGGCGCCCGTGCGGTGGGTGGTCGCGGCGAGCACATCCGGGTGGGCGTTGGCCATCGCGTACGAGGTGCCCGCCCACATCAGCATCTCCAGGTCGTTGGGCATGTCCCCGAACGCCACGACCTCCGCGGCCGAGATCCCGCGCTCGGCACAGCACCGGGCCAGGGTGCTGGCCTTGCTGACCCCGAGACCGCTGACCTCCAGCAGGGCGGACGGGCTGGAGCGGGTGAAGTCGCCGTGGGCCCCGGCCACCGAGCGGGCCAGCTGGAGGAAGTCGTCGGGCGCCAGTTCGGGGTGGTGGGCGAGCAGTTTGAGGACCGGCATGTCGGCGTGCGCGAATCCGTCGTGGAGCAGCTTCTCGGCGGGGGCGACGATCGCGCCCGGGTCGAGGTGGAAGGGCGGGTACCGCGGTTCGTAGAAGATCCCGCCGCTGCGCTCGACCGCGAAGGACGTGCCGGGGGCGGCCTCGCGGAGCGCCTCCACGATGGCGAGGGCCCGGTCGGTGGCGAGCGGGCGGACCTCGACCGGCAGCCCGCCCTGGTGCAGATCGACGACGGCGGCGCCGTTGGCGCAGATCGCCAGGCCGTGGCCGTGCACATGGGCGCTGACGACGTCCATCCAGCGGGCCGGGCGGCCGGTGACGAAGAACACCTCGATGCCCGCCCGCTCGGCCGCCGCGAGCGCCGCCACGGTGCGGTCGGAGACCGTCTTGTCGTCCCGCAGCAGGGTGCCGTCGAGGTCGGTGGCGATCAGCCGGGGCCGGGCCGGGGCGGGGCGGAAACGCTCTGGGGCCGGGGTGTTCGGCCGGTCGGTCGCAGGAGTCACGGCAACCATCCTCCCGCATATGCCACTCAGCGGTGAGTGCACGTGTTCGGGTGGGCCTGCTCGAGCGGGCTTCTCGTCGGTGCGGCTCGGCTCGGTACGTCTCGTACGGCTCGGTGCGTCTCGTACGGCTCGGTGCGGCTCGGCTCGGCGCGGTACGTCTCGTACGCCTCGGTGCGGCGTTGTCACACCCACCGCTTAGGCTCGCGGTATGCGAGTGAGCACCGTGATCCTGCCCATCCACCGCTGGTCCGAGGGCGGCCGGACGACATGGCAGCGCGCCGAGGAGCTGGGTTTCCACGCCGCGTACACCTATGACCACCTGTCCTGGCGCAGCTTCCGCGACGGCCCCTGGTTCGGGGCGGTCCCCACGCTGACGGCGGCCGCCGCGGCGACCTCGCGGCTGCGCCTGGGCACCCTCGTCACCTCCCCGAACTTCCGGCATCCGGTGACGCTGGCCAAGGAGCTGATCACGCTGGACGACGTGTCCGGCGGGCGGATCACGCTCGGCATCGGCGCGGGCGGCTCCGGCTTCGACGCGACGACGCTGCTGCGCGGCGGCGAGGAGCCGTGGTCGCCCAGGGAGCGGGCGGACCGGTTCGGCGAGTTCGTCGAGCTGCTCGACCGGCTGCTGACGCACGACGTGGTGACGTACGAGGGCACGCACTACAGCGCGTACGAGGCGCGCGACATCCCCGGCTGTGTGCAGCGGCCGCGGCTGCCGTTCGCGGTGGCCGCCACCGGTCCGCGCGGGCTGCGGCTCGCGGCGCGGTACGGCCAGGCGTGGGTCACCACGGGCGATCCGAAGACCTCCGAGACGGGCACCCCGGCCGATTCGCTGGCCGCCATCGGCGGCCAGATCGACCGGCTGGGCAAGGCGTGCGCGGAGGCCGGGCGGGACGCCGGCGACCTCGACAAGATCTTTCTCACCGGCTTCACCCCGGATGGCACAGGGCCGCTGAGCTCGGTGGACGCGTTTGTGGACTTCGCCGGACGCCATGCCGAGCTGGGCATCGAGGAGATCGTGCTGCACTGGCCGATCCCCGATTCGATCTTCGCGGCCGATCTCGGGGTCTTCGAGAAGATCGCCACGGAGGGCGCGGCCCAGATAGCGCGGTAAGCGGTACAGCTCGCCGCATGGGGCTGAACAAGGCGAATGACGCGAATAAGCCGGATAAAGGGCGACCGCGCACGGCGCGGATCGCCCGATAAGCGGCAGAATCGGGTATAGAGCCTTTGGCGTCGCGTCACTGGGGAGGCATCTCATGCCGCATACCCGCTATGCCCCGGACCGTGGGCTGACCGCGCGCATGGTCACGACCATGTTCTTCATCGGGCTGCTCTATGTGGTCTTCATCGGCGTGCTGCTCGCCGTGTTCAAGGGCGCCTGGCCGCTGATCGTGATCATCGCGGGAGGGCTGTTCGTGGCGCAGTTCTGGTTCAGCGATCGGATCGCGGCGTTCAGCATGGGCGCCCGGGAGGTCACCCCGCAGCAGGCCCCCGAGCTGCACGGTGCGGTGGACCGGCTGTGCGCGCTCGCGGACATGCCCAAGCCCCGGGTGGCCATCGCCGACACCGATGTGCCGAACGCCTTCGCCACCGGCCGCAACCAGCGCAACGCGCTGGTGTGCGCCACCACCGGCCTGCTGCGGCGGCTGGAGCCGGAGGAGCTGGAGGGCGTGCTCGCCCATGAGCTGTCGCATGTGGCCCACCGCGATGTGGCGGTCATGACCATCGCCTCCTTCCTCGGCGTGCTGGCGGGCATCATGACCCGCGCGGCGCTGTGGGGCGGGCTCAGCCGTGGCAGCCGCAACAACAACGTGGGCATCGCGGTGCTGCTCATCCCGCTGATCAGCGCCGTGGTCTACGCGATCAGCTTCCTGCTGACCCGGCTGCTGTCCCGCTACCGCGAGCTGTCCGCCGACCGCGCCGGTGCGCTGCTGACCGGGCGGCCCTCGGCGCTTGCCGCCGCGCTCACCAAGGTGACGGGGCAGATGGCCCGGATCCCGACCCGGGACCTGCGCAAGGTCGAGCCGTACAACGCGTTCTTCTTCGCGCCCGCGCTCTCCGGCGAGAGCGTCAGCCGGCTGTTCTCCTCGCATCCGACGCTGGAGCGGCGGCTCGACCAGCTCGCCCGCGTCTCCACCCAGCTGGGCCAGGCGGGAAGGGGCTGAGGCATGAGGCTGCTGGACGCCATCCTGGGCCGCAGCAAACCGGTGCGCCCCGACCTGGACCGGCTCTTCGGGCTCCCGGGGGCCGCGGTCAGCCTGGAGGCGGGGGCCGGGTTCACCCCGACCGGGCGGGGCTCGGTCTGCTTCGCGAGCGTGGAGGGCGGCGCCTTCTCCCAGCTCCAGCGGGATGTGCGGGAGCTGCTGGACGCGGACGCGGACGCGGACCGGGGCGGGGTGCCCGTGGAGTTCAGTCAGGACGCGTACGGCTACACCTGGCTGCTGGCCCGGCAGCGGCCGGACGATGTGGCCTCGCTGGTGAACGATCTGCACGCGGTCAATTCGCTGCTCCAGGACGGAGGCTTCGGCCCCCAGCTGCTGTGCTCGCTGATCGGCTTCCAGGATCCGGAGGGGCGTTCGCTCGCGCTGGTGTACCTCTACAAGCGCGGCACCTTCTACCCCTTCGCGCCGCTGCCGGGCGCCACGGAGAAGCGGGACAACGCGCTGGAGCTCCAGATGCGGGCGCTGCTCGGGGACGATCTGCGGATCGAGGAGGACCTGAGCCGCTGGTTCCCGGTCTGGGGCGCACCGGGCCTCTGACGTTCCCGTCCCCGGCCGGAAGACGAGCGTTCCCGTCCCCGGCCGGAAGACGAGCGTTCCCGTTCCCGGCCGGAAGGTCCGACTCCGGCCGGGTGCTTTCGTAGCTCCCCCTCCCCGAAGGGGAATCCACGGGCCGGGCAGCGCATCAGGCATAGGACCGGTCTCGCAGGGCACGTGGGGCCAAATGAGTTACTTGCGCGGATTCATGCCATGGATCGCCCTCGCGATCGTGTCCACGCTGGGCTGGCAGTGGGGCGCCCTGGCCGGGCTGGTGCTGGGGGCCGCGATGCTGATCCGGGCCCGTCGGGCGGGCCTGGCCACCGACGCCCTCATCCTCGAGTGCAGCACGGTGGCCTTCTTCACCGTGCTGACGATCTTCGCCTTCGCCCGCCCCGACAGTGGACTCAAGGACTACGTCGGCGCGCTGGCGCTGGGCTGGCTGGCCGTCACCGCTTGGACGACGCTCGCCGTGGGGCGGCCCTTCACCACCGGTATCGCCCGGCGCCAGGCACCGCCCGAGGTGTGGGACACCTACGCGTTCCGGCACATCAATGTGGTGATCACCCGGACCTGGTCCATTGCCTTCACCCTCTCCGCCGCAGCCATGGCCGTGGTCGTCTCCGCCGGTCTGGGCGTGGCGGCGGCGCTGGCGGCGCAGTTCGCCGGGTTCGTCCTTCCGGCCCTGTTCACCGCGTGGTACCCAGGATGGGCGCGGTCCCGGCCGGCCCCCGCGGCACATCGGGCATAAGCCCCCGGACCGGCTGTGGATACCCTCGGTAACCCCCGCCGGTCGGGGCCTGTCCCCTACGGGCGCGTCAGACCCGAGGACGAGGCGAATCCCACCGTATGGAGTGACGCCGCCTGTGTCTCACACCACTACCGTCGAACACGTGACTGTGATCGCCACCGAAAGTCTGAGCAAGCGGTTCCCCCGCGTCACCGCGCTCGACCGGCTGACCGTCGACATCGCACCAGGGGTCACCGGCCTGGTGGGTGCCAACGGCGCCGGTAAGTCCACGCTGATCAAGATCCTGCTCGGGTTGTCCCCCGCCAGCGAGGGCCGCGCTTCCGTGCTCGGCCTCGATGTGGCGAAGGACGGCAGCGCCATCCGCGAAAGCGTCGGCTACATGCCCGAGCACGACTGTCTGCCGCCCGATGTCTCGGCCACCGAGTTCGTCGTCCACATGGCGCGCATGTCCGGGCTGCCACCCTCCGCGGCCCGCGAGCGCACGGCCGACACGCTGCGCCACGTAGGGCTGTACGAGGAGCGGTACCGCCCCATGGGCGGCTACTCCACGGGCATGAAGCAGCGGGTCAAGCTGGCCCAGGCCCTGGTGCACGACCCGCGCCTGGTGCTGCTGGACGAGCCGACCAACGGACTGGACCCGGTCGGCCGCGACGACATGCTCGGGCTGATCCGCCGCGTGCACACCGACTTCGGCATCTCGGTCCTGGTCACCTCGCATCTGCTCGGCGAGCTGGAGCGCACCTGCGACCACGTCGTGGTCATCGACGGCGGCAAGCTGCTCCGCTCCAGCTCCACCAGTGACTTCACCCAGGCCACGGCCTCGCTCGCGGTCGAGGTGACCGACACCGCCGACCACCCGGACGGCACCACGGCGCTGCGCACCGCGCTCGACCGGGCCGGGCTCACCGTCCAGCCGGCCGGCCGCGGCGCCGACGGGTCGCCCGGCTCCGACCATGTGCTGCTGGTCGACGTCGCGGGCGAGGAGACGTACGACACGGTCCGCGACACCATCGCCGGCCTCGGCCTCGGTCTGGTCCGCATGGAGCAGCGCCGCCACCGCATCGCGGAGATCTTCCGGTCCGACGACGAGGACGCGAACGCCGCGAACGCCGCGGAGGCCGTGGACGCCGCGAACGCCGCCGCAAGCGCACATGGGAACGGAGGTGCCGTCGATGCCGCCTGAGACCGTGACCCAGCAGCGCGCCGACGTCATTCACAACATCGGCTACCGCCACTACGAGGGCCCGCGCCTCGGCCGCGCCTACGCCCGCCGCTCGCTCTTCTCCCAGAGCCTGCGCGGCGCCTACGGCCTCGGCCGCTCGGCCAAGTCCAAGGTCGCGCCGATGCTGCTGTTCGCCGTGATGTGCATGCCCGCCGCGATCATCGTCGCGGTGGCCATCGCCACCAGCGCGGACAAGCTCACCGTCGAGTACACCCGCTACGCGATCATGCTGCAGGCCGTCATCGGCCTCTACACCGCCTCCCAGGCGCCGCAGTCCGTCTCCCGGGACCTCCGCTTCAAGACGGTCCCGCTCTACTTCTCGCGGCCCATCGAAACGATGGACTACGTGGTGGCCAAGTTCGCCGCCATGGCCTCCGCGCTGTTCATCCTCACCGGCGCGCCCCTGCTGATCCTCTACGTCGGGGCACTGCTCGCCAAGCTGGACTTCGCCGATCAGACGAAGGGCTTCGCACAAGGACTGGTCTCCGTGGCTCTGCTCTCGCTCCTCTTCGCCGGCATCAGCCTGGTCGTCGCCGCGCTCACCCCGCGCCGCGGCTTCGGCGTCGCCGCCGTCATCGCCCTGCTGACCATCTCCTACGGCGCGGTGTCCGCCGTCCAGGCCATCGCCTGGGACCAGGGCAACACCGGCCCGGTGAGCTGGATCGGGCTGTTCTCGCCGATCACCATCATCGACGGGGTGCAGACGGCGTTCCTCGGTGCCACCTCCTCCTTCCCCGGCGGAGTCGGCCCCGGCACCGGGACCGGGCTCGTCTACGTCCTCGTTCTCCTCGGCCTGATCGCCGGCTCGTACGGGCTGCTGATGCGCCGCTACCGAAAGGTCGGCCTGTGACCACGATCGCCATCGACAACGTCTCCCGGTGGTTCGGGAACGTCGTGGCCGTCAACGACGTGACCATGGACATCGGCCCCGGTGTCACCGGGCTCCTCGGCCCCAACGGCGCCGGCAAGTCCACCCTCATCAACATGATGGGCGGCTTCCTGGCCCCCTCCACCGGGTCCGTGACCCTCGACGGAACCCCGATCTGGCGCAATGAGCAGGCGTACCGCCACATCGGGATCGTCCCCGAGCGGGAGGCGATGTACGACTTCCTCACCGGCCGTGAGTTCGTGATCGCCAACGCCGAACTGCACGGGCTGCCCGATCCGCGTGGAGCCGCCCGTAAGGCGCTCGACACCGTCGAGATGGACTACGCGGGCTCCCGGAAGATCGCCACGTACAGCAAGGGCATGCGCCAGCGCGTGAAGATGGCCTCCGCGCTGGTGCACGAGCCGTCGGTGCTCCTCCTGGACGAGCCGTTCAACGGCATGGACCCCCGGCAGCGGATGCAGCTGATGGATCTGCTGCGGCGGATGGGCGCCGAGGGCCGCACCGTGCTGTTCTCCTCACACATCCTCGAGGAGGTCGAGCAGCTGGCGGCGCACATCGAGGTGATCGTCGCGGGGCGGCACGCCGCCTCCGGCGACTTCCGCAAGATCCGCCGGCTGATGACGGACCGTCCGCACCGCTACCTCGTACGGTCCAGCGACGACCGCGCGCTCGCGGCCGCCCTGATCGCCGACCCGTCGACCACCGGTATAGAGGTCGACGCGAGCACCGGCGTCGACGGCGGGCTGCACATCCAGGCGGTGGACTTCGCCCGCTTCACCGAACTGCTGCCCCGGGTCGCCCGTGACCAGGGCATCCGACTCCTCACGGTCTCGCCCTCCGACGAGTCCCTGGAGAGCGTCTTCTCCTACCTCGTCGCGGCCTGAAAGGAGCCCACAGCGATGTCCTCGCTCTACCACCCCACCGTCGCGCGGCTCACCTACCGGGCCCTGCTCGGTCGCCGCCGTGCGCTGATTCTCTTCACCCTCCCCGGTCTGCTGCTGCTGATCTCGGTGGCCGTACGGCTGCTGACCGGCGCGGACGACCACACGGCCGACGCGATCCTCGGCGGCTTCGCGATGGCCACCATGGTCCCGCTGATCGGCGTGATCGCCGGTACGGGCGCGATCGGCCCGGAAATCGACGACGGCTCGGTCATCTATCTGCTGGCCAAGCCGGTGAAGCGGCCGACGATCATCATCACCAAGCTGATCGTGGCGATCGGCGTCACGGTCGCCTTCTCCGCGATCCCCACCCTGCTCGCGGGCTTCGTGCTGAACGGCAACGCGAACCAGCTGGCCGTCGGCTACGCCGTCGCCGCCGCCGTGGCCTCGGTCGCCTACAGCGCGGTCTTCCTGCTGCTGGGCACCGTGACCCGGCACGCGGTGATCGCGGGGCTGGTCTACGCCCTGGTCTGGGAGACCTTCTTCGGCAGCCTGGTGGCCGGGGCCCGCAAGCTCAGCGTGCAGCAGTGGGCGCTGGCGCTCGCGCAGAAGGTCGCGGACGGCGATGTGATCACGTCGGACGTCGGCCTGGCGACCGGCGTCATCCTGCTGCTGGTCGTGACCGTGGCCGCGACCTGGTACGCGGGCCGCAAGCTGCGCACGCTGACCCTCGCGGGGGAGGAGTGACCACGGAGTGACACACGGAGTGATCACCCGCGCGAGGTGACGGCCGTCCGGCGGTGACGGCCGCCCGGCGCTCAGGGGCTCGCCCAGGGTTCGCCCCAGGGGTTCATGCGCGCCTTACGGTCGCCATCGCGCCGGGACGGCGGAGCGGCCTCAGATCGTCTCCGCGGTGGCGGCGGTCGTCGGGATGACGGCCGCCGCCACCCGTGTGTCCGGGGCCGCGTCGACCGCCGCTCAGGCCCGGATCCTGCGGTCGCGGCCCGCGCCCAGGCCCAGCACCGCCAGCGCCCCGCACACCGCCAGCATCAGCGTGAGCGGCAGCGTCCAGCCGCCGGTGGTCTGGTGCACCACGCCGAGCGCCAGCGGGCCCACCGCGGCCAGCAGATAGCCCCAGGTCTGTGCCATGCCGGACAGCCGCGCCGAGGTGTGGGCGTCCCCGGTCCGCAGCACCATCATGGTCAGCGCGAGCCCCACGGCCCCGCCCTGGCCGACGCCGATCAGCGCCGCCCACACCCACGCCCCGGCGGCGGGAGCCACCAGCAGGCCCGCGATACCGGCGCCCATCAGCGCCGCGACGGCGACGGCCAGCGTCCGCTGGGAGCGCATCCGCCCGGCGAGAGTGGGCACCACGAACGAACCGACCATCTGCAGCATCGTGCTGAACGCGAACACCAGTCCGGCCGCGCTCTTGCTCATGCCGTGATCGGTGAAGATCGTCGGCATCCAGGCGATGCAGACGTACGCGATCGACGACTGCAACCCCATGAACAGCGTGACCTGCCAGGCCAGCGCGGAACGGCCCAGCCGCGACCCCGCGTCCGGCGTCGTCCCTACGGGCGTCGTCCTCACCGGCGTCGTCCTTACCGGCGTCGCCGCGGGCTCACCGTGGTGCGTTCCGCGCCGCGCGAGCACCGTCTGCGGTATCCAGACCAGCGCCGCGACCGCCGCCAGCAGCGACCAGGAGGCGAGCGAACCCCGCCAGCCGCCGAGCGCGTTCTCCAGGGGCACGGCGGAGGCGGCGGAGACCGTCGCCCCGCCGATCATCGAGGTGGTGTAGAGCGCGGTCATTCCGGCGGCCCGGTGCGGGAAGTCCCGCTTGACCAGGCCCGGCATCAGCACATTGAGGAACGCGATCCCGCTGCCGACGAGGGCGCCCCCGACGAAGAGCGCCGGCATGGGCGGCGCCACCCGCAGCAGTATGCCGCCGATCAGCAGCACCAGCGCGCTCAGCAGCACCGCCTCGGTGCCCCAGCGCCGGGCGAGCCGGGGCGCGAAGGGCGAGGCCAGACCCATGAAGACCAGCGGAATGGTGGTGACCAGGCTGCCCGTGGTCGCGGACAGCCCGAAGTGGCCGCTGATCTCGCCGAGGAGCGGGGAAACCCCGGCGAGCGCGGCCCGCATGTTGAGCGACGCCAGCACGATGCCGATCAGGAGGAGCGCGGGGTGGGCCCGCAGGGCACGCCGCGCGGCGGCCACCTCGGGGGTCGGCCGCAGATCCGTCTCGGCGTCCACGAGCAGGGGCTCGGCCTCGGGGCCGGGGGTGTGCGGGCGTGGCAAGAAGAGCTCCGTTCCGTAGTGATGAGGTTGAGGCGGCAGTGAAGAGGTTGAGGCGGCCGGGCGCTATGAGCCCCGCCGAGAGGGGCCTCAGCCGGTGGCGAGCAGCGCCTCGATGGCGCGTTTCGGCGCCTCCAGCAGCGCCCGAGCCGCCGCCTCGGCGGCGGCCGGGTCGCCGGAGGCGATCGCGTCGACCAGGGCACGGTGGTCGGCGGGGACGATGCTCGGCACCTCGCGGTCGCCGAGCGAGGCCACCAGTGAGTCCCGCACCGAGCTGCTGAACCAGCCGTAGGTCGCGGTCAGCGCGGCGTTGTGCGCGGCGTCCACCACGGCGGTGTGGAACTCGAGGTCATGGGCGGCGTGCAGCGCATGGTGGCCGACGGCGGGCCGCTCCCCGTCCCGCTCGAACGCCTCTAGCGACTCCAGCGCCGCCCGCATCCGCCGCAGATCGGCGGGGCCGTGCCGGAGCGCGGCCAGCCGCGCGCCCTCCGCCTCCAGCGCGATCCGCAGCTCCAGCACATCCCGGATCCCGGCGCGCCGCACATCCCGCATGACCTCGGAAGGGTCGGTCGTGGAGACCACGAAGGTGCCCTCGCCCTGCCGGGACCGCAGCATCCCCGCGTGCACGAGGACGCGGACCGCCTCGCGGACCGTGTTCCGGCCGACCTGGAGCTGTTCGGCGAGGGCATGTTCGGTGGGCACACGGTCCCCGACCTGCCACTCACCCTCGGTGAGCTGCGCGCGCAACTGCTCCACCACGGTGTCGACCAGCGACCGCCGCCCCGCCGCCCGCAACGCCATCCCTCTCGGCTCCCTCATATCGATCGTCGATTCACCCGGTTGCCCAGTCATCCTACAACTTGGCATCGAAGAGCCCGGCGGGCAGGGCATCACCCCACCCACCAGGCCCTTCCGCTCCCTACCCGCGCCGGCGCTTGGCGCGCCGCGCCCGCCGCTGAGCCGCCTCGGCCTTGAGCGTGGCGACGTCCCTGCGGACCTCGGTCATGTCCTCGCCGAGATCGCAGAGCCGCTCACTCATGGCACAGATGACCCGGCCGTGCGCGTCGAGCCGCCGGTCCATGCCGTCCAGCCGGGCGGAGACCCTGGCCATCCACGGCGCCAGCTCCCGCAGCGTGGAGCCGACATCCGCCAGACACGCCTCGACGGCGTCGAGACGGCCGCCGATCGGCCCGGCCAGCATCCGCTCGGTGAGGACCTGTTCGAGCGGAAGCTGCTCCGCCCCGGTTTCCGGTCCGCTCCGGGCCGACTCCTCGATATCGAGGAGATAGGTGCGTACCCGCCTGGCGATATTGCTGTCCCGCAGCAGCATTGCCACGTTGAGTACCGCGCGGCGGGGGTAGAGAGTGAGGTGGGCGCGGCCCTGTGGATAACTCGAATCTGAAAGGTCCAAGTTGGACCTTTCAAAGACCTGCAGCTCAGAGCCTCGGAGGATACGCATCCCGTTGCTCTGGAACTCCTCCCGATGCCGTTTGGCCAGACTCTTGACGGCTTCTTCCCCAACCTCGAAGTACTCCGCGACCATGCGCGTGGTGATATGCAGCCCATCGGGCAGCATGGTCAGGATCTTGACCTTGTCGAGGACATCCGTCCGTTCGATGACGCTGTCGCGCAGCGCGCGCGACTCCAGTAGTGCGATCTCGGGTGGCATACGTGTGCCTTCCGGTGTGGATTCGAGTGGTGGTCACGCCCCACCAGCCAGGGGCCAGGCCGCCCGTATCCAGGGACCAGGAGCGGAGGCTGCCAACCTCTTTCGGACCCAACCGCCGTGACATCGCTGCCCGTCGATCCGTCGCCCGGCCGAGGCTCCAGCTCGCGTTGCCTCCGCGCATAACGCGTATATGGAACAACGATCCGATCGCGGAAGGGTTACTCGCACCACGCACGTTGACGGACGTCGGCTTCGACGCCGCGAGGGGCGGGCGCCGTCGGGCGCCCGCCCCTCGTTGTACCGCCTCGGCCACCGCTCAGGCGTGGACCGGCTCCGGCGGGGATTTCTCGGGGGTCGGCTTCGGGGGCGTGCCGCCGGGGCCGCCGCGGACGACGGTGAGGACCAGGAGGCCCGCCACCAGGGCCGCGATGCCCGCGATGACGCAGATGCGGTCGAGACCGGCCGCGAACGACTCGTGGACCAGGGCGCGCGCCGCGTCCGTCCGGGCCGGGGGCGCGGCGGCGATCACGGCGTCGGCGTGGCCGCCGCTGATGGCCTCGGCGGCCTGCCCGGCCGCGCGGGCCGGGACGGTGTCGCCGCCGTCCACCATGTCCCGCACCCGTGTCGCGAACACCGTGCCCAGGACGGCGATCCCCAGCGCGTAGCCCATTTGCCGGAAGGTGTTCACCGCGCCGCTGGCCATGCCCGCCCGCTCCGGCGGGGCCGAGCCGAGGGCGGCCGAGACCAGTACCGGCATGGCCAGGCCGATCCCCAGACCGGCGAGGGCCAGACCGGGGACGAAGGCGGTCCAGTCCGCGTCCGGGGTCACCATGGCCGCGTTGACCAGCGCGCCCGTGCCCACCAGGAGCAGTCCGCCGCCGAGTGCCCGCCCGGGGGCGACCCGGTCCAGCAGTCGTCCGCCCGCCGCGCCGACGACCAGCGAGACGCCCGCCATCGGCGTCACCGCGAGCCCCGCCTGTACCGGGCTCATGTCCAGCACCGACTGCAGCCACAGCCCGGCGTAGGTGAGGTACGGGAAGGCCGCCGCCTGGAGCAGCAGGGCCGCCGCCATGAGCACCGCGAACGTCGGGCGGCGCATCAGCCCCAGGTCCAGCAGCGGCTGCCGCTTCCCGCGCTCCAGCAGGACGAAGGCGATCAGCGCGACCGCGGCCGCCGCCAGTGAGGTGACCGTGCCGGTGTCGGCCCAGCCCTCCTCGCCGCCGCGCATCAGCCCGTACGTCAGCGCCCCGGCGCACACCGTGAACGAGGCGGCGCCCGGCCAGTCGATGCGCACCCCGGCCGTACCGCGCGACTCCTCGATGGAACGGACCGTGATCCACACCGCGATCGCCGTCAGCGGCAGATTGACCAGGAAGATCGCGCGCCAGTCGACATACTCGGTCAGCACCCCGCCCAGCACCGGGCCGACCGCCGCGGCCGCCCCGCTCGTACCGCCCCATACGCCGAAGGCGATTCCGCGGTCGCGGCCGGAGTACGTGGCCATCAGCAGCGGGGTGTTGGTGGCGAACATGGCCGCGGCCCCCACGCCCTGCACGGCGCGGGCCGCGATCAGCACCCCGGCGTCCGGTGCCAGACCGCAGACCAGGGAGGAGATCGCGAACACCGCGAGGCCGACGAGGTACAGCCGCCGTCGTCCGAAGAGGTCCGCCGCCGATCCGGCCACCATCAGCAGCGCGGCCAGCGCCAGCGCGTAGATGTCCATCACCCACTGGAGGGAGGTGAAGGACGCGTCCAGCCCCCGTGCCACCTGGGGCAGCGCGGTGTTCACGATCGTGACGTCTATCAGCAGCATGAAGTTGCCGAGGGTGATGGCGGCGAGCGGCCACCATGATCTGCGCATGACTGACTCCGTGGTTCGGCGCATCCGACAAAGGGATGAGGCGGACCGGCCCCGATGGCGATCCCGCGGCCCTTACGGTCGTTCCCGACCTGGCCGTTCCTCCAGCCACCCGCGCCCCGGCGGCGATATCCGACACCCGCTAGCTTGGTGCGGTGGAATCCGACGCGTACGACGACCTGGACCGGGCGCTGGTGCACGCCCTCCAGCTCGACGGCCGGGCCCCCTTCAGCCGGCTCGCCGAGGTGCTGGGCGTCTCCGACCAGACCGTGGCCCGCCGCTACACCCGGCTGCGGACGACCGGCGCGCTCCGGGTGCTGGGGCTCACCGACCCGGCGGCGGTCGGCGATGTGGTCTGGATGGTGCGGGTGCGGTGCCTGCCGGACGCCGCCCTGCCGGTGGCCGAGGCGCTGGCCCGGCGGCCCGACACCTCCTGGGTGCATGTGCTCTCCGACGGTACCGAGGTCTCCGCGTCGACCCGGGCCGCGTCCGGCCAGGACAGCGACGCCCTGCTGCTGCGCAAACTCCCGCAGACGCCACGGGTGGTGGGGGTGAGCGCCCACTGCGTGCTGCATGAGTTCTTCGGTGGGGAGCGGAGCCTGGTCAACAAGTCCGACGCGCTGACGGCCGAGCAGATCGCGCGGCTGCGCCCGCCCGCCCCGGACCGGTCGAAGGGCCCGCGCGGACCGGTGGGCGCCGAGGACCGCAAGCTGCTGGGCGTCCTCGCGGGGGACGGGCGGGCGCCGCTGGCCGAACTGACCGCCGCCACCGGCTGGTCGCAGTCCACGGTGCGCCGCCGGCTGGCCGATCTGCGCGCCGACGGCACCCTGTACTTCGACGTCGACTACTCCCACCGGTTGTTCCGTCAGGACGTCACCACCGCGATTTGGCTGTCGGTACGGCCGTCGGAGCTCGCCGCCACCGGGCAGACGCTCGCGAACCACCCCGAGGTGGCGTTCGCGTGTGCGACCACCGGGACGAAGAATCTGCTGGCGACCGTGGTCTGCGCCGATGTCCCGGCCCTCTACACCTATCTGACGACCCGTATCGCCGAGCTGACCTCCGTGCGGGACATGGAGACCTCCCCGATCCTCCGCAGGGTCAAGGGCCCGGGGCCGCGGTTCACCCCTCCCTCCCGGATGCCCTGGCGTGCTTCCTGAACGGCCCGCGTACCTGCGGTAGTTGGAGAAAACTCCGAAACTCTGGTGGTCGAACTCTGTTCATCTCTACGTCGATGTAGATCTTGACGGTTGTCAGGGACCTGGCGAACTCTTGGCGTGCGCTGGATCACACCGCGCCGCCCCCTCCCTTCGTCATGAGCTTTTGAGGGGGTGTCAGGAGTAAAAACGGAGGGAACCCGAATGCGTCGCCTCGTCACGAGTCTCGCCGCCACAGCCGTCACCGCGGCCGCCACCATCGCCCTGGCCGCACCCGCCCAGGCGGTCCCCGCGGACAAGCGGCAGGTCCTCGCCAGCTGGACCCAGACCAGCGCCAGCAGCTACAACACCTGGCTCGCGGCACGGAACAACCAGGGTGCCTGGTCCGCCTACCAGTTCGACTGGTCCACCGACTACTGCAGCAGCTCCCCCGACAACCCGTTCGGCTTCCCCTTCCAGACCGCCTGCGCGCGGCATGACTTCGGCTACCGCAACCACAAGGCGATGGGCATCTTCGACGCCAACAAGGCGCGCATCGACAGCGCCTTTTACGAGGACCTGAAGCGGGTGTGCAACGCCTACAGCGGTGCCACCAAGACGTCGTGCAACGGCACGGCCTGGACGTACTACCAGGCGGTCAAGATCTTCGGCTGAGGCTGACCATCCCCGCTGCCGAGCCCGGATGCCGGGCGGTCCGCCGAGGCGGCCGCACCGGCATCCGGCCGGTTCAGCCGCTCGTCGCAGCCGCCGGGAAGAGCCGCTCCAGCACCACGGCGATGCCGTCCTCCGCGTTGGACGCGGTGATCTCGTCGGCGACGGCCTTGAGGTCCTGGTGCGCGTTGGCCATCGCGACCGCGTGCTCGGCCCAGCCGAACATCGGGATGTCATTGGGCATGTCGCCGAAGGCGATCGCGTCCTCCGCGGTCATCCCCAGCCGGCGCGCGGCCAGCGACAGACCCGTGGCCTTCGTCAGCCCCAGCGGCAGCAGCTCCACCAGCCCGGTGCCGGCCATCGTCACCCCGACCAGGCCCCCGGCGGCGGTCCGGGCGGCGTCCGCGAGCGCGTCGTCGCCCAGCTCGGCGTGCTGGATGTAGAGCTTGCTGATGGGCCGCGACCACAGCTCGGCCGGCTCCGTGAACGGCACCAGGGACATCCCCTCGTGGTCCATCCGGTACCCCTCGCCGAACAGCACCTCGCCGTCCAGCCCGTCGCGGGCCGCGGCCAGGAACAGCGGGCCGATCTCCGCCTCGATCTTCTCCAGCGCCAGCAGCGCCACCTGGCGGTCCAGCGTGACGGAGGTCAGCAGCCGGTGCTCGCCCGCGTGGTAGAGCTGGGCGCCCTGGCCGCACACCGCGAGCCCCTCGTAGCCGAGGTCGTCGAGTATGTGCCGGGCCACCGGGACGGTCCGCCCGGTGACCACGATGTGCGCCGCGCCCGCCGCGGTGGCCGCGGTGAGCGCGTCACGGGTCCGCGCCGAGACGGTGTGGTCGGGACGCAGCAGCGTCCCGTCGAGATCGGTCGCGACCAGGCGGTACGGAAGGTCGTCGCCGCCGCTCACCGGGTGACCGGTTCCAGGACCTCGCGCCCGCCGAGGAACGGCCGCAGCGCCTCGGGCACCCGCACCGAGCCGTCGGCCCGCTGGTGGTTCTCGAGGATCGCGACGATGGTCCGGGTGATCGCGCACAGCGTGCCGTTGAGCGTGGCCAGCGGACGGACCCGCTTGCCCTCGCGCATCCGGACCGACAGCCGCCGCGACTGGAACTCGGTGGTGTTGGAGGTCGAGGTCAGCTCGCGGTACTTGCCCTGCGTCGGGATCCACGCCTCGCAGTCGAACTTCCGCGTCGCCGACGAGCCCAGGTCACCCGAGGCCAGGTCGACCACCCGGAACGGCAGCTCCAGCGAGGTCAGCCACTGCTTCTCCCACTCCAGCAGCCGCTGGTGCTCGGCCTCCGCCTCTTCCGGCGTCGTGTAGACGAACATCTCGACCTTGTCGAACTGGTGCACCCGGAAGATCCCCCGGGTGTCCTTGCCGTACGACCCGGCCTCACGGCGGAAGCAGGAGGAGAACCCGGCGTAGCGCCGCGGCAACTGGTCCGCCTCCAGGATCTCGTCCATGTGGTACGCGGCCAGCGGCACCTCGGAGGTGCCCACCAGGAAGAGGTCGTCCTTGTCGAGGTGGTAGACGTCCTCGGCGGCCTGGCCGAGGAAGCCGGTGCCCTCCATGGCCTTCGGCTTGACCAGCGCCGGGGTGAGCATCGGGGTGAAACCCGCCGCGGTGGCCTGCGCCATCGCCGCGTTCACCAGTGCGAACTCCAGCAGGGCGCCGATGCCGGTCAGGTAGTAGAAGCGGGAGCCGGAGACCTTGGCGCCGCGCTCGGTGTCGATCGCGCCGAGCAGCTCGCCGAGCTCCAGGTGGTCCTTGGGCGCGAAGCCCTCGGCCTCGAAGTCGCGCGGGGTGCCGACGGTCTCCAGGACGGCGAAGTCGTCCTCGCCGCCGACCGGAACCTCGGGGTGGACCAGATTGCCCAGCTGGAGCAGGAGCCGCTGGGTCTCCTCGGCGGCCACGTCCTGCTCGGCGTCGGCCGCCTTGACGGCGGCGGAGAGCTCGCCCGCCTTCTTCAGCAGCTCGGCCTTCTCGTCACCGGAGGCCTTGGGGATGAGCTTGCCGAGCGCCTTCTGCTCGGCGCGAAGCTCGTCGAAGCGGACACTGGAGGACCTGCGCCGCTCGTCGGCGGTCAGGAGCGCGTCGACGATGCCGACGTCCTCTCCACGAGCGCGCTGGGAGGCGCGCACACGATCGGGGTCCTCACGGAGCAGGCGAAGGTCAATCACCCCCCCAGGTTACCGGTGTGACCTCGGGTGCTCGACGCGATATTCCTTTGCGTCCGGTTTTGCCCCCTTTTGGGGCTGTGGGTAAACCGGGGAATTCCTGTGACGGTCGCCGTCAAGGAATGCTTCCGCAATCCCCGAAAAGGGGCAAAGAGGCGGCGCCGAGTCGACCTTCTTCCCTTGTGTACAGGGTGAGTTGGCGGTTGGTTGTCCACAGGCGTGGAGGGAATCCCCGAAGTTATCCACAGGCTGTGTGTGAGATCTGTGGATGTCGCAGTGATCGTCAAGGCCGCCCAGATGCTCGGCGATGGATTCCCCTATCGAACCGCTTTCACACACTCCACAAGAGAGGAATCCCTCACTCCAAAGAGTTGGTCGAGCGAATTGGGGTGACAAGTGAGTGATGTTCGACAGTGGCGGCCAATGTGAAGAATGTCGCGATACGCCCGCTGTGTCGGATTGGGGATGTCGACTTATCCCCAGCGTGAGGCATCAGCCTGTGGATAACTTTTCCGCAGCGATTCTGTTGACGCCCAGTGCGTCCCCCGGCGTCCGGCTCAGGCCCGGCCGTCCTGGCAGCGGGCCAGCCACTCCGCCGCCTCCGTGAACGCCTCGTCCGACGTCCCGTGCCGCAGCGGCGCCATGTCGTCGGCCGTCACACCCGCCCGGGGGTACGAGCCCAGGAACCGCACCTTCGGGCAGATCCGCTTCAGCCCCATCAGGGCCGAGCTCACCCGCCGGTCGGTGATGTGCCCCTCACAGTCCACCGAGAAGCAGTAGCGGCCGATGCCCTCGCCGGTCGGGCGCGACTCGATCCGCATCATGTTGACCCCGCGCGCGGAGAACTCCTGCAGCAGCTCCAGCAGTGCGCCCGGGTGGTCGTCACCGAGCCAGATCACCACGGACGTCTTGTCGGCGCCCGTCCGGGCGGCGGGCCGGGCCGGGCGGCCGGCCAGCACAAAGCGGGTCATCGCGTTCTGCGCGTCGTGGATGTCGCTGACCAGCGGCTCCAGACCGTACCTGGACGCCGCGAACTCGCCCGCGAACGCCGCGTCGTACCGCCCCTCCTGCACCAGCCGCGCACCGTCCGCGTTCGAGGCGGCCGACTCCCACAGGGCGTCCGGGAGGTTCGCCGCCAGCCAGTTGCGCACCTGTGGCTGGGACACCGGATGCCCGGTCACCGTCTTGATGTCCGCGATCGCGGTGCCCGGCCGCACCAGCAGCGCGAAGCTGATCGACAGCAGCACCTCGCGGTAGATCATCAGCGGTTCGCCGGTGGCGAGCTCGTCGAGGGTCGCGGTGACCCCGCCCTCGACCGAGTTCTCGATGGGCACCAGGGCGGCGGCCGCGGCTCCGGAGCGCACCGCGTCGAGCGCCACCGGTACGGAGACCATCGGCACCAGCTCCCGGGTGGCGGCCTCCGGCATGGACCGCAGCGCGGCCTCGGTGAAGGTGCCCTCGGGGCCGAGGTAGGCATAGCGGCTGGCCGACATCACGGTCGCTCCCTGTGATCAGACGAGACCGCCACGATACCCGCGTCGGCCGGGGCTTCCGACCCGCATGGTGGACACCCGTACGGACACTCCTCGGACGCGATGCCCCGGGGCGGCTCGTCCCCTTTTCCTATGCCTCCAAGAGTGCCTGACCCACGTACTCCCCCGGGGCGCAGCCCGGAGGCACCGCGAACAGCGCGCTGGCCTCGTGCCGCAGGAACCGCGACAGATCGTCGCCCAGGTCCAGCTTCCGCTGCACCGGTACGAACCCCTTCATCGGGTCCGCCTGCCAGGCGATGAAAAGCAGCCCGGCGTCCGGCGCCCCGTCGTCGCGGAAGCCGTCGTGGTACGAGAAGGGCCTGCGCAGCATCGCGGCGCCCTGGTTGGACGCGGGCGCCGCGACCCGCACGTGGGCGGCGCCCGCGATGGCCAGCGCACCGTTCTTGTCGACCTTGTCGAGCTGAACCGGGGTGGTCTCGGTGCCGCCGGACAGCGGGGCGCCGTCGGACTTACGGCGGCCGACCACCTTCTCCTGCCGCTCCAGGGACAGGTGGTCCCAGGAGTCCAGCAGCATCCGGACGCGCCGGACGACCGCGTACGAACCGCCCGCCATCCACGCGGGCTCGCCCCTCTCCGGTACGAAGATCCGCCGCTCGAAGTCGTCGTCGGCCGGCTTCGGGTTGTTGGTGCCGTCGATCTGGCCCATGAGGTTGCGGGTCGTCATGGGGCGGCCGGTGGCACCGGGGGACCGGTTGAAGCCGTTCATCTGCCAGCGCGGCCGGGCCGTGTCCGCGGCCTCGCGCTGCAGGGCGCGCAGCGCGTGGAAGGCGACCAGCGCGTCATTGGCGGCGATCTGGATCCACAGATCACCGTTGCTGAGCTTGGGGTCGAGCGCGTCCGAGACGAAGTCGGGGAGCGGGGCGAGCGCCTCCGGCAGCCGGTCCGTGACCGCCGCCTTGCCGAAGAAGGTCCGGCCGAAGCCGAAGGTGACCGTAAGGGACGAGGGACCGGCGTCGAGCGCGATCCCCGTGTCGTCCGGTGGGGCCTCGCCCGCCATCAGCTCCTTGGCCGTCCGCGACCAGCGGCGCAGCAGTGCGGCGGCCGCCTTACGGTTCGCACCGGGCGCCAGGTCGAAGGCGAGGAGATGACCGTGGGCCTGGAGGGGGGTGGTGATGCCCGCCTGGCGCCTGCCGTGGAAGGGCACGGCGGTCGCGCCCAGCGAGCTGAGGGGGGCGGGTGCCTCCCGCGTCGCCTCGGACGCGTAGGCTCCGGCGGCTCCGCCGGCGACCAGTCCGGCCGCTCCGGCGGCGCCCGCCGAGCCCAGCAGACGCCGTCGGGAGATGCCGGACGAGGGTGCTTGCTCTGTGGTCATTGAGCGACTTTCACGTTCCTGGTCTCCGTCACCTGGTCGATGTCGGAGGTTCGTACGGTCAGGGAGAGCTGCCAGGTGCCGGCCATGGGGAGCTGGACGGTCTTGGCGCTCCAGTGCCCGGTCGAGAGGCGCTCGAGCGGGATGCGCAGCGGCCCGATCCCCTTGCCCTTGAGCGTCAGCGACAGCTTGACCTCGGGCACGTCCACGGGACGGTCGGCCAGGTCGGTGGTGAAGACGTGCAGCGCGTTGTCACCCGGCAGCGCGGGTTCGATCATCACCACGGCCTTGCCGCGGCCGCTCTTGGGACCCGTGTTGTAGGGGATCAGCACGCTCACCGGGTCGACGTTCAGCTGGTCGCCGGGGGTTGCGGCCGGGGCCTTCGCTTGCTCGGTTTCGGCCCGGCCGGGCTGGGTGCCACTGAGCACGGTGGCCACCGCGAGGAGCACGACGGCCACGATGGTCTCGGCGAGCACCGACCGGCGCAGCCCGCTGCGCTCGCGGTCGGCGTCGCGCTCCCGCAGCGTGGCGGTCTTGTCCTTGGCGGCCCGCTGACGGGCGAGCTGGGTGGTGCGTACGGGATCGTCGTCGGCGGCGCCGGTACCCGAGTCGCCGCCGGGCCCGTCACCGGACTCGGTTCCGGCGTCGGCGAGGGCGTCGACAGGGGCGTCGACAGGGGCGTCGACAGGGGCGTCGGCGGGGGTGTCGACGGCCGCGTCGGCCGCACCGGTACGGACCGGCCGCGCGGCCTTCACCGCCGCCTTGGCCCCGGCCTTGGTCTCGTCGGCCGTGGTCTCGACATCGGCCTCGGTATCGGTCTCGGCATAGACCTCGGCATCGCTCTCCGCCTCGGCCTCCGCGTCCGCTTGCGCCTCGCCCGCCTCCGTGGCCTCCGTAAGGCGCCCGGTCCAGCGGCGCGAGACGGCGGCGATGCCCACCAGCACCGCCACCAGGCCCACCTTGACCAGCAGCCATCGCCCGTACTCGGTGTCGGTCAGCGCGCCCCAGGAGCCCACCTGCCGCCACGACTGGTACAGCCCGGTGACCACCAGGGCGACGACCGAGCCGAAGGCCAGCCGCGAGAAGCGGCGCACGGCCGCCCGCTCGATCGGCTCACCGGTCCGGAGCGTCACCGCGAGCGAGGCCAGACCGCCCAGCCAGACCCCGACCGCGATCAGATGGATCACGTCCACCGGCATGGCCAGCTGCCGCTGCAGGCCCACCGAGGCGTGCTCGGCCATCGCCCAGGTCGCGGCGAGGCCCACCGCCATCACCGTGCCGCCGAAGCCGAGCCCGAAGGCGAGGTCCTGGCGGCGCCGCGCGTCCGCCTCCCCCTCCCCGGTGCGCCGGGTGTACGAGCCGAAGAGGACGGCCAGGAAGACCGCCGCCGCGCCGAGCAGCAGCAGCCGGGACAGCAACGCCGCGCCCGGTTTGGTGGACAGCACATCGCCCAGCCTGCCGAGGTCGAGGATCCCGCCGATCCCCTCGCCGTCGGTGTACGGCCCGCGCAGCAGCAACAGCAGCAGACTGGCCGTGAAGGCCGTCACCCAGCCGCCCACGGCGATCTTCCGCACCGGGCGCGAGGACCGGCAGAGCCCGGCGAACACACAGCCGCCCACGAGCGCCGCGAAACCGCCGTAGGCGGCGTACCGGCCGATCCCGTAGAGCGTGCTGACGGTGGAGTCGGACGCGTCGCCCGTGGGCACCTTCGCCGTGGTCTTGGACGGGGCGCCGATGGAGAAGGTGAACGCGCCGCTCACCGGGTGGCTGTCCTCCGAGACCGCCTTCCACGCCACCGTGTAGGTGCCGTCCGGCAGTCCGGAGTGCAGCCCGGCGGCGGCGGTCGACGACTTGCCGTCGACATGGGCGGTCTTCCCGGTGTCCACGCGCTTGCCCTTGGGGTCGAGCACGCGCACCGAGTCGCCGGAGAGCAGCACGCCCTCCGAGAAGTTCAGCGTGACCTCTCGGGGGGCGGTCTTCACCACCGAGCCGTCGGCGGGGTCGGTCGAGGTGAGCGCGGCATGCGCGGACGCGGAGCTCGCGCCCACGCTCAGCGCGCACAGCAGCGCGGCGAGCAGGGTGCCGCAGATCGCCATCAGCCGCCGGGCGGTCGCGGTGGTCCGGGCGGGAGGCGCGGTGGGCCCGGCGGGGGCCAGGGAGGTCAGCGAGGGCATCGGGCGTCAGTCCTTGGGGCGGTACGTCGTCGGCTCGACCGGGACTTTGATCTCGATGGGGTCGGAGGTGGCGAAGTGGAGGGTGAAGCTGACCCTCTCACCGACCTTCGGCCGGTGGCTGAGATTTGTCAGCATCAGATGATCTCCGCCGCTGGTCAGCTCGAGCCGGCCGTCGGCCGGGACATCGAGCGAGCTCACCTGCTTCATCCGGTTGCCCTTGGTGGTGTGCAGGGTGACCTCGGAGGCGAGCGGGGTGGTGACGGACGTCAGCTCGTCGGCGCCGCCACCGGCGTTCCGTACGGCCAGGTAGCCCGCCGCCATGTCGTCCATGGGCGGCTGCGAGACATAGGCACCGCTCACGGACAGCTTGGGGGCGCCCTTGTGGCCCGCGTGGTCCCCGCTGTCACCGCCGCCGCTGTCCTCGCTCCCGCAGGCGGCGAGCGCGGCGGACAGACCGACGGTGAGGACCGCGGCGGCAGCCTTACGGATGCCGGGACCTGTCGCCATCACGGGTTCCGCCCCTCGATGATCTTTGGCAGATCCTTGGCGTAACGATCCGCCGTGGCCTCCGTCGTGTAGATCCAGTGGCCCTTGTCGTCCTTGGGCGAGAAGCCGATCACCTCGGCGCCGTGGCTGACGGTGATGCTGCCGTCCTTCTCCTTCTTCGGCTTCTCGATGTAGATGCCCAGCGGCCGCGCGGCGGCCTCGACGGTGTTGAAGTCGCCGGTCAGGCCGACGAAGTCGGTGCCGCCCTGGGCGTCCAGCCAGGAGCGGATCCGCTTGGGGGTGTCCCGGGCGGGGTCGGTGCTGACGAAGACGACCCGCAGCTTCTCCCGCTCGGCCTTGGGGAGCTTCTTCACGGCGATGCCGACGTTGCTCATGGTCAGCGGGCAGACGTCCGGGCAGTGGGTGTAGCCGAAGAAGAGCAGGGTGGGCCGGCCCTCGGTCTCCTTCAGCAGGTCGTACTTCTTGCCGTCGGTGCCGGTGAGGGCGAGGTCCGGCTTGGCCTTCGGCTGGTCGAGGACGATGGCCTGCCCCGACCTCTGGCCGCCCTTGACCTCGGCGGCGGCGTTGTCGCCCTTGCCCCCGTCGTCCGAGCCACCGCAGGCGCTGAGGGTGAGCGCGGCGGTGGCGACGAGCGCGGTGGCCAGGATTTTGGTGCGCATGGAGCTGTTCTCCCAGAGAAGGGGGTGGATCGGTGGCGCGCGGGGGCGGCGGGTGCGAGGGCCCGCCGCCCCGCCGGGATCACGCGGTCGGTTCAGGACCCGTGGTCACCGGCGGTTACGCGCATGCGGTCGAGTGGTCGGCGGTCAGGCGGAGCGGCGGCGGCTGGCGACCACGCCGAAGACGACACCGGCGGCGCCGATGACGATGCCCGCGATGCCCAGCACCCGGGCGGTGGTGTCGCTGCCGTCCTCGTCGTCCGAGGCGTCCTTGGAGGCGGAATTCTCCGCTCCGGCCTTCTCGGAGTCCTTGTCCTGGCCGGACGCCGCGGCGGCGCCGTCGCCGTCCGAGCCCTCGGCCGGGGCGACCAGCTTGAGCACCGGAGCCGGGTTCTCGGGCTCGGCGGCACCCTCCTTGGGCTCCTCGATCCAGCGCACGACCTCCTTGTCGTCGTACGTCTGGAGGGCCTTGAAGGCGAGCTGGTCGGCGTCGTCGGGCAGCTGGCCGACCGAGAGCGGGAACTGCTGGAACATCCCCGGCTCGATCTTGCCGCCGGTCCAGGTGACCTTGGTGACCGCCTCGCTGATCTTCTCGCCGTGCATCTCCATGGGCTTGGGGAGCTTGGACTTGGTGACCTTGACGTCCCAGCCGGGCACTGGCTGGGGCATCACCGAGGCGAGCGGGTGGTCGGCGGGGAGGGTCACCTCGAGCTTGACGGTGGAGGAGTCGTCGCGCTCGTTGGGCACCTTGAAGTTGATGGTGCTGTAGCCGCCCTTCTCGGCCTGACCCGGCTGCACGCTCACGTGCGCGAAGGCCGGGCCCGCGGTGAGCAGCACCAGGCCGCCCGCGGTGAGGCATCCGAGGACCGGCAGACGGCGGAGACGCATGGCGTTCATGTCAACACTCCAGGAACAGGAATGATCAGATGGGTGGGCGCGCGTGCGGCGACGTCGCGGCCGCCCTCCGGTCCCGCTGGAGGAGCGTCGCGTCGGTCAGGCCGCGAGGACGCAGACCGGCGGTCCCCGCCTGATCACGCTGTGCTGGAGGACGAGGGCCGTCGTCCCGCCCTCGTCCCGCTCGGCCGTGCGCGGACGGCTCTGCCCGCCGTAAGGCGCCTGCGAAGGGGCCAGGAGCACCCTTACGAGCCTCAGGGCGGCGCGCAGCGCCCGTACGAGCGCGGCCTCCGCGACCCCTCGGGCCCCGTCCACCGACAGCCGCACCGCCCGCCATACGGCCATCTCGCCCCGGCGCAGCAGCCAGCCGATGGCCAGCGCGGCGAGCAGATGGCCCAGGGTCATGGGCAGCGACGGCAGCAGGCTCTCCATCCCGGCCGCCTGCCCCGCGGGGGCGATGGACGCCGGCATGGTGTGCGGGCCGCCGTGCGCGGCGGACGGGTCGATGCCCGCGTGGGTGACGATCCGATGGGCCGTCGCGGCGTCGAGCCGTCCGGGGCCCGAAGCGCACAGCAGCCTGGCGGCCAGGCCGATCACATGGCCCTGGGCGGCGTCGGCCCGATGGGCGGCCTCCTCGGCCGCCGCGGCCCGGTCCTGTCCGAGCGCGAAGAGCGCGTGCAGCGCCAGCTGCCCGACGGCCAGCACGGCCGCGATCCCCGGCAGCGACCGCTCCCGCCCGGCCAGCGACAGCGCCACCGTGAACATCGCCGCGCAGCCCACGCCCAGCGTCCACAGCGGCACGGTGGCACAGGAGCCCAGCACATGCCCCGTCGCGGACAGCACGACGCAGACCGCGGTGAACACCGCGGCCCGCAGCATTCGCAGATCGGCGCCGGCACGGGCGACAGGGGAAGCCATGGCCGCGCCATCATCCCACTGGGTGGACGCGTTCCCTACGGCGGGTGGGGCGTACCGGCGCACACCAGGACAGGCCCATACACCGGTTCGCGCATCGAGCGCGTCCGCTGAATGAGCGGAGTCACGTCAATAACACGCTTACGGACCATGGACCCAGGCAATACGTAACGGTATGTCGAGCCGCGGCCGGGAGGCTGGAGCATGAGCATCTGGTGGTCACTCCATTTGCCCCGCGAGGCGGCGAGCGTTCCGCTCGCACGACGACTGCTCCTCGGCACCATGGAGACGGCCGGAGTGGATCCGGAGATCTCCTACGATCTGTCGGTCGCCCTCTCCGAGGCGTGTGCGAACGCGGTGGAGCACGGGGGTCGCGACGGCACGGGCGGGGATTATCGAGTCACGGCCTATATCGACGGCGACACCTGCCGTATCGAGGTCACCGACTCCGGTCCCGGCTTCGCCGGACGCGGCACCGTCCGCCGCGAGGCCCGCACCCGGAACGAGCGGCGCCCGGCGGGCGCGCCGAGACCACAGCAGCCGCGCAGTCCGGCCCCGCCACAGGCGGAGCACGGACGGGGGCTCTTTCTCATCGAGGCCCTCACCGACCATGTCCGCTATCGCGACCGTCCGGGTCGCGGCGGGGTGGTGGTGAGCTTCGACAAGATTCTCAAGTGGCGTGAAGGAGCGCTGCTCAAGGCGTCATGACCGCCTGAACGTCAGGTGGCCGCCGCAACCGCCGGGTGGCCGTCTCCAACCTCAGGCGGCCGTCCGTTCGGCCGGCCTCAGGTGGCCGTCTGCTCGGCCGGCCTCAGGTGGCCGTCTGTTCGGGCGGCAGGGCGCGGCACAGCGCGTCCAGCGCCCCTGCGAACGAGTGCTCGGGCGGGGTCGCGTAGCCCACCACGAGCCCGTCGCGATGGGGTGTGGTGGCGTCCGGGTGGCGGTAGCCGCCGAGGCCGTCGAGCGCCAGCCCCTGCCAGGCGGCGGCGCGCAGGGCGGACCGCTCGGTGCCGGGCGGCAGCTCCAGCACCGCGTGCAGACCTGCCGCGATCCCCGAGACGCGGATATGGGGCGCCCGTTCGGCGAGGGCGGCGACGAGCTGATCCCGTCGGCGGCGGTACTGCTGGCGCATACGGCGCACATGGCGGTCGTACCCGCCCGATTCGATGAAGTCCGCGAGGGTCAGCTGGTCGAGGACGCCGGTCCATCCCTCGCGCTCCCCCTTGGTGGCCAGCAGGCCGTCGACCAGATGGTCCGGCAGCACCATCCAGCCCAGCCGCAGCGCCGGGGAGAGGCTCTTGCTGGCCGAGCCGAGGTAGAGCACCCGGTCGGGGTCGAGGCCCTGGACGGCGCCCACCGGACGGCGGTCGTAGCGGAACTCCCCGTCGTAGTCGTCCTCCAGCAGCAGACCACCGCTCTCCCGCGCCCAGGCGACGGCCGCGGCCCGCCGCCCGGGGTGCAGCGGACCGCCGGTGGGGAACTGGTGGGCGGGGGTGAGCAGGGCCGCCCGTACGCCGTCGAGGTCGGCCAGTCCCTCCGTAAGGGCGCCATCGGCGTCCAGGGGGAGCGGGACCGTACGGATCCCGGCCGATCTCAGCAGCGAGCGGTGGAAGTCCAGGCCGTAGGACTCGACGGCCATCCGGGGCCGCAGCAGCCGGGTGTCGCTCAGCAGCCGCACCGCGTGCGCGAAGCCCGCGCAGACGACGATCCGCTCGGGGTCGGTGCGTACGCCGCGGACGCGGGCGAGGTAGTCGGCCAGGGCACGGCGCAGCTCCGGGCGGCCGCGCGGATCGCCGGGGCCGAACGCCTCGTGGGGCGCGGCGGTCAGGGCGCGGCGGGCCGAGGCGAGCCAGCCGGCGCGGGGGAAGGAAGCGGCGTCCGGCTGGCCCTGGAGCAGGTTGTGCACCGGGCGCGGGGCGGGCCGGGGCCCGCGGCGGCCGCCGGTCGCCCCGGACGGCCGCCCGCCGCGCTCCCGGCCGGGCGTGCGCCGCCGGGGCGGGGGCGACGCGGGGCGGGGCGCCACCCGGGTCCCGGAGCCCTGGCGGGCGGTGAGCCAGCCCTCGGCGACCAACTCGGCGTAGGCGTCGGCGACCGTGTTCCGGGCGATGCCCAGGTCGGCGGCGAGGGAACGGTAAGGCGGCAGCCGGGTGTCCGGGGCGAGCCGCCCGTCGCGGATGGCCTCGCGCAGCGCGGCCATCAGGGCGGTCCTGCGGCTGCCCGCGCGGGTCAGCTCCAGATGGAGGTCACTGCCGAGGATCTCCGCCGAATTGACCCATGAATCCGCCATGGAAATGCACCCTACAGAGGGTCGCTTAGCGGCCTAATTTCATTCCCATGACGACTTCGACACCGACACAGACGGCGACGACGCGGACGGCCACGGCGACAGAGGCCACGACGGCAGAGGCGACGGCAGAGACCGCGACGGCGGCGCGGCGGACGACCGGGCGGGTCAACTTCGCCAAGGCCGCCCCCAAGGCGTTCAAGGCGCTGATCAGCCTGGACGCGGCCGCCCGCGAGGGCCTGGACCCGGCCCTGGTGGAGCTGGTGCAGATCCGCTCCTCCCAGCTCAACCACTGCGCCTACTGCCTCCATATGCACACCGCCGACGCCCACGAGGCGGGCGAGAGCAAGGAGCGCATCGCTCTGGTGGGGGTGTGGGAGGAGGCCGGGGAGGCCGGGTTCTACACCGAGAAGGAGCAGGCCGCCCTGGCGCTCACCGAGGCGGTCACGCTGCTGCCCGGCGGCGTCCCGGACGAGGTCTACGAGCGGGCCGCCCGGCACTTCGAGGAGCGGGAGCTGGCTCAGCTCATCGCCCTCATCTTCACGATCAACTCCTGGAACCGGATCGCGGTGACCACCCGCAAGGTGCCGGGGCGGAACTGAGCGCACCGTGGGGAGCGGCGCCGCCGCTCCCCACGGGACCCGCACGATCGGGCGATGAGCCGCCGTATGGCTGTCTCAGCCGGTGAGGCGGGCCATCCACGCCTCGACGTCATCGGCGGTCCGCGGCAGCGCGGCCGACAGCACGCGGTTGCCGTCCTCCGTCACCAGGATGTCGTCCTCGATCCGGACGCCGATGCCCCGGTACTCCTCCGGCACGGTCAGGTCGTCGGGCTGGAAGTACAGCCCCGGCTCGACCGTCAGGCACATACCGGGCTCCAGGGTGCCGTCCACATAGGTCTCGGTGCGGGCCGCGGCGCAGTCGTGGACGTCCATGCCGAGCATGTGGCCGGTGCCGTGCAGCGTCCAGCGGCGCTGCAGCCCCAGCTCCAGCACCCGCTCCACCGGGCCCTCGACCAGGCCCCACTCGACGAGCCTGGTGGCGAGGACGTGCTGTGCGGCGTCGTGGAAGTCGCGGTACTTCGCGCCCGGCCGGACCGCGGCGATGCCCGCCTCCTGCGCCTCGTGGACCGCCTCGTAGACCTTGCGCTGCAGCGGGCTGTAGGTGCCGTTCACCGGCAGGGTGCGGGTCACGTCGGCGGTGTAGAGGGTGGTGGTCTCCACACCCGCGTCCAGCAGGAGCAGCTCGCCGGAGCGGACCGGGCCGTCGTTGCGCACCCAGTGCAGGGTGGTGGCGTGCGGGCCCGCGGCGGCGATGGTGCCGTAGCCGACGTCGTGGCCCTCGACCCGGGCCCGAAGGAAGAACGTTCCTTCGATATAGCGCTCCGATGTGGCCCGCGCCTTGTCCAGAACCTTGACGACATCCTCGAAGCCGCGGACCGTCGAGTCGACCGCCGCCTGCAGCTGACCGATCTCGAACTCGTCCTTGACCAGACGCTGCTCACTGAGGAAGACCCGCAGCTCCTCGTCGCGCTCACCGGTGACCTTGTCGGTCAGGGCGGTCTCCAGCCCGGCGTCGTGGCCGCGCACGATACGGACCGGGCCGGTGGCGTCCCGGAGCTCGTCGGCCAGCTTGCGGACGTCCCTGGCGGGCAGGCCCAGCCGCTTCTCGGCCTCCGTAAGGCTGAGCCGGCGGCCGACCCACAGCTCGCCCTGGCCGTCCAGCCAGAACTCGCCGTTCTCCCGGTCGGAGCGCGGCAGCAGATACAGCGTCGCGGTGTGGCCGCCGCCCGCCTCGGGCTCCAGCACCAGCACACCGTCCTCGGTCTGGTCGCCGGTGAGGTACGCGTACTCGGTCGAGGCGCGGAAGCTGTAGTCCGTGTCGTTGGAGCGCGTGCGGAGATTGCCCGCGGGGACGACCAGGCGATCGCCGGGGAAGCGCGCGGAGAGCGCGGCACGGCGGCGGGCGGTCTGCGGAGCCTGTGCGAGGGGCTCCGGATCGTGCTGCTCGGTGTCCGCCCAGCCGGACTTCATGCTCGCGGTGAGCTCGTCGGAAACGCCTGGGTACAGGCCGTTCTTCCGCTGCTTGATGGGCTCCTCGCCTTCCGGGGTCTCCGGGGCTTCGGAGGTGGGCTCCTCGGTCACGTCTTCCTCCTCGAACTGGACCCCACCCATCGTATGTGGGGGGCCTGACGGCCGGGAGGGCCCGAGGCGCCGGGCGACCACGGCTCCAGCGGGGGCCGTGGTCCCGCTCGAGCCGCACCCGTAAGGGGGCCACGCGTCACTCGGCGTGGGCCACGCGTCCGGCGTGGGCCCCGCGTCGGCCGAGGTGGGCCCCGAGTCGGCCGAGGTGGGCCCCGAGTCAGTCGAAGTGGGCCCCGCGTCAGTCGAAGTGCGCCACGAGCAGGACGAGGTCCTCGGTGCCGTCCTCCGAGGGCCGCCCCACGGAGGCCGCCGGACCGTCGGGGAGCACCGTACGGAGCACATGGTCGGCGAAGGCGTCCGGGTCGCCGCGGACGCCCTTGGGAGCGCTCGCGGCGGCCGTGTGCAGCCGGGTGAAGGCCCGGTCCATCGGCTCCCCGGTGCGGTGGAGCAGCCCGTCGCTGTAGAAGAGGAGGGTCTCTCCGGAGGACGGTGTGACCTCCACGCTGGGCGCCTCCCAGCAGGAGAGCATCCCCAGCGGCGCGGACAGGGTGGTCTCCACGAACTCGGTGCGCCGCTCCCCGGTGAGCAGCGGCGGGCAGTGCCCGGCCCCGGCCAGCACCACCTTGCGCGTCCCGGGCTCGCAGTAGGCGAAGAGGGCGGTCGCGGAGCGGGCGGGCTCGGTGAGCCGCAGCAGCAGCTCCAGGTCGGACAGCACGGCGACCGGGTCCTCGCCCTCCATCACCGCGTACGCCCGCAGCGAGGCCCGCAGCCGCCCCATCGCGACCACGGCGCTCGGCCCGGAGCCGGAGACCCCGCCCACCGAGAGCCCGAGCGCTCCATCCGGCAGCGGCAGCGCGTCGTACCAGTCCCCGCCGCCGCGCGGGCCGGGGTGGTGGCGGACGGCCAGGCGCACCCCGGGGACGCGGGGCAGCCGGGTGGGCAGCAGCTCCTCCTGGACGGTCGCGACGGCGGCGCGGGCGCGGGAGAGCTCGATCAGCCGGGCGATGTGGGCGGCGGCGTACTGGCAGTACAGGCCCACGAGATGGCGCTGGCGCTCCGCGGGCTCGGCGGGCTCGTCGTAGAGCCAGGCGGCCGCGCCGAGCCGCCCGGAGGGGCCGTCGGCGCCCATGGCGGCCGTAAGGCCGGGCGAAGACGCGGCGGCCGATTCACCGACATGGCCGATGCCGGGGACGCGTGGGGCGTCGGTGACGCTCGTCGTTCCGGGGACGCCGGGGACGCCGGGGGCCGGGTGGTCGCCCGCGCCCGCCGGGGAGCCGGTGCCGGTGCCGGCACCGGACCCGTCCGCGCCGGGGGCGGGCGCGGGGATGGCGGAAAGGCCGGGCGTGGTGCGGGGGGCGGCGTGGAACGGGTCCAGCGGCACGGCGTAGCTCGCGGAGAAGCCGAGCCGCGCGGCCACCTCGCGGTGGCGCGGGTCGAGGTCGGCCTCACTGGCGATATCGGGGTGGGTCACATCGGCGCGCCGCTCGCCGCCCGGCTCGGGCAGCCCGTCCAGGAGATGGCCGGCGGAGGCGGAGCCGCGCGGGATGGTCTCGATCTGGCCGAGGTCGGCGTGGCCGAGACCGAGCCCCACGGTGATCACCGGGCCGAGCCCGTCGGCCGGTTCGAGCGCGACCAGTCCGCGCCGGGCGCCGACCAGGGACGCGCCCGCGCGCAGCAGTTCGCGCAGTGCCTCGTCGAGGGTGTCGGTCCGGACCAGCCGCTCGGTGAGCTCATGAAGGGTGGTGAGGTCCGAGACCCAGCCCGCCAGCCGGTCCTGGACACCGGAGTTGGGCGCCGCCAGGGGCGGTGTGACGGGGTCGGCAGTTTGCGTGGGCGAGGGGAGGGCAGGATCGATTCCAGCCACTTTCGGCGCGTGGGGCGAGTTCATGGCCCGCTGCCTTCACCCGTCGGGTCCGGCTCGCTCAATAGCATCGCAAACCCCCTGTCGTGCTGCGCCGCTACTGTGCCGCTACTGTCTCCAGATGTACACGGAGCGCAGATGCGATGTCCAGCATTGTCCCGGTGGTCTTGTTGGTGTCTGGGGGGAATTGAACTTGGCCGAAAAAAAGTCGTTAGGCTATCCCTTCGAGGTCGACTGACGTCGTTCGACAGCGCGTCGTCTCCACCGCGGCGGGTACACATCGGAGAAGGGGCAGGGGCAGTTCGGATCGCCCCGGAACCCCGCGGCCGGTCCAGGCGTCATAGACCACAACGGCCGCGCCCATCCCCGAGTGGCGAGGAAGGCACCAACCGGACGGCAAGCGCCATGCGCGCGCCACCCCTCGCCACGTTCCACGCTCGGCCCGCGGCGTGATGCGCTGCCTTGTACGCGCAGTGACTTGTGATCCACCTGCTGTGACGGGCCGAACGATGCCGGACAGCGCCACGTAAGTCCAAGTGAAGTGCCATCTGAAGTGCGATGTAGTGCGACGGACAGCCCTCGGCGTTAACGGAAAGGAACGAGCGCTCATGCGCGAGATCCTCGGAAGGCGACGCAAGTTCTCGCTGCGGCGCGGCGCGCGGTCGCCGCTGCTGCGTGCGGCGCTCACCTGCGCCACCGAGTGGCAGTGGCCCGTGGTCCCCGGCGTCGGACTCCGGTCCGGCGGCGGACGGCCGCGAGTGTGCGGCTGCCCCGACCCGGAATGTGCGGTTCCGGGTGGACATCCGTTCGACCCTGTTCTCCTCGCCGCCACCACGGACGAGCGCATGGTGCGCTGGTGGTGGGGCAACCGGCCCTCCGCGCCCCTCCTGCTGGCCACGGGCGGCCACGCGCCCTGCGCGGTGAGCCTGCCCGCGGTCGCCGGGGCACGGGCGCTGGCGGTCTTCGACCGGGCGGGCGTACGGCTCGGCCCGGTGGTCGCCACGCCGACCCGCTGGTCGCTGCTGGTGGAGCCGTACTCCCTCGAGGACCTCGGCGAGCTGCTGAGCCAGCAGGACTGGGTGCCCAGCTCGCTGCGGTTCCACGGCGAGGGCGGCTATGTGGTGCTGCCGCCGTCGCAGACCGGCTCCGGGCGGGTGCGCTGGGAGCGGCAGCCGCTGCGCCGCTCCGGGCGGCCCTGGCTGCCCCAGGTGGCCACGGTGGTGAACGCTTTGGTCGAGGCCAGCACCAGCGCGCCCGACGGAGGCAGCCGGCTCGCCTACTGAGGCGGGCCCCGGGTGCGGGGGTTCGGGGGCCGCTGAGCGCGGCGGACCGCTGAGCGCGACGCTCGCGGGCGTGTGAGGGCCAGGAGGCCGGGGAGGCGACTTCCCGGCCTCCGGGCCCGTCCTGGCTCCGGGGACGGCGTTTTTCGCGGGCACAGGGCGCTGAGGGGCTTCCCGCGCGTGCCAGTGCCGCGCACCGTGGGCCCCGCCGTGCACTCCGGGCCCCGCAGCAACTCCCTTACGAGCCCCGGAGCAACTCCCTCACCGGGCCCCGGGAGCAACTCCCGCGCTGCCGGAGGCAGTTGGTCCGTACCTGTCCCACCGTCCCGCGCCGCCGTCCGGACGCGGACATGGAAGCGCCCGGTCGCTGGCGACGGGGGATGCACCAGCGACCGGGCTTTTAGAACCGTAACAAGAGATCGGCCGATAGCAAATTCGATCGCGGATTTCCGGACGTCGATTTGCAGGGCGTAACAGTGAGTTGTGAGCGGCGTCACGTGCCCCCGCGGCGCCCTCCGGCCGTCCGGGGGACGTCAGCTCAGCGTCACCTGACGGTTGGTGAGACCGCCCCGGGCGCGCCGCTGCTCGGGCGTCAGCGGGGCGTCGGAGGCGAGCGCCTCCACGAGCCGTCCGGCGAGGTCCACGGCCGGCTTCTCGGTGTCCTCGGCGCTCATCCCGCGTGGCAGATCCCACACCGGCACCGTGAGCCCATGGGCCCGGAAGGAGCCCACCAGCCGGGTGTTCTCGCCGAGCGAGGAGGCACCCGCGGCGTGCAGCCGGGCGAGCGCGTCCAGCAGCTTCTCCTCGGGGTGGGACATGACCCAGCGCAGGTGGTTCTTCTCCGGCGTCTCGCACCAGTAGGCCGCCTCCACGCCGGTGAGCCGCGCGGTGGGGATCGCGGCCGCGTTGGCCCGTTCCAGGGACGCGGCGACCTCTCCGGTCGCGTTCGCGGCGTCCTCGAGCCAGAACTCGAAACCCTCGTGCAGGGTCGGCGAGAAAGTGCCCTTCGGGTCGAGCAGATCCTGCAGCCGCGGACCGTCGCCCGGAGCCCGCTCGGCGGCCACCGGGGTGCCCGGCTCGGCGGTCAGCGCGCGGCGCAGGGTGTCGGCCAGGTCGCGGCTGATGTCGCCGGAGGGCGTGTCGTTCTGCAGGCCGAGCAGCACGGTGCCGTTGTCGCGGCGCAGCGCGGGCCACGCCATGGGCAGCACGGTCGCCAGGGTGACCGACGGAACCCCCTCGGGCAGCCCCTCGGCGAGGGTCAGCTCGACGGTCGCGGCGGGCACCAGCTCGCGCAGGGCCACCCAGTCGCATTCGCCGGGGAGCCCCTCGAAGGGGCGCTGCACCAGCTCGGTGACGGCGTGTGCGGCTTCCCTGCCGTGACAGGCTTTGTAGCGACGGCCCGAGCCGCACGGGCAGGGCTCCCGCGCGCCCACCACAGGGATCTCGCCGTTGGCGACCCGTGGGCCTGCGGCCTTCGTCTGGGGGCGGCGCTTCTTGGCCATGGTGAGGCTGTCTCCCGATCGTGCGGCTCAGGGCTTGCTCGTACGCCGTGACGGTCTGCGTACGTACGCCCGTGACGGTCTGCGTACGGCCGCGGCGGTGCTCTCTTACGGCGCGTACGACTGGTTTACGGGCGCGAGCCTAGCCCTTTGGCCGAACCGCGTCGGCTCCCTGAGCCGCGTCGGCTACGCGAGCTCGTCCAGATCGGCGAAGTCCAGCTCGCGATCGAAATCGGGGTCGATGTTCGCCTCGATATTCGAGCCCAGGCCGGGGCCCAGATCGGCGTCGAGCTCCGAGCCGAGGTTCGAGCCGAGATTTGAGCCGAGCTCGGGGCCGAGGTTCGAGCCGAACTCCGAGCCGAGGTTCGCGTCGAGACCGGCCTCGAGATGCGCGTCGAGGCCCGGACGCAGCCCGGAGGGCAGTTCCGCACCCAGGTGGGGATTCCGCTCGGGGGAGAGATCCGAGGGAATCGTGACGCGGCGGGCGAATTCGTCGTCGGGCGGGAGAAGGGCCCATACGGTGACTTCGCCGATGTCGTCCCGCACGCCCCATTCCTCGGCCAGCGACGTGATGATGTTCAGCCCGCGGCCGCCCCGTGCGGTCACCGACGGCTTGGCCGGAAGTGGCCTTGTGGGTCCGCCGCCATCCGTCACCTCGACCGTCAGCCGGTCGTCCTCGTCAACGGTCCATGCAGCCCGGACCGTGCCGCCACCATGGTCGGAACGCCAGGGGCGGCCGTGTCGCCATGCGTTGCTGAGCAGTTCTGAAAGGATCAATACAGCGTCGTCTATGACCGAATCCGATACCCCAGTCCTGCCCAAATCGATGCGCATCCGCTGTCTTGCCGCGCGGACGCCCGCAGGACCATGGGGTACGGCCATGGTCGACGACGTCGGCACCTGCCGTGCCACCACCAAAGCCACCCCCGAGACCTCCTTAGCCCCACGCCACGGGATGAATGCCCCGCGGTGCTGGAGCGGAAACCGGCCAAGTGGCATCGTGTGACGCACTCGTCACGATCGAATACGTACCGAACGCGCCGGTGCACGCCTTGTAATGCCCATTATGAGCGTCCGAGTTGGGACAGTACCTGTTTGGGGCGATTGGTGATCAGGGCGTCAACGCCCAGGCGGACGCACAATTCGACGTCCTCCGGTTCATCGACGGTCCAGACGTGCACTCGGTGCCCCTCGCGCTGCAGCCGCGCCACATAGCCGGGGTGGTTCCGTACGATCCGGATGCTCGGCCCCGCGATCCGCACCCCGGGCGGCAGCTGCCCGTCCCGGTGGCGCGGCAGTATGAACTGCATCAGGTAGACGGTGGGGATGGCGGGGGCCCCGCTGTGGATCCGGTGCAGGGAGCGCGCTGAGAAGCTCATCACACGGATGGGTGAACGTTCGCCGGGCGGCGGCGCGTCCAGGCCGAACCGGCGCAGCAGCCCGAGCAGCCGGTCCTCCACCTGACCCGCCCACCGGGTGGGATGCTTGGTTTCGATCGCCAGTTCGATCCGGCGTCCGGCGTCCGAGACGAGCCCCAGGAGCCGTTCCAGGGTGAGGACGGAAGTGCTGTCCCGGTTGTCGCGGTCCGGCTCCTCCCTGTCGGTGGCCCGGCCCTTCCAGGAGCTGAAGTCCAGAGTCGCCAGATCGGACAGCTCCAGCGCCGAGACCGCGCCCCGGCCGTTGGAGGTGCGGTCGATGCGGCGGTCGTGCACACAGACGAGATGGCCGTCGGCGGTCAGCCGGACATCGCACTCCAGGGCGTCGGCACCGTCCTCGATTGCCTTACGGTAGGCGGCCAGGGTGTGCTCCGGGGCGTCCTCGGAGGCCCCGCGGTGGGCGACGACGGAGACGATGTGCGGTCCGGGGCGGCTGTCCCGGGCAGGGCGCGCATAGGTCACCGCGTTATGGTGCCACCGCCCGGTGTGAGCCGGTGGACACAGCCCCTCCGTTCGTTCGCACGGAATGGCGGTAGGGCGAATTGTCCGGGATAAAGGGTGGTAGTCCACGGGGCTGTCGCTCCTTACGGCGGTCTGACGCGCTGTGGGAAAAGCTGACGACGGTAAGACGTAACGGTAAGACGTACACGCAGGCCGTCGAGGAAAATCTGTCGTGCACCTGAGGAGAGAGCTGTGAGCACCGAGAACGAGGGCTCTGCCGTCCCGCCCGCGCCCGGGCCGCATCCGGCCCCTCCGGCGCCGCACCCGAACCAGGCGGTGCCGCCCGCGCCGGACTACGAGCCCACCGCGGGCGCGCGGCCGGACGGGCCCATAGGCACGCCCGACGCCGCGGGATCGCCGGGAGCCCCCGGCCCCGCGCCGTCGGTGCCCCCCGCCCAGCCCCCGTCGACGCCCCCGCCCGCGTCACCGGCCGCTCCCGCGGCCGTCTCGGCGTCGGCCGGCGCGGGCGACGGGGCAGGCGGCGGCGCACCCGGCGCCCCGGGCCCCGGCCCGGACGGCGGGCAGTCCGGCGAATGGTGGTCGGCGGAAGGCGGGCAACCGCACGGCGGCCATGGCGACGGGCCGGGCGGCTATGGCGACGGGCAGGGCGGGCAGGGCGACGGACAGGGCGGCCCGGGCGGACCGTGGGGGACCGCTCCCGTGCCGCCGTCCTCCGGCCCCTTCGAACGCAAGCCCCGCGGACTGGTCGCCGCCGTGCTGGCCGCCGTCCTGGTCGCGGGCGGCATCGGCGGCGGCATCGGCTTCTGGGCCGCCGACCGGGAGAGCGACAGCGGCGACACCACCACCGTCTCCGCCTACGGCAACCCCAAGACGGAGAGCCGCGCGCCCGGCTCGGTGTCGAGCATCGCCAACAAGACCCTGCCCAGCGTCGTTACCATCGAGGCCCAGGGCAACAACGGCGAGAGCGGCACCGGCACCGGCTTCGTCTACGACAAGCAGGGCCACATCCTCACCAACAACCACGTCGTCGCCTCGGCCGCCGACAACGGCAAGCTGACCGCCACCTTCTCCAACGGCAAGCGGTACACCGCCCAGGTCGTCGGCCGCGCCCAGGGCTACGACGTCGCCGTGGTCAAGCTCAAGAACGCCGCGGACGCCAAGCTCGACCCGCTGCCCCTCGGCAACTCCGACCGGGTCGCCGTGGGCGACGCCACCGTCGCCATCGGCGCCCCCTTCGGCCTCTCCGGCACCGTCACCACCGGCATCGTGAGCGCCAAGAACCGCCCGGTCGCCTCCAGCGACGGCGGCAGCGGCAACTCCTCATACATGAGCGCCCTCCAGACCGACGCCTCCATCAACCCGGGCAACTCCGGCGGCCCGCTGCTCAACGCGGACGGCGGCGTCATCGGCATCAACTCCGCCATCCAGTCCGCCGGCAACGGCAGCGGCCTCGGCGAGTCCCAGCAGTCCGGCAGCATCGGCCTCGGCTTCGCGATCCCGATCAACCAGGCCAAGAACGTCGCCGAGCAGCTGATCAAGACGGGCCAGCCCGTCTACCCGGTCATCGAGGCCACGGTCAACATGAAGGACTCCACCAGTGGCGCCACCATCGCCTCCAACGGCACCGGCGGCAGCCCCGGCATCGTCCCCGGCGGCCCGGCCGACAAGGCCGGCCTCAAGTCCGGCGACGTGATCACCAAGCTCGACGACACGGTCATCGACAGCGGCCCCACCCTGATCAGCGAGATCTGGACCCACCAGCCCGGCGACAAGGTCACCCTCACCTACAAGCGCGGCGGCAAGGTGTCCAAGGTGGACGTCACCTTGGGCAAGCGCAAGGGTGACAGCTGACGCGCTAGGCTGATCCCCGCGCCATCACGAATGGCGCGGGGAGGCTTGCCCGAGCGGCCTAAGGGAACGGTCTTGAAAACCGTCGTGGCAGCGATGTCACCGAGGGTTCAAATCCCTCAGCCTCCGCAGTGTTACGGCCCCTGACCAGGCAAGACGGTCGGGGGCCGTCGTCATGCGCGCTACCCGCCGGAGACCGCCGTTCCCCATGTTTCCCCGACCGATCGGGCACGGAAGGGGCACGGTAGGACACCGGCTCAGAGGCCCCCGCCGACTACCGATCCCGATTGATCGGAATCTCGTACACGATCTCGCAGTGAGCGGCGGGTACGACGATGTCCGCCGTCTCCACGGGCCGCCCCTGATCGCTGTAGTACGTCCGCCGGATGTGCGTGACGAGCGCGGCCTTCTGGATGCCGAGAAGCGACGCCTCCTCGGCGGTCGCCTGCCGGGGCTCCGGCTGCTCCACGGCATGGCTGACGGTGATTCCGATAACGGCCATGCGATTCACGACGCCCGCCCCGGCGTGCGGCCCTCCCTCGGGGAGGACGACGAGCGTGCCGGCGGTGAGGTCGTACGGCTCCCAACTCGTCGACAGCTGTACGGGCCTGCTGTCGGCCAGGAACTCGTACGACGTCCGGACGCACAACTCGCCCTCGGCGATAACGAGTCGCGCCGCGATGTCCGTCGGGGCCGGCACCTTGGCATCGGTCCGGCTCTCCCAGTCGCTGTGCTTGCCGACTGCCCTCATGTCCGCACGGAACGGCGACCCCTCGGGCTGCTCGCGCGCTGACGACCGGACAACCCGCACCCGCTGTCGGGGCTCGGCGACGTAGGTACCCGATCCGGCTCGGCCCTCCAGCACGCCCTGGGAGATCAGCAACTCCTGCGCCCGGCGGACCACGTTCTCGCCCACCCCGCACTCCTGGCCGATCTGGGCGCGGGACGGCAGGCGGTCCCCCGGCTCCCATACGTGCTCCGCGATCCGCCGCCGGAGTTCGTCGGCGACGCGGAGATAAGGCGGCTGCTCAGGCATATGGAAAATCTAGTCCACTAGCTCTAATCTAGTTAACTAGCTTCACTGAAAGTGATCGCCAGTTGACGGAGGCTGCCCTGTGCCCGTTCCGGGAGTTAGCGCGGCGGCCATCGCCGCCCGGCTGTCCGCCGTCGGGCTCCCCACGCGCGTGGAGGAGCACGCCCGATTCACATCGGTCGAAGCGGAGGTGCCGGAAGCGCTCTCCGCCGAGTCATGGAAGGAGGTCCTGGCGGCGGTGGCCGAGGCCGATCGGTTCGGGCTCCTCGTCACCTGCCAGAACGGCCGCACTCTCCGGGCGGTCGTAGAAAAACCGGTCCCCACGACGGGCGATGTCAGGGGACCGGGCCATCAGCGATAGGAGCTGATTCAACGTGCTCAACCGTATCCGCCGCGCCGCCTCCCTCACCAGGGCGCGGCACTTCCCCAAGGGCAAGCACCGCCGCCCCTTAACGCCGCCCCCACCGGTCGCTCCCGTCTTCTCTGCGCCCGCCGACGACCCGACGGTTGTCCTGGGTGGGCCTCCGGCTGGTCGAGGCACCGCTACGCGCTCGCAGGCGAGGAAACCGCGCTTGTCCGCCCGTACGTGTTGGCCTGGGAAAGGCGCGCACGAAAGCACCCGGCGGTCGTCGTCGCTCCCCATCTGTCGACCGAGGCCCGGTCGGCTCTCCTGGGGGCCCGCTGATGCCCTCTCAACGACAGCCCGACAGCCCGGACGCTTCGGTTGTCCCCTACCAATCAACCGCCTGCCGGATCGGCACACACCACGCTTGCGCTGAGTCCTCTCCAGCTCTGGCGCCGGTCGACGTGCCGTTGATCTACGAGGCGTGTGACTGCCCGTGTCACTCGGTCTCCGGCCAGGCCCGGCCAGCAGAGGCGAAGCAATGAGCGAGATCCACCGAGAGGCAGCCGCAGGAATGACGGCACAGAGCAAACTGAGGCTTCTCCCGTGGACGGGGCCGGAGGGCAAGCCGTGCTACCTGGATACCGACGACCGAGAAGGCTTTATGTCCCGCTTGGCGGACCACATCGAGGCGGAGCAACTCGGGATGGCGGCCGAACTGCTCGGGCAGTCAGTTCAGGTACTCGACGATGAGACCGAAGATCTGGAGAAACTGAGGCTCGTCGCGGCGCAGTTGGCTGGCGCACTGCGGGACGTGCTGCGCGTGGCGACCAGCCGCGGGCACCGTCTGGTAACGCCTGAGTAGCAACCCTCAGGGGAACCCCCGGTCGATTTGCCACCGCGGGTTCTGGCTAGCAGTCATGTGCAGTACAGCAGGGAGCCTCGGATACGTTCCGAGACCTCCCTGCTTTCTCATGGCGATGCACGGTCGGCTGAGCGCTCTCGCCCTGGCTCAGCTCCCTCTTCTACTTCGACCCTGCTGGAGACTGGCTCCTGTCTCCGGGGCAGAGAACATGCGTCGTTGAGCGCCCACCAGTTCCGCTCGGGGGCAAGTCGACAGCAACACACCATATTTACTGCCTGACGACGGCGGAGATGCTGGCATAATTTGCCAAGTAATGCAAGTTCAGGGTGATTTATGGGACAGCGTGCTCGGCATGTGCTTACAGTTGTGCCTGGACGTGGTGCGAGGGCGTGCTGCGACGTATGGAGCCGGGGGCTGCCCCGGAGGCTCTGCTGCCGGGGGTACCGGGCCGGTCGAGCTGTTGTCAGTGGTGAGGTACGACGCAAGGGCGTCTTTACCCCCGCGTGACGACAACCGCGTCGGCTCGGCGTCGCGAGACGTCGCGCGTGGCTAGGGGAGTGCCCACCGCCCTGTTCCATCGGTCTGCCGAGGCATCAGGAAGACAGCCCGGCGTGTGCCGAACATGGCTGACTGCTCTCCCGTACGGAGTTGGTCGCCGTGACCACCGCATCCCTGAAGTCGAGCATCTACTTCGTAGATGACAGCGGCGACGCTCGTCGGATAGCCGTACTCGGCTGGATTCGTGTCGATATCGGTTCCTGTGCCGGTCCCCTCGGGCATTGGCAAGCACTTCTTTCGGAGCTTTACGCCGACCCTTACCTCGACATTCGCCCGGGCGACAGCCTGCATGCAGTGTCACTCGCCGCAGGGCGTGGCCGCCCGGTTTATGGTGTCCGCCGTCCGCCAGGAACTTCTGCGAAGCAACCATACCGCGAAGTCATTCGTCGGGCACTGGCCGCGATCAGCTTCATGCCGGGAGTTGCCGTCGGCAGTGCCTTCCGGATGGGGGAGCCGGGCGTTCACTACGGGCAGCTCAAGCAGGATTTGTATGAGGCTTGGACGCGACGGGTCAATGCCGCGCACGCAGCCGCGGGCAGTCAAGCTTTCATCATCTTTGACGGCGACGGATCCGAGGCGGGTCTGCGCCGTGCCCACCGCCGTCTCGGCGAGCCCCGTCACGTTGTCGGCGATCCATACCTCGTACCGGCTCGCTGCAGCCCGCTGCTTCAGGCTGCGGACCAGGTCGCCTACAGCGGCTTCCAGCAGCTGGTCCGCCAACCGCATCGGCGGTTCATGTGGGAATGGCTCCAGGAGCTGATCCCTAAGGTCGAAGGCCCGCTTCAGCTCTGACGAACGAGGTCCGGGCTCCGGCATCACTGCCGGAGCCCGGTATGCGGACCTGGTAGCCCGGTCGTCCGGACCAGGACCGCCAACTACTAGCTTCCCACATCAGCGAGCGAGCAACGGAGGCGTCATGAACAGCTCCACACCCTCTCCTGCCATCTCAGTCAACTGGGAGGGCGAAACCATCATCGTTTCGAACGTTGAGCGGAACCTGCCGGCGCTATCGACGGGAGATGATCGCGGTGAGGTTGTTGCCGCGGGAGCCTCTAATCCCATGACCTCCCTTCCAGTAGACGCTTGGCACGCGGTGGCTCGGGCCATGGTCACCCCTGCGGCCGTGGCTGCGCAGCTCCGGCAGTCCAAGAATGCACCCGGCGGTCTGTTGCAGGAAGAGCACGTCGAAGGTGCGACACTCCGGTCGGTTCTCTCCAGGGCCTGGCTGCTGGAGCTGTTTCCGGGTATTCAGCCACGCACGGGCATGGAGGTCATGGAGACCTCTGACCCGCGGGTAGAAGGCGTGACGGAAAGTGGGCATCCGTCTACACTGCTGCGCTACACGTATAAGACCCTAGAAGATCTCAAAAGCCACGTGTGGCAGACGATCCAGAGTACCTTGATCCTCAACAACTACACGCCTTCAATCCTCAGCCGGAAGGTGACGCGGGCGCTGATCGCTCATCCTGTCGAATTCGCTTTCGAGGACGGCACCGAATCAATCTACGCCCTCGTGGTGCGCGACGGAATCACGCGTTTGGCAAGCGCTTGGAAGGTATTGGCGGGTCCCGGCATGAGCGTGGATGATGCAGCAACCGCGGCGGTGAATGCGCTGCTTGGGACGGTTCCGGTGAAGAAGGCAGGGGATAAGCCTCTGACCCAGCGGATGGCTGCAAGTCGGGAAGCTCGGCGCCGTACACTCGCCACGGAATTCGCTAACGACTGGGTCGGCGTTCAGCCGGGGGTAAGGGCCATTCAGGTGGCCCAAACATGCGCCGTGCCTGTCCAGGTCACCGTTGGGGTGCAAAGGCACATGAGCGGACCGGCGCTGGCTGCCGAGGACCTCTTTGATGACGCGATGCGCTCCATCCTGGCATCTGTGCATTTGGAGTTCAAAGAATGGGACTCGTTCGCTCAGAATGTTGAAGTCGCTACGCGCGCACTCAAGCGGGTCATACAGCTTGGGTTGGGAGGCTGGGATAAAGACGATCTCCAAGTAGTGTACGGTCTGGCTGTCGGGCGCACTCCTGCGGAAGACCTGCCGAAGGAGTACGGGAACAACGAAATTCCAGGCACGGATCTGTGGCGCGCTGTATATCTCGTGCATGCCCTGACACATCAAGGTCTCTATGAGCCACTCAAGGAACAGTCCAAGGCTATCAAGGGTGAGCGTCGAATGTCCGAAAAGGGATTCGGTGGCTTGCTCGCGCCCATTGTGGACCTTCCATGGCGCAGCGCAAAGCGCGACGTGATCAAGCAGGCCCGCAATGCTTGGGCCAACGGCGGCGTTCTCGCCAAGGATCTGCTTGCTAGCGTCTGGGAACCTGTTCCCACAACTGACTTCACCACGCTGGTCGAGCCCGCTCGGCAGGGTGACGTAAACGCGCGGTTCACGCTGGCGGTCGCCGGTGGTACGGCACTGATTGCCGACAAGTTGCTAACGAGGAACGTTGGTTCTGCCCTTATGGCGCCCAAGGATAAGGGAGGTGTTCCATTCCGCGCCGACGTCAACGATGTTGTGGGAGGCCTTGCGCAAGCAGACAACGAATTGGGCTTGTGGACACTCGCCCTAGCGGCGCAGCGATTTGAGGCAGTGCGGTTGCCGCAAAACTCTGCCACCACGCGCCAGCTCACACGTAAGCAAGGGACCGCAGTCGAGTCTAACGACTATGTCCACGTTCTAGTGGATCTCCAGGCATCCGACCGGGTGGCGCGGGATGTGGCGGGGAAGCCGATTCCTCTTACGCAGTGGGATGTTGTATGGGCATCCGACGAACCCCGCGCGAACAGCGAGATGGCGCGTAGAGCACGTTCTAGTTCGCCGGTTCCCCTGTCGCCCGCTCCCGCGATCAGCAGTCAGCAGTCGGCAGCTGATGAACCCGGGAATGAGGAGAATTCGGAAGAAGGACCCTCCGCTGAGGTCGGGACTGCCGCGGAGTCTAGCGCTCCCCGTCCGCTGGCTCAACGCGCTGCAGACGAACGCCGGGTGCTCAAGGAGTCGCTTGGCGACGCGCGGCACGCGCTCGATGAGCTGATCAAGCTCGAATCGGAGCACACTGGATGGCCGCCGCTTTTCACCCTCGACGACCTCAAGCCGATGCATGCTGTTGCCCAGGACATAAAGCATGAGTTGTACCAAAGGCTCAAGGCTGCTGAGGAGCGGCAGAGTCAAGAGGATGAAGCAGCGCTGGAAGAGGAGGCTAATGACGGCAACGAAGACTCGTAAGGGCCGGGCCAGAGCTCTTGTCCCGTCCATCGTCGCTAGCGGGGCGTAGCGCTGTGGTCAGCCGGTGACGTGAGGTCGGCGGAACGGCTTTGGGCTGGAGCTGCCTTGGCGCGAGTGATCATGGCCCCTTACGCTGGCCCGCGGATCGGGCAGGCTTGTGGACCTGCCCGTAAGTGCCCGATGTGGGGCCATGATCTTCCAGGCTCGCGCCAAGGTGGCTGCCTAAAGCCGTGGAGCCGACCGCCCCATCCACGATGTGTTCTGACCTCATGCCCCGTGTGCCCGCCTCTTGGGCGGGAGCGGGCGGCCGACGGTGCCGAGCGGGGCGGAGACATGAGCGCGGGCGCCGCCGGCCGCCCGCGTCCGCCCGGAGGAGCGGAGCGACGACGGGTGCTTGATCGAGTAGGGAAAGTTCTACCGCGCTCTGGTTGATCGTCTTGTCCGATCCCGGGTGATGCTTGACAGTTCGGTCCCAGCTGATGGTTGACAGTGGCCGTGATCGGCTTTTCTGTGCGCGTCGTGGCGGCGTGTGTGGGGAGGCCGGGATTGGCGCTGGTGGAGTTGTCGGTTGTTGAGCAGAGATACCGGGCTGTTCTGGCGGTGCTGGCGGGTGCGACTGTGACCGAGGTCGCGGCTTCGCTGGGGGTGTCGCGGCAGACGGTGAGCGGGTGGAAGTCCCGGTATCAGGCCTCCGGCCTGGCGGGTCTGGCTGATCGTTCGCGTAGGCCGGCGTCGTGTCCGCATCAGGCGTCTGCCGAGGTGGAGACGGCTGTGTGCGAGCTGCGGCGCAAGCATCCGAAGTGGGGTCCGCGGCGGATCGCGCATGTGCTGGAGCGGTCCGGGACGGTGAGTCCGGTGCCGTCGCGGATGACCGTGTATCGGATCCTGGTCCGTCACGGGTTGGTGGAGCCGGGGGTGCGGCGCCGGAAGCGGTCGGATTACAAGCGCTGGCAGCGGGACCGTGCGATGCAGCTGTGGCAGATGGACATCGTCGGTGGGGTGATGCTGGTCGACCCGTTGACCGGGGAGTTGTCCGAGGCGAAGGTCGTGACCGGAGTGGATGACCATTCCCGGTTCTGCGTGATCGCGTCGGTGGTCGAGCGGGCGACTGGGAGGGCGGTGTGTGCGGCGTTCGCCGGGGCCTTGCAGAGGTTCGGGGTTCCGGAAGAGGTGCTGACGGACAACGGCAAGCAGTTCATCGACCGGTTCGGGCAAGGTGGTGAGGTGCTGTTCGACCGGATCTGCCGGGAGAACGGGATCGCGCACCGGCTGACCCAGCCGGCCTCCCCGACCACGACGGGCAGGTCGAGCGGTTTCATCGACGTTGCGGCGTGAACTCCTCGACGACTGCGGCGCATTCGAGAGTATCCAGGCAGCTCAGGCGGCGCTGGATGCGTGGGTGGAGGAATACAACTCCATGCGGCCGCATCAGGCCCTGGACATACAGTGCCCGGGAGACCGGTTCACTCCGGTTGCTGGGCAGGAGCGGAACGTCCTGGGCCTGAAGATCCCTGGAGTGCTCGCGCTGGTGCCGCAGCAGCGGATGGCTCCTGTGGTGTCTGAACCGGCAGAGGCGTCGCCTGTTCCTGCCACTCTTCCCGAGGTGGTGCAGGTGGATGAGGGCGGGCCGGTGGAGTTCGAACGGGTGGTGCCTGCGAGTGGGAATCTCCAGGTCGCGGGCAAGCAGTTCTGGCTCGGTCCGGCCCGCTCAGGCCTGACGGTGACGGTCTGGGCCGACACCTCGGTGATCCATCTGGTGATTGTCGGGGTGAGGATCAAGACCGTGCGGTCGCATCTGTCCGTGGCGGATCTCGCGCAGCTGGCGGCCCGGGGAGGGCGTGCTGCCGGTCCGGCCCCGCTTCCGGCCGGTGACGCGTCCGCGTTCGAGGTGGACCGGGTGGTGAACAACAGCGGGCTGGTGAACCTGGGCGGGCGCCAGGTGCTGGCGGCGGAGATCCTCGGTGGCCGCCAGGTGGGCATCCGGATCGACGAGGAGACGCTGTCGTTCTTCGACCTGTCCTCGCGGGAGCTGCTGCGGGTGCGGACCAACCCGCTCAACCCCGACGAGGTGCGGCGTCTGAGGGGACTGCGGCCCGCGGGACCGGCTCCACGGCCCCGCGTCGAGCCGGTTCGTGTGCAGCGGCGGGTCAGTGCGGTCGGCACGGTCATGGTCTGCCGCCAGACCGTCTCACTCGGCCGCCCCTACGCGGGCCAGACCGTGACCGTGCACGTGTCGGATACGACGATCACCGTCGAGCTGGACGGACAGATCCGGGTCATCCGCCGCACGACCGATGTCCCGGTCCGTAACGTGAAAGCAAACAAGCCCCACGGAGCTTCCCATGTTGTCTAGGCCCACCGTCAAGCATCAGGTGAGACCAGAACGTCGTGCATCAGCTGGGATCCGACACTGGTTGATCGTCTTGGTCGGTCGATGCCTACTCACGTGAGTAGGCACGCGGATACGCTGGTGTAGCTACACCCAACGAACACCTAACGACGGCAGGAGCGTGCTCACCGGATGGGACCGAAGTCGGAGCGGGTCTACCGCACGATTCGCGAGTGGATCGCTACGGGCAAGTACTCGCCAGGTTCCAAGCTCCCGTCCGAGCGGACCCTGTCGGAGGACTTGGAGATCGGCCGTACGGCCCTGCGGCAGGTGCTGGCCAAGCTCCTTGCTGAAGGTGTCGTCGAGGTGCACGGCCGTAGCTCCTACCGGGTGCCGGATCGGTCAGTGACCACCGAAGCGCCGGCGGACCTCGAGCCCTGGCAGATCCATGGTGAGCGCACGCTGTATGACAACCCCTGGGTGAAGCTGAGCCTCGTTGACGTGGAACCGCCCGGCGTGAAGCGCTTTGAGCACCATGTCGTTGAAGTCCCACCAGAAGCGGCTCCTGCGAGTCGGCCCGTCCCTCGCGAAGCGGCTCGGCCGACACCTGGAGACCCTGCCCGGTGGAGATGATGCGCTCCTGTTCACGACCCCGGGCGGCAAGCCCCTGCGCTACAACCAGTGGCGTAAGGCGTACTTCGACCCTGCGGTGACGGCGGCCGGGCTGACCGACGTGACCCCGCACGACCTCCGGGCTTCACACGGCACGTGGGTCGCCGATCGGTACGGCGTCATGACCGCCGCGCACCGGCTCGGCCACTCGAACGCCAGCGTCACCACCCGGCACTACGCCCGACCAGTCGCCGGACGTGACGACCAGGTGGCCGAAGCAGCGGACTCCTGGCTCAGCGGGCACAACCATGAGCCTGGGGCACGTAGCGGGCACGACGACGATGGCGACGGCTCCGCTGGGACGCCTGCACCCCTCTGACCTGCGGCAGAGCGAGCAGCCTGCATGATCGGCGAGAGATCTTGAAAACCGTCGTGGCAGCGATGTCACCGAGGGTTCAAATCCCTCAGCCTCCGCCGAGGTCAGCGAACTAGCTGGTCAGAAGGGGTGCCCCTGGCTCGGGGGCACCCCTTCTGCGTGCCTGCCGTCTCACGCTGTGCCGCCGGAATCCCACCGTTGACCAGCGTGTGTGGACCAGGCGTGGACCAGATCTCCCCTCAAGCGCGCCCCTGATCAGGCACGTCAGGGGCAGGCAGTCAGGGTGATGGGGCCCTCCCGGGCTGTTGGCGCGCCCAGTGCGGAGGCAGCTGGGTGACCCGGTCCCCTGCCCTTCGCGCGAGGTCGGGGTCCGAGCCGGGCTCGAACAGCGAGGCCATAAATTCTGCGCGAGCGTCTGCGGCTGTGCGGACCTTCTGCGCGTTCAGGACAGCGAACTCGGGCATGCTCATGCCCGCCTCGTATGCGTCCTTGATGGCAACCTTCACGCACTCGAACAGATAGTGTCTTCGCCACCGCAGAATTCGAGTTGGCCGCGTAGCTGAAGCTCAGCGGCGACTTGCGGCACGCCTACTGGCCTACCTGCCCTATGTAGATCCACGATCGCCTGGTGGATCAGCGCGTTTCGCCTGCTGAAGAAGGCACTGGGCAGGAGGGCTGGACGCATGGTGTCGGATGACGGCTCACCTGCGCCTGCTGACTGTGGCTTGGGACCGCTGGCCGATCTTGTGGAGGGAGAAACTGAGGCATGCGCCTGGTCCCACAGATCCTTGAAGCGGTTGATCTCAGCGTCAGCTACAAGACGGGGCCTGGCCAACTGGGCTAGCTGCTCCACAACCACTTCAACGACACCCCACGATGGCAGAGTGGGCTTCACGAAGGCGTGGTGGATGTTCGTATGGCTGACGGCTTTCCCCACGGCCAGGTAGAGCTTTCGGGCTGAGGGGTATCCCGCTTTGCCGTGCAGCGCGTGTAGTTCACGGTTGAAGACCCGGAGGGGGCCTTCAGGAAGTTTTGGCCTAAGCCACTGTGGCATGTGTTACCCCCCGGCTGCCTCTCCCACATGACTTGCCCATGATGTCACCTAGCGTCATGAACTGTCAGGATCTGTAAGAGATTACGAAGGGGTTGTCAGACATCGTCAACCGAGGCTGACTACCGCTGACGCTGGCTCCAAGGCACCTACTTGGAGATGTAAATGGATCAGATCAGCACGCGCACTCTTCTGCTCATACTCGTTGGGGTCTTCACGGCCTACCTGGTCTTGGAACGCCCGGCCGTAGGGGCGGCGCTCGGAACGGCCGCCGCAGTGGTGACCCTTATACACGAGCTTCTGCGGAGGTAGGCCGCGCCTGCTCTCAGCCACGAAGGCGCCACCTTGCCCGACGTGAGCAGAGGTGGCGCCGTTGTAGCGGCCATTGGCCTACTCCTCGTCAGCGGCGTTAAGCGCCCACTCAATCTGATGGTTCGAGCGTTGCTGGTTGCCGTGGATCGCCTTGGCGTAGAACCGGAACAGGACGGCGATGCTGTGCCCGGCCCGCCGGGCGACCTCGGCGGGAGCCACACCCGATTCGAGCAATACGGCCTCTCGGCCAACGGGGTCTTGAACTCTTCCGGTGACATCACGCTGAACCGTGCGGCCTGCCAGAGCTCGCCGTATACTCCTTGGACAGCACGTGACCGCCCCGGTGAGCCCGAAACAGACGGCCGTCTTCCGCCGTGCCGTATGTGCCGATGTGGTCCCGCAGCATGCGGACCAGCACCGGGGGTATCGGCGTTCACCCCAGCCTTCCTCAGGGAGCTTGCAGGCCGACTCCCGTAGGTCAGTGGCTTCAGCAGGGCGCATGGCTGCGTAGTACAAGCACCCGAAGAAGGCGCGCAGGTGCTTACCCCGCTCACCCTGCTCGCCAGCGGCTGCAATCAGGCTCTTGGCCAGACGCGGGCCGGGGACGAACCGGAAATCAATCTCGTCGTCTGTCTCCGGGGCTTTCCAGTCCACCTTGCCCAGCGGCAGGGAGACCAGCGCGCCACACTCCACCGCGTAACGCAGAGCGTTGCTGAACACGGTCTCCTTGCGGTGGATGGTGTTCTCAGCGGCCCGCTTCCCGTCCAGCTTGAGCGTCAGCGCCTCCAGGGCGGTGCGGAGCACGGAAGGTGTGTCGAGGTCGGTCACCTTCACGGACTTCCGCGCGATCCAATTGAGCGCCGCTGCGATCTCTGCTGGCGGCTCCTCCACCTCGTTCCGAGGCTTCAGCGTGCCGTCATCGCGCCGGAAAGCGAACGCCCAGGAGTACAGGACAATCACCCCGGTACCATCGGCACCGGGGTCCTGATCACGGACTTCCCACCGGGCTACCCCTTGGCCTGCAAGGGTTTTGAGGGGTAGTCCGGTTTTGCGTTTGCGTTTGCGTTTGCGGTTGTTGTGCTGTGCGGCCCGGTTCCCGGCCTCGCGGATCGCCTGTTGGGCGCGGGCATGGGGAGCCGGACCGCTGACGGCGGACGGGGCAGTGTCCGCCGCTCCTGGGCGTGGTGGGTGACATCCGCGAGGCGAACGGGGTGCTGTCCGCCGCGCAGTCACCGTGCTCAGGGAGGGCGGGAGCTGCGGGTCCTTCCCATGGGCAGCAGCTCCCGCCCGGTCTCTAGGTCACCCGTCGCCTTCCTGGGCGAGTCCGGAGTTGTTGAGGAGGAACTGACACGTGTAGCCCAGGCTCCGGACGTGCCACTCAGCCGACCGCAAGCCGGAGCCGAGCCCTTGCCTCACCTCATGCGGGATGGTGTTCAACCTGCTGCGCTTCGAGTACCAGGCCACAGTGGCCCGGTTCAGACGGTCGATCCGCTTCTCTGCCAGTGGCATCAACGTCTGCATGTGCCCCAGCAACGCTTTGTGCAGGTCGCGTAGTTCTTCGTACGGCGGCAGTACCGTCCGCGTCACTAAGGCGTTGACGATCGTCTTCTTGATCTCCTCGACGTCCACTTCGTCTTGCTGCTCGTCTGCGCGTTGCACCGCCGCGCTCATGGCCTTCACCCCGCATGTTTGCTGTCTGTCCGGCCTTAGACATGGTGGGGTTACAGGACGTCCCATAAAGCGTGTTGCAGAAGTCTGTGATTTTGCAGGTCAGGGCCCGGCCACGGCTGTTCTGGTCACACGGG
>NZ_JAERRG010000249.1 GCF_016741935.1 Streptomyces endocoffeicus | reverse complement strand
GGCTGATCACCGCGTCTTTGGGTCGGTGCTGGTGCCACCAGCTGCGTTGGTCGAGTTGGTCATCCGTGTGGGCGATCAGGTCGGTTGCGGTCGGGTGGAGGAGCTGACGCTGGAGGCGCCGTTGGTCCTGCCCGAGCAGGGCAGTGTCCAGGTTCAGGTGGTGGTCGAGGAGCCGGATGCGGCCGGTCTGCGGTCGGTTGCGGTCTACTCGCATCCTGAGGATGCGACGGGCTCCGATGACGCTGTGTGGAGCTCTCATGCGAGCGGGTTGCTGGTGGAGGAGTCGTCGACTGCTGC
>NZ_JAERRG010000248.1 GCF_016741935.1 Streptomyces endocoffeicus | reverse complement strand
CACGCCTTCCTCACCGCACTCGGCCACGCCCACACCCACGGCCACCCCATCACCTGGCACACCCTCATCCCACCCACCAACACCACCCCACTCCCCACCTACCCCTTCCAACACACCCACTACTGGCTCAACGAAAAAGCCGCTGACGCCGATGTGGAAAGCGCCGGACTCAGCCGGACCGACCACCCGCTTCTCGGCGCCACCACCACCCTCGCCCACTCCGGCGAGACCGTCCTCACCGGTCGGCTCAGCCCCGCCCAGCACGGTTGGCTCGCCGACCACGCCGTCAACGGCACCGTCATC
>NZ_JAERRG010000247.1 GCF_016741935.1 Streptomyces endocoffeicus | reverse complement strand
GGTGTAAAGATCGGTGAAGCGCTGGTTGGCGATCACGATGTAGGCCAGGACGTGGGCAGCTTCTCCGACTGCGTCGAGGATGTCATCGCCGGGTTCGGCCGGCAGCAGCACCTCAAGGAGGCCGATCGCATCTTCACGGTTGGTGACGGGGGCGATCACTCGCTGTCCCCGGCCGGTCGCCTCCTGATACAGGTGCTGGGTGCGTATCACCCGCTCGTAGATGCTGCCGAACAGTTCGATCCGCTCCGCGGCCCGTCCGGTTTCCTCGGCGGCCGCGATGGACAGGCGGGCTACTGCCTTCCCGGTCAG
>NZ_JAERRG010000246.1 GCF_016741935.1 Streptomyces endocoffeicus | reverse complement strand
GCCGCCTTCCTCACCGCACTCGGCCACGCCCACACCCACGGCCACCCCATCACCTGGCACACCCTCATCCCACCAGCGACCACCATCCCCCTACCGACCTATCCCTTCCAACACACCCGCTACTGGCTCAACGACAAGGCCGTGACTGGCGCTCAGGACGCCGTCCAACTCGGACTGGTCCCGACCCCGCACCCGTTCGTCCCCGCCACCACCACCCTCGCGGAAACCGGGGCCACCATCCTCACGGGACACATCAGTCCCGCCCAGCACGGTTGGCTTGCCGACCATGCCGTCAACGGCACCGTCGTA
>NZ_JAERRG010000245.1 GCF_016741935.1 Streptomyces endocoffeicus | reverse complement strand
GCTACACCCTCGCCATCAGGTAGCTCACCAGCCGGGGTGTGCTCCACCAGCGCCTGGAGTGCCGGTGCCTCCTCCACGATGACGTGGGCATTGGTCCCCGACACACCGAAGGAAGACACACCCGCCCGTCGGACCCGCTCCCCTCGCGGCCAGGCAACAGGCTCGGTCAGCAGCTCAACCGCTCCGGCGTCCCAATCCACGTGCGAAGACGGCTGATCCACATGCAACGTGCGCGGCAGCACCTCCTGGTCCAGGGCCATGACCATCTTGATCACACCACCCACACCCGCAGCCGCCTGCGTGTGACCGATGT
>NZ_JAERRG010000244.1 GCF_016741935.1 Streptomyces endocoffeicus | reverse complement strand
GACGGAATGACCGATCACCGCCCGCGGACGCACACCCCACGACTCCAGCAACCCGAACAACGCCACCTGCAACGCAAACAAAGCCGGCTGCGCATACCCCGTATCGTCCACATCAAGATCCGCAACATCCAGCAGATCCCACACCTGCCGATGCAACCGCGCGAACAACGGGAAAGCGGCAGCCAACTGCTCACCCATCCCAACCCGCTGCGACCCCTGACCCGAGAAGACGAAAACGATGCGTGGATCCGGGACCGCGGTGCCGGTGACGATGTCCTCGCCCAGCAGCACGGCGCGATGCTCGAACACCGACCGGGTC
>NZ_JAERRG010000243.1 GCF_016741935.1 Streptomyces endocoffeicus | reverse complement strand
CGACGCCACACTCCCAGCACTACCCGACCCCAAATAACCCTCAAGATCCGCCGGAAGAACCCGCAACCTCGAGGCATAGTCGTTGTACATCACCCCCATAAACACACCCGTCGCCGACCCACGCAGCCCAACCGGATCAATCCCCGCCCGCTCCATCGCCTCCCACGACGCCTCCAACAACAACCGCTGCTGCGGATCCACCGCCAACGCCTCACGCGGCGACATCCCGAAGAACTCCGCGTCGAAGTCCGCGGCATCGTGCAAAAACCCACCCCGCCGCACATACGACGTCCCCGCATGCGCCGGATCCGGGTCATACAA
>NZ_JAERRG010000242.1 GCF_016741935.1 Streptomyces endocoffeicus | reverse complement strand
CGGGTCAGGGCCGGGGTGGGGTCAAGCAGCTCATCGGCTACGTCGTCCCCGCCGAGGCACCGGAGAGCGGACCCGGCACCGGTGACGATGTCGACCTCACCACCGGCGTCTCCGCCGGGGACCTGCGGAAGTTCGTGTCCGCGCGGCTGCCGGAGTTCATGGTGCCCGCCGCCTACGTGGTACTGGACCGGCTGCCGCTGGCGCCCAATGGGAAGCTGGACCGCGCCGCCCTGCCCGCGCCCGACTTCAGCGGCGGCGAGTACCGCGCCCCCCGCACCCGGGAGGAGCAGGTTCTCGCCGCGGTCTACGGGGAGGTGCTCGGGCTC
>NZ_JAERRG010000241.1 GCF_016741935.1 Streptomyces endocoffeicus | reverse complement strand
CCGGGACTCCACGAACTCCACAAGACGCCCCGCCTGCGCCACAAGAGCCGCAGCACTCCGCGCCGAGACCACCCACGGAATCACAGAAGGCACCACCCGAAGCCCGGCTTCCCCCACCCCTTCCCCGACCACAGGGACCTCTTCAACCACAGGCGCCTCTTCGAGAATGACATGAGCATTGGTACCGCTCAGCCCGAACGACGACACCCCAGCCCGCCGCGGGTGCCCATTGACCGGCCACTCCCGCGCCTCAGTCAACAACTCCACCGCACCAGAGGCCCAATCCACCTCCCGCGACGGCTCATCCACATGCAACGTCCGCGGCAACACCCCAC
>NZ_JAERRG010000240.1 GCF_016741935.1 Streptomyces endocoffeicus | reverse complement strand
GTCGACACCGCCTGCTCCTCCTCCCTGGTCGCCCTGCACCTGGCCGTCCAGGCACTGCGCGCCGGCGAGTGCACCCTCGCCGTCGCCGGCGGCGTCACCGTCATGGCCTCCCCCTCCTCCTACATCGAATTCAGCCGCCAACGCGGCCTCTCCCCCGACGGACGCTGCAAATCCTTCGCCGCCACCGCCGACGGCGCCGCCTGGTCCGAAGGCGCCGGCATCCTCCTCATCGAGCGACTGTCCGACGCCCAACGCCTCGGACACCAGGTACTGGCCGTGGTACGCGGCACCGCCGTCAACCAGGACGGCGCCTCCAACGGCCTCACCGCCCCCAACGG
>NZ_JAERRG010000024.1 GCF_016741935.1 Streptomyces endocoffeicus | reverse complement strand
GAAAGCCCCGAGAACCGGAGATCCGCGATCAGTCTCCCGACCTGCGCGGATGATTTACCGGCACCCGCAGTACTCTGATCAGCAAAGACCGCAAGAGATCGAGAACGGCGGCAACGAACTGTAGTGAATGTGCATCGAGTCCCGGATTTGCGCATTCATACCGCCCAGGACCTTTCCCGGGGCGGTCAGGCGAAGGCCTTGTCCGTCTCGGCTCGGAAGCGGGCGCCCTCACGGGCGGGCAGAGCGGCCGCGACGGTGTCGCGCCGGGCCGCCTGGGCCTCCGGGTCAGGGGCGCCACCGACGGGGTGCAGGGCCCAGAGCGGGCGGACGGCCGCGCCTCGGCGGCACTTGGCCTCGAAGGACTCCATGCCGAGTTCGACACGCTCCAGACCGTTCTCCTGACAGTATCGGACCGGCTCGTAGACGGCGAGATGCGCGTACTCGGCCGCGCCCGGCAGGCGGTCGTAGTCGAATCCGACGAGGCGGACGGCGAGTTCACGGCCATGCCGGTAGGCGAGGCAGAAACCTACCGGCCGGTTGTCGCCGGGCGCGAGGCACAGGAAGACCACGGAAGCATCCTGAAGATGCTCGGCCTGCCGCCGCAGCAGAGACGTCATCTGCTCGGCGCTGTGGTCGTGGCCGTACCGCTGCTGGACGTTGGCAAGGAGCGGGCCCAGTGCGTCGGCGTGCCCGGCAAGCGTCGTACGGACGATACACAGGCCACTCTCGGCGAAGGCCCGCAGCTCGCGACGGGCGTTCGTACGACGCTGCTTGGTCGGAAGGGCGGCGATGTGCGCGTCGAGGCCGCCCTCGGGGACGGCGATCACGCAGTCGGCGCTGAGCAGTTGGGCGGCGACCGGCCCCCGTCCGGCGGCGGTCAGCGCGGCGCGGACGGTGGTGGCGCTGTCGGTCGTCAGGTAGGGCCACCACCAGCGGCCCTCGGCCTGAGGGCACCAGGCGGTGGCCGCCTCCAGCAACGTGTCGAGGGCGTCGCCCTGTCCGGCGACGGAGAGGCCTGGGGCGAGAAGCGGGCCGCTGAGGTAACCGCGCCGCCCGCCGATGATCAGCGCCTTGTCGGCCAAAGGCGTGGGGAGCACCCGTTCCGGGACGTACCGTTCGTTGTTCTCCTGGGGTGACCAGTGGGCGATCAGGCCGGCGGAGGGATCTCCCGTCGGCGTGTGCGCCGTGAAGTAGCGAGCGCGCGCGATGTGGTCGGTGTCGCTGAACTCCAGCCAGTCAGTGCCGCAGTAGAGCGACGCGTCGGCAGCGAGCCGTTGCCAGGTCGGAAGTTCGCCGGGGGTGTCCGCAGCGCGCACGGTGTGCGGAAGCTGGGCGGGAGCGTACGGGGTCGTCATGGCGGTCATCCTGGGGTGGGGGTGGTGGCCGCCGCCTCAGCGGTGGGGGTGCCGGGCGAGGGACGGCGGTCGAGCAGCGGGACGACCAGGCTCGCCAGCAGCGCCGCGACGACGAAGAGTGCGGCGAGCATGAACCAGCCGAGGGCGCCTAGGGGCAGCACCACCGCCGCGACGAGCAGCGGACCGGCCATGTCCTGTGCCGAGTTGCCGAGGCTGAACAGCGACAGATAGAGGTTCCGGCGGTCCTCGGGGGCGTAGGCGTAGGAGAGTTCCCAGCCTCCGGCGGCTTGCCAGAGTTCGCCGACCGTGAGCGCGACGCAGGCGAACAGCACGGCGCCGATCGCGACGGCGGGCGGGGCCGTGACGGGCACGGCGAGCAGCGCGGCGCATCCGGCGAGGGCGAGCCCCGTCCACCGCAAGGCACGGGCGCCACTGCGGGGATCGGTGACGCGCCGTGCGAACGGCACCTGGAAGGCCACCGCCAGCACGGTGTTGACGAAGATCATGACGGGGACGAGGGCGTCCGGCGCCCCCTCGTGCCGGGTCACCCAGAGCGGCAGCCCCACCGCCAGCAGCGTCATGTGCAGGGCGAGGACCGAGTTAAGGGCGGTGAGGCAGAGATAGCGCCAGTCGCGGACAGCGCCGAAGGCGGCAAGTGGGTTGCGCACCGTGACCGCCCGGGCTGGCGCAGCGAGCCGCAGTCGGGCCAGCAACACGGCGGAGGCGACGAAGGCGAGCGCGTTGCCCAACAGCACGCCGCGATTGAGCAAGGTGCTGTCCGTGAGCAGCAGCGGTGTGGCGGCTAGCGCGCCGAGTGAGAAGCCGATGTTGCGCACGGTCCGCACCACGGCCATCATCCGGGTCCGGTCCCCCTCCTCGGAGAGGGTGCCGACCAGGGCCTGGGTGACGGGGCCGGTGATGTTCTGGGCGGCCGCCTGGCAGGCGGCGGCGACGGTGAACGCGATCGGCCCCTGGACGAACGCGAGGGCGACAAAGCACAGGGCCCGCCAGAGCAGCGCGCCAACCAAGGTCGGACGGGCGCCGGCCCGATCGGCCACCGCCCCCAGCGGTAGCAGGGCGACCAGGCCGACGGCGGCGGCAATAGAGAGCCCCGCACCGAGTTGGGTGGCGCTGAGCCCGGCCTGACGGGTGAAGAACACTGCGGACCCGGCCAGGAACAGACCGGTGCCGAACGCGCTCAACAGTGTGGAGAAGGCGAAGACCCGGCCCGCATGGCTGCCCGGCAGATACTCCCGTACGACACGGCGGACCACACCGGAACCGGCCCTCTTCGGCTCTGCTCCGCTCATTGCTCGCCCCCGGTGCGCGGGCCGACCGTGATGGCGACCAGCGCCGCCGCACGCTCCGCCGTACGGGCCGCCTCGGACGGCGTGGGGCCGGTGGCGACGACGTGCCCGCCCCGCTGCCAGGAGTTGGTCACCTCGTTCACCGGGGCGCCCTCCACTAGGGCCACCACCACGTCCCGTACGCCGTCGAGCCGTTCGGCTTCGGCGACGCCGATGACGGACCGCACCACGGCCTCCGGCACGTCCGGCTCGGGAGTGGGCAGGAAGCGGACCGCGGCGCCCCGCCGGGCGACGCGCGCCGGGCGCGGTCCGTCCCCTGCGAGAAGAGCAAAGAGGTCGGCCATCAGCCCGTCGCCGCCGTACGCCAGGTCGATGAGGGCGGGGATGTGGTCGCCGGGGAGGCGGCCCGCGCACTCGATCAGATGCGGACGGTCGCTGGTAAGCACCCACTCCGCGTGCAGGATGCCGGTGGAGAAGCCGATGGCGTCAACGAGTTCGGCCATCGCGACGCTCAGCGCCTCTCGCGCCGCCCCGCCCGGCTCGTCGGCGGGGGCGGGCACGGTGTGGCCCAGCTCGACCGGATAGCGGCCGGGCAGCACCTGCTTGGCGGTGACGTTGAGGAAGCCGATGACGCCGTCGTGGACCAGGGCCTCCACACTGACTTCGGGGCCGTGCAGACGCTGCTCGACCAGGTACTGGGCGGCGTCGGCGTAGTGCACGCGCAGCCGGGGCTCGTCGGCCGCGACGGTATGCCGCCAGGCCGCCTCGGTGTCGTCCCCGGGGCCGAGCAACACCACCCCCAGACTTGCCTGGCGGTTGGCTGGCTTGAGGACACAGCTGCCGTCGAACCGGGCGCGCAGGGCATCGACGTCGGCTGGTCCGGTGGCCTCGGCGAAGTTCGGCTGGGTGATGCCCCGGCGGGCGGCGGCGCGGCGCAGCTCCAGCTTGTTGCGCAGGATGCGGGCGGCCCCGGCACCGCCGCCGGGCAGCCCCCAGGCGGTGGCGAGGGTGGCGGCGGCGACCACTCCATACTCGAGGGCCGGCACCACCGCGCGCACGTCCGGCGGGCGCGGCACGCTCCCGGCGAGCGCGTGGGCCCGTGCCTCGTCCTGGGTGGCGGCGGTGAGCACCCCGGCGACGCAGGGGTGCTCGGCCGCCGCCCGGTGTACGTTACGGGCCTTGATGACATGCGGCTCCTCCACGATCAGCACGCTCGCGGCGGGCAGCAGTCGGTTCACCTCCGCCATCAGCTGGGCGCTGTAGCCGACCATAACGTGGGTGACACCGTGGAGGTCGTGGGGCGGAGCGGCGCTCATGAGGAGGGCTCCTGGAGTGAGGCCGCCCGGGATTCGGCCACACGGGGTTCCGTCGGGGCGCCCGCTGGGCGGGTTCGAATCCGGTAACGGGCACGGACTGCCGCGAGCCGGTCACGTACCTCCTGCTCGGTGTCGGCACCCACGTGTACGTGACCGGCCGCCGAGGCGGAGTAGATGTGTCCGGCGATCTCGTCGCCGACCCCGTGGAGCAGACCGACACGGAGGACGCCGGGGAGCTGGGCCAGTTCCTGCTCCGAGGTCATCTCGGTGATGACCCCGGGCCGCAGCGCCAGTCCACAGTGCCCCAGGTAGCGGGCGTCGGGATGCGTGGGAGCCGGGGCGCTGTCCGGGAACGCGGGCAGGCCCAGTGAGGTGCGGACGCACGCGTCGAGCATGTTCACGCCGTGCCGCAACTCGATGGCGGCGGGGATCGCGCCGCCGCCGGGGCGACAGGCGATCTCGGAGACGCGCAGCCCGTCCGGGGTGGCGAAGACCTCCAGGTGGGTCACACCGGACCGCAGCCCGAGTGCCGCGACGGCGGTGGTATGCAGCTCGGCCACTGCCAGGTGCCCTGGGTGGTCGGGCGGCAGTTGGTACGAGCCGTAGCCCTGCCCGATACTGCCGAGGACGGGTTGGAGGTAGCACGAGGTGACGACGAACCGCACCTCGCCGTCGGCCACGACACCGTCGCAGTGGTACTCGGTGAGGATCTTCGCCGGCCGTTCGACGATGGCGGTGGGGTTGTCGGGCCGGAGGCCGCCGCCGGCGGCGAGCCAGGCGTCCAGCTCGGCGGCGTCCGTGACGACGGCGACATCCTTGCTGCCGCCGCCGTAGGCGGGCTTGACCACAACGGGCCAGCCGAACTCCTCGGCGCGGGCCCGGACCTGCGCATCGCTGTGGGCACCGGCGAATGGCATCAGGTCGAGACCGGCCCGGGAGAGCCGCTGCTTCATCACGTGCTTGTTGGTGAAGAGCGTGACGGTGTGGAGGTCCGGCCCGGCCAGACCGAGGACAGTCCGCACGTACCCGGCGGCGGGCAGCCCCACCTCGTACGGGGCGAGTACCCCGTCGATCGGGTACCGGCCGGCGATGCGCCAGGCGGCGGCCAGCACCTCGTCGACGTCACGGATGGAGCCGACGGTCTCGACGGTGACACCCTCGGGGTAGCGGGCGGCGTGCCCGTGCTCGGTGACGACGCTGAGCCGGTCGATCAGCGGATGGTCCAGCAGACGGGGCGACGGGATGCGCACTGCGGAGCAGACCAGGACGGCGTGCGTCATGTCAGCCCTCCTTGAGGCCGGTGCGGAGGTGGTTCAGGAACGTCGCGGCCGAGGCTTCCAGCCGGTCCGCTGAAAGCAGCCCCTGACGGGTGTGCAGGTCGAGGGCGACCATGTCGCCGGCCCGCTGCAGATAGCCCATCAGGTCGAACTTGACCTCGCAGCCCAGGTCGCGGTGGGACGGCGTCCGAAGGCCCGGGGCCTGGCCGGCGGGGACCTCCACCAGAGAGATGAAGACCGTGGTGAGCGGGAAGCGGTCGTCGTCCGGCGCGGCGCCGATGTCGGCCATGACCTCGTCGTACTGGTAGTCCTGGTGCTCCATCGCCCGCACCGTGCCCTCCTGGAGCGCACGGACGAGCGCGGGGAAGCCGACACCCCCGTCGCGCCGGTTCCGGATGCCGACCAGCGAGATGAAGTTTCCGATCAGGTTCTGGAACTCGGGCCGGGTGCGGCCGGCGACCGGGGTCCCGATCACCAGGTCGTCGCGCTCGTAGAGGTCGTGAGCCATCAGCGTGTACGCGGCGAAGTAGACGGAAAACGCCGTGGTGCCGTGCTCGCGGCAGAAGGCGGCCACCTCGGCGCGCAGATCGTCCGGCACCGGGAACTGGTGGGCGATGCCCCGCGCCGCGTCCTCGGTCTCGGCACGGGCCGGGAGCAGCGGCCGCTCGTACGGCTCGGCGAACACCTCCTGCCAGTACCGGCGGTGGGGTTCGCAGGCACCGGGATCGGTGGCGAGCCGCTCGCGCCAGGCGATGTAGTCGCGGTAGCCGATGGGCAGCTCCGGCAGGCGCTCCGGCACGCCGCCGAGCAGATGGGTCAGCTCCTGGTGCAGCAGGCGCTGGCTGTACCCGTCCGAGACCATGTGGTGGACATTCCAGAGCAGCGTCGCCCGGTCCCCGTGGTGCAGCAGCAGCGTGGCCCGGAAGAGCGGGACCCGGCCGATCTCGATCGGGGTGTTCGCCTCCGCGATCCGCAGCTCCTCCATCCGTGCGCTCTGCTCGCTCTCCGGCAGGGTGCGCAGATTGACGGTCTCCACGGCGAAGGTCAACGCGTGTGCCGGGGTGAAGTCTTGATGGAGGGTCAGTGGCGTTTCGGGGTCCGCCGGGGCGTCGGCGGGGGTGAAGCTGGCCCGCAGGCTCTCGTGCCGGTCGATCACGGTCCGGAGCGCCTGCTCGACGGCGGCGGCGCCGGTACCGTCGGGAAGCGCGAACAGGGCGGGCATGTTGCTCCACGAGCGGTTGACCCTGGGCAGATAGACGCTGCGGTAGCGGCGTTGCTGCGGGGAGAGCCCGGTGCGGTCCGGGTGGGTGCCGCGCGGGATGCCCCCCTGACTGTCCAAGGGGCGGTCGCGGAGCGCCTCGGCCATCGCACGCGGGGTGCGCAGCTGGTAGATCTCGCCCATCTCCAGCCGCCGACCCGTCGCGGCGAGCAGCCGCACGGACAGATCGGCCGCGTCGAGCGACGAGCCGCCGTGCTGGAAGAAGTCGGCGTCGGCGCGGTCGGGCGCGTCGGGCAGCACGGAGCGGAAGACCTCGGTGACCGACTGGGTGAGGCCGTCCCGGCCCTCGTCGGGCACATCGGTGCCTGGCGTGCAGGGCTCGGGCAGGGAGGTCCGGTCCACCTTCCCGTTGGCGGTGAGGGGCAGCTCGTCGAGCCGGTACAGAGTGGACGGGATGTGGGCCGCAAGCAGCCGTTCACCAGCCCAGCGACGTAGCTCCGCCTCGTCCCCGTCGCCGGCGTCCGCCGCGTAGTGGCACACCAGGCGCACCGCGCCGTCGGAACGCCGGTGGGCGACAACGACGGCGTTACGCACGGCCGGGTGCTCGCGTAGCGCGGCGGCGATGCCCTCGGGCTCGACCCGGTTGCCGTCGATCTTGACCTGGAAGTCGGAGCGGCCCAAGAGGTGGAGCTCGCCGTGCTCGCCGAGCCGGCCAAGGTCGCCGGTGCGGTACCAGACGGCCCCGGCGCCAGCGTCGGCCGGCTCCTCACCGAAGACGGCGTCGGCGGTCCCGGCGGGCGGGCCGACGAAGCGATCGGCCTGCTCGCCGGGGGCGTTGAGATACCCGCGTGTGGAGTACGGGGTGCTGATCCAGACCTCGCCGTCGACCAGGGCCGCGTGGGTGCCGGGCAACGGCCGGCCGACCGGCTGGACCCCGGGCACGGGCTCGGTGACGTCCTGCCAGAACTTGGCCAGGGTGGTCTCCGTGGGTCCGTAGAGGTTGACGACCTGGGTGGCGCCGAACCGCTCGCGCCATCCGGTGACGGCGGCCGCGGGCAGCGGCTCGCCCGCGAAGAAGGTCAACCGTAGCGCGTCGCCGGCGGCCCGGTTGTCCCGCGGGACCGAGGTCCAGCGGGCGGCGAGCGACGGCACGGTGTGGACGACGGTGATTCCGGCCGTCTCCAGCCAGCGGGGCACGCCGCCGACGGCGGTGGCCACGTCACGCGGCGGGATGCAGATGGTGGCGCCGGAGACCAGCGGGGTGAACAGGTCCCGCAGGACGACGTCGAAGGACAGGCCGGTGAGCTGGGCGAAGCGGTCGCCGGGGCCGATACCGAAGGTGTCCCGCTGCCAGGTGGTGAAGTGCGCGATACCGGCCCACCGCCCGTCGACCGCCTTGGGGGTGGAGGTGGTGCCGGAGGTGAAGAAGATGTAGCCGGGGCGGGCCTCGGCTCCAGCGGGGCTGGCACCGGGCGCCGGTTCGGCTGAGATGCCGCCGTCGCCCGGCTCGGCCGTCAACACCAGTGCCGCGCCGCTCTCCTTCACCATCGCGGTCCGCCGTGCCTCGGGCAGTGCCGGGTCGATGAGCACCAGACGGACGTCGGCCAGGACAGTGGCCACCACGGCGGTGATCAGCGCGGCGCTCCGCTCCCCGGTGACCGCGACGGAGCGCACCCGGGCGGCGACGATGTCGGCGGCGATGGCCCGCGCGTCCGACAGCAGCTCCCCGTAGCCGCGGGTGCGTCCGGCGTCTTCCATCGCGATGGCCCCGGAGTGGGTACGGGCGGTCGTTTCGACCAGGGCGGCGAGATTCGGGGTCGGCATGGTTGTCACTCCCTGTCACGGGGATCGGAACAGTCGATGGAGCCCGCGGGCAGGCGGCGAGCCGTGGGAAACAGCGAGTGCGGGAAGTGCCGCGGTGCAGCGTGGGGGTTGCTGCCGGGGCAGCTGCCGCCCGATGGCGTGCGGTGCGGCCGCTCCGGCGGCCGGGGGAGCGCGGCCGGTTCCTCGCGCGTGCCTGCGTCCAGCACCCGCGCCGCCGACAGGGATGTCCCGCCCGGCGCGGCGGCATCAGCCTTCCTCCGGAGGAGCCGCCAACCTGTGATGTCGGCCAACCAGTTCGTCCGGTCCGCTCCCGCGCTCCGTGAGTGTACGGTGAGCAGGACCGCCAGCGCCCGCACACAGGTGCGGACCTCGGCCGGACCGTCCACCCAGACGTCACGTCCGCGCCTTGGAGGGCAAGTCCAGCCGGTCCCGGTTCCGACGTCGGCCGCCCGAGCAGCAGTGGATGGCAGGGGTGCAGCAACGGCGGGATCACGCCGCGGGCGATCACCGGCAGCACCTCGGTCTGCGCGAGGGTGACGAGTGCCCCCACGGCGGGCCCGTCCAGCGTCCCGGGCCCCAGGAGCAGCAGAGGGCACGCCGCACGGGAGAGCGCGGCGACCGAGGTGGCCGCCGGCGGGACCGCACGGGTCCCGTCGGCGTCGTACAGCCGGAAGTCGCACACGCAGCCGCCGTGCGGCGCACACCATGATCGGGCGGGGTGTCAGCCATTCACGAGGTGACGGGTGCCCGGCATGAAGTGCTGGGCGTGCGGCTCCAGATCGTCGACGTTGACCGTCTTGATGATCCACCGGCTGCACAGCTCCTCCGGCTTGCGCACCTTCACCACCTCCTTGGCGTGCACGGTGTGGTTGTTGTACGTGATCACGAAGTCGCCGGGCTCGATGAACACGCGCTGCTTGAGGGCGTGCAGGGTCGCGGAGACCTTGGGCACGATCGCCCGGGCGGCGTCGGTCACGCCGATCGTGCGGTTCTCGAAGTAGCGCAGGTCGTCCTCGCCGCCGATGATCGGGTGACGGTCGGCCTCGCCCAGCTCCAGGGTGCCGCCCATCACGGTCACGTCATCGAAAGGCGTGTAGAACTGCGGGCTGCGCAGTAGTTCCAGTTCCTCCTCGGCGAAGGCCGCGATGACGTCGATGTTACGGACGAAGGAGGTGTACACCTCGTTCTCCGGGGTGCTGCGCATGCCCACCATGTACACCTGGTCGGGGCGGACGAAGTGGTTGGCCAGGTCCTTGTGGAAGTGGATCGCGTCGAGCGCCTTCTGCGACTGGGTCGACTGCATGGAGCGCTTGGGGTAGATGTCCTGAAAGACGTCGCCGTCGTTGATGTTCAAGTATCCGATCGGCGGGGTGCCCGCGAGTTGGGCGAAGAGGGTGAGGAAGCCCTCCGCGACGAAGGTCCGCTTCAGCTCGTACTTCGACTTCACGGGCTCGTCGAAGTCGAAGACCGGTACGTCGCGGTCGTAGGGGACGTTCTTCAGGACGACGGCTGGCTCCTTGTGCCGGTCACGGCCCGCGAGGCCGGATACATACGAGCGGAAGCGCTCGGGTACGACGCCGTCCTCGATCAGTCGGCCTATCTGGAACGCGTGGGCGTCGTAGAGGCGGTACGGATTGGCCATCACCGTCCCGATTGCCTCGGCGAGCGCCGCGGACTCCTCGTCGGTGAAGACGAATTCCGGTGTGATCCGCCAGTCGGTGGACACGCTGGCGGTGCTGCCTGCGGGCGCGGTCGTCATATGTTCCTCCGTCGATTGCGGACTGCCAAAGGGCCGGATGACACTGGCGGACTCTGGCAGGGGCGGCGTGACCCCGGCCGGAGTCCGCGGGCGGCAGCGAGTGGACGGCAACAACCGGCCAGTGCACAGGCTCTGTTGAGCCGTACTGCCGGAGTTCCGCAAGACACATGCGGAACATCTCGCTCCGGCCTCAGCATCTGGTACGCGTCTGTGATCTTTTCCGTGCACACGTGCATACTGCGGAGACGGCATGTGACAGGGGATACATAGGGGGAAATCCTTGCTGCCCGAACTCGATCAGGTGTGCACACGGATCTACGCGGCGCTGGTTTGGGCGCCTCATAGCGCGAAGGACGCGCTACTCGCGCAGACAGGGCTCCCCGCAGAGTTACTCGACAAGCACCTGGCCGATCTGCGAGGTCTGCGGCTCGCTGTACAGAGCGCGGGTCGACGCCTGCGACCGGGCCCATGTGGCCGATGTTGCCCTTGACCGAGCCGGCCAGACTGCGGGACTCGGGGGTGACGCCGTGCGCGGCGAACGTCTCGCCGTGCGCGGTGACCTCGATCTGGCCTCCCACGATGGTGCCGGTGCCGTGGGCCTCGATGTAGTCGATGATCGACGGGCCGGCATCGGCGTCGGCGAACCCGGCCTCCATCAGCGCGCGCTGGCCGCTGTTCGAGGGTGCCGTGAAACCGGCCCGATCGGCAGCGTCGTTGTTGACGGCCGAGCCCAGGATGACGGCGTAGACGTTGTCGTTGTCGCGAACCGCGTCCTGGAGTCGTCGCAGGACGACCGTCCCGACGCCTGTACCGAAGATGGTGCCGTCGGCTTCGTGGTCGAACGGTCGGCAGTGGCCGGACTTGGAGTAGATCCCGCCCTCGGCCGACCAGTAGCCCGACACCACGGGCGGCTCCACCTCGACTCCGCCCGCGACCGCGGTCTCGCATTCGCCGTTCATCAGCGACCGGCACGCCATGTGGACCGCGACGAGCGACGACGAACAGGCGGTCACCACGTTGACGCTGGGACCGGTCAGTCCCAGCTTGTAGGAAACGGTCGGCGCGACGTAGTCGTTCGTGTTACCGATCGAGACCGTCATCTGCCCCAAGGCCTGTACGCGCTCCTGATGGTGCCTGACGTTCTGCGGCTCGTAGGCGTTCGGAGCGCTGCCGGCGAAGACACCTACCCGTCCAGGAACGGAGAACGGATCGTAGCCGACGTCCTCCAACGCGGTGTACACGGACTCCGGGAACAGCCGGTGCTGAGGATCCCGGATCTCCGCCTCCCGGGGAGTGAACCGGAAAAAGCATGCGTCGAACTTCTCCACATCCGCGAACTGCGGCCGCGCCTTGACATACGCAGGGTTCTTGGCCATTTCGGGATCGATGCCCGCATCGATCAACTCTTCCAGCGACCACGTGGTGATGCTATCCGTGCCCGCCTTGAGATTTGACCAGTACTCTCCCACATCACGAGCACCGGGAAGCCGACAATTGATCCCCACGATGGCGAACTTCTGGGTGCTGCTCATTTCTCTCCTGGTTCGACGTAGATGTGGGCACGGCAAAGTACCTCCCTCGGCGGGGCGCCTTCAGTCGGTTAACGGCAAAAACAAGGTGCTGGTGCGGATGCTCAGATGTGGTGGGAGCAGATTATCCGGCAGGGCCGGCTGACCGTCGCCGCCTTTATGGAAGGGGTGACCGAATCAACCCCCCTTGGGTCCAAAGACTATCGGCCGTAGGTAGGCCGCGCCTCGTCCGGTGCGGCCAAATCCGCAACATCGACTTGTTCGGCCCAGCCAGCGGTAATCGGCCTTCGGCCGCAGAATTGTGCGCCCGGTCGACTCTGTCCTTGCCGGGAACCTCATCCGTGCAGGTCAAGACGCATGCCGGTACTCGTGGAGGATGCCGCCGAGGCGATCGTGCCGACGTATGTCGAGGCGGGCTAACGTATCCGCATCGCCGATCGGTGGGGGCAAGAGGCGTAGAGGTCTGGCGTTCGCGATGCCCTGGTGTGGTCGGTGTCCGTTGTAGAACTGCTCGAACTCGCGCAGAGTGTGCGGGAGATGTCGCTGGTTCCAGATCAACGTACGGCAGGAGCTCGCGGCGACAGGTCTGTATCCACCTCTCCGTGATCGAGTTCATCCTTGGCGTCTGGATACCGCTGAGCATGACGTCGATCCCCACGTTCTTGAGGACGGCATCGAACAGGTCGCTGTCGCCCTCGCTCGGCCCGAACAACCGGCTGGGTGAGCACGTTGTCACCGTCCCATCGGTCGACACCGCCCGCACTCCGGCGAGCGAGGTCGGGCCGCGCATGACGGCGTTGGTGCGCCAGGCCGTGGAGGAACTGGAGGCCCGCGGGGACGGGGTGGCGGCCGTCATCTTCGACTCGGTCCTCTCCAGCGACGGCGTGCAGACTGAGCCAGCCGGCTTCCTGCGCGGCGCCGCCGAAGCGGTCCGGGCCGCCGGGGGCCTGTACATCGCCGACGAAGTGCAGGCGGGCTTCGGGCGAACGGGCCGCTGGTGGGGGTTCGAGCGGCACGGACTCCTGCCGGATCTCGCGGTGCTGGGCAAGCCTATGGGCAACGGAATGCCGATCTCCGCGGTCGTCGGCACGCTGGACGCCCAGGAGCGCTTTGGGAGCGAGGTTCGCTACTTCAACACCTTCGGCGGCAACCCGGTCAGTGTCGCTGCCGCCGCAGCCGTGCTCGATGTCCTCGAAGAAGAAGGGCTGCTGGCGCACGCCCGCCGCACCGGAGAACGGCTTCTGGCCGGGCTGCGCCGCATCATGACCGACAACGAGCGCGTCTTCCACGTCCGGGGCGCGGGCATGTTCCTCGCGGCCGACCTGGGGCGGCCTGGTGACCCCTCCGTGCCGGACCCCAGGCTCGCCACCCGCGTGGTCAACGGCATGCGGGAGGCGGGAGTGCTCATCAGCGCCTCGGGCCCGGCAGCGGCGTCGCTCAAGATTCGTCCGCCGCTGGCGTTCAGCGAAGACGACGCCGACGAGCTCCTGGAGGTGCTCGAGAAGGTTGTGGCCACGGAATCGCGTGAATGAACGACGCTGCCGGGGGAGGGGTGCAGCCGGCCGCAGGGCACTGCTGTGCAGCTGTGGGCCGTGCGCGGTGGCTAGGAGGACTCGCCTGTTCAACTGTCGCCGGTTCCCCGTGGAGCCCCGCCTGTATGGTGACTGTTCAGCGCCTGGGTACGGGCCGTGATGGCTGATCCCTTGGCGAGCCGCAGGACCCGCATGTCCGCCGCGGAGGCTGCGAGGGTGCGGACGCTGCATGTTCAGGGCCTCGACCTGCGACGCGAACTGCGCATGGTGCGCTTTCGGGGACGCGAACTCATCGGATCGGTGCTCGAACTGTGCGCCATTGTTCCCGTAACGTCGTGGCTGCCAGGGGACACGGCGGCTGTTCGCCCGCGCTGCCCCTTCCGTGGGGCGGCGCGGGCACGCGCGTCGCTCGACGCGTGGTGCGGAATCCCGTCTTACGACGGATTCTCGTCGAGTGTGATCGCGGCTGCGGGGCACACGGCCGCCGCTTCCCGGACGTCGGACCGCTGGTCCGCGGCGGGCTCGGGGGCGAGCAGGACGACGATGCCGTCCTCATCTCGCTGGTCGAACACCTCCGGTGCGATCAGTACGCACTGACCGGCGCCGCAGCACTTGGCTTCGTCCACCTGGACCTTCACGTCATTCCTCGCTTTCTGCCGTCTTCTCCCGCTGTCTCGCCAGCGGAGTGTTTACGGGGGGGGGCTCACCAGCCCACGGGCACCGTGCGCAGGCCGCCGACGAGCAGGCCCTCGACACGTTGCAACTCCCGTGCGGGCACGGCCAGATGGAGCGTCGGCAGCTTCCGCAGCAGGACGTCGAGGACGACCTGGAGTTCGGAGCGGGCCAGGGTCTGGCCAAGACAGGAATGTGGCCCGGCGCCGAAGGTCAGATGCGGATTCGGGGAGCGGCCGAGGTCCATCTCGTCCGGATCGGCGAAAACCCGCTCATCCCGGTTGGCGGCGGGCATGCTGCAGATGACGGTGGTCCCGCTGGGCAGGAGCCGGCCGTCCAGGTCGACGTCCTCACCGAGATAGCGGCGCAGCCCGAAGCCCAGGTTGGCGTCGAAGCGCAGCGCTTCGTCGACCGCGGTGCGCACCAGGGAGGGGTCGGCCAGCAGCCGCTCCCACCGGGTGCGGTCGGCGAGCAGCATCGAGACCATCTTGCCGATCATGTTCGCGGTGGTCTCGTGCCCGGCGACGAGCAGCGCCACCCCGGTGTGCAGCAACTGGTCGTCGGACAGCCCCTCGCCCTCTTCCGCGCTCTCCGCGATCAGCATGCTGAGCAGATCCTCGCCCGGCTCGGCGTGCTTGGCCGCGATGAGCGTGGCCATGTACTGGTTGAGCTCGGTGTGCGCGGCCCGGGTCTCGTCCGTCGTATAGCGGGTGACGTTCAAAAACGCGTCGGACCAGTAGGAGAAGCGGTCCCTGTCCTCGGCGGGCACGCCCAGGAGATCGCAGATCACATAGACCGGGAACGGGAAGCCGACCGCGGCCTTGAGGTCCGCGGGCTGTCCGTGCTCGACCATGTCCTCGACGAGGGACTCCGCGATGCTCACCATGCCGGGGCGCAGCGCCGTCATGCGCTTGGCGGTGAGGTATTTGCCCACCTGCCGTCGCCACCGCTGATGGGGTTCACCCCGGTCGGGGATGGCCAGCGAGGTGTCGCCGTTGGCCGCGGGGCCGCCCGCGCCGTCGGGGGCGATCCGGGCGGCGTTGTCCGTGGCGGTCGGGCGGCTGAAGCGGGCGTCGGACAGCAGGCTTTTGACGTCGTCGTAGCGGGTCAGATAGGTGGCCTTGTCGCCGCTGGGGAGCTCGGCGGTGGCCATCGGGCACCGCTCGCGCAGCCGCTGCCACTCGGCCGGGGGTTCCAGCGGGCCGTCGCCGGTCAGCGGCAGACGGATGTCCGGGTCGTGTCGGCTCATATGAGACCTCCTGGTGGGGGTTGGGTGTTCCGGTCCGAGGACGCGGGTCACCTCCGGGCGCTGGGGCGCGGTGGCCTGCGCCGGGGGAGGGGTACGGGGCCGCCGATGGATGTGGGGCGCTAGACCTTGGGGGCGGGCACATCCACGAGCGCGGACGGCTCGGCGGTCTCGTGGACGGCCGGGTCCGCGGTGGGCAGCGGACGCCGGCGGGGGATGAACGCGGCCACCACGAAGGAGAGGAGGGAGGCTCCGGCGCCGATGGCCATGACGACCTTGAAGCTGCTCTCCGAGGGCAGTGGGTGGCCCGCGAAGTCGGTGGTCAGCTGCGCCAGGATGACCCCGGCGACGGCGCTGGCGGTAGAGGTGCCGATGGAGCGCATCAGAGTGTTGAGGCTGTTGGCGGCGGCCGTCTCGGACGGATCCACCGCGCCCATGATGAGCGAGGGCATCGCACCGTAGGCGAAGCCCACCCCGGCGCCGATGACGCAGGACACCAGGACGAGCTGCCACACCTCGGACATCAGCACGATGTTCAGGCCGTATCCGGCCGCCACTATCAGGGCGCCGGCCATCAGGGTGGTCTTCGGCCCCTTGGCGGCGGAAAGGGCCGCGGACGCCGGCGCGCAGGCCATCATCACCAGGCCCTGCGGGGCCATGACCAGACCGACGGTCAGCATCGACTTGCCCAGTCCGTAGCCGGTCGCCTCGGGCAGTTGCAGGAGCTGCGGAAGGACGAGAGACATCGCGAACATCGAGAAGCCGAAGGCCATCGAGGCGATGTTGGTCACCAGCACCTGGCGGCGGGCGGTGGCGCGCAGGTCGACCAGGGGTGCGGCGATCCGCAGCTCGAAGAAGCCCCAGCCCACCAGGACGACGACGGCCGCGGCGAACAGGCCGAGCGTGGTGCCGCTGCCCCAGCCCCAGTCGGCGCCCTTGGAGATCGCCAGTAGCAGACACACCAGACCCACGGCCATCCCGACGGCGCCCACCCCGTCGAACCGGCCGCCCGTGCGGACCCCGGACTCCGGGACGAGGGCGAAGACCAGACAGGTGCCGATGGCGCCGATGGCGGCCGAGACCCAGAACAGCGTGTGCCAGTGGAAGTTGTCGGCGATGAACGCGGCGGCGGGCAGGCCGAGGGCGCCGCCGATGCCGAGGGACGCGCTCATCATGGCGGTTGCGGTGCCGAGCCGTTCGGCCGGCAGTTCATCGCGCATGATGCTGATGCCGAGCGGGATGACACCGGCGGCCAGGCCCTGGAGCACCCGCCCGACGATCATCGACGTCAGGGAGTCGGACAGCGCGCACAGGACGGCCCCGGCCACCAGCAGAACCAGGCTGAGGAGCAGCATCCGGCGCTTGCCGTACATATCGCCGAGGCGGCCGACCACCGGGGTGGCGACCGCGGCGGCCAGCAGGGTGGCGGTGATCGCCCAGGCGGCGTCCGCGGCATCGGCGTGCAGCAGCGTCGGCAGCTCGGGGACGATCGGGATCACCACGGTCTGCATCAGCGAGACCACGATCCCGGCGAAAGCCAGCACCGCCACGACGACGTTCGGTTTCGGCGGCGCGGGTGCTCCGCTTCTGACGGACTGGGTGAGGGCGTCGGGCATGGCGAGGGGCCTCCGAATAGCGGGAGTGGCGGGACCGCCTGGCCGCTGGCGCGCTGCCGGGCGGTCCGATTGAGCAAAATTTAACTCAGTCGATTGATTTAAATCGACTGTAGCAGAGCCTCGGGCGCGGCGGGACATGCCCGGCGATCAGCCCACGGCGTCCCTGGTCAGTAGGCTGGTCGGGCCTCCCGCCGCCCCGGTGGAGGACCGCGACGGTTTCGGGACCGAACGTCGCGGGTGCCGTGCGCGGTCCCGGTGAGGTGGCGGACGATGTCGGGCAGAGGGGTCCGGGAGGCGCAGGTTGAGGCGACCCGGGCGGCGATCCTGGACGCCGCGGAACGGCTGTTCGCCGAGCATGGGGTGCATACGGTCTCCAATCGTCAGATCAGCATCGCCGCAGGGCAGGGAAACACCGGCGCCGTCGGTTATCACTTCGGCACCAAGACCGACTTGGTCCGGGCGATCGCCGGCAGGCACGCGGAGGCCATCGCGGAGATCCGAACCCGCGTACTGGCCGAGGCCGGGGACTTCACCTGCGTCCGGGACTGGGCGGCCTGCACGGTGCGTCCCGTCACCGAGCACATGGCCGCCCTGGGAGCCCCCTCCTGGTTCGCCCGGTTCAACGCCCAGGTGTCGGTCGACCCGGCGTTGTTCGAGGTGATGATGGACGAGGACGCCCTCGTCTCCGCGTCACGGGAGCAGTTGCGGGAGGTCCTCGACCGTTTCCTCCCGGATCTGCCGCACCAGGTGATCGCCGTACGGGTGCTGATGGCTCGTCATCTGATCGTGCAGATGTGTGTCGAGACCGAGCGGGCCCTCGCGGAGGGCTCTCCCGCGGCCCGTCTCAACTGGGAGGACACCGCCTCCGATCTGGCCGATGCGATCACCGCCCTGTGGGAGGCGCCTGTTACGCGGCGCCCGGGAGGCGCGGCGGGCACGTGAAGACCGACAGAGCGCGAGGGGCTCCGGCGTCAGTTCGCCACCCCGTACCGCACCCTGAGGACCGCGATGACGCAGGCCACCGCGTCGGGGTCGGCCATCGCGGGCGGGTGCCGGCCGTCGTCGTGCGGAGCGGCCCACTGTGCCGCCGTGTCGTCTTGTTCCGCATGGTCGGTGCCGCGCGCCCGGGTGGTCCATGAGGAAAGCCCCCGGCCTCGCCCTGTGGCTGTCCGTACCCCAGGGTGGAGGACGGCGGGATGGTCCATCGCCTGCTCGGCACGCAAGCCTTGAATCATGACATGGCATCGGACCACCATCGTCCTGACCCTGCTCATGACCTTCGGCGCCGCGGCTCCCGTCGCTCCCGCCACAGCGTCACCGGCCACGTCACCCGCCGCCTCCGTCGTCGACGTGCTCGATCACGCTGCCCACCCCCTGAGGGCCGTTGAACCGGGCGGTGACACCGGCGATCTGTACACCCTCGACCGAATGATCGGAGGTGCCCGGGTCGTCGGCCTGGGCGAGGCCACCCACAGCTCCCACGACTTCTTCGCTCTCAAGGCCCGCGTCTTGCGTCATCTCGTCGGGGAGAAGGGCTTCCGGACCTTCGCCCTGGAGGCCCCCTGGAGCACCGGCCTGCGTCTCGACGAGTACGTGCTCCACGGCAAGGGCGACCCCCGGGACATCATGCGGGAGGAGTTCCAGCGCGACTACCTGTGGTGGAACAACACCGATTATCTCAAGCTCCTCCAGTGGATGCGGGCGTACAACGTCCAACACCCGGACGACCCCGTCCGGTTCATGGGTGACGACATCGCCTGGACCGGACCCGAGGTGTACGACGAGATCACGGACTACGTGGCCGCCACCGATCCCGGGTCGAGCCCCCGCCTCGCCGAGCTCTACCGTGGGCTGCGGCCCGACGTGCCGACGGGTACATACATCGAACGGTATCTGAACAAGCCGTACCCCGAACGCAAGGAGATGGCCCAACGCGCGGGCGAGGCACTGAGGTTGGTGAAGCGCCAGGTGTCGAACACCAGCGGCGAGGCGTATGCCTGGGCCGTCCAGCAGGCGGCCGCGATCGACCGGACCGCCCGCCAGTACGCCTTCGACTTCGACGATCCCGCCGAGGTCGCGCAGTCCATGCGCTACCGCGACCAGGAGATGGCCGCCAACGTCGTGTGGTGGCAGCGGCACACCGGAACCAAGGTGCTGCTGTCGGCGCACGACGCCCATATCGGCTACGCGTCGAGTGACCCGGCCCACTACCCGAAGATGCAGGGCGCCTTCCTGCGCGAGGGTCTCGGCCGCGGCTATATGAGCGTCGGCCTGACCTTCGACCAGGGCTCGTTCAATGCCACAGGCCCGGATGACGCCATCCACCGCTGGACTCTGGGCCCTGCGGGACCGGGCACCAATGAGCAAACCCTGGACCGGGTCCACCTCCGCGACTACATCATCGACCTGCGCACGGTCGGGTCACCAGCCCATGAGTGGCTGACCCGTGCCCGGCCGACCCGCATCGTCGGCACCGGCTACCCGGACGGGCCGTACGACATAGCCCTCGCTCCCACACACGACGTCCTGATCCACCTCCACCGGGTGACGGCCGCACGGCTTCGGGACCGGTAGACAGAGGGGCTCTCCGGCGTGGCGGCCATGCTCCTGGCCGGGTTCGCCGTCGCGCAGGTCGCTACGGCGGCGGAGCGGCACACCGACCACCGCAGGGCCCTCGTCTCCGTCACTCCGGTCGCCGACCGTAACCGGTGACGTCTACGCGACCGGCCGCTCGCAGGGCGGCCAGGTCGCACAGTTCGACGTGGCTGCGGCCGGCGGGCACGTTCCGCCCGCGGGAGCGGCGGCCCCGCACGAGCACCTCGACGCGGGCGGGCCCGTCGGCGTTGATGTCGAAGGAGGCCCCGGAGGCGCGGAGTACGAAGTTGCGGACCGCGACGCGGGCACCGGTTGCCCGGAACACGGTCCGGCCGTCCCGGACGAGCGCGGTCCTGTCCGGTCCGGCGGTGACGGTGTAAGTGTGTCCCCGCAAGTGGACGTTGGCGACCGTATTGGTGCCGGGCAGCCCGAGGCTGCCGAACATGAGGGCCGAAGGGTCACCGTCCCAGGGGTTGTCGGAGATGAGCTCGTGCAGGCCCTGTACCGCCATCGCGTTGGACCAGGAGTAGGTGCGCCAGGCGGTGTCGACGGCGGAGGCCATGACGGACTGGCCGGGAATGGGGTCGAAGGACTCGGGGAACCAGTTCTCCCTGTCCCAGGCGTCGAGGTACATCGCGGTGCTCCGGGCGGCGAACCGGCCGGCGGCGTCGTCAAAGCCGTACCGCTTGAGCCCGTCGTACACGGTGGCGTTCATCGGCGGCCACACGGCGCCCTTCCACTGCTCGGGGGCGGAGTCCTCGCCGTACTTGTCGAAGAACCGGAAGTGCTCGGAGCCGGGGTGCACCGGGCCACCGGAACAGCAGGCCGGGTCGTTGCGAGCGACGCTCGGAATGACGTACGAACCCCAGAACTCCTCGGGATTGAGCAGGTGTTCCGCCACCAGGATCCGGGCCCGGGCCTGTGTGGCGAGACCGGCGAACAATGGGTAGAAGACGGTCGGCGTCACCACCTCGTTCCAGGTGCCGTCGAGGTAGCGGCTCAGATACAGGCCCTTGCCGGGGTGCCACAGCCGGTCATTGAGCAACTGCCGGATCGTCTCGTGCCGCGCGGCGAAGCGGGTGGCGTCCTGTGGCCGACCCAGCACCCGGGCCATCTTGGCCAGGGTCTCGGCGAGCAGCGCGTAGTAGGAGTTGAGAGCCACGTCGGTGAGGTCGGTGTTGTCGCGGCGGTCGCCGCTGCCGCCCTGCTTGGCGATCCGGTGGTATGCGGCGTAGACGGGGCTGTCGTCCAGTCCGAGGTGGTTGCCCCGGCCGCCGACCCGGTCTCCGAAGTAGGGGCTCTCCAGCAGGCCGTCTCCGTCGGTGTCCCACTCCGGCAGGAGGTCGTGGAAGGTGACGAGCGTGGGGTAGGCGTTCTCCAGCACTGAGCGGTCGCCGAACTTGGTGTACAGCCGCCAGGTGGCGTAAGCATGCATGGGCCCGGAGTTCTGCTGGTCGTAGCGCGGCCCCCGCAGCGGGACTTGGTTGGGCGGTGCCGGGGCGTCGAAGACGTCCGTCTCGTGCTGGATGGCGAGCGGGCGGCTGACGAGGGCGGCGTCGATGGCGTCGAAGGCCGAGTCCCATCCGGTGAACAGTCCGCCTCCCCCGCCCCATCCCCACATGACGAAGTTGCGCCGGCGGTCCTTGTCGTAGTTCGTGTTCAGGGACAGGGCGTCGCGCACCGCGTCAGCGGCCCGTCCGACCGGTCCGGAGCCGGTGAGGTGGTCGCCGCGGACTCGCGCCGAGGCGGCGGCGAGCGCCCGCTCCACCTCGTGTGCGTCCGGCGCGTGCGCGTCCTGCGGGCGATCGCCGATCCGGGCGGCGAACGTGATGGTCCGGCCCTTGCCGAGCCGGTACCCGAGCGCGGCGACGGCGGTGCCCGGTGCGCCGGTGCCTCCGGTCAGGGCCGCCGTCATGTCGGCGACCGAGGCGTAGCAGCCGCCGCTGTCGGCGGGTTCGGTGGGGGACAGCCGGATGTGACCGGTCCGGTCACTGTCCAGCAGCCCCGGCGCACTGCCCTTCACACCCCGGCCGTCCAGTGCGAAGGCCGCCTCCTCGCCCCAGGGCGTGGCGAGTTCGAGGACGACGGTCGTGTCGTCGTCGAGCGCGGTGACGGCCCCGACCAGGCCACTGCCGTCGCCGGTGCGCGCGTACCGGACACCTATGGTGCGTTTCTGGCTCTGTGCCTGGTCGTACCGCTGCCGCAGCTGTGGAAGTTTCATCGTGGCGTCGGCGACTTCACCCGGCGACCACTGGTCGGGGTGGGCGATCACCTCGTGCAGCGCTTCGAGATGCGCCGGCATCACCGTGCGGTCGTCGGTGCTGATGTGGACCTGCTTGTACGCGCCGTCCGGCGTCATGGGGCCGATCCGCCGGAGGTGGTTGGTCATCTTCTCCCGGATGAGCTTGCCTTGCGCGGTGATCAGGCCGATCCGGAGCACGAAGCGGGACTCGCCGTTCCCGACGAACAGCGCACCGGTCCAGTCCTGGTCCTTGACGCCGGGCATGGCGAACGGCCGTTTGAGCGTGGGATACGGCAGGGTCGTCCCGTGCTCCGCGGCCGTTTCCAAGGCGGGATCGGTGACGAGTGGGGAAGCGTTGGCGGGGTCCTGGTTCGTTGCGAGCGCGATCGCCGAGGCGCCGAGGCCGGCCGCGCCGGCCGTTCTGAGGAAGTGGCGCCGGGGCATCTGATGCGGCATCACCTGGTGTGGCCTTTCTGTGTGGGGCGGGTGCGGTCGTCGTCCGGACGTGAACGGGCCGCCATGCGCGGCGGCATATCGCTGGGGGTGTTCGTCGCGTCCGCAACTCTCGTCGGTTCGGAATATCGAATGGCACTCGGCATGTCGGCCATGGGCTCAGCCGGAAGTATGGAGATCGGCACCGGCCTGTCAAGGTCCCGTGATCCGGTCCACAGGACTGGCCGCGGCATCCGCGGCAGCCTTCGGCGCCGTGTCACCAGGCGCGGTCGCCGTGCCCATGGCCGACGGCGGTAGGCCGGCCGGGAACTGGTTCGCCGCCGCGCCGCCGTCCGCGCGCCCCACGTTCCGCTGGTGGTGGCCGGACGGCCTGGTGGACCCGACAGACGACCAGCCCCAGCTATGGCTACCAGGTGCGAGCCGGCAACACCGCCCTCGGCGAGTCCTGGGACGGCGGTCCCGGCCAGGCGCAGAACCACTTCATGCTCGGCGCCATCGACTCCTGGTTCACCAGCCGCGTCGCGGGCATCGCCCAGACCCCCGGCTCCGTCGGCTATGCCGAGCTGCTCATCGATCCGGCCGTCGAGGGTGACATGACCTCGGCGTCCGCCTCCTACCGGACACCGTACGGCGTCGCGCGCACAGCCTGGCAGAGGGATGCCGACCGTTTCCGGCTGAGGGTGGACGTCCCCGTCGGCAGCACGGCGGAGGTCCACGTCCCCACCTCCGTCGGCCCTGCCCAGGCCCCACCGGGAGCGGGCCTTGTGCACCCCACGGGCACCGAGGCGGTCTACCACGTCGGATCGGGCCGCTGGACCTTCCGCTCGACACTCTCGCACGACTGACACCGACGTCTCCCATCACACCGGGCCGGGCAGCCGGGAGAGTTCCCGAACGGCAACGGCTCGGCGTCGCTCCACGCCGGCGGGGTGTCACTGCGGAAGGTCGATGCCGTACTCGTGGATCTTGCGGTAGATGGTGGCGCGGGAGACTCCGAGCGCTCGGGCGGCTCTGCTCCTGTTGCCCTTGGCGTCGATCAGGCTGCGCACAATCGCATCGCGTTCGAGGGACTCCAGGGGGCTGAGCACCCGGCGGGACACCGTCTGGCATTCGGGAGGCAGGTCGCTCGCCTCCATCACGCCGGACCTGCGGTGCTGCACCACGGCACTGAGGATCTTCCGCAGCTGGGCGACGTTCCCGGGCCAGGTGGCGCGCATCAGCAGCCGCATCGCAGCGGGGGAGCAGGTCAGGGACGTCGGCGAGGTCAGCTTCGCGAGGAGGAACGGGACGAGTTCGGCCATGTCCTCGATGTGGTGGCGCAGCGGTGGGACCTCCATGGCCGCGGGAAATACCCGCAACAGGTCGGCGAGGTTCTGATCGTGCCCGGGGGAGCAGTGGGTCGCCGTCACCCACAGGCGCTCTCCGGCCTGGCCGGTGGCCTGACGCCGCTGGTGCCTGCGCTGGTATCGGCGTAGGAGATCGGTGAGGGCTCGGGCGCAATCGGGTGGCAGCCGGTCGATGTGCCGCAGCACCAGTGCGCCGCCGCTCTGCTGGATTTCCTCCCGCACATGGGTCAGGAATGTGGTGGAGTCGGTCGCTTCGGCGGCGTCCAGTACATGGAAGCGGCCGGCGGGCTCGTGGTGGCGGTACACGGCGCGCAGCAGAGCGAGCTTGCCGGTGCCGGCCTCCCCGTGCACGGTGATCCATTCACCGGCCCGGTAGTGCGTGCGCACCTGTTCCAAGGCGCGCTGCCACACGGCGGAGGAGCCGACGAGGCCGGGCAGCATGGGACGGAAGGCCGGTGTGTCGGGCTGTGGCCGCGCGGTCGTCCCGGTGAGCCGGACGCGGACGACGCCACCGGCGGGGCCCGAGGGGGTGTGCACCGGGGCGCAGGACATCCGGACCTTCGCGCCGCTGGGCAGGTCCATATCGATCATGACGCGTTTCTTGCCCATCATGGCCTCGACCGCGGCCGCCAGCAGCACGGCCTGGTCCGGGGCCGTGAGCGTCTGGCGGGCGTGGTCATTCATCATGACGACGTCGTTGTTGAGTGCCAACACGATGCCGCGGCTGTGCCGGCAGGCCCGCAGGTACTCCTCGAACAGCGCGAACTCCCGAAGTCCGGTCATCGTCGTCAGTTCCCGCTCGATATGCTCGGCCGTGGTCCTGGCCAGTGCCGACAGCAGCGGCGAGGCGTCGCGGCTCCAGCAGGTCAGGTCCAGGACGCCGAGCAGCCGGCCGGATACGGGGTGGCGCACCGGCACTCCGAAGCAGCCGAATTCTTCGAGACCCTCGGCATAGTGCTCGTGTCCGAACACGCCGGTGGCCTGGCGGCCCTCCAGGGCCGTGCCGATGCCGTTGGTCCCCACGAATTGCTCCGCATAGCTGAAGCCGGGGGCGAGCTGCACCCGGTCCAGGTGGCGCTCGAGCCGACGGTCCCCGGTGCGCCGGTCCAGGACGAGGCCTGCCGCATCGGTGAGGATGACGCTCACCGGCTCATCGCTCACCTGTTCCTGCAGCCGTTTGAGGACCGGTGCGGCGCCGAGCACCAGCGGGGTCTCGAGGTTCGGGTCCCTGGCGTAGGCCAGATGCACGTGGTCGGCGTCGACCTTCCAGCTCTTCGATCTCCACCACGAGGCCGCGATTGTCCCGCGCACCTGGTTCGAGTCGACGGACCCGGCTGTCAGGAACCGTTCCCGTGCCGCCGCGAGTACACGCCCGCGCGGCGGATGCGGAGCATCGGAGTCGTTCGAGTGCATCACGTCTCCCTGTCCCGGTTCGTGCCACACCGGAGCCATGTCCAGCGTGTTTCGGCCATGCAACCAGGCCGCACACACCAGTGGAAGACTGCGGGATTGTCTCATCTTGAGACCTCCCCGTGCTGGCGAATGCCCTGTGATTTAACGCACCAGGACGCCATGGCCTGGTACGCCCCCGCGATCGCCGGGTCGTACCGGGTGACACCCGGGTGATCAGTGCGGTGACGGCGACGTCGCGGGCACCGGAGCCGCGCACCACCCATCCCCAGGAGGCATGGAGTGAGCCGACAGAGTCTGAGCAAGGCGCACAAGAAGATCACCGAGCTGTCGTGGGAGCCGACCTTCGCCACACCGGCGAAGCGGTTCGGCACCGACTACACGTTCGACAAGGCCCCGAAGAAGGACCCCCTCAAGCAGATCCTGCGCTCCTACTTCCCGATGGAGGAGGAGAAGGACAACCGCGTCTACGGCGCGATGGACGGTGCCATCCGCGGGAACATGTTCCGCCAGGTGCAGGAGCGCTGGATGGAGTGGCAGAAGCTGTTTCTGTCGATCATCCCGTTCCCGGAGATCTCGGCCGCCCGGGCCATGCCAATGGCCATCGACGCGGTTCCCAACCCCGAGATCCACAACGGCCTGGCGGTGCAGATGATCGACGAGGTCAGGCACTCGACGATCCAGATGAACCTCAAGCGCCTGTACATGAACCACTACATCGACCCGGCCGGGTTCGACATCACCGAGAAGGCGTTCGCCAACAACTACGCCGGCACCATCGGCCGGCAGTTCGGCGAGGGCTTCATCACCGGCGACGCGATCACCGCCGCCAACATCTACCTGACCGTGGTCGCCGAGACCGCCTTCACCAACACCCTGTTCGTGGCCATGCCGTCGGAGGCCGCCGCCAACGGCGACCACCTGCTGCCCACCGTGTTCCACTCGGTGCAGTCGGACGAGTCCCGGCACATCTCCAACGGCTACTCCATCCTGCTGATGGCGCTGGCCGACGAGGACAACCGCAAGCTGCTCGAGCGCGACCTGCGCTACGCGTGGTGGAACAACCATTGCGTGGTGGACGCCGCCATCGGCACCTTCATCGAGTACGGCACCAAGGACCGCCGCAAGGAGCGGGACAGCTACGCCGAGATGTGGCGCCGGTGGATCTACGACGACTACTACCGCAGCTACCTCATCCCGCTGGAGAAGTACGGCCTGGTCATCCCGCACGACCTGGTCGAGGAGGCGTGGGACCGGATCTACGCCAAGCACTATGTGCACCGCGTCGCCCAGTTCTTCGCCACCGGATGGCCGGTCAACTACTGGCGCATCGACCCGATGACCGACCAGGACTTCGAGTGGTTCGAGTCGAAGTACCCCGGCTGGTACAACCAGTTCGGCCGCTGGTGGGAGGAGTACAACCGGCTGCGCTACCCGGGCCGCAACAAGCCGATCGCGTTCGAGGACGTCGGCTACGAGTACCCGCACCGCTGCTGGACCTGCATGGTGCCGTGCCTCATCCGCGAGGACATGGTGGTCGACAAGGTCGACGACCAGTGGCGGACGTACTGCTCCGAGACCTGCCACTGGACCGACAAGGTGGCCTTCCGTCCCCAGTACGAGGGCACCCCGACCCCGAACATGGGTCGGCTGACCGGAAAGCGCGAGTGGGAGACGCTGCACCACGGCCGGGATCTGGCCGACATCATCGCCGACCTCGGCTACGTCCGGGACGACGGCAACACGCTGATCCCACAGCCGCATCTGGACCTGGACGACCCGAAGAAGCTGTGGACCCTCGACGACGTGCGCGGCATCCCGTTCGCCAGCCCCAATGCGCTGCTCAACGAGATGTCCGACGCCGAGCGTGAGGCGCACATCGCGGCCTACAAGGCAAACCCGAACGTCACCTCAGCGACGGCCTGACGCCGACCCGTACCGGCCCTCGCCGCGGCGCGCAGCCGCGACGCGCCGCGGCGAGGGCCCTCACTTTACGAGGAGCGGCATCATGGCCGACACGCACAAGGTGCGATTTGAACCGGTAGGCATGGAAATCGAGGCCGACGAGGACGAAACCGTGCTCGATGCCGCGTTCCGGCAGGGCGTCATGCTGATCCATGGCTGCAAGGAGGGCCAGTGCTCGGCCTGCAAGTCCTTCCTGCTCGACGGCGATCTCCAAATGGGCCGGTACTCCACGTTCGCCCTGCCCGACTTCGAAAGGGACGAGGGGTACGTCCTGCTGTGCCGGTCACACATCTACAGCGACACCGAGATCGAACTCATCAACTACGACGAGGACATGATCAGGTCCGGACTTCCGGTCGTCACCGTGCGGACCGAGGTGGACTCGCTGGTGGAGCTCACCCATGACATCTCCCTGCTGCGGCTGAGGCTGCCCGCGGGGTCGCAGTCCACACTTCGCTTCCACCCCGGCCAGTATGTCGACATCACCGTCCCCGGAACCGACGAACACCGCTCCTTCTCCATGGCCAACCTCTCGGCGGCCGAGGGCCATCTGGAGTTCATCGTCAAGCGCTACCCCGGGGGCCGGTTCTCCAGCCTGCTCGAGGACGGACTCGCGGTCGGCGACCCACTGCGGGTGACCGGCCCGTACGGCACCTTCACCCTGCGCGTCGCGTCCGACCGCCGCCTGGTTTTCATCGGCGGCGGCGCCGGTATGGCCCCCATCCTCTCGCTGCTGCGCCAGATGGCCGAGAGCGGGAACGAGCGGGAGGCGGTCTACTACTACGGCGCCCGCACCGAAGGCGACCTGATCCAGCTCGCCGAGCTGGCACACCTCGCCGAGCAGTTGCCCTCCTTCCGCTTCGTGCCCTGCCTGTCCGACCGCTGGCCGCGGGACTGGGCCGGGGAGACCGGCCTGGTCACCGAGGTTCTGGAGCGCCAGGAGGACAACCTCGCCGACTGCGACGTCTATCTGTGCGGCCCGCCGCCGATGATCGACGCCGCCTTGTCGCTGCTGGAGGGCATGGGGGTGCCCGAAGAACAGGTCTTCTTCGACAAGTTCACCATCACCGCCGCCGCCGGGGACTGACGGATCGCCGACGGATACCCGTTCCACCCATGAGTTGAGACACAGAAAGGTACGCGCCCATGGCCACAGCGGAAAACACCGCGCCAAGGAGCTTCCCCCGTATCGAATTCACCGGTGCGGAAGCGGGCTTGAAGGAGTTTCCCGGCTCGAAGAGCCGCTCCTACAACTACTTCACGCCCCGGAAGAAGCGGGCGACGATGTACGAGGACGTCACGGTCGATGTGCAGCCCGATCCGGAGCGACACCTGAGCCAGGGCTGGGTCTACGGGTTCGCGGACGGCAAGGGCGGCTACCCCCAGGACTGGACCGTGCTGCGGTCCGGCGACTGGCATCTCTTCCTCGATCCGAACGAGGAGTGGGAGCAGACGATCTACCGGAACAACTCCAACGTCGTCCGGCAGATCCAGCTCAACCTGGAGAACGCGAAGAAGGCCGGCGCGTACCGCGACTGGCCGATGACCTGGGTGACGTTCCTGGAGCGGCACCTGGGCGCATGGATGCACGCCGAGCACGGACTGGGCATGCACGTGTTCACCTCCGAGCAGCGTTCCGCGCCCACGAACATGATCAACACCGCGATCGCGGTGAACAGTGCCCACAAGCTGCGCTTCGCCCAGGACCTGGCCCTGTACAACCTGGACCTGTCCGAGGCGGGGATCGGTTTCGACGGGGCGGTCCACAAGGAGGTCTGGCACGCCGACCCGGCCTGGCAGGGAGTGCGGGAGAACGTCGAGCGGCTCACCGCCATCGGCGACTGGGCCGAGTCGCTGTTCGCCACCAACGTGGTGTTCGAGTCGCTGGTCGGCGTGCTGTTCCGCAGCCACCTGGTGATGCAGGTCGCCGCGCGCAACGGCGACTACGTCACCCCGACGCTGGTCGGCACCGGGGAGCACGACCACGACCGCGACCAGCGCTACACCCGCGCGCTGTTCCGCATGCTCACCACGGATGAAACCCATGGTGGGCACAACCGGGACGTTCTGCAGGGCTGGCTGGAGACATGGGCACCGCTGAGCGTCAGGGCGGCACACGAACTGCAGCCGATCTGGTCCCAGCCGCAGGAGAAGCCGGCCACCTTCGCCGACTCCTTCGACGCCGCGACGGCGGGCCTGCGCAGCCTGCTGTCCGACCTGAACCTCTCCGAGCCGAAGGGAGTGTCGCGGTGACCGCCGGCAAGAACCAGAAGTTCGACTCCGACCGCACCTTCTCCAACCTGTGCGGCGTGACCTTGATGAACAACCAGAACGGCCATGTCGTCGCCGAGGTGATGCGCGGCAAGTCCGGCGTGTCCGTCGAGGAGTACCCGTCGATGATCCGGGTCGACGGCGAAGGGAAGCTGCTCTTCGACTTCGACGAGATCTCCGAGGCGATCGGCTTCGAGTTCGACCAGTCCGACTTCGAAGAGATCATGTCGACCCACTACGGACGCATGGTCCACTTCGATGACAAGACGATGCTCTTCGCCAGCCCGGAGGAAGCGGCAGAGTACATCGACTTCGACCTCAAGCCCGTCCAGTAGCGCCGGTCCCGCGGTTCCGGCCCCGCACGTCGGCACCAGGACCGGTCCGGGGAGTGCGTCTGTCCCAAAGCGCCTCCCCGCGTTCCCCGCGCTCCCCGGACCGGGGACCTCACCCACTCACCAGGAATTCGAGGTAGCACATGTACACCAAGGACGGCGTGGATTACTTCGTGGTCGACGGCCACATCCACTTCTGGGACGGCAGCGAGGAGAACACCGCCAACAAGTACGGCGAGGGCTTCATCCGCTGCTTCTACGACTACCAGCGCAACCTCAGCCCCGCCGAGTGGGTGTGGCCGCTGGAGAAGTTCCGCAAGTACTCCGAGCAGGACCTGATGCACGACCTGTTCGAAACCGGATACGTGGACATGGCCATCTTCCAGCCCACCTACCTCAGCGAGTTCTACGTCAACGGCTTCAACACCACCGAACGCAACGGCCGGCTGGCCGCCAAGCACCCCGACCGGCTGATCGTCAACGGCTCCTTCGACCCCCGGGCCGGCGAGGCGGGCCTGGCCGAGCTGGAGCGACTGGCGGCCGAGTGGCAACTGCGCGGGATCAAGCTCTACACCGCCGAATGGCGCGGTGACTCCAAGGGCTGGAAGCTCACCGACCCGGGCGCGCAGGACTACCTGGCCAAGTGCGCCGAGCTGGGGATCCGCAACATTCACGTCCACAAGGGCCCCACCATCTGGCCGCTGAACCGCGACGCCTTCGACGTCGCCGACATCGACCACGCCGCCACCGCCTTCCCGGAGCTGAACTTCATCGTCGAGCACTCCGGCCTGCCGCGGCTGGAGGACTTCTGCTGGATCGCCACCCAGGAGCCCAACGTCTACGCCGGCCTGTCGGTGGTCATGCCGTTCGTCCACTCCCGGCCGGGCTACTTCGCCCGGGTCCTCGGCGAACTCCTGTACTGGCTGGATGAGGACCGCATCACCTTCGGCAGTGACTACGCCATCTGGAGCCCGCGCTGGCTCATCGAGAAGTTTGTCGACTTCCAGATACCCGAGGAGATGCAGTCCGAATACGGTGTCCTCACCACGGACGTCAAGCGCAAGATCCTCGGCTTGAACCTTGCCCGCCTGTACGACATCAAGGTGCCGCAGGCCGTCCAGTCGGCCGCCGCCACCCCGACCGAGAGGATGTCCGCCGGGCAGGTGCCGGCATGACCCCGGTCAGCGCCGCGAGCGCACCCCCCACCGGGGCGGCCGAGCGGTCCGAGGCGGTCACCGCCGCCCTGGGCACGGTGCTGGACCCCGAACTGGACCGGCCCATCACCGAACTCGGCTTCGTCCGCAGCGTCAGCGTCGACGGCGGGCGCGTGGAGGCGCGGCTGAGGCTGCCCACCTACTTCTGCGCTCCGAACTTCGCCTGGCTCATGGTGGAGGGCGCCCGCCGGGCGCTCGCGGGCCTGTCGTGGACCACCGAGGTGACGGTCGTGCTGGAGGACCACTTCTCCTCGGACGAGATCAACCACGGGGTCGCCTGCGGCCAGGAGTTCGCCGAGGCGTTCCCGCTGCTGTCCGACCCCGACCGGCTGGAGGAACTGCGCCGGACCTTCCTGCGCAAGGGCCTCCTGGCCGTACAGGAACGCCTCGGGCGGCGCCTCACCGACCACGGGTGGACCGCGGGCCAGATGGCCGAGGCCCGCCTGAGGGACCTGCCCGGCCGGCTGACCACCACCCTGGTGCGCCGGCGGAAGGCGCTCGGCCTGCCGGCCGCCGGTGGTGATCCCGTCTTCACGGACGAACGCGGGCGCGCCGTCCTCCCCGCCGGCATGGAGGCGCACCTGCTGCGGTGCCGTACCACTGCCGTGGGCATCGCGGCGAACACCGAGATCTGCGAGGGGCTGCTCGTCACCCGCTACGGCCCGGACACGAAAGGCGGCAGCGCGTGAAAGCCGTACGACTGCATGCGTACCACCGCACACCGGTGGTCGAGGAGGTACCCGAACCGACGATCACGGGTCCGCTGGATGTGATCGTCCGGGTCGGCGGAGCCGGGCTGTGCCGGACCGACCTGCATATCGTCGAGGGCCAGTGGGCGGAGAAGTCCGGCGTGGGGCTGCCCTACATTCAGGGCCACGAGAACGCCGGGTGGGTGCACGAGCTCGGCAGTGCGGTGACCGGCCTGGCCGTTGGCGACCCGGTGATCCTGCACCCCCTGGCCACCTGCGGTCTGTGCCCGCCCTGCCGCCGCGGCGACGATGTGCACTGCGAGAACTCCGCCTTCCCCGGCATCGACTCCGATGGCGGATTCGCCGAACTGATCAAGACCAACGCACGCGCCGTGGTCAAGCTCGAGAGCGGGCTCGCCCCGGCGGACGTCGCGGCGCTCGCCGACGCCGGACTGACGGCGTATCACGCGGCGAAGAAGGCCGCGCGGCGGCTGGCCCCCGGCCGGCGGGCGGTGCTCATCGGGGCGGGCGGACTCGGCCACATCGGAATCCAGGCCCTGCGCGCACTGAGCCCCGCCGAGTTGATCGTCGTCGATCGCTCGCCGGAGGCACTCGAGCTCGCCGAGACCCTGGGCGCCCGGCACACCGTCGTCGCCGACGGCACCCAGGTGGAGCAGGTACGAGAGCTCACCGGCGGACACGGCGCCGAAGTGGTCATCGACTTCGTCGGCGAGGGCGGCGCCCTGGAGGACGGCCTTGCCATGCTGCGCCGGGCGGGCGACTACCACGTGGTGGGCTACGGCGGGCTCCTGACGGTGCCCACGATCGACATCATCTCGACCGAGATCAACTTCATCGGCAACCTGGTCGGTTCCTACACCGACCTGGCGGAACTCATGGCCCTGGCCGCCCAGCACAAGGTCGCCCTGCACACCGCCGTCTACCCCCTGACCGACTTCGACAAGGCCCTGCGGGACCTGGACGAGGGCAAGGTCCGCGGCCGGGCCATCCTCGTTCCCTGATCCAGGCATCCTGCCCCCGCGTCGGGACAGGACATTTCGTTCGCGGCAACCGCTGCACCACACTCACCACCGGCCCGAGAGGCGGTTACGGAAGATGGCAAAGGATCTGCGCTTCAACGTCGATGCGCGACGTCTCCTCGAGGGAGGCGTGAACGCCCTCGCCGACGCGGTCAAGGTGACGCTCGGCCCCAAGGGACGCAACGCCGTCATCGAGAAGCTGACCGGCCCACCCACCATCACCAACGACGGCGTCACCATCGCCCGCGAGATCCAGCTGCGCGACCCCTTCGCCAACATGGGCGCCCAACTGGTCAAGGAAGTGGCCAACAAGACCAACGGCGTCGCCGGAGACGGCACGACCACCGCCACGGTGCTCGCCCAGGCCCTCGTGCGCGAAGGACTGCGCGCGGTGGACGCCGGCGCGAACCCGATGCTGCTCAAGGCGGGCATCAACCAGGCGGTCGCCGCGGTGATCGACGCACTGCAGGCGAACACCCGGCAGATCACCGGCCAGGCCGACCTGGCCCATGTGGCCACGCTCTCGGCCAACAACGACGCCGAGATCGGCGAGACGATCGCGACCGCGATGGACCGCGTGGGCCGCAGCGGGGTTGTGACGGTGGAAGAGTCACCCTCCTTCGGGCTCCATGTGAGTTTCGCCGATGGGATGGAATTCGATCACGGCTATATCTCGCCCTACATGGTGACCGACAAGGACCGGATGGAAACGGTCTTCGAAAACCCCTACATCCTGCTCACCAACGAGAAGATCTCGACGGTCCAGACCCTGATGCCGCTGCTGGAACAGGTCACCCGCAGCGGCAGCCCGCTGGCGATCCTGGCCGAGACGGTGGAAGGCCCCGCTCTGGGCATGCTCGTGGCCAACAACGTGCACGACACCTTCAAGTCGGTGGTGATACGGGCGCCGGGCTTCGGCCACCGGCGCATCGCAGAGCTCGAGGATCTCGCCGCCTTCGTCGGGGGACGCGTCGTCACCGGGGACGCGGGCCTGAGCCTGGACGCGGTGCGGCTGGACCAGCTCGGCCGGTGCCGCAAGATCACCGTCACCGAGTCCGGTACCACACTGGTCGGCGGCGCGGGTGCGCAGGAGGACGTCTCGGCCCGCATCGAACAGATCAAGCGTGAACTCGAGCGGGCCGAGAACGAGCACGACCAGGACCACCTCCAACTGCGCATCGCCCGCCTGTCCGGCAGCGTCGCGGTCATCCACGTCGGCGCGGCCACCGGCGTGGAGCTCAAGGAGAAGCAGCACCGCGTCGAAGACTCGCTGTCCGCCACCCGGGCGGCCATCGAGGAGGGGGTTGTCGCCGGTGGCGGTACGGCACTGGCACAGTGCGCATCGGTGCTGAACGGGCTGGACCTGACCGGTGACCACTCGGCAGGACGGGACATTGTCCGCAGCGCCCTCGCGGAGCCACTGCGCTGGATCGCGATCAACGCCGGCTATGACGGTCAGGAGGTCGTCGACCGCGTCGCCGTGCTGCCGGCAGGACATGGATTGAACGCGCTCACCGGGGAGTACGGCGACATGTTCTCCCTCGGCGTGATCGATCCGCTGAAGGTGACCCGCTCGGCGCTGCAGAGCGCGGCCTCCATCGCGGCGCTGCTGCTCACCACCGAAACGCTGGTGGTCGAGGAGATCATCCAGAACCCGGGCGCGATCGTGGCCCCCGGCTTCGGCGACCTGGCCGAAGGCATGGTCCGGCCGTCGAACATCTACTGACCGGCCGGAGCGGACCCCAGAAGCTGCCGCCGCGTACACGACCAGCCCGAGCCTGAGGGCGCGGCAATCCAGCGGGCGGAAGGACACGAACGAAAGGCCCGTAACGCCTATGTACACCATCGATCCCAGAACGGCCGCGGGGGCAGAACCCCAGACACCCGCTGCCCCTCGTCTGCAGCGGCTCCGCCTGGTCGGACCGGCATTCGTCGCCGCGATCGCCTATGTCGACCCCGGTAACGTGGCAACCAATGTGACCGCCGGCGCCCGTTACGGCTACCTGCTCGTGTGGGTCGTCGTGGCAGCCAATCTGGTGGCCTGCCTGGTGCAGTATCTGTCGGCCAAGCTGGGACTGGTCACCGGACAGTCATTGCCGGAAGCCCTGCGCGACCGGATGCCCCGGGTCGGCAGGCTGGCCTACTGGGCGCAAGCCGAGTTGGTGGCGGTGGCCACGGATCTGGCCGAGGTGCTCGGCGGGGCGATCGCTCTGTATCTCCTGTTCGATCTGCCACTGCTCGTCGGAGGGCTGATCACGGGCTTGGTGTCGACAGGGCTCCTGGCCCTGCAGAGCCGACGTGGACAGCGGTCTTTCGAACGGGTGGTCATCGGCCTGCTCGCGGTGATCGCCCTGGGGTTCTTCGCCGGCCTCTTCGTGGCCCCGCCATCGGCAGCGGGTACCGCGAACGGCTTCATCCCCCGGTTCGACGGCGCGGACAGTGTGCTCCTGGCAGCGGGCATGCTCGGCGCCACCGTCATGCCTCACGTCGTCTATCTGCACTCGGCGCTGGCCCGGGATCGGCATGGCAGACAAGAGGGCGAGCAGCGACGGAGACTGTTGTCCGTGACCAAGTACGACGTGGGCATGGCCATGCTGGTAGCCGGCGCCGTCAACCTGGCCATGCTGCTGCTGGCGGCGACGGCGTTGCAGGGCAGTGAGAGCGGCTCTCTCGAGGGCGTGCACGCCGCGATCGGTGACCGTCTGGGCGGCGTGATCGCGCTGCTCTTCGCCGTCGGTCTCCTGGCGTCAGGACTCGCCTCCACCGCGGTCGGATGCTACGCCGGTGCGGTCATCATGGGAGGCTTGCTGCGCCGACGGATCCCACTGGTGATCCGTCGGGTCATCACGCTGATCCCGGCCCTGGCGATGCTGGCCGCTGGGGCCGATCCGACGCGGGCGCTGATCCTCTCCCAGGTCGTGCTCTCCTTCGGAATCCCCTTCGCTCTCGTACCGCTGGTCGTACTGACCTCCCGCCGCACCGTCATGGGTGCCTGCGCGAACCGGCGCCCGGTGACCGTGGCGGCCGCGCTTGTGACCGTCATCGTCATCGCGCTCAACCTCGTACTGATCTATCTGACCGCGACCGGCGCCGCCTGATCAGGTCGAGCCGCACGTGCCAGTGGCCATCCGCAACGCTGTCAACGTCATCCGAACCGGGGCGTGGTCCCCGAACTCCGCCCCGAAAAGGAGCCGCAATGGATGTGACCACACTCAGGGCGATCGCGGGCGCCCTCGCCATGGCCGGCGCATGGGGCATCGTGGCCATGATCCTGTACAAAGCCGCCTTGCGCCGCGTGGACTGGAGCCTGATTCCGGCCTCGGCCATGCCCCGCGTGCGCTGGTGGAGCACCCATGCGTCCTGCGTGCTCCGGCTCAGCCTGACGCTGGCGGGTCTCGGCCTGACGGGTCTCGGCCTGGCCGGTCTCGCCGGCTCTTAACGCCCGTGCGGAGCCATACACGCACGGGCGGGCAGGAAGTCCGAGGCCGTGCCCATGGCTCGGGTACGAGCTTACGTACACGGACCATGCGGAATGTGACTCCACTATTGCACTGAGCGTCCGGGTAGCGGCTGCTCAGCCCAGATGACCTTGCCGCTGGCCGTGTACCGGGTGCCCCAACGCTGGGCAAGTTGGGCGACCAAGAAAAGCCCGCGTCCGTTCTCATCGGTTGTGTGTGCCCGGCGCATGCGAGGCGCGATGCTGCTGCCGTCGGCCACCTCGCAGATCAACGTGCTGTCCTGGAGCAGGCGCAACTGGATGGGTTCCGCGCCGTAGCGGATCGCGTTGGTGACCAGCTCGCTCACCACCAGCGCGGTGGTGAACCCCAGGTCTCCGAGCTCCCATTCAGCCAGCTGTTCGTCGACATCCGCGCGTACACGGGAGACGACCGCCGGATCCGACGGCAGATCCCAGCTGGCGAACTGGCTGGCGTCGAGGGCGCGGGTGCGGGCCACCAGGACGGCGATGTCGTCCGAGGGGTCTGCTGGAAGGAGAGCCCCGAGAGCCTCGCAGACCTCTTCCGGCGTTCGGGCGGCCTGAGCGAGTATGCGCAGCAGGTGTGCGAAACCGCGATCGAGATCGCACTGGCCGAGGTGCGCTATCAGCCCGTCGGTGTAGAGGACGACGAGACTACCTTCAGGTAGTTCGACATCAACGGTCTCGAAGGGCAGACCGCCGACACCAAGCGGCGGGGCCACCGGCATGTGGGGGAAGTCAACGGTTCCGTCGGGGAGGACCACGGCGGGCGGCGGATGGCCCGCACGGCCCAAGGTGCAGCGGCGCGTGCTCGGGTCGTAGACGGCGTACAGGCAGCTCGCTCCAGCGATTCCCCCGTCGGCCTTTCCGGCCCGCTGATCGTCGAGGTCGAAACGGATGACCAGGTCGTCGAGCTGGGTCAGGATCTCGTCGGTCGCCAGGTCGAGAGCGGAGAAGTTGTGGACCGCGGTGCGCAACCGGCCCATGGTCGCCGCAGCGTGCATGCCGTGCCCCACGATGTCACCGACGACAAGTGCCACGCGCGCCCCCGAGAGCGGGATGACGTCGAACCAATCGCCTCTTACCCCGGCTTTCGCGGGCAGATAGCGGTGGGCCACCTCCACCGCATGCTGGGCAGGCATCCCGCTCGGGAGCATGCTGCGCTGCAGCATGAGTGCCATGGTTTGTTCGCGGGTGAAGCGGCGCGCGTTGTCAACGCATACGGCGGCCCGCCCGACGAGTTCCTCCGCGAGGACCAGGTCGTCTTCCTCGAAGGAACCGCTGGCCTTGGATCGGTAGAAGCTGACGACGCCCAGGACCGTGCCGCGGGCGAGCATGGGCACAGCGATGAGTGAGTGAACGCCCGCGCTAAGGATCTTCGAGCCCCGAACCGGATCATGGGCGATCCAGCCCGGCGCCTCGGACAGCCGCGGTTCGCGCACCGGCTCCCCGGTGGCCAGGGCCTGGGCCTGCGGCATGGATGGATGGAAAGTGATCACGTCATCGACCGAATAGAGGTGAGCACCCTCGTGAGTGCCGCGGATGGCGGTTCGGCGCAGCGGACCGTCCACCCGTATCGGTTCCTCGCCGAGCAGTACGCAGTCCGGCAGATCGACGGCCGCGAAGTCGGCGAACCGGGGGACGACCACCTCGGTCAGTTCTTCAGCGGTCCGGGACACGTCAAGAGTGGTTCCGATCCGGAAGCCGGCATCGGCGATCAGGCCGAGGCGCTGCCGGGCACGCAGTGCGAGTTGACCGATGCCAGGTTCACCGACGGCGAGCAGCCACTGGTCGGCCGGTACCGCTGGTGTCCGAGGCTGGGGCGCGGACACGATGGCGGGTCTGGGGGTGGGGAAGCGCGGGACACCGGGGCCCGTATCGGGAGATCCAGTGTCCGGAGAGCCCTGTGCGAGGAGGGGGAAAATGCCCTCGCCGGGGAAGGCGGCCTCGACGGAGAAGCCGGAGACACCGGACCAATGTCCTATCGGCCGGCTGAGGAGTACGGCTGCGCGACCGTGACTGAGCCGGACCTCGGCGAAGCCGGTCCGGCCCGAAGAGATCAGCTCAGTCGCGCGTTCTTCCAGGACGCGTCGGTCACGGGGACCGAGACGTTCCATGGGTGATCCGGATTGGCCCACTCCGACCCCGCGGGCGCTCCGATATGTCTCCAGCAGGGCACGCTCTCGCGCGCTGACGCCGTCGAGGAGTCGCTCCTCGATGCTGCGGGCCGCCTCTGCCACGATGTCCGCCATGGTGGGATCGGCATCGAGGTGCATACAGGTCAGGTCGAGCACACCGAGGACCTGCCCACTGAACGGGTCGCGGACGGGTGCGCCGGCACAGGCGAGTCCGCTCCAGGCGTCAGCGAAGTGCTCACGGCCGCAGACGAAGGCGGGCCCCGTCATCACGAGCGCGGTGCCGATGCCGTTGGTGCCGACGAGCTCCTCGGGGATGCCGAACCCAGGGGCGAGCTGCAACGACTCGAGACGGCGGTTCAGGGAGGGCTCGCCTGCCCGGCGCTGCAAGAGCCGGGCTCGCTCATCCGTGAGGAATATGGTCGCTGGTACGCCTGCGAGCCGGGTCTCCAGCCGGTCGAGCACGGGCCGGGCGACGTAGGTGAGCTTCCCCCCGATATCCACATCGGCCGTGTAGGCGGCCTGAAGCCGGTCGGCCGTGAGGCCCATGCTGTTACAGCGTCGCCAGGAGCTTTGGATCGGCCCCCGGACAGCCTTGCCAATGGTCCTGCCCGAGAGCAGCCGCTCATGAGCCTCCACAAGAGCGGCGTCGTCGTCCCGAGCACTGCTCATATGAGCGCACCTTCCGAAAAATAGCGAAATTGCAGAATTCCCCCCCTTCCAGTTTGCTCCCAATAATTCGTAAATCACTAGAATCGGTGAGACTCAAGATGTCATTGCCTGACCGTGTCGCCTCGGACGCCGGTGCCCGCGACACGAAGGAGATTCGGCGCGGTACGGTCAGCGGTAGTGGAGATAGCGGCCGCGCACTCGGCGGAACGCGGCGAGCTCGCTCTGCCAGGCCGCGACCACCTCCTCCGGCCCGGCACCCGCGTCGATCATGGTCCGGACCCGCGAGCTGCCCGTGAGTTTGTCGATCGCGTTGTCGGGCCGCCAGGCGAAGTCACTCCACAGGCGCTTCGCGGTCACCAGCAGCGCCACACCGGTGCGCACGGGGTCATACACCGAGCGGTCGCCGATATGGATCTGCAGCCCGCCGATGGTCTTGCCCGCGAACTTGGAAAAAGTGGGAGCGAAGTACGCCTCGCGGAAGACCACACCCGGAAGCCCGAGGTCGTTGGCGGCCTCCGCCCACCGTGCGTCGATGCCTTCGGCGCCCAGCAGTTCGAAAGGCCGTGTCGTGCCGCGCCCCTCCGACAGGTTCGTTCCCTCGAACAGACACGTTCCGGAGTAGACGAGGGCGGTGTCGAGTGTCGGCATATTCGGGCTCGGTGGCACCCACGGCAGACCTGAGGCGTCGTAGAACTCCGAGCGCCGCCAGCCCGTCATCAAGACGGTCTCCAGGTCCACAGGAGTGTGCAGGAACTCGTTGTTGAACAGTCGCGCCAGCTCGGCGACCGTCATGCCGTGTGCCTGGGCGATGGGCTTGCGACCGACGAACGACGCGAACTCGCTGTGCAGCACCGGGCCCAGTGCCTCGCGGCCTGTGACCGGGTTCGGACGGTCCAGGACCACGACCCTTTTGCGCGCAAGCCGCGCTGCCTCCATGCAGTCGTAGAGCGTCCAGATGTAGGTGTAAAAGCGTGCGCCCACGTCCTGGATGTCGAACACCACCGTGTCGACGCCGGAGGCCGTGAGGATGTCCGCCAACGGCTGACCGTTCTGGAGGTAGATGTCGTACACCGGCAGACCCGTGGCCGGGTCGTCGTAGCGTCCCTCCGAACCGCCGGCCTGAGCGGTACCGCGGAACCCGTGCTCGGGCCCGAAAACGGCGACCAGATCGACGCGTTCGTCAGCGTTCATCACATCGATGATGTGACGCACTTCCCGGGTCACGCCCGTCGGATTGGTCACGACGCCGACCTTCTGGCCCTCGAGGAGAGCGTAGCCGTCCTCGGCGAGGCACTCGAAGCCGGTGCGCGGCCGGCGCCCACCCACCGCCGTGGCGGCCGGTGTGGCGGCGGCCGTACCCGCGGCCGCCAAGGCACCCACGGCCGAGCCGACGACGAGCAGATTCCGCCTGGGCAGGTTCATGATGTGATCTCCATGTCGGAGCTGGCATGTTCATGCGATCATGCCCGTCGACGAGGTCCCGGACACCAGTGCCACCCCTGCTCGCGGACGTCCGGCTCCTCAACCGCGCAAGCCGGAGCGAGTCGAAGGTCCGGGCGTCGTAGGGCCGCCGCCCGGATCTCTGTGGGATGAGGAGTCCTCAGTTCCTGCGGCTTCGAGGGTGCCGGGGAGCGCGGGGGGAAGGGGGTACGGTTCGGTCCAGAAGCGGCGGGAAGTCCTCCGCCACCACAGCATGAGCAGCACGCCGGCGAGCCCCAGGACGATTCCGATGACCAGGGGCGGTCCCATGCCGAACCAGGAGACCCCACTGTAGGAATTCGCGGGGTCAGCCATGGTGATCACCGACTCCACCAGCAGCCAGGCCAGCAGCACGGCACCGACGATCGGTCCCGCACCGAGCAGCAGGAAGTCGCGCAAGCTCGTGGTCAGCAGGTGCCGGTGATGGACGGCGCAGGCCAGCCCGGTGAGCGCGTAGTAGAACGCGACGAGCAGGGACAGCGCTGTCAGCGAGTCCGCGAGCGCGTTGTCACTGAGCCAGTGCATGACGAGGTACCACACGATGGCGATGCCGGCGACCCACCAGGTGGCCACGTCGGGCGTGCGGTGCTTTTGGTGGATACGGCTGAAGCCTTGGGGCAGGGCATGACGGCGGGCCATGGACAAGGCGGTCCGGGAGGACGGGATGATGGTCGTCTGGGTGGAGGCGAGGGCGGAAGTGGCGACGGCGAGCAGCACCACCCAGCTCCATCCGCCGAGTACCTGGTCGGAGAGCGTCGCGAATACCGCTTCCTCGTCGCCGGCGTGGTCGCCGAGGAAGGCGGGACCGCAGTAGGCGACCACGGCGAAGGCCACGGACACGTAGGTCGCCAGCAGGACGACCGTCGACCAGATGGCTGCCAGGCCCGGAGCGGTGACGGCGCCTTCCGTCTCCTCGGTGAGGTTGACCGCGGACTCCCAGCCCCAGAAGGTGAAGACGCCGAGCAGGAGTCCCGAGGTGAGTGGTGCGACGCCCGCGCTGAAGGGGTTCAGCCAGCTCAGCGACGGGTGGACGGCATGCAGGGTGCTGGTGCCGGCGTGGACGCGGTAGAGGGCCACGGCCGCGAAGACCAGCAGTCCGGCCACTTGCAGCAGCGTCAGCACGTTCTGCAGCCGGGCGGAGGCCTCGGTGCTTCGGACGCACAGGGCGGACATCGCCAGGATGACCAGCACCGTCAAGGAGCGCAGGACCCAGGTGTTCGCGGCCCAGCCGTCGAGCCCTGCGGCCAGTAGGCCGAAACGCGTCCCCACCTCGGCGAGCGAGCCGACGACCATCACTCCGGTCATGGTGACGGCCCAACCGCCCAGCCAGCCTGTGGTCGGGCCGAGCACCCTCGACACCCAGGAGAAGGTGGTGCCGCAGTCCGGGTCGACCCGGTTGAGGTAGTAGAACGCGGACGCGATCAGCAGCATCGGAAAGAAGGAGGCCAGCATCACGCCGGGTACGTTGACCCCGACGAACGCCGCGATGGGACCGATCACGGCTGCCAGCGAGTACGCGGGTGAAGTGGCGTTCAGACCAATGGCCATGGAGCCGAGAAACCCGATCGCGTTCGGATTGAGCCCGGCCGCCGGGTTGGGCTCTTCAGGAGTCCCCCGCGCACTGTCTTCGGCCATGTGATCCCTCTTTCTGGATGTCCTCGGGTGTCTCCAGCAGCAAAGTCGCACCGGGACAACCGGAACGTCCGTAGCGGGCGGCCCCGAGGGATTCAGCCGCGCCTGGGCGCGTTACGTGACGCCGTAACCTCGCGGTTCCGAAGAGAAAACGCCCTGGGAACCTGAAGGTCAATGTCGTTGGCATAAGCATCTGCCGGAACCAGTCCGAAGTGGCCAGACATTGATAGAACATGCCAAAAGCGCATGGATCGGGCTCATTCGGCCGCTGGGCCACCTGCGGCAGCCAGTTCGGCTGCGATGCCGTCCAGCAAGGTGTCAAGGACCACCGGGTAGGCGCTGTGCAGCATCCGGGCGGCGAGCAGGCGGGCGGTGGCGGCGATGTTCGGGTGGGACGTGGCCGGCAGCCGAGCGTAGGTGGAGTCCCACATCTCCTCGTCCCGAGTGCGGGCTTCCTCGGAGAGCGCCAGCTCGCCCGCGTCGAGCGCGGCGAAGGCCAAGGCGAGGTCGATGAACGCCTGGTAGAAGCGGACCGCGGCGGGATCGGACAGGCCCGCCCCGCGCAGAATGCCGAGGATTGTCTCGTCGACCGCGATCTCTCGCGGACGTCCGCTGACCCGGCTGGCTGTGAGCACGGCGGCCTGCGGGTGTGCGAGATAGGAGGAGTGGACGGCGAGCCCGAGGGCGCGCAAGTCGGCCCGCCAGTCACCGGTGGCCGTCCACCTGTCCAAGGCTCGGCCCATCAGCTCGTCGCCGATGGCGCGGGCCAGATCGTCCATCCCCGCGAAGTAGCGGTAAAGGGTGCTCGGATCCGCACCCAGCGCGGCTCCCAGGCGTCGGGCGGTCAGGCCGGCACTGCCGTGCTCGCGCAGCATCCGCAGCGCGGCCCGCACAATGAGCGTCTCGGACAACACCACGCCCTGTCGCGTCGGCCTGCGCCTGCGCCGCGCCTCTTCGGGCACCACCCGCTTCGGCATCCCCTCACCCGCCTCCATCGCCGTCGGCACGGCTGGTTATGCCAACGTGGTTGACCTTACAGCGCCCCGTGCCGTTGCATCAGGGGCAATCCGGAGGCGTACCGCTCCCGGAACAGAAGAAGGGGCACTGACATGCGAGTACTTCTCGTCGGCGCGGGCGGCGTCGGCACCGCCGCCACCCGGATCGCGGCACGCAGGGAATTCCTGACGCACATGGTCGTGGCCGACTACGACCTCTCCCGCGCTGAAGCGGCCGTCGCCGCTCTGGAGGAGCACGGCGACCGGTTCAGCGCGCTGCGCCTGGATGCTTCGGACGAGAACGCGGTGCGGGCCGCGCTCACCGAGCACCGGTGCGACGTCCTGTTCAACGCGACCGATCCACGGTTCGTGATGCCTTTGTTCAACGCGGCCCTCGCGGTCGGGGCACACTATCTGGACATGGCGATGTCGCTGTCCGTTCCGCATCCCTCGCGGCCGTTCGAGGAGTGCGGGGTGAAGCTGGGCGACAGGCAGTTCGAGCTGGCAGACCGCTGGGCGGAGTCGGGGCGCCTGGCCCTGGTCGGCATGGGTGTGGAGTCGGGCCTTTCGGATGTCTTCGCGCGGTACGCCGCGGACGAGCTCTTCGACGAGATCGAGGAGATCGGCGTGCGCGACGGCGCGAACCTCACGGTCGAGGGCTACGACTTCGCGCCCTCTTTCAGCATTTGGACCACCATCGAGGAGTGCCTGAACCCGCCGGTGGTCTACGAGAAGGACCGCGGCTGGTTCACCACCGCACCGTTCAGCGAACCGGAGGTTTTCGACTTCCCCGAGGGCATCGGGCCGGTGGAGTGCGTGAACGTCGAGCACGAGGAGGTGCTGCTGATCCCCCGCTGGGTGGACGCGCGGCGCGTGACGTTCAAGTACGGCCTGGGCGACGACTTCATCGCGAGGCTGAAGACCCTGCACGAACTCGGCCTGGACTCGACCACGAAGGTCACCGTGCCCGGCGAGCACGGACCGGTGAAGGTCTCGCCGCGTGACGTGGTCGCCGCCTGCCTGCCCGACCCCGCCACCCTCGGCGACCGGATGACCGGCAAGACCTGCGCCGGCACCTGGGTCAAGGGCACCAAGGACGGCAAGGCCCGCGAGGTGTACCTGTACCACGTGGTCGACAACCAGTGGACGATGCGCGAGTACGGCTCACAGGCCGTCGTCTGGCAGACCGCGATGAACCCGGTCATCGCCCTCGAACTGCTCGCCACCGGCGCCTGGTCCGGCAAGGGCGTTCTCGGTCCCGAAGCCCTGCCGCCCCGCCCGTTCCTCGACCTGCTCACCGAGTACGACGCCCCTTGGGGCCTGCGCGAGCAGGGATGATGTCTATTGCGACGACGCGCCGCGCCCGGGGCCGCCGCGCGGTGGGTTGGTCCTGACATTGGAAGAAACGGCGTGGTCACTCCGTGCCGGACCGGCGGGACACGTACAGCCGGTCCTCGATCTCACCTGCCGCCTCCTTGAGAAGGGGAGCGAGGGCACGCAGTTCCGGATCGGTCCAGCGGTAGGTCGGCAGCGTGAGATTCACATACGCCAGGTCCCGTCCGGCCCGGTCGCGGACCGCCGCCGTGATGCCGCACCACTCTTCCTGATGCTCCTTGTAGTTCACCGCGACGCCCGTCCGCCGGCATGCGTCGATTTCGTCACGTAACGCGCTGGGGTTGGTGATCGTGTACGGCGTGGGCCGGGCCAGGGGGGCGGCGAGACGGTCGGCCAGTTCCTGCTCGGGCAGCGAGGCCAGATAGAGCTTGCCCGCCGAGCCGCAGTGCAGCGGAACGTCGATGCCCGCCAGGTCGACGTGCACGGGGCTCGCGGGGCGCGCCTCGTCAAGGACGACGAGCGTGCCCCGGGTGGCCACCTCGAGGAAGGCGCTGCCGTCCGTCCGCGCGGCGAGCCGTTCCAGGGCGGGCCGGGCCCGGCGGATCAGCAGTGACTCGTCGGTCGCCCTCGCCAGGCGCACGGTGCCGTAGGCGATGGTGTACCGACCGGAGAGCGGATCGCGTTCGACGAGATCGAAGTGTTCGAGGGTGCTGAGCAGGCGCCATGCGGTGGCCCGGTTGACTCCGGCGCGCTGGGCGATCTCCGGTGCCGTGGGCGGCACCGGGCTGGCGGCTACTTCTTCGAGCAGTAGCAAGGCGCGTTCCACGGCCTGCACGCGATCACTCATGAGCGACTCCAGGGGCTTCCACAGACAACCTTCCCCTTCATCGTATGCGCTGCTATCGTGCAACACTCGTTGCATCATAGCGTCACACGTCCAATCCCCTTGTGGGAGAAGGCTGGTGAGAGCATGCGCATCACCGGGATACGGAGCCGACTCGTCGAACTGCCCCTCGATGCGCCGTTCCGCCCCGCGTGGGGGCGGGGGCGCGTCCAGACAACGCTCGTCCTGGTCGTCTTCGAGGTCGGGACCGACCAAGGCATCGTGGGACTCGGCGCGGCCCATGGCGGGCCCGAGGCGCAGATCGCCGTCGACCGGTTCGTCACCCCTCATCTGATCGGCCAGGACCCGGCCCGGATCGAGAGCCTGGCCGGGATAATTCGGGACGCCGAGATTCTCGGCCCGCCGTCTTACTGCATGGAGATCCCGCTGTGGGACATCCTCGGGAAAGCGGCCGGACTGCCGGTGAGCCGCCTGTGGGGCGGTGCGTCCGACCGTGTGCGCGCCTATTGCTCGACCGGGGAACTGCGCACCCCGGACGAGCGTGCGGACAGTGTGGTCCGGCTCGTCGAGGAGGGCTTCACGGCCGTGAAACTCCGCTTCCACCACGACGACCCGCGCGACGACATCGCCGTAGCCGAGGCCGTTCGCGCCGCCGTTGGCCGCGACGTCGAGCTCATGGTGGACGCCAACCAGGCCGGCGCCGACCCCGGCGTCGGCGGTCACACCGTATGGGACTTCCGCACGGCTCTGTGGGTGGCCCGCGAACTGGAACAGCTGGAATACGCCTGGCTGGAGGAGCCGCTGCCCCGGCACGACTGGACGGGGCTGGCGCGGCTACGGGACCGCCTGGAAGCCATCAAGCTGGCCGGCGGAGAGGACAACCACGGGTTGCACGAGTTCCGGCTGCTCCTCGAACGCGGCTGTTTCGACGTTCTCCAGCCCGATGCCGTCAAGTCGGAGACGCTCTCGGGCATCCGTCATCTCGCGGCGTTCGCGGGGCTGTCGGGTGTCGATGTCATTCCCCACACCTGGGGCAACGGCCTGGGCATGCTCGTCCATCTGCATCTGGCCGCCGCACTCCCCAACTGCGGCTACCTCGAGTATCCGCACGATCCACCCAGTGGGCTCACCGCCCCCTCCCGCGACCGGATGCTCGCCGAGCCGCTCACGGTCGACAAGGAGGGCTATGCACACGTGCCCGACCGGCCGGGCTTCGGCTTCTTACTCGATGAGGACCTGGTCGCGCACCACACCGTTCACACCATCGAGCGCGGCGACTGCGGGTTCGCGGCCGCGGAAGGAAGTGCGACGTGAGGGTCAAGGCAGCGGTACTGACCGGCACCGGCAGGCCGTTCGAGGTCGACGAGGTGGAACTGGCCGGGCCGAAGGCCGGCGAGGTACTCGTCAAGGTCGCCGCGAGCGGGCTGTGCGCCAGCGATCTCAATGTCATCGACGGCAAGCGCGGCCTCGCGCCCTTCCCTGTCGTCCTGGGCCATGAGGCGTCCGGTGTCGTGGCGGAGACGGGTCCCGGCGTGACCCGGCTGAAGGCTGGCGACCCTGTCCTGCTGTCGATCGTCCCGTCCTGCGGCCATTGTCCGTCCTGCGGGAACGGGCGCCCGAACTACTGCGCGGTGGCGGGCGAGGCCATGAGCCGAGGCGGCCTCTTCGACGGCACGAGCCGGTTGTCCCGCGGTGGCCGGCGGCTCAACCACTTCCTCACCGTCTCCTCATTCGCCGAGTACGCGGTCGTCCCGGAGTCCGGAGCGGTACGCGTGGACCCGGCCATGCCCCTTGACCGTGCCGCGCTGATCAGCTGTGCGGTGCTCACCGGATACGGCGCGGTGCACAACACCGCCCGGGTGCGCCACGGCTCCCGGGTCGCGGTGTTCGGATGCGGCGGTGTGGGACTCAACGTCGTCCAGGGAGCCAGGACCGCCGGAGCATCGCGGATCGTGGCCGTCGACGTGAACCCCGACAAGCTGCGACTGGCCGAGCGCCTGGGCGCCACGGATGTCGTACACGCCGACCGGCAGGACCCGGTCGCCGCGATCGATGAGCTCACCGGCGGCGTCGACTACGCCTTCGAGGCACTTGGCCGCGAGCAGACCGTCCAGCAGGCGTGGCAGAGCCTCGACGTCGGGGGCGAGGCGGTGATCGTCGGGCTGATGCGGCACGGCGCGACGGTCACGTTGGACGCCAATCCGTTCGTCGACGAAAAGCGCATCGGCGGCTGTTACTTCGGCTCGGCCCATCTCCTGCGCGACGTACCCGCACTCGTCGAGCGCTACCTCGCCGGAGATCTGCTGCTCGACGAGATCATCAGCCGGCGGATCGGACTCGACGACCTCACCGAGGGGTTCGGCCGGCTCCGTGCGGGCGACGGCGCCCGCAACGTGCTCGTCTTCGACTGAATCCAGCGATCTCCCGGACCAGCGCTCCGGTGTTCCCCGAGCCACCGATCCGTATCCCGATGAGAGGTGACGCCGTGCTGATCGAGCACGACCAGAACTATGTCGACGGTGAGTGGATGGACGCCGCCGAAGGTGGCGAGACCGACGTCTTCGATCCCGCGACCGGCGCGACGATCGCCACCGTCCCCAACAGCACCGGCAGGGATGTCGACCAGGCCGTCGCCGCCGCCCGCCGGGCCGCCGACGGCTGGTCCCGGACCACGCCCCGCGAACGTGCGGAGGCGCTGCTCGCCCTCGCCGACTCGCTGCTCCAGGACGCGGACGCGATGGCCGGCGTCGAGTCGCTCAACGCGGGCAAGCCGATCGCTGCCGCACGGGCCGAGACCCATGGGGCGGTCGAGCGCCTGCGGTTCTTCGCCGGAGCGGCGCGCTGTCTGGACGGCCGGGCCGCCGGTGAGTACGTGCCCGGCCACACCTCCATGGTCCGCCGTGAGCCGATCGGCGTCGCGGGCCTGATCACACCGTGGAATTACCCCCTACTGGCCATGGTGACCAAGCTCGGACCGGCCCTGGCCGCGGGCAACACGGTCGTCCTCAAGCCGTCCGAGCAGACTCCGCTGACCGCGCTCCGGCTGACCGCGCTGGCCACCGGAATCCTCCCGCCCGGCGTGCTCAACGTCGTCAACGGCGAGGGCCGTTCGGCAGGCGTGCCGCTGGTTCGCCACGGGGGAGTGGACATCGTCTCACTCACCGGGGACTCCGCGACGGGCAGGGACGTCACGCGGGCGGCGGCCGACAGCCTCAAGCGTGTCCATCTCGAACTCGGCGGCAAGGCACCCGCCGTCGTCCTCGACGACGCCGACCCCGTCGAGGTCGCGGATGTCGTGCGCGGCGCCGGCTTCTACAACGCCGGACAGGACTGCGGCGCCGCGTCCCGGGTCATCGTCACGGACCGCGCCTACGACGGTGTCGTGGAGGAGCTGGTCCGGGCGGTCTCCTCGCTGCGTGTCGGCGCCCCCGCCGACCCGGCCACCGAGATGGGCCCCCTGGCCCACACCGCGCACGCCGAGCGCGTCCGGGGCTTCCTGGACCGCGCGGCCGAGGCCGGGACGTCCTTTCTCACCGGTGGCGGTGGAGCCGACCCCGGTGGGTGCTACGTCGCCCCGACCGTGGTGACCGACGTCGCCCAGCACAGCGAGATCGTCCAGCGAGAGGTCTTCGGGCCAGTGATCTCGGTGCAGCGCGCGGCGGATGCCGAGGCCGCCTACACGATGGCCAATGACGTGGTCTACGGGCTCGCCGCGTCCATCTTCACGCGGGACATCGGCCAGGCCATGGACGCGGCCCGCCGACTGCGGTTCGGCACGGTCTGGATCAACGACCACGGAGTGTCCGCGTCCGAGATGCCATGGGGCGGCTTCAAGGAGTCCGGGCACGGCAGGGAACGGTCCGTCTACTCGCTGGAGGAGTTCACCGAGCTCAAACACGTCATGGTCAAGCTACCCGCCTGACGGACATCGGCCAGTCACTCGGGCCACCATGAAAGAGGCATCCCGTGCGCACAAGGAGAACCTTGGCCACCGGCAGCGCCGGTGCCGCCCTGCTGCTCGCCACCGCTTGCGGCCCGCCCCCGCCGCCACCCGGGTTCTCCGCCACGGACTCGGCCGGCCCCGCGGCGACGGCGGAATCCGCCACCGACCTGGGAGGCATGGCCAAGCTCGTCGCCACCGCCAAGAAGGAGGGAACACTGAACGTCATCGCGCTCCCACCGGACTGGGCCAACTATGGCGACATGATCGCGGGCTTCGAGGCGAAATACGGCGTCAAGGTCCACTCCACACAGCCCGACGCCAACAGCCAGGACCAGATCAACGCTGCCAGGCAACTGAAGGGACAGAACCGCGCACCCGATGTCTTCGACCTGGGCAGCAATGTCGCACTGGCCAATACCGCCCTGTTCGCGCCGTACCGGACGACTGTCTGGAAGGACGTCCCGGGCCACCTCAGGGATCCCAAGGGGCGCTGGACCAGCGACTACACCGGCTACTTCGCCATCGGCTACGACGCCTCCAAGGTACCCGCACCCGTGACGATGAACGATCTGCTGGGGCCCGCCTACAAGGGCAAGGTCGCGCTCAACGGCGACCCGACCCAGGCCTCCGCCGGCTTCCACGGCGTCGCCGCGGCCTCCGTCGCGAACGGCGGATCGGCGGACGACCTGGCACCCGGTGTGGAGTTCTTCAAAAAACTCAAGGCCAGGGGAAACCTGATCCCGGTCGACCCCACCCCGGCGACGATCGCCTCCGGGCAGACCCCCGTCGTCCTGGACTGGGACTACCTCAACGTCGCCCAGACCACCGCCCTGAAAGGCAAGGTCGACTGGAAGGTATCGATCCCGGAGCACGCGGTCGTGGGGGCCTACTACTACCAGTCGATCAACAAGGACGCCCCGCACCCCGCGGCGGCCAGACTCTGGCAGGAGTACCTCTATTCCACCGAAGGGCAGAACACCTGGCTGCGGGGCTACGCGCGGCCCGTGCTGAGTGATGTGATGCGCCAGAACGGCACGATCGACAAGACCGCCCTCGCCAAGCTGCCGAAGGCGTCCGGGACTCCGGTGGTCTTCACCGAGCCCCAGTTGAAGGCCGGCCAGGACTACCTCCAGATCCACTGGCGGAAGGCCGTCAATTGAGCACCGAAGCACCCTCCGAGGCGGACACGCCGCCGCTCGGTCCCGCATCGCCCAGTCCCGCATCGTCCGGTGCCGGCCGCCGGCGCCTGCCCCGGCTGCTGCCCCATCTCGGGCTGTTGCCGTTCTTCGGCTACCTGGCCGTCTTCCTGCTCTGGCCGACGTACCTGGTGCTCATCGGCGCATTCCAGGACGGCAGGGGGCGGCCCACCCTGCGCAACATCCGAACCGTCACGACCAGCGACTACCTCCACGGCTTCGTCCGCTCCATAGAAGTCTCGGCCACCACAGCGCTGGCGGGCTCCGTGCTGGGCGCGCTGCTCGCCTGGGCGGTGGCGGAGAGCAGGCCCGACGGCCTGCTGCGCCGAGTCACGGTCGCCTCGTGCGGCGTTCTCGCACAGTTCGGTGGCGTCATGCTCGCCTTCGCCTTCCTCGCCACCTTCGGCTTCAACGGCGTGGTCACCCTGTTCCTCCAAAACCACCTGGGGGTGAACGTCTTCTCCGGCGGCACCTGGCTCTACGGCCTCACCGGGCTGGTCGTCGTCTACACCTACTTCCAGATCCCGCTCATGCTCATCGTCTTCCTCCCAGCCGTCGACAACCTCCGGCCGGAATGGCGCGAGGCGTCGACAAGCCTCGGCGGATCCACATGGGCCTATTGGCGTTACGTCGCCGGGCCGGCCCTCGCGCCGAGTTTCCTCGGTGCGGCCCTGCTGCTCTTCGCCAACGCCTTCTCCTCCTACGCGACGGCCGCTGCCCTGGTCAGCCAGGGCAGCCCGATCGTGCCGCTGCAGATCGGCAACTTCCTCACCAGTGAGGTCGCCCTGGGCCAGGCAGGTGCGGGCAAGGCACTGGCCCTGGGCATGATCGTGGTGGTGGCGGTGGTCATGTCGCTGTACGCGCTCGTGCAACGGAAGGCGGCGACATGGCTGCGGTGAACACATCCGTACCCGACGGGCGTGCGCGCCCCCCACGGCTATCGGCCGCGTCCCGCACGGCGCGGACATCGCCGGTGCGGGCACTGCGCTGGGTGGTGCTCATCCTCATCGGCGGCTATCTGCTGCTGCCGCTGCTCGCCATGGTCGAGTTCTCCACACGGGGCACGGCGACGGGCCGCTCACTCGACGCCTGGCGGGAGATCGGTTCCAACGCGGACCTCCTCGGAGCCATCACCGACTCGCTCCAACTCTCCGCACTCACGGTAGTGGCCATGCTCGTCCTGTTGGTGCCCACGATGACCTGGGTGCATCTGCGAGTGCCGCGGATGAGACGGCTCGTGGAATTCGCCTGCCTGCTGCCGCTGACCATCCCCGCGATCGTACTCGTCGCCGGTATCGGCCCCATCTACCTGTGGGTGAATTACCTGCTCGGGGACTCCCCGCTCACCCTCACCTTCGTCTACGTCATCTTGGTACTGCCCTACGCCCACCGCGCCATCGACGGAGGACTCGGCAGCGTCGACATCGTGACGCTCGCCGAAGCGGCGCGCAGCCTGGGAGCGAGCTGGCCCCGGGTGCTGGTGAGCATCGTCCTGCCCAACATCCGCGGCGCGGTGATCTCGGCGTCGATCATCTCCGTCGCGCTGGTGCTCGGTGAGTTCACCGTCGCCTCGCTGCTGAACTTCGACACTCTGCAGGTCGTCATCAACCTGCTGGGCAAGCGCGACGCGGCCGTGTCCGTCGCCGTGTCGGCCGCCGCCCTCCTCTTCGCCTTCGTCCTGCTGTACGCACTCGCTCAGTTGGCTTCGCGTCGTCCCACAACCCTCGCCGCGGACGCCACCGAGGAAGGGCCCACACCGTGACCACCGACATCGCGGACTCCTCACGCACCGGTCGGCTCGCCGAGCGACCGGGGGCAGCGGTCCAACTGGTCGACCTCCATCGCTCCTTCGGCAAGGTGCGCGCACTGGACGGCCTGTCCCTGGACGTCGCGGCCGGCGAGTTCGTCGCGCTTCTCGGTCCCTCCGGCTGCGGCAAAACCACCGCGCTGCGCGCCCTCGCCGGCCTCGACGAACTGGACTCCGGGCGGATCCTCGTCGGCGGCCAGGACATCACCCGGCTGAGCTCGAACCGCCGGGGCATGGGGATGGTGTTTCAGGCATACAGCCTCTTTCCCACCATGACCGCATGTGACAACGTCGCCTACGGCTTGCGGCTGCGTGGTGTCGGCACCCGGACGCGGCGCCGCCGTGCGGAGGATCTCCTCGAACTCGTCGGCCTGGCCAGCCACGCGGCCCACTATCCGCACCAGCTCTCCGGAGGGCAACAGCAGCGGGTGGCACTGGCCCGCGCCCTGGCCGTCCGGCCCGAGGTGCTGCTGCTGGGCGAGCCGCTCTCGGCGCTGGACGCCAAGGTGCGTTCCCAATTGCGGGACGAGATCCGCCGTATTCAGCTCGAGGTCGGCACCACCACGCTGTTCGTGACCCACGACCAGGAGGAGGCCCTCGCGGTCGCCGACCGGGTGGGCGTCATCCACGCCGGCCGCCTGGAGCAGATCGCCTCGCCCGGCGATCTGTACGACCGGCCCCGCACCGCGTTCGTCGCCGAGTTCGTCGGTCTCAGCAACCGCCTGCGCGGGAGGGCCCGATCGGGAGAGTTGGGCCTGCTGGGCACTCAGCTGCCGCTGCTCCCCGGAAGCGCCTTCGAGGGACCTGTCAGGGCGTTCGTACGCCCGGAATCCGTAACGGTGGATCCGGCGCCGGATCAGGGGCAGGGCCACGGCGCACCGATCGGGCGGGTCCTTTCCGTGAGTTTCCTCGGATCGCTGTGCCGGGTGCGGATCCAGCTCCCGGACCAGGACCCGGTGCTCGCCCAGATCCCGAAGGCGGAAGCCGCCCGCCTCTCTCCCGGATCACCGGTGCGGGTGACGATCCACCCCGCACCGGTGTTCGCGGCACCCGTCTGATCCCGGACCGCACGGAGGAACCGCACCCCAAGGTCAGCAGCCGGAGTCGGCGAGGACGAAGTAGCCCGGGGAAGTCTCTTTGAGAGTGTGAGTGACGGCGAGGTTGTACAGGCCGAGGTTCTGGTTGGAACCGTTGGCATACGTGTGACCGAGGCTCTGGTGGGCGCGGCCGGCCTTGACCTGGTTGTAGTTGTTGTCGGTGTAGCACCTGGGCGCCGGCTCGGCGCCCGTCGTCGTCGCGGTGACCGGCGAGGACGCGGCGCCGACGGCGCCGGTGGAGTCGACCGCGGCGACGGTGTAGCGGTAGGAGGCGCCGGCGGACAGACCGGTGTCGGTGTAGGAGGTGTTGGTCGGGGAGCCGACCTTGGTGCCGTCGCGGTAGACGTTGTAGGAGGCTGCGCCGCTCACGGCGTTCCAGGACAGTGAGACGCCGTCGTCGGTGGTGCCGGTGACCGTGACCCCGGACGGCCCCGGCAGGGAACCGCTGCCGGAGCCGTCCAGGCCCCAGAACCTCGCGGTGTGGTAGCTGGAGCAGATGGAGTCGATGTAGTAGGTCCCCGTGGTGCCGCACTGGTCGGCGCCGGAGCCCGGGTCCACGGCGAGGCCATGGGCCATGCCGGAGATCGAGAAGTGGGCGACGGCGGGCTTACCGGCGGAATCGTTGTAAATGCTCTCGGTGGTGCCGCCGGTCAGGTCTCGCGTACTGGAGGGCGTCTGGCTGATGCCCCAGACATCGGTCCACTGGTCGCGCAGCTCGGTGCCGTTGACCGGCGTGACGGTGGTGTCGGAGGTGCCCTGCCAGATCGCGACCCGTGGCCAGGGGCCGGTGTACCCGGGGTAGGAACCGCGGACCTTGTCCCCCCACTGCTCGGGAGTGAGGTTCTGGCCGCTGTACTGGCAGCTGGAGGCGGCGATCACGGTGGTGGCGCACTGCGCGGGGAGGCCGGAGTCGACGGCGCCGCCGGCGAACACGTCCGGGTAGTCGGCGAGCAGGTTCGCGGTCATGCCGCCGCCGGCCGACAGGCCGGTGACGAAGATCCGCCCGCGGTCGGAGCCGTATTGCGCCGTGGCGTGGTCGACCATCTGAACTATGGAGGCCGCTTCGCCCTTACCCCGGGTGTCCTTGGTGGCGTCGAACCAGCTGAAGCAGGACATGCCGTTGTTGGCCGGGCCGGTCTGCGGGTAGACCACGGCGAATCCCCACTGGTCGGCGAACTTCTGCCAGCCGGAGTGGGTGTGGTAGTCGCTCGCCGACTGGGTGCAGCCGTGCAGGGCCACGACCAGTGGCGCGTTCGCGGGGAGGTTCGTCGGCGCGTACTCGTACATCGCCAGATTGCCGGGGTTGGAGCCGAAGTTGGTGACCTGCTGGAGAGTGCCGTCGGCCGCGGCCGCGGCGACGGGGGCGAGCGGGGTGATGACGGTCATGCCCGTGGCCAGCGCGCCGAGCGCGGCGGCCAGAGCGGTGCGTCTGAGGACTCTGCGCACGGTGACGAAACGCATGGGGCAGCTCCATGGAGTGGGGGAGTGGAGGGAGTGCGGACGCCGCACGGCGCCCTGCCATGCCACTTCACGGGACCGGCCGGGCCGGTCCCGTCGGCCGGTGCGTGGCGCTGACGCACCGGCAGGCTGACATACCGGCTTGCTGTAAGCGGACCGTACGACCGGGCGACCGACCGCGACATGGGAGGGGCGGCCAGGAAATCGGCGGCCGACGTGGCTCGTGTACACATGGTGTGGGTGGTGCGGCCATGACACCAGGGCGGCCCAGTCGTCACGACTCGACCACGACGGCGCGCGCCGCGCGCAGCCGAGCCGGCAGCCGGACCAGGCCGCCGGGCAGCAGGTATATCACCGCGACGAACAGCGCGCCGAGCAGGAACAGCGGCTGCGACAGTGGCACTCGCAGCACGGCGGGCAACCCGGTGACAGCACCGGAACCCGACAGGTCGCCGAGCCGGTGGTCGGCCCAGGTGTAGAGGATGCCGCCGGCCAGGGGGCCCCACCGGGTGCCGGAGCCGCCCAGTACCACCATCACCAGCAGGGAGAGGGTGAAGTCGGAGGTGGTGGTCTGCGGAGTGGCGCCGCCGGTCAGCAGCAGGTGGACGATGCCGCCGAGCGCGGCCAGGGTGCCGGCCAGGACGAAGGCGGTCAGCTTGAAGCCGTAGGGGCGCAGCCCCAGCACCTCCACCCGGCGCTCGTTCTCCTTGATGCCCTCCCAGACCCGGCCGGTGGGTGAGCGGACCGCCCATCGCACGATGAGCAGCACGACGACGAGGTAGGCCAGGGCGACCCAGTACAGGTTGGCGGTGTTTTCGATGCCGACCAGCGCGGCGGGCAGCTTGTCCGCGGGGGCGGCCCTGCCTTCCTCGCCACCCGTGACGCCGCCCGGGTCGCGTTGCACGAGGATCGAGGCGGCCTGCGCGAAGGCGAGGGTCACCATGGAGAAGCCGATGCCCGTCACCCGCAGGCTGACCGCGCCCAGCAGTGCGGACAGCGCCACCCCGGCGAGCAGGCCGAGCAGCGCGGAGACGGCGAAGGGCAGCCCCGCCTCCAGCATGATGGTGTTGGTGACGTAGGCACCTGCGGCGAAGTAGAGCGCGTGGCCGAACGACAGCAGCCCGGTGCGGCCGAGCAGCAGGTCGTAGCCGGTGGCCAGGGCTCCGAACACCAGGCACAGGGACAGCAGTTGGAGGTTGCCGGGGCTGCCGATCGGTCCGTCCAGCAGGCCGGGCAGGGGCAGCGCGCTGTAGGGGACGAGGAACAGGGCCACCAGCGGCAGCGCCGGCCACCAGCGGGCGGCTCGCCTGAACCTTTCGGAGCGGGTGGCGGGGGATTGGTCCGCCGCGCGGGTCTCACCGCGCGGCCGGGTGGCGGTGGTCATGCGAGTCTCCCGGTCAGCCCACGCGGCCGGACGAGCAGCAGGGCGGCGAGCAGGACGACGACGGCGAGGTCGCCGAGTCCGGCGGTGGTGTAGTAGTTGGCGAACTGCTGGACGAGGCCCACGGCGACCGAGGCCAGCGCGGCACCGGCGAGCGAGCCCATGCCGCCCATGACGACGACCACGAAGGCGAAGATCAGCAGCGAGGTGCCCTGTTCGGGGTCGACCGAGCCGAAATAGAGACCGCCGATCGCGCCGCCGAGGGCCGCGGCCGCTCCGCCGATGGCGAAGACCAGGGTGAAGGCTTTGCGCACGTCGATGCCGAGCGCGGTGACCATGGCCCGGTCCTCCACGCCCGCGCGGACGACCAGACCGTGCCGGGTCCGGCTCAGGAACAGCCTGAGAGCGGCCAGTACCACGAGGGCGGCGGCGATCAGCACCAGGCGGTTGAACGGCACCTCGGCGCCCAGCAGGCCGGCGGTGCCGGACAGTGCTGCGGGCCCGGGGAAGGGCCGGGCGTCAGCGCCCCAGATCGCGGAGAGCAACGCGGGAACAGCCAGGCCCACGCCGACGGTGGCCAGGATCTGCTCGCGGGGGCGGGCGTAGAGCGGGCGGATGACGGCGAGTTCCAGCAGAACCGCGGCGACGGTGCCGACCGCGGTGCCGAAGACGACCGCGAGGGCGAAAGCGGCGCCGCCGGGCCCGGCGCCGGGCAGGTGGCCGGAGGCGGCCCACCAGGTGCCGTAGGCGCCGATGGACATCAGGGCCCCGTGGGCGAAGTTGAGCACGTCCATCAGGCCGAAGATCAACGAGAGGCCCGAGGCGACCAGGAAGTACAGTGCGCCCAGGCCGAGCCCGGTGAGGGTGAGCAGGACTACGGTGGACATCAGACCTCTGCCTCTTCGGTCCTGGTGGCGGGGTGGGCCGCGGGGCGGGCGGACGCGCCGGCCGGTGAGGGGCCGGCACCGTCGTGGCCCGCCCGTCCGACACCGAGCAGCCGGTGAGCCGCGCCCGCGTCCGCGAGCAGTTCGGCGGCGGGGCCCCGGTGCGCGGTGCGGCCGTCGGCGAGCACGACGCAGTGCCGGGCGAGGCGGCGCACCACGGCGAGGTTCTGCTCCACCAGCAGGACGGGCACCGCCTCGGCGGCGCGCTCCAGCACCTGTGCGACCTCGGTGACCACCTTGGGTGCCAGGCCCTTGGTGGGCTCGTCGGCGATGATCAGCCGGTTGCCGTTGAGCAGGGTGCGGGCGATGGCGACCATCTGCTGCTGGCCGCCGGAGAGGGTGCCGGCGGCCTGCCGGGCGCGCTGCCTGAGCTCGGGGAAGAGTCCGTGTACCAGATCGTAGGCCGGTTGGCCGGCGCCGGGCCGCTCGGCGAGCCGCAGGTTCTCGGCGACGGTGAGAGTGGCGAAGACGCCGCGGTCCTCGGGGGCGTAGCCGATGCCACGGCGGACCAGGGAGTGGGTGGCCAGTCGCACCGTCTCCTCGCCGCTCAGCAGCACGCTGCCGGTGCGCGGTACGAGGCCGAGGATCCCGCGTACGGTGGTGGTCTTGCCGGCGCCGTTGCGGCCCAGGAGCGCGGTGGTGCCACGGGCGGCGACGTCCAGGTCGACGCCGTGCAGGATGTGGCTGTCCCCGATGACGACCCGCAGGTCGCGCACCGTCAGCAGCGGCGCCGGGCTCGTGCTCACAACTCCTCCCCGAGATAGGCCTGCTGTACGGTCGGGTCGGCCATCACCACCTGGGGGCTGTCCAGGGCCAGCAGCGTGCCGTGGTGCATCACGGCGAGCCGGTCGGCCAGGCCCAGCAGGACGTCCATGTGATGCTCGACCATGAGCACGGTGCGGCCCTCCTCGCGGTGCAGCGAGCGGATGAGTTCGGTGAGGGCGGGCACTTCCTCGGCGCTCACGCCCGCCATGGGCTCGTCGAGCAGCATCAGCCGGGGTTCGCCGACGAGCAGCACCGCGAGTTCCAGCTTGCGTTTCTCGCCGTGTGAGAGCGCGTCGGCGACGGTGTCCGCCCGGTGCGCGAGTTCGGTGCGTGCCAGCACCTTGGCGACCGACTCCGGGTACGGGTCGGCGCGGCGCCAGACCCGGTACGAGCCGCCGTCGGCGGCCTGGGCGGCCAGCCGCACATGGTCGGCGACCGTCATGCCCGGCCACAGGCTGGAGGTCTGGAAGGTACGTCCGAGACCGCGCCGGGCCCGTGCGTAGGCGGCTTCGTTCGTGACGTCGGCGCCGTCGAGTTCGATCGTGCCCCGGGAAACGGGGGTGATGCCGCTGACCAGATTGAACAGGGAGGTCTTGCCCGCGCCGTTGGGGCCGATGAAGGCCAGGAACTCTCCTTCGTGGAGGTCGAGGGAGACCGAGTCGACGATGGTCGCGCCGCCGACCGTCCAGCCGATGCCGCGCAGTCTGAGGACCGGCGCCGGGGAGCTGCGGGGCTCCCCGGCAGCCGCGGTCCCCGGGGCGCTCGGCGTCATGTCCGAGGAGGTCATCCGCTCAGCCCGCCGCCTTCTTCACCGGGGGAGCGACCGTTGCCATCAGGACGCGGTCGACCAGCTCTGGTTCAGCGGCGCTGCCCGTGCCCTTCAGCTTGGCCCTGAACATCGGCTGCAGCAGGGCGTGGTCCGCGGCGCGGATCCGCTCCTTGCCCTTGGGCCCGTCGAAGCTCCAGCCTTCCAGTGCCTTGACCATGGCAGTGGTGTCGGTCGCGCTGCCGGACTCGATCGCGTGCACGATCATCTGGGCGGCGGTGAAGCCGTCGGGGCTGAACAGGTCGGGGGCGCCACCGGCCTTGGTGATGCTGTTGAGCATCGCCTTCTCCACCGGGTTGCCGCCGCCGGCGCCCGGGAAGTAGTGGGCGAGGAAAGAGACCTTGGAACCTGCCGCGCCGAAGATCGGGTACGAGGCGGTGCCGGCCAGTCCGGTGACGACCTTGCTCGAATCCAGTACGCCCTGCTGATTCAGCGCGGTCCACAGGGCGGGGGCGGTGGCACCGGCCCAGGCGACGAACACCAGTTCCGGCTTGCGGGCTTTGGCCTGGCGGGCGAAGGGGGTGAGGTCGGTGGCGCTGGGCGGGGCCAGCACGGAGTCGACTCTCGCGCCCTTCCCGCCGAGGACGGTCTTCACCGCGGCCACGTTGGCCTGTCCGAACGCGGAGTTCTGGGCGAGCACGGTGACCTTCTTGCCCTTGGCGTCGCCGAGCATCGCCCCGGCGGTGAGGATGTCCTGGTAGGACTGCCGGCCGGAGCGGAAGGTGTAGGCGTTGACACCCGTGACGGCGTCGGTGGCCGCGGGGCCGCTGACGTAGAGCACCTTGTTCTGGGCGGCCAGCGGCGCCATCTGCAGTGCCACGCCGGAGTCGGTGGTGCCGGTGATGATCTTGTACCCCTTGCCGACGAGGGTTTTGGCCGCGGCCACGGCCTTCGCCGGGTCGCCCGCGTCGTCCTGCTCGGTGACCTCGATCGGGTGGCCGCCGACCTTGTTCGTCCCGTGCGTCGCGTAGGCCAGGCCTGCCTTGAAGCCCTCCTCGTACTGTTTGCCGTAGGCGGCGAGCAGCCCGCTGCGGGAGTAGACCAGACCCACCCGCACGGGAGCGGTCTCGCCGTCGGAGCCGTCGGCCGCGGTGCCGGCGGTGCCGGCCGAGGAACAGCCCGCGACCAGGGCACCGACGGCGATCAGGGTGAGTGCGCGAACAGATCTGCTTCGCACGGTGTCCGTGGCGCTGCAACGCATGATGACCGGCTCCTGACGGTGTGCCGCCCACCCGTCGCCGCAGGGTGGCGCCCTCTTCCTGGAAAGCGCCACCCGCATACGCGACGGCGGAAGGGCGGTGAGTGGTTGCCGGAACGATAGGAGGGCCCCGCGACGGACGGCATGGTGCCGACCACCGATCCTGGAGGCACAGCCATGGGGCCGGCGCACATGGCCGGAACGACCGGTGCCGCGAAGGCGGAGACCGCCCGGTCTCCGTTGGGGCCGCTGCTCAGACGCTACGAGGCCCGGGGCCGACCGGCGCAGCGCGGATCACTATGCGGATCGTCAGGGCCATGGTGGCGGACTACATACCCGCGGGGCCCTCCCGCGGTGAAAGGTAAGGGGAACCAGACCCCCGGGCCGGGTCGCCGGACACTCCGTCAGGAGACCGGTGAGCCCTGGGCCGAGAAACTCGGAGAGACGACATGGACAAGGTGGTGGATTCGGTCGCGGACGCCGTGGCCGACATCCCGGGCGGGGCGACTCTCGCCGTCGGAGGTTTCGGTCTGTGCGGGATCCCGTCGACGCTGATCGCCGCGCTGGCCCGGACGGAGGCGGCGGGGCTGCGGGTGGTGTCCAACAACTGCGGGGTGGACGACTGGGGTCTCGGTCTGCTGCTGCGAGCCGGCCGGATCGCCCGGATGACGTCGTCGTACGTGGGCGAGAACAAGGAGTTCGCGCGGCAGTACCTCTCCGGTGAGCTGGAGGTGGAGCTCACACCACAGGGCACCCTGGCCGAGCGGCTGCGTGCCGGCGGCAGCGGGATCCCCGCCTTCTTCACCCCGGCAGGCGTGGGCACCCAGGTCGAGGAGGGCGGCCTGCCGTGGCTGTACGCCGCCGACGGCAGCGTGGCCGTGGCCTCCCCGCCCAAGGAGGTCAGGGAGTTCGGCGGCCGCAGGTACCTGCTGGAGGAGTCCATCACGGCCGACTTCGCGCTGGTGCGTGCGGAGATCGCGGATCGGCACGGCAATTGCGTGTTCCACAGCGCCGCCCGGAACTTCAACCCGCTGTGCGCGATGGCGGGCCGGACCACCTTGGTGGAGGCCGAGCGCGTCGTGGAGGCGGGGGAGCTCGACCCGGATGCCGTACACCTCCCGGGCGTGTACGTCGACCGGATCGTCGCAGCGGACCCCGTCGACAAGCGCATCGAGCGCCGCACCGTCCGACCCGCCGCCCAGGAGGCATGATCCATGGCACTCGACCGCGACCGACTCGCCGCCCGCGCCGCCCGTGAACTGCGGGACGGACAGTACGTCAACCTGGGCATCGGCCTTCCCACACTCATCCCCAGCCATCTCCCCGCCGACATCCACGTCGTGCTGCATTCCGAGAACGGCGTCCTGGGGGTCGGCCCCTATCCGGTGGACGGCACGGAGGATCCGGACCTGATCAACGCGGGCAAGGAGACGGTCACGCTGCGGAAGGGCGCCGCTTGCTTCGACTCCGCCTCCTCTTTCGGCATGATCCGCGCCGGGCGCATCGACGTGTCCGTGTTGGGCGCCATGCAGGTCTCGGCCCGAGGTGATCTGGCCAACTGGATGATCCCCGGGAAGATGGTCAAGGGGATGGGCGGGGCCATGGACCTGGTCCACGGGGCCCGCCGCCTGATCGTCGTCATGGAGCACACCGCGAAGGACGGCACCCCGAAGATCGTCGACGAGTTGGCCCTGCCCGCCACGGGGCGCGGCGTGGTCAACCGCGTCATCACGGACCTCGCCGTCATCGACGTGACGGTCGAGGGCCTCACCCTGGTCGAACTCGCGCCCGGCGTCAGCGTGGACGACGTACAGGCGGTCACCGAGCCCGAGCTGCGCGTCCCGGCCGATATCGGGCCCCTCCGGGTTTCCGTGGAGTGAGGACCGCTACGGGCAGGCCTGGGAAACAAGGTGGATCCGCAGCGCCAGCTGGATCTCCAGCGCGCGTTCCGGGTGCTCCCAGTCCTGCCCCAGGAGCGCGGCGATCCGCTCGATCCGCTGCACCACAGTGTTGACATGGACATGTAGCAGATCCTTGGCCCGAATGTGGCTGCCCTTCACGGCGAAATACGCCTGAAGCGTCCTGACCAGTTCGGTTCCCCTGCGTTCGTCCCAATCCAGGACGGGGCCCAAGACCCTGTTGACGAAGCTTCCGGTGTCCTGTTCCTTGCCCAGGAGAACACCGAGGAAGCCCAGATCCGCGGCACAGGCACCACCACCGGTGAGACCCAGCACACGCATGGCGCCCAGACAGCGGCGGCCCTCGGCGTAGAAGCCGGGCAGGGCCGCCAGCCCCTGGCACGGTCCCGCGGCGACCACGCTGACGGGTGTACCGAGCCCTTGGGAGAGCTGTTCGGCGGCGGCCCGGGCGGCCTGACCGGGCACTGTTCCGTCGTCGGGGACCAGCATGACCACGTGCTGCTCATACTCGCAGCACAGGCCCTCGCGGCCGAAGAGGTACTGCTGGGCCCAGGCAGTCAGCCTGCCGTCCGACTGCGTCTCGGGCTCGGCGACCAGCACCAGGTGCGGCCGGGTCAGGTCCACACCGAGCCGGTGCCCGCGCTCGGCGAGGAGCGCGGGATCGCGGCCCGCTCCCTCCAAGAGGTCGGTGAGCAGTTCGCCGCGCACGCGGTTCTCGGTTTCGACGACGGTACGACGCAGCAGCAGGAGCAGCGCGGTGATGGTGCCAGTGCGCTCGAACAGCCGGCGGTCGGGGCCGTCGAGGTCCGGGCGCCCGCGGAAGGCGAGGCTCCCCAGCAGCTCCTGCCCGGCCAGGACGGCGCAGTACCAGCACTCGCCGTCGCGGACCGAGCGGCCCTCGGCGCGGGCACGGGTGACGGCTCTCAGAAGTGCGTCGGGATCCGGCGGACCGTCTCCCGCTTCGCCGCCCGCTTGGGCCAGCACGTCGCCGCGCGGGTCGAAGATGGTCAGCCGGCCGCCGAGGAACTCAGCCACCGCGGCGGCCACTTCGGATACCTCCGAACCGCGCAGCACGAGGTCGGTCAGCCGGTCATGCGCTTCCGCGGCGCGCTGCGTGGATGCCGCGTGTTCCTGGATGACGGCGTTGGCCTCGGTGAGTTCCGCCGCGGCGTTCTTGGCATCGGCGAGCGCCCTGGCGGTGTCGATCGCGATGGCGGCGTGCGCGGCGAGCGAGCTGAGCAGGGCCACCTCGTCCGGGGAGAAGCCGCGGGGGCCGCGGTCGGCCGCGAACAGAACACCGATGACATGGTGATCGCCGGCCGGGCCCGAGCCGAGGAGCAGCGGCACGCCGAGAATGGCGACGAGACCTTCGTCCAGGACTCCATGGTCGATGGTCTGGGTGTGCTGGAACCGTTCGTCTCTGCGGTAGTCCGGCGATGCGTAGGGACGCATGGTCTGGGCCACCAGCCCGCCCAGGCCCTCGCCCAGCTTGAGCCTGAGCTGTTGAAAGGCGAGAGAGACCGAGCCGTCGGTGACCCGCATAAAGGTGTCCTGGGCGGCCTCGTCCACCAGGGTGAGGTAGGCGGTGTCCGTCCCCAACAGGGTTCTGGCGCGCCGCACGATCGAGTGCAGTACCGCGTCGAGGTCACGCAGGGCGGCCAGGTCGCCGGCGGTGTCGAACAGCGCGGTGAGTTCGGCTTCGCGGCGGCGTTGGCGATGGAGCACCTGCCGGACCCCGAGGGCGGTGGAGACGGCCCGGTCGATCTCTTTCAGTTCGTGGTCGTCGATGCCGTCGGCGCGGGCGCGCGCGGCCACCGCCGTTAACTGTTCGGCGGAGGCGTCCGTGGCCAGCAACTCCATCAGGTCTCGTAGGGCGGCGGTATAAGGAACAGTGGTCTGTGACATGGAACGAACCTCGGGGAGGGCGGATGCGCGCGGCTCGATGCGCGCGCACCCGCGGGTATGGCGATTCGGGTCACGGGACGGTCAGCGCGCGGTCCAGCCACCGTCCAGCGGCAGCGAGGCGCCGGTGACGAAACCGGCGTTCTCGGAACACAGCCACAGCACCGCGGAGGCGACCTCCTCCGGCTCGATGAGGCGTTTGATGGCGCTGCGCTCCAGCATGATCTTCTCCAGTACTTCCGACTCCGCCATGCCGTGCGAGCGGGCCTGGCCGGCGAGTTGGGCCTCGACCAAGGGGGTGCGGACGTAGCCGGGATTCACACAGTTCGACGTGACGCCATGGGGCGCCCCCTCCAGGGCGGCGACCTTGCTCAGCCCTTCCATCGCGTGCTTGGCGGTCACGTAGGCGCCTTTGAAGGCCGAGGCCCGCAGGCCGTGTACGGAGGAGAGGTTCACGATGCGGCCCCACCCCCGCGCGTACATGTGGGGAAGGGCGCGCCGGATGATATGGAACGGCGCCTCGACCATGATCCTCTGGATGAGGGCGAAGCGGTCCGGTGGGAACTCGTGCAGCGGCGCGATGTGCTGGAGCCCGGCATTGTTGACGACGATGTCGATGGTGGTGGGGAGGCCGTCGATGGCCGTCGGGTCGGCGAGGTCGGTCACGCAGGGGCTGCCGCCGATCTCCTCGGCCACCCGCTCGGCGGCTTCCTTGGCCAGATCGACGACGTACACGAAGGCTCCGGCGTCGGCGAGGGCGACGGCACAAGCCCGTCCGATGCCACTCGCCGCGCCGGTCACCATGGCGCTGCGCCCTTCCAGGAACTGGCCGGCGGGGACGAGGGACGCGTCAAGGCCGGCGTGCCGGGCAGCGTCGCCCTCGGCGGTGCGGGTGGTGTCCATGGCCGTCACGGTAGGCAGCGGGCCCACCCCCGGACATGGTGCGGGACGCCATGTTCGAAGCGGTCAGGGTGGCACCGCCCCATATGGGGAGCACGCACGTAACGGTGTGGCAGCCTGACGCGGCCATGTGCCCGGTTTCGCCGGCACCGCACGTTCCGACCCCCTGTCCAAGGCTTTCACCACACTGCCCCGCTCGGCTCACACGTCGGGCAAGGGCTACCTCGATCACTCCTCCCGCGTGGACCGGTCCCCGCGTCGGTGTCCGAGCGCCACCTTCACCGCGCGCCGGACCGACCGGCGCAGCCGATGTCGCTCATGGGTCCCGAGCCACACGGCGAGGATCACACAGGTGGCCATGCACCCCAGGGCGGTGATCCGCAATGCGGTGTCGGAGGCCGCTTCGGACCCCACGCCGCGTTTCTGGTCGGCGACAGCCCCGGCCAGGGCAATGCCGAGGCCCGCCGCCACCGTGATGACCGTCTTGGTGACTCCGGACGCCTCCCCGGCCCGCTCCGGTCTGATCACCCCCTGAGTGGCGACGAGGGTCAGTGAGTTGGCCGTTCCGAGAACCGCACCGCCCGCGGTGGCCGCGATCAGATACACATCGAGCGATGAGGCCCGGGCAAGACAGACGAGGACGAGGGCTCCCGCGCCCAGGCAGACGGTCATCACGCGCACCGCGGCGGGTGGGGGCACACGGCCGGCGATCGGACCGGCGAGCGCCATGGCCAGTGCCGGGGCGAGGAAGGCGATGCCCGCCACGGCGACAGACAGGTCCCACTGCCCCTGGAGCGTCAGGGGCACGACGAACAGGAACATGACCGTCGCGGTGTTGGCGACGGCCCCGGCGAGCGTCAGCGCCACGTAGGGCCCGTTGAGGAAGAGCGTGAGCTCGACCAGCGGGCTCGCCGCCACCCGTTCAAGCCGTACGAACCAGGTCAGCAGGGCGGCCGCGGCGACCAGGCCGGCCAGGATGACGGGCCACTGCCAGTGGCGGCCGCGGTCGACGGTGACGGCAAGGGTGACGAGCGCGGCTGTCGCGGTGGCAAGCCCGCGCCAGTCGACCCTCCGGGGCGCGCTGGTGTCATAGCTCTCGGCGGTACGCGAGGCCCATGCCGCGCCCAGCGCGGCGAGGGGGACGTTGAGCCAGAACACCGCCCTCCAGGACACCGCGGCGGTGAGGGCACTGCCGATGAACGGGCCGCAGGCGGTGGCGATTCCGCCGATGCCCAGCGCCCGGCCGGTGGCGCGGCCCCGCAGTTCGCTCGGATAGACGTTCGTCAGCAGGGACAGACCCACCGGCATGACCATCGCGCCCCCCGCCCCCTGGACCACCCGGGCGCCGACCAGGACGTGCAGCGCCGGGGCGAGCGCGCAGACCAGGGACGACGCGCCGAAGACGGCGAGGCCCAGGATCAGCAGCCGTCGCCGTCCGAACAGGTCGCCGAGGCGTCCGGCACCCAGCATGAGGGTCCCGGTGGACAGCAGATACGTGCTGGTCACCCATTGCAGACCGGCGCCTCCGGCGTGGAGATCGCGGCCGATTCGCGGCAGGGCCAGGTTCAGGGCGAACGCGTCGAGCTGGATGCAGAACACGCCCACGGACATGGCCAGCAGGGCCCATCGTCTGGTGGTGGGTGTCGATGTCACTGCGACCCCGGCCTCCTTCCGCACGCCGCGGCGGCAGCATGGTTGGGAACATCCGCACGGCTGTGCGGCGGTTGCGGTGCTGTTGGCGGAGGGGGAAGGCGCAGCCAGAGGCCGCCCCTGGACAGGGGGCGCCGCTGCTCGAGGAGAGGGGATGCGAGACCCGGAAGAGTGGAGAGGCCCGTGGAACGCCGCAGAACGCCGCATCGCATGGGGCGGGCAACGCGGGCCCGCTGCTCACCGAGCGGCTGAGGAACTCACCGTAACCGACACCGAACCGCTTGCCAACCTCGTTCCGGAAGCCGCGGAGGCCGATACGGACGCCATGTGAGGTGTTCGGCCATCGCCGCCGCGCCCCGCCATGCCTGTGCCCATGCCCGTGCGGCCGCCGCGCCACCTCGGGTCCGGTGGCGGAGGGCGGGACGCGAGACGCCGCTGGACCTGCTCGGGACGCGCTCTTGTCCATGGTGGGCTTGAGTGCACCATGGACACGGGGGCGTCTCGGATGTCGATGCGAACAGTGAGTCCGTAACGTCTCCGGCATGAGTGATGAGAGGTGCAAATCCCAAGAAAGACAGACCAGTTGGCCGATGCGGAAGCGGCTCTGCGGAGTGGCGGCCATGTTCCTCGCCGGATTCGCCGGATTCGCTGTCGCGCCGGTCGCCACGGCGTCGGAGCGCGACACCGCCCACCGCGGCGCCCTCGTCTCCGTCACCCCGGTCGCCGACCATGACGCCGGGCAGGTCAGGGAGTTCCTGGCCGGGAGGGACATCGCGATCGACCCGGTGCGGTACGGGGTGCGGGCGTACCGGCTGACGTACCGGACTGTGGACCCCTACGGGAAACCCACGACCGCGACCGGGCTCCTCACCCTTCCCCAGGGCGGAGCCCAGCGGCTCGACCTCGTCTCGGACACGCATGGCACCATGGTCAAGCGCACCTACGCGCCCTCCGCGAGCGAGGACTTGGGCCGTGTGCCGTCGTATCTGAACGCCTCGGCGGGTCGTGCGGTCGCCGCGCCCGACTATCTGGGGCTCGGTGAGGGGCCGGGCCCGCACCCGTACATGGACACCCGCTCCGCCGTCACCGCCTCCGTCGACATGTTGCGCGCCGCCCGCACAGCCGCGGACCGGCTCGGCCGTCCGCTCACCGGTGACGTCTACGCGACCGGCTTCTCGCAGGGCGGCCAGGTCGCGATGGCGCTCGGCCGGGCGCTGGAAAGGGGCGCGGACCAGCACTTCCGGCTGAAGGGGCTGGCCCCGGTGAGCGGGCCGTACGACCTGGAGGGCCAGGAGGTGCCCGCCCTGTTCGACGGTCGGGTGAACGACACCAGCGGCGTCCTCTACATCTCGTACTGGCTGGTCGCCCAGAACCGGCTGCATCACTTCTACAAGGACCCGGGCGAGGTTTTCCGTGCGCCGTACGCGAGCCGCGTGGAGTCACTCTTCGACGGAAGGCATGACGAGGAGGAGGTGGTCAAGGGCCTCGCCTCCTCGGTGAAGCAGCTGCTCACGCCCGCCTTCTACGACCGTCTGCGGCACCCGACCGGCCCTCTGCTGGACGCCATGCGCTCGGCCGATCACACCTGCGATTGGACTCCGGACGCGCCGGTGCGGCTGTATGCGGGCGCGGCCGACAGCGACGTGCCCATCGGGAACGCGCGCAGTTGCGCGCTCCAGCTCGCCGCTCACCAGGCGCACGTTCCCGTGGTGAACCAGGGCGACGTGGACCACTTCGGATCCTTCGCGACATCGGCACCACAGGTGGCGCGCTGGTTCGACGCGCTGGCCGGCCGCCGATCGCTACGGTAACCACGTTGCCGATGCTGTGCGGCGACCCGGCGCAGGCGTCGCTGCTCAACCTCGCGGCTGCCGCGATCCCCGGCGTCCCCGTCGGCGCGCCGCCCTCGGCGCGTGTCACCGCCATGAGCGGGATGGCGCATATGGCCCATGCGCCCTCGGCGGCGATACTCGCTGTCGAAATCGTTCGTCCCGCCCGCCGCCCTGGCCGCGATCAGGGCGGGTGCGCCGGCACGGGACGAGCCGATCGCCGGGTAGTGGACGAACTCCCAGAGCTGGTGCACCGGGCGATTGGGCCGGGATCCGTGGCGGGGGATGCCGGCAATCGGCTTGATCATTTGCCAAAGCCAGTGGCTACTCGGAAAGCCAGTGGCTACTCGGGGAGTCTCTGCGCGGCATGGTCACGCGCCACCTCGAGGCGCCGAGCGAGTTGATCGCAGGCGGCCTCTATCCGGCCCTCCTGCAGAAGGTCGACGAACTCGCGGTGGCTGAGCGGGACGATGTTGTCATCCGAGAGGCCGGCGGTGATGACGGCCAGCCGAGACTCCGTCAGGAGTTGCGCGTGAACCTCGGTCAGCCTGCGAGAACCTGTCAAGGCAACCGTTGCCGCATGGCACTTGTGGTCGAGTTGGATCTGTTTGACACGGTCGGCAGACTCCAGCGCGGCCTCAAGGGCGTCAACGCTGTCGGCCAAGGCATCGCGGCTGGCCTGGTCCGCTTCGCCGTAAGACCGCGCGCCGGCGGTTTCAATATGCAGTCGAGCGGTGTAGATGTCGACTAGCTGTTCACGGCTGATACGACTGACCATGAACGCCAATCCACGTCCTCGTCCTTGAACCAGTCCTTCGTTCTGCAGGCGAAGCAGGACCTCACGGACGGTGGGCCTGGCGATGCCCAGCCACTCGCTCACCTGTGTCTCCGGCAGCGGGGTGCCAGGAGTCAGCGACCCGTAGATGATCTCGCTGCGCAACTGGTCGACGGCTTGGTCCACCAAGCTCGTCCTCTTCAGTTTCATGGCTGCTCGCATCACCGACTGATAGTAGAGCGGCGGAAGCTCGGCAGCCAAAGGCCGGCCGCTCCCACACCACTCCTGGCAGCTTGCTCACTGCGCCGCTTCCACCTCCGCCGCCCGGAAGCGCTCCACTCTCCGTAATGACGATGTCGCCGAGAGTCGTGCCTACTGTCGCCCCCATGCCCCGAGTGCACACAGCGGGTCGGCGAACCACAGCTTTGAGACAGGCCCCCATCCCGCGCCCCCAAGCCTACGGCGGCGCGACGTCGAGCGAAGACCAAGAAACCTAGTAACTAGACAACCTAGTTAAGGCTGGTTATGGTCCCTGTCAGCCCGGGGGCGCCAGCTGTAGTGCCTTCGGCCGCTCTCGCAAGGACGTCGGCGTTCCCGCGCCCCGACTCCGCCCAGGCGGCCACTCCGGCTGCCTGGCGATCAGTCTCGAAAGGCCCAATATGAGCGAGCGAATCGATACCGAAACTCCGATGTGGGGGAAGGTGACCTCTCTGGCGCTCCAGAACTCACCGGCACATGGGCTACGGCTGTGGGACCTCCCCGAGTTCATCCGGGCGTTCGCCGAGGTCAAGCACGCTGCGGCACACGCGAACCGAACCATGGGACTACTGGACGACACCCGGGCGAGCGCGATCGCCGACGCGGCGGTCGACGTCGCCCGCGGTGGGCTGCTCCGGCAGTTCCCGCTGCGTGTCGTCGCCACGGGCGGTGGCACCGCGACGAACATGAACGTCAATGAGGTCCTGGCCGCACGGGCGGGCCGGCACCTTCCGGCGGACGTGTCCCTGGACATCCACCCGAACGACCACGTCAACCGATCCCAGTCGTCGAACGACGCCTACCCGACGGCGGTGAAGATCCTTCTCAGTCGACAGGCACTCGATGTCGCAGCCGCACTCCGCGACCTCGCCGGCAGCTTCAGGCGTCAGGCGGAGCGACACGACGGACTGCGGCGTCTGGGGCGCACCGCTTGGCAGGACGCCGTCATGGTCTCGGTCTCCGATATGCACGAGGCGCACGCCACGGCGGCCGATCGCTTCGCCGCGCAGTTCGAAGCGGCGGCACAGACGCTTCATGTGGTCCCCCTCGGCGGCACGGTCCTCGGAACCGGGGTCGGGGCGCCCGACGGTTTCACTCAGTCGGTCGTCGAGCAGCTCGCAGGCATCACCGGACTGCCGCTGACCCCGAGCGCCTGTCCGGCCGATGCCTTCGCTCATGCCGACGGGTACGCGACGCTGGCTGACATCGCCGCACGCTGCGCCGCGATCTTGGCCAAGCAGTGCGAAGATCTGCGCATCTTGAGTTCCGGCCCGAACGGAGGCCTGTCGGAGATCAAGCTCCCGACGCTCCAGCCGGGTTCATCGATCATGCCGGGCAAGGTCAACCCGGTAGTGCCGACCATGGTGATACAGGCCAGTTTCTCGATCCGTGCCGCGGCCACGGCGGTAGGCATGGCCGTCGTGGTGGGCGAGCCCGACATCAACCCCAATACTCCGGCAGTCGTCGCGTCCCTGTCGCCGGCACTCACCGAACTGGCCGCGGTCATTCCCGTCTTCATCGACAAGTGCGTCGACGGCATCGCGTGGAATCGCGAGCGTCTGGCCGCGCTCGCGGCTCGCCCCTTCGACTCCCTCATCACCGAGGCGGAGGAGGCCGGCTACGACGTGGTCGCCGACAGCACAGTTTCCTGACGCTCATGCGAAGAGCCGGTCCATAGCTGCGTATACCCGTCCGTCCGGAGCGGCGACGGCTTGGCCCGCCTTTTCTCGAACCTGATCGGATCATGGTTATGCAGAGCACCACCGTCGCCGGCGACAGGATGAACATCCTGTTCCGGGCGATCGCCGCAATCGAGCGTATAGGAAATAAACTCCCCAACCCGTTCTGGCTATTCTGGATCATGTCCGGGATCCTGGGCGTTGTCAGTCTGGTTCTTTCTCGGATCGGCGTGGCCGTCACCCTGCCCGGCTCCGATAAAGCGGTCGCATTCAAGAACCTGCTGTCCCTGGACGGGCTCGGTTACGCGGCCAAGTCAGCGCTCGACAACTTCGGGCAGTTTCCGCCGGTTCCGCTCGTCGTCGCGATGATTCTCGGCGTGAGCATCGCGGAGTCGAGCGGACTCATGACCGCCGTGCTCAAGGCTACGATCATTCGCTTGCCGGCACGCTGGGTAACGTTCGCGCTCGCCTTCACGTCAATGATCTCGCACGTCATGGGCGACTCGGCCTACGTGGTGATGATCCCGCTCGGCGCCCTGGCCTTTCGCGCGGTCGGCCGCAGCCCGGTGCTCGGGGTGCTCGTCGCCTTCGTCTCGGTGTCCGCGGCCTTCAATGCCAGCCCCTTGATCACGCCGTCCGCGGCGATCCGCGCATCCCTGACGACCGCGGCCGCCAAAACGATCGACCCGAACTACGTGGTCACGCCAGTGGCCACCTACTTCTATGCCGCGGTCGCATCGGTGCTCCTGTCGATCGTCATCGCACTCGTAGTCGAACTGTTCCTGGCCAAACGACCCGAGTTCAGTCAGCTCCCGTCGAAAGAAGACGATCCAGACGCCGACCAGGCGGACACGCTGAACGTACGCCTGACACCAGGGGAACGCCGAGGGCTGAGGTGGGCCGGCGTCGCAGGTGCGGGTTACGTCGCGCTTATCGCGGCCTTGCTGCTCATCCCGGGTTCTCCGCTGCGCGGAGAGGGCGGCAGCATCGTCGAATCGGTGGTCATCGTCAACATCGCCGTGTTCATATCCCTGCTGTTCGCGGTGGTGGGCTTCGTCTACGGCCGGATGATGGGCACGGTTCGGTCGCTTGGCTCGCTGCCCAAGATCATGGCGGACGGCATCATCCCGATCGCACCCGTGCTCGTTCTCTTCTTCGCGGCCGCTCAGTTCCTGGCCTACTTCGACTGGACAGGTCTCGGGACCGTCGTGACCGTCAAAGGCGCCGAACTGATCAGGCAGTTGGCGGCACCAGATCTGGCCGTCCTCATCGTCGTCATCTTCGCCATCGCCGTACTCAATCTCATCATCTCAAGCGGTACCGCGATGTGGGCCATCCTCGCCCCAATTTTGGTACCCATGATGATGTACGTCGGTCTGCGGCCGGAGGCGACTCTCTCAGCATTCATGATCGGAGACTCTGCCACCGGTCCGGTGACGCCGATGAACGCCTACTTCGTCCTCGCACTCGGATATGTGCAGAGGTACCGGAAGAACGCCGGAATCGGCAGTGTCATGTCATTCACGATCCCAGTCTCGCTCGCGATCCTGCTGTCCTGGGCCGCGCTCTTCGTCGTCTGGTATCTCCTCGGCATCCCACTCGGACCCGGGGGTCACCTCTACTAATACTCCGGTCCGGTAATACTCCAGTCCGGGTTCGCGATCTTGCGGCGGGCCCGGCTGGGAACCTTTACGGCCACCGCGTGATCATCGGGTGTTGTGTGGACTCCTGAAGATCGTGCGGTGGCCGCAGGTCGTTAGCGTAGACGCTGCCCGCCGGCGGGCGTCGAGGAGTGTTTCCAGTTCGACGTCCGGGCCACCGGCTTCCTTCCCTGCCGTCGACGGCCCCGCCCGCGCGGCTGAGGCCGGCCTGCCCCCCATCTGGGGACTCACCGCGGGCGGACGCAAGCAAACCGGCCGCGATCCGCGTGTGCTGCCTGTCAGCGTGCTCTGCGACGTCGAACTCACCGTCACGCGCCCGGCTCCTGCGCGCCGCCTGGGTCGGCGAGCGAGCCACCGAACAGCTGACGTCGATGGGTGACTGCTGACGCAGTTGGGCGGCGGCGTGTGTACGGGAGAAGGCCTGCCGGGAGACGTCTGTGCCCGGCACGGACTGGCCCTCGGAGATCTCCGACGCGGTTCGTCGCCGAGGCGACGGAGGCCGTCAGTTCGGCCGCCGCTCGGGGGCTGCCCCGAGGACCTTCCCGCCCCGTCCTCGTCGAACGGGAGGGTGGAGCGCGGCCTGTTCGGCGTGTGAGCTGCCGCCCGTGGTCGGCCGGGCCGACGTCGCGCCCGCCATGCCCGCTGTCTGACCGAGTTCCGCGGCCGTCCGGCCCCGGCGGCCCAGGTGATGACCTGCGGCAGCCCTCGTGCCGGGCCTGCCGGCGGCATGAGTTGGTGAAGGAAGTTCCAGACTGAAGCCGATGGATGATTCATCCTTCGTTCATCAACTGAAGTGAACTATTTTCCGCCGGAGCTCTACGGTCGCGTCATGCGACAGATGCGTGTAATGACCGTGGGCGATGTTGTCGGCCCCGAAGCGGCTGCGTGGCTCGGTGCCCGCCTGCCGGAACTGCGTGCCGAGTACGAGCTCGACTGGATCGTGGTGAACGCGGAGAACGCCGCCGTCACTGGCCCGTTGCCGCAGAACGGATTCGGGACCACCCGTAAGGAGTTGGACGCCCTTATCGCGGGTGGTGCCGATGTCATCACCGGCGGGAACCACTCGTGGGACGGTCCCGAGGTCGCGGAGTCGTTCGCGTACCCGCAGGTCGTCCGCCCTCTGAACGTGCAGGAGACGCGCGGAAAGGGGGTCCTGACCATCGGTGAGGGTGACAAGACGCTGACGGTGGTGAATCTGCTGAGCCCCGGCGCGGTGGGCAAGGGGTGCCTGGCCCCGAAGCCGACCGACCTGTGGGACGCGTGGACGGAGCTGGCCGAAGGCGGTCTGCTCCGGGGGACGGTCGTGGTTGACCTGCACAGCGGGTCGCCGTCGGAGAAGGCGTGGTTCTCCGGCGCCGTCGACGGGCAGGTCGCCGCGGTCGTCGGGACCCATACCCACGACGGGACGATCCACGCGCACTTGCTGCCCGGCGGCACCGGCTTCGTCGCGGAACTCGGTATGGCCGGCCGGTTGGGCTTCAGCGGGTACGGGTTCGACCCGATCCACTTCGTCAAGGGTTTCCGGGGTGAGGACACCTCCTCACTGCCGCCTTTCCAGCTCGCCACCGGTGACTTCACCCTGGGCGCGGCGATCTTCGACATCGCCGACGGGCTCACCACGTCGGTGGTCCGCGTCGATGCCGACTGATCACCATTCCTCTCTTCTCCTCCTCGAACCCCTCTGCAGAGAGCAGTCATGATGTCCATCTCCCTTGTGCGCAGACGCCGGCGGCGACTTCCGGTCGTCGCCGCGGCCGTGGCGGTCGCCGCGTCGGCTCTGAACGCGTGCTCGTCGCCGTCGGCCGGATCGAAGGCCGTGAGCGATGAGATCACGATCGCGGACCACGCGATTCCGCAGTCGCTGGACCCGATGAGCTCGGCGTCCTACGAGACGACGCAGCTGACCTTCCTGTGGGGTGGCTACCTCACGAACTACGCCGACGGGAAGGACAGCGGCAGCCCGCAGCTCGCCAAGTCGGTCACCGCCTCTCCCGACGGGCTGACCTGGACAGTCAAGCTCCGTTCCGGGCTGAAGTTCTCCGACGGATCCGCTCTGACCTCCAAGGATGTCGTCGCTTCGCTCGATCGGATCCTGTCGACGCCGAACGTCGCCGGTGACAACTTCATCGGCCCGGTGATGAGCAGTATCAAGAAGGTCACCGCGCCTGACGACAACACGGTGTCGCTGGCGATGAGCCGTCCATATCCGGGTCTGCCGGCCGCTCTGTCGACGCCGGAGATGATCATCCTTCCGGCGTCGGCCATCGCGAAGGGCGACAGCTTCTGGAAGCACCCGGTCTCGGCCGGCCGGTTCAAGCTCGACACCCTCGATACGACCAACGGCAAGTTCACCCTCTCGGCGAACCCCAACTACTACGACACCACGCCGCGCAAGGTAAAGAAGATCAACTTTGTCGCCGTCACCGACGCCGCCACACGTCTCGCGCAGCTCAAGAGCGGGCAGGTCGACTACGCCGACAACATCCCGGGGAACCTGCTGTCGCAGGTGAAGAGCCCGCTCACGCTCGACACGGCGAAATGGAACGGGGGCCAGATGGGGCTGTCGGTCAACTTCAACGACCCCATCGCCGGTGACAAGCGCGTCCGCCAGGCGATCTCGCTCGCCGTCAACCGTCAGCAGATCGCCGCCTCGGCGCTCGGCGGCGAGCGCGTCGGGCTGCCGCTCTACGGCATCCCGTGGAACCAGGACAACGACTCGCCGAACGTCAAGGCCACCAAGCAGAACATCGCCGCGGCGAAGGCCAAGCTCAAGGGCACCAAGTGTCAGAACGGGTGCACCATCCCGCTCGTCACCGTCACCGACTCCGCGTGGCAGGTGCCGCTCGTCGCTCAGGTCGTGCAGCAGCAGCTCAAGGCCATCGGCATCCGGCTCGAGATCGAGAACACGACCTTCAACCAGGTCGGAGACCGTCTCAAGCAGGGCGACTGGGGTCTGTTCACCCGCTGGATCGGCTATTACGAAAACACCCAGACCTACCTCGGTGGCTACATTTACGGCGACCCGAGGTCGGGCAACAACGCCAACTTCTGGGGAACGCTGCCGACGAAGCCGGACATGCCGGAGCTGAAGGCGCTGTCCGACCGGATGAAGACCGCCTCCTCCAGTGAGGCGCCCGGGCTGGTCGAGAAGATCAACGAGGAGTATGCGAAGGAACTTCCTTCGATCCCGCTGACGACCCTGAGCTACGTGGGTGTGTCCCGGTTCCCGAGCAACGTCATCCACAGCGTGGGCGCTTCGTATCTGGTCCTGCCGTAACTCGCGCGAGGACTCGCGTCAACCCGCGCGAGGACGCGCATCGCGAGCCCTTCCTCCCTCTTCCGTACGGCTCACACCGTTCTCCAGAGAAAGCACTGCAGATGTCCTCAGCAGTCCTGCCCGGTCCGGCGGCCCGCCGGACCGGCAGCCGGGCAGGCAAGCGCCTGGCCGCCATTCTCAGTCCGTTCGTGCAGGCGATCGTCGTGACACTGCTCGTCATGGTCATCACCTTCTTCCTCATCCGGACGCTGCTCGGCGACCCGGCCGTCGTCCTGATCGGAGGAAACACAGGCGCAAGCCCGCAGCGGATCGCGGCGCTCCGCGCCGAGCTCGGACTCGACAAGCCGCTCCTCGTGCAGTTCCTCGGCTACCTGGCCGGTCTCCTGCACGGCGACCTCGGCAACTCCTTCCAGCACCCGGGCACCACCGTTGCGAGCGTCGTCGTGAACGGTGCCGGGGTCACGTTCGCCCTCGTCGGCGTGGCGCTGCTGATCTCGTGCGTCGTCGGCATCGGGGTCGGGCTGCTCGCCGCGGGCGGCAACCGGCCGGTGTTCGACAACATCGTCCGCGTGTTCTCACTGATCGGCCTCGCGGCACCGGGCGCGCTGGTCGGTCTCGTGCTCATCCTCACGGTCGCGCTCGGCGGACGGCTGTTCCCCGCAGGCGGGTGGGGGAGCGGCTACCCCGACAGCTTCCAGTACCTCTTCCTGCCCGCGGTGACCGTGTCGTTCTGGTTGACCCCGATCATCCTCCGTGTGGTGCGGACACGCGCCGGCGAGGTGCTGCACGAACCCTTCGCCGAAGCCGCCGCGGCGCGCGGTATGTCGCGGGCACGGCTCATGCTCCGCCACGTCGCCCCGAACTGCGCCGGTCCGGTGCTGGCCGTCATCGGTGTCAGCCTGAGCTACCTGATCAGCGGTGCGGTCATCGTCGAGATCGTCTATGGCCTCCCCGGTATCGGACGGGCGATGACGACCGCGGTCGGATCGCTGGACTTTCCCGTCATCCAGGGCATCGTCCTCCTGACCGGCGCGGTCGTCGTGGTGCTCAACCTGATCGCCGAGGTCGCCACGCGCGTGATCGACCCGAGGGCCGCCCGGTGACCGCCGTCGTCGAGCCGCCCAACCCGGCGGCAATGCCCCGGCCCGCTTCCCCGCGTCGCCGTCGCACGCTGAACCTCCGCGCGGAGCGGCTGGTCGGACTGACGATCGTCGTGGTCCTCGCCCTGGCGTTCATCATCGTTCCGTTGGTCAGCCCGGTGTCGTCCTCCGACATCAGCGCGATGCCGCTCGCTCCGCCCAGCGCCCGGCATCTGTTCGGCACCGACCAGCTCGGCCGGGACATCTTCGTCCGCGTCTTCGAAGCCGGCCGGATCGACCTCGGGCTCATCGTCGTCAGCATCGCCGTCGCGGCGTTCGGCGGTGCGCTCCTCGGCCTGATCGCCGCCTACCTTCCGGCCGTGGGCCGCGCCGTGATCAGCAGGATCACCGACGCGACGATGGCGTTCCCGTACATCGTGCTCGTGATCGCGCTCGCCGCGGCGCTCGGTAACCGTGAGCTGATCCCCGGTCTGCCGCGCGGCGCCGCCGCGATCAGCATCGCGATCATGATCGCGTGCTGGCCCCCGTACACCCGGCTGACCATGTCCCGCGCGATCGTGCTCCGCGAGCGGGACTCCGTCGTCGCCGCCCGCGTCCTCGGATACGGACCGATGCGCATCCTGTTCCGGCACATCGGGCCGGCGCTGGTGTCGACGAACCTGTCCTACGCCGCGACGCAGGCGGTCGCGACGACCGCGCTGGTCGGTTCGCTGGCGTTCCTCGGCGTCGGCATCGCCCCGCCGACGCCCGAACTCGGCCGGATGATGGCCGACAGCATCGCCCTGCTGCCGATCGCCTGGTGGGCGCCGATCATTCCCGGCCTGGTCGTGCTCGTGCTCGGTGTCGGCTTCGCCCTCATGGCCGACTCCGCTGGTGGAAGGAACTCCCGGTGACCGCTCTGCTCGACGTCCGCGACATCAACGTCACCATCGCACAGACGAAGGTGCTCAACCGTGTGTCCCTCGCGCTCGACAGCGGTGAGGCGCTCGGCATCATCGGCGAGACCGGCTCCGGGAAGACCATGACCCTGCGCGCCATCACGGGGCTGCTGTCCTCGATCGGCGGCCGGATCGAGTCCGGCACGGTCCACGTCGACGGCCGCGACGTGACCCGTGAGTCCCTGCGGAGCCGGCAGCGCACCCTCCGCGGGATCGTATCGATGGTGCCGCAGGCGAGCATGTCGAGCCTTGACCCGCTGCAGCGAATCGGCAGCCAGGTGCGCGAAGCCCTGCGGCTGACCCGGCGCACCCGGGTGACCGATGACGACGTCCGCCACGCGCTCGAGGCGGTGCGGCTCACCCCTACCGAAACACTGCTGCGCTCCCGGCCCCACGAACTTTCCGGTGGGATGCGGCAGCGGGTGATGATCGCGCTCGCGCTCGCGTCCGAACCGCGCCTGCTCCTCGCCGACGAGCCGACCACCGCTCTGGACGCATCCGTCCGCGCCGACGTGCTGAACCTCTTCACCGGGCTGCGACTCGAGCGTCAGCTCGGGCTCGTGATCATCTCGCACGACATCAACGCGATCGCGTCCGCGACCGATCGCGTCGTCGTCATGCACCAGGGCCGGGTGGTCGAGACCGGCCGCACCGCCGAGGTGCTCCAAAGCCCGCGGGATCCGTACACGCGGATGCTCGTCAGCGCCCTTCCGGAACGCACGCCTCGCGGGTACTACCTCCTGGCCCGCCGCGGGAGCGAGGAGTCGCAGGCCGCCACCGACGGCGAGTACGTACCGGTTCCGGCCCGAGCGGTGCCGACCGGGAATGTGCCGACGGTCGAGGCTCGTCGGCTGCACTTCTCCTACGGAGACCGGCAGATTCTGCACGACATCCGCGTCCGTGTCCGGGCCGGCGAGCGACTCGGGATCGTCGGCGAGTCCGGCAGCGGGAAGTCCACGCTCGCCCGGCTGCTCACCGGCGTCCTCCCCTCGGACCAGGTGACCGTTGACGGCAGGCCGTGGCGTCGCTTCGGAGGCCGGCAGCCGGAACGGCACGAGGTGCAGCTGATCCTGCAGGACCCGTTCGCGTCCCTCACCGAAACGCAGACCGCGCTCGCGAGCGTCGAGGAAGCATGCCGGACGGTGCAGAGGCTGCCGCGGCGGGCAGCGCACGAGCGTGCCCTCGAGCTGCTCGAGGCCGTCGGCCTCACCGGCGATCTCGTGCACAGGCGACCGGGCCGGCTCAGCGGTGGGCAATGCCAGCGCGTCTCGATTGCCCGCGCCCTGGCCGCGAATCCGTCCATCCTCGTCGCCGACGAACCGACGTCGGCGCTGGACCTTTCCGTCCAGGCGGGGATCGTGAACCTGCTGCTCACGCTGACCACGCGGCGTCCGCTCGGCCTCGTCGTCGTTTCGCACGACCTGGCGGTGATCTCCCATCTCTCCGACACCATCGTGGTGATGGAACGGGGGCGCATCGTCGAGGCCGGTCCCACCGACCAGGTCCTCTTCCGGCCGGAACACCCGTACACCCGGCAGCTGATGTCCGCGAACCCCTGGCTCGCACCGAACGCGGCACCCGGTCCGGACGCGGGCCGGCGAACCGGGGCCCGCGCGCTGGAACAGACCGATGCGTAGTCGTGAATCGACCCCAGCCGATCGCGGCGATAGCGCGTCCGGTATCGACAGTGCTTGGATATGACCATGTCCGCTGACCTGACATCGGCGCCGCACACGAGCCACGATCGCGGCACACTCATCGCACGGATCCGGGCGCTTTTCCCATCGATGTCACCCACCCAGGCGGCCGTCGCGAACGTCGTTCTCACCAATCCCGCAGCAGTCGTCCGCATGACGGTCACCGACCTCGCCACGGTGTCGCGAAGCTCTGTGGGCAGCGTAGTGCGGTTCTGCAAGGACCTCGGACTCAAGGGGTTCCATGAGTTCAAGTTGCAGCTCGCGTCGGAGGCGCCGGCCGACTCGGGTGATCGCGACGTGGCGCAGGACGGAACACCGGGCTCGATCATCGCGTCGGTGTTCCAGTCGACGTCCCGGTCGATCGCGGCGGCGGAATCGAGCATCGACCCGGAGGAGTTCGAGCGCGCGGTCCACGCACTCGACGCCGCGCGGCGGATCGTGCTCGTCTCGGCCGGCCCGTCCGCGCCGTTGGCGATGGACACCGCCCTGCGGTTCCGCAGCGCCGGCCTGCCGATCGAGAATCCCGCGGACCCGATCTCGCAGCACATCTGCGCGTCGATGCTCACCGGGGGTGACGTATGCCTGGCGATCAGCCACACCGGCAGAACGCGCGCGACGGTGGCCGCGGCGGAAGCGGCCCGTGATGTCGGCGCGACGGTCGTCGCGGTGACGAGCTTCTACCGCTCACCGCTGGTCGCGGCCTCGTCGGTGACCCTTGTCGCGGGTTCGGGCGAGACCCGGTTCCAGATCGAGGCCATGATGAGCCGATTCATCCATCTCGCGGTCCTGGACGCGCTCTACTCCGCGGTGACCGCGGAGAACGCCGAACGCACCCTGCGCGGCGCGGCGCTGTCCGCGCGCGCCGAAGAGACGCACCGGATCTGACCACCCGCTTCCGCTGCCCGGCCGATGCCGGGCAGCGGAAGCGGGTTGACGCCTACGCCCACGCAGTGGGCTTGTCGAGCGCGTTGAACTCGAACTCGGTGAGCACGCCGTAGTGGTCGCTGGCGGTCGGGTACTCGTTGAACACGACCTTGCTGCTGTTGATCACGCTCTCCACCTCGAGGTGGTTCTCCGTCGAGCCGGCGAACACGTAGTCGATGCGACGATGGTGCGGCTCCTGCACCCAGTAGTTCGGGACGATGCCCTGGGCATCGACGACGCTGCGTGCCACCCACGGGCTGTCGGTCGTCCAGGTGTACCCGGGAGTGCCGTCACCGGCGATCGCCCAGCTGTCGCGGAACGCCGCGCTGCGGCCGTTGATCGCGGACTTGCCGGTGTAGAAGCGGATGCAGTCCTGGTCGGGGGCCGCGTCGAAGTCACCGGCGAGGATCGTCGGCGCCGTCTGGCGTCGCTTCTCCTCGAGCTCGGTGATGAACAGCGCCTGCTCGACGCGGGCCGCCTCGCGGGTGAACTTGAAGCTCGGCCGGGCGCCGAGGAAGAGCATGTCCACGCCGATCGGGAGAGGCAGAATCGCCTCCCACACGTACGGTCCGTCCTCAGCCGGGAGCCGGTGCACCTCGATGCTCTTCGGTGCCCAGCGGGTGCCGACGGCGGTGCCCCACGCGGGCCAGCCCTCCTGGGTGTAGTCGGAGGCGTGGTGCCAGTGGAGGGGCGAGTTGTCGGACACGAGCTTGAACGCGTCACGCTCCGGGGTGCGCACCACCTCCTGAAGGAACACGATGTCGGCGTCGAAGGTGCGCAGCCCCTCGAGCAGAAGGGAGTCCCGCTTCTCACGGTCCCGCGGATCCAGCCAGATGTTGAGGGTGAGCACGCGGAGGTTCATTTTCTTGGACATGGCCTCGACCGTAGGGCCCTTCGGTGAACTATCTTCCATCCGATCCTGAACGATGGAAGTTGACTCAGTCCCTTGGTCAGTGTCCGCCGAGATCGTTGAACGCGTCGAAATCGATGTCGAGCTCAACGCGATCGGCGCGGAAGCGCGTGTTCGTGTACTGCAGCGGCGTGCGGTCGACAAGCGTGTTGACAGATCGCACGACAAGGACGATCGATCCCGCCGGAAGGTTCATGTCCTCGGCTTCGGTCCCGTTCGCGATGCGGGAGCTGACCGCGCTCCAGGTGCGGACGTAGTCGTCGATGCCGACTGCGCGAAGCGCCTTGGTGATGGATCGGGTCTGCCGCAGGTGGATATCGAGGTCCGGCGTCAGAGCGACGTCGAACCAGGCGGTCGACCGTGCGACCGTGGTCCCGTTCACGTCGGCGACTGTCTCGACCTGCAGCGCGGGCCGTCCGTCGAGTCGCAGGCGGGTGGCTACTTCGTGCGGTGGGCTTGCCACGATCTCCGCGGCGATCGGTCGGTGTGACGTCGCGCCCGGCCGGCCGATGCTCTCGCTGAGGCGTGTGCGCAGACTGATCCGGTGCACCAGGAGCGTGTGCGGGACGACGAACGTGCCGCTGCCCTGGCGCGTCGCCACGAGGCCCTCGGCGGCGAGAGCCGCGACGGACTGACGCACGGTGTTGCGGTGCACGCCGAATCGGTCGGCGAGCTCACCCTCGGTCGGCAGTTTCACTTCGGGCGGGAACGAGCCGTCGACGATCTCGCTGCGGAGCTGGTCGGCGATGAGGCGCCACGTCGAGTAACCGGTGGCGGAACGTGTCACGTGAGGCATGGTGACCGAACAGTACCGCCTGCCTATGGCCTCGCGGACAACCCGACCGCGAGTTCATCTCGCATCCATCCGGCAGTCGTCCAGCTAACTAGATAAATCTGTCGGAGCCTCGTTACGGTCGATTCATCCAAAGAGCTGGATAAATTCGGAGGTTCGAGTGACGAGTCCGACTGAGGCCCATGCGACGCGGAGGCGGTGGATGCGGATCCTCGCGCAGGCGTCGTCCCGTCAGCTCGCCGACGCCTGGGGCGATGGGGAAGCCAAGCCCGAGATCGAGGCGATCCGCGGCCCGGAAGCGGGGCTGGTCATGGTCCGCGGCCGGGTGGGTGCCGGCGGGGACCGGTTCAACCTCGGTGAGGCGACGGTGACCCGCGCCACAGTACGGCTTCACGGCGGCCCGCTCGCGGCGGACACCGTCGGCAGTGCGTACGTGCTCGGGACCGACTTCGAACACGCCTGGTTCGCGGCGGCGTTCGACGGCCTGCTGGCGGACGAGAAGCTGCGCGCACAGGTGCTCAACGACGTCGTCGCGCCGCTGGAGCGCAGCCAGGCGTCCTACGACGACGCCCGGCACGCCGAAGCGCGCAGCACCAAGGTCGACTTCTTCACGGTCGCGAGGGAACACGAATGAACACCACGTCCACCACTGCGCCGGCGCCCGGGTTCGCCGATCCGACGAGGGGCGCGCAGCGCGTGTTCCGCGCCATCCTCGACGCGCTCGCCCACCCCGGCCGCTCGTATCGGATCGCCGTTCCCACTCAGGCGCCGGAGGCGCTCGGCCCGGGGCTCACGGCCGTCGCGCTGACCCTGCTCGACGAGGACGTGTCGGTGTGGCTGCACCGGACGCCGGCGGAAAACTCCGACGTGACCTCGTACCTGGCGTTCCACACCGGCGCGCGGATGGCGAACGAGCATGGGCCGGCGAACTTCGTCCTCGCCACCCCGGACACGCTCCCGGCTCTCGACGCGCTCGCGCTCGGCACCGATGACGCGCCTCACCAGTCGGCCACCGTCGTCCTCGACGCGCGGACCCCGGGCACCGGGGCGCGCTTCACCGCGACGGGTCCCGGCATCGACGGCCGGGTCGAGATCGAGGCCCCGTGGGCACCTGAGGGGTTCTTGGCCGCGTGGACGCGCAACGGCGCGCTGTTCCCCCGCGGCGTCGATCTGCTCGTCGTGAGCGACGACTCAATCGTCGCGCTTCCTCGCACCACGCGTCTGCGCGCGGTGTCCGATCAGGGTCAGGAGGCCTGATGTACGTCGCAGTCAAGGGCGGTGAGAAGGCGATCGCGAACGCGCACGCGTTGCTCGCCAAGGAAGGCCGCGGTGATCCCGGAATCCCGGCGATCAGCCAGGACGCCGCAGCCGGCCAGCTCCCGGTCCTGGTGTCCCGGGTGATGACCGAAGGGTCGCTCTACGACCCGAAGCTCGCGGCGCGAGCAATCCTGCAGTGCCAGGGCGACGTGCTCGAAGCGATCACGCTGGTGCGTTCCTACCGGACCACGCTGCCGCGATTCGGCTACTCGGAACCGATCGACACCGCCGGGCTCGACCCGCGGCGCCGCGTGTCCGCGACATTCAAGGACATCCCCGGCGGGCAGCAACTCGGTGCCACGTTCGACTACACACACCGGCTGTTCGCCGACCCCACCAGCGACGGCCCGACGGACACCGACGCCGACGCCGTGCCCATGCCGCGCGTGTCCGACCTGCTCGGCTCGGACGCCCTCCTCGAGCCGGACCGCGCCGCGGACTGGACAGACCCGGAACCGGCCGACCTGACGCGCGAACCCACCGTGTTCCCGATGACCCGGGCGGAGCGCCTCCAGGGACTGGCTCGCGGCGACGAAGGGTTCCTCCTCGCCCTCGGATACTCCACCCAGCGCGGGTACGGGAGCACGCACCCGTTCGCCGGCGAGATCCGTGTCGGAGAGGTCGAGGTCGAGTTCGACGCGCCGGAGCTCGGTTTCCCGGTGCCGCTCGGGCGGATCGAGATCACCGAATGCCAGATGATCAACCAGTTCACCGGCAACGCGGACACCCCCGCTCAGTTCACCCGCGGCTACGGGCTCGTGTTCGGGCGCGGAGAGCGGAAGGCGATGTCGATGTCGCTGGTCGACCGCGCCCTGCGGGCGGGCGAGCTCCAGGAGCGGATCGTCGCCCCCGCGCAGGACGAGGAGTTCGTGCTCAGCCACGCCGACAACGTGCAGGCCGCGGGCTTCGTGGAGCACCTCAAGCTCCCGCACTACGTCGACTTCCAGGCCGAGCTGCACCTCATCCGGCGGCTGCGGCGCGACTTCCACGACAACCCCGGAAGCAAGCAGGAGACGAACGCGTGAGTGCCCAGCAGATCGAGTACAACGCCGGCTACCTCGACGAGCAGACGAAGCGGATGATCCGCAGGGTGCTGCTCAAGGCCGTCGCGATCCCCGGCTTCCAGGTCCCGTTCGCCTCCCGCGAGGTGCCGCTTCCCCGGGGCTGGGGCACCGGCGGCGTGCAGCTCACCGCGGCGATCATCGGATCCGACGACCTACTCAAGGTGATCGACCAGGGCGCGGACGACACCACGAACGCGGTGTCGATCCGTGCGTTCTTCAACTTGGTGGCGGGCGCGCCGACCACGACCCGCACCGAGGACGCGACGATCATCCAGACCCGGCACCGCATCCCCGAGACGCCCCTCGGCGAAGGGCAGATCATGGTCTACCAGGTGCCGATCCCGGAGCCGCTGCGCTTCCTCGAGCCCCGCGAGACCGAGACCCGTCGCATGCACGCACTCAACGAGTACGGGCTGATGTACGTCAAGCTGTACGAGGACATCGCCAAGTACGGGCACATCGCCAAGACATACGACTACCCGGTGCTGGTGAACGATCGGTATCTGATGGCGCCGTCGCCGACGCCGAGCTTCGACAACCCCAAGCTCCACCAGAGCCAGGCGCTGCACATCTTCGGCGCCGGCCGTGAGAAGCGCGTCTACGCCATCCCGCCGCACACCGACGTGGAAAGCCTCGGGTTCGAGGACTATCCGTTCGAGCCGCAGACCTTCGACCAGCCGTGCGCGATCTGCGGGTCCACCGGCGTGTATCTGGACCAGATCATCACCGACAACGCCGGCGGCGCCCTGTACGCCTGCTCGGACAGCGACCATTGCGAGCGGACAGCCGCTCGCGCCGACAACGAAGAGGCCACCGCATGAGCGACGAGCGTCCGCTCCTGGAAGTGCGAAACGTCAGCCATCGATACGGCCACCGGTTCGGCTGCCGCGGCGTCGACTTCGACCTGTGGCCGGGCGAGGTGCTCGCGGTTGTCGGCGAATCCGGGTCCGGCAAGTCCACCTTGCTCGGCACACTCTCGCAGCGCCTGGACACCAGCGAGGGCAGCATCCGGTACCGGCTCGACGACGGTGACGTCGTGAACCTCGCGGAGCTCAGCGAAAGCGCGGTGCGCGGGCTCTGGCGCAGCGAGTGGGGCTTCGTGCACCAGAACGCGGCGGACGGCCTCCGCATGCACGTCAGCGCCGGCGGCAACGTCGGTGAGCCGCTGATGGCCAACGGATGGCGCCACTACGGGCGCATCCGCGCGGAAGCGACTGACTGGCTCGAACGCGTCGAGATCCCCCGGGACCGGGTCGACGACACCCCCGCCGCGTTCTCCGGTGGTATGCGGCAGCGGCTGCAGATCGCCAGGAACCTCGTCGTCTCGCCGCGCCTGGTGTTCATGGACGAGCCGACCAGCGGCTTGGACGTGTCCGTGCAGGCACGCCTGCTCGACCTCATCCGCTCGCTCGTCAGCGATCTGGAACTGGCCGTCATCATCGTCACGCACGACCTCGCCGTCGCCCGCCTGATCTCCCATCGGACTCTGGTGATGAAGGACGGCCGGGTCATCGAGTCCGGTCTGACCGACCGGGTACTGGACGATCCGCAGGCCCCGTACACACAGCTGCTCGTCTCCTCAATCCTGCAAGGGTGACCCGTGACCACCGACCAGCCGACCCTCGCCGTCTCCGGCCTGGACAAGACCTTCACCATGCACTTGCAGGGCGGGCAGCGACTCGCCGTGCTGCGCGGGCTCGACTTCGACGTGAGCCCTGGGGAGTGCGTCGTCCTCGGCGGCGCGTCGGGCGCCGGCAAAAGCTCGATCCTGAAGATGGTGTACGGCAACTACGCCGTCGATCGCGGCAGTGTCCTCCTTCGAGCCGGGAACATCGACGTCGACATCGCGACCGCGAACCCCAGAGAGATCCTCACCGCCCGTCGCCACGCCATGGGATACGTCAGCCAGTTCCTGCGCTGTGTGCCCCGGGTGCCCGCCCTCGAAGTCGTCGCCGAACCGCTCATCGCGCGCGGCGTCGATGCCACGGAGGCGGGTGAGCGCGCCGCCGAGCTGCTGTCCCGCCTCGGTATTCCGGACCGCCTCTGGGGGCTTCCGCCGGCGACGTTCTCCGGCGGCGAGCAGCAGCGGGTCAACGTCGCGCACGGCTTCATCGCCGACCTGCCGATGCTGCTCCTGGACGAGCCCACCGCCTCCCTCGACGCCCGCAATCGCCGCGTGGTCGTGGAGCTGATCGCCGAGAAGATCGAAGCGGGCACCGCGATGCTCGGCATCTTCCACGACGCGGAGGTGCGCGAAGCCGTCGCGGACCACGTCGTACCGGTCGAGGACTTCACCCCGATGAGCAAGGTGGCGGCGTGAGTCACCGGTACGCGATCTACGCCGCACCAGGCATGGGAAACGCCGCACCAGGCATGGGAAACACCGACGCCACAGGAATGCTTCTGCGCGAGCGCGCGGAATCCTGGCTCGGGCGAAGCGTCACCGGCCGCGCCACCCCCCGGGGCGTGCCGGCAGGGTGGACGCGCACGGCCGTCGACCGGATCACTCACGACGCGCGCCGGTACGGCTTCCACGGCACCCTCAAACCCCCCTTCCGTCTTGCCCCCGGACGCACCATCGCCGATGTCGCCACCGCCACCGCACGACTGGCCGCATCGACCGCGCGGGTCACGATTCCGCGGCTCACGATCAGCCGAATCAGCCGGTTCTACGCCCTCACCCCCGGCGAAGACGCCCCGGCCTTGAACGCGCTTGCCGCGTCCGTCGTGACAGAACTGGATCACTTCCGGGCACCGGCGACACCCGAGGAGCTCGCGCGGCGGAAACCACACACGCTCACGGAACGCCAGCGCACTCTGCTCACCGAACTCGGATACCCCTACGTGCTCGACGAGTTCCGGTTTCACCTCACTCTCACCGATCGCGTGCCGGACGACCGGCAGGACCAGGTCGAACAGACGCTGCGGTACTGGTTTCGCGACTGCCTCGACCGAGACGTCACCCTCGGCGCGCTCGCACTCTTCGTGGAAACCGAACCCGGCGCCCCGTTCCGCATCCACTCACTCCATCCGCTGGAAGGCTCCCGATGACCAACGACGAACTCGTTCTGACCAATGCCCGCGTGGTGCTCGGCGATGAGGTCATCCTCGGCTCGGTGGCCGTCCGAGACGGCCGGATCGCCGACATCAGCACGGGCATCGTGGCGGCGGGCCAGGACCTCGACGGCGACTACCTGCTGCCCGGCATTGTCGAATTGCACACCGACCACGTCGAGTACCACCTCCGTCCCCGGCCCGGCGTGCACTGGGAGGCGATGCCCGCCGTGCTCGCGCACGACGCTCAGCTGACGGCCGCCGGTGCCACCACCGTTCTCGACGCGGTCCGGCTCGGATCGGAGCCGAGCAACCGCGAGACGGTGACCCGGTCGGCCCGGCGGCTGATGGACGCGATCACCACCGCGTCAGCAGCCGGAGCGTTCCGAGCAGACCACGCGATCCACCTCCGATGCGAGGTGTCCGCCGAGGACTGCCTGGACCGGTTCGAGGAGTTCGCGGACCACCCGCTCGTGCGACTGGCCTCACTGATGGACCACACCCCCGGCCAGCGCCAGTTCCATGACCTCGCCCAGTTCAAGAAGTACTACATCGGCAAGGGGCTGGTGTCCGAGAGCGACGTCGACGCGTACGCTGACGAACTCCTGCACGAGGCGAGCCGCCACGCCGACCGCAACCGCCACGCCGTCGCTGAGGGGGCGCGTCGGCGCGGCATCGCTCTCGCGGCGCACGACGACGCGACGACCGAACACGTGAAGGAATCCGTCGGACTCGGAGTGCGCATCGCCGAGTTCCCCACCACCATCGTGGCTGCCGAGGCCGCCGTCGCCCACGGCCTGTCAGTCGTCATGGGCGCGCCGAACATCGTGCGCGGCGGCAGCCAGTCCGGAAATGTCGCGGCGTCGGCGCTCCTCGAACGAGGACTGCTCCACGTCTTCTCGTCCGATTACGTGCCCGCCAGCCCGATGCAGGCCGCCTTCCAGCTCGTCGCCGACGGGACGGTCCGTCTCGAGGACGCCGTCAAGCTGATCAGCTCCAACCCCGCCACAGCCATCGGTCTGGACGACCGGGGTGAGATCACGGTCGGCAAGCGCGGTGACCTGGTCCGTGTCCGCACGCACGCGCTTCCCGGCACTCCGGAGCACCCGGCGGGGCTGAGCGTGCCGATCGTCCGCACCGTGTACCGGCAGGGCGTGCGTGTCGCATGACCACACAGAAAATCGGCCCGGGCACCTTCGTCGCGGTCGTCGGCGCGAGCGGCGTAGGCAAGGACGCGCTCATCGCGGAGGCCCGACGCCACGCGGGTCCGGACGTTTCCCTGCCCCAGCGGCACATCACGCGTGCCCCCGGGCCGGGCGAGAACCACCTCCCGAGGTCCGTGCAAGAATTCCGGATCGCCTCCGAGGCGGGCCACTTCGCGATCGAGTGGAGCGCCCACGGCCTGCGGTACGGGATCCCGATCGAGATCGACGACGACATCAGGGACGGCCGCTCCGTCGTCGCGAACATGTCCCGATCCGTGCTCGACGAACTGGCGGCACGCTACGAACACCTCGTCGTCGTCCGCGTCACGGTCTCCGAAGCCGTCCGGGCGAGCCGACTGCGGACCAGGGGCCGGGAGGACGCGGATGACATGGCCCGACGGCTCCACCGCCCCGATCCCGCCCCCGACTACGCGGTGGACGCGGAGATCCACAACGACGGAACCATCGCCGACGGCGCCGCCGCGCTGCTGCGCGTCATCCGGACAACGCCGCGCCGCACCTCCGCGCCGGCGAGGCGCACGCCCGCCGTCTCCGAGTCGCCCATCGGACCGGGCGCGCTGCCGTCGGCAGGGATCGTGCACGAGGGCTCGACCGTCGTCGCCGGCACGCTCGGCCGGTACACGGAGGTCGGGCAGGGTTCTCGGCTCGCCGACGTCGAACTGGGTGACTACAGCTACTGCGACCGGTACTGCGACCTCGCGAACACGACCGTCGGGAAGTTCTCGAACATCGCGAGCTTCGTGCGGATCGGCGCGACCGACCACCCGCTCGACCGGGTGAGTCTGCACCACTTCATGTACCGCTCCGCGAAGTACTGGCCCGACGCCGAGGACGACGCGGAGTGGTTCGCGAAGCGGAGCTCCCGACGGACGAAGATCGGGCACGACACGTGGATCGGGCACGGGGCGCAGGTGAAGCCGGACGTGGTCGTCGGGAACGGGGCGGTGATCGCGTCGGGCGCGATCGTCACGAAGGACGTTCCTCCGTACGCGATCGTCGCAGGCGTGCCGGCGCGGATCATCCGGTTCCGGCAACCACCCGAGATCGCGGAGCGGCTGGAGCGGCTTGCCTGGTGGGACTGGGACCACGCCACGCTCCGCGAGCGGCTCGACGACTTCCGCACGCTCAACGCGGCCGATTTGCTTGACTGTTATGAGGTCTGATTCTTGGCACGGCCGGACCGGAAATCAGGGACCTTCGACCCTGCCCCTGGACTCTTCGGCCCTGTGCGGCCACTGCCCGGACTGATGATCATGTTGTGAGCCGGAAGGAGCGGCGATTTGCTCGCGTGTTGCCCTTTCCGGCTGTTTCGGAATTGATCAAAGAGGCGGAGGGTGCGGGTCGGTGGACGGAATGAGTACCAAGGGGAACCACGTGAGGGGAGCTGCTCCCGGAGCCGATTCCCCGCCGACGCGCCGGCGTGTCCTGGTGGAGTGGCTGACGACAACCGATCACAAAAGGATCGGTACGCTGTATCTGGTCTCGGCTTTCGTCTTCTTCCTCGTCGGCGGCCTGATGGCGCTGGTCATGCGGGCCGAATTAGCGCGCCCGGGGACCCAGATCATGTCCAACGAACAGTACAACCAGGCATTCACGATGCATGGCTCGGTCATGCTGCTGCTCTTCGCGATGCCTCTGTTCACCGGCTTCGCCAACTGGATTATGCCGCTTCATATCGGGGCTCCGGACGTGGCCTTTCCCCGTCTGAACATGCTCTCCTACTGGCTGTTCCTGTTCGGCTCCCTGATCGCCGCGGCCGGATTCCTCACCCCGCAGGGCGCCGCCGATTTCGGCTGGTTTCTGTATGCGCCGCTGTCGGACGCCATCCATTCGCCCGGTGTCGGCTCCGACATGTGGATCATGGGCGTGACGCTCTCCGGCTTCGGCTCCATCTTGGGTGCGGTCAACTTCATCACCACCATCACCTGCATGCGCGCTCCGGGTATGACGATGTTCCGGATGTCCATCTTCACCTGGAACGTACTGCTGACCTCGGTGTTGATTCTGCTTGTCTTCCCGGTGCTGGCCGCCGCGCTCCTCGCGCTGGAGTGCGACCGCAAGTTCGGATCGCATATCTTCGACCCGGCCAATGGTGGTGCCTTGTTGTGGCAGCATCTGTTCTGGTTCTTCGGACATCCCGAGGTCTACATCCTCGCGCTGCCGTTCTTTGGTATCGTCTCCGAGGTCGTCCCGGTGTTCTCGCGCAAGCCGATGTTCGGTTATGTCTCGCTGATCGCCGCGACGATCTCGATCGCCGGTCTCTCGGTTACGGTCTGGGCCCACCATATGTATGTCACCGGTGGTGTGCTGCTGCCGTTCTTCTCGTTCATGACGTTCCTCATCGCGGTTCCCACCGGCATCAAGTTCTTCAACTGGATCGGGACGATGTGGAAGGGGTCACTGTCCTTCGAGACACCTATGCTCTGGGTCACCGGCTTCCTGATCACTTTCACCTTCGGCGGCCTGACCGGTGTGATCCTGGCGTCGCCGCCTATGGACTTCCATGTATCGGACTCCTACTTCGTCGTCGCGCACTTCCACTACACACTGTTCGGCACCGTCGTCTATGCGATGTTCGCCGGATTTCATTTCTGGTGGCCGAAGTTCACCGGAAAGATGCTCGACGAACGACTTGGAAAGATCACCTTCTGGACCCTCACCGTCGGATTTCACCTCACCTTCCTTGTGCAGCACTGGCTGGGGGCCGAAGGCATGCCCCGCCGGTATGCCGATTACCTGGCGGCCGATGGCTTCACCGCTCTCAACACGCTGTCCTCCATCGGCTCGTTCCTGCTCGGTCTTTCGGTCCTGCCGTTCTTCTACAACATCTGGAAGACCGCCAGGTACGGCAAGAAGGTCGAGGTCGACGATCCATGGGGATACGGACGCTCCCTGGAGTGGGCCACCTCGTGCCCGCCACCACGGCACAACTTCTCGTGGCTGCCCCGGATACGCAGTGAATCCCCGGCCTTCGATCTGCACCATCCAGAGATCCGCGAGCTCGAGGCCGCGCGGCGGTGAGTGGACCGCCACGGTCCGACGCCCCTGCCGATGTCCAGGTGTTCGATGGAGGAGAGCGCCATGTCCCATGCCGTCCTCGCGCTGGCTGCCGCGGTGTCCTGCGTCGGTGGGTGCGTCTGGTCCCTGCCCGCGGTGGCGGACATACGGGCCCGAGACGACCGACCGCTGTCCCGCCGGATCGCCGCGGCCGGATGCCTCACCGTCTGGGGCACGGTCGCGCTTCTCGCGCCGCTGCTTCTCACCCCGGTGTCCTGGTCTGTCATCGGTGTCGTGGCCGCGGCGGGCGCGGCCGTGACCACGGCGCTGGCCGCCGGGTCCCGTGTTCACCGAGCACGCGAACTCCGGGAGACCGAGAGACACTGGGCGGCCTGGGGATACGGGACCCCGGTCCGGTCCGCCTCCTCGCGGTGCCGCGCTTTCCTGGTATGGCTGCTGCCCGGACTCATCGTGGCGACCGCGGTGGCTGTCGCGGTCCTGTGGACGGGGCCGGCGAACCCGGGCCGCACGGCTGCTGCGGCGTTGACCGCGGCGGGCGTCGTCAGCCTGTTCCTCGTCCTCGCCATCGTCGACGCGGCCCGGGGACACGCCGTGCGCCGTGGCAAAGCGCCGACGGGGTCGATCCGACCGTAGAGGTTCGGGACCGTCGATGAGACCGAGCGCGTGGACGTGGCGAGGGCCCGGAGCGGGCCCTCGCCACGGTCCCGGAACCGGGCCGGTGCGATCGACCCGCCAGGAGGGCGGACGTGGCCGACCAGGGGCGCTCGACTGGGCGGCGGCCGCCTTGACGATCGTCACCTCGCCGGTGACGACGGGCAGCCCCGGCCGGGCGCGGGGAGCCGGCTTTCAGCCGTGCGGTACGACGGTCACCGGAACGGTGGAGTGGTGGAGCACCGCGTGCGTGACGGGGCCGATATGTGTCCCCAGGGCGGAACGGTGTGTCCGGCGGCCGACCACCAGGAGTCCGGCCTCGGCGGTGGCCCGCAGCACGGCCCCGGCCACGAACGCGAGATCGATCGTGCGTTCCACCGTGACCCGCGGGTACTTCTTCCGCCACGGTTCCAGAGCCGTTTCCAGTTCCAGGTTCACCCGGGCCTCCGGGTCGCCGTCGAGGTAGCCGACGGGTCCTGCGGCGAGGCCGTACCCGTAGTCGGACGCAGGCAGTTTGCGGACGTGTACGGCACGCAATGTCGTCCTGCGTGCGGAAGCCGCGGCGAAGGCGAAGTCCAGCAGCGGCCCGGGGGCCTCCGGCAGGTTCTGGAGCGCGACGACGACCTCGTCGCCCGGTCGCTCGGCGGCGGACCGTTCGTTCGCCCGCACCATCACCACCGGGCACGTCGCCCGGGCGAGTACCTGCTGGCCGACGGAGCCGAGCAGGAAGCCGGTGAGGGCGCTGAGCCCGCGCGAGCCGAGCACCAGCATCTCGGCGCCCTCCGCCCGCTCCAGCAGCGCTGTGACGGCCGTGGTGGGTACCTGCTCGGCGGTGAGCGGAAGGTCCGGGTAGCGACCGCTCAGTTCCTTCTCGCCGTCGCGCAGGATGCGCTGCGCCCAGTGCCCCACGGTGTCCTCGCTGTCCGGAGCGGGCAGATCGCCGGCCTGCCAGAGCCAGGCGTGCACCAGGCTCAGCGGCAGTTGGCGGCGCTGGGCCTCGCGGGCCGCCCAGTTGGCCGCGGTGAAACTCTCGGGGGAGCCGTCGAGCCCGGCGACGACGGGGCGAAGCATCACAGGTACCTCCGCGGGTGAAGGGGTATGCAGCGGTTGTTCCGCGCCTGGGAGATCCATCGCTCGACGGTCGTCGGGCGGATGGGCGTAGGCGGGGTGCTCCCCGGCGCCCCAGCGAGCCGCACCCGCGTCCGCAGTGTGCTCGGAGCCGGCGTCGGCGGGGCGGAGGCGAGGACGGTGTGCGGCATGGTTCTGTGCATGGACGGGCTCCCTGCGAAGGACGGCCAGGAAAGGCGTCGGCTGCGCGGCTGCCTCCCGACGGGGGTCAGCCGTGCGCGATCACCGCCACCGGCGCGGAGGAGTGGTGCAGTACGGAGTGGGTGACCGGACCGACGCGCGGGCCGGGCCGCGGGCCGTGGGCGAAGCGGCCGACGACCACCAGGGCGGCATAGGCCGATGCGTCCACCAGGTGCCCCGCGGGGCTGCCGACCACGGTCTGCTCGCTCACCTCGACGCCGGGGAACTTCGCCCGCCACGGGCGGAGTACGTCGGTCAGCTCGCTCGCGACCTGAGCGGACTTTCCGGTGCCGAAGGGGACCGGGTAGCCGGAGGCCGAGGGCGGGCCCCAACCGTGGATGACACGCAGTGCCGCCGCCCGGCGGGCGGCGGCGTCGAACGCGAACTCCAGCACCGGGGCGGCGGGCCGCCGAAGGTCGAGCCCCAGTACGACATCGCGGCGCGCGCGGGCCCGAGAGGCGGTGACGGCCGGGCCGGTCCGGTGGTCGCCCCGGCCGCCCCCGCCGGTCCGTACCAGGACGACGGGCAGCTCTGCCCGGGCCACGATCGACAGCGCCACGGAGCCGACCAGAATCCCGGTGACCCTGCTCAAGCCCCGTGAGCCGAGAACCAGCAACTCGGAGTTCTCGGCGGCCGCCAGCAGCGACGGTACCGGTTCGCGGGCGACCTGCTCATGGACGATCCGTAAGCCCGGGTGGTCGCGTCGCAGCCGCGCCGCGGTGTCGCTCGGCAGGCGCTCGGCCCATCGGGTCAGCGACTCGACTCCGGTGAGTGGCGCGTAGGTGAACGAGTGCCAGTCCAGGGCGTGGACGAGGCTCAGCGGCAGTTCGCGGCGCTGGGCCTCGCGGGCCGCCCAGTCCGCCGCGGCGAGGCTCTCGGGTGAACCGTCCAGGCCGACGGTGACGGTACGGGGCATGGTGCGGACCTCCTTCCGGGACGCGCTCCCACCCTCTCGTGGGGGAGGGGGCGGCGGGATGGGCCCCAGGTCCCCTGAGCGAGGCCGACCGGCCCCATACCGCCCGCGCGTGGTCGGGCGGGGCACGGGACGCCTCACCTTCGTGCCCGTGCTCGACGAGCAGGACCGGCCGGTGGGGGGCGTATCCGAGGCCGATCTGTGGTGCGACGAGGCTGCCGGGCAGGGCATGGGTGGATCGGCGCTCACCGCGCGGCTGTCGGACGCCCAGCTCAAACACCGGGCGAAGGACGCGGCCGGACTCATGACGAGCCCGGCCGCGTGCCCGTTCTCTCCGGGCGGGTTCCCGCCGCTCCCGTACGCCCCGGCTCGGCCGGCCAGCGGCGGGTGCCGTGGATGGAGCGGATGCGGTCGGTGTGCGCGAGGATGGCGGTGGTCAATGCCTCCACAGGTTCGGCGGGGGCGTGCGGGTTGGTCATCAGGACGAGGTCGAGTTCGCCGAGTTCGGGCAGGCCCACGCTGCCGGGGAGCTCGATCAGATCGCTCGGCAGGAGGCTGCGGACAAAGATCCCGAGGCCGAGCCCGGCGCGGGTGGCGGCGAGGACGGCGTTGACCCCGCGCGCCGTGCAGACCACGCGGTGCCTGATGCCCGCCTGCTCCAGTGCTTGCACGGCCAGGTCCCGGCTGGGACTGGGGGCTTGGTACACGACGAGTGGCACCGGCCGTTCCTCATCCCACCGCAGGCCGGTTCCCTCGGCCGCCGCCCAGACCAGCCGGTCCCGGCGCACCAGCCGGCCTCGCCCGTCTCCGGCGTTCGTCTTGACGAAGGCGACGTCGACGTGGCCGGATTCCACTCTGCGTTGCAGATGTACCCCTTGGGAGACGGTGAGGTCCAAGGTGACACCGGGGTTGAGGTGCCGGAAATCCCGCAGGATCCGCGGCACTTGGGTCAATGCGAGATCGTCGGTCACTCCGAAGCGCAACCGGCCTCGCACCCCTGTGCCGGTGAAGTAGTCCGCTGCCTGGGCGTGTGCGGCGAGGATGGAACGGGCGAAGCCGACCATGGCTTCCCCATCGACGGTCAACACCACGCTGCGAGTGTCCCGGACCAGCAACGGCCGCCCCACTGCCTGCTCCAGCTTGCGAATGTGCTGGCTCACCGTGGGTTGCCCGAGGCCCAGCGCCGCCGCGGCCTGAGTGAAGCTCAACGACTGTGCCACCGCGAGAAATGTTCGCACTTGCTCTGGAGGAAAGACCATGGGCCCCGATGTTAAGCAGTCTTATCACGATTCACAATGAGAATTATTGTATCAATTCGCTTCCTAAATTGATGCGGGGGTCACAACGATGGAAACGCAGACCCAGCCAATGAAGGAGGCACTCCGCGATGACCAGGGCGGCCGACGGACGCGGGCATCCCCACACCGGGCCGACACCACTCACCCCAGAAGACCCCGGGACGGGCAGCACCCAGCCCGCGGTACGTGACCAGGCGACGGAGCACGCCCCGCCCAGGAAGCGGGGTGCCGTCGTCGTCGCTCTCATGCTGGCCATGGCGCTGGCGGCGCTCGACTCCACCGTCGTCTCCACCGCCGTTCCGCAGATCGTCGGCGACCTCAGCGGCTTCTCCGCGTTCTCATGGCTGTTCTCCGGCTATCTGCTCGCCGTGACGGTCTCCCTGCCCGTCTACGGCAAGTTGTCGGACATCTTCGGTCGCAAACCAGTGCTCATCGTGGGCGCGGCCATTTTCCTGCTCGGCTCCCTGCTGTGCGCCACTGCCTGGAACATGGTGGCGCTGATCGCCTTCCGCGTCGTACAAGGACTCGGCGGCGGTGCCCTCCAGGCCACGGTGCAGACGCTCGCCGCCGACCTCTACCCCCTGGCGGAGCGGCCCAAGATCCAGGCACGACTCTCCTCGGTCTGGGCGGTGTCGGCGATCGCCGGCCCGGCTCTCGGCGGCGTCCTCGCCGCGTACGCCGACTGGCGCTGGATCTTCCTGGTCAACCTGCCGGTCGGCGTGGTGGTGCTGTGGCTCGTCGTCCGCCACCTCCACGAGCCCGACCACCGGCCGGCCGACCGGCCGCCCATCGACTGGGCGGGTGCGTGCGCGGTCTTCGCCTGCGGGGGAGTGCTGCTCAGCGCGCTGGTCCAGGGCGGGGTGGCCTGGCCGTGGCTGTCGGTCCCCTCGCTCGCCCTGTTCACCACCGGACTCGCGCTCGCCGCGCTCGTGGTCGTCGTCGAACGGCGGGCTCGCGAGCCCATCATGCCCGGTTGGGTGTGGCGTCGGCGCCCCATCGCCGCCGTCAACCTCGCCCTCGGAGCGCTGGGCCTGGTGACGGTGGCCCCGAGCCTCTTCCTCCCGACGTACGCCCAGTCGGTTCTGGGCCTGGGACCGGTGGCCGCCGGATTCGTCCTGTCCGTGTGGACGCTCAGCTGGCCCGTCTCGGCTTCCTTCAGCCAGCACGTCTACCGGCGCATCGGCATCCGCAACACCGCGATGCTCGGCATCGGCGCGGCCACACTGCTCCTGTTCGCCTTCCCCCTCCTGCCGTACCCGGGCCAGGCCTGGCAGCCAACGGTCCTGATGCTGCTGCTGGGCGCCGCGCTCGGACTGTTCCAGCTCCCGCTCATGGTCGGCGTCCAGTCGACGGTGGGCTGGTCGGAGCGGGGTACGGCCACCGCCTCCGTTCTCTTCTGCCGCCAGACCGGCCAGACGATCGGCGCGTCGGTTTTCGGCGCGATCGTCAACGGGGTGCTGGCAGCGCGGCTCGTGGGCATGGGCGACCTCGATTCGGTGACCCGGGCGCTCCACGCCGGGACCGCGCCGGAGGTGGCCCGGCGGGCCGTCTCGGACGCCGTCCGCACCGTGTACCTGGGCGCGGGCTGCGCGGCGGCGCTGGCGTTCCTGGTCCTGCTGTTCCTGGCACCGCGCCGCTTCCCGGCCACGGACTGACACCGGCCCCGACGCCTTTGCCACACCGTGCCCGGCCCGGCGGCGTAGGCGGAATGGGGCCGACCGGCCCTGGTACTTCGGCCCGAATGCGCGAAAGATCTCGGTTCGGTGCCCGATCCCGACGCGATCGGGCATCGACGGAACGCGGAACCTACAGGGAGCAATCCATGGCGGCGGACAGCGAACGGCCCGGCCCCGGCAACCCCATCCGGGTCTTTCTGCTGGACGACCACGAGGTGGTACGGCGTGGTGTGCGCGATCTGCTCGACGACGAGCCGGACATCAGCGTGGTCGGTGAGGCCGGGACGGTGCGACAGGCCCTGGTCCGCGTGCCCGCGCTGCGACCGCGGGTGGCCATTCTCGACGTTCGCCTGCCCGACGGTGACGGCGTGTCCGTGTGCCGGGAGTTGCGCTCGCGCATGCCCGAACTCGCCTGCCTGATGCTGACCTCCTTCGATGAGGAGGAGGCCCTGCTGGACTCGATCATGGCGGGCGCCTCCGGGTACGTCCTGAAGCAGATCCAGGGCTCGGACCTGGTGTCCGCGGTACGCACCATGGCCGACGGCCAGTCCCTGCTCGACCCGAGCGCCGCCACCAGACTGATGGCCCGGCTGCGCGGCGGTCAGCGGCAGGAGCGGCCCGACGCTCTGCCCGGCCTGACGCAACGGGAGCGCGAGATCCTGGCTCTGGTCGGGGAGGGGCTGACCAACCGCCAGATCGGTCAGCGGCTGTACCTGGCCGAGAAGACGGTGAAGAACCACATCTCCCGTCTGCTGGCCAAGCTTGGCGTGGAACGCCGTATCCAGGCCGCGGTCATCGCCACCCAGGCCCAGGGCCGACGGCGGCGGGAAGGGCGCTGAAGACCGAGATCTCGCCCGCTCAGACGGCGCCGCCGGCGCCGTACGGTGCGTTGAGGTCCAGCAGCCGGGTCCTGGCGGAACGCAGGCGGTGGGCGAGCACCTCGCCGACCCACTGGGTGACGGCCCGGCCGAGATCCGGGTCGTCACCGCACATGGAGCGGACAGCGGTGGCGTCGAATTCGTAGGCCCGCACGGGTGTCGTCGCGGTGGCACCCAGATGCCACACATGCGGTGCGAACAGCCAGGACCAGCCGAGGAGTTCGCCTGCACCCAGAGTCTCTATGGCGGCGGTACGCCGACCGGGCACCCGCGTGTCGAGCTCGACCGAGCCGGTGCGGAGGATCCAGAACCGGTCCGCGCGGGCACCTTCGTCGAAGAGGCGCGTTCCCGCAGGGAAGGACACTTCCCGGGGGATGTGCATGAGCCGTTGCCGGTGATCGGCGGGCAGCGCGCGCAGCATGGTGGGGGTGTTCATGACCTGCCTCCCGGACGGGGTCTGCGATCTGTCGCCTCCAGCGTGTGGCAGCGGCCGGGTCCGGACGAGGGGCCGTCCGGTCCGTACGGCGGGCCACCCGACCCCGTGGCGGGCTCGGTCTCGCCACGCCCCGATGACGTCGGCCACGCCCCGATGACGTCGGCGAACCCGCGCGGAGCAATGGCTTATGGCGCCGTGCTACCGGTGCGATGCCGTCGTCTCCAGCCGGTAGCCGGTCACGAACTCGGCACGGATGCGGACCACGTGCTCCATCTCCGTGTTGATCCAGGGCGTCAGCTCGGTGCGGTAGCGGGAGAGTGCCCGCGGATCCGTGACGCGGCTCGCGGTGCCGGTGACCATCACGCTCCAGCCGGTGTGCGTGGCCCCGTCGATCTGGTCGGCCTCGTACACCACCACCTCGGACGCCGATGCGGTGGCCAGGAGCGCGGCACCGGCGTGGGTGCGGATGACGATGTCGCCGTCGTCGTTCACGAGGTGGTTGACCGGCCGGATCACCGGGAGCGCCTGGTGGGTGAAGCCCACCCGCCCCATGGACACGCCCGTCAGCAGCGTGATGGATTCCTTCCGGTCCAGCTCGACCATACGGGTGCCCGGAACGGGGGGAAGAGGCTGAACGGTCATGACGGTTCCCGGCAAACGGTTCCGTGCCTGGCCCCCCGCGGCCAGATCACCTCGACGTCGACCCCGTGACTGCGCGCGTAGGCCACCAGATGCGCTGTGACGTCCCGGCCGTTGGACGGCGAGCCGTCCCATACCGCGAGCACGCGGGCGCAGTGGCGCAGCAAGCTCTCGTCCGCGGTCACGCACGAGCCGCGGTCGACGGGGTCGTACTCCACCAGCCGCACCCGCTCCGACAGCAGCAGTTCGCCGGCGGCCCCGCGGTCGAGCTCGGCCAACTGCGTGGGCACGCCGTTCCGCGACGGCAGGACCGTCACCAGGGCCAGCCCGGCCTTACGGGCGGCCCTCCCGAACGCCGTCGGCAACCCCTTTCCGGCGCGGACCAGACCGGCTCTGCCCGCCCGGGCGAACTCGACCAGCCGCGCCCGCAGTTCCTCCTCCACCAGCACGAGCGTCGACGTGCTGAGATCGGGATGCCCTACGACAGCGATCATTCCCGACTGTCCTTTCTCCTCACCGCCCACTGGTCTGCTTGATCGTCTCCGGGCTCGGGCGCGGCGCGCCAGAGCCGAGCGGAACGAGGAAAGGGCCGGTCGGTCCTTGCGGAGGGGGAAGCCGACGTCACTCTGGTTTCCGTCGGTCCGCGCGTGACGAGCCTCATACCCATTCGACCCGACGGGCCCTGGTAGCAAGGAAGTTCGGCCCTACTCGGGATCGCGGTGCCACCGGCACGATCGATGTACCGGTGCGATCCACACGACGGACCCCGGTTGCGGCGGTGAGCGCCGTCCCCCATGTGCCCGCACTGCGGAGGAGAGCCATGCTTTCACTTGAGTCGGCCGCTGTCGTTCGCGCCACCCTGCCCGCTGTGAGCGAGGCCCTGGACGAGATCACGGCGCGTTTCTACGGCACCATGTTCTCCGAGCGGCCCGAGCTGCTGGACGGACTGTTCAACCGCGGCAACCAGGCCAGCGGCGAGCAGCGCAAGGCGCTGGCGGGATCGATCGCGGCCTTTGCCCAGGCGCTGCTGGCCGGCCCCGGCACCCGTCCCGACGCGCTGCTGTCCCGGATCGCCCACAAGCACGCCGCGCTCGGCGTCACCGAGGACCAGTACACCATCGTCCACATATACCTCTTCCGCGCCCTCGGCGATGTGCTGGGCGAGGCCGTCACCGCGGAGGTGGCCTCCGCCTGGGACGAGGTGTACTGGCTGATGGCCGGTGCCCTCATCGCCCAGGAGGCCCGCCTCTACCAGGAAGCCCAGGCCGACCCGCGGCGCCCGTGGCGGCGGTGGACCGTCGTGGAGCGGCGGGAGGAGACCCCGGACGTGGTCTCCTTCCTGTTGCGCCCGGCCGATGACGGCCCACTGCCCGCCGCCCGCGCCGGTCAGTACGTCAGCGTCCGGGTGCTCATGCCCGACGGAATCCACCAGACCCGCCAGTACAGCCTGTCCAACGCCCCCGGCGACCGGCTGCGGCGCATCACCGTCAAGCGGGCGGCGAGCGCGGCAGGCGCCCCCGAGGGCGAGGTGTCCAGCCAACTGCACCGCACCGTCCGTACCGGCGCCGAACTCATCCTGTCGGCCCCGTTCGGAGACGTGGTCCTCGATGACACCGACACCCCGCTCGTGCTGGTGTCCGCCGGCATCGGCTGCACCCCCATGGTCGCCATGCTCGAACACCTCGCCGCCACCGGTTCGGCCCGTCCGGTCCGTGTCCTGCACGCCGACCACGCCCCGGCCGACCACGCCCTGCGCGCCGACACCCGTCGTCTCGTGGCCCAGCTGCCCGCGGCGCGAGCGGAGTTCTGGTACGAACGGGACGCGGCCGAGGAAGCCGGTGCGCGCACGGGCCTGATGGACCTCGACGGGCTGGACCTGCCCGCCGACGCCGACGTGTACCTGTGCGGCTCGCTCCCCTTCATGCGCGCCGTCCGCGCCCAACTGCTCCAGGCGGGTATCCCCGCACGCCGCATCCGCTACGAGGTCTTCGGCCCCGACCTGTGGCTGGCCCACGCCGAGGGCTGAGACGCAGGACCGCCGGGCGGCAGGAAGCATGCCCCACGGACCAGCCGGTCCCGGGCGCCGACCGCCCTCAACCGGCCCAGCTCCCACCCGATGCGGACGAGGGACACTTGGCCCCTGTCGATGGGCCCATTGGCCGCCGCGCCGGGACCGCCCGATGCCGGACGCTGGTTGCCGACCGATCCGGAGGTATCCCGTGTACGACCGCACCGAGCGCCCGCGTCGGTACCCGTATCCCGGAGCCGTTCCCGTGACCTGACAGTTCCTGCCTCCCTCCACCCCGGCACCCTCGATCGGTCAACGGCACGCGCCCGGTGCCGGAATCGCGTGTGCACCCGCCGCCGAACCGCTCCCCGGGGTGCCGTCGATCCGCGTCCACGCCTCGGGCATTCTGGTGAGGTCGGCGTGAGGGGAATGGGGAGCAACCGTGGTGGACGAGTGCGGTCAGGAGCCCCGCGATACCGCGGGGTCCGGGGTCTTGCCCCAGTTGCGGCTGGATGAGCTGCTGGAGGGTCTGCAACAGCAGGTGGCGCAGGTGCGGTCGGCACGCGACCGCGTCCACACGCTGCTCGACGCGGTGCTCGCGATCGGCTCCGACTTGGAGCTGGAGGTGGTGCTGCAGCGCATCGTGGAGTCGGCCGTCAGCCTGGTCGACGCGGAGTACGGGGCGCTCGGCGTGCTGGGCGAGGAAGGCACGATCAAGCAGTTCCTCACCGTCGGCATCGACGAGGAGACCATCGCGGGAATCGGTCACTACCCGCGCGGTGAGGGCATCTTGGGACTGCTGATCCGCCACCCGGAGCCGCTGCGCCTGGCCAACCTGGCGCGGCATCCCTCTTCCGTGGGTTTCCCGTCCGGGCATCCGCCGATGTCCAGCTTCCTCGGCACCCCGATCATGGTGCGCGAGCAGGTCTTCGGCAACCTGTACTTGACCGGCAAGCAGGGCGCCGCGGAGTTCGACGCCGACGACGAGGCGGTGCTGCGCACCCTGGCCGCGGCGGCCGGTGTGGCGATCGACAACGCCCGGCTGTACGACGACGCCCGCCGTCGGCAGCGGTGGCTGGCGGCGAGCAACGAGCTGACCCGCAGTCTGCTGTCCGGAACCGAACCCACCGCGGTCCTGGAGTCCTTCACCGCCACCCTGCGGGAGATGGCCGGCGCGGACCTGGTCACCCTGGCCATCCCGGTCGGCGACAGCGGCGAGCTGGTCATCGAGGCCGCCTCCGGAACGCGCGCGGAGGATGCGCGCGGTCTGCTCCTGGGTGCCGCCACGCTGGCCGCGAAGGTCTTCGCCTCCGGGGAGACCATCACCAGCGACGCGGTCAGTGCCGATCCGCGCGCCAGCGGTGGCAGCGCCGCCGTCGTGGAGCTGGGCCCCGCGTTCCTCGTCCCCCTCGGTACCCGCGACCATGTGCGGGGCGTGCTGCAGGTGGCCAACGTGCCGGGCGGCCCGGTCCTCACCGACGCCGTCATCGACATGGTGATCGGGTACGGCAACCAGGCGGCGCTGGCGCTCGAGGTCGCCGAGCACCGGCAGGACGCCGATCGCATGCTGGTCCTCAACGACCGCGACCGGATCGCCCGCGATCTGCACGACCTCGTCATCCAGCGGTTATTCGCCGGGGCGCTGACCTTGCAGTCCACGCTCGGCCGGCTCGCCGACAGGCCGCAGGTGGGTGCGCGGGTCCAGCGGGTGGTGGACGACCTGGACGACACCATCAAGGTCATCCGCTCCACCATCTACTCGCTCGGCGAGCAGGAACGGTCCCGGAGCGAAGGGCTGCGAGCCCGGCTGGTGGCGGCCATGGAGAGGGCCGCCGAAGCCCTGGGCTTCGCACCCGCGCTGCGCATGACCGGCCTGCTGGACACCAACGTCCCCGCCGGTCACGCCGAGCACATGCTGGCCGTGGCCGGCGAGGCCCTGTCCAACGCGGCCCGGCACGCCCAGGCCACCGCCGTCGACGTCAGCGTGGACGTCACCGACACGGCGCTGCGGTTGAAGGTGGCGGACAACGGCCACGGCCTCGACCCGGCCGTCACCCGCCGAAGCGGACTGGCCAACCTCCAGCAGCGCGCCGAGGAACTGGGCGGCTCCTTCTCCCTCCGCCCGAACGAGCCGGGCGGCACCGTCGTGGAATGGGCCGCACCGCTGCACGCCGCCCCATGACATCCCGACGGCCGACGGCCGACGGCCGACGAGCGGCGAGCGGCGAGCGGCGCGCCGCGCTGTTCAGGGAACGCGGCTGGGAATCACACAGTTCTTCGGCTGTTCCCGGCCGGTGGGCCAGCCCAGACCGACGAACTTCAGCTTGCCGCGGCCTCCCCGGCCCGGATCCAGCTGGACCACCGCGACCGGTTTGTCGTATGCGTTCCCGCTGCTGGTCAGGCAGATCAGGCCGCTCGTACCGCGCACCCGGTGCCGGGACTGGAGCAGCGACCACTGAGCGCCGACGTCCGCACGGCCGGGCACCGCCCCGGCGCCTCCCTCCTGCGCCTGGTGGAGCGCCTTTCCGATGGTGATGAGGCCGTCGTACACGAGCATCGTCCGGGAGTCCTCCAGGTTCGGGGCGGAGCCGAGGTCGATGCCCTGCTCGCGTGTTGTCTCGATGCGTTTCTTCAGGGTGTCCAGGGCTGCCTTCGGCTCGGTGAGGTACTGGGGGAGTTCCGCCTTGGTGGGCTCGCGGTGGTGGTGGGCTCGCCACTCCCGCTTCCAGTCGGCCAGCCCGGTACTCCAGGCGTCCGGGTGCGCGGGGGCGGCGTACTGCACCGTCACCTTCGCCTTGCCGTCCGCGCCGCGCAGCTGTTGCCAGTCCTTCTCTGTCATGTCCTGCCGCAGCGAGGCCGCGTCGGAGCCGCTGACGATCGTGTAGTGCCGGTTCTGGCAGTCCACCTGGGCGAGCTTGAGCGCGAAGATCCGCAGGTGCATCGTGCGGCCCGCGAAGTAGATGGTGCTGGCACCGGAGTCGCATATGTTGTTGGCCGTCTGGGTGAACTGGTTGCCGGTCGAGCCGGGCTCGTCGATGGCCGGGGACTCGAAGGGCATCGCGGCGGGACCGGGCGGGCCCTTCTCGTCGATGCCGCTGAACGCCTTCGCCAGCGACTCGTTGTAGGCGTCGCTGCGCTTGTCGTAGACCAGCACCGTCCGCTGGTTCTCCCGGCCCCGTTCGCCGCTGAAGTTGGCCAGTGCCTGGGCCGCGTCGTGGTTGGTGGGGATCAACCGGGCCAGGCCGGGGAACGGCAGCTCGGCCGTCCCGTCCGTCCGGTCCTCGTTCGCGATCTCGTCCCCGCTGATCCGCGAGGCGAGGACCGGGACCTTGTGCTTCGTCAGCCGCTTGACCGCCTCTCGCGTGTCATCGAGGCTGAGGTTGAAGCCCGTGACCGCGCGTAGCCGGTCCTTGGACGAGTCGGCCATCCGCAGCAGGGTGTCCACGACCTTCTTCTGCTGCTTGTACGCCCGTCCGGGGTTGGCCAGCACCAGCCGGATCCTCGGCGGTTCGCCCTCGCCCTCGTTCGCCTGCCGCTGCCCCAGATACGCCCCTTGGAGGTCGCTGAGCATCTGCCGGCGCAACGCGACCCTGTCCGACTGGAGTGGCAGCATCACCGCCACGGTGACATGCGGCTGGCCGTCGATCCTCTTGTTCTCGCGTGCGATGGCCCGGGAGACGTCATGAATCTCCGGCGTGCCGAAATCGTAGCCCGCGCCATTGACGCCGACGCACTCGCCGCCGGTCCGCTCGACCCCGTCGGCGCAGGTGTCCGGCTTCTGGATGAAGTACAGCACGAGCCAAACACACACCGTGACCGCCCCCGCGGCCAGCAATACATAGAGGAACTTCTTCCATCTGGGCATCCCCGTTACCCCCTTCGCCCCAGTTGTTCGGTGCAGGCGCAGCGCAGCAGTGGTTGCTCGTTCGCCGCCAGTCCGCTCCAGTAGGTGGCCACCTTGCCGAGCTGCCCGGCCCCGTCGAACTCCATGATCGAGAGAAGCTCCAGCAGCTTGGCCAGTGTGCGGGCCGTCTCCTGCCCGGTCGGCCTGGTCCGTTCCTCGCACAGCCACACCGCGTGCAGCAGCTGGTCGGCGGTGCGGCGCAGCGCGGGTCCCTCCGACGTCACCAGGCCCTGGGCGCGCTCCCGCCGGGCGTCCGCGCCGCCCGGCGGATACGGTGCCTGGGCGATTTCCAGCAGCTCCGCGCACCACTCCTGGGGGCGCCCGGGCAGCGTGGCGGCCAGATGGTCGGCCACATCGTCCGTACCGCCGGACACCAGATGGTGGTTCATGCGGTGTGCGATGACCGAACTGAACGCCCCGCTGTCCGGCGGTCTCCCGTCCGCCGCCCGTTCCGCGTAATGGTCTCGCAGGAGGTGGTGGTCGGCGTACCAAGCGGCGCCGTCGGGGCGCAGCCCGTACAGCCGGTGCACCAGCATCTGGCGCAGCCCGAAGTCCCCCACGAAGTGCCGTTCGCAGCTGGGCCATCCGGTGTCGGTGAGCAGCTTCGACACCTGGTGCGCGGTGAGGCGGTTCACATGGCCCGACTGATGATGCCGCAGCAGGACATCGGCGCACTCCTCGTCGTGTGCCACCGACAGATGGGTGAGCAGATCCAGCCACTCGCCGCGGTGCTCGGTCGGCAGCCCCACCGGCAACTGGTCCATGAGCAGTTCCTGGAGCAGCACGTCCGCCACCGGCCGCTCGGGGGCGCTGTCGCCGGGGAGCCGCAGCGGGGCCTCCAGCAGGTCCCGGTCGTTGGCGTCCGCCGACATCCGGAAGGCGGCGGCGGCGTCGGCCAGCCGGATCACCGTGTGCGGCCGGCCGCCGCTCAGCCGCGCCACGGCAGCGTCGATGCGACGGCGGTTCGCGCCGCCTTCCGGCTCCCCGCGCGTCTGTCTGCGCTCGGTCTCCCGACGCAGCTGGTCCCCAGTGAGGAAGGGCATCCGCAGCAGTAGCACCCCGTCGGCCAGCGGAGCCCGTTCCGACCCTCCGCCCAGGCGCCGGGACCACTCGGGCGGGCCGCAGTCAGAGGGACGGAACTCCGCCGGGGACACCACCTCCTCCGGCGGCAGGCCGCCGTGCAGGAAGGCGCCGCCGTCCGCCCGGCGCGCCGTGCCCACGATCACTACGCGGTCGCGCTGCCCGCTCCGGCGGTCGGTGAGTACGGCGCGCAGCAGCCGTTCCCCCAGCGACGACTCGGCGTGGTCCAGCAGTAACGCCGGGCGGCCCACCCGACGCAGCCAGCCGGACGCCGAGGCGTACGCCGCCTCCAGATCCTCGCGCAGCGCCCGGAAGAGGAAGTCCTCCGCCAGCTCCCGTGCCTCGCCGCGGGCCTGGAAGTCGGTGGCCAGATTGCTCAGCCCATGCATGGGCTGGCCGGCCGCGCCGGGATAGCCGCCGTAGATTCGCTCCAGTTCCACCCTGCCCCGGGGCGCCAAGGACTGGAAGAGGGCTTCCAGCAGCGCGTTGCCCACTGCCGCGGAGTACGGGTCGAGCGCTTGCCCGGCCATGGCCGTCAGTAAGTTCTGGAGGGATCCGGAGATCACGCCCTTCCAGAAGTCCCCCGTCCTCAGGCCGGGCAGGCGCCGCTTCTGGGGCAGCTCCTCGTACCGTTCGACTTCCGTCGCGACCGCCGCGGGGGTACCTTCCGCGGCGCCGGTCGCGATCACCGCCAGGCCCGCGAAGAGCCGGGGGAAGGCGAACGAGCCGCCCGTACCCTGCCAGGTGCACAGCCGCCGGGCCATCTCGACCAGGGCCTCGGTCGCGGCCGAGCGGGCGCCCGGCTCCGGTCCCGCCCGGTGCGCGTACACCGGCGAGCCGCAGTCCAGACGGACTACCGGTACCTTGGTCGCGAAATGATCCTGCACGGCGTGCAACAGCCGTCCCTTGCCCATGCCGGGCCCACCGGTGAGCAGCACCACCGGGAGGTCGGGGCCGTACAGCGGATCGCGGCCGGCGCCCGACGGCGACCGCCCGAGCAGATACGCGAAGAAACCGTCCTCGCTGAGCAGCTTCTCGAATCCCAAGTCCTCATGCACGGACTCCTCCCCCGTGGAGTGCTCTCCCGCCCGGGATCGGGCGGCTGGCGCTGATGAGTCAGGAAGATTAGTGGAAAGTTCGACCGATCTTTGTGGACAATGATAAATCCCTGGAGGGGAGTTGACGGATCGGCCGTGGCGGCATATTCCGGACGGCACGACGCTCGCGGTCGGCGGGTTCGAGGGCTCTCGCGGGGGAAGACCTCTGGAGGGCCGCGGCACTTGTCATCGCAGTGCGTGGACCACGGAGCCGAGGAGCGCGAAGAGCTCCGGATCCACGTCGACCCCGGGCCGCAGAGCGCTCCACAGCACGGCCACGACGCCTTCCGCGGGGTTGATGTAGAGCTTCTGCCCGCCGTGCCCGAGCCCTACGAAGGTGGGGACACGGCCGCGCGCACCGGCGACCCCGGGCGGGATGGCCCACCACAGGTAGCCGTAGCCGTACGGGGATCCCTCGTACAGGCGCCCGTAGCCGGTGAGCCTGGACTCGGGTCGGCCCGCCTGGTTCCGCCATCCCCTCGGCACGACTCCGTCGCCGCCGGTCAGGATGAACTGCCCGAAGCGGCCGTAGTCGCGCAGTGTCGCCTGGATGCAGCTGCCACCCATCTCCCGGCCCCCGGGCGCGTCGAGTATCCAGTACGCGTCGGCTTCCATTCCGAGGGGGCGCCAGATCCTTTCCGACAGGTAGCGGCTCGCCGTCTTCCCCGTCGCGTTGGCGACGACGGCCGAGAGCACGTAGGCCTCGCCGGTGGAATAGTTGAAGACGCTGCCGGGTGCCGCCGCCCGCGGGCGGGTCCGCATGAGTTCCATGACCGCGCCTGGCTGCTTGCCGTATATCCCTTTGAACATGCGCGCGATGTCGTTGTCGCCGTAGGGGTCGTTCGCGCCGGCTTCGATCCATTTGACGCCCGAGCTCATCTGGAGCAACTGGCGGATCGTGTTGTCCTGGTAGGCGCTGCCCTTCAGCTCGGGGACGTACCGCAGGACCGGGTCGTCGAGTCCGCCGATCGCGCCGTCGGCCAGGGCCGCGCCGATCAGGGTGGAGGTGACGGACTTGGCAATGGACATCGACGTCCACCGCGTCGTTTCGGTGTTGCCCATCGCGTACTGCTCGTGGGCGATGACGCCGTCCTTGAGCACCAGGAGACCGGCGATCCGGTTCTCGGCGACGAAGCGTTCGACGGTGCGACTGGTCCCCTGGTAGGTGTAGCGCACGTCGCTCAGTGAGGTTCCGTTGCGCGGGAGCGGGGTGGTTCGGGCCGGGTCCATGTGGATGGCACGGGTCGCGAGCCGTTGGCGGTCGACGTGCCGATAGGTCGCGGCCTGGTTCTCCGGGGTGGTGTCGAGGAGGTTCTCGGCGATCGGCTCGGCCTCCGGTGTGAGGCTTGAGCGGCTGGACGCGCGCGTGTGCCTCGACCGCGCCTGGGCACCATCCACGCCGAGAGCGCTCACGGCTGCGATCCCCGCCGCGGCGAGTGTGGACCGGCGGCTCAGGACGTGGTGGCTGCCGATGGGCCTGAAGGTCATCGTGGCTCTCTCCTCATTCTTGAGTCGCATCCCTCATCTGCTATGCGGCTCGCGGATGTCGGAAGCAAGTGTTCATACACAGGGGGCACGGGACCAATGTGTGGTACACACACCCGAACGGCTGAGGCTGTGGCTCCGTGTCCTACGGGCGGTGCGGACCAGCGGCGGGTCGACGGCGTCCGCCACGTGTGGCTGCGGGAGTTCTGCCGGTCAAGGGTGCGTGCGATGCTCGTCGGGCAGCCAATGCAGGGCGAACCAGAGTTCCATGCGGACGCCCGGATCCCGAAGGTCGACGTCGAGGAGCTCGGCGACCCGAGCGAGGCGGTGGCGCACGGTGTTGCGGTGCACCCGCAGGGCTGCCGCGGCGCGGTCCCAGCTGCCGTGCAGGTTCAGCCAGGTCCGCAGGGTGTCCAGGAGGACCGTGGTGCCCGGTGAGCCGGCCTGGTCCAGCGGGGCGAAGCGGGTCCGGGCGAGCTCTTGGGCGTCGGCCGGCGCGACGATCGCATCAAGGCTGAGCGGGTCGGGGGAGTGCACGACGGCGGGGGCATCGGCGGCGATCGCGCGCTGCAGGGCGCGCTAGGCCTGGCGGTCGGCCGGTGGCAGGTCGGGGGCGGATACGGGCGCGCTGAAGCCGAGGATCCACCCCAGGTCGGCGGCCTGTGCGGGGGCGCTGGGCCGGGTGTCCGGTGCGCCGGGGATCAGCGCTCTCAGACTGGGGCCGTCGATGTACAGGTACGGCGTGCCCAGCGCGGTGCCCAGTGTCGCGAGCTGGGCCGGATCGTCACCGGTCGGCGGTGCCGGTGTGGAGCGTCCGGGGATGTGCCGTCCGTGGACCACGATCCAGTGCTCGCCGCTCGTTCGGCCGGCGGGGGCCAGGGCGGGTGCTACCTGGGCGGGGGTGGCCCCGAGCATCAGCCGTACCAGCGCGCCGACGCTGTGGGTGTCGGTGCCCAGGGCATGCCGCGGGCTGGTGAGCAGGGCCAGCAAGACGGTCGCCGTACTGGTCACATGGCGGTGAACCAGAGTCGGGTCCGTGGTGGTGGCCTGGGCAAGGGCCAGCGGCGTGGTGGCGCCGTCAGCGCCGGGCAGGGTGTGGACGGTCAGGTGGATGCCTCCGTGGTGATCCGCCGCTGCCGCGGGAGGAACTGGTCGGTGCGCCGCGTGACGTCGGCTGGTGCGCGCGAGGGTGTGTACGGCGAGGTCGCGCACGCGCTGCGGTGCGGGAGCCGGGGGGCGAGGACCGGCGCCGAACAGCTCATTGCCCTGGGCGTCGAAAAGCACCGCCCAGGCCCTGGTGTGGGCGCTGAGCTGGGTGAGCACGGCCTGGAGCGCATCCGGACGGGCGGCAGCGGAGGCGAGAGCCGACTGAGCCTTGGAGATGTCCCTCAGCTCACGGTTGCGGGCCTCGGCGATGGCGGCGTACGTGGCCTGCCCGACCGCCACGAACGGTGTGGTCGGCGGCAGCCGCAGGAGCGGCAGCCCGTGGCGGTCACAGGCCGCGGCGAGTTCGGGTGGAACCTCCTCGTGTACGGGGGCGACACCGAACCCGAGCGCGGCCACCCCGGCGGCGACGACGCGCCGCAGGTAGGTGTCGATACCGTCCGCGGAGCGCGGGAGGCGAACCCCCGCGGTCAGGAGGAGTTCGCCGCCGAAGAGGTAGGGCGTGGGGTCCTCGATCTCCGTGGTGCCGACCGTGCTGATACGGCGGTCCTCGGCCGGTCCGGCGACCTGGCGCAGGCCCAGTTCCGGGTCGGCCAGCAACACGCTGAGGGGAACGGACGGCTGCTCGGTCTCGGTCATGAGGAGGCATCCTCCCAGCCCGGTGGCACTGCGCGGGAGTGCCGGTTTTATCCAACGGATGACTCCATATTGGATAGAACCCGCACTTCAGCAACAGGACGACCGGTAGCTACGGTCGTGTAACCAGCAGGGCACCACCCCTGGCCCTTGCCCATGTGCACACCCCCTTACCTCCCTCTCTCCACTCCTCGGCGCCGCGCCGCCGGCCTCCCCACCTGGCGCGCGGCCGCGCCCTTCCCCTCAGCCCCTTTGACGGCTTCGCGCATCAGGCGCCGGCCGCGGTGAATCGGAGGACCCTGATGACCGTCGACTACCTCATCATGGCCGGATATCTGCTGGGCATCGTCGGCGTGGGCTGGTGGGGCAAGAAACGCGCCGCTTCCAAGAGCGACTTCCTGGTCGCCGGAAGACGCCTGGGCCCCCTCATGTACACCGGCACGATGGCCGCCGTAGTCCTGGGCGGCGCCTCCACCATCGGCGGTGTACGCCTGGGCTACACGTACGGCATCTCCGGTGCCGCCATGGTCTGCTCCATCGGACTCGGGCTGCTGGCCCTGAGCATCTTCTTTTCCGCCCGGATCGCCCGGCTGCGGGTCTACACCGTCGCCGAGATGCTCTCCCTGCGCTACGGCGACGCCGCCGGCATCGTCTCCGGCATCGTCATGTGGATCTACACACTCATGCTGGTCGTGACCTCCACCATCGCCTACGCCAGCGTCTTTGACGTCCTGTTCGACGTCCCGCGCTGGGTCGCGGTCGTCATCGGCGGCACGATCGTCGTCGGCTACTCGGCGCTCGGCGGCATGTGGTCCATCACGCTCACCGACATGGTCCAGTTCGTGGTCAAGAGCCTGGGCGTGCTCGTCCTGCTGCTGCCCATCGCGGTGGCCAAGGCCGGCGGATTCGCCGCTATGGCCGACCGTCTTCCGCACGGCTACCTCTCCCCGACCTCCATCGGCGGACAGGCCATCTTCACCTTCGTACTGATCTACACCTTCGGCATGCTCATCGGGCAGGACATCTGGCAGCGGGTCTTCACCGCCCGCACCGACAAGGTCGCCGCCTGGGGCGGCACCGTCGCCGGCGTCTACTGTCTCGTGTACGCCCTGGCCGGAGCCTTCATCGGCATGGCCACCAAGGCGCTCTACCCCAACCTGGCCAGCGCCGACGAGGCATTCGCCACCATCGTCAAGCACTCCCTGCCCACCGGAATCAAGGGCCTGGTCCTGGCCGCCGCCCTGTCCGCGATGATGTCCACCGCCAGCGGCGCCCTGATCGCCTCCGCGACCGTCGCCACCAATGACATCTGGGCCCGGCTGCGTCACCGCGGCCGCCACGAGGCCCCCGTCAGCCCGGCGGACCAGGACGAGATCGGCTCCAACCGCCTGGCCATAGCGATCCTCGGCGTGACCTCCATGGTCATCGCCTGCCTCCTCGGGGACGTCATCGAGGCCCTCACCGTCGCCTACGACCTGCTCGTCGGCGGCCTGCTCGTACCCATCCTCGGCGGCCTGATCTGGAGGCGCGGAAACCTGCCCGGCGCCATGGCCTCGATGATCGCGGGCGGCGCCACAGTGATCACTTTTATGGTGATCGACGGACTCCTCGCCAACGAACCGGTCTACTACGGCCTGCTCGCCGGCCTCATCGCCTATGTGGCCGTCAGCCTCGCGACCAAGCCGACCGAAGAAGCCGTCGTCGCGGCATGGCGCCGCCGCCTGGCAGGCGAGCCCACCAGCACCCCCGAATTCAGCGCGGCCTGATCAGACCGACGGCGTCGGCAGCTCACTCACCGACACAGCCCCCGGGCAAACCGGCCCGGGGCCCCGCCGGCCATCAGGCCCACGACAGAAGGAATCTCAATGATCTTGTCAAGCCGCCTGTGTGACCGGCGGGGCGGAGGTGAACAGCCTCCCGTCACGCAGCATCGCCCACAGAACGTCGACCCGGCGACGGGCCAGCGCGAGCAGGGCCTGGGTGTGCAGCAGACCCTCGGACCGCTTTCTGAGGTAGTAGTCCCGGGAGGGTCCGGAACGCATCATGGCGGTCTGTGCGGCCATGTAGAAGATGTGCCGCAGGCGCCGGTTGTAGCGCTTGGGCCGGTGGTAGTTGCCGGTGCGGCGCCCGGAGTCCCGGGCGACCGGGGCCAGGCCGGCGTGCGAGGCCAGACGACCGGCATCCTTGTAGCCGGACAGGTCGCCGACGATGGCGACGAACTCGGCGCCCAGGATCGGGCCCATGCCGGGCATGGACTCGATGATCTCGGCCCGGTCGTCGGTGCGGAACATCTCGCGGATCTCCCGGTCGTTGTCCTTGATTCGTTCGTCCAGGGCCAGGAGCTGGTGGGCGAGATCGCCGATCATCCTGGCGGCCCGCTTCTCCCCGGGCAGGGTGGTCATCTGGGTCTGAGCTGCCTCAACCGCCCTGGCGGCGACCTGGGCAGCGCCGCGGACCTTGCGGCGTTCCAGCCAGGTCATCAGCCGTTTCACACCGATCCGGCGGAGGGCGGCCGGGGTCTGGTACTCGGTCAGCATGACGACCGGGCCCTTGGCCGCGGAGTAGTCGAAGGCCCGCTCCAGGGCGGGGCAGACGCCCACCAGGAGGTCACGGAGCCGGTTGATCAGCCGGACCCGGTCAGTGATCAGGTCGGCCCGGTAGTGGGTCAGCAGCTGGAGGGTGGAGACCAGCTCCGGCGGTGTGTCCAGCGGGGCGAAGTCCCGCCGCATGCGGGCCTGGTCGGCGATGACTCGGGCGTCTTTGGCGTCGGTCTTGCCCTCGCCCTTGTAGGCCGCGGACATGCGGTTGACCGTGCGGCCGGGCACGTAGACCACCTGCTGGCCGTGTGCGACCAGCAGAGCCAGCAGCAATGTGGAAGATCGGCCAGAGATGTCCACCGCCCACCGCACCTCACCGGTCCGTTCCCGGGCGGTCTCGATCAGCGTGAGGATCTGCGCTTCGTCGTTGATCACCTTCGTGGAGAACAGCGTCTCGCCGTCGGCGTCCAATGCCACTGCCCAGTGATGCCCCTTGCCGGCATCGACGCCGACCCATATCCGCGCGTGAGGCGTGCTCAAGCCCGTCGCTCCGTTCCACCGTGACCAGCACTTCCGTGGCCCGCAGAACACTCCGCCGACAGGTCCCTAACCAGCGATGACCGCAGTTCTCAATCAGTGGTCGGAGCGTCCCGGAGGACCGGGCGGCCATTCCTTCCGAGCCATCAACGGCAACCACTCATCAGCCACACCCGGTCCTCCCGGACCGCCAACCATTCTTAGGGAGCACTCATGACCGAAGTGACACTCCGCACCGATCACACCGCCCAGACCACTTCCGACGAGGAACACCGCCTGCGCCGCGAACTCGCCGCCGTCTACCGCCTGGTGGCCCACTTCCGGATGACCGACCTGATCTTCACGCATATCTCCGCCCGCGTCCCCGGACCCGGGCACCACTTCCTGATCAACCCGTACGGCCTGCTCTTCGAGGAGATCACCGCGTCGAACCTGGTCAAGGTCGACCTCTCCGGCCGGCCCGTCGAGGACACCCCGCACCCCGTCAACCCCGCCGGATTCGTCATCCACAGCGCCATCCACGCCGCCCGCCCCGACGCCCACTGCGTCCTGCACACCCACACCAAGGCGGGCTGCGCCGTCGCCGCGCAGGAGGACGGTCTGCTCTCGCTCAACCAGATCTCCATGGAGTTCTACGGCAGGGTCGGCTACCACGACTACGAGGGCGTCGCCCTCAACCTCGCCGAACAGCGCCGCCTGGTCACCGACCTCGCCGACCACCCCGCGATGATCCTGCGCAACCACGGTCTGCTGACCGTCGGCGAGACCCCGGGCGAGGCATTCCTGCGCATGTACTACCTGGACAAGGCGTGCGAGATCCAGACCACGGCCATGGCCGGCGGCGCGAAGCTCATCACCCCCCACCCCGACATCTGCGAACTCACCGCACGCCAACTGGCCGGCGAGGACGACAGCTCCGACCTCCAGGACGACAAGGCGTACGACCTCGCCTGGGCGGCACTGCTCCGGATGGTCGAGCGCATCGCCCCCGACTACAAGGACTGAAGCCTCGGGTTCACGCACAGCTCGTAGAGCTGCTGCCGAAGCACCGGGGCGCCGCGTCAGGCCGAGACCACCGTCAGCCCCTCCGGTGCCGTCACGCTCACCGCTCCGTCCGCCGCCAGCGCGATGTCCAGCCGGGCCCCGCCGACCTGGAGCCCCGTCACCGTCAGCGGGGCGTACGCCCCGGCGAAGGCGGGGGCCACGGTGACCGTGCCGCCCGGGACGTCCGCCTCCAGGCCGAGGGCCGAGCGCAGCACCAGGACCGAGGAAGCGGCCGCCCAGGCCTGGGGGCGACAGGACGCGGGGTAGGGGGCGGGGTGCGGGCCCGCCGCTCCGCCGTGCCCTGCGAAGAGCTCGGGCAGGCGGCCGGCGAACCCCGCCGACGCCGTCAGCAGGCCCGCCGCCAGCGGCGCCGCCGCGTCCGGGAAGCCGGCCCTGACCAGGCCGTGCACGGCGATCGCGGTGTCGTGCGGCCAGATGGAGCCAATGTGGTAGCCGTACGGATTGAAGCCCACCGAATCGCTGCTCAGGGTGCGCAGACCGTGGCCCGAGTCGAGGTCGGGGCCGGTCAACCGGGCCGCCAGCGCCGCGCTCTCCTCCTGGTTCAGCAGGCCCGTCCCGAGAAGGTGGCCGAAGCCCGAGGTGACCGAGTCCACCGGCCGGCTGTCGCGGTCCAGCGCGACCGCCGGGTACGGGCCCCGCGCGTCCTCCACCCAGAAGCGCTTCCGGAAGCGGGTGGCGAGCCCGTCCGCCCATTCCTCCCAGGCGTCCGCCCCCGGCCGCCCGAAAGCGCGCAGCAGGGCCGCGCCGCCCCGCGCCGCCTCGTACGCGTACGCCTGCACCTCGCACAGCGCGATCGGCGGGTCGGCGAGCCGGCCGTCGCGATGGCGGATGGCGTCGCCGGAGTCCTTCCAGCCCTGGTTGGCCAGGCCCCGTCCGGTCCGGTCGACGTACCTGAGGAAACCGTCGCCGGCCGCGTCCGCCTGGTCGCGTATCCACGCGAGCGCCGACTCGGTGTGCGGCAGCAGCTGCTCCACCTGCTCGGGGGCCAGGCCCCAGCGCCAGGCGTCGTGGAGCAGGGTGATCCACAGGGGGGTCGCGTCGACCGTGCCGTAGTACACCGGCGGGACGGCGAACGTGTCGGTGAAGCTCTGGGTGGAGCGCCGCACTTCGTGCAGGATCTTCCCCGGCTGCTCCTCCGTGGCGGGGTCGGCCACCGCCCCCTGGCGGCGGGCGAGGGTGCGCAGCGTACCGGCCGCGAGCTCGGTGCCGAGCGGGAGCAGCATCCGGGCGGCCCACAGCGAGTCGCGGCCGAAGAGGGTCAGAAACCACGGAGCTCCGGCCGCCAGGAACTGATCGACGCCGCCCGTGCGGCCCTCCGCGGACCGGGGGTCCATCAGGCGCAGCCGGTCCGCGTCGGCGACCGACTGGTCCAGCCAGTGGTCGAAGCGCCGGTCCGCGCTGCGCAGGGCCGGGCCGCGCCAGGGTACGGCGTCCGCCGGGGCGGCCGGGAACTGGTCGCCGTCCGCGTACGCCGCCGTGCAGCGCAGCGTCACCGTCCATGAAGCGCCGGGGTCCAGTTCGACGTCGTACGACAGCCGGCCCTCCGGTGCCTCCAGGGCGTCCGGCGCGGGCTCGCTGCCCAGGCGTACGGCGAACCCGTCGCGGGACCACACCAGACCGCCGCCCTCGGCGCCTTCCGCGCCCCCGGCCCGCGCCGGCACCGGGTCCAGGACGTGGCCCGACTTCACCCGCTCCATCGGGGCGAGGTCCGTGCCGGCCGTGACCGTGAGCCGGAAGCCGACCCGCTGGGTGCCCGCGTTGGTGACCTCGAAGCTCTCCTCCAACCGCCCGGAGGCCACGGTCCGGCGGCGGTTCAGGGCGACCGCCGGGTCGGGCGTCACCTCGCCGAGCCCCCGCAGGATCGCCCGGAAGTCCGCCCGGTCGGCTCCCCTGAGCCCGCCGCCGACCGGCGCCAGGGCAATGGACCCCACCGTGACGGTCAGATGGGACAGCGCCCTGCCGTCTCCGTGGTAGAAGCCGTCCGCACCCCCGTCGAGCTGCCCATCCGCGCGTGAGACCGCAAAGCTCGGCGCGTAGAGCGTGACGACCGCGTCGTGCAGGAACGGCTGCAGATCCGCCGCCGCCGAAGTGGAGGTCGTGACCGGTCCGTTGGTGTCCTGGGCCTTGACAGTGGTGTCCAAAGGAGTAGAACCTCTCAGCATTAGATCGATCCAATGACATTAACGGCCTCTTCAGAGCGCTGACAATGCCTTTGGAACGCTCAAATCGAGCTCGTAGGACCAGGCTTCAGACCCTCGTACGTCGGAGACCCGTATGCCCCGCTCCACCAGCAGCCCCTCGCCCAAGGGCAGCCCGGTGACCCTTGCCATGGTCGCCCGCCGGGCCGGTGTCTCCCCGCAGACGGTGTCCAACGCCATCAACTCACCGGACCTGCTGCGCCCCGAGACCCTGGAGCGAGTCCGCGCGGCGATCGACGAGATGGGCTACCGCCCGAGCCGTGCCGCGCAGACGCTGCGCACCCGCTCCAGCAAGCTGATCGGCTACGGCATCCAGCCCGCCCCGGGCGGCGACACGGCCCCGGTCATGGACCGCTTTCTGCACGCCCTGTCGCAGGCCGCCGACGAGGCCGGCTACCGGATACTGCTGTTCGCCTGCCCGCCCGGCGGCCCGAGCCTGGAAGGGTACGAGGAACTGCTCGGCCGGCATGACGTCGACGGCTTCGTGCTCAGCAACACCGCCCGCCAGGATCCGCGCCAGGCGTGGCTGGCCAAGCGGGGCGTACCGTTCGTCGGCTTCGGCCGGATGTGGTCGGGGCGGCAGATCGGTGATTGGGCCGACGTCGACGGCGCCTCGGGCACGGACGCCGCCGTGGAGCATCTGGTCGCCCTTGGGCACCGCAAAATCGCCTTCCTGGGCTGGCCGCGCGGCTCCGGTGTCGGTGACGACCGTGCCGAGGGCTGGCAGCGGGCCATGCGCCGGCACGGGCTCCCGACGCGCGGACGGCGCGCGGAGAGCGCGGGGGACGTCGAGGCGGCCCGTATCGCCGTGAAGCCCTTACTGGACGCGGGTGTCACGGCCGTGGTCGCGGCCAGCGACACGCTGGCGCTCGGCTGCTATCACGCGCTGCGCGAGCGGAACGCCGCCCCGGGCCGGGACGTCGCCGTGGTCGGCTTCGACGACTCGCCGACCGCCGGGATCCTCTCGCCCTCCCTGTCCACGGTCGCCCAGCCGCTGGAGGCGGTCGGAGGTGAGTGCGTGCGGCTGCTGCTGGCCCGGATGGCCAACCCGGCCGCGCCACCGGAGCGCGTCCTGCTGGAGCCGTCCCTCGTCGTCCGCGACAGCACTCCGGCGCCGGATCCCGACGCACCGGCGCCCTGACGACCGGCCCTCCGCCGCGCCGGCGCCGTGAGGCGCCGCGCCCCACAACACCACCTCTCCTCCACCCCCCTCGAGCCGCACGTACCATCCCGAATCCACGGAGGAATCATGGCCCCCCGCACGGCCACGGCCGCCCTCGTCACCTGCGCGGCGCTCCTGGCCGCCACCGGCTGCTCGTCGAGCTTCGGCGACGACAAGGAAACGAAGCAGGACACCGGCGCCAAACAGCACCTGAAGGTCCTGATAGCCACCTCGGGCGACGCCGAGACCAAGGCGGTCAAGGAGGCCGCGGCCGCGTACGAGAAGCAGTCCGGCAACAAGGTGACCGTCGAAGCCGCCAAGGACATGAACCAGCAGCTGGCCCAGTCCTTCGCCGGGCACCGGCCGCCGGACGTCTTCTACGTCAACTCCGACCAGTTCGCGAACTACGCCAAGGGCGGCTCCCTGTACCCGTATGGCGACAAGATCAAGGACGCGGACGACTTCGCCGAGCCCCTGCGCACCTCCTTCACCTACGACGGGAAGCTGGTGTGCCTGCCCAAGGACACCTCCACCCTCGCCCTCGCCATCAACACCGACCTGTGGAAGAAGGCGGGGCTGACCGAGAAGGACTACCCCACCTCCTGGGACGAGCTGAGGAAGGTCGCCGGCAAGCTCACCGGTAACGGGGTCACCGGCCTGGTCACCAGCGACGAGTACCAGCGACTCGGCGTCTTCATGAAGCAGGCGGGCGGATGGATCACCGACGCGAAGCAGACGAAGATGACCGCCGACAGCGCGAAGAACGCCGAGGGACTCGGCTTTGTGAGGTCGCTGCTGCGGTCCGGCTCGATGAAGTACGCCAAGCAGGTCGACACCAGCTGGGGCGGCGAGGCCCTCGGCAAGGGCAAGGCCGCCATGACCATCGAGGGCAACTGGCTGACCGGCGGCATGAAGCTCGACTACCCGAAGGTGGACTACAAGGTGGTCCCGCTGCCCGCGGGACCGGCCGGGAAGGCCACGCTGGCCTTCAGCAACTGCTGGGGCGTGGCCGCCGAGAGCGCCCACCGGTCGGCGGCCGTGGACCTGGTGAAGTACCTCAGCTCCGGTGAGCGGCAGCTGAAGTTCGCCGACGGATTCGGGGTGATGCCCTCGCGCACCAGCGCCCTCGCCGACTACGCGAAGCAGGCGCCGGAGGCCAAGGCCTGGGTCGACGCCAACGCCTACGCGCAGGGCCCGGTGACCGTCGCCGGGTTCGACAAGGTGCTCAGCCAGTTCAACACCGAACTCCAGTCGCTGCGCACCACGGACCCGCAGAAGATCCTCGCCGACCTGCAGCGCAACGGCGAACAGAGCCTCGCGAAGGGCGACTGAGCCGCCATGCCCTTCCGCACCGTCCACCGCACGGCGCGCCGCACCCCTCGCGGCGCGTCGTCCGGTCCCCGCCCGGCCCCCGGGGCCAGCGGCGGGGACCCCCGTACGGCCGGCCCGCCGGGCGCATCTGACGCGCCCGGCGGGTCCGGCCCCAAGGCGGCGCCCCGCACCCCAAACACCCCGCCCGCGGGGCGCCGCCGCGGTGAAGGCGCCTGGGGCTGGCTGTTCGTCAGCCCCATGGTGCTGATCCTCGGCCTGTTCCTGGTGCTGCCGATCCTGATGGCCCTGTGGGTCAGCCTGCTGGACTGGGACGGGCAGTCCAACCCGTTCACCGGGCAGGCGAAGTTCGTGGGCCTGGACAACTACCGGGCGCTGCTCACCGAGGACGGCCTCGACCGCACCCTCTTCGCCACCTCGCTGCGCAACAACGTCTACTACGTGGCGCTGACCGTGCCACTGCAGACCGGGCTCGCGCTGGTGCTGGCGCTGATCGTCAACCAGCGGCTGCTGCGCGCCCGGGGCGCCCTGCGCACCACGTTCTTCTTCCCGTCGGTCACCAGCTCGATCGCGGTCTCCACCGTCTTCCTCTTCCTCTTCCAGGGCAGTGGCGCCGTCAACACGCTGCTGTCCTGGATCGGGGTGAAGGGCCCCAACTGGTTCGCCGACCCGCGCGGGGTGCTCTCGACACTCCTCGGCGGCCTGGGGATCGCCGACCCCGACCACCCCCCGGGTGTGCTGGCCGACCACTCCTTCATGGGCCTTTCCTGGTACGAGTGGCTGTCCGGTCCGTCCGTCGCGATGTGCACGATCATCCTGCTGGCCGTGTGGACGACCTCCGGCACCTTCATGCTGATCTTCCTCGCGGCCCTCCAGGACATCCCGCGCGAGTTGGAGGAGGCCGCCGCCATCGAGGGCGTGAACCGCCGCCAGATGCTGCGCCACATCACGCTGCCCGCGCTGCGGCCGGTGCTCTTCCTCGTCCTCACCCTGGGGACGATCGCCACCTGGCAGGTCTTCGACCAGGTGTATGTGATGGGCCAGGGCGCTCCGGGCAACACGACGCTGACGCCGGCCTTCCTGTCGTACTCGACGGCCTTCGACGGCGCCGACTTCGGGCAGGGCGCGGCCATCGCCTTCATCCTGCTCGTGCTGATCCTGTTCCTTACCGCCCTGCAGCGCTGGGCGCTGCGGGAGCGCGGTCCCCGCCCCGGGAGGAATCGATGAACGCCACGGCCACGGCTGCCCCCGAGGCCAAGACCAAGGCCAAGGCCAAGGCCGAGACCAAGGTTTCCGCCCCGGCGCGGGGGCGCCCGGTGCTCGGCCGGTTCCCGCGGCCGCTGCGGGTGCTGGGATACGCACTGGTGGTGGGGCTCGGACTGGTGTACCTGCTGCCGTTCGCGCTCCAGCTGGTGACCGGGTTCAAGACGGACCCGGATGCGGCGGCGCATCCCCTCGGACTGGTGCCCACCACCCCGACGACCGCCGCCTACCAGCGGCTGTTCGGGCTGAGCCAGGCCGGGGACGGGGTGCCGTTCCTGCGCTGGCTGGGCAACTCGGCCCTGGTCGCGGTCCTGGTCACCGCCGGGCGGGTGCTGTTCAACTCGATGGCGGGATACGCGCTGGCGCGGCTGCGCTTCCCGGGCCGCTCGCTGCTGTTCGCCTTCGTGCTCGCGGTGATGGCGGTGCCCCCGGTGGCGTTGCTGATCCCGAAGTTCCTGGTGCTCAACACCTTCGGGCTGTTCGACACCTACACCGGCATGATCCTTCCGCTGATGGTGGACGCGGCCGGGATCTTCATCATGAAGCAGTTCTTCGAGTCGATCCCCCGGGAGGTCGAGGAGGCCGCGCGGGTGGACGGCGCCGGGGTGATCCGGACCTTCTGGTCGGTGGTGCTGCCGATGGCCCGGCCCGCGCTGATCACCCTGACGATCCTGGCGTTCCAGGGCTCGTGGAACGAGTTCACCCACTTCCTGGTGGCCACGCAGTCCGGCCAGTACGAGACGTTGACGACCGGGCTCGCGCGGTTTGTCTCGGGCGGGCTGGGCGGCGGTACGCAGTACCCGCTGAAGCTGGCGGCGGCCCTGCTGGCGACCCTGCCGGTCGCGGCGCTGTTCTTCTGCTTCCAGCGCTACTTCGTGCAGGGGGCGAACTCGGGGGCGGTCAAGGAATAGCGGTCCGCCCCGCTCGTGACCTGCCCGATCCGGCCTGCCGGCGCGGGTACCGGGCGTTCGGCGTGGACGCGGTCTCAGCCGGCGGGGGTCAGCGGGGCCGTTCGGCCACCGACCGCGGCGGAGAAGTGGTCCGTGACCTGTGCCAGGGCTTCGGCGGTGGCCGGTGCGATGGCCGGTGTGCCGTCCTCGGCGATGGTGATGTCCTTGTCGAGGGTGAACCAGCCGGGCACGATGTGCCCCGCGCCCATCGAACTGAGGACCGGACGCAATGCGTAGTCGATGGCGAGTACGTGGGCCGTGCTCCCGCCGGTGGCCAGCGGCAGGACGGTCTTGCCGGTCAGGGCGTACTGCGGGAGTACGTCGAGCAGTGCTTTCAGAAGCCCCGCATAGGCGGCCTTGTATACGGGAGTGCCGATCACTATGCCGTCCGCGCGCGCGAACTGGGCTGCGGTGTGAGCGATGGCCGGGTGCCGGAAGTCGGCGGCGAGAAGCGCGTCGGCGGGAAGGGTGCGCACGTCGAGTACGGTCACGTCGTGGCCCTGGAGGCGGAGGCGGTCGTCGAGATGGCGCAGCAGTTGTGCGGTGCGGGAGGTGGCGGAGGGGCTTCCCGAGACGGACAGGATGGCGGCCATGGCGGGACCTTCCAGGAGGGTTCGTGAGGCGTGGTCAGTACGGGCGGGACAGGGCACCGGCCGGCGGCGTCCGCGGACCTTCGGGGCCGTAGTGGTCGGTGTGGCCGGGGTTGTCAGACTTGCGCTTCGGTGGATGCCCAGCGGTTGACGGGGACGGGCAGCCCGAGATTGCCGCGCAGGGTGTCGGCCGGGTACTCGGTGCGGTACAGCCCACGCTTCTGGAGGATCGGGACGACGCCGTCGACGAAGAGGTCGAGGTCGTCGTCGGTGCGGAAGGCGAGGTTGATGCCGTCGAAGGTGCCGGCGGAAAACCACCGCTCGATGGTGTCGGCGACCGTCTCCGGCGCACCGACGAACGGCGAGCGCCGGAACTCCCCGACGGACTCGGCTACCTGGCGCAGAGTCAATTTCCGCGCCGTGGCGCGGGCGATGATTTTGGCGGCGCCGGTCCGGCCGCCCTTCTCGGCGAGGTGCGCCACGTCCGGGAACGGCGCGTCCAGATCGTGGGCGCTGAAGTCGTAGGCGCCGAAGGAACGGCCGAGGAGCGCGAGATTGCGGTCGAAGTCGTTGTCCTCCTCGAAGATCTCCCGCTCGCGGCGCCGGGCCGCTTCGTCGGTCGCGGCGACGACCGGGCCGCCGTGTACGAAGATCTTGATGTGCTCGGGATCGCGCCCATAGGCGGCGGTGCGGCGCTTGATGTCGGCGTAGTACTCCTGTGCCTGCTCCAGCGAGCCGCCCGGCGCGTAAATGCCTTCGGCGACCTGCGCGGCGAGGTCGCGGCCCTCTTCGGAGACTCCGGCCTGGAAGATCACCGGCTGTCCCTGCGGCGAGCGCGAGAGGTTGAGCGGGCCCGCCACCTTGAAGTGCTCGCCCTCATGGCCGAGCCGGTGCAGCTTGGACGGGTCGAGGAACAGGTTGCGCTCGACATCGGCGGGGAAGGCGTCGTCCTCGTAGGAGTCCCACAGACCGCGGGCGACCTGTACGAATTCCAGGGCACGGCGGTAGCGGGTGGTGTAGTCGAGGTGTTCCTCGAGCCCGAAGTTCCGGGAGGCTCCCGTGTCGAAGCTGGTCACGACGTTCCAGCCGGCGCGGCCACCGCTGATGTGGTCGAGGGAGGCGAACCGCCGGGCCAGGTTGAAGGGGGAGTTGTACGTCGAACTCGCCGTGCCGACCAGCCCGACGTGCCGGGTGTGGGTGGCGACCGCCGACAGCAGGGTCAGCGGCTCCAGCCGGTTGAGGTAGTGCGCCGGGTAGGTGGCGTTGATGAACTGGCTGTCGACGATGAACAGGGCGTCGAAGAGGGCGTGTTCGGCGGCCTGTGCCTGCCGGATGTAGTAGTTGATGTCGATGCTCGCGTTCTTCGGGACGCGCGGGTGCTTCCACAGCCCGTGCTGGCCCGGGCCGCCGACGCCGTACGGGTGCAGCGCGAAGTGGAGGGTGCGGGACATGAGGGTTCCTCCCTGTGGTGGGTTCAGGCGTGCAGCAGCGCGCGGAGTGCCTCGCGTTCGGCCCGGTCGGCGGGCGCGGCGCGCAGCGTGGGGGCGGAGCTGACGAGCAGCCGGGTATAGGTGTGCCGGGGGCGGTTGATGACATCGGCGGCGGTCCCGACCTCGACCAGCTCGCCCCGGTACAGCACCGCGACGCGGTCGGCGATCCCGGCGACGGACCCGAGGTCGTGGGAGATGAAGACGAGGGCCACCCCGTCGGAGCGCAACTCCTCCAGGATCCGCAGGATCTGGACACGGTTGGCGGAGTCCAGGGCGCTGACCGGTTCGTCGAGGATGACCAGGCGCGGCTCGGCGACCAGCGCCCGGGCCACCGCGACCCGCTGGCGCTGGCCGCCGGAGAGTTCCCCGGGCAACCGGTCGAGCAGGTCTTCGGAGAGCCGGACGCGGGAGACGAACGCGCGGACGCGCGCCGCCGCCTCGTCGAACGGGACGCCCCTGATCAGCAGCGGCTCGGCCAAGGAGGTCTCGATGGTGAGGTCCGGGTCGAGGCTGCGCAGCGGATCCTGGAAGACGTACTGGACCACGCCGCGACGGCGCAGACCGCGCCATTGACGTTGATCGTAGGCGCTGACGTCCTCCCCGTCGATGACGACCGACCCCGCCGAGGCGCGTACCAGGCCGAGCACGGCCCGTGCGAGCGTCGACTTGCCCGATCCGGTCTCGCCGATGATGCCGAGGGTTTCGCCCGGAGCGACGGTCAGTGAGACCCCGTGCAGGGCCCGTCGGCGCCTGCGGCGAGACCCGTAGTGCACGTCCAGACCGGTGACGTCGAGGACGGGTTCCCGGCCGGGCGCGGCGCCGGCGGAACCCTCCTCCTGCGGCAGCTCGGCAGTCACGCCTCCTCCTTCGGGTCGAGCTTCGGGTCGAGGAACTTCTCCAGGCCGTACCTCTCGTGCTCGGCGATCAGCAGCTGGGTGTACTCGTGCCGCGGGGCGTGCAGCACTCTCCCGGTCGGTCCGTGTTCGACCACCTCGCCCTGCCGCATGACGAGGACTTCGTCGCACAGCTGAGCGACGACGGCCAAGTCGTGGGAGACCACGACAAGGGCCATGCCGGTCCGCTCGCGCAGATCGGCGAGCAGGTCGAGGATCTCGGCCTGGACGGTGACGTCGAGCGCGGTCGTGGCCTCGTCGGCGATGAGGATGCGCGGGTCGGCGGCGATCGCCGCCGCGATCAGTACGCGCTGGAGCATGCCGCCGGACAGTTCATGCGGGTACTGGCCGTAGACCAGATCGGCCTCCCGCAGGTGTACAGCCCGCAGCAGTTCGACGGCCCGGCGGCGGGCCGCGCCCCGCCCCAGTCTCTTCTTGACCCGGACGACCTCGGCCACCTGCGCGCCCACGGGAATCGAGGGGTTGAGGTAGGAGGCCGGGTCCTGGAAGACCGCGCTGATCGTGAGGCCGTGCAGGGCCGTCCACCGTGCGGGGGACAGCTCCGCGATATCGGTGCCGTGGATCTCGATCGATCCGCCGGTGACCTCGAAGTGCGCGGGCAGGATGCCCAGGGCCGCCCGGCAGGTGATGGTCTTTCCGCTGCCGGACTCGCCGACGATGCCGACCACCTTGCCCGGGGTGAGCGTGAAGCTCACGCCGTGGACGATCTCGCGACCGTCGGCCTGGTCACTGATGCGGACGTCGCGCAGTGACAGCACGGGCGACCGAGGGTCGGGCGGAGCGCCGGGGCCGTGCCCGAGGGTTTCCCCGGGGACGCGGTTCGTGGACAGAGTCGCCATCACGCACCTCCGGTGGGGACGGGGCCGGTCTTCTCGATGCCGTGGGTGCGAGCCTTGCGGCGGCCCACAAGGGCGCGGCCCGCCTCGCCGGAGACGTCGCGGATCGCGTCGGCGAGGAGGTTGCCGGCCCAGACGGTGATCATGATTAGCAGTGCGGGGGGCAGTGGCGCCCACGGCTGGTGGCTGAGATAGCCCAGGTCCGAGGCGAGCAGTCCGCCCCAGGTGGGTGCGGGAGGCTGGACGCCGATACCGAGGAAGGTCAGGCTGGAGACGATGACGAAGCCAACACCGATGGTCTGCGCCAGCGCGACCGCGATCGGTGGCAGCACCTTGACCCACACGTGACGGCGTACCACCCAGCCAACGGAGGCGCCGGCCAGGAGCGCGGCCTCCACGTAGGGCGAGCGGGCCACCGACAGGGTGGCGGCCCGAGACACCCGGTAGAACAGCGGGGACACCAGGACGCCGGTGACGAGCATCGCCTGGGTGAGGCCGTTGCCGAGCAGTGCGATCACGGCGACGGCGAACAGCAGGAACGGCAGGGCGACCAGCGTGTCGGCCAGGCGGAGACTGATCCATTCGAAGGCCCGTCCGAAGTAGACCGACAGGATGCCCGGTACGGAGCCGACGGCGAGTGCCGTGAGCGCGACTTCGAGGGAGCCGAGGACGCTCACGCGTGAGCCGTCCAGGAGGCGGCTGAGCACGTCGCGGCCCAGGTAGTCCGTCCCCAGCCAGTGCTCGCCCGATGCCGCCGCGAGCGTGTTGTCGCTGGTGGCGAGGGGGTTATACGGGGCGAGCAGCGGACCGAACACGGCCAGCAGGATGGTCACGGCGAGGATGCCGACGGCGATCCGTCCGGACGGGAGGGTGAGAACGCGGCGCAACATGGTTCACACTCCCCGCTGGGACGCCGGCGTCACGCGTGCCAGCACCAGATTGACGATCAGGTTGAAGGCGACGACCAGAACGATCGACACCACCAGGACTCCCTGGACCGCGGGCACGTCCCCGGCCTGGGCGGAGTCATTGGCGAATCGGCCGAAGCCCTGCAGGCCGAAGACCCACTCCGTGATGACGGACGCGCCGACCAGTGCGGGGAACTTCAGACCGAGCGTCGCGAGCGCGGGCCCGAGGCCGTTGCGCAGCACATGGACGAAGAAGATCCGCCGCGGACTCAAGCCCCGTACCACCGCCCCGATGACGTAGTTCTCGCGATAGGCGGCGATGAGGCTGGTGCGCAGTTGCCGGGTGACGTCGGCGATCACATCGAAGCTCAACGCGACGGCGGGCAGGGTGATGTGGGCGAGCCACGGGCCGAGCCCCTGCTGGGCCGGGACGTATCCGGCGGACGGGAAGATGTGCAGCCCGACCGCGAAGACCGCCACCAGCACGATGCCGACCACGAACGCCGGCATCACCGAGATCACCGTCACCAAGCCGGTGATGGCGCGGTCGATCCAGGTGGTGTGCCGCAGGGCCGCCACCGTGCCGAGGCCGAAGCCCACGACCACCCCGATGAGCAGTGCAAAGGTCGCCACCGACAGGCTCACGCCCAGACCGAGGCCGATGAGGGTGGAGATGTCGGCGCCGTTGGTCCAGCTGGCACCGAGCTGTCCGTGCAGCACGCCGGTGAACCAGTCCCAGTACTGGACCAGGAAGGGCCGGTCGAGGCCCCACTGCGCCTCGACCCTGGCGATGGCCTCGGGAGTCGCCTGCTCGCCCAGCTGGATCCGCGCCGGGCTGAGTCCGCTCAGCGAGCGCAGCGCGAACGTCACGAACGTCGCGACCAGGAAGACCGGTACGAAGATCGCGACGGACCGGACAAGGGTGACCAGGACGCGGCCGAGCGCACGCCGTGTCCGGGCCGCGGCGACCCCGCCAGTGAGGTCGGACGGTGCCCGGGCCTCGGTCGTCGTCATGGGTTGTCCCTGTCTGTCGTGGACGGATGTCAGTTGCCGCCGGAGATGGCCACACCGGTCCAGTCGATGTGGGCCGGGTTCTTCGGCAGATCGGAGATCGTCTTGCTCTTGGCGATGAGGTTGGGCGAGGAGTAGGTGAAGACCAGCGCCTTGCTCCGCAGGCCGGCCCGTGTCGCCGCCTGGAGGACCTTGGCGTAGTCGGGTGAGTTGAGCGGGGTCCGGCGCACCTTGGCGATGGCCGCCTCGAAGCCGGCCGGCTCATAGGGCGAGCTGAGGTTCAGCGGGCCGTCGGGGCCGAAGTGGGCGGTCAGGGTCTGGGCGGCGGAGTCACGGCCGGTGGTCGCGTAGAGCGAGAAGGCCAGGTCCTTGGCGAAGAACGGGGTGGCCCAGTTCTTGTCGATCTTGATTTTGACGCTGATCCCGACCTTGGCCAGTTGCGACTGGACGATCTCCGCCTGCGGATCATCCTCCCGGATGACCAGGTTCAGCTTGATCTGGCCGCTCTTGTGGCCCGCCTCGGCGAGGAGCTTCCTGGACTTCGCCGGGTCATAGGGGTAGGCGTTCTCCGACTTCGGGTCGTAGGCCACGTACCCCTTGGGGAACGGCTGGTCGGTCGCCTGCCCGTAGCCGAAGGTCAGCTTGTCGACGAACTCCTTGCGATTGATCGCATAGCGGACGGCGTCGACGACCTTGTCATCGTTGAACGGCGCCTTGTTGATGTTGAGGCTGATGTTGGAGGCGTTGAAGCCGGGCTGGACGAACACGTCGAGACCCGCCTTCTTGGCGGCCTGCGCCTGGCTGGGGTCGATATCGGCGAAGTTGTATGCACCGGTCTGGAGACCGGACACGACGGTGGCGGCGTCGGGTGCCGAGGTCAGCTCGACGTTGTCGATATGGATGTTCTTCGCATCCCAGTAGTCCGGGTTCTTCTTCAGCACCGCCTTGGTGCCCGGTATGAGCTGCGTGGCGATGAACGGGCCCGCGCCGACCGGATTTTGGTCCAGCTTCGCCGGGGAGGCGGCCGCCTTGGGGCTGGCGATCTGCAGCACGCGCTGACCGAGCAACTGCGGGATCTGGTAGTCGACCTGGGTGAGATGGACGACCGCGTCCAGTCCCTTCGCGTCCACCGACCTGATCGAGGTCAGGTCGCCGAAGAGTGCCGAGTTCTTCTGCTTCTTGGCCCGCTCGACGGCCGCCTTGACCGCGGCACCGTCGACCGGTGCGCCGTCGCTGAACTTCAGATGGGGCCGCAGGTGGAAGGTGATCTGGTCGCCCTTGGCGTTGTATTCCCAGCTCTTGGCCAGGTCCGGCACGGCCTTGCCGGTCTCGTCGGTGCGTGTCAACGACGCGTATACCAGGGAGAGTTCTCGGAACTGAGCACCACTGCCACCGACGACCGGGTCCCAGTGGGTGGGGAAGTAGGAGGATGCCCATTTCAGCGCGGCGCCGCCACTGGCGGACGCCGCCCCGTCTCCGCAGCCGCTCAGGGCAGGGGCGACCACGGTGACCAGGGCGGTTCCCAGCGCGGCGGCACGCAACCGCCGGGCTCCGCGGGCGGATGGAAGGTGGGGTCTGGGGCGGCGGGGCGTGAGGCGTCCGGACATCACTATTTCTTTCTTCGAAGGTTCCGGCTCCCGCCCGGCGGTGGGCGTGGCGCGGGCACACCCCGCGCCGGACGCCGTCCGCCCCCGGGCGTCCACGCCGACGTGGGCCTTCGGGCATGGGTCGGACGCGCCGGGCGCGGGGCATCAGGCGTCGGCGGATGCGCGGGGGAGAGGGCCGGCATACCGGAGGGAGGGCAGATGGCGAAGCGCGAGGGAAGAGGCGCACCAGGAGGTACGAGGCGCGGTGGTACGGCGGGCGGCCGGTTCCGGTGGAGCGGATCGGGGCCGGTGGGCCGTGGGCGGCAGGTGGTCAGCGACAGAGTGCGCTGGAGGTGCGCCGCAGATCCACGTAGCGGCACACCACACCGGGGTGCGTCGTGAGCATGTCGCAATCCTGACCGCAGGCGTCACCGACTGTCAATGGACACCAATTGGTGTCTCATTGTGCGGGATGCTTTTTGAGTCCTGTTCCCGCAGCTCAGAGCCCGCCGGGCAGGGCGGAGACGTCACCCCGTCAGATCGCCCTCCCGCTCGTTCACCGCCGCGTAGTGCCGCAGCTTCTCCTCGTCGACGCGCACGCCCAGGCCCGGGCCCCGCGGGACGGTGAGGCGGCCGTCGACGAGCGGGATCGGGTCGGCGATGTCATCGGCGTGCAGGTAGTACATGCTGTCGATGGCGCGGCTGAGCAACGGAGTGCTGGCGACCACGGCGAGGTGGGCGGCGGTGGCGATGCCGAGTTCGCCGCCGCTGTGCAGGTTCATGCCGAGGCCGAAGGTCTCGCAGTGGGCGGCGAGCGCCTTGGTCGGTGCGATGCCGCCCCACTTGTAGACATCGCCGTGGACGACGTCCACCGCACCGAGCCGCACCGCCGGCGCGAAGTCCTCGAAGCGGACGACACACATGTTCGTGCACAGCGGGATGCGCACCTTGGCCCGCACCTGGCTCATGCCCTCGATGCCGGGGCACGGGTCCTCCAGGTACTCCAGGTCCAGCTCCTCCAGCTTGATGCCCGCACGTACCGAATCCGGCACCGACCAGGCGGCGTTGGGATCGACGCGCAGCTCGGTGTCCGGCAGCGCGGCACGCAGCGCACGGAGGTTGGCGACATCGCCGTCCACGTCCCTGGTGCCCTTGAGCTTGACCGCCCGGAAGCCGCCCTCGGCCACCACCCGGGCGGCGTGCTCGGCGAGGGCTTCCGGGGTGGCGCCGTCGGCGCGGGTGACCAGCGCGGTGAGCGGGACGGTGTCGCGTACCGCCCCGCCGAGCAGGTCGGTGAGCGAGTGGCCGGTGGCCTTGCCCATGGCGTCCCAGCAGGCGACGTCCAGGGCGGCGATGGCGGCGTAGCCGAGGTAGCCGTGGAAGAACGGCACCATGTGCTGCTTGCGGTGGAAGGACTCCAGGGCGAACGGGCTGGTACCGATGAGGTCCGGCGCGAGCTTGCGGACGAGCGCGGCCACCGGCTGCCCCCACATCGTCTCGCCCCAGCCGTCCACCCCCTCGTCGGTCCGGATCCGGACCACGGTGCGGGTCTCGCCGGTCTTGGTCTCGAAGGAGCTGGTGAACGGGGAGGTGAGGGGGAGGTTCACGACCCGGACGTCGACGTGTGTGACCTTCATATGCGAGGCCTCCTCAGATGGCACCGGGGGCGGTTGCTTCGGCGAACGCCCGGATCGCCCGGGCCAGTTCGGTGGCGCGGGTGGACAGCTCGCCCGGGTCGGGGCGAGCCGTGGACGGGTCGTCGGTCATCCCGCCCACCCGCGCCCACTCGCCGTGCCGCTCGGCGGTGAGGCCGGGGTGCGGCGGGGCGTTGAAGAGCGGCGGGGCACCCGCGGGACGGTGCGGCTCGATGGGCGTACGGACCAGGTCCGGGTGGGCGGCGAGCATGAGGGAGGTCTCGTAGCGGCCGGCGTGCCCGGGGTTCTCCCGCGCCTCGCCGAGGGTCCAGTAGGAGCAGGCCGCGAACGTGCCCTCGGCGCGCAGCGCGTGTTCCTTGACCGCCAGGCGCATGATCTCGTCATTGCCACCGTGGCCGTTGACGATCATGACGCGGTGGAAGCCGCTCTCGGTCAGGGACCGCAGAATGTCGGCGAGGACCGCCGCCAGGGTGCCCGCCGACAGCGACACCGCGGCCGCGAAGAGATGGTGCGGGCTGTGCCCGTACGGCAGGGCGGGAAGGCGTACGACCGGCGGCCCGGCGCCCGCCAGCAGCTCGGCCGCCCGGTCCACCACCGCCGTGACCAGCAGTGTGTCGGTGCCCATCGGCAGGTGGGCGGCGTGCTGTTCCTGCGAGCCGATGGGCAGCAGGGCGATGGCGTCCGCGCCCGCGGCCCGGGCCTCGCGCCAGGTGAGTTCGGTCAGCCGGAGCAATGTGGTACTACCTCCTGGGTTGATGGCGTGGCAGAGTCTGCGCATGGCCGCACTCGCCCCCGACGGCGGACGCCCCCGGCTCCGCCTGGTGCCCGATCCCCCGGTCGCCCCCGCACGCCCGCTGCTGGGCGCGGTGGAGGTGCTGCCCGGACAGGTGCGCGCGGCGCTGGTCGACCACTCCGGAAAGCTGCTGCGGCGCGCCGCGGCCGGGTTCGACCCGGCGGCGCGGGAGGCGGCCGGAGTGGACGCGGCGGTGCGGCAGGCCGCGCTGGAGTGCTTCGACGGGTGTGAGCTGACCGGGGTCGGGGTGGCCGCGGCCGGCCTCGTGGACCCGGAGCGGGGCACGTTCATCGAGGTCAACGACGTGCCGGCGCTGCGCGGCTACCCGGTCGCGGAGGTGCTGCGGCGGGCGCTGGGGGTGCCGGTGTACGTCGAGCACCGGGCCCGGCTCCAGGTGCTGGGCGACCGGTGGTTCGGCGTGGGCCGGGGCCTTCGGTCCTTCGCCTCGGTGTCCACCGGCGAGGTGCTGGGCGTCGGGGTGTTCTTCGGCGGCGAGTTGCTGGCCCCGCACGGTGGCCGCAGCGGGGCCCATATGACGGTGCTGGCCGGTGGCGAGCCGTGCACCTGCGGGGCGCGCGGCTGCTGGAAGACCGTGGCCACGACGCGCTGGCTGCGGCGGCGGGCACAGGCGGGCGGACTGGGCACCGGAATGACGCTCGAGGCGCTGGTACGACGCGGGGACGGCACCCGGCCGATGGTCGAGGAGTACGCCGACAACCTCGCGCTCGGCCTGGTCAACATCCAGCAGCTCTTCGCCCCCGGCCTGTTCGTACTCCACGGCGAGGCCGTCGAGGGCGGAGAGGGGTTCCGGGCCCGGGTCGAGGAGCGGCTGCGGCGGGACAGCGGCTGGTCGACGGCCGCCCCGCCGCGGGTGGTGCTGGGTGAGGCGGGCCGGCCGGACGATGTTGCGCTGCTCGGCGGCGCGGGGCTGGTCCTCACTCACCGGTAGTCCCGCCGCCGTTCCCCGTCCCCGTCCTGCTCCCGGTCCTGGTCCGGTACGCGTCGGGGCGTGGCACGGCGGCCAGCAGCTCGCGGGTGTACGGGTGCCGGGGCGCGCCCAGCACGGCGGCGGTCTCCCCGCACTCGACCACCCTGCCGCGCCGCAGCACCGCCACCCGATCGGCGATCCGCTGGACCACGGCGAGGTTGTGCGAGACGAACACGTAGGTCAGGCCGTGCTGTCGCTGCAGCTCGACCAGCAGGTCGAGGACCTGGGACTGGACGGAGACGTCGAGGGCGCTGGTCGGCTCGTCGAGCACCACGAGCCGTGGCGAGGACGCCAGCGCACGGGCGATGGAGATGCGCTGCCGCTGCCCGCCGGAGAACTCGTGCGGGTACCGGTCCTGCAGCCGCGCCGGCAGCCCGACCGACTCCAGCAGCTCGCCGACCCGCTCCCGCAGCCGCGCCCTGGCGCGCCGTCCACGGTAGGTGACGTCATGGGTGACCAGCGGCTCGGCCACGATATCGGTGACTCTCATGCGCGGATTCATGCTCGAGTACGGGTCCTGGAGCACGACCTGCATCCCGGCCCGTAGCGCGCGAAGCTCGGCCGCCGACAGTACGGCGAGGTCGTGACCCTCGAAGCGGACGGTCCCGGCGGTGGGATCCAGCAGCCCCAGCAGCAGCCGGGTCAGGGTCGTCTTCCCGGAGCCGGACTCGCCGACGAGGGCGAGGGTCTCGCCGTCCTCGACGGTGAGCGTGACATCGTCGACGGCGAGGGTGCGGGTGGCGCCGGGTCCGGTGAACTCCTTTGACAGGCCGTCGAGCTCCAGCATGGGCCGCTTCGCGAGTGTCTTCGGCACGGCGGTCGTCATGAGGTCGGCTCCAGTCGCGGGGTGGCGGCCAGCAGGTCGCGGGTGTACTGCTCGCGGGGCGTCTCGAAGACCTCGGCGACGGTGCCGTGCTCCACGACCCGGCCGGAGTTCATCACCACGACCCGGTCGGCGGTCTCCGCGACCACCCCGAGGTCGTGGGTGACGAGCACCACCGTCATCCCGTGCCGGGCGCGCAGATCGGCGAGGAGGTCCAGGATCTGCCGCTGCACGGTGACGTCCAGGGCGGTGGTCGGCTCGTCGGCGATGAGCACCCGGGGCCGTCCGACCAACGCCGTCGCGATCATCACGCGCTGGCGCAGCCCGCCGGACAGCTCGTGCGGGTACTGCCGTGCCCGCAGTTCCGGATCCGGGATGCCGACCTCGTCCAGCGCCCGTACGGCCTCCGCCCGGGCCCCGGCGCGCGAGGCCCCGCGGTGCGTGCGCAGCACCTCGGCCACCTGGTTGCCGACCCGCTGCAGCGGGTCGAGGCTGGTCATCGGGTCCTGGAAGACCATCGCGACGTCGTTGCCGCGCACCTCGCGCAACCGCTTCTCCGGCAGCGCGAGCAGGTCGCGGCCGTCGAGGAGGATCTCGCCGCCGGGGTAGACGCACGGCGGCTCGGGGTTGAGCCGCAGCACGGCGAGCATGGTGGCCGACTTGCCGCTGCCGGATTCGCCGACGACGGCCAGGGTCTCCCCGGCGTGTGCCGCCAGGCTCACACCGCGCACGGCGTGCACGGGGCCGGTGGCGAGCCGGAAGTCGACGTGCAGATCGCGGATTTCGAGCACGGGAGCTTGTGGAGCATGTGTGGTCATCGGCGGTACGCCTTCGGGTCCGTGACGTCGCGCAGCGCGTCGCCGGTGATGTTGATGGCCAGGGAGGTGAGCATCAGCGCCAGCCCCGGGAAGACCGCGACCCACCACGAGGTGCCGAGATAGAGCTGGCCGTCGGCGAGCATCGAGCCCCAGGTGACGGTCTCCTTGGGCACGCCGAGGCCGAGGTAGCTGAGCGAGGCCTCGGCGACGATGGCCGCCGCGATGTGCAGGGTGGCGATGGTGGCCAGGTGCGGCAGGACGTTGGGGAGCAGGTGCCGGCGCATGATCGTGAGGTCCGTGACGCCGGTCGCCCGGGCCTGGGTCACATAGTCCCGGGTGCGCAGCGACAACACTTCGGAGCGGACCACGCGGGCATACGCCACCCAGCCGGTGAAGCCGAGCACCAGGACGACGTTCCACAGCCCGGAGCCGAGGAAGCCGACGATGGCGAGGGCCAGCAGCAGGGAGGGGAAGGCGAGCTGGATGTCGGCGAAGCGCATCAGTATCCGGTCCGGCCAGCCGCCGCGGAAGCCGGCGAACAGCCCGCACACCGCCCCCACCACACCCGCGAGCAACGCCGCGCCGATGCCCACGAGGAGCGAGACCCGGGAGCCGTAGATGACGCGGGACAGCACATCGCGGCCGAGCTGGTCGGTGCCCAGCGGGTGGGCGAGGCTGCCGCCGCCCTCCCAGACCGGGGGTGTGAGCCGGGCGAGGAGTTGCTGTTCGGCCGGGTCGTCCGGGGCGAGCAGCGGCGCGAAGACGGCGGCGATGACCAGCAGCGCGAGGACGCCGAGGGCCGCCAGGGCGAGCCGGTTGCGTACGACGGTCATGGCTGGGCCCGCACTCTCGGGTCGAGGAGGCTGTAGGAGAGGTCGACGAGCAGGTTGACGAGGACGAAGGCGGCGGCGAAGAACAGGACGGCCGCCTGCACCAGAGGGAAGTCCCGGTGCGAGATGGCCTCCACGGTCAGCCGTCCGATGCCCGGCCAGGAGAAGACCTGCTCGGTGAGGATCGCCCCGCCGAGCAGCCCGCCGAACTCCAGGCCGATCACGGTGACGGTCGGCAGCGAGGCGTTGCGCAGCCCGTGTGCGAGCACCACCTTCGCCGGGCCGAGTCCCTTGGCCTTCGCCGTACGGATGTGGTCCGAGCCGAGGACGTCGATGAGCGAGGAGCGCAGCAGCCGGGCGATGACCGCGATGGAGTAGACGGACAGCGTGACGGCGGGCAGCACCAGATGCGCGAAGGTGCCGTAGCCGGAGGCCGGGAGCACCTGGAGCCGCACCGAGAAGAGCAGGACCAGCAGGATGCCGACCCAGAACGGCGGGGTGGACTGGCCGAGCAGCACCGCCGTCATCACGCCCGTGTCGCCGGCCCGGCCACGGTGCGTCGCGGCGTAGATCCCGGCCGGGATGGCGATGACGAGGCTGAGCACCAGGGCGCCGGCGGCGAGTTCGAGGGTGGCCGGGACGCGGTCGGCGATGACCTGACTGACCGGCTCGTGGTAGACGAGCGAGTCGCCGAGGTCGAGCCGGAGCAGCCCCCACAGGAAGTCGCCGTACTGCGCGATCAGGGGTTGGTCCAGGCCGAGTTGGGAACGGAGCGTGGCCTCCTGGGCGGCGGTGGCGTCCGGGGGCAGCAGCTGCTTGACCGGGTCGCCGGAGAGCCGTACCAGAACAAAGGCCAGGGTGGCGGCGGCGAAGAGCACGCCGACGGCGGTGGCGAGGCGGACCAGGACCTGGCGGAGGAGGCCGGACTTCGGCTTCCGGACGGTGACCGGCGGCTCGACGGAGGCGGCCGTCATGCCCTCACCTCCGCGCTCTCCATGGCCAGCGAGCCGTTGACGACCGGTGTCCAGTGCACCCGGGTGGTCCGGGCGAGGATGATGTCCTGCTGGTAGAGCGGTACGAACGGGGCCTCGTGCTTGATCAGGCGCTGGAGCGCGGTGAACGCGCGCTGCCGGTCTTCGGGGTCCATGGACAGCTCCTCGGCGTCGATGAGCCGGTCGGCCTCCTTCGACACCCACCGGCTCTGCCGACGGTCATGACGCACGTTCGACTGCACCATGGACGCGCCGTCGAGCGTCCAGGCGGTGGAGGCGGCGAGGTAGATGGGGCCGAGCGCGTGCCGGTTGTCGGAGGTGAGGCGGGCGGAGAAGGTGCCGGGGTCGAGCAGATCGACGCGGGCCCGGATGCCGGCGCGGTCGAGCAGGCCGGAGATGGCCTCGGCGACCTGGGCGTCGTCGTTGGAGGCGGTGAGCGTGGTGGTGAGGCCGTGCGGGTGGCCGGCCTCGGCGAGCAGCCGCCGGGCGGTGCGTACGGAGCGCCGGAAGGGCTCGACCGACCCGTCGAAACCGACGACGCCGCGCGGCAGCATCGCGGGCACCTCGCGCGCCTTGCCGTCCAGCACGGCCTTGATGAGCAGCGGCACGTCGATGGCGTGGTTGAGCGCCTGCCGCACGCGGCGGTCGCGCAGCGGCCCGGAGGTGGTGTCGAGATTGAGGTACGCGGTCCTGACGCCCCGGTGGCTCTCCAGCTCCACGCCCGCGTAGCCGGACAGCTGCCGGGCGGCGTCCGGGGTGAGCCCGGTGACCAGGTCGACCTCGTCGCTCTGCAACGCGGCCAGCGCGGAGGCGGGGTTGGGCAGCGCGCGGAAGACGAGGCGGTCGGCCCCGGGGGAGCCGTGGAAGTGGCGGCGGTTGGCGCGCAGCCGTAGCTCGCGGTCGCGTCGGAAGGATACGAAGACGAACGGCCCGGTGCCGACCGGCCGCTTGGCGAAGGTGGCGTCGCCGACATCGGCGAGGTACTTCGGCGGCACGATGACGCCGCCGAAGAGCGACAGCTTCGCGGGCAGGATCGGGTCGTGCAGTGTGGTGTGCACATCGACGGTGTAGCGGTCGACCACGCGGGCCGAGGTCACATACCGCAGTTCGACGATCGGCGACCGCGTCTTCGGGTCGAGGACCCGCTCGATGGAGAACTTGACGGCATCGGCGTCGAACTCCTCCCCGTTGTGGAAGCGCACGCCTCTCCGGAGGCGGAAGCGCCACACGGTCCTGGAGCGGGGCTCCCAGGAGGTGGCGAGCCGGGCGGCGAGTCGGCCACGGGCATCCCGGGTGGTGAGGGTGTCGAAGATGTTGATCAGGACGTTCATGGAGACCATGTCGCCCTGTTTGTGCGGATCGAGCGTGGTGGGGTCGGTCGGCTGCGCCACCCGGAGGGTGCCGTCGCCGCCCGCGCCCGCGGCCGTTCCGCACCCGGTGAGCGCTGTCGGCGCGGCGATGACAGGGAGTGCGAGCCCGCCCAGCCGAAGGGCCTTACGGCGCGACATTGATGGAGGAGTCACGATCTGCCCTCCGCGTGATGTTCCATTGAACAGTTCGTTCGTTCCGGGAGCCGGAACGATGATGCGTTAAGCTAGGCGACATGCCGAAGCCGGTCAATACCTCCGCCTCCCGCCGTGCGGAGTCGCCCGCCGCCGCGACGGGTCCCGTGGACAAGGCACTCGCGGTGCTGGACGCGCTGGTCCAGCCCGATGCCCCGCACCGCCTGGCCGACCTCGCCGCCCGCACGGGGCTGCCGAAGCCGACCGTCCACCGCCTGCTGCACACCTTCGCCGAGGCCGGGTACGCGGTCCCGGGCCCCGGCGGCAACTATCAGGCCGGGCCGCGGCTGCTCGGGCTCGCCGCCACGGCGCTGGCCGCCAGCAGCGAGCTGCGGCTGGCCCGCCCGGTCCTGGACGACCTGCGGCTGCGCACCGGCCACTTGGCCCACTTCTCGGTACGGGACGGCGCCGTGGCGGTGCATGTGACGCAGTCGGAGCCGTCGTCCACGTACCGCATGCCGCTGACCGCGGGCGGCGAAGTCCCGCTGTACTGCTCGGCGGTGGGGTGGGCGATGCTGTCGGCCCTGCCGTCACCCGCGGCGGCGGAGCTTCTGGGCGGCGAGCCGCTCCCGGCCCGTACATCACGGACGGTGCGGGACCCGGGGGCCGTGCTCGCCGCCCTGCCCGCCGTGCGCGAGCGAGGCTATGCGGTCGATGACGAATACGCGGAGCAGGACGTCCGCGCCATCGCGGCCCCGGTGCTGGGGCCGGGCGACCGGGTCGCCGGCGCGGTCGGCATCGTCGGGCTGACGTTCACGCTGGACGAGGAGAGCGTGGCGGTGCTGGGGCCGATGGTGCGAGCGGCCGCCGGTACGGTGTCCGCGGCGTTGCGCGGCGGTTCGGGGGCGCTGGGGATCGTGCGGGGTCAGGAGTGAGCGGGGCCGAGGGCGACCGGATCCCGCCGGGGGCGGAACGGACGGGAACGGCCTGCCCGCCCCCGGCGGACCGACAGGCAGGTTCACCGGCGGACCGACAGGCAGGCCCACCGGCGGACCGGCCGACACGGCTCGCGGCACTCCTGGCGGCCGGCCGCCGGGCCGGGATCTACTCCGCGGCCGCCTGGTCGGTCGGCACCGCGGCCGGACGGGAGACACACGGGCACCTGGGCACACGTCGTTGGGGCGGGGCGGAGCTGAACGGCACCGAGCTGTGGGATCTGGCCTCGGTGACGAAACCGATCGTGGGCCTGGCCGCACTGCGGCTGGTGGAGACGGGAGCGCTACGGCTGGACGGCACGGTCGGCGCGTATCTGCCGGAGTACCGCCGAGTGCCGGGCAAGGCGGACATCACCGTCAGCCAGCTGCTCACCCACACTTCCGGCCTGCCCGGCGGCACCCCGCTCTGGCGTGCGCACTCGGACCGGGACGGGCTGCTGACGGCCCTCCGCGGGCTACCGCTCCGCGGGGCGCCGGGCACGGTGGTGGAGTACTCCTCCGCGGGCTTCGTCCTGCTCGGCCTGATCCTTGAACAGGCCACCGCGACCGGCCTGGACGAGCTGGTGGCGAAGCAGGTGTGCGAGCCGCTCGGCATGCGCGAGACGGTCTTCGCACCCGGCCCCGCGGCCCGTGAACGCGCGGTCTCCACGGAGCTGTGCACCTGGCGCGGCCGTCTGGTGACCGGCCAGGTGCACGACGAGAACGCGGTGGTGCTCGGCGGAGTCTGCGGCCACGCCGGCCTGTTCGCACCGCTGGCCGACATGGACCGGCTGGGCCGGGCGCTCGCCGCGGGCGGCGACGGCCTGCTGAGCGCGCCCGGCTTCGCCCGCATGACCGCCTGCCATACGGAGGGCCTCCCGCTGCGCCGCTGCCTCGGCTGGCAGGGGCGGGACGCGGTGGGGTCCCCGGTCGGTACGGCGATGGGACCGTCCTCGTACGGCCACACGGGCTTCACGGGGACGAGCCTGTGGGTGGAGCCTGCGGTGGACGGGGCACAGGCGGACATGGCGAGAGCGGACGGGGCAGGAGCGGAGGGGCCGGGGGCGGAAGGCCACTACTACGTCCTCCTCACCAATCGAGTCCACCCCAGCCGCGATCCCCGCCGCTTCCCGGCGGTCCGCCGCGCCTTCCACCACCACGCGGCGGCCCTCGTTCGCCGCGGTCCGGCTCAGCTTCGGTGTCTGTCGGCCGAGAGGAAGTACTGACGGTCGGCGAAATGCTGAAAGTGGGCCGTGGTGACATCCGCGGTGCCGCGCTCCGCGACGACCCGTCGGTCCTCCGGAGGCGCTGACGCGTATCCCGGACCGAGCAGGCCGGCTTCGCTCAGCACCCGTCCGGACATGGACGGCGGGACCGGCAGCCCCATGAGCCGGCAGATCGTTGGGGGAATGTCGAGGTGGTCGGCCGGGAACGGGGATTCATGGGCGGTCCGGAAGCTCGGCCCGTTCAGTACGAGTGGTATGCGCATGTCGGCGGCCGAGGTGGAGCCATGGCCACCCGCGAGCCGCGCGCCGTCTCGGACGCTGTGACCGATGCGCGGATCGCCGAGTCGGTCGTGGTAGGTGAGCGACACATACGCGAGCAGGCCGTCGGCGGCTGTTCGGGCGGACCACAGGCCGGCCGACGGAAGGACCCCGGGGACGTCGCCCTCGGCGAAGACCGGCCCGGACCATCCCGCCGACATGATGGCGTCGAGGATCGCATCGATCTGTGTGGTTCGGAGGCGCCGCCGCGCGTACACCAACAACCCGCCGTTGTTGTCGACAAGTTGGACGGCATCGGTGAGCGACGGCGGAATCAGTGACTCGATGTCGGCCACGTCGACCGTGTGCGTCGCGTTCGAGAAGCCGTGGTCGGCTGTCACGATGACATCGGTGTGCGGTGCCCGCTCACGGACCCGGTCGATCAGCTGACGCAGTCGGTGGTCGATCTCGGAGAGAGCGTCGTCCCCGGCCGGGCCATCGACGCCGTTGTCGTGTTGCACGTCGTCCAGCTCGCCCGACCACAGGACGAGGACATCCGGCGCCAGCTCCGGAATGACGTAGTCGACGATCAGGTCGGTTGTCCAGCGCAATGCGGGGAACGGACCGTCCGCGGCGTGGGGGAGACTGCCCGCGAGACGGCGCCGGACACTCTCGGGCCGCGCGTAGAAGGCATCATCGCCGAACGGACGCGCGCCTATCGCGGCCCCGTGCCCGTCGACCGCTCCCGGATTGAGCAGCAGTGTGCAGCCGTTCGAACCCGTTCCGACGGCGACGAGCTTGCGCCCGTGCCCGGCGAGGTGCTCACCCAGAGTCGGCACGGGGAGCAGCCGATCACCCCGCAGGGAGCGGAGCAGCTCCAGGTGGTCGGGGCGGCCGGTGTCGATGAGATGTCCGTCGGCCCAGAGGCGGTTGCCCGGAATTCCGGTGACGCCGGGGGGCGCTCCGCCGGCGAGGGACGCCGCGGCGGGGCGGGTCAGCGACGGCGCGACCGAGCGTGCTTGCCGGTACGACACGCCGCGGTGTGCGAGTTCCGTGAGGTACGGCATCTTCCGCACATCGGTCGCCCGTAGTCCGTCGATGACGACGAGGAGCGTGCTCACCATTCCGCGTTCTCCGATCGAGGCTCTGTCCATGAGGGCTGACCCGGGCCAGGATGGGGTCCGGGTCCGACGTTCCGTGTTCGGGCGCTCACTTTTTCTCGATCGGCAGGCCGGGCGGGTTGAGCCGCGAGGTGCTCACCGCGTCGCTGGTGAGATCCCAGCGCGCCAGGATCTTCCCGTAGACGCCCGTCTTGATCAGGTAGTTGATCGCGTCATTGAGCGGCTTGCCGAGGCCGTTGTCCTTCTTGGTGGTCGCGGCGATCAGGCCCTCCAGGTTCTTCCCGGCTCCGATGATGTCGCCGACGACCTGGGTCTGGCCGGAGGTCCTGGCGTGGTACTGGGCCTCGGGGTTGGGATGGAGATAGGCGTCGATCTGGCCGGACTGGAGGGCCAGGTAGCAGGCCGATTCGTCCTGGTAGTACTTCACGTTGACGGGCTTGCGGCCCGCCTTGACGTTCTGGGCGCTCCAGTCCAGCAGGGCCTTCTCCTCACTGGTCCCGGTGGGCACGGCGATGGTCCTGCCCGCCACGTCCTCGGGGCCGGTGACGCGCCACGTCGCGCCCTTCTTGGCCTCGAACGCCTGCGCGTCCTTGCGGTAGGTGGCCATGTCGTACTTCTGCTTGCGCAGTTCGGTGACGGTGATGTTGGTGACGCCGACGTCGTACTTTCCGCTGTCCAGACCGACGAAGACCTGCTCGAAGGAGACCGGGTTGTAGTGCGCCTTGAGGCCGAACACCGAGGCGATCGCGTACGCCATGTCCGTTTCCACGCCGATGAGGGTCTTGTTGTCCGTGGCGAAGAAGGTGAGCGGTGCGGTGCTCCCCTTGGAGTTGCCGATTTCGAGGGTGCCCCGGGACCGGATGGCCGCGGGCACTTCGGCGGCGATGGAGGCGACCTTGGGCGCCGAGTAGCGGTTCTGGTCGGGGCCGGTGTTGAAGCGCTCCTTGGCCGCCGGTCCGGATGCGTCCTTGGTGGGGCCGCCGCAGGCGCTCAGGGTGAGCGCGGCGGCGATGGCCAGGGTGAGCGCGGTGAGCTTGGGGCGGATGAGTACGGACATGGTGGTCCTGCCTTTCGGAAGAAGCGGGGTCAGAGGACCTTCGAGAGGAAGGTGCGGGTGCGCTCGTGCCGGGGGGAGTCGAGCACGTCGGCCGGTGTCCCCTGCTCGACGATCCGGCCGTCGTCCATGAAGACCACGGTGTCGGCGACCTCACGGGCGAAGCCGATCTCATGGGTGACGACGATCATGGTGGTGCCGGCGCGTGCCAGATCCTTGATCACATCCAGCACCTCGCCGACCAGCTCAGGGTCGAGGGCGGAGGTGGGCTCGTCGAAGAGCAGCACCTTGGGTTCCAGGGCGAGCGCGCGAGCGATGGCGATGCGCTGCTGCTGGCCGCCGGACAGCTGTCCGGGGTAGGCGGTCGCCTTGTCGCGCAGACCGACGCGCTCCAGCAGCCGCTCGGCGCGTTCCTGGGCCCGGGCACGCGGCACCCCCAGGGCGGAGACGGGCGCCTCGACCAGGTTGTCCTCCACCGTGAGATGCGGGAAGAGGTTGAAATTCTGGAAGACGAAGCCGATGTGGGTGCGCTGACGCAGCACCTCGCGCTCGCGCAGCTCGTGCAGCCGGTCGCCGGCCCGCCGGTAGCCGATCAGTTCGCCGTCGATGGTGACGGTGCCGCGCTTGACCTTCTCCAGGTGGTTGATGCAGCGCAGCAGGGTGGACTTGCCGGATCCGGACGGGCCCAGCACAACGGTCACCTCGCCGACGCGGACCTGGAGATCGACGCCCTTGAGCACCTCGACCAGGCCGTAGTTCTTGTGGACGCCGCGTATGTCGACGACCACCCGGGCGGGATCGGCCGCGGCCTCGTGGCGACGGCGGCCGGCGTTAGGCGATGTCGTGGTCACCGCGGGGTCCCTTCATCCGCGGCAGCCGCGCGGAGGTTGCGGACGGCGAGGCGCACCCGCTCGACAGGGGTCGGCGGCAGCGCCCGCGTCGTGCCCTTGGCGAAGCGGCGCTCGACGTAGTACTGGAAGATCGTCAGGAGGGTGGTCAGCAGGACGTACCAGGCGGTCGCGACGAGCAGCATGGGCACGATGCGGGAGGTGCGCCCGTAGATGACCTGGACGGTGTAGAAGAGCTCCATGATCGCCATCACGGAGACGATCGAGGTGTTCTTGAACAGCGAGATCAGCTGGTTGGCCGCGTTGGGCGCGATGGTCCGCATGGCTTGCGGCAGCACGATGCGCATCAGCTGACGGCGCCGGGGGATCCCCAGCGCGGCGGCGGCCTCCAGCTGACCGTGGCTGACGGACAGCACCCCCGCACGGACGATCTCCGAGGCGAAGGCGGCCTCGTTGACCGAGAGCGCGATGACGGCCGCACTCACCGAGCTGACCAGATTGGTGGTGCTGAAGGAGAAGAACTCCGGCCCGAACGGCACCCCGATGCTCAGACGCGAGTACAGATAGGAGATGTTGAACCAGAAGAGCACCTGCACCAGCAGCGGCACGGAGCGCACGACCCAGACATAGCCGTAGGCGATCACCCGCAACAGGGGGTTGGCGGAGAGCCGCATGAAGGCCAGCACCATCCCGCCCGCGAAGCCCGCCAGCGCGGCGTAGAAGGTGAGCTCGACGGTCAGCCATACGCCGTGCAGAACGCTGTGGTCGAAGAAGTACTGCCGGAAGGTCGCCCACTCCAGGCCGGGGTTGGTGACCAGGGCGTGCACCAACTGCGCCACCAGGACGAGGACGATGGCCACGGCCACCCATCGGCCGGGGTGCCGGACGGGGACGATCTTGGGGGGTCTGGACTGCTCGGCACCGCTGCCCGGTGGTGCGAGCGCCGCTCTGCCGTCAGTGGCAGCGGTCATGATGACGTCTCCGATTCAGCGGTTTCAGCGGTGAGTTCGGGCCGGACGGGCGGAGCAAGCGGTGGAACACGGTGCGCATCGCCTGCCGGTCGGGCGAGGACATCAAGCGGCCCAGCCGTCGAGGAGGCCGGCCATGGTCGACAGTCCGCTGCGCAGGTGTTCCTCCGCGATGGCGAAACTCAGCCGCAGATGCCCGGGAGCCCCGAAAGAGGCACCGGGCACCGTGATGACGCCGGAGTCCAGGAGGCGGTCCGCCACGGTGACGTCGTCGGGGGCGAACCCGCGGACGTCGGGGAAGACGTAGAACGCGCCGTCGGGAGGCGTCCGGAAAAGCCCGAGAGGTTCCAGCACGGCCTGGCACGCCTTCAGCCGGTCGCCGAGGATCGCCCGGAATTCGGCCGTCACGTCCGGACCGGTGAGGGCGGCCAGAGCGGCCGCCTGCGCGATGCGGCTGACGTTCGAGGTGGTGTGGGACTGGACGGCGGCGGCCGCGTCGATGACCTGCTTCGGGCCCGACATCCAGCCCACCCGCCAGCCCGTCATCGCGTAGGACTTGGACACACTGCCGACCGTGATGAGTCGGTCGCTCACCCCGGGCTCGACCTGGCCCGGTGCGGGGACGGGCCGGAAGCCGAGGTCGACATAGGTCTCGTCCGAGACGATCCAGATGTTGTGCCTCGCCGCCCACGTCAGGAGCGCGCGCAGCTCCGACGCGTCGTAGACCAGTCCCGTCGGGTTGTTCGGTGAACACAGCACCATCGCCCGGGTGGACGGGGTCCGAGCCGTCTCCAGGTGGTCCGGGGTGATCTTCAGTTCACCGGCGGACGGCTGGACGATCACCGGACTGCCGCCCGCCAGCCGGACCGAGGACGGGAAGGTCACCCAGTACGGCGCTGGTACCAGGACTTCGTCCCCGGGTTCGAGCAGCGCCATGAACGTGTTGAACAACGCCTGTTTCGCACCATGGGTGACCAGTACGTTGGAGTCGTCGAGGGGGATCCCGGCCCTTGGGGTGAGCCGGTCGGCGATCGCCCGACGCAGACGGGTCTCGCCGCCGGTCGGCCCGTAGTGGTGGTTCTCCGGCCTGCGCGCGGCCTCGATGGCCGCGGTGACGATGTGGGCGGGGGTCGGCAGGTCGAGTTCGCCTGCCGAGAAGTCGAAGACTTGGACGCCGTCACGGCGCAGTCTCGCGGCGCGTTGGCGCAAGGCGGCGGTCGGCGACAGGGTGATCACGGGGTTGTTCCTCGTTTCCGGAGTTGATCGGCCGCCCGGAGGCGGCGGACGCAAGGCCCTGGTGCGGGGTCTTGGTGCCGCGCCGATGTCGATGGGCCCGACAGGCCATCTGAAAGCCTTAGTGACTCTCCGTGTTCTCGGGGTCACTTCGGGTCGGTGCCGCCGTCCCGTGCGGCCGCTCGGCGCAGGGGCGTTCGAACACCTGCCGACCTGCGTCGGTGGTGTCAGGCTCGGAGTCGGGGGTGGCGCGCGAACCAAGCCGGGGTTACCGAAGGATGAACTATCCAGATATAGCTTGGAAGCCAGGATGGATAATCCATCCCGTGCTAGCCTCCATCCGGCATCGACAGTCGATCCGTGCATGGCGAGCGAAGTGAGGTTCCGTGGTTGCGGCCAAGTCGTCCCTGGTGAGCGGTGAATTCGTCACTCGTGCCCAAGCCGCGCTGCCCGGCCTGGGCACGACGGACAAGCGGTTCATCGAGCTGATCCTCAGCGACCCCGAAGCGGTGGTGCGCGGCTCGGTGACCGAGCTCGCCCAAAGGGCCGGCGTCGCACAGTCCTCGGCGGTCCGTGCCTGCCAGCGCATCGGGTACCGGGGCTACCAGGACGTCAAGCTCGCCATCACACGCGACCTCGCCCAGCAAGGCGAGGAGGAGCAGGAACTCGCCCATGAAGAGGGGATAGACGGCCAGACGCCTGCCGGTGACATCCTCGACCGCGTCCTGCGCCGCAGCGGCAGGGCCCTGGTCGACGCGGCACGGACCGTCGACCCCGAGTCGCTGTCACTCACCATCGACCGCATCGCCGCGGCCGGCCGCGTCCTCGTCATCGGCAACGGCACCTCCGCGGCGCCGGCCCACGACGCCGCCTACCGGCTCTCCGCGCTCGGCCTCGTCACGATGTTCCCCACCGATGTCATGGCCCAGCACCTGGCCGCACGCCACCTCGACGAGTCCTGTGTATGCCTCGTCGTCAGCCACACCGGTGCCAGCCGCGAGTCACTGCGGGCCGCGGAGGCGGCGCGGGCGGCAGGCGCCTTCACCGTCGCCATCACCAGCTTCACCAACTCGCCCCTGACCCGCGTCGTGGACGCCGCGCTGATCGCGGGAGGACCTGAATACGGCTTCCGCCTCGAAGCGATGGCCAGCCGCCTCGCCCATCTGGGGGTCGTCGACGCTCTCTTCGTCGGCATCGCGGTCCGCCGCCCCCAAGCATCGACCAAAGCGCTCGACGTGATGGCCGACACCACGATCGAACACTCCCTGTAGAAGGAACACACTCCAGTGCCCCACCACGACCACTCCCCAGTGATCGACCTGGCCGTCCTCGACATGGCCGGCACCACCATCGCGGACAACGGCATCGTCGAACGGGCCGTGGACGAAGCCCTGTCGCTCGCCGGTCTCGACGCGATCACCCCGGAAACGCTCCAGCCCTTGCGCGGCATGGCGAAGAACGACATGTTCGACCACTTGGCGCCCGATCCGCACAAGGCCGCGGAAGCCCACCAGAACTTCGTGGACCTCATGCTCAAGGCAGTGCTTGCCGGTGAGCTGCCCGCCAGGGACGGCGCCGAGGAAGTCCTCGTCGCCCTGCGACAACGCGGAGTCAAGACCTGCCTCATGACCGGCTTCGACGCCGCGGTCCAGGACGCGCTCCTCGACACCCTCGGCTGGCGCGACCTCGTCGACCTCACCGTGGCCCAGTCCGGAACACTCCGCGGCCGCCCCTACCCCGACCTGATCCTCACCGCGGTCATCAGCCTCGGGATCGACGCGGTGCAGCGCGTCCTCGTCGCCGGCGACACGGCCAACGACCTGCTCGCCGGTACCCGCTCCGGAGCCGGACACGTCATCGGAGTCCTCGGCGGAGCACACGGGAGGGAGCGGCTCGAGGCCGCACCGCACACCGCTATCGCCGACAACCTGGGAGAAGTGCTCGTGCACTTCGACTGAGTCGGGCAGCCGGGTCATGTTGCCGTGACCCGGCTACCCGACTGGAGCGGATCGCGGAAGGCCGGCACTACGACGTGCCCCGCGCCGACCGGGCCAGCGCGCCGAGGCGCAGGTCACGGGTGCGGCTCTGGTGCGCGATCATGCGGTCGCGCGCGGCGGACGCGTCGCGGTGTCGTACCGCGTCCAGGATCCCCGCGTGCTCCGTGAGGATCTGCTCGAGGTTTTCGGGCAGGTCGGTGGCCGAAGAGGTGTGTGCGTCGTACGTCTTCAACTGGGCGTCCAGACGGTCCATCAGCTCGGAGATGGTGGGGTTGTGCCCGGCCTCGCGCAGCACCACGTGCCATTCGCTGTTGCGGTCCCGCAGTTCGGCGGGATCGGTGGTGTCCGCCGTGCTCTCGTGGACGTGGACGAGACGGGCGAGGTCGAGTTCCGTCCGTCGCATGGCGGCGGCTTGGGCGATCGTCGACTCGAGCGCGATGCGCGCCTCGCAGATCTGCAGGATCTCCTCCGGGGTACGGGTACGGACCACGTAGCCGCGAGTCGCCTGCTCGACCAGCCCGTCCTGCTCAAGCCTGATCAGGGCCTCCCGCACCGGGGTGCGTGACACGTTGTACTCGGCGCTCAGAGCCGATGGGATCAGAACGGTCCCCGGTCCCGCCTGCCCATTGACGATGCTCTGCCGGATGCGGGCGTAGTGGCTGATGGTGCGTCCATCGTCCTGTGAAGCGGTCACGTCCTCTTCCTTGTCGTCTCGTCCACCACTCGATACAAGTGTATACAGATGTTTGCACATAGATGCAGCTGTGGTTATGATCCCCGCAAGTGCTCCGCGAGGCTCGGAGCGCACGCCAGACGGCCGTCCTCCAAGTCCAGGGGAGTTCCAGATGCATCGCGATGCCCAGTCACGGCGGGGTCCCGCCCGCCTGGCCGTCGTGATCGCCTTCCCGTGGCGGACCGAGTTGACGTGCCGTCGGCACATCGACCTCATGCGCAGCTCCAGCGCGCGCTGTCGCTGATCTTGATCACTTCGTAGCTTCACGTCCGGGCGAGCCCGGCTCTCGCACGTGAGCGTTTCCCAGGCACGCCGCCCTTGACTCGGCCCTTGGCTCAGCCCGGGCAGTGTGTCCTTCACATCACCCGCCGCGCGCGGGAACCCTCCCATGGCCTCACCCTCGGTTCGGCTCCTGCGTCGACTCCTGTGCGGGTGAGGACCGAGGCGATCACTCCTGAAAGGGAGATCCATGCCCGAGCGGCAACTGCTCACAAAAGAAGGGGGTCAGCCCCCTTCCGCGCCGGTGGGGAGCACCGGATCGGAAGCGGGGCGCGGGCCGGTGCCACCCTCGTCCCGATCCCCTGTCCCGCGCCGGATCGTCAGCCGGCTACCCGCCGTCGGCCGTGTGGTCGGCCCCTGGGCGGTACCGCTGCTGGCTCTCGTGGTCTGGCAGGTCACCGCTCGGATCGGCGTCCTCCCGCCCTCCGTACTGCCCGCCCCCGAGGTGGTGGTACGGGCAGGTTCCGATCTCGCCGCCACCGGCGAACTCCAGCGGCACATCCTCGCCAGTCTGCGCCGCATCGCGCAGGGGTTCGGGCTCGGCGCGGTCACCGGCCTCATGCTCGGGTTTCTGGTGGGCATGTCCAAAGTCGCGGACATACTTCTGGACCGCTCACTGCAGATGGTCCGCACCATCCCGCACCTGGCCCTGGTGCCCCTGATGATCGCCTGGTTCGGCATCGGCGAGGAGCCCAAGATCCTTCTCGTGGCGCTGGGCACGTTCTTTCCCATCTACCTGAACACCGTCACCGGTATCCGCGGAGTGGACCCCAAACTGCTCCAGCTCGGCCGCTCCTACGGACTGGGGCGATGGGCCCTGGTGCGGGAGATCGCGGTTCCCGGCGCGATGCCCACCATTCTGGCCGGCATCCGCTACTCCCTGGGCGTCGCCTGGATCACGCTCGTGATCGCCGAGACCATCTCGGCCAGTGACGGAATCGGCTACCTCGCCCAGGACGCGCGCCAGATGCTCCGCACCGATCAGATCGTGCTCGCCATCGTCTTGTATGCCTGCGCCGGCCTGCTCGCCGACCTCCTCACCCGGCTCATCGAACGAAGGATCCTGCGATGGCATCCCAGCTACCGCCGCCCGTCCCCGTGACCCGTCCGCACGCTTCCAAGGGCGCCGGGCTTTCGCTTGACTCAGTGGGCCGGCAGTACGGCGATCGGTGGATTCTGCGGAACCTCGACCTGGAGATCGAGCCCGGCTCCTTCGTCTCCTTCCTCGGCCCCAGCGGCGTGGGCAAGAGCACACTGCTGCGGATCATCGCCGGCCTCGAGCAGCCGAGCACAGGCAGTGTCACCCTCCACGGAAGCGGACCGGGGCCCGCCACGGCCCGCATGATGTTCCAGGAGGACCGCCTGTTGCCCTGGCGCAGCGTCGAGGACAACGTCCGGCTGGGCGTCAACGGCCGCAGGCACGAGGCGCGTTCACTGCTGCGGGCCGTGGGCCTGGACGGCCGGGGAAGTGCCTGGCCGACCGAACTGTCCGGAGGACAGAAGCAGCGAGTCGCCCTCGCCCGTGCCTTGCTGCACCACCCCGAACTCCTGCTTCTGGACGAGCCGTTCGGTGCCCTGGACGCCATCACGCGGATCAGAATGCAGCAACTCGTCGAACGGCTCTGGCTGGACCAGCCGCGCACCGTCCTGCTCGTCACCCATGACGTGGAGGAAGCGCTGGTGCTCTCCGACCGCGTACTGGTCCTGGCGGCCGGCTCGGTCGGACGAGACCTGAGGGTCGGCCTTCCCCGCGGGGAGCGGCGCGGGCACCCGCGCCTCGTGGCCTGGAAGGAGGAGATCCTCCAGGACCTGCTCGAACCCGCGTCCGCCGGCACCGAAGCCGCCTGAATCAGCCCGGACACCGGTTTCAGCCGGGACACCGGTTTCAGCCCGGACACCGGCTGCGGACCGACCGTCCCCGGCTCACCCCCGTACCCCCTTATCCGCGTCCCCGCGGAATGCCAAGGACCTCACCATGCCCAGACTCCGCCTTATCACCTCCCGCTCCGCCACCCCCGCGACTCCCGCCGACGGGCTCTCACGCCGTGGACTCCTCGCCCTTGGCGGCATCGCCGCCCTCACCCCCGCCCTCGCGGCCTGCGGTGCGGACAAGACAGCCGCACCGGGGATCAAGCCGCTCGCGGACGGAGTGCCCCAAAAGCTCCGCTTCGCGGTTATCGGAAGCGGCAAGACCGGCATACCCGCGGCCCTCCGCCACAAGATGAACGGCGTGAACCTCGGCAGGACTCTCGGCGGCACGACCGTCTCCTGGCCGTCGGGGTTCACCGCCTCCCTGCCCGTCATGGAGGCCTTCAAGGCCGGAAGCGTCGACTTCTCCTTCGCCACCGCCACCGCCGTCGCCTACGCGGTCGGCGGTGACGTCCCGATCGTGCCGCTCGCCGCCTACCCGCTGCCCGGCACAGAGGTCGAGATCCTCGTGCCGCGCGGCTCGGCCATCCGCGGCGCCGCGGACCTCAAGGGCAAGCGGATCGCCGACCAGAAGGGCACGACCGGCACCTACAGCCTCATCAAGTACCTGGAGACCGCCGGATTGCGGCTGGACGATATCGACTACGTCAACCTGCCAGCCGCCGACGCGGAGTCCGCGTTCGCCAACGGCAAGGTCGACGCCTGGATCAGCTGGCAGCCCGCGATCGGCCTGGCCAAGGCCCGGCACAAGGCGCGCGGCCTGCCCGGAGTCAAGACGTACGACTACAGCTTCTACGTGGCCAGTGAGTCGTTGGTGAAGGACTATCCCGAAGCGGTGGCGAAGACCGTGCGCGCCGTCCGTGACGCGCAGCGGAGCATCAACCGGTCGCCCGACAAGAGCGTCGAGTTCTTCGACCGCATCGGCGGCTTCGGCTCGACGGATATGGAGCGCGACGTCTACCTGGAGCTGACCCGCGAGAAGCTCCTGTCCGACTCGAACGCCGATGCCCTCGCGCCGGTCGACGGCAAGGCGATCGAGAGCACCCAGGACCTCGCCGACAACTTCCACGCCCTGGGCGTCTACCCGTCCAAGATCGATGTGGCCGGGTTCCTGCGGGACACCCGCTTCGATTCCATCAGGAAGACGGTCGCCGCCGAACTGCGGAAGTGACCTCGGCACCGATCCCGGACAGTCCACGGCCGCGTAACTCTCAGGCAGAAAGACCCCGATGAACAGCTCCCGGAACCATACGAACCACATGCATCTGGCCGCCTTCGTGACCGCGGGTCCCGGTCGGCCCGGCGGCTGGCGCCACCCGGGCGCCGACCGGAACTGGCTGTCCGCATCCCATTACCAACACATCGGCAGGGTGCTCGAAGAGGGCAAGTTCGACCTGATGTTCTTCGCGGACATCCTGTCCGTACCGGACCGCCTCGGCAACAGCATGGACAGCCAGCTCCGGTACGGATCGCTCGGGTCCCTGCGCCTCGACCCCACCCCCATCCTGGCGTCGATCGCGGCCGTCACCGACCACATCGGCCTGGCCGCCACCGTCTCCACCAGTTATCTGGAACCCTTCCCGGTGGCACGTTCGTTCGCCACGACCGATCACATCAGCGACGGCCGGGCCGCTTGGAACGTGGTCACTTCCTTCCAGGACTCCGAAGCGCGCAACTTCGGCAACGATCGTCACATCGACCGGGACAAGCGCTACGAGCGGGCCGATGAGTTCCTCGAAGTGGCCTGCAAGCTCTGGGACAGCTGGGAGGACGACGCTCTCGTCCTCGACCCGGACACCCCGCTGTTCGCCGAACCCGAGCGTGTGCGCCACATCGACCATGAGGGGGAGTGGTTCAGTGTCCGGGGCCCGCTCAACGTGGCGCGTCCGCCGCAGGGCTATCCGGTGATCATCCAGGCCGGCGCCTCGCCCAAGGGGCGTGACTTCGCGGCCCGCTGGTCGGACGTCATCTTCTGCAGCCACGCCTCGCTCGAGTCGGCCCGTGAGTTCTACCAGGACATCAAGGGCCGCGCCGAGCGCCATGGCCGTCGCCCCGAGGACGTCAAGATCCTGCCGATGGCGACCCCCGTCATCGGCCCCACCACCGAGGCGGCACAGCGGTCCGCGGATGAACTGGCCGACCTGGTACCGCCGCTGGCGGGGCTGTCGACTCTGTCCTACCACTTGGACGTCGACCTCTCGGGTCTCCCGCTCGACGAGCCGCTGCCCGATGTGGATGTTCCCGGTGTCCAGGGCCACTACAAGGAGGTCGTGGAGATGACTCGGCGCGAGGGCCTGACGCTGCGGGAACTGGGCAAGCGCTATGGCGGCCGCGTCGAGGGCACTTTCGTCGGCACCGCCGCCGAGGTCGCCGACGGCATGGAGCGATGGTTCACCGAAGGCGCCTGCGACGGTTTCACCCTGGGCGCCGTCCACACGCCGGGCGCCTTCGAGGACTTCGTTCGTCAGGTGGTGCCGGAACTCCAGCGGCGGGACGTGTTCCGGACCGAGTACGAGGGCCGGACGCTGCGCGACAACCTGGGCCTGGAGCGACCCGCGGCCGGAGCGTGGCGCAGCCGCCGGCACGGCCTATGACCCGCGACCGGTGCGGGCGCGATCCCCGAGTCGCCCCCGCCCTGCCTCTCCTCGACGACCACAAGGAAGACCACGGACGATGACGACCGCAGGCCAGACCACAAGCATCAGCGGCCGAACCACGGACACCCCGGGCCGGTTCCTGGTGGCCGCACGCGGCAACCACTTCGTCTCTGACGCGCGAACCGGGCCGGGAGAGGCAGTCCAGGCGGGGGAGCTGTTGCTGGCATCGCTCGCGTCCTGCTCCCTGAGCAACATCCAACTCCACGCGCGGGAACGGGCATCGGGTCTGACCGGCGGGCAGGCTCAGGTCAGCTACGAACGCGATCCCGAGGACCCCACCCGGTATGCCCGCATCCGCCTCGAACTGCGGCTGAGCGGAGTCACCCAGGAGGAGGCCGAGGCCTTGACCGGGCTCTTCACCGACAGCTGTCCCATCTACAACACGCTGCGGCGGGGCGGGAACGTCCAGATCGCCGTCCGCACCGAAGCGCCTGCCCCCGCCTCCTCCGTTCCCACGGGACGAGCACCGGCGGTGTGACCGCGCGCGCCAACCTGGAGAGTCCTTCATGGCTGCCATCCTGTCCGTCTCGGGAAGCCCGTCCGCCGTCTCACGCACGGCTCATCTGCTGCGCCACGTGACGAGTCGACTCACGCGCCACGGCCACGAGGTGGCCACCTTGGACGTCCGGACGCTGCCGGCCGACGCGCTTCTCGGCGCCGACTTCCACCACCCGGCGATCGTCGAGGCGGCGGCCCGGTTCGAGCACGCGGACGGGGTCGTGATCGGCACTCCCGTCTACAAGGCTGCCTACAGCGGTCTGCTGAAGGCCCTGCTCGATCTCCTCCCGCAGTACGCACTCGCCGGCAAGACCGTGCTGCCCCTCGCCACGGGCGGCAGCACCGCCCACGTCCTGGCGATCGACTATGCGTTGCGCCCCGTCCTGAGCTCCATGGGGGCCGCGCACATCGTGCAGGGGCGGTTCACTCTGGACAGGGACATCGCCGTCGGCGACGAGCGCGCCGATATCGATCCGGCGGCGGCCGACGCGCTGGACCGGGTCACCGACGCTTTCTCAACCGCGTTGCCCGGCCCCGCGAACATCCTGGCCTCTACGGCATGACGCCCGCACAGGTCATGGTGTGCGTTATGGTGCCGTGCCGACCATGCTCGACTGCGACGACCAGGGTGATCCGGGGACCGGTATCCGCGGGGACCTTCTTACCCGACCTCGGAGGTACCACGGCGATGACGCCGACCGACCCCACAGCTCAGAGCTCCGAAGCGCTCGCCCCGCCACCCGGGTGTCCCGCACATCGAAGCGGCGAGCCCCCACACGGCGGGGACCATGTCAGCCCTCTCGCCGTGCCCCTGAGCGGCCCCCGCTTCTCTAACGAACCCAACCGTCTCTACCAGGAGTTGCGGCGCGAACATGGTGCGGTCGCCCCCATCGTGCTCGAGGGCGGCATCCCGGCGTGGCTGGTTCTCGGCTACCGTGAACTGCACCAGGTCACTGCCGACTCCGTGCTCTTCACCCGCGACTCCGAACTCTGGAACCAGTGGCACCGTGTCCCCGCGGAGTGGCCGCTGGCCCCGTTGATCGGCCGTGGCCAGCCGTCCATCCTGTACACGACCGGTGAGCGGCACCGCGTACGGGCCGGGATGATCAGCGACGCGCTGGAGTCGGTCGACCCCTTCGAGATCCGGCAGCACGCCGAGCGACTGGCCGACGAACTGATCGACGGCTTCTGCGGCGAGGGCAGCGCGGACGTCATCGCCCAGTACGCGATGCCCTTCCCGGTGCGTGTCCTGGCGAAGATCTACGGCTTCCCCGACGAGCAGGGGCCCGGACTGGCCGCGGCGGCCATCGACCTGGCCGACGGCGGCGACCTGGCCCAGGCGGCCCAGGTCCACCTCGCCGAGGCCACGGCGGCCCTGATGGCCGAGCGGAAGTCGGGGAACGGCCCCTGGGATGTCGCCGCCCAACTGGTCGGAAACACCCACGGCTTCACGGACGAGGAGATCCTCCACGACCTGATCGTGCTGGTCATCGCGGGCCACACCCTGACCGCGGACTGGATCGGCAACTCGCTGCGGCTGATGTTCACGGACGAACGGTTCGTCATGTCCCTGGCCGGCGGGCGCAAGAGTGTCTCGGAGGCCATGAACGAGGTGCTCTGGGAGGACACCCCCGCCCAGAACGGCGTCGGCCGGTGGGCGTCCCGCGACACCATCCTCGGCAACCGCCGGATCAAGGCGGGCGACATGGTGTGCCTCGGCCTCGCCGCCGCCAACAAGGATCCGCAGATACGCCCCGACGGCACGAGGCTGACCGGCGGCAACAACGCGTTCCTCTCGTTCGGGCACGGCGAGCACCGCTGCCCGGTCGCGGCGCAGGAGATCGCCGAGACCATCGCCCGCACGGCCATCGAGGTGCTTCTCGACCGGCTGCCCGACATCGACCTCGCCATCCCGGCCGAAGAACTCACCCGCCGTCCCTCCCCTTGGGCGCGGGGCATGACGACACTGCCCGTGCACTTCACCTCGACGCCGGCGGTGAGCGAGACGGCCCGCTGACCCCGCCCTCATCCCACGACGGTGCAACGGCGCCCGTTCACCGAGCCCAACCACCGCCGGCGCTCCGGTCCGGCCCCCGACCTTGCCCTGCCGCCCGGCACCTCGCTGCCGGGCGGCAGGGCTAGGTCGGGGGCGGTGGTCATAACGACAGAACACGAAGGTGATCGACTTCGGCTCCAATCCGGGCGCGTTGAACATGTATGTGTACAAGCCGGCGTCGCTGCCCGCGAACGCGCCCGTGGTCGTCGCCCTCCACGGGTGCACACAAAACGCCCAGGTCTACGCCGACAACTCGGGGCTGCCCGAGCTCGCGGACCGGCGGCTAGGGCGGCGCGCGCCACGGCGGACGCCGCAACCAGCCTGTACAGGCGTGCCGAGCCGCCATCCCGAGGGAGTCGCCCCCACCGGCTCCCGCACCGTCGCCGACAGCCGCAGCCACCGCCGCCCCACCCCGCGGACGGCCCGGACGGCGTGCCGCTCTTCGAGCACTGTCGCTCACGGGCGCCTGTCTGTTCGCTCCTCGTCGTATCGGCCGTGGCGGCGCCCGCGGCCGGTGCGGAGGGGACACCGGGCAGCCGTTGCGCCGGACAGGCCCGGTGACGCCATCGCCGAGTGGAACAAGCGCGTCACGGCGGACCATACCGTCCGGCGCGCGGCCGCCGCGGATCCCGCGACGCTGCTCAGGAGCTGCCCGCTGGCTGGCGGAGTCTCCCGCTCACCGCCGTGGCCCGCTCGTATCCCACATTTGTCCTGCGGAATCCCGATCGCCCGAATATTCACCTTAGGGCACAAAGCGGTGTTATGAATGAACTGTGAAGGGGCTTTCCCGTCGTAACCGGCCTTGGCTCCGCCGTCTCGCCACCGGTCCACTGCGAGCAGAATCGGACCCAGGTGCCGGTTCGGGACTCCGCTCCCTGCTGAACCTGGGCAGCGCCGCCGGGCAGGTGTTCGTTGCGCAGGTCATCATCGTGGTGCTGCTGGTCGCGGCCGGGGCACTGGCCCTCGTGCTGTTCGCGCGGCAGTACAGCATGCGCGAGGCCCGGCAGCAGTCGGTGACCGCCGCCGAGACGTTTGCGAACTCGCCGGGCGTAGTCGCGGCGCTGGACAGCCGGAATCCGACGGCGGTGCTACAGCCACGCGCGGAGGCCGCCCGGCAGCGGGCGGATGTTGACTTCCTCGTCGTCATGAACACGCACGGGATCCGTTATACGCATCCCTTCCCGGAGGCGATCGGGAAGAGGTTCGGGGGCATCATCGGGCCCTCGCTGGCGGGTCGCGTCACCGTTGAGCGAACGCGCGGGGGGCCGCCGCTGCCCGGGGGCAGCGGCCCGGCCATCGAGGCCATTGTCCCGGTATTCCGCGACAATGGCTCGGTCGCCGGCCTGGTCGCGGCGGGGGTCAAGATCCAGAACGTGACCAGACTGGCCGAGCAGCAGCTGCCGATCGTCTTCGGTGCCGGCGCCGGCGCGCTCGCGGCGTCGACGGCCGGCACGATGCTGGTCTCCCGGCGGCTGCGGCGGCAGACGCATGGGCTGGGGCCGACGGAAATGACACGGATGTACGAGCACCATGATGCGGTGCTGCACGCGGTCCGGGAGGGCGTGCTCATCATCGGAGCCGACGGGCGGCTGCTGCTGGTCAACGACGAAGCACGGCGACTGTTCGATCTGCCGACCGACGCGGAGCGCCGCTATGTGGACGACATAGGTCTGGACAGCAAGACGGTGCGGCTGCTGGCGTCGGCTGACCCGGTCACGGATGGGGTGCATCTGGCGGGGGACCGGCTGCTCGCGGTGAACAAGCGACCGACCGCCCCCTTCGGCGGACAAGCGGGCAGTGTGGTGACGTTGCGCGACACCACGGAGCTTGCGGCGGTGTCGGGACGGGCGGAACAAGCGGGGGAGCGGCTGAGGCTGCTGTATGACTCCGGCGTGAAGATCGGGACCACACTGGACGTCGTCCGCACCGCACAGGAACTGACAGAGGTGGCGGTGCCACGGTTCGCCGACATCGTCGCCGTGGATCTTCTGGACGTGGTGGTACAGGGGGAAGAACCGGCCCGGGAGCCGTGGGGGCAGATGCGGCGCACGGCGATCAGCGGCCATCGCGACGGGTTGCCCCTGTATCCGGAGGGTGAGTTGATCACGTTCCGGCCGGGAACACTACAGGCCCGGGCGCTGGAGACGGGGCGGGCGCTGGTTGAGGCGGACCTGCTGGGGACCAGAGGGTGGCGGGAGCAGGATCCCGACCGGGCCCGAAGGATGCTGGAGGGCGGACTGCATTCCCTGATCGCCGTGCCGTTGCAGGCCAGGGGAGTGGTTGTGGGCATGGTGGACTTCTGGCGCGGGGCTGATTCACCGGCGTTCATGGAGGACGATCTTTCGTTCGCGGAGGAGCTGGCGACGAGGGCTGCTGTCTGCATCGACAATGCGCGGCGGTACACGCGGGAGCATGCGATGGCCGTGACGCTTCAGCGCAGTTTGCTGCCGCGAGGGCTGCCACAGCAGAACGCCCTGGAGGTGGCGTGGCGCTACCTGCCCGCGCAGGCTGGGGTCGGCGGGGATTGGTTCGACATCATCCCCCTCCCGGGAGCGCGCATCGCACTGGTGGTGGGCGATGTGGTCGGCCACGGTCTGCACGCGGCGGCGACCATGGGACGGCTGCGCACCGCAATCCACAACTTGTCTGCCCTGGATCTCTCGGCTGACGAACTTCTGGGCTACCTGGATGAGCTGGTGGCCCACATGGACACCGACGAAAGCGAAGAAGAGGTCGAGCAGGAGGTCACTGGAGCCACCTGTCTGTACGCGATCTACGACGCGGTCTCCGGAACGTGCACCATCGCCCGCGCCGGTCACCTGGGCCCCGCCCTGGTCCACCCCAACGGTGCCGTCTCGTTCCCCGACACCCCTGTCTCACCACCCCTCGGCCTCGGTGGCGGTCTCCCGGTCGAAACCGCCACCCTGCACCTGCCGGAGGGCAGTCGACTGGCCCTGTTCACCGACGGGTTGATCGAGGACCGCCATCGAGACCTCGACACAGGCCTGGAGCTTCTGCGAGACGTCCTTGGCCAAACCCAACGAACCCCGGAACAGACCTGTCAGGCGGCATTTGACGCCCTGCTGCCCGAGCGCCCCACCGACGACGTCGCCCTGCTCGTCGCCCGCACCCGGATCCTGGACCCCGCTCAAGTCCGCGAATGGGACGTTCCCTCCGACCCCGCGGCGGTCTCCCGTATCCGCTCCGAGGTCACCCACCAGCTGGAAACCTGGGGCCTGGAACAACTGGGCTTCACCACTGAGCTGATCACCAGCGAACTGGTCACCAACGCCATCCGATACGGCACACAGCCCATCCGGCTGCGCCTGCTGCACGACCGCACCCTCATCTGCGAGGTCGCGGACGGCTCCAGCACTTCGCCGCACTTGCGCCGGGCGGCCACAACCGACGAGGGCGGGCGAGGCCTGTTCCTGGTTGCCCAGTTCGCCCAGCGCTGGGGGACCCGCTACACGGCCCGCGGCAAAATCATCTGGACCGAACAGTCCCTCCACGACGACGGCGCAGCCCCCACCACCGCGCTGACCGACGCCCTCTTGGATCAATGGGAAGAGTGAACGACACCCAGCAGCCCCGCTTGGACGAGGCACGGATCGGCGGTGACCGTCAGCCGAACCAGGTGGCCTGGAGCACCACGATGCGCTCGCCGCGCACAGCGTCCGCTGGCCGACCGGCACCGGCTGCTGGTGATGGATGAGCGTTTCAGTCTCCCTGTGACCACGCGGCTGACGGGAGTGACAAGTAAATGCCGAAGTCGCGGAGTCCCGTGGTGGTCCTGACGTCCTCGTGAAGCTTATCCACGCGTTCCTGGCGGTTGGAGGCCCTGCTCTCGAACCACTTGGACTTCACCTCGATCACCACGTCCAAACCGCTGTGGTCCAAGGGACTCAGCCTCCGGAAGCGAATCTCGACATCCCCCGGCTTCAGGGCCCCGTCGTACGGTTCTTCGGGGCACTCCACGGCCTTGGACACCAAGTGCGGCAGCGCCGAACCCAGTTCGCGGAGCTCCGATTCAGCGACACCCGGAGCGTAGGTCACTTCCACAAGCGGCATCGGGTCAGTGTAGGACCTCTCCGGCAAATGATCACGATGAATACTCGCGGAGCCAGCACGCAACGGCACCGCGCCCAGGGAGTGGCCGGAGTGGATCTGGACCCGCCGGTTCCGCTGCGTCTAGCCTTGGCCACGACCTGACGTCCCATCATGTGGCATGAGCGGGGCCGCCGTCGTGACCTGCCGTGATGCCCCGTGCCATGTGCCATGGGCGCGTACGGCCGGTGACCGCCGCCGCTCGCCCAGGAAGTGCTCCCTCATGACGACCACCCCCTCCATGGCGCCCGACATCCTCTCCCCGGAGTTCGCGGCGGACCCGTACCCCGCCTACCGGACCATGCGCGAGGACTTTCCGCTGATCCACCACCACACGACCGACGGCTACATCATCTCCCGCTACGAGGACGTCGCCCGGGCCTTCAAGGATCCGGTGTTCACCAGCCACAACTACGACTGGCAGATCGAGCCCGTGCACGGCCGGACCATTCTCCAGATGGACGGGCGTGAGCACTCCGTGCGCCGCGCGCTGGTGGCGCCCGCCTTCCGGGGGAAGGACTTACGGGAGAAGTTCCTGCCCGTCATCGAGCGCAACTCCCGGGAGCTCATCGACGCCTTCCGGGACGCGCCGGAGGCCGATCTGGTGGGACAGTACGCGACCCGCTTTCCGATCAACGTGATCGTCGACATGCTCGGGCTGGACCGGGCGGACCACGGCCGGTTCCACGTCTGGTACACCTCGATGATCGACTTCCTGGGCAATCTGAGCCAGGACCCCGAGATCGCGGCGGCGGGGCTGCGCACCCGGGACGAACTCGCCGCATACATGATCCCGATCATCCAGGACCGGCGCACCCACCCGGGTGACGATCTGCTCTCCGTCCTGTGCACCGCGGAGATAGACGGCACGCGGATGAGCGACGAGGACATCAAGGCGTTCGTCAGCCTGCTGCTCGCGGCGGGCGGGGAGACGACGGACAAGGCCATCGCCGGTCTCTTCCGCAATCTGCTGGCCCATCCGGAGCAACTGGCGGCCGTGCGCGAGGACCGTACGCTCATCCCGGCGGCCTTCGCCGAGACGCTGCGCTTCACGCCTCCGGTGCACATGATCTTCCGTCAGCCGCGCGAGGACGTGGCGGTGAGCGGTGGCACGATTCCGGCGGGTGCCACCGTCACCTGTCTGATCGGCGCGGCCAACCGTGACGGGAGCCGCTACGCCGACCCCGACACCTTCAACATCTTCCGCGAGGACCTCACGACCGGCAGCGCCTTCTCGGCCGCCGCGGACCACCTGGCGTTCGCGCTCGGGCGGCACTTCTGCGTGGGGGCGCTGCTGGCGAAGACCGAGGTCGAGGTGGGCGTCAACCACCTGCTGGACGCCTTCCCGGCGATGGCCTTCGCCGATGGCGAGGTCCCCACCGAGGCAGGGGTGTTCACCCGGGGCCCCGGCTCGCTGCGGGTGCGGTTCGACCGGCGGGCCTAGACGCGGACCGGTGGGCCTAGGCGCGGACCGGCGACGGGAGCTCCAGGACGGCGGCTCCCGGAGCCGTCCGGGTCAGCGGAAGGCCGCGTGCCCGGTCAGCGCCTGGCCGAGCGCGAGGGTGTGCATCTCGGAAGTGCCCTCGTAGGTGAGGACGGACTCCAGGTTGTTCATATGGCGGATGACCGGAAATTCGAGGGAGATGCCGTTGGCGCCGAGGATGGTCCTGGCCGTGCGGCAGATCTCGAGGGCTTCCCGTACGTTGTTCAGCTTGCCGAGGCTGATCTGCGCCGGGTGGACGCCTTCAGCGGAATCCTTCAGGTCCGCCAGCCGCATCGCGGTCATCGTCGCCTTGTGCAGTTCCAGGGCCATGTCGACCAGCTTCTGCTGGGTGAGCTGGAAGGCCGCCAGTGGCCTGCCGAACTGCTCGCGCTGGGCCGCGTAGTCGGCGGCTGTCCGCCAGGCCGAGCGGGCCGCGCCGGTGACGCCCCAGACGATGCCGTACCGCGCCTCGTTCAGGCAGGTCAGCGGGGCGGAGACGCCCTGGGCCCGGGGCAGCGTCGCGGATGCGGGCAACCGGACGGAGTCCAGGACGAGTTCGCTGGTGACACTGGCCCGTAGCGACATCTTGCCCTTGATCTCGGGCGCGGAGAAGCCGGGGGTGTCCGTGGGTACGACAAAGCCGCGGATGCCGTCGTCGGTGCGTGCCCAGACGACGGCGACCGCCGCCACCGAGCCATTGGTGATCCACGTCTTGCGGCCGTCGAGGATCCAGTCGCCGCCATCGCGCCGGGCGCGCGTGCGCATCGACGAGGGGTCCGAGCCGTGGTCGGGTTCGGTCAGGCCGAAGCATCCGATGGCCTCGCCCGCCGCCATCCGCGGCAGCCACTGGTCCTTCTGCTCCCCGGAGCCGAAGCGGTGGATCGCGAACATGGCCAGGGAGCCCTGTACGGAGACGAAGGAACGCAGGCCCGAGTCGCAGGCCTCCAGCTCACGGCAGGCCACCCCGTACGCCAGGGCGGACATGCCCGCGCAGCCGTATCCGTCGAGGTGCATGCCGAGCAGACCCAGCTCTCCGAAATCGCGGGCGAGGTCGGCCAGGGTGGGGAGCTCGCCTTGTTCGAACCATTCGGCGATGTGCGGTTCCACCTTGTCGGCCAGGTATTGGCGGACGGTGTCGCGGACGGCCCGCTCCGTGTCGGTGAGGAGGGATTCCAGGCCGAGCGGGTCGACCGGGTCGAGGGTGGTGGACGGCATGGTCAGGCTCCTCGCTGGCGTGAGCGTGGGTGTGAGCGCTGGTGTGAGTGCGGGGTCGAGTGGTCGAGCAGACGGGTGATCTCGGCCTCGCCGTAGCCGAGTTCGGCGAGTACGTCGCGGCTGTGCTGGCCGAGTGTGGGCGGGGCGGTGCGCACCGGTGGGCGCTCGCCGCGGAAGGTGACGGGGAAGGCGATCTGCCGCAGCGGTCCGATGGTGGGGTGGTCGACGTGGCGGAGCATGCCCAGCGCCTCGGTCTGTGGGCAGTCGTAGACCTCGTCGAGATGGCGGATGGGGGTGACCGGGACGCCCTCGCGTCCCAGCAGGGCACACCAGTGGGCCACGGTGTCGTCGACCAGGACGGCCTGGAGCTTGGCGTTGAGGGCGGCGCGGTTCGCCACCCGGTCGCGGTTGGTGACGAACCGCGGGTCGTCCGCCCATTGCGGCTGGCGGAGCGCCGCACACAGCCGGCGGAACAGCGCGTCGTTGCCGACGGCGATCACGAAGTGTCCGTCGGCGGCCGGGTAGGCCTGGTACGGGACCAGGCTCGGGTGGCCGGAGCCCAGGCGCCCGGGGCGCTCCCCGGTCGCGAAGTAGCCCGTCGCCCAGTTGATGTGCAGGGCCAGCTGGGACTCGTACAGCGAGGTGGTGACGTACTGCCCGCGTCCCGTCCGCTCCCGTTCGACGAGTGCGGAGGTCACCCCGATGAGGCCGAAGAGGGCGGCGGCCAGGTCCCCCATCGCGTATCCGGCCTTGACGGGCGGGCCGTCCGGCTCGCCCGTGAGCGACATCAGGCCGGCCGAGGCCTGCGCGATCATGTCGTAGCCGGGCTCGTCGCGCAGCGGTCCGTGGTCGCCGAACGCCGAGATGTGCAGCAGCACCAGGCGCGGGTAGCGGGCGGACAGATCCTTGTAGTCGAAGGCGCGTGCGAGGGAACTGCCGGGGCGGAAGTTCTCCACGACCACGTCAGCGGTCGCCAGCAGCCGGTGGACGGCCTCCTGGCCCAGGGGCGACTTCAGGTCCAGCGTCACCGAGCGCTTGCCGCGGTTGGCGGCCAAGTAGTACGTCGCGTCGGGGCCGTTGAAGGGCGGGCCCCAGCCGCGCGTGGGATCGCCGCCATCGGGATGTTCGACCTTGATGACGTCGGCACCGAGGTCGGCGAGCGACATCGTCACATACGGTCCGGCCAGGATCTTCGACAGATCGACGACCTTGATCCCGGCGAGCGGAGCGGCCGTGGGCTGCTCAGACACGGGCGGCCTCCATCGCCTCGTACCCGGCACCGGGCGCGGGGACCAGGGCGAGCGGCACCCGGCCGCCGTCGGCGAGTTCGGCGAGGTGGTCCAGCGCGGTGCGGGGGAGGGCGTCCGGGTCGTTGAGCAGGGCCAGGCAGGCGTGGGCGACCAGGAACGTGCGGCCGTTGCCGGTCGCCTCGGCCTCGTACTCGGCCTGCTGGAAGAGGAGTGTGGCCATGACGGTGCGGGCGAGTTCGTCGGCGTACCGGCCGATCCTCATCTCCGCCTCCTCCCCGGGGAGCTCCAGGAGCCGGTCCCCCTTCTCGCGCAGCGCCTTCCAGCGGTCGGCGAGGCGGCCGGTCCCGTAGGTGTCGGCGAGGGTGTGGTGGGCACTCCGGCGGCGCATGCAGCGCAGCACATCGAGCGCGATCACGTTCGACGACCCCTCCCAGATGGAGCCGAGGTGGGCGTCGCGCAGCAGGCGCGGGTTGACCCAGTCCTCGATGTAGCCGTTGCCGCCGCGGATCTCCATCGCTTCGCCGGTGACGGTGCGGGCACGCTTGCACAGGGTGTACTTGGCCAGGGGGGTGAGGACGCGGATCAGGTCCCGGGCGGCGGCGGACCCGTTGTCGGCCTCGGTCAGACGGGCGGCCGCCTCGAGCACGAGGCCGAGTGCGGCCTCCGCGTCGACGACCATCGGCAGCAGGGTGGCGCGCATCAGGGGCTGCTCGAACAGCGGCTTGCCGAAGACTTCGCGGACGCGGGTGTGGCCGACGGACTCGCGGACGGCGCGGCGCATCAGAGCGGTGGCGCGCATGGCGTTGGAGAGGCGGGAGACATTGACCATCTCGGCCATCTGGCGGAATCCGCCGGTGAGTTCGCCGACCGGGGTCGCATACGCCTCCTCGAGGGAGACCTCGGCGCTCGCGATGGACCTCGAGCCGAGCTTGTCCTTCAGGCGGTCGATACGGATGGCGTTGCGGCTGCCGTCCGGGCGCAGCCGCGGCACGAGGAACATGCCGAGCCCGCGCGTGCCCGCGCCCTGCCCCGGGACACGGGCGAGCGTGAGGATCACATCGGCGGCCGGATTGGAGGCGAACCACTTCTTGCCCGTGAGCCTCCAGTGGGTGCCGTGGTCGGTGGCGAGGGTCCGTGTCAGGCCGACGTCCGTACCACCCTGCTGCTCCGTCATGAACATCGCCCCGGTGGCGCGGAGTTCACGGTCGGTGGAGGACAGGGCGGCGATCTCGTCGGCGTACCGCTCCGGGTCGAACAGACGCAGGACACGGGCGGCGGAGTCGGTCATCGACAGCGGGCATGCCATGCCGAACTCCGACTGGACGTACAGATAGGAGAGTGCGTACTTGACCGTGTGCGGGATCGCGGTGGGCCAGCCGTGGACGCCGGGGCGGTGCGACATCGCGGCGAGGCCGAACCGCTCGTACGCGATCGAGGCCACCCGGTCGTGCGCCGGGTGGTACTCGATCTCGTCGACACGTTCACCGTCCGGGGCGTACTGGCGCAGCTCCGGCGGGTTGGCATCGGCGAGCGCGGCCTGCCGGTCGAGCTCACCGGCGGCGAGCTCGCCGAGTTCGGTGAGCAGCGGTTCCACTCGGGCGCGGTCCTCGGCGGACAGGATCCGGTCGAGCAGCGGGCGCAGGGCGGGGTCCTGATCGGCGTAGTTCACGGACGGTTCTCCTGTTGGGTGAGGCGGGTGAGACGGCTCAGACGGGTGAGGCGGCTCAGACGGGTGTGGCGGCGCGGGCGGTGACGGCCGGGGAAGGTTCACCGGTGCGGGCCAGCAGGGGCAGCACGCCGAGGAGGGTCACGGCGGTGTAGCCGAGGCCGAGACCGACGACCGGCCAGATCGAGCCGGAGGTGGTGAGCAGGTACTGGGCGACGATCGGCGCGGTCCCGGCGAAGAGCGTCGTGCACAGCTGGTACGACAGGGACATTCCGGTGTAGCGGACCTCGACGGGGAAGACACGGGCGAGGATGCCCGCCAGCGCCGCGTAGTACATGGCGTGCGGGAAGGTCGCCAGCCCCATCCCGAGGACGGCGAGCCAGAAGTTGCCGGTGGCGCAGAGCACGAACATCAGCGGCAGGACGACGAACTCGGGTATGAGCATCCACAGTACGGCCTTCTTCAGCGGCCACTTGCTCGCCAGGACGGCGCCGAAGGGCTGGACCACGACCTGCACCACGAGGGTGAGGGAGATGACGGTCAGAAAGGTGGTGCGGTCGAAGCCGATGTCGGAGGTGGCCCAGGAGAGCGCGAAGGTCGTCTTGATGTAGGTGATCGCGACGCCGGCGGTGCCCGCGAGTACGCCCAGCGCGACGAGCAGCGGATAGCGGGTGAGCACGACCTTGATGGGCAGCCTGGCGGTTTGCTTGCGTTCCAGGACGGCCAGCATCTCGGGGGTCTCCGCCAGCCGCAGCCGGATGACCAGGCCGATGGCCACGAGGACGGCGGAGGCGAGGAAGGGTACGCGCCAGCCCCAGGATTCGAAGGCGGCGTCCGGGAGCCTGGCGATGCCGAGGAAGGCGAGGGTGGCGAGGAGATTGCCGACCGGGGAGCCCTGCTGGGCGAAGGCCCCGTAGAGCAGCTTCCGCTTCGGCGGGGCGTACTCGGTGGCGATGAGCACGGCGCCGCCCCACTCCCCGCCCATCGCGACGCCCTGGACCATACGCAGCAGGACGAGGAGGACGGGGGCGGCGGCGCCGATCTGCGCGTATCCGGGCAGCAGCCCGACGCAGAAGGTGGCCGTGCCCATCATGACGAGCGTGGTGATCAGGGCCTTCTTGCGGCCGTGGCGGTCGCCGTAGTGGCCGAATATCAGGCCGCCGAGGGGGCGGGCGAGGAACCCGACCCAGAAGGTGGCGAACGCGGCCAGTGTGCCGACCGCGGGCGGGATGTCGGCGAAGAAGACCTTGCCGAGGACGAGCGCGGAGGCGGAGCCGTAGATGTAGAAGTCGAACCACTCGATGGTGGTGCCGACGAAGGCGGTGATCCCGGCACGTTTGGCGTCGCGGGCCGTGGGCGGCCGATCGGCGGGTGCGGTGTGCTGCATGACGAGCGTCCTCTCGTAGCGGCAGATCTCGCCACGAGAGCCTGTGGAGGAGAGCGGTGCGGCCGCTCGGCGCCCCATCGCGAGATGGGCATCACTGTGCACCCGCCGTTTCAGAGGTGTCCAAGACCAATTACGCCCATCGGTCAGACGTCATCCGTCATAATCGACGGCCGACCGCCGCTATCGATGGAAGTCGGCCGGGGTGGGCAGCACCCGGTCGGCGACGCGCAGCACCGCCGCCAGCGCGGCGGACTCGTTGCCCGAGCGCCAGCCCAGCGCGATCGGCAGCACCGGCACATCGTCCCCGGCGAGGGGACGGAAGACGACATGTTCCAGTTGAATGTTGCGCGCCGACTCCACGACCACCGCGAGGCCGACACCCGCGCCGACCAGGGCGAGCATGGTGTACGAATCGGGTGCCTCCTGAGCGATCCGCGGCGCGAACCCCGCCTCGTGGCAGGCCTGCACCATCGCCTCCCGCACCGCGGAGCCGCGAGAGAGCGGGAACGTCACGAACGGCTCCCGCGCCAGCTCGGCGAAGGCCACCTCGGCACGGTTCGCGAGCGGATGGCTGTCCGGCAGCGCCAGCTGCAGCCGCTCCATGCGGACGACGCGTGCGCTGATCCCGCGCCGTACGGGCAGTGCCACGAAGCCGAGGTCCAGCGACCCCTCGGCGATCCGTCCCAGCGCCTCACCGGCATAGGTCTGGCCCTCCAGCACCAACTCGATACCAGGGTGTTCGGAGGTGACGGCACGCGTCAGCACCGGCAGGGCGGAGTAGCTGCTGGCACCCGCGAAGCCGAGCGTCACGCGGCCGACCTCGCCCAGATGCGCCGCCTGCACGGTCCGTCGTGCGGCCGAGGCCTCGGCCAGCAGCCGCCGGGCGGGCTCCAGCAGCGCCCGCCCCGCGGCGGTGAGCTGCACGGACCGGGTCGTGCGGTCGAACAGCCTGACCCCGAGGTCGCGCTCCAGCAGCCGGATCTGCTGGCTCAGCGGCGACTGGGCGATGTGCAGCCGCTCGGCCGCCCGCCCGAAGTGCAGTTCCTCGGCGACGGCGACGAATCCGGAAAGGTGACGTAGCTCCACGCACCCGACCATGCCATCCGCACCGCTCCAGGAGAACTGACGCCACCTCAAATTTCGTCGGCCGAGGCCGGTGCTCGGCGGAATTCATAACACCCCGGGAACACCGGTGTGAAACGAGTGTGAAGAAGGTTTCGGTTGGGCTGACTCGGCAAGGGGGAGCTCCATGAGTTACCCCCATGACCGCGTAGCGGATAACAGTCAGTACAACAGCGATGGAAATCGCCCATACCATGCCGACCCTGTCGGCTATCCCGCCGCCAATCGGCGTCGGGCGGGCAATGGAGGGGGTCAGGGTGCAGACAGGACAGCGCTGGTCATTCACACCCTCGCGGACATCGCCGCGGGTTTTCTGGCGTTGTGGATCCTGCTGTACCTGCTCGACGCGAATCAGGCGAATGTCTTCGTCGACTTCGTGCACGGTATAGCGGACTGGCTCGCCGGATGGTCACAGGACATCTTCACGATGGACACGGAATCCGTGCGAGTCTTCTTCAACTACGCACTGCCCGCGGTGATTTACCTGGCGATCGGGCACGGCGCCGCGGCCTGGGTGCGACGGCTCTGACTCCACACGCTCGGCGGCCGGTGCCCCTCCTCGTGCCGAGGGGTACCGGCCGCCGCCGTGTTCGGGCGGACAGACGCTCCGGACTATGTGATGACCAGCGGAGATGCCCCGTGCGGGCGATGTCGCCGGCTGGGGCCGGCGGGGGGTCGGAGGAGGGCGCGGGCGGATAGCGGGTACCCGCCCGCGCCACGCGCCCTGCTGTCCCTGAACCCGGGGGGACCGGAGATCGACCAGGGAGGGCGCGCGCCGAGGACCAGTCGGCAGTACCTACAGCGCCGTACCGTAAACGCGTGTTACTTCCGGTCCGTTTTCGCCCGGCAGACCCCGTCCGATCCTGGCCGAGTAACACGATCCGCGCCCTCGGCGCTGTAGGTAATGGCACTGTCGGCACCGCCATGGAGTGGTGTGTGGCGACGCGCCCCAGCCGTACGCGGTAAATCCCAGAAGATCAGCACACGAGAGCCGGAGGTCCACCGGGAGCACACACAGGTAATGTCCGAAATGCAGAGTGGTCGCAGGGCCTTCACATAAGCAGCCATAGCTGATGGGAAATATCGGCTGTGCGTTTTTCCCTGCCCGTCTTGGAGTTGTATATCAAATTGGAAACACTCCGAGGCGCATCCCCTCCGGCATTTGCGTTTCGGCCGGGCGAGGAATGCACACTGTCGGGCATGCACCCAAGGACAGACAGCAGAAACCCCGACTTCGCGCACCCCGCTGGATGGGGAAGCCCCGCGCCGGGCAACGACGGCACCTACCCACCGGATGACTTCCCGTACGAGGAGCACGGTGGTGGGCACCGCGGCAGGCCGCGCCGCCGCCGTGGCAGGACGGTCATACGTGTCCTGGTCGCCTTGGTCCTCGTTCTGCTGGTCGTCTCGGTGGCGACGTACTTCTGGGCCGACTCCCAGCTGCGCAAGGAAGTCGACCTCGGCAAGGTGGTCGACCGCCCCGGGACGGGGGAGGGCACCAACTATCTGATCGTGGGATCCGACAGCCGCGAGGGCATGTCGGACCAGCAGAAGAAGGACCTGCACACGGGCTCCGCCGACGGCAAGCGCACGGACTCGATGATGATCCTGCACGACGGCGCGTCCGGCCCGACACTCATATCGCTGCCGCGCGACTCGAACGTGACCATCCCGAGGTTCCGCGGCTCCGAGTCCGGGGACCTCAAGGGCCCGCTGGGCGACAACAAGCTGAACGCCGCGTACTCCATCGACGGCCCCCAGCTGCTGGTCCGCACCGTCGAGTACAACACCGGTCTGCACATCGACCACTACGCGGAGGTCGGGTTCTCCGGCTTCGCCAACATCGTGGACTCCATCGGCGGCGTCGACATGACCCTCGACAAGGGCTTCAAGGACAAGTGGTCCGGCGCCGACTTCGACGCGGGCGAGCAGACGCTGAACGGCCAGCAGGCTCTCGCGTTCGTCCGCACCCGGCACGCGTTCGCCACCAGCGACCTGGAACGCACCAAGAACCAGCAGAAGTTCCTCTCCGCGCTGGCCGGCCAGACCGCGACGCCCGGCACGCTCCTGAACCCCTTCAAGCTCTACCCCACCATGGGAGCCGGACTCGACACCCTCATCGTCGACAAGGACATGAACCCCTACTACCTGGCCAAGATGTTCTTCGCCATGCAGGACGTCACCGGCAGCGACGGCAAGTCGCTGAACATGCCGCTCTCCGGCAGCGTCGGCGGCAACCTCCAGTGGGACAAGGCCAAGGTCAAGCAGCTTGTGCAGGAGCTCAAGAACGACGAGCCGGTCACCGTGACCGACACACAGTGATCCCCGCCGAGCGGCGGCTGGACGGCCTGCCGCTCGGCGTCTCCGGCTCCGGTACAACCGCGGGCCGTCAGCCGCGGAACGGCCCCGTCACCTCGTAGGTGATGCCGCCCGACGAGCTGCCGCTGGTGCCGCGCTGACTGGAGAAGTACAGCCGCCTGCCGTCCGGCGAGAACGCCGGGCCGGTGATCTCCGAGCCCGACTGGCCGTCGACGCGCAGGAACGGGGCCACCACATCGTCCGGGGTGATGACGCAGATCTCCATGTTCCCGCCGTCCTCGGCCACGTACAGATCGCCGGAGGACGCGCCGGTCACGTTGTCCACACCGGTCAGCGGGGCCGTGCCGCCGGTGACCAGCGAATCGTCATAGGCCAGTTCGATCGTCCGGGCGGCCGCGTCGTACTGCCACACCCGGTTGTCGCCCTTGGTGGTGAACCAGCAGGTGTCGTTCGCGTAGTAGCACCCTTCGCCGCCGTTGAACCGCTTGGCCCCGGCCACCTGGTTGCGGGTGGCGGTGGCGCCGGTCGGGTCCGGCACGGTCGCCCAGGTCACGGGGCCACTGGTGCCGGAGCCGGCGACCATGACCTCCAGCTTGCCGGAGGACAGGTCACCCCACGTCGTGGGCGTGAAACGGTAGAAGCACCCGTCCGTGACGTCCTCGGTCAGGTAGACGGTCCGGCGGACGGGATCGGCCGCCGCCGCCTCGTGCTTGAAGCGGCCCATCGCGTCGCGCCGCACCGCGGCCTTCACGCCCCACGGATCGGTCTCGTACACATAGCCGCGGTCGACCTCCTCACAGGACAGCCAGGTGTTCCACGGGGTCTTGCCTCCCGCGCAGTTCTGCCGGGTACCGGAGAGGACGCGGTACGCGCCCGTGACCGCCCCGGCCGAGGAGAACGTCACCGCGCTCGCCCCGCCGGACGGGTTGATCTCCGAGTTGGAGACGTAGATCCAGCCGCTGCCGTCGGCGTAGCAGGCTCCGCCGTCCGGGGCGTCGTGCCAGGTGTACGAGGTGCCGGCGACCGTCTGCCGCGAACGGGCGATCACCCGGCTGGTGAACCCGGCGGGAAGCCGTACGCCGTTGGCGTCCGGCGAACCGAGCGCCCCGTACGGGCCGGCGCCCGGCTGCGCCGGTGCGGCGTACGCGGCGCCGCGCCACAGGGTTCCGCCGAGAGCTGCCGAGGAGCCGCCGATGACGGCGGCGCGCAGGAGGGTGCGACGTTTCACTCTGGCTCCAAGGAGTGCCGTGACCGTTCCCCGCCGCCGGCCGACGGCGGGGTCCCACGGTCTTGAACCCTAGACAGACGGCCAGTGGGCAGAATTGACAGGGCCTGGACACCACATGACGCGGGCGTGGAGTGTGTCCGTCAAAGGCGCTGGCACTGCCGTCGCCCCGGATCACCTCCGAACGCGCCGTGCAGTGCGCCCCCGCCGCTCAGCGGGCGGCCATCCTCCCGGGTCCGACACTTCATGGGGTCTGCCCTACCCCGCTTCGGGGGCTCACCGGAGTGCCTGAGGCCGGAGCCGCATGGTCCGCTGGCTCGTACGGGAATCGGGCGGCAGAAGGCGGACAGGTGAAGGTTCGGATCGGATATTCCGCATGGATCGCGGGTGTAGCGCAGTTCTTTGTGATCCACGCGATCGTGGAGTCGGCCTGGGGGAGACCGTACAGCTGGTCACGGAACAACATCAGCGACTTGGGCAACGCTCACTGCGCCATGCAGCGGGAACCCGATCCACGGTATATCTGTTCTCCCGAACACAACCTGATGAACGTCTCGTTCATCACCCTGGGAACGCTGCTCATCGTCGGCGCCGCTCTGACCGGCCCCATGTGGCGCCGCGGCGTCACCGCCACCGTGGCGCGGTTTCTGCTGGCCGGAGCCGGTCTGGGATTTGTGCTCGCGGGGCTGGCGCCTGCGGACGTCAACGAGGACCAGCACGTCCTGGGTGCCCTGCTGATCATGGGAACGGGCAACATCGGCCTTCTGCTGGCGGGAGTCGGCCTGTCCAACGATGCTCCGGGTCCACTGCGTTGGGCCACGAGCCTGCTGGGGATCATGGCAATCACCGCCCTGGGGCTCTTCCTTTCGCACCACTACCTGGGGCTGGGCATGGGAGGTATGGAGCGAGTCGCGGCCTTCCCTCTCCTGACGTGGGTGCTGGCTGGCGGCGCCCTCGGGCTGTTCCATGCTCGTGGATCTCTTGGGAGAGGCGGGTGTCGCTGACCCTCGCCGCACAGGGGGCTATACATCGGTTGGCTGGCGTTCTTCATCACTGCGGGAGCCGCTGAGCCGTCCAACTCACCTGCGGATATGGGCCCTTCTGGATTCTGATACGTCGGAGGTCTTCCCCTGGAGCTCATATGGCCTGCACCATGCCGGTAGTTCACCACCGGATATGGGAGGCACATACGTGACCGCGCCAACAGGGAACGGGATCTCTCGAAGAGGAGTGATCGGCTCGGCGGCCGTAGCCGGCTCGGCGGTCGCGCTCGGTGCCGGAGGGCGGCTGACCGGCTCCGGTACCGCCTGGGCCGCGCCCCGGGGGCCCGACGGGTCGGGAAGCCTGCCCGAACGGCTGGCCAGGGCCGCCGCTCCGCGGTGGCGGCGGATGCCCGGCGACTGGAAGGACGGTCCGTTCCTGGCCAACGGTCTGCTCGGGGTGAACGTCTACCGGGGCGCCACGGCCAACTCCGTGAAGGTGATGGTCAGCCACAACCAGGTACAGGACCAGCGACCCCAGTGGGCCGCCACATACGGCTATTCACGCCTGCCCATAGGGCATTTCGACCTCACCCTCGCCGGCGAGGTGACCGATGTCGACTGGACCCTCGACATCTGGGACGCCGAGCTGACCGGCACCGTCACCACCACCCGGGGCAGCGTCCGCTTCTCGATGCTGGTGCACAACGCCCGTACCGCGCTGCTGATCTCCACCCGGCCCAGCGCGGGCGAGGAGAGCGCGGCCTGGTCGTTCACATGGATGTCCGCCACCTCGCCCCGGACGAAGGGCAAGCCCGCCGACTACACCGGCAACCCCGACCCCCGCACCGGCTCCACGGGCGCCACCCACTACGTCGAACAGCCGTTGATCGCGGGTGGCGGGTGGACCACCGCCTGGCGTGAGCGCCGAGTCGGCACCGGCAGGCTGCTCGCCGCGCATATCGTCTACCGCTACCCCGACGACCTCGCGAAGACCACCGAACTGGCCGTGGCCGAGGTGGCGCGCACCCTGGCCGAGGACCCGGACGACCTGGTGCGCGAGCACCGCGGCTGGTGGAACCGCTTCTACGAGCGCAGCCTGCTCTCCGTGCCCGACAAGCGGATCCAGGACTTCTACTGGATCCAGCTCTACAAGGCCGCCTGCGCCACCCGCGCCGGAGGCCCCTCGATGTCCGAGTGGGGACCCTGGTACCCGGAGACCGGCGGCAGCTGGACCGCGGTCTGGTGGAACCTCAACGTCCAGATCGCCACCTGGCTGATCCAGGGCTCCAACCACCTCGAACTCGACTCCGTCACCTCCACCTTCAAGAGCTTCGAGAAGAACCTGCCGCTGTCCCTCCCGCCCGAGATCCCGAACGAAGAGATCTACGCCCTGTCCCACCCCTCCGACTGGACGCTGCGCCCCGGCGCCCACACCGTCGGCGTCCCGGGCACCTCCACCAAGACCGACAACAACGGCAACCTCTCCTGGGCCATGCACAACGTCTGGCTCAGCTACCGCCACACCATGGACACGCGCATCGTGCGCGACGTCCTCTACCCGATCCTCGTCAAAGCGGTGAACTACTACGACCACTTCCTCTACGAGGGCGGTGACGGCAAGCTGCATCTGCCGCTCACCCGCTCTCCGGAGTACGCGGACGCGGTGGACTGCACCTACGACCTCTCCCTGCTCCGCTGGGGCTGCGCCACGCTCCTCGACTGCCTGCGCATCCTCCGCACCGACAACCCGCGCGCCGGGCGCTGGCGGGAGATCCTGCGGCGTCTGGTCGACTACCCGCGCGGCGCGGACGGCGTCCTGATCGGCGCCGGCACACCACTCGCCGACTCCCACCGCCACTTCTCCCACATGCTGTGGCTGTACCCGCTGCACGAGCTGGACTGGGACCGGCCGGGCGACCGGGACATCATGCGGACCACGTTCGACCACTGGACCGAGGACCGCAGCCTCTGGGCGGGGTACAGCTACGCGGCGGCCTCCTCGATGGCGTCGCGGATGGGGCGGCCCGAGGACGCCCTCGACTTCCTCACCACCTTCACCGGGAACCGCTTCGACGAGTCCTACATGGACTGCTACATGACCGCGAACACCATGTACGCGGAGGACACCAACCTGGGCATCGAGAGCCCGCTGACCACGGCCCAGTCGATCCTCGACATGGGCATACAGAGCCATGGCGGCGTCGTCCGGGTCTTCCCCTCCGTCTCACGGCGCTGGCCCGACGTCTCGTTCCAGTCCCTGCGCGCCCAGGGCGCGTTCCTCGTCGACGCGGACCGCTCCGACGGCAGGACCCGGTGGGTGCGGGTCCACAGCGAGGCGGGTGCGCCACTGGTGCTGCAGCACGGCATCGCCGGCGCCATCGACGTACGGGACGAGCACGGCCGGCGGCTGCGGTACCGGGAGACGGGCCCCGGCCGTATCGAGATCCCCCTCGGCCGGGACGAGACGGCGGTCGTCGCTCCGCGCGGCGCCCACCCCGATCTACGCCCGCGCGACGTACCGGCCGTCGGCGACGCGAAGCCGTGGGGGCTGCCGGACTGAGCCGGGGTTCCGGGGAGCGATCATGTACGGGGGGCTCCCCGGTCAGTAGAACTCGACGGTGTTGACACGATTGACCAGCTCGTCTCCGTCGAGGAGCCGGGTGGCGTTGGCGGCGAAGAGTTCGGCGATGAGGCGGTCCTCCGCCGCGTCGAGCGCGGCGGTGTGCGGGCTCACCAGCACCCGCTCGTGGTCCCACAGCGGGCTGTCGACCGGCAGGGGCTCCGGCTCGAACACGTCCAGCGCGGCGAAGCCGACCCGGCCCGAGTCGAGTGCGCGGGCCAGGGCGGCCTCGTCGACGACGCTGCCGCGGCCGACGTTGACAAGGGAGGCCCCTGGGCGGAGGGTGTCGAAGAACCGCTCGCCGAGGAGGTGCTCGGTCGCCTCGGTGCCGGGGAGCGTGTTCACGACGGCGTCCACGGTCGGTGCCACCTCGGTGACGCGGTCGGGGTGGATCACGGTGGAGGCACCGGGGACGGTGACGTCTCTCCGGCTCGTGCCGATGACCGTCGCCCCCAGCGCCTGGAGTGCCCCGGCGACGGCCCGGCCGATCCCGCCGAGGCCGAGGACGAGAACGGTCTGGCGGCTGACCTGTCCCATCGTCCAGCGGCCGCTCCACTGCCGATCACGTTGCTGGCGGTTCAGACGGGGCAGATCCTTGGCTCCCGCGAGCACGCCGAAGACGGCGAACTCCGCGAGCGGGCGTCCGTGGACCCCGGCCGAGGTGGTGAAGAGGACACGGTCGAGTTCATCGGGACGCAGCCCGGCGGCCTTGACCTGGCTGCCTCCGCCCGCGGCCATGGTGTGCACCCAGCGCAGGCGCGGATTGGCCCGGACGGCTCGCGCCAGGGCGGCCGGGTCCACGTCGGGGACGCCGTACAGGGCGTCGGCGGAGTCGATGGCCTCTTCGTAGGCGCGCTGCCGCGCGGGGCCGCGCCGCCAGGCCGGGTCTCCCGCGAAGTCGGCGGGCCAGCGCATCGGGGGCAGCAGATCATGGTCGACGACGAGGTCGATCCGCGGCTCCAGCTCCTTGACGCGGGCGCGGTTCTCCTCGGACAGCGGGGCGGCGACCGCGACACGGAGGCGGCCTCCCGCCTGGTTGAGGCTGCCTTCCGCCTGGTTCCGGTCGCTCATCGGACGCCCGCGTTCCGCAGTGCCTCGACTTCGGCGTCCAGCGCGGCCTCGCGGGCGACGATCTCCTGGACCGACGTCAGCGCTTCGTGGGCCCGGTGGGGCGGGATGACGATGACGCCGTCGCCGTCGGCCGCGACGATGTCTCCGGGATTCACCACGACGCCGCCGATGGCGACCGGTTCGCCGATGGCGCCGGGCCCGTTCTTGAACGGGCCGGCGGGGGTGAGCCCCCGGGCGAAGACGGGGACGCCGAGTTCCTCGATGATCGCGGCGTCGCGGACGTAGCCGTCGACGACCGCGCCCACGGCCCCGTACGCGGCGAAGCGCTGGGCGAGGTTGTCCCCGATGACGGCGCGCCCGTCGTGGCCGAAGGCGTTGATGACGAGGATGTCGCCGTGGCGTATGTGCTCGAGTGCCGCGATCACCGCCTTGTTGTCCCCGGCGACGGTCAGGACCGGAAGGGCGGTTCCGACGGCCTTGGCGCCCTGCCAGACGGGTGCGATGCCACCGTCGACGATGTTCAGCCGGTCGAGCGCATCACCGAGGTTGGCGACGGAGTGGGCGCGGAACCGGTCCAGCAGCTGCCCGTCGACGCGTTCCCATGGGGGTGTCACGCGCACGTTGTCCTGAGTCATCGCGGGCTCCTTCGGATGGTGTCCGGCGCGAGGGATGAAGCGCGCCGGCGACGGTGTCGTGCGACAGAGAAACTGCGAAAGTTTTCGCGTTTCGTGGGTGTCAGTGTGCATCGCTCCGCGCCGCAGGACAAGGGTCGACGTGGGGGAGTGTGTCACCGGAGCGAGCCTCGATCGACGGGGCAATTCCGGCAATCAGGGACGGAAGGGCGATGGAGTCGAAAGGTTAACGTGGGGGCAACGCGGACCCTTGACCGCCTCAAGAATGCGAATCTATTCTCATTCGCGATTCAAGTCGCACCTTGGAACCGTCGCGACGAGCGGTCCGGCACGGACCACCGCGAGCCCTGGACGGACGGGTTCCTGAACATCCCCAAGCCACCCAACTCTCCCGAGGCGCCGTCACCGCCTTCCCCGCCGGACCACAGCGCAGGGGTGCGCCTCGGCATCACCGCGGCTGCCGGCGGCTACCAGGCTCCAGCTCACGATCCTTCTTCAGGACACCCTTCCCGGAGTCCGCGACACCGAAAGTGAACGCGTATGACAGCGTCAGATCGGCTTGATGCCACATCAGCCCGCCGCGAGGCGGTGCCGGGCCAGATCGATACAGCAGCCGCCGATGTCGTCTCCGCCGATGACAAGGTGGTCCGCAAGGCCACCCTCGCGGGCGCGGTCGGGTCCTTCGTCGAGTGGTACGACTACGGCATCTACGGCCTGCTCGTCACCTATCTCGCGATCAACATCATGGGGGAGGCCGAGGCCGGCAACCTCTTCCTCACCAACGTCGGCTTCCTGATCAGCTTTGTCGCCCGCCCGTTCGGCAGCGTCATCTGCGGATACCTCGGTGACAAGATCGGCCGGAAGTCCCTGCTGGCCACCCTGCTGGTCCTCATCAGTGCGGCGACCGCGGCGATCGGTCTGATCCCCGCCCACTCGGTCATCGGCGTCGCGGCGCCCGTCCTCCTGGTCCTGCTGCGGGTGCTCCAGGGCTTCTCGGCGGGCGGCGAGGTGGCCGGCGCGATGTCCTTCGTCGGTGAATACGCCCCCGACGCGCGCCGCAACTACATGATGAGCTTCATCGCCGTGGGCTCGTTCATCGCCCTGATGTCCGGCAGTGCCTTCTCCGCGATCCTCATCACCGCGCTCGGCGACGACTCGATGACCTCATGGGGCTGGCGGGTGCCGTTCCTCCTGGCCGTCCCCCTCGGGTACATCGGCTTCTACATCCGTCGCCAGCTGGAGGAAACCCCTCATTTCGAGGCGCTGCGCGAACAGCGGACGGTCGCGCGCAACCCGCTGCGGGAAGCGCTGAGTTCGCCGCGCCACCTGAAGGCGATCGGGCTGACCATCTTCCTCCCCGCGCTCAACGGCCCCGGCTACTACCTGCTCTTCGTCTACATGCCGACGTACCTGAAGACATCGCTCGGCGAGCACAACTTCTCCATGCTGCGAGCTCTCATGGTCACGGCGTTCAGCCTGCTCGCCATCGCCATCTGCATCCCGCTCATGGCCCGCCTGTCGGACCGGATCGGCCGCAAACCCATCCTCGCCGGATCGGCCGTGGCCATGGCCGCCGTCTCGTACCCGATGTTCCGGCTCCTCACCACGGGCGAGTTCGGGCTTGCCTGTATCGGCACCATCGTGCTGGCGATCGCCTTCTCCGGGCACGCCGCCGTCGTCCACACCGTGCTCGCCGAGATGTTTCCGACCAGCGTGCGCTACTCGGCCTACAGCATCGGATTCAGCATCTCGACCATCTTCTTCGGCGGCAGCGCCCCCCTGCTGATGACCGAGCTGATCGAATCGACCGGCTCCAACATGATCCCCGCCTACGCCTCCATCATCACCGCTCTGATCACCTTGGCCACTGTCGCCTTCGTGCGCGAGACCAAGGGCCGGCCCCTCGCCAGCCACTGAGCCGCCCGGCGGCGTCCCACTCGGCGCCCGCCCCTACCT
>NZ_JAERRG010000239.1 GCF_016741935.1 Streptomyces endocoffeicus | reverse complement strand
CACTCCCAGGACCTCGGCGTACACGCTCGCCAGCACATCCTCGGCGGCCGAGCGGGGGGCGCGGTACTCGCCGCCGCTGAAGTCGGGCGCGGGCAGGGCGGCGCGGTCCAGCTTCCCATTGGGCGCCAGCGGCAGCCGGTCGAGCATGACGAAGACGGCGGGCACCATGAACTCCGGCAGCCGGTCGGAGACAAAGCGGCGCAGTTCCCGGACGGAGACTCCCGCGGTCAGATCGACTTCCAGGTCCCCGAGGCTGTGGACGTTGCCGAGTCCGCTCTCCGGTGCCTCGGCGGGGACGACGTAGCCGATGAGCTGCTTCACCCCACCCCGGCCCTGACCCA
>NZ_JAERRG010000238.1 GCF_016741935.1 Streptomyces endocoffeicus | reverse complement strand
GGTGAGGTTGCTGCGGGGTATGTGGCCGGGGTGTGGTCGTTGGAGGATGCGTGTGCGCTGGTGTCTGCGCGGGCTCGGTTGATGCAGGCGTTGCCGGCGGGTGGTGTGATGGTGGCGGTGCCGGTTTCGGAGGAGCAGGCCCGGGCGGTGCTGGTCGATGGTGTGGAGATCGCCGCGGTCAACGGGCCCGCGTCGGTGGTGCTCTCCGGTGACGAATCCGCTGTGTTGCGGGTTGCTGAGGGGTTGGGGAAGTGGACGAGGCTGTCGGTCAGCCATGCGTTCCACTCGGTGCGGATGGAGCCCATGCTGGAGGAGTTCCGGCAGGTGGTGTCCCGGCTGACT
>NZ_JAERRG010000237.1 GCF_016741935.1 Streptomyces endocoffeicus | reverse complement strand
TCGGAGGTCGACGCGGTCGAGGCGCACGGGACCGGCACGACGCTGGGCGACCCGATCGAGGCGCAGGCCCTCCTCGCCACCTACGGCCGGGAACGCCCGGACGACCGTCCCCTGTGGCTCGGATCGATCAAGTCCAACATCGGGCACCCGCAGACCGCGGCCGGTGTGGCCGGTGTGATCAAGATGGTCGAGGCGATGCGGCGCGGCGTGCTGCCCAAGACGATTCACGTAGACGAGCCGTCCCGGCAGGTGGACTGGACGTCTGGCGCGGTGGAGTTGCTGACCGAAGCGCGGGAGTGGCCGGTCAACGGGCGCCCGCGCCGGGCCGGGATCTCCTCCTTCGGCGTCAG
>NZ_JAERRG010000236.1 GCF_016741935.1 Streptomyces endocoffeicus | reverse complement strand
GTCAGCCCGAAAGACGAGACTCCGGCCCGGCGTGGACGGCCCTCGGCCAACCACTCCCGCGCCTCGCTCAACAGCTCGACCGCGCCCGATGTCCAATCCACTTCTCGGGACGGCTCGTTCAGATGGATGGTCTCGGGCAGGATGCCGTGCCGCATCGCCTCGACCATCTTGATCACACCGGCCACACCGGCCGCCGCCTGCGTATGACCCATATTCGACTTCAGTGACCCCAACCAGAGCGGACGCCCCTCCACACGCCCCTGCCCATACGTCGCCAGCAGAGCCTGCGCCTCGATCGGATCCCCGAGCCTCGTCCCCGTCCCGTGCGCCTCGACCGCGTCGACCTCGGC
>NZ_JAERRG010000235.1 GCF_016741935.1 Streptomyces endocoffeicus | reverse complement strand
CTCTCCCCGCCCGGCCGCTCGTACAAGGCGAACAGATCCCGCACCACCAGCGGAGTGGACCAACCGTCCAGCAGGATGTGGTGATTCGTCATCACCAACCGGAAACGCTCCTCCCCCAAGCGGAACAACGCGAACCGCAGCAACGGCGGGCGCGCCAGATCGAAACGGTCGACCCGGTCCTCCGCCAGCCACCGCTCGAAGACGCCCTCCGCCTCCGCCTCCCCCAGACCCCGCAGATCCTCCTCCCGCCACGGCACCCGCACCCCACCGGACACCACCTGAACCGGCACCGACACACCCTCATGCACAAACCCCGCACCCACATGCGGATACCGCCGCAACAACCCCTCC
>NZ_JAERRG010000234.1 GCF_016741935.1 Streptomyces endocoffeicus | reverse complement strand
GGTGGTGTTGGAAGGGGTAGGTGGGGAGGTTGGTGGGGGTGGGGGTGTTGGGGGTGAGGATTGCGGGCCAGTTGGGGGTGAGGCCGTGGGTCCAGAGGGTGGCGAGGGAGGTGAGGAGTTGTTGGGTGTCGCCGTGGTCGCGGCGGAGGGTGGGGATGGCGTGGGCGTTGGTTTCTTGGATGGCGGTGGTGAGGACGGGGTGGGGGCTGGTTTCGAGGTAGAGGGTGTGGCCGTCGGTTTGGAGGGTGTGGATGGTGTCGTGGAAGCGGACGGGTTCGCGGAGGTTGCGGTACCAGTACTCGGCGTCGAGGGCCTTGCCGTTGATGGGGGTGGCGGTGACGGTGGAGTACA
>NZ_JAERRG010000233.1 GCF_016741935.1 Streptomyces endocoffeicus | reverse complement strand
GCGAGCACGGCAGGTGCTGGCGGTGGTGGTGTGGTGGTGGGGCGTGTGCGGTCGGGGCGTGTGGCGGTGTTGTTCTCCGGTCAGGGGAGTCAGCGGGCGGGGATGGGGCGGGAGTTGTATGAGGCCTTTCCTGTGTTCGCGGCGGCGTTCGATGAGGTGTGTGCTCGGTTCGATGTGCTGTTGGACCGCCCGTTGAAGGAGGTGGTGTTCGTCGACGCTGCTGCTCCTGAGGGTGGGGGGTTGTTGGATCGGACGGTGTTTACGCAGGCGGGGTTGTTTGCGTTGGAGGTGGGGCTGTTCCGGTTGATGGAGTCCTTTGGGGTGCGGGTGGATTTCCTGGCGGGGCATTCCATT
>NZ_JAERRG010000232.1 GCF_016741935.1 Streptomyces endocoffeicus | reverse complement strand
GGGTCTCCGGAGACGGAGACCGAGGCGGGGCCGTTGACGGCGGCGATCCACAGGCGTCCGTCCCAGGGGGTGAGTGCTTCTTGTACCCATTCTGGGGTGGTGAGGATGGACATCATGGCGCCGTGTCCGGTGAGGTGGTGGGCGATGGTCTGGCTGCGGAGGGTGACGATTTTGGTGGCGGTGGGGAGGGTGAGGTGTCCGGCGACGTGGGCGGCGGCGATTTCGCCTTGGGAGTGGCCGATGACGGCGTCGGGGTGGATGCCGTTGGCCTGCCAGAGTGCGGCGAGGGAGACCATGATGGCGAAGGTGGTGGGCTGGAGGACGTCGACGCGGTCGAGTGAGGGTGCGTGGGGTGCG
>NZ_JAERRG010000231.1 GCF_016741935.1 Streptomyces endocoffeicus | reverse complement strand
GAGCTCCCCCACATCCGAACCCAGAACCACCGCCCGATGCTCAAACACCGCACGCGAACCCACCAGAGCACGCCCCACACCCACCACATCCACACCACCACCACCAGCCTGGACAGCACGCACATACTCCAACAACCGACCCGCCTGAGCCGCCAACGCACCCGCACTACGCCCCGACACCACCCACGGCGTCACACCACCACCAGCGGAAACCTCCACGCTCGAGGCTTCCTCTGCCGACGCCTCCTCAAGAATGACGTGCGCATTGGTCCCGGACACGCCGAAGGAGGACACACCCGCCCGCCGCGCCCGCTCCCCACGCGGCCAAGCCACCGACTCGGTGAGCAGTTCAACCGCACCCGTGT
>NZ_JAERRG010000230.1 GCF_016741935.1 Streptomyces endocoffeicus | reverse complement strand
CGCCGACCACCAGGTCCGGGGAACCGTGCTGGTGCCGGGGGCCGCGCTGCTCGAGTTGGCGATGCATGCCGTGACACACGTGGGTCAACAGGGCATCGAAGACATCGCCCTTGAAACGCCCCTCGCAGTGCCTGAAGGGGAGACCGTTCACTTGCAGGTGGTCGTCGGAGAGGCTCAACAGGATGGTCAGCGCGAGTTCAGCATTCACTCGCGGATGGACTCCGATGATGCCGATCTGGGCTGGAAGCGCCATGCGACGGGAGCGAGTTGCGTGGCGGTTGATGTCGCGCCCGTCTCCGAGGTGCTGAGCGGAGCCAGTTGGCCTCCTCCCGGGGCCGCTCCCGTGGACGTTGACGAGCTTTATGT
>NZ_JAERRG010000023.1 GCF_016741935.1 Streptomyces endocoffeicus | reverse complement strand
TCAAGAAAGTAGGACACCTCATGGGAAGCAATTCCGTAGCCGTCGTCGCCGACCTCGGTGAGAGCTTCGGCAACTACACGATCGGTGATGACGCCGCCCTGCTCACCCTCGTCACCTCCTCGAACATCGCGTGCGGCTTCCACGCCGGTGACCCGCGCATCATGGACCGCACCGTCGCCGACTGTGTCGAGCGGGGCATCGAGCTCGGCGCCCACCCCGGCTACCCCGACCTCGTCGGCTTCGGCCGCCGGCTCATCGAGGCCACCGAGGAGGAGATCCGCACGGACGTCCTCTACCAGCTCGGCGCACTCGACGCGTTCGCCCGGGTGCACGGCGGCACCATCAGCCATGTGGCCCCGCACGGCCGTATGGGTTCCATCGCCCAGACCGACGCCAAGCACGCCCGTGCCATCACCGACGCGATCGCCGCGTACAACACCGGCTACATCGTCATCTGCCAGCGCGGTCTGCTCGCCGAGGAGTCCCGCAAGCGCGGCCTCGAGGTCGGCTATGTCTTCCTGGCGGACCGCGGTTACGGCGACGACGGTATGCCGGTGCCCCGCTCGCACGAGGGCGGCCTGATCTACGACCCCGAACTCATCGGCCGGCGCTCCGCCCAGGTCGTCCAGGAGGGCACCGTCCGCTCGGTCAACGGCAATGTGGTCCCCCTCGGCCACGACGCGGACGTCCTGCTGCTGCACGGTGACCACCCGACCGTGCTGGAGAACGGCACCGCCGTACGGGCCGCACTCGACGCCGCCGACATCCGGGTCACCGGACTGCGGGACGTCCTGGCGGAGAAGGCACAGAAGACGGAGGCCGCGCTCGCCGGCTGACGTCGAGCGCACCAGGCGATGACCACAGCACAGTACGGCGCCATCACCGTCGAACCCTTCGGGGACTCGGCGGTGATGGTGACCATCCCCCACGCCGACCAGGCCATCCGCAGAGCCGCGACCGTCGCCTTCCGCGACCGGTTCCTGGCACACCGCCCGCACGGTGTGCTCGACGTCGTCTCCGGTCTCGAATCCCTGCTCATCGAGTTCGATCCGCTGCGGACCGCACTCGAGCACGTGGAGTACGCGGCGCGTCTGGTGGCGCGGTGGGCGCCGGCCCCGTCGGACCGTACGGACGGCGGGCGAGCCGTACGGACCTTCGCGATTCCCGTCGTCTTCGACCACGACAACGGTCCCGACCTGGCCTCCGTCGCCGAAGAGCTGGGGCTCGCGCCGTCCGGGGTCGTCGAGGCGATCGCGGAGTCCACCTTCACCGTCGCTCTCCTCGGCGCGGCGATGGCCCCGATGATGGACGGCCTGAAGGTACCCGGGCCGGTGCGCCGCCGTGCCGAGCCACGGACCGACGTCGCCCCCGGAGCCGTCATGATCGCCGGTACCAACGCGATCATCCAGCCGTTCCCGGGACCGACCGGCTGGCGGGTTGTCGGCCGCACCCCGCACACCATCGTCGACATCTCCCGCCCGGACCCCGCCGCGTTCGGGACGGGTGACATCGTGCGCTTCGTGCCGGTCACCCGGGATGAGGCCGAGGCACTGAACGCCGGATTTCCGCTGCCGACGGGGGAGGGCGCATGAAGACCGTGGCACTCGAGATCACCGGCACCGGCTGGATCACGACGTTCCAGGACCTCGGCCGGACCGACACCGAACGCCGCGGAGTGCCCACCGGTGGCGCCGCCGACCAGCATTCGGCGACCGTCGCGAACCTCCTGGTGGGCAACGCTCGGAGCGCGACCCTGATCGAGAACCTCGGAGGCGAGCTGGCGTTCGTGCCCGACGCGGACGTCCTGGTCGCCGTGACGGGTGCTCCCGCCCGGGTCACCGTCGCGGGCGGGCCGGTCGAGGCCTGGTCGCCGCTGGTCGTTCCCGCCGGGCACGAGGTACGGGTCCGCGGCGATATGACCAGGGGAGCCCGCGTCTATCTGGCCGTGAACGGCAGAATGGCCGCGCGGACGCTGCTGGGCAGCGCGGCCCCGGACGCCCGGATGGGATTCGGGCAGAACCTCGCCCCGGGCTCGCGCGTACTGCTGGAAACGGGGTTCGGCGGATTCGGCCGCGGTCGGTTCGAGCCGCCGTTGTTCCGGCTCCCGGTCCCCGTGCCCCGCTTCGACGACGGCCCCTGGGTCATCGACGTCGTCGCCAGTCACGGCGGCCACGCGATCCCCGGCATCCGCGAGGTGGTCGAGGAGTCGGCCTACGTCGTCACCCCTCGCTCCAACCACGTCGGACTCCGGCTCGACGGCCCCGTACGGCATCCGGACACCGACACCGAGATCGTCTCGCACGGGGTGCCCATCGGGGCGCTGCAGATCCCGCACGCGGACGAACTGATCGTGCTCGGCCGCTACCGGAGCCTGACGGCGGGCTATCCGATCGTCGGCGTCGCCGCCCGTGCCTCCTTGCCGATGCTCGGGCAGGCCGGCCCCGGCCGGGAACTGCGGTTCCGCTGGATCGACCGCGAGAGCTCGCTGCGGCAGTTCGCGCGGCGCGCGGCGGAGGTCAGGACCCTCGGGCAGGCCGCCGCCGAGGCGTTCGGCGCCCTCGGTTTCGAGGAACCCTTGTCACACACTAAATGAGAAGATATTCTCACTTGCAATGGGGATCGCAGATGACTCATGGAGGAGGAGCGGTGGCACCGTCGGCCGGCAGGATCGCGCTCATCACGGGAGCGGGCAGCGGGATGGGCCTCGAGACCGCCCGGCTGCTCGCCCGCGACGGCGCGACGGTCGTGCTGCTCGGCCGCAGGCAGCGGGTCCTCGACACCGTCGCGGCCACGATCCGCGCCGAGGGCGGCACCGCCCTTCCCCTCGCGGCGGACGTCACCCGCGCCGAGGACGTCGCCCGCGTCGTCGAACAGGTCCATGCCGCGCTCGGCCCGATCGACATCCTCGTCAACAACGCGGGGAGCGCCTCGTCGGTGCTCAACCCGCAGTGGCTCCCGCACGACGAGTGGCGCCAGGTCCTCGAGGTGAACCTCACCGCGGTCTTCCAACTCACCCAGGCCGTCCTGCCCGACATGCTCGGCCGTGGCACCGGGACGATCGTCACCGTCTCCTCGCTCGCCGCCGTCAACCCCAACCTGCTGGGCGGGGCCGCCTACGGTGCGGCCAAGGCCGGGGCCCGCAACTTCATGACCTTCCTGCACAACACCTTCCGCAACCAGGGGCTGCGAGCGATCACCGTGCTGCCCGGGGAAGCGGACACTCCCATCCTCGACAACCGCGCCCGGCCTCCGGAGCCGGAGGAGCGCGCCACCATGGTGCGGCCGGAGGACGTGGCCGAGGCCATCCGCCTCGCCGTCACCCTTCCCCAGCGCGTCGTCCTCCAGGAGATCGTCGTGGCCCCCACCCGGCAGCGCGACACCTCCGACGACCTCGAGATCAGCCGCTGGGCCGGAGCGCCCGCCGACGCCGCACCGCCGGCCTGACCACCCGCCACCAGGAGGAGCGCATGCCGCCCACCGTCACCACGCAGCCGCCCCGGTTCGCCACCGCCGACGCCGTCGCCCGGATCGCGGCCGCGTCCCGCCGGACGCAGCAGCCGCAGTCCCGGGCCGACCTCGTCTCCCTCGCCATGGGCGAACCCGATTTCGACACTCCCCCCTCGGTGACCGAGGCGGCCCAGGCCTCGCTGCGCGCCGGACGGACCCACTACTCGCCGCTGCTCGGCGAACCCGCCCTGCGCGAAGCACTGGCCGGGAAGCTCGCCACCACCGCCGGCGCACCGGTCTCCGCGGCCGACGTCCTGATCACCCAGGGCGGCACCGCCGGCCTCGCCGCCTCGATCCTCTCCATCGTCAACCCCGGTGACAAGGTGGTCATCCCCGACCCCACCTACTCCCTCTACGCCGACCTCGTCGCGATGGCCGGGGGTGCCGTCGTCCCCGTCCCGCTCGGTCCTGACCTGCACTGGGACCTCGACCGGCTCGCCGACGCACTTGACGGCGCCAGGCTCTTCGTCTTCTGCAACCCCGTGAACCCGACCGGGATCGTCCACGGCCACGAGGAGCTCTCCGCGCTCGCCGAGCTGCTCGACGGCACCTCCACGATCGTCGTCTCCGACGAGGCGTACTCCGACCTGGATTACACCGGGCGGCTCTTCACCTCCGCGGTCTCCCTCGACGGGCTGCGCGAGCGGACCGTCTACTGCCAGACCTTCTCCAAGAGTTACGCGATGACCGGCTGGCGCGTGGGTTATCTCTGGGGTCCGTCGCCCCTCATCCAGGCGGCCGCACGCGTCCACAACACCTTCAACGGGTCGGTGAACACCTTTATCCAGGACGCCGCGCTCGTCGCGGTGGAAAACTGTGCGGATGACATCGCCCGGATGCGCGCCGCCTACGAGGAACGCGGCGAGATCATGCGTGAGGAACTGGCCTCGATTCCCGGTCTCACCCTCAGCGCGCCCGAGGGGGCCTTCTACCAGTTCCCGCGGTACGACCTCGATCTGCCCTCCGTCGATGTCGTGGCGGCACTGCGCGCGCACGGGGTCGCCGTCCGGCCCGGAAGCGAGTTCGGGGCCCGGGGCGAGGGGCATCTGCGCCTGTCGTACGCCGCCGGCCCGCGGTCCATCATCGAGGGTGTGCGCAGGCTGGCCCACGGCCTCGCCGCCCTGCGATGAACGCCGTCCCGGACGCGAGGAGGAGTCGCCCCATGCGGAGTGACACCGAGCGCAACCGAAGGCACCTCATCAGGGCGGCCGCACGACTCTTCGAGAACTCGCCCACCCCGGTCAGCCTCGCGGAGATCGCCAAGCATGCCGAGGTGTCCACCGCGACCGCCTACCGTCACTTCTCCTCCGTGGAGGAGGTCCTGCACGCCTTCCGCGCCCAAGTGGGCACCGAACTAAGGGACTTCAGCTCCGCGCAGACGACCCGGGGCATGCGCAAGCTCGACGCGGTGTCGCGGTACTGGGTGTCCCTGGTCCTCGAGCACGGCGGTGCGATGGCGCAGATGCGCTCGCACCGCGGCTATCTCGAGCGACTTCGCGAGGGCACCGGCTACCTCACCCCGCAGGCCGAAGCGCTCACCGAGCCACTGCGGCAGACCGCCGAGGAGCTCGGTCTGGGGGACCTGGGCGACGAGGCCCTGTATCTGTGGAACGCGTTGTTCGACCCCCGGGACATCCTCGACCTCATCAAGAGCGGACGAACCGAGGACGAGGCGGCCACCCGCCTCATGGGCGCACTGCGCGGAGCCCTGATCGGGTGGTCGGCGGCCCGGCACGGCACGCCGGACTCCGGTCTGGGCTTTTCCCCACTGAAGGCTGACACCGGCTGAAGTACGCTGTCGGCGCACTTCCGCGCCTGAAGCACAGCTCGTGCCGGGCCGGCCGGCCCGCATGCGAACGGAGAGAACAGCGCACATGGACGTCAGTGCCTACCTCGAGGCCGTCTACGGCAATCTCCATCGACGGGATCCCGCGGAAACGGAGTTCCATCAGGCAGCACACGAAGTCCTACAGGCGATAGGACCCGTGCTCAAGGCCCACCCGGAGTACCAGCACGCCAGGATCGTGGAACGGCTCTGCGAGCCCGAACGACAGCTGATGTTCCGGGTCCCGTGGGTGGACGACCAGGGAACGGTGCAGGTCAACCGGGGTTTTCGGGTGGAGTTCAACAGTGCGCTCGGCCCGTACAAGGGCGGGCTGCGGTTCCACCCCAGTGTCAACCTCGGCATCGTGAAGTTCCTGGGCTTCGAGCAGATCTTCAAGAACGCGCTGACCGGCATGGCGATCGGCGGTGGCAAGGGCGGTTCGGACTTCGATCCCAAGGGCCGCTCGGACGGCGAGGTGATGCGCTTCTGCCAGGCGTTCATGACGGAGCTGTACCGGCATCTGGGCGAGCACACTGATGTGCCCGCCGGGGACATCGGAGTCGGCGGCCGTGAGATCGGCTACCTCTTCGGCCAGTACAAGCGGATCACCAACCGCCACGAGTCCGGCGTGCTGACCGGCAAGCCGGTCGGCTGGGGCGGATCGCATGTCCGCACCGAGGCCACCGGCTACGGCGCGGTGTTCTTCGCCCAGGAGATGCTCGCCACGCGCGGCCAGGACTTCGACGGACGGCGGGCCGTGGTCTCCGGATCGGGCAACGTGGCCATCTACGCCATCGAGAAGGTCCACGCCCTCGGTGGACGGGTGGTGGCCTGCTCCGACTCCTCCGGCTATCTGGTCGACGAGGACGGCATCGACCTGGAGCTGCTCAAGGAGATCAAGGAGGTGCGCCGCGAGCGGATCTCCGCCTACGCCGAGGTGAAGACGGCGGCGCGGTTCTCCGCCCGGGGGTCGGTGTTCGACGTGCCGTGCCAGGTCGCGCTGCCGTGCGCGACCCAGAACGAGCTGCACCAGCAGGACGCCACCGCGCTGACGAAGAACGGTGTGCTGGCCGTGGCCGAGGGCGCGAACATGCCGTGCACGCCCGAGGCGGTCGAGGTCTTCCGCGGCGCGCGGATTCTGTTCGGTCCGGGCAAGGCCGCCAACGCGGGCGGGGTGGCGACCTCCGCACTCGAGATGCAGCAGAACGCGTCCCGCGAGAGCTGGAGCTTCGAACGTGCCGAGGACCAGCTCGCCACCATCATGCGACAGGTGCACGCGCAGTGCCGCGCCACCGCGGAGACCTACGGCGGTGACGCCGACGACTACGTGCTCGGCGCCAACGCCGCGGGCTTCCTCCGTGTCGCCGAGGCCATGACCGCCCAGGGCGTCGTCTGAGCACTGTCGTCGGCATGACGAGGCGGGGGCCGCATACGCATGGGCCCCCGGCCTCGGTCACGGGCGCGCCGCGACGCTCCGATGGGGCAGCTACGGGGCCGACGGTCCGGTCCAGTCGGCGGCCACATGGCCGATGCGCACCCGCTGCGGGTGGTCGCCGACCGATACGGACGCGGTCTTCTCGCCCGTCGCGAAGTCGATCGCGGTGACCCGGTCGGCACCGCTCTCGGAGACGACGCACGAGGTGCCGTCGCCGCTCACCGTCGCCCAGTACGGCTTCGAGGTCGGCACCAGGGGGCCCTCCTGGAGTGATTCCCGGTCCACGACGGTCGCGTAGTCGTCCATCGTCCCGGCCACGCACAGCTTCTTGCCGTCGGGGCTCATCGACAGGCCGTGGTGGCGGGAGTCGTTGACCCAGGTGGTGCGGTCCTCGCTGGTCTGAGGGTTCTTCGGGAGGGTCTTCGCGCGGGTGATCTTGTCCTTGGCCACGTCGTACTCCAGGAACCCGTTGAAGAAGGAGACCTGGAAGTAGAGCTTGGACTCATCGGGGGTGAAGGCGACGGGCCGGACGGCGTCGGACAGGTCCTTGCGGCCGAAGGCGTCGAGCCGCTCGCGCATGTCGATGACCTTGACCTGCCGATATGTGGTCGTGTCGACCACGGTGATGTGCCGGTCGCCCTTCGTCCAGTCCATCGACGGATCGTCCAGGTCGGTGTTGACCTCACCGATCGACATGTTCCAGAGATACTTGCCGCCGTCGGTGAAGACGTTCTCATGGGGCTTGTCACCGGCGGAGAACGAACCGAGCTGCTTCCCCGTCTCGATGTCGAGGACATGCACCGTGTTCGACGTCGAAGCCGATACCGCGACGCGTTTGCCGTCCGGGGACACGGCCATGTGGTCCGCGCGGAACCCCGACACGGGGAAGCGCCAGTTGACTTTGCCCGTCGCGACGTCGATCGAGACCACGTCGGCGAAGCTGGGCCGGGAGACGACGATGGCGGAGCCGTCCGGGGTCGAGTACATGTCGTCCACGAACTGGTCGTGCCCTTCTCCCGGCCCCAGCCGGATCCCCAGGAAGAAGGCGAGCTTGATGGGGTTGAGGTAGATCTCGGTGAGCCGCTGGTCCTTGTCCGGTATGACGTTGATCCGGCCGATCCTGGCCAAGTCGCCGGTGGACTTGATGACGTCGGCGGTGCCGTCCCAGTTGTTGCCCACGAACATCACCTCCCGCAGGCCGGCCGTCTTCGGCTGTGCGGAGGCGCTCACCGCCGTGGAACCGGTCACGGCCAGCGCCACGGCGGCGGCGAGGGAGAGCATCATTCGGGTGGAGCCACGGTGCTCGGGAAGCATGGTCACTCCATTGGAGGTGGGGGTCTGTCATCGTTGGGGCGCCACCTACTGGAAAGTAATGAAGGCGGATGCCGCTCACAAGAGCTCTGACGGCAAAAAATGACAGACTCTCAACTTCCCGTGCACCGGGTCGATACTTCGGGTGGAGGACTGCTATCCCTCGGGTTATGGCTTGATGCCGACCCCGGCCCACAGACTGACGTCGGCGTCGCTCGGCGCCGGGCCGTCGTCCCGGGCCACTCCGCCGTCCTCGGTGGACGGCCGCCAGCGGTGGCCGACGACGATACCCGGCTCGATCAGGTCCAGACCGGTGAAGAAGTCCGCCACGGCCGCCTTGTCACGGAATCGCACCGGCGTTCCGGCCCGGTGGTAGATGTCGGTGACCTTCTGCCAGGTCTGGGGGTCGAAGTCCGGTGTGCAGTGGCTGAGGGCGAGCGCGCTGCCCGAGGGCAGCGCGCCCATCAGGCGGCGGACGAGCCCGTGCGCGTCCTTGGCGTCGGTGATGAAGTGCATGAGTGCGTTCAGGCTGAGGGCGACGGGCTTGGTCAGGTCCAGCGTCTCGAGGAGCTCCGGGGAGCGCAGTATGGTCTCGGGTTCGTTGACATCCGCCCTGATGTAGGCGGTGCGGCCGCTCGCGGAGCTGTTGAGCAGGGTCTGTGCGCGGACGAGGACCATCGGGTCGTTGTCCACGTAGACGATCCGCGCGTCGGGTGCCACGGACTGCGCCACTTCATGCAGATTGGGCTTGGTCGGAATGCCGGTACCGATGTCGAGCCACTGCCGGATGCCGTGGTCCCGGGCGAGCACGCGCGTGGCGCGGTGCATGAACGCGCGGTTCTCCCTGGCGCACACGAAGATGCCGGGGTAGGAGCCCGCGACTCTGTTGGCGGCCTCCCGGTCTGCCTCGTAGTTGTCCTTCCCGCCGAGGTAGAAGTCGTACATGCGGGCGGAGTGCGCCTTGTCCGTTCGCAGGTTCAAGGCATTCGGCAGTTCGTGAGTCATGCGGGCTCCGGGGTGGGGGTGTGCCCTTCAGTGCCAAGTCGCACGGTCAGGTTAGGCGCTTCCCAGCGGCATATGCGCGAGAGTCGGCCAATCGCGGGCGAGCGGGCCGGTTGCTGGGCTCGGAACGCCTCGGCCGGTTGTGAGATGACGCCCTGTCGGCCGTCCCGCCTGAGAAGATCGACAGAATTTACGCGATGTTCCCCTGGTGGATAAAGCCGGTGAGCCATCGGAACGACAGATGTCCGACCGTCAGTTCTGCGGCTGGGGGCGGGTGTCGAGGGCGGCGAGCGGCACGGCGGAATGAGGGTAAATCGGATATCGCCCCCGGGGCTCGCCCCCTCATCACTTACTGTTGATCAATAAATTACCGGCCGGTATTGGTCCGTGGTCCGGATGGACCTTGTCAGGTGTGTGCGCCGACTGCTTTAGTGGCGCTGCCATCCGATAGGGAATTCCCTAGCGGAGGGCCTATCACTTTAATGAACGGGGGCCACGTACTTCTCTACTGCTGTGGCGTACGCCACTCGTCGCTGTCATGCGTCCATTGCGCATGCGTGTGCGATGCAATGCAAAGCACGTTTCAAGTACGTGAGGTGTGAATTCGTGGATATGGTCATAGAGGCCGAAGGGATCCGGAAGAGATACGGGGACCAGGAGGCGCTGCGAGGCGTGGACCTGTCCGTTCCGGCGGGAACGCTCCTCGGCCTCCTCGGCCCCAACGGAGCGGGCAAGACGACGACGGTGCGGGTGCTGGCCACGCTGCTGGAAGCCGACGCGGGCCGTGCGAGCGTCGCCGGATACGACGTAAGCACCCACCCGCGCGAGGTGCGCCGCAGGATCGGCCTCACCGGTCAGTACGCGGCCCTTGACGAAAGGCTCACCGGCCGGGAGAACCTCCAGCTCATCGGGGTGCTCCACCGCCTGGGCCGGCGCGGGGCGAAAACTCGCGCCGATGTGCTGCTCGACCGGCTCGACCTGGGCCAGGTCGCCGCACGCCCGGTCAAGACGTACTCCGGTGGCACCCGCAGACGGCTGGACCTGGCCGCCAGTCTCATCGCCGGACCCAAGGTGCTCTTCCTCGACGAGCCGACCACCGGCCTCGACCCGACCAGCAGGCTCATCCTGTGGGACATGATCCGCGAGCAACTCGCGGGCGGTGTCACGGTCCTGATGACCACCCAGTACCTCGAAGAGGCCGATCAGCTCGCCGACCGGATCGCGGTGATCGACGGCGGGCGCGTGATCGCCGACGGCACCTCGGACGAACTCAAGGCCAAGGTGGGCGGCGAACGACTCGAAGTCACCGTGCAGGACGACGCCGCGATCCCCGCGGCCGTCACCGCACTGCGGGAGGTCACCGCCATGGAGCCGGCGGTCGAACGGAACGGACGGACGCTTTCCGTATCCCTTCGCGACCAGCTCAAGACCGTCGCCGAGGCCGCCTCCGCCCTGGACGCCGCCCAGGTGCGGCCCATCGGATTCGCCGTACGGCGGCCCTCGCTCGACGATGTGTTCCTCGCCCTCACCGGCGGCACCACCGGCAAGGAAGGGTAGGGCGAGGGCACCATGGAACTCGTCAGCGACGTCTCCGCACTGTTCGGCCGCCATATGCGGCATCTGGCCCGCATTCCGGAGAAGCTCCTCAGCGTGACGCTGATGCCGATCGCGTACGTGATCGTCTTCGGCGTGCTGTTCGGCAGCGCGATCTCCGTTCCGGGCAGCGACTACCGCTCGTTTCTGATGGCCGGCATCTTCACCCAGATGATGCTCACCAACGTGGGCAACACCGCGCTGGGCGTCGCCGGAGACCTCGGCAACGGAGTGGTCGACCGCTTCCGCTCCCTCCCCATGTCCCGGTCGGCCGTGCTCATCGGGCGCACCCTCTCCGACGTGGCGCTGGCCGTCATCGCCTGTGTCGCGATGGCCGTCGTCGGATACCTCATCGGCTGGCGGGTGCACCAGGGCATCCCCAAGGCCGTCGCCGGATTCGGCATCCTGCTGCTGCTCGGCTACGCCATGTCCTGGCTGGGCGCGCTCATCGGGCTGTTGGCCCGCAGTGCCGAGGCGGTCAATTCCATCGCGTTCATGCTGGTCATGCCGCTCACCTTCCTCTCCAACGCGTTCATTCCGCTGAACGGGCTGCCGGGCTGGCTGCGGGTGCTGTGCGAGTGGAACCCGGTGAGCGCCGTGGTGGCCGCCTGCCGTGAACTCTTCGGCAACACCTCGACCGGCACTGGTAAGGGCGCCCTCCCCGTCCAGTACCCCATCCCGCTGTCCCTCGCGCTGATCGCGCTGCTGCTCGCCATCGTCGTCCCCGCCGCCGTCGGCGCCTATCGCAAGGCCGCCGCCCGCTGAGGCACCGCGGGCCCGCACGGGCCCGCCAGGAATGCGCGTGGAGCCCTCGCGCCGGGTTCTCCGTCCCCACCGCCATTCCCCATGCCGGCGCCGAGAATTCAGGCGTGCCCCGCTTGGTGTTTCTCTTGTGGATTGACATCTCGCAGCGGAATTCCATTTCACTTCCGTTGGCTTGTCGAGATGTAGTTCACTTCCGAATTTGTCGCGTCGGATGAATCATGCGCCCCACTCGACTCATTATCGATGCGTCATCGCCCGATCAGGACGGATGAACCATGACCGGTTATCAGATTGCCAGCCTGCCGCTCACGGCCGCGCAGTCCGGTATCTGGCTCGCCCAGCGGCTTCAGCCGACGAATTCCCTCTTCAACATCGCTGAATACATCGACATTCACGGCGAGATCGTCCCCACGCTCTTCGAGAGCGCGCTGCGCCGCACCGTGGCCGAGGCCGAGACACTCCGGATCCGGATCCTGGAGGAGGACGGCCGGGCGGCGCAGGTGGTCGAGGAGCGCGTCGACTGGACCCTGCCCCTCATCGACGTCAGCCACGAGGACGATCCCCGCGCGAGCGCCGAGAGCCATATGCGCGACGAGATGCGCCGGCCGGTGGACCCCACCGACGGTCCGCTGTTCGCCTTCGCGCTGTTCAAGGCGGCGGACGACCGGTACTTCTGGTACCAGCGCTACCACCACATCGTCATGGACGGCCTCGGCCTCTCCCTGGTCGGCCGCCGTGTCGCCGAGCTCTACACCGCCCTCGCGGCCGGACTGCCCTGCCCCGAGGCGCCGTTCGGGTCACTGTCCGAACTCCTCGAGGACGAGGCCGCGTACCGGGACTCCGACCGGTTCACGCGCGACCGCGCGTACTGGATGTCACGCTTCGCCGATCAGCCCGCCGCCACCAGCCTGGCCGACCGCACCCCGGCGCTCCCCGAACGGCTGGAGCGCCGGAGCGCCTTCCTCGACGAGCCGACGCTGGCCGGATTGCGCGCCACCGCACGCGAGGCGGAGGTCAGCTGGCCCGCCGTCCTCGTCGCCGCGCTCGGTGTCTATCTGCACCGCATGACCGGCAACCGGCAGATCGTCCTCGGTCTGCCCGTGATGGCCCGGTCCGCCGGACGCGCCCGCACCATCCCCGGGATGATGTCCAACGTCCTGCCGTTCCGGCTGGATCTGCACCCCGGCACCACCGTGGCGGAAGCCGCCCGCCTGGCGTCCAGGGAACTGCACAGCGCGCTGAAGCACCAGCGGTACCGCGCCGAGGATCTGCGGCAGGACCTCGAACTCTCCGGTGCCGAGCACCGGCTCATCGGCCCGCACATCAACATCGTCATGGTCGACTACGACCTGGACTTCGCCGGCCACCGCGGCCAGGTGCACAACCTCGGCGGAGGCCCCGTCGACGATCTGTCGCTCGTGGTGGACGGACGGGCCGCCACGGAGCCGGGACCGTCCGCGAGCGGCGCGCACGCGGCCGGTGGGCTCCGTATCGACCTGGACGGCAATGCGGAGCTGTACGGCCCCGAGCGACTCGCCGACCACCATCGGCGCTTCCTCGGCCTCCTCGGCCACTTCGCCCACACCGCACCCGACACCCCCATCGGCCGGATCGATCTGCTGGCCCCTCAGGAGCGCGAGCGCGTCCTGGGCGAGTGGAACGCCACCGCCCAGGAGGTGCCCGGCTCCTCCCTGCCCGAGCTGTTCGAGGCCCAGGTGGCCCGCACCCCGCAGGCCACCGCCGTGGTCTTCGAGGGCCGCACGCTGACCTACGCCGAGCTCAACCGGCATGCCAACCGGCTCGCCCATCTGCTGATCGCGCACGGCGCCGGTCCGGAGAGCCTCGTGGCCCTCTCCGTGCCCCGCTCCGACGAGATGATCGTGGCGCTGCTCGCCATCCTCAAGTCCGGCGCCGCCTACCTTCCGGTGGACCCCGGCTACCCGGCCGAGCGGATCGCCTACATGCTCGACGACGCCGGACCGGCCATCGTGCTCACGGCCGACGGGGACGCCGCGGGCGGCGATGGCCGCGTCTCCCTGCGCCTGGACGCCCCCGGGACCGCCGAACTGCTCGCCGGGCAGCCGGACCGCGACCCCGTCGACGCCGACCGCACCACCCCGCTCCGGCCACAGCACCCCGCCTACGTGATCTACACCTCGGGCTCCACCGGCCGGCCCAAGGGTGTCGTGGTGTCCCAGGCCAACGCGGTCGACCTCGCCATCTGGGCGGTCACCGACATCGGACCCCGGCAGCTGAGCCGGGTCCTCGCGTCGACCTCGCTCAACTTCGACGTCTCCGTCTTCGAGATGTTCGGGCCGCTGTGCGGCGGCGGGAGCATCGAGGTGGTGCGCGATCTGCTCGCGCTCACCGAGCGCCCGGCGGACGGCTGGTCGGGCAGCCTGATCAGCGCCGTCCCCTCGGCATTCGCCCAGGTGCTGGCGCACGGCGAGGTGAACACCTCCGCGGAGACCGTCGTCCTGGCCGGGGAGGCCCTCTCGGCACACGCCGTGGCCGCCATCCGGAACGCCATCCCGGGCTGCCGCATCGCCAACATCTACGGTCCGACCGAGGCCACCGTCTATGCGACGGCCTGGTACAGCGACCGTGAGGCGGACACCGGGGACCAGGCCCCGCCCATCGGCCGCCCGATCTCCAACACCCGGGTGTATGTGCTGGATTCGGGGCTCCAGCCGGTGCCGGTCGGCGTCACCGGAGAGCTCTACATCGCGGGCGACGGCCTGGCCCGTGGGTATCTGCGTCGTCCGGGGTTGACGGCGGAGCGGTTTGTGGCGGATCCGTATGGCGGGGCGGGTGCGCGGATGTATCGCACGGGTGATGTGGTGCGGTGGCGGGCGGATGGGAATGTGGAGTATGTCGGGCGTGCCGATGAGCAGGTGAAGGTGCGTGGTTTCCGGATCGAGCTGGGGGAGATCGAGGCGGTTCTCGCCCGGCATCCGCAGGTCCGGCAGACGGCGGTGATCGCTCGCGAGGACCGCGCGGGTGTCAAACAGCTCGTGGCGTATGTGGTGGCCGAGGGCGATCCGGAGGCGGGGGAGTGGCGCAAGCATGTCGCCGCGGAGCTGCCCGAGTACATGGTTCCGGCCGCCTTCGTCACGCTGGAGCGGCTGCCGCTGACGCCCAATGGCAAGCTGGACCGCCGGGCCCTTCCGGCACCCGACTTCGGGCCGGTGGCCGAGGGGCGGGCGCCCGCGACAGCGCGCGAGGAGGCGCTGTGCGCGGTGTTCGCCGATGTGCTCGGGCTGCCGGGCGTCGGGGCGGATGACAACTTCTTCGATCTGGGCGGGGACAGCATCGTCTCCATCCAGCTTGTCAGCCGCGCCCGCGCCGCCGGACTGGTCTTCACCCCGCGCGATGTCTTCCAACGCCCCACCGTGGCCGCGCTCGCCGCGGCCGCCACGGACGCCGACGCCACCTCGACGCCGACTCCCGACCAGGGCATCGGTGTGGTGCCGCCGACTCCGATCGTGCACTGGCTGCGGGAGCGTGGCGGGCCGGTGGAGGGTTTCCATCAGTCGATGCTGGTGCGGACGCCCGCCGGGCTGACCCTGGAGGCCCTCACGGCCGGGTTGCAGACGGTGCTCGATCACCATGACGCGCTGCGGATGCGGCTGAGACGCGACGGCGATGGTGCCTGGGAGCTGGAGACCGGGCCGCGGGGCACGGTCGACGCGGCCGATGTGATCAGGCGGGTGACCGATCCGGAGGAGCTGCGCCGGGATCCGCTGGAAGACCGGCCGCTGAGCCCCGAGGCCGGTGCGATGGTCCGGGCCGTATGGCTGGACAACGGCGTGAACACCCCCGGCCGGCTGCTGCTGGTGGCACATCATCTGGTGGTCGACGGGGTGTCGTGGCGGATCCTGTTGCCGGACCTGGCGGTGGCGGTGGAGGGCCGGGAGCTGGAGCCGGTCGGCACCTCGCTGCGGGGCTGGGCCGAACACCTCACCGCACTCGCGGGGCACCCCTCCCGAGTCGATGAACTCCCGCTGTGGACGGGCATGTTCGAGGGGCCGGAACCGTTGCTGGGCGGGCGGGCGCTGGATCCGGCCCGGGACACCGCCGCCACCGTCCGCCACCTCCGGCTGACGCTGCCGCCGGAGCGGACGGAGCCCCTGCTGACGCGGGTGCCCGCCGCGTTCCACGGCGGTGTGAACGACGTACTGCTGACGGCCCTGGGCCTGGCGGTGGCCGACTGGCGGCGCCGCCGTGGTCATGCGGACGCCAGTGGTGTGCTGGTGGACCTCGAGGGCCATGGCCGGGAGGACATCGTCGAGGGTGCCGATCTGTCCCGTACCGTCGGCTGGTTCACCAGCCTCCACCCGGTGCGCCTGGAGCCCGGAGTGGCGGACTGGGACGAGGTCTGGGAGGGCGGGCCGCAGGCCGGACAGGCCCTGAAGCGGGTCAAGGAGCAGTTGCGTGCCCTGCCCGACAATGGCATCGGCTACGGTCTGCTGCGCCACCTCAACCCCGACACCGCACGCGAGCTGGCCGCCCTGCCGACCCCGCAGATCGGCTTCAATTACCTCGGCCGCCTCGCGTCCGGCACCGACACCGACTGGGCGGTGGAGAGCGCGTCCGGCGGCGGCGACGAGGACATGCCGCTCGTCCACGCCGTCGACGTCGACGCGCTGACCCTGGACACCCACGACGGCGCACAGCTGCACGCCACCTGGAGCTGGCCGGACGGGCTGCTCTCCGAGGACGACGTACGGGACCTGGCCGAGACCTGGTTCCGCGCCCTGGACGCCCTCGCCGCCCACGCCGAGGCACCGGGAGCAGGCGGTCGCACCCCCTCCGACCTGCCGCTGGTCTCCCTCACCCAGGACGAGATCGACACCCTGGAGCGCTCCTGCCCCGACCTGGAGGACGTGCTGCCGCCCTCACCCATGCAGGAAGGGCTGCTGTTCCACGCCCTGTTCGACGAGGGCGGCGCGGACGTCTACACCGTGCAGCTCTTCCTCGGCATGGCGGGAGAGCTTGACGAACGGGCCCTGCGCGCCGCCGCGCGGACCCTGCTGAACCGGCACCCGAACCTCCGCTCCGGCTTCCGCCACGAGCAGCTCGGCACCCCCGTCCAGGTCGTCCGCCACGAGGTGGAACTGGACTGGGAGACCAGGGATCTGCGCGGCCTCACCCCGGACGAGCAGACGGCCGAACTCACCCGGATCGCGGAGGAGCAGCGGGTCCGCGGATTCGATCCGGCGGCGCCACCGCTGCTGCGCTTCGTCCTGCTGCGGCTCGCCGACGACCACTGCCGCCTGCTCCTCACGTACCACCACATCCTGCTCGACGGCTGGTCGATGGCGCTGCTGGCCCAGGAGCTGTTCACGCTGTACGCACGCGGCGGCGACGACACGGGACTGCCCCACACCACCCCGTACCGCGACTATCTGGCATGGCTCGCGGACCAGGACCGGGAGGCGGCCGAGGAAGCGTGGCGGCAGGCGCTCGCGGGCATCGAGGAGCCCACGCTGCTCGCCCCGACCGGCACCGACACCCCCGCCCAGCACCCCGAGCGGGTCACCCTCGACCTGTCACCGGAGCTGACCACCGCGCTGACGGACCGGGCCCGCGGGCTCGGGCTGACCATGAACACCCTGGTCCAGGGCGCCTGGGCGGTGCTGCTCGGCCGGCTCACCGGAGCCGAGGACGTGGTCTTCGGCGCCACCGTCTCCGGACGGCCCGGCGAGATCGGCGGCGTCGAGTCGATGGTCGGCCTGTTCATCAACACGCTGCCCGTGCGCGTGGCGCTGCGCCCGGAGGAGAGCTGGGAGCGGCTGCTCACCCGCCTCCAGGAACAGCAGTCGGCGCTGATGGAGCACCAGTACATCGGGTTGCACGACACCCAGCGGCTCGCCGGGGTGGGGGAGTTGTTCGACACCCTCACCGTCTTCGAGAACTATCCCCTGGACCCGGACATGCTGGACAGCGCGGGCAGCGGGCTGCGGATCACCGACGCCGGCGCGGAGGACGCCACCCACTATCCGCTCACCCTCGTGGCGGTTCCGGGCCCGCGGCTCGCCCTGCGCCTCGGATACCGGCCGGAGCTGTTCGCCGCCGACAGCGTGCGCGCCATCGGCACCCGCCTCAACCGGCTGCTGGAAGCCATCGCCACCGCCCCCGACCAGCCCGTCGCCGACGCCGACATCCTGGACGCCGCGGAGCGCGAGCGGACGCTGATCACCTGGAACGCCACCGGGCACGACATCCCCGCCGCCACGCTCACCGAGCTGATCGAGGCCCAGGCGGCCCGTACCCCGCAGGCCACCGCCGTGGTCTTCGAGGGCCGGACGCTGACGTACGCGGAGCTGGGCGCCCGTGCCAACCGGCTGGCGCGGCTGCTGGTCGAGCGGGGAACGGGCCCGGAAGGGTACGTCGCGCTCGCCCTGCCACGCTCCCTCGATCTCATCGTCGCCCTGGTGGCCGTGGTGAAGACCGGGGCCGCCTATGTGCCGGTCGATCCCGACTACCCCGCCGAGCGGATCCGCTACATCCTGGGCAACACCCGCCCCGCGATGCTGCTCACCACCGCGGATGTCACCGAGGCGCTGCCGCCCGACGACGACACCCCCCGGCTGCTGCTGGACACCGCGGACACCCGGGCCGCGCTGGCGGGCCACACCGACCGCGATCTCGGCGACGCCGAGCGGCTCGCCCCGCTGACCGGCCGCAACACCGCCTATGTCATCTACACCTCGGGTTCCACGGGCAAGCCCAAGGGCGTGCTCGTCCCGCACGAGGGAATCGTCAACCGGCTGCTCTGGACCCAGGCGCGGTACGGGCTCGACGCCTCCGACCGGGTGCTGCAGAAGACACCGTCCGGTTTCGACGTCTCGGTGTGGGAGTTCTTCTGGCCGCTCATCACCGGCGCCCGGCTCGTGGTCGCCCGGCCGGAGGGGCACAAGGACCCGGCGTATCTGGCCCGGCTGATCCGCGACGAGGGCGTCACCACGGTGCACTTCGTCCCGTCCATGCTCCAGGTCTTCCTCACCGAGCCCACCGCCGCCCACTGCACCGGTCTGCGCCGCGTGCTGTGCAGCGGCGAGGCGCTGCCCGGTGAGCTGCGCGCACGGTTCTACGAGACGCTGGACGTGCCGCTGCACAACCTGTACGGGCCCACCGAGGCATCCGTGGACGTCACCTCGTGGGAGTGTGCGGCCCAGGACCCGGCCGGGCCGGTGCCGATCGGCGCCCCCGTGTGGAACACCCGGCTGTATGTGCTGGATTCACGGCTGCGGCCGGTGCCCGCCGGGGTCGCCGGTGAGCTGTATCTCGCCGGTGTGCAGCTCGCCCGTGGGTATCTGCGTCGTCCGGGGTTGACGGCGGAGCGGTTTGTGGCGGATCCGTATGGCGGGGCGGGTGCGCGGATGTATCGCACGGGTGATGTGGTGCGGTGGCGGGCGGATGGGAATGTGGAGTATGTCGGGCGTGCCGATGAGCAGGTGAAGGTGCGTGGTTTCCGGATCGAGCTGGGGGAGATCGAGGCGGTTCTCGCCCGGCATCCGCAGGTCCGGCAGACGGCGGTCATCGCTCGCGAGGACCGCGCGGGTGCGAAGCAACTGGTGGCGTACGTCGTCGCCGATGGCGACCCCGACGCCGGGGAGTTGAGGAAATACCTCGGCGCCGAGCTGCCCGAGTACATGGTTCCGGCCGCCTTCGTCACGCTGGAGCGGCTGCCGCTGACGCCCAATGGCAAGTTGGACCGCCGGGCCCTTCCGGCACCCGACTTCGGGGCGACCGTCACCGGCCGGGCGCCCGCCACCGCGCGCGAGGAGGCGCTGTGCGCGGTGTTCGCCGATGTGCTGGGGCTGCCGCGTATCGGGGCGGATGACAACTTCTTCGATCTGGGCGGGGACAGCATCGTCTCCATCCAGCTCGTCAGCCGCGCCCGCGCCGCCGGGCTGGTCTTCACCCCGCGCGATGTCTTCCAGCACCGCACGGTGGCCGCGCTCGCCGCGATGGCCGGTGAGGTCCGGGCGACGGTGGTGGAGCCACCGGACCATGGCATCGGTGTGGTGCCGCTGACCCCGATCGTGCACTGGCTGCGGGAGCGTGGCGGGCCGGTGGAGGGTTTCCATCAGTCGATGCTGGTGCGGACGCCCGCCGGGCTGACCCTGGAGGCCCTCACGGCCGGGTTGCAGACGGTGCTCGATCACCATGACGCGCTGCGGATGCGGCTGAGACGCGACGGCGATGGCGGCTGGGAGCTGGAGACCGGGCCGCGGGGCACGGTCGACGCGGCCGATGTGATCAGGCGGGTGACCGATCCGGAGGAGCTGCGCGGTCAGCCGCTGCGGGACAGACCGCTGAAGCCCGAGGCCGGTGCGATGGTCCGGGCCGTATGGCTGGACAACGGTGCGCATGCCCCCGGTCGGCTGCTGCTGATGCTGCACCATCTGGTGGTCGACGGAGTCTCGTGGCGGATCCTGTTGCCGGACCTGGCGGTGGCGGTGGAGGGCCGGGAGCTGGAGCCGGTCGGCACCTCGCTGCGGGGCTGGGCCGAACACCTCACCGCACTCGCGGGGCACCCCTCCCGAATCGATGAACTCCCGCTGTGGAAGCGGCAGTTCGACGGCCGCGACCCTCTGGTGGGCGCGCGGGCGCTGGATCCGGCCCGGGACACCGCCGCCACCGTCCGCCACCTCCGGCTGACCCTCTCGCCGGAGCGGACGGAGCCCCTGCTGACGCGGGTGCCCGCCGCGTTCCACGGCGGTGTGAACGACGTACTGCTGACGGCCCTGGGCCTGGCGGTGGCCGACTGGCGCCGCCGCAGGGGCCACGCCGACGCCACCGAACTGCTGGTGGACCTGGAGGGCCATGGCCGGGAGGACATCGTCGAGGGCGCGGATCTGTCCCGTACCGTCGGCTGGTTCACCAGCCTCTACCCGGTGCGCCTGGAGCCCGGGGTCGAGGACTGGGCCGACCTCTGGGGCGGTGGCCGCGAGGCCGGGCAGGCCCTGAAGCGGGTCAAGGAGCAGTTGCGTGCCCTGCCCGACCATGGCATCGGCTACGGTCTGCTGCGCCACCTCAACCCCGACACCGCACGCGAGCTGGCCACTCTGCCGACCCCGCAGATCGGCTTCAACTACCTCGGCCGCCTCGCGTCCGGCACCGACACCGACTGGGCGGTGGCGCCGGAGGCCGAGGGGCTCGGCGGCGGGGCCGACGACGCGATGCCGCTTCCGCACGCACTGGAGATCAACGCACTGACCGAGGACGGTCCGGGGGGCGCCCGCCTCGGCGCCGTATGGAGCTGGCCGGACGGGCTGCTCTCCGAGGACGACGTACGGGACCTGGCCGAGACCTGGTTCCGCGCCCTGGACGCCCTCGCCGCCCACGCCGAAGGGCCGGGCGCAGGCGGACACACCCCCTCCGACCTCACGCTGGTCTCCCTCACCCAGGACGAGATCGACGCATTCGAAGACGAACCGGAACCTGGAACCGAGTGGGAGATGCCGAAGTGAGCAGCCAGTCGAGGGTCGAGGACATCCTGCCTCTGTCGCCCCTGCAGGAAGGGCTTCTCTTCCACGCGGTGTACGACACCGAGGCTCCCGACGTGTACACCATGCAGTTCGCGTTCGACCTGGCCGGCCGGGTGGACGTGGCCGCTCTGCGCGCCGCCGCGGCCACGCTGCTGCGCCGCCACGCCAACCTGCGCGCCGGGTTCCGCAGACGCAAGACCGGCGAGGCCGTCCAGATCGTCCACCGCGAGGTGGAACTGCCCTGGGACGAGCGGGACGTGAGCGATCTGGACGAGGCGGCGCAGAGCGCCGAGATCGCCCGGATCCTGGCGGAGGAGAAGGGCCGCAGATTCGACCTCGCGAACCCGCCGCTGGTGCGCTTCGTCGTCGTGCGGCAGAGCGCCGAGCGATTCCGGCTCATCCTGACCAACCATCACATCCTGCTCGACGGCTGGTCGATGCCGCTGCTCGCCCGGGAGCTGTTCACGCTCTACGCCTCCGGGGGAAGCGATGCCACGCTGCCCCGGGTCACCCCCTACCGCGACTATCTGGCCTGGCTGGCCGGGCGGGAGCGGGGCGCCGCCGAGGAGGCGTGGCGGCGGGCGCTGGACGGGGTGGAGGGGCCCACACTGCTCGCCCCCACCGAGGGCGAGCGGCGCGACGCGGCCCAGCCGGAGCGGGTGATGCTGGAGCTGTCCGCCGAACTGACCGCCTCCCTGGGACAGTTCGCCCGCTCCCGCGGGCTCACGCTGAACACCCTGGTGCAGAGCGCCTGGGCGGTTCTGCTGGGACGGCTCACCGGGCGCCGGGACGTGGTCTTCGGCGGCACGGTCTCCGGCCGCCCGCCGGAGATCCCCGGCGTGGAATCCATGGTGGGGCTGTTCATCAACACCCTGCCGGTGCGTGTCGTGCTGCGGCCCGAAGAGCCGCTGTCCGGCCTGCTCGCCCGGGTACAGGAGCAGCAGTCGGCGCTGATGGAGCACCAGCACCTGGGGCTGCACGAGGTGCAGCGGCTGGCCGGGACCGGTGAGCTGTTCGACACCCTGACCGTCTTCGAGAACTACCCCCTGGACCCCGGTGGCCTGGAGCTGCCCGGCACCGGGGTGCGCATCGCGGGCGTCGACGTCAACGACGCCACGCACTACCCCCTCACCCTCGCCGTGATCCCCGGCGACCGGCTCACCCTGCGCCTGGACCACCGCTCCGACCTGCTCGACCACGACGCCGCCCAGTCGCTGGCCGCCCGTCTGGTGCGGCTGCTGGAGACGGTCATCGCCGACCCCGACCGGCCGGTGGCGGCGGTGGACATCCTGGACGCCGCCGAGCGGACACGGATCCTCGTCGAGTGGAACGCCACCACCCGCGACCTGCCGCGGGCCGGGCTCGGCGAGCTGTTCGAGGCCCAGGCCGCGACGACGCCCGGGAACGACGCGGTGGTCTTCGACGGCGGCGCGCTGACCTACGCCGAACTGGACGCCCGCGCCAACCGGCTCGCCCGGCTGCTGATCCGGCGCGGTATCGGCCCGGAGCGCATCGTCGCCCTCGCCCTGCCCCGGTCCGTGGACATGGTGGTGGCGCAGCTGGCCGTGGTGAAGGCGGGGGCCGCCTACCTTCCGGTCGACCCCGACTACCCGGCCGAGCGCATCCGTTTCATGCTGGAGGACGCCCGGCCCGAACTCGTCATCACCACTACCGGCGCCGCCCTCGACCACGAGGGGGCGCGGCTGGACCTCGACGACCCCGCTCTGCCCTCCCGGCTCGCCGCGCTCCCGGCCACCGCCATCGTGGACGCGGACCGTACGGTCCCGCTGAGCGCGGCCCATCCGGCGTATGTCATCTACACCTCCGGTTCCACCGGCACCCCCAAGGGCGTCGTGGTCTCCCACACCGGTCTGGCCTCCTTCGCCACGGCCGCCGTCGAGAACTTCGCCGTCGACGCCGGGGCGCGGGTCCTGCAGTTCGCCTCGCCCAGCTTCGACGCGGCCGTCCTGGAGCTGTGCATGGCGCTGACCTCCGGCGCCGCGCTCGTCGTACCGCCGCCCGGACCGCTGGCGGGGGAGGCCCTCGCCGAGGTGCTGGCCGGCCGGCGGGTCAGCCACGCCCTGATCCCGCCGGCCGCGCTGGCGTCGGTGCCGGCGACCACACCGCTGCCCGGCTTCCGCTCCCTGGTCGTCGGCGGTGACGCGTGCTCCGCCGAGCTGGTGGCGCGCTGGTCGTCCGGCCGCCGGATGGTCAACGCCTACGGCCCGACCGAGTCCACCGTCGCCGCCACCATGAGCGGGCCGCTGAGCGGCGAGCGGACGCCCCCGATCGGCGGCCCCGTCGTCAACACCCGCGTGTATGTGCTGGACACGGGGCTGCGGCCGGTGCCCGTCGGCGCCCCGGGAGAGCTCTATCTCGCGGGCGACGGGCTGGCCCGCGGCTATCTGCGCCGCCCCGGGCTGACGGCGGAGCGGTTTGTCGCCAACCCCTTCGACACCCCGGGCACCCGGATGTACCGCACCGGCGATGTGGTGCGGTGGCGGGCCGACGGCACCCTGGACTACCTCGGGCGCGCCGACGAGCAGGTGAAGATCCGGGGCTTCCGGGTCGAGCTGGGCGAGATCGAGACCGTCATCGCCCGCCATCCGAAGGTCGCCCAGGTGGCGGTGGTCGCCCGTGAGGAGCGGCCCGGCGTCCGGCAGCTGGTGGCCTATGCGGTCGGCGCGGCCGAGACGGCCGAACTGCGTGACCACGTGGCCGAGGTGCTGCCCGCCCATATGGTCCCGGCGGCGTTCGTCACGCTCGACGCGCTGCCGCTGACGCCCCACGGCAAGCTGGACCGCAGGGCGCTGCCCGCCCCCGACTACGGCTCCGTGTCCACCGGGCGGGCCCCCGCCACCCCGGAGGAAGAGGCGCTGTGCGCGGTGTTCGCCGATGTGCTCGGGGTGGAGCGGGTCGGCGTCGACGACAGCTTCTTCGACCTCGGCGGCGACAGCATCGTCTCCATCCAACTGGTCAGCCGGGCCCGTAAGGCGGGGCTGACGTTCACCCCGCGCGATGTGTTCCGGCTGCGGACCGTGGCCGCGCTCGCCGCCATGGCCACGTCGCGGGAGGAGGCCGTGGCCACCGCCGAACCGGACGACTCCGGTATCGGGGTGGTGCCGCTCACCCCGATCGCGCACTGGCTGCGGGAGCGCGGCGGGCCCGTCGACGGCTTCCACCAGTCGATGCTGATCCGCACCCCCGCCGGTCTTGACCAGTCGAATCTGACCGCGGCGCTGCAGGCCGTCCTCGACCACCACGACGCCCTGCGGCTGCGGCTGACCCGGGCCGGCGGCATCATCTGGAGCCTGGAGGTGGCGCCGCGCGGGGCGGTCGACGCCGCCGGCTGTCTGACCCGTGTCGACGCGGCCGGGCTGCGCGGCGAGGCGCTGAGCTGTGTGGTGGCCGGACACCAGGGCACCGCGCAGGCGCGGCTCGAGCCCGAACAGGGGGCCATGGTGCGGGCGGTGTGGTTCGACGGCGGACCGCACGAGAGCGGCAGACTGCTGCTCGTCCTGCACCATCTGGTCGTGGACGGCGTCTCGTGGCGGATCCTGCTGCCCGACCTCGCCGCCGCCTGCGAAGCCGTCACGGCGGGCGACATCCCGGGGCTGGAGCCGGTGGGCACCTCGCTGCGGCGCTGGGCCGAGCAGCTCACCGCGCTCGCCCAGCACCCGGCCCGGCTGGACGAACTGCCGCTGTGGACCGCCATGCTGGAGGCCCCGGACCCGCTGCTGGGCAGCCGCGCCCTGGACGCCGCGCGGGACACCGTGGCCACCGTCCGGCACATCAGCCTCACCCTGCCGCCCGAGCGCACCGAGCCCCTGCTCACCCGGGTGCCCGCCGCCTTCCACGGCGGAGTCAACGACGTCCTGCTGACGGGCCTCGCCCTGGCGGTCGCCGACTGGCGCCGCCGCCGGGACGGCGACGCGGCGGCCCCGCTCCTGGTCGACCTCGAAGGCCATGGCCGCGAGGGTGTCGTCGAGGGTGCCGATCTCTCCCGTACCGTCGGCTGGTTCACCGATCTGCACCCGGTGCGGCTGGACCCGGCGGTGGCGGACTGGGCCGAGCTGTGGGCCGGCGGCCCGCAGACCGGACGGGCGCTGAAGAGCGTCAAGGAGCAGCTGCGCGCCCTGCCCGACAACGGCATGGGCTACGGTCTGCTGCGCCACCTCAACCCGCAGACCGGCCCGGCCCTGGCCCGGCTGCGCACCCCGCAGATCGGCTTCAACTATCTGGGCCGCTTCCCCGCCGCCTCCGCCGGGGACGAGGGCGCCGACTGGTCCGTGGCCCCGGAGGCCGACGGCCTCGGCGGTGGCGTCGACCCGGCCATGCCCGTCCCGCACGTCCTGGAGGTGGGCGCCCTCACCCGGGACCACGCCGACGGGCCGCGGCTGACCGCGACCCTGTCCTGGCCCGGCGATCTGCTGACCGAGGAGGACGCCCGCGATCTGGCCGAGACCTGGTTCCGCGCCCTGGACGTCCTCGCGGCCCACACCGAGACGGCGGGAGCCGGCGGGCACACCCCGTCCGATCTGCCCCTGGTCTCCCTCAGCCAGGACGAGATCGACAGCGTGGAGCGGGCCCGCCCCGGCGTGGCCGATCTGCTGCCGCTGTCGTCCCTGCAGAAGGGGCTGCACTTCCACGCCGTCTACGACGAGGGGGCGCGGGACGTCTACACCGTGCAGCTGCTGCTGGACGTGACCGGGCCGCTGGACGCCCGTGCGCTGCGCCGCGCGGCCCACGCGCTGCTGGAGCGCCACGCCAATCTGCGCGCCGGTTTCTGGCACGAGGGGCTGCGCACCCCCGTGCAGTTCGTGCCCCGGGCGGACGGGACCGAGCTGCCCTGGTACGAGTTCGACCTGTCCGCCGTCCCGGCCGGCCGGCGGGACGCCGAGCTGGAACGGCTGCTCGCCGAGGACCGTGCCCGCCGGTTCGAACTGACCGCGCCGCCGCTGCTGCGCATCACCGTGATCCGGCTCGACGGCGACCGCCACCGGCTGGTGCTGACCAACCACCACATCCTGCTGGACGGCTGGTCCACCCCGCTGCTCGCCCAGGAGCTGTTCACGCTCTACGCCTCCGGGGGAAGCGATGCCACACTGCCCCGGGTCACCCCCTACCGCGACTATCTGGCCTGGCTCGCCGGCCAGGACGGCGGCGCCGCCGAGAAGGCGTGGAAGCAGGCCCTGGAGGGCGCCGAGCCGACCCTGCTCGCCCCCGTGGACCCCGGCCGTGAGGCGGCGATACCGCGGAAGGTCACCGTCGAGCTGTCCGCGGAGCTCACCGCCGCCCTCACCGAGCGGGCGCGGGGTCTCGGGCTCACGATGAACACGCTGGTGCAGGGCGCCTGGGCGGTGCTGCTCGGCCGGCTCACCGGGCGTCAGGACGTGGTCTTCGGCGCCACCGTCTCCGGCCGCCCGCCGGAGATCGCCGGTATCGAGACGATGGTGGGCCTGTTCATCAACACCCTGCCGGTGCGGGTGGCCCTGCGGTCCGAGGAGCCGCTGTCCGGGCTGCTTTCCCGGGTGCAGGAGCAGCAGTCGCTCTTGATCGACCACCAGTACCTCGGCCTCACCGACATCCAGAACATCGCCGGCACCGGCGAACTCTTCGACACCCTCACCGTGTTCGAGAACTACCCGCTCGATCCGGCGGCGCTGGAGCTGCCCGGCACCGGGCTCGGCGTCCTGGGCATCGACGGCCGGGACGCCACCCACTACCCGCTGACCCTCGTCGCCATCCCCGGACTGCCCGGCCAGGGGCTGCAGCTGCGGCTCAACCACCGGCCGGACGCGCTGGACCCGGCGGCCGTGGAGGCGATGGCGGACGGGCTGCTGCGGCTGCTGGAGGTCACCGCCGAGGACCCGGAGCGCCCGGTCGGTCGGATCGATGTGCTCGGCCCCGACGAGCGCGCCCGGCTGCTGGCGCTGGGGACCGGGGACACCGGCCCCCGGCCCGCAGTGTACGGATCGATCCAGCGGCGGTTCGCCGACCAGCTGGCCCGTACCCCGGACGCCGTCGCGCTCAGCGACGCCGACGGGCAGGAGGTCACCTACCGGGAACTCGACGCCCGTGCCAACCGGTTGGCGCATCGGCTGATCGCCATGGGGGTGCGCCCGGAGAGCCCGGTCGCCGTGATGCAGAAACGTTCTGTCGAACTGGTGGTCTCGATCCTCGCGGTGCTGAAGGCGGGCGGCGCGTATGTGCCCCTGGACTCTCGCTATCCGCAGGCCCGGCTGAGCCTGATCGTCGAACAGACCGCCGCCGGTGTGCTGCTCACCGACCGCGAACTGAACGAGGCCGCCCGCGCCTTCCCGCACCGGGCCCGGCCGCTGGTCGTCGACGACCCCGCCCTCGACGGTGACGCACCCCTCGACGGCGAGCCGGACACCGACCCCGGCATCGACGGACACCATGAGCAGCTCGCCTATGTGATGTACACCTCGGGCTCGACCGGCACCCCCAAGGGCGTCGCCGTCACCCACCACGATGTGCTCGCCCTCGCCTTCGACGGCGCCTGGGACAGCGGCCACCACACCCGGGTGCTGCTGCACTCGCCCCAGGCGTTCGACGCCTCCACCTACGAGCTGTGGGTGCCGCTGCTGCGCGGCGGCCACATCGTGGTGGCACCCCCCGGGGAACTCGACGTCCAGGACCTGGCCCGGGTCATCGTGGAGCGGAAGGTCACCGGACTGTGGCTGACCGCCGGTCTCTTCCGGATCCTCGCCGAGGAGCGGCCCGAATGCTTCGCGGACGTATCCGAGGTGTGGTCCGGCGGCGACGTCGTCCCCGCGCCCATGGTGCGCAGAGTGCTGGCCACCTGCCCCGGGCTGGTGATCGGCGACGGCTACGGCCCGACCGAGACCACCACGTTCGCCGCCTACCACCGGATGCGGGCGGAGGACACCGTCCCCGACACCGTGCCCATCGGCGGACCGCTGGACCGGATGCGGCTCTACGTCCTGGACGACAACCTCGCCCTCACCCCGCACGGAGTCGCCGGCGAGCTGTACATCGCCGGGGCCGGACTCGCCCGCGGCTATCTGGACCGCCCCGGGCTCACCGCGGAGCGCTTCGTCGCCGACCCCTTCGGCCCCGCCGGGGCGCGGATGTACCGCAGCGGTGACCTGGTCCGCTGGACCGACGGCGGCCTGCTGGAATTCGTGGGCCGCGCCGACGAACAGGTCAAGGTGCGCGGCTTCCGCATCGAACTCGGCGAGATCGAGGCCGTCGTGTCCCGCTTCCCCGGCCTCGCCCAGGTCGCCGTGATCGTCCGCGAGGACCAGCCCGGGGACAAGCGCCTGGTCGCCTACGCCGTCCCGGCCGGCGGACAGCCCGCACCGGACCTGTCCGCGCTGCGCGACCACACCGCGGCCGCCCTGCCCGCCTATATGGTCCCCGCCGCCTTCGTCGCCCTGGAGACCCTGCCCGTCACCACCAACGGCAAGGTCGACCGCCGGGCCCTGCCCGCGCCGGACTACGGCGCCGCCGCCACCCACCGGGCCCCGCGCACCCCCGAGGAGCGCACCCTCTGCGAGATCTTCGCCGAGGTGCTGGGCCTGGCCGAAGTCGGCATCGACGACAGCTTCTTCGACCTCGGCGGCCACTCCCTGCTGGCCACCCGACTGGTCAGCCGGGTGCGCTCCGGGTTCGGTGTGGAACTGGCGGTGCGCAGTCTGTTCGAGGCCCCCACCCCGGCCCGGCTCATGGCGGCCATCGCCGGAGCCGCCCGCGCCCGCGCCGCGCTGCGGCCCGTGGCGCGGCCCGAGCTGATCCCCATGTCGTACGGCCAGCACCGGCTGTGGTTCCTCAACCGGCTGGAAGGCGCCGCCTCCCCGTACAAGATCCCGATCGCGCTGCGGCTGAGCGGACAGCTGGACCGCGAGGCCCTGCGGGCGGCGCTGGGCGATGTGGTGGCCCGGCACGAGGCGCTGCGCACCGTCTTCCGCGAAACCGGCGGCACCCCGCACCAGGTGGTGCTCGGCGCGGACGCCGCCACCCCGGTCCTCACCACGGAGCCGGTCACCGAGGAGGAGCTGCCCGAGGCGCTGCTCCGGGCGGTCGCGCCCGGCTTCGACCTCGCCGTCGACCCGCCCCTGCGGGCCACCCTGTACGCACTCGGCCCCGACAGCCACGTCCTGCTGCTGGTCCTGCACCACATCGCCGGTGACGGCTGGTCGATGGGCCCGCTCGCCCGCGACTTCTCCCTGGCCTACACCGCCCGGCTGAAGGGCGAGGCGCCCGAGCAGGACCCGCTGCCCGTGGGTTACGCCGACTACAGCCTCTGGCAGCGGGAGGTCATGGGCGGCGAGGACGACCCGGACAGCCCGATCTCCCGGCAGCTCGCCTTCTGGACCCGCACCCTCGCCGGGCTCCCCGACGAACTGGAGCTGCCGGCCGACCGCTCCCGGCCCGCCGTCGCCACCTATCAGGGCGGCACCCTGATGTTCCGGCTCGAACCGGAGCTCCACCACGGGCTGCTGGGCCTCGTACGCGACAACGAGGCGAGCCTGTTCATGGTGGTCCAGGCCGGGCTCGCGGCGCTGCTGACCCGGCTGGGGGCGGGCACCGACATCCCGCTGGGCAGCCCGATCGCGGGCCGCACCGACGAGGCGCTCGACGAACTCGTGGGCTTCTTCGTCAACACCCTGGTGCTGCGCACCGACACCTCGGGCAACCCCGCCTTCCGGGAGCTGCTGGCCCGGGTCCGGGACACCGACCTCGCCGCCTACGCCCACCAGGACACCCCCTTCGAGCGGCTGGTCGAGGTGCTCAACCCGGCCCGCTCGATGGCGCGCAACCCGCTGTTCCAGGTCATGCTGGTGCTCCAGAACAACGTCCAGGCCGATCTGCGGCTGCCCGGACTGGACGTCACCGTGGAGACCGCCGGAGCCCACGCCGCCCAGTTCGACCTGTCCTTCGACCTCACCGAGCGCTACGCCGAGGACGGCGCGCCACTGGGCCTGGACGGCCGGTTCGACTACAGCACCGACCTGTTCGACCACCCCACCGCACAGCGGCTGCTCGGCTGCTTCGTGCGGTTCCTCCAGGCCGCTGTCGCCGAGCCGGACCGCCCGGTGGGGGACCTGGACTTCATCGAACCGGGGGAGCGGCGGCAGCTGCTGCTCGACTGGAACCGCACCGAGCGCGACACCGGTATCACCGGAGTCGTGGAGCGGGTCCGGGAGATCGCCGCCCGCCGCCCGGAGGCCACCGCCCTCACCGACGACCGGCACACCGTCGACTACGCCACCCTGGTGGCCCGCGCGAGTGCCCTCTCCCGCAGGCTGCTGGCGAGCGGCGCGGACGCCGGTGCGGTCGTCGCGATCCTCTCCGACCGCACTGTCCGGGTGCCCACGGCCGTCCTCGCCGTCCTCGGCATCGGCGCCGCCTATGTGCCGCTCGACCCGCGCGCCCCGCTCCGGCGCAGCGCCGGAATGCTCGCCGACAGCGGCGCCCGCCGGCTGCTGGCCGCGCCGGAACACCTGGAGCGGGCCCGGGAGCTGGCCGAGGCGGCCGAGATCCCGGTCGAGGTGCTGGCGCTGGACGACGCGGCCGACGACGCCGACGGACTGCTGCCCGTCGCCGGAGGCCCCGGCCATCTCGCCTACGTGATCTTCACCTCCGGCTCCACCGGCCGCCCCAAGGGCGCGATGGTGCACCGGCGCGGCATGGTCAACCACCTCCTCGCCAAGATCGAGGACCTGGGGATGACGGACACCGACAGCGTGGTGGCCAACGCCCCGCTGACGTTCGACATCTCGGTGTGGCAGATGCTGTCCGGCCTCGTCACCGGCGGCCGGGTACGGCTGGTCGGCGAGGACACCGCACTGGACCCGCAGGCGCTGTTCACCCGCGTCGCCGAGGAGCGGATCACCGTCCTCGAGGTCGTCCCCTCCCTGCTGCGCACCGCGCTGGACGCCTGGGAGTCCGGGGCGGACACCGTCGAACTGCCCGAGCTGCGCTGGCTGATGGTGACCGGTGAGGCCCTTCCGCCGGACCTGTGCGCCCGCTGGTTCGCCCGCTATCCGCACATCCCGCTGGTCAACGCGTATGGCCCGACCGAGTGCTCGGACGATGTCACCCACGCCGTCATCGAGGCCACCACCCCGCTCGGCGGCGTCCGGGTGCCGATCGGCGCCACCATCCGCAACACCCGGCTCTACGTCCTGGACACCCGGCTCCAGCCGGTCCCGGTCGGCGTCCCCGGCGAGCTGTACGTGGGCGGCACCGGCGTCGGATACGGCTATGTCGGCGACCCCCGGCGCACGGCGACCACCTTCGTGGCCGATCCGTATGCGGACGAGCCCGGCAGCCGGCTGTACCGCACCGGCGACCGGGTGCGACGGCTGCCCGACGGACAGCTGGAGTTCCTCGGCCGGCTCGACCACCAGGTCAAGATCCGCGGCCAGCGCATCGAACTGGGCGAGGTGGAGGCCGCGCTGCGCGCGATCCCCGCGGTGACCGACGCGGTGGTCACCGTCGGCACCGACCCCGCCGGGCAGAGCCGCCTCGTCGGCCATCTCGTCGGCGCGGCCGACCCCCGGCGGGTGCGCTCCGAACTGGCCGCGGCGCTGCCGGAGGCGATGGTGCCCGCGGTGCTGATGGCCATGGACGCCCTGCCGCTCACCCCCAACGGCAAGGTGGACCGCAAGGCCCTGCCCGCCCCCGACTTCGGGTCGGCGGCCACCGGCTCCGGACGGGCCCCGCGCACCCCGCAGGAAGAGCTGCTGTGCGATGTGTTCGCCGAGGTGCTCGCACTGCCCCGGGTCGGCCCCGACGACGACTTCTTCGACCTGGGCGGCCACTCGCTGCTCGCCACCCGCCTGGTGAACCGGATCCGGTCCGCCTTCGGGGTGGACCTCCAGGTCAGGGCGCTGTTCGAAACGCCCACCGTGGCCGGGCTCGCCACCTCCCTCGCCCTGGGCACGGGAGGCAGGGCACCGCTGGTCCCGGCCGGGCGGACCGGGCGGATCCCGCTGTCGTACGCCCAGCGCCGGCTGTGGTTCCTCAACCGCTTCGACGGCGACAGCGGCGCCTACAACGTGCCGCTGGCGCTGCGCCTGACCGGTGACCTCGACCGCGCGGCGCTGCGCGCGGCCCTCGGCGATGTGGTGGCCCGGCACGAGAGCCTGCGCACCGTCTTCCCCGAGACCACGGGACCGGACGCGGACGGCGGCGCGCACCAGCGGATCGTGGACGCCGAGACGGCCCGGCCCGCGCTGCCGGTCACCGACACCGATGAGGCGTCCCTGCCCGGACAGCTGGCCGCCGAGGCCGCCACCGGATTCGACCTCACCCGCGAACTCCCGCTGCGCACAAGGTTGTTCGCGATCGCGCCGGACAGCCACGTACTGCTGCTGGTGATGCACCACATCGCCAGCGACGGGGCCTCCGCGGCACCGCTCGCCCGCGATCTGGCCTCCGCCTACGAGGCCCGGCGGGTCGGCGAGGCGCCGCGGTGGACACCGCTGCGGGTGAACTATGCCGACTACAGCGTCTGGCAGCGCGAGGTGCTCGGCGACGAGAGCGACCCCGAGAGCCCGATCTCCCGGCAGCTCGCCTTCTGGACCGGCACCCTGGCCGGTCTCCCCGACCAGCTGGAGCTGCCCACCGACCGCCCCCGCCCCGCGGTGGCCACCGGGGCGGGCGGCATCGTCCCCGTGACGATCGACCCCGAGCTGCACCAGCGGCTGGCCGGACTCGCCCGCGAGAACCGGGCGAGCGCCTTCATGGTGGTCCAGGCCGGGCTCGCGGCGCTGCTGACCCGGCTGGGGGCGGGCACCGACATCCCGCTGGGCAGCCCGATCGCGGGCCGCACCGACGAGGCACTGGACGACCTGGTCGGGTTCTTCGTCAACACCCTGGTACTGCGCACGGACACCTCGGGCAACCCCACCTTCCGGGAGCTGCTGGCCCGGGTCCGGGACACCGACCTCGCCGCCTACGCCCACCAGGACATGCCGTTCGAGCGGCTGGTGGAGGTCCTCAACCCGCCCCGCTCGCTCTCCCGCCACCCGCTGTTCCAGATCGCCCTGGCCTTCCAGAACCCCACCGAGGTCGGCCAGGACGTCACCGGCCTCACCGTGGCCGGGGAACCGCTCGGCAGCGCGGGCGCCAAGTTCGACCTGTCGATCAGCCTCGCCGACCGGCGCGACGAGAGCGGTGGCTGCCAGGGCATCGAGGGCCATGTCGTCCACAGCGCCGACCTGTTCGACGCGGACACCGTCACCGACCTGGTCGCCCGGCTGATCCGGCTGCTGGAGGCGGCCGTCGCCGACCCGGACCAGCCGATCGGCCGGATCGGGCTGCTCGACCCCGCCGAGCGGAACCGCATGGTGGTCACCTGGAACGACACCGCCACCGACGTCCCCGAGGTGACCCAGCCCGAGCTGTTCCAGGCCCAGGTGGCCCGCACCCCCGACGCCCCCGCGCTGGTCTTCGGCGCCCAGGAGCTGTCGTACGCCGAGCTCAACGCCCGCGCCAACCGGCTGGCCCGCCTGCTCATCGACCGCGGCGTGGGCCCGGAGCGGTTCGTCGCCGTGGCCCTGCCCCGGTCGGCACGGCTGGTGGTGGCCCTGCTCGCGGTGCTCAAGGCCGGCGGCGCCTACGTACCGGTGGACCCGGCGTACCCGGCCGAGCGGATCGGGTTCATGCTCTCCGACACCGGCCCGGCGCTGCTGCTCACCGACGCCGACACCGCCGCCGCGCTGCCGGAGGGCACCGGGGACATCCCGCGCCTCCTCCTCGACGACCCCGCCACCGACACCCACCTCGCCCGCTTCGCGGCCACCGACCCCGACGACGGAGACCGGCTCGCGCCACTGCGCCTGGCCAACCCGGCCTATGTCATCTACACCTCGGGTTCGACCGGACGGCCCAAGGGCGTCGTCATCCAGCACACCTCGCTCACCGACTACCTGGTCTTCGCCGGGGGCGACTACGACGGGGTGCGCGGCACCGCGCTGCTGCACTCCTCGATCTCCTTCGACCTGTCGGTCACCGCCACCCATGTGCCGCTCACCGTGGGCGGCACCGTCCAGGTCGTCAGCGACCTCCAGGACCCGGACCCGGGGACCGCCGAGGCGCTGCGCACCCGCCCGTGCACCTTCCTCAAGGCCACGCCGAGCCATCTGCCGGTCCTCACCACGCTCCCGGAGGAGTTCGCGCCCACTGCCGAACTGCTCCTCGGCGGCGAGCTGCTGCTGGGCGAGCGGGTCGACGCCTGGCGCGCGGACCACCCCGGCACCACCGTCCTCAACATGTACGGGCCCACCGAGACCACGGTCAACTGCAGCCAGTTCCGCATCGCGCCGGACACCCCGATCCCGCCGGGCCCGCTGCCCATCGGCGGCCCGATGCCCAACACCCGGTTCCATGTGCTCGACGACCGCCTCGAACTGGTGCCGCCGGGCGCGGCCGGAGAGCTGTACGTGGCGGGCGACTGCCTGGCCCGCGGCTATCTGGGCCGCCCCGATATGACGGCCGCCCGGTTCGTCCCCGACCCGTTCGGCGCCCCCGGCACCCGCATGTACCGCACCGGGGACGTGGTGCGCTGGAACCCGGACGGCACACTGTCCTTCCTGCGGCGGGTGGACGACCAGGTCAAGCTGCGCGGCTTCCGGATCGAGCTCGGCGAGGTCGAGGCCGTGGTCGACCGCCACCCCGCCGTCGCCGGGTCCGCGGTGATCGTGCGCGAGGACCGCCCCGGCGACCAGCGCCTGATCGCCTATGTGGTGCCCGCGCCCGGCGCCGAGCTCCCGGCCCCGGCCGAACTGCGCCGCCACGCCGCCGCGGGCCTTCCCGAGTACATGGTCCCGAACGCCTTCGTCCCGCTGGACACGCTGCCGCTGACCCCCAACCGCAAACTGGACCGCCGGGCCCTGCCCGCACCCGAGTCCTCCGCGGTGTCCGGCGGCCGGGCCCCCCGCACCCGCCAGGAGCGGCTGCTGTGCGAGCTGTTCGCCGAGGTCCTCGGCACGGAGCGGGTGTCGATCGACGACGGCTTCTTCGACCTCGGCGGCCACTCCCTGCTGGCCACCCGGCTCATCGGCCGGGTGCGCGCCACCTTCGGGGCGGACATCGCCATCCGCACCCTCTTCGAGGCGCCCACGGTGGCGGAGCTGACCGAGCGGCTCGGCACCGGGGAGGACGACGGCCAGGGCGCCTTTGACGTCCTGCTGCCGCTGCGCCGCAAGGGCGGCCGCCCGCCGCTGTTCTGCGTCCACCCGGCCAGCGGTTTCAGCTGGTCCTACGCCGGGCTGATGCGCCACCTCGGCCCCGACCACCCGATCTACGGCCTGCAGTCGCGGGGCATCGCCGAACCCGGTGACCTGCCCACCGGTGTCCAGGAGATCGCCGCCGACTACCTCAAGCAGGTGCGCACCGTCCAGCCCACCGGCCCCTATCTGCTGCTCGGCTGGTCCTTCGGCGGACTCGTGGCGCACGCCATGGCCGAACAGCTCCAGCGCGCCGGTGAGCGGGTCGCCCTGCTGGCCATGCTCGACTCCTTCCCCCGGCTCCCCGAGAGCCACGGCGGCGGCGCGGGGCGCCCGGCGGAAGACGCGGTCCTGTCCCAGCGGGAGTTCCTCGCCGGAATGCTCGACCTGGCCGGCTACGAGCGGGCCGAGTGGGACGGGCAGCCGCTGGAGTACGGCCGGGTCGCGGAGATCCTCCGCGGCCAGGGCGGCATCCTCGGCAGCCTCGAGGAGCGGCACGTCGCGGCGCTGTACGAGGTGTTCGAGAACAATTCACGGCTCGCGCGGGGCCATGTTCCCGGGACCTACGTGGGTGACGTGCTGTTCTTCGAGGCGACGCTCGGCAAGCCGGAGAACGCCCCCGGGCCCGAGGTGTGGGCGCCCTTCCTGGAGGGCTCCATCGAAGCCCACCCCGTCGAGTCCGCCCACGACGACATGACCCAGCCGGAACCGCTCGCCGGGATCGGCCGGATCCTCGCCGCCCGGCTCCGCGACCTCACCTGAGACCCCTCCACGGAAGAGAGACGAGACGAGAGATGAGCAACCCCTTCGACGACGCGGACGCCATGTATCTGGTGCTGGTCAACGACGAGGGCCAGCACTCCCTGTGGCCGGTCTTCGCCGAGGTCCCGGCCGGCTGGACAGGCGTCCACGGCCCCGACGGGCGCCAGGCCTGCCTGGACCACATCAACGAGAACTGGACCGACATGCGCCCCAAGAGCCTGGTCGAGGCCATGGACTCGGCCACCTCCTGACGGCCCGCGAACCACCCCCCTCGCCCCACAAGAACACCCACCCGAGAAACACACCCTGAGGAGCACACCATGTCCGAAGCGCGTGAGCAGCACCTGGACGAGCTGCGCGAGATCGTCGCCGAGGTGCTCGAGGTCGAGCCGGAGGAGATCACCGAGACCGGTTCGTTCGCGGAGGAGCACGAGGCGGACTCGCTGCGGGCGATCGAGATCCTCGCCCGGATCGAGAAGAAGTACAAGATCGACATCCCGCAGTCCGAGCTGCCCCAGATGGAGAACCTCAAGGCCGTCTACGACGTCGTGGCCACGCAGGCCGGCTGGCAGGACTGAACCCTTCGCACACCACGGCGACGACGACGTCACGAGGGAAGAAAGCGGACCACCGACATGAATGCTCCAACAGCCCCGGACACCGGGGGCCGGCAGATGGCCTGGGCCGGATACACGGCCGCGGTACTGGCCGTCGGCTTCGGCCTGTTCAGCTTCTACTGGGCGGCCGGGGGCACCTTCGGCCTCGACACCCTGGGCGGCGCGATCCAGCGGATGGCGGAACGCCGGAACTCCGGCTTTATCGCGGTCGTCTGGATCACCGGCGCGCTCAAGGTGGCGGGCGGTCTGTTCTCGTTGTCGCTCGTCCGGCCGTGGGGCCGCGTCGTCCCCCGCCCGCTGATGCTTCTCGCGGGCTGGGGCGGCGCGGTGCTGCTGACCGTCTACGGCGCCTTGCAGGTCGGCAGCCTGCTGCTGGTGGCGACCGGTGTGCTCACTCCGTCCGACCCCGTCGAGTGGAAGCCGCTGCTGTGGCGCCTGTTCGTCTGGGACATGTCGTTCCTGGTGTGGGGAGTCCTGCTCTTCCTCGCCACCCGGACCTATGTCATGAACCATCCGCGGCGCCCGGAAAGGCGCGGAGGAAATTGATGTACGACAGCGCGCAGGACCTGGTCTTCGACCGTGTCTTCCTGCGGATCGATGGACTCGTCCCCGATATCCGGCTCCTGCTCAAGATCGAGGGTTTCAATCCGGCCGGTTCGATCAAACTCAAGACCGCCATCGGACTCGTCGAGGACGCCGAGCGGTGGAATCTGCTCAGACCCGGCGGCCACATCATCGAATCGTCCTCGGGCAACCTGGGAGTGGCGCTCGCCTCCGTGTGCGCCGCCAGGGGATACCGCTTCACCTGTGTCACCGACCCGAACACCTCGCCCCAGAACGCGGCCCTGATCCGGACCTTCGGGGCGACGGTGGTGGTCGTCGACAAGAAGGACGCCAACGGCGGATATCTGCAGTCGAGGATCGACTACATCCACGACCGGCTGCAGCAGGACCCCGCCCTGTTCTGGCCGAACCAGTACGCCAATGAGGCCAACCCCCGGATCCACCGGGACCGCACCGCCGCCGCCATCCTCGACGAGGTTCCCGAGGTCGACCACCTGTTCATCGGCGCCGGCACCACCGGCACCCTGATGGGCTGCGCGGCCCACTTCCGCGAACGCTCCCCGCACACCCGGATCGTCGCGGTGGACACCGCCGGATCCGTCACCTTCGGCTTCCCGCCCGGCAAGCGGCATCTCCCGGGGCTCGGCACCAGCCGCAAGCCCGAATTGTGCGACCCCCGGCTCGTCGACGACATCGTCATCGTCCCCGAGGCCGAGGCGGTCCGCATGTGCCGCACCATCGCCAGAAGCCGGGGCATCGCCACCGGCGCCTCCACCGGCTCGGTCCTGGCGGCCGTGGTGCGCAGGGGCCCGGCGCTGCCGCCCGGATCCACCGTGGTGGCCATCGCCCCCGACACCGGGGACCGCTACCTCAACACCATCTACAACGACGCCTGGGTCGAGGAACGCTTCGGACACCAGGCCCTGATCCCGGCGGGCGCGGACGACCATCCGGACGCCGACGGCTCACTGCTTCTGAAAGGCTGACATGTTCGACTTCCATGTCGTCAGCGGCGAAACCGCCCGCCGTGTGATCGGCCGCTCCCGGTCGCAAATCGTCGACCAGGTACGGGACACCTACCTCACCCATGACCTGGGTGACTCGGTCAATCCCAACAGCTACTTCCTGCGCTTCCCCGACAAGCCGGACAGCCGCATCATCGCCCTGCCCGCCTATCTGGGCGGTGCGCACTCGGTCGCCGGCATCAAGTGGATCGCCAGCTTCCCCGGCAATATCGAGCGTTCGGTGCCGCGCGCCTCGGCGGTCCTGCTGCTCAACGACTACGAGACCGGGTATCCGTTCGCCTGTCTCGAAGCCGCCCAGATCAGCGCCGCCCGCACTGCGGCCTCCGCCGTGCTCGCCGCCGAGACGCTGCACGGATCGCGGACCGTCCGGCGGCTCCTGGTGATCGGCGCCGGCATCATCGCCCGCAACATCCTGGAGTTCTTCACCGACCGCGACTGGCAGCTCGACGAGGTGCTGGTGCACGACCGGGACCCGCGCTACGCCGAATCGCTCACCGCGTATGCGTCCGGCACCCTCGGCCACCGTGCGAGCGTCGCCGCCGAGCGGGACAAGGCGATCGCGGAGGCCGATGTGGTGGTGCTCGCCACCACGGCAGGAGAGCCCTACATCACCAGGCCGGGCACCTTCGCCCCCGGTCAGATCGTCCTCAACATCTCCCTGCGGGACATCGACCCGGAGATCATCGCAGGCGCCTACAACATCCTGGACGACATCGACCACTGCCTCACCGCCAACACCTCGCCGCATCTGGCCGAGCAGAAGTTCGGCCACCGGGAGTTCATCAACGGCACCCTCGCGGATGTGATCCGCGCCCGCCGGAAGGTGGCCCCTGACCGGCCCGTCATCTTCTCGCCCTTCGGCCTCGGCGTGCTCGACCTCGCCGTCGGCGCGTTCGTGCACCGGGCCGCCCTGGAGGAGAACGAGGCCACCGCCATCAAGGGGTTCTTCGGCGAGACCACCCGCTGGTGAGCGCCCCCCGCTCGTGACCCGCCGTCCCGTACCACCCACTGACCCGTCTCCGGACCCGACCCACGAGGTAATTCCCATGTCCACACAACGCCGTGCCCTTGTCACCGGGGGATCGCGCGGTATCGGCGCGAGTGTCGCCCTCCGTCTCGCCCAGGACGGAATGGACGTCGCGTTCTGCTACCGCAGCGAGAAGGAGCGCGCCGAGGAGACCGCCGAGCGGATCCGCGAGCTGGGCGTGCGCTGCTTCCACGCGCCCTGTGACGTCGCGGACTTCGAGGCCGTGCAGTCCTTCATCAAGGAGGCCGAGGCCGACCTCGGCCCCATCGACACCCTCGTCAACTCGGCCGGCATCGTCCGCGACAACCCGCTGGTGCTGATGCCGGTGGAGGACTGGGACGCCGTCATCGACGCCAGCCTGACCGGTGTCTTCAACTTCTGCCGGTCGCTGGCGTTCGGCTTCATGAAGCGCAAGCGGGGCGTCATCGTCAACGTCTCCTCGGTGGCCGGCGTCTACGGCAACAAGGCACAGACGAACTACTCCGCCGCCAAGGCCGGTATCAACGGCATGAGCAAGGCGCTGGCCAAGGAGCTCGCCCCCTACGGCCTGCGGGTCAATGTCGTCGCCCCCGGGTTCATCGAGACCGACATGACCGCGGGCCTCACCGACAAGGTGCGCGCCCAGGCGATGGAACTGGTCCCCATGCGCCGCTTCGGCACCCCCGAGGACGTGGCCGAACTGGTGTCGTTCCTGGTGTCCGACCGGGCGGGCTACATCACCGGGCAGATCCTCCAGGTCGACGGGGGCATCGTCCTGTGAGCCGCCGGTTCGCCGCCCCGCTCACCGCGGTCGACACGGTGGACATCGTGGACGCCCCGGCCGGCGCGCGGGTGGAGGCGGTCAAGCGGATCGCCGGCGACGACCCGTATCTCGGCGGCCACTACCCGGACTTCACCATCTACCCGGGTGTGTTCACCCTCGAATCCGTCCACCAGGCCATCCGCCACTGGGCCACCGAACGGCACGGCCCCGGTGCGGTCGCCGAACTGGCCGCCATCACCTCGATCAGCTTCGCGGCCCCGCTCCTGCCCGGGGACACCCTGCGCATCGGCTGCGATCTGACGACACGCGACGACACACCCACGGCGGTGCGGGCCAAGGTGCGCTGCCACCGCGGCGACGGCGCCCTGTCCGCCCGGATGACCCTCGAACTGCGCATCGACCGGAGGGACGGCGATGACCACGCTTGAACACGCCGACATCCGGCGCATCCTGCCGCACCGCCACCCCGTTCTGCTCGTGGACCGCGTCCTGGACCTCGAACCCGGGGTACGCATCGTCGCCACCAAGACCGTGACCGGCAGCGAGCCCTGCTACGCCGGGCTGGAGGAGGACCTCCCCGCTTCCGCCTACGCCTATCCGGCCTCCCTGCTCGTCGAGTCGTTCGGCCAGACCGGCGCCGTGCTGTGGCTGTACTCGGCCACCACGTCCGGGGAGCGGCGCGAGGGCACCCTCATCTTCGGCTCGGCCCGCGATGTGACGATCACCGGCAGCGCCTACCCCGGCGATGTGCTGCGTCACACCGTGGAGATCGACCAGCTCATCGGCGACAACGCGTTCATGCGCGGCGAGACCTGGGTGGGCGACCGCCGCATCGCCACCCTCGGCTCGGTCCTCGCCGTCGTACGCGAAGGGCTCGCCGCCGGCACCGGCTCATGACCCTCCGCACGCTCCAAAGTCCCAGATTTGTGCCTGCCACCCCCCGTCCCCGCCAGATTCAGGAGAAAACCCATGTCCGAAGCGCGTGAGAAGCATCTGGACGAGCTGCGCGAGATCGTCGCCGAGGTGCTCGAGGTCGAGCCGGAGGAGATCACCGAGACCGGTTCGTTCGCGGAGGAGCACGAGGCGGACTCGCTGCGGGCGATCGAGATCCTGGCCCGGATCGAGAAGAAGTACAAGATCGACATCCCGCAGTCCGAGCTGCCCCGGATGGAGAACCTCAAGGCCATCTACGACGTCGTGGCCACGCAGGCCGGCTGGCAGGACTGATCAGCATGAACCGACGGGTCGTCATCACCGGGCTCGGCCCGGTCTCCAGCATCGGCACCGGTGTCACGGCGTTCGGCCAGGCCCTGCGCGCCGGCACCAGCGGCATCTCCGCCATCTCCAGCTTCGACTCCTCCGGCTTCCCGCACTACATGGCCGGTGAGGTTCCCGACTTCGACCCCAAGGCGCTGCTGCGCACCCTCTCCACCGCCGAGTGGGGCCGCACCAGCCTGTTCGCGGCCGCGGCGGCGCGGCTGGCCGTCGAGGACGCCGGAATCGACGAGAAGGTGCTCGCGGGCGCCGCCGCCGGCTCCAGCATCGGTACCACCAGCGGTGAGTCCCAGGTCATCGAGGCGCTCACCGCCGAGTGGGTGCACAGCGGACTGGCCGAGGTCACCCCGGCGTACGCGGCCCAGGTCCCGGCCTCCCGGCTGGCCGCCGCCGTCAACCAGGAACTCGGTCTCACCGGCGAGGCCGTGACCCTGTCCACCGCCTGCTCGGCCAGCAACTACGCACTCGGCTACGCCTACGACCAGATCGTCACCGGCGACGCCGACTACATGATCGCCGGTGGCGCGGACTCGGTGTGCCGCTGGGCGCACGCCGGCTTCTACCGGCTCGGCGCGCTCACCGAGAAGGTCTGCTCACCGTTCGACAAGGACCGCTCCGGCATCCTCACCGGCGAGGGCGGGGCCGCCCTCTTCCTGGAGACCCTGGAGTCCGCCACCGAACGCGGCGCCCACATCTACGCCGAGGTGCTCGGCTACGGCCTCAACTGCGACGCCAACCACATGGTCGCCCCCGACCCGGTGAGCATCGCCGCGTGCATGCGCCGGGCCCACCACAACGCCGGTATCACCCCCGCCGACGTCGACTACATCTGCGCCCACGGCACCGGCACCCCGGCCAACGACGCCATGGAGGCCCAGGCCGTCGTCGAGGTCTTCGGCACCCGGCCCCCGCCGATCAGCTCCATCAAGTCCATGCTCGGCCACACCATGGGCGCGGCCAGCGGATTCGGCGCCATCGCCTCCGCACTCGCCCTCGACGCGGGCTTCCTGCCCCCGACCACCAACTACCGCACCCCCGACCCCGAACTGCCCGCCATCGACCCCGTGCCGAACGAGAGCCGCCCGGCACAGCCCAAGGTCGTGCAGAACAACGGCTTCGCCTTCGGCGGCAACAACGCCATCACCATCCTCGGACGGGTCGCATGAACGCCACCGCCACCACCCCGGACACCACCGGCCACAGCGCCGTCCGCGAGAACACCCTGGCCATCACCGGCTGGGGCGTCGTCACCTCCCTGGCCATCGGCGCGGCCGAGTTCACCACCGCCATCGGCGAGGGCCGCAGCGGGCTGCGCGACGTCACCGGCATGTTCGACGAGGACCTGCCCGAGGACCAGGCGTTCGCCATGCCCGACTTCAGGGTGCGCGACCACCTCGGCCGCAAGGGCACCAGCTTCTTCGACCGCAGCACCTCCCTCGGTCTGCTGGGCTGCACGCTCGCCCTCGACGACACCGACCTGACCGTCACCGACGACAACCGCGACCGGTTCGGCATCGTCCTGGGCACCACCGCCGGCAGCGTCAAGGCCACCAGCGACTACAGCCGGGAAACCCTGGAGGGCGACCGGCCGTTCCTGGTCAACCCGGTGCTGTTCCCCAACACCGTGATGAACTGCGCCGCCGGCCAGTCCGCGATCTGGCTGGGGCTCAAGGGCGTCAACGCCACCGTCGCCGGCGGCCGGCTCGCCGGGCTGAGCGCCCTGCGCTACGCCCGCAACCAGATCCGGCGCGGCTACGCGGACGCCCTGCTCGTCGGCTCCGTCGAGGAGTTCAGCCCGCACACCGCCTGGTTCAGCCACCGCCAGCACTCCGCCGAGGAGGGCCGGGCCAAGGTCGGCGAGGGCTCCGCCGTCTTCGTCGTCGAGAACGCGGAGGCGGTACGCGCCCAGGGACGCACCCCCGACGCCGAGGTCCTGGCCGTCGAGGTCGGCACCTACGGCGCCCCGGGCCGGGAGCCCGACGCGGGAGCCGGGCTCGCCGACTGCATCGGCCGCGCCCTGAGCCGCGCCGGGGTGGAACCGGCCCAGGTGCGGGCGGTCGCCACCGGCGAGAGCGGAATCGCCCGCCTGGACGACATCGAGCGCCGTGGCATCGAGGCCGCGCTCGGCGCCGGGGTGTGGCGGGTGCGGGCCACGGAGTGGGTCGGCGAGTGCCAGAGCGCCTCCGGCTCGCTGCAGATCGCCGCCCTGCTGGCCGGCCACCGCGGCCACCCGGAGCTGGACGGCGCGGTGTCCGTGGTCACCTCGGTCTCTCCCGACGGCGGTGTCGGCGCGGCCGTACTGAGGGGGTGGCACCGTGCACGTGGCGATCACCGGAGCTGATCTGCTCACCTGCCACGGCGGCACCGACGCCACCTTCGCCGCCCTGGCGAAGGGCGTCGACGGCAGCCAGGACCTGCGGTTCTACGACACCGACCGCATCAACGTCACTCGTGGATACCACGTCGACGACACCGCCGACGACGAGGAAGAACTCCCGCTGCGGGCCGGGCGCTGGCTCGCCCGCTGCGTCCTCGGCGCGGTCCGCCAGGCCGGAGTGGACCCGGCCGCCGAGCGGGTGTCCGTCATCGTCGGCACCGGACTGCGCGAGCTGCGGGCCATGGAGCGCTGGGCCGTGGACGGGGTCCCGGTGCGCCGCCGGGATCTGCACTTCACCACCGCGGTGCGGGAGGTGCTGCCCGAGGTCACCGAGGTGATCACGGTGTCCAACGCCTGCTCCGCGTCCGGCCACGCCCTCGCGCTCGCCCAGGACCTGCTCGCGGCGGGCGAGGCCGACGCGGTCGTGGCGGCGGGCTGCGACGCGATGAGCGAATCCATGCTCACCATGATCGGGCGGGTCGCCGACGCCCCCACCCCCGCGCTCCGGCCCTTCCAGGAGGGACGCGCCGGAGTCCTGCTGGGCGAGGGCGCGGTCGCGGTGGTCCTGCGGCGGGCCGCCGACGCCGGGCCCGGCGCGCTCGCCACCGTCCTCGCCACCGGGCTCTCCTGCGACGCCCACCACGAGACCGCCCCGGACGTGGGCGGGATCGTCGAGGCCATGCGGGACGCCCACCGCCGCGCCGAGGTCACCCCGCACGACATCGGCCTGGTCCTCGCCCATGGCACCGGCACCGCGCTCAACGACCCGACCGAGGCCGCCGCCCTGGACACGGTCTTCGCCGGTGCCGCGCCGGGCCCGCTGGTGACCGGCATCAAGGGCGCCATCGGCCACACCTCCGGCAGCGCGGCGCTGATGAGCCTGCTCGTCGCCGCCTGGGCGATGCGCTCGGGCTCGGTGCCCGCCACGGCGGGGCTCGCCGAGCCCATCGAGGCGGCCGCCGGACTCCGGCTGGTCATCGGCGAACCCGCGCCCTGCGACGCCCGGGTGGCCCAGGTCAACGCCTTCGGATTCGGCGGAGTCAACGCCGTCAGCGTGATCGGGGTGGACCGATGACCATGAACCCCGGCGAGGTGACCGTCACCGCGCACACCCTCCATGTGCCCGACCCGATCGGTGGCTCCGTGGCGACCGCGGCGAGGGACCTCTTCTCCTCCGTGGCCCCGGAACCGGCCTGCGGCCCGGACCAGGCGCACACCGTACTGGGCCGCAAGGGGCTGCTGTTCAAGGAGGACGCGACCCGGCTGGCGCTGTGCGCGGTCCACCGCGCCTTCGGACTGCCCCCGGGCAAGCTCACCGAACCGCTCCCCGGAGCGGAGCACACCGCCGTCGTCGTCAGCTCCAACGTCGGCAACGCCCGGACCGTCCGCGACATCGTGGCCGGGATGCGGGCCGGCTCCGCCCACGACGTCTCCCCGCTGAACGGCCCCAACGCCTCCAGCAACGTGATCGCCAGTACCCTCGCCATCCGCTACGGCTTCACCGGGCCCAATCTGATGGTGTGCTCCGGCGCCACCTCCGGCCTGGACGCCGTCCGGCTGGGCGCCCTGCTGCTGCGCGGCGAGCGCGCCCGCCGGGTCGTGGTGGTCGGGGTGGAACCCGATGACGAGGTGGCCCGCGGACTGGCCGCCCTCCGCCCGGCCGTGCCCGGCACCACGGTGCCGGTCCCGCTCCGGGCGGCCGCCGCCTGCGTCGTACTGGAGCCCGGCGGGGCCGGACCGCGCCTGGGGACCGTACGCCGCCACACCCGGCCGGACGACATCGCCGGCGACCTCGCGCCGCCCGCCGCGCTCCGGCTCACCGCCCCCGGGGCTCCGGGGGCCGGCGGTGGCATCGACCTCACCCCGCATCTGGGGGAGGTCTACGGAGCGCTCGGCGTGGTCCAACTGGCCGTGGCCGCAGCCTGGTTGGACTCCGGACAGGCGTCCGGGCCGGGCGGGGCGCTGATCACCTGCGGCGACGGTGAGGACGGCTACGCCTCGGTGCGGCTCGACCCGGCGGACGTCCCCGCCCTCGCGGGAGGAGGCTGACATGGCCGAGCCGAACGGGGCGCGCCCGGGACCCCCGCCGGACTGGTGGACCACGGTCGCCGAGGTCCGCGGGGCGCGGGAGCGGCTCGCCGTGCTGGGGACGCAGTCCCCGGCACCGCGCCCCGGCCCTCCCGTGGCGGCCCTGGTGCACGGCCTCGAAGGCGGGTGGGCCGGATGGCAGCCGCTGGCCGGAGAGCTGGCGGGCCACTGCCGGACCTACGCGCTCGACCTGCCGTGGCGCGCGGGCAACCGCTACCGCTGGCGGCACCACGGCACCCCCGCGCACTGGCTGCGCGAGGCGCTCGCCCTGGTGCCCGAGCCCGTCGACATCCTGATCGGCCACTCCTTCGGCGCCAACGCCGTCCTGGAACACCTGGCCGACCGGGACGGCGCGCCCCAGCCGCGCGCCGCGGTGCTCCTCGCCCCGTTCTTCCGCCCCGACTCCCTCCGGGTGGACTGGCCCCTGCACGACGCGGCGCTGGCGGGCTTCCGGCAGATCATCACCGACGGCGTACGCGTCGGACTGGGGCGGCGGGCCGCGGACCTGGACCCCGAGGTGCTCGCCGCCATGGCCGACACCACGGTCGAGCGGATCGGCCCGGTCGGATTCCTCAGCCTGTTCCTGCAGTTCACCGGCACCACCGAACTCGACCTGGGCGCCGTCACGGTGCCCACCCTCGTCCTGGCCGGGCACGGCGACGCCTCGCTTTCCGAGGACCGCGCGGCAGCCCTGGCCGCCGCCATGCCCGCGGCGACCGTCCGCAGACGCCCCGGCTACACCCACTTCTGCCACGCGGAGCAGCCCGGGGACGTCGGCGCGGACATCGCCGGCTTCCTTGACGACCTCACCGCTCTCCCGGCGACCACCCCCTTCGCCACGACCCTTCTCACCACAAAGGAATGACCATGACGGAGCTGCTGGACGGCACCCTCACCACCCCCGTGGGCAGGCCCCGCTACGAGGGCGCCAACATCCGCACCTGGATCGGCTTCAAGCACTTCATGTATCTGACGGAGGAGGCGATCCTCCAGTACTTCCGCGAGCGCGGGGTGGGCGCGGAGACGCTCTACCACACCTACGGCCTCGGCCTGGAGATCGTCGACCACTCGGTCAGCCTGCCCGCCACGCTCGGCATCGACGACGCGGTGACCGCCGTCGTGGAGCCGGGCAAGCCCAAGCCCGGCCACGGCGCCCCGTTCAAGGTCCGGCTGACCGTCGAGCGGGACGGCGCGACCGTCACCGTCCTCACCGGCAAGATCCGGGTCGCGCTGGTCACCCTGAAGGACGCCCCGGCGGACATCCAGCCGGTCCCCGCCCACCTCGAGCCCTACACCGTCCCCGAGGTGGCCGCGCTCGCCGACGCCGCGGACCACGAGCCCCGGACCGTCGCCGACAGCGAGCTGGCCGCCGTCCTGACCCCGGCCGGCTCCAACGCCTTCCTGTGGTCCTGGCGCATCCCGTACTTCTACTGCCACTTCTCCGACCGGCTCCAGCACTCCGGCTACGTCCGGGCCATGGAGGAGGTCGTGGACCGCTTCCTGGAGGACCGCGGCATCTCCATCCGCACCATGCTCGTGGAGCGCGGCTGGATCCCCGTGGTGTCCCGGGCCCGGGTGCACATGCTCGCCGACGCCCTCATGGAAGAGACCCTGCACACCGTGTTCACCGTCCAGGAGATCATCAAGGACGTGATGTACACCGCCACCTTCGACACCTATGTCCACCGCGACGGACGGCTGGTGCACACCGCCACCGGGACCATCATGCACGGCTACGCCGTCAGCCGCGGCGAACTGGCCGGCACCCTCGCCGAGTTCGACGACACCACCCGCGCCGCGCTGCTGGGGGACGCCCGATGAAGCGACGGCCCCGCCTGTACTTCAACCTGCGCTCCCCGTTCAGCTGGATGGGGCTCAAGCGGCTCGAGGAGCGCTTCCCGCAGGCCCCCGAGGTCATCGAGTACTACCCGTACTGGGACCCGGACGAGAAGACCCGGGCCGCGCTGGAGGAGCGCGACTCCGGCTTCCACTACACCCAGATGAGCAAGGCCAAGCACCTCTACATCCTCCAGGACACCAAGCGGCTCTCCACCCGCTTCGGATACACCATGTCCTGGCCGGTGGACATCGACCCGTGGTGGGAGGTGCCGCACCTGGCCTGGTTGAAGGCGCGCCACCTCGGCCGTGAGCGCGAGTTCTACGCGGCGGTGACCGCGGCCCGCTGGGAGCGCGGCGAGAACATCTGCGACACCGAGGTGCTGCACCGGGTGGCCGAGGCGGCCGGGTTCGACGGCGACGAGATGGTGGCCGCCGTCCACGACCCCGCACTGCGCGCCGAAGGCGTGGCCGCCCTCGCCGCCGCCTACGACGACGATGTGTTCGGCATCCCGTACTTCAAGGTCGGACGCCACCGCTTCTGGGGCCTGGACCGGGTCGACAGCTTCCTCGACGAGCTGATCCCGGCCCTGCGGAAGGCCGGTGTGGACGTGGCCGAGCCGGTGGCCGAATCCGCGGACGACCAGATGCCGGCCGCACTGCTGGAGCGGGTCGGTGGCTACGACTCCGACTCCGCCGGCGGCTGCGGCTGAGGCCAGGAGAGAGATCCCATGCTCATGAACCCCGTCAACGCGGCCGTCGCCCCGCGCGGCCGCACCGTACTGCTCAGCAGCGTGTCCTCGGATTCCCACACCTGGAACCTCGTCTTCCTTCAGCTGCTGCTGGAGGAGATGGGCCACCGTGTCATCAACCTCGGTGCGTGTGTGGCGGACGAACTGCTGGTCCAGGAATGCTCCGCGATCCGTCCCGACCTGGTGGTGATCAGTACGGTCAACGGTCATGGGCAGGTGGACGGAGCGCGGCTGATCGGCAAGCTCCGGTCCGATCCGCGGACTCGGGACGTCCCCGTGGTGATCGGCGGAAAGCTGGGCATCACCGGGGGCGCCGAGGCGGACGACATGGCGCGGCGGCTCGTCTCGGCGGGCTTCAGCGCCGTGTTCCAGGACGACGCCGAACCGGCCGAGATCGGTCGGTTCCTGGCCGCCCTGGACCACCCCGTCCCCCGCCACCCGGTCGCCGCCTCATGAGCACATCCGGCTCCTTCGCCGGGCTGGCCGCCCGGCGGCGCTCCACGGGGCCGCTGGTCCAGCCCCGGATGGGCTTCAGCGGCCCACGGCGGATGCGCGCGGGGCTGAAGGCCGTCCGGCGGGCGCGGGCGGCCACCGTCGGCACCCTCACCCTCGACAGCTATACGCGGGTGAAGGACTACGCCTCGGCCGAGCGCGCCCTGGCCGATGGCTTTCCGCTCAACGGCTATCCGCTGGTCACCCACGGCCCGGACACCACCCGTGCCGTGCTCGACGGCATCCAGGGCCCCGACTTCCCGGTCCAGGTCAGACACGGCTCCGCGCTGCCGGACGACATCATCGCCGCCCTCGTCGCGGCCGGTCTGGACGCCACCGAGGGCGGGCCCGTCTCGTACTGCCTGCCCTACAGCCGGGTCCCGCTGCGGGAGGCCACCGCGAGCTGGGCACGCTCCTGCGAGCGGTTCGCGGAGCTGCGGGACCGGGGCGTCGAGCCCCATCTGGAGAGCTTCGGCGGGTGCATGATGGGCCAGATGTGCCCGCCCGGACTGCTCATCGCCATCACCGTGCTCGAAGGGCTCTTCTTTCACCGGCACGGACTGCGCAGCATCTCGCTCAGCTACGCCCAGCAGACCGACGTCCGGCAGGACGAGGAGGCGGTGGCCGCGCTGCGGTCGCTGGCCACCGCGTTCCTGCCGGACGACACCGACTGGCACATCGTGGTGTACACCTACATGGGCAAGTACCCGCGTACCCACGGCGGTGCCCTTCTCGTGCTGCGCGCGGCCGCCGGACTCGCCGTCCGCACCGGCGCCACCCGGCTCATCGTCAAGACACCGGCCGAGTCGTACCGCATCCCCACCATCGAGGAGAACGTCGAGGCGCTGGAGTTCGCGGGCGCCGCCGCGGCGACCGAAGCCACCCGGACACCCCCGGACCCGGCCCCGCCCCAGGACACCGGTATCGCCGCCGAGGCCCGGCAGCTCATCGAGGCCGTGCTCGACCTCCATCCGGACGTCGGACAGGCCCTGGTGCGCGCCTTCGCCAAGGGCTATCTCGATGTGCCGTACTGTCTGCACGCCGACAACCGCGGACGCTCCCGCGGCTATATCGACGAGGCGGGGCGGCTGCGCTGGGCATCCGTCGGCTCGATGCCCATCCGGGGCATCACCGGCGGGACACGCGAACACGACGTCGGCAGCTCGGAGTTGCTGTCGGCGCTGTCGTACGTGGAACGCACACACGATCTACTGGCCCTGCGGAGCCAGGACACGAGGACAAGCGATGCGCTGGACGCTGGAACGACTGCTGCCGACCTTCGACAAGCGTGAACACCACAGCCGCCGGATCGACGCCCCGCCGGAGCGGGTCTGGCATGAACTCATGGACCTGCGGGTCGGCGAACTCGCCGTGACCCTCGGCCTGATGCGGGTGCGCGGCGGCCCCAAGACCTGGGTCAACGGTGTCGACACCGGCGCCCACCAGGGCATGGACCTGCGGGTTCTGGAGTCGATGGCACCCCGGGAGATGGCCGCCGACCCGCCCCATGAGGTGGTACTCGGCGACATCGCCCGCTACACCGCGCTGCGCCCCGCGCGCCCGGCCGTCGAACGCGGCGATCCGGAGGCGTTCGCACACTTCGACGAGGCGGGCTGGTCCAAGGTGGTGATGAACTTCCGCCTCACCCCCGAGGGCGACGGCACGCTGCTGTCCACCGAGACCCGGGTCCTGAACACCGACCCCGCCACCCGCCGCGCCTTCGCCCTCTACTGGGGCTTCATGCGTGCGGGCAGCGGCATGATCCGCCATGACCTCCTGCGGGCCATCGCGAAGAAAGTGGCCCCCGGCGGCTAGGGCGCGTTTGATGGCCCTTGCCGGGGCACGGCCGGGTTCAGGACCAGGCGATCTCGCCATGGCGGTCGATGAAGCGTCCGGTGCCGGCGCCGGGCTCCTCGGTGGCGAGGGCGACGATCGCGTCCGTGCCCTCGGTGACGGTCTGGGGGCCGCTGTGACCGTTGAGGTCGGTCGCGGTGTAGCCGGGGTCGGCGGCATTGACGCGGATGCCCTCGAGCCCCTTGGCGTACTGCGTGGTCAACATCGTCAGCGCCGCCTTCGAGGAGGTGTACAGCGGCACGACGACGTGCGACTCGGGCCGGTCGGGGTCGTGCGTGAGGGCGAGGGAACCCATACCGCTGCTGACGTTGACGATCACAGGGTCGTCCGAGCGGCGCAGCAGCGGCAGGAACGCGGTGGTGGTGCGGACGACGCCGATGACGTTGACGTCGAGGACGGCCAGGGCGTCGGCGGCGGTGAGGTCGCCGGGATCGCCGACGGGGCCGTGCACACCGGCGTTGTTGATCAGGACGTCGATCCTGCCCTCGTGTCCGGCGACGTTCTCGGCCGCGGCGGCCACGGACGCGTCGTCGGTCACGTCGATGGCGACGTAGCGTGCGCCGAGCGCGGCGGCGGCCTCCTCGCCCTGCTCACGGTCGCGGGCTCCGACCAGCACGGTGTGGCCGTACTCGATCAGGCGGCGGGCGGTCTCGCGGCCGAGCCCCTTGTTGGCTCCGGTGATGAAGGTGATCGTCATGCGTTCAATACTGGTCACGACGACGGAGGCGGACCAGGGACGCTTCGACGGTAGGAAGACCGGTACCACCCTCGCGCCCACACCCACGACCGGGAATGCGGGAGGATGGGGATCATACCGACGACCCCCGGAACCGGACTGGGCGCGATGATCCGCACCTGGCGGGACCGGCTGCCCCCGTCGGCCGCCGGGCTGCCGGTGGCCCGCGGGCGCCGGGCGGCCGGGCTGCGGCGCGAAGAGCTGGCCGACCTGGCCGGGGTATCGGTCGACTACATCGTGCGCCTGGAACAGGGGCGGGCCACGACCCCCTCGGCGTCGGTGGTGGCGTCCCTCGCGCGCGCCCTCCAGCTGTCCACCGCCGAGCGGGACCACCTGTACCGGCTGGCCCGGCTCGCACCGCCGGTGGACGGCGCCATCTCCGACCATCTCCCGCCCGGCGTCCGGCGGGTGCTCGCCCGCCTCGGGGACGTGGCGGTCGCCGTGTTCGCGGCGGACTGGCAACTGGTGTGGTGGAACCACGGGTGGGCCGGCCTGCTGGGCGACCCCTCCGCCTCGCCGCCGCGGCTGCGCAACTTCGCCCGCGACAGGTTCCCGGTGGACGCCGGCCCCGTCCACCTCGCACGGTGGCCGGTGACCGAGGCGGACCGCGCCGCCACCGACGCCGCCGTCGTCTCCGACCTGCGCCGCGCCACTGGCCGCTTCCCCCAGGACAGCCGCTTGGCCACGCTGATCCGTGAACTGAACGCGGGCAACGAGAGGTTCGCCGAGCTGTGGACGGCCGGAGAGGTGGCCGCGCACCGCGAGGACCACAAGACGATCGACCACCCGTCGGTGGGCCCGGTCACGGTGGACTGCGACGTCCTGACCGACGGCGACTCCGAGCTCAAGATCGTCATCATGACCGCCGTGCCCGGCAGCGAGGACGAGACCAAGCTCCGGCTCAGCACCGTCATCGGTCCACCGGCCACCACCCACAACTGATCCGTCAGAAGGGCCCTAGCCGCCGAAGCTCACGCGGAGGCTGCCGTCCGCGGCGAAGGACCACTTCAGCGCGCCGGTGTAGGACGAGCACCGGGATCCGTTCGTCCCGGACCAGAACTGGTTCGAACTGTCGGCGTCACCGATGGTGCGGTCCTTCGTCCCGCTGCTGCCGCTGCGGCACGACACATTGTCCCGGAACACCGAAGTGCCGCCGTCGAACGAGAAGTTGCGCTGCCCGTTGTCGATGCCGACGTTGCCCGACACCGACATATGGCCGGGGTTGCTGTTGTAGGTGAACCCGTGCTTGCCGTTGTGGTAGGCGACGCTCCGCCGGATGACGTGGTCGACGGCGATGTCCGAGCCGCCGAGCTTGTAGCCGTTGCGGTCGCCGTTGGAGTTCTGGGTGCCGTCCGAGAGGGTGCCGTTGCCGTAGGCGAGCGAGTCCTCGATGGTCACCGGGCCGATGGGGCCGGTGTCCTTCTTGGTGTAGAGGTCCCAGCCGTCGTCGATGTTGTTGTGGGACACGTCGTAGCGGAACACGTTCCCGGAGCCGACCGTGAGCTTCGCGGCGAATCCATCGGCGTCCTCGCCGTCGGAGTCGGCGTTGTCATGCGACTCCGAACTCACGACGAGGTTGTTCGACGGCCACTGGTCGTGGGGGGTGCTGGAGGCGATGCGGGAGATCTGGAGCCCGGTGTCACGGTTGAAGCGGGTCACCGTGCGCTCGATGACGTTATTGCTGCCACCGACGGAGATTCCGTTGTCACCGGCGCGTTCGACGGTGATGCCGGAGACGCGCCAGAACGATCCGTTGAGGGCGAGCCCGCGGTTCCCCGAATCCTCGCTCATGGCCGAGAAGTTCAGCACCGGGGTCTCGCCGGGGTAGGCGACCAGTTCCTTGCGGGCGCTCGACGTGCCGTTGTTGCCCGGTGCGATGGTGACCGTCTGCGAGAGGTTGTAGGCCCCGCCGCGCGCGTAGATCGTGCCGCCCGCGGTGATGCGGGTGATCGCCGAGGCGAGTGTGGTCGGAGCGGACTCCGTCCCGGGGGCGTCCGCACTGCCCCTCGGCGACACGAACAAGTCATCGGCGTCGAAGGACGCGGACTGCGCCCGCGAGACGGGCGGATGGACGGCGAGCAGACCCGCCGACGCGACCAAGGCCGCGGCCGCGGCGACGAGGGCGCGAGGGAATGTCCGAGAGTGCTTCATGGCGCTGAGACCTCCTGATGTGGGGGAGCTTGCCGTGGCGACGACAGACAGCACATGAGAGCGATTGCTGACCGTCTCCCATCGTCCAAGCCCAGAGGTGAAGGGCATTGATGGCTGACGGTGCGGCATGCGAGTCGGAAAATTAGCAAGCGCTTTCAGGCGCGTCAATGTCCCTCACCAAGACGGCGGTTGGCCTTCCGGGCTTGTCGTGCGCCAGTTACAGTGACGGGTTGGGAGCGCTCCCATGCGCTCGATCCTCTTCGGAGATCGGCGCCGCTGTCACAGGCGTGGTCTAGCGTGCGAAATATGGACCTGGAGCTTGCGGGACGACGGGCGATGGTGACGGGGAGCAGCGGGGGTATCGGTGCCGCGGTGGCCCGGCGGCTGGTCGACGAAGGGTGCGCTGTGCTGGTGCACGGTCGAGACCCCGCGCGTGTCGGCGAGGTCGCGGAGCGGCTCGGTGCTGTCGGCGGGGTGGTGGACGTCGTGCTGGGGGACCTCGCTGATGAGGCTGGAGCCGAGACGGTGGCCGAGCGGGCCCTGGAGTGGGGTGTGGAGATATTGGTCAACAACGCCGGCCCATTCGCCGAGCACGACTGGGAAACCGCGGAGCCGGCGTTGTGGCTGGACGCGATGAACGGGAACGTCGTGTCCGCGGTGCGGATGATCCGGGCCCTGGTGCCCCGGATGCGCGAGCGCGGATGGGGAAGGGTGATCAACGTGGGCAGCCGGGCCGCGACGACTCCATTGCCGAACATGGTCGAGTATTCGGCGGCGAAGGCGGCGGTGGTCAACATGACCACCAGCCTGGCCCGGCATCTGGCCGGATCCGGCATCACCGCGAACACCGTGAGCCCCGGTGTGATCGTTACGGACGGCATGCGGCAGATGTTCGAGGACGGAGCGGCCGCACGCGGCTGGCCAGGGCAATGGGCAGAGCTCGAACCGCTGGTGGCGGCGGAGTACGCCCCGAACCCGACGGGCAGGCTCGGCACCGCGGCGGATATCTCGGCGGCGGTCGCGTTTCTCGCCGGCCCGTCGGCCGGATACATCAACGGAATCAATCTGCGCGTCGACGGGGGCATCGCGCTGGTGCCGTAGCGGGCATCCAGGCGCGCGGGAGCGCGGGGCGCGAGATCGAGGCGAGCGACCAGTTCCAGGATGGGCATCCGGGCGCGCGGGTGCGCGGGCGGGTGCGCACGTCGGGAGTGGCGTCGTCGCCAGGAATCGGAAGACTCCTCCATGGAAGGCTCCTCTAGGATCGTCGGCATGGCGAAGCGCGTGGTCCATCGGCGGGCCCGGAAGATATTGGGCGAGGAGCCCGTGGCCCTGGTCTGGTGCGAGATCCACAAGTCCATTCCCACGCCGCCCAAAGAGGTACACCGCGCCGCGGGCAGGGGACGGCTGAAGGCGGGCCACCACTGGCTGCTGTACGTCGGTGCCGTGGTGTTCTTCTTCGTCGTCGTCCCGGTGATGCTGATCGACAAGCTGGGTACCGGCCGACGTGACCGGCCGAACGCCCGCTCCTCCGGCTCCGGCTCCGGCTCCGGCCGCGATCGCGATCGCGATCGCCGACAGGATCCGGCGAACCACGTCTTCGACGGCGACTGGAACCTGACGGCGGGCCAATTGCTGCTGCACTGGTACGGGCACTCGCCCAACCCCAAACGCCTGGTCATGCTGGCCCGTGATCGCGTCTGTATCGCCACGTCCCCGCGCCGTCGGCTGTCGCCCACCAAGGCCGACGACTTCCGGATCGTCACGGAGTTCCCCCTCGATCAGGCCCGCGTCGAAGGCGAGGCGGGTCAGCCGCGCGGATTCGCCACGTTCCGGCTCCGCTTCACCGACGGCTCCTGGCTGGAAGTAGGACGGCTGGGCGAACCCGAGGACGCGGACCACTTCCTTCGCACCATCAACGGCTGATCGGCGGTCATGGCCACCTCTCATTCGCCCCTGTCCCGCGACGACCGGCGCACCGAGCTGCGGGAGTTTCTGCGCAGCCGCCGAGCCCGGGTCTCGCCGGCCGATGTCGGTATGCCCGACGGTGGCCGGCGGCGCACACCGGGGCTGCGGCGCGAGGAGGTCGCGGTGCTGGCGGGCGTCGGAGTGTCCTGGTACACGTGGCTGGAGCAGGGGCGCGACATCAAGGTGTCCGAGCAGGTCCTCGACGCGATCGCCCGGGCGCTGCTGCTGGGCTCCGCCGAGCGTGCCCACCTGTACCGCCTGGCCGGACTCAATCCGCCGCAGGTCTCCTCCGCGCCCTCGGTGGCACCCTCGCCCGAGGTGCGGCGGTTGCTGGATGCCTGGTCACCGCGGCCCGGCTATGTTCGCGACCGCCACTGGAACTTCACCGCCGTCAACGACGCGGCACGCGTGGTGTTCGGCTACGGCGAGAGCGACCACAACTGCCTGGTCTCCTTCTTCACCAACGCCCGCTACCGGGTGCGGCACCGCAATTGGGCCGAGACCGCGACCGAGGTGGCCGCCGCCTTCCGGGCCGACGCGGCGCGCTACCCGGACGATGCGGAGTTCGGCCGCATCGCCGCCGACCTGGCCGCGGTCAGCCCCGAATTCGCCGAGCTGTGGGCGCGCCACGACGTGGCCGAGCACACCAGCGCGGTGAAGGCCGTCGAGCACCCCGACGCCGGGACGATGATCTTCGATGCCACCTTGCTGCCGCTGCCCGAGCACCCCGGGCACCATCTGATCCTGCACAACCCGCGTCCCGGCACCGACACCCAGCAGCGGCTGGAGACGCTGCTGCGGCAGCACAGCCTGGTGGTGCCACACCCAGGATGAGTGGGCACTGCCCGCGTTGCCGCCGTGCCCGCAGGATCGTGGACATGAACAACGGCAGCAGGCAGATGAAGGCAGTGACCATCCCCGAGTTCGGCGACGCCGAGGTGCTCCGCGTCGCCACCGTCCCCGTCCCCGAGCCCGGACCGGGCCAGGTCGCCATCGACGTGGCGTACGCGGGCGCCAACTTCGCCGAGGTCCTCTACCGGCGCGGCGTCGTCGACGTGCCGCTTCCCTTTGTGCCCGGCATCGAGGTGTCGGGGCGGATCCGGGCGGTCGGTGAGGGCGTCGAGGATCTGACCGTCGGGCAGCCGGTGGCCGCGCTCTCGATCGTCGACAGCGGTGGCTACGCCGAGGTGGTGGTGACCTCGGCGGCCCTGGCCGTGCCGCTGGACGGCCTCGGTATCGGGATGGACGTCGCCGCGGCGCTGCCGTCCAACAGCACCACCGCGTTCCTCGTGCTCGACCGGGTGGCCCGGATCGAGCCCGGAGAACGCGTGCTGATCCATGCCGCGGCCGGCGGCGTGGGAAGCCAACTCGGCCAGGCCGCCCGCCTGCTGGGCGCGGGCCACGTGGTCGGCACCGTCGGCAGCGCGGCCAAGATCGAGACCGCCAGGCGCTTCGGCTACCACGAGGTGATCACGCGGGACCGGATCGCCGACGCGGGCGAGTTCGACGTCGTGGTCGACATGGTCGGCGGCCCCGCCCGCCGCGCGGGCCTGGACCGGCTGGCCCCGATGGGACGCCTGGTGGTGATGGGCAACGCCTCCGGCGCCGCGGACATCGGTATCCCGGCCAACGAACTGTGGTTCACCAACAGGACCGTCTCCGGCTTCAACCTGGCCGCCTTCGCCGCCGCCTTCCCCGGGGAGACACGCCGGGCGCTGCGCCGCGCGGTGGCGGCCGCGGCGACGGGAGACCTGCGGACGCGGGTCGAAACCCTGCCGCTGGAACAGGCCGCCGAGGCCCACCGCCGCATCGAATCGGGCACCACCACGGGCAAGCTGGTGCTCGAGGCCGCGGCGTTGTGACCTACGGCCGAGGATTCGCGGTGCGTCGCATCAGACGTCGGGACGCGGGTGTTCGACGGGAAGGCGGGCGGGCAGGCCGCGCAGCAGCGTGTCGAGGAAGAGGTCGAAGCGGGGCGGCGCACCCTCCATGGAGACGCCCTGGTCGACCCCGCCGAGCCACTGGACGACGCTCAGGCCGAAGACGTACCAGCTCTGCCGCGCCGCCTCCGGTGCGGCCCCGGCCGCGATGAACGCGGCCTCCACCCGCTCGCGCAGCCGCCCGAACGAGGCCGGGTTGTGCCGGTGCGGATGCGCGACGCGGGCCGCGTATCCGGGGACGGCCAGGAACTCGTCGTGCATGGCCCATGCGAGGCGGGCCAGCCATGAGCGCCAGGTGTGCTCCGTGGGGTCGTCCGGCGGCAGGATGCGCTCGACCATGACCTCGCTGATCAGGTCGAAGAGCCCTTCGCGGTCGCGGACCCAGCGGTAGAGCGCGGAGTGCGAGACGCCGAGGTGGGTGGCGAGTTCCCGCATGGTGAGCGTGGTGAGGTCGCACCGCAGCGCGGTGGAGACGATCAGCTCGCGGCTCAGCCGTGCGGGGCGCCCCCGTGCGGGGCGCGCGGTGCTCGTCGTGTGAAGGCGATGCCGAGGCGCGCTCAAGGGCCGTCCTCGATGAGGCGTCGCAGCGAGGGGAGCAAGGCATCGAGATCCTGGCTGGTCCGGAACGCGACGAGGGTGGTGCCGTCATCGTCCCTTCCCCCGGGGGACTGAGGTGTCGGGAAGAGAGCGAGGACTTCGCGCATCGCCTCGTCGACCTCCGCGACGGGGTCGGCGGACTCGCCGCGGAGCCATCGGCGCAGTACGTGGTTGTGGGCCGCCACCACTGCCGCCGCCATGAGCTCGGCCCGAAGCGAGGCCGCCTCGGTGGGGTCTCCCATCCAGTCCGCGATGAACTCGCGGAACAGTCGCTGGTAGCGCGCCACGCTGGCGATCTCCCGATCCCGTAGGGCGGAAACCTTGCTGGTCAGCGCGTACCTGCGGCGTGCGAGGTCGCCCTCATCGATGTAGTGCAGCAGCACCAGGCGTACGGCGTCGGATACGGCGACCAGGGCGGTGCTGTCACTGGAGGTGGCCAGGCGGTCCCTGATCAGCTCCAGCAGCCGGTCATGATCGGGGAAGATGACCGCTTCCTTCGACCGGTAGTGCCGGAAGAACGTCGTACGGCCCACTCCGGCCCGTTCGGCGATGTCATCGACGGTGGTCCGCTCGTATCCGCGTTCGTCGAAGAGAACGAACGCGGCGTCCGCGAGCCGGATCCGCGCGGCTGGCTTGCTCATGACCGCTCATCCTCCCTTGTCTCAGTGCCCGGAGACCACTTGCCCCACCGGGCGGTACTGAGTACCGTTCATAAGACATTGAGTACCATAGGAGGTTCCGGCGTGGATTCCGTTACGCAGAGTGAGCACCGCCCGCGGTTCCACACCACCGCGGGCAAGCTCGCGGATCTTCAGCGCCGTACCGAGGAAGCGACGCACGCCGGCTCCGCGCGCGCCGTCGAAAAGCAGCACGCCAAGGGCAAGCTGACGGCTCGCGAGCGGATCGACCTGCTGCTCGACGAGGGCTCCTTCGTGGAGCTCGACGAGTTCGCCCGGCACCGCTCCACCAACTTCGGCCTGGCCGGCAACCGCCCCTACGGCGACGGCGTCGTCACCGGGTACGGCACGGTCGACGGCCGACCGGTGGCCGTGTTCTCCCAGGACTTCACCGTCTTCGGCGGCGCGCTGGGCGAGGTCTACGGCCAGAAGATCGTCAAGGTGATGGACTTCGCGCTGAAGACCGGCTGCCCGGTCATCGGCATCAACGACTCCGGCGGCGCCCGCATCCAGGAGGGCGTGGCCTCCCTCGGCGCCTACGGCGAGATCTTCCGCCGCAACACCCACGCGAGTGGTGTCATCCCGCAGATCAGCCTGGTCGTGGGCCCCTGCGCGGGGGGAGCCGTGTACTCCCCGGCGATCACCGACTTCACGGTCATGGTCGACCAGACCTCGCACATGTTCATCACCGGCCCGGACGTCATCAAGACCGTCACCGGTGAGGACGTCGGCTTCGAGGAGCTGGGCGGCGCCCGCACCCACAACACCACCTCCGGTGTCGCGCACCACATGGCCGGGGACGAGAAGGACGCCATCGAGTACGTCAAGCAACTGCTGTCGTACCTGCCGTCCAACAACCTCTCCGAGCCGCCGGTCTTCCCCGAGGAGGCGGACCTCGCCGTCACGGACGAGGACCTGGAGCTGGACACCCTCGTACCCGACAGCGCGAACCAGCCGTACGACATGCACAGGGTGATCGAGCACATCCTCGACGACACCGAGTTCTTCGAGACACAGCCGCTGTTCGCGCCGAACATCGTCACCGGCTTCGGGCGGGTCGAGGGCCACCCGGTGGGCATCGTCGCCAACCAGCCGATGCAGTCCGCCGGCTGTCTGGACATCAAGGCGAGCGAGAAGGGCGCGCGCTTCGTACGCACCTGCGACGCCTTCAACATCCCGGTCATCACCTTCGTCGATGTGCCGGGCTTCCTGCCGGGCGTGGGCCAGGAGCACGACGGCATCATCCGCCGCGGCGCCAAGCTGATCTACGCCTACGCGGAGGCGACGGTCCCGCTGATTACGTTGATCACTCGCAAGGCCTTCGGCGGCGCCTACGACGTCATGGGCTCCAAGCACCTGGGCGCCGACCTCAACCTGGCCTGGCCGACCGCCCAGATCGCTGTCATGGGCGCCCAGGGCGCGGTCAACATCCTGCACCGCCGCACCCTCGCCGAGGCCGAGGCCGAGGCCGAGACCGGCGGCGACGTGGAGGCGACCCGGGCGCGGCTCATCCAGGAGTACGAGGACACCCTCCTCAACCCCTATGTCGCGGCCGAGCGCGGCTACGTCGACGCGGTGATCATGCCGTCCGAGACCCGTCGGCACATCGTGCGCGGCCTGCGTCAGCTGAGCACCAAGCGCGAGTCGCTGCCGCCCAGGAAGCACGGCAACATCCCCCTCTAGCCCGGACCGCTCCTACTGGCCTCGTTGAACGAGCAGACCCCGACTCTTGGAGAAAGCAGCATGAACGACCTGTTGGAACGAGCGGAGCAGGCCGGCGCCGTCGCGGCACCGCACGCGCGCGTGGTGCACCGGCTGACCGCGGCTGGGAACGAGCTGGAGTCGGAATGCTGACGAAGGTGCTGATCGCCAACCGTGGCGAGATCGCTGTCCGCGTGGTCCGGGCCTGCCGGGACGCCGGGATCGTGAGCGTGGCCGTCTACGCGGACCCGGACCGGGACGCGTCGCACGTCCGCGCCGCGGACGAGGCGTTCGCCCTGGGCGGTGACACCCCGGCGACCAGCTACCTGGTGATCGACAAGATCCTGAACGCGGCACGCGAGTCCGGCGCGGACGCCATCCATCCCGGATACGGCTTCCTGTCGGAGAACGCCGAGTTCGCCCAGGCGGTCCTGGACGCCGGTCTGATCTGGATCGGCCCGCCGCCGCGGGCCATCCGCGACCTCGGTGACAAGGTCGCCGCCCGGCACATCGCCCAGCGCGCGGGTGCCCCGCTGGTGGCCGGGACCCCCGACCCCGTCTCCGGGGCGGAGGAGGTCGTGGCCTTCGCCGAGGAGCACGGCCTGCCCATCGCCATCAAGGCCGCCTTCGGCGGCGGTGGCCGCGGCCTGAAGGTCGCCCGCACCCTCGAAGAGGTCCCCGAGCTCTACGAGTCGGCGGTCCGCGAGGCGGTGGCCGCGTTCGGGCGCGGCGAGTGCTTCGTCGAGCGCTACCTGGACAAGCCCCGGCACGTGGAGACCCAGTGCCTGGCCGACACCCACGGCAATGTGGTCGTGGTCTCCACCCGTGACTGCTCCCTCCAGCGCCGCCACCAGAAGCTGGTCGAGGAGGCCCCGGCGCCGTTCCTGTCCGAGGAGCAGGTCGCGCAGCTGTACTCCGCCTCCAAGGCCATCCTCAAGGAGGCCGGTTACGTCGGCGCGGGGACGGTGGAGTTCCTGGTCGGGATGGACGGCACGATCTCCTTCCTGGAGGTCAACACCCGGCTTCAGGTGGAGCACCCGGTCACCGAGGAGGTCGCCGGCATCGACCTGGTGCGCGAGATGTTCCGTATCGCCGACGGCGAGGAACTCGGCTACGGCGACCCCGAACCGCGCGGCCACTCCTTCGAGTTCCGCATCAACGGCGAGGACCCGGGCCGGAACTTCCTGCCCGCCCCGGGCACGGTCACCACGTTCGATCCGCCGTCCGGCCCGGGCGTGCGCATGGATGCCGGTGTGGAGGCGGGCAGCGTGATCGGCCCGGCGTGGGACTCGCTGCTGGCCAAGCTGATCGTCACGGGCGCCACCCGTGCGCAGGCCCTTCAGCGGGCGGCTCGCGCCCTGGCCGAGTTCCGGGTCGAGGGCATGGCGACCGCCATCCCGTTCCACCGCGCGGTGGTCAAGGACCCGGCGTTCGCCCCCGAACTGACTGGCTCCACCGAGCCGTTCACGGCCCACACCCGCTGGATCGAGACCGAGTTCAGCAACGAGATCAGGCCCTTCGCCGCCTCCTCGGACGCGGAGACGGACGAGGAGCCGGGCCGTGAGACGGTGGTCGTCGAGGTCGGCGGCAAGCGCCTGGAGGTCTCCCTGCCGTCCTCGCTGGGCATGTCGCCGTCCCGCACCGGCCACGCCGCGGGCGCCCGCCCCAAGCGGCGTGCGGCCAAGAAGTCGGGCCCGGTCGCCTCGGGTGACACCCTCGCGTCCCCGATGCAGGGCACGATCGTCAAGGTCGCCGTCGAGGAGGGCCAGGAGGTCAAGGAGGGAGACCTGGTCGTCGTCCTGGAGGCGATGAAGATGGAGCAGCCGCTGAACGCGCACAAGTCCGGCACCATCAAGGGCCTGTCCGCCGAGACAGGCGCCGCCCTCACCGCCGGCGCCGCGATCTGCGAGATCAAGGACTGACGACACATCAGCCGACCAGGGCCGCCCTCGTTCCCTTCACAGAGCCGTTCCGCCGCACCGGACAGCGGTCAGGAGAATTCGCCATGTCCCATACAGTGATCGAAACCGCAGACAACGGCCCCTTCGAGGGGGACGGCGTCCCGACTGCCGCACCGCAGATGGACGCGGACCATCGGAGCCCCATCCCAGCAGGGGGGATCCGGGACGGGGTGCTGTACTTCCAGCGCTGCCGCTGGTGCCATACCGCGGTCTTCCGCCGCCTGCTGTGCCCTGTCTGCGGCTCCACCGACATGGCCGAGGAACGCAGTGACGGTATCGGCGTCATCCATCACGTCACCTTTGTCGGTCGCAGCGTGGGCAAGCCCCGCGCCATGGCCATCATCGACATGCGCGAAGGGTTCCGCCTCCGCGCCAGGGTCAGCGCCGTGCCGCTGGCCAGGGCGTGTGTCGGAGCCGAGGTACGGCTGGGGTTCGGGGCGCAGCCACAGGAGATCGCCTTTCAGCTCTGCGACGCATAGCGGGCCCGCGAACGTCCGGTTCGCCCTCCTTGATCATCAGCGAGAAGTACAGCAGCGGCGCCCGCTTCCGCCGGCCGGCGGAAGCGGGGCCCACGGGTGCGGGTGGATCAGAGGGCTTCCGCGGCGCCGCGGAGGTTCTTGGCGGCCAGGGCCAGACCCTCGGTCTGGGAGTAGGCGGCGTCCTCGTGCTCGATGTTGACGGCCATGTCGGGGTTCACCTCGGCGAGGGCACGCAGGAACTCCGTCCAGAAGGGGACGTCGTTGCCGAGGCCGACGGCGACGAACTTCCACGCCGGGTTCTCGGGCCAGGCGTTGCACCAGAAGCCGTAGCCGGTGGGGACCTTGCCGGGGGCGTCGGCGGGGACACGGGTGAAGGACGTGTCCAGGACGCCGCGGATGTCGGCGCCGGGGCAGAGCGTGGCGTCCTTCGCGGCGGCGTGGAAGACCAGCGGGCCGAGCCACTTGATGGAGGCGACGATGTCCATGCCCTGCCACATCAGATGGGAGGGGTCCATCTCGGCGCCGACGTTGCTCGCACCGGTCTCGTCGACGAGCCGCTTCAGGGTGACAGGGGAGAAGACGACGTTGTGCGGGTGCATCTCGATGGCGACCCGGACGTCGTTCTCCCGGGCGAGCGCGTCGATCTCCTTCCAGAATTCGACGGCCACGCCCCACTGGTAGTCCAGGACGTCCATGTACACGCCGTCCCAGGGGTTGACGACCCAGGAGGGGTACTTGGCGTCGGGGTCGGAGCCCGGGGTGCCGGACATGGTGACCACGTGCCTGACGCCGAGCAGGCCCGCGAGGCGGATGGTGCGGCGCAGGTCGTCGGCGTGTTTCGGGCCGACACCGGGGAGGGGGCTGAGCGGATTGCCGTTGCAGTTGAGGCCGGTCAGTTCCATCCCCCGGTCGGCGAAGGCCGCCAGGTACTCCTCGCGTGCGGTGGCCGAGGACAGCAGCAGGTCGACCGGGCAGTGCGGGGCGGGGATGAAACCGCCGGTATTGACCTCGACCGAGGTCAGACCGTTCTCCTTCAGGATGTCCAGGGCCTCGGAGAGGGTGCGGTCGTGCAGGCAGGCGGTGTAGGCGCCGAGCTTGAGGGCCATGGGTGCGACTCCTTACGGTTGTTTCAGACGGCGGGCGGAACGACGACGGCGGTGCCGCCCTGACGCGAGGACTCGACGACTGCCTGGATGATCTCCATCGTCCGCAGGGCGTCGGCGAACGTGGCGCAGGGCGGCAGCGGTTCGGCGACGCCCGCGACCTGGTCGAGGAAGGCCCGCGCCTGGTAGGTGAACATCTCGGCGTTGCCGCCGCCCACACCCGGCGCCTCCATCGGGTAACCACCCTTGAAGTAGGGCAGGTTCGGGCCGGCGATGATCTGGCGGGCGCCGCTCGGGCGAGCGTCGGGCTGTGCGTCGTCGAAGAGGTACTCGGCCGGGCGGTGCTGGTCGAACGCGGCCCGGCCGCCCACGCCCAGGACGTCGAAGGCGAGCCCGTTGGGCAGGCCGAAGGCGGTGCGCGAGACCGAGAAGGTGCCGACCAGACCGGACTCGAAGCGGACGGTGAAGGACGCGGTGTCCTCGTTCTCGACCGCGCCGAGCTCGTCCGAGACGGGCGCGGCGTTATGACCGACGACCGCGCCCAGCGGCAGGGGCCGCTTGGGGACCTGCGTCGACAGCGAGGCACCGGAGACCGCGGTGATGGGGCCCGCGATGTACTCGGCGGTGTCGATCACGTGCGCACCGACGTCCCCGAGCGCACCGGAGCCGGGCCCGCCCTTGAACCGCCAGCTCAGCGGCCCCTTCGGATCGGTCGCGTAGTCGCACCAGTACCGGCCGCCGAACAGCGTCAGATCGCCCAGTTCATCGCGCAGGACATGATCGCGGATCGCGGCGATGGCGGGCGAGCGGCGGAAGGTGTACCCGACGGCGGTCACCACATCGGCGCCACGCTCCAACTCGGCCATCGCGCGGGCATCCTCGAGCGTTCCCGCCAGCGGCTTCTCGCACAGCACATGCTTGCCCGCCGCGACCAGCGCCTCGGCGATCGGGCGGTGCAGATCGTTTCCCACCACGATGCTGACGGCGTCGATCGTCGGGTCCTCGGCGACGGCCTCCCAGCTCGGCAGCGCCTTCTCATAGCCGTAGCGGCGGGCGGCGTCCTCGCCGAGCGCGATGTTGGCGTCGGCTATCGCGGCCAGCCGGACCGGTGGCAGACCCGCGTCGAAGACGGTGTTGACGTTGCGGTAGCCGGCGGCATGGGCGCGGCCGGCCATCCCGGCTCCGATCACCGCGACGGAGAGGGGCTGGGCGGACGTGGTCATGGCGGATGCCTTTCGAAACGAGGGAAAGGGAAAACGATGGGGGTGCGGCCGGTCAGGAGTGGGCGGTCAGGTATTCGTCGATCTTCTTCCGCATGAAGGCGGAGGACTCCCTGGCCCGTTCCTCCCAGGCGAAGACGCAGGCGGTCAGGGTGGAGTCGAAGCCATGTGCGCGCAGTTCGCGGAAGAGCTCGTCGAAGTCCACCTCGCCCTGGCCGATGTCGAGGTGCTGATGGATCCGGGCCGGGGTGCCGGGCGGGTTGAGGATGTAGCGATTGCCCGAGGACGCGGTGTGGTCGAAGGCGTCCGCGAGGTGGACATGGGTGAGGAGGTCGCCCGCGTACTCGATGATGCCGGGCGCGTCGTCGCCGATGTGGAAGGTGTGCGGGGCGCAGTAGAGGAAGCCGACGTGGGAGTGGTTGATGCCGCGGATCAGGTTGATCGCGTCGTAGCCGTTCTCGATGAAGTCGTCCGGGTGGGGTTCCAGTGCGAGCTTGATGCCCTCGCGTTCGAACACCGGGAGCAGTTCCTCCATCGAGCGCCAGAACTGCGCCTCGCTGCGGTCCGGCTCCTCGGGGCGGCCGTTGAACTCCGAGATCATGCTGTCCACTCCGAGGTCCGCACAGATCTGGATCGAGCGCTTCCAGTACCGGACCGCGGCCTGCCGTGCGTCCTCGTCCGGGCCGGACCAGCGGAACAGGGGAAGCAGGGAGGAGACGCCCACTCCGGCCGTGTCCAGCGCCTTGCGGAACTTACCTACGGTGGCGTCGTCGACACGGGGGTGGCGGAAGAAGGGGATGAAGTCCTCCCGGGGGGAGAGCTCGATCCACTCGTAGCCCAACTCGGCTACCACAGAAGGCAGTTCGAGGAGCGGAACGTCGCGGATCATAAACGGGTCGAGGGCGATCTTCATGGGGAATCCCTTCGGGCCGGGGGAACATGGGCGGAGTGGGTCATGCGCATCACCGGGTGCCCTTCGCGGCGAACTTCGCGATCGTGTCGACGTTGGACTTGTCGACGAAGGCCGGTCCGGTCAGCACCGGCTGCTCACCACCGCCGCTGAAGTTGCCGTTGGTCTTTCGGAGCCACAGCGAGTCGATCGCCAGATAGCCCTGCAGATACGGCTGCTGGTCGACGGCGAACTGGATGTCGCCCTTCTCGATGGCGGAGACGAGTTCCTTGTTGAGGTCGAAGGTGGCGACCTTCGCCTTGCCGCCGCCCTCGGACACGGCCTGTACGGCGGTGAGCGCGATGGGGGCGCCGAGCGTGACCACCTCGTCGATGGAGCCGTCCTGCTTGAGCTTGGCGTTGATCGTGGACTTCACGGACGGCATGTCGGTGCCGTTGACGTAGAGGATCTCCGTCTTGCCGCGGAAGGTCTTCTTCACACCGGCACAGCGCTCTTCGAGGTTGACGTCGCCCTGGGCCTGGATGACACAGAGGGCGTGTTCGGCGCCGGTGCCGTTGAGCTTGGTGCCGAGCGCCTGGCCGGAGACGGACTCGTCCTGTCCGAAGAACGACAGCAGGCCCTGCTCCTTCCAGACGCTCAGCCCGGCGTTGAGGCCGACGACCGGGATGCCCGCCTTCTCGGCCTTGGCGACCACCGCCTTCAGGGCGTCGGGCTTGGCGAGGGTGACGGCGATGCCGTCGACCTTCTGGTTGATCGCGTTCTGCACCAGGTTGGCCTGGTCGCCCGCGTTCTCGTCGCCGGAGTAGATGAGCTTGACGTTGTCCTTGGCGGCGGCCGCCTGGGCGCCCTTGTGGACGGTGTCCCAGAAGGTGTCGCCGGCGGGCGCGTGGGTGACCAGCGCGATCGTCATCCGGGGGGTGCCGGACTTGCCCGCGGAGACGTCGGCCGCCTCCTCCTGGGCCTTCTTCCCGCCCGAGCCGCTGGAGCAGCCCGCGAGCGTCAGGGCGGCCGCGGCGGCGACGGCCACGACGCGCGGGGATCCGGTGGATCTCGGGGGACGGGGGAGAGATATGCGGCTCATGCTGCGTGCACCTCGCTGTGCGTCGGGGAGGGGAGGGTGGATCGCCGGCTGCCGGCGGGGCGGACGCCACGACGGCTCCGGTCGGCGCAGCCTTTGTTGGGACGACAGGACAATTTAAAGCGCTTTAAGTCCTGGTACTATCGGCCGTGTCGCGCGAGGGTGTCAAGGGTGTCGCACAAGGAGATTCGCGCCGGGGAGGCACAGGTGGAGGACGGTGGTTCCGGGCGTCACCAGCACGGCGCGCCCAAGCGCCCCAGGCTGGAGGACGTGGCCGCGCGGGTGGGCCTGTCCACGGCATCGGTCTCCCTGGTGCTGCGGGGTGTGCCCGGCCCGAGCGAACGGACCCGGCAGCGCGTCCTGAAGGCGGCCGCCGACCTCGGCTATCAGGCGGACCGCACCGCCAGCACACTGGCCAGCAGGCGCAGCCGCCTGCTCGGCGTCATGGTCGACATCCACAGCCCCTTTCACGCCGAACTGGTCGAGCATCTGCACACCGCGGCCGAGGGGGTCGGCTACGACCTGGTCCTGAGCACCCTCACCCGCACCCGCGACGAGCGGACCGCGGTGGACACCCTGCTGGCCTTCCGCAGCGAGGCGCTGATCCTGCTCGGCCCCACCGCACCCGCGGACGCGCTCGCCGTACTCGACAACAAGGCCCCCGTCATCACGGTCGGCCGCCGGATCGCGGACACCGCCCTGGACGTCGTACGCACCGCTGACGACGACGGCGTGCGTCAGACCATCGATCACCTGGCCGGACTCGGTCATCGCGAGATCGTCTACGTGGACGGCGGGAAGGGCGCCATCGCCACCGACCGGCGCCGCGGTTACCGCACCGCCATGCGCCGCCACGGCCTTGGCGACCACATCCGCGTGCTCGCCGGAGACCACACCGAAGCGGCCGGCGAACGCGCCGCCCGCCACCTCCTCGACGGCGGCCGACTGCCCACCGCGGTGGTCGCGTACAACGACCAGTGCGCCATCGGCGTCCTGGCCGCCCTCGCGCGGGCCGGAGTCGCCGTCCCGGGCGAGGTGTCCGTGGCCGGCTACGACGACGACACGCTCTCCCGGCTGAGCTGCTTCAACCTGACCACGGTCAGCCAGAACGCCCGGGAACAGGCCCGGCACGCGGTGACCGCCGCCGTGGAACGCCTCGACCAGGACCGCACCGAGCCCCGCGAGGTCGTCCTCACCCCGCGTCTCGTCGTGCGCGGCACCACGGCCGGGCGTGGGTAGGGGAACATCGCGCGTCTCGCCGCCCTCCTCGTATCGGCGCATCCCTGACGGCCTGTCGGCCAATTAGTGACCAGTGGTTACTAATGGTGTTAGGGTCACTGCTGGCCGCCTTCGTCGTCGCCTTCACCCAGGGCGCCGTCATCCCCGCGCTCCCGCTGTTCCGGCGCCAGCTGGGCGTCTCCGCGTCATCCGCCGCCTGGCTGGTCACCGCGTTCATGCTGGCCTCAGCGGTGGTCACCCCGATCGCCGGGCGGCTGGGCGATCTGCTCGGCCACCGCCCCGTCCTGCTGGCCTGCCTCGGATTCCTGGCTGCCGGCGGCGCGCTCGCCGCGGCGGCCGACCACGCGGGCTGGTTCGGCGGTGTGCTCGCGGGGCGGGCACTGCAGGGCGTGTCCGGCGGTGTGTTCCCCCTGACGTTCGGGCTGGCCCGACGCTGGACCCCACCCGAACGACTGCACGGTGTGATCGCCGCGCTGAGCGCGATGTTCGGCGTCGGCGGGGCACTCGCGATGGCGGTCGCGGGGCCGCTCGCCGGTGCGCTGGGCACGGCGGCGCTGTCCCTGCTGTCGGTGCTGATCACCTTCCTGGCCCTCGCCGGGGTGCTCACCCGGCTGCCGCGCGGTGCCGCCCCGGCGCGCACCGGACGGCACGGCACAGTGCTGGACCTGCCCGGCACCCTGCTCCTGGCGGCGGCGCTGGTGGCGCTGCTGCTGGGCGTGACCCAGGGCCGTACGTGGGGATGGGGGTCGGCCGCCACTCTCGCCACGCTCACCGGCGCCCTCGTGCTCGGTGCCGGCTTCGCCGCCGTCGAGTCGCGGTCGCCCGAGCCGGTCGTGGATCCGCGCCTGCTGCGCGGCCGTGGCCCCGCGCTCATGCATCTGGCCACGTTCGTGATCAGCGTGGCGATGTTCGCCGCGGTCACGCTCATCCCGCAGTACGCGCAGACCCCGGTACACGCGGGCTACGGGTTCGGGACGTCGGCCACCGAAACGGGATTGCTGCTCGCGCCGATGGCCGTGGCGATGGTGGCGGCAGCGCCGCTGTCCACGCGGCTCGCGGCCCGCGCGGGCAGCAGGGCCGCGTTCCGGGCGGGCGCGGCCCTGGCCGCGACGACCCTCGCGGCGCTCGGCGCGGCGCACGGCGCGCTGTGGCAATTCGCCCTGGCCGGGACGGCGCTCGGGGTGGCCTACGGGTTCGCGTTCGCCTCGTTGGGCGGGCTGGTCGTGAACGCGGTGCGTCCGGACCGGACCGGCGCGGCGACCGGCGTCAATACGCTGCTTCGCACGCTCGGTGGCGCGGTGGGCGCACAACTCGCGGCCGTGATCATCACCGGCTCGGCTGCCGCGCCCCCCACGGAGGCCGGCTACACCATGGCCTTCCTCGCGTCGGCCGCGGTCGCCGCCGTGGCCCTCGCCCTGTCAACCGCGCTACCGAGGAAGCGGACGCCAGGCGGCCGGCATCCGACTCGATCGCCATCGAGGCTGTGCGCTGCCCGGCGAACCCGGCGGGACAGCGCACGGCCGTGACATGGATCCCGACTACCCCCGTGCCACCGCGATCGAGCCCTGGAGCCGTTCCCCCGCCTCGAAGATCATGTACGGCACTCCGCGTTCGGTGCCGAACGACGGCGCCGCCGACCTGCCGTTCTCCGGTGGCCCGGAGCGGGAGTTGTAGAAGACGCCCAGATGGCGACGGCGCGAGAAGTCCGCGCCCACCTCGGTGATCATGAGGTCGCCGCCGCTCTCCTTGTCCTTGTTGTAGACCACGTACGCGGAACCGTCGCGCGTGAGCAGGTGGGGGCCGCCGACGTTCACCGCGCCGACGTCCGAGTGGCGCACCAGCGGGGTCTGGTCGAAGGTCCAGCTCCGGCCGTCGGCGGACCAGCCCCAGCAGATGTCGCGGTGGTTGGTGGTGTTGTTGAGCATGAACAGCATCACGTAGCGGGCTCCGCGCGAGGGCAGGTCGTGCCGGAAGACCCTGGCGTACGACGTCTCGGTGGTGCCCGACGGCATCATCGAGGCGGACAGGACGACCTTGTCGTAGGTGAAGTGGACACCGTCCCGGGAGCGGGCGAGCCGTGTCGTGGTGTTCTCGCCGTGGAAGTACAGCCAGAACTCCTTGACGTCCTCTCTCCACAGCACATGCGGCGAGGAGACATGGCTGACGGAGTAGTGCGGGCTCCACTTGTTCGACACGATCGGGTTCGCCGGGTACTCCGTGAAGGGGCCCTCCAGCGAGTTCCCGTAGGCGAGGCAGATGCCGCCGGGCGCGTCATGCGGCGCGTAGTAGAGGTAGTAGCGGCCGAGCGGTGACGCCAGCTTGTCGTAGACGCCGCGCACGGTCGGGAAGATGATCTCGCCCGTCGGGTTGTACTTCAGCTGCGACGGCGTCAGCAGTGTCCGGACGTACGTGTAGTCGGGGAAGCCTCCGGGCGCGGCCGACGCGGTCTGCGTCGACAGGCCGCCGAGGGTGAGCGCGGCGCCGGTGACGGCGGTCGCGCGCAGAAACATACGACGATCCGGGCCGGACTGCGGCTCTTGCATGATCGGCTCCTGAGGTCGGTTGCGGTTGAAGGGGGTGCTGTTGACGGGGTTGTTGGCGGAGGGACGTCACAGTTGGGTCGCGGCGGTGACACACAGGCCCCCGAGCGCCACGGCCCATACATACGGCAGTGTCCGCACCATCACCTGTTGCGGTGAGACGCCCGAGTACTGGGCGGCCCACACGGTCTGGGTGCTGGTCGGATCGGCGACACCGAAGACCTGGTTGTACGAGGTGGCCATGCCGAGGACGGCGGTGGCCGGGTAGATACCGGTGGCGATGAGGACGCCCGCGATGCCGGCGCCGAGGCCGAAGACATTGAGCGGGCCGCGGTACAGACACAGGGGCACCAGCACCGTGAAGACCAGCACGAACAGCACCGCGTTCTGCGGGCTGACGGCCTTGACGAGCGGTTCGAGGGCGTCGACCGCGCCGGGCAGCTTCACCGCGGCGAGCAGGATGCCGATCGCCACGAACAGCGTGATCGGGGGCGCCGCCACCTCGAAACCGCCGTACAGGGTGCGCAGCAGCCGTCGGTTCATCTCGCGCGGCCGTGTCGTCGTCACCAGCGCGTACAGCACCCCCGCCAACAGCGAGGGAATAATGGCCAGTTCGAAGCCGAGGGCCAGCACCAGCGGTACCACCGGCGTCAGCAGCGCGTACCACGGGGCGTCGCCGAGCGACTGCCGTCGGCCGCGTGCGGCCGGCCCGCCCTCGAGCGACTTGAGCGACCAGGTGTGCTCCACGCCGCGCCGCCGCGACTCCACCAGGACGTATGCGACGGCCGCCACCAGCGCGAACGGGAACAGCTTCACCATGAAGCCGCGCACGGTGTCCACGGGCAGTTCCAGCGCCGTGGAGAAGAACTGCCACACCGGCAGCTCGAACGGGACACCCACCGCGATGCCCATCAGGATCGTACCGGCGGCCGTCACCTTGGGGATGCCCACCGCGATCATGGCCGGGATCCCGATGAGCCCGGCGAGCATCGCCGCGGGCGCGGACCCCGTCACCGTGCCCACGAGGGCCGACACCGCGAGGACGCCGAGCGCCACGAACACCGGCCGGTCGCCGCCGAACTCCACGATCTTGCGGACCAGCGTGGCCGCGATACCGGTCTCCTCCAGGAGCTTGCCGAGCCACGAACCGAGCAGGATCGCGATCATCGTGGCCGCCAGCGCGGGCGCGCCCTCCTGGAGCACTGTGTCGAGCACGCTGTTCTTGCCGGTCAGCGGCGCGCCCGCGGCGAACGCGATCGCCACGGCGAGCAGCACCAGCGCGAACGCGGTGGGCAGCCTGCGGGTGAGCATGGCGGCGACGCCCGCCGCCATGAGGAGCAGAATCACGACACCCATGGGTCCGTCTCGCTTTCGGGCACCTCTGGTTTTTTGGACATTGCGGCGGCCAGCGCCTCGGTGAGCAGCAGGGGGCTGCGGCCGAGGCCGCAGACAGCGCGGGCGTAGGCGTGCGCGGCGAGTTCGTCGGCGCCCGCGACGTGCGCGTACAGGCGACGCGGCCCGAGCCGCAGCGCGGTGTGGCCGAGCGCCCGCTTGAACTCGGCCCGGACACGCGCGTGATGGAGCCAGGCGTGCGCCCGCTCGTGGGCGAGGGCCGCGGCCAGCACCGACCCGGCGGGAAACCAGTTCCGCCAGCCGAGCTCGGCGACGAGCCGTTCGGCGCGGTCGACCGTGTCGACGTACACCTCGACCACCGGCGGCCGCGACCGGTACCGCGCCAGCAGCCCGGCGGCGAGCCCGCCGTCCCGCTCGACCACCCGGACCGGCACCGGATCGGGACTCATACGGCGTCCGAACTCCTCGGCCGCCTCGGCCCATCGGCGCAGGACCAGCGGATCGCGACCCTCATGCGTGGGCGTCCCCGCGAGCAGCCGCACGGCGAGGTCCAGATCCTGGTCGCGGCCGGGGTCGAGGCCCAGGTCGCCGCTCATGCGCGGGACTCCACGACCGCGACCACCGGCTCGTCGGCCGCGCGCGTACGCAACTCACTGCGGGCCAGCGCGAGCAGCGCCTCGGGTTCGAGCACCCCGGACAGATCCGCGATCCGGCCGCCCACCAGCAGGCGCACCGCGGGCGCCCGCACCCCGCCGTCGCCGTACGAGGTGGACTCCCGCACCAGCGAGGCGAGCACCTCGCCGGCCGCGCCCACCGTCGTCGTCCGCACCCGCGCGTCGGACACCCCGAGCCGCACCACCCCGTCCGCGTCCACGACCCGCACCGGCTGCCGTCCCGCCCGCAGCCGGCGCCGCACCTCCGTGCCGTACACCGTGTACGCGTCCGTGCCGGCCAGGATCCGCACCCGGGCCTCCTGCGCCTTGAGGCTGGCGGCGGCCGCGCGCAGCCGCTCGGCGTCATCGGCGCGGTGCGCCCGGTCCCGGGTGCGCAGCTCGGTCGCGCCGGTGGCGACGGCCCGTACGGTGCTGGTCTGCGGGTCGACCGTCACCTCGACCTCCACGCCGTCGGCCGCGGCGCCCTGTGCGACGACCGCCCGCTCGGCCTCGGCGCGCACGGCGAGGATGTGCTCCTGGGTGGCGCCGGGGATGATCCGCTCGACCTGCTCGCGGACCAGCGCGAGCGCCACCCCGATCGGGCTGATGACCTCGTGGTGACGGGCGATGCGCCCTTCCAGACCGGCGGCCCGGGCCAGCTGCGGGGTCACGGCCGCCGCTCCGCCGCCCCCGCCCACCAGAACGGCGGTCTCCCGGCCGAGCCGGTAGTCGCGGATCATCGTGTCCACGACCGCCCGCACCGACGCGGTCCCCGCGTCCAGCACGGCCCGCGCCGCGCCCGCCACATCCAGGCCGAGCAGGGCGGCGAGCGGGGCGAGCGCCGCCCGCGCCACCTCCGGGTCGCACCGTGCGAAGTCGCCCTCGGGAACCCGGCCGAGCGCGTTCGCCGCGCATGTCATCGTCACGGCGAACCGGCCGCCCGCCGCGTCCAGCACCACATGGTCGTCGGGGTCGCCGTCCACCGGCCGCACCATGGTGACCTTCGCGTCCCGCAACTCGTCGAGCGAGGCGAAACAGGCGTAGGGAAGCCCGGCGATATGCGCGCTGCGCGGACCGATGCCCGTGACCTTCCCTCCGGAGACCCGCACCATGGACCCGCCACCGACACCGACGGTGCGCACATCCAGGGCGTTGAGGTACGACGCCCTGCCGAGGATCGTCGCGTGCCGCACCGCCACCTTGCCGCGTCGCACCACACTGATGTCCGTCGATGTGCCACCCGTCTCCAGGAACATCCCCTCGCTGATCCGCTCCCGCATCAGCGCCCCCGCCACACCCGCAGCCGGACCCGACAGGACCGTCAGCAGTGGACGGCGCCGCATCTCGTCCAGCGACATCACACCGCCGTCGCACCGCATCACCATCAGCGGCGCCGTGACCCCGGCCTTGGTGATGGACGAGTCGACGAGATCGGCCGTGGCCAGCATGCGCGGCAGGATCGCCGCGTTCACCACGGCGGTACGGGTCCGCTTGTGCAGCCCGTACAGCGATGTGATCTCGTGTGCCGCCGCGACCGGCAGCCCCGTGGACCGCGCCACGTCGAGCACGGCCTGCTCCCCTTCGGGCCGGTCCACCCCGAACGGCTCGGTGGCGACGATGACCTGGGCGCCCTCCTCCTGTACGAGGGTCACGGCCGCCCGCACCGCAGCGCTGTCGAACGGGTCCGCCACATGCGCGTACACCAGCGGAAGCCGCTTGCCGGGGGCCACTTCCAGCTTCCCGAACGCGGCGAGGCGCCGGGTGAACACGGCACCCGCGCCCGTGCCGATCCCGATGAGCCCGACCTTCGCCACATCGCCCTCCAGGAGCGCGTTCGTGGCCTGGGTCGTGCCGTGCGCCAGGAACGTGACGTCGGCCGGGGTGCGCCCGGTCTGTTCGAGGAGACGGCCGAGCGCCTGGACGATGCCGTGTGCGACGCCGTCCTCATGGTGGTGGCTGGTGGGCACTTTCACCTGGCCCACCAGTTCGAGCGTCGTGGCATCGACGGCCACGGCGTCGGTGAACGTGCCGCCCACGTCGATACCGACGCGGACGCGACGGTCAGGGGACATGTCAGGCACCTCCTTGTGCGTTGACGTGCGTATGTTGCCGAAGGGGGACCGGTCAGTAGCCGCGGACGTCGGGCCAGCTCCGCTGCACGCCCGACCGGTCCAGCACCCGCGCGAATTCCTCGAACCGCTTGTCGTCCGCCTGCACCTGGTGCGGCTCCACGTCCTCGGCCAGGCAGTGCGCGGCGAGCGCGCCCGCGACCTCGCCGACGTTCCATTCCACGGGGTGCAGGCGGTAGCAGCCGTTGGTGATGTGCGTCGTGCCGATGTTCTTGCCGGCGGGCAGCAGGTTCCGCACCCGGCGCGGGACCATCGCGCCCAGCGGGATCTCGAACGGCACCGAGCCGATGTCGATGTAGGTGTCGCCGCCGGTCGAGGGGTGCAGATCGATGCGATAGCCCCCGACGCCGACCGAGTCCCGGTAGTGCTTGGTGCCGTACGGGCCCACGACGTCGATGGCGACGTCCTGCTCGACGACGGTCGTCACCGCCTTGACGCGCCGCGACTCGCGTACATAGGCCGCCTTGGCGAGGCCGTCCGCCGTGCCCGTCACATCGGGGCGGATGCGCAACCCGGGGAACCCGGTGCCACCGTCCGCGCGCGGCGCCTCGGTCTGCAGCCAGTACAGGACGGACAGCGACAACTGCCGTGCCTCGCGCAGCGCTTCGGCCTCCTGGCCGACGAAGGGCTTCAGCCAGTAGTCGTTCAGGGGCCAGTTGACCAGGGTGATGTCCGAGTCGAAGGCCCCGGGCCGGTGCAGCTTGCGGGCCAGGATCCGGCGGAAACCCCACAGCTCCTTGTCCCCGGCGTCCGCGCTCTGGTCCGCGCTGACATCCAGCGGATCCAGCTCGGGGTTGGGCACGAACGTGCGCGGTACGGGCTCCAGGGTCCGCGGGTCGGGAGCCTCGAACCCGAGCAGTGGCCCCGGCCAGAATTCGGGGCGGTAGGCGCGCCAGAAGTCATAGGTCTCGGGCCGGTCGATCGTGTGGTCCTGGCCCTCGTGGTGGGAGAGCGCGAAGCACACCGTGATGCCCTGCTGATTGCCGGGCTGGGCCTGGGCGGGGGCGTGCGGCTCCCCGAACTCGTCGTGCGACTCGGCCCCGCACGCATGCTCCACACCGGCCGGCTCGAGCAGCTCACCGGTCTCGGTGGCGTCGATGACGTAGGGGGCGGCGACGGTGCGCAGCGTGCCGGTGCGCAGGTCCCGTACCGTGACGGCCGTGATGGCATCGTTGTCATGCTCGGCGGAGACGGCCCGGTGCTCGGTCAGGACGGTCAGCAGCCCGGAGGCGCGGTGGGGCGCGAGCATCGCCTCCAGGACGGCGAGCGCGACGCGCGGCTCGTGGCACAGTTTGCTGACGCGGCCGGCGCCCGGGTTGAGTTCGGTGAGCCCGAGCGCCTCGCCCCGCAGCGGATACCACTGCCGGTAGTAGGCCCGGATGCCCTCGCGCAGGGCCCGGTACGTCGCCGTCGTGCCGAACCGCTCCACCCACGGGTGCTCGTCCGGCGGCACGGCCTGCGCCGTCAACTGCCCACCGATCCAGTCGGTCTCCTCGGTCATCACCACGCGCCGGCCCGCGCGGCAGGCGGCGAGTGCGGCGGCGACGCCGCCGAGGCCGCCACCGACGATCAGGATGTCTGGCTGGGGTATCACCGTGCTCCTCGTGCTCGTGACTGAACTTCGTTCCATGGCCCCGGAGTTGCCCCGGCGCCGGTCGCTACCGTGGCGGGACGGGCGGGCCCGCCGTCTCGCCCGCACGGAACTCGCAGGCCACCAACGGCTCCTCCGCCTCCTCGCCGGCCACGAGCGCGGCGAGCAGCCGGACGGCCGCGGCGCCGAGCCGGTGCCGGGGGATGTCGAACCCCGTCGGCACGGGCCGGGCGGCGAGGTCGGCGGGCGGGCTCCCGAGCAGCCCCAGCGAGACGTCGCCCGGGCAGCCGAGCCCGGCCTCCCGGACGGCGGCGTTCAGCGCCCGCCACGCCGCGCCCGTGTCGGTCTCCTCGGCCACGAACGCGGTCACCCCGTCCGCGACCAGGGCCCGCACCCGCTGTGCGGTCAGCTCACCCGCCGGATCGGCGCAGCGCAGCACCGCGCCGGGGCCGCCCGTGAGGCCCGCCGCCGCCAGACCGTCCAGGAAGCCCCGCTGACGGTCCGTGGACGCGGGCGCGTCGTCGTCCTCCCGTACGAGCACGATCCGCCGGTGCCCCAACTCGGCCAGATGGGCGACGACTTCACGGCTGGCGCTGACATAGTCGGCACCGACCCAGGCCACCCCCTCCAACTCCTCGCGGCGGCCCAGATGCACCACCGGAAACCCGTCGGCGACGAGCCGCTTCAGCTCGGCGCGCGGTACATGCCGGCCGAGGAAGAGGCATCCGTCGGCCAGCCGGACCCGGCTCAGCGCGTCCGGTCCCGCGGCGCCCGCGCCACCGGTGCTCGACCCCGTGAACAGCACCAGGTCGTATCCCCGGGCGGCCGCCTCCTGCTCCACGCCCACCAGGAACGGGTAGTACGAGTGCTGTACATCGGTCGGGAAAGTGGCGGTGAAGCTGAAGACGCCCAGCAGGTTGTTGCTGGCCGCCGCCAGTCGCCGGGCCGCCGGGTCAGGCACGTAGCCGAGACTGCGGGCCGCGTCGAGGACGCGCTGCCGGGTCTCCTCGGAGATCGCGGCGGCTCTGCCGTCGCCGCGCGCCGACAGGACCAGCGACACCGTCGCCTGCGACACTCCGGCGAGCCCGGCCACCTCGGCCTGCCGCGGCCGTGACGTACGGCTCGCGGGCGCCGGATTCCGTCCCGGTTTCGCCCGCTTCCTCGGCTGATCCACCCCTGACGTCCCCTCGCTCACCGATCTGTTAATGCGCATTACTAATGCGCATTAATGAACTCTGGCGTGAGCTTCACCCACCGTCAAGAGCCAGGACGGAACCATTCCCACGGGACGGAACCATCCTCACGGGACGCACACCTCACGGAGCACGGAGCGATCGCTGTCGCGCCGTGCCGGCGCCCGGTCAGGCGGGCCGCGGCGGTGGCCGGTCCCCGCACGATCCCATCGTCAGATTCCGGACGTCCTCCTGGTCCACCCGGAGCGCCACCGCGGTCAGCAGTGGGGCCAGGGCGCTCAGATAGGCAGCGGCCGACGGCGCCGTCCCCTCGGGCTCCGCCGCGGCGAGCTCCCGCACCGACCGCTCGGCACGGCGGGTGACCGCGCCGGCCAGGCGCAGCAGTCCCGCGCCCGCGCAGCCACCGGCCAGGACACGGCCCCCCGGTGGGGGAGTGGTGGCCGGGGCGTACCGTTCGCGGGCCGCTTCCAGGCGGTGGTACGCGGCCGGGCCGAGCCGGGGCGGGTCCGGCTCGGTCAATCCGGCGGCGAGGTCCAGCAGGTCCCGCTGGACCTCGCGCAGCAGCGCGTCGCAGTCGTCCGTCATCGCGTCGGCGGAGATCGCCGCGCCGATGGTGGCGTTGGCCTCCTCCACATCGCCGAGGGCGGTTTGCCGGGCCAGGGTCGCGTCGGTCACGGTCACGGCACCATCCAGGACAGCAGGGATGTGGACTGCAGATGGACGAGCAGGCACATCAGGGGCACGAAGACCGCCGTGGCGGCCAGCACCCGGCGGAAGAGCTCGCCCTCCCGTCCGGAGAGGCCGACGGCGCTCGCGCCGATGGCCAGGTTCTGTGGGCTGATCATCTTGCCGAGCACACCCCCCGACGTGTTCGCCGCGGCGGTCAGCACCGGCGAGTGCCCGGCCCCCTCGGCGGCGCTCACCTGGAGGGCGCCGAAGAGGGAGTTGGACGAGGTGTCCGAGCCGGTGACCGCGGTCCCGAACCAGCCGAGCAGCGGCGACAGCATGGGGAACAGGCTCCCGGCGCCGGCCAGGAACGCGCCCATCGTGGCGGTCTGCCCCGAGGCGTTCATGACGTACGCGAGCGCCAGCACGGCCGTCACCGTGACCGCGGCGGTGCGCAGCTGACGCAGTGTGCGTCCGTATGCCGCCACCGCCTGCCACGCCGGTACGCGCAGGGCCAACGCCGTGATCAGGCCGGCGACCAGAAGCACGGTGCCACCGCCGGCGAGCCAGTCGAGCTTGAACCGGACCAGCCCGAGCGGCTCCCCGTCGGGCGAGGTGATGTGCAGTCCCGGCCAGTCGAAGGTGGCGGTGGTCCGGGCGAGCGCGTCCGCGACCGCCGGAACGGACACCACCGAGAACAGGGCGATGACGACCGCGTACGGGGTGAAGGCGCGGACCACCTCGGCGCGGGTGTCCGCCGGCCGCGGCGGTGCCTGGACGCGCACCGCCGTACCGGCCGTACCGGCGCTCGCCGTACCGACGGAAGGCGTACCGGCACCGGCCGGGTCGCCCCCGACGGGCGCGGGACCCTCCGCTCCACCCGCCCCACCGGTTCCATCGGGCTCCTCCGCCGGTGCTTCCCCCGCCGGCCGCCACCGCCGCAGAAGCAGCAGCACCGCGGCGGCCGAGACCAGCGCCGCGGCGACATCGGTCAGCTCCACCGGCCCGTAGTTGGCCATCAGATACTGCACCGCGGCGAACGTGGCCCCGCACACCAGCGCCGCCGGCCACACCTCCCGCAGCCCCCGTCGGCCGTCGAGCACGACCAGCAGCGCCAGTGGCACGAAGACCGCGAGCAGCGGCACCTGGCGGCCCGTCATCGCGCTCACCTCGTCCAGCGGCAGCCCGGTCACCCGGGCCAGGGTGATCACCGGGAGTCCGACGGCTCCGTACGCCACCGGCGCGGTGTTGGCGATCAGGGCGACCGTGGCCGCCTTGACCGGGGTGAGGCCGATCGCGATCAGCATCACCGAACAGATCGCCACCGGTGTGCCGAAGCCGGCCAGCGCCTCCAGCAGCGCCCCGAAGCAGAAGGCGATGATGACGCCCTGCACCCGCCGGTCGTCGCTCACCTTGGCGAAGGCGCGGCGCAACACCTCGAAGTGGCCCGAAGCCACCGTCATCTGGTAGATCCAGATCGCGTTGACCACGATCCACAGGGCCGGGAAGAGGCCGAACGCCGCGCCCTCCGCGGCGGAGCCGAGCGCCGGTCCCACCGGCATCCCGTACACCGCGACGGCCACGGTGAGCGCCAGTACCAGACCGGTGAGCGCGGCCAGCCAGGCGCGCACCCGGACCACGCCGAGCAGGGTGAAGAGCACGAGCAGCGGTACCGCCGCCACCAGTGCGGACCATCCGGGGCTGGAGCCCACGGGGTCGGTCACTTGCTGGTACACGGAAAACCTCCCAGTTCCGCCGCGCCGAGGGCGACCGGTGTGGTGGGCAGGGCCGAGCGGGGTCAGAACACGGGGGTCTCGGTGTAGCTGCCGAAGACCTCGCGCAGCGCGCCGGTGATCTCCCCCATGGACAGATGTGCCTTGACCGCCTCGATGGTGGCGGGCATCAGATTGGCGTCGCCGTCCTTCGCGACGGCGAGGAGCCGGTCCAGCGCGGCCGCGGCGCGCCGCGGGTCGCGGTCCTGGCGGATCCGCCGCAGCCGGGCGATCTGCCGGGCCTCGGACGCGGGGTCGAGCTGATGGGTCTCGATCTTCTCGGAGTCCGTCTCGTCGACGTACTTGTTCACCCCGATCACCGGGCGGTCTCCGGCCGCCTTGCGGCGGGCGAATTCATAGGCGGTGTCGGAGATCTCCCGCTGGAAGAAACCCTGCTCGATGGCGGCCACCACACCGCCCAGCGCCTCGATCTTCTCCAGGTAGTCGTCGATGCCCCGCTCCAGCTCACCGGTGAGGTTCTCGACGTAGTAGGAGCCGCCGAGCGGGTCGATGACATGGGGCACCCCGGTCTCGTCGGCGAGGATCTGCTGGGTGCGCAGCGCCGTCTTCATCGCCTGCTCGCTGGGGATGGTGTACGCCTCGTCCAGGCCGTTCGTGTGCAGCGACTGGGCCCCGCCGAGCACCGCGGAGAGCGCCTGGAGGGCGGTCCTGATGACGTTGTTCATGGGCTGTGGCTTGGTGAGGGTGGCCGCGGCGGTCTGCGCGTGGAAGCGCAGCCGCATCGACTGCGGATCCTCGGCGCCGAAGCGTTCGCGCATCATGCGCGCGTAATAGCGGCGTACGGCACGGAACTTGGCCACCTCCTCGAAGAGGTCGGCCTGGCTGACGAAGAAGAACGACAGCCGGGGGGCGAAGGAGTCCACGTCCACCCCGGCCGCGACCACGTCCTCGACATACGCCTTGGTGATGGCCATGGTGAAGGCGATCTCCTGCTGGGCGTTGGCCCCCGCCTCGCTGATGTGATACCCGCTGATGTTGACCGGGTTGTAGCGGGCCATCTCCCGCGAGCAGTGGACGATGGTGTCCCGGACGATGCGCATGCTGGGGCGGACCGGGAAGATCCACTCCTTCTGCGCGACGTACTCCTTGAGGATGTCGTTCTGAATGGTGCCGGAGAGCTTGTTCAGGTCGTAGCCACGCCGCTCGGCGACCGCCACGTACATCGCCAGCAGGATCCACGCCGAGGGGTTGATCGTCATCGAGACGCTGATGTTCTCGAGGTCGATGCCGTCGAAGAGCGCTTCCATGTCGGGCAGTACGTCGATGGCCACGCCCTCGCGGCCGACCTCGCCGAGGCTCATCGCGTCGTCGCTGTCCAGGCCCATCAGGGTCGGCATGTCGAAGTCCACGGACAGACCCGTCTGGCCCTGGGCGATCAGGTAGCGGAAGCGTTCGTTGGTCTCCTCGGCCTGCCCGAAACCGGCGATCTGCCGCATGGTCCAGGTGCGGCCCCGGTACATCGTCGGGTACGGGCCGCGGGTGTACGGATAGCGGCCCGGGAGGCCGATGTCGGACCAGTCCTCCGGCAGGTCGGCCGGGGTGTAGACCCGCTTGACGGGCAGGCCGCTGCCGGAGAGGTACCGCTCCTTCGACTCGGGCCGGCGGGTGGTGAAGGCGGCCAGCTCGCGGCCCTCCCAGTCGGCCAGTTCCTCGGTCACCGCGTTGGCCAGCGCGTCGGTGGTCAGCCGGGTGTCATCCGTTCCAGGGGCGTCGCCGTTGCCGTCAGCCACGTCGGGTTCCTCGCTTTCGTGTGCTCACAGTTGTCCGATCAGCCGCCGGGCGGCCGAGGCCGGGTCGTCGCGCTTCGCCGCGACCTCGTCCACGGCCGCGTCGAAGGCCCCGGTGCCGGGGCGCAGCCGGTCCCGTATCAACTCCTCGGCCGCCCACCGGATCCGGGTGGCGGCGGCCCGGCGGGTGCGCCGCTCGCGCTCGCCCACGCGCTCCATCCAGCGCAGGTGTTCGTCGAAGCGGTCGATGAGGGCGCGTACGCCGTCGCCGCGGTCGGCGGCGGTCCGCTCGATGGGGACGTTCCACTGGCCGGGCCGCCGCTTGCCCAGCCGGAGCATCTCGCACAGTTCGGCCGCCGTACGGTCGGCGCCCTCGCGGTCGGACTTGTTGACCACGTGCACATCGGCGATCTCCAGCAGCCCCGCCTTGATGGCCTGGACACCGTCGCCGAGCCCGGGGACACTCACCACCGCCACCGACTGCGCCCCGCTGACCACATCGACCTCGGCCTGACCCACACCGACCGTCTCCAGGACGACGACGTCGCGACCGGCCGCGTCCAGGACGGTGACCGCGTCGAGCGCGGCCCGCGCGAGGCCGCCGAGGGCGCCCCGGGTGGCGAGGGACCGGATGAAGACGCCCGGGTCGCCCGCCAGCGCCGACATCCGGATCCGGTCGCCGAGGATCGCCCCGCCGGTGAAGACGCTGGACGGATCGACGGCGATGATCCCGACCGTGCGTCCCGCCCCGCGGTACTCCGCCGCCATGGCGGACACCAGGGTGCTCTTCCCGCTCCCCGGCGGTCCCGTCACACCGATGACGTGTGCCCGTCCGGCCGCGCGGTGCAGCGGGGCGAGGAGGGCGTCGGTGCCGGGGGCGCGCCGCTCCACCTGGGTCAGCGCCCGTGCCACCGCCGACTGCTCCCCGCGCAGCACCCGTTCGGCGAGCGGCGCCATGACCGTCACGGCTCCCTCCCGGGCAGCGGCTCATCGGCCATGCGCCGCAGCAGTTCCCGGTTGTCGATCACCCGGCGGGCCTTGAACTCCGTGCGGTCGAAGGTGTGCTGCCGCACCGGCACCACCGTCGCGCCCACCCCCAGTACGGTGCGCAGCCGGTTGGAGATGCGCTCGGCCCAGCCGGGCAGCGAGCTCTCCGGCTGCCCCGGGTCGTACTCGACCTGTACCGCCAGGGTGTCCATCGCGGTCTCCCGGCTGATGACGACGCGATGCTCCCCGCCGTAGCCGGGGACCGCCATGACCACGTCGTCGATGGCGCTGGGCTGGATGTTCTCGCCGCGGATGGTGAACATGTCGTCGATCCGGCCGTAGATGCCGCGCGGCAGGAAGGGATAGGTGCGCCCGCGCTCCGCCGTGGGGGCCTCCCACCGGGTGAGGTCTCCCGACAGCAGCCTGATCATCGGCTGGCTGGTCCGCTCCAGCGTCGTGTAGACCGGGGTGCCCTCCGCGCCGTACGGCAGCCTCCGGTGCCCGGCCGGGTCGCACACCTCGGTGTAGACGAGGTCCTGCCAGCACAGCACCCCGGGTTCGTCCGCCGCCGCGGCCAGATTCATCCAGGGCGCGACCTCGGCCATGCTCCCCGAGTCGTACACCTCGGCCCCGAACGCCTCGACGATACGGGAGCGGGTGCTGGGGATGCTCGCCCCCGGCTCGCCGGAGAAGAACATCGCCCGCAGGCCCAGCGAGGCCGGGTCGACGCCTTCGTCCGCGGCGACCTCGGCGAGGTGGAGGGCATAGGACGGGGTGCCGTAGAAGACCGTGACGCCCATCTGCCGCATCCAGCGCACCGTGCGCGCCGTCTGGCCAGGAGTGCCGGCGCCGAACGGGAAGACCCGGGCGCCGAGCCGCTCCGCGCCGGTGTACGCGCCCCACGAGCCCCAGTAGAGGCTGAGCGGGGAGGCGATCAGCACGGTGTCCGACGGGCGGATGCCCATCGCCCACATCACCCGGGCGTGTGCGTTGGCCACGCTGCGCCAGTCGCGCTCGCCGATGCCGAAGGCGGTGGGGCGGCCGGTGGTGCCGGAGGTGCCGTTGATGTGCTTGACCTCGTCCGGGGACACGCACAGATAGCTGCCGAAGGGCTCGTTCGCCGCCTGGTCCGCGCGCAGCTCCTCCTTGCGCACCACCGGGACCTTCTCGAAGTCGGCGAGGGTGCGGACGGACGACGGGTGGATGCCTGCCTCGTCCCACTTCCGGCGGTAGAACGGGGCGTTGTCCCAGGCGTACGCCATCACCTCGCGGATCCGTGCCGCGATCAGCTCGTCACGCCGCTCGGCCGGCATGGTCTCGCGGCGCGGGAACCAATGTGTCTGGCCGTCCGGCGGGCGGTGTGTCTCGTCGTACCGCGGGGGCCAGACCCACTGTTCCATGGGGGAGTTCGGCGTCACCCGCGTCACCTCCGCACCAGGGAACGGATCTCGGCGACGATCGCCTCCGGTGTGGAGTCCTGGCCGAGCACCCCGGCCACGCCCATCTTCCTCAGTTCCGCCTCGTCCTCGTCCGGCATCACACCGCCGGCGACGATCGAGAACCGGTGCGGCTCCGCCAACTCGCCCAGCAGCTCGAACAGCCGCTTGAAGATGGGCATATGGGCTCCTGAGAGCAGGCTGATGCCGAGGACGTCGACGTCCTCCTGCACCGCCGCCTCGACCACCTGCTCGGGCCTGCGGTGCAGACCGGTGTAGATGACCTCCATACCGGCGTCGCGCAGTGTGCGGGCCACCACCTTCACGCCCCGGTCATGACCGTCCAGACCGATCTTCGCGAGCATCACCCGGATCGGCTCGGCAACGGTTTCCTCCTGTACTGCCGTCATCACCACTCCAGCGACTTTGGTTCTTCCTCTGTGTGGTTGGACCATAGGTGTGGTGGGGGTCACAGGCAATGGTTCGGAACCGACTTTCCCGGAAGGGGGCGGACGAGCTGTTCCTCAGCCACCCTCCGGACGCTGGTGCTAGCGTGGTCGGACCACAGGCGAACTGAACCGGTGAGGATGGGGTTGAGCGGCGACCCGGAGTGGCGGACGGTGCGGCGGTTCCGCACGCACGAGCAGGTGCTGACCCAGATCCAGGAGAAGATCCTGGAAGGGCGATTGCGCATCGGGGACCGGCTGCCCAGCGAGCGTGAACTGGTCGAGGCGCTCGGCGTCAGCCGCAACAGCGTCCGCGAGGCACTGCGGGTGCTGGAGTCGATGGGGATCGTCGACGCCCACGTCGGGTCCGGGCGGGACGCGGGCTCAAGAGTCGCCGGCCGGTCCACCGACGCGCTGGGCAACCTGCTGCGACTGCATATGGCACTGGCGCAGTTCCAGCTGGGCGACCTGGTCGATGTGCGGATCGAGCTCGAGCGACTGGCGGTCAACCGTGCGGCGGCCGAGGCCGGCGCCGGGGAGCTGAAGGGCCTGCACGCCCTCACCGCGGCGATGGCGGAACCCGGTCTGGACCACGAGCGCTTCCACGAACTCGACAGCGAATTCCACATCGGGCTCGCCCGCGCCTCCCACAACGCCCTCGCGGCCGACCTGATGCAGGCGCTCCGCGACGCGGTGAAGACCGAGATGATGGCCGCCTTCGCCCAGGTGGAGGACTGGGAGGCGACGGTCGCCGGCCTCACCGCGGAGCATCGGGCCATCCTCGCCGCGGTCGAGGAGGGCAGGGGCGAGGAAGCCGCCGAGCTCGTCACCCGGCACATCCGCACCTTCTACGAGACGGTGGGCGGGGTCTCCGGCTGAGGAGCGTCTCCCGGCAGCAGGGGACCAGCCGGTTCGGGTAGTCTGACCATCATGTTCACTTCGTGAACAGGCGTGTCAGCCCCTCGATCACCATCCGGCGGAGGCTCCCATGAGCAAGTCGACGAGGTCGTCCGATGCCGCGCGCGTGGACCGGGGCGACCAAGCCGATATCCAGGCGGTGAGCAGGGTCAGCCAGATCCTGTCGCTGTTCGAGCCCGCCACTCCGGAAGTGACCGCCGTCGAGGTCGCCGAGCGGCTCGGCCTGAACCGCACCACCGCGTACCGGTACTGCACGTCCCTGGTCGCGGCGGGGTTGCTCGAGCGCAATGCCGAGGGCAGCTATGTGCCCGGTGGTCTGCTGCTGCAACTCGGCGCCTTCGCCATCGGCCACCGCAGTGTCATCAATCTCGCCCCGCGCCATATGAGGGCGCTCGCGCGCGCCACGCAGACGACCGTGGTGCTCAGCCTCTGGGGCCTCACCGGGCCGGTGGTCTCCCGGGTCGAGGAGAACATCTCCACCGTGGTCGTGGTGTCCGTGCGAGTGGGCAGCCATCTGCCGCTGGATTCGGCGCAGAGCAAGGTCTTCCTCGCGTACCACGCCGACCAGCTGTCCATGGAACGGCTGATGGCGAATCTGTCGGGCCAGGCACGGGAGGAACTGCGCGCCGACGTCGAGCGGGTTCGTGCCGTCGGCCACTGCTCCGCGATGAGCACTCCCGGTGTCGTCGCGGTGGGGGCGCCCGTGTTCGACGAGGACGGTATCTGCGCCACGATCGCGATCGTCGGCCCGGACAACACCCTGTCGATGTCCGACGACGCCCCCGAGCTGAGTGTCGTCGTCGACACCGCGCGTGCGCTCACCCACGAACTCGGCGGCCACTACCGGCCCGACGACCTCGGCCGGCGGGCGGTGTAGAGCCGCCGCGGGCCGCATGGGGCCGGGCCGGGTGGCCCGCCGGGTCAGGCCAGTTTCGGGATCGTGCTGTCATCGGCCATGTCGACGTCCCTCGTCTCCGGGCCGAGGAAGCCACCGAACGCGATCAGCGCACCGGCGAGCGCGATCAGGACGGCCGGGGCGAGGTGCGCGGGCATGACACCGTTGAACTGCCCCAGGTAGAACTGGTAGAACGCCGGGGCGATGAGCGCGAGGCTGTACCCGACGCCATAGCCCGTGGACCGGATGCTCGCCGGAAACCGCTCGGTCAGATACGCGGCGATCGGGCCGAACGTGCCGACGGTGAAGACGCCGATCATGACGCCCCAGCCGAGGGCCGTCCCCAGTCCACCGTCGGAAACCATCAGCAGCGAGTACGAACCCGCGCCGATCACGGTGACCGACAGTCCGTAGCCGATGTAGAACCGCCGTCTCCCGATGCGCTGCGACAGCAGTCCGAAGAGGGGGTAGGACACCGCCGCGGAGGCGTTGATCACGAGCATGGTCAGCGTGACCTGCTTGCTCGACAGCAGAAGGTGTTCCTTGAGCTGCCCGGGGGTCACGGCGGCCTCCATATTGGTGGCCAGCCAGGTGCCGGTCATCAGCACGAACACCTGGGCCAGCGATTTCGGGTAGCGCACCAGCAGCCGCGCCAACGGCAGTTTGTGCCGCTCCCCGGTGTACTCGGGCGGCGGCTCGTGTACCTGCGTGAGGTAGTAACGGAACAGCAGGGCCGACAGCAGCGCGCCGACCAGGAAGGGTATCCGCCAGCCCCACTGCACATAGCCGCTGTGCAGTCCGGTGGACGGCAGCGCCTGCAGCAACAGCAGGGTGAGCGCGGCGATCATCGCGTACGCGGCGGGGGAGGTCGAGGTGATGAGCGAGGCGTAGAGGCCGCGCTTGTGCCGTGGGCTCCACTCCATCGCCAGGGGCACCGCGGTGGTGTACTCACCGCCGAGGAAGATCCCGTCGATGAATCTCAGCGCGATCAGCAGGCCGACCGACCATGTCCCGATCGTCTCGTGGCCCGGCAGACATGCGGTGATCAGGGTGATGACGCCGAAGCCGCCGACCGCGACGAGCGTGGTGCGCTTGCGCCCGACCGTATCGGCGAAGTGGCCGAAGATGATCGCGCCGAGCGGACGGCCGATGAGCGTCGACGCGAATACCAGTGATGCGAGCAGGGCCGTGGTGCTCGCGCTCAGGTTCGCGGACTGGAAGTAGTCCGTCGCGGGGGCGAGCACCACGATCGGCAGATAGATGTCGAACTGGTCGACGAAGTAGGCGAACGCACCGCCGCGCACCGCGGCGTGCGCCTTGGCGGTGTCCGGACCGTGCGGGGTGTTCGGGTGGGCGTCGTCGTCCAAGGCCGCCGACTGCTGCTCTGCGGGGGGCAGTGGGGACATCGTGTCCTCCGGGATCTGTTGCTGGCTACCCGCAGCTCTGAGGTGCCACATTCGGCGCGTTGCGAACTGCGTGTTCACGAAGCGAACTGCCGACCACCCTAAAGTTGTGACTTGCGCCGCACAAGACTGCTGCAAGGGGTTGACTCGCGGTCTACAGTGAAACGCGAATTCACAATGCGAACCGAGGTGGTCTCCTATGAGGGAACGTCCTGCCGTCGCCGCCGTCCTGGACGGCCTGATCGATATGCATGTCCACTCCGGCCCCAGCCCGTTCCCCCGTCGCTTCGACCACGTCGAAGCCGCGCAGGACGGTGCCCGGATCGGGATGCGCGCCATGGTCGCGAAGTCTCACCACCACAACACCCAAATGGACATCCTGGCGATGAAGGGACGCCTGGCCGGAGTCGCCGCGTCCGCCTACGGCGGTATCGCGCTCAACAGCACCGTCGGCGGTCTCAACGTGCACGCGGTGCGCATGTGTCTGCGCATGGGCGGCAAGGTCGTCTGGTTCCCGACCATCTCCTCGGGCCGGCACATCGACTGCCACCCCGAGGACGGGGCGTTCCCGACCACCACCGTGCCCCTGACCCTGGAACGCATCGACATCGTCGACGACAGGGGGGAACTGAAGCCCGAGGCGGCCGGGATACTCGACGAGATCAAGGAACAGGAGGCCGTCGTCAACGGCGGCCATATGTACCCCGAGTACATCCGCACGCTGTTCCGGGCCGCGAAGGACCGCGGCATGACGCGGATGGTCGTCAGTCACCCCGACTATGTGATCGGCGCCGACCCCGACCTGTGCCGCGAGCTCATCGCACTCGGCGCGTTCATCGAGCACGAGGTCGGCATGTACGACCCCGAGGGAGCCCAGAAGAGGGACCCCAAACGACTGCTGGCCTGGATCGAGGCGCTCGGCCCCGAACACACCGTGCTGGCCTCGGACTTCGGGCAGGCGATCAACCCGAAACCGGTGGACGCGTGGTTGCGGGTCGCGGGGGCGCTGCTCGACCTCGGCCTGCCGGAGAAGGACCTGCGGCGCATGGTCCGCGACAACCCGGCCTATCTGCTCAACCTCGACAGCTGAGCGAAAGGACACCACGGTGTACGAAAAGGACGACCCCCGCTCCTCGCTCGCGACGGCGACCGCACCACGGCCGGACAGCGGCGCCGCGATAGCCGCCGCTCAGTACTTCGATCTGCACCGCCTCGCCCCGCCCGGCGCCGCGACACCGGACGCCCGTACCGCGGTCGTCCGCGCTCAGAACGTGGTGCTGGCGCACACCGAGGCGCGGGCCGGTGACGACCTGGACAACGGGACGCTCGACGGCGAGCTCGCCGTGGTGGTCACCGGAGCCTCTCCGGCCTTCACGGTGGTCACCGGCGACGGCAGCACACGCGTCGACGGGCCCGGGCTCGTCGTGGCCCCGCCCGGTGGCTCGCGGATCAGCGTGCACGGCGACGGCCCGCTGATCCGCCTGGTCGAGGCCGCCGAGCCGGCATGGCGGGACCGGGCCGCCAACGCCGGGGCGTACGCGGAGGACCACCCGCGCGTCGCACCGCTGGAGCGGTGGCCGGAGCCCGTCGGCGGGCCCGCCGTGCGGTGCTATCCGCTGGCCGAGGTTCCGGACGACCCGGCACGGTTCGGCCGCATCTTCCGCACCCGGTCGTTCATGGTCAACTTCCTGCCCGAGCTGGACGGTCCGCGCGACCCGCACAAGCTCTCACCACACACCCACGACGACTTCGAGCAGCTGTCGCTGGCCGTGCGGGGCCAGTATGTGCACCACATCCGCACCCCCTGGCTGAGCGACAGCTCCCAGTGGCGCGACGACGAGCATGTGCGGCTCGGCAGCCCCTCCCTCGCGATCATTCCGCCACCCACCGTGCACACCTCCGAAGCCGGCGATCCCGATGTGAACCAGCTGATCGACATCTTCAGCCCGCCCCGCACCGACTTCTCGGAGAAACCCGGCTGGGTGCTCAACGCCGACGACTACCCGATGCCATGAGCGCGCGACGACGCACCGGCGGCGGGCTGTTCGCACCGGGCCGCGCCACCACCCCGCTCGGCACCTGGCTGAAGATCGCCTCGGGTGAGCCGGTCGAGATCATGGCGTACGCCGGGTTCGACTTCGTCGTGATCGACCTGGAGCATGCGCCGCTGGACCTCCAGACCGCGTACCGGCTGATCAACTCGGCCGCCGCGCTGGGCATGGTGCCCCTGGTGCGGGTGCCGGACACGACGGCCTCGACGATCCAGAAGATCCTCGACGCGGGGGCCATGGGCATCCTCGTACCGCACGTCGACACCGTCGAGGAGGCCGCCGCCGTCGGGCGGGCGTGCCGGTTCCCGCCGCACGGTGTGCGCGGCGCCGGCGGCACCAGCCGTGCCGGAGCGTGGGGGCTGCGCCCCGGCACCGACTACCTGGCCACCGGCAACGACGACGTGCTGTGCGTTCCGCAGCTCGAGAGCGTCGAGGCCATCGAGGCCGCACCGCGGATACTGGCCCTCGACTCCGTCGACGCGGTGTTCGTGGGCGCCGCGGACCTTTCGATGTCGATGGGTTCCACGCCCGCCTCGCCGGAGGTGCTCGAGCTGATCGTCTCCGCGCGGGACGCCGCGCACGCCGCGGGAAAGCGCTGCGGGCTCGCGTTCGGCGGCGCGCCCGAGCGTGCCGCGCGGGCGGTGCGCGACGGCTGCGACTTCGTCCTGCTCAGCAATGACACATCGATGCTGGCGGAGACCGCGCGCGGGCTGGTCACGGCGTTCCGGGAAGCGGACGGTCACCGATGACGCTCTCCCTGCCGCGCTCGGCGCTGTCGATCGCCGAGCTGGACGACCTCGACCACGGGGGAGCGGTGCGCTTCCTCCGGGTACTGGAAGAGGCCGGCCACCCGATGGTCTGGATCCCCGAGGTCGCCGGGCGCGAAGCGTTCACCACCGCCGCGCTCGCGCTCGGTTCGACGCGACGGATGGTCGTGGGCAACGGCGTCGCCCGCGCGCTCGAACGCGTGCCGAAGTCCGCGGCCTCGGCGGCGCGGGACCTCGCCGCCGGCTATCCCGGGCGCTATGTGCTGGGGCTCGGGGTCAGCGGAGCGGTCCGCGAGCGGGGTGTCGGCCCGCTGCCGTTCCTCCGCGACTACCTCGACGAAGTCGACGCGACCATCGCCCGCCGCGGTGGTAGCCGGGCGGCGGTGCCGCGGGTGCTCGGCGCGTACTCGGCCGGGATCACCCGTCTCGCCGCCGAACGTGCCGACGGCCTGATCACCTTCCTCGTCACACCGGAACACACCCGCTGGGCGCGCGAGACGATCGGGGACGACCTGTTCCTGTCGGTCGTCCAGTGGGCGGTGGTGGGCCGCGACCGTGCCGCCGCCCGCGAGGTGGCACGCGGGCGTCTCGCCTACTACCTGACGCTGCCGCACCAGATCGCGAAGCTGACCCGGCTCGGGTTCACCGGAGCCGACCTCACCCCGCCCGGGTCCGACCGGCTCGTCGACGCCCTCGTCGCCTACGGCACGCCGGAGCAGGTGCGCCAGGCGGTACGGCGACAGTACGACGCGGGCGCCACCCAGGTCGCCATCAGCCTGGTCGGCCGGCTCGACGACGCCAAGCTCGACGCCTACCGGGCGCTCGCCCCCGCACACCATCCGCCCCCGCACACCATCCGCACGACGGGAGAGGACACATGACCACCACCGAGGAGAAGAACTGATGCGGGCGGCCGGGAAGGTCATCATCACCACCGCGGTGACGGGATCCGTGCATGTGCCGTCCCAGAGCCCCTATCTCCCGCTCTCCGCCGAGCAGGTGGCCGAGGCCGCACTCGAGGCGGTCGAGGCCGGATCCGCCGTCGTGCACCTGCACGCCCGGCAGCCGGACGGGCGGCCCACGTTCGAGCCCGAGGTCTTCGAGCGGATCGTCGAGTCGATCACCGCGCGGACCGACGCCGTCATCAACATCACCACCGGTGGTTCGCCGGCGATGACGATGGAGCAGCGCCTGGCGGCGGCCGTCCGGCTCCGGCCCGAGCTCGCGTCGATGAACATGGGCTCGATGAACTTCGTGTACGCGGGGATGGCCGACCGGGTGACCGACTGGAAGCACGACTGGGAGCGGCCGCACGTGCTCAAGTCGTACTCCCGCCCGTTCATCAACACCTTCGAGACGATCGAACACGCCTTGCGTACGCTCGGCGAGTCCGGCACCCGGTTCGAGTACGAGTGCTACGACATTGGACACCTCTACTCGCTCGCCCACTTCGCCGAAAGGGGCCTGGCCAAGCCGCCCCTGCTGATCCAGGGCGTGTTCGGCGTCCTCGGCGGCATCGGTGCCGATCACGAGAACCTGGACCACATGGTGCGCGTCGCGGACAAGCTCTTCGGCGACGACTACTCGTTCTCCGCCTTCGCGGCCGGCCGCGACCAGATGCGGTTCGCCACCCACAGCGCCCTGCTCGGCGGCCATGTGCGCGTGGGGCTCGAGGACAGCCTGTGGATCGGCAGGGGGCGGCTCGCGGAGAGCAACGCCCAGCAGGTCAGGAAGGTCCGCTCCCTCGTCGAGGACTTGGACCTGCCGATCGCCACACCGGCCGACGCCCGGGCGACGCTCGCGCTGCGCGGCGTCACGGACATCGACAGGAGCACGGTCTCATGAGCACTCCGCCGCTCGCCGGTAAGGTCATCCTCCTTGTTGGGGCCAGCGCGGGAATCGGAGCCGACGCCGCGCGCGTCCTCGCGGAAGACGGCGCCGCGCTCATGCTCGTAGCACGCACCAAGGGACCGCTTGCCGCGCTCACGGAGGAACTCGCCTCCGCCGGACACGATGTGGCCTTCACCACCGGAGATGTCTCCGACGTGGCGAGCGTGACCGGGTTCGTCGACGCCACCGTCGCACGGTTCGGCCGCCTCGACGGGGCGTTCAACAACGCGGCGATGACCCAGGGCGGGCGCCTCGACGCGGTCGCGGAAGCGGACTTCGACCGGATCATGGCCGTGAACGTGAAGGGCACCTGGCTGTGCGTCCGCGAAGAGGTGCGCGTCATGGAGCGGCAGGGCTTCGGCTCGATCGTCAACGTGAGCAGCATCGGCGGTCTCCGCGGCAGCTCCGGCATGGGCGCGTACCAGGCCACCAAACACGCGGTCATCGGCCTGACCCGCACCGCCGCCCATGACTTCGGCCCGCTCGGGATCCGGGTGAACGCGCTGGCCCCCGGCCCGACCGAGACACCGATGCTCGCCGAGACGCGGCGCGCGATCCCCGGCGGCGTGGAGGCCCGGATCGCGGCCACTCCCTTGCGCAAGGCCGGTACGGGACGGGAGGTCGGAGCGAGTGCGGCATTCCTCCTGAGCGAGCGCGCGAGCCACATCAGCGGAGCCGTCCTGCCGATCGACGGTGGGCTCTGCGCCTGAACCGCCCGGACTCCCCGCAACGCTCACCGAGGGGCCCGTCGGCAAGGCCCCTCGGTGAGCGGTGGCGGCTAGCCCCGCTCCTGGCCGTCCGCCAGTACCACGCAGGCGCCGAGATGCCAGGTCTCGTCCTCCTTCGAGGACAGCTCCAGATCCACCTCGCGTCCGGAGGATCCGCCGTCCAACGGGATCCGGAGCCAGATGAACTCCCGGCCGTCGAGCCGCTCGCTCCGGGCCTTCTCGATCCCGTCCACCCGGACGATCAGCGACCTGTTGAAGGTGTTGGGGTCACCGGTGAGCAGATGCGCGGTGCAGCGTCCGGCCGGCAGCCTCAGCCGCAGCACGGCCGGGACGCTGTCGCGTACGTAGTCCCGGCGGACGACATCGAACAGTCCGGTGTCCGTGGCGTCGGGCGTGTTGCCGACCCAGCCGAACCCGGCGCCCTCGTGCCACCCGTCGGCCGGCGACAGACGGGTGTAGTCCTTCAGCACCGGCGCCGAGGCGGGCCCGGCGTCCAGCGCGTGGACGCATCGCGCGGCGGGTGGGACGACCACGACCCTGGCCAGGCTGCGCAGCGAGGAGTCGAGCACCGGCACCGCGCCCGACCTGGGGCGCGCGTGCAGGGTGGCGAGCGCGGGGGCCGGTGGCGGCACCACGGTCATCTTCACCGTCTCGCCCTCCCGCGAGGCCACGTAGCGGGACGCCTCCTCGGACCGCCAGCCCTCGGGAACGTCCAGTGTGGTCACCGTGCGCAGCCCGGAGCCCGTCGCGTTGACCACCTGCACCGGAAGCTCGTTGCGCTCCCCGCCCAGCAGCGCCGTGTCGGCCGGGGCGACGATCGCCTGCAGCCAGCCGCGGCGCTCGTCGCGGATCCGGCTCAGGTCGAACCAGTAGGCGACCAGGGTGTCCCGCCACTGGGCGGCCTCGGTGAGCTGCTCCCCGAACTGGCGGTGCACCTCGGTGAACCGCCGGTGGTCGACCCGGCGGCGCAGCCCCTCCCACTCCGTGCGCATCTCCGCCACCCGCGCCGCGCCGGAGAAGTGGGTGTCGTAGATGTGCTGGATCACGGTCCTGCCGCTGTCCAGCCGGTGGGTGTACGGGACGTGGTGAAGGAAGAGGAGCAGTTCCTCGGGGCAGCTCTCCAGCGACTCGTAGGCGTCCCGTGTCGCCGGCGCGTACAGCTCGGTGTAGCCGTCGCCGGTGGCGGCGGTGCGGTCGTAGCCGATGCCCTCGCGGTCCGACTTGTGGAACTGGGTGGTCGTCGTCGGGCTGGGGTCGAAGTGCCCGGTCACCGAGCCGTCCGGCGGATGGGTGAGATATCCCGTGCCCAGCGGCGAGGTGTAGTCCTCGTAGGTGCGCCAGGAGTCCAGCAGCAGGCCGGAGACGGTCTTGACGACGTCCGGGTCGTTGCCGAAGGTCATCCGGGTCCACTCGTCGGCCAGGTGCCGCGCGGACAGGTCCGGGTTCCAGGAGAGCCGTCCGTAGCCGTGGGTGTTGGCGGCGGCCAGGTGTGAGCCGGTCCAGTTCCTGGCATCGCCGAAGTTCATCACCCCGGCGAATCCGAAGTGCGCGTAGGAGTGCACCCGGCCGGTCACGACACGGGCCACGGTGCTGCCCTCGCCCGCCTTGAGGGTGTCGAAGTCCAGGACTTCCCTCCACTGCGGAACCAGATAGCACAGATGAGTGGCGTGCCCGGTGTACTCCTGCGTCACCTGGAGCTCGATCATCGAGTTGGTACGCGGCAGCGAGCCGAAGAGAGGGTGGGCGGGCTCGCGGACCTGGAAGTCGATCGGCCCGTTCTTGATCTGCACAACGGCGTTGTCCGCGAACTTCCCGTCCAGCGGTGTGAAATCGAGGTCGGCCTGCCGGTCCCACTTCGCGTCACTGTCGTGCACGAAGGCACGCCACATCACGACCCCGCCGTACGGTCTCAGCGCGCCCGCCAGCAGGTTGGCCCCGTCGGCGTGGGTGCGTCCATAGTCCAACGGCCCAGGGCGGCCCTCGGAGTTGGCCTTCACCAGGAAGCCGCCGAAGTCCTCGATCCTGCCGTAGATCTCCTCGGCCTTCTTCGTCCACCAGTCGCGTACCCCCGGGTCGAAGGGGTCGGCGGTGTCCAGCCCGCCCAGGTCGATGGGGGCGGCGAAGTTCGCCGTGACATACAGTGCCACGCCGTAACGGCGCAGCACACCGGCCAGCGCGGCCAGCTTGGTCAGGAACGGCTCGGCGAGGTAGTCCGCCGTCGTGTTGACATTGTTGATCACGGCGCCGTTGATGCCGAGCGAGGCCAGGACACGTGCGTAGTCCGTGTACCGGTCGTCGAGTCGCGGCAGCTTCTCCCAGTCGAAGAAGGACCGGCCCGCATAGCCGCGCTCGATCGAACCGTCGTCGTTGTCCCAGTGGTTGGCCATGCGCAGCGGGGCGGCCGGGCGCTCCGTGAGATCGACGTGCTCCAGCGGCCGCCGGGTCTGTACGAGGCGCAGCAGATGGAACGCGCCGTAGAGCACACCCCGGTCCGCGTGGGCCGCGACCACGGTGAACTCCCCGCCGCGCCGGGTGACCCGGCGGACGACATACCCCTCCTCGCCCAGCTCCGCCAGGTCGGCCGCGGGGACGAGCTCGCGGATCAGGGCGGAACTCGCCGGGGTGCCCACCACAAGTGCCGCGCGTAAGGAGGCGTTGGCGCGTGGCCTCACCCGTATGCCGAGCAGCCCGCTGAGCCCGCGGACCAACTCGTCCACCGCCGACCGCTGCAGCGGCCCACCTCCCTGCCGGACCAGCGTCCCCAAGGCGGCCCGGTACCGCTTGAGCTGACCGGAATCCTCCACCTGCCGGTAGCGCAGCCACAGGTCGTACCCGTCCTCGCCGGGCAGCGTGCCCGCCGACGCTCCGGCGCCGGCCACCGGCCGCGCCGACGCCGGAGCGGAGAGACCTGACGAACCGGCTGCGCTTCCCAGGGCGGCCGCGGACAGAATGCTGCGGCGCCGTATTCCTGAGCTCATGAGTCCCACTTCCGTTGATGAACGAACAGTGCACATCCAGGCCAGGAGCAAGCACCGCAACCGTCACACGCGTCATGACAGGTGTCAACGTAATGAACCACAAGGGAACACGGCGGCTTTGGTCAACGATCAAAATCCAACAGAGGGTGTCGAGGCTTCTCAGGAGGGGGTTGCCTCGCTGGGCTCGGTCGTAGCAGGGGCCGCGTCCGGGGCGGTAGCCGAGTAGAAGACGGCCCTCTGTCGCTTGGTGCGGTGTGCTTGGCCCTTGGCGACGAGTGACTCGAGGGTGCTGCGTACGACGGTGGTCTTGATCTCGCGGTCCGGGAGGGCCTGGGTGAGGGCGGTGCTGACTTCGGCCGCGGAGCGCGGTTCAGCGTGCTGAGTCAGGTCGTCGCGGATGAGGTCCCCGAGCGTGGGCACACCTGTCTTTCGTACCCGCTTGGGACGGCTGCCGCCTGACTCCGCCCGCTTCCGCTTGCCGCTGGTCGTGTCGGCATCCTTCTTCGGCTTGCGTGCTGTCGGCAGTGACGCGGACTTGCCGGTGGCGGACGAGCCATTGTCAGAGCCGCTGACGTCGGTGTTGTCCGGTGCGTCACCGTCACCGGTGGCTTCGTTGCCGAGTGTCTGCCGCATGCTGAGCAGGAGCGCCCGGTTGCTCTCCAACGCCGACAGTTGTTGTTGCAGCGTCGCGACGTCGGCGCTGAGGCGTTCGTGCTCGGCCGCGTTGCGTTCGAGGTCGGCGGTGATCTGTGCCGTGTACTGGGTTTTCAGGCTGGTGTTGTCAGCAGAAGTGTCCATCACTAGCTCCCTCGTCTGGGCGCCTTTTCATGTTGGTGGTGGATGGTACCTCTGCGCGATGGCTACGTGGCTACTGACTTCAGCGGGCAGGTGTGTAGGTTGGAGCGATGACCGCGCCGTGTGCACTGGGTCCGGGGTCCGGGGTCCGGGGTCCGGGGCCCGGTCGGCCTCGCGGCCCTGGTGGGCCCGGCCGCGGTCGGGCCGGCCGGGACCGACCGGCCTGGCGAGGCGGTCAGTGTCAGCTCTCGTAGCCGTAGAAGAGGCGTTCCATCACGGTGCGGGCGCGGCGGGTGGTGCGGCGGTAGTCGTCCAGCATCTGGCCCACATGGCCCGGGCCGTACCCCAGGTGGCGGGCGACCGCGGCCAGTTCGCGGGAGTCTGTGGGGAAGGTGTCACCCGGGCGGCCGCGCACCAGCATCACCGCGCTGCGCACCCGGGTCGCCAGCACCCAGGCCTTGTCCAGGGTCCGGGCGTCGTCGCCGCCGAGCAGACCGGCCTCGTGCGCGGCGGTCAGGGCCCGGCGGGTGCGGGTGGTGCGCAGTCCCGGTTCGGCCGCGCCGTGGCACATCTGCAGAAGCTGCACCGTCCACTCCACGTCGCTGAGTCCGCCCCGGCCCAGCTTGGTGTGGGTGGCGCGGTCGGCGCCGCGGGGCAGCCGCTCGGACTCCATCCGGGCCTTGAGCCGGCGGATCTCGCGGATCGCGTTCTCGTCCAGCCCCTCGGCGGGATAGCGCAGCGGGTCGATCAGCTCGATGAAGCGCGCGCCGAGGTCGGAGTCGCCCGCGACCGGCTCGGCACGCAGCAGTGCCTGGCTCTCCCACACCAGCGCCCAGCGCCGGTAGTACGCGGCGTACGAGGAGAGGGTGCGCACCAGCGGACCGGACTTGCCCTCCGGGCGTAGATCGGCGTCGATCAGCAGCGGCGGGTCGACGGTGGGGGACTGGAGGAGCCGTCGTACCTCGTTGGCCACGGCGAACGCGGCGCGGGAGGCCTCGTGTTCGTCGGCGCCCTCGCGGGGCTCGTGGACGAAGAGGACGTCCGCGTCTGAGCCGTAGCTCAGCTCGTGGCCGCCGAACCGGCCCAGGCCGATTACCGCGAAACGGGTGGGCAGCTCATCGCCCCAGGTGTCGCGGACGGCGGCGCGCAGCGCGCCCGCCAGAGTCGCGGCGTTGATGTCGGAGACGGCGTCGCCGACCATGTCGACCAGCGCCCCCGGGCTCGCGGGCTCCTCGGGCAGCGCCGTACGGTTCGAGGGGCCGGCCGGGACGCGGAGCCCGGAGTCGCGCAGCGCGCTGGGTATCCCGGCCGCAGGTCTCGTGCCAAGTGAGTCGCGTGAGCCGCGCGACCCGCACGGCGCCGGGGAGATGGCCGGGGAGCCGTCGCCGCTCGGCGGCGGCCAGCTCACGGTGGGCCATACCGTCCGACTGGCCGGCCGCGCGCTCTCGATCACGTCCGCCGCGGCCGTGCGGAACAGCTCACGCTGCCGCACCCTGCGCGCCGCCGCGACCGCCTGTTCGGCGCCGTCGGCGCGGCCGACCGCGGCCAGTACCTCCTGCTCCAGATGGGCCCGGCCGCGCGGGCGCAGCCCCTCCGGGTCGCCGAGCAGGGCGACCGCTTCGGGGGCGCGCAGCAGCAGATCGGGGGCGAGCCGCCCGGCGGAGAGCACCTGGGCCAGGTTCTCGGCGGCGGCGCCCTCGTCGCGCAGCAGCCGCAGGTAGTACGGCGTCTTGCCCAGCGCGTCCGAGACCTTGCGGAAGCCCAGCAGCCCGGCGTCCGGGTCGGCGGAGTCGGCGAACCAGCCCAGCAGCACGGGCAGCAGCGAACGCTGAACAGCCGCCTTACGGGTCACACCGGACGCCAGGGCCTCCAGATGCCGTAGCGCGCCGGACGGGTCGGCATAACCCAGGGCTTCCAGCCGCCGGCCCGCTGCCCGCGAGCTCAACCGGGCCTCTCCGGTCTCCAGTCGTGCCACCGCGTCCAGCAGCGGCCGGTAGAACAGCTTCTCGTGCAGCCGCCGCACCTCGCGCGTGTGCCGCCCCCATGCCGCGCCCAGCTCCGTCACCGGCTCCGTACGGAACCCCAGCGACCGGCCCAGCCGCCGCAGATCCGCCTCGCCCGCCGGCACCGGATGGGTGCGGCGCAGCCGGTGGAGCTGGACGCGGTGCTCCACCGAGCGCAGGAACCGGCACGCTTCGGCCAGCGCGGCCCCGTCCGACCGCCTCACGTAACCGCCCGCGGCCAGCGCCGCAAGCACATCCAGCGTGGTGCCGCCGCGCAGCGACTCGTCCGACCGGCCGTGCACCAACTGCAGGAACTGCACCGCGAATTCGACATCGCGCAGGCCTCCCGGGGCCAGCTTCGGCTCGCGGTCGATCTCCGTGATCTCCGTGATCTCCGTGATCTCCGTGATCTCCGCGACCAGGATGTTCTCCACCATCCGGCGGCGCATCTGCCGCACGTCCGGCACGAAGTTCTCACGCCCGGCCGCCTGCCGGACCGGGGGCGCCAGCGCGTCCACGTACGCCTGGCCCAGCGCCCCATCACCCGCCACCGGCCGAGCCTTCAGCAGCACTTGGAATTCCCATGTCCTGGCCCACCGCTGGTAGTACGCCACATGGCTGGACAGCGTCCGTACCAGCGGGCCATTGCTCCCTTCCGGGCGCAGATCCGCGTCGACCGGCCAGATGGTGCCCTCGACCGTCACATCCGAGCAGATCCGCATCAGCCGTGCGGCCAGCCGGGTGGCCGCCTGCACGGCCGCGGACTCCTCCAGCCCGTCCGGGGCCTCCGCGACGAAGACGACCTCCACGCCCGAGACGTAGTCCAGCTCCCGCCCGCCGCACTTGCCCACCCCGATCACGGCCAGCCGGCACGCCGCCGCGTCCTCGGGCTGCTCCTCCGCCGCGATCTCCAGCGCGGCCCGCAAGGTGGCGGTCGCCAGGTCCGTCAGCTCGACGGCGGCCTGCGTGACGTCCGTCGTACCGCACACATCCCGCGCGGCGATCGCCAGCAGCGCCCGCCGGTACGCCACACGCAACGCGTCCGGCCGCGTCAGCCCCACCCCCGGCTTGCCCCAGATCCCCTCGGTCAGCGCCCGTTCGAAGCCGGAAGCGGTCAGGTGCAGGTCCGCAGGCTCGTACGTCACCAGCGCCTGCCAGTGCCGTGGATGCCGGGCCAAATGGTCGCCCAGCGCCTCGGAGGTCCCGAGCACTCCCAGCAACCGGTCGCGTATCGGCTTCGCCGCGACCAGGGTGTCCAGGAACGTCTGTCGCGAGTCAGCGCACTCCTTGTCATCCCCGTCCTCGGGGGTCTCCGGAAGTGCCTCGACCAGCCGTACCAACATGCGCAACGCCAGATCGGGATCGGCGGTTGCCCCGAGCGCCTCCAGCAGCACCGGATCGCTCCCCACCGAGGCCAGCCCTGGCGCGTCCAGCAGCCGCCGCGCCGCCGAGGCGTCGGTGAAACCATGTCGCAGCAGCCGGGTGAAGCCGCTGCTCCTGCGTCCATGCGGTAAGCCCATGCGGCCGCCTCCATTCCTGTCCCACATTCCTGCCCTGCCATCGTCAAGGCCCGTTGGCGAGCCCACGCGAACGCCATGGAAAAGCCGACCCAGATCATTCCTGAGGAAAATGATTACTTGCCAATGGGTCGGCGGGCCGAGTTTTCAAGGGGCCATCCGTCCCTTTTTGCAGCGGACATTTTTGCCGTTTCCCGCATCAGGTGGAACGCCTGAATCCGGTGGCAAAAACGTAGGAGGCTCCCTCGATGGAGGTCAAGGCTGAGGCAATAAAACGTTGAGCGATACATCGATGCGCAAAGTGGGGCAAAATAGGTTTACTCGACACCGCATTCGCGAAGTTTTGGACAGTGCTCCCCCTTGTGGATGATCCAGCCCCTTCGGCGGCTCTTTTAATCAATATTCGTCAAGTGTTTATCCGTGTTTTAATTTGTGGTGAAAGTGGCGGCCGGTTCCGGCTCGGCCGCCCGTGTTGGTTCCCCGTGGGTGGTAAAAGGATTCCCGTCGTGGTAAAGGGATTCCCATCGCTGTGGCCGTGATGGTTCAGGTTCGGCAGGACGTGAACTGGCAGGCTGGCCGGAAAACGAGGAGCGAGACATGGCGCAATGTGAACGTGCTGCCAGAGAACGCGAAGGCGTCATCTTTTCCCTGGAGCACACCGCCGAGTACCACCTGGCCATGCGGCTGCGGCTGCGGCAGCGGCAGCTGCGCGAGCAGAGCCGAAGCGGCGCACCGGCCAGGAGCGCCTGGTGAAGCCGTGCCCCGCTCCAGGTGTGCGGGCAGCGTGATCCGTCGGACCGACCTCACAGCCAGCGCTGAGCCGCTTCGACACTGTCTCCGCCACTGGTGTTGAACGCGATGGCGGCCTGGGGCGCGTGCCGACGGATCAGGTTGACGATCTGTTCGAAGAGCGGAAGCAGTGGCTCAGTCTTGCGGATACCGCCCCCGACGACGACCACATCCCACGGCCGTTGGGCCAACGATGCTACGAGTGTGGACTCAGCCGACTCGTCGAAGACCACCAGCGTCATGGCCGCGTCGATGCCGTGCTCACCGAACCGTGCCAGCTCCTTGTCCAGGGCGACGCGAAGGCTCTCCGCGTCAACGCCGGGTATCGCCTGCGGATCGTAACCAACCACAAGTACGGAAGTCATGCTGCCAACCTACTGGAGGTAACCGAGCCTGATCCGCCGGACAGGCCCTGACCGTGACCGCCGGCCGCACGCTGGGCAGCGCACGACGTGCCCGGTCTCCCGGCCCAGGGCTGCCTCCCACTTCATCGACGGTGGGGGCCAGGAGCCAGACCCGCCGTTGCCTATCCACAGCTGGGTCAGGCTAGGTGTTACGAGGCCGTCCATACTCGAAGCCATGGATGGAAAAACGCAGCTCGGGAGCTTTCTGCGGGCGCGGCGCTCCCAACTGCGCCCGGAGGATGTCGGGGTGCCCACCTACGGGGAGCGCCGGCGTGTGCCGGGGCTTCGGCGCGAGGAGCTGGCGATGCTGGCGGGTGTGAGCACCTCTTACTACGCCCGGCTCGAGCAGGGGCAGTCACTGAGCGCATCGCCTGAGGTTCTGGACGCGATCGCCGGGGCTCTGCGACTGGACGAGTCCGGGCGGCGACACCTGCACGACCTGGGCCGGGTGGACAGGCAGCGCACCCGGGGCCGGCGTCCGGCGCCGGAGCGAGTGACGGAAGCGATGCGCCAGTTGCTGGACGCGCTGGGCGACGTTCCCGCGATCGTGCTTGGCCGGCGCAGCGACGCACTGGCGTGGAACCGCCTGGGCCATGCGTTGTTCGCCGGGCATCTGGACCCCGGTGCCCCCGACCTGCCGGTACGGCGTCCCAACATGGCCAGGCTGCTGTTCCTGGACTCTCATGTCCGTGACCTGTACGCGGACTGGCCGAGCAGGGCGAGGGCGGTGGTCGCGAATCTGCGCCTGGTGGCGGCCCAGCATCCGGAGGACGTGGCGCTGCACGCGCTCCTGGGCGAACTGTCCGCGAAGAGTGCCGAGTTCGCCTCGATGTGGGCCGAACACCGTGTCAAACCCTGCACCGTCGCCACCTATGACATGCGCCATCCGCTGGTCGGGCCCCTGACCGTCATCCTGCAGACCTTGACCAGTGAGCCGGGGCCCAACGTGGTGGTCGCCACCACGGAAGCGGGCTCGCCCTCGCGGGCCGCGCTTGCTCTGCTCGCCCAGGCCACCAGCGAGGCCATCACGCGACCGGGCCTCCCCGCCGGCGCGGCACAGAAGCGGTTCCGCGCCGGCAAGGACTGAACCCCAACGGCACCGGGCACTGCCGCCGCACTATGGCGGTCCGGGAAAACAGCGGGCGAATCATCCCTCCCGCCGGGCCTCGCCCTGTGGGAAGAACCCACGCGTCCCAAGTCATGCATCGGCATGTCCTGCCGTATGCCCGGCTGTAGTCAACACAGAGCAGGAGGAGAGATCATGGCCACCTATGTACTGGTCCACGGTGCTGGACATGGCGGCTGGTGCTATCGGAAGGTCGCTCGTCTACTGGAGGCTGAGGGCCACACCGTATATTCCCCGACCCTGACGGGGCTGGGCGATCGGTCACACCTCGTGAGCCCCGATGTCGATCTGAACATGCACATCACCGAAGTGGCCAACCTCCTTTTCTACGAGGGCCTGAGAGACGTGGTGCTCGTTGGTCACAGCTACGGCGGTACGGTGATCAAGGGAGCCGCTGATCGCGTCAGCGACCGGGTCGGGAAGCTCGTGTTTCTCGATGCCCCCGATGGCCGGTCGCAGATCGAGGCATTCCCGGCCCTCCTCAAGGAGCGGGAAAATGGCCAGGTCATCAACGGTGTCGAGCTAGTGCTCTTCCCCAGCGAGGACCTGGTCAGGTTTTTTGGAGTTACGGACCCCAAGGACATCAAGTGGACGCTGCCACGCCTCACCCCTCACCCATGGAAAACTCTTGAGCAGCCACTCGTCCTGAACAACGAGCCAACGCTGGAGGCGATACCGCAGTACCGGATTGTCTCCACCACAAGTCTGGGTCGCGGTATCCATAACCAGGATCTGATAGCCAAGGCGCGCGCTGAAGGCCGATTCTGGGAGATCGACAGCGGACACGATCTCATGATCAGCGAGCCTGAGGCTGTCGCCGCCCTGCTGACAGAGATCGCGTCCGCGGCGGTCCGGACCACAGGCGGAGTGTAGGCGTCGGCTGCATGGACCTGCGGTCGAGCAACTCGAGCAACTCGAGCAACTCGAGCAGGCTCTCGGCCGCAGGGAGCAGTGGGTCGCTGTCGGCACTCGCAGCGCCGTCGGCAAGCCGACGGACGCCTTGTCGGTGCACTACCTCACCTCCGCCTGGGCGATTCGGTAGAACGGCGCGGCCGGTTCGCGCCGGCCCAGTGGTTCCAGGTAGAGGGCGGCGGCTTCTCGCGCGGAACGGTCCAGGGCCAGTCGGAACCCCCGCTCGGCCAGATACTCAGGGAGTTCGTCCGGCAGGAACCCGAAAGTGAAAGGCTCACCAGCAGCGCGCACCGTGTCCGCCCATTCGGCGACTCCGTCGAAATCGCCGGTGCCATCCAACGCTCTTCGGTCCATGTAGGTGAAGATGACCCGACTCCCGGCCGGCATCGCCGAGGCAAGTCCCGTGAGCGTGTCGTGTACCGAGCGCGGGTTGAGATAGTTCGTCACGCCCTCCCACGTGACCACCGTACGCTCGCGTTGGAAACCGGACTGCCGCAGAGCTGCGACCAGGTCCTCACGCAGGAAGTCGACCGGCACAAAGCGGACGCGATCCTGCTGGTCGGCGGGGACGTGCCGGGCGACGAGTTCGCGCTTGATGGCCTGGGTCGCCGGGTGATCGACTTCCAGGACGGATACGGCACGAGCCGCAGCAAGGCGGAACGCGCGGCTGTCGTATCCCGCTCCCAGCAGGACCGCCTGCCGCGCGCCGTCATCCAGGGCTCCAATGAACAAGTCGTCGATGAGCCTGGTCCGCACCACTGCCGACGCGCGCGGACCGGCAGGCCAGCGTTCATCGATGTAACGCTCGACGCCACGCCCCACACGCGGCACCCGGGCAAGCGCGACCACCAGTTGATAACCGAAGCTGAGCGAGGATGCGGCATACGGGTCATGGAACAGGCGAGGCCCCTGCCGTACTGACTCCAACGCCCGGAACAACGCCACATGTTGCGCGGTGCGACTCGGTTTGGCCCGCATGACCCCGATTATAATGAACGTCCATTTTTATGGGCCCCGGAGTCAGCCCATCATGCACTCAGCCCCTGGCACAGCCATAGAGCAACGACCTCGAGCATGGCGTTGGCCTGGGCATTTGGGCAAGTCCATGGGCCACCCTCTCCAGAGGGGCCGGACCGGATCCGTCTCCTTCCGCGCCGTCGAACGGAGGGATTTCCCGACAGGTCGTTCACCGGCACTCGACGCTCGAATCGTCTTCGGTCTCCTCGGGTACGAGGTACTCGCCGTACCTCCGCCGCTCGGAGCGAGTCCCATCGGCGAGCCCCATCGTGCCCTTGTCGATGCCCCCATCCACCTCCTCATCCGTAGTCCCGCGGAGGAAGGACCGGCATGACCACTACGACCATCGCGATCACCGGCGCCACCGACGGCCTCGGCCGCGCCCTCGCTCTGCGCCTCGCGACCGACGACGACGTCCGACTCGTCCTGCACGGCCGCGACCCCGCCAAGCTCGAGCGGCTCATCGCCGAGGTCCGCAGAGCCGGCGCCACCGCACCCGTCACCGCGGTCGCCGACCTGTCCGACCTCGCCCAGGTGGCCGGGCTGGCCGACACCATCGCGGACAGCGCGGACACCCTCGACGCGCTTGTGAACAACGCGGGCATCGGCTCCGGCGAGCCCGACGGACGCGAGCGCCGCACCAGCCGCGACGGCCATGAGCTGCGCTTCGCGGTGAACTACCTGGCGACCTTCGTACTCACCGAGAACCTGCTCCCGCTCCTGCGGGCCTCCGCGACCACGCAGCACGCCGCCCGCGTCGTCCATGTCTCTTCCCTGGGGCAGCACCCGCTCGACTTCGACGACCTCATGCTGGAGCGCGGCTACTCAGGCACGCGCGCCTACGGCCAGAGCAAGCTCGCGCAGATCATGCACTGCTTCGACCTCGCGGGACGGTTCGCGCCCACCGAGCTGACCGCCACCTGCCTGCACCCCGGCACCTACATGCCGACCAAAATCGTCCTGTCCGAGATCGGCGTCACCGCCGACACCCTCGAATCGGGAGTCGAGGCCACCCGCAGGCTCGCCGTCGACCCCACCCTCGAAGGCACCACCGGCCAGTTCTTCGACCGCCTCCGGCCCGCCCGCGCGAACGACCAGGCCTACGACGAACAGGCCAGGGCGACCCTGCGTGACCGCAGCCTCTCGCTCGCGGACGGCTACCTCGCGACGACGCGCTGACCCAGACGCCGCCACTGGACTGGCGGTGGTGCCTGTGTGCTCGGCCAAGGCATCGGCCACCGACGCAGAGCCCGCCTGGCTGAGATGTGTTGCCGCGAGAGGGGCCGCTGCACTTCGGTGAGCGGCCCCGAGCGGCGTCAGGAAGAGATGACGGGGCCGTTGGGGACGGCGTCCAGCACGACCGCGCTCACGGTGACGATCTTGTCCCAGTCGAAGGAGTACTTGTCGAACACCGCCGCGCTGGTGATCCCGCGCTTGACGCCGTTACTGACAAGGTAAACCGTGGCGGAGGAAGGCGACTTGGCCAACATGGCGCCGTCCGACAGGTTGCCGCCGTCGTCGATGCTGTCGATGTCGATCACGTTCTGAATTCCGTCCCAGCTGCGGAACAGATTGAAGTACGTGGTCTCATTGGGGATCCCGCGGCGCTTGCCGTCGAGGACCAGGTAGACGGCGGCGCTGCTCACCGTCTTGATGCGGTAACCATTGAGTTCCGGGTGTTCTCCCCGGATCTGTGCGGACGAGCCCTGTGCAGCGGATGCTGCTCCGGCGGCATGTGCCACGGGGGAAGTGACGAGTCCGAGCAGGGCGGCCACTACCAAGCTGACCGCGCCGAGTAAGGCGCGTCTTCGGTTCATTAGTCCTCCAAAGGATCGAGAGAGCATCCGGACCAGGGCGAGGACCGCCGCCGATCCGGGTCACAAAGGTGAATGCTGGAAGGGATCTGGCGGATAATCCTCATGCATCGGATGCTGCGGGGAAAGGCCAATGCGAGTCACGCTCGATGCCCCACTGCGGACCACGCCCGCGCAGCCGTAGCGCCGCGACGCAGGCGGCGTCGCCGGCGATCCGGACGACGAGGACTAGGGGTTCGCCGACGATCGCCCCGCGACCAGGGCGAGGAGTGCATGACGACCGAGCACCGCGCCGCCGCGGGCCCGTACGTTGAGCAGGATGGGCCGGAAACCCACCTTCATCGGGAGCAACGTTCCCTCGGATCTTCTCGGGGGCGTCACCGGCGAGGAGGCCGTCTGCCTCGTGGGGGCTGGTCGCTCCCTCTGAGCCGGGGCGTGCGGCCGGACCGCTCCTGTCCTGCCGGGGCGGGGGCGGGAGCCGGATCTCTGGGGGCTGCGATGAGTCCGATCAGCGCGGTCAGCAGTCCGAGGACTTGGCCGAAGAACCCCAGCCACGTCGTCAGCAGGGCCGGCTGGTTGGCCTCCGTCTGCTGTGCCGGTTCGGCGGTGCCCCCGGGCGGGCCGGACGCTCCGGGCGGCGGGGGCGCTTGCGACGAGCCGGGGGCGGAGGTCGGCGGGGAGGTTGGCGGTGCCGCGGAGGTGGTCTGCGGGGCCGGGGTCGTTGGCGCCGTGGGAGAGGTTGTGGGAGGCGTCGGCGGGGTGGATGTCGGCCCGTGGGAGTGCCGGGGCTTCGGGGTCACCCTCCGCACCGGATTCACCGTCAGCGTGGTCAGACCGCCTGCTGTGAGGAGAGTCCCGGCCAGCAGTAACCCGAGGGCGGCCATCAGCACGGTGGACTGGATCGTGAGGACGGCGAGGGTGCCGCGTCACGGAGGGCGCCCCGCCGGGTGGGCGGGCCGGGGGAGTTGATCAGGGATCGCTCCGGGGCGAACCCTGATGCGCGGGCACGTGCCCGCTGACAGCGTAAGGAGCATGACCTCAACGCGCATGTCACGAAGGGCCTTTGCGGGTGCCGCCCTGGGGGCGGCCCTGGCGGGGGCGGTCGCGCTGCCCGCCCGCCGCGCCGCCGCCTCGCCCGTGGCGCTCCCGCCGCTGGACCCCACCGCCCTACAGGCGACGATCGACGACCTTGAACACCCACCGTCAACCGCGGCCCAACTGCGAGTCGGCGGCACGGCCGGATACTGGCGCGGCACCTCGGGCGTGGCCGACATCGGGACGCAGCGGCCGGTGACGCCGCAGGACAAGGTCAGGATCGGCAGCATCACCAAGGTTTTCGTCGCCACGGTGGTGCTGCAGTTGGTGGCCGAGGGCCGGGTCGACCTCGACGCGCCGGTGCGACGTATCCTGCCGGATCTGCTGCCGGCCCCGTTCGCGGCCGTCACCGTGGCGCACCTGTTGAACCACACCAGTGGGCTGCCCGACCACGTCGGTATCCCCGAGCCGGAGACCCCGGAGGAGGTGTTACGCCACCGCTTCGATCACTGGACGCCGGAGGAGTGGGTGGCGACCGCGACGCACGGTCCGCTGAAGTTCGCCCCGGGCACCCGACAGGAGTACCGCGGCATCAACTACGCACTGGCCGCACTGATTGTCGACAAGGTGACAGGCCGCCCGTACGGGGAGGCCATCGCGGCCCGCCTCCTGCGTCCACTGGACCTGGCGCGCACCGTCGTGCCGGGCAACGACCCACGCATCCACGGCCGACACGTGCACGGCTATCTGGCGATGTCCGACGGCAGCCTGCGGGACATCACCGCCTATGACCAGTCGTCCGCCCGGGGCGAGGGCGACATGATCTCCACCACGGGCGACCTCGACCGGATGCTCGCCGCGCTGTTCTCCGGCGAGCTGCTTCCGCCGGAGCTGCTTCTGATGATGTTCACCCTGCCGCCCAATGACGTACGGATGCTGGACGGCTCTCCGGCTCGCTACAGCACCGGGCTGCAGCAGGCCACCGTGAACGGCATCACCCTCTGGGGCAAGACCGGCGAGACCTACGGCTACAAGAACGCCGCGTTCTCCACTCGCGACCAGCGGCGCCGCTTCGTGCTCGCTTATCATCCGACAACCGCCCGCAACGGTGCGGAGAGCCAGATGGTCGCCCGGGTCGCCGACCTGCTCACCCGCGCCCCGAGTGCCGAAGGCTCAGCGGTCTAGGTGGGCTGTGGCGGCCGCTGAGTCGATCGCCCGCGCGGCCGACTGACTGGTCCGACCGAGTGAAGAGAACGTGACCAAATATGGCGAAATAGGGGATGCGGCGGTGCCCCGCGTGATGGGTTACCCCTGGACGTGACGACTGACAGGGGGAGTACGGCATGAAGCGGAAGTTGGGGCCTGGCGAGGCGGGGGGCGAGCCGGGGGCCGAGCGGCCGGCGGTGACGCGGACCGGGACGCAGATCCTGGAGCCGGCCGGGCTGCCGCCGGCCGCCCGGTCGGCGTTGAAGCGCACGTTGACCAGCCTGAACCTGGCGGAGCACCCCGACCTGCCGGCCGGGGCGGTGGTGCGGCTGCATCCGCGGCTGGAGGTGGGGGCCGACGGGTTGATCAAGCGGCTGGTCATCAGCCGGCTCCAGCGCACACCGTCGCCGTTCGGGAGCCGGATGGGCGACCACACCGTCGCCTGCCAGACGATCGTGGACTCGGTGCATTCGATGGTGCACGGCCGCACCGTGCCGGCCGCCGCACTGGTGCTGCTGGAGTGGCAGAAGGTGGTCAGCTCCTGGATGGGCGACCCCGACTCGCACGGCATGAAGCTGCTGAACCGGCTGGAGGACCGCGCCGAGCGGACCCTGCTGCTGGAGGACGCCGGCTGGCGGGTCGGCTCGCTGCTCGCCCGGCAGCCGGCCACCCCGGAGGAGTGGCGGGCCAACCTGGAGGAGCGGCGGGCCAACCTGGAGGCGGCGATCGCCCACCACCTCGCCTACGTCAGCTACCTGCCGTTCGCCACCGTCCCGGCCAAGTCCGCGCGCGGCTCGCGCGGTTCCGGCGAGGGCACCTACCGGGCCCATGTGCTGGCCCTTGAGGAGTCGGGCGCGCCGGACCTCGTGCCACCGGCCTCGGCGGATGTCGGCGGACCTGAGGGGATGAAGGCGGCGCTGTGGCGGCTGTTCGCCTTCGACGCCGCCATCCGGGCGGCCGACCTCGCCTTCGCGCTGCGGCCCGGCGCGGTGGCCGACGTCGTGAAGACGAACGCGGCCCGCGAGCCGTTCGCCGTGGCGGCCGTGGCGGCCGTGGCGGCCCGCGACGTGGTGCTGCTGACCCGCCCCTTCGCGACCAACCGGAGCGCCCGGGCCAGGGAGCGGGCGGCCGACGCCGCCGCCGGGCTGCTGCCGCCGGTGCCCGTCCCCGCGCTCGGCACCGCCCAGGTGCTCCAGGGCCTCGCACCGTACCTGGCCGCCCCGGACGACGAGGAGGGCGAGTACACCGCCCTCCACCAGCTCGCGCGCAAGATCCGGGAGGCCGCGGAGCTGGCTGCCTCGGCGCCCGACCCGGTCACCGCCGACGACCACAAGGCCGTCGAGGACGCCAAGCTCGGGGTGTCCGCCTGGCTGGCCGAGGCCGCACAGCTGGAGGCCGACCTGCGGGCGCGCACCGACGCGCTGCGCGGCGCGGCCGAGATCCTTGCCCACCTGCTCCACGACCACCAGGTCACCGTCGCGCAGGCGTACCCGTACACCGTCAAGGCGTCGCGGTTCCTGGGCCCCGACGCGACCTCCGCCGCCGTCGACCGGCTGGCCGACGCGGTCCGGGACACCGTCCCGAGGGCCGACCCCGACCTGTGCGCCAAGCTGCTCGACGCCGTACGGGATATCCACCCGAAGCTCCAGCCCACCCCGCAGCCGGCCAGGACCAACGGCTGGGTCGCGGTCGCCGCGACCACCGAACTGGCCGTCACCTTCCCCACCGGCGGCCCGCTCCGGACCACCGGCCGGGCACCGACCCCGGCCGGGGTGGCGGGCATGGGCTTGCACACCACCGCGTGGGTCGTCGAACGGCTCGCCGCCGACGCGCTGGCCAGCGGCGCGGAGGGCGGTGTGCGCGGCGTGCCGGCCGCGCTGCGAGGGCAGGCGGTGCGCGACCTGAAAGGCCAGGTGATGACCCTCGACTGGCTGCTGCCCACCGAACAACTGCTCGCCGGCCAGTTGCGGAACGTCTTCGACACCGCGCTCGACCTCTTCGACGCCACCGACGTGCCGGCCGCCGCGACCGCCTACCTCACCTTCCGCAACCTGCTGCCGTACGCGACCGTCGACGCGGGCGACCGGGGCGGCCACGGCGAGTCGATGAACGCGTCCAAGGAGGACCTCTTCGACCGCAAGTCGCTCCAGACCGCGGCCGGACTCAAGTCGGACGAGCTGATGGACGTCAGGCGCCGCCCGGCGGCGGCCCGCGCACTGGCCAAGGTCGCCCGCAGGCTGCGGACCCAGGCCAACCCCGACTGGGCGCTCCAGGCGGACGTCCGCGACGCCGTGGCCGCCTCTATCGTCCGACTCACCGACGCCTCCGTCGAGTTGTCCGGCGGTGTCCCCGACGGGCCCGCTCTCGCCGTACTCATCGAGGAGGTACGGTCCGCCGAGCACGACAAGGCGTACAAGCTCGCCGAAACCTCCCGTCTGAGGAATCAGGCGTGAGCCGGCCCTCCTGATCGGCACCACGGCGGTCACCGAGATCTGCCCAACCACACCGTCCCCTTGGGGACCCCTGGGCGACGACCGCCCGCGTCGACGACCCCCGAACCGGCCCGCCGGGAAGACCTAACGGAGGCCGGCGAGGACCGACCTGGCGTCACGGAAGAGTGTCTGGCCGTATTCACGGTAGGGAGGCGACTCCGCGTACCGGAAGTGATCACGCACCGCTGCCCGCGCGGCCTCGGGGTCTCCGGACTCCAGCGCCTCGACAATCGGGTCGTGCGAGCCGATGCCCCACTGGTCGCCGCTCTCCGGCTTCGGGGGGATGGAGCTGACGATGATCAGCTCCTGAAGCGGTTCGATCAGCAACTCCAGCGCGGGCAGCCGCAGTGCCCTGATGATCGACAGGTGGAACTGCAAGTGCTCCTGGTGCGCCGTCGGCCAGTCCTTGGCCCGGACCCCGTCCTCGAACCGCCGCAAGTGCCTGCGAAGCGGCTGCAATGTCTGATCGTCACACACCCGCGCGGCCTCGGCGGCAAGTGTTGACTCGAGCGTGACCCGGGCAGCGAGAACCTCGCCGATGGTGACCTCCGATCGCTGCATCCGCAGCGTCAGGGCGGTGGTGAGGATGTCGTCGCGCGGGACGGCGACAAAGATGCCGTGTCCCTGCCGTACCTCGACCAACCCCATGGACGACAACGTCCGCAGAGCGTCGCGCACGACGCTCCGGGAGACTCCGAGTGATTCCGCGAGCGATTCCGCGGTGGGCATCCGGCTGCCCGGTGCGTACTTCTCGTGCACGATCGCCTGTCGCAGTTGTGCCACGACCTGGTCGCTGAGCCTGCCCACTTGTTCTCCTCGATGTCCTCGTGTGACGGCCCTACGCCTGTGCTCGGAACTCCGCGGCGGCGCCGGCGCCGTCGGAGGTGATCGTACTGGCAGGGCCTTGTCAGAGGAAAGCATCATACCTATCATCCATATCCATCATAGGTATGATCCTTCCGCCGTCCGTGGGCGGGACCTCTGCTCGTCAGAGCACCGACACAGGAGTGAGCAGATGAGAGTTCTTCACGGCATCGCTGCGACGGCCGTCGCGATGGCGGTGCTCGGGACGAGTGCATGCAGCAACGACGACAGCGCCGGTGCCGGCACCGGCGCGCAGCCCAAGAACGCGGGTCTGCCCTCCACACCGCTCGCGGTGAAGAGCGCGGTCGACTCAACGTTGCAGGCGAGGTTCCCCAAGGACATCCGCACGCGCGGCGTGCTGCGTGTCGCTGCCGATCCCAACTATCCGCCGAGCGCGTTCAAGAGTTCCTCAGGGAAGATCATCGGTGTCGGCGCCGACTTCGCCTCGGCCATCACGGCCAGGACAGGCCTTCGCTTCGAGTGGGTCGAGGTGCCCTTCGACGGAATGCTCGCGGGTCTGAAGGCACATCGCTTCGACGCCAGTTGGTCCGCCTGGACGGTCACCCGCGAGCGCACGGAAGTGCTGAACCTGGTCACCTACCTCGAGGGAGGCACTTCCGCACTGGTCAAGGCCGGGAACCCCAAGGGGATCGGGAAACCGCTCGACCTGTGCGGACGCACCATCGCCGCGCAGACCGGCACGACCCAGGCCCAGGGCAACATGGACAGCCTCCAGCACCAGTGCAAGGCGGCGGGCAAACCGGCGATCAAGCCGATGATCGTGCCGCAGCAGACCAACGTCAATCAGGCGGTGGCCACCGGGCGTGCGGATGCGATGCTCGCCGACAACTCGGCGGTCGCCTACCAGGCGAAGCTCCAACCCGATCTCTTCAAGTCCGTTGACACCATTCTGCTCAGCCCGGAGCCGGTCGGAGTCGCGGTACCCAAGAAGGACGCGCGGCTCGCCAACGCGCTCGCGGCGACCTACAACGCTCTGATCGCCGACGGCACTTACGCGAAGATCCTCAAGCGCTGGGACATCACCAACGCCGCGATCACGAAGTCCCAGGTCAACCGGGTGACCTCATGAGTGGGTCCGCCGACGCCCCCACCGGCACAGCGCAGCGAGCCCATCGGTCAACGCCGGCGAGGAGACACGTATGAGCACCGACACCCGTTTCCACCACGACCGGGTCGACCTGGCGGATCTCGTCGCCATCGCCGATCACGAACCGGTCCGGCGGCGGGCCGCCGGGCAGGCGGTCGGCGGTGCCGTGATCCTGGTGCTGGCCGGGTTCGTCGTCGCGATCCTGGTCACCAACCCGGGCTTCGACTGGCCGACGGTCGGCCGCTATCTCTTCGACGTCAGTGTCCTCAGGGGCATCGCCGTGACCCTGGAACTGACGATCGCCGCCATGTCGGTCGGCATCGTGTGCGGTGTCGTCCTCGCCGTGCTGCGTCAGTCGGGGGGCCCGATACCCCGCTCCGCGGCGACGCTCTACATCTGGTTCTTCCGCGGTACGCCGGTGCTGGTCCAGGTGCTCTTCTGGGGGTTCGCCGCGTCGCTGTTCCCCCGGATCGGGCTGGGCATCCCGGGTGGGGAGTTCTTGGTGAGCTGGGATACGAACGAGGTGATCCCGATCTTCGCGGCAGCGGTGCTCGGCCTCGGGTTCAACGAGGCCGCATACGTCGCGGAGATCGTCAGAGGCGGACTGCTCAGCGTGCCGGCGGGGCAGTCGGAGGCCGCGGACGCGCTGGGTCTCGGGCGGCTCGCGACCCTGCGGTTCGTCGTCCTGCCGCAGGCGATGCGAGCGATCATCCCACCGATCGGGAACCAGTTCATCTCGATGCTGAAGATGACCTCGGTCGTACTGGTCATCGGCGTCGGGGACCTGCTCGAATCGGTCACCCAGATCTACTCGCGCAACTACCGGCAGATCCCACTGCTGATCGTCGCCAGCATCTGGTACCTGGTCATGACCACGCTGCTCACTCTGGTGCAGGCGCGCCTGGAGAAGCGGTTCGGCCGCAGCCTCAGCCGAGTGGGTGGCACCCGATGACCGATGTCGCGACCGGGCCGGTCATCCAGGCCCACGACGTGCACAAGAGCTTCGGCAACCTCGAGGTGCTGAAGGGGATCGACCTGACCGTGGAGCGCGGCGAGGTGGTGTGCCTGCTGGGAGCCTCGGGTTCGGGCAAGTCCACCTTCCTGCGCTGCGTCAATCACCTGGAGACCGTCGACCGCGGATTCATCCTCGTCGATGGCCGGCTGATCGGCTCCGATCTCGTCCGGGGACGCCTGCACGAGGCGCGTCCATCGGTCGTCACCGAGCGCAGGTCCCGGATCGGCATGGTGTTCCAGCAGTTCAACCTGTTCGGACACATGACCGTGCTGGAGAACGTGATCCTGGCGCCCATGCGGGTCAAGAAGGAGCCCCGGGAAGTCGCCGTCGAGCGCGCTGTCCGGCTGCTGCGGCGGGTCGGGCTCGGGAACAAGCAGGACTCCTACCCCGCGCATCTCTCCGGCGGGCAGCAGCAGCGCGTGGCGATCGCGCGGGCGCTGGCGATGGAGCCGACCCTCATGCTCTTCGACGAGCCGACCTCCGCGCTCGACCCCGAGCTCGTCGGCGAGGTCCTGGACGTGATGCGGGATCTCGCCGCCTCCGGGATGACGATGATGGTGGTGACGCACGAGATGGGGTTCGCCCGTCAGGTCGCCGGCACCGCGGTCTTCATGAGTGAGGGCCGTGTCGTCGAGCAAGGGCCACCGGAAAAGGTCATCGGCGCACCGGACCACGAGCGCACTCGTGCTTTCCTGGGGAAGGTGCTGTGACGGCCCGGGAAACTCTGGCACGGCAGGTCACCGAGCGGATCGAGCGGCTCGCTCCCAAGTTGGTGGAGCTGAGCCGAATGATCCATGAGCTGGCCGAGCCGGGGTTCGCCGAGCACAGATCCGTCGCCGCCATCGCCGAATTGGTGACGGCGCACGGGATCGAGGCGCGGGTGGGCGTTCACGGCATGGAGACCTCGCTCGAGGCCCGTGCGGGTGATCCGGCCGGTCCCCGGATCGCGATCCTCGCCGAGTACGACGCGCTGCCCGGCATCGGACACGGCTGCGGGCACAACATCATCGGCGCGGCGGCGGCCGGAGCGTTTCTCGGGCTGCTCGACGTGGTCGGCGGGACGGGCGGCTCGGTCGTCCTGCTCGGCACGCCGGCCGAGGAGAACGGCTCCGGCAAGGAGATCATGGCCCGCGCGGGAGCGTTCGCGGGAATCGACGCCGCGATCATGCTCCATCCGGCCAACCGCGACGACATCCACTTCGCCGCGCTCGGGCTGCGTTCGGTCGAGGCGACGTACCACGGGGTCCCGGCCCACGCCTCGGCCCGGCCCGAGGCCGGCCGCAACGCCCTCGACGCCGTGGTCGCCGCCTACCAGGGCGTCGCCGCCCTGCGTCAGCACATGCCGCAGACCGACCGCGTGCACGGAGTCATCACAGAAGGGGGCGAGGCCGCCAACGTCGTGCCCGCCAGGGCGTCGCTGCGGCTGCTGATCCGGTCCCCCCAAGTGGACTCGCTCCTTGCTCTGAGCGAGCGGGTACAGCGCATCCTCGCGGGTGCCGCGCTGATCACGGAGACCAGGCTCGACGCGGTGTGGGACCGGATCCAGCCATGCCTGCCGGTGCGCGGCAACGACGCACTCTCCACCCGCTTTGGTGTGCACATGGCCGGGCGCGGGCGGACCTCGGGTGCGCCCCAGAGCGCCCAGGGCTCGACCGACCTGGGCAACATCAGCCTGCGCGTCCCGGCGATCCATCCCACCCTCGCCATCGCGCCGCCGGAGATCGCGCTCCACACTGCGGCCTTCGCCGGGTACGCGGGCTCGGAGCGGGGCGACCGGGCGGTCGTCGACGGGGCGGTGGCCCTGGCCCTGACCGCGCTCGACTTCCTCACCGACGCCGAGCTACGGGAACGCGGCCGCCAGGAGTTCGAGGCCGCCGGCGGCGTCGTGGACGTACCGGCTCTGCTCACGCCTCCCGGCGGGCAGCCGGGAACATCGGAAGGGTCTTGAATGAACCAGGACGACCGCGGGCTCGCGACCAGGTTGCTGCACGGCCGGGGAGCGAACCCACTGGGGGCAGTCGCGGCTCCGGTCTTCGACACGGCGTCGTTCGTCATGGCGGACATGGCCGCCCACAAGCGGACCGTCGAGGACCCGTCAGTCCACGACTACTATTCGCGGGTCCGCAATCCGACCGTCGCCGCGCTCGAGTCGACGCTGGCGTCGCTCGAGTCGGCGCCGCGCGCGCTGGCCTTCACCTCGGGGATGGCGGCGATCACAACGGCGCTGCTCGCACTGGGCCGCCGCGGGGGGCACTTCATCGCGTCCGACCAGCTCTTCGTCAACAGCCGGGAGTGGCTGGCGCACGATCTTCCGGACTTCGGATGCGAGGTGACGTTCGTCGATCTGAGAGACCTGACGGCACTGGAGGCCGCATTCCGCCCCACCACCCGCGCGGTGTTCTTCGAGGAGTTCACCAACCCTCTGCTCGACGTTCTCGACATCGAGGCCATCGTCGCGATCACCCATGATCACGACGCGCTGGCGGTGGTGGACAACACCTTCGCCACGCCGGTGCTGATCCGGCCGCTCGAACTCGGCGCCGACATCGTGATCCACAGCGCGACGAAGTATCTGGCCGGGCACGGCCGGGTGCTGGCCGGGGCACTGGCCGGCAGCGGGCCGGCCATGGACGCGATAGCCGTGCTGCGCCGCAGACTGGGGACGATCATCACCCCGCACAACGCCGCCGCCGTCATCGAGGGGATGAGCACGCTTGAACTGCGAGTCGACCGGGCCAGCGCCACCGCGCTGCGACTCGCCGAACTCGCCGACGCGCACGATGCGACGAGCATGGTCAACTATCCAGGGCTCCCGAGTGCACCGGCGCACGAGCTCGCCTGCCGGCTGACGGGGGGCCACCGCTTCGGCGGGATGCTCTCGTTCGCACTGCTCAGGCCGGAACGCAAAGCCGCGGTCTACGACACCTTCACGCAGTTCATCAGGGCCACCAGCCTCGGTGACGTCGTGAGCCTGGTGGACTCGGTGGACGACCCCGATGTCCTGCGCCTGTCCGTCGGTATCGAGAGCGCCGACGACCTGCTCGTCGACCTGGAGAAGGCACTCGACGCGGCACTGTGAAGCGAGGCCCGCCCAGAGCCGCTCGGCTCCTGACCGCTGGACCGTCCGCCGTGCTGCTCCAGGTCCAACTGCCCCTTGAGGGCGTCGTTCCCGGACTCGATCAGCTGCCGCACCGACTTGGGCGGGCCCTCGCCCTTGCGCTTCTCCTCCCGCTTGAACGGCAGCTGACGTCGAGGTCGTCGACGTCCTGTCTGACGACGTCGACCCAGCGGAACGCCGCGCTCTGGCCGAGCGAGAGCAGCAGGGCTACTCGGCACCTGGGTCGTGCTGGACATCAAGCCCCGCGGCGGCCGGGCCGCATACGTGTCGGGACCGCACCAGCAGCTGTCAGACATCGTCAACGGCTTCCCGTCCGTACTCCCGGCCCGGGGTTGGCACCACCTCTTCCCCCAGGGACTTCCGCCCCGAGCAATCACCCATGCTGGGCGCACACACGGAAGGGGGTTGACGACGGCCGTCGTCAACCCCCTTCCGCGTGTGCGCGGGCGGTCGGCAATTCCGGTCGCGCGGTGGCGTCGATGGGATATTCTGTCCGGGACTTCGCGCGGCAGGTTCTCTGCCGCCCCGCTCGGCGCGCTCGGCGTCGACACGCACCGCGTGCCCTGCCCGGAAGGAGGCGAGAGACATGGACCGTGCCGAATGCGTTGCGGCCATAGTTGCCTCCGGCCGTGTGCCCTCCCTCCTCTGCGGCGCGCGGTAACTCTTCCCCCTTCTTGTTTCTTGTCTGCGGCATCTTCCTGAGATGCCGCGTCACGAGATGTCCTGGCCTGCCCGGTTCGTCGCCGCGCGGGCCGCGGGGGCGCGTGCCCGAAGACGGGCCCTTCTTTCGCTGGTCACCGTGATCTCGGCACTCTCCGCCTCACGACCGGCAAGAGCGCCGGCGTGAGTGACACGCAGCTGGTGAGGCAGGCCCCGGGTGCTGTCCGCGGTTCCCGCTGCCCCACCGCCATGCCGTGTCCCCGTGCTGCGTACACCGGCCCGTCGTCACCACTGCGACCATCCCTGGCCGGCTGTCTCGACAGCACTTCGACACGAAACGTGCGTGATCGCCATGAGCAAGAAACGCCCCGGAGGGGAATCCCTCCCGTCCGCCCCTTCCACGGCCACCGACCGTTCCCCGGACCGCGAGGTTCCCGCCGCGACTCCGGCACCGGCACCGGATCCGAAGCGCTGGTGGGCGCTGGCTGTCATCGCCCTCGCCCAGCTGATGGTGATCCTTGACGGCACCATCGTGAACATCGCGCTGCCCTCCGCCCAGCGCGCTCTCGGCATGTCGGACGCCGACCGGCAGTGGGTGATCACCGCCTACACGCTGGCCTTCGGCGGGCTGCTGCTGCTCGGCGGCCGGATCGCCGATCTGGTGGGCCGCAAGCGCACCTTCGTCATCGGCCTGGCCGGGTTCGCCGCGGCCTCCGCGCTGGGCGGCGCGGCGGCCGGTCCCGGGATGCTGTTCGCGGCGCGGGCCCTGCAAGGTGCGTTCGCGGCGATCCTGGCGCCCTCGGCCCTGTCGCTGCTGACGACGACGTTCACCGACCCCAAGGAGCGGGCCAGGGCGTTCGGGGTCTACGGTGCGCTGGCCGGCGGCGGCAGCGCGGTCGGGCTGATCGTGGGCGGTCTGCTGACCGAGTACCTGAACTGGCGCTGGTCCCTGTACGTCAACGTGCCCATCGCGCTGGCCGCCCTGCTCGGCGCACCGGCCTTCCTGCGCGACCGCTCCGGCCGCCGGGGCGGGCACCTGGACGTGCCGGGCGCGCTGCTGGGCTGCGGCGGGCTCGTCGCCCTCGTGTACGGCTTCAGCGAGGCCGAACCTCGCGGCTGGACCAGCCCGTCGGTGCTCACACCGCTCGTGGCCGGCGTGATCTTGCTCGCCGCCTTCGTGTGGTGGCAGAGCCGCGCGGCGAGCCCGCTGCTGCCGCTGCGCATCGTCAAGGACCGTGTCCGGGCCGGATCGCTCGCGACGATGGGCTTGGCCACCATCGGCATGTTCGGCGTCTTCCTGTTCCTGACGTACTACCTCCAGGTCGTCCTCGGCTACCCGCCGGTGCGGACGGGCCTGGCCTTCGTGCCGATTTCAGCCGGTATCGTCATCGGCGCGACCCAGATCGCGGCCCGCCTGCTGCCACGCACGGCGCCGCGCACCTTGATGTCGTCCGGCATGGTGCTGGCCGCCGCCGGCATGGTGCTGCTCAGCAGCCTGACCGTGCATGCGCAGTACGTCCCGCACGTGCTGCCCGCCCTGCTGCTGCTCGGTCTGGGCATGGGCCTGACCTTCATGCCGGTCTACGCGACGGCCACCGCCGGCGTGCCCGCGCAGGACGCCGGTGTGGCCTCGGCTGTCCTCAACACCGTTCAGCAGATGGGCGCTTCGCTGGGCACCGTACTGCTCAACACCATCGCCACCGGCGCCACCAGCCGTTACGTCCACTCGCACGTGCACGATCCGGCCCACGGCGGCGCGACCCTCAACGAAGGCATGGTGCACGGCTTCTCCGTCGCCTACTGGTGCTCGGCGGGCGTCCTGCTGCTCGCCGCCCTGGTAGCGGGCCTCACCGTACGGCACAAGACGCCGAAGCACGCCGGAAACGACGCACCGGCCTAGTGAGCCGGGGTCGTGTCCCGCCACCGTCCACCTCACCCCTCGAAGGATGCTCCATGAAACCCCTGACCGAGCACGACATCCGTACCTCGTTCGCCAACTGCTCGAAGGGCGAGGCCAAACGCCTCCCCCTGCCCAAGAACCTGGCGGACCTCGACCACTGGGACGACCTGGACTTCCTGGGCTGGTTCGATCTGTCCGCGCCCGATCGCAAGTATCTCGTCGTCGAACGCGCCGATGAACTCGTCGGCCTGTCGCTGCGCTCCGCTTCCGGCAACCGCGGCTTCCTGCGCCGCAGCCTGTGCTCGCTGTGCCTGACCACGCATCCCGGCAGCGGCGTCTCCCTCATGGCCGCCCCCAAGGCAGGCCCGGCCGGCCGCGAAGGCAACTCGGTGGGCCTCTACATCTGCGCCGACCTGGACTGCTCGTTGTACGTACGGGGCAGGAAGAAGGCGGCACCGGGCGGGCGCATGGAGGAGTTTCTCACTGTCGAGCAGCAGATCGAGCGCCTGCGCGGCAACCTCGACGCGTTCGTGGAGCGGGTCTTCCACTGAGGCCGACAGGGGCTCGACGGCCATCGTCGCCGAGCCCCTGCCCACTCCTTGAACCGCCGTCTCCTCGCGGCTCCTCCGGTCTTACGCGCCGGACCTCAGAGGGCGTTTGAAGTAGGCAGATTACCCTGTGGGCTGCCCACCGCAGTTGAGCGATGCCGAGCTGGTCACGCTCGCGGTCGTGAGTGAGCGCGGCAAGTTCTGGGAGCCGGTCACCGGCGAGAACGCTGCCGTGGTGTTGCTCGACCATCAAGTGGCCCTCCTGTCCGGGGTCCGGGACATCCCGCTCGGCGAGCTCAAGCACAATGTGGTGGCGCTGGCACGCGCGGCGACCGTGCTGGACATCCCACTGGTCGTCACCACCACCGCGGCCGACAGCATGTGGGGGCCGACCGCCCCTGAACTGGTCCAGGCGTTGCCGGCCGGACAGCAGATCATCGACCGCAGTACGGTCAACGCCTGGCACGATGACCGGGTCCGTGAGGCCATCGAGGCCACCGGCCGGAAGAAGCTGATCTTCGCCGGCGTGTCGCTCGAGGTGTGCGCGGCGCTGCCCGCGATCGCCGCGACGGCCGCGGGATACGACGCATACGTCGCCGTGGATGCTTCGGGCACCTTCAGCCAGGCCAAGCGGGAGGCCGGCCTGCTGCGCATGCAGCAGGCGGGCGTCATCGTCAGTGACTACGCGACTCTCATGGTGGAGGCTCTGGCCGACAACGCCGCCCCCCAAGCCGGCGCCCTCTACGCCGCCCTCGACATGCCGTTCGCCGTCCTGGCAGGCCAGGTCTCCGCCGCCTACCGAGCCTAGAGAGCCACCCGGGAATTTGTCCGGCCGGTCAGCAATGGGTGTTTAACGCCACCGGCCGGGGCAAGCGCCACCTGAGCGCGGACGGCCGGTCAGCCGCGTGGGCCGCGTGGGCCGTTCCCGCCGTGGTAGCCGAGTTCGAGGTAGCGGGTGCGGGCGCTCCAGGCGCCGAGGTCGGGCGTGTTGGCCAGGACGTCGCGCCAGGGCGGGGCGCCGGGAGCGGCCGCCCCGCCGGAAGCCGCCGCCTTGCCGGGAGTCGCCTTACCGGAAAGGTCCCCCTCGCCGTGCGCGGGCCGCGGATAGCCGGGGCGCCCGTCCCAGAGCCGCACTCCCGACCGTGCCTCGGACTCGCGGACCGGCTCCCACCAGCCCACCGAGAACATGCCGACGAGCTGGTGCATGGCGATGAAGCTGGCCACGCCGCCCTCGGGGTCCGTGCGGTCCGGGCGCTCGGTGAGGGCGTGCCACAGGATGTACATGTTCGGCAGCCGCACCTCGGGCTGGAAGCGGTACACGAGCCGCTCCAGCCTGATCGAGCCAATGCGCGGCAGCTGTACCCGGGTGAGCGGGACGACCTCGCGCTCGCCGCCGGTCCAGGTCAGCGTCTTGTTGCGACCCATGTAGCCGGGCTCGCTGAAGATCGTGACGTGGAGGTGTTCCCTGCGATCAGGCCGGCGGTTGTGCAGCAGCCCCGCGCCGGCGACGACGCCGCCCACGGAAGCCAGGCCCGCCAGGAGAATTCTGGTCTTGCGCTTCATCGAGCGGCACCTCGCTTCTGACGGGACGGGCGCCTCCATCATGCGCCACCGACAGCCCGTTGATCTACCGTCAGATCCGGTGCCGAGAAGGACCTCCATGGGACCCCGCATCCCGCCGCCCGCGTGGCTGCCCGGCCCAACTCAGCCGCTGAGAGTTCGGTATGAGTCGTCCGGGGCCGAAGATTCCGCTCAGGCGGAGCGCCGCGCCAGACTCTCCAGGATGGCCACCGCCCGATCAGCGTGCTGGTACGGGACGAACAGGTGGTCATGATGAAACGCGGCGACGACGTTGCAGCTCAGGCCGGCGTCGGCGAGTTCCCGCGAGACCGAGGCAGTCAGCCCGACCGCCTCGAGCGCGGAATGGATTCGCAAGGTGATCCAGCCGGCCACATAGTCGTATGCCAGCCCCGCCGCATCCGCCTCTTCAAGAGGCACGACCAGGGTCAGGCCCTCATACTCGGCGACTGTGACCACAGGGGTGACGCCGGAGGGCACACCACCCTCGACAGTGGTGAACACATAGCGGCCCGGATTCAGCTCCGGACGCATGCCGCTCAGCAGTTTCCGCAGGTCACTCTCGCCAGTCACGACCACCACCTTACGCACTGTGCGTCACGATCAGCACTAACGGATCAGACCCGCTCTCTGCGGAGCAACCGCAACGACTGCGGCTGACGGCCCCGGACCGGGTGCCGCAGTTAGCCCTCCCGCGCCCACGGCCGCAGCTTCTCCGGGTTGCGGACCGCCCAGATCCGGGTGACGCGCCTGTCGGAGACGTCGAACGAGGCTACGGTCACGACGACGCCGGCGCGCCGAGCCACCAGGCCCGGCACACCGTTGACCGACCGCTCCAGGAGTTCGAGCCCCGGAGCCTTATCGGCAATGGCGACCATGTACTGGGCGATGCGCGCGCCGCCCTCGACCGGGCGCAGGACGGTGCCGACCATGCCGCCGCCGTCGGCGGTCATCATGGCGGCCGGGTCGAGGAGACCGACGAGGGCTGCGATGTCCTTGGTCTCCCATGCCTCTTTGACGTGCCTCACCACGTCGGCCTGGCCGGTCGCCGTCTCCGGAGCACGCGCGACGCTGACCCGCCGCCGGGCCGAGGCTGCCAGCTGCTTGCAGGCCGCGGGGGTCCGGCCGAGAACGTCGGCGATCTCGGCGAACGGGTACCGGAAGACGTCGTGCAGGACGAACGCCACCCGCTCGGCGGGTGTCATCGACTCCAGGACCACGAGGAAGGCCATGGTCACTGACTCGCCCAGAACGATCTGGTCAGCGGGGTCCGCAGGGCCGGTGGGGCCGGCGCCGCCCGTGTGGTCCCACTCGGTGCGGTCGGGCAGCGGCTCGGGCAGCCACGCGCCGACATAGCGTTCACGGCGAGCCCGCGCCGAGCCGAGCAGGTCCAGGCAGATGCGGCTGGTCACCGTCGTCAACCAGGCGCCGGGGGACAGGATCTCCTCCTGCCGGCTACGTGACAGCCCGTACCAGCGCGCGTAGGCGTCCTGTACCGCGTCCTCGGCCTCGGTCAACGAACCGAGCAACCGGTAAGCGACATTGATCAGTTGGCGTCGCTCACCGGCTGTCTCATCTGTGCCGGTCCCGACAGTCCCCATGCTTCCGGCCGCCCCCTCGCCTTACCTTTCGCAGGCCCGCGTCGTCGGGCTGGTGAGACCTATTCTTCTACTGCCCGAGGGCGGACAAGGGGACTGTGGCATGGCCACCCGGATGACGACGTCGAACGCACAGCGCACCTCCTCGTTCCTGCAGATCGCGATAGCCCTGCAGACCCTGACCATCTTCCTCCAGGCGGTCTCCGCCGGACTGCTGCTGACCTCGTCCTACGGAGAGGCGCTGCACAGTGTCGGAGCCCGTGTGATGTACGGGGCGTCGATGCTGTACGTGCTTGCGGCGGTGCTGGCGTGGAAGCCGGGCGGCGGCTCGCCCCGGCCTGTCTGGCATGCGTCAGGTTTCCTCGTACTCGCCTCGGTCCAGGTCGTGCTCGGTATCGCGCACGTTCCGTCGGTCCATCTCCCCCTGGGTGTGCTGATGTTCGGTCTGAGCGTGCTGGAGCTGGCCCGGCGCTAAGGTCCGAGGGCGTTCGTCGGACGGGAGTCTCTATCGGGTGATCGCGGCGGGGCCGGGCACGATCCGGCCGCTGCTCCCGGTGCCGGGCTGGCTGCAAGGCCGCGGCGGCCAGCGGGAAGGGTACTGCCACCGGCAGATGCTGGACGCGATCCGCAATCTGGTGGACAACGGCATCAAGTGGCGGGCGGCGCCGGCCGACTTCCCGCCGTAGGACCGGGGCCGTGCCTTCTTCGCCGCTGGCGCGAGAACGCGCTGATCCAGGAGTTCCACGACCGGCCGCGCGGCAGGCTCGCGAGCGGGCAGGCCGGGACGCGCAGCCGAGTGCCGGGGTGATCGATGCCCAGTCGGTCAAGGCGGACGCCGTGGTCGGCGCCGACAGTCGGGGCTTCGACGGCGGCAAGCTGATCAACGGCCGCAAGTGGCACGTGGTGGCCGCCGCGCACCACCGGCTGGAGCTCGCCTGGGCGGACGGTCGGTGACACATGAACTGGAACTGCTGCCGCGGCTGTTGACCGCCGACGCGCTGCCGGAGGAGGACAGGGCTCGGGCCCGCAAGTGTGTGACCGCGTAGAACGGCGCGGGCCCCGCACCGGCGAGGCCCCACGTCGTCTCCGGGCCGAGCCCCGAACCAACCTTCGGTCACGAGCGCGAGTGGTCCGCCGTGCCGACGACGCTGCGGGTCATCGCGGTCGCGCTGCCCAGATAGCGGGCGGGATCGCACAGCTCGCTGATGCGCTCGGGGCCGAGCTGGTCCATCAGCTCGGCGTGCGTACGGAGTTCGGCCTCCAGCGTGGTGCCGGTCTCGATGGCGGCGCGGCAGGCTTCGTAGACGACGTCGTGGGCCCGCTGGCGGCCCAGGACGGGCGCGATGTCCATCATCACCGCTTCGGCGACGATGAGCCCTCCGGTGATGTGGGTGTTCCGGCGCATCCGGTCCACGTTCACCTCCAGACCGGAGAGCATGAACTCGGCCTGGTGGAGGGAGCTGGACAGGAGCAGGAAGGCCTCGGGCACGGCGGCCCACTCCAGGTGCCAGGGGCCGGTGGCGCGCTCGAAGTCCTGCATCATCGCGTCGAGTACGGTCGAGGACTTGTCGCGGAGCAGTTTGGCGGCGGCGAACATCAGCTCACTGGAGATGGGGTTGCGCTTTTGCGGCATGGTCGAGCTGGCTCCGCGCCCGGAGACGAAGGGCTCCGCGAGTTCGCCGAACTCGGAGGAGCACATCATCATCACATCCCAGGCGATCTTCCCCAGCGAGCCGCCGACCGCGGCGAAGAGCGTGACGAGCTCCACGAGCCCGTCACGTGCGACATGCCAGGTGATTTCGGGATCCCGAAGCTCCAGTTCCGCCGCCAGGACCGCACGCGTCTCCAGGCCCTCCGGGCCCGGGCCGAGCGAGGCCAGAGTCCCCGCGGCGCCCCCGAACTGCACCATCAGGGCCCGTCGGCGGGCCTGCTCCAGGCGCTCGGCGTGCCGGTCCAGGGCGGAGAGCCACACGGCGCAGCGGTAGCCGAAGGTGACGGGGAGGGCGTGCTGAAGGTGGGTGCGTCCGGCGGTGACGGTGGTGGCGTGCTCGTCCGCGAGCTGCCGGAGGACGTGGCGTACGCGGTCGAGCTGGTCCTGGAGCAGGGCGACGCCTTGTTTGCACTGGAGCATCATCGCGGTGTCCATGATGTCCTGGGTGGTGGCACCCCAGTGGAGGTAGCGGCCCGCGTCGCCGCACTGCTCGGCCACCTGCTTGACGATCGGCAGGACCGGGTAGCCGACGATCTCCGTCTCGGTTCGCAGCCGCTCCAGGTCCAGGCCGTCGAGACCGGCCTTCGCGGTGATGTCGTCGGCGGCCTCGGCGGGGATGATGCCGACTTTGGCCTGGGCGCGGGCGAGGGCGGTTTCGGTGTCGATGATGCGCTGGACGTAGGCGGTGTCGCTGAAGATCTCGCGCATGGCCGGGGTGCCGAACATGTCGCGGAAGAGGAAGGAGTCGAAGACGGTACTGCTCATGTGCTGTCTCACTTTGCGATGGAGGGGGTGGCACGCGCGGGTTCGGGCGCACGCGATACGTCGTCGGCCTCAGAGCCGGAAGCGGACTCGGACGCGGACTTGGACTCCGACTCCGACTCCGACTCCGACTCCGACTCCGACTCCGACTCGGACTCGGACTGCGCGAGGAACGCGGTGGGGTCGGCCAGGGCTCGCTGGACCTTCTCGACGTCCATTTCCTTGCACCACTTGGCCAGGACGAAGGTGGCGACGACATTGCCGAAGGTGTTGCAGAACGCGGTGGCCATGGACATGAAGCGGTACACGCCGAAGAGGACGGCCGTGCCCTCGACGGGGAGGGTCCCCGTCGCCGCGACCGTGGAGGTGAAGACGACGAACGTCCCGCCGGACACGGTGGCCGCGCCCTTGGAGGTCAGCAGCATGATCAGGAGCAGACCGAGCTGCTCGGGGATGCCCATCGGGATTCCGTACGCGTTGGCGACGAACAGGGTGCAGATGGACATGTACAGGGACGTGCCGTCGAGGTTGAAGGCGTATCCGGTCGGTATCACCAGGCCGACGCTCTGCTTCGAACATCCGATCCTGGTCAGCTTCTTCAGCAGCCCCGGCAGGGCCGCCTCGGAGGAGGCCGTGCCCAGGACGAGCGTCATTTCGACGCGCACGTAGCGCATGATGCGCCAGATGTTGAATCCGGCGATCAGACAGACCAGCCCCAGGACGCCGAACACGAAGACGGCGACGACCAGCCAGTACTGCAGGACGAGTTCGGTCAGGGCCAGGAGCATCTTGCTGCCGCTGGTGCCCACCGAGTAGGCGATGGCGCCGAAGGCCCCGATCGGGGCGAGCTTCATGACGACGTTGACGAAGGCGAAGAACGCCTCCGAGACGACCTCCAGGCCGGAGTTGATCCTCTGCTGCATGAGCGGCTTGAGGGCCAGGAGACCAATGCCGAACAGGACGGCCAGGACGACGACCTGCAGCAGCTGACCGGAGGAGAAGGCTCCGACGAAATTGTCGGGAACGATGTCCTGGAGGAAGGCGATGACCCCGTGTTCGCCCTCCCCGGCGGGGGGCGCCTGAGCGGTGCCGCCGTCCGAGGTGAGGCTCCCCGCGTCCTTGCCCACCCCGAACAGGTTCGCCGCCACGAGACCGAGGAGCAGGGCGAGGGTGGAGACGACCTCGAAGTAGATCAGCGCCAGAAGTCCGAGACGGCTGGCCTTCTTCAGGTCGCCGGCGGACGCGATACCCATGACCACGGTGAAGAAGACCAACGGGGCGACGCCTGCCTTGATCAGCGCCAGGAACAGGTCCCCCATGATTTTCAGATTCACGGCGAAGCCGGGGAAGGCGAAGCCGACCGCGACCCCCAAGGCCATCGCGATGACGACCTGCGTCCCGAGCCCCCGGTACCAGCGTTTGCGGGCGGTCGGGGGTGAGGTGGCGTCCAGTAGCTGCTCTTGGGATCTCATGCGGGCACATCCTTGTCTAGACATGAGGTGTGTCTAGACAAGGATGCTCAGAGAAATATCGGTGTCAAGGGCTGTTCACAAAGTGAGCGGCGGGCGGCTGGTGGCCGTTACCTCCGCTGGAGAACCGTCTCGTAGACGAAGCGGTCACCGGCATGGGTGCTCACGGTGACCTCGAACAGCACGCCCGAGGCGTCGTAGTAGCGGCGTACGAACTCCAGCCCCGGGCTCCCCGGCTCCAGCGCGAGACGTGCCGCCGCCTCCGCGGACACGCTCACCGCCCGCACCTGCTGCACCACCCGCTCCACCGAACGCCCTGTCCGGGCCTCGATCAAGTCGGCGATCAGCTGCCGGCCCTCCTCCAGATCCCCGGCGACCGCCTTGGCGTCCTCCGGGCCCAGATACACCCGCGCCCAGGAGACAACCTCGTCCGAACGCTCAGGGTCCCGCCGGACCGAGGTCACGCACACCTGCCTGGACCCCTCGGCCAGGCCCGTGACCTCGGAGAGCGCCGCGTCCACGGTCACGGACTCGACCGACAGAACCTCCCGCACGGCGGCCTCGCCGTACTGGGTCAGCTCCTCGACGCTCCCCAGCTGCGCGGTGAACGCGGCCACCGGCGCCGAACGCTCCACACGCGTGCCGGTCCCCGGATGCCGGGAAATCAGCCCGCCCAACTCCAGGCGCTTCAACGCCCGCCGCAGGGTTTCGCGTGAGACACGGTACTCGGCCGCCAACTCGGGCTCGGTGGGCAGCAACTCGCCTACGGGCCACTTTCCGGCGGCGATCTTCTGCATGAGGTCGTCGGCGATCACCACGTATCGCGGTTCACCCACGACGAACTCCTTACCTGCTCAGGACCGACCCGGCCACCGAAATCCTAGAACACCGCCGACACCGGCACGGTCCCCGCGGCTGCGGGGCGCACGAGGTGCGGGTCGAGCTGAGGTGCGTTGGCGACGGCCCGCCAGCCGCAGGCCGATCCGCCGATCAGCCGTGGATGGTGTTGAGGACGGTAGCAAGCTTCTCGGGCGCACTGATCATTGCCATGTGACCGGTGTCGAGATCGATGACGTCGGGTCGAAGCAGCGCAATGGATCGTTGCTGGAGTTCCTCGACGTAGCACTGGTCCCGCGTGAGGTGCACGTAGGTCTGGGGGATCCGGCGTCTGTAGCCGCTCAGGTCCACAGTCTCGTTCAGCAGGGCGGCCGAGTCATCGGTCAGCCGGTCCAGGGTGGATGCGGCGGTTGCCTTATCCATGTCGTTGCACAGCATTCCGGCGGCGCCCTGGCGGGTCTGGTGGTAAACGCCGTCGACGATGGACTGCTCAACCAGATCCCGCACACCGGGATCGATCTGGTCAAGCACCCGGGACCTGTCCGCCGGCACTACGGCCGACACGAGGATGACGTGGCGGATCCGGTCAGGTATGAGGTCCAGGACTCGCGGGATCGTGACTCCCGCGAAGGAGTGGCCGACCAGTACCACATCCCGCAGGTTCTTTGCTTCGACGTCCTCCCGGACCGCATCGGCGCAGTCCGTGAGAGTGACCGTGCCCAGGTCGGCTCCGGCCCTGGTCCCACGTCCCGGAAGGTCGACCGCCAGCGCTTCCGCTCTTAGGTGGGGGATCAGCTCGTTCCAGCAGTTAGCGCCGAAGCTTGCGCCGTGGATGAGGACGAACGCCATGGTGACCTCCTCGTCAGTACTTTCCATCGAAGGTTAGTTGAATTCAGTTCTGTTATGGAGTCTCGCGAGGCGGGACATGGGGCAGGGGGCCGGGGGTTGTTCGGGCGGAACGAGGAGCCACGCCATTCGAGCTTTCCGCGCTGTCCAGATGGCGGGTGCGGTATGTGCGGGCCTTGGCCCGGTTGCCGCACTCCGCCATCTGGCACCAGGTGCCGGACCGGTTCTTCGAGTGGTCGTAGAAGGCCCACAGGCAGTCCTCGGCCGGGCAGACCTTGAGCCGCTGCCAGGTGCCGTCCCGGTCGGCCGTGCCGACCACCGCGAGCAGCCGGCCGAGCCCGGCTCGTACTCCGCCGTCCTCCTCCGGGCCCACGTGTCGGGTGCCGTCCTCGCGGAAGCGCAGCCGGACCACGGCTCCGGACGCCAGGCCGTCCAACGTCCGGGCCGCCTCCGGGTCCATCTGCTGACCGGAGTTGGTTCTGGCCAGAGCGCGCAGCGACTCGCGCACTTCGACCGCGTGCCGCAGGTCCTCCTCGCCCACGGGCGTTCCGGGCGGGATCAGCGACCGTTCGGCGAGCCATGACCGCAGCCCCTGCGCCGAGTCCATGCTGTCGCTCGCCAGCTCCAGGTCGCGGGTGTTGATGAAGGCCCGTACCCATTCCAGTTCGCCCGGGGCGTCCTGTCGTTTCATGACGTCACCCTCCGTTGACTAACCGTCTAACCGTTTTGTAGGTTAGTTCTCCCGTGAGACTCTGTGCAACTCTGTTCGAGCGAACAAGCCCAGGGAGGAATGGTCATGGATGCACCGCGGACCGGGTACGCGGGGACGGCCGCCGCCGTCACCGCCGCGGCACTGTGGGGCCTGGGTGGCACCGTGGCAGGCCAGCTGTTCCAGCACGGCGCTGATCCCTTGGAAGTCGTAGCCATACGTACGTGGGTGACCTTGCTCGGACTCGGCATACTGCTCGCCATGCGACGCAACCAGCACGACCGGCTCAAGGCCAGGCCGTCGTTATCGGCCTCGCTACGCGGCTCCTGGCTGCTCGTCATCGGTTTCGGCCTGTCTGTCGCCGTGTCGAACGCCACGCTGTTCCTCTCCATCGACCGACTCCCGGTCGCCGTCGCACTGGTGCTGCAGAACCTGGCCCCCGCGTTCGTCGTGGGCTGGCAGCTCCTGGCAAGCCGCAGGCCGCCCGGCGCCATGACCGTGGTGGGTCTGCTGGCCGCGCTGGCCGGGGTGGCACTCGTCGTGCAGCTGCCCACCTCCCCGCTGGGCGACCTGGATCTTGCCGGCATCGGGCTCGGGCTGCTGACGGCCATGGGTGTCGCCACCTTCTCGCTGCTCAGCGCACAGGCCGCGCGGGCCTGTGGCGCGCTCACCGCCAACGCGGGCGCATTCGCCGTCGGAAGCGCGGTCTGGCTGCTCGTCCGGATCCCGGCCGGTGTACCGGACCTGTTCGACCGTCCCGTCCTGCTGGCGGGCGCCGCCGGAATCGGGATTTTCGGGACGCTCGTCCCCTTCCTCCTCTTCGCCTGGGCCACCGCCAGGGTGGGACCGCAGGCAGGGGCGGTCAACGTCTCCCTGGAGCCGCTGTTCGGCGCGCTCCTGGCCTGGTACTGGCTCGGCCAGACCGTCACTGCGGTGCAGATCCTCGGGGCCGTCGTCCTGATGGCGGCCGTGGTCTACCTCCAGCGCAGCCCTGGCGCGGGATGGCCACTGGCCGGGCACCGACGACGCTCCCGGAGCACCGCGGTCGTACGCCTCGGCAGGCCCGGCGAGGCGGCGCCCGAGCCGCCCGACACGCTTGCGTCCAAGCGACTCGGCCTGGTTCGGCGGTCAACATGATGACCAACGCCCTGGGCCCCGCAATTGACGGAACCGCGTTGGTCGGACGGGCGCCGAGAAGCCGCTGATCAGCGGATAGAGCCCCCGCCGCATGGCTGCCGAGACGGTGTTCGAGAGGCGCCGCGCCGCGGTGACGCGTCGCCCCCGACGCGGCGCTCCTCTCGGCCCGCGTCGGCATGGTGGTGCAGCAGACCACGATGCAACGATGGACGCAATCGACCGACGACCGGTCCCTGCGAAATCACCTTTCCGACGAGACCTGACCACTGCGATGGACCGGCCCGACCGCAGGTCGTCCGGTACGGCAGGTCCATACGGTGGGATCAGGCAGGAATCTGACCGGAGCCATGCCCCCGCCGGCGGCGCGGGCATCTCCGCGCAACGCGAGCAGGGTCCGCAATTCCGTGAGCGCTGGTTCCAGCGGGAACGTCAGAATCCGGACCGGGTGAGCAGTTGCGGTATCGGTCGATCATGGGCAATCGGGCTCAGTCCGAGCGCAGGCGAAAGCCGATTGGGCCGATCCGGGGCGGTGCCGTACAGTCCACCGACACGGCGTCGGGCACATAGGTGCGGCGGTTGTAGCGTCCGGGTGCGTGGCTTGTCTTCACCCCTCCTGTTCCTTGGGCCCCTCCAAGTCCTCGAGTTCGTCCAGCAAGTCGGCGATGATCGAGTCCTCGTCCTCGAATGTCAGCCACCAGTCGCAGAAGGCGCGGCCGTACTCCAGGAGCGTTGCGTCGTAGAGGGCGGCAGGATCCTCGGCGGGCACCAACTCGAAGGTGTGCTTGAGCCATCTGACGTAGGCGTCCCGGGAGGGCACGTCGTCCGCGTCACTGGCATCGTCGACGGCGAGCAGACCAAAGAGCTCACGCAGACTGCGCGCGGCGATGAACAGGTCGCCCTCGTCCCCGCAGAAGATCACCGGCAGGGTGGCGAGGTCCGCCCGATCGTCGCACTTCCACAGTGCGTAGAAGGAGCCGGAGTGGTTGGCCTGGGCGAACGGAATGAGGCGGTCACGCATTTCGGCGGGTGGGTTCCGGCCGAGAGCGGAGACCCTGCCGTACTCGAAGAGCTCGAAACCGTCGGAGAAGGGCTCCCGGCCCATGCGCTCCTCGAACTCCTTGAGGAGGTTGAGTTCCGGTATGAGGGAGTAGGCGCTGTTGCTCACGAAGTCTCCGCGGGTGTCAGCTCGACTCTGAAGCTCCTATAGATCGTCAAGTGGCTGGAATGGTTGATGGGATGACTCTGAAGGCGCCGGTGAGGTGGTGGTAAACCTCGCGCGCGATGAAGCGCTTGAGGCATCTGAAGATGTCCTTCGTCTTGAGCCCTTCGAGGGTCCGTCGTGCCACGTAGTTTCGGGTTCGTGCGTCGTGGCGCATGCGGACCAGCACGATGGTGTGTAGCGCGCGGTTGGCCTGGCGGTCGCCGCCGCGGTTGAGTCGGTGGCGGTCGGTGCGGCCGGAGGAGGCCGGCACGGGTGCGGCGGCGCACAGATGGGCGAAGGATGCCTCCGAGACGAGCCTGTCGGGGTTGTCTCCGGCTGTGACCAGCAGCTGCCCGGCGGTTTCGGTCCCGACGCCCGGTAGCGCGAGCAGGCCGGGCGCGATGCTGGCGATCAGGGCGTGCAGTTCGGTGTCTGCGTCCGCGATCTCCTGGCTAAGGTGCTGGTGGCGCTTGGCCAGGCGCTTGAGCGCGAGTTTGACGGCGACGGCCGGGTCGGTCAGATCGGCGCCGGGACGGATGGCGGACAGGCGCCGTATCAACTCGGTGGTGGTCAGCGAGCGCAGTGCTTCGCGTACCGTGGCGGGCGCGGTGATGATCAGTGATTTGATCTGGTTGGTGGTCTGAGTACGTGCCTTGACGGCGCTGGCGCGGACCACACGCAGCGCACGGATGGCCTCGACCGTGCCGTCGCGGCCCTTCGGGATGCCCTTGGCGCGGCCGGAGAGCACGGCGGTGGCGGCGGCGTAGGCGTCGACAGGGTCGGATTTGCCTGTGGCGCGGCGAGCTCGCCGGTCGGGTCGGTCCACCTCGATCACCGTGATCTGGTTGGCCCGCAGGTGCCGGGCGAGTTCGGCGCCGAAGGATCCGGTGCCCTCCATGCCCACCATCAGTACCTGACCGTGCGAGCGCAGCCACGCCAGCAGGTGCCGATAGCCTTCCGGCGTGGTAGGGAACGCCTCGGTGGCCAGGTGCCGGCCTATGGTGTCGATGACGGCGGCCTGGTGGACGTCGGTGTGGGTGTCGATCCCGCCGATCACTTCGATGGGCTGTGGCATGGCGTCCGCATTCGTCCTTCCGCGCGCGGTGTGGGCTGACACGCACCGGTCCGGCGGACGGACACGACTGTGATGGGACCGCGTCGGTCAAGCTCCTATGAGGTCACGATCGCCGAGCCGGTATGCGCAACGGCACCGCTCGGAAGGTCGACGATTCAGAGTGAGGACAGCCGAAGCGTCAATCGGGGATCGGGTCAGACCCCGAGCGGTGCCTCCCTCATCCTCACAGTCGGGGATCTTGGTAGTCGAGGTTAGCTGCCGAGGGTTCGCCCGGTAAATCCCCAGGTGAGCGACCCAGTTCGAGGCCCGTTTCGGTCTCTTCGGATACGCGACGAGCTCAGCACTCGGACGATCCGACGGGCGCCCACTCGGTTGCGTGATCCTGGACGAATTCGGCGAAGCGGCGGGGCGGGCGGCCGGTCAGGTCCAGCACCGCGGTGCTGACCAGATCTTCCCGGCCGGCCTTGATGCCGTCTTCCACGGCGGCGAGGGCGACGGCGAACTCGCCTGGCATGCCGGCGGCCCGGTAGGTGCCCGCCAGCTCGTCGGCTCCGGTGTGCAGCACTCGGATCGGCCGGCCGGTGCGGGCGGTGATGATGGCCGCCGCTTCCTGGTAGCTCAACGCCTTCGGCCCGGTGAGCAGGTAGTCGCGCTGGTCGCCGGGCTCGACGCCGGGGTCGATCAGCAGCGCGCAGGCGGCGGCCGCGATATCCCGCGTGTCGATCCAGCCCAGTCGACCGGCACCCGCGGCGGTGCGGATCTCGCCGTGCCGCCGGATCCGCTCACCCAGCGGGTGTGGGGCCAGGAAGTTCTGCATGAACCCGGACGCTCGTAGGACGACCCACCCGGGCCGGGCCCGTACCCGCGCGGCCAGCTCCAGCGCGCCGGGGGCATTCGGCAGCACGATGGCGGAGCCGAGGAGCACCACCCGGCGCACGCCTAGCCGTTCCGCCTCGGCCAGGAACGGCTTGACCAGCGGCATTGGATCCGTGGTGTTCGTCGGTGGCACCAGATAAACCCGGTCCATCCCGCTCAGCGCGGCCGGATGGGTGGTCGGATCACCCCAGTCGAAGCGAACCGCGTCAGGATCACCGTCAGAGGGGTTGCGGCTGGCCACTCGGACCGGCACGCCGTTGCCGCGTAGCAGTTCCGCCAGCGCGTTCCCCGTCTTCCCGGTGCCGCCGGTGACCAGTACGCCGGTCATCGGGCGGCCCGTGAGCGCAGCGAGTCGAGCAGCTCGGGCAGTGTCCCGGCCGCCGAAGCGACGGCCAGTGGGTTCCAGTAGTCCCGGTAGTGGGTGATCCGACCGTCCAGGACGGTGATCACCGTGATGTAGTCCAGCCGGTAGGACTCGCCGGTGCGCCGCGTGCGCCCGTGCGCGGTGAACTCCACCACGATGGTGTCCGGCCGTTCCGTGTGATGCACGGTGACCGCGGGGATCGCTCGCACGTCCATCAGTTCCGGGTAGCCGGCCAGGTAGTCGCGGACCTCTGCCCGTCCGGCCAGCCTCTGCGGCGAGTCCCCGGCAGCGAACGGGAACTCCGCGCTGCCGTGCTCCGCCCACAGGCTGGCGACGGCGTCCATGTCCTTGGTCAGCAGTAGGTCCAGCAGCTGACGGAACGTCTCTTCGGGGGTGCGTGGCACGGGTGGTCCTCCGGTGTCTCGTGGGGTGTGACCATGCCAGGCTGGGCGCGGACCCGTCGCCGGGGAACAGACAGTTGAGCCCCGGACCACTGGTCCGTGGCTAGGCCGGGCATCCCGTGCCACCATGAGCGGGGTGAGCAGAATGGAACTGGCCGACTTCCTGCGCCGCCGACGGGAGGCACTGCGCCCGGACCAGATGCCCGCCACCGCCATCCACCCGCCGGGCCGGCGCGCCCGGCGCACTCCCGGACTGCGCCGTGAAGAGGTGGCAGCACTGGCCGGGGTATCAACCAGCTACTACGAACGGCTGGAGCAGGCCCGCGCACCGCGTCCGTCCCCGCAGGTGCTGGCCGCACTGGGTACGGCGCTCCGGCTCACCGCCGTAGAGCGCGAGCACTTGGCGCGGCTGGCCGGGCAGGCCCCGCCCGGCACGGACGCCGATCGGGTGCCGGTGCCCGCCGACGCCCACCGGCTGCTGGACCGGCTCGGACCGGTACCCGCCTACCTGGCCGACGAGCGCCAGGACATCGTGGCCTGGAACGGCGCGGCAGCCGCGTTGATCACCGACTTCGGGCTACTGCCCGCCAAGGAGCGCAACACCGTACGGCTGTCCATCCGGCTGGGCGGCACCCTCTGCTCGGCACCAGCAGGCGCGGAGGGCGAGTTCGCCCGGCAGTCCGCGGCCCAGCTACGCACGGCCAGCGCCCGCTACCCGGCCAACCGCGTCCTCGGCGAGCTCGTCAACGAGTTCGCCGCGCACAGCCCGGACTTCGCCGCCGGGTGGCGCGACCACGACGTACGACCCATACCGACGCTGCGCAAGCACCTGCGCCACCCCGAACTGGACGACCTCGACCTGGACTGCCAAACCCTGCTGCTGCCCGGCACGGACCTGCGGCTGGTGATGTACACCGCGGAACCGGGCAGCTCAAGCGCCGCCGCGCTCGCCCTACTGGGTACCCGCAGTGCCTGACTCCAGCTCAGGGGGCGGTGGGCAGGAGGTGCCCAGCGGGAAACGGCGCGAGCCGCGCCGGGACTGCGGCACGCTGGGCGGCCGGACGTAAACCGACTCGCCATGCGAATCCACGGCCGACGACTGGTGGCGTTGACCGAGCCCGGGTCCGGGTCCGCTCGGTGCTGATCGTGGCTGGTCGCGCTCCGGCCGTTAGGCGCCGGGCGGCGAGCACTCGATGCCGGAGACCGTCGTGGCCGCCGGAGGCGCCTGGTCGGGCGCGGGGGCGGCGCCCTCGTCGAGCCCGCGGGCGGTGTGGATCCGCAGCAGTCCATCGATGCCGCGCAGCAGGGTCTCGCCGGCCAGGACGGGGTCGCCGAGGTAGCCGGCGCTCATCGCGCCGTCGCGGAGCATGACGAAGTGCCGTCCGGCGTGCTCGGCGGACAATTCCGTGATCTCGGCGAACAGCCCGGTGATCGTCTGCAGGAACCATTCGCGGTGTTGCACGACGGCCCGGTGGACCGGGTGGTCGGGGGCGGGGAATTCCGCTGCCGCGTTGAGGAAGGCGCATCCGCGGTAGCCGGGCGAGCGGATCTGTTCGACCAGGGAGCCACCGATGCCCCGCAGGATGCCGTCGGTCGGCGCGTCCGCGGTCATGAGGGAGCCGATCTGGGTGCGGATCGCCTGGTCGACGCTTCCGATGTAGGCGACTGCCAGGTCTTCTTTGCTACGGAAGTGGCGGTAGAAGGTGGCGTTGGTGACCTTCGCCTCGGCGACCAGGCGGTCGACGCCCACCGTGTGGATGCCCTCGGTGTAGAAGAGCTGCCCCGCGGTCCTCAGGAGCCGCTCTCGGGCCTCGGAGACCCTCCTGCCGGTGCCGGCTTCCGTCTGTGTCATATCGCCCACCGTAACAGATAGAACGATCTCTCTATGTCTAAGTAGAACGTTCTCTCTTGTTTTCTGCGGATGAGATATGCCAGGGTGCAGACAAGAGAGATCGTTCTCTCTGCCTCGACCTCTCTGCTTCGAGGTATCCCGCCGCACAGTCCGGGGAAGCCCGCCTGCCCTGGCCCGAGCGGCCGAACCAGTCCCGTAGCCATCCCCGTACTCATTGGAGAACCCCATGGCATCCGTCGCCTCCGCCGACCACGTCGGCGCCAAGCCCGCCCTGCGCCGGCTGTATGTCATCCGTTTCGTCTTCGCCGCCGCGTGGGCGGCGCTCCTGCTGGTGTCCGGTTCCGACCTCACCACCGGGGCCAAGCTGCTGCTGTTCCTCTATCCCGTCTTCGACGTGGCCGCGGCCGTCGTGGATGCCAGGTCGGCGCGCGACGCCGGGCCGGTCAGGGGCCTGTACGCGAACATGGCCGTCAGCGCGCTCGCCGCCGTCGGCGTCGCGGTCGCCAGTACCTCGAGCGTCGCCGACGTGCTGCGCGTCTGGGGCGCGTGGGCGGTCGTCTCCGGCCTGGTCCAGCTCCTCGTCGGCGTCGCGCGCCGAACGATGGGCGGCCAGTGGGCCATGATCGCCAGCGGCGGCATCTCGGTGCTGGCCGGTGCGTCCTTCATCCGAAGCGCCTCACAGGATGACCCCTCGCTGACCACCCTCGCCGGTTACGCCACGCTCGGAGGGATCTTCTTCCTCGTCTCGGCGATCCGCCTGTCCCGCTCGGCCCTCAGGGACTGACCCGTGCCGGCCAGGGATCGCGGAGACCGGTCGCGGCGCGCGAGCCGGGACGTGCCGGACAGGGTCCGGCTCGGCCACCGGCCGGCTGCGGGCTCGATTCGGCTGATGTGTCCAGGAGGCTGCCGCCGGCCTCGTCTCCACCCTGACCGCGCAACCCCGCGGGCCGCGCGAAGGCACAACGGTCACCCCCGCTCGCGCGAGGGTGACCCGTCGCTGGGATCCACGGGCCCCTTCTCCCGGGGCTACGGCCCCCCTTGGGCCCGAAGTCCCGTCGCCCGGAGAGTTACGTGCGGGGGAGCGAGGTGTTGGTGACCGGGAGCGGCTGGTCCGTACCCGCCACGTAGAGGTCCGTCGGAGCCGTGCGCAGCCGGAACGTGCCGTCCTCGCGCGAGACGCGCACGGACAGCACGAAGAAGCCGTCGTCCTCGGCGGTGGTCTTCACGTGGGACTCCTGCTCCCAGTAGGTCTGCAGGAAGACCTCGGTGCCCTGGGGTTCGACCCCTTTGGGGAGGGTGACCTTGCCCTGGACGGTGAGGATGTCGCCCGCCTTCACCTTCTTCTTGTTGACCTGGTAACTGACCGAGCTGGACTTGGCGTTGGCGGCGACGGTGGTGTCCGCGTAGTGGCCGTCCTGCGGGGTGTTGGGGTCGCCGTCCTCGTCGTAGAGGGCCGTGATCTGCACCTGGTGCTGGACGTTGAGCAGGCTGCTGCCGGTCACGTGGTCGATGTTGACGTCGGGGATGGTGAACTTCCCGTTGGCGTCGCTGACCGGCTTGCCCAGGTCGCGCGGCTCGTAGTAGTTGGGGTCGATCGGGTCGCCCCACGGATTCCAGGTGGTGAAGAGGACGACTTCCTGGATGGTGACGGGGATGTTGGGCGCCGGGGTGCCGTCGGCCTTGGTGACGGTGCCGGTGACGTCGACGTGGCGGTTGTCGTAGTCGGTGCTGGTCGGGTTGGTGCTCACGGTCAGCACGTAGGCGTCGCCGGGGGAGGCGTCCGAGGGCTTCGCTGAGGCGGCGGGCGCGGACAGCGCGCCCGCGGCGAGCAGGAGCGCGGCGGTGGCGGCAAGCCGCGTCGGCAGGGACTTCCTGGGCACGGGTCAACTCCAACTCTTGCTGGGACTTGGGACTACGGGAGTCGCGCCGGGCGGCACCGGTTCCGCCGCAGCGCAGGTGTGCGACGCACCAGGTTCGACCGGCGGGGTGGGGCGGGAGTTGTGCCCCGCGCGGCCGCTGTTACGCGGCTGTGGCAGGAGACGGGTTTGTCCGGGTTGCGTGTTCACCTGGACGTCAGCCGCAGGCCGCCCCGCATTGCCCTCGGAGGGTGGATGCCGGGCGAGCCCTCGACGCCTTCCGCGGACTCTCTTAAGAGCTCAGCCCCACGACTCGCGGACGTCCGCGGCATCGGTGGGGTGGAGGGAGGCGAAGGAGGCGCGAATTCGTCCGCGGCCGCGCCAGCGCATGCGGAGAGGTTGGCGAGTTGGGCGAGGACCTGCTCCGGAGTGAGGCCGGCGCGCGGACGCGGACGCGGCCGCGGCCGGAGCAGGCCGGTTGACCAGCAACAGCACGATACGCACGACGACGCTCCGGCTCCTCCTCGAGATCCTCCTGGAGGGCGAACCACAGGACGAGCCGTTGGGTGATCCGGAGCCGCGGGATCCGATGGCGGGCTGAATGACAGCGCGGGCAAGCCCTGGGGTGTTCTGGACAAGCCCGCGTTGTCAGTGGCGGCTGGAACGCTGGGACGGATGAACGGCGACGAGCAGCTGCTGCGCGGCCGGGTCTACGGCTGCGACCACGACGACCCCGACCCGGGCCCGCTCCCGCACCGGACCTACGCCGCGCTCATAGGTGGGCCGCTGGATGGGTTGCTGCTGGACATCACCGGCTGGCGGCCCGGGGAAGTCGACGGCGGCGCGGCCCTGTCCACCGAGCTCGGACAGTTTCCCGGCGGGCGGTCGCTGTACGATCTGCGCTCCGACGAACCTCGCACCCCGGGCCCGGGCGTGAGCTGCCGCCTCTTCTACTCCGGCGACACCCCCTGACCGACACCCCCTGACCGACACCCCATCGGCACGGCGGTCGGCGCGGAGCGGTGATCATGGTGCGGCGCCGCAGGAGCGGTTCCTCCGCGATGTGACCCGGGTGCTCCGGTGTGGTGGTCGTCCGGAGGCCGGGGGTGTCGCTGGCCCCCTTCGGGATCCGGGGGCTGGCCCCCGTACGGCCGGGGTGTTGACGCCATGGTGCCGCATGGCCCCCGATCCGTACGTTTAGGCAGGCCAGAGCCTTGCTGACCGATTCAGGACCGGAGCCCTCCATGTCTCAGACCACTGCGCCGTCCGCACCCACCGCACCCGTCGGCGCCACCGCTCAGCAGGGGAGTGAGTTCACTCCCCTGCTGCGGAAGGTCAGGGGACGAGGGCTGCTGGAACGTCGCAAGGGCTGGTACGCGCGGATGATCACCGTGAACCTCCTCGCCCTGGCCGCCGTGGTGACAGGGTTCGTCCTCGCCGGGGACACCTGGTGGACGCTGCTGCTCGCCGCGCCGCTGGCCATCCTGTCCGCCCGTACCGCCTACGTCGGCCACGACGCCGGGCACGCCCAGATCGCTGTCGGCCGCCGGGCGAACCGTGCCATCGGACTCCTCCACGGCAACCTGCTCCTGGGCATGAGCTACGCGTGGTGGAACGACAAGCACAACCGGCACCACGCCAACCCCAACCACATCGAGAAGGACCCGGACGTCGGCGCCGGCGCACTGGTGTGGACCGCGGAGCAGGCCGCGGTGCGCCGCGGATTCGCCCGGTGGGTCACCCGTCACCAGGCCTGGCTGTTCTTCCCGATGCTGCTGCTCGAAGGCATCGCGCTGAAGGTGAGCAGTGTGCGGGACCTGCGACGGCAGCCGGTGCGCGAGCGGGCCGTCGAGGGCGTGCTGCTGGCGCTGCACACGGCTGGTTACGGCGCCCTGCTGCTCACCTGCCTGCCGGTGGGCAAGGCCGTCGCGTTCGCCCTGCTCCATCAGGCGCTCTTCGGGCTCCACCTGGGAATGGCCTTCGCGCCCAACCACAAGGGTATGGACATGCCCGACCCGGCGGGCGAGCGCTGGGGCCATCTGCGCCGCCAGGTCCTGACCTCGCGGAACGTCCGGGGCGGGCCGGTCACGGACTGGCTTCTCGGCGGGCTGAACTACCAGATCGAACACCACCTCTTCCCGAACATGCCCAGGCCCCACCTCAGGCTCGTACAGCCTCTGGTCCGGGAACACTGCCGCGACCTCGGGCTCCCGTACGCCGAGACCGGGTTGCTCGACTCGTACCGGCAAGGGCTGCGGCACATGCACACGGTCGGCGGTGCGGCCCGGCCAGAATGAGAGCGCCGTCGGCCGCGGGGCCACGGGGCCGCTCCGGGCTCGGAGTCCGTTGCCTTTCCGGGCGCGATCGGCGCGACTCCGCTGGACGGGTACGGGAGTGATGGTTCCGTGAGAATGGTGGCGGATCCATCACCGTGCGTCGCGGAGCTGAAGAAGGTATGCGGCAGTCAGCGCAACAGCCCGGTCCTCGTCATGCGACAGCTCCACGAGGGCACGTGACGACGTCGCGCCCGGAATGCCCGCCAGTGCTTGGGCCAGCCGTCCGCGCACAGGCGTTTCAGTGGTGTCGTGGGCGAGGCGGTCGACGATCCCGGTCGCGATGTGATCGGCCGTCGCGGTGTCGCTCGCCAGACTGCTCAGTGCGTCGGCCGCATCGGTGTCGTTCCTTCCCGCCACGATCATGTCGATGAGGGTCGGGACCGCTTCGGCTACTCCACGTGTCCCGAGTGCCAGAGCCGCGTACCCGCGGACCCCGACGTCGGGGTCCATGAGGGCGTTCCACAGATGCGTGGTCGCCTCACCACCGGGCATCTCGGCGAGGGACTGGACAGCACGTTTCCGCACCGCGGCCACCGGTGAGCCGAGGCCCTTCGCCAGCAGTGCCGGGCCGCGGTCGCCCGATTGCGCCAGCGCCCATCGAAGGGCGCCGGCGACGTTCGGCTCCGTCTCGCTCAGTGCCGCCTCGGCCAGGGCCTCCACCGGCACCGGAACCCCGTCGGCCGAGGAGAGGGCCGCGCGCTGGCGCGCGTCGGCGCTCTGCGACCCCAGTGCCTGGAGGAGCGCGACGACTTGGAGGACGTCCTCCCAGTCGGTGGGGTCCGCGGCGTCGATCCGGCGCAGCCGCGTGAGCAGCTCGGTCTCGGCCGCGATGCGGTCGCGTGTCTTGCGGATGAGGTCGCCGACGAGCGCCGAGGGCGTGAAACCGGGGTCGTCGAGCGCGCGCCCGATCTCACGCAGCGACAGACCCAGCGACCGCAGGCTCTCGATGTGGAAGATCCGCCGGATGTCCTGCGCGGAGTACTCCCGATAACCGGAGCCCGTACGGCCCGATGGCCGCACCAGGCCGAGCGATTCGTAATGCCGGAGCATGCGGGCACTGACCCCGGACCGTCTCGCCACCTCACCGATCAGCACGGTTCTTGTCGTCCGTACTGAGGGGCCCCGGCGAGGGCCACGATGCGCTTGGCCTCCTCGATCGCCAACTCGAATCCGGCGTCCGGGTCGCGTAGCAGCCGTTGTGTGGCGAGCGCGTGCGCACGCACGCCCAGGTCATCAGCCGTCGTCGCGGCACGCAGAACCGGCACGATCACTTCACCCAGCGCGACCAGCGCCTGGCTGAGACTCACCTGTGTCTCCCGCTCACCGCGGCCGAGCTGCGTCGCCAGGGCCGTGGCCAGGAGGGACTCCTCACCTTCCGGCACGAGCACGACCGCGGCCCGCCAGGCGCTCCGCGCCACCTCGTTGTCGGCGTCGGACAGCAGTGCCCGGGTGATCGCCGGCCATGCCCGCCGGTCCCCGATCTTGGACAGTGTGTGCAGCGCCTGGCCGCGGGCCTGCGCACGCTCCGAGCGGACTTCCCGGAGCAGTTCGGGGAGCGTCAGGGACACCGGGTGGCGGGTGAGCGCCCAGGTCAGCATGTCGCGGACGAAGAACTCGGGCTCGATCGCGCATCGTTCGACGAGCTTGTCGACGAAGCACGGGTCAGGCGCCGTACCGACCGCCAGGGCGGCCCGCAGTCGCACAGACGGCCGGCTGTCCTCCAGTCCCTGGAGCGCTCGTATCGCATCCGTGTCCTGTCTCGTCATGGTCATCGGACCACCTCCTTGGGAAGCAGTGAAGACCTTGTCACCGTGTCAAGGTCAACCGGGGTCGGCTGCCCGATCATGAGCCACTGAGTTGACGCGGGCGCGTCCTTGACACCGTTGGACCATGCCAACGCGTGTGGCCGGAACCGCGAGAGTGAACTTTTTCGGATGCTCGTGCGACGTAATCCGTCACGCTCGACGTCATCCGTTCATGCGTACCGGAACTGCGGGCGTTACCCCTTCGTAATCCCGGACGGTGCTGGATCACCTGGCTGTGACCAGGAGCGATGCAGGATTCCGTCATTGACGAGCGGAAAAGCGCTGATTAGCGTCCGCCCCATGACCCACCGAGTCCCCGTGGACACCATCGACGACCTGGACCGCCGTGTCATCGCGGCGCTCCAGCTCAATGGTCGTGCCCCGTGGGGCGCGGTGGCTCGTTGGGTGGGTACGAGCGAGACGACCGCCCAGCGTCGTTACAACGCCATGCGCGAGCGGGGAGTGCTGCGGGTCGTCGGCAGTCTGGAGCTGGACCGCACCCGGGAGGGGTCTTCCATGCTGGTCCGGGTGCAGGCCAGGCCCGGCCGCGGGCTGGACCTCGCGGACCAGCTCGCCGTCAGTCCGGACGTGCGCTTCCTGGCCGTCGTCACCGGTGCCGCCGATCTCATCGTCGATTTCGTTGCCCGCGACAACGAGGAGATGATGCGGATGCTCTTCACCGACCTGCCCGGGGCCGACCTGATCACCAGCACCGAGGCGGTAGCCGTCATCCGTGCGTTCACCTCCGCGTCGATGTGGGACACCGGGCTGCTGCCCGTCGAGGCCGCCGCGGACCTGCGGCCCGCCTCCCTCGCGTCGTCGTGCGACCGCGGCGACTGGGACCAGGCGCCAAAAGCGCTGACCGGTCTGGAGCAGGAGGTCGCCGCGGCCCTCAAGGAGGACGGCCGCGCCCAGGTCAGCACCCTGGCCCGGAACCTGGGCCACACCGAGTCCGCAGTCGCACGGGCCATGGACCGGCTCATCTCCCGCGGCATCCTGCAGTTCCGGACTCTGGTCGAACCGACCCTGCTCGGCTACGACGCGGAGTTCATGGTGTGGCTGTCGATCGAGCCCGACCGGCTCGACGCCGCGGGGCGGCAGCTCGCGCGGCATCCAGGAACCAAGTTCCTGGGCGCGGCGACCGGGCGCTTCAACCTCGTCGGACACATGGTGCTGCCCCGCCGCACCGATCTGTTGCGCTATACCAGCGACATCATCGGGGCACTGCCCGGGCTGATCGCCTCCGACGTGACATTGCACCTGGCCACCCTGAAGTACTCCTGGCACCGGATGGTCCGCCCCGTCTGAGCCCCCGGCCGGTTGCCGGGCACACCGCCCGGTGATGGCCCCGCCGTACCTTCGTCCGCCCTCTTCCCGTCCCCCGATCCTTGTGGAGACCACCATGCCCACAGACGACTTCGGCCTGCCCTCGGAGAGCTGGCGCTGGCCCGAGCACACCTGGCGCGGCCATATCGACGCGGTCCGCGCCGGACGGCGGCTGGTCCCCGACCGCTGGCCCGGCGGTGCCCGGGTCGCGGTCGCCCTCTCCTTCGACTCCGACCACGAGACGATCCCGCTGCGCGACGGCGAGACCAGCCCCGGCCGGCTCGCCCAGGGCGAGTACGGCGCCCGCGTCGGCGCCCCACGGATCCTGGACCTCCTGGCCCGCTACGGCGTCCCGGCGACCTTCTTCATGCCGGCCGTCTCCGCCCTCGTCCACCCCGAGGAGGCCCGCGCCTACACCCGTGACGGGCACGAACTGGCCGTCCACGGATGGATCCACGAGCGCAACATGCTGCTGGGGCGCGAGGACGAGAGGGAACTCACCGCGCGCGCCCTCGACACCCTCACCACGCTGACCGGCCGGCGCCCCGTCGGCATCCGCACCCCGTCCTGGGACTTCTCGGACTCGACCCTCGACATCATGCTCGAGCTGGGCTTCGCCTACGACTCCTCGCTCATGGCCGACGACGAGCCCTACGAGATCGTCACCGAGGGCCGGCCCACCGGCCTGGTGGAGATCCCCGTCGACTGGATCCGGGACGACGCCCCGTACTTCACGATGGACCGCTACGGGTCCGTCCGCCCGCACAGCCGCCCGCGTGACGTACGGGAGATCTGGACCGACGAGTTCGACGCCGCGTACCGGGACGGCGGCGTCTTCCAGCTCACCCTGCATCCGCACGTCATCGGCCACCGCTCGCGCCTCGTGGCATTGCGCGAACTTCTCGACCACATCGCCGCTTACCCCGGCGTCTGGTACGCGACGCACGCCCAACTCGCCGATACGGCCCGCGGCGTGCCGCACGGCCGGACCGCCGCCGGTTCCGCCGCCGACACCCCGGAGCACACACCATGAACACCGGATCCGCCACGCCCACCGGCCCCCTGCGCGAGGACGGCGCCGCCCCCACCACGCTCCGGCTGAGCCGCGCCCAGCGCAAGGCCATCGTCGCCGGCACCATAGGCAACACCGTCGAATGGGTCGACTGGGCGCTGTATTCCATATTCGCCAAGATCATCGCTGATGAGTTCTTCGCCAAAAGCGACGGCGCGGTGGCCCTGCTGTCCACGCTCGCAGTCTTCGCCGTCGGGTTCGTGATGCGTCCGGTCGGTGCCGCCGTGCTCGGTGCCTACGCCGACCGCCACGGACGGAAGAAGGGCATGACCCTCACGGTCGGCCTGATGGCGGGCGCCGGGTTCGTCATCGCGATCACCCCGTCCTACGAGAGCATCGGCATCGTCTCACCGCTGCTCCTGCTGGTCTCCCGGCTTGTGCAGGGTTTCTCCGCGGGCGGCGAGTTCGGCTCCTCCTCCGCGTTCCTCGTCGAGTCGGCGGCGCGCGGCAGGCGCGCGTTCGCCGGGTCCTGGCAGCAGGTGTCGGTCGCCGGCGGCGTGCTCGTCGCCTCCCTCCTGGGCACACTCGCCACCTCGACACTGAGCGACGACGCCCTGCACTCCTGGGGCTGGCGCGTGGCGTTCATCCTCGGCGGCCTGCTCGGACTGGTCGGCCTGTGGCTGCGGGTCTCGGTGGCGGACACCGACTCCTTCGCCCAGGTCCAGGGCGCCGGCCGTACCCGCACCAATCCCGTCAAGGCCATGTTCGTGGAGCACCCCGCGGCCGCCCTGCGCGTCGCCGGCATCACCGTGGCGGGCACCCTCACCTACTACATCTGGGTCAACTACCTTCCCACGTACGCGAATCTGACCACCGGTATCCCGCTGAAGACCGCGCTGCTGTCACAGACCCTCTGCCTGGTCGTCTTCGTCATCGCGTTGCCCCTCGTAGGCGTGGTCTCGGACCGCGTGGGACGCAAGCCGACCATGGCGGCGTTCGCCGGCGGCTTCACCGTCCTGGCCTGGCCCCTGCTGCACCTGCTCGGCAACAGCTTCCTCAGCCTGTTCCTGGTCCAGCTCATCGGCATGCTGCTGATCCTCGGCTACTCCGCCAACTGCGCCGTCATCATGGCCGAGCAGTTCCCGCCGGAGGTGCGCGCCACCGGCATCGCCCTGCCGTACGCCCTGGCGGTCGCGCTCTTCGGCGGTACGGCGCCCTACCTGACGACCTGGCTGCACGAGAGCGGCCACAGCGACCTGCTGTGGGTCTACGTATCGGCGGCCTCACTGATCTCCCTCGTGGTCTACCTCACGATGCCGGAGACCAAGGACAAGGAGTTCAGCTGATGACCCACGTCCTCGTCACCGGCGCCGCGGGCGGCATCGGCGGGGCGATCGCCGAGGAGTTCGCCGCCCAGGGCGCGTTCCTCACCCTCGTCGACCGCGACCCCGCCGCGCTCCAGCGGACCGGGGCACGACTGGGAACCCCTGCCGCGACACGGGCCGCGGACCTGACCGACCCCGACGCGCCCACCGCGGTCGTCGAGGCGGCCTGGGCGGAGCACGGCCCGGTGGACACCCTCGTCAACGCGGCGGGCGTCTACCCCTCCCTCGACATGACCGACGTGGACGCCCCGGCCTGGGACCGGCTGTTCGCCGTCAACCTGCGCGCCCCGGTCCTGGCGACCGCCGCCTTCGCCCGGCTCGCCACCGGGCAAGGGCGGCCCGGTTCGGTCATCAACATCTCCTCGGGTTCCGCGCAGCGCGCCCGCCCCGGCGGGGGTCCCTACGCCAGCTCGAAAGCCGCCCTGGAGATGGCCACCCGCGCCGCCGCCCTGGAACTCGGCGCGCACGGCATCCGCGTCAACGCGGTCAGCCCCGGCTTCGTCCTGGTGGCCAGCGACTGCAACCCCGTCTCCGCCGAGTACGCCGCGGCCATCGGCACCAACCCGCTGGGCCGCCCGGGAACGCCGCAGGACATCGCGCGGGCGGTGCGCTGGCTCGCCGGCCCCGACGCCTCCTGGATCACCGGCGAGGTGCTGCGGGTGGACGGCGGATCCAGCACGGGCGCTCTTCACCTGCCCCGGATCTGGCAGCCCGACGACACCCGCGCCACCTTGTCCGGCCCCGTGCCGGCGGCCGCGACCACGGAAGGACACACCCGGTGAACGACACCCACCCGGTGAACGACACCCACCCGGTGAACGACACCCACCCGGAGCAGCCCGGATACACCGTCGTCGGCGCGGGAGCGATCGGCGGCACTCTCGCCTTCGCCCTCGCCCGCGCCGGCCACCCGGTCACCGTCGTCGACGCCGACCCCACCCACGTGGACGCCATCCGCACGCACGGACTCGTCGTCGCCCGCAGCGGCACCCGCGAGAGCGTGCCGGTCACCGCCACGACCCCGGACGAGTTCGCCGGCCCCCTCGGACGCGTACTGCTGGCAGTGAAGGCACAGGCCACCGGTACCGCGCTCGACTGGATCGCGCCCCGCCTGGCTCCGGACGGCTATGTCGTCTCCCTGCAGAACGGCTTCAACGAGTCCTTGATCGCCCAGCGTGTGGGTGCCGCCCGCACCGTCGCGGCCTTCGTGAACATCTTCGCCGACGTCATCGAACCGGGCGTCATCCAGGACGGCGGCGCCGGAGCCCTCGTCATCGGCGAGCCCGACGGCGCGCCGGTCAGCCCGAGGGTCCGGGACTTGGTGGCCGACCTGCGCAGCTGGGGCCCGGCCGTGGCCAGTGACAACGTCGAGGGATACCTGTGGGCCAAGGCCGGGTTCGGTGCCATGCTCGCCGCCACCGCCCTCGCGGACGCCCCCATGGCCGACCTCATCGACCGGCACCGTCCCGCCATGGCCGCCCTGACGGTCGAGGTCTTCGCCGTATCCGACCGCCTCGGCGTCACCCTGGAGGCGTTCGACGCCTTCGAGCCGCACGCCTTCCGGCCAGGAGCGGACCCCGCTGCCCGGAACGCCGCCTTCGACCGCCTCACCGCATGGCTGCGCACCCAGACGAAGGACCGCAGCGGTATCTGGCGCGACCTCGCCGTACGCCACCGGCCCGTCGAAGCCCCCACCCACTACACCGACGTCTTTCACCACGCGGAACGCGAAGGCCTGCCCACGACCCTGTTGCGCACGGTCGTGAACGGCCTTCGCCAACTGGAGGGTGCCGCGCACGACATGTCGGAGTCACGGCTGGAGGAACTGGACCGCCTGGCCCAGGCCCCCGCACCCTCGCTTCCCGTCAACTCCGCACAGGCCGAAGCGGTCCGCAACTCCGCACAGGCCGAGGTGGTCCTCAGCTCCGCACAGGCCGAAGCGGTCCGGCAATGGCTCGACGCCCACCGCGAGGACATGGTCGCCGACCTCGCCGCCTACACCTCCCAGGGCAGCGCCAGCGACGACCTGGACGCCCTGGACTCCTGCCTGGGCTGGCTGCGCGGCTGGCTCGACCGGCGCCTCGGCGAACCGGACGCCGAGGAGACCCTCGCGCGCGAGGAGACCGGAGACATCCTGGTCCGCCGCTACTCCGCCCGGGACACCACCACCCAGGACAGCCGCCCGGTACTCCTCCTCGGGCACTACGACACCGTATGGCCGACCGGCACCCTCGACACCTGGCCCTTCCAGCGGGACGGTGACCGCATCAGCGGACCCGGTGTCTTCGACATGAAGGCCGGCCTCGTCCAGGCGGTCTGGGCACTGCGCGCTCTCGACGCCCTCGGCCTGCCCCGCCCGGCCTGCACCGTGATGCTGAACGGCGACGAGGAGACCGGTAGCCTCGCCTCCCGCGACGCCCTCGTCGAGGAGGCACGCGGCAGCAGGCTCGCCATGGTCTTCGAGGCCGCCGCCGACGGCGCGATCAAGACCGCCCGCAAGGGCGTCGGACTGTTCACCGTCACGGTCACCGGCAGCGAGGCACACGCCGGACTTGACCCGACCGCCGGAGCCAGCGCCGTGGACGAACTCGCCCACCAGATCCTGCGCCTGGCCGACCTGCGTTCCCCGGACGCGGGCACGTCGCTGAACGTGGGCGTGGTGGCGGGAGGCACCCGCAGCAACGTCACGGCGGGGCAAGCCGTCGGCCGCATCGACGTCCGCGTCGCCACCGCCGCCGAACAGCGACGCGTCGGGGAGGCCCTCGCCGTGCTGCGCCCCGTCGACCCGCGGACCCGCGTGGAGGTCACCGGGGGCTGGAACCGCCCTGTGTTCGAACGGACGGAAAGCGTCGCCGCACTCGCCGACCTGGCACGCCGGTGCGCCGCGCTGCTCGGACACGACCTGCCCGAGGCTACGGTCGGCGGAGCCAGCGACGGCAACTTCGTCGTGGCCGAGGGCACGCCGGTACTGGACGGTATCGGCGCGGTGGGCTCGGGCGCACACGCCCGCTCGGAGAACACCTCGGTGTCGGGCATGGTCACACGTGCGGCGCTGGCCGCCACGGTACTGGCGGCGCTCGCACTGGAGTAGCCGGGGGCAGTTGTGTGGAGGTCCGCTTCCAGGGCTTGATGCCGCGTTTCCACAGCAAGCAGCGGTACTTGTCGAAGTCGTAGCCCCGGTCGGAGTACAGGTGCCGGGGTTCGCGGCGGGGGCGTCCCCGCATACCCCGAATCGGCGGGATAGCGTCCAGGAGTGGCCGGAGCTGGGTGACGTCGTGGCGGTTGGCACCCGTGAGCGTGATGGCGAGCGGAGTTCCGTGACGGTCGACGATGTACAAGCGGGGCCAGACGCCGGCTCAGTCCCATCCCGCAGCTGCCGCCATGCCGTGCTCCCGCGCTGCGGTCAGGCCGTGCGTCGCACAGGGCGGCCTGGGTGAGGCCCGCGGCACCGCCCAACAGGGGCGGCAGGCCTGGCCAGCGCGAACGCTACGGGCAGGCAAATGTTACACACTTATCTCCTCGACCAATGAGCATGAATCTGGTCTAAAGTCTTGACGCCCTGCGCTGCGCGCGCCCAGACTCTTGCCCGTCAATAAGGGGGATGCATCAGATCTATCCTTGCGCCTCTCGCAGACCGTGGTATGGCGCAGGCCCTGATCCAGGCTCCCACCGCAGGCACACACACGCGAGGACAGTTGCAGAATGCTTGACAGGAGACGCTACCTTTCCCTGCTGGCGGCCGCCGGAGTCGGCGCGAAGATCACTCTCGAACCGACGATCTCCCGGGCCCAATCACTCGACGCAGGAGTTGCCGGAGCGGGTGGCCAGGCTGCCGAATTGAGCCGTTCTTTGCGAGAGTTGCATGGCTCCCTCCGGGTGTCGATTCAGAAATATGAGGGCACGACGCTGCGCCAATCCCAAGAATTTAAGGGCGCCACGCTGACCGACGGGCCGCGGCAGTGGCAGCTGGAGCAGAAGACTCGGCGGGTGCCCGATGGTGATGGATGGGAGGTCGCCCTGACCTGCACTCTGGAGAAGGGGGAAGCGGAACAAACCGCGATCTCTGTCGATTTCCCATTCAATGACTGGGAGACCGCGAACTACGTGATGATTCCCGGAATAGTTTACAACGGTAATCGCTATCGCGCCATCGGCAATGGATACAATCCGGACTATCCGGCCGACATGTACTACAATCCTGGGGTACCGCTGACGATATCGAATAACCCGCGACTGGCCTCTGATGTCGCGATGCCTTCGCGGATCGAGCTGGAAACCTGCGGTACTGCTGCCCCGGCTATGAGCTTCTTCTCGCCCAAGTTCAGGAAGGGCTGGATCGTCCTCACGGAGCAAGGAACCCGACTGGGCAATAGCGGACTCTCGGTTGAAGAGAGCGCGAGCAGGGAAAGCTGTGAATTCCGCATTTCGGCGCCCGTTGTGCGCCAGCAGGTGGCCGGTTTCGGCGACTTTCGGCCGAGCGAGGACAGGGCGTCGAACTGGACTCCCGGTGACGCGGTGTCAATTCGCTTCCAGGTCTTCACCTTCGATGCTGACGGAATTCCGGCAGTCCTGCAAAAATTCATGGATGTGCGAAAGTCGCTTACTGGCCCCACCATGCCCCGCAACCTGCTGCCGATGAGTAAGCTGGCGGAGCTTGGCACCGACATCTGCCGGGGCAATTTTACCGAAACCAAGGCCGGCAGATACTATCTGCCGGAAAATTCTAAACACTTTCAATTGGGTTGGGTCAGTGGCATGATCAACACCTATCCCATGTTGGCCCTGAATGACGCGACGGAACGCCGCAGGGTGTCCGAGGAGCTTGACTTCATCTGTTCCCGAATGAAGGGGCGAAGCGGATTCTTCTACGGTTTCATCAGCGAAGATGGCACGATCCGCTCGGAGAAGACTCACCCCCAATTTCCGGCGGTACAGGCGATGGTGCGCAAGAACGGAGACGTACTCTTCTGGCTGATCAAGCATTTGATGCTCCTGAAGGCACAAGGGCATGGCGATGCGATCAAGGAATCCTGGGAATTGGCCGCGGGCGGCCTGGCCACGGCCTTCACCCGGACCTGGCGAAAGCACGGAGAATTCGGTCAGTACATCGTGCCCGAAACAGGCGAAATCGCCGTCTATAACTCGACGGCCGGTGCCATCGTTCCGGCCGGGCTTGCCCTGGCAGCTGAATACTTCCAGCATCCGGACTGGTTGGCCGTAGCCGAGGAAGCGGCCGAATTCTACTATGAGCGCGACATTGAGTCCCGTGGATTCACCAGCGGGGCGTGCGCGGATATTTCACAGGATGCGGATTCCGAATCGGCATTTGGTCTCCTGGAGTCATTCATGGCGCTGCATCAGTACACAGGGAAGAGGGGTTGGCTGAATCGCGCGAAAGTCCAAGCCGCACTGTGCTCGTCCTGGACGCTTGCGTACGATCCTCTATTTCCGGCAGCCAGCGATATCGCGCGACTGAATGGAAGGATGGCCGGCGCCGTTTGGGCAAGCAGCCAAAACAAGCATGCTGCACCCGGCGTCTGTACGTCCTCCGCGGACCACCTGCTCAAGCTATATCGAGCGACTGGGAACAAGAGGTACGCTGAACTCATCAGGGATATCCAGCATGCCCACGCCGAGGCCGTCAACATGCCGGGACATATAACAACCGACTACCTAATCGGTTCGAGCATGGAGCGGATTCAGCCCAGCGATGCCGAGGGCAAGGGGGCCGTCGGCAATTTCATCAGGACGAGAAACTCCTGGACCGAGACCAACGGCATCCTGATGGCACTCGAACTTCCCGGAATCTACGTCCGGCCTGGGGAAGGAGTCCTCTTTCCCTTTGACCACGTCGAGGCTGAATATGTCCGCGAGAGCCGTCATGCCGCCGTAGTCCGCTTGACGAACGACACGGCCTACGCGGCACGGGTGTCGGTGCTGGCGGAAACGGCCCGCCAATCGGCCCGCCCCCTTGGATACACCGCGTTCCTCGGTTGGCCGCGAGTCGAAGTACCGGCCGGCGGGGTGGTCACCGTGAGGGTCACGAGAGATGGCAAGGTCGCACGTCAGGCCTGATCCGGCTGCATCCGACTTCAGGCATCGGGACGACGGCCATGGCGACCGGCGTCCTGGAATTGTTCATATCAATCGTCCGAAGCTTCGGGGCCGCCGCCGCGGGGCCCCGGCGTTTGCCGGGTCCGCCCGGGCTCGGGCTGGTTGATGTCCGTGACATCGAGAACGCTTGGAGCCCGCTGTGCGATGTCAGCACCCGAGACATGTCATGCGCCTGCTCACCGTACTCGTCTCCTTATTCGTCTCCGTGCTCGCCCTCACCGTCGTTCCGGCCAAGGCGGGTCCTGAGGCTGCCGGCGTCAACGAAAAGCCCACCGTGGTCCCCGCCCTGCAGAGGTGGCAGGGCGGTACCGGCTCCTTCGAGCTGCGGCGCACCAGCCGCATCGTGCTCGGCGCGGACCGAGGCGGCGCCGTCCGCCGGCGGACCTCGGCGCTCCCGGAAGAGATCGAGCAAGTGGCGGGGCGGCGCCTGAAGGTGTCGGCCCGGCACCCGAGGGACGGCGACATCGTGCTGTCCCTCGACCCCAAGCTGCACGGGGCCGGGGGAGGCGCCCGGTTCGCGGAGGAGGGGTACGTTCTCACGGTCACCGACCGGAACATTCGGATCACCGCGCGGACCGTGACGGGCGTCTACTACGGCACCCGTACCCTCCTGCAGATTCTGCTGCTCGACGACGGACGTGACTCGGTCCCCGTGGGCACCGCCGTGGACTGGCCGGACTACCAGGTGCGCGGCTTCATGCTGGATGTCGGCCGGCGCTTCTTCACCGCGGACTTCATCCGGGACTACCTGCACCTCATGGGCTGGTTCAAGCTCAACGAGCTCCAACTGCACCTCAACGACAACGGGTTCAAGGGCGACAAGTCCTGGAGCGATGTCCAGGCCGGCTTCCGCCTCAAGAGCGACAACCCCGAACTGGCCGGTCTCGCCTCGAAGGACGGCGCCTACGACCGGCGCGACTGGGACTCCTTCGAGGACACCGCCGCCGCCAACGGGGTCACGATCATCCCCGAGATCGACGCTCCCGCCCACTCGCTGGCGTTCGTCCGGTTCCGGCCGTCACTGGGGCTCAACAACGGCGACTCCGACCACCTGGACCTGTCGAAGCCGGAGACCACCACGTTCATGAAGTCGGTGTTCGACGAGTTCGTGCCCTGGTTCCGCGGTCCGGACGTGCACTTCGGCGCCGACGAGTACACGGTCGACAAACCCCGCTACAAGACCTACTTCAACGAGATGGCGGCCCACCTCCGCGCACTCGGGAAGCACCCACGGGCCTGGGGCAGCCTGTCCGTGATGGCGGCGGACACCGACGGTTACGACCGCGACGTCACCCTCAACAGCTGGAACAACGGGTGGTACGGGCCACAGGCCGCGAAGCGGGACGGTTACTCCTTCATCAACACCAACGACGCACTGCTCTACATCGTCCCGTTCGCGAACTACTACCACGGGCGCGGACTGGACGGTAAGTACCTCTACGACCACTGGAAACCCAACGTCTTCCCCGACGGGCAGAGCGTCTCGCCAGGCGACCCGCACCTGCTCGGCGCCATGTCCGCGGTCTGGAACGACCTGACCCAAGCCACCTACGGCGAACTGGATGTGCACGGCCTTGTCGAGCCCACGTTCGGGGTGCTGGCCCAGAAGATGTGGGGCGGTGCCGACGCGGGCGTGCCGTACGACTCCTTCCTCGCCACCGTGCGCCGGCTCGGTGTGGGTACGGGACTGACGAAGGTCGCCACGACGCTCGCCGCCCCCGCGAACAGCGAGCTGAGCATGGGCAGAACGGCGACCGCGTCGGCGGGCCCGGCCGGTGCCGCGTTCGACGGGGTGGGCACCACCCAATGGCGGAGCGGTCCCGGGGACGACGCCTGGCTCCGCGTGGACCTGGGCCGGCCGGAGACCGTCACCAAGGTCGATCTGGACTGGGCCCCCGCGTACGGGCGCGACTACGAGATCCAGGTGTCGGAGAACGGCACGACCTGGACCACGGTCGCCCGCCGAACGGGCCGTGAGTCCGCCGGGGCGGACACTCTCACCTTCGATCCGGTCACGGCTCGGCATGTACGACTCGTCGGCACCGAGGCGGGCCGCAAGCAGGACGGGTACGCGTTGTGGAGGATGCGCGTCTTCGACGCACCCGACCTCGCTCTGCACCGGCCCACCACGGCCTCGTCGTCCGAGGCGGCGAGCCTGGCACCGGAGAACGCCACTGACGGGGACGCGAAGACCCGGTGGGCCAGTGCCTACCGCGACGACGAGTGGATCCAGGTGGACCTGGGCCGCTCGCAGCCCGTGCGGCGCGTACTGCTCGACTGGGAGCGGGCCTCCGCGCAGGACTACGAGATCCAGGTCTCCGACGATGCGGAGAACTGGCGGACCGCGGCCGAGACCAGGGGCCGCCCGACCGGCGCGCGCGTGGACGAGGTCACCTTCGCGCCGGTGACAGCCCGATTCGTGCGGATCCAGGGGATCAAGCGCACCTCCTCGTTCGGCTACTCGCTCTGGCGGTTCGAGGTCCGGGCCACGAGCCCGGACGCCGCGCCCGCCACTGGTCGGAGACAGCACTGACACAGACAAGACCGTCGGCGCCCGGCCCAAGGAGTTCGACGAGATCGCCGGCCGGCCGGCCACCATGGGGGTAGGTGAGTTGACCCTCTCGGCCATGTGAAAGGCCGCCCTCCCGACATCGGGAGGGCGGCCTTTCGGCTCCCCGGCGGGTCATCGCGAGCGACGCGCCGCCGAGCGCTCGTTCACGACGCCGTCGTCACCCGGTAGGTGATACGCGCGTCTTCGACTCCGCCACTGTTGCGGGCGGTGATCGTGAACTTGCTGGTGCCCTTCCGGGTGGGCACGCCCGTGATGCCGCCGGTGTCCTTGTTGAGCGTCAGTCCGGCGGGGAGGCCGCCGGACGTGATCTCGTAGCGCACCGTGCGCGGCGTGCTCGACGTGACCTTGAACGCGTACAGCGTGCCGACCCGGGCGTCGGGCGGCCGCGGCGTGGTGAAGCCCGGCTTCGGGGCCTTGACCGGCTGGGGCTCGCCGGTCGCCTTCCCCGAGGAGTCCGTCCGCTGCAGCGACCACTCCTGACCCGGTGTCACCTCGCTCAGGTGCCAGTACGAGTCCGGGTCGCCCAGCAGCTTCTTCTGGTCGGCGCTGAACGCACCGGCCCCCCGCGCGGCCTCCCACACCCTGACCGCTTCCAGCAGCGCGGCCGTGTTCGACCCCGAGGCCAGACTTCCCACGCTGGTCTCGAAGTTGACGCCCGCGTTCAGAGACGCGGCGCGCGCCATGGTGACTTCGATCTTCTGCAGGCTGTCGTTGCCGGAGAACCCCTGCTGTCCCATCATCCCGGGCAGATAGTTGGCGCGGTAGAAGGTGTTGCTGCGCAGCAGCTGCGCGTAGTCCGTCCTGCCGATCTCGCCCCAACTGGCGCGGGACTGGGCGTCCCAGGTGTTGGACGCGAGGTTGCTGCACTCCGTGACGAACTCCTTGGAGTCGAGCTGCCGGTAGACGCCGTTGACCAGGCGCGCGAAACCGTAGCCGCCCCAGCCGTTGTAGCCCGCCGACTCCAGACCGTCGTACGACGTGGCCCGTATACCGGTGTCGTTGTACGCCGTGGCCAGCCGGGTCGCTATCTCGTCGGTGATCGGCAGACTGCCGAGCGCGCCGCCGTAGCCGTTCTGGATGAGCCGGGCGACGGTGGTGCCGGCCGGACAGGCCAGTGCGGTCGATCCCCACTGAGCCCGCCCCAGGCCGTTGACCTGCCACTCACTGTCGCTCACCTTCGTGACGGAGCCGTACGTGAGGATCTCGTCGCCGATCCGCAGCCGCTGACCGTCGACGCCGGAGCCGAGCGGGCGGTCGCCGTCCGCGTACAGCGTGGTGTCCGAGGCGCCGAGCGGACGGGTGAGCCTGACGCTGCCGCCCACGGCGAGGCGCGGATCCGCCGGGGCCTTCACATACGGGTCGTGCGCGTCGATGAAGACGGACAGCGTGTGCACGCCGACCTCTGTCTTCTCCTTCGTCGCCGCGGCCACCAGCTGAGCCGCCGCGGTGTCGGAACCGCCGAACGCGCTGTTGAACTGGTAGTGCCCGTGCGAGGCCCAGGGCCCGTCACCGGAGATGGCGTAGATGTTCCTGACCCCGGCCTGCGCCGCGAACCGGCTCGCGGCCGTGACATTGCCCGTGTTGAGGTCGTGCACCCAGAAGTGGGACTGCGACGTGCGCTGCGCCGCCTTCTGCCACTGGCCGTCGAGGGTCGGGTACGCCTGTCCGTGCTGGGTGGCGATGTGGCTCAGCACGGTGAGGGCGAGATCCGGGGCGCTGCCGAACAGAGCGATCTTCGACCCGACGATCCGCCCCTCGGGCGCGGGCAGCGGCCCCAGCGGGATCTCGTACCCGTTGGTGCGCTGCCGGGTCCGCACCTTGCTGTAGTCGTAGGTGGTGGCGCGCAGCACGCTGCCCCAGGTCGTTTTCGCCGCGACGTTGCTCGCCAGCCACTCGTCCTTCTCGCCGGTCTGCAGGCCGTACGGATTCCAGACGAGATCCGGGCCGAACCCGTAGGCCAGATGCTCGTTCGGCCAGCCGCCGACGGTCTTGTCGTTGAGCGGGCGGACCCCCACGACGAAGTCGTCGCCGGCGACCACACCGGCGGTCTCACCGATCGTCCTGTCGAGCTTCGTCGGCAGCGGTCCCCACAGCAAGGTCTGCACATCGACACCGGGAGCGGCGGTCAGACCGACCACCTCGAGCGTGGCGTGGGTGGGGAAGTCGACGACCTTGACCTCGACCGTCACCTTCTCGCCGGTGAACACCAGGACGCGGCGGTCCCGCGGCGAGACCTTCACCTCGGCGGGGACCTCCTGCCGGCCGTCGGCCACCACACTGACCAGCGGTACCGATCGGCCCGCCGCCAGGTGGTCGGTGCCGCTGCGCCGGTCCACCAGGCTGCTCACCCGGCCGGAGCCGGTGAGCCCTACCGACAGAAAGCCCGCGGTGATCCGCTCCGCGCGCGGCGGCTTGCCGGTGGCGGCGTACACCGTCTGAGCGGGGGCGGCCGTGAGTCCTATCGCGGTGATCGAGCTCAGGCCGCTGACGGCCAGGAAGTGGCGTCTGTCCATGTTTCCTCCTCGTGAGGTGAATCTCGGCGAAGCAGGCGTGTGCTGGACGCGCCGTGAGGGGGAGGGCGAACGGCGCCCTCCCGCATAGTTCGTACTCTTGGGTCCGGGATGGGGTGTGAGGGCGATGAGTCGGTGTCCTTCACGGCGCCTTGCCAGGAAGACAAATCCTGTGCCTCTGACGGCTGGACGCCCAGTACAGGCGCGATCCAGCGTGCAGCCGAGCAGGCAACGAGTCAAGATTTAGTTAGGATCTATCTTCGCGGTCATTGATGGATGGTTGTGTTTCATCTCTTGACACTGCCGCGAACCCGATCCGATACTCAGAGCGCTCTCGGCGGGGGAGCGCTCGGAGAGAGCGGGTCCCGCTCGAGAGGGGGAGGACTCGGCCAAGAGTCTGAACCATGTGGCCGATTCGGCGGACGGTCGGGAACGGATCCCCACCTGGTCGTGGCACGACAAGGGACACACCACCGCCTCCGACAGCGACGGGCAGGGACAGACACGCATGACTCGTTATTCGATGGCTCTGAGGGGCGCCGCCCTCGCAGGCGCTCTTCTCCTGACCGGGTGCACGGCCGGCAGCGATGGTGGTGGCAGCGCCTCATCAGGAGGCAAGGTGACCCTGACCTTCCTCACCTTCGAGACGCCCAACCTCGACGCGAAGTACTGGGACGCCGCGATCGCCCGTGCCTCGGCGAAGGTGCCCGGAGTGACGATCAAGAAGCTCGTCTCACCCAGCGCCGACCGCACCGGATATGCGAAGCAGCTGGACAGCACCGGGCAGTTCCCGGACATCATGATCGGGCTCAACCCCGCCGGATTCGCCGAGTCGGGCAAGCTCGAGCCATGGACGGACAAGGAACTCGCGGCGTACGCCGAGCCGCACGCCAACGCGTACGACGGCAAGGTCTACCAGCTGCCCTACGCCGCCCAGGCGACGCTCGTCTACTACAACAAGAAGGAATTCGCCGCGGCCGGTATCGACACCCCGCCGCGTACGTACGCCGAACTGCTCGACGCGAGCGCGAAGTTGAAGAAGAGGGGCATCAATCCGTTCGTGGTCGGCGGTGGCGGCAAGGATTCCTGGGCCGATATGTTCCCGCTGATGTGCACGGTGGCCACCGACGTCTACAAGAAGACACCGGACTGGCTGACCCAACGCGGCGACGGCAAGGTCAAGTTCACCGACAAGGCTTTCGTGACCGCCGCCCAGAAGGTCGCCGATCTGGCCGACAAGGGCTACCTGGACCGAGCGGGACTGTCCCGTTCCTACGCCGACACCGAGCAGGCCTTCCGGGACGGGAAGGGCGCCATGTACCCGATGGGCAGCTGGTTCTCCGCCTCGGCCGACGGGAAGAAGCCGAGCTTCGACACGGGGGTGTTCACCTGGCCCACGGACCAGGGAGCCCGTGCTCTTCCGAGCGGCGTCGGTGGCGGCATGACGGTGAGCTCCAAGGCGCGCGACGTGCGGCTGGCCAAGAAGTGGGCGAAGGCGTTCATGGAGGACCACAAGAGCCTGGACGCCGCCGTCAAGTCCGACGGGCTCATCATCGACATCAAGGGCTACACCCCGCCGGACGACATGGGGCCGGTCTACAAAGCGACCGTGAAGGAATACCGGCAGGCCCAGAAGGACGACGGACTCGTCAACAACTTCTCCACGGAGTCCGGTGACGGCTCCATGCCTCCGGGGCTGGCGGACAAGGCCGCGACAGGCGTCCAGAAGCTCATCAGCGGACGCATGACGGCCGAGCAGTTCGGCGACTATATGGACGAGCAGTGGGACAAGGCCACCCGATGATGCGGCTTCGTACCCCCCACCGACCGGATGTCTCTCCTGTCGAACCCGTGAAACAGGGCGCGGCAGGAGAGCGAGGGCGGGACACGCGTCCGAAGCGGTCCGCGCCGGTGACCCGGCGGGAACGCCCGAAAGGCGACCTGAGCCGCTTCGCCGTCTTCGCGGCCCCAGGGCTGCTGGCCTACCTGGCGCTCGTACTGGTGCCGATCGGCATGACCGTCGGCTACAGCCTCACCAACAAGAACCCGTTCAATCCGCCGACCCGATGGGTGGGCCTGGACAACCTGACGAGCCTGGTCTCCGACGACGAATTCCTCAAGGCGCTGCAGAACACCGTCGTCATCACCGTGATCGTCACCGTCGTGACCAACGCGGGCGGGCTGGCGATCGCCCTGCTCCTCGACCGACGCGGCTGGCTGTACAACGTCCTGCGCAGCGTGTTCTTCGTGCCGGTCGTGCTCAGCGGCGTGGTGGTCAGCGTCATCTGGCAGGCGATCCTCGTCGATGACGGCCTGCTCAACTCCATGCTGGGACGGCTGGGAGTGGGCGATCCGCCGGGGTGGCTGTCCGATCCGAGCCTCGCCCTCTACACGGTCTCGTGGGTCATGGCCTGGCAGGGGCTCGGATTCTGCGTGGTGATCTATCTGGCCGGACTCCAGGGCATCCCGCAGGAGCTGCACGAGGCGGCGGCCATCGACGGCTGTGGCCCGCTGGTGCGGTTTCGCCATGTCACGTGGCCGATGCTGGCGCCTGCCCTGACCATCAACACGGTGATGTCGCTGATCGGCGGGTTCAAGGCCTACGACCAGGTTCAGGTCCTCACCAACGGCGGCCCGGGACCCGGCACCACCTCCACCCTCGCCTTCCAGGTGATCCAGACCGCGTTCACCGGCAACCACGTCGGCTACGCCTGCGCGATGGCCGTGGCGATGCTGGCCCTGGTCGCGGCGGTCTCCGTGATCGCGCTCGGACTGCTGCAGAAACGCGAGGTCTCATCGTGAACGTCCACAGGGCCAAGGCATGGATCCGTCCGATCGTCGCGCTGCTCGTCGGCGCCCTCTTCTTCCTGCCGATCTACCTCGTCCTGGTCAACGTGTTCAAGGACGGTTCGGCGATCGTGTCGAACCCGGTCGGCCTGCCGACCTCACCCACCCTGGACAACATCCAGAAAGTGTTGTCGCGCCCCGACCAGCTCTTCTGGTACGGCCTGGTCAACAGCACGGAGGTCACGGTGATCTCCATTCTCGTCATCACCGCGATCTCCGCCATGCTCGGCCACTATCTGGCCCGGTCGACCGGCATCCTCCCCAAGGTCACCATGGTCGTGCTGCTGTGCGGGCTCATGGTGCCGTCGGCGGTCATCGTCGCCCCGATCACCGAGGTACTGCGGGCACTTGGGCTCATGAGCACCGTGCCGGGCCTGATCCTCGCGTATGTCGGCTACTACATGCCCTTCGGGGTGTTCGTCTTCGCGGGCTTCGTCAAAACGATCCCGAGGGAACTCGAGGAGGCCGCGGCCATCGACGGTGCCGGAGCGTTCCGAGCCTTCTGGCAGGTGGTCTTTCCCCTGATGCGACCGGCGTCGGCCAGCGTGCTGATCTTCCTCGGCGTCTGGATCTGGAACGACTTCCTCAACCCGCTGATCATCCTGGGGCCGGCCGCGGGCACCACCGTGACCGTCGGCATCTACCGGGCCATCGGCGAGCACCAGGCGGACTACGGGTCCGTCTTCGCCTTCATGTTCCTGGCGACCCTGCCCATCCTCGTCTTCTACCTGGCCTTCCAGAAGCAGTTCATCAAGGGCCTCACCGGGGGAGCGACGAAGGGCTGACCGGGCGGCACCGGGGCGGGGACCGCGCACCTTCCCGCCCCGGTGCTTCCCTGATGATCCGCCCAGTTGTTACGCGGTCAGCGGGCGGCGACGGTCTCTGTGGTCTCCGTCTCGTCCGCGACGGCGGGGGCTGAGTCCTTCGGGCCGCGAAGAGCGATGTAGACGAGCAGCACGCCCATGACGGCGGCGCCTGCCCACATGGCCTGCTGCCATCCATCCACGAAGGACTGCTGCGCGGCGCGGATCAGGTCCTGGGAGTGTGTGCCGGTGCCGGGTGCTACCTCGACGGCGTTGGCGATGCCTTCGCGTGCGGTGTCCGCGGCCCCCTGGGGGACGCCGTCGAGCTTGTCGTCGATGGCGCCGCGGTAGCCGGCGGAGAGAAGCGCGCCGAGCAGGGCGACACCGAGCGCGGTGCCGAACTCGCGGGTGACGTCGTTGAGGGCGGAGGCAACGCCCTGCTTGGCGCGGGGCAGCGAGCTGGTGATGGCCTCGGTGGAGGGCGTCATCGACAGACCCATACCGACGCCCATGGCGATCATGCCGGCCAGGATGGAGAGGTATCCGCCGTCGACGGAGACGAAGAGAGCCATCAATGCCAGGCCGAGGGCGGCCAGGGCGACGCCCACGGTCATGGTGGAGCGGGCGCCGACCCGTGCGGCCATCTTGGGGGCCAGGCCGGACGTCATCATCATCATGACGGCCATCGGCATCATCGCCACGGTGGACAGCAGCCCGGACCAGCCCAGGACCGCCTGGAAGAACGGGAAGAGGACCACGGCGATACCCGCCTGGACCCCGAAGACGACCAGCAGCGTGATGGAGCCGCCGGCCAGGCCGCGCTCCCGGAACAGGCGCACGTCCAGCAGGGAGGCATCGCGGCGGTGCAGCTCCCAGGCCACGAACGCGACGGAGGCGATGACACCGACGATCAGGCTGATCAGAGTCACCGGGGCGGTCCAGCCGCGCTCGGGGCCTTCCTGCAGAACAAAGATCAGACCGATCACGGCGACGGCGGACAGCAAGGCGCCCGTGGTGTCGAAGGAATGAGCTGAGTGCTCACGGGAGTTGGGGACCGACTTCAGCGTCATCGCCAGAGCTACGGAGACCAGGACCACGGGCAGGACGAACAGCCAGCGCCAGTCGGCGACATCGACCAGCAGCGCGGACAGGAACATGCCCAGGATGCCGCCGCCCCCGGCGACACCGGTCCACACACCGATCGCCTTGCCCCGCTGCTCCTCGGGGAACGTACTCGTGATGACGGCCAGCGTGATCGGCATGATCATCGCAGCGCTCACACCGGCGGCCACACGCGCGGCGATCATCACCCCGGCCGACGGAGCCAGCCCCGCGACGATGTTGGCGGCACCGAAGACGGTCAGACCGGTGATCAGCATGGGCTTACGGCCCAGCCGGTCACCGACGGCGCCGAGCGGCAGCAGCAGCGCGGCCAGGGCCAGGGTGTAGATATTGATGATCCACAGAACGGTGTTCTGCGAGGCACCGAACTCCACAGCCATGTGGGTCTGGGCGACGTTCAGCCCGGACACCGACGCGATGACGGCCATCAGCGCGATGGAGACGGCGATCAGGATCGTGCGCAGCTGACGCGCATCCGGTGTAGCCTCGCCGCTCGTTGCCGGCGCCGCCTGGGGAGGCTGGTTCGTACTCATGTTTTCCTTCCGAAAGGGCATGCGGGATCAGCGCCGGAGCAGGGCCGGTCGCCGAATTCGATGAGGTGAAGGCCCGTACTCGCTCACCGCGCGGACCGTTGGGTGCGGCCGCGCGGTTCAGCGGCGGAGGCCGGGGTCTAGGCGGCGGTGGTGTTCTCGCTCCGTGCGGCAGCGAGGGCCGCGTCGGTGTCCGCGGCGGCCAGGAGGGCGTTGATGTGGGAGCCGGCCAGGGCTCCGGCTGCGGCGGAGGCGCCGACCTGCGCGGTCAGATCGGTGGCGTTGCCCGCCACCCAGACGCCCGGGATCTCGGTGGTGCCGGCCATGGCGGAGGCGAAGCGGCGACCCATGTTGTCGGGCAGGTCCTCCATCGGCAGCTTCAGCCCCTCCAAGCCCTCCGTGCGGGCCTGCATCTGGGTGGCGACGGCCAGGACGCGCCGCTCCACGAAGCCGCCATCCGTCAGGCGCACGCCTGCCAGGGCGCCGCCCTCGTCGTTGACGACTTCCCGCACGGGGGACTCGATGACGCGGATGTGGCGGGCGGCGAAGCGGGCGCGGGTGTCCGCGTCCAGCTCGGTGCCGCCGGTGAAGTAGATGAGGTCGTCGGTCAGCTGGCGGAACAGCCAGGCGTGGTGGACCGAGGCGGGACCGGTGGCGAGGATGCCGATCGGCTCATCGCGTACTTCCCAGCCGTGGCAGTAGGGGCAGTGCACCACGCTGTGGCCCCAGTGCTCGGCCAGGCCGGGCACCTCGGGCAGCACGTCACGCAGGCCGGTGGCCACCAGCACCCGGCGCGCGGTCACCGTGCGGCCATCCGCCAGGCCGACGGTGAACCGCGGGTCACCCTCGGGAGACGGGGCTGCCGGTTCGGCCGAGGCCACCTCGCCGAACACGATCCGGCCACCGTACTGGCGTACCTGTTGCCGTCCGGACTTGAGGATCTCGGGCGGCGGCGTGCCGTCCAGGACGATGAAGCCGTGCACGGCTGCGGCCGGGGCGTTGCGCGGGGTGCCGCTGTCGATCACGACGACCGAGCGGCGCGAGCGGGCCAGCATCAGGGCCCCGTTCAGGCCCGCGGCGCCGCCGCCGATCACCACCACATCCACGGTCTCAACGGGCAGTTCGTCGCTCTCGTCGCTCTCGTCGCACTCGTTGCGGGAAGTCCGCGCAGACATGTCGCGCCCTTTCGTCGTGCGTGGCCCCTGTGCCCGGACCACCTGCACTGGACGTTAAGCCCGCATTGCGGATAGGGCATAGCATGTTGCCTATGACGCAAGAAGATGGCCAGCTGGACGGCCTCGTACGCAAACGGATCCGCGCCCTGCGGGTCGCCCAGGGCTGGTCCCTGGAAGAGCTGGCCAGCCGCGCCAACCTCAGCCAGTCCTCGCTCAGCCGCATCGAGAACGGCCGGCGCCGCCTCACCCTGGACCAGCTCGTCACCCTCGCCCGCGCCCTTGGCACCACCCTGGACCAGCTGGTGGAGAACGCCGCCGACGATGTCGTCATCAGCCCGATGATCGACGGCACCCACGGTCTGATGCGCTGGCCCATCAAGGGTGACCCCGGCATGAGCGTGATGCGTCAGCGCATGACCGAACCACCGCCCGACAACCCTGCCCGCATGCGCGCCCACCCTGGCCGCGAATGGCTTGTGGTCCTGTCCGGCACCGCCATCCTCATGCTCGGCCACCGCCGATACCGCATCGAGGCCAACCAGGCCGCCGAGTTCCCCACCATGATGCCCCACGCGATCGGCACCGAGGGCGGGCCGTGCGAGATCATGGGCATCTTCGACCGCGACGCCCGCCGAGGCCACCAACGCGATGCCGCCGAGACCGGCGACTACGGCGACGCTCGGACTCCCGGTGAGTGACGGTGTCGGAGGCCCGGCGCGGGCGGGATCTTGCGTGATGGGCAGCGGGCGAAGCGACCTCCTTGCGTAAACAGCAAGCAGCTGTGCCGTAAGCGCATAGGCGTCTTACGGTGTCGCCATGACCCAAGCGCACCAGCACACCCCCCACGGCGAAGGCGGCCACCACCAGGCGCACGATGATGGCGGCCAGGCGGAGATCCTTGACCTGGATGCCGAGGTACTCGCCGAACACATCGCGTTCATCACCGCCTGGCTGCCGTTGAAGGCCGAGCCGCGCCAGATCGTGGATCTGGGCTGCGGCACGGGGGCGGGCACCTTCGCACTCCTCGAGCGTTTCCCCGAGGCGCACGTCACCGCCGTCGACACCTCGGCCGGGCACCTGCAGCACCTGCGCGAGAAGGCGTGCGCCCGTGGAGTGGAGGAGCGCGTGCGCACCGTGCAGGCCGACCTCGACGCTGCTGACTGGCCCGATCTCGGTACGCCGGACCTGGTGTGGGCCTCGGCCTCGATGCACCACATGGCCCACCCCGAGCGCGCCCTGACCAGCGTCCACGACCTGCTCGCCCCGGGCGGCCTGTTCGCCGTCGTCGAGCTGGACGGCTTCCCCCGCTTCCTGCCCGCCGACGCCCCCGGCGATCGGCCCGGTCTCGAAGAACGCTGCCACAGGGCGACCGACAGCTTCCACGCCGAGCACGTCCCGCACCGCGGGGCCGACTGGGGACCGATGCTGTCCGCCGCCGGATTCACCGTCGAAGCCGAGCGCACCATCACCGTGAACATCGAAGGCGACCGCGGCGAAGCCATCGGCCGCTACGCCCACGGCAGCCTGCAGCGCATCCGCGGCGCCGCCGCACCAGCGCTCAGCCCAGAAGACCTCGCCGCACTCGACGAGCTACTCGACACCGACAGCCCGCACAGCATCCTGCGCCGCGACGACCTCGCCGTACGCACCGAGCGCACCGTCTGGGCAGCCCGCCGCGCCCCCATGGCGCGGCGCGGAGGACAGGGAACACCTTCATGACCACACCTCAGACCCCCTCCAACCGGCAGACGGCCGACGCCGTGAACGGCGTGCCCGCCGACTACGAAGCCTGGCGTCAGGGCCGGTGGGAGGAGATCGCCGGAGCGAACGGCAAGGCCAACGTCGTCGCCAACGCCAAGATCAACGACCCGGGCCCCCACACCTTCCCCCGCATCCCCGGCGAGTGGCGCACCACCGAATCAGGCGCCCTGACCGTGACGGTCAAGGCTGCCGACGGTGTGCTGATCGGCGGAGCGGCGGTCGACGGCACGGTGGAAGTGCCCTCCGGCAGCTCGTTTCGGTTCCCCCACCATATGGTCGGCTTCGCCGGCGGCGCGGACGGCTCCTACGGCCTGGTCGTCATGGACCAGGGCCGCGTCGAGCGCACCGGCCTCAGCGGCATCGACACCTTCCCCTACGACCCCGCCTGGGTGTTCGGGGGCCAGTACCGCGCCGCTCCTGAAGGGCGCCGCATCGAGGTGCCCCGGCTGACCGTCCCACGCGGTACCGAGGCCATCCTTGCCCCCGTCGACCTGGTCGTGACCATCGGCGGCACCGAATACGTCCTGGCCGTCCTCCAGGAATTCCCCGGCCACCGGCTGGTGATCTTCACCGACGAGACCAACGGGGACCAGACCCCGGAGATCGGCCGCTGGCTCGTACTGCCCCTCCTGGAGCCCGGCAGCACGCTGACCGTCGACTTCAACCAGGCCGCGCTCTCCTATCACCACCTGAACCCGGAGGTGTTCGTCTGCCCCCTTGCGCCGCCCGGCAACCACCTGCCGATGCGCATCGAGGTCGGCGAGCGCGCCCTGATACACGCCACCACCAACCCAAGCTGACTCGGCCCGCCCCGCCCCTGCCACACCCCATCCGTACAGGAAGAAGACCAGCATGAGCCAGGACCTCAAGGACAAGGCCGTCGCCTACCTCCATGCCCTCGAGTCGCGCGACTGGAAGCGCGCCCGCGCCCTGTGCGCAGAGACGGCCGCCGTCTGGCACAACGACGGCAAGGGCGAGCAGAGCATCGAGGAGAACATCGAGGGGATGGAAGGGCAGGTCGACGCCATCGAGTCGATGCGCTACGACATCACCCGTCAGCTCTCCCAGCGCGGAGAAGTTCTTCAGCAGCACGTCGTGCACGTGGCCACCAAGAACGGCATGCGCGGCGAGGTACACGCCGCGGTGTACTTCCGCTTCGACGACAAGGGGCTGATCACCCGCATCGAGGAATACGCGAACTTCATCCCCGTCGGCCAAGACAGCTGAGACGGCGAAAGTCTCCGTCCACCGTCGTCACCGCGCCACGGAAGCCGATGCGCCGTTCGGCCCTCGTGAGCGGGACACCTGGGCCGCGGACCAGGCATGCGGCTTGACGTCGAGAAGGGCGTGGCGCGCCCGCGCCCGCCCCCTTCTCGACGGCTGTGAAAGGCACCGCCGACCTCGTCACCAGCCCGGCTGGTCGAATCCGATGCCGGGTGCCGTCGGAGCCTGGACAAGGCCGTCGGCACCCACCGAGGGCTCGCGCACCACGGGATTGGTGTACACCAGGGACTCGTAGTACGTGGTGTTCGGTATCGCCATGCACAGATGGGCGTTGACCACGCCGCTGCCGTGCACCTCGGCCCGCAGCTGGTAGCTGTCGGCGAGGTGCGCGATCCGCAGGGCCCCGGTGATCCCACCCTTGTACTGCGCGCTGGTACGGACCCGGCCCGCCGCGCCCGCCATGATGAAGTCGCCGGCGTTGAAGTGCGCGCCGTCGGAGGTCTCCGCGACCAGCAGGGGAACGGTGACCTGCGCGGCCAACCAGCGGTAGGAGGTCACACTGAACTCGCGCATCGGCTCCTCGTACCACAGGTAGTCGGCTTCGCCGAGAGCGCGGCCGAGACGCACCGAGTCCGCGAGGTCGAACCCGGCCGAGCCGTCGTACATCAGGTCGATGTCGTCGCCGACGTGTGCCCGCAGCTTCTGGCACAGCTCCGCGTCCGCCTTCACATCGCCCCAGCCGTGCAGCTTGATGCCGCGGTACCCCAGCTCCAGGCACTGGTCGGCCACATCGAGGTACTCCTCGACACTGCCGAAGGTGACCGTGCTCGCGTAGGCGGGAACGGCCTCGCGATACCCGCCCAGCAGCCGGTGCACCGGCAGCCCGGCCGCCTTGCCCGCCAGGTCCCACAACGCCACGTCGACCAGGCCGAGGGCATAGATCGGCAGCTCCTCGATGCGGTCCAGCTCCCACAGCCGCTGCCACAACAGCTCGCGCATCAGCGGGTCACGGCCGGTCAGATCCGCATGGATGCGACGGTCGACCAGGTCGGAGGCGATCAGCCCGCGCCTCGTGTGCGCCTCGCCCACGAGACCCTCGTCGGTGTGGACGCGCAGGACCCCGCCCACCACCGCGGGCTCTGAGCCGGGCAGCCCGGTCCGCCACCGGAAGGGCGGCTGGGCGGGCAGATCGACCAATTCCACAGTCACATCGGTGATTCGCATGGATGTCCTTCACGGCTGGAGGTCCGGGGAGGGAGACCAGGTGTGCGCGGGTTCCCCCTTGTGCGATTGCTGTACGGCGTGCCCTGACCTGGGCACGGGCGTATGTTTCATATACATGCAGCAATTTCGGCTCAGTGAATCACATCCAAACCCTTTGACGCCAGAATCCGGCACCCCCAGGCTGCCCGTCACGGTCGGCGTCTCCTCCAGGGGGAGTCGTCCCGGGTGAACGGAGGTTGAGCCCTTGTGCGGGTGAGGCTTCGCCAGGGAATCTCCGTGCGGACCGGCGATATGGATGCGGCATGTATCGGATCTATGCCCCTTTCAGCTCGCCGTTCTGGTGCTCGGCCGGCCGCTTGCCGTCGCTGATGCCCCTCGGGCCGGATCAGGGCCTCGGCGTCCTCGCCTGGAGCCCCCTCGGCTGGGCCAGGGTGAGGCGTACGCCGATGCAGCAGGCGATAAGCAGGCCGAGTACGAATGGACTTGGCGGCCCCGCTTGGCCGATTCCCCAGGTGCACACTCGCACGACGAAGGGGACCGTCAGCGCCATGCTGGTGGTGAACAGCGGACCTCGGCGAAGGAGAAGTTCGTGCTGGATGATGTAAGCAGGCACGTAGATCCCGCAGCCCAGCAACAGTAGTCCGCCCCACTGTGCGGGTGTGACCTGCCCGAATGAGTTCAGGGTGAGTGCCGGCAGCAGGAGCATCAGCGCTCCGGCGCCGAAGACCGCGGGTAGTGTCACGAGGGAAGAGCTGCCGGCGGCGAGTCGGTTGTAGTAGTGCGCATACAGGGCCATGCAGCCCACCGCCGCGAGCGCGGTGAGCACGCCGAGCACCGTGCGGCCGCCGGAGGCGTCGCCGCGAATGCCGAGGCCCCTTCCGCTGTCGAGGAAGCCATATGCCACCGCGGCGGTGACCGCCAGGCATGTCCCCGCGAGGGCAACCCGTCCGGGCCGCTGCCGGAACAGGACCGCGCCCAGCAGGAATGTGGCGCAGGGCAGCAAAGCGAGGACCACATTGGTGGTCGTCGCGCCGACGAGCCGGATCGCCCAGATGGAGGCCACGGAGTAGCCGAAAACACCGAGGGAGCCCAATGCCATTGCCGCACGTCGTCCGTGTTTCATCACATCGAGGGCCGGGCGTCTCGTCGCCGTGCGCGCGGCGGCGACCATCAACAGCCCAAGGAAGCTGGTGGTTGCTCGGCCCGCGGCGACAGCGAGTGGATCGGTAGTGGCGACGAGCGCCCCGGACAGCAGCCAGGTAGCGGCGAGCAGCACCACCAGTGCCACGGACAGCGTTGCGCTCCTCCTCCGATTCCCTTTCCGACCTCGGCGACGCCCAAGTGATGCTGGTTCGTTTGTCACGTGCCTTCCCGATGGCATCTCAACTCCGGGTACGGCCGACGCAGGCTGATGCGGGACCAGGTGAATCCAGCACCTGAACTGATCAGGCTTGCGGAAATTTCGCGGACGCGGGTGTGCAGGGCGATCTTCATGGCTTCTCCGGGTGGTTGGGGTCGACGATGATGACGTCCAGGGTGCGGGGTCCGTGCACGCCCTCCACCCGGTCGAGTTCGATGTCGCTGGTGGCCGAGGGCCCGGAGATGAAGGTGAGCGGCCGGGTCGGGTCGAGGCGCGCGAGGGCGTCGGGGACGTCGTCGGCGATCTGCTCGGCGCGTACGACGCACAGGTGGTAGTCGGGGACGAGGGTGAGGGCGCGCCGGCCTTGGCCGGGGCCGGTGTCGAGGACGATGGTCCCGGTAACGGCGATGCCCGCGGCGGCAAGGGTGATGCTGCCGTCCAGGGCGTCCAGGGCGGGGATGTCCAGCGGTTCCGTGTGCCACTCCCAAGAGGCGGAAGCCGGCAGCGCGACGGGGAACGCGCCCGGCAGGGCCAGTTGGCGGACACCGCGCCCGAAGAGGGTGGCGGCGATGGCATCGGTCAGTCCGGCCTGGTCGGTGCGGGTGACGGTGGCGCGGTAGTCGGCGACCCGTTCGGCGAAGAGCGCCACCGGGTCCTGCCCAGGTTCCACATGTGACCTGCGGTACGCCCGGGGCACGGGTACGTCGTCCGGGGTCTCGTCGGCCGGGACATCGACGAGTGCGGCCCGGATTCGGCCGAGGATGGCCTCGCGGCTGCTCATCGCTCCCCTTGCTCCCCTTCCTTGTTCTTGCGCCACCACGTGCGGAAGGACTCCGCGGGCGGCGCGGGGGTGTCGCGGGTGTCGGACCAGCCGTGCAGCGGGCCGGGCAGTCGGCGGATGCGTCCGCGCCGGGCGAGGACGCGGCCGCCGACGCTTGCTGCCTTCTGTGCGGCGGCGAGCAGCTGTGGGGAGTCCAGGACGGTGGCGGCGGCCTTCATCGCCACCGCCTCGGCGGTGGGCAGGCGCTTGGCGGCCCGCTTGGCCTCGACGGCCTCGGCCCGCAGGTGGGCCAGCACCTCCGGAATGTTGATCTTCACGGGACAGGCGTCGTAGCAGGCCCCGCACAGGGTGGAGGCGAACGGCAGGGAGGCGGCGTTCTCCACCCCTACCAGCTGCGGGGTCAGCACCGCGCCGATCGGCCCGGGGTAGACCGAGCCGTAGGCATGGCCGCCGGTCCGTTCGAAGACCGGGCAGACGTTGAGGCAGGCCGAGCAGCGGATGCAGGCGAGGGCTTGGCGGCCGACGGTGTCGGCGAGGGTGTCGGTGCGGCCATTGTCGAGCAGCACCAGGTGGAACTCCTGCGGCCCCTCGCCGTCGTGGGTGCCGGTCCAGGCGGAGGTATAGGGGTTCATCCGCTCGCCGGTGGAGGAGCGGGGCAGTAGCTGCAGGAACACCTCGAGGTCGGACCAGGTGGGGACGACCTTCTCGATGCCCATGACGGTGATCAGGGTGGACGGGAGGGTGAGACACATCCGGCCGTTGCCCTCGGATTCCACCACGACGACGGTGCCGGTGTCGGCGACGGCGAAGTTGGCTCCGGAGACGGCGACCTTGGTGGTGAGGAACTTCTCTCGAAGGTGGCGGCGGGCCGCCTCGGCGAGTTCGGCCGGCTCGTCGCCGAGGCCGTCGGGAGCCGACTGCCCCCAGTTCCCCATCTCGGCGGCGAACAGGTCGCGGATCTCGGTGCGGTTCTTGTGGATCGCCGGGACGAGGATGTGGGAGGGCCGGTCGGCGCCGAGCTGGACGATGAGTTCGGCGAGGTCGGTCTCGTAGGCGGTGATTCCCGCTTCGGCGAGGTGCTCGTTGAGGCCGATCTCCTGGGTCGCCATGGACTTGACCTTCACGACCTCCCGCTCGCCGGTGGCCCGCACCAGCTCGGTGACGATGCGGTTGGCCTCGGCCGCGTCGGCTGCCCAGTGCACGGTGCCGCCCGCCGCGGTGACGGACTGCTCCAACTGGACCAGATAGTGCTCGAGATGGCGCGAGGTGCGTCTCTTGATCGCGGCGGCCGACTCGCGCAGCGCCTCCCAGTCGTCGAGCTCGGCGGAGACGGCGAGGCGCTTGTCGCGGATCGTGGAGGTGGCCCGCTTCAGGTTGCCGCGCAGCTGGGTGTTCTTGAGCGCGCTTCTGGCCGCTTCGGGGAAGGTGGGGGAGCCGAGCCAGACGACGCCGCGGTCACCGTGGTTGCTCATCACGCGGCTCCTTCGGCAGCGGCGAGGATCTCGGCCAGGTGCATGGTCCGTACGGTGCTGCCCTGCCGGGACAGACCGCCGCCGATGTGCATCAGGCAGGAGTTGTCGGCGGCGCACAGGATCTCGGCGCCGCTGTCCAGGACTCCTTGAGTTTTGTCGGCGAGCATCGCGCTGGACGTCTCGGCGTTCTTGACGGCGAAGGTGCCGCCGAATCCGCAGCAGGAGTCGGCGGACGGGAGGCCGACCAGGTCGATGTCCTGGACGGTGCGCAGCAGTCGCAGCGGCCGGTCACCGAGACGCAGCCCGCGCAGGGAGTGGCACGTGGGGTGGTAGGTGACACGGTGGGGGAAGCGGGCGCCGACATCGGTTGTGCCGAGGACGTCGGTGAGGAACTCGGTGAACTCGTACACGCGGGGCACCAGGTCGTCGACCCGCCGGTGGAGTTCGCTGGGGCCGTGGTCCTGGGCCAGCACGGGGTGGTTCTCGCGGATCATGCCGGCGCACGAGGCGGACGGGGTGACCACGGCGTCGTAGTCGGCGAAGGTCCGCGCGAAGCGGGCGACCAGTGGGACGGTGTCCGGGCGGTAGCCGGTGTTGAAGTGCATCTGTCCACAGCAGGTCTGTTCCTGCGGGAACTCCACAGCGTGGCCGAGGCGTTCGAGCACGGTGACCACGGCCCGGCCGGTGCCGGGGAACATGGTGTCATTGAAACAGGTGATGAACAGGGCTATGCGCATCAGCCCGCCTCCCTGAAGGGTCGGGACGTCGACGGGGAGCAGCCCGCGTTCCTTGAGTTCCGCCCACAGCGTGTCCGGGAGGCGGTGATGGACGCGGCCCGCACCGTGCTGTGGCCGAGCGGTCTGTGACGCAGGCTCATGACTTCGGCTCCGGTCGCAGGCGCAGGCCCGCCATGCCGCCGTCGACCGCGAGGGCGGTGCCGGTGGTGCTGCCGGCGGCGGGTGAGGCGAGGTGGGCGATGGCGGCGGCCACCTCCCGGCCGGTGACCAGCCGTCCGGTGGGCTGCCGGCCGCTGAGCGCGGCGCGTTCGGCGGCCGGGTCCGCGGCGGCGTCGAGCAGCCGCCCGACCCACGGGGTGTCGACGGTGCCGGGGTTGACGCAGTTGACCCGGATGCCCTCGCGGACATGGTCGGCGGCCATGGCCAGGGTGAGTGAGAGGACGGCGCCCTTGCTGGCCGAGTACAGCGCGCGCTGCGGCAGGCCGGCGGTGGCGGCGATGGAGCAGGTGTTGACGACCGAGGCGTGGGCCGACCGGCGAAGGTACGGCAGTGCGGCTCGGGTGGTGCGGACGATCCCCAGGACGTTGACGTCCAGGACGCGGTGCCATTGCTCGTCCGGGTTGTCCTCGACCGTTCCGGCGGCCCCGATGCCTGCGTTGTTGACCAGGATGTCGATGCCGCCGAGCGTCTCGGCCGCCCCCTCGACGGCCGAGCGGACGGAGAGGTCGTCGGCGACGTCGGCGGTGAAGGCGCGCAGCGGGGCGGGGGCACCGCTGGGGTCGAGGTCGAGGACGGCGATATCCGCCCCGCGCTCGCTGAGCAGTTGAGCGGTGGCCAGGCCGATGCCGGAGGCACCGCCGGTGACCAGGGCGGTGAGGCCGTGGAGATCAGTGGTCATGCTCGCGCCTCCGGGCGGGTCCGGGACCCCGTGGCGGCCAGGCCCACGCCTCCCGCGTGCGGGCAGACCGGAACGCCGAACTTGGCGGCGGGCAGCGGGATGGTCAGGTCCTCGTTGACGTCGGCCACCCGGGCCGAGTCCAGCTGGAGGACGTCAATGGCGACGGGGTGAGCTTCTCGTCGGAGTAGCCGAGCCGGCCCGGGGATGGTGTAGGCGGGGTAGCCGCGTCGCGGCGAGTCGATGGCCGCGACCTGGACGTCGTTGCCGCGACCGATGGTGAACGTGAACCCGTAGCCCTCATGCCCGCCCGCCGACATGCGCAGGACGACGCAGGCGGCGGAGAAGTCGGGGTCCGGGTTCATCGCGTCGGACCCGGCCGGCTCCCGCGAGGTGGGGAACCGGATGTCGTAGGTGTCGACGGCGGTGATCCGCGCCGTGGTTGCGGACAACTGGGTGCCTTTCACGCGTTGTTGAACGTCTGCCGCTGGGTGCCGAGGCCGTCGATGGACAGCTCGACCATGTCGCCCTCGCGCAGGTACGGGGTGCCGGGCAGGCCTAGCGCCACGCCGGCCGGGGTACCGGTGTTGATGATGTCGCCGGGACGCAGCACCATGTACTGGCTCAGGTACCAGACCAGATAGGCGACCCCGAAGATCATGTTCTTGGTGTTGCCGTCCTGCCGCGTCTCGCCGTTGACGGCCAGCCGCAGGCCCAACGACTGGGGGTCTGCGACCTCGTCCGCCGTGACCAGCCAGGGGCCCAGCGGGTTGAAGGTCTCGCAGGACTTGCCCAGATCCCACTGCGCGGAGTACTCGAGCTGGAACTCCCGCTCCGAGACGTCGTTGCTGACCGCGTAACCGGCGATGTGGCCGGCGGCCTCGGCGGGGCTCGCCAGGTAGCGCGCCTCACGGCCGATGACCACCGCGAGCTCGACCTCCCAGTCCGTCTTGGCCGAACCGCGCGGGATCAGCACCCGGTCGTAGGGCCCCACCACCGTGGAGGGATCCTTCATGAAGACCACCGGCCGCTCGGGAACCGCGGCACCGGTCTCCGCCGCGTGGTCGCGGTAGTTGAGACCGACGCACACCACTTTGCCCGGACGGGCGACCGGAGCACCGATCCGCGGACCGGCGGCCTCCAGCACGGGCAACGCCCCACGGGCGAGCGCGTCCCGCGCCCGCCGGACCCCGCCCGATGCCAGGAAGGCCCCGTCGATCTCCGCAGCCACACCCGACAGCGCGTACACCCGACCGTCATGGGCGAGGACGGCCGGAGTCTCCGCTCCCGGCGCGCCGATCCGCATGAGCTTCATGTCTATCTACCTCCTGGCGATATGGGGCGATGGTCTGACCGAGCAGCGGGCCGAGGACGAACAGCGGGTTGGCGAGGTCGTCCCGGATCCACGGCGACAGGGGCACGTCGTTCGGTGCTGCTGTACGGCTGAACCGCGCTCAGCGTGGTGCGGCGGCACGTAGCACGCCGAGCAGGCGGGTGGCTTCGGCGGTCATCGCGGTGCGGCCGGGGCCGAGGTAGCGGCGGGTGTCGGCCAACTGCGACCGGTCGGCGAGGGCTTGGCGGACGGCGGCGGTGAAGACCTGGTTGAGGTGGGTGGCAATGTTGATCTTGGTTATGCCGTGGGTGACCGCCCGGGTCAGATGCGCGTCGGCGACGCCGGAGGAGCCGTGCAGCACCAGCGGTGCCGGAACGGCGGCGCGAAGTGCGGCGATCAGCTCGAAGTCGAGCTCGGCGTCGCGGGTGAGCATGGCGTGCGAGGTGCCGACGGCCACGGCGAGCGCGTCCACGCCGGTGGCGGCGACGAAGGCGGCGGCCTCGGCCGGGTCGGTACGCGCACCGGGGGAGTGCACACCGTCCTTGCCTCCGACCTCGCCGAGTTCGGCCTCCACCCAGACGCCGGCCGCGTGGCAGTGTTCCACCACCTCCGTGGTGGCCCGCACGTTGTCGTCGTAGTCGAGGGCGGAGGCGTCGAACATGACGGAGGAGAAGCCGAGTTCGACGGCCTCGCCGACCAGACCGGCCGAGGTGGCGTGGTCGAGATGGACGGCGACCGGCACGTCGGCGGCGCGGGCGACGGCGAGCGTCGCCGAGGCTATCGGCGCCAGGGCGCCGTGGTAGCGGACGGCGTTCTCGCTCAGCTGCAGCACCACCGGCGCACCCGCGGCCTCGGCGCCGGCGACGATGGCCTGGACGTGTTCGAGCTGGATGACGTTGAACGCGCCGACTCCGCGCGCGGCATCGGCCGCGGGGGTGACGATGGTGCCGGTACCGGTCAGGGGCATCACGGGCTCCTCAGGGCAGGGGTCGGACGTCCACGCGCTCTCGCAGGCCGGCGTGGGCGGCGCGGTCGAAGTCACCGGCCAGCGGCGCCGCGACCGCGGCGGCGGAGAGGGCCACCGCCTCGGCGAGCCGCTCGGGCCAGGGGGTGCGGGCGACCAGGCCGAGGGCGAGCGCCGCCACCGCGGCGTCGCCCGCGCCGGTGGGGTTGCCGGCCAGTCGCTCCGGCGGCCTGGCCTGCCAGCTGCCGTGCGGGGTGACCGCGATGAGACCGTCGGCGCCGAGGGAGGCGACGACGGCCGCTGCTCCGGCCGCCCGCAGGGCGCCCGCGGCGGCGACCGGGTCGGTCGTGCCGGTGGCGGCGGCGAGCTCGTCCGCGTTCGGTTTGACCAGGGCCGGCCCGGCCACCAGCGCCTCGCGCAGGGCCGCGCCGTCGGCGTCCACGACCGCGGGCACCCGGTGACCGGCGGCGAGGCGGACGAGCTGGGCGTAGGCGTCCTCGGGCAGCCCGGGTGGCAGGCTGCCCGCGAACACGACGGCGGCGGCGGACGGCAGCAGCCGGTCGAGGTGGTCGAGCAGGCGGATCCACTCCTTCGGGCGGACCACCGGACCCGGTTCGAGCAGGATCGTGGTGTCGCCGGCGCTCTCGTCGGCCACGGCGACCGTGCGGCGGGTCTCGCCGGTGATCGGCAGCAGGCGTTCGGGCAGCCGGGCGGCGGCGAGGTCGCGCCGCAGCGCACGGCCGACCGCACCCCCGGCGAGGCCGGTCACGACGGTCCGATGACCGAGGGCGTGCAGCACCCGGGAGACGTTGACGCCCTTGCCGCCGGCCCGTTCGACCACCGTCCGGACCCGGTTGCTGCCCTGCGGGCGCAGCCGGTCCACCCAGTAGGTGAGGTCGAGCGCGGCGTTGAGCGTGACGGTGAGGATCATTCAGGTCTCCGGTGGGCCGGAACGGTCGGGGCGGGCGCGGTGGTGCTCAGCGGCATCGGGCACTCCGAGCGGCCAGCAGGTCCCCGGCGAGCAGCGCGGCGCCCTGGCAGCCGGCCTGGTGGCCGAGTTCGGCCGGGACGATCTCGGGGGCGGTCCGGAAGGCGAGCCGCTCGGCGACGGCCGCGCGCAGTGGTCCGAAGTACGGTTCGCCGGCCCGGGCGAGGCCGCCGCCGATCACGATGCGTTCAGGGTCGAACAGGGTGATGGCGGTGGCGAGGCCGTCGGAGAGCGCCTCGATGGCCGCCTGCCAGACCGCCACCGCGGTTCGGTCACCCGCGGCGGCGCGTTCACCGACGTCCTTCGCCGTGCGGCCGGGCTCGCCGGTGGCGGCGGTGTAGCGGCGGGCGATGGCCGCGGCGGAGGCGACCGTCTCCAGGCAGCCCCGGCCGCCGCATGGGCACGGCTCGTCGCCGGATCGCATGGGCAGATGGCCGAGTTCGCCGGCCATCGCGTGGCTGCCGGCCAGCGCCTGCCCGTCGACCATCAGTGCGGCGGCGATCCCGGTGCCGACCGGGACGAACAGGAAGTTCCGGCTGCCGCGTCCGGCGCCGAGCCGGGCCTCGGCCAGGCCGCCGGCCCGTACGTCGTGCCCGATGGCGACTGGGATGCCCAGCTCCTTGGCGAACCAGTCGCGGACCGGCAGCCGCCGCCAGCCCAGATTGGCGGCCAGCAGCGAGACCCCGGACGCCTCGTCGACGATCCCCGGCACCGCGATGCCCGCGGCCGCCGGCCGACACCGCTCGGCGAGCTCGGCGGCGGCCGCGAGCACGGCGTCCAGCACCGCGTCCGGCCCGCGCTCGGCGCCGGTGGACCAGCGCTCGGTGTTCCGCAGGGTGCCGTCCGGGCCGGCGACACCGCCCTTGATGTAGGTGCCGCCGATGTCCAGTGCGATCGTCGTCGCGGTCACGGCCGGTTCAGCACGATCGAGCGGGTCAGGTTGCGCGGCTGGTCAGGGTCCAGACCACGGACCTTGGCGATCTCCACCGCGAGGCGCTGTGCTCGGACCAGGTCCGCCAGCGGGTCCAGCGTGGTCACCGAGGTCAGCGCGCCGATCGCCCGCACCTCGTCCGGCAGCCCGGCGGGTGGCTCGCCGAAGAACCAGACGACGGTGTCCGGCGCGGTGATGCTGACCGGGCCGTGCCGGTACTCCATCGCCGGGTAGGACTCCGTCCAGCTCCCGGACGCCTCCCGGAGCTTGAGCGCCGCCTCGTTGGCCAGGCCGGTGGTCCAGCCGGCGCCGAGAAAGGTGAACTGCCGGGCGCCCGCCGCCCCTTCGGGCAGCGGCAGGGCCAGCGCCTGCCCGGCCTGCTCGGCCAGGTCGGCCGGCGCCAGGCCGAGCCGGCCGCGCAGCAGGGCCAGCGCGGTGGTGGCGAACCTGCTCTGCACCACCGACTTCTCGTCCGCGAACTCCAGGTCCACGACGGTGTCGGCGGCCGAGGTGATCGGGGTGGCGAGGTCGCCGGTGAGCGCCACCCGGGGCATCCGCGGCGCTGCCCGGCCCAGGGCGTCGAGCACCTCGGTCGTGGTGCCGGAGCGGCTGATCGCCATCAGCCGGTCGTAACCGCGGCCGGCCGGGAACTCGGAGGCGGCGAAGGCGTCCGTTTCCCCCAGCCCGGCTGCCTCGCGCAGCGACGCGTACGCCTGCGCGATATACAGCGAGGTGCCACAGCCGATCACCGCCACCCGCTCGCCACGCTCAGGCAGCCCGCCGGGCGCCAGCTCCAGCGCCCGGCGCCAGCACTCCGGCTGGCTGGCGATCTCCTGTTCCACATGGCTCACAACGGCCTCCCGGCGCAAAGCACCTGCAACATAGTGACTGAAAATGATCTATTTCTGGCTTTATGGCGCAACCTTGAGCAAACTGCTCGGAATATGCGCAGCACTGCGCGGTGAGGGCGGGTACGGGTGGCCGCCCCGAGTCGGGGGCCGACGTCGACGCCGTTGGTCGGCGCCGCGGGGGTCGGCGCCGACCAACGGAGGGCGCTCCGGCCCCATCAAGGATCTGATGAATCAGGCCCCGGATACGCTCAGACCTTAGTCGGCAGCGCCCATGTGAAACAAGCTTTCTGGTAAATGTTTCTGATTCATATTGCAGCAAGCCGTGAGGTAAGGGGTTGGTGGCCTGCGTAAATACCGGTGAGCCGGTCACTTTGGGCGGGAGAATGCATCTGATGTAGTCCTTGCGTCTGCCGGTCATCACTCCTAGGGTCCTGGCACGGCTGTGCTGTGGTGAGAGGTCTAAAGGACGTTGCGCTGGGCCTGCCCGATCGGCCGTACCCGCGCCCCGGCGACCATGAACGGCGGTCTCCGCCGGTCCGGCCGGGCCCTGAGTGAGAGGTAACCCCTGGATCCATGCAAAGCACAACACTCGGGCGCACCGGCACCGCGGTCACCGAACTGTCGCTGGGTGCCGCTCCCCTCGGCAACCTGTTCCACGCGATCAGCGACGATGACGCGGCCGCCACCGTCGAGGCTGCCTGGGCCCGCGGGATCCGCAGCTTCGACACCGCCCCGCACTACGGACTGGGTCTGTCCGAGCGCCGGCTGGGAGGAGCGCTGCGCACCCGGCCACGTGAGCAGTACACGCTCTCCACCAAGGTCGGCCGGCTGCTGCGCCCGCTCTCCGGACCGCGGGGTGACGACCTGGCGAACGGCTTCGCCGTTCCGGCCACCCACGAGCGGGTGTGGGACTTCAGCGCCCGCGGCGTGCGCACCAGCGTCGAGGAGAGCCTCACCCGGCTCGGGCTGGACCGGGTGGACATCGTCTACCTGCACGACCCGGACGACCACGAGCGGGACGCCTTCGACCACGCCTACCCCGAACTGGAGCGGATGCGCGCGGAGGGGACGGTCGGCGCGATCGGCGTCGGCATGAACCAGACCGCGATGCCGGCGCGGTTCGTCCGCGACACCGACGTCGACGTGGTCCTGCTGGCCGGCCGCTACTCCCTGCTCGACCGGAGTGGGCTGTCCGCACTGCTGCCCGAGGCCGCGCGGCGCGGAGTGTCCGTGCTGGTCGGCGGGGTGTTCAACTCGGGCCTGCTGGCCGATCCCAGGCCGGGCGCGACGTTCGACTACGCGCCGGCCTCCCAGCGACTGCTGGACCGGGCCTTGGCCCTGAAGGCCCTGTGCGAAACGTTCGAGGTCCCGCTGCGGGCAGCCGCACTGCGGTTCCCGCTCGGCCATCCCGCGGTCGCCGGTGTCCTGCTCGGGGCGCGCAGCGCCACCGAGGTGGAGGACGCCGCCGCGATGATCCGCCATCCCATCCCCCCGGACATGTGGCTCGCGCTGCGATCCCAGGGCCTCCTGCCCTGGGACGCGCCGCTGCCGGCCCGTCACCACGACGAAGGACGCACCTGATGCAGCCGACACCGTTGCCCATCCCCGGCAAGGACACGCTCTCCCGGCGAGGGAAGCGCCCGTGACCGTCATCGACGCCCACCAGCACGTCTGGGACCTGTCGGTCCGCGACCAGGACTGGCTCAACGGTCCCGCACTCGAGCCGCTGCGACGCGACTTCACGCTCGACGACCTGCGCCCGCAGACCGCGGCCGCCGGCGTCGACGCGACCGTGCTGGTCCAGACGATCTGTGTGCCCGAGGAGACGCCCGAGTTCCTGGCCCTGGCCACCGGCGACCCGCTGGCGGCCGGCGTCGTCGGCTGGACCGACCTGACCTCCCCCGCGGTCACCGACGCCCTGGCCGAACTGCGCGCGCTGCCCGGCGGTGACTACCTGGTCGGCATCCGTCACCAGGTGCAGGGCGAGGCCGACCCGGACTGGCTGCTGCGCCCCGAGGTGGACCGTGGCCTGGCCGCCGTCGCATCCGCCGGTCTGGCCTACGACCTGGTGCTGCGCCCGGAGCAGCTGCCGGCCGCGGTCGAGGCGGCCCGCGCCCGGCCCGAGCTCACCTTCGTCCTGGATCACCTGGGCAAGCCGCCGGTCCGCCCGCGCCGGCCGGACACGTGGGCCAATGACCTGCGCGCCCTGGCGCGGCTTCCCAACACCGTGGCCAAGCTTTCCGGACTGGTCACCGAGGCCAACTGGGACACCTGGAGCATCGCGGACCTGCAGCCGTTCGTCGCGGTGGCCTTGGAGGTCTTCGGCCCGCGGCGGCTGATGTTCGGCTCGGACTGGCCGGTGTGCACGCTTGCGGCCGACTACGGTCAGGTGGTCGCCACCACCCGCGAGCTCCTGGAGGAACTGTCGGCACACGAGCGGGACGAGGTCCTGGGTGGCACGGCCGCGCGGGTCTACCGCCTGTGACGGCAGCACCCGCTTCCTGTCAGTCGAGGTGGAAGACCTCTTCGGCCGACGCCCACCACTGGCCCTCGTCGGTGCTTTCCAAGGGCTGCTGGCAGGGGTCTGTGCGGGCCCACCACTCGCGGGTGACCGGGCACTCGGCGATCAGCGCGGTGTCGGCCGCGTAGTCCTCGCCGGTGTACTCCAGGTAGCTGAACAGCAGGCCGTCCCGCAGGAAGATCGAGTAGTTGCCGATGTTGGCGCGCTTGAGGGTCGCCAGCACCTCGGGCCAGGCCGCCGCGTGCAGGGCACGGTACTCGGCTTCCAGTTCCGGGCGCAGCCGGATGACCGCGGCGAAGCGTTGGACGGGCACGGTGTCGCCTCCTTGTGCGAGGGGGATCGGGGGTCCCGTCGGCCCCTCGAGGGACCGGCGGGGGAGCCATCACCAGCCCGGCCGGCCGAACCCGAGGCCGGGGGCTGTCGGGGCCTGCACCAGGTCGGCGATGATCAGCCCGCGCCTCGCATGGGCCTCGCCCACCAGGCCCTCGTCTGTATGGACACGTAGGACGCCGCCCACCGCTGCCGGCTCGGAGCCCGGCAGTCCGGCCCGCCGGCGGAAGGACAGCTGAGCCGGCAGGTCGACCAGTTCGACGGTCACATCGGTTATTCGCACGGCTGTCCTTGAGGTCCGGGGGCCTGGAATTCAGGTGTTGGTGTCGTCGCCAGGAACGACACGGCGCCAGATCTCCCGTTGGAACTGTTGGGCGGTCATGTCGATGTGCTCGGCCATGAGTGCCTCGGCGCGGCTGGGCTCTCCGGAGGCAATCGCTTCGGCGATGGCCTCGTGCTGTCCGGCGGCCACTTGCAGGGATCCGCCCGCGACTCCGGCCAGTCCGATGGTCGTGACCTGGCGCTGCAGGTGGCGCACCGCGTCGACGGTGGAGGCGAAGAACGTGTTGCCGGCGGCGGCGGCGATTCCAAGGTGGAAGGCCTCGTCCGCGGCGGAGAAGGCGTCGATGTCGCCCTGCTCCGCCGCCTCGGC
>NZ_JAERRG010000229.1 GCF_016741935.1 Streptomyces endocoffeicus | reverse complement strand
TGTTGCTGAGTTGGTGGGGGTGTGTGCGGGCAGGGGGTGGAAGACGCGTCGGTTGGCGGTGTCGCATGCGTTTCATTCGGCGTTGATGGAGCCGATGCTGGAGGAGTTTGCCGGCGCGCTCGATGGGATCACGTTCGGGTCGCCGCGGATCCCGGTGGTGTCGACTGTCACTGGGGAGCCGCTGACCGTGGTCGATGCCGGTTACTGGGTGGATCAGGTGCGTCGTCCGGTCCGGTTCGCGGATGCGGTCGCGTTTGTGGCGGAAGCGGGTGTGGGCACGTTCGTTGAGGTGGGTCCGGATGCGGTGCTGACTCCGATGGTCGAGCAGACTGTGGATGATGCGGTGGTCGTGCCCGTCGCGGATCGGAG
>NZ_JAERRG010000228.1 GCF_016741935.1 Streptomyces endocoffeicus | reverse complement strand
TGATGTTGTTGCGGATGAGCGTGATGGTGGTGTGGGTCTTGATGCTGGTGTGGTGGGCGGGTTGGTGGCGTGTGGTGAGCCGCAGCTGGCGGTGCGTGGGGATGTGGTGCGGTGCGCGCGTCTGGCACGGGTCAGTGGAGCTGCGGCCGTAGAACACGTCGGCGGGTGGCGGGACCCGGGGACGGTGTTGATCACCGGTGGTACTGGAACGCTGGGCGGATTGGTGGCCCGGCATCTGGTCGCCGAGCACGGAGTAGAGCATGTGCTGTTGGTCAGCCGTCGGGGCCTGGATGCGCCGGGGGCGCCGGAGCTGTGTGAGCAGATCGAGGAACTGGGCGGTCGGGTGACGGTCCGCTCCTGTGACACCAGCGAC
>NZ_JAERRG010000227.1 GCF_016741935.1 Streptomyces endocoffeicus | reverse complement strand
ATCGGCCACATCACACGCGGCCACGGTGACCGACGCCCCAGCCGCCTCCAGCTCAGCCACCAACTCGGCCATCCCCGGCGCATCCGCGCCCCTGCGGCCGGCCAGCAACAGATGCTCTACTCCGTGCTCGGCGACCAGATGCCGGGCCACCAAACCACCCAACGTTCCAGTACCACCGGTGATCAACACCGTCCCCGGGTCCCGCCACCGTTCGGTCAGCTCCGCAGCACCAGCTCCACCGACCCGTGCCAGACGCGCGCACCGCACCACACCCCCACGCACCGCCAGCTGCGGCTCACCACACGCCACCAACCCACCCACCACACCAGCATCAAGACCCACACCACCATCACGCTCATCCGCAACAACATCG
>NZ_JAERRG010000226.1 GCF_016741935.1 Streptomyces endocoffeicus | reverse complement strand
CGCTTCTGGAACTTCCTGTCACCGGTGGCCAGCGCCTCGTCGATCATCAGCACATCATGGTCCTTGGCCGCGGCGATGGAGAACCGCAGCCGGGCCGCCATACCCGAGGAATACGTGCGCATCGGCAGGGTGATGAAGTCACCCTTCTCATTGATGCCCGAGAAGTCCACGATGCCCTGATAGCGCTCCCGGACCTGCTCACGCGACATCCCCATGGCCAGACCGCCGAGGATCACGTTCCGCTCACCGGTGAGGTCGTTCATCAGCGCCGCGTTCACCCCCAGCAGCGACGGCTGGCCGTTGGTGTAGACCTTGCCGCGCTCGGTGGGCAGCAGCCCCGCGACGGCCTTGAGCAGGGTCGACTTACCCGACCC
>NZ_JAERRG010000225.1 GCF_016741935.1 Streptomyces endocoffeicus | reverse complement strand
GGTCGATCCCCGTGTCCTTGAGGACGGCATCGAACAGTTCGGGGAACTTCCCGTCCCTGTCCCGGATCATGAACCGTGCCCGGCAGCCGAAGTCTTCGAGGTCCATGTCGATCACTTCGCCAGCCGCAGTACCAGGATGCGGATCGAGCGCACGGTGCGCGGTCTTCCCGGGCGTTTGGGCCGGCAGGAGGCGGCATGGCGGCGTGCGACGAGGTTGCGGTGCCAACGCAGCACCGTGTCGGGGCGTACGAGCAGCCGTAACTGTCGCAGGACGTGCGGTGGCAGCCGGTGCAACAGCGCCGCCAGGAATGCCCGATCGCTCGGCGTGAACCGGACTTTTTGCTCGCCGAGTTGGCGTTCCAGCACGGTGATCTGGTGGC
>NZ_JAERRG010000224.1 GCF_016741935.1 Streptomyces endocoffeicus | reverse complement strand
GTCGTCGAGGCCCATGGCGCGTAGGTGGGGCCATTTGGCGGGGCTGGCGGTGGCGAAGACTTCGGCGCCGAGGTGTTGGGCGAGTTGGATGGCGGCGGTGCCGACGCCGCCGGTGCCGGCGTGGATGAGTACGCGTTCGCCTGGTTTGAGGGCGGCCAGGTCGTGTAGTCCGTAATAGGCGGTCAGGAAGACGATGGGGAACGCGGCGGCGTCGGGGTATGTCCAGTCGGCTGGTATGGGGATGACCGTGCGCTGGTCGGCTACGACGATGTTGGCCAGTGCGTCGGGGAAGAGTCCGGTGACCCGGTCGCCGGGGGTGAGGTGGGTGACGTCGGGGCCGGTGTCGAGGATGATGCCGGCGGCTTCGCTGCCCATGGTGGC
>NZ_JAERRG010000223.1 GCF_016741935.1 Streptomyces endocoffeicus | reverse complement strand
AGTGCTCCGCAGATTCCGATACCAGTACCCGGCGTCCAGCTCGGCCGTGTCCACCCATTCCGCGTCCACCGTGGAGAAGAACGGGATACGTGAGGACACCGGACGGACCTGCGACAACGACCGGGCCAACTCCTCCTCGATCACCTCCACCTGCACCGTATGCGAGGCATAGTCCACATCAACCCACCGAGCCCGCACCCCCACGCCCTCACACTCCGCCACCAGCTCCCGCAACGCCTCCGGCTCACCAGCCACCACCACCGACAACGGCCCATTAACCGCCGCCACCTCAACCCGACCCGCCCGCCCCTCAACCAGCCGCTCCGCCTCGCCCACACCCACAGCCAGCGACACCATCCCACCCCGACCCGACAACCCCGCCGCA
>NZ_JAERRG010000222.1 GCF_016741935.1 Streptomyces endocoffeicus | reverse complement strand
GGTGCTCCGCAGATTCCGATACCAGTACCCGGCATCCAGCTCGGCCGTGTCCAGCCACTCCGCGTCCACCGTGGAAAAGAACGGGATACGTGAGGACACCGGACGGACCTGCGACAACGACCGCGCCAACTCCTCCTCGATCACCTCCACCTGCGCCGTATGCGAGGCGTAATCCACATCGACCCACCGCGCCCGCACCCCAGCGCCCTCACACTCCGCCACCAGCTCCCCCAACGCCTCCGGCTCACCAGCCACCACCACCGACAACGGCCCATTAACCGCCGCCACCTCAACCCGACCCGCCCAACGAGACACCAACAACTCCGCCTCGCCCACACCGACGCCCAGCGACACCATCCCACCCCGACCCGACAACCCAGCAGCG
>NZ_JAERRG010000221.1 GCF_016741935.1 Streptomyces endocoffeicus | reverse complement strand
CGAACATCAGCCCTCCCAGCCCCACCACCCTCCGCCACCGCCGCCAACCCCACCAACGCCTCCTCCCGATCCCCCGCCACCACCACCGCACGATCCGACAACCGCGCCCGACCAGAAGCCAGCCCCACTGCCAACTCCCCAACGCCCAACCCCGGACGAGCCTGCACATACTCCAACAACCTCCGCGCCTGCCCCCGCAACCCCCCACCACCACGCCCCGACACCACCAACGGCACCACACCACCACCCCCAACCTCCGCCACCACCACCGGCGCCACCTCGACAGCCACCTCCGGCGCCTGCTCCAAAATCACATGAGCGTTCGTCCCACTCACCCCAAAACCCGACACCCCAACCCGCCGCGGACGCCCCACCTCCGGCCACACCCGCTGCTCCGTCAA
>NZ_JAERRG010000220.1 GCF_016741935.1 Streptomyces endocoffeicus | reverse complement strand
GGACTGCTGTGCGGCATCGCGTACCGCTTTGACCTGTGCGGGGGCGGCTCGCAGTGCGGCCAGGTTGGCGGTGGTGGTCTCCAGGTAGCGGCGGAACTCGAAGAGCTCGTCCACCTGCCGCAGGTCCGCGGGCAGGAAGTTGGAGAGCGACTGCTGCCAGGAGGACTGCTCGGGCTCGGCCACATAGATGCCGCGGCCCTTCTGGACGGACAGCCGCCCCAGGGCGGAGAGGATCTTCACCGCTTCCCGGACCACGGTCCGGCTCATCCGCACCTCGTCCGCCAGATCCTTCTCGGTCGGCAGCCGGGCGCCGGGCTGAAGGCCCGCCCGGATGACGTACTCGAGAATGCGCTCAGCGGCGACCTCATACCCGGGACGGTAGCCCCGCCCCGCGCTCGCGGG
>NZ_JAERRG010000022.1 GCF_016741935.1 Streptomyces endocoffeicus | reverse complement strand
CTTCTGGACCGGCGGGCAGTAGCCGGTGTCGTTGCCGATGGAGTTGATCGTGGCGTTGTCCCTGGAGTCCCCGGCGTAGTCGATCTGGTTCGTGCACTTCATGCCGGGCTTCATGGGGGTGCCCTTGGCGGTGTCCTTGGCCTGGTCCTGGCCCTTGTCCTTGGCCGTGGGTGCGGAGGATTGCGGGGCGCTCGCGGAGGCGGAGGGTGAGGACGAGGAGTCCTTCTCGCCGTCCTGACATGCGGTGAGCCCGAGCGCGGCCACAGCGATGATCGCGGCGGCGGCGGCCTTACGGGCGTGGCGGTTGTGGCGGAGGGCGGTGCGGTGCGACATGGTCTTCCCCGTTCTCGCGATGTGGTGTCTCGCGACGTGGTGTTCGGGCTCGTGAGAACAAGACTGTCGGCCGCCGCTGTTGATCCGCCGCCGTACGGCTAACGCTCCACTAATGCCCGGGGCGGGCCGTCGTCGAAGTGGTGTGGCTGCCGAGTGCGGTTAGGTTAGGCAAGCCTAAATTCCTGCTCTATGCTGCGGTGCCATGAGCTGGTGGCAGCTGGTCGGGGTGAGCCTTTTCTGTGCTCTTGTGCTGGTGGTGCTGTTCGCCGCGGTGATCGTCGGTGGGCTGCTGGTGGCCAGGGACGCGCTGGTCGACGACTATCCGGCCGCGATCCGGGAGCGCTATGGCGCGCGGAGTGCGCGGGGGGAGCGGGCGGCCGGGGTCATGGGGGCGTTGAACGCGGTCGTCTTCGTCGCCGTCCCGGTCGTCGGCCTGGTGGATCTGCACGGTCGGGCCGACGGCGGGCTCGGTTTCTGGCGCGCGTTCGTCTTCGGGGGTCTGGTCTGGCTCGTGCTCGTCCTCTTTGACCTGGTGGTTCTGGACTGGTGGCTGTTCTGCACGGTCCAGCCCCGGTTCATGGTGCTGCCCGGGACGGAGGGCATGGCCGAGTACCGGGACTACGGCTTCCACTGGCGGGTGCTCGTTCCCCGGCCCGTTCCCTGGCCGCTGCTGACGGTCCTTGGGTACGGGGTGGTCGTCGGTGCTGTCTCGGCCCTGGCCGAGGCGATTTTCTGAGTGGTCGGCCGGAGGCGCCGGTATGGATTTCCCTTAGCGGCCAGAACGACGTAGAGTTACATCCATCGACGCGGGGTGGAGCAGCTCGGTAGCTCGCTGGGCTCATAACCCAGAGGTCGCAGGTTCAAATCCTGTCCCCGCTACTCAGGTATCGAGGGCCCGGCACTTCTTCAGTGCCGGGCCCTCGGTCGTTCGGTCACGCCGAGGGCCCCGCCGCCGTCAGCGCGCGACCTTCCAGCTCACCGGGCGCTTGGTGTCATCGCCTGTGCTGTACGTCACCATCGACGGCCGTATGCCGTTGGGCACCAGGAACACCTTGCACAGGGAGACCTTCGCCCCCACCGCGAAGTCGTCCGGATCCTTGCCCGGGCAGGCCGTCACCTCGGTGTCGCCGGTGATCAGCGGCTGGTCGTCCACACCGGCTGTGTCCTCGAGGCCGGTGGGGGTGTTGAGGAAGGGGTAGTGGAGGGAGTTCTCGCCGATGTTCTCGAACGTCATGGTGACGTAGTACGGCCGGGCGGTCCGTACGTCGGACGGCTTCACACCCGCCGTCCTCAGCTCGGCGGGGGTGCCCTTGCGCACGCTCACCGCCGTGACCCGCAGGGCGCCGCGCATATGGTCCGAGCCGCGCTTGTAGGTGACCGAGGTGGGCTCGCCGAGCCGGATGGTCCTGCCGCCGTCGCTGTCGGCCGCCATATCGGCCCGGGTCGCGGGCTGCCGTCGGCCGGACGCGGCGCTGCCGTCCTCGCAGCCCGCCGTGGCGAGGGCGAGGAGGGTGACGCCGAGGGCGCAGACGAGAGCGGTCCCGGATCGGGCGGCGGCGCTGGGCGGGCGGTTGAGCATGGACGGTCCCCCGGTGGTTGGTGATGGTCGATCGGTGACGACGTCGAGCGAGTGGTGACTGCCGTAGATGAATACGCCGGTCACGGAGCGTCAGTTCACCTTCTCGGTTCCCCCTGTGGTGATCTTGCTACCGCAGATCATCATGGGCGTGACAAAACCACTGGTCCAGGCTGTGATCAACTCAAGGCGAGAGCTTGGGACGAGGCTGTAGCAATACGCCCGGGGCAACTACCGTGATCCGTATGGACGATTCCGCCGCGGCGTCGGTACAGCGGTTCTGGCAGGAACTCGGGCTGCCCGGACTCATCGATGTGCACACCCACTTCATGCCCCAGCGCGTACTGGACAAGGTCTGGGCCTACTTCGACGCCGTCGAACCCCGCTGGCACATCACCTACCGCGCGGAGGAGGACGAACGCCTCGCGACGCTACGGGCGTTCGGGGTGCGGGCCTTCACCTCGATGCTCTACCCCCACAAGCCCGACATGGCGCGGTGGCTGAACGACTGGGCGGCCGATTTCGCCGCCCGTACGCCCGACTGTCTGCACACCGCGACCTTCTTCCCCGAGCCCGGGGTGGAGGAGTACGTGCGCGCGGCGCTCGAGGGCGGGGCGCGGGTGTTCAAGGCCCATGTGCAGGTGGGGGCGTACGACCCGGGCGACGCGCTGCTCGACCCGGTGTGGGACCTGCTCGCCGGGAGCGGGACGCCCGTCGTCATCCACTGCGGCTCGGGGCCCCACCCGGGCAAGTACACCGGACCGGAGCCGGTGGGGCGGGTGCTGGCCCGTCATCCTCGGCTGCGCCTGATCATCGCGCATATGGGGCTGCCGGAGTACGCGGACTTCCTGGGGCTGGCGGAGCGGTACGAGGGGGTCCACCTGGACACCACGATGGCCTTCACCGACTTCACCGAGGGCCGGTGGCCGTTTCCGCGGTCGGAGCACGGGAGGCTGGCCGCCCTGGGGGACCGGGTGCTGTTCGGGAGCGACTTCCCCAACATCCCGTACGGATACCGGCATGCGCTGGACGCGCTGACGCGGGTCGGGCAGGACGAGGAGTGGCTGCGCGGGGTGTGTTACGGGAACGCGGCGCGGCTGTTCGGGATATGAGGGGTTGTGGCTGCTCCGGATGCGCCCGTTTTGGACAGAGCACGGCTCTTCCGGATGCGGCTCTTGCCGATAAGGGGCTCGCCCGGTGCCCGCGTCGGCACCGGGCGAGGGGGCCGCGGGGGTCGGTCAGCCCTTGTCCAGCGGCAGCGCCTCGGCCAGCGTGCGCCACTCCTCGCGGGGGAGAGCCTGGCCGTCGCTCACCACCTGGATCGCGATGTGGTCCGCGCCCGCGGCCAGGAACTCGTCCACGTGCGCCCGGATCGTCTCCGCGTCGCCGATCGCGTACATGGCGGCGAGGAGACGGTCGCTGCCGCCGTCCGCGAAGTCCGCGTCCTCGAAGCCCAGTCGCTTGAAGTTGTTGGTGTAGTTGGGCAGCGCCAGGTAGCGGCCGAGGTAGTCGCGGGCGGTGGCGCGGGCGCGCTCCGGGTCCGTGTCGAGGACGACCTTCAGCTCCGGCGCGAGCACGGCCTCCTTGCCCAGGACCTCGCGGGCCTTGGCGGTGTGCTCCGGAGTGACGAGGTACGGATGCGCGCCGGCCGCGCGGTCGCGGGACAGCTCGAGCATCTTGGGGCCGAGCGCGGCCAGGACCCGCTGGGCGGCGGGGACCGGGGCCGGGGCGGAGTCCAGCCCGGTCAGGTACTCCGTCATCGCCGTGTACGGGCGCTGGTAGCGCTCACCGGCGAGCGCGCTGTGGCTCACGCCGAGGCCGAGGAGGAAGCGGCCGTCGTGGGCCGCGTTGAGCGCGGTGTGCCGCTCGGCGACGTAGGCCGCCTCGTGGTCCCAGATGCTCAGGATTCCGGTCGCGACGGTGATCCGGGAGGTGGCGTCCAGCAGGACTCCGGCCTGGTCCGGGCTGGGGCTGCCACCGAGCCAGATGGCGCCGTACCCCAGCTCGTCCAGTTCGGCCGCCGCCTCGCTGACCTGCTCTGATGGGGCGAAGTCCGTCTTGAGGGCCGCGGTCCAGATGCCGATCTTGCCAAGTGCGGGACGAGAAGTCATACAGGGGGAAGCCGGAGAGTCCTTCCGGATATTCCGTGGCCCCCACGGCTTTTCCGGGCCCCGGATCGGCTGTTTTTCGCCTCCCGGCCGGTCTCGTCCTGACCTCCACAGGATTCTCAGGTAATTCACAGGCAGCCGAAAGGGACCTCTCAGGGCCCGCTCGGAGGGTGGAGGTCATGATGCCGACCTCGCCTCATGGGCGTACCGAGCTGCTGCGCCCCGACGGGAGCCCCGTCCGGGTGCTGGTTGTGGACGACGAGACGGCGCTCGCCGACCTGCTGTCGATGGCACTGCGCTACGAGGGGTGGGAGGTGCGCACCGCGGGTGACGGCGCGGAGGCGATCCGGACCACCCGTGAGCTGCGCCCGGACGCGGTGGTCCTGGACATCATGCTGCCCGATATGGACGGGCTCGCCGTGCTGGGGCGGCTGCGCCGCGAACTGCCCGATGTCCCGGTGCTGTTCCTGACCGCGCGGGACGCGGTGGAGGACCGGATCGCGGGGCTGACGGCGGGCGGCGACGACTACGTCACCAAGCCGTTCAGCCTGGAGGAGGTCGTCGCCCGGCTGCGTGGGCTGCTGCGCAGGTCGGGGGCGGCGGCCGCGCGCAGTGAGTCGGTGCTGGCCGTCGGCGATCTGATCCTGGACGAGGACAGCCACGAGGTGTCGCGCGGGGGACAGGAGATCCATCTCACCGCGACCGAGTTCGAGCTGCTGCGCTATCTCATGCGCAATCCGCGCCGGGTGCTCAGCAAGGCGCAGATCCTCGACCGGGTCTGGAGCTATGACTTCGGCGGCCAGGCCAACGTGGTCGAGCTGTACATCTCGTATCTGCGGCGCAAGATCGACGCGGGGCGCAGTCCGATGATCCACACCCGGCGGGGCGCCGGGTATCTGATCAAGCCCGGGGAGTAGACACCGTGGCGCATCCCCCGCCCCGGCCACCCCGGGACCCTGACCTGCCCGGCGTCTCCGAGCCGCCCGGTGCCGCCGGGACGCCCGGTGCCGCCGGTGCCCCCGGGATGCCCGGTGCCTCCCAGCCGCCCCCGGGAGCGGGCGGGGGCGCGGGAGCGGCGCGGGGGCGTGCGCACGCCCGGCGCGCCCAGCGGGCGGGACGCGCTCAACGAGCCGGGCGCGCTCAGCGGGCCGGGCGCCGCCCCTGGTCCCTGCGCACCCGCCTGGTCGTCTCGGCCGTCGCGCTGATCGCGGTGGTCTGCGCGGTGATCGGCTCGGTCACGACCCTCGCCCTGCAGTCGTACCTCCAGGGCCAGGTGGACGACGATCTGCGCGCGTCCGTCGGGCGGTTCCTGAACAAACCGGGTCCGGGGGGCGGACTCCCCCGGGACGATGTGCTCTTCGTCGCCTCGCCCGGTCAGCCCATCGGCACGGTCGGGGCGCGGTTCGGCCAGGACGGCGAGGTCTCCCTGTCCGGCAAGAGCAATGACTCGCCCATGACGAACGAGGTCGACGCCGAGAGCCGGGTGGACTCCCTGACCAGCGGTCAGCAGAAGGCGATCGCCGCCGTCCCGCTGGACGGAGACGTGCACACCGTCGATCTCCCCGGCCTCGGCGGCTATCGGGCGGTGGCCCAGTCGGACCACCGGGAAGGCGGCATCATCCTCGCCTTCCCGCTCGACCAGACCCAGGAGACGGTCAACACCCTCATCCTCGTCGAGGTCTGTGTGGCCGCGGCCGGGCTGGTCGCGGCCGGGATCGCCGGGGTCGCGATGGTCGGCATCTCGCTGCGCCCGCTGCGCCGGGTGGCCGCGACCGCGACCCGGGTCTCCGAACTCCCCCTGCACAGCGGCGAGGTGGCGCTGCGCGAGCGCGTCCCGGCCTCGGAGGCCGATCCGCGCACCGAGGTCGGCCAGGTGGGCGCGGCGCTCAACCGCATGCTCGGCCATGTGGAGTCGGCGCTCGCGGCCCGCCAGGAGAGCGAGACGCGGGTACGGCAGTTCGTCGCCGACGCCAGCCATGAGCTCCGTACGCCGCTCGCCTCCATCCGCGGCTACGCCGAGCTGACCCGGCGCGGCCGGGAGGAGATCGGGCCCGACACCCGGCATGCCCTCGGCCGGGTCGAGTCCGAGGCCGGGCGGATGACCGGGCTGGTCGAGGATCTGCTGCTGCTGGCCCGGCTGGACGCGGGACGGCCGCTGGAATGCGCGGAGGTCGATGTGTCCCCGCTGGTCGTGGACGCGGTCAGCGACGCGCGGGCGGTCGGCTCGGACCACGAGTGGCGGCTGGAGCTGCCCGATGAACCGGCGGTCGTCTTCGGCGACGACGCCCGGCTGCGCCAGGTGCTGGTGAACCTGCTCGCCAACGCGCGGACGCACACTCCGGCCGGGACCACGGTCACGGCGCGGGTGCTGTGGGGCGGGCCGTACCCCTCGCCGTATCCGGCGCCGTACGGCCTGTCCCACGGCGTCTCCTACGGGGTGCCCTCAGGGGCGTCCCCCGGGATGCCCTACGGACCTCCGCCCGGGGCCGCCGGGACCGGTGGGCCCCATGGGCACCGTAAGGGGCGCGGCTCGCCGCACGCCCAGGCGTACGCCGAGCCGTACGTCCAGCCACACGCCCAGCCCTACGCCCCGCCCTACGGCTCCCCGTACGCGGCCGCCCGCGCCGCCGGGGCCTTCGGCCCGCCGCGGCCGCCCTCGTACGTCTCGCTGGAGATCGAGGACGACGGTCCTGGCATCCCGCCCGAGCTGCTGCCGCATGTCTTCGAGCGGTTCGCGCGAGGCGACGCCTCGCGCTCCCGCGCCGCGGGCAGCACGGGGCTCGGCCTGGCCATCGTGCACGCTGTCGTGGCCGCGCACGACGGGCGGGTGACGGTGGACAGCGTGCCCGGGCGCACCGTGTTCGGCGTCCACCTGCCCGTGCACCGGGCCGTTCACCAGGCCGTGACGGACTCACAGGCAGGTCACAGGCTGACCACACAGCCGTGACAGCGCCGCTCGCGACTGTCGACCCCATGCGAACCGACACCCCTCTCGGGGCTCCGCCCGAGACACCCCTGCAGACCTTGCCCGTGCGCGGGCCGGTGACGGTCGTGCGCGGCCGTCCGGTGCTGGACGTCGTCATCCCCGTCTACAACGAGGAAGCGGACCTCGAGCGGTGCGTACGACGGCTGCATGACCATCTGGCCCGCACCTTCCCGTACGGCTTCCGGATCACCATCGCCGACAACGCCAGCACGGACCGCACGCCCGACCTCGCGGCCTACCTGGACGAGAGCATCGAGGAGGTGACGGCGGTCCGGCTGGAGCAGAAGGGGCGCGGGCGGGCGCTGCGCACCGTGTGGTCGCTGTCCGAGGCGCCCGTGCTCGCCTATATGGACGTCGATCTCTCCACGGACCTCAAGGCGCTGCTGCCGCTGGTGGCCCCGCTGATCTCCGGGCATTCCGACCTGGCGATCGGATCGCGGCTCTCCCGCAGCTCACGGGTGGTGCGCGGGCCCAAGCGGGAGTTCATCTCGCGGGCGTACAACCTGATTCTGCGCGGCAGCCTGGCCGCCCGCTTCTCCGACGCCCAGTGCGGATTCAAAGCGATCCGTAAGGACGTCGCGGAACGGCTGCTGCCGCTGGTCGAGGACACCGGGTGGTTCTTCGACACCGAGATGCTGGTGCTGGCCGAGCGGGCCGGGCTGCGCATCCACGAGGTGCCGGTGGACTGGGTGGACGACCCCAACAGCACGGTCCACCTCGTGAAGACGGCCACGGAGGACCTCAAGGGCGTGTGGCGGGTGGGGCGTGCGCTGGCCACCGGCGCGCTGCCGCTGGACCGGGTGCGCCGTCCGTTCGGCGACGATCCGCGCGACCGGGAGCTGAGCGGGGTGCCGAAGGGCCTGGCCCGCCAGCTGGTCGGGTTCTGTGTGGTCGGCGCGCTGAGCACACTGGTCTATCTGCTGCTGTACTCCCTCTTCCGGATGGGCACTGGCCCGCAGGTGGCCAACGCGCTGGCGCTGCTGCTGTCGGCGCTCGGCAACACCGCGGCCAACCGGAGGCTCACCTTCGGCGTACGCGGCCGGGACCGCGCGATGCGCCATCAGGCCCAGGGGCTGGTCGTCTTCGGCATCGGCCTGGTGCTGACCAGTGGCTCCCTCGCCGCCCTGGACGCCGTTCCCGGCACCGCCTCGCACGGCACCGAACTGGCCGTGCTGATCGCGGCGAACCTCGCCGCCACCGTTCTGCGCTTCCTGCTCTTCCGGGCCTGGGTCTTCCCGTCGGACAGCGGGGCCACGACCGACCACGACCCGAGGACCGATCGATGACCACCTACGACTACGGCACCCGCGAAGCCGGGCCGCCGCCGACCCCCGCCGCCGATCCCCGGCCGGGGCCGCGGGCGCCCGGCGGCTCGCGCCTGGCGCGGGCCTGGAGAGGACGGCCGGAGGACCCGCGCTGGGCGCGGCCCGCCCTGTGGGCCCTGCTGGCCGCCACCACCGTGCTCTATCTGTGGAGCCTGGGCGCGTCCGGCTACGCCAACCAGTTCTACTCGGCCGCCGTGCAGGCGGGCGGCGAGAGCTGGAAGGCGTTCTTCTTCGGCTCCTCCGACGCCGCGAACTCCATCACCGTGGACAAGCCCCCGGCCGCGCTGTGGCCGATGGCCCTGTCGGTGCGGCTCTTCGGCCTCTCCTCCTGGGCGGTCCTCGCCCCCGAGGCGCTGATGGGCGTCGCGACGGTCGGGGTGCTGTACGCGGCCGTACGGCGCAGGTTCGGCGCGGCCGCCGGGCTTATCGCGGGCGCGGCGCTCGCGGTGACCCCGGTCGCGGCGCTGATGTTCCGCTTCAACAACCCCGACGCGCTGCTGTGCCTGCTGATGGTCTCGGCCGTCTACTGCGTGCTGCGCGCCCTGGAGGACGCGCGTACCAAGTGGCTGGTGCTGGCCGGGGTCTGCTTCGGCCTCGGCTTCCTCACCAAGACGCTCCAGGCGTGGCTGATCCTGCCGCCGCTCGCGGTGGTGTACGCGGTGTGCGCCCCGGCGAAGTTCGGCCGGCGGATCGGGCAGCTGCTGCTCGCGGGGCTCGCGATGGTGGTGTCCGGCGGCTGGTGGGTGGCGATCGTCGAGCTGTGGCCGGCGTCCTCGCGCCCGTACATCGGCGGTTCGCAGCACAACAGCTTCCTGGAGCTGACCTTCGGCTACAACGGTCTGGGCCGGATCAACGGCGATGAGACCGGCAGCGTCGGCGGGGGCGGTCCGGGCGGCGGTGGCGGTCCGGGTGGCGGTGGCGGTGGCGGCAGGTGGGGCGATACCGGGATCGACCGGCTCTTCGGCTCCGACATGGGCGGTCAGATCGCCTGGCTGCTGCCCGCGGCGTTCATCCTGCTGGCGGCGGGGATCTGGCTGACCTGGCGGGCGAAGCGCACCGACACCCGGCGCGCGGCCTTCCTGGTGTGGGGCGGGGCGCTGCTGATGACCTTCGCCACCTTCAGCTTCATGTCCGGGATCTTCCACCAGTACTACAACATCGCCCTGGCGCCCTATATCGCGGCGGTCGTGGGCATGGGCGCGGCCCTGCTGTGGGAGCGGCGGACCGAGGGCGGCCGGGCCGGGGCGGTGGCCTCGGCGGTGCTGGCCGTCACGGTCGCGGTCACCGTGTACATGTCGTACGTCCTGCTGGGGCGGTCGCCGGACTGGTACCCCTGGCTGCGCTGGGCGGTGCTGATCGGCGGGCTCGCGGCGGCGGCCGGGCTGCTGCTGACGGCGCGCCTGGGCCGGAGGGCGGCGCTGGCCGCGGCGGGCCTCGGCCTCGCGGCGGGGCTGGCCGGGCCGGTCGCGTACACGCTCAACACGGTGGACACCCCGAAGCACGGCTCCATCGTGACGGCCGGTCCGTCGGTGGCGGGCGGTATGGGCGGCCCCGGTGGCCGCTTCCCGGGCGGCGGCGGCCGGGGCGGTCCGCCGGGGATGCAGAACGGACGCCAGGGCGCGGGCCAGCAGGGGCAGGGCAACCAGGGTGGTCAGGGTCAGCAGGGTGGTCAGGGCCAGAAGGGTCAGGGTCAGGGCGGTACGCAGGGCATGCCGGGCGGTGGCACCGGCGGCGGTCAGCCGGGTGGTGGCCAGAACGGCTTCCCCGGCGGTGGCTTCCCGGGCGGCGGCCAGTCCCCGCGGAACGGCACCGGCAACGCCCAGGGCGGCCAGGGGCAGAACGGGCTGCCGGGCATGCTGCCCGGTGGCGGCATGGGCGAGGGCGGTCGCCGTGGCGGCGGCATGGGCGGACTGCTCGACGGTCAGCAGGTCGACGCCGACGTGGAGGCGAAGCTGGAGAAGAACGCCGACGACTACACCTGGGCGGCCGCGGCGATCGGCTCCCAGAACGCCGCGAGCTACCAACTCGCCACCGAGAAGCCCGTGATGGCCATCGGCGGCTTCAACGGCAGCGACCCGTCCCCGACGCTCGCCCAGTTCAAGGAGTATGTGAAGCAGGGCAGGATCCACTACTTCATCTCCTCGGGCACCGGTATGGGCGGCGGGCCGGGCGGCGGCCAGGGGACCTCGTCTCAGATCACCTCCTGGATCGAGGCCACCTACAAGAAGGTCACCGTGGGCAGCTCCACGCTCTATGACCTGACCCAGAAGGCGTCGACGTCCTCGAAGTCCTCCGACTGATTCCGACTGATTCCGGCTGACTCCGGCTGATTCCGGAGTCCCGTAGGTACGGGCCGGTGGTCGCGGGTTCAGCCCCGCGACCACCGGCCCGTACGCGTATGCGACCCGCGCACATAATTCGCTGTACGCCGTACAGCGCCACTTGTACGGTGTAAGACCCAGCACATCGTCATACACCGTAGAAGCCCCTGCCGGGAGTCCTCATGACGGTCTCGACCGCCGACGCCGCCTCCGCGCCACCCGATCAGTCCCAGGGTGGTCATCCCCAGCGCTGGCTGATCCTCGCCGTGATCTGCCTCGCCCAGCTCACCGTGTTGCTGGACAACACGATCCTCAATGTGGCGGTCCCCTCCCTGGCCAGGGAGATGGATGCCCACACGGCCGACATCCAGTGGATGATCAACGCCTATTCGCTGGTCCAGTCGGGGCTGCTGCTCACCGCGGGCAGCGCCGCCGACCGCTACGGGCGGAAGAAGCTGCTGGTCGCCGGGCTCGCCCTGTTCGGCATCGGCTCGTTCGCGGCGTCGATGGCACAGGACCCCGGCCAGCTGATCGCCGCCCGCGCGGGCATGGGGATCGGCGGGGCGCTGCTGATGACCACGACCCTCGCGGTCGTGGTGCAGGTCTTCGACGAGGGCGAACGGGCCAAGGCCATCGGGCTGTGGGGTGCGGTCAGCTCGCTCGGCTTCGCCGCGGGGCCGCTGATCGGCGGCTCGCTGCTGGAGCACTTCTGGTGGGGCTCGATCTTCCTGATCAATATCCCGGTGGCGCTGCTCGGGCTGGTGGCCGCGGTCTGGATGGTGCCGGAGTCGAAGGCGCCGACCAGCGACCGCCCCGATCTGCTCGGCGCGCTGCTGTCCACGGTCGGCATGACCGGCATCGTCTTCGCGATCATCTCCGGGCCGGAGCACGGCTGGACCTCCAGCCGGGTGCTGCTGTCCGCCTTCATCGGCATCACCGTGATGACCGGATTCGCGCTGTGGGAGCGTCATATCCCGTATCCGATGCTGGATATGCACTTCTTCCGCGACCGCCGGTTCGTGGGCGCGGTGGCGGGCGGCATCCTGGTGGCCTTCGGGATGGGCGGTTCGCTCTTCCTGCTCACCCAGCATCTGCAGTTCGTGCTCGGCTATGACGCGCTGGACGCGGGGCTGCGCACCGCGCCGCTCGCGCTGGTGATCGTCGCGCTCAACCTCACCGGTGTCGGCGCGCGGCTGCTGCCCAGACTCGGGACCCCGGTGACCATCGTCGGCGGGATGGGGCTGCTCGCGGCCGGTCTCGCCGCCATCGCGACGCTCGGTGCGCATGGCTATGGCGGGATGCTCCTCGGGCTGGTGGTGATGGGGGCCGGTATCGCGCTGGCCATGCCCGCGATGGCGAACGCCATCATGTCGGCCATCCCGCCGGAGAAGGCGGGGGTGGGCGCGGGGGTCAACGGCACGCTCACCGAATGCGGCAACGGGCTCGGCGTCGCCGTCCTCGGCGCCGTGCTCAACTCCCGCTTCGGCTCGCTGCTGCCCGCGGTCGCCACCGGAGCGGGCTCGCTTCCGGCCGCCCTCGCCGCGGCCCGTACCCCCGAGGACCGCGAGGCCGTCGCGGACGCCTTCGCCTCGGGTGTGGAGACCGGCCAGCTGGTCGGCGCGGCGGCCGTGCTGGCGGGTGGAGTGCTGGCCGCGCTGCTGCTCAGCAGGGCCGAACGATCTTCACAGGAGGCCCCGGCGGCATAGCATCTTCAGGTAGTGAGGTGCCGCGTGCCCGGTCCCGGGACATATGTGGCGCCGGCGCACCGGAGAAAGAGAGGCGCCGCCATGGCAATCGGCAGCCGCACCGCCCGCCCGCGGTCCAGTGTCTGGCTCTCCGAGCGCAAAGCCCCCAAGCGCAAGGGCGACCAGCAGCCCGTCGGGCTCGATCATCTGAAGATCGTCGCGGCGACGATGCGGCTGCTGGACGCCGAGGGTCTCTCGGGCTTCTCGATGCGACGGCTCGCGGCGGAGCTCGGGGTGACCGCCATGTCCGTCTACTGGTACGTGGAGACCAAGGACCATCTGCTCGAACTCGCCCTCGACGCGGCCATGGGCGAGATAGCGCTGCCCATTGAGGCCGTCGGCTCCATTGAGGCCGTCGGCTCCGTCGAAGCCGTCGGCTCCGTCGAGGGCCATGAGTACGCCCCGGCCGAGCCGCGGGACTGGCGTGAGCAGCTGCGCCAGGTCGCCTCCGAGTACCGGCGGGTGCTGGTGCGCCACCCCTGGCTGCCGGCGCTGCTGGGGGAGTACCTCAACATCGGGCCGAACGCGGTGGTCTTCAACAACGCCGCGCTGGCCGTGATGCGCAACAGCGGGCTGCCGGACGACAGGATCACCAGCGCACTCGCCCTCGTCTACCAGTTCGTCTACGGCTTCGGCACGATCGAGGGCCGCTTCGCCGCCCGCTGTCGGGCGGCGGGAGTCACCCAGGACGAGCTGTTCCACGAGATGATGGGCACGGTCGAGGACCGCATGGAGTTCGACGAGGCGCGGCAGATCATGGAGGCTCGCGGCGGCAGCACGGTGGAGGAGATGCAGGACCGCGACTTCACCTTCGCCCTGGACCTCGCGATCGCCGGTATCGAAACCCTGAGGGAGCGATAGCGCGCGGCGGCGGGCGGGTCAGGCCGTGGGGAGCTCCTCGCCCTGCACCGCCTGTATGTCCAGCTCCACCCGCAGGGTGGTGCCGATCGCCGCGATGCCCGCCGCGACCACCTGGTTGTAGTTCATCGCGAAGTCCTCGCGGCGCAGCTCGGCGACGGCCCGGAAGGCCGCCCGCACCCCGCCCCAGGGGTCGGGGCCCGTGCCCAGGTACGTCAGGTCCAGGTCCACGTCCCGGACCACGCCGTGCATCGACAGCTCGCCATGGACCGTCCAGCGGTCGGCCCCGGCCGCGCTCAGATGCGAGCTCCGGTACGTCAGCTCCGGGAACTCCTCCACATTGAGGAAGTCGGGCGACCTCAGATGGCCGTCCCGCATCGTGTTGCCGGTGTCGATGCTGGCGGCCCGCATGACCGCCTCGACGCGTGACTTCTCGATGTCCTCGGCGACCTCGATCCGCCCGCCGAACTCCGTGAACCGGCCGTGCACGCTGGAGATCCCCAGGTGCTGGGCGACCGCGGCCACCGTCGAATGCGCCGGGTCGATCGTCCACGCCCCGGGCGGCGGAAGCTCCACCCCGCCCTGGCGCGCCAGCACCACCGTGCCCACGTCGGCCCGCCCGGAGGCCGTGACGATCGCCGTGGACGCGACCGGGGCGTAGCCGACCGCGGTGGCGATGATCGTGTACGGCCCCGGCGGCAGCGGCTCGCCGATCCGCACGGCGCCGTCCGTGTCGGCCTGCGCGCGCAGCACCTGGGCGCCCGTCATATCGGTGACGGTCAGCACCGCGTGCTGGACCGCCCAACCGTCGCGGGTGTGGATCCGGGCCCGCAGTCCCGCTCCCCCGCCTGCTCCTGCTCCTGTGGTCGTCATGCCGCGTTTCGCTCCCGCTCGGGTGTCGCCGTGTTGCTCGTCCTGCTCGGCGTGTCGCTCTTGTCGCTCTTGTTGCTCGTGTCGCTCATATCGCCCGGCGCGCTGGTCGTGCCCGCCGTGCTGTCGTGCTGGTGGTACTCGTCGTGCTGGTCGTACTCGTCGTGTCTGTGCACCGGATCCGGGCGGCGGCGTCAGGCCGTCCCCTGCCTTCACTACACCGCCGCCGGGATCCGGGTTCCGGGTCCGGCCGAGAAATCCGCCGCCCGGGCCGGTCCCGGGGCGCGACTCCGCTCTTGCGCGCCCCGGGTCCGGGGTTTACGTCACTCGCCCGGGTGGGCGAGCTCCACATCGTGGCCGTCGACGCCGGGCCCGGAGACCGTCAGCGCCCCCGCGACCGGCGGGTAGCCGCTCGCGATGACCGTGTAGTCGCCCGCGTCCAGGTCGGTGAAGGCGTACGCGCCGTCCTCACCGGTGGTGGCGGTGGCGACCACGTTCCCGGCCGAGTCCACGAGGGTGACCCGCGCGTCGGGCAGCGGCCGCCGGTCGGCACCGGCCCGGACTATGCCCTGCACCTGGGCACCGGCCTGCAGCGCTATCTCCACCCGGGTCAGCCCCTGGGCCCCCACCTCGACGGGCAGGGCCGCGGGCCGGTAGCCCGGCGCGTTCACCGCGACCGTGAAGGTCCCGGAGACCAGCTCCTCGAAGCCGAAGTCGCCCTGCTCACCGGTCTTCCCGGTGGCCAGCACCTCACCGCGGACATCGGTGACCACGACCATCGCCGCGTCCACCGGCCGGCCGTCGGCGGCACCGCGCACGGTGCCCACCAGACCGCTGGTGGCCGACAGGACGATGTCGAAGCCGAGCGGCTCGTCCCCGACCACGACCGTGGACGCCTGCGGCTGGTGGCCGTCGGCCGCCGCGATCAGGACGTACGAGCCGGAGCCCGGCGCGTCCAGGGCGTACGAGCCGTCGGGGTGCGCCACCGAACGGCCCAGCTGCCGTCCGGCGAGGGAGATCAGCGTCACCGCGGCGCGGGCGACGGGGCCGCCCTCCGCGTTCCGCACGAAGCCGTGCACACCCTGCCGGGGCTGACGGTCCGCGCCGTCGCCCCCGGCGGAGGCGAAGGCCGTAAGGCGCTGCGGGGCGGTGGCCGGCCGCGGGGCGGTGGCCGCGAGGGCACCGTCGGAGTCCGGCGCGTGGATCTCGGCGGCCGGGGCGCCCACGAGCGCGGGCTCGAGGTCGGCGACCTGCCCGGTGGCGGCCGTGGCCACCACCGCGTCGGCCGGGACCGCGTCGGCGGCCGGGGCGTCCGAGGTGGCCGCGGCCGCCTGCTGGGAGCCGGAGTTGGTCTTCAGGGCGACCTCCTTGATGAACAGGGTCAGCAGCAGACCGAGGAACGCGGCCGGGGCGGCGAAGAGGAAGACGTCCCCGACACCGTGGCCGTAGGCGCTCTCCATGATCGTGCGCAGCGGTTCGGGCAGCGCCTTGACGTTGGGGATGCCCCCGCCGCCGGTGCCGCCGTGGCCCAGCGCGGCGCCCTTGGGGCCCAGGTCGGCCAGGCCGTCCTTGACGTAGTGGGTGACGCGGTTGGCGAGCACCGCGCCGAGCGCGGAGACGCCCACCGCACCGCCCAGGGAGCGGAAGAAGGTGACGACGGCGCTGGCCGCGCCGAGGTCCTGCGGGGCCACCTGGTTCTGGGTGGCCAGCACCAGGTTCTGCATCATCATGCCGACGCCGAGGCCCATGAGCGCCATGTAGATCGCCATGTGCCAGTACGGGGTGTCGTACCGGATGGTGCCCAGCAGCCCGAGACCCGCGGTCACCAGCACACCACCGATGACCAGCCAGGCCTTCCAGCGACCGGTCTTGGTGATGACCTGACCGGAAACGGTCGAGGAGATAAACAGGCCACCGATCATCGGGATGGTCATGACGCCGGACATCGTGGGCGTCTCGCCGCGCGCCAGCTGGAAGTACTGGCTGAAGAACACGGTGCCGGAGAACATCGCGATACCGACGAAGAGCGACGCCAGCGAGGCGAGGGTGATCGTCTTGTTGCGGAACAGCCGCAGCGGGATGATCGGCTCACTCGCCTTGGACTCGATCAGCAGGAAGAGCAGACCGAGCGCGATCGAACCGCCGACCATCGCGTAGGTCTGCCACGAGATCCAGTCGTACTTGTCGCCCGCGAAGGTGATCCAGATCAGCAGCAGCGAGACCGCGGCGCTGATGAAGAAGGCACCGCCCCAGTCGACCTTGACGTCCCGCTTCACCACGGGGAGCTTCAGGGTCTTCTGGAGGACGATCAGCGCGATGACGGCGAACGGCACGCCGACGTAGAAGCACCAGCGCCAGCCCAGCCAGTCGGTGTCGGTGATCACGCCGCCCAGCAGGGGACCGCCGACGGTCGCGACGGCGAAGGTCGCGCCGAGGTAGCCGCTGTAACGGCCGCGCTCACGCGGGGAGATCATCGCCGCCATGACGACCTGGGCGAGGGCGGACAGACCGCCGACGCCGATGCCCTGCACCACACGGCAGGCGATCAGCATGCCGGGGTTCTGCGACAGACCGGCCACCACGGAGCCGGCGACGTAGATCAGCAGGGCGATCTGGACCAGCAGCTTCTTGCTGAAGAGGTCGGAGAGCTTGCCCCACAGCGGGGTGGCGGCGGTCATGGCCAGCAGGGTGGCGGTGACGACCCAGGTGTAGGCGGACTGACCGCCGTGGAGATCGGAGATGATCTCGGGCAGCGCGTTGGAGACGATCGTCGACGACAGGATCGCGACGAACATCCCCAGCAGCAGCCCGGAGAGCGCCTCCATGATCTGCCGGTGGGTCATCGGCGTCGAGGAGTCCGCTTCGTGGCCGTGCTGGCCTCTGTGCCCTCCTCCGCCGTGCTTGGCGTGGGCGGGGTGCCCCGCGGGTCCCCGCACACCGCCGTCCGGTGTGGTCGTTGCCATGAAGTTCCTTAACGTTGCGAAGGTGTACGGGTGATGCTGGTCTCCGCCTGATGCGGCAGGGCCCGGGAACGGGTGTCCCCGAAACTCGACCGCAACCGGGCGAGAAGTTCATTGAGGCGGTCGACGTCCTCGTCGGACCAGTCGCTCAGACAGCTGGCGAGCGCGTCCGTGTAGCGCTCGGAGACCTGACCGAGCAGTGCTCGACCGCTGGGGTTGATGCTCAGCAGCCGCGACCGCCGGTCGAGCGGGTCGGGCTTGCGGTCCACCCAGCCGCGGTTCGCGACATGCGCCACGTGCCGGCTGGTCACCGACATGTCGATGTCGAGCAGCTCGGCGAGCTTGCCCATGCGCATTTCGCCGTAGCGGTCGAGGAGCATCAGGACGATGGCGGCGCCCGACGGGCAGTCGGCCGGCAGGGCGCGCCCGAGCCCGCGCTTGATGGTGCCGATGGCGCTGAGCTGCCGGGCCAGCTCCTCATAGTGGCGCTGTGTGGCCACGGCACCTCCCAGAGGGATTGATCAGAATGGTCAGTTGCTTAAGGCAACCATAGAAGAAGTTAGTTGCTACAGGCAAATGAAAGGACGGTCTGGGCGGTAAATTGCCGTTAAAGAGTCGTCCTGGAGTCGGTCAAGCGGGGCGGCTGAGGTGCAAGGGGCTGCTGAGACCCGGGGGTGTCCCGGAATCCGCTCGTTCGCTAGGGTCGTGGCTCATGGCGAACAACCCCCAGAGCCCCAACGGGAACCAGGACCCGTCCGGCTCCACCCAGATGTTCCGCGCCTTCGTCGACGAGGGCACTCGGCAGCCTCAGACGTCCACCGGATCGAGCGGCGGTTCGCGCGTCGGCCTGATCGTCGGTGTGATCGCGGCGGTCGTGATCGTCGCGGCGGTGGCCTGGCTGGCGCTGGGCTGAGTCCGCGAAGCCCTGACGCTCACCGCGAAGCCCATGATGCTTGCCGCGGGGGTCTGAGCTCCCGCGGGGAGCGCTGAGCTCCCGCGCCCCTTACGGCTGCCGGGCCGGCCTTACGGCTTCCAGCTGACCGAGATGTCCTGTGTCTCGATATGCATGCCCAGCGGCACCCGCCAGTCGTCCACGCACACCGTCCAGGTCTTCTCCTTCTTCTGGCCCGCGCCGATCGGCGCGGGCAGCTCTTCCTTGGACTCCAGCGTGGCCCAGTCGATGCCGAGCGCGTCGATCACATGCGTCCCGAAGGTGACGGTGCCCGAGGCGATCGGCGCTCCTCCGGTGTTGCGGAACTCGACCTTCACCTTCTCGCACCAGCGCTCATCGGTCGCCGTGCGCTCCGGCTTGCCGACCTTGAGAGCGGCCGGTCCGGTGGGCGGGGGGGTGCCGGAGGGGTCCGAGGAGCCCGAGCCCGGGCTGGAGGGCGAGGGCGCGCCGGGTCCGTCGCCGGTGGGTCCGTCGTCGCCCTTGGGGTCTTCGTCCGTACGTCCCGGGGCCCCGGAGCCGTTCTTCCCGCCGCCCGGGGCGTCCGAGCCGTCCGTACGGCCGGGGGCCTTCGCGGATGCCGAGGGCGACCGCGAGGCCGGTCCGTCCGTTCCGCCGTCCGTGGTGGCGGTGGGTCCGACCGCGCCCCGATCGCGCTTCCCGTCCGTGCCGCCCTTACCGTCGCGATCGTTGTCCGTGCCGTCCTCGTCCAGGGGTACGAGATCGACGTCGCCCTTGGGCGGCACGGCGTTCGCGGTCCGCTGGCCGTCGGGTCCGGCCGCTCCGGCGGCCACATAGCCGTCACCGCCACCGCCACCGCCACCGCCGCAGCCGCTGAGGAGTGCCCCCAGGCACAGCGCGGCCGCCGAGGAGGCGATTGCCGTGCCTCGGCGGCCCGTTGTCCGGCTCCATGCGTATCGCATCGGGCCAGTGTGGCTGACGACCCGTCAGGTGTACAGGGATCCGGCAGGGGACCGGCCAGTGGCGGCTCAGTCCGAGATCAGGCCCTCGCGCAGCTGGGCCAGGGTCCGGGTGAGCAGCCGGGAGACATGCATCTGGGAGATCCCGACCTCTTCGCCGATTTGCGACTGCGTCATATTGGCGAAGAAGCGCAGCATGATGATCTGGCGCTCGCGCGGCGGCAGTTTGGCCAGCAGGGGCTTGAGTGACTCGCGGTACTCCACGCCCTCCAGTGCGCTGTCCTCGTACCCGAGCCGGTCGGCGAGCGACCCCTCGCCGCCGTCGTCCTCGGGGGACGGGGAGTCCAGCGAGCTGGCCGTGTAGGCATTGCCCACGGCGAGCCCGTCGACCACGTCCTCCTCGGAGACGCCCAGCGCCGTGGCGAGCTCGGTGACGGTCGGGGAGCGGTCGAGCTTCTGTGACAGCTCGTCACTGGCCTTGGTGAGGGCCAGGCGCAGCTCCTGCAGCCGCCGTGGGACCCGCACCGACCAGCTGGTGTCGCGGAAGAACCGCTTGATCTCGCCCACGACGGTCGGCATGGCGAACGTCGGGAACTCCACGCCGCGTTCGCAGTCGAAGCGGTCGATCGCCTTGATCAGGCCGATGGTGCCGACCTGGACGATGTCCTCCATCGGCTCGTTACGGCTGCGGAACCGGGCCGCCGCGTAACGGACGAGCGGGAGGTTCAGCTCGATGAGGGTGTCACGGACGTAGCCGGCTTCCGCACTGTCCTTGTCGAGTGTGGCGAGCCGCAGGAAGAGGGAGCGGGAGAGGGTGCGGGTGTCGATGGCGTCGCAGTCGTCAGGCATGAGCGGTGCGTCGTTGTTGAGCACCTTCGAGCTGCCCAGTTCTACGGACATGCCACCCCCTAGAGGTCGCGGACGGATCCCAGCTGCGCGGTTCGCGTCCGACGCAGCCTCCCCCTGAATACCGGAGGTCGGGCCGCGGCAAACGCGGTTCCTGCAGAATGTCACATGTCGGCAACACGCTGTAGCGCCATGTCGACATTACAGCCTTGCAGTCCCGGGGTGGAGGTCCCTCGCAAGGATCAGGACTCGATCCGGTTTGCGGATCTCAGCCGGGCGAAGCTCCGGGACAGCAGCCGGGACACATGCATCTGGGAGACGCCGAGCTCGGCACTGATCTGAGATTGCGTCAGATTGCTGTAGTAACGGAGCAAAAGGATACGCTGCTCGCGCTCGGGCAGTTGTACGAGGAGGTGGCGCACCAGATCGCGGTGCTCGACTCCGGCGAGCGCGGGATCCTCGTAGCCGAGCCGGTCGACCAGTCCGGGCAGTCCGTCGCCCTCCTGGGCGGCCTCCAGGGAGGTGGCGTGATACGAGCGGCCCGCCTCGATGCAGGCCAGCACCTCCTCCTCGCTGAGCTTGAGCCGTTCGGCGATCTCGGCCGTCGTCGGGGAGCGGCCGTGCAGCACGGTCAGGTCCTCGGTCGCGCCGTTGACCTGCACCCATAGCTCGTGCAACCGGCGCGGGACATGGACGGTGCGGACGTTGTCGCGGAAGTAGCGCTTGATCTCACCGACGACGGTCGGCATGGCGAAGGTCGGGAACTGCACCCCGCGGTCCGGGTCGAACCGGTCGATCGCGTTGATCAGGCCGATGGTGCCGACCTGGATCACGTCCTCCATGGGCTCGTTGCGGCTGCGGAAGCGGGCCGCGGCGTAGCGGACCAGCGGCAGATTGGCCTCGATCAGCGCGGCGCGCACGCGGGCGTGCTCGGGGGTTCCGGGGGTGAGGCCCGAGATCTCGGCGAAGAGCACCTGGGTGAGCGCTCTGGCGTCAGCGCCGCGGCTTCTGCCGCTTTCGCTGCCGCCATCGCCCTGGGGCGGGGTTCTGGGCGCGGTACGGGCCGACACGGTCACGCCACCCCTTCACGATGTACTCACCCGGCAAAAGCGGTCATAGCATCACAAGACATGTGCACTGTGTGCAAGCACCGCTTTACCACGTGTTGGTGGAGGAATCGCCCGATAAGGGGCTAGGGGGAGTGAGGGTTCGGGGGCGGGAGCGGAAGGGGGCGAGGCTAGTTGGTCAGTTCCGTCATGAACTCGCCGACGCTCGTGGCGGCGTCCGATATGCCCTCGAAACCGACCTGGACAAGGTCGGCTGCCCGGGCCGGCGTCTTGATGATCGTGTACAGCACGAAGACGATCAGCATGTAGAGCGCGATTTTCTTCGCCTGGGCCATCTGTGCTGCCTCTCCCCGCTGTGCCCTCGTGCAGTTGCGAGAGTCTATCCACACCTCTGGCGCATCAGTCGTATCAGTCGGATGAACAGATCGGTGTTGTGGGGACACCCCTACGCCGCTGTGGGCACTGCGCTACATATGGGTGGATTCTGGAGGAAGAGGGGGCCAAGAGTGGTGCCGGAAGGAGCGGCGACGGCAGCGGCTCGCGCCGTCGGCGGAGGGAGCGGAGATGCGTGTCGGTGTGCTGACCGGCGGCGGTGACTGCCCCGGGCTCAACGCCGCGATCCGCGGCATCGTCCGGAAGGGCGTGGAGGTCCACGGCTTCGAGTTCGTCGGGGTGCGGGACGGCTGGCGCGGCGCGCTCGAAGGGGCCATCGTGCCGCTGGACGTCCCGGCCGTGCGCGGCATCCTGCCGCGCGGCGGCACCATCCTCGGCTCCTCCCGGACCAACCCCCTGGCCGGCGAGGACGGGGTGGACCGGGTGCGGGAGACGCTCGCCGAGTACGAGGTGGACGCGCTCGTCGCGATCGGCGGCGAGGACACGCTGGGGGTCGCCGCGGCGCTGGCGGGCGAGGGCATCCAGGTGGTCGGGGTGCCCAAGACGATCGACAACGATGTGGCGGGCACCGACTACACCTTCGGCTTCGACACCGCCGTCAATATCGCCACCGAGGCGATCGACCGGCTGCACACCACCGCCGAATCCCACACCCGCACCCTGGTGGTGGAGGTCATGGGACGGCACTCCGGCTGGATCGCCCTCCACTCGGGCATCGCGGGCGGTGCCAACGTCATCCTGATCCCCGAGCAGCCCTTCGACATCGACCAGGTCTGCGCCTGGGTGGAGAACCGCTTCACGATCAGATACGCGCCGATCGTGGTGGTGGCGGAGGGGGCCGTGCCGAAGGAGGGCCAGATGGTGGTCAAGGACTCCAGCCTGGACGAGTTCGGCCATGTCCGGCTGTCCGGTATCGGCGAGTGGCTGTCCCATGAGATCGCCGATCACACCGGTAAGGAGGCCCGCACCACGGTCCTGGGCCACATCCAGCGCGGTGGGACGCCCAGCGCCTTCGACCGCTGGCTGGCCACCCGCTTCGGGCTGCGCGCGATCGACACGGTCAAGGACCGGGACTTCGGCACGATGGTGGCGCTGCGCGGCACGGACATCGTGCGGATACCGCTCGCGGAGGCCACGGTGGGCACCAAGGGCGTCGATCCCGCGCTGTACGCGGAATTCGGGGTGTTCTTCGGCTGAGCGCCTGCGGGATGCGGGATGCGGGCTCGGGGCGGGGATGCGGGCTCCGGCGCGCGGGAGGGGGCCCAGGGCTCTGGCGGGCCGGGGAGGGCGGGCTCAGGGCCCGGGGTGCGGTACGACCGTCACCGGGCAGTGGGCGTGGTGCAGCACGGCATGGGCCACCGGCCCCAGCCGCAGCTGGGTGGGCCGGGTGGCCGTACGGCGCCCGATCACCAGCAGCCCGGCCCGCTCCGAGGCTCTGACCAGCGCCTCCGCCGGGTTGAGCAGAACGACGTCCGGCACCACGGTGACCTCGGGGCAGCCCTCCCGCCACGGCCGCAGGGCGTCGGAGACCACCTGGCTCTCCTGGTCCTCCCACATCGCGCGGTCCTCCTCCAGCACCGTGAGCATCCAGGCCGACGGGGAGGCCGGGGGCAGCGCCCACGCGTGCACCACCCGCAGCGGGACGCCCCGCTCCTGGGCGGCGCGGAACGCGAAGGCGGTCGGCGCCTCCGCCGGGGCGTGCGCGTCGAAGCCGAGCTGCACCTCGTCCGCGTCCGTACCGTCCCACCCGGCGCCCGTACGGCGCTCATCCGGCACCGTGACGACGGGGCAGTCCGCCATCGCCGCCACCCGCAGCGCCACGGAGCCCACCGCCAGCCCCTCGAAGCCGCCCCAGCCCCGGGCCCCGACCACCAGCAGCCCGGCGCTCGCGGCGGCCGTGAGCAGCGCCTCGGCCGGTTCGGCGGCGGTGTGCTCCCCGTCGATCCCGAGCTCCGGAAGGCGCGCCCGGAAGTCGGCCACCGTCTGCCCGAGCATCTGCTCGCCCACGTTCTGCCAGGCGTCCACCCCGGGCACCGGCGAGACCCTGCGCGGCAGCGGCGGGCAGGCGTGCACGAGGCGCAGCGCGACCCCGCGCCGCGCCGCCTCCCGCGCGGCCCACTCGGCCGCCGTAAGGCTGCGCCGGGAGCCGTCGACTCCCGCCACGACAGGGCCGCTCATCCGGTCCTCCTCGGCTGCCGTCCGTCACCCCGGTCCGTCACCCCGGTCTGGAACTCCGGTCCGTATCTCCTGTCCGTTCCGCTGCCAACTGGAGCGCGTCCGTTTAGTCTAGATACGCGACGAAGATCCGACATGGTCGGAGGATTCGCCGCGCACAGACCGCGAGGGGTAGTGACCGCCCCCGGTCCGGGTGCACCCCGGATCGGGGGCGGTTCTGCGAGCGGCGACGGGCAAACCCGGCCCAAGTCCCCCAAAGGTGGGGTGAGATGTCAAGGTTTCGGGGGAAGCGAGGGTGTGCGGAGCGAGCGCAGGATGGGGGGCGAGGTAAGGGAAGGAGAGGGAAATGCGCTCGATCTCATGGCACCTCACCTCGCGTCGTTCAGCATTCGTCGTCGGTTTCGTCGTCGTGGTCGCCGTCGTGGTGGTCCTTGGGATGGTCTCCTCCTCCGAAAAGGCATCCGGGGAAGCCTCCAAAGAGGCGCCCGGCGAAGCCCCCGGATACGCCTCGACGGTCGAATACCGGCGGGAACCTGTCGGTAAGACCTCGGTCCCCGCGTTCACCTCCTCCGCGGGCCGGGATCGCAAACACGTGGTCTCGCCGTCCAACGGAGGCCGTGCCTTCCGTGGCGACACCCCCGGTCTCTACGCCGGGGCCCGGAACCGGCAGCCCTGCGAGCGGCAAGGGCTGCTCCATGACCTCGACGCCGACAAGAAGAAGGGCGCCGCCTGGAGCAAGGTCCAGCACATCTCGCCCGACGGCATCCCCGATTTCGTCAACCGGCTCACGAGCGTCACCCTGCGCTCCGACACCTACGCGAAGACCTACGGCTACCGCGGTGGGGTGAAGCCGGTGTCCGCCGTTCTCCAGGCCGGAACGGCGGTTTTCGTCGATGAGCGCGGTCTGCCCGTCGTGAAGTGCGACTCCGGAAATCCAGTAAAGGTCTCGGCACCGCCGCGCAACGCCAAGCCGACCTTCACCGGGCCCGAGTGGAACGGTTTCTCCAAGAGCACGGTGACCGTCATCCGGCCGGCCACGAAGAACGCCAAGCACCTCGTCCTGGTGGGGATCGGCAAGGCCGAGCTGCTGAAGCGGCCGCTCGGTGACGGCGACGGCAGCGGCGACCCGCGGGACACGGTGCTGGCCCGCGCCGACTACCCCTCGTTCCTGGCGATGCCGGGCGAGCAGCACGCCCCGAAGCTGCGGGAGGCGCCGAAGGTCACCATGAAGCCGTCGGACCGGTTCACCCCGCTGGAGACCGAGCGCCCGTCCGGGACCCCCTCGCAGCAGTCGCAGCCCTCCGACGAGCCGACGGACCCGAACCAGCAGCAGCCGCAGGACCAGCCCTCGGACCCGGGCCAGCAGCAACCCCAGGACCAGCCGCAGGATCAGCCGTCGGACCCCGCGCAGCAGCAACCCCAGGATCAGCCCTCGGACCCGGGCCAGCAGCAGCCGCAGGACCAGCCCCAGCAGCAGCCGCCGCCGCAGCCCCCTCCGAACCAGCCCCCGCCCAATCAGCCGCCCCCGAACCAGCCCCCGCCGAACCCGCCTCCGCCGCCCCAGCCCCCTCCGAACCAGCCCCCGCCCAACCAACCGCCGCCCAACCAACCGCCCCCGAACCAGCCCCCGCCCCAGCAGCCCCAGCCCGACCCCAACCAGCAACAGCCCCCGCAGCAGCCGCCCCCGTCCGGCCCCTGACGGGACCGGCCCCGGCGCAACCCCGGACCGGTACAACACCCGCGCACACAAAGACGTAGGGCCCGGCTCGCGATGAGCCGGGCCCTACGTTCTTCGAGCGGTAGCGGTGGGATTTGAACCCACGGAGGAGTTGCCCCCTCACGCGCTTTCGAGGCGCGCTCCTTCGGCCGCTCGGACACGCTACCGAGAGAGAGCCTAGCGGACGGGTGGCCGGGAACCGAAATCGGTTCCGGGACCGGCCCGTGCGGCGGGGCTCAAGGGGGCGCTCAAGGGGGCTCAGGGCTTGCGGAAGAAGGCGGTCAGGGGGGCCGCGCACGCCTCCGCCAGGACGCCCGCGATGACCTCGGGCCGGTGGTTGAGGCGGCGGTCGCGGACCACGTCCCAGAGGGAGCCGACCGCGCCGGCCTTCTCGTCCACGGCGCCGTAGACCAGCCGGTTCAGCCGGGACAGGACGATCGCGCCGGCGCACATCGTGCACGGCTCCAGGGTGACCACCAGGGTGCAGCCGGTCAGCCGCCAGCCGCCGAGGTGGTGGGCGGCGGCTCGGAGGGCGAGGACCTCGGCGTGGGCAGTGGGGTCGCCGTGGGCCTCGCGCTCGTTGCGGCCGCGGCCGAGTACCGAGCCGTCCGGGCCCAGCACGACGGCGCCGACCGGCACATCTCCCGTCTCGGGTGCCCGTACCGCCTCCTCCAGCGCCAGGCGCATCGGTTCGCGCCAGGGGTCGCGCAGGGGGTCGGGGTCGGGGCCGGGCAGGAGGCCGGTCAGCGGATCGGTCATGACTTCAGTGTGCGGCGGTCAGCGCACCGCCTCCAGCCCCTCCATGCTGCATCCGAGCATCTCGGCGATCGATTCGAGGGCGTCCCCGTCGAGGGCCTTCAGCTCCTTCTCGTCCATGCCGAGGTCGGCCAGGATGTCGGCGTCGCCGAGCGGGCCGATCGGGACCGGGGCGTCGTCCGCGTCCTCGTCGTCCCGGTCCGGCTCGCCGTCCTCGGTGCCGTCCAGGTCGACCAGGCTGTCCAGATCGTCGTCGGGGTCCCGGCCGAGCAGCTCGTCGGTGAGCATCGAGCCGTACGAGGTGCGGGCGGCCGCTGCCGCGTCCGATACGTAGATGTGCGGGTCGTCCTCGCCGTCCACACGGACGACGCCGAACCACGCGTCTTCGTGCTCGATGAAGGCCAATACCGTGTCGTCGTCCTTGGAGGCCAGACGGGCCAGTTCGATCAAGTCCGTCAAGGTTTCCACGTCATCGAGCTCTGTGTCGCTCGCTTCCCACCCTTCTGCGGTGCGCGCGAGCAATGCGGCGAAGTACACCGTGACTCTCCCACTGGTCATAGGCGTGCCGGGGGCGGGCGGGACAGTGTCCCGCCCCAATCGGAATCGTGGCAGAAACCGTCGCTTCGCGAGAGGTCTTCCACGCTGCGTCGTGCACCAGTCCAAAGAGATGTGGCTCACGCGGACGGAATCGAAACGCGCGGAAACCGGCTCCGGCGGTTCGGCGGAAGCTCAACAGAGCTCACCGGAGCTCACCAGGAGAACGTCCGCATGTGTATCGCCCGGCGCATCCGGGCCGCGCGGGCCAGCCGGGGACGCACCTGGTTCCGTACCGCCCGGGCCTCGTTCAGCGCGCGCAGGAAGCGGTCGCGACGGCGGCGGCGGTCCGCGGCGGTTTCCCTCGCGGTCGCGTCGGCCATGGTCACTCACTCCTCGGGGCTGAGGTATCGCCCGGTGGGAGCCCGAGCGCTGTTGCCCACTTTCCCCCGAATCCGAAGTTTGATGCCCGTACGGCGGCAGACGGTCGAGCGCGGGGAGGCGCACCAGGGCGTCACCGGCGGGAGCCGGGCTCCGGGGGCTCGGTTAGTGTCGTCGCCATGCGGATCCACGTCGTCGACCACCCGCTGGTGGCGCACAAACTCACCACGCTGCGCGACAAGCGCACCGACTCCCCCACCTTCCGGCGGCTCGCCGACGAGCTGGTGACCCTGCTCGCGTACGAGGCCACGCGCGATGTGCGCACCGAGCAGGTCGACATCGAGACCCCGGTGACGGCCACGACCGGGGTACGGCTGTCCCATCCGCGCCCCATGGTCGTGCCGATTCTGCGGGCCGGTCTCGGGATGCTCGACGGCATGGTGCGGCTGCTGCCCACCGCCGAGGTCGGCTTCCTGGGCATGATCCGCGACGAGGAGACGCTCCAGGCGTCCACCTACGCCACCCGGATGCCCGAGGACCTCTCCGGCCGTCAGGTCTACGTCCTGGACCCGATGCTCGCCACCGGCGGGACGCTCGTCGCGGCGATCAGGGAGCTGATATCGCGGGGCGCCGACGATGTGACCGCGCTGTGTCTGCTGGCGGCGCCCCAGGGCGTCGAGCTCATGGAGCGCGAGCTCGCCGGGGCGCCGGTGACGGTGGTCACCGCGTCCGTCGACGAGCGGCTCAACGAGCAGGGGTACATCGTGCCGGGGCTCGGCGACGCGGGCGACCGGATGTACGGAACCGCGGGCTGAGCCCCACCCGACTCATGACCGGCAGGGCGATCCGGAGGGCGCGGGTGAGGGCTTGGCCAGGGCGGCGAGCGCCTTGTCGGCGTCCTTCTGCCCGACCAGGTCCTTGAAGTCGTTGCCGATGATCAGGTCGATGTCCTTGCCGTCGCGCGCGTCGTTCTTGGTCTGGGCGTCGGCGAGCTGCGTGCCGAGCACATTGAAGGCCCCGTCGCCGGCGCCGGGCGCGCCGAGCAGTATCCCGGTGGCCTTGACCTTCTTGTCGTACTGGGTCGGGGCGTTGCCCACCTTCCCGATCTTGAAGCCGCGCTTCTCCAACTCCTTGGCGGTGTCCTTGGCGAGGCCGGAGCGCGTGGTCGCGTTGTAGACGTTGACCGTGATCTGGGCGGGCTTCGGGAGCTTCCCGCCCGTACGGCCGTGCTGACCGCCCTGGCCGCCCTGGCCGCTGTCGGACCGGCCTGACTTGGCGTTCTCGTCGGGGTGCTTGTCGCCGCGCTCGCAGTCCCCGGTGCCGTGCGCCGCGCGGACCTTCTGACCGCCGCTGTCGCCGGAGAAGACGTCGATGAGCTGAAGTGTTCCCCACCCGACCAGGCCGAGCGCCAGAACCGAGCCGAAGGCGGTGAACATCAGCCGCCGGCGGTTCCGGGGCCGGCTCATCCGCGGGTAGCGATCGCCCGTGATGCGGTACTTTCCGCCCATGCCGGGAGGGGTCAGCATGCTCATGTGCGCAGCGTAGTGCGGCCAGGTGGCGATGCCTACTAAATGATCAATGGTTGGTGCTCAGACCAACCCGAAAGGGTCAACGGAGATCGGAAGTCGATCAACGGCGATCGGTCACCGGGGGCGGGGCGCGGTCAGCCCTCGAGTTCCAGGACGCGCGCGTGAAGCACCTGGCGCTGCTGGAGCGCGGCGCGCACCGCCCGGTGCAGCCCGTCCTCCAGATAGAGGTCGCCCTGCCATTTCACGACATGGGCGAAGAGGTCCCCGTAGAACGTGGAGTCCTCGGCGAGCAGCGTCTCCAGGTCGAGTTGCTGCTTCGTCGTGACCAACTGGTCAAGACGTACCGGGCGTGGGGCGACATCCGCCCACTGGCGGGTACTTTCCCGGCCGTGGTCGGGATAGGGCCGACCGTTTCCGATGCGCTTGAAGATCACACGGAAAGCCTACCGGGCAAGCCCCTCCCGGCGCAGCCAAGGCGCCCGAGTGCCCGTCCGGAGCCGGTCCGGAGCCGGTCCGGAGCCGAGCCGGAGCCGAGCCGGAGCCGGTCCGGAGCCGGGCTCCGCCGCACTCGGAAAATTGGAAAAAATGCTCGAAAGGGGCTAGGCGCTCATGGGGGCCCGGAGTAACGTAAATAACAGCCTGCGGGGCGAGCGAGGGAGCTCGACCGGAGAGGCGTTCACGACAGGGGACGTCAGTCCCCCGGAGAGAGCGTCTTCTAGATGGCCGGGCTGAGAGGCTCGAAGGTCGGGGAGACCTGAGAGCGACCTCCAACACCTGATACGGACAATGCCGCCGAAGGGAGCCCACCTCGCAGGTTTTGTCCTGCCCGCGCACCATGGCCTCATGGCTGTTCCCCAGCGCCCGTCGGCCCCTTACGGTGCGCCGGAGCCGCGGCGCTGTCTGGTCACCGGGGCCACCGGCTATATAGGCGGCAGGCTGGTGCCCGAACTGCTGGCCGCTGGGCATCAGGTGCGGTGCGTCGCCCGCTCGCCCGAGAAGCTGCGCGACCAGCCCTGGGCGGGGCGGGTGGAGACCGTACGCGGCGATGTGACCGACGAGGAGTCCGTGCGCGCCGCCGTGGAGGGCGTGGACGTCGCGTACTACCTCGTTCACGCGCTGGGCACCGGATCCGGCTTCGAGGAGACCGACCGCCGCGCCGCCCGGATCTTCGGCGAGCGGGCCCGCGCCGCCGGGGTGCGCCGGATCGTCTACCTCGGCGGACTGACCCCGGAGGGCGTCCCCGAGCGCGCGCTCTCGCCCCATCTGCGGTCCCGGGCCGAGGTGGGCCGGGTGCTGCTGGGCTCCGGGGTGCCGACGGCCGTACTGCGGGCCGGGGTGATCATCGGCTCGGGCTCCGCCTCGTTCGAGATGCTGCGCTATCTCACCGAGCGGCTGCCGGTGATGGTGACGCCCCGCTGGGTGCGCACCCGCACCCAGCCCATCGCCGTCCGCGATGTGCTGCGGCTGCTGGTCGGCTGCGCCACGCTGCCGGACGAGGTGCACCGGGCCTTCGACATCGGCGGCCCCGACGTCCTCACCTACCGCGCCATGATGCGGCGGTACGCGCGGGTGACCGGGTTGCGGCGGCGGCTGATCGTGCCCGTACCGGTGCTCACCCCCGGGCTGTCCAGTCTGTGGGTCGGCCTGGTCACCCCCGTACCCGGCGCCATCGCCCGCCCGCTGGTGGAGTCGCTGCGCCATGAAGTGGTGTGCGCCGAACGGGACATCACCCGCTATGTGCCGGACCCGCCGGGCGGGCCGCTCGGCGTGGACCGGGCGCTGGAGCTGGCCCTGCGGCGGATCCGCGACGCGGAGGTGGCCACCCGCTGGTCCTCCGCCGCCACCCCCGGTGCCCCCAGCGATCCGCTGCCCACCGACCCCGATTGGTCGGGCGGCAGCCTCTACCAGGACCGCCGCGAGCGCGCGGTGGACGCCTCGCCGGAGGAGGTCTGGCGGGTGGTGGAGGGGATCGGCGGGGAGAACGGGTGGTACTCGCTGCCGCCGGCCTGGGCGCTGCGCGGCTGGATCGACACCCTGGTGGGCGGCGTCGGGCTGCGCCGGGGCCGCCGGGACGCGGCGCGGCTCAGAGTGGGGGACAGCCTCGACTTCTGGCGGGTGGAGGAGGTCCTGCCGCCCCGGCTGCTGCGGCTGCGGGCCGAGATGCGGCTGCCGGGCCTGGCCTGGCTGGAGATGGTGGTCGACCGGGACGCGCGGGGCGGGACGGTGTACCGGCAGCGGGCGCTGTTCCATCCGCGCGGCCTCGCCGGGCATCTGTACTGGTGGTCGGTCGCGCCGTGCCATGCGCTCGTCTTCGGCGGTATGGCCCGGAACATCGCCGCCCGGGCCGAGAGGGGCGAGGCCGGGACGGGCAGGGGCGGGACGGACGCGGCCGGGACGAGAGCGTCCGCGTTCCGCGTACGGTGAGCCCCGCTGGTCCGCGCGCGGTGGACTCCGCCGTCCCGCGTACGGTGAACCCCGCCGTCACCGGGACCCGTTCGGGGAGCGGTTCCGAGAACGGTTCCGCGAGCGGTTCCGGGATCCGTTCGGAGACCCGCTCGGCCGCAGCCCCTCGAAGGCGAGCGGCAGATGCCGTGGCCCGCGCAGCACCGCGTTGCGCCGGTAGGTCGGCGGGTCCTCCAGCAGCCGGGGCTCGTCCAGCCGGCGGGCCAGCTCGGTCAGCGCGATCTGCGCCTCCAGCCGGGCCAGCGGGGCGCCGAAACAGCTGTGGATGCCGCTGCCGAAGCCGAGGTGCTGGTTGTCCCTGCGCTGGGGATCGAACCGGTCGGGGTCGGGGAAGCGCTGTGGATCGCGGTTGCCCGAGGCCAGCAGCAGCCACACGGACGCCCCCTGGGGGATGGTCACGCCCGCGATGTCGATCTCCGAGAGCGGGGTGCGCCGGGGAAGCATCTGCACCGGCGGATCGAACCGCAGCAGCTCCTCCACCAGCGGCACGACCAGATGGGGATCCTTGCGCAGCCGGGCGAGCACATCGGGGTTGCGCAGCAGGGTCAGCATCCCGTTGGTGATCAGGTTGACGGTGGTCTCGTGCCCCGCCACCAGCAGCAGCGCCGCGGTGCTCAGCAGCTCCACCCGGCTCATCCGCCCCTCCGGGCCCTCCTCGCCGACCAGGGCCGAGAGCATGTCGTCGCCGGGTGCGCGGCGGCGCTCCTCGATCAGCTCGGACAGATACGTCGCCAGTTCCGTACGGGCCCGCCGGGTGATCCGCCGCCGCTCGGCGGCGTCCGCGTCCGCGCCTGCGTCCGGGTCCGCGTCCGCGCCCGCCCCCGCGCCTGCGTCCGGGTCCGGGTCGGGGCCGGAGTCCGGGTCGTCGGGGTCCGGACTGGCGGCGAGGGTGTCGGCCCAGGCGTGGAAGCGGGGCTCGTCCTCCCGCGGCACCCCGAGCAGCCGGCAGATCACGGTCACCGGGAAGGGGTAGGAGAAGTGGTCGACGAGATCGATCCGGTCCCGCCCCTCGAAGCCGTCGATCAGCTCGCCGACGATACGGGTGAGTTCACCGCGCATCTCGTGGAGCCGGCGCGGGGTGTGCGGCGGACCGAAGGGCGCCGTCGCGAGCCGGCGCAGCCGGTCGTGCTCGGGCGGGTCCAGCTTCAGGAAGCTGGGCGGCAGCCCCGGGTCGTCCGCCTCGGGCTCCTCGGGCGGCTGCGAGGCGGCCTGGGGGTCCAGGTTGCGCGCGTCGGAGCTGAGCCGGGGGTCGTGCAGCAGACCGTGGATCTCCCAGTAGGTGGAGACGATGTACGGCCCCTCCTCGTCACGCACCACGGGCGTCTTGCGCAGCTCGGCGTAGATCGGGTACGGGTCGGCTCGATGGGCGTAGTCGGTGATCCGCCGTACGAGCGAGCCTTGCGTCTGCGTCATGGCTGACTGCGTTCCTTCGTCGGGGTCGTCCCCCTGCTCAGCATCGGTGAGACGGGCCGGGCCCGCGCGTACAGCCAGGCCAAAGGGGCGAACAGGCCAAAGGGGCGAACGCGGGACCGTGGCCCGCTCGCTACGATGGAGCGCCGCGCGCCGGGCGCGTGCGGTGGGGAAGGAGACGGTGTGATGGACCACGACCGGACCGGCGGGCCCGGCTGGCCCCGCCGCCCCCGTCGGCGTGGCCAGGGCGAGCTGGAGGCGCAGGTGCTCGTGGCGCTGAGCCGGGCGCCGGGGCCGGTGACCGCCGCATGGGTGCAGGAGCGGATCGAGGGCGAGCTCGCCTACACCACGGTCATGACCATCCTGTCCCGGCTGCACGCCAAACAGGCCGTGACCCGTGAGCGCGCGGGCCGCTCCTTCGTCTGGCGGGCGGCGTCGGACGAGGCGGGGCTCGCGGCGCTGCGGATGCGCCGGGTGCTGGACGGCCAGGACGACCGCGAGGCGGTCCTGGCCAGCTTTGTGACCGGGCTGACCCAGGACGACGAGCGGCTGCTGCGCGACCTGCTGAGCGACGTGGCGGAGGAGCCGGAGGACTGACCGATGGGCGTCTTCGTCTTCCTCCCGCTGGTTCTGCCCCTGACGGCGCTGCCGATCGCCCGGCTCGCCGAGCAACATCTCCATCCGCGCACCGCCACCCGGCTGCTGACGCTCGTCGGCACCGTCCTCGCGGTGTGCTCCACGCTGTGCCTGGGGCTGCTGATGGTCGTCGGCACGGCGCAACTGCCGGGCAACCCGCTGCCGGACAGCTGGTCGGACCCCGAGGTACGGGCGGCGGTGCCCTTTGACGTGGTGGCCGGGAAGGCGGCGATCGGCGCGCTGGCGGCGGTGGCCGTCTCCTGCACGGCCACCTGTCTGCGCCACGGCCGGGTGCGGCGGGACGCCCGGCTCGCGCTCGCCGGGCTGCCGGAGTCGCCGGTCGCGGTGCTGCCCGACGACAAGGCGTACGCGTACGCGCTGCCCGGGACCTCCGGGCGAACGGGGAAGCCGGGCCGGATCGTCGTCTCCACCGGGATGCTGGACAGCCTCAGCACCCGCGAGCGGCGGGCCCTGATCGCGCATGAGCGCGCCCATCTGACCGCGCACCACCACCGCTATCTGCTGGCCGCGCGGCTCGCCGCGCGGGCCAACCCGCTGCTGCGGCCGCTGCGGGCCGCGGTGGACTACTGCGCCGAGCGCTGGGCGGACGAGGAAGCGGCTCAGGAGGTCGGCGACCGCCGGGTCACGGCGCGGGCGGTCGGCAAGGCCGCCCTGGTCTCCCGGGGCGCGCCGGGGCCGGCGCTCGCCGGGTTCGCCGCGCCGGGGCCGGTGCCGCGCAGGGTCGCGGCGCTGCTGGAGCCGGTGCCGCCGTCCCGGCACTGGCCGCCGACGTGGACGGCGGCGGGGCTGGCCCTGTGGATCGCGGCGGTGGGCACCGCCGCGTCCGCGCTGTCCTCGGCGAACGCGGCGGTCGCCCTGGTCCTCGTCCTGCACGCCGCGACCCCGCTGTAGCTCCGGGGCGCGCCCTTACGGCCGGCGGGGCGGCCGTAAGGCCGCGGCTCATGGCTTGCGGGGCTTCAACGCCTCGGCTCGCCTTACAGGTCGAACTCGCCTTACAGGTCGAACTCGCCTTACAGGTCGAACTCGGCCGGCGGGAGCTCCAGCGTGAAGCACGCCTCGCGGACCATGGCCTGCTCGGTCTTGTCGAAGTTGCCGTCCGCGCCACCGATGACGATGCCGATCTGGATCACGGCGCGCGCCTCGGCGGGCTTCTTCTTGGCCTTGGCGACCTCCTGCATCACGCTCACCTTGCCGAACTCGAAGTCCGTGGTGAGCTTGTTGACGTAGTCGTTGAAGCGGCGCTGCAGATCGTCGGCCGGGAAGTTCTGCAGCACCTCGTTGGTGGCGATCAGCTGGGCGACGCGCTGCCGTTCGGACGGGTCGACCGAGCCGTCCGCCGCCGCCACCAGGGCACACATCGCCATGCTCGCGTCGCGGAAGGCGCCGCTCTTCAAGTCGTTCTTCTTCGAGACGAGCTGAGTCTGCATCGTCTGGGCGGATTCCCTGATGCGGTCCCACAGGGCCATGGCCAGTCACACTCCATAGGGTCGTTAGGATCTACAGTTGTGTAGAAGCTAGCAGGCGGGGTCGGTCAAGGCCGGGCGGATCGGCCCCTCTTCATCACTCTGTGAACTGACCGGAGAGGTAAAGAAGTTCCCAAGTTGAGGAGGTGACGGATGCGCTGGGCTGGACGTAAACCCTTGTACGCGAGAGCTGAGCCTTTTGGGGCGCGAACTCGCGAGCGCCACTATGGTGCGTGGAATGTTCCACTCCGCAACCCTCCGCCGAAACTCAGAAAGAGGCCGGATTTTCCCCGCAGGTTCCCCGGGAGGGCGTATGTGATGAACGTCTCGCACTTACTTCCGGTACTGCCCGCGCGGCGCGCACCGGCGTCCCCGCCCCCCGAGACGGCACCGGCCCCGTCCCCCGCGCCGAAACAACGTGACGCGTTCTTCGACAACGCCAAATACCTGGCGATCGTGCTGGTCGCGATGGGGCATGCGTGGGAGCCCCTGCGAGGCGGCAGCAGAGCGGCAGCCGCGCTCTATATGACCGTCTACACGTTCCATATGCCGGCGTTCATTGTCATCTCCGGGTACTTCTCGCGGAATTTCGATCTCCGGCCGGACCGGCTCAAGCGGCTGATCACGGGGGTCGCCGTTCCGTACGTCCTCTTCGAGGTCGCGTACACCTTCTTCAAACGGTGGGCGGACGACGATCCGTCCTATCCGATCAGTCTGCTCGACCCCTGGTATCTGACCTGGTTTCTGGTCGCGCTCTTCGTCTGGCGGCTGACCACACCGCTGTGGCGGATCGTGCGGTGGCCGGTGGCGCTGGCTCTCACCATCGCCGCGCTCGCCGCCTGTTCACCGAATATCGGTGACGACCTCGATCTGCAGCGGGTGCTGCAGTTCCTGCCGTTCTTCGTGCTGGGGCTGCACCTGCGGCCGGAGCACTTCCGGATGCTGCGGCGGCGCGAGGTCAGATGGCTGTCGGTGCCGGTGGTCGCCGCCGCCGTGGTCTTCGCCTACTGGGCCGTGCCGCGGATGAACCCGGCGTGGTTCTACCGCCGGGACAGCGCGCAGGAACTCGGTGCGCCGTGGTGGGTCGGGACGGTCATGACCTTCGCCCTCTTCGGCTGCTCCATGGTGCTCACCGTGTGCTTCCTCGCCTGGGTGCCCCGGCGCCGGATGTGGTTCACGGTGCTCGGCGCCGGGACGCTGTACGGCTATCTGCTGCACGGCTTCCTCGCCAAGGGCTCCCGCTTCTGGGACTGGTACGACCACCCGTGGCTGCACCGGCCGCTGGGGGAGATCGTGGTGACGGCGGTGGCGGTGGCCGTGGTGACGGCCTTGTGCACGCCGCCCGTCCAGCGGGCGTTCCGGTTCGCGATGGAGCCGCGGATGGCGTGGGCCTTCCGGAGACGCGACGGATGATCGGCGCCGTCGACCAGCGCCCCTCGCCGGAGGCGGTACGCGGCAAGGGGCGCCGGTCACGGGAGCGCACTTGTGTGACTAATTGGGCTTTCGGATAGGCCAGTTGCGGTATGGGTAGCCCGTAGCCGACCCCAGTCCGTAGCCGGATGACGACTACGGGCCACCGACGCACGGAGAGGTGCCGGCCCAGCAGTGACACAGCCCTTTCAACTCCCCGACTTCTATATGCCGTATCCGGCGCGGCTGAACCCCCATGTCCGGGCGGCACGGGAGCACTCCAGCCGGTGGGCCCGCGAGATGGGCATGCTCGAGGGCTCGGGGATCTGGGAGCAGAAGGATCTCGACGCCCACGACTACGCCCTGCTGTGCGCGTACACCCACCCCGACTGCTCCGACACGGAGCTCTCGCTGGTCACGGACTGGTATGTGTGGGTGTTCTTCTTCGACGACCACTTCCTGGAGACGTTCAAGCGCTCCCTGGACCGTGCGGCCGGTAAGGCGTATCTCGACCGGCTGCCCGCCTTCATGCCGATGGACCCGGCCGCGGGGACCCCCGAGCCCACCAACCCGGTCGAGGCGGGGCTCGCGGACTTGTGGGCGCGGACGGTGCCCTCGATGTCGGCGGACTGGCGGGCGCGGTTCCGGGAGAGCACCGAGAACCTCCTCAACGAATCGCTCTGGGAGCTCTCGAACATCAACATCCACCGGGTCCCCAACCCGGTCGAGTACATCGAGATGCGCCGTAAGGTCGGCGGCGCGCCCTGGTCGGCCGGGCTGGTGGAGCACGCCGTGGGGGCCGAGGTACCGGCGGTGATCGCCGAGTCGCGGCCGATGCGGGTGTTGCGGGACGCCTTCGCGGACGCGGTGCACCTGCGCAACGACCTGTTCTCGTACCAACGGGAGATCGAGGACGAGGGCGAGCTCAGCAATGGTGTCCTGGTCCTGGAGACGTTCCTGTGCTGCACCACCCAGGAGGCGGCCGACTCCGTCAACGAGCTGCTCACCTCACGGCTGCAGCAGTTCGAGGACACCGCCCTCACCGAGCTCGGACCGCTCTTCGCCGAGCACGGCCTGGACCCGGCGGCCGCTGCGGGGGTCCTCGCCTACGTCAAGGGGCTCCAGGACTGGCAGTCCGGCGGCCATGAGTGGCATTTGCGCTCCAGCCGGTACATGAACGGCGCGCACGGTGCGCACGGCCTGGACGGTGCGGACGGTGCGGACGGCCTGGACGGTGCGGACGGCATGCGGGGGGCGGACTGCCCGGACGGTGCGAACGGCCCGGACCGGGCCCCGGCGTGGTCGCCCTTCGCGCTCAGCGGCCTCGGCACCTCCGCGGCCAGCCTGCCGCTGACCACGGGCCGGGCGGAGGCGGCCCGGACCCGCAGGTTCAGCCATGTCCCGTTCCAGAAGACCGGGCCCTCCCTGCTGCCGGACTTCTTCATGCCGTTCACCCTCCGGCTGAATCAGCATCTGCCCATCGCCCGCGACCACCTGGCCGGCTGGGCACATCGGATGGGCATCCTCGGACCGCAGCCCGGCATCCCCGGTTCGCACGTCTGGGACGAGCGGCGGATGCTCGCCGCCGACCTCCCGCTGTGCGCGGCCGGTATCCACCCGGACGGCTCCCCGGACGAGCTCGATCTGGCGTCGGGCTGGCTGGTCTGGGGCACGTACGCGGACGACTACTACCCGGCGGTCTTCGGCCGCGCTCACGACCTGGCCGGAGCCCGGGTCTGCAACGCCCGGCTCGGGGCGTTCATGCCGCTCGACGCGGGCCCCACCCCGGCCCCGGCGAACGCGCTGGAGCGGTCGCTGGCCGATCTGTGGAGCCGTACGGCGGGCCCGATGGAGGATTCGGCGCGCGGTGAACTCCGTAAGGCTATAGAGAACATGACCGCCAGCTGGCTGTGGGAGCTGGCCAACCACACGAAGAACCGGATCCCCGACCCGGTCGACTACATCGAGATGCGCCGGCACACCTTCGGCTCCGACCTCACCATGAGCCTGTGCCGACTGGCGCGCGAACGGCGGGTGCCGCCCGAGATCTACCGCAGCGGCCCGGTCCGGTCGCTGGAGAACGCCGCCATGGACTACGCGACGCTGCTGAACGACGTCTTCTCGTACCAGAAGGAGATCGAGTTCGAGGGCGAGGTCCACAACGGCGTCCTCGTCGTCCAGAACTTCTTCGACTGCGACTATCCGACCGGGATCGTCGTCGTGAACGATCTGATGACGTCCCGGATGCGGCAGTTCCAGCATGTCGCGGCGCATGAGTTCCCGGTGCTGTACGACGACTTCGGCCTGGAGCCGGAGGCCCGGAAGGCGATGGACGGCTATGTGGAGGAGCTGCGCGACTGGATGTCCGGGATCCTGAACTGGCACCGCGAGGTCCCGCGCTACCGGGAGGAGGAGCTGCTCCGCGCCCACCGGCGGCCGGTGGGGGCAGGGACGGGCGCCGGGACCGGAGCCGGGGCGCGGCCGGTGGCCCCGTGGCACGGGCCCACCGGGCTCGGCACCTCGGCCGCGCGGGTTCCGGTGCCCGCCGGAGCCGCCGGATCACATCCGTAAGGGGCCTTCGGAAAGGACCTCGGGAGGGACCGTAAGGGTCTCGGGAAGGACCGTAAGGACCTCGGGAACGAGACCTCGGGCCGACCGCCCCGCCTTTGTCCGCCGGGACAACGGGACAAGGCGGGGCGGTCGCTTGTTGGCCGTCCAGCACGATGCCCGGCGCGCGGGGTGGCCTGTCTGGTTCGGGATGCCGTCGCTGTACGTCTGGATCTGTGCCTGGGTGCTCGCGCTCACCCCCGCGCTCGCCGCCGTCGAATGGGGCCTGTGGCGCCCCCGTGAGCGGGCGGGTGGTGAGCGGCGGTGAACGTCGTCCTCGCGGTCTCCCTGCTGGGTATGCGCGCCCTCGCCCTGTGCGGTTTCCTCGGCCGGACCGGCCGCACCACCGATCTCGCCGAATGGGCCGTGGGGCAGCGGAACTTCGGCACTCTCGCGATGTGGTTCCCGCAAGCGGGCGAGGTGTTCACCACCTTCAGCTTCCTGGGCGTCGCCGGGGTCGCGTACGCGGGCGGCAACGCGGCCACGTACGCGATGGTCTATCTGGCCCTCGCCTTCCTCCTGCTCTACTTCATCCAGCCCAGGCTGTGGCGGCTGGGCGAGCGGCACGGCTATCTGACCCAGGCCGACTACTTCACCCAGCGGTACGGCAGCCCGCTGTACGGCAAGGTCATCGCCGTCATCGGCCTGGTCTTCCTGATCCCGTACCTCCAGCTCCAGATCACCGGGCTCGGCATGGTCGTCGGGCTGGTCACCGGCAGTACGGCCGCCGGGCGGCTGAGCATGGTGCTGGCCTCCGTGCTGACGGCGGGGTTCGTGCTGTGGTCGGGCATCCGGGGGCTCAAGAACAGCGTGTACTTCAAGGACGTGCTGACCCTCGGCGTCATGCTCGTCCTGGCCATCGCCATCCCGCTGCACTACACCGGCGGTCTGGGCGAGGTGTTCCGGCGGGTGCACGAGGTCCAGCCGCAGATGCTGACCGTGCACTCCGGGGAGCGCGACCGGATGTGGTGGACGACCAGCGTGCTGACCTCGGCGCTCGCGGGCGGGCTGATGGCCACCCCGCACCACTGGCCGCCGCTGATGGCGGCGGGCGGACCGCGGGCCATCCGCGGAATCTGCTGCCCGCCCGCCGGGAGGCGGCCCGGATGGCGGTCAACCACAGCGTGGTCGTCCTGGCCATCGCGCTCACCCTCGGCATTCTGCGGCCGGGGCTGCTGGCCGACCTTCAGCTGCTCACGGTGAGCGGCTTCATCCAGATCGTGCCGGGGCTGCTGGCGGCGATCGGCCGCCGGCGGCTGCTGACCGCCCCGGGGGCGCTGGCGGGCCTGGTGACCGGTGAGGCGGTGGTGACCTGGCTGACCCTGGCCGAGGTGGAGACCCGCCATGTGAACGCGGGCCTGGTCGCGCTGGCGGTCAATCTGCTGGTGGCGGTCGCCGTGACGGCGCTCTTCCGCCGCCCGGCCGCTTCCCCAACCATGGAGTCCGCCCCTGGGGCCCATGAGGACCGTGGGGCCCGTAAGAACCCTGGTCCGAAGACCCGGACCCGCGCAGCGATGACCATCGAGGAAGGCGAGCGACCGTGACGACGACGGATGACGATCTCTGCTTCAGGACCGCACTGGACCTCAGCGCGCTGCTGCGCTCCCGGGAGCTGTCCGCGCGCGAGCTGCTCGATGCCCATCTGGCCCGTATCGAACGGGTCAACCCGGCCGTCAACGCGATCGTCACCCTCGTCGCGGACCGCGCCCGCGAGGCCGCCCGGCGGGCCGATGAGCGGATCGCGGCGGGGGAGGAGCTCGGGCCGCTGCACGGGCTGCCCATCGCCCACAAGGACCTCCACAACACCGCGGGCATCCGCACCAGCCATGGCTCGCCGCTCGCCGACGGCGTGCCCGACGAGGACGATCTGCTGATCGAACGGATACGGGCCGCCGGGGCGATCACCCTCGGCAAGACCAACGTGCCCGAGTTCGGGGCCGGTTCGCACACCTTCAACCCCATATTCGGCGCCACTCACAACCCGCACGACCTGGGCCGCAGCGCGGGCGGCAGCAGCGGGGGCGCGGCGGCCGCGCTGGCCTCCGGCATGATCCCGATCGCGGACGGCAGCGACACCGGCGGCTCGCTGCGCAACCCGGCCTCGTTCTGCAATGTCGTCGGGCTGCGCCCATCGCCCGGGCGCGTCCCCAACTGGCCCTCCCTGACCGCCTGGGGCACCCTCGGCGTCAAGGGGCCGATGGCCCGTACCGTGGCCGACACCGCCCTGCTGCTGTCCGCCATCGCCGGGCCCGACGCGCGGTCGCCGATCGCCCTGGAGGAGCCCGGCGCCCGCTTCGCCCGCCTCCTGGACCGCGATCTGACGGGGCTGCGGGTGGCCTGGTCGCCGGATCTCGGGGGGCTGGTTCCGGTCGAGCCCGAGGTGGCCGCGGTGGTCGAGTCGGCGGCGGAGGTCTTCACCGGCCTCGGCTGTGTCGTGGAGCGGACCTGCCCGGACCTGACCGAGGCCGAGGAGGTCTTCCGTACGCTGCGCGCCTCGGTCTTCGAGGTCGCCTTCGGCCCGCTCATGGACCGCCACCCCGACGGGCTGAAGCGGGCGATCCGGGAGAACGCCGAGCAGGGGCGCAAGCTCACCGGCCCGGACATCGGCCGCGCGGAGGTGCTGCACACCCTGCTCTACCACCGCGTCCGGGAGTTCTTCGGCCGCTATGACGTGCTGCTGCTGCCGGTGAGCCAGGTGGCGCCGTTCGACGTCGGCATCGAGTACCCGACCGAGATCGCCGGGGTGGCCATGGACGACTATCTGGACTGGATGCGCTCGGCGTATCTGATCAGCTCGACCGGCAGTCCGGCGCTGTCCGTACCGGCCGGGTTCACGCCGGGCGAGCTCCCCGTCGGGGTGCAGATCGTCGGGCCGCACCGGGCGGACTTCGCGGTCCTCCAGGTCGGCCACGCCTTCGAGCGGGCCACCGGGCACTGGCGGCGGCGCCCGGCGGGGATCGAGTAGCGCACACCTCTGGATAATCCGTGCCTTCGAGCATCAGAGTGAACGGGGCCGGGTAGTGCCCCGGCGACCAGCTGCGCTGATGAGCGGAGGAGCCATGTACGACGACTCCTCGTACGACGACTCCTCGTACGGCGACGCCTCGGACGGTCTGCTCTCGCTGGCCACCAGGGCCGCCGGGCTGGCCGGTGGCCCGGTCACCATCGAGGACGACGCGTCCGAGCCGGGATCTCGGGCGGGCGGGCGTGGCCGTCACCACCTCCGGGGGCCAACTCCGCGCGGACGTCGCCGTCGTGGCCACCGGCGCCTGGCTGGACCCGCTGGTCCGCCCGTTCGGGGTCCGGGTGCCGGTCCAGGCCGGGACGCGGCTACAGCTTCAGCGTTCCGGCCGAGGGCGCCCCCACCCGTCCCACCTATCTGGCCGCCCAGAAGGTCGTCTGCACCCCGCTGGGCGGGGGCCGGGTGCGGATCGCCGGAATGATGGAACTGGCCCCCGCGGACCGGCCGGTGGACCCGCGCCGCATACAGGCGATCATCGCGGCGGCCCGTCCGCTGCTGCGGGGCATCGACTGGGAGGCCCGTACGGACACCTGGGTCGGCGCCCGCCCCTGCACCCCGGACGGACTGCCGCTGATCGGCCCGACCGGCTCGCCGCGCGTCTACGTCAACTGCGGGCACGGAATGTGGGGCGTGGCGCTCGGCCCGCTCAGCGGACGGCTGCTGGCGGACGCCATCGCGACCGGCACCTCCCCGGCCGAACTGGCCCCGCTGCACCCGTTGCGCTGATCGGCTTCGGTCCCCGGCTGCCCATGTTTCGGCCCGGCGGTCCCGGAAACCCGCCGTGGTGCGCGACGCGAGAACGTCGAAAGGAGTCACCGATGAGCACCGTGCGGGAGTCCGTCGAGGTTGGGGTTCCGCTCCACACCGCGTACAACCAGTGGACCCAGTTCACCGAGTTCCCGAGGTTCATGGAAGGCGTGGACCAGGTCACCCAGGTGGACGATCGCCATAACCACTGGGCGACCTCCATTGCCGGTGTGCACCGGGAGTTCGACACCGAGATCGTGGATCAGCTTCCCGACGAGCGCATCGCCTGGCGCACCACCTCCGGTGATGTCCAGCAGCAGGGCCTGGTCACCTTCGAGCCCCTGGACGAGCGCCACACCCGGGTCAATCTGGCCCTGGTCTTCCAGCCGAGCGGGATCGCGGAGAAGGCCGCGGACCTGACCGGGACGCTCGACCGGCGGGTGAAGGGGGACCTGCGGAGGTTCAAGGACTTCATCGAGCGGCGCGGTGAGGCGGAAGGCGCCTGGCGCGGCCGGATCTCCCCCGGTTGACCGCGGCGCACCGAACCGAACCGCACCGAACCGCACCGAACAGATCCAAACCGATCCATGAACGTGAGATCAGATCTTGCTCATCCGGTCACATCAGGAGCAAGCTGGATATATGGGTGCCCGAACAGCGCCTACGCTGATCTCATCCGTTCAGCGGGCTTTCCGGTTGATGGAGGCGGTGGGCGCGCACGAGGGCGGTGCGCCGGCCAAGCGGCTCGCCCGGGAGACGGGGCTGCCGCTCGCGACCACGTATCACCTGCTGCGGACGATGGTCCACGAGGGCTATATGTCCCGGCTGGACGACGGCGGCTTCGTGATCGGCGACAAGCTGCGCGCCCTCGAGTCCGGCAGCCGGGAGCAGGCGATGCTCGCCCGGGTGCGGCCCACCCTGGCCGCGCTGCGCGATGAGCTCTCGGCCGCCGCGTATCTCACCTTCTACGACGAGGGCGAGATCCGGGTGGCGGAGATCGTCGATGGCCCGCAGGCGCCCCGGGTCGATCTGTGGGTGGGGTACGAGGACGCCGGGCACGCCACCGCGCTGGGCAAGTGCGTGCTGCGCGAGTTGGACGACGAGGCCCGCCACGACTATCTCTCCCGCCATCCGCTCGTCGATCTCACCCCGCGCACCGTCACCCGCTCCGACGACCTGCTGCGCCGCCTCGACTCCCCGACGGGGAGTCCCCTGGTCGCGGACCTGGAGGAGTACGCCCTGGGCACGGTCTGCTTCGCGGTGCCGATCTACTACGGGGACCGGCTCGGCTCGCTCGGGATCTCGCTGCGGGCGGACCGGCTGGCCCGGCTGACGGAGCTGGATCCGCACCGTGATCTGTTCCGTCGCCGCCTGGTGCCGACGGCGAGCCGGGTGAGCAGGAGCCTCTCGCTCACTATCTGAAAACGCGGGCCTTGCCGAATCTATCGAATCGCTGTTTCTCTGGATGAAACGGACACCCTCTCGGATGCCCCCGTATCACTTGCCCCCGTGGAGAGAGAGCAGCGAAGCAGGTCATGTTCCCGGCCCGACTCCGCCCGTACGACCCGGACCAGCCGGACGGCGCTGGGCGCATAGCCCCCGCGGTCCCCGTCATCATCATCTGTGGGGTGGCCCTGCTCGCCCTCGTCACCGCGCAGGGGCTGGCCTGGCTGCCACTGCTCGCCGTCGGCCCGGCGCTCGCCGCCGCCCACTCCGGACCGTACGGAGTGATCCGGATCGGGGTGCTCGCCGTGGCGGTGGGCGCGCTGCTGGGCACCCAGGGCGACGAACCGGTGCGCACCCAGGCGATCATGCTGGCCACACCCGCCGCCGTGGCCCTGGCCAGCTGTGGGGCCAGCGCCCTGCGCAGACGCCGTGAGCAGGTCCTGGCCGCCGTCCGCTCGGTCGCCGAGGCCGCCCAGAACGCCCTGCTCACACCGGTGCCCGCCCGGGTCGGCCAGTTCCAGGTGGCGGTCCGCTACAGCGCCGCCGCCGCGGAGGCACGGGTGGGGGGCGATCTCTATGCCCTGCTGCCGACCCCGCACGGGGTCCGGCTGATCGTCGGCGACGTACGCGGCAAGGGACTGCCCGCGGTGAGCACCGCCGCCCTGGTGCTCGGCGTCTTCCGCGAGGCCGCCTACGACGAGCCGGACCTGCTCGACGTCGTCGCCAGGATCGAGCGCAGTCTGTCCCGCAACCTGGCGCCCGACGACTTCGTGACCGCCGTGGTCGCCGGATACCCCAGTGAGGGCCGTATGGAGCTCGTCAACTGCGGACACGCCCCGCCGCTGCTGGTCGGCGAGACCGGGATCATCGCCGTGGAGCCCACCCGCCCGGCCCCGCCGCTCGGCCTGGCCTCCCTGGGCGGCGAACTGCCGAGCCTCCAGGTGGTGCCGTTCGCCGAGGGCGACCAGCTGCTGCTCTACACCGACGGGGTCATCGAGGCGCGGGACCGCGGCCGGGAGTACTTCCCGCTGCTGGAACGGGTGCCGCGGCACATCTGCGACGAGCCGTCCCGCACCCTCGCCTCGCTCCACGACGAACTGCTGTCCCATGTGGGCGGCCGGCTCCACGACGACGCGGCGCTGCTGCTGCTCCGCAAGCCGGTGCTGGGCGCGGTGCGCAGGGCGGTGGATGTGCCGTCGGCGTGAGCGGATGTGCGGTGGGCGTGAGCGGATGTGCCGTGGGCGTGGCCCGTGGTCCGTATGACCCGCTCAGCGCCTCCGGCGGATCGGCTCGGCGGATCGGCTCGGCCGATCGGCTCAGACGACGCCCTGGGCGGCCATCGCCTCCGCCACCCGTACGAATCCGGCGGCGTTCGCGCCCAGGGCATAGTCGTCGGGGGAGCAGCCGTAGCGGTCGGCGGTGGCCCGGCACAGGGTGTGGACCTCGGTCATGACGGCGGCGAGGCGGGCCTCGGTCTGGGCGAAGGTCCAGCGCTCACGGGAGGCGTTCTGCTGCATCTCCAGCGCGGAGGTGGCCACCCCGCCCGCGTTGGCGGCCTTACCGGGGCCGAAGAGCACATCGGCCTCCCGGAAGATCTCGATCGCGGCCGGGGTGCAGGGCATGTTGGCGCCCTCGGCCACGGCCAGCACACCGTTCTTGACCAGGGCGATCGCGCTCTGCTCGGTCAGCTCGTTCTGGGTCGCGCAGGGCAGGGCGACCTCGCAGGGCAGCTCGAAGACCGAGCCGCGGCCGGAGAAGATGGCGCCCGGCTTGGCGTCGGCATAGGCGGAGATCCGCTGCCGCCGGATCTCCTTGATCTCCTTGAGCAGGGCGAGGTCGATACCCTCCGGGTCGACCACATGGCCGGAGGAGTCGGAGCAGGCCACCACCCGGCCGCCGAGGGCGTGGACCTTCTCGACGGCGTAGAGGGCCACATTGCCGGACCCGGAGACGACGACCGTAAGGCCGTCGAAATCCCTCTCGCGGGTGCGCAGCATCTCCTGGACGAAGTGGACGGTGCCGTACCCCGTGGCCTCGGTACGCGCGGGTGAGCCGCCCCAGGCGACCGGCTTGCCGGTCAGCACACCGGCCTCGAAGCGATTGGTCAGCCGCTTGTACTGGCCGAAGAGATAGCCGATCTCGCGGGCGCCCACCCCGATGTCCCCGGCCGGCACATCGGTGTGCTCGCCCAGATGGCGGTGGAGTTCGGTCATGAAGGACTGGCAGAACCGCATGACCTCGCCGTCCGAGCGCCCCTTGGGGTCGAAGTCCGCACCGCCCTTGCCGCCGCCGATGGCGAGGCCGGTCAGCGCGTTCTTGAAGATCTGCTCGAAGCCGAGGAACTTCACGATGCCCAGATCGACGCTGGGGTGGAAGCGCAAGCCGCCCTTGTAGGGGCCCAGCGCGCTGTTGAACTCCACCCGGAAGCCCCGGTTGACCTGGACCTCGCCGTCGTCGTCGACCCATGGCACCCGGAAGACGAGCTGCCGCTCCGGCTCGCACAGCCGCTCCACGATCCGGGCCTCCAGATACTCCGGATGCGCGCCGAGCACGGGGGCGAGGGTCGGCAGCACCTCGCGCGCCGCCTGGTGGAACTCGGACTCCCCGGGGTTGCGGTGCACGATCTGCGCGTAGACGGCCTCGATACGGGCGCTGACGTCCATGGGTGCGTGCTGCCTCTCTGTGGGCTTCTGTCTCATATGCCGGTCCTGCGGGGGTCCAGGATCTTGTCCCCGGCGGGGTTCACCACGGCGGCGCGCCCGGGGAGTCGCCCGCGAACCGGGAAGGCCGGGGAAGACCTGGGGGACGGACCGGGGGACAACCCGATGGATGGACCCGGGAGGACCTGCGGAGATCGAGAGGGGGTGGAGCCAGCTCCACCCCCGGGCCGGAGTCCCGTACCCCTCCCGGTCCGGGACCGCGCTCTCTCCCGCCCGCCCGCGCCCGTTTCTAGCGTTCTTCGTGACCGGCGGACCCGTTTGATCCGCCCGGCGCGACGGAGGGGCGAAGAGATGAACCGGCAGTGGCGCGGCCGTACGACGGCCACCGCGGAGCGGACGGGGACCTGGCACCATGCGCTGACCCTGGACGGGGTCACCCGGGAGTACCAGCCGGGGGCCGTGGCGCTGTACCCCATCCATCTGACGGTGGAGCGCGGACGGTTCCTCGCGGTGATGGGCCCCTCGGGGTGCGGGAAGTCGACCTTGCTGCAGTGTGCCGCCGGGCTGGACCGGCCGACGGCGGGCACGGTGCGCATCGGCGGTACGGAGCTGTCCTCGCTGAACGAGGCGGCGCTGACCCGGCTGCGGCGGGAGCGGATCGGCTTCGTCTTCCAGTCGCACCACCTGGTGCCGTCGCTGAGCGTCGCGGAGAACGTCTCCCTGCCGCTGATGCTCGGCGGCCACGCCGTCGACGGCCGGGACCTGCGGGCCCTCGCCGCGGTCGGGCTGGGGGACCGGGGCGGCGCCATGCCGTACGAACTGTCCGGTGGGCAGAGCCAGCGGGTGGCGGTCGCCCGCGCGCTGGTGACCTCGCCCGACATCGTCTTCGCCGACGAGCCGACCGGGGCGCTCGACCCCGCCGCCGCGGAGGAGGTGCTGACGCTCCTGCGGCAGGCAGTCGACCGTGACGGCCATACGGTCGTCATGGTCACCCACGACCCGTTCGCCGCCGCCTGGGCCGACGAGGCGCTGTTCCTGATGCGGGGGAAGCTGGTCTGGCGGCAGGAGCGGCCGGAGGCGGCCGACATCCGCCGCGTCCTCAAGGACCTGGGAGGGCGGACGGCATGAAGGTGGCCGCCCTACTGGCCGCGCGCGCCACCCGTGCCCACCGTAAGGCGTGGACCGCGGTCTTCGCCGCGCTCGCCCTCACCTCCCTGCTGCTCGGCGCCTTCGGGCTGACCCTCCTCTCGGCCTGGAGCGCGCAGCCACGGGTGGAGCGGTACGCCGGGGCCGATCTCGTCGTGGCCGGCGACCAGACCACCCGCTTCAGCGCGTCGTCCCTGGGCGAGCGCGAGACCGCGAGCGCCGGGCTCACCGAGCGGGTCCGGATCCCCCGGACGGCGCTGAGCGTGGTGCGAGGGGTGCCCGGGGTGCGGACGGCCGTCGCCGACGTGGAACTCCCGGTGGGCCTCGCGGACCGGACCGCCACCGGCCGCCCCTGGGAGACCGCCCGCCTGGCGCCGTACGCACTACGGACGGGCCGCGCCCCGCAGCGGGCGGACGAGGTGGTGGTGGGCGGCGGAGCGGGCCGCCTCGGCGGGCGGCTGACGCTGCGCGTGGACGGCCGGGACGCGTCGTACACCGTCGTGGGCGTCGCCGACGGCCCCCGTACGGCCGTGTGGTTCACCGGCGCCGAGGCCCGGCGCCTGTCCGGCCACCCGGAAGCCCTGGACGCCATCGGGGTCGTCGCCGGGCCCGGCACGGACCAGGCGGAGCTGGCCGGGCGGGTGCGGAAGGCCCTGGACACGGCCGGTGTCACCGACGTCGGGCACCGCGCGGACGGCGACCCGGCCGCCGTGCGCGTCCTGACCGGAGGCGAGCGCGGCGAGGCCGAGTTCCTGGCCGCCGCGCCCGCCCGCGGCGAGCTGCTGGCGGCGCTCGGTTCCGTGGCCGGAGCCGTCGTCCTCGTGGCGCTGCTCGTCGTGTCGTCGACCATCGTCCAGGCGCTGCGGCAACGCTCCCATGAACTGGGCCTGTTGCGGGCGGTCGGCGCCACACCCGCGCAGTTGCGCGGTGCGGTGGGCCGGGAGGTCGGGCGGGTCGCGGCCTGGGCGGCGCTGGTGGGCGCGGCCGGTGCGGCCCCCGCGTACCTGGGGCTGCGCGCGCTGCTCGACGCGCGGGGCGCGCTGCCCACCGGACTCGAGCTGGCGCTGCCCCCGTTGCTGTGGCCCGCGCCCCTGGTCACCGCCGCCGTCACCGTCCTGGTGGCCGGGATCGCGGCGCTCATCGGCTGCTCCAGGACCGCCACGGCGCGCCCGGCGGAGGCGCTGCGCGAGCGGGCACCCGGCAGGGCACGGGGCATCACCGGGCTGGTGCTGCTGGGCATGGGCGCGAGTTCGGCCGGAACGGCCGCCCTCCAGCAGGGCGCGACCGCGGCGGCCGCGGCCGGTGCGGCGGCGGTGACGATGGTGATCGCATGCGCGGTGCTCGGGCCGTGGATCGCCGAGGGGGCGATGCGGCTGCTCGGCGCCCCGCTGCGGCTGTTCGGCCCCGGCGGCCGCCTCGCCGCCGCCAACTGCGCCGCGTCCGCCCACCGGCTGGGCGCGGCGATCACCCCGATCGTGCTGGTCACCGCGTTCGCCGCGGTTCAGCTCTCCGGGGGCGCGACCATGACCCACGCGGGGGACGCCCAGGCCCGTCAGGTGCTGCGCGCCGACTTGGCGGTACGCGCGGACGGCGGCCTTACGGCCGGTGCGGTGGAGCGGATCCGAGAGCTCCCCGGGGTGCGGGCGGCGACGGAGGCCGTCCCCGGCACGGTGCTGCTGGCGCGGAGCCAGCTCGGCTCGCCCGAACTCGAGCGGCTGCCCGTCTTCGGCGTCACCCCGGAGCGGCTGACGCGCACCCTCGACGCGGGCGTGCGGAACGGGGACCTCACCCGGCTGCGCCCCGGCACGGTCGCCGTCGGCGCGGACCGGGCGGACTCCCTCGGCGCCCGGCCCGGCTCCACGGTGACCCTGCGGTTCGGGGACGGCCAGCAGGCGCGGCTGCGGGTCGTGGCGACGTACGAACGCTCCATCGCGCTCGGGGACTTCCTCCTCTCCCGCGATGAGCTGCTGCGCCACACATCGATGCCCGGCGCGGGGCGGGTCCTGGTCGCGACCGCGCCCGATGCCGACCGTAAGGCGCTCACGAAGGCGCTGGCGCGGGCGGTGCCCGGGGCCCGGGTGGAGCGGGACCCGGCACCCGTAAAGGGCGAGGCGGCGGACCAGGCGCTGGCCGAGGTGGTGTCGGTGGCGGTGGTCGCGGCCATCGGGGCCTTCACGGTGATCGCCGTCCTGAGCACCCTCGCCCTCATCGCCACCGGACGCCGCCCCGAACTGCGCCTGCTGCGGCTAGCGGGCGCCGGCCGCCGCCAACTGCGCCGGATGCTGCGGCTGGAGGCGGCGGCCACGGTGGTGACCGGCCTGGTGGTGGGGGCGGCCGTGGCATCCGTACCACTCCTGGCCTTCAGCGCGGCCACGGCGGGCACGCTGCCGTACCTGCCGCCGATACAGGCCGCGGCGATCGTCTCAGTGGTCGCGGCGACGGCGGCGGCGGGCTCGCTGCCCCCGGTGTGGGGAACGCTGCGGGGACGGTACATTCCCAGCCCCTCCGGCGATTGAGGGGCCGTTCCCAGCCCCTCCGGCGATTGAGGAGCGGGGTCCGGGGCGGAGCTCCGGCGGGGGTGAGGGGGCGGAGCCCCCTCTTTCGGGAAGGGGCGGGGCGGGGAAAGCCACGGCTCACGCGGCCGCGAACGCCGCCGGACCCGGGCCCCGCACCGGACCCGAGCCTCGCACCGGACCCGCGCCCCGCACTACCGCCTGTCCGCCGACTCCCCCTGCCCCGTCGCCCCCTTGTTGAGATACGCCAGGACCGCCAGCACCCGCCGGTGCCCACTGTCGCTCGGCGGCAGGCCCAGCTTGGCGAAGACATTGCCGATGTGCTTGCTGACCGCGCGCTCCGAGACCACCAGCGTCCGGGCGATCGTCGCGTTGTCCCGGCCCTCCGCCATCAGGTGCAGCACCTCGCGCTCGCGCGGCGTCAAGGAGTCCACCGGATCGTCCCGGCGCCGCGTCATCAGCTCCTTGACCACCTCCGGGTCCAGCGCGGTACCGCCCGCGACCACCCGCTCCAGCGCGTCCAGGAACTCCTCGACCCGCGCCACCCGGTCCTTCAGCAGATAGCCGAGCCCGCTCGCGCCGTCGGCCAGCAGCTCGGCCGCGTAGGTCTCCTCCACGTACTGCGAGAGCACCAGCACCGGCAGGCCGGGCATCTCCCGCCGCGCCGCGAGCGCCGCGCGCAGCCCCTCGTCGCGGAAGCCCGGCGGCATGCGGACGTCGAGCACGGCCGCGTCCGGACGGTGTTCGAGGAGGGCGGGCAGCACCTCGGGGCCGCTGGAGGCGACGGCCACCACCTCGTGTCCGGCGGAGTTCAGCAGGAGGACCATGCCCTCCCTCAGCAGAGCGTTGTCCTCGGCGATCACCACACGCACGGCAGCTCCACTTCGATCAGCGTCGGCCCCCCGACGGGGCTGGTCATCTCCACGGTCCCGTCGAGCGCCGCGACCCGGCGCCGCATGCCGAGCAGCCCGCTGCCGCCCGAGGGATCGGCCCCGCCGCGCCCCTCGTCCCGTACCGCGACCCTCAACCTATCGGGCATCCGGACGAGGCCGACCGACGCCTGTCGCGCCCCGCTGTGCTTGGCCGCGTTGGTCAGCGACTCCGCGATCACGAAGTACGCGGCCGCCTCGACCGCCGCCGGGGCCCTGGGCCCGTCCTCCACCCCGTCGTCCCGTACGGACACCTCGAGCCCGCTGCCCGCCGCGAGCGCCCGTACGGCGCCCACGAGTCCGCGGTCGGTGAGGATCGGCGGATGGATGCCGCGCACGACATGGCGCAGCTCGGTGAGGGCCTCCTCCGCCTGGTCCTGCGCGTCCTCCAGCAGCTTGTGCGCCGCGTCGGGGTCCTTGTCGTACGCGCGCCGGGCCAGCCCCACCCGCATCGAGAGCGCCACCAGGCGCGCCTGCGCACCGTCGTGCAGGTCCCGCTCGATGCGCCGCAGTTCCGCCCCGTGCGCGGCCACGGCGCCCGCCCGGGTCTCGGACAGCTCCTCCACCCGCTCGGCGAGCCGGGCGCTGCGCAGCGCCTCCGGCGACGGCAGCAGCAGCGCCCGCGACCACGCCGCGTCGAGGTCGACGAGCCGCTCGATCAGCGGCAGCACCACGGCCCGTTGCCTCAGCATCCCGCACCACACCCCGTCGACAAGCAGCCCGATCACCCAGACCGGCATCGCACAGCAGGCCAGCAGCCAGCCGTAACCCGCGTGGGCCACGAGCCAGCGCAGATCGCGGTACGTGGCCGGATCCCCGACCGCCGCCCGCGCCCGCGCGAACGCCTCCCCGTTAAGCGGCCGGTACGCCTCGGGCACCGGCTCCCCCGTCCAGGCACCCACCAGCCGCCGCTTGTACCCGGCCGTCCTGCGCAGCAACAGCACCGACTCGGGCAGCACCCCCGCCCCCACGACGGTGGCCATCGCCACGGCGGCGAAGATCACCACCCCGATGGACAAGTACGAGGCCAGGGCCAGCCCGGCCGCTCGCAGCAACTCGACCGAGGCCCACCCCGCCCGCCGCACCGTCTCCCGCATGGCCGTCAGGCTAAGCGACGGGCCGGGCCCGCGGGAGCGGAGTGCGTCGGCCGGTAGGTGAATCGGTGGGGGTGTAGCCCGCTACACCCCGGATCCGGGGGAGCGGCCCATCGAGCGGGCGAAGCGAACCCGGAATCGTAGACCTCAGCAAACGAACCCCCGACCCAGACAAACGAACCCCCGACCCACCGGCCCACCAAGGGCCCCTTCGAAAGGACCCCCTCATGAAGGCCCTGCTCTGGCTGGTCCTGGCCGTCGCCGCCGTCGTCAACGTCGCCTCCAGCTTCGCCTTCGGCGGAATCCAGCAGATCATCATCAGCGCGATCACCGGCCTCACCGCCATCGCCACCGCCACGGCCCTCTACCTGAACCGCGACCGCCGCACCGCCTGAGCCGCCGCACCGCCTGAGCTGCCGCACCGCCTGAGTTGCCGCACCGCCTGAGCCGGTGCACCGGCACCTACCTCACCTCGGACATCCCCCGCCACCACCGACTGTCCGGAGCGTCCACGCGAACGATCCTGGCCCTCGCCGTGATCTTGGCGTCGAGAGCCAGGACGAGAACCCGCAGCTCGCGCGCGCTCTTCTTGGGCAGGGCGTGGAGCGCGGTCTCGAGCACGTCGCGAAAGTGTCCGGGATCGCAGCCACACTCGTACATCTCGCACCGAGGCCCCCAGAACGCGTCGGTCACACCTCTGAGAGGACCGTGGGCCAGGGCTCTCCAGTGCCAGAAGGCTTCCTCGATCGCCTCGGACCAGAAGCGGGTGCGCTCGAGCCGACGCAGATCGGCGGCGCACGCCCCCGAGAGACGGTCGATCGGCGGATACCGCCGACGCCTCAGGAGACGGACCGGAATATCGCCCCGCAGGGCTGATGGGCGCCTACGCGGCATAACCCTTTCGACAGCTGGTCATGGCGGCCAACGTACCGCCCCCGAAGGGCGGCCGGCCAAGCGTTTTTCGGAATACTCGGAATACTCGGAATACAGAGATGGCGCACAGCAGGGGAGACCCAGCGAGTGGGTCCCCCCTTCTTCGGCGTCGTGGTCAGGGGCTCGTGACCACGCCTCGGCCCAGGCAGCTCACTCCGGGTCTTTGATGTCGTCGTCGGACTGGAGCCCTTGGGTGGGGGGCGGGTCAATGGCGGCGGTGGGGTTGGTGCAGCCGGGGACGCTGCCTTCGGGGGCGCAGTTGTCCGGCTCGTTGTCGACGACCTTGGTGTTGGTGAGCGTCACCTGACCCGCCTGGTTGTCGATGCCGCCGCCGGCGGTGATCGCCGTGTTGCGGGTGACCCGGCTGTCGACCAATGTGGCGGTGGCGGTGCCGAAGGAGGTGGAGAGGTTCGAGAGGCCCGCGCCTCGCACGGCGATGTTGTCCCTGAGGGTGGTCGACTTCAGGTTCAGGGTGGAGCCGTTCACGTTGCGGATGCCGCCACCCTCAATGCCCGTGTTCCCCCGGACCGATACGGACTCCAGGGACGCGGTGCCCACTTGGTTCTCCAAACCGCCACCATTGCTGGTGGCCGCCCGGTTCTTGAGCAGGGACCCGCCCTTCATCGTCATGGTGCCGTTGGCGGTATTGAGGACTCCGCCGCCGAACATGGCTGCGCTGTTGCGCTCGACAGTGGTGCGGTCGAGGTGGAGCTGTCCACCGTTGTTGGAGACGCCACCACCAGTGTTTGCGGAATTGTCCTTGAAGACCGTGTCGTTCAGGTTCAGCGTGCCCTGCTCGTTCAGGGCGCCGCCGCCGAAGTTGCTGGAGACGCCGCCCCTGACCGTGAGTGACTTCAGGGTGAGCGTGCCACCGGACACCACGTGGAAGATGCGGAAGTTTTCCGCGGCCTCCGGATCGCGTCGGATGGTGGAGCCGTTGCCGGAGATGGTCACGTCCCCGGTGATCTCCGGGAGCCCGTCATCCGGGTTGTCGGGTGCGGTCAGTGTGTAGGTGCAGCGGGGCGCGAGGGTGATGCGACCACCGTTGGCGTTGGCCTGGTTGATCGCGTCCACCAGGCCGGGGATGTCGTTGCACTCCACTTGGATGTCGTCGGCGGCGCTGGCCGGTCCGGCCGGCAGGACCGCGAGGGAGAGTCCCGCACCGACCGCGGCGGCCACGGCGCCGGTCCGCAAAATGATCTTCATCGTTACGCCTTCCTCAGCACTGGAGTGAAGCGGCGCATCACCGGCACCCAGCGGCCATGCCGACCGACCGGGATGACGAGATGGCGAAATGACGTTTCATTTGTAACCAGGAGTGATCACTTGGTCACCTGGTGTACCGCCAAATGGTTTCCGGCGCTCGCAGACCCCGCGGTGCGGCGCGGGCGGATGGGCGGAAAACGATGAGGGCCCCGACCGGCGAACCGGTCGGGGCCCTCATCTGCCCTCGCGGGCGGAGGCGGAGGATACGAGATTCGAACTCGTGAGGGGTTGCCCCCAACACGCTTTCCAAGCGTGCGCCCTAGGCCTCTAGGCGAATCCTCCGTGGGACACTCTACCCCACTTGGGGAGGTGCGCTGACACGGCCGATGGCGCCCACCGGGGGCCTTGTGGGGCACGCCACATTGCCGGTCGGGAGAGAGTCAATTTCCGGCGAAATCGAGATAAGCCAGACGCGTTTCTTCGGATGGCGGTCGGTGGGCGGGGCCTCGGGCTTACGTCCGGGGTGGTTGTCTCTGGATCTGGCTGTGGGAGTGGGCGCGGAGATGGGTGTGTGGCCCGTAGGGGGCGATTTCGGGGAAAAGCGCGGATCGTCGGACCGAAGCTGCCCCGCCGTTCATTCGGGGATTTGTCGGGGGAGCGGGTCGGTGCGGGCCGGGGAATCCGATGCGGAAACGGGGATTGAGGATGTCTGTAAAGCGTGAGCCCTGGTGTATTCACTAGCGCCGTAAGCGTATCTCTGGTGCATCCACTAGCTCTGGGGATTGGTGGTGTCAATTTGTTCATCTGCTTGTTATTGTCTGGCCATGAATGGGCTGTACGCGCTTAAACCGTGGTTCGCCCGCCGATTAACGCTGCTCCGGCGGAAGTTGATCCGGAGCGGCGTCTCTCCCAATGCGGTCACCTTTGCGGGAATGCTCTGCGCAGGCGCTGCCGCGGCATCTTTTGCTCTGCTGCCCGCTCCCTGGGCCGTAGTTCCCGTTGTGGTATTTCTGACGGCTCGGTTGGCCTGCGCGAACCTCGACGGCTCCATTGCCAGGGAAACTGGAAAGCAGACCCGCCTGGGTTCGCTGCTGAATGAAATCGGTGATCGGGCGGCGGATCTCCTGGTGATTCTGGGATTTCTGCCACACATATCGCCTTCGCTTGTACTCGGTGCGCTGCTGGCCAGTTCGGCACCGTCATGGATCTCCATCGCCGGGGCCGCGGCCGGGGTACGCAGAATCAACGGCGGTCCGATGGGGAAGACCGAGCGCTGCCTCGTCGTAGCGGTCGCCGCGGCGTCCGGGTGGTATGTGCCCGCCGCGGTGGTGATGGTGGTCGGATCCGCGTTGACCGCCGGTGTGCGGCTGTTTCAGGTCGTGGCGCTCTGCAACCGCCGTGATGGCGAAGGCGATCGTGGCGGCGAGAGCGGTCATGGCGGCGAGAGCGGTCGTGACGGCGAGAGCGGTCGTGACGGCGAGAGCGGTCGTGACGGCGAGAGCGGTCGTGACGGCGAGAGCGGTCGTGACGGCGAGAATGCCCTCGGCGAGAGCGGTCGTGACGGCGGGGATCGTGACCACGATCCTCTGAGCGGTCGGTTGTGACCCCCTTCGCGGGTCCGCTTCCACCGGAGCTGGCTCGGGCCGTACCGCTCCTCGCCGGGACGCTCACCGTGAGCGGCCTCGCCCTGATCTTCGTCCGCAACGTCGAACTGCGCCGTCGCTGGCGGACCTGGTGCGTCACCGCGCTGATCGTCTGCGGGACGCTGGGCTTCGGAGCGCCCGGGGCCGCCCTGTTCGCGGCCGGGCTCGCCGTGGTGGGCTCCGTCGAGTACGTGCGTTTGGTGGGCCTGCGCCGCGCTGACGGCGCCCTGTTGCTGTGTGCCGGGGTGCTTCTGCCCCTCATCGCCTGGCTGCGACCCGGAGCGCTCACACTGCCCATGGCCGGCGTCCTGCTCTGCGCCGCCGCGCTGCCGCCTCTGGTGAGCCAGGACGTGGCCCATGGCGCCGACCGCGCGGTCAGGACGACCTTCGGCCTCATCTGGCTGCCACTCGCCCTCACCGGACTGGTGTTCCTGGGGGACCTCGCCATCGCGGTCTGCGTCAGCGTGGCCTTCGCGGATGTGGGCGGCTGGTGCGGCGGGCGGGCACTCGGCCGCTCCGGACCCCTGAGCCGTCCGCTGTCCTCGCTCTCACCGGCCAAGACCTGGGGCGGAGTTGTGGGCTCCGCCGCACTGTCCGGTCTGGCCCTGTGGGCCATGGACGCCTGGACCCCGCTGCGGTGGCTCGCCGTGCTGTGCGGCTGCGCACTGGGCGACCTGCTCGAATCCATGATCAAACGAGGCGCCGGGGTCAAGGACGCCGGCCGTTGGCTGCCCGGATTCGGGGGGCTCCTGGATCGCATCGACTCGCTTCTCGTGACCCTTCTCCTGTTGGGAGCCTTGCCATGACGAAGGACGCGCCGACCGGATCGTTATCCACGGTGCGGAGCGATACGGGAGGCGATACGCGGCCCGGACGACTCGTTACCGGCGAGGTCTCGGGCGAGGTCCACGGCGGACTCTCAGGCGAGGTTCCCGGCGAGGTCCCCGGCGGGGTCTCGGGCGGGGTCTCAGGCGGAGCCGCCGACGAGGCCGCCGGCGCGGCGCGGGCCGCCGGGCGGCCTCCGCGGCCCGCGTTCCGACTTCTGGTGGCGGCGTGGCTGCGCCGGCGGTTCTGGCGGACCGTCCTCTTCCTCACCGGTGGGCTCACGGTCAAGGGGAAGCTGCCGAAGAGCGGTTGTGTGGTGGTGGCCAACCACTCCTCGCACGCGGACACGGCAGTGCTCCTGGCCGCCCTCGGCGTCGCCCGTGCTCCCCGCGTGGCGGCAGCCGCCGACTACTGGTTCCGGAACCGTGTGCGCCGCCTGGTGTGTTCGGTGCTGGCCGCCGCCTTTCCCGTACGCCGCCACGGTGGCGGTTACTCCGACCTCCAGGACATCGCCGGTCCCATGCTGCGCGCCGGACACGCGGTCGTCGTCTTTCCCGAAGGCACCCGAGGAGCGGGCCGCGTGGGCACGTTCCGCCGGGGCGCGGTCGAACTGGCCGTCTCCAACGGTGTACCGGTGGTGCCCGTCGCCCTGTCCGGCACCGCGGAACTGCTGCCCAAACGCGGACGGTTGCGTCCGCACGCCGTCCGGGTGCGGATCGGGCGCCCGCTGACGGACCCCGACGCCGACACCGCCCGCACGGCGGTCCTCGAACTCCTTGCCGAGTGCCGGCCCCGTGACAGCCGGGTCCGGCGTCGGATCGCCCGGCTGGCGATGTCCTGGACGGGCCTGGGCCTGGTCGCCGCCTGGTCCTTCACCGAGGCGCTGAGCTGGCCGCTGCTGCCGGAGCTCGCCCTCGCCGTGCTGTGTGTCGCCGCGCCCAGGGCGGGGCTGCGGCTGACCGTGAGCGCCGCCGTGGCCAGCGTCGCCGGCGGTCTGGTCGCGCTCGCCCTGTACTCCGGGACCTCCGTCGACCTGCCCCAGCCGCTCACCACCACCCGTATGCACACCACGGCGCAGAAGGAGATCCGCTCGGAGGGCGCCCGCGCGGTACGGCACCAGCCCGCCAGCGGCATCCCCTACAAGGTGTACGCGGCCGAGGCGGGGCGCGCCGGGGTCCCCGCGGGCGAGTGGGTGCTGCGCTCCACGGCCGCCCGGGGGCAGCGCATCGTCGGCGTCGGCGTCGTGCTCACGCTGATCGGCGTGCTCACCCAGCGTTGGCGGCGTTTCTTCCCGCAGTACCTGATCTTCGTGGGGGTGGCCTTCATCGCGTTGTTCACGCTGGTCATCGGCTCGTGGCGGTGACCCGTACCCCCGTCGGACGGCCATCGCGCCCCCTGCCGACGCGGCGTGCGCGGCCGCCGGACCCGACAGCCGTGAGCGCTGCGTACAGCCGTCAACAGCCGTGCACAGCCGTGTGAGGACGACCCCGACCGCCGTATGAGGAGCCGCGCGCCGATGTCCAGCCCGTCCACCCCGCCCATCCCGTCCGCTCCGCGAGCGGCGCCCCCGGTCGCCTCCGCCCCGTCGGTACCGGACCGGGACGCCCGCCGCATCCTGGCGCTGACCAGCCTCGGCGTGTTCATCGTCTTCCTCGACACCACGATCGTGAATGTCGCCTTCGACACGATCAGCACCAGCTTCGACGCCGAGATCACCCGCCTCGTATGGGTCCTCAACGCGTACACCCTGGTCTTCGCCGCGTTCCTGATCCCGGCCGGGCAACTGGCCGACACCTACGGCCGCAAACGCCTGTTCCAGATCGGTCTCGTGGGCTTCGCGCTCAGCAGTGCCCTGTGCGGTCTCGCCCCAGGGCTCGGCGTTCTCATCGCCGCACGGGCGGCCCAAGGTGTCTTCGGCGCCATCATCGTTCCGGCCTCATTGGCGCTTCTCCTGCCGGCCTTCCCGCTGGAACGCCGGGCCGCGGCCATCAGCACCTGGGGTGCCATGGCGGCCGTCGCCACCGCAATCGGCCCGACCCTGGGCGCGCTCCTGATCGAATACACCACCTGGCGCTGGGTCTTCCTGCTCAACGTTCCCGTCTGCCTGCTCACCGCGGCCTGGGGCGTGCGCCTGCTGACCGAGACCCGCGGCTCCCGGAACGGAGGCTTCCCCGACCCCCTCGGCGTCGCCATCAGCGCCGCGGCGCCCGCCTTGCTCAGCTTCGCCGTCATCTACGGCCCGCGCCTGGGGTGGGGCGACCCGCGTGTCCTGGCGACCGCTGTGGCCGGTGTCGGCCTGATCCCGGTGCTGATCCTCCGGTCCCGGCGCGCCGCACGGCCGGCACTCGACCTGAGCCTGTTCCGGATTCGCAACTTCCAGGCGTCCAACGTCGCCACACTGGTCTTCTCCGTGGCCTTCTTCGCCGTACTGCTCTCCAGCCTGCTGTTCCTCCAGAACGTCTGGCACTACTCCGTGCTGAAGTCCGCACTGGCCGTCAGCCCCAGCGCGCTCGTCACCGCGCTCGTGGCCCCGCTGGCCGGCCGGCTGGCCGAACGATTCGGCTACCGCCCGGTCTTCGTCACCGGCGCCCTCTTCTACGCCGCGGGCGCCGCCGCTCTCGCCCTGCGCACCGGCGCCTCACCGCACTGGGCCGCGCACTGGCTTCCCACCCTCGTGCTCAACGGCATCGGGGTCGGCCTGGCCCTCTCCACTCTCAACAGCGCCGCGGCGAAGGCGCTGCCACCGGAGCGCTTCGGCGTCGGCACCGCGATCAACAACAGTTTCCGGCAGCTGGGCGCCCTGCTCGGCGTCAGCGTGTTCGTGGCCGTCTTGGGGACGCCGACCAGCGCGACGATCCTGGGGGACTACCACCGTGTCTGGTGGGTGCTGGCCGTGATCCCCGTGATCAGCGCCGGGACGTACCTCGCCACCCATCGCGAGCCGGAAGCCACCGGATGACGCCTGCCGGTGCCGCCCCGTCCCGGGGCTGTGCCGCGCCCCTGCCCCGGGGCCGCCCTGCCCCGGGGCCGCCCTGCCCCGGGGCCGTGCCGCACCGGTGCCGCCCCGGGGCTGTGCCCCACCGGCCTTCGGCCGAATCCTGGCCGAAAACGGTCCACGACCGGGAGGGGCACCCGCGGAGTCGTTCGCACCCCGGTCTATCCGCTAGGGTGGGGCGCAGCCCCTCACGTGGCGCTATCTCACCGAACTCCCCCAGGGCCGGAAGGCAGCAAGGGTAAGTGGGCTCTGGCGGGTGCGTGAGGGGCCCCTTGCGTCTGTGGGGATGTGAAGGGCTGTGGGGAAGCGGGGGTGGGCCCGTTGTCCGTGGTCCCCGATATCGTCGTAAGCGTGTCGTCCCTCGCGCTGTACCGCCGCTACCGCCCCGAGACCTTCGCGGAGGTCATCGGGCAGGAGCATGTCACCGGCCCGCTGCAGCAGGCGCTGCGCAACAACCGGGTCAATCACGCGTATCTCTTCAGCGGTCCCCGCGGGTGTGGCAAGACGACCAGCGCGCGCATCCTGGCCCGCTGTCTGAACTGTGAGAAGGGCCCCACCCCGGCGCCGTGCGGCGAGTGCCAGTCGTGCCAGGACCTCGCGCGGAACGGGCCGGGGTCGATCGATGTGATCGAGATCGACGCCGCGTCGCACGGTGGTGTGGACGACGCCCGTGAGCTGAGGGAGAAGGCGTTCTTCGGGCCCGCGTCCAGCCGCTACAAGATCTACATCATCGACGAGGCCCATATGGTCACCTCGGCGGGGTTCAACGCCCTGCTGAAGGTGGTCGAGGAGCCCCCGGAGCACCTCAAGTTCATCTTCGCGACCACCGAGCCGGAGAAGGTCATCGGCACGATCCGGTCGCGTACCCACCACTATCCGTTCCGGCTCGTGCCGCCCGGGACGCTCCGCGACTATCTGGGAGAGGTCTGCGGGCGCGAGGCGATTCCGATCGAGGACGGGGTGCTGCCGCTGGTGGTGCGGGCCGGGGCCGGGTCCGTGCGGGATTCGATGTCGGTGATGGACCAGCTGCTCGCGGGCGCGGCCGACGACGGCGTGACGTACGCCATGGCGACCTCGCTGCTCGGTTATACGGACGGCTCGCTGCTGGACTCGATCGTGGACGCCTTCGCGGCGAGCGACGGGGCGGCGGCGTTCGAGGTCGTCAACCGCGTGATCGAAGGGGGCAACGACCCCCGGCGCTTCGTCGCCGACCTGCTGGAGCGGCTGCGCGATCTGGTGATCCTCGCCGCCGTGCCGGACGCGGCGGAGAAGGGGCTCATCGACGCTCCGGCCGATGTGGTGGAGCGGATGCAGGCGCAGGCGTCGGTCTTCGGCGGCGCCGAGCTGAGCCGCGCGGCGGACCTGGTCAATGAGGGTCTAACGGAGATGCGCGGCGCCACCTCGCCGCGGCTCCAGCTGGAGCTGATCTGCGCCCGGGTGCTGCTGCCCGCCGCCTTCGACGATGAGCGGTCCGTCCAGTCGCGGCTGGAGCGGCTGGAGCGCGGGGCCCTCGCGGGTGGCCTGGGCGGTGGAGCCGGTGGTGGTGTCGGTGCCGGCGTCGGCGGTGGTGGCGTCGGGGGGCCCGGGCCCGCCATGGGGTACGTACCGGGGCCCGACGCTCACGCTCCGGTCGCTCCTCCCGCCGGGGGGCCGTCCGGTCCGGCCGCCGCGCGCGCGGCTATGACCGGGGGCGGGCCCGGCCAGGGGCAGGCCCCGGAGAGTTCGGGGAGTTCGGGGAGTGGTGAGGCGCCTGGTGGGTGGCCTGCCGGGGCGCGGCCTGCCGCGGACGGTGGCCAGGGCGGCGCCGTGGACAGTGGACAGCAGGGCGGTGCCCCGGCCGCGGCCGCGCCCCCGGAGGACGGTGGCGGGCAGCGGCCCGGAGCGTGGCCGTCGGGTGCCCAGGCCCAGGCCCAGGCCCCGGCCGCCGAGGGCGGCGGATCGCGGCCCGGAGCCTGGCCCGCCCCATCCGCGCCCGGCTCCGGGGCTTCCGGTGCGGGCGGACCGTCCGGTGGCGGTGCCGGTGCCGGTGGCGCGTCCGGTGCGTCCGGCGGCGCGTCCGGTGCGGGCGGTTCCTCTGGTGGTGGCGGTGGACAGGGCGCCGGGGCGCCCGCGCGGCAGCCCGGCGGCTGGCCCACGGCCACCGCGCCGGGGCAGGGCGGCGGCCCCTCCGCGCAGTCACCGGCGGCGCCCTCCGCGCCGACCACCCCGAGCGCCCCGACCGCGCCTTCTGCCCCCGCCGCGGGCCCCGCGCCCTCCGCACCCGCACCGGGCGCGCCGAGCATGGCGCAGGGCGCCGTGCAGGTGCGGCAGATGTGGCCGGACATCCTTGAGGCGGTCAAGAACCGCCGCCGCTTCACCTGGATCCTGCTGAGCCAGAACGCGACGGTGTCCGGCTTCGACGGCACCACCCTCCAGCTCGGCTTCTCCAACGCGGGTGCGCGCGACAGCTTTGTGGGCGGCGGCAGCGAGGACGTCCTGCGGCAGGCGCTCCAGGACGCCATAGGGGTGCAGTGGCGGATCGAGTCGATCGTCGACCCCTCGGGCGGCGCCGGACAGCAGGGCGGCGGCCCAGGTGGTCCGGGCGGTTTCGGTGGCGCCGGTGGTCCGGGTGGTTTCGGTGGCGCCGGTGGCCAGGGCGGTCCTGGCGGCTACGGCGGAGGCAGCAGTTACGGCGGCGGCGGTGCGGGTTCCGGTTCCGGTGGCGGTGGCGCCACCGGCGGTGGCGGCTTCGGCGGCGGAAGCGGCCCGGGCTCCGGCAGCGGCCCCGGCCCCGGCGGCGGTGGCCAGTCCGCCCCGGCCCGCCAGTCCGCGCCCCGGCCCGCTCCCGCCTCCCCACCCCCGGCCGCGCCCTCCGCGTCCTCCGCACCGCCCGGCTCCGCGGACGCGGGCCCGCCCCCCGAGGCGGCGGTGTACCGGGAGCCCGAGCCGCCGCGGATCTCGATCGAGGACGACATGCCGGCCGAGGACGATCCGGATCTGGACGAGACCGCGCTGAGCGGGCACGACCTGATCGTCCGCGAGCTCGGTGCCACGGTGATCGAGGAGATCGTCAACGAGTAGGAGGCATGGGCTCCGCACCCGTGTCTCACGTCGCCGCGTCTCCTCCGTACGGCGTAGAGCAAGGCGCTCTGGGAGCACGTAGGCTCGGGCTATCGAAGAGAACGACTGTCGAGCGCCAGGAGCGAAGCCGTGATCCCCGGTGGTGGCCAGCCGAACATGCAGCAACTGCTGCAGCAGGCTCAGAAGATGCAGCAGGACCTCGCCGCGGCCCAGGAGGAGCTGGCCCGCACCCACGTCGAGGGTTCCGCGGGCGGTGGCCTGGTGAAGGCGACCGTTACCGGTTCCGGTGAGTTGCAGGGCCTGGTCATCGATCCCAAGGCCGTGGATCCTGAGGACACGGAGACCCTCGCGGATCTGGTCGTCGCGGCCGTCCGTGACGCCAACCACGCCGCGCAGGAGCTCCAGCAGCAGAAGCTCGGCCCGCTCGCCCAGGGGCTGGGCGGTATGCCCGGACTCCCGTTCTGACCTTCGGGTTCTCCGGGGCCTTCGGGTTCTCCGGAGTCTTCGGGTGCCCCAGGGTCTCGGGTCCCCCGGGTTCCCGGGCTCCCCGGGACCGACCGTAGGAGTCGCGGCGACCGCGTAGGAGTCGCGGCGGCCCGGCCGCAAGAGCGTGACGCCCCCTGGCCGTGAGGGCACGGCGCAACCGAATATTCATGTGAAGTACGGCCACCGCGTGTCGGCGCGAGATTGGATGAAGGCGTGTACGAGGGCGTGGTCCAGGACCTCATCGACGAGTTGGGCAGGCTGCCCGGCGTCGGTCCCAAGAGCGCGCAGCGGATCGCCTTCCACATCCTGCAGGCCGAGCCCACCGATGTCCGCCGTCTCGCGCAAGCGTTGACGCAGGTCAAGGAGAAGGTGCGGTTCTGTGCGGTCTGCGGGAACGTCGCCGAGGCCGAGCAGTGCCGCGTCTGCCAGGACCCCCGTCGCGACCTCGCGGTCATCTGCGTGGTCGAGGAGCCGAAGGACGTTGTCGCGATCGAGCGGACGCGTGAGTTCCGGGGCCGCTATCACGTGCTCGGCGGGGCGATCAGCCCCATCGAGGGCGTGGGCCCGGACGATTTGCGGATCAGGGAGCTGCTGGCGCGGCTCGCGGACGGTACGGTCACCGAGCTCATCCTGGCCACCGATCCGAATCTGGAGGGCGAAGCCACCGCCACGTACCTCGCGCGCATGATCAAGCCCATGGGTTTGAAGGTCACCCGCCTGGCCAGCGGCCTCCCTGTCGGTGGAGACCTGGAGTACGCCGACGAGGTCACGCTGGGTCGTGCCTTCGAAGGGAGAAGACTTCTCGATGTCTGACGCAACGCTGCACGACGCCCACCCGGACCCGGACGACTTCGCGGTCCAGATCTCCGACCAGATCGAGAGCTTCATCGTCGCGGTCACCGAAGTCGCCAAGGGGGACGAGCCGGACAGCGCTGTGCCGTTCCTGCTGCTCGAGCTGTCGCAGCTGCTTCTCGCGGGCGGCCGGCTCGGCGCGCACGAGGACTTCGTCCCGGACGAGCGGTACGAACCGGACGTCGGCCCGGAGCCGGACGTCGACGAGCTGCGTGAGCGCTTCGCCCAGCTGTTGGAGCCGGTGGACATCTACTCGGAGGTCTTCGACCCGTACGTGCCGCGCAGCCAGCCCGTGGCCTGCCGGATCTCCGACGACCTGGCCGGGATCGTCACCGATCTGCGGCACGGGATGGCGCACTACCGCGAGGGCCGGATCAGCGAGGCGCTGTGGTGGTGGCAGTTCTCGTACCTCTCCAACTGGGGGACGACCGCCTCGGCGGCCCTGCGCGCGCTGCAGTCGCTGGTCGCGCACGTACGGCTGGACAGCCCGCTGGACGAGCTGGACGGCCTGGACACGGACAGCAGTGCGGGCGGTGACGAGGAGCTCGCGGAGGAGGCCGGCCGGGTCATGGCGGCGGAGATCGCGGGACCGCTCGGCCTGCACTCGGGACCGCGCTGAGGCACGCTCGAGACGGCCGCGGGGCGGGCCCACGAGACGCCCCGCGACGCGGCCCGCGGAGCGGCCGGCCAGGACGGCACGCCTGGCGGTCCGCCGGACGGCCCGCCGGACGGTCCGGCAGGCCGTCCGATCCTGTGAGCTGGGTTACGTTCCCGTGTGCTTCCGCGGTAAGCGGGCAGGGTTCGTCGCTGAGCGGGTGGGAGGGATGCGGGGATCTCGCGGGTGTGTGGACGTTGCGCCGTGTGATGCCCCTCGTCCTCCCCTGATCACTTGCGAGGCATTCGTCTCGCTATGTGATATTGGGAGGGCATATTCCGGCCGCTCGTTAGACTGAGCCGACCGCATTATTGAGAGCTGCGAGGAGCGCACGTGGGCCTTGTCGTGCAGAAGTACGGAGGCTCCTCCGTTGCCGATGCCGAAGGCATCAAGCGGGTCGCCAAGCGAATCGTGGAAGCCAAGAAGAACGGCCACCAGGTGGTCGTCGTGGTCTCCGCGATGGGCGACACGACGGACGAGCTGATCGATCTCGCCGAGCAGGTATCCCCGATTCCTACTGGGCGCGAGTTCGACATGCTGCTGACCGCGGGAGAGCGGATCTCCATGGCCTTGCTGGCGATGGCGATCAAAAACCTCGGTCACGAGGCGCTGTCGTTCACCGGCAGCCAGGCGGGAGTCATCACCGACGCGGTTCACAACAAAGCACGGATCATCGACGTCACGCCGGGCCGCATCCGTGACGCCCTCGAACTCGGCGCGGTCGCGATCGTCGCGGGCTTCCAGGGCGTGTCCCAGGAGAGCAAGGACATCACCACCCTCGGCCGGGGCGGTTCCGACACCACCGCGGTCGCGCTGGCCGCGGCCCTTGACGCCGAGGTGTGCGAGATCTACACCGACGTGGACGGCGTTTTCACGTCCGATCCGCGCGTGGTGAAGAAGGCTCGCAAGATCAACGAGATTCCGTACGAGGACATGCTGGAGCTCGCCGCGAGCGGCTCCAAGGTGCTGCACCTGCGCTGTGTGGAGTACGCGCGCCGGTACAACATCCCCATTCACGTACGGTCGTCTTTCTCCGGTCACCAGGGCACCTGGGTGCGCAACCGGCCGGAAGCGGGAGAAGGAGAAGAAGGCATGGAGCAGGCGATCATCTCCGGGGTCGCGCACGACACGTCCGAGGCCAAGGTCACGGTCGTCGGGGTGCCGGACAAGCCGGGTGAGGCCGCGGCCATCTTCCGCACCATCTCCGACGCCGAGATCAACATCGACATGGTGGTGCAGAACGTCTCCGCCGCGTCGACCGGACTGACCGACATCTCCTTCACGCTGCCGAAGACGGACGGCCACCGGGCGATGGAGGCGCTGACCAAGGCGAAGTCGCTGATCGGCTTCGACTCGCTGCGCTACGACGACCAGATCGCCAAGATCTCCCTGATCGGTGCCGGTATGCGCACCAACCCGGGGGTCACCGCGACCTTCTTCGAGGCGCTGTCGAACGCCGGGGTCAACATCGAGCTGATCTCGACCTCCGAGATCCGCATCTCGGTCGTCACCCGCGCCGACGATGTGAAGGACGCGGTCGTGGCCGTGCACAGCGCCTTCGGCCTGGACAGCGAGACCGACGAAGCGGTGGTCTACGGAGGGACCGGACGATGACCGGCCATGGCGGTGTCGGCCGGGGCGACAAGCCCACCACCCTCGCGGTCGGCGGTGGCGACAAGCCCACCCTCGCGGTCGTCGGGGCCACCGGCGCGGTCGGCACCGTCATGCTCTCGATCCTCTCCGAACGCGCCGACATCTGGGGCGAGATCCGGCTGATCGCCTCGCCCCGCTCGGCCGGCCGGAAGCTGACCGTCCGGGGTGAGCAGGTCGAGGTCGTCGCGCTGAGCGAGGAGGCGTTCGAGGGCGTCGACGTCGCGATGTTCGACGTCCCCGACGAGGTCTCGGCACAGTGGGCGCCCATCGCGGCGAGCAAGGGCGCGGTGGCCGTCGACAACTCCGGAGCCTTCCGGATGGACCCCGATGTCCCCCTGGTGGTGCCGGAGGTGAACGCGCACGCGGCCCGGGTCCGCCCGCGCGGCATCATCGCCAACCCCAACTGCACCACCCTGTCGATGATCGTCGCGATGGGCGCGCTGCACGCCGAGTTCGGGCTGAGCGAGATGATCGTCTCCTCGTACCAGGCGGTCTCCGGTGCGGGCAAGGACGGCATCGACGCCCTGCGCGAGCAGATCGCGCTGGTCGCCGGTACGGAGCTGGGCACCCACCCCGGGGACGTACGGCGGGCGGTGGGCGACACCGGGCCGTTCCCGGCTCCGATGGCGCTCAATGTGGTGCCGTTCGCCGGTTCGCTCAAGGAGGACGGCTGGTCCTCCGAGGAGCTCAAGGTGCGGAACGAGTCCCGCAAGATCCTGGGGCTGCCGGAGCTGAGGGTCACCGCGACCTGTGTACGGGTGCCCGTGATCACCACGCATTCGCTGGCCGTGCACGCGCGGTTCGAGAACGAGGTGACGGTCGAGGCGGCGCACGAGATCCTGGCGGGCGCCCCCGGTGTGGTGCTGTGCGACAACCCGGCGGAGGGCGAGTTCCCGACTCCCGCCGACGCCGTGGGCACCGACCCCACCTGGGTCGGCCGGGTGCGGCGGTCGCTGGACGATCCGAAGGCGCTGGAGCTGTTCGTCTGCGGCGACAACCTGCGCAAGGGCGCGGCGCTGAACACCGCGCAGATCGCGGAGGTCGTCGCGGCAGAGCTGGCGGGCGGGGCCGCCGCGCGGTGACCCAGGGTCCGCCAGTGACCCAGGGTCCGCCAGTGGGTCAGGCCCGCTACTGGGTTGAGACCCGCTACTGGGGCAGGGCCCGCCACTGAGTTAAGAGGGGGCCGGGGCGCCGTAACGTGAGCGATCGTCTTAAAGTGACGTTTCACCAGTGCGTCGTCCGGCAGATTGTGAATATCCTGTGCTCGTGTCACTGGCCTGGACCAGCTGAGCTGGGCCGTTGATGTGATCGACGTATTCGCTCCCCGCCCGCCGCAACCGGCAGTGGGCGGGGAGCGTCTTTCCAGCCGCCCCGCAGTGGGCACTGGGATAACTGGGGCATTGGGGAAGAGTTGGTGCGCATGGGGGCATTGAACGCATCGTCAAAAGCGGTGCCTCACGCGTACAACCCTGACAGGGGGCGGCGTGTCCAACAGGCGTGGCAGAGGTATTCGGCATCGCAACGGTTCCAGGGCATGGCGGCGCGGCAGTACGCCCCCCGCGTGCCCCAGGTGGCATGCCGGTGATCGCGCCATGGCCGACGGCCCGCCCCGCGCACATCACAACAGGGCGCGAGGACACTGACGACGCGATGGCAGCGGGCACCACAGTCGATCACCTCACCGAGACCTACCGCGCCCATTACCGGTCGCTGCTCGGTCTCGCCGCGCTCCTGCTCGACGACACCGCGTCCTGCGAGGACGTCGTGCAGGAAGCGTTCATCCGTGTGCACTCGGCGCGCAAGAGAGTCCGGGATCCCGAGAAGACCCTCGCCTATCTGCGGCAGACGGTCGTCAATCTCTCCCGCTCCGCGCTGCGCCGGCGCATCCTCGGGCTGAAGCTGCTCTCCAAGCCGATGCCCGATATGGCCAGTGCCGAGGAGGGGGCGTACGAACAGCTGGAACGCGATCAACTGATCAAGGCGATGAGGGGACTTCAGCGCCGTCAGCGCGAGGTTCTCGTGCTGCGCTACTTCGCCGATATGACCGAGGCCCAGGTGGCCGAGACGCTGGGTATCTCGCTCGGCTCGGTCAAGGCGTACGGCTCGCGCGGCATCGCGGCGCTCCGCGTCGCCATGGAGGCTCCGGCATGAACCACGACACATCTACGCCGGACCCGGGGGATTCCGGCCGGCGGCACGGCCACGAGCCGGAATCCAGAGAGCCAGGGGAGTCCAGGGAGACCACGGGGCCCATGGAGCCGGTAGAGGCGACGGAGCCCGCGGAGGCGGCGGAGGCCGCGGAGTCCACGGCTGACGGGGAGTCCGCCGGATCCGGGAAGTCCCCGGAGGCCCGTGAGTCCGCCGGGGCCGGGCCGGGGCGGGTGACGCCGCTCCGCGTTCAGCTGGACGACGACGAGCCCAGCGGTGAGAACGAGGAGGCGCTGCGGCGGCTGCTGCACCGCGCCGTCGACGAGCTCGAGCCGTCGTCCGACTCCCTCGACCATCTGCGGCGTGCCGTGCCCGCCCGCCGTGCGCGGCGGCGCCAGGCCCTGATCGGGGCCGCCGCGGCGCTGGTGCTGGGCTGTGCGGCCGTACCGGCGCTGGTGCACGTCGCGACCACCAGCGACAGCTCGAACGAGCGCCCGGCCAACGCCGCCAGCAGCCACCGCACCCCTGAGACCAGCGGCGGCCGGCATGGCGAGGGCAGTGGCGGCAAGGACGCCGACGGGCCCTCCGACATGGTCGAGGAGCACAAGGGCGACAAGGGCAAGGACAAGGAGAAGGACAAGCCGCCGAAGGGCGAGGAGGGCGGCTCCGGCGGTACGGTCCCCGACCCCACCAACACGCTGAACGCCACCTCCCCCACCTGCAGCCGCGCCCAGCTCACCAGCGGTGGCGCCGGATCGGTCGCGGCGGCCGACGCCGAGGGGCGGGTCTACGGCTCGTTCCGCGTCGTGAACATCTCGGACCGGGCCTGCACGGTCGAGGGCAGCGGTTCGGTGGGCGCGAGTGCCCAGGGCGGTGCGGACGCCTCGCGGATCCTGGTCGTGGACCATACGGCGGGGGACGCGGCGGCGGGGCTGCCCGACCCCTCCATCCAGCCGGGCACGCTCATCCTCAAGCCCGGCCAGGCGTACGAGGTGAAGTTCGCCTGGATCCCGACGTCGGGCGGCGGCACCAGCGGCTGCTCCACCACCGGCACCCCGACCCCCGACCCGTCCACGGACGCGGCCCAGGACGGGCCGCAGGACGACCCCAGCACGGGCGATCCGGGCGGCACCCCGGGTGGCGGCGGTGGCGGCGGTGGCGGTGAGCCGCAGGACGCGAGCGTCCTGGTCAGCCATACGCCGGAGGCGGGCGACCCGGCCTCGGCGAGCGTGACGATCGGCGGCGCCTGCGCCGGAACGATCTACCGCACCGGTCTGCTGGCGTCCTAGAGCCCGCTGCCCTCCCTCCAAAGCCCGCCGACGGCTCTCCGGAGCCGCGGAGCAGCGGCCTCCCGGGGCCTCGAGCCCGGGAGGTCCCGCCACGGTCCGGGCGCGCCCTGCGGGCATCCTGGGGCCGCGGCACGGGGCTCTGTGGGGCGGCCCCGCCGCCGGGGCCGGGACGCGAAGCCCGTACCGTGGGGGTGTGTATCGGTTTCTGCTGACGCCCCGCTGGTGGGTGATCAACGTGTTCACCCTGCTGGCGATCCCGGTCTGTCTCTTCATGGGCAGCTGGCAGCTCAGCCGCTTCGAGACGCGTGTCAATACGCACAACCAGCAGCAGGACGAGGCCTCCGCCGCGCGGAAGGCCGCGGCCCGGCCGCTGGGCGATCTGCTGCCGGTCACCGCGAAGACCTCCGGGGAGCGGGCCACCGCCACCGGACGATACGACACCGCACATCAACTCCTCGTGCCCGACCGGCGGCTGGACGGCCGCGACGGCTTCTATGTGCTGACTCTGCTGCGCGTGGATGAGGGCAAGGACGGGGCCAAGGGCGGGGGCAGGGGCGAGGGCGGCGCCAAGGCGCTGCCCGTCGTCCGCGGCTGGCTCCCCGGCGACGCCGACGATCCGGCGGTCACCGCCAAGGTGCCCGCACCCCCCTCCGGCGAGGTGACCGTCACCGGTGCGCTGCAGGCGTCCGAGCACCAGGGCGGCGACGGGGTGAGCACGAGCGGCGGTCTCCCCCGCGGTCAGCTGGGCATGATCAGCGCTGCCTCTCTGGTCAATCTGGTGCCGTACCAGGTGTACGACGCCTGGGTCACCTCCGCCGAGGCTCCCGGGGCCCTGAAGCCGGTGCCCCCCACGGCGGCGGAGGGCACCGGGCTCGACATCAAGGCGTTCCAGAACCTGGGCTACACGGGTGAGTGGTTCGTCTTCGCGGGCTTCGTGGTCTTCATGTGGTTCCGGCTGTTCCGCCGCGAGGCCGAGACGGCCCGCGATCTGGCCCTCGGCATCACACCGGCCGAGCCGACGGCTCCGACGGCTCCGACGGCTCCGACGGCGCCGGGTGCGGACCCGACCCCAGATGACGCCGAGCGAACTCGATCTCCAAGCGCAACTGCTTGATCCGCTCCTCGACGACCAGCGAGCCGTGCCCCGCGTCATAGCGGTAGACCTCATGCGGGGTGCCGCGCCGCTCGAGCCGTTCCACATAGTTGTCGATCTGCCGTATGGGGCAGCGCGGGTCGTTCACCCCGGCCGAGATGTAGACCGGCGCCCGCACCTCCTCCACATAGGTCAGCGGGGATGACGCCTCGAACCGCTCCGGCACCTCCTCCGGGGTGCCGCCCAGCAGGGTGCGGTCCATCGCCTTCAGGGCCTCCATCTCGTCGTGGTAGGCCGTCACATAGTCCGCGACCGGGACCGCGGCGAGCCCCAGCGCCCAGGAAGCCGGCTGGGTCCCGAGCCCCAGCAGCGTGAGATAGCCGCCCCAGGAGCCGCCGGCCAGCACCAGCCGCTCGGGGTCGGCGAGCCCGGAGGCCACCGCCCACTCCCGCACGGCCGCGATGTCCTCCAGCTCGATCAGCCCGATCCGGTGCTTGAGCGCGTCCGTCCACGCCCGCCCATAGCCGGTGGAGCCGCGGTAGTTGACCCGCACGACGGCGAAGCCGTGGTCCACCCAGGCCGCGGGGCCGGCCGCGAAGGCGTCGCTGTCGTGCCAGGTCGGCCCGCCGTGGATGTCGAAGACCGTGGGGAAGGGGCCCTCGCCCGCGGGCTTCTGCACCAGTGCGTGCACCCGCCCGCCGGGGCCGTCCACCCAGACGTCGCTGACCGGCACCGACTCCGGGGCGGTGAATCCGGGCGGGTCCAGCACCGTCCGCCCGCTCGTCGACCGCACCTGGGGCGGCTTCTCGGCCGACGACCACAGGAACTCCACCGTGCCGTCCGGCCGCGCCGTGGCGCCCGAGATCGTGCCCGCCGGGGTCTCCAGGCGGGTCAGCTCACCGGCGGCGAGGTCGTACCGCCAGAGCTCGCTGCGGGCCTGATGGCTGTGCTCGACCAGCAGCGCCGATCCGTCCGGGAACCAGTCGGCCCCGACGTCACCGGGCAGGTCGATCGCCAGTGCCGTCTCCACACCGGTCGTCGGATCCCACACCATGGGCTCCCACCGGCCGCGCCGCTGATGCCCGACCAACAGCCGGGTGTCCCCCTCGACGGGCGCGAAGCCCATCACGGACAGGCCCAGCTCCTCGGTGCCGCCCTTGGTGTCGTCCAGCTCCGCGACGGACGTCCCGTCCGGCCGCAGGACCCGGATCGCCGAGTGCATCGCGTCGCCGTGCTCGGTGTGCTCGATCGCGATCAGCGTCCCGTCATGGGAGAGATCGCCCACTCCGGCGGACTCGCGGTGCCGGTAGATCTCCTCGGACTCGCCGCCCGGCCGCATCACATGGATGGTCGAGCCGTCCTCGTCGGTGGACCGCCCGACGACCGCCGTGCCGTCGCGGCCCAGCGCGAGCCCTGCGGGGTAGGAGGGCTCCAGGCCCGGGGTCGCGGGCTCGTCGGCCGGGCGCTTGTCACCCTCGTCACCCTCGCCGCCGCTGAACGGCTGGCGCAGCCACACCCCGAACTCATCGCCGTCGGTGTCCGAGAACCACCAGATCCACCGGCCGTCCGGCGACAGCACCCCGTCGGTCGTCCCGTTCGGCCGGTCCGTGACCTGCCGCTGGGCACCGGTGGCCCGGTCCCATGCGTACAGCTCGTACGTACCCGTGGCGTTCGAGACGAACAGCGAGTGGTCCGGGGCGTCTTCCGCCCAGTCGGGCAGCCCCACTCGCGGCGCCCGGAAGCGCTTTTCCCAGTCCGGCATGGACTCCGTGCTCTCAGTCATGCCCACCATTCTGCGCCGCACCCCGACATGCGCGCTGGCGTCGTCCCGCGCCTGTGGATAACGTTCCCGACGGGATGGACGGCAGGCCGCATACCGAGGGGGAGCTGATGGCCGACATAGGCGCGACGGTGGAGACGTACTGGGCAACGGCCCAGGCCAGGGACTGGCGGGCGTTCGGCGCCACCCTCGCCGACGACGTCCGCTACGAGCTGCCGCAGACCCGCGAGCGGGTGCTCGGCCGGGACGGCGTGGTCCGCTTCAACGCGGAGCACGTGGGCGAGTGGAGCCTGAAGGTCGAGCGCGTCATCACCGACGGCGATCAGGCGGTCTCCTGGGTGAGTTTCAGCGTGGACGAGGAGGAGACACAGGCGATCAGTTTCTTCACCGCCTCGGCGGACGGCCGGATCCAGACCATCACCGATTTCTGGCCGACGTCGTACGAGCCCCCGCGTGAGCGCGAGCACTTGGTCGAGCGCTTCTGAAAACCCTCCCGATACCCGCCGGTACCCGATACCCCTCCCGGTACCCGATACCCTCCCACCCCTCCGGCCCCCTGCCCCTCCCGTTCACCCCGTCCCCTCCCCGGGCTCGGCTACTTCAGCAGCACTGGCAGCTCCTCCACGCCGTAGACGATGGAGAGCTTCCGGAACGAGAGCTTCTCCGCCGGTACCGCGAGCCGCATCTCCGGGAACCGCCGTACGAGCGCGGGGTAGGCGGCCCGGAGTTCCATCTTGGCCAGCTCGGCGCCGATGCAGCGGTGGATGCCGTAGCCGAAGGCCAGGTGAGAGGGGGCCTGCCGGTGCGGATCGACCCGCTCCATGTCCGGGCCCAGCTTCTCGTCCCGGTTGGCCCCGCTCAGTGAGCACAGCACCAGATCACCGGCGGATATCCGGGTGCCCGCGATCTCCATGTCCTCGCGGGCGAACCGCGGGAAGGCCACCTGCACCACGGTGAGATAGCGCAGCAGCTCCTCCACGAACGGGTCCACGACATCGTCCTGGTCACGTATCGCGGCGAAGTGCTCGGGGGCCTGGAGCAGCACCAGCGTGCCGAGCGCCAGCATGCTCGCGGTCGTCTCCAGACCGCCGGTCAGTACCCCGTCGGCGAGCCCGGCCAGCTCATGGTCGTCGAGCTCGTCGCCGTGCTCCTTCACCAGCATGCCGAGCAGCCCGTCGCCGGGCGTCTCACGCTGCTTCCGCACGATCCCGTGCAGATAGGAGAGCGAGTCCGACATCGCGCCGAGGGAGGCGTTCGCCCCGTCGAAGAGGTCGAACCGCGCCGTGCTGTGGCGCTGGAAGTCATCGCGGTCCTCGTACGGCACACCGAGCAGTTCGCAGATGACCAGCGCGGGAATGGGAAGCGCGAAAGCCTGTACGAGATCCACCGGGCCCTCGGCCGCGGCCATCTCGTCGAGGCGCTCCTCCACGATGGAGTGGATGCGCGGAGTGAGCCTGCTGAGCCGCCGCATGGTGAATTCGGGCGTCAGCAGGCGTCGCAGTCTCGTATGCGTCGGTGGATCGCTGAAGCCGAGACCTCCTGGATTCTGCTGCGGGGCGACGCCGATGTTCCGTTCCGCGAGGTTGGTGAAATCGGAGCTGAAGCCCTTCGCCTTTCCGAGCACCGCCTTGGTCTCGTCATATCCGGTGACAAGCCAGGCATTGATGCCGAAAGGTAGCCATATCTTGCTGATGGGTTCCTTTGCCCTGGTTCGGGACAGATCGGCGATGGGGTCGAGGCCGTCGCGCCTCATCGGTGCCAGTGTGGCGTCCGGGAGGAACGACATCTTGGACAAGTCGAAGCCGTTCTTCTGAATTCTCGAAAAGTACTTGCGGCCCAGCCAGGCGACGATGTTTGAGCGGAGATTCGACATGGCGCAATACTGCCCTGCCATGCCCGGGTGGCCGTGCTCCGATGCCGGACGCGCCCCGGTGTGATGCGCCACAGCGGCGTGTGCGCCGCCCCCGCGCGGGCACCCCGGGGCGCGCCGGAGGGCGCACGCGCGGGCAGTCCGGAGGGCGTGCGCGTGGGCATCAACGCGCCGGTGGGCGCCAAGGTGGCGCGGACCGCGAAATCGGAGGAAAGTGTAGATATCGGGCGTGAAGCCCGAGCGATGACGGCTGCCTGCGGGACGTCTGTGGCGCCCCCAGGGATATGAGTGAGGTGAGCGGCCTTGCGGGAGAGGTTCCGTGCTGTCCAGGGCGCGCCCTGCTGGGTGAGTCTGATGGCAGCGGATCTGGACCGCGCGCATCACTTCTACGGAGAGCTCTTCGGCTGGGGCTTCCGCCCCACCCGGCAGGGGCACGGCCGTTACACCATCGCGTACACCGAGGGCGGCGTACCGACCGTCGGCATCGGCGCCTCGTCTCCGTCGGCGGGGGTGAGCCTGCCGGTCATCTGGACCACGTACTTCGCGGCGGACAGCGCGGACGAGGTGGCCTCGCGCGTCCAGGAGCGCGGCGGCACGGTCGCGGTCGGGCCGCTGGAGTTCGGCAGCGGCAGGGTGGCCTGGGCGGCCGACCCGGACGGGGCCAACTTCGGCATCTGGGAGGGCGATCTGACCTCCGCCTGGTGGGGCGAGCGCAGACCGGGCGCGCCCGTATGGCTGGAGCTGCGCACCCGTGACGCCTTCGAGGCGGCGCTCTTCTACGGGCAGGTCTTCGGCTGGGACACCCAGGGGCGGGAGCGCTGCGACGTCCGCTTCGAACACGACCGGGTGGTCCTCCATATCGACGGTAAGGCCGTCGCGGGGCTGCGCGGCGGCGCCATCGAGTCCGCCCCGGACCCGAACGTCCGGCCCCGCTGGCGGGTCTACTTCTGTGTGAAGGACGTCGACGAGGTCGCCGAACACGCCGCGGGGCTCGGCGGCGGTGTCATCTCCCTGCCGGCCGACACTCCCTATGGGCGCATCGCGGCGCTGCGCGACCCGGAGGGCGGGATCTTCAGCGTGGCGGCCGTGCGCAAAGGGCCCGCGGACGGGGATCCTGGCGGTTGTAGCTGAGGGGGAGGGGGCTGGGGCCGGCCCTCGACGGCTGTAGGCGTCGGCGCCTACGATCGGAAGTACGGCATCGCGTGTCGGTCACCGGCTGGGTGAGGCATGGAGGTGCCCGTGAGATTGCCTTACGGAGGCATTCCACAGTGTCTGTCGAGTTGAATCACACGATCGTCCATTCTCTGGACAACCACGAATCCGCGGAATTCCTGGCGAATATCCTCGGCCTCGAGGTGGGAGAGGAATGGGGCCCGTTCGTTCCGGTGGAGACCAGTAATGGTGTCACCCTGGACTTCGCCACCATTCCCGGCGAGTCGATCGTCATGCAGCATTACGCGTTCCTCATCTCGGACGAGGAGTTCGACACGGCCTTCGGGCGGATCCGGGAGCAGGGGGTCACGTACTACGCCGATCCCCATCTGAAGCAGCCGGGCGAGATCAACCACCATTACGGCGGGCGCGGGCTGTACTTCATGGACCCGGCCGGTCATGGCATGGAGATCATCACTCGCCCGTACGGCAACGAGGAGTAGTCCGGTACCGCGGGTGGACCGGGGCGTCGTATGCCCCGGTCCACCGGCTCAGTCTTCCTCCGCCCGCTCTTCCCGCTCGCGGTCCCGGCGCTCCCGCCACGCCCTTACGGCCTCGTCGATGTCGAAGGGCGCGAGATTGAGCGGCGGGCCGGGCGGGGGCCGCCGGATCGCCTCACGGATCTTGTCATTGACCTCCGAGAGGATCTCCCGCACCATCCGCTCCGACGGCGCCTTCGCTACGGCGGCGAGCGCGTCCTCCGCCGCTTTGCGCAGTACGAGTGTCGGCGGCAGAAACGACAGATTCTCGCGGGCCATCTTCTCCTTGACCCACCACAGATCGTCATAGGGTCTGTCGAGATTGGGGAGGGGTTTTCCCTTCCCCCGGAGATTGGCGAACGCGCCGCGTTCCTCCGCCTCACGGATCTGTCGGTCGGCCCATGTTTCGAAACTGATGCCCGGTGGCTTTCGCTCGGTCACCCCCAGATTCTCCCTCGGGCGGCGCGAATCGCGTCACAGGCCGTATGGGAACGGGAGGTCAGAGGTGGGAGGCGAGCACCGGCAGCAGATCCTGGAACGTCCGCCCGCTGGCGGGCGCACCGATCGCCGACATCTGCCAGCCCCCGCCCGCTCCGCCCGTCCCACCCGCGCGGTGCACCTTGGCCATGATCTGGGCCGTGTACGGGCCGCCGCCGCTCAGGGTGTAGCGGGCCAGCTCCTGGCCGTTGGTCTCGTCGACCAGACGGCAGAAGGCGTTCTGCACCTCCGCGAAGGTCTGTCCGGAGAAGGAGTTCACCGTGAACAGGATCTGATCGACATGGACCGGAACACGCTGCAGATCGATCAGGATCGACTCGTCGTCGCCGCCCTGGCCCGCGCCGCCGACGAGGTTGTCGCCGGTGTGCCGTACGGATCCGTCATCGCTCGTCAGATGCTGGAAGAACACGACGTCCACGGCTTCCCGCCCGGCGAAGAGCACGGCCGAGGCGTCCAGGTCGATCTCCTTGGCGGTCAGCCGGGCGAGGAACCCCTTCCGCGGCGCGGCCTGCCAGCCCAGGCCCATGCGCACCGCGGTGAGCTCACCCCCGTCGGACTTGCTCAGGCTGATCTGCTGGCCCTTGGCCAGGTTTACCGTCATGTGGTTCCTCTCTCGCTCTTCTGACTCGTCCGGGACGGGCTGTGCGACCTCTCCAGCCGGTCGCGCAGAAACGGCAGGATGCCGCGGTGGAGAAGGGCCCTCAGCCAGGCGTCACGGGCCGTGGCGACGGCCGCGTCATCCCGGCGCCTGAGGTGGGGCGGGTGTGTGGGTGGATGCCGGTGAAGACGTAGATGTCCATGAGGGCACGGGCGCTGGTCGAGGGCCGGGGTTCGGTGGCGTACGGCGGTGACGAGCAGGCAGGCCACCCCCACCACCAGAGTCAACGCCGCGATCGTCGCGCTGGTCAGCCCGGCGGTCAACAGTGCGTCGGCCAGCTCGCGTTGGGAGTCGAGGAGCCCCAGCAGCCCGCCGAGGAGCAGAAAGGCCGCGGTCGAGGTGCCGGCCAGAGCAGGGGTGAGGACGGCGAGCACCGGCAGCAGTCCACGGACGCCTGCCGAGGGGGTGGGTGAGCCGGATAGGGCAGATGCGGTGGACGCGGTGGACGCGGTGTGCTCGGTGGACGCGGTGTACGTGGTCGCCGCGGCGGCGCGTTGCCCGAGGTACGCGGCGTATTCGGGCGCGGCGGCCGTCGCGATCAGCTCGCTCGCCACGAGCGCCTGGGCGCGCAGCCGTTGGATGTCCGCGTCCCCGGTGGCCCCGTTGCGCCGCAGGGCCGCACGGATCTCCGCCGTACGCAGCGCCTGGTGCAGCGCCCGCTCGAAGTCGGGCCTGTCCTCGGCCTGTAAGCCGGGTGGGGCGGTCATGTCCGCGCTTCCTCGATGAGTAGGAATGAACCGGCCGCCGGGCCGCCCCAGGGGAAAGGCCGGGCCCGGCGGCCGCGGGAGGGCGTCAGTCAGAGATTGACGCCGAAGTCGGAGGCGATGCCCGCGAGCCCCGAGGCGTACCCCTGGCCGACCGCGCGGAACTTCCACTCCGCGCCGTTGCGGTAGAGCTCGCCGAAGACCATCGCCGTCTCGGTCGCGGCGTCCTCGCTCAGGTCGTAGCGGGCGAGTTCGACGTTGTCGGCCTGGTTGACCACCCGGATGAAGGCGTTCCGGACCTGACCGAAGTTCTGGTCGCGGCTCTCCGCGTCGTGGATGGAGACCGGGAAGACGATCCTGGCGATCTCGGCGGGCACGGCGGCCAGATTGACCTTGATGGCCTCGTCGTCGCCCTCGCCCTCACCGGTGAGGTTGTCGCCGGTGTGCTCCACGGAGCCGTCGGGGCTGGTGAGGTTGTTGTAGAAGACGAAGTGCCGGTCGGACGCGACCTTACCGGCCTCGTCGCAGAGCAGCGCGCTCGCGTCGAGGTCGTAGTCGGTGCCCGTCGTCGTCCGCACGTCCCAGCCCAGGCCGACAAGAACGGCGCTCAGGCCCGGCGCCTCCTTGCTCAGCGAGACATTGCCGCCTTTGGACAGGGAAACTCCCACAATCTCCTCCTGGTGTTCGGTGGACCGAAGTAAAAATCTACAGCACTGTAGAAATTGACGGGTGAGGGACGGAGGGGTTGGCGAGATCTGGGCGGGGCGAGGGCGAGGCGGGGCGAAGACGCGGCAGGACGAGGGGGAGGCGGGGGCGAAAGCGGGCCGGGGCGAGCGCGAGGCGAGGCGGGGTGAAGCGGATGACCCATCTGGCCCACCGGCTCACCGCACCGCCGCCCCATCGCCCCCATAGCCCATAGCCCATAGCCCATAGCCCATCGGCCATCGGCCTACGCGGTGGCGAGCGACACCTCGGTCGACTTGACCAGAGCGGTCACGCGGCTGCCTTCGGCGAGCCCCAGCTCCGCCGCCGCGTCCTGGGTGATGGCGGCCGTGAGCTCCTGACCGCCGCCGATGTCGATGACGACAGTGGCCATGGCGGCCCCGAGCGTGAGGCGGCTGACGGTGCCCGGGAAGCGATTGCGGATGCTCAGCCCCGAGACCTCCCCGGTGGTCAGCGCCACCTCGGTGGCCTTGGCCAGGGCGGTCACCTCGGAGCCCTCCCCGATACCGAGCTCCGTCACGGCACTCATGGTCACGGCGGCCGTCACCATCTGTCCCCCGGACAGTCGCCCCTGGACCGTTGCCATGGCCTCGCCAAGCGTCACGGAGACGACGGTGGCGGGGAGCTGATTGCGGATGCTGAGACTCATGGGTGCACCACCCCGGAGGCGGAGGTCAAGGCCTGATACGCCTCACCCTAGGCATCCACCCGAGGATCCGCGCGCCGACGCACAACGGCCCCATACGCCACACAGGGCTGGGCGGCCCCCCACAGCACTCCCTCAGCCGCACCCAGCCACCCCCACACCCCACGTACGATCGGGTGAATGCGCCGCTCTCCCGCCGACCTCGTCCGCGAATTCCACCTGGCCTTCGGCCTGGACGCCCGTAAGACCCCCACCGAGGTCCCACCGGAACTCGCCGCCCACCGCCAGGACCTCCTGGCCGAGGAGTGCGCCGAAGTGGCCGAGGCGAGTGCTCACAGCACCCTCGACCACCTCGCCCACGAACTGGCCGACGTCGTCTACGTCGCCTACGGCACCGCCCTGGTCCACGGCATCGACCTCGACGAGGTGATCGCCGAGATCCACCGGGCCAATATGACCAAACTCGGTCCCGACGGCCGCCCCACCCTCCGCGCCGACGGCAAGGTCCTCAAGGGCGCCCACTACCAGGCCCCCGATATCCCGGCCGTCCTCCGTCGCCAGGGCTGGACCGACGCGGCCGAATAGGCGTCCCGTCCGTCCGGAAGCCTTACCGCGCCGTACCGCGCCTGACCGCGAGCCGACCACGACGCACCGCCCGCCACGCCACCATCTTCGGCGCCGCGCCGACGAGTTGACCTGATCGCTACTCCATCTCCCCCGGCTGGGCGTCCTACGATCATTGGTCCGTGTACGAGGGGGCGACATGGGGGCTGGCGGACCGGCGCCGCGGCGCGCGCAGGAGGCGAGGCGGCAGGAGCGGCTGTTGCGCGAGCAATGGCAGGCCGCCCGGCAGGAGACCCGCCGCTGGGAGGCGGCGAGCGAGGGCGAGCGCCGGGTCGCGGCGCAGCTTCTGGTCCTCACCGAGCGCGGCTGGCGGCTCCTGGCGGCCCGGCGCCGGCCCGGCACTCGCACGGCCACCGCGGACATGCTGCTCGTCGGGCCGGGCGGTGTCTTCGTCCTGGACGTGAAGGACTGGCTGGCCTCACCACAGATCGTCGACGGACGACTGCACGCCGACGGAGAGAGCCACGATGCGCATGTGCGCGGGCTCCTGGAGATGACGAGGACGGCCGAAGGGGCCGTGGCGTCGTTGGGACTGTCGCCGGTGGCAGTGCGCCCGCAGAACGCCAGCGAGGACGACATCAAGATCTGGTGCGCGGCGACAGGGAGCAGGAGCATATTGATGACCTGATCGCGACTGTGCGCCACATCGACGAACTCTGGCAGGAGTGGCGCCGGCTACTGCAGACGGGCGCGGAGAAACGGCAGCACCAGGGCCTTCAGGTCTACGCCAAGACGAAGGTCTTCCGTATCTGGCACCCCACGGTCATATGGGGGACGCTCCAGATAGCCGAGTACGCAGCGGAGACCTTCCGGCAGGTTGTCGACTACTACGAGATCCCGGACGACGCGGAAGCCGCCACGGCCAAGCGGCTTGAACGTCAGCAGTACCTGTACCAGGGGAACCGGATCTTCAACGTGTTGCTGAGCGAGCAGGCTCTGTACAGCAACTTCGGAGGCCCCGAGGTGATGAAGGGGCAGCTCGACCGCCTACTGGCCGTGATGCGGCTGCCTCGGCTCAGTCTCGGCCTCGTCCCGCGGTCTGCACCGTTGAGTATTTGGCCCGGTAATTCCTTTTCGATGTTTGACGACAAGCTCGTCCTCGTTGAGACCTACTCGGCGGAGTTCTCGGTCACGCAGCCACGAGAGATCGAGCTGTACACCAAGGCGTTCGAGCTGCTGAAGCAGTCAGCGGTCCACGGATCCGCTGTTCGAGGCCTCATCTTCGCTGCGACCCACCACTTCGACCAGTTGCCCACCGATTAGGAAGGCTCCGACCATGCACGAGAGGCCGAACTGGCGCACCAGCTCCCACACGAGATCCGACAGCTGTGTAGGAAGTGGCCGACAACGCGCGGCACGCACCGGCGGCCACCAGGGCGCGAAGCTCGCTGACGTCGCGCGCCGTGCCGGAGTCTCCACGGGCACGGTGTCCAATGTCCTCAACCGCCCCGACCGCGTCACCGAAGCCACGCGGGTAACGGTGGAACAGGCCATCGCGCGACCCGTGCCCCTGCTCGGCGAGCCTTGGCCCGGCGTACCTGCCCGAGGGCGCGGCGCCAGTGAGCGGGCCGACGCCTGCTGGCTCCCGATCGCCAAGGGCCTCACCCCCCATGGCCTTCGCCATACCCACCGGACCGTGATGGAGGACCTCGGCACGGAGAAGGTCCTTATGGACGAGCGTATGGGCCACATCGACGGCTCCATTTCCGCTCGCTACGCACATGTCACCCCCGGCATGCGCAAACGCCTCATGGTCGGACTGACCGAGCAGTGGGAGGCGGCACTCGACGCACGTTTGGCGATCAGTCCTACGTCACCAGTACGCGTACTGGGCGATCTCTTGCGGGCACGAAGCCGGTCACGTCTGCCTGCGGAGCCTCACCAATGAACGCCGCTGGCACCTGACGGTCACCGTCCCGGACACACTCCATCTTCCGGTGCCTTGCTTGGGCCGCGTCAACCTCGCGTGGCCAGCTCACCGCGGCAGTTACGGAAATCGCCGGGTGATGGGGGCAAGTGACCTGGCTCAATAGGCACATGGAGATTGGCGAGCATTGGGCATACCGCGCGAGGCCGAAGGAGCTGGGCAGCGCGGTCCGGCAAGTGGAGATCGTTCGAGTGGGCGGCCCGGGCAGGTCTGGTTGGATCCACGTGCGGTTTTTGGAGGGTGACGACGCCGGTCTGCAGGAATGGGTCAGCCCCGGGGCTCTCGTAGCACCGTGGTCAGACGTCGATAAGTTCCGCGCGGATGACGTCGCAGAGTCCACACTGGCCGAGGCGTCACGCCACGTGCGAGGCAGTACGGAATTCGAGGCGGCGCGCATGATTCTCGGTTTCGTCCGGCCGAAGAGCAGGCTGCGCCTCCGCCGAGGGGTGGCGGACGCGGGAGTCCTGGAACTGAGCCGACTCGACGAGACGTCGTCGCTCATCGGCATGGATGCCGCCGAGCTCCGCATCGACCGGATGGTGTACGAGAACCACGTCGGCACGTGCCTGGCCGGATGGCCGGTCACCGAGCGCATCGCCCGCCAGGTAGCGGGCCGCCTCGCCGACGAGATCCTTCCGGAGATGGACCGCAAGCAGCAGGACATCGAGCAGGAGCGTGCACAGTCCTCCTGGTACTCATACCGCGCTCGGGACGACCGCAAGTTGGACGCGGAGGCGGCCGTCCTGCGGACAGTCCGGGCGTGGTGCGGCGAGGACAAGGCTGATCGCTACGACGAGCTGGTGGCACTACGTGCCGAGGTCATCAGGCTCGGCCAGTTGGCCGAGAAGGCAGTCAAGGCCCTACGCGACCGTGGGCACGGTGTCATCGCCTCCACCATTGAGCGTGACCTTGGCGTCCATATCGCCAGCCTTGATCCCGATGTGCGTCGATGACGCCGCGCCAAGGGTCTGGGTCCGGCTTGGGCGGCGCGGGCTGTTCCGGAGGCTTCTCCTTCTCCGGCCGGTGCGGGTGCCAGCCGTCCAGGAACGGACGTAGCTGATCTCCTGTCGGCTCCGCATGGAAGTTCAGAGAAGCCAGGCCCTTGCCGTTCATGGTGGGGTCGAGCCGGTCGGCCTCCGTCTTGCCCCAAGCCGACCACTCTCGCAGCCTCTCGGCTTCGAGGGCGTTGTCCGATGTGGCGGCGGCTTCGTCCAGCGCGACGCAGAAGGCTCGGATCTCCCCTGCGGCCCGCCACCGCTCAAGGGCCGTGCCGAAGCGCTCGGACCGCAAGGCGTGCATTGCCTTGACCGAAGCGACGCCGACGGCAGCCTCCCACTCTCGCCGCTCGCGCTCCTCCCGCTCCGCTTTCAAGCGCCGACGCTCTGCCTCTTTCTGCTCCCGCTCGTCTCGCAGACGCTGCTGCTCCGCCTCACGATCCAGCCGAGCCCGCTCCTGCTCCTCCGCGCGCGCCTTCAACGCCCGGAAGACTGATCCGATCTGATTCTCCAACTGCTTTTTGGCGGAGTCGGCCCATTCCTTCTTCCATCCGTAGCTGTGGCCATAGCCATAGACCGGGTGCTGGCCGATCAGCAGTTCCAGTTCGCCGGACGGCTCGAACCTGTGTGCCGGGGTGATCCGCTGCCAGTCGTACGTACGTCGACCTGGCTGCTTGGGCACGTACTGAACTTGCTTCTGCCGTTCACGGAAGCTGACCTCGTATGTCCTGCCGTGGACAGTGAGCAATGGCCTCGGCTGCTTTCGCTTCTTGGACACCGAGAGCTCGCCGTGGCGGGCGAGGGCCTGCTCGGCGAGCAGCCGGAGCAGTGAGAGGGCTCGGGGCAGGACCGCTTTTGAGATCTCGAAGGCGCTGTGGTCCGCCGTGACTGCTGCGACCACTTCCTCAACATCGGTGATCACCCGGCTGCGCGCCAGCCGGATACGATTCCACTCGGTGTCGTCCTCGCCGGACACCCTGAGCAGGCCGAGGAAGAAGTCCCCCTTCGCCCGCCCGCTGTACTTCAGGTGGTACCCCTCGGGTGCACATTGCCGCGCCGCGTCGAACGCCCTGCGGTATCGAGCTCGCTCTCCCTCACTGGGGTTCGGGATACGAAGGAACCGCCCAGCCTGCTGTACCTCCACGATCAATGCGGCTCCGACTTCCGCCGGCGACGGCCGTGGGCGTTTCGTGGCGCGCTGCGGCGCGGGCCTCGTCGTGGACGCGGCTTTGGCTTGTGTCGTTGACTTGGGATCCACCGAACGCTGCTTGCGCGAAGCTGGTTCCGGCCGATCCGGATGATGGCCATGCTCCAGGTAGAAGCATCCGGCGTCGGTGATCTCCGCCTGCCACCTCCCACCCTGCTTCGGCCTGGTGATCAGCCCCCGCTCTTTGAGCGCGCGGGCAGTAGCGGCGAGTTCGGGACTGTCTGAGGTGACAGGATCGGACCCGTCCCCGATACGGGTGAGCAGGGCGAGCTGGCGGTCGTTTAATGGAGACCAAGGGTGCATGGCGACTGTCGTACCGTCTGTGGTCATGTCAGCACAACCCGTAAGGGGTGTATCACTCGCACATCAGGTTCGCCGACCATGCCCGTTGGGGATGGCCGCCGCCCACGCGCGCACAGCCAGTCGCCGAGAGAGGTGGGCACGTGCTCATCCCTGCCGGGCCCTCGGCCTTGTATCCGGAGGGCCTGTACGCCCAGCCTCTTGGAGGTCAGCTCGACTTCGACAACAACGCTTTCGCCCGGACCGCGATGTCATCATCTTCCAGGCGCACATGGCAGATGATGAGGTCGGATGTGATCCGGCGTAGCAATTTCAGCCACTCGGCTACGAAGGCGGCGATTCCTACGGTCAACTGGCTTCGGTCGTTGAGAAGAAATTCGTAGCTTCCATGGGTGCTGTCCCAGCGCGAATCGATTCTGAGGGAATCCCCGTCGCGAACGATGTTCCACTCGGTGGAGAATGTATCGGATCCCCAGTGGACCTGTGTTTGAGAGAATCCCGGATCCTGGACTTCTTCAAGCAACGGGATGAGGTCATCAAGCAAGACGGGGATGTCGTATCGGTATTCGAGTCGCACGGGGACCCGGTTCCAGAACAGGATGACGTCTTCGGTCTCCATGGGATACATTTGCCCTGACGCGTCCGCCATGTCGTCGGCTGGCCCAACCTTCAGGGTCTCAGGGTTCCCTGCTTGCAGCCGGAAGTTCATGCTTGTTCCTATCGAGTCAGCGGGTAGGCGTGGACCTTGCCGTTCGGGTACACCTTGACGAAAATGCTGTTCGGTGTGCGTGTCGTGCCATCTGGAAGATATTCTATGCAATTATGCCCTTCGGGTAGCCTGAAGAACCCTGTTTTATTGGGCCCTAGTTCGGCTCCGCGTTCCGCTGCGTACTTTACGTCCGCTGCGCTGCCGAACTGCCCCTGGGGTCGACCATCTCTTATTGCGCGGGCCGTTCCTTCGGACCAGTCAACGCCGTGCTTGCCGGTCTTGAGTAGTGGCGCTTCAGGTTTGTATTTCTGACCGTCTTTTTCGAAGCCTCTGCCGACTTCGTCCGACTGTTTCCTCTTGCTGAGGCTGTTGAGATGCTGCTGGCTCTGGTCGAAGGATTGCTGTTGCTCCTCGGTGACCGCGCTTGTCTCTTCCGACTTGGGGCGCGAGCCACTCTGGCTCCCGGCATCCGCCTGTCCCTCGGGCGGCCCGTCGGTCGGTGCGCCACCACCCGCGGCGGCCATGAGGACGACGCCGAGCGTTCCCAGCGCGGTGGCGTGGATCGCGGCTTCGACGGTGATCGTGCCTGCTGCGACGCCGGCACCTGCGAAGGCGAGTCCACCGCCCGGCGGGAAGAGGGCGAGGAGGGCCAGGAGGATGAGCGCGAAGCCGAGGTAGGCGAGGAAGTTGTTGAGCGCTTCCAACAGGTGGAAGTTGCGGAAGAGCTTGTCACCGGCGCCGAGCCCTTCCTGCTGCATGCGAAGCAGGAGCACGGTGCCCGCGATGAGACTGCCGAGCGCGGTCCAGATGCGGAAGCGGATGATGGCGTGGGCGTCGGCGAGGGGAAGGGCGCTGGTCGTCTGCCAGGTACGCAGGAGTCTGGTGAGGTGCCAGGCGGTCCATAGCAGCGCGGCGATACCGAAGGCCATCAGGACAGCCGGTCCGTCACTGGTGGCGAAGCGTTCCTGGAGTTCGGCGGCGGCGGGGAAGGATCCCGCGCCGAGGAAGACCAAGGCCGGGAGCGCCAGGACCACGGAGATGAGGATGAACCACAATCTTCGTCGGTCCCGCAGTGTGCGGGCGGCCTGGCGGACGGTCCGTAGCCCGATGCCTTGCCAGGCGTGTTGGTGGTCGGTGGTGTCGATCTGCGCGGTGGTCCAGGCGACAGTGCGGTGCAGAGGAGCGATGTCGGCGTACGGCGTGCTGGCCGCCGCGTAGAAGAGGGCTCGACGCATGCGGGCGAAGCGCAGTGCGATCAGCGTCGACCAGGGGACTCGCCACAGCCCGTATCCGGTCAAGGCCGTAAGGCCGGTGCGTCCGGCTCGCTCCTCGCGGAGCAGTACACCTGGGACTGTCCGTTTGGCCCGGCGGATCTGCCACATGTCGGCGGCCACCGCGATGGCCAGCACGGCCAGCGGGACAGTCCACAGGATGCCATTGAGGTCTTCGGCCAGTGACTGGGTGTCCCGGGCGCCGGGTTGTGCGGCCGCGTAGTTGGTGAACATGTGGTGGGCGCAGGCAGCGGCGATGGGCACCAGCCCCAGGGCCCGCAGCCAGCGGCGACCACGGACGAGGATGCCAACGCCCAAGGCCGCGGCGGCGGTGTAGACGAGATGGGGACTGGTCTCAGCGGCCGGGTGGGCACCGCCGAAGTCCAGAGTGGAGAAGGGGGCGGGGAACCAGGCAGCGAAGACCTGATCGGGGCCAGGGATCCAGGGCGCTTGCAGGCTGTCGGGGATGATCCAGCCCCCGGCCGGGTGGCTGATGGCCCGGGCCGCGTCCAGGCCGAACCTGGCCACCGCTTCCAGCAGCCCGAATCCCGCGCCCAGCGCCGCGCCGGTGACCACGTAGTCGGTCAGGCCCCACTGGCGGCGGATCTTGACGTTCCACGCCGCCAGCAGCAGCGGCGTGATTTTGACCAGCTCTTCGATAACCGGGTCGACGGTGTAACTGGCCGTCTTCACGGTGTTGAGCAGCGCCCCGCCATGGGGTTGGTCGGAGACGGTGCGTGTGTACGCGTACTCCAGCAGCACGGTCACGATGCCGCAGCCGTAGACGCCCACTGCGATCGCCAGCAGGACGGTGGAGACCCGCACCGAACGCGTCGGCGACGACAACACCAGCAGCTGCACCACGCCGTACACCGTCGCGGCCACCATCAATACCGCCACGCCCAGCCCCCCATAGCCGTATCGGCTCAAGGGCGCGAGCCTAAGGGCCTGTTGGACGGCGTACAAGGGTCTCTTACGCCGTGTTTGTCGGTCCCGCGGCGTTCAAGAGCCTGGCTGTCCGAGGACGACAATGCGGACGCCATTCGGGGCCGCGACGGACCGCGGCGGGAGACTTTGGCCCGCAGCCCATGGCCGCATTCTGGGCAGGTCAGCGGGGCCCGGGGCTGTACGCGGTGGATGGCCGACCAAGACCAGTCACAGCCGAGCCCTCGGCTGTGGCATCGATCCGACCGCGCTCTGGGTGCATCGCCGTCATCGGCACCTGGTGCCCCTCTCCGAGCAGATCCCTCGTGCCGACCTTCACGGCGGCAGAGGGCACCGACATCGCCGCCGGGCCGCCTCCGTCAGGTTCAGCGCGGCGCGGGTCCCAGCGCGTCCCATCCGGCGGGCGGCTCGGGGTCCTGGGGCGGGCGTTTGCCGCTGGGGTTGCCGTCGGGGTGCTGGTTGATCCACGACAGGCCGCCCAGGTCGAGGTTGTGCCGGGCGCGGGTGACGGCGACGTAGGCGAGGCGTGCCTCGGCGTCGTCGATGTCGCCGGGCAGCGGTTCGCCGTTCTCGTCGGTCTCTTCTTGGTCGGCAGGTTCCTCGAAGTCTTCGCCGATGCGTACGGAGGCCCATTCGCGGCCCTTGGCCTTGTGGGCGGTGGAGACGACGATCTCGGCCCCTTGCTCGGCTGCGAGCCGGTCCACCGCTTGCAGGATGACGTCCACCCCGTGCTCGTCGACCAGGTCGACGAGAGGCAGCAAGTCACGTCCGGACGGGTCGTACTCGGCGTACTCCTGGAGTTCGCCCCAGTTCTCGAAGAGGATGAGTTCGGGGTGGGTGCTGCGCTTGCCGGCCTTCAGATCGCGGGCGGCCCGGGCCAGGGCTCGCAGTGCGTCGCCGCCGCCGACCAGGGCAACGCGGCGGCCGACTTCCAGCTGGCGCATGACTTCGAGCATGGCGCCGACATTGGACCGGCACAAGATCGCGTCTGGGTCCTCCAGCCGTTCGAGCCGGGTGTTGACGGACGGAGTGCCGGTCAGGCGGATCGGAGAGTCGACGATGCCCAGCCACCGGTTGGCTTCCTCGGCCAGCGCGGCACCGAAGCGGAACGACTTTGACAGGGCCAGCTGGGTGCCGTCGAAGTCGCTCATCACGTCTCTCGCCCCGCGCCAGCCGTAGATGGCCTGGGCGGAGTCACCGACCATCACCAGCTGGCAGTGGTCCCGCTGGGCGTTGAAGATCTGCTCGACCACCGGGTTGGTGTCCTGTGCCTCGTCCAGCAGCAGGAAATCGGCTTTGATCCTCGGTTCGGTCAACGCCCAGATCTTCAGGTAGTGGTCGTGATCGAAGCGGACAACGCCTTCCTGCGGGTTCTGGAGGTCGTCCCATGCCTTGGTCGCGTACGGCAAGACGATGTCAACGAGCTGGGCGTGCAGGTCCTCGGCCTCGACGCCTCTCAGTCGGGGAACGTGGTGGCGCTTGATGGTGCGGTCCGCGGACTGGCAGAAGCGGGTGACGGTCCGCAGCACGGTGTAGGAGAGCGCCTTGTTGGTGACATTGCGTTCGCCGATCCGGACCCTCATGTTGAGGGCGATGCCCAGGGAGGCGCCGGTCTTCCAGCCAGGCACCCGGGGCGCGTTCATCCGGGATCCGTACTTGTGGCCCACGGCTGCGAAGGCGAGCGAGTGTGCGGTCTTGCACCGCACATTGCCGGGGAACTTGCGGGCGGCGTCGTTCGCGATCGACTTGTTGAACGCTATGTACCGGCCGGGCTTCGTCGTGCCGGCCGCGAGCATCGCCAGCGTCGTCGTCTTACCGGTCCCCGCCCCGGCTTGCAGGACCAGGTGGTCCCCGCGCCGGAAGGTATCGACGGCCGTACTCTGCTCGGCGGTAGGTGCGGGCATCGTGCTCCTCACAAGGGTGGATACGGCTTCACAGCGCGATCGAACGGTGACACACGGAGAGGGTGTGCGTCTATCGATCATCAGATCGGCTGTGTCTCCATCTCTCCGGCAGCGTCATGCCGCGGCCGCTCGTCCATACCGCCCTGTGCTTCGCTCAGTGCTGTGATTCGTGGCTACGCGGCCCCCTGCTGTCGGTGGCGGCAGCCGCAGTGCTCACTGTGAAAACTCGTGGAATCACGTGCTCGGCCGTGCCAGGCTGGGCGGCGTCGAAGGGGTGTAGCTCAGAGGCCAGAGCGCCGGTCTCCAAAACCGGATGTCGCAGGTTCGACTCCTGTCACCCCTGCCATCGCTACTTGTGCGGGGGCGTGGGCCAAGGCGTTCCGCTCGCGGCAGCGTCGAGGAGGTCGCCGAGGCGGAGCCATGCCGTGGGCCCCGCATTGCTGGCCGGGCTTGTAGCAAACCGTTGCCATGCTTCGGCGTTGTCGCCAAGGGTGGCGCGTACGACCGAGATGACCGCTGGGTGTGCTTCCTTGCCGCAGTGGCCTGCGGCTTTGAGGGCGGTCCAAGCGGGCAGGGCGCGGGTCAGATCGGTGTCGGTGGTGGGCAGGCTCAGCACGGCGCTCACCCACGCCTCTCGGAGGTTCGGGCCACCGCCCAGGCGTCGGCGGAGGTTCTGAGTGAGGTCCCGCAGTGCGCTCTGCGGGTCTGAGTGGCGGTTCAGCACGGCGGCGAAGGACACGTCGCGGCGGTAGACACGGGACGCGAAGGACAGCAGGGCCTTTTCCACGAGGGCGTCGTTGCCTTGGTGTCGCCGCACGTAGTCATCGAGGACAGCGTCCGGAGCGCCCGCGAGGTCGCGTATGGTGACCTGATCCGGCTTGCCGAGAGACGCAGTGCGCGCCGGACCAGGATCCGGGAGCGGTTCGGCGGTCATCCGCTCGATGGTGTCGAGGAGTTCACGCGCCTGCTGGACGTCCGAGTCCATCCCATATCTGCCGTAGTCCCGGCGCCCGGCAAGCGCTCGTTTTGCCTCCCGACAGATCAGGCGAGCCCTCTCCTTCACCTCCGGGGTCACCACTGGCAGGTGCTGCAGCAGGTCGCGCACCCAGCGCAGATCCTTCGCCGAGCGAACCGGGGCCTTTGGGTCGGATTCCCACAGCATCAGAGCCACGGCCGCATGTTCGGCGAACTTCTGGGCCAGGGAAGCCAACTGGTCTTCTGAAGCTCGCCAAGAGTGAGGGCGCCCGTACTGCTGTGCCTGGTCGGGGTTGAGGATGTAACGCCACGTGCCGTCTGCCGCCAGCGCGGCGCGGGATATGGCAGCCCGGTAACCATAGGGCAGACCGTACTTGTCATCCGACAGGATCCGGTCGATGTGCTTGCGCTGCTGGGGAAGGATCTCCGCCAGGTCATTCGCAAAGTGCTTCCTTACCTCTTGCTCCGTTGCCCCGTCGCGGCGCATACGGCACATCCGGGTGGTGAGTACGGAGAGGGGGAAGGACGCGAGGTTGTCCTGGGCGATCTCTTCAAGGAGTTCTGGCTCGACGTCCCAGGGGATGCTTCCCAGCAGGTGTTCACGGATGGCGTGGCCGACATGGTTGTCGTCAGACCGGTCGACGAGCCGCCGGTGGTGTTCGGGATGCGCGGTCAAGATCTGCTTCCACATGATTCGCCAGGCCCGCTCGGCGGCTTCCCACCTCTCCAGCCTCGTCGACGTGTCCTCCTCGCCCTTCTCATCGAGAACAGGGAAGGATGGCAGTAGATCGACAGCCGCTGTGAGGACGCTGCCATGCAGTCGGTGCTGTCGCAGCACCAGTTGGGCATCCGTCGGCGTGTCGAGGAGGTCGACTGTCATGCCCTGCTGGCGTGGCTCCCGTTCGCGCAGCGCCTGGGCGACGGCGTCAGCCAGGATGTCGCTCGCTTCCGCCGAGCCGAGGCGGCCGAGCTGAAGGGCGGTGCAGCGCCTCACCGACTCGTTCCGCAACTGCGGTGTGCAAGAGGAGTGCGAGAGAGCCAGCAGTGCCAGATCCATGGACGGTCCGTATAGCGGGTCCGATTTCGGGGGCTTCCGAGCCAGGTCGCTGTCGACTGCGGATTCCAGCAACCACGATGGAGCAGAACTGGCGTAGGGGCCGCGTAACAGCGCTTCCAGCAACTCCCGTCGCTCCAGCCCTTCCTCCATCGACCGGGCTTGCTCGGCGGCCATCCGCGAGGGCGGATCATCTGCGTCGCTGTCCACGACGAGCCCGCACAGGAAGTTCAGGGGAAGACTGGGGGCGGCTCCACCGCTGTCCATGAGGCTCCGATCCATGTTGGAAGACCTGCTTGAGTGTTCGTCCGAGTCCCTGTGTGGGCGGTTCACCGACTCCACTCCGCCCTTCGGGGTGCAGAGCGCCTTCCCATGGTGCCGTAGGACGCTGACAACAACGTCGTTTACGGTCGATGCCAGCCGTATCGGGATCACTGCCCTGAATGCGCCCGCGGGTCTTTTGACCACTCGCCCGTACTCTGCGCCCCGGGAATGCGGGTGGCTCATCAAGCAGCGAGCCACTCAGCTTTCGCCCATGCGCCGTCCGTCGGCTGACACGCCTGCCGATGTGAGATCCGCTTGCCCGGCGAGCTGATGGGGAGCTGGCGCCTCCTTGCCGGCCGGGGACCTTAAGCCCGGGGTGGAAGGCGAGCCGTTTGGGAGCCGGCCTGTCTAGTTCGGCGCGACTCTGCGGGAGACACCTGTAACCCCGACTACCCGTGCTGGCGCAACGCGCGGCGCCGGGTCAGGCGGCGATCGGGGCCTGCATTCTCAGCTCAGGTCGGCCACCAGAAGGTCGAGGGTTGCTTCCTCGTGAAGGGCGATGCCCAATCCGGTCATGGCAGGTGCCAGACCCGGATCCCAGTCCGCGGTGACGGGCTCGCCGACGAGTGGAAGCTGTGGGACACCCTGAGCCTGGGTTCTGGTGGCGAGCTGCTCGTAGTCCTCGGCGCTCAGCCGCCACGGGCGTGCGTCGTAGCGGCGGATGATCCGGTTGGCCAATGCGATCCCAGGCCAGTCGAAGTCACCGTGGTAGGCGAAGTGACAACCACTAGCAGCCAGAGCATCCAGGAGGGTGAGAACCGCCGTCGCGGCACTGCCGGACGTGCACACGAGTGGCTGAGAGCAGGCCGCGTCAGCGGCGGCTTCCACGACGCGTGGGTTTTCACAGATGCGGACCATGGTGGCGGACGGCAACGTCAGGTGCAGGACGTGCAAGTCACGCAAGGTGAAGTGGGTCTCCGCGTGATGCAGCGCTCTCTCGCGCAGCGCCCGTCCTCGCCAGCCATCGCCGAGCGGCCGTAGACCGTAGGCGAGCACGGTGCTGGAGACTTCGTCCGGAGTGACGGCCGCCAGTCGCCAGAGCGCGCGCCGTCCAGCCGCGTTATCGGGGAGTTCGGAGTCATGAGCGAGAGCGATGCCCCGTTGGACGAGCCGGGCAAGCCAGGTCCCATCGTCCAGACCATGGGCCGACCCGGTCACTTCGGCGGCAAGCTCTCCCCGGCCGCGTATGCCTGACCTGCCAGGCCCCAGAAGCAGCGCCAGTACCTGCACGGCTTGCTGGAGGGTTCGGACCGCGGCTTCCGGTGTGATTCCTCTGGGTACGCCCACGCGCCGGAGGCCGTCGTACCACTGGCGAGCCCACGCCTCCGTCCTCAAGGGAGACACCTCCAGCGAATCGGTGACTGCGGACCACACCATCTCGCGCCGAGCGATGGCACCCGCCCGGGCGGCCTGCCGGTCGGTGAGCGGCGGCCCAATCGCCTGGAGGGTCTCGACCAGCCCGAGTCCCGCGGCTGAGGCACGCAGGCGTGAATCCAACGTGTCGAGTCGTATCGTCACCGTGTCGCTGGTGCAAGCCTTGCCCAAGAGCTGGGACAGGGCAGTTCTCTCCTGAGCGTCGATCTTGCTGATTCTCAGTGAACCAGCGGCTTGCAGACCGTTGCTCTCCAGACGCTTGCGGGTCGCTTCCCACAGACGGTCCAGGCCGGGCTGGGTGAGCCAGTCCCGCGTTTCGGCCGGCAGTGTGCTCATACGGACACCAGGCGCCGGTGGCGGCCGTTCCAGGTGTAGTGCAGCGTGGCTACGCCGCGTACGTGCGGATCGCGCAGGCACTCGTAGATATGCAGGGAAGGGACCTCGGGCCAGTTGCCCATGAGCCGTTCGCTGGTGAGGACGAAGTCGAGATCGAGATCGAGGAGGATCCGCCCCAGACGTCCATGGGTGGGCTCGTCGACCTTGGCGAAGGCATCGTCGAGGAGGATCAGGCGTGGTGCGTTCGGCGCCGCTTCGCCGAGGGTGGTGAAGTGCGCGGCGGCCGCGGCGAACAGTACGAGGTAGGAGAGCACGCGCTGCTCGCCCTGGCTGAGCCCGGTCCGGCCGGTGAGCCTGCGCTTGCGGTTCGGGGCGGCGTCCTCGACGACGAAGGTGTGGAAGCGGAACCAGTCCCGGTAGTCCAGGGCGGTGCGCAGGTGGGCGGCATAGCCGGCTGAGGGGTCGGCCCTGCGCGCGTCTTCGATACGGCGTTGCAGCACCTCACGGAGTTGCTCGGTCTGCTCGCGCGTCCGCAGTCCGGAGGGGCTGCGGAGGAGCTCGACGGCGGCTCGTACATCGGCGTCGACGTCTTCGTCCAGCTTCCACTGCAGCTCAACGCCGAGACCGTGTGATGTCCGGACCGTCTTCAGCGTGCTGTTGAGAGCAGCGACCAGATTGGCGGCGGTGATGACCTGCGCCGACAGATGGTCACCGAGTTCGCCGGCGAGGAAGCGCTGAAAGACTTCGCGTTCACGCTCGGTGAGGCGGCCCCGGGCCTCGGCGGCCTGCTCGGCGATGCGTTCACCGATCTGGGCGACATCCTGGGGTCCGTGGTCGTCGAGCAGTCGGCAGACCTTGATCCCGTCCTGCTCTTCGAGCTGCGCGTCATAGCCGCCGGCGAGTTGGTCCCGGAGGTCGGTGTGCCGGTTGAGCAGCGCACTGTCCGACACATCGTGCTTCGGCTGGTCAAGACCACCGTTCACGGCATCGGCGAGGTCACGCAGCGCTCGTATGCGACTGCGGATATCAGCCAAGGGCTCGTCCCCGTGCTGCTCCGGCAAGTCCGAACGGTCCATTCCAGCGCCGCGGAGCACCTCCGGCCTGGACAGTGCCTTGCGCAGCGTGTTTCCGGCCGTGATCACTGCGGTTTCCTGCGTGCGCAGCTGCACGCGGCGGCTTTCTTCCTTCTCCTCGGCGCGGACCCTCTGATCGTGGAGCTCTCCCAGCGCCCTCTGCGCCTCTGGTAGGGAGCGAACCGCAGACGCGATGCGCCCCTTCGTCTCCGCCTCGCGCGCCAGGATCTCGTCCTCAGAGCTCCCGACGGCCTCTTCGAGAGTACGGAGGGCCTGACGAGCGGGCCGCAGCTCATCGAGACGAAGTTGGTAGTCCTGCTCGGCTTCCAGGCGGTCATCACAAGCCCGGCCATAGCCCTCGTGCTCCGCCACGCTGCTGCTCAGGTCTCGGACGGTGCTCTGGGTTGCCCTCTGCACGTGCTTGATGCCGCCTTGCAAGCCGGCCAGTGCCGTCCGCACTCGTGACAGGGCACCAGGGTCGGTCGGGAGATCATTGGCTGTCGCGGTGGCCTCGGCTTCGACACGGTCGGCTACAGCCGCGCTGCGGGCCTCGTCGGCCTCACGCGTGGCGCTGACCACCTTCCCGGCAAGGACTTGTACGGCGGTCTCGGCGTCCTCGATCTGGGACCACGCGTGGGCCAGACGCCGTGCCTGTGGGAACACCCGCATCCCCGCAGCCAGGCCACGTCGCCACGCGTCGATCTCTGCCAGACCGTGGTGCTCGATGGTGAGCCGCTGCTCCACCTCGGCCAACGCCTGCTCCAGCTCTGCCAGCTTCCGGCGCCGGGTCTCGGCACGAACGGCAGCACCGACGTATTCCGCCTCGTCCTTCATGTGTCGGCCACGGAGAGCGCCGAGGCGCCAACTGCCGTCGTAGTGCACGGCACTGGCCGCCGTGGTCTCCTCGGACGACGAGAGCGCGATGGTGTGCAGGATGCGCTCCACCTGTTCGACTGTGACGACACTCTCGGGATATGAGACGGCACGCAGCGCGTTGCCCAGCGTTGGACCGTTCACCGCTGTCTGCCCGGGTGCGAACAGGGTGTCGCGCGTAAGCGGATCGAGAACGACCCCGTCTGCGGTGACCCAGGCGTCCAGGATGCCGCTCGCTTCCAAGGCCGCTTCCAAGCCCGCTCGCTCGGCTGAGGTCAGCCCATCGGCGAAGTCCACCAGCCGGAAGAACGGCTCCCCCGTGCCGGGCGCTCGTTCCGTTCCACGGTGGTGCGGGACGGGAGGCTCCGGGTCCGTGCGTCGTTCCCACTCCTCATGCAGCCCGACAAGCCGATCGCGCTCCTCGGAGAGGCGGCTCACGCTCAGCGCAAGAGCGTCCCGCCGCTCGGCCAGAACCTCGCCGTAAGGATCCAACACGGCGTGAGCGACCTGCTGCACCTCCATGTCGATCCCCGCATGCAGCACTTGTTCGGCGAATGGCGCGTCCGATGACGTCTCAAGCTCGACTGTGCCCCGGAGAGGCGTCAGCGAAGGGCACTCCGGTCCGATGGCGAGGGACATCCGCGATGCCCACTCGGCCACCTCCTGGGCGTACGCACCACTCTCTTCGACAGCATTCGCACGGTGATTCGCGAGTTGGTCGGCGGCTTCCTCGGCTTCGCCCTCCAGCCGCTCCCGTTCGGTATCCGCAGCGGCCGCGGCTGCCTGGGATGCGCGGGCTTTGGCGGCGAGGCCGTCCACTTCCTGCACCATCCGCAGCCGGTGCTTCACCACCGACTGCGAACCTTCCAACTGCCCATGCCATGCGTCCAACGCGGCCCGAGTGGAGGTCACATCAGGAACGGACACGCTGCGATGCCGTACGACGTGTGGTTCTTCGGCAGGACTGAGGATCTCCACCTCGGTCGGCCCGCCCAGATGCGTGTGGTGCAGGGGGACCACTTCGCCGAGGTGCCCCGGCGGCAACCCTGCCTTCTCCGCTATGGTCAACAGCTCCCGGTGCTCTGCCGCGAGCTCGCCGATCCGGTTCCCCAGCCTCTGGGTCCCTTCGACCAACCGGTCCGCCGCGTACTCCTCAGCACGATGTGCGCTGAGCACGGAGGCAAAGGACGTCTCAGCGGCAATACCCAACGCAGCCACGGTGTTGCGCCGTTCGGACAACTCGGCCAGGCTGCGGTACCCGTCACTCGCCTGAAGAGCTTCGAGCTCCGTCTGCGCCGTTTCCCGCTCCTTTCGTAGATCCCGTAGTCGGGTATCGGCCTCTGCTTCCCGGATCCTCAGATCGTGCGTCGCCTTGGCGGCATCGCCCGCTTTCCGGCGCTGCTGGGCAAGCGCATCCAGCTCCTTGCTGACTCCGTCGGACATCCGGCGGAGGACACCGGCCAGGTAGCCGCGGTAACTGGTGAGGAAGGTGCGAAGCGCCGTGTCGGTCCGTTCCAGACGACCGAGCTCATCGCGTACGGCGTCCAGATCGTGGAGGTTGCGCGCCACCTTCTCCACGACCTCTTCCTCCAGCCCCGGCAGGGTCTCGCTGAGCAGAGATACGAGCCCACCGGACTCGATGCGGTCGCCGACGGTGGGACGGCGCAGCCTGTGGAGCAGCTGAGTCAGGTTGCGATAACGAGTGGTGTCGGTGATTCCGAAGAGCTCACGGGCCACGCGGGACCGGTGCTGGACGGCCCTCTCCGTCACATTGTCCGCCCCGATTTTCTCCTTGAGCTTCTCGACCGGTAGGGGTTTCCCTCCCTCGACGAGATGGAGATCTTCCCCGATACGGAGCGGCGTGATGAAGAACGCCGGGATCGCCTTCTTGGTCGACTTCGATGCCCGGATCGCCGCGCCGAGAGTGAGGTACCGGTCGTGTTCGTCGACCGTTGTCATACGGAACTCGACCCAGAGGTAGCCCAAGCGGTTCGTCTGCTCGAAGCCGTCCAGCATCAGCCAGACAAGTGTGGTCCGACCGGTACCAGTGGCGTCCAGGGCCCGGGAATCACCATCCAGCAGATACGGCAGCAGCATCTCCAGCGCCTTGGACTTGCCTGCGCCGTTCTTGCCGCGAAGAAGCAGCCGCCCATCACCGAACGAGAACTCCTGCTCGTCGTACTGCCAGACGTTGCGAATCCCCGCTCGGTGTAACCGGAAGCGGTGAGGCGAGGCAGGTACGGAACGCTGCAGAGGGATGGGCGCGCTCGTGTCAGAGTTCATAGCGGCAGCTCCTGCTGTACGTCGGCATCGGGGCGTCCCCGGGCAGCCTTGCGAACGGTGACCTGAGTGGCGTATCGGGAGGCAGCGGCGAGAAGCACGAGGCCGGTTCCCTCCTCGCGTGCCCCTACGACGTCGGTTACAGAACGATCTTCCGGGACGTTCTCGTCGTATCCCTCGGGCAAGCCCTGGCCCTGGGACCGGAGTCGGCTGACGCGGGCCACCAGCCCCATGCGCGAGAGCAAGTCCAGTACCGCGTCGCGCAGGGCGGTCTGGTCCTCCAGGTATCCGCGCTGCCAGTTGCTCCGCCGTCCGTATTCCTCGACGAGTTCAGCCAGCACCTCGTCCACCATCCCGTCGGGAACGGCGACACCGATCACCAATCGGCCCCCCGTCGCCGGATGTCCCGGACTGTCGGGCCGCAGGCCCTCCACCAACTGTTCCAGCAAGAGCAGCGCGGCCTGCGCGACGGTTCCGGTGCCGGGGAGGTGCACATCGGTCACTTCCTCCTCGGCGTCGACCAGCACCACCCCCTCTGCCCGGATCTCGGCCTCCAGACCCAGAAGTTCGGAGAACGCCTGGGCTTCCCTGCGCTGCCGGGTACGCAGCCAGTCACGCTCGGCGTCCGTCAGATCGTCGAGGTACACGACCGGCGTCTCCACCAGCATGCGGCGGACGTACGTACGAGGACCGCCGAAGCCGGGGTCCGCTGCTCTCCGTACCAGGTCAGCGCCGTCTCGGCTTTGCGCGAGTGGACCGGCGACGACAGCGCGGGCGATCTCTCGGTCGATAGTGATCAGCGCTTCGCCGCCGTCCTCCTGAGTGACCGCGTTGACGCTGCCTTCGGTTTCGATGAGCACGCCCCAGTCGACCAACTGGCGCAGCGCTGCGGCCAGAGTCCGCTTCTCCGCCGCCCGGCCCGTGCCCTCCAGCTCAACGCCGGCGTCGGCTGCCGCGGCTTTGATGTCGGCGACCAGCCGCGACAGCAGCAGCTGCTCCGGAGCTGTCACCAGGACCGACAGAGCCAAGGCCAGGCAGGCGTAGGTGCGTGGGGTGAAGGGCGTGCTGGTGGAACGCTCAAGCCGGTGTCCCGCGCCGGCGCCCAGCCCAGCTTTGAACAGCCGGGCATAGGAGGTGTCGACGAGGAGCTGGTAGCCGAGGACCTGCTGGAATCGCTTCGCCAGCCAGTCGGCATGCCTGCGGATCAGTGGAAACAGATCGGAGTGTGGCCCCGCCGCTGTCACCAATGGGTGAACGAGCAGCAGTCTGGCGGCACTTCGGCGTTCGGCTGCAAGGGCGACATCATGAGCCGAGGGAAGGGTCACGACACGCTCACCCCGGCCCCTTGCCCTTCCGCGGCAGTGGAGCTCTCGACACTCAGCTCCAGATCGTCCAGCAGAAGCTCGCCGTCGACCGAGTGCAGCACTGTGTCCGCACCGGCTATGCGTCGCACAGTGAGACGGATGCCAAGCTCAGCGTCCTCGCTCTGCGCCGCGTCCAGGGCGAAGGTGCCGGCCTGGTTCGTCCCCGGGCCATGGTTCCGCCGCAACTGAGCGTTGCCCAATGCCGTTGCCAGGAGTTCGAGCAGCAGGGCGAGGGCGGCAGAGGTGAGCCGCACCTGAGCGAAGCGCCCGGAAGCACTGCGCAGTTCCTCTGCGGCAGCCTGTCTGGCTGAGGCTCGGTCGCGTGCGGCCTGCTGGAGCCGTCGCTTTTGCTGGGAGTGGTCCTCTACGGCGGATGCCCGGCCCCGCTGTGCTCGGTTGCCCCGCTCACGGAGCGCTACCGGAACCTCCACCACGGGTCCGGTCCACCAGCTCGTATACGCGGGCACCACCTCGTCCGTGGCTGGTGGAACGCCCAGGTGCCGAGCGCTGTACAGACCGAACGCGGCGACCGCGATGTCATGTGCCTCTTCAGGGGCTGCTTCGTCGAACCACAGGGCGAGGCGCAACAGGTCCTTGCGCCGCGACATCTCACCGGAAGCCGAGCGGAGCATCCGCTTGGCATTCGCGAGCAGCGACTGAAGGGCGCGCAAGGTGGCATCCCGAAGTTGATCGACCTGACTTCCCTGCCCGTCGATATCGGAGAACCAGCCGCGCAACGCCTCCCAATCGGCCATTTCGCGGCCCCGGCTGCGCTGCACCCGGACCCCAGGCTCTCCCTCCAGCCCAAGTTTGGCTCCCGAAAGACCACGCGCGTGTGCGTCGAGCCGGTCGAGGAGATCCGGAAGCTCTGGCCAAAGGATGCTGAGAACCGCGGCGATGCGAGGCGCGCGAAAGGACACATCCTCGGTAATGGCCTCGACGTAATCGAGGAGCAGTTCCTTGAAGCCGTGATACTCGGCGCTGTCCAGGTCGTAGCGGGCGAGCACTTGGCCCAGGTAGGCGTAGAAATCCCTGACGGAATCCGCGAACTCGGTGAACTGGACGAAGATGGTGCTTACGCGCTCCAGTGCGTCCTGTGCCTCCACCCCACCCGGCTCCTGGACGAGTCGGGCCAACTCCCGGAGCCCACGCTCGACCAGCGCCAGCAACTCGCTGCTGACCTCGCGGGCGGCGTCCGCCCCCGCCAGCACCTCGTCCGCATCTCGCTGGATCCGTTCGCCCAGCTTCGACAACTGGTAGCGAGACCGGGCGCGCTGGTATTCGGTGATGCTCGATGCCTTCACCGTATGGCTGCTGCGCAGCAGGTTGCCCCACCGCACCAGTTGTTCGAGCCGAACGGCAAGCGTCTCGGCGTCGAGTCCCGATGCGGGCCCACCGGAATCAGTGAGTTTCGCCAACACATCCGGCACCGCCATATCCGCCAGCAAAGTCGCGCAGAACACCCGCATGATGGCGACATGCTCCAGCCGCTCCGGCGCGCTGAGATACGAATAGGCGGTCAGCCGTTGCCACGCTTCACCGCGGTCGGGCTCTGCCGGGGGGACCTGTGCGGATTCCTCCATGACTACGAGGCTACGCAACGGGACTGACAGCAAACCTCTGTCTTGCACTACGGACCCATACCGGTGCGGGCATCCCAGTGCGCGTCGGATCAGGATGGTCCAGCACACAGGGCGGCGTCGGGCGCTGCACCCTAGTACTGCCTTCACGCGAGCCAGATACTTGATCACGTGGAGCGTCTCGGTAGGTGTCTCGTCGGAGCCCTGGACCGCTGCTTCGGCGACGGCTCCTTGGGAGCCGGTTTTCGGGGTCGGCTCCCAAACGGCTCCCAAGGGACCCCGGAAACGAGTCAGGGGCCCGATCCGCTTTCGCGGATCAGGCCCCTGACCTGTGTTCCTTCAGTCGGGGTGGCGGGATTTGAACCCACGACCTCTTCGTCCCGAACGAAGCGCGCTGCCAAGCTGCGCTACACCCCGAAGCAACGAGCTCTACTTTAGCGGACCTGTGGCCAGAGACGAAATCCGGTTTTCGAGGTCCCGCAGGTCGGGGCGGTCCCGGTGGGTGGGGTGGGTCAGGGGGTCTGGGGGGTGAGGGTGAGCAGGGTGGCTTCCGGGGGGCAGGCGAAGCGGACCGGGGTGTAGCGGTTGGTGCCGCAGCCCGCGGAGACGTGGAGGTAGGAGGTGTGGCCGCCGGCCTGGTGCTGGGAGAGGCCCTTCACCCGGCGGGCGTCCAGGTCGCAGTTGGTGACCAGGGCGCCGTAGAAGGGGATGCACAGCTGGCCGCCGTGGGTGTGGCCCGCGAGGATCAGGGGGTAGCGGTCCGCGGCGAAGGCGTCGAGGACACGCAGATACGGGGCGTGGACCACGGCCAGGGAGAGGTCGGCGCCCGACTCGGGGCCGCCGGCCACCTCGGCGTAGCGGTCGCGCTTGATGTGGGGGTCGTCGAGGCCGGTGAGGGCGATCTCGATGTCCTCCAGCTTCAGCCGACCGCGGGTGTTGGACAGCCCGACCCAGCCGGCCGCGTCGAAGGCGTCGCGGAGCTCCGTCCACGGGTTGTGGATGGCGCCGACGACCGGGGGGTTGCCGTTCAGGCCGTGCTTTCCGCTGGCCTTCTCCAGGAGGTAGCGGGCGGGGTTGCGCGGCTTCGGGCCGTAGTAGTCGTTCGAGCCGAAGACATACGCACCGGGGAACTCCATCAGCGGGCCCAGCGCGTCCAGGACCTCCGGCACGCCCTCCGGGTCCGAGAGGTTGTCCCCCGTGTTCACCACGAAGTCGGGGCGCAGCCCGGCCAGGGACTGGAGCCAGCGCTGCTTCTTGCGCTGGCCGCTCACCATGTGGATGTCGGAGACCTGCAGGACGCGCAGGGGGCGCATCCCCCGCGGGAGCACCGGAACGGTGATCCGCCGGAGCCTGAAGGACCGGACTTCGAAGCAGGCGGCGTAGGCGAGGCCGGCCGCGCCGACCGCCGTGATTCCCAGGGGTACTCCGTATCGCGCGCGCATGCCGTCCATGGTCGCAGAACGCCGCCGGGGGAGAAATCTTCGGGTGATTCCCGGCCAGTGCTGGCACACTCGACGCCATGACCACCACGCTCAAGTCCAGGCTGAAGGCCGATCTCACCGCGGCGATCAAGGCGCGCGACGAGCTGCGCTCCTCGACTCTCCGGCTCACCATCACCGCGATCACCAAGGAAGAGGTCGCGGGCGAGAGCGCACGTGAGCTGTCCGACGCCGAGGTGGAGAAGATCGTCGCGCGGGAGGCCAAGAAGCGCCGTGAGGCCGCCGAGGCGTTCGAGAAGGGTGGACGCGCCGCGCAGGCCGAGCGGGAGATGGCGGAGGGCGAGGTGCTCGCCGAGTATCTGCCGAAGCCCCTTACGGACGACGAGCTGAACGCCCTGGTGGCCGAGGCCGTGCGGGAGGCCGCGGCGGGCGGCGCGGAGGGGCCGCGGGCCATGGGCGCCGTGATGAAGATCGTGAACCCGAAGATCGCCGGGCGGGCGGAGGGCGGCCGGGTCGCCGCCGCGGTGAAGCGGCAGCTCGCGGGCGGGTAGTCCCCGCCCGGAGGGTGCCTTGTCGCGCTGGGTTATGGGTCGCGTGCACTGTGTGCTCCACCATTGGGTGCACACATAAGAAGACCCATAAGAAGGGGGCCGGACATTTCTGTCCGGCCCCCTTCAGCGCTCCATCACGAGCCACCGCTACCGCGGGAAGTTCCAGCCGCCATTCCCGTTGCCGTTGCCGCCATTCCCATTGCCGCCGCCGATCAGGTCGGGGGGCAGGGAGATGTCCGGCCACGGGTTGTCCTGGCCGCCGTTGTCGCCCTTGTCGTTGCCCCTGTCGCGGCCCGGCCTGCGGTCGCGCGGCTTCTTGCCGTCGTGGGGCTTGCGCTGGTTCGGGTCCTTGATCTGGACGTTCACGAAGTTCGGCGCCGGCTTGCCGTCCAGCGCGCCGCTCATCGCGTCCTTCCAGATCGGGCCGGGGGTGTCCGCGCCGTAGACCTTGTCGTGGGGGACGCCGCCGATGGTGATGTTCTCCATCTTGACGCCCTTGGGGCCCGGGCCGCCGACCCACACCGCACCGGCCATGTTCGGGGTGTAGCCGACGAACCACGCGGCCCTGCGCTCGTCCGTCGTACCCGTCTTACCGGCGCTCGGGCGGCTCTGGAGCCCGGCCTGCTTGCCGGTGCCGTCCTCGACCACTCCGCGCAGCAGCGTGTTGATGGTGTCCGCGGTCTTCTCCGACATCGCGCGCGAGCACTTCGACTGCGGCACCTTCAGCTTCTTGCCGCCGGGGCCGGTGATCGACTCGATGAAGACGGGCGAGCAGTAGACCCCGCGGTTGGCGAAGGTCGCGTAGGCGTTGGCCATCGTGAGCGGCGAGAAGCCCTCCGAGCCGAGGGTGAGCGACGGCACCTGGTTGTGCTCCTTGCCGTCGGCGCGCTTCGCCCCCATCTTGTCGGCCATCTGCGTCACCGGGCAGACCCCGATGTCGCTGATCAGCTGGACGAAGTAGGTGTTGACCGACTTGGCGGTCGCGTCCTTCATCCCGTACGGGCCGACCTCCTTCTCGTTCTCGTTCTCGACGGTCGCGCCCTCGTCGTTGCTCCAGGTGCCCTTGCAGGTGGTGACCGGGCTCGGGTACTTCATCTTGTACGGCGAGGAGTAGCGCTGGTACGGCTTCTTGCCCTGCTCGATGGCGGCCGCCGCGGTGATCGGCTTGAACGTGGAGCCGACCTGGAAGCCGTAGTTCGAGCCGCCCATGGACTTGTCCGCGGACAGGTTGATCTGGGTCTCGTTCTCGCCGAAGCCGTACGGCCTGGACTGGCCCATCCCCAGCACCTTGCCGGTGCCCGGCTCGACCAGCGTCACCGCGGTGGCCACCGGGTCGGACTGGTAGACATGCTTCTTGATCGACTTCTGGACCGACTCCTGGGCCTGCGGGTCGAGCGTCGTGCGGATCGTCAGACCGCCCTGGGTCCAGCGCTTGGCGCGCGCCTCCGCCGTCTTGCCGAAGGTCGGGTCGTTGAGCAGGGTCTCGCGGACGTAGTCACAGAAGAACCCGGCGCCCTTGACGGCCGTGATGCAGCCGCTCCTGGGCATGCTGACCTTGAGGCCGAGCGGCTTCTTCTGGGCCGCGGCGGCCTGCGCCGGAGTGATGTCCTTCACCTCGGCCATGCGCCGCAGAACGGTGTCGCGGCGCGCCTTGGCGGATGTCGGGGCGTTGATCGGGTCGTAGCGGCTGGGCGACTGGACGAGACCGGCCAGCAGCGCCGCCTGCTCCAGCTTCAGATCCTTGGCGGACTTGCTGAAGTAGCGCTGGGAGGCCGCCTCGATGCCGTATGCCTGCTGCCCGAAGAAGGTGATGTTCAGGTAGTTCTCGAGGATCCGCTTCTTGCCCAGTTCCTTCTCGACCTTGATCGCGTACTTCAGTTCCTTGATCTTGCGGCCGATGGACTGCCGGGTGGCCTGGGCGACCTTCTCCTTGTCGTCGCCCGCCTCCTCGACGAACACGTTCTTCACATACTGCTGGGTCAGCGTGGAGGCGCCCTGGGACACCCCGCCGTCCTGCGCGTTGCTGTTGACCGCGCGCAGCACGCCCTTGAGGTCGACCGCCCCGTGCTCGTAGAAGCGGGCGTCCTCGATCGCGACGATCGCCTGCCGCATGTACGAGGAGACGTCATTCAGCTTCACGATCGTCCGGTCGCGGGAGTAGACCTTCGCGATCTCCCCGCCCTTGGCGTCCAGGATCGTGGTCCGCTGGCTGAGCGGCGGTGTCTTGAGATTGGCCGGAATTCCGTCGAACTCCTCGACCGTTCCCTTGGCCGCGAGGCCGAGCGCCCCGACGGCGGGAAGCGCGAGCCCGGCCATCACGGCCCCGGCCAGCGCGCTGACGCCGAGGAACTTGGCGGCCTGTTGAGCGGCGGACAGCCCTCCGCTCGAGCGCGTGTTTCCCATAGGACGCAGCCTACGTCTCGAATCGCCGGACAGGGGACCGGGTGTTCGCATAAGCTGTTTCACGCCAGTCACAGCTGTGTGGCTGAGCCACACCTCACACCCTCACTCAAGTGAGCGATGAGAGCTGCCCGGATTGCGGCCCCTGTCCTGAGCTGCCCGCTGTTCGGTGTGCGAACTGCCCGGATTTGCACTAGTAATCGCAAATGTCGCCAGCTCACTCCGTTGGGTGATCTGCCGCGTACCCATAGTCCGTTCGGACCATCCAAGATTGGGCCTGCAGGGGGTGTTGCGCTGTGTCTCGCTTCCGTAACGTCCTCAACTGGCGACGGTGAATATGCCGTTTGTCGCCGTGGGGGAGCTCCGATTCGGGAGAGGACGGCGCCAGCATGGGCTGGGTAACCGACTGGAGTGCGCAGGCCGCCTGCCGCACTACTGATCCAGATGAACTGTTCGTCCAGGGCGCGGCACAGAACAGGGCCAAAGCGGTCTGCACCGGATGCCCGGTGCGCACCGAGTGCCTTGCGGATGCCTTGGACAACCGCGTGGAGTTCGGTGTGTGGGGAGGGATGACCGAGCGCGAGCGGCGTGCACTGCTGCGCCGCCGGCCGACGGTGACCTCCTGGCGCAGGCTCCTGGAGACCGCGCGCATCGAGTACGAGCGCAGCACGGGCATTCTGCCCTTCGACGACGAGGACTACGAGCGCTTCGCCGCGGTCGGATAGGCCGGACGGCGGTTCGCCGGTGGTCGGCTGACGGCCTGCCGGGCTGACGCCTGCTGGGCTGAGACAGCCTGCCGGGCTGACGGCCTGCCGGGTTGTTGCCTGCCGGGCTGTGATGCCTGCCGGGCTGATGCCTCCTGCCGGTGTGAGCGTCTTGCCTCACCATCACCTCACCCACCTCTCGTCTCGGCACGAGTGGGGGTGCGAGTACGGGCGCGCCTCGTCAGGGGCGGGTACGGGTACGCGCACGCCTCCGAGCACGACCGCGGCCAGGGTCGCGGTCGGCCGTGGGGCTGTGGGGGCGCGTGTGTGACACGGCCTCGGGTGGCATGGCTTCCTGTGGCATGCCCTGGTGTGACATGGCTAACAGGTCGTGGCGGACCGGGGGTTGGTCCGCCGCCTGGGCCCTTGGTGCCGCCTTCGGCTACCCGGTTACGCCCTCGGCCACCGGTGACTGTGGCGTGTCCGCTGTGGCATGCCCGCGTGCGAGGCGTGGGTCTGCCTGTGCGTGCTGTTAGGCCGTCGGCTGCGCAGCCGCAGCCGCAGCCGCGTCCGTCGAAGCCCGAGGCCCGGCTGCGGGCGTTCGCGCGCCATGCGGCCCATCACCGCGTTCGCTATGCGTGTTGTCTGTCGTGCTGTCGTGCGTCTCCATCCATGCGCGGGCGGCCGACCGCCCGGCGGGCACCGACTCAGCCCGCCACGCGATTGGTCCGCTCCGGCGGGACCGCGAGGCGTTCGCCGATCGCCCGCAGTCCTGCCAAGTCGTGTACGTCGCCAGGGAGTGCGGCCACTTGGGCCACCGGAACCTCGGGGTGGAGCGCCGTGAAGCGGTCGTGTGTGCGCTGCTCGCGTCCGAGCACCTGCATACGCTCCGCGTGCAGCCGAAGCAGTCCCGCGGCGAGCCGCTCCGCCGACGAGTCCGCCGACGTGGGGGAGACGTCGGGGTCCGCTGCCGAGGGGTTCCGCGCTTGAGCATTCCCTGAGGGGGGATCGACAAATCCGCCGTCGGCAAGATTTTCTGCCCCGGCGCCGTTCTTGGCCGGATCGCTTCCCTCCGCCGCGTTCGCGAGCGCATCGTCCGGATCCACGGGGTCGCCCGCCAGGGTCAGGATCTCCGCGGCGGCCAACGCACGTTCCGCCGACAGCTGTTCGGCACCGCTGCCGTGGACCCGGTTCAGCACCAGCCCGGCCAGCGGCATCTGGTCCGCGGCCAGCCGTTCCACGAAGTACGCGGCCTCCCGCAGGGCGTCCCGCTCGGGCGCGGCCACCACGAGGAAGGCCGTACCCGGAGCCTGCAAGAGCCGGTAGGTGGCCTCCGCGCGAGTACGGAATCCGCCGAACATGGTGTCCATCGCGGCAGCAAACGTCTGAACGTCGCGCATCAGCTGTCCGCCGAGCACCTTGCTGACCGTGCCCGTCATCATCGAGACGCCCACGTTCAGGAACTTCATCCCGGCCTTGCCGCCCACCTTGGCCGGGGCCATCAGGACCTTGATGAACTTCCCGTCCAGGAAGGAGCCGAGACGTTTCGGCGCGTCGAGGAAGTCCAGCGCCGACCGGCTGGGCGGGGTGTCGACGACGATCAGGTCCCATTCGTCGCGGGCCCGGAGCTGGCCGAGCTTCTCCATGGCCATGTACTCCTGCGTGCCCGCGAAACCGGCCGAGAGCGACTGGTAGAAGGGGTTGGCGAGGATCGCCCGGGCGCGCTCGGGGTCGGCGTGCGCCTCGACGAACTCGTCGAACGTCCGCTTCATGTCGAGCATCATGGCGTGCAGTTCGCCGCTGTTCCCGCCGCCGATGCCCTCCACCCGGCGCGGGATGTTGTCCAGCGCGTCGATGCCCATGGACTGCGCGAGCCGGCGGGCCGGGTCGATGGTGAGGACGACGACCTTACGGCCGCGCTCGGCGGCCCGTACGCCCAGGGCGGCGGCGGTGGTGGTCTTACCGACGCCACCGGAGCCGCAGCACACCACGATGCGGGTCTGCGGATCGTCCAGCAGGACATCGATGTCCAGCCGGGGTGCCACGTCCATGCTCATGCCGCCTCCTGCGTACGACTCGTTGTCCGTGGCGCCCTTACGGCGGGCGCCGCTCACGCCGGCCACTGCTTGCGCAGATCCGCCGCGAGCCGGTACAGCCCGGCCAGGTCGATGCCGTCCGTGAGCAGCTCCAACTCGTGCAGCGGCAGGCCCAGGCCGGTCAGCTCGGCGCGCTGCGCCCGCTCCAGCGCCACCCGCTCGGCGTGCTCGCGCGCCTGCTCCAGCAGTGGGTCGACCAGCCGCTCGGCCATGCCGCCGCGGCGCGCACCGCCCAGGCCCGCCTGGGAGAGCGCCTTGGCGACGGCCGCGCGCTGCCCGTTGGCGGCCACCTCGACGGCCTCGTGGTCGAGGATCGCGGGCCGGACCATGTTGATGATGACCCCGCCCGTCGGGAGGCCGTCGGCGCGCAGGTCGGCGATGCCGTCCGCGGTCTCCTGGACCGGCATCTCCTCCAGCAGGGTCACCATGTGGACCGCGGTCTGGGGGGACTTCAGGACGCGCATCACGGCCTGGGCCTGATTGTGTATCGGGCCGGTCCTGGCCAGCCCGGCCACCTCATGGTTGACGTTCAGGAACCGGGTGATGCGGCCGGTGGGCGGCGCGTCCATGACCACGGAGTCGTAGACGAAGCGGCCGTCCTTCTTGCCCTTACGGCGCACCGCCTCGCACGCCTTGCCGGTCAGCAGGACGTCCCGCAGCCCCGGGGCGATGGTGGTCGCGAAGTCGATCGCGCCGAGCTTCTTGAGGGCGCGTCCGGCCGAGCCCAGCTTGTAGAACATATGGAGGTAGTCCAGGAGTGCGAACTCCGGATCGATCGCCAGGGCGTGCACCTCCCCGCCGCCCGGCGCGGTGGCGATCTTCCGCTCCTCGTAGGGCAGCGGCTCCGTCTCGAAGAGCTGCGCGATGCCCTGGCGGCCCTCGACCTCCACCAGCAGGGTGCGCCTGCCATCGGCCGCGAGGGCCAGCGCGAGTGCGGCGGCGACCGTGGTCTTGCCGGTTCCGCCCTTGCCACTGATGACATGGAGCCTGCTCACAGTGGGGAGCCTAACCAGTCCCCCCTCGCCCTACGCACCAGGCCCCGGCGGAGAGGTATTACAGTCGGCCCCATGACCAAGTGGGAATACGCGACCGTACCGCTGCTCGTGCACGCCACGAAGCAGATTCTGGACACCTGGGGCGAGGACGGCTGGGAGCTGGTCCAGGTGGTCCCCGGCCCGAACCCGGAGCAGCTGGTGGCCTATCTGAAGCGGGAGAAGGGCTGATGGCGGGCGGCACGGTCGAGGGCAGGCTCGCCGGGCTCGGTCTGACGCTGCCCGCGGTCGCGGCGCCCCTGGCCTCCTATGTGCCCGCGCTCCGCACCGGCTCGTACGTCTACACCTCGGGTCAGCTGCCGCTGGTCGAGGGGAAGCTGGGCGTGACCGGCAAGGTCGGCGCGGAGGTCACCCCCGAGGAGGCCAAGGACCTGGCGCGCGTCTGTGCGCTGAACGCGCTGGCCGCCGTGAAGTCGGTCGTCGGCGACCTCGACCGGATCGTGCGGGTCGTCAAGGTCGTCGGCTTCGTCGCCTCGGCGCCGGACTTCACCGGCCAGCCGGGTGTCATCAACGGCGCGAGCGAACTGCTGGGCGAGGCCCTGGGCGACGCGGGCGTGCACGCGCGCAGCGCGGTGGGCGTGGCGGTGCTGCCGCTGGACGCGCCGGTCGAGGTCGAGATCCAGGTCGAGGTCGCGGACTAGATCCAGGTCGAGGTAGCGGACTAGATCCAGGTCGAGGTAGCGGACCAGCGGACGCCGGATCGCGGACGGCCGGCGGTTCCGTGGGCGATCCCGCCGGTGGGTGATCCCGCCGGTCGGGGCACGTGCGGGCATACGTGGACGCGGACCGGTGTGACGGCCGGTGCGCGGACCGGCCCCGGCGTGGCGTCGCGGGGGCCACTCGAACATCAGCCCGTAAGCGCATAGCATCCGGCCATGTCCACTACGAATGGCCAGTGGTACCCACCCGAGTGGCCAGAGCGGATCCGGCTCCTGTCCGCCGGTGAGCTCACACCGGTGGCACCGCGCCGGGCCGCCACCGTCCTGCTGCTGCGGGACGGACCGTACGGAACGGCCGGGCAGGACGCACCACAGGACGCGCAGGACGCTCGGGGCGGGGACGGGGAGCACACACCGGACGAGCTCGACGCGGCGGAACGGCCCGGCACGGCGCGGGAGTCCGTGGGGGCGCCGGAGCCCGCAGACGCCGCGCAAGGCCCTGAAACGCCCCCAGAGGGCCCGCGGGACGCGGCGGGAGGGGCCGCCGGTCCCGCCGTCTACATGCTGCGCAGACGCGCGTCCATGGCCTTCGCCGGAGGCGCGTACGCCTATCCGGGCGGTTCCGTGGACCCGCGCGACGAGCGGATGGTCACCTGGGCCGGTCCCTCGCGGGCCCAGTGGGCGCGGCGGCTGGGCCTGGACCCGAGCGAGGGGACGCAGGCGCAGGCCATCGTGTGCGCGGCGGTCCGGGAGACCTTCGAGGAGGCGGGGGTGCTGTTGGCGGGCCCGACGCCGCACACCGTGGTCGCGGACACGACGGGGGACGACTGGGAGGCGGACCGCGCGGCGCTGGTCGCCCGGGATCTGTCCTTCGCGGAGTTCCTGGACCGCCGGGGGCTCGTACTCCGCTCGGACCTGCTGAGCTGCTGGGCGCGCTGGATCACCCCGGAGTTCGAACCGCGCCGCTACGACACCTGGTTCTTCGTGGCTGCGCTGCCGCGGGGGCAGCGCACCCGTAACGCCTCCACGGAGGCGGACCGGACCGTCTGGATCCGTCCGGGTGACGCGGCCGACGGCTACGACCGTGGCGAGCTGCTGATGATGCCGCCCACGATCGCGACGCTGCGCCAGCTCGTGGGCTACGGCTCGGTCGCCGACGCGCTGGCCGCCGCGACGGACCGGGACCTGACGCCGGTCCTGGCCCGGGCGCGGGTGGAGAACGGGGAGCTGGTGCTGAGCTGGCCGGGCCATGATGAGTTCACCAAGCACATCCCGGGAGCCACGGGGGGACCCTCCGCATGACGTACGCATCCGCTCTGCCCGGCCAGCCGCGCGGGGGCACCATCGGTGGCCCGGCCACCGACCGGGCCGTCTGCGTCCTGGCGCCGAACGCCTCGCCCATGACCCTGGACGGCACCAACACCTGGATCGTCGCCGAGCCCGACTCCGACCTCGCCGTCGTCATCGACCCCGGGCCGCTGGACGACGCCCACCTCAAGGAGGTCATCGCGGCCGCCGAGCGGGCGGGCAAGCGGGTCGCGCTGACCCTGCTCACCCATGGCCACCCGGACCACGCGGAGGGCGCGGCGCGCTTCGCCGAGCTGACGCGGACGTCCGTAAGGGCGCTGGATCCGGCGCTGCGGCTCGGGGACGAGGGGCTGGAGCTGGGCGACGTCATAACCACCGGCGGTCTGGAGCTGCGGGTGGTGCCCACGCCCGGCCACACCGCCGACTCGCTGTCCTTCCACCTTCCGGCCGATGGCGCGGTCCTTACGGGCGACACGGTGCTCGGGCGGGGCACGACCCTCGTCGCGCATCCGGACGGGCGGCTCGGCGACTATCTGGACTCGCTGCGGCGGCTGCGCTCGCTGACGGTGGACGACGGGGTGGACACCGTTCTGCCGGGCCACGGGCCGGTGCTGAACGACGCCCGGGGCGCCGTGGAGTACTACCTCGCCCATCGCGCCAACCGGCTCGCGCAGGTGGAGACGGCGGTCGAGGACGGCTACCGGACGCCTTCGGACGTCGTGGCGCATGTGTACGCGGACGTGGACCGGTCCCTGTGGCCGGCGGCGGAGCTGTCGGTCCGGGCCCAGCTGGACTATCTGCGCGAGCACGGGCTGATCTGAGGCCGGCGTCTCCCGCGGCCCTGTGGGCCCGCGGTCTGTGGGGCCGGCCGTTCATGAGCGCCGTAAGGGGCCCGCCGGATTCCGGCGGGCCCCTTACGGTCTGTCTTCGTGTTCCGTCCGGCGTCAGCGGGAGCGCTTGGCCAGCCGCTCGACGTCCAGCAGGATCACCGCGCGCGCCTCCAGCCGCAGCCAGCCGCGGCCCGCGAAGTCGGCGAGCGCCTTGTTGACGGTCTCGCGGGAGGCGCCGACCAACTGGGCCAGCTCCTCCTGGGTCAGGTCGTGGACGACGTGGATGCCTTCCTCCGACTGCACGCCGAAGCGGCGCGACAGGTCCAGCAGGGCCCTGGCGACCCGGCCCGGAACGTCGGAGAAGACCAGGTCGGACATCTGGTCGTTGGTCTTGCGCAGGCGCCGGGCGACCGCGCGCAGCAGCGCGGAGGCGACCTCGGGCCGGGCGTTCAGCCACGGCTGGAGATCGCCGTGGCCGAGGCCGAGCAGCTTGACCTCGGTGAGGGCGGTGGCGGTGGCGGTGCGCGGGCCCGGGTCGAAGAGCGACAGTTCGCCGATCAGCTCGCCGGGGCCGAGCACGGCCAGCATGTTCTCGCGGCCGTCGGGAGAGGTGCGGTGGAGCTTCACCTTGCCCTCGGTGACCACGTACAGGCGATCGCCGGGGTCCCCTTCGTGGAAGAGTGCGTCACCCCGCGCGAGGGTGACCTCTCCCATGGAGGCGCGCAGCTCAGCGGCCTGCTCGTCATCGAGCGCCGCGAAGAGCGGGGCGCGCCGCAGAACGTCGTCCACGAGTCTCTCCTTGTCGACATGCACAGGGGACCGACGTCCCCATGATGCCGGACGGTAAAACAGTGCGATCAATCACAAGTTTGACGCACTGGCCTGGCGAGCTGTGCGGCAGGGGTCCGATTGGGGGCCTCTTCACGGTGGCCGGACCGGATGTCAGTGGGTGGGCTTAGGCTGGCCGGGTGTCCAATACGCCGGTGAGAGCACAGGGCAAGGGGGCCGGACGGGTGACCGCACCTCGTAATTCCGCTGTGGGCGAACAAGAGTCCGCCGACTCGACAGAAGCCTCGAAACCGCATAAATCGGTCAAGGGCTCGAAGGGCACCCGCCCCGAGTCCCGGCTCGCGCTCGTCCGCCGCGCCCGGCGCATCAATCGCGAGCTCGCCGAGGTGTATCCGTACGCCCATCCCGAGCTGGACTTCGAGAACTCGTTCCAGCTGCTGGTGGCCACGGTCCTCTCGGCCCAGACCACCGATCTGCGGGTCAACCAGACCACCCCCGCGCTCTTCGCCGCGTATCCGACGCCCGAGGACATGGCGGCCGCCGACCCGGAGGCCCTGGAGCAGCTGATCCGGCCCACCGGCTTCTTCCGCGCCAAGGCCAGATCGCTGCTCGGGCTGTCCGCCGCCCTCCGTGACCGGTTCGGCGGTGAGGTCCCGGGCCGGCTCGAGGACCTGGTCACCCTGCCCGGTGTCGGCCGTAAGACGGCCAATGTGGTGCTCGGCAATGCCTTCGGGGTGCCGGGCCTGACCGTGGACACCCACTTCGGGCGGCTGGTGCGGCGCTGGAAGTGGACCGCTCAGGAGGACCCCGAGAAGGTCGAGGCCGAGATCGCCGCGCTCTTCCCCAAGAGCGAGTGGACGATGCTCTCGCACCGCATCATCTTCCACGGCCGCCGCGTCTGCCACGCCCGCAAGCCCGCGTGCGGCGCCTGCCCGATCGCCCCGCTCTGCCCGGCGTACGGGGAGGGCGAGACCGACCCGGACAAGGCGAAGAAGCTGCTGAAGTACGAGATGGGCGGCCAGCCGGGCCAGCGCCTGCGCCCGCCGTCCGACTACCCCGGCCGTCCCGCCGCCCCCCTGGGAGCCGCCGAGTGACGAGCACCTACGGGGATGTGGAGGTCAGTGCCCAGGGGTTGCCGGAGTGGCTGCTCCCGGTGGCCCGGCTGGCCGAGACGATCGAGCCGCGCCAGCTGAGCCGGTATCTGCCGCCCGAGCAGGGCGGAGGCCGCCCCTCCGCCGTGCTGGTGCTCTTCGGCGAGGGCCCCGGCGGCCCGGAGCTGCTGCTCATGGAGCGCTCCGGCTCGCTGCGCTCGCACGCCGGTCAGCCCTCCTTCCCCGGCGGTGCCCTCGACCCGGAGGACGGCGATCCGGAGGAGGAGGGTCCGCTGCGCGCGGCGCTGCGCGAGGCCGAGGAGGAGACGGGGCTCGACCCCTCGGGCGTCCAGGTCTTCGCGGTGCTGCCGCGGCTCTACATCCCGGTGAGCGGCTTCGTCGTCACCCCGGTGCTGGGCTGGTGGCGCCGGCCCACCCCGGTCGGGGCGGTGGACCCGGCCGAGACGGCCCGGGTCTTCACGGTCCCCGTGGCGGATCTCACGGACCCGGCGAACCGGGCCACCACCGTCCACCCCAGTGGCCACCGGGGGCCCGCCTTCCTGGTGGGATCCGCTCTGGTCTGGGGTTTCACCGCTGGAGTGATCGATCGCATCCTGCATTACGCGGGGTGGGAGCGACCGTGGGACCGAGCCAAGCGCGTCCCACTCGACTGGCGCGCGTGAGACGGTGTTCCGGTGAATGTGCTGGACATCCTGCTGCTGCTCGCCGCCGTGTGGTTCGCGATCGTCGGCTACCGCCAGGGCTTCGTCGTGGGCGTGCTGTCGGTGACGGGGTTCATCGGAGGCGGGTTGATCGCGATCTATCTGCTGCCGCTCATATGGGACGGCACCACCGACGACAAGACATCCCCCGGCACCGTCGGTGCCGTGGTGGCGATCGTCCTGGTGATCGTGTGCGCCTCGGTCGGCCAGGCGGCCACCACCCACCTGGGGAACAAGCTGCGGCGGTACATCACCTGGTCACCGGCGCGCGCCCTGGACGCGACCGGCGGCGCGCTGGTGAACGTCCTGGCGATGCTGCTGGTGGCCTGGCTGATCGGCTCCCTGGTGGCCCAGACCTCGCTGCCCACTCTGGGCAGGGAGGTCCGCGACTCCAAGGTGCTGCTCGGGGTGTCCCGTGTCGTTCCCGACGAGGCGAACACCTGGTTCACCGACTTCTCGTCCGTGCTCGCGCAGAACGGCTTCCCGCAGGTCTTCTCGCCCTTCGCCAACGAGCCGATCACCACGGTGCCGCAGCCCGACCCCGCGCTCGCCCAGTCCCCGGTGGCCACGCGGGCGCAGGAGAGCATCGTCAAGGTCGTCGGCACCGCCCCCAGTTGCGGCAAGGTCCTCGAGGGCAGCGGCTTCGTGTTCGCCCCGAACCGGGTCATGACCAACGCCCACGTCGTCGGCGGCGTCAGCGACCCGACCGTGCAGATAGGCGGCGAGGGCCGGCTGTACGACGCCAAGGTCGTGCTCTACGACTGGAAGCGCGATATCGCGGTCCTCGATGTGCCCTCGCTGCAGGCCCCGGCGCTGCAGTTCGCGCAGGACGACGCGCGCACCGGCGATGGCGCGATCGTCGCTGGCTTCCCGGAGAACGGCGCCTTCGATGTGCGCGCGGCCCGCGTCCGTGGCCGTATCGAGGCCAATGGCCCCGACATCTACCGCCGCTCCACCGTGCACCGCGATGTGTACTCGCTGTACGCGACGGTGCGGCAGGGCAACTCCGGCGGTCCGCTGCTCACCCCGCAGGGGCGGGTGTACGGCGTGGTCTTCGCCAAGTCCCTCGACGACGCCAACACCGGATACGCGCTGACGGCGGACGAGGTGAGCCAGGACATCCAGAAGGGGCGAACGGCCGACCAGCCGGTGGACAGCCAGGGGTGTGCCCTCTAGATTCCGGTGTCGCTGTGGCCCCGGGCCGCGCCCGAGATACTGCTAGCGGCTGCGTGGATGGCGCAGTCGCGCCGAGACCCACCGGGCCCGGCGGCGGATGATGCGGGGAATCCCGATGTTCGGGTCATGGCCTTGGGTAGGCCCGGAGCCGCCCCGCTCGGAAACACTCAGCGCGGCATTGGCAGTAGCGGCGGCCTCGGGGCCGCGGCTGTTTGGTGCGTCACGGTAGTCGTGCGTCCAGCCCATACCTCGGTGTGTGCCCCTGACCCAAGGTCCGTAATCGCCGGTGGCTGCGGCAATTGGCCTATGCTCCGGGCAATTGGCTGTTCGAAAAACAGATGTTCGCACGAGCGTGGGGACGTGGTCGGAATGCGTACGTCCGATGACGCTCAGCGGTCGGGTTCGGGGTCCTTCAGCCAGTTGATCAGCTCGGTGGTGAAGGCCCGGGGGTCCTCCTCGTGCGGGAAGTGGCCGAGCCCGTCGAAGAGCCGCCAGCGGTAGGGAGCCTCGACATACTCCCCGGAGCCCGCCGCGCTGCGGGTGCGCGTCACCGGGTCGAGTGAGCCGTGCAGATGCAGAGTCGGCACCCGCACCGGCCGCTTCATCCGCCGGTTGAACTGGAAACCGTCCGGCCGGGCCAGCGACCGCACCATCCAGCGGTACGGCTCGATCGAGCAGTGCGCGGTCGAGGGGATGCACATCGCCCGCCGGTAGACCTCCACCGTCTCGTCCTCGGGCAGCCGCGGTCCGGACCAGTCCCGGATCAGCCGTCCCACGGCCGCCGCGTCGTCCGCGACCAGCTGGCGCTCGGGCAGCCAGGGCCGCTGGAAGCCCCAGATATGGGAGCTGGCCGCGCTCTGCTTGACGTCCGCGACCATCGCCGAGCGCCAGCGTCGGGGATGCGGCATCGAGGCCACCGCGAGCCGCCGCACCAGCTTCGGCCGCATCACGGCGGCCGTCCACGCCAGGTATCCGCCCAGGTCATGGCCGACGAGCGCGGCGTCCGGCTCGCCCAGCGAGCGGATCACACCGGTGATGTCGAGAGCGAGGTTGGCCGGGTCGTAGCCCCTCGGCGTACGGTCGCTGCCGCCCACCCCGCGCAGATCCATCGCGACCGCGCGGTAGCCGGCCTCGGCGAGCGCGGGCAGCTGGTGCCGCCAGGTCCACCAGAACTGCGGAAAGCCGTGCAGCAGCAGCACCAGCGGGCCGTCACCCAGCTCGGCGATGTGGAAGCGCGCGCCGTTGGCCGCGACATCCCGGTGGGTCCAGGGGCCGTCGAGCCGTACGACCGACGCGGAGGTATCAGGGACGGTCATGCCGACGAGCGTGTCACATCCGGCGCGGGGCGTCCGCCATTGCTCGCGGCACGCGGATGCGGCTTGACGCTCCCCAGTACGGCGGCCGTCTCCTTGGACGAGGAAATCGACCGCTTCGGCGCCTTCACCTTCTTGAACTTCAGCAGCGCCAGCAGACCCAGGATCCCGGCGAACAGCCAGTAGATCCCGCCCACGATCAGGAAGCACCAGGCGAGGCCGAGGCCGGTCCACGAGCGCATGCCGTACGCGAGGGCGAAACTCAGCACCGGCAGCGAGAACAGCAGCAGCACCCCGGCCGCCATCCCCGCGCCGCTGCCGACCGCGGCCTTCTTGGCCCCCACCCGGAGCTCGGCCTTGGCCAGCGCGATCTCGTCGTGCATCAGCGCCGACAGCTCGGTGGTCGCCGTCGCCACCAGCTGGCCGAGGCTGCGGTTGCCGCCGTCGTCGGCTGCGCTCATTGCCATCTCCCTCTGCTCTTGTGCGTCTTACCGCTCGTGTCCTGTGCGTCTTGTGCTCGTGCCGCGTCGTCAGTGCTCGGTACGTTGCCTGTGCTTCGTACGTCACCCGTGCTCGGTACGCCGCCCGTGCTTGGTACGTCACCCGTGCTTGGTACGTGGTCAGTGCTTGCTACGTCTTCTGCACATTTCTGCGGGTGTCAAGCCTCTCAGATCATGCCGGACCATCGTCGCCGGACTCGTTCGCGGCAGCCACTTCGGCAAGCCGCCGGTGCTCGGCGGCCTTTGCCTCGTGAATGGCGGCCATCCGCAGGTGGTACGCGGGGCTGTCGAGCTCATAGATATCCGGGATGCCGTCCATGTCCTCGTCCCGTTCCTCCTCCTGACACAGCCGCTGGTACTTGGTGTTGCGCAGTTTGAGAAGGATCCCGGCGAACAGGGCGGCGGTCAGCGAGCCGATGAGGACCGCCGCCTTGACCTCCTCGGCGAGCGTGGGATCGCCGGGGAAGGCGAGTTCGCCGATGAGGAGGGAGACGGTGAAGCCGATTCCGGCGAGGGCGGCCACGGCGAAGACATCGGCCCAGGCCAGGTCTTCGTTCAGCTCGGCCCTGGTGAAGCGGGCGGCGCACCAGGAGCCGCCGAGGACGCCGACGGCCTTGCCCACGACGAGGCCGAGGACGACGCCGAGGGTCTCCGGGCGGGTGAAGACATCCGCCACGGCGCCGCCGGAGAGCGGCACCCCGGCCGCGAACAGCGCGAACAGCGGCACCGCCACCCCCGCCGACACCGGGCGCACCCGGTGCTCGACGCGCTCGGCGGGGGAGCGCTCCTCGCCCTCCCGTACGGTGCAGCGCAGCATCAGGCCCATCGCGACGCCGGCGATGGTGGCATGCACACCGCTGGCGTGCATCAGCGCCCAGATCACCACGGCGAGCGGGACGTATATCCAGGCTGTCCGGACGCCCTTGCGGTGCAGCAGCCAGAAGAGGGCGAGCGCGGCGACCGACAGGATCAGGGCGACGAAGTTGATGTGCTGGGTGAAGAAGATCGCGATGATGAGGATCGCGCCGAGGTCGTCGACGACCGCGAGAGTGAGCAGGAAGGCGCGCAGCGCGGCGGGCAGCGCGGTGCCGATCACGGCGAGGACGGCGAGCGCGAAGGCGATGTCGGTGGCGGTCGGCACGGCCCAGCCCTTGAGACTGCCGCCGCCGCTCGCGCTGACGATGACATAGACGAGCGCGGGCACGGCCATGCCGCAGGCGGCGGCGATCACGGGCAGGGCGGCGGCCTTCGGGTCGCGCAGCTCGCCCGCGACCAGCTCGCGCTTGAGCTCCATACCGGCGACGAAGAAGAAGATCGTCAGCAGGCCGTCGGTGGCCCAGGAGGCGACCGAGAGATGCAGATGCAGCGCCTGGGGGCCGAAGGAGAAGTCCCTGATGTCGCCGTAGACGCCGCTGAGGGGGGTGTTGGCGAGGATCAGCGCCACGATCGCGGCCACCAGGAGGATCACACCGCCGACGGTCTCGGTGCGCAGCGCGTCGATGACAAACGTCCGCTCGGGCAGCGACAGGCGTCCGAGAAACTTGCGGCTGGTGGGCGCGGCCACGGGCGGGCCTCCTGGGTGGGTCGAGGTGCGGATACACGTGTGGCGTATGCCGACCAGACTTCCCGGCGCTCCTGCCCATCATCTTGTCGTAATTTTTATGCGACAGCCACCTGCGGCGGCGACCTGCGGCGGCGACTTGCGGCGGCGACCTGCGGCGGCCGCGCGTGACGGCCGCCTGTGACGGCCACCGGCGGCAGCGATCCGCAGCAGCCACAGCGAAGGGGCGCCCCCGCCAGGCGGGAGCGCCCCTCGTTCGTTCGGCGCGGGTGCTGGGATCAGTCCTCGCTGGGGGCGGAGGGCAGCTTGCTCTGGATCAGCTCCATGACGGAGGAGTCGGTGAGCGTGGTGACATCGCCCAGCGCCCGGTTCTCGGCGACATCGCGCAGCAGACGACGCATGATCTTGCCGGAGCGGGTCTTGGGTAGCTCGGCCACCGGCAGGATCCGCTTGGGCTTGGCGATCGGGCCGAGCTGCTTGGCCACATGCGCCCGCAACTCCTCGACCAGGCCCTCGTCCTCGGCCGCGCCGCCGCGCAGGATGACGAACGCGCAGATGGCCTGGGTGGTCTGCGGGTCGGTGGCACCGACGACCGCCGCCTCGGCGACCTTGGGGTGCGAGACGAGCGCCGACTCGACCTCGGTCGTGGAGATGTTGTGGCCGGAGACCAGCATCACATCGTCGACCCGGCCGAGCAGCCAGATGTCGCCGTCGTCGTCCTTCTTGGCGCCGTCGCCCGCGAAGTAGCGCTTGTCGAAGCGGGACCAGTAGGTGTCCAGATAGCGCTGGTCATCGCCCCAGATGGTGCGGAGCATGGACGGCCACGGCTCGGTGAGCACCAGATAGCCGCCATGGCCGTTCGGCACCTCATTGGCCTCGTCGTCCACGACGGTGGCGTCGATGCCAGGCAGCGCGACCTGGGCCGAACCGGGCTTGGTGGCGGTGACGCCCGGCAGCGGGCTGATCATGATGCCGCCGGTCTCGGTCTGCCACCAGGTGTCCACGACGGGCGTGGTGTCCGCGCCGATGTGCTTGCGGTACCAGACCCAGGCCTCGGGGTTGATGGGCTCGCCGACGGAGCCGAGGATCCGCAGCGAGGAGAGGTCGAACTTGGCCGGGATGTCGTCGCCCCACTTCATGCAGGCGCGGATCGCGGTCGGGGCGGTGTACAGGATGGTGACCCCGTACTTCTGGACGACCTCCCACCAGCGGCCCTGGTGCGGGGTGTCCGGGGTGCCCTCGTAGAGCACCTCGGTGGCACCGTTGGAGAGCGGGCCGTAGACGATGTACGAGTGGCCGGTGACCCAGCCGACGTCCGCCGTGCACCAGAAGACATCCGTCTCCGGCTTGAGGTCGAAGACGGCGTGGTGGGTGTAGGAGACCTGGGTGAGGTAGCCGCCGGAGGTGTGCAGGATGCCCTTCGGCTTACCGGTCGTGCCCGAGGTGTAGAGGATGAACAGCGGGTGCTCGGCGTCGAACGCCTCGGGGGTGTGCTGCTCCGGCTGGCGCTCCACGATCTCGTGCCACCAGACGTCACGGCCCTCGCTCCAGTCCACCTCCTGGCCGGTGCGGCGGACGACCAGCACATGGCGCACGTCCTCGGTGCCGGGCCGGGTGAGCGCCTCGTCGACGGCGGGCTTGAGCGCGGACGGCTTGCCACGGCGGTAGCCGCCGTCGGCGGTGATGATGACCCGGGCGTCGGCGTCCTGGATACGGGTGGCGAGGGCGTCGGCCGAGAAGCCGCCGAAGACCACCGAATGCGGGGCGCCGACGCGGGCGCAGGCCAGCATCGCGACCACGGTCTCCGGGATCATCGGCATGTAAATGGCGACCCGGTCGCCCGATCGGACACCCAACTCGGTGAGTGCGTGGGCCGCTTGGGAGACCTCCCGCTGCAGCTCGGCGTAGGTGAGGGAGCGGGTGTCGCCGGGCTCGCCCTCGAAGTGGAGCGCCACCCGGTCGCCCAGGCCGTTCTCGACATGCCGGTCGACGCAGTTGTACGCCACATTGAGCTTGCCGTCGGCGAACCACTTCGCGAAGGGCGGGTTCGACCAGTCGAGTGTCTCGGTCGGCGGGGTCGCCCAGGACAGCCGACGGGCCTGATCGGCCCAGAAGCCCAGGCGGTCCACCTTCGCCCGCTCATACGCCTCGGCCGTGACATTGGCGTTCGCGGTCAGCTCGGCGGGCGGCGCGAAGCGACGCTCCTCCCGAAGAAGGTTGGCCAGGCTCTCGTTACTCACGACATCTCCCATTCCCAGGGTGTCCGTTGTGTCCCAGGCCATAGCTCATCAGCCAACGGCACACCCTGACAAGGGCTGTCGCCGAAAATTGGTTTAGACCTTTAGTCGTGTGCGTCACCGTCCCAGCTCCAGGGCGCCCTGGGCGGGGTCGCCGCACCGCTCCGCCACGCCGGAACGGCCCCTTCCGGGCCGGGTGGGGGCCGCCGTGGTGGCGAGGCAGACGGGCATCGGCGCGCCATGGTCCGGGCGGACGGGCAGAAACCTCCCCGTACCCGTGTCCAGGACATACGCCTGGGCCTCCGCCACCTGGAAATACATGCCGTGCAGCGCCAGCCCGCCCTCTGCCACCCGCCGTGCCACACAGCCGTGCTCCATCAGATGGTCGAGCTGCTGTCTCACATTGACCAGCGCCAGCCGCTCCACATCGTCGGCCACCGCCCGGCTCGACAGGGCGACCTCGCCGCGCCCCAGCCGACCGATCCGCTCCATCCGCGCCAGCGCCGGTCTACCGTGGCGCAGCCAGCGCTCCAGCGGCGTCCCGTCCCCGTTGGAGGATGCCCCGGGCGTGCCGGAGGGCGCCCCAGGTCCGCCGCAGGGTGCCTCGGCCCTGCCGGATGCCTCGCCCCCGCCGGTGGACGCCCCGGGCTGGGGCGGTGTGCGGACCGGCGCCGATGAGTCGAGCAGCGCCTGCATCGCACCGCATCCGGAGTGGCCGCACACCGTGATGCTGCTGATCTTCAGCACCTCCACCGCGTACTCGATCGCCGCGCCCACCGAGTCACAGGAGTCATCGGAGCCCGGTGGTGGCACCAGATTGCCGACATTGCGCACGGTGAACAGATCGCCGGGGCCACTGGAGGTGATCATGCTGGTCACCAGGCGGGAGTCGGCACAGGTGAGGAACAGCTGACTGGGCCGCTGCCCCTCCCGCGCCAGCCGGGCCAGCTCATCGCGGACCAGCGGTGCCGTATGGCGCTGGAACGCGCTCACCCCGCCGAGCAGCTGACCGCCCGCGTCCCCGCCGGCAGCGACGCTCGCCCCGGCGCCTGCGGCCGCCGGGGCCGGGCGGGTGCAGTGGTGATCACGCCAAGGCGTCCACGGCCGGCAGGCCCGGGCGCCGTCCGTCTCCGCGACCCGCCGCGCCGCCCGTCCATCGGCCGCCGGATGTCCGTAGCCCGCCCCCCGCCCAGAAATCGCTGTCCGCCCAGAACCCGCTGTCCGCCCGGAGCCCGCTGTCCGCCCGGAGCCCGAGGATCGGAGGAGCGCTGTGAGGAGGGTGATCGCGAGGGCCGCGGCGGCGGCCATGAGTCCGGCCCGGAGCGAGGCACCGCAGGCCGATGCGATGCCCAGCGAGACGGAGGCGATACCCAGTGAGAGAGGAACGGTGAATCGGAAGAGGGCGGCCGAGGCGGAGGGATCTCCGTGTCTGAGGCGGGAGACCCGGTGGATCCGGTCCAAGAGCTTCAACATTCCCGTCTCCTCCGGGGCTTCGGTCGCGGATAGGCGCGCGGCCGTGGGTCACGGCGTACTGCGGTACTGACTTCCAAGCGTTGGTAAATGAATCGTAATGGTGAGTAAAGTCGCTGGGAAGTCTTTTGGTGGAGAGTGGGCCAGTATTCCCCCTATAGGGTGAATAGTCATTTAAAACGCCTTGTCATCCTCTGTCTTTTTCTCCGCCCATGCGAGATTTGCTCCTATCCGGCCGGGTCTCCCGGGACAGGGCGCGACGCGAGGGGCGAGGTGGCGGCATGAGGGCCAGGGGAGGCAGAAGGGACAGAGGAAGCAAAAGGGCCAGGGGAGGCAGAAGAGCCAGAAGAAACGTCACTGCACTGCTGACCGCGGCGGTGGCGCTCTCCTCGCCGGTCGGCTGCTCGGAAGACTCCACCCACACCCATGGACCGGGCGGCACCGCGGGCGCGCGCCATGACAGGGACAGCCCGCAGAAGGGTCCGGGGGCGCCGAACCATCCCGACAAGGCTCCGAAGGCGGTACGCCTCATCGGCGACGGATCGACCTCCGACACCGGCCCCCAGCCCCATCAGCCGAAGACCGAGCCGCTCGAACCGGGCGAGAGACCACCACAGTTCGTCGTCTTCTCCTGGGACGGCGCCGGCCAGGGCAAGAAGAAGCTGTTCTCCCACTTCCGCGCGGTCGGCAAGAAGTACGGCGCGACGATGACGTACTTCCTCAGCGGGGTGTACCTGCTGCCCGCGGAGAAGCGGTACCTCTACGATCCGCCCAAGCATCGGCGCGGCGCCTCGTCGATCGGCTTCAACGACGTCGAGGGCATCAAGGCCACGGTGGAGCAGCTCCGCGGCGCCTGGCTGGACGGCAATGAGATTGGCACCCACTTCAACGGCCACTTCTGCGGACGCCGCCGCGGAGTCGGCACCTGGTCGGCGCGCCAGTGGACCAGCGAGATCCAGCAGGCCGAGTCGTTCGTCGAGAACTGGAAGACCAACGTGGGCTTGGAACACGAGAAGCCGCTCCCCTTCGACTACGGCAAGGAGCTCGCCGGCGGTCGCGCACCCTGTCTCCAGGGGCAGAAGAACCTGATCCGGGCGGCCGCGAAGCTGGGCTGGCGCTATGACGCGAGCTCACCCGGCGGGCTTCAGATCTGGCCCCGCAGGATCCACGGCATCTGGGACTTCCCACTGCAGCAGATCCCGGTGCCGGGCCGCGCGTTCGAGACGCTCTCCATGGACTACAACTTCCTCGCCAACAAGCCGCGCAAGAAGAAGGGCAAGCGGCCCAAGCGCTCCACCTGGGGCCGTCCGATGCGCGACGGCATGCTCGCCGCCTTCGACCGGGCGTACGAGGGCAATCGGGCGCCGCTGTTCATCGGCAATCACTTCGAGTCCTGGAACGGCGGAACGTATATGCGCGCCGTGGAGGACGTCATCAAGAAGGTCTGCCCGCGCAAGGGAGTGCGTTGCGTCTCCTTCAAGCAGCTGGCCGACTGGCTGGACGCGCAGAACCCCCGCGTCCTGGAGAGACTGCGGGTGCTGGACGTCGGGATGCGGCCACCGGGTGGCTGGAAGCGTTACCTGGCCGCCGAGCCGGGGCGGACGTCCGATCGCGAAACGGCGCACGAGCGGACGTCCGGGCACCACACGCGGACGGCTAAGCGGGAGCGGGAGTAGCCGCCGAACTCTCCCCCGGCGCGAACTCCCGCAGCCCGAAGGCGGGGTCGACCTGGGCGGCAAGGTCGGCACCCGTCTTCGCGTTCCCCCAGCTCTGCGCGTTCTTCAGGTGGAAGTGCACCATCTGACGGGTGTACCGCTGCCAGTCGCGCCGCTCGTACGAGCCGTCGACCGCGTCCCGCAGCGTCCGTAGCGCCTCGCGGTTCGGCTCCTCCAACTCCTCGAACCGGGGCGCACGGCCCTTCTCCATCGCCCGGACCCAGTCGGAGTGGCCGAACGCGACCAGCAGGTCATCGCCCACCTCCGCGCGGAGGAAGTCCAGGTCGTCCGGGCCCTGCACCTTGTTGCCGACCACCTGGAGCGCCACATCGAAGTCGCGGGCGTACTCCTTGTACTGGCGGTAGACGGAGACGCCCTTACGCGTGGGCTCGGCCACCAGGAAGGTCATGTCGAAACGGGTGAAGAGACCGGAGGCGAAGGAATCGCTGCCCGCCGTCATGTCGACGACGATGAACTCGCCGCGCCCGTCGACCAGATGGTTCAGGCAGAGCTCGATCGCGCCGACCTTGGAGTGGTAGCAGGCGACACCGAGGTCGGATTCGGTGAACGGGCCGGTCGCCATCAGCCGCACCGACCCGTTGTCGAGCGGCAGGGTGCGGGCGCATGCCCGGTAGACGGGGTTGTCCTCGCCGATCCGCAGCAGCCGCGAGCCCTCGCCCGGCGGGGTGGTCTTGATCATGGTTTCGGCGGAGGCGATCCGGGGGTTCGTACCGCGCAAGTAGTCCTTGATCAACGGGAGATGGGCGCCCATCGCGGGCAGCGCGGCGGCCTCCGCCTCGTCGAGTCCGAGCGCCACACCCAGATGCTGATTGATATCGGCGTCGACGGCGACGACGGGGGCGTGGATGGCGGCGAGATGGCGGATGAACAGCGACGACAACGTGGTCTTGCCGCTCCCACCCTTGCCTACGAAAGCGATCTTCATGTTCACCTAGCGTAGGTGAGTGATCCCGGACCATGAGGGATTTACGTGAAGAACACCACTCCAACGAGGGGCGCCCGGTGTGAGGTGCGTAGTGTCGTACTCATGAGTACGTCAGCTGATCCGCTCGCCACCCTGGCCGCGCTGCCCGGTGTGACCGAGTCCGTGAACGCCGTACGCACCGCCGTGGACCGGGTCTATGGGCACCGGGTGATGCGCCGCCGCAGCAATGAGGTCACCTCCGAGGCGGCGTTGCGCGGGGCGCGGGGCTCCGCCGCGCTGGCCGGTGCGGACTGGGCGCTGGAAGAGGTGCGCCGCCGCACCGACTTCGGGGCCGAGGGTGAGCCGCGCACGGTGGGGGCGGCGCTGCGGCTGACCGCCGAGGCGGGGCAGTTGCTGAGCATCTGGCGGCAGTCGCCGCTGCGGGTGCTGGCCCGGCTGCATCTGGTCGCGGCGGGCGGGGCGGAGGGCGACGAGCGGATCGGCCGCCCGCGGCAGTCGGGTGAGCCGGTGGACGAGCCGCTGATCGGGTCCGATCTGCCGCTGCCGGACGCGGACGAGGTGGCGGGGCGGCTCGATGGGCTGGCCCGGCTGCTGCTCGCGGGCAGCGAGGCTCCGGCGCTGGTGACGGCGGCGGTGGTGCATGGCGAACTGCTCGCCCTGCGGCCCTTTGTCTCCCGCAATGGTCTGGTGGCGCGGGCGGCCGAACGGATCGTGCTGGTCGGCAGCGGTCTCGATCCGAAGTCCATCTGCCCGGCCGAGGTGGGGTACGCGGAGCTGGGTGCCGCGCCGTACATGGCGGCGCTGGAGGGCTATGCGTCCGGGACGCCGGAGGGGATGGCGGTGTGGATCGCGCACTGCGGACGGGCGGTTGAGCTCGGGGTGCGGGAGTCCACGGCGGTCTGCGAGGCCCTGCAGCGCGGGGCGGCCTGACGCGGGACGGGTGCGGTCTGACGTTGGAGCCGCGTGGGCTGGCGCGAGACGGGCGCGGTCTGACATCGGAGAGGCGCGAGCTGGCGCGGGACGGTGCGGTGCGGTCTGACATCGGACCAACGGACCAAGGCGGGTCGGCCCCGGACAAGAGTTGCGGCGGTACCACGTGGGCACCGCCGCTGGCACAGCTGCCGGGTTACCATGCGTGCAATCTCATTCGCCCATCAGGTCGGGAACTTCTGCCCGTCACCTGGTGCGGCTGGCCCGTAATCGACGGGTCGACGTCGCGTGGGTGCTCAGCATCTGTGCTCGGTCCGTGGGGCCTTGGCGTCTGGGGGTTTCCTCCCGGATACCCCTGGTCTCGCGGGCCGTCGATTCCTTTGTACTCCTGCGAGAGGCCAATCGGAACCCCTCACCGCAGATCTTTGCCGTTGCCCCTAAATGCGGGCATAAAGGGCGCGGCGCCGATTGGTGTACCACAGCAGCCCGGCGGTGGCGGCGGCCGCGCCGACGGCCGCCGCCACGGCGAGCACCGGGCGCGGTGGCATGGAGAGTGAGGGCCTGCGCTGCTTCAGTCGCACCGGGCGGTTGAAGGAGAGCACCGGCCAGCCGCGGGCCGCCGCCTCGCGCCGCAGCGCCCGGTCCGGGTTGACCGTATGGGGGTGGCCGACCGCCTCCAGCATCGGGAGATCGGTCACCGAATCGCTGTAGGCGTAACAGCGCGACAAGTCGTAGCCCTCCGACTCCGCCAACTCGGCGATCGCCTCCGCCTTGGTCGGGCCATAGGCGTAGTACTCCACCTCTCCGGTGAACACTCCGTCCTCGACCACCATGCGAGTGGCCACCACGCGGTCCGCGCCCAGGAGCTCGCCGATCGGCTCGACCACCTCGGCCCCGGAGGTGCTGACGATCACCACATCGCGGCCGGCGGTGTGATGCTCCTCGATGAGCGAGGCGGCCTCGTCGTAGATGATGGGGTCGATGAGGTCGTGCAGGGTCTCCGCGACGATCTCCTTGACCTGCTGGACATTCCATCCCCGGCAGAGCGCGGAGAGGTACTTACGCATCCGCTCCATCTGCTCGTGATCGGCGCGGCCGGCGAGGAAGACAAACTGTGCATAGGCAGTACGCAGTGCGGCCCGACGGTTGATCAGCCCACCCCGGTAGAAGGACTTGCTGAAGGTGAGAGTGCTTGACTTCGCAATGACCGTCTTGTCCAGGTCAAAGAAGGCAGCTGTCCGAGGCAAGGAGTGGTTTTCCACGACGCCGAGCATAGGGCCCACCATTCGGCGTAAGCTCAGGCGCGTGGGTTTGCCTGAGAAGGCTCTCGGGTACACCATGGAAGTCACGGATCGTTCGCGACCGTGCTAACCCGGCCCGACTCCTCCCCCCCCGAGTCGGCCGTGGGGACGACCCCCGCTCTCCCCCCCGGCGGGGGTCGTCGCATGTCCGGACGCATTTTCGGCGTTCTCATGAGATCTTGCTCCCCTCCCTCGGGCCCGTGTGGCCCCGCCTCTCCACAGCTTGAGTGGTAACCGTACGTAATCGCTAGGCTGCTCTCCGGAAGTCACTGGTTTAGGTGACTGGGATATTCACAACTGATGAGTTGTCCACGGTTTTGGACCAAGATCCCCAAGATTTCCTGGATCGCAGCACGGTGATTCTCCGCGATGCTCGCACTCGCTGTTCGCGGGAGTGAGAGCGCGTAACGGATATGGGAGGGGATCGTGACTGCATCCATCACACCGGAACGCCCTTCGGCGACCGAAGGACAGCGAAGCAGACCGCTCATCGTCACCGAGGACGAGGCGCTTCTCGACGATCTGCTGCGGTTGTGCGCGGCGGCCGGAGCGGAACCGGAAGTGGCGCATGGCGCGCTCACCCGCCGGGGCAGCTGGGAGGCCGCACCGCTGATTCTGGTCGGCGACGACTCGGCAGCCCGGCTGTCCGACCGAGCCCGCAGACAAGGGGTGCTGCTCATCGGGCGCGATCTGGACGACCACGGCATCTGGCGGCGGGCGGTGGCGCTCGGCGCGGACAATGTGGCGTTCCTGCCCGATGCCGAGACCTGGCTGGTGGACCGGATCGCCGATGTCGCCGAAGGCGTGGGTCGGCAGGCCCTGACCGTCGGGGTCATCGGCGGCCGTGGCGGCGCGGGCGCCTCCACCCTCGCCTGCGCCCTGGCGGTCACCGCGGCCCGCTCCGGCCGGCGCACCATGCTGATCGATGCCGATCCGCTGGGCGGTGGGCTCGATGTGCTGCTCGGCGGCGAGGGCGCGCAGGGGCTGAGATGGCCCGCCTTCGCCGAGTCGCGCGGACGGGTCGCCGGAAGCGCCCTGGAGGAGTCGCTGCCCGAGCTGCACGCGCTGCGGGTGCTCAGCTGGGACCGCGGCGATTCGGTCGTCATCCCGTCGTCCGCGATGCGGGCGGTGCTGGCCGCGGCCCGACGGCGCGGCGGGGTCGTGGTGGTGGATCTGCCGCGCCGCGTCGACGACGCGGCGGCCGAGGCGCTGTCCCAGATCGACCTCGGGCTGCTGGTCGTCCCGGCGGAGCTGCGAGCGGTCGCGGCCGCCCACCGGGTGGCGTCCACGGTGGGCATGGTGCTGCGGGATCTGCGCGCGGTGGTGCGGGGCCCGTGCGGGCCGGAGTTGGGCGACGAGGAGATCGCGGAGCTGCTCGGGCTGCCGCTGGCCGGTCAGCTGCCACCGGAGCCCGGTCTGGCGGACGCGTTCGAGGGCGGGGAGCCCCCGGGCGGCAGTCCCCGTGGACCGCTCGGCCGGTTCTGCGCCGAGTTCTGGGCGCGCGCTCTCGCCGACGAGGGAGGTGCCACCGCATGAGCGTCGTATCGCCGGATCTCTTGGACGCGGTGCGGCTGCGGCTGGCCGGGAGCGGCGCGGAGCCCACGCCCGCGCGGGTGGCGTCGGCCCTGCGCGAGGAAGGGCGGCTGCTCGGCGACACCGAGGTGCTCGGGGTCGTGGAGGCGCTGCGCTCGGAGCTGGTCGGCACCGGGCTCCTGGAGCCGCTGCTGGCCTCCCCCGATGTCACGGATGTCCTGGTCACCGCCCCCGACGAGGTGTGGGTGGACCGCGGCTCGGGGCTGGAACGCACGGATGTCACCTTCGTGGAAGCGGCCGCCGTGCGCAGGCTCGCGCAGCGGCTCGCCGCGGTGGCCGGGCGGCGGCTGGACGACGCCCGGCCGTGGGTGGACGCCCGGCTGCCGGACGGGACCCGGCTGCATGCGGTGCTCCCTCCGGTCGCGGTCGGCTCGACCTGTCTGTCGCTGCGGGTGGTGCGCCCCCGGGCGTTCTCCCTGGCGGAGCTGGAAGCGGCCGGGACGGTGCCGCCGGACGGCGCGCGGCTGCTGCGGTCCATGCTGGACGCCCGGCTGTCCTACCTGATCAGCGGCGGCACGGGCTCGGGCAAGACAACGCTGCTGAGCACCCTGCTCGGGCTGGTCGGCCCGCGGGAGCGGATCGTCCTCGCCGAGGACTCGGCCGAGCTGCGGCCCGACCATCCACATGTGGTCCGGCTGGAGACCCGCCCCGCCAACCAGGAGGGCCGGGGCCAGGTCACCCTGCGGGATCTGGTGCGGCAGGCGCTGCGGATGCGCCCCGACCGGCTGGTGGTCGGCGAGGTGAGAGGCGCCGAGGTCACGGACCTCCTGGGGGCCCTGAACACCGGTCATGAGGGCGGCTGCGGCACTGTCCACGCCAATACGGCGGCCGACGTGCCCGCGCGGCTGGAGGCGCTCGGCTCGACCGCCGGTCTGGACCGGGCCGCGCTGCACAGCCAGTTGGCGGCGGCGCTGTCGGTCGTGGTCCATCTGGTGCGGGACCGCGCCGGGCGGCGAAGGATCGCCGAGCTGCATGTGCTGGACCGGGACCGGGCGGGCTTCGTCACTACCGTCCCCGCGGCCGTCTGGGGCCCGGAGGGCTTCGAGCGGGCGGCGGGCTGGCAGCGGCTCCAGCGGCTGTGCGCACGGGGCGGAGGCGCGGCATGACGGGCGCGGGAGCGGACCCGGGGGCGCTGACGCTCTGCGCCGTGACGCTGTGCGTGGGGGCGGCCTTATGGCTGCTCCTCGGGCGGGACCGGGAGCTGCGCCGGGCCAGGCTGCTGTTGGCCGGCGGCGGACCCGTCGAGCCCGTGGGAGCCGACCCGGTGCGGCGGCTGTCCGAGACCGCCGCCTGGCTGCGGGAGCTCTGGCGGGTGAAGTACGGCGGTCGGATGGGGCGTGAGCTGCTGTGTCTACCGGTCGGATGTGTGATCGCCCTGCTGGGCGCGTCGGTTCTGCCGCTGCTCGGGGCGGTGCTGGCCACTCCGGTCGTCGGCCGCCGGCTGCGGTCCCGGCGGGGCGAGCGGGACCGTGTGCGGCGCGCCGCCGGGGTGATCCAGCTCTGTGCCACCGTGGCGGGCGAGCTGCGGGCCGGGCGGCATCCCGGCGAGGCGCTGTTGGCGGTGGACCCCGGCCACCTGAGGGAGCGTTGGGGGCTGGTGACGGCCGCGGCGCGGTTCGGCGGGGATGTGCCGGACGCGCTGCGGAGGGTCGCCCGGCTGCCGGGCGCCGAGGGGCTGACCGGGGTCGCGGCCTGCTGGCAGGTGGCGGTCGACGAGGGGGCGGGCCTGGCGGCGGGTCTCGACCGGGTGGCGGCGGCGCTGCGCGCCGAGCGGGACCAGCGGGAGAGTCTGGACGCCAAGCTGGCGGGTGCCAAGGCCACCGCCCTCGGGCTGGCCGTGCTGCCCATCGTCGGGCTGGTGCTGGGCGGCCTGATGGGCTCCGATCCGCTGGGTGTGCTGCTGCACACCCCGGCCGGGCTGAGCTGTCTGCTGCTGGGCGGCCTGCTGGAGTGGGCGGGCCTGGTCTGGACCGGCCGGATGGTGCGGGCGGCGCGTGAGCCGGGGCGGCGGCGAGGGGATCCGCACCTCGGCCGAGGCCCAGCGGATCGCCGGGGTGGCCAATGAGCGCCGAGGTTGTCCACAGCCTGGGGATTTCGCTGTCCTTCCTGGCGGCGGCCCTGTGCACGGCGATGGCGATGGCCGAGGCCCGCCGGGAGCGGTGCGCCCGACGACGGCTGGCGGCGCTGCTTCCGGGTGTGGAGGACGGGCAGCCGCGGCGGGCCCGGCCGTGGCGGCGGTGGCGCGCCGGGGCCGGTGCGGGCGCTCTGCCCGCCTGGGCCGCGCCGGGCGGGGCGCTGACGATCGCCGTCGTCCTCGTCGGAGGGCCGCCGGGGTGGGTGCTGGGGCTCGCCGCGGCCGGCGGCCTCTGGCGGTGGCAGCGGCACCGCCGGGCCACGGCTGGGCGGTCCGGCCGTGACCGGCACCTCGAGGCCCTCGCCGCGGGCCAGATCCCGCTGGCCGCCGATCTGCTGACCGCCTGCCTGGCGGCCGGAGCGGGCCCGCGGAAGGCGGCGGAGGCGGTCGGAGGTTCGCTCGGCGGCCCGGTCGGCGAGCGGCTTGCCCAGACCGCGGCGGAGCTGCGACTGGGCGGCGAACCGGCCCACGCCTGGGGGCGCATTGGCGCCCTGCCCGGAGCGCAGGGGCTGGCGCGCGCCCTGGAACGTGCCGGGACAACGGGCGCTCCGGCGGTGGAGCCGGTGTCCCGGCTGGCGGCCGAATGCCGGGCCGAGCAGGGGCGGGAGGCGATGAGACGGGCCGACCGCACCGGTGTGCTGGTCAACGCGCCGCTCGCGGGCTGCTTCCTCCCGGCGTTCCTGCTGGTCGGTCTGGCCCCGGTGATGATCGGGCTGGCCCGCGGCCTGGCGGGCGACGGCCCCTGAGCACGGGCGCGACCACGACGAGAACACAGCGAACGACAGCGGCGCCAACGAGAGCCGCACAAACGGCAGCCGCACCACGGACAGCACGGCGAACCACGACAGCACGACGAACCACAGCACGACAGCACGACAGCACGACGACAGCACGGCGAACGACGACACCGCGGTCGGTGACACCGCGGACACGACAAGGGGGCGGACATGGTGAAGCAGTGGTGGGTACGGCGGTACGCGGCGGCGCGTGCGAAGGCCGAGGCGGGCATGACCACCGCCGAGTACGCGATGGGAACGATCGCGGCGTGCGGTTTCGCCGCGGTGCTCTACAAGGTGGTGACCAGCGGGGCCGTCAGCGGTGCGCTGCAGTCGGTCATCGAACGGGCGCTCGATGCGCAGTTCTGAGCAGCCGGGGACGGGGGAGCGGACGGGCTCGCGCGCCAGGAGCGGCGCGCGGGGCGTCAGGAGGGCCAGTGGCGTCCGGAGGGCCCGCGGCGGCATCCGGAGGGGCTGCGGCGTCCCGAAGGCCCGGAGCGTGCCCAGGACGGGCGTTCCGGGGGCCCGGGGCCCTGCGCGGGACGGCGGCTACGTAACGGCGGAGGCGGCCGTCGCGCTGCCGGTGCTGGCGCTGTTCGCCCTGATGCTGATCTGGGGGCTGATGGCCGCGTCCGCGCAGCTTCAGTGCGTGGACGCGGCCAGAGCCGGGGCGAGGGCGGCGGCGCGTTCGGAGCCGAAGGCGGACGCGATGGCGGCCGCCCGCTCGGCCGCGCCCGATGGAGCGCGGGTCGAGCTGTGGCGGGAGGGGGACCTGGTGCGGGTGCGGGTCCGTGCCCACGCCGCCGGTCCCGGTCTGCTGGCGGTGAATCTGCGCGGCGAGGCCGCCGCGCTCGCCGAGGACACGGTGGACGCGGGCGGCGCGGTGGACGCGGGCGACGCGACGGGCAGGGTCGGCGCGATGAGTGGGGTCGGCGCGGCCGTCGCGGGCGGTGCGGCCCGGGAGGCGGTCCCGTGAGCCCGGGAGGCGGTCCCGTGAGTCTGGGAGGCGGTCGCGTGAGCCCGGGAGGCGGTCACGTGAGGGCGGACGACCGGGGGTCGGCCACCGTCTGGACCGCGCTGGCCGCGACGGCGCTGTGCGTGGTGTTCGCGGCCGTACTGGCGGCCGGGCAGGCCATGGTGGCGCGCCATCGGGCGGGCGGCGCCGCCGATCTGGCGGCGCTCGCGGCGGCGGACCACGGCCTGGAGGGGGCGCGTACGGCATGCGGTCTCGCCCGGCAGGTGGCCTCCGCACAGGGGGCGCGCGTGGTGCGATGCGCCCTGAGCGGTGAGATCGCGGATCTCACGGCGGAGGTGCGCACCGGCCCGTTCGCCCTCCGCGTCCGGGCACGGGCGGGGCCCGCGGGCACTCCCGTCACCGGACCGCCGTCCCCACCGAGCGGCGGGGAGCGGTCACTCGGTGGTCGGCGGCTGCTCCGGGGCGCCGGCGAGCAGGGTCGTCAGCAGGCGGATGGCGGCCTTCTTGTCCAGCGGGTCATTGCCGTTGCCGCACTTGGGCGACTGGATGCAGGACGGGCATCCCGCCTCGCACTCGCAGACGGCGATGGCCTCGCGGGTGGCCGCCAGCCAGCGGGCGGCCGTGTGGAAGGCGCGCTCGGCGAAGCCCGCGCCACCCGGGTGCCCGTCGTAGACGAAGACGGTCGGCAGCAGCGTGTCGGGGTGCAGCGGGATGGACACCCCGCCGATGTCCCAGCGGTCGCAGGTGGCGAAGAGCGGCAGGATGCCGATCGAGGCGTGCTCGGCGGCGTGCAGGGCGCCGCCGAGGGCCTGGGGGTGTACCCGGGCCTCCTCGAGCTGGTCGTCGGTCACCGTCCACCACACCGCCCGGGTGCGCAGGGTGCGCGGCGGAAGGTCCAGCTTGGACTCGCCGAGTACCTCACCGGTGATCAGCTTGCGGCGCAGGAAGGAGACCACCTGGTTGGTGACCTCGACCGAACCGAAGCACAGCCGCGCGTCCCCCCAGGGGATCTCGGTGGTGGTCTCCAGGATGGAGATCGCCGTGGTGTCGCGGGCCGTGGTCGAGTAGGGCGGAGTGGCCTCCTCCACCAGGGCGACCGAGTCGTCGAGGTCGAGCTGTTTGACGAGATAGCTCCGGCCCTGGTGGAGGTGGACGGCGCCCTCATGGACGGTGGTGTGGGCCGCCGCGGCTTCCACGGTGCCCAGCAGCCGCCCGGTGGCCGCCTCCACGACCTGGACCGGGCTGCCGCCCGCCCCGCGGATGTCGGTGAGGTCGGCGGCGCGCTCACGGCGGGTCCAGTGCCAGGCCTTCGCCCGGCGGCGCAGCAGCTTGCGCTGCTCCAGCTGCGGCATCAGCTCCTCGGTGGCGGGCCCGAAGAGCTCCAGGTCGGGCTCGGTGAGCGGAAGCTCGGCCGCGGCCGCGCACAGGTGCGGCGCGAGGACGTAAGGGTTGTCCGGGTCCAGGACGGTGGACTCCACCGGCTGCCGGAAGAGGGCGTCCGGGTGGTGGACGAGATAGGTGTCCAGCGGGTCGTCCCGGGCGACCAGGATCGCGAGGGCCCCTTCGCCGGTGCGCCCCGCCCGCCCCGCCTGCTGCCACAGGGAGGCGCGGGTGCCGGGATAGCCCGCCACGACCACGGCGTCCAGCCCGGCGATGTCCATCCCCAGCTCCAGGGCGGTGGTCGCGGCGAGCCCCAGCAGCTCACCGGAGTGCAGGGCCTTCTCCAGGGCGCGGCGCTCCTCGGGGAGATAGCCGCCGCGATAGGCGGCGATCCGGTCCGGCAGCGAGCGGTCCACCTCCGCGAGCCGCTCCTGGGCGATGAGCGCGATGAGCTCCGCGCCCCGCCGGGAGCGTACGAAGGTGACCGTACGGACGCCCTGGACGGCCAGGTCGGTGAGCAGGTCCGCCGACTCGGCCGTGGCCGTGCGCCGCACCGGGGCGCCCTGCTCGCCGTGGAGTTCGGTCAGCGGCGGCTCCCAGAGGGCGAAGACGACCTCGCCGCGGGGCGAGCCGTCCTCGGTGATCTCCGCCACGGGCACGCCGGTCAGCCGGCCCGCGGCGACCGCCGGATCGGAGGCGGTGGCCGAGGCGAGCAGGAACACGGGCGAGGAGCCGTAGCGGGCGCAGACGCGGCGCAGCCTGCGCATCACCTGGGCCACATGGGAGCCGAAGACGCCCCGGTAGGTGTGGCACTCGTCGATCACCACATAGCGCAGGGCGCGCAGGAAGGAGGACCATCTGGGATGGCCGGGCAGGATGCCCCGGTGGAGCATGTCGGGGTTGGTGAGGACGTAGTTCGCGTACTGCCGGACCCACTCGCGCTCCTCGACCGGCGTGTCGCCGTCGTAGACCGCCGCCCGGATGCCGGAGCCCAGCGGGGCGGTGAGGCCGGCCACCGAGCGCCGCTGGTCGGCTGCCAGCGCCTTGGTGGGGGAGAGGTACAGGGCGGTCGCCCCCCGGCCGTTGGGCTCCTCCGAGCCGTCCAGCAGGGTGCTGAGGACGGGGGCCAGATAGGCGAGGGACTTGCCGGAGGCGGTTCCGGTGGCCACGACCACGGATTCGCCGCGCAGCGCGTGTTCGGCCGTGCGGGCCTGGTGGGCCCAGGGGCGCTCGATGCCGACCGCGCGAATGGCGTTGATCACCTCTGGCCGGATCGCCGAGGGCCAGTCGGCATGGGTTCCCGGGCGTGGGGGCAAGTGCTCCGTATGAGTGATGCGCGTGCTCCGGCTCGCCCCGGTGCTCAGCCGACCGAGGACGGCCCGGGGTGAGGGGCGTATGCCCGCCTGCCGCGGGATTTGGTTGTCGGCCATCGACACCGAGTGTGTCACTGGTCTGACGGACAATGGTCTCAAGGCGTCGTGCACGCCTGCTGGTAAGTGATTGAATGCCATCGCGGCTGCCGATCCATGGGGGGCGACCGCTCGATGCAAGGTGCTGGAGGATCCGTGGACCTGTCCCTGTCGACTCGGACCGTCGACGACCGCACGGTCGTCGAGGTCGGTGGCGAGATTGATGTATACACCGCGCCCAAGCTGCGCGAGCAGCTGGTCGAGCTTGTCAACGACGGCAACTACCACCTGGTCGTCGACATGGAGGGCGTCGACTTTCTCGACTCCACCGGACTCGGCGTGCTCGTCGGCGGGCTCAAGCGAGTGCGGGCCCACGAGGGCTCGCTGCGCCTGGTCTGCAACCAGGAGCGCATTCTGAAGATCTTCCGCATCACCGGCCTGACCAAGGTGTTCCCGATTCACACCTCGGTCGAGGACGCTGTCGCGGCGACCGACTGACAAGATCGCCGAAGGAAGACACAGAAGGGGGTTCCGGGCGGCGCTCGCCCGGCCCTCCCCATACGCACGCCCATACGCCCGAGGGGGATGGCATGGCCACCGTCGAACTCCGCTTCAGCGCGCTGCCCGAGCACGTCAGGACCGCTCGTCTTGTCGCGGCGGCCGTGGCGCGCCGGGCGGGGGTGGATGAGGCCGTGCTCGACGAGGTGCGGCTCGCGGTCGGCGAGGCTTGCACACGTGCGGTCGGGCTCCACCTGAGCAATGGGGTGGAGGCGCCGGTGCGGGTGATCCTGACCGAGGAGGAGAAGAAGTTCTCCATCGAGGTCGGTGACGAATCCCCGACCTCGGCCGCCCTGGCGCCCGGCTCCCACCCGGAGGCGGACGACGAGGCCGAGGGTGAGGACGAGATGGGTCTCGCCGTCATCAGCGGGCTCGTCGACGATGTCGAGGTGACGACCAGCGAGACCGGTGGAGTGATCCGGATGAGCTGGCCGACCTCGCCTCAGCCTCTGGTGTCCTAGCCCAAGCCAAGGCCTTTGGCGGCCTGGCCCACCGGTTCGGGTTCCGCCCGTACCGGGTCGAGTCGTGCTCTCAGCGGGTCGAGCCCTGCCCTCAGCGGGTCGAGTCGTGCCCTCGCCAGCTCGAGTCCTGCCCTCGCCGGGTTGAGCCCTGCCCCCGGTGGGCCGGGCCGCTTGCCTCGCTCCCGGGGCCCGGCGCGGGCCTGAACTTGCGCCTGGCCGCCGAATCGGGCCCCTCGATGGGCATCTGCCCGCCATCCCTCGCCCGATCTTCCGGACCACCGGACCGGCCGTTTCAAGATCGCCGGTCCGGCTGTCGGCGTGCCCGCGCCCGCTCGGTGGCATCGTCCCGGCGCACCCCGGGCGCACCCCACGGCGCATCTCTCGGCGCGCGCATTTTCGATCTCGGGCGTACGCTCTGAACAGCGCTTTTATCAGTGCGGCGCAACCGCCGCAAGATCGCCATTGAGATCACCTATATAGATCATTTATGGAGATCACTTTACATCCGTCACCGAATTGTCGACCTTCCTTCTTCCGAAGGAATTCGTACCGCCAAACCTATTGATCTTCGCTGGTGCGGGGGAATTCCCATTCCGGCGCCCTGTTTTGATCGTGTGACGCTCCCTACAATCCGTCCACATCTCGAGCTCAGGACGCCTGAGCGCGGCGGCTCTTCTGCGGTCGCAGAACTGCTGCGCGCCCATGTGCCAAACGTCAAGGAGGACGAATGGCGGGGCCTCTCACCCCTCATCAGCTGGACCTCACCCCAACCCTGGCCGCCGCAGAGCTGACCGACGACAACCGTGTGATCGTGCTGGTGATCGCCGCCGTCGCGATCGCGGCGCTCGCGGTCGCGGTGGTGCTGGTACGACAAGTCCTCGCGGCCGGCGAGGGCACGGACAGTATGAAGAAGATCGCCGAAGCCGTTCAGGAAGGCGCCAATGCCTATCTGGCCCGGCAGCTCCGCACCCTCGGTGGATTCGCCGTGGTGGTGTTCTTCCTGCTCATGCTGTTGCCGGCGGACGACTGGCCGCAGCGCATCGGGCGTTCGGTGTTCTTTCTGATCGGTGCGTCATTCTCGGCGGCGACCGGCTATATCGGGATGTGGCTCGCGGTGCGCAGCAATGTGCGCGTCGCGGCCGCCGCCCGTGAGGCCACCCCCGAGCCCCCCACCACCCCCGTCAATGGCGATTCGGCCGCTTCCTCGCCCGGTAAGCCGAGCGTGGATCTCACGGCCGTCTCGCACAAGGCAATGAAGATCGCATTTCGTACCGGCGGTGTGGTGGGCATGTTCACCGTCGGCCTCGGACTGCTGGGCGCCTCCTGCGTGGTGCTGGTCTACGCGGCCGACGCGCCCAAGGTGCTGGAGGGCTTTGGGCTCGGCGCCGCGCTGATCGCGATGTTCATGAGGGTCGGCGGTGGCATCTTCACCAAGGCCGCCGATGTCGGCGCCGACCTCGTCGGCAAGGTCGAGAAGGGCATTCCCGAGGACGACCCGCGCAACGCCGCGACCATCGCGGACAACGTTGGCGACAACGTCGGGGACTGCGCCGGTATGGCGGCCGACCTCTTCGAGTCGTACGCCGTCACCCTGGTGGCCGCGCTGATCCTCGGCAAGACGGCCTTCGGCGACTCCGGGCTGGCCTTCCCGCTGCTCGTCCCGGCCATCGGCGTGGTCACCGCCATGATCGGGATCTTCGCCGTGGCCCCGCGCCGCTCCGACCGCAGCGGGATGAGTGCCATCAACCGGGGCTTCTTCATCTCCGCCCTGATCTCGATGGCGCTGGTGGCGATCGCGGTCTTCGCCTATCTGCCGTCCAGCTACGCGGACCTCGACGGCGTCACCAGCCGGGAGATCCTCGGCCACAGCGGTGACCCGCGGGTGCTCGCGCTCGTCGCGGTCGCCGTCGGCATCGTGCTGGCCGCGCTCATCCAGCAGCTCACGGGCTACTTCACCGAGACCACCCGGCGTCCGGTGCGGGACGTCGGCAAGACCTCGCTGACCGGCCCGGCCACGGTGGTGCTCTCCGGTATCTCGCTGGGTCTGGAGTCCGCCGTCTACTCGGCGGTGCTGATCGGGCTGAGTGTCTACGGCGCGTTCCTGCTCGGCGGCAGTTCGATCATGCTGGCGCTGTTCGCCGTGGCGCTCGCCGGTACCGGTCTGCTCACCACGGTCGGTGTGATCGTCGCCATGGACACCTTCGGCCCGGTCTCCGACAACGCCCAGGGCATCGCCGAGATGTCCGGCGATGTCGAGGGCGCGGGTGCGCAGGTGCTCACCGACCTGGACGCGGTCGGCAACACCACCAAGGCGATCACCAAGGGCATCGCCATCGCGACGGCGGTGCTCGCCGCGGCCGCGCTCTTCGGCTCGTACCGCGACGCCATCGCCCAGGCGGTGAGCGATGTGCACACCTCCGTGGCCGGGGAGATGAATCTGAACCTGGACATCTCGCAGCCCAACAACCTCGTGGGCCTCGTCCTCGGCGCCGCCGTCGTCTTCCTCTTCTCCGGGCTGGCGATCAACGCGGTGTCGCGGTCGGCCGGTGCGGTGGTCTTCGAGGTGCGGCGGCAGTTCCGCGAGAAGCCCGGGATCATGAACTACACCGAGAAGCCGGAGTACGGCCGGGTCGTCGACATCTGCACCAAGGACGCGCTGCGCGAGCTGGCCACACCGGGTCTGCTCGCCGTCATGGCGCCGATCGCCGTCGGCTTCACCTTCGGGGTCGGCGCGCTCGGCTCGTTCCTGGCGGGCGCGATCGGCACCGGCACGCTGATGGCTGTCTTCCTCGCCAACTCCGGCGGCGCCTGGGACAACGCCAAGAAGCTGGTCGAGGACGGTCACCACGGCGGCAAGGGGAGCGAGGCCCATGCCGCGACGGTGATCGGCGACACGGTCGGCGATCCCTTCAAGGACACCGCCGGTCCCGCGATCAACCCGCTGCTGAAGGTGATGAACCTGGTGGCACTGCTGATCGCCCCCGCGGTGGTCAAGTTCTCCTACGGGGACAACGCCAGCCCGGGGCTGCGCGCGGCCGTCGCGGTGATCGCCGTCGTGATCATCGTGACCGCCGTCTACATCTCCAAGCGGCGCGGAATCGCCGTAGGTGACGAAGACAACTCCGAGCGCGTGGCGAAGTCAGCCGACGCGGCGGTGGTGTCCTGACCCCGGAAGGGGCTGAGGGGGCCGGGAAAGCCCCCGCGACATGCGGGCGGGCGGTGTGCGACGGCACATCGTCCGCCCGTTCCCTGTCCACTCCCTGTCCGCCGTGTGCCATCCGCTCGATGAGGCCATGTCCACAATGAGCGTGGTGCAAATACCCCTAAAGATATTCATACGGGACGCTCTCCCGGTGGGCTTGGCCGGATGGACGTGTATGTTCCGGGGCCGAGAGCCATGGAAGGGACCAATCCGGTGAACAAGAAGCTTGTGGCTGCACTGTCCGGCGGTGCGGCACTCGTACTGGCGCTGACCGGCTGCGGGGGCGGCGACGACGACAAGAAGGTCAACGACTGGGCCAAGTCGGTCTGTGACGAGGTGCAGCCTCAGCTGAAGAAGATCCAGGGCGCCAATACCGCGATCCAGGGTGCCGCCGACGAGCAGGACTCCAAGAAGCTGCAGCAGACCGACTCCAAGGCGTTCCAGGAGATCTCCGAGTCCTACGGGGCACTCGCCAAGGCCGTGAACAAGGCGGGCCCGCCGCCCGTGGACAGCGGCGACAAGACCCAGAAGCAGGCGGTCAAGGAGCTCAACGCCACCTCGGGGTCGTACACGAAGCTGAAGTCGGCCATCGACAAGCTGGACACCTCGGACAAGTCCAAGTTCGCCCAGGGGCTCGCGGGCGTCGCCGATGAGCTCGACAAGCTCAGCAAGTCGGGTGACCAGGCCCTGCAGAAGCTCCAGGAGGGCAAGGTCGGCTCGGCGATGGCCAAGCAGCCCGGCTGCCAGAAGCCGAAGACGGCCGGCGGCGCCACGACGCAGTCCTAGCCGGCCCTCGCCGGCTCTCGCAGCCCTCGTAGTCCCGCCGGGCGGTCCCCGTGGTCCCCTTACGGGGACCGCCCGGGAGATCTGCCGCCAGGGGGCCAACGGCGCCCTCTGGAGCGCCCTTTGTCGGCCCGTCACCCCGGTCGGCGCGGGCGATGTCGTCCCGATGCCGATTGCCGTCGCCCGCTGTCGGTGGTTGCCGTGACAATGGGGGCGTGAGTACGCACGAGTCCTCGTTCCGCCTTCCCACCGCCGACCCCGAGCGCACCGCCCGGCTGCGCGAGGCGCTGTCGGCCGCCTCCTTCACCGCCGACGGTCTGCTGGACCTGTTCGGCCCGTCCGCCTACACGGCCCTGGCGCGCGGGGAGACCGTCCCGGCGCTGCGCGCCACCCGGGGCGGCAGCGGCCCGCTGGAGACTCTGGTGCGGCTCTTCCTGCTGCAGCGCCCCGTGGCGTACGGGCGGGCGGCCGCGGCCCTCCCCGCCGAGGACTGCCTTGCCGACGGCTGGCTGGTGCGCGACGGCGACGAGGTGCGCGCGAGCGTGGACGTGCGGCCTTACGGCGGGCCCGAGGGCCAGGACTGGTGGATCGTCTCCGACCTGGGCTGCGCCGTCGGCGGCGCGGCAGGGATCGGCGGCCCGGGCGGCGCGCGTGGCCGTGCGGACCGCTCCCGGCTCGTCCTCGGGGTCGGCGGCGCGTCCACCACGCTCGCCGGTCTCACCGTCCCCGCGCCCGTGGACCGGGTCCTCGACCTCGGCACCGGTTCCGGCATCCAGGCGCTGCACGCGGGCCGCCACGCCTCCCGCGTGACCGCCACGGACCGCAATCCGCGCGCCCTGGCCATCGCCCGGCTGACCCTCGCCCTGTCCGGGGCGCCGGAGCCGGATCTGCGGGAGGGGTCGCTGTTCGAGCCCGTCCGGGACGAGACGTACGACCTGATCGTCTCCAACCCGCCCTTTGTGATCTCCCCGCGCTCCCCGGAGGGCAGCGAGCTGGTCTACCGGGAGGGCGGGATGTCCGGGGACGATCTGTGCCGCACCCTCGTCCAGCGGTCCGCCGGGCACCTCGCCGACGGCGGCTGGTGTCAGCTGCTGGCGAACTGGCAGCACGTCGAGGGGGAGGACTGGCGCGAGCGGCTGGCCTCCTGGGTTCCGCCCGGCTGTGACGCGTGGATCGTGCAGCGCGAGGTGCAGGACGTCACGCAGTACGCCGAGCTGTGGCTGCGCGACGCCGGTGAGCACCGGGCCGGTCCCGAGGCGTACGCGGCGCGCTACGACGCGTGGCTGGACGAGTTCGAGGCGCGCAAGACCACGGCCGTCGGCTTCGGCTGGATCACCCTGCGCAAGTCCGGCGCCGACCGGCCCTCGGTGACCGTGGAGGAGTGGCCCCATCCGGTCGAGCAGCCGCTGGGGGCCGAGGTCATGGCCCACTTCGACCGGCAGGACTTCCTGCGCACGCATGACGACGCGGCGCTGCTGACCGCCCACTTCCGGCTGGCCGACGAGGTCGTCCAGGAGCAGGTGGGCCCGCCCGGGGCCGAGGATCCCGAGCATGTGGTGCTCAGGCAGCACCGGGGGATGCGGCGCGCGACGAAGGTGGACACGGTCGGGGCGGGCTTCGCGGGTGTGTGCGACGGCACACTGAGCGCGGGCCGGATCCTCGACGCCATCGCCCAGCTGCTCGGGGAGGACCCGGTGGTGCTGCGCGACCGCACCCCGGAGTCGATCCGGCTCCTGGTCGAGCAGGGCTTTCTGCAAGCGGTGGGCGACGACGGCATAGGGATGTCATGACGGCACAGGGGACGCCACGACGAGAAGTGCGCCGCGCGTGTGCTGGGGGCGTGCGCCGGTGGTACAGCGCTTCACCCCGCGCCCCCGTATGGCAGGAAGCTGTCGCGGGGGCGCCGAAGGGGCCGCCCCGGGGCGGGTGCGGACGGGGCCTGGCAAGGTGACGCGCGCCGTTCACCCGGGGTTCGCGCTCACGCCTCCCGGGCGTGCCACGCTCCCGCCATGGAGAGCGGACCTGCGATCTTCGCCGGAACGGCATTCGTGTTGTTCGGCGCCGCGCTGCTGCTGTGGACGGTGGCGCGCCTGAGGCTGCGTGCGCCCGTCGCGCACGGTGTGAGTCCTGTCGCTTCCGCGGCGCTCTCCCTTCTCTTCGGCGTCGCCGCGCTCGGCGGCGGAATCTGGTGCCTGGGTTACGCCTGACAGGGCCTTCCACGCTGCCTCGTGCCGGTCCGGGCGGCAGACAGGACGGTTGTCGGGTTACCGTTCGAGTGGCGTTGCGGGCTTTTTCCGTTTGACACGGGGGCGGGATGTACCGTCACACTCCGCAGCGTCACCGCAGAGGGAGGCCGTGAGCGTTACCCGCACGGCACTGCCCGTTCACCGAGAGTCGACCGGAGAGAAGAGCCAAGTTGTCCCCGACCACCAGCGAGACCGCACAGGGCGGCCGCCGACTCGTCATCGTGGAGTCGCCTGCCAAGGCGAAGACGATCAAGGGCTACCTCGGCCCGGGATACGTGGTCGAGGCCAGCGTCGGGCACATCCGGGACCTGCCGAACGGTGCGGCCGAGGTCCCCGACAAGTACACCGGCGAGGTCCGGCGCCTCGGCGTGGACGTCGAGCACGACTTCCAGCCCGTCTACGTGGTCAACGCTGATAAGAAGAGCCAGGTCAAGAAGCTCAAGGAGCTGCTCGCCGACTCCGACGAGCTCTTCCTGGCCACCGATGAGGACCGCGAGGGCGAGGCCATCGCCTGGCACCTCCAGGAGGTCCTCAAGCCCAAGGTCCCGGTGCGCCGGATGGTCTTCCACGAGATCACCAAGGACGCCATCCGGGCCGCCGTGGCCAACCCGCGCGAGCTGAACCAGCGCCTGGTCGACGCCCAGGAGACCCGCCGCATCCTCGACCGCCTCTACGGCTACGAGGTCTCGCCGGTCCTGTGGAAGAAGGTCATGCGCGGCCTGTCCGCGGGCCGGGTCCAGTCGGTCGCCACCCGTCTCGTCGTCGAGCGCGAGCGCGATCGCATCGCCTTCCGCTCCGCCGAGTACTGGGACCTCACCGGCACCTTCGCCACCGGCCGGGCCGGTGACGTCAGCGACCCCGGCACCTTCGGTGCCCGCCTTACGGCCGTCGACGGCCTCCGGGTCGCCCAGGGGCGCGATTTCACCTCGCTCGGGCAGCTCAAGAATGGACAGCGCGAAGCCTCGATTGAGGGCGGTGGTGGGCGACGGGAGGGCGGGCTCAACGTCCTGCACCTGGACGAGGCGGGCGCCCGCTCGCTGGCCACGGCCCTCGTCGGCACCGCCTTCACGGTGCGCTCGGTCGAGTCCAAGCCGTACCGCCGCTCGCCGTACGCGCCGTTCCGCACCACGACCCTGCAGCAGGAGGCCAGCCGCAAGCTGGGCTTCGGCGCCAAGGCCACCATGCAGGTCGCGCAGAAGCTGTACGAAAACGGCTACATCACCTATATGCGTACGGACTCCACCGTCCTGTCGGACACGGCGGTGGCGGCGGCCCGGGCGCAGGTCACCCAGCTGTACGGGGCCGACTACCTGCCCGACAAGCCGCGCACCTACGCGGGCAAGGTCAAGAACGCCCAGGAGGCGCACGAGGCCATCCGCCCCTCGGGAGACCGTTTCCGCACCCCGGCGGAGACCGGCCTCAGTGGCGACCAGTTCCGGCTCTATGAGCTGATCTGGAAGCGGACCGTCGCGTCCCAGATGAAGGACGCGGTCGGCAACTCGGTCACCGTCAAGATCGGCGGGCAGGCGAGCGACGGCCGGGACGCCGAGTTCTCCGCCTCCGGTAAGACGATCACCTTCCACGGCTTCATGAAGGCCTATGTGGAGGGCGCCGACGACCCGAACGCCGAGCTCGACGACCGCGAGCGCCGGCTGCCGCAGGTCACCGAGGGCGACCGGCTCACCGCCGAGGAGATCACCGCCGACGGCCACGCGACCAAGCCCCCGGCCCGCTACACCGAGGCGTCGCTGGTCAAGGAGCTGGAAGAGCGCGAGATCGGCCGTCCGTCGACCTACGCCACGATCCTGGGCACCATCCTCGACCGCGGCTACGTCTTCAAGAAGGGCACCGCGCTCGTGCCCTCCTTCCTGAGCTTCGCCGTGGTCAACCTGCTGGAGAAGCACTTCGGCCGGCTGGTCGACTACGACTTCACCGCCAAGATGGAGGACGACCTCGACCGCATCGCGCGCGGCGAGGCCGAGGCCGTGCCGTGGCTGAAGCGCTTCTACTTCGGCGAGGGCGCCCAGGCCGGCGCCGCCGAGGCCGGGAACGGCGACGGCGACCACCTCGGCGGCCTCAAGGAGCTGGTCACCGACCTGGGCGCGATCGACGCCCGGGAGATCTCGTCCTTCCCCGTGGGTGACGGCATCGTGCTGCGGGTCGGCCGCTACGGGCCGTACGTCGAGCGCCCGACGGAGGTCGAGGGCGGCACCGGCCGCCGCGCCGACGTCCCCGACGACCTGCCGCCGGACGAGCTGACCGTGGAGCTCGCGGACGAGCTGCTCGCCAAGCCGAGCGGTGAGTTCGAGCTGGGTCCCGACCCCGAGACCGGTCGCATGATCGTCGCCAAGGACGGCCGCTACGGCCCGTACGTCACCGAGGTGCTCCCCGAGGACACCCCCAAGAGCGGTAAGAACGCCATCAAGCCGCGCACGGCCTCCCTGCTGAAGTCGATGTCCCTGGACACGGTGACGCTGGAGGACGCGCTCAAGCTGATGTCGCTGCCGCGCGTGGTCGGCACCGACCCCGAGGGCGTGGAGATCACCGCGCAGAACGGCCGCTACGGCCCGTACCTGAAGAAGGGCACGGACTCGCGGTCGCTCGAGACCGAGGAGCAGCTCTTCACCATCACGCTCGAGCAGGCGCTGGCGATCTACGCCCAGCCCAAGCAGCGTGGCCGGGCCGCGGCCAAGCCGCCGCTGAAGGAGCTGGGCACCGACCCGGTCAGCGAGCGTCCCGTGGTGGTCAAGGACGGCCGCTTCGGCCCGTACGTCACGGACGGCGAGACCAACGCGACGCTGCGCCGCGACGACGACGTGGAGACCATCACGCCCGAGCGCGGCTTCGAGCTGCTCGCCGAGAAGCGCGCCAAGGGCCCGGCCAAGAAGACCGCCAAGAAGACGGCGGCGAAGAAGCCCGCGGCCAAGAAGACGACGGCGAAGAAGACGGCCGCCAAGAAGACCGCGGCGACGAAGACGACCGCGAAGAAGACGGCCGCCAAGAAGACGACCGCGAAGACCGCCGCCAAGAAGACGGCGGCCGAGAGGTCGTCGGCCAACGCCGAATAGCCGGCCGACGGCGGGCGGGAAAGCGGAGGAAGGCGGAGCAATCCGCACGCCATCCACGGCTCACCGCCCGTTTGTTCGGCCGGGGGGCCGAGGATTCTTGTGATCCGGATAGGCTGGCGGGATGACGCGAGAGCAGCCAACGGACGTGACCGCCACTTCCGGTGCCCTTGCCGCGGACTCCCGCGAGCGGGCCGTACGAGCCCTGCTGCGCTATCAGCCGCTGCGACGGCTGTGGAGCGCTCAACTCGTCGGCGGTGCCGGGGACGTGCTCGCCGTGCTGGTGCTGGTGCTGCTGACGCTCCAGGCGTCGGTGGCGGCCGACTCCTTCGGCGGCGGGTATCGCGGCGCGGCCTTCGCGGTGGCGGTGGTGCTCGGCGTACGGCTCTTCGCGACCGTGCTGTTCGGCGCGGTGCTCCTCGGGCCGCTCGCCGCGCTGATCGGCCCCTCCGGTCCGCTGGACCGCCGCTGGACCATGGTCGGCGCGGACGGTCTGCGGCTGGTGCTGCTCCTCATCGCGCCGCTGTGGATCGACTGGGCCCCGGCCGACGCCGTCGCCTGGCTGCTCATCACCACCTTCGTCGTCGGCGTCGTGGAGCGCTTCTGGACCGTGGCCAAGGACGGCGCGGCCCCCTCGCTGCTCCCGGCGCCGCCCGCCGAGGGCGCCGCCGTGCGGCCGCTGCCCGACCACCTGGACGCGCTGCGCCGGCTCTCGCTCCGTACGAACTTCCTGACGCTGCCGATCGCGGCCGCCGTGCTGCTCGTCGTCACGCTCATCGGCAGGCTGCTGGGCACCGGCGTGGAGTGGTTCCACACCCACCAGGCCGCCCTCGGCTCGTACGTCGGCGCCGGGCTCTTCGCCGCGTCGATCTCGATCCTCACCTTCGTCGAACTGCCCGGCGCGCAGACCAGCCGCACCCGCTCCCCCCTGGAGGGGCTGCGCCGCCCCCGCGCCGCCTCCGGGAGCGGCGCCGACAAGGGCCGCACCGGAGCCGTTCCGCTGCTGGTGCTCGCCTGCGCCGGGGTGGCGGGCGCGATCGCCGCGGCCGTGGGCGTCGCCCCGCTGCAGGCCATGGACCTCGGCGGCGGGCCGGTCGGCTTCGCCCTGCTCGTCCTCGTCCTGACCGGCGGTCCGGCGATGGGCATCCGCTGGGCCCCCAAGGTCCTCCCGGGTCTGTCGCGGCGCCGGCTGCTGGCGCTGTCGGTCGCGCTGACCGGGCTCGCGCTGCTCACGGTGGGCCTGGTGCACGACACCACCACCGTTGTGCTGATCGCCCTGATCGCGGGCGTGTCGGCGGGTGTCGCCGCCCACACCGGCCACTCCCTGCTGGACCAGGAGTCCGAGGAGACCCGCCGGCCCCGGATGACCGAGCACGTGCAGGCCGTCGTCCGCGTCGGCGTCGGGCTCGGCGCGGTCGCCGCACCGCTGCTCGCCGCCGTCATCGGACCGCACCGGCTCGGCAGCGGTGACTTCGTCTTCGCCCACGGCGGCGCGGCCTTCACCCTGATGCTGGTGGGCGCGCTGCTGCTGCCCGTCGCCGCGCTGGTCCTCGGCCGGACCGACGACCGGCAGGGCGTGCCGCTGCGGCGCGATCTGCGCGAGGCGCTGCTCGGCAGGGGCGGCGCGGACGAGGGACCGGCCGCCACCGGCTTCTTCATCGCCGTCGAGGGTGGCGATGGCTCGGGCAAGTCCACGCAGGTGGAGGCGCTGGCCGAGTGGATCAGGGCCAAGGGGCACGAGGTCGTGGTGACCCGTGAGCCGGGCGCGACCGCGATCGGCAAGCGGCTGCGCTCGATCCTGCTCGACGTCTCGTCCGCCGGGATCTCGCACCGCGCCGAGGCGCTGCTGTACGCGGCGGACCGCGCCGAGCACGTCGACACCGTCGTCCGCCCCGCTCTGGAGCGCGGCGCGGTCGTCATCTCCGACCGCTACATCGACTCGTCCGTCGCCTACCAGGGCGCGGGGCGCGACCTCGCCGCGACCGAGATCGCCCGCATCTCGCGCTGGGCGACGAACGGCCTGGTGCCGCATCTGACGGTGCTGCTGGACGTCTCGCCGGAGACCGCGCGCGAACGCTTCACCGAGGCCCCGGACCGGCTGGAGTCCGAGCCCGCCGAGTTCCACCAGCGCGTACGGGCCGGATTCCTGGCCCTCGCCGCCGCCGACCCGGCCCGCTACATCGTCGTCGACGCCGGGCAGCTGCCGGAGGCGGTCACCTCCGTGGTGCGCCACCGCCTGGACCAGATGCTGCCGCTGTCCGAGGCGGAGGTGAAGGCCCAGGAGGAGGCCCGTAAGGCCGCCGAGGAGGAGGCCCGTCGCCGGGCCGAGGAAGAGGCCGCCCGCAAGGCCGAGGAGGAGCGGCTGGAGCGCGAGCGGCAGGAGGCGCTCGCCAAGGCCCGTGCCGAGGAGGAGGAGCGCAAGCGGCGCGAGCTGGAGGAGGCCCGCCAGCGCGAGGCCGAGCGGCAGGCGGAGGCGGCCCGTCAGCGGGCCGAGGACGCGCGCCGCAGGGCCGAGGAGGACCGCAAGCGCATCGAGGCCGAGGACCGCGCCCGCGCCGCCGAGGAGGAGCGGCGCCGCCTCCAGGCGGAGGCGGACGCGCTGCGCAGGGCCGAGGCCGAGGCACGCCGCCAGGAGGAGCAGCGCAAGGCCGAGGAGGCGCTGCTGCGGGCGGAGCAGGCACGGCTGGCGGCCGACGCGGCGTCCTCCGGGGCGGACGCGCCGACCGTGGAGACCGAGGCCCCGGCCCCGCCGCCCGAGGACGAGGACGGCCCCCGGGGCACCGGCGGCGCCCGGGGCGCGGCGGGTTCCGGCGCGGACGACCCGCATCCGCACCCGCATCCGCACCCGCACCCGCACCCGAACCCGCACCCGGACACGACGGAGACGGTCCAGACGCCGAGGTTCGACCCACGGGCGGGGCACGGCGGCGAGTCCGGCCGCCCCGGCACCGGGTCGGCGGCCGATGAGACCGCGGTGCTGCCCCCCGTGCCTCCCACGCCTCCCACGCCGCCCGTGCCGCCGCAGAACGGCCCGGACGCCGACGAGACCGCTGTGCTGCCGCCCGTACGGCCTCAGGACGGCCCGGAGCGCCGGGGCGGCCCGGACGCCGAGGAGACGACCGTCCTGCCCCAGCCGCCCGCCGAGCCGCGCACGAACGCGGCCGACGAGACGGCCGTCCTGCCGCCTGTACGGGACGAGCGCTCCGCCGATCCGGCGGACCGGGTCCCGCCGTGGCTGTTCCGCCCGGACGAGGGCCAGGGCCAGGGGCAGGAACACGACCAGGGGAACGAGCGCACGCGCGAGATGCCGCAGTACGGGCAGGGCCAGGGCCAGCCGCAGGGCGAGGCGGAACCGCCGCGCCGGCGCCGCCGCCCCGAGTGGGCCGAGGAGACCCCCCTGGACGACCTCCCGTCCCTGGCCGACGAACTGCTCGGCCCCCGCGATGACGAGGACGGCCGCCGCCGCTGACGGTACGGCCGGGCGCCGCTGCGGATGGCCGCGCCCGGCTGTTGGACGGGCGACGATGGCGGGTGACCGCCGGAGGCCCGCCGGCCGGGCGGCGGCCACCGGAGGCCGGCCGGGCGGCGTCAGCGGTGGCCGGCCGGGCGGCGTCAGCGGTGGGTGGCCGGGCGGCGTCAGCGGTGGGTGGCGCGTCCGGGTGTCGGTGGGGTGGACCACAATGGGGTGCCGTAGGGACGAGCGGCGGAGGCAGCCATGGCGGTGTGGGACGACCTGGTCGGGCAGGACCGAGTGGCGGCCCAGCTGTCGGCTGCCGCGCGGGACGCGGACGCCCTGGTCACGGCGGCCAGTGAGGCGGGCGGCGGCCCCGTAGGGGAGCCCGTGGCGTCGTCCAAGATGACCCACGCCTGGCTGTTCACCGGCCCGCCCGGCTCGGGCCGGGCCACCGTCGCCCGCGCCTTCGCCGCCGCGCTGCAGTGCGTCAGCCCGGACCGGGCGCTCGGCGGCATCCCCGGCTGCGGCTTCTGCGACGGCTGTCACACCGCCCTGGTCGGCACCCACGCCGATGTGGAGGTGGTCCGTACGGACATGCTCACCATCGGCGTCAAGGAGACCCGTGAGCTTGTCCGCCGGGCCCAGCTCTCGCCTGCCGGGGGCCGGTGGCAGGTGATCGTCATGGAGGACGCCGACCGCCTTACCGAGGGCGCGGGCAATGTGCTCCTCAAGGCCGTCGAGGAGCCCGCGCCGCGCACCGTATGGCTGCTGTGCGCGCCCTCGCTGGAGGATGTGCTGCCCACGATCCGCTCCCGCTGCCGCCTCCTCACCCTCCGTACGCCCCCGGTGGACGCCGTGGCGGACATCCTCGTCCGGCGCGACGGCATCGACCCCGAGGTCGCCGCCTCCGCCGCCCGCGCCACCCAGGGGCATATCGGCCGCGCCCGCCGTCTGGCGACCGATGAGCGGGCCCGCGCCCGCCGTGCCGCCGTCCTGAAGCTCCCGCTGCGCGTCGACGACGTGGGCGGCTGCCTCAAGGCGGCCCAGGAGCTGGTCGACGCGGCGGCCGAGGACGCCAAGCAGGTGGCGGAGGAGGTCGACGCCAAGGAGACCGAGGAGCTGCGCGCGGCATTGGGCGCCGCCGCCGGTACGGGCGGGCGGCTGCCGCGCGGTACGGCGGGGGCCATGAAGGACCTCCAGGACCGCCAGAAGCGCCGAGCCACCCGCACCCAGCGGGACAGCCTCGACCTCGCGCTCACCGATCTGACCGCCTTCTACCGGGATGTGCTGGCCCTCCAGCTCGGCTCCCAGGTCGCGCTCGCCAACACCGACGTACGGGACGCGCTGGAGCGGCTCGCGTCGGGTTCGAAGCCCGAGCGGACGCTGCGCCGGATAGAGGCGATCACGGCCTGTCGTCAGGCGCTGGACCGCAATGTGGCGCCGCTGCTGGCGGTCGAGGCGATGACCATGGCGCTGCGGGCGGGCTGAGTCACCCGTACGGGTTCGTCGCCGGACGCATGGAGCGTGTCCGGATGGATACTCTCCGTAAGGGGGCGAACCGGTCCTATCCCATAGGAACCAGTACAGGGTGGAACCAGTACAGGGTGATCCATGTGATCCGGCCGGCGCGATCCCGCGACTCGACCGCGAACCGAGGGATCAGTCCATGCACACCCGACACAGCAGCCGCCCGCTCCGGCCCCTCGGCGCCGCCCTTACGGCCGCCGCCCTGCTGTCCTCCGGCTGCTCGGCCGACGCCTCCGCGCCGCGCGCCGCGTCGCTGTCGAAGAGGGCCGTCCCCGCCGCCCTCAAGCCGTACTACGAGCAGACGCTGAACTGGCGCCCCTGCGGCGGCGCGGACTTCGAATGCGCCACGCTCAAGGCCCCGCTCGACTACGCGAGACCCGGCACCGGCCGGGACCTGAGGCTCGCGGTCTCCCGTAAGAAGGCCACCGGCACCGGCCGCCGCCTCGGCTCGCTGCTGGTGAACCCCGGCGGCCCCGGCGGCTCCGCGGTCGGCTATCTGCAGAGCTTCGCGGCCGTGGGCTACCCGGCCCGGGTGCGCGCCCGCTACGACATGGTGGCGATGGACCCGCGCGGCGTGGCCGAGAGCGAGCCCGTCACCTGTCTGAGCGACAAGCAGATGGACACCTTCACCCAGACCGACCAGACGCCCGACGGCCGCGGTGAGACCGACCGCCTCGTCGCCGCCTACAAGAAGTTCGCCCGCGGCTGCGCGACCCGCTCCGGCCGGATCCTCGGCCATGTCTCGACGGTCGAGGCGGCCCGCGACATGGATGTGCTGCGCGCCGCGCTGGGCGACCGGAAGCTGCATTACGTCGGCGCCTCCTACGGCACCTTCCTCGGCGCGACCTACGCCGACCTCTACCCCCACCGCGTCGGCCGTCTCGTCCTCGACGGCGCGCTCGACCCGACGCTGTCCTCCCGGCGCATCAACCGCGACCAGACCGCCGGTTTCGAAACCGCCTTCACCGCCTTCGCCAAGGACTGCGTGCGCCGCACCGGCTGCCCCCTCGGCACCGGCTCCGTGGCCGCCGCCCGCGACCGGCTCGGCGCCTTCTTCGCCCGCCTCGACTCCCACCCGGCCCGCACCGGCGAGTCCCGAGCCCTGGGCGAGCCCCTCGCGACGATCGGCGTGATCTCCGCCATGTACGACGAGACGGCCTGGCCCCAGCTGCGCACCGCCCTCCGCTCCGCGATGGGCGGCCACGGCGGCGGTCTGCTCAACCTGGCCGACCTCTACTACGAGCGCGACACCGACGGTTCGTACGCCAACCTCATGTACGCCAACCCCGCCGTCAACTGCCTCGACCTCCCACCGGCCTTCCGCACCCCTGCCGAGGTCAGGAAGTCCATCCCCGACTTCCAGAAGGCATCCCCCGTCTTCGGCAAGGCCCTCGCCTGGGCGGCCCTGAACTGCGCCTACTGGCCCGTCCGCCCGACCGGTACAGCCCATGCCCTGCACGCCAGGGGCGCCGCCCCCATCGTCGTCGTCGGCACCACCCGCGACCCGGCCACCCCCTACCCCTGGGCCCGCGCCCTCGCCACCCAGCTCTCCTCCGCCACCCTCCTCACCTACGACGGCGACGGCCATACGGCCTACGGCCGCGGCAGCGGCTGCATCGACAACGCGATCAACACCTACCTCCTCACCGGCCGCCCACCGGCCCCCCACACCCGCTGCCGCTGACCAGCCCCGCCCCAGCCCAGGCCCCACCCGGCCCCGTACGGAGCACCCCTCGAAACTGTGTAGACTTGGCGGCGCTGCTGCTGCCAATCTGGCTCCGCGGCATGCCGCCTTAGCTCAGTTGGCCAGAGCGACGCACTCGTAATGCGTAGGTCAAGGGTTCGATTCCCTTAGGCGGCTCAGCTAGAATCCCAGGTCACATAGCCGTGACCTGGGGTTCTCTGTTGCTCGGGGCATGGCATGTCATACGGCCGGGGTGCCGTGACTTTGCCTGCGTGAGCGATGCGTGAGCGGCGGGCCTTCAGGGGCCTACTTCTTGGGCCTCTTACGCTTGGCCAGCCCCGACTGGTGGACAAGCCGTGAGTTGACCGTCCGGTCCGTACCGAGCTGGCCCTCGGCCCGCATGGGGCCTGTCCTTGCCCGAACGCCAACAGCCGGTAAGTCCACAAGACAGAATGATCGGCATGGTCGCGATCATCAGGTGCACAGAGGCCGAGAAGGCACATCTTGAATGGCAAGAGGACTTGTTCCCGGCTTCCGGACGTCGTGAGTGGACATGGACGACCACGCGCCTCAGGGAGTTTTGGACCAAGGGTAGCCACATCACCCTGGTCGCGACTCCTGATAGGTACGGCGTCATGCAGGTGACCAGACTCGGTCACACAAAGCGACTGCGCCAGGTTGCTGACTTGCAGCAGAAGCTGGAGATTTCCCATGTCACTCTGCTTCCAGAGCCGGTGACCTTGAACGAACTCATTGCGTTGCTAACCGCACGGCATCGCGTGCACCTAGTTGAGGAAGGTCAGCAGACAGAGGCGACGGGCAAGGCTCTGCTTGCCGCATTGGTCGAGTTGCAACCTGACGTAGACCGTGTGATCGGCCAACTTAGAGCGGCTTTCGACGGCTATACCGTGCGCTCGAAAGCGGGGCAAGCCCTGGCGACCCAGCGCGACGCAGTGCTGGGAATCGGGCGTATGGCGGGGATGAGCATCCCCCAGCTCGCCCGGTGGGATCCGCCTGCTGAGGAACTGTACGACGACAGGCCGCCGCCAGCGTATCTCGACCTCCTGAGCCGGACGGCTACGACTTCAGCAGGCGCGGGCCGAGCAGCCTCGCAGCACGATATCGCGATCGAGGATCACCACATCGGCAGAGATGCTGAGATATTCCTGGGCTGGATCGGTGAGCTAACCGGGCATGTCGCCTGGCGGCACTTCCGGCAGGACGAGCAGTCGCTGTTGATCGCCAACGTGAACCGCACAGCCGCTGAAAGAAACTCCGGTGCTGACCTCCTCTATTACCACCAGAGCCGCGGAAGCCTCATCCTCGTCCAGTACAAGAAGCTGGACAGGGTGGGCGGTTACTACTACCCGGACAGCGACGGCAAATTGGCCGACGAACTGAGGCGCATGCAAGACGTGGACGCCTACGCTGCCCGTCTCCGACGACCGACTGACGACCACAGGCTGAGTCCCGATCCGAGCTGGATCAAGTTGTGCCCGCCTGAAGGGCTGATCCCGCAGGCAAACGTCATGGTGCAGGGAATGTACTTCTCCCGCCAGCACTTCCAGCGTCTGAGGGATGACCCAAGGCTGAGGGATGGCCGGGGCGGAGCGCTGCGCTTTGGTTACTCCAACGTACCAAGCTACTTGGACAACACCATGTTCACCCGGCTGGTGGAGACGGGCATGATCGGTACTGCCGGAGCGAGTACGGAGATGGTGCGGCAGCAGGTCATGCGGAGTGTCCGTGAAGGTCGGCTGCTCACGGCCGGTGTGCTCACCGGCAAGGAACAGCCTCAGTCTGCGCGCAACAGCGCCCGTCGCCGACGCCGTTGAAGCAGTTGCGTAGGTGAGTCGAGGAACACAGTTGGCCCTCCTGGTGGGCTTTGTCCGATGGGGGCGGTCGAGGCTCTGGGGGCCGTTTGGCCCCTACTTCTTGGGCTTCTTCCGCTTGGTCTTCGCGTTTTTCCTCTTGGCCCCAAGCTGGGCCTTCTTGGCACGCTTGGATTTCTTCCGTGCCTTCTCCGCCTCATGCGCGGCCTTCTCCGCTTCGGACTTGCGCTGGAGCGGGACCAGCTTGGCCGTGGCCTCGGCGGCGCTCTTGCCGACGTGGGGCAGGACGCTCTGGTAGATGTCCCGCGTGATCCGGGTGTCGCTGTGCCCGAGGGTGTCCGACACGATCTTGACGTCGATACCGGCGGCGAGCATGAGCGTGGCCGCGCCGTGGCGGAGGTCGTGCAGCCGGATCGGCGGGAGGTCGGAGGCGAGAACGAGGCGCTCGAAGAGGTCGGTGACCTTGCCCGGGTGGAGCCAGGAGCCGTCCTCCTGGGTGAAGACCAGGCCCGTCTCGACCCAGGCCGTTCCCCACTCCTCGCGCTCTGCCTCCTGCTGCTTGCGGTGCCGCTCCAGGACGCCGACAGTGTCATCGTCCAGGGCTACGACGCGGAAGCCGCTGTCCGTCTTCGGCTCGGATGCCTCGACCTCCCACCCGTCCTGCACGAGCTGCCCCGTGACCGTGAGCGAGTGCCGGTCGAGGTTGGTCTCCGACCACGGCTGCCCGCACGCCTCGCCGCGCCGTAGGCCGCGGAAGGCGATCAGGTGCCACATGGCGTACAGCCGGTCCTCGGCGACGAAGTCCAGGAAGGCGCCGGTCTGTTCGGGTGTCCACACCATGACGGGGGAGGGCTTCTCGCCGGTCTGCTGCCACCGGGCGAGGCGCTCGTCCGTCCATACCAGGGCCTTCGGCTTGCGGACCGGGTCGATCTCGACGTGGGCCGCCGGGTTGAACGTGATGATCTGCTGTCCGATCGCGTCATTCAGAGCGGTGCGGAGCGTGGCCTTGATGTGCTGCCGAGTGGACGGCCCGGTGACGCGGCGGAAGGGCGGCATTGCATCGATCGCAGCTTTCATCGCCTTGCGGCGAGCCCTGTTCTCGACGCCCTTCCACGGCACGGTCGCCAACTCTTCGACCGCTTCACGTCGCTGGGCGTTCTGCTCCAGGACCTCGGCGTTGATGTCGGTGATCCTGGTGAACATCTCGCTGAGGTGGCTCACGCGCAACCGGTCGAGGCGACGGTCGCCGATGTGGGGCTTGAGGTGCACGCGGACGTCGGTCTCGTACCGGTTGATGCCCGACTTGCGTATGCGTTTGCCGGCGAGCCAGCGGTCCAGCCACTCGGCCACGGTGAGGCTGCCAACGAGGTCCTGGCCAGCCTTCAGTCGTCGCCGGGTCTCCTCCACGTCCGGCAGGGGCAGCTTCTCGCCGCTGACCTCGGCCAGCATCTCCGCGATCAGCTGGACACCCTCGGGGTCGTCGGCCTCAGCGAGCCCCATGAGGGCACGTACGTGGTCGAGATCGGCCTGGGCGGCCTTGAGGCTGCTGTACCCGCCACGGGCGAACGACCGTCGGCTGCCGTCTTCGCGGGGCGGCAGCTCCTGGCGTACGGAGTACGTGCAGTGGTTCCTGCTGTTGCGCTTCGGGCAGGAGGCGCCGAGTTCCTTGCCGGTCTTCGGGTCGCGGCAGGAACAGCGGCGGTAGGTGGAGCCCTTCAAAGGCGGTCCTCCGAGGTGGTGTCGGTATCGGGGTCGGGCGCGTCGACATCGTCCAGTGCTGGGGGCAGGCCGGGGGGCGTGGCTCCCTTGTCGCGCAGGTCGCGGCGGAGGTAGCGGAGGGTGTACTTGGCGGATATGGCCTGGTCGGCGTACTCGCTCCGTTTGCGCTCGGCTTCGTCCTGCTGGGCGCGGCCGGTGGCTGTCCGGGCCGCGAATCCTGCCCGCTCTTCCTCTTCGAGTGCTGCTAGAGCGGTGCGGACGAGGCTGGCGTGACGCTCGAAGTCGGGGACCAGGCCCGCGTCGTAGATGGGTACCTCCTGCTCGCCGGTGAAGCGGCGCAGGGCGTCCCAGATCGGCACGAGGTCCTGGAAGGGGAGTTCCTGGGTCTGCTCGACGTAGCCGACCGGGAAGATCAGGCAGACCGGGTACGTCTCCAGGGCGGCGGCCAAGACCATCACGTCCACCAGCGGGAGGTTGGCCCGGCGGCCGGACTCCATGTTGGCGATCACGTTGCGCGGGATGGGATGCCCAAACCGTTCGCACTGGTCGGCCAGGTCCTGTGCACTCCATCCCATCTCCTTCCTTCTCCGCCGGACTTCGCCGGCCACGTTGGCCTTGACCCGGTCCGCCCACTCGGGGAAGTCGTCCTCATCAGCATCCGCCTTGAGTTGTGTCATGAAGACACATTAGCTTGAGCATCCTGGTTGGTAGACGCCTGGAGCCGGACGTGATGGCCACGTTCGCCGACGGCTGTACCGAAAGGGGCTTCACCGCATGCGCGAGGACGCGACGGCCGAACAGCCGAAGGGCTCGAAGGGAATGAGCCGGGAGGAGCTGCTGCGCCTCCCCGTGGCCATTGACCTGGATACAAGTAATCGAGCTCTGGGGCTCGGGCGGAGCAAGGGGTATGAGTTGGCGAAGAGGGGCGTCTACCCGTGCAAGGTGCTGCGACTCGGCAATGCCTACCGGGTCGTGACCGCAGACCTGCTGGAGCTCCTCGGGCTGGCGGCATGAAGGGGCGGCTGCGTAGCAGGCCGTTCTGCGCTGAGCTGACACAGAAACGCTGGACTGTCGCCGGGCGTGGACGTACGGTCCGTGTTCCCTCGCGATGGCCTGGTGCCCGCGAGAAGGGAATGGGCCCCCGGCGGTGCAACGCCGGAGGCCCCAGCAACCCCGAACGGCCCGTCAAGAACCAACCCGGCGGTCAGGGCGTGCAAGCCCGCCACCGCCAGACGAGGAGCTGCCCCGTGGAACACTCGGAACCCGAGCCCTATTCCGCTCTCTCCAGCGGCGCATGGCCCCCGGGTGCCATTCCTGGCCGCCCCGGTCATCTCACCGGCGACCCGCAGATGCCCGCCGAGGAGAGCGGGTCGGACGCCACCCCCGTGGACCAGCTGGCCGAGGCGGCCACGCCGGACCCCGAGCCCACCGCCGGATCGGCTCTGCTGGAGGAACTTCGCGCGCAGATAGCTAAGTTCGTCATCCTCCCGTCTGCGGAAGCCCTGGACGCGGTCACCCTCTGGGTGGCAGCAACGCACCTCCAGCCCGCCTGGCAGCACGCGCCGCGGCTGGCGGTGGTCGGCCCTGCGAAACGGTGCGGCAAGTCACGCCTGCTGGACGTGCTCACAGAGACGGTCCACCAGCCGATGCTCACCATCAACACCACCCTGGCGGCGGTTTTCCGCTCGATCACGGAGGAGCCGCCCACGCTCTTGGTGGACGAGGCGGACACGATCTTCGGCACGCCCAAGCAGGCGGAGAAGAACGAGGAGATGCGCGGCCTGCTCAACGCCGGCCACCAGCGCAACCGGTACGTCACCCGGGTCGTGGGCGCCGACCACACGCCGCACCGATTCGCCACCTTCGCCATGGCGGCGCTCGCGGGCATCGGTGACCTGCCCGACACGATCATGGACCGGGCCGTGGTGATCCGCATGCGCCGCCGGGCGGAGGGCGAGCGTGTCAAGCCCTTCCGTTCCCGCCGCGACATCCCGGTCCTGCACGACCTGCGCGACCAGATCGCCACGTGGGTCCGGCCGCTGCTTGATGAGGCAGCGGATCTGGAGCCGGACATGCCGGTGGAGGACCGGGCCGCGGACACCTGGGAGCCGTTGATCATCGTCGCGGACCTGGCCGCCGGTGCCTGGCCTCGGCTCGCCCGGACGGCGTGTACCCGGATGGTCGCCGCCGAGATCGAGGCAGAGGAGGACCAGCCCGGCGGAGCCCGCATCCTCGCCGACATCCGCAGGGCGTTCGTCGTCCAGCGTGAGCCCGACAGCCTGACCACGGACGAGCTGCTCCACCAGCTCCGCCAGGACGCCGAGAGCCCCTGGGCAGAGTGGGGACGCAGTGGGCTGAACGCCAAGGACCTGGCCGCGCTGCTCCGCGAGTTCGGCATCAGGCCGGGCAACGTTCGCCTCGCCGATGGAACCCAGCGCAAGGGCTACACGCGGTTCAAGTTCCTCGACGCTTGGCGGCGCTACTGCCCCACCGTTCACTCAGTGAACGCCGAGGCCAGCCCCGTTTCGGGCTGAGTCCCGCCTCCCCAGTGGCCGTCCCTGCCGTCCCTGCCGTGATTCCGCAGCTCAGAAGGCGTAGAGGCAAGACGGCGACCGAGGGCAAGACGGCAGCGCGATCACCGTAACCGCCTTGTCTCCGCTGGGACGGCGCCGCGAGCCGTCTCGTGCCGTCCCGGGCGTCCCCGCCGTATCGCCGCAGGCCGGAGCCCAGTCGGCCGGGACGGCATCGCACGGCAACGTCGCCCCGGTCGGCAGCGGATGGATGCATCCCGCGAGCGTGGCAGCCAACTGCCGCGTCCTGCGGGTGCGGCAGACGGAGGCGGCTGCCGTACCGGCTCTGACCTGCGCTTGCAACGGCCAAGACGGCAAGACGGATCGTCCGACACCACTTGAGGAGTACTCCGCTTGACCCACCCCATGACCCCCACCCAGCGCCATCAGCTTGACCAAAGGGGGTGCGCGACGACCAAGCAGACCACCGAGCGGTTGGCGCTCGCAGTCGCCGGAGTCGTGATCGTGATCCTCACCGTCGGCGGGTTCTGGCTGTCCTACGCGCACCTCGCTGAGGTCGCCGGGCAGCATGGGCTCGGAGGCTCACCCACCCGCCAGTGGGCTTGGCCGGCGACGCTGGACGCGTTCATCGTCGCCGGAGAGCTTCTGATGCTCCGCGCGGGGCTGCGCCAGGTCACCGACGGCTGGGCCATCGCACTCACGGCTACTGGCTCGGTGGGCTCCATCGCCCTCAACGTGGCGGGAGTCAGCGGTACCGATCACGCCGGACCCGTGCCGCTGCTCAACTACGTGGTCGCAGCCGTCCCCCCAGCCGCTGCCCTACTCGCCTTCGGCGTCCTGATGAGACAGATCCACCAGCTCGTCGACCAGCCCGGCGAAGAAGCGCATGCCGCGTTCGTCCAGGAACCGGAAGCCACGGTTGGCGGTTCCATCCGTCTCGGCGAAACCGCTGAGCGGCCGGAACTCCCTTCCGCCCAGCCGCTGGCCCCTCACCCGCAACCGGCGATCAGGAAGCGCAGTGGGCGCCCGGCCAGCGCAACGGTCGAGCAGCTCGTGACGATCGGACGAAACGCCACAGCCGGGAGGAGCCCGCTGACGCGGGAGAGTGTCGAGCAGGCCATACGAGCCGAGGGACACACGGTCAGCGGCAAGCGTCTGACCGAGGTGATGACCATCCTCCGAGAAGAACCCGGCCCCCGCCCCTCGCCGGACAGCGGCTGACTGTCTGGCCGGTGGGGCTGCGCGCTCCACCGGCCAGACGACCTCTGCTCTCGACACGCACTCCCTGTCCACAGCTGTGGACGGTGGCGTCACCCCAGCACACAGGCGTCTGTCGCCCAAACTCTGGAGGCCCTTATCCCATGAACGACTCGCGACGAACCGAAGATCCTTCGGACGGCTCCTCGCAACTCACGAAGCCGCCGACGCTGCTGAAGCGCCTACGTCACGCCTTTGGACAGCCTGCCCCTGGCGGAGCCAGTAGTACCCCGAGTCCGACTCAAGGCCGGCCTTCGGGGGACTCCGCCCCAGGGGTGGCGGAGACGGACCAGCGCCAGGGGGCGCCGGACCGTGGGTTCGGGGCGGAGGGCAGTCCCGAACCGGATGTACTCCACGATGCGCAGCAGGCCGCCCTCCGTCCCGCAGTGGCAAGCGACGCCTCACGTGCTCAGCCCGCGATCCGCCGCTTCACCGGCGACAAGCGCATGGAGCGTGTCGGCCCCCTGCGCTTCCTCGGCGACGAACGAGCCCGGCTACGGGAGACCGCCTCGGAGCACGGCTACGCAGGCGAATCCGGCTTCGCAGCCGACATAGTCCTTGCGTTCCTGGACGGGCGGTTCACTGCGAATCTCCCGCTGTCTGAGGACCGCCGCCGCCTTCACGAGTTCCGCTCGCAGGTGCTGCGCAACCTCAACCGCATAGGCATCAACGTCAACCAGATGGCCCGGGCGCTCAACAGCGATCTCACTCCGCCCGACATCCGTCGGCACCTCGCAGAGCTGCAACACCTTCTGCATCTGATCGCAGACGCCCTGCGCGAACCCGCCGACCCGACAAAGGACCTGTCCGCATGATCGCCGCCATCAAACCGGCCGGGGCCAACACCCGCGGTCTGCTCGCCTACCTCTACGGTCCCGGCCACCACGACGAGCACATCGACCCGCACATCGTCGCCGGCTTCGCCATGCTCGGCATGCCCGACCCCGGCCGCGACGAGAACGCCACCCTCACCCAGCTCGCCCACCACCTCGACGAGCCCGTTCACCTTCGGAACAGCGAGTTCGGCAAGAAGGTCACCGACCACGTCTGGCACTGCCCCGTCCGCACCGCCCCCGAAGACCGCCACCTCTCCGACACCGAATGGGCCGACATCGCTCAGCGCATCGTCGAAGCTGCTGGCATCGCCCCGGCGGGCGACGACCTCGGCTGCCGCTGGATAGCTGTCCGCCACGCCGACGACCACATCCACGTCCTCGCCACCACGGTCCGCGAGGACGGCCGCCGCCCCAAACTCCACGACAGCGGCATCCGCGTCGGCGACGCTTGCCGTCAGATCGAGAAGGACTACGGCCTGCGCCAACTGAAGAAGGGGGACCGCACCGCCGCCCGCCGGCCCACACAGGCTGAGATGCACAAGGCCGAACGCCTCGGCTGGGAGCAGACCAGCCGCGACTGGCTCCAGGACCACATCCGCACCGCGATACCTCACGCGAGCAGCACGGAGGAACTCCTCGCCTACCTCGAAGCCGATGGCATCGCGGTCAAGCCCCGCCGTGGACCGTCCGGAGACCTCCTCGGCTACTCCGTCGGCCGTCCCGACGACCTCAACAAGGACGGCGAACAGATCTTCCACCCCGGCGGAAAGATCGCCCCCGATCTCAGCCTGCCCAAGCTCCAGGCCCGCCTGGAAACCACCGCGCCGGAGGAGCACCCCACCGCCCGCCGCAACCATCCCGCCACCCCCTGGCACCAGGCCACCGACGCCCTCGACACCCTCCACACCGGCATGACCGACGACACCCACGCCCAGGCCCACATCACCGCGCTCGGCGAACTCATCGAAGCCACTGCCCAGCAAGCCCCCACCCACCTCCACACAGAACTGCGAGCCGCATCAAGGGCGTTCGCCCGCGCCCAGCGCTCCCAGATCCGCGCCGAGAACCAGGCCGCGCACACCCTGCGCAAAGCGGCCCGCGACATCGCCCACACCGTCACCGGCCCCGACGGCAGCGCCTTGGCCGCCCTGCTCACCGCCTTTGTCTGGGCCACGATCGTCGCCGCCCGCTGGCACGAAGCGAAGAACCATGCGCAACAGACCGAAGCCACCCGCCAGACCCTCCACCACCTCCAGATCGCCGCCACCCAGGCCCTCGCACCTGTCCTCGACAGCCTCGCCGCCCGTCAGCCGACGGAACAGGCGCGCCGCGCCCTCGCCCACGACGTACGAGCCGCCGTGCCCGACCACGCCGACCGCATCCTCACGGACTCCGCCTGGTCGGCCCTCGCCACCGTCCTCGCCGACGCCGAAGCCGGCGGCCACCAACCCCTCCAGCTCCTCAAGGAGGCCGCGGCCCAACGCGAACTGTCCACTGCCCGCCAACCCGCGCGCGTCCTGATCACCCGCATCCAGCACACCAGCCGGAACCCCGCACCCAATCCCCGCGCTGAAGCCGCTCGCCGCCGCTCCACGCGGATATCTGCAATCGGTATCGGGGCGTACCCGATGCAGACGGCCACGCTGACGGAAACCGCGAACCGGGCCGAACGCCCACGGCTGTAGGGAGGTCGGGGCCTGGCCTTCGAGCCGGTTCGTCTTCTCCTTCCGATGGTCACGTCTGGGCTTCTCCCGTCATCTCGGCTCAGAAACCGCAAGATGGTTGACCAGGACCGTTCTTCTCCATGGCGGTTCGGTACGCCGTGACTACGCTGCCCGTCATGCGCGAAGTCGAATACCGGAGCAGCAGCGTTCCGCTGGAGGAATACGAACTCACCCGCGCGGACCACCGCCGTCAGAAGCAGACCGAGGAGATCAGCCAGTGGGTTCGGCGACAGGTTGATGAGGACAACGCCAAATGCCTTGCAGACCCGGCGATGGCGGAGCGTCGGCGCCAGGCGTTCGAGGGAGCATGGAAACTGCTCCAGTCCTTCAAGAAGCAGGACCACGAGATCATGCGGTGGCGTGTCCGGTTGTACTGCGGCCACATCATCGAGACAGAGACGCACTGCTCGTACACCGACCCTGTCTCCGCTGGGGCGTCCAGCAGGCGATGCCCTGAGTGCAGGGAAGAGCGGTCAACGATCGTGGCTTACGAACCCGTCGGACTGCTGGCAGAGCCACCTGAGCCCGCACCGGCACCGCCGCCGCCCCCGAAGGCGCCAACTCGAGCCGAGCTCGAACGAAGGGTTAAGGAATTAGAGAAGGAGAACGAACGCCTTCGCGCGAAGCGCGGCGGCTGAAGGTACTTGCGCGAGGGCGCCCGGTCTGTAGCACCTGATGGTCTTCCTCAGCATGTCGCAGCACAGCGGCAGGGCGAACATGGTCGCGGCCCAGGGCAGTCAGGTCGTGAGGGCTGTGTCGAGGTAGTCCTGCACCGCCTCGAACAGCCCGTACGGCACGTACTCCGGGATCGCGTCGTGGGCGACCCAGGCCAGTTCGGCCAGCTCCTCGGTGTCCGCGACGTGAGCGGTGCCGCGCAACACGTCGCAAGCGGTGTACGATATCAGTCGGCCCGTCTTCGGGTGGACCCGTTCACCGAGCAGCTTCACCGCCCCCATGGCCAGCCCGGTCTCTTCCTGAGTCTCCCGCACAGCGGCGTCCTCACGGGTCTCGCCGGGCTCGACCTCTCCGGCCGGAAACTGCCAAGAGAGCTGTCCCTCGCTGACCCGGCGGCGCACCATCAGTACACGCCCCTCGTTCACCACAATGGCTGCGGCGATGCCCGGACGCCCGTCCGTATTCTGCTGCGTCACGTCTGCTCCTCCAGGACAGCCAGGATGAGTGGGAAGATCGTATCGACGGGGATGAATCGGGGCACTGCGTTTCTGGGACCCACATGACGTCGATGTTCTCGGCCGCGTCGCTGTTGGTGGCCTCGCCGACCAGGTACTCGCACAACACGCCGGTCACGGGGTGGAGCCGGTTCCCGAGGTGCTGCCGGACCGCGCAGTGGACACCTGTCTCGTCCAAGGTCTCCCGGACAGTGGTGGTCTCCGCCTTGCCTCCCGGCTTGATGACGCCGACCGGGAACTGCCACGTGATTCCAGCACCATCGTCGTCCCGTCGGCACACCAGAAGGACATCGCTGTCGCGGACGACGACCGCGATGGCCACCCGCAGCGCCTGCGCCCCTTGCGGCGTCGAATCCGCTGGGGCGAAGGCGCGAGCGGCGCACGAAGCCGCTACGCAACCTGTTGGGCGATAACACCTGCACAGTCATGCCGAAGCGGCGCTCCCCTTGTGGGATCGCGGCGTACTGCGGAGGTGATCAGTGCGGAAGGTGAGTTCGCCCGATCTCCCGGCAACTACCACCCGCTGGCCTGCGTCGGACATCTGGATAGGGTCGCGGTACCCGAGCTGGAGAGGTAGCCGCATGGACCACGAGATCGTGATCGCGCAGACAACCAGTGACGACGAAGATCAGGCGAAGACTCTCGCCCGAGGCGCCGTGGAGAGCAAGCTAGCGGCGGGCGTTCACATCGATGCCCCCATCACCGCCTTCTACTGGTGGAAGGGGAAGGTCGAAGCAGCTCAAGAGTGGCGAATCTCGTACATGACGTCGTCGGACCGCCTCCCAGCACTGGAAGCGTGGCTACACGAGAAGCACCCGTATGACGTCCCCCAGTGGGTCACGCTGCCTGTGACCGGAGGGTCGGAGGCATACCTGGCCTGGGTGGTCGACGAGGCGCGCCCGCAGTAGGGCACGCCGCCCAGCGCCTCGCCCTTGGCGAGTGTGCACGGCGCGACGGTTCACGACGACGCGAACGTCAGCAGGTGGCTGGCCAGGTCGTGCTCCGTGTCAGGAAGTCCGGCAGCGATGGCCTGCGCCCGCTGACGTCCCATGGTGTTGGGCTTGGACTCCGCCGCCGCTGCGAACTGGTGCGCGACGTAGGCCCCGCGGTCTACGTCGCCGCCGCGCAGAAGTGCCGACGCCAGGTCCCCGAGGACGACCACTCCGGAGTCGGGCAGTTCCCCACCGAGGCGCTCGACCGCGGAGTCGGCTGTGGCCGTCAGCTCCTGACGCTTGAGTTCGCCGTACACCGAGAGTGTTAGGGAGTCCATCCGGTACGGCGTCACGAAACGGACCCACGCCTGCTCACTTGTATGGTCGGCGAAGTCGTAAGCGAACTTCGCCTGCTCCAGGGCTCGGAGAGCGCCGGCGTCATCCCCTGACTGAGCCGCTTCCTCCGCGTACCGTCCCAGGGCCCACGCTGCAGCGGTTGCGTTGCCACGCCCTCGCACATCCTGAGCTGCCTGTGACAGCATCTCCAGCGCCTTCGTAGGGCTGGGGGCGCCGTAGCTCGCGTAGCCCAGCGCCAGGGCGCGCAGAGGGGGGTGCCCGGCCTTCTTCGCGCAGTCCGAGGTCACTCCGTAATAGGCAGCGGCCTTATCGTGCTCCCCAAGATCCCAGGCAATCCACCCGGCAAGAGCTGCGGTTTCTCCCGCCGCGATGGTCAGCGCTCGCTCATGGGTACCGGCACGGGGAAGGGCCGCGGTGATCGCGTCCAAGTGCGACTCGACCCGAGCCTGTAGGCTGCGTGCGCTCTCGCTCAGCTCGTCCACATGCAACCGGGCCGCATGATCGATGAGAACGCCCGCCGACTCGGGGTCGATCCTGGAACCCTTGCTAAGTGCGTAGGCGAGTCGGCCCCACGGCTCAGCGGCCGTAGCCGCGCCGACGACGGCGCCTCCCAGTAGCGTTCGGCGCTTCACGTCGTCCAGATCCTCCCCTTCAACCGTGTTCCTCTTTCGCCGCCTGGCTCGGGCGGCCTTCGCCTCGCGCAGTAGCGGCTCCAGCGGGACGCCGCAGGCCAGAGCGATGTTCCCCAGTGTGTGGTCCGTGGGGACGTTGTCACCTTTTTCGTACCGACCGATCTCTCGGCGGGTCATCGTTGCCCGGCCGGAAGCGGCGTTGATCGCATGTGCCTGCTCGTCCTGTGTTCGGTTCGCGTTGCGCCGCAGGTGACGGAGTAGCTCAGCAAACGGATCTTCTGCCATGAGTCTGACCTCTATCGGTGGGGGAAATCCAATGCTGTCCCCAACTCCCCCCCTCTTTTCCCCCCTTGACAAAGATTTCCCCCCTCAGGTTTCCCCTGGTCCGGATCACGAAGCCGCGGTGCGATAGGCGCATGACCACGCACCGGACAGCAACGCCACCCCGACCTGGGGGTGATGGCGGCGGTGCCACCGTCGCCGGCACCGCACCCGCTGGGTGTCCGCTGATGTCTCGCGTCTTCGAGATGGTCATGGAGCCGACGGCTGTACACGTCGCCCAGGCGCGACGAACCACGGCCACCGTGCTGAGGGGGTGGTCGTTGCCGGACGCCCCGGCAGAAAACGCCCGGCTCGTTGTCTCGGAGTTGGTGACCAACGCGATCACCCACGGCTCTGGGGATGTCCGGCTGCGACTGTGGCACGACAACCACGAGCTTCGGATCTGGGTCACCGACGACAGCACCGCCCCGGCCAGGCGACGACGTGCTGGTGTCAGCGATCACGGTGGTCGAGGGCTGCACCTCGTCGAGCGTATGTCGCTTCGGTGGGGTGTGGCGGACAGCGGCCGAACTACCTACGCGGTCATCCCCACACTTACGGAGGCACCCCGATGTCGCCGCACGACGCGACCAAGCTCGGACCCGACGTGTTGAGCCCCGTGGTTGCCCCCGGCCTGGGTCGAGAGACGCAGGCGGACGGCGACTGGCCGGTTGCCAGCAGGGGCCGCCCAAGGTGGCCCCGCGCCCCACACCCTTCGAAGCGCCAGTCCCGGGCTGCCCAACTCCGCAGCACCCGAATGCACGTGCCCCCTGACGAGAAGGACGATCATGACCGTTCCCGCTCCGGAATCGCCACCAGCTCCGCCCGCACCCAGCATCCCAGCCAGCGACAACGCGTCGCACGCTCTTCTCCTTGACCTCGACGGCGTCCTGCTCGACACCCGTCCGGTGATGCGGAAGGCGTGGCGGAAGGTCCAAGAGCTGCACGGCATCACCCTTCCGTTTCACGACTACGAGCGCCACCTGGGGCGCGAATTCGGCGACATCATGCAGCGACTGGGTGTGACCGACGCCGAGGCAGTCCGCCGGACATACGAAACGGAATCCATCGACGCCGCGCACCTCGCGCAGGAATTCACCGGCATCGTCGAGACGCTCCACGCCTTCGTGGCCGCCGACTGGCGGCTGGGTGTGGTGACGTCGAAGCACGTCGATCGCGCGGCACCGCTCCTCGCGCGCCTCGGATGTCCCTTCGCGACCATCCGTACCCCCGCGGGGGCGGGCCGGACGAAGCCGGCCCCAGACCCGCTCCTCCTCGCCCTGGTCGACCTCGGAGTCGATCCCGCCGCGGCCGTGTACGTGGGGGACATGACGGTAGACGAGGAATCGGCCGCCCGCGCCGGGGTCGCCTACATCCACGCTGGATGGGGATACGGGCAGCCCACCTCGCCCGCACCCGAGACTGCCGCTTCGCCCAAGGAACTGCTGCGCCTTCTCCGCCCCGCCGAGCAGCTTGTCGAGGGGAGCATGGTGTGAGTGCCCGCACGACTGGTGGTCTGGTTCTGGTCCGCTCCGCCTTCGCCAGGAAGCCAACGTGGGCTCTCGTCGGTAGCGGCGCCCTGGCGCACGCAAGAACCGACCACATCCACACCGCGGAACTGGAAGCCACGGCCGTCGACCGGCAGGTGCTGCGCGCTTGCGTCGAGGACGTCATGGCTTCCCTGGATCGCTATGGCGCCTCGCTCGCCTCCACTCCTGGCGGAGCCGGGTGGCTCCACGTCCAGCATGTTCCCGTGCGGCGCTTCGTTGCCGAGATCGTGCGCAAGCTCCTGGCGCTGAACGCCTGGGAGCCATTCGCTTCGGCGCCGGGGCCCCTCGCTCTGACCCCGTACGAGGGACTCGTGGGACTGCGTTCGAGCAGCTCGCGGGAGTACCTGGCCTACACCGTGACCTGGTCCGGCATCGCGTACCTGCTCGGGGCCGCGGCACCGCACAACCCGACCCGCTCCGCCCAGCTACGCAACCGCGCCCGGACGGGCACGGCAAACACGGAGTCGAGCCCACTCCCCTCGAACCTCGGACGGCAGGACGTCCTCGCGCTGTCCTGGACCTCCCGCCACGCTGCCACGCTGATGCCGGTTCTCACCGAACTGGCGCGCGATGAACAGAAGAACCTCCTGCTTGATCTCGCCACCGATCCCGCAGAGCGGTGCACTGCGGGATCGATCACAGGCATCGAACTGCGCTCGGCGCCGAGTGACCTCTTCACCCTCTCCGGCACCGCCGAGGGCCTACACCTGCCCGACGACGAGCACGTCGTCCACGTGAGAGGCCACGGCATTCAACTCGCCCGGCTTGTCCGACTCTTGTCCGTGCTGCTCGAAACCAGCGGGGGCTGCACGCAGCCGTCGTGGCGGACCCTGGTGCGGGCGGAGAGTTGGCTCGACGACATGCTGTCGACAACCCGGCCGCACACCGTCCTCCTGAGTAACGACACCAGCCCCCTCGGCGTGCTGGCCGCGCACGTCGCCGAACGACACGGCGCGAACTCGGTCCACGTCCAGCACGGGGCGTGGACGGCGGAATCGGCAGCCTGGCCGGCCCTGCACAGCCGCGACATCATCGTCATGGGCGAACGAGACCTCACTCTGGGACGAGCGTGGGTGCGCCACCCCGACGCTGAGGTGCACGTACTCGGACAGCCCCGCTTCGACGTACTCGCCGGTCTGGGCCGCGAGGCACAGCGGCGGTACCTGGAGAAGCTGCTGGCTCCGGGTAGCCGCCGCGCGCCCGCCCGGATAGCGGTGTGGGCCTGCCAGCCGTTCAGCCCGGATCACCTCAAGTCCCAGGCGGACTTTCTCCTGGACGGCCTTGGTGAGGCGGACGGCGACTGGGGTCTCGTCATAGCTCCACACCCGGCGCAGGGTGCCGATGCCTTCACCTGTCTTTTGAAGCGGGATGGCGGGCCGCTCGTTGCCGTGGCCGATCCCCGGGTCGGTGCGCGAGGCTGCCTCGCCGGCGCTGACGCCCTGGCGAGCGCGTACTCGACGTGCGGGATCGAAGCCGCGCTGCTCGGGGTCCCGGTCCTCGAAATCGGCCCGCCGGGTGAACGCACGCTGGACCTGGCCGGTCACGGTCTCGCGACCCGCTGCCTTGACGCCGGTGGCGTCGCCGAAGCGCTTTCCGCACTGCGTGAACCGCGTACGCCCATCCCGCAGACGGCCCTGGACGCGGTGTGCCGGTGGCGTGGCGACAGCGCGGCTCGGATCGCTCGCCTCATCACCGATCGTGCCGCATCCGCCAACGGGTCGTGCAATTCCATCCACCAAGATGCGGGCGCCTCTGCGTCGCCCCAGGACGAAGGAGCATCCGTCCGATGACATCCCTCACGGCCGACAGCATGGCCGAGCTGTTCTCCGGCGCCGTCACGCTGGCCAAATCCGGCGAGAAGATCAGCCCCCGGGGCATGGCCACCCGCGAAGTCCGCGACGTGCACCTGCTGCTCACCCAGCCGCGTGCCCGCCTGCTCTACGCCCCGCCCGCCCGCATCGTGAATCCGGCCTTCGCCGTCGCCGAGACGGTCTGGCACCTGTCTGGATCCGACGCCCCGTGGATCTTCGACTACAACAACCGGTTGAGGCAGTTCGCCGACGACGGCGTCCTCCTGGGGGCGTACGGACCCAGGATGCGGAACTGGGCCGGCAAGGTCGACCAACTCGCCCGCGTCGTGGAGATCATCCAGGCCGACCCCGACTCCCGGCGAGCCCTGATCCAGCTCTACGACCCGGCCCAGGACGCCGCCGGGCACAAGGACGTGCCCTGCACCCTCGGGTTCCGGTTCCACCTGCGAGCCGGCCGCCTGCACATGGCGACCATGATGCGCGGCCAGGACGTATGGATCGGCATGCCGTACGACGTGTTCTTCTACACCGTGCTGCACGAGCTGGTCGCCGGGTGGCTCGACGCGGAACTCGGCGAGTTCCACCTGCACATCGGCTCGCTACACATCTACGACAAGCACATCGAGCAGGCCGACGCGCTGACCTCGCTCTCGGCGAGCGAGATCATGCCCGACCTGCGAACGCCCTGGACGGGCTTCTCCGGCCTGCTCGACCAGGTCGAGGCCCGCGACGTGACCGGCCATCCCGGCTGGGACACGATGGCCGAGACGCTGCGCAGCTACCGGCTGTGGAAGGACGGCAAGCACGAGCAGGCATGGCGGGCGGCCGACACGATCGACGGGCCCCTCGGCCAGGCCCTCACCGCCTGGTACGGAGAGCTGGAGCGTCGCTCGGCCAAGCGCGCCGCGACGGCCGGGGCAAGGTGACCGCCGCCATGAAGCGCACCCCCTCCGTCGTCCTCGGCCTGTGCTCGTACACCCACGACTCCTCGGCCGCCCTTCTCGTGGACGGTGAACTCGTCGGCTTCGTCGAGGAGGAGCGCCTCTCCGAGCAGAAGCACACCAAGCTCTACCCGGCCCGCGCCGTGGGATGGCTCCTCGACCAGGCCAAGCTGAGCGCCGCCGACGTGGACGCCGTCGCCTACAACTTCCAGCCCGTCCGCTACCTCGCCGAGTCGCCCGCCGCCCTGCGCATGGCGCTCTCGCCGACGACGCACGACCGGAGCCTGGCCCGCGCCCACGGGTTCGCCAAGGTCGCCCTGCGGACCCGGCGGCGGCTGCGTGTCCTCGGCAGCCAGTTCCCCTCGGCTCGCGTCACACCGGTTCTGCACCACCGCGCCCACCAGCTCACGGCCTTCGCCGCCTCCGGCTGGGAGGAAGCCGCCGTACTCGTGGTCGACAGCCTCGGCGAGCGGCAGACCACCACCATCGCCCACGGTCACGGCATTCCGCGCCCCCGCGTCCGGCCCCTGGAGGCGATCAACGACCCGGCCTCCCTCGGGTACGTGTACGGCGCCGTCACCGAGCACCTGGGCTGGCGGCGGGGCGACGAGGAGGGCACCGTCATGGCGCTGGCCGCCCTCGGTGACCCCGCCCGCTTCCGCCACCTGTTCACCACTGCCGTCCGGACGACGGCCACGGGCTTCCGCATCCACCCCGGCTACTTTCCGACGCGCACCCTCACGTCGGGATACCCGAGGACATCCCAGCGCTTCGTCGCCGAGACCTGCCCCGAGCGGCACCCGAGCGAACCGCTCACCGACGTCCACCGAGACCTGGCGGCTGCCCTCCAGGAGCGGACCGAGCGGGTGATGGTCCACCTCGCCCGCCGCGCCCGTGTGCTCACCGGCTCCCGGCGCCTGTGCGTGGGAGGCGGTGTCGCCACGAACTGCGTGAGCATCGGGAAGATCATCGAGGCTGGCATCTTCGACGAGGTGTTCGTCCCGCCGGCACCGGGTGACGCCGGAACCGCGATCGGGGCAGCCCTCGCCGTGCACGTCGATGGGCGTACGCCTCGCCCGGTCGCCGGCATCGCCCGTCACTGTTACCTCGGCCCCTCCTACGAGGACCAGCCCCTCGACCTCACCCCCTGGCCCGGCCTCCGCCAAAAAACCCTGGGCATCGAGACCGCCGAGTTCCTCGCCGACCAGCTAGCCCACGGCACGATCGCCGGACTCTTCCAGGGAGCCGTCGAAGCCGGGCCGCGCGCCCTGGGCAACCGCTCGATCCTCGCCTCCCCGCTGGAGCCCGGCGTCGTCGAGCGGCTCAACGCCACCGTGAAGTTCCGCGAACCGTTCCGGCCCTTCGCCCCCATGGTCCCGGCCGAGCGCGCCGCCGAGTTCTTCACCCTCGGCCAGCCGGCTCCGTACATGTCCATGGCCTCCGGCGTGACGGACACAACGCGCGAGCGCGTGCCGGCCATCGTGCACGCCAACGGCACCTCCCGCCTGCAGACCGTCACCCGGTCGCAGAACCCGTTCATGCACGCGGTGCTGACCGCCTTCGGCCGCCGGACCGGCGTACCCGTGCTGATCAACACCTCCCTCAACGTCAAGGGCAAGCCGATCTGCGGGACACCCGAGATGGCCCTGGACTGCCTGGCGAACTCCGGAACCGACGCCCTGCTCCTCGAAGGGCGGTGGATCACCAAATGAAGATCGGATACAGCTTCTGGGGCTTCCTCGGCAACGGCGTCACCGACACCCCCGACGGAGGCCGCAGCCACCGCCGCCCCTTCGTCGACGCCCTCCTTGCCCGCGGTCACGAGATCGTCTTCCTCCAGGCCGACCGCGACCGCCTCGAAGCCGGTGACGACCTCGGCGGCGCGTACACCTTCGACGACGGCCTGCCCAGGATCGACGCTCTGTTCCTGGAGTGGCGCTGGGCGATCCCCGGCCGCAACACCACCGTGTGTGGCTGCGAGGGGCACACCTGCGACCTCCACCGGCAGGCCCAGCTCATCAACCACTACACGGCCCGGCACCAGACGCCCACCGTCATCTGGGACAAGGACCGCACCCTGCGAGCCGAGAGCGTGTGGCGCCGCACGGCCCACACCCGCGTCTGCGAGGCCGCACTCGCGCCGACCCCCGGAGCGCACTCGCTGCTCTTCCCCGTCACCGAGGACCTCCTCGCCCAGGCCGATCCCCTCACCCTCGCGGCGCGGCCTCGGGATCTCGCGCTCGGCTACGTGGGCAACCAATACGACCGGGACGAATCCTTCGACCGCTTCTTCGCCCCGGCTGCCGCCCGCGTCGAGCACCTGGTCGCCGGGAAGTGGACGAAGACCGGCCGCTGGCCGTACGTCCGCTTCGCGGGCCGGATCCCGTTCGAGGCCGCCGCCGGCATCTACGGCCGGTCCCTGGCCACGGTGCTCATGCTGCCCGAGCGGTACGCCGCCGTCGGGCAGATGACCCAGCGCATCTTCGAGGCCGTGCTCGCCGGCTGCCTGCCGCTGGCCCCGGCGGACATCCGCTTCGCCGACCGGTTCGTCCCGAAGGAGCTGGTCGTGTGCTCCGGCAGCGACGTGCTCGAACGCCTCTCCTACCTGCGCGAGATCGCCGGCACCGAGCAGCACGCAGCCCTGATCGCCGCGTGTGTGGACCGCCTGCGCCTGTTCGGCCTGAGCCAGCAGGTCAACACCCTGGAGTCCGTCCTGCACGGCCTCCTTCAGACCACGGCGACCGAGCGGGGAGCTGCCTGATGCAGACCGCTCGATCGACCACGGCGCGCGGATCCTCCGGGCGCGTCCCGGAGGATGGGTCCGCCGGACACCCGAACCTCTCTACGCTGGAGCACCATGAAGAAGGTCGCCATCGTCGGCTGCGGAGGCAGCGGCAAATCCCACGTGGCCCGCGAACTGGGCAGGTTCCTCGACGCCCCGGTGACGCACCTGGACGCCGCGTTCTACGACGACGAGTGGAACGCGTTGCCCATGGACAAGTTCACCGACGTGCAGCGCGAGCTGGTCGCGCAGCCGCGGTGGGTGATCGACGGCAACTACAACTCGACGCTGCCGGTACGGCTCGAAGCCTGCGACACGGTGGTCCTGATGGACGTGTCGACCGTGGCGGCGCTGTACGGGATCTTCTCCCGGCAGATCCGGCATGGGGCCGGGCACAAGGGCAACGGGGTGCACAACCGCATCCACTGGGGCGTGATCAAGTACGTCGCCACGTACCGGCGCAAGATGCGGCCCCGCGTGATGGCGAAGATCGAGGAGTTCGGCTCCGGCGCGGACGTGGTGCTGCTGGCCAACCGGCGTCAGACGCGCCGCTGGCTGCGGAAGGTCGCCGCCGAGCAGTCCTGACCGGTCCGCGCCCCCGGTCAGGGGGTGCGGCATGAACGAGCCCAACCCGTTCCTGGACCCCGCCCGACAACGGGAGCTGTACGGACACGCCTCGCGGCTGGCCGGGCGGACCAGCGCCCTGATGCGCGCCAAGACCGCCGGCCGCCCCGTGCCCGAGGCGATCGTCAGCCTGGTGCAGACCCACCACGGGAAGCCGGACCGGCTCGGCGTGGTGCTCGACATCGGCTGCGGTCGCGGCACGAGCAGCCTCGTCATCGCCGAGCAGCTCCGGCCGCAGCGCGTCGTCAGCCTGGACGCCGCCCCCTCCTTGCTCGCCCAGGCTCGCGAGCGCGCTAAGGACCTGCCCGACAGCACGGTGGACTTCGTCGAAGGCGACTTCCACGACCTCCCCCTGCCCGACAGGTCGAGCGATGTCGTCGTGGCTGCGTTCTGCCTTTACCACTCGCCGCACCCCGAGGACGTCGTCGCGCAGATCGCCAGGGTCCTCGCCCCCGGGGGTCTGGCCGTGCTCGTCACCAAGGGCCTCGACAGCTACCAGGAGATGGACCAGCTGGTCGCTTCCGCCGGCCTCGATCCGCGTGCCGCCCAGCACGAAAGCCTCTACACCGCAGCCCACAGCGGCAACCTCGCCGACCTGGCCGCCTCCTCGCTCGACGTGATCGCCGTCCTGGACGAGGAGCACGTTTTCACCTTCGACGGCCACGACCACACGGCACAGTACCTGGCCACCAACCCCAAGTACGACCTCGCGCCCGGCCTGTACGGCAACCCTGGGGCCTTGGCGGCGACCCTGCACGAGTTCCTTCCCGACCAGCCGCTGACCACCCGGTCCCGCATCACCTTCGTCGTCGCCCAGCCGAAGGAAGGAGGAGGGCCGGCATGAGCCCCGCCCCGTTCACCAAGCACTACGTGAAACCGGAGCGTGCGGCGGGGGCGGTGCGCCACTACCGGTGGCTCACCGCACACGCCAAGCCGCTGTGGCAGCCGGCCCTCCACACCGCCGGACCGCAGTCCCTGACGTTCGAACGGATCGAGGGCCGCTCCGTACGCCCCGAGGACCTCCCGCGCGTGGCGGAACTGCTCGGCCACGCCCACGGTGCCGCCTGGGCCAGCGACCTGCACTCCGCGTCGCGGGACACCCCGCATCACTTCCAGGACGGCACGGCGTTCGACGACTACCTCGGGCCCCGGAAGGTCGCCCTACGGCGACGCCACGAGCAGGGCTACCTACCGAACAAGACGGCACTGCACGCGATGCTCGGCCTTCTGGAAGCGACCACCGAGGGACCTTGCGCCTTCTACAAGGACAGCAACCCGCGGAACTTCATCATCACCAGCACGCAGCACATCGTCGCCGTCGACACCGACGACCTGTCCCTCGCCCCGATGGGCTACGACCTCGCCAAGCTCATCGCGACGCTTCACCTGACCTACGGACCGCTCACGGACCAAGCCGTCACCACCGCCCTGCTCGCGTACAACGCGGCAGCCCGACGCCACGACGCCCGGCTGGGCACGACGGACCGGGGCCAGCTCGACAGCTTCCTGGGCCTGCACGCCGTGCTCACCGCCCCGTACGTCGGCCGCAACGGCTACCGCTGCAGCCTGCCCCTCCGTTTCAGCCACCGAGGAGCCTCATGATCACCACCGAACTCGTCTTCGTCCGGCACGGCCAGGCCCAGTGCAACGCCGACGGCCTCGTCGGGGGCCCGCGCACCTGCACCGGCCTGACCAACCTCGGGTACGCCCAAGCCGAACAGGCCGCACGCCGCCTGGCCACCGAGCACCTGAAGAAGCCCTTCGACGTGATCTACACCGGCCCGCGGATCCGCCTCGTCCAGACCTGCGAGATCATCGCCCAGACGCTCCAGATCCCCGTGCACCACGACGACCGACTCGACGGCCCGGTCCACGGCGACGCTGACGGCCAGCCCTGGGACGCGGTGAAGACGGCCGTCGACGGCGGGCCGCACGCGCACCCCGACACGCCCTGGGCCGACGGCTCTGACACCTGGAACGGGTTCTTGCAGCGCGCCAGCAGGAACCTGAGCCAGCTTATCGAGGAGAACCACGGCAAGCGCGTCGTCTTCGCGGCCCATGGGGAGACGGTGATCACCGCACACACCCTGCTGCTCGGCATCCCGATCGGCTCGCCGGCCGGATTCACCCACAACCACGCCTCCATCACCCGCTGGCAGCACCACCGCAACCGCCTGGGCCAGACCCGCTGGATGCTCGACCGGCATAACGACACCGAGCACCTCAGTCTCCTCACGCCGGAGCCGACCCCGTGATCGCGACCTCGGACGACCCCCGCATACGACTGGCGCACCGCCTCCTCGGCGCAGTCGAGATCGCAGCGGACCCCGCGCTCCCGCCCCGCGTCGTACGCCTGGTCGCCGGCGACGGGCGTCGCTTCATCGCGAAACAGCACGCGGAGCGAGACCGGTACGCCGGAGAACTCCACGCCTACGGGGCGTGGGGCATCCATCTGACTGGTCACGCGCCGGAGTTGGTCGGCTGGGACGACGCCACCCGCACCCTGCTGCTCACCGCGCTCACAGGCGACCGCGCGGACACCGTCGCTCCGGGCTCACCCGAGGAGGAACTGGCCCACTACGAGGCCGGGTACGTGCTCGGCAGGCTGCACCGAGCCACCGCCATGCCCCAAGGCGGTGCCGTCGGCGCCGCACTCGCCGAGCGGTTCCAGCGGTGGATCGACCGGGCCGTCCACGCCGACCTGCTCGACGCGGCCGAGGAGAACCTGCTGAAGCACCACGCGGTGATCCTGGGCGCCAGCCACATGGACAGCGCGATCTGCCATCTCGACTATCAGCCGCGCAACTGGCTACTCGGCGACACCTTCGGCATCTGCGACTTCGAGCACATGCGACGCGACGCCCGGGTCCGTGACTTCGCCCGGCTCGAATTCCGACGCTGGCAGGCCGCACCCCACCTCCGCACCGCCTTCTTCGACGGCTACGGGTGCCCGCCGAACGACACCGAACGACGCCTCTTGGAGTCCTTCGGCGCCATCGAGGCGGCCACAGCCCTGGTCAAGAGCCACCAGGAGAACGACGCCGCCCTCAGCGGGCACGGCAGAACCGTCCTGTCCCGGCTCACCTGACTTACCCCTTCGACGACACCTCTCTGGAGATCCCGGTGCCACAGCACGAGCAGCCCCCGACCAACGCTGCCCCCCGACGGGCGTTGGTGACCGGCTCCGCCGGATTCATCGGCTCACACCTCGCCCACGCCCTCGTCCAGGCCGGCACCACCGTGATCGGCGTGGACCGCCGAGACCCGTCCACCGACCCGACGGCCGCCGCCAACCTCGCAGCGCTGCGAGGACGCCCGGGATACCACCACGTCACGGCCGACCTCCTCCACTGCGCGATCGACCCGCTCCTGATCGACGCCGACGCGGTCTTCCACCTCGCCGGCATCCCCGGTGTACGGCCCTCCTGGGGACCGCAGTTCGGCGACTACCTCGCGTCCAACGTGCTGGCCACCCACCGCGTCCTCGAAGCCTCCACCCGGATCGGCGTCCCCCGACTGGTAGTCGCCTCCTCCTCCAGCGTCTACGGTCCGACCGACGGCGACGCGAGCCTCGAGACCGACCGTCCCAATCCTGCCTCCCCGTACGCCGTGACCAAGCTGGCCGAGGAGCAGCTCTGCCTCGCCTACGCCGAGCGCCCCGTCGGCCCCAGCGTCGTCGCCTTGCGGTACTTCACCGTCTACGGCCCCCGGCAGCGCGCTGACATGTTCACCCACCGCGCCCTGTACGCCGCCCTGACCGGACAGCCCCTGCGTCTGTACGGAGACGGCCATCAGCGCCGCGACTTCACCTACATCGACGACGTGGTCGCCGCCACGATCGCCGCCGCCGTCGTTCCGACCGCGCACGGCGCCATCAACGTCGGCGGCGGATCGAACGCATCGCTGCTGGACGTGATCAACATCGCCAACAGCCTCACCGGCCGCGAGATCCAGCTCCAGCAGGACCACGTGCGCAACGGGGACGTCCTCCTGACCCGTGCCGATCCCGGCCGCGCCGGAGAAGTCCTCGGCTGGCAGCCGCGCGTCGACCTCCACAGCGGACTGCGCGCCCACATGCAGGCCCTGGCCGCGCCGGTACCGGACTACAGCCGGGCCGCGTAGCCCTACGCCTCGGAATCCGAGAGGAGTGCTCATGGAAACCCCCGAGCGAGCGCGGCTGGACGCCTTCTTCCGGAGGATCACCGCGCAGTTCCCCGCCAGCCAGGCGATCACGACGCTGGTCATCACGCACCTGCTCCCGGAACGACCTGCGTTCTTGCGCGCCATGACCGCGGTGTCCACGATCGGCGCCGTCCTCCCCAAGCCCCGGTCGATCCACCAGCCGACCCTCGACACCGTCCGCCGCAGCCTGCCGGTCCACGACCTGACCCGGGAGCGTTTCACCGACGAGACCCAGGCCCTGCACTACCTGGAGGACACGGCCGGCGGCCAGGACGTCGTCCTGGTCGACATCGGCGGGTACTTCGCGGCCAGCCTCGACACCCTCGTGAACAAGTTCTCCGGCCGCGTCCTCGGGGTCGTCGAAGACACCGAGAACGGACACCAGCGGTACGCGGCCCTCGGGTCCCTGCCGTGCCCGGTCGTGTCCGTGGCCCGCTCCCCGCTCAAGGACTGCGAGGACCACCTCGTCGGCCGGTCCATCGTGTTCTCCACCGACGCCCTCGTCCGCGCCCGCGGGGACATCCTCACGAGCCGCAGCGCCTGCGTCATCGGCTTCGGAAAGATCGGGCGCGCCATCGCCCAGACCCTGCGCGCCCAGGACCTGCGCGTCACCGTGTACGACCACGACGCGGTCAAGCGGGTGCAGGCGCACGCCCTCGGCTTCCGCACCAGCGCGTCCACCACCGAGGCCGTCCACGACGCGGAACTCGTCCTGTGCGCCACCGGCAATCTTGCCCTCCGGCACGAGGATTTCGCCGCCCTGCGCAACGGCGCGTACCTCGGATCGGTGACCTCCTCCGAGGACGAGCTCGAACTCAGCAGCCTTGACGACCTCTACGAACGCCAGCCCGTCGGACCCCAGTTGACCCGATACGAGGTCACCGGCCACTACTTCTACGTTCTCGCCGACGGGGGTGCCGTCAACTTCGTGCACGGCGCCGCCGTCGGCACCTACATCCACCTCGTGCAGGCCGAGATACGCGCCGCCACCGCCGCACTCAGCCACGACCGCTTCCAGCCCGGACTGCACGAGATGCCGGCGGCCGACCGCGACACCATCGCCAGAACCTGGCTCCGCCACTTCGAAAGGTGACCCCGATGCCTCCCTCCGTCGACCACGTCCGCTCTGTCACCGAGGCGTACCTCGCCCGCCACCCGGACGAACGCGATTCTCTCACCCTGCTGTTCGCCGCGCTCGCCGGCACGGACGCCCCCACGAGCCGCAAGACGTACCCCGCCCACGTGACCTGCAGCGCCATCCTCATCGACGGCGACCGGCGCGTACTGCACATCGTGCACAAAGCGTCCGGGAAACTGCTGGCGCCCGGCGGGCACAACGAACCGGCTGACCGGCACCTGCGCGACGCCGCCCTGCGCGAACTGCACGAGGAGGCCGGCATCCCGCCCAGCGCCGTCGTCCCCCTCTCCGGCTACGAGGACGTTCCCCTCGACATCGACGTGCACACCATCGACGCGAACCCCTCGAAGGACGAGCCGACCCACCACCACGTGGACTTCCGCTGGGCCTTCCACCTCGGCGCAGAGTACGCGGTGACGCTCCAAGAAGAGGAGGTCGACGGCTACGAATGGCGGCCGTTCCCGAGTGCCGCTTCACCCACCGTCCGCGCCAAGCTCGCCCTGCTCACCTGAAGTACCCACTCCGACCCGACCACCAGGAGGACGCCGTGGCCGTCACCACAGCCCAGCCGACCGGTGCCAAACCGCGCCGACACATCGCCGTCATACCCTGCCGCTGGGGTGCTTCGCGCTTCCCCGGCAAACCACTGGCCGTCCTCGGCGACAAGCCGCTGCTCTGGCATGTCCACCAGCGTTGCCTGGAGGCCAAACGTCTCGAGGGAGCTGTCGTGGCGACCGACGACGAACGCATCGAAGCGGCGTGCCGTCAACTGGGCATCGAGTGCATCCGTACCGGAGAGCACCTCACCGGCACCGATCGCGTCGCGGAGGTCGCCGAGCGCCTGCCGGCCGAGGCGTACATCAACGTCCAGGGCGACGAGCCGTTCATCTCGCCGACCGCCATCGACGACATCTCCGAGGCCCTGGACTACAAGCCGCCGGGCACGCTCGCGGTGAACGCATATGCCGAGCTGCACGACCCGGGCGCCGTCCTCGACCACAACGTCGTCAAGGTCGTTGTCTCGGCCCAAAGCAAGGCTCTGATGTTCTCGCGCCAGCCCATCCCCTACCCCAAAGGCGACCGCCCGAAGTACCTGCGCCAACTGGGTCTTTACGGCTTCACCGGCCTAGCTCTCCAGCACTTCCTACAACTCCAGCAGGGGCCCCTGGAGCGCGCCGAGGGAGTGGAGATGCTGCGCTTCGTCGAGCATGGCCACGCCGTACACATGGTTCCGGTCCTGGACGACGGTGTAGCGGTAGACACCCCGGAGGATCTGGCGCGGGCCGAGCGCCTCCTCGATCAGTACGGCGGAGCTGTCGACACGCGTGGTACCGCTGGGCGTTCTGCACCGTGTGACGAGATCAGATCCTCATCCGAGACCCGCGACCGATCTCGCGCCTTTGTGAGCTATGCGCGAGCGGATGGGGCGGCACAGGGTGGACTGGCTGGCATGTTGGGTCTTGGGTGCACCCCCTGACCTGGGGCGACGGGATTCTGTGACACGAGCCAGCACCATTCGACATGGTTTTGCAGGCCCTCCGACATCAATGTACGGATCCTCGTCCACCAGTTCCCCACGGACTGGGAGGAGTGGAATCACCGCCTGGCCGCCGCGCACACCGGCGCGGTCGGCCGGGAGGTCTCCCATCGGCGTCTCCTGGAACACCCGCCCGGCTTCGCGTGCACTGTGGCCGAGGCGGAAGGACGGCTCGTCTCCGCGCCCGAGCTCGCGATCTGGTCGCTGATCAGCGTACGCGTCGCCCGCTGGCTGTACTACCTCGACCGCCTGGCGTGGCGACCGACTACCTGATCCGGCGGGAGGCGCGCTGTGCGGCGCGGCGTGCGCTCGCCACCCGGCGTGCCGCACACAATCCCCGCCTGACCTCGCCGGAGGGACAGCTGATGACGATCGAGGAATAGGCATCCGTCGGGGTTGATGTGCCGTCCGTTCGCTTCGGGTATCAGGGGCCGGCGCGGCCCACGAGGGGCAGAAGCCCTTCGGCGGACAGCGCCTCTCTTCAATACCGCACGCTGATCGGCGACACGGAAGCCTGCCGGGATGGGTCAGCTGACCCAGATGCCCTCGGGTGAGACCTGGCGTGCGAGGCGTCGGCCCGCGTCACTGATCGGGCTCGACCAGGACACATCGGCGACCTGGCACCCGAAGTCGTTGGCGAGTGCCTGTACGAGCGTGGCACCGACGCCCTGGCGGCGGTAGGAGTCCGCCACCCAGATCAGGATGATGCGCGGGCGCAGGGTGTCGTCCTGGTCGCCGTACCGTGACGCGTCGATCAGATCCCAGCTGCGGTGCTCGCTGGCGTCATGGGCGGCGAGGTAGCCGATGACGTACCCGTTCGCCTTCAAGAGGTACGCCCGTAGGTTGTCCGGGGTCACCTCAGGCTCGCCAAGGTGGGACCATGAGCGGAAGTCGTAGTGGTTCTCCTTCTGGGGCATGCGCGCTACCTGGTAGGCCAGCTTCCGCCATGCGATCGGTGACTGCGTCGTGACGACGGCCAGTTCACCCCACCAATCCAGGTTCTTGGGTGCCCGAATGCCGAACGCCCATGCCGCGTGGTGAGCGGTGTGTTCCTTACCACTGTCCAAAGGCTCCCGCAGATTTGTGCCACAAGGGCAATCGCCGCTCCCTGGCGTCTCTACAGCGCGGAACTGAACGGGGGTTGCGCCGTAACTGAGATCTTGGCCTCGGCCGCCCACCCAGGGACGGATGGGCGCATCGTCCGACTCGGTGTACCCGGTCCAGCGGTCCTCCCACCCAGGGTGTTGCTCGGGAAACATCTCCCGTCGCTGCTTCTCGACGAGCGACAGCGTCGGGCGAACCCACACACTCCCGGCGGTCGCCCGGCCGTTGAGGCGTACTCCGCGCCCTTTGGCCTTGCCGCGCAGGAACCTCAGGAAGGTGCCGGACTGCGAGTCGAAGTCAACGCCGCGGACCAACTCCCGCTCGCCGGGAGCAAGCCAGCCATCGACGGGGAGCGTCAGCCGGTCGGCGAGCGCATGAAGCCTGCTGTAGTCGCGGTCGAGCTCTGCTAAGCGCATAGCGTCGACCGCGGCCTCGACATGTGGGAACTGGACGAACAGGTCGACCCAACGCGGGCCGTTCCTATACGAGAAACTGCCCGGGTAGCCGTCGTACCAGATGCGGTCGATAGACGCGTCACGCGCCCTGTCGACGGCTTCTGTGTAGGCGGCGGGCAACTCGGGGGTGTGTCCCAGCGAGGCCGCGGCGTCGACATACCCATCGCGGTCGAGGCCGACCGTGGCGTACCAGCGAGAGGCGCGGACGCGGATCTTCCGGGAGCGCCAGTCGCGTGGGTCGGGGTCGAGGTAGATGGTTCGCTCGGTCACGTGCTCTGCTCCTCGTCCAACTACTTGCGTTTCCTCGCGCCCTGCGTGCGATGGCTGCGGCCAGCGGGAACATGCCACACCTATGCTGCCCGTACGAAGCTTGGCGTCGTTGGCGGTGGTGCGTAGACCTGTGGTGAGCCGTCGACCAGGGCCCGCTTGGCCTTCCCAGTTTTGAAGAGCCCTCGTGAACTTCACGACCGCGAGAGTTCCCTCGAACGGCTTGGCACAAGCCGATCCGGCATGGTGATCCGACCACATGGATCAGAGACTCGTGGGCTGCAAGCTCAGCGTTCTTGAGACCCGCTGCTGCGTCTGGTGGCTTAAGTCGAATCCTCGCGTCATCCGCGCGTCAACTTTCGTCAACGGTCTAAATCTAACTCAATTGACCTTGTTGTGATACTCCGTACCGTTGCTGTGTGGCGTTTTGCAGAAGCTGCCCGAGGCCGGGATGGTCGCTGCACAGTAATTGAATATCTTTCGAGTACCGCCGTACCTCGTCTGGCCGATTTAGCTTCGCACTGCTCCGCACTCCGAATCGCAGAGAGACTGCGCGCAGAAATGGATTGCTGAAAGTCTGGCTGATTTTGAGTGCTTCCTCTACGTTCACCAAAGACGTTTCATATTCTCCGATCTCGAAGTATTCGTTGGCGAGCACGTTATGCATTTCAGCCAAGTCCGTCAGCTGTCCGTAGCGGATCAGGATGTCCGTAGCTCTTTGGCGGCATTTCTCCGCAGAGTCAACCTTCCCAAGATCGAAAAGTACTGGAATCTGGCAGACCAGAGTGCGAGCCAATCTCTGTTCGTCACCAAGTTTCTCTAGAGTCGATATCGCTTTCGAGAAGCGAGGCTCAGCCTCATCGAGGCGCCCTAGCGCATGCAATGTTTCTGCGATATTTGCTTGCGCTACCGCTTCTCCTGATTGGTTACCCACATTGATGGATAGTTCAAGATCCCGCAGATGGAGTTCAAGTCCCTCCTCGTATTTCCCTTGGCGCCTAAGGGTGACACCTAGGTCATTGCACACCATGCTGATTTTGTGTGGATTGCCGAGCTTCTCGTAGCTTTCTAGGGCCAATTGTTGCAACTTCTCTGCCGCGTCGAATTCTCCCACGTCTGCGTAGGCTAGTGCCAGGGTGTTGGCGGTCTCGGCAGCACCGAACTCATCCCCAACCTCTGTACAGATCCTAAAATCCTGTTTGAAGCAATCTATCGCATTGGTTATGTTTCCTGCGGCTCTGTGGATCGCGCCGAGATTGTATAGAGCCTGTCCTACCTCATCTTCCCTTCCGAGTTCCTTGAAGATTTCCAAGCTCTCTTCGATTAGCGGCATCGCATCTTCATATTTCCCGCAATCCATTCTTGCGGTGCCAAGCAGCTTTGCTGCTTGCCCAGTAAGTCGCGCCTTCTTGATTGATTTCGCTTTCCTGTACACTTCTTCGGACAGATCAAGTGACTCCTGGAAATCTCTTCGATGGCGTCCAAGATTCACTTTTTGCATCATGAGTAGAACTTGCTGCTCAGGGTCCCTGAGGAGGGTTGCAGCCTTTAGGCCAGACTTGAGCGCGTCATCCCAAAGCTGCAAGTTTCCAACGAATTCGCAGAGTGCGGTAAGCGAAAGCGCGAATGCGGTGGCCTTTTCTGGCGTCCTTGTAGCGCTAATTTCGATAGCCGTGATTGCGTTCGATAGCTCATCTTGGATCCAGTCGGTGGCTGAGTCGATGGACTCGATTTTTGCGACAAACTCGCATTCCCTCTGAAGTTTGTCTAGCTGACCTATTAAGACGAAGTGGGCCGTCAGTGATGAATTCTGCAGCCAGTCCAGCATGCGGCCTGTGGCGGCAGCACTCTTGTGCGGGGAGTCGGCCTCAGCTAGCTCGCGAGAGTACGCCTTCAGCAGGTCATGGAACTTGAACCGTCCGAACTTTGCCGAAGGTTCGATGAGATTCGCCTCAGAAAGCTTTCGCAGCGTCTTTGATGCTTGCCGCTCGGTAACATCCAAGAGTGCTGAACATATTCCTGCACCAAAATCTTCTGCTGGCACACCGGAGAGTCGCTTGAAGGCATTCTTTGCGCCTTTCCCCAACCTCCTGTAAGAAAGGTTGAATGCCGCTCGCACCGCGAGGTCTCCTACCTCAAGCGCTTCAAGTAGTTCATGTTGGTCTCGCAGTTCGGTGGCAAGGTTAGCCAAAGACATGCCCTTGCTGCAGGCTATTCTGTTCGCGGCGATACGCAAAGCGAGTGGCAAGTGCCCACATGCCTGCACAATCTCTTTTGCGCTCTTCTCGTCTTTGTCGATGGCGGCCTTACCGGCTATTTTCTGGAAGAAGTCGAGTGAAGTTGGAGTTTGGAACACCTCTAGATCCATGCGCTGCACGGATTCCAGCCCGCTCAGTTGACTTCGACTGGTAATGAATACAAGTGCAGATCCTCCTGGAGGTATTAGAGGGCGCACTTGGCTCTCGTCGACTGCATTGTCGAGAATTATAATGAGGGGTCTGTCTGCAAGTACTCTTCGATAGGTGTCCTGTCGTAAATTGTGATCCCCCGGGATTTCTTCCTCTGGTACACCTAATGCTCCGAGGAAGCGACCCATTATCTCCTTGGGTGATGCAGGATTCTTGTCTGCTCCGCGGAGATCCGCATATAGATCACCGTCGCCGTAAGATGCCCATTGCTGATAGGCGCTCTGAACTGCCAGGGTGGTTTTTCCGACACCAGGCTTTCCTGTAATCAAAACTGTAGCTTGCGCCTCCTGGTTCCCTTTGACTCTTACCAGGAGGCGCAGCTCCTCCTCGCGCCCGGTGAAATCACTCACTGCAGGCGGCAGCAAGCGGGGTCTACCGGGAGAATTACCTTCTCTGTCTGGCGCGGTTATGATGAATGTTGGATTCGTTACTATTGGCCCCGAATTATCTCCCGCCACTGCCACCGCTGCTTCTCCGCTTGCTTCTGCTGGACGGCGGCGTCCCCCATTCCTCATCAGTCTTCGCTCACGTTCGTGTTGATGGAGTCGCCGGCGTCGCCCCCGATGGCCACTGCGCCAGGTCCCGCAGCCACAGTGCCCGACTGCTGAAGGTCTCTCTGTCCGGAGTTGGAGCTGTAGCCGGTTGCCTGCGTGCTGATTGGCCCTTGCGTTGAGCCTCCGACGGCGACGGAGCCTGCGCCTTGTGCCCGTACGGCACGATCGTCACCAGGTGGGGATACGGCATTCAGGTAGAGCTGGAGCCCCGCTCCTAGGGCCACGAGCACGGTCAGGGCTGTCCACCACCCCCAAGCTGCTTGGTCTGTCGCAATGTTGGTGACTACTCCAACTCCTGCTGCGATGACCACAGTGAGGGCTGCTGCAAATGCACGCCGTGTCATATCCGTCACGCTGTCCCCTGAAGGCGAGTTTTGGGCACTCGACCTGCGTTCTACAGGGTGCGCATCACGGGGCGCTGGCGTTTGAGGAAAGTTGGCTTGCTACGGCCATCGAACATCCGGTCCAGGTACGTCACGTTCAGTATGTCGAGGCGGGAACTGTACGCGGCGCTGGAGCCAGGTCGGCAAGGCGGAAGGTGCGGTGGCGGACCAAGATCGCCTCGCGGGGCAGTTGGCCTACGCGTAAGAGGAACTGCGGCGCGAAAAGCACAAGGCGGAGACTCCATGCCGCCGGATCGAGAAGATGCAGAAGCAGCGCAGCGCGACTCCCAGCTTTGCGAAGGGCAGGATTGCGTGAGCGATACGTGAGCGGACGGCGCAGCGCCCGCTGGATGGGGCGTCACGCCAGCCAGACCGGCAAGCCTCTGACCAGATAAAACAGGACCTGCCGTGATCACTCGGCACCACCCGTCACGATCTTGCAGGCCCTCGTAATGCGTAGGTCAAGGGTTCGATTCCCTTAGGCGGCTCAGTGAGAAGCCCAGCCCGGACCGTGTCCGGGCTGGGCTTCTTTGGGTTTTCGGGGGTTCAGCTGTTGATGGGGGGCTTGGTGGACCAGGCGGTCAGGGAGAGGGTGCCGTTGTCGAGGTCCTGGTTGAAGGCGACCGTGCTGTGGGAGTTGCTGCCGGTCGGGGAGATCTGCAGGTACTTCGCGTGGGCGGTTCCGGCGCCGGTGGTGGTCCACACCAGGTCGGCCCAGGCGCTCTTGCCCGGGGCGAGGGTGATCGGGTGGGTGCCCGGGTCGGTGGCGAAGTAGGTGCTGCCGTGGCGGGCGGTGGTCTTGATGGCGGTGTGGCCGGCGCCCTCCAGGGCGACCCCGGCGTAGCCGCTGATCACGCAGGTCTCGTCGCCGGTGTTCGTCACCTTCAGGAAGGTGCCCCGGTGGTTCATCCCCGCCTGGGAGGTGCCGGCGTCGTCCAGGGTTCCGCGCAGTGTGCCCGGCTGGCATTCGGAGGTCGCCTGGGCCTTGTTGGCGCCCGAGCCCAGGGTCGTTGCCTGCTTGTCGGTCTTGTTGCCCGCCTGGCTGTGGATGGAGGCGTCCGACTGCGACGACTTCGAGGAGGAGCTCCCCTTGGCGTCGGACGAGGAGTCGTTGCTCCCGCAGGCGGTGAGGGCGACGGCCGAGGCGGCGGCGATCAGCGCGGCCGCACCGGCCTTACGGATACGGCGGTTGAGAATGTGGTGCGACATGACGACCCCCATGGGCTTCTGGTGTGTGCGGTTCCTGCTCACGCACCATCCATGGTGTCGGCCGCTGCTGGCGTTCTCTTAACGACCGCTGCCGATCCGCTAACGCCCGGCTAACGCCCGCCGTCACCGCTCGGGTGGGGTCCAGTCGGCCACGAGGTCCAGGAGGCCGGGGAAGCGGGTGTTGAGGTCGGCGACGCGGACGTGGCTGCGGCGCTCCAGGCCGTATTGGCGCTGACGGGTGATGCCTGCCTCGCGGAGGGCCTTGAAGTGGTGGGTGAGGGAGGACTTGGGGCGGTCGAGGCCGAACCAGCCGCAGGTGTGATCGAACTGCTCCGATTCGAGGAGGAGTTTGCACACGATGCGGAGGCGGAGGGGATCGCTCAGCGCCGCCAGGACCGTCTCCAGGCGGATTTCCTCCACGGCCGGCTCCGGGAGCGGGGGCGGGAGGTCGGGGGGTTCGGGGAGTGCCTTGATGGCGGGGCGTGTGTCTTCTTCGGTGGTTTGGGGGGTCATGGGTGGGTCCTGTAGGTGCTGTGGGTCCTCGGTGCGCGGCTCTTTGTACGAGTCCAATCGTACTGCATGCTAAGTTCGACTCAAGTCGTACTGCGTGTTTGTCGGGAGGAGCTGTCGTGGTGGGGAGTCGGGCGGGGGCGGTCTCGGGTGAGCGGGAGGCCGACGGAGGGGCGGGCGGCGTCGCCACCCGGTGGGTGTGGACCGCCGCGTGGCCGGTGACCGCGGTGTTCGTCCTGTCGAACGCGGCCACGCCGCTGTATGTGCGGTGGCAGCGCGAGATCGGGTTCTCCAAGGGCACCCTGACGGTGATCTTCGCCTGCTACATCGTCGGGCTGATCGGTTCGCTGCTGGTCTCGGGCGTGGTCTCGGACCGGGTGGGGCGGAAGCCCGTGCTGCTGCCCGCGCTCGGGCTCGCGCTGGCGGCGTGCGCGATCTTCGCGAGCGCGTCGAGCGCGTCGAGCACGTCGAGTGCGTCGAGCGTGGCGGCGCTGATCGTGGCGCGGCTGTTCAGCGGGATCGCGGTCGGTGCCGTCGTCTCCGCCGGAATGGCGGCGGTGACCGATGTGGCCGGGCCGGCGCGGCGGCGGCTGGCGGCGCTGCTGGCCTCCTGCGCGATGGTGTTCGGGGCCGGTCTTGGGCCGTTGCTCGCGGGGGTGTTGGGCGAGGGGGTGTTCGCCCTGGAGGCGGTGCTGCTGGTGGCGGCGGTCCTGGTCGTGGTGCGGATGCCGGTGCCGGTGCGTGGTTCGTCCGTCGCGCCTGCACGGTCCGTCGCGTCTCCGCGGTCCGTCGCGCCCGCACGGTCCGTCGCGCCCGCACGGTCCGCGTCCGCGGGTGGCGCCTGGGTGCGGATTCCCGGGGTGCCTCGGGGGAGCGGCGGGGAACTCCTCATGGGGATCGCCGTCTTCGCGCCCGGCATCACCGCCACCTCGTTCGTGCTCTCCCTCGGGCCGTCGCTGCTCTCGGGGTTGCTGGACACCACCAGCCCCGTGGTCGCGGGGGCCATGGCCTTCGTGATGTTCCTCACCGCGACCGGTGCGCAGTTCGCGGTCCAGCGGCTGGACCGGCGGACGATCCTCCTCGCCGGTGCCGTCAGTACGACGATCGGCATGGGCGCGCTCATCGCCGCCGTCCGCGCCTCCTCCGTGCCGCTGCTCGTCGCCGCCGCGCTGCTGGCCGGGGCGGGGCAGGGGATGGGGCAGCTCGGCGGGTTGTCGCTGCTCAACTCCAGTGTTCCGCCGAGCCGTCTGGCGGAGGCCAACGCGGCGCTCAACGTCGGCGGCTATGTGCCCGCGGGCGTACTGCCGGTAACGGTGGGTTACCTCAGCGACGCGGTGGGGCTGACGGCGGGGGCGACCGTCTTCGGAGCCGTGCTCATGGCGTTGGCCCTCGTCGGAGGCCTGGTGGTGCTCATCGGCCTGCCGTCCGTCCAGAGGAAAGAGGCATGAGGACATGGAGGGTGGGTAGGCGGGACCCCAATCAGCCTAAGCATGCAGCCGATACAGGGAGTGCGACGGTGAACGACACGGCACCCGCGACGATGTCGATGCTGACAACAGCGGAAGCTGAGCAGGCACATGACGTTCGCGTAAATGACATTGCAGTTGATGGAGTTCAGACCGCCGGCCCCGTCGATCTGCCCACGGTGGACGATCCGGCGAAGGTGGCGCCCAAGGACGCGCGGGTGCTGACCAAGACGTTTCTGGACCGGCTGACGGAGCTGGAGGAGGGGACGCACGAGTACCAGTACGTGCGGAACACCCTCATCGAGCTCAATCTGTCGCTGGTCCGGTACGCCGCCCGGCGGTTCCACAACCGCTCGGTGGAGATGGAGGACATCGTCCAGGTCGGCACCATAGGGCTGATCAAGGCGATCGACCGGTTCGACCTGAGCCGTGAGGTGGAGTTCACGACCTTCGCCGTTCCGTATATCGTCGGCGAGATCAAGCGGTTCTTCCGCGACACCAGCTGGGCGGTGCATGTCCCCCGCCGGCTCCAGGAGTTGCGGATCGACCTCGCCAAGGCGAACGAGGAGCTTTTCCAGCGGCTGGACCGGTCGCCCACCACGGCCGAGCTCGCGGAGCATCTGCGGCTGAGCGAGGACGAGGTCGTCGACGGACTGGTGGCCAGCAACGGCTATCTCACCACCTCGCTGGACGCGCCCGCGGACCAGGAGGGCGGCGCCACCCGCGTGACCACGTACGCGGACCGGTTCGGCGACGTCGACCCGGCCATGGAGGCCGTGGAGAACCTGCACGCGCTCAAGCCGCTGGTGGAGCAGCTCGGTGAGCGGGACCGCCGCATTCTGCAGATGCGGTTCGGCGAGGAGATGACGCAGTCGGAGATCGGCACCGAGCTCGGCGTCTCCCAGATGCATGTCTCCCGGCTGCTCAGCCGCGCGCTCGGCCGACTGCGGCGCGGAATGCTCACCGAGGAGTAGGCCCGCGAGGCAGGCCCGCGTACGAGAGGGCACTGCCGCCGCACTGCACAGAACACGACCGAAGGGGCCCGGCCGGAGAATTCTC
>NZ_JAERRG010000219.1 GCF_016741935.1 Streptomyces endocoffeicus | reverse complement strand
GTGCGGAGGAAGGCGCCCAGGACGCTCGGGACCGGGCCGAAGCGGTGGGCGAGGTGGAACTCCAGCCCGGCGGCGGCCGGTTCCAGCGGCAGCAGGGTCACCCCCACATGCCGGAAGCGCCGCATCCCCGCCGGTCCGATGCCGATGCCGAGCCCGCAGGCGACCAGCCCCAGCAGGGTGTGCAGATTGTGCGCCTCATGCGCGATCCGCGGCTCGACCCCGGCGGCACGGCATACGGCCAGCGCCACATCGGCGGCGGCGGGCTCGGCCTGCCGCGAGGAGAGGATCAGCGGCTCACTCTCCAGCGCCCGTACGGGCACGGCCGCGGCGCTGGTCAGCGGATGGCCGGACGGCACCGCCGCCACCAGGGTCTCCCGGCCCAGCGGCAGGCTGGTCAGCCGCCG
>NZ_JAERRG010000218.1 GCF_016741935.1 Streptomyces endocoffeicus | reverse complement strand
CTGGCCGAGCAGCGGGTGTGGCCGGAGGTGGGGCGTCCGCGGCGGGTTGGGGTGTCGGGTTTTGGGGTGAGTGGGACGAACGCTCATGTGATTTTGGAGCAGGCGCCGGAGACGGCTGTCGAGGTGGCACCGGTGGTGGCGGAGGCTCCGGGTGGTGTGGTGCCGTTGGTCGTTTCGGGCTCCGATGGTGCGGGGTTGCGGGGGCAGGCGCGTCGGCTGCTGGACTTTGTGGAGCGACGCTCGGATGTGGAACTGGGTCACCTGGCACGTTGCTTGGCGGCGTCGCGGGCGGGGCTGTCGGAACGTGCGGTGGTGCTGGCGGGGGACCGGAGCGAGGCGCTGGCGGGGCTGGCGGCCGTGGCCGGGGGTGAGGTGGCCGGTGGCGATGTGGTGGGACGCGCGGACGCGCA
>NZ_JAERRG010000217.1 GCF_016741935.1 Streptomyces endocoffeicus | reverse complement strand
GGGGTGTGTGGGATGGTGAGGACGACCTTGCCGATGTGGCGGGCCTGGGCCATGAAGCGGAAGGCGTCCACCGACTCCCGCACGTCCCAACACCGCACCGGAAGACCCCGTAGCGCCCCCCGCTCGAACAACCCGGCCAGCTCCATCAGCATCGCGCCGATGCGGTCCGGGCCCGCGTCGTCGGCGATGTCGAACGCGCGGTACGTCACGCCCGGATGTGCCCGTGCCACTTCCTCGGTGTTGCGGAGGTCGGTTTTGCCCATTTCGATGAATCGGCCGTTGGGGGTGAGGAGGCGGAGGGAGGCGTCGATGAGGTCGTCGGTGAGGGAGTTGAGGATGACGTGGATGCCTTGGCCTTGGGTGGCGGTGTGGAAGGTGGTTTCGAAGTCGGGGGTGCGGGAGGTGGCGATGTGGTC
>NZ_JAERRG010000216.1 GCF_016741935.1 Streptomyces endocoffeicus | reverse complement strand
CTCGCCAGTGTTGATGCCACGGCGGGCAGGTCGGTCTCGGGTGCGGTGGTCAGGTACGCGCGGAGCCGGTCTTCGAGATCGGCCAGGGCAGGCAAGCTCTTGGCCGAGATCGGCAACGGCACCACACCGGCCGTGACGGCCGCCGCCGGAGTGTCCCTGGCCGGCGCCGGGGGCTGGGCGGGTGCGCTCTCCAAAATGACATGCGCATTGGTGCCACTGAAACCGAACGAGGACACCGCCGCCCGGCGGGCCCTGCCCGTCTCCGGCCACGACTGGTTCTCCGTCACCAGCTCCACAGCGCCGGCCGTCCAGTCCACGTGTCGTGACGGTTCTTCGACATGCAGGGTGCGGGGCACCACGCCGTTCTGGAGGGCCATGACCATCTTGATCACACCGGAAACACCGGCAGCGGCCTGGGTA
>NZ_JAERRG010000215.1 GCF_016741935.1 Streptomyces endocoffeicus | reverse complement strand
TGGCTGGTGCGGGTGCGGTCCAGGGGGCGGTCGTTCCACCAGGCGTTTAAGCGGATCAGGTTGAGTGCGACGGCGGAGTAGATGTGTTCGAGATGGGTCTTCGCCAGGCCTCGGTAGCGAGCGCGGCGTGTGTCGGTGACGGCGGTGGCTTGCCGGATGGTGCCCTCGATGCCGGAGCGTAGGGCGTAGTCGGTGTTCCAGTCCTTGGTCTTCTGCCGGGTTCGGGTGTGCCGGAGTGCCTCGGTCATCTGTCTGGGGTGGAGGGAGAGTTGGCGGCGGTTCTTCTTCGCGGTGGTGCACTGGGGTTTGAAGGGGCAGGGGATGCAGTCGAGGGCGGCGAAGCTGACCACGGTCTTGGGGATACCTTCGCTCACGACGGGGTTCCAGGTGGCGCTGGTATGCCCGGCGGGGCAGGTGGCCTTCCCGGC
>NZ_JAERRG010000214.1 GCF_016741935.1 Streptomyces endocoffeicus | reverse complement strand
CCCAGCACCGGACGCATCGCCTCAGCCAGATTCGCCACACCACCATGCGCGACAGCCACACCCTTCGGCCGCCCCGTCGAACCCGACGTATAGATCACATACGCCAACTGACCCGGCACAATGACCGTCCCCAACGGCCCAGCCGAGAAGCCGTCCGCCTCCTCCATACGCACAACACGGGCACCACCGACCGGCACCCCGGCCAAGCTCTCCGACGTACCCAGGACCACCTCGGCACCACTGTCCGCGATCACAAAACCCAGCCGATCCGCCGGATACTCCGGATCCAACGGAACGAACGCACCACCCGCCTTCCACACCGCCAACTCCGCCACCACCACATCCACCGACCGCCCCAAACACAACGCAACCCGCGACTCCCGACCCACACCAGAACCGCTCAACAACCGCGCCAACCGATTCGCCCG
>NZ_JAERRG010000213.1 GCF_016741935.1 Streptomyces endocoffeicus | reverse complement strand
TGGTGGGGTGGTGTTGGAGCAGTGGCCTCCGGTGGGTGCTGAGGTGGTGATGTCGGATCCGGAGGGGTTTTATGCCGGGTTTGTTGAGCGTGGGTTTGGTTATGGTCCGGCTTTCCGCGGGTTGGAGGCGGTCTGGCGGTGTGGTGAGGAGGTGTTCGCTCAGGTCCGTCTTCCGCAGGAGCGGGTCGGTGAAGTCGAGCGTTTCGGGGTGCATCCGGCGCTGCTGGACGCCGTTTTGCATGCGGTGGCGCTGATTGCCTCGGAGGAGGATGGGGAGGCGGTGCGTGTTCCGTTTGCGTGGTCGGGGGTGCGGTTGCATGCCTCGGGTGCGTCGGTGGTGCGGGTGCGGTTGACCCGGGTGGGGTCGGATGCGGTGGCGTTGGAGGTGGCGGATGCGGCGGGTCAGCCGGTGGTGTCCATTGAGTCGCTGGC
>NZ_JAERRG010000212.1 GCF_016741935.1 Streptomyces endocoffeicus | reverse complement strand
CCCCGACATCGTCCTCGGCCACTCCCAGGGCGAAATCGCAGCAGCCTGCCTCGCCGGAGCCATCAGCCTGCACGACGGCGCCCGAATCGTCGCCCAACGCAGCCAACTGATCGCCCACCAGCTCACCGGCCACGGCACCATGGCATCCATATCCCTCCCCCCGGACGACATCCCCACCACCGACAAGGTCTGGATCGCCGCCCACAACGGCACATCCACCGTCATCGCCGGCGACCCACAAGCCCTCGACACCATCCTCACCACATGTGAAACACGCGGCGCACGCGTCCGGAAGATCAACGTCGACTACGCCTCACACACCCCCCACGTCGAGCAGATCCGCACCGAACTACTCGACATCACCACCGGCATCACCACCCAGACCCCGACAGTGCCATGGCTGTCGACCATCGACAACACCTGGATCGACCA
>NZ_JAERRG010000211.1 GCF_016741935.1 Streptomyces endocoffeicus | reverse complement strand
GTCTGCTCGTCGTGCTCGCGCAGCATGCGCATGACGGTTGCGGGGGAGGGGCGCTCGCCCTTCTTCTTGCCGGTGGTGATGACGAGCTTGGCCGCGATGTCCCGCAGGCTCATCTCCTGCTCGCGCAGCTGCAGCGCCATGGCGAGCATGGCGTCGTCGGTGACGCTGGCTCCGCCGATCGACTTGCCCCGGATCCGGGCCGACTCGTGGCCCTGTATCCGGATCGTCGATCGGCGGGGGCAAGGAGTACAGCGGTCTGGCGTTGGCGATGCCCTGGTGTGGTCGGTGTCCGTTGTAGAAGTGCTCGAACTCGCGCAGGGTGTGCAGAAGGTGTCGCTGGTTCCAGATCAATGTCCGGTCCAGGAGCTCGCGGCGACAGGTCTGTATCCAGCGCTCCATGAAGTTCATTCGTGGCATCTGGATGCCGCTGAGCACGA
>NZ_JAERRG010000210.1 GCF_016741935.1 Streptomyces endocoffeicus | reverse complement strand
CGTCGATCCCCGCGTCCTTGAGGACGGCATCGAACAGTTCGGGGAACTTCCCGTCCCTGTCCCGGATCATGAACCGTGCCCGGCAGCCGAAGTCTTCGAGGTCCATGACGAGGTTCTTCGCCGCTTGCGCTACCCAGGAGGCGCTCGGATGCGCGGTGGCGCCCAGGACGCGGATCCGGCGACTGCCGTATTCGATCACTTCGCCAGCCGCAGTACCAGGATGCGGATCGAGCGCACGGTGCGCGGTCTTCCCGGGCGTTTGGGCCGGCAGGAGGCGGCATGGCGGCGTGCGACGAGGTTGCGGTGCAGGCGCAGCACCGTGTCGGGGAGTACGAGCAGCCGTAACTGTCGCAGGACGTGCGGTGGCAGCCGGTGCAACAGCGCCGCCAGGAATGCCCGATCGCTCGGCGTGAACCGGACTTTTTGCTCGCCGTTGGCGTTCCAGCACGGTGATCTGGTGGT
>NZ_JAERRG010000021.1 GCF_016741935.1 Streptomyces endocoffeicus | reverse complement strand
GCTTTCCCCTTGAGCGTGGACACCGGTTGTCATGCGGCGGTGACCAGCGTAGTTGATCGCTGTTCGTAGGTGATCGGGCTGATCTGGCCGAGGCGGGAGTGCCGTCGGCAGGTGTTGTAGCGAGTTGCCCAGCGGAAGACCGCGAGGCGGGCCTCACGCGCCCCGTTCCACCGCTTCCGCCCCTGCAGCGTCTCGCGCTTCATGGTCGCATTCAGACTCTCCGCGGCGGCGTTGTCCGCGCTTGTGCCGACCGCGCCGCGCGATCTGGTCACGCCCAGCTCCGAGCAGGCCTGGGCGAACTCCTTCGACACATATTGCGCCCCGTTGTCGCTGTGGAAGATTGCCCCGCGCAGTCCGTCGGCACCCCGGGCTCTCGCGGCGGCCTTGAGCGCGTCGGTTATCAGCTCGGCGCGCATGTGGTCGGCGATCGACCAACCTGCCGGGCGTTTCGAGCACAAATCCAACACGGTTGCCAGATAAAGGAATTGGCCGTTGCCGACGGGGAGACAGGTTATGTCGCCCACGTACTTGGTGTTCGGCTCCTGGGCGGTGAAATCCCGCTGGAGCAGGTCCGGCACCGGTGTCGCTGACGGCTCGGGAATAGGGGGACCTTCTTGCGCAGGTGCAGCCCGACGATGTGGAACTTGCGCATGACGCGCTCGACGCGCTTGTGATTGACCCGCCGACCGGAGTCCCTCAGCTCGGCGGTGACGCGCGGGACCCCGTAGGTACCGTCCGATTCCTGATGGATCTGGGCGATGCGTTCGGCGAGCTCGGCGTCCGCCCGGGCCCGGCTGGCCCGCACGTCCGCGCCGGCCAGCCATCGGTAGAAGCCGGAACGCGAGAGCGCGAGTATCCGGCACAGCCGCTTGACGCCGAAGGCGCCACGGTGATCCTCGACGAACTGGAAGCGGCTGCTCACCAGCTGGTCTCCGCCGCAAAATACTTCGCGGCCCTCCGCAGGATCTCCCGCTCGAGCTCGAGTTCCTTCACCCGCGCCCGCAGCTGCCGGTTCTCCTTCTCCATCGCGGTGGCCTCCACCGCCCCGGGCCGGGCTGCCTGCTCGGCATCCCGCACCCACGTGCGGAGCGTCTCGTGGTTGACGCCCAGGTCCTTGGCCACCGACGCGTACGTCCCACCAGGGCTCGCGTGGTACAGCGCGACGGCATCGGCCCGGAACTCAGGCGAGTACTTCGACGTCCCCAACGAGCACTCCTGTCCTATGGATCATCACGATCCAATGATCAGGGTGTCCACGATCAAGGGGAAACGCCCGGTCGGCTTACCGACCCGGCGTTGCGGGACCCGCAGTTGGTGCCGGAGTACGAGGATCTCGACGTCCTTCTCTCTGTCGCTCATCGGCAGGAGCCGTAGGAACGCCAGGGCGTTGGTTGCGGCGAGGTAGGCCAGACGCAGCAGCACGACAGATCATGATGCCGCCGGGGCCCTGCGCTGGTGAAGACCCCGGGGTGAACGTCGAGGAGAACCGAAGATCCGTGATCAGTCTGCCGCCAACGCAGCACCGTGTCGGGGCGTACGAGCAGCCGTAATCTTCGCAGGACGTGCAGGGGCAGCCGGTGCAGCAGCGCTCCCAGATACGCCCGATCGCTGGGCGTGAACCGGATCTTGTCCTTGTCGAGTTGGCGCTCCAGCACGGTGATCTGGTGGCGCAGAGCGAGGACCTCCGCGTCCTTGTCCCGGTCGGTCATCGGCAGCAGGCGAAGCATCGCGTACGCGTTCGACACACCCAGGTAAGCCAGTCGCAGCAACACGATCGATCATCATGACGCGCTGACAGCAGCTGCGCGAGAGCGCCAGCTCTAGCGACCGCGGCCAGATTTAGGGAAACCCGATGCACCCGCCCCCACCAGGACGGATGAGATTTCCGGCAAGCGCAGGATCCTGTTGCCCATTTACTGTTTGTGCTGGTCGGGGTGTTGATCGTTGCGGCAGGCTGGTCTGGTGGCCGGTCCTTCTCGTTCCCGGTCACGGAGCGGGAGGGGTTCCGTGTCGATGGAGCCGCAGTCGTGGCCGGAGCCGGCGCCGGAGGTGGCTCGGGCGGTACGGGCAAAGTACCGGGGACGTCAGGTGCCGCTGCCGGTTGTGGAGCGTGATCGGCTCGGTGAGTTGTTCGCGGATGCCGAGTTCGCGGAAGCGTTCGCGGTGACGGGGCCGCGTGGCTGGTCACCTGGCCGCTTGGCACTGGTCACGGTGCTGCAGATGGCCGAGAACCTGACCGACCGGCAGGCCGCCGAGGCGGTGCGGGACAAACTCTCGTGGTCCTACGCGCTCGGACTGGGCCTGGAGGATCCCGGCTTCGATTTCAGTGTCCTGTCCCAGTTCCGTACCCGGGTCGCCGCCCATGGCCTGGAAGAGAAGGTGCTGGACTTCTTGGTGGCCAGGCTGGTCGAACAAGGCCTGCTGGCCGCAGGAGGCAAGCAGCGCACAGACTCCACCCACGTGACCGCGGCGGTGCGCGACCTGAACCGGCTGGAGCTGGCCGGGGAAGCGGTTCGCGCCGCACTGGAAGCGCTGACCTGCGCGGATGCGGACTGGGTCGCACAGACAGTGGACGTGACCTCATGGAGCAAGCGGTACGGACCACGGGTGGACAGCTGGCGCCTGCCCACCTCCCGGACCAAGCAGCAGAAACTGGCCGTGGACTTCGCCCGGGACGGCTTCGCCCTGCTGGGCGCGGTCTACCACTCCGGCTCCCCGGTCTGGCTGCGCGAGCTCCCCGCGGTGCAGGTCCTGCGGTGTGTACTGCTGCAGAACTACACCCGCACCACCACACGAGGCGGCCGCGAGGTCGTCAAGCGGCGGGAGAAGACCGACGAGGGCGGTGACGGCCGCCCGCCCGCCCACCTACGGCTGTCCTCGCCTTATGACACCGACGCCCGCTGGTCCGCCAAACGCGACATCTTCTGGAACGGCTACAAACTCCACATCAGCGAAACCTGCACCTCCGCCCCCGAAGCAGCACGCACACGCCCGAACCTGATCACGAACATCGCCACCACCAGCTCCACAGTGCCGGACAGCAAGACTCTCCCCGCAGTCCACCACCGTCTCCAGCAACGCGGGCTGCTGCCCGATGAGCACCATCTCGACTCCGGCTACGCCACCGCCGAACTCATCCACGGCTCAGTGAAGACCTACGGCATCGCACTGATCACACCGGTCCTGCTCGACACCTCCCCGCAGGCCAAAGCCCAGACGGGCTTCGCCGCCACCGACTTCACCATCGACTGGGAAACCGAGAAGGCCACCTGCCCCGCCGGGCATACCAGCGCCACCTGGAACCCCGTCGTGAGCGAAGGTATCCCCAAGACCGTGGTCAGCTTCGCCGCCCTCGACTGCATCCCCTGCCCCTTCAAACCCCAGTGCACCACCGCGAAGAAGAACCGCCGCCAACTCTCCCTCCACCCCAGACAGATGACCGAGGCACTCCGGCACACCCGAACCCGGCAGAAGACCAAGGACTGGAACACCGACTACGCCCTACGCTCCGGCATCGAGGGCACCATCCGGCAAGCCACCGCCGTCACCGACACACGCCGCGCTCGCTACCGAGGCCTGGCGAAGACCCATCTCGAACACATCTACTCCGCCGTCGCACTCAACCTGATCCGCTTAAACGCCTGGTGGAACGACCGCCCCCTGGACCGCACCCGCACCAGCCACCTCACCCGACTCAAGCACACCCTCACCGCATAACCACAATGGGCAACAGGATCGGGCAGCCGCGGGTGCCGGAAAGTCAACAGCCGAGTCCCATGAGCGCGAATCTTTGAGAATTTAATATTTCTCTCCAGATGCCTGTCGGGTCCGACGCCGAGTATCGACGTCATCGCGGAAAGAGCAAGGTGATGGCGCCACGTCGAAGGGGCAACGGGGGTCGGCGATTGCTGTGCGGATTCTCGAGATTTCGAATGGTTCGGCGGCGCGACCGGGGAGTCGGGGGCTGGGTCGACGCCGGTCGGGTGCCGCCGGCTGGAACGGGTTTGCCTAATTCGATATCCGCAGCCGTAACGGTATCGGCAGGTGTGACGATCGCACCTCGTCACAGCGAGCCAAAGTATCCCACGGTAACTTGGCTCTATTCGCCAGTCAGGTCGTCGTTGGCGCGCGGTACTTCTCGGGGGGGGTGCGGCCGTACGGGAAGCCGCCGGTCGGGGGCGACCGAGCGGAATGCGGACGGGGTGCGATTTCCCTCGTCGTGAGTGAATTTTTACCTTATTATTAAGAAAGGTCGTCAGTCGGGATGGTATCTGTGCTCGCTTAGGATGTTTTCCCTCATGCGCCGGGCGGTCATGCCCCGTTTACCGAGCGGGAGAGGCGCACTCGCGTGTTCTGGGTGCCTGCTCTCCTCCGCTACCGGGATTCCGCTCCGGGCTCAAACTAATCGATCGTGGTTGCGAAGTGGTGACGTCCCGCTCCCGCCGCAGGAGGGCTCGGCGTGCACGGTGGCAAGGTGCTCGTGCACACGCACCGCAAGCAGGAGCATCGCAGCCCGGTCGCCGCCAGCGGTCAGATCGACGAACGGCCGTAATTCGCCCACCCGGTACTTCACGGTGTTCTGATGCACCCCCAGCGCGGAGGCGACCTCTTTCAACCGGCCCCAGCGCGACAGGTACGCATCGATGGTGGGCAGTACCCAGTCACGGTCCATCATCGGCGAGAGCGGCTCCAGGGCGGCGCTGACGAATCTCCGTGCCCGGTCCGGCTCGGCGAGCATGGCGATCAGCGGGGCCAGCGCATTGTAGTCGTACACGGGTTGTGCGCCGCGTTGCGGCGCGGTGTCCATACCGATGCGCAGCGCGTCGAGTGCTTCAGCGTAACTGTGCCGCGTCTGAGCGGCGCCTTCCGCCATGTATCCCAGCCCGAAGCCCACCACCTGACCGGCGACCAGCGGCCTCAGCCGGCGGATGAGGTGGTCTCTGCTCGTCCCGTTGGGTATTTCGAGCGTCGCCACGACGGTCCGATGCCGTACGGTCCAAGACGACGCGCCCGCTTTGCTCACCATGGCCCGCCCGATGCCCTCCAGGTCGGCGAAGGTCGCCGTCGCCTGGATCTGCGCCACGGCGACACAGTGGGGGACGGCGAACGTGTCGGTCTGCCGGTGGCGCTCGGTCCAGGTGCCCGCGAGTACGGCGTCGAGCAGCTGGGAACGGTGGTACCGCTCCGGGGCGCGGGCCATGCGCGCGACCTGGTCCGAGTAGGCTGCGGCGGCCGCCACGCAGACCAGGTCGGCGAACTCCAGGACCCATGCCGCCGTCGCTCCGATGTCCCGCTCGCCGACGGCGCTGTCGGCCGCGAGCGTGCTCACTATCTCCTCACACAGCACCCGTGCCCCGACGCGATACGCGCGTAGCACCGCTTCGCGATTGATGCCCTGTGTGGCACGACGCCTGGCTCCTTCCGTCAGTGACATCAGTTCCTCGTCGCGCAGCTGCCCGCGCCGCATGGCCTCAAGGCAGCAGCGGACCGTGTCCGAGCAGACGTGAAGTATGTCTTGCAGCAGTGATTCATCGGTGATCTCGCCGTAGGCGGCGATCTCCGTCCGGTAGGCGCGGACCATGGTGGCCGCCACTCTGTCGATCCGGGCTTCCAGCAGATCGACGGCAGCGCTCAGCTTTCCGTCCGACCGACAGGCGTTCCCCTCACGGACACCGGCCCTGGGAGTGTTGGGCTCGGCCGCAGTCGGCTGAGCGTCGTCTTCGTGCAGGAGTATCCCAGCAGGCCTGAAGGCCAGTGGTGATACCGACGGGGCCTGGTTTTCGGCGGGACTCATCTTCTTCCCCTAGACATGTGTGAGATGTGCTGGTGATAGCTCCTCAGCCATGGCCACCCGGAGGGAGTTCGCCTCGAAGAAACGGTGCGCTTTTCTTGGCGGAGGCCGAGGTGGAGTCTCTCTAGCACGGTCCGGTGCAGGCCGACACCGACTGTTGTCAGTACAGTTGATTCGAACTTCCGCGGCCGACCGTGGCGGCCACCGGCGCGGCGGCCCGCCTCGGCGGCACGGCAGCAGGCCCGGTGGTCGGCTGCCGGAGACATGCCGGAGGCCATGGCTGTTCGGTTTGGTAAGGATGTCGATGGAGGTTGTGCTGAAGATCCCCCTCGCCCCAGCCCCGGCTCTGTGTCACGGAAGTCGACACAGGTGTCGACTCGGTCTTGAGGTCTCAGATGTCAGGCCCGCGGTATCGGCACCCGGGCTTGCGCTGCCATCCGGTGAAGCCGGCAGCAGGGCGCCGTCCCTGCCAGCGGCGGGATTGATCGTACACCCGCCCGTATCGCTTGCACCTCACGGTACTTTCAGCCAGATGCTCGTGTTCGCCATGCCCGGAACATCACGGGCTCTAATACTGACGATCATCATTGACACCTGGGTCTCCGATCACTACGGAGATCCACATGCCGAAGTCCACTCTCACCACCCCGCCGCTTGACCGTGGGGCCAAGCGGCGGCTGGCGGTGATACGCCATGTCGAAGAGGTCACCGGGAACGTCGCGATGTCCTGCCGCTATTTCGGGTTCAGCCGGCAGGCGTACTACACCTGGTACCGGCGCTACCAGGCCGAGGGCGTCGAGGGCCTGCGCACCCGCTCCAAGGCCCCGAAGACATCGCCGAACGCGACGCACGTCGAGGTGGTCGGGAAGATCATCTATCTGCGGCAGAACTACCACTTCGGCCCGGAGAAGATCGCGATGTACCTCAAGCGGTACCACGACATCACCATCAGCCAGTCGGGTGTGTGGCGGATCCTGCACCGCCTGGACATGGGCCGCCTTCCGGCCTCCCAGCGCTACAAGCGCCACGACAAGTGGTGGAAGCGGTACGAGAAGCAGTTGCCCGGTCACCGCGTCCAGATCGACGTCAAGTTCATCGAACCGCTCGCCAACACAGCCCAGGGAAGGCGTGGCGGACGCAACAAGTACTACCAGTTCACCGCCATCGACGACTGCAGCTGAACCAGAAGACCGCCATCCAGTTCCTCGACTACGTCCTCCAGCGCCTGCCATTCCAGGTCGAGGTCATCCAGACCGACAACGGTGCCGAGTTCCAGTCCGCCTTCCACTGGCACGTTCTCGACAAGGGCATCGCCCACACCTACATCAAACCCCGAACTCCGCGGCTGAACGGCAAGGTCGAACGATCCCATCGCATCGACGCCGAGGAGTTCTACCGCCTGCTCGACGGCGTCGTCATCGACGACGCCGAGGTCTTCAACGACAAGCTGCGCGAGTGGGAGGACTACCACAACTACCATCGCCCCCACGGCGGCCTCGGCGGCCACACCCCCTACGAACGCCTCAAGCAGAAGACCGCGACCCAGGCGTAATCGAGAATCGTCAGTGGCACAGCGACATGGGGCATCACGACACACACGTGCCAAGGAAGAGGCCGTTCAGGCCACGACCGTGAGCCGCAGCACGCCCCAGCGTTGACGACCCCCGCGATCACTGCCAGCGCTCGTTGACGGGGTCCTCCGGGCTGTGGCCCCAGCTTGACGCAGGCACCTGAACAGTATCTGCGGCAACTGTGAGAGGAGCAGAGCAGCGTTGCCGTCACCTTTAGCGCAAGCGTTTGTGCGTGCCTCCGCCCGGATGACGAGGCGGCACGGTGACCAACCACGATGAGGCGGCGGCTGAGACATGGAGACCGCGAATCCCGGCGCGGGACACCGGCTCGGGCACGACAGGCCAAGGGCTCTGGAACCATCCGACGAACCAGTACGGTTCGCATCCGACCGAAGCGGTGAAAGAGGAGTTCGACGCCTCCAGCGGCGCCTTCGTCTCGCCGAAGATCTGGATGAGGCTGGTGAGGCACGGCTGACGGGCCTCGGTGAACACCATCGCGAAGATCACGTCCGAGTTCGGCCTGGACGCGCGGAAGGTACGCAGACGGCGGAGGCTGACCAGGCCGGGCAGACGGCCGCCCCGTGGTGCCCAAAACCACCCCGGCACACCGCACGGAACCAGCCCGAGACGCCGCTTGACATCCATAGGGGCAGCACCGTCGTCGGCGAGGCGTTCGAGCAGCGTACTGAAGGCGAAGCACGTCCACCAGCACACCTTCCACCCGCGCCAAGGCCCGGATCCGGATCGCGACCTGGACCACCGACTTCTACAACACCCGTCGACTGCATAGCGTTTGCGGCTGGAAGCGCTCGATCGGCCACGAACACGGCTACTGGGCCAGCCCCCAGGCTGCCGCCTGCTCGTACCGGCCGAACACCGGCCACTTCTCCATGAACTCTGTCGTGCCGCTCAAGCCATCTCCCAAGTCCGTGGCGGCGCCGGGGTAACATGATCACCTAGCAGATTTCACGTGAATTTTAGGATACTCGAGCGTCGGCACTATGGACGCGCCGGATTCGGCCTCCTCGAGCGCCGTATCCGCTAGCCAGTTGACTTACTTCACGAAAAGTGCCGAAGAACCGTGTCCCGCTGTCTGTGGACACCGTTCGCCGAGTGTTCCAGTCGATTTTGTGTACGCCTCAGGAGAGTCGACCGGGCGCACAATTCTGCGGCCGAAGGCCGATTGCCGCTGGCTGGGCCGAACAAGTCGATGTTGCGGATTTGGCCGCACCGGACGAGGCGCGGCCTACCTACGGCCGATAGTCTTTGGACCCAAGGGGGGTGATTCGGTCACCCCTTCCATAAAGGCGGCGACGGTCAGCCGGCCCTGCCGGATAATCTGCTCCCACCACATCTGAGCATCCGCACCAGCACCTTGTTTTTGCCGTTAACCGACTGAAGGCGCCCCGCCGAGGGAGGTACTTTGCCGTGCCCACATCTACGTCGAACCAGGAGAGAAATGAGCACCCCCGGGAGGCGGAGGTCCGGGATCCTCAGCACCGGCTGTTCCCGGAGTCCGTGCACACCGCGCTGGAGGACGCCGGCTACGATCCGTTCTCCGTTCCTGGACGGGTAGGTGTCTTCGCCGGCAGCGCTCCGAACGCCTACGAGCCGCAGAACGTCAGCCACCACCAGGAGCGCGTACAGGCCTTGGGGCAGATGACGGTCTCGATCGGTAACACGAACGACTACGTCGCGCCGACCGTTTCCTACAAGCTGGGACTGACCGGTCCCAGCGTCAACGTGGCGACCGCCTGTTCGTCGTCGCTCGTCGCGGTCCACATGGCGTGCCGGTCGCTGATGAACGGCGAATGCGAGACCGCGGTCGCGGGCGGAGTCGAGGTGGAGCCGCCCGTGGTGTCGGGCTACTGGTCGGCCGAGGGCGGGATCTACTCAGGGCTCGGCCGTCAACAACGACGCTGCCGACCGGGCCGGTTTCACGGCACCCTCGATCAGCGGCCAGCGCGCGCTGATGGAGCGACACCAACGCCTTCGCCATTGTCGAGGAGCTGCCGAAGGCGCCGACCAGTGGCAGCACCCGTCCGTGGCAACTGTTCCCTCTGTCTGCACGGACCGATGCCGCTCTGGACGCCGCCACGGAGAACCTGGCGAAGACCTTCGCAGAGGGCTTAGGGGGCTGGGCGGCTTTCATGGGTGCACCGGGTGCTCACTTGGCAAACGTATGAGGAGGAATCTGTGCCCATTGGGATCGTTTCTATTGGCGGATATGTCCCGCCTCTCGTCGTGAATAACGAACAGATCGGGCAATGGGCGGTTATCGAAGAGGGGTGGATCGAATCGCGGACGGGGATAGTCGAACGGCGCTATGCTGAGGAAGATGTTTCCACTTCGGAGTTGGCCACGCGTGCGGCTCTGCCGCTACTGACGAACCCTGGGGTGGCCGAGTCGGTGGGGGCTCTCGTGCTGGCGACGGCCACCCCGGATCAGCCGCAACCGGCGACGGCGAGTTTTGTGCAGCGTCGGCTTGGACTGAAGCAGGTGCCTTCATTCGACGTAAACGCGGTGTGCTCCGGTTTCTTGTACGGGTTGACCGTCGCGGAGGCGCTGATGGCCACGCGCGTTGGCGCTGACTACGCCCTGGTGATAGGCGCCGATAAGTATTCGTCCATCATGGACCGCGCCGACCGGCGCACCGTGAGCCTTTTCGGTGATGGGGCAGGTGCCGTTCTGCTCGGCAGGGTTCCCGAGGGTTATGGCATCCAGGGCGCTTCGCTGATCGCCGATGGCGAGGCTGCGTCCCTCGTGCGGGTGGAGGCCGGGGGAACCCGGCGACCGCTCACCGCTGAACGCTTACAGGCAGGCGAGCACTTCTTCCGTATGGAGGGGCGAGCGGTCCGCGACTGGGGGCTGCAATTCGTCCCCAAGGCGGCTCAACAAGCTCTGGAACAGGCTGGTATGAGCATCGAGGTTATCGACCGGGTCGTGTTCCATCAAGGAAACACACGTCTGGTGCACAGCCTCGCCGAGGCGATGGGCGTCGAGCAAGACCGGCTGGCGGTATCCGCGCCAACGCTCGGCAACACGGCCGCAGCCTCTATTCCCCTGACCCTCGCACGCGATCACGCCCGTCGGCCCCTTCGACGTGGCGAGCGAGTGCTCCTCGCGGCCGTGGGCGGGGGCATGACTGCAGCAGCCACAGTGCTGACCTGGTACTGACCGCCATAGCCGCCCACTGCGGTCACTATCTCTTCTGGCGCGTCTGCTACTGCCTTCACTTCCCCTGGACAAACAGCCACTTCAACTTGGGCCTTCTCCCCGTGTCGGCTGGAATGAACGTGAGGAATCCGATTCATGCTGCCCGTTGTCAGTCATGCCACAGGTGTGTACGTCTACGACCAGGAAGGACTCGAGTATCTCGACGGCTGCTCCGGCGCAATCAACGTCAATCTCGGGCACTCCGTGCCGGAAGTCACCTCCCGCATGCATGAGCAGATCGATCGGGCATGCTACGCGTACCGGACGCAGTTCCGCTCCCAGCCGCTGATGCGGCTTACGGAGCTGTTGGTGGAACTCGCACCGGGTGATCTCAAACACGTTGAATACTGCAACTCGGGTTCGGAAGCCATCGAGATGGCGCTGCGCCTCGCAACGCTTATACACGCCCGCGCATATCGTCCGTTCAAGTGCACGGTCCTCACGGAGGAGCCCAGCTACCACGGCATGACCGCTGGCGCCCTGGGAGCCTCCGGGCATCCGCTACGGCGACAGAACCTCACGCCACTGCTCGCCAATCAGGCCACGGTCTCGCGGGTGCGGCCGAAGCACGGCTCACTGCGCGCCGGCGTCCACGACTGGGAGGCAGCGATCGAGCGCATCGGTCCGGCCAACCTGAGCGCCGTGATGATCGAACCAGTCGGCGGAGCCTCTTCCGGAGCAGTCCCCACTGCCCCGGAGACCCTGCGCCGACTGCGGGAACTGGCCGACCAGCACCAGTTCCTTCTCATCGCCGACGAAGTCATGTCCGGCCTGGGGCGAACCGGTCGGTGGTTTGGGTGTGAGCACGCCGGCATCACCCCTGACGTCATGGTTCTGGGCAAGGGAATTTCCGCAGGATTCGCACCGATCGCAGCGCTTTTGGCATCCGACAAAGTCGCCGACGCCGCCGGGCAGCCGCTCGGTACTTTGTTGTTCGGGCACACCATGGCGGGTACGCCACTGTCCGCAGCCGCTGGTCTGGCCGTCGTGGAATATCTGAAAGCCCATGATGTCCCGGCACACGCCGCCGAGGCTGGTGAGCATCTGCACGAGCTTCTGCAGGGCCTGCGACAGCGACACCGGGTGATCAGCGACGTCCGGGGTGTGGGGATGCAGATGGCCCTTGGTGTTCATAGCGATGCTTCGCGGTTTCCGGGAACGTCCCTGGACCTTGTCGAGGCTGCCCGTCGCGAGGGCTTGCTGTTGTACCCGTCAGGGGTATCGCCCGCCCTTGAGTCGGTCATGGTGGCGCCTCCTCTGGTCTCGACTGACACCGAGCTGGACGAGCTCGCCGTGCGGCTTGACCGCGCCCTGACCCGTCTGTCGCCCGCTGCACCCGTAGCCGACGCGAGTCAACTGCTGTGCTCGGGTTGCTGACCGCTACCGCTGCATCCGGGTCGGCAGGCCGGACCTACTCTCCCCGCACGTCCTCCGTCTCAACAAGGACACAACACAATGATTCATCACTTTTCTGACACCAATCTGCGTGCCCACTTCCGGGATCTGGCTGCCGCAACAGTGGCCAAGCGTGCCGAGGAGTGCTCCAAGGAAGGTCGCCTGGACCGCGATTCCTGGCAGGAGTTGAGCGACGCCGGGATGTGGCGACTGGCAGTTCCTGTCGAGTGGGGCGGAAACGGCGGCACTTGGTGGGACTTCGTCGCTGCGTTCGAAGGTATCGCTTCAGCTGGGCGTGACATTGGTTTCTGCCTCTCCATGGTGGCCCAGGCTGGGCTGATCCGCTCGTTGCTGATCTACGGTAATGAGGAGCAGAAGGGCCACTGGCTTCCGCGACTGCTCGGCGGAGATGTCGGCGCGACTGCCCTGACCGAGACCACCGGTGGGTCGGACGTCACCCGTATCGCGACCTCGGCCACCCGAGTGGAAGGCCGCTACCTGCTGACGGGCCACAAGGATCACATCACGAACGGCCCCGTCGCGGATGTTGCGCTGATCCTCGGCCGCGTTCCCGAGCACGGGGAGCACGACATCACCCTGTTCATGGTTGATCTGAAGGACAGGGGCGTTCAGCAGGGGCCGGTCGAGCACATGATGGGCAACCGCACGAGCCCCACCGGCCCCATCGCGCTGGACAGTGTCGTGGTGGAGGCGAAGAACATAGTCGGCGCTATCGGGGGCGGCATCGAGGCCATCTACAACACCATCTCCTTGGACCGTCTGCTGTATGGAGTACTGGCCGCCGCCTACCTCGACCCGCTGCTCGACGAGGTGCTCGATTACACGTCCCGCAGGCATGCCTTCAAGGTGCCGATCGCTGACCACCAGTACGTCCAGGGGCGCATCACGGACGCGAAGTTCGCCATTGAAGCGACGCGATGGGTCTCCTACGGCGCGCTGGACGCGCTCATGCAGAACTCACCGCAGGCATCTTTGATGTGCTCCGTCGCCAAGTACCACGCCGGCGAGACGCTGAAGCTCGGCACCGAGACCGCGCTGCGCGTTTACGGACACCTCGGCTACATGGAGGGTCCGCATGCTCGGGCCCTCAAGGATGCCCTGGGCACCGTAATCGCCGGTGGAACCACGGAGATGCAGCGTAAGAACGTCTTCAACCAGATGCGCAGACTTGCTATCTCAGCCACGGCCTGACGCCACGTCCCACCGACAACGAAGGAGTATGATGTCCACCCCCATTCTGGGAGCCGAATTCTCCGCACTGGTCGGCACATCGGCCACGCTGACGCACACCGTCACCGCCGAAGACTCCGCGAAGAACTGGGGTAACGACCTCGATGTGCTGTCCACTCCGGTCCTCTTGTGGCTGAGCGAGATCACCGCAATGAAGGTGATCGAGAGCGTGGTCTTTGCCTCGGCGATGACCGTGGGGCTGGCCCACGACTCGACGCATCTCGCCCCCACGCTCACTGGCGACACCATCACCATTACCGCCACGCTGACCGGTATCGACGGAAAGAAGCTCACCTTCTCCGTGGAAGGCCGCGACAGCCACGGCGCAGTCCTGCGCGGTGTGCACAGGCGTGCCGTCGTCAATCGGGAAGAATTCATCGAAAAGCTTGCCGCCCGGTCGGCCTGACCCACTTTCTGGAGTGAGGCCGGGCCCACGCCCACTGTCCGGGCTCCGGCCGTCAGGGTCCGGCCTTCCCTCCAGCACGCGCGGAGCCGCCCGCGTACCTGTTCTCCAGGTGTCCAATCGCAAGGGGAAGCTTCCAGGATCCTCGGCGCCACGGCACACCCCACCGCGGAGTGGATCGTGCAGCCCTGCGCGAGAACGAATCCTTCTACAACGAGCACCGCCCCCACAGGACCCTGGAACAGGCGGCCCCGTGCCGCCCGCTACCCGCGCCCATCACCCAACAAGCCCAACTCGTTCATCTGGAAATCCACAGACGAGACCGACTCGGCGGAACCCTCCACGAATACCAGCACGCGGCATGAACTGCACGGATGATTTATCGGCACCCGCAGAGTTCGAGGAGTTCTACAACTCCCACCGACCGCACCAGGGCATCGCGAACGCCCGACCGCTACACCCACTGCCCTCACCAATCGCCGATCCTGACAAGCTAAACAGCCTCGGCGTACGACGCCACGACCGCCTTGGCAGCATCCTCCATGAATACAGACATGCCGCGTGACCTGCACGGACGAGATATTCGGCAGGCGCAGGCGCGCTCGAGGAAGAGCACGACGCGACCCTGTTCGAACCAGGGCGTGGGCCTGGTCGCGCACCGATCGTGTTGGCGATAACAATGGCCCACCACCCGTGCCGCATCAGCTGTTCGCTGCTGATCTCCCCGGCCAGGACGACGCGCGGATCACCAGCTCGGGCCGGAGCTGCAAGTGCCGTGCGGGAAGGTCCTCGCGTCGCTCTTCGTCGATGATCCGGACAGCGGCCGCTCCGGTCTCCTCCCGCGGCTGGCGGATCGACGTGAGCGGCACCCACGCGGTGGCCGCGAGCCCGATGTCGTCGTATCCAACGATCGAGATGTCGTCGGGGACCCTGATCCCGGCCTGCGTGAAGGCGTTGAGGAGGCCGAGGGCGACGAGATCGTTGCCGGCGAAGATGCCATCTGGCCGTTCGCCAGCGGGGCGCAGGGCTATCTGGCTGCCGACTCCGTGCCCCTCCTCGATCGTCATATCCGGGATCTCGAAGGCCTCGATGGGCACGACGCCCTCCGCGCCGGCTCGCGCACCACGAACGCGCTGCTCCACCGCGAGGAAATCCAACGGGCCGCCGACGAAAGCGAGCCGTCGCCGGCCGACCTCGACCAGGTGCCGGGCGGCCAGCCGCCCACCCTCCTCGCCGTCCATGGAGATGGATGAGCCGCCCCAGCCGGACCGGCCGGCGTCGAGCACGACCGTGGGTGTGCCCTGGGAGCGCAGTCGCCCCAGTTCGGCCGCGACGTCACCGTAGGGCTGGATGACCACGCCGCGGGCGCGCTGTGCCGCGAATGCACCGAGGTAGAAGGCTTCTCGGTCGTGTTTTCTGCGGCTGTGCCCGATCAGAACGATGCCTCCGCTGTGCTCAGCCTCCTCCTCCGCCCCGCGCACCACGTCGGTATAGACGGGGTTGTCCTGTTCGGCGATCACGAAACCGATGACACGGCTCGACCCCGCACGCAGCGTCCGCGCGGCGTCGTTCGGCAGGAAACCAAGCTCCTTGACGGCCTGCATCACTCGATCGACATAGTCGGGGGCGACGGTCTTGCGGCCGTTGAGGACATTGGAAACGGTGCCGACCGACACCCCTGCCCTGGCGGCCACGTCCTTGACCCGGAGGGGTCTTCCACCACCCCGGGAATCTGCGTCGGCCAACCCGTTGCGCTCCATGAAGGCAGTATGCCACACTCCGTGAATCGATTCATGAATCGATTCACGGCGGTGAGCCTTCATCAACGAAGGAAGAAACAATGATGTTTCGATCACGCACACGGTGGCGCACACGCACGGCCGCCGCCCTGGCCGCGCTGACCGCTCTCGGGCTGAGCGCATGCACGTCCGGCGGACCCAGCCACCAGGTCGCAGGCGACGTCGAGCAGACCATCACCTGGTGGTCCTGGAATCCGAACACCGCCTCGAGCAAGCAGTGGATCAGCGTGTTCGAGAAGGAACATCCGCACATCACCGTCCAGCACCGCTACATCCAATACAGCAACTACGTCAACGCCGTCCGTCTCGCCGCCACCACGAGTTCGGGGCCCGACGTCTTCGGCGTACAGGCCGGCGCGATCACCACCAACTTCGCCCCCCTGACCGTGGACCTCGCCCCGCTCGCGTCGAAGAGCATCGGCTCCGACTGGCGGCACAAGCTCGCAGAAACAGGCCAGCTCACGGCCAAGGGTAAGCAGGTCGCGCTTCCGTGGATGATCACAGGCGCCGGGACCCTCTGGTACAGCAAGGGGCTGCTGGAGCGGGTCGGCATCCCCGGACCTCCCGCCACCCTCGACGGCTGGCTCACGGCCTGCAAGAAGCTCGAAGCCATCGGCAAAACCTGCTTCATGCAGGGCGCCAAGGACGACTGGGTGAACATCGACATGTTCCAGTCGATCATCAACCAGATCGCCCCCGGCGCCTTCTACGACGCCGTCCAGGGCAAGGGCTCGGCCACCTTCGACTCCCCGGCCTTTGTCCGGGCCTTCGAGATCTGGAAGAGCCTCTTCTCCAACGGGATCATGCAACCCGGTGCACTCGGCCAGACTCAGTCCCCCGACGCCAACGACGCTTTCTTCAAGGGGCAGGCCGCATTCGTTCTCCTCGGCACCTTCCAGGACGGCAACATGAGCAAGAAGCAGCTGGCGATCCTGGCAGGCACATACGGTGACCAGATGAAGTCGCAGGTGTTCCTGCCCGCTCCCTTCCCGGACGTGGTCGGCGACGCCAAGGAGAACGGCCGGCTTTTCGGCGGCCCGGATGTCGGCTGGTCCATCTCCGCGAAATCTGCGCATCGAGCCGCTGCGTTCACGTTCGTCAAGTGGCTCACCGCGAGCAAAACGGCGCAGAAGATGATGGGTTCGACGCTCGCGGGCCAGCCGGCCCTCAAGTCCGTGCCCGTGGATGACAGCGACGTGGTGAACAAGGCCGGCAAGGCGGCACTCAAGGAGCAGGCGAAGCAGCTGGCCAATCTCATCGGTCCGCGCCAGATCCCGACCGCGGATGTGCAGACCGCCCTGGGCTTGGCGCTGTCCTCCGTGGCCTCGGGACAGAGCTCCCCCGAGGCCGGCGCCCAATCCGTGCACGACGCCGTCGACTCGGCGAAGTAAGGGAGTGGCGTCGATGAACCGGAATCCCGCCCCCGTGCTGGATGCCGCTCCCGCGACAAAGCGCCCTGCCGCCGGCCGCGCCCCCGCCGCCTCGGGCCAGGCCAGGTACGTGCCGTGGCTGTACATCCTGCCCGTGCTGATCCTGGTCGTCGGCATCGTCTACGTCGGCATCGGCTACACCGGCTGGATCAGCACCCGCGACTGGAACGGCATCGACCCGGTGTCCGAACCGGCGGGTCTCAGCAACTACGCACGGATCGCCACCGACCCGGCGTTCTGGCAGACGATCGCCCACTTCGTGGTGTTCGCCGTTCTGACGATCCTGATTCAGATGGCGCTGGGGCTTTTCATGGCGGTGCTCCTGAGCGGCAATGCCGTTTTCGCGCGACCGCTGTACAAGATCGTGCTTTTCGTTCCGGTGGTCCTCGCGCCCGCTGTTGTCGCAACCGCCTTCCGCAGCATCCTGAGTCCGCAGGGTTCGCTCAACGCGCTGCTCAGCAGCATCGGCTTGCCGGCATCCGACACCGCCTGGCTCGCCGATCCGCAGCTGGCCCTCTACGCCCTCGCGGCGGTGAACATCTGGCAATGGACCGGCCTGAGCTTCCTGCTCTACCAGGCGGCGATCTCTCAGCTCGACCAGAACCTGTTCGAAGCGGCAGCCCTCGACGGCGCGAGCGGGTGGCAGACGTTCCGCCTGGTACTGGTTCCCCAGCTCCGTGGCACCCACGCCACGCTCGCTCTGACCGGGTGCATCGGTGCTCTCAAGACGTTTGACCTGGTCTACCTGACGACCGGCGGCGGGCCGGGACGCGGCACGGAGTTCGTCACCACCTATATCTACGAGCAGGTCATCGATCAGTTCCACGCCGGGTACTCAGCCGCGCTGTCCATCGTGCTGGTCATCCTTGCCCTGCTGCTCTCCATGGTTCAGATCCGCGCCTACCGCTTCGGGGAGGAGTAGATGTTCAATCGGCCGAGTCTCACCACGAGAATCATCTGCCAGATCGCAGCGACGGGCGTTGCCTTGCCGTTCGCGTGTGTGCTCGTCGCCATCGTGGCGACGTCCTTCGACGGGGCGGGGGCGGCGGCCAACTACAAGGCGGTGCTGACCCAGACGCCCATCGGCAGGTCGATGCTGAACAGCGCCATCATCTCGCTGGGCGTCGTCGCCCTCGTCTATGTCTGCACCATGCTGGCCGGGTTCGCCTTCGCCAAGATGCACTTCACCGGGAAGAAACTAGTCTTCAACGCCATCCTGGCGGGCCTGGTCCTCCCCACGATCGCTCTGATCGTCCCGCTGTTCCTCATGGTCCAGCGCATCGGATTGTTCGACAACTACCTCGCGGTCATCCTGCCGCTGGCCACCACGATCATGCCGTTCACGCTGCTGCTGACGAAGAACTACCTGGTCGGCATCCCCGACGAGGTCCTGGAGGCGGCGAAGCTGGACGGCTGCACGAGCTTCGGGACGCTCGTCCGGGTCGTGCTCCCGTTGTCCCGTCCCATCACCGCCGTAGTCATCGTGTGGGCATTCCTGCAGGCCTGGAACGACTTCTTCCTGCCGCTGCTGTTCTTCCAGGACCAGGACATGCAGACGGTGACGACCATTCCCCTCTACTTCACCAGCACCTACGGATCGGACGAGCCGAAGATCTTCGCCGCTCTCATCCTGATCTGCCTCCCGGTCGTCATCGCCTACCTGTGCCTGCAGAAGTTCTTCGAAAAGGGCCTCTCCGCCGGCGCGATCAAGTAGCCCGCCCTGCTCCCACCTGCTCAGGAAGGCAGCACCGTCATGTCCGTTCACCGGATCACGACAGCAGAAACGGCCACAGAACTCGATGTGGCGGGGCCCCTCTTCCGGGACAAGCTCCGCGGCTGCTGGGTCGGAAAGAACGCCGGCGGCACGCTCGGCACCCCGGTCGAGGAGGCATGGGGCCGCGACGAGCCCTTCGACGTGTGGTGGTACCCCGAAATCCAGGAGGGCGGCCTGCCCAACGACGACCTCGAGATGCAGCTTGTCTGGCTCACCGCCCTCGAACAGGTGGGTCCCCGCCTCACCTCCCGTGACCTGGCCCGCTACTGGCTCGACCACATCGGCTACAACTGGGACGAATACGGCCTTTCGAAGACGAACCTCCGGCTGGGGCTCCAGCCCCCGGTGAGCGGGGCGTACAACAACTGGTTCGTGGACTGCATGGGCTCGCCCATCCGCTCGGAAATCTGGGCCTGCGCCGCCCCAGCGCAGCCGCGGATCGCGGCCAAATACGCCTACGAAGACGCCATTTGTGACCATGCCGGCGGGGAGAGCGTGTACGGCGGGCTGTTCAACGTGGCCGTCCAGTCGGCAGCATTTGTCGTAAGCGATAAGTGGAAGCTCGTCGAGATCGGTCTCTCCTACGTCCCCGAACACTCCCAGACCGCAAAGGCCGTGCGCGCCGCCGTCGCCGCCATCGACGACGGGCTCGACTGGAAGGCGGCCCGCCGCCGCGTGCTGGAGGCCACACCGCACCACGTCGCCCAGTACTCGCCGATCAACATGGGCTTCCAGACGATCGGCCTGCTTGCCGCCGAGGACTTCGGCGAAGCGCTGTCCATCACCGTGAACTGCGGCTACGACACCGACTCCAGCGGCGGAACGGTCGGCAGCTGGTGGGGGATCATGGCCGGAGACGCGGCACTCCCCGCACGCTGGACCGACCCCTTCGGCGACGCCATATCGACCAATGAGTCCTGGGGCGGTGTGCGGCACCTGTCCGATGGATCGACGCCGGTGCCCAGGACCCTTCCCGAGGTCGTGGACCGTCTCGTGAGGGCGGCGCACACCGTCCTCCGCGATGCCGACGCGCTCGAAGACGGTTCCGTGATCCGCGTTTCGGAGGAGTCGCTGTATGCCGATGACTCCATCCGCGAGCTGTGGACACGCGACCCGCTGACGGTCACGTTCCCGGAGGCGCAGTTCACCACGTCCGTGCGTTACGAGCGCACTCCCGCGGTGAGCGCGGGACAACCGACGTATGTCATCACACGCATCACCAATCCGCACCCCGACCCCGTCTCCCTCACCCTCCGGCTCACCGCCCCCGCTGGATGGCCGGTCCCGGACACACGCCAGGTACGGATCGATGCCGCCGCGAGCCACGACGTCGCGTGGACGATCCCGGTGCCGGAGCGCGACCGCCTGCGAAACAGCAATCGGCTGTTCCTGATGGTTAAGGCCGAGGGCTATCCGCAAGAACCCGCCCTCCCGATCGTTCTCATCGGATCCTCGGCTGTCAGGACTGCCTCCGTCCCCGCGACGCCCGGTAAGGACACCGCAGCGCTGCTCGACGAGGTGTTTCTCCCTGAACGCGGCGACGATCCCGCCACCAGGGGCGGCGTGTGGACCGAGCTCGCGGCCGAGGGCAATGCGCTGCCTGCGGAGGCACTTCCCGGGCCGGATGAGGTCCGGTATGTGCAGACGTTCCTGCACGCCGACGATCCGGTCGATGCCCACCTCGGCGTCGACTCGGGTGGTCCGGTCAAGGCCTGGCTCAACGGCCGAGAACTTTTCTGCCTCGACCGCTATCGCGCCATCCGTCCCAGCTATGCGGGGGCCAAAGACGGTTATGTCGATGTCCGTCTCCAGTCCGGCTGGAATGAGCTGCTCATCAAGCTGGTACGCACCGCCGACGCTCCCCCGCACGCATGCCACCTGCTCTTCAGCACGGCCGACGAGTTCCATGACGGCCTGCCCGGCATCGGACGGACCAGGTTCTCCTGGGATCACCAGCCGTAGACCTGGCGGCCCCTGCACCCTGGCCCCCGTAGAAGAACAACCATCAAGGAAAGAGTTCCCATGCAGCAGACGTACGATGTCGCGGCCTACATCTGGCCCGCATATCATGACGACCCGCGGGCCCGAATCTTCTTCCCGCACGGGATGGGGGAATGGGAACGCGTCATCGACGCCCGCCCCAAGGTCGACGGCCATCAGCAGCCTCGCAAGCCGCTGTGGGGGTATCAGAATGAGGCCGACCCGCGCGTCATGGAGATGCAAATCGACGCCGCAGCCGACTACGGCGTCAATATCTTCATCTACGACTGGTATTGGTACGACCGGCGGCCGTTCCTCGAGGAATCGCTCAACAAAGGGTATCTGAAGGCACGCAACAATCATCGGGTCAAGTTCTACCTGATGTGGGCCAATCATGACGCGCCGACGATCTGGGACATCCGCACTTCGCACGACAGGCGAGTCGTCTGGGATGCGGCGCTTGACCGGGAGGAGTTCGAGCGGATCGGCAACCGCCTGATCAGCAAGTACTTTACACAGCCGTCGTATTACCGAATCGAGAGCCGGCCGGTCTTCTCCATCTACGACCTACCGACGCTGATGCGCGGTCTGGGCGGCGTGGACGGCACCCGAGCGGCCCTCGAGTGGTTCCGGGACCGGGCCGTCGCGTCGGGACTGGACGGGCTGCATCTGCAGGCGGTCCTGCGTCATGCTCTTCCGCATGTGGAGGTGACCGGCATCACCGGCGACGGTGCGTCGATACAGAACCACATGGTCGAACAGCTCGGATTCGACAGCGTGACTCATTACCAATGGTGTCATGTCGTCGAGCCCAAGGGGGAATACCAGCCCTACGGCGAGCAAGCCGTGGCCACATGGAACGGCATAGACGAAGAATTCAACATACCCTACTTCCCGCATGTCTCAGTGGGCTGGGACAACAACCCCAGGTATGTCGCCTACCAGGAATCAAACATCACCGGAAACACGCCGGACAGATTCGAGAACTTTCTACGCAAGGCCCAGAAATTCGTCGACGAGCATCCGAATCAAGCCCCCATGGTGACGATCAACAGCTGGAATGAATGGACCGAAGCCAGCTATCTGCAACCGGACACCGATCACGGCTATGCCTACCTGGACGCAGTAAAGCGCGTATTCGGATGAAAGCCTCCACCAGCGTGAGCTCCTGACAGACCCCCCGCGTGCGCCGGTGCCTTCCCACATTCCCGGTGCACGCGGGTTCTCCCCCTTCCTCGTCACCTCCGTCACCTTCGCCAAGGAGACCCCTCTGATGCAGGCACTCGTCATGAAGGAGAGCTGGAAGCTGGAGGTGGAGGATCTGCCCGCCCCCGTCCCCGGGCCCGGCGAGGCGCTCCTGCGCATCATCGCCACCGGCATCTGCGGCTCCGACATCCACGGCTTCACCGGCGAGAACGGCCGTCGGCACCCAGGCCAGGTGATGGGCCACGAAACCGTCGGCCGCATCGTCGCGCTCGGCGCAGGCAGCGAGGCGCACGACCTCGCCGAGGGCCGGCTCGTCACCGTCAATCCCGTAATCTCCTGCGGACAGTGCACAGCCTGCCAGACCGACGCCCAGCAGCGCTGCCCCGCCCGCCGGGTGATCGGAGTCGACCCGGCGCTGCGTTCGGCCTTCGCCGAGCTGATGACCGCCCCGGCCGGCAACCTCGTACCGCTGCCGGATTCCGTGCCGGACGAGCACGGTGCGCTCATCGAGCCGCTGGCCGTCGGCTACCACGCCGCCGTACGCGGCGGGTGCGCCCCCGGTGACCGGGTCCTGGTCATCGGCGGCGGGCCGATCGGCCAGGCCACCGCGCTCGCCGCGCTACGCATGGGCGCGGACGCGGTTGTCGTCAGCGAGCCACACCCAGAACGACGCGGCATACTGGCGCGGCTCGGACTGACGGCCGTCGACCCGGCCGCGGGCGACCTGACCGAGCTGGTGCGCGACGCGCTCGGCCGGCCGACGCTGACCCTGGACGCGGTCGGCGCGACCAGCACCCTCGCCGACGCACTGGCCGTCACCGACCTCGGCTCGCGGGTCGTCCTCGTCGGCATGCACGCGCCGCGCGTCGACCTCCCGGCCTACGCGGTGAGCACCGAGGAGCGCTCGCTGATCGGCAGCTTCTGCTACTCCGCCGGGGAGTTCGCGCAGACCGCCCGCTGGGTCGCCGAGACCGACCGCGACCTGTCGGCACTCGTCGACGGCCGGGTCGACCTCGCCAGTGCGGCCAGCAGCTTCGCAGCGCTCGCCCGAGGAGAGAACCAGGCGAGCAAGGTGCTGGTCTACCCGCACGGCGCTCCCGACACCGCCACCCACCCCCACCCCGCCACCACCGCCGCCGAGGAGAACCGGGAATGACCCTCCGCACCCACCCGCCCCGGATCCGCCACCTGCGCGCCTACACCGTCGACGCGCCGGGCGGCGGCGACTACCACGACCAGCCGACCGGACACTGGATCGACGACCAGATCGCCACGCCGATGGCCGTCTACCCCGAATATCGGGCGAGCCGCCAGAGCTTCGGCCTCAACGTCCTCGGCTCGCTCGTGGTCGAGGCGGAGGCGGACGACGGCACGGTCGGCTTCGCCGTCACCACCGGCGGCGAGCCGGCGGCCTGGATCGTCGAGCGCCACCTGGCCCGGTTCGTCGAGAGCGTCCCGGCGACCGACCTGGAGCGCCTCTGGGACCAGATGTTCCGGGCCACCCTCTTCTACGGCCGCAAGGGTCTGGTACTCAACGCCATCAGCGGCGTCGACCTCGCCCTGTGGGACCTGATGGGCAAGCTACGCGGACAGCCGGTCTACGAGCTCCTCGGCGGCCCGGTCCGCGACGAGCAGGTCTTCTACGCCACCAGCGCCCGCCCCGACCTGGCCGAAGGCATGGGCTTCATCGGCGGCAAGATGCCACTGCAGCACGCCCCGGTCGAGGGCGAGGCGGGGCTGCGCGCCAACATCGAGCAGATGCGCACCATGCGTGAACGGGTCGGCGACGACTTCTTCCTGGCCTACGACTGCTGGATGTCCCTCGACGTCCCCTACGCCCTCCGCCTCGCCCACGGCCTCGACGGCCTCGGCGTGCGCTGGGTGGAGGAGGCGCTGCCGCCGGACGATTACTGGGGTTACGCAGAGCTGCGCCGCGGCCTGCCACCCGGCATGCTCTGCACCACCGGCGAGCACGAGGCCGGCCGACTCGGCTTCCGCATGCTGCTGGAGATGGGCTGCGCGGACATCATCCAGCCCGACGTGGGCTGGTGCGGCGGGCTCACGGAGCTGATGAAGATCTCCGCGCTCGCCGACGCCCATGGCAAGCTGGTCGTGCCCCACGGGTCGAGCGTGTACTCCTACCATTTCGTGATCACCCGTCACAACAGTCCGTTCGCCGAGTTCCTGATGATGGCGCCGGACGCGGACGCGGTGGTGCCGATGTTCAGCCCGCTGCTGCTGGATGAGCCGGTGCCGGAGAACGGCCGGCTCACGCTCCCCGACACCCCAGGCTTCGGCGTCCGGCTCAACCCCGAGTGCGCGCTGCGCCGCCCCTTCGCCCACTGACCCCCACCGCAACGCTCGGGCGGAGCACCGGGTCTGTCAGATCGGCGAGCGCGTGGCGACGGTCATCGAGCATGCACGTCGCTCCGGCGTGTCCCCGACAGAAGCCGCGCTCTCGCTGGCCAGGGCATAACTCCGCCCTCACTGACACGCCCTGTCTCAACCCCCGGCTCCCGACCGGGCACCTGCCCCGAAACCGGAGACGGGCGCCCTCCGCTCCGCTGCAGAGCCCGGAACGGCGACCGGCTCACGCGGGCACGGCTCTCACCTCGCGACCCCGACGCAAACACAGCCGACGACGGGAGCAGAAGGGACAGCATGCCCTTTCTTCTCCTGTGCCAGCAGGACACGCCGGGATAAAACCTCCGCACTCCAGCAGCTGATCGACGCTCACCGCCAATGACGGGGACCACCTGAGGCGCAACGGATCAAACAGTACTGGGAGTACGTACATGGCGGTGGAGGCCGGCGCATGGCAGGAGGACCGCGTCACGGGGCGGGTATGGACAGTGCGCCTGGACCCCTACGGCCGCCCTTCCCCCGGCTCGGTCCGGCCCTCCTGCTCCCGCCCGGCCTGCACCGATCAACGCTTTCCCAGCGCCGCGGGACGCAAGGCCGCGATCGAACACATCAACACGCAACCTGGCCCGCATTCGCACACGCAGCGGACCGCGCAGCGAGACGTGGCGCGCCTGCCGCGCCGCCGACTGCGCGTGACACACCCCCGACACCGACACCAACCCCGCCGCTGGACGGCGCGGTAGGGCACGGCCGACGGCGGAAGCGATGCGGTCCGGCGGTCCTGACGGCGTACGCGGACCGTACGGGAAGACGGTGGCAGACTGCGGAGATGTGCGCGCGGCGCGATGGTCCCTCCGTCCGCGTTGACATGGGTCAGGCCGCGCAGGACCGCCATCATGCCGAGGGTCGCGATGAGCGCGTTGACCCGGAAGACCGTGACGAGCACACCGTTGACCAGGCCGATCAGGATTCCGATGCCTGCAGCGGCGAGAACGGCCACAAGAATGATCTGTTTCTGGGCGATGCTCGCCATCATCACGCCGCAGAAGGCGGTGCCGCTGCCCACCGAGAGGTCGACCCGACCTGCGATCAGGAGCATCGTGCCGGGTATCGCGATGATGCCGGTCACGGCGATGGCGGTGAGCAGGTTGAGGATATTGCCCTGGGTCAAGAACTGCGGCGACTGCAGCGAGAAGAACAGGACCAGGGAGACGAGCATCGTCAGCAGGGCCGCGAGCTCGGGCATGGTCCGGCGTCGTCCACGGTGCTGCCCCTGTTGCTAATCGGGACCGTGCGCGGGCCCTTCCGCGCTCTCCAGGGATGTCTTGCTCTGTGTCATGTTGCCCATGGAGACGTCCTACTGGCTGTCGACGCGGACCTACGCGAAGTGCTCGCAGGCAGCCGACGGTGCAACTCGTGCGCTGTCCCAGTCATACCTGCCGGAAGGGCACCCCCATCAGGTGGGCGGCCGCCTTGTAGTCGGCAGCGCGGTGGCCCGTGGACAGGGCCCAGTGGTGGCCGATGCCTGTCTCGCTCCAGGCGTCCACCCATTCGCCGGGATCCCTGCCGAAGTCGACGCGGCTGGTGGTGTTGCCGATTTCCAGCAAGGGCCCGGGTACGGTCTCCCCCTCCGAGGCGATGAATACCAAGGTGCCGTCCTGATCCTGACCGATACCGAAAGCGGTGACCGGGCCGTGTTCGACGTCAAACTCCACGGAGACGCCCCACCCGCGCTTGCCGTGGTAGACACCCAGTCCCCGCAGCAGCGGATCGCGCGCGCTCACTGCCAGATGCCCGGGGCCATCGTGTCCCATTTCGACCACGCCGTCGGTGAAATTGAGCGCTTGGATCTCGGTGAACGAGCCTCCCGCACCCAGGCTCTCCGACACCAGCTGCGCGACCGATGTGCGCAGCTCGAATTCACCGGCGGCCGGAATGCCGCGTGCAGTCAGCAGCGATGCCCCCAGGATCATCCCCGCACCGAGTCGTTCGTGCTGCTCGCCGCCGAGTCCACGGTGGTAATAGGCGAGCGTGGTCAGCCCGAAGTCCTCGACCAGCCGGTCGAGTCCGACGGAGACCCTGGCACCCCAGGCGTAGTCCTCTGCCACCACGGAGTCGTCGAGGGTGAAGACCTCCCGGGCCAGGCCCATGCGCTCCTCGGCCTCCGCGTCCGTGACATCGGCGACCCGGACCCGCAGATCGTCGAACTCGAGAACCTCGACTTGCGAACCAAACTGGGCGGACAGCAAGGTCATGTCGGTCGAGACATCGAGCATCCCGGGGTACAGGTGACCCATCAGGCCGTGGCGCGCGTGCCGCAGCGCCGCCCGGACCTTCGCCGCCGCGACCCACTGCTCGATGCGGCGCCAGGCGTTGGGATCACGCAGCCAGCCCGACACGGAACGGAACGGGATGCCCGCACGACGGAAGACATTGCCCACCTCGGGGACGGGGCACTGTCCGCAATAGGCCAGCCACATCCCCGTATCGAAGTTCGCGTGGTCCATCCGCTCCGTCGGCTGGAGATCGATCACCAGGACCGGAGTCCCCGAGCGCTGCGCGATCGGCAGGACCATCGACGACGTCAGGTAGGTGGTGAGGAACACCACGATCAGGTCGCAGTCCGCTTGGCGCAGTCGCTCGGCGGCGGTTTCGGCCTCGCGGGCGTCCGATATGAAGCCGACGTCGGTCACTTCGGCATCCAGCGCCTCGAACCGCTCGGTGACGTAGCGGGCCGACTCGCGCAACTGCGGGAGCAGGTCCGGGAACTGCGGCCAGTAGGCGCCCAGGCCGCCCGCCACCAGGCCGATCCGGGCCGCCCTGCGCGGCGCGGGCGGGAGAAGCCGGTGCAAAGCGGCCACCCGATCCGCTGCGTCGGCGCCCCGGTCCGGCTCGGTCGCATCGACCCTGAGTGTGGATTCCTTCGGAGTCATTGAGGCTGTGCCTTCTTTCTGCATATGTGCGTCTGCGATCTTCTTGCTGACTGTTGTGTGGGGGTGTTCGGGCGCTGTTCCCGGTCTCAGCCCGATGCCGGGACCGACTGAGCTGTGGCACTCATCTCGGTCGGCGAGCCCGCGAAGGCACCCCGTGCCAGCGCGTGGGTGAGTCCCTGCGACGTGCCGCGGGTGTCGGGCGGCAGGGTCAGCTGGGACCACACCTTGTCATTCGGCTCGCCCGCGAGTGGGCTGGAGAGCTGGTACAGGATGAAGTACGCGACCAGGAACAGCCGGTCCCGCCAGGGCGTGTCGGCATAGGGGACGCGACGTAGAAGAAGAAGGTCGCCGTCATCGGGATGAGGATCGACTTCTTGAGCAGGTTGCTCAGATGGGTGCCCTGCGGCACTACGGCCGTTGAGTCGCCGGGCACGTGCGCGGCGGCCCCCGGACGCGGTCCGTCATCCGCCTCGGCGTCCTGATGAGCAGGCCGGAGTCCAGATATGAAGCCATGCCGGACAAGGCCGCGAGTTTCCAGTAGCGCCATGCGACAGGGCGCTTGGCGGGCCGGAACACAGCGGGAATGCCGGTCATGTCACACATCCTTCGTTGGAACGTGAACGCACGGGAGGGGTGACGCTGAGCAATGGGAGTGACCGTAGGGCGGGTTGGAACGTTTTTCAAGGTGGTTGGAGCACCTTCCGATCGCCTGACGCAACTGCACAGAATGCGGGCAAATCGCACACAGGAGAGGCAATCGAGGACTGGTACAGCCTGCCTTCGACGCGTACGGTGACGCTTCTAAAAACGTTTTACGTCGGCGTTGGGCATCTGAAGTCAGCGAAAGGACCGCGGCACTGTGCTCTCCCGTACCCTCACCGAGTTGTTCCAGGACCCGCCCCGCGACTTCGGTCCCACCCCGCTGTGGTGGTGGTCGGGGGCCAAGGTCACCCGGGAGCGGCTCGAATGGCAGATGCGCGAGTTCGCCGCGGGCGGCATCCACAACCTTGTCGTGATCAACCTGGCCCCGGCAGGGCCCACGTTCGGCGCCAAGGCCGACGACCCGGCCTGGTTCAGCGAGGAGTGGTGGGTACGCTTCACCGACGCCTGCGAAATCGCGCAGCGGCTCGGCATGCGGCTGTGGTTCTACGACCAGGTGGGCTTCTCCGGCGCCAACGTCCAGGGCGGCATCACCCACCGGCACCCCGAAGCGGCCGGCCAGGCGCTGCGCTGCCGCGACGCCGTCGTCACCGGCGGTCGCGTCGACCTGCTGAGCACGGAGACACTGATCGGCGCGTACGGGACGGACGGCAGCAGGCTGCACGTCCCGGACACCCCCGATGGCACCGACATCCTGCTGGTCACCTCCGTCCCCACGGCTTTCGACTACCTGGACCCGCACGCCGTCGGTCTCCTGATGGACACCGTTCACGGCGAGTACGACCGCCGCGTTCCGCAGTACCTGGGCCATGTCATCGCCGGGAGCTTCCAGGACGAGCTGCCCGCCACCAACTCCTGGACGCCCCGCTTTCCGGAGGAGTTCAGGACCCGTCGTGGTTACGACCTCCTCGACCATTTGCCCGCGCTGTTCCGGCACGGCGGCCGACAGGCCGCCAAGGTGCGCACCGACTACTATGGCGTGCGCGCCGAACTCACCGAGGAGGCGCTCTTCAAACCGCTCGGCCAATGGCACGACAGCCGCGGCATGCTGCTGGGCGCCGACCAGAGCAACCCGGCGCGTGCGGGATACCCCACCCAGTCCACCCAGCTCTACACCGACTACTTCCGCACTCACCGCTGGTACAGCGCCGCGGGCAGCGACCACGAAGGGGACGCGAAGGTCCACTCGTCCATGGCCCATCTCTATGGCCACGAGCGGGTGTGGATCGAGGCGTTCCACTCCTCCGGCTGGGGCGGGACGCTGGAGGACACGTACGACTGGCTGTTGCCCTTCCTGCGCGGCGGGGCCAACCTGTACAACCCGCACGCCAGTTACTTCGGCACCGCGGGCGGCTGGTTCGAATGGGCGCCGCCGTCCACCGACTGGCGTCAGCCGTACTGGAAGCAGTACCCGGCTTTTTCGCGGGCCGTCTCCCGCATCGCATCGATCATGTCGTGGGGAACGTACGACGCCGGCGTCGCGGTCCTGCACCCGACCACCACCGCGCATGCGCTGCTGCCGCTGGACCTGCCCATCGACCACTTCGGTGACGGGCAGGCCGGCGGAGCGCACACGGACCTGGACGAGACGCAGCGCCACTATCTCCAGCTGTGCGGCACCAACAACTGGTTCCACACCCGCATCGGTGAACTGGACCGGCAGCGGGTGGCCTTCGACGTCATCGACGACGACTCCGTCCAGCGTGCCGAGGTCGCGGACGGCACGCTGCGGGTGGCCGGGCTGCGGTTCTCCGCGGTCCTGCTACCGTCCGCGAGCGTGCTCGAAACCGCCACGGCACGGCAACTCATCGCGCTGCTCGACGCCGGCGGCCGGGTCGTGGTCGTCGGCCGGCCGCCTGCCTTCGCAGCAGGGGCCGACGGAGACGATTCCGTGGTCACCGCGGTGGCCGCCCACCCGCGTCTCGAGCGTGTCGCCGACCCCGAGTCCGGCGCCAAGTCCGTGGCCCGCCGGTACGACTACGCCACCGGCGAGGTCCCGCTCTTGGTACGCCGCCAGGGAACCGAGGCCGTCGCCCTGGTCACCGGGGCGTTCCCGAACGCCAACAGCCATCCGCTGCGCGACGCCACGACCCGGCGGTGGGAGGACTTCGACTTCGACCCGGCGCGCTATGCCGCGATGTCGTCGGTCGAGGTGAACGCCGTCGTAGCGGAGGCGGAGGTCTGGGATCCGGCCACCGGCGTACGCCAGACTGCCCATGTCACGGTGTCCGGGCAGCGGTCCAGGATCGAGGTGCCGCTCAACGGCGCGCCCGCCGCGATCGTGGTCTGGCGGGAAGGCGAGGCACCGCCCTCAGTGCCCACGCCCGCATCGCCGGCTCCGGCCGCCGTCGCGACCGACATATCGACGGGCTGGCGCGGTCGACTCGTCGCCACCATGGACAACACCTGGGGTGACATGGCGCTGCCCGCCGCGTCGTCCGTCGAGGACCTGCAGGTCTGGAGCTTCCACTGGTCCGAGGGGCCGGCCGGCCACCCGGAGCGGACGGCGCGCGCGACCTACGGCAACCGCGTCCGGGTGCTCTCCCCGGTCCCGGTCGCGCAGGCACCGGACCCGCTGGACCGCGACACCGTCGCCCGCGTCCTCGCCGGGCAGGCGCCGCTGGTCGGCGACGCGGCCGGATGGGAGGTCTCGCTCCACTCCGCCAGCCGGGGCGTGGCTGATCCCGGGTACGGCACACTCGGCCACAAGGGGCTCGTCGGCGAGGAGTTCGTGCGCCTGCGCATGCCGGCGGACGGCACGGTCGCCCGGGTCCGGGCCATCGTCGAGACGGACCGGCTCGGCGCCGCCGACCTGCACGTCGGCGCCGCGGCCGGCAAGCGCCTGTGGTGGAACGGCGTGGAACTCCCCACCGGCGGCGGCTACTTGACCACGGTCCGCGTCGACGTCGACCAGTCGCTGAACGTCATCGAGTACGAGCTCTTCGACGCCGACGTCCGCTCCGGACTCGCCGCGGACGAAGCCGTCGAACCGCTCGGCAGCTACTTCTGTCTGACCCCGCCCGGCGAGTTCTCCCCCCGGCCCCAGTTCATGCGCCTGCCGGACACGGTACGGCCGTCGGGGCGGACCACCTACCGGGCCCATGTGCGTCTCGACGACGATGCCGCCGAGGCCGTCCTCGTCGTCGGCACGGCCACCGGCGTCACCGTGCTGCTGGACGGCGCCGCCGTGGCCCGGCAGGAGAAGGTCGAGTACTACGAGTCGGCCTGGGGTGCGACCCCGATGTTCTTCCGCCACGCCTTGCGCCTGACGGCGGGCGAGCACCTCCTGGAGCTGGTCGCCGACAGTACCCACGGCGAGGACGTGCTCTACGCCGACCTGGTCGCCCATACGCACTCAGCGGTCGTCACCGTCGTCAGCGGTCCGGGCTGGGAAGTCGAAACGGGCGACTGGCGGGGAGCGGCGGTCGAACACCGGGGCCGCTGGACCGAGTTGCAGCCCTGCCACGCCGCCACCCGGCCGCACCCACTGCACGACACCGCATGGCTGCACGGCGCCCCGGCCCTCGGCGCGACCGTGGACGCGATGCGTACCACCGACGACGCCGTGCCGGCGCCACAACGCCTGCGGGCCACACTCCCCACCGGCGCGGTCGCGGTGAATCTGCCCCTGCGGCTCGCCGCCACAGCGAGGCTGGACGGCGCCGAGCGGCGGCTCGACGGCACCGCACTCCACCTGGACCAGCCGCTGCAGGCGCCCGCGGAACTGGAGATCGTCACCGAGCCCACGGCTACGCTCCGTGGCGGAAGCGCCTTGTCCGGACCGGTCACCGTCCGCGTCGCCGAGGCCCCCGTCCCGCTGACCGACTGGCAGGGCATCGGACTCGCCGGATGGAGCGGAGGGCTGCGCTACTCCCGTACGGTGACGATCCCGCCCGGCTCAGGCCCGGCGGTGACGCCCGTGCTCGACCTGGGGCGGGTACGCGGCTCCGTCGAGGTGGCTGTCGACGGAGAGCAGGCGGGCGAGGCCTTCTGTGCCCCGTACCGTTTCCCGTTGCCGGGTACGGCCGGCCGCACGGTGCGCATCGACGTGACGGTGTACAACACGCTGGCCCCGTACTTCAGCGAGGCCACCCCCACCGCCTGGACCTTTCCCTCGCAGCTGGTCTCGGGGCTGCTGGGCCCCGTCACTATCATGACCCCACCGCCACCGGCGGAGACTGCACAGGCCACCGAGGCCGAGGCGATCGGAGGATGAGGGGCGCGTGACAACCAGCAGGCTCCCCGCGCGTATCCAGGATGTCGCGGCCGCGGCAGGCGTCTCCGTGTCCACGGTCTCCAACGTCCTCAACCGCCCCGAGCGCGTCAACGCCCGCACCGCCGACCGGGTTCGGTCCGTGATCGCCGCCCTCGACTATGTGCCGCACCCGGGGGCGGCCGGCCTGCGCAGCGGCCGCGCGTCGTCGATCGGGCTCGTCCTCCCGGACATCGTCAACTCCTTCTACGCCCGCATCGCCCGGGGGGCGGCCGAGGCCGCCTACGAGCACGGCTTCTCACTCGTCCTGTGCGACAGCGGCGATCACCCCGACCGGGAGCGCGAGTACTTCGACATGCTCGCCGAACAGCGCGCGGTCGGCGTCGTCGTCGCCCCCCTCGGCGCCGACCCGGACCGCCTGACCAGGCTGCGCCGACGCGGCATCCCGCTGGTCCTGACCGACCGGAAGATGCCACCGCAAGAGGGCTGCTCGGTCGCCGTCGACGACGTCACCGGCGGCCGTCTGGCGGTGGAGCACCTGCTGGACAGCGGTGCCCGGCATGTGCTCGTCGTCAACGGCGGCCACGGGATCAGGCAGTGCGCCGACCGGTACCAGGGGGCCCGCCAGGCGATCCGCAGCCGTCGCGGTGCCCGGCTCGACCAAGTCGTCGCCGGGCAGATGACGGTCGCCGCGGGCGCCGCCGTCGCCCGCGACCTGAGCACTCTCCCCGACGCGGTGTTCTGCACGAACGACTTCCTGGCGGTGGGCATGTGCCAGGGGCTGACGCAACGTGGCGTCCGCATTCCCGGCGACGTACAGGTGGTCGGTTACGGCGATCTGGACGTCGCGACGCTGGCAGCCACTCCCCTGACCACCGTCCGGCAGCCGGTGGAGGACCTGGGCCGTACGGCGGTACAGCTCCTCATGGACGAGATCGAAGCCAGCGACGAACACGTCCACGAGACCCGCGTCTTCGGCCCTCGGCTCGTTCCTCGGGACTCGACCGGGGTCGCATGATCGTGGGAACGACGTCTTTGATGCTCACTCTGCGCTGCATGGTCACGTTCTCCTCAAGCGCCACGTACTCCGGGGAGCGAGACTGACGACGCACGCGTCAGCCTCGCCCCGACCTTCGGAGGACCGCAAGGGCACGTGTCGGACGCCGGGTGAGGTCACTGACGGTGGCCGGCCCCCGGATCCGAAACGGTGATGTGCCGCCTCAGCGGCTGGTGCCGAACGTCCTGCGGATCTGCTCCAGATGCCCGTATCCGTAGACGGTGTCGGGCTCGAGGTAGGTGCCCTCCGTCCATTCGTTCCACGCGTTGATGGTCACGAGTGGGGTCCGGGTCTTCTCGACGTACTCGCGCACCTTCTCAAGCGCCTGCCCGAAGTGTTCAGGGGTGCAGTCCGAGATGATGTTGGTGTGGGGATAGCCGAGGCCGGGGTTGTACCTGTCGGACTGGACCGTCCGTGGTGACGGGTCCCACCCGACGGTCACATTGGGATAGTAGGGCTGCTCGAACCTGGCCGCGAGGTCCTCCCAGCCCTTCTCCGCCTGCTCCAGGACGTCGGGGTACGGGGTGAGAAGCGCGGGCAGCGGGTGGTGGTGTACCCACACATAGGACGTCACGCTGTCGAATCCGAGTCGGCTCACCAACACGGCTTCGTCGAGCGCTACACCGTCCTGGGGCAGCACCGGCTGATCGCGGGTGATGGCGTTGAGGTGAACGTCGCCGTGGCCCGCCCGGGCGGCACGCGAGCGCAGATCGTCAAGCGCGGTCCTGGTCGATTCGATTCCGCCGAGCCCGTCGACGAGGGTGGGCAGATCGTAGATCGACAGGTAGGGGCGGTCACCGAGCCGCAGGTACGCCGGGTGATGGAAGTACCTCTCCAGCAAGTACTCCGTAGCCGCCCGGAATTGGGCGGCATCGACGCTTCCCGACTCGAGCTCGGTGGCCTCCGTCCCGGACTTCCACGGGTGGATGTTGGTCCAATGATGGTTCGCCCACATGACAGCGAACTTCATGTCGTGCTCGGCCGCGATGGGCATGAACGCGGTTTCAAGCGGGCGCTCCAGGTAGGGGCGCCCGCTGTACCAGTACCAATCGAAGATGAAGGCATCGACCCCGTGCTCGGTAGCCATCTCGATCTTGCGGGCCATCACCGCCGGATCGGCTTCGTCCTCGCAGCCGTGCAGCGGAACGCGCGGCTGCTCATGCCCCTCGAAGCGCGGGCCGGCCTTCTTCAGCACCTCCCACTCCGTCCATCCTTCACCGTGCCACCGCTCATTGCGGGGGTCGACGTGGTAGTTCGGGAAGTAGTACGCCGCCATCGTCACTTCACGCCTGTTCACATCGGCCCCTCAAAATCTCCGAGATGGCTGGCGAGTTGAATGCAAATCGTTGATCAATCACAACTGCGACTGTATGGAAGACGTGGCGTTCACGCTGCGGGCTGGATTGAGGAAAAGTAGGTCAGAGTTGACCAACGGGGAGTCCCGTGAGGCATATCCGACGTAGACCTGTGCCCGGCCTTCCGTCCAGGTTTCCACCAGCAGTTACTCACACCGAGAGCCCAATAACCATCAGTCACTGGTCTCATCCGCGCAATTGAGGTCCGAAATGTGCCAACGATGACGCCCTGACCCGACCGTCTCCGGTGACCGTCCAGGAAGATCCACGATGGCGGTGACGCCGACCGGCACGGTGAGATGGACGGAGAAGGTGTCCGCCTCGCGTAGCCAGCTGACTTCGGCCCGCCCATACGGCGTCTCCTTCGCCGCCGACGCGTGGGTGAGGCCGCCGCCAGGCCGGGGGCGAACGAGGAGCCGGCGGTACCCGGGGTCGGCGGGGGCCATCCCCGCAACGACGCGATGCAGCCAGTCGGCGACCGCGCCCAGGGCGTAGTGGTTGAAGGACGTCATGTCACCCGGGTTGACACTTCCATCCGGGAGAAGGCTGTCCCAGCGCTCCCATATCGTTGTCGCACCCTGGGTTACCGGATAGAGCCAGGACGGGCACGTCTGCTTCAGAAGCAGAGCGTAGGCGGTGTCGAGATGCCCAGAGTCGGTGAGGGCGTCACAGATGACCGGGGTACCGACGAAGCCTGTGGCAATGTGAAAGTCGGCCTCCTCTACCAACGTGGCCAGACGCCGAGCCGCGGCGTCGCGCTGCGCAGGGGTGGGAAACAGGCCGAAATGGAGCGCGACGGCATAGGAGGACTGGGCGTCGTCATCAAGCAATCCAGACGGAAGAATCCACTTCTGTGCAAACGCATCCCTGATGGCTCGCGCGAGTTCTTCGTAATGCCGGTGATCCTCGGAATATCCCAGAGTGTGGGCCATCCTGGCCAGAACCGTGGTCGAACGAGCACGATATGCGGTTGCGATCAGGTACGGATCAGCCTTGCTGGCCGTGGGATCATCCGGCGGAGCGGATGGATCGAGCCAGTCACCGAACTGGAACCCCGTGTCCCACAAGTGGTTGTCACCCGCATGGGCGGTCATGCAGTCGACCCATGCCTTCGCGCTTGGATATTGCGCCCGCAACACCTCTACATCCTCGTATTGCTGGTACAGCTCCCACGGTGTGAGAACGGCGACGTCGCCCCAGGCCGCCGTCGGCGTGAGGGCCTCAAGTTCCAGAGGCGGTGCCGAAATCGCGGGAACGAAGTAGGGCACGCAGCCATTGGGCAGCTGATCGGCGGCCAGGTCGCGCAACCACGAGGACAGCATGCCCGCGCAGTCGTACAGAAATGACGCGGTCGGCGCGAAGATCTGAACGTCGCCGGTCCAGCCCAGCCGTTCATCGCGTTGGGGACAGTCAGTGGGAACGTCCAGGAAGTTGCCGCGCATGCTCCACACCACGTTCTCGTGCAGGCGCTGGATATGCGGATCCGAGCAGGCGAAGGTGCCTGTCCTCAGCATATCGGTGTGGTAGACGCGGGCCACTACCTCAACGTCGTCAACGTCTCCGCTGACCTCGGCGTATCGGAATCCGTGGAAGGTGAATCGCGGTTCCCAGCTCTCCTGGCCCTCGCCGCGCAGGACGTACTCATCGGTCGCCCGCGCCTGGCGCAGAGGCCGGACACACAGTTCGCCGTCCTGCAGTACCTCGGCATGGCGAAGCCGGACCACCGCGCCTGAGGGGCCTTCAGCCCACATCTGAAGGCGGCCGACCAGGTTCTGTCCGAAGTCGACGATCCTCCTACCCGAGGGTGAGGTGATTTCGGCGACCGGCTTGAGCTCCTGGGTACAGCGGACCGGCGGCCCCAAGGGGGCCACCAGCGTTGTCCTGTCGTGAGCCATCAATTGGACGGGCAGCCAGTCACCGGCGTCGAAGCCAGGGGTGGACCAGCCCGGACGTTCACGCTGCGCGTTGTGGTGTTCACCGTCGTACAGGCTCGCACGCTGGATAGGGCCTGCTGCAGTGCACCAGTTCTCATCCGTGCGGACGACCTCAGCGGATCCATCAGCGTACTGAATCTCCAACTGCGCCAGCAGCCCTCTTCGGTCACCGTAGATGTGGCGCGTGCCGCCGTTGAATCCGAGGCGCCCCCGGAACCACCCGTCGGCCAGCCAGGCCCCCAGCGTATTGGAGCCGGAGTTCAGCGCCTCGGTCACGTCGTATGTCTGGTAGCGAAGCCGGTGGTGGTAGCTGGTCCAACCGGGTGCGAGCACGATGTCACCGACACGGACACCGTTGAGTTCAAGTTCGTAGAGTCCCAATGCCGTGGCATAGAGCCTTGCTCGACGTACTGGTCCTCTGACCGAGAAGTCTCTGCGCAGGAGCGGCACGCTCTCGCCCGCGGCAGGCGCGTCAGGCGTGATGAAGCCCGCCGTCCAGTCCGACGGCTCCAGAAGACCTGTCTCCAGCGTCAGCGTCGGACTCCAGTCGGAGGCGTGCGCACTCCCCGATCCCCAGACCCGCACGCGGATCTGCCGCCGACTGCGTGACCCGAGTTCGCGGTGGGGCCAGGGGACCAGCACGCTGTCCTCGGAGTCGATCCGCCCGCTGGACACGACATCTCCGGATTCGGGGTCCGCACACTCGATCTCGTAGGCGCCCTGCTGCCAGCCGGCAGGCGCGTCGAGTACCGCCCAGGACAGCCGCGGGCGAGCTTCACCGATGCCCAGGGCTTCCCTGTGGTGTTCAGCACGTGGCTCAGCCACTCGGGGGAGCTTGTCTCCGTGGTGCGGCACGCGGTCTCCTCGGACCATCCGGGGTGACCCGGCGCGGGCCACTCGTGTTCAAACGTTCACACATCCAGCCGCACCGAACCGGACGACGTTTCAGTCGGCTTCGGTGCGCATCAGACTACTTGGTCGTACCCGCCGCATACTCGGACTCGTATTCCGAAGCGATCTTGTCGCCGCCCCCGGACTTCCACTCGCTCACCGCGGTGTCCCACGAATTGACGGATCGGCGCCCGGTGATGATGCCGATGATCGCGTCGTCCATGGACTGGCTCAGCGTGGCGCCCGCGGTGCTCAGAGTATTGGAGCGGAGACCGGTCGCCGGATTGTTGATCAACTTGGGGCAGGTCTGACGCTGCCACTCGTAGGCAGCCTTGATCTCTTCCTCCGCATTGGGTACATACAGCACCTGGGGTGCACTGCACATGGAATAGAACGGCAGATTGACGACGTTCTCGGTCCTGCCAAGGGCCGTCGGCATCGGGTCGCCGTTCTTGTTGTAGGTGAAGTGCACGCCCTCCACGCCATACATAAGGAGTTGGTACTCCTCGGTCCCGAAAGGTGAGGCCAGAAAATCCAGCACCTTCAGAACCATCTTGATCTTCGCCTTCGACAGCTTCTTGTTGATGACGGTGTACCCGGCATACCCCGGTCCTGCCCACGGAGTGGCGTCAACCCCGTCCGCGGAGTAGGAGATCATCGGTGTTGCCTTGAAACCCCGCACCTGACTGAGCGTTGTCGGGAGGGCGCCGAAGCTGTCCGTGTAGGACTGCACAGTTCCGTTGTAGAACTGCGTCTTGAGGTCGACTGTCGCAGTCGAGGCGGAGTCGGGGTAGTACTGCCTCTGCTTCCACAGGGTGTGCAGGTACGCCAGCATCTCCTTGAAGCGAGGGCTCTCGTAATAGGTACTGAACTTCCCGTCCGATACCGACCAGGTGTTGGGCACCCCATGGAACTGTGCGTGGGCGCCGAACCAGTTCAGGGCGTTGTCCTTCGCCGCGCCGATCCCGTATTTCCTGCCGTGGGTGAGTTCCTGGAGCAGGCGCGTGAAGTCCTCGCGGCTGTACCCGCTGTTGTCGGGGCGGAAGCCGTGCTTCTCGAAGTTGGTGCTGTTGATCCACAACACCAACGCAGGCCTGGCTCGCTGAACGGGGACACCGTAGATGCCGCCGTGGAAACGCCCTGCCGCCTTCCAGGAACCGGTCGGAAGGTTCGCGAGGTTGGGGTAGGCCTTGACGGCGTCGCCGGAGACGAATTCTGAGATGTTGGCCATTGTCTTGAGGACAAAAGGACCCTCGTGCGGGAACGTGGCTCCGCCGGCCAGGTTCAGGATGTCCGGGAGATCGTCGCTGGCCATCAAGGTGGCCATCTTTGCCGTAAAGTCCGCGGCCGGCACCGAGGTGAAGTCGATCTTCACGCCGAGGGCCTTCTCCATGCCCTGCCAATACTTGTTCTGCCCACGGGGGGTGGGCGCGGTGCCATAGGTGATGGTCATGACCTTGAGTGTGGAGCCGTCGCCGGGAGTCTCAGAGGTTCCCTTGGTGAGCTCCGAGGGGTAGTTCAGGTAGGTGTCCTGGATGCCGGTGCCGACGTCGCCCTTGAGGTCCGGGGTGACGGTGGCCTTGGGCACGTACGTCGGCCACGGCGCCAGTTCCGTCCCCGCGTTGGCGGCATCGCCCGAAGAGCTGGAGGTACTGCAGGAGCTCAGCAAGGGAGGTGCGGCGATGGCGGCGGAGGCGATGCCGATGGAGCGCAACACGGAACGGCGGGAGGGGGTGTGCATGGTCGTACATTCCCTTCGAGAGGAGTGCTTGACGCCTGTGGCCCATGTTGCGGGCAGAGTGACGGGCCGCCGCATGTGCGGGCCTCAGAAGTGGGTCCGGCTTGAATTCAGCTTTTGATGGCGCCCGAGAGCACGCCCTTGGCGAAGTACTTCTGCAGGAACGGGTACACCAGCAGGATCGGCACCGTCGCCACGACCAGGACGGCCATCTGAATGGTTTGCGGGGCGGCCATGGCCGCGTCGCCCGCCCCGGTTGAACTGGCGATCTGACCGCCGCTCAGGACGTAGGTGCGGAGCACCTGCTGGAGCGGCCAGTGGTCGTCATCCATGTAGATCGACGCCTGAAACCATGAGTTCCAGTAGGTCACGGCGTAGAAGAGGGAGACCATCGCGAGCGCGGCCTTGGAAAGCGGCAGTACCACGGCCACGAGGATCCTGAAGTTTCCCGCACCATCCAGCCGGGCCGCCTCGTACAGTTCCTCCGGAACGGATTGGAAGAACCCCCGCAGGACCACCAGGTTGAAGACACTGATCAGCACCGGGACGATGAGCGCGGCGTAGTTGTTCAGCAGCCCAAGGTTCTTGACCATCAGATAGGTCGGGATCATCCCGGGCGGGAAGAGGAAGGTGAAGAGCACGAGCAGCAGCATGGGTTTGCCGCCGAAGACCTTGGGGCGGGCGAGCGCGTAGGCCAGCATGACCGTGCACACCATGCTCGCCGCCGTCCCGACGACCGTGACCCCGATACTCACCCACAGCGCATGGGTGACGATGCCACCGCTGAAAATCTGCCGGTAGGCCTGCAGAGACGGGTCGCTGGGCCACACCACCCAACCGCCGTTCGCCACGACGGACTCCGTGGACGACAGCGAGGTGGCGATGACGACCAGGAACGGCATGAGGACCAAAAGGATGATCACCGCGAGAGCGGCGCCTTTTGCGGCCAGCGTGACCTTTCGAGGCTTCTCCATCCAGACCGGGCGCACTTGACTGGCCGGCCGACGAATTCTGGGGCGAGTCCCACTGACAGCACTCACTTGTAGACTCCCTGTTCCCCGAGGCGGTGCGAGATCTTGTTTGCGGCGTAGACGAGGATCGCCCCCACCACACCCTTGAAGAGGCCGGCGGCAGCACCGAAGCCGAAGTTTCCGCCGACGATTCCCTTGTAATACACAAAGGTGTCGATGATTTCCGCTGCTTCGGGACCCACAGTTGTTCGCTGCAACAGGATCTGTTCAAAGCCGACGGAGAGGATCTCCCCGATTCGCATGATGAGCAGCAGGATGATGATGGGCCGGATGGAGGGCAGGGTGATGTGCCAGAACCTCCGCCACGGGCCTGCCCCGTCGATGGCCGAGGCCTCGTAGAGCTGATCGTCGACCTGGGTGAGTGCGGCGAGGAAGATGATCGTCCCCCAGCCGCAGTCCTTCCAGATGACCTGCAGCACGGTCAGCGGTTTGAACAGTTCCGGGTTTCCGATGATGTCGACCGTGTGCAGGCCGGCTCCCGACAGTGCGGAATTGAAAAGACCGGCACTGCCCAGCATCTGCTGAGCCATGGCGACCACGATCACCCAGGACATGAAGTGCGGCAAATACACCACCGACTGCACGAACCGCCGAAGGGTGTGCGACGTGAGGCTGTGCAACAGCAGAGCCAGGGCCAACGGGGCAGGGAAATAGAAGATCAACTGCAACCCGGCGATCTCGACCGTATTGAGGGCCGCATGCCAAAAACCCGGGTCACCGAGAAGATCGGTGAAATTCTGGACACCAACCCATGCGCTCGCCCAGAACCCATCGAAAGGAATGTAGTCCTTGAAGGCGATGACGTTGCCGAAGAGAACCGCATAGTGGAATACCAGAAAGTAGACCAGCCCCGGGAGCATGAGAAGGACGAACAGCCGGTCACGCCGGAGTCGCCCGAGCCTCACGAAACGCTGTCTTCTGCGCCGAGGGGAAGGTTCGTCCGGACGGGCCACGCCTGGAGACTCGTCACAGCCGGCCTTGCGGTCCGTTGAGCCGATCTCGGCGAGCCCCGCCTCCGGCCCGCTCATGCCGAGAATCCCGAGTGACGAGATCTTCCGGCGGAGTTCACATGGGAGTAACGCTGCTCTGTCACGGTCGCGACACTATTGGCCAAACTTGGCCGTCACCATGGCCTGAATTGGGCGAGAGTCGGACAGAGTTGTCCTGGAACCGACAGCCGAGGGGGCCTGCCGCGACAACTGTGAGGCCGCCACGGGCCTCCCACGCCGTGGTGCGGGCCTTGGTTACTGCTCTGTGGGTTCCGAGTCAGTCGGGTAGTGGTCCCGGCCCTGGCCGTTGAGGGCGCGCCTGCGGTAGGCAGAGGGCGTCAGCCCGTAGGCGGCTTTGAATCGCCGCGCGAAGTAGCCGGCGTCTCCCCACCCGAGCTGCGCTCCGATCCTTGCGACCGCCTGATCCGTTTGCACCAGAAGCCGGGCCGCGGCTTGCTCCCGCAGTTGGTTGAGGTAGGCGATCGGCGAGACTCCGAGATCGCGCTGAAACAACCGGACGAGGTATGTACGCTCCACCGAGGTCAGAGCGCCCAGTTCCGCAAGGGTCCACAGGCGACCGGGGTCGTCCTCCATCACCTTGACGGCGCATGACACCGCAGGGTGGAGCTTGGCTCGCCGACGACGCGCCACCGAGTCCTCGGCGACCCACGCGTGACTCAGAAGATCGAGGTAGATCAAGAGGTGCCCGATGATCTGGACACGGGAGCGCGGCCCTGAAGTGATGTCACTCATGCTGTACAGCTCTGCGATCGCCGCGCTCAGGTCGCCCGGACCAAGCTGCACCCGCTGGGGAAGCGGCAAGGTCGAAGCGTGCAAACCGGCCATCAAAGGCAACTCGGCATCGAGAAAGGGCAGCGTGGTGTGCACCAGCTCCGGCGCCACGAAACAGTCGAAGACCACCAGATCCTCGCACTCCCGATAGGCATGCCACTGATTCGGCGGAATCACTACGGCGCTGCCTGGGCGAATGGGGTGGTCACCATCGACGGAGACGTGGAGGGCGCGTCCCTGGGTGACGAGGGCGATCTCCAGGAAGTCGTGGTCATGGGCGGCCACGTCAGCGGTGATCTCATGACGATCGGCCCAGACAGGCAGCCCGTCCGAGCGGAACACGGTTGCGCGCTCATATCTGTATCGCGACCCACGAGGCAACTTCGTCCTACTTCCGCACAATCCAGCCCTGCCTGATATCCACACCCCCTTCAATAACATCACGTTCGTGACAGAGCAATGGCCCAGGTTCATGTACCAAGTTCGACACCCGGTTCCCGTGACAGCCACGCCGTTGGTAAGGGGGCTGTAATGCACAAGCCGCCAGCGCACGGCCCTGTCGCCGATGAGCCGCGTGGATGCCGCCCGGAAACGCTGTTGGCCATGGGGCGTGACTCCCTGCGCCTTCAGTTCGGTGAACCCGAGCTCGTACGTCTCCGTGCTGCCGCAACGGTCGCCGAGCCGCTGGTGACCGATGAGTTGACTTCCCAGGGCGTTCGCTCCCGGCTGGCGAAAGTGGAGGTGCTGATCACCTCGTGGGGATGCCCGCCGCTCGACGCCGACGTGCTCAGTGCCGCGCCGCGACTGCGTGCCGTCTTCCACGCCGCCGGCAGCGTGCGGGGGCATATCGACGAACGGGTCCTCGACCGCGGAATCGTGGTCACCACCGCCGCGGACGCCAACGCGGAGCCCGTTGCCCGGTACACGTTGGCCGCCGTGTTGTGGTCCTTCAAGAAGGTTCCCTTCCTGGCCCAGGACGCTCGCAAGTACCGGGAGGACGTGACCTACCGGGATCGCCGGGGCGAGTTGAGCGGGCGCGACCGCACCGTCGTGATCGTGGGCTTCTCGAGGATCGGACGCCGCGTGGCAGCCCTCCTGCGGACGCTGCACGAGGGACCGACTCTCGTGGTGGATCCGTTCGCGGACCCCGCGGAGGTGCACGCGGCAGGTGCCGAACTGCTCGACATGGCTGAGGCGTTGCCGCGCGCCGATGTCCTGTCACTGCACGCGCCGTTGCTGCCCGAGACCCGGCACATGATCGGCGCGGCAGAACTGGCGAGGCTTCGGCCGGGTGCCACTTTGGTCAACACGGCCCGCGGGGCACTGGTGGACACCACGGCACTCGAACACGCCTGTGCGTCGGGACGGCTGGACGCCATCCTCGATGTCACCGATCCCGAGCCGCTTCCCGCAGGCTCTCCCCTCTACGACCTTCCCAACGTCTTGCTGACCCCGCACATAGCAGGATCCCAGGGGACAGAGACACACACCATGGCGCATGCGGCACTCACCGAACTCGAGCGGTACGCGGCGGGACTTCCCCCGTTGCACCCCGTCACCCGAGAGAGCCTGGCGGTACAAGCATGACGAGCCCACTCGACTTCACCCGCTCCCCGCACACCGGATGGACACGGGAACACTGGGAGCGGCTCGCGGACCGGATGCTGACCGCCGTCGAGCCCTACCGCTCCCCCGGCGGCGCCCGGATAGACCTTCCCGGTCCGGTCGGCGGCAGCGGGCCGATCTCCGACGGCTTGGAGGGGTTCGCCCGCACGTTTCTGATCGCAGGCTTCCTCGTGGCCGGCCGCGGCGGTGACGATCCGCGGAACTACCTTGAGAGATACGCCAAGGGCCTGGCCGCGGGCACGAATCCGGCGTCGCCGGAAGCCTGGCCACGTCCCGACGACGGGTTGCACCAGGCGAAGGTGGAAGCCGCTTCCATCGCACTGAGTCTTCAGGCGACTCGACCCTGGTTGTGGGACCACCTGGACGCACGCGTTCGCGAGCAGACCGTCGACTGGCTGTCCGCCGTGCTCGGACAGTGGTATCCGCAGAACAACTGGACATGGTTCCGCATCATCGTGGAATCATTCCTCCGCGAGGTCGGGGGCCCTTGGTCCGCCACGGAGATCGAGGAGAGCCTCGCGCTTCACGCATCGCTACGGGCGGCGAACGGCTGGCTGGCCGACGGGCACGGCCGGCTGTTCGACCACTACAACGGCTGGGCACTGCACCTGTACCCGATGTTGTGGACGCGCCTGTTCGACGTCACCGGAACGCTGTGCCCGCCACCTCTCCGTGACCAGTGGGCTGCGGATCTGAGTCGTTACACCGATGACGTACTGCGCCTCATCGGCGCCAATGGCGCACCCCTGTTTCAAGGTCGCAGCCTCACCTATCGCTTCGCCGCGGCCGCCCCACTGTGGGTGTCCGCGATCACCGGCTCGGGCCGGCAACCGCCCGGACTGCTCCGGCGCGCGGCCAGCGGAATCGTCTCGCATTTCGCGAAGCACGGGGCACTCGAACCGGACGGCCTGCTCAGCCTCGGATGGCACGGTCCCTGGCCCCGGATACGCCAGTCCTATTCGGGGCCGGGCTCTCCGTACTGGGCGGCGAAAGGCATGCTCGGCCTGCTCCTTCCGTCCGACCACGCGGTGTGGACCGATGTCGAGCAACCACTGCCCATCGAGTCGGGCGACATCGCCCGTGTGGTCGAGGCACCCGGCTGGTTGGTGTCCGCCCGCCAGTCGGACGGCTTCGTCACCGTGCTCAACCATGGCACGGACATTTCACGCCCCGGAGAAGCCACCGCCGACTCCCCGCTCTACACCCGGCTCGGCTACTCCACGGCGACCTCGCCCTCACTCACAGGCCCGTCCGTCACCAATCCGGTCGACAACACAGTGGTACTGCTCGACGCCACCGGCAGGGCCAGTCATCGAAGCGGGTTCCGTACGTTGCTCGCACAGGAACTGGCGGACGGTGTGCTCGTCGCCGCCTCGCAGGGGCCTGTGCACTGGATAGACGCAGCCGACGAGACCGGCCCGAACCCCGGAACGGGCCCCGCCGGTACTGTCACCCCTGGCCCGGTCCTCACCGTCGCTTCCGTTGTTCGTGACGGTGTGGAGGTGCGACTGGCGCGAGTCGACAACCCGACATCCGCCGTGCGACTTCGCATCGGGGGTTGGCCCATCGCCTCCTCCAGCCCGCTCCGGTCGGACTCGGACACGTACGAGAAGCCCGTGTTCGCCGAAACAGCCCGCGACGATCTGCGTTCCTTCATCCAAGGAGTACGTGGACTGGACGAAGCCGGCGTCGCCGTCGATCAGGGAACCAGCCCCCTCGGTGAGTACACCGGCGTGCCGTGGCTCGCGACACGGACGGTATCTGCCGGTGACATCGTCGTCGCTGTGGTCGGACTGTCCCGCCAGGCCGACCACGGCCCTGCTCCCGCGGTGGCGGTGGAAGATATCGCCGGCCAAGGAGACCGGATAGTCGTCTCCTGGCCTGAGGCCGAGCCCACAACGTTCATGTTGCCCATGCACCGAACCGACGGGAAGGCGCAGACCACCAGTTACTGACCTTGTCTGTGTGATGTCACCGGAGCGAGTCCGGTCGCGGCCAGGCAACTGTCGGCAGGAAGTAAGCGTTGATCCAGTCGTGGTCGTCGATGAAAACTCGACAGTCGGCAAGATGTCCGACAACTACCCAACATGATCCCGGCATCAATCTCTCTAGGGGGATTTACGATGACAGCGAATAATTCAGATTCCGCTCCTGCCGGCAAGCCGAGTCGCCGGGGCATCCTCAAGGTGGCGACCGCGGTGTCGGGTGGTGCCGTCCTCGGTCTCGCGGTGCCGACTGCGGCCGTAGCCGCCGGGCGAGGACCCCAAGCCACCAGGACCCTGGTCGGGGCGATTCGATGGGACGCCTGGGTGGGCGGAGATTCTCACTACGGAAGCGGTGTAAACCGCACGCTGTCGCCGGACAAGTACCACTTCCGGCTTCCCTTCTATGCCGACATCACGGTTCCGCGGCCAGTGTTGATCGACCAGAGCTTCGACGGCGAAACGACCGGTACCGCTCCCGCCGGTTGGAGCGTAAAGGCCCCAACGGGTACCGACGCGTCCGTCGTTGAGGTGTCCGGAAGAACAGGCAAGTCCGTTCGCCTGCGGAGCTCGTCCGGGTCCACGGCGGTGACAATGGCCCGCACATTCTCCGCGCAGAAACGTGCTGTCACTGTGCAGTGGCAGTGGAAGGAGGCAGCTGCCGGCCAAGGGGCCAGCGCAAGCCTGAGCGGCGGCTCGTCTGTCGCCGTCGATCTGGCAACCCGGGGCGACGCCGGCGCCAAGGAACTTGTCTACCGTGCGTCTGACGGCTCTTGGAACGTTGTCCAAGCCATCGAGAGCGATAGGTGGTACTCGATCAAGATCGTCATCGATCCTACGCCCCCCGAAGCTGCTGCACCGTTTGTCGATATCTTCGTGGACGGGATACGGAAGGTGCGCAATGCGGCGTTCCGCGAATCCGCGACAGTGCTCGACACTCTCGTCTTTGGCACCAGCGAGGGCTCGCCCTGCGAGCTCTACATCGACGATGTCAGTACACGGGTGACCGAGTCCGTCAATAGCGATGCCACGCTCCAGGGCGTCATGGACCGGGAGATCCAATACGCCAAGGATGCCGGAATCGACTACTGGGCTTTCCTCTATTACCCGCAGCAACCGCTGGCCCGAGCCAGGGAGTTGTACCTTTCCAGCAAGAGAAGGGGGGATGTCAACTGGTGCGCCATATTGGACGGCAACTTCACCGGCAGCTATGCCACGAATCTTCCACACCTCGTGGCACAGTTCAGCGAGTCTAATTACCAGCGCGTACTTGGCGGACGGCCACTCGTGTACTTCTTCAGTACGGCCACGGCGGGTCAGGTGGCCACGATGAGGGCCGCTTGTGCACAGGCTGGGCTACCTGATCCGTACATTGTGGTCATGGCGTGGACCGCACAGGGCGCGGCCGACCTCAAGGCCGCCGTGGGCGCCGACGCGGTCAGCCGCTACGCGACTGGCAAGCAAAATGGCCGCCCGTATTCTGAACTCGCTGACGCCGAAGCCGGCCTGTGGGATCAGTACGCAACTGCGGCAGGAAGCGTCGTCCCGACCGTTTCAACAGGTTGGGACAAGCGCACACGGTACGACTATCCACTTTCCTGGGAGCCCAACTATACGGGGTTCAAGGATGAGTGGACACAACAGGCAACACCCAAGGAAATCGCAACACACCTGCAAGGCGCCGTGACCTGGAACCATAGTCATCCGGACAATGCGTCGGCCAGCACGGTCCTCATCTACGCCTGGAACGAATTCGATGAAGGCGGCTGGATCTGCCCGACACTGTTCGAAATCAGGGACGCGGGCAGGCCGCTACGCCTGGACGCCATCGCAGAAGTACCTCGAACCAGTTAGTTCCGGAACACCCAGTCGACCGACCCCCCCGGACGCCGAAAACACATCAAAGGAGACGGCAGTATGCCTGAACGAGATGACGAGCTCGGAGAGAGAGGCACCGGCGGGATCAGCCGGAGGGCGCTGCTTAAAGCAGCACCAATCGCCGCGGGCGGGATTGTTCTGGGTACACCCGGCCCTGCGGTCTCAGCGGGGCGTCCTAGCGTCGGCATCCGCCCAGCAGCAACGTCTGACACGCAACCGACCTTTCACGCGGATGGTTCCGTGTCATACGCCAAGGGTTTGGTTCCGATGAGCGATAAGAATATCCATTACCTGGGCCGATGGAAGGAAAAACCGAACGGATACGTCTACGGATACTACGAAAGCGGCCTCGAACTCAGCTTTACGGGAACCTCCCTTTCTGTGGCGCTTGAGGATACTTGCAGGCTTCTCTACAGCGTAGACGGAGGGGCATTCCAGCGAAATATCAACGCGAAAGATACGTTGACCATTGCATCGGGCCTCAAAGGCGGGAAACACTCGATGCGGATCTATTCGGAGTACCAGCAATCCTTCCCGAGAATGAAGTACTGCCAGATCGACCATGGCGCAAGCACGATACCCTTCACCAAAAGGCCAACCATGGAGTTTGTGGGGGATTCCATTTCGGTGGGGTACATCGGGCCAGGATTGGTCAATTCGCTCGGGAATTCGTTCAGCTTCAAGGCACCTGAACTGCTGAACCTTTCCCATAATACCGTTGCATTTGGAGGGATAGCGGTGGCGGCGGGGTCCGGCGGGCCGGACACGACCGGGATGGTGAGCCGCTACACCAAGCTGTCGGAGTACGTCTCGGGCGAATCGAGCGTTCCGGAATGGGACACCTCGCAGTACACACCCGACTATCTTGTTATTAATCTCGGCACAAACGACCCTGCAACCGGCGAAAAGGCGCAGAATTTCAAGCCTGCGTATACCACCTTCCTCGAAAACATGAGAGCGTACTACCCAGACGCGACGGTCTTCGCAATGACCCCATTCAACGGATCTCACAGGAATGAGATATCCGAAATAGTGAGCGCAAGAAATTCCATCGGGGATGCGAAGGTGATATACATCGATACGTCCGGCTGGATTGATATCGCGACAGAGACAACGGACGGCACCCATCCAACCATCGCCGCCCAGGAGAAGATTTCCGTCAACCTAGCGACTTCGGTTCAGAAATACTTGCAGCGGGATCGCACCTTGCTTGAACGCCGCACCTCCCTCCGTAAGCACGATCAGTCCTGAGCCCCAGCGTGCGCACAGCTAGCGTGCCGAGGAGCGGGGAATCCGGCTCGGCGCGGTCAACTCCAACAACTTCCAGGACGACATCGCGGCCCGCCAAGTCCGGCTCGCCAAGGTGTACTCACGGCTCGGCGACGGCCAGCGCCAGGCCCTGCCGGTGGACCGGAAAGCGCTGGCTTGAGCGCAGAGCCTGGGGGATGTGCCGCGGGCCCACGGGTATCGCTGAGTAGGACCATGCCGGCGGAGTCGTCCGGACAACGCCTCCAGCGGTCAGCGGCGGTGGCCGAGTTGGGTGAGGGCCCGCTCCAGCGTGTCGGTGAAGAAGTCGGCCGCGGCGGCGTCGATGCACAACGGCGGCTTGATTTTGAGGATGTTGAGGTGGTCTCCGGTGGGCTGCACGATCACGCCGAGGTCGAGCATGCGGTCGCAGAGTTCGGCGGTCTCTTCCGTGGCGGGTTCCAACGTGGCGTGGTCCCGGACGAGTTCGAGGCCGAGGTAGAGGCCCGAGCCGTGGACGGCGCCGATGATGTCGTGGTGGCCGGCCAGTGCCTGGAGCCGGCTCTTGAGACGGCCGCCCACGCGTACCGCGTTGCCCTGGAGGTCCTCGTCGCGCAGGGTGTCCAGGACGGTGAGACCCACAACGCTGGAGACCGGACTGCCACCGGTGGATGAGAAGAAGTAGCCCTGGTCACGGTAGCGGTCGGCAACCTCCTTGGACGTGATGACGGCGCCGAGGGGGTGGCCGTTGCCCATGGCCTTGGCCACACAGACAACGTCGGGGACGACCTGTTGCTGCTCGAAGCCCCAGAACCAATGGCCCAGTCGGCCGTAGCCGACCTGGACCTCATCGGCGACGGCCAGGCCGCCGTGGCGGCGGACCGCGGCGTACACCTCGGCGAGGTAGCCCTCGGGCAGGGCCACGCCCCCGGCGTTGCCGTAGAAGGTCTCGCTGAGAAAGGCTCCTGGCGGTCGACCGGAAGCGGCGAGGTCGTCGATCATCGCGGCCGCCTCGGGTCCGTAGCGCACCGCGTCCGCCCCGCGGTGCCGGCCTCGGTAGGAGTTGGGCGAATCCACGGTGTGGGCCCAGCTTGGGCGGGTGGCCAGGGCGTTGGGGTTGTCCTGGAGCGAGGTGGAGACCGCGTCGGAGGCGTAGGTCCAGCCGTGATATGCCTCGCGCAGCGCGACGACATCGGGCTGCCCGGAGGTGCCGATGGCCAGCCGGATGCCCAGATCGACCGCCTCGGAGCCGGAGTTGACCAGGAACACCGTGTCCAGGGGGTCGGGCAGGAGGGCGGCGAGGCGTTCGGTGAACTCCACCACCGAGGCGTAGTGGAAGCGCGAGTTGGTGTTGAGCCGTCGCAGTTGCCGCGAGACCGCCCGCTCCACGCGTGGATGAGCGTGGCCCAGCGGGGTGACATTGTTGACGATGTCGAGGTAGGAGCGGCCCTCGGCGGAGGCCAGATGGTGCCGCCAACCACGCTCGATTCGGGGCGGGTCGGCGTAGTAGTGCTCCTGCACGGTCGCGAACACGGCGTCCCGCCGGTCGAGCAGGTCCGCGTGCTCCTCAGGGCCAGCGGCCGGGAGACCGATGAGCGGGGAAGGGTCCGCGGTGAGCGCGAGCCATCCGGCGGCGTACTCGGGGCGCACCCGCGCGGGGACGGTCGGGCCGTCGGCGCCGCGCAGCCCAAGACGTACCCATGTCCCGGCAGGGAGGTGGGCCAGGTCCTCGCCCGCGCGGAGCGTCGCCCCGGCGGAGATCACGGGGTGGACCGTGTGGGGGAAGGAGACCGTCAGCACCAGCGGGCCGTAGGTGACCGTCAGCTGATTGGGCGCCGCGGCGAGGACCTCGCCGGTGCCGGGAGCCCGCAGCACGGTGGCCCGGCCGAGCCACAGGTCGATGCCGGTGGCCACGGTCGCGGGAGATGCGGCGGACAGGGCAGGGGCCTGGGTGAGTCGCGCCTGCGCGTACCGCGTGACGACCGCGGCCGCGCCGTCGGCGAGCGCGGAGGCCGCCAGCCGGTTCTCGGTGTCCGCTTCGAGCCAGACTCCGTGGTCCAGGGTGTCGGCGCCGGTGGACAGGTCGAGAAGGGAGATGTCATCGGCGGTAAGGCCCCGCAGCAACGGGTGCGCCGGCGCGTCGGCGCGAGCGGGCGCGTCGGGCCGGTCGATCGCGTCCTTGATGAGGTGGGTCATCACGGGAAGTGGCAGGTGGGTGGCCTGCTCGAATATTCGCCACTCGCGGTCGAGCGCGGCCTCGGCGTAAGCGTTCCCCTCGTCGACGGCGGCCTGGTGGCGGCCGCTGGCGACCAGGCCGGCGGCGCGCAGGACCACCAGCGGCCACAGCGCCTCGACCTCCGCCGGGGAGAGCGGCCGGACGGCGTGGAAGGCCCGGATGGCGGGCAGCACGTGGTGCGGTTCGACGCCGTCGTGGTGAAGCATCGAGGAGAGCGACACCGCCAGTTCGCCGACCGCCCAACTCCGGGTCAGGTCACCGAAGTCGATGACTCCGTCGGGCATCGGGAGGCGGCTGGCGGGAGAACGGATCAGGTTGTCGTCGGTGAGGTCGAGGTGTACGGCCTGACAGGGCAGCAGAACGGCGACCTTCTGCACCCGCGTCCAGGCGTCGGTGGTCGCGGTGTGGATGGCGGTGCGGCGGTCGGGCTCGGGGATGTGCTCTGTGAGTTCGGCGACGACGCGGTCGGCGTACCGCGGGTCCCACTGGAGTACACGGTCCAGGCCCGGGTGCCGGAAGTCGCGCAGGGCGACGCTGACCTTCCCCGCGATCGTGCCCATGGCCGCCACCGTGCTCGGGGACAGGTGCCGCGGTCCGGAGAGCGGGCCGCCGGGAAGGTGCTCCAGCAGTCGCGCGATGACCGGCTCGCCTTCGCTGACCACCCTCGCGCGCCGGGGGGAGCCGTCGGGGCGGCGCAGGACGGTGGCGATGCGCAGTTCCGGGTGAGCCGCGGCGATCAGGCCGGCGGCAGTGTCCTGGGCTTCGATCTCCGTCGGGCTGAAGGCCTGGTTGGCGATCTTCAGGACCGCCAGGGGTGTCCCGACGTCGGAGCGCAGCAGGAAGTTGGCGTCCTGCTGGCTTCCCAGTGCCTCCGCACGGGCGGTGATTCCGAGATGTTGGGAGGCGATGCGCTCTGCCTGAGCAGGTGACACCCGCGGCGCGGGAAGCGCGCCCTGGGCGAAGAAGTCGATGGTGCGGTACTCGTCATGCGGCATGCCGGGTTCCTCGGCTTGGTGAGCGGAGCGTGGCGTGGGCGGGCTTGGCGCGAGCGCGCGGATGCTTCTAGTCGACTCCCCACATGAACCGGTGAGTGTGAATGGCGAAGTAGGGGAAGTTCTCCACGGACGCGACGCCCTCCACGGGCCGTACGACATCGTTGATGAAATCCAGAAGATCACGAGGGCGACCGCACACGATCTCGGCGAACAGGTCGAAGCGGCCAGAAGTCAGCACCGCGTACACGACTTCGTCGTGCCTGGAGAGTTCATCGGCCACCGCCCGGGGATCGCCCTCGATACAGAGACCCAGGAGCGCCATCGCCTGCTGGCCCATGGCCATCGGGTCGGTCACGCCGACGACTTGGACCGTCCCGGTGTCGATCAACCGCTGCAGCCGCAGCCTCGCAGCCGAAGCCGACAATCCCACCTTCGGCCCGAGCTCGGCATAGGGGATACGACCGTCGGCCTGCAACTCCCGCAGGATGGCCCGATCGGTGTCGTCCATGGATCACCTCTTCCTTCTGCGGAAACAGGAAAACACGCAATAGATTCGAGCGCAATGCCCGCATTCATCGATCGAATCAACTGTCCCGGTGGCGCAATCGAGCGCAGTCTGACGTGCCAAGCAGAGCTGCCCCCCGTTTCCGGCACCCACAGGCTCGCGCGGTGCGGGCGTGGCGAGCGCGTGCCGCGAGCGGGTCACGTTTCGGTGACGGCGGACCGATGGCCTTGTGGGACAGGTCACCCCGGCGTACGGTCCATGCCATCCCATCGAACAAACTGTTCGCTCAAGATGAATCAGGTGTTCGCTGATGGCCGATCGCCCAACGCAAGGCCCCGCCGGTGACTTCACCACCGACACGGCCCTGGGCGCTCGCATCCGGGAGTACCGGATGGTGCGGCGCATGTCGCTACGCGCCCTGGCGGAGGCGGCCCCCGTCAGCCCCGGGTTCCTCAGTCAGCTGGAACGCGGGCAGGCGAACGCCTCCATCGGAACGTTGCGGCGGATCGCCGGGGCGCTCGGCATCACCGTGGCCCATCTGTTCGACCAGGACAGCGCCCCGGGCCCGCGAGTGACACGGAGGGCCGACCGGCCCATGTTGCACGCCGCTCCCGGAAGTCGCAAAACACTGATTTCACATCCCCCGTTCAGGCATGTGGAGGTCTACGCGGGCGAGTTCGACCCAGGGGCTTCCACGGGTGACGACGCCTATACCCACGGAGACTCCCAGGAGATTCTCCTCGTCATCAGCGGCGCCGTGCGGCTCGAACTCGACGGCCGCGCCCATGACCTGGAAGCCGGCGACAGCATCGAGTACCGAACCTCGGTGCCGCACCGCGTGGCCAACATCCACGACACAGCTGCCGAAATCCTCTGGATCATCAGCCCACCGACCCCGGCCTGACCCCTTGCGGCCGCGTCCCGCCGCGTCCGCCCATTCCTCATAGCCGTACCTCGCCCCTCCCCTCGACGATCCTCCTTTATCACACAAAATCATAGGATGTACCGCTGCCGCCGGTGCACTGCTGCTGACCCTCACCGGCTGCATCGGCACCAGCCCTGCCGACGCCGACGTGGACCTCGGTTCCGGACCGGCGGAGGCGGGCAAGGTCAAGAAGGACGCGCTCGACGGCGTCACTCTCACCTTCGCCTCCTACGGCGGCATCTTCCAGGACGGCCAGGAGGCCGCCGCCGTCAAACCGTTCGCCGCCGAGTCGGGGGCGAAGGTGCTTTCCGACGGTCCCACCGACTACACCAAGATCAAGACCCAGGTCGACGCCAAGAACGTCACTTGGGACGTGGTGGACACCGATACGCTCTGGGCCAAGCGCGAGTGCGGCAAGCTGCTGATGCCGCTCGACACCACCATCGTCGACACCTCGAAGCTGCCCAAGGGCATGGGAGGCAAGTGTTCGGTGCCGGCCATGAGCTACGGCGTGGTCCTGATGTACGACAAGAAGAAGTTCGGCGGCAACCCGCCCAAGAACTGGGCGGACTTCTTCAACACCGCCAAATACCCTGGCAAGCGTGCCATACCCGGCATCCCGTCGGACGCGTCCCCGGGTGCGCTGGAGGCGGCGCTGCTCTCCGACGGAGTCGCTCCCGACCGGCTGTACCCACTGAACGTCGACCGGGCCCTCAAGAAGCTCACGAGCGTCCGCTCGTCGCTGGTCTTCTGGGACACCGGTGCCCGCTCGCAGCAGTTGCTGGAGTCCGGCGAGGTCTCCATGGCCATGGTGTGGTCCGGCCGCGCCTACGCCGCGGTCAAGAACGGCGCCCACTTCGCACCGCAGTGGAACCAGTTCCTACCGGTCTCCGACTCCCTCGCCGTCCCTGTCGGCGCCATAAACCCGAAGGCGTCCATGGCGCTGATCAACTACTACCTGGGCGCCGCGCAGCAGACCAAGCTCACCGAGCTGACCTCCTACTCTCCGATCAACTCCGACGCCGAACCCAAGATCGACAAGCTCGCCGCGCAGTACCTGACCACCGCCCCCGGCCGTCAGGCGCAAGCGCTCAAGGTCGACAACGTCTGGTGGGCGAAGAACCAGGAGCAGATCATCCAGAAGTGGTCCGACTGGCTGGCGCGGTGATCCATGACAGCTCTGATGGACATCACCTCCCCGGCCACCGGCGGCCGACCCCGCAAGGGCGTCGGCGGCCGGTGGGGCTGGCTCCTGCTGCCCGCGGTGGCCCTGCTGGCCGTACTCTTCCTGGTGCCGCTGGGCCTGATGGCCTGGCGCAGTATCACCGAGCCGACGCCCGGCGCGGGCAACTACTCCTGGTTCTTCACCAGTGACGTCGCCCTCGCCACGCTGATCCGCACACTGGCCGTCGGCGCTGTCGTCACTCTGGTGACGCTGGTGTTCTCCTACCCGTACGCCTACCTGATGACCGTGGTCGGCGCCCGCGCGCGGATCTGGCTCACCCTGCTGGTGCTCCTGCCGTTCTGGACCAGCCTGATGGTGCGCACCTTCGCCTGGGTGGTGCTGCTCCAGGACAACGGCGTGGTCAACCAACTCCTCGGCACCGTTGGCCTGGGCCCGCTGCAGCTGATCCGCACCACCACCGGGGTGGTGATCGGCATGTCCCAGGTACTGATGCCCTTCATGGTGCTGCCGCTGTACGCCGTGATGAGCGGCATCGACCGTCGGCTCCTCGACGCCGCGCAGGGCATGGGCGCACGCCCGGCCACCGCGTTCCTGCGGGTCTTCGTGCCGTTGTCGCTGCCCGGGGTCGGCGCCGGCGCGCTGACGGTGTTCATCACCTCGCTCGGCTTCTACATCACCCCGGCGCTGCTGGGCTCGCCCGACCAGGCGCTGATCTCACAGCAGATCTTCACCCAGGTCAACGGGCTGTTGGCGTGGGGCCGAGGCGGAGCGATGGGCGTGGTGTTGCTGGCGGTGACGCTGGTCCTGCTGGGACTGGTCGGCATCGTCCTGCGATTCACCCGTACCCGGGGAGGTGCCCGATGAGGCCCGGACCCGCGCGGCTCGCGCTGTGGGCGTTCAGCGCCCTGGTGGGCTGCTGGCTCATCGCGCCGACGCTGGTGGTGATCCCACTCAGCTTCACCGACAAGGCCTCCCTGGTGTTCCCACCGAGCGGCTGGTCCGCCCGCTGGTACACCAACTTCTTCACCGACCCCCAGTGGACCGACGCGCTGCTCGCCTCGCTCCAGGTCGGCGTCCTGGTCGCCGTGGTGGCCACCGCCCTGGGCACCGCCGCCGCGATCGCCCTCACACGGTCCGGCTCGCGCTGGGTGAAGGCATCGTACGGACTGCTGCTGGCACCCATGATCGTGCCGACCGTGGTGGTCGCCATCGGCGTGTACGCGCTCTTCCTCCAGTACAACCTGCTGGGCACCGGGCTCGGCTTCGTCACCGCCCACACCGTGCTGGCCCTGCCGTTCGTGATCATCCCGGTGACGGCGAGCCTGCGCGGCTTCGACCGGCGGCTGGAGGATGCCGCACTGATCTGCGGTGCCAACCGGTGGGGCGCCATCCGCCAGGTGACCCTGCCGCTGATCGCCCCCGGCGTCGTCTCCGGTGCCCTGTTCGCCTTCGTCACCAGCTTCGACGAGGTCGTGGTCTCGCTGTTCATCCAGAGCCCCTATCTGCAGACCCTGCCGGTCAAGATGTTCGGCAGCGTGACCCGGGACACCGACCCCACCATCGCCGCGGCCGCCACCTTGATCATCGTCTTCACCACGGTGCTCGTGCTGGCCGCCACCCTCGCCACCGCCAGGAGGAACCGTGTCCGCTGAGACCAGCCTCATCAAGGCGCGCGGAGCCCGCATCGAACTGGCGCAGGTGCGCAAGGAGTACGCGGACTCCGTCGCCGTCGACGATATCTCCCTGGTCATCGAACCAGGCGAGTTCATGACCCTGCTGGGCCCCAGCGGCTCCGGCAAGACCACCACCCTCAACATCGTCGCGGGGTTCACCGCCGCCACGTCCGGCACGTTGACCATCGGCGGCAAGCAGATGCAGGACCTGCCGCCGCACCGGCGCGACATCGGCATGGTCTTCCAGCACTACGCGCTCTTCCCGCACATGACCGTGGCGGAAAACGTCGCCTTCCCTCTCAAGCAGCGCAAGGTACCCAAGGCCCGCCGCACCGAGATGGTCGAAGCGGCTCTGGGGACGGTGCGGCTCGGCGGCTACGGCCACCGCAGGCCGAGCGAACTCTCCGGCGGCCAGCAGCAACGGGTCGCCCTGGCTCGGGCCGTGGTATACGAGCCGAGCGTGCTGCTGATGGACGAACCGCTGGGAGCACTCGACAAGAAGCTGCGCGAATCCCTCCAGTTGGAGATCAAGCGGGTACACCAGGAGGTCGGCTCCACCTTCGTCTTCGTCACCCACGACCAGGAAGAGGCGCTGGCCCTCTCGGATCGCATCGCCGTCTTCGACGACGGGGCCATCCAACAGGTTGGCACCGCGAGCGAACTCTACGAAAAGCCCCGCAGCCTCTTCGTGGCCGAGTTCCTCGGCGAGTCCTCCACCGTGCGGGGACGCGTCGAGCCGGACGGCGACGGCTCCTGCCTGCGGATCGGCGACCACACCCTGCGCGTCGCGGGCCGGACGGCCGCGGGCGGCGCGGCCGCCATCGTGGTCCGCCCCGAGCACATGAGGGTGCAGCCCACCACGGCACCGATCGACCCCGGTGCCAACGCGCTGCCCGCCCGGGTAACCCAGGAGATCTACCTGGGTTCCGGGCGCAAGCTCGAACTCGCGCTGCCCGACGGCACCGTGCTGCTGGCCCGTGAACAGGCCGACCGGCTGTCCGGGGTGCGCCGCGGCGACGAGGTCACCGTGGTCTGGAACGTCGAACGGGGCGTCCTGCTCGACGACACATCCGACACCACGCCCCCACCCACTTCCGGCGACCGGATCCCGGTCGCCGCCAGCGCGGAAGAGAGCGGACGATGAGTTCCACCTCCCTCGCCACCAGCCCCACCTTCGTCAACGGCGACGTCTCCTTCTGGTTCCGCGAGGTCGGCGTCCCCACCCACCGCCCCGCCCTGCCCGGCGATGTGGACGTCGACGTCGCCCTCGTCGGCGGCGGCTACACCGCCCTGTGGACCGCCTACTACCTCAAGCAGGCCCAGCCCGACCTGCGCATCGCCATCCTGGAGAAGGAGTTCGCCGGCTTCGGCGCCTCCGGACGCAACGGCGGCTGGCTCAGCGCCGAGCCGCCCGGCCAGATGCGCCGCTACGCAAAGGCGCACGGCCAGGAGGCGGCCATCGCCATGCAACGCGAGATGTTCTCCTCCGTCGACGAGGTCATCCAGGTCGCCGCCGAGGAAGGAATCGAGGCCGACATCCAGAAGGACGGTCTGCTGCACGTCGCCACCAACGCCGCCCAGGAGCGACGGCTGCGCGAACGGCTACCGTCACTGCGCGCGGAGGGGTGGGGTGAGGACGATCTGATCGAACTCGACCGCGACCAGCTCGCCGAGCGGGTCCGCGTCGCCGGCGCCCGCGGCGCCCAGTGGAGCCCGCACTGCGCCCGCATCCAGCCCGCCAAGCTGGTGCGGGGCCTGGCCGACGTGGTCGAACGGATGGGCGTCGCCGTCTACGAGGGCACCGAGGTCACCGAGATCCACCCGCGCCGGGCGGTCACCGTCCACGGCACCGTCAAGGCGACATACGTCATCCGATGCCTGGAGGGGTTCACCGCCGGGCTGCGCGGCCACCGCCGGGTCTGGCTGCCCATGAACAGCAGCATGATCGTCACCGAGCCGCTGCCCGCCTCCGGGTGGGAGGAAATCGGCTGGCGCGGCGCCGAACTGATCGGCGACGAGGCCCACTCCTACTGCTACATCCAGCGCACCACCGGCGGCCGCATCGCCATCGGCGGACGCGGCATCCCGTACATGTTCGGCTCCCACGTCGACCAACGCGGCGAGACCAAGACCGCCACCCAACTCCAGCTGCAAACCATCCTCAGACAGCACTTCCCGGCCACCGAAGGCGTCGCCATCGACCACACCTGGTCCGGAGTACTGGGCGTGCCGCGCGACTGGTGCGCCACCGTCCACCTGAACGAGCGCACCGGACTGGGCTGGGCGGGCGGCTACGTCGGGCACGGCGTGACCACCGCCAACCTCGCCGGACGCACCCTCCGCGACCTCATCCTGCGCCAACACACCGACCTCACCCGGCTGCCCTGGGTTGACCGCACGGTGCGCGGCTGGGAACCGGAGCCGCTGCGCTGGCTCGGTGTGCGCAGCCTCTACGTCGCCTACCGCGCCGCCGACCGGCACGAGAACTCCGGGCTGAGGCACACCTCCGTCATCGCACGAGCCGCCGACATCATCAGCGGACGCTGAAGGGGAAACCACCCCTCATGGACTCGCCCCTCATCCCCGCCATCGCCTCGCTCGCCGACGCTTCGAGCGCCGGCCTGCCTCCCGCACGCCCCAAACCCGCCCCGCTCGCAAGACCCTCGCGGCCTGCCGCCGGGTCCCAGCTCGCCGCCGACCAGCCGTCTACCAGGACTGCAAGCTACGCCGGGCGCTCGCCGCCGGTTGCCGCCCCGGGCAGGCGGGCGCAGCCAACCCCGCGTGGAAGTGCGCCGTGGCCTGCCGCGCCGACGTGATAACGAAGATCGCCTGCTGGTGGAATGAGCTGGGTGGCGCAGCTCGAGGCGTCGCGGTCGGCCGGTGTCAGGCGGGCTTGCGGGCCTCGATGAGGAAGCGCGCGGTGTGGGCGATGAACGGCCTCTCGCGCTGGATCCGCGTGTGCAGCCGATGTGCGGGCAGCGCCGCCACGGGCGAACTGTCACAGACGGCAGGCGTCTGCTTGTGCCGCGTCCACACAGCCCGTTTCGCACAGTATGGCCCCTGCACACGCACTGGACCACGGGCCACGCGTTGCCCTCCGCGCCGGGCTCGCCACGACGGCGGCTGAGCCGTTGCACCCCCACCGCGGCCACTGGCTGCTGCTAACGGTGGCCCTCGTGGTCAAGCCGGACGCCGGCTCGGTGCTCGTCCGGGGGTTGCACCGGGCACTGGGGACATTGGGCGCCACGCCTACCAGGCACTGGCCGAGGCACGCCACAGCCTCGAACCCCCTCGTGCACCGCATGGGACTTCTGGCCGACACCGCCACAGCCCGCGCCGTGCAGTCGTACGTCAGTGAGGCCGCGCCTTCGGTTTCCCCTGGTCGTCACGAGACGGGCAGCTGATCTATCGCACCGGGAGCGGGGAGCGTCCTGATTGCCAGCACGCCAATGCTAGAAGCACTCACGTCTCCCCCATATGGCCCCGGACAACACTGCTGGGATTCCCGGTATGCCGCTGGGCCCCATATACATTTCCCGGGTCAACTGCCAAGCTCGCGCTCGAAGGACAGCCAGAGCCACCGATAAATGGCCAGCAGGTCGTGTCCTTCGCCCCTCGGCTACGGTCCGCCGAGTGCATGGACCCGGTGCACGCCACCAACGCGTTCCTGGACCAGACGATTGCGAACGGCGTCGACAACCTGTACTTCACCGCGGGTGAACTGGCCCAGAGCGTGCAGCGATCGGCATATCCGCGCCGGTACGACGCGAGCAAGGGCAAGGCACTCGCCCTGATCACGGAACTTCAGGGCTGACAGTTCCTCCACTGAGACGGCACCCACACTCCAGGAGTGAAGCATGCGCTCTTCAAGACGTCGCAGACGCCTCGCCTCTCTCTTCCTCACGCTGGCCACCGCCTGCCTGGCGGTCACGGCGGCACCCGGTGCGTACGCCGCCCACGTCGAGCCGACGGCCGCCGGTACATATGTGGCCCTCGGCGACTCATACGCCGTCGCGCCCGGCACACGCGTATACGACAACCCCAACGACGCGTGCCGCCGCGGCCCGTTGGCCTACCCCCGGCTGTGGGCACAACAGCACCCCTCGTACGCCTTCGTGGAGGCGTCGTGCTCCGGGGCCACCACGGCGGAGCTGCAAAGCCGACAGGTGCCGCAACTCACTGCGGACACCACGCTGGTGACGGTGCAGGTGGGCGGCAACGACGTCGGCGTCGTCGACACCATGACGCACTGCATCCTCACCATCGACGACAAGGACTGCGTCGCCGGGGTGGAGGCCGCGAAGGCCACCGCGACCGGCAATCTGCCGAGCGCCCTGGCGAGCACCTACGCGTCGGTGCGGGCGAATGCGCCGAACGCCAAGGTCGTGGTGGTGGGCTATCCGCGGCTGTACACGATCGGCGGCACCTGCGGCATCTTCGGGCTGAGCGACACCGAACGTACGGCGCTCAACTCGCTTGCCGACACCCTCGACTCGGTACTGGTGGACCAGGCCACGAAGGCCGGGTTCACCTTCCTCGACCCACGTGCTGCCTTCGACCCACACACCATCTGCTCGCACGCCGAGACCTGGGTGACAAGTCTGGAGTGGGACAAGATCAACGAGTCCTACCACCCCAACAAGTCCGGGCACCAATACGGATACCTGCCCTTGCTGACCGCGCTCGCGGGCTGACCGAGGGGCGGGCTGTGCGGCGATGCCGGACAGCCCGCCGCTCACCCGCCGGATCAACCCCCCGCAGGGCTTCGGCTAGCAGGAGCCCGCGCTTTCAGACCCGCTCCAGTCCGATGTGCACGGGGCCTCCGCTGGGAGAGACTCCCTCGAGCACGCTCGAGGGGACGCGGAAGACACGTCCCGGCGCGGCCGGCCAGGGCAGGGAGCGGCGGGCGATGACTCGCTCGTCTTGACGGACCGCGACCTTCGGGAAGCGGACGAACTGATCGCTCCACAGCAGGAGTCGGCCGCGCGGAGGCGCCGGGTCCTGGGGGCGCAGGATCTGCGGGGCCACCCAGCGGAAGGGTGCGTCGGCGAGCAGACGTACCCCCTCGGCGTGTTCGCGCATGCCCCGGAGGTAGGTGCCGACCTGGTAGGCGACGTGCCGGCCGTCGAGGGCGGCAACGTCGGCGGTGTCGACGGGGTGCAGCATGTTCCCGGCCGCGTACACACCGGGCCGACTGGTGCGGAGGGCCGTGTCGGTGAGGGGACCGAGGGTGCCGGGGTCGAGGGCGATGCCGGCGGTGCGGGCCAGTTCGTGGTCGGGGATCCAGTCACCGGTGAAGACGACGGTGTCACAGGCGACGGTCCGGCGTAGGCCGGTGTCCAGGTGCTCGATCTCGACGGCCTGACAGCGGCCCTTGCCGATGATCCGCGTGATGCGGCTGCGGGTGGCGACGGGGACGCGCAGCACGGAGCGTCCCGCGACGTTGAAGACGCCGTAGGATTCGGCCTTCGGATACCGGCTGACCATGAGGGCGGGGGTGCAGCCCGCTTCGCGCAGGGTGATGGCCGCCGACCAGCTGACCAGTTCTCCGCCGACGATGACGGCCCGCTTGCCGACGGGGCGGTGGTGGAGGTGGACGAGGTTCTGGAGCTGCCCCGTGGTGTAGACACCGTGCGGGCGGTCGCCGGGGACACGGCGCGCGGTCCTGGGTCGTTCACGGGCACCGGTGGCCAGCACGATGGCCTGGGGGCGGATCCGATAGCGGCCTTCGGGGCCGGTGACATCGACCGTGTGGTCGTCGGACCATCCGGTGACCATGGTGTGGGTACGGATCTCGGCCCCGGCCGCGGTGGCCTGCCGCACGAGGTGGCGTGCGTACGCGGGTCCGGACATGACACGGTGCAGGTCGCGCAGACCGTAGCCGGTGTGGTCGCTGTGGCGGGGAATGCCGCCGGCGGCGGGTTCACGGTCGACGGCGAGGATTCGGCCGCCGTGCCGGGAGGCGAGTTCCGCGGCCGCGGTCAGGCCCGCCGGTCCGGCGCCGATGATCAGGACGTCGGGGGTGATCAGGGACGGCTGCTGGGTCATCGGTTGTCCTTGTGCTGTCGGCTGCCGCGGCCGTCGTGGGTGTGGTGCTCTTCCCTCAGGGCCGTTACGGCCGCTCCGCAGAAAAAGCCCTGACAGCGGCCGTTCATGGCGCGGGTGCGGCGACGCAGTCCTTCGAGGCCGCGGGCGGGTAGGGGGGCGTGGCAGGCGTCGCGGATCTCACCCTCGGTGACGCGTTCGCAAAAGCAGACGATGGTGCCGTAGGCAGGGTCGCGGGCGATGAGGTCGGCGTCCTGGTAAGGGCGCTGGGCGGCTTCGCCGATGTTGGGCATCCGGGGCGGCTCGGGCAGGTCACCACGGGAACGCAGGGTCAGGCCCGCTTCCTCCAGAAGGGCGCGGACGTGTTCGGCGATGGCGATGCCGGCGGTCAATCCGGTGGAACGGATGCCGCCGACGAGGAGATAACGCTGCTGAGGGGTGGCCTCGATGAGGTAGTCGGGGTGGTCGATGGCCGCGCGCAGACCGGCGTAGCTCGCGGTGATTTCCTCTGCCAGCAGCCGGGGCATGAGCCCTTCGCCCTTGCGGAGGAGGAAGTCGAAGCCGTCCTCGGATGTCGCCGTGTCCGTGCGGTCGGTGAGGTCCTCGGCGGTGGGGCCGAGCATGACGTTGCCGTAGATGGTCGGGGAAATCAGGACGCCCTTGCCTCGAGAGGTGGGGACCGGCAGCACGATCTTGTCGACCATGGGGCGGGCGAGTTTGTCGAAGACGAACAGCTCACCGCGGCGCGGGGTGACGGTGAATCGGTCGTGGCCGAAGAGCCGGTCGATATGGTCGGCGCCCAGGCCGGCGGCGTTGACGACCCAGCGGGCGCGCACGTCCCCCGAGGACGTGTGCAGCGTGGTGATCTCGGGGCCCTCGTCAATGCCGGTGACGGCGTGCTGGAGCAGGATCGCGGTGCCCCGCTGCTGTGCGTCGGTGGCCAGGGCGAGATTGGTGGTCCAGGTGCAGATGATGGACTCGTCCGGCACGGTCAGTCCGCCGAGTGCGCCGTCTCCGAGGTCGGGAAGGACGCGGTAGACCTCGTCGGCGTCGACGATCCGGCAGTGTTCGTAGCCGTTGGCCTCGGCCTTTTCCTTCAATCCTGGCAGCGCCCGGAGCTCTTCCCCGTTCCAGGCCACCAGTACGGCGCCGGTGTGCTCGACGGGGATGCCCGTGGCCTTGGCGTAGGCGCTGAGCAGGTGGTAACCGCGGGCGACCAGCCGGGATTCGAGCGTGCCGGGCTTGGCGTCGAAGCCGGTGTGGAGGATGGCGGTGTTGGCTTTGCTCGTCCCGTCGCCCACATCCTCGCGGGCTTCGAGCAAGGCGACGGAGACGTCGCACCCGGACAGCTCGCGTGCGATGGCCGCGCCGACGATACCGCCGCCGATGACGACGACGTCGAAGACGCCGCCCGCGGGGCGGTGGGGTGTGGCGGTCATGTGTGTTCTCCCTTGTCGGCGCAGGCCGCGGCGGCCTGCGCCCATGTGGTGCGGAACTCCTCGGCCCGGTCCGGGGACCAGCGGGGTTCGTAGACGGTGGCCGACTGCCAGTCGCCGACCGCCTCCTCGAGGCTGAGCGTGGGGTCGAGGGCGCAGCGGGCGAGGGCGGCCGCGCCGAGGGGGGTGGCATGAGCGTGGGGGTAGATGTCGACCGGGATCTGGCCGATATCGGCCTGGGCCTGCATCAGGGTGGCGGACTGGGTCAGTCCGCCGTCGGCGCGCAGCCGCGTCAGCGGTCGGCCCAGATCGGCCGCGACCAGGGAGCACAACTCGGCGACCTGGGCGGCGACGCCTTGCAGGACGGCCAGGACGAGGTGCTCGCGACGGGTGGCGAGCGTCAGCCCGGTGAACGACGCGGCCGCCCGCGGCGCCCACCAGGGGGCGGCGAGACCGGCGAAGGCCGGCACACACAGCACTCCCCCGGCATCCGCGCCGGCCACGGCGTCGAGATCGGTGGCTGACCGGATCAGGCCGAGGTCCTGCAGCCATCGCACCGCGGAAGCGACGGTGTAGACCTGACCGTCCACGCAGTATGGCGTCTGTCCGGCGGACCGCCAGGCCACTGACGTGGTCAGGCCGGCAGCGGATCGCACCGCGTTCCGGCCGGTGTTGGCCAGCAGGAAGGCCCCGGTGCCGTAGGTGCACTTGGCCGTGCCCGGCTCCAGGCAGTTCTCGGCCAGTAGCGCCGCCTGCTGGTCGACGATCAGGCCGGCCACCGGGATGTCCCCGCCGAAGGCCCGGGTCGTGCCGACAATCTCGTCGCCGGCGACCACGCGCGGCAGCCGTTCCTCCCCGAGACCGAAGAGACCGGCGAGTTCACCGTCCCAGGTCACGCTGTCCAGGTCGAGGATCAGCGACCGGCTCGCGGTGGCGGCGTCGGTGACGAATTCGCCGGTGAGCTGGTGCACCAGCCAGGTGTCCGTGGTCGTCACCACGCCCTCACGGGTGACGTTGCGGCGCAGCCAGGTCATCTTCGGAGCGGAGAAGTACGGGTCGAGGACCAGCCCGGTGCGCCGGGCGATCCGCGCGGCATGAGCGGTCAGTTCCCGGCACACGCTCTCCGCGCGGCGGTCCTGCCACACGATGGCCTGCGAAAGGGGCGCCCCGGTTCGGGGATCCCACGCCAGTACGGTCTCGCCCTGATTGGCCAGGGCCACGCAGTCGATCGGCCGGCCGGCCGCGCTGACGGCTCTGCGGCCGGCCTCGAGGACGGAGTCGAGCAGCTCGTGCGGATCCTGCTCGACGCCTCCCCCCGCCAGATAGGCGGGACAGATGGTCTCCTCGGCGATCGCGACGGTGCCGTCCTCGTCGTCGACGACGATGGCCTTCGTGCCGGAGGTCCCCTGATCGATGGCGAGGATCGCGGTCATCGTGCACCACCTCCGGGGGCGACGTCACTCGGCTTCCGGGTTGCTGTGCCGGTGGTGTCCAGCACGCGATCGACGTCCGCCAAGTCCGGCATGGTCAGCCCGCTCCGGCGCCTGTGCGCCAGCAACGCGGCGAAATAGACGGCACCGATCGCGAACAGCACCAGGACATAAGTCCACGGGGCGCGGAACGAGGCGTCGCGGAAGATCAACAGCTCGTACACCAGCCAGACGGCGGCGACGACGAGGACCGGAATCTCCCAGCGGCCGAGTGAGAAGCCCTTGGTGGGAGGCAGGGACCGGCGCTTGATCGCGTACATCGCGACGGTTCCCGCGTAGATGATGGCCGGCAGCAGTGTGCCCGCGGAGAACAGCTGGAAGAGCGCGTCCGTGGAGCGGGAGAAAACCGCGAGGATGATCTGGGCGATCAGCATCATGAACACCGAGGCGTTCAGCGGGGTCGCCGTACGCCGGTCGATGCGCTTCAGCAGCTGCCAGCCGGGGAAACGTTCGTCCCGGGACATCGCGTACACCAGCCGGGTGCCGCTCAGGGTGATCACCAGTCCGCAGGAGAAGATCGAGACCACGACGAGGACCAGCAGGATCTTTCCGACGACCGACCCCAGCACGGCGGTGATCACCGTGGCGACCGGTGTCGCTGACGCGTCCACGCCGTTGACCCGACCGGCCGCGGCGGTGATCGCGACCAGGAACAGGAAGCCGAGCACGCCCAGCGACAGCACCGCCTGCGCCATCGCCTTGGGGATGACCCGGGCCGGGTTCCGAGTCTCCTCGGCCAGATTGGCCGCCGACTCGAAACCGACGATGGTGAACGCGCCGAGCAGGAATGCCAGGGCGAACGGGCCGGCATGGGTGGCGTCACCCAGCCCGTAGTAGCCGCTTTCGGGGACCGGTCCGCTGTCGAAGAGGTGCCCGAAATCGAGCTTGCCGGTGAAGGCGCCCACGGCGAACAGCAGCGTGGTCAGGGCGACCATGCCGATCAGCTGGATCGTCACCGCCACGTTGTTGACCCGGTGCGTGGTCCGGGTGGAGGCGGCGACCAGAACGGCCTGGAGCAGCACCACACAGGCCGTGATCGCCCAGGCGTTCTGTGTGGTTCCGACGTAGCGGAAGAGCTCAGGAAGGACGGTGGAAGCGATCGTGTAGTCCACGGCCACGAGGACCACGCCCAGGAAGGCGAACGAGATCCAGCCCATGATCCAGCCCCACACCGGGCCCACGATCCTGGACACCCACTGGTAGGAGTAGCCGCTGATCGGAATCCGGGCCGCGAGGGCGCCGAAGACCAGGGCGACGGACAGCTGGCCGATCACCGTAATGGGCCAGGCCCAGATGCCACGGGGACCGGAGCTCGCGAGTACCGACCCATAGGTGGTGAAGATGCCCGTCGCGATCGACACGAACCCGAAGGCCACGGAGAACGAGGCATACCAGCCCAGCTCCCGGGACATGCGCTGGGGACCCTCGCCGCTCGTCGGGGCGTCTGGTCTCACTCCGTGAAGACCTTCATCTGCGTGTGCCATGACTCGAATCCCTGCTCGGAGGGGCGCCCCTGCTGTTGAGGGTGGGGGCTGTCGGACGTGAAGGAAACCGAACGTGATCGACGCCACGGACCCATTCGTCCGGGGCGGACGAGCGCGACCGCCACACCCGGACAGGACCGAAGCCATGCCACGAGCATGCGTGGTAGGGCTTGGCCACGCCCGAGAGTGACCGATTCCGTGGGAATCTGACCGTCGATTTCTGGAAGTGTGGCTTAGGGCACGCATCGCGTCAAGGGTTCGCCTGTCCGCAAACCCCAGGACGGCCGGGCGATCCCCACCCATCACACGCACCGCGGGGGCCCATATGAGAGCCGTGACCCGACCGGGAGGGGGCCCGGACAACGGTAGGATTCAGTCACGGGTCCACAGAAGCAGTCACCATCAAGGGGTGAGCCGTGCTCGCTGCCGAGCGCCATCGCAAAGTCGTCGCCGAGATCGCCCGGCTCAACTTCGTCACCACCGATCACCTCACCACCTTGCTCGGCGTCTCCCACGAAACGATCCGCAGGGATCTGGCGCTGCTCGAACGCCGCGGCGAGCTCTCCCGGGTGCACGGCGGTGCCACCAGCCGCCAGGCGCCGGTTGGGGAGGAGGCATCCTTCAACGAGCGCAGCGGCACGCTGGCCGCGGAGAAGGAAGCGATCGGGCGAGCCGCCGCGGCGCTCATCGAGCCGAACCAGACCATCGTCATCGACGTCGGCACCACGGCTCTGGAAGTGGCCCGCGCCCTGCCCGCCGATCACGTCGGCGTCGTCGCCACCCCCTCCCTGCTCGTCGCCACGGAAGTGAGCACGCGCCCTCGAGTGGAGGTCCTGGTCAGCGGCGGTCGGCTCCGCCCCGGCGACCTGGCCTGCTCAAACGCACAGGCCGTCGAATTCTTCGGCAATCTACGGGCCGACGCCGTCTTCCTGGGCTCCGGCGGCATCGCCACATACGGCCTGACCGACTTCCACCTCGACGAGGTCGCCACCAAGCGCGCGATGCTCGACAACGCCTCCCACCGCTATGTGCTGGCCGATTCGAGCAAGTTCGGCCGCATGGCAGCACATCGCGTGTGCGAACTGAACGGCTTCGACACCCTCATCGCCGACAAGCCGTGCCCGGCCGAACTGCGCACCGCCCTGAGCCGGGCCGGAGGCAGTGTCATCGTGGCCTGAAGCCCCTCTCTCCGCAGGCCCCGCGAGTGTGTTCATCGCAGATGCCGGGGCCCTCTTCTTCCTTGAGTGGCCAGTTGTCGCTCGGGGTCAGGCAGCCCTCGAAGGCGATCTGGAAGGTGTTGAGTGGGGCCTTCCAGCCCACGGTCCGCCGGCCCAGATACCGAGGATGTCGCGGGTGCCGTCCACGGTCACGTTGCCGTTGTTCTTCCCGGCCGGATCATGCTTCCCGTAGCCGAGGTGATCGGTGATCTCGCCCTCCAGGCCGACTCCAGCACTCGCTTGGTCAGCATCTGCAACGGCCCACCCTCGCCGGTCAGTTGCAGACCATCGCTCCGGGCCCGGTCAACCAGCATCGCGACGAGTTGTCTCTCCCTTGATCAGCAGATCCGCCGTTGATGAGACACCGCCGGCCGCTGACAAGGCGGCTGGAAGGCCGAGCGATGCGCCCAGTCCCCAGAAGAAGACCGCGGCTCCGGCGACTACAGCACTGTCCGAGAAGACCACCAGAGCGATGCCGAGGGCCGCCGGGACCGCGCCCGCTCGCACGACACCGGCCTTGCCGAACCGCTTCAGAAAGAAGCCGCCCCCGAAGCGGCCGACGGTCATGGCGGCGCGGCCCCTTCCGCGAGGGCAATGGCGAAGCTGCTCGCGCAGAACCCTGACCAGGACCCGGTGGGGTGATGGTGCACGGCCGCGGTCCTCGTCGCCAGGTACGGGCAGCCGCTCGCCCGCCGCCCAAACCTTGGGCGGCGGGCGGCCTCGGTGAGAGGCGCGTACACCCGGCTGGCAGGCCGTCGGCGCTGAGGTCGTGGGCCTCCTAGTCCCTGGCGCGCTCGACGGTCATCGACGGGCGAGGGTAAAGCTGGTCACCGGTGGTCGGAGGAGACGAAGAATCCCCGGCCGTCGAGTCGTGGCACGGTGTCGTCAGGGTCGAGCCGAGCCGCTTCGTCGATATCGGGCGCGAAATTCTTCTGGATCATCTCGCGGCCAGTGGTCGAACCGCGCAGCCACCGGTGCAGACCGTCGCGCTCCGCAATGGCGTAGGTCGACGCGGCGGCCTTCGCCTCGGTCGACAGGTTTACGCCGAGTGCCTCCGCCGCGGCCGCGATCGCTCCGGCACCGAGCCAGTCCTCGATGCTCGGGCGCATCCCCTCGGGGACAGTGAGCATCGACGACCAGCGTGAGGCGGCCGCGATGACCGTCACCCGGGGGATCGCACCGTCGGTCAAGGCCTTGGCACACCAGCGGGCGACTGCTGATCGGTTTCGCAGGCATCCGGCAAGCAGCACCGCGGCGTGCCGGGCGCTGCGGACGATGTCGGCGCCGTTGATCGAGGTCAGCGCGACCCGGTCGCCACGGGCTACGTTGCCGACACTGCTGGGAGACAGCGTGAGATGCCCGTCTGTTCCGCCCTGGGTGAGCGCCGGCGGCACCACCTGGTAGGTCTGCGCAACCCCGGCCGGGCCGCCCAGCCGCGCCACTTCGACGCGGGACAGAGCCAGCACGGCCGCGCCCCGGCTGACCGCCATCGTCACCGTGGTGGAGAAGGTGAGCGTGTCGACGACCACGACCGCGTCACCGCGGTCGGCCGCGAGCTGGGCGGCTTGGCTGCCCCACTCGACGTGCAGCTGCGCGGCCGGCCAGGGCTCGAACGGAGCGCTCGGCAGGTCCGAGGCGCCGAACTCATGCATGGCGCGCGGCCACCAGGACGCTCGACTCGCCGGACACGGCTACTTCGACGCCCCGTAGCCGTGGATGCCCGAAGACGAACCGCCGCTTGTCCTCTTCGTTGTCCAGCAGTGTCGGACCGCCGGGCGGGGTGAGGTCGTCAAAGACAAGCAGCCCACCGATGTCGAGCAGGTCGACGATCTCGTCCCAAGCCGGTGGGTGGATCTCGCGGCGCAGCCCGGCGTCGGCGAACAGCAGGCACGCACCGCCACGCGGGGGTTCGACCGTGTGCCAGTCGCTGTGGACCACGCTCACCCGGGGCTCCCCGGCGAACAGCGCGCCGACCGCGGCGGCCCGCTCGGCTTCGGCCTCGACCGTGATCAGCCGCGCGCCCGGAGCCAGGCCGTGCGCGAGCCAGGCCGTGCCGACGCCCGCTCCAGTACCGAGTTCCAGGACAACAGCCTCCGGTCGTACGCTCGTGCTCGCGGCGAGCGTCGCCAGCAGTCGGCCGACCCCGGGCAGGCAGGACGTCGGGACCCTGTTCTCGGGCCGCACGGGAGGCAGATCGAACCGCGCGGCGAGCTCGAGCGCACCGGCGAGGTGTGTGGGTTCACCCGTCGCCGTCACTCCGCTCATCCCTTGCCGAACAGCCTCATTCGCTTCAGCCGCGTCGAGCGCGGGTGGAACGCTGCGGTCTGCCGCAGAACGGGTGGTTTCCATGTCAGCTCCTTGTTTCTGGTGCGCCCGCACGATGAGTGCGGCGCATGTTCTGGTACTCCATGCGTATGTCGAACACGTCCGGACCGTTCCAGCCGCGGCCATACTCGACTGGACGGTGGACGTGCCTATCGAGGCTGGTCAGGCCCCAGAACCGGGGCGGGCCACCAGAACGCTCGACTCCCCGGACATGGTTGACCTACCGCCGCTGTCACGCGGCAGTCCCCTGGCCGAACAGCTTTATCCGCTTCAGTCGTCGCTCCGCGGTGCCGGTGATCTCGGTGCGACCGTGCATCACACGGGTGTTGTCGAGAAGCACCATGTCACCGGGGACCAACTGGAAGATCGCGGTCAATGCCGGGTCGGTGGCCATGGTGGTGAACGCGTCCACAGCCTCGCGATGTGCGTCGCTGGCGACGTCGGGATGCCGCTGGAAGCCCGCGACGAGCGCGTCGTGCCGGAACCGCACCCGCCATTGTCCCTCCGAGGTCCGCCGCAGGACGGGCGCGATCACCGGCGGTTCGTCCAGGCCCAGCGGTGTGTCCAGGAACAGAAAGGTCTCCTCTCGCAGCAGTGCCGTCGTCGCGCCCCCGTCATGTTCATCGAGCGCGGCTGCCACGTCGTCGGCTCGCACCACAGTGGACAGTCCACCGCCGGCGGGGTCGCCGGTCACGCACGCCAGTGCCAGGAACTCGTGGGGCCGGTGCTGGACGGGCGAGTCAGTGTGCGGCTTCTGGGCGGCGCGCCCTTTGGACAGGTTCGTCGGACCGGTGGCGGCATCGTCGGGGGCGACCTCGTAGACGAGGCACTCAGCGGGAGCGCCGTTCCCCCTGCTCGTCGGCTGCCCGAACGCGGTGAGCAGGCCGATCAACGCGACATCGGAGGCCACGGGCAGTCCGGTGAAGCGGACCGCGCCGTGGACGTCAAGCTGCTCGCCGGCTTGTCGGATGAGGTCGGCCAGTGCGGGCACCGCCTGCGTCAGCTCTTCGAGCACCGCCTGCTGCACCGTGGGTGCCTCCAGCTCGGCCGCGGTCAGGCCGATGCGTTCGGCGGCCTCCCGCAGCCCGTCGTGGCTCGCGTGCGTGTCGAGCGCGGGCGGGGCGCTGCGGCCTGCCGTCGGACGAGGGGGTTCCATGTCAGCTCCTTGTCTCTGGTGCGCCCGCACGATGAGTGCGGCGCTTGTTCTGGTACTCCATGCGCATGTCGAATACGTCCGGCCTGTGCCAGCCGCGGCCGAACTCGAGGGGCCGACCGTCTTGCCCGTCTACGACCAAGCTGGTCAGGCCCCAGACGCGGGGCCGGCCCTCCAGTTCGAGGTCGGTCGCGATTTCCTCGCCCGGGATCTGCATGTCGACGCGCGTCCACTCGCGCTGGGGGTGGTAGCCGAGGCTGGTCAGGATGGTGTGGAGCGACCCACCGGTGGCGAGGAGGTCGCGGAAGCCCGGTGCGAGATCGGCCGGAAGGCTGGTCAGCGTGGTGTTGGCGACCAGGCCGTTGACCAGGCCGATGCGGTGCAGCCGAACGACCTTGTCGCTGGGGCCCAGTTCGAGCCGCTCGCGGGTCTCGGGATCGGGTTGTGCGAGGACGGCGTCCACCGACTTCACCGACGGCTCGCCGCCCGCGCGGCGAACCGTCTGGCTCCAGCTCGGTGGCAGGTCGGGCCTGATGGTGAACACCAGTCGCAGGGCCACGAACGTGCCGGAGCCCTTGCTGCGCCGCACCAGGTGCCTGCGCTCCAACTCCTGGAGAGCCGCGCGGGTGGTCACCCGGCTCACTCCGTGCAGCGTTGCAAGCTCGTTCTCGCTCGGCAGCCGGTCACCGCCCTTCATCGTGGCGATCGAGGTCTCGAGCAAGTCCGCCAGCGCGAGATAGTTCGGCACGGCCCCGTTCAACATCGATATTTCTCCTATCGTGATCCGCTCGACAGCGGAAGTGTCCCGGACAGCCGCCGGCCCGCGGTGTCGAAGAGGTGGATGTCCGCGCTGTTCGCGACGACCGTGATCTGTGCCGGCACCGTCTGGTCGGCGTGGATCCGGACCCGGGCGCGCTGGTCACCCCGGGTGCGGAAGTGCACGAGCCGTTCGCGGCCCAGCAGTTCGTTCCCCTCGACAGTGCCGTGCAGCACGAGTTCGGCACCGGTGGCGTCCTCGGGGCGGGCCACCACCCGGAGGTCTTCTGGCCTGACTCCGAGCCAGCCGAGCCGGTCCTCGGCGAGTGTGGCGCGCAGTTGTGCGGGCAGGACGGCTTGTGACCTTGTCAGGTCGAGCATGTTCATGCCGCCTAGGAAGGAGGCGACGAACCGGGTGGCCGGTTCCTGGTAGACCTGCTCGGGCGGGCCGTCCTGCTCGATCCGCCCGTCGCGCATGACCACGAGCCGGTCCGCGAGTGCGAGGGCTTCGGCCTGGTCGTGCGTGACGTAGAAGGTGGTTGTGCTGCTGCGGCGCTGCAGGCGCCGGATTTCCGCTCGGAGCTCACCGCGCAATTCGGCGTCGATATTGGACAGTGGCTCGTCCATCAGGAGCACGTTCGGTTCGCGTACCAGGGCCCGTCCGATACCGACGCGCTGCCTCTGCCCGCCCGACAGCTGCGCGGGCCGCGATCCCATCACTGGCCCAAGACGGAGCAGCTCTGCCATTTCGCGGGCCTGCCGGTGGCGGGCCTGGCGTGGGACCTTGACCATGCGCAAGGGGTATTCGATGTTCTCCAGAACGGTTTTGGTCGGGTAGAGGGCGTAGTTCTGGAAGACCATCGCGACACCCCGGTCACCCGGCTCCCGGTGGGTCACGTCCTCGCCGCCGATCACCACTCGGCCCGCGGAAATCCGCTCCAGGCCGGCGATACAGCGCAGCAGGGTCGTCTTGCCGCACCCCGAGGGACCGAGCAGGACGACGAACGTCCCCGGCTCGACCGCCAACTCCACACCATCCAGCGCGCGCCTGCCACCGGGATAGACCTTCGTCATTGCCTCGACGCCGACCGACCGGCTGGAGGACACTTGCTCGGCCTGCTCGCCGCGCACTGTGGCCATGGTCGTGGGCACCCGCTTCACCGCGTGAGGAGACCGGAGATGGACTGGGCCGCGTCATCCAGTGCCTTCCGGACCGGCTTCGTACCGCTCATCGCGGCGACGACCGCGTCTTGAAGCTGCTTCTGCGCTTCGACCGCGTGTGCGCCGGGAAACTGGTACCAGGGCACCAGCGTCTTGATCTCGGCGACACCTGCGGAGCGCAGCGGCTCCTTGCGCAACAGGTTTCCCAGATAGCGCGGTTCGGTGAGAGCCCGCTGGTTGACCGACGTGTAGCCGGACGTCTTCACCAGTTGCGTCTGTCCGGCAGGCCCGATCAGCTCCTGGACCACCTTCCACGCCGAGCCCTGCACCTTCTCGTCTCTGGCGAAGATCACCGCGGATCCACCGCCGGGCGGCGTGCGGCGGCGGCCGCCGTCGGGTACAGGTAGGACGTCTATACGGATCGGGAACGACGCGCCGGCGGCGACGGCGGTGCTCTGCGATGAACTCTGCAACATCATGCCGACGTCACCACGGAGGAAGGCCGCCGTCAGATCGGCCGACGCGATGACGGTGCTGGTGCGCTCCTGGACAAGATCACGCCAGTACTGCAGCAGGCTCACCATGGGCCGCCGGTTGACCGTCACGTGCTTCTCGGCCGGGTCCATCATCGACCCGCCCGCGGAATCGAGCATGGCCTGCAGCGCCCAGTTCGAATCGGTGCTGTAGGCCCAGGCGACTCCGTACCGGGCGGCCTTGCCCCTGACGATCTTGGCCGCGTATGCCCTCAGCTCGCTGAACGTGGCCGGTGCCCGGTCCGGGTCGAGGCCGGCTTTGCGCAGCACGTCCACGTTGAGGTACAGCACGAGTGTGCTGACGGAATAAGGCAGGCCCATCGTCCGGCCGCCGAACCTGCCGACGTTGAGCAAGGAGGGCGAGTACTGCGAGGCGTCGAACCTCGCCTGTGCCATGAGTTCGTTCAGTGGCTGCGCGAGCTTGCTATCGGCATAGGTACGCACCGAGTTGATACCCACGAGCGCGACGTCCGGCCGGTGGCCCGCGGTGAGATCCGCCTGCAGGCGGGTGTCGACCTCGGTCCAGGCGGGCCCGGCCTGCTCGATCTTCACTGTGATGCCGGTCCGGCGGGTGAACTCCGCCCCAAGAGTGCGCTTGACATTGTTCACGATCTTGGGATCGGAAGAGGTGAGGAGGTTGATCGTCTTGGCGTCGGTGTTGCCGGCACCGCTACCGCTGCCGCAGGCGGTGGCCGTGCCCGCGGCGGCGACGGCGAGCGCCCCCATCAGGGCGCGCCGCCGGGTGATCGTGACGTTCATCGGGATTCCGTTTCGAGTGGGGTGGGTGGGCGAAGGGGCTCATTCGCCGCCGTTGGTGAGGGCGATGCCGCGCACCAACTGGCGCTGGACGAGGAGGAAGAAGATCAGGAGCGGCAGCGTGGCCAGCGTCGCCGCGGCCATCTGGGTGCCGTACGTGCTGAGGCTCTCCGGTGCGGCGTAGCGCGCGATGCCGTAGGGCACCGTGGCCACCTGATCCGAGCGCAACAGCATTGAGGGCCAGTAGAGATCGTTCCAGTGCCCCACCACGGTGAACACGGCGAAGGCCGCCAGCGCGGGCCTGACGTTGGGCAGCACGATGCGCCACACCATCGCGATGGGGCCGACCCGATCCAGCCGGGCCGCGTCGAAGACGCTCTGCGGCAGGGAGAGCACGAACTGGCGGAACAGGAAGATGCCGAAGGCGCTGCCCACGCTCGGCAGTACCAGCGCGGTGTAGCTGTCCAGCAGGTTCACTTTGGACAGCGCGTAGAACACCGGAATGCCGGTCACTTGCGGCGGTATCGCCAGGCAGAGCATGACCGTCCAGAACGACAGCTTGCGGTTGCGGAACCGCAGCCGGGCCAGCGCGTACCCGGCCGGCAGTGAGGTCAGTACCTGCGCGGCGAACACCACGACGACGACCACGACCGTATGCAGATACAGCCCGGGCCAGTCGACGTCATGCCAGGCCTGGCGGAAGTTGGCCAGCGTGAAGCCCGACAGGCTCACCGACCCAGGCTTGAGCCGACGGTCCGGGGTGACCGCGGCCAGTGCCATGAGCAGGAACGGGGTCAGCATGAACACCGCACCCGCGGCGAGTCCGGCACGCAAACTCCAGCGAACCCATATGCCGCGCTTATCGCCTGCCCAGCGGCGGGCGAGCCGTGGGCGGACTTCGGTCACCGCTGTCGTACTCATCTGCGTCCGTCCTCCTCCCAGCGGCGCCCACCCAGGCGCAGCTGCACAGCAACCGTGATCAGGACCAGCACCAGCAACACCGTGTTGACCACCGAGCCGCCGCCGATGTCGAGATAGCTCACCCCGCGCTGCCAGGCGGTGAACGACAGGGTGCTGGTGCTCTGCTGCGGCCCGCCGTCGGTCATCACCCGGACCTGGTCGTACACGCGCAGCGAGTCACGTGTCGTGATCACCAGCGCGAACGTCGTCGCCGGCCCGATCGCGGGCCAGATCACCGACCAGAACCGGTGCCAGGCACCGGCCCGGTCCATCCGGGCGGCGTCCTCGAGGTGGGCGGGCACGTTCGACAGTCCGGCAAGGAACATCACCACGCACGACCCGATCCCCGCCCAACTGCCGACGATCGCAACCGCGGGCAGCGCCAGCGTCGTCGACCCCAGCCAGCCGTCCTGCCCGACGAGCCGACCGAGTGTTTCGTCGAAAACACCCACATGCGGGTAGAACAGCCACCGCCAGACCACCGACATCGCGGCCAGTGTGGCCGCCGTCGGTGCGAAGTAGGCGGTCCGCCACAGCCCCGCGCCACGGCCGGCGGCCCGGATGGCGAGCGCGATCAGCAAGCCGCCCCCGACCTCGAAGGGCACGGTCAGAGCGGTGTAGAGGAGCGTGTTCCCGGTCGCCTGCCACAACTCCTGGCTGGCCAGGACGCGGTGCCAGTTCTCGAGGCCGGCGAAGCTCGTCTCCTGGCTGAGCGGATCAAAGTTCAGCAGCGCCAGGGCACCCACGGTCAGGACGGGCAGCACGACGAACGCGATCAGGAAAACAAAGGCCGGTCCCAGCAACGCCGCGGTCACCCCGGCCTCGCGCAACCGCAGACGCCTCGGTCTCTCATCCGGGGGCACAACAGTCGTGGTAGTCACGGCCCTGACATTACAAATAGTTGTGCAGCCGCGTCAGCCAACACACCTGAACCATCAGATGAACAACCTGTTACTACAACTTTGGGCCGAGCCACCGGACTGGGATGCCGGGCGTAGCAGGAGCGGCGTTCGCATGGTGCGGCTTTCACGGGCTGGCCCCTCAACAGGCCAACTCGGCGCGGCGCAGCTCTTCGATCTTGGCGCGACGGGCTTCGCGTTTCGCCTTGGCTCTGGGGGAACCCATGGGCGCCGGCAGAGGGCCGCGCGGATATCCGGTCTACACGCGCTGGACCCGAAGGTGACGGAGGTCGACGGACGGGATGACGCCGTACCGCGACGCACGAACGGGCAGGCTCTGATCTGTGCCTCAGAGGCGCCTGGGCCTCTGACCCCGGATCCACCGCGCGGAGGGCGATCGCGTTTCGTCTGCGGTATCCAGGCGAGTTTCTGATCACCACGCCACCAACACACCCCGGGCCACCGCAGCCCAGGCCGGCCCGCAGCACGATCGGTTGGGGTTTTGGTTCAAGCCCCCTCCGACACCGCGCGCGGATCACCGCCCTGGGACGCATGGCCACCCATGTGATCCTCGCCGTGTGGCTCGGGGCCCATGCGCGACAGCGACAGGACACATGTCCAGCGGAGCACGAGGCCGGATCCGAAGGGCGCCGTCGTGGTGCCTGATCAAAGCAGCAGTGAGCTGTCGCCCCTGGAAGGACCGCCCAAGCCGAACGGCATCCGCTGTCCCCACACGGACCGCCTTCCTTGTAGAGCGCGCGCACATGCTATTTCCGGTAGCTCTTCCCTAAGGTGTGCGCCGAGCGGAGCAGTGTGGCGAAAACCTTCGACAAGGGGGTCCGAAACATGCGGTGCCGACGAATCCGGGCAGGTGGCCGGCGGCTGTTATGCGCCCTCCTGATGGTGGTGGTGGCCGGGCTGCCGGCCGCCTCCGGCACCGCGTCCGCCGCCGAGCCGCCCTCGTATCTCACCCAGGAGGCGAGCTACGGCGCCGGTGTGGTGACGGGCGGATGGGAGCGCGTGGAGCGTTATCTCGACGCCACCGCCGGATTCCGCACCGAGGGCTACCCACCGGATGGCCGCGGCGACCAGGACGGACAGCGGGTTACGTACTTCGGCGGCGTCTCCCGCCCGTACTCCGGCCGCTTCCTGCTCTACTCGGCCCCCGGCTGGGACACCGGCGCCCACGCCACGCCCGTCCTCCTCGTCCACGGTGCGAACGACACCGCGGACCGCGCCTGGGCCAACCCGGGCGAAGCGGGCGGCTACGGCTGCGGCGCCGTCTCCTGCCCGTCCACCGGACTGATGCAGTACCTGTCCGCACGCGGCCACCGGGTCTTCGCCGTGGGCTTCGCGCACAAGCAGGGCGACAACCTGATGCAGGCGCAGATCGTCGGCGACGCGATCGCCGTCATCAAGGCAAAACTGGGTGTCGGCAAGGTCGACCTCGTCGGCTGGAGCAAGGGCGAGATGTCGGCCCGCGCCTATGTGTCGTCCGTGAAGCCGAGCTGGGGACGGGCCTACGCCGGTGACGTGCGCAAGCTCATCACCCTCGGCGGCCCCAACGGCGGCTACGACTATCCGTACGCCCACGGCTGGGCGCACGACTTCTCCGTCTGGCCCGAATGCGGGGGCAAGGTCAACGCGCCCTCCCCGCACTCTCATATGACCTGCTACGGAACGTACACGGCGCACCCCGAGTTCTCGATGACCCCCTCCGGCGGGTACGACGACTACCCCGGCCAGCGCCAGATGCTGGCCCGCTGGGACGGGGTCTACGGAGTCGACGGCGCCGCTCAGGACTGGTACACCACGTACTACGGCGGCCAGGGCCTGTACACGGCGGGCAGCGGTATCCAGGCGGCCATCGACGCCGGCTCGCTGATCGAGCCGCTGCACAACGCCGGAGTACCCGCCGCCGTCACCACCTATCTGCTGGCCGGCGGATCCCCGGACGTCCTCGGCATCTTCAACGAGAACCGCGCCCCCAGCGACGGTGTCGTCTTCATCGCCAGCGCACTCGACACCACCGGCATCCCCACGGTCGGCGGCACGGCCACCATCACCGGCGCCAACCACCTCGAACTGGGCTGGAACACCTCCGCCGCCGCCCAGGTCGCCGCCTGGCTCGCCCAGCGGGCTCCCGTGAAGGACCGCACATGACCACGAGTACGAACGGCATCCGCACCCGACGCGTGCCCACCGAGCGACTCACCGTCCAGCTCGCCGAGGTCCGGGACGAGGGGGAACCGGTGGTCTTCGTCCACGGCAACGTCTCTTCCGCCGCCTTCTGGCACACCACCCTGCCCCTGCTGCCGGACCACTACCGCCCCATCGCACCGGACCTTCGCGGCTTCGGCGGCACCGACCCACTGCCCATCGACGCCAGGCGCGGCCTGCGCGACCACGTCGACGACCTCGCGGCGCTGCTGGCGGCCCTCGGGATCGACCGGGCGCATCTGGTGGGCTGGTCCATGGGCGGGGGCGTGGGTCTGCAGTACCTCTGCGACCACCCGGCCGCGGTGCGCTCCCTGACCCTGGTCAACCCGGTCTCCCCGTACGGCTTCGGCGGCACGCACGGGGTGGACGGCATCCTCAACTCCCCGGACGGGGCGGGCTCGGGCGGCGGCACGGCCAACCCGGAGCTGGTCGCGCGGCTCGCCAACGGTGACCGCGGGGAAGACTCCCCGCTCTCACCCCGCGCCGTCCTGGCGAACTACTACCTCAAGCCGCCATGGCGTTCCGGGCGCGAGGACGCGTACGTCGAGGCCATGCTCACCACGCGGACCGGCGACGACCACTACCCGGGCGACAGCGTGACTTCCCCCGCCTGGCCGGGCGTCGCCCCCGGCACCCGGGGAGTCCTCAACTGCCTGTCCCCGCTCCACTTCCGCCTCGATGGGCTGCATCTGATCGCCCCCAAGCCGCCGATCCTGTGGATCCGCGGCGAGGACGACGTCATCGTCTCGGACACCTCGCTGTTCGACCTGGCGCACCTGGGCGCGATCGGCGCGGTGCCGGGCTGGGACGGGACACCCGCCCAGCCGATGGTGACGCAGACCCGCCACGTGCTGAACCGTTACGCGGCCGGAGGCGGCACGGTACGGGAGGTGGCCGTGTCCGACGCCGGGCACGCGGTGCATCTGGAGCGCCCCGAGGAGTTCGGCGCGGCGCTGCTGGAGGTCCTGTCGGCATGACGGTGTGCGTCACCGCCCTGGGCGCCGTCCGCGGCAGCGTCTCGCGGGACGGTGTGGCGTCCTTCCTGGGCGTCCCCTACGCTGCCCCGCCCTTCGGCTCCCGCCGCTTCCGCGCACCGGCGCCGCCCGAGCCATGGACCGGAGTGCGCGATGCCACGGCCTATGGCCCGACCGCGCCGCACGCGCCCTACGCACCGCCCTTCGACGTTCTCGTGCCGGACGACGTCATCCCCGGTGAAGACTGCCTGAACCTCAACATCTGGACGCCCGCGCCGGAGCCGGGGGCGGGTCTGCCGGTGATGGTGTGGCTGCACGGAGGGGCCTTCTCGAACGGCGCGGGTTCGGCGTCGGCGTACGACGGCAGCGCCTTCGCCCGCGACGGGGTCGTGTGCGTGACCCTCAACTACCGCCTGGGCGCGGACGGCTTCCTGCATCTGCCCGGCCTCCCCGACAACCGCGGCCTGCTGGACCAGATGGCGGCCCTGAGCTGGATCCGCGCCCACATCGCCGCCTTCGGAGGCGATCCCGGTCAGGTGACCGTCTTCGGCGAATCGGCGGGGGCGATGAGCATCGGCGTCCTCCTGTCCACCGGCAGGGCACGCGGCCTGTTCCGCCGGGCGATCCTGCAGAGCGGCGCGTGCCACCACTTCCTGCGCCCCGCCTCGGCGGCCCGGATCGCCTCCCGTCTTGCCGCGAAGCTCGGCAGCGAACCGGCTCCGGACGCCTTCGCCGCGGTCCCCCTCAGCGACCTCCTCCCCGCGCAGGCAGAACTCCGCGCCGAGATGGGCGCGCGCCCTGACGCGGCGCTGTGGGGCGAGGCGGTGCTCAACATCATGCCGTTCGAACCGGTGGCGGCCGGTCTCCCCCTTCCCGGCCCCGACTGCGGCGTCGACCTCCTGATCGGCAGCAATAGCGAGGAATACCGCTTCTTCCTGGTCCCCACCGAGCGCCTGGAAACCGTCTCCGAACCGGCGCTGCGTGCCGGAACGGCCGCCTACGGCCTGAACCCGGACCAGGCACTCCCCCGCTACCGCGCCGCCCGCCCCGGCGCCGCCCCGGGTGAGCTCCTGGCCGCGGTGGCAACGGACTGGTTCTACCGGATCCCCGCCATCCGCCTGGCCGAGTCCGTCCCGGGCTCGTACCTGTACGAGTTCGCCTGGCGCTCCCCGCGTTTCCGCGCCCGCCTCGGCGCATGCCATACGCTGGAACTGGCCTTCGTCTTCGACCGTCTCCAGGACCCGTCCTACAGCCCGATCCTCGGCGACCGCCCGCCCCAGGACCTCGCGGACTCGATGCACGGAGCGTGGGTCTCCTTCGCGAAGACCGGCGATCCCGGCTGGCCCGCGTACGACACGGCCACCCGTACGACGAGGGTCTTCGCCGAGGATTCCGTCTCGCGGGACGACCCGCGAAGGGAGGAACGCCGACTCTGGGACAGCGTGCGCTAGGGCGTGTCTTCAAGTGGGACGTGCCGGAGCGGTACGGCTCCTGGCACACGCCGCGCACCCGCTTCCGCCGGTGGGCCCTGGACGGCACCTTCGAGCGGATGCTCCGGGCCGCCCGGGCCCGGGCCGCCGTAACCCGAAAAAGCGGTGGCCGCGCGGGCTCGGAGCCACATACGTTCGCCTCCATGGTTGACGCAGCTTTCGGGCATCCGCGCCTCGCCGCTATCTACGACCCACTCGATCCGGACCGCAGCGATCTCGACGCGTATCTCGCGATGGCGAAGGAGTTCGGGGCGCGGTCGGTGCTGGACATTGGGTGCGGTACGGGCGTGTTCGCGCTGCTGCTCGCCGAGCGCGGGATGACAGCCACCGGGATCGATCCCGCGCGGGCGTCCGTCGACGTCGCGCGTGGCAAGCCGGGCGCGGAGCGGGTGCGCTGGCTCGACGGTGACGCGGGGGACCTGCCGCCCATGCAGATCGACCTGGTGACGATGACCGGCAACGTCGTCCAGGCGATCGCCGATCCGCAGGCGTGGCGTACGACGCTGCGCGGCGCGTACGAGGCGCTGCGGCCCGGCGGGCGGCTTGTCTTCGAGACGCGCGATCCGGCGCAGCGCGTGTGGGAGGAGTGGGCGGAGTGGACGCGCGAGACCACGTACCGCATGACGGACATCCCGGGCGTCGGCCACGTCGAGACCTGGGTCGAGCTGACGGACGTGAGCCTGCCGCTGGTGAGCTTCCGGGGTACGCATGTGTTCGCCGCGGACGGGGACGTACTGACCTCGGAATCGACCCTTCGCTTCCGCGAACGTCCGGAGATCGAGCGGGACTTGCACGAACACGGCTTCGCCGTCGAGAACGTACGCGACGCACCCGACCGGCCGGGCAGGGAGTTCGTGTTCGTGGCGCGGCGCGGTACCGCGGAGCCGCAGAGCCGCGGAGCCGCAGAGCCGCGGAGCCGCCGTGAGCCAAGTCGATGGCCGGGACCCGCTGTCCTAGGTCATTCGGCTTCCCTCTCCTTCGGGTCGACGCCGGTCCGGAGGGGCCCGCTCATGGGTCGCAGACTCAGCGCGTGGCTGATCCGGGAGGTCGCGACGTACCGCGCGGCCAAGTGAATGATCGCGACCAGACCACGGTCGTCGAAGTGCTCTCCGGCCGCTGCCAGGGCCGGCGCCGGAGGCGCCGCGAAGACCACGGCGAGCGTCAGCCTCCGCACGGCCTCCTCGGAGAGGGTGAGGCCACTGGTGGCACGCCCCTGAGCCGCGTCGATCCATGCCTCGCTCATGCCGGATGCGCGAGCCACGTCCAGGTACTGGACACACTCGTACTCGTTGCCGAGAGCATGGTGCGTGGCGAGGGCCACGACCAGCACATGCGCGGGATCCAGCGCGGCTTTCAGCTGCTCTGTCATGTCCAGCAGTGCCAGGACCGCATCGGGATGGTGCAGGCCCACCGCGAGGAACCCATTGATGTAGCCGAGCCGGTCCACCCGCTCGGCGAGCCGGTCCCGTAGCCCGTCAGGCAGGTCCGTCATGACCGCCGCCAGGTCCACCGGTTCGGGCCGCGACCCGTCGGTGAGTCCCCGGTACGGCACTGCCGTCCAGTCGATATCGTGTCGGTCGGGCATTTCAGGCCTCCGTGGCCAGGTGCGTGGGAACCGGTTCAGGCGAGGAGGGCTTCGGCCCGGCTCGCCGCGTCGCTGAGCGCCTGCCGAGGCGCCTTCGCGCCCGTGAGAGCGGCGTAGATGTTCTCCCGCAGCAGGTCGTTGATCTGTACGGCCCGCAGGCCGGGGAACTGGAAGCGCTGCGCGAGATCCGGGACGGAGTCGAGCGCCGGCCGGCGGTAGCGCTGCTTGTCGATGACAGGGCCGAGGTACCGCGCGCCGGTGGCCCGCACGTTGACGGGTATCTCGCCGGTGCTCGTGCACAACTCGGTTTGCCCGACGGCGCTGGTGAGTGCCTGGATGATCTTCCAGGCCGCCCGCTGTTCCCTCTTGTCTTTGGTGAAGATCACCAGTGATCCCCCGCCCGGCGGCAGCCGCCGGGTGCCACCATCGGGGATGGGGACCACGGCCGTCCGGCAGTCGAACGACGCCTCCTCGGCGTAGCGCACCGGTTTGGTCGACGGGCCGAAGACCATGGCGGCGTCTCCGCGGAGGAAGGCGTCGTCCATCTCCAGGGTGGTGGTCGGTGTGCTGAGCTTGTCGGCGATCAGGCCGCGCCAGTAGGTCAGCACGTCGACGCCCGGCCGGTCGGCGAAGGTGATGCGCCGTCGCCGCGTGTCCATCATGGATCCGCCCGCCCAGCCTATGAAGTTCTCGAACGTCCAGTTGGAATCCGCGTTGTAGGAATGCAGTGCCCCGTAGAGCGCGGCCCGCTTGCCGACGACGGCTGCGGCGGCGGACCGCATCTCGCTCCAGGTGGTCGGCGGCCGATCGGGGTCGAGCCCCGCCTTGCGGAAGGCATCCGCGTTGTACGAGAACACCATCACGCCGAGGCTGTAGAGGGCGGCGGCGGTACGCCCGTGGTACTGGTTCACCCGCCGGAACGGCTTGATGTAGTCGTCAGGCCGGAAGTCGCCCTTGGCCATCAGCGGTTCCAGAGGTTGCAGCAGTCCCGCCGCGGCATAGGTGAGGACGGCGTTGGCGCCCACCATCGCCATCGTCGGCGGAGTGCCGGCGGCGAACGCGGTGGCGAGCCGGCCGTCGACGTCCTGCCAGTTGCCGCCTCCGCCGCTGAGTTGGATCTCGGGGTGGACGCCGGTGCGCCGGGCGAAGTCCTTGCCGAGAGTGGCTTCGACGGCCTGCGCGCGGGTGCCGCTCGGGACGAGGAACCTCAGGGTGCCGGACGTCTCGCGGCCGCAGGCGGCCGTGACCGCGGCGGCGCCCGCGGCCAGCAGTAGTTTCCGTCGGGAGACGATGCTGGTCATGGCTGTGCTGTCCTTGTGTGGGGAGGGAAGGCGCCGCACGGCTATTCGCCGTCGGCGGTGAGGACGAGTCCGCGGACGAGGTGCCGCTGGACCAGGACGAAGCAGACGAGCAGGGGCAGCGCCGCCAACGCGGCGATCGCCAGCTGCACGCTCAGCGGCACTGTGCTGTCCGGGCCGGAGACCCCGGCCACCGCGTACGGGACGGTCGCGATGTGGTCGGTGGTCAGCATGACCGACGGCCAGTACAGGTCGTTCCAGTGCGAGACGACGCTGAACACACCGGCGGCTACCAGTGCCGGACGGACCTGCGGGAACACCACCCGCCACAGCATCGCCACCGGCCCGACCCCGTCCAGCCGGGCGGCGTCGAACATGCTCACCGGGATGGCGAGGATGAACTGGCGGAACAGATAGATGCAGAACCCGCTGCCGACGCTCGGCAGGATCAACGCTGAGTAGCTGTCGAGCAAGCCGAGGCCCGACATCAGGAAGTAGATCGGGATCGCGGTCACCTGTGGGGGAATGACCAGACAGACCAGTACCACCTTGAACGTCGGCCTCCGGCCGCGGAACTCCCAGCGCGCCAACGCGTACGCGATCGGCAGCGACGTCACAACCTGGGCGATGAAGATCGCCCCGGTCACCAGCAAGCTGGCGCCGTACACCCGCGGCCAGTCCAGCGCGGCCCAGGCGTCCCGAAAATGGTCCAGGGTGAATCGCGAGCTCAGCTCCCCGCCGAGTGGGTTGCCCGCGAGGAACGCGCCCGCCAGCATCAGTACAAAGGGTCCGAGCATGACCACGCCACCGGCCGCGACCGCCACGTGAACACCGAGGACCCGCCGATTGGTCTTGTTCATCGCGCACCCGCTCGCTCAAGTCGGCGTCCGCCCGCGAGGTACTGCGCGGCAACGGTGACGAGGACGAGGCCGAGGAGGACGGTGTTGACGATCGAGCCGCTGCCGATGTCCAGGTAGCTGACGCCGTACCGCCATTGCAGGTCCGCCAGGGTCTCGGTCGATCCCAGCGGTCCGCCGTCGGTCATCACGTGCACCTGGTCGAAGACACGGAGCGCGTCGCGGGTGGCGATGATCAGGGCGAACATGGTCGACGGCCCGAGCGCCGGCCAGGTGATGTGCCAGAACCTGTGCCAGGGACCGGCACCGTCCAGCCGGCCGGCCTCGTGCAGGTGCTGCGGCACGCTGGTCAGGCCGGCGAGGAACATCACCATCGACGAGCCGATACCCGCCCAGCTGCCGATCACGGCGATGGCCGGCAGCGCGAGCGTGGTGGAGTGCAGCCAGTCGGTGGCACCGGTCAGTCGTCCGATCGTGGCGTCGACCGGGCCCGTGCCGGGGTAGAACAGCCAGCGCCACACCACCGACATCGCCGCCATCGTCGCGATGGTCGGCAAAAAGTACACCGTGCGCCACAGCGCCCCCCAGCGCGGCAGGGCGTGGATACCGAGCGCCGCGAGCAGGCTGACGCCGACGATCAATGGCACCGTCATCACGGCGTACAACAGGGTGTTGACGGTGGCCTGCTGCAACTCGGGGGAGGTCAGGATGCGGTGCCAGTTCCGCAGCCCGACAAAGCTGACCGAACGGGTGAGCGGCTGGTAGTCAAACAGGGTCAGTACCGCCACCATGCTCAGTGGCACGATGAAGAAGACCATGAGGAAGGTAGCGGCCGGCGTCACCAGCAGCGTCGGCACATACCGCCGCGGCGTCCGCATTCGCGGCCGGGCCGAGGCGTCGAGCAGTGGTGTCATGACCGGCGCATCCCGTCGGCTGTGAAGTAGTGCAGATCGGAGCGCCGAACGTGCAGCGCGATCTCCCCGCTCGGCCGGTTGTCCGCCGGTACCCGCATCCGGGCGCGCTGGCCGCCGATGTCGAGGTGGACGAGCCGGTCGCGTCCACGCAGCTCGGTCATCAGGACCTGGCCGCGCAGATCGATATCGGCCGCGTCGCCCGTGCCGACCCTCAGGTGGTCCGGCCGACAGCCGACGGTGGCCGCCCCGGGCATCGAGCAGGATTCGAACGGGCCTTCGGCGGCGAAGATGTTCATCCCGTCGAGGAAGGTGGCCACGAAGGTTGTCGCCGGGGTGCGGTAGACCTCCTCGGGCGGTCCCGCCTGCTCGATGCGCCCCGCGCGCATGACGACCAACTGGTCCGCCAGAGCGAGGGCCTCGACCTGGTCGTGCGTGACGAACACGACCGTCATGCCCAGGCGTCGCTGCAGCGTGACGAGTTCGGTGCGCATGGTGTCCCGCAGGGCCGCGTCGAGGTTCGAGAAGGGCTCGTCCATGACCAGCACCGCAGGGTCGCGGACCAGGGCACGACCGATGCCGACCCGCTGCCGCTGCCCACCGGACAGCTCGCTAGGCTTGCGGTCGAGCAGCTCGCCCAGGCGCATCAGTTCGGCTGCCCGCAGGGCGCGCTCGCGGCGAGCCACCCGGTCCACCCGCCGCATCCGCAGCGGGAACTCGATATTGCCGAGGACGGTCTTGTTCGGATACAGGGCGTAGTTCTGGAAGACCATCGCCACCCCGCGGTCCTCGGCGGCGACGTCGGTGACGTCGGTGCCGCCGATCTCGATCCGGCCGGAGGTGAGCGTCTCGAGACCGGTGATGCAGCGCAGCAGGGTGGTCTTGCCGCAGCCGCTCGGGCCGAGCAGCACCGTGATGGATCCGGCGGGAACGGTGAGGTGGACGTCGTCGAGGGCGGCGGTCTCGGAGCGGTCGAACCGCTTCGTGGCCGCGGACACCCGCACCGCCGACGGTGTCGGCGCCGCGGTTTCCCCGGCGACCGCCGGGTGTGTCGTGGACGTGGTCCGGCGGGTGTTCCCATCCGGTGTCTTCAGCCGCATGTCACGCCCCGCCTTCCCAGGGTCGGCCCAGTACGAACACGCAGTCGCCCAGGCCCGTTCGCGCGGGGATGCGCCGTGCGAGGACGACACCATCGCAGGGGGACATCACCGGGTCCGGCTCCCTCCACGGCGCGGACGTGGAGCGGATCAGCCCGACGGCCTGGCCGCGGTGGACCGAATCCCCCAGCGACACCAGCGGTTCGAACAGCCCCCGTTCGGTGGAGCCGGCGTAGATGTACTCGTGTGCCGGTGTCCGATACAGCATCGTCGTCGTGGCCGGCGGTTCGGTGGTGAGCGGCGTGCGCAACAGACCGACGTGGTACAGCAGCCGCAGCACGCCTTGCTCGGCGAGCCGGACCTCCTCGCGGCCGACGGACGCGCCACCGCCCAGCTCCGTGGACAGGTGGAACACCCCCGTGCGCCGACAGGCGCCGATCAGCGCGGCGTCACCGCCCGTGGAGTGGTCGATGATCATCGAGGTGGGCATGCCGAACGCCTTGAGCATGTCCAGGGAGCGGGCGAACCGGTCCGGGTCGTCCGACCGGGCGGCCACGGCTACGGGGAGGTACTCGATCGACTTGCCGCCTGAGTGCAGGTCGAAGGCGTACTGCACGCGGGGCAGGATGTGGCTCTCGATGAAGTGGGCGATCATCTCCGTGGGCTGGCCGTCGGGCCGGCCCGGGAAGTCGCGGTTGAGGTTGCCGCCGTCGAGCGGGGAGGTCCGCCGGTCCGCCTCCACAGCGGGTGCGTTGGCGGCCGGCAGGACGATGAGCCGGCCGGTGAGGTCGGCGGCCCGCAGCCGCCGCAGCAGCCGCATCACCACCACTTGGCCCTCGTACTCGTTGCCGTGGTTGCCGGCCATGAGCAACACGGTGGGACCGTCGCCGTTGCGCAGCGACACGATCGGGATCCCCGTGTAGCCGTAGCCGGCGTCGCCGTCGGATGTGCGGTGAACTGCGAGCGGCAACCGCAGATAGCCACGGGACTCCCCCTCGGCGTCCAGGTCGATGTCGGTGAAGATCCGAGTGCGCGCGGTGGTCATCGCTCATCCCTCACCGAGTCGGCCTGCGCGGCGATGGCCGCCTTGCGCCGCTCGGCCTCGCCGACGATCTCGTCGTAGAAGGCGGACGCGGCCGGGTCGAAGTCCGTCGTCGGCCGCGGTTCCGGGCGGAAGTGTCCGTGGCGGTCGGTGCCGCGGACCAACGTGGCGCTGTCCCGGAAGCCGGTGGTCTGCCGGACGTGGGCGGCGACGTATCGGATGGTGATCCCGCAACGCCGTACATCCGATGTGTTCGGCAGGGAGCCGTGCACCAGCATCGTGTGATGCAGCGAAAACTCGCCCGGCTGCAGTTCGAGGTCGACGGCGGCCGCTTCGTCGACGTCGACCTGGATCTCCTGGCCGCGACTGGCCATGTTGCCGGCGGCGAAGGTGTCGGTGTGCCGCAGCTGGCCCTCGGTATGGCTTTGGGGGACGACACGCATACAGCCGTTGCGCCGGGTGCTCGGGGTCAGTGCCACCCAGGCGGTGACGACGCTGGGCTCGGACAGCCCCCAGTAGGTGGCGTCCTGGTGCCAGGCAAGGAAGCCCGGATCGTGCGGCTTCTTATCGAAATGGCCGGTCGCCCAGGCCAGGATGTCGGGGCCGAGCACGTCCTCGACGGCATCGAGGATCCGCGGCTCGCGCATGAGCTCGTTGAGCCATGTCATCAGGAGGTGGGGCTTGACCTTGGCGCGCGTCCACAGGCCGGGATTGTCGACCTCGAGCCGGTCCATCCGGCCGCGGTAGCCGACCGCGACCTCGGCGTCGAATGCGCGGATGGGACATACATAGCCGTCGGTCCGGTATCCCTGGACCTGCGCATCGGTGAGGATCTTGGGCACCTTCCGGTCTCCTTGGTGATCAATGGTGATAGGCGTGACGGATTGCGGTGAGGCCGCGTTGCAGGGCGCCGCGGTCGGGCGGTGCACCGACACCGAACCGGACCGTCTCAGGGGCGGTGTCGTCGCCGACGTAGAAGGTGGCGCTGGTGCCGATGGACGCGCCCGCGGCGAGCGCCGCGGCCGCGAAGTCGGCAGCCGTGCGGCCCGGGGGCACGGGCAGCCAGACGTGCAGGGATTCGGGGGTTGTACGGTGGCCGATCCCGTCCAGCGCGGCTGTCACCAGCTCGTGGCGGGCGTGTGTCTCGGCCCGGACCGCGTCGATGATCGCGGTGGCCCCGTCGTCCTCGACGAGGCCGGTCGCCACGGCCGCGTTGATCGGCGCGACCATCCAGTAGGTGCTGCGGACGCCGGGCCAGAACCGCGCCTTGGCGGACTCCGCGTCCGGAGTGACGACGTAGGCGACCTTCAGCCCGGGCGCGATGCTCTTGGCGGTGCCGAGCACGTACCAGGACAGCTCCGGCAGGTACACCGACAGCGGCGGGGGCGCGGCCGCGGGAAGGAGGCTGTAGATGTCGTCCTCGATCACGGACACACCGTGCCGGCGGCATACGTCGGCGATCGCGCGGCGACGGTCGTCGCCCATGGTGCCGGTGGTGGGGTTCTGTAGCGTCGGCATGGTGTAGAGAGCGGCGGGCCGTCGGGTCCGGCAGATGTGCTCGAACGCGTCCGGATCGATCCCCTCGCCGTCCATCGCCAAGGGAGCGAGGTCGATGCCGAGCATCGAGACGAACGTGCGGATCGTCGGGTAGGTCAATTCCTCGACGGCGAGCACCCCGCCGCGGGGAACCAGCCCCGAGAGCAGCTGGGTGAGGATGCTCTGGGTGCCGTTGGCGACGACGACCCGCTCCGGGGCCGGTGTCGTCCCCAGGCGCCGCGCGGTGAACGCGGCACCGGCGGCCCGATCGCGGTCGGACCCGCGGTACTGGTGGGCGCCGATCAGGCGCGACGGCGACCGCCGGGTGAGCACGGCGTCGAGAGCGGCTCCGTACCGTGCGTCGAACACCTCCGGGACGTCGGGCGGAAGGTTGCCGCTCATGAAGACCGGGCCCTCACGGCGGCGCAGGTCGTCGGGGTTGTGGTCGGAGGCTGTAAGCGTCGTCATGACGGGGTGACTCCTTGTGATCGTGTGGCCGACGCGGTCACCGCACCGCGTGGCCGTCCAGCCCAGGGCCGTCCGCGCCGCGGCCGACCTGCGCCGTCGGTGCCAGGCTCGGAGGTGGAGGTTGCGCACCAACCAAGCCCGGATGGCTGGTGCATGAACTATCCAGTGGCCCATCTTTCATTGGGATGGATTATCCAGACGTCTCCTTGACGACCGCCGCACGCCTCCGGGGTCGGGACGCGCCAAACGTGGACCGCCCCGCGCTCCCGCCACCCCCACCCCATAGGACGTCACCTTTTGAGCATTGCCTATACCAGTCAGACCACAGTATGGTCAGTGGCGTAACTGGTCTGCGAAAGAGTTGACCGAGAGGGAGTTCCTCCTGTGCGGGTGTCGCCGATCGTCTTCCCGGACCCAGAGGCCCTGGGGCGCAAGCTGGCCGCGGAGATCGCCGTGGAAATCGAGAATGCCGCGCGAGCGGGACGGTCGTATGTGCTCGGGTGTCCGGGCGGGCGCAGTGCCGCCAGCACCTACCGGGCGCTGGCGGACGAGGTGGCCGCGCGGCGGCTGGACCTGGGACACGTCGTCATCGTGATGATGGACGAGTACGTCGAGGCCACACCGCTGGGTTCGCCCGGCTGGGAGTACCGCGCGATCGACTCCGGACTGCCGCACAGCTGCCTTCGCTTCGGGCGGGAGGAGATCGTCGGGCCGATGAACGCCGCGGCGGGCCCGGGGCGGGGGATCGCGCCGGAGCGGCTGTGGGGGCCGGATCCGGCCGATCCCGAAGCCTATGAGCGACGGATCGCGGAGCTCGGCGGGATCGATCTGTTCCTGCTGGCCTCCGGGGCGGGCGATGGGCACATCGCCTTCAACCCGGTGGGCAGCCCGGCGGACTCGCGGACCAGGGTGGTCCCGCTGGGCGAACAGACCAGGACCGACAATCTGGCGACCTTCCCGACGTTCCGGGGCCTGGACGACGTTCCCCGCTACGGGGTCACGGTCGGCATCGCCACCATCCGTACGCAGTCCAAGCGGGTGGTCATGGTGGCCCACGGCAGCGACAAGGGCAAGGCGGCGGCGCGGCTCGCCCAGGCGGAGGGGTACGAGGCCGACTGGCCGGCCACCGTCTTCGCCGACTGCGCGCACCCGCGGCTCTACCTCGACCAGGCGGCGGTGGCCGCCTCAGCGGCACTCACCTCGCTCTGAAGCCGCAGCTCACACCGGAATCCCAAGCTGAATCACCAAGAGATCCTGGAGGATCGATGGCTCGCGTCAAGATTGCCTACCTCGGCGGTGGCTCCTCGCGTGGAGCGGGGACCATGGCCTCCTTCATGCACCACGGCAAGGAGTTCGACGGCTCCGAGTTCGTCCTGATCGACCTCGATCAGGACCGGCTCGATATAGTCCGGACGATCACCGAGAAGATGGCCCGCAACGCGGGCCTCGACATCACCATCAGCACCGCGACCGACCAGCGCGAGGGCCTGCGCGACGTCGACGCCGTGCTCACCAGCTACCGTCCCGGCGGCTTCGAGGCCCGTGCGCTGGACGAGCGGATCCCGCTCAAGTACGGGGTCATCGGCCAGGAGACGCAGGGGCCGGGCGGCACGATGATGGCACTGCGCTCGATCAACATCATCAAGGAGGTCTGCGCCAACCTCGCCGACGTCGCCCCCCGCGCCCGGATCTTCAACTACACCAACCCGGTCAACATCGTCTCCCAGGCGGTCTCCGACTACACCGACATCCCGATCGTCTCCTTCTGCGAGGGCCCGATCGTCTTCCCGCCGGTCGTCGCCAAGGCCGCCGGTCTCGACCCGGAAAAGCTCAAGGCCAATCTCGTCGGCGTCAACCACAACTGCTGGTCCAACGAGGCGACCTACGACGGCCAGGACGCCTTCCCGATCCTGCGCGAGCGCTACGAAGCGCTGAAGGACAAGCCCACCGAGGACCGCAACGGCATGCGTGCGCTGCACCTGGCGGTGGCGATGGAGTCCATTCCCTCGGACTACTTCAACTACTACTACTTCAAGGACGAGATCCTGCGCGAGCGGCAGCTGGCCGCCAAGACCCGCTCCGAGGTCATCCTGGACTCGCTGCCCGACTACTGGGAGCACTACCGGGAGCAGGCCGCCTCCGACGCCCCGCAGCTCGAGAAGGACCGCTCACGCGGCGGGATCCACGAGCTGGAGCTGGCCATCGAGGCGATCAGCGCGTTCTACAACGACGCCCCGGCGCGTCTCCCCTTCAACATCACCAACACCGGCGGCTGGCTGCCCGGGTTCGAGGAGTCGACCGTCGTCGAGCTGTGGGGCACGGTGGACGGCGGAGGCTTCCACCCCGAGCAGCAGAAGCCGCTGCCGCACTCGGTGCGTGGCATCGTCCAGCAACTGGCCGAGTACCAGATCCTCACCGCCAAGGCGGCCTGGGAGGGCACCGCCGCGGACGCCGTCCGAGCCCTGACGGCCAATCCGCTGGTGCCCTCGCTGCCGGTGGCCGAGGCGCTGTACGCCGAGCTGGCCACGGCGCAGCGGGCCTGGCTGCCGGAGCGTCTGCTGCCGTGACGCGGGAGCAGACGGCATGTCCCGCGTCCGCGCTCTACCTGGGCGTGGACGCGGGCAACAGCAAGACCGCGGCCCTGGTGTCCACCGCCTCCGGCGAGGTGGTGGGCGCCGGGCGTTCGGGTTGCGGGGACATCTACGGGGCGCCGACCCCCGAGATCGCGGTGTCCGAGGTGCTGGCGGCGGTACGGGCGGCCCTGGCCCAGGCCGGGGCGGAGTTCCGGGCCGTCCGGAGTGTGGCCTTCCGGCTGGCCGGGGTCGACTGGCCCGAGGACCAGGGCTACTGGGACGCGGCTCTGACGCGACATTGTCCCGGCGTCCTGACCAGGCGCAGCATCCTCAACGACGGTTATGCCGCCATCCGGTGCGGCGATGCCCGCGGCGTCGGCGTCTCGGTGACCGGCGGGACGTCGGGGGCGATCGCCGCTCGCGGACCCGGCGGTGAGCTGTGGGACATGGGCTGGTGGGGCCAGTACCCCATGGGCGCCACAGGCCTGGCGAACGAGGCGTTCCGGGCGGTGTTCCTCGCCGAGTTGGGGCTCGGCCGGCCGACCGCCCTGACCGAGGCCCTGCTCGCGCACTACGGCAAGCCCACCGTGGCGGCGCTCAACCACTGGCTCACTCGCCGTCAGGGCCATGCCTCCGGTCGGGAGCGGAACAGCTGCGCCCGCGTGGTCGCGGCGGTGGCCGCGGCGGGTGATCCGGCGGCGGTGGAGATCGTCCGGGCCCAAGGACGCCATCTGGCCCAGTACGCCGGGGTGGCCGCGCGGCGCACCGGGCTGGCGCGGGCGGGCGGGCCGGTGAGTGTCGTGCTGTCGGGCTCGGTCCTGATGGCGGAGGGCTCTCCGGTCGCCGATGCGCTGTTCGCGGAGCTGCCCGCGCACGTCCCCGGAGCGGTGCTGCACCGCGGCTCCCTGCCACCGGTGGCCGGTGCGCTGCTGGACGCCCTCGCCGAGGGCGGGGTGGCGTTGGCGGACCCGATGGTGGCCGACGCCGTGCTGGAGAAGGTGACGGGGAGTCTGCCGCCCCGGGAGTTCCTGGCCACTTGAGGCGCGTCGCCCCGGCGTCCGCCGCCGAGGCGACGTCAGGGGCGCACCGGGCGGAACAGGTCGGCCTGGAAGCGGTAGGCATCGCTGCGGTAGACCATCCGGCCGGTCAGTACCAGCGAGCCGTCGTCGGTGTAGGTCAGCTCCTCACCGATCAGCACCGGGTCGCCCGGCTCGAGCTCCAGCAGTTCGGCGGTGGTCTGGTCGGCCGCCGCCGCGTGGACCGTGTAGGAGCTGCGGGCGATACGCAGCCCGCAGTCCTGCTCCAGGGTCTCGTACAGGGAACGGTCGGTGAGGTCGATCTCGGCCAGCTGGGGCGCGAGGCCCAGGACCACCACGCTGGAGTCCACGCACACCGGCACTCCGTCCATACGGCGCAGCCTGCGCAGTTCGAGGACCCGGGAGGCGGGAGCGACGGACAGTTGCTCGGCCTCTTCGAAGGTGGCCGGGCGGGCGCGGCGGCGCAGCACCTCGGACTCCGGGCGCAGCCCGCGGGCGCGCGCCATCTCGGAGAAGCTCTGCAGGGTGCTCGGCGGTTCGCCGACGACGTTGCGGCGGACGAACCAGCCGCGCTGCGAGGAGCGTTCCAGCTTGTTCTCCTCGGCCAGCCGGCCCAGCGCCAGGCGCAGGGTGGAGCGGCTGACTCCGAGGTCCGCGGCGAGGTCCCGCTCCCCCGGCAACCGGCTTCCCGCCGCATAGACCCCGCGGCGCAACGCCTCGCTGAGTCGGCGGTAGGTCTGCGCAACGGCGGCCCCGGCCTTGGTGTCCTCCACGCTCGTCATGCCCATTACGTTACCAAGACTGGTCTGCCGAGTGGAGTAAACAAACCAGCTTCCTACATCTGGACTAAGTGGTCTGCTGCGCCTAGGCTCGCGAGCATCCGGACTTTCGGGACACCCCATCGAGGACAGGAGACACCGTGGTCTCGCACCGCAGAACTCGACGGATCGCCGGAGCGCTGACGCCTTTGGCGGCGGCCGGCCTGCTCGCCGGCTGCATGCCGGGCACCAACGGCAACAGTGCGGACAACTCCGCGAAACCAGGCGCGGTCGCCACCGATCCAGCCGCGATGGGCAAGGTCACGTTGCACATACTGGACTACTTCACCGGCGATCCTGACAACGCCTGGATGAAGGACGTCGTCACGGCATTCGAGAAGAAGTACCCCAACATCACCATCGAGCGGAACTCGCTGCCCTGGGACCAGGTGATGGCCGCCCTGCCGCTCAAGCTGAAGTCCGCCAACCCCCCGGACATCGTCCCGGCCAACAACGGCTGGCAGTCGCTGGGAACCCTCGTCCGCGGCGGGCTGGTGCTCAATATGGACAACTACGCCAAGGCTTACGGATGGAAGCGGTCCTTCCCGCGGTCCATCCTGGAGGAGCACGAGTTCAGCCTCGACGGCAAGCAGATGGGCACCGGCTCGATGTTCGGCATCCCGGTCGCCCGCGCCTCGCTGATCGAGGTCTACTACAACCGGGCCCTGCTCAAGAAGATCGGTGCCAAGGTCCCGCACAGCTACGCCGAGTTCCAGGCCGCTCTCGCCAAGGCCAAGGCGGACGGCATCACGCCCATCACAATGGGCACCTCGGACCAGGTCAAGATCACCGTGCCGCTCTTCTCGCTGATGAACGCCTTCGGCGCACAGAGCAAGATCTCCGACTTCATCTACTCGCACGGCAAGGTGAAGATCACCCAGACCGGCTTCCCGCAGGCGGTGTCCACCTTCAAGCAGTGGGCCGACAAGGGCTACCTGGTCAAGGACTACGCCGGGACCAACTCGGACAACGCCGCCCAGTCCTTCGTCAACGGCAAAGGGCTGTTCCATTTCAACTACTCGGGCTCGCTGCCGTTCAAGCCGGGACAGTCCAAGGGGTTCGGTTCGTTCGTCCTGCCCCGTGCGGACGGCGGCAAGCCGGTGGCCACGGCCTCCTCCGCGACCAACTTCTCCATCGCCTCGAAGTCCAAGCACGCCGACGCCGCCGCGGCCTTCCTCGACTTCGCCGCCAGTGAGCAGGCGGCCAAGCTCGCCGTCCGGCACGAGACGATGCCGCTGTTGCACCCGGATGTGAAGGCCCCCGCGGGGAATCCGCTGTTCAGTGACGATGTGGCCATCGCCGGGCAGATCTCGGCGGAGGGCACATCCGTGCCCTATCTGGACTGGACCACACCGACGATGCTGGACACCATCAACCGCGCCATGCAGAACACGCTGGCCGGGAAGTCCACGCCGAAAGCGGTGGTCGACGCCGCCGACAAGGACGCCACCGCATTCGTGAAGAGCCTGGCGAGGTAGGCCATGGCCACACTCAACGAAAGCCGCGCCTCCGAGGCCGCCACCGTGGCCGCGCCCGCCACCGCTACCGCGGGCGGCGAATCCGTCCATCCCCCGCGGCGCGCGAACCACCCTCGGCGGTCCTCGCGCCGGCGCCGCCGCTGGCTGGGGCTGGCATACCTCGCCCCCGCACTGCTGATCTACGCATGCGTGGTGCTGCTGCCGGCGGGGCAGGGGGTGAATCTGTCCTTCTACCACTGGGACGGAATCACGGCGGCCACCTGGGCGGGAGTGGAGAACTACACCGACTTCTTCACCGATCCGACGCTGCGCCAGGCGGTCGGCCACACTCTGTTCTTCATCGTCTTCTTCTCCTTCCTGCCGGTCGTCCTGGGGATGACGAGCGCGGCACTGACCGCACGCAAGGACACCCGCGGTGCCGGGGTCTACCGCTGGATCATCTTCCTTCCCCAGGTGCTCACCCCGGCCGTCGTCGCGGTGGTGTGGAAGCAGATCTACGCCCCGGACGGGCCCCTCAACAGCGTGCTCACCGCCTTCGGCCTGGGCGGGCTGACCCGTGGCTGGCTGGGCGACTTCACCTGGGCGCTGCCCGCCCTCGGCCTGGCCGGAACCTGGGGGGCGTTCGGCCTGTGCATGGTGCTGTTCGCCGCCGGAGCGCAGAACATCCCGAACGAGCTCTACGACGCCGCGCGCATGGACGGGGCGGGCCCGCTACGCGAGTTCTTCACGGTGACCCTGCCGGGCCTGCGCGGACAGCTCGCCGTGGCGCTGACGCTCACCCTGCTCGGCGCGATCAGGGTCTTCGACATCGTCTGGCTCACCACCAAGGGTGGCCCGGGAACCTCCACCATCACCCCCACCGTGGTGCTCTACAAGCGGGCCTTCAGCAATCCGGACGTCGGCGCGGCCTGCGCCATCGGCGTGGTGCTGGCGGTGGTCGCGCTGATCGTGTCGCTGGCCGTGGTCAAGCTCTCCGAAAGTGACGACTGATGATCTCCACGCGGGAAAAGGTTTTCAACTACGCCTTTCTGACCCTGCTCGCCGCCGCGGTACTCTTCCCGGTGATCTGGACCCTGGGCATCGCGGTGAGCCCCGAGATCACCGGGTCACTGGACCTCGGTCATATGCAGTGGTCCAACTTCACCGAGGCCTGGCAGCAGGCCGGCCTCACGCAATATCTGAAGTCCAGCCTGATCATCACCGGTACGGCGGTGGCCATCTCGACCGCGCTGGCGATCCTCAGCGGCTACGCCTTCGGAGTGCTGGGCGTGGTGGGGGAAAAGCTGCTCTTTCCGCTGATGCTCTTCGGGATCATGATCCCCCTCGAGGCGATCGTCGTCCCGATGTACTACGACTTCCAGTCGCAGGGACTGACCGACACCTACCAGGGCATCATCCTCGCGCATGTGGGCACGGGAGTGAGCTTCGGCGCGTTCTGGATGCGCGCGGCCTTCCGCACGGTGCCTTCCAGCATCGGCGAGTCGGCTCAGGTGGACGGCGCCGGCACCTGGAGCGCGCTGTGGCGGATCTATCTGCCGATCTCCCGGCCCGCGATCGTCACCTTCGTCCTGCTCAACTTCATGTGGACCTGGAACGACTACTTCCTCTCCCTGATCCTGGTCTCCGATCCGGCTCACCAGCCGATGACGCTGGGCCTGGGCGCCTTCTCCGGCCGCTATCTGGTGCACGTCAACCTGCTCGCGGCGGCGGCGGTGCTGATCTCCGTCCCGGTCGTGGGCCTGTATGTGTTCTGTCAGCGGCAGTTCATCCGCGGCATGCTCTCCGGCGCGGTCAAGGGCTGAGATATCGGCTCGTTATGAAACACGTGAAACACAGAGGAATTCACCTCTTTACTGCGAATGGTTACTTGATGAATGGCTTTCAACGAGGAGGTGCCCTCGTGGCACAGGCGGAGCGGGCCCGCGAGGCGGTCGTCGAAACGGCCCTCGCCAGGCTCGATCTGAGCGCGAAGGCCCGGCTCCTGGCCGGGCAGGACAGGTGGTCCCTGCCGGCGCTCCCCGAGATCGGTCTGAAGTCCCTGGTCATGTCCGACGGCCCGATCGGGGTGCGCGGTGTGCGCTGGACCGCCGACGACCCGTCGATCGCCCTGCCGTCCCCGACCGCGCTCGCCGCGACCTGGGACCGGGAACTGGCCCACCGCGCCGGCGTCCTGCTCGCCCAGGAGGCCCGCCGCAAGGGCGTACACGTCCTGCTCGCCCCCACCGTCAATCTGCACCGCTCCCCGCTCGGCGGCCGTCACTTCGAGGCATACAGCGAGGACCCGTACCTGACCGGCGCCATCGGCGCCGGCTATGTGAACGGCGTCCAGTCCGGCGGCGTGGGCACCACGGTCAAGCACTTCGTCGCCAACGACGCCGAGACCGACCGCTTCACCGTGGACAACCTGATCTCCGAGCGCGCCCTGCGCGAGCTGTACCTGGCTCCCTTCGAGATCATCGTCGGGAACGCCCGCCCCTGGGGCATCATGACCGCCTACAACGCGGTCAACGGCACGACCATGACCGAGCACCGCCACCTGGTGAACGAGATCCTGCGCGCGGAGTGGGGCTTCGACGGCTTCAACGTCTCGGACTGGACGGCCGCCCGGTCGACGAAGGGCGCCATCGAGGGCGGCCTCGACGTGGCCATGCCCGGCCCGACGACGGTCTACGGCGACGCCCTCGCCCAGGCGGTGCGGGACGGCCGGGTCGAGGAGACCACGGTCGACGACGCCGTACGCAATGTGCTGCGGCTGGCCGCCCGCGTCGGCATCCTGGAGGGCGCGAACCCCGTCGTCACCGACCTGCCGGACCTCATCGACGGTGAGGAACTGGCACGCGAGATCGCCCGCCGCTCCTTCGTCCTGCTCCGCAACGAGCGCGAAGCCCTGCCGCTGAGGCCCGGAACGGTGGCGCTGATCGGCGCCGCCGCGCGCGACGCCCGCATCCTCGGCGGCGGCTCCGCCATCGTCTTCCCCTCCCGGATCGTCTCCCCGCTCGACGGCCTGACCGCCGCTCTCCCCGAGGGCGCCCTCAGCTACGCCGTCGGCGCCGACCCCAGTACCGAACTCGCCATAGCCCGCCGGGACTTCGAGCTCAGCGCCGTGTGCCGGGACATCGAAGGCACGGTCATCGGCACCTGCCGCGTCCCCGACGGGCAGATCCACTGGTCCGGTGTGGACCTCCCCGAGGGCGTCACCATCCAGCGCCTCCACACCATCGAGCTCACCGGCACCTTCACCCCGCGCGAGACCGGTCCGCACACCTTTGGGATCAAGGGCATCGGCGCGTATCGGCTCGGCGTCGACGGCACGACGTACTACGACGACGTCCAGCGCCTCGACAACGACGACCCCTTCTCGGGGCTCTTCAACGCCCCGGTGCCCCGCGCCGAGGCCGAACTCACCGCCGGCGAACCCGTCGAGGTCTCCCTCATCCACCACGTCACGGTGTCCGAGGACGAGGCCCTCATGAAGGACATCACCTTCGCCCTCGCCCACCAAGGGCCGCGGCGCGACCCCGATGAACTGATCGCCGAGGCGGTCGAGGCCGCCCGCGCCGCCGACACCGCCGTGGTCGTCGTCGCCACCACCGAACGGGTCGAGTCGGAGGGCTTCGACCGCACCGATCTGCGTCTCCCCGGCCGCCAGGACGACCTGGTCCGCGCCGTCGCCGCCGCCAATCCCCGCACCGTCGTGATCGTCAACTCCGGCTCCCCGGTGGAGCTTCCGTGGCGGGAGGAGGTCGCCGCCGTGCTGCTGAGCTGGTTCCCCGGCCAGGAGGCCGGCGCGGCCCTCGCCGACGTGCTCACGGGCGCCCATGAACCCGGCGGCCGACTCCCCACCACCTGGGGCTCCCTCGACGATGCCCCGGTCACCCAAGTGGTCCCGGAGGACGGTGAACTCTCCTACTCCGAAGGCGTGTTCATCGGATACCGCGCCTGGGAGAAGGAGGGCCGCACCCCGGTCTACGCCTTCGGACACGGGCTCGGCTACACCGACTGGACCTACGAGTCCGTCGAGTCCGACGGCACCACGGTGACCGTCCGCCTCCGCAACTCCGGTGAGCGCGCGGGCCGCGAGGTCGTCCAGGTCTACCTCTCCCCCAGCGAGCCGGACGCCGAGCGACCCGCCCGCTGGCTGGCGGGCTTCGCCGGTGTCGGGGCCGGGCCCGGCGAGAGCGCCGAGGTCACCATCGGTCTCCCGCGGCGCGCCTTCGAGATATGGGACGAGAAGACCAGCACGTGGTCTCTTGTGAACGGTTCGTACGAGATCGAGGTGGGCCGCTCGATCACGGACCGTCGCCTGGCGACGACGATCAACGTCTGACCCGGGCGCCACATACGTGCCCCGGCCCGGGACCTGACGCCCGGGCCGGGGCACCGGCCAGAACTACGGGCTGCCGCTTCCGTCATCGCCGCGGCGGCATCCCCCAGGCCCGCGACCGGCCACACGGCCGCACCCCGGGCCGGGTACCGTCCTCACCGCGTCTGTCACCGACCGACGGGTCCCAGGTACTCCCGGCACAGCTCGATGAACCGGTCCACCGACGCGTGCCCCGCCCGCGGCCGCCACGCGACCACCAGCGTGGTGGTCGGGACGGGCTCGACGAACCGTCGCACGCGCACCCCGGGCGGGCAGAGCTTCCGCGCCCGGTGCTCGTCCAGAACGGCGATGCAGCCACCGCCTGCGACCTCACGCAGCATGTGCTCGGCGTCGGGCTGTTCCAGGACCACCCGCTGGGGCCGGTCGCCCCAGATCTGCCGTCGGATCTCGTCGTGGTACCCCGGCCCCTGGGCCCTGGGCCAGTGAACCAGCGGCAACTCGATCACATCGTCCGGCGAGACGCGTTCCCGGGCCGCCAGCGGGTGGTCCTCAGCCATCGCCACCACCAACTCCTCCGTGGCGACGACCAGCGACTCCACCGGCCGGTGGCGCACCGCCGCCCGCACGAACGCCACGTCCACCTGGTCCGCTTCCAGGAGCTCCAGGTTCCGGCTCGTCCACGCGGTGGACAGGGACAGCCGAACCTCCGGGTAGCGCACGCGGAACCGTTCCACGAGTTCGTGCATGTTCAGATCGGCGCCGGAGCGGGTGTAGGCCACCCGCAGTACTCCGGTGGGCCGCTCCGCCGCCGCCCGGACCCGTTCGACACACAACCTGGCCTCGGCGAGCACCCGCTCGCCATGCTCGCGCAACACTTCACCGGCCGCGGTGAGGGTGATCGACTTGGTACCCCGGTGGATCAGCGGTGTGCCGAGTTCCTGCTCCAGAACCTTGATCTGCTGCGAGAGACCCGGCTGCGAAATGTACAGTTCCTCGGCCGCCCGACCGAAATGGAGCACACGCGCGAGCACCAGGAAGTACTCCAGTCGCCGCAGGTCCACGCCGGGAACATTACACGGGCCCGACCGTAGTCGCAGCCGGCGGGAACAGCCGAGGAACCGGGGCCCTTCCGTCGGCACCCCGCTTGTGCAACCAACTCACACATCACATCCGAGGCTGTTCAGCGGACCTTCACTTGGCGGCGTAGGGGGACTCACCCACCGTACTGAGGCTTGCGGCACCACCGGCGGTGTCCCTCCGCCCAGAACCCGTAAGGACCATCCTTATGTCACGCCCCCTGCGCCCTTCCGCGCTCGCCGCCGCCACCCTGCTGCCGCTGGTGCTGACCGCCTGCGGCAGCAGCGCCGCCGGTGACACCTCCTCCAGCAGAGCGAACCCCGACACCCTGACGATGGCGATCATTCCGTCCGAGGACGCGGGCTCGACGGCCCAGCACTACAAGCCGCTCGTCAAGCTGATCGAGGACGAGACCGGCAAGAAGGTCGTGCTGCAGAAAGCGACGAACTACGCCGCCGTGATCGAGGCCCAGCGCGCGCACAAGGCCCAGATCGCGGTCTACGGCCCGCTGTCGTACGTGGTCGCCAAGAAGAGCGGTGTGGGGGTGGAGCCGATCGCCCGCCAGCTCCTCACCAAGGGCGGCACCCCCGGCTACTGGTCGTACGGCATCACCCGCGGCGGGAACAAGGACATCAGCGGTCTGTCCGACTTCAAGGGCCATAAGGTGTGCTTCGTCGACGAGAACTCCACGTCCGGCTATCTGTACCCGCGCGCGGGGCTGAAGAAGGCCGGGCTGAAGGACGGCTCGTACACCAAGGTGATGGCGGGCGGCCACGACGCGTCCGCGCTCTCGGTGGCCCACGGGGACTGCGACGCGGGCTTCGCGGACAACACGATGGTCGACCAGCTGCTGATCCAGAAGGGCAAGCTGAAGAAGGGCGACCTGAAGGTGGTGTGGAAGTCGCCGCTCATCCCCAGCTCCCCGGTCGGGGTCTCCACCGACCTCAGCGGCAAATTGCGCCGCCAGCTCACCGACGTCTTCACCAAGAAGGCCAACGCCGACTATCTGAAGTCCAAGGGGTACTGCAAGGGCGACGGCTGCTTCATCTACGGCTACTGGGGTTACGTCCCGGTCAAGGACTCCGACTACAAGACCGTGCGCGATGTGTGCGCCACCACCGGCGACCCGCAGTGCGAGGCCGGCTCGTGACGGCCCTCGACACCCTGGCCGAGACCCCGGCCGGGGCGGACCAGGCCCGGCCGGTGATCCGGCTCACCGGCCTCACCAAGCGGTTCGGCGGCGGCCCCGACGTCCGGACCGCACTCGACCAGGTCTCCTTCGATGTCACCGGCGGTGAGGTGGTCGCGCTCCTGGGGCTGTCCGGCTCCGGGAAGTCCACCCTCCTGGCCCAGCTCAACGGGTTGCAGCGGCCCACCTCCGGCACCGGCACCGTGCTCGGCACCGACCTGGCCGGCACCGGGGACGCCGGACTGCGGGAGCTGCGCCGCCGTATCGGGTTCGTCTTCCAGCAGTTCCACCTGGTGGGCCGGCTCACGGTCCTGGAGAACGTGTGCACCGGGGCGCTCGGTTCGCTGCGCGGCCCCCGGCTCGGCCTGTTCACCTACCCGCGCGCCATCCGCGAGCGCGCCCTGGACGGGCTGGAGCGGGTCGGCCTCGCCGGACACGCCTTCCAGCGGGCCGACACCCTCTCCGGTGGCCAGCAGCAGCGCGTCGCCGTGGCCAGATCCCTGATGCAGCGTCCCGAGCTGCTGCTCGCGGACGAGCCCGTGGCCTCGCTCGACCCCGAGTCCTCCGCCCAGATCATGCGGCTGCTCAGGGACGTCGCCGACCAGGGCCGCCTCACCGTCCTGTGCAGCCTGCACCAGGTGGATGTGGCCCTCTCCTGGGCCGACCGGATCATCGGCCTGCGCCAGGGCCGGGTGGTGATGGACCTCGCCACCCGCGACATCGACCGCGCCGAAGTGATGCGGCTGTACACCGAAGTCGGCGCGGATCCGGCAGTTCTCCCCGCGACGGTCGCGCCACCCACGGGAACGGGGTGAGGCGTGTCCACCATTGACCAGCGCCCCCCGCTCACCCCCACCGCCGAGCCCGGCGCGACCACCGCGCGGCGGACCCTGGCGCGCCCGAGTGTCCCGGGAGTGGCGGCCGGACTCGCCCTGCTGATCTGCCTGGCCGGTGGCATCTGGGCCTTCGCCGTTCTGCGTCTGAACATCGCCACCCTCATCGACAGCGCGGGCAACGCGGTCGATTTCTCCAGCCGGATGCTGCCGCTGGACTTCCCACCCGCGCCGGAACTGCTCGGCCTGCTCTGGCAGACCCTGGCCGTCGTCATCGCGGGCACGGCCCTCTCGGTCGTGCTGAGCGTGCCGGTGGCTCTCCTCGCCGCCCGCAACACCACGCTCAACGTGCCCTGCCGGGTGGCGGCGCGCGCGGCCATCGTGTTGTGCCGCGCCGTGCCCGATGTCGTCTTCGCCATCGCCGCCTTCCGGGTGTTCGGCCTGGGCGGCATGACCGGCGTCGTGGCCCTCGGTATGCACTCCGTCGGCATGGTCGGAAAGCTCACCGCGGACGCCGTCGAGCAGATCGACGAGGGTCCGCGCACCGCGCTCAGGGCGGCGGGTGCCGGCCGGCTCCAGCAGATCACCGGTGCCGTCCTCCCTCAGGTGCTGCCCTCCCTGGTGGCCACCGCCCTGCACCGTCTCGACATCAACCTGCGCGTTTCGGTGGTGCTCGGTTTCGTCGGCGTCGGCGGTATCGGCTACAGCCTCGCCACCGCCGTCAACCGGCTCGACTACCAGCGGGCCATGGCGCTCGCCCTCGTGGTGCTGCTGACGTGTTTCGCGTTCGAGTCGGTCTCCGGCGCCGTCCGGCGCACCCTGCTGCCGGAGGTGACCACCCGGTCCCGCCGCCCGCGGTGGCGCGGCTCCGCGGCGCGGAACACCACGGTGAAGGTCCCACGGGTGGCTGTGTCCCCCGCGCCCGGACACCCCCCGTCCCGCACCGCCGTCTCGAGCGGCGACGGCACGTCCGGCGTCCGCCCGCGGACCAGCCCACCGTGGAACGGGCCACGAGTGCGCCGTACGGTCTGGCTGATCCTGGCACTGGCACTCGTCGTGGCCTCCGCCGTGCGGTCCGGTGTCTCCTGGCAAGCCCTGTCCCGCGCCGCCGGCTCCTTCCTGCCCACCCTCGGTGACTTCCTGCCGCCCGGCACCGCCGGAGCCGGCGGCACCCTCCTGGACGATCTGTGGGTCACATTGCAGATCTCGCTGGCCGGCACGCTGATCGGCCTGGTGCCCGCCGTACTGCTGGGCGTGCTGGCGGCGGGGAACGTGGTGGGGTCGCCGCGGGTGGCACGGTTCTTCAGGACGGTGATCCTGTGTGTGCGGGGCATTCCGGAACTCATCCTGGCCATCGTCCTCGTCGTGGTCACCGGCCTCGGTCCGGTGGCCGGGGCACTGGCACTCGGCGTCGGGTCCATCGGGCTGCTCGGCAAGCTGGTGGCCGACTCCCTGGAGGAGGTGGAGCCGGGACCCGTCCGTGCCCTGCTGGCCACCGGCGCCCGGCGGCACCAGGTCTTCTTCGGCGCGATCCTGCCGCGCGCCTGGCCCGCCGTGCTCGGCCATGTGCTGTATCAGCTCGATGTCAACATCCGCTCGGCCACACTGCTCGGCATCGTGGGCGCGGGCGGCCTCGGCTATGACCTGCTCAACGCCGCCCGGGTCCTGGAATTCGGCGTGGTGACCACCGTGGTGCTGATGATCCTCGCTGTCGTACTGCTGGTGGAGGGGATCGCGGTGTGGGTACGGAAGGTGTACGCCTGACGCCACGTGTGGAGGCCGGTGGAGGCGCGTGCCGACTCGGACGGCCCGCTCTGTCCCGGACAGAGCGGGCCGTCGTCGTTCCCCGTCCCGTCCCCCGCGCCCGGGCCGCGCCGCCCACTGGGCGCCGCCCGGCCGCGGCTGAAAAGGCGCAACAAGTGTTCCTTTCGTTCACTTGCGCGCCGGGGGCCGATGAGGTGCGGACACTTGTACGGACAACTACCGGGTTCAGAGTCGAAGGCGTGGCCAAGAAGAACAGGTACGCAGAGATAGCCGAGGTCCTCGCGGCCGAGATCGCCGACCAGCCGGCCGGCACCCGCGTCTCCAGCGAGCACGAGATCGCCGCACGCTTCGGCGTCAGCCGTGCCGCGGCCCGCGCCGCCCTCCAGGAGCTGGAGGGCCGCCTGCTGGTGCGGCGGGTCCGCGGCGCCGGGACGTTCGTCAACCGGCCCATCGACTACCTGCTGTCGCGGCGCCAGCCCCCGTCAGGAAGCCGAACCATCGAGGAGGCGGGCGGCGTCCATCGCCGCGTGGTGCGGGATGTGCGCCGCGTCGGCCTCGGCGGGGACCACGCCGACCGGCTGCAGCGTGGCGAGGGCAGCCCCGCCCACCTGCTCATCTCGCAGACCTACCTCAACGGCCTGGTCAGCGGCTGGACCCAGGCGTGGATCCCGGTCGACCTGCTGCCCGATCTCGGCTCGGCGGTGCGCGCCGTGGAGTCTCTCGATGTGATTCTGCGGCAGATGTGCGGTGTTGTGCCGGTGCGCGCCTGGTGCCGGATCAGCAGCGTGCCGCCTCCGCCGGAGGTGGCGGCGGAACTGGATGCCGAGCGCAACCGGCCGGTCTGGCTGCTGGAGAGCATGAGCCGGGACTCCCGCACCGGAGCTCCCCTGATGTGCAGCGAGGCATGGTCCCGCCCCGACGGTCTGCGCCTCGTGGTCGAACTCGACGACCTCGACTGACCGCCTGGGCCCGAGGCCGCCGGCCCCGCCGCGTCACGCCACACCTCTACGGCCGCGACCACGAGGCGAAGCCTCGCGTTCGCGGCAACCCAGCAAGGAAGTAAGGAGAACACGCGTGTCTTCGACACCGACTCGTGAACGGCGCTGTGAACTGCTCGCGGCCGCCGCGCACGAGGAGATCGTCCCACTCGCCGAACGGCTCCTGGCCGACGGCGCCCTTCCCGAACCGACCGTCCTGAAGTCCCCGGAGACCGGCATGGTGGTCCTCCAGGTGCGCGAGCCCGTCGAGGAGACCCGCTTCTACCTCGGTGAAGTGCTGGTCACCGAGTGTTCCGTCGAGGTCGCCGGGGTGCCCGGCTGGTGCATGCGGCCCGGCGACGACCGGGTCGCCACCCTCTCCGGAGCACTCCTGGACGCCCTCGCCGCGGCCGGCGGCCCCGCCACCGCGGAGATCGACGCCCTGTGCGCGGCCGTGGCCGAACGCCACGCCTCCCAGGACGCCGCGGAGTGGGCCGACGTCACCGCCACCACCGTCGTCTTCGAGGAGCTGACGTGATCGACCGAGCGGCCGGCACCGCCCTGGCCCCCGCCCACCGCGCGCCCTCCGGCGCCCCCGACGCCAAGCGCGTCCGCGCCCTGCGCCGCACGTCCCAGCAATCCCAGCGTGACTTCACCACGCTGCTCGACGTCCTCGCCCGGCCCGGCCGCATCCGCCGACTCACCGTCCCCGACGCGGCGCCGGCCGCCGCCGTCGCCGCCTGCGGACTGATCGACGTCGAGGTCCCGGTGCACGTTCTCACCGGTCCCGACCCGGACTCCGCGGCCTGGGCGGAGGCGGTGTACGCCGCGACCGGCGCGCCGCGCGCGGAGCTGTCCGGCGCCCGTACCCTGATCGCGCTGCGCCCGCTCACCCCAGAGGACATCGCCGCCCTGAACCGGGGCACGCCACTCGACCCGGAGACCGGTGCCCGGGTCTTCGCCCAGGTGGAGGCGCTCGGCGGCCAGGGCCCTGACGACACGGCACTGGCTCTGACCGGACCGGGTGTTCCGGAGGACACCGAGCGGCGTCTGGCCGTGCGCGGGCTCACCGCGGAGACGGTGGCGGCGCTCGCGGCGGCCAACGCGGCGTTCCCCTGCGGCATCGACGTCTTCCTCGTCGCCGCGGACGGCTCCGTGGCCGGGCTCCCCCGCACCACCCGGGTACGGCGCCCGGGGGAGGCCTGAGATGGGGTACTCCGGAGTACGCGGCGGCCAGGAGGCCATCGCCGCCGCCGAGCGCCTCGCCCGCCGGGACCGGTTGGGCGGAGCCAGCCGGTGGCTGGAACTGGAGCAGATCACCGGACGGCTGGGCCTGGCCGTGGACCGGGTGATGGGCGAGGCGGGACTGTGGGCCCCGGAACTCGCGGCGCGCGCGATCCGGCAGTCACGCGGCGACCTGCTGGAGGCCGCGCAGCTGCTGCGGGCCCACCGCTCCACCCTGCCCCGGCTTGCCTATAGCTCGCCCGTCCCCGCCGCCGCGCTGCGCCCGGTGCGCCGAATCGCCCCGGCATACCGCAATCCGCCGGGCGGCCAGGTCCTCGGCGCCACCGACGACTACACACCCCGGATCCTCGACCTCACCGACGAGGACACGGCCCGCACCACGGCGCCGCCACCGCGCAGGCCCGCCACCACCGGGGTGCCCGCCACCACCGCACCGGACCGGGGCGTGCCGCCCGTCGGCCGCCCGCCCGCCGGGCTGCTGGCCGACCGCCGCGACCCCACCGACCCCGAGCCCTTCGACATCACCCGGGCACCCTCCCGCCCCGGCGTACCGCGCTCGGCCCGGCTGACCGCGATGGCCCGCGCCGAGACCGGCTCGCTGACCCACCTGTGGTACCTGGTCACCCAAACGCCGCGCAACGCCCAGCCGGAGATACCCCTCGAACTGCGCCGCGGCCACCTGCCGCTGCGCATCGAGCACCCCTTCACCGGCTCTCCGGTGACTATCGCGGGCGTGCGGGTGAGCGAGGCGCGCACGGTCCGAACCGACGTCCGGCCCCATCCGGACGGCAGCCGCTTCGACATCGGCTACGGACTGTGCCTAGGCGACAACGAGGCCAAGGCACTCGCCATGGCGGGCCTGGATCTGCTGGTGCACCGCGACAAGACCACCAACCGCCTGGAGCAGCGAGTGCTGACCGCCTTGGACGGACCTGAGCTGGCCGGCTACCTCGAACACCTCAAACTCCCGCACTACGTGGACTTCCGCTCGATCGTCGACCGGCTCCGCGCCCTACAGGCACCCAACCCCGAGGAGAGCCTGTGATCACCCCCGCCCCGGCGCCTGCCTCCGCGGCCGCCGTCAATGCGGAAGAACCGGCGTGGCTGGAACTGGACCAGCTCACCGAGCGCCTCAACCTGGCCGTGGACCGGGCGATGGGCGAGGCCGGCCTGTGGGCTCCGGAGCTTGCGGCCCGCGCCGTGCGTCAGGCGGAGGGCGACCCGACGGAGGCCGCGCACCTGCTGCGCGCCCACCGCGCCGCACTGCCCCGCCTCGCGGTGTCCGCCCCGGTGGCCACCTCGGAACTGCGGGTGGTGCGCCGGATCAGCTCCGCCTTTCGCAACCCGCCCGGAGGCCAGATCCTCGGCCGCACCGTGGACTACGCCGGTCGCCTGCTGGACCTGCTCCCCGAGGACGAGGGCCGGGCCCACGTCACCGACGAGTCCCTGGCTCCCGCCGATGACGGGCATCCCCACCACGATCACGACCACCAGCACGAGCACGACCACCAGCACGAGCACTCGGCCGATCCCGTCGCCGTCGAGCGCATCCCGGGAAACGTCCTCGCCATCCTCCGCGAGATGGGCCTGGTCGCCCCGCTCCCCGAGCGCCCCGACGACCCCGAGCCCTACGACATCACCCGGCGCCCGGCACGGCCCGGTGCCCCGCGGTCGGCGTGGCTGCAGACCATGGCGCGGGGTGACACCGGTTCGCTGGTGCACCTGTGGTGGTACGGCTGCGACTGGCGCCCCGACCACGAGATCCCCGGCGAACTGCGGCACGGCGCGCTGCCGGTGCGCATCGCTCACCCGCACACCGGCAAGCCGGTGACGGTCGCCGAGGTGCGGGTCAGCGAGGTCGAGTCCTTCTACAACGTGCCCCGCGCCGCCGCCCAGCACCATCTCGGCGTCGGCTACGGCATCTGCTTCGGCCACAACGAACGCAAGTCCATCGCCATGGCGGGTCTCGACCTGGCGCTGGCCCACTACGACGCCACCTCCGAGCTCCACCACGACGTCCTGCTCACTCTCGACGGCCTGGACTCCACCGGCTATGTGCGGCACCTGAAGCTGCCGCACCACGTGGAGTACCGCTCGGTGCTGGACCGCGCCGAGGCCGCCGGCCAGGACGCCAACCCCCCGGGAGAGACCGCATGAACACCTTGTCCCCGACCCGCAACGGCACCGGCGCCTCCCGTGCCCGGGCCCTCGCCGGGCCCGATCCCCGTCCCGGCATCTTCGACGAGCTGTCCAAGCGCGAACTGCGCCGCGCCATGCTCAGCGGGATCGCCATCCCCGGCTACCAGGTCCCCTACGGCTCCCGGGAGATGCCGGTCGCCCGCGGCTGGGGGTCCGGCGGCCTGCAGGCAACCCTCTCGCTGGTCTGCGACGAGCACCAGCTGAAGGTCATCGACCAGGGCGAGGACGCCGGCGTCAACGCCTCCAACCTGCGCCGTCTGATCACCGAGCACACCGGTTCCAGCGAGGAGACCGACACCCGCGCCGCCGACATCATCCAGTCCCGGCACCGTATCCCCGAACAGCCGCTCACCGACGGGCAGATCCTGGTGCTCCAGGTGCCCAACGCCGAGCCGTTGTTCCGCATCGTGCAGGAGATGGACGAGCAGCGCCGTATGCACGCCGAGGCGGACTACGCCAAGATGTGGGTCCAGCTCTACGAGGACATCGTCCACAACGGACTGATCACGGCGGCCGCCGGCTACCCGGTACTCGTCGAAGGCCGGTACGTGATGACGCCCAGCCCCATCCCGCGCTGGGACGTGCCCAAGATGAACGACTCCGACGCGATCACCATCCTGTCGGCCGGCCGCGAGAAGCGGCTGTTCGCCGTCCCCCCGCACACCCGTGTCGTCCCCCTCACCTTCGATGACCGCCCCTTCGAGGTCGAGTACACCCCCGGCACCGCCTGCCGGCTGTGCGGCTCGGACGACACCTACCTCGTCGAGGAACCCGGCGAGAACGGCGCCCCCGGCACCTGGTCTTGCTCCGACACCGACTTCTGCACCCGCCGCCGTACCGGCGACGCCCCCACCGACGTCGCCGGACGGCCGGTCGCACTGGCCCGCGCGGCACTGCGGCGCACCACAGGAGAAAAGGAAGAAACCGCATGAGCACGCGCACCCCGCAACCCCGCCCCTGGGCCCTGAAGGTGACCGGCCTCGGCCGCGTCTACGGTGACCCGTCGCCCGCGTCCCTGACCGGCACCGGACCGGAGCACGGCACCGCCGTCTCACCCGCCACCGGCGCGGTCGTGGCGGCCTGGGACGTCTCCTTCGATGTGGCACCCGGCGAAGCCCTCGGCATCATCGGCGAGTCCGGCTCCGGCAAGTCCACCGTCATGCGCTGCGTCGCCGGCGACGAGACGGCCACCGCCGGCGCCATCGCCCTGCGCTCCGTCGCCGACGGTGCCGTCAATCTGTGCGACCTTCTGCCGTCGGCCCGGCGCCGACTCCGCCTGAAGGACATCGCCGCCGTCTACCAGGACCCGGCCGCCGGTCTGAACCTCGACGTGACCGCCGGCGGCAACATCGCCGACCCGCTCACCGCCGTCGGCTGGCGCTCTTACGACGGCATCCGGCAGCGCGCGTCCGAACTCCTGGAGCGCGTCGAGGTCCCGCTCAGCCGCATGGACGACATGGTCCGCACCTTCTCCGGCGGCATGCGCCAGCGGGTGCAGATCGCCAAGGCCCTCGCCAACGACCCGCCGGTGCTGCTCCTGGACGAGCCGACCACCGGACTCGACGCCTCCGTCGCCGCGGGCGTGCTCGACCTGCTGCGCGGGCTGCTGGAGGAGACCGGGGTCGCCGCTGTCGTCGTCTCCCACGACTTCGGCGTCATCGACATGCTCACCCGCAGGGTGCTGGTGATGAAGCACGGCCGGGTGGTCGAGTCCGGCCTCACCGACCAGCTCCTGGAAGACCCCCAGCACCCCTACAGCCAGCAACTCGTCGCGGCGGCCCGAGGATGACCACAGTGACCCCCGTACAGACCCCCGTCCGTCCCGGAACCCCCGCGCATATCCCCGGCGTCCCCGACGACACCGTCCTGTCAGTGCGCGGACTGCGCAAGGACTTCACCCTGCACACCATCGACGGCCGGACCGTCGACGCCCTGCACGGCGTCGACCTCGATGTCCGGCCCGGCGAGCACGTCGCCCTGGCCGGCACCTCGGGCGCCGGCAAGTCCACCCTGCTGCGCTGCGTGTACCGCACCTACCTGACCGGCTCCGGCCACATCTGGTTCCGCACCGCGGGCGGCGAACTCCTCGACGTGGCCGCGCTGCCCGACGCCGAGGCCTCCGACCTGCGCGGCCAGGAGATCGGGTACGTCTCGCAGTTCCTGCGCCCCCAGCCGCGCCGCTCGGTCCTCTCCATCGTCAGCTCGGCCGGCGTCGCACGCGGCATGGCCCGGGCCGAAGCCCGGGATGCCGCCGCCGCCGCGCTACGGCAGGTCGCCATCTCCGAGCGCCTGTGGGACATGCACGCCACCGTCCTGTCCGGCGGGCAGAAGCAACGCGTCAACATCGCCGCCGGCACCATCGCGCCGCCCCGGTTGCTGCTGCTGGACGAGCCCGTCTCCGCCCTCGATCCGGCCAACCGTGCCGCGGTCCTGGACCTGATCGCCCGCTTGGAGGAGACCGGCACCGCCGTCCTGTCCGTCTTCCACGATCTCGACGCCATCGAGCGCCTCGCCACCCGCGTGGTGGTACTCGGCGGCGGCCGGGTGCTGGCCACCGGCGCCCCCGGGAACATCCTGCACGACCCGAACCTGCCGCTGGAGGTGGCCCGATGAGCCGCTGCGTGTTCGCTCACGCCCGCGCCGTGCTTCCCGACCGCACCGTCGACGACGCCCTCCTCGTCGTCGAGGACGGCCGGATCACCGACGTCGCCCCCGTCATCCCGGGCGCGGTCCCCGCCGGAGCCATCGACCTCGGCGGCTCCCTGCTGCTGCCGGGCCTCATCGACACCCACAGCGACGCGCTGGAGAAGGAGCAACGCCCCCGTCCCACCGTGGAGTTCGAGCCGGGCTTCGCCGTCCTGAGCTTCGAGGGACGAGTCCGGGCGGCGGGCGTCACCACGATGCACCACGCGGTCAGCTACCAGACCAACGCCGACAAGGACCGCACCATCGAGCGCTCACTGACGCTCGCCGCCGCCGTACGGGAACGGGCCGCGTCCGGCGTCGGCCTGGTCGATCACCGGCTGCTGCACCGCCTCGACGCCCGCGACGCCGACGCACTGGACGCCCTCAAGGACGCCCTCGCCGGGCAGCCGTACACCGCCGGAGTGCCGCCACTGGTCTCGTACGAGGACCACACCCCCGGCCAGGGCCAGTACCGGAACCTGGAGGCGTACCGAGCGATCGTCCAGCGGCAGGAACACCTGTCCGCCGAGGACGCCGACCGGTTCATTCGCCACCGCATCGACGAGCGCGCCGACAGCCTCCCACAGCGCACCCGTACCCTCGCCCACCTCGGCCAGGAGGCGCGCTCGGGGCGGATACGGCTGCTCGCCCACGATGTGGAGAGCGCGGAAGAGCTCGCGGGGGTACGGGCCGCGGGCGCCGCCGTCGCCGAGTTCCCCACCACCCGCGAGGCGGCCCGCGCCGCCCAGGACGCCGGGATGCCGGTCGTCGCCGGTGCCCCCAACGTGCTGCGCGGCGGGTCGCACAGCGGCAACGTCGGCGCCGAGGATCTGATCGGCGAGGGTCTGGTGGACAACCTGTCCAGCGACTACATGCCCTCCGCGCTGCTCGCCGCCGCCCTGCACCTGGCGGAGCGCGGGGTGGTGCCGCTGCACACCGCGGTGGCGCTCATCACCTCGGGCGCCGCGCGCACCGCGGGGCTCGCCGACCGGGGAGCCCTCGTCCCGGGGCTGCGCGCCGACCTCGTCGTCGTCAGCACCGAGGGCGGCCGGCCCACCGTACGGATGTCCCTGCTCGCCGAGGAGTCCCGGGACACCGACGGCGCTCCGGTCTCCGTGGCCCGGCTGCTGACGCCCGCGGGACGGTGACCATGACCACGCGGGAGTCAGTAGCTGGGTGGCGTGATGCTGAGCATGAAGCGAACGGTGCTCCTGCTCTCGTTGAGAAAGCGGTGGGGAATGTTGGAGTCGAAGTGGCAGCTGTCTCCGGCCTTCAGTACGTGGGTCTGGTCGCCCACCTGAACCGTGAGCCGACCGGTCAGGACGACGACGCACTCCTCCGAGGGGTGTGATCGGGGGGCGTCGGAGGAGACGGCACCGGGCTCGAGTGATCCTTCGAGGACTTCCAGTCTTGCTCCGCCCGGTGAGGCACGGGTGTAGGTGATGGCGTGGTGGGGCGAGGAGATCCGGTACCGGTCGTCGCGGCGGATGACGGCTACCGTCTGCTGGTCCCCGTCCTGGAACAGATTGAACAAGGGGGTGTCGAGGGCCTCGGCGATCCGTCGCATCGTTTCCAGGCTGGGATCGGTGACACCACGCTCAACCTGGCTGATCAGACCGGTGGACACCCCGGCGCGGTCGGCGAGTTCCCGGACGGTCATGCCCCGGAGGGTGCGGTATTCACGGATCCTTGTCACGGCCACGGCATCATTATCCAGTACGGCCCTCGGTCGCGTGCCTCGGGCGGAGCGCCCGGCACACGCGACCGAGGCGGGAACCCCTCGGGTTACCCGGCGAGGCCGACTTCCTTGGTTCCTCGCGGGTCCGTGGGCGTCCCTTCTTCGATCCCGACGTCGATCGCGGTGTCCGAGGGAGGCGCGGTAGCCAGGGTGACCGCGACCGTCACGATGAGGTTGATGATGAGAGCGGGCAGGCCGACGACCATGCCGGCGGGCACGAGGTGGAGCACGGTTGAGCCCAGGTCGGGGACGCCGACGATCAACCCGCCGCAGATGGCACCGGCGGCCAGTCCCTGTGCGGTGACCCGTCGCCACATCATGGACAGGAACAACGCGGGTGCCAACTGGCCGACAGCGCTGTATACGCTGGTCATGACGGTGAGCAACTGGTCGTTGCTGGTGGCGGCCAGGAGCACCGACAGGCCGGTGAACACGATCACACCGAACCGGGTCAGCGGCAGCGACGACGACCACCGTGGCGATACCGCGCCGATCACGTTACTGCTCAGCAGGCTGCTGGCCGCGAGCATGAGCACCGCGGTGGGCACGAGTGCCACGAGGATGCCCACGCCTCCGAGAATCCCGATGACCCAGTCCGGATACTTCTCCTGTACGAACAGGAGCAGAGACTGGTTGGCCTGGTGGTCGGCCAGGTTCGGCAGCGCGAGCAGCGCGGCGAACGCGATGACGATGATCAGGACGTAGAACAGCGAGTACAACGGCTGGATCACCTGGTTTCGGCGGATCGTCGTCACGTCCTTGGCGCTGTAGGACACCTGGAACACATGGGGCAGGGCGAAGGCGCCCAGCGGAGTGAGCAGCAGGAAGCTCATCCACCACCAGGTGTTCGTCGCGGCGCCTCCGAGGATTCCCGGGAGAGTGGCCGCAGCGGGATGGGCGTGTTCGACACCGTCGAAGATGCCCGGCAGACCGTGGACGCCGGCCGCCTTCGCCGCGCCGACGGCGATCACGATCAGGACCACGACCAGGAGAATGTCCTTGACGATCGCCGTGTAGGCGGCACTGCGCATGCCTCCGACCAGGACGAACGCGGCCACCAGGACACCGCCGGCCACGACGTAGGCAACCGTCGGCACCCCGGTACCGAACAGGCTGCCCAGGATGAGGCCCAGTCCGGTCAGCTGCAGCTGACCGTAGAGCAGCAGGACCACGATGCCGAACACGGCGATCAGGCCGCCGAACCACGGCGCCTCGAATCGCGCGGTGAAGTAGTCCGCCATGGTCACCAGCCCACGCCGCTTACCCGCGCGCCAGATCTTGGGGACCATCCAGTAGCCGACCGTGGCATTGAGGACCACGGTGCCGAGGACGAAGAAGCCGGGCGCGCCGTTGCTGAAGACTCCCTGAGACGCGCCGAGCAGCGCGGACGTGGTGAACGTTTCCCCGACGAGCAGGAACCAGAACAGCAGGGTGCCGAAGCGCCGCCCGCCCACGGACCACTCCTGCATGTTCATCGTCCTGCCGCGGGTGGATGCCACGGCTCCCCACACGATGGAGCCGACCGCGATCACGAAGGCAAGAAAGAGTGCCATGTCGCGCTCCTAGACCCGGTCCGCGTCGCCGCGGGAGCGGTCGACGAGGTAGACGCCCGCAAGGGCGGCCGATCCGATCAGGACGCCGAGTGTCATCCACACCAGCAGGAACGGGATCGAGCCAAGGACGTAGTCGACGCGGTTGACCAGGGGAATCACGCCGATGCACCAGACGGGCGGGACCGCCAGCAGGAGCCAGTGCCAGCAGCGCCGGGGGGTGGGCCCGGCCACGGGGGTTGGTGGTCTAGACATGTTACTCCGATCAGCACATGGCCTTGACTCGGCTTGACCGAACGCCGCCTACGTGTTCAGCCGAGATGAACTTGCATCAATGTGAGTGACACGCTCCGCACCGTCAACCCTTCGGACGCGGATATCTCTTCGGTATTGCGCAGTCACACTGACGGGTGTTCACTGTGGCTGAAACTTGTAGAACGTTGCTCACGGAGGCGACTCATGGATTCCGACCGGTTTCGGGCGCAGTTCCCCAGCATGGTCGACACCACTCACCTGGCCTCGTGCAGTCAGGGCGCCATCTCCTCTGGTGTCACCACGGCACTGGCCGAAATGGCCTACGCGCTGCGTGATCAGGGCGCGCCGTGGGGTGACTGGATGGTGGAGGTGGAGCGGCTACGCACCGCGGTGGCAGGCTTTCTCAACGCATCCACCAGCGAGATCGCGCTCGTGCCTTCCGCCTCGCATGGCGCCTTCCAGGTGGCCAACGCGGTGGACTTCGCCGGAGGCGGTGTGATCGTCTCGATGGCGGCGGAGTTCCCCAGCGTCGGTCAGGTGCTGCACGCCCAGCGTCCGGGGCCCGGCGAGGTGCGGTGGGTCAGTCAGGAGGCGATGCACACGCAGGGTGTGGTGGAGGCATACCGCGCCCAAATCGATGACAGTACCCGGCTGGTGTCGGTCCCGCTGGCCTTGTACACGAACGGATCCCTCCAGCCGGTCAACGAGATCGCCAAACACGCGCGTGCGGTGGGGGCGCGGGTGCTGGTCGATGCCTATCAGGCAGCCGGCGTGGTCCCGATCGACGTGGCCGAGATCGACTGCGACTACCTCGTCTTCGGCACGCTGAAGTACATGCTGGGCCTTGCCGGGATCGCCGCGCTCTTCGCCCGGTCCGGTGTCACGGACCAGCATCCGCCACGGATGACCGGCTGGTTCGGACGCCCCAACCCGTTCGACTTCGATCCGACCGGCCTCGATTTCCCCGAGGAGGCCCGCCGCTTCGAATCCGGAACGCTCGCCGTCCCCTCGGTGTACGCGGCGCGGGCCGGAATCGAAACACTCAACCAGGTCGACCCGACCACCCGGTGGGAACACGTCGAGAACCTGGTCGCCGAAGCCGGTGCCCGGCTGACCGAGGCGGGCGAGACGCTGAGCCCGCCGGCCCCCGGTGCCCGGCCTGGACCGCAGGTCGCGGTGGCCGACACCGACCCGGACACCTTGGCGGCCTTCCTGGCCACGCACCGGATCGTCACCGCACCGCGCGGATCGAACCTGCGCGTCGCCTTCCACTACTACAACACCAGCGACGACATCGACCGCCTGTGCGCGGCGATCAAGGACTACCGGAGGCAGTCGTGACCACCCGTACCACCCTCACGGCTGCCAGACTTCTGACCGAGTCCTCCGCACCGCTGATCCACGACGCGGTGGTGTGCGTCGAAGGCGACACGATCGCCTACGCCGGGCCCGGCGGCTCCGCACCGGCCTGGGCGAGCACCGCCGAGACGGTCACCGACCTCGGGGACACCACCTTGATGCCCGGACTCATCGACTGCCATGTGCACCTGTGCCAGGATCCGACCTCGAGCGGTCTGCTCGTGGGGATGTCCTCGGACCAGGACGCCTTGCGCCGGACGATGGTGGGCAACGCACAGCGGCTGCTCGACGCCGGCGTCACCACCGCCCGCGACCTCGGGGCACCCGGCACCCTGGGAACCGAGATACGCGATCGGCTCACCACACTCCCCCACGCCACCCCCAGGATGCTGGTCGCGAACGCGCCGATCACCGTGGCAGGCGGCCATGCCTGGTCCATGGGCGGCGTCGCCGACGGCGTCGACCAGATACGGGCACGGGTACGTGAGCACGCCGAACAAGGGGTGGACCTGATCAAGGTCATGACCACAGGCGGGTTCATGACACCCGGCAGCCACCCGTCCCAGACCCGTTACTCCCTCGACGAACTCACCGCCCTCGTCACCGAGGCCCACGCCCACGGCCTGCCCGTGACCACGCACGTACTCGGCGTCGAAGGCATCGAACGGGCCGTCCTCGCGGGTGTCGACTGCATCGAACACTGCGGCTGGGTCACACAGACCGGCACCCAATTCGACCCCGGCATCGCAGCCATGATCATCGAACGGGGCGTCATCGTCAGCCCCGCGATGAATACCGCCTGCACCGCCGAACACTACATGTGTCCTTGGGACGAGCGGGACTCCGTCATCGGCAACCTCCGCAAGCTCATCGACCTGAACGCCATCGTGGTCGCCGGCACCGACGCCGGCATCCCGCTCGTCCACTTCGAACGCTACGCCGACTGCCTGGAGGTCTACCTCGACGCCGGGATGAACCACCGCCAGGTGATCGCCAGCGCGACCGACGTCGCCGCCGAGGCCTGCGGCCTGAAAGACGTCACCGGCCGACTGGCACCCGGTCTGAGCGCCGACCTGATCGCCGTGGACGGAGACCCCACCCAGGACATCGCCGGCCTCCACAAGCCCGGCTTCGTCATGGCCGCCGGCCGCCCCCACCCGATACGTGACACGACCCTCGATACCGGTGACGCCGAGGCGCGCGACCGAATCCGGCGCAGGCTCGAAGCCGGGGCGGGCCGTCACACCACGGGAGAGTAGGAACCCGCGCGCCCGCCTTCGGGGACAACTTCTCCCCCACCCCCCACAAGGGCCGCCTTCCTTATGGGGCTCGCACCCATGCTCTCCCCCGTCCCCCTTGCCTAACGTGTGCACCTGGCCGAGCAGTCCACGGTACGGAGCGGAGCTGATGGAGACCATCGACGGCCGCCAGTTCGCCAACCGCCACGACCTCATGGAACACACCGGCTACACCCGGAATCCACTGTCCAGGATGTGGCGGGAACGCGAGGAGAACGGCCACCCGACCCCGCGCGTGATCAACGGCGTCATGCACTGGGACCTGAGGGTATGGAGCGCGTGGTTCGCCGAGCACAATCGGCAGCGGCGCGGCGACGCTGCTCGCCGCCGGGCGGGCGGACGGCCCGCGAAGTGAACCGTATCCGGGCGACGTTGCGCAGGAACCACGCCCGGAATATCGGAGGATGAACTATCTAGAGTAGCCATGAGTAGCGGGATTGATATTCCAGACCATGCTAGTCTCCTGCGCGCATCGCCAGTCGAACTGGCAAACCCCTCCTGAGGCCAACCCCGGCCGGCGAGACCCCGACCGCGCGAAGGACCAGCACAAAGGCATGAACGACGAACCCTCCCCGCCCCTGAACAAGGGTCGCTTCCCGTTCCAGGACGTCCCGGGCTCGAAGTCCGTCACCGCCCGCGCGCTGTTCCTGGCGGCCGCGGCACAAGGCACCACAGTGCTGCACAGACCCCTGGTCTCGGATGACTCGACGGGGTTCGCCGAGGGACTCACCGCGCTCGGCTACCGGCTGGAGCGCGAGCCGGACCGATGGGCGGTCGAGGGCCGCGTGCGGGGACCGGCGGTTGATGAGGCGTCGGTCTTCTGCCGCGACGGCGCCACCACCGCGCGGTTCCTTCCGGTGCTGGCCGCCGCCGGCCACGGCGTCTTCCACTTCGACGCGTCCGCCCAGATGCGCCGCCGCCCGCTCGGCCCGCTCACCCGAGCACTGCGCGACCTCGGCGTCTCCCTCGTCCACCGGGAGCGGGAGGGCCACCACCCGTTGACCGTCCACGCCGACGGGATCAGGGGAGGGCACATCACCCTGGACGCCGGACTGTCCTCCCAGTTCCTCACCGCGCTGCTGCTGGTCGGCCCGCTCACCGAGCAAGGGCTCACCATCACCGTGAGCGACCTGGTCTCCGCACCGTACGTGGACATCACCATGACGATGATGGAGTGCTTCGGGGTGCGTGTGCACCGCGACGGGGACACCTTCACGGTGCCCGCCCAGCCCTACCTGGCCACCGACTACACGATCGAGCCGGACGCCTCCACCGCCAGTTACTTCCTGGCGGCGGCCGCGCTCACCGGACGCCGTGTCACCGTCCCCGGGCTCGGCTCGGGCAGCCTTCAGGGCGACCTGCGCTTCGCCCAGGTGCTCTCCCGGATGGGAGCACACGTCACGCTGGCCGAGGACCACGTGACCGTCGCCGGTGCCGACGGCGGACGGCTGGCCGGCGTCACCGTGAACATGCGCGATATCTCCGACACCATGCCCACGCTGGCCGCCATCGCGCCGTTCGCCGACGGCCCGGTCCGCATCGAGGACGTCTACAACACCCGGATCAAGGAATGCGACCGGCTCGAGGCCTGTGCCGAGAACCTGCGCGCCCTCGGGGTCCCGGTCCGGGTCGGCCGGGACTGGATCGAGATCCACCCCTCGCGGCCCCGCCCGGCACACCTCGCCTGCCGCGGCGACCACCGCATCGCCATGGCCTTCAGCATCACCGGCCTACGCGCTCCTGGCATCACCCTGGACGATCCCGGCTGCGTGAAGAAGACCTTTCCCGGCTTCCACGACACACTGAACAGCCTTCGTGCCATCTGGCTGCCGTGAGGTCCGCGCCAACCGGGCAATACTTTCCACTTCGCGTTGACTCTTTTCCACACAGATCGAAAGGAGTCGCCGCCGATCGCCTCGATAAGCAACGGTTATCGCGAGAGCAATTCCATCTATTGGACCTCCGGAGAATGTGCGTGATCCACTCCATGAACAATCGCCGAACAGCGTTGATGGAGGAGATCCCAGATGGGAAGTACGGTCGCGCGAGGGCTGGCAGCGGCATTGCGGCGGCACGGTGTCAGCGATGTGTTCGGGCAGAGTCTGCCGTCGCTGTTCTTCCTGGCCGCACCTGAAGAATCGATCCGGCAAATCGTATACCGTACCGAAAACGCGGGCGGCGCGATGGCCGACGGATACGCACGGGTGTCCGGCAAGGTCGGCGTCGTGGCCGCTCAGAACGGCCCGGCCGCGACCCTGCTCGTGCCGCCACTGGCCGAGGCCCTCAAGGCGTCGGTGCCCGTGATCGCGATCGTCCAGGAAGTCCCGCGGGCGGCCCGGAACCGCAACGCCTTCCAGGAGCTGGACCATGAGAAACTCTTCGACGCGTGCACCAAGGCGATCCACCGGATCGACGACCCCGCCAGGGTCGACGACTACGTCGACGCGGCGGTCACCGAAGCGACGTCCGGCCGCCCCGGACCGGTCGTCCTGCTGGTCCCCAAGGACGTCCTGGCCGAACCCGTCCCGGTCGCGTCGTCACGCCGCGCCGGCTACGGCCACTTCCCTCTGGACCGGTATCTCCCGGGCCCCGAGCAGATCAAACACGTCGCCGAGCTGCTCGCCACGGCCGAGCGGCCGCTGGTGGTCGCCGGGGGCGGCGTCCACGTCTCCGGGGCCGTGCCCGAGCTGGCCGAGCTCCAGCGCCTCGGGGCGCTGCCAGTGGCGACGACGCCCATGGGCAAGGGATCGGTGGACGAGACCGACCCGCTGTCCGTCGGTGTGATCGGCTACGCCATGGGGAGCTACTCGGCCACCCACGACGCCCGCCCCCTGGTGGAGGACGCGGACCTGATCGTGTTCGTGGGTACGCGGACCAACGAGAACGCCACGGACGCCTGGCGTCTCTTCCCGCCCACGGCGACGTACGTCCACATCGACATGGACCCGGTCGAGGTGGGCCGCAACTACGAAGCCTTCCGCCTGGTCGGCGACGCCAAGCTCACCCTGCGCGCGATCGTCGACGAACTGAAGTCCACCCCGCTCGACACCCGCGCGGCGGCCCGCGACCAGGTGACCGGTCGGATCGCGCGGGCCCGGGCCGGGCACGAGGAGCGTATCGAGCCCCGGGCGACGGCTGACGGCTCACCGATCCGGCCCGAGAGGATCATGCGGGAGCTCGATGCCCTGCTGACGCCGGAGACGATCGTCGTCGCCGACGCGAGCTACAGCTCCATCTGGATGTCCAACTACCTGCGCGCCCGGCGCGGCGGTCAACGGTTCCTGTCCCCTCGCGGCCTGGCCGGGCTCGGCTGGGGAGTCCCCATGGCGATCGGCGCCAAGGCGGCGAGCCCGGACAGCCCCGTGGTCGCCGTGGTCGGTGACGGCGGGTTCGCACACTGCTGGTCCGAGCTGGAGACGGCCGTGCGGATGAACCTGCCCATCACGGTCATCGTGCTGAACAACGCGATCCTCGGCTACCAGAAGCACTCCGAGTTGCACCAGTTCGCCGAGCACACCAGTGCCATCGACATCACCCGGATCGATCACGCGGCCATCGCCACCGCGTGCGGGGCGCGAGGTCTCCGGGTCGACTCCGCGGACGATCTCGCCGGTGCGCTCCATGACGGTCTGCGCTCCCCCGCCGTCACCGTGATCGACGTGATGACCGCCGCGGACGCCTTCCCGCCGATCTCCGCCTGGGACGACGACGCCACGCTGCGCGAGGTGACCGCCGGAGCCGCCCTGTGAACGCGGAGTCCTTCAGCGGCTCGGAAAGGTACCTGCACCGCGCCCACCAGGTCATCCCGCGCGGGGTGAACTCCTCGCGCCGGGCCGTGCTGCGCCCCACCCCGCTGGCCTTCACCGGTGCGCGGGGCAGCCGGATCACCGACATCGACGGCAACGAGTACGTGGACTATGTCGCCGGATACGGTCCGATGCTGCTCGGGCACCAGCCGCCCGAGGTGGTCGAGGCCGTACGCACGCAGCTCGCCGTCGGGGTCCTGTACGGCGGTCAGCACGAGGCGGAGGCCGAACTGGCCGAGCGCATCGTCCGGATGGTGCCCAGCGCGGAGAGGGTCCTGCTCAACGTGACCGGGAGCGAGGCCGTGCAGGCGGCGTTGCGGATCGCCCGCGCCGCGACCGGACGGCGCAAGACGGTCAAGTTCGAGGGCCACTACCACGGGTGGATCGACCCCATGACCGCCAACGGGCCGGGCAGCCCCGCCGGAACCGGCCCGGCACCGCGTCCGGTGATCGCCGCGGACCACGATGTGGTCGGCCCCGAGATCCTGGTATGCCCCTGGAACGACCCGGAGGCCCTGGCCGGTCTGCTGGCACGTCATGGTGCCGACGTCGCCGCGGTCATCATGGAGCCCGTAGCGGTCAACGGCGGCAACCTGTGGGCCGACGACGGGTATCTGGCCACCGCCCGCCGCCTGTGCGAACGGCACGGCTGCCTGCTCGTCTTCGACGAGGTCGTGACCGGCTTCCGCCTGGCGCCCGGCGGGGCCCAGCAGCGCACCGGTGTGACCCCGGACCTCACCGTGCTCGCCAAGGCCCTCGGGTCCGGCTTCCCGATCAGCGCGGTGGCCGGACGCGCCGAGGTGATGCGCGTGGCCGAGCACACCATCGGGCACGCCGGAACGTACAACGGCAACGCGTTGTCGGTCGTCGCGGCCAACGCGACCCTCGATGTCCTCGAGGCCGGTCAGGACTCCCTCTACCCACGTCTCGACCGTCTGACCGGGCAGCTCGCGGACGGCATCGAGCGGCTCGCCGCCCGCCACGGGGCGCCGCTCCAGGCCCTGCGCGCCGGTGCGCTGGTCCGTCTGCACTGGGACGCCCCCACACCGCTGCGCACGTACGCGGACACGCTCGTCGGCCGCACCGCACCGCTGCGCGACTTCTCCGAGCACATGGTCCGCAACGGTGTCCACGCCCGCGAGACCGGACTGTGGTACGTCTCCGCGGCCCACACCGACGACGACGTGGACAGGACTCTGGCCGCCGTCGACCGGGCGCTGACCGCGGTTTCCAGCTCGCCGGCCGGCTGACGCTCGGTGTCCACGACCTCCTGACCGCGTCCCGGGCCGCCGCCGCGCCAGATCCCGCGGCAGCGGGCCCCATACCGCCGTCGCCCACCCGAGAGGCACTCATGCGATTCTCTGTCTCCGCCGACACCGGCGGCACCTTCATCGACGTCGTCGTCCGCGACGAGGACAACAACCACTATGTCGGCAAGGCGCTCACCACCCACCAGCATGTCTTCGACGGCATGCACCAAGCCCTCGATGGCATCGCCGACGGCCTCGGGACGACCGCGCAGGCCCTGCTGGCCCACACCGACCTGTTCATCTACGGAACCACGCGGGCGACCAACGCGATCGTGACCCGTCGGGTGGCCAAGACCGCCCTGCTCACCACCGAGGGCTTCCCCGACATCCTGGTGCTGAAGGAGGGCGGCAAGCGGGACGTCTTCGACTACACCACCGAGTTCCCCGACCCCTACATACCGCGGCGCAGGACGTTCGAGGTCCCTGAGCGGATCAGCTCCGAGGCACGGATCACCAAGCCGCTGGACGAACAGGCCGTGCGGGACATCCTGCGCCGGCTGCGCCGGGAGAACTACGAGGCAGTGGCCGTGTCCCTGCTGTGGTCGGTCGTCGAGCCCGCGCATGAGCTGCGCATCGGCGAACTCGTCGAGGAGATCCTCCCGGGCGTCCCGTACACGCTCTCGCACCGGATCGCACCGATCGTCCGCGAGTACCGGCGGGCCTCGGCGACCGCCATCGACGCCTCGCTCAAGCCCCTGATGCAGAACCACTTCCGCGAACTCGAATCGGACCTGCGGGCCTTCGGCTACACCGGTCAGCTGCTGGTCTCCTCGAGCATCGGCGGCGTGATGACCGTCGAGGAGATGATCAACGCGCCGATCAACGCCGCCAAGTCCGGGCCCGCGATGGCCCCGGTAGCGGCCGTCAACTTCTCCAACGCCGAAGGCTTCGGCGGCGACACCATCGTGTGCGACACCGGTGGCACCACGTTCGACGTCGGGCTGTCGCACGACTCCGGGCTGGTCTACACCCGCGAGACGTGGCTCGGTGGCGAGTGGGAAGGAGACCTGCTCGGCATCTCCTCGGTCGACATCCGCTCGATCGGCTCCGGAGGCGGGTCGATCGCCTGGGTCGACGACGGCGGACTGCTGCGCGTCGGTCCCCAGTCGGCCGGGTCCGAACCCGGTCCCGCCTGCTACGGGCGCGGCGGCACCGAGGCCACTCTCTCGGACGCCGCGTGCGTCCTGGGCTTCTTCGACCCGGACTACTTCCTGGGCGGGCGCATGGACCTGGACACCGCCGCGGCCCGCGAGGCCGTGGCCCGGGTGGCCGAGAGGCTGGGCAGGAGCGTCGAGGAGACGGCCTGGGGGATCCTGACCCTGGCGACCGACCACATGGTCAAGGCGGTCTATGACATGACCATCTCCCAGGGCCTGGATCCCAAGGAGAGCACGGTCGTGGCAGGCGGCGGAGCCGCCGGTATCAACATCATGCGGATCGCCGCCGAGCTGGGCAGCAGCCGGGTGATCCTGCCCAAGACCGCGGGGGCCCTGTCCGCGGCGGGCATGCACTTCGCCGACATCGTCAAGGAGGAGTCGGCGTCGCTGATCACCCGCTGGTCCGCCTTCGACACGGTCGGCGTCAACACGGCGCTGACGCGTCTGCGCGACAGGCTCGCCGCCTTCGCGGGCCGGGTCGGCCTCGCCGAGGACGACTATGTGATCGAGTACTTCACCGAGGCGCGCTACGAGGCCCAGGTGTGGGACATCGTCACCCCGGTGCCCGTGAGCGAGTTCCGCGGCGGCGAAGACATCGCTCAGCTCCGCAAGGCGTTCAACGACGAGCACGAACGCCTCTTCGCCTTCTGGGACGACACCGCGGACCTGGAGTTCATCAGCTGGAAGGCACGGCTGACCGCCGACCTGCGCACCAGCCACCCGCAGGTCCAGGCCGTGGCCCGGACCAGCGGGGCCCCTTCGAAGACACGGGCCTGCTATTTCGGCCCCTCCGGACTCACCGACACTCCCGTGTACCTGCCCCAGGATCTGCGCCCGGGCCAGTACGTGCCCGGCCCCGCGATCATCCAGGAGCCGACCACCACATTGGTGGTCCATCCGGGCATGGCCACCGAGGTCAGCGGGTCCGGCAACTACATCCTGCATGTGACGACTCCGGAGGGAGACGAGTGATGGTGGCCGACGACAGCACACTCGCCGTGGACAACCACGAGTTCGACCCGATCCTGACCGCCATCCTGGCCAACCGCCTGGACGGCATCGTGCGCGAGATGACCACCACCCTGCTGCGTTCGGCGCGCTCGGCGGTGATCAACAGCGGGCGCGACTTCTCGTGTGCCATCGCCACGGCCGACAACCAGCTGCTGGCCGCCGCGGAAGGTCTGCCGGTGCACATCTTCGGCGTACAGCTGCAGGCGGAAGCGATCCTGGCCGCCCACCCGGACCTGGCCGAGGGCGACGCCTACCTGGACAACAACCCCTACGGGGGAAACTCTCACGCCGCGGACCACTCCGTGCTCGTGCCCGTATTCATCGACGGTGAGCACATGTTCACCGCCGTGGCCAAGGCACATCAGGCCGATACCGGCAACTCCCTGCCCACCACCTACTTCGCCGGCGCGAAGGACGTGTACGAGGAAGGGGCACTGATCTTCCCCGCGGTCCAGGTGCAGCGGAATTACACCACCATCGACGACGTCATGCGCATGTGCATGGCCCGCATCCGCGTCCCACAGCAGTGGCACGGCGACTTCCTCGCTTCGCTCGGGGCCGCGCGGATCGCCGAGCGGCGCCTCGGGGAGCTGTGCGCGAAGTACGGCAAGGACCAGGTCAAGCGGTTCATCCGCGGCTGGTTCGACTACTCCGAAGACCTCATGCGCAAGACCATCGCGGAGCTGCCCGAGGCCCGTCTGCACAACACCGGTGCACACGACCCGTTCCAGCCCTATCTGCCCGACGGGCTGGAGTTCCAGGTCGACATCGACATCCACCCGCAGGACGGACGGATCCTGGTCGACCTGACCGACAACGCCCCGAACGTCGACTGCGGGCTCAACCTCACCGAGGCCACCACGCTGGCCGCCGTGTACAGCGGCATCTTCCACGGTCTGTGCGGGCAGGTGCCCAAGAACTCCGGCGCGTTCCGGCGCGTCGAGGTCCGTCTCAAGAAGGGCGCCGCCGTCGGCATCCCGGAGTTCCCCCACAGCTGCTCGGTGGCCACGACCAACGTCGCGGACCGGCTGACCAACTGCGTCGGCGCGGCCTTCGCCCAGCTCGGTGAGGGCTACGGGATCGCTGAGGGCCCGGTCGGCATGGGGGTTCCGCACGCGGTGGTCTCCGGATACGACTCACGCACCGGCGAGCGGTTCGTCAACCAGCTGCTGATGGGCGCGGCCGGCGGGCCCGGCAGTGCCACCGCCGACGGCTGGCTGACCTGGAACGTGCCCAGTACGGCAGGCCTGACCTACCGGGACTCCATCGAGATCGACGAGCTCAAGATGCCGATCCAGTATCGGCACATCCGGATGATGGCCGACTCCGGCGGCGCGGGACGTCACCGCGGCGGGTGCACCGTCGACATGGCCTTCGAGTCCAAGGAGGACGGCGTCTCGGTCATCTATCCCTGCGACGGGCAGATCGTCCCGCCCAGGGGCGTACTCGGCGGGCAGGACGGCGCCCTGGCCGCCGGCTGGATGATCGACACCGACGGCAGCGAGACCCTCCTGCCCAACAACGCGGTCGTCACCCTCAACACCGGCCAAGCCGTCCGGGGTGTGGAGTGCTCCGGTGGTGGCTACGGCGACCCCCTGGACCGCGACCCCGAGCGCGTCCTGAAGGACGTGCTCGGGCGGTGGGAGAGCATCGGCCACGCCCGCGAGGCGTACGGCGTCGTGATCATCGGCAACGGGAGCGACCTGTCCATCGACTGGAACGCCACCGCCACGGTCAGGGCCGCCCTGCGCGACCGTGCGCCGGTGTCGTCGTGACCCCTGGACACAGTCACCGCTTCGGCGACGAGAAGGACGAGCAATGACCGCAATCCCCTCAACCCCGCCAGGCCGCTCCACCAACCGGCGTACGGTCTTCGGAGCCACCGTCGGGACGCTGACGGAATATTACGACTTCGCCATCTACGGTCTGATGGCACCGACTATCGCAAGCCAGTTCTTCCCCAAGGCCGACCCCAAGGCCGCGCTGCTGAGCACCTTCGTGGTCTTCGCCCTGGGGTTCCTGTTCCGCCCGCTGGGCGGATTCATCTTCGGCTACCTCGGCGACAAGTTCGGGCGCACAAAGGCGCTGACCTCGGCGATACTCCTGATGGCGGCGACCACGACCGCGATCGGGCTGCTTCCTACCTATGCCGGCGTGGGGCTGCTGTCCCCGGTGCTGCTACTGGTCTGCCGATGTCTGCAGAGCGTTTCCAACGGCGGCGAGTTCGCCGGGGCGACCTCTTACCTGGCCGAATCGGCGCCGCGCGGCAAGCGGGCGACATTCGTCAGCGCGGTCACGGTGTCCTCCGCGATCCCGGCCGTCCTGGGCGCCATCGTCATCCTGACGATCTCCGTCCTGCTGGACGACGACGCCTTCACCGCATGGGGCTGGCGCATCCCGTTCCTGCTGGGCGCGCCGCTGGGGCTGATCGGTCTGTACGTACGGTTGCGTCTGGCCGAGCCTGAAGTCTTCACCGAGATGAAGGCGGCGGGAGTCGCTCCCCGCAACCCGCTGCTGACCGGCCTCCGGACCCAGTGGCGCAAGATGCTCCTCGTGTTCTGCGCCGCCGCGGTCACCGCGTCGTCTTTCTACATCCTGAACTCCTACATGGTCACCTATACGGAGACGGAGCTGGGTTTCAGCCGGAACGCCTCGCTCTTCATGAACAGCACGGCCATCGTGATCTTCTGCGCCGCGGTGCTCCTCGGCGGTCGCGCGGCCGACCGATTCGGCCGTCGACCGGTCATCATGACGGGGCTGGTCGCCCTGGTCGTCCTCGGGGTGCCGGCTTTCTTGCTGATGCAGACCGGGCACCTCGCCGGCGTGCTGCTCGGGCAGACCATCTTCGGCCTGTGCATCGCGCCTGTCTCGGGTGTCGTACCGGCCCTTTCGGCCGAGCTGTTCCCCACCTCGGTCCGGTACAGCTGTAATTCGATGAGCTACAACCTCGCCTACACGGTCTTCGCCGGTACCGCGCCCTTCGTCGCCGCGTGGCTGGTCTCCCTGACCGGTCTGCTGGTCTCCCCCGCCATCTACGCGTCCTCGATCGCACTCATCTCCGGTGTGATCGTCTTCCGTTTCCTCAAGGAGACCGGTGGCACCACCCTCGAGCAAGGTGTCGATACCGACGAGCGTCAGGGCGGCGTACGCCCAGAAGACCATAGCGACGCGGCGGTGGCCCGCGCCTCATGAAGACCTCGGCACAGGCCACGCCGAGGGGAACGGGGCCGGGCCGGTCAGGAGGACCGGCCGCCGTTCTCGTCCGGCATGCGCCCGAGGGTGTTCTCGATGGCGGTCGCGGCGGCGCGGAGCCGCCGGGCCGCGTCATCGAGCCGGTTGATCATCCGTGATGTGGGGCCGGATACGTTGATCACGCCGACCAGTCCACCGGCCGGTGTCCGCAGCGGAACTCCGACCGAGGTCAGGCCGATCTCGACCTCTTCACTCGCCATGCTGTAGCCACGGTCGCGTTCGATCCGCAGCCGTTCGAGAAGTTCCTCGAGGGTCCGGGGAGCGGACAGTCCCGACATGGGAGTCGTCAGGTCCTCCGCGACGAGTTCCGCCACGAGATCGTCGTCGGTGTCGAAGAGCAGGGCCCGGCCGGAGGCCGTGCAGTGCAGAGGTGAGCTGCGGCCGACCCATCCGCCGGCCCGGAGGGACTGGTTCGACTCTTCGCGCAGTACGGTCAGTGACCGGTTGCCGCGTTGCACCGACAGCAGCGCCACTTCGCCGGTGCGTGCGACGAGCGCGCGCAGCACGGGTCTGGCCGCCCGCAGCAGCGGGCTGTCTCCGGCTCCGGCGGCCAGGACCAGCATGTTCCAGCTCAGCCGGTAGTGCTTGGTGTGGCTGTCCTGCTCGACGAGACCGCCTCGGCTGAGGGCCTGGAGCATACGGGAGACCTGGCTGCGCTCACGGCCGACGGCTCTGGCGAGGTCGCTGACGGAGTGGTCCCCGGTGGTGCCGCGACGCCCGAAGGCCAGCAGGAGTGCGGCTACGCGTTCGGCTGCCGAGTCCATGCTCGCCACCTTCCTCTAGTTGTTGCCACAGCAACACGCTGCCGTCACTTTTCTATCCCACCAGCCAAGATGCCACAAGGCTGTTGCTGAGAGAGCATCATCCCTGTTCAGCCCGCATATCGGTGCCTAGGGTGACGCGCACCGCAGACGCGGTGGTGAAACCCTCTCCCCGAAGAACGGAGCAGCTTGTGAGCACCGGCATCCATCCGGATTCGACGTGGGCGCCCCTGTACGGAGCGCAGACCGAGCTGGCCATGGACAACTTCCCGCCCCGTGGCCGCACGTTCGGCGACTTCCCGCCCCTGGTGCGCGGGTACGCCCAGGTGAAGCTGGCCGCGGCGCGCGCCAACCAGGCTCTTGGTGTGCTGGACGAACAGCGCTGCGACGCCATCGCCAAGGCGTGCCAGGAGATCCTCGACGGCGAGCACGCCGGGCAATTCCCCACCGCGCTGGTGCACGGTGGCGGCGGCACCACCGCCAACATGAACGTCAATGAGGTGATCGCGGCACGCGCCGGTGAGCTGGCCGGAGCCACGGTCCATCCCAATGACCATGTGAACGCGTCCCAGTCCACCAACGACACCTATCCGACCGCCATGGCGCTCGCACTGCTGAGCCAGGTCGACGCGCCCGTGGCCGCTCTGACCCGGCTCGCGGACGCCTTGGAGTCGAAGGCGGCCGAGTTCGACACGACCCGCCGCCTGGGCCGTACCTGTCTCCAGGACGCGGTCACCCTGACCGCCGGTGACACCCACCGGGCACAGGCGGCGGCCGTCCGCCGCACCGCCGGCATTCTCGAGGCGGCCACCCATGCCCTGACCACCGTTCCGATCGGAGCGACCGCGGTGGGTACCGGGATCGGCGCGCCCGCCCATTTCGCGGCACGCTGCGCCGAGGAACTGGCACGGCTCACAGGGCTTCCCATCAGCGCGTCCGAGAACCCCTACGACAGCCTCGCGCATTTCGATCCCTACGCCCACATCGCGTCGGCGGGCGCGCGGGCGGCGATCACCACAGCGAAGATCGCCGCCGATGTCCGGCTGCTGTCCTCCGGGCCGCGGGGCGGGTTCGGCGAGTTGACGATTCCGGCGGTCCAGGCCGGATCCTCCATCATGCCGGCCAAGGTCAATCCGGTGATACCGGAGTATGTGATGCAGCTCAGCTATCGCGTCAGGGGAAGCGCCCACACCGTTGAATGCGCCGTCGCCGCCGGCGAACTCGAACTCAACGTCATGGAACCGGTGATCCTCGACGCCCTGAGCAACATCTTCGACGACCTGGCCGCGGCCGCCACGACCTTCACCGAGCGCTGCGTCCTGGGCCTGGCCTGGAACGGCCCCCACCGCGAGCGCAACCTCGCCGGGGCGCTCGACCGGTGGGTCGAGATGTCGGCGACCCGCGGCTATGAGTCGGCCACCGCTGAACTGCGAGCGGGCGGAAGCGACGGAGGAACGGCACGATGACCACGCCCGTCTCCCCCACCCAGCCCGCGTCCATCGCCTACGACGACGCCCCGCTCACCCGTTTCCACATCAGGATCGCCGTCGCCGGCACGGGTGGCCAGTTCAGCGACGGGTTCATCCTCGGCATCATCGGCATCGTCATCGCCTCGGCGGGCGACACCCTCGGTCTCACTCCGCTGTGGACCGGTGCGCTGGGCGCGGCGACCCTGACCGGCCTGTTCGTCGGTGCCATCGCCGTGGGCCCGGTAGCGGACCGGATCGGCCGCAGATCGATCTTCGGCTGGGACATGCTGTTCTTCGCCGTTCTGTCGCTCCTGCAGTTCTTCGTGCAGACACCCGGACAGCTGCTGACCCTGCGGCTGCTCCTCGGACTGGTGCTCGGCGCCGACTATGTCGTGAGCAAGTCCCTCGTCACCGAGCACTCACCGCGCAAGTTCCGCGGCCGCCTCATGAGCCTGCTGGCCGTCGCCTGGGCCGCCGGTTACGTCTTCTCGTATCTCGTCGGTTTCCTTCTGACCGGACACGGAGACAACGCCTGGCGGTACATGCTCGCCATCAGCGCGGTCCCGGCCCTGCTCGTCTTCGGCTTCCGCCTGGGAGTGCCCGAATCCCCGCTCTGGCTCGCCAGGCATCAGCGGAACACCGAAGCCGCCGATGTCGTCCGCCGCCACCTCGGCCCGGGTGTCCTTCCGCCCACCGCTCCCCCGCTGAGCCGACACCGCGGCTTCACAGCCCTCTTCGGGCCCGCCTACCGCAGGCGGACCGCCGTGGGCGCGCTCTTCTACGTCTGTCAGGTCATCCCCTTCTTCGCGCTCGGCACCTTCTCCTCCCAGGTGATGGAGGCCCTCGGCGTCACCAGCAAGATGGGAGCCGGCGCCCTCTACAACGTGTTCCTGCTCATCGGGGCCGTCGTCGGCCTGGTGCTGATCGACCGCATCAGCCGCCGCCGGTTCCTGGTGGGAACCTTCTTCATCGGCGCGGCACTGCTCACCGTGCTCATCCTGCTCGCCGACGCGGGCGCGTCCGCCATCGTCGTCATCGGACTGTTCGCCGCCTTCGCCTTCCTCATGTCCGCGGCGGTGAACCTGGAGTTCGTCTACCCGCCGGAGCTGTTCCCCACCGATCTGCGAGCCTCGGGCGTGGGCATCGCGACGGCCGCCAGCCGGCTCGGATCAGCCGCCAGCACCTTCCTGCTCCCCGTCGTCGAGGCCGGCCACGGCATCAACACCGCCCTCATCGGGTGTGTGGTGATTCTCCTCGTCGGCGGACTGGTCTGCTGGGTGTGGGCACCGGAGACCAGCACGGAGTCGCTGCTCGACACCGGCCTCGCCCCGACATCCGGGCAGCGGCCCTCCGGGTGAGCGCCGGACACCTGGCGCCGAAGAACCTGGGCGGATGGCGGCGGTCATCGGGGGCCGCTGCCGAAGACCGCCGACTCCCTGGTCCACGCGGCGGCCTGCTCGCTGAGGGAGAGACCGAGGCCACCCCGGTTGGGGATGACCATGCGGCCGTCGCACAGCTCGAGGCGCTCGTTGAACATCGGCTCCAGCCACTCGAAGTGCTCCACCCAGGCCGTGCGCGGATAGGCGGCGGACAGATGGAGGTGGATCTCCATCACGAAGTGCGGTGCCAGGGCCCGGCCCTTGTGGTCCGCGAGCGCGGAGATCCGCAGGAACGGGGTGATACCGCCCACCCGTGGCGCGTCGGGCTGTACGAAGTCGGAGGAGCCCGCCTCGATGAGCGCCGCGTGCTCACCGACGCTGGTGAGCATCTCACCGGTGGCGACCGGGGTGTCGAGCGTCGCCGCGAGCGCGGCGTGCCCCTCGGCGTCGTAGGCGTCGAGAGGTTCCTCGATCCAGGTGAGGTCGAACTTCTCCAGCACCCGGCCGACCCGGGTGGCGGTGATCCGGTCCCACTGCTGGTTGGCGTCGACCATCAGCGGAACACCGTCGCCGAGGTGTTCGCGGACCGCCTCGACCCGCCTGAGGTCGACGGCCGGGTCCGGTGAGCCGACCTTGAGCTTGATGCCGCCGACGCCGCGGGCCCGGGCAAGGTCGATGTTCTCCAGCACCTGCTCGATCGGCATCGACAGGTAGCCGCCACTGGTGTTGTAGACGTCCACCGCGTCGCGGTGGACGCCCAGCAGCTTGGCCAGGGGCAGTCCGGCCCGGCGCGCCTTGAGGTCCCACAGGGCGATGTCGAGGGCCGCGATGCCCTGGACGGCCACGCCGCTGCGGCCCATGGAGGCTCCGGCCCACACCAGCTTGGTCCACAGCCGGCCGATGTCGTTCGGGTCCTCGCCGATCAGCTCGGGGGCGATCTCCTTGGCGTGGGCGTAGATGGCGGGGCCACCGGCGCGCTTGGAGTAGCTGAAGCCCAGGCCCTCATGGCCGCCCTCGGTCCTGATCTCGGCGAAGAGAAAGGCGATCTCGGTGAGCGGCTTCTGGCGGCCGGTCAGCACCTTGGCGTCGCTGATGGGCGCGTGCAGCGGCAGGTGGACGAGGGAGAGGCGGACCGACTCGACGCGGTCGGTGGTGGCCTCGCCCGGCGCGGACGCCCAGGGCTTGAAGGCGACCGCTTCGCTGGGGGCAGTGCTCATTGCTTGCTCCTTGATACTCGAAACGCGAGCGAGTGAGGGTGGGTGGTGAACGGCGGTTACGGATGGCGTCGTGCGCGCACCGGGTTGACGAGCCGGCCGATGCCCGCGACCTCCGACTCCACGACGTCCCCGGGCCGCAGTGCGCGTGGCGGATCCATGAAGTCGCCGCATCCCGAGGGTGTTCCGGTGAGGATCACGTCTCCGGGGCGCAGCGTGAAGAAGCGGCTGAGGTAGGCGATGAGCGAGCGGACGCCGAAAAGCATGTCGGCGGTAGTGCCGTCCTGCACCTTCTCCCCGTTGACCCACGTCCGCACCGCGAGCCGCTGCGGGTCCTTGATCTCGTCCGCCGTGACGACGACGGGCCCGAGCGGGCAGAAGGTGTCGAGTCCCTTGCCGCGTACCCACTGACCGTCGTCGGCCTGGAGGTCGCGGGCCGACACATCGTTGGCGACGGTGTAGCCGAAGACGGCGTCGAGCGCCCGCTCCTCGGGGATGTCGCGGGCCTCGGAGCCGATGACGACGGCGAGTTCGGTCTCCCAGTCGACGCGGCGGGTGACCGCGGGGTCGAGGAGGATGGGCTCACCGGTGCCGATGGCGCTGGAGGAGAGCTTGGTGAACAGATACGGGACATCGGGACGCGGCCATCCCATCTCGGCGATGGTGTCGCGGTAGTTGAGGCCGATGCCGAAGATCGTGCCCGGCCGGTGGGGCAGTGCGGGTACGGCCTCGCCCTCGGGGACCGGTTCGCCGCCTTCGGGGATGGGTGCGCCGGCTATGGCGTCCTCCAGACGGAGGTGGCCGGGGACGAGCTGCCATGGGGCGCCGGGCCCTTCGGCCGTGATGAGTGTGCGGCTGCCGTTGTGGACGATGGTGCTCAGTCGCATGGCTGGGGCCCTCCCGGACCAATGGTTCAGATCGTCTTGGCGGATATCTCGCCGGCCGCCGGATACCGGCCGGGCGCGGCCTTTCCGGATTCCCTTTTCCGGGACAGGCCCGAGTCGCGGTCATCGTTTTCCCGGATGAGACAGGAGGCCAGCGCGGCGATGAGAGAGAAGACGGCCAGACCGATGAGTCCCCATTGCGTACTGCCCGTCCGGTCTTTGACGATCCCGAACCCGTAAGGCGCGACGAAACCGCCCAGATTCGCTATCGAGTTGATGATGGCGATGGCGACGCCGATCACCATCGGATGGACCGTGCGCTGGACGATGGGCCAGAAGATCGGGCTGATGCTCTTGAAGCCCATGGCGGCGACCGTGAGCATCGCCAGGGCGAGCCAGGGGGAGGTCACGGCGGCGAGGTAGGACCCGGCGGCCGCGGCGACGAGGGCCCCGATGAGCAGTGGCTTGCGCCGGTTGGTACGGTCCCCGATCCGGGCGAGCAGGAACATCGCGACCATGGCGAAGAGCCAGGGCACGGAGGAGAGCAGGCCCACGGTGATGTCGTTGGTGCCCTTGATGTCCCGGACGATCGACGGCAGCCAGAAGGTGTTGGCGTAGATTGACATCTGGACCGAGAAGTAGACGAAGACGAACAGCAGGATCTTGGGGTCGCGCAGTACGGCCCACATGGACCGGCGGTCATCGCCGTCCGGGTTCGGATGCTCCGCGTCCTCCGCCTCGATGGCCGCCGTGAGCTCGCGCTTCTCGTCGGCGGTGAGCCAGCGCGCGTCCTCGATCCGGGAGTCGAGGCGGAAGAAGGCGACGACGCCGATGGCGACCGACATGACGCCCTCGACCAGGAACATCCACTGCCAGCCCCGGAGCCCGAAGGTGCCGTCCATCCGCAGCAGCGGGCCCGACAGGGGGCCCGAGACGGAGAACGCGACGAGCGCGCCGACGGCGTACCGCGCGTTGGCCCTGCCCCGGTAATCGTTGGGCAGCCACCTCGCCAGGTAGTACAGGACGGCGGGTACGAAGCCGGCTTCGGCCACGCCGAGGAGGAACCGCAGTACGTAGAAGCTGATGGGGCCCTGGGCGAACAGCATGCAGGCCGAGACGACGCCCCAGCTCACACAGATCCTGGACAGCCATATCTTGGGGCCGAACCGCTTCATCAGCGCATTGCTCGGGACTTCGAAGAGGAAGTAGGCGATGAAGAAGAGCCCAGCGCCGAGGCCGTAGGCCGTGGCGCCTATTCCGAGGTCGGCTTCGAGATGTGATTCGGCATAGCCGATATTGGAACGATTGAGCTGATTGCACATCATCATGACGGCGAACAGCGGGGTGACTCGGCGCATTATCTTGGCGACGGCTCCGGAGAGCGGTGTCGCTTTTGCGGATGGTGGCGCGGCGCTGCCGGAATCGGCGCCTCCGGGATGGGATGTCATGGTGCGGCCGTTTCTTCCGTCGACATTGACAGGATCTGGTCGATGCCTCAGGAAGAGGACAGTCCCAATGAATGGGATGACGTGCCGACCAGTAGGAAGCACAACGTAGGGTCGCCCTGGAGGGGTGTCAAGGACTCGGAACAACGGAGCCCACGCCTCCCACTTCCCAGCCATTGAGAATCTGTTTCTCCCACTGGGATTTCAGCGAGGTGCGGTGTTAGCGTTCCGGCACACCAGTCGCGACGCCATGGCCACTCCCGTCAGACGGGGGGATGTGCCACGGAGGTCAGAAAGGACGATCAGGTGTCCCCAGACGCCTCGGTGCCCCTGGACGGCGCCGTCTTCGAGCAACTCGGCCGGGTGAGCACCGCCACCCTCGCGACCCAGCTGTACAAGCGCGGGATCCGGCAGCCGTTCCTCGTGGGGCTCTCCCCCGTCGGCGATGGCTTCCGCGGGTTCGTGGGAGAGGCGTTCACCATGCGCTTCATCCCCTCCCGCGAGGACATCGACCCGATGGGCGACCCCTACCGGACCGGAAACGTCCTTCAGTGGGAGGCGGTCGAGAGCGTCGGGCCCCGCCAGGTGCTCGTCGTCGACAGCCGCAACGACACATCGGCGGCGTCGGCCGGCGACATGCTCCTGACCCGGGCCATGAAGCGCGGAGCGGCCGGCTTCGTCACCGACGGGGCGTTCCGGGACGGCGCCGCGATCGCCGCACTCGGCTTTCCGGCCTACGCACGTGCCATCACGGCCACCACCAGGCCGGCCGCCTTCCACGTGGCCGACCTCAACGCGCCCATCGCCTGCGCGGATGTCGCGGTCTACCCCGGAGACATCCTCGTGGGCGACCGCGACGGGGTCATCGTCGTGCCCCGGGCCCTCGCCGCCGAGATAGCCCAGCCCTCCGTCGAACAGGAGCGGCTGGAGGCATGGCTGCACCAGCGGGTGCGGGACGGGGAGCCGCTGTGGGGCACCTACCCGCCCAGCGCCGGGACGCTGCGGGCATACGAAGCGTGGAAGTCCGCCCACCAGGAACGACAGAACCCGGAGGCCCGTGTATGAGCTCCTTCGCCGATCTCCCCCACGCCATGAAGCGCGCCCGGATGGAGACCACGATCCGCACCTACTTCGACGGCTGCAATGAGGCCGATGTGGCCAAGATGGCCGCCCAGTTCACCCCCGACGCCGTCCACTACTTCCCGCCCGGCCTGGCGGGACCGTGGATCGGCAACACCACGATCGGCGAGAACTGGCGCCGGCTCACCCTCACCATCGGCTCCGCCTGGTCCGTCGAACGCCTCATCGCCGAGCCCGAGACGCTCCAGGCCGTCATCGAGTGGACCCACTGGAAGACCAGGTCCGGCGGTTACCTCCGGGGTGACGAGTGGTACCGCTTCGACCCCGGGACGGGCTTGATCACCGAGATCCGCGCCTTCTACGCGTCGGCACCCGACGGGCGGTCCGAGGTGACCTTGGAGGGCTACGACTACGCCGCCAACGGCTTCCACCTCAAGCCACCCGTCGCGCGGCCCCATCCCGACGCCGAATACGACGTCACCGAAGACTGACCCCACCGCACCGGCCAGGAAATTCCGTGAACGTCGCGCAGAGCGTCGCCCCGCTCAGCGCCGCACGTAGCCGAGGCCCGCTGAAATCTCGGCGGCCGCCTCGGCCACCAGCGGACCGACGTCACTCAAGATCCGTTCCATGCGCTCCGCCACTCCGGCGACGCTGATCGCCGCGACGGGCAAACCGGTGTGATCGTGGACAGCGGCCCCGCAGCAGCAACTGGACTCATCGAACTCACGCCGGTCCTCCGACCAGCCGCGCTCCCGCGTCTCCTGAAGGATCTTCCTCAGCGGACCGAGCGAGTCCTCGTCGACCGGCGAGTCGTCCGAAGCCACGAGCTCCCCCAGCTTCTCCTCCATCGCCTGCTGCGGGAGAGCCGCCAGATAGGCCCGCCCCAGCGACGTGCAGTGCAGCGGCCGCCCCGCACCCAGCTCGCTCGTCACCGCCACCGGGCGCGGGCCGCGCTCACGGTGCACGAACACCATGTTCACGCCGTTCGGCACCGCGAGGCTTGCCGTCTCCCGGGTCTCCCGCATCAGCCGGGAGATGACCGGCATCGCCGTGGCGGTCAGATCCGTCGAGCTCACCGCCGCGGAGGCCAGCCGCGTGGCCGAAGGACCGAGCCGCAGCAGCCCGCTCCCCTGCTCCACGGCGAGCCAGCCGCCCGCGACCAGCCGGTCGACCAGCCGGTAGGCGGTACTGCGGCTCAGCCCGAGCGCCGCGGCAAGATCCTGCGTGGAGCAGGTACGGACCACGGCCAGGTGATCGAGCATGGCCAGACCGCGATCCAGGGCCCCGGAACCCGGCCCGAGAGCGGATGTGGTGGTGGCGGGCGAGGTCATACAGCCTCCACAGGTGAAACTCGGTATCAATCATTGAGACTACCTGGCAGAGCCCCCGTAGGACGGCGATACCGAACTGTCGGTGTCGGTGGACCGTGATGTGATGACACCGTGAGCCGCGCCGCAGAAGAGACCAACCGCCGCATGCTCCGGGCCCGGGACGCGATGGACCGCGACTACGCGCGCCCCCTGGACGTCCCGGCCCTGGCCCGTATCGCGCACGTGTCCGAGGCGCACTTCACGCGTACCTTCCGGGCCACATTCGGTGAAACACCGCACCGCTACCTGCAGCGCCGCCGTGTGGAGCGAGCGATGTTCCTGCTGCGGGAGACCGACCGCGGCGTGACGGACATCTGCTTCGACGTCGGCTTCGGCAGCCCGGGCACCTTCAGCCGCACGTTCCGCGACATCGTCGGCCGGTCACCACGCGCCTACCGCAAGGAAGCGGTGGCCACGGGCGTGCCGACGTGTTTCACGATGGCGTGGACGCGACCGAGCTCCTGACCGTCGGCCGCATCCGTACCGTCCCGGCGCCACCCGTCCGCCGACTGAGCAGTTTCGGATAAGTTTTCCTCCGGCCCGCTCGGTAGCGTGAGTCCCATGTTCAACGCCATCACACATTCGCAGATTTACGTCCTCGACCAGGACGAGGCCCTCGACTTCTACGTCGGCAAGCTCGGCCTGGAGGTCGCCGCGGACGTCAACTTGGGCTTCATGCGCTGGCTCGCCGTCAGCGTGCCCGGTCACCCCGAGCGGCAGATCCTGCTGGAGAAGCCGGGCGCCCCGGCAATGTCGGAGGAGACGGCAGAGCAGGTCCGTGACCTGGTGACCAAGGGTGTGATGGGCGGCTGGCTCATCCTGACCACCCCCGACTGCCGCAAGACCTACGAGACGCTGCTGGCGCAAGGCGTGGAGTTCACCGAGGAACCCACTGAGCGCCCGTACGGAATCGACTGCGGCCTGCGCGACCCGTTCGGCAACCGCATCCGCTTCACTCAACCGGCGGCCTGAGACGCTCCACGGCGCCGGGCGGGGGGCGCGCTCACCGCTGGTGCGGGCTGCCGCAGTCCACGTCCGTCCAAGAGGACGGGCCGCCGTACGGCTCACGGGGTGGGTGCGGGGTGGGCCGTGCGGGCGGCAGGCGTGACGAAGGACGCGGCCACCACGAGTATCAGGACCAGCGACAGTGCGTTGCGGAGTCCGAACTGCTCGCCGAGATGGCCGAGCGAGGGCGGTCCAACGAGGAAGGCGACGTAGCCGAGGGTGGCGGCGAGGGAGACCCGTGCGGTGGAGTTGTCGCCGGAGTCGCCGGCCGCGGAGAGCGCGACGGGAAAGCCCAGGGACGCGCCGATGCCCCACAGGACGGCGGCTGCCGCCGCGACGGCCTGATTGTCGACAAGGATCACGAGTGCGATGCCGACGGCGCCGATGACCGCGCTGGCGCACAGGGCGGCCGCGCGTCCATAGCGGTCGACGAACCGGCCGCCCACGAAGCGGCCGACGGTCATCGAGGCCGCGAAGACCGCGTACACGGCCGATCCGAGCGCGGGGTCGAAGCCATGGCCGTCGACCATGACCAGTGGCAGCCAGTCGTTCGCCGTTCCCTCGGCCATGGCGAGGGCGAGGATGATGCCACCGATGAGCAGCAGTCTCGGCTCCCTCCACACCGCGGGGCGCGCGGAGGCCTGCGCCTGGGTGCCGTTGGCGTTGCCGGTTCGTCGGCCCACCCCGGCGGGAACGTATCGGATCACCGGCACCAGTACGGCCAGTACCACGACGGTGACGATGGCGAGATGCCACAGGACGGGGAACGAGATGGCGGTCAGAATCATGCCGCCGACCGCGCCGACCACCGTGCCAAAGCTGTAGAAGCCGTGCATCGCGGGGAGGGTGGAACGGCCGAGCAGCCGTTCCACCTCCGCCCCTTCGATGTTGAGGGCCACCTCGCCGCCGCCCATCCCGAGGCCGATGAGTCCGAGCCCGAGGGCCACGACCGCGTCCGCGCCCGCCGCCGCCCCCAGGCCGATGACGCCGGCCCCCGCGGCGGTCGCCAGCGTTCCGGCCGCGATGAGTGGCCGGGCGCCCCAGCGGACCACCAGCGGGCCCGAGCACAGGATGCCGGCCATGGATCCGACCGAGAGTCCGAACAGGATCAGGCCCATGCGTCCGGTGGAGGCTCCGAGCAGGTCGCGCACGTCGGGGGTGCGCGTCACCCAGGACGCCATGGCCAGGCCGGGCAGGAAGAACAGGGCGAACACGGCGGTCCGACGTCGGCCGAGGCTGACGGTCACGGGAATGCCTCCAGTAGATGACCGGACACATGAGTCTGTACGATCGTACACACTTGATGGGGGCGCCTTGTGACACATTGGGGGCGTGAGCGGCACACGGCGTGAGATCCCGAACGACCCCGGGCGCAGGGACCGGATTCTCGATGCCGCCCTCCACGTCATCGCCGAAGGCGGCGTTCACAGGACGACCCATCGCAAGATCGCTTCACGGGCCGGCGTCCCTCTGGGCTCGCTGACGTACTACTTCGACGGCATGGACGATCTGCTGGCGCTGGCGTTCGCCCGCCTCGCCGACACGATGTCCCAGCTCTACCGCCGCACCGTGCACAGCGCCGGGTCGCCGGCCGAGGCCGAGGCAGCCGTGGTCGAGCTGATCTGCGGGCCGGCCTACGCCACCGACCGCGACATGACGCTCATCTTCGAGATGTACGCCTACGCCAACCACAACACCGCGGTGGCCGCGACCACCCGCTCCTGGCTGGCGCGCAGCCGGGAGAGTCTCGCCCCGCACTTCACTCCCGGAGTGGCGCGGGCCCTCGACGCCCTGATCGAGGGCTGGCCCATGCACAGCCGCTTCGACGCCGCCCCCCTCAACCGGCAGCTCGTCGCCGGAGTCGTGCACGCCGTCGTCAGCGCGGCGCCCGGTCTCCCCGACGAACAGCTCTGAGTTCGCAGACCGCGGCCAGGGCGGGGCGGACCGCCATATGCGCGGCGGTGGGGTCGTCGTGGCCGCCTGGGCCAGTCCTCCTCGGAGGCCGAGGCCCCGGGCTCGCCCACGAGGGAATGTCGTGCGGGCCGCTCACCGCACTCGTTCCGCGACCTTTGTGGCCTTGCCGAGCAGCCACTCCAGCGGCCCGCGCCGGAAAAAGCGGGACCAGAGCGTCGCGAACACGGTAGCGGCGACGAGGAATCCGAGAAGGACGTGCGGCGGGGAGCCGGGCAGTTCCTCGATGCCGAGGAAGTGGATGCCGACGATGTGGAAGACATACGCGGTCAGGGACATCGTTCCGACCGCGATGGCCGGGCGGGCGAAGCCGTGGAAGCGCGGGAAGGCGTCGACCGCGACGAGGCAGGCCGCCAGGACCGCGATCGCCACGCCGGTGTTGGCCAGGATCGAGAGGGTCGACTCACTGTGCGGTGACGCCACCAGAAGCCCGGCCGGGGTACTGCCGTCGGGGTAACCCCAGGTGTCGGACCACCACGCGGACGCGGCCGATCCCCCGTCGCCCCAGCCGCCGGCGCTCAGCTTCGACAGGGCGCCGGGGACCAGGCGCAGGGCCAGCCAGGAGCCGCCGTAACCGAGCACGGCGAGGCCGACTCCGGTGATCGCGAGGCGGGTACGGACGACGGTGGCGGCCAGGTCGAGGCGGGCCACGGCCATCCCGGCGATGACGAAGGGGATCCAGGTCAGGGCCGGGTAGCTGCCTGTGAACAGCAGCGAGACGATGCCGTCGGCGTCCGCGGGCCAGGCCCAGACGCCGTCGGCGGCGCCCGCGGGCAGCGCGCGCTGGATGACGTACAGCACCTGCGGCAGCACCAGGGCACCGGCCGCGGCGATGATCGCCAGCAGGCCGGCGCTGAGCCGGTACAGCGGCAGGACGAGCAGGAAGTACAGACCGTAGAAGGCGAGGATCACCTCGACCGGTGTGCCGCGCATGGTGAGCGCGGTGCCCAGCACCAGCAGGACGAGCGCGCGGATCACCACCTTGGCGACCGCCTGACGGCCCGCCCGGCCCGTCTTCGGGGCACGGCGGCCGGTGATCAGCATGACCGAGAAGCCGGCCAGCAACGCGAAGAGCGCGGAGGCACGGCCGTGCGCCAGTTCCATGACGTACCCGGTGACACCGCCCTGGGACGGGTCGGGGCCGATGTGGGCCGCGTACATGCCGAAGACAGCGAGGCCCCGGGCCAGGTCCACGCCGATCAGGCGACCGACCGGGACACGTCCGGTCCCGGGAGCCCTGGACGGGGCGTTCCCCGCGGTCCCGGACGGAGCGCTGACCGGCGCCGTGAGCGCCGTATCGGGTGCGTTATGGGTCATGTTCTCCAGGCTGGAGATCAGCCCTGGCCCGGGGTATCCGACGACAGTCCGGCGCTGCCCCGCCACCCGGCGGGTAAGGCCCTGCCGGGCAGGGGCCCTACGGCGGTGGTCGCCGCCACCCCGTCCACGAGCCCCGGGCTCCCCCCATCCGGCTGGGGCCCTCCCCCCGACTGGCGGGAATGTCCCTCCGTTCCTCCTCGGTCCGGGTGTCCCGATCTACGGTCGCAACGGTGACAATCGACATCGACGTGCGGCCCGAGCCGTACACGCAGGGACGGCGAGACGGGACGCACGTGATCCGGGTCATGGTGGTGGACGACGAGGCGCTGGTGCGCTCCGGTTTCAAACTCATTCTGAGCGCGGCCGACGACATCGAGGTCGTCGCGACCACAGCCGGCGCGGAGGCAGTCGACACCGTACTGCGGACAGCCCCGGGCGTCGTGCTCCTCGACATCCGGATGCCGGACGTGGACGGGCTGACCGTGCTGCGGAAGCTGCGCGCCCTTCCGGAACCGCCGGTGGTGGCGATGCTGACGACCTTCGACACCGACGAGTACATCCTCACCGCGCTGCGTTCGGGCGCGGCCGGATTCCTGCTCAAGGACACCGAGCCCGACCAACTCGCCCAGCTCGTCCGCACTCTGGCGGCGGGCGGGGTCGTGCTGTCACCGAAGGCGTCCCGCGCCTTCTGGCAGAGCCACCCCGCCGCCACGGCCGTCGACGACGAGGAGGCCGCCCGCCTCAGCAGGCTCACCGAGCGCGAGCGCGAGGTGCTCAGGCTGATCGCGGAGGGGTTGTCCAACACCGAGATCGGTACGCGGATCCACCTCAGCGCGAGCACTGTCAAGGACTACGTCAGCGCGATCCTCACCAAGCTGCGGGTCGGCAGCAGAGTGCAGGCGGCGCTGCTCGCGCAACGGGCGGGACTGCTCGGCGAAGGGCAGCGACGCCCGGGGTCCGGGCGATGACCGCGCGCGGGGCACGGTGGGGGCGGATCCCCGATCCGGTCGTCGACGCCGTGGCCGTCGCGGTCGCCGTCGTGGACGTCCTGCTGAGTCTGGAGGACGCGAGCCGCGTCGCACAGGCCCTGGCCGCGCTCGCCTGCGCCGCGCTCGCCGTGCGACGGCGCTTCCCGCTCCCGGTGTTCCTGCTCACCCTCCCCGCCAGCCTCATGCTGGACATCGTGTTCGCCCCGTTCGCCGCCCTGTTCACGCTGGCCGAGCGCTCCCGCGACCGCCGTCCGCTCATCGTGTGCGCCATCATGTTCGCCCTCGCCTCCGCCGTCCCCTGGCCGCTGGACGACCTCTCCGCACACGACCGCGCATGGACCCTGGTCTACTTCTTCTACACACTCGCCACCGCCGCCTCCCCCGTCCTGCTGGGGCAGCTTGTCCAGGCCCGCCGGGACCTTGCCCGCCGACTCGTCGAGATCGAGGAAGCGCGCGAGCACGAACGCCTCCTGCACTCCCAGGCCGTCCTCGCCCGCGAACGCGCCCAGCTCGCCCGCGAGATGCACGACGTCGTCTCCCATCAGGTCAGCCTGATCGCCGTACAGGCCGGCGCCCTCCAAGTAGCGGCCACCGACCCCGAGTTCAAGGCGGGCGCCCGCACCATCCGTTCCCTCAGCGTCGACACCCTCGACGAATTGCGCCACATGGTCACATTGCTGCGGGCCTCCGGGGGCCGGGCCACCGAGCTCACCCCTCAACCCACCCTCGCCGATCTGCACAAGCTGGTCACGACCAGCGGCATCCGGGCCGAACTGACCGGCGAACTCCCACCGGAGGTCAATACCACCGCACAGCGCACCGCCTATCGCACAGTCCAGGAAGCCCTCACCAACGTCCGAAAGCACGCACCGGGCGCCTCCGCGACCGTGCGGCTCTGGCGAGCCGACGACGGCGACACCTTCGGCATAACCGTCACCAACACCCCACCCACCCGCCCCTCGCTGCCTCTTCCCGGTTCCCAGCAGGGCCTGGTCGGCCTCAGGGAACGGGCCGAACTCCTGGGCGGCACCTTCGAGTCCGGGCCCACGGCCGTCGGCGGCTACGAAGTGAACCTCCGCATCCCCGCTCGCACCGACTGACGCCACCTCGGTCGCGGCGTGTGCCGAGGTGGAACGTGGGCCGGGTGGTGTCGCGTTGACCGGCGGTGGTCGCCGGGCGTCCCCCGAGTGGGGCGTCAGGTGAGCCCGTTCCCCGCGACGCGCACCAGGAGCGTGTGCAGCGTCTCCCGTTCGGCGGGGGCGAGCGGGGTGAGCAGTTCGTCGGTCACCCGCCGGCCCGCCTGATCCGTGTCGCGGAGGAACGCACGCCCGTCCTCGGTGAGAACGACGATGCGGCTGCGGCGGTCGTCGGGGGCGGGGCGGCGTTCGGCGAAGCCCAGTTTCTCCAGGTCGTCCACCAGGCCGACGATCGCGCTCGGGTCATAGCCGAGCCGGGCGCTCAGTTCTCGCTGCAAAGCGCCCTCACAGGTGGCGAGGTAGCGCAGCACGGCGTAGTGCCGCAGCCGCAGCCCCGACTCCTGGAGGAAGGTGTTGAACAGCTGGCCGGAGCGCAGACCGAGGCGGTACAGCAGATAGCCCGTGTCCGCGTGCAGCCCCCGCATCCACGGTTCGTCCGCGTCGATGGGGGGCGGGGTGTCGGTGTGCCGGCGGGCGATGGCGGGCTCCCTGGTCTCGGCCCCGGGGCGCCGGTCTCGGCTCCCTCCGGAGGGGTGGGTCTCGTGTGCAGAGTCCAGCATGACGCACCCGAGGTGGACAACAACTGTTGACGACACCAATTATTGCGCTTAGCTTCGATCTCGCCGCCGCACCCCGCGCCGGACAGGCGCACCCATGCGAAGGGACCCGCTCGTGCCCACCATCGATCTGACCGGCAAGGCCGCCGTCGTCACCGGTAGCGGCCGGGGCCTCGGCCTCGCCTACGCACACGCCCTCGCCGCCCACGGCGCGTCCGTGGTCGTCAACGACATCGACGAAGCCGTGGCCGAACAGGCCGTCACGTCCATCGCCGAGGCAGGTGGCACCGCCGTGGCCGAGGTGGTCCCGGTCGGCTCCGCGGAGGCCGCCGACCGGCTGGTGAGCCGTGCCGTCGAGGAGTTCGGCCGGCTCGACGTCCTGGTCACCAACGCGGGCATCCTGCGCGACAAGGTGCTCTGGAAGATGACCGACGAGGACTTCGACGCGGTCATCACCACCCATCTGCGAGCCACCTTCACCTGCGCCCGCGCCGCCGCCGTGCGCATGCGCGAGCAGGGCGAAGGCGGCACACTCGTCCTCGTCGGCTCCCCGGCCGGGCAGCGCGGCAACTTCGGCCAGACCAACTACGCCGCCGCCAAGGCCGGGATCGCCGCCATGGCCCGCACCTGGTCCATGGAACTGTCCCGCGCCAACATCACCGTCAACGCGGTCGTGCCGGTCGCCGCCACCGCGATGACCGAGACCATTCCCGCCTTCGCCCCGTATGTCGAGGCCCTGAGGAACGGCGAACCGCTGCCGGACTTCCTGCGCAAGGGCGAGGGGTTCGGCACCCCGGAGGACTGCGCCGCCCTCGTCCCCTTCCTGGCCTCCGACGCCGCCCGCGGCATCACCGGCCAGTGCGTCGGCATCGGCGGCGACAAGGTGGCGCTCTGGTCGCATCCGCAGGAGATCCGGACCGCCTACGCCGACGGCGGCTGGACCTCCGAGGCCCTCGCCGACGCCTGGTCCACATCGGTCGGCGCCGAGCCGCAGACGGTGGGCATCCCCGCGCCGAAGACCCCGGAGGCGTGATGGACCTCCGGAATCTGGTCGCCATCGACGTCCACACCCATGCGGAGGTGTCCTCCAAGGGCCACTCCTCCCTGGACGACGATCTGCACGACGCCTCCTCCGCCTACTTCAAGGTCGAGGGCAAACGGAAGCCCACCCTCGAGGAGACGGCCGCCTACTACCGCGAGCGGCGGATGGCCGCCGTCATCTTCACGGTGGACGCCGAATCCGCCACCGGCACCGAGCCCGTCCCGAACGAGGAGGTCGCCGAGGCCGCCGCCGCCAACCCGGACGTCCTCATCCCCTTCGCCTCCATCGACCCCTTCCGGGGGAAGGCGGGCGTCAAGCGGGCCCGGCGGCTGGTCGAGGAGTACGGCGTGAAGGGCTTCAAGTTCCACCCCAGCATCCAGGGCTTCTTCCCCAACGACCGCTCGGTGGCGTACGGCCTGTACGAGGTGATCGAGGAGACCGGCACCATCGCTCTCTTCCACACCGGCCAGACCGGCATCGGCGCCGGTGTGCCCGGCGGGGGCGGCATCCGGCTGAAGTATTCCAACCCGCTCCATGTGGACGACGTGGCCGCCGACTTCCCGCATCTGAAGATCATCCTGGCGCATCCGTCGTTCCCCTGGCAGGACGAGGCACTGGCGGTGGCGACCCACAAGCCCGGCGTGCATATCGACCTGTCCGGCTGGTCGCCGAAGTACTTCCCGCCGCAGCTTGTGCAGTACGCCAACACGCTGCTGAAGGACAAGGTCCTGTTCGGTTCGGACTTCCCGGTGCTCACCCCGGACCGATGGCTGGCCGACTTCGACAAGCTCTCCATCAAGGAGGCGGTCAAGCCGAAGATCCTCAAGGAGAACGCGGCCCGGCTGCTCGGGCTGACGAAACCGTAAGGGGTGTCGGATGCGCAACGAGGGACTGGGGTCGTGGCCCGCACGCCGGGCCCGTAAGACCCCGCACCGCACGGCCCTGATCCACGGCGAGCGGTCGATCGACTACCGCACCCTGCACACCCGCACCACCCGCCTCGCCCATGCCCTGCGCGCCCGGGGCATCAGGCGTGGCGACCGCATCGCCCATCTCGGCCCCAACCACCCCGCCTATCTGGAGACCCTGTTCGCCGCCGGCCTCCTCGGCGCCGTCTTCGTCCCCCTCAACACCCGGCTCACCGGCCCCGAGATCGCCTACCAGCTCGCCGACTCCGGCGCCAAGGCCCTCATCCACGGCGCCGCACACGCCGGACTCGTCGGCGGACTGCCGGCCGGCACCGATGTACGGATCCGCGTCGAGATCGGCGACGCGTACGAACAGACCCTGGCAGCGGCGCCGACCGAGCCGATCGACGAACCGGTCTCCCCCGACGACACCTGCCTCATCATGTACACCTCGGGGACGACCGGCCGTCCCAAGGGCGCGATGCTCACCCACTCCAACATCATCTGGAACGCCGTCAATGTGCTGGTCGACCACGACCTGTACGCCGACGAGCGCGCCCTGGTGTCCGCCCCGCTGTTCCACACCGCCGGGCTGAACATGATCACCCTGCCGGTGCTGCTCAAGGGCGGCACCTGCGTCCTGGTGGAGGCCTTCGACCCCGGAACGACCCTCGATCTGATCGAACGGCATCGCATCACCTTCATGTTCGGAGTGCCGACGATGTTCGGCCAGGTGGCCCGGCATCCTCGCTGGGCGAACGCCGATCTGTCCTCGCTCCGCATCCTCACCTGCGGCGGATCACCCGTGCCGACACCGCTCATCGCCACCTACCAGGAGCGCGGGCTCACCTTCCTCCAGGGCTACGGCATGACCGAGGCCGCGCCCGGCACCCTCTTCCTGGACGCCGAGCACGCCGCCGACAAGGCGGGCTCGGCGGGCGTACCGCACTTCTTCAGCGACGTACGGGTCGTACGGCCCGACCTCACCCCGGTCGGCACCGGCGAGACCGGCGAAGTGGTGGTGCGCGGACCGCATGTGATGTCCGGCTACTGGGGTCTGCCCGAGGAGACGGAGGCCGCGTTCGCGGGCGGCTGGTTCCGCAGCGGGGACGCGGCCCGGGTCGACGAAGACGGTTATGTGTACATCGTCGACCGGATCAAGGACATGATCATCTCCGGCGGCGAGAACGTCTATCCCGCCGAGATCGAGGACCTCCTGCTCGCCCACCCGGGCATCGCCGAGTGCGCGGTGATCGGTGTCCCGGACGACACATGGGGCGAGGTGCCCCGGGCGGTCGTCGTCCCGGCGGCGGGCACCGGACTCGACCCGGAGCAGGTGCTGGCATCACTGTCCGGGCGGCTCGCCAAGTACAAGATCCCCAAGTCGGTGGTGGTCGCGGACGAACTTCCGCGCACCGCCTCCGGGAAGCTCCTCAAGTCCCGGGTGCGCGACCGCTACGGCACCCCCACCCCTGAACAGGAAGCCGATTCATGAGCATCACCGTCAACGGCCTGGACGAACTGAAGAAGCTCGCCGACTCGGACCTCGGCACCAGCGAGTGGATCGAGGTCACCCAGGACCGCGTCGACACCTTCGCCGATGCCACCGACGACCACCAGTGGATCCACACCGACCCGGAGCGAGCGGCCCAGGGCCCCTTCGGCGCGCCGATCGCGCACGGCTACCTCACACTGTCCCTGTTCATCCCGCTCGTCACCCAACTGCTGGACGTACGGGGTGTGACCACCAAGGTGAACTACGGCCTGGACAAGGTGCGCTTCCCCGCACCGGTGAAGGCCGGATCCCGCATACGGCTCGCGGCCCGGCTCACCTCGGTCGAGGACGTGCCCGGCGGCGTCCAGATCACCGTCGACGGCACGATCGAGGTGGAAGGCGGCACGAAGCCCGCGGCGGTGGTGCGGAGTCTGTCCCGCTTCTACGTCTGATGCGACCTGTCGCGGTACCCGCGATGAGTTCCCTGCCCGGCGCCGGTCTGTACAAGGACGGAGGGGAGGAGCACAGCCATGGCTCCCCCGGCGCTCCGGCGTGACAGCGGCGAGGCGCCCTGAGCGAGGTCACGGCCGACCACACCGACGACATCGTGATGTTCGACGTGCCGCCGCCGTACCAGGGCGTGCGGGGCCTCGCCGCGTATCAGGAGGTCTGGCCGCCGTTCTTCGCCTGGCAGGCACAGGGCGCCTGCTTCGAGATCGAGGAGCTCGAGATCACGGCGGGCGAGGACGCCGCCTTCGCCTTCGCGCTACTGCGCTGCGGCACCGAGGAGGAGCTGGCCGATCGGCCTGAGGTCCGGCTGCGCCTCACGCTGGGTCTGCGCAAGGAGGAGGGACGCTGGGTGGTGGCACACGAGCACCACTCCTTCCCCCATGACCCGGAAACCGACCGGCCGAAGACCGCTCCGCGTCCCTGAGCAGGAGCACCCGCCGACTACTCGGAGACCGGAGAACACATCACGCGGCGAGCACCTGTGCCACCGCCATCGCGGGCAGGGGCGCCGCCGGGATGCGTACCGGTGCGACCGGGCCATGAGCGGGCCACACGCGGTATGTGGTCTTGGCCGGATCCACCAGGGGCTCACCCAGAGTGATCCGCCCCTGGGAGTACAGCCTGTCGCATACGGGGGTGGGCAGCGCGACGTAGCAGCCGCCCCTCTTGGTGACGGAGTCGTACGGCTGCCAGTAGCCGTACCGGCGTCGTCCACTCGCGCGCACGGTGCAGAACACCGGGGTGCGGGAGTTGGACATGACGCGGAGAACACCGGCGTCGGCAGCCTCGAACGGGACCTCGGAACGGGAGCGGGACGAGTAGAGGACCGGGGACATCAAGGCTGCCTTTCCGAGGGGCCGGGGCTCAAGATCAGCTACCCAATTAAAGCAGTGATTTGATCTCGATGGCACAACTCCCATACAAGCGGCGGGGCTTGAGCACGACTGACGTTTCCCGCTGTGATTCACCGGCGAGCGACCGCGGCAGAAGAGAAACAGCCAACTTCACGGTCAGGGTCGCGGATGGGCGTCGTGGGTGAGGAGGGCGAGCTGGACGCGGTTGTCCAGGTCCAGTTTGGCCAGGGCGCTGGAGAGGTGGGCCTTGACCGTGCCGAGGGAAAGGTGCAGGCGGGTGCCGATGTCGGTGTTGGACAGGCCTTCGGCGACCGCCTCGGCCACCTCGCGCTCGCGTTCGGTGAGCGACGCCAGCCGCTGCCGGGCGTGTTCGGCGCGGTCGTCCGGTCCGCCCGCCGCGTGCCGGATGAGGGCGCGCGCGGCGGACGGCGACAGCGCGGGCTCGCCGCGGGCGGCCCGCCGTACCGCCTCGACGATTTCCTCGGGCACGGCGTGTTTGACGAGGTACCCGGCGGCACCGGCGCGCATCGCCTCCAGCACCAGGCCGTGCTCGTCGAAGGTGGTCAGCACGATCACCTGGGGTGCCTGGGCACCGCGCCGGGTGAGTTCGCGGGTGGCCGCGAGGCCGTCCATGACCGGCATCCGGATGTCCATGAGGACCACGTCGGGCGCGTGTTCACGGACGGCGGCGGCCACCTCGGCGCCATCCGCCGCCTCCCCCACGACCTCGATACCGTCCGCCCCGCGCAGCATCATCTTCAGCCCGGTCCGCACCAGGGGGTCGTCGTCGGCCAGCAGCACTCGGATCATGGCGTCACCTCGCGGGCCACGGTAGCCGGGCGCGCAGCGTGAAGGTGCCGTCGGTGGCGGTGTGGTCGAGGGTGCCGCCGTCGAGACGGACCCGTTCGGCGAGCCCGGTCAGACCGGCGCCGGTGCCCGGGACCGCCCCGTCGGCACGTGGCGCGGCGGGCAGCCCGTTGCGGACCTCCGCGGGCAGCCCGTTGCGGACCTCCACGGTGAGGCCGCCGCCGGGACCTCCGGCCAGCCGTACGGTGACGGGTGTGCCGGGCGCGTGCTTGCGGGCGTTGGTCAGACCCTCCTGCGCCACGCGGTAGACGGTCCGGTGCATTTGCCCCCGCAGCTCGCGGACCGCGTCGGCGGTCAGCTCGGTGCGGAAGTCCACCGGCTGCCCCGTGGCACGGGCGTCCGCGACCAGGCCGTCGATGTCCGCGATCCGTGGCAGCAGCGACACCGGCTCTCCCCCGGCCTCCGCCCGCAGCAGGTGCAGCACCTCCTGCAACTCCTCCACGGCCTGGTGCGCGTTCCCCCGGATCACCTCGGCGCTCTCGGCGACCTCGGCGCCGCTCAGCACGGGACCGGCGCCCGCCTCCGCCTGCCGGGTGCGGTAGGCCAGCGCACCCGCGTGCACCGAGAGCAGGGAGACGCGGTGCGCCAACACGTCGTGCATCTCGCGGGCGATGGCCTGGCGTTCACCGCGGCGGGCGTCGGCGAGCCGACGCTCGTGTTCGGCCCGGGCCCGCTCGGCGTCCACGCGCAGCCGCTCGACGAGCAGCCGCCGGGAACGCAGGGCGTTGCCCGAGGCGAAGGCGGCCAGGAGGTAGGCCAGCGAGAACGCGGCGTCGAACCACAGGTCGTCGGCCGCTCCCGACAGCAGCAGACCGGAGGGCACCATGCAGACCACGTACGCACCGAGCATCAGCAGCGCCTGCCGCCAGCGCAGACGGAGCGCGAGGTTGGTGACGATCACCGCACCGGCGGGCAGAGCGCTGGTCGCCAGCGCCACCGCGGGCAGCCCGATCAGCGCCACGGCGAGCGGGAACCCGCGCCGCCACCACAGCGCGCAGCAGGCCACGAGCCCCAGCAGCGGGTCCAGTTCCGCCGCCCAGCCCGGCAGATCGCCCTGCTCCTTCACCACGCCGAGCACGACCATGCCGAGGAAGACGGCCGCGCAGAAGAGGACAGCGTCCACCGCCCGGTCGCGCCAAGTGCGCCCGGCCGGGCGGGCGGGGTCGAGGCCGTTGGTCATGCGGTGAGGGTATGCGGGCCGCGAGGGGCGGCACATCGGCCAACCGGCCGGACATCCCTCGGCCATCGGTCCAACTCCCGCTACCTCCTTGTGGACCATCGGCGAATGGCGCCGACCCCGGTGGCCCCCGCAGGCTGCTGCCATCCGGAAGACAGGAGAGAACGAGATGGGTGCGGTCCAGGTCAGCAGGGCGCGGTTGCTGCGGCTCGCGGGGGCCGTCGCGGTCGGCGCGGCACTGCCCGCCGGGTACGCCGCCGCGACGGAGTGGCACGACAGCACACGTGCCCCGGCCGATCGGAAGCGGGCGGGGAACACCCGGCCGGGCGGGGTGCGCTATCGCGGGGTCGTCTACGAAGTGGGGGAAGGCGAGACGCCGGCGACGGCGTGGAACGCGGCTCGTACCCGCGCCGACCTGCGGGCGATCCGCCGCCAACTGCACGCCGACACGGTGAAGATCACCGGTGATGGCGTCGAGCGGCTCACCCGCACCGCGGCCGAGGCGGCCGAGAGCGGTCTGCGTGTCTGGCTGGAGCCGACCCTCGGCGATGTGCCCGCCGCGGACATCCTGGACCACCTCGCGGAGACCGGACGGTTCGCCGAACGGCTGCGCCGGCAGGGTGTGCGGGTGCATCTCAACGTGGGGTGTGAGTTCCTGCTGTTCGTCCCCGGGATCGTGCCCGGCGCCACCGCGACCGAGCGGATCGAGAACCTGGTCAAGGGCGACTACGACCCGGTGAAGACCGCCCGGCGACTGCGCCGGTTCACCGCGCGGGCCGCCGCCGTCGGCCGCTCGGTGTTCCGCGGGCCGCTGTCGTACGGGGCCGCGCAGGACGAGGACGTGGACTGGGACCTGTTCGACCTGGTGTGCGTCGACTACTACGGCTGGTTTCCGAACCGCGCCGGGCACGTCAAGGAGCTGCGTACCTACCAGCGTCACGGCAAGCCGCTCGCGATCACCGAGTTCGGCTGCTGCACCTTCGAGGGCGCGCCCCGCCTGGGTGGCATGGCCTGGGATGTCGTCGACTACGCCAAGACGCCGCCACGGGTCAAGAAGGGGCTGGTGCGCGGCGAGCACACACAGGCGGCGTATCTGACCGATGTGCTCGATGTGTTCGAGTCGATGAATCTGTACGCGGCCATGGCCTACACCTTCGTCACGCCCGACGCCCCACACCGCCGTGAGCCGCGACTCGATCTGGACATGGCCAGCTACAGCCTGGTGAAAGTGATCCGGGACCGTCCGGCCGAGCCGGATTCCCCTTGGCACTGGGAGCCCAAGGAATCCTTCCGGGCCCTGGCCGGCGAGTACGCCCGCCACCGACGGCGTCCCTGAGTGTGCGGCCACTCACCTGGTGATTCATACGCGCTCGTACGCCCCGCCCGCACCGTACCGGCGCAGCAGCCACAGGCCGTACACCAGATGGAAGGCGTATACGCTCGCCTGCCACCAGTCCGGGGCCGCGCCAGGAGAGCGGATCTGGAAGAAGTCGTCGAGGCCGTGGACGACCACCATCGGCCAGACCGAGCCGATCGCGTAGCGCAGTGCGGCGCAGGTGAAGCCGAAGAATCCGGCGGACAGCATCTGCCACAGAGTGTCGTCGAGCGGGTCGCCGAAGAACAGGAAGTTCTGGATGTGCCCCGCTCCGAAGAGGACGGCGACGCCGACGGCCGCGCGCACCGGACCGAGTGGGCCGAGGGCCTGCTGGACGAGTCCCCGGCTGTACATCTCCTCGTTGATGCCGACCCACAGCAGCGACACCAGGCCGCTGACGACAACGGTCGCGCCGCCGTCGAGGCCGGCCACGGAGTACGAGCAGGCGACCAGCAGCAGCGGCGCGGCGAGCCACCAGCGGCGCGGGCGGCCGAGCGTGGCCACCCCGGAGGCGCGCAGCCGGCCCCACCGCCACAACACGAGCCACACCCCCGCGGCGCAGATGGCGTTGACCAGGGTGGCGCCGAGGTCCGGGTACCAGGAGGGCGCCAGTGGAGGCAGGATGACCTTGGCGAAGAGCAGCAGCACGGTGTGCCATGCGAACGTCAACTCCACCGCGCCCCACAGTGGATGACGGATGACGTGGTCTTTCCACGACTGCATCACGCGGACGAGCGTAGCCGCGGGCGCGGAGAAGCGAACGCGGAGCTTTCGGTGATCGAGATGATCCGGTCTCGCTTCGCTACTCCTGGCTGGACTTTCGGCACCGGGCTTCCTACGCCGGGCGGGCCCGGCGGGCGCGGTAGGCGCGTTGGCGGCAGGCGTCGGAGCAGTAGGTACGTGGGCGGCCGGTGGAAGCGGGGCGGGAGACGGGGGCGCCGCACTGCGGACAGGGAGTTTCGTAACGTCTTGATGTTTTGTCGCGGCCATTGGGCTGGTTCCGGACGAACGTCTCGATGCTGTCCAGCACGAGCCGGAGACCGAACTCGAAGCCACGGTCGCGGGGGTGATGCAGGGCACCCGCGGCGCGGAGGCTCGCCACCACCGGATAGCGCGCCGGGACGAAGACGGCGTCCCAGAAGTGGGCGCGGGCGGCCCACCACTGCTCGTCGGTCAGGCCGGAATGGCGCTCGACGGCGGCCGCGTCGAGGGCGTCGCGGGCGGCGCCACGCACATAGGCGTCGACCGTGTCGAACACGTTGACCAGCGCCGCCGGGGGCAGACCGGTCGCGGTGAGCACCCTCAGGACGGACTCGTACCAGGCGAAGCCGTGAGGGCCCAGGGCGGGACGCCCGGCCGGAAGGCGCAGGATCCAGGGATGACGGTGGTAGAGGCCCCAGTCGGCGCGGGCGGACAGCTCCAGCCGGCTCCGCCAGTCGCCCGGCGCGGCATCGGCCGGCGGGACTTCGCCCATCACGGCGTCCGTCATGAGGTCGAGCAGCTCGGCCTTGCCGGGCACATACCGGTAGAGCGACATCGTGGTGCAGCCGAGCCGTTCGGCGATCCGGCGCATGGACACCGCGGCAAGTCCTTGTGCGTCGGCGATCCCGACGGCGGTGCCCACGATCTGCTCCAGGGTGAAGGCGGGGCGCCGGCCTCGGTTGGGGCGCTCGCCCAGGCCCCAGAGCAGTTCCAGGCCGCGCACGGCGCTCGTTTCCTCGCTGTGGCCGGATTGCATCCGCCATCACCCCGCCAAACGTTGACCACCACTCAGCGTATGCGTACAGCATAAACAATGAAATTGAACCGAATGACTCGTTCGACCATGGTCCTCGCCTGTCTCGCCGCCACCCTCTCCGGGACTCTCGCCGCCGGACCGCAGGACCGGGCGGTGGCCCTGTCCCGGGAGCCGGTCGGGATGGACCCGGCCTGGCGACAGCAGGTGCTGCGCGTGCCCGGCACGTTCGTGCGGCCCACATCGGTGGCCGTCGAGGGAGACGGTGGCACCGTCACCGGCGCCGACGGGGCGTTACGGGAGGGCGGCGCGGCGGCGATCCTCACCACGACCGCACCGCGAGGCGCGCGGCTGGTGATCGACCTCGGCGTACTGGCCGGGGGATACGTCGAGTTGGGGATCCGGCGGGCGTCGGGCGCGCCGATCAGAGCGTCGTACGCGGAGGCGCGCCAGTACCTCGGCCCGGACGGGGACGCCGATCCCGACCCCGACGGCTTCTTCTACGGGGGCCGGTCCCTGGGCACCGACGACGATCCCGACGGACGGGCGGACGTCTACGCCCCGCCGCGCGGATCCACCGTGCTGCGCAGCCCCGGTCTACGCGGCTCCCAGCGGTACGTCGCGATCACACTGGACGGACCCGGTTCGCTCGCTCTGGACTTCGTACGGGTGCGGCAGACGGTCTTCCCCGGCGCGTACGACGGACACTTCCTCTCCAGCGACCCGGTGCTCAACCGGGCCTGGTACGCGAGCGCCTACGGCCTGGATCTGTCGACGGCCCGGGGACGCCGTACCGCCGTGGGGCGGCCGTGGGTCGTCATGGACGGCCCCAAGCGGGACCGCACCGTCTACGCGGGCGACGTCCAGCTCGTGGCCCTGGCCGCGTACCAGCAGGGCGGCGCGTACCGCCGCGTACTGCGCGACACCATCAACCTGTTCGCCTGCCAGCAGCGGCCCGACGGCACACTTCCGGCCACCAGCCTGATCGACGTGCCATGCGAACCCGGCGACCCCGGCCCGCCGGACGGGTCACCGGCGGGGTTCGAACCGCCGGGCGCGGCCGGGAAGGTCAGGCTCGACAGCTTCACCCTCCTATGGGTCGTCAGCGTGGCGGACTACCTGCGCTTCACCGGGGACAGGGCCTTTGTGAGGCCGCTGCTGCCCGTCGCCCGCCGCGCCCTGCGGTTCTTCGGCGAACACGCCCCGGACGCCGACGGCGGGCTGTTCCGGACCGCCGACTACGACGGGCTGCCCGCCCAGAACTGGCACACCCCGGACCGGGCCGCCGGCGTCGACGCCACCACCAACGCCGCCTACTACGCGGCCCTGCGCTCACTGGCCCGGCTCGAACGCTCCGTGGCGGGCGACCGGGGCGCCGCGGCGGCGCTCGACCGCCGGGCGGACCGGGTCCGGGCCGCGCTCCTCACCAGGCTGTGGGATCCGGCGGCCGGGGCCATGACGCTCAACACCGACGACCCGCGCCGCGACCACACCGCCGATGCCAACGCCGCCGCCCTCGCCTTCGGGGTACTCGACCGCCCGCGGGCCCGGCGCGCCATCGCGTACCTGAACACCCACCTCAGCGGTCCGTACGGCACGCTCACCACCCGGCACACCGACAACCCCTATATGACGCGGTACATCTCCCCGTATGTGATGGCCCAGGAGAGCCTGGGCCGGTTCCGCCACGAGGACGGCGCCGGAGCGCTCGGGCTGATCCGCACCGCATGGGACCACATGATCCGCAAGGGGCCCGGAACGCCGTGGGAGGAGGCCGGTGCCGACGGGAAGCCGGCCGTGCCCCGGCCCGGCACATCGCTGGCCTGGGGCGGACACGTCGGCATGGCCCACGCCTGGAGCACCGCGGTGCCCGCACTGTCGATGAACGTGCTCGGCGTCCGACCGCTCGCCGACGGCTACCGCGGGTGGGCGGTGGAGCCCGAGCCGGTCGACCTGGGCTGGGCACAGGGCGACGTCCCGGTGCCGGCGGGCACGTTGTCCGTACGGTGGCGGCGCGGGGCGGGCGACGATTCGTTCGTCCTCACCGTCCGGGCACCGGAAGGCACGGCCGGCCGGGTCGCGGTTCCCCTCCTCCACAAGGACCGCACCATCGCCGTGAACGGCCGGATCGCCTGGCGCGACGGCCGCCCGTCGGGGGACGCGGGCCGGGGAGCCCACCGCGTGGGCGACGCGGTCGTCTTCGAGGGGGTGCGCGGAACCGCCACCTTCGCCTGGGCGGGGTAGCGCCCGCGGCCGAAGAGAAAAGGGTTGGGCGGGATGACGCCCGGGTTGGTAGCGTGCGGGCGAGCCCGTGACACCGAGCCAGGAGGTGAGACCCATGAACGCTGTATCCCTGTGGGTGCTCCCCCGCTTTGTCACGGCCGGGCGATCGATGTAGGTGTCGCCGGGAGCGCCTCGACAACAAGGCACTCCCCGAAAGGCAACAACCTATGCATTCTGTGCGGTTCACCGCGGAGACATCGTCCAACGGTGTCATGGAACGCGACTTCACCGTTGGTGAGGTCACCGGTGTGCTCTGGTCGCCCGCGTCCGGCCCCGATCGCGCGCCCCTGGTGCTCATGGGGCACGGTGGCGGCACCCACAAAAAGGCTCCGGCGATGGCGGGCCGTGCGCACCGTCTGGTGACCGGCTGCGGTTTCCACGTGGCCGTCATCGACGCGCCCGGTCACGGCGGCCGGCCGCGTACGGCGCTCGACGAGCGGGAGATCGCCGCGATGCGGCGGGCGATGGCGGCGGGCGAGCCGGTCGGCCCGATCGTCGTCCGTTACAACGCCCACCTGGCCGAGCGTGCGGTGCCGGAGTGGCGGGCGACCCTGGACGCCCTCCAAGAGCTGCCGGAGATCGGCGCCGAAGGGCCGGTCGGCTACTTCGGTCTGAACATGGGCACGGCGATCGGGGTGCCGCTGACCGCGGCCGACCCCAGGATCACCGCCGCGGTCTTCGGCGTCTTCTGGCACGACTTGGCCGAGACGGCGCGGCGGATCACCGTTCCGATCGAGTTCGTGCTCCAGTGGGACGACGAGCACATCCCGCGCCAGTCGGGTCTGGCGTTGTTCGACGCCTTCGCCTCCAAGGAGAAGACGTTGCACGCCAACGCGGGCAGGCACAAGGAGGTGCCCAGGTTCGAGGCCGACAGCGCGGTCCGGTTCTTCGCCCGGCACCTCGGCCGGGCCGTCACCTCACCGGCCTGACGTGGCGGGTATCGGCGCCCGGCCACCGGTGGTGCCGCCGGGCGCCGATACCACGCCCCGCGGCACCGCCTCCCGCGGCTCGGCCGGTGCGCGAAGCACTCGCGAAGCACTCGCGAAGTACGCCGATAGCATCGTGTTCGACCGTCAGCGGACACCCAAGCCGTGAAGGAGCGCCGACGTGCGACTCAGCCCGCGAACCGTGCACCAGATCGATTCACCGATGGGCGCGACATATGCCCTGTTGGCGGGCCGCAGCGGCGAGCGTGCGCTACTCGATCTGGCCCAGGCCGCGCCGAGCTACCCGCCCGCGATCGAGATGATCGACCACGTCGCCAAGGTCGCACACGAGCCGAACGGCGCCGCCTATGTGCCGGCTCCCGGGCTGCCCCGGCTGCGGGAGGCGTTCGCCGCCGACCTCAGCCGCGCTTACCGGAGCCCGGTGGGGGCCGGTCAGATGGTCGTCACCGCGGGGTGCAATCAGGCATTCTGCCTGGTCGCCCAGTCGCTCACCGAACCGGGTGACGAGGTCATCGAAGCCCTGCCGTACTACTTCAACTACGACATGTGGCTGCGCATGAACGGTGTCGTGCCGCGATACCTCGAGCCCGGCCCCGGCCTCGTGCCCGACCCGGAGGCGGCCGAAGCGCTCATCACGCCGCGCACCAGGGCGATCGTGCTGGTCACCCCGGGCAACCCGAGCGGCGTCACCCTTCCGCCGGATGTGCTCGCGGGGTTCTACGAGCTGGCGAAGCGGCACGATATCGCGCTGATCCTGGACGAGACCTACCGCTCGTTCCGCGACACGGAGGAACCGGCACACGAGCTGTTCGCCGACCCGGACTGGGAGCGGACCCTGGTGAGCCTGCACAGCTTCTCCAAGGACCTGGCGATACCCGGCTACCGGGTGGGCGCGGTCGTCGCCTCGCCCGAGCTGAGCCGCGAGGTGATGAAGTTGCTCGACTGCGTGGCGATCTGTCCTCCGCGCATCGGGCAGGAGGCGGCCTGGGCCGGGCTGACCTCGGCCCAGGAGTGGCGACGTGCGCGTGCGAACGAGGTCGCGGACAAGCGACGTCGGCTGGAAACCGCGCTGGCCGATCGGCCGGGCGGTTTCGAGCTGATGAGCGGCGGAGGATTCTTCGGCTGGATCCGGCACCCCTTTGCCGAGCGCCCCACCGACGAGGTCGTGCGCGACCTCATCACCCGCTACGACACGCTCGTCATATCCGGCACCGCCTTCCTGCCCGACGACCGCCAGATGTTCCGGGTCAGCTTCGGCAACGTCGACCAGGCCGGACTCACCGAGTTCGCCGAGCGTCTTGATCTGATGGCCCAGGATCTCCTCGGCTGACCGGGCACTCCGGCGCTCGGCGGAGCCGTCATGCCACGCTGCCCAGCATGAACGTACTGCCCACCGCGTTCGGCACAAAGGCATCCGGCAGCCGGGTCGCCAGCGTCTGCTGTGCCGGCCAGGTCGACGACCGACCCGAAGCGCAGGTGCAGGCCGCCCAGGACCGCGTACAGCCGGTCGATCCCCGTCACCTCCCGGGCGTGCCGGATGATGTTGATGATGCCGTCGGTGGTGCGGCTGACCTCTCCGCTGGTCGCCATGCCCGCCACAGACCCTCTGGCCGGATCGGACCAGGTCGATGTCGCGGACTTGCGCGGACGCGCGAGCTTCCGGCTGCCACCGGGCACCGACCCGCAGTGGTGTGACTTCTGGCTCGCCACCGACACCGCCGACCCGGACCCGCCCGTGGTCAGCACGATCGGCGAATGCCTGCACGCGGTCGTCTGGCGATCGGCCGTCGGCCTGCTCCCGGCCGCCGCCGCTCGCCGCCACGCGGCACCGGGTGTCAGCTTCGTTCCCGTGACGGGCCACCAGCCGAGCCGGGTGGTGCTCGCCTGGCGCGCCGGAGAGGTGGACATGCTGGTCCACGATCTGATCGACATCGTCGGCGGCGGCACCAGAACGCCCGCCTCGGTGCGCCGGGCGCGGTAGACCGGGGGGATGCCTGCATGTCAACGAAGAAGGGGGGTGACCTGATTACCCGCCGCACCTCCGCTCCGTAGCGTGATCGTCGTTCCCGGTTCTGTTCAATCCGAGGGAGGAATGGCGGCAATGAGGTGTTCGATCCGTCGATCTGGTGGTCGGGGCGGGAAGCGCCTCGCGGTGCTGGCGACGGTCGCCGCGGTGGCTGTCTCCGGGCTGACGACGGCGGGGTGCGAGGCCGGAGTCTCCCATGCGGTGGCGGAGCGGACCGCGCCCACCGTCGCCGAGTCGCTCAGGAGCGACCTCAGGAAATATCTGGACGCTCATGGCAGGAAGGACCATTTCTCGGCGCTCTCACTTCGGGTGACCTACGCCGATCAGCGGCCCGATATCTCCGTCAGCGCCGGGACGACGCGCTATGGCGGCGGTGGCCAGGTGCCGGGTGACGCGATGTGGCAGATAGGCAGCAACACCAAGGCGTTCACATCCGTGCTTCTGCTTCAGCTGGAGGCCGAGGGAAAGCTGTCCCTGCACGACAAGCTGGGAGAGTGGCTTCCCCGGTATCCGGCGTGGCGCGATGTCACCATCGGGCAACTGCTGTCGATGACCAGCGGTATCCCCAGTTACACCGAACAGAGTGCGTTTCTCGAAGACTTCGACGCCGATCCGTCGACGCGCTTCACAGCGGAGCGTCTGGTGTCCTATGCGGAGGGCCGGCCGCTGGGCCCGGCGAAGTACGCCTACTCCAACACGAATTACCTCCTCGCGCAGATGATTGTCGAACGGGCGTCGCATGACAGCTACTCCGATCGGCTCACCGAGCGCATCATCGAGCCCCTCGGGCTGCATGACACCTGCCTGCCCGCGGAGTGCCGCCCGGACACGGCCTCGCGCATGCCGACCCCGTACTCCGTCCAGTCCATCCTGCCGACCCACGTCAACAAGGCGCTTCCGCCGCTCGGCCTGTCCTGGGCGCAGGGTGCGGGCGGCTTGGTGAGCTCGCTGAAGGACGTGACGACCTGGGACAAGGCGCTGTACGGCGGCCGCCTGCTGCCCGCGGCGCAGCAGCGCGAGCTGGAGTCCCTGACCTCGATGAAGACGAGCAAGCCCATCACGACCGTCACGGCCGGCGATCCTCTCGGCTTCGGGCTCGGCGTCGCGAAACACGCCGACCCCGTGACCGGGACGGTCTGGTTCTACGAAGGGGCCACCCTGGGTAACCGGGTGCTGCACCTGTACTTCCCGAAGAGCCGCATGGTCATCGTCGTCGCTGTCAACAGCTCTGTCGAAGAGGACACACTGCCCGACCTCGCCGGTACCGTCTACAAGACGCTTTCGGCGAACGACGCGCACGACGCGCACGACCGGTCATAGCTCATCAGGGGGAGCGACTCCGTTGATCAGCCAGGATCTGAAGATCATGGTCGCCAATGCGCTGACCGGTGTGCGGGCGCTCGGCCTGTTGCTGAACTGGCCGGTGTGGGCGATGCGGCACCACCGCCGGAGGCCGGCCGTCGGCCCGCTCGTCGAACGTCAGAGCCAAGTGGACACCATGGTGCTCGGACCTCTTGAAACAGAGCGCACCACTCCGGCACGGGAGGTCCTCTGGCTGGTCTTCCAGGCCGTGCTCGGCCCGGCGGTGCTGGGTTTGAGCATGGTGATGTGGGCGATCGCGCTGTTCTCGGTCAGCACACCGCTGTGGTGGCGGCTGGGACCCCCGGCCGTGGTCTTCGTTCCGGTCCGGGACACCACCAGCTCGGTCATCGCGGCGCTGTACGGGCTGATCCTCCTCCTGCTCGCCGCCGCGTGCTCGCACGGACTGCCACGCTGGCACGCACGCGTCGGCCGGACGCTGCTGGAGGGGCCGCACCGGAGCCGCCTCACCCGCCGGATCGCCACCCTGACCGCGTCACGGACCGGGGTGCTGGAGGTGCAGGCCGCAGAGCTGCGCCGGATCGAACGCGATCTCCACGACGGCGCACAGGCGCGGCTGGTGTCCACCGGCATGCTGCTCGGCCTGCTGGATATGAGGCTGCGCGAACTCCCGGACGACAGGAAGCTGTTACGGGAGGCCCGCGCCGAGATCGGCGCGGCCCTGCGGGAGCTGAGGGACGTCGTACGCGGCGTCTATCCCCCGATCCTGGCGGACCGGGGGCTGGCCGGGGGAATCGAGTCGCTGGCCGAGCGGGCCGGGGCGGCGCTGACCGGTGTCGCGGTCACGGTCGATGTCCCCGGGAGACTGCCGGTGGCGCTGGAGTCCACGGTGTACTTCGTCGTCGCCGAGGCGCTGACCAACGTCACCAAGCACAGTGGCGCGAACCGGGCCGAGATCACGGTGCGAAGTGACCGGGAGCGCGTGCGGGTCGAGGTTCTGGACGACGGCCGGGGCGGGGCCGATGAACTGCGCGGCACCGGAATCGCCGGTCTGCGGCGCCGCGTCGCCGCCTTCGACGGCAGTCTGTCGCTCGTCAGCCCGGTCGGCGGGCCCACCACTCTGCGCGCGGAGCTGCCATGCGTGTCGTGATCGCCGAGGATCTGCTGCTGTTGCGCGAGGGGCTGAAACGCCTGCTGGCCGAACTCGGCTGCACGGTGGTGGCCGCCGTCGACCACCCCGACGCGCTCCTGGAGGCACTCGACCAGGAACGTGCCGACGTGGCCATCGTCGACATCAGGCTGCCCCCGACCTATCGGGACGAGGGCCTCCGCGCGGCCATCGAGGCCCGCCGGCGCCGGCCCGGCGCACCGATCCTCATCCTCTCGCAGTACATCGAGCAGACCTACGTCCGGGAGCTGCTGGCCGACTCCGACGGCGGAGTCGGCTATCTGCTCAAGGACCGTGTCAGCGAGGTGACCGAATTCCTCGCCGCGTTGGAGACCGTCGCCGCCGGTGGCACCGTCCTCGACCCCGATGTGATCGGCCGGCTGGTCAATCGGCTGACCGGGGCCGACACCCTGGCCGAACTGACCCCGCGCGAGCGGGAAGTGCTCAAACTGATGGCCCGCGGACTGTCCAACGCCGCGATCGGCACGGAGCTGTCCATCACCGAACGCGCGGTCTGCAAGTACATCAACCGCATCTTCAGCAAGCTCGGACTCCCACCGACGGACAGCGCCAACCGCCGTGTGCTCGCGGTGCTGCACTACCTGGACGACGGCGACCGGCGCGGCTGACCGGGAACGCCCGTGGGGCCCGGCGAGCGCCGCCCGGTCTTGCCGAGGGTGTTCCGGGTGCGGAAGTGGAAGGCGAGGAGGGCGGCGAGTGCGATCGAGGGCCTCCTCCCCTTGGCGTTGCGCCATAACGAGCCGGGGGTCTCGAAGGCACGGTGACGACCCGATACCCGGGCTGTGCGTTCATCCGATGCGGTGGGGCCGGTGCGGGGGAACCCGGTGCGCGGGCGGTGGACGTCTAGGTTTCCGGTATGACCACCTCCCCGTCCCGTTCCATGGCACAGCGCCCCTCGCGGCCGGCGCCGCAGCACACCACCGGCTCGGCGCCCTTCGGCGCGCCGCACCCTTCGGTCGGCGCCGAGGCGTGGTATCTCAACGGGCATCTGCGCGACGAGAGCGGCGACACGTACACGTGGATGGTCAGCTTCCTGAAACACCACGATGTGCGGGACCGCGCCGCCCGTCCCGGGTACGGCCTGGTGTCCACGTGCTCGGGCCCGGCAGGGGTTTCCCACCGCGCCTGGATGTCGCCCACCATGCATCGCGCGGTCCACGACACGCTCCTCGGCGACACCGCGCTGGATCAGCGGGTACGCGAGGCGCTGACGGAGGCCCTCGCCGAGGGCCCGCTGCTGCCCGACCGGATGCTGACCGAGCCGGTGATGGACTCGGCCGAGACGCTCGACATCTCCTTCGGGGAGCCGGCCGCGCTGCGCCGCGAGGAGGACGGCGGCTACCGCCTGGCCTTCCAGGACGAGGAACGCTTCGAGCTCGTCCTCACCCCCGTCAAGCCGGCGGTCCCGCAGTTCGACGCCCAGGGGTGCTACCCGGGGCGGCTGCCGACCGGCGCGGACACGATGACGTCGTACTTCGTGCCCCGGCTGCACGCCCACGGGACCCTGCGCCGCGCGGACGGCACCCAGCAGCGGGTGGAGGGGCACGCCTGGTTCGAGCAGGACTGGGGCAGCACCTACTACGACGTCCGGCGAGCCCCGGGAACGCCGGACCACACCTGGGAGTGGGCGGGCATCCAGCTCGGCAACGGCTGGGAGATCAGCTGCGTCCACGCACGCAACACCGACCCCGCCACCGGTGCCACCACCCTGGAGTTCACCCGCGCCACGGCGGTCGCCCCGGACGGCGGGGTCGGCTATCACGACGTGGACTGGCGGCCCGTGCGCCACTGGACCTCGCTGGCCACCCTCAACACCTACCCGACCGCCGTGCGCGTGAGCGTCCCCGGCCTCGGCCTGGATGTCGAGGTGATCGCCCCGGCGGCGGAGGGCGAGGTCCGTACGCTGCTCGTCGGACGCGCCCTGTGGGAGAGCCCCGCCACCGTGCGCGGTGTCATGGGGACCACGCCCGTGGCCGGCACGGCATTCCTGCAGACCCTCCCGACCAACACCATCGGCGACATCGAGCACTACATGCGCCGCACCCACGACATCGCCCGCGCGGAAGCCGCCGCGCTCTACTCCACCGATGCCACCGATGACACCGCGCTGGGGCTGCTCACCGGCATCGGCGACGGAACGGGACTGGACACCGCCACCCGTATCCGCCTCCACCAGGGGATCGCCGCTCCCCTCCTGCACCTGCTGGACAACCCCGGGCGCTCCTGGCGCCCCTACGTGGCCGCGGCCGTACTCTGCCTTCTCGACGCCGACCCCGAGCCCTACCGACCGCTGACGGCGGTCACCGAGCTCCTCCATGTCTCGGCGCTGGTCATCGATGACATCCAGGACAACTCCCCCACCCGGCGCGGCCGTCCGAGCGTCCACGAGGTCTTCGGCACCGCTCCCGCCATCACCGCCGGCACCCTCGGCTACTACACCTTCGACGCCCTCATCCAGCGCGTCCCGCAGGCCGACCCCGGCACCATGCTGCGCATCTACCGGCTCTATCTGCGGGACCTGCGCGCCGCCCACGCCGGTCAGGCCCTCGACCTCGCCGGGCACCACACCGCGTTCGACGAAGCCGTGGCGACCGGTGACGCCCACGCCCTCCTCGACCAGATCCGCACCGCCCACCGGCTGAAAACGGGCATGCTCGTGCGCAGCACCGCGGAGGTCTCCGCGATCCTCGGCGGCGCCGACGAGGTCCAACTCGCCGCGATCTGCGAGTACTTCGAGGCCGTCGGCATCGCCTACCAGATCACCGACGACGTCGCCGATCTGTACGGGCAGTGCACCCGCGACGAACACCAGCGGGGCATCACCACCCGCTCCCCCGCCGAAGACCTCCGCAACGGCGAGGTCACCTACCCCGTGGCCCACGCCACCGGCCTCCTCGACACAACCGACCGCCGACGCCTGCGCGACGCCCTCCGGGAGCGCTCCGACGCCGGTGCGCTCGAAGCGTCCGAGCTGCTGCTGCGCGGCGGAGCCGTCGACGCGTGCGTGGCCGAGGCCCGCACACTCGTCGACAAGACCTGGGACGCCCTCGCGCCCTTGCTCCCACCGACCCCGCACAAGGCCATGGTGCGCGCACTGGGCTGGTACGCCGCCCAGCGGGAAACGGACCACATCCCCCGAGGATGAACAAACCGGTCGCCATGCCGGTCACGCGGACATCCTGCGTGAACTCATCGACGGCAGCACCGGGCGCTGAACGTCCATCCGCCTCCGCGGGACCTCCCCGACCGCCGCGGGCCTACTGCGGGTAGGCGGTGTCGCGGGCGGTCTTCTCCCAGGTGGTGACGTCGGAGCGGATGGCGTCGAGGTGGGTGAGGACCGCGTCGACCGCGTCGCTGCCCAGGGGCAGCCGCAGCGGCGTCCGCTCGGCGTCCAGGGCGGTCAGGATCGCCGTCGCCGCCCTGGCCGGGTCGCCCGGCTCCGTGCCCCCGGCGGTCCGGGTCATCCGCCGGGTGGGCCCGACGGTCTCGGCGTAGTCGGCGATCTCCTCGCTGGCGCCGGTGTTGTCCATCAGGCTGGTGCGGAAGGCGCCGGGCTCCACGATGAGCACCTTGATGCCGAGCGGGCGCACCTCCTCCACCAGTGCCTCCGAGAATCCCTCCAGGGCGAATTTGGTGGCGCTGTAGGCGGAGAATCCGGCGAAGGACATCTGGCCGCCCATACTGCTCATCTGGACGATCGCACCGGAGCGCCGGGCACGCATGGCCGGGAGCACGGCCCTGACCAGGGCGGCGGGGCCCAGGACATGCAGGTCGAACAGCGAACGCAGCTCGGCGTCGGTGGTCTCCTCGGCCGCGCCGACATGGCCGCGCCCCGCGTTGTTGACCAGGACGTCGACCCTGCCGTGACGGCTCACCACATCCCGCACGGTGGCCTCGATCCCGGCGATATCGGTGACGTCCAGCGGCAGCGCCTCCACCTGGTCGGGGTGCGCGGCCACGAGGTCGCCCAGCGCCTCCACACGGCGTGCGGTGGCCACGACCACGTCCCCGGCGGCCACCGCGGCTTCGGTGATCGCCCGGCCGAAGCCACTGTTCGCCCCGGTCACCAGCCAGACCTTGCCCATCGGACATCCCTTCACGGAGGTGTTGTGCTCTTCGGGGTCGACTCTCGCGGAGAAGTCCTTTGCCCGTCCAAGACCCGGTGTGATAGCCGATGGTTATGGATGTGCATGGGAGAGATCTCCGGTACTTCACCGCCGTGGCCGAGGAGCTGCACTTCACCCGCGCGGCCGAGCGGCTGTTCATCTCGCAGCCCGCGCTGAGCAAGCAGATCCGGACGCTGGAGCGCCAGCTCGGCGCGCCGCTGTTCGTACGGGACGGCAGGAGCGTCCGGCTCACACCGGTGGGTGCCGCGCTGCTGCCGCACGCCCAGCAGGTGCTCGCCGCGTGGGACGCCGCGCGGGAAGCGGTCGAACAGGCCAAGGCCGGGCAACGGGCGACACTCGTCGTGGGGATGAGCACCAGCCCGGGCCGCGGCGGTCTGCTGCCCGGGATCAGGTCCCGGTTCACCGACGCGCACCCCGACGCCCGTATGAAACTTCGCCAGGTGAGCTGGGAGGATCCGACCGCGGGGCTCGCGGACGGCTCCAGCGACCTCGCGTTCATCTGGCTCCCGATGCCCGATCCGGACCGCTACACCTGGGTGGTGGTGGCCCAGGAACCCCGGCTGGTCGCGCTGCCCGAGGAGCATCCCCTGGCCGCCCGGGACGTGGTCGACTTCGCCGACCTGCTGGACGAGCCGTTCCTCGCGCTGCCGCCGAGCGCCGGGGCACTCCGGGACTACTGGCTCGCCACGGACGCCCGCGACGGCAGGCCACCGGTCGTCGGTGCCGAGATCGCCAGTACCGAGGAGACGTACGAGGCTCTGGTGGACGGGCGCGGGGTCTGCCTGCTGGCCAGCGGGAACGCACCGCTCATCACCCTGGGCGGCGTCGTGACCCGGCCGGTGCGCGGCATCTCGCCGAGCCAGTACGCACTCGCCCGGCGTGCCGACGACCACCGTCCCCTGGTGCTGGACTACGTACGTGCCTGTCGGCAGGCGACCGGGCGGTCCTGAGCCGGCGGCCGTGACGATGGCGCCGCCCGCATTGGCCTGATCTCTGTGGCCCCCGTCTCCCCGTGCCGGACACGATGGGCCTCATGTGACCGATCCACGGACACGAGGGGGAAGCAAAATGCACGACAAGCACTCGCCGAGGGGCTTATCGAGTGCGACGGTGTCGCGAGAACTGATCACCAGGAAACCCGGCGCCACCGCCCGCGAACATGTGCTGGGATACCGGGGCTTCCGGTTCGGCGCGCGTCAGCCCCGATGTCGGCTGCTGGTGCCGGACGGTGTGGTGAAGGTGATGCTCGGATTCGGCGAACCGATACGGATCGCCGACGCGGTGGATCCGCGCCAGTGTGTCACCGGAACCTCAATGATCAACGGCTTACGGGCCACCGCCACGCTGGGCGAGCACACCGGCCAGTTATCCGGCGTGACGGTCATGCTGACGCCGATCGCGGCCTTCCGCTTCTTCGGCATGCCGATGGCCGAGTTGGCGGAGCGCAATCTGGACCCGGCCGATCTCCTGGGCCGGGAGGCGGGCCGTCTCCTCTGCCGCCTGTCCGAGTGCCGCGACTGGACATCGCGCTTCGCCCTGCTCGACGGGGTGTTCGCGGCCCGGGCCCAGGCCGGGCCGGAGTGCGCGCCCGAGGTGGTCTGGACGTGGCGGCGGCTGGGACGCACCCACGGCCGGATACGCGTGGGGGATCTGGCCGCCGAGACCGGATGGAGCCGCCGACGGCTGGAGCGGCGCTTCCGCGAGCAAGTGGGCCTGCCACCCAAGCAGTTCGCCCAGGTGCTGCGGCTGCAGGAGGCGCTGCGCCTACAGGACGGCGGTCTGCCGTGGGCGGAGGCGGCGGCCCTCGCGGGCTACTACGACCAGGCCCATTTCACCCGGGCCTTCAAGGACCGGGTCGGCTGCACACCGGGCCGGTTCGGAACCCGCCGGGCGTCCTCCAAGCCCGGTGACCCGCTGGACTTCCTGCCCGATCAGGTCACCAGCGTTCTGCTCGCCGAGTGAGGGCGGCGCATTCCCGACGTCGCATTCCCGGTGTCGCATTCTCGGTATCGCATTCTCGGTGTCGCATTCGTACAAGACATCCCTCCTGCCGGATCGCGATGGTGGCGGAGTCGGCAGGCGCCGTCTGTCGGCTCGATCCAACATCGGCCCGTGCCCAGTCCACGGAGCCGGGCCGGACTCGACGGAAGGAGGGTGGACATGTACAGGACGCTCACCACGATGGGCAGCAGGCTGCTCGGCCTGTTCGTTCCCCAGGTGGAGGCCTCTGCCGTGCAGGTGAAGCAGTGCTGGCCGCAATGCTGGCAGTGCAACCGGCAGTACGGCGGTCAGTGCAGCTGCAACGCCCGGTGTTGCAAGAACTCGGCCGGAGGCTTCGACTGCACCGGTTGCGTGGGCTGCTGACACCACACAGTGCCGCGCTGACCGCCGTCCGCTCCTGGACGACGGCGTACGCGGCGCACCGCTGAACGACAGCGGGCAGGCGGCCCCCGAGTGGCCAACGGGGGCATTCGGGGGCCGCCTTCACGCTCAGCCCGCACCCCTACCTCGATTGAAAGGGTTGCCGTGCAGTATCTGGTGATCGCGGTCCGGGCCATGATCGGCGTGGTCTTCCTGATCGCCTTCCTGAGCAAGTCGGTGGGGCGGGGCAGGTTCACGGCCTTCGTGGAGTCGCTGCCCGCCATGGGAGTGGTGCCACCTCGGCTGGTCGGACCCGCGGCGGGGGCCGTGGTCACCGCGGAGGGCGCGGTCTGCGCCCTGCTCATCGCGCCGTCGGACGGTGCCACCGTGGCCGGACTGGCCCTCGCGGCGGGGCTGTTGAGCGTCTTCGCGGCGGCGATCGCCCGCACGGTACGGCGGGGAACGGGCGCCGCCTGCCGCTGCTTCGGGGCCTCGGCGGCCCCGCTCGGCCGCCGCCACCTTCTGCGCAATGTGGTGCTGACCGCCGTCGCGGCGGCGGCCGGCCTGCTGACACTGGCGGACCAGGCTCCGGCGACGGCGACGGGAGCCCTCGTGGCGGCGGCGGCCGGGCTCGTCGCGGGTGCCCTGGTGACCGTACTCGACGATCTGGCGGAGCTCTTCGGTCCGTCCAGGGCCCGGCAGATCCCCGATTCGACGCGCGCACACACCATCCGAAGGCCATCCGGAATATCCGGGACATCCGGGAGGAACAACCATGCCAGTCCTGATCAGCGCCGTGGTGCTCGTGGGGGCACTGTGTTCGCTGGACCTGATCCTCACCCTGGGCGTGATCAAGCGCCTGCGGGAGCACGGCGAGCTGCTGGCGGCGAGGGCCGTCGACCGGCCACGCTCGGCGATCGAACTCGGCGAGCCGGTGGGTGAGTTCGCCGCCCACACCGTGGACGGCGAGCCGTTGAGCCGCGCCACGATGACCGGGACCACCTTGGTGGGCTTCTTCACGCCGACCTGCGGACCGTGCAAGGAGCAGCTGCCGAAGTTCATGGAGTACGCCCGTACGATGCCCGGCGGACGCGATCGGGTGCTGGCCGCCGTGGTGGGCGACGAGGACCTGGCCGCGCCCATGGTCGCCGAACTGCGGTCGGTGGCGAAGGTCGTGACCCAGACCCGCAACGAGGAACCCATGGGCGCGGCATTCGAGATCATGGCGTTCCCCACGGTGCTCATGGTCGAGCCGGATACCGAGGGCGATGTCGTGGTCACCGACGACGCGGTGGACCTGTCCCGGCCGACGCTTCCGGTGTGAGCACCGTGCGCGGGCGAGGCGGCCACGAGGAGTCGGCGGCGGACACCGACTGCGCCCCTTCCGACGCCCCTTCCGACGCCCCTTCCTGGGGCTCGGGGCGCGCCATGATCGCGCTGCGGCGGCTCGCCGCCGTCTGCGCGGTCACCGCCCGCGCCGCCCCCGGCACCCTGCTGCTCCACATAGGACTGTCGCTGCTGGTCAGCGCGCTGCCGGTGGCGACGGCCTGGCTGATGAAACTGGTCCTGGACGACCTGGCGAGCGGTGCCCCGAGCACACTGCTGTGGCCCGGGATGGCGATGGCCTGCCTCGGTGTGACGGCGGTGGTGGCCTCGCAGGCCATGCGATACGCGCGAGCGGAGCTGGACCGCCGGGTGGGGCTGGAGATGCAGGACCGGCTGTTCGCCGCCGTCGACGGGTTCGTCGGGCTGGGGAAGTTCGAGAACCCGCACTTCCTGGACCGCCTTCGGCTGGCCCAGCAGGCGGGCCACGAGACGGCCACCCATGTCGCGGAGAGCATCCTGGGCGTTGTGCGCGCCGGGGTGACCATCGGTGGCTTCCTCGGTTCGCTCCTCCTCGTCAGCCCAGTGATGGCCGGGATTCTGCTGGTGGCGGGGGTTCCCGTGCTGTGGTCGGAAGTGGCACTGGCACGGCGTCGGGCGCGGATGCTGTGGGAGGTCGGGCCGGTCGAGCGGCGGGAGTTCTTCTACGCCGATCTGCTCTCGAGTGTGGAGGCGGCCAAGGAGGTCCGGCTCTTCGGCATCGGCCCGTTCCTGCGCGAGCGGATGCTGACGGAACGGCGTACGGCCAACGCCGCGAAGCGGGCCATGGACCGGCGCGAAATCGCCGTGCAGACGGCGCTGGGCGGACTGGCGGCGCTGGTCTCCGGCGCTGGGCTGCTCTGGGCGGTCCTCGCGGCGCGTGGCGGGGCGCTGTCGGTGGGCGATGTGACCATGTTCGTGGCCGCGATCGCCGGTGTGCAGGGGGCGCTGGCCTCGTTGGCGGGCGATGCCGCGCAGGGCCAGCAGACGCTGCTGATGTTCGACCACTACACGGCGGTGACGCAGGCCACCTCGGACCTCCCGGTCGCGGACCGGCCCCGCCCGTTGCCGACACTGCGCCACGGAATCGAGCTCCGGGACGTCTGGTTCCGCTATTCGCCTGATCTCCCGTGGGTGCTGCGCGGCGTCGACCTGCACATTCCGCAAGGCCGTGCACTGGCCCTCGTCGGACTCAACGGGGCGGGCAAGTCCACTCTGGTGAAGCTGCTCTGCCGGTTCTACGACCCGACGCGCGGCGCGATCCTGTGGGACGGCGTGGACATCCGTGAGGTCGATCCGGCGCGGTTGCGGAAACGCGTGGGCGCGGTGTTCCAGGACTATATGCAGTACGACATGACGGCGGCGGAGAACATCGCGCTCGGCGACCTCAGCGTGCTGACGGAACCGGACCGATCGCGTGAGCGGATGCGTCAGGCCGCCCAACGGGCCGGAATCGACCGCCAGTTGGCCGCGCTGCCCCGGGGCTACGACACCTTGCTGACCCGGATGTTCTTCACGGAGGAGGACAAGGGCGACCCGGAGACGGGCGTGGTCCTCTCCGGCGGTCAGTGGCAACGGCTGGCGCTGGCGCGGGCCTTCCTGCGCGATGCGGGTACGCGCCGCGAGCTGATGATCCTCGACGAGCCGTCGGCCGGGCTCGACGCGGAGGCGGAGCACGAGATCCACACGTCTCTGCGGAGCGAGCGGAGCACCCGCACCAGCCTCCTGATCTCGCACCGGCTCAGTGCGCTGCGGGACGCGGACATCATCGTCGTGCTCAAGGACGGGCGGGTCACCGAGCGGGGAAACCACACCCTGCTGATGGCGGCGGGCGGTGAGTACGCCCGGCTCTTCACCCTCCAGGCCGGTGGCTACCAGCTCTCCGCCGAGGAGTCTCCGGTAGCGCCGGAAGAGGCCGTGTGATGGGTCCGATGGTACTGGGCCTGGGGATGGCCCTGGGGACGGCTCTCATCACGGGAACGGTGCTGCGGCGGACGCTCGTGGTTGTGACCGTACGGGGCGGGAGCATGGAACCCACGTACCGCGACGGGGAGCGTGTGCTGGTGCGGCGTGGCGGACGGTGCGCGGTCGGGCACGTGGTCGTCGTGCGACAGGGGGACGGCGGGCACTCGTCACCCACCCCGAGCCAGGCGGTAGCGGCCGTGGGTACCGCACAGGACTGGATGATCAAGCGGGTGGCGGCGGTGGCGGGCGACCGACCACCTCCGGGAGCACTCCCGGAGCCGTACGCCACCGGTGGCTCCGTCCCGCCCGGGGCACTTGTCCTCCTTGGCGACAACACCCACAACAGCTACGATTCCCGCGAGGTGGGCTACTTCCCCACGACCCACGTCCTGGGCACCGTCCTCCGGCCCCGCCCCCGGCCGAGCTGCTAGCGTCCGGCACCGTGAGCGACAGCGTGTACGTGGGCAATGCGGGCAAGGATGCGGCACTGGACCGGGGGTGGCTCCTCGGACACTTCAAGGACGTCGGCGATCCGCGCCACAGCGAGGCCGTGGAGATCAAATGGGGCGTCCACCCTCGTGGCGACGAACGAGCGGAGTGGGTGAGGGGCGAGGAACGCACGGCTCTCCTGGTGCTCATCAGCGGCCGTTTCCGCGTGGAACTCCCCGGCCGCGACGTTCTTCTGGAAGAGCAGGGTGATTACGTCGTGTGGGGGCACGGAGTCGACCATTCATGGTTCGCGGAGGAAGAGTCGGTGGTGCTGACCGTCCGATGGCCGTCCGTACCCGGCTACTCGGTGGCACAGGATGCCGGAGCCCACCCGCAGAGCTGAGCACCCGGCCACCATCCGCTACCCGGCCACTGAAGACGGGAGATCACCATGACACGCGATGCCGGCGAGGAACTCGTGGCGGCACACCTGGGCCTGCCCGACGACACCCGCCCGGATCAACGAGGTGCTCGCCCTGCACGCCGGTTTTCTCCTGCGGACCGCCGGCGCGGCCGGGCCGGCCGCCGATCCCAACATCGTGGCCATGATGACCGCATTGGGTCTCGCCTCGCTGCGCTGGCTGCGCAGTGCTCAGCCGTAGGCATACCGGCGACCGGACGGGGCGGGCCCGTCCGGTCGCCGGGGTGGTCAGCCTGTGGTGTCCCATTTCCAGGCGCTGCAGTTGTCGGGTTCGAGGGCGACCTTCACGCAGACGCGGTATTTGATGGTCTGGCCGTTGGTGAAGCTGCGGTTGAAGTCGGTGTGGGTGTGACAGCCCCTGGTGTTGCTCAGGGTTCGCCGGCTTGCTCCGGCGCGCTGGTACTGGGCGTACACCGAGTTGCCGTCGCACGAGATGTCGGAGAGCCGGAAGTCGTCCGTGCTGCTCCAGTAGTTCACGCGCGCCGCCTCATGGCCCAGGTACCAGGCCGATGCCTTACCGGTCGCGGAGGCGGTTCCGATCTCGAACAGCGACAGGACGCCGACTGCCGTCACCGCGACGGCGGCACGGCAGAACATACGGACGGACATATCTCTCTCCTGACGAGTCGCGGGGACGGTGCGGGAATGGGCCGCGCCGTCCGTCTGGCACCATCGAGGCTGCCGGGCGGTGTCCGCCGCCCGCCACGGTCGTCGGCGAGTTGAGCCGTTCATGGGACGCCCCACCGTCCGACCTGCGAAGACGATGCGCGGGACGGGGTATTGGCGGGATGCGCCGAGGCGGCCGCCCACCCCGCGCAAAGCCGACCCGGGTGTCAGCCCCGCGCTTGGTCCAGGTGCTCGCCGAAGAAGCCCGCGAGCTTCTCGACGGCGGGGTCCACGTACTGCTTCCTGTCGTAGAGGTCGACATGGCTTGCGCCGTCGATCCAGTGGATCTCCTTGGGGCCGATGGCCCGCTGGAACGCTTCGACGCTCATCCAGGAGGTGACGGCCCGGGTGCCGACGATCATGAGCAGAGGGCGTTGCCCGATCAGCGGGATCGGCGTGAAGGCGTCGAAGGTCGCCATCTTGTCGACGCTGGTCCAGGTGAGGAAGCCCGCCGAGCGGGGGTGCTGGGCGCGCGGGGTGCGGTAGTACGCGAAGCCCTCGGCGCCGTGCTCTCCGCCGAGCGCGCGGGCCTGCTCGGCGGTGTCGGGGAAGAGGGTCAGAACCGGCGGCGTCTCGCCACGGGCCTCGGTGGTGCGTGCGTCGGCCGCGGCGGCCAGCATGCTCTGGAACACGGCGGGGTCCTGGGTCCCATCGGCTCCCAGCCGGAACTGGCGGGCGATGTCGACGGCGCTGACCGTGGCGACGGCCCGGATGCGGTGATCGCTCGCGGTGGCGGGCAGTACGTAGCCACCGGAGGCGCAGATGCCGAGTGCGCCGATGCGGCCTGAGTCGACTTCGCCGCGGGTGGTGAGGAAGGAGACGGCGGCCTTGAGGTCCTCGACGCGGTGGGCGGGATCCTCCAGCCCGCGTGGCCGGCCACCGCTTTCGCCCTGGTAGGCCGCGTCGAAGGCGAGCGTGACGTAGCCCCTCTCGGCCAGGCGCCGCGCGTACCGGCCCACGGCCTGCTCCTTCACACCGCTGCCGGGGTGGCCGACGACGATCGCCGGGCGCGGGCCGCGCGCCGGGGCGTCGGGGACGTAGAGGTGACCGGCGAGCGGGATGCCGGCACTGTCGAAGGTGATGTTCGTCTTCGCCACGGGATGCTCCAGGTGTGCTGTCTCAGCGGAGCCGCACCAAGGCGGTGCTTCGCGCCGGGGCGGTGGGCTCCGCGCCCGGCACATCCGCCAGGCACTCCCCCACCCTCGGCGCTGCCCCCGGCACCCAAAAGAGGCAGGTTTCTGCCTGGGAAGAAACCTGCCCCCTCTCCTCCCGTGCCGCTCACGCGACAATGGAACCCATGACTCCGGCACCCGCCCCCCGCGAGCTCGGGGCGTTCCTCAAGGCTCGCCGAGCGCAGCTGGCGCCGCAGGACCTGGGCCTGCCCACGACGGACTCCCAGCGCAGGGTCGCGGGACTCCGCCGCCAGGAGGTCGCCCAGCTCGCGGCCATCAGCGTCGACTACTACACGCGCTTGGAGCAGGGCCGCGTCCGGGCGTCCGCATCGGTGCTCACCACCCTCGCCCGCGCGCTGCGCCTCGACGACGACCAGCAGAGGTACCTGTACGAACTCGCCGGCAGGGCCGATGAGTGGCCGCGCCGCCGACGGCGGCCCGCGCAGCGGGTGCGGCCCACCATGCGGCGCCTCCTCGATCAGCTCACGGGTGCCCCCGCCATCGTTCTCGGCAGGCGGATGGACATCCTGGCCTGGAACGTGGCCGCCGCGGCCCTGTTCACCGACTTCTCGCTGATGCCATCGGGGCGGCGCAACTACGTACGGCTGCTGTTCTCGGACCCGATCGTCCGGGACATGCACCGGGAGTGGCGGCACGACGCCCGTGACGCCGTCGCCGCGCTGCGCATGGAGGCCGCGGCCGACCCCGACGACCCCGAGTTGGCCCAGCTCGTCGGCGAGCTGTCCGTCCAGGACGCCGACTTCCGCACCTGGTGGGCCGAGCACCGCGTCAACAGCGACAGCTACGGCACCAAGCGCTACCGGCATCGGCTGGTCGGTGACCTGACGCTGGACTGCGACATCTGGAGCAGCCCCGACGGCTCGGGGCAGCGCCTCATGGTCCTCACCGCCGAGCCCGGCAGCGCTTCGCACGACGCCCTGCGCATCCTCACGTCCTGGACGGCCGATCAGCGGTGAAGAACCATCAGGTCCGGCCGCTCGAGGAAGCGTGCGATGTCGCGCAGGACGAGCGAACCGAGTTCGCCGTCGACGAGACGGTGGTCGAACGACAGGGCGAGGGTCGTGGTGTCGCGCAGCCGTACGCGTCCCTTGTGTTCCCACGGCGTGCGCCGCACCTGGCCGAAGCAGAGGATCGCCGCCTCGCCGGGGTTGAGGATCGGTGTTCCGCCGTCGATGCCGAAGACACCGATGTTGGTGATCGTGAACGTCCCGTTTCTCATCCGCTCGGGTGGCGTCCGGCCGGCGCGGGCCTGGTCGACGAGGTCGGTGAGGGCCAAGGCGATCTCACGCAGGGAGAGCCGCTGGGCCGCGGCGATGTTGGGGACGATGAGCCCTCGCGGTGTCGCCGCGGCGATGCCGAGATTGACGTCGGGGTACTGGACGATCTCACCGGCCTCGGCGTCCCACTTGGCATTGATCCCGGGATGCCGCGCGATGGCGGTCAACGCCGTCTTGAGGACGAGACACAGCGGTGTCAGGCGCACCCCGTCGAACGCCTTGTCGGCGCGTGCCCGCTTCAGCAGTTTGAGGGACCGCGTCACGTCGACGGTGACCCATTCCGTGACGTGCGGAGCGGTGAAAGCGCTCTTGACCATGGCCTCCGCGGTGTGTTTGCGCACTCCGCGAATCGGTGTGCGCACCACGTCGTCACGGGTCGGGTCAGCGCCGTTCGACGGGGTTGCCCCCTTCTCGGCGAGGCGGTGGACATCCTCTCGGGTGATGCGCCCCGACGCGCCCGTGGCGGTCACCAGGGCCAAGTCGACTCCGAGGTCGCGGGCGAGCTTGCGCACCGGTGGGGCCGCGAGGGATTTCCCGGTGGACGGTGTGACGGCCGGTGGCGCGGGCTTCCTCTTGCGCGGGCGGCGCGCCGTCCGGGCGTGGGCCGGCCCATAGCCGACCAGGACGGGCTCGCGGGCGGCGGCGGATGGCTCCTCGTCCCGGCCACCGTCCGGGGCGGGCGGATCGGCGGGCTCTTGGAGCGTGGCGTCGGGTTCGGGCGGCGTCCGCGGGACGGTGTCGTCCTCGACCTGGAACGTGATGATCGGCGCGCCGACGGCCACCGCCTCGCCGGCGGCACACAGGATCTCGGTGACGGTCCCGGCGTACGGGCTGGGCAGCTCCACCGCCGCCTTCGCCGTCTCGATCTCCACGATGATGTCGTTGACGCCGACCCGGTCGCCGGGTTCCACACGCCACTCGAGGATGTCGGCTTCGGTGAGGCCCTCTCCGACGTCGGGGAGATGGAAGTGCTTGGTGACGAGCATCGCGTCCTCCGGGAGGTTCGCCGGGCGGTTCACGGGGCGCACACCCGGTCGACGGCGTCGAGAACTCGATCGAGATCGGGCAGGTAGTCGCCTTCCGCTCGGGCCGGCGGATAGGGGATGTTGTAGCCACCGACCCGTTCCACGGGGGCCTCGAGGTCGTAGAAGCAGTGCTCCATGACCGTCGCGGCGATCTCCGCGCCCAGGCCGACGTTGACGGGTGCCTCGTGGACGACCACGACGCGTCCCGTCTTCGACGCCGAGCGGCACAGTTCGGTGGTGTCGAGCGGCGACAGCGAGCGGAGGTCCAGGACTTCCAGCGAACGTCCTTCGGTGGCGGCGACCTCGGCCACGCCCAGCGCGACCGCGACCGCGGGCCCGTACGCGACCACGGTGGCGTCGGCGCCCTCGCGCAGGATCCGGGCGCGCCCCAGCGTGTCGCCGTCCACGGGGCGGCCGAGGTCGACCTCGGCCCGGTCCCAGTAGCGGCGCTTCGGCTCGTAGAAGATGACGGGGTCGTCGCACGCGATCGCGGCACGGAGCATGTCGTACGCGTCCTGCGGATGGCCGCATGCCACGACGCGCAGGCCGGCCGTGTGGCAGAAGTACGCCTCGTTCGACTCGCTGTGGTGCTCGACCGCGCCGATCCCGCCACCCACCGGGATCCGGATGGTGACCGGAAGCCGCAGCAGCCCGCGGGAGCGGGCCCGCAGCTTCGCCAGTTGGCTGACGATCTGATCGAAGGCGGGGTAGACGAAACCGTCGAACTGGATCTCGCACACCGGTCGGTACCCGCGCAGGGCCAGGCCGATCGCCGTCCCGACGATTCCCGATTCGGCCAGCGGGGTGTCCACGACGCGGTCGCCGAACTCGGCGGCAAGGCCATCGGTCACCCGGAACACCCCGCCCAGGGAGGCGATGTCCTCGCCGAGCAGAACCACCCGCTCGTCGTCGCGCATCGCCTGCCGCAGGCCCTCGTTCAGCGCGCGTCCGAGCGTGGTCGTGGTGGCCGTACTGGCCGTGGTGGCCGTGGTGGCCGTGGTGGTCACAGGAAGGACTCCTTGAACATCTCGAAGCCTTCGCGTTCGCGTCGCAGGGCCTCGGTCTCCTGGCACAGGGTGTTGCGGAAGGTGTCGCTCAGGGACGGCTCGGGAAGCGCACGGCACTCCCCGCGCGTCCGCGCCGCGAGCTCCTCGGCGTCGGACGCGACCGTGGCGAAGTAGTCCTCGTCGGCCCAGCCGCGCGCCGTGAGCAGAAGGCGTACACGTTCCACCGGGTCGTGTGCCTCCCACCTGGCGAGCTCGGCGTGGTCGCGATAGCGCTTGGGATCGTCCGACGTGCTGTGTCCGGACATGCGATACGTGTGCGCTTCGATGAGCCCGGGTGCGCCACCGGTACGGACCCGCTCGACCATAGCTCGTGTGGCGGCGTAGACGGCCAGTACGTCATTGCCGTCCACGGACACCGCGTCGAGTCCGAACCCCTTCGCACGTTCGCTCAGCGGGCGGGCGTACTGCTTGCTCGCGGGTGTCGAGATCGCCCATCCGTTGTTCTGGCAGAAGAACACGATGGGTGCCGATGTCACCGCCGCCCAGTTGAGCGCCTCGCTGGCGTCCCCCTGGCTGGACGCGCCGTCGCCGAAGTAGGTGAGCACGACGCTGTCGGCGGCGTCGTACCGAACGCCCATCGCATAGCCGACCGCGTGCAGTGTCTGCGTGGCCAGCACAAGGCTGTAGATGTGGAAGTGATACCGCTCGGGGTCCCATGAGCCGTGGCTCGCGCCGCGCCACTGCGACAGCAGTTCCGTCGGTGAGATCCCGCGGCACAGAGCCGCCACGTGTTCGCGGTAGGACGGGAAGACCCGGTCGTCCGCTCGAAGCGCGCGGATCGACCCGGCCTGGGCCGCTTCCTGACCGAGGGACATCAGCCAGAGGCCGAGCTCACCCTGGCGTTGCAGGGAGTACGCCTCCTGGTCGAAGCGGCGCCCGAGCACCATGTCGCGGTACAGCCCGCGTACCAGTTCACCGGTCACGTCGAGCATGCCCTCGGCAGCCCGTTCGTTCAGCGTCCCGGCGGGATCCACCAGCCGCAGGACGTCATCGGCGCGGGCCGCCGCGGGTGCCGCACCGGAGTCCGGGCTCATCGCTGCCCCCCGGTGCGGCCGCGGTCCTCGGCGGTGTGCTTCCGGAGCGGACGCGGGATCCGCAGCGGCGCCGCCATCACGAGCTCCCGGATGGTGAAGCCGGAGAGCGCCTTGACGAGGTCGTCGACACGAGCGGGCTCCGCCGCGGTGAAGACGGTGCAGCGGGTCCGGTCCGCTTCCACGATCTCGGCGGAGAACGCCCGGGCGATGGCGACGGCTTCGGCGAGCCGGCCTTCGGGGAAGGCGACCGTGACGAATGCCCCGCGCCGGTTGTGCGACATGTCGTCGGAGAGGCGGATGACCTTGACGACGTCGGATGAGCGGTTCAGGAACTTGACGAGTTGCTGCAATCTGATGTCGTCTGCCGTGTCCACCTCGATGGTGATCCTCCGCACCCCGTCGACGGGCGCGGCGATGTCCATGGTGACCACGTCGAACTGGCGATGGGCCAGGATCGAGGCGACCCGGGCGACCGCCAGGGGCGTGGCGAGGACATCGAGTCGCAGCACGGCACCGGCCCGGTGGCTGCCTGGCCGCATGGTTTCGGATGGGGCAACGTGTGTTGCCGGTTGTGTCGACGCTGACATGCGGGACACCGTTTCAAGGGCCCGATCGGTGCACAACGAAAGTGTGCACAGCGACGCGGAACACGCTCCTCTTGAGCAGTCCGGCCGGGGCGGGAGTGAGCGTTGAGGGAAGTACTGCTTACACTTCCGGCATGTCGGCACCCGTACATCTCGACTCAGTCGATCTGCACATCCTGGAGTTGCTGCGAGCCGACGGGCGGCGCACCGTTCGCGATATCGCACGTCTGGTGAAGCTCTCCCCGGCGCCGGTCCGCCGGCGCATCGCACGCCTGGAGGAGTCGGGAATCATCACCGGCTACACGATCACCACGGATCAGGCCAAGCTGGGGCAGGGCCTTCAGGCGGTCACCGAGCTGCGCTTCACGGGCGACACCGATATCCACGACATCGTGGAGTTCGCGTCGACCCTGCCGGAGGTCGACGAGGTGCTGACGCTCACCGGCGATGTGGACGCGCTCGTCAGGTTGCATGTCGACAGCGTCGATGACCTGCAGAAAGTGGTCAATCGTCTGCGCCGTAAGGGGGTTGGTGTGCTCCAGACGAAGACGCTGATCGTCATCGACTCCTGGCAACGCGGAACTCCCATGCCCTGAGGTATTCGGGGAACCGCGACCCTGGACACTCCCGGCGCGGTGACCTACTTTTCTACTGGTCCGACCAGTAGCTAGGTCGCAAAAACCATGTCTCAGGGAGGCTCATATGCCCACGACCGCCAGACCCCCGAACGTGGCGCAGACCGATACCGTGCCGTCCGGACACAGCTCGCGCCGCGCGGTCGTCGCCGGTGGCATCGGCAACTTCATCGAGTGGTACGACTACGGCGTCTACGCCGCGCTCAGTCCGGTGATCTCGTCACTGTTCTTTCCGAGCGAGTCCACCGTGGCCTCGACGCTGTCGACGTTCGCGGTGTTCGGTGTCGGCTTCGTGGTCCGGCCGCTGGGCGGGCTGTTCTTCGGGCAGCTCGGCGACCGGCGTGGCCGGCGTACCGCACTGGCGTGGGCCCTGATCCTGGTGTCGGCGAGCACCCTCGGCATGGGGCTGCTGCCCACCTACGCGGCCGCCGGGGTCGCGGCACCCGCGCTCCTGGTGCTGCTGCGTCTGCTCCAGGGTTTCTCGGCCGGTGGGGAGTTCACCGGCTCGGCCACGGTGATGACCGAGAACGCCCCGGTCGGCCGGCGCGGCCGGGTGTCGAGCTGGCAGCAGTTCAGCGTCATCACCGGGACACTGGCCGGTGTCCTGGTCGTCACGGCGATCACCAACCTCGGCTCGGCCGACGCGCTGGAGAACGGCGGCTGGCGCATCCCGTTCCTGTTGTCGCTTCCGCTGGGCGCGATCGGCTTCTACATCCGGTTCCGGATGGCGGACACACCCCACTTCCAGGCCCTGCGGGAGGCCGGTGAGGTGGCCGAACGACCGGCCGCCGAGGCGGTGCGGACTCAGCGCGGCGCGATGTTCACCGCGTTCTTCTACACCGCCCTGCCGAACATCGGTTTCTACACGTTCCTGACCTACACCCCGACGTTCCTGCACAACGAGGCCGGTCTGAGCCTCGGCGACGCCTACCTGGCCAATGTCATCGGGATGACCGTCTACGCGGCGCTGACGCTGGTCATGGGACGGGTGTCGGACAGGGTGGGCAGACGGCCGATCCTGATCGCCCACGCCGCCGTGTTCTTCGTATCGGCGATCCCCATCTACCTCTTGATGTCCCATGGCTCGTTGTGGGCCGCGCTGGTCGCCCAACTCCCGGCGATGCTCATCATGGCGTGCTACTCGGGTCCGGGCACGGCGGGCCTGACCGAGTTGTTCCCGACCCGGCTGCGCTACTCCGGCATGGCCCTGCCGTACAACCTCAGCTCGGCGATCTTCGGCGGGACCGCCCCGTTCATCGCGACGGGTCTGATCGCCTGGCTCGGCACCCCGCTCGCCCCGGCGTTCTGGGCGATGGCCGCCGCGATCCCGACGCTGATCGTCTATCTGCGGATGCGCGAGACGGCCTTCGAACCGCTGCGGGATCGATGAGCACCGGACAGGGAAGGCCCGCCGCGGTGGTGACCGGCTCGTCGTCGGGGATCGGGCGGGCGTGCGCCCTCGCACTCGCCCGCACCGGCTGGGACGTGGTCGTGCACGGCCTCGACGCGGACGGCGACCTGGCGCGGGCGGAGTCGGAGGTACGGGCCGAGGGCCGGGGCTGTGTCGCGGTGGCGGGCGATGTCGCCGATCCGGCGACCACCCGGGCGCTCGTCGAGGCCGCAGAGGCGGCCTTCGGACGCGTCGACGGAGTGGTCAGCAACGCGGGCACCGGCATGACCCGCTCGTTCCTCGACATCGACGACACGGGCTGGCATGAGCTGTGGGCGGTCCATGTCGAGGCCGCCGCCCGGCTGCTGCGCACCGCCCATCCGCTGCTGGCCGTCCGCGGGGGCGCGGTGGTGGCGATGTCGAGCCTGGCCGCGGGCCGGGCGCTGCACGGCCGAACGGGGTACGGCGCGGTGAAGGCGGGGCTCGAGGGGCTCGTCCGCCAGCTTGCCGCCGAGTGGGCGGCCGCCGGGATCCGGGTGAACGCGGTCGCCCCGGGCACGATCCGCACACCGCTGGTCGAGCGCAACTTCGCCCGCGGTCTGCTCGACGAGCAGGGCGTCCTCGGGCGTACCCCGCTGGGCCGTCTCGGGTCGCCCGGCGAGGTCGCCTCCGTGGTGCGCTTCCTGCTCTCGGCCGAGGCGTCCTATGTCACAGGTCAGACCCTCGCCGTCGACGGCGGCTGGTCGATCTTCGGCGGCTGGTCATGACCGCCCCCGGTCATTCCCGAACCACGATCGGAGTGAACACCTTGGCGAGTGCCCCTGACGCACAGCAAGACGCGCAGCAAGACGCACAGCGGGATGCGCAGCAGGACCCGCAGCAGGACGCACAGCGGAGGGAGGGGGCCCGCTCCGCCGTGACGGCCACTCGAGAGAGCCTGGACCGGATCCGCGACCGCGATCCGGGACTGCGTGCCTTCCTCACGGTCTGTCCCGAGCGGGCGCTCGCCGATGCCGAGGCGGCCGACGCGGCACCGGATCGCCTGGGACCGATGCACGGGGTCCCCTTCTCGGTCAAGGACACCTACCCGACCGGCCACGTCCGTACGACGTTCGGTTCCGCGGTGTTCGCCGAGCACGTGCCGGTGCGGGACGCTCCGGTGGTCGCTCGCATCCGGCGCGCGGGGGGAATCCTCGTGGGCAAGACCAACGCCTCCGAATTCGCGATCTACATCCGCACGGTCAACGAACTCCAGCCGGAGACGCTCAACCCGTGGGACCCGGCCCGCATCTGCGGCGGGTCGAGCGGGGGCGCCGCGGCCTCCGTCGCCGCCGGTCTGACCCCGGTCGCCCTGGGCAGTGACGGGGGAGGATCGGTGCGCATTCCGGCGGCCCTGTGCGGTGTGGTCGGGCTCAAGCCGTCCCGTGGGGCCACGCCGGCCGGTGGCGGGTTCATCGGCACCCGCCGGTTCTCCGTCCCCGGTCCCCTGGCGTTGCGGGTCGCGGACGCCCGTGCGATGTGGCAGGCCATGCGGGGGCCGTGGGACGCCGAGCGGAGCACTCGCGTCTTCGTCGACCGCGATGCCGCCATTCGGTCCGCGCACCCCGGGTGGCGGCTGCGCTGGGTCGCCGACAGCGGCCGGGACGCCGCCCCCGAGGTGGTCGAGGCGGTCCGCGTCGCGGTGGGACGGCTCGCCCTCCTCGACGACGTCGAGGTCGACGACAGCCGGCTCGGCCTGGACACCCCCCGGTTCGCCGAACCCTTCTACGACGCCATGATGGCCGACCGGCTGGCCACCGGAGGGGACCGGATGATGGCCGACGCGGCCTCGCGCCGGCTCCTCTCCGGCTACACCCGCCACCACTTCGAGCGGGCGGCCGAGGTCAGCGGCGCGCGGTACTCGGAATCGCTGGGCCGCGCGGACGCCGCCGCGGACCACCTCGACACGCTGCTCGACGGCGTCGACTTCCTGGTGACGCCCACCACGGGAGTGATCGCACCGGAGGGTGCGGGCGGTCCGCCCGACGCACTGCCCGAGGTCGCCCGCCGCGAGCTGGTCGCGTACACCTTCCTGGCCAACTACACCGGCTACCCAGCGATCACGGTGCCGTGCGGAACGGTGGCGGGGATGCCGGTGGGGCTGCAGGTGCTGGGCCGCCCGGGGGCCGAGGACCGGCTCCTGGACGTGGCCGGCGCGGTGCAGCGGCATGTCTTCCCGCCTCGCCCCGCGCCGTGGCCGGCACGTTCGGCCACGGCCGGGTGAGGTGGGCTCAATGGCCGCGCGAGTTCCGTACGTCCGGCTCGAGCAGCACCGCGAGTCGGTGCCGCTGGTCCTCGTCGAGGGCGCCGGAGTAGGCGTCGTACAGGGTCTGGCTGGCCAGCCGGGCCGCGGTGTCGCCGTCACGCCCGGCGATCGCGGCGAGGATGCGGCGGTGGTCCGCGATGAACTCCCGCCGCATCCGCGACGCACCGGCCGACGGGCCGACGGCCCCGGCCACCAGATCGAGGGTGGCGTCCTGAATCACGCCGCCCACCATGCCGAGCACCCGGTTCCCGGCCGCCTCCCGGACGACCACGTGGAAGCCGTCGTCCGCCGCGGCGAAGGAGGCGGCGTCGGTGGCGGCCTCCATCGCCTCGATCGCCGCCTCCATCCGCTCGAGGTGCTCATCCGTCCGCAGATGAGCCGCGAGCCGGTTGGCGGCGGCTCCGGCGATGATCCGGTACTGGACGAGGTCCACCACCGGGATCTCCTCCATCCGCACCGCGCCCCGCAGCATCCGGGTCAGGCCCGGGGTCACCGAGCCGCAGACCTCGGGTCCGCTCCGGCTGCCCGGGCTGGTCCTCACCAGGCCCATGCTCTCCAGGATCCGCAGCGCCTCGCGGACCGTGGACCGGCCCACCCCGAAGTCCTCGACCAGCGTCCGCTCGGGCGGAAGGAAGTCACCGGGGGCGTACTCGCCGGCGTAGATCGCCGACTCGATCTGCTGGACGACCGCCTCGAAGGCCCGCTTCTTGTCTACCGGCGTGAACATCGCTCCCCAGTCCCGTCGTCCCCCGGGCCGCGCCCCACACAGCCACATATTCAACCTAGCAGCTGTTCAGACCACAATTCCCGTCAGGGACGGACGTCCCGTCCGGATCCAGCCAGGAGCACATCGATGACCACACCCGTTCTGCTGACCTTCGACATGGACGCCGAGCTCCTCTGGACGGCCCGCGACCCCGCCGGGGCGGACAAGCCGGTCTGGGTGTCCCAGGGACACTACGGCCCGAAGGTGGGGCTGCCCCGGATCCTCGCTCTGCTGCGCCGCTACGGCGTCACGGCCACCTTCTTCGTCCCCGGCCAGGTCGTGGAGCGCTACCCCGCCCAGATCGAGGCGATCCTGGAGGCGGGGCTGACCATCGAGCACCACAGCCACACCCACGCCTGGTCCGAGAACCTCGGCGAGGAGCAGGAGGCCGAGGAGTTCCAGCTCGCCGCGGACGCCATCACACGGGCGACGGGCCGCGTGCCCCAGGGCTGGCGCTCGCCCGCCGCGGAGCTGACCCCGCACTCGGTGAAACTGATGGAGAAGCACGGCATGCGGTTCTCCTCCAACCTCTTCGACTCCGACTCGGCCCACCTGCTGGACACGCGCGACCGCACCACCGGCATCGTCGAGCTCCCGTTCGCCTGGGCCCTCGTCGACACCCCGGTCTTCATGTACACCAACCGCGTGCCGGGGCGGGTGATGTCGGCGCCCTCGGCGGTGCTGGAGACCTGGACCCGGGAGTTCGACGGTCTGGCCGAGGAGCCGGGGACGCACTTCATGCTCGCCATGCACCCGCAGATCATCGGGCGGCCGTCCCGGATGTGGGTCCTGGAGCAGACCATCCGGCATGTGCTGGCCTCCGGGCGCGCGGAGTTCCTGGCCTGCGCCGACTACGCCGAGCGCGTTCGTCCGGGGCTTCTCGCGGAGCGGGACGCCACATGAGCGCCGGTATCGCTCCGGGCGTCGCGGTCGTCACAGGCGGCGCCAGTGGAATCGGTGCCGCCGTGGTCGCGCGGCTGCGGGCGGGAGGCACCGCCGTGGTGGTGGCGGACCGGGCTCCGGCCGCGGGGGACGAGCCGGTGGACGTCACCGACAGCGCGTCCGTTCACGCGCTCGCCGAGCGGGTCGCCCATGCCCACGGCCGCCTTGACCTGCTGGTGCACTGCGCGGGTGCGGTCGCCGTCGGAGCGGTCGACACCACGGCCGGGACGGCGGAGGACGACTGGCACCGGGCCTTCGCCGTGAACGTGACCGGGGTGTGGACGGTCAGCCGGGCGCTGCTGCCCCTCATGGGCGAAGGCGGGGCGATCGTGGTCGTCTCGTCCGCCGCCGGAGTGCGGCCGATCCCCGAGATGGCCGCCTACGTCGCGTCGAAGTCCGCGGCCGTCGGGCTGAGCCGCTCGATGGCCCTGGACCTCGCCCCCCGGGGCATCCGGGTGAACTGTGTGTGCCCCGGTCTCGTCGACACTCCCCTGGCCAGGACGGCTCAGGAGCAGCGCTCGCCGAGCGAGCGCGCACACGTCGACGAGCGGCGCGGCTACCTGATCGGCAGAGCGGGCACGGCCGAGGAGATCGCCGAAGCGGTGGTGCTGGCCGGGACCAACGGCTACCTCACCGGAGCCACCCTCGCCGTCGACGGCGGCCGGTCGCTGCACTGAGGGCACTGAGGGCACTGAGGGCACTGAGGGAAACGCTCCCACGCCGGGCGGAGGCAGCGGGGTTCAGGCCTCCTCGTCCTCCACGAGCGCGAGCAGCGGCCCCCGTTCGTCCTCGGGGACGTAGCCGGCGTAGTACTCGTAGAGCTTGCGCCGGGAGATGCGCGCCGCCGCCTGGCCGTCCCCTGCCCGGATCGCCTCGAGCACCTCCTGGTGGTGGCGGAGGGACTCCCGCATGAGCGCCGCGCTGTTGTGGGCATGGGCGACCTTGTCCGAGATCAGCGCGAGGACCGCGCCCCTGACCACCTGGTTGCAGACCTCGATGAGGGAGTTGCGGCTGGCCACGGCCACCGCCTCGTGGAACGCGACGTCGGCCTTGCCGAACTCCTCGTACCCCGCCTCGATCGCATCCGCCATGACGGCGATCGTCCGCTCCATCGCGGACAGCTCCTCCTCGGACCGCAGCCGGGCCGCCAGTGAGCTCGCCGACCCGTCGAGGATCATGCGGAACGAGATCAGCTCGGCCATCGACACATTGTCGAACTGGACGAGCCGGGTCATCTGCTTGGTCAGGCCGGCCGACGAGAAGGGCAGGATCTCCGGGCCGTTCGGATCGCCCGGGCGCGATCGGACGAGGCCGTCGCTCTCCAGCACGCGCAGCGCCTCGCGCACCGTGGGACGGCTGGCCCCGAACTGCGTCACCAGCTCCCGCTCGCTCGGCAGCCGTTGACCGGGCTTGAGGTCACCGCGCACGATCGCCTGCTCGATCTGCTCGACGATGCGCTGGTAGAGCCGTACCGGCGAGACCTGCCGGAACTGTGCCCCGTCGCTCAAGGCTTCTCCCCTTCGGGCGTGGTCGATGTCGTCTTCTCCCCCGTGAGCGCCCCATCGGCGTTGTCCGGCCAGTGCGGGACCGCCTCGGCAGGCCGGTTCCGTTCGTACCATGCCGCCGCCCTCAGGACGCCGAGATCGTCGAAACGGCGGCCCGCGATCTGCAGCCCGATGGGCCGGCGGTCCGCCGTAAAGCCGCAGTTGACGGTCGCGGCCGGCTGGCCCGACATGTTGTACGGCGCGGTGAATCCGATGTGGGCCATGGTCTTCTCGTCTCCCGGGAAAGGCATCGGCTGCTCGGCGGGAAACGCCGCCACCGGCGCCACCGGCGAGAGCACCAGATCGTACGGGAGCGTCGCGGCCACGGCCCGCGCCTGGATGCCCATGATCTGCTGGTAGCACTGGAGAACCCGCGTACCCGGCACATCGGCGCCCCCCTGACACCATCGGATGATGTGGGGGTGGACGCGCAGCCGGGCCTCGGGCTCCAGGGCGCGGAAGTCGTTCCAGGACCGCACCCGCCAGAACAGGTCCAGGTCGTCCAGAAGGTCTTGGCGCATAAACGGTTCGACCGGCTCCACGGCCGCCCCCGCCGCCTCGAACACCTCGGCGGCGTGGTTGACCGCGGCGAGGATCTCGGCGTCGCACGATTCCCCGCACCCGGCGTTCAGCAGCACGCCCACCCGCAGACCACGCATGTCGCCGTCCAGCGCCGACCAGTCGATGTCCTGCGGCGGCAGGCTCGACCAGTCGCGTGGGTCCGGTTGGCTCAGCACCCGCATGAGCAGGGCCGCGTCCGCCACGGTGCGGGTCAGGGGACCGGCGGCACGCCCCAGGTAGGGGGCGTCCAGCGGGATCCGCCCGAAGCTGGGCTTGAGCGTGGCGAGGCCCAGCCAGGTGCCCGGCAGCCGGATCGATCCCCCGATGTCGGTGCCGACGTGGAGCGGACCGTATCCCCCGGCGGCCGCGGCCCCCGCGCCGGAGCTGGAACCGCCCGTGGTCCAGTCCGGATTCCAGGGGCTGCGCGAGATGCCGTGGCGGCTGGAGACGCCCGAGGAGAGCATGCCCCAGTCCGGCATCACGGTCGACCCGAGTACCACCCCGCCGGATTCGAGGACGCGCGCGGTGATGGGCGCGTCCGCCTCGGGGACGACCGGTTCGGTCCCCGCGTTGCCCGAGGGCATCGGGACGCCCCTGCGGGCGACGTTCTCCTTCAGCGTCACGGGCACGCCGTCGACGGGCCCGAGCGGTTCCCCCGCCGCCCAGCGGGCCTCGCTGGCCTGGGCCGCCTTGCGGGACCCGTCCGGATCTCGCACCCAGAACGCGTTGAGCACACTCTCGCGCGCCTCGATCACCGACTGGACGGCGTCGTGGACCTCGACCGGCGACAACGTGCCGTCGGCGAATCCGGCCAGCATCTCTACGGCCGGCATGGTGGCCAGGCCCTGTTCCATGAGCACTCGCACACTCCTTCTCCCTCAGCTGGCGCTGAGCGGCGCCCCCTCGTGATGCCTGAGGACGTTCGAACCCTTGACAAGTACAGCTTCAGTCGCCACGGTACCTGCCAAGTGAGCTTACTGGTCAGGCCAGTAATAACGGAAGGTGGCCAACACCATGACGCGGGACACCAACGTCGTGCGGCTCGCCGTAATACCGGGCGACGGCATCGGCCCCGAGGTGGTCGCGGCGACCGTGCCTGTCCTCCGGGCCGCCCTGGAGGCCGACGGCCATCGGCTCGAGGTGACCTCGTTCGACTGGGGAGGCGAGCGGTTCCTCCGGCAGGGCGCGGCGATGCCGGCCGACGCGGCCGACCTCGTCAAGCAGACGGACGCCGTGCTGTTCGGCGCCGTCGGACGTCCCGATGTGCCGGAGCACGAACTGATCTGGGGGCTGATCATCGGCCTGCGGCAGCGACTCGACCTCGCCGTGAACCTCCGCCCGGTCCGCGCCTTCCCCGGCGTTCCCACCAAGGTGCGCGACACCGATGGCGTGGACCTGGTGATCGTGCGCGAGAACACCGAGGGCGAGTACGTGGGCGCCGGCGGGGTGGCGCACGCCGGCAGCGGACACGATCTGGGCATCGAGGTCGCCGTGCACTCCCGTCGCGCCATCGAGCGGGCCGCGCACCAGGCCTTCACCCTGGCCGGCCGGCGGTCGGGGCGCCTGTGCCTGGTGACCAAGTCCAACGCGATGCGGTACGGCTATCCGCTGTGGGACCGGGTGGTACGTGAGGTCGGCGAGCAGTACCCGCGAGTCGAGCTGGAAACCGTGCTGGTCGACGCCATGGCCGCCCGTATGATCCAGGCTCCGCGCTCCCTCGACGTACTGCTCGCGAGCAACCTCTTCGGCGACATCCTGTCCGACCTCGCCGCGGTGCTCGCGGGCGGTATGGGCATGGCGCCCAGCGCCAACGTCCTGCCGGGCGGGGATGTGCCGGGCATCTACGAACCCGTCCACGGCTCCGCGCCCGACATCGCCGGGAAGGGTGTGGCGAATCCGGTGGCCTGCACGCTCTCCGGCGCGATGCTGCTCGACGACCTCGGACACACCGGCCCGGCCCGCCGCGTCCGCGACGCGGTGGCGGGCGCCTTGCGCGATACCCAGCACCACACGGCCGACCTCGGCGGCAACGCCACCACGGCGGACGTGGCATCAGCCGTTCTGCACGCGATGGAAGGCCAGGAAGAGAACGTATGAGATATCTCAGGCGGCCGACGCGAGGTACCGGGGCGGTCGCAGCCACGCTCGCATGCCTGCTGCTGGCATCCTGCTCGGCCGGTTCCACCGCAACCGGCGGCAGCGCGGGGAAGAATTCCCTGAACATCGGCCTCACCGCCGAGCCGGCCAACTTCGACTTCACCAAAACCGAAGGTGCCGCCATTCCGCAGGCACTGCTCTACAACGTCTACGAGACCCTGGTGAAGCTGGACCAGTCGGGGAAGATCCGGCCCCAACTGGCCACGTCCTGGAGCCTGTCCAAGGACCGCAGGACGTACACGTTCCACCTGGTGAAGAACGCCACGTTCAGCGATGGCGCACGGTTCACGGCCGAGGACGCCAAGTTCTCCATCGAACGCGTCAAAACCGACTGGACGCTGGTGCAGAAGACCCAGATGGATGTCGTCGACACGGTGCGGGCGGTGTCGCCCACCGAGCTCAAGGTCACCCTGAAGCGGCCGAGCAACGACTGGCTGTACCGGATGACCACCCGCGTCGGCGCGATGTTCAGCCGGACCGGGGTGAGCAAGCTGGCCACCGAACCGGTGGGCACCGGCCCGTATGTGGTCAAGAACTGGAACCGCGGCGACTCGATCACGCTGGCCCGCCGTCATGGCTACTGGGCGCGCACACCGCACTTCGCGTCGGTCACCCTCAAGTACTTCAAGGACCCGACGGCCATGAACAACGCGCTGCTCACGGGCACCATCAATGTGATCGGCCAGATGCAGTCCCCGGAGTCCTTGTACCGGTTCCAGAACAACTCGAAGTACAAGGTCATCGAGGGCACGACCAACGGCGAGGTGGTCCTCTCGCTCAACAACGGCTCGGGCCCGATGAAGAATCCGAAGGCCCGCCAGGCGGTCCGCTACGCCATCGACCACAAGGCCCTGATGGACACCTGCTGGGCAGGCCGCGGCAAGCTCATCGGCAGCATGGTCCCGCCGACCGACCCGTGGTATCAGAACCTCACCGACCAGTATCCGTACGACCGCGACAGGGCCAAGAAGCTCGTCAAGGAGTCCGGCGAAGCCGGGCGTACGCTGCGGCTGCGGATTCCGACACTGCCGTATGCCACCGCGTGCGGCACCGTGGTCAAGAGCCAGCTCGAACAGGCCGGGTTCAAGGTCAAGCTGGACCAGCTGGAGTTCCCCGCCGCCTGGCTGACCACCGTATTCAAGAACGCCGACTACGACATGTCCATCATCGGCCATGTGGAGCCCCGCGACATGCAGACGGTGTTCGGGAACAAGAAGTCCTACATCCGCTACGACAACCCCGAGTTCCGGGCGCTGCTGGCGAAGGCGGACCAGGGCACCCGGGAGCAGCAGATCACCGATATGCGGGCGGCTGCCCGGCTGGTGTCCAAGGACGCCGCGGCCGACTGGCTGTTCCTGCTGCCCAACCTGATGGTGGCGGACAAGGACATCACCGGTCTGCCGGTGAACTCCGTGTCCGAGTCACTGGATCTCACCGGCCTCGGCCGGTCCTGAAAGGCGGTCTGAACCAATGATCGTCCGTCTGGTGCAGCGGATCGGGATCCTCCTGGCCAGCCTGGTCGTGAGCTCCGTATTGGTGTTCGCGTTCATGGCGGTGCTGCCAGGGGATCCGGCCCGCGTCGCCCTCGGAACCAGCGCGTCGGACTCGGCGGTGGCGCAACTGCGCGAGCAGTTCGGGCTCGACCGGTCTCTCGTGGCCCAGTACTTCAGCTGGATACACGGGCTGGTGACCTTCGACCCGGGGAACTCCTACATCTCCCACGCGCCGATCGGCCCGCAGCTCGCCGACCGCCTCCAGGTCACCCTGTGGCTCGTCGGCACCGGCATGGTGATCGCCTGCCTCCTGGCCCTCCCCATGGGCACGCTCATGGCCGTGCGGCACCGCAAGCCGTCCGGGCTCCTTCTCTCGGCCCTGTCCCAAGTCGGCGTGGCCATCCCGGCCTTCCTCGCCGGCATCCTCCTGATCACCGTGTTCGCGGTGGGGCTCGGATGGCTGCCGGCGAACGGCTGGACACCTCCGGTGCAGGACCCGGTCCTGTTCCTCAAACAGCTGGTGATGCCCGCGCTGTCCCTCGGCATCGTGCAGGCCGCGGTGCTCACCCGCTATGTCCGCAGCGCCGTGCTCGACGTCCTCCGGGAGGACTATCTGCGCACCGCTCGCGCCAAGGGACTTCGCCCGACGCGGGCGCTGCTGCGGCACGGACTGCGGAACGCGGCGGTGCCCGTGGTCACCGTCCTGGCCCTGCAGCTCGCCACGCTGCTGGTGGGCTCCGTCGTCATCGAACGGGTCTTCGTCATCCCCGGGCTCGGCAGCCTGCTGCTGGACAGCGTCGCCAACCGGGACCTCATCGTGGTGCAGGACGTGGTCATGATCATCGCAATGGCGGTGCTGCTCGTGAACTTCCTGGTGGACATGGTCTATCTGCTGATCGACCCACGGCTCAGGGGAGGCACGTCATGAGTGCTCCGGACATCGAAGCCACCGTCGCGTCCGCGGTACCCGCGGAGCGCCGTCGGCGCCGCCCGGTCACGGGCAGCCTCCTGGTGGGCGGTCTCATCGTCGCGGTCGTGATCGGCATGGCGCTGCTGTCCTTCGTATGGACCCCGCACGACCCGACCCTGGTGGATCCCTCGGTGCGGCTGCAGGAGCCGTCGCCCGACTACTGGTTCGGCACGGACAAATTCGGCCGCGATGTGTTCAGCCAGATCCTGATGGGCTCGCGCACCACGCTGTTCGTCGGCTTCGTGGCGGTGGGAGTCGCCGCCCTGATCGGCGTGCCCCTCGGCATCGTCGCCGGAATGGCGCCCGGCTGGTTCGGCGAGCTGCTGATGCGCGGCAACGACCTGCTTCTCGCCTTCCCGGCGCTCCTGCTGGCCATCATGTTCGCGGCCGTGTACGGCGCCGGCACGCTGGTCGCGATGGTCGCCATCGGCATCGCGTCCATCCCCCACTTCGCCCGGCTGATCCGCGGCGGCACATTGCAGGTCATGAAGACCGAGTACGTCATCGCCGCGCGGGCGGCGGGCCGTGGGCCGTTCGCGATCGCCGTGCGGCATGTCCTGCCCAACGTCAGCAGTCTCGTCATCGTGCAGGCGTCGGTCGGTTTCGCCATCGCCGTACTCGCCGAAGCCGCGCTGTCCTTCCTGGGCTTCGGAACCCCGCCCCCGACCCCGTCCTGGGGCCGGATGCTGCAGGAGAGTCAGGAGCTGCTGTCGATCGCCCCCCGGCTCGCCGTGTTCCCGGGCGTCGCGATCGCGGTGGCGGTGCTCGGATTCAACCTGCTCGGTGACGGCCTGCGCGACCGTTTCGACCCCAAGCTGGAGGACCACCGATGATCCCGGCACCTGACACGGCACCGGCCTCCGGACCGGGCTCCTCCGAGGGCCGCGATGATGTGCTGACCGTGCGGAACCTCGACGTCGCGGTGGGCGGCCGCACGCTCGTCGAAGATGTCGACTTCACCATCCGGGCCGGCGAACGGGTCGGCCTGATCGGTGAGTCGGGCTCTGGCAAGTCGCTGACCGCGCTGAGCGTCATGGGCCTGCTTCCCGAGGGGCTCCGCGCCTCGGGTTCGGTGCGGCTCGCCGGAGTCGGCCACGACCTGGTGGGTGCCGACGAGGCGCGGATGTCCCGGGTGCGGGGCAAGGAGCTCGCCATGGTCTTCCAGGAGCCCATGACCGCCCTGAACCCCACCATGAAGGTCGGGCGGCAGATCGCCGAGGTGCTGCTGATCCACCGGACCAGGCCGGACCGCGCGTCCGCCCACGCCGCCGCCGTGGAACTCCTCGCCCAGGTGGGGCTCCCCGACCCCGAGGCCGCCGCACAGGCCTATCCGCACCAGTTCTCGGGGGGCCAGCGGCAGCGGGTGGTGCTGGCCATCGCCCTCGCGAACGACCCCTCGCTCCTGGTCTGCGACGAACCCACCACCGCGCTCGACGTCACGGTGCAGGCGCGGGTGCTCGACCTGATCGTGCGCGGCGTCCAGGACCGCAGGTCGGCCATGCTCTTCATCACCCACGACCTGGCCGTGGTGGCCACGGCCTGCGAGCGGGTCATGGTGATGTACGGCGGGCGGCTGGTCGAGTCCGGCCCGGTCCGGGAGGTGTTCACCCGGCCCCGCCACCGCTACACCCAGGGCCTGATCGGCGCGTCGGATCTGACCATGGTCGACGACCGCGGTCGGCTGGCCACGATCCCCGGGTCCGTTCCGGCGGCGGGGCAGTTCCCCGCCGGATGCGTGTTCAGAAACAGATGCGCCCAGGCGACCGAGGTGTGCGCCACCAGACCGGAATGGGTTCCGACCGGGCCGGACTCCGGCTACGCCTGCTTCCACCCGGTGCCCGAGAGCGGCGCGCACGGGACCGGCACCCCCACGAACCAGGAGGCCGGCCGTGGCTGAGCAGCAGACCAGCGCCCCGCTCGCACCCGAGCCGCGGACCGGCCCCGTGGACGCCATCAGCGTCCGCGACGTCACGCGCGTCTACCAACGGCCACGTACCTCACTGCGCCACCCCAGCCCGCCGGTGCACGCCCTGCGCGGCGTCGGCTTCGCCATCCCCCAGGGGCAGCGGTTCGGCATCGTGGGCGAGTCGGGGTGCGGGAAGTCGACCCTGCTGCGGATCCTGGCCGGGCTCGACCGCCCCACGGGTGGCAGCGTCGCGATCGACGGCCGGGACATCACCGGGCTCCGGGAGAGACAGCTGAAGTTCGTCCGCGAGCGGCTCCAGCTCGTGTTCCAGGACCCGATGAGTTCGCTGGACCCTCGCATGCGCGTGGGCGACATCGTGGCCGAGCCGCTGGTGGCGCAGGGGCATGGGAACCGCCGGGAGCGGGTGGCCGAGTTGCTCGAGGCCGTCGGCCTGCGGGCCGACGCGGCGAACCGGTATCCGCACCAGTTCTCCGGCGGCCAGCGGCAGCGCATCTCGATCGCGCGCGCCCTCGCCCCCCGGCCGAAGATCATCGTGGCCGACGAGCCGGTGAGCGCCCTGGACGTGTCCGTACGGGCCCAGGTGCTCAACCTCATCGCCGACCTCGTCGACGAGCTGTCCCTCACACTGGTCTTCGTCTCCCATGACCTCTCCGTGGTCCGCCATGTGTGCGACCGGGTCGCGGTCATGCACGCCGGGCAGATCGTGGAGACCGGGTCCACTGAGCAGGTGTACGAGGACCCACAGCATTCCTACACACGCAGGCTGATCGCCGCCGTTCCGACGCTGGGCAAGGCATTGTCCGGAGTGTCGGCGGCCGACCTCAACCGGGAGTAACGACCGTGACCACCCACGTCAAACCCGCCGCCGGCGAATCCCCCGTGGTGAGGGAGTTTCCCGAGGGTCTTCCCATCGGGGACCACTGGGTCGAGGCACCCGTCACCGAGGACGTCCGCTTTCCCTACGACGGGACGTTCGTCGCCCATGCCCCCGTCGGGGACACCGGTCTCGCACACCAGGCGGTGGACGCCGCCCTCGCGATGCGCGAGCGGGTCGGACGGCTCCCCTCGCACACCCGCAGGGCGGCACTGCTCGCCACGCACGAGGCCATCGCCTCCCGACGCGCGGACTTCGAGCGGCTGCTGGTCCTGGAGACCGGAAAGCCGCTGGTCGACTGCCGTGTCGAGGTGGACCGCACTCTGCTGACACTGCTGACGGCGGCCGAGGAAGTGGCCCGGCTGCACGGGGAAACCGTGCCGCTGGACCTGCTGCCGTCGGGCGAGGGGCTGCTCGGCTTCTGGACCCGTAAGCCGATCGGCGTGGTGGTGGGCATCGCGGGCTTCAACTACCCGCTGCTGCTCGCCGCGCACAAGGTCGCGCCGTCCCTGGCCGCCGGCTGCCCGGTCATCGTCAAGCCCGCCCCGCAGACGCCGCTGGCCACCCTGTGGCTGGTGCACCTCCTCCGCGAGGCCCTCGCCGCCGCCGACGCGCCGCAAGCCGCGGTCCAGTTGGTGACCGGGGGCCCCGAGGTGGGTGTCGCGCTGACCACCGACCGCCGGATCGGTGCGGTGTCCTTCACCGGTTCCGCCGCCGTGGGCCATCGGATCGCCCGGGACGCGGCACCCACCAAGGTGCTGCTCGAACTCGGCTCCAACGCCGCCCTGGTGGTGGCCGCCGACGCCGACCTCGACGCCGCCGCCGACGCGGTGGTGCGCGGCGGGTACTACGCGTCGGGCCAGGCGTGCATCAGCGTGCAGCGGGTCATCGTGGTGGACGCGGTGCGCGAGGAGTTCATGGCCCGCCTGACGGAGCGGGTGGCCGAGGTGGCCGTGGGCGATCCCCGCGATCCGGCGACGCGCGTCTCTGCACTCATCGACGAACGGTCGACCGAGCGGGTCCGCGCGTGGCTGGACGAGGCGGTGAAGGCGGGGGCCTCGCTCGTCGCCGGAGGCGGCGTCAGCGACGGGGTGATCGAGCCCACCGTGCTGCTCGACGTGGACCGCGCCCTCCCCGTCTGGCACGAGGAGGTCTTCGCCCCCGTGGTCGCGGTACGGTCCGTCCCCGATCTGGACACCGCCCTCGACCTGGTCAACGACTCGCGCTACGGACTCCACGCGAGCGTCTACACCAGCGCCCTCGACACCGCGTTCACCGCTCTGGACCGCCTGGAGGTGGGCGGAGTGGTCATCAACGAGGTTCCCGGATTCCGGTCCGATGTCATGCCGTACGGCGGTGTGAAGGACTCCGGGGCCGGACGGGAGGGTCCGAGGTTCGCCATCGAAGAGCTCACCGTCACCCGTATGGCAGTGATTCGCCCGACCACAAAGAAGCCGTGAGGACCACAGTGCGAGCAATGGACCACACCGATGCGCTGGACGCTTACTCCCGCCTGTTCAGGCTCGACGGCCGCAAGGCCGTCGTGGTGGGCGCGGGCAGCGGAATCGGCCGCGAGAGCGCCCTGGCGCTCGCCGCGCACGGCGCCACGGTGGTGTGTGCCGACCGTGATCTGACGGCGGCCGAGGAGACGGCGTCCATGGGGCCGGACCTTGTCGCGTACGCCCTCGACGTGCTCGACGGCGAGGCGGTCGCGCGGGCCGGCGAGGAGATCGGATCCGTCGACGTGCTCGTCTTCACGGCCGCGACGAACGTGCGCAAGCCCCTCCTCGACTACACGGCGGAGGAATTCGAGCGGGTCGTGGCACTCAATCTGCGCGCGTCCTTCGACCTGGTGCGGGCGTTCGGCCGGGGCATGGCCGAACGCGGCAGGGGAAGCATCATCGGCTTCAGCTCGATCCGCGCGGTGTCCGTCGAGCCGGGCCAGGGGGTGTACGCGGCCACGAAGGCCGGCCTCGTCCAGCTGCTGCGGACCGCGGCCGCCGAGCTGGGCCCGTCGGGCGTGCGGGTGAACACCATCGCCCCGGGCGTCGTGGACACACCGCTGACCGCGCAGATCCGGGCCGTGCCGGAGTGGTCGGAGGCCTACGCCAGCAAGAGCGCCCTGGGCCGCTGGTCCCGGGCCGACGAGTTGGCCGGCGCCGTCGTCTACCTCGCCTCGGACGCGTCCTCCTTCGTCACGGGGAGCCAGCTCTTCGTGGACGGAGGCTGGACTGCGATCGACGGACGCTATACGCCGCCCAGCTGACCGGCTGCCGCATATGTTTCAGGCCCCTCTCCCCAGACCTCGGGAGAGGGGCCTGAAGCCGTCAGGGGCCGGATCAGTCGATGCGCTCGAAGGGCACGGTGCCCGCTTCGTCCGGGGCGACCGTGAACACGACCTTCTCGAACCCTCCGGTGAACGCGAATTCGCCGTCATAGCTGGGCGAGGAGGGCGACAGAGTGTCCCGCCCGATGTCCATGCCCTGCCATCCCAGGAAGTGCGGGAGGACCCGCGGAATGGCCTCGGTGCCGACCGGCCTTCCCGAGACGTACAGGTGTCCGGTGCCCCGCATGTCGGCGGTCTTGACGAATTCGAAGCTCAACTCGGCCGGGCCGGTGGGGAGTTCCTCCTCCGAGGTCACCGTGTACCGGGTGCCGAGGAAGTTGTACTCGTAGACCAGCCGGTTGTCCTTGACGTACAGGACGTAACCGCTGCTGATGTTGCCCAGGGACACCAGGACACCCTCGTCCGACGCGGCGGCCCGGTCGACGTACGCGGTGATGCGGTGCGCGCGGTTCATCACCGGTGGCACCGCGGCGATGGGCAGATGGGCCATGCCGGGGTAGTAGGTGAAGGTGGTGCGCCTGCGCGGCGAGCCGGGACGCGGAATCTTCGCCCGGTAGGCGAACCCGTTGTCGTCCAGCGGCAGCACATCGTACTTCCCCGCCTCCACCCAGAAGCGGGCGATCATCTTCTGCAGCTGCTCGGGCCGTTCCCGCGCCAGGTCGTCGCACTCCGAGAAGTCGGTGTCGTGGTGGTACAGCTCCCACTGGTCGTCGTCGAACGACGTGCCGCGCTGGTGGAAGGCGACGGCCTTCCAGCCGTCGTGCCAGATCGCGCGGTGCCCGAACATCTCGAAGTACTGGGCCTCCTTGCGCGTCGGCGCGGCCGGCGAGCCGAAGGTGTAGGCCATGCTCACACCGTGGACCGGCAGCTGCGGGATGCCGTTGTAGACCTCGGGCGCCCGCACACCGAGCACGTCGAAGAGGGTCGGCATGATGTCGTTGACATGGTGGAACTGCTGCCTGACCTCGCCGGTGCGCGGCAGCCCCCGGGGCCACCGCACGATGAGCGGACAGCGGACGCCGCCTTCGTGGGTGTTCTGCTTGTAGCGCTTGAACGGGGTGTTGCCCGCCTGTGCCCAGCCCCAGGGGTAGTTGCCGTGAGCGCGTGTGGTGCCGATGTCATCGATCCGCGCGACCATCTCCCCGAGGTCCTCGGCGATGCCGTTCTGGAACGCGGTGGGGTTGAGCGAACCCTTCTGCCCGCCTTCCTGGCTGGCCCCGTTGTCCGAGAGCAGGATGGTGATGGTGTTCTCCATCTGGCCTATCCGCTCCAGGAACTCCATGAGCCGGCCGATGTGGTGGTCGGTGTGGTCGAGCATCGCCGCGTACGCCTCCTGGAGGCGTACGGACAGCTTCCTCTCGTCGTCCGACAGCTCGTCGAAGGGCACGACCCCGGGGTTGCGCGGCGCCAGTTCGGTGCCGGGCGGCAGGATGCCCCGTTCGATCTGGCGGGCGTGCCGGGTGGCGCGCTCGGCGTCCCAGCCGTGGTCGAACCGGCCCCGGTACTTGTCCAGGTATTCCTGGGGAGCCTGGTGCGGGGCGTGTGCCGCGCCGAACGCCAGATACAGGAAGAAGGGCTTCTCGGGAGTGACCGACGTCTGGTCGCGGACGAATTCGATCGACCGGTCGACCAGGTCCTCACTGAGGTGATAGCCCTCTTCCGGGGTCTTCGGCGGATCCACCGCGTGGTTGTCGTAGAACAGCTCCGGATGGAAGCTGTCCGTCTCCGCTTCCAGGAATCCGTAGTAGCGCTCGAACCCGCGCGACAGCGGCCACTGGGTGTACGGGCCGGACGGGGTGGTCTGCTCCATCGGCGCCAGATGCCACTTGCCGACGGCCATGGTGTTGAAGCCGTTGTCGCGCAGCACCTCGGGCAGCGTCGCGGCGGCCGTGGTGATCCGTCCCCGGCCGCTGGGGAAGCCGGTGTCGAAGTTGGACAGCATCCGCATGCCGACGGAGTGGTGGTTCCGGCCGGTCAGCAGGGAGGCACGGGTCGGCGAACACAGCGTGGTGGTGTGGAAGTTCGCGTAGCGCAGGCCGCCGGTGGCGAGGGCGTCCATGGCGGGGGTGTCGATGTCCGAGCCGAAGCAGCCGAGATCGGAGAAGCCGACATCGTCGAGCACGATGACCACGACGTTCGGCGTGTCCTCGGGAAGCGTCTGCTGCTCGGGCCACCAGGGAGTCGACTCCTCGTAGGTGGTGCCGATCTTGCCTTGGAAAGCACCGTGCGTGGACGGCGAATGAGGAGAGGCGTTGGTCATCCAGGACGCTCCTTGGCGTGGACATTTCGATCCGCGGACGCTCCAGTTAACTGGTCTTACCAGTATGCCGTGTAAGTTTCACCTGCTCCCGTAGCGGTGTCAACCAAGGTGCCGTCAGCGGGCCGGGGGCGGATCCGCGGCGCAGCGGAACCCCATGTGCCCGGTGCTGCTGTCCGGTGTGTTGGATGTGCGCGCGGCGACGCGGTAGCGGTTGCAGTACGACGCGTGGCACAGGTAGGAGCCGCCGCGGATCACCTTCGCCTCCCCGGTGGGAGGTCCGGCCGGGTCCCGGCGGGTCTCCGGGCGGTCGGCCACCTGCCATGTGGTGCTCCACCAGTCGGAGCACCATTCCCACACATTGCCCGACGTGTTGTACAGGCCGAAGTTGTTGGCTCGGTAGGACTTGACCGGCGCGGTTCCCAGATGCCCGTCCTCACCGGTGTTGACCTGCGGGAACTGCCCCTGCCAAATGTTGCAGCGGTGCTGTCCCCGAGGCAGGAGCTCATCCCCCCAGGGGTAACGGGAGCGCTCCAGACCGCCACGCGCCGCCATCTCCCACTCCGCCTCCGTGGGCAGCCGCTTGCCCGCCCACGCCGCGTAGGCGGAAGCGTCGCGCCAGGAGACGTGGACGACGGGGTGGTTCGACAGCTCGGTCCATGACGACCCCGGCCCGTAGGGAGCCCGCCAGCACGCCCCGTCGACCGCGAGCCACCAGGGCGCCTCCGCCACCGTGCCGTCGCGCACCATCCGCCGGGCGTCGGGGTGGACGAGTGCGTAGAACACGAAGGACCAGCCGTAGCGCTCGGCGTCGGTCCGGTAGCCGCTGCTGCGTGTGAACGTCGCGAACTGCCTGTTGGTGACGGCGGTCGCGTCGATGAGGAACGGTGACAGCCGCACCTCCCGGACCGGGCCCTCACCGTCCTCGGGAAACGCGTCGGCGTCGTCACCCCCCATCCGAAACGCCCCTCCGGGGATGCGCAGCATGGCGCGCAGCCCCTGCGCCCGGTCCCGCTCCGGGGCCCGGACCCGCACGGCGGACGCTTCGGGAATCTCCTCGCCGCCCCCGGACGTGGGGGCACAACATGCGCCTGACATCGCTCCTCCGACCGCTCTCACCCGGCTGACCACACATTCTCCGTCGGCTCGAGCGTACGACCCGCCGCGCCCGCCTCGACCGGCGGCAGGGGCGGCAGGGGCGGGCGCCGGTACGGCCCGCTCGCATCGCGAAACAACTGTCCCGGTTGTTCACGTTCCCGGTTCGGACTCGTTGGCCGTCGGCAGGTTGTCCGGACGAGTGGGCCGATCACAGTTCCCGATGTGAGTGCGACCAGGTATCTGGAGATCGCGGAGCGGTTGTCCGCCGAGCTGGCCGAGTGCGCCCATGGCACACGGGTGGCCAGCGAGGCCGAGATCGCCCGGCGGTTCGGCGTGGGTCGGGCCGCCGCACGGGCGGCCGTTCAGGAATTGGAGCGCCGGTTCGTCGTCCGCCGGACCCAGGGGTCGGGCACCTTCGTCAACCGGCGGATCGACTACGTCATCTCGCGCAGCGTCCCGCCGTCGTGGTCCGCCACGATCGCCGCGGCGGGCGCCACACCCCGGGCCCTGGTCAAGTCGGTGCGCACGATCCCCCTGCCCGCCGCCCTGGCGGACAGGTTCGAGCGGCCGGCCGGCTCGCGGGTGCACGAGGTGGTGCGCGAGTTCTACATCGACGACCTCCTCGCCTCCTGGGTCCATGAGTGGATCCCGGTGGACGAGGTGCCCCATCTGGACCTGGCCCTGCACGCCGTCGACTCCGTCGACCAGGTGCTCCGCCAGACGGTGCGGGTGCGGCCGACGCGGGCCTGGTGCCGGGTCAGCATCGACGTCCCACCGGCGGAGGTCCTGCGCGTCCTGCGCATGGAGAGCAGCCAGCCCGCCTGGCTGGTGGAGAGCGTCAGCCGGGACGAGGCGATCGGCGACGTCCTGATGTGCAGCCGTACCTGGACCCGCGCCGACGCCGTCCGTGTCGTGGTCGAGCTCGACGACCGCGGGGCCGTCGCCGACGTGGCCGTCACACCGCACAGAGTTGTCACACCGCAATGAACCAGGAGAAGTGGTGACATACGTCATGAGCAGGGAGCATCGCTGTGCCCTGCTGGCCGAGGCCGAGAGGGCCGAACTGATCGAACTGGCCGATGCCTGCATCGCCGACGGCGCGCGGGTACGGGTGCTGGTGGGGCCCGAGGTCGGTTGTGTGACCGCGCAGGTCCGCGAGCCGGTCCTGGAGCAGCGCTTCCTGCTCGGTGACGTCCTGGCCTGCCGGGCCGAGGTGGAGCTCGCCGGCCACCGCGGCTGGGCCATGCGCCTCGGGGACGACCGCGCCGCCGCGCTGGCCGCCGCGGTGCTCGACGCCGAGGCGCAGTCCGGCCGCCCCCGGACCGCCGAGATCGACGCGCTGTGCGAACGGATCGCGACACGCCGGGAGCGGCGGGAGGACCAGGAGTGGGCGGAGCTCGCCCCGACCGTCGTCGAATTCGAGGAGCTGACGTGACCGCCCTGGAGATGGTTCCCCCACCCGCCGCGGACGCCGCGGGGACCGCGGAGCTGGTGACCGCGGCCAAGCTGCGCCCCGCCCAGGCACAGGGCGTCTTCCGCGCCGTGCTGGATGCCCTGGCGCGGCCGGGCACGGTGACCCGGTTCCCCTCGGACGCCCTCGGCGTGGTGCCGTCCGCGCTGCTGCCGGTCCTCGCGCTCGCGGACCTCGGCACCGGTGTCCACATCCTGGAGGAGGACGGCTCGCGGCGCTGGTCGGACGTGGTGAGCGTGGCCACCAACGCGCCCGCGGTGCCGCTGGAGAAGGCCCGGCTCGCCGCCGCCGTACGGCCCGTCGCGGCGGAGGAGATCCCGCGGCTGGCGCGGGGCACCGCCGAGGCGCCGGAGGACGGCGCCGTGCTGTGTCTGCCGGTGGCCGCGCTGGAGGGCGGTGCGTCGGCCTGGCGGCTGTCCGGGCCCGGCGTACCGGGTGAACGGGACATCGCCCCGCGGGGCGTGCCGGACGGGTTCGTGGCGGCGCGCGCCGAGGCCGTCGGCGGTTTCCCGGCGGGGGTCGATCTGCTGCTGGCCACGCCCGACGGCCGCGTCATGGGCCTGCCGCGCAGCACGACCGTCACGATCGTGGCCAATGCCGCGATCCTGGCCGACGCCGCGATCCTGGCCGGTGCCGTGGACGACGCGACCGATGCCACGACCGATGCCATGGCCGGTGCCGCGACCGATGCCGCGACCGATGCCGTGGCCGAGGAGGAGGACTGATGGGGTACTCGGGAGCACGTGGCGGACTCGAGGCCATCCTCGCCGCCGAGGACCTGGTCCGCCGCAAGCGCGACCACGCGCCCGCGACCTGGGCGTCCACCGAGCAGATCACGGCCCGTTTCCGGCTGGCCGTCGACCGGGTGATGGGCGAGGCCGGTCTGTACGACGAGCCCACCGCGGCCGACGCCTTCCGGCAGGCCGAGGGGGACACCCTGGAGGCGTCGCACCTGCTGCGCGCGCAGCGGTCCACCCTGCCGCGGCTGGCGGTCAGCGAACCCGTCGACCCGGACGAGATGACCGTGCTGCGCCGCATCGTCCCGGCGTTCCGCGAGCCCGACGGCCCGCAGCTGCTCGGCCGCACCTCCGACTACACCGGCCGGCTGCTGGAGCGGCCCGACGGCCCGCCCGAGCCGTCGCCCCGGGCCACGGACACCGCGAACGGCACAGTCCGCACCGAGGACCAGCGCAGTCCCCGCCGGTTCCTCGACCTGCTCCGCAAGATGGACCTGGTCGCCGACGGACGGACCGCCGACGATCCGGAGCCGCACGACATCACCCGCAAGCCCGCCCGGCCGCCCGCCGACCGGTCGGCCGTCCTGGCCGCCATGGCCCGCTCCGAGTCCGGTGCGCTGGTGGCGCTGTGGTACCGCTCGATCCTCGGGCCGGACGGCGACGTACACGAGATCACCCTGGGCGACCTGCGCCACGGCCGGCTGCCGCTGCGCGTCCGCCACCCGCACACCGGAAACCCCGTCACCGTCGGCGAGTTCCGGGTCACCGAGGCCGAGGCCATCGAGGACCTGGACGGCGCGGAGGAGGACCGTACGCGCTTCGACATCGGCTACGGCCTGTGCTTCGGACACAACGAGCGCAAGGCGATCGCCATGGCCAACCTGGACATCGCCAACCGCCGGTTCGGCCGCAGCGGGCCGCTGGAGCAGCTGCTGCTGCTCACCCTCGACGGCCTCGACTCGGGTGGCTTCCTGGAACACCTGAAGCTCCCCCACTACGTCACCTTCCGCTCGATGGCCGAGCGCAAGCAAGCCATGCGGGCCGCCGCCGAGGCGGGAGAGGAACCGCCCGCACGGGCCGCCGAGCCCGCCGGAAAGGAATGCCGATGAGCACGGCGTACGACACACCGCGGGCGACCGGGATCGGCGCGCTCGTCGCCGAGGCGGACGCGGGCAGGCCACCCGCCGGGATCCTCGACGAGGACGCCAAGCGGGAGATCCGCCGGTCCGCGCTGGCCGCGGTCTGCGTACCCGGCTACCAGGTCCCGTTCGGCTCCCGGGAGATGCCGGTGGCGCGCGGCTGGGGTTCGGGCGGGCTCCAGGTCACCCTGGGGGTGATCGGCGCCGACGACACGGTGAAGGTGATCGACCAGGGCGACGACGCCGGGGTCAACGCCACCAATCTGCGCCGGATGATCGCGCAGACCACCGGGTGCGACGAGTCAGCCGACACGCGGGAGGCCACGGTCGTGCAGACCCGCCACCGCATCCCCGAGGAGGCCCTGGGCGCCGGCCATGTGCTGGTGTACCAGGTGCCGGTGCCCGAGCCGCTGCGCGGTGTGCAGAAGTCGGTGGCCGAGTGCGCGCGGATGCACGCCGAGGGCGACTACTCCGCGATGTGGGTCAGCCTGTACGAGGACATCGTCCGCAACGGCATGATCACCGCGAGCACCGGCTATCCGGTGCTGGTCGGCGGCCGCTATGTGATGGCGACCAGCCCCATTCCGCGCTGGGACGTGCCCCGGCTGGACGAGGCCGCGCACCTCAACCTCTTCGGCGCGGGCCGCGAGAAGCGCATCTATGCGGTGCCCCCGCACACCGAGGTCCGGCCCCTCACCTTCGACGATGTGCCGTTCGAGGTCGAGCACGAGCCGGGCGGGCGCTGCAAGTTCTGCGGCAGCGGCGACGTCTACCTCGTCAACTCGGGCACCGAGGGCGCCTTCGCCTGCAGCGACACCGAGTGGTGCGCCCGGGTCCAGGCGGGGGACGCCGACACCGCCGCCCACCGGGAGCGCGCGCCGCTGGCCCTGCTCCCCGATCCACGGGCCCGCGCGGGACGCCGCGACACGCCCACGGCCGGTACCGCCGCGGCGGACGACACGCCCGCGGCCCGTACCGCCGCGGCGGACGACACGCCCGCGCCCGCCCGTGGGACCCGGGCCGATGGCCCCGAGTGGGCCCTGCGCGTCGACGGCATCGGCAAGGTGCACGGCGCGGGCGGCGCGTCGGCCGTGCCCGGCACGGGTCCCGAGCACTCCACCGCGATCAGCCCGTCGACCGGTGCGGTGGTGGCCGCCTGGGACGTCTCCTTCGACGTGGCGCCGGGCGAGGCCCTGGGCCTCATCGGCGAGTCGGGCTCCGGCAAGTCCACCGTGCTGCGCTGCGTCATCGGCGACGAGCCCGCCACGGCCGGACAGGTCCACCTCGCCTCGGTGGACGGCGGCGCGTCCGAAGTGCTCGCGCTGCCCGCGGCCGTACGGCGGCGGCTGCGGATCGACTCGATGGCCGTGGTCTACCAGGACCCGGCCGCCGGACTCGACCTGCGGGTCTCCGCCGGTGGCAACATCGCCGAGCGGCTGACCGCGGCGGGCTGGCGCGGCTATCACGCCATCCGGCGCCGCGCGGCGGAGCTGCTGGACCGGGTCGAGGTGCCGCTGTCCCGCATGGACGACCCGGTGCACACCTTCTCCGGCGGTATGCGGCAGCGGGTGCAGATCGCCAAGGCCCTGGCCACCGAGCCGCCGGTGCTGCTGCTCGACGAGCCCACCACCGGTCTGGACGCCTCCGTGGCCGCCGGTGTGCTCGATCTGCTGCGGAGCCTGCTCTCCGAGCGGGACGTCGCCGCCGTGGTCGTCAGCCACGACTTCTCCGTGATCGAGGCGCTGACCGACCGCACGCTGGTCATGCAGACGGGCCGGGTCGTCGAACGCGGCCTGACCGACCAGCTCTTCCACGACCCCCACCACCCCTACACCCAGCGGCTCGTCGCCGCCGCCCGGAGGTGAGCCCGGTGAACACCACCCCCACCGATCGCGCGGAGGACCCGGTCCTCACCGTCCGCGCCCTGTACAAGTCCTTCACCCTGCACAGCATCGACGGGCGGACCGTCCCGTCGCTGCGCGGTGTCGACCTCGATGTGCACACCGGCGAGCACGTCGCCCTCGCGGGCCCCAGCGGTGCGGGCAAGTCCTCGCTGCTGCGCTGTGTGTACCGCACCTACCTGCCCGACTCCGGCTCCGTAAGGCTGCGCACGGCGGCCGGGACGGTCGAGCTGACCGCGCTGCCCGACCGGCGGATGGCCCGGCTGCGCGGCCGTGAGTTCGGCTACGTATCGCAGTTCCTGGCCGCCCCGCCGCGCACCGGCCCGCTGGAGGTGGTCGCCGCGACCGCCCGGCGGCGCGGGCTCGACCGGGGCGAGGCGCGGGAGGCCGCCGCGGCCGCGCTGCGCCGGCTGAACCTCGACGAGACGCTGTGGGACGTGGACTGCGGTGTCCTCTCCGGCGGTGAGCGCCAGCGGGTGAACCTCGCCGCGGGCACGGTGCAGCCGCCCCGGCTGCTGCTGCTCGACGAGCCGGTCTCCGCGCTGGACCCGGCCAACCGGGAGGCCGCGCTGGAGCTGGTCGACTCACTGGCGGGGCAGGGTGTCGCCGTCCTCGCCGTCTTCCACGACATGGACGCCATCCGGCGGCTGGCGTCCCGGGTGGTGTTCGTCGGCGACGGCCGGATCGCCCGGCAGGGCGCGCCGGAACAGATGTTGGAGGCAGCGGCATGAGCACGGGCCTGGTGAGCAGGGGGCCGGCCGAGGCGCCGGCCCAGGGCTGGACGCTGGGCGGCCCGCCCCGGGACTACGTGCTGGGGCACGTGCGGGCGGTGCTGCCGGACCGGGTGCTGGACGACGCGCTGGTCGCGGTCCGGGACGGCAGGATCGCGGAGGTCGCACCGCACCCGGCCGGTGTGGCGGCCGACGTCGACGGCCAGGGGATGCTGTGTCTGCCCGGTCTGGTGGATGTGCACAGCGACGGTCTGGAGAAGGAGATGCTGCCGCGCCCCGGGGCCGAACTGCCCCTGGAATTCGCGCTGTTGTCCTTCGAGGGCAAGCTGCGCGCGGCCGGTGTCACCACGGCGTACCACGGCGCGGCGTTCGAGGAGAGCGGCGGGCGCGGCATGCGCCGCACCCTGGAGAACGCGCGGCGGATCTGCGCGGCCGTGGAGAGCCGCGGCGGCGACGGCCTGGTGGACCACCGGATCCTGCACCGGCTGGACGTCCGCTGCCCGGAGGGCCTGGCCGGGCTGCGGCAGCGGCTGGAGGACATCGGTGGCGCCGCCCGCGGGCCGGTCCTGGTGTCGCACGAGGATCACACCCCAGGCCAGGGGCAGTACGCGGACCGCGGCTACTACGAGCGGTATCTCGTCGGCACCCGCGGGGTCACCGAGGACGAGGCCCGCGGCTACGTGGACCGGCTGATCGAGGACCGGGACGGCCGGCTCGACGTCCGCGAGGAGGCGCTGGACTGGCTCGGCGAGCAGGCCCGCGCGGGCCGCATCCGGCTGCTCGGCCACGACCCCAGCTCGGCGAAGGAGATCGAGGAACTGCGGATGCGGGGTGGCACGGTGGCGGAGTTCCCCACCACGGTGGCCGCCGCGGAGGCGGCGTACGAGCACGGCATGCCGACGGTGATGGGCGCGCCCAACGTGCTGCGCGGCCACTCGCACAACGGCAACGCCTCCGGCCGCGAGCTGGTCGGGCGCGGCCTGGTCACCGCGCTCGCCTCCGACTACCTGCCGTCGGGGCTGCTCTCGGCGGCGCTGCTGCTCGCCGAGGACGGGCTGGCGCCGCTGCCCGCGGCGGTCGGCCTGGTCACCGGCGGCGCGGCGGACGTCGCCGGTCTCCCGGACCGCGGCCGTCTCGAGGCGGGGCTGCGGGCCGACTTGGTGCTGGCCGAACCGGGCCGCCCCTGGCCCGTCGTGGCGGCTGTCCTGCGCGCGGAGTCGGACGCCGACTCGGCATCGGGCTCGGGAACGCGCTCGGGAGGTGACGCGGCATGAGCGGCCGGATCCCCTGGCCGGTGCCGGAACCGCACCTGCCGACCGGTGTCCACCCGGTGCTGGCCGCGGCGACCCGCGCCGCCACGGACGCGTTCCGCGCCGCGCGCGAGGCGTACGACCGGGCCCAGCTGGCCGAGAAGGTGCAGGTCGGCGCGGACGGTACGCCCACCATGCGGCTGGACATCCTGGTGGACACCGCGATCGCGGAGGTCGTGAACGCCCACCGGATCAATCTGCTCAGCGAGGAACTGGGCAGCATCGACAACGGGTCCGCCGTCACCCTGGTCACCGACCCGGTGGACGGCACGGCGAACGCCGCCTCGGGGGTCCCGCTGTCCGCGTTCGCGGGTGTCATCGCGGTGGACGGTGTGCCGACCGAGGCGCTGACGTCCTGGCTGGACACCGGGCGCTGCTGGCACACGGTGGCGGGTCAGCCGTCGCCGTACCGCACGAACGGCCGTACGGAGCTGGACGGCGCCGCGGTGAGTCTGCTGCGGCCGCAGCCGCACATCGCCGACGCATGGTGGCGGGTGGCGACGCGGGCGGCCAGGATCCGCATCCTGTCCACGAGTTGCCTGGAAGCGGTGCTGGTGGCCGAGGGGTCGACGGACGCGTTCGCGGACGCCGGCTCCGACACCCACCGGATCGTGGACCTGGCGGCCGCGATGGTGACCGTCCCCGCGGCGGGCGGCGCGGTGATCGATGTGCACGGCCGTCCGCTGGAGATCGACCCCGATCTCACTCGCCGCTGGTCGGGTGTGGTCGCGGCCACGCCGCGGCTCGCGGAGGAACTGGCGGAGACCATCCGCGGAACGGAGGACCGATGACCACCCGTATCCCCCTCGACCCGCTGACGAGCGAGGAACTGACCGCGCTCGTCGACGGCCTCGCGGGCCTGCCGTACGGCGGGGAGGCCGTCGACCAGCGGACACACGCGCTCCAGACGGCGTGGCTGGCGATGGACGCGGGCGCGGACGACGAACTGGTGGTGGCCGCCGCGCTGCACGACATCGGCCGGGCCCGCCCGGTCCGGGCCGAACACCCGGGTCTGCCGCACGAGGTGGCGGGCGCCGAGTTCGCCCGCCGCCGGGTGGGCGAACGGGCGGCGTGGGTCATCGCGCAGCACGTACCGGCCAAGCGCTATCTGGTGGCGACCGACGCGGCGTACCACGCCCTGCTCAGCCCGGCGTCGGTCGCGTCCCTGAAGGTCCAGGGCGGCCCGATGGACGAGCGCGAGGTGGCGGAGTTCGCGGCCCATCCGCTGGCCACGGACGCGGTCGCGCTGCGCCGCTGGGACGACGCGGCCAAGGACCCGGACGGCCCGCGACTCGCCATGCCGGCCCTCCTGGCGGCCCACGCCCGCTGCGTGACGGCGCGGCGGGGCTGAGGGTGATTGCGTCCGGGGGCAGGCCGAGCGGCCTGCCCCCGGACGCCGCGCACATGCTCTCCGGAGCGATACGCCCCCGCTCCCCCGCTCCCCCGGCTCCCCGAGGAAATGCGCTGCTGCCCACGGGACCCTGCGGCTAGCATCTGCGGATGGCGCGCGACGACAGGAAGGCCCGACGGCTGGTCGTCGGCGGGGACACCTTTCTGTGGTCCCTGCGCCACACCCACCGCACACTGGACGACGGACGGCACACGGAGTGCTGCGAAACCCTCGTCCTCCGGCTGTTCCGGGCGAGGGTGAACTGCGCATCGCGTTCCGGAGCGGCCCCGGCAGGACGGTGCCCCGACGATCCCACGAGGCGGGAGCTGGACGGCTGGGCCCTGTTCGCGAGCGTGGGAAACCGCCGGGTGACGCGATGAGGACGCGCACCCTGAGCAGTGGACCCTGGAACACCCCGGTCAGGGCACCGGGGCGCGAGAAGCGGTCGAGCCGCGCGTCCACGTGGATGGCCGTCTGAGCCGCTTCACGGTCAACCGCTTTGACAAAACGGAACGCCGCTCCGTACATTAATCGGAACGACGATCCGTTTTCGGCGCCGTCCGAAGCCGGACGCTCCTGATCGCCTCACCCGCCCCCGCCGGACAAGACCGGCGGCAGAGGCCATTGAAGGGACATACGCACCTCATGAGTGAATCGACATACGCGGCCCACACCTTCGGCTCGACCGCTCCCGTCCTCTCGGTCAGCCCGGTGGCGCTGCCGGCGCCCGGCCGGGCCGTGGACCTGGAAGTGCGCGTCTCCGCGCCCGTGACCGGGAGCGGCCTGCCGGTCATCCTCCTCTCGCACGGCCAGGGCTACTCGAACCACCTCTCCTCACTGAACGGATACGCCCCGCTCGCCAACTTCTGGGCCGCACACGGCTTTGTCGTGATCCAGCCCACCCATCTGAGCTCGCGGACGCTGACCCTGGACCCCAACACCCCTGGCGCGCCGCTGTTCTGGCGATCGCGGGCCGAGGACATGATGCGCGTCCTCGACCAGCTCGATGTGATCGAGGCCGCCGTTCCGCAGCTCCTCGGGCGCGTCGACCGGAGCAAGGTGGCCGTGGCCGGGCACTCGATGGGCGGGCACACCGCGAGCCTGCTGCTGGGCGCCCGGCTCACCGATCCGGACGACGGAACGGAAGTGAACCTGGCCGAGCCCCGGATCACGGCGGGTGTGCTGCTCGCCGTGCCCGGCAGGGGCGGCGACGCCCTCACCGAGTCCACGGCCGAGAACTTTCCCTTCTTCCTGACCACGGACTTCGCCAAGATGACCGCGCCCGCGCTCGTGGTCGCCGGGGACAAGGACGCGTCTGCCCACCTGACGGTCCGGGGCCCGGAGTGGCACACCGATCCGTACCTCCTCTCCCCCGGCCCCAAGTCCCTGCTCACGCTGTTCGACGCGGAGCACGGGCTCGGCGGGGTCTCCGGCTACGACGTCGCCGAGACCACCGACGAAAGCCCCGAGCGCGTGTCCGCGGTCCAGCGGCTCACCACGGCCTACCTCCGCACACAGCTCAACCCCGGGGATTCCGCGTGGCAGACGGCGTGCGACGCGCTGGCGGCCGACCCCAGCCCGCTCGGACGAGTGGAATCGAAGTAGACCGGGGGGGACGGCCCGCGTCAGCCCCGGACCCACTGCGGAAGGTCAGCGGAACCAGACCAATACGGGGACGCGGATCTCCCGGAGTTCGGGGAGGACGACGTATTCGAAGACGACCGGCTCGCCGCCGATCTGCAGGCTGTACCGGGCACCCAGGTCGTCCATGGGATCGCCGGGGGGCTGTCGGTCGCGGTCGATCGCGCCGCCGACCTCGAGAGCGAGCGCGCTCAGGAAGTTCACGACCTTCTTGGAGAGGTCCGGTGGCATGTCGAGCAGCGTCTGGGCGGGGATCTCCTCGGTCCACGCCCTCCAGCCGCCGCGCGGCCGGGGGTTCATCGGGTGATTCCCTCCAGCCGGTCGGCGAGGTCGTCCACGGAGACCAGGCGGGTGCCGGCTGCGGCGTTGGAGCGGCTCTCCGCGGCGCCGGGGGCGCGGTCGAGCATGGCCGCCTTCCACCACTTGCGCATGACGCCCGGAACGGTCTCCTCCTCGGCGGCCAGCACCTCGGCGTAGAACTGGGCCCGGTTCGCTCCGGTCAGCGCGTCGCCGATGCCGTTGATCGTGTTCGGGATTGCCGGGATCCTGCGGTCGGTGGGGTGTTCGGGCTGTGCGCTCATCTCCGAGTTCCCTTTCCCGCATCGGGTGCGACGGTCGGCGGCCCCCGGTCGAGGCGCCGTCGCTCGGGTCATTCTCTCGCAGGACGCGTGCTCTATGGGGCGTAGTGGGAGATCAGGGTAGCCGGTGGGCCCCTTGACCGTTGATGCAGCCGGTGGGCCACTCCCCCGCCGGGCGGCTCGGCCGCGCCACCGTATGGCCCGGGCGGCCCCGGCCACCGTTCGCCCGCAGGGGAGACAGCGGCCCCGTACCACCGCGGC
>NZ_JAERRG010000209.1 GCF_016741935.1 Streptomyces endocoffeicus | reverse complement strand
CGGCGCGGATCTGGGCGATCAGCTTCATCACCAGGATCGAGTCGCCACCGAGCTCGAAGAACGACGCCTCGACACCCACCTCCTCCAGGCCCAGCACCTCAGCGAACAGCGCACAGAGACGCTCCTCCGTCGGCGTCCCCGGACCACGTCCCGCCGTCGCCGCGCCAGTGAAGTCGGGAGCGGGGAGTGCGGCCCGGTCCAGCTTGCCGTTCACCGTGATAGGCAGCGCGTCAAGCGTCACGAACGCCGCCGGAACCATGTAGTCGGGCAGCCGGCCAGCGAGGAACGTCCGCAATTGGGGCACATCCACCACACCGACCGGAACGACATAAGCGACCAACCGCTTGTCCCCGGCACGGTCCTCCCGAACGATCACCGCCACCTGACCAACGCCCTGGTGGGTGGCGAGGACGGTCTCAATCTCACCGGGCTCGACACGGAAGCCACGCACCTTCACCTGGTCATCC
>NZ_JAERRG010000208.1 GCF_016741935.1 Streptomyces endocoffeicus | reverse complement strand
TGAGGTGGTGGGCGATGAGGGAGCCGAGGCTGCCGGTGCCGCCGGTGATGAGGATGGTTCCGTCGGGGGTGTGCGGGATGGTGAGGACGACCTTGCCGATGTGGCGGGCCTGGGCCATGAAGCGGAACGCGTCCACCGACTCCCGCACGTCCCAGCACCGCACCGGCGGCATGCGCAGCGCCCCGCTGCCGAACAGCTCCACCAACTCCGCCAGCATGCTCGCGATCCTGTCAGCGCCGGCATCCAGAGCCAGATCGAACGCCTGGTAGCTGATTCCCTCGGGCAGGTCCTCGGTGTTGCGGAGGTCGGTTTTGCCCATTTCGATGAAGCGGCCGTTGGGGGTGAGGAGGCGGAGGGAGGCGTCGATGAGGTCGTCGGTGAGGGAGTTGAGGATGACGTGGATGCCTTGGCCTTGGGTGGTGGTGTGGAAGGTGGTTTCGAAGTCGGGGGTGCGGGAGGTGGCGATGTGGTT
>NZ_JAERRG010000207.1 GCF_016741935.1 Streptomyces endocoffeicus | reverse complement strand
TCACTGGTGAACGCACTGCGCAACTGGATACCCCTCGTGCAGCTGCCGCCGCGCGGGGTATGGGGCGAGGGCGGGCAGCCGGTGTACGCGACCGTGGAGGAGTGGCTGGGGCGGGCGGTCGAAAGCCCCGACCCGGCGACTGTCGTCACGCGGTATCTCGGCGCTTTTGGCCCGGCGGGCGTCGCCGACCTGCAGAAGTGGTCCGGGCTGACGGGGCTGCGCCAGGTCGTGGCCGGCCTGGAACTGCGGACGTACCGGGACGATCAGGGACGGGTGCTGTATGACCTGCCGGACGCGGGCCTGCCCGACCCGGATACCCCGGTGCCCGCGCGTTTCGTCGCCGACTTCGACAACCTGGTGCTGTCGCACGCCGACCGGTCCCGGATTCTCGGGGAGGTGGCTCCGGGCCAGGTGATGACGGTCAACGGGATCGTTCGCGGCACGGTCCTGGTCGACGGATTCGTCGGCGGCACGTGG
>NZ_JAERRG010000206.1 GCF_016741935.1 Streptomyces endocoffeicus | reverse complement strand
GACCGGGTCGGCATCGACGACGACTTCTTCGCCGTCGGCGGCGACAGCATCCGCTCCATCCAGGTGGTCTCCCGCGCCCGCGCCCACGGCGTGGAGGTCACCCCGCGGCAGATCTTCGAGTGCCGCACCGTCGCCGAACTCGCCGAGGCCGCCGTCATCGGCGACCAGGCCGGCGCCCCGCCCCGGCTGGAGGAACTCGAAGGCGGCGGCACCGGCCGGCTGCCGCTGCTGCCGGTGGCGCGCTACATCCGCGGGTTGGGCGGTGACAGCGACCGGTTCGCGATGTCCATGGTGGTGGAGCTGCCGGACGGTATCGACGAAGCGGGACTGATGGCCACCCTGGCCGCCGTCGTGGACCACCACGACGTGCTGCGCGCCCGGCTGACCGCCCAGGACGGCGGAGCCCTGCACATCGACCCGCCCGGCACCGTCGAGGTCGCCCCGCTGCTGCGCCGCGTCGAGTGCGACGGCGACTGG
>NZ_JAERRG010000205.1 GCF_016741935.1 Streptomyces endocoffeicus | reverse complement strand
TCACCGGTGGCTCCGGCGCCCTGGCCGGTATCCTCGCCCGGCACCTCGTCACCGGACGCGGCGTGCGCCGTCTGCTGCTGGTCTCCCGCACCGCCCCCTCCACGATCCTGATCGAGGAGCTGACCGAACTGGGCGCCCACGTCGATGTCGCGGCCTGCGATGTCTCCGACCGCGCCGCGCTCGCCCATGTCCTGGACGGCGTCGATCTGACCGCGGTGATCCACACCGCCGGCGCCCTCGACGACGGTGTCGTGGAATCACTGACCCCGCAGCGCCTCGACACCGTCCTGACGCCCAAGGCGGATGGTGCCTGGTATCTGCACGAGCTCACCCGCGACGCCGACCTGGCCGCGTTCGTCATGTACTCCTCCGCCGCCGGCGTCATGGGTGCCGCGGGCCAGGGCAACTACGCGGCGGCCAACGCGTTCCTGGACGCCCTGGCCGAACACCGCCACGCTGACGGCTTGCCCGCACTCTCCCTGGCATGGGG
>NZ_JAERRG010000204.1 GCF_016741935.1 Streptomyces endocoffeicus | reverse complement strand
CTACGGCATCGGCGCCGACCTCGGCGGCTTCGGCGCCACCGCAGGCGCGGGCAGCGTGCTCTCCGGCCGCCTGTCGTACTTCTTCGGCCTCGAAGGCCCCGCCATGACCGTGGACACCGCCTGTTCCTCATCGCTGGTCGCCCTGCACCAAGCGGGATTCGCTCTACGGCAGGGTGAGTGCTCGCTGGCCCTGGTCGGCGGGGTGACCGTGATGGCCAACCCGCAGATCTTCGTGGAGTTCTCCCGCCAGCGCGGCCTGGCCGCCGACGGCCGGTGCAAGGCGTTCGCCGACAGCGCTGATGGCACCGGTTGGTCCGAGGGTGTCGGTGTGCTGCTGGTCGAGCGGCTGTCCGACGCCCAGGCCAAGGGCCACAACATCCTGGCCGTGGTCCGTAGCTCCGCGGTCAATCAGGACGGTGCGTCCAATGGTCTGACCGCCCCCAACGGCCCCTCCCAGCAGCGGGTGATCCGATCCGCGCTCACCAGCGCCGGCCTGACCAT
>NZ_JAERRG010000203.1 GCF_016741935.1 Streptomyces endocoffeicus | reverse complement strand
CGACCATGCCGGAGTCGGTGTCCCACAGACCCCAGGCGAGCGCCTGCGCGGGAAGCCCATTGGCACGGCGGTGCGCGGCAAGGGCATCCAGGAAAGTGTTCGCCGCAGCGTAATTCCCCTGACCCGGCGCACCCAGAACACCCGCACCCGCCGAGAACAACACGAACGCCGACAGATCCATATCCCTGGTCAACTCATGCAAATTCAGCGCCCCATCCACCTTCGAACGGAACACCCCATCGAACCGCTCCGGCGTAAGCGAACCGATCACACCGTCATCCAGCACACCCGCCGCATGAACCACACCCCGCACCGGGAACTCCGCCAGAACCCCGGCCAGCGCATCCCGGTCAGCCACATCACACGCCACAACCGACACCTCAGCGCCCAACCCCGCCAACTCCTCCCGCAGCTCGGACGCGCCCACAGCCTCCACGCCCCTGCGACCGACGAGAACCACACTGCGCACACCATGAACCACCACCAGATGCCGAGCCACAAGCGCACCCAACGCACCCGTACCACCCGTCACCAACACCGCACCCGAA
>NZ_JAERRG010000202.1 GCF_016741935.1 Streptomyces endocoffeicus | reverse complement strand
GCCTCCCCAGCACCGGAAACCACCACCGACACCGGACCATTGACCGCCGCAACCTCCACACCATCCGGCAGCAACGACACAACATCGCCCTCCGCCGCCTGGACGGCAAGCATCGCCCCGCCGGACGGAAGCGCCTGCATCAACCGGCCACGCGCACCCACGAGAACGCACGCGTCAGCGAGCGAAACCATCCCGGCAACGTGAGCCGCCGCGATTTCTCCGATGGAGTGACCGACCAAGTGATCGGGGCGGACGCCCCACGACTCCAACAGACGGAACAGCGCCACCTCGACGGCGAACAGACCGGCCTGCGCCCACATCGTCTGGTCGAGCAGGTCCTTGTCGTCGCCCCACACGACCTCACGCAGCGAACCGTCCAGCACACCCTCGAACCCCGCACACACCTCATCGAACGCCGCCGCGAACACCGGAAACCCAGCATGCAACTCACGCCCCATCCCCAGACGCTGCGCACCCTGACCCGCGAACACCCACGCGGACTTCCCAGCCCCCCGCACCCGCGTCACCGACGCGAGTCCGCCCCGCAACT
>NZ_JAERRG010000201.1 GCF_016741935.1 Streptomyces endocoffeicus | reverse complement strand
CCCTCCCCAGCACCGGAAACCACCACCGACACCGGACCATTGACCGCCGCGATCTCGACACCATCCGGCAACAGCGACACAACATCGCCCTCCGCCGCCTGGACCGCCAGCATCGCCCCGCCGGACGGAAGCGCCTGCATCAACCGGCCACGCGCACCCACGAGAACGCACGCGTCGCCGAGCGAAACCACCCCCGCCACATGCGCAGCCGCAATCTCCCCCACCGAATGCCCAACCAGATAATCCGGCCGCACACCCCACGACTCCAACAGACGGAACAACGCCACCTCCACCGCGAACAGTCCCGCCTGCGCCCACACCGTCTGATCCAGCAGACCCTTGTCGTCCCCCCACACGACCTCACGCAGCGAACCGTCCAACACACCATCGAACCCCGCACACACCTCATCGAACGCGGACGCAAACACCGGGAACGCCGCATGCAACTCACGCCCCATCCCCAACCGCTGCGCACCCTGACCCGCGAACACCCACGCCGACTTCCCAGCCCCCCGCACCCGCGTCACCGACGCGAGTCCGCCCCGCAACC
>NZ_JAERRG010000200.1 GCF_016741935.1 Streptomyces endocoffeicus | reverse complement strand
ATCCCGCCCGATCACCGGGTCCAGCTTGCCCGAACGGGCCTCCAGCACCAGATCCCGCCCGTACTTCTCCAGCGCCTCATACGCCACCTCCGGATTGGCCGAGGTAACCCGCTGACTGCCACGCACCTGCGTGAGCGCGTGCAAGAACGCGTCCTTGGTGACGCCGTGCTCCTTGAGCACCCGCCCCGCCGCGGTGGCGGACCCCTCCTCGGCGAGCGCGAGCACCAGATGCTCCACCGAGACGTACTCGTCCTTCAGGCGCATGGCCTCCCGCTCGGCAGTGTCCAACAACTGGGCCAGGCGCTGGGTGATGAAGACCTGTCCGGGGGCGGCGCCGGGGCCGGTGACCTTGGGCTTGCGCGCCAGCTCGGCCTCCAGCATCGAGCGCATCGCCTCGGGGTCGGCGCCCACCTGGGTGACCAGTCGCGGGATCAGACCCTCCGGCTGGTCGAGGAGTGCGAACAGCAGGTGCTCGCCGTCGACTTCGGTGTGCCCGAACCGCATCGCAGTGGTCTGGGCGTTCTGGAGGGCTTCCTGGGACTTCTCGGTGAGACGGTTCATGTCCATGGCGGTTGATCACTCCTCACGCCGCTGC
>NZ_JAERRG010000020.1 GCF_016741935.1 Streptomyces endocoffeicus | reverse complement strand
ACACGCTATCAGACTATTTCCGGCTCTCCGTACCCGTGCCTCTCGCAAGGCATGCGAAAGCGGATCCGAGATTTGGATCAAGTTACTGATGGCGCCGCCCTGAACCTGGATGTACACGCAGATGTCCGCGGTGCTTCATCCGGTGGGCAGGGATACGACAGTACAGCGCCCCGCGCGGCCGTGGCAAATCGATTCCTGGCCCGGGCACCCCCTCCTGCCTGCGCCACGTGTGCGGAATCCGTAGTTCCTATGACTTACTCTTCTGGGCAGTGCGCTGTCCGGGACAGGTGGTGACGGCGCGTGATGAATCTTCACCTCCCGGGAGGCTCCCATGACCAGCGTGACCTCACCGGTCGCCGGCCGCGTGATCGGACTCGAAGCGGTGCCCGATCCGGTGTTCTCCGGCGCCATGGTCGGTCCGGGCACGGCGATCGACCCAGTCCTCGAGCCCTTCGTGGCCGTGGCCCCGGTCGACGGCATCCTCGTCTCTCTGCACCCTCACGCGTTCGTCGTCGTGGACGGGGAGGGGCACGGTGTGCTCACCCACCTCGGCATCGACACCGTGCAGCTGAACGGTGAGGGCTTCGAGGTCCTCATCAACAAGGGGGACACCGTCAAGCGCGGTGACGCGATCGTGCGCTGGGACCCGGCCACCGCCGTGGCCGCGGGCAAGTCGCCGATCTGCCCGATCGTGGCGCTCGAGGCCACGGCCGATGCCCTGTCCGACGTCAAGGAAGACGTCGATGTGAAGACGGGCGACACACTCTTCAACTGGTGAGCCGGGCGTGCGCCCGGCGGCCGATGGGGACCGGGCCGGGCGGCGCACCGCGGGTACGACATCCACCATGGCGGGGTTCCGCCGTATCGACCGGGGACGGGTGACATGGAGACAACGCTGCGAGGCGTCGGCGTGAGCCACGGGGTGGCCATCGGCGAGGTGCGCCATATGGGGACGGCGGTCCTGGAGCCGCCGGCCAAGCAGATTCCGGCCGACGAGGCTCCGCGTGAGCAGGGTCGGGCGCGCCAGGCGGTGGAGGCCGTGGCGGCCGACCTGGTCGCGCGCGGCAATCTGGCCGGGGGCGAGGCTCAGGCCGTGCTCGAGGCGCAGGCCATGATGGCGCAGGACCCGGAGCTGATCGCCGATGTCGAGCGGCGGATCGCCGTGGGCAGCACCGCCGAGCGCGCGGTGTACGACGCCTTCGCCGCCTATCGGGCGCTGCTGGCGGGGGCCGGTGACTATCTGGCGGGCCGGGTGGCCGACCTCGACGATGTGCGGAATCGGATCGTGGCGCGGCTGCTGGGTGTGCCGATGCCGGGTGTGCCGGACAGCGATGAGCCGTATGTGCTGATCGCGCGAGATCTCGCCCCCGCCGACACCGCGCTGCTCGACCCGACGCTGGTGCTGGGGTTCGTGACCGAGGAGGGCGGGCCGACCAGCCACAGCGCGATCCTCGCCCGTGCCCTGGGGGTGCCGGCCGTGGTCGCACTGCCCGGTGCCGGGGATCTGGTCGAGGGAACCCTGATCGCCGTCGACGGCAGCACCGGTGAGATCTTCGTGTCCCCGAGCGAGGAGAAGCGGGCCGAGCTGACGCGGGCCGCCGAGGAGCGCCGGGCCGCGCTGGCCGCCTCCTCCGGTCCGGGCGCGACGTCGGACGGGCACAAGGTGCCGCTGCTGGCGAACGTCGGCGGACCGGCCGATGTGCCGGCCGCGGTCGAGGCGGGCGCCGAGGGTGTGGGGCTGTTCCGCACCGAGTTCCTCTTCCTCGACGACAGCAGTCAGGCGCCGTCGGAGGAGAAGCAGGTCGCGGCGTACCGGCAGGTGCTGGAGGCGTTCCCCGAGGGCCGGGTCGTGGTGCGGGTCCTGGACGCGGGCGCGGACAAGCCGCTGGCCTTCCTCACCCCGGCCGATGAGCCCAACCCGGCGCTGGGTGTACGCGGTCTGCGTACTCTGCTGGACCACCCCGAGGTGCTGCGGACGCAGCTCACGGCGCTGGCCAAGGCGTCGGAGGGGCTGCCGGTCTATCTCGAGGTGATGGCCCCGATGGTGGCCGACCGGCTGGATGCCAAGGCGTTCGCCGACGCGTGCCGCGAGGCGGGGCTGCGGGCCAAGTTCGGCGCGATGGTGGAGATTCCGTCCGCCGCGCTGCGGGCGCGCTCGATCCTCCAGGAGGTCGAGTTCCTCTCGCTGGGCACCAACGACCTGGCGCAGTACACCTTCGCGGCCGACCGTCAGGTCGGTGCGGTCTCGCGGCTGCAGGACCCGTGGCAGCCCGCGCTGCTCGACCTGGTGGCGGCGTCGGCGGAGGCCGCGCAGGCCGAGGGCAAGAGCTGTGGTGTCTGCGGTGAGGCCGCCTCCGATCCGCTGCTCGCGTGTGTGCTGGCCGGTCTGGGTGTCACCAGCCTTTCCATGGGTGCGGCCTCCATTCCGTATGTCCGCGCGACGCTGGCCAAGCACACACTGGCCCAGTGCGAGCGGGCCGCCTCCGCGGCGCGCGCGGCGGACACCGCGGAGGATGCCCGCCGGGCGGCGCAGGCGGTGCTGTCCGGCGAATGAGCCGGTGAGCTGTGAGATGTGAGATGTGAGATGTCGATGAAGGCGTCCCGCCGGGTGGCGGGACGCCTTCGGTCATTCCGGGCGGCTGAGCGGGATACCCGCCCGGTATTCGACGCCGTGCTCCGGCGGGATGGGTTCACCGGTCTCGGCGTCGGTGCAGTACGCGGTGAACACCTCCGCCTCGCTCAGCGGGCGCAGCCAGCCGTCCTGCAGCGCCCAGCCGCGGACCGTCTCCATGGAGTCCGCCACGATGGTGCGCAGCACCAGGCCGCCAGGGCTGCGCAGGGCGAACCCGCAGGCCAGGACGGTGCGGAAGACCAGCCCCGAGGGCTCGGCCAGCTTGGGCGGGCCCGCTTCCCTGGCGTCGGCGTGGAGCACGGCGACCAGTGAAGTGCCGTCCGCCGGGACGCTGCAGACCAGATGGTGGACGCCCGGCCCGACCGCCTCGACGACGGCGCGCAGCGCGGCCCCCGCGCGGTCGAAGGCGGCGCGGGCGGTGGTGTCTTCTCGGCACTCCCCTCGGTGGCCGGCGCGGGAGAGCAGCGCCGTGGCGTACTCCCAGGTGGCCTGCTCCTCGGCCACGCCGATGAGCCGTGGCACCAGGCGGGCGATCGGCTGGCCCTGATAGGTGACGGTGCCGCCCGCGACGGCCAGCTCCGCCGTATAGCGCGTGCGGCTCGTGGCGGTGTCCGGGTCGAGCCGGGTGTCCGCGCAGAACTCCTCGTAGGCGACGGGGTCGAAGAGGGCGACGGTGGTGTGGACGCCCTTGGCGGCGAGCGCCTTCAGCAGCCCCTCCATCTCCCGTAGATACGCTCCGTGGTCGTCGAAGGTGAACGACGCATAGTGCCGCATGGCGGCGAAGTCCCGCTCGTCGGCGAGCAGGGCCACGGTGCTGGGCACCTCTCTGCGGAGGGCGCGCCGGGTGGTCCGCCTCCTCGTACCCCGCCGCGTCGTCGGCTTCTGTGTCGTCGGCTTCTGTGTCGTCGGCTTCCTGTGCCCGCCCGGGCGGTTCCGGTGGCTCCTGCGTCCGGTGTGCGCCATGACTCCCCCTCAGCGCGGATGTTCAGTGCTCACTCACCGTAACCGGGGCCACTGACAACGCTCCGTCACCGCGGTCCCGTACCAGGTGGCGCTGGGCGCCGCACATCGCGGCGAGCCCGGAGCCGAGGCCGAGCCAGCCGAGGGGGCCCGCCGCGATCGCCGCCGTCACCGCGAGGGGTCCCGCGCTGCGCTGGACGGCCTGGGCCAGGCCGTGCACGCCGAGGTAGGCGCCCTGTGCGGTGGGCGGGGCGAGGACCACGGACAGCTCCCAGGAGATCGTGGCGTGCAGCATCTCCGCCACGGTGAAGGCGGTGGCGGCCAGCACCAGCGTGGCGGCCGCGAACCAGGGCGCGCCGGCGGTCGAGGCGGCCAGCGCGGCCCCGCCGACGAGAAAGGCACCGGCCAGTGGCCACAGCGAGGTGCGGGCGGTGTGCGGGGTGACGCCGAAGCGGGCGAACGGGACCTGGAAGAGCACCACGAGCAGATTGTTGAGGACGAGCAGCAGGGGGACGAGTTGGTGCGGTGTGCTGGTGGCCGTCACGGCCCACAGCGGCAGGCCGACCTTGAAGACCGAGTCGTCGAGGAAGAGGACGGCCTCGGTTGCGGTGTAGGCGAGATAGCGGCGGTCGCGCCAGGGGTTGGAGGCGGTGGTCTTCTGGGGTGCGGGTGCGGGTTCCGCGGGGGCGGACGCGGGTTCCTCGGCGGCGGATGCGCATTCCGCGGCGGCGAGTGCGGATCCCGTGGGAGCGGGTGCGCATTCCGTGGGAGCGGGTGCGGATCCCGCGGGGGCTGAGTCGCCGGATTCCACGGATGCGGATGTGGCCGCGATACGAGAGGCCGAGGGCGGTTCGGCACAGCCGAGGGTGAACAGCGCGGAGGCGACGAAGGAGAGCGCGTCGCCGGTCAGCAGCCAGCGGTAGACGGTGACCGTGCCGCCGGTGAGTGCCGCGGCCGCCGCGAGACCGCCAACCGCCCAGCCGACGTTCATCGCGGTGCGGCTGATGGCCTGGTAGCGGACGCGCTCGGGGCCCGCGACCCGGGTCGCGTACAGCTTGGTCAGGACAGCGGCCGCGCGGTCACCGAGGCTGCCCACCGAGGCGATGGCGAGCAGAAGCCGGAGGTCGGTGGTGGTGAGGAGGGCCAATGAGGCGGCGGCGCGCACCAGTTGGACGGTGATCAGGAGCGGGCGCAGCCGGACGCGGTCCGCGAGGAGGCCGCCGAGGGGCGGGCCCGCGATGCCGATCGCTCCGGATACGGCGAGCAGCACGCCGATTTCGGCGGTGCTGAGACCGGCGGCGAAGGTGAAGTAGAGCGTCGCGGTCGCGCCCCACAGACCGGAGCCGATCCGGTCGACGAAGGTGACGATCAGCATGCGTCGGCCGTCCCGGCCGCCGGGGATGCGGTCGCTGAGCGCGGTGCGGCGCGTTGGCTTGCCCACCCTGGCCCCCTTGACATTCGCTTTTGTATTGATACAGAGTTGCTTCTGTGGCGACACAATATGAGATCACCGGTGCGTCGGCCAAGGGGATTGCCGCGTCCGTCGAACAGGGCGTGGTGGAGGGGGCGTTGGCGCCCGGTACCGCGCTGCCTCCGGTACGCCGGCTGGCGGAGCGACTGAGCGTGAGCCCCGGCACCGTCGCGACCGCCTACAGGGAGCTGCGGCGGCGCGGGATCGTCGTGACCCAGGGGCGAGGTGGCACGGTGGTCGCTCCGACGCCCGCCGTCGCCTCGCGCCGCCCGCCGCCGGTCCCGGACGGGGTGCGCGATCTCGCGGGCGGCCACCCCGATCCGGCCTTCCTGCCCGCCCGGCTGCCGACCGCCCGGCTCTCCCCCGGAGTGCGGTCGCACCGCGCCCAGCCCCGGCTGGCCGGCCTGGAGGAGCTGACCCGCGCCTGGTTCGAGCGCGACGGCGTGCCCGCCGAGCACCTGACCTTCGCCCATGGCGCGCTGGACTGCGTGGCCCGGCTGCTGTCCGTCGAGCTCAGGCCGGGTGACGCGGTGGCGATGGAGGACCCCGGCTACCACCATCTACTGGACCTCGTTCCGGCGCTGGGGCTGCGGAGCGTGCCGGTGGCCGTGGACGACGAGGGGATCCGGCCGGACGCGCTGCGGGCCGCGCTGCGGGCGGGGGCGCGTGCGCTGATCTGCAGCCCGCGTGGGCAGAACCCTTACGGCGGCTGGTTTTCGGCGGAGCGCCGGGATGCGCTGCTGGGGGTTTTGGGTGAGGCGCCGGGTGAGGTGCTGGTGATCGAGGATGATCATGCGGCGGATGTCGCGGGGGTGCCGTTGTACAGCCTCACTGGGGGTGGTACGGGTGGCGTAGGGGGTGCGGGCGGCGCGGGCGGTGCAGGGGGCACGGGTGGCGCAGGGGGTGCGGGCGGCGCGGGCGGTGCAGGGGGCGCGGGTGGCGCTGCGGGCGGTCCGGCGCGGTGGGCGCACGTGCGTACCGTCTCCAAGCACCTGGGGACCGACCTGCGGTGGGGCGCGCTCGCCTGCGACCGTACGACGCTGGCGCGCCATGACGGCCGGATGCTGCTCACCTCGGGCTGGGTCAGCCATGTGCTGCAGGAGACGGTCGCCCGGCTGATGACCGACCCGGAGACCCAGGGCCTGGTGGCCGCGGCGCGGTCCGCCTACGCCCGGCGGCGTGAGGCCCTACTGGCCGCGCTGTCGGCCCGCGGCATCGCCGCGCACGGGGCGAGCGGGATGAACGTGTGGGTGCCGGTGCGGGACGAGGCGGCGGTGGTCAACGGGTTGCGGACGCGGGGGTGGTGGGTGGCGGCCGGTGCGAGGTTTCGGCTGGCTGCCGGGGCGGGGGTGCGGATTACGACGGCGGGGTTGGGGGAGGCGGATGCGGGGGTGTTGGCGGGGGATTTGGCGGGGGTGTTGGGGGAGGCGCAGGTGACGTATGGGGGGTAGGCGGGTCTTTCCCCCACCCCGCCCCTTCCCGAACCGGGGCGCGGCCCCGGCCCCCGCCGGGGCTCCGCCCCAGACCCCGTTTCGGGGGCTCCGCCCCCGCGCCCCCGCCGGGGGCTCCGCCCCTGGACCCCGCTCCTCAAACGCCGGAGGGGCTGGGGGTGGGGCTCCGCCCCGTACTCCTCAAGAACCAGAGGTTGGAGGTTGGCTCCCGCTCCTGGCACCCGATCCACAAGCCCCGGAGAGGCTGGAGGTGCGGCTCCACCGAGCTCCTTCAAACACCGGAGGGAGGCGGAGGGCGCAGCTCAGGCCCCATCCTCCGCAAACCCCGGAGAGGCTGGAGGTGCGGCTCCACCGAGCTCCTTCAAACACCGGAGGGAGGCGGAGGGCGCAGCTCAGGCCCCATGCTCCGCAAACCCCGGAGGGGCTGAAAGCTTAGGCCCCCGCCCCGCCCCTCTCCCGGGCCAAGCGCTCGTAGTACCGCAGCAGTTCCACATCGTCCACCGAGCCCGGGTTGACCGCCTTGTCCAGGGGCGTGCCCTGGAGGAGGCGCTTGACCGGGACTTCGATGCGTTTGCCGGTGAGGGTGTGGGGGACGCCGGGGACCTCGATGACTTCGTCGGGGACGTGGCGGGGGGAGAGCTGGGTGCGGATGGTGGTCTTGATGCGGGTGAGGAGTTCTTCGTTCAGGGTGGCGCCGGGGGCCAGGTGGACGAAGAGGGGCATCCAGTAGCCGCCGTCGGGTTGTTCGACGCCGATGACGAGGGATTCGCGGATCTCGGGGAGGCGTTCGACCGCCTCGTAGATGTCGGCGGAGCCCATTCGGACGCCCTGGCGGTTGAGGGTGGAGTCGGAGCGGCCGTGGATGATCACGGTGCCGCGGGTGGTCAGGGTGATCCAGTCGCCGTGGCGCCAGGCGCCGGGGAACATCTCGAAGTAGCTGTCGCGGTAGCGGATGCCGTCGGGGTCGTTCCAGAAGCGGACGGGCATCGACGGCATGGGGCTGGCCACGATCAGTTCGCCGACCTCGTCGACCACCGGTTCGCCCTGTGGGTCCCACGCCTGGAGGTCGGTGCCCAGGCCGGGGGCCTGGAGCTCGCCGATGTAGACGGGGAGGGTGGGCACGGCGCCCGCGAAGCAGCTGCACACGTCGGTGCCGCCGCTGACGGAGGCGATCCACATGTCCTCGGCCACCTCGTCGTGGATCCACCGGAAGCCGTCGGGCGGCAGCGGGGATCCGGTGGTGGCGACGCATTTCACGGCGGAGAGGTCGAAGTCACGGCCGGGGTGGACGTCGGCCTTGTGGCAGGCCATGACGTACGCGGCGGAGGTGCCGTAGAGCGTGGTGCCGGTGCGTTCGGCGACGCGCCACTGGGCGGCGGTGTCCGGGTAGCCGGGGCTGCCGTCGTAGAGGACGACGGTGGCGCCGACCAGCAGCCCGGACGCCAGGAAGTTCCACATCATCCAGCCGGTGGAGGTGTACCAGAAGAAGCGGTCGTCGGGGCCGAGGTCGCAGTGGAGGCCGAGCTGCTTGAGGTGTTCGAGCAGGATGCCGCCCTGGGACTGGACGATCGCCTTGGGCAGGCCGGTGGTGCCGGAGGAGTAGAGCACCCACAGGGGGTGGTCGAAGGGGAGCTGTTCGAAGACCGGTTCCACCGGTTCGCGGACGATGTCGTCCCACAGCAGCGTGGACTCGGGGGCGGGGGTGCCCAGCAGCGGGATGTGGACGACGGCGCGCAGGCTGGGCAGCTCGGCGCGCAGCTCGGTCACGGTGGCGGTGCGGTCGTGGGTCTTTCCGCCGTAGCGGTAGCCGTCGACGGTGAAGAGCACCACCGGTTCGACCTGCTGGAAGCGGTCCAGGACGCTGCGGGCGCCGAAATCGGGGGCGCAGGAGGTCCATACGGCGCCGACCGCGGCGGCGGCCAGGAGGGCCACGGTGGCCTGGGGGATGTTGGGGACGTAGCCGCTGACCCGGTCGCCCGGGCGGACGCCGAGGCGGCGCAGCTCGGCGGCGACCGCGCCGACCTGGCCGCGCAGCTCGGCCCAGCTGACCGGGCGGGGGTCGTGGACCTCGTCGACGTGGAGCAGCGCGGGGTCGTCGGCGCGGGCGGGGTCCTCGGCGGCGCGCAGGGCGTGCTCGGCGTAGTTGAGAGTGGCGCCGGGGAACCAGCGGGCGCCGGGCATGGTGGCGTCCGCGAGCACCCGCTCGTACGGGGTGGCGAAGCGCACCTCGAACCATTCGGCGACCGCCCGCCAGAAGGTCTCCAGCTCCGCCACCGACCAGCGGTGCAGCGCGGCGTAGCTCGCGGTCGGATCGTCCGGGACGGGCGCGGGGGCGCCGTGCCGCTCGGCCGCCCAGGCGTGGAAGGCGGTCAGCCGGGACCGGGTGATCCGGTCCGCGCCGGGCTGCCACAGGGGGTGCGGCCGGTGGTCGGAGTGGGCTGCGGTGGTCATGGGTGTCGGCTCCCGGGCTGTCCGCGTCGGATGTGTCCGTGAGTGGCACATCCGCCTCGTATGCGTCCGGTCAGGACGATGCCATGTGATCGACTCCCGCACCAGGGGCGCCACTCCACATCACAGGGCGGGATCATGTGCGGGGACCACAGGTGAACGGCAGTTGAACCATGTCTCTGCCGGGCGTCGGCAATGGCAGGCTGATCAGTATGGATGCGCGTGACCTGGTGCGGTCGGAGAAGCTGGTGCGGTCGGTGAGGGTGCTCTGCACCGCGCAGGGACTGCGGTCACTGCGCTCGGCGTGGCGGCGTCGGCGTTCCGACGCGGCCGGGCTGCCCCGCCGGGGCACCGAGCTGGCCCGGGTGCCGGGCGCGGTGCAGGGGGCCGAGCCGGAGCCGGGGGGCGGGGTGGTGCGGTTCGCGCGGTCCTCGCTGCGGGTGCGGGTGACCACGGGCGGCGCGGTGTTCTGCGGCTGGGACGGGGCCGAGCCGGAGCCGTCGTACGCGCTGGACGGGCCCTGCCCGGAGGCGGACGAGCGGGCGGCGCTGGAGCCGGACACCGATGGCGGCTGGCGGGTGGTGTCCGAACGGGTCACGGTGATGGTGGGGCGGACCGGCACGGTGGAGGTGCGTACCCCGGGCGGAGTGGTGCTGCGGCGGGATCTGCCGCCGCGGTGGTGGGAGCCGGCCGGGGCGCGGGGGTCGGCGGGGCCGGGAGCGGGGTCAGGGCTCGGGTCTGGGTCCGCGGAGTCGGGGCCGGGGACGGGATCCACCGCGCCGGGGCCGGGGACGGGATCCACCGGGCCACGGCTCGCGGAGCCGGGAGCGGGGTCCTCGGAGCCGGGGGCGGGGGCGGCGCCCGAACTCGCGGAGCCCGGACCCGCGGAGCCAGGGCTCGGGCCAGGGCTCGGGCCGGGGCTGGGCGGGGAGGGCGCACGCTGGCTCCAGCTGTCCGAAGTGGCCGCGGACGCGCGCTTCTTCGGGCTCGGCGGACGGGCCTCGGGGCCCCGGCTGCGGGACGGGGTGTACCGGCTGTGGAACACCGATCCGGGCGGCAGCTTCGAGCCGGGGGACGATCCGCTGTATCTGACCATGCCGGTGCAGCTCGTGGTGGCCGACGCGGGCACCCATCTGGTGTTCCACGACAACTCCTGGGACGGCACGGTCACCCTGCGGGAGGGCGAGGAGGGCGCGGGCTCCGGCCATGACCGGCCCGGCGGTTGCCGGACGCGGTTGGAGGGCGGCCCGCTGCGCTACTGGGTGATCGTGGGCACCACCCCGGCGCGGGTGCTGAACGGCTGGACGGCGCTGACCGGCGCCCCGGCGGTGCCGCCGCGGTGGGCGCTCGGCCATCACCACGCACGCTGGGGGTTCCACGACGCGGCGGAGGTCCGGCGGGTGGTGGCGGGCTACCGGGAGCGGGATCTGCCGCTGTCCGCGCTCCATCTGGACATCGACCACCTCGCCGGCCACCGGGTGTTCACGGTGGACGGCACGCGCTTCCCCGATCTGCCGGGGCTCGCCGCCGAGCTGCTCGAGGACGGGGTGCGGCTGGTGTCGATCGTCGACCCCGCGGTGAAGGCGGAGCCGGGCAACACGGTGTACGAGAGCGGGGCGGCGGACGACGTCTTCGTACGCGACGCCCGGGGGCGTGAGGTCCGCGGAGTGGTGTGGGCGGGCGAGTCGGCGTTCCCCGACTTCACCGATCCGCGGGTGCGCAAGTGGTGGGGCGGGCTGTACGCGGAGCGGCTGGCGCAGGGCTTCTCCGGAGTGTGGCACGACATGAACGAGCCGGTGTCGTTCGCCGCCTTCGGGGAGACCACGCTGCCGCGCTCGGCCCGCCACGCCCTGGAGGGCCGGGGCGGCGACCACCGCGAGGCGCACAACGTCTACGGGCTGGCGATGGCGCGGGCGGGCTACGAGGGGCTGTGCGAGCTGCGCCCCGACGAGCGGCCGTTCCTCTTCTCGCGCTCGGGGTGGGCGGGGCTGCAGCGGTACGGGGGCAGCTGGTCCGGCGATGTGGCCACGGGCTGGGCGGGGCTGCGGGCCTCGCTGTCGCTGGTGATCGGGCTTGGCCTGTCCGGGGTGCCATATTCGGGGCCCGACATCGGTGGCTTCACCGGCTCTCCCTCGCCGGAGCTGTATCTGCGCTGGTTCCAGCTGGGCGCCTATCTGCCGCTGTTCCGCACCCACTCGGCGATCTCGGCGGGGCGGCGGGAGCCGTGGGAGTTCGGCTCGCGGGTGCTGGAGCACGCGGCGGCGGCGCTGCGCGAACGGCAGCGGCTGCTGCCGTACTTCACCACGCTGGCGCAGCTGGCCGCGCGCACCGGCGCCCCGTATGTGCGGCCGGTGTGGTGGCGGACGCCCAAGGACCGGGCGCTGCGCGACTGCGAGGACGCCTTTCTGCTGGGGGACGCGCTGCTGGTGGCGCCGGTGCTGGAGGAGGGCGCCCGCCGCCGCCCGGTCCGGCTGCCGCGCGGCCGCTGGTACGACACGGTGACCGGCCGGGCGTACCACGGCCCCGGCCAGGTGGTGCTGGACGCTCCCCTGTCGGGCATCCCGGTGCTGGCAAGGGCCGGTTCGGTGGTACCGGTGGCGGCGCCGGGCGGCGGGGTGGAGCTGGAGGTGTGGACCCCGTCCCAGGGCCGCAAGGGCGCGGGCGCGGGCACGCTGGCCGTGGACAAGGGCGACGGCTGGGAGAAGCCGGAACTGCTGCGCTTCGCCACCCGGCTGCGGGACGGCGAGGTGACGATCGAGCTCGAGGGCGGCGGCGAGGTGGGCTACCCGATACGAGTACGGGGCGAGGCCCCACCCTCCGAGGACCGCCGCGGCCCCCGAACGAGCTGACTGCTGACCGCGGCGCGGTCTGCCCAGCGCGCCGCCCCGGGCGGCAACCGGGCAGGCCGCCGCACCAAGCGCTCCGCTGGAAGTGTCGCGATGCGTCGTCGGCCGACCGCGGCGCCGTCGTGGCTGGTCGCGCCCGCGCGGCGGAGCCGCACATCGGCACGGCCCCGCGCCCCTTCGGGGCGCTGCCCGAACCGTAGCGGACTTCCTCCGACCTGCTGAGTGAGCTCCCCCGGGCCCACCGGACTCACCGGACTGAGGCCGCGGCCCAGCGGAAGCGGACGAGGGCCGAACCGTGCCCCGGCGAAAGCCGGCGGCCCCGGACCACCGCGCGATGGTCGGAGCGGGAGCCCTGACGGCTCGTCCCACGAACGCGGACCCCCGCGGACGCGGGCTTGTTTTCGCCTCTCAGGGTGGGATAAGTGATGGGCATGCCAAGACTCGCCGTCGCGCTGCGTGCGCTCGTTCTGCCCGTTGCCGCTCTGCTGGCCGTCGCGCCGTACACCCCGGCGCGGGCGAAGGCGGAGCCCAAGGCTCCGAAGGAGTTCGTGGCTCTCCGGGACGTCGATCCGACGATTCGGCAGGAGATCCGCTACTTCACACCGCACAACTTCACCGGCGATCCGGTGGACGGCTATCGGCGGCCGATGTGCGTCCTGACCCGCCCGGCCGCCGAGGCGCTGCATCGGGCCCAGCGTCAACTGCTGCGGCGCGGCTACACCTTGAAGGTGTACGACTGCTATCGGCCGCAGCGCGCGGTGAACGACTTCGTGGAGTGGGCCAAGGACCTGGGCGATCAGCGGATGAAGGACGAGTTCTATCCGGAGGTCGACAAGACGCGGCTGTTCGAGGACGGCTATATCGCCGAGAAGTCGGGGCACAGCCGGGGCAGCACGGTGGATCTGACGATCGCGCGGCTGCCCGCGCTGCCCACGCGTCCGTATATGCCGGGCGAGAAGCTGGTGCCGTGTTACGCGGCCAAGAAGGACCGCTTCCCGGACAACTCCGTGGACATGGGCACCGGTTACGACTGCTTCGACACCCGCTCGCACACCCTCGATCCGCGGATCAAGGGGGTGCAGCGGGCCAACCGGCTGCTGCTCAAGGGGACGTTGGAGAAGCTCGGGTTCGTCAATCTGGCCGAGGAGTGGTGGCACTACACCTTCAAGCCGGAGCTGTTCCCGGACACCTACTTCGACTTTCCCGTCTCGCGCCGCTCGCTGACCGGCTGAGCGGGCCTCACAGCCGTCCCCCCGCCGTGTCCGAGGACAGCCGCTGGGCGATGTACACGGGCACCACGGACACCACGATGAGCAGCGCGGCGACGACGTTGACGACGGGGGCCTGGTGGGGGCGGGCCAGGTTCTCGTAGATCCAGATGGGCAGGGTGCGGGTGCCGGGCCCGGCGGTGAAGGTCGTGACGACGATCTCGTCGAAGGAGAGCGCGAAGGCCAGCAGCCCGCCCGCGAAGAGCGCCGAGCGCATGGCCGGAAAGGTGACGTACCGGAAGGTCTGCCAGGACCGCGCCCCGAGGTCGGCGGACGCCTCGGCCAGGGAGGGCGCGATACGGCGGAGCCGGGCGCCGATGTTGTTGAAGACGATGACGACGCAGAACGTGGCGTGCCCGACGACCACCGTGAACAGGCCGAAGCCGATGCCGATCGGGTCGAGGACGGTACGGAAGGCGGCGTTGAGGGCGATGCCGCTGACGATGCCGGGCAGCGCGATCGGCAGGACGAGCAGGAAGGACACGGTCCGCCGCCCGAAGAAGCGGTGGCGGTGGACGGCGTACGCGGCGAGCGTGCCAAGCACCAGGGCGATCGCGGTGGCGGCGAGTCCGGCCTTGAGCGAGGTGAGCAGGGCCTCGCGGGCGCCGTCGCTGTGCAGGGCGGCCCGCCACCAGCGGCCGGTGAGGCCGCTGGGCGGCCAGCCGAAGGAGCGGTCGGCGTTGAAGGAGTTGAGCAGCACCAGCAGCAGGGGGACGTAGACGATCGCGAGGCCGGCCGCGGTGACGCAGCCGAGGACCACTCGGGCGGTGCGCGAGAGACGCATGGGCCCACCTCCTGGGCGACTGGTGCGGCTGAGGCGGCTAGAGGGGCTGGAGGGGCTAGAGCGAGTCGAGGGCGCCCGCACGGCGTACGGCGGCCAGGTAGCAGACGATGAGGACCACGGGTACGGCGGAGAGCGCGGCGGCCATCGGCAGGTCCAGGGTGACCTGTGAGGCGATGACATTGCCCAGCAGCTGGGTCTTGCCGCCGACGATCTGCACGGTGAGGTAGTCGCCCAGGCTGAGCGAGAAGGTGAAGACGGATCCGGCGAGCACGGCGGGACGTACGGCGGGCAGGACGACCGAGCGCAGGGTCCGCCACGCGCCGGCGCCGAGGTCGGCCGAGGCTTCCAGCATCCGCTCGGGGAGCCGTTCGAGGGCCGCGTACACCGGCAGGATCATGTACGGCAGCCAGAGGTAGGCGAGCACGATGACGACGGCGGTGGTGCCGTAGCCGGGCCCGTGGAGCCCGAACGGGGCGAGGGCGGCGCCCACGACGCCGTCCTCGCCGAGCATGACCCGCCAGGCGTACGCCTTGACCAGATAGCCGGCCCACAGCGGGGTGAGCACGGCGACCAGCAGCGGACGCCGCCAGCGCCGCCCCGCGACCCGCGCCATGCAGAACGCCATGGGCAGGGCGACGAGCGCGTCGATGACGGTGACGGCGACCGCGATGGACAGGGTGCGCAGGGCGATGGTGCGGTAGACGGGGGTGGTCAGCAGCTCGTGGAAGTTGTCGGTGTTCCAGGTGTGGACGACGTCGGAGGTGAAGGAGTCGGTGGCCCAGAAGGCCGACAGCAGCAGGATGGCGAGCGAGCCCAGATAGGCCAGGGTCAGCCAGAGCAGGGGCGGGGCGAGGAGCGCGGTGAGGCGCAGCCGCGAGCCTGGGGTGGGCGCGGCGGGCATCTCAGCCCTTGACCTCCGTCCAGGCCCGGGTCCACTGGGCGTAGTCGGTGCAGGTGGCGTCCTTACGGCCGTCGAGGCACTCCTTGATGGGCGTGGTCCAGAAGTGGACACGCTGGAAGTACTTCTCGTCGTCCGCGTGGAAGATCGCGCAGTGGTTCGGGTCGGAGGTCTCGGCGCACGCCTTACGGTTGGACGGAGCCTCGCCGAAGTACTCCGCGACCTGGGCGTTGACCTTGGGCGAAACGATCCAGTCGAGCCACTTGTAGGCGCAGTTGGGGTGCTCGGCCTTGGCCGACACCATCCAGGTGTCGGACCAGCCGGTGGCGCCCTCCTTGGGGAGCACCGCCTTGACCGGGGCCTTCTCGGCCTCGGTGAGGTTGGCGATGACCTGCCAGGTGGTGCCGATGACGCTGTCGCCGCCCTTGAAGGCGGTGATCTCCTTCTGGTAGTCGCTCCAGTACTCCCCCACCGCCTTGTGCTGCTTCTTCAGCAGGGATACGGCCGCGTCGAGCTGCTTCTGGTCGAGCGCGTAGGGGTTCTTGATGCCGAGCGAGGGCTTGGCGCGCATCAGATAGAGCGCGGCGTCGGCGATGTAGATGGCCGAGTCGTAGGCGGTGACGTGCCCGGAGTACCGCGCGGAGTCGTCGAAGACGGCGCGCCAGGAGTCGGGCGCGGGCTTCACCTTGTCGGTGCGGTACATCAGGAGGTTGGCGCCCCGGCCGTGCGGAATGCCGTACATCCGGCCGTCCTTGGAGTTGAACGGCTGGTTTTTGAGGGCCGGGAAGATGTCCTTGTAGTTGGGGACCAGCTTGGTGTTGACGGGGGCCGCGTCGCCGGAGGCGATGAGGCGCAGGGTGGCGTCGCCGGAGGCGGAGACCGTGTCGTACTGCCCGGTCTTCATCAGCGAGACCATCTCGTCGGAGGTGCCGGCCGTCTTGGTGTTCACCTGGCAGCCGGTCTTCTTCTCGAACGGGTGAACCCAGTCCACCTTCGGGTCGTTGGAGCCGTCCTCGGCGTAGCCGGCCCAGGCGATGACGTTGACCTTGCCCTCGCCCTTGCCGAGTTTGTCGGGTGCGTGGCCGCCCTTGTCGTCGTCGCCGCCCGAGCCGCACCCGGCGGCGGTCAGCAGCAGCGCGCAGACGGCGGCCGCGGACCTCCACGCAGACGTCTTCCGTTTCCGCATCCGGTCCTCCTCGTCCCACTAGGCACTTGAGGCCCGGCCAGTATCGGGCCGGCGGTAGGCCCTGGCCAGGGTGCCTTCGGCAATGACAAGGTCAACTCGGCACCGGGAAGGCGTCCTTCTCGTCCCAGGACAGCCCGATCTCGCCGTCCCGGCGGGCGGATTGAGGGAGTCCGGTGAGGTTCTGGCGGAGCACGGTGAGCCGGTCGCCGTGCGGAAGCGCGATGGTGAAGCGGGTGTGCGCCCCGGCGTGCACGATGTCGGTGACGCGCCCCGTGACGGTCCGTCGGCCGTCGGAGGATGCCGCGGCTTCGGCGGGCGGCTCCGCGGGGTCCGTGAGCAGGATCCGCTCGGGCCGGATGGAGTACGTGCCGGGGCGGCCCACGACACGCACCGCGGCCTCGCCGCGCAGCAGGTTGGTGGTGCCGACGAAGCCGGCGACGAAGGCGGTGGCGGGGCGTTCGTACACCTCGACCGGCGGGCCGGTCTGCTCGATGCGGCCGTCGCGGACCACGGCGATGCGGTCGCTCATGGTCAGCGCCTCGTCCTGGTCGTGGGTGACCAGGAGGAAGGTGATCCCGGTGGTGCGCTGCAACTCCTTGAGCTCGGTCTGCATCTCCTGCCGCAGCGCCAGGTCGAGCGCGCCGAGCGGTTCGTCGAGCAGCAGCACGGCGGGCCGGTCGACGAGGGCGCGGGCGAGGGCGACGCGCTGGCGCTGGCCGCCGGAGAGCTCGGCGGGGCGTCGGGTGGCGAAGCCGTCCAGTCGTACGGTGGTCAGCGCCTCGCGGGCGCGGGCGAGCCGCTCGGCCTTGCGGACGCCGCGCACGGTCAGGGCGTAGGCCGCGTTCTGCTCGACGCTCATATGCGGGAAGAGCGCGTAGTCCTGGAAGACGGTGTGCGCGTCGCGGCGGTTGGGGGGCGTCGCGGTGACGTCCTCCCCGGCGAGTTCGATACGCCCCGCGGTGGGCTGTTCGAACCCCGCGATCAGCCGCAGCAGGGTGGTCTTCCCCGAGCCGGAGGGGCCGAGCAGCGAGAAGAACTCGCCCTCGCGGACGGTGAGATCGACGGCGTCCACCGCGCGCACCGTCCCGAAGTCCTTGGTGACGGCCTCGAGCCGGACGGCCGTGCGCGTCGTCGTGGCCCCGGTCCGCGTCCTGGTCTCCGTCTCCGCCACCGACCGCTCCCCTCGCCCTTCGGCTGATCAGGCCCGTGATCGCGGCCTGTGATCGCGGTCACTGTACCGGGGTTACGCGCGCCGCGGTCCCCGTGCCACACTTCTGACACATCGTCAGTTACGAGGTATCGGGAGGGGCCGTGTCCCCCACGCGAGAGCCCGTGGTCGACGGGTGGTTCACCGCCGAGGGCGGGGAGTTCCGGCTGCTGGGGACGTGCTGCCGGGACTGCGGGGCGGTGTACTTCCCCCGTGAGGACGCCTTCTGCCGTGCCCCGGGCTGTGCGGGCACCGAGCTGGCGGAGGTTCCGCTGTCCCGCCGCGGGCGGGTGTGGTCCTACACCGACGGCCGCTACCGGCCACCCGCCCCCTACCCATCCGACCCCGAGCGCACATGGCGGCCGTACACACTGATCGCCGTGGAGCTGGCCGCCGAGCGGATGGTGGTGCTGGGCCAGGGCGCCCCCGGGGTGACCCTCGCCGAACTGGCCGTCGGCATGGAGGTCGAGGTGGTGCCGGGGGTGCTGGCCGAGGAGGACGGGCGCACCCTCACCACCTGGCACTGGCGGCCCGTCCCCGAGGAGGGGCCGGTGCCCGACGAGCGGCCCGTTCCCGGGGAGCGGCCCGTTCCCGGGGAGGCGTCATGACCGGTGAGGTGGCGGTGCTCGGCGCCGGGATGCACCCCTGGGGGAAGTGGGGCCGCGGCTTCGTGGAGTACGGCACGAAGGCTGCGAGGGCCGCGCTCGCGGACGCCGGGCTCGAGTGGTCCGCGATCCAGTCCGTGGTCGGCGCCAACACCGTGCGCTGCGGCTATCCGGGGCAGGTCGCGGGCGCGACCTTCGCCAAGGCGCTGGGCTGGCAGGGCGCCCGTGTCACCAGCGTGTACGCGGCCTGCGCGTCCGGCGCGCGGGCCATCGACACCGCCCGCGCCCAGATCCTGTCCGGGATGGCGGACACCGTTCTGGTGGTGGGCTCCGACGCGGCACCCAAGGGGTTCTTCGCCCCCGCGGGCGGCGAGCGGCCGGACGATCCGGACTGGCTGCGCTTCCGGGTGCTGGGCGCCACCAACCCCGCCTACTTCGCGCTCTGGGCACGCCGCCGGATGACGCTCTACGGCGACACGGCCGAGGACTTCGCGCGGGTGAAGGTGAAGAACGCGGCCGCGGGCGCCACCAATCCGTACGCCCGCTACCGCTCCCCCGTCACCGCCGAGGAGGTCGCCGCGTCGCCGGTCGTCGCCGATCCGCTGCGGCTGCTGGACATCTGCGCGACCTCCGACGGGGCGGCGGCGCTGGTGCTCGGCAGCGTGGAGACGGCGCGGCGGCTCGGGATGGCGCGCCCGGTCCGCATCCGCGCCGTCTCGTCGGTCTCCCCCACCCATCCGCGCACCGCGCTGGACCTGCCGGACATCGCCACCGACTCCGCCCCGCCGGGCTCCCCCGCGCCCGATCCGTTCCGGCCCTCCATCGCGCGGGCGGCGTACGAGGAGGCGGGTCTCGGGCCGGAGGATCTGTCGCTGGCCGAGGTGTACGACCTGTCCACCGCCCTGGAGCTGGAGTGGTACGAGGACCTGGGGCTGTGCGCGCCCGGGGAGGGCGCGAAGCTGCTCCGCGAGGGGGCGACGGCTCCGGGCGGGCGGATTCCGGTCAATCCGAGCGGGGGGCTGGCGTCCTTCGGGGAGGCGGTTCCGGCACAGGCCATCGCCCAGGTGTGCGAGCTGACCTGGCAGCTGCGCGGGCAGGCGGGCGAGCGGCAGGTGCCCGGGGCTCGCGCCGGAATCACCGTCAACCAGGGGCTGTTCGGGCACGGCTCGTCGGTCGTCGCGGTCCGCTGAGCGGCGCCCGGGCGGCAACTCTCCGGTGGCTGCCGGGTGGCCGTTGAGTGACCGCCCGGTGCCCAAGTGGTGCCCGGGTGCGCGGCGATACCAGGGCAACGCCCTTACGGTTGTCACGAACACCGTTGCCGTCCATCACCTTGACGCCCCCTGACCACCGGTGAACACTGCTGCGGTGTCAGTCGGCGTCGCCGCGCGCAGGCTCTCTCCACGGTCACCCCCATGGGCGATTCCGATGCACCCGCACGCTCGAAAAGACCCAGCACGGAGGACCGGGGCCGTCCGCCCCGGGCGAGGTCCTAGGAGCCGCCATGAGCAATGGGGACATCTTCACCGGTGAGGTCATCGGCACCGCGATACTGATTCTCTTCGGGGCGGGCGTATGCGCCGCCGTCACTCTGAACTACTCCAAGGCCAAGTCGGCCGGATGGATCGTGATCGCCTTCGGCTGGGGCTTCGGCGTCATGGCCGGCGCGTACACCGCGGCCCCGCTGTCCGGCGCCCATCTCAATCCCGCGGTGACCGTGGGCGTCGCCGTGGACACCGGCGACTGGGACAAGGTGCCGCTCTACATCCTCGGGCAGCTGGTGGGCGCCGTGATCGGCGCGGTGCTGACCTGGGGGCTGTACTACGCGCAGTTCGCCGCCAACGCCGATGAGAAGACCGCCCTGCCCACGCTCGGGGTCTTCTCCACCGTCCCGGAGATCCGTAACCCGGTGGCCAACCTCGTGACCGAGATCATCGCGACCGCCGCGCTGGTGCTGCCGCTGCTCGCGTTCGGCCAGGTCGACGGAATCGGGATCGGACCGGTCACCGAGGGGGGCGGCACCGTGGTCCTCGGCTCGGGCATCTCCGTCCTGCTCGTCGCCTTCCTGGTGGTCGGCATCGGCCTCTCCCTGGGCGGGCCCACCGGCTACGCCATCAACCCGGCGCGCGACCTCGGGCCGCGCCTCGCCCACGCCCTGCTGCCCATCCCCAACAAGGGCACCTCGGACTGGGGTTACGCCTGGATACCGGTGGTGGGCCCGCTGATCGGGGCCGTGCTGGCGGGTCTCGTCTTCAACGCAGCCTTCTGACCGAAGGAGACGCCATGCCGCATCCGACGGACACCTACGTCGCCGCGATCGACCAGGGCACCACCTCCAGCCGCTGCATCATCTTCGACCGGAACGGCGCGATCGTCGCCGTCGACCAGCGCGAGCACCGCCAGATCTTCCCCAAGCCCGGCTGGGTGGAGCACGACGCCACCGAGATCTGGTCCAAGGTGCAGGCCGTGGTGGCCGGTGCGCTGGCCAAGGCGGGGCTGCGGGCCGACGAGCTGACCGCGCTGGGCATCACCAACCAGCGCGAGACGACGGTCCTGTGGGACCGCCGCACCGGCAAACCGGTGCACAACGCGATCGTCTGGCAGGACACCCGTACCTCCGGCCTGTGCGAGGAACTCGGCGGCGAGGTGGGGCAGGACCGCTTCCGGGACACCACCGGACTGCCACTGGCCAGCTACTTCTCCGGGCCCAAAGCCGCCTGGCTGCTGGACCACGTACCTGGGCTGCGCCGCCGCGCCGAGATGGGCGAGATCGCCTTCGGCACCATCGACTCCTGGCTGATCTGGAACCTCACCGGCGGCACCGACGGCGGAGTGCATGTCACCGATGTGACCAACGCCGGACGCACCCTGCTGATGGATCTGCGGACCCTCCAGTGGGACACCTCGATCCTCTCCACGATGCGCCTCCCCGAGGCGATGCTGCCGGAGATCCGCTCCTCCGCCGAGGTGTACGGCACGGCGGTCGGTCAGCTGGCCGGTGTGCCGGTGGCCTCCGCGCTCGGCGATCAGCAGGCCGCCGTCTTCGGCCAGACCTGCTACGGCGTCGGCGAGGCCAAGAACACCTATGGCACCGGCAGCTTCCTGCTGCTGAACACCGGTGACCGCCCGGTGCCGTCCAAGAGCGGGCTGCTGACCACGATGGGCTACCGGCTCGGCGGGGAGCGGCCCGTCTACTGCCTGGAGGGATCGATCGCGATCACCGGCGCGCTGGTGCAGTGGTTCCGCGACCAGCTGGGCATCATCCGCTCCGCCGACGAGATCGAACCGCTCGCCGCGAGCGTGGACGACAACGGCGGGGCGTACATCGTCCCGGCCTTCTCGGGGCTGTTCGCCCCGTACTGGCGCTCGGACGCCCGCGGTGTGATCACCGGCCTCACCCGCTATGTCACCAAGGCACATCTGGCCCGTGCCGTCCTGGAGGCGACCAGCTGGCAGACGCGCGAGGTGGTCGACGCGATGTACCAGGACTCCGGGGTGCGGATCAGCACGCTCAAGGTCGACGGCGGAATGACCGCCAACGACCTGCTGATGCAGCATCAGGCCGATGTGCTGGGCGTCCCGGTGATCCGTCCGGTGGTCGCCGAGACCACCTGCCTGGGCGCGGCGTACGCGGCCGGGCTCGCCACCGGCGCCTGGCAGGACCTGGACGAGCTGCGGGCCCACTGGAAGCGGGATGCCGAGTGGACCCCGCGGATGTCCGAGGAGGAGCGGACGCGCGAGTACGGCAACTGGCGCATGGCGGTGGAGCGCAGCTTCGGCTGGCACAAGGAGGGGCAAGGGGCCGAGGGCTCCTGAGCCGCGCCCGGCACCGGCGAACGGCGGCCCGTACCGCCGGCGCGAACGGCGGCCCGTACCCCGGACGGCGGGGTGCGGGCCGTGCCGTTCAGCCCCGCGCGGAAGCCAGCATCGCGTGCTCCACCACCGAGATCAGCACATGCTTGGCCGACTCGCGCTCCCGGGCGTCGCACAGGACGACCGGGGTGCCCGGGTCGAGGTCCAGGGCGTCCCGCACCGAGTCCTCCGGGTAGCGGTCGGCCCCCTCGAAGCAGTTGACCGCCACGGTGAAGGCGATGTCCCGCCGCTCGAAGTAGTCGATGGCGGCGAAGCAGTCCTCGAGACGGCGGGTGTCGGCCAGCACCACCGCGCCCAGCGCGCCGGTGGCCAGCTCGTCCCACAGGAACCAGAAGCGGTCCTGGCCCGGTGTGCCGAAGAGGTACAGCACCAGGTCCTCGCGGAGCGTGATGCGCCCGAAGTCCATGGCGACGGTGGTGGTCGTCTTGGACTCCACCCCCGCGATGTCGTCGACCGGCCGGCCCGCCTCGGTGAGGATCTCCTCGGTGCGCAGCGGTCTGATCTCGCTGACCGCGCCCACCAGTGTCGTCTTGCCCACCCCGAAGCCGCCGGCCACCAGTATCTTCAGCGTGACCGGTTCGACGATATGAGGGCGGCCCAGGTCAGAGTGCCCGTAGCCCATTGATCACCTCGCGCAGAATCCTCTCGTCCGGCAGTTCAGCCGGAGGTACGGGCCGGGACACTCGGACGAGTGCGGCGTGGAGCAGATCGCCGATGAGCACACGGATCACGCCGATCGGAAGGTCGAGCTCGGCCGCCAGTTCGGCGACGGACTGCGGGCTGTCCCGGCTCAGTTCGACGATGTCGATGTGCTCCGGGGACAGTGTCTGGTCGGCGACGGTCCGGTGGGTCGCGCTGTCGGCGACCACGACAGCGATCAGATCCAGCTTGTCCTCGGCGGCGCTGCGGGTGCGTCCCCGCGTCATCGCATAGGGCCTGACCACCGGTCCCGCCGCGTCGTCGAACCACCGGGCGGCGCGCTCCGGGTCTCCGCTCATTTCCCCCGGCCTCCGTCACCCGGTGGAGCGCGGGGCCGAGCCCAGATGCACGCCCACCCGCTTGACCAGCAGCGTCATCTCGTACGCTATCTGGCCCACATCGGAGTCGGCGTCCGCCAGGACGGCGAGACAGCTGCCGTCGCCGGCCGCGGTGACGAACAGGAAGGCGTCGTCGAGCTCGACGATGGTCTGCCGGACCCGGCCGACGTCGAAGTGGCGGCCGACGCCCTTGGCGAGGCTGTGGAAGCCGGAGGCCACGGCGGCCAGGTGTTCACCGTCCTCCCGGGACAGATCGCGTGAGCCACCGGTGAGGAGTCCGTCCCCGGAGAGCACCAGTGCCTTGCGGATGCTGCCCACTCTTCCGACCAGTTCGTCCAGCAGCCAGTTCAGCTCGCCCGACGCGTTGGGCGTTCCGTTGGGCGCTGCGGCGTTCGATGCGGTCATCGACCGTCCCCCTCATGTGTCGTTCCCTGGCTTGCGTCCGCGCCTCCGGATCCGGTGGCCGACTGCCGCCGACCGCGCTGCCAACCCCGTTGGAGCGAGGCCATGGTGGCCCTCGCCTGCTCGGCTTCGCGCTCGGGATCGGTCTCGGCAGTGGCTCCGTCGTCGGTCGGGGGTGCGGGATCGTTCTTCAGCTGCGGGGCCAGGCTGGCCTGCCGTACCCGCTTGGGGAGGCCGGAGGCCGCCCGCTGGGTGGGCACCGGGCTCTGCTCCGGGCCCCGGCGCTCCGGCCCCGTGCGCCGCGGGCCCTGGTCACGGCCCTGGCGCTGGGCCTGGTCCTGGCCCTGGCCCTGGCCTTGGTCCTGAGCCTGGGCCTGGCCCTGGCGTTCGGAGCGCTCGGCCCAGGACGGCTGCCCCGGGCCCTGCGGACGGCCGTGCCGTCCGCTGGACGTGCCCTCGACCGGCCGGCCGTGGTCGGCGACCAGAACCGGCGGGACACGGCGGGGCAGCGGCGCGGGGCCGCCGCCCGGTTCGGGGTCCGGGCCCGGACCGTCCGGAGCCTGCTGGTGCTGCTCCACGGTGGACGGAACGGGTCCGGTGCGCGCGGACTGGCGCGTCTTGAGGCCGCGGGCGCGGAAGATGCCGCCCACTTCGTCGTCCTCGTCGGGGTCGTCGTGGTGGGCCTCGTGCGTCAGCGACGCGGTCAGGGAGGCGAGCTGCGAGGCCTGCTCGGCCTCGTCGGCGGGCCCGAGCCGGACGTCGCCCACGCCGCGCCGCGCGGTATCGGCGTAACGGCCGCCGGCGTCGCGGCCGCCGGTGGCGCGATCGTCGGCGACGCGATCGTCGGCGACGCGATCGTCGGCGACGCGACCGCCGGTGTCCCCCCGGGCGCCGTCGTCGGTGAGCAGGTTGGAGGGGATGAGCACGATGGCCGTGGTACCGCCGTACGGGGAGGGCTGGAGCGAGACCCGCACCCCCTGCCGCTGGGCGAGCCGGCTGACCACGAACAGCCCGAGCCGGTCGGTGTCGGACAGCTCGAACTCGGGGGTCTCGGCGAGCCGGAGGTTGGCCTCCAGCAGCGCGTCGGGCGTCATGCCGAGACCGCGGTCGTGGATCTCCAGGGTGAAGCCCTTGGCGACCCGCTCGCCGTGCACCTGGACGGCGGTGTGCGGCGGCGAGAAGACGGTGGCGTTCTCCAGGAGTTCGGCGACGAGGTGGGTGAGGTCGCCGACGGCCGGGCCGACGACCGCGATCCGCGGCAGCCGGCGGATCTCGATCCGCTCGTAGTCCTCCACCTCGGCGACGGCGGCGCGCACGACGTCCATCAGCTGGATCGGCTTGCGCCACTGCCGGGAGGGCGCCGCGCCGGAGAGGATGACCAGACCCTCGGCGTGCCGCCGCATACGGGTGGTCATATGGTCCAGGCGGAACAGGTCGGACAGCTCGTCGGTGTCCTCGGTGCGCCGCTCCATGGTGTCCAGGAGGGTGAGCTGACGGTGCAGCAGCACCTGGCTGCGGCGGGCGAGGTTGACGAAGACCTCGGAGACGCCCTGGCGGAGTTCGGCCTGTTTGACGGCGGCCTCGACGGCGGCCCGCTGGAGGGTGTTGAGGGCCTGGCCGACCTGGCCCATCTCATCGGGGCCGTAGTCCAGCCGGGGCGCCTCGGTCTCCACGTCGATCTGCTCGCCCGCGCCGAGGCGGCGCATCACGCTCGGCAGCCGGACGCTGGCGACCTCCTGGGCGTCCCTGCGCAGCCGGGACAGATCGCGGACCAGGCTGCGGCCGATCCGGAACGAGACGAAGATGGAGACGATGAGGGCGACCAGGCCGAGGATGCCGGCGATGCCCGCCTTGAGCATCACGCTGCTGGCCACCGGGTCGATGCGCTTCTGGAGCCGGTCGGTGGCCTCCTCGCCCAGCCGGTCGTAGTCGTTGAGGACGGGCTGGGCCGCGGCCTCCCAGTGCTCCTGGTCCAGCGACTTGATGGCCGTGGCCGGGTCCATCGAGGAGAGGATCTTGCCCTCGGCCACGCGCAGCGCGGCGGGGGCGGCGTTGGTGCGCCGGTAGTCGGCGAAGACCTTCTGCTCGGAGTCGGGGAGGATCGGCAGGTTGATCTCGTAGAGCAGGGTGCGCTCGGCGATGAGGTCGGACATCGCCTGGAGGTCGGCCAGCGTCATCTTGCGCGCCGTCAGCGCCGAGACGTACAGCGCGTCCTCGCGGGAGAGCGCCTCCCGGGCGCGGATCATGGCGACCAGCGCGCGCCCCTGTTTGTCGAGGTCGGTGTCGGGCACCGCGTGGAGGGAGCTGCGGAAGGTGTAGCAGAGGTCGACGAGCTTGTTGTAATACTCATACGCCTGGGTCGAGGAGATGCCGTCGTCCTCGACCTTGCGGCGCAGACTGTCCAGTCCGTCCGCGGCCTTGAGGATGTTGTCGAGCTGTTCCTCGGAGTCGTCGTTCATCTTGCCGTGCATATCGCCGTCCGACTCGGCGGCCCGCAGCTCGTCGATCGCCTGGTCGGTCTTGCGCTGCAGGGAGTGGAGCACGGGCAGGGCGTCCGACTGCCGCGGATCGGCCAGCAGGATGAGTGTCTGCCGGCGCTCCTTCTGGACGGCGTGCACCGCGTCCTCGGCCGGCTGGCCCGCCTTGTCGATGATGTCGGAAGCGTCCACCAGTTGCATTGCCTCGCGACCGGTGATCACCGTGGCGAACGCCCAGATCGCCGTCAGTGACACGAGCGGCACCAGCAACAGCGCCACGATCTTCCTGCGGATGGACTTACCGCGAAAGCGCATGGCCTCCCTAACGTCAACCCCGAATTCCTGGGGCGGGGTTCCGAGTTCCGACATCGAGCGGGCGCGAGCCTACTACTGCCGGTTGGACAGTTCGAAGGCGTGTCCACTTGATGCAGGGAGTCCCTTACGGTCCGCGATCAGGAGTTGTCCGGTGATTCCCCGACTTACTCCCCACTGTTCGGCGCTCCCCTCCGGCCACCGCATGCGGCCATCCGGCCGCGCTTGGCTTGTTTTCCCCTCCCCAGGGGAACCCGTGGTCGGTGCCATTCGTGATCCAACGGGGCACACTGGGGGGCATACGACCCAAGTCCCGCTATCTGACTCGGCCACGCCGGGGCGGAGCATGGAAAGGGGTGGGAGCGTCATGGACGCGATGGACAAGGATCGCGACATCCCGGCGCACGGGGTCCGGCCGTTGTGGACCGAGGAGCCGGCGCGCAGGCGACGGCTGCCCGATCCCGTCCGTACGGCGGCGGTGCGGGCGGTCATCATCATCGCCGTGACTCTGGTGGAGGTGATGGTCGCCCTGCTGTGCACCCTGGCGGGCTCGTGGTCCGCCTTCCCCGTCGTGCTCGCCACGGTGGCGAGCACGGTGGTGGCGACCTGGGGGGTGCTGGACGTGTGGGTGACCCGGCAGGTCTGGCGCCAGCGCTACGGGGTGGTGTCCCGGCCCAGCAGCACGGCCCGCGAGATGCGCCGCCAGCGCCGCCGGGAACGGGCCAAGGAGGCGGACCCGACGGTCACCTCCCGGCCGGCTGCGGAGCGCGGGCCAGCTCGCGGCGCAGCCGCATGAAGGGCCGGGGCCGGTCCACGCCGAGGGCGGCGGTGGGAATCCCGTCCCGTTCGTAGACGGCGAGGAAGCCGCCGCCCCCGGCCGGGTCCCCCTCGAGGATCCGGACCGGGTCCCCGGATTCGCGCCGCCCGGCGTACTGGATGCGCGCGCCGTACTGGTCGGACCAGAAGTAGGGGAGCGCGTCGAAGCGTTCGACGGTGGACCCGGCGAGCAGATTGCGGGCGGCCACGTCGCCCTGGAGCATGCCGCTGGTCCAGTGCTCGGCCCGGACGGTGCGGGCGGTGCCCGGCTGGGCCAGCCGGGCCACGTCCCCGACGGCCACGACGTTGGGCAGCGCGGTGACACAGCCCGCGTCGCACCGCACCCCGTCGTCCAGGGCCAGACCGGAGCCTTCCAGCCACTCGGTGACGGGACGCACCCCGACGCCGACGACCACCACATCGGCGGGCAGCACCCGCCCGTCGGAGAGCTCCACACCGGTGACCCGGCCGGCTCCGCGCAGACCGGCCACACCGGTGCCGCACAGCAGGGTGGCCCCGCCCCGCGCGTGCAGCCCGGCGCACACCCGGGCCATCTCCTCGCCCAGTTGGGGCACCAGCGGCAGCGGCGCCGCCTCCACGACGGTGACATCGAGCCCGAGGGCGGCGCAGGAGGAGGCCACCTCGGCGCCGATGAAGCCCGCGCCGATCACCACCGCCCGCTCGGCGCCCGCGCGCAGCCCGGCGCGGAGCCGGAGCGCGTCGTCGAGGGTGCGCAGGGTGTGCACCCCGTCCAGCGGCGGGAGGGGCAGGGTTCTGGGGGTGGCGCCGGTGGCGATGACGACGCCGTCGGTGCGCAGGGCGCGGCCGCCGGTGAGGCGGATCTCCCCGGCCGCGGTGTCCAGCGCCTCGGCCCGGACGCCGAGCAGCCACTCGGCGTCCAGCTCGGCCTCCTCCCCGGGGTCGGTGAGGGCGAGCGGGCCCAGCCCCTCGCCCGGGTCGCCGTCCCCGGTCAGGAACTCCTTGGACAGCGGCGGGCGGTCGTAGGGGCGGTGGTGCTCCGCACCGACGACGACCAGCCGCCCGTCGTACCCCTGGGCGCGCAGACCCCGCGCCGCGTGCAGACCCGCGAGCGAGGCCCCGACCACGGTGACCGTCCTGACCGCCGTCATGCCACGGCTTCTTCCGGCGCCGCGTGCACGGGCTGCCCGGGAACGGTCTGCACCGCGGGGTGGACATACAGCATTCCGTCCACGACGGTGACAGCGTGGGTCCGTACGGGCTTACGGGCGGGCAGACAGGTCGGCTCGCCGGATCGCAGATCGAACAGCGCGGCGTGCAGCGGGCATTCCACATAGCAGCCTTCCAGCCACCCGTCGGAGAGGGAGGCGTCCTGGTGGCTGCAGGTGTCATCGATGGCGTAGAACGCACCGTCGGAGTGGAACACCGCGATCGGCGCGGTGGCATCGCCGGCCTCGATACGCACCGACTCACCCTCCGGCAGGTCCTCGATACGGCAGACGGCAATCATTGGCCCCCCTCACGTTGATCGGTATCATGCGTTGTGGATAGTGCACTGAAAAGCGCGATGCGCAACAGAATCCAGATCGGGAAGGCAGCCGTCAAGAGTTCCCCGCCCCGAGGGGCCCCACGCAGAGCCGCCGGATGGTGAGATCAGAACCATGACGAACACGACCGAGGATCGGGCCGAGGAGAAGCGGGGGGCCGCCGGGGCAGTGCAGTCGGTGGACAGGGCGGTCAGCGTCCTGGAGATCCTTGCCAGACTCGGCGAGGCCGGAGTGACCGAGATCGCCGACGAGCTGGGGGTCCACAAGTCGACCGCCTTCCGGCTGCTCGGCGTACTGGAGAACCGCGGACTCGTCGGACAGGAGCGGGACCGGGGGAAGTACTACCTGGGCGCCGGGGTGCTGAGACTCGCGGGCGCCGCCGCCATCCGCCTGGACATCTCGCAGGAGGGCGCCCCGGTGTGCCGGGCGCTGGCCGACGAGACCGGCGAGACGGCCAATATCGCCGTCCTGGACGGGGACGCGGCGGTCAACATCATGCAGGCGCGCGGCGCCGCCGCGGTGACCGCCTTCAACTGGCTGGGGCGGCGCACCGCACTGCACGCGACCGCGAGCGGCAAGGTGCTGCTCGCACATCTGTCGGGCGAGCGCCGGGAGCGGCTGGTGACGCGGAAGCTGCCGCGGTTCACCGAGCACACCATCACCACCTCCGCCGAGCTGCGGCAGCAGCTGGAGACGGCGGCCGAGCGCGGGTACGCCTACTCCTGCGAGGAGCTGGAGATCGGGCTGAACGCGGTGGCGGCGCCGGTGCGCGGCCACGACGGCGCGGTCATGGGGGCGATCGGCGTCTCGGGACCGGCGTACCGGATGGCCCAGAGCCGGCTGCCCGATCTTGCCGAGTACGCCGTGAAGACCGCCGAGGAGCTGTCCCGACGGATGGGATTCCCCGGCTGACCCACCCCACCACCCCACCCACCCGACGAGGGGGCCGGATGACTCCGGCCCCCTCGTCACGTCTGTGCCCAGGCGTTCCGTGAGGCGTGCGATCTACGCGAATTCCCCCGTCAGCGCCGGTTCACAGACGGTTTACGCGCACCCCTTGACCGCACGGGGCGACGACTTTCAGGATGTCTCCCATCGCGCAACACGCCGCGCTATACGCAACTGGAGGGTAACCGGCGGCCGTTGAACGGCCTCGGTCTCACCCTCCTTCGAGGCAGTCATGCCAGCTCCCGTGCACCGGTTTCTGCGATCGCAGGAGAACAGAGGAGTGAGCCATGCCGCAAGAAGCCCGCGCCGTCGTCGCGGTCAAAAAGGGCGCCCCGGTGGAGGTGGTGCCCGTTCTCGTGCCCGAGCCCGGCCCCGGTGAGGTGCTGGTGGGAGTGCAGGCGTGCGGGGTGTGCCACACCGACCTGCACTACCGGGACGGCGCGATCGGTGACGAATTCCCGTATCTGCTCGGGCATGAGGCGGCCGGAGTGGTCGAGGCCGTGGGCCCCGGCGTCACCGCGCTCGCCCCCGGTGACTATGTGGTCCTGGCCTGGCGGGCGCCGTGCGGCGGCTGCCGCTCCTGCCGCCGGGGCCGCCCGTGGTACTGCTTCGACAGCCGCAATGCCGTCCAGCCGATGACCCTGACCGACGGCACCCCGCTCAGCCCGGCGCTGGGCATCGGCGCGTTCGCCGAGAAGACGCTGGTCGCGGCCGGGCAGGCGGTGAAGATCGACCCCTCGGCGCACCCCGAGGCGGCGGGCCTGATCGGCTGCGGGGTGATGGCCGGGTACGGCGCGGCGGTGCATACCGGCGGGGTGTCCAACGGCGACACGGTCGCGGTCATCGGCTGCGGCGGCGTCGGCAACGCCGCGATCGCCGGGGCCTCGCTGTCCGGGGCCCGCCGGGTGATCGCCGTGGACATCGACGACGCCAAGCTGGACGCGGCGACCCGCTTCGGCGCCACCGACACCGTCAACTCCCGTGGTACGGACCCGGTCGAGGCGGTGCGCGAGCTGACCGGGGGCTTCGGCGCGAATGTGGTCATCGACGCGGTGGGCCGTCCCGAGACCTACACCCAGGGCTTCTATATGCGCGATCTGGCCGGGGTGCTGGTGCAGGTCGGGGTGCCGGACCCGGAGATGCGCATCGATCTGCCGCTGATCGACCTGTTCTCGCGGGGCGGCGCGCTCAAGTCGTCCTGGTACGGCGACTGCCTGCCCAGCCGGGACTTCCCGGTCCTGGTCGACCTCCACCTCAGCCGCAAGCTGGACCTGGAGGCGTTCGTCAGCGAGACGATCACGCTGGACGAGGTCGAGGCCGCGTTCGCGAAGATGCAGCGCGGCGAGGTGCTGCGGTCGGTGGTGGTCCTGTGAACCCCGTTGATGCCCGTGTCGTGATCGTCGGGGCCGGGATCGTCGGCTGCTCCCTCGCCGATGAGCTGACCGCCCGTGGCTGGCGGGACGTCACCGTCCTGGAGCAGGGCCCGCTGCTCGCCCCCGGCGGCTCGACCTCGCACGCCCCCGGTCTGGTCTTCCAGACCAGCCTCTCCAAGACCCTGACCGACCTCGCCCGGTACACCGTGGAGAAGTTCTCCTCCCTCGAGGTCGACGGGCTGCCCTGCTTCAATCCGGTGGGCGGTCTGGAGATCGCCACCAGCGAGGAGCGCTGGGCCGATCTGCACCGCAAGGCCGGTCTCGCCGCCTCCTGGGGCGTACGGGCCGAGCTGCTCGGCCCGGCCCGGTGCGCCGAGATGTGGCCGATGCTGGACCCGGAGCGGATCCTCGGCGGCCTCCACACCCCGGACGACGGGCTGGCCCGGGCGCTGCTCGCCTGCCGCGCCCAGATGGAGCGGGCCGCCGCGCACGGCGCCCGGTTCCTGGACCGGCACACCGTGACCGCCATCGAGCGGGAGGGCGGCCGGGTGACCGCCGTCGTCACCGACCGGGGCACCTTCCCGGCCGACATCGTGGTCTCCGCCGCCGGCTTCTGGGGCCCGCTGATCGGCGACATGGCGGGGGTCCCCGTCCCGCTGCAGCCGCTGGCCCACCAGTACGCCAAGACCGGGCCGCTGCCCGGGCTCGCGGGGGTGAACGACCCCCGTACGGAGGCGAGCAAGCCGATCCTGCGGTTCCAGGACCGCGATCTGTACTACCGCGAGCACACCGACCGCATCGGTATCGGCAGCTACGCCCACCGCCCGCTCCCCGTGGACCCGGCGCGGCTGCCCGCGTACGACGACGCCCCGGTGATGCCGTCCTCGCTGCCGTTCACCCCGGAGGACTTCGCCCCGAGCTGGGAGGACAGCGTCCAGCTGCTCCCCGCGCTCGGCGCGAGCCGGGTCGAGGAGGGCTTCAACGGCGTCTTCTCCTTCACCCCGGACGGCATGCCGGTGATCGGCGAGTCCCGCGAGGTGCGCGGCTTCTGGCTGGCCGAGGCGGTGTGGGTGACCCACTCCGCGGGCGTCGCCCGGGCCGTGGCCGAGTGGATGACGGACGGGCGGCCGGGGACGGACGTCCATGAATGCGATCTGTACCGCTTCGAGGACGCCCAGCGCTCCCCCGCCTACGTCACCGAGCGGGGCCGGCAGAACTTCGTCGAGGTCTATGACGTCATCCATCCGCTGCAGCCGATGGAGCAGCCCCGTCCGCTGCGGGTCAGCCCCTTCCACGTCCGGCAGCAAGAGCTGGGCGGGTACTTCCTGGAGGCGGCGGGCTGGGAGCGGCCGCACTGGTACGAGGCGAACGCCCCGCTCGCCGAGTCCGTCGAGCTGCCCCCGCGCGACGCCTGGTCGGCCCGCTACTGGTCGCCCATCGCCGCCGCCGAGGCCAAGGCCACCCGGGAGCGGGTCGCGCTGTACGACATGACGCCGCTCAAGCGGCTGGCGGTCACCGGGCCCGGGGCGCTGGACTTCCTGCAGCGCATGACCACGAATCAGCTGGTGAAGAAGCCCGGCGCGGTCACCTACACCCTGCTGCTGGACGAGGCCGGGGGCATCCGCAGCGACCTCACCGTCGCCCGGCTCTCCGAGCACCACTTCCAGGTGGGCGCCAACGGCGGGCTGGACCTGGACTGGCTGCTGCGCCACGCGCCCGATGACATCCATATCGCGGACATCACGCCGGGCACCTGCTGCGTCGGCGTCTGGGGCCCGCTGGCCCGGGAGCTGGTCCAGCCGCTGACCCGCGACGACTTCTCGCACGAGGCGTTCGGCTACTTCAAGGCCAGGCAGACCTATATCGGCCATGTCCCGGTGACCGCGATGCGGCTGAGTTACGTGGGCGAGCTCGGCTGGGAGCTGTACACCACCGCCGACATGGGCCTGCGGCTGTGGGACACCCTGTGGGAGGCCGGACAGCGCCACGGGGTGATCGCCGCCGGGCGCTCGGCCTTCAACAGCCTGCGGCTGGAGAAGGGCTATCGCGCCTGGGGCCATGACATGACCACCGAGCACGATCCCTACGAGGCCGGGGTCGGCTTCGCCGTCCGGATGAACAAGGGCGACTTCACCGGGCGCGCAGCGCTCGAGGGCCGCTCCGAGGAAACGGCGGCGCGCAGGCTGACCTGTCTCACCCTGGACGACCCGGCCGCGGTCGTCCTGGGCAAGGAGCCGGTGTACGCCGACGGCGTCCCGGCGGGCTATGTGACCAGCGCGTCCTACGGCTACACCATCGGCCGGACCGTCGCCTACGCCTGGCTGCCCGCCGCGGCCGCCGTGCCCGGCACCGCCGTCCACATCGAGTACTTCGGCGAGAAGGTGCCCGCGACCGTCGCCGCCGAGCCCCTCTTCGACCCGCGCATGGAGCGCATCCGCCGCTGACCCCGAGCGCCGCCGCTGACACCGAGCACCGCCGTTGACACCGGGCGCCGCGAGAGCGGGAAACGACCGCTTGGCGGCCCGCTTGGCACTCACCGGTGACACCGACCACCCCATCGAGCTCTTCGACCCCCGCCGGCCGACCGCCGCGACCGCCTGAGGAGAACCCATGACTGTGGCTCCCGAGTCCCCCGCCATCACGCCCCCCAGTCTGCTCGCCACTCTCCCCGGCCACTGGTACACCGCTCCCGGGGTCTTCCGCCGGGAGCAGGAGCACCTGTTCGAGGCCATGTGGTTCTGCGCGGTGCGCGGGGCCGATCTGGACCGGCCGGGTGCCTTCCGCACCGTGCGGGTCGGCCGGGAGAGCGTGCTGATCACCCGCAACCGGCGCGGTGAGGCGCGGGCGTTCCTCAACGTCTGCCGCCACCGCGGCGCCCGGCTGTGCACCGAGGAGTCCGGTACGGTGCGGCGCTCGCTGCAGTGCCCGTACCACGCCTGGACCTACGATCTGGACGGCCGGCTCACCGCCGCCCCCAACCTATCGAAGATGCCCGATGTCGACCGGGTCGAGCGCGGACTGATTCCGGTACGGCTTCGCGAATGGCTCGGCTATGTCTGGGTCTGCCTGGCCGAGGAGCCACCATCGTTCGAGGAGACGGTCATCGGGGCGGTGGCCGAGCGACTCGGCGACACGGACTCCGTGGAGCGCTACGGCGTGGCGGGGCTGGCGCTGGGCCGCCGGATCTCCTACGACGTCGAGGCCAACTGGAAGCTGATCGTCGAGAACTTCATGGAGTGCTACCACTGCGCCACGATCCACCCCGAACTCACCGAGGTGCTCCCGGAGTTCGCCGACGGCCTGGCGGCGCAGTACTTCGTCGGGCACGGCGCGGAGTTCGCCGAGGAGGCCCAGGGGTTCACGGTGGACGGCAGCGAGGGGTTCGACCGGTTCGCGGGGATCGCCGATGAGCAGGACCGCCGCTACTACGCGATCACGGTACGGCCGCAGGTCTTCCTCAATCTGGTCCCCGACCATGTGATCATGCACCGGATGTTCCCGCTCGCCCCCGATCGCACGCTGGTCGAATGCGATTGGCTCTACGCACCCGAAGTGGTGGCGTCCGATCGGGATCTGTCGAAGTCGGTGGAGCTGTTCCACCGGGTCAACACCCAGGACTTCGACGCCTGTGAGCGCACCCAGCCCGCCATGGACTCCCGCGCCTACCGCGACGGCGGGGTGCTCGTCCCCAGCGAACACCACATCGGCGCCTTCCACCGATGGGTGACCGACCATGTCCCGACCCCGGAAGCGGAGGAATGCCCGTGACGGACCTCTTCATCGGTGGCCAGTGGACCGGCGCGATCGACGAGCGCACCCGGGAGATCCGCTGCCCGGCCGACGGATCGCTGGTGGCGGTCGTCGACGAGGGCGGCGGCAAGGACGCGGCCGAGGCGGTGGCCGCCGCCCGGCAGGCATTCGACCAGGGGCCCTGGCCCCGTACCCCGGTCGGGGCGCGCGGCGATCTGCTGCTGCGCGTCGCCGCCCTGGTCGAGCGCGACAAGGCCGCGCTCGCCCGCGCCGAATCCCTGGACACCGGGAAGCGCCTGGCCGAGAGCGACGTCGACATCGACGGTGTGGCGGCGTGCTTCCGCTACTACGGACAGCTGGTGCGCACCGAGGCGGACCGGGTCGTGGACACCGGCAGCGAGCACGCCGTCAGCCGGGTGGTCTATGAACCGGTCGGGGTCTGCGCGCTGATCACGCCGTGGAACTATCCGCTGCTGCAGACCGCGTGGAAGGTCGCGCCCGCGCTCGCCGCGGGCAACACCTTCATACTGAAACCCAGTGAGCTCACCCCCAGCACCGCGATCGCCCTGATGCGGCTGCTGGCGGAGGCCGGACTGCCGGACGGAGTGGCCAATCTGGTGCTCGGCCCGGGCGCCGAGGCCGGGGCCCCGCTCACCGACAACCCCGATGTGGACATGGTGTCCTTCACCGGGGGCCTGCGGACCGGGCGCCGGATCATGGCCGCGGCCGCGGGCACGGTCAAGCGGACCTCACTGGAACTGGGCGGCAAGAACCCCAATGTGGTCTTCGCCGACGCGGACTTCGACACGGCCGTGGACTACGCGCTCACCGCGGTCTTCCTCCACTCCGGGCAGGTCTGCTCGGCCGGGGCCCGGCTGCTGGTGGAGGACCCGGTGCACGACGCCTTCGTCGAGGAGGTCGTGCGCCGGGCCCGCCGGATCCGGCTCGGCGGGCCGTTCGACGAGCGGGCCCAGACCGGCCCGCTGATCTCGGCCGCGCACCGGGCCAAGGTCGAGGCGTATGTGGCGGCCGGGCTCGCGGAGGGCGCCCGGCTGCGCTGCGGTGGCGCCCGCCCCGACGATCCGGTCCTGGCCGACGGCTACTACTTCCTGCCGACCGTCCTCGACCGCTGCCACAGCGGGATGTCGGTGCTGGCCGACGAGTCCTTCGGGCCGGTGCTCACGGTGGAACGTTTCGCCGGTGAGGACGAGGCGGTGCGGCTGGCCAACGACACCGTGTACGGGCTCGCCGGGGCCGTATGGTCCGGCGACGAGGAGCGGGCGCAGCGGGTGGCCTCGCGGCTGCGGCTGGGCACCGTCTGGATCAACGACTACCACCCGTGTCTGCCGCAGGCGGAGTGGGGCGGGTTCAAACAGTCCGGAACCGGGCGGGAGTTGGGGCCCAGCGGGCTCGCGGAGTACCGGGAGGCCAAGCACATCTGGCGCAATACGCGTCCGCGTCCGCAGGGTTGGTTCGCCTGACCGGGGGAGCCATCCGGCTCCGGGTCCGGGTCGGGACGGCGGGGCGTGGCGTGGCGTGGCGGCGGGGCGGAGCATGGTGGCGGGGCGCGCGCGCTGCGCCATTCGGGTGAGCCGCGGTCAAGGACATTGCCCGGCTCCCACCGGAATGGGTTACTGAAATCCGTCCGATTCCGGTGGGCTGCCCATCCTTTCCGGCGGAGTGGAAGACGCCTTGCCAGATCGGAGCCGTCATGCCCTGTCGCCCGTTGGGACTCATCCTCGTCACCGATCCCGGTGAGAACTGCATCGCCGTCGTGGATCCGGAATCCCACAGGCTCGTGCCGACGCTCAGCGCGCCGATCCCGCTCCCGGCGCGGAGCATGCCCGACCGGCTGGTGGTGCGCACCGCGCTCGACCGCCTCGACGCGCCGGCCGTCCTCCACCGCGGCACCCTGACGGGTCCCCTCCCCGGCGATCCGGACCGGCCGGTGCTCCCCGGGGCGCGGACGGGCCTCGACGCCGTTCGCCCCCTGGGCACGTACGAGCTCTTCAACCAGTTCGCCGGGATCTTCCCCGATCAGGGCCCGTACAGCGGCGGGACGCTGGTGACCGTCATCGGCAGCCACTTCTCGGGCACCACGGACGTGTTCTTCGGCACCCGCCGGGCGGCGAGCTTCTCCGTCCTCGACGACCAGACGATCGTCGCGGTGAGCCCCTCGGGGACGGGCTCGGTCCCGGTGTATGTCACCACCCCGGGCGGCACGGCCCCCATCGGCTCGTTCTTCTACCTCCCCTGGCCCACCCTGACCGGCATCACGCCCGTCGCCGGACCGCTCGGCGGGGGCGGCATCGTCGAACTCACCGGCGTCAATCTGAGCACCGCGCGGGTGGTGCACTTCGGCGACTCCGTCGCCCACCCCACCGCCGTCTCCGACCAGCACCTCCTCGTGACCGCTCCCCCGGCCTCGGGGCCCGGCACCGTTCCGGTGTACGTCATCACCGTGGGCGGGGTGAGCAACCGGCTGCGCTACACCTACGCCGCCGTGCCGGTCGTCACCGACGTCAGCCCGACCACGGGGTCCACGGCGGGCGGCGAGCCCGTCGTCCTGACCGGCACCGGGCTCAGCCATGTCACCGCCGTCACCTTCGGCGGTGTCCCCGCCACGTCCTTCGGGTCGATCTCCGACACCGTGCTGGTCGTGGTGACGCCCCCGAACGTGCCCGGCCCCGCCGACATCACCGTCACCACCGCCGGGGGCAGCGTGACGGTTCCGGACGGCTTCAACTACGTGGCGCCGTCCACCACGACCGTCACCTCCGCGCCCGACCCCTCCGTCGTCGGCCAGCCGGTGACCTTCACCGCCGTGGTGGCGGGCGTTCCGCCCACGGCGGGCACCCCCACCTCCACCGTCACCTTCGACTTCGGCGACGGAAGCCCGACCGTGGCCGTCTCCCTCACGGGTGGCACGGCCACGGTCGGCCACACCTACGCCGCACCGTCGATCGCCCCGTACGCCGTCACGGCCGAGTACGGCGGCGATCTGTACTTCACGGCCTCGACGGGCACGGACACCCAGACCGTCGGCCAGGCGTCGACCACCACCACGGTGAACTCCGCCCCCGATCCGTCCGTGCCCGGACAGCCCGTCACCTTCGTCGCCCAGGTGGCCCCCGCGCCGCCCGGAGCCGGTGCGCCGACCGGGACGGTGACGTTCGACTTCGGCGACGGCACCCCGGCCGTCACCCAGCCGCTGGCGAACGGTGCGGCGACCGTGACCCACGCCTACACGGATGTCTCCGGCAGCCCGTACCCGGTCACCGCCACCTACCACGGCGACACCAACTTCACGCCCGCCACGGGGACGGACACCCAGATCGTCGAGCAGGCGGCGACGGCCACCGCGGTGAGCACCGCACCGGGTCCGTCCGTCGTCGGCCAGCCGGTGACCGTCACCGCCACGGTCACGGCGGTCTCCCCGGGGGCGGGAGCACCGACGGGCACGGTCACCCTCGACTTCGGCGACGGCACCCCGACCCTCACCCAGCCCGTACCCGCGGGCCAGGCGACAGCCACCCACACCTACACCGACACCACCGGCAGCCCCTACACCGTCACCGCCACCTACAACGGCGACACCAACTTCACCGCCTCCACGGGGACGGACCTCCAGTCGGTGGGGCGGTCCTCGACCGCGACCGCCGTGTCCTCCGCACCCGATCCTTCGGCGGTGGGCGAGCCCGTGACCGTCACCGCCACGGTCACGGCGGTCTCCCCAGGGGCGGGCACCCCGACGGGCACGGTCACCCTCGACTTCGGCGACGGCACCCCGACCCTCACCCAGCCCGTATCCACGGGCCAGGCGACCGCCACCCACACCTACACCGACACCACCGGCAGCCCCTACGCCATCATCGCCACCTACAACGGCGACACGAACTTCCTGACGTCCCTCGGCACCGACTCGCAGACCGTCCAGCGGGCCGCCACCGCGACCGCCGTGACCACCGCGCCCGACCCCTCGGCGGTGGGCGACCCCGTGACCTTCACCGCCACGGTCACGGCCGTGCCGCCCGGCGCGGGCACCCCGACCGGGACGGTCACCTTCGACCCCGGGGACGGCACCCCGCTCCTCACCGCGCCCCTCTCCGGTGACACCGCGACCGCCACGTACACCTACACCGACACCGCGGGCAGCCCCTACACGGTCACCGCCACCTACAACGGCGATGTCGATTTCACCGCGTCCAGCGGCACCGACGTCCAGACCGTCGAACCGGCCACCACCGCCACCGCCCTGACCTCCGTGCCCGACCCGTCCAGCGTGGGGCAGTCCACGACGTTCATCGCGAAGGTCACCCCCGACACCCCGGGGGCCGGTTCGCCCACGGGCACGGTGACGTTCGAGTTCAGCGACAGCACGCCGCCCGTCACGGCGCCCGTGGCCGGCGGCACGGCCACGGTGGCCCACACCAACCCGGAGTCGGCGACCACGTACACGGTCACGGCCACCTACAGCGGCGACACCAACTTCCAGCCGTCCTCGGCGACGGACGGCCAGCAGGTCGTCCAGGGCGTGTCGACCACGGTGCTGACCGCCTCGCCGTCCCCCTCGGTGACCGGCGAGACGGTGACCTTCACCGCGACCGTCGCGGCCGCGCCCCCCGCCTCCGGCACCCCGGCCGGCACGGTCACCTTCGACTTCGGCGACGGCATCGCGCCCGTCGCCCTCCCCCTCACCGGCGGTACGGCGACCACGGATCACGCCTACACCACCGCGGTCGGCAGCCCGTACACGGTCACCGCCACCTACGACGGCGACGCCAACTTCGTGGCGTCCGTCGGCACCAAGCTCCACACCGTCGACCCGGCCGCGACCGCCACCACGATCACCGCCACACCCGACCCGTCCGTCACGGGCGAGCTGGTCACGGTCACCGTGGCCCCCACCGGGCCCGGCGCGGGCACCCCGACCGGACCGGTCACCATCGACTTCGGCGACGGCAGCCCGCCGGTCACCGCCCAGCTCGTGGCCGGTTCGGCCACGGTCACGCATGCCTACGCCAGCACGGCCGGCAGCCCCTACACCATCGCGGCCGAGTACGGCGGCGACGCCGACTTCGCCCCGTCCGAGAACACCCTCGTCCACGCCGTCGCACCGGCCGCGACCACCACCGTCGTGACCTCGTCACCGACTCCGTCGGCGGTGGGCCAGACCGTCACGCTGATCGCGCGGGTGGCGCCGGTGCCGCCGGGCGCGGGCGCGCCGACCGGCACCGTGACCTTCGACTTCGGCGACGGCACCACGACCGCCACCACGCCGGTCGCCAACGGCGTGGCCACGACGACACACGCCTACATCTCGACCGCCGGCAGCCCGTACACCATCACCGCCGCCTACAGCGGGGACGACAGCTTCGCCACCTCCACCGGCACAACCGTCCAGCAGGTGGAGATGAACGTCTCGGCCACCGCGACGACGGTGAGCACCACCCCGGACCCGTCCGTCATCGGCGAGGCGGTGACCGTCTCCGCGACCGTGACGGTCCTGCCGCCCGCCGCGGGCACCGCCACCGGCACCGTGACCTTCGACTTCGGCGACGGCAGCACGACCGTCACCGTCCCGCTCACCGGCGACACGGCGACGACCAGCCATGCCTACGCCTCGACGGCGGGCAGCCCGTACACGATCATCGCCACCTACAGCGGGGACGACGACTTCACCGGGTCGACCGGGCTGGACATCCAGACGGTCACCCCGGCCTCGTCGTCCACGACGCTGAGCTCCGCGCCGAATCCGTCCGTGACGGGCCGGCCGGTCACCTTCACCGCGACCGTGGCGTCGGGGCAGCCGGGCGCGGGGACCCCGCCCTCCACGGTGACCTTCGACTTCGGCGACGGCGGCCCGACGGTCCGGGCACCCCTGACCGGCGGAACCGCGATCGCCGTCCACGCCTACCCCCACACCGCGGGCAGCCCGTACACGGTCACCGCCACCTACGACGGGGACGTGAGCTTCACCGGATCCACGGACACCCTCACCCAGACCGTGAACCCGGCGGCCACCGCCACCACCGTCTTCTCCTCGCCGGACCCGTCCCAGGTCGGCCAGCCCGTGACCGTCACCGCCAACGTGGCGGTCGTCGCCCCGGGTTCGGGCACCACCAACGGCACCGTCACCTTCGACTTCGGCGACGGCACTCCGCCGGTCACCGCCCCCAGCGTGGCCGGAGTGGCGGCGGTCACCCACGCCTATCCGGGGACGTCCGGCAGCCCGTACACCATCAGCGCCACCTACGGCGACGACGGCGACTTCGCGCCCTCCACCGGCACCGACACCCACACCGTCCATCCGTCCTCGACCACCATCACGGTGACCGCCGATCCCGATCCGTCGGTGGTGGGCGAGGAGGTGACCGTCACGGCGACGGTCACCCCGGTGCCGCCCGGGGCCGGGGTGCCGTCCGGCGCGGTCACCTTCGACTTCGGCGACGGCACGCAGGCGGTCGACGTGCCCCTGACCGGAGGGGCCGCCATCCTTTCGCACGCATACCCGAGCAGGCTCGGCAGCCCGTACACGATCACCGCGACATACGGCGGCAGCGACGACTTCCGGTCCTCGGTGGACACCGAGGACCAAACCGTCCTGCAGTCCGCGACGACCACCACGGTGAGCTCCGCGCCGGAGCCGTCCGTCGTGGGCCGGCCGGTCTCGTTCACGGCGACCGTGGCGCCCGTGGCACCGGGCGGGGGCTCGCCGACCGGGACGGTGACGTTCGACTTCGGCGACGGCAGCACCCCGGCCGCGACCCCGGTCGTCGACGGCCTGGCGACGGCCGTGCACGCCTATACGACCGCGGCGGGCAGCCCGTACCCCGTCACCGCCACGTACGGCGGCAGCCCCGACTTCACGGGCTCCGGCGACCTCGTCACCCACTCCGTCGGCCGGGCCCTCACCACCACCGCGGTGGTCTCGGCGCCGGATCCGTCGGTGGCGGGCCAGCCGGTGACCATCACCGCCACCGTCTCGGCCGTCGCACCAGGAGCCGGAACCCCCACCGGCACCGTCACCTTCGACCCCGGCGACGGCAGCCCGGCCCTCACCGCGCCCATGACCGCGGGCGTGGCCACCGTCACCCACGCCTGGGCCGACACCTCGGGCAGCCCGTACACCATCACGGCGAACTACGGCGGCGACTCCGACTTCACCGCCTCCACCGGCACCGACACCCAGACCGTCGCCCCGGCTTCCACCGACACCGATGTGACCTCCTCGCCCGGTCCCTCGGTGACGGGTCAGCCGGTGACCATCACCGCCACCGTCTCGGCCGTCGCACCAGGAGCCGGAACCCCCACCGGCACCGTCACCTTCGACCCCGGCGACGGCAGCCCGGCCCTCACCGCGCCCATGACCGCGGGCGTGGCCACCGTCACCCACGCCTACACCGACGCCTCCGGCAGCCCGTACACCATCATCGCCACCTACGACGGCGACGCGGACTTCCGCACATCCCTCGGCACCGACATCCAGACCGTGGGCCGCGCCTCGACCACCGTCGCCGTCAGCGATCTGCCGGAGCCGTCGGTCACGGGCCAGCCGGTGACGTTCCTCGCGAGGGTGGCGCCGGTCGCCCCGGGCGCGGGCGCGCCCACGGGCACGGTGACCTACGACTTCGGCGACGGCACGCAGACGGTCGACGTCCCGGTGACGGACGGTGTGGCGACGGCCGCTCACACCTACGCGACCGCGGCGGGCAGCCCGTACACGGTCACCGCCACCTACGGCGGGGACGCCCACTTCATCGGCTCGGTGAAGACGGAAACGCATAGCGTCGAGCGGGCGTTGTCGACGACGGCGGTGGACTCGTCGCCGAATCCGTCGGTCACCGGCCAGCCGGTGACCGTCACCGCCACCATCGCGGCCGTCGCACCGGGAGCCGGAACCCCCACCGGAACCGTCACCTTCGACTTCGGCGACGGGACGGGGGCCGTCACTGCGCCGGTCACCGGCGGGGTGGCGACCACCACCCACGCCTATCCGATCGCCTTCGACAGTCCGTACACCATCACGGCGGACTACAGCGGCGACGCCGACTTCACCGCGTCCGCCGGCACCGCCACCCAGACCGTGCACCCGGCCGCGACCATCACCACGGTGACCTCGGCCCCCGACCCCTCGGTGGCCGGTCAGGCGGTGACCATCGGCGCCACCGTCGCACCGGCGGTACCGGGGGACGGCATCCCCACCGGCACCGTCACCTTCGACCCCGGCGACGGCGGCCCGGCCGTCACCGCGCCGCTCGTCAACGGGGCGGCGAGCGTCACCCACGCCTACCCGAGCACCTCCGGCAGCCCGTACACCATCACCGTCTCCTACAGCGGCGACGCCGACTTCACCGCCTCCATCGGAACCGACACCCAGACGGTCGGTCAGGCGGCCTCCGCCACTTCCCTGGTCACCTCTCCGGACCCGTCCGTGGCGGGCGAGCAGGTCACCTTCACCGCCAGGGTCGCCGCCGCGGCCCCGGGGGCGGGCAGCCCGACCGGCACGGTCACCTTCGACTTCGGGGACGGCACGCCGACCGCCACCGCACCGGTCAGCGGCGGGGTGGCCACCGTGGCCCACCCCTACGCGACCTCGGTCGGCAGCCCCTTCGCGGTCACCGCCGCCTACAGCGGCGACGCCGACTTCGCGCCCTCCACCGCCACCGGGACGCACACGGTGTCGGCGAGCGCCGCCACCACATCGACCACCGTGACCTCCTCCCCGGACCCCTCGGTGACCGGCCGGGCGGTGACCTTCACCGCGACCGTGGCACCGACCCCGCCCGGTGCCGGGGTCCCCACCGGCACGGTGACCTTCGACTTCGGCGACGGCAGGCCGACCGCCACGGCGTCGCTCTCCGCCGGGGTGGCGACCGTGGTCCACTCCTACACGACCGCGGTGGGCAGCCCGTACACGGTCACCGCCACCTACAGCGGGGACGTCAACTTCAGCTCCTCCGCGGGCACGGACACCCAGACGGTCGCCCCGGCGTCCACGACCACGACGGTGGCCTCCGCGCCCGATCCCTCCGTGGTCGGGCAGCCGGTGACCCTCACGGCGACGGTGGCCCCCATCGCCCCGGGGGCGGGGGTGCCGACCGGCACCGTCACCTTCGACTTCGGCGACGGCTCCCCGGTCGCGTCGGCGCCGCTGGCCAATGGGGTGGCCACGATCAGCCACGCCTATACGACCGCCGGCGGCTTCACGGTGACCGCCACCTACGACGGCGACCCCAGCTTCCTCTCGTCCAGCGGCACCGACACCCAGACCGTGCACCAGGCGGCCACCACGACGGCGGTGGTCTCCGCGCCGGATCCCACGGTCAGCGGCCAGCCCGTCACCCTCAGCGCGACGGTGGTGCCGATCGCCCCGGGGGTGGGGGTGCCGACCGGGACGGTCACCTTCGACTTCGGCGACGGCACGCCGACCGCCACCGCGCCGCTCGCCGACGGCCTCACATCCGTCACCCACTCCTACGCGGGGACCTCCGGCAGCCCGTACACCGTGACCGCCACCTACAACGGGGACACCGACTACACGGCGTCCAGCGGCACCGATGTGCACACGGTCAACAGGGCGGCCACCACGACGGCGGTGTCCTCCTCGCCCGACCCCGGCGTCACCGGGCAGAGCGTCACCCTCACCGCCACCGTCACCCCGGTCGGGCCCGGCTCCGGAACGCCCACCGGCACCGTCACCTTCTCCTTCGGCGACGGCACACCGGCCGCCACGGCGCCGGTCGCCGGGAGCGTGGCCACCATTACCCACGCGTACAGCACCGCCGCGGGCAGCCCCTTCACGGTCACCGCCACCTACAACGGCGACACCGGCTTCGCGCCCTCCACCGGCACCGACACCCAGACCGTCAACAAAGCGGCCACCACCACGACCGTCGCCTCCTCCCCCGACCCCACCGTCACCGGCCAGACCGTGGCCCTCACCGCCACCGTCACCCCGGTCGGGCCCGGCTCCGGAACGCCCACCGGCACCGTCACCTTCTCCTTCGGCGACGGCACACCGACCGCCACGGCGCCCGTCGCCGGGGGCGTGGCCACCGTCACCCACGCCTACGCGGGGACCTCGGGCAGCCCGTACACCGTCACCGCCACCTACAACGGGGACAACGGCTACACCTCGTCCACCGGCACCGACACCCAGACGGTCAACAAGGCGGCCACGACGACCACCGTCGCCTCCGCGCCTGACCCCAGCGTCACCGGCCAGACCGTCACGCTCACCGCCACCGTGGCATCGGTCCTCCCCGGCGCCGGAATCCCGACCGGGACGGTCACCTTCTCCTTCGGCGACGGCGCACCGACCGTCACCGCGCCGCTGTCCGGCGGCACGGCCACCACCGCCCACGCCTACACCACCAGGACCGGCAGCCCCTACCCGGTCACCGCCACCTACAACGGCGACACCAACTACACGGCCTCCACCGGCACCGACAGCCAGACCGTGGGCCGGGCGGCCACCACCACGACCGTGGTCTCCGCGCCGGACCCGTCCGCGACCGGGCAGTCGGTGACCCTCACCGCCACCGTGGCATCCCTCTCCCCCGGCGCCGGAACCCCCACCGGCACCGTGACCTTCAGCTTCGGCGACGGTACGGGCAACAGCACCGTGACCCTCTCCGGCGGCGTCGCGACCGTCAACCACACCTACACCACCAGGACGGGCAGCCCCTTCCCCATCACGGCCACCTACAACGGGGACACCAACTTCAGCGCGTCCAGCGGCACCGACACCCAGACCATCAACAACAAGGCCGCGACCACCACCACGGTGACCTCGACCCCCGACCCCTCGGTGGTGGGTCAGTCGGTGACCATCAGGGCGACGGTCTCGTCCGCGTCCGGCACCCCGGTCGGAGCGGTCACCTTCTCCTTCGGCGACGGCACCAACACCGCCGTGGGCATCCTCTCCGGCGGCATCGCGACCGTCACCCACACCTACACGACCACCACCGGGAGCCCGTTCACCATCACGGCCACCTACAACGGGACCGAGAACTTCGCCACGTCCAGCGGCACCGACACCCAGACCGTGAACAAGGCGGCCACCACCACGGCCGTGGTCTCCTCCCCGAATCCCTCTCTGGTGAGCGATCCGGTGACGGTCACCGCGACCGTGTCCCCCGTCGCCCCCGGTACGGGGACACCCACCGGGACCGTCACCCTGGCCATTACCAATCGCACCCCCCAGGTGGTGACGCTGGTGAACGGCACCGCCTCCGCGACGTTCAACCCGCTGCAGAAGGGGACGCATACCGTCACCGCCAACTACAACGGCGATGTCAACTTCGCGGCCTCCTCGGCGTCCATCACCCAGACGGTGAACACCGGTTCGGGCTAGCCCGCCGGGCTCATGTCCGGTCCGCCGCCCCGGCGGGCGCCTCCGCGTCCGCCTCGGGGCGGCGGTACATCCGGGTGGCGGTGATCTGGCCGTGCACCTGCTGCTCCTCCTCCGGCTCGCGGACCGGCAGACCCGGCCGCAGATGCTCCTCGACGCTGATGTACTTCAGGCCGGCCCGCAGATCCGCGTCATTGCGCAACCTGATCACCAGCGGGAACTCGGCCAGCGCCGTGGTGTCGAACAGCCCCGTCGTATAGAGCAGCTGCACCCCCAGCGCGTCCGCCACCGCCCGCTGGAGCTCCAGCAGATAGGTGGCGTTGGCGCGGCCGATCGGGTTGTCGAGGAAGAGCGTGCCCGCGTGGCGGTGCTTGTCCCGGCCCCGGTCGTTGCTGCGCAGGGCCGCCATCGTGCAGTACAGCGCGATGGCGGCGGTCAGCAGCTGGCCGCCGGAGAACACATCGCCCATCTGCCCCACCGGCACCCGCTCGGCCCGCAGCACCGCGTCCGGCTTGAGGATCTCCACGGCCACGCCGCGCGGCTGGAGCGCGGCATGGACCCCGCGCAGCAGCAGCGACATGCCGTCCCGGCGCAGATCGGAGTTCTTCCGGACGGCGGAGCGGGTGGCCTCGTCGATGACCTCACCGAGCCGCTCGGTGAGCGAGGCCTGGTCGGGGTCCTCGAAGCGGATCCGCAGGAACTCCTGGCCCGACCACTCGCCGAGCCCCTCCGGGAGCCGGGAGAGCCGCTGCGCCGAACGCAGCGTGGCGAGGCAGGACTCGACGAGGCCGCGCAGCCGGTCCACGATCGAGTCGCGGTTGCGCTCCAGCTGCTCCAGCTCGTCGGTGAGCACACGCAGCCGGGGCGCGAACGCCTCGGCCCAGGCGGCGGCGTGCTCGGGCAGCGCGGCCGCGGGGAGCTCCCGGATCTGCTGGCGGGCGGGGGTGCGCACCTGCTCGTAGCGGGTGGAGTTGGCGTGCCGTACGAGGACGTCGCTCGCCTCCCGCACCGAGGACTCGGCCGCCGACAGGTCGGCGGCGCAGCCGCGCAGTGAGCGGCGGGTCTCGGCGGCGGCCTGACGGGCCTCGGCGAGATCCCCGGCGTACGGCTCGGGCCGCTCGCCGTCGTCCTCCGCGCCGGGGCCGTCCCGCAGCAGATCCCGCAGCAGGGCGGCGGTCTCGTCGAAGCCGCCCGCGGCGTCCTCGGCGGCGCGGTGGGCGCGCACCGTGTCGGCGTGGGCGGTGCGGGCGGTGTCCAGGGCGTCCGTACGGGCGGCCAGTTCGCCGTTGGCGGTGCGCAGCAGCTCCTTCGCCTGCTCGGCGTCGGCCGGGACCGTCTCCTCCGGCAGCTCGGTGTGGGCGTCGCCGTCGGCGGGAGCGAGCCGCTCGGCCTCGCCGCGCAGCCGGCCCAGCTGCTCGCTCGCCGCCGACGCGCGGCTCTCCAGCATCTGCACCAGCGATTCGGCGCGGGCGGCGGCGGCCTGCCGGGAGGGGCCGTCGGCGCCGTCGGTGCCCTCCAGGAGCTGGGCGGCGCGGGTGCGGACCTTGTTGGTGAGCCGGTCGAGGGTGGCGAGGGCCGCGCTCTCGTCGCTTTCGGCGCGGGCCTGTTCGGCGCGGAGGTCGGCGCCGACGCCGACCTTCTCGTAGACCTGGGAGGCGGCGCGGTACGCCTCACGGAGCGCGGGCAGCGAGGCGGAGGCCGGCTCGGTGGCCTCGCCGAGGTCGTCGGGGGCGCCCGCGATCTCCGCGCGCTCGGCGCGCAGGGCGCGGGCGGTACGGCGCGCGTCGTCAGCCGCGCGCTGGGCGGCGCGCCGGTCCTCGTCGGCGGCGCGGGCCCGGTCCACACAGCCCGCGGCGCGCTCCTCGTACTCGACGGCCTCCTCGGCCAGTTCGCGCAGCCGGGTCTGCCAGGTGGCGCGCTCCCGCAGCCGGTACGCCAGACCGGCCAGCGCGTCCGCCACCCGGCGGGCCCGCTGCGCCGCCTCCTGGCGCTCGTCCCGGACGCGGGCGGCCTCGGTGGCGGCCTCGTCGGCCTCGGCCCGTGCCGTACGCGCCTCCACGAGGTCGCGCTGCGCGGTGTCGGCGGTCTCCCGTCCGGTCTCGGTCGCCGCCGCGAGCTCCGCGAGCCGCCCGGGCGGGCAGCCGGTGCGCCAGGAGGCGAGCCGCGCGGACAGCGCCCGGTCCCCGGCCAGCCGCGCGGCGAGCGCCCTGATCTCCTCGTCCCGCGCGGTGGCGCGGGCCCGCAGCCCGCGCCGCTCGTCGTCGGCGGCGCGCTCGTCGTGCATCGCCGGGTTCGGCGGCACGAGGAAGACCCCGCTGTCCTCGCCGCCCGGCGCGGGCGTCGGCGCGAGCAGCGCGGCCGACGTCCCGACGGCCACGGCGGACCGCGGCAGCAGCGACGCCTGGCCGAGCACCTCACGGGCGCGGGCGTGGGTGCCGGGGTCGGTGATGACGACACCGTCCACCAGCTCGGGACGGGCCGCGAGCACGGCGGCGTGGTCGACGGGGTCCACGGCCTGGGCGAGATAGCGCCAGCCGGGGAGCGCGGGGATGCCGTGCTCCCCGAGGAACTCGACGGCCGCCAGCACATCGGCACTCGGCGGCAACAGCCCGCCGTCACCGAGCGCCCCCAGAATCCGCGCGTCCTCGGCGGCGGCGGTCCGCAACTCGAACAACTGGCGCTCGGCGGAGCCCACACTCTCCTCGAGCAGCTCCCGCAACGCCTCGGCGTTCCGGTCCAACTCCTCGGCGGTGAGCGGCCCTTCCGCGAGGGGCCGCGGGGCGGGCGGGGTGCGGTGGCCGCGGTTGGGTTCGGGCTCGGGGTCGCCGCCGGGCTCGGGGCTCCAGCAGTCGGAGTCGTCGGGGTCGGGGTCGGGGTCGGCGTCGGCGGGGGTGACGGCATCGGCGGGGGTGACGTTGGCGGGCCGGGTGCCGGTGGCGGCGGTCTCCCCTACGGCCTGACCGTCGTCACCGTCCCCCACCCGAGCCGAAACCTCTTCGGACGGCCGGGACTCAGCCGCCACGACCCGGGCGCCACCGCGCGAGCCGCCCGGCGGGGCCGCGTGGGCGACGTCGGCGGAGTCCGTGGCGGCCTTACCGCCGTCGCCGTGGGGATCGGCCGCCACGTCCGGGGCGCCGCCACGGTGGCCCTCCGGGCGCGGAAGGCCATCGCCCGACGGGGCGTCCTCAGCCTCGTCGATCCGTACCGTCACCCGCCCCGCGGGCCGCGACTCCGCCGCGAGCGGACGACGCCCGGGGGTCTCCCCGGGGCCCGCCTCCGCGTCCTCGACGGACGCCGCTCCATGGCGAGTGGAGGGCGCCTCCTCCGCCTCGCCCACCGGTCCGGCATCCGTCCGTGCACCGCCGACCGGGACGGAGCCGCCCCCCGGCACCTCGTCCACCGGGCACGGCTCACCGAGCGCGCACGAGGCGGGAACGCCGTCACCGCGCGCCGCGGGATCGTCCGTGGGGCGCGCCGGGGCGGCGCCCATCCCGGCGTAGTCCTCTCCCGCGAAACGTTCGCGGATGTCGGTGGGGGGCTCCTCGGGGGCGTAGGCGTGGTCGTGGGGCGCGGGCCCGCAGTCCACGGGGATCGTGTGGGCGGAGGGGTCCGCGCGGAAGGCGGCGGGGAGTTGGGAGAGGCCGACGTCGTCCGTGTCCTCCTCGTCCACGTGGACCGTGATCCACCCGGCCCGGTCGGAGTCGGTCGGCAGGGCTCGGGCGCCTCGGCGGCCCACGCCGTCCGCGCCCGGAACGCGCACCGTCACCCCGCGCGCCGCGCGCGCGTCCGCCGGTGACGGGCGAGTGGTGGTGCCGCGGGGGGCGGGGACGGTGGCGGGGGGCTGTGGCAGGCCCAGCAGTTCGACCAAGCGCTGCTCCGCGCCCAGCGCCTCCGCGGCGCGCCGTTCCGCGTCGTACGCGGACTCCGCGGCCCGCGCCGCGTCCACCGCCCGCGCCGCGGCCAGTTCGGCGCGGGCCTCCTCGGCGGCGGCCGACTTCGCGTGGTCGGCGGTGCGCCGGGCGGTCTCGCGGGCCTCGTCGAAGGCGGCGACCGTGGTCTTCTCGGCATCGCTCGCGGCGAGGGCGGCGCGCGCCGGGTCGGCGTCGGGGGCGGAGTCGTCGAGCCATCCGGCGCGGACGGCCTCGGCGGTCTCCTGCTCGACCTCGGCGAGCCGCTGGCGCAGATGCTCGGTGTCGCTGCGGGCGCGCTGGGCCGCCGTGGCGGCGGAGGTGGCGTCGCGGTGGGCGGCCTCGCCCGCCTCCTGGAGGACGGCGGACCGCTCCTCCTCGCCGTTGGCGACCCGCTCGCCGTCCTCCGCGGCCGCGTGCAGGGCGCGGACGAGGTCGGCCGCGGCCTTGGCGCGGGCGGCGAGCGCGGGCGCCGCGTCCCGCTCCGCCTCGCGGATCGCGGCGGCCACGCGCGCGGAGCGGTCGGCGGCGGCGCGGTGGCGCAGCACCGTCTCGGCGGCCTGCCAGGCGGAGTGCAGGGTGCGGGCGTCGTTGAGCTCGCGGCGCTGCGCGGCGGCGCCCTTCTCGGCGGCGGCGAGCGCCAAGGAGGCGTGCCGGTAGGCGAGTTCGGCGGCGACGAGATCGCTGCGGCCGCGCGCCCCCTCGGCGTCGGTGACGGCCTCGGCGGCGGAGGCGACCCGCTCGGCGAGCTCGGCGGCCCGCGCCCGCTCCTCCGCGCCGCGCGCGGACAGCCGCCGGGCGAGCGTACGGGTGCGGCGCTCGGCGCCCGCGTGCACACCGCGCGCCTGCTCACGCCGCTCCGCGGCGTCCGCGATGCGCTGGAGCAGATCGAGCGAACCGGCGGTGAATTCGCGCTCGGCGGTCAGCTCGGCGCGGCGCCCCAGCTTGTGGGCGAAGCCATGGACGAGGTCGGCGAGCCCGTCGGTGTCGCGGGTGTCGGTGACGGCGCGCAGCAGGAGGTCGGTGAAGTCGGAGTCATTCTTGACCGCGAAGAGCCCGGCGGCCTCGCCCTCGTCGGCGTTCATCTCCCGCTGGTAGCGGAAGAGTTCGGGGTCGAGGCCGAGCTCGCCGAGGTGTTCGTTCCAGCGCTCGTGGATCTCCACCCAGACCACGTCCAGATGCGGGTATGCCTTGGCGGCCTCCGTAAGGGCGTCACGGAAGCCCTTCATGGTGCGGCGGCGGCCGCGGGCGGTGGAGGCGCCCTCGACGGCGGGCCGCACCGCCGCGGACTCGGCGACCGGCAGCGAGTCCAGGCTCATTCCGGGGCCGGGCCGGAAGGAGTACCACGCCTCGGCGAACTTCCGCGGGTCGTTGGAGACCTGACGGCCGCGCCATTCGCTGACCTTGCCGACGACGACGGTCTCACCGGTGACGGTGTGCTGCCACTCCAGCGCGACATGCCCGCAGTCGTCGGCGAGCAGGAACTTGCGCAGCACACCGGAGCTGGCCCCGCCCAGGGTGTTGCGATGGCCGGGCAGCATCACCGAGAAGATCAGCTTGAGCAGGACGGACTTGCCGCCGCCGTTCTCCAGGAAGAGCACCCCGGCGGGGGCGGGGCGGCGCGGCGGGCCGACCGGCTCCTCCTCGAAGAACTCCGCCTGGGTGGGCGCGGGGCTGGGCACCGGCTCGCCGACTCCGCGCAGGTCCAGCACGGTGTCGGCGTAACGCGCACCGGCCGGCCCGATGGAGTAGAGGCGGATCCGGGACAGCTCGTACATGGCGGCGGACTCTCGTTGTCGGAAGGTGTGGTGGTGTCGGGCGGGTGGGGGCCAGGCGTCGGGGTTCAGTCGGGGTTCAGGAGTGGAAGGGGAGACCGGCGTCGGCCACCAGGTCGAGGTCGTCGCCCTGGTCGGGGGGCAGCAGGGTGGCGCCGCCGTCGCTGACGGGGACGACACCGAGCTCCAGCAGCTCGGCCATGGCGGCGGAGGCCGCCATGTCGCGCACCTGGAGCTGGTAGCGGGCGGTCGTGCGGTAGGTGCCGCCGGATTCGTCCCCGGTGCGCTGGAGGAAGCCGGAGTCGACCAGGAAGGCGGCGGCCTTGCCGACGATGCCGGTGGTGGAACCGGCGAGCCTGCGGGCGTCCTTGGTGGCGCCGGTCGCGCTGCGCCGGGCGTAGACCCGCCAGGCGGACTCCAGCCCGGGCGCACCGGTGGTGGGGTCGGTGTTCTCCCCCTGCTCCTCGGCGCGCTCCTCCAGCCGCCGGCACGCCTGGCGGACGAAGGCGTCGACCCCGTTGACGGTGACGCGGCCGATATAGCCGTCGTCGGCGAGGTCCTCGGGGCGGGGGAAGGCCAGGGCGGCGACGGCGAGATGGGCGAGACCGTGCAGAAAGCGGTCGGCGGAGTCGGTGGCGGCGCGGCGGGCGTAGTCGCCCATGCGGACGGCGAAGACGGAGTCCTCGGCGGCGGTCACCGCCATTCCGGCGCGGGTCGACACCTCCAGCACGATGAGCCCGAGCCCGGCGGCGATGGCGTCGGTGAGGCGCGCGAACGCCGGTTCGTCGCGGTGCCGGCGCAGCAGCTCGGAGTATTCGACGTCCCGCGCGGGCAGCAGCTTGGGCTGGAGTCCGAAGGCCACCAGCCGCGCGGCGTCGGCCGCGTCGGCGGGCGCCAGCCCGGCCGCCGCCGGGGCGGGGGCCGGGTCCGGCGGTGTCATCTCGTCGATGTCGTACTCGGTCACGGCTGAACCTCCTCGCGCGGGGCGTACTCATGGGTCGCGGTCATCACGCCACCTCCGCGCGGTCGGCCGCCATACCGACCGCGTCCAGCAGGGCGGTGCCCACTATCAGGTCGGCGCCGCCGAATTCGGGGTCGTCGAGGTCGGTGCCGTCGTCCACGGCGAACAGCAGCCGCTGCTCGCCCTGGCGGTAGGCGGTGCCGACCGGGGGGCTGGCGGCGTGGACGGCGAGGAGGGCGATCAGATAGGGCAGATCGGGGTCGCGGCGGCGGGCGTCGGCGAGCAGCCCGGACAGCCGCCGCGGGGCGTCCGCGGGCAGTTCGAGCAGCTCCATGGCCACCGCCAGCTGCTCCTCACTGAAGCGGCTGTCGTCGGGGGTGGCGATGAGGTCCGGCTCGGGCATCTCCGCGCCGAGGTGCTCCCGCTCCACGGGCGGGGTGAGCAGCATCTCGACCAGGTCGCTCATCCGCACCGAGGTCGGGGTGCGCAGCCCCGTGCCGCGGCCGAAGAACGCGTCGGTGACCCGGCCCGCGCGCTCGAGGGGCAGCGGGAGGACGGGGGCCAGCAGCTGTCCGTACAGGTCGTATCCGGAGCGCGGGGCCGGGGGTGCGAAGGCCTGGCGGTCCTGCTCGGCGCGGAACAGCGGACCGGCCTCCAGCAGCCGGGACTGCAGCTGGGTGTGGCGCCGGATGCAGTCCTTGACGATGTCGACGAGCTCGGCGGCGCGCCGCTTGTGCTCGGCGCTCTCGGCCTCGTCGCGCGCCTTGCGGATATTGGTGAGGATCGCGTTCTCGTGGCGGTAGCGGTCGGCGACGTGGTCGAGCGCCTCGCTGATCAGCTCGGGGACGGTGCTCAGCCAGTCGACGGCGCGGACGTTCCGCCGGGTGGCGTCGAGGGTGCGGCGCAGCGTCTCCGAGTACTGCACGGTGCGGTAGCGGGCCTGCTCGGCGGCGAGTTGGGCGTCGGCGAGGCGGCCCCGGCTGATCAGGACCTCCAGCTTGACCTCGGCGGCGATCTGGGCGCTGGTGACATCCGTGTCGAGGGCGCCGACCAGGACGTTGACCGCCTCGTCGGTGGTGCGCAGATAGACGCTGCCGCCGGGCCCCGGCACCTCCTCGATCAGCTTGAAGTCGTAGTCCCTGCGGACATACACCCCATCGGGCCCGAAGGTGCCATAAACGGCGCGGAAGCCGCGGTCCACACTGCCGACGTTGATCAGGTTCTCCAGCACCCAGCGGGCGACCCGGTCGTGCTCGGCGGCGGGGCGGCCGGGGGCCTGGGCCGCCACCCGGGGCAGCAGCCTGGCCACTATCTGCTCGTGGTCGGCGCCGGTGTCGAAGTCCATGTGGAGCGTGACGAGGTCGATCGCGGCGAGGGCGACCTCTGCCATCGCGTACACCCCGTACTCCCCCGCGAGGTTGGCCTTGCGCGCGTCCAGGTCGTGCAGCGGCGCGGTGCAGGCGAGCGCGCGCAGCCGCCGGGCCAGGCCCTCGTCGGCGGCCGGGCCCGGGGCCGGCCGGGCGGCCCCTTCAGCGGTGTTGAGCTGGGGCGCGGCGGCCCCCGGGGGTGGAGATGTCACGTCGCACAGAGTAGGCGGTCGCACCGACAACGTACGAAACGGCACGGAGATCCCGCTATGACACACCAGGTCCCCCGCATGACGCACCAGGTCCCCCGCGCGTGCACACGCGTACACCGGCGCGTCCCCCGCACCTCACCGATCCGTCAGTCTACGGCTCACCGGCCGGTGGTCCGTCCAGGGCGAGCGCCGCGAAGGTGGCGAGCCAGTGGTCGCCGGTGAAGTCCCCGGAGACGGTGGCCGGGAGCCCGGCGGCCAGATGGTCACGGGCCGCCGTCCGCAGCACGTCCGCGCGCGGGTCGCCGTGCGGCAGGGCGGCGGCCAGGCGGCGGAGCGCGGCGGCCCGGCTGAGGATGAGGCCGAGGAGGTGACCGATATGCGGATCGGCGGGGTCGGAGACGATGGGCGGGGTGAGCACGGTGACGGGCGCGCCCCATTCGACGCCGGGGAGGAAGCGTTCCAGCCAGCGCGCGAACTCCTCCTCCGGCAGCACCCGGCAGACCGTCTCGGCCTCGGTGAGCGCGGGCGAGAGGAAGTCCTGCCCGGAGGGCTCCCAGTGGACGGGGGCGTCGCGGTCGTCGGCGAACCAGTCGAGGACGGCCTCGGTGACCGGTTCGACGATCCCCTCAAGGCCCGCGGCGGCCGCGCTGTCCAGGACCAGGCCGAGGGCGAAGGCGCTGTTGGTGTGGACGCCGTGCCGCACCGGATAGGTGGCGCGTTCCAGCCATCCGCCCAGCAGTGCGCGGACGGCGTCGGCGGCCGGTTCCAGGGCCTCGGCCCAGCGCTCGCCCGCGGGCCCCGGCAGGCTCCGGCACTCGGCGGTCAGCGCGAGCAGCCAGGCCCATCCGTAAGGGCGCTCGAAGGAGGGATGGGCGCGCAGATAGTCCGCCTCGGCGGCGAGGGCATCGGCCGTAAGGTGCCCGTCCAGTACGGCGGTGACCTCGTCGGCGCGGACGCGGTCGGGGCAGCGGCGCAGCAGCCGGACCAGCAGCCAGTGCATGTGGACCGCGGAGTGCCAGTCGTAGGAACCGTAGAAGGCGGGGTGGTACCGGCGCGGCTCGACCAGGTCCTCGGGCCCGCGCAGCAGATGCGCGGGGGCGTTGGGGTAGGCCCGGGTGACGTTGGCGGTGGCGAGGGCGGCGAACCGGGCCGCGTGCCGGCCGAGTTCGCTCCCCGTCCCGTCCGGCTCATTCATCTCGTCCGACTCATCCGGCTCATTCAGCTCATTCATCCCATCCAGCTCGTCCGGCTCATTCATCCCATCCGGCTTGGTCGCCGCGTTCGGCTCGTAAGCGCTCAATGCGTCGCCCCCTCGGCGACGCGCAGATCGGTCCGGGTGCTCACGGCCGCCCCGATGATCGCCCGCAGCGCGTCGGCGGCCATGGTGGCGGGCAGTGCTGGTTCGGTGCCGTCCACGACCTGTTCGGGCGCGTACGGGAGGTGGACGAAGCCGCCGCGCAGGGCGGGCCGCTCGGTGGCGATGAGATGGGCCAGACCGTAGAAGACGTGGTTGCACACAAACGTTCCGGCGGTCTGTGAGACGGCGGCCGGAATCCCGGCCTCGCGGACGGCCGCGACACACGCCTTGACGGGCAGGGAGGCGAAGTAGGCGGCGGGGCCGCCCTCGACCACCGGTTCATCGATGGGCCGACGTCCGGCGTTGTCGGGTATCCGGGCGTCGTCCACGTTGATCGCGACCCGCTCGACGGTGATACCGGGACGGCCGCCCGCCTGGCCCACGCACAGCACCAGGTCGGGGTCGGCCGCCGCCACGGCGGCGGCCAGCTCCTCGAGGGCGGTGCCGAAGACGCAGGCGAGTCGTACGGCCGTGGCCTCGGTGCCGGACGGCGGATCGGCGGCCACGAGGGACACGGCCTGCCACGACGGGTTGACGGCCGAGCCCGCGAAGGGTTCGAAGCCGGTGAGAAGCACGCGGGTCACAGCAGCGGCCCCCTTCAGAAGGCGAACAGCGAGATGATGGCGATGTTGCAGACCAACAGCGCCCCGGCGGTGGGGATCTGCGCCTTGATGGGCCCGTACTGGTCCTTGAGTTCCAGCAGGGCGGCGGGCACCAGATTGAAGTTGGCGGCCATGGGGGTCACGAGCGTGCCGCAGAAACCGGCCAGCATGCCGACGGCGAGGACGACGGGCGCGTCCCCGTGCATCTGCTGGATGAGCACGGGCCAGCCGATGGCGGCGGTCATCACCGGGAAGGCGGCGAAGGCGTTGCCCATGATGACGGTGAACAGGGCCATTCCCACGCAGTAGACGGCCACGGCGACGTACTTCTGGCCCTCCGGCAGCACCTGTTCGGTGATCTTGCCGACCTGGGTGCCGACCCCCGCCTCCTGGAAGACGGAGCCGAGCACGGCGAGCAGCTGGGGCAGCAGCAGCGCCCAGCCCATCGACTCCAGCAGGCTCCGGCCGGCGTGCAGGGGCACCGCGGGCCGCCGCTCCCGCACCACGACCATGCCGACCAGCAGTCCGGCGATCGCGCCGAAGCCGAGGCCGAGGATGGTCTCGCTGCCGGCCTCCAGGACCGGTTCGCCCCCGATGTGCCAGTGCTTGACGGCCGAGGCGCAGACGACGGCGACCAGCGGGATGGTGAGCGCCGGGACGAACAGCTTGCTGCCGAGCCGGGCGGCCGATGCGACGCGCTGCTCGGGCGTGGTGGTGCGCGGCACACCGCGCCCGGTGAGCGGGAAGCCGCCCAGGCAGACCATGGCGAGGACGGCGACGCCCAGCGGTTCGGCCGGGGCCTTCTTCTCCACCACCCAGCTGCTGTAGAAGAAGCAGCCGCCGAGCAGCCCCCAGAAGGCGGCCGAGCCGAGGCGCTTGGGGTTGGTGCGGTCGACGGCCATCTGGGCGGCCATGGCGAGGAAGACGGCGCCGACGAGCCAGTAGAACCACTCCGCCTTGATCACTTGGCTTCCTCCGCGGTGCGGCTGCCCTCGGCAGCGGATCGGCCGCCGGAGGCGGCGAGGTCGTGGTCCAGTGAGCGGTCCAGGCGCAGCAGCCGGAAGCCGTGGATGAGGAACGCGCAGACGGCGGTGGGGATGGCCCACAGCGCCAGCTGGAGCGGCTCCAGATGGGTGTGGTATGTGGTGTTGACGAACCCGGTGATCAGCAGGATCGAGCCGATGGCCAGGAAGCAGTCCTCGCCGAAGAACAGCCCGACCGTGTCGGCGCTGGCGGAGTACGAGCGGACGCGCTCGCGGACCCGCTCGGGCAGCGGGCCGTGGCGGCGCTCCGCGGCGCCCTCGGCCATCGGCGCGACCATGGGCCGGACGCTCTGGGCCGGGCCGCCGATGCTGGTGAGGCCGAGGGCGGCGGTGAGCTGGCGCAGCAACAGGTAGAGGGCGAGGAACCGGCCGGTGGTGAGCTTGCCGAGCCGGCCGATGAGGGTACGGGCCTGTTCCTGGAGGCCGTGACGCTCCAGGAGGCCGATCACGGGCAGGGTGATGACGAAGATCGTCACCGAGCGGCTGGAGGCGAAGCCGTTACCGAAGGCCGCCAGGATCTCCTGGGGCGAGAGCTCGGCCAGCAGTCCGGTGGCGATGCCGGCGACCCCCACCACCAGCAACGGGTTGCGTCGTGTGGCGAATCCGAGGATCACCACGAGGACGCCAAGGAGAACGATCATGCGTCCCGCCTTCCGCGCACAAGGACCTCACGGGGGGCGTGAGGAGAGTGCACCGGAGGCTAGGCGTTCGTTCAACGATCCGACAAGAGCCTGAAACGAACTTGTTCCGGCCCCGCCGGATCGTTTACCGCTGGGAAACCTCTATCGCCGGGACATCTTCCGCCCGTAGGCGTCGGCCAACTGCCCCTGGGAATCGTCCAGATAGGAGGCGAGCAGCCGCTCGGCCTCCATCGCGTCGCCGCCCTGGAGCACCTCCAGGATCTGGCGGTTGCGCACCAGATAGGGGGCGTAAAAGCGGCGGGGGTCGGCCATGACATGGAAGACCAGCCGGAGCTCGGCCAGCACCGCGCGCATCAGTTCGTCGGCCCGGGGGCTTTCGGCGAGGGAGACGATCGCCTGGTGGAAGCGGATATTGGCGGTGGACAGGTCCTCCCAGGCCCGGTCCCGCGCGGCGCGCTCGCCCGCCAGGACCGCCGCCTCGACCGCCCGCACCTCGTACGGCGGCTCGCCCAGGCCGCGGACCGCCGCGCATTCGACGAGCCGGCGCACGCGGTAGATGTCGTTGAGGTCGTCCACCGTGACGACGCGGACGAAGACGCCGCGGTTCAGCTCGTGCACCAGCAGCCGCTCGTGGGTCAACAGGCGGAACGCCTCCCGGAGGGTGTTGCGCGAGACGCCGAGCGCCCCGCCCACGCTGTCCTCGGACAGCCGGGTGCCGGGCGGGAAGAACCCCTCGGCGATGCGGTCGCGCAGGATGTCCGCGACGCGCTCCGCCGTGCTGGTGCGCCCCAGCAGCGCCCGGTCGGCCTCGAGCCCGGCGGCGAGACCGGGCACCGGGGCGTACCCGGCCGGCTCCACCGGCTCCGCGGCCTCCGTCGCCCCCGGCGCCGCCGACATCTCCCGCGACTCGCCCGGCGACTCGTCCGACGGCTCGTCCGACGGCTCGCCGGAACGGCGGTTTGCACCCTTTGCCCCGTTCGCCACATCAGCCCCTGTTCGGTGTCTCGTTCGTCCCGTATAGCGAGAAGTCAAGCCCAGAAACCGTCGCCGGACAACAAGCATCTTGTCGGATCGTTCAACGATCGCTTACCTTGTGGTGCCATCCGCATCCCCTCACGTATCCCCCACGCCCGACACGTATCCCCCACGCCCGAACGGACGGATATGACCGCATCCTTGGCGAACCTGTCCATCGATCTCAACGCCGACCTCGGCGAGGGGTTCGGCCGCTGGCGGCTCACCGACGACGAGGCCCTGCTGTCCATCGTCACCAGCGCCAATGTCGCCTGCGGCTTCCACGCCGGGGACCCCTCGACCATGCGCCGGGTGTGCGAGCTGGCCGCCGAGCGCGGGGTGCGCGTCGGGGCCCAGGTCTCCTACCGGGACCTGGCCGGTTTCGGCCGGCGCAGCATGGACGTCCCGCCCCGGGAGCTGGCCGACGAGATCGCCTATCAGATCGGCGCGTTGGAGATCTTCGCGCGTGCCGCCGGGACGCGGGTGCACTACGTCAAGCCCCACGGCGCGCTCTACAACCGCAGTGTGCACGACGAGGCGCAGGCCGCCGCCGTGATCGAGGGCGTCGGGCTGGCCGCCGGCGGTCCGCTGCCGGTGCTGGGGCTGCCCGGGTCCCGGCTGCACGAGGCGGCCCGCGCGGCCGGGCTGCCGGTGATCACCGAGGCGTTCGCCGACCGCGCCTACACGGCCGCCGGGACGCTCGTGCCGCGCGCCGAGCCCGGCGCCGTGGTCCACGACCCGGACACGGTGGTCAAGCGCGCCCTGGGCTTCGCCCGCGACCGCGCGGTGACCGCGATCGACGGACGGCGCATCGAGGTGGACGTGCGCTCGCTGTGCGTCCACGGTGACACCCCCGGCGCCGCCGACCTCGCCCGCCGGGTGCGGTCCGAGCTGGCCGCCGCGGGGGTACGCGTGGCGGCGTTCATATGACGGTGCGGACCCTGCCCGTCGGCGAGCACGGGCTGCTCATCGAGCTCGACAGCGGTGCGGCGGCCGAGGCGCTCCACGCCGAGCTGCTGCGCCGCGCCGCCGAGCGGCGGCTGCCCGCCGTGCGCGAGATCGTGCCCGCCGCCCGGACCGTGTTCCTCGACGGGCTCGCCGACCCCGGGCGGCTCGCCGCCGAGCTGCCCCGCTGGCGGATACCGCCCCTCGACCGGGGCGACAGCGAGATCGTCGAGGTGCCCGTGCGCTACGACGGGCCCGATCTGGACGAGGTCGCGCGGCGGTGGGGGGTGACGCCCGAGGAGGCCGTACGGATCCACTCCGGCGCCGAGTTCCGGGTGGCCTTCTGCGGCTTCGCGCCCGGTTTCGGCTATCTGACGGGGCTGCCCGAGCGGTTCCACGTACCGCGCCACGCGACGCCCAGGACGCGGGTGCCGATCGGCTCGGTGGCCCTCGCGGGCGGGTACACGGGCGTCTATCCACGCTCATCCCCCGGCGGCTGGCAGCTCATCGGCACCACGGACGCCGTGCTGTGGAACACCGCGCGGGAACCGGCGGCGCTGCTCACCCCCGGCACTCGCGTCCACTTCATCCCGGTATCGGATAACACGGCCCCGGAAGGGGCGGCGCCATGACCGACAGTGCCTTCGTCGTCGTACGGCCGGGAGCCCTGACCACCGTCCAGGATCTCGGCCGCGTCGGCCATGCCCATCTCGGGGTGGGCCGCTCGGGGGCGCTCGACCAGCCCGCCCACCGGCTCGCCAACCGCCTGGTGGGCAACGCCGAAGGGGCCGCGACCCTGGAGACCACGCTCACCGGCTGCGCGGTACGGCCGCTCCGCCCGGCGACGGTCGCGGTCACCGGCGCGCCCTGCCCGGTCACGGTGGGCGGCCGCCCCGTCGCATGGGGCTCGGCCGTCCGGGTGCCGTCGGGTGCGCTCCTGGAGGCCGGGGCCGCCGCCCACGGGGTGCGCAGCTATGTGGCGTTCGACGGCGGTGTGGAGGCCGAGCCGGTGCTGGGCAGCCGGGCCACGGACGTGCTGTCCGGGCTGGGCCCGGCGCCGCTCGCGGACGGCGCGGTGCTGCGGCTCGGGCGGCCGCGCGGGCCGGTGCCCGACGTGGACGGGGTGCCGCATCGGGGCGTCGCACCCGAACTGGTGCTCCCCGTGGTGCTCGGCCCGCGCGACGACTGGTTCACCCCCGCGGGGCTGCGCACCCTTACCACCGGGGACTTCCGCGTCTCGGCCGCGAGCAACCGGATCGGACTGCGGACCGAGGGCCCCTCACTGGAGCGGGCGCGGGACGGTGAGCTGGCCAGTGAGGGCATGGCGCTCGGCGCGCTCCAAGTCCCGCCGGACGGACGCCCGGTGCTCTTCCTCGCCGACCATCCCACGACCGGCGGCTACCCGGTCGTGGGCGTCGTGCCGGAGCGGTATCTGGCCGCCGCGGCGCAGGCCGTCCCCGGCACTCCGGTGCGGTTCACCCCGCTGGTCCGGGCCTCCTGGGGGCCGCCTGCGCGGCGGACCGTCCCGGACGGCGGCTAACGGGCGCGCCGTGCGCCGACGCGCTCCCTGCGCTGTGCCCTGCGGCGCAGCGCGCGGCGCTCCTCCTCACCGGTGCCGCCCCAGACCCCGTGGGTCATTCCGCTCTCCAGCGCGTGGTCCAGGCAATCCTGGATCACCGGACAGCGCCGGCAGACCTCCTTGGCCAGCGTCTCCTGCCGCCGGGCGGCCGGTCCCGCCACCCCCACGGGGAAGAACAGCTCCGGATCCTCATGCGTGCATTCGGCGTTATGCCACCAGGCCATGGCTGCCCCTTCCGTGAACGACGTTGCTGAAAGCACCCGCCGTCGGGCTCACGCACGGGGTGCGCGGGGCGGACGCCCGTGGGTCATGCGGGCGCGTCCGGGCGGGCTTTGACAAGGTTCGGGTTTCCGATCGTGGCGGCGGCAAACGGATCCGATCACGCCATACCTCATATCGGGCTGCCTGTTTGAGCCCCGGGGCGGCTCGGGGCCTCCCCAGGGGCGTCAGTCGCGCAGCCGCTCGGGCAGCAGGATGACGCTGCCACCCGGCCGGCCGATCCACCGCGGCCCGCCGTCGACCGCGACCCCCGTGACCGCGGCGGCCATCGCCAGCGCCCGCGCCGTCCAGCCGGACGGATGCCCGCCGTCCCCGAACCGATACCGCCATGCCTCCTCCGGATCGCCCTGCTCCGGATCGAGCATGACCTCCTCACAGGAGCACATCACCCCGTCACGGGCTATGGAGGGGGTTGGAACTGCTTGTCGAGGAGCGTGCACGAGGTCGGTTTAGCTCAATAGTGTGATGGTCGCTTCTCGGGCTTGCGGTGCCGTGCAGGGGCCGGGACAGCGTAAGCGGCGCGATCTGGGACGCCGGGTGCGGTGCCAGCGTGCGGGGCCCCTGCTCCAACAGAGAGATGGTTCAGGGCCTCCCCGTCGCCTCTGGCCGAACTCAATTGGCCAGATCGAGACGGCCACGGTGCCCGGACGAGCTGGCGTGGTGGCGTGGTGGCGTCCACCAGGCCAGCCCGCCGGGGCAGCGCCCGTCGGCCTCCCGGGGCCGCCAGGGGTCGGCCCCGGCCGCGATGAGCGCCGACGCCTTCGCCCGGTCCCAGTTGCGCACCGCGTGCCACAGCGGGGTGCGGCCCGCCGCGTCCGGCTGGTCCACCTCCCGTGCCACCGTGAGCAGTTCGGCCAGCACCTCGGCACTCCCCGAGCAGGCCGCGGAGTGCAGCGGCGCCATATGGCCGCCGAGGACGCGATCGGGGTCCGCCCCCGCGGCGAGCGCGGCGCGCACGGCCCGCAGATCCGTCCAGTCGTGGATGTCCTGCCAGTCGGTCATGCGTCCAATCTGGCATCCGCCACCGACAATCCGTCCCCGGCCTCCTCCGGCGGGCCGTGACCGCCGCCGCCCGGGGTGTGGACGACCAGGACGTCCCCCACCCCGACGTCCGCCGCGTCACGGCCGTCCAGGCGGTCCACCGAACCGTCGGCGCGCTCGATCAGGTTCGCGCCCAGCGCTCCCGGTTCACCGCCGGCCATGCCGTACGGGGCCACCCGGCGGTGGCCGGTGAGGAGGGCGACGGTCATCGGCTCCAGGAAGCGGATGCGGCGGGTGACGCCGTGGCCGCCGCGCCATCGGCCACGGCCGCCGCTGCCCCGGCGGATCGTGAAGCTCTCGACCCGCACCGGATAGCGCCACTCCAGCACCTCGGGGTCGGTCAGCCGGGAGTTGGTCATATGGGTCTGTACGGCGTCGGCGCCGTCGAAGCCGTCCCCCGCGCCGGAGCCGCTGGCGACCGTCTCGTAGTACTGGACGCGGTCATTGCCGAAGGTGACGTTGTTCATCGTGCCGGAGCCCTCTGCCTGGACGCCCATGGCCGCGTACAGGGCGCCCGTGACGGCCTGGGAGGTCTCGACGTTGCCGGCGACCGTGGCGGCCGGGAAGACGGGCGCCAGCATGGAGCCCTCGGGGATGCGGACCTCCAGGGGCTTCAGACAGCCGCTGTTGAGCGGGATGTCCTCGACCACCAGCGTCCGGAAGACATAGAGCACGGCCGCCATCACCACCGAACTGGGCGCGTTGTCGTTGCCCGGCCGCTGGGGCGAGGTGCCGGTGAAGTCCAGGACGGCGCCGCGCGCGTCGCGGTCCACCGTAAGGCTGACGCGGATGACCGCCCCGCCGTCGGTCTCGTAACGGTACGAGCCGTCGCGCAGCCCGGCGACGATACGGCGCACCGACTCCTCGGCGTTGTCCTGGACGTGGCCCATATAGGCGTGCACGACGTCGAGGCCGAACTGCCCGATCATCCGGCGCAGTTCCTGGACGCCCTTCTCGTTGGCGGCGATCTGGGCGAGCAGATCGGCGAGGTTGGCGTCCGGGGCGCGGGACGGGTACGGCCCGCCGGTCAGCAGTTCGCGGGTCTCCCGCTCGCGCAGCGCCCCGTCCCGTACCAGCAGCCAGTTGTCGAAGAGGACGCCCTCCTCCTGGATGGTGCGGCTGAAGGCGGGCATGGAGCCGGGAGTGATGCCGCCGATCTCGGCGTGGTGGCCGCGCGAGGCGACCAGGAAGAGCAGTTGGTCCCCCGGCTCGTCGAAGACCGGGCTGACCACGGTGACATCCGGCAGATGGGTGCCTCCGTGGTACGGGTCGTTGATCGCGTACACATCGCCGGGCCGCATCGTGCCCCCGTTGCGCCGCAGCACCTCCTTGATGGACTCGCCCATGGAGCCCAGGTGGACCGGGATGTGCGGGGCGTTGGCGATGAGGTTGCCCTCGGCGTCGAAGAGTGCGCAGGAGAAGTCGAGCCGCTCCTTGATGTTGACGGAGTGGGCGGTGTGCTCCAGGCGGACGCCCATCTGTTCGGCGATGGCCATGAAGAGGCTGTTGAAGACCTCCAGCATCACCGGGTCCACCTCGGTGCCGACCGCGGTGGTGCTCGGGCGCGGCCGGACCCGGGTGAGCAGCAGATGGCCGCGCTCGCCCATGGTGGCCCGCCAGCCCGCATCGACCACGGTGGTGGCGTCCTCCTCGGCGACGATCGCGGGCCCGGTGACCCGGTCCGAGGGGCGCATACGGTCGCGTTCGTAGAGCTCCGTCCGCTGCCAGTGCCCGTCCGAGAACATCCTTACGGTCGTCACGGGCGCCAGTTCGCCCTCCCTGGGCGGCCGTTCCACGGCATGGCCGCCGGTGGGTCCGGACGCGCCGACCGCCTCGACCGACACCGCCTCGACGACCAGCGGCTTGTCCATGGTGAAGGCGTAGCGGGTGCGGTGCGCCCGGACGAAGTCCTCGGTCATCGCGGGGGCGGAACCGAGCGAGACGGGGATGCTGGAGTCGGTGCCCGCATACCGCAGATGGATCCGGGCGACGGTGTCCAGGGTGTCCTCCGGGACCCCGTCCGCGAGGAGTTCGCCACGGGTCTGATCGGCCAGCCGCGCGCACAGCTCGCGCACCCGCGGCAGCGTCTCCTCGCCCAGCTCCGCCTCGACGGCCTGCTCGCGCATGGCGGTGGCGTCGGCCACCCCGATGCCGTACGCGGAGAGCACCCCCGCGAGCGGCGGCACGATCACCGTGCCGATGCCGAGCGCGTCGGCGACCGCGCAGGCGTGCTGGCCGCCCGCGCCGCCGAAGCTGGTGAGCGCGTAGCGGGTGACGTCACGGCCGCGCTGCACGGAGATCTTCTTGACCGCGTTGGCCATGTTGAGCACCGCGATGTCCAGGAAGCCCGCCGCGACCTCCTCCGGTCCGCGCCGGTCGCCGGTCGCCTCCGCGATCTCCTCGGCGAGCGCGGCGAAGCGCTCCCGGACCGTCGCCGCGTCCAGCGGCTGGTCGGCGTGCGGGCCGAAGACCACCGGGAAGTGGTCCGGCTGGATCCGGCCGAGCATCACATTGGCGTCGGTCACGGTCAGCGGGCCGCCGCGCCGGTAGCAGGCGGGGCCGGGGACGGCGCCGGCCGAGTCCGGCCCCACGCGGTAGCGCCGGCCGTCGAAGTGGAGCACCGAACCGCCGCCCGCCGCCACGGTGTGGATGTTCATCATCGGGGCGCGCATCCGCACCCCGGCGACCTCGGTGCCGAAGATCCGCTCGAACTCGCCCGCGTAGTGCGAGACATCGGTCGAGGTGCCGCCCATGTCGAAGCCGATGACGCGATCGTGTCCGCCCTCGCCGGAGGAGCGCGCCATGCCCACCACACCGCCCGCGGGCCCGGACAGCACCGCGTCCTTGCCCCGGAAGTGCGCGGCCTCCCGCAGCCCCCCGTTGGACTGCATGAACATCAGCCGGATACCGCGCAGTTCGGCGGCCACGTCCTCCACATAGCGGCGCAGGATGGGCGACAGATACGCGTCGACCACGGTGGTGTCGCCGCGGGACACCAGCTTCATCAGCGGGCTGACCTCGTGGGAGCAGCTCACCTGGGTGAAGCCGAGGTCGCGGGCCACCGCGGCGACCGCCTGTTCGTGCGCGGCGTACCGATAGCCGTGCAGCAGGACGACGGCGACGCCGCGGAAGCCGTCGCGGTGGGCGGCGCGCAGCGCCTCGGCGGCGGCGTCGAGGTCCAGGGGGCGGACGACCTCGCCATGGGCGTCCACCCGCTCGGGGATCTCCACCACCCGGTCGTACAGCGCCTCGGGGAGCAGGATCCGGCGGTCGAAGAGGCGGGGGCGGTTCTGGTACGCGATGCGCAGCGCGTCCCGGAACCCTTCGGTGACGACGAGGACGGTCGGCTCACCCTTGCGCTCCAGGAGGGCGTTGGTGGCGACCGTGGTGCCCATCTTGACGACGTCGATCCGGTCGGCCGGGACCGGATCGCCGGGGCCGAGCCCCAGCGTCTGCCGGATCCCGGCGACGGCGGCGTCCGTATAGCGCTCGGGGTGGTGGGACAGCAGCTTGCGGGTGACCAGGCGGCCGTCCGGACGCTTGCCGACGACGTCCGTGAAGGTTCCGCCCCGGTCGATCCAGAATTCCCAGCGACCAGTCACCCCGCCATTGTCGCAGCGGACGACGGTGTGTCGGCGATGAGCGGATCGGCGGGCGGGTGCGGGAGGTGGGCGGGGGCCGGACCGCGGGTCACCGCGGTGAGCGCGGCGATTGTCGCCCGCCGGTCCCGGTCCTCGAGCAGATGTGCGGTGCCCTTGAGGCGGTGGCGCCATTCCAGGGCCGCCAGCGCGACCAGGCCGGGCAGGAGGTCGGTGCAGCGGTCCGCGATCCAGCGGGTGCCGCGGGTCGCCATCCACCACGCGGAGGCGGTGCGCGAGGGCGTGGGGCCGTTGAGCTCCAGGGACGGCGGGGCGCCGGTCGCGATGGACCGGGCGCGCAGGGCGCTGTGGAACTCCCTGGCCAGCAGCCGGTGCCCGAGCTCGCTCGGATGCAGCCGGTCCACGCTCCACGCCCGCCGGTCGGCGACCCAGGTGTGGTCGCTCAGCTCCACATGGACCGCCTCGTGGCGCTGGGACAGCGCGTGCACCACGGTGTTCACCGCGCGCATCCGGCGCCCCAGCGGGCGGGCCAGCGCGGACGGCAGCCCCAGCATCCGCCCGGGGTCGGGCAGGCAGGCGGTGAGCACCACGGCGCCGTCGGCGCGCAGCGCGCCGATCGTACGGTCGAGTGCCTCGGCGACCCGGCGGATGTCGAACGAGTCGCGCAGCGTGTCGTTCCCGCCGACCACGACCGACACCAGATGCGGGCGGGCGCGGCGGGCGGCGGGCAGCTGTTCGTCGGCGACATCGGCGGCCAGCGCCCCGCTGCGGGAGAGATTGACGAACTCCACGGGCTCGTCGGGGTGCGGCCCGGCCGCCGCCGCCAGCAGCGCGGCCCAGCCGCGCCATCCGCCGCCGGGCGCCGGGTCGCCGAGCCCCTCGGTGAGCGAGTCGCCGAGGGCGGCGAACCGCAGCCTGCGCGGCTCCGTACCCTCGCCCAGCCCCTCGCCCGCGCACTCGCCCGTGGCCGCCCCGTCGCCCGGCGTCGTGCCCGGCGTCCGGCCCGCCCGGTGCGGGGCAGTGGCCGCCCGGTGCGGGGCAGCGACCGCGTCCTGCCCCGCACACCCCGTCGCCGTAGGGACGGCCTCCGTAAGGACGGCCTCCGCGAGAACGGCCTCCGTAAGGGGGGCCTCCGTGGGGTCGGCCTCCTGACGAGACGGTTCCGTACCAGCGCGGTCCCCCGTGTGAGCGCCGGCTGCGCTCACCGCACACCGCCGACGGCCCGGGGCGCGGAGACCCCCGGAGCGGCCGGGAGCGCGGCGGCCGGGAGCCGGCCGCCGTCGGCGCACCGGACGCCCTCGGTGGACGCGTCATGGGCGGCCAGGAAGGAGGCGACCGCCGCGGGCCAGCCGTAGCGCTCGGCCCGCGCCCGGGCCGCCGCCCGGCGCAGGGGCTCGGAGCGGCCGAGGACGCGCTCGACGGCGTCCGCGAAGGCCGTTCCGTTGTCGGCGGCGGTCTCGCCCGCCGCGCCGATGATGTCCGGCAGCGCGGAGAGCGCGCTGACGACGACGGGCGAACCGCAGGCCAGCGCCTCCAGCGCCGCGAGGCCGAAGGTCTCCGCCGGACCCGGCGCCAGCACCACATCGGCGCTCGCCTGGACGGCGGCGAGCCCCGCCCGCTCCGCCACATGGCCGAGGAAGACGGCCGGCAGCCCCTCGGCGCGGGCGCGGGCCTCCAGACGCGGCCGGAGCGGTCCGTCCCCGGCGACCACGAGCGCCGCGGAGACGCCGCGCCGCCGCAGCTCGGCGAGCGCGTCGAGCGCCCGGCCCGGCCGCTTCTCGGGCGACAGCCGCGAGCACATGGCCATGAGCACGGCCGCCTCGCCGCGGTGGTGGTCCCGCAGCGCCGCGTCGTGGTGGGAGGGGTGGAAGTGGCCGAGATCCACGCCCAGCGGGGCGCGTAGGACATTCCGCGCGCCGATCCGTACGAACTCGCGCGCCGCCCATTCGGTGGTGCAGACGATCCGCGAGTAGGCCCGCGCGGTACGGAGGTTGAGCCGGTCCGCGGCCCCCTCGGCGAACGCCTCCGGCACCCCCCAGGCGCGCAGCACGGCGTCCGCGCTCTCGTGGGAGACCATCACGGCCGGTACGCGGGCGCGCCGCGCCCACTCCCCCGTCCAGCGGAGGGAGGTGCGGTCCGACACCTCGAGCCGGTCCGGTGCGAGGGCGTCGAGCAGCCGGGTCAGCCGCCGCCGGTCGGCCAGGACGCGGTAGCCGCCGGTGCCGGGGATGGTCGGACCGGGCAGCGTGATCACCCGCCCCTGCCGGGTGTGCTCGTCCGAGACCCGCTCGCCCGGCACCACCAGCACGGCCTCGTGCCCGGCCGCCTGGTACCCGGCCCCGAGCTCGCGCAGCGCGGTGCGGAGGCCGCCGGAGGCGGGGGTGACGAAGTTGGCCAGCCGGACGATGCGCAGCCCCTTGCCGTCGCTCATGCTCTGCTCTCCGCCCACGGCGCTCATGCTGTGACCCCTTCGTTCGCTTCTCCGCCCGCGCCGCGCAGAGGCGCGGGCATCGCCGTCCACCGCGGCCCGGCGGCCGCGCGTGCGGCGCTCATGCCGCGACCGCCGTACGGGCCGACAGGACCTCGGTGTAGTGGTCGATGAGCTGGTCGCCGATCGCCGCCCAGGTACGGCCCTCGACCGCCTCCCGGCCCGCGTGGCCCAGCGCCGCGCGCAGCTTCGCGTCGGCCGCGAGCAGCGAGACGGCGTCGGTCACCTCGGTCGCGTCCCCGGGCGGCACCAGCAGTCCGGTGCGCCCGTGGTCGATGAGGTCGAGCGGGCCGCCCGCCGCGGGCGCGATCACCGGGACGCCGCTGGCCTGGGCCTCCTGCACGGTCTGGCAGAAGGTCTCCTGGGGCCCGGTGTGGGCGAAGACGTCCAGCGAGGCGAAGACGCGGGCCAGGTCGTTGCCGGTGCGGCGGCCGAGGAAACGGGCCCTCGGCATGGCCGCCCGCAGCGCGGGCTCGCTCGGCCCGTCCCCGACCACGACCACCTGGATGCCGGGGAGCTCGCTCAGCGGCGCGAGCAGCTCGACGTTCTTCTCCGGGGCGAGGCGGCCGATGTATCCGACGATCAGCTCACCGCCGGGGGCGAACGAGCGCCGCAGCTCCGGGTCGCGGCGCGAGGGGTGGAAGCGTTCGGTGTCGACCCCGCGCGGCCACAGTCGGATCCGCGGCACGCCGTGCTCGTCCAGGTCGCGAGCGGCGGCGGTGGAGGGGGCGAGGGTGCGGTCGGCGGCGGTGTGCACGGCGCGGATGCGCCGCCAGGCCGCGTTCTCGCCCGCGCCGAGGTAGGTGCGGGCGTAGGAGCCCAGGTCGGTCTGGTAGACGGCCACCGCGGGTATCCGCAGCCGGAGCGCGGCCGTCATCCCACGCGCGCCCAGGACGAAGGGGCTGGCGAGGTGGACGACATCGCTGCCGTGGGAGGTGATCGCGGCCGCGAGCTTCCGGCTGGGCAGCGCGACCCGCACCTGCGGATAGCCGGGCAGGGGCAGGGACGGGATACGGACGACGGGGTACGGATGCGACCGGTCCATCTCCCCTTGGCTCTCGGGTGGACCGCCGGCCGTGCCGGGCGGTGAGCCGCCGGGGGGACCCGCCGGTGCGATGACCAAGGGGTGATGACCACGGCGGTGGAGATGGTCCGCGGTCTGCAGCGTGCAGTGAGCGACGCCGTTGATGTCGGGTGGGAAGGATTCAGTCACGATGGCGACACGCATACCGGTGTTGTCGGCGTACGAAGGGTGGCCCCGGCATCGTGAACGTTTCGCGCCGTAGAACGTCCCATGAGCGTTGGCCCTCGCACCCCGAAGGGCCCGCTCGGGGCCCTGGAGGGATCACCGCAAACCCGTATGAACCCGCTGGAATCGGCGGCCGGTCACCCGGCGTGAATGTGTCGCTGCGAACGCCCTGCTCGGGGCGGAGCGGTGATACGGAGGGTGATGAGCCTCTCACCCATGCTCGCAAAGACGCGCCCGACGTCTCGAGGGTTGCCTGTGTCCGGCACAGTTGCCTGCGTCCGACAACATGGGAGGTGCCCGCGTCCGACACCTTGGGGGGCGCCTGCCCCCCGGGTCCTGGGGCGCCTGCCCCCGGGGCCGTACGTCGGAGGCGGCCGGGGAGGGGTCAGAAGCCCGGGGTCTCGGGTCCGATGCGGCTGCGGACCGCCGTCTGGACCTCGGCCTCCTCCGCCGGGTCGGCGGCCAGCCGGCGGAGCTGCTCGACGACGCGGGCGTCGGCGGTGGCGGCGTGGCGGGCGGCGACTTCGCGGGTGCTCTCCTCGCAGTCCCAGAGGCATTCGACCGCGAAGCCCGCCGCGAAGGACGGATCGGTGGCGGCCAGCGCGCGGGCGGCGCGGCCGCGGAGGTGGGAGGAGGCCGTCTCCCGGTAGATATGGCGCAGGACGGGCGCGGCGCAGGAGATCGTCAGGCGCCCGGCGCCGTCGACGAGCGTCCACAGGGTCTGGGCGTCCGGGCCCTCGGCCCGCACCGTGCGGCGGAGGGCGGCGAGCACGAGCGGGGCGTCATAGTGTCCACCGCGGCAGGACAGCATCGCGGCCGCCGCGTCCCCGAGCGCGTCGGGGCGGTGGGCCCAGACCCGGGCCCGGTCGAGGGCGGCGATACTGCGCATGCGTTCGAAGGCGGAGAGGGCCGCCTGGGAGACCAGCTGTGAGGCGTCCGGCTCGGTCACGGCGGCCTCGATCAGATCGAGCACCTCGGGGTCGCCGATCTCCGCGAGGTGCCGCAGCGCCGCGGCGCGGGCGGCGTCGGGGGCCGACGCGGCGGCGGCGAGGAGCTCGGGCCGGTCCTCGGGACCGGCGACGGCGGCCAGACAGCGGGCGGCCGCGTCGGGGCGGCGGGCGTCCGGCTTCAGATCGTGCTCCCGCTGGGCCCACAGCAGGATGTCGTGCACGCTCCAGCCGGGGCGCGGCCCCGAGGGCCGCAGCTGGCGCTGCCATCGGTCGAAGGCGCCGCGCTCGGCCGCCGCGCGGACCCGCGGCCCGTGGTCCGGATCGTCGGCCCACAGCCGCCAGGGCCGGGGTTCGTAGGCGCCGCGCACCACGGCGGCCAGTTCGGCGTCGCCGTCGGGGGTCCGGGGGAAGTGGGCGAGGATCGCGGGGGCGAGGCCGCGCAGCCCGGTGTCGTCGTCGCGCAGGGCCAGCTCGTCCAGGGCCCATTCCCAGTTGCTGCCGGCCGCGGCGTAGCGGCGCAGCAGCCGCAGGGCGTCGGACCTGCCGTAGGCGGCGAGGTGGCCGAGGACGGAGAGGGCGAGCCCGGTGCGCTCCTCGTCGTCGTTGACCAGGTCGTCGGGGTGGAACAGATGCTGTTCGATCTCGTCGAGCCCGGCGTCGAGGTCCAGACAGAGCCTGGCGTAATAGAGCGAGCGGTTCTCGACCTGCCAGTCACGGCGGGGGTCGCGCAGCACACAGTGGTGCAGTGCCGCGAGCGCCTCGGCCCGCGGCGCGGCGAGGGCGTGCAGGGTCCCGTCGCCGCGGCCTCGCTGCAGGAGGCCGAGCAGGGTGCCGCTGGGCGCTATGTCTGGATCGAACATGAGGTCAGCATCCGGTGCGATAGGTTCGCTGGCAACGGGATTTCCGTCGATCGGCATTCTTGCCGATGTCCTGCCGCCGTATGCCTGATGAACGGTGCGAGACTGAGGGACTCCCGAGCGCCGCAGCCTACCCGGAATCGCGCCCTCCGCCGATTCCCGCCCGACATGTCCCCGGAAGGCCATCGGCATATGCCGCAAGCACCACCGGATCGGGTATTGCCAAACCGCTTACGGGACGTCGCAGCCTGTGCAAGAGTCGTTACCGGTCCCTCCCTCAAGACCCGGCCGCGCCGCGCCCGTATCGGAGAACGTCATGCCGTCCCCCCGCTCCGCGGACCATCCCGCCGCATCGCCTCCCCAGCGTGACACGGTGGACGCCCTCATCTCGCAGACCCAGCGGCTCCGCGGCGGGCTCGACGCCGTCCGCCGCGACACCGTCGCGGACCTGGGCGGCACGGATGACGCACAGGTGCGCTGGCAGCGCGCGCTGTGCGAGCTCGCCGTCCACCAGCTGGACGATCTGGACCGGCATCTGGGCGAGCTGCGCGAGGGACTGTCCGCCGAGGCCCCCGAGACGGTCGAGTCCGCCGAGACGGCCGATCCCGTCGAGACCGGCGATCCCGCCGAGCCGGAGGCCGACGCGGCGGCCGGGGCCCCGGCCCGGAGCGAGGCCGCCGGTCACGCCCCCACCGGCCGCGGTTCGCTGCTGAGCCGGGTCGGCAGCGCCGAGTGGAACCTCCTCACCGACGAGGTGACCTGGTCCGACGAGCTCTGCCGGATCTTCGGCCGCGACCCCGGGGACGGCGGGCTCACCCTCGACGAGCTGCCCTCCTGGGTCTTCTCCGAGGACCAGCCGATCCTGACCGGGATGGTCACGGACTGCCTGGTGGACGGAAAGCCCATCGACGGCGAGTTCCGCGTCGTGCGCGAGGACGAGGTGGTACGCACCGTCCATATGGCGGGCGAGCCGGTGCTGGACACCGACGGCAGCACCGCCTCCATGTGGGCCGTGCTCCGGGATGTGAGCGAGCTGCGCCGCAGCGAGCGGGCGGTGCGCGAGAGCCGGGACACACTGCGCCATCAGCGGCGGATCGCCCGGACCGAGCGCCGGCTGGCGGTAGAGGTGCAGGAGGCCGTGCTGCCGCCGTGGCGCGGCTCCCTCCGGCTCCCGGCCCGTGACGGCTTCCCGGGCGCCGGTCCATCGGCCGACGACGCCGCCCTCGACCTCGCCGCCCACTACCTCCCCTCCGAGTCCAGCGCCCAGATCGGCGGCGACTGGTACGACGCGCTCGAACTCCCCGATGGCCACACCCTGCTGAGCGTCGGCGGCCTCACCGGCCACGGTGTGACCGCCACCTGCGGCATGGCCATGCTGCTGGGCGCCGTGCGCGGCATGGCGGTGGCCGGGATCGAGCCCGGCGCGCTGATGGGGCGGCTCAACCAGCTGCTCACCGTCTCCTCCCAGCCCGCGCTGGTCGGCGCCGTCTGCGCGCGGTACGACCCGCGCACCCGCACCCTGGCGTGGGCCCAGGCCGGACACCCCGCCCCGCTGCTGTTCCGCGACGGGACGGGGCGCCCGCTGCGCTCTCCCGACGGCGTACTGCTCGGCGCCACGGCCGGCGCCGCGTACACCCAGTGCGAGGAGCGGCTGGAGCCGGGCGATCTGCTGGTGCTGCACACCGGACGGCTCGCCCGGGACACCGAGGGCGCCACCGAGCGGCTGCTCGCGCTCACACCACGGCTGACCGCCGCCCATGGCGCACAGGAGTGCGTACGGACGGTGGCCGAGGCGTTCGGCGACGAGCCGCGCGAGAACGACGCCTGTGTGCTGATCGCCAGGGTCACCGACGCCCGCGCATGAAGCGGCGCCCCGCGTCGGCGTGACGCGGTGAGCGTCCCCTCGTACGGCGTTGACCCCGCGTAAGGCGTCGGCCCTTCGTACGGCGTTGACCCCGCGTGCTGCCCTTCGTACGGCTCCTCGTCGTGCCCTTCGTACGGCGTGGCCCGGTCGCTAGACGGCCGCGCTCTTGGCGATGGAGCCGGCCCCTTTCAGCCCCGGGCCGCCCTTCCCCGCGCCTCCCTTCGGCATCACCTGCTGGATCTCCTCGCGCAGCTCCCGGATCGCCGGTGATGTGCCGTACCGCCCGGTGAGCCGGTACATCTCGCGCAGCCGGTCCCAGGTGCGGTGCGAGGAGTTCTGCTCGATCGTCAGCAGCGCCATCCGGGCATAGCGGTCGGCCTGCTCGGGATCGTCGCCGAGGAAACAGGCCGAGGCGATGGAGATGTGGTCGAAGATCTGGGACCGCTGGCGCCCGCCCTCCCGCATCCGCAGCGCCTTCTTGGCATGGCTCTGGGCGATCCCCGCCGCCCCCGGCTCGTGCTCCGCCAGGGTGCGGTGGACCAGCCCCTGCATGCCGTGCAGATCGGCCTCGTTGAACAGCTGCATCCAGCTCGGCGCCGGTCCGTCGTCCCGGTCCGAGACGAAGAGCTCCTCCGCCTCGCCCAGGGCGCGCCGCACCGCCTGGCCCTGGCCCTTGGACGCCTGCGCCCATGCCTCGATGGTGCAGAACATGGACCGGGTGCGCGGCAGCGCCGCCTCGCCCGCACCGGATTTGGCCAGCCTCATCAGCTCCAGGGCGTCGTCCGGGCGGCCGAGGTGCACCATCTGCCGGGCGGCCCGGGAGAGCGCCTCGCCCGCCCGGGGCCGATCGCCGCCCTCTCGGGCCGCGTGGGCGGCGATGACGAAGTACTTCTGGGCGGTCGGCTCCAGGCCGACGTCATGGGACATCCAGCCGGCGAGGACGGCCAGATTGGCCGCCACCCCCCACAGTCTGCGCTGCAGGTGCTCGGGGTGGCGATAGGCGAGCATGCCGCCCACCTCGTTGAGCTGGCCCACCACGGCCTTGCGCTGGAGCCCGCCGCCGCGGGCCGCGTCCCAGGCGCGGAAGACCTCGACCGAGGTCTCCAGGGCGTCGATCTCCTGGGAGCCCACGGGGGCGGCCTCGTAGCGGTCGAAGCCCACGGGCTCGACGGAGAGGGGATTGTCGGTACGGGGCGCGTCGGTGGCGAGGGTGGGGTCGGAGAGCAGAAAGTCGCTCATGGCACCGGTGATGGCGGATCCCGCGGCGAGCGCGGCACCCGCACCCACCAAGCCGCGTCGGTTGAACATAAGGTCCATTCCCGTGAATTCGGTGAGGACCGCGGCCGTGGACTCGGGCGGCCAGAGCAGCCCGTCGCCGGACTGCCCCTTTCCCGCGCGCCCCCCTCGTCCGAACCCGAGATCCTCGATGGTCACGACTCGACCGAGGCGCTCGGTGAACAGGGCCGCCAGCACCTTGGGCACGGGATCGCGCGGCGTCTCGCCGGTGTCGATCCAACGCCGCACCCGCGAGGTGTCGGTCGCCAGCTGCGGATGGCCCATGGCCGCCGCCTTCCGGTTCACGAGCCTCGCGAGCTCCCCCTTGGACCAGCCGGCGAGGCCGAACAGGTCCGCAAGACGGGTGTTGGGTTCCCTCGTCACGTCAAGCCCCCAGGTTCCTCGGCTGACTTGACAGTAACGGTCCCGTCACGAGCCGTGCGACTATTCGCCAGGGTTCGCCAGGGTCCGCCAGATGGTGTGCCACCCGCACAGGGGTGTGATGTAGGAGTGCGTTACCCGGCCCGGCGGCGGCTCGAGTTCGACCGAACCGCATTCCCCAGGGTGCGGCCCCGCCCCGGGGCCGGGTGCGTACGCAATTCGTCGGCACACGAAGGGATCTGTCTCGCCCATGTACGCAGCATCGTCCTCCGTGTCCGCCCCGCCCCGGCCGTACCGGCGGCAGCTGCCCGGCAATGGGCCGTACCTCGATCCCGCCCCCGGCGGCCGGGCCCGGCGGACCGCCGCCCTCGGCCCCGTGCCGCCCCGCGGGAGACTCGACTTGTCCGGTCCACAGGGTGCGCAGCTGCGCACCGCGATCACCTCGGTCCACCGCATCTGTCCGGAGTTCAACCCGGTGCAGGTGCTGCGGCGCAGCGGACGGTCCGTGCTCCTGATCGGGGCGACCGGGCGCAGCACGGCGGTGGCCAAGTGCCTGCTGGACCACTCCCCCGCGTGGGCCGAGCGGTTCCGCCGGGAAATAGCGATGTACCGGGCGTTCGTCCGCCAGCGCCCGCCGGTGCGGGTGCCCCGGCTGATCGCCGCGGACCCGGACAACTGCGCGCTGGTCATCGAGCGGATGCCCGGGCGGATCGCGGCCGCGCAGCGCCACCCCACCGAGCCCCCGCCGCGTGCCGATCTGGGCGCGGTGCTGGGTGCGATCCGCCGGATCAACCAGTGGCGGCCGCCCGCCGATCTGTTCGACGCCCCCATCGACTACGCGGCCCGGCTGGCCCGCTATCACGAGCTCGGGCTGCTGACCGACCGGGACATGGGCGATCTGCAGAAGCTGCTGCGCGGCGTCTCGCACGCCTGCGGGCGGCAGACCCCGGTGCAGTTCTGCCATGGCGACGCCCTGTTGAACAACGTCCTGCTGTCCCCCGCGGGCCCGGTGCTCCTCGACTGGGACCACGCGGGCTGGTATCTGCCCGGCTATGACCTGGCCACGCTGTGGACGGTGCTGGGCGACGCCCCCGTCACCCGACGCCAGATCAGCCAGTTGGCGCAGGCCGCCGGTCCGGCCGCGCGGGACTCCTTCCTGGTGAATCTGATGCTGGTGCTGACGCGGGAGATCCGGCAGTACGAGACCGCGGTGCAGCGCACCATGCACGACCCCGCTCCCGTGGTGCCGGGCGCGGTGCCGGCCGGTGAGGAGCAGCGGCTGCTGCTGCGCCGGCTGCACGACGACTGCGCGCTGGCCCGGCGCGCGGTGCGGGCGGCGGTCGGCACCCGCTGAGCGGAGGCGGGGTGGCGGCCGCCTGGCGCGTCACCGGTCTGGACCGGTGACGCGCCGCAGGCGGGTGGACATGCGAACGTCCGTCCGGGTGACGGCGATTGACGCCACGCCTGGCAGCGCATATCTCTAAGTGGCTCGGCTCGGACCGGCCCGCTTGAGGAGGCTGCTATGCCAGAATCCGCACAGGACAGCGCCCACGACGCGCACAGAACCCCGTCCGGCCCCACCCGGAGAACCACACTGCGGACCGCGGGAGCCGCGGCGTCCGCCGCCCTTCTGCTCCCGCTGGTCTCCGCCACCCCCGCCGCCCATGCCGACCAGCGACGGGCCGACGGACCCGGCACCGAGGGCGCCCTGCGGCGCGCCTTCGCGACCGCTGCCGCCGAGTACGGCGTTCCGCTGAGCGTGCTCCTGGGCGTGTCGTATCTGCAGTCGCGCTGGGACGGCCACGGTGGCGCGCCCAGCGTCACCGGCGGCTACGGCCCCATGCACCTCACCGACGCCCACACCGCCCTGCTCACCGCCCCGCACCACAGCCAGGGCACCGAGGACGCGCGCGGCGATCTGGCCCGTCCGCTGAGGGTCCCCAAGACCACCGTTCCCCAGCCCCGGCAGCTGCCCGCCCGGCTGCGCACCCTCGGCCGCGCCGCGGACCTCACCGGGCTGTCCGCGGAGGCGCTGCGCGGCGACGAGAGCGCCAATGTGCGCGGTGGCGCGGCGCTGCTGGCCGCCACGCAGAAGCGGCTCGGGCTGCCGTCGAGCGAGGACCCCGCCGACTGGTACGCGGCGGTGGCGGCCTACTCCGGCGCCGATGACGCCGCCGCCGCGGCCTTCTTCGCCGACGAGGTGTACGGGGTGATCCGCGGCGGTGCCGCGCGGACGACCGCCGACGGCGAGCGGGTCTCCCTCGACGCGGCGCCCGATGTCACCCCGGACACCCGGCAGCTGCGGACGCTCGGGCTGCCGTCCCGGGCGCGGGACCCGCGGGTCGAGGCCCCCAAGGACGTGTCCTGCGAGTGGATCCCGGCGCCCTACGAGGAGTTCGGGGACAACGACTACGGCAACCACGACCTGGGCGACCGTCCCTCCTCGCAGTCCATCGACTACATCGTCATCCATGACACCGAGGGCTCCTGGGACACCACCATCAAGCTGGTCCAGGACCCCACGTATGTGTCCTGGCAGTACACCCTGCGCTCCTCCGACGGGCATATCGCCCAGCATGTGCCGCTCAAGGACGTCGCCTGGCACGCGGGCAACTGGTACGTCAACGCCAAGTCCATCGGCCTGGAGCACGAGGGGTTCCTGACCGCCCCGGACGCCTGGTACACGGAGGCGATGTACCGCTCCTCGGCGCGGCTGGTGCGCTATCTCGCCAAGCGGTTCGACATCCCGCTGGACCGCCAGCACATCCTGGGCCATGACAATGTGCCGGGCACCACCGCCTCCACCATCAAGGGCATGCACACCGACCCCGGCCCCTACTGGGACTGGGCGCACTACTTCACCCTGCTCGGCGCCCCCTTCCGGCGCACCGCGGGCTCCTCCGGCGGTCTGGTCACCATCCGCCCCGACTACGACACCAACCGTCCCGTGTACACCGACTGCGAGACGGCGGGCCAGGCATGCGCCCCGCACGGCTCGTCCGCGGTACGGCTGCACACCGCGCCGAGCGCGGACGCCCCGCTGGTCAAGGACATCGGGCTGCGCCCGGACGGCTCGGACTCGACGACCGGGGTCAATGACACCGGCGCCCGCGCCACCACCGGGCAGCAGTTCGCGGTCGCGGGGCACGAGGGCGGCTGGACGGCGATCTGGTACCTCGGCCGGCGGGCCTGGTTCCAGAATCCCGAGCGGCGGCCGACGGCGGTGAGCGCCAAGGGGCTGGTGGTGACGCCCAAGGCCGGGGCCGCGGAGGTTCCGGTGTACGGCCGCGCCTATCCGGAGCAGGAGGCGTATCCGGAGGGTGTGCCGGTGCAGGCGGTCTCGCCGCTGCCGTACAAGCTGCTCGCCGGGCAGTCCTATCCGCTGGGGCTCAGGGTGCGGGGCGAGTATCTGTGGGCGACCACCTTCGATCCGGCCGGTCACAAGGTGGTGCGCGGCCAGGACGTGTACTACCAGATCCAGTTCGGGCACCGGGTGGCGTTCGTCCGGGCCGCCGATGTGACGGTCCGGCGCTCGGGGAAGTGAGCCTGACGGGCCGTCAGTCCGCCGTATGACGGACGGCCGGGGGCCGTGAGCGACCGTACGGGCGTCTCACGGCCCCTGGGAAGCGCCCCTCAGCGCTGCTGGAACATCTCCGCGGGCAGCGGCTTGAGCAGCCGGTACAGATCGTCGGTGATCGGCCGGTCCCAGCTGGCGATGGTGACGAGCACACCGTCGCTGCGGTCGAACTGGGCGCAGGAGATCCGGCCCTCGGAGAGCTTGATCCGGCGGACGATGAGCAGATTGTCCTCGTGCATGACCGGGCTGTCCTCGGTGTCCACCACCTGAACCGGCTCCTCGTTCCCCAGCGCCGCCAGCAGCTGGGTCACCTCGAACGGAGGCTGGCCCTCGGCCACCTCCCGGGCCGGGGAGCCCTCCGGCAGATTGCCGATGATCATCGCCGGGCCGCGGCCGCCGAACAGGTCGTAGCGCAGGAAGACGCCCTGGCAGGTGCCGTCCGGAGCGGGCAGCAGCCCCGCCCCGAGGTCGCCGGGCCAGTCTCCCGGGTCCATGGCGAGGACGTCGAAGTCCGGCCCGGTGGGCGTGGCGGCGCTGCGGCGGCGGAGGAAGGACATGCGGACATGGTACGTGGCCGCACGCCGGTTGCCGTGCCGGGGAGCGGCCGGGCCGCACCCCTCATCCGGGGTCGGGCGCCGGGCGCTGCGGAAGGCCGACCGTGGGGGTGATCAGCCGCTTCGCCAGCCCGGCCCGGTCGGTGCCGACCTTACGGTAGACATCGGACAGCAGCCGGGCGACCTCGCGCTCCTCGAGCCCCGTGGCCTCACCGATCCGGTCGTCCGACCAGCCCTCGGCGGCCCGCTCGGCGACGGCCTGCTCCTGCGAGGTCAGCGGGCTGGTGTGATCGACACGCAGCTGCATGGGGCGCAGCCCGGCCGCGGACAGCTCGTCGCGGGCCCGGGCCGCGAGCGCGTCGGCACCGCAGCGCACCGCTCCCTCCAGACCGCGGTAGAGCCGGTCGCCGGCCTCCTGGGGCAGGCCGATGCGGCGCAGCGCGGCGCCGTGGTCGACCAGCGCGACCGCCAGGTCGTACGCGGCCGGTGACCGCATCAGATGGCTGACGGCCTCGGCCAGCAGCTTGATCCGGTCCGGCCCCTGGGTGACAGTGGCGGCGACGTGCAGCGCCTTGCCGATGGCGGAGTGGGTGCCGAACTGACGGGCGCGGCGCACCGCGTCGTCGGCGACCTCGGCGGCCTGCCGGGGATCGGTCAGCGCGAGGGCCTGGGCGAGGTGGAGCTGCCAGGGGCACCAGGCGGGGTTGCGCATACCGCGCCCGTCCATGCGGCGGCCGACCTCGGTGAGCTGGTTCCGCGCCTCGCGATGGAGACTGGCGGCCAGGAGCAGCTCGCCGCGGACCGCCGGGACATCGGGGCAGAGCGTGGCCTGCGGCAGGGTCTCGCCGCGGTGCCGGGCCGCGAACTCCTGCGCCTCCTGGACCCGGCCCCGGCAGATCAGCGTTCCGATGAGGGTGCCGACCGCGGTCCAGTGGGCGGGTGTCGAGGAGCCCACCAGATCGGCGATCCGCATCCCCTCACGGGCCAGCTCCTCCGCCTCGCCGAGGGCGCCGCGGCGCAGCCGGGCATAGCCGAGGAGGGTGAAGCCGAAGGCCAGGTGGGAGCCGCGCCAGCCCTTGCGCTCACATTCGGCGATGCCCTTGTTGAACAGCTCCTCGGCGCGCCCGGGCTGGTCGCAGTGGAGGAAGACCAGGGCGACCAGGATGGGCACCTCGAAGCCCCAGTCGTCATCGGTCCAGCTGAGGCCGTCGCCGAGGGCCTCTTCCGCGTAGTGCAAGGCGGTGGCGACCGGCTCTCCGCGCGTCATCGCGTCCCAGGCGCGCAGCCCCATCAGATAGCGCTCGGCCATGCCGCGGCCGGTGAGGTGGTCCGCGAGCCGGGCGAGCCGCCGGGAGCGGGCGGGCGACTCCTTCTCGTCGGCGCGGAACATGTTCCACATCAGCTGCTCGGTCTGCATCCGCAGCCGGGTGCGGGCGCTGGTGGCCCGCCCGACCTCGTCGGCGAAGACCTGGGCGGCCTCCTCCATCCGGCCGCTGTGGCCGTACGCCTGGGCGAGCCGGTAGCTGATCGCCTCGCGCAGCTCGGGGCCGAGCGCGGGCTCCTCGAGCGCGGCGCGCAGATGGTTGACGGTGACGTCGGGCTCGGTGAGCTGGGCGGCGCAGCCGAGCTCGTACAGCACGGCGGCGCGCTCCTCCAGGGCGGGTGGTTCGCGCAGGGCACGGGCCAGACAGCGGCGCCCGGCGTCGGGGGCTCCGGCGCGCAGATACTCCCGGGCGGCCGCCCGCAGATGGCGCACCACCCAGGGGTCGCCCTCGGGGTGCATCTCCAGCAGATGCCGGCCGGCGGCCGCGGAGCCCAGGCCCGCGCCGAGCACCACGGTGGCGGCCTGACCATGCATGGCCACCCGCAGGGCGCCGGGGATGGCCTGGTAGACGGCGGTGGCGATGAGCGGGTGGAGGTACTCCAGCGGCCGGGTGCCGTTCCCGGGGCGCGGCGGGGCCAGGATCCGCGCGTCGACGAGCCGGGTCACCATGTCGGCGGCCTCGGTCTCGCTGAGCCCGGCGACATTGGCGGTCAGCGCCGGGGTGGCCTCGATGCCGAGTACGGCGACGGCCCAGGCGAGGCGGACGGCGGCGGTGCCAAGGCGGGTCAGCCGGTCGTTGAGCCCGCTGTCCTTGGCCGACGAGACCAGCTCGCGCAGCGCGGGCAGGTTCTCCGACTGCGGTTTCAGCCGGCGGTCGCGGATCTTGGCGGTGAGCTCGGTGACCTCCCAGGGGTTGCCGCCGGTCATCGCCCAGCACTCACGGCAGAAGGCCTCGTCGGCGTGGTCCCCGAGGACCTCACGGACGATCCTGCCGACTCCGCCCGGGGTGAGCGGCGCCAGCACATGGGGCCGTGATCCCTGGCGCTCGGCCAGGGTCCTTATCGCGGCGACGTCGGCGGTGAGGTCCTCCGGGCGGTAGCCGACGGCGAGCAGCAGGGGCAGGTCGGCGGTGCGCGGGGCGAACCGGGTCAGCCAGTCCAGCGATTCGGGGTCGGCCCAGTGGACATCGTCGAGGATCATGACGACCGGGGCGTGCTCCACGGCGAAGCGGGTCACCAGCCAGTCGAGGCCGTCGCGGACGCCCTGCGGATCGGGTGCGCCGCCGTGCCCCGAGACCACCAGGCCGACCGCGGGCGCGACGATCTCGTACCAGCCGCCGAGGATCCTGCGGTGCTCGTCCTCGCCGGTCTCCGCGAGCACCGGCTGGAAGAGCTGGCGCACCACATGGAAGGCCGCGCCCTGTTCGTGCTCGCCGCCACGGGCCCGGAGCACGGTGCAGCCGCGGGCGGCGGCCCTACGGCGCGCCTCGCCGAGCAGCGCGGTCTTGCCGACGCCGCCGGGCCCCTCGAAGGCGATCACTCCGCCGCCGCGGGTCTCGGCCCCGTCGGCCGGATCCGTACCGCACAGTTCGGTCAGCGCGGCGTCCACCGCGCGCAGCTCCCGGTCCCGCTCCAGCAGTGTCCGACGCGTCCGGTCCTGTTGGCTCATGTCCTCCGCCACGTTGCTTCCCCTCCGGCAGGTGACGCCGAGCGTAGCGCGGATGGCACGCTGCGTAGCTCTCCCATGGGGGGATTTCCGCCGGGCATTGCCAGTGGCACACGCCAATTCACCACCTCCTCTATCGATGCCACGTTCCGCACGCGAGGATGACCGGATTCAACGGGTTGGCCAGATACCGCTTTCGCCTGTGGTATATGCGGGCTCGGGTTGCCCGAACGACGAAGGGGGCGGACACGATCATGCACACGCACGCTGCGCGACCACACGCCCGTCGGACGGCACTGCTGCGTCGAGCGGCCCTGTTCGGCTTTCCGGCCTCCGCGGACCTCAATCCCGGCACCGAGGCGGCCAGGGGCCACACCATCCAATGGCTCTCGTGGTTCGGCGTCTTCCAGGACCGCGCGTCCGTCGCGGAGTACGACGCGCTCCGCTTCGACGTGCTGGCGGGCCTGTTCTACCCCCGGGCGACCGGCGCCGATCTGAACCTGGGCAGTGACCTCGTGGGCTGGTACTTCGTCTTCGACGATCAGTTCGACGGGGAGCTGGGCAGCCGTCCGCAGGCGGTGGCGCGGCTGGTGGCGGACGTCATTCGGATCACCGACGAGGACCTCGCGCACGGCAGGGCGGGCGGCGACGACGGGCCGCTGCTGGAGAGCTTCCGCGACCTGTGGCGCCGCATCAACTCCGGGCGGCCTCAGGTGTGGCGGGACCGCTTCCGCCACCACTGGCTGGAATACCTGCACTCCTACCACCGCGAGGCCCTGGAGCGGACCGGCGCCCTGCCCGGGGCCGGCGGCGCGGACGCGCCGCGCACGGTGGAGGACGTGCTGGCGCTGCGGCGCCACTCCATAGGCGTACAGCCCTGTCTCGATCTGAACGAGCCGTTCGGCGGCTACACCCTGCAGCCCGAGCTGCACGGGGGCTTCCCGCTGGAACGGATGCGGGAGGCTACGGACGATGTGGTGGTCTTCACCAATGACATCGCCTCCCTGGACAAGGAGCTGGCCGTCGGCGACGTCCACAACAGCGTCATCGTCCAGTGGGAGCGCGCGGGTGGTGAACTGGAGGACGCGGTACGCCATATCGCCGACCTGGCCAATGCCCGGTACGGCTGGTTCGAGGAGACGGCGGCCGAGCTGCCCGCGCTGCTCGCCGAGGCGGGAGCCGACCCGGACACCCACCGGGCCGTGGCGCGCTATGTGGACGGCATGCGGCATGTGATGACGGGCAATCTGGGCTGGTCGCTGCGTACGGCCCGGTACGACGAGCAGGGCACCGAGGCGGTCAGCGGGGGGCGGCAGCGGCCCTGGGCCCAGCTGACCGGCGCTCAGCTGGCGTAAGCCGCTCGACCGCTCAGCCGGCGTGGTGCCCCTCGACCGCTCAGTTCGCGTAGAGCTGCTCGATCTGCGCGGCGCAGAGTCTGTAGACCGCGTCGCGCCGCAGTTTGAGGGAGGGCGTCAGCAGCCCGTCCGCCACGGTGAATTCCTTCGGGAGGATGCGGAAGGCCCTGATCGACTCCGGCCTGGACACCGAGAGGTTCGCCGTGGAGACCGCCTGCTGGATCTCCGCGTGCAGCGCCTTGTTCGCCGACGCGTGCTCCCGGCCGACCGGGAGCCGCGCGCCGACCACCTGGTGCCAGCGCCTCAGCATCTCGGCGTCCAGAGTGATCAGCGCCCCGACGAAGGGGCGGTTGTCGCCCACCAGGACGCACTGCGAGATCAGCGGATGCGCCCGCAGCCGCTCCTCCAGCAGGAGCGGGGAGACGCTCTTGCCACTGCTGGTGATGATGATGTCCTTCTTACGGCCGGTGATCGTCAGATAGCCCTCACCGTCGAGGAATCCGATGTCCCCGGTGTGCAGCCAGCCGTCGCGCAGCGCGGTCCCGGTGGCCTTGGGATCGTCCACATAGCCCGCGAAGACGGTGCCGCCGCGCACCCATACCTCGCCGTCCGGCGCGATGCGCACCGCCGTGCCCGGCATCGGGCGGCCCACGGTGCCGTGCCGGGGACGGCCGGGCGGCTGCGCGGTGACGGCGGCGGTGGTCTCGGTAAGGCCGTAGCCGTTGTAGACGGTGATCCCGGCACCGGCGAACATCAGCCCCAGCTCCCGGCTGAACGGTGAGCCGCCGGTGACCGCGTAGCGCACCCGGCCGCCCAGGACTGCTCTCAGCCGCCGGTAGACCATATGGTCGAAGACGGCGTGGGCGGCTCTGAGCCCGGGGCCCGGCCCCTTCCCCGCGCCCTGTGTCTGCTGCTCGACCGCCGCGGCGTAGCGCACCGCCGTGTCCATGGCCCGATCGAAGAGGGAGCCCTTGCCCGCGTCCTGGGCGGCGGTCCGGGCGGCTCCGAGGATCCGCTCGAAGATGTAGGGCACCGCGAAGACGCAGGTCGGATGGAAGGACTGGAGGGACGGCAGCAGCGAGGACGGGCTGAGTTCGGGTTCGTGGCCCATGAGGATGCCGCTCCGCACACAGAGCACTTGGACCATCAGTCCGTAGATGTGCGCCAGCGGGAGGAAGGCCAGGATGGCGGGCCGCTGCCCGGGCTCGGCGAAGAGCCCGCTCCAGCCCGCGAACAGGGTGTCGCACTCGGCGGCGAGATTGGCGTGGGTGATCATGCATCCCAGGGGCTGTCCGGTGGTGCCCGAGGTGTAGCAGATGACCGCCGTCGAGCGCGGTTCGACGAGCCAGCGCCGCTCGGTGACCAGTTCGTCGTGGACCCCGGCGCCGCGCCGCCACAGTTCCGTGACGCAGCCCTGGTCCAGCTGCCAGATGGAGCGCAGCGCGGGAAGGGTGTCGCAGACGGCGCCGACCGTCATGGCGTCGTCCTCGCCCTCCACCACCACGGCCACGGCCCGCGTCCGGGCCAGGATCCAGCCCACCTGCTCCGCCGAGGAGGTGGGGTAGACGGTCACCACCTGGGCGCCGACTGACCACAGGGCATAGCTGAACAGCGTCCACTCGTAGCGCGTCCGGGCCATCAGGGCCACCCGGTCCCCGAACCGCACTCCCTCGGCCAGCAGGCCCTTCGCCAGCGCCAGGACCTCGTCCCGGAAGGCCGCGGCGGTCACCGGAGTCCACTGGCCGCGGTCGGCGGCGTCGCGCCGGGCCAGCTGGATCCTGTCCGGTTCGCGGTCCGCCAGCTCGTACACCGAGTCCGCGAGCCCGCCCGCGCGCAGCGGTTCCACCATATGGGGGAGACTGAATTCGCGCACGACACCCCCTTTTCAGCCGACTTTCCGCCCCGCACAACGGGGAGGTGGGAGGGAAAACTACCTCCCGGGGCCGGGGCTGCATAGAGCGTGGACGATTCTGTTCCCGCCCATGGAGACCCCATGCCACCTGCCAGTGTTACCGTGAGTCACGCTCACGTTTCGGCATGAGATATGAAGGGGTCGTGAGGCCGCGATGATTTCTGATCCTGGCCGATAACACACTACGGGGCGGGCCATCCGGTCCGGCCGGATCCGCCCGCCCCGATCAGCCTCCCCGGTTCAGGTGAGGTCGAACTCGCCCTCACGCGCGCCCAGGACGAAGGCGCGCCACTCGGCCGGGGTGAAGATCAGCGCCGGGCCCTCGGGGCGGCGGCCGTGGCGCATCGCGATGAATCCCTCGACGAAGGCGATCTCCACATCGCCCACGCCCCGGCTGCTCGACTGCCATCGGGCGCCCGAGAGGTCGAGTTCGGGCTTCTCGCCGCTTCCTGTCAGTGGCTGTTCGGTGGTGGTATCGGCCACGTCAGCTCATCCTCCCGCATCGTCGTCCGCGCCCCACCCTAGCGATCGTGGCCGGTGCCGCACAGGCCACGAAAGGAGGAGTGAGCAGGAGACTCACCCGGCGGGTGACGTGTCCGCGACCACCCACATCGAGAAGAACTGCGAGCCTCCCCCATAGGCGTGGCCGAGCGCCTTACGGGCGCCGTCGACCTGGTGTTCGCCCGCCCGCCCACGCACCTGGAGCGCGGCCTCGGCGAACCGCAGCATGCCGGACGCCCCGATGGGGTTGGTGGACAGCACCCCGCCCGAGGGATTGACCGGAAGTTCGCCGTCGAGCTCGGTCACCCCCGACTCGGTGAGCTTCCAGCCCTCCCCCTCGTCCGCGAAGCCCAGGTTCTCCAGCCACATGGGTTCGTACCAGCTGAAGGGCACATACATCTCCACCGCGTCGATCTCCCGGCGCGGGTCGGTGATCCCGGCCTGGCGGTAGACATCGGCCGCGCAGTCCCGGCCGGCCCTCGGCGAGACGAAGTCCTTCCCCGCGAAGAGGGTCGGCTCGCTGCGCATGGCGCCGCCGTGCATCCAGGCGGGCGGATACGGGGCGCGGTCCGCCCCGGCGCGGTCGGTGAGCACCATGGCGCAGGCGCCGTCCGAGGAGGGGCAGGTCTCGGAGTAGCGGATGGGGTCCCACAGCATCGGGGACGACCGCACCTGGTCCAGCGTCAGATCGTGCTCGTGGAGATGCGCGTAGGGGTTGCGCAGGGCGTTGCGGCGGTCCTTGTAGGCCACGAGGGCGCCGATGCCGGAGGGCGCGCCGGTGCGCCGCATGTACGCCCGGACGTGCGGGGCGAAGAAGCCGCCCGCCCCGGCCAGCAGCGGCTGCTGGAAGGGGATGGGCAGGGACAGCCCCCACATGGCGTTGGACTCCGACTGCTTCTCGAAGGCGAGGGTGAGGACGGTTCGGTGGACACGGGCGGCGACCAGGCCCGCGGCCACCAGCGCGGTGGAGCCGCCGACCGAGCCCGCGGTGTGCACGCGCAGCATCGGCTTGCCGACCGCGCCGAGCGCGTCGGCGAGGTACAGCTCGGGCATCATCACGCCCTCGAAGAAGTCGGGGGCCTTGCCGATCACGACGGCGTCGATGTCCGACCAGGTCACCTGGGCATCCTCCAGGGCCCTTACGGCGGCCTCCCGGACCAGCCCGGCGATGGAGACGTCCCGGCGTGCGGCGGTGTGCTTGGTCTGGCCGATCCCGACGACGGCCACCGGCTCCTTCGTCACGAGGCATCCCCTTCCAGGACGGCCACCAGGTTCTGCTGGAGACAGGGGCCCGAGGTGGCGTGGGCGAGGGCCCGGTCGGCGGCGCCGCGGTGGATGGCGGCGGCGGCCTCGCCGAGGCGGATCAGCCCGGCGGCCATCATGGGGTTGGCGGCCAGCGCCCCGCCGGACGGATTGACGCGTACGTCCTCCCCAAGCCGCAGCGCACGGCGGAGGATCAGCTCCTGTGAGGTGAACGGCGCATGCAGCTCGGCGAGGTCGACGGGGGCCTCGAAGGCGCCCGCGCGCTCGGCGGCGAGCCGGCTGGACGGGGAGCGGGTGAGGTCCCGTACGCCGAGGCCGTGCGCCTCGATCCGGTGGTCCATGCCGCGGATCCAGGCGGGGCGGCGGCAGAGCCGGCGCGCGGTGTCCCCGGCGGCGAGCACGACGGCGGCCGCGCCGTCGCCGACCGGCGGGCAGTCGTGGCGCCGCAGCGGGCGCACCAGATACGGCTCGTCCAGAAGGGCCTCGGGCGGCGGCGAACCGGCCAGCTGGGCTTGGGGGTTGTCCTCGGCGGCGGTCCGGCTGCGCGCCGCGACCCCGGCCAGCGCCCGCTCGTCGGCGACGGTGCCCCCTGTGCGCCCTGTGTCTTCGGCGTCTTCCGCGTCGAGCAGCGCCTGGGCCTGGAGGGCGGCGAGGGCGACCGAGTCCGGCCACAGGGGCGCCACGTAGTACGGGTCGAGCTGGCGGGTGAGGACCTCCCGCAGATCGCCGGGCGAGGACTTGCCGTAGGAGTAGACGAGCGCGGTCTCGGCCTCGCCCGTCAGCAGCCGTGTCCATGCCTCGTACAGCGCCCAGGCGCCGTCCATCTCCACATGGGACTCCGAGATGGGCGGCCAGGCGCCGACGCCGTCGAGGGCCATGGTGAAGGAGAAGGCGCGGCCCGCCAGATAGTCGCAGGAGCCGGAGCAGGTGAAGTCGATCTCGCCCGCCCGGAGTCCGACGGCGTCGAGCACCTGGTGGAGGACCGGCATCAACATCTCGACCTCGGAGATCTCCGCGGTGTCGCGCCGGTGGTCGCTCTGGCCGAAGGCGACGATGGCCACCTCTCGCATCTACAACATCTCCTTGTAGGTGTCGTAGTCGGCGTCGGGTTCGCCGGTGGGGCGGTAGTGGTCGGGGTAGCGGCCGTCCTCGCTCCATACGGGCTCCACGCGCAGCCCCATGCGCACCTCGTCGTAGGGGATGTCGCCGATGCGCGCGTGGAGGGCCAGATCGGCGCCGTCCAGGGCGATATGGGCGTACACGTAGGGCACCTCGATGTCGAGGTTGCGGGCCTTGATGTTGACGATGCAGAAGGTGGTGACCGTGCCGCGCGGGCCGACCTCCACCTGCTCTTCGGTGGCGACGCCGCAGGTGGGGCAGGCGCCCCGGGGCGGGACGTACACCTTGCGGCAGGACGGACAGCGCTCCCCGTACGTGGCGCGGCCCGCGAGGGCCCTCAGATAGCGCGACTGGGCGCGGCCGGGCGCGTAGGTGTAGTCGAGCCGGGCGGGGGCCACGATGCCGCTGACGGGATCGGTGAACGTACCCGTGTGCGGCACGGCTTCGCCGCCCTCGGCGCCGTCGTACGGTTCGAAGCAGGCGATGTCGGTAATGGCGCCCTCGCGCTCCCCGGCCCAGCGGATCCGCACCCGCATCCCGGTGCGCACGGCGTCGGGGCCGGATGCGTCGAGGGCGTGGAGGAGGGCGGTGTCCGCGCCGTCCAGCCGCACCAGCACCCAGGCGAAGGGGGTGCGCAGGGGCTGGCCGCGGCGCGGCGAGGGGTTCCAGGCCCAGGTGGTGACGGTGCCGGTGGGGGCGACCTCGACGAGGTCGGCCAGCTCGTCGGCGGTGACCGGGTCGTATTCGACGGGCGGCACCAGTACCCGGCCGTCGGTGGTGCGCACCCCCAGCACGGTTCGTGTCCGCAGTCCGGTGAGGAAGGCGCTCTGGACCGGGCCGAGGGAGCGGGTGAACGGGAACTCGACGACCAGAGGCGCCTGGAGCACTTCGGGTGAGGGGGCCGGGGTCATGGGGGTGCGTCTCCTTCCGCGCGGCCGCGGGGTGGGTGCGGCGGGCCTGAGGTGTGGGGGTCACGCCCGGCGGTAGACCGGCGGCCGTTTCTCCGCGAAGGCTTTCGAGCCCTCCTTGGCGTCGGCGGTGTCGAAGATGGGCCAGCCGCGCTCGAGTTCGGACTTCAGGCCGTCGGTCTCGGTCATCTCGGCGGTCTCGTAGACCGACGCCTTGACCGCCTCGACGGCGAGCGGGCCGTTGGCGTTGATCAGCTCGGCGAGCTCCAGGGCCTTCTCCAGCGCCGTGCCGTCCGGGACGACATGGCCGATCAGCCCGATCCGCGCCGCCTCCTCGGCCGGGTAGGGGCGCCCGGTGAGCAGCATCTCCAGGGCGTGGGTACGGGGCAGTTGGCGGGCCAGCCGTACGGTGGAGCCGCCGATGGGGAACAGTCCGCGCCGGACCTCGAAGAGCCCGAAGGTGGCGCCGCGGCCCGCGACCCGGATGTCGGTGCCCTGGAGGATCTCGGTGCCGCCCGCGACACAGGGGCCCTCGACGGCGGCGATCACCGGCTTGCGCGGCCGATGGTGGCGGAGCATCGCCTTCCAGTGCAGATCGGGGTCGGCCGCGAGGCGGTCGCGGACGTGCTGTCCGTCCATCCGGCCGCCGCTCGCGAGCGCCTTGAGGTCCATTCCCGCGCAGAAGGCCCCGCCGGCGCCGGTGAGCACCACGGAGCGCACGGCGTCGTCCTCGTCGGCCTCGGTCCAGCCGTCGTACAGCCCGACCAGCATCGGCAGCGAGAGCGCGTTCCTGGCTTCGGGCCGGTTCAAGGTGAGTACCAGGGTCGCGCCGACGCGCTCGGCGATGAGGTGTTCGGTCCCGCTTGTCACGACGTCCTCCCGTCTCGAGACCTAGAACAGGTTGCAGCAGCCGGGGGCCGACTTCAAGAGAAATCTGATGCTCAGTCAGATTTCTTGTTCCGCAGGCCTTCCCACCTCATCCCGGCGCGGCTCTAATGAGCGCCGAGCCGCCGGATCGAGGGGTCAGGAGGAGCCATGGAGTACAACCTTGCCGACCTGTTCGAGTCGATCGTCGACACCGTGCCCGACAGAGAGGCGCTGGTGTACCTCGACCAGCCCGGCACCGGGGCCGAGCGACGGCTCAGCTACGCCCAGCTGGACGCGGCCGCCAACCGGCTCGGCCACCATCTGATGGACAGCGGTATCGCCCCGGGCGAGCATGTCGGACTGCATCTGTGCAACGGTGTGGAGTACCTCCAGACCGCGCTGGCCTGTGTGAAGATCCGGGCGGTGCCGGTGAACGTCAACTACCGCTACGTCGAGGACGAGCTGGTCTACCTCTACCGCGACGCGGAGCTGGCCGCGCTGGTCTACGACGCCGAGTTCGGCGAACGGGTGGCCGCCGCGCTGCCCCACGCCGGCACCCTGCGCCATCTGGTGCGGGTCGGCACCGGGGACGACCCCGGTCCGTCCGTGGCGTTCACCGACGCCGAGGCGTCCGGATCGCCCGAGCGCGGCTTCCCGGCCCGGTCCGCCGACGACCGCTTCATCATCTACACCGGCGGCACCACCGGGATGCCCAAGGGCGTGGTCTGGCGGCAGGAGGACCTCTTCTTCTCCGGCCTTGGCGGCGGCGCCCCGACCGGCCAGCCCGTCGAGCGCCCGGAGGAGCTGGCGGAGCGGGTCGCCGCGGGCGGCGAGGGGCTGGTCTTCTTCCCGACCCCGCCGCTGATGCACGGAACCTCCACCCTTACGGCCTTCATCGCGTTCAACTTCGGTCAGAAGGTGGTGCTGCACCGGAAGTTCGTGCCCGAGGAGGTGCTGAGGACCATCGAGAAGGAGAAGGTCACCGCGGCCTCGCTGGTCGGCGACGCGATGCTGCGGCCCCTGGTGGACGCCCTGACCGGCCCCCTCAAGGGCACCGATCTCTCCTCGCTGCTCAGCGTCAGCAGCTCGGGCGCGATCCTCTCGGAGACCGTACGCGCCCAGTTCGCCGAGCTCTCCCCGCACACCCTGCTGCTGAACAACTTCGGCTCCTCCGAGTCCGGGTTCAACGGCACGGCCACCGACGACTCCGGCCCCGAGAAGGGCTTCCGGCTGCGCGTCAACGCCCGGACGACGGTGGTGGACCCGGCGACCCTCGCCCCGGTCGCGCCCGGTGAGCCCGGCCGGATCGCCCAGCGCGGCCATGTGCCGCTCGGCTACTACAACGACCCGAAGAAGACCGCCGAGACGTTCTTCGAGGCGGACGGGGAGCGCTGGGTGCTGCTCGGCGACATGGCGACCGTCGACGAGAACGGTGTGATCACCGTCCTCGGGCGCGGTTCCCAGTGCATCAACACCGGGGGCGAGAAGGTCTATCCGGAGGAGGTCGAACAGGCCCTGAAGGCCCATCCGGATGTGTACGACGCGCTGGTGGCGGGCGTTCCGGACACCCGCTGGGGCCATCGCGTCGCGGCCGTCGTCCAGCCCCGTACGGAGGCGACCGGGCTCACCGCCGACGCGGTCCGCGACCACTGCCGGGAGCGGCTCGCGGGCTACAAGATCCCCCGTACGGTCGTCTTCACCGACCGCATCCAGCGCTCCCCCAGCGGCAAGGCGGACTACCGCTGGGCGCGGGCGGTGGCGGAAGGGGCGGACCGGGACACCGCGCACCCCGGGTGAACCGCTCCGCCCTGCGACCAGGGCCTGTCCGACGGATGGTGACGCCTGCGGCGGGCTGTTCCCCCACCCCGCCCCTTCCCGAAACTGAGGCTCCGCCCCAGACCCCGGCGCCCAGGGGGCCTTCCGGGGCGGGGAGCCAATCCAGCCCCTCCGGCACTTGAGAAGCAGGGCTCAAGGGCGGAGCCCCGGCGGGGGGCCGGCGGGGGGCCGGGCCCCCGGTTTCGGGGAGGGGCGGGTAGGGGAAAGATCCGCCGCACACCCCGACCCGCCGCCCTACAGCAGCCGCAGCCCAGCAGCCTTACCGCGCCGCCCGCTCGCACACCGACGGCAGCGAGCGGCCCAGCGCCACGGTGTGCAGCGGGTCCAGATGCCGCCCGTGGACCACGGCGGCGGCCCCGGCCGTGAGGTGTCCCACGCAGGAGGGGGACTCGCGCACGGCCGCCGAGTCCGCGATGGCGCGCACGAGTTCGCCGTTGATCCGGTTGATCTCCAGCCGGACCCGGCCGAGGTCGGGGCGTTCGGTGGGCGCCTGTGCGGGGTCGGCGTCCCAGCGGCTGTAGAGGCCGCGCTGGACGACCTTGCTGGCCTCGATCTGGTCGCGGAAGATCCGCGATGTGGCCACCGGGTCGGCGCCCAGCTCCTCGGCCTGCCGCGCCACCGCCTCCAGCACCTCCCGCTCCCGCGCCGGGTCGTCGATCGGGCTGTCCGTGCCCCACTTCGCGGCGGCGACCTCGTCCGCCACCAGCACCCGCTGCGCGGACAGGTCGACCAGCGGCCGCAGGGCGCCGTGCTGGACACGGGCCGGGCCGGCCGGTGCGGCGACGGCGGCGGTGGCCCCGGTGGCCAGCACGGCGGCGGCCAGCACGGCGATCAGCGCATGACGCGGGGACGGATGCGGTCGCATGGGCGGGGATCCTCTCTCGGCGGTACGGGCGGCCCGCGCCATCGTCCAGGCGGCCGAGGGCGGGTTCTGGAACGATAGGGCGCCGCACCGCGAGCACGCCACGGGGGCCGGTCCCGCGGGAAGCGGAACCGGCCCCCGTAGGCGAGATGGCCGGATCGGGCGGGCCGTGGCGGCCAGCCCCACCCTCAATGCGGGGTCTGACCCGCGTCGGCCGCACTCTCCCAGTACGGCTGGCGCAGCCGCCGCTTGTAGAGCTTGCCATTGGGGTCGCGTGGCATCTCGGCGATGAACTCCACCGACTTGGGACATTTGTAGCCCGCGAGCCGGGTGGTGCAGTGGGCGAGGATCTCCTCGGCCAGACCGGGGTCCGGCGCATGCCCCTCGGCGGGCTCCACGACCGCGATGACCTGCTCTCCCCAGTCCTCGTGGGGGATCCCGAAGGCGGCGGCGTCGGCCACCGCCGGATGGGTGAGCAGCGCGGCCTCGATCTCGGCGGGGTAGATGTTGACCCCGCCGGAGATGATCAGGTCGATCTTGCGGTCGCGGAGGTAGAGATAGCCGTCCTCGTCCAGGAGGCCGAGGTCGCCGACGGTGAAGAAGTCGCCGATGCGGTTCTTCTCGGTCTTGGACTTGTCCTTGTGGTAGGCGAAGCCCCCGGTGCTCATCTTCATGTAGACGGTGCCGAGTTCACCGGCCGGGAGCCGGCTGCCCTCGTCGTCGAAGATGGCGAGCTCGCTGATCGGCCAGGGTCGGCCGACGGTCCCCGGCTTCTTCAGCCAGTCCTCGGCGGTGGCGAAGGCGCCGCCGCCCTCGCTGGCCGCGTAGTACTCCTCGACACAGCCGCCCCACCAGTCGATCATCCCGCGCTTGACGTGGTCGGGGCAGGGCGCGGCGCCGTGGATGGCGTGGCGCATCGACGAGACGTCGTAGGACCGCTTGACCTCGTCGGGGAGGGCGAGCAGCCGGTGGAACTGGGTCGGCACCATATGGGTGTGGGTACAGCGGTAGGTGTCGATCAGGCGCAGCATCTCCTGGGGCGTCCACTTGTCCATGAGCACCAGGGGATGGCCGATGTGCAGCGAGGAGCTCGCGAACTGCAGAACGGCGGTGTGGTAGAGCGGTGAGCACACCAGATGGACGTGGTCGGGCTCCTCGGCGCGCGGGGTGATCCCGAAGAACCGCAGGAAGCCGCCGAGGTGGCTCTCCTCGGGGAGCTTTCCGGTCAGCGCACGGCGGATTCCGCGCGGCCGGCCCGTGGTGCCGGAGGTGTAGTTCATCACCCAGCCCAGCTCGCGCTCGGCGGGCGGCTCCTCCGGCTGCCCCTCGAGGAGCTCGGCGTACGGGCGGAAGCCGTCGATGGCGCCGACGGCGTAGCGGTGGGTCGCGGGCAGCCCCGCCTCGTCGGCGGCGGCGGCCGCCTGCCCGCCGTAGCGCTCATGGGCGATCAGCACCTTGGCACCGGAGTCGGAGACGATCCAGGCGATCTCGGGGCCGACCAGATGGTGGTTGACCGGCACCAGATAGAGCCCGGCCTGGGTGGCGGCGAGCGCGGCGACGAAGAACTCCACCCCGTTGGGCAGGACGACCGCCAGGGCGTCGCCGCGGCGCAGCCCGGCGGCGCGCAGCCCGGCGACGAGCCGGTTGCACGCGCTGTGCAGCCGCCCGGCGGTCCACTCCTCGCCGTCCGGGGCGATGAGCACGGTGCGGTCGGGCTCGAGCGCGGCCTGGGCCCAGAAGCCGTTGGGTGTAGGGGACATGGCGGTCCGGTCCTCCTTCTGACGGCGGGGTCAGCGGAATGTCGAACAGGGGTGCACGGGTGGGCGGTGGTGTGCGGGGCGGGCGCGGTCAGGCGCGTCCGGCGATGCGGTTGACGCGGTCGATGGCGCGCTCGAAGCCGCGGGTCAGCTCGTCGAAGACCGCCTGCACCGGGCGGACGGAGTCCATCCGGCCGACAATCTGGCCGACCGGCGTCCCGAGCAGCGGTTCCACCTCGTACTTCTGGATGCGTGAGACGGCCTCGGCCACCAGCAGCCCCTGGAGCGGCATGGGCAGTGGGCCCGGGCCGTCCGGGTCCTCCCAGGCGTCGGTCCACTCGGTGCGGAGCTGGCGGGCGGGTTTGCCGGTGAGGGCGCGGGAGCGCACGGTGTCCCCGGATCCGGCGGCGAGCAGCTTGCGGATGAGGGCCGCCGAATGGAGTTCGGCCTCCTCCGTGGTGAGCCAGAGGGAGCCGATCCAGACGCCCTGGGCGCCCAGCGCCAGCCCGGCGGCGATCTGCTCGCCGCTGCCGATGCCGCCCGCGGCGAGCACGGGCAGCGGGTCCACGGCGCGCACCACCTCGGGGGTGAGCACCATGGAGGCGATCTCGCCGGTGTGGCCGCCCGCCTCATAGCCCTGGGCGACGATGACGTCGAGCCCCGCCTCCTTGTGATGGAGGGCGTGGCGGGCGCTGCCCGCGAGGGCGGCCACGAGGATGCCGTGGTCATGGGCGCGGGCCACGACATCGGCCGGGGGTGAGCCCAGGGCGTTGGCCAGGAGTTTCACGGGGTAGTCGAAGGCCACGTCGAGCTGGCTGCGGGCCACCTGCTCGAGCCAGCCGGTGATCCGCCAGCCGGACGCCTCGCCCTCGGCCAGCTCGGGGACGCCGTGCTTGGCGAGGGTCTCCCGGACGAAGGCGCGGTGGCCCTCAGGGATCATCGCCTCGATATCGGCCTCGGTGACGCCCTCCACCTTCTTCGCGGGCATGACGACGTCCAGGCCGTACGGTCTGCCGTCGGTGTGCGCCTCCATCCAGTCGAGGTCGCGGGCCAGCTCCTCGCCCGCGCCGTAGCGGACCGCGCCGAGCACGCCGAAACCGCCGGCCCGGCTGATCGCCGCGGCCACGGCGGGGAACGGCGTGAAGCCGAAGACGGCGTGCTCGACACCCAGCCTTGTGCTCAGCTCCGTCTGCATGAGCGGCAGGATGCCGCAGGGCGCCGGACGAAGGAAGAGTTTTTCTGACGCTACGTCAGATTCGGAGCAAGAAAACCGCGCCCCGGGCCGTCCGGAGGGCTCTCCGGGGTCACTTCTCCAGCACCGCCATGGCCGCGTTGTGCCCGGGGATGCCGCTCACCCCGCCGCCGCGCACCGCGCCCGCGCCGCACAGCAGCACATTGGCGTGGCGCGTCTCCACGCCCCAGCGGCCGGTGCCCTCCTGGGCGTACGGGAAGGCCAGGTCCCGGTGGAAGATGTTGCCGCCGGGCAGCCGCAGGTCGGCGTCCAGGTCCAGCGGGGTCCTGGCCTCGACGCACGGCCGGCCGTCGGCGTCCTGGGCCAGACAGTCGGTGATCGGCTCGGCGAGATGGGCGTCCAGCTCCGCGAGGGTGGCGCGCAGCAGCGCGGTGCGCGCCGCGTCGTTGTCCTCGGTGAACAGCCGGGCGGGGGTGTGCAGTCCGAACAGGGTCAGGGTCTGATAGCCCTCGCGGGCGAGCTCCGGGCCGAGGATCGACGGGTCGGTCAGCGAGTGGCAGTAGATCTCCGACGGCGGCCGGTGCGGCAGCTCCCCCGCGGCCGCCTGGCGGTACGCCTCCTCCAGCGCGCCGTACCCCTCGGCGATGTGGAACGTCCCGGAGAACGCCTCGCGCGGGTCCACCTCGCGGTCGCGCAGCGCGGGCAGCCTGCGCAGCAGCATGTTCACCTTGAGCTGCGCCCCTTCGGCGGGCGGGGCGGGCGGCTCCTCGCCCAGCAGCCGGGCCAGTTCGCGCGGTGCCGCCCCGACGAGTACGTACCGGGCGGCCGCGGTGCCCTCCCCCGCCTCGCCCTCGTACCGCACCTCCGCCGAGGTGCCGTCGGTGGCGATCGACATGACCTCGCGCCCGGTCGCGATCCGCGCGCCCGCCGCGCGGGCGGCGTCGGCGAGGGCGTCGGTGAGCGCGCCCATGCCGCCGACGGGGACGTCCCAGTCGCCGGTGCCGCCGCCGATCACGTGGTAGAGGAAGCAGCGGTTCTGGCGCAGCGACGGGTCATGGGCCCGGGCGAAGGTGCCGATGAGCGCGTCGGTGAGGACCACGCCCCGGACGAGGTCGTCGTCGAACGCGGCCTCGATCGCCTCCCCCAGCGGCCGCTCGAACAGCGCCTGCCACGCCGCGTCGTCGCCGATCCGCGTCCGCAGCTCCTCCCGGGTGGGCAGCGGCTCGGTCAGCGTGGGGAAGACCCGCTCGGCGACGCGCCGGGTCATGCCGTAGAACCGCTCCCAGGACGCGTACTCCCGCTCCGACCCGGTGAGCCGCTCGAACGCGGCGCGCGTCCTGCCCGTGGCGGCGGTGTCCACCAGCAGCCCGGTGGGGCGCCCGCCCCGGACGTCGGGCGTGTACGAGGACACCGCGCGCTTGCGCACCGCGAAGCGCAGTCCGAGGTCGTCGACGATCCGCCGCGGCAACAGGCTGACCAGGTAGGAGTAGCGGGACAGCCGTGCGTCCACCCCGGGATAAGGCCGCGTGGACACAGCTGCGCCACCGGTGTGGCCGAGGCGCTCGAGCACCAGCACGCTCCGCCCGGCGCGGGCGAGGTACGCGGCGGCGACCAGACCGTTGTGACCACCGCCGACGATGACGACGTCGTACGCATCGCTGTGAGACATGCCCTCTGGTTAGCACGCGGTGATCGCCGGGGCCAGGCCGCCCGGGGGTCATCTCGGCCACCGGAGGTCACCTCTGCCGCGCCCGCCGCCCCGCCGTTTCGGCCGTTTCGGCCGTTTCGGCCGTTTCGGCCGTCTCCGCCGTCTCCGCCGTCTCTTCGCGGCGGCCCAGCCGCTCCAGGCAGTGCGCCTCGTCGCCGCGGCTGACCAGGGTGTCGGGATGGTCGGGCCCGAGGACGCGCACGCGGGCGCTGGTCACCCTGCGGTAGCCGGACAGCGCGTCCGACCATCGGCCGAGCCAGCCCAGGGCGACGGCCACCTCGCGACGGCTGACCAGGGTGTCGGGGTGGTCCGGGCCCAGGGCGCGCTCACGCAGGGCGCAGACCTCCCGCGCCTCGGCGAGCGCCTCCTCCCAGCGGCCCAGCCGCCCCAGGCCGACGCCGAGGCCGTGCCGGGCGCGCAGGGTCTCCGGATCGGCCGGGCCCTGGGCGCGGATGCGGTCCTCGACCAGGGCGCGGTAGACCGCGAGGGCCTCCTCGCCCCGGCCCAGCCGCCCCAGACCGGCGCCGATCTCGTAGCGGGCCGCGAGGGTGTCGGGGTGGTGGGGGCCGAGGGTGCGGGCGCGGGCGGCGGCCACCTCGCGGAAGATGCCCAGGGCCTCGCCCCGGCGGTCGAGGCGGCCGAGGGCGCACGCCACCTCGTACCGGGTGACCAGCGTGTCGGGGTGGTCGGGGCCCAGCACCCGGGCGCGGGCCGCGGCCACCCGCTCCGCCATCCGGTACGCCTCCGCCCGCCGCCCCAGACAGCCCAGGTTGAAGGCGAGGTTGTGGCGGCAGCGCAGGGTGTCCGGGTGGTCGGCTCCGATGGTCCGCTCGCGGGCGGCGAGCACGGCGGTGTAGACGTCCTGGGCCTCGGTGAAGCGGCCGAGGCGGCCCAGGGTGAACGCGGTCTCCTGACGGGCGGCGAGGGTGTCCGGATGATCGGGGCCCAGAACGCGCCGACGGCCCGCCGCGACCCGCTCGTACTCGCGCAGCGCGCCGCCGGGGCGGCCCAGGATCCCGAGGGCGAAGGCGATCTCGTAGCGGCTGGCGAGGGTGTCGGGGTGGTCGGCGCCCAGCGCGCGCTCGCGCTCGGCGGCCACCGCGCGGTGGGTCTCCACCGCCTCCGCCCAGCGGCCCGCCCGCCCCAGGTCCAGCCCGGCGCGGTGCCGCGCGGCGAACCGTTCCCGCACCCCGGCTCCCGGCGGGGTCGGCGCGGCCGAGTCGGCGGTGCCGCGGTCACCGGTCCAGGCGCCGGTGAGCGCGGCCGACGCGTCGGGCGGGGTCGCCGACAGCAGCCCCACACCGCCGGTGTGCGCCTTGGACCCGGTGGTCATACGGCGGGCCCAGGCCGGGAGGCGGGGAGCCGGCGGCCCGGCGGTCAGAAGGCGCGGAGCCAATGGTCCCGCGGCCGGGAGCGCGCCGCGCGGCCCGGGGAACGGCGACGGCCACCGGGACGCGCGCCCCGGGGCGATCCGCCCCGCGAACTCGGCGGCGTCGCGCGGACGGTCCTCCGGGGTCTTGGCCAGCAGCTCGAGGACGGCGCGCTCGAACGGCTCGGGGAGTTCGGGCCGGTGGCGGCGCGGCGGGGCGGGCGCGGTGTGGCGGTGGCCGACGAGGATCGCCCAGGCGTCGTCGAGGGCGAACGGCGGCGCCCCCGTGGCCAGTTCGTAGAGCACACAGCCCAGCGAGTACAGATCGCTGCGGTGGTCGACCGGGTCGCCCGCGATCTGCTCGGGCGACATGTAGTGCGGGGTGCCCATGGCGACGCCGGTGCCGGTGAGCCGGGAGGTGAAGCCGGCGTCGTCGCCGAGGCGGGCGATGCCGAAGTCGCAGAGCTTCACGGTGCCGTCGGTGAGCCGCATGATGTTGGCCGGCTTCAGATCGCGGTGCACCACGCCCTGGTCATGGGTGTAGGCGAGGGCCTCGGCCACCTGCTCGGCGATGTCCAGCACCTCGGGGACCGGCAGCGGCCGGCGCGCGTTGTCGGCCAGCAGCCGGCCGAGGTCACGGCCCTCCAGCAGCTCCATGACCAGGTACAGCACACCCTCGTGCTCGCCGAAGTCGTGCACCACGGTGACCCCACGGTGCTGCAGCGCGGCGGCCACCCGCGCCTCCCGGCGGAAGCGCTCGCGCACCACACCGGTGAACGAGGGGTCGTGCCGCGTCCCCAGCGGTTTGAGGCATTTGACGGCGACGCGGCGGCCGAGCGACTCGTCCCGCGCCCGCCACACCTCGCCCATTCCGCCGCGCCCGATCCGGTCCAGCAGCCGGTACCGGCCCTGGATCAGCTTGATGTCCGCCATGCTCCCCCTGCCTTGGCGGAAGTCAGCTCCCGCCGCCCCCGTGGAGACCGGCCGCCAACGGCCGTGCCCCCGTCGCATCCCCGCTGTCCAGTATGGCCGCGTTTCTGCGCAGTTTGTAGGGCGAGGGGCGGCTGCCCGGGCCGAGCCGTTCGACCGCCCGCATGATGTGCTTCGGCGGCAGCTGCCAGCGGGCCGTGGGCGGGATGCAGCGCAGCGCCCCGCCCATCGCCCGCAACCTGCGGGTGACCACCCGCGGCGGAGGCGCCGGGCGCCCGTACAGCGCGTGGGCGTACGGGGGCAGGGTCCCGTAGGCGAGCGAGGCGAAGCGCCCCCAGATCACCTCGCGCGCCGGGACGAGCAGGGCATGGACCGGGGGCCGCCGCAGAAAGGCGTCCACCTCGCGGGCCTCGGGGGTGGCGGCGAGTTCGGGGCGCACCTTCGCGAAGTACGCGGCGAGCTCCGCCGTATCGGCCGGTACGTCGGCGGGGTCGAGGCCGACCAGCCGGGCGGACACCACGTTCTCGGCGACATAGGCGTCCGCCTGGGTGTCGGTGAGCGGATAGCCGGAGCGCCGCATCACATGGAGGTAGGAGTCGATCTCGGCGCAGTGCACCCACAGCAGCAACCCGGGCTCGTCGACGCCGTGCCGGACCCCGGTGACCGGGTCGGTCAGCGAGAGCCTACGGTGAATGCCCCGGACCTTGGCGCCCGCCCGCTCGGCCGCCTCGGTGGTGCCGTAGGTGATGGTGGCGACGAACCGCGCGGTACGCAGCAGCCGCCCCCAGGCGTCCTTGCGGAAGTCGGAGTTCTGGGTGACGCCGCGCACCGCGAGCGGATGCAGCGCCTGGAGGTACAGGGCGCGCACGCCCGCGATCCACATCACCGGGTCGCCATGCATCTGCCAGGTGACGGATCGCGGAGTGTAGAGCCCCGGGTCGCCGTCCGGTCCGCCCCGCCGTATGGCCGCCGCCATGGCCACCACCTCCCGACGGCCAGCCTAGGCGTCAACCGGCCCCGGGGCGGGACCGCCCAGGGGCCACTTCCTGAGCCCGCCCAGGGCTTACTTCTTGAGCGGCTGGGTGAAGCGCAGCAGATTGCCGGCGGGGTCGCGGAAGGCGCAGTCGCGCACGCCGTAAGGCTGGTCCATGGGCTCCTGGAGCACCTCGCCGCCCGCGGCGCTGATGCGCTCGAAGGTGGCGTCGCAGTCGTCCGTCGCGAAGAGGACGCCGCGCAGCAGGCCCTTGGCCAGCAGCTCCGCCATGGTCTGTCTGTCGGCCGACGAGGCGTTCGGGTCGGCGAGGGGCGGTTCCAGGACGATGCTGACGTCCGGCTGCGAGGGCGACCCGACGGTCACCCAGCGCATCCCCTCGAACCCCACGTCATTGCGCACCTCGAGGCCGAGCACATCGCGGTAGAAGGGGATCGCCTTGTCGTGGTCGTCGACGGCGATGAAGCAGGTGGAAAGAGTGATGTCCATGCCGCTCACGCTACGGCCGGGCGGCGGGGCTCGCTTCTCCGTTTCTGACCGGCCTGGTGTGGATCTTGGCCATGCACGCCGGGATGGCGGCCCCGTCGTCATGGCTCCGGGCCCGGTAGCCGCTCGGGCTCTCGCCGACCAGCTGTGTGAAGCGCGAGCTGAACGACCCCAGCGAGGTACAGCCGACCGCGATGCAGACCTCGGTCACCGTAAGGTCGCCACGCCGCAGCAGCGCCTTGGCCCGCTCGATACGGCGGGTCATCAGATAGCTGTACGGGGTCTCGCCGAAGGCGGCGCGGAAGCTCCGCGAGAAATGGCCCGGCGACATCAGGGCGCCCCGCGCCAGCGCCGGGACGTCGAGCGGCTCGGCGTAGTCGCGGTCCATCCGGTCGCGGGCCCGCCGCAGCCGGACGAGGTCATCGAGATCCTGCCGTTTCACCGGCTCAGTTTCCCACAGCGCGGAAAGGAACCGGTCAGTAATGAAGAAGCCCCGGTCACGGGGGCGTGGCTAGTGTCAAGCCACGACCTGCGAATCGGACGTATTGTTCGAAGCCGGTTGTTCGAAGCCGGTCGGGTCGATTCGGGCGACACCGGCGGGGGCCGCGGAGGCGGCCCCCGCCCGAACAGATGGAGACACCATGAGCAGGGCCACGGACAAGGACACGGGGTCGCCTGAACCCCACGCCGCCGACAGCCACGATCTGATCCGGGTGCACGGCGCGCGTGAGAACAACCTCAAGGACGTCAGCATCGAGCTCCCGAAGCGCCGGCTGACGGTGTTCACCGGCGTCTCGGGCTCGGGCAAGAGCTCGCTGGTGTTCGACACCATCGCCGCCGAGTCGCAGCGGCTGATCAACGAGACCTACAGCGCCTTCCTCCAGGGCTTCATGCCGAACCTGGCGCGCCCCGAGGTCGACGTGCTCGACGGGCTGACCACCGCCATCACCGTCGACCAGCAGCGGATGGGCTCCGACCCCCGCTCCACCGTGGGCACCGCCACCGACGCCAACGCGATGCTGCGCATCCTCTTCAGCCGGCTCGGCACACCGCATATCGGCCCGCCCGCCGCGTACTCCTTCAACGTGGCCTCGGTCTCGGCGACCGGTGGCTTCACGGTCGACCGCGGGGCCGAGAAGACGAAGACCGAGAAGGTGAGCTTCAGCCGCACCGGCGGCATGTGCACCCGCTGCGAGGGCCGGGGCACGGTCTCCGACATCGACCTCACCCAGCTGTACGACGACTCCAAGTCGCTCTCCGAGGACCCGTTCACCATCCCCACCTACACCGGGGACGGCTGGGTGGTGCGGGTCATCTCCGAGTCGGGCTTCTTTGACAAGGGCAAGCCGATCCGCGAGTACACCAAGAAGGAGCGGCACGACTTCCTCTACCGCGAGCCGACCAAGGTGAAGATCAACGGGGTCAACCTCACCTACGAGGGGCTGATCCCGAAGCTCCAGAAGACCTTCCTGTCCAAGGACCGGGAGTCGATGCAGCCGCACATCCGGGCCTTCGTGGACCGGGCGGTCACCTTCGCCGAGTGTTCCGAGTGCGACGGCACCCGGCTCAGCGGGCCGGCCCGCTCCTCCAAGATCGGCAAGGTCAACATCGCCGACGCGTGCGCGATGGAGATCCGGGACCTGGCCGGCTGGGTCCGCGGGCTCGAGGAGCCGTCGGTGGCGCCGCTGCTCGCCAAGCTCCAGCACACCCTGGACTCGTTCGTGGAGATCGGCCTCGGCTATCTCTCACTCGACCGGGCCTCGGGCACGCTCTCCGGTGGCGAGGCGCAGCGCACCAAGATGATCCGCCACCTCGGCTCCTCGCTCACCGACGTGACGTACGTCTTCGACGAGCCCTCCATCGGTCTGCACCCGCACGACATCCAGCGGATGAACAACCTGCTGCTGCGGCTGCGGGACAAGGGCAACACGGTGCTCGTGGTGGAGCACAAGCCGGAGACGATCGCCATCGCCGACCATGTCGTGGACCTCGGCCCCGGCGCCGGCACAGCGGGCGGCACCGTGTGCTTCGAGGGCACCGTCGAGGGGCTGCGGGCGAGCGACAGCGTCACCGGCCGCCATCTCGACGACCGGGCCACGCTCAAGGAGACGGTCCGCAAGGCCACCGGGCAACTGGAGATCCGCGGCGCGTCCGCGAACAACCTGCGGGATGTCGACGTCGACATCCCGCTCGGGGTGCTCTGCGTCATCACCGGCGTCGCGGGCTCGGGCAAGAGCTCGCTCGTCCACGGCTCCATCCCGGCCCCGGAGGGTGTGGTCTCGGTGGACCAGACCCCGATCCGCGGCTCGCGCCGGAGCAACCCGGCGACGTACACCGGGCTGCTGGACCCGATCCGCAAGGCGTTCGCGAAGGCCAACGGCGTCAAGCCGGCGCTGTTCAGTGCCAACTCCGAGGGCGCCTGCCCCACTTGCAACGGCGCCGGTGTCATCTACACCGACCTGGCGATCATGCAGAGCGTGGCCACCACCTGCGAGGACTGCGAGGGCAAGCGGTTCAGCGCCCCGGTGCTGGAGTACCACCTGGGCGGCCGCGACATCAGCGAGGTGCTGGCGATGCCGGTGACCGAGGCCGAGGAGTTCTTCGGCAGCGGTGAGGCGCGCACCCCGGCGGCCCACAAGATCCTTCAGCGGATGACGGACGTCGGACTCGGCTACCTCACCCTCGGCCAGCCGCTCACCACGCTGTCCGGTGGCGAGCGGCAGCGGCTCAAGCTGGCCGTGCACATGGCCGGCAAGGGCGGGGTCTACGTCCTCGACGAGCCGACCACCGGACTGCACCTCGCCGATGTCGAGCAGCTGCTCGGGCTGCTCGACCGGCTCGTGGACTCCGGCAAGTCGGTCATCGTCATCGAGCACCACCAGGCCGTCATGGCGCACGCCGACTGGATCGTCGACCTCGGCCCCGGCGCCGGTCACGACGGTGGCCGCGTCGTCTTCGAGGGCACCCCGGCCGACCTCGTGGCCGCCCGGTCCACCCTCACCGGTGAGCACCTCGCGGCGTACGTCGGCGGCTGACCGGGATCCTCATGGGAAGCGCCATGGGAAGTGCCGCCGTGCGGCGGCTCAGCGGCGCACCCGTGGCATCCCCAGCCCGATCCAGGAGATGATCTCCCGCTGGACCTCGTTGTTGCCGCCGCCGAAGGTGAAGACGACGCTGCTGCGGTAGCCGCGCTCCAGCTCGCCGTGGAGGACCTCGCTCGCCGAGCCCTCCTTGAGCGGACCGGCGGCCCCGACGATCTCCATCAGCCAGGCGTAGGCGTCGCGGCGCGCCTCGGAGCCGTAGACCTTGACGGCGGAGGCGTCCTGCGGGGTGAGGGCCTCCCGCTCGAGGGCCTCGACCATCTGCCAGTTGAGCAGCTTCATGGCGTCCAGCCGGGCGTGGGTGCGGGCCAGCCGGCCGCGCACCCAGCCCAGGTCGATCACCCGGCGGCCGTCGGGGAGCTTGGTGTCGGCGGCCCACTGGCGGACGCCGCGCAGGGCGCGGATGGCCATGGTGCCGTGGGCGGCGAGGGTGACCCGCTCGTAGTTGAGCTGGGTGGTGATCATGCGCCAGCCCTCGTTCTCGGCGCCGACGCGGCGGGTGGCCGGGACGCGGATGTCCTCGTAGTAGCTGGCGGTGGTGTCGTGGGAGGCGAGGGTCCTGATGAGGGTGGAGGAGTAGCCGGGGTCGGCGGTCGGGACCAGCAGGATGCTGATGCCCTTGTGGGGTTTGGCGTCGGGGTCGGTGCGGACCGCGAGCCACACCCAGTCGGCGGTGTCGCCGTTGGTGGTCCAGGTCTTCTGGCCGTTGACGATGTAATCGTCGCCGTCGCGCACCGCGCGGGTCTTGAGGGAGGCGAGGTCGGTACCGGCGTCGGGCTCGCTGTAGCCGATCGCGAAGTCGATCTCGCCGGAGAGGACCTTGGGCAGGAAGTACGCCTTCTGCTCCTCGGTGCCGAACCGCATGATGGTGGGCCCGACCGTGTTGAGTGCCATCAGCGGCAGCGGCACCCCGGCCTGGGCCGCCTCGTCGAAGAAGATGAACTGCTCGACCGGGCCGAGCCCGCGCCCGCCGTACTCCTCGGGCCAGCCCACCCCCAGCCAGCTGTCGGTGCCGAGCCGGCGGATGGTCTCGCGGTAGAACCGCTTCTGCCCGGCGGAGTCGGCATAGCGGGCGTAGGCGTCATCGGGGACCAGTTCGGCGAAGTACGCGCGCAGCTCATCGCGCAACCGCCGCTGGTCAGGGGTGTATTCGAGGTCCACGGCCCCTCCTGGAGTCTCGCGTGCGCCATGTCGGCGGGCTGGGAGCGTCCTGGGATCGAGGGGCACGGTAGAACGTGTTCCAACAATACGGAAGGGCCGTGGACCGGGCCGCTCGGTCCGGTCCACGGCCTCAGGTCTCAGCCCTCCACCCGGGGCGGGGTGTCGTCGCCGCCCGGCCGTACGACCCGTACCGGCTGGCCCGGACGCCAGGTGCGCAGCACCATCCGGCCGTTCTCCAGGGCGGTGTGCACCACCTCGGTCACATCGGCGCGGAAGAGGTGGAAGGGCTCGGGCGGGTGGACCTCCTCGGCGAAGCGGGCGAGCGTCCCGGGGTCGGTCACCTCGACCGCCCGGCCGCTCACCCGGACGTCGCCCTCGGTCAGGTCCTCGCCGGGGCCGGGGTTGGCCTGCACCGAGAACCGGGGATCGCGGCGCAGGTCCAGCGCCTTGCGCGACTCCGGCATCATGCCGAGCCACAACTCACCGGAGAGGAAGTTCACTTCGAGCGGGGTCACCCGCGGGGAGCCGTCCTGGCGCAGGGTGGCCAGCACATGGTGGCGGTAGCGCCGGAAGCGGTCCTGGGCGTAGTCGGCGAAGGCGGGCTCGGCCGCCGCGAATCCGGCCCAGCTGGTGGTCGGGTACGTCATCGTCATGGTGCCCATGCTCGGACCGTTTCCGGACGTCTCCTGTCGGGATTTCCGGGCTTCCCACTCCCGCGCCTGGTCCGGGGGCAGATACGCGTTCCACTCGGTGCCCGGCAGCGGATAGGCGACCCAGGTGCGGGCGTAGGCCGGGGGCCGGGCCTGGCCGCGCCGCAGCAGCAGCGCGGTCGGCTCCCGGGCGGCGCGGCGCAGCAGCGAGGGCAGGGTGGCGGACCGGTTGTTCCCGCTGGTCTGGGCGGAGGAGCAGCCCGCGTGGTACGCGACGGGCAGGGCGCGGTCACCGGTCACCAGGCAGGGCGGCCGCAGCCCGAGCCGCTGGAGCTCCTTCGCGGCGGTGCGATAGCGGCCGGTGGTGGCGTCGGACTGCTTGGCGGTGTGGTTGAGGATGACGAACTGGCTCGCCAGATGGAGCGTGATGATCACCCCGAGGGCGACCGCCAGGTGCCGCGGTGAGCGCGCGGCCCGTACGGCGCGGAACACCAGTCCGGCGATCGGCAGCGCCAGCAGCGCGTACGAGGGCATCAGGAAGCGCGGTGCGGAGTAGCCGATGAGCAGCAGATAGGGCAGGGCGAGGGTGGCCGCGCAGGCGACGGGCAGCACGGTGAGCGGTACGGCGGGGCGCCGGACGGCCGGGCGGCCGAGCCCCACCCGCACCCGGCGCAGCTCCTGGCGGTCGCGCAGGGCGGTGTGTACGGCGAGGAGGGTCAGCACGGGCAGCGCCAGCCACCACACGGTCAGCTCCACGTGGCGCAGCGGCACCTCGCAGGGGCGGCACAGCTGGGGTCCGTTGAGGCTGCGCAGCGCGGCGCCGACGCTGAAGTGGAGGCCCATGCCGCCCTCGACGTCGCTGGAGGCACTCAGCCGCTCCCCGATGCCGCCGAAGCGGTCGTACGCCTCGCCGATCCACTGGGCGGCGCCGAGCAGCGTCCCGCCGAGCAGCGGAAACAGGGCGGGCCGCCAGGTGCGCGCCCCGATCGCGCCGATCAGCAGCGGCAGGGTGAGCCATCCCCCGTCGGGGGTGCGCACCAGGGTGACGCCCGCGAGGACGGCGGCCAGCCACCAGCGGGCGTTCGGTTCGTCCGGCACCCGGAGGAACCAGCCGACGGCGGCGACGGCGCCGATCGCCACCCAGAGGTTGGGCATCACCGCGGGTCCGCTGATCTGGGTGATCCACAGCCCGGAGAACAGCAGCGCGGCCAGGGCCACCTGGGGCGCGGGCAGCAGCCGGGTCCAGACCCGGAAGGCGCCGTAGAGCGCGCCCGCGGACAACAGCATCAGCAGGATCCGCAGCGCCGGAATGGAGTCGGTGGCGGACACCAGGGGCGCGACCAGGAAACTGATGCCGCGCGAGCGGGGTGCGCTGAAGTACGCGGGCGGGGTGCGCGGATCGACCTGGGAGACATACACGGACTCGTCCCAGCCCAGCGCGTGGCCGGTGTGCGGGATCACCATGGCGAGCTGGACCACGGCGTATCCGATGGCGACCAGGCCGAGCCAGGGGGCCGGACGACGGTACCGCTGCGGCGGGCGGGGCTGGGGGCGCGGGGGCAGGACGGCGGCCGCCGGTGCGGCAGTATTCTCCATGCGCGCACCATATGATGACTATGTACCTTTTTCGTCCTATTAGGCCGTTCGGCTCAGTGTTCAAGGGGTGCCAGGGACGCGGTGGATCCGTACGCTGTTGCAGCGGTGCACACCCCCATCCGGCGGAGGACGGACACACCTATGAAAATGCTCATCAACGTCCCCGAGACCGTGGTCGCCGACGCGCTGCGCGGACTGGCCGCCTGCCACCCCGAGCTGATCGTCGACGTCGACAACCGGGTGATCGTCCGGCGGGACGCGCCGGTCGAGGACAAGGTGGGACTGGTCTCCGGCGGCGGGTCGGGGCATGAACCGCTGCACGGCGGTTTCGTGGGCCCCGGCATGCTCGACGCCGCCTGCCCCGGCGAGGTGTTCACCTCCCCGGTGCCGGATCAGATGGTGCGCGCCGCGGCGGCGGTGGACAGCGGCAAGGGCGTGCTGTTCATCGTCAAGAACTACACGGGCGACGTGCTCAACTTCGACATGGCCGCCGAGCTCGCCGAGGACGAGGGCATCCAGATCGCCAAGGTCCTGGTCAACGACGACGCGGCGGTCACCGACAGCCTCTACACGGCGGGCCGGCGCGGCACCGGCGCCACCCTGTTCGTGGAGAAGATCGCGGGCGCGGCGGCCGACGAGGGCGCGCCGCTGGAGCGGGTGGAGTCGATCGCCCGGCGGGTGAACGAGCTCTCGCGGAGCTTCGGTGTCGCGCTCAGCGCCTGCTCCACCCCGGCCAAGGGCGGCCCCACCTTCGATCTGCCCGCCGGGGAGCTGGAGTTGGGCGTGGGCATCCACGGCGAGCCGGGGCGTGAGCGGCGGGCGATGATGACCTCCCGCGAGATCGCCGACTACGCGGTGGAGGTGGTGGTCGAGGACCTGCGCCCGGACAGCCCGGTGCTGCTGCTCGTCAACGGCATGGGGGCGACCCCGCAGCTGGAGCTGTACGGCTTCGCCGCCGAGGTGCACCGGGCGCTCGGCGAGCGCCGGGTGGCGGTGGCGCGTACGCTCGTCGGCAACTACGTCACATCACTCGACATGGCGGGCGCTTCGATCACGCTGTGCCAGGTCGACGAGGACCTCCTGCGGCTGTGGGACGCGCCCGTGCGGACCGCCGGGCTGCGCTGGGGCGCCTGAGGCCGGGCCGGCCCCCGATACGTACGCTGTCGCCGTTGGCTACACCCCGAGGAGGCGTCTGTGTCCAGCAGTGAACCCGCCGTCGACGACGTGCTCGACACCCCTTTCTTCCTCCGATGGCTCACCACCGCGGCCACGTCCGTGAGCCGTGAGGCGACCCGCCTCACCGACCTGGACTCCGCGATCGGCGACGCCGACCACGGCACCAACATGCAGCGCGGCTTCGCCGCCGTGGCCGAGGCGCTGGAAAAGGAGCCCCCCGGCTCCCCCGGGGCCACGCTCATCCTGGCCGGGCGCCAGCTGATCTCCAAGGTGGGCGGGGCCTCCGGACCGCTGTACGGGACGCTGCTGCGACGCGCCGGCAAGGCGCTCGGCGACGCCGAACAGATCACCCCGCAGCAACTGGCGGACGCGCTGCGGGCCGGGGTGGACGCGGTGGCGCAGCTCGGCGGCGCAGCGCCCGGCGACAAGACGATGCTGGACGCGCTGCTCCCCGCCGTCGAGGCGCTGAGCGGGGGCACGGGGTCGTTCGCGGCCGCGGGCGAGGCCGCCGAGAAGGGGGCGCTGGCCACCGTGCCGATGCTGGCCCGCAAGGGCCGGGCCAGCTATCTGGGTGAGCGCAGCGTCGGCCACCAGGACCCGGGCGCCACCTCGTCGGCACTGATCATCGGCGCGCTGGCGGAGGCGGCCCGATGACCGACGAGAGCGGGAAGGTCGGCATAGTCCTGGTGTCGCACAGCGCGGCGGTGGCCGACTCCGTCGCCGAGCTGGCGAAGGCGCTGTCCGGCGGCGGCACGGCGCCGGTCCGTGCCGCGGGCGGCACCGCGGACGGCGGCTTCGGCACCAGTCCGGAGCTGATAGCGGAGGCGGCCCAGGCGGTCGACCGGGGCGCCGGAGTGGCGGTCCTGGTGGACCTGGGCAGTGCGGTCCTGTCCGTCAAGGCGCTGCTGGCCGAGGGCGACGAACTGCCCGACGGCACCCGATTGGTGGACGCGCCACTCGTGGAGGGCGCGGTCGCGGCGGTCGTCACGGCCTCCACCGGGGCGGATGTGGAGGCGGTGCTCCAGGCGGCCTCGGAGGCGTACGACTACCGGAAGGTCTGATACCGCCGCGCGCTATCGAACGGGGCCCCGCCGGTGACGGCGGGGCCCCGTTCCGTCCGGGCCCCGTTCCGTCTGAGCCCCGTTCCGTCCGGGCCTCGTTCACTCCGGGCTCCGTTCACTTTTCAACGAACACTCCGGATGCATATTTGCGCCGCCGCTTATTCCGCTGATACTCGGCGCGTACGGGGCGAGTTGCCCGGTTTCGGACCGCTCCGGGCACGGCGACAGCACCCCGCCCCCTTCGGCCGTCAAGTGATAGGCGCGATACCAGAACGGGCTTCCGAATCCGTCGATCTTGCGTCTAGACTGCTCATGTCCGAGTGGGGGGACCGGCGGCACTCAGGGGGAATAAATGGACGTAATTGAGTGTGCCCGCGCACACCTGGCATCCATCGAACCGATGATGTCCACGCGGGTGTCGCACCGGCTGTGGCCCCTTTGCGGCCCGGCCCGGATTCCACGCGCGGAAATGACCCCTCCGCGCCGACCGCACGATTCCCCGAGCGTCTGATCTTCGCGCCCGTCACGGGCGTTCGATATATCGACCATGGACGGCGGTCGTGTCTCACGTCTGCCTTCCTGGTGCCGTACAGAGCACGGACGGCAATCCAACTTTTTCCATACAAAGCAAGGGTTTCCGCGTGCCTGTTTTCTTCTCCTTAATCAACGGATTTCGACATTTCGACGTGGAGGAGTCAGTCGCATGACCACACCCACGCTCAGCCCCGGCCGCTTGGATGCGGATACCGTCCGTGAGTCGGTGGACGTCGTACTCGAAGATTTCCTGACGGCCAAGGCCCACACCACCCCGCAACACCATCTGCCGTATCTCTCCGGGCTGCTGAAGGATTTCCTGTCCGGCGGAAAGCGCATACGACCGCTGTTGTGTGTCACCGGCTGGCAGGCCGTCGGCGGCGGCGAGGACACCGAGCCGGTGTTCCGGGTGGCCGCCTGCCTGGAGATGTTCCACGCCTTCGCGCTGATCCACGACGACGTCATGGACGACAGCGACACCCGTCGCGGCCGGCCGACCATCCATCGCATCCTGGCCGCGCTGTGCGCCACCGACCGCAGGCCGGAGCAGATCGAGCGGTTCGGGGTCAGCGGGGCGGTACTGCTCGGCGACCTCGCCCTCACCTGGTCGGACGAGCTCCTGCACTCAGCCGGTCTGACCCCCGTCCAGTTCGACACCGTGCTGCCGCTGCTGTCGGAGATGCGCACCGAGGTGATGCTGGGCCAGTACCTCGATCTGCAGGCCACCGGGGAGCTGACCGACGACGTCGAGGCCACCCTCACGGTCAACCGGTACAAGACCGCCAAGTACACCATCGAGCGTCCGCTGCACGTCGGAGCCGCCGTCGCGGGCGCCGGCCCGGAGGCCATGGAGGCGTTCACCGCCTACGCCCTGCCGCTCGGCGAGGCGTTCCAGCTCCGCGACGATCTGCTGGGCGTGTACGGCGATCCGGAGTCGACCGGCAAGTCCCAGCTGGACGATCTGCGGGCCGGGAAGAACACCACCCTGATCGCGCTCGCCCTGCGCGGCTCCGACAGCGTCCAGGCGGCGCGGCTGCGCAGCCTCATCGGCAATCCGCTGCTGGACGAGCGGGACGCCGCGACCATTCAGGAGATCTTCGCCGCCACCACCGCCCGGGATGCCGTCGAGCAGATGATCGACGACCGCCGGACGCAGGCCCTGCGGGCCCTCGACGACGCCCCATTCACCGCGGACGCGGTCAACGCGCTGAAGCAGATCGCCCGCATGGCCACTGTGAGGAACTCATGACGACAGGACTTTCCACGGCCGGGGCCCAGGACATCAGCCGGAACAGCGTCCGCCCGTACCTGGCGGAGTGCACCCGCCGCTTCCAGGAGATGTTCGACCGCCATGTCGTCACCCGGCCCACCAAGGTCGAATTGACCGACGCCGAACTGCGCGAGGTCATCGACGACTGCAACGCGGCGGTGGCGCCCCTCGGCAAATCGGTTTCCGATGAGCGCTGGATCTCCTATGTGGGGGTGGTGCTGTGGTCCCAGAGCCCCCGTCATATCAAGGACATGGAGGCGTTCAAGGCCGTCTGCGTCCTGAACTGCGTGACGTTCGTGTGGGACGACATGGATCCCGCACTCCACAACTTCGGTCTCTTCCTGCCCCAGCTGCGCAAGATCTGCGAGAAGTACTACGGCCCCGAGGACGCGGAGGTGGCGTACGAGGCGGCACGCGCCTTCGTCACCAGCGACCATATGTTCCGCGACTCGCCCATCAAGGCGGCGCTGTGCACCACGTCGCCGGAGCAGTATTTCCGTTTCCGGGTCACCGATATCGGTGTCGACTTCTGGATGAAGATGTCGTATCCGATCTACCGGCATCCGGAGTTCACCGAACACGCCAAGACGAGCCTGGCCGCGCGCATGACCACCCGCGGACTCACCATCGTCAACGACTTCTACTCCTATGACCGCGAGGTCTCCCTGGGGCAGATCACCAACTGTTTCCGGCTCTGCGATGTGAGCGATGAGACGGCGTTCAAGGAGTTCTTCCAGGCCCGGCTCGATGACATGATCGAGGACATCGAGTGCATCAAGGCGTTCGACCAGCTGACGCAGGACGTCTTCCTCGATCTGATCTACGGCAACTTCGTCTGGACCACCAGCAACAAGCGCTACAAGACGGCCGTCAACGACGTCAACTCCCGCATCCAGTGAGGGAACGGGGACCCGTGACTCCCGCGAAGAGCTCCGCACAGCCGGAGCGCTCCTGGACCACCGGCACGGCGCCCGGCTCGGTGCCGCTGCTGGGGCACACCCTGGCGCTCTGGCGCCGTCCGCTGCAGTTCCTGGCCTCCCTGCCCGCCCACGGCGATCTGGTGGAGGTCAGGCTGGGGCCCAGCCGCGCCTATCTGGCCTGCCATCCCGAGCTGGTCCGCCAGGTGCTGCTCAATCCCCGGGTGTTCGACAAGGGCGGGGTCTTCGACAAGGCGCGGCAGCTGCTCGGCAACAGCCTCTCGGTCTCCCGGGGCGAGGACCACCGCTACCAGCGGCGGATGATCCAGCCCGCGTTCCACACCCCGAAGATCGCCGACTACACCGCGGCGGTCGCCGATGACACCCGCGCCGCGATCGGCTCCTGGGAGCCGGGGCGCACCCTGGACATCAGCGACACCATGCACGCCCTGCTGATGCGGGTGGCCGCGCGGACGCTGTTCTCCACCGGGATCGACGAGGCGACGATCGACGAGGCGCGCCACTGTCTGCGCATCGTCTCGGACGGCATCTACAAGCGCACGATGGCGCCTCTGGGGATCATGGAGAAGCTCCCCACCCCGGGCAACCGGCGCTATGACCGGGCCAATGCCCGGCTGCGGCAGATCGTGGACGAGATGATCCGCGAGCGCCGGCGCTCCGGCGCCGACCACGGCGATCTGCTCTCCACGCTGCTGCGCGCCGAACACCCGGAGACCGGGAAGGGCCTTGACGACGGCGAGGTCCTCGACCAGGTGGTCACCTTCCTGGTGGCCGGGAGCGAGACCACCGCCTCGACCCTCGCCTTCGTCTTCCATCTCCTGGGCGCCCACCCGGAGGTGGAGAAGCGGGTGCACGCCGAGATCGACGAGGCCCTGGCGGGCCGCAACCCCACCTTCGAGGACCTGCCGTCCCTGGAGTACACCCGCGGGGTCATCACCGAGTCGCTGCGGCTGTACCCGCCGTCCTGGATGGCGATGCGGGTCACGGCGGCCGAGACCGAACTCGGCGGCCGGACCGTCCCGGCGGGCACGATGATCCTCTACAGCGCCCAGGCGCTGCACCACAACCCCGGACTGTTCCCCGACCCCGAGCGGTTCGACCCCGAGCGCTGGCTCGGCGACCGCGCCAAGGAGGTGGAGCGCGGGGCGCTGCTCCCGTTCGGCGCGGGCAGCCACAAGTGCATCGGGGACGTCCTGGCACTGACCGAGACCGCCCTCATCGTGGCGACGATCGCGAGCCGGTGGCGTCTCCGCCCGGTGCCCGGCACGACGCTGCGCCCCGAGCCGAAGGCGACGCTCGAACCCGGCCCGCTGCCCATGGTGTGCGAGCCGCGCTGACGACGTCCGGTCCGGGGTCCGCCCCGGACCGGACGCCCCGCACCTTCCGTACCCCACCTCGCGAGTGAAGGACATCTCCCGCATGAGGACCGCGCAGCAACCGGCGACGCGCCACTGGCGGCACGCCGTCGCCCCCGGCGGGCTTCCGCTGGCCGGCCATGCCCTGCTCATGGGCCGCAAACCGCTTCAGTTCCTGGCCTCCCTGCCCGCCCACGGCGATCTGGTCGAGCTCCGGCTGGGGCCCCGGCCCGTCTATCTGCCCTGTCATCCGGAGCTGATCCAGCAGGTGCTGGTGAACGCGCGGGTCTACGACACCGGCGGGCCGGTCAAGGAGAAGGCCAAGCCCATCCTGGGCAACGGCCTGATCACCTCCGACTGGGCGGACCACCGGCGGCAGCGCCGGCTGGTGCAGCCCGCGTTCCACACCGCCCGGATCGCCAAGTACGCCGAGGTGATGGAGCGGGAGTGCGAGGCCGAGTCCACGGCGTGGACCGCGCGCCGGCCCATCGACGTCAGCCACGAGATGCTCGCGCTCACCGCGCGGGTGACGGCCCGTGCGCTCTTCTCGACCGATATGGCGCCGCATGCCGTGGCCGAGATCCAGCACTGTCTGCCCATCGTCGTGGAGGGCGCCTACCGGCAGGCGATCGACCCCACCGGGCTGCTGGCCAAGCTCCCGCTCGCGGCGAACCGGCGCTTCGACGACGCGCTCACCCGGCTCAACCAGCTCATCGACCGCATGATCGACGACTACAAGGCGTCGGACGACGGCGACCGCGGCGATGTGCTGTCCGCGCTCTTCGCGGCACAGGACGACGAGACCGGCGGCACGATGTCGGACCAGGAGATCCACGACCAGGTCATGACCCTGCTGCTGGCCGGGATCGAGACCACCGCCTCCGCGCTGACCTGGGTCTGGTTCCTGCTCGGCCGCAACCCCCGGGCCGAGGCCGCGCTGCACGCCGAGGTCGACGAGGTGCTGGGCGGGCGCGCCCCGCGCTACGCCGACGTCCCCCGGCTCGCCTACACCCAGCGGGTGTTCAGCGAGGCGCTGCGGCTCTTCCCACCCGCGTGGCTGTTCACCCGGACCACCACCGAGACCACCGAGCTCGGCGGGCGGCGGCTGCCCCCGGCGTCGGACGTGCTGATCAGCCCGTATGTGCTGCACCGCGATCCGGCCCTCTTCCCCCGCCCGGAGTCCTTCGACCCGGACCGCTGGCTCCCCGAGCGGGCCAAGGAGGTGACGCGCGGCTCGTATCTGCCGTTCGGCGGGGGCAGCCGGAAGTGCATCGGCGATGTCTTCGGCATGACGGAGGCGACGCTCGCCCTGGCCGCGATCGCGGGCCGCTGGCGGATGCGCCCGATTCCGGGGACGAAGATCCGGCCGAGGCCGCAGATGAGCCTCACGGCCGGTCCGCTGCGGATGATTCCGGAGCCACGCTGAACGCCGTGCCGAACAGACCCCGCGAACCGCGGTGGGTGGCCACCGCGGTCCGTCGAGTGTTCCTCGCGGGTGGGGTTCGTGGGGCGTGCCGGGCCGCGGCGGCGCTCGCCGCGGCCGGGGGCTCAGGCGTCCGGAGCCGGGGTGAAACGTACCGGCAGTCGCCGCAGCCCGCGCAGCATCAGGCTGGGCCGCCAGGCGAGCTCGGCCGGATCGGCGTCCAGGGCCAGCTCGGGGCAGCGCTCCAGCAGGGCCCGGAAGGCGATGGCCCCTTCGAGCCTGGCCAGCGGGGCGCCCAGGCAGTGGTGGACGCCGTGCCCGAAGGCGAGATGGCCGCGCGGTGCGCGCCGGATGTCGAAGCGGTCCGGCTCGGCGAAGCGCCGGGGGTCGCGCGACCCGGCGGCCAGGACGACCCCCACCGGCTCCCCGGCCGGAATGGTCGTGCCCGCGATCTCCACCGGCTCCCTGGTGAAGCGGAACGCGGCGCTCTCCACCGGGCCGTCGTAGCGCAGCATCTCCTCGATCGCGCCGTCCAGCAGCGACCAGTCGGCGCGCAGCGCGGCCAGCTGCTCGGGGTGGCGGAGCAGGGCGAGGGTGCCGCTGGAGATCAGGTTGGCGGAGGTCTCGTAGCCCGCGACCAGCAGCACGAACGTCATGCCGAGCATCTCCTCGTCGGAGAGCGCGTCACCGCCCCCGTCCATGGTGCGGACCAGGGCGCTGAGCAGATCGTCGCCGGGGCCGCGGCGCTTGGCCTCGATGAGCTCCGCGAAGTAGCCCGTCAGGGCCTGGGCGGCGGCACCGGCGGCCTCCGGGCGGGTCAGGTCGGTGCTCTCGAGATACCAGTCGTGGAACGCCTTGCGATCCGTCTCCGGCACCCCCAGCAGCTCGCAGATGACGGCCAGCGGCAGCGGCAGCGCGTAGTCCTCGACGAGATCGGCCCGGCCCAGCGGGGCCATCGCGTCCAGCAGTTCGTCCGCGATCTGCCGGACGCGGGGCCGCAGGGCCTCGATCCGGGCCGGGGTGAAGGCGCGGGCCACCAGCCCCCGCAGCCGGGTGTGGTGCGGCGGGTCGGTCTGCACCATGTTCCGCCCGATGGCATTGCCGCCGTCGTCCTGCCACGCGGCCGAGTGACGGACGTCATTGCTCAGCCGGGGATCGGTCAGCGCGGCGCGGGCCTCCTCGTGGCCGACGACGAGCCAGAACTCACCGGAGGTGTCGGTGCGCACCCGGTGGACCGGGCCCCGCTCCCGCAGACGTGCGTAGACCGGATACGGGTTGACGACGAAATCCGCGCCGAGCGCGGACAGATCCTGGGGCATGTGATCCCCTCAGTCGGTCGGCGGCTTCCCCCGAAGCCAGAACCGGGGATAATTCCCCGCTCTGGCGATGATCTTAACACCTAACCGGAGAGATTCCCCCGGTTAGTGTTAGGGTTGCGGGCCATGGGCAGCCGTGTGGAGAAAGAGACACCGTTGCGCCGAGACGCACGGCGCAACCGCGAGATGCTGATAGCTGCCGCCCGGGAGATCTACACGGATCAGGGTGTGGACGCCCCGCTCGACGACATCGCCCGTCGGGCCGGAGTCGGCAGCGCCACCCTCTACCGGCGCTTCGCCGGCCGGGCGGAACTCATCGAGGCGGTATTCGGCGATTCCCTTCGGGACATTCTGCGGGCCGCCGAGGAGGCCCGCTCCGCGACCGACGCCTGGGCCGGGCTCACAGCTTACCTGGAGCGCATCTTCGGGCTGCTCGCCGCCGACCGGGGCACCAACGACCTGATGACCACCGGCATCCAGGGCGTCCCCTCGCTCGACGCGCTCCGTGAGGAGAACCACAAGACGCTCGACGACCTGCTGGGCCGCGCCCAGAAGCAGGGCAAGGTCCGGCCGGACGCCACCGCGGAGGACCTGCAGTTCATGCTGGCCGCGCTCGGCCGCGCGGTCCCCGGCTCGACCGTGGCCGCGCCGCAGGCGTGGCGCCGCTATCTGGCCCTGCTGCTCGACGGGCTGCGCCCCGAGGGGTCCCATCCGCTCCCGGCCCCGTCGCTCACCCCGGACCAGCTCAACGCCGCCATGCTCCAGCTCGGCAAGGTACGGCGACCGCGCACGGGCCGCGCCGACTAGAGGGTCGCCTCCGGGGCGGGGCGAGTCACCACAGTGGCCGGGTGAAGTATGTCGCCCGCCTACATATCCGAGCCGAACTGCGCATTTCTACGGTGTGGCAACACAAAACCGTCCCCGCACCCCGCTCGGAAGTGGTGACCCATGCCCACCCCGGATTCCCCGGCCTCCGCTCCCCCGACCCCACCCGGCTCACTGCGCCGTATCGTCGCCGCGAGCCTGATCGGCACCACCATCGAGTGGTACGACTTCTTCCTCTACGGCTCGGCCGCCGCGCTCGTCTTCAACAAGCTCTTCTTCCCTGACTCCGACCCGCTCGTCGGCACGCTGCTGTCGTTCCTGACCTACGCGGTCGGCTTCGCCGCCCGGCCGGTCGGTGCCCTGGTATTCGGCCACTACGGCGACCGGCTCGGCCGTAAGAAGCTGCTGATCCTGAGTCTGCTGATGATGGGCGGCGCGACCTGTGCCATCGGGCTGCTGCCCACCCACGCCACGGTCGGCTCGGCGGCGCCCGTACTGCTCACCGCGCTGCGTCTGCTCCAGGGGTTCGCGCTGGGCGGCGAATGGGGCGGGGCGGTGCTGCTGGTGTCGGAGCACGGGGACCCGCGGCGGCGCGGGTTCTGGGCGTCCTGGCCGCAGACCGGCGCCCCCGCGGGACAGCTGCTGGCCACCGGGGTGCTCTCCGCGCTGACGGCCACACTCTCCGACGACGCCTTCGAGTCATGGGGCTGGCGGGTGCCGTTCCTGCTCTCGGGGGTGCTGGTACTGGTCGGCTTGTGGATTCGTCTCTCTGTCGATGAATCGCCGGTCTTCAAGGCCGCGCTGGCCCGGGCCGAGGCCCGTAAGGCGGCCGCGGGCGGGGCGGAGGACGCCGCCGAGAAGATGCCGCTGGTGGCGGTCCTGCGCGACCACTGGCGGGATGTGCTGATCGCCATGGGCGCGCGGATGGCCGAGAACATCAGCTACTACGTCATCACCGCCTTCGTCCTCGTCTACGCGACCTCCGACGACGTGGGCCTCGGCAAACAGACCGCGCTCAACGCCGTACTGATCGCCTCGGCCGTGCACTTCGCGGTCATCCCGGCCTGGGGCGCACTGTCGGACCGGGTCGGGCGCCGCCCGGTGTACCTCCTGGGCGCGGTGGGCGTGGGCGCGTGGGCCTTCCCGTTCTTCCTCCTCATCGACACCAAGGGCTTCCCGGCCCTGGTGCTCGCCGTGACGGTCGGGCTGGTCTTCCACGGGGCGATGTACGCGCCCCAGGCGGCCTTCTTCTCCGAGATGTTCGCGACCCGGATGCGGTATTCGGGGGCGTCGATCGGTGCGCAGTTCTCATCCGTCGCGGCCGGTGCGCCCGCCCCGCTCATCGCCACCGCGCTGCTGGCCGACTACCACAGCGCCACGCCGATCGCCCTCTATGTGATCGCGGCCGCCCTGCTCACCCTGGTGGCCGTGGGCGTCGCCAAGGAGACCCGGGACCGCGATCTGGCCGCCGTCGAACCGACCTCGGCCCCCTCCCCCGGGTCGGCGACGGAGGCGGCGAAGCGCACGGCCCATTCGGCCTCGCCCCAGTAGCCACGGCCGGGGCTCAGCACCCCATGGCCGAGGCTCAGCAGCCCATGGCCGAGGCTGAGCAGCCCATGGCCGAGGTCAGGCGGTGCAGCCGCAGGGCGAGCTGGATCTCCAGGGAGCGGGCGGGCGACTGCCAGTCGGGGCCGAGCAGCCGCCCGACCCGCTCCAGCCGCTGCGCCACCGTGTTGACGTGCACGTGGAGGGCGTCCTTCGTACGGGCCGGGCTCATCCCGCCGGCGAAGTACGCGTCGAGCGTGCGGATCAGCTCGGTGCCTCGCCGCTCGTCGTAGTCGATGACGGCGCCCACGGTGCGGTGCACGAAGTCGTGGACGCCGGTGCCGTCCGGGGCGCCCTCGCGGGTCCCGGCCAGCAGCAGACCGAGGAAGCCGAAGTCCTCGGCGGCGGCGCCCTGTCCGGCCCGGCCCAGCGTCCGCAGGGCGGCCAGACAGCGCCGCGCCTCGACGTAGCCCGCGGCGACCTCCCCGGGCCGCGCGGCGGGCGCGGGAACGGGCGCGGAGGCGCCCACGGTGACCGCGGCGTGCGCGGCGGTGCCCAGCTGCCGGGCGGTGCGGCGGGCGAGGGCGTCGGCGGTGTCGCCGTCGGCGAGCGGCAGCAGCAGGACGGTGCCGCCGTCGCGGGCGGCGGCCAGACCGTGCCGGGTGGCCGCCAGGTGGGACGCGGCGGACCACAGCCGCCGACGGCCCGCGGCGTCCTCGGCGGGGGCGCCGCCGGACGTACTGGAGGTGCTGGATGTGCTGGACGTGCTGGACGTGCTGGACGTGCTTCCGGGCCCGCTTGCGTGCGTGGCGCCGTGTGCGGCGCCGGTGCTGGTGCTGGTGCTGGTGGCGTGTGTGTTGCCGGTGCCGGTGGTGGGTGTGCCCCCCATGCCTGGGGCCTCGATGCCCGCCGCGAGCACCACATGGGGCGTGTCCAGGTCCGCCTGGAGCCGCGCGGCCCGCTCGCGCAGCAGCCGGGGCTCGCGGTCGGGGGCGTCGAGGAGGTCGTCCAGGAGCTCGCCGCGCACCCGCTGTTCGGCCTCGCCCGCGGAGCGGCGGGCGAGCTGCAGCAGCGAGGTGACCATCGCCGCGCGCTCCAGGGTGCGCTGGTCCACGGGGTCGAGCCGGGGGTGGCCGCGCAGCACGAGCGCGCCGAGCAGTTCGCCGCCCGCCGAGACTGCGGCGACCCAGTCCTGCTCGCCGTCGCGCACCGCGTGGCCGTCGGCCCGGGACCGGTCGACGGCCGCGGCGGGCGCCTCGTCGGCCTCGAGGAACTCCACGGAGCCGCTGAGCACCTCGGCCACGGCGTCGGCCACGTCGTGCACCCCGCCACCGCGGAGCACCAGCTCGGTGAGCCGGTCGTGGACGTCTGAGGCGCGCTCGATGACCCGGCTGCGGTCCCGGATGATCTCGTTGGCGGCCTCCAGCTCGGCGAGCGCCGTACGGGTCTCGGCGAGCAGATGGGCGGTGTCGATGGCCACGGCCGCGTGGGCGGCGAACGAGCCGACCAGCGCGATCTGCTCGCGTTCGAACACCCGGGCCCGGCGGTCGGCCGCGAACAGCACCCCGATGACACCGCTGCCGAGCAGCAGCGGCACCCCGAGGATGGCGACGAGCCCCTCGTCCCTGACGCCCGCGTCGATGGTGTGAGTGTGCTGGAAACGAGGATCGTGGAAGTAGCTCTCGGTCACGTAAGGGCGGGCGGTCTGGGCCACCAGACCGCCCAGTCCCTCCCCCATACCGAGCCGCAGCTGCTGGAACCGCGCCGAGACCGAACCGTCGGTGACCCTCATATAGGTGTCACCGGCCGTCGGGTCGTTGAGCGTCAGATAGGCCACCTCGGTGCCCAGCAGGGAGCGGGCGCGCTGCACGATGGCCTGGAGCACCGCGTCCAGGTCGCGCAGCCCCGCCAGGTCGTGGGCGGTCTCGAAGAGCGCGGACAGCTCGGCCTCGCGGCGCCGTCGCCCCTCCAGCTCACCGCGCACCCGCAGGGCGAGCAGCTTGGCGGCCTCCAGGGCCGCCAGCCGGTCGGCCGGGGCCTTGTCGGCGCGGGCGCGCAGCACCGGGCGCTCGTACGCCTCGGCGGGCGCGCCGCGTGCGAGTAGTTCCAGGTAGGGGTTCTCCGGCCGGTCGTCGGGCATGGGCACAGGCATACTCCCGCCGGGCACGGCGGCGCCAGCCGTAAGGCGGCTCGGTGCCTTGTCGACGGGGCGGCCGGGCAATAGGCGATCCGGTGGCTGAGCCAATCGGCCACCGTCCGCCAGTGGCTCAGCCAATCGGCCACTGTCTGCCAGTGGCTCGGCCAATCCGCTTTCATGGTCCAGTGGCTGAGCCAATCGGCCATCGAGGGCCGACGACCGATCCGATGGGCCGCTCAGTGGGCGGTCCATCCGCCGTCCATGCTGAGCGAGGCACCGGTGATGAAGGACGTATGCGGGCCGCAGAGGTACGCGACGGCCTCGGCGACCTCCTCGGGTTCGACCAGCCGCTTGACCGCCGCGTCGGCCAGCATCACCTCGGAGACCACCCGCTCCGGGGAGATCCCGTGGGCCTCGGCCTGGTCGGCGATCTGCCGCTCGACGAGCGGGGTGCGCACATAGCCGGGGTTGACACAGTTGGAGGTCACCCCGTGCTCCGCGCCCTCCAGGGCGGCGACCTTGGAGAGCCCTTCCAGACCGTGTTTGGCGGCCACATAGGCCGACTTGTACGGGGAGGCGCGTAGCCCGTGCACCGAGGAGACGTTCACGATCCGGCCCCAGCCCTGGGCGTACATGTGCGGCAGTGCGCCGCGCACCAGCCGGAAGGGGGCCTCGAGCATCACGGTGAGCACCCGGGAGAAGACCTCGGGCGGAAAGTCCTCGATGGGCCGGACGAGTTGGAGCCCGGCGTTGTTGACCAGGATGTCGGTGCCCGCGGCGGCCCGCTCGGCGGCGTCGAGATCGGTGAGGTCCAGGCGGTGGGCCTCGACCGGGCCAGGCAGTCCGGAGGCCGCGGCGACGAGGTCGGTGAGGCCCTCGGCGTCCAGGTCGACGGCCCGCACCCGCGCCCCGGCGGTGGCCAGCCGCAGCGTGCAGGCCCGGCCGATGCCCCCGGCGGCGCCCGTGACGAGTGCGGTACGGCCGGAGAGATCGAGGCCGCCGGACGGCCGTGGGTCCGGGCCTGGTGTGGTGGACGCGCTCATGAGGGGCACATTAGGCAGCCGTCGGGCCCGGACCGATGTGGGGGCGGCACATACTTCACTCCGCGACGATGGGCTCGAACCATGTCGGGCCGTCCTCGATCGCCTGCTTGATCCGGGACAGGGAGAAGTCCTCCATCTCGGGCAGCGCGTCGAGCGGGAACCAGCCGACGTCCAGCGACTCGTCGTCGTTCACCCGCGCCTCGCCGCCGACCGCGCGGCAGCGGAAGCAGACGTCCACGAACTGGCACTTGTCGTCATTGGGGTAGGTCACCGGCGCCAGGGTCCGTACGAGCACGATGCGTTCGGGGACACAGCGCACCGCGGTCTCCTCCTCGACCTCGCGGACCACCGCCGTGGCCGGCTGCTCACCGGGTTCGGGGATGCCGCAGATGATGGTCCAGCGGCCGTTGTCGGCCCGGCGGCCCAGCAGCACCCGGTCCTGGTCGTCGAAGACCACGGCGCTCACGCCCGGCAGATAGAGCAGTTCATGACCGATGGAGGCCCTGAGGTCACGGATGAAGTCGGGGGTCGGCATGGGCCGAGGGTATCGGGCGGCAATGGGGGCGCGCGCGGCGGCCGTACGGCGCCCTCCACGGCGGGCGTTTCACCACCGACTCATCGTTTCTGCGCACCATATACACATTCCTTACGACAAGCGCTACGGTTTCGGGTGTCATGGCTCGCGCGACGGCCGTAAGGGCGTCGGCGCGGTGCCCGTCACGACGGGGGGTCGGCGGGATGACGTCATCAGTGGTGGAGCCTGTCGTGCAGGACCACGGCCGACCGGCCGACGGCTGCGCGAATGCGTCCGATATCACGGGGGTTCTGATCCTGGCCGGTTGCGCCGTATGGGCGCTGATCGCGGCCATGGGGCGGCCGGCCCGCCCCGAGGGAGTCCTGCTGGCGGTGTTGGCGGTGGCCGCCGGGTACGCCTGCGGCCGGATCGCCGGATCGCTGCTGCCGGTCGCCGGGGCGGCGGCCGCCGGGCTCGCGGGGTTCGGCCTGGCCTGTACCTCGCCGTACGGGCTCACCGGCCATGAGGGGCCGGGCGCGGCCCAGCTCACCCTGGCCACGGGCGCGGTCTGCTGCGCGGCCTGGGCCGCCCCGCGGGTCCTCCGCCCGGCGCTGTGGCTGCCGGCCGCGGCGATCACGCTCACGGCCGTGGTGAGCGGCTCGACGGTCGGCTGGGTGGCGAGCGGCGCCGTCCTGGTGTGCTCGCTCATCGCCGCCCGGCCGCGGCGGCTGCCGGCGCTCGCCGCGTGCGCGCTGATCGCGGCGGTCGCGGTCGGCGGCACCTGGGCGGTGGCCAAGGGCTCGGTCCCGGGCGGACTGCCGTCCGCCCTGCGCGCCCATCTGACCGAGCACCGGATCCGGCTGTGGCAGGACGCCGCCCGTATCGAGGGGACGGATCCGCTGCGCGGCGCGGGCCCGGACCGCTTCGGCGAGCTGAGCCCCGCGGTGGCCCAGCCGCTGGGCCCGGAGGCCAAGCCGCATTCGGCGCCGCTGCAGCAGGCGGCCGGTCAGGGGCTGCCGGGGGTGGCCCTGCTGGGCGCGGCCTTCGGCTGGATGCTCCATGCCCTGTGGCGCTCCCCGCGCCCGACTCCCGTGGTCCTTACGGCGGCCGCGACCCTCACGGCCCTGGCCGTCGAGTCCTGTCTGGGCAACGCCCTCAGCTTCTCCCAGATCACCGCGGGAGCGGGCCTCCTCGCCGGACTGGCGACCGCCCGCCGCCTGGACGACGGCCCGGGAGCGGTGCCATGAGCGGGCGCAGGAGGCCCCGGAAGGGAACGCATCCCCCGAAAGAGGGGAACGGGGATCGGCTAGACCTGGGAGGTGCGGGCCGCGATCAGCCGCAGCCGGTCGCGGATGGCCCGGACCGCCGCCTCCGCGTCGTCCACCGTGACCGTGAAGACGCGGCCGTCCCCGAGGCGGACCACCACGCCCTCGCCCCGGCGCACCACCACGGCGGTGCCCTTCTCGGGGCGCCAGCGGTAGCCCCAGCCGCCCCACTGGCAGGGGGTGACCTTACGGACCACATCGGCGTCGACCACGTCGCTGAGCGGGATGCGGCGCCGTGGGAGCCCCATATGGCCGCAGCGGATCTCCAGCACCTCGTCGTCGACCCGTACCGCCACATGGACGAAGGCGAGGGTGCCGAAGAGCATCAGCAGTCCGGCGGCGACGCAGCCGATGACGGCCATCAGGAGCGGGGCGATGCCCGAGCCCCAGGGCGAGTCGACGGCGAGGTCGACACCGAGCGCCAGGCACGCGGCGCCCGCCACGGCCAGCAGCCACTGCCCGCGATTGTGTGCGCGTCCGATCCAGACCGCGGGCGGCTGCCCGTGGGCGCTCGGCTCTCCGTGGTCGTGGTGCCTCATGCTTGGCAGCGTACTCACCTTCCGGCACCACGGCAGCGGGGCGGGTGAATCCGCTGGTGAGGAGCGTTTCGGTCAGCTCACCGCAGGAGGCACCGCTGTCAAGCGCGCGTCGGGGCGACGGGTGCCAGCAGCACGCCTTCGGCGTAGGTCAGGGCGACCTCCGGCAGCGTGGCCTCGTCCCCGCTGAGGATGACGGTCAGACCACCCGGGGCGACCGGGCCGTCCGGCGGGAAGGGGTCGGCGCCGATCCGGCGCAGGGCCTGGGCGGCGACGGCCCCGGCCGAGCCATGGAGGACGATCGGCGGCGCGTCAGGCCGCTGTACGGCGGTCCGGATGCGGTCGGCGACCAGTTCGTAATGGGTGCAGCCCAGGACGACGGTCGTGACATCGCGCGGGGTGCGGGCCGCCGCGGCGGCCACCGCGGCGTCGATCCCCTCGTCGTCGGCGTGCTGCACCGCGTCCGCGAGCCCCGGGCACGGCACCTCGGTCACCTCGACGCCGTCCGCGAAGTCACGGATCAGTCCGCGCTGGTACCGGCTGCCGGTGGTGGCCGGGGTGGCCCAGATCGCGATCGGCCCTCCCCCGGCCGCCGCGGGCTTGATGGCGGGCACGGTGCCGACGATCGGCAATCCGGGCTCAAGCTCGGCGCGCAGCGCGGGCAGGGAGTGGACGGAGGCGGTGTTGCAGGCGACGATCAGCGCGTCGGGGCGGTGTGCGGCGGCGGCCCGGGCGCAGCCCAGGGCCAGCTCGGTGACGTTCTCGGGGGTGCGCGGGCCCCACGGCATGGTGGCGGGGTCGGAGGAGAGGACGAGATCGGCGTCCGGTCGCAGTCGGCGCATCGCGGCGGCGGTGGGCAACAGTCCGATTCCGGAGTCCATAAGCGCGATCTTCACCCGGTCACTTTAATGGATCGGTCCGGTGCGCCCGGCGGCCGGGCGCACCTTCGGGCAGACTTCGGCGGGTGAGCGCGCTGATGTGGATCGCCGCCGGGTCGTTGGCCGCATGGCTGTGGCTGCTGCTCGGCCAGGGCTTCTTCTGGCGTACGGACGTACGGCTGCCCCGGACCGGCCCGGACGGCTCGGGGCCGCCGGAGCCGGACGGGTTCGGGCCACCGGAGCCGGACGGGTTCGGGCCACCGGAACCCGCGGTGTGGCCCTCGGTGGCCGTCGTGGTGCCCGCCCGCGACGAGTCCGCCGTGCTTCCCGCCAGCCTGCCCTCGCTGCTCGCCCAGGACTATCCGGGGCCGGCGGAGATCTTCCTGATCGACGACGGCAGCTCGGACGGCACCGGAAAGCTGGCCCGTGAACTGGCCGAAGAACACGGCGGGCTGCCGCTGACCGTCGATTCCCCCGGCGAGCCGGGCCCCGGCTGGACCGGCAAGCTGTGGGCGGTGCGGCACGGCATGGCGCTCGCCACGACCCGCCTCGCCGCGGACCGTAGGGACTTGGACGGTGCGGACCGTAAGGACGCGGACGGCCGGGACGCGGACCGTAAGGACGACGGCGGTGTGGACTACCTGCTGCTGACGGACGCGGATATCGCCCATGAGCCGGACTCCCTGCGGGAGTTGGTGCGCGCGGCCGAGGCGAACGGGCTGGATCTGGTCTCCCAGATGGCCCGGCTGCGGGTGGTGACCTACTGGGAGCGGCTGATCGTGCCCGCCTTTGTCTACTTCTTCGCGCAGCTGTACCCCTTTCGGTGGGTCAACCGGCCCCAGGGGCGCACCGCGGCGGCCGCGGGCGGCTGTGTGCTGCTGCGCCGGGAGGCGGCCGAGCGGGCCGGAGTCCCGGAGGCGATCCGGCAGGCGGTCATCGACGACGTGGCGCTGTCCCGCGCGGTGAAACGGTCCGGCGGACGGATCTGGCTGGGGCTGGCCGACCGGGTCGACAGCGTGCGGCCGTATCCGCGGCTGGGCGAGCTGTGGCGGATGGTCTCGCGCAGCGCGTACACCCAGCTGCGCCACAACCCGCTGGTGTTGCTGATGACGGTCGCGGGGCTGACGGTGGTGTATCTCGTGCCGCCCGCGGCCGTGGTCGCCGGGGTGCTGACGGGGCGTCCCGGGCCGTCGGCGCTGGGCGCCGCCGCCTGGGCGCTGATGGCGGGCAGCTACATCCCGATGCTGCGCTACTACCGGCAGACGCTGTGGCTGGCGCCGCTGCTGCCCCTGACGGCCCTTCTCTATCTGCTGATGACCGTGGACTCGGCGGTGCGGCACCACCTGGGGCAGGGCGCGGCCTGGAAGGGGCGCACCTACGCCCGCCCCAGCGCCGCGCCCTGACGGCCGCGCCCCGTACACCGTGGTTTCACTTGCGGCCGGGGGTCCAGTTCATGCCCCAGCCGTAGGCGTGGTCGAGGGTGCGCTGCGGGCTGGTGCCGCGCTGCGGCACCAGATAGCGGGCCTCGCGCTGCACGACGAGCTCGCCACCGGTGTTGGCGATGAGCGCGAGCGCGCAGACCGGGGACGGGACGGTGCACTCGTCGAGCGAGAAGTCGATCGGGGCGCCGAACTGCGGCTGCAGGGTGACCGTGGCGTGAAGGTTGGCGAAGCTGCGGGCGCCCTCGTAGATGGTCACGAAGATCAGGATCCGGCGGAACAGCTTCTGGTGGTCGAGGTTGATGGTGAGGTTCTCACCGGCCGCCCGGGCACCGGTCCGGTCGTCGCCGTCCAGGTGGATGAAGGGCGGCTGGTGCAGCGAGCCGAAGGAGTTGCCGAGCGCCTGGACCACGCCCTTGCTGCCGTCGGCGAGTTCGAACAGCGCCCCCAGGTCGAGATCGAGGTCGTTGTGCATGGCCATGGCCCGGCCCAGCTTGGAGGCCCACCCCGAGAACTGCTTGTGGACCTGCCAGTTGAGGTTGATCCGCATGGTGCCGGAGGTGCCGCCCTGCTTGGTGAGCGAGACGGAGGGCGCCTCCTTTGTCAGGGTGACCTTGCTGAGGCTCACCGGCGCCGCGGCGGGCGTGGGAGCCGGGGCGGCCGGTGCGGTGGGCGGGGGCGGCGGCAGGGGCGTGGAGACGGCCGTGGGCGTCGGAGGCGGGTACGCCCCGGCGGGCGGGCCGGACGGCGGCGCGGGGGCCGCGTACGGGTTCTGCGTCGCGTACGGGTTCTGCCCGGCGTTCGGCGGGGCGGCGGGGGCCGGAGCCGGGGCGGCGGGCTGAGCCGGCGCCTGCTGCGGCTCGTCGACCGAGATGCCGAAGTCCGTGGCGAGCCCCGCAAGACCGCTCTGGTACCCCTGGCCCACCGCGCGGAACTTCCAGGCGCCCTGCCTGCGGTACAGCTCGCCGAGGACGAAGGCGGTCTCGACCGTGGCGTCCTCGCTGTCGAAGCGGGCGATCTCCGCGCCGCCCGCCGCGTTCAGCACCCGGATGTTCAGACCGGGGATCTGGCCGAACGTTCCGCCATCGGCCGAGGCCGCGAGGACCACGGTGTCGACGGCGGGCTCGACCCGGGCGAGGTCCACCGTAAGGGTGTCGGTCACGGTGTCACCCGCGGTCCGCTTCCCCTCGTGGCGCACCGCGCCGGAGGAGTGCGCCGCCTGGTTGTAGAACACGAAGTCCCCGTCGGACCTGACCTTTCCGGACACCAGCAGCAGCGCCGAGGCGTCCACGTCCGGTGCCCCCGGTCCGGCGCGCCAGCCGAGCTCGATCCGCACCGCTTCAGCCGGTACTGGCGTGTTACCGCCCTTGCGCATCGCCATTTCCGTCCCCCTGCCTTTCTGTTCGCTCAGATCGGGCCGCTCGGCCGCACAGCGCGGACGACGGGTGGCTACCCGCTGAAAACGCGCTCTTTACACGATCTCAACGTACCCTGACGACCGATTTTCCCGGGTTCGCTCGGATTGGGGATCCGCGGCCACTCCGAACACTGAAAACAACCCTCCTACCGGACTCCCCAATCAGCACATGGTGGGCTTAACTTATGGTCTATGACCTCCCCCCGCAGCACTTACGGTGGCGGCTACTACTCCTCGCCGTCCTTCCCGGACACCCCCATCTACGACAGTCTTGTCGCCGAGCGGGGGACACCGCAGATCGCGCCCATCAGGGTGCCGTCGGCCTATGACACCGGAAGTCATCTTCCGGCGCTGCCCTCGGCGCTGCCCGCGCTGCCGGCCGCCCCCTCCCCGCAGCCCATGCACCAGGGGTACCAGCAGCACGCGCCGCAGCCCACCGGCCTGCAGCAGGCGCACTCGCCCTACATCCCGCCGCAGCCGACGGGACCGCGGGGCTACCCGGGCGCCCAGCAGATGCAGCGCCCCGCGCCGGCCTCGCCGATGGGGTACGAGGCGATGCGCCCGGCCATGACGCGCCCGGTCGCGCCCCGCCCGGCCGCGCCCGCGCCCGCGCCTTCTCCGTACGACGACCCTTACGGGCGTCAGCAGTACCCGGGCGGCCGGGCGCCGCAGCCGGGAGGCGGCTACTGACACACGTCGGGAGGTGATGCGACCGGGCGTGCCCGGTCGTGGGAAGGTCCGGGCCGGATGGGGTATCCCCGTCCGGCCCCTGATTCGTTGTGAGGGCTGTCCGCGCCCGATTTATGTGGGCCGTTCGGCCCCTCCCCGGCGGCGGGGCGCACCGCGATGCTGGACCGAGCAGTTCCGCGAGCCATCTCCACCACCGGGGGTGGGCAGCCGGGCTCTCACTCCACTGCGGTGATGAGCATGTCGACCGGTCCCGCCCCGTTCGGCGTGGGGCGCGGGGCCGGAAGGGGACCGGTCTCGCGCTCCACGCGAAACGCACGCGGCCACCGTGGCGGCCACCGTAAGGGCGTCATCCGGACGCCCGCACCGGGCGTCGCCCACGGGCTCACTGACCCGCTTCGCGCTCCTTGATCCGCTCGGCGATCACCGCGGCCTGGATCCGCCGGCCCACGCCCAGCTTGGACAGGATCGAGGAGATGCGGTTCTTGACGGTCTTCTCGGCCAGGAACAGCCGCTCGGCGATCTGCCGGTTGGTCAAGCCGTCGCCGATGAGCTGGAGGATCTCCCGCTCCCGCGGGGACAGCTTCTCCAGTTCCACGGGCCCGCTGGGCGCGGGGCCGCGCAGCCGGGCCATCACCCGGGAGGTGGCGCCGGGGTCGAGCATGGAGCGGCCGTCGGCCACGGTACGTACCGCCGACACCAGGTCGGACCCGTTGATCTGCTTGAGCACATAGCCCGCGGCCCCGGCCATGATGGCGTCGAACAGCGCCTCGTCGTCGTCGAAGGACGTCAGCATCAGACAGGCGAGGTCGGGGAGCCGGGCCCGCAACTCCCGGCAGACCTCGATCCCTTCGTGGTCCCCGCCCTCGCCCGAGGAGCCGAGCCGTACGTCGAGCACCGCGACGTGTGGCCGTACGGCGGGGGCGCGGGCGATGGCCTCGCGGGCGTTGGCCGCCTCGCCGACCACCTTCAGATCGGATTCGGCGTCGAGCAGATCACGCAGTCCGCGCCGCACCACCTCGTGGTCGTCGAGCAGAAAGACCCCGATGGGGCCGTCGGGGTCGGCTGTCTGGGGCACGGCCTCTCCTCCATGGCGCGCGGGTCGCCGGTCGCGATCCGGCTGCCCAGCTTTACGGTCTGGCGCGGGGAAGCGTAAGGGGCCATTCGGCCCTCGGGCCGCCCGCCACACCTCCGGCCCGGTCATGGCGAGATGCCGCCCGCGTAGGGCCCGTACAGATCCAGCAGCCGGGTGCGGGCGCTCTGCAGCCGGCGCCCGATCACCTGGGCGCAGGCCAGCGCGAGGGCATAGCCGAGCTCCGGGTCCTCGTCGCACAGCCGGCGCACCGCCTCGGCGTTGAACTCGTGCGCCCGCACCGGGCTGAGCGCCTCCGCGCCCAGGTGCCAGGTGTCCGGCGGGAAGAGCCAGGACCAGCCGATGAGCTCTCCGGGGCCGAGGGTCTCGATCACCGCGGCCCGCCGCCCCGGGACATGCAGATCGAGGGTGACCGCGCCGGTGCGGATGATCCAGAAACGGTCGGCCTTACGGCCTTCCTCGAAGATGCGGCCGCCCGAGGGGAAGGACACATCGTGGGCGAGCGCCATCAGCCGCTCACGGTGTTCGGTCTTCAGCGCGCTCAGCAGTCCCATCATGACCTCACTCTGCCGTCTCCTCTCCCCCCTCGCCCCTCGGCGGTCACTGTGCGTACGACCTGTGCGCACGAGAGGCAGTCGATCCAAAGCGATACACCGTCGATCGGCTATCGCTTCACCCTTACCCATTTCCGGTCACGTTTCCGATATGACACGTCATTCGCGGTCGTTGTGCCCGATGAGACCCCGCTCCCCGTACCCTCGGCTGCTTCACCGACCCTGTGTTGTCGCTCGTACTCGTCACCAAACGGGAGGCACTGGTGCTAGCCGACCCTCGTCGTCGGTCCGCCGATCGAGCCGGAGAACACCTGCTCCACCGTCATTTCACCGCCGACGAGCTGCCCCGGCTGCGGGTGCAGGTCGAGGAGTGCGCGGCCTGGGCCGGGCTCAGCGAGACCCGCCGCGGGGATTTCGTGCTGGCCGTGGACGAGATCGCCAACAACGCCATCGAGCACGCGGGCGGCACCGGATCCCTGCTGCTGCGGCGGATCGGCGACGAGCTGGAGTGCCGGATCAGCGACTCCGGGCCCGGCTTCTCCGAGGACGTCATCCCGCGGATCCTGCCAGGGCTGGACGGCGCGACCAGCGGCCGCGGACTGTGGCTGACCCAGCTGGTCACCGACCGGCTGGCGATCAGCGCGGGGGCGGTGGGCGCCGTGGTGACGCTGGCCATGCGGCTGCGCTGAGTGAGCCGCCGGATTCCCTCGGCGACCGCTTCGGCGGAACAATGGGAAGGGACATTCCCGAGTGCCGGCAGGAGAGGCGGTGGGCACGGTGGAGGTTCCCGTGGTGGTCGGGGTCGACGGTTCGGACGCCGCCTCGGACGCACTGGACTGGGCGGCCGAGATGGCCGGGCGCCGCGGGTTGCCGCTGCGCGTCGTCCACGCCTCGCTGTGGGAGCGGTACGAGGGCTACATCCCCGGAACGGCCGCCGACCGCCCCGCCGAGCGGCTCCACAGCGAGGCGGTGCTGGCCACGGCGGCCGAGCGGGCCGGGCGGCGGGTGCCGGCCCTGAAGGTGATGACCGACCTGGCGGCGGACGACGCGGTGACCGCCCTGCTGCGCGCCGGGAAGAGCGCCGAGGCGCTGGTGGTCGGCTCGCGTGGCCGCGGCGAGTTCGCCTCGCTGCTGCTCGGCTCGGTCGGACTGGGCATCGCGGCCCGCGCCCAGTGCCCGGTGGTCGTGGTGCGCGGCCGCCCGGAGAACGTGCGCGGCGGGATGAACCGGGTGGTGGTGGGGATCGCCGAGCGCGAGCGCCCCGGAGAGCAGGAGCCCGCGCCGCCCTCCGCCGCCGTCGCGTTCGCCCTCCGCGAGGCGCGGCTGCGCGGCGGTGAGCTGGAGGCCGTGCACGCCTGGCGCTGCGCGGGCCCGGAGGACCACACGAGGCCCGGGAATCACGCGAGGCCCGGGAACCACGGCGGGCGCGGGAACCACGGCGCGCACGAGGAGCAGGGGGCGCGTGAGACGCGGGAAACGCGTGAGACACACAGGACACGTGAGACGCAAAGCGCGCGTGAGGCGCACGAGTGGCGCGCCGCCGAGCTCCTGGACGAGACGCTGGGCGGCGCCACGGCGGCCGGGCTGCCGCCGGTGCCGGTGGCCCACCGCCCGGTCGAGGGCCCGGCGCGCAAGGCGCTGCTGGACGCCTCCGCGCACGCGGATCTGCTGGTGGTGGGGGCCCGGCGGCGGCAGGGGCACTTCGGCATGCAACTGGGCCTTGTCAACCACGCCGTACTGCATCACGCCAAGTGCCCGGTCGCCGTGGTGCCGGTTTCCTAGGCACCGGCCCCCCAGCGGCCTCCCGACCCTGGCCGAGTTCCTTCCATCCCCACCACCACCGGCCCCCGCCCCGGCTACCCTGCTGGTGAGAGGGTCATGGGGGGATGGAGGCCAGGTGTCGGGCAGTGTGGATCAGGGACGCCATCCGGCCCTCCCCCAACTCCGGCTCGACCAGCTCCTCGACGAGCTCCAGGCGCGGCTGGACGCGGCCCGGTCCACCCAGGACCGGATGCACAGCCTTCTGGAGGCCGTGCTCAGCGTGGGCCGCGAGCTGGACCTGGAGCAGGTGCTGCGCCGGATCGTGGAGTCCGCGGTGGTGCTGGCCGACGCGGAGTACGGCGCGCTGGGCGTGGTCGACCGGCATCGGCTCTCGCAGTTCCTGCCGGTGGGCATGTCCGGGGAACAGGCGCACCGCATCGGCCCGTTGCCCAGTGGCCATGGGCTGCTCGGCGAGCTGATCCGCCACCCCCAGCCGCTGCGGCTCACCGATCTGTCGGAGCATCCGGCCAGCTACGGCTTCCCCGAGCACCATCCGCCGATGCGCTCGTTCCTGGGCGTGCCGATCCGGGTCCGTGACGAGGTCTTCGGGAACCTCTACCTGACCGAGAAGCGCGGCGGCGCCCAGTTCGACGCCGATGACGAGGCGGTGCTGACCACCTTGTCGGTCGCCGCCGGGGTGGCCATCGACAACGCCCGGCTGTACCACGAGAGCCGGCGCCGCGAGCAGTGGCTGGAAGCGCTCGGCGTCATCACCCGTACGCTGCTGGCGGGCACCTCGGCGGGCGAGGTGCTGAGTCTGATCGCCCGGCTCGCCCTCCAGGTGGCACTCGCCGACTCGGCGGCGATCCTGCTGCCGGCCACCGGTGCGGACTCGCTGATGGTTGAGGTGGCCGAGGGGCATGACGCCGAGCTCATCGGCGGGCTCGTGGTGCCGTCCGACGGCTCGCTGGCCGGGCTCGCGGCCCGCACCGGGCGCCCCGCGGTCGCCTCGGACGTACGGGTGGACTCGCGGGCCCGGTCCTGGCCGCTGCCGGCTCCGGAGGGCGAGTTCGGCCCGGTGGTGGCCGTACCGCTGGTCGCGGGCGAGCGGGCCTCCGGTGCGCTGCGGCTGTGCCGGCTGGCCGGGCGGCAGCCGTTCGACGACCATGAGGTGGAGCTGCTCTCGGGGTTCGCGGCGCAGGCGGCCCTGGCCCTGGAACTGGCCCGGCACCGCGCCGAGTCCGAGCACATGGCGCTGCTCCAGGACCGGGACCGGATCGCCCGGGACCTTCACGATCTGGCCATTCAGCGGCTCTTCGCGACCGGGCTCACCCTGCAGAGCGCGGGCCGGCTGATCGAGCGCCCGGAGGCGGCGGAACGGGTGGGGCGGGCCGTCGACGACCTGGACGAGACCATCAAGATCATCCGCTCCACGATCTTCGCCCTGCGCACGGTCGGGGACGACGGCGGCGAACCCGCCACGCTGCGGCGCCGGCTGGTCAACGCCGTCCGCTCGGCCTCGGACACCCTGGGCTTCGCCCCGTCGCTGCTGATGGACGGCCCGGTGGACACCGATGTGCCGGACGAGACCGGCGACCATGTGCTGGCGGTGCTGGCCGAGGCGCTCAGCAACACCGTGCGGCACGCCCATGCCCAGCGGGTGGAGGTGCGACTGACCGTCGGCGCCGACATCACCCTGGAGGTCACGGACAACGGGGTGGGCACCGGGGGCGCCGCCCCCAGCGGAGGACTGATCAATATGCGGTCCCGGGCCGAACTCCTGGGCGGCACTTTGGACATCGAGGCGCCCGAGGCGGGCGGCACCCGGCTGATCTGGTGTGTCCCCCTGCACCGCCGACGGCCCGCCGGAACGGCGAAAGGGCTGGCCCCGTGATATTGCTCTCTCTCCACCGAATAACGCGCATATCCGGCCCGCCATGCGGTACTCACGAATGGGGAAGGGGGTATGTGATCCATGCGAATGATCTGGGGGTTGTGGCGCTGGCGGCGCAACCCGCTGCGCCGTAAGACGGATGTGATGGAGGCGTGCGCGGCGCTGATCGCCGCGGTGCTCATCCTGCTCGTCGCCCCCGCCGTCGGCTGGACGTCGGGGTCCCTGGCACACGGGGCACTGGTGAAGGCCGCGCAGAAGCAGCGCGCCGAGCGTCATCTGCTCTCGGCCACCGTGGTGAAGGTGCTGCCGCATCCACCCATCGACTCCGATCCCGAGACCGCTTCCGCGAGAGACGCCCATCGCCGCGTCCTCGCCCGCTGGACGGGGCCGGACGGCAGCAGACACGAGGGCACGCTGGGCGCTCACCCCGGCGCGGATCCCGGTGAACGGTTCCGGGTCTGGACCGATGACCACGGCCGCCCGATGGGCCGCCCGCTGGACACCGCGACGGCCGCCACCCACGCCGTGCTGGCCGGGATCGGCGCGGCCGGGGTGACGGTGGTCCTGGTGGACGGCGCCCGGCGGCTGGTCGTATGGCGGCTCATGCGCCGGCGCTACACACAGTGGGGCATCGCCTGGGAGCGGGCCGGTCAGGACTGGGGACGGGCGGACGCCGACAGCTGACCGGTGCGAGCGGGCAACGCCAGGCCGGGAGTTGTCATACGAACACACAACTCCTCCCGTGCTCCACAGCCACGTCAACTCATGGCGCCTCGCGCACGCTACGGTGGGGCCTTCCATATGCGCAGCGGCAGTCAGCAGCGGCGGTCAGGCGCGCACACCGGCAACGCACGAGGTGGGGGCACAGCAGCACCATGGCACAGGGCTCGGTCGTCCAGGTGACGCACAGCGGAACGTCGCGGTGGCGGCGCCGCACCGGAGAGTACGCCTCCCTCACGGCGGCCCTGGAGGCCGCCGGGGACGGTGACGTGCTCTCCATCTCGCCCGGCACCTACCGCGAGAATCTGGTGGTGGGCCGGGCCGTCACCCTGCGCGGGCCCGAGGGCTCGGCACGCGGTTCGGTGCGGATCGCGCCGGTGGACGGAGTCGCGCTGACGATACGGGCCTCCGCCGTGGTCCAGGATCTGCATGTCGAGGGCCAGGACTCGGCCGCCCCCGCGCTGCTGATCGAGGACGCCACCCCGGAGCTGACGGACGTACGGGTGGCCACGCGATCGGCGGTCGGCATCGAGGTGCGCGGCGGCGCCCGCCCGACCGTGCGGCGCTGCACCGTGGACAACCCCGCGGGCGTCGGGCTCAGCGTGCTGGACGGCGCGGGCGGGGTGTTCGAGGAGTGCGAGGTGGTGGCCGCCGGGCAGTCCGGGGTGGCGGTGCGCGGCGGCGCCCGCCCGCGCCTGGACCGCTGCCGGGTGCACCACGCGTCCGGGGCGGGCTTCTCGCTGACCGGCGAGGGCTCGTCGCTGGAGGCCGTGGGCTGTGAGGTGTACGAGATCCGGGGCGCCGGGGTGCAGGTCTCCGGGCGCGCGACCGGGCATCTGACCGACTGCCGGGTGCACCGTACGACGACCGACGGGGTCAACCTGGACACGGACGCGGTGCTCACGCTCGCCGACTGCGAGATCCATGACATCCCGGAGAACGCGATCGACCTGAGGTCGCGTTCGGTGCTGACCCTGACCCGCTCCACGGTGCGCCGGTTCGGGCGCAACGGCCTGTCGGTGTGGGACCCGGGCACCCGGGTGGACGCCAACCAGTGCGAGTTGCACGAGAGCACCGGCGACTATCCGGCGGTGTGGGTGAGCGACGGGGCGACCGCCGTGCTCGACTCGTGCCGGGTGCGCGAGGTGCCGGACGCGCTGTTCGTCCTGGACCGGGGGTCGCGGGTCGATGTGGTCGACAGCGATCTGTCCCAGGTGCGCTCCACCGCGGTCTCGGTCAGCGACGGGGCCATCGTCCAGCTGGACGACTGCCGCATCCGGGAGGCGGCCACCGGGGCGTGGTTCCGCGACCACGGCAGCGGCGGCACGCTCGCCAACTGCACCATAGACGGCGCGGCCACCGGAGTGATCGTCACCAAGGGCGCCGATCCGACGGTCGAGCGCACCACGGTCTCCGGGCCGACGGAGGCCGGTTTCTATGTCTCCGCCGAGGGCCGCGGCACGTTCACCGGCTGCCGGGTGACCGGCAGCGGGGGCTATGGCTTCCACATCATCGACGGCTGCCGCACCACTCTGACCCGGTGCCGTACCGAGCGGTGCGCGCGCGGGGGCTACGAGTTCTCCGAGGCGGGGCCGATCGTCGAGGACTGCACCAGCGACGAGAGCGCCACCACGGCGCTGGGCTCCCCCACCCAGCCCCAGGTCACCGCGCCCGCCGTGGAGACCGCCTCGACGGGCGGGCTGCTGGGCGGCGTCCCGGCACAGCGCGCCGCCCAGACCTCCGCGCCCGCCGCCGAGCCCCCGGTCGCCGTCCGCCCGTCCACGGCCGTGCTGGGCGAACTGGACGCGCTGGTCGGGCTGGAGAGCGTCAAGCGCGAGGTGCGGGCCCTCACCGACATGATCGAGGTGGGCCGGCGGCGTCGGGAGGCCGGGCTCAAGGCCGCCTCCGTCCGCCGCCATCTGGTCTTCACCGGCTCCCCCGGCACCGGTAAGACGACGGTCGCCCGGCTCTACGGGGAGATCCTGGCCTCCCTCGGGGTGCTGGAGCGCGGCCATCTGGTGGAGGTCTCCCGGGTGGACCTGGTCGGCGAGCACATCGGCTCCACGGCCATCCGCACCCAGGAGGCGTTCGACCGGGCGCGCGGCGGGGTGCTGTTCATCGACGAGGCGTACGCCCTCTCCCCGGAGGACTCCGGCCGGGACTTCGGCCGCGAAGCCATAGACACCCTGGTCAAGCTGATGGAGGACCACAGGGAGTCGGTCGTGGTCATCGTCGCGGGGTACACGGCGGAGATGGAGCGTTTCCTGTCGGTCAACCCCGGTGTGGCCTCCCGTTTCTCCCGCACCATCACCTTCGGCGACTACAGCCCGGAGGAGCTGCTGCGGATCGTGGAGCAGCAGGCCGAGGAGCATGAGTACCGGATCGGCGACGGGGCGTCGGAGGGGCTGCTGAAGTACTTCACGGCGCTCCCCAAGGGCCCGGCGTTCGGCAACGGCCGCACCGCGCGGCAGACCTTCGAGGCGATGGTGGAGCGGCACGCGGGCCGGGTCGCCCAGCTGAGCGACCCGACCACGGACGACCTCACGCTCCTCTACCCCGAGGATCTGCCGGAGCTCATCTGACCGGCTGCCTCCTCCGCCGCCGGTGGCGGCGTCTGCTCCGGGAGCCGGGCCAGCAGCCCGGCTCGCTCCCGGTCGAAGACGGGGTCGGCCTGGTAGTCGCCGTGCCCCAGGATCGGCGCGGGCAGCGGGTGTTCGGTCGTACGGCCGTAGGCCAGCGGGTCCTTGAGCGCGTCGCAGTCGACCTCGGGCCCGCTGCCGTCGGGCAGCTTGATGGGGCCGCCGATCGGGTCGGTGTAGCGCCACAGATTGCGCCAGCAGCGCACCTCGCCGTGGAGCGAGAGCAGCTGGGTGGGCCCGAAGTAGGCGGGGAACCAGCGCCCGTAGAGCCGCTCCAGCGGTGAGCCGTAGGTGAGCAGCGCGACCTGGCCGCGGGTGCGGTGGTCCACCTGCCAGACCGCGGCGGCGGCCAGCACACTGCCCTGGGAGTGGCCGGAGATGACCAGCCGGCCGCCGTGCCGGCGGGTCCAGGTCTCCATCCGCCAGGTGAGATCGGGCACCGCCCGCTCGGCGTAGCACGGCGGCGCGAAGGGGTGGGCGGCGCGCGGCCAGAAGGTGCCCACGTCCCACAGGATGCCGATGGTGCGGCGGGCGGAGGGGCTGCGGTAGGCGCGGCGGGCGAACGTGACCAGCATCAGGAAGGCCAGCCCCATCAGCCAGGAGCCCAGCGCCTGCGCCGTCTGGGCGGCGGCGTCCACGACCCCGGGCGCGCCGTCGGCGGCCCGCCCCGGCACCTCGTCGGTGACCCAGGCCGCGGTGACGGCCAGGGCGCCGAACAGCAGGGTCAGCAGCGCGACGGGGCCGACGATCCAGGGGGCGGAGTCGGTGAGGCCCGCGCGGGCGATGGTGCCCGCTATCCGCCGGGTGCGTACGGCGTCGGGCCGCTCCCCCGGATAGCCGTCCATGATGGTCGGCAGCAGCCGGTTGCGCACCCGCCACACCCTTACGGTGAAGATCACCAGCAGGACGACCAGGACCAGCAGCAGCGCGGGGATGGCCGTGGCCAGCCAGGTCAGCAGCACCGGCGGCGCTGTCCCCGGCCCCTCCCCCGGGGTGCCACCGCCGTCCAGCCAGTCGGCGAAGCGCTGGGCGACACCACCGGCGAGCACCGCGCCGAGGCCGCAGGCGAGCACGGCTACGGCGGGCCCGGCGAGCCCGTACAGCGGGGTGCGGCCGGGCGCGGCCCGGTGCAGGACCAGGGCGCACACCGCCATGGTCACGATCAGCGCGCCCTCCCCGATGGCGATGGCGCAGAACGCCTCGTTGCCCGGCAGCTGGTCGGTGGAGACCCAGCCGGGGCGGGACCAGCCGGCGTACAGGACGGAGAGCGCCAGTACCGCGAGGGCCGCGCCGGGCAGCGCGGTGATGGTGAGGCGATCCAGGTCCCCGTCGACCTTGGACTCGCTGCGGCCGCGGTAGCACACCACGGCCACCACCGTGACCGCGCCCGCGCAGAGCAACGTCAGCAGTGCCCAGCCCGCGGTGTCCTGAAGCCCGCTGCCGCCCGGTTCGCGGTCGTAGGTGGTGGTGGGCAGGGTCAGGCCCGCCGCGATGGTGAGGAAACCCGCGGCGGTGTGCGCCGCGCGCAGCCGGGCGACGATCCTGCGGCCGTACCAGAAGCCGGGCAGGCACAGCGCGGGGCGGTTGCCCGCCTCGGGAGCGGACTCGTCGACGGGACGCTCCAGCGGCGGGGAGGCCTCGTACGCGCTCCAGGTGCGGTTGGACAGGTACCACAGCAGCCCGGTGAGCGCGCCGGGCAGCACCGCGGCGAGCGCGAGCCTGCGGCCGGGCTGGCTCCACCAGCCGTGGTTCTCCGGGGACAGGAAGCCGAGCCAGGACTTGCCCCCGGCGCAGTCGGCCGAACCGGCGCACTGCCAGGCGACCAGGTCCAGGGCCACCTCGCAGGCCCCGGCGATCAGCAGCACGGTCAGGGTGAGCGCCACGAGCCGGACGAGCAGGCCGTAGGTGCGCACGGTCCGCTCACGCCGGTCGGCCGGGGGCCGCATCCAGTGGGCGAGGTTGGCGACCATGAACGGCAGTAAAAGCAGCCACAGGGCGCGGGAGCTGTTCCCCGAGGTGAGGTTGCACCAGACGTACGCCTCACGGATCGGGCCGTCGCGGTCCGGACCCTCGCGGTCCTCCGGCGGGCGCTGCTCGGCGTCGATGTCGTCCGCCCTGCGGTAGACCGCCGCGGTCTCGTCGCCGGTGACCAGGCTGGTGCGCGGATCGCCCAGCATCTCCTCGGGGGTGGTGCCCCCCACTCCGTGGACGAGAAGTTCCAGATCGGGTGGTGGCGCCCCGCCCTTGCGGGCCGTCATCGCCTGTTCCGACGCGTCGGCCGGTGTGTCCGTACGCATGGTCGATGGCACCGTGTCCCCCGATCCGGTGTGGTGCGGTCGTTCTGGCTCCAGGATTGTGCCCATCGGCCACCTTCCCCGACCCTGACACGGCGGGCGTGGCGAAATCGTAACCCTGGGTGCACCGGCGCCCGGCTGTCCTCGCCTCATGCGAAGATGAACGCTCGGGCGACGAGGGCCGACCGGAGGGAGACGTGGCAGGGTGAGCGACAACCAGAACCTGCTCGCGGAGCAGCGGCGTGCCCTGATTCTCGATGAGGTCAGGCGGCGCGGCGGAGTGCGGGTCAACGAGCTGACACGCAAGCTCAATGTCTCGGACATGACGGTTCGTCGCGATCTCGACGCGCTGGCCAGGCTGGGCGTGGTGGAGAAGGTGCACGGCGGGGCCGTGCCGGTGGCCGAGGCGAGCACGTACGAGCCCGGGTTCGAGGCCAAGTCGGGTCTCGAGCTGAGCGCCAAGGAGGACATCGCCAAGGCGGCGGCCGCGATGGCCACGCCGGGCACCGCGATCGCCCTGGCCGGGGGCACCACGGCCTTCGCGCTGGCCCAGCAGCTGCTGGAGGTGCCCGATCTGACCGTGGTCACGAACTCGGTCCGGGTCGCCGATGTGTTCTACAACGCCCAGCGGTCGGCGGCGCTCGGCGGGGTGGGCCCACGTCCCGGCGCGGCCATCGTCGTGCTCACCGGCGGGGTGCGGACGCCGTCGGACACGCTGGTGGGGCCGGTCGCGGACGCGGCGGTGCGCTCGCTCCACTTCGATGTGCTCTTCCTCGGGGTGCACGGGATATCGGTGGAGGCGGGTCTGTCGACGCCGAATCTCGCCGAGGCGGAGACCAACCGCCACTTCGTCAGGGCCGCGCGGCGGGTGGTGGTGGTCGCGGACCACACCAAGTGGGGCACGGTGGGGCTGAGTTCCTTCGCCTCGCTGGACCAGGTGGACGCGCTGGTCACGGACCCGGGGCTGCCGGAGGAGGCGCGGGCGGAGATCTCCGAGTATCTGCCGGAGCTGGTGGTGGCGGGCGAGCCGGTCCACACCGCAGACATCTGACACCCCGACAGTTATCGTGTGTCCATGACACACCGGTTGCGTTCCGTCGGGCTGGAGTACGCCGAGACCGCCCCGCTGCGGCTCGTCTTCGTCGCGAAGGTCTCGGCCGCTCCGGAGGCGGTGTTCGAGGCGTTCACCGATGTCGAGGGCTGGCCGCGGTGGTTCCGGCAGGTGAAGGACGCCCGCTCCACGGACGGCGGCAAGGGCAGGGAGATCCGCCTCGTGGGCGGCGGCCGCTTCCGCGAGACGGTCATGGCGGCCGATCCGCATGAGCGCTACGCCTACCGCGTCGACGAGACCAATGCGCCGGGGCTGCGGGCGCTGCTGGAGGAGTGGACGCTGCGACCCTCGGACGGCGGGACCGTGGTGCGCTATGTCTTCGCGGTGGACGGCACGGCGATGCTGCGCGGTGCCGTACGGGCGATGCGGCCGGGGCTGCGGCGCGCGTTCCAGCAGGCGGTGCGGAACCTGGACCGGATGGTGGCGGCGGCCTGACGACGGCCGTACGGGCGAGACGGCAGCCCGTATAGGCGTGACAGCGACCGTAAGGGCGTGACGGCGGCCCTGCGCGCGTGACGGCGGCCGTAAGAGCGGAGGTCAGTCCGTCCAGTTGCCGGTGGCGAGGAAGACGTCGAGCGTCTTCACATACGGCTCGATGTCCAGCCCCTGCTCCTCGAGCCACGCGTCCGAGTAGTACTTGTCCAGATACCGCTCCCCCGGATCGCACAGCAGCGTCACCACGCTCCCGGTCCGCCCCGCGGCGACCATCTCCGCGACGATCCGCAGCGCGCTCCACAGCCCGGTCCCGGTGGAGCCGCCCGCCTTACGGCCGATGGCCCGCTCCAGGGCGCGCGCGGCCGCGACGCTCGCCGCGTCCGGGACCTTCATCATCCGGTCGATCGCGCCCGGTACGAAGCTGGGCTCCATCCGGGGGCGGCCGATGCCCTCGATGCGCGAGCCGTGGTCGCTGGAGGCGTGGGCGTCGTGGTGGACCCAGCCGTCGAAGAAGCAGGAGTTCTCCGGGTCGGCGACGCAGACCCGGGTGTCGTACTGCATGTAGCGGACATAGCGGGCGATCGTCGCCGAGGTGCCGCCGGTGCCCGCCGTGGCCACGACCCATGCCGGTTCGGGATAGCGCTCCAGACGCAGCTGCTGATAGATCGACTCGGCGATGTTGTTGTTGCCGCGCCAGTCGGTGGCCCGCTCGGCGTAGGTGAACTGGTCCATGTAGTGACCCCCGGATTCCGCCGCGAGGGCGGCGGACTCCTCGTACATCGTCCGTGGGTCGTCCACGAAATGGCACTGGCCGCCATGGAATTCGATCAGGCGGCACTTCTCCCGGCTGGTCGTGCGGGGCATCACCGCGATGAAGGGCACCCCGATCAGCTTGGCGAAGTACGCCTCGGATACGGCGGTCGAGCCGCTGGACGCCTCGATCACGGGCTTGCCCGGCCGGATCCAGCCGTTGCACAACCCATAGAGGAACAGCGAGCGCGCCAGGCGGTGCTTGAGGCTCCCCGTGGGGTGGGTGGACTCGTCCTTGAGGTAGAGGTCGATCCCCCAGCGCTCGGGCAGCGGAAAGCTCAGCAGATGGGTGTCCGCGGACCGCTGGGCGTCGGCCTGCACCTTACGGACGGCTTCCTTCAGCCACTCGCGGCAGCCGTGGTCGCTGCGATCCACGTCGACCGTCTCGATACTCCCGCGCGCCGTGCCGTCCAACGCCCACTCCTCCTGCTTGTGCCTCATGCCCAGCCCAGGTGGCATACTCATGCCGTTTCGATCCTCATTGTCCCCCAGTGCGCCCTGGTGTCCGGGGCCGGTCACGGGCACACTGCGCAACAGGGAAAATGAGAGGCGGCGGCACAGTGCCAGTCGGAGCCATCGGGGAGGCGGTTGTGATGGCCGATACGGAGTTCAACGCCAGGGGAGTGCGGATCGAGCGATTCCTGCGCTCGGTCACCCGCGCCGGACAGGTCATGATCAAGGACGGCAGGCTGCAGTTGCTGACCAGTTACGGCAGCGAGATCGACAGCGCGCCCGTGCAGTCGGTGCGCGCGAGCAAGCCCTGGTTCGTGGACGGGGACCAGGCCATGGCCACCGTGAACGGCACCCGGTACCGCCTCACCCTCGGCTCGCAGGACACCAAGTCCACCTCGGCCAAGTCCGGCTCGGGCGCCGCCAGCCGCTTCCTCGACGCCGTCCGATCCGCCCGGGGGCATGCCTCGAAGACGTGAGGCGGCCGAGTTGCGCGTGCGCGCGGTGGGACCGACCCTGGACGAGTATCAGTATCACTGAGGGTCAACAAGCGGTGACGCTGAGAACCGTCCCACCGGTCGCGCCCAGCAGCCACCACTGCTGAACGTGTTCGTCGCCCGCATCTGAATCAGGCTAGCCCCACGTCTTCAGGGAGTCGCAGCCGTGATCAGTCGTCCTAGCAGGCATTGCACGGTGGAGCTGCAGGCCCTGCCGTCGCGGATCGGACAGGTCCGCAGAATCGTGTCGGCGCAGTTGCGCTACTGGCATCTGGATCCGCTCATCGACCCGGCGGCGCTCGGCGTCACCGAACTGCTCACCAATGTCCATCGGCACGCCGAGCCGGACAAGCAGTGCACGGTGGAGATCGCTCTCATGCTGGACCGGCTGACCGTTTCGGTCCGCGACCAGGATCCGCGACTGCCTCGCGTTCAGGCGTGCGATCCCTTCGCCACTCATGGCAGGGGGCTCGCGTTGGTCGCGGCCGTCAGCCAGAGCTGGGGGATGCACGCGCGGGACGACGGCGGCGGGAAGGTCGTCTGGTTCACGCTGGCCGTGCCGCGACCCACCGCCACCACCAAGCAACCCCTCGCCTCGCACGGAACGGGCCGCACCGCCCCGCACCTTCGCACGGACGCCTCCCGTCCGGCGCCGGCACCCACCGTGCCCCTCACCGGCCCCGCGCCCGCGGCCGAGCCCGCCACCGCCCCGGCACCGGCGCCTGTCACCCCGGCGCCCATCGCACCGGCACCCATCGCACCGGCACCGACGCCCGCACCCGTCGCCCCCGAACCGGTCGCCGCGGCACCGGCCCCCACTGCCGCCGCTCCGGCCCCGGCACCGGCCGCTGCCGCCGCTCCGACGCCCGCGGTGCGCGAGCGGGCCCCCGCGGCCGCCCGGTCGGCAGCCTCCCGCTGAGCATGCGAGCGTCCCGCCTCCAGCGAGGCGGGACAGCCCGGATACATCCGGCGGCCCGTACCGCCCCGGCCTCCGCCGTCAGAGGGCCCCGCCCTTCGTCGCGGGGCGGCCGAACTGCTCGTCCAGGACGGACAGTCGGCGCCAGTACTCGTCCTCGTCGATCTCACCGGCCGCGAAGCGACGGCCCAGCACCGCGATCGGCGATCGCTCGCCGAAGTCCACGGGGCCGGGGCCGGGGCCGTGCCGCCAGGGCGCGCGTCCACGCCATCCGGCGCGCCGCAGCACGAAGACCGCGCCGCCGACGACCAGCGCCCACATCAGCGGGACGAGCAGAATCCACGGTCCGGGGCCATCGCCGTCGGCGAAGCCGTGCGCCAGGGTGTTCATGGTGATCGCGCTCCTCGGGAGTGGGTTTCTCATGGCCCTCATCTCGTGGCCACTTACGAGGATCACTCCCTTACGGTGCCCTGGTCGTCGTACGGCCGACGACAGTTCCGGTACCTCCCGGGGAGTACGCGCACCGGCTCGGGCTCGTTCTGTACCTACTAGTGTGTACGCTCGAAGGAGCCGAGAACGAGCCGAGAACGAACAGGCGCGCGAACACACGCCCCGCCGACAGGAGTTACCGATGCTCGCCATGCAGTACCGGATCACCCTGCCCGCCGACTACGACATGAAGATCATCCGGCACCGGGTGGAGACGAAGGGAGCACTGCTCGACGACTTCTCAGGGCTGGGCCTCAAGGCGTACGGCATCCGGGAGCGCGGTGTGGACGGCTCACCGGTCCATCAGTACGCGCCGTTCTACCTGTGGACCGCACCCGAGGCCATGAACCGCTTTCTGTGGGGCCCCGGATTCCAGGGCATCGTCCGGGACTTCGGCAGGCCCCCGGTCGAGCACTGGCAGGGGCTCGGCTTCGAGCGGGGCCCCGCCGCGGGCACCGTGCCGCGCGCCGCCACCCGCCACGCCGAGCCGGTCCCGGCCGCCGCCGATCCCGCCTCCGCCGTCGAGGGCGCGCTGGCGCGGCTGGCCGAACGCGCCCGTAAGGACGGCGTCCACACGACGGCCCTCGGCATCGACCCGCGCGGCTGGGAGCTGATCCACTTCACGCTCTGGGCGGAGTCGGCACCGCCCTCGGAACCCGGCGACCGCTACCAGGTGCTCCATCTGTCGACCCCGGAGCTGGACGCGCTGCCCCGGGGGCGGCACTGGTGACCGCAGGGCGGCTCAGCCCACGCCCAGGGCCGCCAAGGGGTCGTCCAGCATCGGCTGCCACGCCAACTCCGCCGCCCCGACCAGGCTGTTGTGGTCCAGTGTGCACGGCAGGATCGGCACGCCCCCGCTCCGGCCCCACAGGCTGCGCTCCGCCACCACCGCGCGCAGCCGCTCCGGGTCGGCCTCCAGGAGCTCGCGGTGCAGCCCGCCGAGGATGATGCGGTCCGGGTTGAGGATGTTGACCAGACCGGCGAGCCCGAGGCCGAGGCGGTCGATGAGCTGCTCGGTGGCCGCCCTTACGGACGGCGCCGTGGCGTACTCCTCGCGCAGCAGATCGCGGGCCTGCTGCAGCAGGGACACCTCCGGACCCGGCTCGCGCCCGGCCGCCGTGAGGAAGGCGAGCGGATCGGCCTCGATGTCCAGACAGCCGCGGCTGCCGCAGTGACAGGGCGGGCCCTCGGGGTTGACGGTCAGATGGCCCACCTCGAGGGCGAGCCCCGCGCTACCCGTGTGCAGCCGTCCGTCGAGCACCAGCGCGCCGCCGACGCCCCGGTGCCCGGTGGCGACGCAGAGCAGATGCTGGGCACCGCCGCCCGCGCCATGGCGGTGTTCGGCGAGCGCGGCCAGGTTGACGTCATTACCCGCGAAGCCGGTGACCGGCTCGCCGTCGCCGCCACGGATCCCGGCCGCGGCCAGGCTGCGGTTGAACAGCTCGCGCACCGGAGCGCCCGCGGGCCAGGCGATATGCAGCGGGTTCAGGGCGGTACCCTCCGGTTCGGCGACCGCGGACGGGACGGCGAGCCCCGCGCCCACACAGCGGCGCCCGGTCTCCCGCAGCAGCCGGGCACCGGCCTCGACGACCGCGTCGATGACATGCGCCGGGTCGGCGGGCACGGTCATGCAGCCGGGGGCGGTGGCCACGGTCTGCCCGCCGAGCCCGACCAGCGCGGCGCGGAAGCCGTCGGCGTGCACCTGGGCGGCGAGCGCGACCGGCCCGTGAGGGGCGATCGACAGCCGGTGGGAGGGACGGCCCTGTGCCCCGGCGGCCCCGAGCGGCCGTGAGTCGACCTGGATCAGGCCGAGCGCCTCCAACTCGGCGGCGACGGCTCCCGCGGTCGCGCGGGTCACCCCGAGTTCGGAGGTGAGCACGGCGCGGGTGGGGGCGCGGCCGGTGTGGACGAGTGCCAGTGCCGGGCCAAGAGCGCTTCGGCCGCGCTCGAGCCTTGTCCGTGTCTGGGTCACGCCTCTATTCTCACTTTGTGCCGACTCCAAACAAAACACGGACGGCCACTCCGGGCGCGCGCCGCTCCGTCCCCACGGATCGCGACCTCACCCGACTCCGGGCCGCCATCACCGCGTTCTTCTTCCTCGACGGATTCGTGTTCGCCGGGTGGGTCGCCCGGATCCCCGCGATCAAGGACCAGACGAGCGCCTCGGAGGGCGCGCTGGGGCTGGCGCTGCTCGGCGTGTCGGCGGGCGGTACGGCCACGATGATGGCCACCGGACGCCTGTGCCGCCGTTTCGGCAGCCATCCGACGACGGTGGCCGCCGGTGTGCTGCTCGCGGGCTCGGTCGCGCTGCCGCCGCTGACCCACTCCGCGCTCGCCCTCGGGCTGGTGCTGCTGGTCTTCGGCACCGGGTTCGGCGCGCTCAACGTGGCCATGAACAGCGCGGCCGTCGACCTCATCGCCGCCCTGCGCCGCCCGGTCATGCCCGGCTTCCACGCCGCGTTCAGCCTGGGCGGGATGGCCGGGGCCGGGCTGGGCGGGCTGATCGCCGGCCATCTCTCCCCCACCCGCCATCTGTCGCTGCTCGCGGTCTTCGGGTTGCTGCTCACGGCTGTCGCGGGCCGGGCGCTGATCTCACTGCCGGTGCCCACGCCGCGGAGCGGCACGGGACCCGCGGCCGAGTCGGAGCAGTCCGCCGACCTCGAATCGTCCCCCGGCGTACGGCGGCCCGGCCGCGCCCGGTGGCTCGTCGCCGTGTTCGGCCTGATCGCGCTCTGCACGGCGTACGGCGAGGGCGCCATGGCCGACTGGGCCGCGCTCCATCTGCACCAGGACCTCGACGCGTCCGCCGGGCTCGCCGCCGCGGGCTACGCCGTCTTCGCCCTGACGATGGCCGTCGGGCGGCTGAGCGGCACCGCGCTGCTCGAGCGGCTCGGCCAGACCAGGACGTTGAGCGCGGGCGGTGCCACGGCCGCGGCCGGAATGCTGCTGGGCTCGCTCGCGCCCACGATCTGGCTCGCGCTGCTCGGCTTCGCGATCACCGGGCTGGGGCTGGCCAACCTCTTCCCCGTCGCCGTCGCGCGGGCGGGCGCGCTGACGGGGCCGGACGGGGTCGCCGCGGCCTCCACACTCGGCTACGGCGGCATGCTGCTGGGGCCGCCGACGATCGGCTTCCTCGCCGACTGGTACTCGCTGCCGGTCGCGCTCACCACGGTCGCGGCACTGGCGGCCGTGGCGGCCGTCGTCGCGTACGGCACGCGGAACGCCGCGCGCACGGCTGGAAGCTGACATTCCGCCGTCCCGGCCCGGCGTTGTCAGAGGCGGCTGGCATGATTCCGCCATGGAGACTGCCGAGTTGCTCGAAATCGTGGACCGCGAGGGCCGGTCGCTGGCCGACGCCGCGACCGAAGCCGGAGTGGACGCACCCGTGCCCACCTGCCCCGGCTGGCGCGTCCGTGATCTGCTGTCCCACATCGGCCAGGTGCACGGCTGGGCCACCCGGATCGTCGCCGAGGGCCTGACCGAGCGCGTCCGGCCGACGGTCGAGGCGGCACCGGTGGCCGACGCCGAGCTGGTGTCGTGGTACCGCGAGGTCCATGGCCGGCTGGTCGACGTCCTCACCCATGCCGACCCCGAGGTGAAGTGCTTCACCTTCCTGCCCTCGGATGCCCCGCTGGCGTTCTGGACCCGGCGCCAGGCCCATGAGACGGCCATCCACCGGATCGACGCGGAGTCGGCGCGCGGCGGGGACTTCTCCCCGTTCACCCCGGAGTTCGCGGCTGACGGGGTGGATGAGCTGCTGGCCGGTTTCCACAGCCTGGACCGGTCCCGGGTGCGCACGGACACCCCGCGCACGCTGCGGGTGAGGGCCACGGACCAGGGCGCGGTCTGGACGATACGGCTGTCCCAGGACGCTCCGCGCACCGAGCGCCACGGCGAGGGGGCGGCCGACTGCGAGCTCAGCGGCCCGGCCCGCGACCTCTATCTCGCGCTCTGGAACCGGCTGCCGATCACCGCGCTGACCACGGAGGGGGACGAGAAGCTGGCCGAGCTGTGGCGGGAGCACTCGGGGATCTGACCTCCCGGCCGCTCGGGCGCGACCACCACACCGCTCGGGTTGCGCCCACCGCTCGGGGCGCGACCACACGGCTCGGGTTGCGCCCACCGCTCGGGTGCGCGCACCACTTGGCCGCGCCCACCGCTCGGGTAGGCCGGCCGCTTGAGTTACCCGTGAGTAATAACCCGTGTTAGCTTCCTGTCATGTCACGTCGATCGATGTCGCCGCGCGGACTGCGCCGCGCGATGAACTGGTGGCCGCCCTATCTCTTCGCCGGAGTCCGGGTGGTCCACCTCGCGGAGGACTGGAGCAGCGCCCGCGTCAGGCTGCGGCTGCGCCGCTTCAACTCCAACTACGTGGGGACCCATTTCGGCGGCTCGCTGTTCTCGATGAGCGACCCGTTCTGGATGCTGCTGGTGATGCAACGGCTCGGCCGGGACTACATCGTCTGGGACAGGGCCGGCGAGATCGACTTCGTCTCGCCCGGCCGCGGCGACGTGTTCGCCGACTTCAAGCTCACCGAGGAGCGGCTCGAGGAGATCCGCGAGGCCACGGCGGACGGCGGCAAGGCGCTGCCGTGGTTCGAGAACGAGGTGGTCGCCGCGGACGGTACGGTCGTGGCACGCGTACGGAAGCAACTGTATGTGCGCCGGAAGCACCATGACGGGCAGCGCGGACCGGGGCCGGGGAGGACCGACCCGGCGGCGGCCACCGGACACCAGGCGAAGGGCTGATGCGAGATGACCGGACCCCGTACCCAGGACGAACGCGACGCGCTCACCATCGAGATAGTGTTCGCCCTGGTCACGGCCGGTCTGCTGGCGGCCGTGCTCTACGTGGCGGTCGCGAGCCCCGCCCTCTTCGGCGACCTGGGCCGGGCCCAGGAGCGGGCCTGGCACGGCGCCGCCTTCGCGGTGGCCACCGTCGGATTCGCCGTCCGCCTGGTGCGGGCACTGTGGCTGTTCTCCCGGCAGCGACGCTGATGCCCCAGGGCCGGAGCCAGAGCCAGGACCCGCGGCCCGCACGGTGGCAGTGCGCCGGGGCACGCTGGGGCCGCGGCGGGCCCGCGCTGGTCTGGCTCCATCCGGCCCAGGGGGAACGGCTCTCCCCGCTGACGCCGGACCGCCCGCTCTCGTTCACCACCGGACCCCGGCGTGCCTGCGTCGGCGTCCGCAGGGGCGCCCGGCACACCCCGTGCCCGGCCGGGGCCGAGGTCCCGGCCTCCGTCGTATCGGCGCAGTGCCCGGACTGCGCCCGGCTGGACCGCTCGTACTCCGTGGCCGCCGACACCCGTACGGACGATCCGCGCCCTTACGACGTCTATCTCGCCTGGTTCGGCGCGGAGTTGGTCAAGGTCGGGATCACCGCGGCCGAGCGGGAGGGGGCACGGCTGCTGGAGCAGGCCGCGCTCTCGTACTGTCTGCTGGGCCGTGGCCCGCTGATGGCCGCGCGCCGCGCCGAGGCGGTGCTGGGCGCCGCGCTCGGCGTCCCGGACCGCTTCCCGTACGCCGCCAAGCGCACCGCCCGCGAGGCCCCGCCGCCACCTGAGCGGCGGGCCGCCGACCTCGCCGCGCTCCACCAGCGGGCGTGCGGCCTGGGCGGTCTGCCGGAGTCGCTGGCCCTGGCCCCGTTCCGGCCGGTGCACCATGACGCGGCGTTCCATCTGGACCGGGTGCGCCCCGCACCGGGGCTGATCCGGCTCGTCCCCGAGGCCACCGTGGCCGGTCGTATCGACGCAGTGGCGGGCCCGGACATCCATCTGACCTCGACGGACGGCCGGGCCCTGCTGCTGGACACCCGGCAGCTGGCGGGCTGGCCACTGGCGGCGGACGCGACGGACGCCCCGACGACGGCGCCGGTGGCGCGGCGGGAGCGGGAGGCGGAGGCCCCGGAGGGGCTGTTCTGAGCGGAGGAACCGTTCCGAGCGAAGGGACCGTTCCGAGTGGAGGAGCTGTCCTTGAGGGAGGGCCGTGCTGGACGGAGGGCCGCGCTGGGGGCAGGGCCACGCTGGGCGCGAGGCCCGGAGGACAAAGCCCGGACCGCGGGGCCTCGCTCAGCCGAGCCAGCCCGGCCGGACCAGGCCCGACTCATAGGCGAGCACGACGAGTTGGGCGCGGTCCCGAGCGCCCAGTTTGACCATCGTCCGGCTCACATGGGTCTTGGCGGTGAGCGGACTGACCACGAGCCGCCGGGCGATCTCCTGGTTCGACAGCCCCATGCCGACCAGGGCCATCACCTCCCGCTCCCGTTCGGTCAGCTCCGCCAGCACCGCCGCGGGCGCGGGTTCCCTGGAGCGGGCCGCGAACTCGGCGATGAGACGGCGGGTCACCCCGGGCGACAGCAGCGCGTCGCCGCCGACCACCGCGCGCACGGCCCGCAGCAGCTCATCCGGTTCGGTGTCCTTGACCAGGAAGCCGGAGGCGCCGGAGCGGATCGCCTCGAAGACGTACTCATCGAGTTCGAAGGTGGTCAGCATGACCACCTTCACCTCGCCGAGTTCCGGGTCCCCGGTGATCCCGCGGGTGGCGGCGAGGCCGTCGAGCACCGGCATGCGGATGTCCATGAGGACGACATCGGGGCGCCGCTCCCGTACGAGCGCCAGCGCCTGCTCCCCGTCGGCCGCCTCGCCGACCACCTCGATATCCGGCTGCGCGGCCAGCAGGGCGCGGAATCCGGCGCGGACGAGGAGCTGGTCGTCGGCGAGCGCGACACGGATCACGGTCTCGGGCCCGTCCTCATCCCTCATGGGGTCTCCCTCCCGCCCTTGAACGGAATCCTGGCCCGGACGCGGAAGCCGCCGTCGGGGCGCGGGCCCGCCTCCACTGTGCCGCCGAGCGCGGCGGCCCGCTCGCGCATGCCGACCAGGCCGTTGCCGCCGCCCGTCGCCCCGTCCCCGGTCGCGGGGCCGTCGTCGTCCACCCGCAGCTCCAGCTCACCGGGGGCATAGTGCAGCAGCACCCGGGCGTTCCGGGAGCCGGAGTGGCGGACGATGTTGGTCAGGGCCTCCTGCACGATACGGAACGCCGCGAGATCGGCGCCGGGCGGCAGGGCCGTCCGTACGCCCTCCGCCTCCACCCGCACCGCGAGCCCCGCGTCCGCCGCCTGTCCGGTCAGCTCCTCCAGCCGGTCCAGGCCGGGCGCGGGTGAGCGCGGCGCGGCGCCGGGCGCGCCGGAGCCGGAGGTGCGCAGGGTGTCGAGGACCTGGCGGACCTCGCCCAGCGCCTCCTTGCTGGCCGCCTTGATGGTGGTCAGCGCGGTGCGGGCCTGCTCGGGGTCCTGGTCCAGGAGGGCGAGCCCGACGCCCGCCTGGACGTTGATGACCGAGATGCTGTGGGCGAGGACGTCATGCAGTTCGCGGGCGATCCGCAGCCGTTCCTCGTCGGCCCGGCGCCGCGCGGCCGCCTCCCGTTCGGCTCGTTCCCGGGCCCACTGCTCACGCCGTACGCGGACGAGTTCGGAGGCGGCCACGATGGCCGCCGCCCAGGCGGTGACCGCCAGCTCCTGCCCCCATCCGACGGGCCCGTCGTCGCCCGGCGGCAGCCAGCGGTAGAGCCAGTGGCCGATGAGCAGATGGCTCCCCCACAGCAGCCCGAGCGCGCTCCACGCGGCGATCCGCCGCCCGGCCGCGATGGCCGTCACACAGGCGACGACGACGCTGAGGAAGACGGGCCCGTACGGATATCCGGCGGCGAGGTAGACGGCGGTCACCACCGCCGTGCCGACCACGACCGTCCCGGGACGACGATGGCGCATGAGCAGCAGCGCGGGCCCGGCGAGCAGCAGCGCGGCGCTCCCCGGCCCGAGCCCCGCCCGGGTGGGCTGATCGTGAGCGGCGAACCCGGTGCCCACCATCTGGATGAAGGCGATGGCGACCGAGGAGCGCCAGGGCACGGCCGGACGCGATGGGCCGAAGGGCGCCCCGCGCCACCATCCGCCCGGCCGCTGCCCCGGGCCGTGCTCCCCCGTGAATCCGTGCATACGGGCAACGCTAAACCGGTGGGGGCGCCCCCGGCGTCCCCCCTGCGCGGTGCCCGCGCCTACTCCCGGCGGAGTAGGCGCCCATGCCCTGCCGGACAGATCGCGGGCCTGCCGGACAGATCGCGGCCCTGCCGGACAGATCGCGGCCCTGCCGGACAGATCGCGGGCCAGAGCCGAGGCCGGGCCCTGAGCAGGTCGGAGGAAGTCCGCTACGGTCCGGGCAGCACCCCGAAGGGGCGCGGGGCTGTGTCGATGTGCGGCTCCGCCGCGGGGCGCGACCAGCCACAACGGCGCCGCAGTCGACCGACGACACATCGCGATACTTCCAGCGGAGCGCTTACGCTCAGCCCCGGTCCATCGCCCCCAGGGCCCGGCGGGCGGCCGGGTGGGTGCGGACGAGGTCGCCCAGCGTGGTCGTACCGCGGGTGATCTTCGTGAAGGCGCGCCACGCCGGGCGGAAGCCGGTGATCGCCGCGTGGAACAGCCCGGGGCGGCGGGCGAAGACCGTGTGCAGGCGGCGGCCGACGCCCATCTCCACACCGAGCCCCGCCTTGATCGCGAAGGCGTAGTTCAGGGCCTGGCGGCGGGCGTCCACCGCGTCGTGTGCCTCGGCGACGCGCACCGCCCACTCCCCCGCGAGCCGGCCCGAGCGCAGCGCGTAGGAGATGCCCTCGCGGGTCCACGGCTCCAGCAGCCCGGCCGCGTCGCCGCACACCAGGACCCGGCCGCGGGACAGTGGCGAGTCGTCGGCGCGGCAGCGGGTCAGATGGCCGGAGGAGATGCTCGGTTCGAATCCGGCGAGGCCGAGCCGGGCGATGAAGTCCTCCAGGTAGCGCTTGGTGCCGGCGCCCTCGCCGCGCGCCGAGATGACGCCGACGGTAAGGGTGTCGCCCTTGGGGAAGACCCAGCCGTAACTCCCCGGCATCGGGCCCCAGTCGATGAGCACCCGGCCCGCCCAGTCCTCCGCGACGGTCTCCGGAACGGGGATCTCCGCCTCCAGGCCGAGGTCCACCTGGTCCAGCTTCACGCCGACATGCGCGCCTATGCGGCTCGCGCTGCCGTCCGCGCCGACCACGGCCCGCGCCAGCACGGTCTCACCGTCGGAGAGCACCACGGCGACCGTACGCCGGTCGGGCACCGCCGGGCCGTGCTGCTCGACGCGGGTGACCGCGACGCCCGTACGGACCTCGGCGCCCGCGTCCTTGGCGGCGTCGACCAGGGCCGCGTCGAACTCCGGCCGGTTGATCAGCCCGAAGAGCGCGTGCTTGGAGCGGCGGGTGCGGGACAGCTTGCCGTTCAGCGAGAACGTGACCGCGTGCACCCGCTCCCGCAGCGGCAGTTCGAAACCCGGCGGAAGGGCGTCGCGCGAGGGGCCGATGATGCCACCGCCGCAGGTCTTGTAGCGCGGCAGCTCGGCCTTCTCCAACAACAGCACCCGGCGCCCGGCGCAGGCGGCGGCATGGGCCGCGGAGGCACCCGCGGGGCCCGCGCCCACCACGACGACGTCCCATACCGTCTCATTGTCCGGGGCTGCGTTGTCGCTGCTCACGTGTGGATCCGCTCCCAATCGACCGACCTGATGCGCCTACCCGGCATCCTACGGCTCCCCGGCGGATGACCCCGCTGTGGGATGATCGGCCACGCGGCATCAAGCCGTACATACGTGCCCATCGCCGCGCATCCCGCCGCCGGCCCGTCGCACCCCAGGAGGGTCCCCCATGGAGAAGGCGCCTCTCGCCGCCACCGTCGCCGCCCTGCAGCCGCGCGCCAGGGCCGAGCTGGCCGAGCTGGTGGCCTTCAAGTCGGTGGCGGACCCGGCGCAGTTCCCGCCCGGCGAATGCGAGGCCGCCGCCCGGTGGGTCGCCGACGCGCTGCGCGCCGAGGGGTTCGAGGACGTGGCACTGCTGGACACGCCCGACGGCACCCAGTCCGTCTACGGCTTTCTCCCCGGTCCGGCCGATGCCCCGACCGTGCTGCTCTACGCGCACTACGACGTGCAGCCCCCGCTGGACGAGGACGCCTGGCACACCCCGCCCTTCGAGCTGACCGAACGCGACGGCCGCTGGTACGGGCGGGGCGCCGCGGACTGCAAGGGCGGTGTGATCATGCATCTCACCGCGCTGCGCGCGCTCAAGGCGAACGGCGGGGTCCCGGTCAACGTCAAGGTGATCGTGGAGGGTTCGGAGGAGCAGGGCACGGGCGGCCTGGAGCGCTACGCCGAGGCCCATCCGGAGCTGCTGACCGCCGACACGATCGTGATCGGCGACGCGGGCAACTTCCGGGTGGGGCTGCCGACGGTCACGGCCACGCTGCGCGGGATGACGATGCTGCGGGTCTCGGTGGAGACCCTGGAGGGCAATCTGCACTCCGGCCAGTTCGGCGGGGCGGCCCCGGACGCGCTCGCCTCGCTGATCCGCGTCCTGGACTCGCTGCGCGCCGACGACGGCTCGACCACGGTCAAGGGCCTCGACGCGGACGCGGTGTGGGACGGGCTGCAGTATCCGGACGAGGAGTTCCGCAAGGACGCCAGGGTGCTCGACGGGGTCGGGCTGATCGGGTCCGGCACGGTCGCGGACCGCCTCTGGGCGCGCCCGGCGGTCACCGTGCTCGGCATCGACTGCCCGCCGGTGGTCGGCGCCACTCCGTCCGTCCAGGCGAGCGCGCGGGCGCTGATCAGCCTGCGGGTGCCGCCGGGCGTGGACGTGGCCGAGGCCAACCGGCTGCTCGCCGACCACCTCCGGTCCTCGGCGCCGTGGGGCGCGCGGCTTTCGGTGGAGCAGATCGGCGAGGGCCGGCCGTTCCGCGCGGACACCACGAGCCCGGCGTACGCGGCGATGCGGGAGGCGATGCGCCTTGCGTACGACGGCCAGGAGATGGCGATCGCCGGGCAGGGCGGCTCGATCCCGCTGTGCAACACACTGGCCTCGCTCTACCCGGAGGCGGAGATCCTGCTGATCGGGCTGAGCGAGCCGGAGGCGCGGATACACGCGGTCAACGAGAGCGTCTCACCGGAGGAGTTGGAGAAGCTCTCGCTCACCGAGGCGCTGTTCCTGGGGACGTACGCGGCGGGCAAGGGCTGAGGCCCCTTCGCCTCGCACCCGGTCGGCGGGCGGCCCCACGGGCTGGGCCGGCGTGGTCAGCCCATGGGGACGCCCGCTTCGAGATACAGCGGGCGGCCCTGCTCACGGGCGCGCAGCGCCCAGCGCAGCCGGCTCAGCCGCACCGGTGGCAGCAGCGCGGCGGCCTCGCTCTCGGTGACGAAGCGCCAGCCGCGCAGTTCGGAGCGGGGCAGCAGCACCTCCTGGGCGGCCGCACCGGAGAGCTTGCCGCCGTCGAAGAGCAGCCGCAGGCCCCCGTAGCCGGGCGGCTGGGGGCGTTCCCAGTCGGCCACCAGCAGCCGCAGCGGTTCGTCCAGCCGTACCCCCAGTTCCTCGGTGACCTCGCGCACCCCGGCGCACATCGGGGGTTCGCCCGGTTCGACGACACCGCCGGGGAACTCCCAGCCGGGCTTGTAGGTGGGGTCGACGAGCAGCACCCGGTCCTCCTCGTCGAAGAGCAGGACCCCGGCGGCCAGCGTCTCCGCCCTCGGCTCCGGGGTCTGCACGATGTCGCAGGTCCCGGCGCCCTCGCGGACCGCGTCGGCGATGTGCTGGGCGGTCTGGCGCGGGCTGAGCCCGGTGGTGTCCACGACATGGGCATCGGTGGTCAGCCAGGTCAGGGCCGCCCGGTAGGGCGCGAGATGGGCCAGGCACCACTGGCGTACGGACTCGCTCGCGTCCGCGTCCCCGGGTATCTCGTCGCGTTCGGCTATGCGCTCGCGAAGGATCGTTTCATCGGTGTGCAGCAGAACATGCCGTACGGGGATGCGACGGGCCGCGAAACCGCCGAAGATCTCATCCCGGTACTCCTGTCTGAGGACCGTCATCGGGACCACGAGCGGGCCGCCGACCTCCGCGATCAGCGCCGCTCCGGTGTCCACCACCAGCCGGCGCCAGGAGGGCAGATCCTGGTAGTCGGACACCTGCTCAAGACGTTTCCGCGGGAGCATCATCCGCAGACCGTTACCGACCAGTTCCGGGTCGTAGAAGGTACTGCCGGGCATGAAGTCCACCAATTCGCGGGCCGCGGAGGTCTTACCCGCGCCGAAAGCACCGTTCAGCCAGACGATCACATTTCCCCCTATTCCATCGCCTCCTGACAGTTGCCCGCATCACCCTGTCACGGAAACGCGCGAAGACGACCGAGTGACGGATCGCGTCGCTCCGGACGGGTTGGGCGCGGGACGCGGGGCGGTGCGGGGGCGCATGGTCGGGGATCGTGTGGCCCTTGTGCCACAGGGGTCACCGTGGCCACGTGGGCCACAGTGACCCCTGACGTATCAGCCCTTGCTGGCGCCGAGGGTGAGTCCGGCGATGAAGTGGCGCTGCAACAGCAGGAAGACCAGCACCGTGGGAAGCGCCACGATCACCGACCCCGCCGCGAGCAGGTTGTAGTCGGTGAAGAACTGGCCGCGCAGATTGTTGAGCGCGGAGGTGATGGGCAGCTTGTCACCGTCGGAGATGAAGACGAGCGCCCACAGGAAGTCGTTGTACATCCAGGTGAATTGCAGGGTGGCGAGCGCCGCCAGCGCGGGCCGGCACAAGGGAAGCGTGATGTTCCAGTACTGCGTCCAGACCCCCGCCCCGTCCACCCGCGCCGCCTCCACGATCTCATCGGGAATGGTGCGCATGAAGTTGGCGAGGACGAAGACGCAGAATCCCACCTGGAAGGCGACCTGAACGGCGAGCACGGCCCAGTAGGAGTCGTACATCGTCATCGAGTCCGACATCCAATAGGGCAGATCGATCTTGGTGAAGAGCACATAGAGCGGGGTGACGATGACCTGCTGCGGCAGCAGATTGCCCGCCGTGAACACCATCAGCAGCACCAGCCCGCCGCGTATTCTCAGCCGGGTCACACAGAAGGCGACGAACGAGGCGAGAAACAGCGTCAACAGCACCCCGGGCACCGCGATGATGAGCGAGTTGACGAAGTACTTGCCCATCCCGGAGTCGTTGAACGCCTTGGCGTAGTAGTCGAACGACAGATGGCGCGGCAGCGAGAAATAGCCGTATTTCGCGGTCTCCTCGTACGGCCGCAGCGAGGCGTAGATGGCGAGCAGCAGCGGGGCGAGGAAGGCGAGCGACACGACCATCAGAAAGGCGTGCAGCCCGAGCCGGCCAGGGGTCACCCGGCGCTTGGCGGCGCCGGACTCCGGGGTCACGGTCCGTACGGGGGCGGGCGGAGTGGTGACGGTCATCCCTTCTTCCCCCCTCGCAACTCCTGGACCAGATAGGTCACGATGAATCCCAGGGACACGGTCAGCAGGACGACGGCGATCGCGGAGCCGAATCCGATCCGGCTGGCCTCGCCGATGATGTTGTCGGTGACCAGCACCGAGAGCAGTTCGAGCCCGTTACGGCCGTGGTTGATGGCGTAGACGATGTCGAAGGCGCGCAATGCCTCGATCACGGTGATGACGCCGACGATGATATTGACCGGCCGCAGGGTGGGCAGCACCACCCGGAAGAAGGTCTGGGTCTCGCTCGCGCCGTCGATCGCGGCCGCTTCCTTGAGCGAGGGATCGACGGATTTCAGCCCGGCCAGATAGAGGATCATCACATACCCGGTGTGCCGCCAGGCTGCCGCCAGCAGCACCACCCAGATATTGAGGTCCGGGTCTCCGAGCCAGTCCACCGGGTCGTTCTTGTTGGCGAGGATCGCGTTCAGCGCACCCTGGTCACGGGAGAAGACCAGCTGTGCGATGAAGCCGACGATGGCGAGCGAGAGCACCACCGGCATATAGAGGGTGGACTGGTAGAAGCGGCTGAACCGGACACCCTTGTCCAGCAGTACGGCCAGCAGCAGCCCGAAGGGGGTCGCGACCAAGCCGAGAAAGGCCACCCAGAGCAGATTGTTGCGGACCGCGGGCCAGAACGGCGGATAGTCCGTGAAGAGGGTCTTGTAGTTGTCGATGCCCACCCAGTGGATATCGCCGATGCCGTCCCAGCTGGTGAAGGACAGGCCGATGGAGGCGAGGGTCGGGCCCCAGATCAGGGCCAGGTCGAGCAGGATGGGTATGCCCAGCAGCACGCCGATGACGGCGAGGTCGCGGGAGGTGAATTTCCGCGGACCCCGCCGTTTGGCACGCCGCGCGGTCGTGAGCGGCACGGCGCGAATCTCCTAGTCGCTGGCGAAGATGGTCTTCTTCTGGGACTCGATGTCCTTGGTGAGGGTGTCGATGTCGTTCGGCTTGTTGATGAACTGCTGAATGGCCCGGATCATCACCTGGGACGCGAAGTCCGGCCGGGTGTCGCGGTCCATGAACTGCGATATCTGCTTGGCATTCGAGACGAGGTCCACGGCCTTCTTCTGCAGCGCGTTGTACGACGAGGTGGACGCCTTGTCGTTGACGGCGATGTTGTTCGGGTCCCGCTTCAGGTAGATCTCCTCGGCGGCGGGAGTGGCGAGGTACTTCATCAGCTCCTTGCCCTCCTTCTGCCGCTTGGACTTCTTCGCCAGCAGAAAGCCGTCGATGGGCGCTTCCACCGCGTCCTGCCCGTAGGCGGAGTCGATCTCGGGGAAGGGGAAGAAGTCCAGATCATCGCGGTCGGCGGCGGAGAACTGCTGCCCGGGGTGGGGCAGCCCGAAGACCGCCATACCGGACTTCTTCTGCGCCAGGCTCTGGGCGGCCTCCTGCCAGGTCCGCCCGTTGGCGCCCTTCTGGTGGTACGGCATCAGTCCGCGCCACAGGTCGAAGACGTTTTTGACCTTGGGATCGGTCCAGGACTCCTTGCCGCCCATGAGGGAGATATGGAAGTCGTAGCCGTTGGCCCGCATATTGAGATAGTCGAAGGTCCCCATGGCGGGCCAGCCGTCCTTGTCGCCGAAGGCGATGGCGTCGAGGCCGTCCTTGTCCATCCGCTTGGCGAGCGCCCGGAACTCGTCGAAGGTCTTCGGAACCTCGTAGCCGTGCTGGGCGAAGACGCTCTTCCGGTAGAAGACGGCCCAGGGGTAGTAGTAATACGGCACGAGGTACTGCTTGCCGTCCTTGCCGGTGGACTGCGCCTTGAGCGCGTCCGAGAAGCCGTCGAAGCCCTTCCAGAGGTCGCTGATCTCGGCGAGCTGCCCCTGTTCGGCGAAGAACTGCATGCGGTACCCGGCGAACCACATGAAGACGTCGTCGGGGGTGCCCTTCAGATAGCGGTTGATGCCCTCCTGGAAGGCCTCGTGGTTGACGGTGTTGACCTTGACCTTCTTGTCCGACTTCTTCTCATACGCGTCGAACACCTCGGCGAACGCCTTGCGGGGCACGGCGTCGGAGGCATTGGAGCCGATCTTCACTTCGTTGCCCGGACCACCGCAGGCGGTCAGCAGCGTAGGAAGGGCTACCGCGCCGGCTCCGGCCGCGGTGCCTCGTAGTAGCGCACGGCGGGAGATCCGATGTCCTGACGATGACGGTGCCATGTGCCCCTCCACAGAGGTTCAATCAAACACAACCGAACGCGAGTGAGGGGATCTCACCCGGCGGCCAGGCGGATCGTCAAGGGTTTTGACGAGATATCGAACAACTGTTATCGCATCTCTTCCAACAGACTCCAACAGGGTCTACCGTAAACGCTCGCATGTGACGCAGCCATGACACTGCGTTACCCCCGTTGAGAACGGAGGACCCGCATCGTGCGCCACCGCTGTTTTCGACCCGCGAGACGAAGAGTCATCGGAGCACTGAGCGCCGGTCTGCTGGCCACGGTCGGCCTGGCCCTCCCGGCCGTCGCCCAGCCCGCGCACCCCGCCGAGGTCACCACACCGGCCTCCGACCCGGGCGCCGCGCCCGGTGACGGGCTCGCCCTCACCCCACCGATGGGCTTCAACAACTGGAACTCCACCCACTGCCGCGCGGAGTTCAACGAGGCGATGGTCAAGGGCATCGCCGACATCTTCGTGGCCAAGGGACTGAAGGACGCCGGATACCAGTACGTCAACCTCGACGACTGCTGGGCGCTGCCGCAGCGCGACGCCAACGGCAAGCTGGTGCCCGACCCGGTCCGCTTCCCGAACGGCATCAAGGCCGTCGCCGACTATGTCCACGCCAAGGGACTGAAGATCGGCATCTACACCAGCGCGGGCACCAAGACCTGCAACAGCGCCGGCTTCCCCGGGGGGCTCGGCCATGAGAAGTCCGACGCCCAGCAGTTCGCCGACTGGGGCATCGACTACCTCAAGTACGACAACTGCAATAACCAGGGTGTCGACGCCAAGCAGCGCTACCGCACCATGCGCGACGCCCTGAAGGCCGCGACCGAGACCACCGGCCGCCCCATCGTCTACAGCATCTGCGAATGGGGCGAGAACAAGCCCTGGGAGTGGGCCGGGGAAGTCGGCCAGCTGTGGCGGACCACGGGCGACATCAGCGACAGCTGGGGCAGCATGCTGTCGATCGCCAAGCAGAACCTGCCGCTCGCGAAGTACGCCGGGCCCGGCCACTGGAACGACCCCGATATGCTGGAGGTCGGCAACGGCGGGATGACGGCCACCGAGTACCGCAGCCACTTCTCGCTCTGGTCGATCATGGCCGCACCGCTGCTGATCGGCACCGATCTGCGCAAGGCCAGCGCCGAGACCTACGAGATCCTCGGCAATCACGAGGTGATCGCCGTCGATCAGGACCCGCTGGGCAAGCAGGGCACCGTGGTCTCCTCCGAGGGCGGGCGCTGGGTCGTCGCCAAGGAGATGGCGGACGGCAGCCGCGCCGTCGCGCTGTTCAACGAGACCGACCGGCCGCAGCACATCGCCACCACGGCGACCGGGGTCGGGCTGCCCCGGGCGACCGCGTACCGGCTGCGCGACCTGTGGGCGCACAAGGACTACAACACCGCCGGAGCCATCTCGGCCACCGTCCCGGCCCATGGCACCGTGCTCTACCGGGCCTCGGCCGACACTCGCTGGGCCGCCTACCCGCCCGCCGCCGAACTCGGCCTCGACGGCACGGCGCTGGCCGAGGCCGGGGCCACGGCTCAGGTCGACACCACGCTCACCGACCTCGGCCGCACCCCGGCCCAGCAGGTCTCGGTCCGGCTCACCGGCCCCGACGGCTGGCGGATCAAGGCCACCTCCCCGACCCGGGCCGCCTCGCTGCCCACCGGCTCGAAGCTGGCCACACGCTGGCAGGTGACCGCGCCCACCGGGGCCGCGCCGGGTGCGTACGACCTGACGGTCAGCGCCGACTACCGCTCACCGGGAGGCGACAAGGCCACCGCCCGGCTGGTCTCGGCGGTCCATGTGGTGGTCGCACCGCCCTCCGGCAGCTCGTACGCCAGCGATCTGCCGTGGCTGAGCGCGCTCAACGGCTGGGGCCCGGTGGAGAAGAACACCAGCGTCGGCGAGAACGAGGCGGGTGACGGCCATCCGCTCACCCTCGGCGGCACCACGTACGACAAGGGCCTGGGCGTGCACGCGCCGAGTGAGGTCACGTACTACACCGGGGGCCGGTGCTCGCGCTTCACCGCACAGGTCGGCGTGGACGACGAGGAGGGCACCGCCGGGACGGTCGGCTTCGAGGTCTGGGCGGACGACACCAAGGTGGCATCGTCGAAGACGCTGACCAACGCCGATCCGGCCACCGCCCTCGACGCCGCCGTCGGCGGGGCGAAGACGGTCCGGCTGGTCGTCACCGACGGCGGGGACGGGGTCACCAGCGACCACGGGGACTGGGCCGACGCGGCCTTCACCTGCTGAGACCGGCTGAGACCACCACGTTGAGACGTCTCGGCCGCACTGAGATCCGCCGCTGAGATCCGCCATTGAGATCCACCGCTGAGATCCGCCCCTTCCCGCGGCCGTCCCGGGTTCAGCACTCGGGCAGCCCGGGAAGGGGCGCGTCATTGTCGCCGCCCTTGACGTAGACGACGCTCACATAGACATCCCGATGGCCGTTGTCATCGTCGGTCCTGGCCCACCACACGTTCGTCCACTTGCCATAGGTCTCCCGGCGGCCCAGGTTCTCCTGGCAGTAGAAGTAGTTCACGCCGTGCTTGAGGGTGCCGACCGGCTCACCGCCGTGGGTGTACGAGGTGGCGTCGCGCCACACCTCGCAGTCGTACCGCCCGCCGTCGCCGCCATGGCAGACGGGCGCGGCGCCCGAGGGCGGAGCCGATGAAGCCGCCGGGCCGCTCGGGTCGCCCTTCCCGCCGTCCCGAGTGGGTGAGGCCGTGTCATCCGGCTCGGCGCTGCCCTGCCCGGCCGTGGCGCTCGCCTTACCGCCGCCGGGTGCGGTGGTCTTCCCCGGCCCCGCCGGCTCGCTCGGCGCATCCTTCGTCCGCCCCGACCCCGTGGTGTGGTCATCGCCTCCGACCAGTGCGTACGTCAGCCCGCCGCCGATGAGCGCGACGGTGGCGGCCGCGGCCGCGATGAGCACTCCGCGGCGCCTGCGCCCCGCGCTTCGCGCACCGGCCCCGTCCGCCGCGCCCGGCTCCCCGCTCACCAGCGGCTCCACCACGGGCGGCGGGCCGAAGCCCGGAGGCGGGGCGGAGGGGGTTGACTCGCTCAGTGGAACGGACGGCGGCCCGGCCGCACCGCGCGGCGTCTCTCCCGCCGCCACCTCCGCCAGCATCCGGCGCGCCTCGGCGGCGGACGGCCGCCCCCGCGGATCCTTGTCCATCAGCGCGTGCAGCACGGGCGCCAGCGGCCCGGCCAGCCGGGGCTCGGGCAGCGGCTCATTGACGATCGCGGTGAGCGTGGACCATACGGAGGTGCGGCGGAACGGCGACGAGCCCTCCACCGCCGCGTACAGCGTCATCCCCAGCGCCCAGATGTCCGAGGCCGGGCTCGGGTCCTGGCCCTGGGCGCGCTCGGGTGCGAGATAGTCCAGGGAGCCGATCAGCTCGCCGCTGCGGGTCAGCTTGGTGGTCGCGCCGTCCTCGGGCGCCTCGAGGCTCGCGATGCCGAAGTCCGTAAGGACGACACGGCCCTCGCGGTCCAGCAGCACATTGCCGGGCTTCACATCCCGGTGCAGCACCCCGGCGCCATGGGCAGCGCCGAGCGCGTCCGCGACCTCGGCGCCGATCCCCGCGGCCTCCCGGGGGTCGAGGGTGCCGCGCTCGTCGAGCACATCGTCGAGCGAGGGCCCGTCGATCAGCTCCATGACGATGAGCGGCAGCCCGCCCTCCTCGGCCACGTCGTGGACCGTGATCACACCGGAGTGCCGGATCCGGGCCGCCGCCCGCGCCTCCCGCTGCATCCGGGTGCGCAGATCGGCCAACTCGGCGCTGGACGCGTCGGTGTGGGTGCGCAACACCTTGACCGCGACCTCCCGGCCGAGCACCGCGTCCACGGCCCTGCAGACCACGCCCATGCCGCCCCGGCCGAGGCGGCCCGTCACCCGGTACCGCCCGCCCAGTAGCCGACCGGACAGATCGCCGCCCATGTCCGCCGGTGCCACCGCTCCGCCTCCCCACGCGCGCTCCTCGGTCCGGCCCGGCAGCCATGGGGCTTCCGGGCTCAGGGCGAACAGCTTAGGGGCAGACGGTGACAGCGGGTCATGGTCAAACGGTGAAGGAGCGGGGCTCAGTCGCCGGTGGGAGGTGTACCGGCCGCCGGGCCGAACCCCTCAAGACGCGCCTCCTGCGCCGCCGCGGCGGCCGCGCCCACCACCCCCGCGTCGGTGCCCATCTGCGCCGGGACGACCTCCAGCCCCTGGACGAACGACAGGGTCGCGTAGTGGCGCAGGGCGCGCCGCAGGGGCGCGAAGAGCACGTCCCCGGCGCCCGCCACGCCGCCGCCGACGACCGCCACCTCAATTTCGACGAGTGCGGCGGTCGCGGCGATCCCGGCGGCCAGGGCCTGGGCGGCCCGTTCGAAGGAGGCCAGCGCGACGGGGTCTCCGGCCCGCGCCGAGGCGGCGACGGCCTCGGCGCTGGTGTCGCCGTCCGGCCCCGGGCGCCAGCCGCCGTCCAGGGCGCGGCGGGCGATGTTGGGGCCGCTGGCGATCCGCTCCACGCAGCCGCGTCCGCCACAGGGGCACGGGTCGCCGTTCAGCTCCACGCTGATGTGGCCGATGTGCCCGGCGTTGCCGGTGGGGCCCGGGTGCAGCCGGCCGCCCAGGACCAGCCCGCCGCCCACGCCGGTGGAGACCACCATGCACAGCGCGCTCTTACGGCCGCGCGCCGCGCCCTGCCAGTGTTCGGCGGCCGTCATCGCCGGCCCGTCGCCGACCAGCGACAGCGGCAGTGCGCCGGTGGTCTCCCGGACCCCGGCGACCAGCGGGAAGTCACGCCAGCCGGGGATGTTGACGGGGCTGACGGTGCCCACTGAGGCGTCCACCGGGCCCGCGCTGCCGATGCCGACGGCGGCGACGCGCGACCAGTGCGCGGTGGCCGCGAGCTCCTCGAGCACGGCGGTGACCTGCCGCATCACCGTGGCGCCGTCCTCCTGGGCGCGGGTGGCGCGACGGGTCCGTACGACCAGCTTTCCGCTCGCGTCCACCAGGGCGCCCGCGATCTTGGTCCCGCCGATGTCCAGTGCGGCGATGAGGTCACGTGGCATAGGTGTCGACTCTCCTGGTGGGCATGCTGGTGGGCATGGACGTGTTCGGTGTGCGGCAATAGTCTTCCCGGCGCTGACAACGTTGTCCAGGGGCTATGCTCGTCACTCCTTCCCCCACGACGACCAGCGACGGGACGAGCGCACTGTGACCGACACCGCCCCGGGCACCGCCAGCCGCACCCCCACACGCCGTTACGGCACCCGGCCCACTATGAAGGATGTGGCCGCACGGGCCGGGGTCGGCCTCAAGACCGTCTCCAGAGTGGTCAACGGCGAGCCGGGCGTCACCCCCGACACCGAGCGCCGCGTCCAGGAGGCCATCACCGCGCTCGGCTTCCGCCGCAACGACAGCGCCCGCATTCTGCGCAAGGGCCGTACGGCGAGCATCGGACTGGTGCTGGAGGATCTGGCCGACCCTTTCTACGGTCCGCTGAGCCGCGCGGTCGAGGAGGTCGCCCGGGCCCATGGCGCGCTGCTGATCAATGGGTCCAGCGCGGAGGACCCCGAGCGGGAGCAGGAGCTGGTGCTCGCGCTGTGCGCGCGCCGGGTCGACGGCCTCGTCATCATCCCGGCCGGCCATGACCACCGCTATCTGGCGCCCGAGATAGCGGCCGGGGTCGCCACCGTCTTCGTCGACCGGCCCGCGGGGCGCATCGACGCCGACGCCGTGCTCGCCGACAGCTTCGGCGGTTCCCACGACGCCGTCGCCCATCTGATCGCCCACGGCCACCGCCGGATCGGCTTCCTGGGCGACCTGCCGGGCATCCACACCGCCACCGAGCGGCTGCGCGGCTATCACGCGGCGATGAGCGAGGCCGGGTTGCCGGTCCATGACGCCTGGGTCTCGCTCGGCCCCACCGATCCGGAGCGGGTCCGGGCCGCGGCCACCACGATGCTGGACGCCGCCGAGCCGGTCACCGCGCTCTTCGCGGGCAACAACCGGGTCACCGTCACGGTCGTACGGGTCCTGGCCGAGCGCCCCGCGCCCGCCACGCCGGTGGCCCTCGTCGGCTTCGACGACTTCGAGCTCGCCGATCTGCTCTCCCCCGGGATCACCGTCATAGCCCAGGACTCGGCCCAGCTCGGCCGCACCGCCGCCGATCTGCTCTTCCGCCGCCTCGACGGCGCGGGCGGGGATCCCCGGCGGCTCGTCCTGCCGACCCGGCTGATCCCACGCGGCTCGGGCGAACTGCCCCCGCCCGCGACATCCTGAGCCCCCTCTCCCCCAACGGACCAGGCACGCCTTCCCCGAACGGCCCGTTTCCTCCGAACACCTGAACGGCCCCGTTCCGGTTGCCTCGGTCTCCCACTCCCCCGAGGGTGAAGGCGGAGGGCCCGGGGCCCGTCCGACGGAACGAGGGAGACGCGATGAGCGGGCGCCGAACGCGGACGATCTGCGCGGTGAGCCTCATGGCCGTGCTGGCGCCGGCCGCCGTCGGCTGTTCGGAGGGCGGGGGCACCCCGTCGTCCAAAGTGTCCCGGGCCTCCGCCGCCATCGCGTCCGCGAGGGCGTCGGCCCAGGCCGAGCTGGACAAGATCAAGGGCGGCTCCCAGGCCAAGCGCGAGGTGAAGGTCGGCCGGGTGAGCCGCGGCGGCGCGGGACGGGCCGTCGCAGCGCTGACCGTGACCAACGGGAGCAAGCACCCGGCCGGCTACGCCATCGAGGTCAACTTCCGCAACGCGAGCGGGGACTTGGTGGACGCCGTCGTCCTGCGCCTGTCCAAGGTGCCCCCGAACCAGCCCACCCCGGCCACCGCCCGCAGCCACCGCAAGCTCACCGGCCGCATCACGGCGAACGTGGGCGCGGCGGTGCGGTACTGACCGTACTGACCGGCACTGACCACCAGGCCCCCGGGCCCCGAGGACCGAGGCCCCGAGGCCCCCAGGGCGACCAGGGCGACCAGGCTCGAAAGGCACAGAGGCCATGTCACAGGTGCACCACCGGTTCGCGGACATCCAGGGCCGACGGCTGTTCTACCGCGAGGCCGGTCCCGCGGACGCGCCCGCGCTCGTCCTCCTGCACGGCTTCCCCACCAGCTCGTTCATGTTCCGCGACCTCATGCCGCGCCTGGCGGACGGGTACCGCCTCATCGCCCCCGACCACCTGGGCTTCGGCTTCTCCGACGCCCCCGGCGTCGACGAGTTCGACTACACCTTCGACGCCCTCACCGACCTCACCGCCGGTCTCCTCGACCACCTCGGCCTCGACCGCTACGCCCTCTACGTCCAGGACTACGGCGCGCCCATCGGCTGGCGCCTGGCCCTGCGCGCCCCCGAAGCGGTCACCGCGATCGTGACGCAGAACGGCAACGCCTACGACGAGGGCTTCGTCGAGGACTTCTGGCGGCCGGTGTGGGCCTATCAGGAGGATCAGAGCCCGAAGCACGAGGAGGCCATCCGCCAGGCCCTCTCCCTGGACCTGATCAAGTGGCAGTACGTCACCGGCGCTCCCGACGAGAGCCTGGTCAGCCCCGACACCTGGCACCACGACTTCCAGCAGGTGTCCCGCCCCGGCAATGACCTGATCCAGCTCAAGCTCTTCCGGGACTACGCCACCAACAGCCCCCTGTACCCCCGGGTGCACGAGTACTTCCGCGCCCACCAGCCGCCTCTGCTCGCCGTGTGGGGCCGTGACGACCCCATCTTCGGCCCCGACGGCGCCCGCGCCTTCGCCCGCGACAACCCGAAGGCCGAGACGCACCTCCAGGACGGCGGCCACTTCCTCCTCGAAACCGGCCTGGACGAGGTGGTCCCCATGATGCGGAAGTTCCTCGGCACCCATGTGGGCACACGCTGAACCACGCACCCACCCCCGCCCACGCCGGTCCGTTCCACGACCTCTCAGGCGGCGAGTCAGGCGGCGAGCACCTTGGCCTTGGCCCGCTCGTACTCCTCGGGCGTGAGGTCGCCGTGATTCTTGAGCTCCACGAGGTGCTCGAGCTCCTCCGCGTGGCCCGTGGTGGCGGTCGTCCGCACGTACTCCCGGAAGTCCGCCTCCGCCTTCTCGGCCCGCCTCATCTCACGCATGCCCATCTCGCGGCCACGTGCCACCAGATACACGAGGACGCCGAGGAAGGGCAGCACCAGGACGAAGACGGTCCAGCCCGCCTTGGCCCATCCGTTCAGCGAGTCGTCGCGGAAGAGATCGGCGAACACGCGGAACAACAGAAACAGCCACAGGATCCACAGAAAGACCCACATCGTGGTCAGAAAAACATTCAGCAGTGGATAGTCCATCGTCTGCCTCCCGTCGGACACGCCCGGCGGGGCCGCCAGGGCCCCACCAGGGCCCACATCTTCAGCTTACGGCGGTCCCCGGTCGGCGCAGCAGCGGATGCCATGAGGGCCAGCGGTGCGTACCAATGGGAAGGCGGGGCGTCACCACGCGGCGGAGGCCGGAAGGGCGGGTGGGCCATGGAGCTCCAGGTGCTTCCTCTGGCCGTCACCATGATGGCGGGGCCACAGATCGTGGCCGCCGTCGTCCTGGTGACCACGGCGCGGCCGGTGCGGGTGTGCCTGGCGTTTCTGCTGGGGGTGGCGATCGCCACGGCGGTGGGAGTCGCCCTGGCCCGGGGGATCTTCGGGCTGCTGGGGCAGGCGATCGCACCGGGCAACCCGTCCGATCGGGGTGTGGCGGCGGTCATCGTCCAGCTGGTGCTGGTGGGGCTGCTGGCGCTGGTCGCCGTGAAGAACGTGGTGAAGCGGCGGACGGTCGAGCCGCCGAAGTGGCTGGGCTCGCTGATGGAAGCCGGTCCCCGTAAGGCGCTCACGACCGGCTTTCTGATCATCCTGCTCATGCCGTCCGACATCGCGGTCATGCTGACCGTGGGGGCGAATCTGGAGCAGCATGACGCGCAATGGACGGCGGCGCTGCCGTTCATCGCCGCCACCGTGCTGATCGCGGCGCTGCCGCTGCTGGTCTACCTCCTTCTCGGCGATCGGGCACAGCACGCGATGCCCCGGCTCCGGGAGTGGCTCACCACCCATAGCTGGGTGGTCAATGTCGCCGCGTGCCTGATCTTCATCGTGCTCCTCCTGGCCCCCTGACGGTCTCCGGGCGGCCCCCGGCTGACGGCCTGTGGGACGGACCCCGATCCCGGACGGACCCCGATCCCGGATTCAACCGCCCCGGCCGGGTGCGCCCATGCGGCCCGTGGCGGCCAGGAGGGCGATCACGGCGAGGGCGGCCAGCAGGATCAGCACCAGGAAGAGCACCGTGAGCACGGTGGGGTGGTTCCACAGGGCGAACACCGCGACCGGCACCAGCAGGGCCGTCGTCGTCAGTCCCCGCCGGTGGTCGGCGGTCCAGGTGCCGGCCCGGCCGGTGCGCATCCCGTGGGCCGCGCTCCAGCGGGCCGCGCTGTCGGCGAGGACCTCGGCCCGGCCGCGAACCGTGCTCGGCAGCCGCCCCGGGCCTGCGAGATAGGCGCCGAACGCGACCACCAGGCCGAGCACCAGCACGGTGAGCACCGTGACCCGCAGGAAGCGCACCACCGTGTCGAAGAGGGCCGAGGCTGCCTCCCGGGACAGCACGCTCGTCGGCACATGGTCGAGGTAGTAGCGGCGGCCCACCACGAGGACCAGCGCCAGGGCGAGCGAGGCGAGCGCGGTGCCCAGGGCCGCGCGGGCGAGCGCCCGGCGGCGCCGGCGGGCGAGCAGCACTCCCGTACCGCCGAGGGTCACGGTCAGCGCGGGCAGCCAGTTCCCGGCCAGGTCGAGCAGGCGCGCCGACCGTCGGATGGTGTCGAGCCGGTCGGAGTGGAAGAGGACGAGCCGCTGGTGGATGTCGGGGATGCCGGTCACCGCGGGGAGCCCGGCGTCCACCAGCTGCTGTCTGACCCGCTCCACGGCGGCGCCGACGTTGAGGGTGACGGTGTGGCCCTCGACGCCGACCGGCCCGCCGCCCTTGCCGGTGAGGGCGCTCACGACGGCGGTGTGGGCGGCCCGGTTGGCGCCGGTCCACACGGCGGGGAACTGCTCGCTGCGGACGATGTGGGCGGCCACCTTCCGCACCGCCTGGTCCAGGGCCGAGTCCAGCTGCGGGGCCAGCCCCTCGATGGTGTCGGCGGCCCGCTCCGGGAGGCCGTGGGCGCGCAGCCAGGAGGCGATGTCGGCGGTGATCTCTTGGCTGTTGTGGCGGATGTCGACGGCCTGGCTGACCTGTTCCACGGCGGTGTCCTGGATCGCCGGGTCCTTCGCGAGCGGGGCGACGGTCGCCACATAGCGGTCGGTGTCCAGGACGATGTCGTGGACCCAGACCGTCAGCACGGACACCGGTACGAGGAGGCAACCGAGCAGGATCAGCAGGGCCGACACGGCGCTTCTGGCCATGACACCCATCTCCCGCCTTCAGCGGCGGGGTCGCATCCCGGGTGACACGTGCGGGTGAGCGGATGTGGCCAAGCGGATCAGCCCGGCGGGACGGGCCGGTCCGTGGGGTCCCGCGGATCCGGCGTTCCGGGGTCGGTCAGGAGGCAGCCGGGGCGGCGCGGCCCGCCAGCGCGTCGAGTTCGGCGCGGCCGAGCCCGGTCAGCCGCTCGACCTCGGCGCCGTCGAGCGCCCCGCAGTCCAGCCCGCGCACCAGATGGCCGCTGAGCGCCTTCGCGGTGGCCGGTTCGTCGGCGATGCCGGTGGATCCGGCCGTACGGTCCACATAGGCGGCGAGCCGTTCCGCCGCGGCCTCCAGGCCCTCGCGGTAGAACGCGTAGACGGCGGCGTAGCGGGTCGGGAGGTGGCCGGGGTGCATGTCCCAGCCCTGGTAGTACGCGCGCGCCAACGACCGCCGGACCAGGTGGTGGTGGAGCCGCCAGGCGTCGTGGACCCGCTCGGTGGGGCCGACCGGCAGCACGTTGGTGGAGCCGTCGGAGAGCCGTACGCCGGTGCCCGCGGCGGCGACCTGCATGACGGCCTTGGCGTGGTCGGCCACGGGGTGGTCCAGGGACTGATGGGCGGCGCCGACGCCGCAGGAGGCGCTGTAGTCGAAGGTGCCGTAGTGCAGTCCGGTGGCGCGCCCCTCGGCGGCGTCGATCATCCGGGCGACGGTGGCGCGGCCGTCGGGGCCGAGGATGGCCTGGGTGGTCTCGATCTGGATCTCGAAGCCGATACGGCCGGGGGCGAGCCCGTGCGCCTTCTCGAACTCCTCGCACAGCCGGGCCATCGCGGTGACCTGCTCGGCGTACGTCACCTTGGGGAGGGTGAGCACCAGGCCGTCCGGCAGCCCTCCGGCCGCCATCAGTCCGGTGAGGAAGATGTCGAGGGTACGGATGCCGCGGTCGCGTACGGCGGCCTCCAGGCATTTCATGCGGATGCCGACATAGGGCGGCGCGGTCCCGTCGGCGCGCGCGGCCGCGACGAGCGAGGCGGCGCGGGCGGCCGCGGCGTCCTCCTCGGCGTCGGGGCGGGGGCCGTAGCCGTCCTCGAAGTCGATCCGCAGATCCTCCACGGGCTCGCGCTCCAGCTTGGCCCGCACCCGGGTGTGGACGGGTTCGGCGAGTTCGCCGGGGAGGCCGAGGACGGCGGCGAAGGAGGCGGCGTCGGGGACGTGCCGGTCGAGGGCCACCAGCGCCTGGTCGCCCCAGTCGCGCACCGTACCGGCGGTGAAGAGGTCGGCGGGGACGTAGACGGTGTGGACGGGCTGGCGGGTGCCCGGGTCGCCGGGGTAGCGGCGGGCGAGCTCGGCGTCGACGGCGGCGAGGGAGTCGGCGATGGACGCCCGTACGGCACCGGTCAGACTGGTCCGCACCGTCTCCTGAGGCTCCATGTCCGTTCGCCGCCCTTCCCGCCATTTCCGCTGTACGGAAACGATGATCCGTAAGGTGAAGTTAGCCAGCCATGGAACGGCGGGTCAACACCCTCCCGGCAGCCGCGAGGCCCCGCACGCGCATCGCGTACGGGGCCTCGCGGAGGTCCGGCGGGGATCAGCCCTTGCGGGACTTGACCTCCTCGGTCAGCTGCGGGACGACCTCGAAGAGGTCGCCGACCACGCCGTAGTCGACCAGGTCGAAGATCGGGGCCTCGGCGTCCTTGTTGACGGCCACGATGGTCTTCGAGGTCTGCATACCGGCCCGGTGCTGGATCGCACCCGAGATACCCGCCGCGATGTAGAGCTGCGGCGAGACGGACTTGCCGGTCTGGCCCACCTGGTTGGTGTGCGGATACCAGCCCGCGTCCACCGCCGCACGCGAAGCACCGACGGCCGCACCGAGAGAGTCGGCCAGAGCCTCGACAACGGGAAAGTTCTCCGCACCGCCCACACCACGCCCACCGGAGACCACGATCGCCGCCTCCGTCAGCTCCGGACGACCCGTCGACTCACGCGGCGTACGCGCCACCACCTTCGTCCCCGTGGCCCGCTCCGAGAAGGACACCTCGAGCGCCTCGACCGCGCCCGCGGCCGGCGCGGCCTCCACCGCGGCCGAATTCGGCTTCACCGTGATCACCGGAGTGCCCTTGCTGACCCGGGACTTGGTGGTGAAGGCAGCGGCGAACACCGACTGCGTCGCCACCGGACCCTCCTCCCCCGCCTCCAGGTCCACGGCGTCGGTGATGATGCCCGACCCGATACGCACCGCCAGCCGGGCCGCGATCTCCTTGCCCTCCGCGGAGGACGGGAACAGTACGGCGGACGGCGACACGGCCTCGTACGCGGCCTGGACCGCGTCCACCTTCGGGACGACGAGGTAGTCGGCGAACTCCGGCGCATCGGCGGTCAGCACCCGCACCGCGCCGTGCTCGGCGAGAACGGACGCGGTGTTCCCGGCACCGGAGCCGAGGGAGACGGCGACGGGCTCGCCGATGCGGCGGGCCAGGGTCAGCAGCTCCAGGGTGGGCTTGCGGACGGCACCGTCCACGTGGTCGACGTAGACAAGGACTTCAGCCATGGGAATCGCTCTCCTGCGAAATGCGAAAGATCTGGGCGGTAAGGGCAGCGCGGCTCAGATGAACTTCTGACCCGCGAGGAACTCGGCGAGCTGCTTACCGCCCTCGCCCTCGTCCTTGACGATCGTGCCCGCAGTGCGGGCCGGACGCTCGGTGGCACCGTCCACAGCGGTCCAGGCACCCTCGAGACCGACCTCGTCCGACTCGATCTCCAGGTCCTCCAGGTCCCAGGACGTCACCGGCTTCTTCTTCGCCGCCATGATGCCCTTGAACGACGGATAACGCGCCTCACCGGACTGGTCGGTCACCGACACCACCGCCGGAAGCCGCGCCTGAAGCCGCTCGGTCGCGGTGTCCCCGTCACGGCGTCCCGTCACGGTGCCGTCCGCCACCGACACCTCCGACAGCAGCGACACCTGCGGCACCCCGAGGCGCTCGGCCAGCATCGCCGGCAGCACACCCATCGTGCCGTCGGTGGAGGCCATACCGCACACCACCAGGTCGTAGCCCGTCTTCTCGATCGCCTTGGCCAGCACCAGCGAGGTGCCCAGCGCGTCGGTGCCGTGCAGATCGTCGTCCTCGACGTGCACGGCCTTGTCCGCACCCATCGACAGCGCCTTGCGCAGCGCGTCCTTGGCGTCCTCCGGGCCGATGGTCAGCACGGTGATCTCGGCGTCATCGGCCTCGTCGGCGATCTGCAGGGCCTGCTCGACCGCGTACTCGTCCAGCTCCGAGAGCAGGCCGTCCACGTCGTCGCGATCGACGGTCAGGTCTTCGGCGAAGTGCCGGTCGCCGGTGGCGTCGGGCACGTACTTCACACAGACAACGATCCTCAAGCTCACGCCGGCTCTCCTACTGCATCGTCTCTACCGAGCTGCCTTGTTGCTGGCAGCATAGGCGCCTTCGGGGGCGGGACCCGGGCGGTACCGCGGGCGGTTCCTGCCGGGGCGGCCCATGCACCGCAGCAAAATATTACTCGTCAGTACACCGAGCTCATTCCCCGTACGCAACCCGCTTGAACTGTGACCTTGCCAACGGCGGTGATCCATGCGAGGCGTACATGCCAACCAGAGAGGCGCGGGTCGGCCGCGGAGCGCGTGGCGGTTCAGTCGCGGAGCGAGTTGAAGCGCCCCTGGTGGTACAGCAGCGGACGGCCGGCCCCGGCCGCCGTACCCGTGGTGACCTGGCCGATCAGCACCCGGTGGTCCCCGGCGGGTATCCGGGCCACCACCCGGCACACCAGCCACGCCAGCACCCCGTCGAGCACCGGCACGCCCTCCGGTCCCGAGCGCCAGCCGGTGGCCGGTCCGAAGCGGTCGGCACCGCTGCGCGCGAAGGTCGCGGCCAGCTCCCGCTGGTGCTCGCCCAGAATGTGGACACCGACATACTCGGCCTCGGACAGCACCGGCCAGCTCGAGGAGCCGGTGCCCACGCCGAAGGAGAGCAGCGGCGGCTCGGCGGCCACGGAGGCGAGGGAGGTGGCGGTGAAGCCCACCGGGCGAGCGCCCTGGGCGGTGATCACGGCGACGCCGGAGGCATGCCGGCGGAAGACGGAGCGGAAGAGGTCGGACGTCGTCAGCGGGGACGTTCCGAGGTCGTGCGTTGCCGTCATGGAGTTGTCCTTCTGCCGGAGGTACGGGCGGGGGCTGCGCTTGTCCTCGTTCGCTCACCCGCCCGGACACCGTGCGCCGGCGGTCCGCATCAGGTCCACGTGCACACGTCCGTAAAAAAGGGGTCCAGGGCGCATGCCGTTCACCCTGACCACGCCGGGTGCGGACCGTCAAGTGGGGCCGGGGCGCGGAGACTCACACGGCATCACCCAGAGCGGCGATGACATCGGCCCGGCGCGGCGGTCCGGAGGCCCGCCGTACGACCCGCCCGGCCGCGTCGAGCACCAGCACGGTGGGGGTACGGGCGATGTCCAGCGCCCGGACGAGCTCCAGCCGCGACTCGGCGTCGATCTCGATATGCGCCACCCCGTCCACCATCGCGGCCACCTCGGACAGCGTCCGCCGGGTGGCCCGGCAGGGCTGGCAGAAGGCGCTGGAGAACTGGACCAGCGTCGCCCGCTCCCCCAGCTCCGCGCCGAGCTCGGCGGCGCCCAGCCGCCGGCTTCCGTCGCCGTCTCGCACCTGTCTCCTCCCGGTCGGACCTCCCTCGTGCAGCGTCCTGGGCGGCCCGGGGATTCCCCGGCGGCCCACCGACGTGATGAGGATCTCTCGGCCGGGCCGTGCCGCGCGGTAGCACAAAGAGACGACATCGGGCACCATCTGCCAGAAGCCGGATACCTACGGCCGCGTAACTTCCGCCGGGAGAACCCTCCCCAGGCACCGACGAAGGGTCCTCAATGGCAGAGCTCGTCTACCCGCCGGTGGTCGGCATCGCCCGCACCATGTTCAAGGCGCTCGATCTGCGCTTCGACATCAAGGGCACCGAGAATGTCCCGCAGCGGGGTGGCGCGGTTCTGGTGAGCAACCACATCGGCTATCTCGACTTCGTCTTCTGCGGGCTGACCGCCCGTCCGGCCAAGCGGCTGGTGCGGTTCATGGCCAAGGAGTCGGTCTTCCGGCACAAGGTCTCCGGGCCGCTGATGCGCGCGATGAAGCACATTCCGGTGGACCGGGCGGCGGGCATGGACGCGTACAAGCACGCCCTGCGGGCGCTGCGCTCCGGCGAGATCATCGGCGTCTTCCCGGAGGCGACGATCTCGCGGTCCTTCACGCTCAAGAACTTCAAGTCGGGCGCGGCCCGGCTGGCGCAGGAGGCGGGGGTCCCGCTGCTGCCGATGGCGCTGTGGGGCACGCAGCGGCTGTGGACCAAGGGCCAGAAGCGGGCGCTGGGCCGCCATCACTTCCCGATCACGATGCGGATCGGCGAGCCGATGGAGGCCGACCCGACCGAGCCGTCGGACACTCTGACCGAGCGGCTGCGCGGCCGGGTGCAGGAGCTGCTGGAGGCGGCGCAGCGGGCGTATCCGGTGCGGCCCAAGGGCCCGGAGGACACCTGGTGGGTCCCGGCCCACCTGGGCGGCACCGCCCCCACCCCGGCCGAGGCGCTGGCCCTGGACCGGGGCCGCTAAGCGCTCCGCTGGAAGCGCCCTGACCTGTCGTCGATCGGCTGCGGTGCCGTCGTGGCCGGTCGCGCCCACGCGGCGGAGCCGCACATCGACACGGCCCCGCGCCCCTTCGGGGCGCCTGCGAACCGCAGCCGCCTTCCGCCGATCCGCTGAGGACGGATGAGCGCACGGGGCGGGCCGTGCGGCCCGCCCGAACACTCGGCGGACCGCCTACCGGCCCATCTCCTCCTTGAGGGCCGCGAGGAAGCCGTCCACGTCCTCCTCCCTGGTGTCGAAGGAGCACATCCAGCGCACATCGCCCGCGGCCTCGTCCCAGAAGTAGAAGCGGTAGCGCTTCTGGAGGCGTTCGCTCACCTCGTGCGGGAGCCGGGCGAAGACCGCGTTGGCCTGGACCGGGTGGAGGATCTTCACCCCGTCCACCGCGCGCACGCCGTCGGCCAGCCGCCGGGCCATGGTGTTGGCGTGGCGGGCGTTGCGCAGCCACAGGTCGCGGGCGAGCAGGGCCTCCAGCTGGACGGAGATGAACCGCATCTTGGACGCCAGCTGCATGGACAGCTTGCGCAGATGCTTCATGGCACCCGCCGCGTCCGGGTCGAGGACGACGACGGCCTCGCCGAAGAGCATCCCGTTCTTGGTGCCGCCGAACGACAGGATGTCGACGCCCGCCGCGTTGGTGAACGCGCGCATCGGCACGTCGAGGGACGCGGCCGCGTTGGCTATCCGGGCGCCGTCGAGGTGGACCTTCATCCCGCGCTCGTGCGCGTGATCGCAGATGGCGCGGATCTCGTCCACCGTGTAGACGGTGCCGAGCTCGGTGTTCTGGGCGATCGAGACCACCTGCGGCATCGCCCGGTGCTCATCGTCCCAGCCCCACGCCTGGCGGTCGATGAGCTCGGGGGTGAGCTTGCCGTCCTCGGTGGGGACGGTGAGCAGCTTGAGCCCGCCGACGCGCTCGGGCGCCCCGCACTCGTCCACGTTGATATGGGCGGACTCGGCGCAGATGACCGCGCCCCAGCGGTCGGTGAGGGCCTGCAGGGCGACGACGTTGGAGCCGGTGCCGTTGAAGACCGGGAACGCCTGGGCGTGCGGGCCGAAGTGGCCGCGCATGACGAACTGCAGATGCGCGGTGTAGTCGTCCTCGCCGTACGCGACCTGATGGCCTCCGTCGGCGAGGGCGAGCGCGGCGAGGATCTCCGGGTGGGTGCCGGCGTAATTGTCGCTGGCGAAGCCGCGCACCTCGGGGTCGTGGTGGCGGCGGGCGTCGGTCCTCACTGCTTGGGGGTCAGCCACTGGCGGGTTCCGTTCACTTCCTGGGCGGGCCGGTCCCAGAGTCCGGTGATGGCCTCGGCCAGCTCCTTGACGTCCGTGAAGCCCGCGAATTTCGCGTTGGGGCGCTCCGCCCGCATGGCGTCGTGCACCAGCGCCTTTACCACCAGGATGGCAGCGGCCGCCGGCGGACCGCCCTCGCCCCCCAGTTTGCGGAAGGAGTCGGCGAGCGCGAGCGTCCAGGCCTCGGCGGCGGCCTTGGCGGCGGCGTACGCGGCGTTGCCCGCGGTGGGCTTGGACGCGCCCGCCGCGCTGATCAGCACATAGCGGCCCTTGCCGCTGCGCAGCAGGGCGTCGTGGAAGGCGAGGGAGGTGTGCTGGGCGGTGCGGATCAGCAGATTGTGCAGGGTGTCCCAGTCGGCGAGCGGGGCGTCGGCGAAGGTCTTGCTGCCGCGCCAGCCGCCGACCAGGTGGATCAGCCCGTCGACCCGGCCGAACTCCTTCTCGGTGCGGTCGGCCCAGGCGCGGGCGGCGCCGAGGTCGAGCAGGTCGACCGTCTCGCCGGTGACGCTGGCGCCGCCGTGGGCGTAGCGCGCCGCGTCCACGACCTCGGCCAGCCGGACCGGGTCGGCGTCGGAGGCGACGACGGTGGCGCCCGCCTCGGCGAGGCGGAGCACCGCGGCCCGGCCAGCGGGGCCGGCCGCGCCGGCCACCGCCACCACCGCACCGTCCAGCGGCCGCTCGCCCGGCTCGTTCGGACTGGGGCTCGATGTCGGTGTGGTCATGCTCGCTGCCTCCTCGTCCTGCCCCGCCTGGGGGCTGTGCGCCGCCGCGGTGCTCATGCCGCCGCCGGTAGGTCGCTGTCGGCCGTGATGCCCTTGGTCGAGGCGACCACGTCTCGCAGCTTCTTCCCGAGCGCCTCGTAGAACATGCTCAGCGGAAACTCGTCGGGGAGCACGTCGTCGACGAGTTTGCGCGGCGGCTGGCTCAGGTCCAGGGCTTCGGGGCCCTTGGCCCAGACCGAGCCGGGGTGCGGGGCGAGATAGGTCGACACCAGCTCGTACGCCTTGAACCAGTGGACGAGCTTGGGGCGGTCGATGCCGTCGCGGTAGAGCTTCTCGATCTCGCCACACAGCTGGTTGGTGACCTGCGAGGCGCGGGACCAGTCGATGTGCAGGGTGTTGTCCGTCCAGCGTACGACGTCGTGCTGATGGAGGTAGGCGAAGAGCAACTGGCCGCCGAGCCCGTCGTAGTTGCGGACCCGCGCGCCGGTGACCGGGAACCGGAACATCCGGTCGAAGATCACGGCGTACTGGACGTCGCGGGCCTGGGCGACGCCCTCGGCGTCCAGCTTCACGGCCTCCTTGAAGGCGGTGAGGTCGCAGCGCAGCTCCTCCAGTCCGTACATCCAGAACGGCTGCCGCTGCTTGATCATGAAGGGGTCGAACGGCAGGTCGCCATGGCTGTGGGTGCGGTCGTGGACCATGTCCCACAGGGCGAACGCCTCCTGGCAGCGGCGCTGGTCGGCGAGCATGTCCCGGATGTCGTCGGGGAGTTCGATCCCCAGGGCCCGGACGGCGGCCTCGCTGACCCGGCGGAACCGGGCCGCCTCGCGGTCGCAGAAGATGCCGCCCCAGCTGAACCGCTCGGGGGCCTCCCGGACGGCGATGGTCTCGGGGAAGAGCACCGCGGAGTTGGTGTCGTAGCCGGAGGTGAAGTCCTCGAAGGCCAGTCCGCAGTAGAGCGCGTTGTCATAGCGGGTGCGCTCCAGCTCGGCCAGCCACTCCGGCCAGACCATGCGCAGCACCACGGCTTCCAGATTGCGGTCCGGGTTGCCGTTCTGCGTGTACATGGGGAAGACCACCAGGTGCTGGAGGCCGTCGGCGCGCGTGCGGGCGGGCTGGAAGGCGAGCAGCGAGTCGAGGAAGTCGGGGACGCCGAATCCCTCCTCGGTCCAGCGGCGCAGATCCGCGACGACCGCCCGGTGGTAGTCGGCGTCGTGCGGAAGCAGCGGGGCGAGCTCCTCGATGGCCCCGATCACCCGGTCGACGGTCGCCGCGGCGGTCTCCCGAGTGGGTGCGCCCTCGGCGTCGAAGTCGATGGAACCGTCCTTGGACTGCCACGGGCGAAACGTTTCGACAGCGTCCTTGAGGGTTGGCCAGGCCGGATGATCGACCACACGCTCTGCGGGCAGAACAACACCTTCAGCTATCGCGGACGAAAGAATTTTCGTCATGACCACTCCTTAACCGAAGAAACTCGCGTATGGCCACCGTATCTGCGGAAGCTCCCTCGCTCAAGCGGCGGTACGGGAAATCATCCTGCGCCACACCCGCACCACCGCAGTTTTTCCTGCCTCCATCGGCTCGGCTCATGCCACGGCCCCGCTTGAACGGTCCCGTCATGAGCGGCCGGTATGGTGTGCGCCGGTCCGGGCGGCCCGTCCGCCGCGTGCCGATGAATCAGCCATCCCACTGCCTCCCCCGACCCGACGAAGACGACCCGACGAAGGCCGTTCGAGGGCCGTCAGAAGAGCGAGACAGCGTTGACTTTTCTCACCATCGGACACCGCGGAGTGATGGGTGTCGAGCCGGAGAACACCCTGCGGTCCTTCGTTCGCGCCGAGCACGAGGGCATGGACGTCATCGAACTGGACCTGCACCTGAGCAAGGACGGCGCGCTCGTGGTGATGCACGACGCGGACGTCGACCGCACCACCGACGGCAAGGGCCCGATCAGCGACTTCACCCTCGCGGAGCTGCGCGGGCTGGACGCCGGGGAGGGTGAGCGGATCCCCGTCTTCGAGGAGGTCGTGGACACCGTGGCGGCGCCGCTCCAGGCCGAGATCAAGGACACGGCGGCCGCCCGGGCGCTGGCCGAGGTGCTGACCCGCCGCGATCTGCTGGACCGGGTGGACATCCTGTCCTTCCACGACGAGGCGCTCGCGGAGATCCGCACCCTGCTCCCGACCGCCCGCACCGCCCTCGTGGCCAGCCGCTACGGCCTCGATGTGATCGACCGGGCGCATGCGGTCGGCGCCGGGATGCTGGTGCTCAACATCCGCAGGCTGACGCTGGAGCTGGTGGAGAAGGCGCACGCCGACGACCTCAAGGTCATCGGCTGGACCGTGAACACCCCCGACCATCTGAAGCTGGTCCGCGGCCTCCACCTGGACGGCGCCACGACCGACTTCCCGGAGATCCGGCGGGCGGCGCGCTTCACGGCGTGACGCACCGGCGGACGGCATTCACCCGTACGGCGTAAGCGGTGTGACGAGGCCCGGGGCTCTCGGAGTCCCCTCTGAGGGCCCGGGGCCCTCGGAGGGCCTCAGTCGAGGGGCTTGATCAGCAGCTCGAACTCGAGGTCGGCGCGGCGCGGCAGGCCGAAGCGCTCGTCGCCGTACGGAAACGGGGTCATCCGGCCGGTACGGGCGTAGCCGCGCCGCTCGTACCAGGCGATCAGCTCCTCGCGGGCGGAGATCACCGTCATATGCATCTCCTTGGCGCCCCACTCCGCCCGCGCGAACCGCTCGGCCTCGGCGATGATCTCCTTGCCCAGGCCCCCGCCCTGGAGCGCGGGCCGGACCGCGAACATGCCGAAGTAGGCGTGGTCACCGCGGTGCTCGAGCTGGCAGCAGGCGATCAGCTCACCATTCCGCTCGACGATCATCATCCGGCCGTTCTCGGCCCCCACCACGTCCGCGACGGCCTCCGGGTCGGTGCGCTGCCCGTCCAGGATGTCCGCTTCCGTGGTCCATCCGGCGCGGCTGGCGTCCCCGCGGTAGGCCGACTCGATCAGGGCCACCAGCCCCTCCACATCGGCCTCGGCCGCCGTGCGGAAGGTAAGGGGGTCAGTGGCTCGTACGGTGGCGTCCGCGGTGTCCATGGCGTCGGCGGGTTCCCTTCGGTGACGGTCGGGCGGCCGGTGGCCGGTTGCCGGTGTGACGGTCGGTGGCGGCAAATAGACCTTAACCTGCCCCGAAGGGGTCAGGTTGCGTAGTGTCGCGGGCATGGTTCACGTACTGAGCAGCCGTGTCCTGCTGCGGCCGACGGACCCCGAGCGCTCCCGGGCGTTCTACGGCGAGGCCCTGGGGCTGGCGGTCTACCGGGAGTTCGGGACGGGCCCCGAGCGCGGCACCGTCTACTTCCTCGGCGGGGGCTTCCTGGAGGTCTCCGGCCGCTCGGACACCCCGCCCGCCCCGGGCCTCCAGCTGTGGCTCCAGGTGGCGGACGCGGCGGCGGCGCACAAGGAGCTCACCGCTCAGGGGGTCGAGGTGCTGCGGCCGCCGCAGAAGGAGCCGTGGGGGCTGGTGGAGATGTGGATCGCGGATCCGGACGGCGTGCGGATCGCGGTCGTGGAGGTCCCCGAGGACCATCCGCTGCGCTACCGCCCCTGATGTCCCCTCCTCGTGCCGCCCGCCCCGTCACGGCTCGCGGTGGCGGGGCGGGCGACACCGAGGGGACTCAGCCGGGCTGGGCGTTCTCCTTGTGCTCGCCCCAGCCGTGCCAGCGGTCGATCTCGATCCAGGCGCTGATCCGGCCGCGGTCCCGCCGCGGGTAGTCCTTGCCCAGGTACTGCTGGGCCAGCCGGTCGATTCCGGCCAGGTCCTTGTCGTCCTGGAGCTCGACGACCCGGCCGATGAGGGTGATGTGGTTGTACCAGTTCCCCTCGTCGATCACGGTGAGCGTGACCCTGGGGTCGTTGCGGATGTGGTCGAGCCGCTTGCGGCCCTCGTCCATGTTGACCAGGACCCGGCCGTCGTCCCAGAGGTACCAGGTGGCCGCAGACACCGGCTGACCGTCGGACCGGATCGTCGCGATCACGGCCGGATTGGGCTTCTCGAGCATGGCGACCGCGGCCTCGGGAAGCGGTGGGTTCGACACGGGCTCTCCTCCTCTTTGGACAGCTGTTCGCGTCCCGTGGTGCGGCTGGGGCCTGCGTGATCCACCGGGCGCACCTCTCACCGTGCCATACCGCTCCCCGCGCTCCCCACTGCTCCGCACGCCCCGCGCTCCCCCACTGCGCCCGTGTGCTCCCGTGTGTGGTGCCGCGGCAGGGGATGTCTCCTGGTATTACGTCCCCGTTCGGGAGGTGTGGCCGTGCACGGACCTCCACTCATCGGCTGGCTGCTGGTCGTGCTGTGCGCGGCCACGGGTGGCTACTGTCTGCTGCAGATGCGCGGTGAGCCGCCCGGGGCGGGGCGGCGGATCGCGGGCGCCGAGGCGCTGATGGGGTGGGGGATGGCCGTGATGGCGGTGCCGTCCACCGTGCTGGACCCCCGTCCCTGGGGTCCGCCCGCCTTCGCGGCGGTCTTCGCCGTGGCCGCCGTAAGGGCGATGCTGCCGGTCCCGCGCGGTATGGGGCTCCCGGGGCACCGTCTGCATCATGCCGTCGGAGCGCTGGCGATGGTCTATATGGCGCTCGCGATGATGGTGGGCACCACGGGCGGTCACCATCACAGCGGCGGGATGGCCCCGGGCCGGATGGCGGGCGGGGTGCCGCTGCTCACCGGGGTGCTGCTCGTGTACTTCGCGGTCTACGTCGTACGGTCCGGGCTGCGGCTCGTACCGATGACGGACGGGGCCGTGGACGGGGCGGGGGCGGGACCGCCCGGCGCCGGCTGGTCACGGCGGCCCGAGCTGCGGCATGCGTGCAGGCTGTCGATGGGGATAGGGATGTTCGCGATGCTTCTCACGCTGTGAACGGGCGGCGGGTCGGCCCGTAGCCGTACCGTGGTATGCCTCAGCCGCACCGTGGTATGCGTCACTTCCCCGCCGTGACCGTACCCGGCCCGAGCGTCGCGATCATAGGCTGACGGCCATGATGGTCCCGTTCGCGCTGATGGGCCTCGGCGCACTGGCGGCGGCAATGGCGCCGCGCCTGTTGTCCCGCTCCGACTGGATCGACCGCGAACCTGTGCTCGCCCTCTGGGTGTGGCAGTGCGTGGTCGTCGGGGTGCTGTTGTGCTGCGCGCTGACCATGGCGCTCACCGGGGCGGCCGCCTGGGATGCCGTGCGCGGCAATGTCTTCGCACCCGCGCCCAAGGGCGTGGTGGAGGCGTACGCGCTGTCCGGCTACGGGCCGTTGGCCGCGCCCGTCGCCCTCGTGCTCGCCTTCGGGGCCGTCTGGAGCGCGGTGATGCTCACCCGCGAGATCGGCCGCGCCCGCGCCTGGCGCAGGCAGCACCGCGCCGAACTCCTCGTCCGCTCCCCCGCCTTGCCCGGTGAGGAGCCCGGCGAGGAGCGTCTGGTGGTCCTGGAGAGCGACAAGCCGGACGCCTGGTGGCTGCCGGGCACCACGCCCCAGCTCGTCATCACCACGGCGGCGCTGCGCCGCCTCAAGGGCCGTCGGCTGGACGCCGTGATCGCCCATGAGCAGGGCCACGCCCGCGCCCGCCACCACTGGCTGCTGCACTGCTCGGGCGCGCTGGCCATCGGCTTTCCGCAGGTGACCATGTTCGCGGCGTTCCGTGACGAGGTGCACCGGCTGGTCGAGCTGGCCGCCGACGACTCCGCGTCACGGCGCTTCGGGCGGACGACCACCGCGCTCGCGCTGGTCGAACTCAACGAGGACCGCGGGGTGTTCGGCCCCTGCCCCAGCGCGCTCGCCCAGGTGCCGCAGCGGGTGGACCGGCTGCTGGCCCCGGCCTCCCGCCTCCCGGTGGCGCGCCGCTGGCGCCTTACGGCCACCGCGGCGCTTGTCCCGGCCGTCCCGCTGCTGGTCACGTTGGTCCCGGCGCTGCGGGTGCTGGGGTAGGCGTTCTCGGCGTTCTCGGCGTTCTCGGCACAACGGCGGCTCCCGGCTCGGCGCGACGGCGGCTCCCGGCAGGCACGACGGCGGCTCCCGGCCATGGGGAGACCGAGGGCCTCCTGGCTCCGGGGCCCGCCCGTCGGCGATCATCGACCCATGCAGCCGGCAACCCTCCACCGCCGAGCCGCCCGCGCCGCGGCCGTGCTCACCGCGCTCTTCCTGGTACTGCTCGCCCTGGTGGCCGCCCATTGGGGGCCACTGGGGACCGTCGACCGGGACATCGTCGTCACCCTGCACCACTCCGCCGTCCGCCACCACGGCTTCACTCGGACCAACAGGGTGCTCACGGACTGGTTCTGGGACCCCTGGACGATGCGCGCGCTGCTGGCCGTGGCCGTGGGGTGGCTGCTGTGGCGCCGGGAATGGCGGCTCGCCCTCTGGGTGGCCGTCACGGCGGCGCTGGGCACGGCGCTGCAGCAGGCGGTGAAGGCCGCGCTCGACCGGGAGCGTCCCCGGTGGCCGGATCCGGTGGACTCGGCGCACTACGCGGCCTTCCCGTCCGGCCACGCCCTGACCGCGACCGTCACCTTCGGGCTGCTGCTGTGGCTGCTGACACTGCACGGGGCACCGGCGAAGTGGCTGCGCCTCATGGCCGCCGTAGGGGTGGTATCCGTGCTGGGCGTCGGCTTCACCCGCCTCTATCTGGGCGTCCACTGGCCCAGCGACGTCCTGGCCGGCTGGCTGCTGGGCGCGGCGCTGGTGTACGGGGCGATCGCCTCGTACGGCTATGTCCAGAGCCGTACGAACCAGCGCGCGGCGTCCCCCGAGGGGAGGGTGCCCTCATGAGCCCCGGACCCATGCCCCGACCAGCGGGTACGGCAGCCGCACCCGGGTGCTAGCCGAGCCGCACCCCGGCCAGGATCCCGTGTGCGACCGGCAGGCGCAGCGAGAGGTAGCCGCTCGCGGGGTCGGCGAGGTACTCCCGCATCTCCCGGTGGATGTCGAAGCCGAACTCCATGTCCAGGTCGTCCACGAGCACCAGCGCGCCCCGGCGCAGCCGGGGTTCCACCACCTTGAGCACCTCCCGGTTGAGGTTCGGCCAGCCGTCCATCAGCAGCAGGTCCACCGACCCGGGCAGGTCCCGCAGCGTCTCCCGCGCGTCGCCGACGCGGACGGTGGCGATGTCGGAGAGCCCGGCGGCGGCGATGGCCTCCGTGGCCTTGGCCACCTTGTCCGCCTGCAGCTCCGTGCCGATCACCTGCCCGCCGCCGTTGTCCCGCACCGCGCTGGCCAGGTAGAGGGTGGACACGCCGAAGGAGGTTCCGTACTCGACGACGGTCCGCGCGCCGGTCGCACGGGTGAGCAGATAGAGCAGCTCACCGCCTTCCTTGGACACCGACATGGAGGCGTCCTTGAACGTCTCGGCCATCTGACTGGCGTCCAGCTCGGCCCAGGCCGACTTGGGGTCGGTCACACCGGTCTCGGCGAACGCGCGCTCGTCGCCTTCGCGCTCGGCCTCCAGCAGTCCGTCCAGGACGGTCGCCACGGGCTCGGTGTGCAGTGTGGACGGCATACGATCTCCTTCAGGGTCGGTGCGGTCACCGGATAGATTCTTCTTCCGGCGGCGATCCGACCGCCCCCTAAACATCCCCCTGGCTCCCCCTGAGCTGCCCGGGGCGATGGGAGAGTGCGGTCATGAGCAATCTCGATACGAGGCCCGCGCCGACCGTGTGCGGCGGCCGCCGGGACGTCAACGCCCAGCCGGTCCGCGAGCTGCTGGCCGCCAAGCAGGTCGCGCTGGGCGAGTCCACCATGGTGCGCCGGCTCCTGCCGAACCTCGGGCGGCGCATGGTCGGCGCGTGGTGCTTCATCGACCACTACGGCCCGGACGACATCGCCCAGGAGCCGGGCATGCAGGTCCCTCCGCATCCGCACATGGGGCTGCAGACGGTCAGCTGGCTGCACGACGGCGAGGTGCTGCACCGCGACAGCGTCGGCAGCCTCCAGACGGTGCGCCCCGGCGAGTTGGGGCTGATGACCTCGGGCCGGGCCATCTCACACTCCGAGGAGTCCCCGCGCGAGCACGCCCGGCTGCTGCACGGGGCACAGCTGTGGGTCGCGCTGCCCGATGGCGACCGCCATATCGCCCCGATGTGGGAGCACCACGCCGAGCTGCCCCGGGTGACCGGCGGCGGAGGGCTGCAAGCGACGGTCGTCCTCGGCGAACTGGACGGCGCGGCCTCGCCCGGCACCACGTTCACCCCGCTGATGGGCGCGGACATCGCCCTCGCGGCCGGCACCGACACCCGGCTGCCGGTGCGGCCCGACTTCGAGTACGCGGCCCTCACCATGTCCGGCGAGTCCGAGGTCGACGGGGTGCGTCTGGCCCCCGGCTCCCTCCTCTACCTCGGCTGCGGACGCGCCGAACTGCCGCTGCGGGCGGACGTGGACAGCGCGCTCATGCTGCTGGGCGGGGAGCCCTTCGAGGAGAAGATCGTGATGTGGTGGAACTTCATCGGGCGCTCCCATGACGAGATCTCCCAGGCCCGCGAGGACTGGACGTCGGGCTCCCGCTTCGGCGAGGTCCACGGCTACGCCGGCGGTCCCCTGCCCGCCCCGGAGCTCCCGCCCGTGCCCCTGAAGCCACGCGGCCGGGCGCGCTGACCCGCAACGAGACGGCGTCTCAGCGGGCCGCGGATACCTCGTCCACGTCCCCGGCCGACTCTTCCGACGCGTCGCTCAGCCCCAGCCGCAGGTGTTCAACGTGGTAGAGGGCCTGGTCCAGCAGTTCGGCGACATGGTTGTCGTACAGCGAGTACACCACCGAGCGGCCATCGCGGGTGCCCACGACCAGGCCGAGGTTGCGGAGCAGCCTCAGCTGGTGGGAGCACGCGGACTGCTCCATCCCGACCGCGGCGGCCAGTTCGGTGGCCGGCAAGGGCCCCTCCCGCAGCCGGGCCAGGATCAGCAGGCGGGATGGCGTCGCCAGCGCCTGCAGTGTCGCGGCGACCCTCGGGGCGCTGCCGGCGTCCAGGCGGGCGCGCGGTACGGCGTTGTCAGCGGCGGGTGCGACTCCATGGCCCATGCGTCCAGCCTACCGACCCGTTCAGGAACACATGAAGAGCTGTTCATTCAGTCCTGTAACGTGGAGGCCGAGCCCATTGCCGCCTCCCCTGAAGGACGCCGCCTGCCATGTCATCGACCCTCACCCGCCCGGTCGCGCCGCCCGGGGTGGTCCGTGATCCGGTGGCGCCCGGGCGCCGGACGCGGATCTTCGCCCTGCCCGAGGCCCGCTGGGCGGCGGCCGCCCTGGTGCTGTTCCTGATCGCGCTGCCGCTCCAGCTGTTCGGCGCACCGGCATGGGCGTGGGGGCCGCTCTACGCGCTCACCTACGTCACCGGGGGCTGGGAGCCGGGCTGGGCCGGATTGCGGGCCCTCAGGGACCGGACCCTGGACGTCGACCTGCTGATGGTGGTCGCCGCGCTCGGCGCGGCCGCGCTCGGGCAGGTGCTGGACGGGGCGCTGCTGATCGTCATCTTCGCCACCTCAGGGGCGCTGGAGGCCATCGCCACCGCGCGGACCGCGGACTCGGTGCGCGGTCTGCTCGACCTCGCCCCGGCCACCGCCACCCGGCTGTCCGGGGACGGCGCCGAGGAGACGGTGCCCACCGAACAGCTGACGGTGGGCGATGTGATCCTCGTACGTCCCGGGGAGCGGATCGGCGCGGACGGCCGGGTACGGGAGGGCACGAGCGAGGCGGACCAGGCCACCATCACCGGGGAACCGCTGCCGGTGGCCAAGGCGGCCGGTGACGAGGTGTTCGCCGGCACGCTCAACGGCACCGGCGCGCTGACCGTGCGGGTCGAGCGCGATCCGTCGGACTCGGTGATCGCACGGATCGTGCGGATGGTGGCGGAGGCCTCGGAGACGAAGGCCCCCACCCAGCTGTTCATCGAGAAGGTGGAACAGCGCTATTCACTGGGCATGGTGGCCGCCACCCTGGCGCTGTTCGCGGTGCCGCTGCTCCTCGGCGCGGCGCTGCGGCCGACCCTGCTGCGGGCGATGACCTTCATGATCGTCGCCTCTCCGTGCGCCGTGGTGCTGGCGACCATGCCACCCCTGCTGTCCGCCATCGCCAACGCCGGGCGCCACGGTGTGCTCATCAAGTCCGCCGTGGTCATGGAGCGGCTCGGCCAGGTCGACGCCGTGGCCCTCGACAAGACGGGCACCCTGACCGAGGGGACCCCTCAAGTCACCGATGTGTGCCCGCTCAGCCACTCGGGCCTGACCGAGGAGGCCCTGCTGACCCTGGCGGCGGCGGCCGAGCACCCCAGTGAGCACCCGCTGGCCCGGGCCGTCGCCGATGCCGCCCGGAAGCGTGGTCTGGAGCTTCCGGCGGCCTGGGACTTCGCCTCGGCCCCGGGTACCGGCGTGACCGCCACGGTCGGCGGGCGCACCGTCGCGGTCGGCAGCCCTGGCCGCCCGCGGGAGCCGCACCCCGACCACCCCGCCACCGCGCTGGCGACCCGGCTGGAAGCGGCCGGCCGTACCGCGGTCCTGGTGGAGGTCGACGGCTCGGCCGTCGGCGTGCTCGGCATCGCCGACCGCCTGCGCGAGGACGCCACCGCCACCGTCGCCGCGCTCACCACGCTGACGGGCACCGCCCCGGTGCTGCTCACCGGGGACAACCCGCGCGCCGCCCGCCTGCTGGGAACCGAGGTCGGAATCACCGATGTCCGCGCCGGACTGCTGCCGCAGGACAAGGTCACCGCGGTCAAGGAGCTGGCGGGCGCGGGCCGCAAGGTGCTGGTCGTCGGTGACGGCGTGAATGACGCGCCCGCCCTGGCCGCCGCCCATACGGCCGTCGCCATGGGACGAGCGGGCTCCGACCTCGCCCTGGAGACCGCCGACGCCGTCGTCGTCCGGGACGAGTTGGCCACCATCCCCACCGCCGTCTCCCTCTCCCGCCGCGCCCGCCGCCTGGTCGTGCAGAACCTGGTGATCGCCGGGGTGTTCATCACCGGCCTGGTCGTCTGGGACCTGGTCGGCACCCTGCCGCTTCCGCTCGGTGTCGCCGGGCACGAGGGCTCCACCGTCATCGTCGGCCTCAACGGCCTGCGCCTGCTGCGCGACACGGCCTGGCGGAGCGCCCGGGACCACGCGTAGGGCCGTCAGCGGGCGGCGAGGCGCGCGGTGTCGGCGGCGAGGAAGGCGATCGCGGCTACCGCGACGATGAAGCGGGGGCACGGCCATCGGGGTTCCCCTTCTGGACGTAGGCGGTGAGTCCGGTGCCCGGCAGGCGGTGGGGGGTCCAGGCGCGGGCGTAATGGGGAGGGCCGGAGCGGGTCCTGGCGAGGGCGGCGGTGGGTTCGCGGGCGGCGCGGTGCAGCAGGGTGTGGGCGGTGGTGTCGCGGTTGTTGCCGCCGACGTTGGCCGAGGCACAGCCGGCGTCGTAGCCGATGGGCGGGGCGTGTCTGCCGCTGACCAGGCAGGGCGGGGTGAGTCCGAGGCGGCGCAGGTCGTGGGCGGCGGTGCGGTAGCGGTCGGCGGTGGCGCGGGCGGTGGCCATGTCGCGGTCGAGGACCTCGTACTGCGCGGACAGGTGCAGGGCGAGCAGCGCGGCTGCCAGCCCGGCGGCCAGGGCGCGGGCGCGGGGCGGGCGGATGGCCCGCGCGGAGCGTGCGGCCAGGGCGGCGAGCGGAAGGGAGAGCAGGGCGTAGACGGGCAGCAGGAAGCGCGGTGCGGAGTAGTCGATGAGCAGCAGGTAGGGGATGCTCAGCGTGGCGGCGCAGGCGATGGGAAGCAGGATGACCGTGTCGCGCCGGGCGCGCCAGGCCAGGACGCAGGCGGTGAGGGCGAGGACGGGCAGGGCCAGCCACCACAGGGTGAGCTCGGGGTGGGTGAGCGGGACGTGGCAGGGGCGGCACAGCAGAGGGCCGTTGAGGCTGCGCCAGGCCATGCCGCCCGCCCAGTGCGCGCCCATGCCGCCCTCGGTGGTGCTGGAGCGGTGCAGCCGGGCGCCGACTCCGCCCCAGCGCGCGTACGCCTCCGCGATCCACTCGGCGCCACCCACGGCGAACCCGCCGACCAGGGCGAGCGCGGGCGCCGGGCGCCGCCAAGCCGGGACGATCGCGCACGCCGCGAGCAGCGGCAGGGCGAGCCAGACGCCGTCGGAGAAGCGGAAGCAGGTGGCGGCCGCGACCGTGGCGCCCAGGCCGAGCAGGGCCCGCCGCCCCGCGGAGGGGTGGACGGCACGCGGGAACCAGCCGACGGCCGCCACCGCGGACAGGGCCACCCACAGGTTGGGCATGGCCTGCGGTCCGTAGAGCAGGGTGGTCCACAGGCCGGCGAACAGCAGCGCGGCCAGGGCGGTCCGCCTGGGGCCGAGCAGCGGCTGCCAGACGCGGTAGGCCGCGTACAGGGCGGCGGCGGACAGCAGCGCCAGGACGACCCGGAGCACGGTGGTGGAGTCGGTGACGGCGAGGACGGGAGCGGCCAGGAGGCTGATGCCGCGCGAGCGCGGGGCGCTGAAGTACGCGGCCGGGCGGTGCGGGTCGACCTGGGAGAGGTACACCGTTTCGTCCCAGCCCAGCCCCAGATGCGGGACCACGAGGGCGAGTTGGGTTACGGCATAGGCGAGGGCCACCAGCGCCGGCCACGGGATCGGGCGTGGCGGGCGGATGACCGTACGCGAAGCGGTCATGCCGTGAGCGCTCCGGTACCCAGCAGGCCGAGGAGCAGCAGGCCGACGGCGACGCGGTAGATGACGAACGCGTTGAAGGAGTGCTTGGCGACGAACTTCAGCAGCCAGGCGATCGAGGCGTAGGCGACCACGAACGAGACAGCGGTGCCCACCACGAGGGGGCCGGTGCCGACCCCGGCGCCGACGGCGTCCTTCAGCTCGTACAGGCCCGCGCCGGTGAGCGCCGGGATGCCGAGGAAGAAGGACAGCCGGGTGGCGGCCACCCGGTCCAGGTCGAGGATGAGCGCGGTGGACATGGTGGCGCCGGAGCGTGAGAAGCCGGGGAAGAGCAGCGCGAGGATCTGCGAGCAGCCGACCAGCATGGCGTCCTTGAAGCTCGTGTCGTCCTCGCCGCGCTTGTGGCGGCCCATCTGGTCGGCCACCCACATCACACCGGACCCGACGATCAGGGATCCGGCGACCACCCACAGGGAGGCGAGCGCGCCCTCGATGAGGGGTTTCGCGGCCAGGCCCACGATCACGATCGGGAGGGTGGCGTAGATGACCCACCAGGCGAACTTGTAGTCGTGGTGGTGACGCTGTTCGCGGTGGGCGAGTCCGCGTCCCCAGGCGGAGACGATCCGCACGATGTCCTTGAAGAAGTACACCAGTACCGCGGCGATCGCGCCGACCTGGATGACGGCGGTGAAGCCGACCACGGAGGTGTCGTCGACCGGGATGCCCATCAGCCCTTCGGTGATCTTCAGGTGGCCGGTGGAGGAGACGGGGAGGAACTCCGTGATGCCTTCGACGATGCCGAGGATGGCCGCCTGGCCGATGCTGATGGCACTCATCTGGATCCGTTTCTGTGGTGGCTGGAGCGGGTCGCCGTGTCCGCTGGGGGAAACGGCGCGGTGCGGCCGCGGTCGGTGGGATGGGGGTCAGCGGCGCAGACGGCGCAGGGCCCGGCCCGCACGGTTGCGCCAGCGGGCCTTGTGGCGCTGCCAGGCACGGGAGGTACGCGTGGCGGCGAGGTCGTCGAACAGTTCCTCGTAGGCGTGGGCCACATGGGCCGGGTCGAAGCGGCGGGCCGCGTCGCGGGCGGCCTCGCCCATGCGGCGGCGGCCGGGCTCGTCGGCGATCAGGTCGCTCAGCGCGGCGGCCAGCGCCTGCCGGTCGCCCATGGGGACCAGGCGGCCGTCGACGCCGTCGTTGATGATCTCGGCGGGGCCGAGCGGGCAGTCGGTGGCGACCACCGGTATGCCACAGCGCATCGCCTCGGCCAGCGTCATGCCGAAGGACTCCGCGTCGGAGGCGGAGGCGACGATCGACGCCTTCGCGAACTCGGCCTCGATCGGGGACACCGCGCCCATCAGCGCCGCCCGGTCTCCCAGGCCCCGCTCCTCGATCAGCCGCCGGAGCCGTTCCTTGTCGGCGCCCGCGCCATAGACGCGCAGCGACCAGTCGGGGTGCTTGGCGGCGACATCGGTGAATGCCTCGATGAGCAGGTCGAACCGCTTGGCGCGCACCAGGCGTCCGGCCGCGGCGATGACGGGGGCGCCGCCGTCGGCGGGCGGCAGGCCGGGGTCGGGCACACCGTTGGGGACGGCCAGGATCCGCACGCCCGGCAGCCGCATCTTCGCCCGGTAGACGGCCGCGTCGGCGTCGGTCGTGGTGACCACGGCATCCAGGTCGCGGTAGTCCCGGGCGAGCTGGGCGCGCAACTTCTTGGTGTGCATGTCGTGGGTGAGGTGTTCCTGGGCGATGCGCAGTGCCCGGGGCGGGGCGAAGCGGGCCAGGTATACGTTGATGCCCGGCCGGGTGCCGATGATCACGTCCGCGTCGCAGCTCCGCAGGTACTCCCGCGCCCGCTGGTCGTTGAGGCGGCTGTACTGCTGGTACCGCTTCTCGGCGGTGGGGAAGACCCCGGCCGGCCGGTGCAGCAGCGGATCGTCCTCGTCCGCGCTGTTCTCCCGTATGTCGACCAGGGGCACCACCGTCACCCGTGGATCGACGACGAACCGCGGGTGGGTGCGATGGCGGTGCATCGACACGATCGTCACCTCGTGCCGGTCGGCGAGGGCCGCGGCGAGATTGAGCGTGGTGCGGATCGTGCCGCCGATCGCGTACACGTTGTGGATCAGGAAGGTGATCTTCACTTGGCGCTCCCCACGGTCGGCTCCGCGGCGGTACGGGTCCGGGCGCGGCGGCCGGTCGGCAATGGGGCGGCATCCAGCGGATCGAGGGCCAGAGGCACCGCGGGGTCCTTTCCGGCCGTGCGCCGACCAGGGCAGGGTTCGGCCCGGGTACGAGCGCATGGCACACTTGGGAGACAGTGACTTTTACACCGGTGTAGGAGTTCTACACGACTGTAGAAGATGAGGGAAGGGACGCCAAATCCATGGGCACCCGCACACCAGGACATGGCCCCAAGCGGCCCAACGGTGCACGCGAGGCCGAGATCCTCGAACTGCTGCAGCGGGCCGACGGCGCGCTGACCCCCCGGGAGGTCACCGAACGCCTCGGCAGCGAGCTGACCTACAACAGCGTGGTGACGATCCTCACCCGCATGCACACCAAGCAGCTGCTCACCCGCACCCCGCGCGGCCGGGCCTACGCCTACGCCCCCGTGACCGACGACCCCGGCTTCGCCGCCCGCCGCATGCGCTCGGTCCTGGAGGAGCGGTCCGACCGCCAGGACGTCCTCGCCCGCTTCGCCGACGGCCTGTCCACCACCGACGCGGACCTGCTGCGCCAACTGCTCGACCCCGACCAGTAGCCCGACCAGTAGTCCGACCAGTAGGAAGAGGCCGCCGAGATGCGCATCGCCGTCTACATCCCCCTGCTGCTCTCCCTGCTCGCTCCCCTCGGAGCACGCCCCCTGGCGGAGCGATGCGAACCGCGCCTGGCGACCTGGCTGCTCACCGCCTCGGCCCTCGTACTGGGCACGGCGACCACCATCTCGCTGGGGCTGCTGGCCATCACCGGGCTGATCCGCTTCCCCCAGCTGGCCGGCCTCGGCCACTGGTCGGCCCACACCGCGCAGCGCGACGACCCCGCCGAACTGTCCGTCGCCCTGATCGCCGGGCTACTGCTCGGCGCCGCCGTCCTCATGGCCGCCCGCATGCTCTGGCGGCGCGTCCGCACCCTGACCGCCGCCGCCCTGGAAGCGGCCTGTATGCCCGCCGAAGACGGCCTGGTCGTGATCGAGGACGAGGCTCCCAACGCCTTCGCGATCCCCGGTCTGCCCGGCCGCGTCGTCGTCTCCACCGGCATGCTGCACACCCTGGACGAGACCGAGCGCCACATCCTGCTCGCCCACGAACGCGCCCACCTGACGGCCCGCCATTACGCCTTCGTCGCCCTGGCCCAGTTCGGCGCCGCCGCCAACCCCCTGCTACGCCCCCTCGCCACGGCCGTGACGTACACCATCGAACGGTGGGCCGATGAGAGCGCGGCCGCCGCCACCGGCGACCGCCAACGGGTCGCCCGCACCGTCGGCAAGGCCGCCCTCGCCGCCCACCAGGCCCCCGGCCGCACCCCGGGTGCCGCCCTGGCCATCCTCGGCCGCCGCACCCCACTCGCCGCCGCCGGACCCGTGCCCCGCCGCGTCGCCGCCCTCCTCGCTCCCCCCTTCGGCCGCCACCCCGTCCTCGCCGCCGCGACAGCCATGGTCCTCGCCGCCACCGCCCTGTCCACCGCCGAGGCCGCCCACGACCTCCACCTCCTGCTGGAAGCCGTCGGCGCCTGATGGAACGCGGCGGTCAATAGACGTCGCGCAGATAGCGTTTTTCGGTGGCGAGCTGCTTGACGTACGCCGCCGCCTCGGCCTCGTCCAGGCCGCCGTGGACGGTGGCGATGTCCCGCAGTGCCCGGTCGACGTCCTTGGCCATGCGGGAAGCGTCGCCGCAGACGTAGAAGTGGGCGCCGTCCTGGAGCCAGGACCACAGCAGGGGGCCGTGCTCGCGCATGCGGTCCTGGACGTATTTCTTGGCGCGCTCGTCACGGGAGAACGCGGTGTCCAGGCGGGTGAGGACGCCCTCGGCGAGGAACGCGGTCAGCTCCTCCTCGTAGTAGAAGTCGGTCGCGCGGTGCTGTTCCCCGAAGAACAGCCAGTTCGGGGCGCGGTGGCCGCGGGCCCGGCGTTCCTCCAGGAAGCCGATGAAGGGCGCGATGCCGGTGCCGGGGCCGACCATCACCGTCGGCGTGTCGGGGTCGGCGGGCGGGCGGAAGTGCGGCGCGCGCTGGACCCGGACCGGCACCGGGGTGCCCGGCTCGGCGTCGGCGAGGAACGGGGAGCAGACGCCCTGGCGCGGACGGCCGCCCAGGTTCTCGTAACGGACGACGGAGACCGTCAGCGACACCAGGTGAGGGTCGGTCAGCGGGCTGGACGATATGGAGTACAGGCGGTGCCGCAGGCGCCCCAGCAGATCGGTCCACTCCTGCGCCCCGGCCCGGATGCCGAACTCGGCCAGCACGTCCACGGCCTGCCGTCCCCAGGACCACTTCGCCAGCTCTCCCTTGTTGTCCGGGCGCAGGAGCTTCCGCAGATCGCGGGGGTCGCGGGTGCGATCGGCGACGAAGCGCAGCAGGCCGGGAGTGATGCGGGTGATGTCGAGGTGGCGCGACAGGGCCTCGGCGAAGGGCATCTCTCCCACGTGTCCGACCTGAACGGTGGCGTTCGCGTCGAGGCCGGTGGCGGCCAGCCACTCCGTCACGAGTTCGGGCCAGTTGAGCGGTAGCACCGCCAGGGCGTCACCGGCTTCGTAGCCCAGTGCGGTCTCGCTGTCGCGGGTGTCGAAGGTGAAGCGGCGGACCTCCTTGCCCGCACCCGGCAGGCTCAAGCGCCGGTTGCCGGTCAGCCGGGCGGTGGCGGGAGCGGGACGGCTCGATCGGGGAGCCGTCCCGGCCGCGGGGGCCGGATCGGGGGCCGGATCGGGGGCCCGGGTGGGGGCCGGGGTGGGGGCCGGTTGCTCCGCGCTCCTCAGCGCGATGAGTACCTGGTCGAGCCAGGCCCCGGCCTCGGTCTCGTAGTCCGGTTCGCAGTCGGTGCGCGGGGCAAGCCGCATCGCGCCCAGTTCTTCCATCCGCCGGTCGAGGCGGCGGCCATGGCCGCAGAAGTCGCCGTAGGAGGAGTCGCCGAAGGCCAGGACGGAGTAGCGCCGGTCCGGCAGGCGCGGGGTGTCGGGCGCGGTGAGGGCGGCCCAGAAGCGGGCGCCGTTGTCCGGTGCGTCCCCGTCGCCGAAGGTGCTCGTGATCAGCAGCAGGTCGGCGTCGGACGGCAGCGCGGCGGGGTCGGCCTCGTCCATGGACACGCGGGAGGCGGCGTGGCCGTGCGCGGTGAGCCGCTCGACCGTGGCGGCCGCGAACTCCTCGGCGTTCCCGGTCTGGGACGCCCAGAGGATCACGACGTGGCGGCGCGCCGCGTCCGCGGGCGGGGCGGACGACCGCGGGGAGTCGCCGATGTCGTGCGCGGTGGGACGCGTCGCCTCGGCCCTGGAGTACATCCCGGCCAGCACACCGTTCACCCACAGGGCGTGCGACGGGCTGAACGGGGCGTCCGCGGGCAGCACCGGCACGCCGGGGGTGCCGGCCGGGATGCCGGCGAGGAAGCCGGTCAGGTACCGGCGTTCGTGTTCGGTGAGGACCGGCGGCGGGGCGGGTTCCAGCCCGAACAGGACGGGAGCGGAGGCTGTGGGAAGGACCGCGGGCGATGGGGGGACCGCCGTGCCCGCGGTGGACGACACGGCCATGGTGGCCGCCGTGGACGGCGTGGCCGTGGCCGCCGTGGACGCCGAGGCCGTGGCCGCCGTGGCCGTGGACTGTGCGTCCGCCGGCGCCGGAGCCCGCACCGTCACCGGGGTGGCCACCTTGGTCAGCGACACCGCGCACACCTTGAACTCGGGCTGGAACGACAGCGGATCGACGGCGTCGCTGGTCACCGCGTTCACACTGAGGTACTCCCCGAACAGGTCGTTCCAGTGGAACGGCGCGAAACAGCAGCCCGGCCGCACCCGTTCGGTGACGACCGCGGGCAGCACGGCCCGGCCGCGCCGCGAGGCGACCTCCACCGAATCCCCCTCGGCGACGCCCAGCTCGGCCGCGTCCCGCGGGTGCACCTCCACGAAGGGACCGGGGTTGAGCTTGTTCAGCCTGGACACCTTGGCCGTCTTCGTCAGGGTGTGCCACTGATGCTGCAGGCGGCCGGTGTTGAGTGTGTACGGGTAGTCGTCGTCGGGCAGCTCCGCGGCCGGTATGTGCGGGCGGGGGTAGAAGACCGCACGGCCGCTCGCGGTCGGGAAGCGCGGTGCGCCGTCCTCACCGACGTACCGGATCGGATTGCGGTCGGATCCCTCGGCGCTCGCGGCGGGCCACTGCACCGGGGTGGATCGCAGCCGCTCGTAGCTCACACCGCGCAGGTCCCAGCCGGTCGACGGGTTGTAGGCGCGCTTGATCTCCTCGAAGACCTCCTCCGCACTGTCGTACGCGAACCCGCTCTCAAAGCCCATGGCACGCGCCACGGCCGCGATGACGCGCCAGTCCGCCATCGCCTCGCCGGGCGGCTCGGCGGCCGGCCGGGCGAGGGTGAGGTTGCGCTCACTGTTGATCAGGACGCCCTCGGTCTCGGTCCACAGCGCGCCGGGCAGCACGACATCGGCGTACGCGTTCGTCTCCGTCTCGGCGAACACGTCCTGCGTGACCACGAATTCGGCGGCCTCCAGGCCCTCGATGACCGTCTTGCGGTTCGCGACGGAGGCGACCGGGTTGGTGCAGATGATCCAGCACGCCTTGATGTCCCCGTCGGCCATCTTCTGGAACATCTCGACGGTGCCCTTGCCGACGCCGTCCGCGCGGATCGTGTCCGGCGGCAGCTCCCACAGGTTCTCGACGAAGGCCCGGTCGGCGTCGGCGAGCACCGACCGCTGCCCGGGGAGTCCCGGCCCCATGTAGCCCATCTCCCGGCCGCCCATGGCGTTGGGCTGTCCGGTCAGGGAGAAGGGTCCGCTGCCCGGGCGGCAGATCGCGCCCGTGGCGAGATGGAGGTTGACGAGCGCGTTGGTGTTCCAGGTGCCGTGCGTGGACTGGTTGAGACCCATCGTCCAGCAGCTCATCCACTCGCCCGCCTCGCCGATCAGCCGGGCGGCCTCGCGGATGTCGTCTTCCGGGATGCCGGTGATCTCGGCGACGGTGGCGGGCGGGTAGTCGGCGAGGAACTCCGGGAGCGCCTCCCAGCCCTCGGTGTGCGCGGCGATGAACTCGGCGTCGGTGTGGCCATTCGCATGCAGCAGGTGCAGCAGCCCATTGAGCAGTGCCAGATCCGTACCCGGCTCGATCTGCAGGAACAGGTCGGCCTTGGCCGCGGTGGCGGTCCGGCGCGGATCGACGACGATCAGCTTGGCACCGGCCGACTTCACCCAGTCCATCATCCGCAGGAAGAGGATGGGATGGCAGTCGGCCATGTTGGATCCGATGACGAAGAAGACATCGGCCCGGTCGAAGTCCTGATACGAGCCCGGCGGCCCGTCCGCGCCCAGCGAGAGCTTGTAGCCGGTGCCGGCACTGGCCATGCACAGCCGGGAGTTCGACTCGATCTGGTTGGTCCGGAGGAACCCCTTGGCCAGCTTGTTCGCGAGGTACTGCGCCTCCAGGCCCAGCTGCCCGGACACGTAGAGGGCGACCGCGTCCGGCCCGTGCTCGTCCACGATCGCCCGCAGCCGGCGCGCCGTCTCGGCGATCGCCTCGTCCCTGGACGCCGGCACCGGTTCTTCCGCACGGTGCGGACGCCGGAGCGCCGTGGTCAGCCGCCCGGGGGCGGCGAGCATATCGGCCGTGGTGGCGCCCTTGGCGCACAGCCGGCCGAAGTTCGCGGGGTGCTCCTTGTCCCCGGAAGCCTTCAGGACCGTACGGCGCCCGTCCGGCCCCCTGCCGACATCGAGGACCATGCCGCATCCCACACCGCAGTACGAGCAGACCGTCCGCACCTTCGTCGTGTTCGTCGTGTCCTCACTCCGGGAGCCCGACGCGACCACGGGCGCCTCCTTGTCCTGTGCTCGGCCCAGTCCAACCTTTCGTGACCTTACGAACCGCTCATTGCGCAGGTCTCTCAGGCCGGTCACCAGGGGTTAACCTCCACCGCACAGGGCCTGGAGGGCGCCTGTGAGCAGGGATCATACGTCCGTAAGGTGGTCGTCATGCGTCCAGTTGTGCGCAGATGAGCATGTCAAGGCCGCCGTGATGGACATGCCACTGCGAGGCCCCGCGAAGGTCCCGCTTACCCTGATTCGGCCGTTCGTCCGTGGATGGCATGATCGGTAAGCGCTATGTGATCCAGGAGTACGCGATGGCCACCTCCACCGATGTGGAACCCCGCCAGGAGGAGGCCCGTAAGGGGGGTCGGCTGCGGAACTGGCTGCTGGAGGGCCTGTCCGATATGGCCAAGCAGCAGCCGGGGCCGCATGCCCAGCCCCCGGAGGGGCACAAGGGACAGCGGTGGTGGCGGGTGATGTGCCTCACCGGCGTGGACTACTTCTCCACACTCGGCTACCAGCCCGGCATCGCCGCCCTCGCCGCCGGGCTGCTGTCCCCCGTCGCCACCATCGTGCTGGTGGCCGTGACCCTGGCCGGGGCGCTGCCGGTGTACCGGCGGGTGGCCAAGGAGAGCCCGCATGGCGAGGGGTCGATCGCGATGCTGGAGCGGCTGCTGTCGTTCTGGAAGGGCAAGCTCTTCGTGCTGGCGCTGCTGGGGTTCGCGGCCACCGACTTCCTGATCACCATCACCCTCTCGGCCGCCGACGCCTCCACCCACCTGGTGGAGAATCCGCACTTCACCAGCGTTCTGCACGGTCATGAGGTGGTCATCACGCTGGGGCTGATCGCCCTGCTCGGCGCCGTCTTCCTCAAGGGCTTCATGGAGGCCATCGGGGTGGCGGTGGTGCTCGTGGGCGGCTACCTGGCGCTGAACGCGGTCGTCGTGATCGTCGGGCTGTGGCATGTGGCGACCGCGTCCCACGTGGTCACCGACTGGTCGCGGGCGCTGACCGCCGAGCACGGTAACCCGCTGGTCATGGTCGGTGTGGCGCTGGTGGTGTTCCCCAAACTCGCACTGGGCCTGTCCGGATTCGAGACCGGTGTGGCCGTCATGCCCCATGTGGACGGCGGCCCCGGCGACACCGAGGAGCGTCCCACCGGGCGGATCCGGGACACCAGGAAGCTGCTCACCACCGCCGCTGTGATCATGAGCGTCTTCCTGATCACCACGAGCTTCATCACCACCGTGCTCATCCCGCAGGACGAGTTCAAGGCGGGCGGCGAGGCCAATGGACGAGCCCTGGCGTATCTCGCCCACCACTATCTGGGGTCCGTCTTCGGCAGCGTCTACGATGCCGCGACCATCGGCATCCTGTGGTTCGCGGGCGCCTCGGCGATGGCCGGACTGCTCAACCTGATGCCGCGCTACCTGCCCCGCTACGGCATGGCCCCGCACTGGGCCCGCGCGGTGCGCCCCATGGTGCTGGTCTTCACCCTGATCGGCTTCCTGGTCACCTGGCTCTTCGACGCCGACGTGGACGCCCAGGGCGGTGCCTACGCCACCGGGGTGCTGGTCCTGATGACCTCCGCCGCCGTCGCGGTCACCATCGCCGCCCGCCGCGCCCGGCAGCGGGGCTGGACCATCGGCTTCGGCGTGATCTCCGTGGTCTTCGTCTACACCACGGCGGTGAACGTGGTGGAACGCCCCGACGGTGTGAAGATCGGCGCGTGCTTCATCGCGGGCATCATCCTGGTGTCGCTGCTCTCCCGGCTCGCCCGCGCCTTCGAACTGCGCGTGACGGACATGGAGCTGGACGCCACGGCGGAGCGGTTCGTCCGCGATGCCGCCACCCGCCGCATACGGTTCATCGCCAACGAGCCGGACAACCGCGACCCGGCCGAATACCGCGACAAGATCCACCAGATCCGGACCGACAATGACATCCCGACCGAAGAGGACCTCATCTTCGTCGAGGTCAGCGTGCGCGACCCGTCCAACTTCGAGACGGCGGTACGGGTGCGCGGCGAGGAGCTGCACGGCCGGTACCGGGTGCTCACCCTCGACGGCTCCAGCATCCCCAACTCGCTGGCCGCCCTGCTGCTCCACATACGGGACGCCACCGGGCAGCGGCCGCACATCTACTTCGAGTGGACCGAGGGCAGCCCCTTCGCGCAGTTCCTGCGGTTCTTCCTGTTCGGCCAGGGGGAGGTCGCACCCGTCACCAGGGAAGTGCTCCGCGAGGCCGAGCCCGACCGTGCCCGGCGCCCTCACGTCCACGTCGGCTGAGCGCCGGGGTCGGCCTCACACCGGAGGCTCTTGGGCCGGTGCCGCGGCGTCGGCGACGATGGCCCGCAGTGCCTCGATATGGCCGTTGAAGGCATCCCGGCCGGTGCTGGTGAGCCGGGCGCGCACCTTCCGGCGGCTGCCGCTGAGCCGGCGCTCCGTGGCGACGTACCCGGCTTCTTCGAGTGTCGTGAGCTGCTTGGAGAGCGCCGAGTCGGACAGTTGGAGCCGGTCCTTGAGGAAGGCGAACTCCGCCCAGTCTGCGGCCGCCAGAGTCGCCACCAGCGACAGCCGGGTGCTGGGATGGATCAGCTCGTCGAATAGCGCCTTGGTCACGCCCGCGCCCACCGACGCAGAACGCGCAGGATGTCCGGTCCGCCGAACCCGACGACGGCCGCGGTCAGCACCGCCGCCCAGATGCCGGCATGGCCGGCGCCGTCGGCGTCGAGCGCGAGCGCCACCAGGACGGTGACCCCGATGAGCCCGAACAGCATGCCGACCACGACCAGGGGGATGCGGCGACCGGCGACCGCCGCGCTCACCCGCAGCCGATCCGTGCGTCGGCGTCCGTCGAGCAGGCGTGCCGCGAGCACCCCGTGCCCCACGCCGAAGCCCACGGTCGCGACCCCGGCCGGCCAGGGCGGCAGCACGTTGCCGAGCACGCCCAGCAGGAGCCAGCCGGCCGCCATGGCCCACCAGTAACCGCGGGGCAGGCCGACTTCCTCGGCCACCTGGCGCCGGGCACGGTCGGCCGCGTCGAGGGCGGTGCGGGCCTGCTCGGGAGCGATGTTCTCCATGCCGAGACCTCACTTTCCTATCGGGAAAGTAAGCGTCCTACTTTCCCGATAGGAAAGTCAAGAGTCGGAGGAGCCAGAGAGGTGCCGGGCAGGTGGCCCTGGCGCCGAACGGGCCTCAACGCCGCGCGTGGCGGATCTTCAAGCGTCCGAACCCCACGGCCCCGGAGATCCGGATCTTCGGGCCGCCCAGGCCGCCGGGGCCACCCAGGCCGCCTGGGCCTCCGGGCAGCGACGGCCGGGGCTTGTAGCGCAGGTCCTTCCACCCGGTGTGCAGGCCCTCGACGTCGACGATCGCGTCGCGCGGCACCGTGATCCTGGCCCTGCCGGTGCCCAGTCGCAGCTCGATGTCGACGACCGGATGCTCGATGACCGCCCGGGACAGATCCAGGTGCACCCTGCCGAACGCCGACTCGACCTTGAGGGTCCGTGGCACCCGCCATGGGCCGCGCCGCCGGATCCGTCCGCTGTGGGCGGCGATCGTGGACGTGGTGTCCGGGGGCCCGGCCGGGAGCGAGGCCAGCGCCGACACGAGCTCGTCGTGGGTCGTGGCGGTGAGCACCGTATGGAGGCGCTGGTCCATCTCCTCGTGCGAGATGTGCCCTTCGGCGTACGCGTCCTGAAGGCGCCGCACGGCCGTGTCGCGGTCGTCTTCGCTGACGAGTGACGGCGGGTTTTCCGGCGGAGAGGTCACCGTCGCACTCTACTGCCGCGCCGGAGCCACGGTGAGGCCCGATCCGGCGAACCCGTGCGGTCACGGCGCTACGGGGTGTCCGGCGGATCTTTCCCCTCCCCGCCCCTTCCCGTTACCAGGGGCTTCGCCCCTGGAACCCCGGGGTCCGGGGCGGAGCCCCCCACGCGGCGGAGCCGCATATCGTCAGGTGCCGGGAAGGGGCGGGGAGGGGAGCAGCGCCGCAGCCGCCAAGATCCGCCGGACACTCCCTAGAGCCCTAGCCGTGGGCGGGAGGGGGGTCCTGCGGTTCGGAGGGGGCGAGGAGGTAGGAATGGAGCTGGCCGAGCAGCTCGGCGATGCCTTCCCTGTCGGCGCGGTAGCGGACCAGTTTGCCGCTGCGCGTCGACTGGAGCAGGCCACCGCGCCGGAGGACCGCGAGGTGCTCGGAGGTGGTCGACGGACCGAGCCCGGCGCGCTCGGCGACCTCCCCGACGGTCAGTTCCTCCCCGTCGGCGAAGTGCGCGAAGAGCTTCTGACGGGTTCCGCTGGTCAGCGCCTTGAGGAAGACCTGGAGGTCGTCGCCGGGCACGGCGGCCCCGGGGCGTATCGCCCGCCCCGTACCGGAGTCCGCCCGCCCGGACACCCGCTCGCCCGCCGCCCGCGGGAGCTCGTCCGGGGCCCGGTACGGGCGGGGGACGCGGAGGGGACGGTGGAGGTCGAACTCGGTCGGGGGGATGTCCAGGGCCGAGCACGCCTCGCGGACGACATCCCGTTCGCTCTCGTCGAAGTAGCCGTCGGCGCAGCCGATGACGATGCCGATCTGGATGACGGCCCGCGCCTCGGCGGGCCTTCTCTTCGCCTTGCCGATCTCCCGCATGGCGCTCGCCCTGCCGAGGGCGAAGTCCCTGATGAGCTCGTCGAGGTGGTCCTCGAAGCGGCGGTGCAGATCGTCCGGGGGGAAGTTCTGGAGCACGTCGTTGGTGGCGATGAGCTGGGCGACGCGCTGCCGCTCGGACGGGTCGATCGTGCCGTCCGCCGCCGTCACCAAGGCGCACATGGCCATGCTGGCGTCCCGGAACGCCCCGCTCTGCAACTCGTGCTTCTTCGCCGTGAGCTGCGCCTGCATCGTCTGGACCGAGTCCCTGAGGCGGTCCCACAGCGTCATCTGCATCTCCTTCTCAGTAATACCTCCATTGTGGGGAGAAAACAGAATCTACATGTTTGTAGAGCCTCCGCCGGCCATCCCCCCTCATTCCTCCTGACTGCCGCTGCCACCACCGCGGTCAGGGGGAATGAGGGGGATGTTTAGGGGACGGCCCGCTCGCTGCCGGAACAAGAATTTCAACAACAGCGGCGAGCTTCTTCGAGCTCGTTGGAGCTTTCTCTCCCGGGCCTTCTTTCCCTCAGGCCGCGCAACCGGAGCGCGGCTGTCCCGCGCACGGGGCGATCCCGCGCGGGTCGGTCGCTGCTCCCGCGCGCCCTGCTTCGAACCGAGAGGTGTGGCGGCATGCTACGGACTGACCTGATCCGGCCGGTGCCGGAACTGCTCCAGGCCAACGCGGATCGCTTCGGTGACAAGCCGGCCTGTTCCGACGGCCACCGTACGGTCAGCCATGCCGAACTCGAGCGCCGTACCCGTCGGCTGGCCGGTCATCTCGCCGGGCTGCGGCTGCACCCCGGCGACCGCGCGATGATCTGTCTGGGCAACCGCGTCGAGATGCTGGAGAGCTACTTCGGCGTCCTGCGCGCGAACGCCATCACGGTGCCGGTCAACCCGCGTTCGACCGATGCGGAGCTCTCGTATCTGCTGGCCGACAGCGGCGCCCGGCTGGTGCTCACCGACATCGCCCACGCCGACCAGTTCGACCGGCTGCGGGAACAGTTCCCGGAGCTGAGGGTGGTGGTCAGCGGGGACAGCCCGCTGCCGAAGGGTTTCGTCGCGTTCGAGCCGCTGCCGGACACGGAGCCTGAGCTGGCGGCCCGCGATGACCTGGGCCTGGACGAGATCGCGTGGATGCTCTACACCTCGGGCACCACCGGCCTGCCGAAGGGCGTGCTGTCCACACAGCGGAACTGCCTGTGGTCCCTGGCCGCCTGCTACGTACCCGTGACGGGGCTGACCGCCGAGGACCGCGTGCTGTGGCCGCTCCCCCTCTTCCACAGCCTTTCGCACATCGTATGTCTGCTGGCGGCGACCGCCGTCGGGGCCAGCACCCGGATCGTGGACGGGGTGTCGACGCCCGATGTGCTGGAGGCGCTGCGCGAGGACCGTTCGACCTTCGTCGCCGGAGTGCCGACGCTCTACCACCACCTGATCGAGGCGGCGCGGGAGCGTGACTTCGCCGCACCCCAGCTGCGGATCGCCCTCGTGGGCGGGGCGGTGGCCACGGCGGACCTGGTCAGGTCGTTCGAGTCCACCTTCGGGGTGCCGCTCGTCGACGCGTACGGCAGCACCGAGACGTGTGGCTCGATCGCGGTGAACTGGCCCACCGGCCAGCGGGTCGAGGGCTCGTGCGGGCTGCCGGTGCCGGGGCTGACGGTGCGACTGGTGGACCCCGACACGGGTGTGGACGTTCCGGCCGGGCAGGAGGGCGAGTTCTGGGTGTCCGGGCCGAACATCATGGCCGGATACCACAACCAGCCGGAGGCGACGGCCGCGGCGCTGCGCGACGGCTGGTACCGCACCGGGGACCTCGGCCGCCGCGACAAGGCCGGATTCTGCACGGTGACGGGCCGGATCAAGGAGCTCATCATCCGCGCCGGGGAGAACATCCACCCGGGCGAGGTCGAGGCCGTGCTGCGCACCGTGCCCGGGGTGGCGGACGTGGCCGTGGTGGGCAAGCCGCACGCGGTGCTCGGCGAGGTGCCGGTGGCCTTCGTGGTGCCGGGCCCGGACGGCTTCGATCCGTCGGCGCTGCTGGCCATGTGCCGCGAGCGGCTGTCGTACTTCAAGGTGCCGGAGGAGATCTACGAGATCGCGCGGGTGCCGCGCACCGCCTCGGGGAAGATCACCCGGCACGTGCTGCTGGAGCTGCCCGCACGGCTGCGGGCCGCCGGGGACGGACAGTACGACTCCCTGCTGCGGCTGGACTGGGTGCCGCAGGCGGCGCTGCCGGACGCCCCGGCGGGGAACGGCACTTGGGCGCTGACGGACGCCGACGCGCTCGGCCTCGCGGAGGGGCTGCGGGGCGTTGGGGTCGACGTACGGGTGGTGGACAGCGCTGTGGTGGCGGACGGCACTGAGGTGGCGGACGGCTGCCCGAGCCCGGATGTGGTCGTGGTGGCACCCTCGGTGCGGGGCATGTGGGACATGCGGGACGAGGGGCAGGACCCCACCGGGGAGCTGGCGGCCCGACTGGGCACGTGGCTGGCCGACGACCGGCTGACCGGGACGAGGTTCGTGGTGGCCACGACGGGCGCGGTCGCCACCGGCGCCGAGGAGGCCGCACCGGAGCCCCTGGCGGCGGCGCTGTGGGGTGTGGTGCGGTCGTTGCAGGCCGCGTACCCCGGCCGTCTGACGCTGGTGGACGTGTCCGGGGACTTGGATGTGTCCGCGGACGGGGACAGGGACGTGTCCACAGACGTCGACATGAACGTGTCCGCAGACGTCGGCAGGGGCAGGGAGGACGGCCGGGAGGCCGCACTGCGGCGTGCCGTCGAGGACGGGCACGACCAGGCGGCGATCCGTACCGGCGTACTGCTGGTGCCGCGCCTGACCCGGATCTCGGTCCCCCCGGAGCCGGGCCCCGCCCCGGCCCTCGACCCGGACGGACTGGTCGTGATCACCGGTGGCGACACCGCCCGCGGCACCGCGCTGGCCCGCCACCTGGTGACCGCGTACGGCGCCCGCCACCTGCTGCTGCTCAGCGCGAACGGCCTGCCGGAGGACGCGGCGGCCGCGCTGCGGACCGAGTTGGGGCAGGACGGGGCCGAGGTCTCGATGGCCGTGTGCGATCCGGCCGAACGACCGGCACTGGACGCGCTGCTGGACGCACAGGACCGGCCGGTGACCGCCGCGGTGCACATCGAGGAGCCGGGCCCGGAGCGGTCGCTCGACGCGTCGCTGCGTGGCATGACGCACCTGGAGGAGCGGACCCGGCGGGCCGACCCGGCCCTGTTCGTCGTCGTCACCTCCGCCGCGGGAGTGCTGGGCTCGCCGGGCCGCCCGGAGCGGGCGGCCGCCGCCCAGTTCGGCGAGGCCCTGGTGCGGCGGCGCCGGGCGCTGGGCCTGGGCGGGCTGGCCCTGGCATGGGGCCCGCTGCCGGGCGAGCACGGCACGGCGCCGGTGGCCGGTGCCGTCCCCCTGCCCGAGGCGTTGGCCCTCTTCGACGCGGCGCTGACGGCCGGCCAGGGCCCGCTGGTGCTGCTGAGGCCGAGCACCACGGGGCTGCCGGGCGGCGAGCCGGTGCCCGCCGTGCTGCGCCACCTGGTGGACGCGCCGTCCGCCGTACCGACGTCGGACGAGCCCGCCGCCGCGGAGTTCCGGCGGCGGCTGGAAGCCGAGAGCGAGTCCGGCCGACAGCGCACGGCGCTGGCGCTGGCGCGCGAACACGCCGCGGCGGCACTGGGGTTGGCCTCGGCCGACGCGATCGAGGCCGACCAGGCGTTCAGCGCGTTCGGCTTCACCTCCCTGACCGCCGTCGCGCTGAGGAACCGGCTGAACGCGGCCACCGGGGCACGGCTCGCCGCCACGGTGGTCTTCGACCACCCGACCCCCGCCGCGCTGGCGCGGCATCTGGTGCGGGAGATCACCGGGAGGCGGAGCGAGCGAGAGCAGGCGCCGGTGCGGGCGCGCGGGGTGTCCGACGAGCCGGTGGCGATCGTCGCGATGGGCTGCCACCTCCCGGGCGAGGTCAGGACGCCCGAGGACCTGTGGCGGCTGGTGGCCGACGGCCGGGACGCGATCGCCGGGTTCCCGGAGGACCGGGGCTGGGACCTGGCCGGGCTGTTCGACTCCGATCCGGACGCCGTGGGCACGTCCTACGTGCGCGAGGGCGGTTTCCTCAGCGACGCGGGCGGATTCGACGCCGCCTTCTTCGGCATCTCACCCCGTGAGGCGTTGGCCATGGACCCCCAGCAGCGGCTGCTGCTGGAGACGGCGTGGGAGACCTTCGAGAACGCCGGAATCGACCCGACGTCGCTGCACGGCACCGACGTCGGCGTGTTCAGCGGAGTGATGTACCACGACTACGGGTCCGACGCCGGGACCGCGGCGGAGGGCCTGGAAGGCCATCTCGGCGTGGGCAGCGCAGGGAGCGTCGTGTCCGGACGCGTGGCCTACGCACTGGGCCTGACCGGGCCCGCGGTGACCGTGGACACGGCGTGCTCGTCCTCGCTGGTGGCGCTGCACCTGGCGGTTCAGGCGGTGCGTACGGGCGAATGCTCGTTGGCGCTCGCCGGGGGTGTCGCGGTGATGAGCAGGCCGACGTCGTTCATCGAGTTCTCCCGCCAGCGTGGCCTCGCCCCCGACGGCCGTTGCAAGTCCTTCGCGGAGGGGGCCGATGGCACCAACTGGTCCGAGGGTGTGGGTCTGGTACTGCTGGAGCGGCTGTCCGACGCTCGTCGCAACGGGCACCAGGTGCTCGCCGTCGTACGTGGCACCGCCGTCAACCAGGACGGCGCGAGCAACGGCCTCACCGCACCCAACGGCCCGTCCCAGGAACGGGTGATCCGGCAGGCCCTGGCGAACGCCGGGCTGGCGGTGGCCGATGTGGACGCGGTGGAGGCACACGGCACCGGTACGAGTCTTGGCGACCCGATCGAGGCTCAGGCCCTGTTGGCCACCTACGGACAGGAACGGTCGGAGGATCAGCCGCTCTGGCTCGGTTCGTTGAAGTCGAACATCGGGCATGCGCAGGCGGCGGCGGGCGTGGCCGGTGTGATCAAGATGGTGCTGGCGATGCGGCACAACACGCTGCCGAAGACGCTGTATGCCGACGAGCCCACGAGCAAGGTGGACTGGGCTTCGGGTGCGGTGTCGCTGCTGAGCGAGGCGCGGGCGTGGCCCGAGACGGGGCGTCCGCGTCGTGCGGGGATCTCGTCGTTCGGCGTCAGTGGGACGAACGCGCATGTGGTCCTGGAGCAGGCGCCGGAAGTTGCCGTGGCTGAGGCGGAGTCGGATGGCGCGGGTGCGCCTGGGCTGGTGGCCACGGGCGGGGTGGTGCCGTGGGTGCTGTCAGGGAAGACCCCGGCGGCGCTGCGGGCTCAGGCAGAGCGACTGGTCAGCCATCTGGAGGCGGGGGACGCCCCGCGTGCGGTGGACGTGGGCTGGTCACTGGCCACCACCCGCGCCGCCCTGGAACACCGCGCGGTCATCCTCGCCACGAACACCGACGAGGGCATGGCAACCGCCCGCGCCCTGGCGGAGGGACGGCCCGACCCGCACCTGGTCACCGGGCAGACCGGGACCGACGGCAAGACCGTGTTCGTCTTCCCCGGCCAGGGAGCCCAGTGGGTGGGGATGGGAGCCCAACTCATCCAGACCTCCCCTGTCTTCGCCGAACGCCTCCACGAATGCGCCGAAGCCCTGGCCCCGTACACCGACTGGTCACTCATCGACGTCATCACCGGTGCACCCGGCGCGCCGAGCCTTGAGCGCGTCGATGTCGTCCAGCCCGCCACGTTCGCCGTCGTCGTCTCCCTCGCCGCCCTCTGGCAATCCGTAGGCATCCACCCCGACGCCGTCATCGGCCACTCCCAAGGCGAAATCGCCGCCGCCTGCGTCGCCGGACACCTCACCCTCCCCACCGCAGCCAAAATCGTCACCCTCCGCAGCCAGACCATCGCCCACCACCTCGCCGGACACGGCGGCATGATGTCCCTCGCCGCCCCCGCCGACACCATCGACCTCACCAACTGGCAGGGCAAACTCTGGGTCGCCGCCCACAACGGCCCCAACGCCACCGTCATCGCAGGCGACACCGACGCCCTCCACCAGCTGCACACCCACTACACCAACCAGGACATCAGGGCCCGCATCATCCCCGTCGACTACGCCTCCCACACCGGACACGTCGACACCATCAAAGACCAGCTACACCACGTACTCCACGACGTCACCACCCAACCGGGCGCCATCCCCTGGCTCTCCACGGTCGACGGCCAGTGGGTCGAACCCGACACCCTCGACAGCGACTACTGGTACCGCAACCTCCGCCAAACCGTGCAGTTCGAGCACACCATCCACACCCTCGCCAACGACGGCTACCGCACCTTCATCGAAGTAAGCCCCCACCCCGTCCTCACCACCGCCATCCAAGAAACCCTCGAAACCACCAACACACCCCACACCACCATCACCGGCACCCTCCGCCGCGACGACGACACCCCCACCCGATTCCTCACCCACCTCGCCCACCTCACCACCCACGGCCACACCCCCAACTGGACCACCCTCTACACCACCACCAACCCCCACCCCACACCCCTCCCCACCTACCCCTTCCAACACCACCACTACTGGCTCACCCGAAACACCAGCACGGGCGATGTGAGTGCCGTGGGTCTTCAGGACACCGGCCACCCATTGACCGGGGCCGTGGTGAGCGTGCCCGACACCGGCGGTGTGATGCTCACCGGGCAGTTGTCGCTGGCCACCCACCCCTGGCTGGCCGACCACGCCGTGTCCGGAACGGTGCTGTTGCCCGGCACCGCGATGGCCGAACTCGCCATCCGCGCCGGAGACGAGACCGACACCCCCACCCTGGAAGAGCTGGTCATCGGCCAGCCGATGACGCTGCCCGAAGACGGCGCGCTCCAGGTCCAGGTGCTGGTCGGCGGCTCGGAGGACGGGCGCCGAAGCGTGCGGATCTACTCCCGCGCGGCCGAGGCCCAGGAATGGCTTGAGCACGCCTCGGGCACACTCGCCACGCAGCCGGACGGCTCGGCCGAGGACGGGATGCGGGACGGCACGGAGGACGGCACCGCCGAGTGGCCGCCGCCCGGTGTCGAGCCGGTCGCTCTGGACGACTTCTACGACAACCTCGCCCAGGCTGGGTACGAGTACGGACCCGCGTTCCGCGGTCTGAAGGCGGTGTGGAAGCGCGACGGCGAGGTGTTCGCGGAGGCCGCGCTGCCGGAGGAGCAGTCAGAGGTGGCCGGCCGGTTCGGCATCCACCCGGCGCTGCTGGACGCCGCATTGCACGCGAGCAACTTCTGTGTGCCCCCGACCCCTGGCCAGACGCCACTTCCCTTCGTATGGAACGATGTGCGGCTGCTGGCGGCGGGAGCCACCGCCGTCCGCGTACGCGCCCGCGCCACCGGCACGGACTCGTTCACCATCAGCCTGTTCGACAGCACCGGCGCCCCCGTCGCCTCAGTGGACTCCCTGGTGCTCCGGGCTATCAGTCCCGAGCAGCTCGCCGCCGCCTCCAGCGGCGCCGACCGGTCCGCTGACGCGCTGTTCACGCTGGACTGGACCGAGCATCCCGCCACCGCCGACGCCGAGGTCTCCTGGACCACCCTCGACGACGCCCACGCCCACGCCAACGCCAACGGCGACGCCGACGTGGACACCGACATGGACGCGCTCATCGCGCACATCAACGCGGGCGAGGACCGGCCCCAGACCATCGTCGTCGACACCACGGCCTGGGCCACCGATGACACCGGCCTGCCCGCGCGCGCCCGGAACCTGGCCACCCGCGCGCTGGAGCTGGTGCGGTGGTGGGTCGACCGATCCGAACTCACCGACGTCCGGCTGGTGTTGCTCACCCACGGCGCGGTGTCCGTGCACAACACCGCCGAGGTCGCCGATCCGGCCGCCGCCGCGATCTGGGGCCTGGTCCGCTCCGCCCAGTCCGAACACCCCGGCCGGATCGCCCTGGTGGACGCCGACGACGTATCGCGGGAGGCGCTGCCCGCCGCGGTGGCGTCCGGTGAACCGCAGTTGGCGCTGCGCCGTGGGCTGCTGTGGGTGCCGCGTCTGGTGCGGTCGCCGCAGGGTCTCGCCGTACCCGAGCACGAACACTGGTACCTGGACGTCTCGGAGAAGGGCAGCCTGGAGAACCTGGTGCTGCGGCCGGACCCCGAGGCCACCGCGCCCCTGGCCACCGGTCAGGTCCGGATCGAGGTCCGCGCCGCCGGTCAGAACTTCCGGGACGTGCTCGTCGCGCTCGGCGGCGTGGCGGGCCAGGAGGGCCTGGGCGGCGAGGGTGCCGGTGTGGTGACCGAGGTCGGTCCGGGTGTCGAGGGCCTGACCGTGGGCGACCGGGTGATGGGCCTGTTCCCCCGCTCGTTCGGCCCGTTGGCCACCGCGGACGCGCGAACCGTCGCGCCGATCCCCGAGGGCTGGTCGTACGCCACGGCCGCCGGGGTGCCAGTGGCCTATCTGACGGCGCTGTACGGGCTGCGGGACCTGGGCGACGTCCAGCCGGGTGAGGCGGTGCTGGTGCATGCCGCCGCGGGCGGTGTGGGCATGGCCGCCGTCCAGCTGGCGCGGCATTTCGGCGCCACCGTGTACGCCACCGCCCATCCGTCGAAGCACCATGTGCTGACCGCGTTGGGGGTGCCGGAGGAGCGCCTGGCGTCCAGCCGCGACCTCGGTTTCGCCTCCGCGTTCCCCGCGCAGAACGTGGTGCTGAACTCCCTCACCGGCGAGTTTGTGGACGCCTCGCTGGGGCTGCTCGGCACCGGTGGCCGGTTCGTGGAGATGGGCAAGAACGACATCCGCGTTCCCGCCGCGGTGGCCGAAGCACATCCCGGTGTGGGCTACCAGGCGTACGACCTGGGAGGCGACGCGGGGCCGGACCGCATCCGGGAGTTGCTCGCGGAGCTGGTGGAGCTGTTCCGGCAGGGTGCGATCCAGCCGCTGCCCGTACGGCACTGGGACGTCACCCAAGCCCCGACGGCCTTCCGCTGGATGAGCCAGGGCCGTCACACCGGCAAGATCGTGCTCACCGTCCCCCGCGCCCTGGACCCCGACGGCACGGTCCTGGTCACCGGCGGCACCGGAACCCTCGGCGCCACCGTCGCCCGCCACCTCATCACCCACCACGGCGCACGCCATCTGCTCCTCGTCAGCCGCCAGGGCCCCGACGCCCCCGGCGCCACGGACCTCACCGGCGAACTCACCGCACTCGGCGCCACCGTCCACATCACCGCCTGCGACGCCGCCGACCGCGACCAACTCGCCGCCGCCCTCGCCGACATCGACGCCGACCGCCCCCTCACCGCCGTGGTCCACACCGCCGGAGCCCTGGACGACGGCATCCTCACCGCACTCACCCCCGACCGCCTCGACACCGTCTTCCGCCCCAAGGTCGACGCGATCACCCACCTCCACGACCTCACCCACGACAACCACGACCTGGCCGCATTCGTCATCTACTCCTCCGCCGCCGGAACGCTCGGCAACGCGGGCCAGGCCAACTACGCCGCCGCCAACGCCTTCCTCGACGCCTTCGCCCAGTGGCGGCACGCCCGCCACCAGCCTGCCACCTCGCTGGCGTGGGGGCTGTGGAGCGAGACCAGCACGCTCACGGCGACGATGGACGCCACCGACGTACGCCGCACCCGGCGCGCGGGGGTGCTGGGCATGGACAACGCCGAGGCGCTGCGGGTGTTCGACACCGGGCTGCGGTCCGGACTGCCCGCACTCATGGCCGCGAAAGTCGACCTCACCGCCCTCCGCGCGCCGGACGCCGAGGTGTCCCCGCTGCTGCGCGGGCTGGCACGGCCGGTGCGGCGCACCGCGCGGGCCGCGGCCGCGGTCCCGGCGGCCGGTGGCCTGTCGGGGCAGCTGGCCGGGCTGTCGCCCGCCGGGCAGCGGGAGTTCCTGCTCGGCCTGGTGCGGGCGGAGGCCGCGGTGGTCCTCGGCCACACCGGTCCGGAGGCGATCGAGCCGACGGTGGCGTTCAAGGAGATGGGCTTCGACTCACTGACCGCGGTCGAGCTGCGCAACCGGCTCAACTCGGCGACCGAGCTGCGGCTGCCCGCGACGTCGCTCTTCGACCACCCGACCCCGGTCCTCCTCACCGAGCTGCTCCACACCGAGCTGGGCGGCGGTCCGGCGCCCGCCGCGGCGGCCCCAGTGACCGTGCGCACCGGGGCCGCGGCGGACGAGCCGATCGCCGTGGTGGCGATGAGCTGCCGGCTGCCGGGCGGGGTGACCGACCCCGATGGGCTGTGGGACCTGCTGCTGGGCGAGCGCGACGGCATCATCGACTTCCCCCGCGACCGGGGCTGGGACCTGGAGGCGCTGTTCGACGCGGACCCGGACCACAGTGGCACCTCCTATGTGCTGCGCGGCGGGTTCCTCGAGGACGCGGCCGGTTTCGACGCGGACTTCTTCGGAATCTCGCCACGTGAGGCGCTGGCGATGGACCCGCAGCAACGGCTGTTCCTGGAAGCCTGCTGGGAGGCGTTCGAGCGGGCGGGCATGGACCCGACCGCGGTGGGAGGCCGGGACATCGGCGTGTTCGCCGGTGTCATCAACCAGGACTACGGCGTGCGCAGCGGGCCCGCCCCCGAGGACCTGGAGGGCTACCTGCTCACCGGCTCGGCGACGAGTGTCGCCTCCGGCCGGGTGGCGTATGTGCTGGGCCTGGAGGGCCCGGCGGTCACGGTGGACACGGCGTGCTCCTCCTCGCTGGTGGCCATGCACTGGGCCGTACAGGCGTTGCGGCAGGGCGAGTGCTCGATGGCGCTGACCGGGGGCGCCACGGTGATGGGGCGGGCCTCGGCGTTCGTGGAGTTCTCGCGCCAGCGCGGTCTGGCGCCGGACGGCCTGTGCAAGGCGTTCGGCGCGGGCGCGGACGGTACGACCTTCAGCGAGGGCGTCGGCGTACTGCTGCTGGAGCGGCTGTCCGACGCCCGCCGCAACGGCCACGAGGTGCTGGCGGTGATCCGCGGTACGGCGGTGAACCAGGACGGGGCGAGCAACGGCCTCACCGCGCCCAACGGCCCTTCCCAGCAGCGGGTGATACGGCAGGCGCTGGCGAACGCGGGGCTGTCGGGCGCCGACATCGACGCGGTCGAAGCCCACGGCACCGGCACCGCCCTCGGCGACCCCATCGAGGCCCAGGCGCTCCTGGCCACCTACGGACAGGAACGCCCGGGGGACGAGCCGGTGTGGCTCGGATCGCTGAAGTCCAACACCGGGCACACGTTGGCCGCGGCGGGTGTGTCCAGCGTGATCAAGATGGTGCTGGCGATGCGGTACGGGACGCTGCCGCGGTCCCTGCACGCCAACGAGCCGACGCCGGAGGTGGATTGGTCCCAGGGCGCGGTGTCCCTGCTGACCGAGTCCCGGCCCTGGCCGGAGACCGGACACCCCCGCCGCGCCGGGATCTCCTCCTTCGGTATCAGCGGCACCAACGCCCACCTCATCCTGGAGCAGGCGCCCGTACCGGAAACCGACGCCGCGCCGAAGCCGGACGACGGTACGGACACCCCCGGACTCGTCGCGACCGGCGGGGCCGTGCCCTGGACCCTGTCCGCCAGGACCCCGGCAGCCCTACGGGCTCAGGCCCAACGCCTCCTGGACCAACTGGAATCCGGGGTGGCCGCGCGGCCGGTGGACATCGGCTGGTCCCTGGCCACCACCCGCACCCTCCACGACCACCGCGCCGTCATCATGACCGACACCGAGGGCAGTGAGGCCACGGACGCTCTCACCGCCCTCGCCACCGAACAACCCCACCCCCGCCTCACCACCGGGCACGCCACCACCCAGGGCAAGACGGTGTTCGTCTTCCCCGGCCAGGGAGCGCAGTGGACTGGCATGGGAGCCCAACTCCTCGACACCTCACCCGTCTTCGCCGCCCGCCTCCACGAATGTGCTGAGGCCCTGGCCCCCTACACCGACTGGAACCTCATCGACGTCATCACCAG
>NZ_JAERRG010000002.1 GCF_016741935.1 Streptomyces endocoffeicus | reverse complement strand
CGTCATCTCAATGGCCAAACGACGGGGTTCACCGAGTGGATGTCCTGTCGTGGTAGAGACAGAATCGCCGGTAGAGGGGGTCCTGGGTCCCGAGGGTGGTGTAGATCCGTGCGAATCGTCGGCTCAGCTCGGCGGTCGTCGCCAGGTAGATTTCTTTCGGGTCGAGGGCGGCTGTGGGCGGGTCGAGGATCAGGTGCGTCAGCACCACGATCTCGGGGAACGCCGTGAGGTGACTGCGCTCCTCAGCCGAGACCTCCTTGCTGGCAGCGAGACTCGGTCGAGGCGATCGGTCCATTCTTTCCCGAGGTCGATCGGCATTCCGGAGGCGGACCAGTCTTCGACGATTTTCCGCGCCAGGTCGAGGGCTTGTCCGATCTGACGGTGACGGCGGGCGAGCTGGTCGAGTCGACGCTGGGCCTCGATGACTTCCGGTAGAGGGACGAGCGGGATGTCGTGCGTGGATCGGGTCCAGAGTTGATGCCGCGGGCAGAGGTGGACGTGGGCGGGCGAGAGGGTGATGACCACGGAAGCGGTCGGGCTGCGGCAGGCTGTGCAACAGCGGCAGGGGCGGCTGACCAGGTGTTCCGTTCGCTGCCCGGGACCAGCACCTCGAAATCGGCGGCTGCCATCACGTAGCCGGCAGCCATGACACTGGTGTCGCCCTCGTCGCTGAGCAGCCGCAAGGGCACTCCCTCCAGCCCGATGACCTGCTGGTTCCGGCCCTCGAACCGGATCCTGTCCCCGACCCGCAGAACTCCGCGTGGCGCCAGTTCAGCCATGACTCACCGCGCAGCCGATCATGGAGCCGTCTCCCAGCGACACCGCCAGGTCAAGACGCAGGTCACCGCACCACAGCAGGTGGTAGAGCGTCGGCAGGACGGACAGCGGGTCCCCCACTGCCTCGGCACCGTCCATGAGCCGTTTCGCAACGTCGCTGACCCGGTTGCGTGGATGCCGGTAGCCCGATAGCCAGCGGACGTTGGCCATCTCCACCGGATCGGGCTCGTGCACCAGCGCGAAGGACCAGCAGCCCATCTCCTGGCACATCGCCTCGGTCACCGAGAACTTCACCGCGTCCTCCGGGCCGACCCGGTCTCCTGGCCGGACATCGACGACCAGGCCCGAGCCGTCCTCCAGCCGGACGAAGTAGTCCGGCGTATGCGAGATCCGGCGCTTCTCTCCCTGCCATGTCACCCGGAACGGCTGCGAGGCCAGCCCCACCAGCGACTGCGTCGTCGCCGCCCAGTACCAGCCCGTGAAGTGCCGCTGCCCGCGGTACGACGTGACCGCCGTACCGGGAGCACCGACTCGAACCGCACTCGGCACACCGCCTCCAGCACGGACTTCCGCAGCCCGCCGCTCTCGCCGTCAGCCCACTCGACATCGACCAGACCCAGATCCATCGCCACCCCCGGCTCCGCGTACCTGCCGAAAACGACCGTGACAGGTACCGCGAGAACCGGACCAGGAAATGAGATCAAACCCCACGTACGGGGCAAACGTCGTCGCTCAGCGCGCGACACAATGAGAATCCGACAACACGAACGAGAACGAGTGAGAATCCGACAGACTCAGTGCGACAGGACACAAGGTTCTGATACAGGCACTTAGCTTGTCCTACCTTCCAAGCGTGGGTTTGAGGCGGTCATTCGTAAGATCGTCGGGCCCAGGGGTTCCGGGTATGGCTGTGAGCTTGTCGCCGTTAGATGGCTCAAATGACTTGGCCGCCCGGAGCCCCGCGACGACTCGACCGCTCATTGGGATACGCGACTCGATCGCTGTGTAGGACAACGTCGGCGAGGTCGTCTGCGGGTCTGTTGCGACGACGAGCTGGCGGAGGTGCCCGTGCCCGAGATCTGGGCCGGAGTGGACATCGGCAAGGAACATCACCATTGCGTGGTGATCGACGCGCAGGGCGAGCGCCTTCTGTCCAGACGGGTCCTGAACGACGAATCCGCGCTGCTGGAGCTGATCAGCGGCGTACTCGCGCTCTCCGAGGACGCGCTGTGGGCGGTCGACATCAACCACGGCGGTGCGGCACTGCTCATCGGTCTGCTGCTGGGCCACGACCAGCCGATGGTCTACCTCACCGGCCTCGCCGTTCACCAGGCATCGGCCGCCTATCGCGGTCAGGGCAAAACTGATGCCAAGGACGCCTTCGTCATCGCCGATCAGGCTCGCATGCGCAGGGACCTCGGCGTCTTGCGGCCTGGTGACGAGATAGCCGTTGATCTCAAGATCCTGGTCAGGCGCCGCACCGACCTCGTCAACGACCGCACCCGCCAGATCAACCGGCTTCGGGAACAACTCCTTGAAATCTGCCCGGCCTTGGAACGAGCCCTCAGCCTGACGAACAAGGGGCCAGTGCTGCTGCTGACCGGCTACCAAACGCCGGCCGCCATCCGTCGAAGCGGCGCCAAGCGCATTGAGACATGGCTGAAGAACCGCAAGGTCAAAGGCGCCGCGACGCTCGCCCAGGCGGCCGTTGAGGCTGCCCAGGCCCAGCACACCGCCCTGCCGGGAGAGAGACTGGCCGCCTCGATGGTGGCCCGCCTCGCGAAGGGGGTGATAGCCCTCGAAGAGGAGGTCGCCGAACTTGACGCACTCATCGAGGCCCGGTTTCACGACCACCCGCACGCGGAAGTGATCCGCAGCCTTCCCGGCATGGGCGCCATGCTCGGAGCCACCTTCATTGCCGCCACCGGCGGTGAGATGGAGGCGTTCGGGACGGCGGACCGGCTTGCGGCGTTTGCCGGCCTGTCACCGGTGCCACGTGACTCCGGCCGCGTCAGCGGCAACATGCGCCGACCCCGCCGCTACCACCGCGGCCTCCTGCGGGCGTTCTACCTCTCCTCCATGGCCAGCATCAGGTCCTGCCCTGCCTCACGCGCGTACTACGACCGCAAGCGTGCCGAAGGGAAGGGACACAAACAGGCTGTGCTGTCCCTCGCCCGCCGCCGAGCCAACGTTCTGTGGGCAATGATCCGCGACGGAGCGTCGTATCAACCAGCACCAACGGTCACCATGGCCGCTTGACATTCCGATTGGGAAGTCGTTTAAGGTCCGCCCGTAGTCCGGACGGTCTGGAACTCCAGGGACATGACGTATCGCATCGAGTCCGATGAGGCTCTGGCTGAGCTGCTCCACCGCGCCGTTAAGCCGTTGCGGGAGGGGAATCGTCGCGCGGACATCGAACTGCGGGGTCCACTCGCGGAGTGGCTGGAGGATGCGGCAGCGGGGGACGAGGAGGGCGTGATCAGCCCTTATGCAGTAGACGTGGCCCGAGCGGTGCTGGGCGATCGGACTGACTCCTGAGCAGTTCGGCGTGGTTTTGTGCCGGTCTTGTGGTGGGTGGGGCGGCTGTAGGACTGGCCGGTGGGCCCATGGAGGCCGGTCCTCACAAGATGACGATCGTGCGGAACGGCGTCGTCGCCCACGGCGCTGGCTGAGCGTCCGTCACGGGGTGCCGGTAAGAACCATGTCATCAGCCGCAGATGATCACGCCTACCGGAATGCGGCAAGGGTACTCGGCTAACCTCGCGCTCCTACAGTCGTTGCGGCCTGCCGACCGGGGGGCCGCAACGGTCCTGGGGGCCTGCCGCACCTTGCGCCGCGACGCCCGTCCCCGCTGGGGCCGCCCGCACCATTTTGTGCCGGGGCACACCCCAATTCCTGCTGTGGAAACCGCCGTTCACCTGACCGACAGACGATCTAGCTACTACCGTGAGCGATGTGTCCCACGAACCCTCGCCCCCGCCCGGCGGCCCCCCACTACCGGGGCGACGGCAGCGGTTACGGGCTCGCTGGGCCGACCGGCACGCCCTGCCCCGGTTCGGCTTCTGGCTGCTCAGCCGCGGCGCCGTGGTGCTGGCAGTGTGCGGGGGGCTGTACGTGCTGAACGGATTCCTGATCGGCTGGGCGAACGCCTACGAGGTGATACTCGGCATCACCTCGCCCGCTGGCGTCCGCCCCCAATGGTGCGCCTGGCCGCTGTCCCTGATTGGCTGGGCCGCGATCCCCGCCATCGTTGGAGCGGCCGCTGGCTACATCATCACCGAGCAGATCCAGGCCCACCACGCGCGCGAGCTGAGCGACGTGCTCAGCGAACTACGTCGCCTGGCCGCACCCCCCAGCTCGCCACCGGCCTCCGGAGACGGCCCGTGATCACCCTGCACGACGTGCACAAACAGGGCAGCGAGGCCGTCAAGGCCGCAGTCCTGGCGTTCGGCGCCCGCCACCCCCGCAACGACGCCGCCCCTGACGCCGAACCCGACTGGGATCAAGCAGAGCGGCACTTCACCCGCCTCATCGAGACCATCATGGGAGGAGTAGCACTCCCGAAAGACAGTCTCTCAGCCACCGTGAAGCGGGCCGAGAACGAAGCCATCCACTTCCTTCTGTCTGTCAGCAACCTGCCCGACTACCGCTGTCCCATCTGTATCAGGCGGCAGAACCCCGCTGTGAGCCCCCGGCCTACCCTGGAGGCGACGTGACGGACGACGAACGCGCCCAGCACGCAGCCCGCCTGCGCGGACTGCTCTACCTCGCCTGTCCCGTTTCCCCGGCCTCGGCTATCGAGTCCACCGCCGAAGCAATCACCCAGCACGCCGAGGAAACACCCGGCGAACCAGTCCCTGAGGCCGCTCAGCTCAGCCAGCCCCAGCAGCAGCCGTCTGATGTGGATCGGCTGAACCTGACCCACGCGAAACTGGTCGAAGCGGACCTGAGCCGCGCGAACCTGCCTCGCGCGGACCTGAGCAACGCAGACCTGTTCCGCGCGAGCCTGAGCGGCGCGGACCTGACCGACGCGCGCCTGGTCAACGCGGACCTGACCCAAGCGGACCTGACCAACACAAACCTCAGCGGCGCGAACCTGACCCACGCGAAGCTGACCCGCGCAAACCTGACCCAAGCGGACCTGACCAACACAAACCTCAGCGGCGCGAACCTGACCCACGCGAACCTGACCGACGCGAACTTGCCCCGCATAAACCTGTTCCGCGCAGACCTGACCGACGCAAACCTCAGCGGGGCAAACCTGCCTGGCGCGGACCTGACCGACGCGAACCTGACCGGGGCGAACCTGACCGACGCGATGCTTACGGGTGCTACGAACATGCGTCTTCCGGGAGGAGCAATCTGGAACCGGCAAACTCTGTGGCCTGCCAACTTGGAATCGGATATCTCCGAGCAGTCCGACGAGGTGAGTCCGGGCGTCTACCAGGTGCGCGGAGGCGGACAGAGCCCGAACCACGACACCGTACGGGTGTGATAGCCCCAGCACACGCGGTCCCACGTGGGTTCAGCACCACGGATGGACAGCCACACCAGTAGGACGCCCCGTCGGACTGGTCGACGGAGTAGGTCAGTTGTTGCGGCTGGCGACACGATTCTTACCGGCGCCCCGTCACGCCGGGGCGGTGGCAGGTGCGCCCTCGGGGGTGCGCGGCCCAGGCACTGCGGCCACCCGGGTGGTCAGATCCAGGTCGAGGCGGCTGTTCAAGTCCAGCTCGAACCGGCCGTAGGGGTTCACGTGGGTCCAGAACAGCGGGGACAGCGCCCGCCGGTCGGCGTCGGTGAGGGTGTCGGCCCACTTCGGGTCAGCGAGGACCTGCTGCATCAGCTTGTTTTTTATGGTCTGAGGTCGAAATGGGTCTCGAACTAGGCCGCTCACCTGGGCGTTCGCGGGACAGAGGGGCGGCCTTCGTCTGATCATGTGCTCCGACCAAGGTGCACCGATCGAGACGAAGACCGTGAACGTGAGCCTGTCGCCTGATCCCGGTTCCGGGGAAGCGTTCGCGACAGCGTCCCGCTTCCGGGAGGATCTGTTCGACTCCCTGACCGCGCGCGGGGACGAGCTGTTCGAGCTCGCGGACGCGTTGCTGTGTGCGGACGGTCCGGTGAGGGCGCCGGTGGACCTGACGCTAGTGGCCGAGCACCGGCGGGGGCACGGCGCCATGTACGACGCGCTGAACAGCGGGAACGTGGACGTGCCCCGGCTGCGGCAGGTGCTGGCGCGGGAGGTCTGGTCGATGCTCTCGCTGACCGTCCCTGGCATCGAACACCGCACGGGCACCGGGGACGACGGCCGTATGACGTGGATGCTGCACGCTGACGGCTCCTGGGCCCGCGCCCACACCGGGGCCGGCGAGCGCACCGCAACCGTCCATCAGGGCGGCCCGCGCCGCCTGTACGACCTGCTCGATCAGATCCGCCGGCGGTGGCTGGAGAACGGTGAACTCCCGGTGTACGGAGCCAAGGTCACCATCACCCCTGATGGCGAGACCACACTGTCGCGCGGGGGCTGGGCGACAACGCTGTGAGCCCGACGGCCTGTTCCCGGCCCCGGTGCCGACGCGGCAGACTGGGCGTAGTCGACGAGAAGGGAGCATCCCGCATGGACGACGAGTCCCTTGAGGGGTGGGCAGCACGCCGTGACCGACGTCGCCCCACGCTCGGGGAGCGGCGGGTCACTCCCCGGAGCGGGGTACCCATGTCAACCCTGACGCTCCCCGCGGCGTCCAGGAATGGGACGGACACCAGTGGACCCCGGTCGGGGTCGCCGAGGACTTCACGGCTGCCGCCGGCGAGATCGGCGATGACGCGACGTCCCGGGCCGCGCGGGTTTCCCCCCGGCGTTCGACAGGCCGCCGCCACTGCCCGAACCATGGCGGCCGACCGAACGGTTCCACCGGCCCTGACGCACATCCATGTCCAACGCGCCGGAATAGGCGGCAAAAGAGGGGGCGGCACCTCCGCACAAGGTGCCGCCCCCTTTGAGATCCGGAGCCGCTGCCGGGGGTGAGGGTGGGTTCCCGGCGCCGGCTCCGGTGGCCTTATGGGGTGCTACCGGTTCACCGGCCGCTACCGGCCGTTCGCCGCCGCGCGGCCGGACTCCAGGCGGGCGACGGGGATGCGGAACGGGGAGCAGGAGACGTAGTCCAGGCCCACCTCGTGGAAGAAGTGGACGGACTCCGGGTCGCCGCCGTGCTCACCGCAGACCCCCAGCTTGAGGTCGGGGCGGGTGGCGCGGCCCGCCTGGGCGGCGTCGCGGACGAGGGCGCCGACGCCGTCCTTGTCGATGGTCTCGAACGGGCTGACGCCGAAGATGCCCTTCTCCAGGTAGGCGGTGAAGAAGCTGGCCTCGACGTCGTCCCGGGAGAAGCCCCAGACGGTCTGGGTGAGGTCGTTGGTGCCGAAGGAGAAGAAGTCGGCGGATTCGGCGATCTGAGCGGCGGTCAGCGCGGCGCGCGGCAGCTCGATCATGGTGCCGAGGGTGAGCTTGAGGTCCACGCCCCGGGCCTGTTCGACCTCCGCGATGACCCGCTCGGCCTCCTCGCGGACGATCTCCAGCTCCTGGACCGTGCCGACGAGCGGAATCATGATCTCGGCCCGTGGGTCGCCCTTGGCGTTCCGGCGCTCGGCGGCGGCCTCGGCGATCGCCCGTACCTGCATGGCGAACAGCCCGGGGATGACCAGGCCCAGCCGCACCCCGCGCAGGCCCAGCATCGGGTTCTGCTCGTGCAGCCGGTGCACGGCCTGGAGCAGCCGCAGATCGTTCTCGTTGTGGTCCTTGCGGGACTCGGCGAGCGCGACGCGCACCGACAGTTCGGTGATGTCGGGCAGGAACTCGTGCAGCGGCGGGTCGAGCAGCCGGACGGTGACCGGCAGCCCGTCCATCGCCTCGAAGAGCTCGACGAAGTCGTTCTTCTGGAGCGGCAGCAGCTCGCCCAGCGCCGCGTCCCGCTCCTCGTCGCCGTGGGCGAGGATCAGTCGCTCGACCATCTCGCGGCGCTCGCCGAGGAACATGTGCTCGGTGCGGCAGAGCCCGATGCCCTGGGCGCCGAACCGGCGGGCGCGGGCGGCGTCCTCGGCGTTGTCCGCGTTGGCCCGTACCCGCAGCCGTCGTACCCGGTCCGCGTACGCCATGATCCGGTGCACCGCGCCCACCAGCTCGTCCGCGTCGTCGGCGCCCGCGTGCATCCGGCCCTCGAAGTACTCCACGACCGGCGAGGGCACGACCGGGACCTCGCCGAGGTAGACCTTGCCGGAGGAGCCGTCGATCGAGACGACGTCGCCCTCCTCGATCACGATCCCGTCCTTGCCGTCCCGGCCGGGCACCGTCATCCGGCGCCGCTTGGTGTCGACCTCGAGCTCCTCGGCGCCGCACACACAGGTCTTGCCCATGCCGCGGGCGACGACGGCGGCGTGTGAGGTCTTGCCGCCGCGCGAGGTCAGAATGCCCTCCGCGGCGATCATGCCGTCGAGGTCGTCGGGGTTGGTCTCGCGGCGGATGAGGATGACCTTCTCGCCCGAGCGCGACCATTTGACGGCGGTGTACGAGTCGAAGACGGCCTTGCCGACGGCGGCGCCCGGGGACGCGGCGATGCCCCGGCCGATCTTCTGGACGGTGTCGCCGGAGGCGACCTCGTCGTCGAAGCGCGGGAACATCAGCTGCGCGAGCTGGGCCCCGTTGACCCGGCGCAGCGCCTCGGGCTCGTCGATCAGCCCCTGGTCGACGAGTTGGGTGGCGATCCGGAAGGCGGCCCCGGCGGTGCGCTTGCCGACGCGGGTCTGCAGCATCCACAGCTTGCCGCGCTCGATGGTGAACTCGATGTCGCACAGGTCCTTGTAGTGCGTCTCGAGGGTTTCCATGATCTGCATCAGCTGGTCGTAGGACCGCTGGTCGATCTGCTCGAGGTCGGCGAGGGGCACGGTGTTGCGGATGCCCGCGACCACGTCCTCGCCCTGGGCGTTCTGCAGGTAGTCGCCGTAGACGCCCTGGTGGCCGCTGGCCGGGTCGCGGGTGAAGGCGACGCCGGTGCCCGAGTCGGGGCCGAGGTTGCCGAAGACCATGGAGCAGATGTTGACCGCGGTGCCGAGGTCGTGGGGGATGCGCTCCTGGCGGCGGTAGAGCTTGGCGCGGTCGCCGTTCCAGGAGTCGAACACGGCTCGTACGGCGAGGTCCATCTGCTCGCGCGGCTCCTGCGGGAAGCCCCGGCCGGTCTCCTTGGCGACGATCTCCTTGAACTCGCCGACCAGCTTCTTGAGGTCGGCGGCGTCGAGGTCCACGTCGACGGTGACGCCCTTGGCGTGTTTGGCCTGCTCGATGGCCTCCTCGAAGAGGTCGCCGTCCACGCCGAGCACGGTCTTGCCGAACATCTGGATGAGGCGCCGGTAGGAGTCCCAGGCGAACCGGTCGTCACCCGCCTGCGCGGCAAGCCCGGCCACGGACTGGTCCGAGAGGCCGATGTTGAGGACGGTGTCCATCATCCCGGGCATCGAGAATTTGGCGCCGGACCGTACGGATACGAGGAGGGGGTCGTCCGCCTGGCCGAGCTTCTTGCCCATCTTCACTTCGAGGGCGTCGAGGTGCGCACTCACCTCGTCGCGCAGGGCCGGGGGCTCCGCACCGCTGTCCAGGTAGACCTTGCAGGCCTCGGTGGTGATCGTGAAGCCCGGTGGCACGGGGAGACCGAGATTGGTCATCTCGGCGAGGTTGGCCCCCTTCCCGCCGAGCAGGTCCTTGAGATCCTTGTTGCCCTCGGTGAAGTCGTAAACGAACTTCTGCTGATCTTGTGTTTCCGGCACGGGACTCGATCTCCTCGGCTCGGCTGCCCTGACGGCGGGGAGCGTACCCAGATCAAAGGCCCCTGAGCAGGTCCACTCCACCGTCATACGGCTGTAACCACCCGCCTGCCACGTGTTCGAAAGTGCGGCGCCCGAACGAGACTCTTACGAGATGCCTTCAAGCCTCGAACACACACCCACCCTCCGCCCGTGATGGACGCTTGGAATTTCACTATACGTAACCGATGGTTCGAGACGTCGAACATCAAGTGGGTGGCACTGAGTGCCACGCATTGGAGAGGTGAGCACAGCGGGATGCCGCCTGTTCACCTCCCGGTCGCCGCTCATCTGAGCGAAGGGCCGATCAGAGTGGCGAGAATCACGCCTTGTCATAGCCCATTGTCTCGCCTTTTGGATACAACGAGAGGGGGCACGCTCAGATGAGCGACACGCCGGGCGGGGTGGCCGACCACCTCCGCTGATGCCGAGCGGCGGCGAACCAGCCTCGTCCGCGGTCCCCTGATACGGCCCCGCTCCGCATCAGGGGACCGGGGCCCGCCGTTCCCCGCGAATGCATCGGGCCATATTTCAGGACGCCTGGTCGTCCCCGGGCTCCCGCAACCCGGCGAGGGCCTCGCGGGTCCGCACGGCGCAGTTGTGCTCCTCGCCCAGGGCGCGCTCGCAGATCTCGACCACGGCCCGCCATTCGGCCTCCGCCTCGTCGAGGCGGCCGAGGCCCTTGAGGGTGATGCCGAGGTTGTGGCGGGTCCAGAGGGTGTTGACGTGCTCCGGGCCCAGCACGCGGCGCCGCCCCTCGATCGTCTCCCGGATCTGCCGCTCGGCCTCCGCGAACCAGCCGAGCTTGTTGAGTACGTACCCCCAGCTGTGCCGCGCGGCCAGCGTCGACTCGGCCTCGGCGCCCAGAGCCCGGACGCGCCCCTCGACCACCTGGCGGAATTCCGCCTCGGCCTCCTCGTAGCGCTCCTGATCGCGCACCAGCGCCGCCAGGTTCAGCCGCGTCGTCAGCGCGTTCGGCGCGTCCCGGCCCAGGACCCGGGCCTCCGCCTCCACGACCACGCGGTACTCGGCCTCGGCCTCCTCCCGGCGTCCCAGGTTGGCCAGGACCCTGGCCCGGCCGCCTCGGGTCATGAGGGTCGACTGGGCGTCCGGTCCGAGGACGCGGAGCCAGTCGTCGAGCACCTCGGTGTACTCCGCCAGCGCCTCCTCGTTCAGCCCCGCCAGCCGCATGCTGGTCGCCAGGCAGTAGCGCGTGCTCAGAACGTTGGCATGGCCCTCCCCGAACACGGGGATCTGCTGCTCCAGGAGTTCGCGGTAGATCGGCCGCGCTTCGTCGTACCGCCGTTGGTCCTCCAGGACGAACGCGCGCAGCCGCTGGGCGATGAGCGAGTCGTCATGCCATTTCCCGAGCGTGCCGACCGTCTCCTCCACCAGCGTGTCGAGCTCGGCCTGCGCCTCGGCGTACCGGCCCAGGGCGCGCAGCCGGTGAACGCGGTTGCGCCGGGCACGGCGGATCCGCCAGTTCCACGGCTTCAGGCCCGCGGCGGTCCGCTCGATCAACTCCCGCCACAGCGCCTCGGCCTCTTCGTTGCGCTGCCTGGTGTCCAGGATCTCGCCGAGGGCGTACTCCGCCGTCAGCAGCGCCTCGTCCACCTCCGACTCCGCCGAGCGGCAGTCCTCGACCGCCGACCGCAGCTCGGCCTCGGCCTCGTCGTACAGCCCGAGCCTGCGCAGCGCGGCGGCCAGCCAGCCCCGCGCGGTCACGGTCCTGACATGCGTGGGGCCGTCCAGCTCCCGCCGGCCGGCGGCCACGGCCCGGAACTCCCGCGCGGCCTCCTCCACGCGCGCGAGGTCCAGCAGCACCCGCCCATAGGCCTGGCGCCGGGACAGGACCTCCGCCCGATGGTCGCCGCCCTCCCGCCGGTCCCACGCCTCGAGCAGCGTGCGGGACTCCTCCGCCGCCGCCTCCAGCCGCCCGGCGTCGTGCAGCAGGTCCACGAGGTAGCTGCGGGCGAAGAGCGTGTAGTCGTGCTCCTCGCCGTGCACCCGCGCCGAGACCGCGACCACCGCCCGCAGCTCGCGCTCCGCCTCGTCGTGCTCCCCGAGCTTGTTCAGGGTGAGCGCCAGATGCCCGCGGAGATTGCGGGATTCGAGGTCCTCGGCAGACCTCAGCCCCGCGATCTGCTCCCGCGCCGCCGCCTTCAGCTCCTCGGCGTGGGCCCCCCATCCGGCCCTGACGAGCCCATGGGCCAAGTTGGGCACAAGCCGCACGCCCCACCAGCCGGATTCCTCGTTCCGCCCGTCGGCGTTGTCCAGCACCTGGTCGACCTGATAGCGCACTCCCCTCGGCAGTCCCTCCTCCGCCGCGATCCGCCGCACCAGCGCGATCATCAGCGGCTGGACCCGTTCGGAGGTGTAGGAACGGGGCGGGACCTCACGCGTCGGGGGCGGGGTGGGCGGTCCGGGCGGCGGCCGCGGGGGCTCCTCCCGCTCCGGCGGTTCGTCCTCCGCCGCGTCCTCCAGCAGCCCAAGCCGCGACAGCAGCTCCAGTGACGCCGCCGCGAACGGGCGGGCCTCCTCGGCCACCCGGGAGTCCCCGTGGTCGCCGGAGAGCCGGGCGCGGAACTCGGGCCCGCTGCCCTGGCGGTGCAGCAGGAACTCGGTGACCTGCGCCGCCGTCTCCAGCGCGTCCGAGGTCCTGACCGCGTCCAGCAGCAGGTCCGCGACGCCCGGGTGGAACTCGTACTCCTCCGCGCTCCCCTCCCGTCCGCGCAGCAGCCCGCCCAGGAACACCTCGGCCAGCTGCGCCGGGTGGAAGCGCTCCCCACGGCCCGCGCCCGCCTGGTGGATCAGCCGCATCACCGGCAGCGTCAGCGGATGGACCGTGGCCAGCGCCCCGGCCAGGCGCTGGGCCTCGGGCGAGGCTGCGCCCCGGAAGCGGCGCAGCCGCTCCTCGGCCGTCGGCTGGGGGACATGGGCCGTGGCCCGCGCGGCCACCGGCTTCTCGGCGCCGTCCAGCAGCATCACCGGCAGCGGCTCACCGCCGCCGCCCGTACCGGTGAGCGCCGCCCACGCGCCCAGCTCGCCCTCGGCCAGCTCCAGCACGGGCACCGGTGTCGTGCCGTCGTACGACACCAGGCCGCGCGGCAGCACCGGATGGCGCACCGTCAGCGCGCGGCCCGGCGCGCCCTCGCGGCCGCCCGCGTCGACCAGCAGCCGCTGGGTGGGCATACCGCGCTCCGGCCACATCCGCGCGGGCAGTGGCTGGAGCACCGCCACCGGCGAGTGGCGGGCCCAGCGGCGCAGCAGCCGCGGGATCGCGCCGCCGCGCCACCCCGGGCCCACCCCGTCCGAGAGGACCAGCATCACGGTGCGGCCGGAGGTGTCGGTGAGCTGGCGGGCGGTGCGGCGCGGGGCGCCGGGGGCGTACGGGCGGGCCCTGAGCACCGGCCGGTCCTCGTCGGCGCTGTCCAGGCCGTAGGTCCGTACGGAGCGGAAGGCGCCCTGACGCTCCAGCAGTCCGCGCACCTCGGCGGCGAGCTGCTGCCACAGCACCATCGAGGGGCCGTCGTCCACGATGAGCGCGACGCTCAGCCAGCGCTCCGGGCGGGGGCGCAGCACCACGTCCGGCAGACCGGTCTCGGCGATCCACTCGGCGGTGGCGGTCTCGTCGACGCGGAAGGAGGTGCGGGACGGCACGCTGCGCCGCAGCGGCCGCAGCGCGCGGGACAGCCGGCGCGTCCCGGGGAGCGCCCGGACGCCCCGGACGCCGACGGCACGCGCCGGGCGGGCCGCGGCGGGGCGGGCGGCGCCGGGGGCGTAGAGCCCGGCGGGGACGAGGGGCCCTGGCTCGGGTTCGCCGGGGGTGAGTGCCCCGGGGAGCTGCCGCTGGGCGCCCTTCGCCTCGTCCTCGCCGTCGGCCGCGCCGGAGCCGGGCGCGGCGGGACGCCGGGACGGCGGCGGTTCGTCGCCGTCCCCTTCGCCGCGCGCCGGGGCGGTGGTGGCGGCGAACCACAGGACGTCGCGCAGCTCCACCTCGGAGAGCTCGACCCCCGCGTCCTCCAGCAGGGCGCACAGCCGCTCGATCATTGCGCGTCGACTTCGTTCAGCGAGCGGAACAGCTTGTCGAGGACGTCCTGGTCGACCCGCACCCCGGAGGAGCGCAGCCGGACCGCGTTGAGCAGCTGATCGGTGGCCAGCTCCCGCTCGTTGCGCCGGGACACGAAGTCGGCGATCAGCTCCTGGGCCCGCGCGCCGACCTCCTCGCCCAGATGCATGGTGACGATCCGCTGGAGCTGTGCCTCGTCGGGCTGCTTGAGGTCGAGCCGGACGCAGCGGCGCAGAAACGCCGGGGGGAACTCGCGCTCGCCGTTGCTGGTGATGACGACGACGGGGAAGACGGAGCAGCTGACCCAGCCGCTGGTGATCCCGGTCTTCTCGCGGGAGCCGGCGTACTGCACCTGGACCGTCCTCCCCTCCCCCAGGCGGGCCAGCTCCGGAATCTCGAACTCGCCCTCCTCGAAGACCGTAAGGAGGTCATTGGGCAGGTCGACATCGCCCTTGTCGAGCTCGTCCACGAGCAGCACTCGCGGCTTCCCGGCCGGGAGCAGCGCGGTGCCGAGGGCGCCGAGCCGCAGATAGTCGCCGATGTCCGGCTCGGCCGCGACGGTCTCGTCGGCGCGCCGCTTGAGGGAGGCTTCGCGCAGCCTGCCCACCGCGTCGTACGAGTAGAGGCCCTCGGTGAGCGTGGAGCGGCTGTTGACCGGCCAGTGCAGCACCTCGCCCAGCATCAGCTCGCGGGCGATGGCGTGGGCCAGGGTCGACTTGCCGGTGCCGGGGCGGCCGGTGACCAGCAGCGGGCGGTGCAGATGCAGCGCCATGTTGACGACGTCGCGGTCCTCGTCGGAGATCAGATACGGCAGCGGCCGCTTCTTGTCCCGGCGCCGCGCGTCGTCGCCGAAGCGCCGCCACGGCGGGGCGGGGGGCCAGGTCTCCACCTCGTGGGGCCGGGTGTCGCCGCCCTGGAAGAGCCTCCAGTCCTGTGCCATCTTCTTCGTCTCTCCTCAGGGTGCGGACAGGTCGAGTGGGTCGGGGAGCGGGCGGTGCGGATCGTCCCACAGGAGGGCCATATGGCTGCCGTGGTGGCTCTTGTAGGGGTCGCTGTCGGAGCGGAGTTCACGCAGCCGCTGGGGAAGGGAGCGCAGGGGCCGCTCCGCGCCGAGCAGTTCGCGTATCTCGTCCTCCGCTATGGACGGTTCCGCCTCGCCGTGCCATATGAGGACGGGTACCCCGCCGAACAGACAGGCGTTGAACAGGTCGGCACGGGCCCGCGAGGGGGTGGTCGTCAGCGCGCCCGGAGTGTCCATGGACTGCTGGACGACGCGGTACACCTCACCGCAGTCCATATGGCCCGGCAGCCAGCGCAGTTCCTGGGTGCCGGCGGTGCCGACCCGGTCCCAGCGGCGCTTCCACAGATCGTGGCGCTGGGATTCGCGGAATTCGGTGCAGCGCATGACGACCGGATAGTCCGTGCCCAGATGGCGCTTGACGGGCCGGGCGAACTGCCATTGGTGTACGGCCAGTTCGAGGTCGGTGGCGGAGACGAAGAACTCCAGCAGGGTGTCCGGGGCGTAGGGCTGGGCGCTCAGCAGGGCTTCGAGGCCGTCCTGTATCTCGTCCAGGGAGGCGGGGGTGTCCACCTTGGCCAGGGCGTGGACGTCCTCGCCGCGCCGCGTCCACACCTCGTACCCGCGCAGCTGTCCGGGGCCGCTGGACCGGTGGAGCCGGATCTGGATGCTCCCCCGGCCACCGCCGGGAGGTGCCCCCTGGTCCTGGGCGAGCCCGTTCGCCTTGAGCGCCTCGGCGTACTCCGTGGCCTCGCCGCGCCGCTCCATCAGCTGGCCCTTCAGCCCCAGCCGTTCGGCGCACCGCAGCGACCAGGCGCGCAGTTCGGCGGCGACCGGCCCGTCGTCGACGGCCGCGAAGCGCTCCACGACCCTGAGCAGTTGGGGGAGCCGGTCCGGCTTGGGCAGCAGCTCCTCCAGCGCGTCGGCGAGCCGGGCCGGATCGTGGAACGGCAGCTCGACGAGGCCGAACAGCGAACGGGCCTCCTCGGCGAGGTCACACCGCCCCCGCTGCCCCAGCCGCTCCAGCAGCCCGGTCAGCTCCGCGTATTCGGCGCGGGTCAGCCACTGGTTCTGGAGGGCGTGACATGCCTTACTGATCTCCGGACGGACCGGGGCCCGGTCGCTGAGCTCCGCGAGGAGGGTGACGGTGCCGTGCGGGTTCTCCAGCGCCCAGTCGACCAGTTCCTCGGCCGAGGGAGGCGTCGTGCTCGGCGGTTCGGTGGTGAACTGCTCCCAGAGCCCGACGACGACTTCCGCCGCGCGGCCGGGACGCTCCCCCAGCAGCGCGCCGACCGCATGGATCAGCTTGCCGCGCTCCCGCCGCTTCTGCTCGTCCAGCGGCGAACGGGGCCGGCCGAGCGGAACGTCCTCGCCGTTCCCGTCCCCCCTGCTGATGTGCACGGTCGGGAACTGCCGCAGGCCCTCATCCCGGCCCAGCCGCGCGAACTCGTCCCGGACCCCCTGCCACACCCGGTCGAGGTCCGGCGCCACGCCACCGGCGGAGGCCGCTTCGAGCTGCCGTAACAGCACGGAGGTGAACAGCCCCGCGCCCTGCTGGTTCTTGGACACCGCCCCGGGCTGACAGGCGCGCATCCAGTAGATCTCACGGGATTTGTTGATCACCGGCTTCCTGGTGAGCGTTTCCGGCTCGGCGACCATCAGGTGGGTGCGGAGCGGAAGGGCCTGCCAGCAGGCGTCGATGATCACGGTGACCCGGCCCATGCCCGACTTCGGCAGATGCTCGGTGCGCAGCAGCGTCATCAGGTTCAGCGCGTCGAGACCCCGCATGTCCCGGTCCCGCGTCTCCGGGTACAGCAGGCTCCAGCGGCCTCCCGGGGCCTGTACGCCGTGCCCCGCCCAGTAGATCCACAGCCGGTCCGCGTCGAGGGACCGCAGCTCCTCCATGAAGACCTGACGGATGGTGGGGCCGTCCGCCGGGCGGTAGTCGCGGTCCGCCGCTTCCACGGCGGCCTTGTTCCCCTCCGTGGGCGAGGCCAGCAGGCGGATGTTCTCCGCCGGCACGCCCAGCCCGGTCAGCCACGTCCGCATCGCGAGCGCGTCGTTCACCGGGCCGTCGAGGGTCCAGCCGTCACCGCCGCGGTACTGCTCGACCGCCACGATCACGGCATGGGTGCGGCGCCAGTCGTGCTCCACCGCTGTCACTTCGGCAGCTCCGGGGCCAGCAGGTCGTACAGCCGCTGGTGGGCGAAGTACGAGGTGTGGGCGCGCGGGAAGGGCTGGCGGGTGTTGACGCGCAGATCGGTGACCCGGCCGGGGAAGACCTTCTCCCCGACGAAGCCGAGCAGATCCTGCTCGTCATAGACGTTGATCCAGCGGGGGAACGCGGCCGGCAGCGGTTCGTCGCGGCGCAGCGCGGTGAGCGCGTCCAGTTCGTAGAGGAACGGCGCCTGGGAGCCGACCGTCACCAGCAGCTCCACCCCGGCGGGCGGATCGGGCTCGGCGAGCAGATCGACACAGGCGATACCGCCGAGGCTGTGGGCGAGCAGCACCACCGGGCCGTTCCCCGACTCGATCGCGTCGCCCACCGCCGCCCGGATCGCGGCGCGCACTCCGGCGCCGCGCACCTGGTAGCGGAGGATGTCACCACTGGCCGGGACGGCACCCTTGGTGATCCCGCCGCGGAAGGTATGGGCCAGTGAAGACAGCGGCGAGAGATAGGAGTTGAGCGCCCGTACGGCGACGGCCTTCGCGGCACCGGCGATGAATCCGCCCCGGTCGCCGCCGCCCAGCTGATCGGTGAGCGCGCCGACGACCGTGTCGCGGTCGGCGCCGTCCACCGCGAGCGGCTCGTCGTCGCCGTACGGGCCCTCGGCGCGCTGGACGGCCAGGGCGTACACGGCGCGGGCCGCGAGGGGCTCGATGCCGTCGGCGGGCGAGGTGCCGCCCAGACTGCCGGAGATCTCGTCGGCAACCCGGTCGGCGGCCTCGTCGAGATGCGGCGCGAGATCCGCGATGAGCCGCGGCAGGCTGCCGCCGGACTCCTCCGCCCCGGGCGCCACCGGCTCCAGCGTCAGGCCGCGCACCTTGTCGGCGACGGTCTCCCAGGGGTCGACGCGGCCGGGCGCGAAGCCCGTCTCCTCGCCGTCGTCGTGCGCCGCCTGCGCGAACTCCCGCAGCTCCGCGAGCGGATCGACCTCCAGCAGCGCCCAGACGGCCAGCGGATCGTCCTCGTCCAGCGCGCCGTCACCGCCGACGCCGCGGTTCTTCGTGCGCACCGGGAGCGACGCCCCGCCGAGCCCCAGCGAGGCTCCGTGCTCCTCGCCCCAGAAACAGCGGGCGACCGGGATATCGGCTCTCACCCGCCCCAGGCCGCTCACGACCCGCGCGAGGCTCTTCTCGTACGACTTGGCCCGGACCCCCGTGCCGTGGACGAAGACGACGCTTGCCACCGATCCCCCCAGATCGTCCAGATCCCACCGCGACCACGAGCCCATCACTTTAACCGGTGATGACCCCATGTGACCCCCGGACTACGGAGCCCGCCGCCGGTCGCCCCTTACCCGGTTCCGGTCGCCCCTTACCCGGTTTACGCCCCCGTCTACCAGGCTCAGCCGCCCGAGGTGTCGAGCTCGGCGTCCGCGCCGACGCCCGCGCGGTCGTACGGGTCGTCCAGCCAGCCGTCGGGCAGCACCACCCGGTTGCGGCCCGAGGTGCGGCCGCGCGGGCCGTCGGCGCCGGGGGGCCACTCCTGGTCCAGGTCCAGCTCGGCCAGCAGGGCGTCCAGCTCGGCGAGGGACGAGGTGATCGCCAGTCGCTTGCGCATCTCCGAGCCCACCGAGAAGCCCTTGGTGTACCAGGCGACATGCTTACGGAAGTCGATCACGCCGCGCTCCTCGTCCTCCAGCCACTCGGCGAGCAGCTCGGCGTGGCGGCGCATCACGGCCGCGACCTCCTTGAACGTCGGCCGCGCGTACCCCGGTGCCCCGGAGTCGGACCCCGGCGCCCCGGGGCCGGACACCGACGCCCCGCCGCCCGGTTCGAACGCGGCCACCAGATCGCCGAAGAGCCAGGGCCGCCCCAGGCAGCCGCGCCCCACGACCACCCCGTCACAGCCCGTCTCGCGCATCATCCGGACCGCGTCGTCGGCGGACCAGATGTCGCCGTTGCCCAGCACCGGGATCTCGGGGACGGCCTCCTTCAGGCGGGCGATCGCCTCCCAGTCGGCGGTGCCGCCGTAGTGCTGGGCCGCGGTGCGGCCGTGCAGGGCGATCGCGGTCACGCCCTCCTCGACCGCGATCCGGCCCGCGTCGAGGTAGGTGATGTGGTCGTCGTCGATGCCCTTGCGCATCTTCATGGTCACCGGCAGCGGGCCCGCCGCGGTCACGGCCTCGCGCAGGATCGAGCGCAGCAGATGCCGCTTGTACGGAAGCGCCGAGCCGCCGCCCTTACGGGTCACCTTGGGCACCGGGCAGCCGAAGTTGAGGTCGATGTGGTCGGCGAGGTCCTCGTCCACGATCATCTGGACGGCCTTGCCGACGGTCACCGGGTCCACTCCGTACAGCTGGATGGAGCGCGGCTTCTCGGTGCCGTCGAAGTGGATCAGCCGCATCGTCTTGGCGTCCCGCTCCACCAGCGCCCGGGTGGTGATCATCTCGCTGACGAACAGTCCCTTGCCGCCCGAGAACTCCCTGCACAGGGTGCGGAACGGAGCGTTGGTGATCCCGGCCATCGGTGCCAGGACGACCGGCGGCTGGACCGTATGGGGTCCGATCCGCAGCTGCGTCCGCTCCGGGTGCGGCGTCTGCGGCGATTGCGTCATGGGATCAGCTTCCTCGTGCGTACTACGGTGGGAGGGCGGGGCCGATCTCTTATTGTCCCGCACCGGGAGAGGGAACTTGTCCCGCACCCGCGAGTGGGAACTTGTCCCGCACCCGTGAGAGGTGTCCCGCACCCGCGAGAGGGATCGACAGGGCGGTGCTGACCGCCGCACCGACGGTATCGATGTAGCGTTCAACCATGCGTGAGCTCAGCCATCGGCGGCGCATGCTTGTGCTGGCGATCTGCTGCATGAGCCTGCTGCTCGTCAGCCTCGACAACACGGTCCTCAATGTCGCGCTGCCCTCGATACGGAGTGATCTGCACGCCTCCGTCTCCGGGATGCAGTGGACGATCGACGCCTACACCCTGGTCCTCGCCGCCCTGCTGATGCTCTCGGGGTCGACGGCCGACCGGGTGGGACGCAAGCGCACCTTCCAGACCGGGCTGGTGATCTTCACCCTCGGCTCGGGACTGTGCAGCCTGGCGCCCAACCTGGAAACGCTGGTCCTCTTCCGCATGGTGCAGGCGATCGGCGGTTCGATGCTCAACCCCGTCGCCATGTCGATCATCACCAACGTCTTCACCGAGCCCAGGGAGCGGGCCCGCGCCATCGGGGCCTGGGGCGGGGTCGTCGGCATCAGCATGGCGGCCGGGCCGATCGTGGGCGGGCTGCTGGTCGAGTCCGTCGGCTGGCGCTCGATCTTCTGGATAAACATTCCGGTCGGGCTCGCGGCGCTGCTCCTCACCGCCCGTTACGTCCCCGAGTCGCGTGCCCCCAAGCCGCGCCGGGCCGACCCCGTCGGCCAGCTGCTGGTCATCGCGGTACTGGGCACCCTCACGTACGCGATCATCGAGGCGCCGGACCGCGGCTGGGACTCGCCGCTGATCGCGGCCTGTGCGGGGATCGCCGCCCTGGGGCTGCTCACGCTGATCCGCTACGAGCGGCGGCGTGCGGAACCGCTGATCGATGTGCGGTTCTTCCACAGCGCGCCGTTCAGCGGGGCGACGGTCGTCGCGGTGTGCGCCTTCGCGGCGCTCGGCGGCTATCTCTTCATGAACACGCTCTACCTCCAGGACGTGCGCGGGCTCGACGCGCTGCACGCCGGGCTGTGGATGCTGCCCATGGCGTTCATGTGCTTCGTCTGCGCGCCGCTGTCCGGGCGGCTGGTGGGCGCCCGCGGGCCACGGCCGTCGATGCTGGTGGCCGGGGTGGCCATAACGGCGAGCGGGGTCCTGTTCGCCGTCTTCGACGCCCAGGCCGGCGATGCGGGGCTGCTGATCGGCTATGTGCTGTTCGGCCTCGGTTTCGGCATGGTCAACGCGCCCATCACCAATACGGCGGTCTCCGGGATGCCCCGCACCCAGGCCGGGGTGGCCGCGGCCGTCGCCTCCACCAGCCGTCAGGTGGGCCAGTCGCTCGGCGTCGCGGTCATCGGCGCGGTGCTGGCGGCGGGCGCCGCGTCGGCGGCGGCGGGCGGGATGGGGCACGAGGCCTCGCCCGCGGCCGCCGCGTCGTTCGTGGACGCGGCCCGTCCCGCGTGGTGGATCATCGCCGCGTGTGGTGCCGTCATCCTGCTGCTGGGGCTGGTGACCACGGGCCGCTGGGCCGAGAGGACGACCCGGCACGCGGCCGCGCTGTTCGAGGAGGACACGCCGACGGGGCAGACCTCGGCGGACGCGAAGGCGTAGTTGGCGCGAGGGGGGCGCGAGGGGGGCGAGCGTCCGGCGCACGGTGCCGCCTGCGGCGGGCTGTTCCCCTCCCCGCCCCTTCCCGAAACTGGGGCTCCGCCCCAGACCCCGGACCGGGCTCCGCCCCCTTCCCGCGCATCGATCGATATGCGGCTCCGCCGCGGGGGGGGGTGGGGCTCCGCGCCCCAGGCCGGGGTCGGGGGCCGCAGCCCCAGGCCGGGGTCGGGGGCCGCAGCCCCAGGTCGGGGTCGGGGGCGCAGCCCCAGGCCGGGGTCCAGGGGCGCAGTCCCTGGTTACGGGAAGGGGCGGGGAGGGGAAAGATCCGCCGCGCGGCGGGTCCGGGGCATCAGACCGCCGCCGGGGACGCCTCCCCCGCCACCTCCTCCGCCGCGAGCGCCAGCGCATGCAGCCGCTCCAGCCGCTCCCGCGTCTCCACGTCCGCCGGGGTGTACGTGAGCAGCTTGGAGCCCTGCTGGGGGCCGGTCCACAGGCTGGTGGAGGCCAGCCGGAGGATGCCCACCCGCGACTGGCGGTAGACCTTGATCTTGTCGCCGGGCCGGATCACCTCATGCCGCGCCCAGATCTCCCGGAACTCCGGCGAGGCGTCCTCCAGCCGCTTCACCATCGTCTTCCAGGCGGGCTCGGCCACATGCTCGGCCATGACGGCGCGGAACTTGGCCGCCATGAGCCGGATCGTCTCCTCCCGGTCCACCAGGCTGGAACGCCACTCATCGTTGGTGAAGGCCAGCCACAGACAGTTGCGGTCCTCCGGCGCCACCTGGTCCAGGTCGCACATCAGCAGCCGGTAGCTGCGGTTGTAGGCGAGCAGGTCGAAGCGGCTGTTCTGGACGCAGGCGGGGTACGGCTCGAGCCGCTCCAGCATGAGCTGAAGCGACTGCGGAACGCCCGTGCACTCGCTCGCCGGGGTCGGGTCGACGGTCCCGGCGAGGGCGAAGAGATGGGTCCGCTCGCTGCGGTCAAGGAGCAGCGCGCGGGCGATGGCGTCGAGGACCTGCGCCGAGACGTGGATGTCGCGGGCCTGCTCCAGCCAGGTGTACCAGGTCACGCCGACGGCCGAGAGCTGCGCGACCTCCTCGCGGCGCAGCCCGGGGGTGCGCCGGCGGCGGCCCCGGGGAAGCCCCACCTGCTCGGGCGTGATCCGCTCCCGCCGGCTGCGCAGAAACGCGGCCAGCTCGCCCCTGCGTATCTCGGCCCCCGCGGCACTCCTGCCCTCGGCCGCGGCCCCGGCCGTCGCGTCCCGCACCATCGTGGTCATGGCTCCAGGGTGCCCGAGGGCTCAGCCGGTTGCCAGGTACTTCTTGTACCAGGATAAAGACACTCTGGTACCAGCCTGAGCGAGGCGGGATCTTCGTAAGCGTGACCGAAACGCAGATTTCCACGATACGGACGATACGGACGAGAACCGCCGCCCCGGGTGCGACGAAGACCCCCGGGCGGACCCCCACCTCCGCCGGACCCGCGCTGAGCCCCCTCGGGCTGTTCACCGTGCTGCTGGGCGCGGCGCTGCCGCTGATCGACTTCTTCATCGTCAATGTGGCCCTGCCCACCATGGACCACGACCTCCACGCCGGTCCGGCCGTACTGGAGCTGGTCGTCGCCGGATACGGCGTGGCGTACGCGGTGCTGCTGGTCCTCGGCGGACGGCTGGGCGACACCTTCGGGCGGCGCCGGCTCTTCCTCGCCGGGATGGCGGCCTTCGGGCTGACCTCGCTGGCCTGCGGGCTCGCGCCGGACGCCTGGAGCCTGGTGGGCGCCCGGGTGGCGCAGGGCGCATCGGCCGCGCTGATGCTTCCGCAGGTGCTGGCCACGATCCACTCCTCGACCAGCGGTTCGCGCCGCGCCCGCGCGCTCAGCATGTACGGCGCGACGGCCGGTCTGTCCATGGTCGCGGGGCAGATCCTGGGCGGTGTGCTGGTGGCCGCGGACATCGCGGGCACCGGGTGGCGCGCGGTCTTCCTGGTCAATGTGCCGGTCGCGCTGATCGGCCTGGTTCTCGCGGTCCGCACGGTCCCCGAGACCCGCTCGAAGCGGCCCGCGCCGGTGGATGTGCCGGGCACCGTACTGCTGGCGCTGTCGCTGATCACGCTGATGGTGCCGCTGACCGAGGGGCGGGCGGCGGGCTGGCCGCTGTGGACCTGGCTGGGGCTGGGCGCGTTCCCGTTCGTGGCCGCCGCGTTCTACGTCGTGGAGCGGCGCGCGGACCGCGCGGGCAGGACGCCGCTGCTGCCGCCGAGCCTGTTCGCCCTGCCCGGACTGCGGCGCGGGCTGGCGATGGTGGTGCCGTTCTCGATCGGCTTCGGCGGCTTCATGTTCGTCATCGCGGTCGCGCTGCAGCAGGGGCTGCGGTACGGGCCGGTGGAGGCCGGGCTGGCGCTGGCGCCGATGGCCACGACGTTCTTCGTGGCCTCGCTGATGGGGCCGCGTCTGGTGGGCCGGTACGGCAGCCGTGTGGTGACCGCGGGCGGGCTGATCCAGGCGGTGGGCATCGCGCTGCTGATGCTGACCGTATGGCGGGACTGGCCGGATCTGTCGCTGGCCGGGCTGCTGCCGGGGGTCGCGCTGGCCGGGTTCGGGCAGGGGCTGCAGCTTCCGGTGCTGATCCGGATCGTGCTGGCCGATGTGCCGAACGAGCGGGCCGGGGTGGGGAGCGGCGTGATGGTCACCACCCAGCAGTCGGCACTGGCGCTGGGCGTGGCGACGCTCGGCACGCTCTTCCTCTCCCTGGGGCCGTCGGCGGGCATGGGTGACGCGCTGGTCATCACGCTCGCGGCCCAGCTGGCGGCGATCGCGCTGACCCTGCTGATGAGCCTGCGGCTGCCGCGCAAGGTGTCGTAGGAGGTGGCCGCCGTCGAGGAGGCCGTCCTCATGATGCGGGATGCCCGTGCCACGGGCCGGGCGCTGTGGGACGCGACGGCGCGGTTCCACGGCCCCGGCTACGCGCCGCGGTGGTCGGACCCGGACCTGGACCCGGCCTTCGCGGCCCTCTGCGAGCTGCTGCTGGACGGTCCGCGGGCCCGTTAGAGCTGACGGGCCCCCGCTCGGGGCCACCGGAACCAGGGGCCCGGCCCGGAACCAGGGGGCCCGGCCCGGGACCAGGGGTCCCGGCGAGAGATCCTCAGCCCACGCCCAGGAAGCGCAGCACGGCCAGCACCCTGCGGTGGTCCGCCTCGGCGACCGGCAGGTCCAGCTTCCCGAAGATGGAGTTGATGTGCTTGGCCACCGCGCTCTCGCTGATCACCAGCGCCCCCGCGATCCCCGCGTTCGACCGCCCGCCCGCCATCAGCTCCAGTACGTCCCGCTCACGCGAGGTCAGCCGGTCCAGCGGATCGCTGTGCCGTCGCACCAGCAACTGGGCCACGACCTGCGGGTCCAGGGCGGTGCCGCCGCCCGCCACCCGGCGCAGCGCGTCGATGAACTCCTCGACGTCCGCGACCCGCTGCTTGAGCAGATAGCCGATCCCCTCGGTGTGGGCCGTCAGCAGATCCGCCGCGTACCGCTCCTCGACGTACTGCGACAGCAGCAGTACGGCGGTGTCCGGCCACTGCCGCCGGATCAGCAGGGCCGCCCGGACGCCCTCGTCCGTGAAGCCCGGGGGCATCCGGACGTCCACGACCGCGATGTCCGGACGGTGTTCCTCGACCGCCGCCAGCAGCCCCTCGGCGTCGTCCGTTTCCGCCACGACCTCGAAGCCCGCGGTCTGTACGACCTTGACCAGTCCGATCCGCAGCAGAACCGAGTCCTCGGCGATCACAGCGCGCACGGCAGCTCCACGGTGATGACGGTCGGGCCCCCACGGGGGCTGCTGATGTCGAACGTGCCGTCCACCGACCCGGCCCGTTTGGCGAGCCCGCCGAGGCCGCTGCCCCGCGCGGGGTCGGCACCGCCCACCCCGTCGTCGGTGACCACCACCCGCAGCGTGTCCCCGGTCCGGACGACCGTGACCTCGGCCCGGGTGGCCCGGGCGTGCTTGGCGATGTTGGCGAGGGCCTCGGAGACGACGAAGTACGCGACGGCCTCGACCGTCGGGGCGGCCCGTTCGGGGACGTGGACGTGCAGCCGCGTCGGCAGCGGGGCGCGGGCGGCGATCCCGGAGAGGGCGGCGTCCAGGCCGAGTTCGTCGAGGACGGCCGGGTGCAGCCCGCGCACCAGGTTGTTGAGCTCCTCGATGGCCCCCTTGGCCTCGCGGTGCGCCTCGTCGATGACCTGCCGCGCCTCGTCCGGCAGATCCTTGAGCGTGGCCTTGGCCAGGCCCAGGTTGACCGCCATGGAGACGAGCCGCTGCTGGGCGCCGTCGTGCAGATCGCGTTCGATGCGGCGCCGCTCGGCGTCCGCCGCGTCGACCGCGCCCGCACGGCTCTCGGTCAGGTCCTCGACCCGCCGCTCCAGTTCCTCGGCGGGGACGGGGCCCAGCAGCGCGGTGGCGGCGCGGGTGTCGAGCCGGGCGAGGGCGCCGATGAGCCAGTAGGCGAGGGCCAGCAGGGCGAGGCCGCCCACGGTGAGATACGCGGCCGCCGTGGCGTCGGGCAGGAACTTGAGCCGCCCGGCCGGCTGCCGCCAGAGGAACACGGTCGCGGCCGCCACGCCCACGAGGGCCGAGCTCCAGGCCAGCACCCCGCCGAAGGCCACCGCCGGTCCGGCCAGCAGGTGGTACCACAGCTGCTGCCGCGCCCGCCGGGGCCCGGGGATCTCCACGCCGAGCAGTGCCCCGAACCGCCGCCGCTGCACGCGCGTCAACAGCGGCGTGGCCACGGCCGGGGCGGCCAGCGGGACGGTGAGCGCGAGCAGGACGTCCATCAGTGACGAGGCGTCGTCGTAGATCAGCCACGGCACGCTCATCGGCACCGCCCAGGCCATGAACTGCACCGCGATACCCGCGAATCCGAAGCGGGCGTCGCGCCGCAGCCGGTGCTGCGAACGCCCGAAGGCAGGGCGTATCGCGGTGAGGAGGCTCATGCGACGACCTTAGAGCGGCCCCGGGCGGCCGCGCGCTGGACCACCTGCCCGGATTCGGGGTGTATCTGGTGCCACCCCGAGTCGGCAACTGGTGTGACCGACACCGGAGGCGGCGCCGACCAGGCTTGCGGTGTGCCCGGGACGACCGACCGGGCCCGGAAGGAGATCCGCGCCATGACCACCCTGTTCGCCCCCACGCCCACCGCCGCTCCGGCCACCGGCCCGGCGGGCCCGGCGACCGCGCGAAGGGCGCGGCTCACGCTTGCCCGGCGGCTCGTACGGCCGGAGTCGGTGCTGCTGGTCTCGGGGGCGGCGCTGGTCCCCTGGCTGTACGTACTGGCCCGGACGCTGCCGTCCACGGCGCGGGTCGGCCACTGGAACGTCGCGTGGGTGGGCCTGGACGCCCTCGAGGCGCTCGGGCTGCTCTCCACCGCCGCGCTGCGCCGGCGCGGCGACGACCGCCACCGGCTGACCGCTGCGGCGACGGGGGCGCTGCTGGTGGTGGACGCGTGGTTCGACACGGTGACGGCCGCGCCGGGCGGGGAGCTGGCGGCGGCGGTCGCGATGGCCCTCTGCGCGGAGCTGCCGCTGGCGGCGGTGTGCACGGCGCTGGCCCTCGGCCGGGAACGACGGCCCACCGCCGCGGTCACCACGGACCCGGTCACCACGGACCAACCCACCACGGTCCAACCCGCCACAGACCGGCCCACCACGGACCCGGTCACCACGGACCGGCTCACCCCTGGGAGGCGGCCCACCAGACGATGACCGCGGCCACCGCGAAACAGGCCAGCATGATGAGGACGACCTGCCGACGTGCCGCCGCGTCGGCGGTCATCCGCGGCGAGCCGAGGGCCCCGTGCGCCTGGGCGAGGTGGTCGAGCCCCTTGTGCCGGGCGCCGCCGTAGGTGATCCGCTCCTGCCAGTCGCAGTGCCGGCAGCCGAGCAGCCGCCGCTGCCCCGGACCGTAGCCGTAGCTCACCTCGAAGACCGTGCCGTCCTCGTGGATGGCGGTGATGTGATGCGTCACGCCGCGCACGACTGGTGAACCCCCCGTTCTGCCGAGTCGACGGGCCCCGGTGCCACGGATCTCCTGTCCGCGGCGCCGGAGCCCGTCGTCGGGTGTGTGTCCGGTACCCGTGGTCCGGGCGCGCTGGCCCGGACCGGGTCAGCAGCCGATCAGACGGCCGCCGAGGTAGGACTGGATCTGGTCGAGGGAGACCCGCTCCTGCTTCATCGTGTCGCGCTCGCGCACGGTGACGGCGTTGTCGTCGAGGGTGTCGAAGTCCACGGTGACACAGAAGGGCGTGCCGATCTCGTCCTGGCGGCGGTAGCGGCGGCCGATCGCGCCCGCGTCGTCGAACTCGATGTTCCAGTGCTTGCGCAGGTCCGCGGCGAGCCCCTTGGCCTTCGGCGAGAGCTGCGGGTTGCGGGACAGCGGCAGCACCGCGACCTTGACCGGCGCCAGCCGCGGGTCGAGCCGCATCACGGTGCGCTTCTCCATCTTGCCCTTGGCGTTGGGCGCCTCGTCCTCGACGTACGCGTCGAGCATGAAGGCCAGCATCGCGCGGCCCACTCCCGCCGCCGGCTCGATGACGTAGGGGGTCCAGCGCTCGCCGGCCTCCTGGTCGAAGTACGACAGGTCCTGGCCGGAGGCGGCGGAGTGCGCCCTCAGGTCGTAGTCGGTGCGGTTGGCCACACCCTCCAGCTCGCCCCACTCCGAGCCGCCGAACTGGAAGCGGTACTCGATGTCAGCGGTGCGCTTGGAGTAGTGGGAGAGCTTCTCCTTGGGGTGGTCGTACCACCGGATGTTCGCCTCCTGGATACCGAGGTCCCGGTACCAGTTCCAGCGCTGCTCCATCCAGTACTCGTGCCACTTCTCGTCCTCGCCCGGCTTGACGAAGAACTCCATCTCCATCTGCTCGAATTCACGCGTACGGAAGATGAAGTTCCCCGGCGTGATCTCGTTGCGGAACGACTTGCCGAGCTGCGCGATACCGAACGGCGGCTTCCGGCGCGAGGTCTGCTGGACGGCGAGGAAGTTGGTGAAGATGCCCTGGGCGGTCTCGGGGCGCAGATACGCGACCGAGCCGGAGTCCTGGGTCGGGCCGAGGTGGGTGGCGAGCAGCCCGGAGAACTGCTTGGGCTCGGTGAAGCTGCCCTTGTTGCCGCAGTGCGGGCAGTTGACGTCGGCCAGGCCGTTCTCGGGGAGCCGGCCGTGCTTGGCCTCGTACGCCTCCTCCAGGTGGTCCGCGCGGAACCGCTTGTGACAGGAGGTGCACTCGGTCAGCGGGTCCGTGAAGGTGGCGACGTGGCCGGACGCCTCCCACACCTCACGGGCCAGGATCACGGACGAGTCGAGTCCGACGACGTCGTCACGCGAGGTGACCGTGGAACGCCACCATTGCCGCTTGATGTTCTCCTTCAGCTCCACGCCGAGCGGTCCGTAGTCCCAGGCGGCGCGCTGGCCGCCGTAGATCTCGCTGCACGGGTAGACGAAGCCACGGCGCTTGCTGAGGCTGACGATGGTGTCGATCTTGTCGGCGGCCACGGTGCTCTCTTCATTGATGACGACACTGACGACGAAGCGAATGCTTCAGGTTACCGGCGGCGGCACCCCCCGGATCAAATCGATAGCCGAAGCGATCAACAAGAGGTCACTTGTTGACAATCGTTTCCATCTTTGTTGAAAATGAGAGTCATGAACATACGCCGCCTCAGGCCCACGACCGCCCTCGTGGGAGCCGCCGCACTGGGTCTGACCACCCTCACAGCCTGCTCCACCAACGCCGGGGACGGAAGGACGGACGGCAAGCTGGATGTGGTGGCGTCGTTCTATCCCATGCAATTCCTCGCCCAGCGGATCGGCGGGACCGCCGTCCATGTCTCCTCCCTGACCAAGCCGGGCGTCGAACCGCACGATCTGGAGATCAGCCCCCGGCAGACCGCCGACCTCAGCAAGGCCGGTCTGGTGGTCTACCTCAAGGGGCTCCAGCCCTCCGTCGACCGGGCCATCTCCCAGGCCGAGCCGAGGCAGCTGGCGGACGCCGCCTCGTACACCTCGCTGGAGGACCACGGCACGGAGGTCGAGGGCGACCACGGGCACGGCGGCGAGGGCGAGGCGGGGCACCAGGGCGAGGAGGCGCACGAGGGGCACGACCACTCCGGCGACGCGGCCGCCGACCCCCACATCTGGCTGGATCCGGTGCGCTACACCCAGGTGGCCAAGGGCGTCGGCAAGGCGCTCGAGAAGGCCGACCCCGATCACGCCGCGATGTACAAGAGGAACACCATCGCCCTGGTCAAGGAGCTGAGCACGCTCGATCAGGACTTCCGGAGCGGTTTGAAGGGCCGTTCTTCGGACACCTTCATCACGACCCATGCCGCCTTCGGCTATCTCGCCGAGCGCTACGGCCTGCGGCAGGAGGCGATCTCCGGGCTCGACCCCGAGTCCGAGCCCAGCCCGGCCCGGGTCAAGGGACTGCACACCATCGCCAAGAAGGACAAGGTCAACACCGTCTTCTTCGAAACCCTGGTGAGCGACCGCACCGCCAAGACACTGGCGGGCGATCTCCATCTGCGGACCGATGTGCTGGACCCGATCGAGGGCATCGGCTCCAAGTCCAGGGGCGATGACTACATCCAGGTCATGCGAGCCAATCTGCAGGCGCTGCGGAAGGCGCTGGGCGCCAAGTGACGGAGGAAGCCATGGAAGCCGAGGAGACCCGGGAATCCGGAGTGGCCGGGGAATCCGGAGTGGCCCGGGAATCCGGGCTCGCCCGGGAGGAGTCCGGGGTGGCCGGGGAATCCGCGGTGGCCGGGGACCCGGCCGCGGACCCCATATCCCTGCGCGGCGCGACGGCCACCCTCGGTGGCCGCCCCGTGCTGCGCGGTATCGATCTGACCGTCCGCCGCGGTGAGGTCGTGGCGCTGCTCGGCGCCAACGGCTCGGGCAAGTCCACCGCCGTACGGTCCGTCGTCGGCCAGGTGCCGCTCAGCGGCGGTGAGCTGGCCCTGTTCGGCATCCCCCGCCGCCGCTTCCGCGACTGGGCCCGGATCGGTTACGTACCGCAGCGCACCACCGCCGCCAGCGGCGTCCCCGCGACCGTGCGCGAGGTCGTCTCGGCGGGGCGGCTGGCCCGCCGCCGGTTCGGGCCGCCGCGCAAGGCCGACCGGGCGGCCGTCCAGCGGGCCCTGGAGCTCGTCGGCATGGCCGACCGCGCCCGGGACCCGGTGAGCGCCCTGTCCGGCGGTCAGCACCAGCGCGTACTGATCGCCCGCGCCCTCGCGGGCGAACCAGAGCTGCTGATCATGGACGAGCCGATGGCCGGGGTCGACCTCGCCAGCCAGGAGATCCTCGCGGGCACCCTCCGCGAGCAGGTCGCCGGCGGCGCCACGGTCCTGCTCGTCCTCCACGAGCTCGGCCCGCTGGAGCCGCTGATCGACCGCGCGGTGGTGCTCCGCGACGGCTGCGTCGTCCACGACGGACCGCCGCCCGAGGCCGTCGGCCAGCACGCGCTGCCCGGCCACGATCACGTCCATCCCCATGCGGCGCCCGACGCCGAACCGATCCGGACAGGGTTGCTGACCTGAGATGCTCGAGATCCTCGACTACGCCTTCATGCAGCGGGCCCTGCTCGCCGCCGTCCTGGTGGGCATCACCGCGCCCGCCGTCGGCATCTACCTCGTCCAGCGCCGCCAGGCGATCATGGGCGACGGGATCGGCCATGTCGCCCTCACCGGCGTCGCCCTCGGCTTCCTGACCGGCACCAACCCGGTGTGGACCGCCGTCGCCGTCTCCGCCCTCGGCGCGATCCTCATGGAGCTGATCCGCTGGTACGGCAAGACCCGCGGCGATCTCGCGCTCGCGATGCTCTTCTACGGCGGGATGGCGGGCGGTGTGCTGCTGATCAACCTCTCGCCGACCGGCTCCAACGCCAACCTCACCACGTATCTCTTCGGCTCGATCACCACGGTCTCCCCCGAGGACGTCGTCGCGATCTCCCTGCTCGCCGCCTTCGTCGTACTGATCACCCTGGGGCTGCGCCGCCAGCTGTTCGCGATCTGCCAGGACGAGGAGTTCGCCCGGGTGACCGGCCTCCCGGTGCGCACGCTCAATCTGCTGCTGGCCGTCACCGCGGCCGTCACGGTCACCGTCGCCATGCGCGTCGTGGGCCTGCTCCTGGTCAGCGCCCTGATGGTGGTCCCGGTCGCGGCCGCCCAGCAGGCCACCCGGGGCTTCGCGATGACGCTCGCGCTGGCGATCACCATCGGCGTCGTGGTGACCCTGTCCGGCACGGTCTTCTCGTTCTACAAGAACGTCCCGCCCGGCGCGAGCATCGTCGTCCTCGCCATCGGCGTCTTCGCCCTGATCACGGCCCTGGCCGCGCCCCTGGCGAAAAGACGCGCCCAACGGGTGGCAGCGGCCGAGGAACGATGCACCCTGAGGGACGATGTACTCGTATAGTCCACCGCTCGTAGGACACGCTCGTGGTCCACTGCCCGGCCAGTGCACAGCCAGTGCCCGGCTCCGTCGCCCATCCCATCAGTCTCGTCCGCTACCCGAGCGATAACTGGCACAATGGCCGGGCAGAAAGCGCGGTGGGCGCGGAACGGGCCCCGAGAGCGACGGAGCATGCGAGGTTGAGGAGGCAGCTGTGGCGACCGCCGGTCCCCCAGTACGCGGCCGGTCCACCAGGCAGCGCGCCGCGGTGGCCGCGGCACTGGACGAGGTGGACGAGTTCCGCAGTGCGCAGGAGCTCCACGACATGCTCAAGCACCGGGGCGACTCGGTCGGCCTGACCACCGTCTACCGCACCCTCCAGTCCCTCGCCGACGCCGGCGAGGTCGACGTCCTCCGCACCACGGAGGGCGAGGCGGTCTACCGCCGGTGCAACAGCGAGGAGCACCACCACCACCTGGTCTGCCGCGCCTGCGGCAAGGCGGTCGAGGTGGAGGGCCCCGCCGTCGAGAAGTGGGCCGACGCGATCGCCGCCGAGCACGGCTTCGTGGACGTGGCCCACACGATCGAGATCTTCGGCACCTGCGGCGACTGCGCCGCGGCAAAGGCGTCCCGGGGCTGACCCTCGCTCCGCAGGGTCACCCCGTGCGGTCCCCTTCCCCCGGGGCCGTCACAGCCTTGTACTGAAACCACACCCGTACGCGCGGCACCCTGCGCCTTCGGCCGGGCGCCGAGTACGGTGCCAAGTACATGAACATTACGGCTACTTGGGGGGAAGCCTGATGTCCTTGTTTCCCGATCTACCGGGGCTGCCGAGCCTCTTCGTCGATCCGCCGTCCCCGAAGAAGACCGCGGGCGCCTTCCACACCGCCAGCGCGACGGGGCAGAACAAGACCAAGCTGGACGACCCCGAGGCCGCCGGGAAGGCCCATTCGGGCTGGGCGGCCGCGACGCCCAACCAGGAGTGCGTCACGGCATGGCGCAACCGCCTGCACGAACTCGGCAAGTCGGCGAGGGAAGCGGCCGCCGCCATCACGGATGCCATGGACGACTACATGGACACCGACCTCTCCATCGAGGCGGAACTCCGCAAGGACGCCCGCTGGCTGGAGGGTGCCTGATGGTCTCCGTACCCGACCTCCGCTCCGCGAGCCCGCGAGCCTGGCGCGACGCCGCCGACGACGCCCTCAGCGCCGCCAAGCACTGCGAGGAGATCGGCACCTTCGCCCGCGAGGACGTGGCCCGCACGATCGAGAAGCAGTGGGTGTCCGACGCGGGGCTCGCCGCCCGCCGCACCTTCGTCAAGCACGCCGAGGACTACGAGGCGGCGCATCTGGCGCTGCGCGAGCTGTGCCGCGTCTACGACGACCTGGCCGACGAGATCGAGGCCGCCCAGCGCGATCTGAACAGCGCCCTCGGCTACGCCAAGGACCATGAGCTGACCGTCGACGACAGCGGTCGCGTCGCCCACTCCAAGCCGGTGGCCTCCGGAAAAGGTGACGACAGCCAGTCGGAGCCGGTCCGGCACGCCCAGGGCATCATCGAGGGCGCCCTGTCCCGCGCGACCAAGGCCGACACCACGGCGTCGGCCGCGCTGCGGACCATCAGGGGCCTCACCGAGATCTCCGACCCCAAGCTGGTCAAGGAGGCGTTGAAGAAGAACAGCCCGCTGGCCATCGCACTGCGCCTGACGGGGGCGCCCGACGGCCCGCACCCGATCAACGTCTCCCCCGCGCAGCTCGCCGCCGTGGAACGGGCCGCGAGGGAGACCGGAATGAGCAAGACGCTGCTGCTGTCGATCCTCTGGCAGGAGCAGCAGTGGTACCAGAACTACGACAAGGACGGCCGTGGTCTCCTGCCGAGCATCGGCAGGATGTTCAACTGGACGCTCCAGCAGACGATCAAGCCGGACAAGTCGCTCGGTATCACGCATATGAAGCTGGGGACGGCCCGTAAGGTCATGGCTGACAACCGCGATGTGTTCACCGCGGCGGACGGCACGTACCTGGGAGACCTCAGCGATGCCCAACTCACCAAGTACATCGAGGAGAACCCCAACGAGGACATCCGCCTGAGCGCGTACTACCTCCAGCAGCTGCAGAAGAATCCGTACGGCTCGGACACGGACAAGCAGCTGTTCGTGCTCTACGCCGCCGACACTCCCGACGTCCGCGAGAAGAACGAGCAGTACGGGGACGACTCGGACCACCGAGGGGGCGACATCAAGACCCGCGGCGAGAACTGGGACAAGCTCCAGCCGCGCCTCGAGGACGCCAAGGCGTGGGAGGCCCTGAGCGACGAGGAGCGCGAGAAGGCCCTGGCGCAGTTGGAGGGCGCCACCCCCAAGGGGCACTCGTTCACCATCGACCCGATCTACGGCGGCGACACACCCGGCACCGGGACCGGCGAGCCGGAGCCCGGTACTCCGTCGCCGGAGCCCGGGAAGTCCCCCACCCCGCCGTCCTCGGGTGGCAACGACGACGATGGAGGCGGTGGCGGGGGCGGCGACAAGAAGCCGACCGAGCCCAGCCCCGGCCTCACACCGCGTCCCTCGGCGACGGGCTAGGCCCCCTGAAGAAGTGAGTTCATGAAGCGAGTGATCAGCGTGTTCGTGGCGGGGATGGCCATGGCCGTCCTCGCCGCGTGCGGCAACACCACGCAGGGCGGCACCGGCTCGTCGCCCGGCCCGAGCGCCACGATGCCGGGCAATGTGCCCACGAAGCCCGAGTACGCGGACGCCGACGCGGTCGTGGAAGCCCTCGAGGCGGGCGGTGTCCCGTGCAAGGTCACTCGCCGCTCGCAGGGCAGTGGGCGCGGGGGGTCGAGCCTCGGATGCGCGTCCGTCATCGACGGCACGAAGTTCGAGAACGACATCCACGTGCTCAATCCGGAGGTCTTCGACCGCGACGATGTCGGCGATTCCATCGCCTCCCGGAGAAAGCCGCCCAGTAGCCAGACCCTGGTCGCCGCGGGTCACTGGTTCGTATGGGTCACCGAGCCCCGCTTCGCGAACCGCGTCGCGGCCGCTCTCGGCGGCGTCGTCCTGCCGCCCGAGAAGGCCGAGATCCCCGACTATCCGCTCCCGGACATCCCCCGCACCCCCCGCTACCGGACCGTCGGCGCCCTCGCCGACGACCTCGCGGCGGCGGTGGGCTGCGACGACCGGAAGCAGCGCTCGGACACCGTCCTGACCTGCACCACCGGCAAGGACACCGGCTCACCCAACTGCGCCACCCTCGCCCTGCACGCCTCGGACGCCGACCGTAACGCGGTGCTGCGCGAGGCCATCGCCTACAAGGGCGTGCCCGCGACCCTGGTCACGGCCGGCAACTGGACCGTCAACCTCTGCGACTACGACCTCGGGTCACGCGTCGCCGACACCCTGCACGGCACGGTCGTGTCCTACGACGGAGGCTGACCGCCGATGCCCTCGGAAAACCCCGGCCGCACCCCCGACCGCACCCCCGTCCGCGTGCTGCGCCGAGCGGCGTCCGTGCTCGGGCGGGGGCGCGTGGCGTTTGTGCGGGGCTGGGCGCATCCGCGGCTGAAGTGGCCCAAGCGGGTGGCGGCGGGTGCCGCTGTGCTGCTGGTGGTGCCCCTGCTGACCGCCGGGGTGTCGCTGCGGCTGCAGTACGCGGGGGATCCCGCGCCCGGGACGCGGACCCGTGAGCGGGACGCGGTGTGGCTGGGGCATGCCTGGGTGGACGGGCGCAATGATGAGGCCCAGCTGGCCGAGCTGGTCCAGCGGATGCGCGGCACCGGCATCCGGGACCTGTACGTCCACGCGGGCCCGCTGGAACATGACGGCAGCCTGCCCGCGGCGCGCTATCCGAAGGCCCGGTGGCTGGTGGACGCCGTGCGGCGGGAGCTGCCCGGGGTGCGCGTTCAGGCGTGGCTCGGCGACGTGCTGTCGACCGAGGGCGAGACGGGATTGGACCTCGGCGAACGGGCGACGCGCGAACGCGTCGTGCGCTCGGCGCGCCAAGTGCTGGACGCGGGGTTCGCGGGCGTCCACTTCGATCTGGAGCCCCTGCACTCCGGCGACCGGGACTACCTGTCGCTGCTGGACGATGTGCACGCGGTCACCCGCGCCCACCGCGCACCGCTGTCGGTGGCCGCCCACCAGATCGACCCGCTCCCCTCCCTCCACTCCGTCGCGGGCTTCGTCGCCGGTCACCCCAAGTGGTGGTCGCAGTCGTACTTCGGCGCGGTCGCCCGCCGGGTCGACCAGATCGCGGTGATGTCCTACGACACGGCGATGCCCATGGAGAGCCTGTACGGAGGCTATGTGGCGCAGCAGACGCGACTGGCCCTCGAGGCGACCCCAAGCGGCACCGACCTGCTGATGGGCCTACCTGCCTTCCACACCGACGACATCGGCCACCACGAGTCGGCCGAGACGGTGGCGGCGGCCGTCCGGGGCACCCGCCTCGGTCTGAGCCGCGAGGACGCGCGCCGCGAGCGGTTCGGCGTCGCGCTGTATGTGGACTTCGCGGCGACACCGGGCGACTGGGCCGCGTACCGGAGGGGCTGGGGCGCGCCGAAATCGGATTGATCCCGGTGGGGGTTGTGGGTACGGTGCCCGACGTGATGAGCCCTGAATCAGACAGAACGGAGCCGCCGGTCGCTCGGCGGCGAGTAGTTGTCTGAACCACTGACCTGACTTCTGGGTCGATCTCGCTTCCAGCGACCGGACACGACTCCGTGTGTCTGGTTCCGTTTCGGGCTCGTGACGTAGTCCGACCTCCAGCACGTGGCCGCTCTTGCCCGCATACGCTCATCGCTGATCGCTGGAGTCGACCTCTTGCCTGTCTTCCTTTATGTCCTCGCGCTTGCCGTCTTCGCGCAAGGGACGTCCGAGTTCATGCTGTCCGGTCTCGTACCGGGAATCGCCCGCGACCTCTCCGTATCGGTGGGAGCCGCGGCGAGTCTGACGTCCGCGTATGCGATCGGGATGATCGTCGGCGCCCCGGTGATGGCCGCGCTGAGCGCGCGCTGGCCGCGGCGCAGGGCGCTGGCGGGGTTTCTGGCGGCGTTCGTCGTGGTGCATGTGATCGGCGCGATGACGACGGACTTCGCCGTCCTCTTCGGAACGCGTGTCGTCGCCGCGATCGTCAACGCCGGTTTTCTGGCGGTCGCGATGTCCGTGGCGGCGGCCCTCGTCCCCGCGGAGCGGCGCGGCAGGGCCACCGCCGTTCTGCTGTCCGGGGTCACCCTGTCGTGCGTCGCGGGCGTCCCCGCGGGGGCGCTGCTCGGGGACTGGTCCGGCTGGCGTTCCGCGTTCTGGGCCGTGGCCGCCCTGTGCCTGCCCGCGCTGGCACTGGTCTTCCGCCAGGCGCCCGCCGACGCGGCGGGCCGGGCGGAGGTCTCGATCAGGCGGGAGGCGCGTGCGTTGCGGTCGCGTCCGGTGCGGTTGGCGATGGCCCTCGCGGCCGTGGTGAACGGGGCGACCTTCGCGACCTTCGCCTACCTGGCCGTCATCGCCACGGACATCGCCCACCTCCCCGACGCGGCCGTCCCCGCCCTCCTCGCCACGTTCGGGGTGGGCTCGTTCGTGGGGGTGACCACGGCCGGCCGTAAGGCCGACGGCGGGCTCGGGAGGGGCCTGCTCCTGGCGCTGTGCGTCCTGCCGGTTGGCTGGGCGGTGCTGGCCGCGACCAGTGCGTACACGGCCCTGCTCTTCGTCGTGACGATCGTCCAGGGCACCCTGTCGTTCGGCATCGGCTCAACACTCGTCGCCCGCGTCATGCACGTCGCGCCCCAGGCCCCTTCGCTGGGCGGCTCGTTCGCCACGGTCGCGCTGAACGCGGGTGCCTTCCTGGGCCCGTTGATCGCGGGCGTCGCGACCGGGGCGACGGGCGACTACCGGGACGCGGCGTGGGTCAGCGCCGCCCTGTCCGCGACGGCGGTCGCCGCCGTCGCGGCTTGCCGGGTAGGGGTTGCCCGAGCTGGGGTCGAGGAAGCCGGATAACCCACCGGCCGGTGGTCGAGTGCGACATCAGCACGCCCAGCAAGGCCTTTGGTGGGCTGACGTCGCACTCCCTCCGCAGCCATCAGCCCAGGCTCAGGCTCCAGACGTCCCCACGCCCCGGACAGTCGTCACGCTCCTCCTCGCTATCCACCACCAGCACGGAGACCTTGGTCTCCGGTGCTCGGTATTCGAGATAACCGCCTTGAGAGCGAAGATCGAGCTCAGGCGCGTCGGGGGTTCGTGACAATTCCTCCCTCAGCTCGCTCCAGGAGCAGTACTCCGGAAACTCCACGCCCATATCGCGACGCCATTCCGCCGCCATGCCTTCCTCATCACCAGCCAGCCGGTGCAGTTCGATCATCCCGCTGGTCATGCCCCACTCCCCCGGGCCGCCGGAGAAGTACAGCTCCACGAATCCGTAGTCCCTGCGAAGCGTTCCGTACTCCTCGTCGACCACGTCAATGAAGTCAACCTTCAGTGCCTCATCGACCTCTCCGGTGGACGATCCAATGCCGACGCCGTGCAGTCGGCCCGTGGCGATGAAGCTCGCCATGAAGGAAATGCCGTTCACGTGCTCAGTCCTCCAGAAACTCGATAATCTTTTGCATTTCCCCAGAGCGATTCTGCTTGTTTCCCCAGTTGTGGTCGTCCATGTGCTCCTTCGCCGACTTGGCCTTCGCCAGCAGGTCGGCGCGGAGCTTCGTGTCGTTGTTCACGGCATCAACAGCGGTCTTGACGCTCTTGTCTGAAGCCCAGCCGGTTGACTTGAGCCGGATCGGTTCCCCAGCGACTTTACCGTCCTTGTCGATGAAGACGCGGACCTCGTCCTGTCCGACGTGGACATGTGCTCCCTTGGTCGCCCAGTCCGATGCCACCGGGGAAACACTGGGCTTGCAGTTCTTGCCCTTGAGGCCGAGTGGGTCGAAATCCGCATGAGGATTGCGGACATATGCGTGATGGTTGGGGGCAGGCTCGAGGCCCAGCGGGTCGGGGGTGACGTAGCGGGCCGTCTCTGGGTCGTAGTGGCGGAAGTAGTTGTAGTACAGGCCCGTTTCGGGGTCGGCGTATTGGCCGGGGAAGCGGAGGGGGCAGTCGACCGTTGAGGTGCTCGCCCCGGAGGGGAAGTGGGTGCCCCAGAGGGTGGTGCGGTGTTGCCAGGCCAGGTCACCGGCTGCGGTGACCAACTCCGTTGGGGTGCCGACCAGGTCCGTAATGATGGCGTGGAAGCGCGGTGTGGTGTCGTCATCGGCGCCGGTGAATTTCTCTATGAGGGATTCGCCGGGCTCACGCACCAGTGACGTGTGGTCGGTTTGGGTCAGGGGGCGGTGGGTGCCCGGGGCGTAGTCCCAGGTGGTGTGGTTGCCCTCCGGTGTGGATTGCTCCGCAAGGCGGGTGTCTTCCCAGGTGAAGTCGACCGATTCGGCGATCGTGCCGTCATCCGCCAGGCGCTGTTTCGCTATGCGGCGGCCGAGGGGGTCGTACGCGTAGCGCCAGTGGTCGCCGTCCGGGGTGGTCGCGTCCGTCAGGCGGTCCTCGGCGTTCCAGGTGTAGGTCCAGGTGCGGGTCTGGCCGTTGAGGAGTTTGCGGGTGCGGCGGGTGAGGCGGCCCTGGGCGTCGTGTTCGTAGGTGGTGCGGCCCGCGCGGTGGATGATCGTGCCGGTGAACTCGCGGTCGCCGGGTGACGCGTGGTCGGGGGCCGTGGCATTCGTGAGGTTGCCCGCCGTGTCGTAGGCGTACGTCTCGGTCCAGCCGTGGGCGTGGATGGCGGTGACGCGGCCGACCGGGTCCAGGTCGAAGCGGCGGGTGCCGGACGTCAGCTCGCGGATCTCGGTCAGGTAGCCGTCCGGGCGGTAGGCGTAGGAGCGGTGTTGGAGGATCCGGTTCGCTTCGCTGTCGCGGCCCTCACCGATCGTCTGTGTCGTGAGGCGGTCGGCCGTGTCCCAGGTCTGGGTCAGTCTCACCGCCTCGCCCACGCGGCGTTCCGTCTCGCGGCCCGCCGCGTCGTACGTGAAGGTCAGGGTGCCGGCCGTCCCCGTACGCAGTGCGGCCGGGCGGCCTGACTCGTCGTAGGTCCAAGCGCTCGTCAGTCCCGAGGGCATCGTGCGTTCGGTGCGGCGGCCCACGGCGTCATACGCGTACGTCGTCGTCCGGCCGTTGACCGTTTCTGACAGGACCCGGCCCACCGTGTCCCGTCCGAGAGACACCACCGAATCGGCGTTGCTCGCTTGGGTCAGGGCGCCCTGTGCGTCGTAGGCGTAGGTCGTCCGTGCGCCCGCCTCATCGCGTTGTTCCGTCGTGCGGCCCAGCGCGTCCCGGGTGAAGTGCAGCGTCTCGCCCGCGCCGTTGGTGCGGGACAGCAGGTGGCCGGCCGGGTCGTGGGTGTAGCCGATGGTGCGGCCGTTGAAGTCGGTCTCGGAGGTGAGCCGGCCCGCCGGGTCGTAGGTGTAGGTCCAGGTCAGGCCCTGGGGGTTGGTGACCTCGGTCAGGCGCAGTTCGGTGTCGTAGGCGAAGGCGTACGCCGCGCCGTCCGGCTCCGTGCGGGTCGCGGGGACGTCGAAGTGGGTGGAGGTCTGGTGGGTGGTGTGGCCCGCCGGGTCCGTGTGGGTGCGGAGGTTGCCCTCGCCGTCCCAGGTCCAGCTCTCCCGGGCGCCGTCCGGCTCCTCCCGCCACGCCGGTTTGCCCTCGGTCGTCCAGCCCATACGGGTCGTATGGCCCAGCGGATCCGTCGCCTCCACCACCCGGCCGAAGGGGTCCCGGCGGATGCTCGTGGTGTGCCCCAGCGGGTCCGTTACGGCGATGGGGAGTCCGGCCCGGTCCGGGGTCAGACGCGTGGTGTTGCCCAGCGCGTCCGTCACCTCGGCCAGGTGGCCCCGCTCGGTGTAACCGTAGGCCGTGGTGGCCCCCACGGGGTCAGTCGTCGAGCGGAGGTTCCCCGTGTCGTCGTACGCATGGCGCCACGTTCCGCCGCCCGGCTCGGTGACCTCCACCGGCAGGCACAACGCGTTGTACGTGGCGTCCGCCCGCGCCCCGTCCGGCAGGGTGACGCCGGTCAGGTTGCCGTCCTCGTCGTACGCGTAGCGGGTGGTACGGCCCAGGGGATCCGTCACCGCGACCTTACGGTCGCCGCGCGCGTCCCATTCCGTCAGCGTGGTGTGGCCCAGCGGATCGGTCTCCTCGATCAGCTGACCGTCGGCGTTGTAGCGATACGCCGTGCGGTGGCCGAGCGAGTCCGTGTAGACGGTCGTGCGCGCCTCGTCGTCGTACTCCAGGCCGCCGTTGAAGACGCCGTCGCTGCCCTCGGTGCGCACCACCTTCCCGTCCGGCCCGTAGACGTACCGGAACGACGTGCCGTTGCGGTCCGTCCAGGACGTCACCCGTCCCTCGCCGTCGTAGGTGAAGCGCAGGGGCGTACCACTGGAGTTGATGACCTCGGTAAGGTTGCCCGCTTCGTCGTAGCCGTAGCGCATCACCACGGTGCCGCCCTCGCGGCCCTGCTCGGGGGTGTAGACCGACGGCGGCTCGTCGAGGAGCCGGAGCGCGGTGACCCGCTGGCCCTCGGTGTCAACAGCCAGGTAGTAGCCCCCGGAGTGGCGCACGGCCAGCGGGGCGCCGCTCAGGGCGCGTTCGATGTCGATGCGCGCGCCGTTGCGGTCCTGGAGGCTCTCCAGTACCAGGTAGACCGCGCCCGGCTCCTCCGTGGCGGTGGGACGGACGAACGTCCGCACCACACCCGCCTCCGGATCGGTGACCGTCATGACGCCGTCCGGTTTGCCGTCCCACTCCAGCGGCCACCGCGCGCCCTTCGCGGGCAGCGTCGGCACGCCCGGCTCCGGCACCGGATACACCAGCCGCATCCCGTCCGCGGCGGCGAAGACCACGCCCTCCGCGTCGAGTTGGATCCGCTCGTCCAGCAGGCTGGTCCAGGTCGGGCCGAACCACACCCCGCCCCGGTACGAGGACACATGGGTGCGCTCGAAGACCAGCGGCAGCGAACCGGGCAGCGTCAGATCGGTGTGCTCCATCAGCATCGCGCCGGTCGCGATGTCGATCGGCTCACCCGTACACGGGCACTTCTTGGTCGGGCGGGCGGCCGGGCCCTCCTCGACGAGGTTCGGGCGCAGCGAGGGCACCTTCGGGGGCTTGAGCAGGTCCGGGACGCCAGTGAGCTTCGGCATCACACCGGGTTTGAGCACCCCGAGCCCGGCGCCGAAGATCCCGCCGTCGATCATGCCGTCCTTGGCCGCCTGGTTGACCTCGTCCAGGCTGAAGCCCTTCTGCTGCCCCAGAGCGATCTTCACCGGCTGGGCCACGGCCGCGTCGATCGTCACGGACAGCACGCTGGTGAAGACCGCGCCCGTCAGCATCTCCGCGGCGATGACGGCGACCGCTTCCTCCACGGCGACGCCCAGACCGGCGGCCATGGCGATGATCTCCGCCGCTACCCCGTCGGAGGCGCCCCCGGTGACGATGGTCAGCAGCCCACCGCCGACGAGCGCGACGGCATCGATGCTGATCTGCGTCCACAGCTTCTCGATCGCGTCATCGACGGTGTCGGCGAACTTGTCCAGCGCCTTGGCCATGTTCCGGGCCGACTTGGCGAGATTGCTCAGCCAGCCCTCGTCCTCGCCCTTGGCGTAACGCCCCCAGAAGGTCTCGAAGGCGTCGATCGCCTCGCCCTTGTTGTGGTGGACGAGCGTCGTGGCCGCCTTGTTGGTCGCGACCCGCACATCGTCCACGCTGTCGGCGAACGTCCGCCAGGCGTCGGCGGCGTGGCGCAGGGTGCCGGAGTTGGCGTCCGGCCACCACATGCCCAGCTTCATGAGGAGGGCCTTGGCCTTCTCCTCGATCTCGCTCCCGATGCTCACCGACGGCTCACCGATGGCCGTCCGCGCCCGGACCCTGGTCATGACCCGAGCCGTGCTTGGCCTTGGTGAACATGCCCTCGATGAGCTTGTCGTTGTCGACATGACCGTCGGCCATGTCGTTCATCGCCTCGTAGATGCTGGTCAGGCCGAGGACGAGAATGCCGGCCGCCGACTCGATGTGCTTCTGGGCCGGCTTGTACTGCTTGGCGAAGTCCTTACCGGGCTTGTCGTCCCCCCATGGCTCGCCATAGCCGTCCAGTGTCGAGATCAGCGTGGTCAGCGCCTCACTCAGCTTCACCGCCTGGTGGTGGAACGTCGGCGCGACCGACTTGATGTCCGCCACTTTGATGTCCAGGACCTTGCCGCCGCCGTGCCCACTGCCGTGCCCGCCGTCGTGCCCGCCGCCGCTGCCCATGCGACGCCTCCCCCGCTGAACTGAGCGTTTGTCATACAAAGCTTCCAGGCTAGGGCGGCAACTCTCACGGACCGTTCAATGTGGCCTCTACAGCGAGTAAAGAGTGCCAACCCGGAACGGCTCAGGGCACGATCAGCGATCGTCGCCAACGGGTGCCAGCTGTCGGCTGAGCTTGAGCACCTCGCTGACCGTCCGGGGGTCGGTGCTTCCGCGGTAGGCGGGGACGGGGGTGGCCTGGGGGCCGATGAGCAGGCCGGTACGGCCGTCGAGTGAGGCGTCGGTCGCGGCGACGATGGGCGACCGGGCGGCCAGGGCCGCGGGTCCGGCGGTGGCGCGTTCGAAGGCCCGCCGGACCAGCGGCCACAGCAGGCGCAGCGCCGGGGAGACGATCTTCGGTGAGCGCATGGTGCCGTTGGTCATGTCGGTCGCGGCGCCGCCGGGGTCGGCCGCGAAAACCGTGACACCGCTGCCGCGCAGGCGTTCCGCCAGGTCCAGGGTGTAGGCGAGGTTGGCGAGCTTGGCCCGGCCGTACCAGTGGAAGCCGTAGTAGCCACCCGGCGGTTCGACGGCGTCGAAGGTGCGCTTGGCGACGCGTATCGCGCCGGAGCTGACGTTCACGATCCGGCTCGGCCCGCCCGCTTTGAGCTGATCGAGGAGCAGTTCGGTCAGCAGATACGGCGAGAGGTGGTTGACGGCGAACGTCGCCTCGATCCCGTCGACGGTCCGCTGCCGGTCGGCGAACATCGCACCCACGTTGTTGACCAGGGCCTTCAGCGGGCCCTCGGCCGCGAGTCGGGCGGCGAGCGCGCGGACATCGGCGAGGGACGCGAGGTCGGCCGCCGTGAAGTGCGGCTCGCCGCCGGTGGCGACCGCGGCGATCCGCTCGACCGCGCGGGCGCCGCGCTCCGCGTCGCGGCCCACCACGGTGACGGCGAACCCGCGCGCCGCCAGCCCCATCGCGGTCTCCAGACCGATCCCCCCGGTCCCCGCCGTCACGACCGCCCGCTGCTCCATGGCTCCGCCCTCCGCCGACTCGCCACCCATAATCGGATAGCTATCCGTTTCGATGGAGGCACGCTAGCACAACCGGATACCTATCCGGTTGATGGTGGAGTGCTGCCGGACCGGCCGTGCTGCCGGACCGGCCGTGCTGCCGCACCGGCCTGAACCGCCGCTGTCAGCGCGGGGGACGCAGGCCCTCGATGAGGACGCCCAGGTAGACCTCGGCGCGCTTCGGGTCGCTGTCGCCGGAACGTATGGCGTGTTCGATACCGCAGAGCAGACGGCGCACGTCGTCGGCCTCGACATCACGCCGGATGGCCCCGTCCCGGCGAGCACGGTCGAGCAACCGCCCGACGGCCCCGTCGAGCTCGGCCTTCAGCTCCGCGGTCTGTGTGTCGGCATCGCTGGCGGATTCGAGAACGGCGGCGAAGCCGCTGTCGTCCGACGCCTCAAGGAGGGCAAACCGCAGCAGGCGGTGCAGCCCCGCGAGGGCGTCCTCGTCCGCGGCCGCGGCCTGGGCCTCGTCGACCAGCCCCTGAAAGCGCTCGGTCGACAGCGCCTCCCACAGCGCGTGGCGATTGGGGAAATGCCGATAGACGGTCCCCACGCCCACCCCGGCGAGCCGGGCGATGGCATTCAGCTGAAGCGAGTCATCACCGGCGGCCAACTGCTCACGGGCGACCCGCAACACCCGAGCACGATTCCGCGCCGCATCCGCCCGCAGCGCCTGCCCCTGCTCGCCCCTCGGTGTCACGCGTGCTCGCCCTTCGGTGTCACGCGCCCAGCATAAGCCGCCGCCGATCACCGGCGTCCCGGACTCCATCACCAGGCGGTGATCGAGTGCCGGGTCGCCTAAGCAGGTCGGAGGAAGTTCGCTACGGTTCGGGCAGCGCCCCGAAGGGGCGCGGGGCTGCGTCGATGTGCGGCTCCGCCGCGTGGGCGCGACCAGCCACGACGGCGCCGCAGTCGGCCGACGCCCCATCGCGGCACTTCCCGCGGAGCGCTTAGCCGCGTTCACCGATGAGCGGCCAGCACTGCCGCGAGGCCCTCTTGCAGGTCCTTGACGAAATACTCGGGAACCTCCAGCGACGGGAAATGTCCCCCGCTTTCGGGCTCGCTCCATCGGACGATCCGCCGGTACCGCTCCTGCGCCCAGGGGCGCGGACACTTCTCCACGTCGCGGGGATACGCGGTGATCGCCGACGGGACAACGACCCGAAGTTCCGGGTCCAGCGAGTTGTGGCTTTCGTAGTAGATGCGGGCCGCCGATGCGCCGGTCCGCGTCAGCCAATACAGGGTGACGTCGTCAAGAATTCTGTCTCTGGAAATCGTCTCGAACGGGCTGTCCTCGGTGTCCGACCATTCGGCGAACTTGTCGAGGATCCAGGCAAGAAGCCCGACCGGTGAGTCGACGAGCGAGTAGCCGACGGTCTGCGGCCGGGTCGCCTGCTGCTTCGCGTACGCCGCGCGATGGCGCCAGAAATCGCGGGTTTCCTCGGCCCACTTCCGTTCGACCGCCGTCAGCCCGTCCGTTGTCAACCCGGGCGGCCCCTCCGCGAACGTGGTGTGGATGCCGAGAACGTGTGCCGGGAACCTGCCGCCGAGAACCGTGGTGATATTGCCGCCCCAGTCGCCGCCGTGGGCTACGAACGTGCCGTAGCCGAGCCTTCCCATCAGCTCCACCCATGCGGCCGCGATCTTTTCGGTTCCCCACCCGGTGGTGGCCGGCTTGTCGCTGTAACCAAAGCCCGGTAGCGACGGGACCACGACGTGGAACGCCGGCGCGTCCGCGTTTTTCGGATCTGCCAGCTCATCCACTACATCGATGAACCGAGCAACGCTGTCCGGCCAGCCGTGCGTCAAGATCAGAGGAGTGGCATCGGCGCGCGCGGATCGGCGGTGCAGGAAATGAATTCCCAGATCATCAATGGTCGTACGGAACTGGCCGACCCGGTTGAGGCGCTCTTCGAACGACCGCCAGTTGTACCCGGTGCGCCAGTAGTTCACGACATCGACGAGGTCGGCGAGCGGAACGCCCTGTTCCCACCGGCGAGGGTCGGGCCCGGCGCGATGGACCGTCTCGGCCTCCGGTAGCCGCGCCGCGGCCAGTCGCGCGCGCAGATCGTCGAGGTCGGCGTCGGTTGCGTGGGCTTCAAACGCTTGCACGTCGCCGGCTGGACGGGACATGAGACCTCCTGGCCATCGCGGCACCGGCTACGACTATCGCGAACCGGCTAAGACGGTTCTAGCATCCCTTCATGCCAGCGTGCAACCGGCTAAGGTGGTTCCATGCGCGCTGGATTCCCTGACTTCCGCCTCGGTACCGTGCTGGCGACCAGCTTCACGGGGACCCTGTCGGAGCGTCGCGGCAACGCCGTGGAGCGCATTCCCGTACCGCAGCGACTCGTCGACTGGCTGGCGGTGAACGGCCTCGCCGTGGACTCCTGCACCACCGCCCAGCTCGATCTCGCCCGGGAACTGAGGGAGTCGATCCACGCCGCCGCGACAGCGGCCGCGCTCCAGCACGCTCTGCCTGCGTCCGCTGTCCAGGTCATCAATGACCGCAGCGCTCAGGGGCGAGCCGCGGCGACCCTGACGCCCGAGGGCAAGCGGCGATGGCGGCTCAGCTCGGCTTCCTGCGTGGAAGATGCCCTCGGCGTGATCGCCGCCGACGCGATCAGCATCATCGCGGGCGAACGAGACGGAAAATTGGCCTTGTGCGCGTCACCGACCTGCCAAGCCGCCTTCTTCGACACCAGCCAAAGCCGCAGCCGCAGATGGTGCGACATGAACACGTGCGGGAATCGCCAGAAGAAAGCGCGCTTCAACGCCAGCCAGCGCAAAAACCCCAGATCAGCGGAGTGATCGTTACTCGCCTCAGCAGATGCCGGAGTCAGCGACGGGTGAGGTGGGTGAGGGTGACGCCGTTGGGGAAGGCCGTGCGCTCGGCGACGTCGAAGACGGTGGGATCGAAGGCGCCGTCGAAGGCGGGAATCCCGGCCCCCGCGACAACGGGGTAGTTCTTGATCACCAGTTCGTCGAGCTCCGGCAGCAGGGCGCCCGCGAGCTTGCCGCCACCGCAGAGCCATACGTCCGGCCCCGCACCGTCCTCCCGCTTGAGCTCGCGCACGAGGGCGAGCGGGTCGCCCGGGACGACGGTGACGGCCGGGTCGGTGTCGGGCTCGAGGGTGCTGGACACCACGTACTGGCGCAGATGGGCGTATGGGCTGGTGATCCCCGCGTCGAGGGCGGGGCGGTACGCGCCGAGGCCCATGACGACGGTGTCGAAGTGGCGGTTCGGCGCGTCGGCCAGGCCGATCGCGGCGCGGTAGGCGGTCGGGACCGTCTCGGGGAACAGCGTGTTGGTCCAGTTCGAGTAGGCGGCGGACTGCCGTTCGTCGCCGACTGGGAAGAAGTCGTACTCGCCGCCGGGGCCGGCGATGCGGCCATCGAGCGTGACGGCGACGTAGTACACGAGCTTTCGCATCTTTAGCCGCTCCAAACGTAGTACTCTGCTTGTAGTGGTTGGAACGTAGTACTACGGCTGGAGTGGTGTCAATGGTGAGAAGGAACGACCAGCGGCGCGCCGCCCTCGTGGACGCCGCGATCGAGGTGCTGGCCAGGGAAGGAGCGCGCGGCCTGACCTTCCGCGCGGTGGACGCCGAGGCCGCCGTACCCGCCGGGACCGCGTCCAACTACTTCGGCAGCCGCGACGACGTACTCACCCAGGCCGGCGCCCGCGTCTATGAACGGCTCCAGCCCGACGAGGCCACGATCGCCCGCCAGCGGGCGGCGGGCCGCGACCGGGAGACCTACGCGGAGCTGATGCGTGAGCTCGTCAGCCGCGTCGCCTCATTCCGCACCGGCTATCTGGCCCTGCTGGAACTCCGCCTCGAGGCCACCCGCCGGCCCGAACTGCGCAAGGTCCTCACCGAGCGGGTCCGGGCCGACCTCGACGCCAACGTCGCGTACCACGAGGAGTCGGGCCTCCCCGGCGACGCCACGGCCGTCAAGCTGCTCGTGCTGGCCCTGAACTGGCTGATCGTCGAGCAGCTCACCCTGCCGGACGTGTTCACGGAGGCGGAGCGGGATCAGCTGGTGGCGGCGGCGGTGGAGCGCATCGTGGCGGCGGAGTAAGAGGGGCGCGTCCCGGGCCGCGCGCCTACCGCTTACGCGGAGTGGGAGTCCTGCTGGGAGTCCCCCTGGGCGTCCTTCTTCAACTGATCCTCGTTGGGGATCGCCCCGCCGAAGCGGCGGTCCCGCGAGGCGTACTCCAGGCATGCCCGCCACAGGTCGCGGCGGTCGAAGTCCGGCCACAGCACGTCCTGGTACACCATCTCGGCGTACGCGCTCTGCCAGATCAGGTAGTTGGACGTCCGCTGCTCGCCGGACGGGCGCAGGAAGAGATCCACATCCGGCATGTCCGGGTAGTAGAGGTACTTCGCGAACGTCTTCTCGTTCACCTTCGACGGATCGAGGCGGCCCGCCCGGACATCCTCCGCCAGCGCCTTCGCCGCGTCCGCGATCTCCGCACGGCCGCCGTAGTTCATGCAGAAGTACATCGTCATGGCGTCGTTGTTCTTGGTCTGCTCCTGGGCGACCTGGAGCTCCTGCGCCACCGACTTCCACAGCTTCGGCATCCGGCCCGCCCAGCGGATCCGGACGCCCATCGCGTCCATCTCGTCGCGGCGGCGGCGGATGACATCGCGGTTGAAGTTCATCAGGAAGCGCACCTCGTCGGGCGAGCGCTTCCAGTTCTCGGTCGAGAAGGCGTAGAGGGAGAGGTTCTTGACGCCCATCTCGAGGCAGCCCTTGAGCACGTCCATCACGACGGCCTCGCCGACCTTGTGCCCCTCGGTGCGCGGCAGCCCGCGCTCCTTGGCCCAGCGGCCGTTCCCGTCCATCACGCACGCCACGTGGTTCGGCACCAGCTCACCGGGGATCTTCGGCGGCCGGGCGCCGGACGGATGCGGTTCCGGGATCCGGTACTCGCGCCGCTGTCGGCCCAGAAACCCGCGTCCTGCCATGCCTGCCACGTCTCCCTCAGCTCTTGCTTGCTCTCTGTACTACTTCTCTACGTACCGCAGCGACCGAAGTCCCCGCTCCAGGTGCCAGTGCAAATACGCCGCCACGAGCCCGCTGCCCTCCCGGGCATGCCGCGACTCGCACGCGTCCGCCGTCTCCCAGTCCCCGGTCAGCAGCGCGCCCAGCAGCGTCAGCGACTCCGCCGAGGGTACGACGCTTCCGGGCACCCGGCACTCTCCGCAGATGACCCCGCCCGCGCCGACCGAGAAGAACCGGTTCGGACCGGGCATCCCGCACTTGGCGCAGTTGTCGAAACTCGGTGCGTAGCCGTTCACGGCGAGGGAACGGAGCAGAAACGCGTCCAGGATGAGATGCGGCTCATGATCCCCGGCGGCGAGGGTGCGCAGCGCGCCGACGAGCAGCAGATACTGCTGTACGGCGGGTTCGCCCTCGTGGTCGGTGAACCGCTCGGCCGTCTCCAGCATGGCCGTACCGGCGGTGTAGCGGGCGTAGTCGGTGACGATCGACCCACCGTACGGAGCGATGGTTTCACTCTGCGTGCAGAGCGGCAGCCCGCGCCCGATCAGCTCGCCGCCACCGCGCGAGAAGAACTGCACGTCAACGTGACTGAACGGTTCGAGCCGCGCCCCGAACTTCGACTTCGTCCGCCGCACGCCCCGCGCGACGGCGCGGACGCGGCCGTTGTTACGGGTGAGCAGGGTGATGATCCGGTCCGCCTCACCCAGCTTCTGGGTGCGCAGCACGATGCCGTCGTCGCGGAACAGACTCATGGCGCCCATTGTCCCCTAGCGGGACAGCTGATCGAACCGCCCGTCCCGGACGGCCCGGGTAAGCGCCCGGAGCGCGGCGGGGGTCGTGGTGATCACGGTCTGCGGTTCGTCGCTCTCGCGGAGGAGTATGGCGCCCGGCGTGCGGCCGAGTTCCACACAGTTGTGCTCGGCATCCTCTCCGGAGTACGAGGACTTCCGCCAGTGCATGTCGGGGCATCTCCTGTGGGTCAGAGTTGCTGTGCTATCTCGCGGATGAGGTCGCTCGTGGCCTCTGGCGTAAGGGCCAAGGCTTCCATCTGGTCCAAGATACCGCCGTAGCGTTCGAGGTGCGCTTCCGTATCGAGGAAGGCAGCGCCCGAGGGCGTATCGGCCTGCACGGTGTCCAGTTGCCGGACCGGCCCGAATGCGTAGAGCGTGCTCATGCCTGGGCTTGAGAACCCGCCCGCCGAGAACGGAACCACGCGCACGGTCACGTTGCTCCGCTGCGACGACTCGATCAGCTGCTCCAACTGTGCCCGCATCACCTTCGGCCCGCCGAACTCCATTCTCAGCGCGGCCTCATGGACGAGGAAGGTGCACTCCGGCGGAGTGTCCCTGTCCAGTACGTCCCGGCGCCTGAGTCGGTAGGAAATGCTGGCCCGCAACTGCGTCGGCGTGGGGTTGGACGTGGCGGTGGAGAACACGGCCTTCGCGTAATCCTCTGTCTGGAGCAGGCCCGGCACATGCATGATCTGCGCCGAACGCATGGCCACCGCGTGATGTTCGAGCTCGGCCAAGTCGAGTGCGTTCGCCGGAGTCTTGCCCCGGTAGTCCTCCCACCAGCCGCGGACGCGTTCCTCGTTCATGGCGACGAGAGCGTCGACATACGCCCTGTCCATACAGGAGTAGATGGTCGCGAGCGTTCTGATGCGGTCCTCGCTCACGCCGAAGCGCGCAGCCTCGATGTTGCTGATGCGAGTGCGGTTCACGCCGAGGAGCTGACCGGCTTCCACCACGCTCATGCCTGCCCGCTCGCGCATCTTGCGCAGCTCTGTACCGAGACGCCGCTGCCTCGCGGTCGTGGCCGTCCTCTGCCCCACGCGTTCCCCTCTCCGGTACCTGGGACGACGATCCCACACTCTAACGAGTTCCACCACAACAGTGGAACTGGTTACCCATCATGCCCTATGGTTCTCACCACAGCGTGACGAATAGGCCACGCACCGCGTTGGGAGAACCGCCATGCCCGAAGCCGCAAACCTTCCGTACGCCTACCGCCTCAGCGCCCCCAACTCCCCCAAGAGCCCGAGGGTCTGCCGCGACGCGATCGCCGCCCTCCTCCAGGCCAACGACCTGCACGACCTCGCGGACACGGCGAAACTCCTGGTCTCCGAGGCCGTGACGAACGTCAATCAGCACACCAACACCCAGCTGATCCACATCGACACCCTCGTCCGCGACCGCATCGCGACGATCGCCGTACGCGACGGCTCCCCGGACCGCCACCCGTACCCCCGCGACGCGGCGCCCGACGAGGAGGGTGGACGCGGGTTGTTCCTCATGCAGGAGCTGGCCTACGCATGGGGCGTCACCTGGGAAAACGGCCTGCGCCCCACCGGCAAGCACATCTGGTTCGAGCTACGCGACCCGCCCGCCAAATAGGGCACCGTTTTCCTTCACAGCAAACGGAAAGGTTCAGGCGCGCGGCAGCACGCCCAGGAGCGTCGAGGTGAAGGAGATCCTCAGAGCGTCACGCAACTCCATGTGGAGCACGCCGAGGGCAGGCTCGTCCGCGTAGGCGGCAAGGAGGCTGGGCGGCGGCGGGACGTACGCCGACAGGGCACCCGCTGAGACCAGGCCCATCAGGCAGAACAGCTGCGCGCTGTCGCCGAGTTCGGGCACGTGGCGGCGCACGAGCTCGGTCATGGCCGCGAGCCGCGTGAGGGAGGAGCGCTTGTGCCGCTTGACCACCTCGACCGAGACGTTGTGCTCAAGGACGCCACCCTGTGCGCCGAAGAGGTCGCACAGCACCACGCGGCCCGCCAGCGTCCGGCTGAGGATCTCGGCCAGCTGACCGGCCCGCACTTCCGGCGCCGCATGCGCCTCGATGCCCGCGGCCAGCTCGTCCGCCAGCTCGGCGAGCCAGCTCTCCAGAAAGACGTCCAGCAGTTCGAGCAGCACCGCCTCGCGTGACTCGAAGTACCGCAGGACGTTCGACTTGGCCAGGCCCACCCGCCGGCTGAGCTCATTGAGGCTCACCTCGGCCACGGGCATCTCGTCGAGCATCGCCGCCGCCGTGTCCAGGATCGCCCGGCGACGGATCTCCCGCTGCTCCTCGCTTCGCGCCCGCTGAAATGTCACGCCCTCAGCCTAGCTTAAAGACCGCCGGTCCCTTGACAGAAGACCGGCGGTCTCTTACGTTGACACTCGTAACAGACCGATGGTTCTTTAGGAGTGCGTCATGAGCGGCAACTGGACAGAGCAGCACATCCCCGATCAGCACGGCCGGGTGGCGATCGTGACCGGCGCCAACACCGGGCTGGGCTTCGAGACCGCCCGGATGCTCGCGGCGCGCGGGGCGACGGTGGTCCTGGCGGTCCGCGACGTGGAGAAGGGCAAGCAGGCAGCCGCCCGCATCACCGGCGACGTCACCGTCCAGGCCCTCGACCTGGCCTCCCTGGACTCGATCCGGTCCGCGGCGGCCGACCTGCGCACGGCCCACCCGCGCATCGACCTTCTGATCAACAACGCGGGCGTGATGTACACCCCGCGACAGACCACCGCTGACGGCTTCGAGCTGCAGTTCGGCACCAACCACCTCGGCCACTTCGCCCTGACCGGCCTGCTGCTGGACCGGCTCCTGCCCGTCCCCGGCTCCCGCGTCGTGACGGTCAGCAGCACCGGTCACCGCATCCGGGCCGCCATCCACTTCGACGACCTGCAGTGGGAGCGCTCGTACAGCCGCGTCGCCGCCTACGGCCAGGCCAAACTCGCCAATCTGATGTTCACGTACGAACTGCAGCGCCGGCTCGCACCGCACGGCACCACAGTCGCGGTGGCCGCCCATCCCGGCGTGTCCAACACCGAGCTCGCCCGCAACACGCCCGCCGCGCTTCGCGTGCCCATCACCTGGCTCGCGCCGCTGCTCACCCAGAAGGCCGAGATGGGCGCCCTGCCCACCCTGCGCGCCGCCACCGATCCGGCCGTCACCGGCGGCCAGTACTACGGCCCCGGCAACCGCGGCGAGATCCGCGGCTACCCGAAGCTGGTCGCCTCCAGCCCCGACTCCCACGACCAGGCCACCCAGCAGCGCCTGTGGACCGTCTCCGAGGAGCTCACCGGGGTGACATTCTCAGCGGTGACTCCACAGCGGAGGGATTCCTGAGTCCGAAACCGGCTTCGAATGTGCACCGCTTTGCAGGCGGTTCCCTGACCACTCGGGCATACGAGCGGGCCGCCCGGGACGACAGGCGGAGCTCCAATGCCCGGACTCGAACCGGAGCCTGGACGGTTAACACCCGTCCGCCCTGCCAATTGGGCGACATCGGATGGGAGCAGGGGCGGAATTCTCACCGATCGCTGTGGTGAGCAGATCCGGGTCCAGCGCCTGCAGCCGCCGGCGGATCATCGCTTCGGACGGTCGTCGATCAACAGCGATGCCCAGAGCCTGTGCGGTCTCGTCCGGGATGTCGGCCACCCATTCCGCGATCGCGGCATACGAGCGGTAGCCGGCCACCACGGCACACGCCGCTGCGGTCACCACCACGCTCAACCGGTGCCGGACACCCCGGCGGCCTCGCGGATCAGGCACCGAGGCGAGTGCCGCGGGCAGCCCGCCGCCGGTTTCCGGCACTGTCAGAGCCGGTGCGTCAGACAGAGACGAGATCAACGATGATGACAGCGCGGGCATGACTCACATCGGATAGATCACCGTGGCGTAGGAACCCTGATGATCTTTCGAACCGGTCATGCGGCCTGCTGCTACCAAACCCGGCGCTTCTATGCCTGTCCGGCTGGAACAGACATCACCACGACTTTGCCGGGGCCCTGGGGCTGCGCCCCACTGGCAAGCTCATCTGGTTCGAGCTGCGCGAACCGTTCACCGAATGACAGTAGCTACGCTGCGGGGTCGGCCAGACGCCTCTCGATGCGGGACCGAACGGCCACGGCCCGGGGGTCGGTGTACTCAGCCAGGTGGGATAGAGCCTCAACCCGGTGGGCGCGGGCCGCTTGGGGGGTCCTCCCTCTCCACGGCGGCGGCCAGGTGGTCGAGTTCCAAGGCGTGTTGCCACGCGTCGCCGAGCTGTCCGTGCACGGCGGCGGCCTGACGATGAAACGCGGCGGCCTCGTCATAGCGATCCATCGCCGCGTAGGTCTGCCCGGTGCCCCGCCAGGCGAGGGCTTCGCGGCTGCGGTCGCCGAGACGGCGATGGAGCGTGGCGGACCGCTGGTACGAGGTCAGCGCGTCGCCGTAGTGTCCGGCTGCACGCTGGATATCGCCCAGAGTGAGCAGCCAAAAGCCTTCCAGGACGTGACTCCTGAGGTTGAGCGCGATGTCGAGGGCCTCGTCGATCGCACGTCGTGCCGCTGCGAGCTCGCCTTGCTCCCGACAGAGCTCGGCGACGATACACAAGGCATTGCCCACGCTTCTTTCATTGTTCAGGGCTCGGTGGGCGGCGAGCGCCTGTTGGGCGGCCTCATCGGCCTCAGGCAGGCGGCCCGCGTCGAGACGGGTGCTGGCGATGTTGGACAGGGCCATAGCCGCTCTGCGGGGTTCATCCGCGTCACGGAAGAACACAGCGGCACGCTCGAAGTGGTCATCGTTCGGCTGCCGCCAGACCGGCACGCATCGGTCGATCCAGTCACTGCCTGGCGCTGATGGGTAGCGGGCAGTCCACAGCACCTCGGCCAACTGCCAGGCGAGAGTGTCGATCCCTGCCGATACGGCGGCGGGAACCAAATGGAGCAGAGTCGTGTGTTCACGGTCCGCCCAGTCCGCCGCCGCGTCGTAATCGGCGAAGACCAGGGGAGGCACGGAAGCTGTCGAGGCCGTCAGGAGGGAATGCCGCTCGGAAGGCCTGAGCCAACTCTGCGCCGCGTCAGCGGTATGCAGATACCAGGCCAGTACACGGTGCAGGGCCGCGTTCCGTTGCTCTACGGGTTCATCGCTCTGCGCCTGGCCGGTGGCGAAGGCACGCAGTAGGTCGTGGAACTGGAATCGGTCCGGTGCCGTCTGTTCGAGCAGGTGGGCGCCCACGAGGTCGTCCAGGAGTTGCCTTGTGCGGCTGAGGCTGAACTCACAGAGGGTCGCGGCCGCATGGAGACTGAACTCAGGACCCGGATGAATCCCCAGCAGGCGAAAGAGCCGCGCGGAGGATGCCGGCAGGGCGCGGTATGACCAAGCGAAGACCGAGTGGACCGCTTCTGCTTCCTCATCGATCCCGGTGCTGAGCGCGTCCCACAGCGCCGACTCGTCGCGCAAGTCAGAGATGAGATCGTCGATCCTCATATGCGGATGACTGGCGGCGCGCTCTGCCGCGATACGTAAGGCGAGTGGCAGCCGAGCGCACAGACGGGCCAGTTCAGTCAGCTTTTCCTCATCGTCTCCAGGCCGATAGCCGCTGGTGACCGCGTGCAGTAAGGCAATCGCCTCGGGTTCGGGAAGGGTACCGAGCGTCAGGCGGCGGGCCCCGTCTCGTACGGTGAGGCCGGAGAGCCGGTTGCGACTGGTCACCACTACCAGGCTGGTGCCAGTGCCGGGGAGGAGCGGCCGCACCTGGCTGACCGTGGCGGCGTTGTCGAGCAGGATCAGGACGCGTCGCTCGGCGAGCAAGGAGCGGTACAGAGCGGCGGCATCATCGACGTCCTGGGGGATTTGTTCGGCAGGCACACATCAGCCGGAAGCTGACGTGGTATGAGGCTGGCCGACTCCCCTGGCACCCGCTGGTAGAAGTTGATGCCGCCCGAGACGTTGCCGGCCTGTACGACGTCCCGGGACGACCCTGACAGGTCATTCTGAGAGCCTTGTGGGCGACTGCCCTCGTCCCCGGCCGGGGCATTGAATTCTTCTCCGCTCATGCCGCCGGGGGCGGTGGAAGATGTGCCACCGCACGCTCGAAGTAGGTCCGAATATCCTCCGCTACGACCCAAGCCTGTTTCACATAGGTCACCCAAGGCTTTACGATCTCGGGGTCGGTGAAACGGCGGGCACTCTCGAAGGCTCCGGTCTCGGTGTAGAGAATCCCATAAAGGGTGAGATTGTCGAGGATGACGAACTCGGGCAGAAGGTGATCGATCTCAGCGGCGGCGACTTCCTTCGCGGGCAGCACACGGGTGGGGTGCCCGGCTTCCGCACGGACGTGGAGCGAGTGCAGCTCCCATTGCATGTATGGCGTCAGTGGCTCTTCCACCACGCGCAAGCGATGGAACGGAGAGCCGTTCCGCCGGTCCTCTTCAGCCGCCTTTTGCGCTGCCTCGCGCTTCGTCTCGAAGAGCCGGAGCGCTTCATCCCAGTCACCTCGACGCAGCGCGTCCCGGGTGGGGCTGTCCTTCTCTTCGAAGTGCTGGAGCCGTTCCAACTTCCAGGACTCGCCGTGACGGATAGCTTTGCGTCGCGCTCGGAAGTCACTGACGTAGGCGTCGTCATCGAGTGGTTCGCCTTGTTCGGCCGGGAGCGCTGGGGCACGAAGATCAAGCATCGGGAATATCTTCCTTTGCCGCACTGAGCATCTTTCCGGGAATCACAACCAGCCGCTCGTCGGGCCCGATGGACACACCAGTCGGTAAACGTGAGGCATAGATGGCAGTGAGGTCGCGGCCGATTACGGCGATATGACCATTGTCAAGCTGCCAGATGTCCGGGCACTTTTCCTCGTCCTCAGAGTTGCCAAGCTCTGCCGCTGACTTTCCCAGACGCTTGGCGAATAACGCCGACGGGTCAGCCTCCCAAAGACGGGTCATCAATCCCTTCCGTAGCCCCAGCGTCACTGACTGTTCATCATCTTAAGGATGGCACATGAGGTGTCAGGCATGCCACGGCTGCGGCGCCGACGGGGAGGTGTCGGAGCGTGTGGTGCGCGCACCACGGAACTGGTTCCCACATCAGTCCCGTGGTGCACGACCGTCAATGTGGTGCACGACCGTCAATGACGCGGCCCACCCGACGCGGCAACCGCGAAGCCGTCGCGGGTCGCACGCCGTGAACTCCACGCGCGCAGCCCCAGGAACACCAGTAGCCCGAACGGCGACAGCAGGATCGTGAAGGCCAGCAGTGGCCCCATCAGCAGAGCCGAGATCCCAAGCCTCCTGGCCTCCCGGTACATCCACTGCCCGATCAGCAGATCCCAGGCGATGACCTGCACCCAGACGGCTCCCGCGCCGTCCGCGCGTGCCGTCAGTTCACGGAAGGCGTCAATGTCGGGTCGACTGACCGCGGCCCAGAGTTCGGGGAACGCCGGGATGGCGAGCGTGAGATAGACGAGCAGCACGGGCACCACTGTCAGCGGTGACCCGGCTATGCGGGCGGTCACACTCCACCCCGGGGCGAAGATCATGAGCAGCCACACTGGTGCGGCCAGCCAGAAGGAGAGCTCGAAGAGGAATCCGGTCATGACACAAGCCCGGCCTCATGCGCCCGAGCGCGACGGTGAGTTGGCACGCGGAGAGATCCGTACGTGCCGAGAACGGCGGCCACCAGGATCAGGCCGGCCAGCCCCAGCGTCACGCCGTCCGGATGGATCAGCGCCTGGCCCCGCAGCGCCTGCCAGAGAACCAGGGCGAAGGCGGCGGCGTACACCCCCGAGGCCAGCAGCACCAGGCGCAGCCGTACCCGGTCGTCCGCGAGACGGGCGAAGCGTGGCGCGAGGGCCGCCACCACCATGACCAGCAGCGGGAGGAGTTGCAGCGCGTGCATGCCGAAGAAGTGCGGGATCCGCAGATCGCCGCCGGTCGTCGACCAGCCGGTCAGCGGCATCGAGGGACCGCCGTCCGGCACGCCCACGCTGTGCGCGCCGACCACCTTGGAGACGCCGCGCCGCTGCCCCGGCGCGGGCTGCGTCATCAGGAATCCGACAGCGGCGCCGGCCAGCGCCAGGATAATGCCGGAGCGCAACGCCCACGCGGACGCACGGTCGGTGATCCGGGTGCGGAGCAGCACCACGGCGATCACGAGCATGCCGAGCCACAGGATGACGACCGTCACCGCCATCGCGTTGAACAGTGCCTCGTCGAAGGGCGTCTCACGGTTGAAGTGGCTGCGCCTCCCGCGTGCCGCCTGCCCGGTGATGATCGCCATCTCGACGAGAGACGCCGCCGACACAACGGTCCCGGCCCACCAGCCCACACGTCGGCCACGGGTGAGTAGTGACAGTGCCCAGGCCAGAGAGAGGCAGTAGGCCACGAATGAGACCGAGAACTTGAAAGGTTTGGACCAGACCGGCGCACCCGCCACAACGCGGTCGTCGACGACGAGCCCCACACTGGATATGACCGCCATGATCGCCATCGCCGCCGAGAACATCACCAGTGGTCGGTGCCATGACCGCCATGGAACCGACCCCCACGACGACGACGGCCACGAAGACGGACGCAATGAAGGCACAGCTATCCCTCCCGAGAGTAAAACAGATAGCGGCACTATCCGCTATCCGATAGCGCCAGTATCTATCATGGGAGGCGACTGGCAAGGGCCGGCGCGGGTGGGCACGACGGAGGACGAGGAGTGAACCGACAGTGCGCGTCAGGGAGTTGAGTCGCCGAACCGGGGTGTCGGTGCCGACCATCAAGTACTACGTTCGCGAAGGACTGCTGCCCCCGGGCGAGCTGACCAGCCCGAATCAGGCGACTTACGATGAGACGCACGAGCGTCGGCTACAGCTGATCCGTGCACTGCTCGATGTGGGCGGCTTGAAGCTGGCCGAAATCACGGAGGTTCTGGCGGCCGTCGACGATCCGGCGCGTCCCCTGCACAAGGTGCTCGGCGCCGCCGCGGATCGCCTCGGCACCGCACGCAGCGAGCACGACGACGCAGCGTCCGCGGTCGCGCATGCCGCCGTCGCAGACCTCATCTCCAGGCGGGGATGGCCGGCGGGTGAGTCAGATCCCGCCGCGGCCGACCTGGCAAAGGCCCTCGCCGCGATGGACCGGTTGGGACACGGAGCGTTCATCGAAGTGCTCGAGGACTACGCGGACGCCGCCGAGCAGGTCGCCCGCGCCGATCTCGCGTACGTGGGCCGGCTGGCGGCGGTCGAAAACATGGTGGAGGGTGTGGTGGTCGGAACCGTTCTGGGCGAGGCGGTGTTCAGCGCGTTGCGGCGGCTCGCCCATGCGGACGCCTCGGCGAAGCTGCCCGGCACGGACAAGCCGCCTGAGCGCGGGACAACAGCCTGAGGGTCTCCTGTGGGGCGCGCCGCCCACCCCGGAGGACGCCCATGCCGGACGTCGGCACGCTCATGGTGCGCGCGAGCGCTCCTATGTGAGTGGGGTGGCCGGAGAGGACCGGATCGCGTCGGGCCCCTCCGGCCACCCCTACGTCACCGCAACAGCTACGTGCTCGCGTTCGAGTTGCCGCGCAGCGCCACCTTCGCCGTGCTCGCGTTCTTGATCGCCGTTTCGATCTGGGCCATCGACGAGCCGGAGTCGATCCCGGGCACGGTCGCCGTGTTCAGCGCGTAGAGCGTGAACGTGTACGGATGCGTCGAACCGCCGGGGCAGGGCCCGAAGTACTGCTGGGCGTTGGCGCCGCTGCCCATGGCCTTCTGCTTGGCGCCACCCTGGCCCGGGACGTTGAAGCCGGACCCCAGCGCCTCGGGCAGTGACAGCTTGGCCGCCGGGAGGTCCCAGATCGCCCAGTGGAGCTTGTTGCCGCCGTTCGCGACATCGGCGAAGACGATGGCCCAGCCGCGCGCGCCGGTGGTTCCGGCGCCCCAGGCCAGCGGGGGCGAGGGGTCCTGGCCGACCGTTCCGTCCCCGGCACAGGTGTGGCGTGCCGGGATGGTCGCGTTGTCGTTGAAGGCTCCGCTGCTGAGCTTGAAGTCACCGGCCGTGCCGTCGTCCGAGTAGACGATGTCGATCCGCAGGATGCGGTCGTTGCCGTCCGTGCCGTCCTTGTCGGTGGAGGTGGTGAGCCAGATGTCGCCGTCGTGGTCGACCTCGACCGTACGCAGCCGGTCGTAGGTGCCCTGGAAGTACGTCTTCTGCTCGACGAGGTTCGACGAGGAGTCGATCCGCATCCGGTAGACGCGCTTCCCCACGGTGGTGGCGACGAAGACATGGTCATTGATGATCGTCAGCCCGCTGGGCGAGGCCGAGGAGGTCGGCCAGGTCTTCTTCGGCGCGATGTAGCCGGAGCCGGAGCAGTCGCCCTCGGTGCCCTCGCAGTTGGGCCAGCCGTAGTTGCCGCCCTTCTGGATGAGGTTGACCTCGTCCATGACGCTGTTGCCGAACTCGGACTCCCACAGGCGGCCCTTGGAGTCGAAGTCCAGGCCCTGCGGATTGCGGTGGCCGAGGGACCAGACGGCGTTGCCGAAGGGGTTGTCGGACGGGATCGAGCCGTCGGGGTTGATCCTGAGGATCTTGCCGTTGAGCGAGTTCCGGTCCTGGGCCCGCGACTCGGTCTGGGCGTCGCCCATGGAGGCGTACAGCTTGCCGTCAGGGCCGAAGCGCAGCCGTCCGCCGTTGTGGTAGCGGCTCTTCTCCATGCCCTGGAGCAGCACCTTGTAGCCGCTGAGGGTGTTGTTCTCCAGCGTCATGCGGGCGATGCGGTTGCCCTCGCTGGAGGTGTGGACGAAGTAGAGGTAGTGGTCGGTGGTGAAGGTCGGGGAGACCTCGAGGCCCAGCAGGCCGCCCTCGCCGCCGGTGGTCTGGGAGTTGGGCACCTTGCCGACGAGGGTCTTGGTGCCGGACTTGGTCAGCTTGTAGACGTTGAAGGTGTTGCGCTCGGTGAAGATGCCGGTGCCGTCGGGCAGGAAGCCGAGGCCCCAGGCCACGTCCACCCCGCTCGCGATGGTGCTGACCGTGCCGGGGTCGGGGGTGCCGCCCGGCTGGGTTCCGGAGGTGGTCACCGTGATCTCGGGGGTGAAGGGGGACTTGTTGCCCTTGAGGTCGTACGCCCGGACCTTGAAGGCGTACGCGGTGTCCGGGGTCAGGCCCGCGACGCTGGTGGAGGTGGTCTCGGAGGTGCCGGAGAGGACACCGTCGCGGTAGATCTCGTAGCCGGTGACCTTGACGTTGTCGCTGGACGCGGACCAGGCCAGATCGACGGTCGTGGCCGTCTTCGACGGGGAGGTCAGGTTGGCCGGGGCGGTCGGCGGCTCGGTGTCCGGTGGCGCGGGCAGGGTCGCGATGGTGACGGCGTTGGAGGCCTCCGAGGCGTTCCCGGCCGCGTCCCGCGCGAAGACGGTCCAGTCGTACGAGGTCTCGGGGTCGAGGTTCTCGACGGTCGCCGCGAGGACGTCCGCGCCGACCTTCTTCATCAACTGGCCGTGCTGATAGATGTCGTAGCCGGTGACACCCACGTTGTCGGTGGCCGCGCCCCAGGCCAGCGAGACGGTGGTGGCCGTCGGCTCCTTGTCCTTGCGCAGATTCGCGGGGGCGGTCGGCCGCTCGGTGTCGGCGGGGCCGGTCGGGGTGACGGTCAGCTTGTCGAGGTTGGGGCCGTCGGCGCCGGAGGTGGTCGCGCGGACCGTGTTGCCACCGGCCTTGAGCGTGGCGTTCACGCTGACCGCCCGCCAGGTGGTCCAGGCGCCGGTCGCCGGGAAGGAAAGGTCGTCGGCGACGCTGCCGCCGTTGACGGCGATGTCGAGCGGGCGGTCGGCGGAGGCGCTGGCGTAGCGGAAGTCGAGCCGGGCGGGGCCGGCCTGTGCCGCGTCGACGGTGAATTCGACGTACGCGCCCGTGACGACGTCGAAGTTCACGAATCCGGTGCCGGAGTGGCCGGCGTGGTTGGACTCCACGGCGCCCTGGGAGATCTTGGCGGACTCGGCCTCGTAGTCCGTTCCGGCCGGTCCGTCGGCTGCGGTGACATCGATGTAGTCGAGGTTGGGCCCGCCCTCGGCCGCCGCCGAGGTGGTGCGGATGGTGTTGCTGCCCGCCTTGAGGGTGACCGTGGTGGTCACGGACTCCCAGTCGGTCCAGGAGCCGGTGGACGGGAACGCCAGGTCGTCCGCCGCCTGGTCGCCGTTGACGGCGATGTCCAGCGGGCGGTCGGCGGCCGTGCCGTTGGCGTAGCCGAGGCTCAGGGTGGCGCTGCCCGCGGCCGGGGCGTTCACCGTGAACTCGACGTAGGTCCCGGCCGCGTTGTCGAAGTTCACGAATCCGGAGCCGGAGTAGCCGCCGTGGTTGGACTCGGCCGCGCCCTCGGAGATGACCGCGGACTCGGCCTCGTACCGCACAGGCGCGGGGGCGGCCCTCGCGCCGGAGGGCTGGGCCGCGGCGGGCTGGGCCACAGCGGGCTGGGCCGCGCTGAGATTGGGCAGCGCGATGGTCAAGGCCGCGGTGGCCGCGGCCAGTAAGGCGCCGACCGCTCGGCGCGGTCCGCGGTGGAAGGGTGCCACAGGGATCCTCCCGCTCTCGAATGTTAGGAAAGATTCCTAACAGTTATGGGCGGCGGCGCGTCCATGTCAAGAGCGCGCACACGACGGACTGCCGAATGCGGCTTCTGGACACGCCTCGCGTGAGGGTGTCAGCGGATGCGCGGCAGCGGGTGGCCGCGCCTGAGCCCGAACCGACGGTCCCGGCCGTGCTCCAGCCTCACCGGCGGGGTGTCGGCGCCGAGCCGATCGCGACGTCGCCGCCGCGATGTCACAGCCGTGTGCCGGGTGCGATCTGTGCCGGTCACAACCCCGCGGAGGGACGGCAGTTGGCGGCTCGGCGGCGTTCTCCATTGCGCACACTGGTGGTGCGGGGCAGGTCAGCGACGAGTTGAGGGGATATGCCATGGCGGCCGGTTGCCGGGACTGTGAGACATGTACGAGGTCGTGGCTGGGGCGGCTGCTCCAGAACGCGGCGGTGGGGCTGATGCATGTGGTGACGATCGGCATCAGCTATCTGGTCAAGAAGGGGTTCAGGCGGCACTGCCCGCAGTGCAAGCACCTGCTGTCCAGGCACGCCCGCAGGGCGGACGGTTCGTTCCGGGACTAGGGTCCTTCTGGCGGATCGTCGCCGACAACGGGGCGTCAGACGGGCACGGCCTCCAGCACGGAGAGCAGGGACGCGGAAGGCGTCACCGAGACGAGCCGCAGACCGGCCCGGTCGAATACGGCCCCGAACTCGTCGGCGCTGCGCTCCCGTCCGGTCAGCAGCGCTCTCATGTTCATGTCCATCAGCGGCTCCAGACCCGGCTTGCCCACCTCGTCGACGAGGAGTTCCATCACCAGCACCCGGCCACCGGGCTCGAGCGCTTCCCGGCAGTTGCGCAGGATGCGTACGCAGGAGTCGTCGTCCCAGTCGTGGAGAACGAACTTCAGCAGGTGCAGATCGCCGGACGGCACCTGGTCGAAGAAGTCACCGCCGACGAACGTGAACCGGTCCGCGACACCGAGCTTCTCCGCCGAGGCGTCCGCGTCGGCGCCCACGCGGGGAAGGTCGAGCACCTTCCCGGTCAATCCGGGATGGCGCCGCATGAGGGTCTGGACGAGGTTTCCGCCGGCGCCGCCGACATCCACGGCGACCTCGGCGTCCTTGATGTCGATCACATCGGCCAGTCGGTGGGCCAGGTTATGTGTCATGGCGGTCATGGCGTTGGTGAAGATCTCCGCCTCGCGCGGCTGGGTGGCGAGCCAGTCGAAGACCGGCGCGCCGAGGGCGGCCCGCGCCTGGGGGGTGCCGGTGCGTATCGCGTCGGCGAGCCGTCCCCACGGCAGCCAGTGCGATTCGGTACCGCCCCACAGCGCCAGATCACGCAGGGAGCCGGGGTTGTCGGTACGCAAGGTGTCGAGCAGGGACGTGCTCTCGAACCGCTTCCCGTCCGCCGATGCGGCCAGGCCGAGCGAGGCACACGCCCGCAGGAACCGGAACGTCGAGGCGGGGTCCAGCGACTCCGCCTCGGCCACCTCGGCGGAGGTGGCGCCATCCGGGTGGAGGTGGTCGGCGATGCGCAATTCGGCCGCGGTACGCACCATCTGTGTGACCCAGTATCCCGTGAACCTCTGCATCATCCGTGCCGTGTCGTCCACGGGCGGGGTGGCGGAACCAGCCGCGACGAACGGATGCTCGAACAGTGTCATGTGATCCCCTTCGACTCCCACACGCTCGGCCGCTCGTCCACTGACGGTGCGGCCTCTCGTGGATCAAGAGGATGGGAAACCGGGTGGGGTTTGATCCGCTGACGCGGACAAAATCGCCCGCCGCCGGAGAAAATCGTCCCGCGAGGCCATGGCCGATGGTCACCAGCCGGCCCATGGCCGACGGTCACCAGCCGGCCCATGGCCGACGGTCACCAGCTGGCCGCGGCTCCGGCGGATGTCCGGCTCGCGGCCGGGAGGCTGCCCGCGGGGCGGCGCAGGTGCCAGACGTCGGCCGGGGGCAGGTTGGCCCAGACCGTGCTGCGGCCGGTGGCGTAGCGGCGGCGGTAGTCGGCCAGCACCTCTTCGGCGGCCCGGTGCCGCCGCGCCTGGTTTCGGGAGGGCAACAGGCTGCGGGCCTGCCGGGTGCCGCGGTAGGCGAAGTAGGCCAGGAGGCCGCCCGGGCGCAGCAGCTCCAGATACCGGCCCATGATCGCCTCGATCTGGTGGGGATCGAAGTTGGCGAAGGGCAGGGCCGAGATGATCGCGTCGTAACGGCGGCGTACGTCGAGTTCCTCGACGTACGCCTCGTGCACGCGTATCCGCTCGGACCGTCCGGCCAGGTGCGGGTGGGTGCGGACGAGGTCGCGCAGCCGGCCGGTGAAGCGGGGGTTGGCCTCGACGATGTCCAGGCGGCTGCCCGCCGGCAACTGGTGGATCAGGGAACGGGTGACCGACCCGGTACCGGCACCGGCCTCCAGGACGCTCAGCGGCCGCCCCGCCTGTGAGCGCACCGGTTCGGTCAACGCGTGGGCCAGCGCCCGGCCGCTGGGGGCGAGCGCCCCGGTGGTGCGCATGTCGCGGGCTGCCTCGAGGAGGAACATCCAGCCTCCGGCGGCGCGCTGTCCGAGGACGTGGTCATGCGGGGTGGGCGAGTCATCCGTGGCATGCATGGGCGCACGCTACATACCGGCTCCACGTGGGCGGATCCCTCGGCGTGTGACGGTGCCCACCCGCGCGACACGGGAGGCGACGCGGAGGGGCCGGCGCGTTACGCCCCGGCGGCCGACCTGGGCGCGTTTCGGGTGAGTTGGCGGCATGGGACGACGGGGCGGCATGTACGGACACCCCGGAGCAGTGACGCTGATCACATCCACCACCTGGGACGATGGCTCGGCCGAGGGTTACTCCTACCTCACCGTACGCACGCGGCGGCGCCGTACGCACGCGGCGGCGCCGATGGCACGGCCCCGTTCCGGGACCAGGGTCTGTCCGGCGGGTCGTGCCGGACAGACCCTGGTCCCGAGGAGGGCTCAGCGCTTGAGCGTGAAGGTGAAGTCGCCGGTGAGCTTGGCGTTCAGCCGGACCGCCGAAACGAGTTTGCCCTCCGTGATCAGCCTCTCGACCTCGGCCCGGGAAAGACCGCAGCCTTCAGCGATCAGTCGTACCGGCCGGACGGGGATCCGCGCCGTGAAGCGGACCGAGACATCGATCTTCCCCAAGCTCTCGGCTTCGCTCGAGCAGGGGAGACCCCATCCCCGGTCCAGGTGATCCGATCCGCCGGTGTCGAGGCGCCAGGCGTTGTCCCAGTCGAGGGCGACGCGATTACGGCGCCGCACGAGTGGGTCCTGGAGCAACTCGGCTGTCAGACCAAGATCGTTGTCATGCAGCCGGTCCAGCAGCTCAGGCCGTACGGAACGCACATTGATCCGCTCCAGGACCGTGAGCTTCGCCGTTTCCCCGCAAGCGGTACAGAGCACGAGAAGCCAGGCGTCGATGAGCTTGTGGTTCGCGTTGACGCGAAATTTGCCGCCGGCCCGGAAGCGCTCGGCCGCGCACGCGTGGCAACGGCGGAGAACGAACGGCAGGCAGGTGGGCATGACCACCCAGTTATTGAGCACAGAAGTACACCGGTCTCAGTGAGAAATCCGCAGCAAAAAGGAGCGCGGCGCATAGGCGCGACGCGCGACAAATCAGCGCTTGGGAGGTCTCACACGGTGTACAACGGCACGTCCTTGCCTGGACGACTTGGGTCGGCAGCAAGGTAATGGCGCGGAGCGGTGCCGCTCCACTGGTTTTTGTCGAAGCCGGTCGGAGAAGCCGGTCAGAGGGGCTGGTCAGAGGGGCTGGAGCCGGCGGCGCAGGAGGCAGAACGGCGTTGACGTCGATGTGCGGCCGGAGCTTCTCGGGCCGGGGCCCGCAAAGCCACCGGCCGCGGCGGTGGAGCCACCGGAAGGTGGCTCCACCGCCGCGGCCGGGCGGGCACTGACGTTTAGCGGGCACTGACGTTTACTCGTGGGCTACTCGTGGGCTACTCGTGGGCGCTGATCTCGCCGCCGGCGCTGAGCACGATGTACACGCCGTTGGCGTCGAGCCCGGCGTCCTGCCCGTTCGCCTCCATCGTGCCCATGACGTCACCGTGGCCGATGATGTCCGCACGGTAATGGCCCTCGCCGACCTTCGTCACCTTGGCCGTCCAACCGCCCGCGAGCTTGAAGGTGCCCGGCCCCTGGTGCTCGCCGCCCATCCAGGACTGGACCTCGCCGCCTATCGTGAGCACGACATACATGCCGTTGCCGTCGAGCCCGGCGTCCTCCCCGTTCGCCTCGAACGTGGCCAGGACGTCACCGTCGTTGACGATCTTGAGGCGATAGTGCTGCTCGCCGAGCTTGTAGATCTCGCCCGTGCTGCCGTCCGCCAAGGTCTCGGTGCGGTCCGGAGATGCCGCCTCGTCCGCGGCGCCCGCCTTGGTGTCGGTCTTGGCGTCGGTCTTGGCGTCGGCCTTGGCATCGGCCTTGGCATCGGTCTTGGTGTCGGAGCCCTTCGCTCCGGTGGAGGAGTCCGCGCTGCCGGAGCTGGCGGAGGCCGCGGGCTTCGAGGCGTTGGCGTCCGAGTCATTGCAGGCGGTCAGGCTGAAACCGGCGGCTGCGATCAGGACCGCGGCGGCAACGCGCATGGTGCGGCGACGGACGGTGCGGGTGATGGTGTTGGAGCTCATTTCGGGTCCCCCCCAGGGGCAGTCGGTGTGGTGTTCTCCTCGGTGCGTCACCCACTCTGGTCGGGCCCCCTACCGCAAGGCTGCCGCTCCGCTAACGGCCTGCTAACACGGGTGTGAGCAGGGGTGTGAACAGGGATGTGAGCGGGAGGAAGGACGCGACACGGTCACGCGACCAGGCGCAGCCAGGCCGTGCGGTTGGGGTGCGCGGCCGGGCCGAGTGGTCGCCTTTCAGGGTTTGGTGACTTCCGCTTCGGCGGCGTCGTCGGGGGCCGCCGGTTCGGGGAGGCTGGGCAGGAGCAGACACAGCGGGACGGCGACGGCGGTGAGGGCCACCGACCACCAAAAGGCGGTGCCGAAGCCGTCGGCCAGGGCGCCCGGGGTGTGGGCGCCGCCGGTGCTGTGCTGGAGGATGACGGCGAGGACGGCGATGCCCACGGCGCCGCCGAGCTGCTGGGCGACGCGGGTGATGATGCTGGCGTCGGGGATCTCCCCGTGCTCCAGCCCGACGTACGCGGCGCCCATGGGCGCGATCATGGCGGCGCCCAGAGCGATACCGCGGACGAACAGCGCGGCCATGAGCAGGACTTCGCTGGTGTCGGCCGTGACGAAGGCGAACGGCACGGTGGCCGCGGCGACGAAAGCGAATGCCGCGAAGGCGACCCCGCGGGGGCCGATGCGATCGGTGTACGCGCCTGCCAGGCCGCGGGCGAGGAGCGCGCCGACACCCTGCGGGATGAGCAGCAGTCCGGCGCCGAGGGCGTCCTCGCCGCGGACCTGCTGAAAGTACAGGGGCAGCAGCATCATCGACCCGTACAGGGAGATACCGCCCAGGAGGAGCAGGGTGGAGGAGGAGGCCACCGCGCGGTGGCGGAACAGCCGCACATTGACCAGGGCGCCGGTGGCGCGGGGCAGCGCCCGGGCGGTGAAGCCCCCGACCAGGACGAGTCCGCCGATCAGCGGGATGAGGACCTTGGCGTCGGCGAGGCCCGCACTGCCCTCGACCTGGGAGAGGCCGTAGACGAGGGCGGCGAAGCCCGGACAGAGCAGGAGCAGGCCGACGGTGTCCAGGCGGGCGCGGGGGCGGTCGGGCGCCGGTCGGTCGTCGGGCAGATCGCGCCAGGCGAGCCAGGTGCCGACGACGCAGAAGGGAATGTTGACGAAGAACAGCCAGCGCCAGTCGGCCAGCTGCAGGATGAGGCCGCCCAGGACCGGGCCGAGGATCGGGCCGAGTGCGGTGGGCACGGTGATGATGGCCATGACCTTGCCGATGTTGCGGCCCTGGGCGGCCTGCATGAGCAGCGTGGCCATGAGCGGCATCATGATGCCGCCCGCGGCGCCCTGGACGACGCGGAAGACGATCAGGCTGGTCGCGTCCCACGCCAGCGCGCTCAGGATCGAGCCGAGCAGGAACACGCCCAGGGCCGCGATCCACAGATGTCGGCCGCCGAGCCGTGACTGGGCCCATCCGGCGAGTGGGATGGTGACGAACACCGCCAGCAGGTAGCCGGTACTCACCCACTGGATGGTGGACAGCGGGGCGTCGAGTTCCCTTGCCAGGTCGTTGAGCGCGACGCTGACGATGGTGGTGTCGAAGACGACGGCGAGGGCGCCCACGATGAGGGTGATCGCCATGCGCCACACGGCGGGGTCCACACGATCAGGGCCCGCACGACCGGGGCCCGCACGATCGGGATCCACACGGTGGGGGTCCGGCGCCGCGGATGTGGGGTCGGACCGGTTGGGAGCGCTCATGACCAGCCGCCTTAAGATATAGCAGTCTATCTTACGGCGGTCAGAGTAAGGCGCTAGAATAAGAAAGGCAAGTCTATCTAAAGGAGAGGGAGGGACGCATGCCCGAGCGACGCCGCGGAGCGGCACTGGAGAAGGCGCTCCTCGACGCGGCCTGGGGAGAACTCACCGACACCGGCTACGCCAGGTTCACCATGGACGCCGTCGTCAAGCGCGCGGGCACCAGCCCGCCCGTCCTCTATCGCCGCTGGGCCAACCGCGACGACCTCGTCCGGGCGGCCATCGTCCACACCCTGAAGGAGTCCCGCCTCGACGTTCCCGACACGGGAAGCCTGCGGGAGGACATCCTCACCCTCATGCGGGAGATCAACTCCACCCGCGTCCAGTTCATCACCGTCATGAGCATGCACCTGGCCGACTACCACCAGGAGACCGGAAACAGCCCCGGCGACCTGCGCGACCCCCTCGTGACCGGACGCGCGGAAGCTCTCGACGCACTCTTCGGCCGCGCCGTGGACCGCGGCGAGATCAAACCGGAACTCCTCACCGAACGCATCAAGTCGCTCCCCTTCGACCTGCTGCGCCACGAAATCCTCACGGCCTTCGCCCCCGTGCCCGACGACGCCCTCGAAGAGATCGTGGACACGGTCTTCCTCCCCCTGGTGCGCTGACCACCGGCCCAGGCGGTTTCGCCGCGACTCAGCCCTCTTCGGCGACCAGGGTGTAGCGCACGGTCTGGGCCTGGATGAGGCCGTCACGGAAGACGAAGGTGTCGACTCCGTCCTCCACCCGCGCATGGACGGTGGCGGCCGACCACTCGAGGAAGAGAACGTCATCCGCGAACTGGGGCTTCAACTCCCAGGCGGCATTGGGGAGATCGCCGAGCAGCGCGCCGATGCCCCGCTTCACCCCTTCGCGGCCCCGCAGCACACCGGAGGGCGTCACGAAGACCGCGTCCTCCGCGTAGTTGGCGCCGATCCTGTCCAGGTCGCCCGAGCCGAGCGCTTGGCCGTGGTCGTGGAAGATCTGCTCGGGGGTCCGGGTCATCGCTTCAGCCATTCCGTTCGCGGGTGTGTTTCGCAGGTATGCGAGGGCGACTCGAGACAATAGTTGCGTACGCGGATGATTGCAAGCGCTGACTATTGCGGGAGCAAGCTCCTGTCGAGTTGATCGGTCAGATCGGCCAGGCCGTCGGCGTGCAGGTCGAACCGGTCCGAGGAGCCGGGCGGGTCGCCGACGGGGCGGGCGACATAGGCGGTACGCAGGCCGAGAGCCTGCGCACCGCGCAGGTCCCAGGCGTGGGCGGCGACCATCAGCAGCCGCTCCGGCGGCCGTCCGGAGACGGTGACGGCCAGCTCGTAGACCGCCGGATCCGGCTTGTAGGTCCGGGCGTCCTCGGCGGACAGAGCCTGGTGCCAGCGCAGTCCGGCGTGGGCGTTGAGTTCCAGCAGCGCCGTCCGGCTCGCGTTGGAGAGCCCGATCAGCGGGAACCGTTCGGCGAGCCGGGCCAGCCCCGCCACGGTGTCGGACCACGGCGGGAGCCGGCGGCCGGACAGGGCCAGCGCCGCCACGGCGGCCGGGTCGTCGACTCCGGCGGCGTCGGCGACGAGCCGGGCGGCCTCGTGGTCGAGGACCTCAGTGGTGGCGTAGGGCCGGGTGCCGTCGAGGATGCGGCGCTGCTCACGGTCGATATGCCGCTGCCACAGCGACAACAGCCGCTCGATCCCGGAATCGTCGAGCGCCGGGGCGAGTTCACGGATACCGGCGCGGATGCCGGTGGGTTCGTCGACGAGCGTGCCGAGCACGTCGAAGACGACGGCGTCGATCTTCAGCTCTGGCATGGGCGAGGTCTCCTCACGGAACGGGGGGGGTGGGGGCGGGGCCGGCGGTTGGCGATGAGCGACTGGCACGCGCCTGTAATGGTTAAAATGGCGTTTAGCCGAACGTAGCGAGGAGTGCGTCAACGATGCAAGTGGCGTTGGACGATTACGTCTGGGCGGCGGGGATCGCGACCGAGCTGGTCAACACCACCGCCGAGGTCTGGCGCGGCGACGACCGCCTGCCCGACCTGGCCGCCCTCGTCGCGTTCACCGAACCGCACGGCGACCGGCCCGGAGGTGACGACGACGTTCCGGGCGCACTGGCCGAACTCGCCCGCCGCGGACGCATATCCGACCTCCATGCGGTGCACGCGCTGCGGACCACCGTGCGGGACCTGATCGATCGCCCCGACCGCGACCGCCTCATCGCCGGTGCCACCAGGCTCACCTCGTCCGCCCAGGGCGCCACTCTGATGCCGGACCCCGCGCACGAGGGCCGCGTGCGGTGGGCCGTCCCGCTCCGGGACGGGGCGACCATCGCCGACGCCCTCTCACTGATCTGCGGCATGGGCATCCTCGGGGTCGTCCACACCCTCGGCGAGCGGCGGTTCCGCCCGTGCACCGCGCCGACCTGCCGGGGAGCGTTCATCGACACCACCCGGCCCGGCAGCCGCCGCTACTGCATGCCCGGGCTGTGCGGCAACCGCGCCAACGTCGCCAACCACCGCGCCCGCCAAGCCGGCCAAGCCCGCCGAGCCGCGACGTGCGACCGGCCCACCAGCCCCGAGTAAGCGGGCCGCCGAGGACGGCCGTCGGCAATTTTGGCCGCCCTATTAGAAGGTGACGAAAACCGGCCACATGCTCATCATGCGGCACCTCGATGCCCTGGCGGGATCAGAGGTTCCGCTATCAGAACGCACTGAGAGATCGGGTCCGGAGCCGAGGTTTTTCATTCTTCTGAACGGTCAGAACAGTGTTGCGAATAACACAAATTCACCCCTTGTAGTGCATCCGAACCGCACAGAAAAACACTATCCTCGGTCCAGTCGTTGACTGGGCGGAGGCCGGAACAGCGACGCTGCCCGCACATCCGTGGGGTCAACGACGAAGTAAGCGGGCGTGGTTCTCCACGTCTGGTGAGGGCCGCCGCCCCTGCTCCAACTGCCAGGAAGGGAGGGGCGGCGGTTTCCGGCCAACACCGCCATTGCTCACCGCTCACACGCACCACCCACACACGATTTGCATTCGCAATCACGTCGCTGCATCCGCCGTGGATAGATCGCCCGGGCAATCACTTAGCCGGACAGCAGGCAGCCACCAATTCGAGTGGCAATTAGCCGACGCCGGAGAGCCAAAAACTCCTGCTGAGCGTCGTCGCGCCGCATACCGGATATGACGCTTTCGCGAAGACACGCCGAATATGCCGACCAAGCGGCCCTTGGGATGTTTCATCGCCACCTGGAATGTGGCGTTGGCCATACCGAACGTGGGGCCAACTGGCGCGTTAAGTGCATTTACATGCGCTCCCTATCGCAAAGTTGCGGAGTACCCGCCGGTAAGTATGGCCGCTATGGTCGGCGATGAGAGCTATGCGGATCAATGTCCCTGAAGCGGAGGGGGATTGTAGTGTCACCCTCCGACAGCTGACGGCTGACGCTTTGTCAGTGGTTAGTGCGGGTTTAGTTGCGTCGAGCGACGTGGCTGCGTTAACTACACGACACCTGTCCGCGGGCAGGCGTACGTATCCGACGTGGTGTTCCCCCCTTCCTGGCAGTTGGAGCCGAACACCCCGTCAGTCCCTCACCAGGCGGGCCCCGGCACATGACCGAGGGCCACGAATACCAAGGAGATTCCGCATGGCCGACCGCAAGCCCCGGCGACACCTCGAGGTCAACCTCGACGAGCACGTGACCTTCTCCGTCCGCATCTCCCCCAAAGCGCTGCGGTGGGCCTGGGCCGTGTGCATCACGGTGGGCAGCACCGGTTGGTACACGCTGACGCACTAGGCGCCGCGTGGCAGGGGCTCCGCCCCTGGACCCCGGGGTCCAGGGGCGGCGGCTGATCCGAAGCCGACGGCCGTCAGCGGGCGGTGCCGATGGCGGTGGCGGTGGCGGTGGCGGTGGCAGTGGCGGTGGCGGTGGCGGTGGCGGCCCGGAAGCGGACCGGCCGAATCCACGACCTGAGCGGCGTCCCCGCCATGAGAGACGCAGGTCACATTCGGGCCTGTCACATCTCTCCGAGCCGTTCCGTCAGGGAGGTGTAACCACGGCAACCGCATAGGAGAGCCCATCATGGACGCTCGCTTGAACCTCTTCGGCAACCCGCTCCTCGGCACGTTCCTGAAGCACCTCAACTCCGCGGGCAAGGTGATCGGCGACTCGGCGCTGCCTGCCGCGACGCAGGAGCTGGTGAAGCTCCGCGCCAGCCAGATCAACGGCTGCGGCTTCTGCACCGACATGCACACCAAGGACGCCGCGAAGGCCGGGGAGACCTCGACGCGCCTGAACCTCGTCGCGGTCTGGCGGGAGGCCACGGTGTTCACCGCCGCCGAGCGCGCCGCCCTGGAGCTGGCGGAGCAGGGCACCCGCATCGCCGACGCGTCCGGTGGTGTCACGGACGAGGCGTGGGCGAACGCCGCCAAGTACTACGACGAGGAGCAGCTCGCCGCTCTGGTGTCGATCATCGCCATCATCAACACCTACAACCGGCTGAACGTCATCGTCCAGCAGCCCGCCGGCGACTACCAGCCCGGCCAGTTCGGGTGAGGTCCGGCGTCCTCCTGCGGGGCGCCGGCGAGAATCCGTGGAGGGTCGGCACAAACGCTCATGGTTGATGCCGCACGTCCGATGGAAGTCGGCATGGTGCTGTACGGGGGTCAGACCATGCTCAACTTCGTCGGCCCGCGAGCCCGGACCGCGTCAGCGCCTCCGCGTTGCCCTTGGCGACCGCCACAGTTCTCCCCCGCCCCTTCGAGCCCCCGCTCTTCGATCGATGTGCGGGGGCGCCCGCGCCCCGAGTTGCGGGCCCCCACGCGGGGGGTGACGGTGGGCATAAGGGGGACGTGGGGGCTCGGGGGACTGTGGGGGCGGGTGAAACATCCCGGGGAGCACACTGCCCGCGCACAGGAGCGGAGAAAGGCAATGACGAACGGACCTGGGCCCGTGGGGCCCATGGGTAAGGGACCGAACGGGGAACGGCCGCACCAGCGGGCAGGTATGCCGCTGGGGGCGCAGCAGACCGAGTACACCGGGCGGTATGTGGTCCTGCTCGATCAGCACGAGCCCGACCGCGGTATGGAGGCACTGCGCTCGTCCGTGGGGATCTCGTCCGTGGAGCGCGTCCGCGGGGCCGAGCCCGGGGCGGCGGAGCTGCTCGGGCGCGCCGATGTGTCGGTGGTCTTCGACGAACTCGGCGTCGCCGTCGTCGATGTGCAGCCGGACCAGCGCCATGCGCTGGTCACCACGGCGGAGGCGGAGTCGACGATCATCGCGACGGAGCCGGAGCGCGTGGTGTACGCGTCGGTGATCACGGAGCCGCAACGCACGCTGACCGGCTTCTTCCCGACGTACCGCAGCGACGATGACGAGGTGTCCCGGCACACCCGGGCCGAGCTCGCCACCTCGCTGGGACCGGCGTGGGACGAGCAGAACACCACCTGGGGACTCCAGGGGATCCGCGCCAGCTGGTCGCATCTGACGGGCAGCGGGGTGAAGGTCGCCGTGCTCGACACCGGGGTGGACACCGACCACCCGGATCTGACCGGATGCGTCGAGGCGAGCGCCTCCTTCGTGTCCGGGGCGAGCGTCGAGGACGGCCATGGCCACGGCACCCACTGCGTCGGCACCGTGGCCGGTCCGGCCAAACCCGGGCACGCGCCCCGGTACGGCGTGGCCGGTGAGGCCCGGGTGCTGGTCGGCAAGGTGCTCAGCGACCAGGGCGTGGGCTCCGACGGCGAGATCCTGGCGGGGATGGCCTGGGCGGTCGCCCAGGGCGCCCGGGTGATCTCCATGTCGCTCGGGGCTCCGGTGGAGCCGGGCGAGCTGTTCCCGCAGACCTACGAGAACGTGGCGCGGCGCGCACTGCGGCGCGGCACCGTGATCGTGGCCGCGGCGGGCAACGAGAGTCGGCGGCCCGGCTTCGTGGCGCCGGTGGGACGGCCCGCCAACTGCCCGTCCATCCTGGCGGTGGCGGCGCTCGGCAAGGACCTGGGGACCGCGTTCTTCTCCTGCGGCGCCATCAACGGCGCGGGCGGGGAGGTCAATATCGCGGCGCCCGGGGTCGACATCTTCTCGGCCGCGCCCGACGGCACGTACCAGACGATGAGCGGCACCAGCATGGCGACGCCGCATGCCGCCGGTGTGGTCACGCTGCTGGCCCAGGCGCATCCGGAGGCCTCAGCGGCCGACCTGAGCACCCGTCTGCTGTCCGGTGCCCATCCGCTGGCGCAACCGGGCGCGGACATCGGCGCGGGTCTGCTCCAGGCCCCGTGAGCGGGGGCGCCATGGGGCAGACGGCACGGTCCGGGCCGGTCGGGGTCATCCTCTCGGTCGACCCGGACCGGTTCGCCCAGGTGGTGGAGGCCGCGCGCCGGGTCGGGCTGACGGTCACCGGTGAGCAGCCGATCCTGGGCTCGCTGTCCGGGACGATCGCGGAGGACCGGATCCCGGTGCTGGGGGCGGTGGACGGCGTGGAGTCGGTGGACCGGGAGCGGATCGTCCGGCTTCCGCCGCCCGACGCGTCGCCGCAATGAGCTTCGGATCTTCGCCGCCGTGGTGAGCTCGGTTCTTCGCCGCCGCAGTGAGCCTCGGCTCTGTGGGCCTTGGCTCTGTGGGCCTTGGCTCTCGCCGCGTCAGACGTGGTCGAACGGCTCGGCGTACCTGAAGGGGCCCTTGACGGTCGGCTGATAGGCGGTCAGGGTCCGGACCTGGAAGTACTCGCCCCAGGCCGGATCCGGGGCCGTGATGCCGTACTCGGTCGCCGGGCGGAAGCCGAACCGGCCGTAGTAGGCGGGGCTGCCCAGCAGGGCGACCAGCGATTCGCCGAACGCGTCCGCGGCGCCGAGCACCGCGTGGACGAGCGCGAGGCCCACGCCACGGCCCTGATGGGCGGGGTGCACGCTGAGCGGGCCGAGGCCGAGGGCGAGGGCCAGGTCGGAGCCGACATGGCCGCGGGTGCACACGACATGGCCGATCACCTCGCCGCGGTCGCCGGTGGCGACGAACGAGAGCGCGGGCAGCCAGCCGTCGCTGACCCGGAGCTCGTCCAGCAGCGTGGCCTCGACCGGAGGCGGGGGGTTCGAGCCGCTCAAGGTGTCCGAGGTGTCCGACTTCGCGAACGCGGCCGAGGTGACGGCCCGTATGGCGTCGATGTCGGAGCGGGTCTCTCGTCGGATCAACATCGGGACAGGATGCGTCCGAACACCGCACTACGGCAAACGAATTGTGCGCCCATGAGCGGGGCGGGCCACACGGTCGGCCGTAATTGGTTCGACTCGGCGTCCGCGGCTCCGGCAGCCTCCCGTCATGGACCCCCATTACTGGCCCCCGTACGGGCTTCGCCTGCGTACGCCGCGCCTGGAGCTGCGGCTTCCCGACGTCCCTCTGCTCGACGAGCTCGCCGCGGTCGCGGCGGGCGGGGTGCACGACCCGGACGAGATGCCCTTCGCCGTCCCGTGGACCGACGTGCCCCCGGAGGAGCGCGGACGCGGCACCTTCCAGCATGTGCTGCGCACCATCGCCGAATGGCGGCCGGAGCAGTGGACGCTGAGCCTCGCGGTGCTGCACGAGGGGGCGGTGATCGGGCGGCAGGACCTGTTCGCGACCGAGTTCGCCGTCACGCGGGAGGCCGAGACCGGATCCTGGCTGGGCACCGCCCACCAGGGCAAGGGTCTGGGCACGGAGATGCGGGCGGCGGTGGCGCACCTGGCGTTCGAGGGGCTGGGCGCGCTGTCGCTGGTCTCGGGCGCGATGGTGGAGAACGGCCGCTCGCTGGGCGTGTCCCGGCGGCTCGGTTACCGGCCCGACGGGCTGTCCGTGCTCGCCGTACGGGGCGAGGCCCGCACCCTTCAGCGGCTGCGGCTGGACCGCGCGGCCTGGGAGGAGCACCGCGCCACCCCGGTCGAGATCGCCGGACTGGAGCCGTGCCGCCCGCTGTTCGGCGCTCCCTGACGCCCTTTGCCTGATCGGCTGTGGGAGTGCGAGCCCGCATTGCCCGCTCTACGGTGGTTTGAGGGGCCCGGGACGACGAGGTGTCCAGCGGACCACGCGGCGGAGCCGCAGATCGATGCTGCGGGAAGGGGCGGGAGGGGAGCAGCCCGCCGCAGGCGGCAAGATCCGCCGGACACGCCCTAGTGGAGGTGGCATCCATGGCAGGCAAGTTCGAGATCTACGAGGACAAGCGCGGCAAGCACCGCTTCCGGCTGAAGGCGGGCAACGGCGAGATCATCGCGGTCGGCGAGGCCTATGAGTCGAAGTCCGCCGCGCAGAAGGGCGTCGAATCCGTCAAGAAGAACGCCCCGACGGCCGAGATCAAGGAGATTCCGACCGACAAGTCGGGGTGACCAGGCCGGACTCATAGGCCGCGATGACGAGTTGGGCGCGGTCGCGGGCGCCCAGCTTGCCCATGATGCGGCTGACATGGGTCTTGGTGGTGAGCGGCGAGAGGCCGAGGGTCTGCGCGGCCTCGGCGTTGTTGAGGCCCCGGGCGACGAGGGTGAGCACCTGCCGTTCGCGTTCGGAGAGCGCGGCCAGCGCGGCGGGCGCGGGAACGCCGGGCGGCGGGGCCTCCGGCAGGCGCAGGACGCGGGCGATGAGCCGGGCGGTGGGACCGGGCGAGAGCAGGGACTCCCCCGCCGCCACGGTCCGTATGGCGTCGAGGAGTTCGGCCGGCCGGGTGTCCTTCACCAGGAAGCCGGACGCGCCCGCGCGCAGCGCCTCGACGATGTGCTCATCGGTGTCGTACGTCGTCAGCACGAGCACCTTGACCCCGGCGAGGTCCTCGTCGGCGGCGATCCGGCGGGTGGCCTCGATGCCGTCGAGATCGGGCATCCGGATGTCCATGACCACGAGGTCGGCGCGGGCGGTGCGGGCCAGTTCCACGGCCTCGCGGCCGGTGCCCGCCTGCCCGACCACGTCCATGTCGCGGGCCGAGGAGACCAGCATAGCGAAGGCGGAACGGACCAGCGTCTGGTCGTCCGCGAGCAGCACCCTGATCGGCGCGGCGGCCCCGGGGGCGGCGGCGCCAGGGGCGGCGGCCGGTGCGGGGTCCACTGGTCTGGTCCCGGACGGCGGGTCCGGTGGCGTGGTCATGCGGTGGCCTCCCTGGTCGGTGCGGCGGTCTGTCCGGTGCCGGTGGCGTTGCCTGTGCCGGTGGCGTTGCCTGGGGCGGCGCCGGGACCTGGGGCGGTGCCCTTACGGCCGCCGGGCGGGCCGCCCCTCCCCCACGGCAGCGCGGCCCTGATCGCGAAGCCGGGCCCGTCCTCGCGCGGTCCGGCGGACAGGGTGCCCGCGACGCTGCGGGCCCGCTCGCGCATGCCCACAATGCCGTAGCCCGTTTCGACGGGTGCGGTAAGGAGCGGTTCCTCGCCCCCGGGGCCGTCGTCCACGGCGGCGACGCTCAGCTCCCCCTCGTCCCGTACGAGCGTGATCCGCACCCTTGTGCCGGGCGCGTGACGGACGGCGTTGGTCAGGGCCTCCTGCACGATCCGGTACGCGGCGGCGCCCACGGCGGGCGACAGCTCGGACGCCTCCACGTCGACCGTAAGGTCCACGCGGACGCCCGCCGCCTCCGCCGCCGCGGCCAGGTCGGCGAGTCCGGCGAGCCCCGGCAGCGGCCCGGTGTCCTCCTCGTCCGCGCGGTCGGCGTCGCCGCCCGCGCCGCCGCGGAGCACCTGAAGGGTGGCCCGGAGTTCGGCGCGGGCGTCCCGGCAGGTGTCGGCGATCGAGTCGAGCGACTTGGCCATCGCCTCGCGGTCCAGCCGCTCGGGGTCGGCGATCAGGACATGCGCCGCGACGGAGGTCTGGACGCCGATGAGGGTGATGCTGTGCGCGAGCAGATCGTGCAGATCGCGCGCGATGCGCAGCCGTTCCTCGGCGACCCGCCGGGCCGCCTCGTCCTCGCGGGTCCGCTCGGCGCGTTCGGCCCGCTCCAGGATCGCGGCGATGTACTTGCGGTGGATGCGCACCGCCTCGCCGATCACCACGACCGACAGCACCCAGCCGGAGGTGCGCAGCATGTCGAGACCGGCGTGCGGCTTCCCGCTCAGGGCCATCACCGACACCATGATCGAGATCACGGCGGTGACGGTGAGGAAGGACCGCAGCGGCGGGCCCATGACGGCGAGCGTGTAGACGGCGAGGAGCCCGGCCGGGACGACCGCGATATGGACGTTGTCCATGGCGTGGTACGGCCCGACCATGAACACCACCGCCACGGTGACCACCATCGGGCTGTGCCGCCGCCCGATGAGCACCGTGGCGCTGGCGGCGAGCAGCACCCAGCCGAACGCGTCCGGGCGGTGGCCGTTCCGGTCGAGGTTGAGCAGTGCCAGGATCACCTGGAGGACCAGCACCGCACCGGCGATCCGGGCGTCCACCCGCCGCCGCCCGCGGGCCTCCTCCGGGGCCTCGGCGGGGCGGGGGCCGTTGTGCAGGGCGCGCGACGCGGAGGCGATCGCGCGGTGGACGGCGAAGCGCGCGGCGGGGTGCCGCGCGCCGACGGCACGCTCCGGCGGGTGGGGCGCGGAGTGGGTCGTGGAGTGGGTCGTAGGAGGTACGGGCACGGGCTCCATCCTCGGGGATCCGCCTCGGGCCGAGCCATAGGGCTGTACGCGTCCCATAGGGCGGTACGGATCACATAGGGCTGCACGGATCCGGAGAGCGGCCAGAGAGGGCCATGGAACGGCCAGGAGGCGGCCGTAGAGCGGCCTGGGGGCGGCCTGGGGCGGCCTGGGGCGGTACGAGGGTGTCCCGGACCGGCAGTCCCCTGTGCGGCCGGTCCGGGCTGAGGGACGGCGTCAGCCGCCGCGTACGGCCGGTTCCGGACGGGACCCGGCGGCGGGTCCGTCCTGGGCGGCCGGGGCCGGCGAGGCGGGCGTACGGCGGAAGAGGGCGCCCGGCCACCACACCCACCGCTTCAGCAGCAGGCTCGCCGACGTCACCAGGTACGTCCGCACGAGGAAGGTGTCGAGCAGCACTCCGACCGCCACCACGAACCCCATCTCGACCAGCATCACCATCGGCAGCGAGGCCAGCACCGCGAAGGTCGCCGCCAGCACCAGACCGGCCGACGCGATCACCCCGCCCGTCGTGCGCAGCGCGGTCACCGCCGCGTCCGGGACATCCGCCCCGCGCAGCGACTCCTCCCGCATCCGGTGCATCAGGAAGATGCCGTAGTCCACGCCGAGGGCGACCAGGAAGACGAAGGAGAGCAGCGGCAGCCCGGGGTCGACCCCGGCGAAGCCGAAGACCGGGTCGAAGAAGAGCCCGCCGAGCCCCATCGCCGCGCCCCACACCGCGACCACGGCGACGACCAGCACCAGCGGCGCGACGAGGCTGCGCAGCAGGGCGGCGAGGATCAGCAGCACGGCGATCAGCACCAGCGGGATGACCAGCATCCGGTCACGGGCGTTGGTGTCCTTCATATCGAGCTGCTGGGCGCTGGGGCCGCCGACCAGCGCGTCGGCGCCCTCGACCCGCACCAGACCCGAGCGCAGGGCGTGCAGCGCGGCCGTCTCCTCGGCCGACTGCGGGGCGCCCCGCGGGAAGACGTCGATCTCCGTCCAGCCGCCGCCGCTGCGCCCGGCGTCCGCCCGCGCGACCCCCTCCGTGCCGCGCGCCCGCCGCAGCACCTCGTCCGCGCCCGCGGTGCGCGCCATCACGCTGATGGGCTGGCTGCTGCTGTCCGGATAGGCGGCGGCGAGGGTCTGGGTGGCGGCCACCGACTCGGGCTTGTCGGTGAAGGTGTCCTCCTGCTTGAGGTCGCCGGGCAGATTGAGCACCCCGAGGGCGAGGACGCCCAGCAGCGCGGCACCGCCGAGGAGTACGGCTCCGGGCCGGCGGCGGGCCGAGTCGCCCATCGCCTCGAAGAACCCGCGCCGGGTCGCCCGCGGTTCACTGCCGTAGACGGGGATCAGCGGCCAGAACACCCGCCGCCCCAGCAGCACCAGCACCGCGGGCAGCAGCGTCATCATGGCGGCCAGCGCGCAGACGACCCCGACCGCGCCGACCGGACCAAGGCCGCTGCTGCTGTTGAGGTCGGCGGCGAGCAGACACAGCAGCCCGGCCGCCACGGTGCCGCTGGAGGCGAGCACGGCCGGACCGCAGCCGCGCAGGGCCTCGCGCATCGCGTCGTACGGGGCGCGGTGGCGGCGCAGCTCCTCGCGGTAGCGGGACACGATCAGCAGGGCGTAGTCGGTGCCCGCGCCGAAGACCAGCACCGTCATGATCGAGGAGCTCATGCTGGTGACGATGAGGTCGAAGCCCTGGACGAGGCCGTAGACGATCGCCATCGCGGCCATGGCGGCCACGCCGACCACCCCCAGCGGCACCAGCCACAGCAGCGGACTGCGGTAGGTGATGATCAGCAGCAGGGCGACCACCCCGGCGGTGGCGAACATCAGCGTGCCGTCGGTGGAGGCGAAGACCTCCTGCGAGTCGGCGCTGAGCGCCCCGGGACCACCGACCTGGACGGTCAGGCCCTCGGGGTGGGAGGCGAGCTCGGCGCGGACGTCCTTGACGGCGTCGGCCCGCTCCTTCTCGTCCGTCAGGCCGGTGAGCGCCATGGGGTACATCACGGTCATGCCGTCCTTGGACGGAATGGCGCGCGGCGCCGTGCCACCGACGAGGTCATGGCGCCCGGCCACCTCGGCGACCCGCCCGCCGGCCGCCTTACGGTCGTCGTCGGTCAGCCCGCCGTCGCGGTGGAAGACGAGGACGAGGTCGATGGTGTCGCCACCGGGCAGCCGCTCCTGGAGCCGGGCCACCTGGGTGGAGTCGGCGCCCGCCGGGAGGTAGTCGACGGCCGTGTCCCGTTTGGCGCCCTCGAGCTTGCCCGCGAAGGGGACGGCGACGAGGAGCAGCAGCACCCAGCCCGCGATGACCGCCCAGGGCAGTGAGCGCCGCCGTTTGCCGCCGGCCGCGGCGGGTGGCGCCCCGGCCGCGGCGGGCGGTGGCGCGTCCGGTTGGTGGGGATCTCTCGGGATCCCTGACGATGTCGTCTGCATGCCCCCAGACTTCCGGCGCCAAGACGCCGATACGTCGCGCCGGCGACGGACATGGCGGCTACTACGCCGGGGGCGAGGAGGGGGCGATTACTCCCTGGGGAGTACGCGGGGCGGACCGGAGCCCTCCGCTCAGAACGCCGCCCGGGTGGCGGCGAGCAGGCGGGCCGTGTCGTCGGGACAGATCATCAACGCCCGGCCGACCGTTTCCAGGACCGCGCGCTCGGCCGGGCGGTACGGGCCGTCGGCCACGGCGATCCGGGCGCCCTGGAGGAGGATGGCCTCCCGGCCGGTGGGGGCCAGATGCGGGGCCAGCGGCTCCAGGGCCTCGTGCAGCTCGATGGCCAGCGCCGTACCGCACGGGTCCAGACCGTCCCGCTCACCGCACGCGCCCGGCAGCCGCCCGGTGTCGGCGGCGAGGGCCTCGATGAGCGCGAGCAGCTGCTCCTCGCTGCAGTCGGCGAACCCGGCGGCGCGCACCGCGCCGACCGCGACCTGCCGGACCGCCGTCGCCTCGGTGCCGCCCGCGGCGAGGACCGCGAGGGCCACGGTGTGCACCGCGTCGCGGAGCATCGCGGAGAAGCGGGTGGTGGTGGGGTGGTCGAGCACCTCCGTGCCGTAGCGGCTGACACAGGCCGCGCATTCCACGATGGGCGCGACCGGTCCGCGCGGCAGTACCGGCAGGCCGAGCACCACGATGCGACGGCGGCCGGTACGGCGGCGGTAGTTGCGGTCACCTCCGCATTCGGGGCAGAAGAACTCACCATCGCCGACGGTCCGCCACAGAGTGCGTACGCCTACCACACACAGGTCCCGGTCACGGCGGGCTCGCCGGTGCACCACGTCACACCTCCATAACGCTTCGGCCACGTTGCCGCGTTGACGTGATGCTAGCCACATCCATGATGTGACGTCAGTACCCCGAACGGAGACAACAGGCCAAACCCGAGGCCCCGCCCACCTCGCGGGGTGAACGGGGCCCATGTGGGTGACCAGGTCAACGGGGTGATGAAGTCATCCGATCAGACCGGTGAAAGTTCACCTACCCACCTGAAGGAATCCGAAGAAATCCGAAAGGATCAACGGCGAGCCCGGTTCACCGCGGAGACGACGGCCTTCAGGGAGGCGCGCACGATGTTGGCGTCGATCCCGACACCCCACAGCACCTGCCCGCCGATCGCGCACTCGATGTACGCGGCGGCCTGGGACGCGGCGCCCTCACTCAGGGTGTGCTCGGAGTAGTCCAGCAGCCGTACGTCCACGTCAATCGCGGCCAGGGCGTCGAAGAAGGCCGCCAGCGGGCCGTTGCCGGTGCCCGTCAGCACCGTCTCGGCGCCGTCCACGACCGCCTCGACGGTGAGCGCGTCGGTGTCCTCGGTGGTGGTCGAGGTCTGCGCGCTGCGCAGCGAGATACGGCCCCACCGGTTGTCGTCGGTCGGCAGGTACTCGTCCTGGAAGGCCGCCCAGATCTGGCCCGGGGTGACCTCGCCGCCCTCGGCATCGGTCTTGGCCTGAATCGTCTTGGAGAACTCGATCTGCATCCTGCGCGGCAGGTCCAGGTTGTGGTCGTTCTTCAGGACATAGGCGATGCCGCCCTTGCCGGACTGGGAGTTCACCCGGATCACGGCCTCGTAGGAGCGGCCGACGTCCTTGGGGTCGATGGGCAGGTACGGGACGGCCCACTCGATCTCGTCCACCGTCCTGCCCTGCTCGGCCGCGCTCGCCTCCAGCGCCTCGAACCCCTTCTTGATGGCGTCCTGGTGGGAGCCGGAGAAGGCGGTGTAGACCAGATCGCCCGCGTAGGGGTGGCGCGGGTGGATCTCCATCTGGTTGCAGTACTCGGCGGTGCGGCGGATCTCGTCGATCTGCGAGAAGTCGATCTGCGGGTCGACGCCCTGGGAGAACAGGTTCATGCCCAGCGTCACCAGGTCCACATTGCCGGTGCGCTCGCCCTGGCCGAACAGGCAGCCCTCGATGCGGTCCGCCCCGGCCATGATCGCCAGCTCGGCGGCGGCGACGGCGGTGCCGCGGTCGTTGTGCGGATGCACCGACAGGCAGATGTGCTCGCGCCGGGACAGATGGCGCGACATCCACTCGAAGCGGTCCGCGTGGGTGGACGGGGTCGAGCGCTCGACGGTGGCCGGCAGATTCAGGATGATCTCGCGGCCCTCCTCGGGCTGCCAGACGTCCATGACGCCCTCGCAGACCTCCAGCGCGAAGTCCAGCTCGGTGTCGGTGAAGATCTCCGGGCTGTACTGGTAGCCGAAGACCGTGTCATCGCCGAGGATCTTGTCGGCGTACTCCACCACCAGCCGGGTGCCGTCCACCGCGATCTGCTTGACCTGCTCCCGGGTGCCGCGGAAGACGACGCGGCGGAAGGTGGGGGCGGTGGCGTTGTACAGGTGCAGGGTGGCCTTGTGCGCCCCGCGCAGCGACTCCACGGTGCGCTCGATCAGCTCCTCGCGCGCCTGGGTGAGGACGGAGATCGTCACGTCCTCCGGGATCGCGCCCTCCTCGATGATCGACCGTACGAAGTCGAAGTCGGTCTGGCCGGAGGAGGGGAAGCCGACCTCGATCTCCTTGTAGCCCATGCGCACCAGCAGGTCGAACATCTCGCGCTTGCGGGCCGGGGACATCGGGTCGATCAGCGCCTGGTTGCCGTCCCGCAGATCGGTGGACAGCCAGCGCGGCGCGACGGTGATGCGGTTGTCCGGCCAGGTGCGGTCCGGGATGTCGACGGCCTCGTACGGGCCGTACTTGTGGATCGGCATCCCCGAGGGGCGCTGGGTGACACTCGCGGCGGTGATGGGGGTGGGACGGCCGACGGCGGCACCGGAGACCGCGGGAGTCTCGGAGGTCTCGGAATGGCCGGGCGTGTCGGAGTGAGTCATGGTGCGCGGGGCTCCTTGGATAGTCCGCTGTCCGCTGGACGAATCCGCTGTCGCGGAGGTCCTGGGGCGGCCGACGGGGCGAGATCAGAGCAACGCCGAACTCCGCGGGGAGGGGGTCGGCCGTTCGACTACAGGCCCTCGCCGCGGCAGCTAAGAAGAAGCAGCCCGAAACGCATGATGGGGAGCAGCCTAACCGAGACGCGCGGGCGGGGCGGACCCGTATCACTATGCGGACCGAAGCATGTGCTTCGGAGGAATACACATCTTCCACTCGATTTCAGCAATCATGACCGCAAGGCGTGACACAGGCATCACGCGATGCGACATTGCCAGCCATGGACGCCAATGCCAATGCCCACCTTGCCCGCCTCGCCCGCCTCGCCCGCCTCGCCCGCGGTCACCGCCACACCGCCTTCTGCACGATCGTGCCGCCGCACGTCCTGGACAAGCTGTCCCACGCCGAGGACGCGTCGCTGGCCGATCCCGCCCGCCGCACCCTCGAGCACGACGCCCTGCAGCGCACCCGCCGCCGGATCACCACCGTGCGCGGCGTCATCCCGGCCGCGCGGGCGGCCGCGCCCTCCGACACGCCAGAGCGCACCATCTACGACGCCCAGCACCGGACCTCGCTGCCGGGCCGGAAGACCCGCGGCGAGGGCGACCAGGCGAGCGGGGACGACTCGGTGAACCGCGCGTACGACGGGCTCGGCGCGACCTTCGAGCTCTTCCTCAAGGCGTACGGCCGGCGCTCGATCGACGACTCGGGGCTGCCGCTGAACGCGAGCGTCCACTACAGCGAGAACTACAACAACGCCTTCTGGGACGGCGAGCAGATGGTCTTCGGCGACGGGGACGGCGAGGTCTTCCAGGACTTCACCATCCCGGTCGACGTGATGGCCCACGAGCTCACCCACGGCGTCACGCAGTACACCGCCAACCTCGAGTACTTCGGCCAGTCCGGGGCGCTCAACGAGTCGATGTCCGACGTCTTCGGCTCCCTGGTCAAGCAGCATGTGCTCGGCCACGGCGCCGAGGAGGCCGACTGGCTGATCGGCGCGGGGCTGCTGACGGACCGGGTCACCGGGGTGGCCCTGCGCTCGCTGAAGGCCCCGGGCACGGCGTACGACGACGATGCGCTGGGCAAGGACCCGCAGCCGGGCACGATGGACGACTACGTCCACACCTCACGTGACAACGGCGGCGTCCACATCAACTCCGGCATCCCCAACCACGCCTTCTACCTGGCCGCCACCGCCCTGGGGGGCAACGCCTGGGAGCGCGCCGGGCAGATCTGGTACGACGTGCTGACCGGCGGCGATCTGGCCTCCGACGCGGAGTTCGCCGACTTCGCCCAGCTCACGGTGGCCGCGGCACACGCCCGCTACGGCGAGGGCGAGGAGCAGGCGGCGGTGCGGGAGGCATGGGCCGGGGTGGGCATCACCGATCTGCGGGCTCACGTGGGCGCGCGCTAGGGCACGCCATCGGGTAGTGATGGAGCCATGCGCATCTCCGTCACCCGCACCGGCGGATTCGCCGGAATCGAGCGCCGGGCCGAGCTGGACACCACCGGCCGGCCCGACGCCACCCATCTGGACGCCCTGGCCCACCAGGCCGTCGAGACCGGCCACACCACGGCCCCCCGCGGCGTCCCCGACGGCTTCCAGTACGAGATCACCGTCGACGGCCGCACCATCCACGCCGCGGATCCCCAGCTGAGCGACGCCCAGCGGGAACTGATCCGCGCGGTACTGAAGGAAGGCGCGTAAGGGCCGCGCGGCCAGGGCAACACGGCTGGGGCGCACGCGGCCGGGGCAACGCGGACGGGGCGCACGCGGCCTCGGCGCACACGGCCTCGGCGGATGCGCCGAGGCCGCCCACGCGCCGCGCTCAGAACCCCAGCTTCCGCAACTGCTTCGGGTCGCGCTGCCAGTCCTTGGCCACCTTCACATGCAGATCGAGGAAGACCGGCGTACCCAGCAGCGCCTCGATGTGCTTGCGGGACTTGGTGCCCACGTCCTTCAGGCGGCGGCCCTTGGGGCCGATGATGATGCCCTTCTGGCTGGGCCGCTCGATGTAGAGGTTGGCGTGGATGTCCAGGAGCGGCCGGTCCGCGGGGCGGCCCTCGCGGGGCAGCATCTCCTCCACCACCACCGCGATGGAGTGCGGCAGTTCGTCCCGTACGCCCTCCAGCGCGGCCTCCCGGATCAGCTCCGCCACCATGACCTGCTCGGGCTCATCCGTAAGGTCGCCCTCGGCGTAGAGGGTCGGGCCCTCGGGCAGCAGCGGGACCAGCAGATCCGCCAGCAGATCCACCTGCTGGTCACCGACCGCCGACACCGGGACGATCTCGGCCCACTCGAGGCCCAGCTCCTTGCCGAGCCGGTCGATGGCGATCAGTTGCTGGGCCAGCTGCTCGGGCTCGACCAGATCGGTCTTGGTGACGATCGCGACCTTGGGGGTCTTCTTGATCCCCGCGAGCTCGGTGGCGATATAGCGGTCGCCGGGGCCCAGCTTCTGGTCGGCGGGCAGGCAGAAGCCGATGACGTCGACCTCGGCCCAGGTCGTGCGCACCACATCGTTGAGCCGCTCGCCGAGCAGGGTGCGCGGCTTGTGCAGACCGGGGGTGTCGACGAGCACCAGCTGGGCGTCGGGGCGGTGCACGATGCCGCGGACGGTGTGGCGGGTAGTCTGCGGGCGGTTCGAGGTGATCGCGACCTTCGTCCCCACCAGCGCGTTGGTCAGGGTCGACTTGCCCGCGTTGGGGCGGCCGACGAAGCAGGCGAAGCCCGAGCGGTGCGGGGTCTCCCGCTGCTCGGTCGGGGACGGGGAGGTACCGGCAGTCATGGCCCCCATTCTCCCCGATGCCCCGACCCGCTCGGACCAGCCGTCCCGGCCTCGTACGACCCGCCGGGGGCGGGCGGGGCGGTTCAGGCGTCCAGCGTGGCCCGCAGGGTGCCGTCGGGGCCCGCCAGCAGCACCGGGGTCCCGGCCCCGCCGAGGTCCCGGACGGCCGCGCGGTCGTCCTCCGAGGCGCTCTCCGCGTCGGTCACCACGGCCGCGGCCTCCAGGGACGTGGCACCGCTCGCCACGGCCATGGCGACGGCGGTCTGGAGGGCGCTCAGCTTCAGCGAGTCGAGGGCCACGGTCCCGGCCACATACGTACGCCCCGTCTCGTCGCGGACGGCGGCGCCCTCCGGCACGGAGTTGCGGGCCCGCACGGAGCGGGCCAGCGTGATGATCTTGCGGTCTTCGGGGTCCAACTGCGCTGCTTCGCTCATGCGGATGAGCATATGTGGGGCGTTGACCGGCGGTGACTCCGGTGGGCACACGGCGGCCCGCGCCGGGCCGCGGTGCGGCGGCCCGGCGCGGGCGATACGCGGTTGTGCGGGTGAGCGAGTTCGCTCAGCTCCTTACGGGAGGATCGGCGACGGCTGGAAGGTCAGCGAGGCCGAGCCCGACGACGGGCTCAGGCCCGGAGCGCCCGCGAAGGAGGCGGTGTACGTCGAGGCGGTGAGCACCGTCGGCGGGACGGTGACATTGCTGAGCGTCGCCGTGCCGCTTGCGTTGGTGACCGCGCTGCCCAGCACGATCGGGCCCAGGGCGGAGTTCGCGACGAAGGTGAGGGTCTGGCCGGGGATCGGGTTGTTCGACGCGTCCCTCAGCGTCGCGCTCAGGGTCAGGATGATCAGCGTGCCGTTCATCCGCAGCCGGATGGTGGCCGGGGTGGCGGTCACGGTGGTCCCGGTCGGCGCCGCGACCACGTTCTGGGTGATGGTCGGTGAGGTGGAACCGGCGAAGCAGGTGTCGCCGCCGTAGGTGGCGGTGACCGTGTGCGCGCCGGTGGTGAGGGTGTTGGTGCTGACGGTGGCCTGTCCCGCGCCGTTGAGCGTGCCGATGAGGGTGGGCCCGCCGCTGATCACGAAGGTGACGTTCCCGGTCGGGGTGCCCGTCGCCGGCGGCACCGCGGTCACGGTGGCGGTGAAGGTCACGTTCTGGCCGGGGGTGGACGGGTTCGGCGAGGAGGTGAGCGTGGTCGTGGTGTTCGCCTGGCCGACGGTGACGGACCCGGACGCCGAAGACCCCGCCACACCCGTATTGCCCGCGTACGTAGCCGTCACCGAATGCGTGCCCACCGGAATAGCACTGGTCGTCACGCATGCCTGACCACTGCCGTTCAGCGTCCCGGTCAAAGTCGGACCACCCGCGATCGTGAACGTCACCGTCCCGGTCGGGGTACAGGTCCCCGGCGGCGTCGTGGTCACCTGCGCGCACAAGGTCACCGACTGGCCGCACACCGGGGAGACGGGCGTGATGGTCAGCGCGGTCGTGGACGCCGCCTGGCCAACAGTGACGGAGCCCGACGCCGAAGACCCCGCCACACCCGTATTGCCCCCGTACGTAGCCGTCACCGCATGCGTGCCCACCGGAATAGCACTCGTCGACACACACGCCTGACCACTGCCATTCAACGTCCCGGTCAAAGTCGGACCACCCGCGATCGTGAACGTCACCGTCCCAGTCGGCGTACAGGTCCCCGGCGGCGTCGTGGTCACCTGCGCGCACAAGGTCACCGACTGGCCGCACACCGGGGAGACGGGCGTGATGGTCAGCGCGGTCGTGGACGCCGCCTGGCCAACAGTGACGGAGCCCGACGCCGAAGACCCCGCCACACCCGTATTGCCCCCGTACGTAGCCGTCACCGCATGCGTGCCCACCGGAATGACACCCGTCGACACACACGCCTGACCACTGCCATTCAACGTCCCGGTCAAAGTCGGACCACCCGCGATCGCGAACGTCACCGTTCCGGTCGGGGTGCACGTGCCGGGCGGCGTCGTGGTCACCTGCGCGCACAGGGTCACCGACTGGCCGCACGACGATGAGGGGGGTGTGATGGTCAGCGAGGTCGTCGAGGACGCCTGATTCACCGTCAGGGGGAGGGTCGTCGTCGAGCCCAGGACGTCCCCGTCGCCCGGGTAGGTGATGGTCACACTGTGGGTACCGACCGGAATGGCGCTGGTCGTCACGCACGCCTGGCCGGTCGCGTCCAGCGTGCCCGTCAGGGTCGGGCCACCGGAGACGGCGAACGTCACGTTCCCGGTGGGGATACATGTGCTGGGCGGCGCGACGCTCACGTCCGCGCAGATGGTCACCGGCTCACCGCAGACGGACGGGCTGGGCGAGATGCTCGCCGAGATACCCGAGACGCCCTGGCCCACGGTGAACGACGCTGTGCCGGTGGAGCTCGCGATGTCCGTGCTGCCCCCGTAGCCGGCCGTCACGGTGTACGACCCCGCGGTCAGGTTGGTGGTCACGCACGCCTGACCGGTCTCGTCCAGCATGGCCGTCAGGCTCGTACCGTTGATCACGAAGGTCACCGTGCCCGTGGGCGTACAGGTGCTCGGCGGCTGCACCGTCACCTGGGCGCAGATGGTGATCGACTCACCGCAGACCGGTGCGGCCGGGGACACCGAGACCGTCGTCGTCGACGCTCCCTGACCGACCGTGACCGAGCCGGTGCCGGTCGAGCCCGCGACATTCCCATTGCCGTTGTAGGTGGCCGTCACGGTGTGTGTCCCCACCGGGATGTTGCTGTTCGTCACGCACACCTGGCCACTCGCGTCGATCGCGCCGACGACGAACGGAACACCGTCGACGGCGAACGTCACCGTGCCCGTCGGGGTGCAGGTGCCGGGCGCGACGACCGAGACCTGGGCGCACAGGGTCACCGTCTCACCGCAGACCGGCGAGGCGGGGGAGCTGGTGAGGGTCGTGGTCGAGGCGGCCGGGTTGATGGTGAGCGGTGTCAAGGGCGAGTTGGACGGGGCGAAGTTGGCGTCTCCGTTGTAGAACGCGGCGACCTGGTGCGTGCCCACGCTCAGGGCGGGGACGGTGACGGACGCGTTCCCGGCCGCGTCGAGGGTCCCGGTCACCGTGGGCCCGTCCGCGCTGATGATGAAGGTGACCGTACCGGTGGGGGTGCCGCTGCCGGGGGGCACCGCCGCCACACTGGCGGTCAGGGTCACGGTCTCGCCGCAGACGGGCGCGGGCGGCACGAAGGTGACGGTGGTGGTGGTCGCCGCCTGGTTGACCTGCTGGATGGTCGTGCCGGATGAATTGTCCACAGGATCACTGGAGTTGGCGAAGTTCGCCGTGACCAGATGGGAACCGACGGCGAGCGTGGAGTCGGTCACGCTGGCCGTTCCGGAGTCGACCCCGGTTTGGGTGAGCGTCACGGGGCCGATGGTCGGGCCACCGGCGATGACGAAGGTCACGTCGCCCCACGGAGGTGTCCCGGTGGTGATACCGGTGACGGTGGCGGTGTAGGTGACGGACTGACCGAAGACGGACGGATTCGGTGTGGAGGTCACCGTGGTGGTGGACATGGCAGGGCCGCCCTTTCCTGAGCTCAGGGGGATGAGCCGCCCGGCTCCGCGCGGCGCAGGCCGCGCGGAGCCTTGGCCTCTGTGCGGGGGTGCCCATACGGCCGACCTGTCTACGTCAAAGCAGAGAGGCCGGCTGTCCCCCGACAGAGGTATGGGCGACCCACCAGTCGGTATCTGCAAGTAAGCGGGCGCCTACGCCAGATGGGCCAGGGAGCGGACGGCTATTCCACCCAGATGGCGCAGCGCGGCCCGCGCGTTGGCGATGCGCGGGCGCGACGGCCCGCCGTCGTGCGGGCGGGTGCCGCGCCCCGGCGCGTACGGCGGGAGCGCGGGAAGGGGCCGGTCCGGAGAGGCCGCACCGCAGGTGCGCGGCCTAAGCAGGTCGGGGGAAGTCCGCTATGGTTCGGGAGCGCCCCGAAGGGGCGCGGGGAACTGCGCGACCAGCCACGACGGCGCCGCAGACGGCCGACGACGTATCGCGGCACTTCCAGCGGAGCGCTTACTCGGCCGCGGCGGTTTCGCGGACCGGCTCGACCAGCACCGTGACGATGCGGTTGCGGCGGCCCGCCGGGGACTCGGCGGTCAGCCGCAGCGCCTTGAGCGCGGGGTCCATACCGCCCTCGGGGACGTCCACCTCGGCCTTGGCGCCCGCGATCGGCACCCGGCCCAGCGCCTTGGCGAGCAGCCCGCCCACCGTCTCGACGTCCTCGTCCTCCAGATCCGTGCCGTACAGCTCGCCGAGGTCGCCCAGGGCGAGCCGGGCGGTCACCCGGTGGGTGCCGTCGCCGAGGTCCTCGATGGGCGGCAGCTCGCGGTCGTACTCGTCGGTGATCTCGCCGACGATCTCCTCGAGGATGTCCTCGATGGTGACGATCCCCGCCGTGCCGCCGTACTCGTCGATCACCACCGCCACGTGGTTGCGATCCTGCTGCATCTCGCGCAGCAGATCGCCCGCGTTCTTGGTGTCCGGGACGAAGGCGGCGGGCCGCATCGCGGTGGAGACCAGCTCGGTCTCGGCCTCGCGGTTGATGTGCGTCTTGCGGACCAGGTCCTTGAGGTAGACGATCCCGACGATGTCGTCCTCGTTCTCCCCGGTGACCGGGATCCGGGAGAAGCCGGAGCGCAGCGCGAGGGTGAGGGCCTGCCGGATGGTCTTGAAGCGCTCGATGACCACGAGGTCGGTGCGCGGCACCATCACCTCGCGCACCAGGGTGTCACCGAGCTCGAAGACGGAGTGGACCATGCGCCGCTCCTCATCCTCGATCAGCGACTCCTGCTCGGCGAGGTCCACCAGGGCGCGCAGCTCGGCCTCGGAGGCGAACGGGCCCTTACGGAAGCCCTTGCCGGGCGTGAGCGCGTTACCGAGGAGGATCAGCAGCGGCGGGATGGGGCCCATGACCCGGGCCAGCGGGATCAGCACATAGGCGGCGACGGTCGCGGTGTTGAGCGGATGCTGGGCGCCGATGGTGCGCGGGGAGACGCCGACCGCCACGTACGACACCAGGACCATCACGCCGATCGCGACGGTCAGCGCCTTCCAGGTCTCGGGGAACTCGCGCAGGCTCGCGAACGTGACGACCGCGCCCGCCGCGACCTCACAGGCGACCCGGACCAGCAGGGCCACATTGAGATAGCGGGTGGGGTCCTCGGCGACGAGCATCAGCTTGGCGCTGCCCCGGCGCCCGGAGCGCACGGCCTCCTCGGCCCGGAACCGGGTGGTGCGGGCCAGACCGGCCTCCGCGCAGGCCGCCAGCCAGGCCACCACGACCAGCAGGACGGCCGCGGTGACGAGCTGCGCGCTCATCGGACGGTGGGGGCCGGGGAGGGGCCGGTGACGCCCTGCTCCGCGCGCCAGCCGTCGACGATGGCGGCCTGGAGGCCGAACATCTCGGCGCGCTCGTCCGCCTCCTCGTGGTCATAGCCGAGGAGGTGGAGGACGCCGTGGACGGTGAGCAGCTGGAGCTCCTCGTCCATGGAGTGCCCGGTCGGCGCCTCCTCCCCCTGCTTCTTGGCCACTTCGGGGCAGAGCACGATGTCCCCGAGGAGGCCCTGCGGGGGCTCCTCGTCGTCCTTGGCCGGCGGGCGCAGCTCGTCCATCGGGAAGGACATGACATCGGTCGGACCGGGCAGATCCATCCATTGGATGTGCAGCTGCTCCATGGCGTCGGCGTCGACGACGATCACCGAGAGCTCGGAGAGCGGGTGGATACGCATCCGGGCGAGCGCGTAGCGGGCGATGTCCAGGACCGCCCGCTCGTCGATATCGGTACCGGATTCGTTGTTGACGTCGATCGCCATGGGGGTTCGCGGTTACTTTCCGTTGCGGCTGTCGTACTGGTCGTATGCGTCGACGATCCGGCCGACCAGCTTGTGACGGACCACGTCGGTGCTGGTGAGCATGGAGAAGTGAACATCCTCGACGCCGTCCAGGATCTCCCGCACCTGGCGCAGACCGCTCTTGGTCCCGCCGGGGAGGTCGATCTGGGTGATGTCGCCCGTGATCACTATCTTGGAGTCGAAGCCGAGCCGGGTGAGGAACATCTTCATCTGCTCGGGGTTCGTGTTCTGGGCCTCGTCGAGGATGATGAACGCGTCATTGAGCGTACGGCCACGCATGTACGCCAGCGGCGCGACCTCGATCGTGCCCGCGGCCATCAGACGCGGGATCGAGTCGGGGTCGAGCATGTCGTGCAGCGCGTCGTAGAGCGGCCGCAGATACGGGTCGATCTTCTCGTAGAGGGTGCCGGGCAGGAAGCCGAGCCGCTCCCCCGCCTCGACCGCCGGCCGGGTGAGGATGATCCGGTTGACCTGCTTGGACTGCAGTGCCTGGACCGCCTTGGCCATGGCGAGATAGGTCTTGCCGGTGCCCGCGGGGCCGATGCCGAAGACGATCGTGTGCTTGTCGATGGCGTCGACATAGCGCTTCTGGTTGAGCGTCTTGGGACGGATGGTCCGGCCGCGGTTGGAGAGGATGTTCTGGGTGAGCACCTCGGCGGGCGTCTCCTGCACCCCGTTCTCGCCGTTCTCAGCCGCGCGCAGCATGGAGATCGAGCGCTCCACCGCATCCTCCGTCATCGGTTGACCGGTGCGGAGCACCAGCATCATCTCATCGAACAGACGCTGGACCAGGGCTACTTCCTTCGGGTCCCCGGTGGCGCTGACTTCGTTGCCCCGTACATGAATATCGGTTGCCGGGAACGCGTTCTCGATCACACGCAGCAGCGCGTCACCGGATCCCAGGACCATGACCATGGGGTGCTTGTTCGGGACCGTGAACTGCGCATGCGCCTGCGGTGCTGTGGTTGGTTGCGTCATGGGCCGGCTCTCTGGCCTGCTCCTACCTCCTGATACAAGGGTTCTCGCCGCTCGACAACCTTGGGTTCCAAGGGTACGACGGAGCACCGACAACACCCGAGCCCTTTTACTCCTATCCGCTCATCGACCCGCTCACCCGGGGCCTCCGCGCCCCCTGATGATCCAGGCAACGGGGCTCGAGCGCCAGGCCCGGCGCGCGGCCCACGCCACCCTCGGCCCGCCCCTCCCCGCGCTACGCGCTACGCCTGGCGGAAACCGATCGTCGGGACGGCCCGGCGCAGCGGCCACGGGCGGGCGGCGGCCGGGAGCAGCCGGTCCAGGAAGGCGTAGCGGCGCAGCGCGCGGGCGGGCTGGTCGTCGTAGGCGCGGGCGTGCTGCCACCAGGCGGCGATCTCGACCCAGCCGGGCGCCGACAGCGAGCCGCCGAACTCCTGCACCGACAGCGCGGCGGTCAGCCCCGCGAAGGCCAGCCGGTCGGCGAGCGGCCACCCGGCGAGCGTGCCGGTGACGAAACCGGCGACGAACACGTCCCCGGCTCCGGTCGGGTCCAGGGCCTCCACGGAGATCGCGGGCACCTCGGCGGTCTCGCCGGTGCGGCCGTCGACCGCGTACGCCCCCTCGGAGCCGAGCGTGACGACGGCCAGCGGGACCAGGTCGGACAGGGCACGGGCGGCGGCGCGCGGGCAGTCGGTGCGGGTGTAGCGCATCGCCTCCTCGGCGTTGGGCAGGAACGCCTCGCAGTGCTCCAGGTCGGTGAGGTCGGCCGGGTCCCAGCGGCCGGTGTCGTCCCAGCCGACGTCCGCGAAGACCCTGCTGCCGCGGCGGGCGGCCTCGGCGACCCACTCCTGGCCGCGGCCGGGCACCAGGGAGGCCACGGCGGCGCGGGCCGGGGGCGGGCAGCTGGGCGCGGGCTCCTCGGGCGGCGGGGCCTCATGGCCGTGCGAGACCATGGTCCGCTCGCCCTCGTAGGCCATGGAGACGGTCACCGGGGAGTGCCAGCCGGGGATCGTGCGGGAGAGCGAGAGATCGATGCCCTCGCCGTGGTCCAGGGCGTCCCGGCAGTAGTCCCCGTAGTGGTCGTCGCCGAAGGCGGCGGCGAGCGAGGTGCGCAGGCCGAGCCGGGCCAGGGCGGTGGCCATATTGGCGACGCCGCCGGGGCTCGATCCCATGCCGCGGGCCCAGGACTCGGTGCCGCGGACGGGGGCGCTGTCGAGACCGGTGAAGATGATGTCCAGGAAGACCGTGCCGGTGAGATAGACGTCGCAGTCCGCGTCGCCGGGGCGGCGCACGTCCGCGAGCGGGTCGAGCAGGTGGTAGCCCGCCGTGAGCTTGTCGCCGTCGTGTGTCGTCACCGCGCTCTCCCAGGTCTTGCCGGTCCGCCTCCGCCGTCGGACGTGGCTGCGGCCAGTGTGCACGATGGCACCGACAGCGGGCCGGGGTCCGGCCCACCGTCACCCTTGGCGGTCATCGGTCCCGGCGGCCCCCGCCGGGGCGCCCTCAGCGCCGTTTGGGCAGCGCCACCGTCATCAGGTCCTGGGCGACCGTGAGCTCTCCGTCGAACCCCGCGTCCCGCGCCTGGCGCTCGAATTCGGAGGGGTCGCCGTAGCGCTGCGAGAAGTGCGTCAGCACCAGGTGCCGCACCCCCGCCCCGGCGGCGAGCCGGGCGGCCTGCCCGGCGGTCAGATGCCCGTACTCGACGGCCAGGGCCTCCTCCTCGTCCAGGAAGGTCGACTCGATGACCAGCAGATCGCACCCCTGCGCCAGGGCGTCGGCGCCGTCGCACAGCCGGGTGTCCATGATGAACGCGAAGCGCTGCCCCCGGCGCACCTCGCTGACCTCCTCGAGCGTCACCGTGCGCCCCGCGATCTCCAGCACCCGGTCCCGCTGGAGCCGGCCGATCTCCGGGCCGCGGACGCCGAGCGCGGCGAGCCGCTCGGGCAGCATCCTGCGGCCGTCCGGTTCGATCAGGCGATAGCCGTAGGACTCGACGGGGTGCGAGAGCCGGGCCGCCTCCAGCGTGTACGCGGGGGTGCGGGCCAGCACCGTGCCGTCACCGGCGACCGGCTCCTCGGTCAGCGCCACCGTCTCGCGGTAGGCGGTCGCGTAGCGCAGCCGCTCGAAGAACCGCTGTCCGCTCGCCGGGTAGTGGGCGGTCACCTGGTGCGGCACCCGGTCGAGGTTGATCCGCTGGATCACCCCGGCCAGGCCCAGGGAGTGGTCGCCGTGGAAGTGGGTGACACAGATCCGGTCGATGTCATGGGCGGCGACCCCGGCCCGCACCATCTGGCGCTGGGTGCCCTCGCCGGGGTCGAACAACAGGCCCTCGCCGTCCCAGCGCAGCAGATAGCCGTTGTGGTTGCGGTGCCGGGTCGGCACCTGGCTGGCGGTGCCGAGGACGATCAGTTCCCGCGCGGACAAGGGTTATCCGGGGGGCCAGTTGAGCCCGCGGCCGCCCAGGACGTGGGCATGCGCGTGGAAGACGGTCTGACCGGCGCCGGAGCCGGTGTTGAACACCACGCGGTAGCCCGTCTCGTCGAGCTTCTCGTCCGCGGCGACCGCGCCCGCCTCGCGCAGCACATCCGCGGTGGCCTGCGGATCGGCCGCCGCGAGGGAGGCGGCGTCCGGGTGGTGCGCCTTGGGGATCACCAGGACGTGCGTGGGCGCCTGGGGGTTTATGTCACGAAAGGCGACGGTGGTGTCCGTCTCCCGGACGACGGTGGCCGGCACCTCCCCCGACACAATCTTGCAGAACAGGCAGTCCGCCTGCGGTTCTCCCGCCACCGGTGGCTCCTCAGGGATCGTCGGCACGTACGGTCCGGATGGTACCGGGAGGGCCTGTCGACGGAAGCGATCGCGGGCTATTCGCTCCGACCGCCGCCCCCGGTGCCGCCCTTACCGTCCTCACCGGCGCCGTCGCCGGCACCGGCCTGACCGGCGCCGCCCTCGGTGGACGGGTGCTCCCAGGGATGGCTGCGGGTCGGCTCGGGAGCCTCGGTGGTCCGGTGCTCCCAAGGGTGGCTGCGAGTCGGCTCAGGGGCCTCGGTGGTCCGGTGCTCCCAAGGGGGGCTGCGGGTCGGCTCAGGGGCCTCCGTGGTCCGGTGCTCCCAGGGGGGACTGCGGGTCGGCCGGGGGCTCTCGGTGTCCCGGCCGCCGCCCTGGCACTCCCCGATCACATTCGCCTCGAAGACCTTCCGGCCGTCCACCTGGCCGGTCAAGTCCCCCCGGACGCAGTGGTCCGCCCGGACGTAGGTGACCCGGCCCCTGACCCTGACGTCCTTGTCGTTGTCGGTCCTGCCGTGGCAGTCCACCCGGGCGTCGGTCTCCCCGGCCCGCTCGCTCTGCGAGGGCGAGGCGGCACCCGCCGTACGGCCGTGCCTGAACTCGGCGTTGCAGCTCATCCAGCGGACGCCGACACCGCCCCGCTCCAGCGCCTCGGTGGCGACCTGGTCCGTGGTGATCGCGACCGTCACGGAGCTGATGCCGCCGCCGGTCGGCTCACATGCCGTCACCGCGGCCGCCACCGCGCCGACCGCCGCGACGGCGAAGAGCGTCCGTAGCCGACTTGCCCGCCGTGCCTGCCGTGCCCGTCCTGCCCGCATTGCCTGGCTCAATACCCCCATAGGGGGTAGGTTCCCATCGGCCGGCGCGAACCGGAAGGCCGTCCTCGGCCAGGTGCGGGCGTACCCGGCGAGGGGCCCGGAAGGGGCCTCTCACCCCCAGCGGCCGGTGCGGCCGAGCAGCAGCGCGGCGGCCGCCGTTCCCGCCGTGGAGGTGCGCAGCACGCTCGGGCCCAGCCGGTACGGCCGCGCGCCCGCCTCGGCGAAGGCCGCCAACTCCTCCGGGGACACGCCCCCTTCGGGCCCGACGACCAGCACGATCTCGCCACTGGCGGGCAGTTGGGCCGCCGCGAGCGGTTCCCCGCCCTCCTCGTGGAGCACGGCGGCGAATTGGGCTTCGGCGAGAAGCCGGGCAACCTGCCGGGTGGTCATCGCGTCCGTGACCTCGGGGAAGGTCAGCCGACGGGACTGCTTGCCCGCCTCGCGCGCGGTCGACCGCCACTTGCCGAGCGCCTTGAGGCCGCGCTCGCCCTTCCACTGGGTGACGCAGCGGGCGGCCGACCACGGCACGACGGCGTCCACGCCGGTCTCCGTCATGGTCTCCACCGCCAGCTCGCCCCGGTCGCCCTTGGGCAGCGCCTGGACGACGGTGATCCTCGGGTCCGGGGCGGCCTCCCGGCGCACCTCGTCCACCGCGACCTCGAGCCGGTCCTTGCCCTCGACCGCCGCCACGGTGCCCTGGACGCCCGTACCGTGACCGTCCGTCAGCACCACTGGCTCACCGACGCGCAGCCGCCTTACGGACACCGCGTGGCGCCCCTCCGGGCCCTCCAGCCGGACCCGGACCCCCGCGGCCGCCCCCGCCAGGGAGTCGGCCACGAACACCGGGGCGGTCACGACACCGCACCCCGCTGGGGCTGAAGCCCCAACGCGGCCCGCGCCGCGTCGAGTTCCACCGCGAGCGTCTCCACCAGCCGCGCGGCGGGCAGGTCACGCGCCAGCCGGTGGCCCTGCCCGGCCCACAGCGCCATCCCCTGGGGGTCGCCCGCCTTCGCGGCCGCCTTACGGAGGCCGGAGGTCATGTGGTGCAGCTGGGGGTAGGCGGCGGGCGCGTACGGGCCGTGCTCGCGCATGAAGCGGTTGACCAGGCCCCGGGCCGGGCGCCCGGAGAAGGCGCGGGTCAGCTCGGTGCGGCCGAACAGCGGATCCGTCATCGCCTGCTTGTGCAGGGCGTTCGCCCCGGACTCGGGGCACACCAGGAACGCGGTCCCCAGCTGGGCCGCGACCGCGCCCGCGGACAGCGCGGCGGCGATCTGCGAACCGCGCATGATCCCGCCCGCCGCGATGATCGGGATCTGGACGTACTCACGGACCAGCGTGATCAGCGACAGCAGCCCGAGCCCGACACCCATCCCGTCCGCGGCCGGATCATTGCTGTACGTGCCCTGATGGCCGCCCGCCTCGACGCCCTGCACACAGACGGCGTCGGCGCCCGCCCACTGGGCGGTCTGCGCCTCGACGGGCGAGGTCACGGTCACGACCGTACGGGTGCCGACCTTGGCGAGGGCGTCGAGGACGGCGCGGGTCGGGCAGCCGAAGGTGAACGAGACGACCGGGACCGGATTGTCGAGGAGCACCGCCAGCTTGGCGTCGTACGCGTCGTCCGAGCCCGACTCCGGGTCGCCCAGCAAGGTCTCGTACCAGGCCGCCTCGCCCGTGAGCCGCTCGCCGTAGGCCGCGACGGTGGCCGGGTCGGGGTTGGGCGGCTGCGGCATGAACAGATTCATGCCGAAGGGCCGGTCGGTCAGCCCCCGCAGCTGTTTGATCTCCTCATACATCGCCTCCGGCGTCTTGTAGCCGGCAGCGAGGAAACCGAGGCCACCGGCCTCGGAGACAGTGGCGGCGAGCTGCGGGCAGGAGGCTCCACCCGCCATCGGCGCCTGCACGATCGGGTACCGGTAAAGATCGGTCAGCGCGGAGGACATGGCCACATCGTGTCATGCCCTCCGCACCGGCTCACCACCGGATCAAGGGCGCCGCGAGCCGATTCCCGGCCGAAGCGCCTACCGCCCGTTGAACGCATCCTTCAGGCGCGAGAACAGCCCCTGCTGCCCCGGTTTGAACTCGCCGATCGGGCGCTCCTCACCGCGCAGCTTGGACAGCCGCCGCAGCAGTTCCTCCTGCTCCGGGTCCAGCTTGGTCGGGGTGGTCACCTCGACATGCACGATCAGATCGCCCCGGCCGCCGCCCCGCAGATGGGTGACACCGCGCTGGTGCAGCGGGATCGACTGGCCGGACTGGGTGCCGGGCCGGATGTCGACCTCCTCCAGGCCGTCCAGCGTCTCCAGCGGCACCTTGGTACCCAGCGCCGCCGCCGTCATCGGGATGGTCACCGTGCAGTGCATATCGTCGCCGCGCCGCTGGAAGACCGGGTGCGGGAGTTCATGGATCTCCACGTAGAGGTCGCCCGCCGGGCCGCCGCCCGGTCCGACCTCGCCCTCACCGGCCAGCTGGATCCTGGTGCCGTTGTCCACACCGGCGGGGATCTTCACCGTAAGGGTGCGCCGCGAGCGGATCCGGCCGTCGCCCGCGCACTCCGGGCACGGGGTCGGCACCACGGTGCCGAAGCCCTGGCACTGGGGGCACGGCCGCGAGGTCATGACCTGGCCCAGGAAGGACCGCGTCACCTGGGAGACCTCACCGCGGCCACGGCACATGTCACAGGTCTGCGCCGAGGTGCCCGGCGCCGCGCCCTCGCCGCTGCACGTCGTGCAGACGACCGCGGTGTCGACCTGGATGTCCTTGGTGGTCCCGAACGCGGCCTCGCTGAGCTCCACGTCCAGCCGGATCATCGCGTCCTGACCACGCCGGGTCCTGGAACGCGGACCGCGCTGCGAGGCGGTGCCGAAGAACGCGTCCATGATGTCGGAGAAGTTGCCGAAACCCGCGCCGAAGCCGCCGGCGCCACCGCCGCCAGGCCCGGCATTCGGGTCCCCGCCCAGGTCGTAGACCTGCTTCTTCTGCGGATCCGACAAGACCTCGTAAGCGGCGTTGATCTCCTTGAACCGCTCCTGGGTCTTCGGATCCGGGTTCACGTCCGGATGCAGCTCGCGGGCGAGCCGCCGGAATGCCTTCTTGATCTGGTCCTGCGAGGCATCACGGGGCACGCCCAGGACTGCGTAGTAGTCCGTCGCCACTTACGACTCCGCCAGGATCTGTCCGACGTAACGTGCCACTGCGCGTACCGCTCCCATCGTTCCGGGGTAGTCCATGCGGGTCGGTCCGACCACGCCGAGTTTGGCGACCGCCTCGTCGCCGGAACCGTAGCCGACCGCGACGACCGAGGTGGCAGTGAGCCCCTCGTGAACATTCTCATGCCCGATCCGCACGGTCATACCCGAGTCCTTGGCCTCGCCCAGCAACTTGAGGAGGACGACCTGCTCCTCGAGTGCCTCCAGAACGGGCCGGATCGTCAGGGGGAAATCATGCACGAAACGCGTGAGGTTCGCGGTGCCGCCGATCATCAGCCGCTCCTCGGTCTCCTCCACAAGCGTCTCGAGCAAGGTCGACAGTACGGTCGAGACGGTCCCCCGGTCCTCCTGTTCGAAGGATTCCGGAAGATCCTGCACCAACTGCGGCACATCCGCGAAACGCCGCCCCACGACCCGGCTGTTGAGCCGGGCGCGCAGATCGGCGAGCGAATCCTCGGTGACCGGGGTGGGGCAGTCGACCATGCGCTGCTCCACCCGGCCGGTGTCGGTGATCAGCACCAGCATCACCCGGGCCGGGGCCAGCGGGAGCAGCTCCACATGGCGCACCGTCGAACGGGTCAGCGACGGATACTGCACCACCGCCACCTGCCGGGTCAGCTGCGCCAGCAGCCGGACCGTGCGCCCCACCACGTCGTCGAGGTCGACCGCCCCGTCCAGGAAGTTCTGAATGGCCCGCCGCTCCGGGCTGGACAGCGGCTTGACTCCGGCCAGCTTGTCCACGAAGAGGCGATAGCCCTTGTCCGTGGGGATCCGCCCGGCGCTCGTATGCGGCTGGGCGATGAAGCCCTCGTCCTCCAGAGCGGCCATGTCGTTACGCACCGTGGCCGGGGAGACCCCCAGCCGGTGCCGCTCGGTGAGCGCCTTGGAGCCGACCGGCTCCTCCGTCCCCACATAGTCCTGGACAATGGCACGCAGCACTTCGAGTCTGCGTTCGCTGAGCACCCCGCGCACCTCCAGTCCAGCGGTCTCATCAGGTCGTCCGCCTGGCACTCACCGGGCACGAGTGCCAGAACCCCTCCGCCAGTGTACGGCGGGGTGCGGTGGCATGGGCAAGAGCCGCCGCTGGCAGCAACTCTCCCCCATCCCCGTTGAGCTAGCGTCGCGGTATGGAGACGTGTTGGGAAGAGGCGGGCTGGGAGCGACTCGCGCCCGGTGTGGCCCGCCGTCGGATGCCGGAGTGGGACGAGACGGTCGGCGTGGTCGTCGGCCGGACCGACATCCTCGTCGTGGACACCGGCGCGACCCTGCGCGCCGGGGCCGAGCTGCGCTCCGGGATCACCCGGCTGACCGGCCGCCGCCCCACCCGGATCGCGCTCACCCATCCGCACTTCGACCACGTCCTGGGCTCGGCCGCCTTCGCGGGCTGCGAGGTCTACGGGGCCACGGGACTGGACGAGCTGCTGCGCCGTGAGCGGGAGACGCTGCGGGAGGACGCGATCCGCCACGGGGTGGACCGGGACGCCGCCACCGAGGCCGTGGACCATCTGGCCTCCCCGCACCACCTGGTCTGCGGGGAGCTCAGCCTCGACCTCGGCGGCCGTACGGTGCTGCTCGCCAATGTGGGGCCCGGCCACACCGCCCATGATCTGGCCGTTCTGGTGCCCGGCCGGCCCGAGGTGGTCTTCTGTGGCGATCTGGTGGAGGAGTCCGGCACACCCCAGGCCGGGCCCGACGCGATCCCCGGCCACTGGCCCGCCGCGCTCGACCGGCTGCTCGCCCTCGGCGGCGCGGACGCGCGGTACGTCCCGGGGCACGGCTCCGTCGTGGACGCCGCGTTCGTACGGGCCCAACGCGACGAACTGGCCGCCCGCTTCGGCGTGCCCGGCCGGCCGCCGCTCTAGTCGTTCGCCTAGGGGTGTCCGGCGGGTCGACCCGCCGGACACCCCGTGTTATCCGGCCAGTTGTGCTTCTGCGGGAGCGGGTGGCCCTCGCGCGCTATCGTCACCCGGATGCGACAGTACGACCCGGATCTGACCCCGCCCTGGAAGCGGCAGCGGCCCGCCCCCGAGGTCCCCGCCGAACCGGACCTCGTCGTGGAGGAGGTCACCACCGGATTCTGTGGTGCCGTGATCCGCTGCGAGAAGACCGCCCAGGGTCCGACGGTCACTCTGGAGGACCGCTTCGGCAAACATCGCGTCTTCCCCATGGAACCGCGCGGTTTTCTGCTCGAGGGGCGTGTCGTCACCCTCGTACGCCCGCGCGCGGCGGCCCCCAGCGCTCCCCAGCGCACGGCCTCGGGGTCGATCGCCGTGCCGGGAGCACGTGCGAGGGTCGCCCGCGCCGGGCGCATCTATGTCGAGGGGCGCCATGACGCGGAGCTGGTCGAGCGGGTCTGGGGCGACGATCTGCGCATCGAGGGCGTCGTCGTGGAGTACCTGGAGGGCGTCGACGACCTGCCCGCCATCGTCGACGACTTCGCCCCCGGCCCGGACGCCCGGCTCGGCGTCCTCGTCGACCATCTGGTGACGGGCTCCAAGGAGTCCCGTATCGCCGCTCAGGTCACCGGCGAGCATGTGCTGGTCCTCGGCCACCCCTACATCGACATCTGGGAGGCCGTGAAGCCGTCCTCCGTCTCCATCCCGGCCTGGCCGGCGGTGCCGCACGGCCAGGACTGGAAGAAGGGCGTCTGCCGCGCCCTGGGCTGGCCGGAGAACACCGGGGCCGCCTGGCAGCGGATCCTGTCCTCGGTCCACTCCTACAAGGACCTCCAGCCGGAGCTCCTGGGGAGGGTGGAGGAATTGATCGACTTCGTGACGGCCCCACAGGGCTGACGGCCGCCGCAAGAGGCTGATGGCCGCCGCAAGAGGATGGCCTCCGTAAGGGGCTGACGGCGGCTGTAAGGAGCTCATGGTCTCCGTACGGGAATGGCTCCCGGAAGGGCTAATGGGCTCCCGTACGGGCTAACGGCCCCGCCTCAGTCCACCAGGTCCCGCACCACCGCGTCCGCCAGCAGCCGCCCCCGGAGCGTGAGCACGGCCTGCCCGCGCCCGTACGGCTCCGGCTCCAGCAGGCCGTCCTCCAGGGCCCGTGCCGCGGCCGCCGCCCCGGCCGGGCGCAGCAGCTCCAGCGGGCAGCCCTCGACCAGCCGCAGCTCCAGCAGGATCCGCTCCACCCGGCGCTCCTCGGCGGACAGCAGCTCCCGGCCCGCGCCGGGCGACCGGCCCTCGCCCAGGGCCTGTGCGTACGCCCCGGGGTGCTTCACGTTCCACCACCGCACACCGCCCACGTGGCTGTGCGCGCCGGGGCCCGCGCCCCACCAGTCGGCGCCGCGCCAGTACAGCTCGTTGTGGCGGCAGCGCCCGGCGGGCGAGGTGGCCCAGTTGGAGACCTCGTACCAGGCGAACCCGGCAGCCGACAGGGTCTCCTCGGCGATCAGATAGCGGTCCGCGTGCACATCGTCGTCGGTCATCGGCACCTCGCCGCGCCGGATCCGCCGCGCCAGTTGGGTGCCCTCCTCCACGATCAGCGCATAGGCCGACACATGGTCCGGGCCCGCCCCCAGGGCCGCCTCCAGGGAGGCCCGCCAGTCCGCGTCGCTCTCGCCGGGCGTCCCGTAGATCAGGTCCAGGTTCACATGGCCGAATCCGGCCGCCCGCGCCTCGGCCACACACGCCTCCGGGCGCCCCGGGGTGTGCGTACGGTCCAGCACCTTCAGGACATGCTGCCGGGCGCTCTGCATCCCGAAGGAGATCCGGTTGAAGCCCGCCTCGCGCAGCTCCGCCAGATACCGCGGATCGACCGACTCCGGATTGGCCTCGGTCGTGACCTCGGCCCCCTCGGCCAGCCCGAACTCGTCCCGGATCGCCGCGAGCATCCGCCCGAGGTCCGCCGCCGCGAGCAGGGTCGGGGTCCCACCGCCGACGAACACGGTCTCCACGGTCCGCGGGTCGTCCCCCAGCACCTTCCGCGCCAGCCGTACCTCCTCGACGACCTGCTCGGCGTAGTTGTCCCGCGAGGCGAGCACCCCGCCGGAACCGCGCAGCTCACTGGTGGTGTAGGTGTTGAAATCGCAGTAGCCGCAGCGGGTGGCGCAGTACGGCACATGCAGATAGAAACCCAGCGGGCGCCGCTCCGCCCCCGCCAAAGCGCTCGCGGGCAGTGCGCCGTCCTCGGGCATGGGCTCACCATCAGGCAATACGGAAGGCATGCCCCCATTGTCCGGCACGACCGGCGCCACCCGGGACCGCGAGACGGTGCCCGGACGCGACGGCCCCCGGCGACCGGGCCTACGGGGTGTCCGGCGGACCACGCGGCGGAGCCGCATATCGGTGCCGCGGGAAGGGCTGGGGTGGAGCCCCCGGGTCCGGGGGCTGGGGTGGAGCCCCCGGATCCGGGGTCTGGGGTGGAGCCCCCGGGTCCGGGGTCTGGGGCGGGACCCCAGGGCCGGGGTCTGGGGCGGGACCCCAGGGCCGGGGTCTGGGGCGGGGCCCCAGTTTCGGGAAGGGGCGGGGAGGGGAGCGGCCCGCCGCAGGCGTCACGACCCGCCGACGCCCCTGGAGCACCGGATACTCCCTAGAGCACCTTCAGGACCAGCATCGCCAGGTCGTCGTCCGGCGGCTCCGCCGCGAACTCGTCCACCGCCCGGCGCACCCGCTCCGCGACCTGCCGCGCGCTCAGCCCCGCGCACAGCGCGAACGCCGCCGCCAGGCCGTCCTCGTCGTCGAACTGCCGGTCGCCCGATCGGTGCTCCGTCACCCCGTCCGTCACACAGAGCAGCGTTTCCCCGGGCGTCAGATCGAACGATTCACTCTCGTACGACACATCGTCCACGACGCCCAGCAGTATCTGCGGCGCCGCGACCGTCCGCACCTCGCCGTCGGGCCCCAGCACCAGCGGCAGCGGATGTCCCGCACTGGCCAGCGTGCAGCGCACCCCCAGGCCGTCGCCCAGCGGCTCCAGCTCCCCGTACAGCAGCGACAGGAACCGCGCGACCCCGCCGCCCGCCGGCAGCCCCGCGCCTCCGACCAGACCGCCGTCCACCAGCTCCACGACCCCGGCGGGGCCTCCCACGGCCTCCACACCGGCCACCACGGCCTCCGCGGCGCCCTCGACGGCCTGCTCCACCGCCTCCTCGCCCAGCAGCTGGTTGAGCCGGTCCAGGACCTCTCCCACGCCGTACCCCTCGCGGGCGAGCAGCCGCAGCCAGGGCCGGACGAGGCCGGTCACCACGGCCGCCTCCGGGCCGTTCCCGCAGACGTCGCCCAGGACGAAGCACCAGCGGCCGTCACCGGCCGGGAAGACGTCGTAGAAGTCGCCCCCGGCGGAGATCTCGCCGGTCGGCTCGTACACCACCGCCGACTCGACCCCGGGGATCCGCGGGATCACGGACGGCAGCAGCCCGCGCTGGAGCACCCGGCTGATGGTCGCCTGCCGGGTGTAGCGGCGGGCGGAGGCGAGCGCAAGGGCGACGCGGCGGGCGAAGTCCTCGATCAGGCCGACCACTTCGGCCGGCATCCGCACCAGCCCGGCCCGCCCCAGCAGCAGCGTGCCGAGCGCACGGCCGCCCGCCACCAGCCGGCACGCGAGGGCCGCGCCGCCGGGCCCGTACGCGGCGGGGTCGGCCGGCCAGGGCCACTCCACGGCACTGCCGCGGACGGCGGTGGGCACATGGGGCGGCTCCTTCTCCAGCACCTGCCGCAGGCCCTCGATGCGCCCCTCGCTGGCGTGCCAGACCCGGGCCAGTCGCGGCGGGCCGCTGGTGGAGTCGAGCCAGATCGCGCACCAGTCGGCGAGCCGGGGCACCAGCAGCTGTCCGGCGAGCGAGGTCACCATGTCCTCGTCGAACTGCCCGGCCAGCAGATCGGACGCCTCGGCGAGGAAGGCGAGCGCGCCGCGCTGGGTCCACTCGGGGTCGCGGCGGACCGGAACGAGGCCCTGCGCGGGCGCGACGATCTCGACGGCCTCGATGCCCTCCTTACGGCCTTCACCGCCGGGCCCCAGGCCCTCGGGGACGACCCCCGTCCCGAAGCCGCCGTCCGGCCCGGCCGCGGTCGCGTTCACCGCGTCCATGGCATCGATGGCGTCCACGGCAGCCGCGGCGTCCATGAAGGCCGAGCCCATGCCGCCCGCGACGGCCGGGCCCGTGGGCGCCACCGCCATCTGGAACCACACCGACTTGGTCGCCCGCCGGTAGGTCGTCCCCCAGGACTCGGCGATCTCGGCCACCAGCCGCAGCCCGTGGCCCCCGGCGTACTCCGGCGGCTCGTCCGCGTCCGGCGGATCGCCGCGCACCACCCGGGTGGGATGGTGATCGGTCACCTCCACCACCAGGGACGGCGGCTCGCCCTCGCGGTCCGACACATCCAGCGCACAGCTCACCTCGACGGCGGTGCCGGCGTGCACCACCGCGTTGGTGACCAGCTCGCTCACCAGCAGTATGGCCTCGTCCGCCACCTGGTCGGTGACCCGGTCGGCGGCCGGGACCTCGAGCGCGGCCCAGTCGGCGAGGGCGGCACGGACGAACCGGCGCGCGGCCGAGGCCGCGAGCGGACTGCAGGGCAGGCTGACGCGTGCCGATGCGCTGGTACGGACGGGGCCGACCCCACCCCCGACCGGTAGAACCACCCCACCGCCCTCAACCGAACCACCAGAAGTGGCAGAAGATGACGTCCCCACTGTGCGGCTCCTGAAGAAGCTCCGTCATAACGCCGTATCCGTAACCGTATCCGGCACGGACAGAGTGACAGACGGACCGCCCTCATATGCACCGGGTTACGCAAGTGAACCGCGATAAGGGGAAAATTCATGTGTCCGGCGGGCCGGTCAACCTGAAATCCGGTGCGGGGTCGTATCCTTGCCCGTTAAACCTCTCGCGTGCCCGCGTACATGTCCTCGATCAGGGCCTTGTACTCGCGCTCGACGACCGGGCGCTTGAGCTTCAGGCTGGGCGTCAACTCCCCGTGCTCCACGTCCAGATCGCGGGGCAGCAGCCGGAACTTCTTGATCGTCTGCCAGCGCTGCAGCCCGTCATTGAGCCGCTGCACATGGCCGCCGATCAGCTCCCGCACCTCATCGGTGTCCATGACCTCCGCATAGGTCTTGCCGCCGAGGCCGTGGCCGTCCGCCCACTTCATGATCGTGGGCTCGTCGAGGGCGATCAGCGCGGTGCAGTAATTGCGGTCGGCGCCGTGCACCAGGATGTTGGAGACGAACGGGCACACCGCCTTGAACTGGCCCTCGATCTCCGCCGGGGCCACGTACTTGCCGCCCGAGGTCTTGATCAGGTCCTTCTTGCGGTCGGTGATCCGCAGATAGCCGTCGGGGGACAGCTCGCCGATGTCCCCGGTGTGGAACCAGCCGTCGGACTCCAGCACCTGCTCGGTCAGCTCCGGCAGCCCGTGGTAGCCCTGCATGAGGCCGGGGCCGCGCAGCAGCACCTCGCCGTCCTCGGCGAACCGCACCTCCAGGCCCGGGAACGCCTTGCCGACCGTACCGGTGCGGTAGTCCGGCGGGTTGAGGAAACTGGCGGCGCTGGACTCGGTCAGACCGTAGCCCTCCAGGATGTTGATCCCGGCGCCCGCGAAGAAGTAGCCGATGTCGGGCGCGAGCGCGGCGGAGCCGGACACCGCGGCCCGCAGCCGGCCGCCGAACGCCTCGCGCAGCTTGCCGTAGACCAGCTTGTCGGCCACCGCGTGCTGGGCCCGGAGGCCGAAGGGCACGGAGGCGGTGCCGGTGCGGCGGAAATTGTCCTGAGAGACCCTGGCGTAGTCCCGGGCGACCTCGGCCGCCCACTGGAAGATCTTGTACTGGGCGCCCCCGCCCTCGCGCGCCCGCTGGGCCACCCCGTTGTAGACCTTCTCGAAGATCCGCGGCACGGCACACATATAGGTCGGCCGGACCACCGGCAGATTTTCGATGATCTTGTCGACCCGGCCGTCCACCGCCGTGGTGTGGCCGACGTAGATCTGCCCCGCCGTCAGCACCTTGCCGAAGACATGCGCGAGCGGCAGCCACAGGTACTGCACATCGTCGGGGAAGAGCAGTCCGTCCTGATTGCCGATCACAATGGCCATGTACGACCAGGAGTCATGCGCCAGGCGTACGCCCTTGGGGCGCCCGGTGGTACCGGAGGTGTAGATGAGCGTCGCCAGCTGATCGCTGCGCAGGGCGTCCATCCGCTCCCGTACGGCGTCCGGCCGCTGTTCCAGCAGGGCCGTGCCCCGCTTCTCCAGCTCGGTGAGCGACAGCACCCAGCCCTCGGGGTCGTCCGCGGCGGGGACCGCGTCATCGGCCTGGATCACCACCACATGGGCCAGCTCGGGGAGTTCCGCGCGCTGCGCCCGCACCTTGGCGAGCTGCGCCGCGTCCTCGGCGATCAGCACCCGGCTGCCGGAGTCGGAGAGGATGAAGGAGGTCTCGTCGGCGTTGGTGGTCGGGTAGACCGTGGTGGTGGCCGCGCCCGCGCACAGCACGCCGAGGTCGGCCAGGATCCACTCCACGCGGGTCGAGGCGGCCAGCGCCACCCGCTCCTCGGGGCGGATGCCCAGATCGATCAGCCCGGCGGCGATGGCGAAGACCCGATCCGCGCTTTCCCGCCAGGTCAGCGGCCGCCACTCAGCGGGGCCCGTGCCCGAGGCAGGAGGCACCGGATACCGGTACGCCTCCTTGTCCGGTGTCGCCTCGACGCGCTGGAGGAAGTGCGTCGCCAGGGACGGCGGCCGGTTCTCGAGCAAGTTCTGTGTGTCGGTCACGGCATCCTCCGGGGCCCGCATCATTGCTTGGTGACTCGCGAGTAACCTTCAAGTAGGTGATCAGGGTAGGGGCCGAATCCTTACGGCGTAAGGGGGTCAGGTCACGTTGTTCTCACGAGATGCCCGAGAGAAGCCCCGGAAGGCTGCGGGCCCGGCGCATCCATCACGCCGGGCCCGCTGACCACACTGTCCCCGGTGGGCGGTTCCTTCCGTCCCGGCGGGTGATATCTGCTTTTTCGCCTTGATCTACTTCTTCTTCGCCTTGATCTACTTCTTGGCCTTGATCTACTTCTTCGCCTTGGAGTCCTTGCCGTCGGAGTCGGAGGACAGCACCGCGATGAAGGCCTCCTGGGGCACCTCCACGTTGCCGACCATCTTCATCCGCTTCTTGCCTTCCTTCTGCTTCTCCAGCAGCTTCCGCTTACGGGAGATGTCACCGCCGTAGCACTTGGCGAGGACGTCCTTACGGATGGCACGGACCGTCTCACGGGCGATCACCCGGGAGCCGATGGCCGCCTGGATGGGCACCTCGAAGTTCTGCCGCGGGATGAGCTCGCGCAGCTTGGCGACCAGCCGGACGCCGTACGCGTACGCCTTGTCCTTGTGGGTGATCGCCGAGAACGCGTCCACCTTGTCGCCGTGCAGCAGGATGTCGACCTTGACCAGCTCGGAGGTCTGCTCACCGGTGGGTTCGTAGTCGAGCGAGGCATAGCCGCGGGTCTTGGACTTCAGCTGGTCGAAGAAGTCGAAGACGACCTCGGCGAGCGGCAGGGTGTAGCGGATCTCGACCCGGTCCTCGGAGAGGTAGTCCATGCCGAGCAGCACACCGCGGCGGTTCTGGCACAGCTCCATGATCGCGCCGATGAACTCGCTCGGGGCGAGGATGGTGCCCCGGACGACCGGCTCATGCACCGTGTCGATCTTGCCCACCGGGAACTCGCTGGGGTTGGTCACCGTGTGCTCGGTGCCGTCCTCCATCTCCACCCGATAGACCACATTGGGCGCGGTGGCGATCAGGTCGAGATTGAATTCGCGCTCCAGGCGCTCACGGATGACCTCCAGGTGCAGCAGCCCGAGGAAGCCGACGCGGAAGCCGAAGCCGAGCGCGGCCGAGGTCTCCGGCTCGTAGACCAGCGCGGCATCGTTGAGCTGCAGCTTGTCCAGGGCCTCACGCAGCTCGGGGTAGTCCGAACCGTCCAGCGGATACAGCCCCGAGAACACCATCGGCTTGGGGTCCTTGTAGCCGCCCAGAGCCTCCTTCGCACCGCCTGTGACCTGGGTGATCGTGTCACCGACCTTGGACTGACGGACGTCCTTCACACCGGTGATCAGATAGCCCACCTCGCCCACGGACAGGCCATCGGCGGGGGTCATCTCCGGCGAGTTGGTGCCGATCTCCAGCAGCTCATGGGCGGCGCCGGTGGACATCATCCTGATCCGCTCGCGCTTGCTGAGCGTGCCGTCGACGACCTTCACATAGGTCACGACGCCCCGGTAGGCGTCATAGACGGAGTCGAAGATCATCGCGCGGGCGGGAGCGTCGTGGACGCCCACCGGGGCCGGCACCAGCTGGACGACCCGGTTCAGCAGCTCGGCCACGCCCTCGCCGGTCTTGGCGGAGACCTTCAGCACGTCGGAGGGGTCGCAGCCGATGAGGTGGGCGAGCTCGGCGGCGTACTTCTCGGGCTGGGCGGCGGGCAGGTCGATCTTGTTGAGGACCGGGATGATCGTGAGCTCGTGCTCCATCGCCAGATAGAGGTTGGCGAGGGTCTGGGCCTCGATGCCCTGGGCCGCGTCGACCAGCAGGATGCACCCCTCGCACGCGGCGAGGGAGCGCGAGACCTCATAGGTGAAGTCCACATGGCCGGGGGTGTCGATCATGTTGAGGATGTGGGTGGCGGACTCGCCGCCCTCGTCCATCGTCGGCGCCCAGGGCAGCCGGACCGCCTGGGACTTGATCGTGATGCCGCGCTCGCGCTCGATGTCCATGCGGTCGAGGTACTGCGAACGCATCTGCCGCTGATCAACCACACCGGTCAGCTGGAGCATGCGGTCGGCGAGCGTCGACTTGCCGTGGTCGATGTGCGCGATGATGCAGAAGTTACGGATCAGAGCCGGGTCGGTACGGCTCGGCTCCGGCACATTGGTAGGGGTCGCGGGCACGCAGGGTCCTGTGTCTAGGCGGGACTCGGTGTTATCGGTATTGGGTCAGTCCCGTCCATGGTCCCATGAACGGCGACCTCTTCCGGGTTTGGGACGCCATGGACCCTGCTGGTAACCTGGCCGACTGTGTCTCGTGCCCCCTCTTTCACGGAGATCTCCGAGGACATCTCCGCAGGGGGCTCCGTGGACGTCCTCCCGGACGTCTCGATGGGCGCGGACGCACCACGAAGCAAGTGAAACCCAACGAACCTGCGAAGGCTTTTACGTGGCGAACATCAAGTCCCAGATCAAGCGCAACAAGACGAACGAGAAGGCGCGCCTGCGCAACAAGGCGGTCAAGTCCGAGCTGAAGACCGCCATCCGCCGCACCCGCGAGGCCGTGGCCGCCGGTGACGCCGCGAAGGCCTCCGAGGCCATCCGCATCGCCTCGCGCAAGCTCGACAGGGCCGTCAGCAAGGGCGTTCTGCACAAGAACAACGCCGCCAACAAGAAGTCGGCGCTCGCCCAGCAGGTCTCCAGCATCCAGGGCTGACGCCTTCCGGAGCTGACCTCGAAGGCTGACGCCTTCCGGGGCTGCTCTCCGGCCGGTTTGGACACAGCGGTCCCTCTCACCCGCTCCGACCGGCAGCCGAGAGCCTCTTCAGCCCCTTCAGCGACACCGCGTCGCACGCGGCCTGCGTTCGCCACGCGGGTGCGACGCACTTGATCGACACGAAGGCCCCGCGCCTGTCCTTTCCCCAAGGACAGCGCGGGGCTTTCGCGCTCAATGCGGGTATGTTCACGTCATGTCGACATCGGGGGAAACACCCAATCCGTACGGGCCGCCTCAGCCGCCCCAACCGCCTCAGCAGAGCCCGGCGCAGAGCGCGCAGAGTGCGCCGCAGGGGCCGGGGCAAAGCCCACCGCCGAGCCCACCGCCCGGTCCGTACGGGCAGGTCCCGCCCCAGCCCCAGCCGCCGCAGACCCAGCCGCCCCAGCACAATCCGTACGCCCAGCCGACGATGCCCTCCATCCCGCTGGGCGGCGGCTACGGCCCGATGGGCGCACCGGGCACGCCTCCCGGGGTGCCTCCCATGGGCCCCGGGGGCGGGACCGGGGGCGGCGGCAAGGGCTGGCTGTGGGGTCTGGGCGGGGCCGTCGTCGCCTCGGCGGTCTGGGCCGGGGTGCTGTTCGCCACGGGAGGCTTCGACGGGAGCGAGGCGGAGGCCGATCTCGCGGGCTACCGCTATACGACCAATCTGTGCGGCTCGACGGACTCCCAGGCTTTTAAGGACTCCGGGTACGAGCAGAAGGACGAGAGCGGCTCGACGTCGAACCCCCAGCACAGCAGCTCCGAGAACCCCGCGCTGGACTCGATGACCTGCAACATCGACTTCGAGCCGAGCGGCGCGAGCAGCAGCGACTACTCCTCGGTATGGCTCTACACAACGGCGTCGCTGCACAAGAAGACCGACCCCGGCCCCGAGTTCGAGGCCCAGTACCGGGCGTACGAGGACCAGAAGACGTCCACCTACAGCTATCGGGTGAGCCCGGTCAGGGGGCTGGGCGAAGAGGCGTATGTGGTGAGGCAGGAGAGCAAGAGCAGCACCTCCAACACCGGCGCCTATGTGATCCTCGCCGTGCGGGACGGCTGGATGACCTATCAGTCGACCTGGTCGGAGTATGTGTCGACCTCGTCCAGCGCCTCGGCCAAGACCCCGGAAGAGGCCACCGAGATGCTCAAGAAGAGCGCGAAGGCGACGCTGGAGAAGATGAAGGGGTAAGGAAGCCACACACAGCGACCAGGGTGCGCGACGGGCCGGACGCCCGGCCAACGCCCGGGGCCCGGGGCTGGGCCTTCGGTTAGCGACGGGCCCAGCTCTCGGTCAGCGGCGGCCTGCCCGGGCCGCTCGGGCGATCGTGACGACGGCCTTCTCCAGGGCGTACTCCGGATCGTCCCCGCCGCCCTTGACCCCCGCGTCGGCCTCGGCGACGGCGCGCAGCGCGATCGCCACGCCGTCCGCCGACCAGCCGCGCATCTGCTGCCGCACCCGGTCGATCTTCCACGGCGGCATGCCCAGCTCACGGGCGAGGTCGCCGGGGCGGGCGCCGCGCGGCGCGGAGGCCAGCTTGCCGATGGAGCGGACGCCCTGCGCCAGCGCGCTGGTGATCAACACCGGTGGCACCCCGGTGGAGACGGCCCAGCGCAGCGCCTCCAGCGCCTCGGCCGCGCGGCCCTCGACGGCGCGGTCGGCGACGGTGAAGCTGGACGCCTCGGCACGGCCGGTGTAGTAGCGGGCGACGACCGCCTCGTCGATCGTGCCCTCGACATCGGCCACGAGCTGGGAGACTGCGCTGGCCAGCTCGCGCAGATCGCTCCCGATGGCGTCGACCAGGGCCTGGCAGGCCTCGGGGGTGGCGGACCGGCCGGTGGCGCGGAACTCCGACCGTACGAACGCCAGCCGGTCGGCGGGCTTGGTCATCTTCGGGCAGGCGACCTCGCGCGCCCCTGCTTTACGGGCGGCGTCGAGCAGCCCCTTGCCCTTGGCCCCGCCCGCGTGCAGCAGCACCAGGGTGATCTCCTCGGCGGGGGTGCCGAGGTAGCCCTTCACGTCCTTGATCGTGTCGGCCGACAGATCCTGTGCGTTGCGCACCACCACGACCTTGCGCTCCGCGAAAAGCGAGGGGCTGGTCAGCTCGGCAAGGGTGCCGGGCTGGAGCGCGTCGGGCATGAGGTCGCGCACATCGGTGTCGGGGTCGGCCGCGCGGGCGGCCGCCACCACCTGCTGCACGGCGCGGTCGAGCAGCAGCTCCTCCTGGCCCACGGCGAGGGTCACCGGGGCGAGAGGATCGTCGGTCGTCGTCTTCCTGGCCATCGCGGTCCAGCATCCCACGGACCACCGACAGCCCCGCCGCCCGGATGTCCGACAATGTTCCGGTGATCGATGAAGGACCGACCGGCGACCGGCACTCCCCGCACGCCCGGCACATCCTGGTGCTCCCCGACCGCGACGCGGCGGAGGAGGTGGCCCAGGCCCTCCCCGAGCGCTTCGGCATCACCCAGGAGCCCCAGCTGGTGCGGGACGCCCTGGCGGGCGAGGACGACGCCGAGGACGCCCAGTGGCTGGTGGTGATCGAGGCCCCGGTGGGCCGGGTGGACCCGACGGCGCTGGACGCGCTCGCGGACGAGTACGACGGCTGGCTGGAGGCCGAATAGCGTACGGGACTAGGGTTTTGACCAACCGTGGTCGCGGAAGAGGGGGCTCCGAGGATGAGCGGGACTGTGACGGCAGTCAGCAGCAACGGCGAGTACTCGTTCACCAAGCCGAACCGGGACAGCATCACCCTGCTCACCGGCCTCGGCGTCGAGGGCGACGTCCACGCGGGCGTGACGGTCAAACACCGCTCCCGCGTCGCCCAGGACCCCACCCAGCCGAATCTGCGCCAGGTCCACCTCATCCACGAAGAACTCTTCGCGGAGGTCGGTGCGGAGGGCTTCCGGGTCCTGCCCGGTGACCTCGGGGAAAACATCACCACCCGCGGCATCGACCTGCTCGCCCTCCCCGTCGGCACCCTGCTGCGCATCGGCGACGAGGCAGTGCTGGAGGTCACCGGCCTCCGCAACCCCTGCCTGCAGATCGACCACTTCCAGAACGGCCTCCTGAAGCAGGTCGTCGGCCGCGACGAGGCCGGAAACATCATCCGCAAGGCCGGAGTCATGAGCATCGTGCGGGAGGGCGGCACCGTCCGTCCGGGCGACCTGATCCGAGCCGAGCTCCCCGCCGAACCCCACCGCCCCCTGGACCGCGTCTGAGGGCGGCCCCCGTCGCGATGAGTTCCGGCCGGGCCGGGAGTCTCATCTGGTGACCGTCGTAGTACGCCGTACGACGCCGCCCGGTACGAGACACCACGGAGGACACCATGACGGCCACACCGGACCCGACCACCGCGCCGCCCGGCCGCCCGCCCGTGGTCGACCTGGCCACCTGGCAGGCCGCCCGGGACGAGCTGCTGGTCCGCGAGAAGGCCCACACCCGTGAGGGCGACGCCATCGCCGCGGCCCGCCGCCGGCTGCCGATGGTGGAGTTCGACGGGACGGTCGAGGTCGTCGGCCCCGACGGCCCGGTCCCGTTCCTGGACCTGTTCCAGGGGCGCGACGAGCTCGTGGTCTACAAGCACATGTGGTACGACGGCGCACCGCACCAGGGGCAGTGCGAGGGCTGCACCACCACGGCCTGGCATCTGAAGGAAGCGGATTACCTCAACGCGCGCGGCGTCTCGTTCGCCGTCCTGACCACGGGCCGCTGGGACGAGGTGGCCTCCTTCGTCGAGTTCATGGGCTACACCCAGCCCTGGTACTCGGTGCGCGACGTGGACGGGCCGGCCGGCGGCCACATGGGTTATCTCACCTGCTACCTGCGCGACGGCGACCGCGTGTTCCTCACCTACTCCACGACGGGCCGCGGCAACGAGCGGGTGAACGGGTCCCTCGGCCTGCTCGACATGACGCCCTACGGCCGCGGCGAGGCGTGGGAGGACAACCCCGAGGGCCGGTCCGAGGGGCGCGACCCGTGCTGGTCCTGGCGCTCGGACGCGGACGGGAACCCCACCTGGGGGCCGACCAGCCGCCCCGTGCCGCAGTGGACCCGCCCCGGCGCGACCCCCGTGGAGACCCTCGGCCGCCACGGCCACCACCACTGACTGACGCATGCCGCGGACATGAGTGAGGCGCCAGGGCCGAGGGGAAGACCTCTGGCGCCCTGCTCGCGGCCGAAACCGCCCAGTCCTGACGTGGTCGGGGTGTTTCAGGCGAAGCGTCACGCGGCCCCTCCTCGGCCGCCGAGGACCGCGCGCAGGCCCCGGTCGCGCGTGACCGCGATGGGGCCGTCGGTGTCGGTGCGCAGTACGGCGGCGCCCTGGGCACGTAGGGAGGCGATGGTGCGGGGCGATGGGTGACCGTAGGGGTTGTCGGCGCCGCAGGAGATCAGGGCCAGGCGGGGGCTGAGGTGTCGGAGCAGCTGTGGGTCCTGGTAGGCCGAGCCATGGTGGGCGACCTTGAGAACGTCGATCTCGGGAAGGGCGGGGTGCGTCGTCAGCAGGGCTTGCTGGGCGGGGGGTTCGAGGTCGCCCAGGAGGAGCAGGGTCAGGCCCGCCGTGCGGACGAGGAGGGTGACGCTCGCGTCGTTCGGCCCCTCGGCCGCGGCCGGGGCGGGTGGCTGGGCGGGCCAGAGGACCTGCCAGGACAGCGGGCCGAAGCGTCGTCGTTCCCCCGGCCGCGCCGGGATGACCGGGATATGCGCCGACCGGGCCGCGCGGCGTACGGACTCGGCCTGGCCCGGTGGTTCTTCCAGGGCGGTCGTTTCGATCGCGCCGACCGCGCGGCCGCGTAACGCACCGGTCAGCCCGGCGACGTGATCAGCGTGAAAGTGGGTCAGGATCAGGAGCGGGATCCGGACGACGCCCAGGGAACGCAGGCAGCGGTCGACGGCTCGTGGCTCGGGGCCGGTGTCCACGACGACGGCCGCGCCGGGGCCCGCGGCCAGGACCAGGGCGTCGCCTTGTCCGACATCGCACGCCACCATCCGCCAACCGGGCGGTGGCCAGCCGGTGATGACCCGGGCCAGAGGTGCCGGGCGTACGACGGCCAGCAGCACCAGTAGCGCGCATACGGCGCACAGCAGGCGGTGGCGCAGCAGTCGGCGGCCCGCGAGGACCAAGGCCGGAGTTACGGCGGCCAGCAGGAGCGCGCCGGTCCAGCCGTCCGGCCAGTCCGCCTCGGCCCCGGGGAGTGCCGCGCCGGTCCGGGCCACCTGGGCGATCCACTCGGCGGGCCAGCCCGCCGGCCAGGCGATCCACTGGGCGAGCGGCGGCGCGACGGCGGCTGCCGCGAGCGCGGCGAAGCCGAGGGTGGTGGCGGGGGCCACCGCCACCTCGGCGATGAGGTTGCACGGGATGGCGACCAGGCTCACTCGCGCGGCCATCACCACGACGACCGGTGCGCAGACCGCCTGGGCCGCGGCGGCGGCCGCCAGCGCCTCGGCCACTCGGGGCGGTACGCCACGGCGCTGGAGGGCCGCGCTCCATCCCGGCGCGATGGTGAGCAGGGCGCCGGTGGCCAGCACGGAGAGCACGAAGCCATAGCTCCGGGCCAGCCAGGGGTCGTAGAGCACCAGCGCGAGGACGGCGGCGGCCAGGGCCGGGAGCAGGGAGCGGCGGCGGCCGGTGCCGAGGGCGAGCAGCGTGATCAGGCCGCAGGCGGCGGCGCGCAGCACACTGGGCTCGGGTCTGCAGACGATGACGAAGGCGAGCGTGAGCCCGCCGCCGAGGAGGGCGGTGGTCCGCAGCCGGATGCCGAGCGCGCCCGCGAGACCGCGCCGCTCGGCCCGCCCGGCCAGCTGCGGCGGACCCGTGAGCAGTGCGAGCACGAGCGTCAGATTGCTGCCGGAGACGGCCATGAGGTGCAGCATGTCCGTGGCCCGGAACGCCTCGTCCAGTTCGGGCGACACCCGTGAGGTGTCCCCCACGACCAGCGCCGGGAGCAGCGCTCGCGCGTCCGGGGAGAGTCCGTCGGTCGCGGTGCGCAGCCCGGCGCGCAGCCGCCCGGCGAACCGCTGGACCGCGCTGGGCGGACCCGTGACCCTCGGGGGCCCGCCGCTTACACGCACTACGGCCGCGATACGGTCCCCGCCGCGCAGCGGCGGCGCCAGGCGGCCGTGGACGCGCAGACGTGTGGACGGCAGCAGCCCGAGCCAGGCCGTCCGCTCCTTGCCGGACCTTGGGTGGACCGTGACCAGGACGGGGGTGCGGGTGGTGGTCGTAGTACCACCGGCGCCGGTGACCCGGTGGGCCTCCGCCTCGAGGACCACGGACGCCGGCGCGAGCGCCGCGCCCCGCACCCGCGGCCGGGTGAGCCGTGGGTCCCCCGTAACCGTCACCTCGGCGGTGGCCTCCGCGTACCCCCGGGCAAGGGCGGGGACGGGGCCGCGATGTACATCCGCCCCGTGCAGCCCGGCGACCGCCCCCGCGGCGGCCCCGCACAACAGCGATGCCGCCACCGCTCCCCCCATACGGCGCCCACGCCAGGCGACAGCGCGTGGCGGTGAAGTGGCCTGCCACCCGGACAGGTTGAGGCCTTCCGGGTGCTGTGCCGGCGAGGGCGCGGCCGGTCTGCGTCGGGGGCGGGCTGGGCGGTGGCATCGGCCGTCCGGTGTCGGGGCTCGTCGGCGGATCCGGAGGAGCAGGGCCGCCGCCACGAGGGTGGCTGCTGTGCAGGCGAGGGCCACCGCTAGGGGCGGTGCGTCCAGGGCCAGTGCCGCGGCTGCCCAGGCGGCCAGGGCCGGGGGTACGAGGCGAAGGTCGGGTGGGCCCTCCTGGCGTGGGTGTGACGCGCCGCGCGGGGACGCGGCCGCGGCATGGACCGGGGCACGGGTGCGCGGGGGCCGCTCGGACGTCATGGCTGGACCAGCGGGCGCAGGTCGGCGAACCGTCGCTCGCCGATGCCGTTCACCTCGCGGAGTTCATCGATGGAGCGGAAACCTCCGTGCTGGGTGCGGTAGTCGATGATGTGCCGGGCCAGGACGGGGCCGACTCCCGGGAGGGTGTCGAGCTGTTCGGCGGTCGCGGAGTTGAGGCTGACCGACCCACCGGGTGCCCCCGGCCCGGCCGGTGCTCCAGGCCCAGCCGGTGCGTTGGGTGCGTTTGGCCCGTTGGGTGCGTTGGGTGCGTTGGGTGCGTTCGAGCCACTGGCCGCCGCGCCCGGCGCCGGTGGTCCGGCCGCGGGGGAGCCGACCACGATCTGTTCCCCGTCCACCAGTGGGCGAGCCCGGTTCAGCCCGCTCAGGTCGGCGCCCGGCCGTGCCCCGCCCGCCGCTTCCAGCGCGTCGGCGACCCTCGCCCCGGGCGGCAGTTTGCGCAGGCCGGGGCGGCGGACCTTGCCCGTCACATCCACCACGACCGTCCGGCCGCCGCCGGATGCGGTGAGCTGCCCGCCCGGCGTGGGGCCGGGTTCGGAGGGTGCGGCGCGCGGGGGCTCCGGGTCCGGGGCGCGCACGGTCTGGGGACGGCCGGTCCAGAAGTGGTAGGCCGCGAAGGCCACCGCGGTGAGCAGGGCGACCGCCAGGGCGGCGGCCGTCTTCAGCTCCATGCCGCAGCGCAGCTGAAGCCACACCGGCAGCCGCTCGCGCAGGGCCAGCCCCGTCCGGTCGCGTCTGCGCAGCGGAGCGTTCTCGGACGCGTTCTCAGGCCCCTCGTGCCCGTCCTCGTGCCCGTCCTCGTGTCTGTCCTCGGGCCTGTTCTCGTGTCTGTCCTCGGGCCTGTTCTCGTGCCCCTCCTCGTGCCCCTCCTCGGGCGGCTTCTTGGGCGGCTTCTTGGGCGGCTTCTCGTTCCGTACCTCCTCCGCCGCCACAGCCGACCCCGCTGTGCCCTTCGGTCCGTCCCTGCTGCCCAGAGCGATGGACCCGACCGCCGCCGGGGACGCCCGAGGCGCCGACGAGGCCGTGGCGAAGAGCGCCGCCGCGCGGCTCGCGCGTGAAGGTGCGGCGGGGTCCGTCTGGCGGTGGACGCTGCGGTGGCGGCTTCCGGCACTGACCAGACCCATGCCGGACGGCGAGCGCGGGGGGCGGCCCGCCCCGCCGTCGCGATGGCGGCCGCGCCCCGACCCCGTGGTTACTGTGCGTGATCGTGACCTCATGCCACCTGACGGTAGGCACATGGAGCCGATCGCGCTGATCCGCATCAATTCCCGGGGATAACCCCCGCGTTGTGGACAACTCCGTCACCCCGCCGAGTGAAGAGCCTCCGCCACCCTCCGCTATCGCGGAGAGACCACCGCCCCCAGCAGCCCCGGCCCGGTGTGCGCCCCGATCACCGCGCCCACCTCGCTCACATACAGCTCCGCCAGCCCCGGCACCCGCTCCCGCAGCCGCTCCGCGAGCGCCGCCGCCCGTTCGCCCGCCGCCAGGTGCTGCACCGCGATGTCCACCGGGCTCCGGCCGGCCCGCTCCACCACGATCTCCTCGAGCCGGGCGATGGCCTTCGAGGCGGTGCGGACCTTCTCCCGCAGCTCGATCCGCCCCTCGTCGAGCTGGAGCAGCGGTTTGACCGCGAGCGCCGAGCCGAGCAGTGCCTGGGCCGCGCCGATGCGGCCCCCGCGCCGGAGATAGTCGAGGGTGTCGACGTAGAAGTAGGCGGCCGTGCTGTCTGCCCGCTTCTCCGCCGCCGCCACGGCCTCGTCCAGCGTGCCGCCGCCCTCCGCCGTCTCGGCCGCCGCCAGCGCGCAGAAGCCGAGTGCCATCGCGACCATTCCGCTGTCCACCACCCGCACCGGAACGGGCGCGTCCTGTGCCGCGAGCACCGCCGCGTCGTAGGTCCCGGAGAACTCGGCCGACAGATGCAGGGAGACGATGCCCGTCGCGCCCTCCTCGGCGGCGGCCCGATAGGCGGCCGCGAACATCTCCGGACTGGGCCGGGATGTCGTCACCGGCTTCCGCTTCTGCAGCGCCTGCGCGAGGGACCGGGCCGAGATCTCGGTGCCCTCTTCCAGGGCCCGGTCTCCGAGCACCACCGTCAGCGGCACGGCGGTGATGCGGTGCCGCTCCATCGCATCCTGCGGCAAGTACGCCGTGGAATCGGTCACGATCGCGACATGGCGGGACATGACTGGGAGGTTATCGGGGGATGGCGCCTGCCGACAGCGCGACCCCACCGGATGATCAATTGCCTTGCCGATCATGCCCTGTTCAGACGTGACTCAGATCCTGTTCTCAGACCGGGTTCATTCCGGGGAGTTCGGAGTTTCGGGGTTCGGGGGTTCGGGGTTTCGGGGGTTCGGAGTTTCGGGGTCTCAGGCCGTGTTCTCGGGACGGGGGGACTTCTGCCAGGGCTTCTGCCACGCCTGGGGCTCCGGATTCGGCCTCGCCCCGAGCGGCGGCCGGGGCGGCTCCGGCTCCTGCCCCGCCTCGGGCCCCGGTCGCACCCCTGCCTCGGGCCCAGGGCGCACCCCCGCGTCGGGCCCAGATCGTGAACCCGCCTCGGGCGCCGCCAGCGGCTCGTCCGGCTCCACCGCCGTCCAGTGCCGCAGCGCCCCCGCCTCCATCTCGATCTCGCGGCCCAGCGAGTCCAGATCGTCGTGCGCCATCCGATGCGTCCGCTCCTGCACCGCCCAGCGCAGCGAGTCGGCCGAATGGGTGATCCGCTGCGTACGCTCCCGCATCTCGGGCAGCAGGGCGGCGAGCCGGGACCTGTCGGGCTCCTGCTCCAGCCGCTTCAGATCCGCTTCCAGGTCCAGCGCATGGCTGCTCAGCCGCTGGAACAGGCCCAACGACTCCGACAGGGACCGGTCTTGCGGGGCGGCCGCCTGCAGCGCCTGCCCGGTGGCGCGCATCGAGCCGCGCAGGGAGAGCCGCAGCTGGGCGAGCTCGCCGGTCGCGCCCGGCTGGGCGAGCTGCCGGGCCCGGAGTCTGGTCTCCTCCACCGTGACACGGGCCTGGTGCACCGTACGGTCGATACCGCGCTTGGCCGCCCTGACCGCGCGAACGACCCCATAGACCCCCGCCAGCATGATCAGGACGAAAAGCGTCAGCAGGATCCAGATGGCTTCCATGGCGCTCCTTGGGGCGGCGGTCACGGCACGGTGGCGGTCGTCCTCTCAGCGTAAACGCGCCGGGCGGGTCAGAGGTTCCTGACGAACCCCCAACCCGCCCACACATGAAAAGCCGATCAGGCCGGAACGATGTTCACCAGCTTCGGCGCCCGCACGATGACCTTACGGATGCCCGCGCCGTTCAGCGCCGCCACGACCGCCGGGTCACCCACCGCCAGCGCCTCCAGCTCCTCGTCCGAGACCGAGGGCGCGACCTCCAGTCGGGCCTTGACCTTGCCCTTGACCTGCACCACACAGGTGACGGTCTCGTCCACGACGTACTCCGGATCGGCGACCGGGAAGGACTCGTGGACGACCGACCCGGAGTGGCCCAGCCTGCGCCACAGCTCCTCCGCGACATGCGGGGCCAGCGGCGAGATCAGCAGCACCAGCCCCTCGGCCACCGAGCGGGGCACCTCGCGCACCTTGGTGACGTGGTTGTTCAGCTCGGTGATCTTGGCGATGGCGGTGTTGAAGCGCAGGCCCTCCATGTCCTGCCGGACGCCGTCGATCGCCTTGTGCAGGACGCGCAGCGTCGCCTCGTCGGGCGCGGTGTCGACGACGGTGACCTCTCCGGTGCCCTCGTCGACGACATTGCGCCACAGCCGCTGCAGCAGCCGGTACTGGCCGACGACCGCGCGGGTGTCCCAGGGCCGCGAGACGTCCAGCGGGCCCATGGCCATCTCGTACAGCCGCAGCGTGTCGGCCCCGTACTCGGCGCAGATCTCGTCCGGCGTGACGGCGTTCTTCAGGGACTTGCCCATCTTGCCCAGCAGCCGGGAGACCTTCTCGCCGTTGTACCAGTAGGCCCCGTCCCGCTCCTCGACCTCGGCGGCCGGGACGGCGATTCCGCGGCTGTCCCGGTAGACATACGCCTGGATCATGCCCTGGTTGTACAGCTTGTGGAACGGCTCGACCGAGGAGACATGCCCCAGGTCGAACAGCACCTTGGACCAGAACCGGGCGTACAGCAGATGCAGCACCGCGTGCTCGGCGCCGCCCACGTACAGGTCGACACCGCCGTGCGGCTGCCCCTCACGCGGCCCCATCCAGTAGCGCTCGGCCTCCGGGTCGACCAGCCGCTCGCTGTTGTGCGGGTCCAGGTAGCGCAGCTCGTACCAGCAGGAGCCGGCCCAGTTGGGCATGGTGTTGGTCTCGCGGCGGAACGGCCGCGGCCCGCGGCCGTCGCCCAGGTCCAGCACCACGTTGACCCACTCCTCGTTCCGGGACAGCGGGGTCTCCGGGGAGGTGTCGGAGTCGTCCGGGTCGAAGGTGCGCGGCGAGTAGTCCTCGACCTCGGGCAGCTCCAGGGGCAGCATCGACTCGGGCAGGGAGTGGGCCACGCCCTCCTCGTCGTAGACGATCGGGAAGGGCTCGCCCCAGTAGCGCTGCCGGCTGAACAGCCAGTCGCGCAGCCGGTAGTTGACGGTGCCCTCGCCGATGGAGCGGGACTCCAGCCACTCGGTGATGCGCGCCTTGGCCTCGACGACGCCCAGCCCGTCCAGCGATACGGACTCCCCCGTCGAGTTGACGATCTTCGCGTCGTACGAGGCGAAGGCGTCGTCCCAGGTGGACGGGTCGGTGCCGCGATCGTCCGAGGGCTCGACGACACAGCGCATGGGCAGCTCGAAAGCGCGGGCGAAGGCGAAGTCACGGCTGTCGTGGGCCGGGACGGCCATGATCGCGCCGGTGCCGTAGCCCATCAGGACGTAGTCGGCGATGAAGACCGGCACCCGCTCACCGCTGACCGGGTTGACGGCGTACGCGCCGGTGAAGACGCCGGTCTTCTCCTTGGCCTCGGCCTGCCGCTCGACGTCGGACTTGGCCGCGGCCTGTTTGCGGTAGGCGTCGACGGCCTCAGCCGGGGTGGTGTGGCCGCCGGTCCAGACGTCGTGGGTGCCCTCGGGCCAGGCGGCCGGGACGATCTCGTCCACCAGGCCGTGCTCGGGCGCCAGGACCATGTAGGTGGCGCCGAACAGGGTGTCCTGGCGGGTGGTGAAGATCGTGATCCTGGCGTCGGGGTGTTCGGCCACCGGGAAGTCGACCCGGGCGCCCTCGCTGCGGCCGATCCAGTTGCGCTGCTGCAGCTTGATGGCCTCGGGCCAGTCCAGCTCGTCCAGGTCGTCCAGCAGCCGGTCGGCGTAGGCGGTGATGCGCATGTTCCACTGGCGCAGCTTGGCCTTGAAGACCGGGAAGTTGCCGCGCTCGGAGCGGCCGTCCGCGGTGACCTCCTCGTTGGCCAGCACGGTGCCCAGGCCGGGGCACCAGTTGACGGGCGCGTCCGAGGCGTAGGCCAGGCGGTAGTCGCCCAGGATGTCGGAGCGCTCGGACTCGGTCAGCTCGGCCCAGGGGCGGCCGTCGGGGGTGGTGCGCTCACCGGAGGCGAACCGCTGGACCAGGGTGTCGATGGGGCGCGCCGTCTTCGCCTCCGGGTCGTACCAGGAGTTGAAGATCCGCAGGAAGATCCACTGGGTCCACTTGTAGTAGTCCGGGTCGATCGTCGCGAACGAGCGGCGCTTGTCGTGGCCCAGGCCCAGCCGGCGCAGCTGCCGCCGCATGTTCTCGATGTTGGCCTCGGTGCTGACCCGCGGGTGGGTGCCGGTCTGCACCGCGTACTGCTCGGCGGGCAGGCCGAAGGCGTCGAAGCCCAGGGTGTGCAGGACGTTGTGGCCCGTCATGCGGTGGTAGCGGGCGAACACATCGGTGGCGATGTAGCCCAGCGGATGACCCACGTGCAGTCCCGCGCCCGAGGGATACGGGAACATGTCCATGACGAACTTCTTGGGCCGGGCGACGGCCTCGGCGTCGCCTGCCAGGTCGCCGCTCGGATTGGGCGCCTCATACGTGCCGTGCGCGTCCCAGAAGTCCTGCCAGCGGGCTTCGACGTCGGCGGCCAGGGCGGCCGTGTAGCGGTGCGGCGCGGCCACCTCGGCCGCGGCATTGGTCTCGCTCATGGTCCTCAAAGCTCCATCGGTCGTCTCTGCCTGCGGCAACGCAGCGGAACCTGCTTCCGAAACAAAAAGACCCCTCGCACAGGAGGGGACGCCGCGCTGATACCGACCGGAGCTGTACTCGGTCGGTACTGATCAGCGCGGCCCGCTAAGCAGAAGGCGTACGGCACGCATGGGGCCAGGTTACCGCAGGGCGCGGACGGGCCGCACGGAGGCGGTGGCCCTCGTCACGCGACGCGAAAGGCGGGCCGCCCTTACGGACGACCCGCCTCCTCGATGTGGAGCTAAGGAGAATTGAACTCCTGACCTCCTGCATGCCATGCAGGCGCTCTACCAACTGAGCTATAGCCCCAGGTCTCGCTCCGCCCGGTTTCCCCGGCGGCGACGCCTACATTACACGGACGCCCCGGCCTTCCGCCAAATCGATTGGCCGGAGGCCGGAGCAGATCCCCGTTACGCCGTCGCGAACGAATAGAAACGCTTCAGCGTGCAGTGCTCGTCGAGGAGCCGGCCGTAGATCGGCTCCCCTTCGAGCTCACGGTAGGTCTCGATGGGATCGCCTCTGATGATCAGCGCCCGCGCGCACTCCGCACACCAGTACTGGTAGTCGGAGTTGAGCGGCTCCATATCGCGGACGATCGGTGTGCCGGTGCCGCACCAGTCGCACTTCCGGCTGTGGGCTCCCATCTCACTCAGCTCCAGCTATGGCCGCAGGCCGTACACACGTAGGAAACACCGCCGTTGTCACCGAGGACCTGTGCCACATGTCCGGAGCCGCAGGACGGGCACACGATGCCCGCTCGTGCCCTGCGGGACGGGTCCTCGATCGCATCGAGGATGCTGGTCCGCATCCCACCTGCCCTCCCCATCGGACGTGTCGGCCCCATCCCCCTCCGGCCGTCCGATTCTGCCATGGGACGACGCGCAGGTCAGCGGAGATGCCCCACTCGTCTCACCAGACTCATCAGTGCTCCGCACAGCGCGGCCCCGGCCAAGGCGACGCAGGTCACCCACAGGGCCTCCGCGGAGGCACCCGCACTGGGCACCGTATCGTCCGCCGCGCTCAGGAACACCGCCCCGAAGACCGCGACGCCGGTGAGCAGGCCGAGTTGAGCCGCTGTCACCAGCACCCCGCTGGCGTCCGCCGCGTCCTGCTGCCTTACGGTCGCCAACGTCCGTGTGAGCAGGGGGCTGTAGGCCAGCGAGAGCCCCGCGCCGGAAGCCGTAAGGGCGACGAGGAGCCATGGGCCGCCGTCCGTGCCGTCGCGCAGGGCCAGACCGGCTCCGGCGAACGAGGCGGCCGCCAGCAGGAATCCGCCCGGGACGGTGGCGGCGTGCCAGCGGGCGGGCAGCCGCCGCCAGTTGAGGCCCACGACGCCGAACGCGACCGCCGTGGGGACGAATGTCAGCCCCGCCCGCAACGGGCTGTAGCCGAGCCCGCCCTGCACATGCAGGGTCAGGGCGAACAGGAACCCCGCGTTGGCCGCCATCCCCAGTGCGATACGGATCACCGCGCGCGGCATCCCCGGCGCCCGCACCACCCTGGGGGAGATCAGCGGCGCACCGCCGCGCCGGGCCAGCCGGGTCTCGTACGCGGCGAAGAGCGCCACCAGGACCGCGCTCAGCCCGAGCACGATCCAGCACCACAGCGGCCAGCCCCGCTCCTGCCCGAGCACCAGCGGCACCGTGAACAGCAGCACGGCGGCCGCGAGCAGCACCAGACCGGGCAGGTCCAGGCCGCTCCGGCGGACGGCCGCGCGCTCCCCGCGAGGGCGCGGCGCATCGGCCGGGCGCGGGGCCTCGGCTGGGCGCGGGGCCTCCGCTGGGCGCGGCGGATCGGCCGGGTCGTGCAGCAGCCGCGGGCCGAGGGCCAGCAGCGCGAGCCCGATCGGCACGTTCACCAGGAAGACCGGGCGCCAGCCGGAGCCGAGCAGATCGGCCTCGACCAGCAGCCCGCCCAGGATCTGCCCGCCGGCGGCGCCGGAGGCCAGCACCGCGGAGTACGCGCCCAGCGCCCGTGCCCGCGAACCGCCCGTGAACGTCCGCTGGATCAGGCTCAGCACCTGCGGCAGCATCAGCGCGGCACCCGCGCCCTGGACGAACCGGAAGGCGATCAGCTGTCCGGTGGTGGCGGCGAGCCCGCAGGCCAGCGAGGCGCCGGTGAAGACCGCGAGCCCGGTCAGGAACATCCGCCGGTGGCCGACCAGGGCGCCCAGCCGCGCGCCGGTGATCAGCAGCACGGCGTAGGAGACGGTGTAGCCCGCGATGACGAGTTGCAGTCCGGCGCCGGAGGCGTGCAGATCGGCGCGCACGGTCGGGGCGGCGATATTGACGATGAAGACGTCGAGGACGGCCATGAGCTGGCCGGTGAGAACGATCGTGAGCAGCCAGCCGGGGCGCGGAGGGCGCCGGGAGGCAGGACGCCGGGAGGCAGCGCGCCGCGCGGCCCGGTGGTCGGCGGCCGAGCCGCCATTGGCCCGGTTGTCAGTGGCCTCGCCTTTACTGGATCCACCGAGGTCCCCCGTCGGAGTCGGAGGAAGGGTGGTCGGGGTGGTGTGTCTCATGGACCGAGCCTGTGGCCGGGCCGGTACCGGTAACGAGAGCCCGCCGATGCTGGTAGTGGCAGCACCTGGCAGCCGCCCGCCGCCCCCGGGAGCATGGGGCCGTACGGCTCGAAGGGGGACCGGCCGTGCGGCCCTACGGCACGGGGAACGGGGAGAGCGACGATGACCGCGAACACTCGGCGCAGACGGCCCGAGCTGGCCGCCTTCCTGCGCAGCCGCCGTGCCCGGGTGACCCCCGCCGACGTGGGCATGGCGCCCGGTCTGCGGCGCCGCACCCCGGGGCTGCGCCGCGAGGAGGTCGCCCAGCTCTCCGGCGTCGGCGTGACCTGGTACACCTGGCTGGAGCAGGGCCGCCCGATCAACGCCAGCGTGCAGGTGCTGGACGCGGTCGCGCGCACCCTGCGGCTGGACCAGACCGAGCGCGAGCACCTCTACCACCTGGCCGAGGTGCCGTATGTGCCCGGCCGGGAGCGCGATCCGCGCAGCGTGAGCCCGGAGGTGCAGGGCATCATCGACGCGCTCGACCCGCTCCCCGCGGTGGTCTACAACGCCCGCTACGACGTCCTGGCCGCCAATGCCGCGTACGGCGGCCTGTTCCCGGAGATGCTGCTCTCCGCCGCCGCCGAGCGGAACGCCCTGTGGCAGCTGTTCGTGGCCCGCCGCTGCTGTGCCCCCTATGTGAACCTCGACGAGGAGCTGCCGCTCCTGGTGGCCACGCTGCGCGGCGGGTACGGACGCCATGTGGGCGAGCCCGCCTGGGAGGACTTCATCGCCCGGCTGCTGGCGGCCAGCGACGACTTCGCCCGGCTGTGGCAGAGCGGAGACGTCGCGCCGCCGGGCTCCCGGATCAAGGTGGTGCGGCACGCCTCGGTCGGCGAGATCCGGCTGACCTCGACCTCGATGCGGGTCAGCGGGGTGCCGGAGACCCGGATCGTGGTCTACACGCCCTGCGACGAGGAGAGCCGTGACCATGTGCGGCGGGTGCGCCTCCTGCACGACCCGCTGATCGGCTGCACGATGCACGCCAAGCCACTCTCCGTACTGCGGGAGGAAAGAGCCGCGGCGGAGACCCGGGCCGGAAGTGGTGCGGAAAGCAGCGATCCCGCCTCCCTGTGAGGGAGACGGGATCCTGGTCCTGTGGAGCTAAGGAGAATTGAACTCCTGACCTCCTGCATGCCATGCAGGCGCTCTACCAACTGAGCTATAGCCCCGCTCTTCTCCGCGCCGGAGCGCTTCGAACGAGAAGGAGCATAGCCGGTGACCTGCCGGGAAAGGAAATCCGCTCAGTCGTCGTCGCCGAGCACCGGCTCGGGCAGCGATCCGGCGTTGTGCTCCAGGAGCCGCCAGCCCCGCGCACCCTCGCCCAGCACGGACCAGCAGCAGTTGGACAGGCCGCCCAGCGCCTCCCAGGTGCGGGGCTCCAGGCCGAGCAGCCGGCCGATGGTGGTGCGGATCGTGCCGCCGTGGCTGACCACCACGAGCGTGCCGTCGTCCGGCAGCTTGTCGGCGCTCTCGAGCACCACCGGCGCGGCCCGGTCGGCGACCTCGGTCTCCAGCTCACCGCCGCCGCGCCGGATCGGCTCCCCGCGCTTCCACGCCGCGTACTCCTCGCCGAAGCGCTCGATGATCTCCTCGTGGGTCAGCCCCTGCCACTTGCCCGCGTAGGTCTCCCGCAGACCCGCGTCATGCGCGATCGACAGCCCCGTGACGGCGGACAGCTCGGCGGCCGTGGCCGCCGCCCGCTTCAGATCGGAGGCGATGATCGCGTCCGGCTTCAGGGCGGCCAGCAGCCGGGCCGCGCGGTGCGCCTGCGCGACACCGGTGTCGGTGAGCTCGATGTCCAGGGAGCCCTGGAAACGGCGTTCTATGTTCCAGGCCGTCTGGCCGTGGCGCCACAGGACGATGCGGCGGCCACGGGCGCCTTGGATGCCGTTCAGCTCAGCTCACCGCCCGCGCCGCCGTCCGGGCCCTGCGCCTGCGCGTACTCCTGCGCCTTGCCGCGGGTGGCCTCGGCGTCGGCCGGGAGCTCCAGCTGCGGACAGTCCTTCCAGAGCCGCTCCAGGGCGTAGAACACCCGCTCCTCGCTGTGCTGGACGTGCACCACGATGTCCACGTAGTCCAGCAGCACCCAGCGGGCCTCACGGTCGCCCTCGCGACGCACCGGCTTGGCGTCCAGGTCCTTGTTCAGCCGCTCCTCGATCTCGTCGACGATCGACTTGACCTGGCGGTCGTTGGGCGCCGAGGCCAGCAGGAAGGCGTCGGTGATGGAGAGCACATCGCTGACGTCGTACGCGATGATGTCGTGCGCGAGCTTGTCGGCGGCCGCCTGGGCGGCGGCGTTGATGAGCTCGAGGGAGCGGTCCGTGGCGGTCACAGGCAAGGCTTTCGGTCGGTGGTACCTCGAAGGTCTGGCTTCCCCCAGGGTCTCACGCCCCACCGTCACGCCGGGCGGCGAGGAACGACCGCCCGGCGTGCCCGGGCCGCCTCAGCCCGTGGCGTCGTAGTCCGGGCCGAGGAGGACCGTGATGTCCGCGTTGGCCGCGCCCTTGCCCTTCCGCACCGCCGACTCCGGCAGCCCGAGCGTCTTGGCGACCTCCTTGGCCTGGCCCGCCTGGGCGTTGTCCGCGTAGGTCACCCGCGAGGCCGACTGCGCATCGCCGCCCTCGGTGGCCGTGACGACCGTAAAGCCGCCGTTGACCAGCGCCACCCGCGCGGCACTCGACGCGTCCTTGGGGCCTCCGGCGTTGGTCACGCTGACCCGGGCCGCGGTGTTCTTGTCGGAGTTCTTGACCGTGCCGCCCAGGATGTCCTTGACCACATGGTCGGTCGCCTGGCTGCTGAGCGTCCCGTCCGGCTGGACCGGCAGCATCGCGGTGTCGTACGCACCGCTCTTGGCCTGCCCGGCCAGCTTCGCCAGCGACGCGCCCAGCTGCTGCTCGGACAGCGACGGGTCGGGGATCTGGGCCAGCGACTCCACGGTGCTGGTGGCGCCCTTCTCATCGCTGGAGAGCTTCTTCAACGCCGCGTGCATGACCTGCCCGAACCGCGCGAGCTGCTTGGACTGTGCCTCGCCGGGAGCGCGGTAGGTGGCGTACGCCACGGCCGCCTGGCCGCTCACGATCTGGTCCTTGCCCCGCTTGACCAGGGGGTCCTCGCCCTTCTGGGGGCTGGGGACGGTCGCGTCGGTGTCGATGCCGATCCCGCCGACCAGCTCTACGAGGTTCTCCAGATAGGGCGTGTCCAGTCGCCAGGTGCCCTGGATCTTCGACCCCAGCAGGGTGCTCAGGGAGTCCCGGGTGGAGTCGGAGCCCTCGTCGGTCACGGACTTGCCGAGAGTCGTGGAGGCGCCGTCCTCGGTGGAGACGGCCAGCGAGTTCGGCAGCAGGACGGTGGTGCCCTTCTTGGTGGTCTCGTTGTCCACCAGCAGGGCCGTGGAGGTGCGGCCGCCCTTGGTCTCGCGCAGATGGACGACGATCACATCGCGCTTCTGCGGACCGCCCGCGGCCGCCTGGTCCTGGGCGTCGTCGGACAGCCCCGGGAGCTTGCCCGCGTACCAGAGGTAACCGACCCCGCCCGCCGCGGCGACAACCAGGACCACGACGAGCGCTATGAGGCGGTTGCGGCCCTTACGGCGGCGTTCGTCACGGCGCTCGGAGCGGGTCTCGGCGAATTTCAGCCAGTCGATGACGTCGTCGGATTCCTCGTCCTGCTCCTCGACGAAGGAGAACTGCTCGGTGTGGTACTCCTCCTGATCGGCATCCCCAGGACGCTTTCGCTCCGCGGACCGGGGCCCGGCGGAACGGGGCTCCCCGGCCGGAGGCGGCTCGGACCCGGGGCGCAGCTGCTCCGGGCTCAGCTCCTCGTAGGGGTTGGCCGCGGGGTTGGGCTCCTCGCGCCGCGAGGGGACGGCCGGGGCGGCGGCCGCCTGCGGGTAGTCGTAGCCGTAACCCTGCTGTGGCTGTTGTTGGTACTGCTGCTGGTGTTGCTGTTGTTGAAACTGCTGTTGTTGTTGCTGCTGAACGTACGGGTCGTAGTTCTGCGTCTGGGGCTGCTGCTGGGGCTGCTGGTGCTGGTGATGCTGCGGCTGGCCGTAGGGGTCGTAGCCGTACCCGTCGTGTTGCTGTTGTTGCTGCTGTTGCTCCCCGTACTGCGTCTGCTGCTGCGCGTACGGGTCGTAACTCTGCTGCTGGTCCGCCTGCGGCTGGTAAACCGGACGCCCATAGGCGTCATAGCCGTAGATCTGCGGCTCCTGGCCATACGGGTCCTGTGCGTACGGGTCGTACGGATCCTGCCGGTCGTTCACCGGTACCCCTTCAGCAGTCGTGCCGGTACAGCTCGCGCTTGTCGATGTAGCGCACCACGCCGTCCGGCACCAGGTACCAGACGGGGTCGCCATGAGCGACCCGCGCCCGGCAGTCCGATGACGAGATCGCCAGCGCGGGGACCTCCACCAGCGACACCCCGCCCTCCGGCAGCCCCGGGTCGGCCAATATGTGCCCGGGTCTGGTCACCCCGATGAAGTGGGCCAGCGAGAAGAGCTCTTCGGCGTCGCGCCAGGTGAGGATCTGGTTGAGTGCGTCGGCCCCGGTGATGAAGAACAGATCGGCGTCACCGTTGAGCGCGCGCAGTTCCCGGAGCGTGTCGGTGGTGTAAGTGGGCCCGCCGCGGTCGATGTCGATACGGCTGACCGAGAATTGCGGGTTCGAGGCGGTCGCGATGACCGTCATCAGATAGCGGTCCTCGGCCGGGGAGACCTTCTTGTGACTCTTCTGCCAGGGCTGCCCGGTGGGCACGAACACCACCTCGTCGAGGTGGAACTGCGAGGCCACCTCGCTCGCCGCGACCAGGTGGCCGTGGTGGATCGGGTCGAACGTCCCGCCCATCACACCCAGTCGCCGCTTGCCGGACCCTTTCTGCTCTTCCATGCGTGCAGACCCTACTGGGCCCGGCCCGGAGCCGGGGCCCATAGGTGCAATCGCCCAGGTCAGCGGTCCCGGTTGAAGCGCGTGGTGATCCACAGCAGCAGGAAGAGGATCACCAGGGCCGCACCGCCGGTCATGAAGGGGCTGATGCTCGGGTGAGTGTCGGTGTGCTCACCGCCCTCGGACGCGAGCGTGGTCAGGGCGGCATGTGCGGTGCTGAAAGCGGTCATCGCGGCAGTACCTATCCGGGTCTAGGCGTCACAACACGTCGGCCACATCGTATGCGAGGCGGTTTTCGGTCCCGATGTCCGTCCTGCTGGTGGCAGCCCCGCTCGTATCCGTCCTGCTCGTATCCGCTCAATCCCGCTCGTATCCGCTCAGTCCTGCTTGTAACCGCGCAGCAGGAACCAGGCGAGCAGGGCGGCGCCCACCACGCCGACCACGATGACGATGCGCAGCAGCGCTCCGGGGCCGTCGTTGCTGTGCGAGGTGGCGGCGAGGGCTTCGGTGAGGCCAGTCATTTCGGGCATGTCTCCACGCTAACCCCCAGGCGCTCAGGGCCTAGGCTGGGGGCCGCCGGACGAGGGCCCGGACCGGGCACCCCGTCGAGCGGGCAATCAACGAGGGGGCGACATGAGCGACAGCCACGAGACCGGTGGTGGAAACGGGACGGGAGGCGCCCGGGAGCATGTGCCCAGCCGGGAGCGGCGGCGGTTCCCCGGGATCTCCTCACGGGCGTACGAACATCCGGCGGACCGCTCCGCGCTGGTCGCGCTGCGCAAGCTGACCGGCTTCGACACCGTCTTCAAGGCCATGAGCGGTCTGCTGCCCGAGCGGAGCCTGCGGCTGCTCTACCTCTCCGACTCGGTGCGGGTCAGCGAGCGGCAGTTCACCCATCTCCACGACATGCTGCGGGACGCCTGCTACATCCTGGACCTGGAGCGGGTCCCGGCCATGTACGTCACCCAGAACCCGCAGCCGACCGCGATGTGCATCGGCATGGACGCGCCGATCATCGTGATCTCCACCGGTCTGGTCGAGCTGCTCGACGAGGAGGAGATGCGGGCGGTCATCGGCCATGAGGTGGGCCATGCGCTGTCGGGGCACTCGGTCTACCGGACGATACTGCTCTTCCTCACCAGTCTCGCCATGAAGGTCGCCTGGATTCCGCTCGGCAATGTGGCGGTGCTGGCGCTGGTCACGGCGTTGCGGGAGTGGTTCCGGAAGTCGGAGCTGTCGGCGGACCGGGCGGGGCTGCTGGTCGGGCAGGATCTGCGGGCCTCGATGCGCGGGCTGATGAAGCTCGCGGGCGGCCATCACCTCCATGAGATGAACGTGGACGCCTTCCTGGAGCAGGCGGAGGAGTACGAGTCGAGCGGCGATCTGCGGGACTCCGTCCTCAAGATCATGAACATGCTGCCGCGCAGCCATCCGTTCACCACCGTGCGCGCCGCCGAGCTCAAGAAGTGGGCCGCGACCCGCGACTACCAGCGGCTCATGGACGGCCACTACCCGCGCCGCGACGAGGACCGGGACACCTCGGTCGGCGACTCGTTCCGGGAGTCCGCGAGCCACTACGCGGAGTCGGTCCGCAACAGCAAGGACCCGCTGTTCGCCTTCGTCAGGGACGTGGCGGGCGGCGCCGGGGACCTGGGCAGCAAGCTGCGCGACCGGTTCACGGGCGGCGCGGGCAAGCACGGTGAGACCGCCGAGGAGGGCACACCGCCCCGGGAGGAGCCCCGGGAGCCCCGGGACGAGCCCCGGGGCGGGGCCCAGGACGAGACTCAGGACGGGGCCCAGGACGCGGCTGAGGACCAGCGCCCCGGAGACGGGCCGGCGGAGCGGCCGGGGAACGACGAGCCCGGGGACACCCCGCCGCAGCGCTGAGACGGCCCCTGGCGGCCCTCAGGACCGCCCGTTGACGGCGGGCTGGGTCCCGGGGGCCATGACGCCGCACAGCGAGACCGTGGTCCGGCCCGTGGTGTACGGGTCGGTGCCGGTCGGGGCGTCGCCCTTGGCGCTCTGGCCGGCGAGCATCGGCCGCAGATAGCCGGAGGCGTTCGCGGCGCAGGCCTGCGGGCCCGCCAGCGCGGTGCTCTGCACCAGCTCCAGATGGTGGTCGCGCAGATCGTCCCGGTCGAAGCGGAACCGCGTCTCACGGCGCACGGTGAACAGCGAGGCATGGTCCGGTCCACGCTCATGGGCCGGCTGGAGCGCGTAGACGAAGACGTGGTCGGCGGCGACCTCCAGGGTCGCGGCGCTGCGCTCGATGACCGTAAGGGTGCCGCGGACCCGCACCGGGGTGTCGGCCAGGGTCACCTCGGCCGGGTTGAAGCGGTTCAGCCAGCCGGTGGCGGCATGCCGTCCGTCGTCGACCGGGTGCTCGAAGCTCTGGTCGAACTGGGTCTGCTGGGCGGGATCCAGCAGCAGCCTTACGGCCTGCACCGGACCGCCGGTGAGCACACCCGGGTCGATGGCGGACTTGACCAGGTAGTCCTTGGCGGTGGTGAGCGCCGTCATCACCTGGCTCTCGGAGAAGCTCTGGGTGCGGCGGGCGCCGGGCACGGTGACTCCTTCGGCGCCGGTGCGGAACTCGGCGGCCGGGCTGGCGCGGAACAGCCGGTCCGGCGGTCCTCCGGGCACCTCACCGCGCGGCGCGAGCGGCACCACGCTGCTGTGCAGTGGCTCCACGGTCTGCGGCTGTGGCGTCTGGTACGGGTGGCGCACCCCCATGTAGACGGCCGCCGCGAAGGCGATGGCGATCAGCAGGACGAGCGCGACGGCCTGGCGCGACGCCCCGGCCCTGGCCCAGGCGTGCCGGCTGCGCACCGCCCGTGCGTGCTCGCCCATGCGCTCGTCGGCCGAGAACTCCTGGAGCCGGGCAGCACGGACGAACGACTCGTCGAACACGACGGAGCGGTACTCATCCTCACCACCTCCCGGGATGCCCTCGGGTGTCCCCTCGGGAGGGTCTCCACGCCCGGCCATACCTCAAGAGTAGGTCGCCAGGGGCGACGGTAAACGCGGTGGTACTCCACAACTTGGGAGGCGAGTGCGGAGGAAACGCCCCATACGCCGCGACGTGCTAGGGACACGCCGCGACGTGCCGGGGACATGTGCGGACGTCACCGCGACGGCGGTACGGCGGAGGCGGTCGAGCCCTTGGCCCCGGTCGGCTCCGGGGCCGACTCCGAGCCCGAGGGTTCCAGGCGCGGCTGCCCCGCGGGCGAGCCGTCGACACCGCTGGTGGCGGGCGGCGGGGCGGGGTCCTGGCGGTTGCCCGAGGCGCCCCGGTAGACCGCCGTGAAGGCCAGGGCGACCACCCCGATGCCCATCAGGATGGCCAGCAGCCAGGCCACCGGGCGGTGCCAGCGGGCATGGCCGCGGTAAGGGCGCCCCGCGCTGCCGTAACGCCCATAAGGGCCGTAGGCGTCGTCCCCGTCCCGTCCCGGGCCGAAGCGCCCGTCGGGGTCGTCCGCGCCGTAGAAGTCGGTCTCCGCGCCGTACCCGTCCTCGAAGAGCTCGTCCTCGGGCGGGACACCGGCCCTGCGGCGCCGGGACGCCTCGGCCTCGGCACGGGCCTCGGCGGCGGCCAGCATCCGCTCGATGGCGGTGGGCTCATGGATCGGGGCCGACCGTACGAAGTCCTCGTCGAAGACCACGGCGGCGAACTCGTCGTTCGTCTCGCCGTGGCTGCGGTCGTCGGGCTCGTCGCCGTCCGGGAACGGCTTGCCCCCCACGTCGTCCGGCACCCATTCAGAGTAGACCGGACGGGTCAATTTGGGCAGGGTGAAATGGTATTCGGGGGAAGATCCACCCCAGCGGCGCCGGAAATCGACTATCCCCCGAACGGGTGAGTCAGCGGGTGTGGCCGTCGCCGGTGACGATGTACTTCGTCGAGGTCAGCTCGGGCAGCGCCATGGGCCCCCGGGCGTGCAGCTTCTGGGTGGAGATGCCGATCTCGGCACCGAAGCCGAACTGCCCGCCGTCGGTGAACCGCGTGGAGACGTTCACGGCGACCGTGGTGGAGTCCACGAGCTGGGTGAAGCGGCGGGCGGCCTGCTGGGACGTCGTGACGATGGCCTCGGTGTGCCCGGAGGACCACAGGCGGATGTGGCTCACCGCGGCCTCCAGGGAGTCCACGACGCCCGCCGCGATGTCGTACGAGAGGTACTCGGTCTCCCAGTCGTCGATCACCGCCGGGACCACGGTGGCCTTGGAGCCCTCCGCGAACGCCATGACCCGCTCGTCCGCGTGGACCGTGACCCCGGCCTCGGCCAGCGCGTCCAGGGCGCGGGGCAGGAACCGGGCGGCGATGTCCTGGTGCACCAGCAGCGTCTCCGCGGCGTTGCACACGCTCGGCCGCTGGGCCTTGGAGTTCACCAGGATCTCGACCGCCATGTCGAGGTCGGCGTCGGCGTCCACGTACACATGGCAGTTGCCGGTGCCGGTCTCGATGACCGGAACCGTGGACTCCTCGACGACCGTACGGATGAGGGACGCGCCGCCGCGCGGGATCAGCACGTCCACCAGGCCGCGGGCGCGCATCAGCTCGCGCACCGACTCCCGGCTCTCGCCCGGCACCAGCTGCACCGCGTCCGCGGGCAGCCCCGCCCCGCCGACGGCATCGCGCAGGACCTTCACCAGCGCGGCGTTGGAGTGGGACGCCGACGAGGAGCCACGCAGCAGCACCGCGTTGCCCGACTTCAGGCAGAGCGCCGCGGCGTCCGCCGTCACATTCGGCCGGGCCTCGTAGATGATCCCGACGACGCCGAGCGGAACGCGCACCTGGCGCAGGTCGATGCCATTGGGCAGCGTGGAGCCGCGCACCACCTCGCCGACCGGGTCGGGCAGCGCGATCACGTCGCGGACGTCGGAGGCGATGGCCCGCACCCGCTCGGGGGTGAGCGTCAGCCGGTCCACGATGGCGTCGCTGGTGCCGGCCTCGCGGGCCCGCTCCACATCGGCCGCGTTGGCCTCCACGATCTCCTTGGTGCGCACCTCCAGGGCGTCGGCCATCGCGAGCAGCGCGTCGTCCTTGACGGCGCGCGGCAGTGGCGCGAGATCGGCGGCCGCGACCTGGGCCCGGTAGGCGGCCTGGAGGACCGGGGACTTCGGCCAGGGGTCGGTGAGCGGCGACGTGGGTGCGCTGGTCATGCCCGAAGCGTACTGAGCCGGGCGCGGAGATCCACGCACTATTCCGCAGTTCGAGATGGCGTTCTCATATCTCGGCGTCGCACATCCGCCCTCAGAACGGATGCACGCCCACCGGGGAGGCCGGTGGCGGCCCGTACCCCTCCGCGACCCGCTGGTGATACGTATCACGGTCGATGACCTCGAGCCCCACGATCTCCCAGGGCGGCAGCTTGGCCGAGGCCCGGTGCTCGCCCCACAGCCGCAGCGCGACCGCCGCGGCGTCGTGCAGATCACGGGCCTCTTCCCAGTAGCGGATCTCGGCGTGATCGTTGGCATAGCGACTGGTCAGCAGGAACGGATGGTCATGGGCCAGCTGCTCGAGCGCCCTGCGGACCTCCGGCAGCGGCGCCTCGCTCCCCGAGACGCTGAGGGTGATGTGCCACAGCCGGGACGCCTCGCCACGCCCGGCATCGTGCGCCACGGCGTCGCCGGACCCGGCGTCGCCCGCTCCGACACTGGTCAGGGTGCGCTCCGCCGCCCCTCTGGGCGACGCCCCCGGGCGCCCTCGTCTCACCGGCGGCCTCCTGTAACTCGCTGCTCCGCTCACGCGCGGGCGGAGCATCTCATGACGGTGCCATGGCCGCGGCCTTCCGCTCGGACTCCGCCGCGTCTCCCACAGCCGGCGCGCTGCCCCGCGCGACCCCGTTGAACAAAGTTGACCAGCCCACGCCCGCCCGCGGGGCGCTTTTGAGGTTTTTCGGAGGGGGGTTATTTTCTGGCGGCTCGGTTCTCCCCCGGCTCCCGCCGGGAGGTCCCGCCGCCAGGGCGCCCGTGCCGCCGGAGCGGCCCAGTCGGAGCGGCTCAGTGGAGCGCCCCAGTCGGAGCGGCCCAGTCGGAGCGGCTCAGTCCAGGACGACGAGGTCGTCGCGGTGGACCACCTCGCGTTCATAGGCCGGCCCGAGCTCACGGGCCAGGTCCCGGGTCGAGCGGCCGATCAGCTGCGGAATCTCCTTGGCGTCGAAGTTGACCAGCCCACGGGCCACCGGGCGGCCCTCGGTGTCCCTCAGCTCGACCGGGTCACCGGCGGTGAATTCGCCCTCCACGGCCGCGATCCCGGCGGGCAGCAGGGAGGTGCGGCGCTCCACGACGGCCCGTACCGCGCCGTCGTCCAGGGTGAGGGCGCCACGTGGCGCGGAGGCGTGGGCGAGCCAGAGCAGCCGGTTCGCCGAGCGGCGGCCGGTGCGGTGGAAGAACGTGCCCGTATGGCGGCCGAGCAGGGCGTCCCCGGCCCGGCTGGCGGAGGTGAGCACCACCGGGACCCCGGCCGCGGTGGCGATCCGGGCCGCCTCGACCTTGGTGACCATGCCACCGGTGCCCACCCCGGAGCGGCCCGCGCTGCCGATGGAGACGCCGTCCAGGTCCTCAGGGCCCCGGACCTCGTCGATCCGGGAGGTGCCGGGGGTCCTGGGATCCCCGTCGTACAGGCCGTCCACATCGGAGAGCAGCACCAGCAGATCCGCCCGGACGAGATGGGCGACCAGGGCCGCCAGCCGGTCGTTGTCGCCGAACCGGATCTCGTCCGTGGCCACCGTGTCGTTCTCGTTGACGATCGGCAGCGCGCCCATGGCCAGCAGCTGGTCCAGGGTGCGGGTGGCGTTGCGGTAGTGGGCGCGGCGGCTGGTGTCGTCCGTGGTGAGCAGCACCTGGCCGACCCGGCGCCCGTAGCGCGCGAACGAGGCCGTGTAGCGGGCCACCAGGAGCCCCTGTCCGACGCTCGCGGCCGCCTGCTGGCGGGCGAGGTCGCGGGGGCGCCGGTCCAGGCCCAGCGGGGCCAGTCCGGCGGCGATGGCGCCGGAGGAGACCAGGACTATCTCCTTGCCGTTCGTGCCCCCCTTGCCGCCCTTGCCGTTCGTGCCACCCTTACTGTCGCCGTCCCTGCCGCCGTCGCCCTTACCGTCGCCGTCGAGCACCTTGGCGAGCACGTCGACCAGCGCGTCCACCCGGTCCGCGTCCAGGCCCCCCGCCGCGGTGGTGAGGGAGGACGAGCCGACCTTGACCACGATCCTGCGGGCGGCGGCCACCTCGTCCCGTACCGCCGACCCGTCCTGCTCCGCCACGCCGCTCCCTTGCTCGTCCCCGCTCACCACACGCCCCGAAGAAACGCATGCCCTACACACTCATCATGACAAGGGGGCAATCTACGACAGACGAGCCGCGCCCGCCTCGGCATTTCAGCCTCCGGACACCGCCCGCGCACACCGCCTCACCCACCGCCATAAGTGCCCCGCGGCCACTCTCCGGGGCCCCTTTGACACCGATTGCGACCGGTTGGCACCGGCGCGGATTGTCACCGGGCGGGGCGTCGGCATACGGTCAGGGGTCCCCCCAGTCCGTTGCCCTCCTGCCAGGAGCCCACCCCGTGCCCTCTGCCGGAATCGCCCCACGCCGGGTCGTACAGCTGACGGCGCTGCTCGCGATGCTCGTGTTCTTCGCCACACAGCTCGTCGGCGCCGTGCTTCCGAACGTACCGCTTTTCATCGCCGCCTCGGCGTGCGGTCTCGCGCTCGATCTCTTCCTGCAGCACAAGCAGCCCGGTCTGCTGTCGCTGCTGGGGAAGATCCGCCTCGACGTCACGGTGCGCCAGCTGTTCCGCGACATGCTCATCATGGTCGGGCTGCTGCGCATCGAGGGCATCAACCCCCTGCACGAGCAGGCGCCCCTGACCGTGGGGCTGCTGCTCTTCTACCTGGTGCACTTCGCCTGCCAGGCGGCGGCCATCCTGGTCCGCCGGACCCGCCAGCTGCCGTTCGTCACCCGCAACATCGACGCGTCCGCGCTGCGCCTGAGCGACGCCCCGCCGCGGCTGTTCGCCCGTCAGCACGGGCGCCGTCTGCTGCGGCTGGCCGCACCGGCCACCGCCGGTCTGCTGATCACCGCCGCCACCAAGAACGCCGTCTGGGGCGGCGTCGGCCTGACGATCGCGCTGCTGATCGGCATCGGCGGCACGGCCCACCTGGCCGGCTGGCTGCTGCCGCGCAAGCGCGTGGCGAACGAGGCCACGGCCCTGCGCTGGCTGGACCAGTGGCTGGCCGACTACCAGCCGACCGTGGGCATGTACTTCTCCGGCGGCAACTCCTCGGCGTACCAGGCGAACATGTGGCTCTCCACGCTCGCCGCGCTCGACGGCAAGCCGATCATCGTGCTCCGTGAGCGGTTCATGGTGCAGAAGGTGGAGGCGACGGACGTGCCGATCGTCTGCCTCCCCAAGGTGGCGCATCTGATGCGGCTGGAGCACTCGACGCTCAAGGTACTGCTGCACCCGGCGAACTCCGGCAAGACCTCGCAGGTGCTGCGCATCCCCTCGATCAAGCACGCGTTCATCAACCACGGCGAGAGCGACAAGCTCTCCAGCTGCAACCCGTACGCCAAGGCGTACGACGAGGTGTGGGTCGCCGGCCCGGCGGCGCGCGAGCGCTACCAGCTCGCCGACATCGGCGTCGAGGACAAGGACGTCGTGGAGGTCGGCCGGCCGCAGCTGGCCCCCATCCGCCCCTACGCGGGCGTGCCCACCGGTGAGTTGACGACCGTGCTGTACGCGCCGACCTGGGAGGGCTGGGACGGGAACCCCGGCAACACCTCGGTGATCCTGGCCGGTGAGAACATCGTCCGCGAGCTGCTCGCCGACCCCAAGGTGCGCCTGCTGTACAAGCCGCACCCGATGACCGGTTCCGTGGACCCCCGCGCGGGCCGTGCCAACGACCGCATCAGGGTGATGATCGCCGAGGCGAACACCAAGCGCACCGGCGACCGCCCCGGCGCGGAGGCCGCCGCCGAGCTGGCCCGGTGCGCCGATGAGCTCAACCAGCTGACCAGCACCGCCTTCCGCCCCAGCGCGGACGAGACCGAGCGCATGAAGCTCCAGGGGGCCCCGGACGGCGGCCGCGCGGCGGCCGTCGCCGCGGCCACCGCCGCCTGGGAGAGCGCCTACTGGGCCTCGCTGCCGGTCTGGGAGCACCAGATCATCACCGGTCCGCGTCCGGCGATCTTCACCTGCTTCAACCAGGCCGACGTGCTGATCAGCGATGTCTCCAGCGTGGTCTCGGACTACCTGACGAGCGAGAAGCCGTACGCCGTGGCGAACACCAGCGGGATGACGGAGGAGGAGTTCCGGGCGGGCTTCCCGACGGTGCGCGCCGCCACGATCCTCACGCCGGAGGCCGTGGGCGTGACCGGACTGCTGGAAGCGGTCCGCGACCCCGAGAAGGACACCCTCGCGAGCGCCCGCGCCGAGCTGAAGGTGCATCTGCTCGGCCCGTCCGACCCGCCGTCGCTGGTGCGCTTCGACCAGGCCACGCAGGACCTGTGCCGCGAGGCCGACGAGCGCCGGGCCCGGATGGCCACCCGGCTCACCGACGAGATCCCCTCGCAGCGCGAGGCCCGGGACGCGGCGGAGGAGATGGAGCTGGAGTCCGGCTCGGCGGAGCCGGAGGAGACCGCGACGGTCTGACCTCCGACGGTCCGAGCCGACGGCGGGCACCGACAGCATGACGAAGGGCCCGGGAGATCCCTCCCGGGCCCTTCGTCATGCCACCCGCCGGACGGCGCCGAGAAGCCCGCTCAGAGCCCGCGCACGGGCCCCGGAGCAGACACGCACCGCCCCCAGACGCCCGCTACGGCCGTGCGGCGCTCAGAACGGCTTGAACGTGTCGAACTCCTCGTCCGCCTCGTCCCGCTCGGCATCCCGGTCGCGCCGCCGCTGCGCGGCCGGGCGCGGGGCGTCGAAGCGATGGTCCTCGCCACGGCGGCCCAGCATCTCCGCGCCGGTCGCGAGGCTCGGCTCCCAGTCGAAGACGACCGCGTCGTCCTCGGGGCCGATGACGACCTCGTCGCCCGAGTGGGCGCCCGCCTTCATCAGCTCCTCCTCGACACCGAGGCGCGCCAGGCGGTCGGCCAGGTAGCCCACGGCCTCGTCGTTGGCGAAGTCGGTCTGGCGGACCCAGCGTTCGGGCTTCTCGCCCAGTACGCGGTAGAAGCCCTCCTCGGCGACGACCCTGAAGCCCGCGTCGTCCACGGCCTTCGGCCGGATGACGATCCGGGTCGCCTCCTCCTTCGGCTTCGCCTCCCGCGCCTCCGCGACGATCTTCCCCAGGGCGAAGGACAGCTCCCTGAGGCCGAGATGGGCGACCGCCGAGGCCTCGAGGACCTGGTAGCCGCGGGCCTCCAGATCGGGCCGGATGATGTCGGCGAGGTCCTTGCCGTCGGGGATGTCGACCTTGTTGAGCACGACGACCCGCGGCCGGTCGTCCAGACCGCCGTACTGGGCCAGCTCCGCCTCGATGACATCGAGGTCGGTCAGCGGATCGCGCTCGGACTCCAGCGCCGCGGTGTCCAGCACGTGCACCAGCACCGAGCAGCGCTCGACATGGCGCAGGAACTCCAGGCCGAGGCCCTTGCCCTGGCTGGCGCCGGGGATCAGGCCGGGGACGTCGGCGATGGTGTAGACGGTCGAACCGGCCGTGACCACACCGAGGTTGGGCACCAGCGTGGTGAACGGATAGTCGGCGATCTTCGGCTTGGCCGCCGAGAGCACCGAGATCAGCGAGGACTTGCCGGCGCTCGGGTAGCCGACGAGGGCCACGTCCGCGACGGTCTTGAGCTCCAGGATGACGTCCCCGGAGTGCCCCGGCTCGCCCAGCAGCGCGAAGCCGGGGGCCTTGCGGCGGGCCGAGGCGAGCGCGGCGTTGCCGAGGCCGCCGCGGCCGCCCTGGGCGGCGATGTAGGTGGTGCCCTGCCCGATCAGATCGGCCAGGACGTTGCCCCGCTTGTCGAGGACGACGGTGCCGTCCGGGACCGGCAGGACCAGGTCGGTGCCGTCCTTGCCGGAGCGGTTGCCGCCCTCACCGGGCTTGCCGTTGGTGGCCTTGCGGTGAGGGCTGTGGTGGTAGTCGAGCAGGGTGGTGACGGACTGGTCCACGACCAGGATCACATCGCCGCCCCGGCCGCCGTTGCCGCCGTCCGGTCCCCCGAGCGGCTTGAACTTCTCGCGGTGCACGGAGGCGCAGCCGTGGCCTCCGTTACCCGCGGCGACATGCAGTTCGACGCGGTCCACGAAGGTGGTCATGACGGGTGCCTCCAGTTACATACGGGTTCGGGGATGTTCTGATGTGCCTCACGCTCGTAACGCGCCGAGGGCGGACCCGCTTCCCGTCACGGGAAGAGCGGTCCGCCCTCGGAAAAGGCTGTGCGATGTCGCCCCGGGCTGATTACTCAGCGACCGGAACGATGTTCACGACCTTGCGGCCACGGCTGGTGCCGAACTGCACCGCACCGGCGGCCAGCGCGAACAGCGTGTCATCGCCGCCGCGGCCGACACCCGTGCCCGGGTGGAAGTGCGTGCCGCGCTGGCGGACCAGGATCTCACCCGCGTTGACGACCTGGCCGCCGAAGCGCTTGACGCCGAGCCGCTGAGCGTTGGAGTCGCGACCGTTCCGAGTGGACGATGCGCCCTTCTTGTGTGCCATCTCTTCTCAGTCCCTTACTTCGCAGCCGAGTCGATGCCGGTGATCTTCAGCGCGGTGTGCAGCTGACGGTGGCCGATCCGCTTCCGGTAGCCGGTCTTGTTCTTGTACTTCAGGATGTCGATCTTGTCACCCTTGTGGTGGTCGACGACCTCGGCGCGAACCTTCACACCGGCCAGGACCCACGGGTCGCTGGTGACGGCATCGCCGTCGACAACGAGCAGAGTGGAAAGCTCGACGGTGTCGCCGACCTTGTTGCCGGCCAGACGGTCGACCTCGATGACATCGCCCACGGCCACCTTTTGCTGGCGGCCGCCGGTGCGCACGATTGCGTACACGCGGTTCTCACTCTCTCGCTAGAAAACGGGACCTCTGATGCCAGCCGCCCAACACGGCCCACGGGGGTCGTGACAACCGAGTGATCATGCGATTCACCATCGGCCGAACGGCCTCTTCCGGCGAAGCGGAAGGGATGTGCTCAGGGGTTTGGCGTACAGACGCCGAGGGTCAAGGCTACCAGAGCCCGAAGGGCACACTGTCACGTGACAGTGTGCCCTCCCGGTCGGCCGGGCGGCCGGGTCAGTCGTCGGCGGCGGCCGTGACCGACTGCGGAGTCTGCTGCTCCGCGGCCGCGGTCTTCTTTGTCGCCGTCTTCTTGGCGGTCGTCTTCTTGGCTGTGGTCTTCTTGGCGGCCGTCTTCTTCGCCGCCGTCTTCTTCTCGGCGGTCTTCTTGGCCGTCGCCTTCTTGGCGGGAGCCTTCTTGACGGCCTTACGGGCGGTCTTCTTCGCCGGTGCCGCGGCCTCGGCCTCGGCCTCGCCCTCGGCGGACGCGCTCTCGGCGGACGCGCTCTCGGGCGCCGCCTCCGGCTCGGGCTTCGACCCGGACTCCGGCTCCGACTCCGCGGAAGACCCGCTCACGACCACCACGGCCGCCTCCTCGGAGCCCGTCGGCGAGCCCGCGGGGGCGCTCACCTTACGGGTCGCACGGCGGCGGGTACGCGGCGCGGGAACGCCCTCGAGCGGGGCCGGCTCCTCGGCGGGAGCGGCGGCGTGGGCCTCGGTGGCCGCCTCGGGCTCCGCCCGGACCGCCTCCCTCGGCTCGTCGGCCACCACGACCACCACGCCCTCGGGCTCCTTGGCGGCCTTCGGGGCACCCGCCGGGGCGGACACCTTACGGGTGGCACGGCGGCGCGTACGCCCACGGGTCGCGGCGGCCTCGGCCTCCGCGGCGCTGCTGTACAGCTCCTCGTCGGCCGCGAAGACCGGCTCGGGCAGCGGCTTGGGCTGGGTGGCCTCCGCCGCGATCTCGGCCGCCGCCTCGGTGACGTCCTCGGACTCCGCCTCGGCTTCGGCCTCGGCTTCGGCCGCAGCGGCGGCCCGCTCCTGCTGCTGAGCGCCACCGGCCGCGGACTTCTTCTTCTTGCGCTTGCCGCCACCGCCACCGGCGGCCGACGCCTGGTCCATGTGGACGATCACGCCACGGCCGTTGCAGTGCACACAGGACTCGGAGAAGGACTCCAGCAGCCCCTGGCCGACCCGCTTACGGGTCATCTGGACCAGGCCGAGCGAGGTGACCTCCGCCACCTGGTGCTTCGTACGGTCCCGGCCCAGGCACTCCAGCAGCCTGCGCAGCACCAGATCGCGGTTGGACTCCAGCACCATGTCGATGAAGTCGATCACGATGATGCCGCCGAGGTCGCGCAGCCGCAGCTGGCGCACGATCTCCTCGGCCGCCTCCAGGTTGTTCCTGGTGACCGTCTCCTCGAGGTTGCCGCCCTGGCCGGTGAACTTGCCGGTGTTGACGTCGATGACGACCATCGCCTCGGTCCGGTCGATCACCAGCGAGCCGCCGCTGGGCAGCCAGACCTTGCGGTCCAGCGCCTTCATCAGCTGCTCGTCGATCCGGTAGGTGGCGAAGACGTCGACGTCCGAGGTCCACTTCTGGAGCCGGTCGGCGAGGTCGGGCGCCACGTGCGAGACATAGCCGTGGATGGTCTCCCAGGCGTCGTCACCGCTGACGATGACCTTGGAGAAGTCCTCGTTGAAGATGTCGCGGACGACCCGGACGGTCATGTCGGGCTCGCCGTAGAGCAGCGACGGGGCGCTACCGCTCTTCGCCTTCTTCTTGATCTCCTCCCACTGCGCCTGCAGCCGGGCGACATCGCGGGACAGCTCCTCCTCGCTCGCACCCTCGGCGGCGGTGCGGACGATCACGCCCGCGTCCTCGGGGACGATCTTCTTGAGAATCTGCTTCAGCCGGGCCCGCTCGGTGTCGGGCAGCTTGCGGCTGATGCCCGTCATGGAGCCCTCGGGCACGTACACCAGGTAGCGGCCGGGCAGGGAGACCTGGCTGGTCAGCCGGGCGCCCTTGTGGCCGATCGGGTCCTTGGTGACCTGCACCAGCACGGACTGGCCGGACTTCAGGGCGGTCTCGATGCGGCGCGGCCCGTTGGAGAGCCCCAGCGCCTCGAAGTTCACCTCGCCCGCGTACAGCACGGCGTTGCGGCCCTTGCCGATGTCGACGAAGGCGGCCTCCATGGACGGCAGCACGTTCTGGACCTTGCCCAGGTAGACGTTGCCGACGTAGCTGGTGGCCTGCTCCTTGTTGACGAAGTGCTCGACGAGGACGTTGTCCTCCAGCACCCCGATCTGGGTTCGATCGCCGTTCTGCCGGACGACCATGACCCGCTCGACCGCCTCGCGGCGGGCCAGGAACTCGGCCTCGGTGATGATCGGCACACGGCGACGGCCCTGCTCACGGCCCTCGCGACGGCGCTGCTTCTTGGCCTCCAGACGCGTCGACCCCTTGATCGACTGCACCTCGTCGGCACCGGACTCGGCTTCCTTGCCGCGCCGCTCGCGGGGCTCGCGGACCTTGACGACCGTGCGCTCCGGATCGTCACCGGCCGCCTCGGCCTCGGCACCGTCGCCGCTGCGACGGCGGCGACGGCGGCGACGACGGCTGCTGCTGGAGCCACCGGACTCACCGGACTCGGAGCCCGACTCGTCCCGGCCCTCGCCCTGCTCCTCGGCGTCCTCGCCCTCGGCGGCCGACTCGTCCTCGTACCGCTCACCGGTCTCGGAACGCCCCTCGGCGCCCTCGCCCTCGGCGAGCTCGCCACGGCGGCGACGCCGTCCGCCACGGCGGCGGCGACGGGCCGGACGGTCGCCCGACTCGTCCTCGCCGGACTCGCCCTCGGGCTGACCGGCCTCGGCCTCTGTCTCGCTCTCCTCGACGGCCTCGGGCTCCTCGGCCTCCGGCTGCTCCTCGGCGGGCGCGGCGCCACGGCGGCGACGCCGACGGCGGCCGGCAGGCGCCTCGGACTCGACGGCCTCGGCCGTCGGCTGCTCCTCGTCCTCCTCCTCGGGCTCCTCCAGCGCGGCGGCGGCCTCGGCGGCGGCGCTCTCCGGCGTCTGGAAGACCGGCTCGGTGAAGACGGGCGCCTGGAACACGGCCGTCGGCGGGCGGGCCGCCCGGCGCCGCGAACGGGGCGCGGGCTCCGGCTCGGACGCGGCCTCGGCGGCCGGGGCCTCGCCCTCGGCGGCCTGCGGCTCCTGAGCGCCGCTCGGCTCCTCGGCGGCGGATGCGGTGCTCCGGGTGGCACGGCGGCGGGTGCGGGCGCGCGGGGCCTCGTCCTCGGCCCGCGTACCGGCGGTCTCCTCGGCACTCTCACCGCGCTGCTCGGCGGCGGGCTCCTCGGCGGCCTCGGCCTCGGCCTCCGCGGGCGTTCCGGCGGGGGCGGTGGCCTTACGGGTCGCACGGCGACGGGTACGGGCGGGGGCGGAAGGCACGGTCTCGGCCTCCGCGGCCGCCGCGGACTCCTCGGTGCCCTCCGGCTCCTCCGGCGGTACGACCTCCGCTGCCTCCGACTGCGGCGCGCCCTCGGAGGCGGTCACCTTACGGGCCGCACGACGGCGCGTACGGGCACGCGGGGCCTCGTCGGCCGGGGCATCGGCTGCGACTGCGGCTGGGGCCGTGGCCTCGTCACCACTGCCACCAGCGGCCGCCGCAGACGACGCGTCCGCGTCGGCGGCCTCCGCCTGCGGCGCGCCCTCGGGAGCGGTGACCTTACGGGTCGCACGACGGCGCGTACGGGCGGGGGCGGAAGACACGGTCTCGGCCTCCGCGGCCTCCGCAACCGCCTCGGGCTCCTCGGTCTCTTCGGGCTCCTCCGCCGCCTCCGGCTCGTTCGGCGACACGACCTCCGACTCCGCGGGGGCACCGGCCGGAGCGGTCACCTTACGGGTGGCGCGGCGACGCGTACGGGCGGGCGGAGCGGCCTCGGCGGCGGCCTCCACCACGGGCTCCGCGACCGGCTCGGCGGCGGCTTCGGTCTCCTCGCCGCCACGCCCGGCGTCGGCCGGGACCACGGTCTCCGCGGCCTCCGGCGAACCCGCCGGGGCGGTCGCCTTGCGGGCGACCCGGCGCCGCGTACGAGCGGGCGGAGCGGCGGATTCGGTGTCGGACCCGGATTCGGACCCGGATACGGATCCACTCGCGGTGGCCATGGCGGCACCGGCGGCGACGGGCTCGGAAGCGGCCTCGGCGACGACGGCACCGGTCTGCTCAGCGGCTATGGCCGGTACCGAGGGCGTGGTGACCTCGGCCTCGCTCACCGCGCCGGGCGGCGGACCGGCCGGGCGGGAGGCCGCGCGGCGGCGGCGCGGCGGCAGCGTGTCGCTGGGCGTGTTCTCGATGGATTCCCCGGGCACCGCGGCACGCGGCGCGGATGACCCCAGGGACTGGACAGGTTGGGTCGGCTCAATAGGTTCGAGCATGCGGGCGTTTCTCCCGTCACGCTCCCGGGCGCCGCGCCTGGTTCCGGCCGGCCACCCGCGCACGGTGCGCGGGTGCCGCCGTCCGGGGCGCGGGCGCCGCACGGGAGCTGTCGTCTCGCTCGCCGGGACCGGTTCTGTCGGGACCGGCGAAAGTCTTCTGGTCAGTGCGCCAGCCGGACCCGGGTGGCTCCCAAGTGCATCGGCGGCGCGTCGACGGCGGCCCTACGCGGGACCTTCCGGCGCCATCGCGGCGGTCAGCTTGGCGGCCGTGGTTGGAGCGGCCTGAGCTGCCTCGCGATCGGGCGCGAGCGGGTCGGTCACCGTGCCGGACTCCTCATCGAGCAGCCCCTGCGCCAGCCTGGTCACCGCTGCGGGGACCGGCGGCGCCAGGTCGGCCGTAGCGCGGAGACCGGACAGGACGTCGTCGGGTCGCACGGCAGGTGTCAGATGCCGTACCACCAGCCGCAGTATCGCACAGCCACCGTCGCCGGGCCTATCGGCCCGAGCCGGAAGCGTCTCCAGGCGGGCCACCGCGGCACGGGCGTCGAAGGTTCGCAACCCGTTTTTCGTCCGGCGTTCCACCTCGACCGTGTCGGCCTCCAGGAAGGCCGCGACGGCCCGCTCGGCGTCCGCCGGGGCGACCTGGTCGAGCCGGATCTCCCATACGGACGCCTGCAGCCGGTCGGCGAGCCCCGAGGTGTGGGCCTCCACGGACTCGGTCACATCGAGCCCCTCGGGCAGCGACTCGTCGAGGACCGCCCGCAGCTTCTCGGGGTCGCGGGCCTCGGTCAGCTGGATCTCCAGGTACTCCGCCTCGCTGCCGGTGCCGGTGGGTGCGGCATTGGCATAGGACACCTTCGGATGCGGGGTGAAGCCCGCCGAGTACGCCATCGGCACCTCGGCGCGGCGCAGCGCCCGCTCGAAGGCGCGCTGGAAGTCGCGGTGGCTGGTGAACCGGAGGCGGCCGCGCTTGGTGTAACGCAAACGGATGCGCTGCACCGCGGGTGCGGGCGGCGGGCCTTCGGGCTGTCGCTTGCCCAGGGGACTGTCTCCTTGTACTTCCTTGCCGTCGGACACCGGGGCCACGGGGCCCCGATGTCTTCCAGCCTACTTTGTGGGCGCCGCGGGCGGCCCGGTGACGGAGGGCCGTCGGACGGCTACGTCACCGCCGCACGGCCACGTCACCGCCGGACGGCCACGTCACCGGCCGACCGCCACGTCACCGCCGGTCGGCTACTTCACCGACAGCGGCAGCAGCTTCCGCCCGGTGGGGCCGATCTGGATCTCGGTCTGCATCTGCGGGCACACGCCGCAGTCGAAGCAGGGGGTCCAGCGGCAGTCGTCCACCTCGGTCTCGTCGAGGGAGTCCTGCCAGTCCTCCCACAGCCAGTCCTTGTCGAGGCCCGAGTCGAGGTGGTCCCAGGGCAGGACCTCCTCGTAGGTGCGCTCGCGCGTGGTGTACCAGTCGACGTCGAGGCCGAAGTCGGGCAGGGTCCGCTCGGCGCACTCCATCCACCGGTCGTAGCTGAAGTGCTCGCGCCAGCCGTCGAAGCGGCCGCCGTCCTCGTAGACGGCGCGGATGACCGCGCCCACCCGGCGGTCGCCGCGCGAGAGCAGTCCCTCGACGATGCCGGGCTTGCCGTCGTGGTAGCGGAAGCCGATCGAGCGGCCGTACTTCTTGTCGCCCCGGATCTTCTCGCGCAGCTTCTCCAGCCGGGCGTCGGTCTCCTCGGCACTCAGCTGCGGGGCCCACTGGAAGGGGGTGTGCGGCTTGGGGACGAAGCCGCCGATGGAGACCGTGCAGCGGATGTCGTTCTTGCCGGACACCTCGCGGCCCTTGGCGATGACCTTGGTGGCCATGTCGGCGATCTGCAGCACGTCGTCGTCGGTCTCGGTGGGCAGACCGCACATGAAGTACAGCTTCACCTGCCGCCAGCCGTTGCCGTACGCGGTGGACACCGTACGGATGAGGTCCTCTTCCGAGACCATCTTGTTGATGACCTTACGGATGCGCTCACTGCCGCCCTCGGGGGCGAAGGTGAGGCCCGAGCGGCGCCCGTTGCGGGTCAGCTCGTTGGCGAGGTCGATGTTGAAGGCGTCCACCCGGGTCGACGGGAGGGACAGGCCGATCTTGTCCTCCTCGTACCGGTCGGCGAGGCCCTTGGCGATGTCGCCGATCTCGGTGTGGTCGGCGGAGGACAGCGACAGCAGGCCGACCTCCTCGAAACCGGTGGACTTCAGCCCCTTCTCGACCATCTCGCCGATCCCGGTGATCGACCGCTCGCGCACCGGGCGGGTGATCATGCCCGCCTGGCAGAAGCGGCAGCCCCGGGTGCAGCCGCGGAAGATCTCCACCGACATCCGCTCATGGACGGTCTCGGCCAGCGGCACCAGCGGCTGCTTGGGGTAGGGCCACTCGTCGAGGTCCATGACGGTGTGCTTGGACACCCGCCAGGGCACGCCCGAACGGTTCGGCACCACGCGCGAGATCCGCCCGTCGGCCAGGTACTCCACGTCGTAGAACTTCGGGACGTAGACGCTGCCGGTGCGGGCGAGGCGGAAGAGCAGCTCATCGCGGCCGCCCGGGCGGCCCTCGGCCTTCCAGGCGCGGATGATGCCAGTCATGTCGAGCACGGCCTGCTCACCGTCGCCGATCACCGCGCAGTCGATGAAGTCGGCGATCGGCTCGGGGTTGAACGCGGCGTGGCCACCCGCGACCACCACGGGGTGGTCCTCGGTGCGGTCCACGGCGTCCAGGGGGATACCGGCGAGGTCCAGCGTGGTGAGCAGGTTGGTGTACCCCAGCTCGGTGGAGAAGGAGACGCCGAGGAAGTCGAACGCGGACACCGGGCGGTGCGAATCCACGGTGAACTGCGGCACCTTGTGCTCGCGCATCAGCTCCTCGAGGTCCGGCCACACGCTGTAGGTGCGCTCGGCGAGCACGCCCTCGCGCTCGTTGAGGACCTCGTAGAGGATCATGACGCCCTGGTTGGGGAGCCCGACCTCGTAGGCGTCCGGGTACATCAGCGACCAGCGGACGTCGCAGGAGTCCCAGTCCTTGACGGTGGAATTGAGCTCACCGCCTACGTACTGGATGGGCTTCTGCACATGCGGCAGCAGGGCCTCGAGCTGTGGGAAGACCGACTCGACAGACATCGCGGACTTTCGTGAAGCTGACAGGGGTGACCCTCAAGCGTACCTGCACCGCCGGGGCGCCCTCGCCACGGATCAGGCCTCCAGGTCCGCGCGGTCAAGCCGCCAGGTCCGCCCGGTGCTCCTCGCGCGAGGTCTCGGCCCACAGGTCCGGCAGCTCACGCTCGCGGGCGGCGGCCCGCCCCTCCTCCCTGCCGTACAGCAGCCCGAAGGTGAAGTCGCTCTCCCCCGCCACATGGGCCTGGGTGGCCAGCTGCCGCAGCGCCTCGCGGGCCACGACGCTGTCCTGGTGGTCGCCGAGCACGTCCTGCACGGCCTGCATCCGGCGGGCGAACCGCTTGGCGGACTTGCCGAGCGCGGGCCGGGCCGTCTCGGCGGCGTAGCGGACCCGCTTGGCGGCCTTACGGGCCTGGTGGATGGCGATGTCGCGGTCCGGCCCTGAGGGCGTCTCCAGCGCGGTGGCCATACGGCCGGCGAGCCGCTCGTAGTCGCGCAGCACGGTCTTGGCGACCACCGGCGCGGCCGGCTTCGCGGCGTCGCGGCGCAGCGGCGGATCGGCCACCAGGGCGTCGAGGGTGTCCAGGAGCGTCAGGTGGCGCTCGCTGTCCAGCGCGCCCAGGACGGTGGCGCGGGCGCCGTCGCGCCGCCCGTGCGACCAGTGGTGCAGCCGTTCCCCCACCGGGCCGCGCCGGAGCTCCTCCGGCAGCTCTGCGAGACGGCCTTGGAGCCGCTCGGTGAGCACCTCGCGATCGCGTTCCACGCCGAGCTCACCGGCCAGCCACTTCAGCTCGTCGCCGATCGGATCGGTCACCGCACGGTCCAGGACCTTGCGGTAGGAGCGGAACGCGCTGCGCAGCCGGCGGGTGGCGACCCGCATCCGGTGCACCGCGTCCGGCACGTCCCGGCGCACGGCCGGGTCGAGCCGCACCAGGGCGTCGATCTGACGGCGTATGTAGTCCAGGACGACATCGTCGGCGCCGAGCGGCCGGCGGGGCCCGGACGCGGCCTGTCCGACCTGACGGGCGGTCTTCGCGGGCTTGCCTGGCTTGGCGGGCTTGCCGGGCCCGCCTCCGCCGCTCTCGACCGCGACCGCGGCCTTCTCCGTCTCGGTCAGGGCCTTGGCGAGCTTGGAGGGGGTGTCGGCGCGGTGCAGACCGCCGTCGCGCAGCCGCTCCTCGACCGCGTCGAGCAGCCGCTGATCGTGGCCCCGGCCCTCGGCGAGCTCGACCTCGACCTCGGTCCACCGGACCGGCTCGCTCTCCTCGGGCGCCAGCCGCCTGGCCGTCACGCGGTCGACGGACACCTCGGCGAGCACCGTGCCGTCGGCGTCCACCAGATCCTTGCGGTCCCGCTCGGTGTGCAGATGGGCGAGCGGGCGCAGCGGATCGTGGCGGACCCGCGAGCGCAGCAGTGCGGCCATCTCGGCGGGCACCTCGTCGCCGAGCGGCGCCCGCAGCTCCTCCCGGGTGTCCGGGCCGACGGGCAGCTTCAGATGCCATCCCTCGTCGTCGCCGCCGGTGCGGTGGCGCAAGGTGATGCCGTCGGCCAGCAGCCGCCGCCCGGGGGTGTCGTAGTAGGTGGCCTCCAGGGTGGCGACTCCCCGGCTCACCACGGTCGCGACCGGCCCCGCTCCGGTGAGCTCGGGCAGGCCCGGCAGGTCGGGCCGCCCGGACGGACCGGCTTCCTCGGCGGTGGCCTCGTACTTGCGTTCTATCTCCTGCTTTGTGTCCACCATGTGTGTCACGTACCCAAACTCGGGCTTATCAGCCCCAAGCGGAGACGTGACACCGAGCGGCCCCTATGCGGAGACGGGTCTCTGCACCCGGATGGATTGCAGCAGCCCGATCGCGATCCATACGGCGAACATCGAGGACCCGCCGTAGGAGACGAACGGCAGCGGCAGACCGGCCACCGGCATGATGCCCAGCGTCATCCCGATGTTCTCGAACGCCTGGAAGGCGAACCAGGCGATGATCCCGGCCGCGACGACGGTCCCGTACAGCTCCGTGGTGTCGCGCGCGATCCGGCAGGCGCGCCACAGCACGACCCCCAGCAGCAAGATGATCAGGCCCGCGCCGAGGAAGCCCAGCTCCTCCCCCGCGACCGTGAAGACGAAGTCGGTCTGCTGCTCGGGGACGAACTGACCGGTGGTCTGGGTGCCGTGAAAGAGCCCCTTACCGGTGAGCCCGCCCGAGCCGATCGCGATGCGCGCCTGGTTGGTGTTGTAGCCGACCCCGGCCGGGTCGAGCGCGGGGTTGGCGAAGGCGGCGAAGCGGTCGATCTGGTACTGGTCGAGGACGTGCAGCTGCCAGATGAGCAGCGCGCCGACGACGGCCGTAAGGATGAGCCCCGCGATCCAGCGGTTGGACGCGCCGGAGGAGAGCAGCACGGCGAGCACGATCATCGCCATGACCATCACCGAGCCGAGGTCCGGCATCAGCAGCACGATCGCGATGGGCAGCCCGGCCAGGCCGAGTGCCTGGACGACGGTGCGGTGGTCGGGGTTGAGCCGGTCGCCCGCGTCCACGCGCGCGGCCAGCAGCATCGCCATCCCCAGGATGATCGTGATCTTGGCGAACTCACCCGGCTGCAGGGAGAACCCACCGCCGACCACGATCCACGCGTGGGCGCCGTTGATCGTCGAGCCCAGCGGGGTGAGCACGGCGAGGACGAGGATGACGGACAGCCCGTAGAGGACCGGGACCGCGCCGCGCAGGGTGCGATGGCCCAGCCAGATGGTGCCGATGGCGAGCAGCAGCCCGATGCCGGTGTTGAGGGCGTGCCGGACCAGGAAGTAGTACGGGTCGCCCTGGTTGAGCTCGGTGCGGTTGCGGGTGGCGGAGTAGACGAGCGCCCCGCCGATCGCGGACAGGGCCAGCGCGGTGAGCAGCAGCACCCAGTCGAGGCGGCGGACGACCGAGTCGCGCGCCATGAGCTTGCTCCAGGCGCCGCGCTCCGGGGTGAAGCGGCGGACGGAGTACCCATGTGTGGACGCGCTCATGAATCAGCTCCCCGCCGCCGCTCCCGCGCGGCCGCCTCGAACTGCTTGCCGAGCGGCTGGGACTCGATGGAGCCGTCCGGCGAGATCTTCGGCAGTTTGCCCTGCGGCTGGGGCAGCAGCGCCTTCTTCTTGTCGATGCCGCCCTTGGCGTCGACCCCGTACAGCGCGTTGTAGATCTTGCGCACGGCGGGGCCGGAGGCGCCGGAGCCGGTACCACCCTGGGAGATCGTCATGACGACCGTGTAGTCCTTGGTGTACGTGGCGAACCACGAGGTGGTCTGCTTGCCGTAGACCTCCGCGGTACCGGTCTTGGCGTGCATCGGGATCTTGCTCTGCGGCCAGCCCTGGAACCGCCAGGCGGCGGTGCCCCGGGTGGCGACGCCCGCGAGCGCGCTGTCGATCTTCTCGCGGGTCTGGCCCTTCATCGGCAGCTTGCCGTGCGCCTTCGGCTTGATCTCCCGGATGTCCTTGCCGTCGGGGCTGACGATCGCCTTGCCGACACTCGGGTCGTGAAGCGTTCCGCCGTTGCTGATGGCCGCGTAGATGGTGGCCATCTGGATCGGGGTGACGAGGGTGTCGCCCTGGCCGATGGAGTAGTTCACGGAGTCACCGGCGCGCATCTTCATGCCTTCGAGACAGTTCTCGTAGGCGATCCGCTGGCCGTAGTTCCCGTCCTTCTTGCCGCTCTTGCACCAGGCGTCCTTGTTGGCCTTCCAGTAGTCCTTCTTCCACTGGCGGTCCGGGACCCGGCCGGTGACCTCGTTGGGGAGGTCGATGCCGGTCTCCTTACCGAGGCCGAACTGGTGGGCGGTCCGGTAGAACCAGTCCCCCGGCTTCTTCTTGGGCTTGTTGCCGCCGTCCTTCTTCCACTGCTCGTAGGCGAGGTGGTAGAAGACGGTGTCGCAGGAGACCTCCAGCGCGCGGCCGAGGCTGATCCCGCCGTAGTTCTCGGACTCGAAGTTCTTGAAGACCTGGCTGCCGATGTTGAACGAGCTGGTGCAGGGATACGGCCCGTTGAAGGAGTAGCCGGCGTTGACCGCGGCGGTCGTCGGGACGACCTTGAAGATCGAGCCGGGGGCCGCCTGGCCCTGGATCGCCCGGTTGAGCAGCGGGTAGTTGGACTTCTTGCCGGTGAGCTGCTTGTAGTCCTTGCCGGAGATACCGCCGACCCAGGCGTTGGGGTCGTACGTCGGGTTGGACGCCATGGCCACCACCCGGCCGGTCTTGGCCTCCATGACCACGACCGCGCCGGAGTCCGCCTTGTAGTTGGTGCCGGTGTTCCGGTCGTGCTGCTTGCGGGCGTCCCGCATCGCCTGGTCCAGCTCCTTCTCCGCGACCGCCTGGACCCGCGAGTCGATGCTGGTGACGACGTTGTCGCCGGGACGGGCCCGCTGGCTCTCCCGCTGGCCGATGACCCGGCCGAGGTTGTCGACCTCGTAGCGGGTCACCCCCGCCTTACCGCGCAGCTCACTGTCGTACTGGCGCTCGAGGCCGTTGCTGCCGACCTGGTCGGAGCGGAGCAGGGGCGACTTGGTGTCCTCGGCCGCCTTCACCTGCTCATCGGTGACCGGGGAGAGATAGCCGAGCACCTGGGCGGCGTTGGAGCCGGCGGGCGCGGCGTAGCGGCGCACGGCGGTGGGCTCGGCGCTGATGCCGGGGAACTCCTCTTCGCGCTCGCGGATCTGGAGCGCCTGCTTGGCACTGGCCTCGTCGGTGATCGGGATGGGCTGGTACGGGGAGCCGTTCCAGCAGGGCTGCGGGGTCTTGGCGTCGCACAGCCGGACCTTGTCCAGGACATCCTTGGGCTTCATGCCCAGGACGTCGGCGAGGCGGGTGAGGACGGCCTTGCCGTCGTCCGGCATCTTCATCAGCTCGGTGCGGCTGGCGGAGACCACCAGACGGGTCTCGTTGTCGGCCAGCGGCACCCCGCGGGCGTCCAGTATGGAACCGCGCACGGCGGGGTGGACGACCTGCTGGACGTGGTTGTTGGCGGCTTCGGCGGTGTACTCGTCGCCGTTGCGGATCTGGAGGTACCACAGGCGTCCGCCGAGGGTCAGCAGCAGCGAGAAGACCAGGATCTGGAGGCCGACGAGCCGGATGGTGACCCGCGAGGTCCGTCCGGTCTCAGGGATGTTGCTCACAGGCGCTTGACCCCCTTGATCCGTGCCGTCCTGTTCTTCCCCGCGCGGGCCAGCAGCCCGCCGCGCTGGCCCCCGATCCGGGGCGCCCGGCCCGGACGCCTGAGCCGGCTCATCCGGCCGATCCGGCCGGTGCTGACGCCGCCCGCCGTGCTGATCCAGCGGGACGGGCTCTCGCCGCCGCCCGCGCTGTCGGCCATCGGATCGTTCTCACTCCGTCTGGCGAGCCCCATGATCAGCGGCACCGTGAAGGGTGCCAGCAGCAGGTCGTAGAGGGCCGCGGTGAACAGCAGCTTGCCCAGGCCCACCTGACGGGCCGCGTCGTCGCCGACGAGGATGCCGACCCCGGCGTACAGCAGCGTGGCGCCGATGGCCGCCGCCACAACCACCAGCATCGGCCCGGTGGCGGACCTGAGCTGGCCGGTCTCCGGCTTGGCGAGCCCGGCCAGATAGCCGATGACGCAGAGCACCAGGGCGTAGCGGCCGGCGGCGTGGTCGGCGGGCGGGGCGAAGTCGGCGAGCAGCCCCGCACCGAAGCCGATGAGCGCGCCGCCGGTGTGGCCGTAGACGAGCGCGAGGCCGAGCACGACGAGCAGCAGCAGGTCCGGAACGGCGCCGGGCAGTTGGAGGCGGGCCAGTACGCAGATCTGGACGACGAGGGCGAAGACCACCAGGCAGGTCGACAGGACGATCCGGTTGAGGTGCAGCATCGGTCAGCTCCTGTTGGCGGCCGGGCTGGTGGCGGTGGCGGAGGGATTGGCCGTGACGGTGACCGTGGGCGTCGGCTTGGGCTTCGCGGGCTTGGGCGGGAGCACGCTGTCCCGCGGGTTGGCGCGCGGCGGCTGGACGACGACTCCGACGATGTCCAGCTTGCTGAACCGGACGTACGGGCGCACCCGGAGCGTGCGGGTCAGATCGCCTCCGGTGGGATCGACGCCGACGACCTTGCCGACCGGGACGCCGGGGACGAACGGCTTGTCCGCCTGCGAGCCGAAGGTGACCATCCGGTCGCCCTTCTTGATCCGGGCCTTGCCGTTGAGGAGCTGCACATGGAGCGAGCGGTCGCCGCGCCCGGTGGCGAAACCGAGCTCGCCCGATCCCTCCATACGGGTGCCGACGGTGAAGTCCGGGTCGATGGCGAGCAGCACGGTGGCCGTCGAGGAGCCGACGGTGGTGACCCGGCCGACCAGCCCGTCGCCATTGATGACGGTCATGTCGCGGCGGATGCCGTCGCCGCTGCCCATGTCGATGGTGACGGTCCAGGAGAAGCCCTGGGCGGCGCCGATGCCGATGACCTGGGCACCTTTGATGCCGTATTGACCGGCGCCGGCGGTCTTCAGCAGCTTGTCGAGCTCGGCGGAGCGGGCGCGATCGCGGGCGTTGTTGCCGAGCCGCTGCTTGAGCTTGGTGTTCTCCTCCTCCAGCCGGCGGACCCGGTCGTGCCGGTCCCCGGATTCCCGTACGGCCGCGACCGCGTTGCCGACCGGGTCCACGGCGGAGGCGACGCCGTCCTCCACGGGCCCGAAGACGGAAGCGGCGGCGTGCCGGGCGCCGTCGAGGGGTGAGTCCTCGCCGCCGCGGATATCCACCGTGATCAGCGCGAACGCGATGGCGACCAGCAGCACCAGGAGCAGCCGGCTCTCTCGTGTGTCCCTCACGTGCGGCGACGTGCCTTCCTCGTCGAAGTCGGACCGATGCCGGGGATGTGACGACCGGTCGGTCCTGGGGAGCCTTATGCCTGTATATCAGCGTTCCGCCGCACGGGCAGCCAACCACCCGTACGGCCGGTCCGCCGGATTGTTCATCTGCGGGGCTGGGCGTCCAGCACCTGCTGGAGCGCCTCGAACTCCTCCACGCACTTGCCGGACCCGAGTGCGACGGAGTCCAGCGGGTCCTCGGCGATGTGGATCGGCATGCCGGTCTCGCGGCGCAACCGCTCGTCCAGGCCGCGCAGCAGCGCACCGCCGCCGGTGAGCACGATGCCGCGGTCCATGACGTCGCCGGAGAGCTCCGGGGGGCACTTGTCGAGGGTGGTCTTGACCGCGTCGACGATCGAGTTGACCGGCTCCTCCATGGCCTTGCGGACCTCGGCGGCGGAGATCACCACGGTCTTGGGGAGGCCGCTGACGAGGTCACGGCCGCGGATCTCGGTGTGCTCCTCCTCGTCGCCCTCGTACGCCGAGCCGATGGTGATCTTGATGTTCTCGGCGGTGCGCTCGCCGAGCAGCAGGCTGTACTCCTTCTTGATGTGCTGGATGATCGCGTTGTCCAGCTCATCGCCCGCCACCCGGATGGACTGCGCGGTGACGATGCCGCCCAGCGAGATGACGGCGACCTCGGTGGTGCCGCCGCCGATGTCCACGACCATGTTGCCGGTGGCCTCGTGGACCGGAAGGCCGGAGCCGATGGCCGCGGCCATGGGTTCCTCGATGATGTGCACCTGACGGGCGCCCGCCTGGGTGGACGCCTCGATGACGGCACGGCGCTCGACCCCGGTGATACCGGACGGCACACAGACGACCACTCGGGGCCGGGCGAGATACCGTCGCTTATGGATCTTGAGGATGAAGTACCGCAACATCCGCTCGGTGATCTCGAAGTCGGCGATAACGCCGTCCTTGAGCGGACGCACAGCGACGATGTTGCCAGGGGTGCGGCCGATCATCTTCTTCGCCTCGGCGCCCACGGCGAGAATTCCGCCGGTGTTGGTGTTGATGGCGACGACGGATGGCTCGTTGAGGACGATCCCGCGGCCCCTGACGTACACCAGCGTGTTGGCGGTCCCGAGGTCGACAGCCATGTCACGGCCGATGAACGACATGTTGTTCCCCATGAGGATACGTCAGGCCTTCCCTGCTGGAGCGATTGCTTGCTTGAGGTCGGCAGGATGGGTGCGCGCTGCGAGGCGCGGAGGTTTCATCGTAGTCACGCCCGCTCGAACACGCTGCGGGGGTCCTCCGCCATTGTCAGCAGAACACGACCCCGCCTCCTCTAATGGTGACGTCGTGTCGCGGAGATGCGTTCCCCCGATCGGCTCGCATATGCCGAAGGGCGGCCGGGTAATTCGGCCGCCCCCAGGTCAGCAGGGGTATGGCAAGTCGATGATCAAACTGATGGCCGATCAGTAACGATCGGATCGGGATCAGGCGAGCCCGGGAAAGAAAATCTTGATTTCCCGTTCGGCGGACTCCGCCGAGTCGGAGGCATGGATCAGATTTTCCCGAACGATGGTGCCGAAATCGCCACGGATGGAGCCCGGCGCCGCGGCGATCGGGTCGGTCGGCCCGGCCAGCGCCCGGACGCCCTCGATCACCCGCTCGCCCTCGACCACCAGCGCCACGGCCGGGCCGGAGGCCATGAACTCCACCAGCGGCTCGTAGAACGGCTTGCCGACATGCTCGGCGTAGTGCTGCTCCAGGACCTCACGCTCCAGCTGACGCAGCTCGAGGGCGCTGATCGTCCAGCCCGCCTTCTTCTCGATCCGCCCCAGAATCTCGCCCACCAGTCCGCGTCGGACGGCGTCGGGCTTGAGCAGGACGAGCGTGCGCTGGCTCACGGTGCGGGCTCCTTTGGGAAAAGACATGCGGCGGGGCTGTGAGGCAGAGGCTACATGGGGGAACGAGGGCCACATCACGCAGTGTCAGGCGAGGCGGCCGAGGACGCGGCGAACCGCGCCTTGGCCTCGTCGACCTTGCGGCCGAAGTGGACCGAGGCCCACCACAGCGCGGCGAAGGCCGCCCCGAGGAAGAACATGGTGGGCACCACGAAACCGCTCAGCACCAGGCCGATCTGCAGGGCCCAGCCGATCTGCACCGCACCCGGACGGCTCAGCAGCCCGCACAGCAGCACACACAGCCCCATGGCGATTCCGCTGACCGTCCAGACGGTGCCCGTGGACAGCCCGGACGTCTTCATCGCGACCAGCCCGGCGAAGCCGATCACGAAGAACTCGCCGATGAGGGTGGAAGCGCACAGCGTTCGCATATCAGCCCTTTCCCAGGAGGAGCCGGGCCTCGCCGACCGTGATCACCGACCCGGTCACCAGAACTCCCGCTCCGGCGTATTCACCCTCTTCTTCCGCCAGGGTGATGGCCGCCTCCAGAGCGTCGTCCAGCCGTGGCTCGACCTGGACCCGGTCGGAGCCGAAGACCTCGACGGCGATCGCGGCCAGCTCGTCCGGGTCCATGGCGCGGTGGCTGGAATTGCCGGTCACCACGACCTCGGCGAAGATCGGCTCGAAGGCTTCCAGCACACCGCGCACGTCCTTGCCGTCACTCGCGCCGACCACGCCGATCAGCCGGCTGAAGTCGAAGGACTCGGTGACCGCCGCGGCGGCGGCCTGGGCGCCCGCGGGGTTGTGCGCGGCGTCCAGCACCACGGTGGGGCTGCGGCGCACGACCTCCATCCGGCCGGGCGAGGTCACGGAGGCGAAGGCGGAGCGGATGGTGTCGATGTCGAGCGGGCGGGCGTGCTGGGAGCCGACGCCGAAGAACGCCTCCACGGCCGCCAGCGCCATCGCCGCGTTGTGCGCCTGGTGGGCGCCGTGCAGCGGGAGGAAGACATCGGTGTACTCCCCGCCGAGGCCGCGCAGGGTCAGCAGCTGACCGCCGACCGCCACCTCCCGGGACAGCACACCGAACTCCATGCCCTCACGGGCGACCGTGGCGTCCACCTCGACCGCGCGCTTGAGCACCACGGAAGCGGCCTCCACCGGCTGCTGCGCGAGCACCACGGTGGCGTCCTGCTTGACTATGCCGGCCTTCTCGACGGCGATCTGCTCCGGAGTGGTGCCGAGCCGGTCGGTGTGGTCCAGGGAGATCGGCATGATCACCGCGACGCCCGCGTCGATCACATTGGTGGCGTCCCAGGAGCCGCCCATGCCGACCTCGACCACCGCGATGTCCACCGGCGCGTCCGCGAAGGCCGCGTACGCCATGCCGGTGAGCACCTCGAAGAAGGACAGCCGGTGCTCCTGCTGGGCGTCGACCATCTCGATGTACGGCTGGATGTCCTGGTACGTCTCGATGAACCGCTCGGCGGGGATCGGCGCCCCGTCCAGGCTGATCCGCTCGGTGATCGACTGGACATGGGGGCTGGTGTAGCGGCCGGTGCGCAGCTCGAAGGCGCCCAGCAGCGACTCGATCATGCGGGCGGTGCTGGTCTTGCCGTTCGTACCGGTGATGTGGATCGACGGATAGGCCCGCTGCGGCGAGCCCAGGATGTCCATCAGCGACTCGATCCGCACCAGCGACGGGTCCAGCTTGGTCTCGGGCCAGCGGCCGGCCAGCTCGCCCTCCACCTCCCGCAGGGCGCGGTCCACCTCGGGGTCGGTCGGGCGGGCCGGGATGCCGTCCCCCTGCGGCGGCCCGGACTGCGCACGCAACGTCCGGCTGCCGGCCTCGATCACCGCCAGATCGGGGTCGCGGTCGGTCTCGGCTCCGACGATCTCTTCGAACTCGTCGGACTCGTTCTGGGGGCGCTCCTCGCTCACGCCGACCAGTCTACGAGGGAGGGGTGACAACCCGGCCCAGCGCCATCCCCACCCAGGTCACGACCCGGTATCAGGGTCACGACCCGGTATCGGCCAGTGCCGCCTTCATCATCGACTTGGCGATCGGCCCCGCCAGACCGCCGCCGGAGATGTCGGCGCGGGCCGCGTCGCTGTCCTCGACCACCACCGCGACCGCGACCTTGTGGCCGCCGCCGGCGTCCGCGTAACTGATGAACCACGCGTACGGATTGGCGCTGTTGTTCTCACCGTGCTGGGCGGTGCCGGTCTTGCCGCCCACCGTCACGCCGGGGATCTTGGCGTTGGTCCCGGTGCCCTGGTCCACGACCGTCCGCATCGCGGACTGCAGCTCGGACGCGGTGTGCTTGGACATCGCCTGGCTGTAGGTCTTGGCCGAGCCCCGGTCCAGGGCGGACGCGCTGCCGTCCGTGGTGCGGTCGATCTCGTACGGGGTCATCAGCTTGCCGTCGTTCGCGATGGCCGAGGAGACCATCGCCATCTGCAGCGGAGTGGCCGTCACATCGAACTGCCCCATACCGGTCAGGGCCGTCTGCGAGTCGTTCATCCCGCTCGGGTAGGTGCTCTTCGCGGCGCGCACCGGGATGTCCAGCTTCGCATCGTCGAAGCCCAGCTTCTTGGCCTCCGCCGCCACCTTGGACTGGCCGAGGTCCACGGCCATCTTCGCGAAGACCGTGTTGCACGAGTACTGGAGGGCGGTGCGTATGTTCGCGTTCTTGCAGGGCGCCGACCTGTTCTCGTTGTGCATGTCGGTGACCGTGCCCGGCAGCCGGTACGGATCCGGGCTCTTGGTCTGCTCGTCCACCGACGAGTACAGCCCGTTCTCCAGCGCCGCGGCGGCGACCAGCACCTTGAAGGTGGAGCCCGGCGGGTACGTCTGGCGCAGCGCGCGGTTCAGCATCGGCTGCTTGTCGTCCTTCTGGAGCGCGGTCCACGCCTTCTGGTCCGCCGTGGAGGTGCCCGCGAAGGTGCCCGGGTCGTACGAGGGGGTGCTGGCCAGGCCCAGGACGGCGCCGGTGGTGGGGTCGAGCGCCACGGCCGCGCCGGTCTTGTTCCCCAGTCCCTCGTAGGCGGCCTTCTGCACGGCCGGGTTGATCGTGGTGACCACGTCGCCGGGCTTGGACCGCTCCCGCGTCACCGCCTCGAGCGGGTTCTTCAGCCGGCTGTCGGAGCCGTCGAGCACCTGCCGCTCCAGGGCCTCCAGCTGAGTGCTGCCGTAGGACTGGGAGGCGTAGCCGGTGACCGGCGCCCAGAGCTTCCCGTCCGTGTAGGTCCGCTTGTACTTCAGGTCGCCCTTGGTGGCGGCCGAGCCGGTGACCGGCTTGCCGCCGGCGGTGATGTCGCCCAGCGGCCCGGCGTACTCGGAGATGGCCACCCGGGCGTTGCGCGGGTTCTCCCGGAGGCTGTCGCCTCTCGCCAACTGCACATAGGTGACCCAGGCGAGCAGGGCCAGCACGAGCAGCAGCGAGAACACCGATGCCCTTCTCAGCGGCTTGTTCATGGAGGGGGAGCTCCTTCCGGGACGTACGGCCGGATAACTCCCTGAAGGCAGTGTTTGGTTCCCGGTGGGGCATTGCTGTGTGGTGTCTGTGGGGCGTCTGTGGGGCTTCTCCGGGGGGCCTGTGAGGCTTCTCCCGGGCGTCTGTGCACATCCTCCTGGGCCTCTGTGGCACATCCTCCCGGGCGTCTGTGGCGCATCGCACACACCTCACGCACAAGCGCCTCCGCCGGATTCCGGCGGAGGCGCTGTGGTGCGATCGGTACCCCTCGGTGGTCAGCCCTTGGGGAGGGCCGCCAACTGGGCGGTGATCCGGGCGATATCGGCATCGGCGGTCGCCTGCCGGGTGCGGATCTTCTCCACGACATGGTCGGGGGCCTTGGCCAGGAAGCCCTCGTTGGACAGCTTCGCGGTCGTCTGCGCCTTGTCCTTCTCGGCCGCGGCGAGGTCCTTGGCCAGCCGCTTGCGCTCGGCCTCGACGTCGATCGCGCCGGACAGGTCCAGGGCCACGGTCGCGCCCGCCACCGGCAGCGAGGCGGTGGCCGTGAAGTCCTCACCGGCCGGCTGGAGGCGCAGCAGGGAGCGCATCGCGTCCTCGTGGGCGGCCAGCGAGGTGCCGGACAGCTCCAGCCGGGCCGGGACCCGCTGACCGGGCTGGAGGCCCTGGTCGGCGCGGAACCGGCGGACCTCGGTGACCACCTGCTGGAGGTTCTCGATCTCCCGCTCGGCCGCCTCGTCCCGGAAGCCGCTGTCGCCCGGCCAGTCCGCGATGACGACGGACTCCTGACCGGTCAGCGAGGTCCACAGCTTCTCGGTGACGAACGGGACCACCGGGTGCAGCAGCCGCAGCGTGACGTCCAGGACCTCGCCGAGGACGCGCCGCGCGGCGTCGGCCTCCGCGCCGCCCTTGGCGAAGGTGGTCTTGGACAGCTCGACGTACCAGTCGAAGACCTCGTCCCACGCGAAGTGGTAGAGGACGTCGGAGAGCTTGGCGAACTGGTAGTCCTCGTAGTACGCGTCGACCTCGGCGACCACCGCGTTCAGCCGGGACAGGATCCAGCGGTCGGTGGCGGACAGCCGCTCGGGGGCGGGCAGTTCGCCCTCGACCGTGGCGCCGTTCATCAGCGCGAAGCGGGTCGCGTTCCAGATCTTGTTGGCGAAGTTGCGGGACGCCTGGACCCAGTCCTCGCCGATCGGGACATCCACGCCGGGGTTGGCGCCGCGGGCCAGGGTGAAGCGGACCGCGTCCGATCCATAGGTGTCCATCCAGTCCAGGGGATTGACCGCGTTTCCAAAGGACTTGGACATCTTCTTGCCGAACTGGTCACGGACCATGCCGTGCAGCGCGATGGTGTGGAACGGCGGGGTGCCGTCCATGGCGTACAGGCCGAACATCATCATCCGGGCGACCCAGAAGAAGAGGATGTCGTAGCCGGTGACCAGGACCGAGTTCGGATAGAACTTCTCCATGCTCTCGGTCCGCTCGGGCCAGCCGAGCGTGGAGAACGGCCACAGGCCGGAGGAGAACCAGGTGTCCAGGACGTCGTTGTCCTGGTGCCAGCCTTCGCCGCTCGGCGGCCGCTCGTCCGGTCCGACGCAGACGACCTCGCCGTTCGGCCCGTACCAGACCGGGATCCGGTGGCCCCACCACAGCTGGCGCGAGATGCACCAGTCGTGGAGGTTGTCGACCCAGTCGAAGTAGCGCTTCGACATGTCCTCGGGGTGGATCTTCACCCGGCCGTCGCGGACCGCGTCGCCCGCGGCCTTGGCCAGTGGGCCGACCTTGACCCACCACTGCATGGACAGCCGCGGCTCGATGGTGGTCTTGCAGCGCGAGCAGTGGCCCACGGAGTGGGTGTACGGGCGCTTCTCGGCCACGATCCGGCCCTCGGCGCGCAGGGCGCCGACGACGGCGCTGCGCGCCTCCAGCCGGTCCAGGCCCTGGAAGGGGCCGTGGGCGGTGATGATCGCGTGCTCGTCCATGACGGTCAGGTTCGGCAGGCCGTGCCGCTGCCCGATCTCGAAGTCGTTCGGGTCGTGGGCCGGGGTGACCTTGACCGCGCCGGTGCCGAACTCGGGGTCGACGTGCTCGTCGGCGACGACCGGGATCCGGCGGCCGGTCAGCGGCAGCTCGATCTCGGTGCCGACCAGATGGCGGTAGCGCTCGTCGTCGGGGTGGACGGCGACCGCGGTGTCGCCCAGCATCGTCTCGGCCCGCGTGGTGGCCACGACAATGGAAGCGTCGCCCTCGCCGTACCGGATCGAGACGAGCTCGCCGTCATCGTCGTCGTACTCCACCTCGATGTCCGAGATGGCCGTAAGACAGCGCGGGCACCAGTTGATGATGCGCTCGGCGCGGTAGATCAGCTCGTCCTCGTACAGCCGCTTGAAGATCGTCTGGACGGCCTTGGAGAGCCCCTCGTCCATGGTGAAGCGCTCGCGGTTCCAGGCCACGCCGTCGCCCAGGCGCCGCATCTGGCCGGAGATCTGCCCGCCGGACTCGCTCTTCCACTGCCAGACCCGCTCGACGAACGCCTCGCGGCCCAGGTCGTGGCGGGAGACGCCCTCCTTGGCCAGCTCTCGCTCGACCACGTTCTGCGTGGCGATACCGGCGTGATCCATCCCCGGCTGCCAGAGCGTCTCAAAGCCCTGCATTCGCTTGCGCCGGGTGAGCGCATCGATGATCGTGTGCTCGAAGGCATGGCCGAGGTGGAGCGAGCCGGTCACATTGGGGGGCGGGATGACGATGGTGTAGGGCTCTTTGTCGCTCTTCGCGTCCGCCTCGAAGTAACCGCGCTCTACCCAGCGCTCGTACAGCGGCCCCTCTACATCGGCCGGCGCGTACTGGGTCGGCAGTTCGGGGTGGCTGTTCGGCCCGCTCGTGGGGCGCTGCGAAGAGTTCTCGGTCACGCCCGCAGTCTAAAGGGCGGCGGCCTTCCGTTACGAACCCGTTGTGGCCCCGGCGCCGAGGCGCTCAGGGCCGTCGGGAAGGATGTTTGGTACCTGTCATGCGCATAAGGAGAGGCACATGAGCCATCAGCAGCCGCCGCCGCAGCCCGGCCCCTATGGGGGCCAGCCAGGGCCGTACGGCGCCGGTCAGCCTCCCGTGCCCAATCCGTACGCGCAGACGCCGGGCTACGGACAGCCGCCGCAGGGCGGCTACGGCCAGCCGGGCCCGTACGGCGGGTCCGGCGGCGGCTATGGCCATCCTCAGCCCGCGAACCCTTACGGTCAGCCGCCGCAGCCGCCCCAGCAGGGCCCCGCGCCCCAGCAGGGTCCGGGCTACTACGGCGGGCCCCAGGCCCCGCCGCCCCCGGGGCCGGCGGCCGGTGGCAACGGTAAGGGCAGGAAGGTGGGTCTCGCGATCGGCGCCGTGGTGGTCGTGGCGGCGCTGGGGGTGGGGGCGTTCGCGCTGTTCGGCGGCGGCAGCGACGGCCCGTACAAGCTGACCACGCCCGAGACCGTGGCCTCGGACTACGAGCGCCAGGGCTCGGGCACGGACGACAGCGATCTGTCCGCGGCGGGCCGGAAGGACCTCCAGCAGGTGCCGGTCGTCAAGGACCCGCATCTGGTGGCGGCCGACTACCAGACCTCCGGTAAGGAGATGCTGAAGTTCACCGGCGTCTGGGGCGAGGTGACCGACCCGGAGCGGGGCGCGGACCTCGCACTGGCGGTCATCGTCAAGACGCTGCAGGACAACGGCACCGCGCAGGCCAAGGGCAGCCCCCGGACGTTCTCGCCGGACGGTTTCGACGGGGACGTCCTGAAGTGCCAGTCCATGAAGTTCACCTCGGATCAGGGATCCATGGAGGCCCCCGCGTGCGTCTGGGGCGACAAGGACACCCTGGGCGTCACGGTCATGGCGGATCCGGCGGCGGCGGTGCTCGGTGGTGGCATGTCCCTTGAGGACGCCGCCGGCATCACGGCCAAGGTGCGCAAGGACGCGCGCGTCGGGATCGACGGCTAGCGCGGCCGGCGCGGAGCGACACAACAGCACGATTTCTAACGAGGGATACAGATGAGCTACAACCAGCCGGGCCCTTACGGCCAGCAGCCCCAACAGCCGGGTCCCTACGGACAGGGTGGAGCGGCCGGCCAGCCCGGCTACGGCTACCCGCAGCAGCCGGGTCAGCCGGGTCCCTACGGACAGCCGCAGCAGCCGCCCCAGCAGGGCTACGGCTACCCCGGGCAGCCGCCGCAGGGCCAGCCGGGCCCCTACGGCCAGCAGCCGAACCCGTACGCCCAGCAGCAGCAGCCGTACGGCCAGCCGGGCATGCCGGGCCCGTACCAGCCGGGACCGGGCCAGGGCGGCGGCAACAAGAAGGGCCTGGCGATCGCGATCGGCGCGGTGGTCGTGGTGGCCGCGGTCGTCGGCGGTGTCCTGGTGTTCAAGGGCGGAGACGACAGCGGTGGCGGCGGTAAGGTCGCCGACGACGGCAAGCGGTACAAGCTCACCACCCCCGCGACGGTGGCCGGCGACTACACCAAGAGCTCCTCCGGCGGGGGCGGGCTCACCTCCTCGGACGCGGACGACTTCAAGAAGTTCGGCGTCACCGACCCCAAGACCGAGAGCGCGGAGTACAAGTCCGGCGAGGGCATGAGCGCCAAGCAGCTGCAGCTCAATGGCGTCTGGGGCGAGGTGAAGGACCCCGAGGCGGTCGTCGACGGCGCCTTCTCGAAGATCGCGCAAGAGGCCGAGAAGGACCCCTCCACCAGTGGCGGGATGAAGGCCGAGCTCGTGGGCAGCCCGGAGTCGGTGACGCCCAGCGGCTTCGAGAACGCCGTGATGAAGTGCCAGAACACCAAGTTCACCCCGACCGGGGACTCCGGCTCCAGCGGCATACCCACCAAGGGCTTCTCGATCCCGATCTGCATGTGGGGCGACAACAGCACGGTGGCCTATGTGGTCGTCTCCGACGCGGCCGCGGCGCTGTCCGGCAAGAGCATGTCGCTCGACGAGGCCGGTGAGATCACCGCGAAGGTCCGCAACGACGCGCGCGTGGAGATCAAGTAGCCGAGCGGGCCGCGCAGTTCACAGGCCACAGCCGATCCGGAGGGGGACCCCCACAGCCATGAGCCACAACCAGCCACCGCCGCCGGGGCCCTACGGCGGCGGGCCCAGCCCGTACGGGGGCACCCAGCCCAATCCGTACGGCGGGGGGCAGCAGCAGCCCGCGGAGCCCAACCCGTACGCGCAGGCGCCGGGGTACGGCTATCCGCAGGCGCAGCCCCCGCAGGGCTACGGCTACCCGCAGCAGGCGGGTCCCTACGGCCAGCCGCCCTACCCCGCGCCGCCCGCGGCCGGCGGGGGCGGCAACCGCACCAAGATCATCGCGGTGACGGTGGCCGGGCTCGTGGTGGCGGGCGCGATCGTCACCGGCGCCGTGGTGCTGACCGGTGGCGACGACGACCCGAAGGCGATGAAGCTGGTCACCCCCAAGACGCTCGCCGACGGCAGCTACACGCTGGACAAGGGCACGGACGACCTCGACAACGAGGGCACCAGCGTGCAGGGCGGCATGCCCGAGGGCGCGACCTCGGTCCTGGCCCAGTACAAGCGGTCGGACGACGACAATTCGGGGCTCGCCTTCTCCGGGATGTACGGCGACATCAGCGACCCGGACACGGTCCGCGACGAGATGTTCAAGGGCTTCGCGGGCGGCGACGGCTCGCCCACGGTGGAGCGGAAGCGCAAGCGGTTCCAGCCGAAGGGCGCTGACGGCCCGTCGGTGGAGTGCGAGGTGGTCAAGCTCTACGACCGGATCTACGCCCCGGCCTGCGTCTGGGCCGAGGAGACGGACGCGGCGATGGTGCTCGACGTCAACGCGGAGAACACCTCGGTGTCCGACGCCGACATGGAGTCCTTCGCCAAGGTGACCGCGGGCATCTACCAGGACACCCGCAAGCCCGCCTGAACCGCCCGTAAAGCGGCCACAGGGCGCGTACGACACGAAGAGGGCCCCGGGAGACCGGGGCCCTCTTCGTACGCCCTCAGCGGGGCGGCCGCGCGTTCGGGTGCGGCTACGCGCTCTTCTCGTGCCGCTCGCCCGGCTCGGTGCCGCGGGTGCGGGGCACCAGCGTGGGGTTCACATTGGAGTGCACGACGTCCTCGGTGATGACGACGCGGGCCACATCCTTGCGGGACGGCACCTCGTACATCGCCGACATCAGCACCTCCTCGATGATCGCGCGCAGGCCCCGGGCCCCGGTGCCGCGCAGGATCGCCTGGTCGGCGATGGCCTCCAGGGCCGGGCGGTCGAAGTCCAGCTCCACCCCGTCGAGTTCGAACAGCCGCTGGTACTGCTTCACCAGGGCGTTCCGCGGCTCGACGAGGATCTGCAGCAGCGCCTCGCGGTCGAGGTTGTGGACGGAGGTGATGACCGGGAGACGGCCGATGAATTCCGGGATCATTCCGAACTTCACCAGGTCCTCGGGCATGACCTCCTGGAACTGGTCGCTCGCCTCGATCTCGCGCTTGGAGCGGATCGTGGCGCCGAATCCGATGCCCTTGGCGCCCGCCCGCGCCTCGATGATCTTCTCCAGACCGGCAAAGGCACCGCCCACGATGAACAGCACATTCGTGGTGTCGATCTGGATGAACTCCTGGTGCGGGTGTTTCCGGCCGCCCTGCGGCGGCACCGACGCCGTGGTCCCTTCCAGGATCTTCAGCAGCGCCTGCTGAACGCCCTCGCCGGACACATCGCGGGTGATCGAGGGGTTCTCGCTCTTGCGGGCCACCTTGTCGATCTCGTCGATGTAGATGATGCCCGTCTCGGCCTTCTTGACGTCGTAGTCGGCGGCCTGGATCAGCTTCAGGAGGATGTTCTCCACGTCCTCGCCGACATAGCCCGCCTCGGTGAGCGCGGTGGCGTCGGCGATGGCGAAGGGGACGTTGAGCATCCGGGCGAGGGTCTGCGCGAGCAGGGTCTTGCCGGAGCCGGTGGGGCCGAGCAGCAGGATGTTGGACTTGGCCAACTCGATGCCGTCGTCGCGGTTGTGGCCGCCGTTCTCGCCCGCCTGGACCCGCTTGTAGTGGTTGTAGACGGCGACCGAGAGGGCCTTCTTGGCGGCCTCCTGGCCGACCACATAGCCCTCGAGGAATTCATAGATCTCGCGCGGCTTGGGGAGTTCCTCCCAGCGCACTTCGGAGGTCTCGGCGAGCTCCTCCTCGATGATCTCGTTGCAGAGATCGATGCATTCATCGCAGATGTACACGCCCGGGCCCGCGATGAGCTTCTTCACCTGCTTCTGGCTCTTCCCGCAGAACGAGCACTTGAGCAGGTCGCCGCCGTCACCGATGCGTGCCACGAGGTGCTTCCCCTTCGCCTTGGATCCGCTTTGCTGCGCGGAACCGGGTGCTTGCGCTGCGCTTTCTGCTTCTTTCCCGATGGGCCGGGCCCCCAGCCCTCTACGACGGTACCTTGCCGGGCCCCCGGTTCGGGCCCCCCTTGGACCTACTCGGTCCAAGGGGGGTGTTTCCACCGAAGATTCAGCCGAGACCGACCGAGGTCTTACGGGTGGAGACGATCTGGTCGACAAGACCGTACGCCAGGGACTCCTCGGCCGTGAGGATCTTGTCCCGCTCGATGTCGTCGCGGATCTTCTCGATGGGCGTCGTGGAGTGCTTGGCCAGCATCTCCTCGAGCTGCGAGCGCATCCGGAGGATCTCGTTGGCCGCGATCTCCAGGTCGGAGACCTGGCCGCGCCCGGTCTCACTGTACGGCTGGTGGATCAGGATCCGGGCATTGGGCAGGGCCATCCGCTTGCCCGGCGTACCGGCGGCGAGCAGCACGGCCGCGGCGGACGCCGCCTGACCCATGCACACCGTCTGGATATCGGGCTTGACGAACTGCATCGTGTCGTAAATGGCGGTCAGCGCGGTGAACGAGCCACCGGGAGAGTTGATGTAGACCGAAATGTCACGGTCCGGGTCCATCGACTCCAGGCACAGCAGCTGCGCCATGACGTCGTTGGCCGAGGCGTCGTCGATCTGGACGCCCAGGAAGATCACGCGCTCTTCGAAGAGCTTGGCGTACGGGTCGTACTCGCGGATGCCCTGGGAGGTGCGCTCGACAAAACGCGGAACGACATAGCGGGATTCGGCCATCGGGCCGGTGTACAGGCCGCTGCCGGGGAAGTTGGTCATCTGGGTCTTCACCATCCTGTGGCGATCTGAGGGCTGGAGGTCGGCTACGGGACGGCGGGACTCAGGCCCCGGTGCCGCCCCCGCCCGGAACGCTGGAGGCGGACGTCATGACGTCGTCGACCAGGCCGTACGCCTTGGCCTCATCGGCGGAGAACCAGCGGTCGCGGTCGGAGTCACGGACGATCTGCTCAACCGTCTGACCGGTGTGGAAGGCGGTCAGCTCGGCCATGCGCTTCTTGGTGTGCAGCAGCCGCTCGGCATGGATCTTGATGTCCGAGGCGGAACCGGCCAGACCCGCGGAGGGCTGGTGGATCAGGATCTCGGCGTTGGGGAGTGCGAAGCGCTTGCCCGGGGTGCCCGCGCTCAGCAGGAACTGGCCCATCGAAGCGGCGAGGCCCATGGCGATGGTGACCACGTCGTTCTGGATGTACTGCATGGTGTCGTAGATCGCCATGCCCGCCGAGATCGAGCCGCCCGGGGAGTTGATGTAGAGGTAAATGTCCTTTTCCGGATCGGCGGCGAGCAGGAGCAGCTGAGCCGTGATCTTGTTGGCGATGTCGTCGTCGACCGGCTGGCCGAGGAAGATGATCCGCTCACCGAGCAGCCGGTTGTAGACCTGGTCGCCGAGGCCACCGACGGTCGGCTCGCCGGCGGCGGAAGGCATCGTATTCGTCACGTATCCACCTGCTCGTCTCTGACGGCTAACTGGCCGTCTCAGCGTCTTCTTCTGGGGTGTGGGGCCTGGCCGCCGATCTGCCGGCGGGCTCGCGAGACTCCCCTGCCCTCGTATCTACGGACCCTAACGCGCTGGTCGGCGGGCGCCATCCCGCATCAGGAACTGTTCGCTCTGAGCGCATGTCCCGGCGCCGGACCGGCGTCGCGGAACACGAACGGGCCCGGACGCGTGCAGACGTTCGGGCCCGTTCGTACGGGCTGTGGAGCGGACCGGGATCAGCTCTCGGTCTTGTCCTGCTTCTCCTCGGCCTCCGCGGGCGCCTCGGCGGCCTCCGCCTCGGCCGCGGCGGGCTCCTCGGCGGTCTCGGAGGTGGCCTCGACCGTCTCGCCGGTCTCGTCCTCCTCGTCGTCCAGGTCGACGGTCTCGCCCTTGTCGTCGACGACCTTGGCGGCCTCGACCACCACGGCCAGCGCCTTGCCGCGGGCGACCTCGCCGACGAGCATCGGCACCTGGCCGCCCTCGACGACGGCTTGGGCGAACTGGTCCGGGCTCATGCCGGAGGACTGCGCACGGCGCATGAGGTGCTCGGTGAGCTCCTCCTGGCCGACGGACAGCTGCTCCTTGTTGACCAGCTCGTCGAGGACGAACTGGGTCCGGATGCCCTTCTCGGCCTGCTCCTTGAGCTCGGCGTCGAACTCCTCGGCGGTCTTCTCCTGCATCTGCAGGTACGAGTCGAGGTTCATGCCCATCTGGGCGAGCTGGTGGTGCTCGAGGTTGTGCTTACGGGTGTTGATCTCCTCCTGGAGGAGCTTCTCCGGGATCGGCACCTCGACCAGCTCCAGCAGGGCGTCCAGCACCTTCTCCTGGGCCTGGGTGGCCTGCTCGAACTTCTTCGACCGCTCCAGGCGCTTACGGCTGTCGCCGCGCAGCTCCTCGAGGGTGTCGAACTCGCTGGCCAGCTGGGCGAAGTCATCGTCGAGCTCGGGCAGCTCACGGGCCTTGACCTCGGAGACCTTGACCGAGACCGCGGCCTCCTTGCCCTGGGCGGAGCCGCCCTTGAGCTCGGAGGTGAAGGTGGCCTCGCCGCCCGCCTCCAGGCCGGTCACGGCCTCGTCGATGCCGTCCAGCAGCTCGCCCGAGCCGATGGTGTAGGTGACGCCGGTGGCGACGCCGTCCTCCAGGACCTCGCCGTCGACCTTGGCCTCGAGGTCGATCACGACGATGTCGCCCTCGGCGGCGGCGCGCTCCACCGGGCTGGTGGTGGCGAAGCGCTCCCGCAGCTGCTCGACGGACTTGTCGAGGTCCTCGTCCGAGACCTCGACGGAGTCGACGGTGACCTCGATGCCGGAGTAGTCCGGGATCTCGATCGCCGGGCGGATGTCCACCTCGGCGGTGAAGGTCAGCAGCTCGTTGTCCTTGAGCTCGGTGATGTCGACCTCGGGCTGGCCGAGCGGGTTCAGCTCACCCTCATTGACCGCGTCGGTGTAGAACTTCGGGAGCGCCTCGTTGACGGCCTCTTCCAGCACGGCGCCACGACCGAACCGCTGGTCGATGATGCGGGCCGGGATCTTGCCCTTACGGAACCCAGGCACCGTGACCTGCTGGTTGATCTTCTTGTACGCCGCGTCGAGGCTGGGCTTGAGCTCCTCGAAGGGCACCTCGACAGTGAGCCGAACCCGGGTCGGGTTCAGGTTCTCCACGGCGCTCTTCACGGTTTCGGTCTCCTTGGGGGCTGACGTGTGGTGTTCAGCTGCGGTGCGCTGTCGCGTCGCAGCGGATTCGCGTCCGGTTAAAAAGACACAGACACGCAGCTTGCATAGTAACCGCAAGCATGACGGGCCCCACAACGCGATCTTGACGCCTGTGGATGGTCGGGGTGGCCGGATTCGAACCGACGACCTTCCGCTCCCAAAGCGGACGCGCTACCAAGCTGCGCCACACCCCGTCGGTGCGACACGTAGGGTACATGCCCGCGGACGCCCCGGCTGCCGGTTATTCGACTGGTGGGCAAGGGTGTGCGGGGAACGGTCGGGAACCGCTACGATGCATGCCGTGCCGCGATCCGGGCGATCATGCCTGGGCGGGGGTGTCCGGGAGACCGGTGCATCCGTGTACGCGGCGTGTGCGGGCGTAGCTCAATGGTAGAGCCCCAGTCTTCCAAACTGGCTACGCGGGTTCGATTCCCGTCGCCCGCTCCATAGCTTTCGGCCCGGCCCGGGGAGTGCCCCGAGCCGGGCCGTTCGCATTTGCGCACACTCGCGCGCCGAGGCATCCGCTCCCCGGGACGCGGGGGCGGATGCCTCGTGAGTCGATGCCAGGGGTCGGCGATCAGGGGTTGATGTCGGCGATGGCCTCGGCGGCCGAGTCGAGGAACTTCTGGATGTCCGGGGCGATATTGGACGAGGCGAGCAGGAACCCGAAGAGGATCGCGACCAGGGCCGGTCCCCACTTGAGCCGGCCATTGCGGATCATGAACACCAGGATGATGCCCACCAGCAGTACCAATGACAGGGAAATGGCCACAACATCCCACCCTCGGTCGCACACGTCTCACAGGCCCCGGAAGCACGCGACCCCGCACACCCCCGCAGCCACCATCGTGCCATCAACTCCCGCCGCTCAGCAGTGGGGTGGAGCGATAAACGGTCACATGTGCACACGGTGCCCACCCCTCCGGTACCCGTCCGGTAAGCGTTCATTCAAAGGGTTACGGGTGACACTCCCCACAACTCGGCGAGCCGCCCGACCGATAAATTCCGATCACCCCGGGATGACCTCGGGCGGGAATTCGGAATTCACTCGGCGGTCACTCGGCAGGGTGACAAAACATCAATGAATCAGACATTCCGCCAGAGCCTCCTGCGGGGCATATGCCCCAATTAAGTGGGATGAAAGCCATCAGAACGGACAGTCTGCGCCCGGATATCGAATGATCGCATCGCTTTGTCGACTCCTCGGTCGACATACCGGGGTCGACTATCGGCCGCGGCGTGAAGACTATGAACGGAAAGCAAACTGAACGAGGTTTTACGCAATACAGGTTTCGGCGCTATCGTGCCTCAGATGTTTCACGCTGCCATGACTCCCCCACGCGCAGTGAGGTCCCGGGTGGTCTCCCCCAGTTCCTGGTGGGAGGGCCTGTGACCAACTCCCTGCGCCCGCACGGTTATCAGCGGACCCCGCTCCCCCAGGAGGCGGCGCCCACTCCCCCCTCGCCGCGGGCCGAAGAACCAGGGCAGCAGGCGACCACCCCGCCCGCCGCCTCCCCCGCCGGGCAGCAGCCCAAACAGCGGGACGCGTTCTTCGACAACGCGAAGTACCTCGCGATCGTGCTGGTCGCGATGGCCCACTCCTGGGAGCCGCTCACCGACACCAGCCGCACCGCGGAAGCGCTGTACATGGTCGTGTACACCTTCCACATGCCGGCCTTCATCGTGATCTCCGGCTACTTCTCGCGCAGCTTCGACATGCGGCCGGACCGGCTCAAGCGCCTGATCACCGGCATCGCGGTGCCCTATGTGCTCTTCGAGGTCGCGTACACGCTGTTCAAGCGCTGGGCGGACGACGACCCGACGTACGACTTCAGCCTGCTGGACCCCTGGTACCTCACCTGGTTCCTGGTCTCGCTGTTCGTATGGCGGCTGACCACTCCGATCTGGAAGCTGGTGCGCTGGCCGATCCCGCTCGCGCTCGCCGTCGCCACGCTCGCGGCGGTCTCGCCCGACATCGGCGACGACCTGGACATGCAGCGGCTGCTGCAGTTCCTGCCGTTCTTCATCCTCGGCCTGTGCATGAAGCCCGAGCACTTCCAGATGATCCGCCGCCGCTCGGTGCGGATCGCGTCGGTGCCGATCTTCGCGTGTGCCTTCGTGTTCGCCTACTGGGCGGCCCCGCGGATGAGCTCGGCGTGGTTCTACCACCGCGACAGCGTCCAGGAGCTGGGTGCGCCGCCGTGGACCGGCCCGGTGATGACGCTCGCCCTCTTCGGCTGCTCGGTCGTGCTCGTCAGCTGCTTCTTCGCCTGGGTGCCGCGGCGCCACATGTGGTTCACGGTGCTGGGCGCCGGGACGCTGTACGGCTATCTGCTGCACGGCTTCCTGGCCAAGGGCTCCCGGTTCTGGGGCTGGTTCGACAAGTACGAGTGGCTGCACCAGCCGCTGGGAGAGATCGCGGTCACGATCATCGCCGCCACCGTGGTCACCGTGCTGTGCACGCCTCCCGTCCAGCGCGCCTTCCGCTTCGCCATGGAGCCGAAGATGGCCTGGGCCTTCCGTAAGGACCCCGCCGAACAGGCCCGCAGCCGTACGACGACGGGCTAGCGCGCCAACGGCCGCCACGACGCGAAGGGCTGGACCGCGGATCCCCACGGGCCAGCCCTTTCTCGGCTCATCCACGGCTCATCCACGGCTCAAGGCTTACGGCTCACGGCTTCGGCGTCGTGCGGCGCAGTGCCGCCCGGGCCGGGAGCGCCGTCGCCGCCAGGCCCAGTGCCACGGCGGTACCCGCGAAGCCCGCGTAGGTCAGCGGCGGGACGTACGGGTCCTCGCCGGTCAGGCCGCGCATCATCGGCACGAGCGTGGCCAGGGCGATCGCGGTGCCCAGGCCGATGCCCGCCGTGGCCACCAGCAGCGCCTCCCAGCGCACCATCCCGAGCACCTGCCGCCGGGTGGAGCCGATCAGCCGCAGCATGCCCAGCTCGCGGCGGCGGTCCAGCACGGTCATCACCAGAGTGTTGACGGCGGCGACGGCCGCGAAGCCGCCGAGGACGCCCGCCATGACGGTGTTGGCCCAGGCGTTCAGCTTCCGCTCCTCGTCCTGGGCCGCCGCATAGCCGTCCCGGTCGGTGACGTCCTCGCCGAGCCGCCTGCCGAGCGCGGCGGCGACGGCCTTACGGTCGGCGCCCTGGGCGTCCCGCACCAGCACATCGCTGTCGAACGACGACGTCACATGGCCGGACAGCGCCGTACGGGGGAGGGTGAGCTCGGCGATCCCCAGCCCGCGCCCGTAGATCGCGACCACGGTGGGCGAGATCGTCGTACCGTCCGGGAGGTGGAGGGCGAGCCGGTGGCCGACCCGGGCATGGGCCGCCTTCGCCAGCAGCCCGTCCACGGCCACCCGGCCCGGTCCCAGGGCGTCCAGGCGCCCCTTACGGACGTCGAGGTCCTGTACGGCCGCCAGGTCGCGGCCGCTCCCGGAGACACCCTGCGCCGACGCGGTCCGCAGCCAGCGGCCGTCGCCCGAGCCCACCGGGACCAGCACCCCGGTGCGCAGCAGCCCCACAGAGGCGGCCACGCCCCGTACGGAAGCGGCGCGGGCCGCCGTACCGGACGGCAGCCCCTCCGGGGCGGAGATCACCTGGTCGGCCACGATGCCCGCCCGCCGCTGGCGGGCGCCCGCGTGGTCCTCGCTGGTGTGCATGAAGACGAGGGTCGAGGCGAAGGCCATGGCCAGCACGATCGGGGTGATCGCCGAGGCCAGGCGGCGGGCGTTGGCCCGGCTGTTGGCCGAGGCCAGATGGGCCGGCGCCGGTCCGGCGCGCAGCGGCAGGCCGATCAGCCAGGCGCACAGGCGGGCGATGACCGGGCCGAGCAGCGCCACGGCGAGCATGAAGAGCATCACGACCCCGAGGGCGGCGTTGGCCGCGTCGTCGCCGGAGGCGGAGGCGGCGATGCCGGTCATGATGATGCCGCCGACCAGGGCCGCGACGCCGAGGACCGTACGGATCACACCGGGCCGCAGCCGCTCCACGGCCGCCTCGCCGAGCGCCCGCCCCGGCGGGATCCGCGCGGGGCGGCGGGCGGCCATCAGGCCCGCCAGGAGCGAGGTGAGGAGGCCCGCGCCGACGGCGACGAGGAGCGGGATCCAGGAGATGGCGAGCTCCACGGGGCCGGGGATGGCGCCCTTCTCCTCGAGCTGCCCGAACCACCAGCGGGCGAGCGCGCATCCGGGCAGCAGGCCGACCGCGCCCGCGAGCGGGGCGACCAGCAGCGCCTCGGCCGCGACCGAGCGGCGGATCTGGCGCGGGGTGGCGCCGATAGCCCGCAGCAGGGCCATCTCGCGGCCGCGCTGGCCGACGGAGAGGGCGACGGTGCCCGCGGTGGTGAAGACGGCCACGGCGGTCGCGATGCCGCCGAAGGAGCCGCCGAGCGCGATGAGCATCTCCTTGGCGTTCGCGAGTGAGGGCTCCTCGATGGCGCCGCGCCCGCCGCCGGTGTGCACACGAGGGGAGTGCGCCGCGCCCTTCACGGTCCGCTCCAGGTGTCCGGCCAGCCGGTCGGCGCCGATGCCGGTGCCCGGGCGGACGAGGACCGCGTCCACGGTGGTGGGGTGGCCGCTCAGCACACCGGCCCGGCGGTCGGTGAACCACGCCGTAAGGCCGTCACCGTCGGCGCCGCCCGCCTTACGGGTCACACCGGAGACCCGGAAGGTGTGGCGGCCGTCCGGCGCGGTCACCGTGATCCGGCCACCGACGCCGGTCCCCGCCGCACGGGCGGCCCCGGGGCTGAGCACGGCCTCGTCCTCGCGGGGCGCGGCCCCCGAGGCGAGCGCCACCCCCGTGAAGGGCGCCGAGCCCCAGCCGTGGCCGGTGAGCGCCCCGTGGGCGGTGCGCAGGGGGAAGGTCACGTCCGGGGCCGCGGCGGCGGCCCCGGGGGTGCGGGCGGCGGTGGCCACCAGGGAGGCGCCGAGCCGGGCCCGGTCGGGCACCTGCTCGGATTCGTCCGAGCGGCCGTCGCCGTGGCCGATGACGTAGTGCACCCGCTGGTCGGCGGCGATCACAACCGGGGCGCTCGCGTAGCGCTGCGGCGGTACGGAGGCCCGTAGCCCGGTCTCCAGCAGGATGCCGCACGCGGAGACGATCGCCGCGGCCATGGCCAGGGCCACGAAGGTGCCCGCGAAGGCGGACGGCTTGAAACGGACGGCGGCGCGGGCCAGTCCGTTGGTGAGCGGCCTCATCGGGCCCCCTCCGCGGACCGGGCGCCCGCGAGGGCCGGGGTGCGGGCGGTGAGGCGGGTCATCCGCTCGGCGATCTCGTGCGCCGGGGAGCGGAGAAGCCGGTCGGCGATCGCGCCGTCGGCGAGGAACAGCACGCGGTCGGCGTAGCTCGCGGCGACGGGGTCGTGGGTGACCATCACGACGGTCGCGCCCAGCGTGTCGACGGCCTGCCGCAGGAGGGTGAGCACCTCGGCGGCGGTGTTGGTGTCCAGGGCGCCGGTCGGCTCATCGGCGAAGACCACGTCGGGGCGGGTCACGAGGGCGCGGGCGATGGCCACCCGCTGCTGCTGGCCGCCGGAGAGCTCACCGGGCCGCCGCCTGGCCTGGTCCCCCAGGCCGACTTCGGCGAGCACCTCATGGGCCCGGTGGCGGTCGGGGCGGGCGCCCGCGAGCCGCATGGGGAGCAGCACGTTCTGCTCAACGGTCAGGGAGGGGAGGAGGTTGAAGGACTGGAAGACGAACCCGAGGCGGGCGCGGCGCAACGCGGTGAGCTTGTTCTCACTCATTCCCGTGATTTCGGTGCCGCCGAGTTTGACGGTCCCGGCGGTCGGCCGGTCGAGCCCGGCGGCGCACTGCAGGAATGTCGATTTGCCGCAGCCGGAGGGGCCCATGACGGCGGTGAAGCTGCCGTGCGGAAGGGCCAGGTCGATGCCGCGCAGGGCGTGGACGGCGGTGCGGCCCCGGCCGTAGCGGCGCTGGACGCCGTGGAGTTCGATGGCATGGGCGTGGTGCGGCGCCGGTGCCGACGGTGTCTGTCGCCGCTTGCGCAGCCCCATGGTGGTGACCCTTCCGAGGAGTTCGCCCGATTCCCCTCGAACGTACGGATCACGGCCCCTCGGCAGCCATGACGGCCACCGGCGTATCCGGGGTGGGGCTAACCCCCGCCGGGCGGGCCGGTCGGGCCTCAAGGCGCCGCGGGGCAGTCCGGCGCGGCCGTAAGGCGGCCGTACCGACTGCGGAGAGGCGCCCCTACCGGTTGGCCGCGAGGCGCCTCTGCAGGTGGGCCGCGAGGCGCCCCTACCGGCGGCCACGAAGCGCACGAAGCGCCCTTACTGGTGCCCGCGAGTCGCCCTTACTGGCGGCAGATCAGCAGCAGGACGCGGTCGTCGTTGACGTCCTTCGCGACCGTCTCGATCAGATGCCAGGCCGCGCCGTGGAAGCCGGAGCCGACATAGCGGTCCGCCTCGCCGGTGAGGCGGTCGATGCCCTCGCTGATGTCCCGGTCGGCGGTCTCCACGAGGCCGTCGGTGAAGAGCATCAGGACGTCGCCGGGCCGCAAGGTCCCCTTGGTGGGGTCGAACTGAGCACCGTCGTAGACGCCGAGCAGCGGGCCGTCGGCGGACTTCTCCTCCCACTTGCCGGTGCCCGCGCTCAGCTGGAGCGCGGGCAGATGTCCGGCGGAGAAGAGCTCGAAGTCGCCGCTGTCGAGGTCGAGGACGAGATGGATGGAGGTCGCGAAGCCCTCGTCCCAGTCCTGACGCAGGAGATAGCCGTTGGCGGCCGGGAGGAAGCCGTGCGGCGGCAGGGAGCCGAGGAGGCCGCCGAAGGCGCCGGAGAGCAGCAGGGCGCGCGAGGCGGCGTCCATGCCCTTGCCGGAGACGTCGGTGAGGACGACCTCGAGGGTGCGGCCGCCGCCGGTGCGGGCGGCCACGACGAAGTCGCCGGAGAAGGACTGTCCGCCGGCCGGGCGCAGCGCCATCTCGCGGTGCCAGCCGCGCGGCAGGTTGGGCAGCTTGCTCTGGACGCGGATGCGCTCGCGCAGGTCGAAGAGCATGGTGCCGCCGCGCCGCCACGGCACCCCGACGCGGCTGCGGAACTGGGCGATCAGCAGACCGAAGAAGCCGACGGCGGCGACGACCAGGATGGTGCCGGGGGTGACCCGGGAGGAGGCGTCCTCCTCGGTGTACGGGCCGAGCACGGCGGACTCCACGATCAGTGCCGTGGCGGCCGCCGCGTACAGGGCGAGCAGGCTGGCGGGGCGCAGCAGCAGCCCGCCCGCGACGATGGGCAGGACGAGGGCGGACGGGGAGCACCAGTCGGGCTGGGCGATGGTGCCTCCGGCGATGGCGGGGACGCCGAGGAGCAGCGCGGTCAGGGCGAGCCGGTCGGAGCCCTCACCCCGGAAGTAGTCCACTCCGGCTTTGCGCACGCCTGTGCGAGCCCGGTGCAGAACTCTGCGCATCCGGGCCCACGGAGTGTCCACGCCGCCAGTCATTGCATCGGGACCCTACCCACCCGTTCGGACGCGCGTCGATTCGTGGCGCGTTGAACCACCCAGCCAGGGGGGCAATCGTAAGCGAAATTCGTTCGCGTGTACGTGAAACGGCTGCTAGGGATGGGAATATGAGGACTGAGCTGCGTGTGCTCGACCCATCGGTTTGGGATGATTGGTACGGAAAACTGGTACTCGGATTCGGAGGAGTTCCCGAAGCGCCGGAGGAATCCGCGCTCTGGCGGGAGTTGACCGAATGCGAGCGCTCGATCGGCGCCTGGGACGGCGCCGACATCGTCGGCACGGCGGGGCTGTTCAGCTTCCGGCTGTCGGTCCCGGGCGGCGGGGTCGTACCGGCGGCCGGGGTCACGATGGTGAGCGTGCAGGCCACGCACCGGCGGCGCGGGGTGCTCCGGGCCATGATGCGGCGGCAGTTGGACGACATCCGCGCGGCGGGCGATGAGCCGCTGGCCGTTCTGACCGCGTCGGAACCGGACATCTACGGACGGTTCGGCTATGGCGCGGCCACGCAGAACGCCAACGCCGAGATCGACACCGCCCGGGTGCGGCTGACCGCCCCCGAAGGCGCCGACGACGTACGGCTGCGCGCCGTGCCCCTGGAGTCCGCCGTCGAGGCGTGCGAGGCCGTCTACGCCCGGCGGGTGCGCACCCGGCCGGGCATGCTGGAGCGGGCCCCCGGCTGGGAGCGGATGCCGCTGCTGGACCCGCCGGGCGACCGCGAGGGGGCGTCTCCGCTGCGCTGTGTGCTGGCCGAGTCGGGCGGCGAGGTCAGCGGCTACGCGCGGTTCGCGGTCAAGCCCGACTGGGATCTGGCCGGGCCGAAGGGCACGGTCGTCCTGCGCGACCTGGAGGCCCTGGACCCGGCGTCCTACGCGGCGCTGTGGCGCTTCCTCTTCGACCTCGACCTGACCTCGGTGATCCGGACCGGCCCCCGCCCGGTCGACGATCCCTGGCAGCTCATGGTCTCGGACATCCGGCGGTGCGCCGTAAGGCTGCGCGACTCGCTGTTCGTCCGCCTGGTGGACGTGGGGGCCGCGCTCGAGGCGCGGACGTACACGACGCCCGTGGAGACCGTCCTGGAGGTCACGGACCCCTTCTGCCCCTGGAACGAGGGGCGCTGGCGGCTGAGCGGCGACGCCAAGGGCGCCTCTTGCGAGCGCACGGACGACGCCCCCGATCTCCGGCTGGGCGCGCGGGACCTGGGAGCGGCGTATCTCGGCGGCGTCTCACTGACCGCGCTGGCGGGTGCGGGGCGCGTCCAGGAGGCCCGTCAGGGCGCCCTTACGGAGGCCACGACCGCGTTCGCGTCCCCGGTCGCCCCGTGGCTGCCCCACGGCTTCTGAGAGCTCAGGCTCTCTGGCAGTCAGGGCACCAGAAGAGATTGCGGGCGGCGAGATCGGCGGCGCGGATCTCGCCACCACAGATGTGGCAGGGCTGTCCGGCGCGCCGGTAGACATAGACCTCACCGCCGTGGTCGTCCACGCGCGGCGGGCGGCCCATCGCCTCGGGGGTGTGCTCGGGGCGGACCGTATCGATCCGGTTGTTCCGCACCCCCTCGCGCATCAGCGCCACCAGATCGGCCCATATGGCGTCCCATTCGGCGCGGGTCAGCGCACGGCCGGGCCGGTAGGGGTCGATCCCGTGCCGGAAGAGCACCTCGGCACGGTAGACGTTCCCGACCCCGGAGATCACCTTCTGGTCCATGAGCAGCCCGGCCACACTGACCCGGCTGCGGGAGATCCGGGCCCAGGCCCGCTCGCCGTCGTCCGCCGGGCGCAGCGGATCGGGGCCCAGCCGGTCGTGGATCACCTGCTTCTCGCCGTCGGTGATCAGCGCACAGGCGGTCGGGCCGCGCAGATCCGCGTATCCCTCGGGGTTGGCCAGCCGCAGCCGGACGGTGTCGGTGGGCGGCGGGGCGGGGGCCGGGCCGAAGGCGTACGTACCGAAGAGCCCCAGGTGGACATGGATCCAGCCGGTGGCCGCGAAGTCCAGGAAGAGGTGCTTGCCGTGCGCCTCGGCGTGGTGCAGCCGCCGGCCGTCGATCAGTCCGGCGCCGTCGGCGAACTTCCCCTGTGGGCTGGTGGCCCGGACGGGCCGGCCGCCGAAGGTCTCGAGGTGGTCGGCGGCCAGCCGGTGGATGGTGTGCCCTTCGGGCATCAGTCGCCTTGCGGATGGTGGGCCGGGATGGGCGGCAGCTCGCCGGTGGTCTCGTAACCCGTGAGCATCTCGATACGGCGGGTGTGCCGCTCCTCGCCCGAGTACGGGGTGTTCAGGAAAATCTCGACAAACTTGGTGGCCTCGTCCTGGGTGTGCATCCGGGCGCCGACGCTGATGACATTGGCGTTGTTGTGCTCACGGCCGAGGGCCGCGGTCTCCTCGCTCCAGGCCAGCGCCGCGCGCACCCCCTTGACCTTGTTCGCCGCGATCTGCTCACCATTGCCGGATCCGCCGATGACGATGCCGAGGCTCCGCGGGTCGGCGGCGGTCCGCTCCGCGGCGCGCAGGCAGAACGGCGGGTAGTCGTCCTGGGCGTCGTAGATGTGCGGGCCGCAGTCGACGGGCTCATGGCCGGCCGCCTTGAGCCACTCAACGAGGTGGTTCTTGAGTTCGAAACCGGCATGGTCGGAGCCGAGGTACACGCGCATGTACCGAGTGTGTCATGGCCGTGTGGCCCTCGCCGCCCAGGGTAGGCATCGCATAAATCCCTGTAATGCCAAAGAACCTCATGAAAACCTCAAGTAACAATCTGGATTCAAAGGTTCAACTGGCCGACCTCCTGAGATTCACTGGCGTCGCTCGTAACGCGAGAGCAAAGGAATCGAGCACATGAGCGCACAACCTGCGACCACGCCGGAGCAGCAGCGGCCCCCCGGCGACCCGGGCTCACCCGACGGCCTCAAGGCGGGACTCAAGAACCGCCATCTTTCGATGATCGCGATCGGCGGCGTGATCGGCGCCGGCCTCTTCGTCGGCTCCAGCGCCGGCATCGCCAAGGCCGGCCCGGGCATTCTCGTCTCGTATGCGCTGGTCGGCCTCATGGTCGTCTTCGTCATGCGGATGCTCGGCGAGATGTCCGCCGCCAATCCCACCTCCGGCTCCTTCTCCGCCTACGCCGACCGGGCGCTCGGCCGCTGGGCCGGTTTCTCCATCGGCTGGCTGTACTGGTTCTTCTGGGTCGTGGTGCTGGCGGTCGAGGCCACCGCCGGCGCCAAGATCCTGGAGGGCTGGTGGCCGGCCGTCCCGCAGTGGGGCTGGGCCCTGATCGTGATGGTGGTGCTCACCGCGACCAACCTGGTCTCGGTCGGCTCCTACGGTGAGTTCGAGTTCTGGTTCGCCGGGATCAAGGTCGTGGCGATCGCCGCGTTCATCGTGGTCGGCGGGCTCGCGGTGTTCGGGCTGCTGCCGCATTCGAACAACGAGGGCGCGGGCCTGGCCCACCTCACCGACCACGGCGGCTTCCTGCCGAACGGGCCGGGCGCCATCCTCACCGGTGTGCTGCTCGTGGTCTTCTCCTTCATGGGCAGCGAGATCGTCACCCTCGCGGCCGGTGAGTCCGAGAACCCGCAGCGGGCGGTCACCAAGGCCACCAACAGCGTGATCTGGCGTATCGCGGTCTTCTACCTGGGCTCGATCTTCGTCGTGGTCACCCTGCTGCCCTGGGACTCCAAGGCGATCGCCGACAAGGGCAGCTATGTCGCGGCGCTCGACTCGGTCGGCATACCGCACGCCGGTGACATCATGAACGTGATCGTGCTGACCGCCGTGCTCTCGTGTCTGAACTCCGGCCTCTACACCGCCTCCCGCATGGCCTTCTCGCTCGGCCAGCGCGGCGACGCCCCGGCCGCCTTCGCCCGCACCAACGCCCGCGGTGTGCCGGCGGCCGCGATCCTCGGCTCGGTCGTCTTCGGCTTCGTCGCGGTGTGGTTCAACTACCAGTGGCCGGACACCGTCTTCACCTTCCTGCTGAACTCCTCGGGCGCGGTCGCGCTCTTCGTATGGCTGGTGATCTGCTTCAGCCAGCTGCGGATGCGCGGGATGATCCTGCGCGAGAACCCCGAGAAGCTGATCGTCCGGATGTGGCTCTTCCCGTATCTGACCTGGGCGACGATCGCGATGATCTCGTTCGTCTTGGTCTATATGCTCACCGACAAGGACGGGCGCGAGCAGGTGATCCTCTCCGCGCTGGTGGCCGTGCTCGTGGTGGCCCTCGCCCTGGTAAAGGACCGCCTCACCGCCGGCCGCTCCACCGCCCCGGCCGCCTCCTCGGACCCCGCCCCCAAGGAGCGGGCGGCCCCGTAGGAACGCGCTCCGCTGATTCTGATTCCCCTGTGCCCCTGGGTGGCGGCCGATGTATCGCCGCCCGGGGGCACAGCCATGTCTGTGGGCGCATGGGCCCACAGGCCCATGGGTCCACAGGGCCACAGGGCCACAGGGCCACAGGGCCACAGGGCTCAGACGACGCGCGGAAGGACCCGCTCCGCGAAGCGCCGGACCGCGTCCAGCACCCCCATCCCCCGGTGCCCGACCCCGGGCACGATGTCGAGGGTGACGTCGATGCCCAGCTCGGTGTAGTTGTCCCGCAGCGCGGTGATGCGCTCCACGCGGGTGTGGCCGACGGCGTCGGCGCCGTCCATCCAGTTGGAGTCGCCGGGGTTGTTGATCTCCCAGGTCTCGGTGTCCTCCGCCCCGACCACCATGTGCACGGGCACCTTACGGATGTCGTCCAGCCGCAGCGGGGCCCCGAAGCGCTGCTCGAACCCCTTCGTGCCCAGCCACCACTCGCGGTCCGGGTCGATCAGCGTGACCCGGCCGGGCGCGCCGATGGACACTCCGCACAGCCGGTCGGGGTGCAGATACAGGAAGCGGTGCGCGAACTGCCCGCCGCCCGAGAAGCCCTGGAGCAGAAAGCGCTCGGTGTCGATGTGGAACCGCTCCCCCGCCTCGGCCACGATCTCGAGCAGCCGCTCGTCGTAGCGGATCCCGCGGTACTCGATGAACTTGAAGTTGTGCAGGTCCTCCGGGTCGTCGATGCCCGCCGGGAACATCGGGGTGAGCACGACACAGCCGTGCCGCTCGGAGAACTCGGCCATCGCGTCCCGGTACTGGGACGCGGTGCGCCCGGTGCCGTGCTGGATCACCATGAGCGGCAGCGGGGTGTCGGTGGTCTCGTGGACGGACGGGATGTGCAGGCCGTACGAGAACCGCTGGTCGTGCCGGGAGGCGAACCAGGTGGTGGAGCCGGTGCGGTAGAACGCCTTGGTGGTCTTGACGCGGGGGGTGGTCACGTATCGCTTCCTTCTGCCGTCGCGGGTGCCGCCACGATCCGCAACGGTCGGCGCGCGCTCAAGATGATTGCCGCCTGAGCGTCAATACCTCCGCCGATACTTCCGTCTCATGCCTCCGCCGGTATGTCTCAGCGGTGCAGCGCGGAGAGCAGGTCGACGCCGAGATTGCGCACCGCCGCCTCGTCCAGCTGGTAGTGCACCCGCGCCCCCTCCCGGTGGGTGTGCACCATTCCGGCCTCCCGCAGCTTGCGCAGATGCCGCGACATCTGCGGCGGTGTCATCTCGAACTGGGTGGCCAGCTCCGTCGTCGTCATCGACTGCCGCAGCAGCGCCCGGCACATCCGGATGCGCAGTGGCTCGTCCAGCGCCCGCAGCCCGCGCATCACCACGTCCAGGGCGGTCGGCTCCGCACCCGCCCTGTCGCGTACCGGGTACTGCACCACGACCGGGTAGCCGGGGTAATGCTTGATCGCGAGATGCGGGTTGATGTGCAGCGACGGCACCAGCAGACAGGGGCTGTCGGTGAGGCTGGCCCGCGCGTTGTAGAGCTTGTCGAAGACCACCCGGGGCGGGTCCTGCTCCATGCGGGCGGTGGGGAATCCGGCCAGCACCGCCGCCCCGTAGCGGGAGTGCTCATGGGAGCGGACCCGGGCGTCGGCCTCCAGGGTGGGGCGCAGCCGCGTCCACTCCGCCTCGAAGACCTCCTCGGCCACGGCGGACAGGAAGGCGAGGAGGCCGTCCCGGAAACCGGCCGGATCGGCCAGCAGCCGCAGCCCCAGGGCGAACCGGCGCTCGGAGAGCTGCCGCAGCCGGGCCAGGAAGCGCTCCGGCGCGCGGCCACCGCGCCGGGCCCCGGACCCCGGCCCGTGGCTGGCGCCCGAGCCATGACCGGAACTCAGGCCATGGCCAGAACCCGGACCATGGCCGGAACCCGGACCATGCAAAGACCCCGGGCCGTGCCCGGACCCCGGGCCGTGGCCGTTCTTGCCGACGAGCGCCTGCTCGGTCATGGTCGTGAACGTCTCCTCGTCCAGCCGCGCGATCTCCGCCAGCTCCTCCTCCAGCTCGCGTTCCGGGCCCGGGGTGAGGGGCAGCAGATAGCGGGCGCGGAAGGCGCCCCACAGCGGCGCCCACTCGCCGGCCCGCTCCAGCAGCCGCTCGTCCGCGCCCTGAAGGACCGCGCCCACCCAGCGCCTGCTGGCCGGATGGTGGCGTGGCCCGTCCAGCGCGTGCAGACAGGCGCACAGCTCGGCGAGCGGGGACAGACGGGTGCTGATGCGGTGCTCCGGGGCGGACCCCAGCTCGATCACGACGGGCATCCGGGCAGCGTCGGCCATTGACGCCTTCGAGTCAATCGTCTTGTACGGGCCGCCGACGGAGGCGCAAGCTCCAGCCCACTTCGGCTTCCCCTCCCTCGCCTGGAGCGTCCCCAATGCCCCCTCTCCTCAGGAACGGCCCTCGTCTGGCAGTGGTGGTCGCCCTCGTGGCCACGGTGAGCAGTGCGTGCACCATCGGTTCGCTGGACGACTCGGGCGCCGTCGCCGACTACCCGTCCCGGGGGCTTTCGATCCTCGCTCCCGGGAGCGTCGGCGGCGGCTGGGACTCGCGGGCGCGCGGCATCGGCTCCGCGCTCACCAGCTGCGAGATCATCGACGAGGACGTCACGGTCACCAACGCCCCGGGCGCGGGCGGCACCATCGGGCTCGCCCGGATGGCGGGACGGGAAGGCGATCCGTACCAGCTGATGACCATGGACACGGTGACCATGATCGGCGGCGCCATCCAGAACCACTCCCCCGTGAAGCTGTCCGAGCTCACCCCCGTGGCGGGGCTCACGGTCAGCACCTCCGCGATCGTGGTGCCCGCCCGCTCTCCCTTCCACGACCTGCGCTCGGTGCTGGCCGCCATGCGGAAGGACCCCAAGCGGACGTCCTGGGTGGGCGGTTCGCTGGGCGGCCCGGATCACATCATGGTGGCCGGCCTGGCCAAGGCCGAGGGCGTCTCGGCGCGCAAGGTCACGTATGTGCCCACCGGTGGCGGCGGGGAGGTGCTCAATCTGCTGCTGAGCGGGGCCTCGAAGGTCGGCATCTCCACGCTGACGGAGCTCCGGCCGCAGATCGAGGCCGGGAAGCTGCGGGTCCTCGCGGTCAGCGGCGACAAGGCTCCCGAGGGCATCGACGCTCCCACCCTCGGCGCACTCGGCTACGGGGACGAGTCCGTGGTGAGCGTCGGCGGGGTCATGGCCCCGCCCGGGCTGAACGACGACGAACAGCGGGCGATCGTGAGGGTGGTGGACCGGATGCGCCGGACTTCGTGCTGGAAGCGGGCGTTGCGGCAGAACGACTGGAAGGACGTGTGGGTGCCGGGGAAGAAGTACGGCGCCCTCATCGACAAACAGCAGCGCCAGGTCGGCCAGGCGCTCACGGCCGTGGGACTCGGCTCATGAGCGCGCGGGACGAGGCGGTGAGCACGAGGGACGCCACGGCGAACCCGGCGGACGATGCCGCGGACAGCGCGGCGGCCCCGCCCGACGAGCGGCCCTGGAGCCCCCGGATAGCCGCGCTGCTCTTCCTCGCGGCGGGCGTGGCCGTGCTGGGCTGGGCCTTCGCCATCCCCGAGGGGGCCATCGACCAGGACGTGGGCCCCCGGGCGTTCCCCCTGCTGGTCGGCGTGGGGCTGTGCGTGTCGGCTTCGGTCGCCGTCGTCCAGGCGTTCCGCGGCAGCGACCCGGCGCTGGCCGAGCAGGCGCGCGAGGAGGCCCGGCTGACCGAGTGGCGCCCGGTGGCGGCCCTGCTGGCGCTGCTGGTCGGCTATCTGTTCGCGCTCGCCCCCTGCGGCTACTGGCAGTCGACCGCCGTGCTCTTCACGCTGGTCGCGCGGGTGCTCGGCAGCCGCCGGATCCTCCGTGACGCCCTGATCGGCCTGGTGCTCGCGCTGGCCGTGTACTTCCTCTTCGACCGTCTGCTGGGCATCCACCTGCCGCCCGGCATCGTCCGATTGGCGTTCTGACCATGGATGTCCTCAACGACCTCATGGGCGGTTTCGGCAGCGCGTTCAGCCCCCTGCACCTGCTGCTGGCGTTCGCGGGCTGCACGCTCGGCTCGCTGGTCGGCGTGCTGCCCGGCCTGGGCCCCGCCACCACGGTGGCGCTGCTCCTCCCGCTCACCTTCGTCTTCGACCCCACCGGCGCGCTGGTGCTCTTCGCGGGCATCTACTACGGCGGGATGTACGGCGGCTCCACCACGGCCATCCTGCTGAACGTGCCCGGAGAGACGGCGTCGGTCCCCACCACCCTGGAGGGCCATCCGATGGCCCGCTCCGGGCGCGCCGGGGCCGCGCTCGCCACGGCCGCCATCGGCTCGTTCGTGGCGGGCACGATCTCCACCGTGGGAATCACCTTCGCGGGCCCGGCCATGGCGCAGATCGCGGAGAAGATCCAGCCCGCGGAGTACTTCGCGGTGATGGTCCTCGCCTTCGCCACGGTCACCGCAGTCGTGGCCGACGCCCCCGCGCGCGGGCTGTGCAGCCTGTTCCTGGGCCTGGCCATCGGGCTCGTCGGCATCGACAGCCTGACCGGCCAGGCGCGCTACACCTTCGGAGTGCCGGAGCTGTACGACGGCGTGCAGATCGTGGCCGTCGCCGTCGGCCTCTTCGCGATCGGGGAGGCGTTCTACACCGCGGCCCGGATGCGACGGGCGCCCGAGGAGCAGATGCTCCCGGTGGGCAGCAGGATCGGGATGAGCCCGGAGGACTGGCGGCGGTCCTGGAAGCCGTGGCTGCGGGGTACGGCGATCGGGCTGCCGATCGGCGCCCTGCCCGCGGGCGGCGCGGAGATCCCCACGTTCCTCAGCTACAACGTGGAGAAGCGGCTGTCCCGGCACAAGAAGGAGTTCGGCAAGGGCGCCATCGAGGGCGTGGCCGGCCCCGAGGCCGCCAACAACGCCGCGTTCTCCGGGGTGCTGATGCCCCTGCTGACGCTGGGCATCCCCACCTCGGCGACGGCCGGTGTGCTGCTGATCGCGTTCCAGATGTACAACGTGCAGCCCGGCCCCCAGCTGTTCGAGACCCAGTCGGCGCTGGTCTGGACGCTGATCGCCAGCCTCTACATCGGCAATGTGATGCTGCTCGTGCTCAACCTGCCGCTGATCCCGCTGTGGGTGAAGCTCCTCCGCTTGCCCCGCCCCCTGCTCACCGCGGGCATCCTGGTCTTCGCCGCCCTTGGGGTGTACGCCCTGTCCCAGAACGCGGTCGACCTCGGCATCGCGGTGCTCTTCGGCCTCCTGGGCTTCGGCATGCGCCGCACCGGCTATCCCGTCGCCCCACTGATCCTGGGCGCCGTACTGGGCCCGATGGCGGAAACCCAGTTCCGCCGCGCGATGGCCTTCAGCGAGGGCGACTGGACGATCTTCTTCACCCGTCCGCTCTCCGCCGCGATCCTGTGTCTGTCCCTGATCGCCCTGGCCGGCCCGATGGCCGCCCGCGCACTGCGCCGGAACCGGGGACGCGAGCCGGAACCGGCGGGCTGACCACCGCGAGCCCCGCCGGGCCCCCGCGCGAGCCATCCGCGCGGGGGCCCTTTGCGAAGCGGAGACGACCGCCTTCGGGCTCAGCCGCGCGACCGCCGCCCGCCGGGCCAGCGGATGACCTGCCCCTCGTCCGGCGTCACGGTGATCTCGAACCGGTCCAGCGCCGGTGCGCCATCCGCGCGCCAGCGTGCGACCTGGGCCTCTACAGCGTCCCAGAGCCGGACCGGCCCGCCCTGCCGGACTGTCCAGCCTCCGTCGGCCTCCGTCAGCACCGCCCAGGCTCCGGCCTCCACATCGATGAGGATCTGCTGCGTCCGCCCCTCGATGGTCATGCTGATGTGCTGGGCGCGGGGGACCGCCAGCTGGGCGACGAACCGGGCCGTCCAGTCCCCTGTCAGCAGGTTGGGGCCGAGTGTCGTCCGCCGCTCCTCCCCGCTGCCGAGGTCAGGGAGCAGTCCAAGCGGCGGGGGCAGGTGCGGGCGGGCCAGCATGAACGAGATCTGTCCACCGAGGAAGCGGCCAGAGGCCGTGCCGTCGCCATGAACGGAGAGCCGGGCCAGTTCGGAGGCGTACAGCCAGCCGCCCACTGTGGCGAGCACGATTCCGCCGGGCTTGGTCTGGTCGATCCAGCTCCCGGGCATGGTCAGGACCCCGCAAGTGGCGATCACCCGGTCGTAGGGAGCGCCGTCCCGGTGCCCGGCCAGACCGTCGCCGACCACCAGCTCCGGCTGGTAGCCGCAGGCTCCCAGGGGAGCGGCAGCTCGCCCGGACACCTCGCGGTCCACCTCGACCGACACCACCGATCCATCGCCAAGCCGATGGCACAGTAAGGCGGTCGAGTAGCCGGTACCGGTGCCAATCTCCAGGACGCGGTGTCCGTCCTCGACCCGTAGCTCTTCCAACATCCTCACGACGAGGCTCGGCATCGTGCTGGACGAGGTGGGGGCCCGCATGATCTCTCCCCGGATATCTCCGGGAACCACTGTGCCCGCGACCTGAGTGACCAGGGATTCATCGGCGTAGCAGCGTTCCAGCCACCGTCCGCCCCCATCCGGGAGTACGGGGCGCCAGGCGGTCGGTAAGGTCCCTGGGAGCTGCTCGAAAAATCCGCCCCGCAGAAATTCATGACGTGGGACGGCCTCCACGGCCGCCCGCCATGGCGCGGTGCACAGACAGCCTGCTTCCCTCAAACGCTCGCCGAGCCGCGCCCGAAGCCTTTCGTCGTCCCTCATCGCGGCTCCCTCTCCAGCAGGTCGGCCATCGCCGCCATCATCGGCAGCCCGGTCTCCGGTTCCAGCCATGCCCACTGGCCGGAGGGATTGCATTCCAGAAACCACCATCGCCCGTCCCGGTCCACCGCGAAGTCAAAAGCTCCGAAGACCAGCCCGAAGTGGGTGAGGTAGCCGAACAGCGCCTCGGTGATCCCGTCCGGTGGCTGGACGACGTCGTACGTCAATCGGCTGTAGTCGGTGCGCCAGTCCAACAGGTCGGAGCAGATACGGACGCAGAACACCCGCCTGCCGATCACCGTCACCCGGACGTCCGCCACCTTGTCCACGCGTTGCTGGAACAGATGGGCGGTACCGGCCACGCCCTCTTCGATCTCGTCAGGCGTGACCTCGGCTACCTCCACCGTGCACGACGCACCCCCCACGCGGTACAGCGGCGTGGACAACGGTTTGTAGATCACCGGCGCATGGCGCCTGATGAACGCCCGAGCCGCGTCCGGGGCACTGGTGATCAGCGTTGGCGGGATACGGAAACCGGCTTCGGCGGCGGCAGCGAGGCCGGAAGGCTTGAACTCGGCGTCTCCGATGCGGTGCGGATGGTTGACGTAGCAGCAGCCGGGCAGGGCGGCCAGCACGCCGCCCAAACCGTATCGGGCCTGGGTAATGGCGAAGCGTGCCGCCTGGTCGTCCAGATGCGGAAAGGCGAATCCGGAGGGCCTCCGGTAGTACAGCGACCGTGTGCGGCTGAGATCGGCTGTCCTGGAAGGTGTGGTCAGCGTTCCGGCGATGCCGGTTCGTGTGACGGTGGCCGCGACCGACAGCGTGCAGGGGAAATCCCCGGAGTCGAAGCGCACGACCGGGACGCCCCTGCCGTGCAGTTCCTCGATCACCAGGTCGGTCGTGGGGTCGTCCAGATTGGTGACGACCAGTACCGGGCGTGTGTCGATCACTGGTCGCTGTCGTTCCCGGTGTCCTGGTCGCCGCCGCCGGAACCGCCCGGCCCGGCGCCGTCCGACGGGTTGCCGGTGTTCGTGGCGGGATTGGTGCCGGTGCTGGTTCCATGGCCCGGCATCTCCATCGCCTGACCGCGAGCGTTGAAATAGCGGGTCGTCTGGGTAACCGGATCCAGTTCCGCGCGAGCGTATCCCGGGGCGAAGGCCGGATAGGGGGCCATGCGTCGTAAGCCCCAGGGGACGGGACTGATGGCTCCCGAGGGCAGGGGTGTCCCGGCGGGGAGTCGGTCGGAGTGAGCGAACATGCGGATGCCTCCTGACGGTGGTGGATCACTTCTCTTCGTGGGGCGTACGTAACTCGGCCCAGACGCGTTTCCCCCAGGGCAGCCCGTCCGTGCCCCAACGGGCGCTGATGGCCTCGACAATCGCCAGCCCCCGCCCGTTCTCGTCCTCTGCGCTCGGCGTCCGACGCACCGGGTACGTGCGGGACTTGTCGATGACGGCGACCCGCACCCGGCGCGGGCCCGGACGGGAGACGGTGACGCGAAGACAGCGGCTGCCGCTGTGGGCGACGGCGTTGGCGACCAGTTCGGAGACGATCAGAGCTCCCGCCTCGGCGAGATCGGCCAGCCCCCATGCGGTACACGCGGCACGCACCAGGCGCCGGGCCCGTATCGCCGACTCCGCCTCGCACGGCAGGGACTGGCTGTAGGCAGGGCGGCCGGTCGCGGCGGGGCGCGTGTCATTCGAGGGCTGCACGGGCATGGTCGGTCCTTCCTGGAGAGCGGAGCATGGAGCGAAGCGCGTCCGCGGACAACCAGGTAACCGAGAGGAGTCCCGTGTGTGCATGCCGTATCCACGAGTGACCCACAGGCGGAGCCCTGTCGTTTTGACGCTTTTGGGGATCACATCGGACGATAGATCATCTAACGTTCCGCTATGCCGCGAACACGCAATGATGCCCTTGCCGCCTGGATGGCCGAGCACAAGGTCACCACCAACGAGCTCGCCGAGCGGCTCAATTCCGCGATCGCCGAATTCACGGGTTCGTACGGCACATGCACCGAACGCGGCGTCTTCCGCTGGCTCTCGGGTGAAATCGCCTGGCCCCATGCGCGCCAGCGAATCGCCCTGGAACGGGTCACCGGCCACACACCCGTCCAGTTAGGGTTCCAACCGAGGGGCCACCCAACTGGCCCGATTCCTGCCTCTCCTGAGGAGGATCCCTTGTACCGACGTGCCTTCCTTACGGCTGCGACTGCCGCCGGCGCGTCTTTGGCCGCACCCAACGCCGCCGGTCCGCGTCGTTTGGGGTCCGCCGACGTAGACCGTCTGAACGGCAAGCTCGCCGCCTTGGTGGCCATGGACGACCGCTACGGCGGCACGCTGGACCTTGAGCGACACGCAGCCGCCCTCGCCCGGGAAACCTTGAGCCTGCAACAGAGTGGTGCCGCCTCAAGCCGTATCCGATCTGAGCTGTACGCTGTCGCCGCCGCCTTCGCGACCAGCGCTATGTGGGCCGCCATCGATGGCCGCCGCCTGGACGTCGCACAGGACCATCTGAATCAGGCCGTGACGCTGTCAGGGCTGGCGGGCGATTCAGCCGTGCAGTTCAGAGTCTGGGGGCACGCCAGTGCGCTCTACTACCAGCTTGGTCGCCACACCGACGCCATGGCCGCCTCCGAGGTCTCACGCGCCACGGCGATCACCCGTCGGGATCCCTTGTTCGCCTCGCTCGCGCTGGCGCGTCTCGCGGTTGACCATGCCGACTCCGGCGATGCGAAGGCTGCCTTACGCACGCTCGACCAAGCGCAGGAAGCGTTCGACCGCGCCGATCAATCCCTCCGCAGGCCAGCATGGATGCGCTTCTTCGACCAAGCTGAACTCGACAACCTGGCCACGTTCGCGTACCTCAGTCTTGGCCAGTGGGTGGAAGCGGAACATCGTGCTCACCGTTGCCTCACCCGGCTGCGCCCCGATCTGGAGCGCAACCGCGCCCTGACCCACGCCAATCTCGCCCTCGCGCAGCTTGGTCAGGGCGACATCGAACCGGCGGTAGCTACCGCCCAAGCTGTCCCTGCGGAGATGGCCCGGCAAGGACGCGTCCGCAAAATTCTGGGCGATTTCACACACCGGCTGAATGCCATGGCATCAGACACCCGCGAAGCCCACGATTGGCTCGACCATAGGACGGCGATCGCATGACCGATACCAGCTCCGTCAGTTTCCGCCATGTGACCGACGTGGAGAAGGTGCGTCAGCTCCTGCTTGATATTCACGTCGAGGTACGTGGGGACTTCGGCTTGTTGGATCGGCCCTTCTACGCCGTCGACCGCTTCGACGAACGCTTGAGCAGCTATGCCTCCCGTCCCGGCTGGGAAGCAGTTGTCGCCGAGGAAGCAGGCGAGCCGGTGGGCTACGTCTTCGCAACACCACTCGGTCCCAGCACCGCGTGGTGGGAGGATATGAAGCCGCCCCTCTCGAAGGACTACACGCGGGAGACGGGTGACCGGACTCTGGCCCTGAACGAAATCCTCGTCCGAGCCCCCTGGCGGGGTACCGGCATTGCCCGTCGGCTTCACGAAGAACTGCTTGCCGGACGCGCAGAACAACGCGTCACACTCCTGGTCAACCCGCAGACTGCGAACGGTCGACTGAAAGCCGTCTACGAGTCCTGGAAATACCGCCAGATCGGAACGCAGCAACCGTTCCCCGACTCTCCGGTGTTCGCCGCCATGATGCGCGACCCGCTCCGCCCCTGACCCAAGGTCTCGCTTGGTCCACAGGATCACGCGGGCTGGTGGTGCATCGAGGGACAGATGCCGGCGCACGTCTCACTCCGCACTCAGCGAAGCGTCAACTTCTGATTACGCCTCTGTCTCAATATCGGTGTCTTTGACGATGAAGCGTTCTGCGAATCGTGACAGCTCGTCATGCTGTTCGTTCGGGTCTTCGGCTGTGGCGCTGACGACGACACGGGTGACACCTTGGGCGGCGAGTTCTGACAGCTCTTCGCCGGTCATGTTGATTCCGGCCCACCGCGTGTATTCGAGGCGATCCGGGTCCCGCCCGGACTCCTTTGCCGTTGCGCGGACCACTTTCCACTGAGCCGTGCGTTCTTGAAGGGCCAACGCACCTCCCGCGAAATATCCGTCTCCACGCAGGCCGGCCCTACGTGCGGCGCGACGGCTCGACCCACCGACGTGGATGGGCAGCGTCCTCGCCTGGTACGGCTTCGGGGACTGCACGAGATTGTTGAAGGAGAAGAACTCGCCCCGGAAACTGACGCCCTCTTCGCCGCCCGACCACAGCAGGCGCAGCGCGTCGATCGCTTCGTCGGCGCGTCGCCCACGGGTGTGGAAGTCGATCCCTGTCGCCGACGCATCCTGTGGGAGGAGGCCCAATCCGACAGTCAGCAACCGCATCCGGCCCTTGGACAAGACGTCGATGGTCGCCAGCTGTTTGGCGAGCACCACCGGATGCCGATACGGCAGCAGCAGCACTCCGGTGCCCAGCAGGAGCCGCTCGGTCGCGGCAGCGACATAGGCGAGGGTGTCGAGCGGGTCGAGGAACGGGCGTGAGAGCGGCACTTCGAAATTGTGCAGTTTCGCCCCGGGAAACAGGACGAGGCGCTCGGGCAGATAGAGGCCCTCGAACCCGCACGCCTCCGCGTGCCGCGCATAGGCGACGAGCTGATCCGGATCATCGCCCGACTGACCGCCGTTGTAGGTAACCGCGAACTTCATACCCGCTCCTTCCGGCGGTCGGTCCCTGCCGCCGCAGATTCTGGTCTCGGCTGGCGATTCTGCGGCAAGATCGGGGGCTTGCCGCAAGCCCCCCAGTGCGCTATACGTTGAGCATGGCAAGGAGTAGTGGTTTCCTTGCCTTTCCTCTTCCGCTGTGGACGGAACAGCCTTGTGGCGAACCGGCAGCGCTTCGCGTACAGGGCTTCGCATGGCCCCAGAAAAGACTTCCATGGGCCGCACGCCGCCTTAACATTTCCCTCGGAATGAGTTCAGCCGTCGCCAGCAGGTCATGCCCGAGCCGAAGCCGAATTCCTGCGGCAGGTGTTCCTACCCAGCACCCCCGAATCATCAGCCCCGTCAGTCCCGGTGGTCGGGTGCGATGCGCTCCACCAGGCGGAGGAGGGCGGACCAGGCGAGGGTGTACGCCTGGTCGTCCTGGAAGTCGGAGCCGTGGTCCTCGCCCGCCAGCTGGCGGGCGGTGAGCTCGCAGATGTCCGGGTCGGGCATGGTGAGCTTCGCGCCTCCGGCCATGGCCGTGGTCTGGATCTCGCACGCCTTGTCCAGGTAGTACATCCGCAGGAACGCCTCGCCCGGGGTCTCGCCTACGGTCAGCAGACCGTGGTTGCGCAGGATCAGGGCGGGGTGGTCGGCGAGGTCGGCGACGAGGCGGCGCTGTTCGGCGAGGTTGAGGGCGACGCCCTCGTAGTCGTGGTAGCCGACCCTGTCGTAGAACTCCATGGAGATCTGGTTGAGCGGGAGCAGACCGTCCTCCTGCGCGGCGACGGCGCAGCCCGCCTTGGTGTGGGTGTGCAGGACGCAGTGGGCGTCGGGGCGGGCGGCGTGGATGGCGCTGTGGATGACGAAACCGGCGGGGTTGACGGGGTGCGGGGTGTCCTCGACGGGGCGGCCGGAGAGGTCGACCTTGACCAGGTTCGACGCGGTGATCTCCTCGAAGAGCAGGCCGTACGGGTTGATCAGGAAGTGGTGCTCGGGTCCGGGGACGCGGACGGAGATATGCGTGAAGATCAGGTCGGCCATCCGGAAGTGGGCCACCAGGCGGTAGACGGCGGCGAGTTCGCGGCGCAGCCGCCATTCCTCGTCGAGGGGCGCCTGTTCGGCGCGGTGGGGCGAAGCGGACACGGTAAGGACTCCCTCGGTGCGGGGTGACGGTGACGTCAGGGGACAGTTTCCCCACGCACACCTCTTGTCACCGAACGACCGGGTCCACAGAATCCTTCGGAGACCAGCTACGGCCCATATCGCGAACATGGTTCGACATACCGAATGGGAGTGGTTCCTGATGCGTCCCGCCCTTCGCCGCCTCCGCCGCCCGCCGCGCTTATCCCGCCACGAACGGCCACGGCCCAGGCCCAGGCGCCTGGTCGGGGCGCTGCTGGCCGGTCTGCTGACCGCCACCGGGATGGGCTTCACCGGGTTCGACCTCACCGGGCTGGGCACCGTGGCGTACGCGGCGCCTTCGGCCGATGCGCCCTACGCCGCCAATACGGCCCCCGCCACCGGAAAGCCCCTGGCCGCCGCCCCGCAGACCGACGTACCCGCCGCTCCCATGGGCTGGGCCTCCTGGAACAGCCTCGCCAGCCAGATCGACTACGACACGATCAAGGCTCAGGTGGACGCGCTGGTGTCCTCGGGCATGGGCGAGGCCGGGTACGAGTACGTCAACATCGACGAGGGCTGGTGGTGGGGCACCCGCGACAGCAAGGGCGACATCACCGTCGACACCAAGCAGTGGCCCAGCGGGATGAAGGCCATCGCCGACTACATCCACAGCAAGGGGCTCAAGGCCGGGATCTACACCGACGCCGGAAAGAACGGCTGCGGCTACTTCTATCCCACCCCGCCGGGCACCCCGCCCGCCCCGGGCAGCGGCAGCGAGGGCCACTACGAGCAGGATCTGCGGGCCTTCCAGGAGTGGGGCTTCGACTACGTCAAGGTCGACTGGTGCGGGGGCCAGGACGAGGGGCTCGACCAGGAGACCACCTACCGGGCGCTCAGCGAGGCGAACAAGGCGGCGACCGCCGTCACCGGCCGCCGCCTGGTGCTGTCGCTGTGCGAATGGGGCTCGGGGCGGCCGTGGAACTGGGCCGCGGGCGTGGGCGATCTGTGGCGTACCAGCACCGACATCATCTACTGGGGCCAGACGCCCTCGCCCACCGCGATGCTGTCCAACTTCGACCAGGGCCTGCACCCCACCGCCCAGCACACCGGCTACTACAACGACCCGGACATGCTCATGGTCGGTATGAAGGGCTCCAACGCCACGCTCGACCGCACCCATATGAGCCTCTGGGCGATCTCCGGCGCCCCACTGCTCGCCGGGAACGACCTCACCACCATGACGCGCGAGACCGCGGCCACCCTCACCAACCCCGAGGTCATCGCCGTCGACCAGGACCCGCGCGGGCTCCAGGGCGTGAAGGCCGCCGAGGACACCGCGGGGCTGCAGGTGTACGCCAAGGTGCTGTCCGGCACCGGGAAGCGCGCCGTGCTGCTGCTCAACCGCACCTCCGCCGCCAAGCCCATCACCGCCCGTTGGACCGACCTCGGGCTGACCGGCGCCGCCGCCTCCGTCCGTGACGTCTGGAAGCGCGCCTCGGTGGGCAGCCACAGCGGCGGCTACACGGCCACCGTCCCGGCCGGGGAGGCCATCCTGCTGACCGTCTCGGGCACGGAGGCCCCCGGCACCGCGTACCAGAGCACCACCGGCTCCTTCACCGTCACCGCCAAGACGGCGGGGCTGAAACTGGCCGACCTCACCTACGCCAACGGCGACGCCGCCCCGCGCACCGCCACCCTGCGCGTCGGCGGCCAGTACGCCACCACGCTCGCCCTGCCGCCCACCGGCTCCGCCACCGCCCGCCGCACCGTCTCCGTCCTGCTCTCCCTGGCCAAGGGCGCCAACACGGTGACCGTGAGCGGGGGCCCGGACACCATCAGCGTCCAGGACCTCCCGGGCGCCGACGGCGTCCAGATCGTCGGCGGCTGAACGGCGGGGCCCCCGCGCGAGTCGACCGCGCGGGGGCCCCTTTTCCGCCTGCCCGGTGTTCGGTGAGAAGACGATCACGCGGGCAGGGGGTCTTGAGCGCTCCGGACCACGGTTACGGGGCCAGCAGCAGACTGTGGGCGCGCTGCTTGGCGGCCGCGTAACGGCGCGCCACATCCTGCCAGTTGACGACCTTCCACATGGCCTCGATGAAGTCCACCTTCTGGTTCTTGTACTGCAGATAGAAGGCGTGCTCCCAGGCGTCGAAGACCAGGATCGGCACCGAGCCCTGCCCCACGTTCCCCTGGTGGTCGTAGACCTGCTCGACCACCAGCCGCCCGCTGACCGGCTCGTACGCCAGCACGCCCCAGCCCGAGCCCTGGGTGGTGGCGGCGGCCTTGGACAGCTGGGCCTTGAAGCCCGCGAAGGACCCGAAGTGCTCGGCGATGGCGTCGGCCAGTTCCCCGACACCGTCCCTCTCCAGCGGCTCGCCGCCACCGTCACCGGTCATGTTGTGCCAGTAGATGCTGTGCAGGATGTGGCCGGACAGATGGAAGGCCAAGTTCTTCTCGAGCCCGTTGATCGAGCCCCACTGATCCTTGTCCCGCGCCTCCGCGAGCTGCTCCATCGTGTCGTTCGCACCCTTGACGTACGCGGCGTGGTGCTTGTCGTGGTGCAGCTCGATGATCTCGGGGCTGATGACCGGGGCCAGCTCCGAGTAGTCATACGGAAGTTCAGGAAGTGTGTAGATGGCCATGCGAAGCCCTTCGGACCGCTTATTGCAATTAACTTGCAAGTACAGGCTAACAGCAAGAGCGTTTCCGGGTCCTGCGGCGACATGCATCCGTAGTGGCTTGATCCGATCCCTATGCGGGAAGAACGGCGGCCCTATGATCAAAGGTCGCTCGAAGGGGGAGGGCATGGATCCGCAGATCGCCGATCTCGCGAGGACGGCGGGCACCACCATGGTCACGCTGATGGCCACCACTGCCTGGGAGTCGGCCAGGGACGGCCTGGTCTCGCTCTGGCAGAGGTTCCAGCCCAACAGGGCCGACGGCATCGGCGAGGAGTTCGAGGCCAGCCGCGACGATCTGCTGCTCGCACGTGAGACGGGCGACGCGGAGTCCGAGGCGGAGCTGGCCGCCGAATGGCAGGGCCGGGTACGTCGACTGCTGATGGCCCAGCCGGAGGTGGCGGACGAACTGCGCCGCATCCTCGACGAGTTGAGCCCCAGCCTCCCCGATCAGCGCCCCGCCGTCGGCGAAATCCGTATGACGGCCGAGGCGTCCGGCAGCGGCCGGGTCTACCAGGCCGGGCGCGACCAGCACATCACCGAGCGGTGAGCGACCCCATGCCGATCGACGGCCGCGCGTCCGGGCAGGGCCGGGTCTTCCAGACCGGCGGCGACCAGTACATCGAGGAGCATCACCACCACTACGGGGCCGGACCGGGGTCCCTCCTCGCACCACAGCCCGTCGGCGCCCGGCCGCCCCGGGGCGCGTCGGTCCCCGACTCCGTAAGGGTGCCGCTCGTCGGCCGGGCGCCGGGCATCCTGCGGGACCGCGCCGACCTCATGGAGCGGCTGCGAGCGGCCGTCACCGGCCCCGGTGGCGACATCCACGTCCTGCACGGCCTGGGCGGCTGCGGCAAGACGGCGGTGGCGCACGCGCTCTTCACCGAAGCCGTAAGGGACCACGGACGCGTCGGGCTCTGGGTGAACGCCTCGGAGCGGATCTCCCTGCGCGGCGGCATGCTCGCCGTGGCGGGCGACCGGGGCGCGACGGCAGGAGAGCTGGCCGCCGCGGCCGGCGGTCAGCGCGCCGCGGCCGACCTGGTCTGGCACTACCTGGACCACTCCGCCCAGCGCTGGCTGCTGGTCCTGGACAACGCCGACGACCCGACGGCCCTGGAGGAGGGCGGCTGGCTGCGCACCAGCCCCCTCGGTACCGTCTTGGTGACCACGCGGCACGCGACGTCGCCGCTGTGGCGGGGCGCTGGGTCGGCCCGGCACCCCGTCGGCGTCCTTCCCGAGGCCGACGCCGCGCAGGTCCTGTGCGACCTGGCCCCCGACGCGGGCACCGCCGAGTCGGCGCGGAAGGTGGCGCGACGGCTGGGGTGTCTGCCGCTGGCCCTGACCCTTGCGGGCTCGCATCTGTCGCATCAACTCCTGGAATCGTGGTCCATGGACGAGTACGACCGGAAACTGAGCGAGGACTCGACGGCACTCGTCGACCGGGGCGCGGCGGGCTCCGGCAGCGGCCAGTCCCGCCATCTCGTCGGCCGCACCTGGCAGTTGTCCCTGGACGCCCTTGCCGGGCAGAGCCTGCCGGAGGCGACGACCCTGCTACGGCTGCTGTCCTGCTGGGCGGCGGACCCGGTGCCGCTGTCCGTGCTGATGCCGGTGGCACGGGGTGAGGTGGATTTCGGCCATCTCGACCCGCCGCTCGCGGCGGACCGGGTCGAGCCCGCGCTGCGCGGACTGCTCGACCATTCGCTGATCGGGATGGTCGAGGCGGACGGGCGCCGGTGCGTGGAGGCTCATGGGGTGCTGCTGGACAGCGTCGCCGCCGGGGTTCCGGACGCGCAACGCGCGGCGCTGGCCGAGGGTGCGGGCCGGTTGCTGGAGGCGGCGCTGCCGCCGGACGAAGCCGTGCCCACCGGTACTCCCACGGGGTGGGAACTGTTCGCCCCGCATATCTCCCGGCTGCTGCGGACGGCCCCGGGGGAACGGCCTGTCGGGCTGGCGGTGCGCATCACTCGGCTGATGCGTCACGCGGGGAACCACCCCGGTGCCCTGAAACAGGCCCGGTACGCCGCGGATGCCGCCGAGCGGTGCCTGGGGAGGGAACACCCTGTCTTTCTCGCCGCGCGTGACGCCGAGGCCTGGGCGCTCCACTACCTGGCACACTTCTCGGACGCCGAGGCGGTGCATCGGCAGACGCTGGCCGCGCGCGAGAGGATCCTCGGCCCGGACCACCCGGAGACCCTGCGGAGCCATCTGGGCCTGGCGCTGTCCCTGAACCTGGTGGGCCGTAACGAGGAGGCCGTGCGGTCGTTCCGCAGCGCGGTCGACGGCCAACGGCGGGTACTGGGCGCGGATGCCGCGGAGACGCTTTTCAGCCGAGTGTCGACCCTCGAACCCCTGTCGCAGCTGGGCAGGTCAGGAGAGTTCGACGAAGCGGCACAGGTCATCGAGGACTGTGCCCAGCTCCTCCCGCCCGATCACCTCACCACCGTCCTGGCCCATCACTGCTACGGCGAAGGACTGCGCGTTCTCGGCCGCTACGCGGAAGCGGAGTCCGTGGCCCGCCGAACGCTGGCGGACCGGACCCGGCTGCAAGGGCCGGAACACCCGCTGACCCTGGCGGTACTGTCCCTCACCGCCCGGGTCGCCCGTGGGCTGGGCAAGTACGGCGAGGCCATCGCGACGCTCCAGGAACTCATCGAACGCCGCGAACAGGTGCTCGGATCCGAGCACCTGTTCGTCATCGAGAACCGCGAGTGGCTCGCCGAATGGCAGGCCGAGGCCGAAGCCCGGCCCTGATCAGCCCGGCTGCCGCTGCGCCGCCACCCGCTGCCGTACGTATCCGATGATGGCGAGGGCGATCGCCATCACGGCCGTGGCGTACAGCTGGCTGCGGGTGTCGGCCTCGCGCAGCATCAGCACCAGCACCCCGACCGTGGCCGCCAGGGCGACCCAGGTCAGATACGGGAAGAGCCACATCTTCACCACGAGCTTCTCCGGGGCCTCCCGCTGCAGGCGGCTCCGCATCCGCAGCTGGGCGGCGGCGATGAAGCCCCAGACCACCAGCACCGCGGCGCCGACCATATTGAGCAGCCACTTGAAGATGGTGTCCGGCCACCAGTAGCTGAGCAGCACCGCGACGAAGCCGAAGAAGGAGGAGGCGAGCACGGTGAGGCGGGGCACGCCGCCGGTGACCCGGCCCAGGAAGGCGGGGCCCTCGCCGCGGGTGACCAGGGAGTAGGACATCCGGGAGGCGCCGTAGATGTTGGCGTTCATCGCGGAGAGCAGCGCGATCAGCACGATCACGTTCATGATGTCGCCGGCCGCGGGGATGTCGAGGTGGTTGAGCACGGCCACGTACGGGCCCTCCTCGACCACGGACTTGTCGTTCCACGGGATGAGCGTGACCACGACCAGCATCGAGCCGACGTAGAAGAGGGCGATGCGCCACATCGCGGTGCGCACCGCGCCCGCGACGCTCTTGACCGGGTTCTCGGACTCGGCCGCCGCGATGGTCACCGTCTCCAGGCCGCCGTAGGCGAAGACGGAGGCCAGCAGGCCGACGACCAGGCCGTTCACGCCATTGGGCAGGAAGCCGCCGTCACCGCTGAGGTGGGAGCCGCCCGGGGCGTCGGTGCCCGGCAGGACGCCGAGGATCGCGAGCACACCCAGGGCGAGGAAGACCGTGATCGCGGCGATCTTCAGCGCGGCGAACCAGAACTCGAACTCGCCGAAGTTGCTGACCGCCGCGAGGTTCGTGCCGCAGAACATCGCCATGAAGAGGGCGACCCACATCCAGGATTCGCTGCCCGGGAACCACTGGACCATGATCCCGGCGGCGCCGATCGCCTCGGCGGCGATGCCCACGCACAGCAGGATCCAGAACATCCAGCCCACCGTGAACCCCGCCCAGGGCCCGATCGCCCGCTCGGCGTGCACGGAGAACGAGCCGGAGGCCGGGTTGGCCGCCGACATCTCGCCGAGCATCCGCATCACGAGCATCACCAGCAGCCCGGACACCGCGTAGGCGACCACGATCGACGGACCGGCGGCGGCGATTCCGGCGCCGGAGCCGACGAACAGCCCCGCGCCGATCACGCCGCCGAGGGCGATCATCGACAGATGGCGCTGCTTGAGGCCGTGGGAGAGCGGCGGCGTGGCGCTCGCGCCCGTGCCGGTCGCCTCGGCGGCGCCCGATGGCGCCGAGGACGCGGGTGTCCGGTTCATTCTTCTTCTCTGTCCCTTACGAGCGCCGGTGGCGGATGCAAAACGTCCCTAGTGTGAAGGGCGTGTCCTATGGGGACAACATCGCGGACAATCTTTTCTGGATATCGAACACTCGCGTCACGCTCCGTATCAGGGCCGTCTGCCGGAAGCTGCCAAGCCGATGCGTCCGGCTTTGTGGCCATCCGACGGTGTCCGCGGCCCCCACGCTGGGTTAGCGTCCCGGTATCCACCCTCTGACCTGGGAGCATCGCTGATGAGCACGGTTTCTGCCGCCGCCACACCCGGTACGGTCCTCGCGGACGCGGTCTTTCCCGCCCGGCGCGTCCTGGCCCGGGACACCGCGCTGGTCATCGGGGGCGCCGTGCTCACCGGTCTCGCGGCCCAGATCTCGGTGCCCGTCCCCGGCTCGCCGGTGCCGGTGACCGGCCAGACCTTCGCCGCCCTGCTGGTCGGCACCTCACTGGGCGCCCGGCGCGGCTTCCTGTCGCTGGCGCTGTACACCCTGGTCGGCATGGCGGGCGTGCCGTGGTTCGCCGAGGGCAGCTCCGGCGCCGCCATGCCGTCGTTCGGCTATGTGCTCGGCATGCTGCTGGCGGCCACCGTGGTGGGCGCGCTCGCCCGGCGCGGCGGCGACCGCGGGGTGCTGCGCACCGTGGGCACCATGGCGGTCGGCTCGGCGGTCACCTACGCCGTGGGCGTCCCGTACCTGGCGCTGGCCACCCATATCTCCCTCGGTGAGGCGATCGCGGCCGGGCTCACCCCCTTCCTGATCGGTGACGCCCTGAAGGCCGCCCTGGCGATGGGCGTGCTCCCGGCCGCCTGGAAGCTGGTGGGCCGCCGCGGCTGAGCCGACAGCCGGAAGCCGATGGAGAACGGAAAAGGGCCCCCGCGCGGTCGACTCGCGCGGGGGCCCTGCCGTGACAGCGGAAGAGGGGTCAGTCGAAGATCGGGCCGACCGTGCGGGTCCGCTTGATCTCGTAGAAGCCGGGGATCGAGGCGACCATCAGGGTGCCGTCCCAGAGCTTGGCGGCGTCCTCGCCCTTGGGGGCCGGGGTGACCACGGGACCGAAGAAGGCGATCTGCTCACCGTCCGAGCCCGGGACGGCGATGACGGGGGTGCCCACGTCCTCGCCGACCAGGTCGATGCCCTCCTTGTGGGAGGCGCGCAGCTCGGTGTCGTACGCGTCGGAGTCGGCGAAGTCGGCGAGCTCGGCGGGGAGACCGACCTCCTCGAGGGCGGCCACGATCGTCTCGCGGCTCCCCCGCTCCAGGCCCTGGTTGTGGTAGCGGGTGCCGAGGGCGGTGTAAAGGGGGCCGAGGACCTCGCTGCCGTGCTGCTGCTCGGCGGCGATGCAGACCCGGACCGGGCCCCAGGCGGTCTTCAGCAGCTCGCGGTACTCCTCGGGCAGCTCATCGAGCTTGGACTCGTTGAGCACGGCGAGGCTCATGACGTGCCAACGCACCTCGACCGGGCGCACCTTCTCCACCTCGAGCATCCAGCGCGAGGTCATCCAGGCCCAGGGACACCCCGGATCGAACCAGAAATCGACGGGCGTCTTGGCAGTCTCGGTCATGGTTTCTCCTCGAACGGGCACGTTGATATCGCAAACGAATAGAGAGCTGGCTGCTTCAGCCAACGCGCGCGGGAGGGGGCTCATTCCCCGATGCCGCGTGTCGGTGCCCCGTGACATGATTCCCGCTGTCCGATATCCGAGATGCGAGACATTGGCGAGGGAGCCGCGTCGTGCCCGGTGAGAACCTGACCCGTGACGAGGCCCGTGAGCGGGCGAAGCTGCTGGCCGTCGAGGGTTACGAGGTGGCGCTCGATCTGCGGTCCGCGGTGGGTGAGCACACCGGGTCCGGGCCGCGCGCCTTCCGCTCCACCACGACGATCCGCTTCCGCTGCGCCGAGCCGGGCGCGGCGACCTTCGCCGATCTGCTGGCGCCCTCGGTGACCTCGGTGCGGCTCAACGGGCGGGAGCTGGACCCGGCGGCGGTCTTCGACGGCTCCCGGATCGCGCTGGAGGGCCTCGCCGCGGAGAACGAGCTGGTGGTGGACGCGCAGTGCGCGTACAGCCGGACCGGCGAGGGGCTGCACCGCTTCGTGGACCCGGAGGACGGCGAGGTCTACCTCTACACCCAGTACGAGCCGGCCGATTCCCGCCGGGTCTTCGCCAACTTCGAACAGCCCGACCTCAAGGCCCCGTTCACCTTCTCGGTGACCGCCCCGGAGGGCTGGACGGTGCTGAGCAACGGGGCGGTGGACCGGGTGGAGCCGTCCGGCGCCGACGACACCGCGGCGACCAGCCACTTCGTGACGACCCAGCCCATCTCGACATACATCACGGCCGTGGTCGCCGGTCCGTACCACTACGTGAGCGACCACTACCGCCGCACACTGCCGGACGGCTCGGCGCTGGAGATCCCGCTGGGCGCGCTCTGCCGCAAGGGGCTGGCCAAGCACTTCGACGCGGACGACATCTTCACCATCACCAAGCAGGGCCTGGACTTCTTCCACGACCACTTCGACTATCCGTACCCGTTCGGCAAGTACGACCAGGCGTTCGTGCCGGAGTACAACCTCGGCGCGATGGAGAACCCGGGCTGTGTGACCTTCCGGGAGGAGTTCATCTTCCGCGGCAAGGTCACCCAGGCCTCCTACGAGGGCCGGGCGAACGTCATCCTGCACGAGATGGCGCACATGTGGTTCGGCGACCTGGTCACCATGGAGTGGTGGGACGACCTGTGGCTCAAGGAGTCGTTCGCCGACTTCATGGGGGCCTTCTCGCTGGTCGGGGCGACCCGCTTCACCGACGGCTGGATCACCTTCGCCAACCGCCGCAAGGCATGGGCGTACCGCGCCGACCAGCTGCCGTCCACCCATCCGATCACAGCCGACATCCGTGACCTGGAGGACGCCAAGCTCAACTTCGACGGGATCACCTACGCCAAGGGCGCGTCCGTGCTCAAGCAGCTGGTGGCCTATGTCGGGCAGGACGCCTTCCTGGAGGGCGCGCGGCGCTACTTCAAGCGGCACGCGTACGGCAACACCAGGCTGTCGGACCTGCTGTCGGTGCTCGGCGAGACCTCGGGGCGGGACATGGCCACCTGGTCGCGCGCCTGGCTGGAGACCGCGGGGGTCAACGCGCTCACACCGCACGCCACCTATGACGCCGAGGGGCACATCACCGAGCTGGCCGTGGTCCAGGAGGCCGCCGAGTCCGCTGGTTCCGAATATGCGGCTCCGCCGCGTGGGGAGCTGCGGCCGCACCGGGTGGCCGTGGGGCTGTACCGCAAGGAGGCCCCGGCCGGGGAGCGCCCCGGGGCGCTGGTGCGCTACGCCCGCGCCGAGGTGGACGTCGACGGCCCCCGTACGGTGATCCCCGAGCTGACCGGCGCCTCCCGGCCCGATCTGATCCTGGTCAACGACGACGACCTCACCTACTGCAAGATCCGCTTCGACGAGGGCTCGCTGGACACCCTGCGCGAGCACCTCGGCGAGCTGACCGACCCCCTCGCCCGCGCCCTGAGCTGGTCCGCGCTGTGGAACCTCACCCGCGACGCGCTGCTGCCCGCCCGCGACTACCTGGAGCTGGTGCGGCGGTTCGCCGGGGCCGAGAGCGACATCGGGGTGCTCCAGATGGTCCAGGCGTGGGCGCTGTCCGCCCTGCACCACTACTCGGCGCCGGACGCGCGCGAGGAGGCCGCCGCCCGGCTGGCCGAGGGCGCGCTGAGCGAGCTGCGGCTGGCCGAGCCGGGCAGCGGGCACCAGCTGGCCTGGGCGCGGTTCTTCGCGCAGGTCGCCTTCGCCGACTCCGAGCTGCGGCTGCTGCGCGGGCTACTGGACGGCACGGCCCGGATCGACGGACTGGCTGTGGACCAGGAGCTGCGCTGGACGTTCCTGGCCGCGCTGGCCTCGAGCGGCCAGGCCGACGAGGAGCTGATCGCCGCCGAGCTGGCCCGCGACGACACCGCCTCCGGCAAGCGCCACCAGGTGCGGTGCCTGGCCGCCCGGCCCTCCGCCGCGGTCAAGGCCGAGGCGTGGGACGCGGTGGTGGAGTCCGACCGGCTCTCCAACGCCCTGGTGGAGGCCACCATCTCCGGTTTCGACCAGCCGGGCCAGCGGGAGCTGCTGGCGCCGTACGCACCGCGCTACTTCGAGGTGATCGAGCGCGTCTGGCAGGAGCGGTCGATCGAGATCGGGATGGCGATCGTGCGCGGGCTGTTCCCGGCCGCCCAGGGCGACAACCGCGCCCTGGACGCGGCCGACGCCTGGCTGGACGGGCACCCGGACGCGGCCCCCGCGCTGCGCCGACTGGTCCTGGAGGCCCGCGACGACCTCGCCCGCGCCCTGCGTGGCCAGGAGTGCGACGCGAGGGCGGCCGCCTGACGCGAGCGTTCGGCCGAACCGGGAGCTCCTCCGACCGAAGCGGGACCTTCGACCGAAGCGGGAGCTTCTCCGGGAGAAGAGGGAGGCTCTTTCGGCATTCGAACTGCCGTACTTTAGTACGGTGTTGTCCGCTTTTGTCGACGACTGTGTAACAGCGGTTAGCCGGTGGAGCGGGCGCGGGAATGGCGGGGGCATGAGCCACAACACGCCGCTGTCCCCCCGCCCCCTCCACCACCTCTCGGACGTCCAGCGCCGCGTCCTGACCACACGTCAGCTGCGCCAGCACGGTGTGACCGCGTCCGTCGCCGCGGAGCGCTGCCGGGCCGGCGGGCCCTGGCAGCAGATCCTGCCGGGCGTCCATCTGCTCCACCCGGGCCCGGCGACCAGCGAGGAGCGGCTGCTGGCCGCGCTGCTGTACACCGCGAGCCGTGGCCAGGGGGCCGACGGGTCGGCGCCGGGCGGTGCGGAACCGTGCGGCGAAGCGATGATCACCGGGCTGGCCGCGCTCGCCCTGCGCCACTTCTCCTCCGCTCCCCCGCTGGCCTCCCTCGACCACGTCGACGTCCTGGTGCCGCGCACCCGGCGGCTGCGCGCCACCGGCTTCGTCCGCTTCGTCCGGGCCGGCACGCTGCCCGCTCCCCAGTACCTCGCGGGGGTGCCCACCGCCCCGGTGGCCCGCGCCCTCGCCGACGCCGTCGCCCGGCTCACCGACGCCGTACTGGTCCGCAGGCTGCTCACCGAGTCCGTGCGCCATGGCCACTGCGAGGCCGCGGCCGTGGTCGCGGAGCTGAGCTCGGCCCGGCTGCTGTCCCGGCCGCATGTCGTGGACGCCGTGGACGCGCTGCTCGCCGAGGGCCGGGCGATCGCCGAGGGGCGGCTGTACGACATGGTGCGCGGCCACCATCTGCCCGAGCCGCTGTGGAACGTGGAGCTGCGGCTGCCCGGCGGGCCCGCCCTCGGCGGGGTGGACGCCTACTGGCGTGAGCAGGCGGTGGCGGTGGAGATCGACGCACGGGCGCCGCGCCAGGACGAGGAGATCTGGCGCGGCGGCTTCGGCCGCAAGCGCGAGCATCTGGAGCGGCTCGGGATCACGGTCGTGCGCGTGACCCCGAAGAAGCTCCGGGAGTCACCGGAGGAGCAGGCCGCGGTGGTCCGTACCGCACTGATCGCGGCGGCCGACCGCGAACCGGCCTCCTATGTGGTGGTCCTGCCGCGCTGAGGCCCCCCGGGGGCTGCGCGGCGGGAGGAGTCAGGGCTTGCGCAGCAGCAGCTCGGTGTTGCGGTCCGTCGCGTCGCCGGCCAGCTTCTGGCTGGCGCCGGGCGCGTTGAAGGACAGCTCGCGGTAGAGGGCCGCGAGCCCGGTCTGGGACAGGTCCGAGAAGTCCGTGCGGTGCGGCGCGGCCGACTCGATGAGCGTGGTGAACAGGGAGATCGTGCCGTCGTGGTTGTCCACGACCTCGAACACCCGGGCCAGCTGGGGGAAGTCCACATGCGAGGCGGTGGTGATCTCCCAGAAGGTGCCGCGCGGGGTGATCTCGTTCTGGTGGCTGTGGCCGTTGATCCAGGCCAGCACCTTGGGGTGGCGCTGGAAGAGGGCGACGACCTCGTCCCCGCCGTGGCGGGCCTCGCCCGAGCGGCCCGGGTCGTGGTTCATGTTGGTGAGGCTGCGGCTGTAGTGGTGGCTGAAGACGATCACGTAGTCGTCCTTGTGGGCCTTCAGCGTCCGCTCCAGCCAGCGCAGTTGGGCGGTGCCGAGCGAACCGGTGTAGTGGCCGCCCGGGTCGGTGGTGTCCAGGCTGATGCCGATCATGTTCTCGGAGATCCGGAACGAGTAGTAGAGCGTGCCCTGCTCGAGGTTGGCCTTGGAGTAGCCGTGGCCGACCGGACCGGAGCCGGTGGCGGCCGGGTCGAGGTGCGCGGCCAGGTACTCGGACTGGGTGAAGGGCGCGCGGCGCTCGTCGGGGGTGACCGTGCGCATGTCCTTGGCGTGCGCGTCCAGCAGCGCCTTCAGGTCCGCACCCTTGGGGTCGGCCCCCTTGCGCGTCCCCTTGTAGATCGTCTCGGCCTCCGCGGCCGGGATGATCTCCAGCTTGCGCTTCCCGGTGGCGAAGTCCGTGTAGTAGTCGTGGCCGAGGGAGTAGACACCGCCCGCCAGATCGTCGTGGTTGCCGATGGTGGAGTACCACGGCAGCCGCAGCCCGGGGCTGTTGACGGTGCGCAGCGCGGCCTCGAGGAAGCCGTCGACGCGCGGGAAGCCGGCCTTCTTGTCGGCGTCGCGCAGCGCCTCCTCGGGGTGCCAGAACTCCTTGAGGCCGCTGTTCTGGACGCCCTCGTAGCGGCGCGGATCGCCGGTGTTGGGGGTGATCCGGCCGCCGTTCATGGCGGTCAGGAACCAGTCCAGCTCGATCTTGGCGTTGTTGTCGGTGTTGTCGCCGGTGGTCATGACGAACGACAGCGGCGCCCCGGTGGCCGGTCCGCCGCGCAGCCCGTTGATCCGCTCGATGAGCGAGGCGACCCCGGCGATGGTCAGCGCCTCGTGCGGCCGCCATGCCCCGGCGCGCCCGGAGCGCAGGAACTCGTAGCGCATCGGGTGCTGGACGTCGGTCAGATGCAGATCCGTGACCTGGACGAACGAGGCGAGCGCGGTGCGCCGGTCCGCGCGGCCGCCCTTGGCGCCGGTGATCTCGGTGCGGACCTCGCGGGCCCAGGCGGGGCCGTCGGCGAGCCGCCGGTAGCCGGTGGCGCCGTGTGCGGCCGAGAACGTCTCCAGCGTCGTACCGGCCGTCGAGGGCGCCGCCGGGGCCTGCACCACCCGGCGGCCCGCGGCGTGCGCGGTGGCGGGCTGCGAGGCACCGGCCGAGCCGCTGCCGGGACCGAAGGCGATTCCCAGGCCGGCCGTGGCACCGGTCGCGGTGGCGGCGGCGAGGAAGGTGCGCCGGTCGAGGGTGGCGACGGCAGCTGCGGCGGACCGTACGGACCGTATGCGGGACATGCGCGATCTCCCCGAGTGGACACGCGGTGGCGGGCGGACAGCGAGGCTGTCCTCACCTGGGATCGTTGGCATCGGGGATGGCCTGGGAGTGAACGAGGCGGCAACGCGGGCCGCCGATCTCCACACGTGGATCTTGGCGGTAGCAAACGGTCATCGCGCCCTTGTGAACAGGAATTCTTCCGCTCACTCGGCGTTCATCAGATCTGGGAACCGCCCCCGCCATATCGCGGAACCGCTCCCACCGTGGGATAAATCACGGGAGGGTAACGGACCCGCCTGAGACACTTGCCAGGAGGGTAGGCGCCTCGAACAGGCACAACCAAGGAAAAGGGCTGATATGAGGATCGGAATCGTCGGAGCGACCGGCCAGGTCGGCGGAGTGATGCGCAGGGTGCTCGCCGAGCGCGACTTCCCGGCCGAGCAGCTGCGGCTGTTCGCCTCCGCCCGCTCGGCCGGTCGTACGCTCCCGTGGCGCGGCACCGAGATCACCGTCGAGGACGCCGCCACGGCCGACTACTCCGGTCTGGACATCGTCCTGTTCTCCGCCGGCGGCGCCACCTCCAAGGCGCTGGCCGAGAAGGTCGCCGCCCAGGGCCCGGTCGTGATCGACAACTCCTCGGCCTGGCGGATGGACCCCGAGGTGCCGCTGGTCGTCGCCGAGGTCAACCCGCACGCCGCGGTGGACCGCCCCAAGGGCATCATCGCCAACCCGAACTGCACCACCATGGCCGCCATGCCGGTGCTGCGCCCGCTGCACACCGAGGCCGGGCTGACCGCCCTGGTGGCCACCACCTACCAGGCCGTCTCCGGCTCCGGTCTTTCCGGCGTGGCCGAGCTCGACGGCCAGATCCGCAAGACCGCCGACCGCGCGGCCGAGCTCACCCACGACGGCGCGGCGGTGGAGTTCCCCGAGCCCGGGGTGTACGCCCGCCCGATCGCGTTCAATGTGCTCCCGATGGCCGGGAAGATCGTCGACGACGGCCGGTTCGAGACCGACGAGGAGCACAAGCTCCGCAACGAGAGCCGCAAGATCCTGGAGATCCCGGAGCTGAAGGTGTCCGGCACCTGTGTCCGGGTCCCGGTCTTCACCGGCCATTCGCTCCAGGTGAACGCCCGCTTCGAGCGTCCGATCAGCGTGGAGCGCGCCTATGAGCTGCTGGGCGCGGCCCCGGGCGTGGCGCTCTCGGAGATCCCGACCCCGCTCCAGGCGGCGGGGCAGGACCCCAGCTATGTGGGCCGGATCCGGGTGGACGAGACGGTCGAGCACGGTCTCGCGCTGTTCCTGTCCAACGACAACCTGCGCAAGGGCGCGGCGCTGAACGCGGTGCAGATCGCCGAGCTGGTGGCGGCCGACCTGACCTGACGCCCGTATCTCGGCCCGGAGGGGGGCGGCCCGGCGGCCGCTCCCCTCTTTTCGTGCGTCCGACGTGCGAGGATGGCCATCCGCCTGACGCATGGCGTACCGCACATGACGAACGGGAGTTAGCCGACGTGCCTGGCACCAACCTCACAAGGGAGGAAGCGCAGCAGCGGGCGCGCCTCCTCACGGTGGACGCGTACGAGATCGAACTGGACCTGAGCGGCGCCCAGGAGGGCGGTACCTACCGCTCCGTGACCACGGTGCGCTTCGACGCCGCCGAGTCGGGCGCGGAGTCGTTCATCGACCTGGTGGCGCCCACAGTGCACGAGGTGGTGCTGAACGGCGACGCGCTCGACCCGAACGAGGTCTTCAAGGACTCGCGGATCGCCCTGCCGGGGCTGCTGGCCGGGCGCAACGAGCTGCGGGTGGTCGCGGACTGCGCGTACACCAACACCGGTGAGGGGCTGCATCGCTTTGTCGACCCGGTCGACCAGCAGGCGTACCTCTACACCCAGTTCGAGGTGCCCGACGCCCGCCGGGTGTTCGCCAACTTCGAGCAGCCCGACCTGAAGGGCACGTTCCAGTTCACCGTGGCGGCGCCCGAGGGCTGGACGGTGATCTCGAACTCGCCGACGCCGGAGCCGAAGGACAACGTCTGGCGGTTCGAGCCGACCCCGCCCATCTCCACGTACATCACCGCGCTGATCGTCGGCCCGTACCACAGCGTGCACAGCTCCTACGAGAAGGACGGCCGCTCGGTGCCGCTGGGCATCTACTGCCGTCCCTCGCTCGCGGAGTACCTCGACTCGGACGCGATCTTCGAGGTGACGCGGCAGGGCTTCGCGTGGTTCGAGGAGAAGTTCGACTACGCGTACCCGTTCGCCAAGTACGACCAGCTGTTCGTGCCCGAGTTCAACGCGGGCGCGATGGAGAACGCGGGCGCGGTGACCATCCGTGACCAGTACGTCTTCCGCTCCAAGGTGACGGACGCGGCGTATGAGACGCGCGCCGAGACCATCCTCCACGAGCTGGCCCATATGTGGTTCGGCGACCTGGTCACCATGGAGTGGTGGAACGACCTGTGGCTGAACGAGTCGTTCGCCACCTACACCTCGATCGCCTGCCAGGCCCACGCGCCGGGCGGCAGGTGGCCGCACTCGTGGACCACCTTCGCCAACTCCATGAAGACATGGGCCTACCGGCAGGACCAGCTGCCGTCCACCCACCCGATCATGGCCGAGATCAACGACCTGGACGACGTCCTGGTCAACTTCGACGGGATCACGTACGCCAAGGGCGCCTCGGTGCTCAAGCAGCTGGTCGCGTACGTCGGGATGGACGAGTTCTTCCGTGGCGTCCAGGCGTACTTCAAGCGCCACGCCTACCAGAACACCCGGCTGTCGGACCTGCTCGGCGCGCTGGAGGAGACCAGCGGGCGCGATCTGAAGACCTGGTCCAAGCAGTGGCTGGAGACGGCGGGCATCAATGTGCTGCGGCCGGAGATCGAGACGGACGCGAGCGGCACGGTGACCTCCTTCGCGGTGCGGCAGGAGGCCCCGGCGCTCCCGCCCGGCGCCAAGGGCGAGCCGACCCTGCGGCCCCATCGCATCGCCATCGGGCTCTACGACCTGAACCCGACCGGCAAGCTGATCCGCTCCGAGCGCATCGAGCTCGACGTGGACGGCGAGCTGACAGCGGTGCCGCAGCTGACCGGTACGAAGCGGTCCGCGGTGATCCTGCTCAACGACGACGACCTCACCTACGCGAAGGTGCGGCTGGACCCGGACTCGCTGGCCGTGGTCACCGAGCACCTGGGCGACTTCGAGGAGTCCCTGCCGCGCGCGCTGTCCTGGGCCTCGGCCTGGGACATGGTCCGCGACGGCGAACTGGCCACCCGCGACTACCTCGCGCTGGTGCTCTCGGGCATCGCCAAGGAGTCGGACATCGGCGTCGTCCAGTCGCTGCACCGCCAGGTGAAGCTGGCCCTGGACCTGTACGCCGCGCCCGACTGGCGCGAGACGGGCCTGGCCCAGTGGACCGAGGCCACGCTCGACCACCTGCGGGCGGCGGCGCCGGGCAGCGACCACCAGCTGGCCTGGGCGCGGGCCTTCACCGCGACCGCCCGCACCGACGCCCAGCTGGACCTGGTCTCCGGACTGCTCGAGAGCACCGAGACGATCGAGGGCCTGGTCATCGACACCGAGCTGCGCTGGGCACTGCTGGAGCGGCTCGCCGCCACGGGCCGGGCCGACGAGGCCGAGATCGCGGCGGAGCTGGAGCGCGACAAGACCTCCGCGGGCGAGCGGCACGCCGCGACGGCGCGGGCGGCGCGGCCGACGCCGCGGGCCAAGGCGGAGGCGTGGGCCTCGGTCGTGGAGAGCGACAAGCTCCCGAACGCGGTGCAGGAGGCGGTGATCGGGGGCTTCATCCAGACCGATCAGCGGGAGCTGCTGGCGCCGTACACGGAGAAGTACTTCGCGGCGGCGAAGGACGTCTGGAACAGCCGCAGCCATGAGATGGCGCAGCAGATCGTGGTGGGCCTGTACCCGGCGCTCCAGGTCTCGCCGGAGACCCTGGACGCCACGGACGCGTGGCTCACGTCCGCCGAGCCGACGGCGGCGCTGAGGCGTCTGGTGACGGAGTCGCGAGCGGGCATCGACCGCGCGCTGCGAGCACAGGCGGCGGACGCGAACGCGGGCTGACGGGGCGCGGCGCGAATGTGGTGGGTTGTGGGCAATCGTTCCTCCCCCAGCTACCGCTGGGAGGTGCCCCCCGGCGGAACGGGTGGGCACAACCCACCCACCGGGGTGCACCCGGGAGCGATGCCTCAGCCAGGGCCTAGCTGGGCCGCACCGGGTCGGCCCGTCCCTGGGCACGGTTTCGTTGCCGGGTACCGGCCGGTGGCCGGTTTGTGCCCACCCGTCCCGCCCTGCGCGACGATTGCCCACAAACGGGCTAGCTGGGGTCTCGTAAGGCTAGGCGGGCCATTTCGCCGTATTGGCGGAGGAGGTCCGGGTATGCCGAGGCGGCGACCCGGAGCCAGCGTTCCGCTTCCTCCGTGCGGCCCAGCCCCCGCAACGCCTCCGCCAGCCAGTACGGCGCCTCCTCATGCTCCCCCGCACACGCCACCCTCAACAACGGCTCCGCCTCCGCACACGCCCCCCGCCGCACCATGCTCCGCCCCGCCAGGAACGCGGGCGGTACAAGACCGGTGCGCGCGGCGCGCATATACCACCGCTCGGCGTGCTGCGGATCCCCGCCGCGCTCCTCCGACGTCCAGCCCAGCCACCACGCGGCGCGCCCATGCCCCAGGTCGGCCGCCCGGCGGAACCAGATCTGGGCGGTACGCCGGTCCCCGGCCTCGTCGTGGATCCGGCCGATGTCATACGCCGCACCGGCGTCGCCCTCCGCCGCCGCGGGCTCGTAGTACGGCACCATCCGCAGCCCCTTGGCGCCGCCCCCTTCGTACAGCATCCGCCCGAGGGCGAGCAGGGCGCGCGGGGTGCCCGCCTTGCGGTACCACTCGGCGGCCTCCGGGAGCCGGTACAGCCGGTCCAGCGCGTCGGCGTAGGCGAACCAGGCGTCCGGGCCGCCGCCCTCGGCGCGGGCCCGCAGTCCGGGCAGCCGCTCCTCCCACTCGGCGGGCGGCATCCGCTCGGGGTCGGCCCGGATCGCGGCGATGTCGCGAAGCGCCGCGACGATCCGCTCCTCGCCCTCACCAAAGCCCTCGCCGAAGTCCTCACCGAAGCCCTCGTCGAACGGGTCCGGGCCATCCTCCCCGTCGACACCGTCGACCCCGTCGACACCGTCGACACCGTCGACCCCGTCGGCCCCCGTGGCCCGCAGCCACCGCTCCGCCTCCTCCAACCGCCGCTGCCGCACGCACAGCACCCCGAGGTTGAAGCAGGCCCACATGTGGCCGCCGTCCGCCGCGTCGGCCGTGCGGTACCACTCCTCGGCGGTGCGCAGCTCGCCGTTCTCCTCGGCCCAGACGCCGAGGACGTACGCGGCACCGTCATAGCCCCGCTCATGGGCGTGTTCGACGAGGTCGCGGGCCTCGGCCCAGCGGCTGTCGTCGCGGGCGATGAAGAGGGCCTGGTCCACCAGCGCCTTGGCGCCGCCGACCGCGGCCGCGCGGGCGTACAGCGCCTCGGCCTCCGCGACCATCCGCGGGTAGCGCTCGAACATCGCCCTGCGCTCCGGGTCGAGCAGCTCGCGCAGCGCCTCGTACGCCCCCTCGGGGTCGCCCTCGGCCTCCGCCCGGGCGAGGGCCGCGCGCCAGCCGTCCAGGTCCCTCAGCATGCTCTGGATGGCCCGGCGGCTGTGGGCAGCGACTTCGTCGCCCTCGGCGGACGCCTCGGCCAGCCGCTCCAGCGCGGTGTCCCATGCGCCGCGGGCGGCCAGCAGCACGGCGCCGTTGGTCTTGCACTCGACGCTGCCGAGCGCGGCCCCGTGCTCGTACCACCGCTCGGCGCCGGCCGTGTCACCGGCCTCGTGCAGCAGCCGGGCCAGACCAAACGCACAGCCGCCGTCGCGATCGGCGGCCGTGCGGTACCACCGCTCGGCCTCGGCGAACTCGCCGCGGTCCTTATGGCAGATCGCGAGGGTGCGCGAGGCTTCCGCGTCCCCGGCGTCGGCGGCCCTGGCCCACCACGGCAGGGCCTCGTCCAAGCGGCCCCGGCCGGTGAGGAGTTCGGCGTAGGCCCGGTACGCGCCCGGCTTCCCGGCCGCCGCCGCGGCCCGCAGCCGGGCCGCTTCGGCTTCCGGATCCACCGCCGCATCTTGCGATGAATGTTCGACCATCACCCGATGGTGCCAGAGTGATCACGCCCGTTCGGCACGGGCCCTGCGACGGGCCAGCAGCGCCTCGCGCTTCTCGTCGAACTTGGCGGCCTGATCGTCCAATCCGCCCATGTAGAGCCCCAGTTCCTCCTGCGCCTTGAGCCCGTCCGGGCCGAGCCCGCCGATCTCCAGGACCTTCAGGAAGCGCAGCACGGGCTGGAGCACGTCGTCGTGGTGGATGCGCAGGTTGTAGATGCCGCCGATGGCGATCTGGGCGGCGGCGCGCTCGAAGCCGGGCATCCCGTGGCCCGGCATGCGGAAGTTGACCACCACGTCGCGGACGGAGCACATGGTCTGGTCGGGGGCCAGCTCGAACGCCTTCCCGAGCAGGTTCCGGTAGAAGATCATGTGCAGGTTCTCATCGGTGGCGATGCGCGCCAGCATCCGGTCGCAGACCGGGTCGCCGGAGTGATGGCCGGTGTTGCGGTGCGAGATGCGGGTGGCCAGCTCCTGGAAGGCCACGTACGCCACGGTGTGCAGCATGCTGTGCTGGTTGTCCGATTCGAAGCCCTCGGACATGTGCGCCATGCGGAACCGCTCCAGCTGCACCGGGTCGACGGCGCGGCTGGTCAGCAGGTAGTCGCGCATCACGATGCCGTGGCGCCCCTCCTCCGCCGTCCAGCGGTGCACCCAGGTGCCCCAGGCGCCGTCCCGGCCGAAGAGGGTCGCGATCTCGTGGTGGTAGCTGGGGAGGTTGTCCTCGGTGAGGAGGTTGACCACAAGCGCTATCCGGCCGACGTCGCTGACCTTGGACTGGTCGGGCGCCCATGCCTCACCGCCCATGATCCCGTCGAAGTTCCGGCCGTCGCTCCACGGGACGTACTCGTGCGGCATCCACTCCTTGGCGACCTGCAGATGCCGGTTGAGCTCGGTCTCGACGACCTCTTCGAGTGCGTACAGGAGCTGGGTGTCGCTCCAGACGGCCTGACCGTGGCTGTGGGTAGGGGCGAGTGTCACGGTGGGGGCTCCAGGGGACGGGGGCGACGGGCTATACCTACGGCCCCGTAGGTTACGACACCGTAGGTTAAAGCGAAAATAAACAGGCCAGGGCCCATGGAGGGCACCCGGTGAACTCGGCGTGACACGCTCCCACTTGGGAATCCGGGGCGGCGGGGCGTGGAGTGGCCGGGCGCGTCCGGGACGCGGCCCGGACGACGACGGGGCACGGCCGGGACATGGCCGGAAAGCGACTCCCCCCGTACACAACAAAAGCGCACACAACAAAAGCGCCCCGGCCGGATTGGCCGGGGCGCTCCGCAGCGGCGTGCGCGCTTCGTCGATCGATCGCGTCAGTCGGTCTGCTTACGGGACTTCCTGTCTCCCGCCATCACCAGACCCGCGATCACCAGGAACAGGATGATCGGAGCAGCGACATAGAGGCCCAGTGTCTCGGCGACACTCAGGCCCGGACCCGGGTCGTCACCGTCGTCGCGGGTGAGCGCGAACGCGGGGGACGACATCAGCAGCATCGCCGTCGTCGCGGCGATGACTGCACCGGCGCGCACGGCGTTCTTTTTGACCTTGTTGCTCACGGACTCAAGTTATCGGACGCCCCCCGGCGCCGCGTGCCCGGGGTGGCCTTAACACGACGCTGAGATGGCCATGACACGGCCCCGGATCACCGGCTCAGCGGCGGCCCGCCTCGCTGAGGTGGACCGTGGGCGGCAGCAGCCGTGGCGCGGCGCGGGAGGCGAGGACGCGTATCCGCAGCCCGTCGGCGGTGACGGGCGCGGCCAACGGGAGGATGCGCCGGGCCCCGACGGTCGTCCCGGAGGCGATGTCCCGCCAGGTCCCCGCCACCCGGGCCTGCACGGTGAACTCCTCCACCCGCTGCCCCTGGCGGATGTCCTCGCCGAGCCGCACCCGGTCGAAGGTCACCGGATGGCCGGGGGCCGGCCGGGAGCCGGTGCCGTATGTCGTCCTTACCGCCTTGCCGAAGGCCGTAAGGGAGGCCATATCGGCGTCGTCGATCCGGCCGTTCTTCGCGGGCCCCACGTTGAGCAGCAGCGAGGCGTTGCGGCCCACGCTGCGCTCGTACAGCGACATCAGCTGGTCGGGGGTCTTGGGCCGCTCCGCGGGGTCATGGAACCAGCCGGGGCGGATCGAGACATCGGCCTCGGCCGGGTACCACTGCAGATAGCGCACGCCCGGCGCGGTCAGCTTCGCACGCGAGCCGATGTCGGCGTCGGTGGAGTCATTGGGCAGCCCGCCGCCGATGACGGTCCACGGGTCGACCGCGGACGGGGTCACCGACCATTCGGTCTCCCGGGCGATGCCGTCCTCGTTGCCCACCCAGCGCACGCCCTGCGCGCCCTGGAAGACCACCGCATTCGGCGAGAGCGCGTGGATCAGCTCGAACCAGTTCCTGACGTTGTAGTGCTGGGTGACACCCGCACCGCCCCAGGGGTTGGCGCCGTCCAGCCAGAACTCGTCGATGGGGCCGTACTGCGTCAGGATCTCGTAGATCTGGTTGAGGTAGTACGCGTCGTAGTCGTCGGCGGCGAAGCGGAAGGTGGGCAGCGCGCCGGAGGCGACCTTGTCCGCCCGGTCGTCGCCGGGGACGAGGGTGGGGATGGTGCGCTCGGTGGGCTTGCTGCCGTTGCCGTAGCGGCCCTGGCCGGCGGGTGCGCGGTCGCCGTCCTCCAGAGCCATCCGCTCGGGCAGCGACAGCTCCTCGCCGTTCTGCTGCTTCTCGCGGATCTTCTCGACCCACTGGGCGTGCCAGGCATGCGGCAGCTCAGCCCCGTCGGCGGGCGAGAGATAGACGCCGACCTTCAGTCCCGCCTTACGGGCGGCCTTGACGTACGCGCCCAGGACATCGCCGTCGGGATTCCGGCCGCCGGGGCCCTTCGTCCACCAGGGGCTGGCCTCGACGTCGTGGCCGGTGTAGCGGCTCGGGTAGAGCACGAAGCCGTCGTGGTGCTTGGCGGTGAGCATGACCTGCCGGGCGCCGGCGGCCTTGTACGCCCGCATCCACTGGTCCATCGCGAGCTCGGGCGGGTCGAAGAGCTTCTCGTCCTCGGCTCCGGAGCCCCACTGGCGGCCGGTCATGGTGTTCATGCCGAAGTGGGTGAAGGCGGTGATCTCGCGCTGCTGCCAGGCCCGCTGCCCGGGGGTGGGGACGGTGTGGGCGGCCTTGTCGACGATGCGGGCGGGGGTGTCGCAGTCCTCGACGACCTGCTGCGGGGCCGGGGTGATGGGCCCCTCGCAGCCGGCCCGCGCGGCAGCCCGCGCGGGGGCCTCCGCCGCGGCCTGCGCGGGGGCGGGAGGGACGGCGGCGGCCGCGAGGGCGGCCAGGGCGAGAGCGCGGAGCGCGAGCAGCGCACGCCGCCGTCCGCGGGTTCTGTGGGTGCCGGGCGTTCCGTCCAGAGGTCGGGCCATGGTCCCCTCCAGGTCTCCGATCGGCATTGATCGGATCTCTATGGCGGTGTCCATGACAGCCTGACAGAGGAGAGCCGCTCTGGGGAGACCGCACACGACAGAGGTCCCACCTATGGCGCGGCGCAGCCACTATGGGGGTCCGGCGGGCTGTTCCCCTCCCGCCCCTCCCCGCGGCATCGATATGCGACCCCGCCGCGTGGCAGGGGCTTCACCCCTGGACCCCAGGCTCTGGGGCGAAGCCCCGCTCTCCAGCCCCTCCGGCGCTTGAGGAGCGGGGTCTGGGGCGGAGCCCCAGTTGAGGGAAGGGGCGGGGAGGGGAACAGCCCGCCGCAGGCGCCACGCCCCGCCCGACACCCCGGAGGGGCTATGCCGCGGGGTCACAAGCCCCCAGCAGGGCCACCTCGCCCATCAGCGCACGCAGCCGGGGCGACGCGACCAGTTCCTCCAGGGACATCGGGCGCCCCTCCGCGTCGGCGATCGGCAGCCGCCAGTTGGGGTACTGATCCCAGGTGCCCGGCAGGTTCTGCGGCCTGCGGTCCCCCACCGCGTCCGGCAGCCAGACGCCCACCATCTTCGCCGGAGTGCGCAGCAGAAAGCGGTGGACCGCCTTGACCGCCGCTTCCTCGTCGCCCGGCCCCTCCGGCAGCAGCCCGAGCCGCCCCAGCAGCCCCAGCCATTCGGCGACCTCGACCGCGTCCGCCGCGCGCTCCTCGGCCAGGGGGCGGCTCAGCAGGCCCAGCCGGTGGCGGAGCTCGACATGGTCGCCGGTGAGCCGGGCGGCCGTGCTCGGCAGATCGTGGGTCGTCACGGTGGCCAGGCAGTCCGCCCGCCACTCCTCCGGCGCCAGCGGCCGCGCGGCGCCCGCCCCGTTGTAGTTCCGCTCGAACCACATCACCGAGGTGCCCAGCACCCCCCGCCGCTCCAGCTCCTCCCGCACACCGGGCTCGACCGTCCCCAGATCCTCCCCTATGACGACCGCCCCGGCCCGGTGCGCCTCCAGGGCGAGCACTCCGAGCATCGCCTCCGCGTCGTAGCGGACGTAACAGCCTTCGGCCGGCTCCCGCCCCTCAGGCACCCACCACAGCCGGAAGAGGCCCATCACATGGTCGATACGGAGCGCTCCCGCGTGCCGTAAGAGGCCGCTCAGCAGATCGCGGTAGGGGGCGTAGCCGGTGGCCGCGAGGGCGTCCGGGCGCCACGGCGGCAGGCCCCAGTCCTGGCCCCGGGAGTTGAAGGCGTCCGGGGGCGCGCCGATCGACATGCCGGAGGCGAAGACGTCCTGGAGCGCCCAGGCGTCGGCGCCCGAGGGATGGACCCCGACCGCCAGATCGTGGACGAGGCCGATGCCCATGCCCGCCTCGCGCGCGGCGCGCTGGGCGGCGGCCAGCTGGGTGTCGGTGAGCCAGGCCAGCCAGCAGTGGAAGTCGGTGCGGTCCAGGTGCTCGGCCCGCGCCCGGGCGGTGCCCGCGGAGCGCGGATCGGCCAGGCCGTCGGGCCAGGCGCGCCATTCGGGGCCGTGGGTCTCGGCGAGCGCGCACCACAGGGCGTGGTCTTCGAGGGCCTGACCGCGCTCGGCGAGGAAGTCGCAGTAGGCGGCGCGGCGGCCGGGGCCGAGCGGGACCGTCCGCACCAGTTCCAACGCCTCCTGTTTGAGGGCCCAGACCGCGTCCCGGTCGATGAGGGCGCCTTCGCGCAGGACGGCCGTACGGAGGGCGGCGGCGGCCTCCAGCAGCTGATCGGCCCGCTCGCGGGCGCGGCCGCGCAGATGGGCGTATTCGGGCACGTCCTCGATCCGCAGATGGACCGGGTCGGGGAAGCGCCGCGAGGAGGGGCGGTAGGGCGAGGGGTCGGTGGGCGCGGCCGGGGTGCCGGGCACGGCGGCGTGCAGCGGGTTGATCTGGACGAAGCCGGCGCCGAGCGCCCGCCCCGACCAGGCGGCCAGGTCGGCCAGGTCGCCGAGGTCGCCCATGCCCCAGGAGCGTGCGGAGAGCAGCGAGTAGAGCTGCACCAGGAAGCCGTGGCTGCGGACCGGGGACAGCGGCATCCGGTCGGGAGCCACGATGAGGGGGGCGGTGGCACGGCGGCCGTCGGGGGCCTCGGCGAGCAGGGTGTGGGCGCCGGGCGGCAGCGCGGCGAGCTCGGTAAGGAGGCCATCGGCCCGTAACGCCCCCGCGGCCGCCCGCCCCCGTGGGTGCGGTGCGCCGTCCTCGGGGCACACCCGCAGCGCCGTGCCCTCGGGCAGGCTCAGTCGGGGCGCCTTGCCGGGGCGCACCACCACACAGGGGGGCAGCAGCCGGTCGCGCCGCCGGCCGTCGTGCCGGTCCAGCGCTTCGCGTACGGATCGGGGGGTCGAGGCGTCCACGCCGAGCGCGGCGAGCACGGCGACGACCGTGTCCTCGGGCACCTGGACGGTGCGGCCCGGGGCGGGGTCGTAGGAGGTGGCGACACCGTGCAGCTCGGCGAGCCGCGCTCTGCCCATCAGTACTCCATCGGCCCGCAGCCCGCGCCCGCGCCGGTAAGGACGGCGGTCGGCTCACTCGTCAGGGGAAGTTCGGCGGCGAGCGGAGGCTCGCTGGTCAGGGGAATGTTGTCGGCGAGCGGAGGCTCGCTGGTGAGGGGCGCCTCGGTGGCGCTTCCGGACCCGAAGCCGTCCAGACCGCACAGTCCGCAGTCGGGGTCGGAGACCCCGTCGAAGGGATCCGGTTCGCTGGACGCCTCGGGGCCGGGTTTGGACAGGGCGGAAAACAGAAGTTGAGCTGACGCGGCCACACGGACCTCCGTGGGGTTGTCGGCAGTGGGTCATCCCCAGGCCTACCCACTCCGGACGGACGCAGACGCAAACGCCCCCCGGACGTGCTGTAGGTCACATCCCCTCTGGACGGCGATTTAACGGCGCGAAGGGATCGAGAGCACAGAGTTTACGAACAGGACCGCCCTTCATCCGTCAGACTTGCGCCGGGCGTGCCGCGCCCGGCGCGGGCCGCCCGAGGCCCGGCGCCAGGCGCCCGAGGCGCGGCGCACGCGGCAATGCCGACACTTCGGTCGTTCGCGTTGACACCCTCACCGGCCTGGTGGTGGGCTCACGCCTATCGGCGCCGTATCTACGGGGACCGGCTATCTGGATCGAGGAGAGGCCCGTGCAGTTCGGGGGGAAGAGGCCGAGGGCAGCGGGCGCGACGGCCATGGCCGCCGCGGTCATCGGGGGGCTGCTCGGCGGTGCCCCGGCGGCCACCGCGGCACCGGTGGACCACGGCGCCCCGGGCGCCGCCACACCGGAGCGCGACAGCAGCGAGGGCATACCGCCCGTATGGCCGCGCCCCCAGTCGCTGCGGGCGCGGGGGTCGGAGGTGGCCCTGGGGGACGAGGCCACGCTCATAGCCGACGGCGATGCCGATCCGTACGCCCTGGACGCGCTGCGCGGCCTGCTGCACGACGCGGGGGTGCGTACCGTCAACGAGGCCACGCCCGGTGGCGAGGCACCGGCGCGCGGGCCGGTGGTGCACGTCGGCGGTAAGGGCGCGACGAACGCGCTGCGCGCCCTGCGCGCACCCGAGCGCGGCGACCTCCCCTCCGGCGGCTATCTCCTGGCCACGGGCCCGGTGGACGGGCACCCCACGGTCGCGCTGTCCGGCGTCGGCCCGGACGGGCTCTTCCACGCCGTCCAGACCCTGCGCCAGCTGCTGGTGAAGCGGGACGGCGGGGGCTCCGCCTTCGCCGGGGTGACCGTCCGCGACTGGCCCGCGACGGCCGTAAGGGGGACGACGGAGGGGTTCTACGGCTCCCCGTGGTCGCACCGCGACCGGCTGGCCCAGCTCGACTTCATGGGCCGCACCAAGCAGAACCGCTATCTCTACGCGCCCGGCGACGACACCTACCGGCAGGCCCGCTGGCGCGACCCCTACCCCGCCGAGCGGCGCGAGGAGTTCCGCGAGCTGGCCACGCGCGCCCGCGCCAACCATGTGACCCTCGGCTGGGCGGTCTCCCCCGGCCAGGAGATGTGCTTCTCGTCCTCGAAGGACCTCAAGGCGCTGCTGCGGAAGGTCGACGCCATGTGGGCGCTCGGGGTGCGCTCCTTCCAGCTGCAGTTCCAGGACGTCAGCTACAGCGAGTGGCACTGCGACGCCGACGCCGATGAATTCGGCTCCGGGCCGGAGGCCGCCGCCACCGCGCAGGCCAAGGTGGCTGATGCCCTCGCCCGCCACCTGGCCGACCGCTACCCCGGCTCGGCCCCGCTGTCCCTGATGCCGACCGAGTACTACCAGGACGGCGACACCGAGTTCCGCCGCGCGCTGGCCGGGGCGCTCGACCAGCGCGTGGAGGTCGCCTGGACCGGCGTCGGGGTGGTGCCCAGGACCATCACCGGCGGTGAGCTGGCCGGCGCCCGGTCGGCGTTCGGCCACCGCCTGGTCACCATGGACAACTACCCGGTCAACGACTGGGCGCAGGACCGGATCTTCCTCGGCCCGTACACCGGCCGCGACCCCGCGGTGGCCACCCAGTCCGCGGCGCTGCTGGCCAACGCCATGGAGCAGCCGACCGCCTCCCGGATCCCGCTGTTCACCGCCGCCGACTTCGCCTGGAACCCGCGCGGCTACCGCCCCCAGGAGTCCTGGCAGGCGGCCATCGACGACCTCGCCGGGCCCGACACCAAGACCCGCGCCGCCCTGCGCGCCCTCGCCGGGAACGACGCCTCCTCGGTGCTCGGCGGCGACGAGTCCGCGTATCTGCGCCCGCTCATCGACGCGTTCTGGACGGCCCTGGGCGGTACGGACGTGGAGCGGCTGGAGCGCTCGGCCGACCGGCTGCGCGAGGCCTTCACAACGATGCGTGACGCCCCCGAGCGACTCTCGCGCACGCTGGGCGACGATGTGCGGCCGTGGCTCGACCAGCTGAGCCGGTACGGCGACGCGGGGGTGCGGGCCGTGGACATGCTCACCGCCCAGGCGCGCGGCGACGGGGCGGCGGCCTGGAAGGCCCAGCTCGCGGTGGAGGCGCTGCGCGAGAGGATCGGGGACAGCCGGGTCACGGTCGGCAAGGGCGTCCTCGACCCCTTCCTCGCCAAGTCCCTGGTCCGGGCGGACGCCTGGTCGGGCGTGGACCGGACCCCGAAGCTGGGGCTGCGGACCGGCAAGGAGGACCGCGCGGCGGCCGACGGTAAGACGGCCACCGAGGTGTCCTCGCCCGGCCGCCCGGTCACCGTGCGCTTCGGCCGCAGCCGTCCGCTCGCCTCCGTCTCCGCGCTCACCGCACGGGTCCAGGACGCCGCGCCGGGCACCGTCGAGGCGCATGTCCCCGGTGCGGGCTGGCGCCGCATCGGCACCCTCTCCGGCAGCGGCTTCACCCAGGTCAGGGCGGCGGAGGGGGACAAGGACCTGTCGGCGGACGCGATCCGGCTCAGCTGGCCGGAGGGCACCACCCCGCCGGCCGTGCACGAGATCACGCCCTGGTTCGGCGACACCCCGGACGCCGGGCTCACGCTGTCCCACAAGTCGGCGGACGCGCAGATAGGCGGCGACGCGGCCGTGGTCGAGGCCCAGCTGGTCTCCCACCGCCCCGGCGATGTGAACGGCGACCTTACGGTGAAGGCGCCGCGCGGCATCACGGTCCGGGCCCCCGACGGGGTGACGGCCCCGCGCGGCGGTACGGCGACCGCCCGGCTGGAGATATCGGTGGCCAAGGGCACCAAGCCGGGCAGCTATTCCCTCCCGGTCCGCTTCGGGTCCGAGGAGCGCATGCTGACCTTAAGGGCGCATCCGCACACCGGCGGCCCGGACCAGGCCCGTGCGGAGGGTACGAAGGCGACCTCGTCCGGCGATGAGACCGCCGATTTCCCGGCGTCCGCCGCGATCGACGGCAAGGCGGACACCCGCTGGTCCTCCCGGGCCGAGGACGGCGCCTGGCTCCAGCTGGAGCTGGCCCACCCGGCCCGGATCGGCCGCCTGGAGCTGAACTGGCAGGACGCGTACGCCTCCCGCTACCGCGTCCAGGTCTCCAAGGACGGCCGCACCTGGCGCGACGCGGCGACCGTGGCCCATGGGAAGGGCGGCCGGGAGTCGATCGGCATGGACGCCCCGGACACCCGGTTCATCCGCGTCCAGGGCGTCGAGCGCGCCACCCGCTTCGGCTACTCCCTGTGGTCGGTCGCCGCCTACGCGGTGCGGAAGGACTAGGGGCGCAGAAGAATTGGGTCCTGTCCGGCGGATCTTCACGGGTCCGTGAAGATCCGCCGGACAGGACCCAGGGGCTCCCGCGAGCAGACACAGAAATGGCCCGGTCTCTCAGGCAGATTTGCCGTCGATCCGGGCCATGGCATCTTCCGCGCCGTATGCCTGGAGGTATGGCAGCCAGCGCGGGTCCCTATGGCCCGTGCCGATGATCCGCCACGCGAGGCCCGACGGCGGCGCCGGTTGATGGCGCAGCCGCCAGCCGATCTCGGCGACATGGCGGTCTGCCTTGACGTGATTGCAGCGACGGCACGCGGCGACCACGTTCTCCCAGGTGTGCTGCCCGCCACGGCTGCGCGGGATGACGTGATCGACGCTGGTTGCGACGCCACCGCAGTAAGCGCATCGGCCGCCGTCGCGGGCGAACAGGGCGCGGCGGGTGAGCGGGACGGGGCCGCGAAAGGGCACCCGCACAAAGCGCTTCAGCCGGACGACGCTGGGTGCGGGGATCACGCTGGTAGCGCTGTGCATCAGGGCGCCTGAGTCCTCGAGGCTGACGGCTTTGTCATTGAGGACGAGTACGAGCGCGCGGCGGAGCGGTACGACGCCGAGGGGCTCGTACGACGCGTTGAGGACCAGGACATGCGGCACGGGGGCCTCCTTGTACGCCGGCGGCGCGTGGCTCGCGCCGGGACGATCTCCCCCAGTTTCCCCTGAACCCTGGCCGGAACGCCACTATCACCGGGTTAACGGTTGAGAGGCATTTCCGCGTACCGCACGTATACCCTCCGTACGCGGCGGCGACACCGGCCGCTTGACCACCGCCCTGTCGGGCTTCCGGCGCCCCTGCGCACGAGGTGCGCGGGGAGCGGGATACCCCCGCGAAGTGGCAAGAATCACGGCCCGCTCCGGCCGGTGGCGCCGCACGGCCCCCGGCCGGGGCAGACGGTGGAATTGCCGCCTCCGGACCCGCCCGAACGCGCCCCCTGACCGCGCTCGCGCGCTCTCGAACACAGGAACGGCGCGTCTCGCACCCGGCTACTGTGTGAGAGGTTGCGTGCGCGGGCGATCCGTGTGGGCATGTCGCATACGAAGGGTTTCTGCTGTGTTCTGGTCCGCTGCTCTGGCCGCTGACTCGACGCCTCGTCCCACGACTCTCGACGATGCGCAGAAGAGCGCCACGAACGCCGCGGGCTGGGTGGAGGAGAACTGGTCCACCTGGCTCGGCATCGGGCTGCGCATAGCCCTGATCCTGATCATCGCCTTCGTGCTCCGGTCCGTGGTCCGGCGGGCGATCACCAAGCTGATAGACCGCATGAACCGCACGGCCCAGGCCGTCGACGGCACCGCGCTCGGCGGGCTGCTGGTCAATGTGGAGCGAAGGCGCCAGCGGTCAGCGGCGATCGGATCGGTGCTGCGCTCCGTGGCCTCGTTCCTGATCATGGGCACCGCGGGGCTGATGATCCTCTCCGCGCTGGAGATCAATCTGGCGCCGCTGCTCGCCAGCGCCGGGGTCGCGGGGGTGGCGATCGGCTTCGGCGCCCGCAATCTGGTCACCGACTTCCTCTCCGGCGTCTTCATGATCCTCGAGGACCAGTACGGGGTCGGCGACACGGTCGACGCCGGGGTGGCCTCCGGCGAGGTGATCGAGGTCGGTCTGCGCGTCACCAAGCTGCGCGGGGACAACGGCGAGATCTGGTACGTGCGCAACGGCGAGGTCAAGCGGATCGGCAACCTCAGCCAGGGCTGGGCGACGGCCGCGCTCGATGTCCAGGTCCGGGCCGAGGAGGATCTGGAGCAGGTCCGGGCCGTGATCACGCAGGTCGGTGTGGACATGGCCAAGGAGGAGCCGTGGAACGAGCGGCTCTGGGAGCCGATCGAGGTCCTGGGTCTCGACGCGGTCTATCTGGACTCGATGATCGTCCGGGTGTCGGCGCGGACCATGCCCGGCAAGGCGCTCGGCGTCGAGCGGGAGCTGCGCTGGCGGATCAAGAAGGCGCTGAACGAGGCGGGCATCCAGCTCGTCGGCCGGCCTCTGGACCCGGAGCTCCAGACCGACGCCACCGATCCGAGCGCCACCACGGCGGCGCCGTCGGCGCTGGCCAACCCGGACTCGCCGCAGTCGGCGGCGGCCAGCCCGATCGCTCCCGGCGCCGGTCCGGCCGCCGCCCCCTCCGCGACGGTGCCGCCACCCGCGGCGAAGTGAGCTCGGCGGACATGATGCGGCTCCCGCCCCGGAACGGAACGGGAGCCGCGTCCGACCTGGCCGCTCAGCGGCGGTGGTGTCCGCCGAACGAGGTGAGGTAGCCGGCCGCGGGCGTGCCCACACCGGTCACGTCGTCATAGCCCACGACCGCGTGGAGCGAGCTGTCCCGGCCGAGGCTGCGCAGCGAGGTCACCAGCCCGTCGGTGTCATCGTGGCTGTTGACGTAGTCGACCCGGACCACGCCCAGCGAGACACCGGCGCCCAGCGGGTGGTCGGTCACATCGTGGTACGAGGCGGTGCCGTACCGGTCGTACAGCGACGGGTTGGCGAAGCCGATCGGCTGGCCGCCGCGCGCCTGCTGGGCGAGCGCCTGGACACCGGCGATCACGGGCGCGGCCAGCGAGGTGCCGCCGATGCGGTACTCGCCGTACTGGAGCGATCCGTCCGGGAAGGTCTGCGTCTGGCCCACCAGGAAGCCGGTGTTGGGGTCGGCCACGGCCGCGACGTCCGGGGTCACCCGCTGCTTGGCGGTGCCGCCGTTGGCCTGGGCGAGCGCGTCCGGGACCACGCCGCGCTGGTAGAAGGGCTGGGCGACGGTCTTGCTGGTGCCGCCTCCGGCGCCGGAGGTGTACGCGCCGGGCAGCGCGTCCCAGTTGGTGCCGTCGGCCGAGAGGGGAGCCTTGGTGGTGCCCCAGCCGGTCTCCCACTGGTACTTTCCGCCCTTGCCGACGGCCAGGGAGGTGCCGCCGACCGCCGTCACCCACGCCGAGTTGGCCGGGGTGTCGACCTGCTTGGTGCCGGTGGACGCCACGTTGTCGCCGTTGTCACCGGAGGAGAAGTAGAAGCCGATGCCCTCGACGGCGCCCTGCTGGAAGATCTGGTCGTAGGCGGCGGCCACGTCCGGCGTCTCGTTGGCCTCCACATCGCCCCAGGAGTTGGAGACGATGTCGGCCAGCCGGTTGTCGACGACCTTGGCGAGCGAGTCGAGCAGATCGTCGTCGGTGCAGGAGGCTCCGCCGACGTAAGTGATGTCGGCCGCGGGCGCCACCGCGTGCACCGCCTCGACGTCGAGGGTCTCCTCGCCGTACCAGCCGCTCGCGTCGCACTCCTCGGTGTACCGGTAGTCGGCCGGCAGCACCTGCGTCAACTGGCCCTTGCGGTAGCCCGGGTCGCCGTTGCGCTTGGCGTACTGGGCGGCGTCCGCGGCGATGGTGGGCGAGGCGAAGGCGTCGGTGATGGCCACGGTGACGCCCTTACCGGTGTGGCGGCTCTTGGCGCCGTAGGCGGCGCGCAGCTGCTTGCCGGTGTACCCCTTGATCGCGTACGGCTGCTTGGCGCCGTAGGCCGAGGGCAGGCTCCGGTCGGTGCGGGAGCCGTAGTAAGAGGAGAACGGCCCGGCGTTCTTGAAGACCGGTCCGGGGGGCGGGAGGGTCTCGTCGTGCTTGGCCCGCTTGGGCGCGTTGTCCAGGCCGACGACGGTCAGCACGGCGCCGTGGAGCGAGGCGGGCACGGTGGCCGCGTTCGACGGCGCCCGGTAGACCTTGCCGTCCTTGGTGTAGTTGTGCAGCTGGGTGCCGAACGCCCGCTCGGCGGCGGAGACTTCGCCGGTGACCGACAGATAGTGCTGGTTGCCACCGGTGACCTCGAGCCCGGCGCCCTTCAGCCAGGCGGTCACGGTGTCCTTCTGCTGCCGTGTCGGTCCGAAACGTGCCTCGGTCTGCCGGGCCGACAGGAACTTGGCGTAGTCCCGCGAGGAGGGGTCGGACACGGCCTTGGCGTAGTCGGCCAGCCCCTTGGCGTCCCGTCCGGCCAGATAGACGCGCGCGGTGACCTTATTGCCGTCATCGGTCGCGCCGCGGTCCGAACGCGCCGTCGCCCAGGCGGGCTTGGTGCCGTTCAGGGTGTCACGGCCGTGCGGTGCGGAGTCGGCCTGGGCCGTGGGTATGCCGAGCGCCAGCGCACCGGCCACCAACGGCAGCGCCGCCGCCAGCCCCAGGGCCGTGCGCTTTCTGGAACGGGCCGTGCGCTCCCGGGAAGAAATAGATCTCACCTAGCCCCCTTGCGATTCGAGTCGTCGCATGACAGTGGGGGCTGACGATCACAGTCACCCCACCGGAGGCCACTCTTACGGTGACTTGTCCATGCCAGGTACATGGATGATCCATCTCTTCGCCAAGAACCCGCCAAGGAAAGCCCGCCTTTGACCCATTGACGCCGCCCCGGTCCGCCCCCTAGCTTGCTATTCATCAATAGGAAACTTTCTTAACAGAGTGAGACGGGGGCACCACCATGGCCGCATCACCCGGCAGCAATACGCAGGGCGGCACACCCGGGACCCCCCGCGTCCTCCGCGCCATGAACGACCGCACCGCACTGGAGCTGCTGGCCGCCCACGGACCGCTCACCCGGACCCGGCTCGGGGAGCTGACCGGGCTGTCCAAGCCCACCGCCTCCCAGCTGCTGACCCGCCTGGAGTCCGTCGGCCTGGTCCGCACCACCGGGAACGTCACCGGACGCCCGGGGCCCAACGCGCAGCTGTACGAGATCGATCCGGCCGCCGCCCATGTGGCCGCGCTCGCCGTGGACCAGGAGGGCATCACCGCCGCCGTCGCCGACATCACCGGCCAGGTGGTCGGTGAACACCGGGTGACGGCCCCGGCGACCGACGCGAGCGTGACCAACCGGACCGGGGAGCTGGTCGCCGAGGCGGTGGACGGGGCGCTGGCCGCCGCCGGGCTCGGCCGGGACGATCTGCACTCCACCGTGATCGGCACCCCCGGCGCGCTCGACCCGCGCACCGGGACGCTGCGCTACGCCCCGCATCTGCCCGGCTGGCAGTCCCGCACCCTGCGGGACGACCTGGCCGAGGTGCTGCACACGCCGATCGTCATCGAGAACGACGTCAACCTCGCCGCCATCGCCGAACAGCACCACGGCACCGCCCAGGACTTCGACGACTTCGCGCTGGTCTGGGCCGACGAGGGGGTCGGCGCGGCCATCGTGCTCCATGGCACCCTGCTGCGGGGTGCCACCGGCGGGGCCGGGGAGATCGGCTACATGCCGCTGCCGGGCGCCCCGCTGGCCCGGGGCGGACCGGACGCCGCCGCCCGGCCGGACGGGGGCGGCGGGTTCCAGAAGCTGGTCGGCTCGCCCGCCGTCGTGGAGCTCGCCCGCGACCACGGGATCGACGCACCCACGGCCACCAAGGCGCTCGCCACCGCGCTGCGCACCCCCGGCCCGGGTGACGAGGTGCTGACCGAGCTGGCCCGCCGGCTGGCCACCGGGCTGGCCTCCGTCGTCGCCGTGGTCGACCCGGAGCTGGTCGTCCTTTCGGGTGAGGTCGCACAGGCCGGCGGGGACCGGCTGCGTCAGCTGGTCGAGGCCGAGATGACCGGTCTCGCGCTGCCCAGCCCGCAGCTGCGGATCAGTGAGATCGAGGGGGATCCGATTCTCATCGGCGCGCTGCGGACGGCGGTCGCCGATGCCCGTCAGACCGTTTTCGACACCGCCCGGTTCGACGCCTGAGTCACCGGGCGCCGCTCCACCACCCCGTATGTCCTCTCTTTCCCGCTGTCCGTTCTCCCCCTTGCCCGCTCTCCCCGAGATGTGTCCGCTCTCCCCTTTGTCCGTTGTCCGGCGCCCCTCACCGCCGCTTCCCCTGCCGTCCCCTCGTACCGCAGTAAAGGAAGTCTGCCCATGGCACGAAAACTGGCCGCTCTCGCCGCAGCACTGAGCGCCGGCGCCCTGCTCCTCACGGGCTGCGCCAATCCCAGTACCGGCAGCGCCGAGGACGATCCGACCAAACCCGTCACGCTGAAGTTCTGGCACGGCTGGTCGGAGGACAGCGAGGTCAAGGCGATCGATGCCGGCATCGCCCGGTTCGAGAAGCTCCACCCCAATATCAAGGTGAAGGCCACCGGGAATGTCACCGACGCCACCGTGAACCAGGCGCTGCGGGCGGGCGGTGGCGACGCCCCCGATGTCGTCTCCTCCTTCACCACCAACAATGTGGGGCAGTACTGCTCCTCCGGGATGTGGGTGGACCTCGATCCGTTCATGAAGAAGACCGGCCTGGACAAGACCAAGGTCTTCCCGAAAACGCTGCTGGACTACACGAGCTATCAGGGCGCCCAGTGCGCCCTCCCGCTGCTCGCCGACGCGTACGGCATGTACTACAACAAGGACGCCTTCGCCGAGGCGGGCATCAAGCGGCCGCCCCGCACCATGTCGGAGCTGCGGCGCGACGCCGTCAAGCTGACCAAGCGCACCAAGAGCGGCGGCTATGAGCGGGTGGGCTTCATGCCCAATTTCCGGCTCTACCAGAACAGCCCGGACCGGTTCCTCGCCCAGTGGGGCCCCACGTACTTCGACAAGGACGGCAAGGCGCGGCTGGCGAAGGACAAGGCGGCCAAGGATTTCTACGCCACCACCGCGGAGCTGATGCGAAGCCAGGGCGGGTACGGCCCGCTGGAGACGTTCCGTACCTCCTTCGGCGATGAGATGTCGTCCCAGAACGCCTTTCTCACCGGAAAGCTCGCGATGCACATGGACGGCGAATGGCGCGGGCTCTTCATGAAGGGCGCGAAGTTCAAATGGAGCACCGCCCCGCTGCCCGTGCCCGACGACCGGCCCGAGACCTATGGCCGGGGCTATCTCACCGGCACCGTGGTCGGCATCGCACACAGCAGCACCCATCAGAACGCCGCGTGGGAGCTGGTGAAGTTCCTGACCGCCAACACCGATCAGGTGGTCTCCTTCGCCAACGCCATTCACAATGTGCCGTCCACCAAGGCGGCGCTCACCTCCCCGAAGCTGGACTCGGATCCCACCTTCCGGGCCTTCCTCGATATCGCGCAGAACCGCTACAGCACCGCCCTGCCGCCCTCCATCAACGGTGGCCAGTACGTCACCTCGCTGCAGGACTTCTCCTACGGCGTCGAGGCGGGCAAGGTGCACGATCTGAACGCGGGGCTACGAAAACTCGATGACGAGATAGACGCCGACAATCTCCAGGCACAGAACTGACGGAGTGCGATATGGCCACCTTGACGAACGCCCCCGCCCTGCGCCGTAAAGCCCGGCGCGAGCGGCTGCGCACCCTCGGCTTTCTCTCCCCCTGGCTGGTCGGCTTCACCGTCTTCTTCGGCTATCCGCTGGTCGCCACCGTCTACTTCTCCTTCATGCACTACAACCAGATCGAGGCCCCGACCTTCGTGGGGCTGCGCAACTGGCGCTATGTGCTGGAGCAGATGCCGCTGTTCGGACCGGCGCTGTGGAACACGCTCTGGCTGGTCGTGGTCATGGTCGCGCTGCGGGTCGTCTTCGGCCTGGGAATCGGGCTGCTGGTCACCAAGGTGAAGTCCGGGGTGGGATTCTTCCGCACCGCCTTCTATCTGCCGTATCTCGCCCCTCCGGTGGCGGCCACCGTCGCCTTCGTCTTCCTGCTCAATCCCGGTACCGGCCCGGTGAACGACATTCTCGGCAGCATCGGGATCCACGCGCCGAACTGGTTCAACGACCCGGACTGGGCCAAGCCGTCCCTCGTACTGCTCTCCCTGTGGGGCATCGGGGATCTCATGGTCATCTTCATGGCGGCCCTGCTGGACGTCCCCAAGGAGCAGTACGAGGCGGCCGACCTGGACGGCGCCGGGGCGTTCCACAAGTTCCGCTATGTGACCTGGCCGTCGATCACCCCGATCGTGATGTTCGCGGTCGTGACGGGTGTCGTCCAGACCATGCAGTACTACACCCAGGCGCTGGTCGCCGGAAAGCTCGCCTCCGGGGTCAGCGTCGGGCCCGGATCGGTCATCCAGCCCGGCTATCCCGACCATTCCACGCTCACCGTGCCGCAGCTCGTCTATTCGCTCGGCTTCCAGAACTTCAACACCGGAGCCGCCTGCGTGCTCTCGCTCGTGCTGTTCGCGATCGCGATGGCCGTGACGACGCTGCTGATGCGCAAGCGTGCCGGGCTGCTGTCGGCCGATGACTGAGCCGAGGACTGAGAGGACCGATTCGCCATGACCGCCACCACCGCCCTCTCGGCGCCGTCCGCGCCCGCGCGCCCCGCCGCCGGACGCTCCCCCGCCCCCGCCGCCCGCCGCCGCGCCGCGCTGCACTGGATCGCCGTGCACACGGTCGCCATCGCCGCCGCGCTCTTCTTCATCCTGCCCTTCGTCTTCGTCTTCCTGACCTCGGTGATGAGCGACGGCCAGGCGCTGAGCGGCGACCTGTGGCCCACCGAATGGAACTGGTCGAATTACGCCGATGTCTTCAACACCCCGGGCTTTCTGGACTGGTGGCGCAATTCGCTGATGTACGCCGGGCTCGGCACCCTCTTCACCGTCTGTTCCTCCATTCCGGTGGCCTACGCCCTGGCCAAATTCCGCTTCCGCGGCCGCCGCACCGCCATGATCCTGGTCATCTCCACGATGATGCTGCCGCCGCAGGTGATCGTGATACCGATGTATCTGGTCTGGGCCCAGCAGCTGCATCTGTCGGGTTCGCTGTGGCCGCTGATCATCCCGATGGCGTTCGGCGACGCGTACTCCATCTTCCTGCTGCGCCAGTTCCTGCTGACGATTCCCCGGGAGTACCTGGAGTCGGCGAAGGTGGACGGCAGCGGCGAATTCGGCACGCTGCTGCGCATCGTGATCCCGATGGCCAAGCCGGGGATCGCGGCCGTCGCGCTGTTCCAGTTCTTCTACTGCTGGAACGACTACTTCGGCCCGCAGATCTACGCCTCGCAGAATCCGGGCGCCTGGACGCTCAGTTACGGCCTGGAGAGCTTCAAGACCGCGCACAGCGTCAACTGGAATCTGACGATGGCCGCGACCCTGCTCGTCATGGCCCCCGTCATCATCGTCTTCTTCTTCGCTCAGAAAGCCTTCGTCGAAGGCGTCACACTGACAGGAGTCAAGGGTTGAAGCTCGCAGTCGTGGGGGGTGGGTCCACCTACACCCCCGAACTCATCGACGGATTCGCCCGGTTGCGGGACGTGCTCCCGCTGGAGGAGCTCGTCCTGGTCGACCCGGCGGCCGACCGGCTGGAGCTGGTCGGCGGGCTGGCGCGAAGGATCTTCGCCAAGCAGGGCCACCCGGGCACCATCTCCTGGACCGACGACCTGGACGCGGGCGTGGACGGCGCGGACGCGGTCCTGCTGCAGCTGCGCGTCGGCGGCCAGGCCGCGCGGAACCAGGACGAGACCTGGCCGCTGGAGTGCGGCTGTGTCGGCCAGGAGACCACCGGCGCGGGCGGACTGGCCAAGGCGCTGCGCACGGTCCCGGTGGTGCTGGACATCGCCGAGCGGGTGCGCCGCCGCAACCCCGACGCCTGGATCGTGGACTTCACCAACCCGGTCGGGATCGTGACCCGCGCGCTGCTCACGGCCGGGCACCGGGCGGTCGGCCTGTGCAATGTGGCCATCGGCTTCCAGCGGAAGTTCGCCAAGCTGCTGGGCGTGGCCCCCGGCGAGGTGACGCTGGAGCACGTCGGCCTCAACCACCTCACCTGGGAGCGCGCGGTGCGCGTCGGCGGCACCGACGGTGAGGATGTGCTGCCCAAGCTGCTCGCGGAGCACGGCGAGGCGATCGCCGAGGACCTGCGGATGCCGCGCACACTGGTCAGCCGGCTCGGCGTCGTCCCCTCCTACTATCTGCGCTACTACTACCAGCACGACGCGGTGGTACGGGAGCTGCGCAGCAAGCCGTCCCGGGCGGCGGAGGTCGCGGCGATCGAGCGGGAGCTGCTGGAGATGTACGGCGATCCGGCGCTGGACGAGAAGCCCGAGCTGCTCGGCAAGCGCGGCGGGGCGTTCTACTCGGAGGCGGCGGTCGATCTGACCTCGTCCCTGCTGGGCGACACCGGCGAGGTGCGGATCGTCAATACGTTCAACGAGGGCACGCTGCCCTTCCTGCCGGACGACGCGGTGATCGAGGTCCCGGCGGCCGTCAACGCGCAGGGCGCGAAGCCACTGCCCGTGCGCCCCCTCGAGCCCCTGTTCGCCGGTCTGGTCGCGAATGTCACCGCGTACGAACACCTGGCGCTGGAGGCGGCGTTGAAGGGCGGTCGGGAGCGGGTCTTCCAGGCGCTGCTGTCCCACCCCCTCATCGGCCAGATCGAATACGCCGAGAAGCTGACCGACGACCTCATCGCGCACAACCGGGAGCATCTGGCGTGGGCCTGACCCAGTCCGTATCGACCCCCTCTCCTTCCCCTTCGTCGTCCTCCCCCTCGTCCGCTTCCCCGCCGGACGGGTCGGTGCTGGCGATCGACGCGGGCAACAGCAAGACGGATGTGGCACTCATCGGCCCGGACGGCTCCGTCCTCGGCGCGGCCCGCGGCGGCGGCTTCCGGCCGCCCGTCGTGGGCGCCGAGCAGGCCGTCGGCTCGCTCGCGCCGCTGGTGGAGGAGGTGGCGCGGCAGGCGGGCCGGTCCGGTCCACCGTCCGCGGGGCATGTCTCGGCCTGTCTGGCCAACGTCGATCTGCCCAGCGAGGAGGAGGAGTTGACGGGCGTCCTGGCCGAGCGCGGCTGGGGCGCCACCGTCACGGTCGCCAATGACACCTTCGCCCTGCTGCGGGCCGGGGTCGGGGACGACGGCGAGCCGACCGGCGTCTCCGTGGTCTGCGGCGCGGGCATCAACTGCGCCGGGATCGGCCACGGTGGCCGGGTGGCCCGCTTCCCCGCCATCGGCCGGATCTCCGGCGACTGGGGCGGCGGGGGCTATCTGTCGGAGGAGGCGCTGTGGTGGGCGGCGCGGGCGGAAGACGGCCGCGGCGAGCCGACCGAACTGGCCCGCGCCCTGCCCGCGCGCTTCGGCCTCACCACCATGTACGAGCTGATCGAGGCGCTGCATCTGGGCCGTCTGGAGCCGGGGCGGCGGCATGAGCTGACGCCGGTGCTCTTCGCGGTGGCCGGGGCAGGCGATGAGATCGCGCGGGCGATCGTCGACCGCCAGGCGGAGGAAGTGGTCACCATGGCGGTGGTCGCCCTCGGCCGGCTCGACCTGCTGGGCGAGGAGACCCCGGTGGTGCTGGGCGGCGGGGTGCTCGCGGCCCGCCATCCGCTGCTGGACGACCGGATCCGCGAACTGCTCGCGGAGCGCGCCCCGAAGGCCGAGCCGCGGGTGGTCACCGCACCGCCGGTGCTCGGCGCCGCGCTGCTGGGCCTGGACCGCACCGGCGCGCCGGAATCGGCGTACGCCCGGCTGCGCGCCCACTACGCCCCGGCCGACGAGACCGCCCCGGCCGATGACACCGCCCCGGCCGACGACGACTCCGCAGCTGATGACGCGGAAAGTGGAACCGAAAGTCCTTCCGAAGCGTAATGAAAAGGGGAGGGAAGATCGCGATCCGAACAAGATCCAGGCTCGACCGGTGACCTCTCCTGGCGCCGCGGTCCATACTGCTGCGACACCGACCGCGACACCATCCAGGAATCCGGGCCAAGGGGGAGGTCTTGTGTCATACCCGCCGACCACCGGCAGAGCCGCACCGCCGCCCGCGCCCGCGGCCCCGCCGCGGACCGCGTGGGCTGAGGGGCTCGACCGGGCGCGGGCGGCGGCGACGACCGAGCCCGGCCGGCTGCGCGTCATCGGGGCGGTGCTGGCCGCGCTGGTGATCGCGTTCGGCGCGGTCACGGCCTGGCAGGTCTCCGACCGGCAGACCGCGGCGGACGCCGTGGCCGAGCGCAGCCAGCCGCTGAGCGCCGACGCGGCGCAGATCTACCGCTCCCTCGCCGACGCGGACACCACGGCCACCGGAGGCTTCCTGGCAGGCGGCCAGGAGCCTCCCCAGGTCCGGCAGCGGTTCGTGCGGGACATCGACACCGCGTCCAAGCTGCTGGTGCGGGCCGCGGCCAATACGGAGGGCTCGTCCTCCGCCCGCGACGAGATACAGAAGATCAATCAGCTGCTGCCGGTCTACACCGGTCTGATCGACTCCGCGCGCGCCAACAACCGCCAGGGGCTGCCGCTGGGCGGCGCGTATCTGCGCTATGCCAACGACACCATGCGCGACAAGCTGCTGCCCGCCGCGGGCAGGCTCTACCAGGCGGAGACCGCCCGTCTCGGGGAGGACTACGAGGACGCCGAGGCATGGCCATGGGTGGCGATCGCCACCGGCCTGGTCGCCCTGGGCGCGCTGGGCTGGGCCCAGCGCCGTGAGTTCCAGCGGACCAACCGGGTGCTCAGCCGGGGCCTGCTCACCGCCACGGCCGCCTCCACGGTGGTCATGCTGTGGCTGGTGGTCGGCCACGCGGTCGCCAGCACCCAGCTCAGCGACTCCAACGACCACGGGGCGAAGTCCCTCCAGGTGCTCAACGAGGCGCGGATCGACTCCCTGCGGGCCCGCGCCGACGAGAACCTGACCCTGGTGGCGCGCGGCGCGGTCGTCGTGGACGAGGACGGTGCCAACAAGGGCAAGGACGCCTACGAGGTCAGCTACGGCTCGCGGATGTCCGCGCTCGTGGGCAAGGCGTCCGGCGACCGTCCCTCGGACGGCAGCCTGCTGGACAAGGCGCGCGCCCTCGCGGACGACGACGAGGGCCGCGAGCCGGTGGAGAAGGCCGGCGGCCGGGTCCACGAGTGGCAGGTGCGGCACAAGGCCGCCCGCGCCGCCGACGACGGGGGCGACTACAAGACGGCGCTGACGAAGGTCATCGGCGCCGAGGGCAGCACGGGCGAGTCCTTCGACGCGGTGGACAGCCAGCTGGCCAAGGCCCTCGACCATGAGCAGCGGGAGTTCCAGCAGGCCGCCGACGACGGACGCGGCGCGTTCACCGCCATGGCGCTGGGCGCCGGGGTGCTGGCCGTGCTGGGAGCCGCGGGAGCGGTGCTGGGCATAGGCCGCAGACTGTCGGAGTACCGATGAGGACGATGGGGGGCGGAAGCATGCGATCGCTGCGATCGGCCGCCGCGGTGACGGTATGCGCTCTGGGCGTGGCCACGGCCATCGCGGTCCCGGCGGTGATGGACGACGGCGGGGACGGCGACGCCAAGGGCGGCGCCCGGCAGCCGCATACGGTGCGGACCGGCGCCGAGGCCGCGGCGGCGGACAGCTGCCGCGATCCCGAGGCGAGCCTGCGCCCGTCCAGTGCGAGCGGCCCGGCCATCAAGCGGATCAAGAACCGTGAGGTCAACGGGCACAAGCTCAACAAACTGATCGCCGGCGTCGACCAGAACAGCTACCGCTGGGGATACCGCGATCCGGCCACCGGCGACCTCACCGGCTTCGACATCGACCTGGTGCGCGCCATCGCCGACGACATCTTCGGCGATCCGGACGCGGTCATCTTCCGCACCATACCCACCAGTCAGCGGATCAAGGCCCTGCAGCAGGGCAAGGTCGACGTCGTGGTGCGCACCATGACCATCAACTGCGACCGGATCAAGGACGTGGCGTTCTCCACCGCGTACTTCCAGGCCGGGCAGCAGGTGCTGGTCCCCGACGACTCGTCCATCACCGGCTACAACAAGACCCTGCGCGGCAAGAAGGTGTGCACCGCGCAGGGTTCCACCGCCGAGGCCGAGCTGGACAAGCCCGACACCGGGGCCGAGCATCTGGGCGCGATCAAGGTGAAGCCCGTCCCCAACCAGCTGGACTGCCTGGTCAGACTGCAGCTCGGCCAGGTGGACGCGGTGATCACCGACAATGCGCTGGCGGCCGGCCAGGCGGCCCAGGACCCCTCCGTCAAGCTGGTCGGCTCGCGATTCACCGATGAGTTCTACGGCGTGGCGATGAACAAGGACGACGACGACCTGGTACGCCGGGTCAACAAGGTTCTGGAGAACTACCGCCAGGGCGGGGCGGGCAGCCCTTGGATGCAGGCCTACCAGAAGTGGCTCGCCAAGGACTTCAGCACGGCGCAGGAGAACCCGACGCCGCCCGCCCCCGAATACAAGGACTAGCGCGGGCAAGGACTAGCGGGGACGAGGACCGGCGCGGACGAGGACCCGCGCGCACGTGCACGACGGACCCGGACACATCGGGTGAGAGCAAGGATCACGGACCGGCAAGGATTAGCACCCGCCTCACACGCGTAGGGATGACGCAGCAGACGGATCACATAACGGTTACGGACATGGAGAGGTGATCGATGGGGGTCCCGGGACCCTTCCCCAGTTTCGCGGGGGCACCCGACGGCCCGGTCATGGGCCGGGAGGAGGTGGACCGCACACTGGCGAAGCTCGCCGCCGAACACGAGGCGATCGAGTCCTCGCTGCTCGCCCTCCAGGACCACGCGGGCAGAAGGCTTCTCGAGGGCGCCGAGCTCACGGGCGTCACCAAGGACCGCTGGTCCACCACCGAGCAGGCCATCTCTCTCCTGTGGAGCTACTTCGACGCGTACACCGAGGCCCTCACCCGGGCCCGTGAGGTGCGTTCCCGTCACCGCTGGCCGACGCAGGACGAGTTGGCCGAGCTCACCGAGCTGCTGTGCGGCACGGCGATCACCCTGCCCAGCAGCGCCACCCTCGGCGGTTCGCCGCTGCTCAGCGAGGAGTTGGGTCTTGACCGGCTGGTCGACCGGATGAACCGCTGGTACGCGGAGGCCATCGACGTCATCGTCAGCGCCGACGCCATATGGTCCGCGCTGCCCGCCCGGATCGACATGCTCTCCGCCGAGCTGCACCGCACCCGTTCGCTCGCCCACTCCGTGGGGGTCCGCCCCGGTGAGCACCCCTCGGGGGACGATCTGGAGCAGATCACCGCCGAGCTGACCGCGCTGCGCGCCGAAGTGGTCTCCGACCCGCTGGCCTTCTGGAAACCGGCCAGCGGCAGCTCCGCGCCCGGCGGCGGCAGCCCCGACACCGAGCGCTATGACCGCGCCGCCCGCGCCCTGGAGGATGTGCGCCGGGAGATCGAGGCGGTCCTGGATGTGCGGCAGGACGCCGAGCGGCGGCTGATGCGGCTGCGGGATGTGCTCTCCCGCGCCGATCGCACCCTGGCGGAGGCGCGCCAGGCGCGCGGTGAGGTGCTCGCGAAGATCGCGGCATCGGAGGTTCCGGCCGTCAGCGGCCCGCCGACCGTGCTGCACGAGCAGCTGGTCGCCGCCGCCGACTATCGCAGGCGCTCGCAGTGGCACCGGCTGTCGCCACTGCTGGAGAGCCTGGAGCAGCGCGCCGACGACGAGCTGCTGCGGGCCCGCGAGTCGTTGACCGCGGTCACCGCGCCGCTCGCGGTCCGCGCCGAGCTGCGCGGCCGTCTCGACGCGTACAAGGCGAAGGTCGCCCGCCATGGCATGGCGGAGGATCCGTTCCTGGTGGAGCGGTATGACGTGGCCCGCCGGATGCTGTGGAGCGCCCCGTGCGATCTGCGGGCGGCCGAGCAGGCCGTGCTGCGCTACCAGCGGGCGGCGGCCGAGGCCCTGGTGCCACGCCAGACGGGCCCGGCCGGGCAAGGCATCGAGGGAGGCACGGAATGAATGCGGCGGTCGTCGCCTGCCAGCGGCGTGACTGCGGCGGGTCCTACGAGGACGTGGGCGGAGGCGAGCTGTACTGCGATGTCTGCGGTATGGCCCCGGTCGTCTCACCGCAGGGGATGGTGGCCTCACCGCCCACCGGGATCACCGGCCAGGCCGGGCCGGGGGGAAGTTCCCCGTCCCGGAGCGAGGGCTCGTCGGCGCGGAGCGGGGATTCCTCGGCGCGGAGCGCGGGTTCCTCGGCGACCGGCTGGGACTCCTCGTCCGGCGCCTCGGCCCGGTCGCGTTCGGCACGCTCCTCCTCGTCCCGGCGCTCGGTGTCCGGGCGGCTGTCCCGCTCCATGTCCGGGCGGACCTCGTCCCGTTCGGTCTCGGTGCGCAGCTCCCGCTCCGCCACCTCGGCCTCCTCGGGGCGGAACGCCCTGGGCGCCGGTCTGGTCAGCGTCCCCGATGTGCCGCGCCCCGATCCGCGGACGGCGGTGCTGGCGGACCCCGAGGTCCCCGAGCGCAAGCGGTTCTGCAGCCGTGGGGACTGCGGCGCCCCGGTGGGCCGCGCCCGCGGCGAACGGCCGGGCCGTACGGAGGGGTTCTGCACCAAGTGCGGCCATCCGTACTCGTTCGTACCGAAGTTGAACTCCGGTGACATCGTCCACGGCCAGTACGAGGTCGCGGGCTGTCTGGCGCACGGCGGGCTCGGCTGGATCTATCTGGCCATCGACCGCGCGGTGTCGGACCGCTGGGTGGTCCTCAAGGGCCTGCTGGACACGGGTGACGAGGAGGCGCTGGCGGCCGCCGTCTCCGAGCGCCGCTTCCTCGCCGAGATCGAGCACTCCAACATCGTCCGGATCTACAACTTCGTCGAGCACCTCGACCAGCGCACCGGCAGCCTCGACGGCTACATCGTCATGGAGTACGTGGGCGGCAAGTCCCTGAAGGACATCGCCAACGCCCGCCGCACCACGGAGGGCCGCCGCGATCCGCTGCCGGTGGAGCAGGCGTGCGCCTACGGCATCGAGGCGCTGGAGGCGCTCGGCCATCTGCACAGCCGCAATCTGCTCTACTGCGACTTCAAGGTCGACAACGCCATTCAGCAGCAGGACCAGCTCAAGCTGATCGACATGGGCGCGGTCCGGCGGATGGACGACCACGACAGCCCCATCTACGGCACGGTCGGCTATCAGGCCCCCGAGATCTCCGAGGCCGGCCCGTCGATCTCCTCCGACCTCTACACGGTGGCGCGCACCCTGGCCGTGCTCACCTTCGACTTCCAGGGCTATACGAACGTCTACGTGGACAGCCTGCCGGACCCCGAGCACATCGAGGTCTTCCGGCGCTATGAGTCCTTCTACCGGCTGCTGGTGCGGGCCACCGACCCCGACCCGGGGCGCCGCTTCGCCTCCGCGCGGGAGATGGCCGACCAGCTGACCGGGGTGCTGCGGGAGGTCGTGGCGCTGCAGACCGGGCGGCCGAGGCCGGCCCTGTCCACGCTCTTCGGGCCGGAGCCGCGCGTCGTGGACACCGAGTTGTTCGCCGACGACGGAAAGGATCCGTCCCTGCTGGGCGCCCGGTCCGTCGGCGGCGGCAGCACCGCGCCCCTCATCCCCGCGCAGCGCCCACCGGGCCCGCTGGCCCTGCCGCTGCCCGCCATCACCACACTGGACGGACGGGCCACCGCGCTGGCGCTCCCGGTGCCGCTGGTGGACTCCGACGACCCCAACGCCGGGTTCCTGGCCGGTCTGCTGGCCGCCGACCCCGCCGAGGTGAGCGCCGCGCTGCGGACCGCGCCCGTGGACTCGGTCGAGCTGCGGCTGCGCCGGGTGCGCGCCCAGCTGGAGCTGGCCGAGGAGCATGACGCGGGCGTCGCGCTCACCGGTCTGGAGGCCGCGTACAGCGACGACTGGCGGATCGTCTGGTACCGGGGGCTGCACGCGATGGCCACCGGTGACCGCGAGACGGCCGCGCTCTCCTTCGACGCCGTCTACGACGCGTTCCCCGGCGAGCCCGCGCCGAAGCTGGCGCTCGGCGTCTGCGCCGAGGTGCTGGGCCAGTTGGACAACGCGGCGGAGTACTACCGGCTGGTCTGGGCCACCGACCCGAGCTTCGTGAGCGCCGCCTTCGGCCTCGCCCGGGTCCTGCTGTGCGCCGGGGACCGACCGGGCGCGGTGCGGGCCCTGGAGTCGGTGCCGGAGTCCTCGATCCACTACACGGCGGCGCGGGTCGCCGCCGTACGGGCCCGGCTGCGCCAGCGCGCCCCGTACGACGCCCTGCTGAGCGATCTGACGGCCTCGGCCGTCCAGGTCGAGCGGCTGGGCGAGTTCGGTCTGGACGCGGTGCGGCGCGAGCGGCTGCGTACGGAGGTCCTGGGCAGCGCCCTGGATTGGGTACTGTCCGGCAGCAGCGGGGCGCCCCCGGGACACAACAGACCGCCTCTGCTCGGCAGCAACCTGGACGAGCGCGGGCTGCGCTTCGGATTGGAGCGCTCGTACCGTGTACTCGCCAGACTCGCCCAGCGAGGCGAGGAGAGGATCGAATTGGTGGAGCGGGCCAACCGTTTCCGCCCCAGGACGTGGGTGTGATCGATGTCGCAGATGCCGCAGCCGCCGCAGCTGTCAGCCTGCCCGGCTTGTGATGAGCCGCCGCAGGCGGGGGACAGATACTGCGATCAGTGCGGTGCCGATCTGACGGTGGCGTCCGCCCTGGCAGCGGAGGCCGCACTGTCGGCGGAGGCGATCGCCGACCGGTCGCAGGCACACGCCGACCGGTCGCAGGCGCACGGCGACCGGTCGGAAGCGCACGGCGACCTGCCGGTGCCGCCGCGGGTGAACGGGGCGGCGCGGTCCACCCACCCGGAGCCGGAGCCGGACGACTACGAGCTGGCCGCTCCGACCTCCGGTGGGTACCGCCAGGTGGCCGACCCGCGGGCCGCGGCAACGCTCGGCGCGCCCGAGGCACCCGGCGAGTCCGGCATCCACCCGGAGACCAACGCGAGTACGCACACCAGCGCGGCGAGCGGCACGGACAGCGGGACCGGCACCGGGGCCGACCCCCGGCTGCCCGGCGACGAGCACCGCCCCCGGTGCGCCGCGTGCCAGGAGGGCACCATCGACCAGGACGGATACTGCGAGCGCTGCGGACACGCCCAGGCACGGACACGCGACCATATGGAGAGTGAGTTGGAGGGAGTCGCGGCGGCCAGCGACCGGGGGCTGCGCCACCACCGCAACGAGGACGCGTTCTCGGTGTCCACCGCCGCGCTGCCCGACGGTTCACCGGTCACGGTCGCGGTGGTGTGCGACGGGGTCTCCTCGGCCACCCGCCCCGACGAGGCCTCGGCGGCCGCGGCCCACTCCGCGAGTCAGGCGCTGCTCGCCTCGCTGCCCCGCGGCGCCCACCCCCAGCAGGCCATGAACGAGGCGATCATCGCCGCCGCCGACGCGGTCAACTCCCTGGCCCTGGACACCGGCGCGACCGCTCCCCACCACGAGGGGCAGCGCCATCAGAACGCACCGGCGTGCACCATCGTCGGCGCCGTCGTCACCAGCGACATCCTCACCATCGGCTGGGTCGGGGACAGCCGCGCCTACTGGGTCCCCGACGACCGTACGACCCCGCCCGCGCGGCTCACCGAGGACGACTCCTGGGCGGCCCAGATGGTGGCCGCGGGGCTGATGTCGGAGGCGGAGGCGTACGCGGACGAGCGCGCCCACGCCATCACCGGCTGGCTCGGGGCGGACGCCTATGAGCTGGAGCCCCACACCGCCTCGTACAAGCCGGACCGGCCGGGCGTCGTGGTGGTGTGCAGCGACGGGCTGTGGAACTACGCCGAATCGGCGGAGCAGATGGCCCACGCGGTGCCGCCGGACGCCCGCGCCCGGCCGCTGGACAGCGCGCAGTTCCTGGTCGGATACGCCCTGGACGGCGGGGGCCACGACAACGTAACAGTGGCGATCGTGCCGTTCCCCGCTGCCCCGGGCCGGGCAGGATCCGCCTGACGGTCGCCAAGGAGCGGATGACATGGCCCACTTCTCCACACCCGATGCGCCGCGGTTCTCGGTCGAGGTCTACCAGAACGAGTACCTCCCCGAGGGAGGCCGCGAGGTGAACGCGATCATCACCGTCACCTCGGCCGGCGGCGGGGCCACGGCGGTGCCGCCGATACCCGCCCCCGCCCATGGTGGGTACGAGGACGCTCCCGGCGCGTACGACGGCGCGTCCGGCCGGGGCGGCGGCTCGCCCCGCGCGGCCGTGGTGATCATGGTGGACTGCTCCGGCTCCATGGACTATCCGCCGACGAAGATGCGCCACGCGCGGGACGCGACCGCCGCCGCGATCGACACGGTGCGCGACGGCGTGGCGTTCTCCGTGGTGGCGGGCACCCACAAGGCGGTCGAGGTCTTCCCCGGCAACGGGCAGTTGGCCATCGCCGATCCGCTCACCCGCGCCCAGGCCAAGGAGGCGCTGCGGAGCCTGAGTCCGGGCGGCGGCACCGCGATCGGCACCTGGCTGCTCCAGGCCGACCTGCTGCTCGGCTCCGCCGATGCCGCGATACGGCACGGCATTCTGCTCACCGACGGGCGGAACGAGCACGAGGAGCCGCAGCGGCTGAGGACCGTGCTCGACGCCTGTGCGGGCCGCTTCACCTGCGACGCCCGCGGGGTGGGCACGGACTGGGAGGTCGAGGAGGTCACCGGGATCGCCGCCGCCCTGCTCGGAACGGCGGACATCGTGGCCGATCCCGCCGGGCTCGAAGCGGACTTCACGCGGATGATGGAGACGGCGATGGGCAAGGAGGTCGCCGACGTCAGCCTCCGGCTGTGGACCCCCAAGGGCGCCGAGGTCGCGTATGTGAAACAGGTCGCACCGACCGTCGAGGATCTGACCGCCCGGCGCGCCGAGGCCGGCCCGCGCGCGGGCGACTACCCCACCGGGTCCTGGGGCGATGAGTCCCGCGACTACCACCTCTGCGTGAGGGTTCCGGCGGCGGAGGTCGGCCAGGAGATGCTCGCGGCCAGGATTTCCCTGGTCCAGCCGGTGCCCGACGAGGTCGGCAGCCCGCCAAGACCTCTGGCGCAGGGGCTGGTGCGTGCGGTGTGGACCGATGATCTGGTCGTTTCCACCGCGATGAATCCGCAGGTGGCGCACTATACGGGCCAGGCCGAACTGGCACAGGCCATCAAACAGGGCATGAATGCCCGCAAGTCCGGCGATGCCGAACAAGCGACCGCGAAGCTGGGGCGTGCCGTACAACTGGCGGCCGCATCGGGGAACGAAGACACGGCGAAACTGCTTGCGAAGGTGGTGGACGTGCTCGATGTGGCGGCAGGTACTGTGCGACTGAAGGCGAAGGTCGCGGAGGCGGACGAGATGACACTCGAAACGCGCTCCACCAAGACAGTTCGCGTCAAGAAGTAGCACATAACAAGCACTCACGTAGCTCTTCTCGGCAGAAACGCCAAGAACGCCACAGAGGGGGATCCGACATGCCGACCTGTCCCAACGGCCACCAATCGGCGGCCGACGACTGGTGCGAGGTGTGTGGGCACCGGATGTCGGGGACACCCATGCCCTCCGGCGCCGTCCCGCCACCTCCGCCCATGCCGAACGGCCCCGGCGTTCCCGTGCCACCGGGTGGCTATGGGAGTCCGGGGCCGGGCGGCCCACCGCCGCCCGGCGGCGCGGGCGGCTACGGCTATCCGGCACAGCAGCAGGAGCTGTGCCCGCAGTGCCGTACGCCGCGTGAGGCGCAGGCCCCGTTCTGTGAGGAGTGCCGCTTCAACTTCCAGACGCACACCCCGTCTCCGTACGGCCCGCCGCAGGGCGGTTACGCGCCACCGCAGCAGCCGGGGCCGCCACAGCCCGGCCCCGGGGGACCGCAGGGCCCGCACCCGGCACAGGGCGGCGGTCAGCCCCCCGGCTTCGGCGGCGACAGCGACTGGACGCTTCCGCCGCCGGGGGGCGCGCCGCACCAGGGCACGCCCCCGCACGGCGCCCCGCAGCAGGGTGCCCCGGGCCACGGCGCGCCCCAGGTCCCGCAGTACGGCTATGGCTACCCCCAGGCCCCGGCGCCGCCGGCCCAGCCGTACGGGAACGAGCCGCCCCCGGCCCAGCCGTACGGGAACGAAGCGCCCCCGGCCCAGCCGTACGGGAACGAGGGGTACGCCCCGCCGCCCCAGCAGCAGATGCCGGGGCACCAGCCGCCCCAGCAGCAACACCCCGGTGCCCCGCAGCAGCACCCCGGCGCCCCGCAGCAGCAGCACCCCGGCGGCGCCCAGTTCGGCCAGGGCGGGGCCCCGGTGCAGGCGCCCGGCAACTGGATAGCCGTCGTCGCCCCGGACCGTGAGTACTTCATGGCGATGATGAACCGCAGCGGCCCGGAGGCCGCCGGGCTGAACCTCCCGGCCTACTCCCCCGAGCAGCAGCTGCCGCTCAACGGCCAGCAGATCACCATCGGCCGACGCCGCCACAGCACCGGTGAGGCCCCCGACATTGACCTCGGGCGGCCGCCCGAGGACCCGGGCGTCTCGCACCAGCACGCGCTCCTCGTCCAGCAGCCCGACGGCGTCTGGGCGGTCGTCGACCAGGACTCGACGAACGGCACGACGGTCAACGGCGGCGACGAGCCGATCCAGCCGTTCGTACCGGTCCCGCTCCGGGAGGGCGACCGCGTCCATGTCGGCGCCTGGACGACGATCACGGTGCGCCGGGGCTGAGACCCCGGAAGGGCTCAAGACGGCCGGGAGGGCCCAGCGGCCAGCCGTAGGCGCCCTCCGGGTCGTCCAGCCAGGCCCATTGGCGCTCGCCCCGCACCGTCACCCCGTAACGCTCCCGCCCCGGCCTGCCCTCGTGCTCCCACAGCGCAAGGGCTTCGACCGGCTCCATATGGCCCGCGGCCACGTTCAGCAGGAAGCGGAAGGAGTCGTCCAGCAACGGCCGGGACGGCAGCCCGTGGGTGGGCACCCGGGGCGGCGGACCGCTGCCGCGCAGCGGGACGAAGTAGGCGGGGATGGCCAGGAAGTGCCCCTCGGCATGGCGGGCGTCGGCGACCCTCAGGGCGATCAGCCCGGTCGCGAGCGGCGTCAGGATCAGCGCGTCCGGCCGGCACTGGCCGAGCCATGCGGACGGGATGGACGCCACGGCGCAGGTGGCGATGATCCGGTCGTAGGGAGCGTGCAGCGGACAGCCGCGGGCCCCGTCCCCGGTGACGACCGCGGGGCGGAATCCGGCCGCGGCCAGATGGTTACGGGCGGCCTCGGTGATCTCCGGGTCGAGATCGAGGGTGGTGACGCGGGCGTCGCCGAGCCGATGGGCCAGCAGCGCGGCGTTGTAGCCGGTGCCCGCGCCGATCTCCAGCACCCGGTCCCCGTCCCGCACCTGGAGCGCCTGGAGCATCCGCGCCATCAGCGACGGCTGGCTGCTCGAGGTGATCAGTTCACCGTCGCGCACCCGCGTGGCGAGCGGGGCGTCCGCGTAGGCGCCGGCCAGCCAGCGGGCCCGGCGCAGCGGATGGGGGTCGTCGCGCCACAGCCGGGTGTAGCCGACCGTCCCGTGCGCCGCGCCCACCTCTCCGGTTCCTGCCGCCCCCGCCGCCCCCGCCGCCCCCGCCGCCCCCGCTGTCCTGGCGCCCGGCGGTGCGACCGCCGCGGCCGCCTCCCCCGCCTCGTAGTAGTAGGGCACGAAGAGATGGCGCGGCACCTCCTCGAAGGCCGCCCGCCAGGCGGGGTCGGTGAGTCCGCCGCCCGCCACGATCTCCCGGACCAGCCCGGCCCGCAGCGCCGCGGCCTCCTCGGCGCACCCATCGGCCTCCCGGCCCGCAGGCTTCCGCCGCACCACACGCTCCGCGGCGTCCGGCGCACTGCGTGTGCTCCCGCCCGTGCTGCCCATGACTCCACTCTCCTGCGCCCGGCCCCCGGCCGCGACCCACGCCCCCTTTTCCGGACGGGGGCGTCTGAGAGCATGGAGGCGTGAAAGAGATTCCGCGAGGCACACTTCAGGAGCAGACCTTCTACGAGCAGGTCGGTGGCGAGCAGACCTTCCGGCGTCTGGTCCACCGCTTCTACCAGGGGGTCGCGGAGGACCCGGTGCTCCGGCCGATGTACCCCGAGGAGGACCTGGGACCGGCCGAGGAGCGACTCGCACTCTTCCTGATGCAGTACTGGGGCGGCCCCCGCACCTACAGCGACAACCGCGGCCACCCCCGGCTGCGCATGCGCCACGCCCCCTTCACCGTGAACCGCGCCGCCCATGACGCCTGGCTGCGCCATATGCGCGACGCGGTGGACGAGCTGGAGCTGGCCCCGGAGCTCGAGCGCCAGCTGTGGCACTACCTCACCTACGCCGCCGCCTCCATGATCAACACGGAGGGCTGACCCGCCGGGTCGACCTGGAGGGCTGACCCACCGGACTGACCCGCCGGACTGGCCCCGCGGGCTGACCGGCGGGCTCAGGCGGGCGTGACGGACAGCCCGGACAGGCCGCCGGACAGGCCCTGCGTACGCACCGCGATCGAGCCGTACGGCGTGCGCAGCCGCAGCCAGCCGCCCGCGGCGAGCAGCACCAGGGGCTCGGGCGCGGCAGTGGCCACGCCGCTTGCGTGGGCGGTGACGGCCGGTGCCGCCGCCCGCACCTGGCGCAGGAAGCCCAGCGACTGGGCGGCGTGCACGGCGCGCAGCGGAAGCCCGGTGTCGCCGAGCGTGCGGGACCAGATGTCATGGCCGATGCGGTCGCGCTCGGCGCGCGTACGACGCTCCTCGGGGAGCGCCGCGTCGCGGGCCCGGAACTCGGCGACGGCGGCGGCGACCACCCCGCGCACCTCGTTCACGCCGGGCAGCCCGTTCACCCGGCGCCAGCCGCCGCGAGGCGGCAGCACCCCGGCCCATGGCGGGCCGGTGACGGCCTGCGGCACGGTGACCACCAGGCCCCGGGCATCCCGGTCACGGCCCTCGGGCCGGTCGGCGGTCTGCGCGGCCCGTGCCGTGTCCAGCGCGTCCGCGAACTCGCCCGCCGAGACCGTCGTATCCAGGGCGCCCGGCCCGCCCGCCGCCCCGGCCGACGCATGCGGCGCGTCCGATGCGGGCTCGGTGCTGACGATCGCCTCGAGCCGCGCCGTACGGATCGCGAGGACCTCGAAGGACGGCGGCCGACCGAAGACGGCGAGCACACCGCCGCCCGCCTGCAGCCGCACCGCCGCCGCCCGGTCGTAGTGGATCAGCCGGGCCAGGAAGGCGGCGAGATCGGCCGCCTCCCCGGCGTCGGCGAAGTGGAACTCCTGGCTGGAGGCCGTCATACCGAGACGGCCCCCTCCGCCTCCGCCCGTTCGGCGCCATCGGCGGATCCGGCGGGCTCCGCAGGCGCCTTGGACACCTTGGACGACTTCTTGGCGGCGCCCTTCTTCACCGGGTCCGGCTCCAGGTACTCGGTCAGGAACCTCTCCTCTTCCGGGGTGACCCGGCGCGGGCGGCCCTGGTCGAGGTCGTAGGGCACGATGCGGGTGGCGGCACGCACATACAGGACGTCCTCGTCCTTGATCTCATAGCGCAGAGTGAGATACGCGGCCTTGACCTCCGTCACCCAGGTCTCGATCGTCACCGGACGGTGCCGGTGGACCAGGGGCCTCAGATAGTCGATCTCGTGCCGGGCCACGACCACGCCGCCGGTGAACGCGTCACTCCCGTTCCCCGGCGCCAGCCGCCACATGAAGTCGACCCGGGCCTCCTCCAGATAGCGGAGGAAGGTCACGTTGTTGACGTGGCCGAACGCGTCCATGTCGGACCAGCGCAGGGGACAGGGGTAGATATGGCGTGCCATCCACTCAGCCCCGGGTCAGCTTCTTGTAGGTGGCACGGTGCGGACGGGCCGCGTCCGGGCCGAGCCGCTCGACCTTGTTCTTCTCGTACGACTCGAAGTTGCCCTCGAACCAGAACCACTTGGATTCGCCCTCGTACGCCAGGATGTGCGTGGCGACGCGGTCGAGGAACCAGCGGTCGTGGGAGACGACCACGGCACAGCCGGGGAAGTCGAGCAGCGCGTTCTCCAGCGAGGAGAGGGTCTCCACGTCGAGGTCGTTGGTGGGCTCGTCGAGGAGCAGCAGGTTGCCGCCCTGCTTGAGGGTGAGCGCGAGGTTGAGGCGGTTGCGCTCACCGCCCGAGAGGATGCCGGCCGGCTTCTGCTGGTCCGGGCCCTTGAAGCCGAACGCGGAGACATAGGCGCGGGAGGGCATCTCGACCTGGCCGACGTTGATGTAGTCGAGCTCGTCGGAGACGACCGCCCACAGCGTCTTCTTGGGGTCGATGTTGGCGCGGCTCTGGTCGACGTACGAGATCTTGACGGTCTCGCCGACCTTGATCCTGCCCGCGTCGGCGGTCTCCAGGCCCTGGATCATCTTGAAGAGCGTGGTCTTACCGGCGCCGTTGGGGCCGATGACACCGACGATGCCGTTGCGCGGGAGGGTGAAGGAGAGGTCGTCGATCAGGACCTTCTCGCCGAACGCCTTGGAGAGGTTCTCCACCTCGACCACGACACTGCCCAGACGCGGGCCCGGCGGGATCTGGATCTCCTCGAAGTCCAGCTTCCGGGTCTTCTCGGCCTCGGCGGCCATCTCCTCGTAACGGGTCAGCCGGGCCCGGGACTTGGCCTGGCGGCCCTTGGCGTTGGAGCGGACCCAGTCCAGCTCTTCCTTGAGGCGCTTGGCGCGCTTGGCGTCCTTCTGGCCCTCGACCTTCAGACGGGCCTGCTTCTTCTCCAGGTAGGTGGAGTAGTTGCCCTCGTAGCCGATGGCGCGGCCGCGGTCGAGCTCCAGGATCCACTCGGCGACGTTGTCCAGGAAGTACCGGTCGTGGGTGATGGCCACGACGGTGCCCGCGTACTTGGCGAGGTGCTGCTCCAGCCAGTTGACGGACTCGGCGTCCAGGTGGTTGGTGGGCTCGTCCAGCAGCAGCAGGTCGGGGGCCTCCAGCAGCAGCTTGCAAAGCGCGACGCGGCGCTTCTCACCACCGGAGAGGGTGGTGACCGGCCAGTCGCCGGGCGGGCAGCCGAGGGCATCCATGGCCTGCTCGAGCTGGGCGTCCATGTCCCACGCGTTGGCGTGGTCCAGGTCCTCCTGGAGCTTGCCCATCTCCTCGAGCAGCGCGTCGCTGTAGTCGGTCGCCATCTGCTCGGCGATCTCGTTGAAGCGGTCGAGCTTGCCCTTGGTCTCCGCCACTCCGTCCTGGACGTTCTCCAGGACGGTCTTGGACTCGTCGAGCGGGGGCTCCTGGAGCAGGATGCCGACGCTGTAGCCGGGCGACAGGAAGGCGTCACCATTGGACGGCTGCTCCAGGCCCGCCATGATCTTCAGCACCGTCGACTTACCGGCGCCGTTGGGGCCCACGACACCGATCTTCGCGCCGGGCAGAAAGCTCAGCGTGACATCGTCGAGGATCACCTTGTCGCCGTGCGCCTTGCGCGTCTTGCGCATGGTGTAGATGAACTCAGCCAAGAGAAACCGTCCGGCAATCTGGTAGGTATCGAGGTGCGGCTCCGCCGCGGGGTCCGTATCCGTGGCGGCTCCACCGCGTGAGGGCAGATACAGCCATCTTGCCGTACGCGCCGCCCGAGGCGGAAACCCGTTTGGTCCGGCGTGCGGCATGGGTCCGGCATTCACCGTCCCCCGGTGACGCGAAGGGCCGGAGCCTCCACGAGGCTCCGGCCCTCCACCACCGCGTTCTTCGATGATCACCACATCCGGTGACCGTCGCTTCACTCAGCGATCACTGCCGCCCTGGCGTCGCCGCCCTGGCGTTCACTCACCCGCGGTCGCCTTCTTCTTGCGAACGAAGAAGATCGCGCCGCCACCGGCCACGACCAGCGCCACGGCGATGCCCGCGATCATCGGGGTGTTGCTGCTGCTACCGGTCTCGGCGAGGTCGCCACCGGAGGTGTCACCACCGGTGCTGCCACCGGCCGACGCGGGGCTCGGCTGCGAGGAGGGGGTGTCGCTGCTGCCGCCGCTGCTGGAGGTCTTGCAGTCGAGAACGCCGGAGAAGGTCTTCTCGAAGCCGTTCGGACCGGAGATGGTGAACTTGTAGCTCTGGTCCTCCTTCACCGGGGCGGTGACGGTCTTCGACTGACCCGCCTCGACGGTGTACTTCTGGCCCAGCAGCTCGAAGCTGAACGCCTCGTCGCCCTTGTTGGTGGCCGTGATGTCCACGCCGCCCTTGGCGCAGTCCTTCTCGGCGGAGACCGCCGGAACCGCGCCCTTCTTCGCCCAGTTCGCGGTGGCGGTGGCGGAGACGGTGCTCTCGCTGGAGCCGGCCAGGATCTGCGTCTGGCTCTTGGTGGCGCTGGCGAACGCACGGCCCACCGGAACCTTGGTGGCCGCCTGGGCGGTCAGCGTGGCGGAGCCGTCCGCCGCGCCCTCCGGGACGTCGAAGTACACCTCGCCGCCGTCGGCGGCGCTGGTGAGGGTCTTGCCGCTCTTGTCGACGAGCTTGACGCCGCTCGCGGACCCGGCGCCCGGGGCCAGGGTGACGCTGTCGGCGTTGGTGTGGACCTTGACCGGGCCGAGCCGCTCACCGGCCTTGCCGGAGACGGCCGGCGGGTCCAGGCTCAGCGACGCCTTGGGCTCCTGGAGGTTCTGCGCGCTCTTCTCCAGGTAGTCGGCCAGCTTCTCGGCCTGCGGGTCGGCCGCGTCCACCTTCGCGTTGTCGGAGAAGCGCCAGATGGCGACCTGCGTCCCCGCGGCGGCGGTCTTCTCGGTGAGCGGACCGGTGCCCGCCGTCTTCGCCAGCGCGCCGAGGTCGTTCACCTGCGGGTAGGAGTTCTGCAGAACCCAGTTGATCTTGCCCGCGTTGGGGTTGTTCGCCAGGGACGTCTCGGCCCAGGACTTCTCCTCGTACTTCGCCTTGCTCTGCGTCGGGTTGTGCAGATCAATGCAGTACGTCTGGATGGAACCGCCATTGTCGACCGACATCTCGAAGAGACCGGCGCCGACCTGCTGGTCCTTGCCGTTGTCGTGAATGATGGCCTTGTCGAACGTCTTGAGACCGCCCAGCGTGGCGGTCGCGCCGCCCTGGCTCGGGGGCGCGTCATCGGCGGCGGCGGTGCCGGCGGTGACTATCGCGCCCGCCGCGACCAGACCGGACGCCAGAACGGCGGCCGCAAGGCGGGCAGCGCCCCGCCTCCTTACAGAAATCATGGTTTCCCCTCCGGGCGAGCGCCAGTCAGTTGGTGCGCCTCGCCAGCGAACTCAAAACTCAGGAACCCCCGTTGGGCACGCACGGATCCTAGGGAGAAAGGAACCGAACGTTCCCCGGGAATACCTAGACCCAACCGATCCGAATCGGAATCGTTATCTAATCCCCAGATCCCATATGACCTGGGATTATCGACAAATCTCCCGTGGTCGCGGCCATTCACGGGGAAGTTGCCCCGGTCGGTGTGTTTAGAAGCGGTTTGGCCTGCGAAACCCGACGAAATGCGGATGTACCCCGCGTGAGATCGTGTCCGACCGCCACCGCGTCGATTTCCGCGGTGACCCAGCGCCTGGGCTGCTGCGCCCCGCCACCGGAATCCCCGCCCGGGCCCGAAGGCACGGCCGCGCCTCCCCCTCCTCCCCCTTCCCCTTCTCCCTGAAGCGGCCGGTCCCTCTCCCGCTCCCGGTCCCATTCGCGCTCCCGCACCCGCAACGTCCCATGGACGACGAGGGGTTCACCGAGCGATACCGACCCGGCGACATTCGCGGCGAGCGACCGCCACGTCCAGACCGTGTAGAAACTCGTGTACGCGTCCGCCCACGCGTCCCGCCCCCGGTCCCAGCGGCGCACCGTCGCCGCCAGCCGGAACCGGGCCACCGCGACACCCGCCGCCGTCTCCCAGAAGTCCGGCCGCGTCGCGGCATTCCCCACCACGGTCACCCAGCTCTCGTTCACCGGCTACGCCTCCCCCATCACTTCGCGGCTCTGCCTTGCCGCTCGTGGACCATGCTGCCCGGCATCACGAAACCCCGCCGGGGCCTGTGCACGACCCCGCGAATGTGGATAACTCGGCCACCCGGACGAGTGACCACCCGTCACGACCCGGCCGTGGGCTCCCGGCCGTGGGCCCCTCCCATCGCGCCGAGCCCGTCACGCCCCGGCCCCAGCCCACAACCCTCACCCGACACTCCGAGCCGGCCCGTCACGCTCCGCCCGCCGCGACCACGTACTGCGCCCGTACCTCCCCGTACCGCGCCAGTTCCGTCTCCACCGGCTCCAGCACCCGCCTGCGCCCGCACTCGGCCGCCGCCTCCCGCAGGCGGCCCTCCACCGACCGGCCGTGGCGCCGGGCGGGCCCCCGAGCGGCCGCCCGGGAGCCCCACGCCAGCGTCGGGCCGACCGCCGCGCCGCCCATCACCAGCAGCGCCGGCATCCACCACTCCGGCCCGCCGGACACCCCGGCCATGGCGCCCAACAGCCACAGCACCCCCATCACTTGCACCAGCAGCACGGTCACCTGAGCCGCCGCCGCCATCGACCACCACACGGGCCGGACCGGCCGTCGGTGCGCCGTCTCGGCCGCCACCGCCTCGTCGACCGCCTCCGCCAGCCCTCTGCCGCCCCACCCCGCCGCCTCCCGGACGGCCTGGGCCCATGGACCGGGCAGCCCGGCCGTCGCCTCGTCCCCGAGCGTCCGTACGGCCTCCTCCACCGCGGGGCGCGCCGTGACCGCCTCCACCGCCACGGTTCGCGCCCGCGCGCCCGGGATCTCCGTCCACTCCCCGGCTCCGGGGGCTCGCGAGCCCCAAGAGCCGCCTTGTGAGCCGCCCCGAGAGCCGCCTCGCGAGCCCCCTGAGGCGCGGCCCTTCCTCCCCCGGAGCCGCCCCCAGGGCGTTCCGCACGCCCACTCCGCGTCTCTCAGCCAGGCGCGCTCGGCCGCCTTCCCGGCCGCGCCCGCGCCCGCCGCCTCGGCCAGCCGGTCCTCGAACTCCGCCCGCGCCCGCTCGGTGAGTCCGGCCGGCCCGCTGTCCGCCACATACTGCGGCCGCAGCCGTGTCATCGTGCCGTCCACGTCCGCCGACAGCCGGCGCTCGGCCGCCCCGCACTCGGCCGTGAGCCGCGCGAGCATCTCCCGCAGCTCCCCGACGCCCTCACCGGTCAGCGCGGACAGCGCGAGCACGGCCGCCCCCGGCTCCCCGTGCTCGCCGAGCGCGAGCCCGTCCTCGTCCAGCAGTCGCCGCAGATCGTCCAGCACCTGGTCCGCGGCCTCGCCGGGGAGCCGGTCCACCTGGTTGAGCACGACGAAGGTCACCTCGGCGTATCCGGCGAGTGGCCGCAGATAGCGCTCATGGAGGACCGCGTCCGCGTACTTCTCGGGGTCCACCACCCACACCACCGCGTCCACGAGACCCAGCAGCCGGTCCACCCGTTCCCGGTGGCCCGGGGCGGCCGAGTCGTGGTCGGGCAGGTCGAGCAGGACCAGGCCGCGCAGCGCGGGGTCGTACGGATAGCCCGGGTTGCGCCGGTCCACCGCCGGGATGCCGAGCCGGTCCAGCAGGCCGTCGGCGTGATCGGTCCACGCACAGGCGAGGGGCGTGGCGGTGGTGGGGCGGCGAATGCCGGTCTCGGAGAGCGGGGCTCCGGCGAGGGCGTTGAACAGTGTCGACTTACCGCTTCCGGTGGCCCCGGCGACGGCGACCACGGTGTGCCCGTAAGGATGCCGTCCCCGCGCGTCCGCCTCGTCGAGCACTCGCGCGGCCCCGGCGAGCGTGCGCCCCTCGAGCCGGGACCGGGACAGCCCGACGAGCTGGCGCAGGGCCTCCAGACGGGGCCGCAGGGTGCCCGTGGCGAAGCTGCGGACGCCGGCCTGGTAGACGGCGTACGGAGGTCCTCCGAAGGACCGTCGCCCGGTCTCCTCCCCCGGGAAGTAGCCCGCCGCGGCACCGGGGATGTCCGGTGCGGCCTCCTCCGCCGCCTCCTGGTCCATCGCACGGGCCGGGCGGCCCGCGGCGCGCCCGGCGGCCCGGCGGTACGCGCGCCGGGCGATCAGGCCGTCGTCCCAAGTGTGGCGGCCCCCCGCCGCCCGGTCTCCCCCGCCGCCTCCGCCGCTTCCGCCGCCCTCGTTGCCGCCGTTGCCCTCCGTGGACGTCACCTGCGGTCACCTCTCCTTCTGCAGTACGGACAGCGCGGCGATCAGCTCGACCTGGTGTTCCGGTGAGATGTCCAGGGCGTCCAGAGGGGCGAGCCTGCGGTCGCGCTCCGCCCGCAGGGCGCGGGTGACACAGCCGTCGAGCAGCCGTCCGCCGCGGTCGCCCAGGCGCAGTGCCGCATGCGCGCCCAGGGTCTCGGCGAGCTTCTCGCCCGCCTTACGGGCGCGGCGTCCGCCCAGGAGGGACGCGGCGAGCAGTGCGGCGATCTCCTCGGGCACGCAGCTGCCCCCGCATTCGGCGATCCGGGCCCGGGCCTCCTCCTCGGCCAGTTCCTCGGCGCAGCGCCGCCAGTGCCGTACGGCCACGCCGATCCGCTCGGCAGCGCCCCGCGTGTCGCAGGGCGCGAGCCCGGCCCGCGCGGCCGGGTCCTGCCTCCCGGCCTCCGCGACCCGATCGTCGGCAGTGGCGGCCGCGCTGCGCAACAGGGTCGCCAGGGAGTCGGTGAGAGCCGTAAGGAGCTCATCGGGGGCGCTGCCGTGCGGCAGGCCGTGCCAGTGGGTGAGCGCACCGCCCGCGAGCGCGGCCCCCTGCGCGATCTCGCGCCGCACCCGCTCCCCGGCTTCCCCGTACGCGCCCTCGACCCGCTGGATCAGCCGCATCGCGGCCGCGTGCTGCGCCGCCGCGGCCCCGGCCAGCGCGGGCATCCGGGCGCGCAGCGAGGCGAGCGTCCCGGCGGCCGTACGGGCGGCGGCGACGGTACGGGCGTACGGATCCTGTGCGTGCTGGGTGAGCCAGGCCCGCAGTGCGGCGACGGCGGTGGCCGGAAGCAGCCCACTGCCGCCGCCCGCGGATTCGGGGAGCTCGGGGATGGTGAAGCGCGGGACATCGCCGAGCCCGGCCGCCGTAAGGAGCCCGGCGTACTGCCGGGAGACCTCGGCGGCCAGCTGGTGCGGCACCCGGTCGAGGACGGTGACGAGGGTGACGTCGTACTCCTTGGCGGTCCGCAGCAGATGCCAGGGGACGGCATCGCCGTAGCGGGTGGCGGTGGTGACGAGCACCCAGATGTCGGCAGCGCAGATCAGTTCCGCGGCCAGATCGCGGTTCCGCGCGACCAGCGAGTCGATGTCGGGCGCGTCGAGCAGGGCGAGCCCCCGCGCCAGCCCCGGGTCGGTCTCCACCCGCAGCGCCGCCGGCCCCTCCTGTGCCCGCCCCTCCTCGTCGTACGCGCTCTCCGCCCGCTCCCCCTGCGCCGGCACCCACACCCGGGTGAGCCGCGGCAGCACCCGCTGCCCGGCGAACCAGGGGTGGTCGTCCGGATGGCACACCAGCACCGGCGTACGCGTTGTGGGCCGCAACACACCGGCCTCGGTGACTCGTCGGCCGACCAGCGAATTGACGAGGGTGGACTTGCCCGCGCCCGTGGATCCCCCGATTACCGCCAGGAGGGGCGCTTCGGGGGCGCGCAACCGGGGCACGAGGTAGTCGTCCAGTTGAGCGAGCAGCTCGGCGCGGCTACGGCGAGCGCGGTCGGCGCCGGGAAGGGGGAGCGGAAACCGAGCGGCGTCGACACGGTCACGCAGTGAGGTCAGCGCGTCGAGCAGCCGGGGCCGTACGTCCAAGATCGCCACGTGGTGAAGAATGCCCGCTTTTGGCGTCTTTTTGAAGCGTATGCTCACTCGTGCGCGTCAAAGAGACCCACCCGGATCACCCCAAAAGGAGCACGAGGCAGACGTGACGACAGGGGCGCGGGCATAACGAGTGCACAACACCCGTTCCTTGAGGCGTGAAAAACGATGCAAGTTTCGGACCTGCCTGCGATTATCAGACCGCTTCACCGAACCTCCACAACGTGCCACGGAGGTGAAGCAACCGGGGCGAGGCGCAAGGAGCCCTATCCTTGTCCCGGCAAGGTCACGGTCCGTCGAGCCCGGCCACCCGCACCACGGCCGCCCCGCCGGCCCCGCAGGCACCGGGGGCTCACCCGCTCCATGACCACCACCGGCCCCCGTAGCTCAGTGGATAGAGCAGGCGCCTTCTAAGCGCTTGGCCGCAGGTTCGAGTCCTGCCGGGGGCGCAAAAAGGTGCCTCACCTGCGGAAACGCTGGTGAGGCTCTGCTGTGTCCGGAAGCACACCGCTCGCGGGCCAAGCGCCTTTGACCGCCCACGGCCAAGGTTCACGGAGAGCCCGGACACGTTCCTCCGCCCGAGCAACGGGGTGGTGCTCACCCAGCCACTGCGCGACCCGCCCGAGCGGTGAGCACGTCCTCTCCTTCGGTCACGGCCGCGGCTGGCCGCGATCCCACTTCACGCCCCGCACCACCGACCCGCAGATCGTGATCGACGAATGCTTCTGGCGGTGATTCTCCCGCGCTGGAGTCTTTGAGCCGGGAGGAGTTGCAAGGTCGGTCGAGTTCTTCAGCGTGTTCAATCGTGATCGTCAAGCGCGGCTTCTCCGGCTCGGTCGGCTGTCCGCGAGAGCCCGGTGAGTACGACGTCGATGGCGCGGTCCAGTGTTTCCGAGCGGGTCTGCATCGTCGCTGATGCCTGGGCCAGCCCCCGGATGAGGAGGTAGACCTCCTCGACGGTGACCGAGGGCCGGACCGCTTCGATATCCTGCGCCCGCCGCAGGAAGTCGCTGACGACGGCTTTCAACCGGTCCGACGCGGCGATTGTGTTGCCCGGGAGGTGCTGGCGGCCCGTCAGGGTCGATGCGAGGGTCAGCTTCGTGGCGCCGCTTTCGATCATCGTCCGCACCAGGGCGCGGAAGGCGGCGGCGGGGTCCGTATCGGCGGCGAGGGCGTCGGCGCGCTGGATGAGTTTGTCGAAATGTCGCAGCAGCGCTGCCTCGATCAGTTCCTCTTTGGTCGGAAAGTGGCGAAAGACCGTGGCGATGCCGACACCGGCTCGCCTGGCCACCTCCTCGGTCGATCCAGCGGGCCCCTGTGTGCCGAAGACCGCCTCGGCCTCGGCCAGGATCCGTTCCCGGTTTTCCCGCGCGTCCTGTCGCATGCCTGCATCCTCCCCGTTTACGCCCGGTAGGGACTTTAACCGGAGTCTGGACTTCGTTACTCTTACCGAAGTCCAGACTCTGGTTACTTCTGGGGATGCCATGCCAAGTCCATCCGCACCGGCCGATGTCGTCCGCGCCGTCGCCGCCGGGGTCAGCCTCCTGATCACCGGCAACCTCACCGAGCGGGAGAGGCAGGCGCACCTCGATCACCTCGCCGGCCTGTACGCCGAGCACACCGATGTCCGGCATCCGCTCGCGCCCACCGGCGACACACCTCTGCGCACCCGAGCCGAACTACGGCGGCACTTCGCTGACGCATCGGTCCAGACACACGGAGCCGACCGGTTCGAGCCCGTGGGGCAGGTCCACGAAACCGCGGATCCCGAGGTGGTCGTTTTCGAGTTCAGCTACGTCGGTGCGGTGAACGGCCGCCCCTTCGCGTTGCCCTGCGTCTTTGTGACACGCGTACGCGACGGCGTCATCGTCGAATCGCGCGACTACGCCGATCACGTGGGCATGGCCCGCGTTTTCGGACGGCTCGACCATCTGGCAACCGCATTGGCCGCCGACTCCCGATGAGGTCCGCCACGGACACGGCGCGCTCCGCATCGGCCTTCCAAGCGCTTGGCCGCAGGTTCGAGTCCTGCCGGGGGCGCGCCCGACCCCCTCCTCCACGCACGTACCGGGGGGCTTCTCGCTGCTCAGAGCACGTATAGCCCCAGACACACAGAAGCCGGTCGTTTGAATGAGGAGGGCGTAGCGGGATGCGGTCGGGAACGCCCAGTGCTGCGGGCTACGGAGAGGATGCCGAGGGACTCGCCCGTCGGTACGAGAGTGTGGCATTCGAAGTCGTGCACGAGGAGTTCCTGCCGTGGCTGCCGCCGGCCCCGAGCAGGGTTGTTGACATCGGTGCCGGCAGCGGCCGCGACGCTGCCGCGCTGGCCGCCCGTGGACATCAGGTCGTAGCCGTAGAGCCCACACGGGAGCTGCGGCGGATCGGGCAGCGCCTCCACGCGGATGCGGCAATCGACTGGATCGACGACGCGCTTCCCTCTCTCAGCGGTCTCCGCGGGCCCTTCGACTTCATGCTGCTCTCCGCGGTGTGGATGCATCTGGACGAGCAGGAGCGCGTCGATGCCATGCGGCGGCTGGCCGAGCTGGTGGCACCGGGAGGATGTGTTGCCCTCTCGCTGCGGCACGGTCCGGTTCCTGCCGGGCGGCGCATGTTCGCGGTGTCCGCGGCCGAGACCGCGGCGCTCGCGGGACGGTTCGGCCTGGCCACGGTGCACCGCAGCGAGGAACCGGACTGCCTCAGCCGGGAAGGCGTGAGCTGGAGCGCCCTGGTCTTCCGCGCGGAGCGGCACGCTGCGCCTGGGGTGAGCCGATGACGGTGGACTTCTACCGAAGCGAGCCGAACGCCCGTACGTCTTGGCGGCTGGCCGTCCTGATGGGCGCCAACTCCCGAACGTACAAGTTCGCCTTCGGGGCCGCGCTGCTGGAGTACGCCGCACAGGACAGAGCCGAGGTGACTCTGGACGAGCTCGCCGTGCCTTACGCCATGGGCCTGGTGGCGCCCCTCACCGAAGCACCCCAAGCCCCGTCAGGGCTCGGCCGCCGTGGAAAGCCCCTCCAGAAACGCTCGTTGGAAGCGTTGAGAATGCGCAGCCGGTAGCGTCGCGGCTCGACGGCCGGTAAAGGGGACGCCTTCTTCAGCGGAGGGGTCTGCGGCACCGAGGTGTCCGTGGACCCCGTCCCGCGTGCCGGAGACGAGGGTCAGTCCTCGCGGCCCTCGGTTTCGTCGCCCGTTTCGGGGCTCGGTCCGCCGCCGGTGCGGTCGTCCTTGGTGCCGAGGTCAATCGGGGCGCCCATGACCTCGGAGAGGGGCGGTCGGTCGGTGATGGGGACCTCGTGGGGGGCGACCTCGGGGTGGTGGAGGTCGAAGGCGGGGGATTCGGAGCGGATCTTCGGCAGGGTGAGGAAATTGTGCCGGGGCGGGGGGCAGGAGGTGGCCCATTCCAGGGAGCGGCCCCATCCCCAGGGGTCGTCGAGTTCGACCCGCTTCCCGTACTTCCCGGTTTTCCACACGTTGTAGATGAACGGCAGCGTGGACAGGCCGAGGAGGAACGATCCGATGGTGGAGACCGTGTTCAGCGTGGTGAAGCCGTCGGCGGCCAGATAGTCGACATAGCGACGCGGCATGCCGATGACGCCGAGCCAGTGGTGGACCAGGAAGGTGGTGTGGAAGCCGATGAACAGGGTCCAGAAGTGGATCTTGCCGAGGCGTTCGTCGAGCATCCTGCCGGTGAACTTGGGCCACCAGAAATAGAATCCGGCGAACATCGCGTAGACCACCGTACCGAAGACCACGTAGTGGAAGTGGGCGACGACGAAATAGCTGTCGTGGACCTCGAAATCCAGCGGAGGCGAGGCCAGGATCACCCCGGTCAGCCCGCCGAAGAGGAAGGTGACCAGGAAGCCGATGGCCCACAGCATCGGCGTCTCGAAGGAGAGGGAGCCACGCCACATGGTGCCGACCCAGTTGAAGAACTTCACCCCGGTCGGCACCGCGATGAGGAACGTCATAAAGGAGAAGAACGGCAGGAGTACCGCTCCGGTGGCGAACATGTGGTGGGCCCACACCGTCGCGGAGAGGCCGGTGATGCCGATGGTGGCGCCCACCAGACCCATATAGCCGAAGACCACCTTGCGGGAGAACACCGGAATGATTTCGGTGATGATGCCGAAGAACGGCAGGGCGATGATGTAGACCTCGGGATGGCCGAAGAACCAGAAGAGGTGCTGCCACAGCACCGGACCGCCGTTGGCCCCCTCGAAGACGACCGCGCCGAATTTGCGATCCGCCTCCAGCACCAGCAGGGCGGCCGCCAGGATGGGAAAGGCGAGTAGCACCAGGATCGAGGTGAAGAGGATGTTCCAGGTGAAGATGGGCAGCCGGAACATCGTCATTCCCGGGGCGCGCATACACACGACGGTCGTGATGAAGTTGACGGCGCCCAGGATCGTCCCGAAGCCGGAGAGGGCGAGGCCCATCACCCACATGTCGCCGCCCACGCCCGGGGTCCGCGCCTTGCTGCTGAGCGGGGTATAGGCCGTCCAGCCGAAGTCCGCCGCGCCACCAGGGGTGAGCAGACCGCCGATCACGATCAGCCCGCCGAAGAGGAAGAGCCAGTACGAGAACATGTTCAGCCGGGGGAAGGCGACATCCGGGGCGCCGATCTGGAGCGGCATGATCTCGTTGGCGAATCCGGCGAAGACCGGCGTGGCGAAGAACAGCAGCATCAGCGTGCCGTGCAGGGTGAAAGCCTGGTTGTACTGCTCAGGGCTGATCAATTGCAGTCCGGGCCGGGCGAGTTCGGCCCGCATGACCATGGCCAGAAGGCCGCCGATCAGAAAGAAACCGAACGCGGTCACCAAGTACAGGTGTCCGATTTTCTTGTGGTCCGTGGTGGTGAGCCAGTCGACCACGATTCTGCCGAGTTTGGTGGGTTCGGCGGGAGCTTCAAATTCGGGCTTGGTTGTCGTCGCCATGTCCGTGTCCGCTCCTCGGCCGTCTGCATGGGTGGGCGGCCGGCGGCACCGGCCGACGAATTCGTTGTATCGATTCGCCCACCATTACCCGAAGCGGAATGGCTATTCGGACCCGACTCGCCGTAGCGGCCGGGTCATTCACCGGCGTCCTGGGTGCGGCTCGCGGACCGGTCTGCGCCGCCATCGCCGGATTCCCGCGCTCACGACGATTGCCACGGCGCTCAGCAGCGCCGATCTCACCCGTCGCACACGTGACATCGGTTTCTCCCGTCCTCTGGGATGAGTCGCACCGGTGGGATGAGTCGCACCGGTGGGATGAGTCGCACTGGTGGGATGAGTCGCACCGGACTCCGCGGGCCCGGTCCGAGTTACCCATGGCCGGAGGGCCCATTCAGATAGCTCTCCGTGAGCGGATGAACACCGAGCCGGGCCGTCGGGCGCGTCGCCGGCCGGGGCCGCACCACTCCTGGCCGATTTTGCCGCCCCAGGACGCGCACATGGGAATCCCTTTACCTTCTCGTTCGTTCCACGCATGCCCCCCACGGAACTCGGAACGAACGCCCCCCCCACACGGAACAGAGAACGATCACAGTGACAGTGAAGGAGTGAACGCCGCGATGGTGTTCAAACGCGTGCTCGGCTCGCTCGGGGCCGGCGGGCCCGTCATGGACACGATCCTGGACCGGGAGCCAGTGCGCCCCGGTGGGGTGGTGCGGGGGCATGTGCGGCTCCGGGGTGGATGCGGTGCCTGTGATCTCGAGCACCTCGCGCTGGAGCTGGTCGCCGGGGTCGAGGCCGGGTACGGCGGCGAGGAGCACGAGGGCGGTGTGGTCTTCGACCGCCTCCGACTCGGCGGCGGGTTCCGGCTCGACGCGAGAGAGCACAGAGACATTCCGTTCACCATTCACATACCGTGGGAAACGCCGCTCACCGAGGTGTCCGGGCAGCCGCTGGGTGTCGTCCTGGGCGTCCGGGTCGAACTCGCGACGGCGGGCGCGAAGGACCACGGCGATCCGGAGCCGCTGATCGTGTGCCCGCTGCCGGTCCAGGAGGCCGTACTGGGGGCGCTGGGGCGGCTCGGCTTCGGCCTCGTCGCCGCCGATCTGCGGCTCGCCCATATCGCGGGCACCGGGCAGCGGCTCCCCTTCCACCAGGAGATCGAGCTCACCCCGGCCCCTCAGTACCTCCACGACGTGAACGAGATCGCGCTGACCCTTCTCACCGGGCCCGACGGCATGGAAGTCGTCCTGGAGGCCGACAAGCGCGGCGGGGGCTCTGGCGCCCAGGGCCGCCACACCGTGCGCCACGAGGGCCTCGAGCGGCGCGACTGGCCCGGTGAGGTCGACTCCTGGATCCGGGCGCTCATCGAATCCCGCGCGACGCATACCGCCCGCGATGGCCGCACCGGTGCGGCCATCGCGGGCGTCGCGGGCGTCACAGGCGTCACGGCCGGTACGGCGGCGGCGGGCGGGGCCGTGGGCGGCGGCATGGTCCCGGCCGGGCTCGGCGACGCGTTAGGGAACTTAGCGGGCTTAGGCGACTTAGAGAATCCAGAGGGCCCAGGGGATCCAGAGGGCCTAGGGGGCACAAAAGACTTAGGGGGCCCGGGGTCCGAGCAGGAGGACCGGGGCTGAGCCGTGGAGCGACGCGGAGGGCCGCGAAGGGCCGCGGATCTTCCCGCGGCCCTCCCTGTACGAACCGAGTACGAACCGAGTACGCACCGAGTGCGTACGCACCGAGTACGTACGCATCGAGTACGCACCGACGAACGGCTATGAGCGGCGCCCCACCGCGTCCGGGTCGTCCACCGCCTCCCGCGGCCCCTCCGCCGCACCATCGCCCCCGCCCTCGACCGCCGCGGCGTCAGCCGGCTCGCGGCGCGCCGCCAGCCGGGCCGTGACCCGCCCGGCGACGGGCTCGGTCCAGCGGGCGGTGAGCGGGCCCAGGATGACCAGGATCAGGACGTACGCCGTGGCCAGTGGACCGAGCGACGGTTCGATACCAGCCGTGACGGCGAGCCCCGCGATGACGATCGAGAACTCGCCCCGGGCCACCAGCGTGCCGCCCGCCCGCCAGCGGCCCCGGCCCGAGATCCCGGCCCGCCGCGCCGCCCAGTAGCCGGTGGCGATCTTCGTACCGGCGGTGAGGACGGCCAGCGTCATGGCGGGCAGCAGCACCGGGGGAATGCTGGCCGGATCCGTGTGCAGGCCGAAGAAGACGAAGAACACGGCGGCGAACAGATCCCGCAGCGGGCTGAGCAGATGGTGCGTACCCTCGGCGACCTCCCCGGACAGGGCGATGCCCACCAGGAACGCGCCGACGGCCGCCGACACCTGGAGCTGCTGGGCGATCCCCGCCACCAGCAGCGTCAGCCCGAGCACCACCAGCAGCAGCTTCTCGGGGTCGTCGCTGGAGACGAAGCGGGAGATGTGCCGTCCGTAGCGGACGGCCAGGAACAGCACCAGACCGGCCGCGCCGAGGGCGATGGCCAGGGTGACGCTGCCCGCCGCCAGGCCCGCACCGGCCAGCAGGGCGGTGACGATCGGCAGATAGACGGCCATCGCCAGGTCCTCGAGGACGAGGATGCTGAGGATCACCGGGGTCTCGCGGTTGCCGAGCCGGCCCAGATCGCCGAGCACCTTGGCGATGACGCCGGAGGAGGAGATCCAGGTGACGCCGGCCAGCACCACGGCGGCCACCGGCCCCCACCCCAGCAGCAGGGCCATGATCGCGCCGGGCAGCGCGTTGAGCGCCGCGTCGACCAGCCCGGCCGGGTACTGGGTCTTGAGATTGCTGACCAGGTCGCTGGCGGTGTACTCCAGCCCGAGCATCAGCAGCAGGAGGATGACGCCGATCTCGGCGCCGATCGCGACGAACTCCTCGCTCGCTCCCAGCGGCAGCAGCCCGCCCTCGCCGAAGGCCAGTCCGGCCAGCAGATACAGCGGGATCGGGGAGAACTGGAACCGCCCGGCGAGCCGCCCCAGCAGCCCGAGGCCCAGGATGACCGCACCGAACTCGATTAGAAAGATGGCAGACGAATGCATGGGCTCACTCCCGCCCAAGTATCGCCGCGGCCGTCTCCACACCCTCGCGGGTGCCGATCACGATCAGCTCGTCCCCGCCGGCCAGCCGGAAGTCGGGGGTCGGGGAGGGGATCGCCTCCGCCCTGCGCAGCACGGCCACGATCGAGACGCCGGTCTCCGTCCGCATCCGCGTCTCGCCCAGCACCCTCCCGTTCCAGTACGACGTGGACGACAGCTCGATCCGCTCGGCCACCAGCCCCAGCTCGGTGGTGGACAGCAGATTCGGGCTGTGATGAGTTGGCATCAGAACCCCGACGAGCGCCTCCGCTTCCCCTGGGGTCAGCCTGGTGGACAGTGCACACTCATCGGGATCCTCCTTCCGGTACGCACTCAGCGTCCGTCCGCCGTCGCGATGTGCGATGACCGAAAGCCGCCTGCTCTCTCGTGTCGTCAGGTCGTAGCGAACCCCGATGCCGGGCAATGGCGTACTGCTCATGCGCGGAGCGCCCACAATCATCCCTCTCGTCGCTCGATTCTTGTGCCACCCTAACGAATGGCAAAGAATTGGTAATGACGGCAGGTGTGCGAGGGTGCGATGGGACGATGCCGACCGCGTATGGGTGGGGCGACCATCGATCTACGAACAGGATGGTGCCCAGAGGAGGGGTGGTGCCCATGATCGAGTGGAGGCGGCTCAGCACCGGGATCAGGCCAGTACCCGATCCGGTCGCCACTCCCGTCATCTGGGGCGGGGCCTCCCTGGGCGCGCTGCTGCTGGTGGCGACCCTGAACTTTCTCGGCGGCCACGGCCGCCCGATGTTCGCCCTGGTCGCGCTCTCGCTGCTGGCCGCCCTGCTGGGGCTGTGCGCGCGCTTTGTCGCGGCGCCCGGTACGGCGGGGCTGTGCTGGCTGTTCCTCAACGGCTTCGCCATTCCGCCCGCGGGGCAGCTCTCCTGGGCGGGCGGCCGCGACGCCCGCTGGCTCGCCTGTCTCCTGGCGGCGGCCGTCGCGGGCACCGCGCTCGCCCGCATCGTCAACGCCCGGGCGGGATACCGCCGCATCAGCCCGCTCGGCCGCCGTCCGGGGTCGCCGGAGTGAGGTGACCGGTCCGCGAGGCGACGCGACCGGCCCGCGGGTGAGGCGGCCGGTCCATAAGTGAGGCGGCCGGTCCGCGGGTGAGGCGGCCGGTCCGTGGTCGTAGGTCCCACGGCCGTGGGGAGGTCCGGCGAGCGGCCGATGCCCCGGGGCGAGCCCATCCCTAGGCTCGGGGCGCGGCCCGGCGATCACGGTGCCGTCGATGCGTTCGCCCACGACGAAGTCGATGCGTTCCCCCACGACGAAGGAGGCGCCCATGCCCGCCGACGGTCAGAGCCACATCCGCATCGCCCGCCCCTCCCGTGACCTCGCGGCGGCGGAGCGCTTCTGGTGTGCGGGGCTGGGGTTGAGCGTGGTGTACCGGGTCGAGGGCGGTGACCGGGCCGGGGAGCACGATCTGCTGATGGTGGGGTGGCCGGACGCCTCCTGGCATCTGGAGCTCGTCCACGAGGCGGCCCACCCCGTGGAGCCCCGGCCGACCGAGGAGGATCTGCTGGTGGTCTACCTCGACGAACCGGTCCCCGAGGAGTTGGTGGACCGCCTCACCCAGCACGGCGGCACCCGCGTCAGCTCCCCCAATCCGTACTGGAACGAATGGGGCGTCACCATCGAGGACCCGGACGGGTACCGCCTGGTGCTGTGCCGCCGCGGCTGGTCGAATTCCTGAGGCACCGAGGTTTCCCAGGCCCGGGGCCCTCGCGCCGCGGGGTGTCCGGCGGACCACGCGGCGGAGCCGCGATACCGATGTCGCATGTCGCAGGAAGGGGCGAAGCCCGGGTTTCGGGGTCTGGGGCGAAGCCCCAGTTGAGGGAAGGGGCGGGGAGGGGAGCAGCCCGCCGCAGGCATCACGATCGGTCGGACAGGGCACCCCCGCAGCCCCCCCCCCTAGCGCGGCATCGTCAGGACCGCCACACCGTTGACGCGGTCGGCGGCGAGGTCGTCGAGGGCGGCGTCGGCCCGGTCGAAGGGATACGGCGTGATCGTGGCGCTGATGCGGTTCTCGGCGGCCGCGGCGAGGAATTCACGCCCGTCCTCCCGGGTGTTGGCGGTGACGCTGCGGACGGTGCGTTCCCGGAAGAGGTGCCGCTCGTAGTCGAGTGACGGGATGTCGGTGAGGTAGATACCGGCGATGCTCAGCGTGCCGCCCGCGTCCAGGGACTCCAGGGCGACCGGGACCAGCTCGCCCACCGGGGCGAAGAGGATGGCGGCGTCGAGCGGCTCGGGCGGGCGGTCGTAGGCGTCGTTCGCGGAGGCGGCGCCGAGGTCCAGGGCGAGCGCGCGGGCGGCGGCCGAGCGGGTCAGGACGTGGACGACGGCGCCCCGCGCGATGGCGACCTGGGCGGTGAGGTGCGCCGAGCCGCCGAAGCCGTAGATGCCGAGCCGGCCGCCGGACGGGAGGTCGGCCCGGCGCAGCGCGCGGTAGCCGATGATCCCGGCGCACAGCAGCGGGGCGAGCTCCTCGTCGCGGTATCCGGAGGGCAGCTCATAGGCGTAGGCCGCCGGTACGGTGACGTACTCGGCGTAGCCGCCGTCCGCGTCCCAGCCGGTGTACTCGGAGAACGGGCACAGGTTCTCCCGGTGCCGGAGGCAGTAGCGGCAGCGGCCGCAGGTGCGCCGCAGCCAGGGGACGCCGATCCGGATTCCGGGGCCGGGGCCGTGCGCCCGCGAACCCGCCGCGACGACCTCGCCGACCGCCTCGTGACCGGGGACGACGGGGCTGCGGTGCGGGGGCAGATCGCCGTCGCGGACATGCAGATCGGTGCGGCAGACGCCACAGGCCCGGACCCGGACCAGCAGTTCGTCCTCCGCCGGCCGCGGAACCGGCAGCTCCACCTGTTCGATCCGGCCCGGGGCGGGGACCACCCATGCCCGCATGGTCGCCGGAAGGTCGACGTTCGCGTCCGTCACCTCGCCAACGTAACGCCGTGAGCACCGTGGCGACCGTAAGGCACGCGTTACGGCCATGCGGCGCCAAAAAGGGAAGAGATACGACCGGAAACTGCCACCCGCGTGCGGACCCGATCAGGCCGAGGTGCCGTCCATGGCCTTGATCAGGCCGAAGTGCCGTCCATCGCCTTGATCAGGCTCGTGGGGCGCATATCGGTCCAGTGCCCATTGACGTAGTCCAGGCACGCCTGGCGGTCGTCCTCGCCGTGGGCGACCGTCCAGCCCGCGGGGACCTCGGCGAAGGCGGGCCACAGCGAGTGCTGCCCCTCCTCGTTGACGAGCACGAGATAGCGGCCGTCGGGGTTCTCGAAGGGGTTGCTCATCGCTGGTCTCCTCGCTCACGGTCGGCGTCGACGAGCTTGACGGTACCGGCAGGGGGTGGGCACCGGCCGAGGGGTTCCCCGGGGCCTGGGGAAAAGCCTGGGATACGGAAAATGGCACCTTCCTGACGGAATTCGGGGTTCCGGGGCGCCCCTCGCCTACGGTCCGCGGCATGGTCGCGTCCGCCAGAACCGAGCCCAGGGGCTCCATGGCCATGGAGCTCACCATCGGCGACCCCGCGCTCACGGCCCGGCTGGAACGCGGAATGGACGCCTCGGAGAAGTGGCTGCGCGCTCTCGCCGCCGAGGCCCGGGACCCATGTGTCGCCGAAGTCGCCGGACATCTCTTCGGCCCCGGAGGCAAGCGGCTGCGCCCGCTCCTGGCGCTGGTGGGCGCGGAGTTCGGCGAGCGCGCCCGGGGCATCGCTGCCCCACCCGCCGCCGTCCTGTCCAGCGCCGACCCATCCGCCACCGACCCGGCCAGCGCCGACCCATCCGCCGCCGACCCATCCGCCGCCGACCCGGCCATCGCCGATCCGGCCGCCACCGACCCGTCCCCCGCCGTGGAGGCCGCCGCCCTGGCCGAGCTGGTGCATGTCGCCTCGCTCTACCACGACGACGTCATGGACCAGGCCCGTACCCGGCGCGGAGTCCCCAGCGTGAACGCCCGCTGGGGCAACACCACCGCCGTCCTCGCGGGCAATTGGCTGCTGTCGAAGGCGGCCCAGCTCGCCGCGGAACTCGGCCCGGAGACCATACGGTTGCAGTCCAAGGTCACCAATCGGCTGATCATGGGCCAGATACGGGAACTCGTCGGCCCCTCGGACGACGACGATCCGCTCTCCCACTACTTCACCGTGGTGGCCGGGAAATCGGCCGCGCTGATCGCCATGGCCCTCCAACTGGGTGCGGTCCGGACGGGCGCCCCGGAGCATGTCGTCCAGACGCTCGCCGAATACGGAGAACATCTGGGCATCGCGTTCCAGATATCCGACGACATCCTCGACATCACCTCCACCTCCGAGGTCTCCGGCAAGGAGCAGGGGAAGGATCTCGCGATCGGGGTCGCCAGCCTCCCGGTGCTGCTGGCGCTGGCCGACGAGCGGCCGGAGGCGGGTGAGTTGCGCGCCCTGCTGAGCGCCGCCACCGCGGGCCCGGAGGGCGCCGGGCTGCCCAGGGCCGTCGCGCTGCTGCACCGCTGCGGGGCGCTGGCGGAGGCGCGCACGGTGATGAACGCCCGGCTGCTGCGCGCCCGGACCGCGGCGAACAGACTGCCGGACGGTCCGGCGACCCGGGTTCTGCACGCGCTGTGCGACTTCGTGGCGCGCCGGGATCACTGACGGGCTTCCTCCGTAAGGCGCCCATACAGCGCCCATACGGCACCCGTACGGCACCCAGACAGCGCCCGCAACGTGCCCATACGGCGCCCGTAAGGCGTCCATACCTCTCGCTCCGCCCCCTCCCCTCCACCAGCCCGGTCGGCCGGTGTCCGCGTCACGACGTAATCTGAGCCGTATGGGCAGCTCACGGTCAGATGTGGTGGACGAGCCCATCGACCCCGATACCGGCCCGGCCCCGCCCGCCCGGCACAGCCCGTGGCGAGGACAGGGCCCCGTGGTGGGTGTGGTGGCGGTGGGCGGCGCGTTCGGGGCGACGGCCCGCTACGGCGCGTCGCTGCTGTGGCCGACCCCGTCCAGCGCCTTCCCCTGGACAACCCTGCTGGTCAACGCGGTCGGCTGCGCGATCATCGGCGTCTTCCTGGTGCTGATCACCGAGATGTGGACGGCCCACCGGCTGGTGCGGCCCTTCTTCGGCACCGGTGTGCTGGGCGGCTTCACCACCTTCTCGACGTACACCGTGGACTTCACCCGGCTGATCCAGGACGGCCGTATCGCGATCGCCTTCGGCTATCTGCTGGGCACGCTCGTGGTGGCGATGGCGGCCGTATGGACGGCCGTGGCGGCGACCCGGCGCGTCCTCGGCGGGTACGGCAGCGGGTACGGCGGCGGCCCCGGCGGGAGGGCGGCCCGATGACCGGCGAGCCCGCGCTGCGACTGACCGTCTTCATCGGCGAGAACGACACCTGGCACCGCAAACCGCTGTCCGCCGAGATCGTGCACCGCGCCCATCGCGCGGGGCTCGCGGGCGCGAGCGTGTTCCGCGGTGTCGAGGGGTACGGTTCCACGTCCCTGATCCACACCTCGCGGCTGCTGTCGCTCGGCGAGGATCTGCCCATGGCCATCGTGATCATCGATACGGAGGAGCGAGTGCGGTCCTTCCTGCCCGAGCTGGAGGAGATCGTGGGTGACGGCCTCGTGGTGGTCGACCCGGTCGAGATCGTGCACCCCCGGGGGCGGGCCCGGTGAACTGGCTGCTGGTGATCGCGGGCGGGATGGTCGGCGCCCCGCTGCGTTATCTGACCGACCGCGCGGTGCAGACACGGCACGACTCGGTGTTCCCCTGGGGCACGTTCCTGGTCAATGTGGTGGGCTGTCTGGTGCTGGGCCTGCTGACCGGCGCGGCGGCGGAGGGGGCGGCGTCCCAGCGGCTGCAGCTGCTGCTGGGCACGGGGCTGTGCGGGGCGCTGACGACGTATTCGACGTTCTCGTACGAGACCCTGCGGCTGGCCGAGGAGGGCGCGCGGCTCTTCGCCGTGGCGAATGTGGGCTTGAGTCTGGTGGTCGGGGTGGGCGCCGCCTTCGCGGGTGTGGGGCTGGCCCACGCCGTCTGGGGCTGATCACAACCCCCGGCGGCCTTACGGCGCGCCGCCGCCCCGCTAGGGGGTGTCCGGCGGGGCTTGGCGCCTGCGGCGGGCTGCTCCCCTCCCCGCCCCTTCCCACAACTGGGGCTCCGCCCCAGACCCCGCTCCTCAAGCGCCGGAGGGGCTGGCAGGCGGGCTCCGCCTCAGACCCCACTCCTCAAGCTCCCCCAGCCACCGCTGGGAGGTGCCCCCTGGAGGGGCCGGAAGGCGGGGCTCCGCCCCAGACCCGGGGTCCAGAGGCGAAGCCCCCACGCGGCGAAGCCCCCCACCCGGCGGAGCCGCATATCGTCAGGTGTCGGGAAGGGGCGGGTAGGGGAAAGAACCGCCGGACGCCCCCTGAGGCAGGCCGCCGCCCCGCTACGGCAGCAGCCGCGTCGTGGTCGGCGGCAGGCCGAACTCCCCTGCGGCCGCCGTCCGCAGATGCTCCAGCATCACCCGGCGCAGCTCCCGCGCGGCCCGGGGCGGCGCGACGTCCTTACGGTGGGCGACGGCGATGGTGCGCTGCATGTCGTGACCCGCGAACGGCGTGATCCGCAGCCCGGACCGGGCCGCCACCATCCCCGGCAGTACGGCGATGCCGAGCCCGGCCCGTACGAAGCCCAGCACCGCGTCCATCTCACCGCCCTCGACTGTGAACGACGGCTCGAAACCGGCCGCCCGGCAGGCCGCCGTGGTGAATTCCCGCAGGTCGTAGCCGCGCCGGAACATCACCATCGGCCGGTCCCGCAGATCCTCGACCTGGATCCGGCGGCGCCGGGTGGGCGGTGGGGACGCGAGTGAGGAGGCCACCACCAGCTCCTCCCGCAGCAGCTCGGTGGCGGCGAGGGCGGGGGCCTGGCCGAGCACCGGGGTGATGATCAGCGCGAGGTCCAGCTCGCCCGCGGAGAGCGTGCGGACCAGGTCCTGGGAACCGCCCTCGTCCACGATCAGCTCGATGCCGGGGAACTCGTCGTGGAAGCGGCGCAGCACATCGGGGACGAAGCTGGCGCACAGGCTCGGCGTGGCCCCCAGCCGCACCCGGCCGCGCCGCAGCTGGGCGACCTCCTGGACCTCGCGGTGCGCGGTCTCGGCGTCGGCGAGGATCTGGCGGGCCAGTGGCAGCAGGGCCTCGCCCGCGTCGGTGAGGGCGATGTTGCCGCGCGCCCGGTGGAAGAGATCGGCTCCCAGCTCCCGTTCGAGGGCGCGGATCTGCTGGGACAGCGAGGGCTGGGCGACATGCAGGAGCTCCGCGGCGCGGGTGAAGTGCCGGGTCTCCGCGACGGTGGCGAAATAACGCAGCTGATGCAACTGCACACCACGATGATAGGCACCGGCTATGGACGTCTCGCCACGGCGTGCCCTCGAGGTATGGACCCCTCGGCAGGGCGCCCCCCGGCGACCGGCCTCCAGGAGGGCGGCCGCCGCCGGGTGACGACATGCGCCCTACTGGTGGGCGACCAGCGCCCGCATCCCCGGGCTACAGGATTCCAGCAGCGAGGTGAGCTCCTCCTCGGCCAGCTTGCCCGCCGCGCCGGGCCGGCCACCGTCGAGGTGGGCGATGGACGCGTCCAGCCAGTCGCGGTGCGGTTCCACCCCGATGAACTCGGCGAGCCGGATCAGCTCCTTCTCCGGCTCCTCCAGCAGGGTCTCGTACGACAGCGCGGTGCACTGCTCCGCCGGGACCTCGTCCAGCTTCCGCAGACCGTCGACGATCGTCTCGGACCACAGGGTGCCGAACGCGCCGATCGGGATGGCACGGTCCCACACCAGCGCCGGGTCGTAGCGGTCGCTCAGCAGCGGGGCCAGGTCGGGCGGGAGCAGGGCCGCGTGCTGCGGCGTCAGCTGCCTCGGGGTCTCGAGACCGCAGTGGACGGCCATCTCCCACAGCATCGGGATCATCCGGAAGCTGAAGTGGCGGCTCATCGAGACGGCACAGTCGGGGCCCTGGCGGTAGAGGTGCACGAAGCGGGCCTCGGGGAAGGCGCGGTGCATCTCGGGTACGCGGCCGATGGACAGGCCGGTGCGCTCGACGACGGCTCCGGGGTTGCCGAACCATGCGCCGAGGGTGGCGAAGAGGGCCGTCCAGTGGTCCGCCGGACGGCGGGTGGGCCAGGTGGTGACCTCGGCCGCCAACTCGTCGAAGAGCGCGTCGGGGTCGTCGGTCAGATGGGGCAGCACCATGACGCTGATGGCCGGGATACCGGTGGTCTCCGCGTCGAACCGCCGCTTGGGCATCCGGTGGTAGAGGAACTCGGGCGGGATGGCGCCATTTTTGATCATGCTATTGGTGACCACATTGGGCCGGGACAGAAATCCCCAGAAATCCGCACCGCTCAGCGGAGCCTCGTCCAGTACCTCCGAGTCGGGAATACTGGCAAACAATTCATTGATGCTGAGGACATCCGGATGAATATTGATGATCTGAGACAGAGCCGTCGAACCGCACCGTCCGGTGCCGACGACAAATGTCAACTTCTGGTTGACCACGCGCACTTCCTCCCGTTTCTCGCTCGGACAACTAGTTGTTTCCCTAGTGGCCGTTCCCATAGTGGCCCATGACACACCGTGGTCGATTCAGTGGCCGCGGCGATGCTAATGGATGCCCAGGGCGACGATGACTCCGACCATGGAACAGGGGAAACACACACAGCGGGATGCGAGAGGGAGAACTCAAGGTTCAGCTGTTTCCTACACTTTTGCGCAACTTTCACATCCGACAGGGGGGTTACCTTCAGGAACCCCCCAACTACCAGCAACGAAGCCCGATCTGAGAGTCGGCTCCGGACTTCACAACTCACCCCTGGGGACGAAACCGTAATCGAACAGTTTCTCCCGTGACGAGACGGTCATCTTTTCGTACCAACGGCACTGCTAGAGTGCGCATCCACCCCATACCCGTGACCCCTGGTTGGCATGCCCAACCAGACCGGGTGGGGCGGGGAACATGCGACACAACCATGCGACATAACGCAGAGCAGCGATGCCGCCGCACAGGGTGCAGCAACGGAAGGGATGAGGGGACCCGAACAGCGGCACGGTAATTTCAAATATCGGGGGACGATGCATTACCAGGTGCGCCATGCACGGTGATTCGCTTTCAAGACCCCTGCGCACACGGAAAATCGGGGAAGGTGTTTCGTACGTGTTGGTGGAGCGCGATCAGGAGATAGCCCGGCTCAATCGGCTCCTCTTCGAGGGCGCCCGCGAGGGAAGCCGGCTCGCCGTCATCAGCGGCGCCGTGACATCGGGAAAGACCGCACTTCTGCACACCATGACGGATACGGCGGGCGGGCGCGGCGTCCGGGTACTTCCCGCGGTCGCCTCCGCCTCGGAGCAGAAGTTCCCCTACGCCGTGCTCGAGCAGCTCTACCAGGGCATGCCGGCCCATCTGCAGCGCTCCCGGCCGCGCCCCGGCCTCGAGGCGCTCCGCGACCCGAACGGCCCGGACCAGACCGAGCTCCCACTGCTCCAGGACTTCCACCGCACCCTCGACGAACTGACCGGCGACGCGCCCCTGTTGATCGCCATCGACGATGTCCAGTTCGCCGATCTGCCGTCGCTGCGCTGCCTGGCGTACGGCATCCGCCGCTGCCGCTCGGAGGCGCTGTCCGTCGTGGTGAGCCGCGGGGCGCTGACCGGCCCCGCCGCCACCACCCTGGACGAGCTGCTGCACGAGCCGAAGGTGTGCCACGTCCGGCTCGCCCCGCTCACCGTCACGGGCGTCTCCACGCTGCTGACCGAGGAGTTGGGCACCGAGGAGGCCGGGCGGCACGCCGTCGCGTACCACGAGATGACCGGCGGCAATCTGCTGCTGCTGCGCGGACTGCTGGACGACCGGTTCTCCCGCCTCACCCGCGGCCCCCTCGACCCCGCGCCCGGCACGGACGCCCCGGTGGCCGGGGAGCTGTTCCGGCAGGCGGCGCTGTCCTGCGTCTACCGCGGCGGCCCGGCCCACCGCCGGGTGGCCCACGGGATCGCGCTGCTGGGTGACGCCACGTCCGTTCCCCTGCTGAGCAGGCTGATCGAGGTCGAGGAGCGGCTGGTCCGGCAGTCCGTCGCACTGCTCACCGAGGTCGGGATCCTGCACGGCGGACGGTTCCGCAGCGACGCGGTGCGCACCGTGCTCCTGGACGACCTGGAGCTGCACGAGCTCGGCCCGCTGCACCACCGGGCCGCCCGGCTGCTGTACGAGGAGGGCGCCGACCCCGTCGACGTGGCCCGCCATCTGCTCAGCCACGAGGCGCCCGCGCCGGTCGAGGAGTGGATCACACAGGCGCTGTGTGACGCGGCCGTGCACGCCATCGCCGCGGACCGCCGCGAACTGGCCATGAACTGCCTCCAGATGGCCGACCGCTACACCACCGACGAGCGCGAGGCGCTTCAGCTCCAGGCCACGATGGTGCAGGCCATGTGGCCGTTCAACCCGCTGTCCCAGATGCGGCGGCTGCAGTCGCTGGCCGGTCCGGCGGGCAGCGGGCTGCTGCCCGCCCCCGAGACCATCCCGGTCGTCATCGGGCTGCTGGGTCTCGGCCGGATGGACGAGGCGGCCGCCGCGCTGAAGCAGCTCAGCCGAGCCGCCGCCGAACACCCGGGCACCGAGCTGGACACCGGGCTGCGCGCCATCCGGCTCGCCCTGTCCTCCACCTACCCCGACCACCCCGAACTGTGGCCCTTCCTGGACCAGGAGGAGGCCGACGACGGCCCGTGGGACGCCCCGCTGTCGCCGGACCAGACCCCGGAGTCACCCCATCTGACCGCGTTCCGCGCGCTGCGGACCGTGCTGAGCCGCGGGGTGGACGAACGCGCCGTACGGGCCGCGGAGCGGGTGCTGGAGACCGTGCGGCTCTCCGACCGGACGATGCTGACGGTGCACGCCGCGCTCCAGACGCTGGTGTACGCCGACCGCCACGCCACCGCCACCTCCTGGTGCGACCGGCTGATCGAGGAGACCTCGGAGCGCGGCGCCAAGGCGCTGCTGGCCTACTTCTGCGTGCTGCGGGCCCAGATCGCGCTGCGGGTGGGACGGCTGCGGGACACGGTCCGGTACGCGGAGCGGGCGCTGGAGGAGCTTCCGGCGCGCGGCTGGGGCGTCACCGTCGGCATGCCGCTGGGGATGCTGATCAACGCGCACACCGCGATGGGCAACCATGACGCGGCGGCCGAACTGCTCGCCCGCCCGGTGCCGGACGAGATGTACCGCAACCGCTTCGGGCTGCACTACCTCTACGCACGGGCCCGGCACCAGCTGGCCACCGGCCGGCAGCACGCGGCCCTCACCGACTTTCGCGCCTGCGGCGAGAAGATGGCCGCCTGGGGCCTGGACTCCCCCGCCACCCTGACCTGGCGGCTCGGCGCCGCCGAGACCTGGCTGACACTCGGCGGCCAGGAGCGCGCGGCGCGGCTGGCGGAGGAGCAGCTGGAGCTGGCCGGGGAGTCGTCCTCGCGCACCCGGGGCGCCGCGCTGCGGGTCCTGGCCGCCACCCGGCCGCTGAACGAGCGCATCGCGATGCTGCAGCAGGCGGTGGGGGTGCTCCAGGCGAGCGGTGGCTGGTACGAGATGGCGCGGGCGCTGGCGGACCTGGCGGAGGCGCACAAGCACCTCGGCGATCTGGACACCAGCCGGCTGATGACCCGTCGGGCCCTGCGGCTCGCGGACAGCTGTGGCGCCGACGAGCTGTCCCGCTCGTTGCAGCGCACTCCGGCCCGTTCGGCCCTGTCGGAGGCGGCCCGTACCGGAGAGGATACCGCCGCCTTTTCCGAACTCTCCGATGCGGAAAGTCGAGTGGCAGCACTAGCAGCTTCCGGCTACACCAACCGCGAGATCGCCGCTAAGCTTTTCATCACGATCTCCACGGTGGAACAACACTTGACCCGTGTCTACCGGAAGATCAACATCAGCCAGCGCCGAGAACTGCCCGCGAGCCTGGATTTCGATGTCGCTTACACCGCCTGATCTCCCCGCGAAGCCACTCGGCCACAACGAGGTTGATGCCATGACGTGCGCCACCGCGTCCGCCACGACGATGCTCGTGCCGGATTTCCCCTTTTCCTACGACCGATGGCTGTCCCATCCAGCAGGTCTGGGCGCCCTGCCCGCTGAGATGCACGGGACCGAAGTCGCCGTCATCGGCGGTGGGATGTCCGGACTGACCGCGGCCTATGAGCTTCTACGACTAGGGCTTTCCCCAGTTCTTTATGAAGCGGAGCAACTGGGCGGCCGGATGCGCTCCACGCCCTTCCCCGGTAATCCGGAATACAAGGCGGAGATGGGCGCCATGCGCTTTCCCGTCGCCGCCCGATCGCTGTTCCATTACATCGATCTGCTGGGCCTGTCCACTCGGCCTTTCCCTAATCCTTTGGCACCGGCCACCGCGAGCACGCTGATCGACCTGAACGGCGGTCAGGACCGGGCGCGCACCGCGGGCGAGCTCCCGGAGGTCTACCAGGAGGTCGCCGACGCCTGGGACAAGGCGCTCCAGGAGCGGGCCGACCTGGCCACGCTGCGGGACGCCATCCAGCGGCGGGACGTCGGCACGCTGAAGACCGTATGGAACTCGCTGGTCAAGGAGTTCGACGACCAGTCCTTCTACGGCTTCCTCGCCACCTCCTCCACCTTCCAGTCGTTCCGCCACCGGGAGATCTTCGGCCAGGTGGGCTTCGGCACCGGCGGCTGGGACACCGACTTCCCCAACTCGGTGCTGGAGATCCTGCGTGTCGTGGTCACCGAGGCCGACGACAACCAGGTGGGCATAGTCGGCGGCTCCTCCCAGGTGCCGAACGGGCTGTGGGAGCACCGGCCCGAGACGCTCGCGCACTGGCCGGCGGGCACCTCGCTGGCCTCGCTGCACGGCGGCCGGCCCCGGCCCGCGGTCACCCGGCTGCGGCGGACCGCCGACGGCATCCGGGTGACGGACGAGAGCGGCGAGGAGCGCGAGTTCCCCGCGGTGGTCTTCAGCCCGCATGTGTGGACGCTGCTGAACCGGGTCGACTGCGATGCGACGCTGCTGTCCACTCCGCGGTGGACGGCGGTGGAGCGCACCCACTACATGGGCGCGTCCAAGCTGTTCGTCCTGGTCGACCGGCCGTTCTGGCGGGACACCGACCCGGCGACCGGCCACGACGCGATGAGCATGACGCTCACCGACCGGATGCCGCGCGGGGTCTATCTGTTCGACGACGGGCCCGACCGGCCCGGGGTGATGTGCCTGTCGTACACCTGGAACGACGACTCGCTGAAGGTCGCCACGCTCTCGGCCGAGGAGCGGCTGGAGACGCTGCTGACCAAGCTGGCCGCGATCTATCCGGATGTGGACATCCGGTCGCACATCATCGGGGGGCCGCTGACCGTCACCTGGGAGACCGAGCCCCGCTTCATGGGGGCCTTCAAGAACAATCTGCCCGGCCACTACCGCTATCAGCGGCGGCTGTTCACCCAGTTCATGCAGGACGGGATGGATCCGGGGCAGCAGGGCTTCTTCCTGTGCGGGGACGATGTCTCCTGGACGGCCGGCTTCGCCGAGGGAGCGGTGACCACGGCGCTGAACGCGGTGTGGGGCGTGCTCCGCCACCTCGGCGGCGCCACCCATCCGGACAACCCCGGCCCCGGTGATCTCTTCGACACCTTCGCGCCGCTGGAGCTTCCGTACGACTGACGGCCACGGCGTCACGCACAGAGCGCACCGAGCGCACAGGGGGAGCCGTCGCGCGCCGTCGGCTCCCCCTGTCATGTCTCAGCCCCGCGCCAGCTGCTCGAGGCGGCGCTTGTCCGGCTTGCCGTTGCGGTTGAGCGGGAAGTTCTCCAGCACCTCGACCCGGTTGGGCTGTTCGTAGACCGGGAGCACCTGGCAGAGCCGCTCCCGCCAGTGCTTGGCGTCCCGCAGCTCCTCGTCCTCCACGAAGAAGACCAGCTGCTCGTCCCCGGCGCGGCGCTCGTCGGGGAGCGGCACGATCCGGGTGGAGATCTCGGCGAGGGCCACCTTCCGCTCGATCAGCTCGGGGTAGAGCGTGTAGCCGGAGCGGTGCACCGCGAACTTCCGTCCCAGGACGAAGAGGTTGTCGTCCCCGTCGAGGTAGCCGAGGTCGCCGGTGGACTGCCAGCCGGTGGGCACGGCGTCGATGGTGCCGTCCGCGGCCAGGTGGCCCTCGAGCGCGTCGGGGGTGTCGACCTCGATCTCGCCGGCCTCGCCGGGGGCGGCCGGGTGGCCGTCCTCGTCGATGACGCGCAGCTTGATGCCGTCCATGGCCCGGCCGCAGGAGACCGGGTTCTCCAGGGTGGCGAAGGCGATGTTGCCCAGCTCGGTGCTGCCGTAGCTGTCCAGCAGCGGCAGTCCGAATTCGGCCACGTAGCGCTCGGAGAGCGCGCCGTCCAGCGGTGCGGCGCCCGAGCAGAACATCCGGACGCCCGCCAGCTGGGCCCGCAGCGACGGCTTCCGGCCGACCAGGTTGAGCATGGTGCGGTAGCTGGACGGAGTGGCGTCGATCACCGTGGCGCCGGTCCGTCCGGCCATCTGGACGGCCCGGTCCAGGCGCTTGTACGGGGCGATCACCAGCGAGCAGCGGGTGAGCCAGGCGATGAGCACCATGGACAGCCCGTACTGGTGGGCGAAGGGCAGCAGCGGCAGCAGCACATCGTCCGGCCGATGCCCGACCTGGGCGGCGTTGCGCTCCAGGTTGGTGAGGAACTTCATCCCGGACTTGACGGCGCCCTTGGGCTCGCCGGTGGAGCCGGAGGTCCACATGATCAGGCCGTCGCGCCGGTCGGCCCAGGCGTCGAAGGACAGCTCCCGGGTGCTGAGCGGGCGCCCGGCGGCCGGGGCTATCAGCTCGTAGAGGTTCACCGTACGGATGTCGTCGTGGATCGGGGCGTCGTCGTCCACGAAGGCGATCGCGGCACCGGTGCGCCGCGCTATCCGCCGGGTCTCGTCCGGGTGCTCCTGCTGGTCGATCAGGACGATGGAGGCTCCCACGTGCATGAGCGCGAACAGCACGCTCACGTAGGCGGCGGAGTTGCCCGCCTTGAAGATGACGCGGTCGCCGTGGGTCACCCCGTGCTCGCGGATCACATCGGCGACGCGCAGCGCGTCCAGCTCGAAGTCGGCCAGGGTCTGCACCGAGTCGAGCGCGTAGATCTTCGCGGTCATCGAACCTACTCTTTTCCTTTTCGCTCAGGAGTACGGGCAGCCCTGGGCGGGTCCCCCCTAGGCTCCCTGGTCTTCGGCGCCGGCTTCCCACTCGGCGTCGACGGAGACTTGGGAGAGCAGCTGGTCGTGCACCAGGTTGACGACCTCTCTCCGGCTCGAGTCGAGGTAGTAGCGGGAACCGGGAAACACCTCGAGGTCGAATCGTCCGCTCGTGCGCCGCCGCCAGGCCCGTACGCCGCGCAGCGGGGTCTTGGGGTCGCCCTCACCGGCGAGGGCGACGATCCGGCAGCCGAGCGCCGGGGGCCCCAGGGTCATGCCCCAGTGCGCGGTCCGGCCGGAGACGAACAGGGTCAGCAGCGGTGTCCCGGTCTCCCGTTCCAAGCGCTCGGCGACGCGGTACGCGAGGTCGGCACCGGCCCGGTGGCCGAAGAAGGCCAGCGGGCGGTCCATCCACTCCCCCAGCGCACCGAAAATCCGGTCCGCGAGGTCGGCGGAGTCGGTCAGCCGCTCATCGTCCTCGAGCCCGGCATACAGGGGGTACTGGATCGCCAATACCTCGACCGTGGGCAGCAGAAGCTCGGACAAAGAGAGGTAGTACGCGGTGGAGTGAGCGGATTCCGGGAAACAGATCAGCCGGAAACTGCTCGGAGTTTCCGTTTGCAATATCCGAATAAGGCCCACATCATCGGGCTTGATCTGGCTCAAGGAGTACATCCCCGCGATTGCACTGAGAGGCCGGGCACGAGTGCACGGTGGGGCGCGTCGACCACGCTCGTCCGAGATGCTGACTCCGTGAGGCTATGAGCCCTTCTCCCGGGCCACAACCCCTAGCAACCGCTATTCGAGGTACGGGCTATATGCGGGTACCGCGCCCGTCCCGACGTGGCGCGGGACACAGATGGGCGCCCCCTAAGGCCCCCTCACCCGTGCCACTACCCCCTAATCTGGGGGCAGTTAGGGGCCAGGAGTCAAGCTGTCGTGTTAAACATGTGCAAAGTAATGGTCTCCTCAAGCCAATTAAATCGGTGCGACGACAGCGATGAACACAACACGTCCTATTGACTTCGCCGTCGTTGTCGACGGCTTGGTCAAGAAATATCCCGGCCGGCCAGTACCGGCTGTCGACAATCTCAGCTTCACCGTCAGGCACGGTGAGGTCTTCGGCTTCCTCGGACCCAACGGAGCCGGCAAGACCACCACCATCGGCATCCTGACCACCCGTGTCGCCCCCACCGGCGGGCGTGCCTTCGTACAGGGCGTCGATGTGGTGCGCAGGCCGGCGGTGGCCCGGCAGTCCTTCGCCATCGTGCCGCAGCGCAACAACCTGGACCGGTCACTGACGATCCGTCAGAACCTGACCTTCCACGCCGGCTACCACGGTCTTTCCCGCTCGGAGCGCAACCGCCTGGCGGACGAGAGCCTGGAGTGGGTCGGCCTCGGCGACCACGCCAAGGCCCGGGCGGACCAGGTCTCCGGCGGTCAGGCACAGCGGGTGATGATCGCGCGGGCGCTGATGCACCGCCCCCGGGTGCTGTTCCTGGACGAGCCGGCCACCGGCCTCGACCCGCAGTCACAGATCTTCGTACGCGACCGGGTCGCCGAACTGAAGACCCGTGGCGTCACGGTGGTGATCACCACCCACGACATGGAGGAAGCCTCCAAGCTGTGTGACCGGATCGGCATCGTCGACCACGGCAAGCTGCTCGCCCTGGACACCCCCGAGGCGCTGACCAGCCGGATGAGCAACACCGCGCTGACCGTCACGGTGCGCCCGCCGCACAGCGGGATGAACGGCGTGGTCCACATGGTGCAGGGCCTCGGGGTCGCCGAACGGGTCGAGGTGCTCAGCGCCGAGGACGAGATGGCCGCAGCCATGGGCGGAGCCGGGGCGATCGACGACGGCACCTTCCGGATGAAGGTCTACAGCAACGCGTCGTCCTCCGTACTTCTGCCCACGGTCATCAAGGCCCTGACCGACACCGGCTGCGAAATCAAGGACCTGAATGTGAGCAAGGCGAGCCTGGAAGACGTCTTTGTCGACCTGACGGGGAAGGAGATGCGATGAGCTCCTCCTCTCGACCCAGGTCATCGACGGACGGGACCACGGGTGGCAAGGCCGCGGAGGAGAAGCCCGCGACCGGCGCCGGGACACCCGCGCACCAGGGCGGCGCCGCCAGGCCCGCCGACCCCCGGACCCCCGCTGCCAGGCCGGGCGGGAACGGCGCCGCCGACCCGCGGGCCGCGGAGCCGAAGTCCCCCGAGGACGACGGCTTCGAGGACACCCGGACGGTGCTCGTCCGGTCCTCCAAGCCGTCCGCCGCGCGGCCGGGCGCCGAGCTCCAGAAGCCCGGCCCGAACCAGCCGGCCAAGCATGAGACCAGGCCGCACGACCCCCGGCCGCATGACCCCCGGCACCACGAGAGCCGGCCGCACGAGCACCGGCACCACGAGCCCAGGGGCATGGGCGCCCCGCACGCCCCGCACGGCGGGGACATCGGCGACACCCTGACGCTGGTCATCAAGCCGATACCGGCCCCGTCGGCGACCCAGGCCGCGCAGGACGCCAAGGCCGCGCTGAACGCCATCATCGCGGCGGCCGACGCCCGTTCGCCCCTCGTGGAGCCCGAGCCGCAGCCGCAGCCCGAACTCGAACTCGAACTGCCCGACGCCAAGCGCCGCGCCGGGCGTCACCGGCGCCGCGCCAACCGGTGGCGGACGTTCTTCTTCATCCTGTGGCGCGACATCTTCGTCACCGGCCGCGAGATGGGCCCCTTCCTGGGCCAGGTCATCGTGGAACCGTTCTTCATGCTGTTCGTCTTCGGCAAGGTGCTCGGCGAGATCGGCTTCACCCAGCCCGGCTTCCAGCAGGTGCTGCTGCCCGGTGTGGTGGCGCTCAACAGCTTCCTGGTCGCCCTGCAGAACACCGCGCTGCCACTGGCCATCGACTTCTCCTGGACCAAGGAGATCGAGGACCGATTGCTCGCGCCCATCCCGGTCGCCCTGGTGGCCGTGGAGAAGGCGGTCTTCGGCGCGATGCGCGGTCTGATCGGCTCGCTGGTCATGATCCCGATCGGTCTGGCGCTGCTGGACGACGTCTCCTGGCCGCTGGAGAAGATGCCGGTGACGTTGGGCATCCTCAGCCTCGGCGGACTCGTCGGCGGCTGTGTCGGCCTCACCCTGGGCACCCTGGCGCCCGCGCGTCACATCTCCATCGTCTTCGCCATGACGCTGACCCCGATCATGTTCACCGGGGCCACGCAGTTCCCGTGGCGAAGCCTGGAGACCGTCCGCTGGTTCCAGGTGCTGTGCACCTTCAACCCGCTGACCTACGTCACCGAGGCGATGCGCGGACTGCTGCTGGCACCCGGGCCGAAGACACCGGAGTCGATCCCGCTGTGGATCTGCTTCTCGGCCATCGGGGCGGCCATCCTGATCTTCGGGATGATCGGTATCCGGGGCTTCAACCGCCGGGCGCAGGACTGAGCCACGGCAGGACTTGAGAGTAAGGCACCACACCATGACGGCATCCGAGCAGACGAAGACAGCCATCGTTTTCCCGGGCATGGGACCCTCCGGCTTCTCCGAGGTGGGCAGGTTCCTCACGCTCGACCCGTTCGCCCGGAAGCGGCTCGCCGAGGCCGACGAGGCGCTGGGCTACTCGGTCTTCGACCGGCTCCGCGACTCCGAGGACGACTACTCCGAGGCCACTCAGATCGCCTTCCTGGTGAACTCGATGGCCTCGGCGGACCGGGCGGAGCAGGAGCACGGACTGGTCCCCGACCTGTGCGTGGGCCCCAGCTTCGGGCAGAAGGCGGCCGCGGCCTACGTCAGTTCGCTGCCGTTCCCCGAGGTGGTGCGGCTCACCGCGGAGCTGGCCCGCTGTGAGCACGCGTACTTCACCGAGGAGCACCAGGACGCGGTCACCCACACCTTCGTCCGCACTCCGCGGGAGAAGCTCACGGAGATCCTCACCGAGCTCGGCGAGCGCGACGAATGGTACGACTACTCCGGCTATCTCGACGACGGCTTCTTCATGGTGTCGCTGCGCGAGACGGAGCTGGAGTGGTTCAAGAAGGCGATCAGCCAGGCCGGCGGCTACTCCATGTACACCATGGTCCCGGCGGTGCACGCGCCCGCGTTCGCGGAGCTGCGGCGCCGGGCCGCCGAGGAGATCCTGCCCAAGTACGACATCCTCGACCCGAAGCTGCCCGTGGTCACCGACCAGGACGGCACCATCGTGACCACGGCCGACGAGCTGCGCACGATGCTGCTGGACACCTTCGATCTGCCGATTCACTGGCCGAAGGTGGTGGACACGCTGAAGGGCGCCGGAGTGTCGAAGATGTACATCACCGGACCGGACAACCTCTTCCACCGGCTGGACCGCACCAAGTCCAACTTCGAGGTGGTGACGGTCGGTCCGGGCAAGCGCTCGCGGCCCGCCCGTAAGCGCTGATGACGGCGTAACACGCCGTGCGGCGGAAACGCCTCCGCTCAACGCCCCGTCACTTGACCGAGCTGACGGGGCGTTGGCGTGCGCACCCCCTAGATCCGCGAATTACGCAACGACTGCCACACAGCCCCGGCCAACGCCCGCGTCGACCGGGGAACCGACAGCCGCTCGTGTTCCCGGTACAGCGCCCAGTTGTGCTGGACGAGCGACAGCTTGTTCGAGGACAGCGATCCCGAGCGGTGAGCCCTGTACACCGCCAGCGGCTCGGGAAGACCGCGGGCGTCATGACCGTCACGCATGATCGACAGCCACAAGGCGTAGTCCTGTCGCTTACGCATCCCCGGCATCAGCCTCGTGCCGAGGACGGTGCGGTCGTACATGGCGGTCAGAGCCCCGATGTGATCCTGGACCAGCATCGCGCGGTAGTCCACGTGTTCCCGCGCCCGAATCACACGCCCGTTCGGGACGAAATCGGTACTCTCACCATCGTAGTCGGCGTCCATCTTGTAGTAGGAGGTGAACGTCAAGGGCGCATCAGCCGTCGCCGCGAAGTCAGTTTGCCGCTCAAGTTTCTTCGGTAGCCACATATCGTCGCTGTCGAGAAAGGCGACGTAATCCCCCCTGGCCCGTTCGATAGCGAGGTTCCGCGCCCGGCCCGCACCACCCTGTTCGGGCGCCGATTCCGGCAGGACGCGCTCGTCCTGCCGGGCGAATTCCATGAGCAGGTCCATAGAGCCATCGGATGATTTGTCGTCGGTGACCAGAAGCTCCAGGTCGCTGTGGGTCTGCGTGAGCACCGATCGAATCGCTGCGCCGAGAGTGGCTGCCGAGTTGTACACGGGCATCACGACAGACACCAGGGGCACGGCGCTTCTCCTTGTAAGAGCCTCTACTACACGTGGCCAGGCCGACAGATGCACCCGGTGCCCCTGAACGACGCCAACATCCGCACCATGGTGGGCTGACCGTCCCCCGTCAGACTAGTTCCTGAGCCAGGATGCTGAGCATGCACCCACGCCTGCGCCGCAGCAAGGTCGGGAGCCGTGCCAACTGGCTCGCACGCGAAATCGGTCCATTCTTCCAGAACCCTCGCTTCGCTGGGGTGGAGGTGGCCGCCACCACCATGAAGCGGGCGGTGGCGCCGGTATTGATCCATGGGCGCACGCCGCCTCTTGAAGTACGCAGCGAGCGGATCGTGGGTGTCGACCTGCGCGGTGACGCGGGACGGCTGGTTCGGTGGCCCGGGTCGGCGGTGCTTGCCCATGATTCCGATGGTCTCAGGCAACCAGGGCCTTCGCCGCAGGTCGGTCAGCCTTCGCAGCGGCCACTTCGAGGAGGCCGAGGGCATCACGCGGGCGACCAAGGTAGATCATCTGGTGCGACAGCGGGTGACGATCCCCACTCCTCGGTCACGCTGACCGGCCTCGCCAGCCGCGTAGATGCCGTAGCTCCAGTAGCGCTGGCCGTCGCATACCTGCTGCAATCGTGGCTGACCCATCCGGCGAGCGCGGCCAAGTCGGCAGTCGCGGTGAAGCCCGCACCCGCAGGCCGACCGGGACGCCGTCTTGAATGCGGCGGGGCGGGGCGTTCGCCGTCGATCCAGCGGCGGACGCGGGTGGCGTCCGGGGTGATCTTGCGGTGACCTCGGCGAACCGCTTCGGCGGCGACCCGGCGGGCCATCCCGCCGTGGGACAGGCCGGTCGCGGCAATCCACAAGGCGAGGTGTGGGTTGTCGGTCCTTCTGGCCATTGGTGCTCTCCCATGAGGTCACGGAGTGTGCCTTTTCCGCTACGGTTCGCAACACCTACGCTACTGGTCAGAGCCCGCGCGGTGGGCAGATTCTGTTCAGGGGGGAGCCGTCCGGCTATCCGCCTGATGTCGCGAGAAGGGGATTACGCATGGCGACGCTTGCACCCGAGGCTCCGTGGGCGATGCGGCTGGTCACCGACCGGCTGCCGGTGAGCCCGCCGTCGTACGCAGCAGTGGTGCTGGACGGGGCCACGCAGACCGCCCGCTACACCGACGCCGCAGGCCAGGTGGTGGAGATGGGCAAGCACGGCACCAACAAGACCAAGGGCACCGCCTCGGTGTCCGGCGGCGGCGACGGGCAGAACCCGCAACCGCAGACCCAGGACGACAACACCACCGACTACGAGTCGGACTGACCGGTGGCTCCCCTCGTTCTGGTCGTCACGTCCCTGGAAGACGTCACCGCCGACCTGGTCATCACCGCACTCAACGACCGCGAGGTGCCCGTCGCCCGGGTCGACCCGGGCGATATCGGGCCCGGACTGGCCTTCGGCGCCCGCATCGGCGCCGGAACACCGGTCTGGGGTGGGCGGCTGCGCACGACCACCCGCGAGGTGGAACTGGGGGAGGTGGCGGCGGTCTACTACCGTCGCCCCACCCCGTACTCCGCCCGATTCGCCCACCTGCCCGCCCAGCAGCGAGACTTCGCCACCACCGAGGCCCGGCACGGCCTCGGTGGCGTCCTGCACAACCTGCGCGACGCCCGGTACGTGAACCACCCGGCCGCCGTCAACCGCGCGGACTTCAAGCCCGCCCAGCTACAACGCTTCGCCAAGCTCGGGCTCACCATCCCGGCGACGCTGGTCACCAACGACGTCGGGCAGGCGCGGAAGTTCGCCGCTGAGCACGGCCGTATCATCTACAAGCCGTTCCGCGGCCTGCCCGCAAGTGAGGACGGGTGCGCAGGGGCGATCTGGGCCCAGCGCGTCGATCCGGACACATTCGACGACTCGATCACCGTGATGCCGCACTTGTTCCAGGCCGAGATCCCCAAGACCGGCGACGCACGCATCACCGTGGTCGGGCGGCAGGTCTTCGCCAGCCGGATCGAGACACCGGACGGCGCGCTGGACTGGCGCCGAGGCGACTGGAACACCCTCATCCACACACCCGTCGGTGTCCCGGCCCCGATCGAGGCCGCGCTGCACAGCTACCTGTCCTCGTTCGGCCTGGCCTTCGGCTGCTTCGACTTCACCCTCACCGGAGACGAGCACCTGCCCGAATCTTGGACTGCTATCGAGTGCAATCCGAACGGGCAATGGGGCTGGCTGCCCGAAGCCCCGGCCATCACCGAGGCGTTCGCCGACATCCTGAGCGGAAAGGAGGCGGTGACCCATGACCATGCCCGCCGGCCTTGAGACCGACGCGGCCCGCCTGCGTGAGGCCATGACGAAAACCCTCGCCACGGATGGCGTTCCCGCCGGGCCGGCTTGGTATCAGGCGGTCGGGACGGTCCCCCGGCACCGGTTCGTGCCCGGCTTCTACCTGCCCGCCGACGAGCGCGACGGGCAGGGAATGACCGTATGGGAGCCAGTCACCGCCGAAATCGACTACGGCCGGTGGCTGGCCGCCGCGTACTCCGACACCACGCTGATCACGCAGTTCGACGGCGACGAAGTGGACTGGAAGCAGCCGACCGTCCGGCACGGCGGGGCACCGACCTCGTCGTCCACCCTCCCGTCGCTCGTGCTGCGGATGTGGGCGGACGCAGATCTCGCCGAGGGACACACGGTGCTGGAGATCGGCACCGGGACCGGCTACTCCACCGCGCTCGCGTGCGAATACCTCGGTTCCGCCAACCTCACCAGCATCGAGGTGGACCCGCACCGTCTGGAAGCGGCGGCGAACGCTCTGTTCGGCCTGGGCTACACCCCCACGCTCGCGGTCGCCGACGGGCTGTACGGGTACTGGCCCGAGGCACCCTTTGACCGGATCGTGGCCGCGTGCTCCTTCCGCGCCGTCCCTCCGGCCCTCATTTCCCAGACGCGGCCCGGAGGAAAGATCCTGCTCACCCTCAGCGGCTGGCTCTACGGATACGCCCGTGTCCTGCTGACCGTCGAGGGCGACGGCACCGCCGAGGGCCAACTGCTGGGCGGGACCGTCTCGTTCATGTCCGCGCGCACGCACGCCGCCCCGGCATTCGGGAACCCCGCTCACTGGGCCGCAGACCTCTCCGAATCCGGCCGCAAGGCGATGCACAGCCCGGAGCGGATCACCGCCGCCACAGAAGAGGCCTTCCATCTGCGGTTCCTCGCCCAAAGCGCCGCGCCGGACGCACAGATGACCACGGTCGGCGAGGTGGTGCACCTCATCGACGTCATCACCGGCTCCGCCGCCACCCTTACTCCGGACGACGGCACATGGCAGGTGCGTCAAGGCGGCCCGGTCAAGCTGTGGGACCGCATTGAGACGGTCCTGAGCGCCTACGACGCGGCGGGACGACCGGGTCCGGAGACGTTTCGACTGCACGTCTACGACGGCGGCCAGCACTTGCGCCACCCTCAGATGCCCGGCCTCCCCCTGCCGAGGCCCTGACTGGGCCGTGCGCTCCACGAGATCCGCCTCCGCCTGCACAGGCTGCGCGGCAGCCTGCCGACATGACGACGGCCCCCCGGTCCGGGGGCCGATCGCTTCGGTGGCTGGTTGGCGGCTGGGTCAGGTGGTGGGGAACTCCCCGTGCCTGACGGCGGAGACGAACGACGACCAGGCGGTCGATTCGAACATGAGCGCCGGGCCGTGCGGGTCCTTGCTGTCACGGACGGGGACCACGCCGCGCGATGCGACGAGGTTGGCGGCGACCTCTATGCAGGCGCCGCCGTTGTTGCTGTAGGAGGACTTGAACCAACGCGGGGATTCGGTCGTCACGGGGTGCCCTTTCGCAACTGACTGATCATGGCCACGGATTCCGCCTGTGAGCAGGCTTCGGCCTGTAGCTGATGGTAGGCCGCCAGCATGGGCAGGACGAACCTGCCGTCCCGTTCCAGATGACCCCGCTGGGCGGACTCGGCGTACGACATGAGCGACCGGTCCGACATCGTCAGGATGTAGAGCGGCAGGTCGAACGGACGGCGAGCCCCCATGCTGAACGGAGCGATCTGGAGCACGGTGTTCGGCAGCTCGGCGAACTCGATCAGTTGCTCCAACTGGGCGTTCATGACGGCAGGTTCACCGACGGGCCGACGCAGACAGCTTTCGTCCAGCACCGCGGAGATCAGCGGCGGGGGCGTCCGAACAAGCGCGGTCTGCCGCTCCGCGACGAGCGTGACCCGCTCCTCCGCCTGCTCGGCTGTGATCGTCCCCCGCTTGACGGTGCTGTCCGCCAGCACCGCCGCGTAGTCCGGCGTCTGGAGAAGTCCGGGGATGACGCCCACTTCGTACAGCCGGATCTCCGCTGCGCGCGCCTCATGGTCGACGAACTCCGGGAACCCCTCCAGCAGGCTGCCGTGGCGGATCTCGCGGAACTGGCGCTCAAACGTGTCTTCACCCTCGATGCCGAAGGCGCGGTCTGCGCTACGCGAGAAACGGAGGGTTGGAGGTTTCCGACCATTTTCGACGGCTGATACATGCACACTGGAATATTCCGCACGTGCGGCAAGGTCCTCTTGAGTCCAGCCATGAGCCTCCCGCAGGCTCCGTAAGCGCGCGCCGTAGGCCGCCTCGGGCGAGGCGTCCGGGTTCAACTCGTTCTTGTTCACAGGTCGTTCCCTGGCCTTCCATCCTCTGCTGACACGTTGAACGGGTCTCCACAGTAGGCCACGCTGAACTCGCTTGGTAGTGGAATCACTACGGAGAGGAGTGGCCGGTGGCCGACGAGACCACGAACCCACCACGCGTGCCAGAGCTTGAGCCCGTGGCCCACACTGACTGCCCGGCCGTGCGGCACCGGGACGCGCCGACGCCGCGCCCGGTGCTGGTGTCCGGCGCGCCCACTGGGGCCGTGTCGGCGGCGCACAGGGACACCCCCACCATCCAGTTCCGGGCGATCTCCGGTCCGCCGGGCGGCCACGGGGCGGGCATGGTCCGGCCCTATGCCATCGCCCACGAACAGCGGCGCAAGAGTGGTCCACGGGTGGAGCTGCTGTGTGCACCGCACGGGATGGTGGTGATCCGGTGACCGCCGACGGACGGGCCGCCCCCGTCCTCTCCCCCGGGTGCGCTCTGTGCGCCGCGCCCGGCGACTTCGGGCCCCACAACCCCACCGAGCCACGTTCGGGCCTGTGCCCCGCGTGCGTCGCGGCCGGAAAACCCACCCGCGGCGGCCTCGAACAGGCCGTCGTGATCGTCGCCGGACAGACCCTCGCGGGGGCGGAAGCCCTCGACCTGGCCGGCGCCACGCCCGAAGAACTGACCTACCACCTCGGCATGGTGAAACGGAGCCTGCGCAGTCTGCTCCAACTCCTCGCCCCCGTGCCGGGAGGGGAGGACCGCTGATGGCCGGCAACCGGCCTGGCCGGGACGAACAGCCGAAGATGACGATGCGCGTCTACACCATGGCGCACAACGGGATCGTCACCACCCGACGCGCGACGGTGACCGTCCTCGACGGGAAGCAGAGCGACACCTACTCATTGGGACAAGCGTGGCCACCGTGCCAGTGCCCCCGCCATCGCGACCACAACAACCCCGGCCGATTCAGGCTCCTTTGAACACGACGACGGCCTGTTGGCACCCCTGTGGGGTGGCAACAGGCCGTCCGTCGGTCAGGACAGCCAGTCCTCCACGGTCCGGGCCGTCGTCTCGGCGTGCTGCTCCATCATCGTGAAGTGGTTCCCCGGCACGTCGAGCGCGGTGTGCGGGAGCTGCCAGTACGAGCGCCAGTCGCCGTCGCGGGACCAGTCGAAGAGCCGGTCGGCGGCCCGGACCAGCAGGGTTGGGGTCTTGACCTCCTTGGGGCGCCACTCGCCGAACAGCCGGAAGTACGCGCCCATGGCCAGCAGCCGGGTGTCGTCCACCGGGACCTGGCCCGCGCTGCGCTCGTCCATCCCGGCACTCAGCCCGGGCTGGAGGGCGACGGCGGCGTCGCGGTCATGGGAGTAGATGTCGAGCAGGACGACCGCGTCCGGGAAGACCCCGGTGCTCTCCAGCCGCGCGGCCACCTCATGGGCGAGCAGCCCGCCCGAGGAGTGGCCCAGCAGTACGAACGGCGCCCCGTCGGTCTCCCGCAGCACCGCCTCGGCCTGCGCCTCGACCACCGCCTCCGGGTTGGCCGGAAGCCGCTCCCCGGCGACGAAGCCGGGGTTGCCGAGTGCCCAGACGTTCCGGTGGCCGCGGAATCCGGTGGCGAACCGGGCGTACTGGTGCGGGCCGCCGATCGACAGGATCGAGGAGAAGCACACCAGCGCGGGCCCGGTCTCACCGCGTGAGAGCCGCACCAGCGCGGGCGCCCTGTCCAGCTCGGCGGCGCTGGCGAACGAGGGCCGGAACCGCGAGACGTCCATCAGCAGGCGGGTGAACTCCTCCTGCTCACCGCGCTCCCCGGCCTCCCGCAGCATCGCGCCGAACACGGCCGACGGCTCCGCGCCCGCCGCCTCCGCACGTGCCGCGTCCGAGACCGCGCCGCCCTCGGCGGCCACCGAACCGGCCAACTGCGCCAGCAACTGCCCGGCGACCAGCTCGGGCGTCGGGTGGTCGAACAGCAGCGTCGGGGGCAGCCGCAGCCCGCTCGCGGCGCCCAGCCGGTTGCGCAGCTCGACGGCGGTCAGCGAGTCGAAGCCCTGCTCCAGGAAGCCCCGGGTGGCCCCCACCGCCTCCGCGTCCGCGAAGCCGAGGACCGCGGCGGCCTGGCCGCGGACCAGGTCCAGCACGGCCCGCTCGCGCTCCGCCTCGGCCAGCCCGGCCAGCCGCCGCGCCAGCGAGGGGCCGCCGGTGTCGGCCGCCCCGGCGGAGACGGTACGGCGCCGGGCCGGGGCCCGGACCAGCCCGCGGAAGACGGCGGGCAGCGCGCCGTCGGCGGCCTGCTCGCGCAGCGGCGCGATGTCCAGGTGCAGCGGTACGAGCACCGCCGCACCGCCCACCGAGCACGCCGTGTCGAACAGCTCCAGACCGTCCCGCGAGGTCAGCGGCGCCATCCCGGAGCGCTCCATACGGGCCACGTCCGCGTCCGCCATGCCACCGGTCATCGCGCTGCGCTGCTCCCACAGACCCCAGGCCAGCGAGAGCGCGGGCAGCCCGGCGGAGCGGCGGTGCGCGGCGAGGGCGTCCAGGAAGGTGTTGGCCGCCGCGTAGTTGGCCTGGCCCGGCGCGCCGAAGGTTCCGGCGGCGGACGAGAACAGTACGAACGCGGAGAGGTCCAGATCGCGGGTCAGCTCGTGCAGGTTGTGCGCCGCGGCCACCTTCGGCCGGAAGACCGCGTCGATCCGCTCCGGGGTGAGCGCGGGCAGCAGCCCGTCGTCCAGCACACCCGCGGTGTGCACGACGGCGGCGAGCGGATGCGCCGGATCCACCTCGGCCAGCAGCATCGACAGCGCCTCGCGGTCGGCCACGTCGCAGGCCGCGACGCTCACCTCGGCGCCCAGCGCGGTCAGTTCGTCGACCAGCTCGGGCATCCCCTGGGCGCGCTGGCCGCGGCGGCTGTTGAGCAGCAGGTGCCGCACACCGCGCTCGGCCACGAGGTGGCGGGCGAGCTGTCCGCCGAGGACACCGGTGGCGCCGGTGATCAGGACCGTGCCGTCCGGGCCGAACTCCGGCAGCCCTTCCGGCGTCCGGTCTCCCTCCTGAGTGGCCACCTCCTGAGTGGCGACCCGGGCCAGCCGGGGCGCGTGGAGGGCGCCCGCGCGGACGGCGAGCTGCGGCTCACCGCCGGTCACGGCCGCCGTCAGCAGCTCGGCCGAGGTCTCGTCACCGTCCAGGTCGAGCAGCAGGAAACGGTCCGGGTTCTCGGTCTGGGCGGTGCGGATCAGACCCCATACGGCCGACCGCGCCAGATCGTCCACCTCGGCGTCCGGGGATGTGGCGACCGCGCGCCGGGTGACGAACGCCAGCCGCGCCCCAGCCAATCCCTCCTCCGCGAGCCATGACAGCGCGCTGTCCAGCGCGGCGTGGGTGGCCAGCCGGGCGCCCTCCGCCACATCGCCGCCCCCGGCGGGGCCGGTGTACGGGAGGGGGCCGGTGTACGGGAGGAGGACGACGTCCGGCCGGGGGCTGCCTGAGGCCACCACGGCCGCGAGTTCGGCCAGGTCGGCGAAGGCGGCGCAGTCGGCACCCGCCGACTCCAGCGCGGCGACGAGCCCGAGGGCATCCGTGTCGTGCGTGGCGTCCTGGCCGGTGCTGTGCGCCGCGTCCTGGCCGATCAGGGCCCAGCGGACGGCCGCGGGGGCCGCCGAGGGCGCCGGCACCGGCGCCCACTCCAGCCGGAACAGCGAGTCGTGGTAGGTCATCTGGGCCGCGCGCAGCTGCTCCGGGGCGATGCGCCGCAGCACCAGGGAGTCCACCGACGCGACCGCGCCGCCGTTCTCGTCCGCGACGGTCAGGGCCACCGTGTCGGGCCCGGCCGGGGCGATCCGTACGCGCAGCGCCGTGGCGCCCGCCGCGTGGAGGGTGACCCCGGTCCAGGAGAACGGCAGCCGGATCCCGTCGGCCTCGGCGCCCAGGAAGTCGCCGAGCGCGACCCCGTGCAGCGCGGCGTCCAGCAGCGCCGGGTGCAGCCCGAACAGCGCGGCGTCGCGGTGCTGCCGCTGGTCCAGGCGTAGTTCGGCGAAGACCTCCGCGCCGCGCCGCCAGGCGGCCGTCAGGCCCTGGAACGCCGGGCCGTAGCCGAAGCCGCCCGCCGCGAACCGCTCGTAGAGGTCGTCCACGTCGAGCGCGACGGCCTCCGCGGGCGGCCATACGGACAGGCCCTCGCCGATGTCGGCGGCGTCACCCGAGGCCAGGACACCGCTGGCGTGGCGGCTCCAGGGCAGCTCCGAGGCGTCGCCCCGGCCCGCGTCCGGCTCCGGGCGGGAGTAGACCTCCAGCGCCCGGCGGCCACTCGCGTCGGGCGCGCCGACGGTCAGCCGCAGCTGGACCCCGCCCCGGGCGGGCAGGATCAGCGGCGCCTCCAGGGTCAGTTCGTCCAGCAGATCGCAGCCGACCTGGTCACCGGCGCGGATCGCCAGCTCCACGAAGGCCGTTCCCGGCAGCAGTACGGTGCCGGACACGGCGTGGTCGGCGAGCCAGGGGTGGGTCTGGAGGGAGAGCCGTCCGGTGAGCAGGAAGCCGTCGGAGTCCGGCAGTTCGACGGCGGCGCCCAGCAGCGGATGCCCGGCGGCGCCGAGACCGGCGGAGGCGACATCGCCCACCGAGAGCGGCACCTCGATCCAGTAGCGCTCGTGCTGGAAGGCGTACGTGGGCAGCTCGACGCGGGCCGCGCCCGTCCCCTCGTACACCGCCTCCCAGTCCACGCCGACGCCACGCGTCCACGCCTCGCCCAGCGAGGTGTGGAAGCGGTCCAGGCCGCCCTCGTCGCGGCGCAGCGAGCCGATCGCGGCGGCCTCCCGGCCCGCGTCCTCGGCGGTCTCCTGCACACCCATCGTCAGCACCGGATGCGCGCTGGACTCGATGAACACCCCGAAGCCCTCGTCCAGCAGGCGTCGGATCGCGCTCTCCAGCTCGACGGTGCGGCGGAGGTTGGTGAACCAGTACTCGGCGTCCAGCTCCGGGCCCTCGACCCACTCCCCTGTCACGGTGGAGAGGAACGGCACCTGGGCGTTCTTCGGCTGTACGGGGGCCAGCAACTCCAGCAGCTCCTCACGGAGCAACTCCACCTGCGCGGAGTGCGACGCGTAGTCCACCGGCACCCGGCGCGCCCGCACCTCATCCGCCTCGCAGGAGGCCAGAAGCTCCTCCAGCGCCTCGGGCTCGCCCGAAACCACCGCCGAGGAGGGGCCGTTGACAGCCGCCACCGAGATCCGCTCCTCGCCCCAGGCCGCGATCCGCTCCCGTACATCCGCCACCGGCAGCGCCACCGACACCATGCCACCCCTGCCCGCCAGCACCCGGCCAATCGCCTGACTGCGCAGCGCCACCACACGCGCCGCGTCCTTCAGCGACAGGGCTCCCGCCACACACGCGGCGGCGATCTCACCCTGCGAGTGGCCGACCACGGCCGCCGGGACCACACCCAGCGAACGCCACAGCTCCGCGAGCGACACCATCACCGCGAACAGCACCGGCTGGACCACATCCACGCGCTCCAGCGAGGGCGCGCCCTCGGCACCGCGCAGCACCTCCACCAACGACCAGTCGGTGAACTCCGCGAGCGCGGCGGCGCATTCGTGGATACGGGACGCGAAGACGGGCGAGGCGTCCATCAGCCCCACCGCCATACCGGCCCACTGCGACCCCTGCCCCGGGAACACGAACGCCCTCTTGCCGGCCGTCCCGGTGCCCTGCACCAGCTGGGCCGCCGCCTCGCCCCGGGCGAGTGCGGCCAGGGCACGGGTGAAGTCCTCGCGGTCCGTGCCGACCAGCACCGCGCGCTGGTCGTGGACGGCGCGAGTGGTGGCCAGGGAGTAGCCGACGTCGGCCGGGCGCGGGCCCGGGTGGGCGTCAAGGTGGGCGTCGAGGGCGTCAAGGTGGGCCAGCAGCCGCTCGGCCTGGGCGCTCAGCGCCGTCTCGCTCCTGCCGGACAGGATCCACGGCAGCGGACCCGGCTCGTCGGGTACGGCCGCGTCGGCGGCCGTGGGCCGCTCTGCCGGGGCCTGCTCGATGATGGTGTGCGCGTTGGTGCCGCTGATGCCGAACGAGGACACCGCGGCGCGGCGCGGACGGCCGGTCTCCGGCCACTCCGTCCGGTCGGTGAGCAGCGAGACCGCGCCCGCTGTCCAGTCCACGTGCGGGGACGGCTCATCCACGTGCAGGGTCCTCGGCAGCACGCCGTGCTCGATGGCCTTGACCATCTTGATGATCCCGGCGACACCGGCCGCGGCCTGGGTGTGGCCGAAGTTGGACTTCACCGAGCCCAGCCAGAGCGGCTCGTCGTCGGTGTGCTCCTGGCCGTAGGTGGCGAGCAGCGCCTGCGCCTCGATCGGGTCGCCCAGCGTCGTACCGGTGCCATGTGCTTCCACGACGTCCACCTCTGAGGCGGACAGCCGGGCGTTGGCGAGGGCCTGCCGGATGACGCGCTGCTGGGACGGGCCGTTGGGCGCGGTGAGGCCGTTGGACGCGCCGTCCTGGTTGATGGCCGAACCACGGACGATCGCGAGGACCGGGTGGCCGTTCTTGCGCGCGTCCGACAGCCGCTCGACCAGCAGCATGCCCACGCCCTCACCCCAGGCCGTACCGTCGGCCGCGGCGGCGAAGGGCTTGCAGCGGCCGTCGGTCGCGAGGCCGCGCTGCTTGCTGAAGGCCACGAAGGTGCCGGGGGTGGCCATGACGGTCACACCGCCCGCGAGCGCGAGCGAGCATTCGCCGTTGCGCAGCGCCTGCACCGCCATGTGCAGGGTGACCAGCGACGACGAGCACGCCGTGTCGACGGTGACCGCCGGGCCCTCGAGGCCGAAGGTGTACGACACCCGGCCCGAGGCGACGCTGCCGGAGCTGGCGGTGCCCATGTAGCCCTCGAGGCCGTCGGGGGCGCGGTGCAGGAGGGTGCCGTAGTCGTTGTACATGACGCCGGTGTAGACACCGGTCCGGCTGCCGCGCACCGCCGCCGGGTCGATCCCGGCCCGCTCGAACGCCTCCCAAGTGGTCTCCAGCAGCAGCCGCTGCTGCGGGTCCATCGCGAGCGCCTCGCGCGGCGAGATCCCGAAGAAGACGGGGTCGAAGTGGTGGGCGTCGTGCAGGAATCCGCCGTTGCGGGCGTAGCTGGTGCCCTGCTGGTCGGGGTCGTCGTCGTAGAGCGACTCGATGTCCCAGCCGCGGTCGGTGGGCATGTCGGTGATGGCGTCCGCGCCGTCGGTGACCAGCTTCCACAGATCCTCTGGCGAGGTCACCCCGCCGGGGAAACGGCAGCTCATCGCCACGATCGCGATCGGGTCGTCGTCGTGTGCGGTGGCGGCGGCCACGGGCGCGGCCGCGTCCTCCTGGCTGCCCTGGGCCTCGGCCCGCAGATACGCGGCGAGGGCGGCGGGGGTCGGATAGTCGAAGATCAGCGTGGCGGGCAGCCGGACGCCGCTGACCGCGGTCAGGCGGTTGCGCAGCTCCACGGCGGTGAGCGAGTCGAAGCCGACCTCGCTGAACGCGCGCTGGGGCTCGACCGCTTCGGGCCCGGCGTAGCCGAGAACGGCCGCCACCTGCGTACGGACCAGGCCGAGGACGATGGCCTCGGCCTCGGCGTCGGACGCCGCCCCGGCCAGCTGCTGGGCGAGCGCGCCGGACCGCGCCGCGGCGGCGGCCTGGGCCGCGCGGCGGGGCGGGACGCGGACGAGTCCGCGGAAGAGCGGCGGCAGCATTCCGGCGCTTGCCTGCGCCCGGAGGGCGGCCAGGTCGAGGGGCATGGGGACCAGCAGCGCGTCGTCCGTGGCGTTCGCCAGGTCGAACAGCTCCCGGCCCTGGTCGGCGGTGATGGCGGCGATGCCACCGCGCCGGAGGCGGGCGAGTTCCGCCTCGTCCAGGTCTCCGGCCATGCCGCCGGGCTCGGCCCACAGGCCCCAGGCGAGGGAGGTGGCGGGCAGGCCGCCTGCGCGGCGGTGCTGGGCTAGGGCGTCCAGGAAGGCGTTGGCCGCCGCGTAGTTGCCCTGTCCGGCGCCGCCGAAGACGCCTGCGGCGGAGCTGAACAGGATGAACGCGGACAGGTCCGCGTCCTGCGTCAGCTCGTGCAGGTTCCACGCCGCGTCGACCTTCGGGCGCAGTACGTGGGCCATGCGGTCGGGGGTGAGGGAGGCGATGACTCCGTCGTCCAGGACGCCTGCCGTGTGGATGACGGCGGTCACGGGGTGCGCCGCGGGTACGGACGCGATGACCTCTGCGAGGGCGGAGCGGTCCGCCGCGTCGCAGGCGGCCCAGTGGACTTCGGCGCCCAGCTCGGTGAGTTCGGCGGTGAGTTCGGCAGCGCCGGGGGCCTGCTCGCCTCGGCGGCTGAGCAGGAGGAGGTGGCGTGCGCCGCGCTCGGTCACCGCGTGGCGGGCGAAGAGCATGCCCAGTGTGCCGCTGGCACCGGTGATCAGCACCGTGCCGTCCGGGTTCCACGCGCGGGCTTGGTTCTCGGCCGTCACGGTGGCGCGGGCCAGGCGGGGGGCCTTCACCGTGCCTTCGCGCACCGCGAGTTCCTGTTCGCCGGACGCGAGGGCGGTGGGCAGGGCTTCGAGGGCTTCGAGGGCTTCGAGGGAGTCCGGGTGGGTGTCGGTGTCCACCAGGATGATGCGGCCCGGGTTCTCCGACTGGGCGGAGCGGATGAGGCCGTGGGCGGCGGTGTGGGCGAGGTTGGTGCCGTCCGTGAGGATGACTAGGCGGGTGTCGGTGAAGTGGGCTTCGGCCAGCCAGGTTTGGAGCAGGTCGAGGGCTTGGGTGGTGGCTTGGTGTGCGGCTTCGGTGGGGTTTTCCCCTATCCCGCCCCTTCCCGCAACCATGGGCTCCGCCCCTGGACCCCGGTCCTCAAACGCCGGACGGGCTCGAGATGTCGCATCGGCCGAATGCTCCGCCCCCGAGCCCCGGTCCTCAAACGCCGGACGGGCTGGAGATGCCGCGCTCGGGCGCCCTTCGGGCGTGTCCTCAAACGCCGGACGGGCTTGGTTCAGGGACACCACCACGTACTCCGGGAGGGGGGTTCCGGAAGCGACGGCCTCCGCCAACCTCTCCAGGTCCGGGTAGGCCGTGTTGGGGCCTATGGCCGTCCAGTCGTCGTTGGGCAGCGGCTCGGACGGTGCCGGGATCGGGGTCCAGTCCACCGTGAAGAGGGCGTCGGGGGCGGTGCCCGGGGTGGTCAGCTGGTCCTGGGAGACCGTGCGGAGGGCCAGGCGGTCGACCGTGGCCACCGGGGTGCCCGTCACGTCCGCGAGTTGGAGGGACACCGTGCCGTTTCCGGCCGGTGACAGGCGGACGCGTACCGTGTCCGCGCCCACCGAGTGGATGCGGACGCCGCTCCAGGAGAAGGGGAGTCCGCCCCGGCCCGGGTTCTCGGTCAGGTCGCTGAGGCCGATGGTGTGCAGGACGGCGTCCAGCAGGGCCGGGTGGAGGCCGAAGAGGGCGGCGCCGGGTTCGGTGTCCTCGGGGAGGGCGACCTCGGCGTAGACCTCGCCGTCGCCCTGCCAGGCGGTGCGCAGGCCCTGGAAGACCGGGCCGTAGCCGAAGCCCGCCTCGGCCAGGCCCTCGTACAGGCCGTCGGTGTCGATGCGCTCCGCACCGGCGGGCGGCCAGGCGCTCAGGTCGAACGAACCCTCCGCCGTGCCCGCCGCCAAGGTGCCCGTCGCGTGCCGCAGCCACGGCTCGTCGTCTCCGGCCTCGTCGGGGCGGGAGTGGAGGGCGAGGGCGCGGCGGCCGGTGTCGTCCTGGGCGCCCACGGCGATCTGGAGCTGGACCCCGCCCCGCTCGGGCAGGATCAGCGGGGCCTCCAGGGTGAGCTCCTCGACCAGATCGCATCCGGCCTGCTCACCGGCGCGCACCGCGAGTTCCACGAACGCGGTGCCGGGCAGCAGCACCGCGCCCATGACGGCGTGGTCGGCCAGCCACGGATGGGTGTCCAGCGCGAGCCGCCCGGTGAAGAGGAAGCCCTCCGCGTCGGCCAGGGACACGGCCGTGCCGAGCAGTGGATGGTCGGCGGTGCCGAGGCCGACGGAGGAGACGTCGCCGTAGGCGGTGCCCGCGTCCAGCCAGTAGTGCTCGCGCTGGAAGGCGTACGTGGGCAGTTCGACGCGCTCGGCGCCGGTGCCCGCGTAGTACGCCGCCCAGTCGGGGGCCGTGCCCCGGGTGTGCAGGGTGGCCAGGGCGGTCGTCAGGGTCTCGGCCTCGGGGCGGCCGGACCGCAGGGCGGGCGCGAACGCCACGTGCTCGGACTCGCCCGCCAGACACTCCTGGCCGAGCGCGGACAGCACCCCGTCCGGGCCGAGTTCGAGGTAGGTGGTGACGCCCTGCGCCTCCATCGCGCGCATGCCGTCGAGGAAGCGCACGGCCTCGCGGACGTGGCGGACCCAGAAGTCGGCGGTGGCGATCTCCGCGGCGGGCGCGATGCCGCCGGTGAGGTGGGAGACCACCGGGATCTTCGGGGCCTCGTACGTCAGGCTCTCCGCGACCTTGCGGAACGGCTCCAGCATCGGGTCCATCAGCGGCGAGTGGAACGCGTGGCTGACGGTGAGGCGCTTGGTCTTACGGCCCTGGGCCTCGAAACCAGAGGCGATCGCGACAGCCGCGTCCTCGTCGCCCGCGATGACCACCGACGTCGGGCCGTTGAGCGCGGCGATCGAGACGCGCTCGGTGAGCAGCGGCGCCACCTCGTCCTCGGACGCCTGGACGGCGATCATCGCGCCATCGCCCGGCAGTCGCTGCATGAGGCGGCCCCGGGCCGCCACCAGCAGGGCGGCGGCGTCGAGCGAGAGGACCCCCGCGACATGCGCGGCGGCGATCTCGCCGATGGAGTGGCCGGAGACCACGTCCGGCTTCAGGCCCCAGGACTCGACGAGGCGGAAGAGGGCCACCTCGATGGCGAACAGCGCGGGCTGGGTGAAGCCGGTCCGGTCGAGCGTGGTGGCGTCGTCCCCGAACAGCACGTCCTTCAACGGCCGTTCGAGGCGCGGGTCGAGCGCGGCGCACACCGCGTCGAGCGCCTCCGCGAACGCCGGGTACGTCTCGTAGAGCTCGCGGCCCATGCCGAGGCGCTGGCTGCCCTGCCCGGTGAAGAGGAACGCCAGCTTGCCCCGGGTCTCCACGCCCTGGACCACCCCGGCGGCGGGCTCACCGGAGGCGAGCGCGGCGAGGCGGTCGAGGAAGGTGGCGCGGTCACCGGCGATGACGGCGGCGCGGTTCTCCAGGGCGGCGCGGGTGGTGGCCAGGGAGTGGCCGAGGGACACCGGGTCAAGATCGGGGCGTTCGGCCACATAGGCGTGGAGCCGGGCGGCCTGGGCACGCAGCGCGTCCTCGCCCTTGCCGGAGACCAGCCACGGCAGGAGGGGGAGGGTGCGGGGCGCGGCCGTCTCCGCGGTGGGGGCCTCCGTTGCCGCCGTGCCCTCGGCTGGGGCCGCCGTGCCTTCGGCGGGCGCCGCCGTCCCTTCGGCGGGCGCCGCCGTCCCTTCGGCGGGCGCCGCCGTCCCTTCGGCGGGCGCCGCCGTGCCCTCAGCGGGGGCCTCCGCGGCCTCCTCGCTCTCGGGGTCCTCCGCCGGGGGCTGCTCGACGATCAGGTGGGCGTTGGTGCCGCTGATGCCGAACGACGACACGGCGGCGCGGCGCGGACGGCCGGTCTCCGGCCACGGCCGGCCCTCGGTCAGCAGCGAGACGGCCCCGGCCGACCAGTCGATATGCGGCGACGGCTCGTCGATGTGCAGGGACTTGGGCACATAGCCGTGCTCGATGGCCTTGACCATCTTGATGATCCCGGCGACACCGGCGGCGGCCTGGGTGTGGCCGACGTTGGACTTGATGGAGCCCAGCAGCAGCGGCCGTTCGGCGGGCTTCTCCTTGCCGTACGTGGCGAGCAGCGCCTGCGCCTCGATCGGGTCACCCAGCGTGGTGCCCGTGCCGTGTGCTTCGACCACGTCGATCTGGTCGGCCGTCAGCCGGGCGCTGGCGAGCGCCTGGCGGATGACGCGCTGCTGGGACGGGCCGTTGGGCGCCGTCAGGCCGTTGGACGCGCCGTCCTGGTTGATGGCCGAGCCACGGACAACGGCCAGCACCTTGTGGCCGTTCTTTCGCGCGTCCGACAGCCGCTCCACCAGCAGCATGCCCGCGCCCTCGGACCAGCCGGTGCCGTCGGCGGACGCCGCGAAGGACTTGCAGCGGCCGTCGAAGGACAGCCCGCGCTGGCGGCTGAACTCGGTGAACGTGCCGGGCGTCGACATCACGGTGACACCGCCCGCCAGCGCCAGCGAACACTCGCCGTTGCGCAGCGCCTGCATGGCCAGGTGCAGGGTCACCAGCGACGAGGAGCACGCCGTGTCGACGGTGAGCGCGGGGCCCTCCAGGCCGAAGGTGTACGCCACCCGGCCGGAGGCGATGCTGCTGGAGCCGCCGGTGCCGAGATAGCCCTCGACACCGGGCGGCACGGCGCGCAGCCGCGAGGCGTAGTCGTGGTACATGACACCCGCGAAGACACCGGTACGGGTGCCGCGCACGGAGGTGGCGTCGATGCCCGCCCGCTCGAACACCTCCCAGGTGGTCTCCAGCAGCAGCCGCTGCTGCGGGTCCATCGCGAGGGCCTCGCGCGGATTGATGCCGAAGAACGCCGGGTCGAAGTAGTTGGCGTCGTGGAGGAAACCGCCCTCCCGGACATAGCTCGTGCCCGCGCCGTCCGGATTGTCGTCGAAGAGCCGCCCGATGTCCCAGCCGCGGTCGGTGGGGAACTCGGAAATGCCGTCCCCGCCCTCGGACACCAGCCGCCACAGGTCCTCGGGCGAGCTGACCCCGCCCGGATAGCGGCAGCTCATGCCGACGATCGCGATGGGCTCCTGGTCCTCCGACTCCACCTCATGCAGGCGGCGCCGGGTCTCATGCAGGTCGGCGGTCACCCGCTTGAGAAAGTAGCGGAGCTTTTCCTCATTCATACGTGCGTTTCCCTCTCGAGGAATCCGGAAGGCCTTGTCACTTCACGCCGGCTACGGTCACTTCAGGAGATCCCGAATTCCTTGCCGATGAAGTCGAAGAGGTCGTCGTCCGTGGCGGACTCCAGCTCCTCGGCGACTCCGGCGCCGTCTTCCGGTCCTCGGTCGTCATTCCATTGCGCGAGCAGGGCCTGGAGCCGTGCGGTGACCCTGCTCCGGCCCTCGTCGTCCGGGGCGGCCCCGGCCGCCCCGGCCGCCCCGGCCAGGGCCAGGGACTTCTCCAGCCCGTCGAGCTCCGCGAGCAGCGAGGTGACCGCCGACGCGTCGTCCGGCAGGATCTCGCCGCGCAGGTACTCGACCAGTGCGTTGGGGGTCGGGTAGTCGAAGACCAGCGTCGCCGGGAGGCGGACTCCGGTCGTCGCGTTGAGACGGTTGCGGAGCTCGACCGCGGTCAGCGAGTCGAAGCCGACCTCGCTGAACGAGCGGGCCGGGTCGACCGTCTCCGGGCCCGGGTAGCCGAGGACGGCCGCCACCTGGGCGCAGACCAGCTCCAGCAGCACCTCCTCGCGCTCGGGCCCGGAGAGCCCGGCGAGCCGCTCGCGCAGCGCCTCGGCACCGGCCGCGGCGGCCGCCGCGGACTCCGCCGCGCGGCGCGCGGGGGCCCGGACCAGGCCGCGGAAGAGCGCGGGCAGCATGCCGCTGCCCGCCTGTGCCCTGAGGGCGGCCATGTCGAGCGGCAGCGGTACGAGGAGGGGCTCGTCCGAGCCCTGTGCGGCGCCCTGTGCGGCGCCCTGTGCGACGCCCTGTGTGGCGCTCAGTGCGGCGTCGAACAGTTCCATGCCGCTCTCGGCCGTGAGCACGCCGACGCCGCCGCGCCGGATGCGGGCGATCTCGGCCTCGTCCAGCTCACCGCCCATGCCTCCGGCCACCGACCACAGGCCCCAGGCGAGGGAGGTGGCGGGCAGGCCGCCTGCGCGGCGGTGCTGGGCAAGGGCGTCCAGGAAGGCGTTGGCCGCCGCGTAGTTGCCCTGGCCGGGGCCGCCGAAGACGCCTGCGGCCGAGCTGAACAGGATGAACGCGGACAGGTCCACGTCCTGCGTCAGCTCGTGCAGGTTCCACGCCGCGTGTGCCTTCGGGCGGGCCACGGTGGCCAGGCGCTCGGGGGTGAGCGAGCCGATCACTCCGTCGTCCAGGACGCCTGCCGTGTGGATCACGGCGGTGAGGGGGTGGTCGGCGGGGATGGCCGCGATGGCCTCGGCGAGGGCGTTTCGGTCGGCCGCGTCGCAGGCTGCCCAGTGTGCTTCTGCGCCCAACTCGGTGAGTTCGGTGGTGAGTTCGGCGGCGCCGGGGGCGTTTTGGCCGCGGCGGCTGAGCAGGAGTAGGTGGCGTACGCCGTGCTCGGCCACCAGGTGGCGTGCGAAGAGCGCACCCAGGGTGCCGGTGGCGCCGGTGATCAGGACCGTGCCCTCGGGGTCGAACGCCGGGGTCTCCTGGTCCGTCGCCGCCACGGTGGCCCGTGCCAGCCTTGGCGCCCGGGGGGCGCCTTCGCGGATCGCGATCTGGGGTTCGGCTGTGGCGAGGGCAGTGACCAGGGTGTCTTGGGGCTTGCCCTTGCCGTCGGTGTCCACGAGGACGATGCGGTCCGGGTTTTCCGCCTGGGCGGAGCGGGCCAGGCCCCAGATGGCGGCTTGGGCCGGGTCGGGGGCGGGGGCGTCCGTGCCGGTGTCCGTGCCGGTGCTTACGGCTCCCGTGGTCAGCAGGACCAGGCGTGCGTCCGTGAAGCGGTCGTCGGCCAGCCACTGCTGGAGGAGGGCCAGGGTGTGGGTGGTGGCTCGGTGCGCCGCGTCGGCCGGTGAGGGGCTTTCCCCAATCCCGCCCCTCCCCGAAACCTGGGGCTCCGCCCCAGGACCCCGGTCCTCAAACGCCGGACGGGCTGGAGATGCCGCACCAGCCGAAGGCTCCGCCCCCGAGCCCCGGTCCTCGAGCGCCGGACGGGCTGGAGATGCCGCACCGTGCGAGTGCGGGCCCGGGCGCCCTTCGGGCGTGTCCTCAAGCGCCGGACGGGCTTGATTTGCCTGACCCTGGGCTGCCAGGTCAGCCACGACGTACTTCGGGAGCTGCGTGCCGGAGGCGACCGCCTCTGCCAGCTTGTCCAGATCCGCGTAGGGCTGGAGGCCCAGGGTGTCGGGGCCTACTGCCGTCCAGTGGTTGGGGGTCACCTCGGTGGACTGGGCCGCCACCGGCACCCAGTCCAGGCGGAAGAGGGAGTCGGAGGGGCCGCCGGGGCGGGTTGCGGCGAGCTGGTCCGGGGAGATCGTGCGGAGGGCCAGGCCCTCGACCGATGCCACCGGGGCGCCTGTGGTGTCGGCCAGCTCCAGGGTCACCGTGCCCGTGGCCGTGCCGTCCAGCCGCACGCGTAGGGCCGAGGCGCCCACCGCGTGCAGGGATACTCCGGTCCAGGAGAAGGGCAGGCGGCCCTGGCCGTTGCCCTCTTCGGCCGCGGCCAGACCGAGTGCGTGCAGGGCCGCGTCCAGTAGCGCCGGGTGGAGTCCGAACGCGCTCGCGTCGGACTTGCGGTCCTCCGGCAGGCGTACCTCGGCGAACACCTCGTCCCCGCGCCGCCAGGCGGCCGTCAGGCCCTGGAAGACCGGGCCGTAGGCGAAGCCCGAATCGGCCAGGCCCTCGTAGAGGCCCTCTACCTCGACCCTTTCGGCTTCCGCCGGGGGCCAGGCTGTCAGGTTGAACGACGGGGTCGTGGCGTCCGACGCCGCCAGCGCTCCCGTTGCGTGGCGCAGCCACGGTTCGTCCGTCGGGGCGCCCTCGGCACGCGAGTGCAGGGTCAGCGCGCGGCGGCCGGTGTCGTCGGGGGCGGCGAGGGAGAGTCGGAGTTGGATGGCGCCCTGGTCCGGGACGATCAGGGGGGCTTCCAGGGTGAGTTCGTCGAGGCGGTCGCAGCCCGCGTGGTCCCCGGCGCGCAGGGCCAGTTCCACGAAGGCGGTGCCGGGCAGCAGCACCGTGCCCATGACGGCGTGGTCGGCCAGCCAGGGCTGGGTCTGGAGGGAGAGCCGTCCGGTGAAGGCGATGCCGTCCGAATCGGGCAGTTCCACGGCGGCGCCCAGCAGCGGGTGGCCCGCCGCGTGCAGGCCGATCGCGGTGGCGTCGCCGCCGACCGGTCCGGCGTCCAGCCAGAACGAGCGGCGCTGGAAGGCGTACGTCGGCAGATCGACCAGTCGCGGGCCGTACGGGGCGTACAGCGGACCGAAGTCCACGGCGGCGCCCCGGACATGGGCGGTGCCGATCGCCGTGAGCAGCGTCTCGGCCTCGGGGCGGCCCTTGCGCAGCGCGGCGGCGAAGGCGGCCGCGTCGGCGTCGGTCACGCAGTCCTGGGCCATGGCGGTCAGGACACCGTCGGGGCCCAGTTCCAGGTAGGTGGTGATGCCCTGGGCCTCCATCGTCCGGACACCGTCCAGGAAGCGCACGGCCTCGCGGACGTGGCGCACCCAGAAGTCGGCCGTCATGATCTCCTCGGCGGAGACCACGGCACCGGTCAGGTTGGACACGATCGGGATGCGCGGGGGCTGGTACGTCACCTCGTGCGCCACCTCGCGGAAGGCGTCCAGCATGCCGTCCATGTGGGGCGAGTGGAACGCGTGGCTGACGGTGAGCCGCTTGGTCTTGCGGCCCTCCGCCTCGAAGGCCGCCGCGATCTCCAGTGCCGCGTCCTCGTCGCCCGCGACCACGACCGAGGTCGGGCCGTTGACGGCGGCGATGCTCACGCGCTTGCCGAGCCGCGGGGTCACCTCGTCCTCGGACGCCTGGACGGCGATCATCGCGCCACCGGCGGGCAGCCGCTGCATCAGCCGGCCACGGGCGGCCACCAGCTTGGCGGCGTCGTCGAGCGACAGCACACCGGCGACATGGGCCGCCGCCAGTTCGCCGATGGAGTGGCCGGAGAGGAAGTCCGGCTTCACACCCCACGCCTCGACCAGGCGGAACAGCGCCACCTCGATCGCGAACAGCGCGGGCTGGGTGAACCCGGTCCGGTCCAGCTGCTCCGCGTCGTCCCCGAACATCACCGTCTTCAGCGGTCGTTCGAGATGCGGGTCCAGCGCGTCGCAGATCTCGTCCAGCGCCTCCGCGAACGCCGGGTAGGCGTCGTAGAGCTCACGGCCCATGCCGAGCCGCTGGCTGCCCTGGCCGGTGAACAGGACGGCCAGCTTGCCGCCCTCGGCTACCGCGCCCTCGACAAGACCGGTCGTGGTGCGGCCCTCGGCGAGGGCGTCGAGACCGGCCAGGAAGGCGTCCCGGTCCCGGGCGACGAGGGTCGCCCGGTGCTCGAAGGGCACCCGGGAGGTGACCAGGGAGTGGCCGAGGTCGGCCAGGGACGGCTCGGGACGGTCGGCCACATGGGCGCGGAGCCGGGCCCCCTGGGCGCGCAGCGCCTCGGGGGTCTTGGCGGACAGCACCCACGGCAGCACGGACGGCAGCGCCGACGGCAGCACGGACGGCAGCGCCGACGGCAGCACGGACGGCTCACCCGGCGGGAGCGCGGAAGCCTCGGCCGTCTCGGGCTCCGGCACCTGCTCGATGATGGTGTGCGCGTTGGTGCCGCTCATGCCGAAGGACGAGATACCGGCCCGGCGCGGACGCCCGGTCTCCGGCCACTCCCGCGCCTCGCTCAGCAGCGACACCGCACCCGCCGCCCAGTCCACATGCGGCGACGGCTCATCGATGTGCAGCGACTTCGGCAGCACTCCGTGGCGCATCGCCTGCACCATCTTGATGATGCCCGCGACACCGGCCGCGGCCTGGGTGTGGCCGAAGTTGGACTTGATCGAGCCCAGCCACAGGGGCTGCTCGGGAGACTTCTCCTTGCCGTACGTGGCCAGCAGCGCCTGCGCCTCGATCGGGTCGCCCAGCGTCGTACCCGTACCGTGCGCCTCCACCGCGTCCACATCACCAGCCGTCAGACCCGCGTTCGCCAGCGCCTGACGGATCACCCGCTGCTGCGACGGACCGTTCGGCGCCGTCAGACCATTCGACGCACCGTCCTGGTTGACCGCCGTGCCCCGCACGACCGCCAGCACCTTGTGGCCGTTGCGCCGGGCGTCCGAGAGCCGCTCCACCAGCAGCATGCCCACGCCCTCACCCCAGGCCGTGCCGTCGGCGGCCGCGGCGAACGGCTTGCAGCGGCCGTTCCTGGCCAGGCCGCGCTGGCGGCTGAACTCGGTGAAGACGTCGGGGGTGGTGATGATGGTGACACCGCCCGCGAGCGCCATCGTGCACTCGCCGTTGCGCAGCGCCTGCGCCGCCAGGTGCAGCGCCACCAACGACGACGAACACGCCGTGTCGACGGTGACGGCCGGACCCTCGAAGCCGAAGGTGTACGCCACCCGGCCGGAGGCGATGCTGCTGGAGCCGCCGGTGCCGAGATAGCCCTCGACGCCCTCCGGGACGGTGTGCAGCCGGGACACGTAGTCGTTGTGCATCTGGCCGACGAACACGCCGACCTGCTTGCCGCGCAGCGCCCCCGGGTCGAGGCCCGCCCGCTCGAAGGACTCCCAGGAGGTCTCCAGCAGCAGCCGCTGCTGGGGGTCCATGGCGAGCGCCTCGCGCGGGTTGATGCCGAAGAAGGCCGGGTCGAAGTGGTGGGCGTCGTAGTAGAAGCCGCCCTCGCGGGCGTACGAGGTGCCGGGCCGGTCCGGGTCCGGGTCGTAGAACGCCTCGAGGTCCCAGCCCCGGTCCTCCGGCAGCCGGGCGATGCCGTCCCGGCCCTCGGCCAGCAGCTCCCACAGGTCCTCGGGGGTGCGCACATCCCCGGGGAAGCGGCAGCTCATCGCGATGATGGCGATCGGGTCGTCCTCGTCCGTCCCGGCGCCCGCCGGGCCCTCGGCCCGTGCGGGGACGGCCGCGGCCGCCTCGGAGCCGAGCAGTTCCGCCAGCAGATATCCGGCGAGCGCGGTCGGCGTCGGGTAGTCGAAGACCAGCGTGGCGGGCAGCCGCAGCCCGGCGGCGGCGCCGAGGCGGTTGCGGAACTCCACCGCGGTCAGCGAGTCGAAGCCGAGGTCCTTGAAGGCCCGGCTCGCCTCCACCGCGTCGGGCGAGTCATGGCCGAGCACCACGGCCACCTGGGCGCGCACCAGGTCCAGCAGGGTCTGCTCGCGCTCGGCCGCGTCCAGCCGGACCAGCCGCTCCACCAGCGAGGAGCCGTCCTGGGCCGCGCCCGACTCGGCGGTGCGGCGGGTCGTACCGCCGCGCACCAGACCGCGCAGCAGCGGCGGCACCATCTCGATGGGCGCGCCGGTGAGCGGCGCCAGGTCGAGCTGCATGGGCACCAGGAAGGCGTCGCCCACCTCCTGGGCGGCGTCGAACAGCGCCAGGCCCTCGGTGGAGGACAGCCCCAGCACTCCGGAGCGGGTCATCCGGGACTTGTCGGTGGCCTCCAGCTCACCCGTCATCCCGCTGGCCTCGGCCCACAGGCCCCAGGCCAGCGAGGTGGCGGCGAGGCCCTGGGACTGGCGGTGGCGGGCCAGGGCGTCCAGGAAGGAGTTGGCCGCGGCGTAGTTGGCCTGTCCGGGGCCGCCGAACGTCCCGGCCGCCGAGGAGAACAGCACGAACGCGGCCAGGTCCTGGTCGCGGGTCAGCTCGTGCAGATTGACGGCCGCGTCCACCTTGGGGCGCAGCACCTTCTCCAGCCGCTCCGGCGTCAGCGCGTCGATCACCCCGTCGTCCAGCACACCGGCGGTGTGCACCACGGCGGTCAGCGGACGCCCGGCGGGGATGTCGGCCAGGACGGCGGCGAGCGCGTCCCGGTCGGCCGCGTCGCAGGCGGCGATGGTGACCTCGGCGCCCAGCTCGCGCAGCTCGGCGGCGAGTTCGGCCGCGCCCGCGGCCTGCTCACCACGGCGGCTGGTGAGCACCAGGCGGCGTACACCGCGCTCGGTGACCGCGTGCCGGGCGACCAGGCCGCCCAGGGTGCCGGTGCCGCCGGTGATCAGCACCGTGCCGTCCGGGTTCCACGGGGCGGGCACGGTGAGCACGACCTTGCCGATGTGGCGGGCCTGGCTGAGGTAGCGGAACGCGTCCGGGGCCTGCCGCAGATCCCACGCGGTGATCGGCAGCGCCCGCAGCGCGCCCCGCCGGAACAGCTCCAGCAGCTCGCACAGCATCTCCTGGATGCGGTCCAGGCCCGCCTCGGTGAGGTCGAACGCCTGGTAGGAGACGCCGGGGTAGGCGGCGGCGACCTCCTCCGGCGCCCGGACGTCGGTCTTGCCCATCTCGACGAACCGGCCGCCGCGCGGCAGCAGTCGCAGCGACGCGTCCACGAACTCCCGGGCCAGCGAGTCCAGTACGACATCGACGCCGCGACCGCCGCTGGCCTCGCGGAACTTCTCCTCGAAGGCCAGGTCGCGGGAGGAGGCGATCCGGTCGTCGGCCAGCCCCAGCGAGCGCAGCGTGTCCCACTTGCCCTGGCTGGCGGTGGCGTAGACGTCCACGCCCCAGTGGCGGGCCAGCTGGACGGCGGCCATGCCGACACCACCGGCGGCGGCGTGCACCAGCAGCGACTCCCCGCCCTGGAGGCCGGCCAGGTCGCGCAGCGCGTAGTAGGCCGTCATGAAGACGATCGGCACGGACGCGGCCTGGGCGTACGACCAGCCCTCCGGCATCGGCACGACCATGCGGCGGTCCACAGCCACCAGCGGGCCGAAGCCGCCGGGCAGCATGCCCATCACCCGGTCGCCGGGCGCCAGATCGGTGACCCCGGGGCCGGTCTCGAGGACGACTCCCGCGCCCTCGCTGCCCATCAGGCCCGCGTCACCGGGGTACATGCCGAGCGCGTTGAGCACATCGCGGAAGTTCACACCGGCGGCCCGGACCGCGACCCGCACCTGCCCGGCCTCCAGCGGCGCGGCGGCCTCCGGGCTGGGCAGCAGGGTGAGGTTCTCCAGGGTGCCCTTGTCCTGGATGTCCAGCCGCCAGGCCGGTTCACCGGGCGGCGGCACCATGGGCCCACTGGCGGCGGTGCGCGCCAGCCGGGGGGCGTGGACGGCGCCCCGGCGCAGTACGAACTGCGGCTCGCCGGAGGCGAGCGCGGCGCCCAGCGCCTCGTAGGAGGCGTCGGTGCCGTCGAGGTCCACCAGCACCAGCCGGTCCGGGTTCTCCGACTGCGCCGAGCGCACCAGACCCCACACCGGGGCGTGCGGCAGGTCGTGGGTCCCGGCGTCGCCCGCGGTGGCGACCGCGCCCCGGGTGACGAGCACCAGCTGGGACGCGGCGAACCGGTCGTCGGCCAGCCACGCCCGGACGAGCGCCAGCGTCCGCTGGGTGGCGGTGTGGACGGCGGCGGTCACCTCGTCACCGGTGGCGCCGCGCGGGTCGAGGTACGCCAGGACGTACGCGGGGGCGTCCCCGGCAGCGGCCAGCGCGTCCAGGTCGGCGTGGATCGCGGCACCGGAGGTCAGCGGGGCGGGCGTGCCCTCGCCCTCGCCGAGCACCGTCCAGGACGCGGCCGGGCTCTCGGTGGACATCGGCACGGTCGCCCAGTCCAGCCGGTACAGCGACTCGTGGTACGCGGCGGAGCGGCCCTCGGCGAGCTGCCCGGCCGAGACCGGGCGCAGCGCGAGCTGCTCGACCGAGGCCACCGGGGCACCGGTGCCGTCGGCCAGCTCCAGCGACACGCCGTCGGCACCGGCCGGGGTCAGCCGGACCCGGAGCGCGTCGGCGCCGACCGCGTGCAGCGACACCCCGCTCCAGGAGAACGGCAGCCGGCCCTGCTCATCGCCGTCCGCGCGGGCGAACGTGCTGTGCAGCGCGGCGTCCAGCAGCGCCGGGTGCAGCCCGAACCCGCCCGCGTCGGCCTTGCGGTCCTCCGGCAGCCGCACCTCGGCGAACACCTCGTCGCCGCGCAGCCAGGCCGCCGTCAGCCCCTGGAACATCGGGCCGTACGCGAAACCGCCCTGCGCCAGGTGCTCGTAGAGCCCCTCGACCTCGGCGGGCTCGGCGCCCTGCGGCGGCCATGCCGTCAGGTCGAACGAGGGCCGCGGGCCACCGGCCACCAGCACACCGCTCGCATGCCGGATCCACGGCAGCTCGGCGGGCGCGTCCTGCGCCCGCGAGTACAGCTCCAGCGTGCGGTGCCCGTCCTGACGCGGGGCGCCGACGACGATCTGCAGCTGGACCGCGCCACGCTCGGGCAGCACCAGCGGCGCCTCGATCGTCAGCTCGTCCAGCCGGTCGCAGCCCACCTGGTCACCGGCGCGGATGGCCAGTTCGACGAAGGCGGTGCCGGGCAGCAGGACGGTGCCCATGACGGCGTGGTCGGCCAGCCACGGGTGGCTTTCCAGAGACAGCCGACCGGTGAACAGGAAGCCGTCGGAGTCCGCCAGCGGCACGGCCGCGCCCAGCAGCGGGTGGTCGGCCCGGTCCAGGCCCGCCGACTCCACGTCGCCCACGAAGCCCGCGGGGGACGTCAGCCAGAAGCGGCGGTGCTGGAAGGCATAGGTCGGCAGGTCGACGCGGTGAGCGCCGGTCCCGGCGAAGTACGCGGCCCAGTCCGGGGTCACACCACGGACGTACAGGGCGGCGAGGGCGGTGGCGACGGTCTCGGCCTCGGCGCGGTCCTTGCGCAGCGCGGCGGCGAAACCGGCAGCCGCGTCGGCGTCGGCGTCGGTGACGCACTCCTGGGCCATCGCGGAGAGCACACCGTCGGGGCCGAGTTCGAGGTAGGTGGTGACGCCCTGGGCCTCCAGGGTGCGGATGCCATCCAGGAAGCGGACGGCCTCGCGGACGTGGCGCACCCAGAAGTCGGGGGTGGTGATCTCGTCGGCGGAGACCACGTTTCCGGTGAGGTTGGAGACGATCGGAATGCGCGGGGCCTCGTACGCGAGCCCCTCCGCCACCTCGCGGAACGCCTCCAGCATCCCGTCCATACGCGGCGAGTGGAACGCGTGGCTGACGGTGAGCCGCTTGGTCTTACGACCCCGCGCCTCGAAACCGGCAGCGATCTCGGCCGCCGCGTCCTCGTCGCCCGCGATGACCACGGAGGCCGGGCCGTTGAGGGCGGCTATCGAGACGCGCTCGTTGAGCAGCGGCGCCACCTCGTCCTCGGACGCCTGGACGGCGATCATCGCGCCACCGGCCGGAAGCGCCTGCATCAACCGCCCACGCGCCGCCACCAGCTTCGCGGCGTCCGCGAGCGAGAGCACACCCGCCACATGCGCGGCGGCCAGCTCACCGATGGAGTGCCCGGAGAGGAAGTCGGGCCGCAGCCCCCACGCCTCCGAGACCAGCCGGAACAGCGCCACCTCGATGGCGAACAGCGCGGGCTGGGTGAACCCTGTCTGGTCCAGCTCCGCCGCGTCGTCCCCGAACACCACCGTCTTCAGCGGTCGTTCGAGATACGCGTCCAGTTCGTCGCAGACGGTGTCGAACGACTCCGCGAACACCGGGTAGGCGTCGTAGAGCTCACGGCCCATGCCGAGCCGCTGGCTGCCCTGCCCGGTGAACAGGAAGGCCACCTTGCCGTCCGCCACCGAGCCCTGGACCAGCCCCGCGGCCGACTCGCCGCGCGCCAGCGCCTCCAGGCCCGAGATCAGCGCCGCACGGTCCCCGCCGACCACGACGGCGCGGTGGTCCAGCGCGGCACGGGAGGTCGCGAGCGAGTACGCCAGGTCGGTCGGGGAGACGTCCGGCCGCTGTTCGAGGTCGGCGAGCAGCCGCTCGGCCTGCGCCCGCAGCGCGTCGGCGTTCTTCCCGGACACGGTCCACGGCAGCACGGACGGCCGGGCGGCCGGAAGCGCGGAGCCCTCGGCCGGTTCGGTCTCCGGCGCCTGCTCGATGATGGCGTGCGCGTTGGTGCCGCTGACGCCGAAGGAGGAGACACCGGCCCGGCGCGGACGCCCGGTCTCCGGCCACTCCCGCGCCTCGCTCAGCAGCGACACCGCACCCGCCGCCCAGTCCACATGCGGCGACGGCTCGTCGAGGTGCAGCGACCGGGGCAGTACGCCGTGGTGCATGGCCTGCACCATCTTGATGATGCCCGCGACACCGGCGGCGGCCTGGGTGTGGCCGAAGTTGGACTTGATGGAGCCCAGCCACAGCGGCTGGTCCTCGGTCTTCTCCTTGCCGTACGTGGCCAGCAGCGCCTGCGCCTCGATCGGGTCGCCCAGCGTGGTGCCCGTGCCGTGCGCCTCGACCGCGTCCACATCACCAGCCGTCAGGCGTGCGTTCGCCAGCGCCTGCCGGATCACCCGCTGCTGGGAGGGGCCGTTCGGCGCCGTCAGACCATTGGACGCACCGTCCTGGTTGACGGCCGTGCCCCGCACGACCGCCAGCACCTTGTGGCCGTTCTTCTCCGCGTCCGACAGCCGCTCGACGAGCAGCATGCCCACGCCCTCGGCCCAGCCGGTGCCGTCCGCGTCGGCCGAGAAGGACTTGCAGCGGCCGCTGGCCGAAAGACCGCCCTGGCGGCTGAAGTCGATGAAGGTGTCCGGGGTGGACATGACGGTGACACCGCCCGCGAGGGCCATCGTGCACTCGCCGTTGCGCAGCGCCTGCGCCGCCAGATGCAGCGCCACCAGCGACGACGAACACGCCGTGTCGATGGTGACCGCCGGGCCCTCCAGACCGAAGGTGTACGCCACCCGGCCGGAGGCCACGCTGCCCGCCGTACCGGTGCCGAGGTAGCCCTCCAGGCCCTCCGGCAGGGCGGTCAGCCGGGAGAGGTAGTCGTGGTACATGACGCCCGCGAAGACGCCGGTCTTGCTGCCGCGTACGGTCGCCGGGTCGATCCCGGCCCGCTCGAACGCCTCCCAGGAGCTCTCCAGCAGCAGCCGCTGGTGGGGGTCCATGGCGAGGGCTTCACGCGGGTTGATGCCGAAGAAGTCGGGGTCGAACTCGCCCGCGTCGTAGAGGAATCCGCCCTCGATGGTGGCGCTGGTGCCCGTCTGCTCGGGGTCGTCGCCCAGCAGCCCCTCCAGCTGCCAGCCGCGGTCGGTCGGGAAGCCGGAGATGGCGTCCACCGAGCCGGTGACCAGCTGCCACAGCTCCTCGGGGCTGGTGACCCCGCCGGGGTAGCGGCAGCTCATGCCGACGATGGCGATGGGCTCGTCGTCGGCGACGGCCACGGTGGCGGCCGGGGCCGCGGCGGCCTCGTCGGCCTGGTCGCCGAGGATCTCGGTGCGCAGGAATCCGGCGAGCGCGGTCGGCGTCGGGTAGTCGAAGACGAGGGTGGCCGGGAGCCGTACGCCGGTGACGGCGCCGAGGCGGTTGCGCAGCTCGACGGCGGTGAGCGAGTCGAAGCCCAGCTCCTTGAAGGCGCGTGCCGAGCCGACGGCCTCCGGGCCCGCGTAGCCGAGGACGGCGGCCACCTGACCGCAGACGATCTCCAGCAGCAGCCGGTCGCGCTCGGGGACGGACAGCCCGAGGAGCCGGTCGGCGAGCCCGCCGGGGGCGGCGGCGCCGCCCGCCTCGACCACCCGGCGGCCGGGGGCCCGCACCAGGCCGCGCAGCAGCGCGGGGACCATGGTGGCGTCGGCGTGGCGCAGCGGCGCCAGGTCCAGGTGCATGGGGACGAGCGCGGGGTCGCCCACGGCGCGGGCGGTGTCCAGGAGGGCGAGGCCCTCCTCGGAGGAGAGGGCGGCCACTCCGGCGCGGGTGATGCGCTGGATGTCGGCGTCGTCCAGGTCGCCGGTCATCCCGCTGCGCTCGGCCCACAGGCCCCAGGCGAGGGCGGTGGCGGGCAGCCCCTGGGCGCGGCGCCGGTGGGCGAGGGCGTCCAGGAAGGCGTTGGCGGCCGCGTAGTTGGCCTGGCCGGGGCCGCCGAGCGTTCCGGCGGCGGCGGAGAACAGGACGAACGCCGACAGGTCCAGCTCGCGCGTCAGCTCGTGGAGGTGCCACGCGGCGTCCACCTTGGGCGGCAGGACGCGGTCGACGCGCTCGGCAGTCAGCGAGCCGATGACACCGTCGTCGAGCACACCGGCGGTGTGCACCACGGCGGTCAGCGGGTGCTCGGCCGGGATGGCGGCCAGCACCTCGGCGAGCGCGGCGCGGTCGGCCACGTCGCAGGCGGCGAGGGTGACCTCGGCGCCCGACTCGCGCAGCTCGGCGACGAGTTCGGCGGCGCCGTGGGCGTCTCCCCCGCGCCTGCTGAGCAGCAGCAGATGGCGTATGCCGTGCTCGGCCACCAAGTGGCGGGCGACCAGCCCGCCGAGGGTGCCGGTGGCGCCGGTGACCAGGGCGGTGCCCTCGGGGTCGAGGGCGGGGGCGGTCTGCTCGGGGTCGGCGGCGACCTTGGCCAGGCGCGGTACGACCACGGTCCCGGCGCGGACGGCGAGCTGCGATTCGCCGGTGGCCAGGGCGGCGGAGAGCGCACGGTAGGACTCGTCGCGGCCATCGATATCGGCGAGGACGAAACGGTCCGGGTTCTCGGACTGCGCGGAGCGCAGCAGACCCCACAGCGGGGCGTGGACCAGGTCCTCGGTGTCGGCGTCCGTCGAGGTGGCGACGGCGCCACGGGTGGCGATCACCAGCCGGGAGCCCTCGAAGCGGGCGTCGGCGAGCCAGTTCTGGACCAGCTCCAGCGCGCGGTGCAGGGCCTCGCGCACGGCGGTCTCGACGGGCAGCCCGGTGTCATCCGCGAAGAACGGCGCGACGACGGCCCGCGGCACCGGGGCCCCGGCGTCCACGGCCGCGCCGAGCGCGGCCAGGTCGGCGTATCCGGCGGCGGTGGGCAGGGCGAGGGCGAGCTCGGGGTGTTCGGCGCCCAGCACCGCCCACTGCCCGGCCACGACGGTGGTGTTGGCGGGGACCGGCGCGTGGGCCCACTCGACGTGGAACAGCGCCTCGTGGAAGGCGCCGCGCGCGGCGTGCACCTGGTCGGGCGAGACGGGGCGCAGCAGCAGCGAGTCGACGGAGGCGACGGGCGCGCCGCTCTCATCCGTCACCAGCACGGCCACCGCGTCCTGACCGGCGGGCGAGAGCCGGACGCGCAGCGTGGCGGCGCCCACGGCGTGCAGCCGGACACCGCTCCAGGAGAAGGGGAGGCGGCCGTGTTCGGTGTCCTCCAGGAGGGAGCCGATGCCCACGGCGTGCAGGGCCGCGTCCAGCAGCGCCGGGTGCAGCCCGAACAGCTCGGCCTCGGCGCGGGCGCTCTCGGGCAGCCGCACCTCGGCGTACACGTGGTCGCCGTGCTGCCAAGCGCCCTGGAGCCCCTGGAAGACCGGGCCGTAGGCGAATCCGGTCTCGGCGAGCCATTCGTAGAGGCCGTCCACGGGGACCTCGGTGGCACCGGCCGGGGGCCATGCGGTGAGGTGCTCGTCAGGGGTGGTGGCGCCGGCGGCGAGCACACCGGTGGCGTGGCGGGTCCAGTCGCCCTCGCCCCAGGTGCCGTCGGGGGCCTCCTCCAGGCGCGAGTGCAGGGTCAGCGAGCGGCGGCCGGTCTCGTCCGGCGCGCCCACGGACACCTGGAGCTGGACGCCGCCCTGCGGGGGCAGCACCAGCGGGGCCTCGAGGGTGAGCTCCTCCAGGACGTCCGCGCCCGCGTGGTCACCCGCGCGGATGGCCAGCTCGACGAAGGCGGTGCCGGGCAGCAGCACGGTGTCCATGACGGCGTGGTCGGCCAGCCACGGGTGGGTCTGGAGGGACAGCCGCCCGGTGAACAGGAATCCGGCGCCGTCGGCGAGCGACACGGCGGCGCCGAGCAGCGGATGGTCGGCGGAGCCGAGCCCGGAGGCGGTGACGTCGCCGGTCCACGGGCCGGGCGGCTCGGGCCAGTACAGCTCGCGCTGGAAGGCGTAGGTGGGCAGTTCGACGCGGCGGGCGCCGGAGCCCTCGAAAACCGCGGCCCAGTCGACGGCCACGCCGTGGACATGGGCGCGGGCGAGGGCGCCCGCCAGGGCGGTGGCCTCGGGGCGGTCGCCGCGCAGCACGGGCACGAACGCGGCGCCGTCGCCGGTGACGCAGTCCTGCGCCATGGCGGAGAGCACCCCGTCGGGGCCCAGCTCCACATACGTGGCGACGTCGTACTCCTCGAGCCGGCGGATGCCGTCGGTGAAGCGGACCGCCTCGCGGACGTGCCGGACCCAGTAGTCGGGCGAGCAGATCTCGTCGGCGGAGACCGAACCGCCGGTGAGGTTGGAGATGATGGGGATGACCGGCGGGGCGTAGGTCACCTGCCGCGCGACCTCGCGGAAGGCGTCCAGCATGCCGTCCATGCGCGGTGAGTGGAACGCGTGGCTGACGGTGAGCCGCTTGGTCTTGCGGCCCCGCGCCTCGAAGCCGGCCGCGATCGCGACAGCCGCGTCCTCGTCACCCGCGATGACGACCGACGTCGGCCCGTTGAGGGCGGCGATCGAGACCCGCTCGGTGAGCAGCGGCGCCACCTCGTCCTCGGACGCCTGGATCGCGATCATCGCGCCACCGGCGGGCAGTTCCTCCATCAGCCGGCCGCGCGCGGCCACCAGCTTCGCCGCGTCCGCGAGCGACAGCACGCCCGCCACCTGCGCGGCGGCCAGTTCACCGATGGAGTGGCCGACGAGGAAGTCAGGCTTGACGCCCCACGTCTCCAGCAGCCGGAACAGCGCCACTTCGAGGGCGAACAGCGCGGGCTGGGTGTAGCCGGTGCGGTCCAGCAGCCCGCTGTCGTCCGATCCGCTGTCGTCCGACCCGCTGTCGTCGCCGAACATCACCTCGCGCAGCGGCCGCTGAAGGTGCTGGTCGAACTCGGCGCACACCTCGTCCAGGGCGCGGGCGAAGGCCGGGACGGCCGCGTACAGCTCACGGCCCATTCCGGGGCGCTGGCTGCCCTGGCCGGTGAAGAGGAACGCGACCTTGCCCTCGGCGACCTCGTCCCGGACGACGCCGCCCGCGGGGGCGTCCGAGGGGGCGTCCGCGGCGAGTTCGGCCAGTCCGCGCAGCAGTTCGTCGCGGCCGCCCTCGCCCGTGAGGACCACGGCCCGGTGGTCCAGTGCGGCGCGGGTGGTGGCCAGCGAGTGGGCCAGGTCGACCAGGCCGAGGCCCGGGTCGTCCCGCAACCGGGCGGTGAGCCGCTCGGCCTGGGCGCGCAGCGCCGGTGCGCTCTGCGCGGACACCAGCAGCGGCACCTGCCCGCCGATGCCGGTCCACTCCGAGGGCGTCGTGTCATCGCCGGGGGCCTCGCGGTCCTCGGCGGGTGCCTGCTCGATGACGGTGTGCGCGTTCGTACCGCTCACACCGAAGGAGGAGATGCCCGCGCGGCGCGGCTGGCCGGTCTCCGGCCACGGGGTGTTCTCGGTGAGCAGGGAGACGGCGCCCGCGTCCCAGTCCACGTCCCGGGAGGGCGCGTCGACGTGCAGGGTCCTGGGCAGCACCCCGTGCTCGATGGCCTTGACCATCTTGATGATTCCGGCGACACCGGCGGCGGCCTGGGTGTGCCCGAAGTTGGACTTGACCGAGCCGAGCCACAGCGGGCGGCCCTCGGCCCGGTTCTGCCCGTACGTGGCGAGCAGGGCCTGGGCCTCGATGGGGTCGCCGAGGCTGGTGCCGGTGCCGTGTGCCTCGACGGCGTCCACCTGGGCCGGGGTGAGCCGGGCGTCGGTGAGCGCCTGCCGGATGACGCGCTGCTGGGACGGGCCGTTGGGCGCGGTCAGACCGTTGGAGGCGCCGTCCTGGTTGATGGCGGAGCCACGGACGACGGCCAGCACCTTGTGGCCGTTCTTTCGCGCGTCCGACAGCCGCTCGACGAGCAGCATGCCGACGCCCTCGCCCCAGCCGGTGCCGTCCGCGCCGTCCGCGAACGCCTTGCAGCGGCCGTCGGGCGCGAGACCGCGCTGGCGGCTGAAGTTGATGAACGCGCGCGGGCTGTTCATCACCGTGACACCGCCGGTGAGCGCCAGCGAGCACTCGCCGTTGCGCAGCGCCTGGATGGCCAGGTGCAGTGCCACCAGTGACGCCGAGCACGCGGTGTCGACGGTGAGCGCCGGGCCCTCCAGGCCGAAGGTGTAGGAGATCCGGCCGGAGATGACGCTGGCGGCGTTGCCGGTGAGCAGATACTGCTCCACGCCCTGCGGCAGCGTGTGCATCAGCTCCGGGTAGTCCTGGCCGTTGGTGCCGACGAAGACACCGGCCTTGCTGCCGCGGAGCGTGGCCGGGTCGATCCCGGCCCGCTCGAACGCCTCCCAGGACGTCTCCAGCAGCAGCCGCTGCTGCGGGTCCATGCCGAGGGTCTCGCGCGGGCTGATCCCGAAGAACGCCGCGTCGAACTCGCCCGCGCCGTCGAGGAACCCGCCCTTGTCGGTGTAGCTGGTGCCCTGCTCGTCGGGGTCGTCGGCGAAGAGCGCGTCGGTGTCCCAGCCACGGTCCGTGGGGAAGTCCGCGATGGCGTCACCGCCCGCGGCCACGAGCTCCCACAGCTCCTCCGGAGACGTGACGCCTCCGGGGAACCGGCAGCTCATGCCGACGATCGCGATCGGCTCAGGCTCCTGCGACTCGACCTCGCGAAGACGCTGCCGCGTCTGGTGCAGATCGGCAGTTACCCGCTTGAGGTAGTCGAGGATCTTGTCCTGATCCGACATTGGAGTCTCACCCATGCTTCTCGTCACAAACCTTGCGCCCGCGGACCCATCGATCCTTAGATTCCGAGTTCTTTGTCGATGAAGGCGAAGACCTCGTCGGGCGTCGCCTCCTGCAACTTCTCCGTCACGGTGCCGCTGTCGCCGTCGGCCGCCTCGGCATCGGCCGTACGGGGCTCCGCCCACTTCGCCGCGAGGTCCCGCAGCCGGACCGCGATGTCGTCCCGCGCCTCGCTGCCGGGGTCCAGGACGGACAGCGCGGACTCCAGCGCGTCGAGCTCCGCGAGTCCGGGCGCCGCGGCCGTACCGCCGTCGCCCACGATCCGGCCGCACAGGAACTCGGCGAGCGCCGCCGGGGTCGGGTAGTCGAAGACCAGCGTGGCGGGCAGCTTCTGCCCGGTGCCGGCGGTCAGCCGGTTGCGCAGCTCCAGCGCGATGAGCGAGTCGAAGCCCAGCTCCTTGAACGCCCGCCCGGCGCCGACCTCGTCGGTCGAGGAGTGGCCGAGCGCGGCGGCCGCGTTCGTACGCACGACCTCCAGGACGACCAGGGACTGCTCGGCCCGGGAGATCCCGGCCAGCCGCTTGCGCAGCGCGTCCGCCGGGGACCCGTCGGAGGCCGCGCCGGGCTCACCGGCCGGGCCGCCGGTCTCCCGCAGCCGCCGGACCTCGGGCAGCTCGCCGATGAGCGGGCTGGGGCGGACCGCCGTGTAGCCGTAGGCGAAGCGGTCCCACTGGATGTCGGCGACGGCCACGACCGTGTCCGCGTGGTCCAGGGCCCGCTGCAGCGCCGTGATCGCGGCGTGCGGGGCCATCGCCGGGACACCGCCCCGATCCAGCCGCTCGCCGATGGCACCGTCGGCGGCCAGGCCCGTCTCGCCCCAGCGGCCCCAGGCCACCGAGGTGGCGGGCAGGCCGTCGGCGCGCCGCTGCTCGGCCAGCGCGTCGAGATAGGCGTTGGCCGCCGCGTAGTTGCCCTGTCCGGCGTCGCCGAGGGTGCCCGCGATACCGGAGAACAGCACGAACGCGGACAGGTCCAGATCGCGGGTCAGCTCGTCCAGATGGCGCGCCGCGTCGGCCTTGGGGCCGAGCACGGTGGCAAACCGCTCCGGGGTGAGCGCGTCCAGTACGCCGTCGTCCAGGACGCCCGCGGCGTGCATGACCGCCGTGAGCGGCCGGTCGGCTGGGATGGCGGCGAGCAGCGTCTCGACGGCCTTGCGGTCGGCCACGTCGCACGCGGCGACGGTGACCCCGGTGCCCAGCTCGGTCAGCTCGTCCCGCAGCTCGGCAGCGCCAGGGGCGTCCAGGCCACGGCGGCTGGTGAGCACCAGGTGCTCGGCGCCGTTGCCGGCCAGCCAGCGCGCCACATGGGCGCCCAGCGCGCCCGTACCGCCGGTGACCAGCGTCGTACCGGACGGCTTCCACGACCGTACGGCGGGCGCGCCGGCCAGCGGGGCGTGGGCGAGCCTGCGGGCGAACACCCCGGCCGCGCGCACCGCGAGCTGGTCCTCGCCGTCGGTCCCGGCGAGCACCCCGGCGAGCCGGGCCAGCGCCCGCTCGTCGGGCGCGCCGGGCAGGTCCACCAGACCGCCCCAGCGCTCCGGGTACTCCAGGGCGGCGGTCCGGCCGAGGCCCCAGACGAGCGCCTGTTCGGGGGAGTCCACCTGGTCCGTCTGGCCGACGGCGACCGCGCCCCGGGTGGCGCACCACAGCGGCGCGTCCACCCCGGCGTCGCCGAGGGCCTGGATCAGCACGGCGGTACCGACCAGCCCGGCGCTGACACCGTCGGTGCCGGGCGCGGTGCCCGCGTCGAAGGCGAGCAGCGACAGCACACCCGAGACGGCTCCGGCGTCGGCCAGCTCCTCGCGCACCAGGCGGGTCAGCGACGCACGGTCCGACTCCACGGCGGTCGGGGTGATCTGCCGCACCTCGGCGCCGCGTTCGGTGAGCATCCGCACCGCGCCGAGCGTCCAGTCGTCGATGGCGGCGGACTCGGGCACGGCCAGCAGCCAGGTCCCGGACAGCCGGGGGGCCTGGGCTTCGGTCAGCGAGGTCCAGGTCACGCGGTAGCGCCAGCCGTCCACCGCGGACTGCTCGCGGGCCTGCTTGCGCCAGGACGCCAGGGCGGGCAGGACGGTGCCGAGCGAGGACCGCTCACCGTCGTCCTCGAACGCGAGGGTGTCGGCCAGCGACTCCAGGTCCTCGCGCTCGACGGCCTCCCAGAAGCGGGCGTCCACGGCGTCGGACGGCGCGCCCGACTCGTCGGCCGGGGTGCCGGCCGCCCGCGGCCAGTAGCTCTGGTGCTGGAAGGCGTACGTGGGCAGCTCGACGCGGGCCGCGCCCGTCCCCTCGTACACCGCCTCCCAGTCCACGCCGACGCCACGCGTCCACGCCTCGCCCAGCGAGGTGTAGAAGCGGTCAAGACCGCCCTCGTCGCGGCGCAGCGACCCGATCGCGGCGGCCTCACGGCCCGCGTCCTCGGCGGTCTCCTGCACACCCATCGTCAGCACCGGGTGGGCGCTGGACTCGATGAAAGCTCCGAAGCCCTCGTCCAGCAACCGCCGGACCGCGCCCTCCAGCTCAACGGTGCGGCGGAGGTTGGTGAACCAGTACTCGGCGTCCAGCTCGGAACCGTTGACCCACTCCCCCGTCACGGTGGAGAGGAACGGCACCTGGGCGTTCTTCGGCTGTACGGGCGCCAGCAACTCCAGCAGCTCCTCGCGGAGCAACTCCACCTGCGCGGAGTGCGAGGCGTAATCCACCGGCACCCGGCGCGCCCGCACCTCATCCGCCTCACACGCGGCGACCAGCTCGTCGAGGGCCTCGGGCTCACCGGAGACGACCACCGACGACGGCCCGTTGACGGCCGCCACCGAGATCCGCTCCTCGCCCCAGGCCGCGATCCGCTCCCGTACGTCCGCCACCGGCAGCGCCACCGACACCATGCCGCCCCTGCCCGCCAGCACCCGGCCAATGGCCTGGCTGCGCAGCGCCACCACACGCGCCGCGTCCTCCAGCGACAGAATCCCCGCCACACACGCCGCCGCGATCTCACCCTGCGAGTGGCCGACCACGGCCGACGGCCGCACACCCAGCGAACGCCACAGCTCCGCGAGCGAAACCATCACGGAGAACAACACCGGCTGAACAACGTCCACCCGCTCCAGTGACGGTGCGCCCTCCGCCTCGCGCAGCACCTCCACCAACGACCAGTCGGTGAACTCCGCGAGCGCGGCAGCACACTCATCAATACGGGCAGCGAACACCGGTGAAGCATCCAACAGCCCCACGGCCATGCCTACCCATTGTGACCCCTGTCCTGGGAACACGAATGCGGCCTTGCCCCCGATTGAGGCCCCCTGCACCAGATTCGGCAGGACCTGCCCCCTAGCGAGGGCGTCCAGACCCCGGACGAAATCGTCCCGGTCCGTGCCCACCAGCACCGCACGCCGGTCGAAGGCGGCGCGGGTGGTGGCCAGCGCGTGACCGATGTCCAGCGGGCGCGGGGCCGGGTCGGCGTCGAGGTGGGCCAGCAGCTTGGCGGCCTGGTCGCGCAGCGCCGCCTCGCTCTTGCCGGACACCGTCCACGGCAGCGCGCCGAGCCGCCGGGTCACCGGCTCGGCCTCACCCGGCTCCTCGGCGGGCGCCTGCTCGATGATGGCGTGGGCGTTGGTGCCGCTGAAGCCGAACGAGGATACGGCGGCCCGGCGCGGACGGCCGGTCTCCGGCCACTCCCGCGCCCCGGTCAGCAGCTCGACGCCGCCCGCCGACCAGTCCACATGCGGGGTGGGCTCGACGATGTGCAGCGACTCCGGCAGCACGCCGTGGCGCAGCGCGAGCACGAGCTTCATCACACCCGCGACACCGGCGGCCGCCTGGGCGTGGCCGATGTTGGACTTGATGGAGCCGAGCAGCAGGGGCTGCCCGTCGGACCGCTCCTGGCCGTAGGTGGCGAGCAGCGCCTGCGCCTCGATCGGGTCGCCCAGCGTCGTACCGGTGCCATGTGCCTCCACGACGTCCACATCGGCGGCGGACAGCCGGGCGTTGGCGAGAGCCTGCCGGATGACGCGCTGCTGGGACGGGCCATTGGGGGCGGTCAGGCCGTTGGACGCGCCGTCCTGGTTGATCGCCGAGCCACGGACGACGGCGAGGACCGGGTGACCGTTCTTCCGCGCGTCCGACAGCCGCTCGACCAGCAGCATGCCCACGCCCTCGGCCGGGCTGAAGCCGTCCGCGTCCGAGGAGAACGCCTTGCTGCGGCCGTCGGAGGAGAGTCCGCGCTGGCGGCTGAACTCGATGAACGTGCCCGGCGTGGCCATCACGGTCACCCCGCCCGCGAGCGCGATCGAGCACTCGCCCTGGCGCAGCGACTGGACGGCCAGGTGCAGCGCCACCAGCGACGCCGAGCACGCGGTGTCCACGGTGACCGCCGGGCCCTCCAGGCCGAAGGTGTACGAGAGGCGGCCGGAGACGACGCTCGCGGCGCTGCCGGTGGCGAGGTGGCCCTCGTAGCCCTCGGTGTTGTTGCGCATGACGATGGAGTAGTCGGAGCCGTTGGTGCCGACGAAGACACCGGACGGGCTGCCGTGCAGCGTGGCCGGGTCGATGCCGGCCCGCTCGAACGCCTCCCAGGAGGTCTCCAGCAGCAGCCGCTGCTGCGGGTCCATCGCCATGGCCTCACGCGGCGAGATCCCGAAGAAGGTGGGGTCGAAGTCGGCGGCCCCGGTGAGGAATCCGCCCTCGCGGGTGTAGCTGGTGCCCTGCGCGTCCGGGTCCGGGTTGTACAGCGACTCGATGTCCCAGCCGCGGTCGCCCGGGAACTCCGACAGCGCGTCGCCACCGGAGGCGAGCAGCTGCCACAGCGCCTCGGGGGTGCGCACCCCGCCCGGGAAGCGGCAGCTCATGGAGACGATGGCGATCGGCTCGTCGTCGGCGAGCGCCGCCGCGGTCGGCAGCGCGGCCACGGCGGCTCGCTGCCCGCCCGCGATCTCGGTGCGCAGATGGCGCGCGAGCACGGTCGGGGTGGGGTAGTCGAAGATCAGGGTCGGGGGCAGCTTCAGCCCGCTGGCGGCGCTGAGCCGGTTGCGCAGCTCGACGGCGGTCAGCGAGTCGAAGCCCAGCTCCTTGAAGGCCCGGCCCGCCTCGACGTCGTCGGCGCCCGCGTAGCCCAGGACGGCCGCGACGGCGGTGCGCACCAGCTCCAGCACCAGCCGCTCCCACTCGGCCTCCGGCACCCCGGCGAGCCGCTGGGCGAGAGCGACCGCGCCCGCGCCGTCCGCCTCGGCGTCTCCGGCCATGTCCTGGATGACGTCCCGCGCCTCGGGCAGGTCGTGCAGCAGCGGACGGGAGCGGCCGGAGGTGAAGGCGAGGACGAAGCGCTTCCACTCCATGTCGACGACGGTGAGCACCGACTCGTCGCGGTCCAGCGCGTGCTGGAGCGCGGTGACGGCAGCGCGCGGCGCCATCTCGATGACGCCGTGGCGGCGCATCCGGTCGCCGACGCCGCCCTCGGCCATCCCGCCCTCGCCCCACGGGCCCCAGGCCAGCGAGGTGGCGGGCAGGCCCTGGGCGCGCCGGTGCTCGGCGAAGGCGTCGAGGAAGGCGTTGCCCGGGGCGTAGTTGCCCTGGCCGGGTGCGCCGAAGGTGGCCGCGAAGGAGGAGAACAGCACGAACGCGGACAGGTCCAGATCCCGGGTGAGCTCGTGCAGCTGGCGGGTGGCGTCCACCTTGACCTTCAGCACCCGGTCCACCTGGTCCGGGGTCAGGCCCTCGATCACCCCGTCGTCCAGCACGGCGGCCGTGTGGACGACGGCGGTCAGCGGGTGTTCGGCGGGGATGTCCGCGAGCAGCGCCTCGACCTGGGCGCGGTCGGCCACATCGCATGCGGCGATGGTGACCTTGGCGCCGAGCTCGGTCAGTTCGGACCGCAGATCCGCCGCGCCCGGGGCGTCCAGGCCACGGCGGCTGGTGAGCACCAGGTGCTCGGCCCCGTTGCCGGCCAGCCAGCGCGCCACATGGGCGCCCAGCGCGCCCGTACCGCCGGTGACCAGCGTCGTACCGGACGGCTTCCACGACCGTACGGCGGGCGTGGCGGCCAGCGGGGCGCGCACCAGACGGCGTACGAGCGGCCCGGTGGCGCGGATCGCGACCTGGTCCTCCTCCTCGGCCCCGGCGAGCACGGTCACCAGCCGGGCCAGCGCCCGCTCGTCGGGCGCCCCGGGCAGGTCCACCAGACCGCCCCAGCGCTCGCCGTGCTCCAGCGCGGCCACCCGGCCCAGGCCCCAGACCAGCGCCTGCTCGGGGGAGTCCAGCGGGTCCGCGCGGCCGACGGAGACCGCGCCTTGGGTGGCGGACCACAGCGGCGCGCCGATCTCCGCGTCGCCGAGGGCCTGCACCAGCGCGAGCTGCGCCGCCACCCCGGCCGGGACGGAGGGGTGCCGGGGGTGCGAACGGCCGTCGAGGGCCAGCAGCGACAGCACTCCGGTGAACGGGATGCCGTCGGTCTCCGCGAGCGCGGCGCGCAGCCGCTCGGTGAGCTCTTCGCGGCCGTCGGCGGCGGTGTCCACGGTGATCCGCCGTACGTCGGCGCCGCGTTCGGCGAGCACACGGGCCACGGCGTCGGTCCAGGCGGTCCCGGTGCCCTCTGTGTCCTCGGTGTCCTCCGTGTCCTCCGTGTTTGGGGCCACGACGAGCCAGGTGCCGGTCAGCCGCGCGGACTGACTGTCGGCGAGCGGCTTCCAGGTGACGCGGTAGCGCCAGCCGTCCACCGTGGACTGCTCACGGGCCTGCTTGCGCCACGACGCCAGGGCGGGCAGCAGCGCGCTGACCCGCTCGTCGCCGTCGACGTCCAGCTCGGCGGCGAGCGTCTGCCAGTCCTCGCGCTCGACGGCCTCCCAGAAGCGGGTCTCGACGGGGTCGGCGGCGATGGCGGCGGCAGCGGTCGGGCTGCCCGCCTCCAGCCAGTAGTGCTGGTGCTGGAAGGCGTACGTGGGCAGCTCGACGCGGGCCGCGCCCGTACCGTCGAACACCCCGGCCCAGTCCACGGTGACGCCACGCGTCCACGCCTCGCCGACGGAGGCCCAGAAGCGGTCCAGACCGCCCTCGTCACGGCGCAGCGACCCGATCGCGGCCGCGTCCACACCGGCGTCCTCGGCAGTCTCCTGCACACCCATCGTCAGCACCGGGTGCGCGCTGGACTCGATGAAGGCTCCGAAGCCCTCGTCCAGCAGGCGGCGAACGGCGCCTTCCAGCTCAACCGTGCGGCGGAGATTGGTGAACCAGTACTCGGCGTCCAGCTCCGGCCCCTCGACCCACTCCCCCGTCACCGTCGACAGGAACGGCACCTGGGCGTTCTTCGGCTGTACGGGGGCCAGCAGCTCCAGCAACTCCTCGCGGAGCAACTCCACCTGCGCGGAGTGCGAGGCGTAGTCCACCGGCACCCGCCGCGCCCGCACCTCATCCGCCTCGCACGCGGCGACCAGTTCGTCGAGGGCCTCGGGCTCACCGGAGACGACCACCGACGACGGCCCATTGACGGCCGCCACCGAGATCCGCTCCTCGCCCCAGGCCCCGATCCGCTCCCGCACATCCGCCACCGGCAGCGCCACCGACACCATGCCACCCTCGCCCGCCAGCACCCGGCCGATCGCCTGACTGCGCAGCGCCACCACACGCGCCGCGTCCTCCAGCGACAGAATCCCCGCCACACACGCGGCGGCGATCTCACCCTGCGAGTGGCCGACCACGGCCGCCGGGACGACGCCCAGCGAACGCCACAGCTCCGCGAGCGACACCATCACCGCGAACAACACCGGCTGGACCACATCCACCCGCTCCAGCGACGGCGCACCCTCAGCGCCCCGCAGCACCTCCACCAACGACCAGTCGGTGAACTCCGCGAGCGCCGCGGCACACTCATCAATACGGGCGGCGAAGACGGGCGAGGCGTCCATCAGCCCCACCGCCATACCGGCCCACTGCGACCCCTGCCCCGGGAACACGAACGCCGTGCGGCCGCCGACGACGGAGCCCTGTGCGACGCCCGCCGCCATACCGCCCTCGGCCAGGGCGGCGAGCCCGGCCAGCAGTTCGTCACGGTCGTGGCCGCGCACCACGGCGCGGTGGTCGAGCTGGGCCCGGGTGGTGGTCAGCGAGAGGGCCACGTCCACCGGGCCGAGGGACGGGTCGGCCTCGAGATGGGCCAGCAGCCGCTCGGCCTGGGCGCGCAGCCCCGCCGCGCTCTTGCCCGACACCGCCCAGGGCAGGACGTCCAGCCGCTTCGTCGGGGCCGCCGGTGCCTCGGTGGCTTCCTCGGCCTCCTCGGCCTCCTCGGCGGGGGCCTGCTCCAGGATGGTGTGGGCGTTGGTGCCGCTGAAGCCGAAGGAGGACACGGCGGCGCGGCGCGGGTGGTCGGTCTCCGGCCAGGGGGTGGTGTCGGCGAGCAGCGACACCGCGCCCGCCGACCAGTCGACATGCGGGGTCGGCTCGTCGATGTGCAGCGTCTTGGGCAGCACGCCATGGCGGATGGCCATGACCATCTTGATGATTCCGGCGACACCGGCGGCGGCCTGGGTGTGCCCGATGTTGGACTTGATGGAGCCGAGCAGCAGCGGCTGGTCCTCGGTGTGCTCCTGGCCGTAGGTGGCGAGCAGCGCCTGCGCCTCGATCGGGTCGCCCAGCGTCGTACCGGTGCCGTGTGCTTCGACGGCGTCCACATCGGCGGCGGAGAGGCGGCCGTTGGTGAGCGCCTGGTGGATGACGCGCTGCTGGGACGGGCCGTTGGGCGCGGTGAGGCCGTTGGAGGCGCCGTCCTGGTTGATGGCCGAGCCACGCACGATGGCCAGCACCGGGTGACCGTGTCGGCGGGCGTCCGACAGCCGCTCGACCAGCAGCATGCCCACGCCCTCGCCCCAGCCGGTGCCGTCCGCGGCGGCGGCGAAGGGCTTGCAGCGGCCGTCGGCGGCGAGTCCGCGCTGGCGGCTGAACTCGGTGAACGTCGAGGGCGTGGCCATCACGGTGACACCGCCCGCGAGCGCCAGTGAGCATTCGCCGTTGCGCAGCGCCTGCACCGCCATGTGCAGGGTGACCAGCGACGACGAGCACGCCGTGTCGACGGTGACCGCCGGGCCCTCGAGACCGAAGGTGTACGACACCCGGCCGGAGGCGATGGAGCCGGAGCTGCCGGTGCCGAGGAAGCCCTCGACGCCCTCGGGCACCGAGTCCAGCCGCGAGGTGTAGTCGTGGTACATCACGCCCGCGAACACACCGGTCCGGTGGCCGCGCAGCCCGGTCGGGTCGATCCCGGCCCGCTCGAACGCCTCCCAGGAGCTCTCCAGCAGCAGCCGCTGCTGCGGGTCCATCGCCATGGCCTCACGCGGCGAGATCCCGAAGACCGCCGGGTCGAAGCCGCCCGCGTCGTAGAGGAACCCGCCCTCGTTCACATAGCTGGCGCCCGCCTGGTCGGGGTCGGCGTCATAGAGCGACTCGACGTCCCAGCCACGGTCCGTGGGGAAGCCGGAGATCGCGTCCTCGCCGTCCAGGACGAGCCGCCACAGCTCCTCGGGGGTGCGCACACCACCCGGGTAGCGGCAGCTCATCGCGACGATCGCGATGGGCTCCTGGTGCCGCTCCTCGACCTCGCGGAGCTGCCGACGGGCCTGACGCAGATCGGCGGTGGCCCGCTTGAGGTAGTCCCGGAGCTTGTCCTCGTTATTCACCATTGCGTCGGCTCCTTGCGAAGAGGGAGATCGTGCTCATGAGTTCCATGGGTTCAGAACGCTCCCGTTCAGGAGGAGCCGAGTTCGTCGTCGAGCAGGTCGAAGAGCTCATCGTCGGTCGCGGATTCGAGGTCGTGGTCGTCGGTGTCGCCGTCGCCGGTCGCGTCCTGGGCGTCGTTCCACTTCGCCAGGAGCGCCTGGAGGCGCATGGTGATCCTGGAGCGGGTGACGCTGTCGTCCGCGGCCACCGCCAGGGCGGCTTCCAGCCGGTCGAGTTCGCCGAACACCGACGGGCCGCCGCCGTCCCCGTGCGGGAGCTCCGCGCGCAGATGGTCGGCCAGGGCATCGGGGGTCGGGTAGTCGAAGATCAGCGTGGCGGGCAGCCGGAGGCCGGTGGCCGCGCCGAGCCGGTTGCGGAGTTCGACGGCGGTGAGCGAGTCGAAGCCCAGCTCCTTGAAGGCCGCGCCGGGTTCGATGGCGGCCGCGCTGCCGTAGCCGAGCACGGTCGCCACCTGGCCGCAGACCAGGTTGATCAGGAAGCGGTCCCGTTCGGCCGCGGACATGCCCGCGAGCCGCTCGGCGAGGCTCGCCGCCTCGTCCGCCCCGCCGCCGCCACCGGCCGCGGCGCGCCGTACGGGGGTACGGATCAGCCCGCGCAGCAGCGGGGCGACCCCGGCCGTGGACTGGGCGCGCAGGGCGGCGATGTCCAGGGCGGCGGGGATCAGCACCGCGTGTCCGGCCAGGCCCGATACGTCGAACAGGGCCAGGCCCTCGGCGTTGCTCAGCGCGCCCATGCTGCCGCGGCTCATCCGCTGCCGGTCGGCGGTCGCGAGGGTCGCGGCCATGCCGCCCTCGTCCTCCCACAGGCCCCAGGCCAGGGAGACGGCGGGCAGGCCCCGGGCGCGGCGGTGCTGGGCGAGGGCGTCCAGGAAGGCGTTGGCCGCCGCGTAGTTGCCCTGCCCCGGGTTGCCGAAGACACCGGCGGCGGAGGAGAACAGCACGAACGCGGACAGGTCGAGGTCCCGGGTCAGCTCGTGCAGGTTCCAGGCCGCGTCCACCTTCGGACGCATGACGTGGGCGACGCGCTCGGGGGTGAGGGACTCGACGATCCCGTCGTCGAGCACACCCGCCGCGTGGATCACGGCGGTGAGGGGGTGATCGGCGGGGACGGACGCGATGACCTCGGCCAGGGCGGTGCGGTCGGCCGCGTCGCACGCCGCCCAGTGGGCTTCGGCGCCCAGCTCGGCGAGTTCGGCGGTGAGTTCGGCGGCGCCCGCCGCCTCCGCGCCCCGGCGGCTGGTCAGCAGCAGCTTCCGGGCGCCGCGCTCGGTCACCAGATGGCGGGCCAGCACCCCGCCCAGGGTGCCGGACGCGCCGGTGACCAGCACGGTGCCCGCCGGGTCCAGGCCGGGCACGGCCGCCTCGTCCAGGGCCGCCACCCGCGCGAGCCGCGGCGCGTGGACGACCCCGGCGCGCACGGCGAGCTGCGGCTCGTCGGTCCGCAGCGCCGCCACGAGGGCGGGGAGCCAGCCGTGGGGGGTGGCGGTGGCCGGGGTGCCGGTGGCCGGGTCGCCGTGCCCGGGGACACCACGGGCCAGGGCGCCGTGGATGTCGATGTCTCCTTGGACGTCCATGTCTCCCTGGACGTCCATGTCTCCTTGGACATCGACCAGGACGAACCGGCCCGGGTGCTCGGCCTGCGCCGAGCGCACCAGACCCCAGGCCGCGGCGTGCGTCAGATCGTCCACGCCCTCGGCCCCCTCGACGCCCTCGGCCGCTTCGGCCCCCGCGTCGTCGTCGCCCGTGGTCACGGCCACGGCCACGGCGCCTCGGGTGAGCAGGACCAGCCGGGAGTCGGCGAACCGCTCGTCGGCGAGCCACTCCTGGACCAGCGCCAGCGTCCGCCGGACGACGGTGTGCGCGGCGCCCGTGGTGTCCCCGGGCATGCCCAGGTCGGGCAGGCACGGCACCAGGACCACATCGGGCGCGATCCCTTCGGCCTCCACCGCTTCGGCGAGCGCGGGAAGCCCCGCGTACGTCTCGGCCTCGATACCGGTGTCCGCGTCCGTCAGCGCGGCCGTGAGCTTCAGATCGCCGCCGCCGAAGCCGTCCAGGACGGCCCACAGGGCGGCGTCCTCCGGCCGCTGCCGCGCCGCATGCGTGGGCAGTACGGCCCAGTCGACGCGGAACAGCGCCTCGTGGTGTGCGGTACGGGCGCCCGCGAACTGCTCGGCGTCCAGCGGCCGCAGCGCCAGCGAACCGACCGACACCACCGGGGCACCGGCCTCGTCGCTGATCTCCAGCGCCACCGCGCCGTGCCCGGCCGGGGAGACCCGCACCCGCAGCGCGGTCGCGCCGACCGCGTGCAGCCGTACGGCGTCCCACGAGAACGGCAGCCGCGCCTGGCCCGCCTCCTCGGCCGGGAAGAACCCGCCGAGCGCCACCGTGTGCAGCGCGGCGTCCAGCAGCGCGGGGTGCAGCCCGTACGCACGGGCCTCGCCCTGCCGGTCCTCGTCGAGCGCCACCTCGGCGAACACCTCGTCCCCGCGCCGCCACGCCTTGCGCAGGCCCTGGAACACCGGGCCGTAGGCGAGGCCGAGGGCGGCGAAGCCGTCGTACAGCCCGTCCACGTCCACGTCGAGCGGTTCGAGGTCGGCGGTGGCAGTGGCAGCCGTGTCAGCGGCCGGGGGCCACTCCGCCGGGGCGGTCGGGACCCCGGAGGAGCCGGAGACCATCAGCACACCGGAGGCATGCCGGATCCACGGCTCGTCGGTGGCGTCCTCCAGCCGCGAGTACACGGTCAGCGCGCGCCGCCCCTCGGGGCCGTCGGGCTCGTCCACGGCGACCCGGAGCTGCACTCCGCCGCGCTCCGGCAGGATCAGCGGCGCTTCGAGGGTCAGCTCGTCCAGCAGATCGCAGCCGACCTGGTCACCGGCCCGAACCGCGAGCTCGACCAGGGCCGTTCCGGGCAGTAGCACGGTGTCCATGACGGCGTGGTCGGCCAGCCACGGGTGGGTACGGAGCGAAAGCCGGCCCGTGAAGAGGACGCCCTCGGAGTCGGGCAGATCCACCGCCGCGCCCAGCAACGGGTGATCGGCCGCGCCGAGACCGGCCGAGGCCACATCGCCGATGGTCCCGGCGGGAGCCTCCAGCCAGTAGCGCTCGCGCTGGAAGGGGTACGTGGGCAACTCGGTGCGCTGGGCACCGGTCCCCGCGAACAACGCCTTCCAGTCCACCGCCACGCCCCGGACATGGGCCCGCGCGATGGCGGCCGTCAGCGCCTCGGCCTCGGGGCGGTCCTTGCGCAGCACGGTGGCGAAGGCGGCCGTGTCGGCGTCGGTGACGCACTCCTGGGCCATGGCGGTGAGGACACCGTCGGGGCCGAGCTCGATGAAGGTGGTGACGCCCTGGGCTTCCATCATCCGGACACCGTCCAGGAAGCGGACGGCCTCGCGGACGTGGCGCACCCAGAAGTCGGGGGTGGTGATCTCCTCGGCGGAGACCACGTTCCCGGTGAGGTTGGAGACGATCGGAATGCGCGGGGCCTCGTACGACAACCCCTCCGCAACCTCGCGGAACGCCTCCAGCATCCCGTCCATGCGCGGCGAGTGGAACGCGTGGCTCACGGTGAGTCGTTTGGTCTTACGACCCTGCGCCTCGAAACCGGCAGCGATCTCAGCCGCCGCGTCCTCGTCGCCAGCGATGACGACGGAGGTGGGACCGTTGAGCGCGGCGATCGAGACACGCTCGGTGAGCAGCGGTGTGACCTCGTCCTCGGACGCCTGCAGCGCGATCATCGCGCCACCGCCGGGCAGCTCCTGCATCAACCGCCCGCGAGCGGCCACCAGCTTCGCGGCGTCCGCGAGCGAGAGCACACCGGCCAGATGGGCGGCGGCCAGCTCACCGATGGAGTGGCCGGAGAGGAAGTCCGGCTTCAGACCCCAGGTCGCCACCAGCCGGAACAGCGCCACCTCGATGGCGAACAGCGCGGGCTGGGTGAACCCGGTCTGGTCCAGCGCCTCGGCGTCCTCCCCGAACAGCACCGTCTTCAAGGGCCGTTCGAGGTGTCCGTCCAGCTCATCGCAGACCGCGTCCAGCGCCTCCGCGAACACCGGGAAGGCGTCGTACAGCTCACGCCCCATGCCCAGCCGCTGGCTGCCCTGACCGGTGAACAGGAAGGCCACCTTGCCGCCCTCGGCCACCGCTCCCTGCGTCAGCCCGGCCACCGACTCGCCGCCCGCCAGTGCCTCCAGACCCGCGACCAGCCCAGCACGGTCCGCGCCGACCACGACCGCACGGTGGTCCAGCGCGGCGCGCGTGGTCGCGAGCGAGTAGCCGAGGTCGGTGAGCGAGACGTCGGACCGCCGGTCGAGATCGGCGAGCAGCCGCCCGGCCTGGGCGCGCAGCGCGTCGGCGTTCTTGCCGGAGAGCAGCCACGGCAGAACGGACGGCTGGGCGACCGGGGCCGTGGGAGCCTCCGTCGGTTCGGCCTCGGGGGCCTGCTCGATGATCGTGTGGGCGTTGGTGCCACTGAAGCCGAACGACGAGATCGCAGCCCGCCGGGGACGACCCGACTCCGGCCACTCCACCGACTCCTGCAACAGCGACACCGCACCCGCAGACCAGTCAATATGCGGCGACGGCTCCTGCGCATGCAACGTACGCGGCAGCACACCATGCCGCATCGACATGACGATCTTGATGATGCCCGCCACACCAGCAGCGGCCTGCGTATGCCCCATGTTCGACTTGATGGAACCAAGCAGCAACGGCCGCTCCGACTCCCGCTCCTGGCCATACGTCGCCAAAAGCGCCTGAGCCTCAATCGGGTCACCGAGACTGGTACCCGTGCCATGCGCCTCCACCGCGTCCACCTCGGACGCCGACAAACCCGCATTCGCCAACGCCTGACGGATCACCCGCTGCTGCGACGGACCATTCGGCGCCGTCAGACCATTCGACGCACCGTCCTGGTTGATCGCGCTGCCACGCACGACCGCCAGCACCGGATGGCCGTTCTTCCGCGCGTCCGACAGCCGCTCCACCAGCAGCATGCCCGCACCCTCGGACCACCCCGTACCATCCGCATCCGCCGAGAACGCCTTACACCGCCCATCAGCGGCCAACCCACGCTGACGACTGAACTCCACAAACGGCGCCGGAGTCGCCATCACCGTCACACCACCGGCCAACGCCAGCGAACACTCACCACTCCGCAACGCCTGCACCGCAAGATGCAACGCCACCAACGACGACGAACACGCCGTATCCACCGTGATCGTCGGCCCCTCAAGACCAAACGTGTACGCCAACCGACCCGAAATCACACTCGCCGCATTACCCGTACCGACGAACCCCTCCACGCCCTCCGGAAGTGCCGGCAGCGAGGACGCGTAGTCGTGGTACATCACGCCCGCGAACACGCCAGTACGGCTGCCGCGCAGCACGGCCGGGTCGATCCCGGCCCGCTCGAACGCCTCCCACGACGTCTCCAGCAGCAACCGCTGCTGCGGGTCCATGGCCAGGGCCTCACGCGGCGAGATCCCGAAGAACGCCGGGTCGAAGTGGCCCGCCCGGTCGACAAAGCCGCCCTCGCGGGAGTACGAGGTGCCCGGGTGGTCGGGGTCCGGGTGGTAGAGCCCGTCCAGATCCCAGCCACGGTCGGTGGGGAACTCGGAGATCGCGTCCCGGCCCTCCATGACCAGCCGCCACAGATCCTCCGGAGTCTCCACCCCACCCGGATAACGGCAGCCCAGACCCACGATGGCGATCGGCTCATCATCGGCGGCCGACACCACCACCGGACCCGCCACAGCAGCCGCCGCGCCGACCACCTCCGTACGCAGGAACTCCGCCAGCACCGCAGGCGTCGGGTAGTCGAAGACCAGCGTCGCGGGCAGCCGCAGCTCACTCACCGCACCCAGCGCATTCCGCAACTCCACCGCCGTCAGCGAGTCAAAGCCCAGCTCACGGAAGGAACGATGCGGTTCGACGGTGTCCAGCGAGTCATGGCCGAGTACGGCCGCGACCTGCGTACGGACCAGTTCCAGCAGGGCGTTGAGCTGCTCGGCCTCGTTCAGCCCGGCCAGCCGCCGCGCCAGCGCACCCGACGCCGCCGCACCCTCCGCCGCACGCCGCGCCGGAACCCGCACCAGCCCCCGCAGCAGCGGCGCCACCACACCGGTCGACGCCGCCTCGGCACGCATTACGGCCAGGTCCAGCCGTACGGGTACGAGCAGCGGCTCATCCGTGCGGTACGCGGCGTCGAACAGCTCCAGGCCCTCGGTGGCCGACAGCGCCACGACGCCACCCCGGCTCATCCGGGACACATCGGCCTCGTCCAACTCCCCGGTCATCCCGCTGGAGTCGGCCCACAGACCCCAGGCCAGCGAGGTACCTGCCAGGCCATGCGCCCGGCGGTGCTGAGCGAGCGCGTCCAGGTAGGCATTGGCGGCGGCGTAGTTCCCCTGGCCCGCATTGCCGAACACACCGGCGGCCGAGGAGAAGAGCACGAACGCCGACAGGTCGAGGTCGCGGGTGAGCTCGTGGAGGTTCCAGGCCGCGTCCGCCTTCGGGCGCAGCACCCCGGCCATGCGCTCGGGGGTGAGCGAACCGATCACGCCGTCGTCCAGCACGCCTGCGGTGTGCACGACCGCTGTCAGCGGGTGCTCGGCGGGGATGGTGGCGAGGGTCGCGGCGAGTGCGTCCCGGTCCGCCACGTCGCACGCCGCCCAGCGCGCCTCGGCACCCAACTCGGCCAGTTCGGTGGTGAGTTCGGTCGCGCCCGGCGCCTGGTCGCCACGGCGGCTCACCAGCAGCAGGTGCCGTACGCCGCGATCGGCCACCAGGTGGCGGGCAAACAGGCCGCCCAGCGAGCCGGACGCGCCGGTGACCAGCACCGTGCCGTCCGGGTTCCACGCGGGGGCCGCGTTGTCGGCGGCGGACGCGGCGCGGACCAGGCGTGGCGTCTTGAGGACGCCCTCCCGCACCGCGACCTCGGCCTCGCCGCTCGCGAGCACGGCGGGCACGGCGGGCAGCGCGGCCCGCGAGTCGCCGTGGCCGTGGCCGTCGAGGTCGACCAGGACGAGCCTGTCCGGGTTCTCGGCCTGAGCGGAACGCACCAGACCGCGTACGGCGGCCCCCGCCAGGTCCGTCACCGGCTCACCGGTTGCGGTGGCCACGGCCTCCGAGGTCAGCAGGACCAGACGGGAGTTCGCGAAGCGGTCGTCGGCCAGCCAGGACTGGAGGAGGTGGAGAGCTTGGGTGGTGGCGTGGTGTGCGGCTCGGGTGGGGTTCTCCCCTATCCCGCCCCTTCCCGCAACTTGGGGCTCCGCCCCAAGACCCCGGTCCTCAAACGCCGGACGGGCTGAAGATGCCGCACCTGGGCCTTCAAGTGCTGCGTCTGCAGGGGCTTGATTTGCCAGGTCCACCACGACGTAGTCCGGCAGCGCCGTTCCAGAATCGACGGCCTCGCCCAGTGCCGCAAAGTCCGCGTACGCCGTGACGCCCAGCCCGAACGCGTCCGCGCCCAGCACCGCCCAGCGGCCCTCGGCCGAGTCCGCGGGCACGGGCGTCGGCGTCCACTCCACGCGGTACAGCGACTCGCGGTACGCCGTGCGCGCGCTCTCCAGCTGCTCGGCCGACACCGGCCGCAACACCAGCGAATCCACCGACAGCACCGCACGCCCAGCACCATCAGCCACCGCCAACGACACCGCATCCGCACCGGCCGCCGACAACCGCACCCGCAGTACCGAAGCACCCACCGCGTGCAACGACACACCAGCCCACGAGAACGGCAGCCGAGCCCCGGCCTCGCCCTCGATCAGACCGCCGAGCCCGACCGCGTGCAAGGCCGAGTCCAGCAGCGCCGGATGCAGACCGAACAGCCCCGCCTCGGACTGCCCGTCCTCCGCCAGCTCCAGCTCCGCGTATACCTCGCCATCGAGCCGCCAGGCGGACCTCAGCCCCTGGAACACCGGGCCGTAGGCGAGCCCCAGGCCCGCCATGCCCTCGTAGAGACCGTCCAGCTCGACCGGCGTCGCACCCGCCGGAGGCCATACGCCCAGGTCGAACGACGCCGCCGGCGCGCCCTCCACGAGCGCACCCGAGGCGTGGCGCAGCCACGGCTCATCGGCGACCGCGTCCTCAAGCCGCGAGTACACCTCGAACGCACGACGACCGGACCCGTCCGGCTCACCCACCGACAGCTGAAGCTGAACACCACCCACCTCCGGAAGCACCAACGGCGCCTCCAGCGTCAGCTCCTCAACCTGGTCACAGCCCACCTGGTCACCCGCGCGAACCGCCAGCTCCACGAAGGCCGTACCCGGCAGCAGCACCGAACCCATCACGGCGTGATCGAGCAGCCACGGATGCGTCTGGGCCGAGATCCTCCCGGTCAGCAGCACACCATCGCCGCCCGCGAGCGGTACGGCGGCCCCCACGAGCGGATGGTCCACGGCGGCCAGCCCGAGCCCCGCCGTGCCACCGACGCCGTAGGCCGACGCCTGCGGCCAGTACCGGCGGCGCTGGAAGGCGTACGTCGGCAGATCGGTCAGCTCGACCCGAGCCACGCCCGTACCGGCGAAGACTGCCGCCCAGTCCACCGCCACACCACGGACGTACGCCCGTGCCATGGCGGCGTGGACCGACCGCGCCTCGGGCCGACCGGCCCGCAGCGCGGCGACGAATCCGGCCGCGTCGGCGTCGGTGACGCACTCCTGGGCCATGGCGGTGAGGACACCGTCGGGGCCGAGTTCGATGAAGGTGGTGACGCCCTGGGCTTCCATCGTCCGGACACCGTCCAGGAAGCGGACGGCTTCACGGACGTGGCGCACCCAGAAGTCGGGGGTGGTGATCTCCTCGGCGGACACGACCGCACCGGTCAGGTTGGACACGATCGGGATGCGCGGGGCCTCGTAGGTCAGGCCCTCCGCGACCTCTCGGAAGGCGTCCAACATGCCGTCCATGCGCGGGGAGTGGAACGCGTGGCTGACCGTGAGCCGCTTGGTCTTACGGCCCTGCGCCTCGAAACCAGAGGCGATCTCCACCGCCGCGTCCTCGTCACCCGCGATGACCACGGACGACGGGCCGTTGAGCGCGGCGATCGAGACACGCTCGGTGAGCAACGGCAGCACCTCGTCCTCCGACGCCTGCACCGCGATCATCGCGCCACCCGCCGGAAGCTCCTCCATCAGACGGCCACGAGCCGCCACCAACTTCGCCGCGTCCGCCAGCGACAGCACACCCGCCACATGCGCGGCAGCCACCTCACCAATCGAGTGGCCGGAGAGGAAGTCCGCCTTGAGACCCCACGCCCGCACCAGCCGGAACAGCGCCACCTCGATGGCGAACAGCGCGGGCTGGGTGACCCCCGTCTGGTCCAGCGCCTCGGCGTCCTCCCCGAACAGCACCGTCTTCAACGGCCGCTCAAGGTGCCCATCCAGCTCATCGCACACCGCGTCCAGCGCCTCCGCGAACACCGGGAAGGCGTCGTACAGCTCACGACCCATCCCCAGCCGCTGGCTCCCCTGCCCGGTGAACAGGAACGCCACCTTGCCACCGGCAGCCGCCCCCTGGATCACCTCCGCGCCGGACTCGCCGCGTGCCAGGGCGTCCAGACCGCGCAGGAAACCCTCGCGGTCGTCGGCCACCAGCACCGCGCGGTGGTCCAGCGCGGCGCGCGTGGTCGCGAGCGAGTAGCCGAGGTCGGCCGGGGCGAGTTCCGGCCGCTCGTCCAGGTAGGAACGAAGACGCCCGGCCTGCGCACGCAGCGCGTCGGCGGTCTTCGCCGACAGCGGCCACGACGTCACACCAGGCGCCGTCGCCACCTCACGCGGGGCCTCGGCCTCGCTGATGACCGGAGCCTGCTCGATGATCGTGTGCGCATTCGTCCCGCTGAAGCCGAACGACGAGATCGCAGCCCTCCGGGGACGCCCGGACTCCGGCCACTCCACCGACTCCTGCAACAGCGACACCGCACCCGCAGACCAGTCAATATGCGGCGACGGCTCCTGCGCATGCAACGTACGCGGCAGCACACCATGCCGCATCGACATGACGATCTTGATGATGCCCGCCACACCGGCAGCGGCCTGCGTATGCCCCATGTTCGACTTGATGGAACCCAGCAGCAACGGCCGCTCCGACTCCCGCTCCTGGCCATACGTCGCCATAAGCGCCTGCGCCTCGATCGGGTCACCGAGACTGGTACCCGTGCCATGCGCCTCCACCGCGTCCACCTCGGACGCCGACAAACCCGCATTCGCCAACGCCTGACGAATCACCCGCTGCTGCGACGGACCATTCGGCGCCGTCAGACCATTCGACGCACCATCCTGGTTGATCGCGCTGCCACGCACGACCGCCAGCACCGGATGGCCGTTCTTCCGCGCGTCCGACAGCCGCTCCACCAGCAGCATGCCCGCACCCTCGGACCACCCCGTACCATCCGCATCCGCCGAGAACGCCTTGCAGCGCCCATCAGCGGCCAACCCACGCTGACGGCTGAACTCCACAAACGGCGCCGGAGTCGCCATCACCGTCACACCACCGGCCAACGCCAGCGAACACTCACCGTTCCGCAACGCCTGCACCGCAAGATGCAACGCCACCAACGACGACGAACACGCCGTATCCACCGTGATCGTCGGCCCCTCAAGACCAAACGTGTACGCCAACCGCCCCGAAATCACACTCGCCGCATTACCCGTACCGAGGAAGCCTTCGACGCCCTCGGGCACCCGCTCCAGCAGCGAGGCGTAGTCGTGGTACATGACGCCCGCGAACACACCGGTACGGCTGCCGCGCAGCACACCCGGGTCGATCCCGGCCCGCTCGAACGCCTCCCACGACGTCTCCAACAGCAACCGCTGCTGCGGGTCCATGGCCAGGGCCTCACGCGGCGAGATCCCGAAGAACGCCGGGTCGAAGTGGCCCGCCCGGTCGACAAAGCCGCCCTCGCGGGCGTAGCTCGTTCCGCTGTGGTCCGGGTCCTCGTGGTAGAGCGCCGCGAGGTCCCAGCCACGGTCGGTGGGGAACTCGGAGATCGCGTCCCGGCCCTCCATGACCAGCCGCCACAGATCCTCCGGAGTCTCCACCCCACCCGGATAACGGCAACCCAGACCCACGATGGCGATCGGCTCATCATCGGCCGCCGACACCACCACCGGCCCCGCCACAGCAGCCGCAGCCCCCACAACCTCCGTACGCAGGAACTCCGCCAGCACCGCAGGCGTCGGATAGTCGAAGACCAGCGTCGCGGGCAGCCGCAGCTCACTCACCGCACCCAGCGCATTCCGCAACTCCACCGCCGTCAGCGAGTCAAAGCCCAGCTCACGGAAGGAACGGTCGGGCTCGACCGTCTCCGGACCGGCGTATCCGAGCACCGCCGCGACGTTCGTACGGACCAGCTCCAGCAGCACATCGAGCTGCTCGGCCTCGCTCAGCCCGGCCAGCCGCCACGCCAGCGCACCCGACGCCGCCGCACCCTCCGCCGCACGCCGCGCCGGAACCCGCACCAGCCCACGGAACAGCGGCGCCAGCGCACCGCTGCCCGCCTGCGCCCGGAGCGCGGCCATGTCCAGCGACATCGGCACCAGCACCGCCTCGCCGAGGCGGCCCGCGACGTCGAACAGTTCCAGACCCTCGGTCGCGGAGAGCGCGAGAACACCGCCCCGGCTCATCCGGGACACATCCGCGTCGTCCAGCTCACCGGTCATCCCGCTGGAGTCGGCCCACAGACCCCAGGCCAGCGAGGTGGCGGGCAGACCGCGCGCCGCACGGTGCTGGGCGAGGGCGTCCAGGAAGGCGTTGGCGGCGGCGTAGTTGCCCTGACCCGCATTCCCGAACACACCGGCGGCCGAAGAGAAGAGAACGAACGCCGACAGGTCCAGCTCGCGGGTCAGCTCATGCAGATTCCACGCCGCGTCCACCTTCGGACGCAGCACCCGCTCCAACCGCTCCGGCGACAGCGAACCGATCACACCGTCATCCAGCACACCGGCCGTGTGCACCACGCCCGTCAGCGGGCGCTCCGCCGGAATCCCCGCCAGCGTCTCGGCCAGCGCGTCACGATCGGCGACATCACATGCCGCCCAGTTCACGTTCGCGCCCAGCTCGGCCAGTTCGGCGGTCAGTTCGGGCGCGCCCGGGGCCTCGTCACCACGACGGCTCACCAGCAGCAGATGCCGTACGCCACGCTCCACCACCAGATGCCGCGCCAGCAGACCACCCAGCGTGCCGCTCGCACCCGTGACCAGCACCGTGCCCTCGGCGTCGAACTCCGCCGCCTCGTCACCGGAGCCGGTAGCGGCGGCCCGCGCCAGGCGCGGCGCCCGCAGCACCCCGTCCCGTACGGCCACCTGGGGCTCGCCCGACGCCAGCGCGTCCGGCACCGACGTCAGCGACTCGGCCGCGCCATCCACGTCCACCAGCACGAACCGGCCCGGGTTCTCCGACTCCGCCGAGCGCACCAGACCCCAGACGGCGGCATGAGCCAGATCGGCTACCGGCTCATCCGCACCGGCCGCCACGGCACCCGAGGTCAGGACGACCAGGCGCGAGTTGGTGAGACGGTCGTCCGCCAGCCACTGCTGCAGCAGGCTCAGCGCCTGGCCGGTGGCCCGGTGCGCCGCGTCGGTGGGTGATTCCCCAGTCCCGCCCCTTCCCGCAACCTGGGGCAAGCCCCAGGACCCCGGACGCCCTTCGGGCGTGTCCTCAATCGCCGGACGGGCTTGATTTGCCGCAGCAAGGTTCGAGGACAGGACGACCACCACATCATCCGGCAACGCTGTGGCGTCGGACTCCACCGCCGTGGCCAGCGCCTCCAGATCGGCGTACGCGTCGAACCGCAGCCCAGCCGACGCCAGGCCGAGGACGTCGGACCCCAGCAGCGCACAGCGTCCGGCCGCGCCCTGCGCCGACACCTCGGCCCAATCCAGCCGGTACAGCGACTCCTGGCGGCCACCCCGCGCACCCTGGATCTGCTCCACCGACACCGGCCGCAGCACGAGCGAATCCACCGACAGCACCGCACGCCCAGCACCATCCGCCACCGCCAACGACACCGCACCCGCACCCGCACCCGCACCCGCCGACGACAACCGCACCCGCAACACCGAAGCACCCACCGCATGCAACGACACACCAGCCCACGAGAACGGCAACCGAGCCCCGCCCTCACCCTCACCCTCGATCAGACCACCGAGCCCCACCGCATGCAGCGCCGAATCCAACAGCGCCGGATGCAGACCAAACGCACCCGCCTCGCCCCGCGCACCCTCCACCAGCTCCAACTCCGCGTAGACCTCATCGCCCAACCGCCAAGCGGACCTCAGCCCCTGGAACACCGGGCCATAGGCGAGCCCCAGACCCGCCATGCCCTCGTAAAGACCGTCCAGCTCGACCGGCGTCGCACCGGCCGGAGGCCATACGCCCAGGTCGAACGACGCCGCCGGCGCGCCCTCCACGAGCGCACCCGAGGCGTGGCGCAGCCACGGCTCATCGGCGACCGCGTCCTCGAACCGCGAGTACACCTCGAACGCACGACGACCGGACCCGTCCGGCGCACCCACCGACAGCTGAAGCTGAACACCGCCCACCTCCGGAAGCACCAGCGGCGCCTCCAGCGTCAGCTCCTCCAGCAGATCACAGCCCACCTGGTCACCCGCGCGAACCGCCAGCTCAACGAAGGCCGTACCCGGCAGCAACACCGAACCCATCACGGCGTGGTCCGCCAGCCACGGATGCGTGTCGAGTCCCAGGCGCCCCGTGAGCAGCAGTCCCTCGCCACCGGCCAGCGGCACGGCGGCTCCGACCAGCGGATGGTCGACGGTCGCCAGCCCCAGCCCGGCCGTACCACCCACGGTGGCCGGGAGCTCGGGCCAGTAGCGCGCGTACTGGAAGGCGTACGTCGGCAGCTCCACCCGAGCCGCGCCCGTACCGGCGAAGACAGTCGCCCAGTCCACCGCCACACCACGCACATGGGCGCGCGCGAGGGCCTTGGTCAGCGTCTCGGCCTCGGACCTGCCCTTGCGCAGGGCCGAGACGAACGCGGCATCCTCACCAGTGACACACTGCTGCGCCATCGCGGTGAGCACACCGTCCGGGCCCAGCTCGACAAAGGTGGAGACACCCTCGGCTTCCAGGGTCCGCACGCCGTCGAGGAAGCGCACGGCCTCGCGGACATGGCGCACCCAGAAGTCGGCGGTCGTGATCTCCTCGGCGGAGACCAGCTCGCCCGTCAGGTTGGAGACGATCGGAATGCGCGGGGCCTCGTACGTCAGCCCCTGCGCCACCTCGCGGAACGCCTCCAACATGCCGTCCATGCGCGGCGAGTGGAACGCGTGGCTCACGGTGAGCCGCTTGGTCTTACGGCCCCGCGCCTCGAAACCAGAGGCGATCTCCACCGCCGCGTCCTCATCACCCGCGATGACCACCGACGACGGCCCGTTGAGCGCGGCAATCGACACGCGCTCGGTCAGCAGCGGCGCCACCTCGTCCTCGGACGCCTGCACGGCGATCATCGCGCCACCGGCCGGAAGCGCCTGCATCAGACGGCCACGCGCCGCCACCAACTTCGCCGCGTCCGCCAGCGACAGCACACCCGCCACATGCGCGGCGGCCAGCTCACCAATCGAGTGACCGGACAGGAAGTCCGCACGCAGACCCCACGTCTCGACCAGCCGGAACAGCGCCACCTCAATCGCGAAGAGCGCGGGCTGGGTGAACCCGGTCTGGTCCAGCTCCGCCGCGTCCTCGCCGAACAGCACATCCCGCAGCGGCCGTTCCAGACGCGCGTCCAGTTCCGCACACACCGCGTCCAGCGCCTCGGCGAACACCGGATAGGCGTCGTACAGCTCACGACCCATCCCCAGCCGCTGACTCCCCTGCCCCGTGAACAGGAACGCCACCTTGCCACCGGCCACCGAACCCTGAACGAGCGCCGCGGCGCGACGCCCCTCGGCCAGCGCCCCCAGAGCCGTCAGCAGCCCGTCCCGGTCCTCGGCCACCACCACCGCACGGTGGTCGAACGCCGATCGGCCGGTCACCAGCGAGTGGCCCAGGTCGACCGCGCCCAGCTCGGGCCGGTCCGCCGCATGGGCGACCAGCCGCTCGGCCTGGGCCCGCAGGGCGGCCGCGCTGCGGCCGGACAGCACCCACGGCACCACACCCGGAGCCACCACACCGGAGGGGGCCTCAGCCGCCTCCACCACCGGCGCCTGCTCGATGATCGTGTGCACATTCGTGCCGCTGATGCCGAACGACGACACACCCGCGCGGCGCGGACGGCCGCTCTCCGGCCACTCCACCTGCTCCGTCAGCAGCGAGACGGCCCCCGCCGACCAGTCCACATGCGGCGACGGCTCGTCCGCGTGCAGGGTCCTCGGCAGCACCCCGTGCCGCATGGCGAGGACCATCTTCATGATGCCCGCGACACCGGCGGCGGCCTGGGTGTGGCCCATGTTCGACTTGATGGAGCCGAGCAGCAACGGCCGCTCGGCGTCCCGCTCCTGGCCGTACGTGGCCAGCAGCGCCTGCGCCTCGATCGGGTCGCCCAGCGTCGTGCCCGTACCGTGCGCCTCGACCGCGTCCACATCGCCGACCGACAGACCCGCGGCGGCCAGCGCCTGCCGGATGACGCGCTGCTGGGACGGGCCGTTCGGCGCCGTCAGGCCATTGCTCGCGCCGTCCTGGTTCACGGCGCTGCCGCGCACCACCGCCAGCACCGGGTGGCCGTTCCTGCGCGCGTCCGACAGCCGCTCGACCAGCAGCATGCCCGCGCCCTCGGCCCAGCCCGTGCCGTCCGCGTCCGCCGAGAACGCCTTGCAGCGGCCGTCGGCGGACAGGCCGCCCTGACGGCTGAAGCCGACGAACGTGCCGGGGGTCGCCATCACCGTGACACCACCGGCCAGCGCCATCGTGCATTCGCCCGAGCGCAGCGCCTGCATCGCCCAGTGCAGCGCCACCAGCGACGACGAGCACGCCGTGTCGACGGTGACGGCCGGGCCCTCCAGACCGAGGGCGTAGGCGACGCGGCCCGAGGCGATGGAGCCCGTGCTGCCGGAGCCGATCGCGCCCTCGCCGCCACCGTCCGGGGCCTGCTCAACGAGCGTGGCGTAGTCGTGGTACATCACACCCGCGAACACACCGGTACGGCTGCCGCGCAGCGTGGCCGGGTCGATGCCCGCGCGCTCGAACGCCTCCCACGACGTCTCCAGCAGCAGCCGCTGCTGCGGATCGGTGGCGACGGCCTCGCGCGGCGAGATTCCGAAGAAGGTGGGATCGAAGTCGGCGGCGTCGTGGAGGAAACCGCCCTCGCGGGTGTACGAGGTGCCGGGGTGCTCCGGGTCCGGGTGGTAGAGCGCGTCCAGGTCCCAGCCACGGTCCACGGGGAAGCCGGAGATCGCGTCCTGGCCGGAGGACAGCAGCCGCCACAGATCCTCGGGGGTGCGCACCCCGCCCGGGAAGCGGCAGCTCATGCCCACGATGGCGATCGGCTCGTCGTCGAGCGCGCCCACGGTCGACACCGGCAGGCCCGACTGGGCGCGGGTGCCGGCCAGTTCGTCCCGGAGGTGTTCGGCCAGGACAAGGGAGGTCGGGTAGTCGAAGACCAGGGTGGCGGGGAGCCGGAGCCCGGTGACCGCGTTCACGCGGTTGCGCAGTTCGACGGCGGTCAGCGAGTCGAAGCCCAGGTCGCGGAAGGCGCGGTCGGGGTCCACGGAGTCGGCGGTGGCATAGCCCAGGACGGCCGCGACCTGGGTACGGACCAGCTCCAGCAGCGTCTCCAGCCGCTCGGTCTCGTTCAGCCGGGCCAGCCGCTGCGCCAGGGCGCCCGTTCCGGCGGAGCCCTCCGCCGTACGCCGCGCCGGGACCCGCACCAGCCCGGACATCAGCGGGGCCACCACACCGGTGGACGCCGCCTCGGCCCGTGCCGCCGCCAGGTCGAGACGCACCGGTACGAGCAGCGCCTCGCCCGCCCGTCCGGCCGCGTCGAACAGCTCCTTGCCCTCGTCGGTGGCGAGCGCGGCGACGCCGCCCCGGCTCATCCGGGACACATCGGCCTGGTCCAGCCCACCGGTCATCCCGCTGGAGTCGGCCCACAGACCCCAGGCCAGCGAGGTGCCGGGCAGGCCGAGCGCCGTACGGTGCTGGGCCAGCGCGTCCACATAGGCGTTGGCGGCGGCGTAGTTGCCCTGTCCGGCGGCGCCGAAGACACCGGCGGCGGAGGAGAAGAGAACGAACGCCGACAGGTCCAGGTCGCGGGTCAGCTCATGCAGGTTCCAGGCCGCGTCCACCTTTGGACGCAGCACCCCGGCCATGCGCTCGGGGGTGAGCGAACCGATCACACCGTCGTCCAGCACACCGGCCGTGTGCACCACGCCCGTCAGCGGGTGCTCCGCCGGAATCCCCGCCAGCACCTCGGCCAGCGCACCACGATCGGCGACATCACACGCCGCCCAGTTCACGTTCGCGCCCAGCTCGGCCAGTTCGGCGGTCAGTTCGGGCGCGCCCGGGGCCTCGTCACCACGGCGACTGACCAGCAGCAGATGCCGTACGCCGCGCTCCACTACCAGGTGGCGGGCGAACAGCGCGCCCAGCGTGCCGCTCGCGCCGGTGACCAGCACCGTGCCCTCGGCGTCGAACTCCGCCGCCTCGTCACCGGAGCCGGTAGCGGCGGCCCGCGCCAGGCGCGGCGCCCGCAGCACCCCCTCCCGTACGGCCACCTGCGGCTCGCCCGACGCCAACGCGTCCGACACCGCCGCCAGCGAATCAGCCGCGCCATCCACGTCCACCAGGACGAACCGGCCCGGGTTCTCCGACTCGGCCGAGCGCACCAGGCCCCAGACGGCGGCATGGGCCAGATCGGCCACCGGCTCATCCGCACCGGCGGCCACGGCACCCGAGGTCAACACGACCAGGCGCGAGTTGGTGAAACGGTCGTCCGCCAGCCACTGCTGCAGCAGGCTCAGCGCCTGGGCGGTGGCGCGGTGCGCCGTGTCGGTGGGTGATTCCCCAGTCCCGCCCCTTCCCGCAACCTGGGGCAAGCCCCAGGACCCCGGACGCCCTTCGGGCGTGTCCTCAATCGCCGGACGGGCTTGATTTGCCCCACCCGCCGGGCCGGCTTGAGAAGCCGCAGCAGCGTGCGACGCCACAACGTTCCCGGGCAGGACGACCACCACATCATCCGGCAGCGCGGCGCCGGACTCGACCGCCGTGGCCAGCGCGTCCAGGTCGGCGTACGTGTCGAACCGCTGCCCAGCCGCCGACGCCAGGCCGAAGGCGTCGGACCCCAGCAGCGCACAGCGTCCGGCCGCGCCCTGCGCGGACACCTCGGCCCAGTCGAGCCGGTACAGCGACTCCTGGCGGCCACCCCGCGCACCCTGGATCTGCTCCACCGACACCGGCCGCAACACCAACGAATCCACCGACAACACCGCACGCCCGGCACCATCAGCCACCGCCAACGACACCGCACCCGCACCCGCCGCCGACAACCGCACCCGCAACACCGAAGCACCCACCGCATGCAACGACACACCAGCCCACGAGAACGGCAACCGAGCCCCGCCCTCACCCTCACCCCCGATCAGACCACCCAACCCCACCGCATGCAGCGCCGAATCCAACAGCGCCGGATGCAGACCAAACGCACCCGCCTCGCCCCGCGCACCCTCCGACAGCTCCAACTCCGCGTAGACCTCATCGCCCAACCGCCAGGCAGACGTCAGCCCCCGGAACACCGGGCCGTACGCCAGACCTGCCTCGGCCAGGCCCTCGTACAGGCCCTCGACCGGCAGCGCCGACGCCCCCGCCGGGGGCCACGCCGCCAGGTCGAACGACGCCGTGGGCGCGCCCGAGCCCAGCACACCCGACGCATGCCGCATCCACGGCTCGTCGACCGCCGCGTCCTCGGACCGCGAATACACCGTCAGCGAGCGCCGCCCCGAACCGTCGGGCGCGCCCACCGAGAGCTGGAGCTGGACACCGCCCGCCTCGGGAAGCACCAGCGGCGCCTCCAGCGTCAGCTCCTCCAGCAGATCACAACCGACCTGGTCACCGGCGCGTATCGCGAGCTCCACGAAGGCCGTACCAGGCAGCAGCACCGAGCCCGCCACCGTGTGATCGGCCAGCCACGGATGGGTGTCCAGGGCGAGCCGGCCGGTGTAGAGGAAGCCGTCGGAGTCGGCGAGCGCCACCGCCGCGCCCAGCAGCGGATGGTCGGCCACGCCGAGCCCGGCGGACGCCATGTCGCCCGCCCAGTGGCCGATGTCGAGCCAGTAGGCCTCGCGCTGGAAGGGGTAGAGCGGAAGGTCGGTGCGGGCCGTGTCCGTCGTGGCGAACACCGCCGCCCAGTCCGGGGAGACACCGTGGACATGTGCCCCGGCGACGGCGGTGGCCAGGCTCTGGAGCTCCGGGCGGCCGGAGCGCAGCGCGGACACAAGGGTGGCGTCGTCGCGGGTCAGGCAGTCCTGGGCCATGGCGGTGAGCACACCGTCCGGGCCCAGCTCCACGAACGTCGTGACGTTGCGCTCCTCCAGCGTCCGTACGCCATCGAGGAAGCGGACGGCCTCGCGGACATGGCGCACCCAGAAGTCCGCCGTCGTGATCTCCTCGGCTGACACCACGCCACCGGTCAGATTCGACACGATCGGAATCTTCGGAGCCTCGTACGACAGCCCCCGCGCCACCTGACGGAACGCCTCCAGCATCCCGTCCATACGCGGCGAATGGAACGCGTGGCTCACCGTGAGCCGCTTGGTCTTACGGCCCTGCGCCTCGAAGCCAGAGGCGATCTCCAACGCCGCGTCCTCGTCACCCGCGATGACCACCGACGACGGCCCGTTGAGCGCGGCGATCGACACGCGCTCGCCGAGCAGCGGCGCCACCTCGTCCTCCGACGCCTGGATGGCAATCATCGCGCCACCCGCCGGAAGCTCCTGCATCAACCGCCCACGCGCCGCCACCAACTTCGCCGCGTCCGCCAGCGACAACACACCCGCCACATGCGCGGCGGCCAGCTCACCGATCGAATGACCCGAGAGGAAATCGGGCCGCAGCCCCCACGCCTCCGAAACCAACCGGAACAACGCCACCTCAACCGCGAACAACGCGGGCTGAGTGAACCCCGTCCGATCCAGCGCCTCGGCGTCCTCCCCGAACAGGACATCCTTCAAAGGACGTTCGAGATGTGCGTCCAGCTCCGCGCACACCGCGTCCAGCGCCTCCGCGAACACCGGATAGGACGCGTACAGCTCACGCCCCATCCCCAGCCGCTGGCTCCCCTGCCCCGTGAACAGGAACGCCACCTTGCCGCTCGCGACCTTGCCCTCGACCAGCCCGGTCGCGGGCTCTTCACGGGACAGCGCGTCAAGGGCCCGTATCAGGCCCTCGCGGTCGTCGGCGACGATCGCGGCCCGGTGCTCGAAGGCGGCCCGGCCGATGGCCAGCGAGAAGCCGACGTCAGTGAGGCGCTGTTCGGGGTGGGCCTCGAGGTGGGCGCGCAGGTTGGCGGCCTGGGCGCGCAGCGCGGGGCGGCTCTTGGCGGCCACGGTCCACAGCGGCAGCGCGGTGGCGTGGGCCTCGGCGGCCGGGGCCGGGGCGTCGTCGGCCGTCTTCGCGGCCGCTGCCTCCTCCGGCTCCGGCGCCTGCTCCAGGATGGTGTGCGCGTTGGTGCCGCTGATGCCGAACGAGGACACCGCGGCCCGGCGCGGCTGCCCGGTGTCGGGCCAGGCGCGCCCCTCGGTCAGCAGCGAGACGGCGCCCGCCGACCAGTCGACGTTGGGGGTGGGCTGGTCGACGTGCAGGGTCCGCGGCAGCACCCCGTGGCGCATCGCCATGACCATCTTGATGATGCCCGCGACACCGGCGGCGGCCTGGGTGTGCCCGATGTTGGACTTGATGGAGCCCAGCCACAGCGGCTGGTCCTCGTTGTGGTTGCGCCCGTACGTGGCGAGCAGGGCCTGCGCCTCGATGGGGTCGCCGAGGGTGGTGCCGGTGCCGTGGGCCTCGACCACGTCGATCTGGCCCGGGGCGAGCCGGGCGGCGGCCAGGGCCTGGCGGATGACGCGCTGCTGCGAGGGGCCGTTGGGCGCGGTCAGCCCGCTGCTGGCGCCGTCCTGGTTGATGGCGCTGCCACGGACGACGGCCAGCACCTGGTGGCCGTTGGCGCGGGCGTCGGAGAGCCGCTCCAGCAGCAGCATGCCGGCGCCCTCGCCCCAGCCGGTGCCGTCCGCCGCCGCCGCGAAGGACTTGCAGCGGCCGTCCGCCGCGAGTCCGCGCTGGCGGCTGAACTCGGTGAAGGTGCCGGGGGTGGACATGACGGTGACACCGCCGGCCAGGGCCAGCGAGCACTCCCTGCGGCGCAGCGCCTGCGCGGCGAAGTGCAGGGCGACCAGGGAGGACGAGCAGGCCGTGTCGATGGTGACGGCCGGCCCCTCCAGGCCGAAGGTGTAGGCGACGCGGCCGGAGGCGATGGAGCCGGAGCTGCCGTTGCCGAGGAAGCCCTCGACGTCCTCGGGCGCGGAGAAGAGCCGGGAGGCGTAGTCGTGGTACATCACGCCCGCGAACACACCGGTCTGGCTGCCCTGGAGGGTGGTCGGGTCGATGCCCGCGCGCTCGAACGCCTCCCAGGAGGTCTCCAGCAGCAGCCGCTGCTGCGGGTCCATGGCCAGGGCCTCGCGCGGCGAGATGCCGAAGAACGCCGGGTCGAAGTCGGCCGCGTCGTGGAGGAATCCGCCCTCGTGGACGTACGGCTCCTGGCCGCTGTCCGGGTCCGGCTCGAAGAGGACGTCGGTGGCCCAGCCGCGGTTGGTGGGGTACGGCGTGGCCGCGTCACCGCCGCGGGCGACGAGCTGCCACAGCTCCTCGGGGGTGCTGACCCCGCCGGGGTAGCGGCAGCTCATCGCCACGATGGCGATGGGCTCCTGCTCGCGCTCCTCGACCTCGCGCAGCCGCCGCCGCGCCTCGCGCAGGTCGGTGGTGGCCCGCTTGAGGTAGTCGAGGTACTTCTCTTCGTTCGCCGTCGCCATTACGCCGTCCCCGCGGTGCTGAGGTGAGTCGATGAGCTCTTGTGGAGCTGGTCAGGAGAGCCCGAGCTCGTCGTCGAGGAGATCGAAGATCTCGTCTGCCGTCGCGGACTGGATTTCACGGTCTTCTGCGGTGCTGTCGGTAGCACTTTGCGTTTCATTCCACTTCGACAGGAGGTCGCGCAGGCGGGTGGTGATGCCGGGGCGCTCGATGTCGTCCGGGGCGATCGCGGCGAGGACCGCCTCGAGCTTGTCGAGCTCCGCGTGTACGGGCTGGTGTCCGGCCGCGCCGGCCGCGCCGGCCAGGCCCAGCTCCTCGCGCAGATACCCGGCGAGCGCGGTGGGCGTCGGGTAGTCGAAGATCAGCGTGACCGGCAGGCGCAGCCCGGCGGCGGCGCCCAGTCGGTTGCGCAGGTCCACGGCGGTGAGCGAGTCGAAGCCGAGGTCGAGGAAGCCTCGGCCGGCGTCCACGTCGTCCGGGGTGGCGTGGCCGAGGACGGCCGCCACATGGCCGCGGACGACCTCCAGCAGCTCGCGGTCGCGTTCGGCCTCCGAGAGCCCGGAGAGCCGTGTCGCGAGCGAACCCGCACCCGAGTCGGCCACGGCACCGGAGGTGGCGCCGGTGTCGGCGGAGCGCCGTACGGGGGTACGGACCAGTCCGCGCAGCAGCGGCGGCAGCAGCCCGGCGGCGGCCTGGCCGCGCAGCGCTCCCGTGTCGATGCGGATCGGTACCAGCGCGGCCTCGGCGGACAGGGTGCCCGCCACGTCGAACAGCGCCAGGCCCTCGTCCTGTCCGAGCGCCGCGAAGCCACCGCGCGAGATGCGGGTGACATCGGAGGTGCCGAGGCTTCCGGCCATGCCGTCGGCCGTGGCCCACAGGCCCCAGGCGAGCGAGCTCGCGGGCAGGCCCCGGGCGTGGCGGTGCTGGGCGAGCGCGTCCAGGAAGGTGTTGGCCGCGGCGTAGTTGCCCTGCCCCGAGCTGCCGAAGGCACCGGCGGCCGAGGAGAAGAGCACGAACGCCGACAGGTCCAGCTCGCGGGTGAGCTCGTGGAGGTTCCACGCCGCGTCCACCTTGGGGCGCAGCACGGTGTCGATCCGCTCACCGGTCAGCGAGCTGATCACCCCGTCGTCCAGGACGCCCGCGGTGTGCACCACGGCGGTCAGCGGGTGCTCCGCCGGGATGGCCGCGAGGGTGGCGGCGAGGGCGTCCCGGTCGGCGGTGTCACAGGCCGCCCAGGTGACCTCGGCGCCCAACGTGCCCAGTTCGGCGGCGAGTTCGGCCGCGCCCGGGGCTTCGCCACCGCGGCGGCTGACCAGCAGCAGATGACGCACTCCGCGCTCCGCCACCAGGTGGCGGGCGAAGAGTCCGCCCAGGGCGCCGGTGGCGCCGCTGAGCAGCACGGTGCCCTCCGGGCCGCCGAGTCCGGCCGACTCGTCCCGGGTGTCCGCCAGAGCCGGGACCCGGGCGAGCCGGTAGGCGTGGCCGGTGCCGGAGCGGAGGGCGAGCTGCGGTTCGTCGGTGGCGAGCACCGACGGCAGGGCCCGCTGGGAGGCGTCGGTGCCGTCGATGTCCACCAGGACGAAGCGGCCGGGGTTCTCCGACTGCGCGGACTTGACCAGGCCCCACGCGGTGGTGTGGGCGAGGTCGGCGATGTCCTCACCGGGGGCCGCCGCGACCGCGCCACGGGTGACGAGGACGAGGCGGGTGTCGGCGAGCCGCTGGTCGCCCAGCCAGTTCTGGACCAGGTCCAGGGCGTCCCGGGCGGCGGCCCTCGCGGTATCGGGCAGGGACGCCATGCCGCCGGTCGCGGTGAGGGGCGCCGCGCCATCCGTGGCAGGCAGGAGCGCCGCGCCGTCCGTGCCGGGAGGGGACGCCGCGCCGCCGGGCGCGGGCAGGGGCACCCCGCCGCCGGTCGCGGTGAGGGACGCCGCGCCGGTGAAGGACGCCACGTCCGTGAGGGACGCCGCGCCGGTGAGGGGCGCCACGACCACGTCGGGGGCGGACGCGCCGCCGTCGAGGGCGGCGGCGAGCGCCGCGAGGTCCGCGTGGTCGTCCAGCCGCTCGCCGCCGACGGTGAAGCCGGTGGCGGCGCCGAGGGTCACCCAGCGCTCGCCGAGCGGGATGTCGGTGGCGGACGCGGACAGGGCCGCCCACTCGGGGCGGAACAGCGACTCGTGGTGCGCGGCGCGCGAGGCGTCCAGCTGCTCGGCCGCCAGCGGGCGCAGCACCAGGCCGTCGATGGTGGCCACGGCGGCGCCGGTGCCGTCGGCGAGGTGCAGCGACACCCCGTCGGCGCCGGGCCGCAGCCGTACGCGCAGCGATGCGGCGCCGCCGGTGTGCAGCCGTACGCCGGTCCAGGCGAACGGCAGCCGTGCCCCCTCGCCGCCCTCGCCCTCCGGGTCGAGGCCGAGGGTGTGCAGGGCGGCGTCCAGCAGCGCCGGATGCACCCCGTACGCGGCGGCCTGGGGCTCGAAGCCCTGGGGCAGCCGGATCTCGGCGAACAGTTCCTCGCCGCGCCGCCAGGCGGTGTGCAGCCCCTGGAAGACCGGGCCGTAGCCGAGTCCGGCGGCGGCCGCGCCCTCGTAGAACTCCTCGGTCGCCAGGGCCGTCGCGTCGGCCGGGGGCCAGGCGCTCAGGTCCACCTGCTCGGCGTCGCCCGCCTGTTCGCCCGGGGCGAGGAAGCCGGTGGCGTGGCGGATCCACGGCTCGTCGGCGGGCACGTCCTCCCGGCGGGAGTGCAGGGTCAGCGGGCGCCGCCCGGTCTCGTCGGCCGCCGCGAGCTCCAGCCGCAGCTGGACGGCGCCCTGTTCGGGCAGGACCAGCGGGGCCTGGAGGGTCAGCTCCTCGACCGTGTCACAGCCCGCCTCGTGACCGGCGCGCAGCGCGAGTTCCACGAAGGCGGTGCCGGGCAGCAGCACGGTGTCCATGACGGCGTGGTCGGCCAGCCAGGGGTGGGTGAGCAGCGACAGCCGCCCGGTGAACACGAAGCCACCGGTGTCGGGGAGTTCCACCGCCGCGCCCAGCAGCGGGTGGTCGGCCGTGTCGAGGCCCGCGGAGATCACATCCTCGACGGAGATGCCCACGTCGAGCCAGTAGCGCTGGCGCTGGAAGGCGTAGGTGGGCAGTTCCACGCGGCGGGCGCCACGCCCGCCGTAGACCGCCGCCCAGTCCGGGACCGCGCCGCGGACATGGACGTGGGCGAGGGCGGTGGCGAGCGCCTGGGCCTCGGGGCGGCCACCGCGCAGGGTGGGGACGAACACCGCGTCCGTGTCCACACCGCCGCCGTCGGTCCCGTTCCCGGTGCCGGTCCCGGTCCCGGTGCCGGTCCCGGTCCCGGTGTCCGTCCCGGCGAGGCAGTCCTCGCCCATCGCGGAGAGCACCCCGTCCGGGCCGAGCTCCAGATAAGTGGTCACGCCCTGTTCGCGCAGGGTGCGGACACCGTCGGTGAAGCGGACGGACTCGCGGACGTGGCGCACCCAGAACTCCGGCAGGCGGACCTCGTCGGCGGAGACCACGGTGCCGGTGAGGCAGGACACCAGCGGGATCTTCGGGGCGTTGAAGGTCAGGCCCTCGGCCAGCTTGCGGAAGTCCGCGAGCATCGGGTCCATGTGCGGCGAGTGGAAGGCGTGGCTGACCGTGAGCCGCTTGGTCTTACGGCCCCGCGCCTCGAAACCGGACGCGATCGAGACAGCCGCGTCCTCGTCGCCCGCGATGACCACGGAGTTCGGGCCGTTGAGGGCGGCGATGCTCACCCGGTCGGTGAGCAGCGGCGCCACCTCGTCCTCGGACGCCTGGACGGCGATCATCGCGCCATCGGCGGGCAGCTCCTGCATCAGCCGGCCACGGGCCGCCACCAGCGCGCACGCGTCGGCGAGCGAGAACACGCCCGCCACATGCGCGGCGGCCAGCTCGCCGATGGAGTGGCCGGACAGGTAGTCCGCCTTCAGACCCCACGCCTCGACCAGCCGGAACAGCGCGACCTCGACGGCGAACAGCGCGGGCTGGGTGACCGCGGTGCGGTCCAGGGCCTGGGCGTCCTCGCCGAACAGCACGGTCTTCAGCGGTCGTTCGAGGTGCGGGTCCAGCGCGTCGCACACCTCGTCCAGCGCCTCCGCGAAGCGCGGGAACGCCCCGTACAGCTCACGGCCCATGCCGAGCCGCTGGCTGCCCTGACCGGTGAACAGGAACGCCACCTTGCCCTCGGTGGCCGTCCCGCGCAGCGCCTGCGCCGGGTGCTCACCGCGCGCCAGCGCGTCCAGCGCGCCCAGCGCCTCGTCATGGCCCTCGGCCACCAGGGCGACGCGGTGCTCCAGCGCGGCGCGGGTCGTGGCGAGCGAGAACCCCAGGTCGGTGAGGGAGGCCCCGGGCTCGGCGGCGATCCGCGAGCGCAGCCGCCGCGCCTGGGCCCGCACAGCGTCCTCGGTACGGGCCGACAGCAGCACGGGCACGTACGGCAGGGCCTCGGGCTCCGCCGCGGGCTCGTTCGGCTCGGCGGCGGGCGGCTGCTCGATGATGGCGTGGGCGTTGGTGCCGCTGATGCCGAACGAGGACACCGCGGCCCGGCGCGGACGGCCGCTCTCCGGCCACTCCCGCGCCTCGGTCAGCAGCGACACCGCGCCCGCCGACCAGTCCACATGCGGCGACGGCTCGTCCACGTGCAGCGTCCGCGGCAGCAGACCGTGCCGCATCGACAGCACCATCTTGATGACACCGGCGACACCGGAGGCGGCCTGGGTGTGGCCCAGGTTGGACTTGACGGAGCCCAGCCACAGCGGCCGCTCCGCGTCCCGCTCCCGGCCGTAGGTGGCCAGCAGCGCCTGTGCCTCGATGGGGTCGCCCAGGGTGGTGCCGGTGCCGTGCGCCTCGACCACGTCCACCTCACCGGTGGTCAGGCGGGCGTTGGCGAGGGCCTGCCGGATGACGCGCTGCTGGGAGGGGCCGTTGGGAGCGGTGAGACCGTTGGACGCGCCGTCCTGGTTGACGGCCGAGCCGCGCACGATCGCCAGCACCTCATGGCCGTGCCGACGGGCGTCCGACAGCCGCTCCAGGAGCAGCATGCCCGCGCCCTCGCCCCAGCCGGTGCCGTCGGCGGCGGCCGCGAACGACTTGCAGCGGCCGTCCCTGGCCAGTCCGCGCTGACGGCTGAAGTCGATGAACGTACCCGGGGTGAACATCACGGTGACACCGCCGGCCAGCGCCAGCGAGCACTCGCCCTGGCGCAGCGCCTGCGCGGCCAGGTGCAGCGCCACCAGCGACGACGAGCAGGCCGTGTCGACCGTGACGGCCGGCCCCTCCAGACCGAAGGTGTAGGCCACCCGGCCGGACACCACGCTGCTGGAGCTGCCGGTGCCGAGGTAGCCCTCGACCTCGCTGGGGACGGCGTGCAGCCGGGACCCGTAGTCGTGGTACATGACGCCCGCGAACACACCGGTCCTGCTGCCGCGCACGGACAGCGGATCGATACCGGCGCGCTCGAACGCCTCCCACGACGTCTCCAGCAGCAGCCGCTGCTGCGGGTCCATGGCCAGGGCCTCGCGCGGCGAGATCCCGAAGAACGCGGGGTCGAACTCGGCGGCGTCGTGCAGGAATCCGCCCTCGCGGGCGTAGGAGGTGCCCTGGGTCTCCGGGTCCGGGTCGTAGAGCGCCTCGAGGTCCCAGCCACGGTTGTCCGGGAAGCGGGAGATGCCGTCCTCGCCCGCGGCGAGCAGCTGCCACAGCTCCTCGGGGGTGGTGACCCCGCCCGGGTAGCGGCAGCTCATCGCCACGATGGCGATCGGCTCGTCATCGGTGGCGGCCACGACCGGCACCGGCGTGTGCACCACCGGGGACCGCTCGCCGACGAGCTCGGTACGCAGATGGCGGGCCAGGACCTGCGGGTCCGGGTAGTCGAAGATGAGTGTCGCGGGCAGCCGCAGCCCGGTGACCGTGTTGAGCTGGTTGCGCAGCTCGACGGCGGTCAGCGAGTCGAAGCCCAGCTCCTTGAACGCCCGGCCCGAACCGATGGTCTCCGCACCGGCGTAGCCGAGCACGGTGGCCACCTGCGCCCGGACCAGATCCAGCAGCAGCCGCTCCTGCTCGGGCTCGGACAGCCCGGCGAGCCGCCCGGCAAGACCCGACTCGCCGCCCGCCGCGACCGCGTCCACCGCGCGCCGCGCCGGGATCCGCACCAGACCGCGGAACAGGGGCGAGACGGCGGGCTGATTGCGCAGCGCGGAGAGGTCCACCCGCATCGGCACCAGCGACGCCTCGGAGACGGTCAGCGCGGTGTCGAGCAGCGCGAGGCCCTCGGCCACCGGCAGCGGCGGCAGTCCGGCGCGCCGCATCCGGGCGATGTCGGCCTCGTCCAGGGTGCTGCCCATACCGGCCCCGGCCCACAGGCCCCACGCGAGCGCGGTGGCGGGCAGGCCCCGGGCGGCGCGGTGGCGGGCGAGGGCGTCCAGGTAGGCGTTGGAGGCGGCGTAGTTGCCCTGACCCGGGCCGCCGAACACACCGGAGGAGGACGAGAACAGCACGAAGGCGGTCAGGTCCAGCTCGCGGGTGAGCTCGTGGAGGTTCCAGGCCGCGTCCACCTTCGGGCGCATGACGTGGTCGACGCGTTCGGGGGTGAGGGAGCCGATCACACCGTCGTCCAGCACGCCCGCGGTGTGCACGACGGCGGTCAGCGGGTGCTCGGCGGGGACGGTGGCGAGGGTCGCGGCGAGCGCGTCCCGGTCCGCCACATCACACGCCGACCATGCCACCTCAGCACCCAACTCGGCCAATTCAGCGGCCAGTTCGGCCGCACCCGGGGCCTGGTCGCCGCGACGGCTCACCAGCAGCAGATGCTTGATGCCACGCTCGGCCACCAGATGCCGGGCCACCAGCCCGCCCAGCGAACCGGACGCGCCGGTCACCAGCACCGTGCCCTCGGGGTCGAGACTCCGGGCGTCGTCGCCCTCCGGCTCGACGGCCACCCGTGCCAGCCGCGGCACGGACACCGCGCCCGCGCGGATCGCCAACTGCGGCTCGTCCGAGGCCAGAGCGGCGGGCAGCGCCCGCAGCGACTCGTCCGCGCCGTCGGTGTCCACCAGCACGAAGCGGCCCGGGTTCTCCGACTGCGCCGAGCGCAGCAGACCCCAGACGGCCGCACCGGCCAGATCCGCCACCGGCTCGTCGTCCTCGACGGCCACCGCGCCACGGGTCACCACGACCAGCGGGGCGTCCCCGAACCGCTCCTCCTCCAGCCACCGCTGGACGACGGAGAGCGCCGCGGTGGCAGCACGGTGCGCCGCACGGGCCGCCTGCTCACCGACCTCGGCGGACGGCGACACGACGACGTACTCGGGCGCGGGCGCGGTGCCCGCGGCGACCGCCCCGGCCAGCGTCTCCAGGTCCCCGTACGCCGAGGTCCCGAGCCCGAGCGGATCGGCGCCCAGCACCGCCCACCGGCCGTCGGCGGGAACATCCGCCCCGGCCGCGTCGGCGAGCCCCGCCGCGTCGGCGAGCCCGGCCGTGGTCGCCCACTCCAGGCGGAACAGCGACTCGTGGTAGGCCGTGCGCGCGCTCTGGATCTGCTCGGCCGAGACCGGGCGCAGCCCGAGCGTCTCGACGGCCGCGACCGGCGCGCCGGTGGTGTCGGCGATCTCCAGCCGGACACCGTCGGTGCCCGCGGGGGCCAGGTGCACCCGCAGCGCCGAGGCGCCGCTCGCGTACAGCGACACGCCGGTCCAGGCGAACGGCAGCCGCCCCTCGCCGCCCGTGTTGCCCAGGCCGCCCATGCCGATGGCGTGCAGGGCGGCGTCCAGCAGCGCCGGGTGCAGCCCGAACGCGGCGGCCTCCTCGGCCGTCTCCTCGTCCAGCGCCACCTCGGCGAACACCTCGCCACCGCGCTGCCACGCCCTGCGCAGCCCCTGGAACGCGGGGCCGTAGGCGAAGCCGATGTCCAGCAGGCCCTCGTAGCGGCCGTCCAGCTCCACCTCGGTCGCGTCCGCCGGGGGCCACGCGCTCAGCTCGAACGACGCCTCCGGACGGCCGCCGGACGCCAGGACACCGGCGGCGTGCCGGGTCCACGGCTCCTCGGCGGGCAGGCTCTCCGGCCGGGAGTGCAGCGACAGCGGACGGCGGCCCGTCTCGTCGGCCGCACCGACCGAGAGCCGCAGCTGGACGCCGCCCTGCGCGGGCAGCACCAGCGGCGCCTCGAGGGTCAGCTCCTCCAGGTAGTCGCAGCCGACCTGGTCACCGGCGCGGATCGCCAGCTCCACGAACGCGGTGCCGGGCAGCAGCACCGTGTCCAGGATGGTGTGACCCGCGAGCCACGGGTGGGTGGACAGCGCCAGCCGCCCGGTGAACAGCATCCCGTCCGCGTCGGGCAGTTCGGCGCTGGCACCGAGCAGCGGGTGCTCGGCCTCGCCCAGCCCGACCGCGGCCACGTCACCGAGGAACAGCGACGAGACCTTCGGCCAGTAGCGCTGCCGCTGGAAGGCGTACGTGGGCAGCGTGACCCGCGCGGCGCCGGTACGGGCGTAGTAGGCCGCCCAGTCCACCGCCACGCCACGGACGTGCGCCCGCGCGACGGCCTTCGTGAGCGCCTCGCCCTCGGGGCGGCCCTTGCGCAGCGCGGAGACGAACGCGGCGTCCGCCGCGGAGTCGGTCACACACTCCTGGGCCATGGCGGTGAGGACACCGTCGGGGCCCAGTTCGATGAACGTGGTGACGTTCCGCGCCTCCAGCGTCCGTACGCCGTCGAGGAAGCGGACGGCCTCGCGGACGTGGCGCACCCAGAAGTCGGCGGTGGTGATCTCCTCGGCGGAGACCAGCTCGCCAGTGAGGTTGGAGACGATCGGGATCCGCGGGGCCTCGTACGTGAGCCCCTGCGCCACCTCGCGGAACGCCTCCAGCATCCCGTCCATACGCGGCGAGTGGAACGCGTGGCTCACGGTGAGCCGCTTGGTCTTACGGCCCCGCGCCTTGAACGCGGCCGCGATCTCCCCGGCCGGGTCCTCATCACCCGCGATGACCACCGACGTCGGCCCGTTGAGCGCGGCGATGCTGACCCGCTCGGTCAGCAGCGGCGTGACCTCGTCCTCGGAGGCCTGGACGGCGATCATCGCGCCACCGGCGGGCAGCTCCTGCATCAGCCGGCCACGGGCCGCCACCAGCTTCGCGGCGTCCGCGAGCGAGAGCACACCCGCCACATGCGCGGCGGCCAGCTCACCGATCGAGTGCCCGGAGACGAAATCGGCCTTGAGGCCCCATGCCTCGACCAGCCGGAACAGCGCCACCTCGATGGCGAACAGCGCGGGCTGGGTGAACCCGGTCCGATTCAGCGCCTCGGCGTCGTCGCCGAACAGCACGTCCCGCATAGGCCGTTCGAGGTGGGTGTCCAGGTGGGCGCACACCTCGTCCAGGGCGTCCGCGAACACCGGGAAGGTGTCGTACAGCTCACGGCCCATCCCCAGCCGCTGGCTGCCCTGCCCGGTGAACAGGAACGCCACCTTGCCACCGGCCACCGAGCCCTTGACGAGCTTGGGCGTGCCCCGTCCCTCGGCGAGCGCCGCCAGGCCGGACAGCAGCCCGTCCCGGTCCTCGGCCACCAGTGCCGCGCGCTCCTCGAAGGCGGTACGGCGCGTGGCGAGTGTGAACGCCACGTCGGTGAGGTCCAGCTCGGGCCGCTCGTCGAGGTGGGCGCGCAGCCGTACGGCCTGGTCGCGCAGGCCCTCGGGGGACTTGGCGGAGAGCACCCAGGTGGCGGGGGAGCCGGACCGGGGCGCGGCGACCGGCGCCGTGTCCTCGGTCTCGTCCGCGTACACCGGCGCCTGCTCGATGATGGTGTGCGCGTTGGTGCCGCTGATGCCGAACGAGGACACCGCGGCCCGGCGCGGACGGCCGGTCTCCGGCCACTCCCGCGCCTCGGTCAGCAGCGACACCGCGCCCGCCGACCAGTCCACATGCGGGGTGGGCTCATCGACGTTGAGGGTCTGCGGCAGCAGTCCGTGCTGGATGGCCAGCACCATCTTCATCACACCGGCGACACCGGCCGCGGCCTGCGTATGGCCGAAGTTGGACTTGATGGAACCGAGCCACAGCGGCTGCTCCGGCTCCCGCTCCTGGCCGTAGGTGGCGAGCAGCGCCTGCGCCTCGATCGGGTCGCCCAGCTTGGTGCCCGTGCCGTGGGCCTCGACCGCGTCCACCTCGGACGCCGACAACCCCGCGCCAGCCAGCGCCTGCCGGATCACCCGCTGCTGCGAGGGACCGTTCGGCGCGGTGAGGCCGTTGCTGGCACCGTCCTGGTTGATGGCCGAGCCCCGTACGACCGCCAGCACCTCATGGCCATTGCGCCGGGCATCCGACAGCCGCTCCACCAGCAGCATGCCCACGCCCTCGCCCCAGCCGGTGCCATCCGCACCCGCCGCGAACGCCTTGATCCGACCGTCCGCCGCCAGCCCACGCTGACGACTGAAGTCCACAAACGAACCCGGCGTCGACATCACCGTCACACCACCGGCCAACGCCAACGAACACTCACCCGCACGCAACGCCTGAATCGCCCAGTGCAACGCCACCAACGACGACGAACACGCCGTATCCACCGTCACCGCCGGGCCTTCCAGGCCCAACGCGTACGACACCCGACCCGACATCACACTGGCCGCGTTACCCGTCCCCATGAAGCCTTCCGAGCCATCGGGGGCGGAGAGGATCACGGGCAGATAGTCCTGGCCGTTGGTGCCGGCGAACACGCCGACCTGCTGGCCGCGCAGCGTGGTCGGATCGATCCCGGCCCGCTCGAATGCCTCCCACGACGTCTCCAGCAGCAACCGCTGCTGCGGGTCCATGGCCAGCGCCTCGCGCGGCGAGATGCCGAAGAAGACGGGGTCGAACTCGGCGGCGTCGGCGAGGAATCCGCCCTCGCGGACGTAGCTGGTGTGCTCGCCCGCGCCCTCCGGGTCGTACAGCGTCTCCAGGTCCCAGCCGCGGTCGGCGGGGAAGTCGACCACCGCGTCCTGGCCGGACGCCAGGAGCCGCCACAGCTCCTCCGGCGACCGCACACCACCGGGGAAGCGGCAGCTCATGCCGACGATCGCGATGGGGTCGTCGTCCAGGGCCACGCCCACCGACGACGCTCCGGTCACGGCCGGGCGCGAGCCGATGAGTTCGGCCTGGAGGTGGTCGGCGAGGGCGACCGGGGTGGGGTAGTCGAAGATGATGGTGGCGGGCAGCTTCAGCCCGGTGAGCGTGGACAGCAGGTTGCGGATCTCGACCGCGGTCAGCGAGTCGAAGCCGAGGTCGCGGAAGGCGCGGCTGGGCTCCACCGAGTCCGGCCCGGGGTGGCCGAGGACGACGGCCACCTGGGTGCGGACGAAGTCCAGGGCGATCTGGTCGCGTTCCTCGTCGGTTCCGGCGTCGGTCAGCCGCTGGGCCAGCGACGTGGACCGGCCGGGGATGGCGGGGCCGCCGGTGGCGGTGCGCGCCACCTCGATCGCGCGCCTGGCCTCGGAGAGGTCGGCGAGCAGCGGGTTCGGGCGGTGGCCGGCGAGGCCGGGCGCGAAGCGGTTCCATTCGATGTCCACGACGAGGGAGAAGGTCTCGTCGAGGTCGAGCGCGGCCCCGAGCGCGGCGGTGGCCGGTGCGGGGGCGAGGGCGGGCAGCCCGGACTGCCGGAGCCGCTCGGCCACCAGCTCGTCGGTGGCCATGCCGCCGTCGGCCCAGGCGCCCCAGGCCATCGAGGTGGCGGGCAGGCCCTCGGCGCGGCGCTGTTCGGCGAGCGCGTCGAGGTAGGCGTTGGCGGCCACGTAGTTGGCCTGTCCGGCGGCGCCGAAGGTGGCGGCCATGGAGGAGAAGAGCACGAAGGCGGACAGGTCGAGGCCGCGGGTGAGCTCGTGCAGATGGCGCGCGGAGTCGGCCTTGGCGCGCAGCACATCGGCCATCCGCCGCGGGGTCTGGGCGTCGAGCACCCCGTCGTCCAGCACTCCGGCGGCGTGCACGACCGTGGTCAGCGGGAGGTCCGCGGGGACGGTCGCCAGCAACCCGGCGAGGGCGTCGCGGTCGGCCGTGTCGCAGGCGGCGACGGTCACCTGGGCGCCGAGGGCGGTGAGTTCGTCCCGCAGTTCGGCGGCACCGGGCGCGTCGGGGCCACGGCGGCTGGTGAGCAGGATGTGCTGGGCGCCGTGGGCCACGAGCCAGCGGGCGACATGGCCGCCGAGGGCGCCGGTGCCGCCGGTGATCAGCGCGGTGCCGTGGGTGGTCCAGCCGTCCTCGGTGGTCTCGTGGTGCGGGGCGCGGGCCAGCCGGCGGGCGTGGATGCCCTGCGGGCGGATGGCGAGGTGGTCCTCGCCGCTGATGCCGTCGGGCCCGGCGAGGATGTCGGCGAGCCGCCCGAGGGCGCGGTCGTCGGCGGTCTCGGGCAGGTCGATCAGACCGCCCCAGCGCTCGGGGTGTTCGAGGGCCGCGGTGCGGCCCAGGCCCCAGATCTGGGCCTGTTCGGGGCTGGTGAGCCGGTCGGAGCGGCCGACGGAGACCGCGCCGCGGGTGGCGGCCCACAGCGGGGCGTCGAGGCCGGCGTCGCCGAGGGCCTGGACGAGGGCGAGGGTGCCCGCGAGTCCGGCGGTGAGCGAGGGGTGCCGGTCGTGCGGGCGCTGGTCCAAACCGAGCAGGGAGAGCACACCGTCGAAGGACGGGGCCGGGGCCTCGACTGCCGGGTCCGGGCTCAGGGTGGCGCGGATCCGCTCGGCGAGGTCGGCTCGGTCGGCGGTGGCGCCGTCGACGTCGATCCGGTGGACGGTGACGCCGCGTTCGGCCAGCAGCCGCAGCGGCTCCGCCACCCAGGGGTCGTCGGCGTGTCCCTCTGGGGTGACCACGAGCCAGGTGCCGGTGAGCGGTTTGTCCGGGGTCTGCGGCAGCGGTGTCCAGGTGACGCGGTAGCGCCAGCTGTCGACGGTGGTGTCGACGTGGCTCTGCCGGCGCCACGCGGACAGGACCGGCAGCACCTCGCTGAGGGGCTGGTCGCCGTCGAGGCCGAGGGTTTCGACCAGGGCGGGCAGGTCCTCGCTGTGCACGACCTCCCAGAACCGGGCGTCGGCCACGGCCGGTGCGGCGGCCTCGGCGGCGGCCGAGTCGACGCCGTACGAGAAGGGGTTGGCGGGCCAGTAGCGCTGCCGCTGGAAGGCGTAGGTGGGCAGCTCGGCGCGGCGGGCGCCAGTGCCCGCGTAGTACGTGGCCCAGTCCACGGGCAGGCCGCGGACGTGGGCCTGGGCGAGCGCGTTGGTCAGGGTGCGGGCCTCGGGGCGGCCGGAGCGCAGGGCGGGCAGGAAGGCGAACGCGCGGTTCCGGCCGCCGCTCACGCACTCCTGGGCCATGGCGGAGAGCACCCCGTCGGGGCCCAGTTCCACGAAGGTGGTGACGCCGTGGTCCTCGAGGCGGCGCACGCCGTCGAGGAAGCGGACGGCCTCGCGGACGTGGCGGACCCAGAAGTCGGCCGTGGTGATCTCGTCGGCGCTCACCAGGGTGCCGGTGAGGTTGGAGACGATCGGGATCTTCGGAGCCTCGTAGGTCAGCCGCTCGGCCACCTGACGGAAGTTCTCCAGCATCCCGTCCATGTGCGGGGAGTGGAACGCGTGGCTGACGGTGAGCCGCTTGGTCTTGCGGCCCTGGGCCTCGAAGCCCGCCGCGAGTTCCACGGCCGCACCCTCGTCACCGGCGATGACGACCGACGTCGGGCCGTTGATGGCGGCGATGGACACCCGCTCGGTCAGCAGCGGCGTCACCTCGTCCTCCGCCGCCTGCACGGCGATCATCGCGCCGCCGGTGGGGAGTTGCTGCATCAGCTGGCTGCGCGCGGCCACCAGGGCGGAGGCGTGGGTGAGCGAGAGCACCCCGGCCACATGGGCGGCGGTGAGCTCGCCGATGGAGTGGCCGGAGAGGAAGTCGGGCCGCAGCCCCCAGGATTCGACCAGGCGGAAGAGGGCCACCTCGACGGCGAACAGCGCGGGCTGGGTGTAGCCGGTCCGGTCGAGCGTGGCGGCGTCGTCGCCGAACAGCACGTCCTTCAGCGGCCGGTCGAGGAAGCGGTCGAGCTGGGCGCAGACCGCGTCCAGCGCCTCGGCGAACGCCGGGTAGGCGTCGTACAGCTCACGGCCCATGCCGAGCCGCTGGCTGCCCTGCCCGGTGAAGAGGAACGCGACCTTGCCCTCGGCGGCGAGACCCTCGGTCACCTCGGGGTGGTGGCGGCCCTCGGCGAGCGCGTCGAGGCCCGCGAGGAGCTCGTCGTGGTCGGCGGCGACGACCGCGGCGCGGCGGTCGAGGGCGGCGCGGGTGACGGCCTGGGAGTAGCCGATGTCGGCGAGGCGGTGGCCGGGGTGGGCGGCCAGATGGGTCCGCAGCCGGAGTGCCTGGGCGCGCAGCGCCTGCTCGTTCTTGCCGGACAGCACGACCGGGACCAGGGGCGGTTCGGCCCGCTCCGGCTCGTCGCCCTCGGCGTGTCCGACGGGGGCCGCGACGGCCGGGGCCTCCTCGAGGATGGTGTGCACATTGGTGCCGCTCATGCCGAACGACGAGACGCCCGCGCGGCGCGGGGTGGCGCCCTCGGGGTCCTTGCCCCACTCACGGGTGGCGGTGAGCAGTTCGACGTCCCCGGCCGTCCAGTCGACATGCGGGGTGGGCTCGGTGAGATGCAGGGTCTTGGGAAGCCGGCCGTGCCGCATCGCCATGACCATCTTGATGATGCCGCCGACACCGGCGCCCGCCTGGGCGTGGCCGATGTTGGACTTGATGGAGCCGATGAGCAGCGGTTTGCCCTCGGGCCTGTCCTGGCCGTAGGTGGCGAGCAGCGCCTGCGCCTCGATCGGGTCGCCGAGGGCGGTGCCGGTGCCATGGGCCTCGACGGCGTCCACCTGATCGGGGCTGAGCCGGGCGTTGGCCAGCGCCTGGAGGATGACGCGCTGCTGCGAGGGGCCGTTGGGCGAGGTGAGGCCGTTGCTGGCGCCGTCCTGGTTGACGGCGGAGCCACGGACCACGGCGAGCACCGGGTGGCCCTTGCGCTGGGCGTCCGACAGCCGCTCGACGAGCAGCATGCCGACACCCTCGCCCAGGCAGAAGCCGTCGGCCTCCGGGGCGAAGGGCTTGGAGCGGCCGTCGAGGGCCAGTCCGCGCATCTTGCTGTAGTCGACGAAGACGCCGGGCGCGCACATCAGGGTGGCGCCACCGGCGAGGGCGAGCGAGCATTCGCCGTTGCGCAGCGCCTGGACGGCGAGGTGGAGCGCCACCAGCGAGGAGGAACAGGCGGTGTCGACGGTGACCGCCGGGCCCTCGAAACCGAAGGTGTAGGAAAGGCGGCCGGAGGCGACGCTCGCGGCGTTACCGGTGCCGAAGTAGCCCTCGAAGTTCTCATTGGAACTGAGGATCGCGCCCAGGTAATCGTGATTGCTGGTGCCGACGAAGACGCCTATCTGCCGGCCGCGCACCGCGACCGGGTCGATTCCGGCGCGCTCGAACGCCTCCCAGGAGGTCTCCAGCAGCATCCGCTGCTGCGGATCCATGCCGAGCGCTTCCCGGGGGCTGATGCCGAACAGCGACGGATCGAAATCGGCGATGCCGTCGACGAATCCGCCCTCGTGCACATAGCTGGTGCCGGGGTGGTCCGGGTCCGGGTGGTACATCGTGTCGACATTCCACCCGCGGTCCAGCGGGAACTCGCTGACCGCGTCGACGCCCTCGCTGACGATGCGCCACAGGTCCTCGGGCGATTGAACGCCCCCGGGATAACGGCAGCCGATCCCCACGATGGCGATGGGGTCGTGGTTCTTCGCCTCGGCCTCTTGCAGGCGGAGGCGAGTCTGGTGCAGATCCGCCGTTACCAGCTTGAGGTAGTCCCGCAGCGTCTCTTCATTCGCCATTTACGCAATCCAATTACGGCAGACGGCATCGGAAATGCTCCACAGATCCTCAACGGGAGCCGGTAACCAACAACCAAATCAGTCGACTTCTCGCTGAGAGGCTATGTAGGAACTAACCCTCATAACAACCCCTAGAGGCCCCCTATGACCCCCTGGATACCCAAGGAGCGATAGGGGGCCACCCGGTATTTTGAAACTCTATTGATGGGTAGAGAAAATCCTGGCCGACATCGGATTCGACGTCAATAGCGAAATTCTCGTCAAGCCCTTCCGAGGCCCTTGTTGATGAATGCGAAGAGCTCTTCGTCACTGGCCGATTGGAGCTGTTCGGCGTCCACCGTGTCCTTCGCCGGGCGCTCCGGCGCCGCCGCGGCGGCGGGCTCGGCGGTGACCGCCGTGCCGTCCGACTCGTTCCACTTCGCCAGCAGCGACCGCAGCCGCATGGTGATCCGGGCCCGGGTGATGTTGTCGGGTGCGGTGCCGGTGAGCGCGGACTCCAGCTTGTCGAGCTCCTCGAGCACCGCGGTGCCGTCGGCCGCCTCGTCGGGCGCGATCCCGGCCCGCAGATAGGCGGCCACGGCGGCCGGGGTCGGGTGGTCGAAGATCAGGCTCGGGGGCAGCTTCAGCCCGCTCGCGGCGCCCAGCCGGTTGCGGAGCTCGACCGCGGTCAGCGAGTCGAAGCCCAGCTCCTTGAAGGCCCGCCCGGCCTCGATGGCCTGGGCGCCGGAGTGGCCCAGCACGGCGGCCACCGCACTGCGCACCAGATCCAGCAGCACCCGCTCCCGCTCGGTCTCCGGCAGGCCCGCGAGCTGCCCGGCCAGCGCCACACCGGCGGTACCCGCGTCGTCGGTCTCGGCGGCGGCCATCTCCTCGACGACCTCGCGGGCCTCGGGCAGGTCGTGCAGCAGCGGACGCGGCCGGTCGGCGGTGAAGGCGAGGGTGAACCGCCGCCAGTCCATGTCGATGACGGTCAGCGCGGTCTCGTCCCGGTCCAGCGCGTGCTGGAGCGTGGCGGTGGCCGGATCCGGCGCCATCTCGTTGATGCCGTGGCGGCGCATCCGGTCGCCGACGGCGCCGTCCACCGTGGCGCCGTCGCCCCACGGGCCGAAGGTCAGCGTGGTGGCGGGCAGCCCGTCGGCGCGGCGCTGCTCGGCGAAGGTGTGCAGGAAGGCGTTGCCGGGCGCCTGGTTGCCCTGGCCGGGCGCGCCGAAGGTGGCGGAGAAGTGCGAGCACAGCACGAACGCGGTCAGGTCCAGCTCGCGGGTGAGCTCGTGCAGATGGCGGGTGGCGTCCACCTTCGGCCGCAGCACCCGCTCGACCTGATCGGGGGTCAGCCCCTCGATCACCCCGTCGTCGATGACGGCGGCGGTGTGCACGACGGCCGTCAGCGGCTGGTCGGCCGGGATGGCCGCGAGGGTGTCGGCGAGGGCGGCGCGGTCGGTCACATCGCACGCGGCGAGGGTGACCTTGGCGCCGAGCGCGGTCAGCTCGGCCTCCAGCTCGACCGCCCCAGGGGCGTCCGGGCCCCTGCGGCTCGCCAGGACGAGGTGGTCGGCGCCGTTGCGGGCCAGCCACCGCGCGACCTGTGCGCCGAGCCGTCCCGTACCGCCGGTGACCAGCGTGGTGCCGGTCGGCTTCCAGGCCCGTACGGCGGAGGTGTCGGCCAGCGGGGCGCGCACCAGGCGGGGCCCGAAGACGCCCGTGGCACGGATCGCGGCCTGGTCGTCGTCGCCGTCGGAGGCGAGGAGGCCCACCAGCCGGGTCAGGGCGCGCTCGTCGGGCGTGTCGGGCAGGTCGATCAGACCGCCCCAGCGCTCCAGGTGCTCCAGCGCGGCCACCCGGCCCAGGCCCCACACGAGGGCCTGTTCGGGCGCGGCCGGGCGGTCGGTGCCGCCCACGGAGACGGCGCCGTGCGTGAGGCACCACAGCGGCGCGCCGATTCCCGCGTCGCCGAGGGCCTGGACCAGCGCGAGCTGGGCGGCCGTTCCGGCGGGCAGGGAGGCGTGCTCGGGGTGTGCGCCCTCGGCCGGGGCCAGCAGCGAGACCACCCCGGCGAACGCGGCGCCGTCGGCTCCGGCTCCGGCTCCGGCCCCGTCGGCCTCGGTTTCGGCTCCGGGCCCGGCTCCGGCTTCGGCTCCGGCTCCGGCTTCGGCTTCGGCGAGCGCGGTGCGCAGCCGCTCGGCCAGCTCCTCCCGGCCGTCGATGGCGGTGTCCACGACGATCCGCGTCACGTCGGCGCCGCGTTCGGCGAGCACACCGGCCACGGCGTCGGTCCAGGTGTCCTCGGTGGCCGGGGTGACGACGAGCCAGGTGCCGGTCAGCCGCGCGGACCGCTCCTCGGCGAGCGGCTTCCACGTCACGTGGTAGCGCCAGCCGTCCACCGCGGACTGCTCACGGGCCTGCCGGCGCCACGATGCCAGGGCGGGCAGGACGGCGCTCATGGGCTGATCGCCCTCGACCGTCAGCTCGGCGGCCAGCGTCTGCCAGTCCTCGGCCTCCACGGCGGACCAGAACCTCGCCTCCACGGCGTCGCGCCCGCTCTCCCCCGCGGTCCGCGGCTGCGCGGCCTCGGGCCAGTAGCGCCGCTGCTGGAAGGCGTACGTGGGCAGCTCGATCCGGTGCGCGCCGGTGCCGTCGAAGAACGCGTCCCAGTCCACGGCCACACCGCGCGACCACGCCTCGCCGACGGAGGCCCAGAAGCGGTCCAGACCGCCCTCGTCACGGCGCAGCGACCCGATCGCGGCCGCGTCCACACCGGCGTCCTCGGCGGTCTCCTGCACACCCATCGTCAGCACCGGGTGCGCGCTGGACTCGATGAACACGCCGAAGCCCTCGTCCAGCAAACGGCGGACCGCGCCCTCCAGCTCCACGGTGCGCCGCAGGTTGGTGAACCAGTACTCGGCGTCCAGCTCCGGCCCCTCGACCCACTCCCCCGTCACCGTCGACAGGAACGGCACCTGGGCGTTCTTCGGCTGTACGGGGGCCAGCAGCTCCAGCAGTTCCTCGCGGAGCAGCTCCACCTGGGCCGAGTGGGACGCGTAGTCCACCGGCACCCGCCGGGCCCGCACCTCATCCGCCTCGCAGGACGCCAGCAGTTCGTCCAGCGCGGCCGGTTCACCGGAGACGACCACCGACGACGGCCCGTTGACCGCCGCCACCGAGATGCGCTCCTCGCCCCAGGCCGCGATCCGCTCCCGTACATCCGCCACCGGCAGCGCCACCGACACCATGCCACCCTTGCCCGCCAGCACCCGGCCGATCACCTGACTGCGCAGCGCCACCACACGGGCCGCGTCCTTCAGCGACAGTGCTCCCGCCACACACGCGGCGGCGATCTCACCCTGCGAGTGGCCGATCACCGCGGCCGGGACGACGCCCAGCGAACGCCACAGCTCCGCGAGCGACACCATCACCGCGAACAGCACCGGCTGGACCACATCCACCCGCTCCAGCGACGGCGCGCCCTCCGCGCCCCGCAACACATCGACCAGTGACCAGTCGGTGAACTCCGCGAGCGCCGCGGCACACTCCTCGATGTGGGCCGCGAAGACGGGCGAGGCGTCCATCAGCCCCACGCCCATGCGCACCCACTGCGACCCCTGTCCGGGGAAGACGAACGCCGTCTGTCCGGCGACCACGGCGCCCCGCTCCACCCCGGCCGCCATGCCGCCCTCGGCGAGGGCGGTCAGCCCGGCCATCAGCTCCTCGCGGTCCCGGCCCTGGACCACACCGCGGTGGTCCAGCGCGGAGCGGGTGGTGGCCAGCGACAGGCCGATGTCCACCGTGCGCAGCGCCGGTTCGTCGTGGAGCCGGTCCAGCAGCCGCCACGCCTGGGCGCGCAGCGCCGCCTCGCTCTTGCCGGAGAGCACCCACGGCAGCACACCGGGGTGCTTGGACACCAGCTCGACCGGGCCCGGCTCCTCGGCGGGCGCCTGCTCGACGATGGTGTGCGCGTTGGTGCCGCTGAAGCCGAAGGAGGAGATGCCCGCGCGGCGTGGACGACCGGTCTCGGGCCATGGCGTGACCGACCTGACCAGCGCGATCTTCCCCGTCGACCAGTCGATGTGCGGGGACGGCTCGGCGATGTGCAGTGACTCGGGGACGACGCCGTGGTGCATCGCGAGCACCATCTTCATGACCCCGGCGATGCCCGCGGCGCCCTGGGTGTGGCCGATGTTGGACTTCACCGAGCCGAGCAGCAGGGGCAGTTCCTCGGGCCGGTCCTGGCCGTACGTGGCCAGCAGCGCCTGCGCCTCGATCGGGTCGCCCAGCGAGGTGCCCGTGCCATGGGCCTCCACGACGTCCACATCGCCGGCGGACAGCCGCGCGTTGGCCAGCGCCTGCTGGATGACGCGCTGCTGGGAGGGGCCGTTGGGCGCGGTCAGACCGTTGGACGCGCCGTCCTGGTTGACGGCGGAGCCGCGCACCACGGCCAGCACCTTGTGGCCGTTCTTTCGCGCGTCCGACAGCCGCTCCAGCAGCAGGACGCCCACGCCCTCGGCCGGGCCGAAGCCGTCGGCGTCCGCCGAGAACGCCTTGCAGCGGCCGTCCTCGGACAGTCCGCGCTGACGGCTGAACTCGATGAACAGACCCGGCGTGGACATCACATGGACGCCGCCCGCCAGGGCGAGCGAGCATTCGCCCAGCCGCAGCGACTGGACGGCCAGGTGCAGCGCCACCAGCGACGCGGAGCAGGCCGTGTCCACCGTGACGGCCGGGCCCTCCAGTCCGAACACGTAGGAGAGCCGGCCGGAGACGACGCTGCTGGCGTTGCCGGTGCCGAGGTGGCCGCCGAAGTCGTCCTCGGCGTCGAGCGCCACCGTCAGATAGTCGGAGGCGTTCATGCCCGCGAAGACACCGGTACGGCTGCCGCGCAGGGACGCGGGGTCGATCCCGGCCCGCTCGAACGCCTCCCACGAGGTCTCCAGAAGCAGCCGCTGCTGCGGGTCCATCGCCATGGCCTCACGCGGCGAGATCCCGAAGAACGCCGCGTCGAACCGGGTGGCCTCGCCCAGGAAGCCGCCCTCGCGGGTGTAGGTGGTGTCCGGGGTGTCCGGGTCGGAGTCGAACAGGTTCTGCAGGTCCCAGCCGCGGTCGGCCGGGAACTCCGTCTGCGCCTCGCCGCCGGAGGCCATGAGCTGCCACAGCTCCTCGGGGGTGCTGACACCTCCGGGGAAGCGGCAGCTCATGCCCACGATGGCGATCGGCTCATGGGCCTGGTCATCGGCCTCCTGCAGCCGCCGGTGGGCGGCGGTGAGGTCGGTGGTGACCTTCTTCAGATATTCGCGGAGCTTGGCTTCGTTCGCAGTCGCCATGGACGTTCACCTATTCGCAATGCTCTTGATCGTCGGGGGGTCCGGATGAGGGTGCTGCCGCGCTTCAGCCGTTACCGAACCTCTTGTCGATGAAGTCGAAGAGCTCGTCGTCACTGACCTCTTCGAACGCTTCCGTCTCGGCTTCCGCCCCGGCGTCGTCCGCGGTGCGACGCACGTCGTTCCACTTCGCCAGCAGCGTCTGCAGGCGCACGGCGATGTTCGCATGCGCGGCCTCGTCCTCCGTCACCGAGACCAGCTCCTCCGGCGTCAGCGAGGACAGGCTGTTCTCCAACCGCTCCAGCTCCTCCAGTACGGGCACTCCGGGGCCCTCGGCCTCCGGCGCCACTTCCTGGCCCAGATGGCGCGCGAGCGCCACCGGCGTCGGGTAGTCGTAGACCAGCGTGGCCGTGAGCTTCAGCCCGGTGGCCGCGTTCAGCCGGTTGCGCAGCTCCACGGCGGTCAGCGAGTCGAAGCCCAGCTCCTTGAACGCCTGCTCGGCGCCCACCTGCTCCTTCGAGGCGTAGCCCAGCACGGCGGCCACCTGACGGCGGACCAGGTCCAGCACGGTCCGCTGCCGCTGGGCCTCCGACTGCCCGGCCAGCCGCTGGGCCAGGGTGCCCTCGCCGGTGTCCGCCACGGCCTCCGGGGCGGCGGGGCCACCGGCCGCGGCGCGGCGCACGGGCGTGCGCACCAGGCCGCGGTAGAGGGGCGGCAGCTCCCCGGTGGTGGCGGCGGCGCGCAGCGGCGCCATCTCCAGCCGTACGGGCACCAGGACCGCCTCGTCGGGCACGGCGTGGGCCGCGTCGAACAGGGCGAGCCCCTCCGCCGCGGACAGCGGCAGCACCCCGCCGCGCGCCGCCCGCTTCTGGTCGGCCTCGCCGAGCCTGCCGCCCATGCCCCGCTCCTCGGCCCACATGCCCCACACCAGGGACAGCGCGGTACGGCCGGTGGCGCGGCGGTGGCCGGCGAGTGCGTCGAGGAAGACGTTCGCCGCCGCGTAGCCGCCCTGGCCCGCGCCGCCCAGCGTGCCGGCCGCGGCCGAGAAGAGCACGAAGGCGGACAGGTCCAGATCGCGGGTCAGCTCGTGGAGGTTGACGGCCGCGTCGACCTTGGGCCGCAGCACCGTGTCCACCCGCTCGGGCGTCAGCATGTCGATGACGCCGTCGTCGAGGACGCCCGCGGTGTGCACCACGGCCGTCAGCGGACGGTCGCCCGGGATCGCGGCCAGCAGCCCGGCCAGCGCCTCCCGGTCTGCCGCGTCGCACGCGGCGACGGTGGCCCGCGCGCCCAACTCGGCGAGCTCCGCGACGAGTTCGGCCATGCCGTCGGCGGCGGGGCCGCTGCGGCTGGTCAGCAGCAGATGGCGGGCGCCGTGTGCGGTGGCCAGATGGCGGGCGAAGAGCCTGCCCAGACCGCCGGTGGCGCCGGTGATGAGCACGGTGCCATCGGGGTCGATGGCCTTGGGGGCCCCGGCGGCGCCGGTGGCGTCGGTGGCCGGGATGGTCCCGGCCACCCCGGTGGCCCCGGTGGCCCCGGTGGCGCCGATAGCCCCAGTGGCGCCGGTAGCCGGGGCCGCCTCGGCCCTGGCCAGGCGCGGCGCGTACGCCGCCCCCGCGCGCAGCGCGAGCTCGGGCTCGTCCGAGTCCAGCGCCGCCGCGATCGCCGGGTACGACACCTCGCCGTCCACGTCCAGCAGGACGAACTGGCCCGGGTTCTCCGTCTGCGCGGACCGCAGCAGACCCCACGCCGGGGCGTGCACCAAGTCCGCCACCGCCGTGTCACCGGCCGCGGCGACCGCGCCACGGGTGACCACCACCAGCCGGGCCGCACCGGGCCGGCCGCCGTTCAGCCACTCCTGGAGCAGGCCCAGCACGCGGTGGGTGGCCATGTGCACACCGGCGGCGAGGCCGCCCTCCGCGGCGCCCGGCTCGGGCGGGAACGGCACCAGCACGGTGTCCGGCGCGGGCCCGCCCGCCTCGACCGCCGCGTTCAGCGATACGAGGTCGTCGTGGACGGTGGCACGGAACCCGGCCGTCTCCAGGGCCACGCTCAGCTTGAGCTCATCGCCGCCGATGACGGCGATCCCCGCCGACGCGGCCTCCGAGGGCGCCGCCACCGGCGCCCAGTCGATACGGAACAGCGACTCATGGCGGTCGGAGGTGGCAGCACCGGCGATCCGGTCCACCTCCAACGCCCCGGTCACCAGCGCGTCCACCGACGCCACCGGCGCGCCCGACTCATCGGCCGCCACCATCGACACCGCGCCGTCCTCGGTCAGCGCGAGCCGTACGCGCAACGCCTCGGCGCCCACCGCGTACAGACTCACCCCACGCCAGGAACGCGCCACCGCGGCACCGCCCGCGCCCAGCGCCAGCGGCTGCAACGCGCCGTCCAGCAGGGCCGGGTGCAGGGCGAAGCGGGCCGCCTCGGGCTGCCGCTCCGCCGCGATACGCACCTCCGCGAACACCTCCTCGCCACGCCGCCAGACGCGGCGCAGGCTCTGGAACGCCGGGCCGTGCAGCAGTCCGGCGCGCGCCATGCTCGCGTACAGCTCATCGGTGTCGACCGGTTCCGCGTCGGCGGGCGGCCAGACGGACAGCGGCTCGGCGCCGCCACCCGCCGGGGCGCCATCCGCCGGGGCCTCGGGCGCGAGGACACCGGCGGCGTGCCGGGTCCACGGCCGGTCCGCCTCCGAGCGCTCGTCACGCGAGTACACGGCCAGCGGACGACGGCCCGCACGGTCCGGCTCGCCGACGGACACCCGCAGCCGCACCCCGCCGCGCTCCGGCAGGACCAGCGGCTCGTCCAGGGTCAGCTCCTCCAGCAGCGCACAGCCCACATGGTCCCCGGCGCGCACCGCCAGCTCCACGAACGCGGAGCCCGGCAGCACGGCCGTGTCCGCGACCGTGTGGTCCGCCAGCCACGCGTGCGAGGCGAGCGACAGCCGCCCGGAGAACACATACGCGTCCGCGTCGGGCAGTTCCACCGCCGCGCCCAGCAGCGGGTGATCGGCCGAGCCGAGCCCCGCCGAGGCCACCTCGTCCAGGCTCAGCTGGGCGTCGACCCAGTAGCGGCCGCGCTGGAAGGCGTAGGTCGGCAGCGCGACCTTTCGCGCACTCGTACCGGCGAAGAACGCCTCCCAGTCCGGGGCCAGGCCACGGACGTACAGCCGGGCCAGCGCGCCCGTCACCGCCTCGGTCTCCGGCCTGCCCTTGCGCAGCGCGGGCAGCAGCTCGGCCGCGTCGGGCTCGGCCAGGCAGTCCTGCGCCATGGCGGTGAGGACACCGTCGGGGCCCAGCTCGACGTATGTGGTGACACCCCGGGCTTCGAGCGTGCGGACACCGTTGAGGAAGCGGACCGCCTCGCGGACGTGGCGCACCCAGAAGTCGGGGCTGGTGATCTCCTCGGCGGAGATCAGCTCGCCGGTGAGGTTGGAGACGATCGGGATACGCGGGGCCTCGTACGTGAGCCCCTCCGCAACCTCGCGGAAAGCCTCCAGCATCCCGTCCATACGCGGCGAGTGGAACGCGTGGCTGACCGTGAGCCGCTTGGTCTTACGGCCCTGGGCCTCGAAACCGGAAGCGATCTCCAGAGCCGCGTCCTCGTCGCCGGCGACGACCACCGACGTCGGCCCGTTGAGCGCGGCGATCGAGACGCGCTCGGTGAGCAGCGGCGCCACCTCGTCCTCCGACGCCTGCACCGCGATCATCGCGCCACCGGCCGGGAGTTCCTGCATCAGACGGCCACGCGCCGCGACCAACTTCGCCGCGTCGGCCAAGGACAGCACACCCGCCACATGCGCGGCGGCCAGCTCACCAATGGAGTGCCCGGACAGGAAGTCCGCCTTCAGGCCCCAGGTCGCCACCAGCCGGAACAGCGCCACCTCGACCGCGAACAGCGCGGGCTGAGTGAAACCCGTCTGGTCCAGCGCGGACGCGTCCTCGCCGAACAGCACGTCCCGCAGCGGCCGTTCGAGGTGCGCGTCCAGGTGGGCGCACACCTCGTCCAGCGCGTCCGCGAAGACCGGGAAGGTGTCGTACAGCTCACGGCCCATGCCGAGCCGCTGGCTGCCCTGCCCGGTGAACAGGAACGCCACCTTCCCACCGGCCACCGAGCCCTCGACCAGGCCCGGCACCTCGGACTCGCCGCGCGCCAGCGCCGCGAGACCGGCCGGCAGCCCGCCCCCGCTGTCCGCGGTGAGCACGGCCCGGTGGTCCAGGGCCGCGCGGGTCGTGGCCAGCGAGTAGGCCACATCGGTGGCGGCCGGTGCGGCCGTTGCGGGCGGTGCGGCCGTCGCGGCCGTCGCGGTCTCGCCGCCGAGGTGGGCCAGGAGCCGTTCGGCCTGACCGCGTACGGCGGCCGGGGACTTGCCCGACAGCACCCACGGCACCGTCGGCAGCTCCACCGCCGGGGTGGCGGCGGGACGCTCCTCCGGCTCCGGGGCCTGCTCCAGCAGGGTGTGCGCGTTGGTGCCGCTGATGCCGAACGCCGACACCGCGGCCCGGCGCGGACGGCCGGTCTCCGGCCACTCCCGCGCCTCGGTCAGCAGCTCCAGCTCACCGGCGGACCAGTCGACATGCGGGGTCGGCTCGTCCACGTGCAGCGTCGGCGGCAGCACACCGTGGCGCAGCGCCAGCACCATCTTCATCACACCCGCGACACCGGCCGCGGCCTGCGTATGCCCGATGTTGGACTTGATGGAGCCCAGCCACAGCGGCCGGCCCTCCTCGCGGTCCTGGCCGTAGGTGGCCAGCAGCGCCTGTGCCTCGATCGGGTCGCCCAGCGTCGTACCGGTGCCATGGGCCTCGACCGCGTCCACCTCGGACGCCGACAACCCCGCACCCGCCAACGCCTGCCGGATCACCCGCTGCTGCGACGGACCATTCGGAGCTGTCAGACCGTTGCTCGCACCATCCTGGTTGATCGCCGAACCACGCACGACCGCCAGCACCTCATGGCCATTGCGCCGGGCATCCGACAGCCGCTCCACGAGCAGCATGCCCACACCCTCACCCCAGCCCGTGCCATCCGCACCCGCCGCGAACGCCTTGATCCGCCCATCCGCCGCCAACCCACGCTGACGACTGAAGTCCACAAACGAACCCGGCGTCGACATCACCGTCACACCACCGGCCAACGCCAACGAACACTCACCCGCACGCAACGCCTGAATCGCCCAGTGCAACGCCACCAACGACGACGAACACGCCGTATCCACCGTCACCGCCGGGCCTTCCAGGCCCAACGCGTACGACACCCGACCCGACATCACACTGGCCGCGTTACCCGTCCCCATGAAGCCATCGCCGCCGTCCGGCGAGTGGAGGACGAGCGACATGTAGTCCTGGCCGTTGGTGCCCGCGAACACGCCGACCTGCTGGCCGCGCAGCGTGGTCGGATCGATCCCGGCCCGCTCGAACGCCTCCCAGGAGGTCTCCAGCAGCAACCGCTGCTGCGGATCCATGGCGAGCGCCTCACGCGGCGAGATACCGAAGAACGCCGCGTCGAAGTCCCCGGCGTCCGCCAGGAATCCGCCCTCGCGGACATAGCTGGTGTGCTCGGTGGCCGAGTCCGGGTCGTACAGCGCCTCCAGGTCCCAGCCGCGGTCGGCCGGGAAGCCCGTCACCGCGTCCTGCCCGGAGACCAGGAGCCGCCACAGCTCCTCCGGCGACCGCACACCGCCCGGGAAGCGGCAGCTCATCCCGACGATCGCGATCGGATCGTCGGCGACGGCCACCGCCGTGGACGGCACACCGGCCACCGTGTCGGCCGCGCTCTCCTCGCCCAGGATCTCCGTGCGGAGGTGGGCGGCGAGCGCCGAGGACGACGGGTAGTCGTACACCAGGGTGGGCGGCAGCCGCAGCCCGGTGACGGTGTTCAGCCGGTTGCGCAGCTCCACCGCCGTCAGCGAGTCGAAGCCCAGGTCCCGGAAGGCCCGGTCCGCCTCGACGGCCTCCGCGTCGGAGTGGCCCAGCACATCGGCCACGGCCGAGCGCACGAGGTCCAGCAGCAGCCGCTCGCGCTCCGCAGCCGGGACCCCGGCGAGCCGCTGGGCCAGCGAGGACTCGTCCGCGCCACCACCGGCCGTACGGGCCGTACGCCCGCCTTCGGTTTCCAGCGCCGTACGCGCCTCGGGCAGCTCCAGCAGCAGCGGGCTCGGCCGGGCGGCGGTGAAGCCGGGGGCCAGCCGCTCCCAGTCGATGTCCGCGACCGTCACCGCGGTCTCGTCCAGGTCCAGGGCGCGCTGCAGCGCGGCGATGGCCAGGTCCGCCGCCATCGGCGGCACCCCGGCGCGGCGCATGCGCTGCTCCAGCGCGTCGTCCGCGGCCATCCCGCCCTCGGCCCACGGGCCCCAGGCCACCGAGGTGGCGGGCAGGCCCTCGGCCCGACGGCGCTCGGCGAGCGCGTCCAGGAAGGCGTTGGCGGCGGCGTAGTTGGCCTGACCGGCGGCGCCGATCGAGCCCGCGAACGACGAGAACAGGACGAAGGCCGTCAGGTCCAGGTCCAGGTCCCGCGTCAGCTCGTGCAGGTTGGCCGCGGCGTCGGCCTTGGCACGCAGGACGGTGGCGAAGCGCTCGGGGGTCAGCGACTCCAGAACGCCGTCGTCCAGCACCCCGGCCGCGTGCACCACCGCCGTCAGCGGCAGTTCGGCCGGTAGCCCGGCCACCAGCGCGGCCAGCGCCTCGCGGTCGGCGGCGTCGCACGCGGCGACGGTGACCCGGGCGCCCGAGGCGGCGAGTTCGTCCCGCAGCTCGGCCGCGCCGGGGGCATCGAGGCCACGGCGGCTGGTGAGCACCACGTGTTCGGCGCCCTTGTCGATCAGCCAGCGGGCCACATGCGCGCCCAGCGCGCCCGTACCGCCGGTCACCAGCACCGAGCCCGCGCCCGGCCGCCAGTCGCGGCCACGCTCGGCCTTGGCGGTTTTGGCGGTCTTTGCAGTCTTGGCGGTTTTGGCGGTCATTGCGGTCATTGCGGTCTTGGCGGTCATTGCGGCGGTCTCGGTGGCCCGGGTCAGCCGGCGGCCGAAGACACCGGAGGCGCGCACCGCCACCTGGTCCTCGCCGTCGCCACCGGCCAGCACGCCCGCGAGCCGGGACAGCGCCCGGTCGTCCACCGTCTCCGGCAGATCGACCAGACCGCCCCACCGCTCGGCCAGTTCCAGGGCCGCGACCCGGCCCAGGCCCCAGACCCGCGCCTGCCACGGGTCCACCGGACCGTCCGCCCGGCCGGTCGAGACCGCGCCACGCGTGGCGACCCACAGCGGCGCGTCCACGGCCAGATCGCCCAGCGCCTGCGCCAGGGCGGCGGTACGGAGCAGCCCGTCGGCCCCTTCCGTCAGGGACGGCAGCGCGAACACCCCGGCCACCGGGGCATCGGCGACCGCCTCGCGCAGCGGCTCGGCCATGCCCGTACGGTCCTCGGCGGTCAGCTCGACGGTCCGCACCTCGGCGCCGCGTGCGGACAGCGTCCGTACGACGCCCTCGGTCAGTGCGCCGACCGTCGCGGCGTCCGCACCTCCGTCCGTCATATCGGCCGGGGTGACGACCAGCCAGCGGCCGGTCAGCGTCCCCTCGGCGCGGGCGGCCACCGGCTTCCAGGTCACCTGGTAGCGCCAGGCGTCCACGGTGGAGCGCTCGCCCTGGCGGCGCCGCCAGGAGGACAGCATCGGCAGAACGGCGCCCAGCGAGGAAAGCGCGTCGGCGTCGGCGTCCGCGTCCTCGGACTGGAGCGTCCCGGCCAGGGCCGCCAAGTCCTCGCGCTCGACGGCCTCCCAGAACCGCGCGTCCACGGAATCCATGGCCGCGACGGCCTCGCGGACCTCCTCCGGGTTCTCGACCCAGAAGCGCTGCCGCTGGAAGGCGTAGGTCGGCAGCTCGACCGCGCGGGCTCCCGCACCGGCGAAGAACGCCGCCCAGTCCAGGGCGAGCCCCCGGGTGTGCAGCGCGGCGAGCGCCGACGTCAGCGCCACCGGCTCGGTACGCCCCTTGCGGAGCGCCGAGACGAAGGCGGCGGCATCGCCGGACACGCACTCCTGGGCCATGGCGGTGAGCACACCGTCGGGGCCCAACTCGACGTAACTGGTGACGCCTTGGGCCTCCAGCGTCCGTACGCCGTCGAGGAAGCGCACGGCCTCGCGGACGTGGCGCACCCAGAAGTCGGCCGTCGTGATCTCCTCGGCGGAGACGACGTCCCCGGTGAGGTTGGAGACGATCGGGATGCGCGGGGCCTCGTACGTAAGCCCCTGCGCCACCTCGCGGAACGCGTCCAGCATCCCGTCCATGCGGGGCGAGTGGAACGCGTGGCTCACGGTGAGCCGCTTGGTCTTACGGCCCTGCGCCTCGAAACCAGCCGCGATCTCAGCCGCCGCGTCCTCATCACCCGCGATGACGACGGAGGTCGGGCCGTTGAGGGCGGCGATGGACACGCGCTCGGTGAGCAGCGGCAGCACCTCGTCCTCCGACGCCTGCACCGCGATCATCGCGCCACCGGCCGGAAGCTCCTGCATCAACCGCCCACGCGCCGCCACCAACCGCGCCGCATCCGCGAGCGACAACACACCCGCCACATGCGCGGCAGCCAACTCACCGATCGAATGCCCGGAGAGGAAATCGGGCCGCAGCCCCCACGCCTCCGAAACCAGCCGGAACAGCGCCACCTCGATGGCGAACAGCGCGGGCTGGGTGAACCCGGTCTGGTCCAGCGCCTCGACGTCATCCCCGAACAGCACCGTCTTCAACGGCCGCTCAAGGTGCCCATCCAGCTCATCGCACACCGCGTCCAGCGCCTCCGCGAACACCGGGAAGGCGTCATACAACTCACGCCCCATCCCCAGCCGCTGGCTGCCCTGACCGGTGAACAGGAAGGCCACCTTGCCGCCCTCGGCCACCGCTCCCTGGATCAGCCCGGCCGCCGACTCGCCGCGCGCGAGCGCCTCCAGGCCGGACAGCAGCCCGGCGCGGTCCTCGCCGATGACCACCGCGCGCCGCTCCAGCGCCGCTCGGCCCGTGGCCAGCGAGTGGCCGACGTCCGTGGTGTCCAGCTCGGGGCGGGTGGCGAGGTGGGCGAGGAGCCGTTCGGCCTGGCCGCGCAGGGCGGCCTCGGACTTGCCCGAGAGCACCCACGGCACCGTCGGCGGCTCCGCCACCGGACGACCGGTCGCGGGGGTCTCCTCGACGGCCGGGAGCTGCTCGATGATCGTGTGCGCGTTCGTGCCGCTCACGCCGAACGACGAGATGGCCGCCCGGCGCGGCCGGTCGAGCTCCGGCCACGGCCGGGCCTCGGTCAGCAGCTCGAGGTCGCCCGCCGACCAGTCCACATGCGGGGTGGGCTGGTCGATGTGCAGGGTCTGCGGAAGCACCCCGTGGCGCATCGCCATGATCATCTTGATGATGCCCGCGACACCCGCCGCGGCCTGGGTGTGGCCGATGTTGGACTTCAGCGAGCCCAGCCACAGCGGCTGCCCCTCCGGCCGGTTGCGGCCGTAGGTGGCGAGCAGGGCCTGGGCCTCGATCGGGTCGCCCAGCGTCGTACCCGTGCCGTGCGCCTCCACCACATCGACATCGGCGGTGGTGAGCCGGGCGCTGGTGAGCGCGTCGCGGATGACGCGCTGCTGGGACGGGCCGTTGGGCGCCGTCAGACCGTTGGAGGCGCCGTCCTGGTTGATGGCGGAGCCGCGCACGATCGCCAGCACCTTGTGGCCGTTGCGCCGCGCGTCCGACAGCCGCTCCACCAGCAGCATGCCCGCGCCCTCGGCCCAGCCGGTGCCGTCCGCCGAGGCCGAGAAGGACTTGCAGCGGCCGTCCGTGGACAGCCCCTGCTGGCGGCTGAAGTCGATGAACGTGTCCGGGGTGGCCATGACGGTCACACCACCGGCCAGCGCCAGCGAGCACTCGCCGTTGCGCAGCGCCTGCGCGGCGAGGTGCAGCGCCACCAGCGACGACGAGCACGCCGTGTCGATAGTGACCGCCGGGCCCTCCAGACCGAACGTGTACGCCACCCGGCCCGAGGCGATGCTGCCCGCGCCGCCGGTGCCGAGGTAGCCCTCGAGCCCCTCGGGGACGGCGGTCAGCCGGGTCAGATAGTCGTGGTACATGACGCCCGCGAAGACACCGGTCTTGCTGCCGCGTACGGCCGCCGGATCGATCCCGGCCCGCTCGAACGCCTCCCACGACGTCTCCAGCAGCAGCCGCTGCTGCGGATCCATCGCCATGGCCTCGCGCGGGTTGATCCCGAAGAAGTCCGGGTCGAAGTCGGCGGCGTCGTGCAGGAAACCGCCCTCGCGGGTGTAGCTGGTGCCCACCCGGTCGGGGTCGTCGCTGTAGAGCGCGTCGAGGTCCCAGCCACGGTCGACGGGGAAGTCGGAGATGGCGTCGGTGGCGCCGATGACGAGCTGCCACAGCTCCTCGGGGGTGGTGACCCCGCCCGGGTAGCGGCAGCTCATACCGACGATGGCGATCGGCTCGTCCTCGGTGACGGCCGCCACCGGGACCGGGGTGTGCACCTCCGCCGACTCCTCGCCGACGAGCTCGGTGCGCAGATGGCGGGCCAGGACCTGCGGGTCCGGATAGTCGAAGATGAGCGTCGCGGGCAGCCGCAGCCCGGTGACGCCGTTGAGCTGGTTGCGCAGCTCGACGGCGGTCAGCGAGTCGAAGCCCAGCTCCTTGAACGCCCGGCCCGAACCGATGGTCTCCGCGCCCGCGTAGCCGAGCACGGTGGCCACCTGCGCCCGGACCAGATCCAGCAGCAGCCGCTCCTGCTCGGGCTCGGACAGCCCGGCGAGCCGCCCGGCCAGACCGGACTCGCCGCCCGCCGCGACCGCGTCCACCGCGCGCCGCGCCGGGGCCCGCACCAGACCGCGCAGCAGCGGCGAGACGGCGGGCTGGTTGCGCAGCGCCGAGAGGTCCAGGCGCATCGGCACCAGGGACGCCTCGTCGACGGTCAGCGCGGCGTCGAAGAGCCGCAGCCCCTCCGCCACCGGCAGCGGGGGCACTCCGGCCCGCCGCATCCGGGTGATGTCGGCCTCGTCCAGGGTGTCGCCCATGCCGCCACCGGCCCACAGGCCCCACGCCAGCGCGGTGGCCGGCAGGCCCTGGGCGGCGCGGTGCTGGGCTAGGGCGTCCAGGAAGACGTTGGCGGCCGCGTAGTTGCCCTGACCCGGGCCGCCGAAGACGCCTGCGGCTGAGCTGAACAGGATGAATGCGGACAGGTCCGCGTCCTGGGTCAGCTCGTGGAGGTTCCAGGCCGCGTCCGCCTTCGGGCGCAGCACCCCGGCCATGCGCTCGGGGGTGAGCGAGCCGATCACGCCGTCGTCCAGCACGCCTGCGGTGTGCACGACCGCTGTCAGCGGGTGCTCGGCGGGGATGGTGGCTAGGGTCGCGGCGAGCGCGTCCCGGTCCGCCACGTCGCACGCCGCCCAGCGCGCCTCGGCGCCCAACTCGGCCAGCTCGGCGGTGAGTTCTTCCGCGCCCGGCGCCTGGTCGCCACGGCGGCTGACCAGCAGCAGATGCCGTACGCCGCGCTCGGCTGCCAGGTGGCGGGCGAACAGGCCGCCCAGCGAGCCGGACGCGCCGGTGACCAGCACCGTGCCGTCCGGGTTCCACGCATGGGCCGCGCTGTCGGCCGCCGAGGCGGCGCGGGCCAGGCGAGGCGTCTTCAGGACGCCCTCCCGCACCGCGACCTCGGCCTCGCCGCTCGCGAGCACGGCGGGCACGGCGGGCAGCGCGGCCCGCGAGTCGCCGTGGCCGTCGAGGTCGACCAGGACGAGCCTGTCCGGGTTCTCGGCCTGTGCCGAGCGCAGCAGACCGCGTACGGCGGCCCCCGCCAGGTCCGTCACCGGCTCACCGGTTGCGGTGGCCACGGCTCCCGAGGTCAGCAGGACCAGACGGGAGTTCGCGAAGCGGTCGTCGGCCAGCCAGGACTGGAGGAGGTGGAGGGCCTGGGTGGTGGCGTGGTGTGCGGCTCGGGTGGGGTTCTCCCCTATCCCGCCCCTTCCCACAACTTGGGGCTCCGCCCCAAGACCCCGGTCCTCAAACGCCGGACGGGCTGGAGATGCCGCACCCGGGCCTTCGAGTGCCGCGCCGTCCGCGTGCGGGTGCGGACGCCCTTCGGGCGTGTCCTCAATCGCCGGACGGGCTTGATTTGCCGCACCTGGGCCTTCAAGTGCTGCGTCTGCAGGGGCTTGATTTGCCAGGGCCACCGCGACGTACTCCGGCAGGGCCGTTCCGGAATCTACGGCCTCGGACAGCGCCGCCAGGTCCGGGTACGCCGTGACGCCCAGCCCGAACGCGTCCGCGCCCAGCACCGCCCAGCGGCCCTCGGCCGCGTCCGCGGGGGCGGGCGTCGGCGTCCACTCCACGCGGTACAGCGACTCGTGGTACGCCGTGCGCGCGTTCTCCAACTGCTCGGCCGACACCGGCCGCAACACCAGCGAGTCCACGGCCGCGACCGGTGCGCCGGTGGCGTCCGCGATCTCCAGCCGGACGGCGTCGCCGCCCGCGGCGGCCATCCGCACCCGCAGCGTGGCCGCGCCGCTCGCGTACAGCGACACCCCGGTCCAGGCGAACGGCAGCCGCCCCTCGGTCTCGGTGCCGCCGAGCCCGGCCAGGCCGAGCGCGTGCAGCGCGGCGTCCAGCAGCGCCGGGTGCAGCCCGAACGCGGCGGCCTCCTCGGCCGTCTCCTCGTCCAGCGCCACCTCGGCGAACACCTCACCACCGCGCCGCCACGCCTTACGAAGCCCCTGGAACGCCGGGCCGTAGGCGAAACCGACGTCCCGCAGCTCGGCGTAACGGTCGCCGACCTCCACCTCGGCGGCGTCCGCCGGAGGCCACGCGCTCAGCTCGAACGACGCCTCCGGCGCACCACCGGACGCCAGCACACCGGACGCGTGCCGGGTCCACGGCTCCTCGGCCGACAGGTGCTCGGCCCGGGAGTGCAGTTCCAGCGGGCGGCGGCCGGTGTCATCGGCCGCGCCGACCCACAGCCGCAGCTGGACCCCGCCGTCATCGGGCAGGACCAGCGGCGCTTCGAGGGTCAGTTCCTCCAGCACCTCGCAGCCGACCTGGTCACCGGCGCGGACCGCGAGCTCCACGAACGCGGTGCCGGGCAGCAGCACGGTGTCCATGATCGTGTGATCGGCGAGCCACGGATGTGTGGACAGCGCGAGCCGTCCGGTGAACAACATCCCGTCCGCGCTGGGCAGTTCGGCGCTGGCACCGAGCAGCGGATGCTCGGCCCGGCCGAGTCCGGCCGCGGCCACGTCACCGAGGAACAGCGACGAGACCTTCGGCCAGTAGCGCTGCCGCTGGAAGGCGTACGTGGGCAGCTCGGCCAGCTCGTCCGGCGCAAGACGCGTGGCTCCGGTCCCGGCGTAGCAGGCCGCCCAGTCCACCGGCACGCCACGGACGTGTGCCCGTGCCACGGCCGTGGTCAGCGCCTCGGCCTCGGGACGGTCCTTGCGCAGCGCCGAGATGAACCCGGCGTCCGGCGCGGAGTCGGTCACGCACTCCTGGGCCATCGCGGTCAGGACCCCATCCGGGCCCAGCTCGATGAACGTGGTGACGCCGCGCGCTTCGAGAGTGCGGATGCCGTCCAGGAAGCGCACGGCCTCGCGGACGTGGCGCACCCAGAAGTCGGGCGTCGTGATCTCCTCGGCGGAGACGACGTCCCCGGTGAGGTTGGAGACGATCGGGATACGGGGGGCCTCGTACGTCAGTCCCTGCGCCACCTCGCGGAACGCGTCCAACATCCCGTCCATGCGGGGCGAGTGGAACGCGTGGCTCACGGTGAGCCGCTTGGTCTTACGGCCCTGCGCCTCGAAACCAGAGGCGATCTCCACCGCCGCGTCCTCATCACCCGCGATGACCACCGACGACGGCCCGTTGAGCGCGGCAATCGACACCCGCTCGGTCAGCAGCGGCGCCACCTCGTCCTCCGACGCCTGCACCGCGACCATCGCGCCGCCCGCCGGAAGCTCCTGCATCAGACGGCCACGCGCCGCCACCAACTTCGCGGCATCCGCGAGCGACAACACACCCGCCACATGCGCGGCGGCCAACTCACCGATCGAATGCCCGGAGAGGAAGTCCGGCCGCAGCCCCCACGCCTCCGAAACCAGCCGGAACAACGCCACCTCAACCGCGAACAACGCGGGCTGAGTGAACCCCGTCCGATCCAACGCCTCGGCATCGTCCCCGAACAGCACCGTCTTCAACGGCCGCTCAAGGTGCCCGTCCAGCTCATCGCACACCGCGTCCAGAGCCTCCGCGAACACCGGGTACGCGTAGTACAGCTCACGGCCCATGCCGAGCCGCTGGCTGCCCTGCCCCGTGAAGAGGAACGCCACCCGGCCACCGGCCACCGAGCCCCGCACGAGCCCGGCCGCCGTGCGCCCCTCGGCGAGCGCCGCCAGGCCGGACAGCAGCCCGTCCCGGTCCTCGGCGACCAGCGCCGCGCGCTCCTCGAAGGCCGAGCGGCCCATGGCGAGCGCGTAGCCGAGGTCGGCCGTGCGGAGGTCGGTCCGCGCGGTCAGGTGGCCGCGCAGTTGCTCGGCCTGGGCGCGCAGCCCGTCTTCCGTACGGGCCGAGAGCAGCACCGGCAGGGCCGCCGCGCCCTCGTCGGCGTCCTCGACGGCCTCAACAACCTCAGCCTCCGGGGCCTCTTCCAGCACGGCGTGGGCGTTGGTGCCGCTGAAGCCGAACGACGAGATGCCCGCACGGCGCGGATGGCCCGTCTCCGGCCACTCCCGCGCCTCCGTCAGCAGGCTGATGTCGCCCGCCGACCAGTCCACATGCGGGGTGGGCTCGTCCACGTGCAGCGTCCTCGGCAGCATCCCGTGCCGCATGGCGAGGACCATCTTCATCACACCGGCCACACCGGCGGCGGCCTGCGTATGGCCGATGTTGGACTTGATGGAGCCGAGCAGCAGCGGCTGCCCCTCCGCCCGGTCCTGGCCGTACGTGGCGAGCAGCGCCTGTGCCTCGATCGGGTCGCCCAGCTTGGTGCCCGTGCCGTGGGCCTCGACCGCGTCCACCTCGGACGCCGACAACCCCGCACCCGCCAACGCCTGCCGGATCACCCGCTGCTGCGACGGACCGTTCGGCGCCGTCAGACCATTCGACGCACCATCCTGGTTGACCGCCGTGCCGCGCACGAGCGCGAGCACCGGGTGGCCGTTGCGCCGCGCGTCCGACAGCCGCTCGACGAGCAGCATGCCGACGCCCTCGCCCCAGCCGGTGCCGTCCGCCTCGGCCGCGAACGCCTTGATCCGGCCATCCTCCGCGAGTCCGCGCTGACGGCTGAAGTCCACGAACACACCGGGCGTGGACATCACGGTCACACCGCCCGCGAGCGCGATCGAGCATTCGCCGCCGCGCAGCGCCTGGATCGCCGAGTGGAGGGCGACCAGCGAGGAGGAGCAGGCGGTGTCGATGGTGACCGCCGGGCCTTCGAGCCCGAAGGTGTACGCGAGCCGGCCAGAGATCACGCTGGCCGCGTTACCCGTGCCCATGTGGCCTTCGAGGCCCTGCGAGTCGCCCAGCAGCAGGGACAGATAGTCCTGGCCGTTGGTGCCGACGAAGACACCGGCGGTGGAACCGCGCAGCGTCGCCGGGTCGATCCCGGCCCGCTCGAACGCCTCCCACGACGTCTCCAGCAGCAGCCGCTGCTGCGGATCCATGGCCAGCGCCTCGCGCGGCGAGATCCCGAAGAACGCCGGGTCGAAGTCGGCCGCGTCCCGCAGGAAGCCGCCCTCGCGGACGTATGAGGTGCCCTCGACGTCCGGGTCCGGGTTGTAGAGCGTGTGGAGGTCCCAGCCGCGGTCGGCGGGCATGTCCGAGATGACGTCCGTACCGGACACCAGCAGCCGCCACAGCTCCTCGGGGGTGCGGACACCACCCGGGAAGCGGCAGCTCATCGCGACGATCGCGATCGGATCGTCGTCGGCCGCCACACCCGCCACGCCCGCCACGCCCGCCACCGGCGACGCGCCGCCCGTGGCCGCCGCCTGCCCGCCGAGCAGTTCGGCGAAGAGGTGGTCGGCGAGGGCGAGCGGCGTCGGGTAGTCGTAGACGAGGGTGGCGGGCAGCCGCAGATCGGTGGCGGCGTTGAGGCCGTTGCGCAGTTCGACGGCGGTGAGGGAGTCGAAGCCGATCTCGCGGAAGGCCCGTTCGGCGCTGATGTCGGACACATCGGCGTGGCCGAGGACCTCCGCCACATGGGTCCGTACGAGATCCAGCAGCGCCCGGTGGCGCTCCGCCTCGGGCAGACCGAGCAGCCGCCGCGCGAGCGCGGAGGCCGTCTCGACGGGCGCGGCCTCGCTGGTCGCGGTGGCGGCGCCCCGCGTGGCGGCCTGGCGCACCTCGGGCAGGTCGGCCAGCAGGGGGCTGGGGCGGCCCGCGGTGAAGCCCGGCGCGAACCGGTCCCAGTCGACGTCCGCCACGGTCACGGCCGCGTCGCCCAGGCCGAGGGCGCGCTCCAGGGCGTCGATCGCGAGATCGGCGTCCATCGGCGGCATCCCGGCGCGGCGCATGCGCTGCTCCAGCGCCTCATCGGCGGCCATGCCGCCCGCGGCCCACGGGCCCCAGGCGATCGAGGTGGCGGGCAGGCCCTCGGCGCGCCGACGCTCGGCGAGCGCGTCCAGGAAGGCGTTCGCGGCGGCGTAGTTGGCCTGGCCCGCGGCGCCCACGGTGCCGCTGGTCGAGGAGAACAGCACGAACGCGGACAGGTCGAGATCGCGCGTCAGCTCGTCCAGCGCGAGCGCGGCGTCGGCCTTCGCGCGCAGGACGGTGGCGAAGCGCTCGGGGGTCAGCGACTCCAGGACGCCGTCGTCCAGCACCCCGGCCGCGTGCACCACGGCCGTCAGCGGGAGCTCGGCGGGGAGGTCGGCCAGCAGCCCGGCCAGGGCCTCGCGGTCGGCCACATCGCAGGCGGCGACCGTGATCCGGGCGCCGGACGCGGCGAGTTCATCGCGCAGCTCGGCAGCGCCCGGGGCATCCAGGCCACGGCGGCTCGTGAGCACCACATGCTCGGCGCCCTTGTCGATCAGCCAACGGGCCACCTGGCCGCCCAGCGCACCCGTACCGCCCGTCACCAGCACCGTGCCGCGAGCGTTCCAGCCCTCGGACTCCGCCACCCGCCGTGCGGTCGCCCGCGCCAGCCGGCGGCCGAACACCCCGGAGGCGCGGACGGCGATCTGGTCCTCGTCCCCGGCCCCGGCGAGCACCGCCGCGAGCCGCGACAGCACCCGGTCGGTCATCGTCTCGGGGAGGTCGATGAGACCGCCCCAGCGGTCGGGCAGCTCCAGGGCCGCCACCCGGCCGAGGCCCCAGACCTGGGCGCGGGCCGGGTCCACCGGCTCGCCCTGACGCCCCGTCGAGACCGCGCCCCGGGTGGCACACCACAGCGGCGCGTCGATCGCGGCGTCGCCCATGGCCTGCACGAGGGCGGCCGTGGGCAGCAGGGCGTCGGCATCCCCGGTGGCCAGCAGCGAGAGCACACCGGCCACGGCACCGCCGTCGGCCGCCGTACGCAGTCGCTCGGCGATGGACGCGCGGTCCTCGGCGGCACCGTCGGCCAGGTCGAGCCGCCGCACCTCGGCGCCCCGCTCGGCCAACGTACGGACGACACCGTCCGCCCACGCGTCGGCGGCGGCGTCCTCGGCGAGGGCGACGTCCTCGGCGGGAGCGGCGTCCTCGGCGGGAGCAGCGTCCTCGGCGGGGGCGACGACGAGCCACACCCCGGACAGCCGGGCCGCGGAGCCCAGCGACAGCGGCTTCCAGGCCACCTGGTACCGCCAGCCGTCGACACCCGCGGCGGCGGCCAGGCTCGCCACCGGCTCCTCCGGCCAGTAGCGGCGGTGCTGGAAGGCGTACGTCGGCAGATCGACGCGGTGCGCGCCGGTCCCGGCGAAGTACGCGGACCAGTCCGGTGCCACGCCACGCACATGGGCGCGGGCGACGGCCGTGGTCAGCGCCTCGGCCTCGGGACGGTCCTTGCGCAGCGCGGAGACGAAGGCGGTCGCGTCGGCGTCGGTGACGCACTCCTGGGCCATGGCGGTGAGGACACCGTCGGGGCCGAGCTCGATGAAGGTGGTGACGCCCTGGGCCTCGAGGGTCCGGATGCCGTCGAGGAAACGGACGGCCTCACGGACGTGGCGCACCCAGAAGTCGGCGGTCGCGATCTCCTCGGCGGAGACCACGGTGCCGGTGAGGTTGGAGACGATCGGGATGCGCGGGGCCTCGTACCCAAGCCCCTCCGCAACCTCTCGGAACGCGTCCAACATGCCGTCCATGCGGGGCGAGTGGAACGCGTGGCTGACCGTGAGCCGCTTGGTCTTCCGACCCTGCGCCTCGAAGCCCGCCGCGAGCTCCACGGCCGCGTCCTCATCACCCGCGATGACGATGGAGGTGGGCCCGTTGAGCGCGGCGATGCTGACGCGCTCGTTGAGCAGCGGCAGCACCTCGTCCTCCGACGCCTGCACCGCGATCATCGCGCCACCGGCCGGAAGCTCCTGCATCAACCGCCCACGCGCCGCCACCAGCTTCGCCGCGTCCGAGAGCGAGAGCACACCCGCCACATGCGCGGCGGCCAGCTCACCGATCGAATGACCCGACAGATAGTCCGGTGTCAGCCCCCACGCCTCGACGAGCCGGAACAACGCCACCTCGACCGCGAACAACGCGGGCTGAGTGAACCCCGTCCGGTCCAGCGCCTCGACGTCCTCCCCGAACAGCACCGTCTTCAACGGCCGCTCAAGGTGCCCGTCCAACTCATCGCAGACCGCGTCCAACGCCTCCGCGAACACCGGATAGGACGCGTACAGCTCACGCCCCATCCCCAGCCGCTGACTCCCCTGCCCCGTGAACAGGAACGCCGTCTCGCCCTCCGCGACCGAGCCCTCGACCAGCCCCGGCGCGGACTCACCCCGCGCCAGCGCGTCGAGACCGGCCAGCAGGTTGTCCCTGCCGTCCGCGACCAGCACCGCGCGGTGGTCGAGCGCGGCACGGCCGGTGGCCAGGGTGTGGGCGATGTCGGCCGGTTCGAGGGCGGGCTGTGCGGTCAGATGGGCGTACAGCCGCTCGGCCTGGGCGTGCAGGGCGTCAGCGCCCTTGGCCGAGAGCGCGTACGGCAGCACCACACCGGAGCCGTCCTGCTCGGCGTCGCTCGCCACCGGCTCGGCGGCGACGGCCGGGGCCTGCTCGATGATGGTGTGCGCGTTGGTGCCGCTGATGCCGAACGACGACACCGCGGCCCGGCGCGCGCGGCCGGTCTCCGGCCACGCCATCCGCTCCGTCAGCAGCGCGATGTCACCGGACGTCCAGTCGACATGCGGCGACGGCTCGTCCACGTGCAGCGTCCGCGGCAGCACACCGTGCCGCATCGCCATCACCATCTTGATGATTCCGGCGACACCGGCCGCCGCCTGGGCGTGGCCGATGTTGGACTTGATGGAGCCCAGCCACAGCGGCTGCTCCGGGGCGCGCTCCTGGCCGTACGTGGCGAGCAGCGCCTGCGCCTCGATCGGGTCGCCCAGCGTCGTGCCCGTGCCGTGGGCCTCGACCACGTCCACATCGCCGCTGGTCAGCCCGGCGCTGGTGAGCGCCTTGCGGATGACGCGCTGCTGGGACGGGCCGTTCGGCGCGGTCAGGCCGTTGCTCGCGCCGTCCTGGTTGACGGCCGAGCCGCGTACCACGGCCAGCACCTGGTGGCCGTTGCGCCGGGCGTCCGACAGCCGCTCCACGAGCAGCATGCCGACGCCCTCGCCCCAGCCGGTGCCGTCCGCCCCGGCCGCGAACGCCTTGCAGCGGCCGTCGGCGGCGAGGCCGCCCTGGCGGCTGAACTCGGTGAAGTGGCCGGGCGTCGTCATCACCGTGACACCGCCCGCGAGCGCCATCGTGCACTCGCCCTGGCGCAGCGCCTGGATCGCCCAGTGCAGCGCCACGAGCGACGACGAGCACGCCGTGTCGACGGTGACCGCCGGGCCCTCCAGACCGAGGGCGTAGGCGATACGGCCGGACATGACGCTGCCCGCGTTGCCCGTCATCACATGGCCCGCGACCTCCGAACCGGCCTGCTCCAGACCCGCGTCGTAGCCGCTGTAGGCCGCGCCCACGAACACGCCGACCGAGCGGCCGCGTATCGAGTCCGGGTCGATCCCGGCGCGCTCGAAGACCTCCCAGGACGTCTCCAGCAGCAGCCGCTGCTGCGGGTCCATCGCGAGGGCCTCACGCGGCGAGATGCCGAAGAAGGCCGCGTCGAAGAGGTCCGCTTCGTGCAGGAAGCCACCGGCGCGGGCGTAGTCGGACGGGCCCGCGTCGGCCTCGTCGCCGTCCGCCGCCCACTGGCTCTCCCAGTTGCGGTTGACGGGGAATCCGGTGATGGCGTCCGAGCCCGTGGCCACGAGCTGCCACAGGTCCTCGGGCGAGCGGACGTCGCCGGGGTAGCGGCAGCCCATCGCGACGATGGCGATCGGGTCGTCGGCGAGGGAGGCGGCGGTGGCGACGGTGGCGGCGAGTGCCGGGTCCGCCTGTTCGGCCCCGGCCCCGGCCTCGTTCTCGTCCGGGCCGAGGAGTTCGGCGCGCAGATGGTCGGCGAGGACGGTGGGGTTGGGGTGGTCGAAGACGATCGTGGTGGGCAGCTTGAGCCCGGTGGCGGCGGAGAGCCGGTTGCGCAGTTCGACGGCGGTGAGCGAGTCGAAGCCCAGCTCCTTGAAGGCCCGGCGCGCCTCGACGGCGTCGGCGGAGGCGTGGCCGAGGGCCGTGGCCACATGGCCGCGTACGAGGTCCAGCAGCGTCCGGCGGCGCTCGTTCGGGGAGAGCGCGCGCAGCCGCTCGGCCAGGGACGAACCGGCGGCGAGCGCGCCCGCGGCGGTGCGCCGGCCGGTGGTCCGGATCAGCCCGCGCAGCAGCGCCGGGACCGGGCCGGATCCGGCGGCGGAGCGCAGCGCGGCGAGGTCGAGGCGGGCCGGGATCAGCAGGGTACGGCCGGTGCGGCGGGCGGCGTCGAAGAGCGCCATGCCCTCGTCGTCGGTGAGGGCGCCCATGCCGCTGCGGGCCAACCGCAGCAGATCGGTCTCGGTCAGACCGCCGGTGATCCCGCCCGACTGGGCCCACAGGCCCCACACCAGCGAGGTGGCGGGCAGACCCGTGGCGTGGCGGTGTGCGGCGAGCGCGTCGAGGAAGACGTTGGCCGCGGCGTAGTTGGCCTGGCCCGCACCACCCAGCGTGCCCGCGATGGCGGAGAACAGCACGAATGCCGACAGGTCGAGGTCGCGGGTCAGCTCGTGCAGATTCCACGCCGCGTCCACCTTCGGACGCAGCACCCGCTCCAGCTGCTCGGGCGTCAGGGCGGCGGCCGTGCCGTCGTCCAGCACACCGGCGGTGTGCACGACGGCCCTCAGCGGATGCTCGGCCGGGACGGCGGCCAGGGTCGCGGCGAGCGCGTCGCGGTCCGCGGCGTCGCAGGCGGCAAGGGTGACCTCGGCGCCCCGCGTACGGAGTTCGGCGGCCAGCTCGGCGGCGCCGTCGGCGGCCGCGCCACGGCGGCTGGTCAGCAGCAGGTGACGTACGCCGTGCTCGGCCACGAGGTGGCGGGCGAGCAGTCGGCCCAGGGCGCCGGTACCGCCGGTGATGAGCACGGTGCCGTCCGCGTCGAACGCGGGGGCGTCGGCAACGGAGTTGTTGTTCGAGCCCGAGGCCGAGTCCGGGGTCGAGGTCGGCGCCGGGGTCGTGGCGCGGGCCAGCCGGGGCACGAGGGCCCGGCCCGCGCGCAGGGCGAGCTCAGGCTCGCCGGTGGCCAGAGCGTCGGAGAGCACGTCGGCGAAGGTGTCGGCGACCTCGGCGGCGCCAGCGGTCCCGGCGGTCCCGGCGGTCCCGGCGATGCCAGCCGCCTCGGCGGACCCAGCGGCGCCAGTGGGCCCAGCGATGCCAGTGGCCTCGGCGGTCCCGGCGGCTTCAGCCGTCCCCGCGGCTTCAGCCGTCCCCGCGGCTTCAGCGGTCTCGTTTACGTCCACGAGGACGAAACGGCCCGGGTTCTCGGTCTCGGCGGAGCGCACCAGACCCCACAGGGGCGCGTGCGCCAGGTCGGTGACGCCCTCCTCGGCGTCGGTGGCCATCGCGCCCCGGGTGACGAGCACCAGCTGGGACGCGCCGAACCGCTCATCGGCCAGCCAGCCCTGCACCAGGGCCAGCGCACGCCGCGCCTCCCGGTGCGCGGCCTCGGCCACGTTCTCGTCCGCGTCGCCGGATATGGGCGCGAAGGACGCGAGGACCAATTCCGGGGCGGCGGTGTCGCCCGCCTCGACGGACGCGCCCAGCGCGGCCAGGTCGGGGGCGGAGTCGGCGGCCACTCCGGCCGCGACCAGCCCGAACGGGTCCTCGCCCAGGACGATACGGCGCGCGGCGGCGTCCGGACCGGCGGAGGCGGTCTGCGGGGCCACCCAGTCCAGCCGGAACAGGCTCTGCCGCGCCACGTCCACGTCACCCGTGAGGTGGTCCGGGAGCGGACGGCGACGCAGGCCGTCCACGGCGGCGACCGGCTCGCCCGTGGCGTCGGCGAGCGCCAGGGACACCGTGTCGGCTCCGGCGGGTGCGATCCGTACCCGCAGCGCGGACGCGCCCTCCGCGTACAGGGAGACGCCCTGCCAGCCGTCGGTCAGCCGGGCGCCGTCGCGGCCGTGAAGGACGTGCAGTGCGGCGTCCAGCAGCGCCGGGTGGACGGCGAACTCCTCGGCGCCGGGCTTGGTGTCGTCGTCCAGCCGGACCTCGGCGAAGAGTTCGTCCCCGCGCCGCCAGGCGGCCGTGAGTCCCTGGAACGCCGGGCCGTACCGCAGCCCGTCCTCGGCCAGTCGGGCGTAGAGCGTCGCGGGCTCGATGGCCTCGGCGGCGGTCGGCGGCCACTCGGCCAGGTCGAACGACGGGCCGGGGGCGCCGGAGGCGAGCACACCGCTCGCGTTGCGCACCCACGCGGTGTCGGCGGCGGCGTCCTCCGCACGGGAGGAGACGGTGAACGAGCGGTGCCCGGCGTCGTCCGGCGCGCCGACCGTGACCTGCAGCCGGATGCCACCGCGTACGGGCAGCACCAGCGGGGTGTGCGGGGTCAGCTCGTCGAGGAGGTCACAGCCGAGCTGGTCACCGGCCCGGACGGCAAGCTCGACGAACGCCGAGCCCGGCACCACCACCGCGTCCCGGACCGTGTGCTCGGCCAGCCACGGATGGGTGTCGAGACCCAGCCGTCCCGTGAACACCAGCCCATCGGACTCCGCCAGCGGCACCGCGGCGCCCAGCAGCGGATGCCCCGCCAACTCCAGCCCCACGGACGCCACATCGCCCACGGAGGCCGCACCCGGCTCCAGCCAGAACCGCTCGCGCTGGAAGGCGTACGTCGGCAGATCGACGCGTTGGGCGCCGGTCCCGGCGAAGTACGCGGCCCAGTCCGGCGCCACACCGCGCACATGGGCGCGGGCGACGGCCGTGGTCAGCGCCTCCGCCTCGGGACGGTCCTTCCGCAGCGCGGAGATGAACGCGGCGTCGGACGCGGAGCCGGTCACGCAGTCCTGGGCCATGGCGGTGAGGACACCGTCCGGTCCCAGCTCGATGAACGTGGAGACGTTCTGCGCCTCGAGGGTCCGTACGCCATCGAGGAAGCGCACGGCCTCGCGGACGTGACGGACCCAGAAGTCGGCGGTCGCGATCTCGTCGGCGGAGACGACGGCGCCGGTGAGGTTCGAGACGATCGGAATGCGCGGGGCCTCGTACGTCAGCCCCTCCGCGACCTCGCGGAACGCCTCCAACATGTCGTCCATACGGGGGGAATGGAAGGCGTGGCTGACCGTAAGGCGCTTGGTCTTACGACCCCGCGCCTCGAAACCAGCCGCGATCTCAGCCGCCGCGTCCTCATCACCCGCGATGACCACCGACGACGGCCCGTTGAGCGCGGCAATCGACACGCGCTCGGTCAGCAGCGGCGCCACCTCGTCCTCGGACGCCTGGATGGCGATCATCGCGCCACCGGCCGGAAGCTCCTGCATCAACCGCCCACGCGCCGCGACCAACTTCGCCGCATCCGCCAGCGACAACACACCCGCCACATGTGCGGCGGCCAACTCACCGATCGAATGCCCCGACAGATAGTCGGGCCGCAACCCCCACGCCTCCACCAGCCGGAACAACGCCACCTCAACCGCGAACAGCGCGGGCTGAGTGAACCCGGTCTGGTCGAGCGCCTCGGCGTCCTCCCCGAACAACACATCCCGCAGCGGCCGCTCAAGGTGCGCGTCCAGCTCCGCGCACACCGCGTCCAGAGCTTCGGCGAAGACCGGATACGCCTGGTAGAGCTCACGCCCCATCCCCAGCCGCTGGCTCCCCTGCCCCGTGAACAGGAACGCCACCTTGCCACCGGCCACCGAGCCCTCGACCAGCCCCGGCGCGGACTCACCCCGCGCCAGCGCGCCCAAACCGGCCAGCAGCCCATCCCGGCCCTCGGCCACCACCACCGCACGGTGCTCAAAGGCCGACCGCCCGGTCGCCAGCGAGAACCCCACATCCACCGGCCGCAGTTCGTCGCGCCCCTCCACATGCGCCACCAGCCGCTCCGCCTGAGCACGCAGCGCGGCCGCACCCCGACCCGACAGCACCCACGGCAGCACCGACGGCGTCACCACAGCACCCGAAGGCGCCTCCGCGACCTCCGCGGCCTCCGCCTCCGGCGCCTGCTCGATGATGGTGTGCACATTCGTGCCGCTCACACCGAACGACGACACACCCGCCCGGCGCGGCCGGCCGGTCTCGGGCCACGGCCGCGCCTCGGTCAGCAGGGACACCTCGCCCGCCGACCAGTCGACATGCGGGGTGGGCTCGTCCACGTGCAGCGTCCGCGGCAGCACCCCGTGCCGCATCGCCATGACCATCTTGATGACGCCGCCGATACCGGCGACGTTCTGGGTGTGGCCGACGTTCGACTTCAGCGAACCGAGCCACAGCGGCCGGCCCTCGGGCCGCTCCTTGCCGTACGTGGCCAGCAGCGCCTGGGCCTCGATGGGGTCGCCGAGCGTCGTGCCCGTGCCGTGTGCCTCCACCGCGTCCACGTCGGCGGCGGAGAGCCGGGCGTTCTCCAGGGCCTGCCGGATGACACGCCGCTGCGACGGGCCGTTCGGCGCCGTCAGACCGTTGGACGCGCCGTCCTGGTTGACCGCCGAGCCGCGCACCACCGCCAGCACCGGGTGGCCGTTCCTGCGCGCGTCCGACAGCCGCTCGACCAGCAGCACGGCGACACCCTCGGACCAGCCCGTGCCGTCCGCCGAGGCCGCGAAGGACTTGCAGCGGCCGTCGGCGGAGAGTCCGCGCTGACGGCTGAACTCCACGAACACGTCCGGGGAGGACAGCACGGTCGCGCCCGCCGCCACCGCGAGCGAGCACTCGCTCTGCCGCAGCGCCTGGACCGCCAGGTGCAGCGCGACCGAGGACGACGAACAGGCGGTGTCGATGGTGGCCGCCGGACCCTCGAGACCGAAGGCGTAGGAGAGCCGCCCGGACGCGACGCTGGAGGCGGTGCCGGTGAGCAGATGGCCCTCGACACCCTCCGGCAGGTCGTACTCCCCCGCCCCGTACGCCTGCGTGGACGCGCCGACGAACACACCGGTGCGCGAACCCCGCACCGCCGCCGGGTCGATCCCGGCCCGCTCGAACGCCTCCCACGACGTCTCCAGCAGCAGCCGCTGCTGCGGATCCATCGCCAGCGCCTCGCGCGGCGAAATCCCGAAGAAGCCCGGGTCGAACCGGTCGGCGTCGTACAGGAAGCCGCCCCCGCGGGCGTAGAACGTGCCCTCGCGCTCCGGGTCCGGGTCGTACAGCGCCTCGATGTCCCAGCCGCGGTCGTCGGGGAAGCCGGAGATGGCGTCCCGGCCGTCCGCCACGAGCCGCCACAGCTCCTCGGGGCTGCCGACGCCGCCGGGGAACCGGCAGCTCATGCCGACGATCGCGATCGGTTCCCGGGAGGCGTCGGTGAGCTGCTGGTTCTGTTTCCGCAGCCGCTCGGTTTCCTTCAGCGAGGCCCGCAGCGCGTCAACGAGCTTTTCGTTGGGGGTTGTCATCGTGTACTCCGTGCTTGGGCCCGCGTCAGGAATCGTTGCCGTCGAGGCTGTCGAGGTCGAGCGCCATGTCGATGAGGTGCTGGACGTCCATCTCGTCGATGGACTCCGCCTCGTCCTCGGCGCCGCTGGGGTCGGAAGTGGCGGCTTGTGGATCGGCCAGCCTGAGCAGCGTGTCCAGCAGCCCGGCCTCCCGGATCCGGCTCATCGGGATGGTGGCCAGGGTGCGGCGCAGCTCGGCGTCCTGCGGATCGAGGTCCACATCGGGCAGGGCGTGGCCGGGGCCGTGGCCCGGTCCGTCCGGGACCAGTTCGGTCCGCAGGTGCTCGGCGAGCGCGGCCGGTGTCGGGTAGTCGTAGACCAGACTCACGGGCAGCTTGAGGCCGGTGGCCGCGCCGAGCCGGGTGCGCAGTTCGACCGCGGTGAGCGAGTCGAAGCCCAGCTCGTTGAAGGCGCGCCCGGCCTCGACCTCGTCGGCGGAGGCGTGGCCGAGGGCGCTGGCCACATGGGTGCGGACCAGCTCGAGCACCGCGTCCTCGCGCTCGGCCGCGGACAGCCCGGCGAGCCGCTCGCGCAGGCCCGACGCGCCGTCGGCCGCCGCCTTGTCCGCCGGCTCGCCGTCGCCGCCGCCGCGCAGGGCCTTGGCCACCTGCGGCAGATCGTCGATCAGCGGGCGGGGGCGGGCGGCGGTGAAGGCCGGGGCGAAACGCTCCCAGTCGACATCGGCCACCGTCACGGCGGTCTCCTCGCGGGAGAGCACCCGCTGGAAGGCCACCATGTTCAGCTCCGGTGCCATGGGCGGCAGTCCACGGCGGCGCAGCTGCTCCTCGGCGTCGCCCTCGGCGGCCATGCCGCCCTCCGCCCACGGGCCCCAGGCCACCGAGGTGGCGGGCAGGCCACGGGCCCGGCGCTGTTCGGCCAGCGCGTCGAGGAACGCGTTTCCGGCCGCGTAGGCGCCCTGGCCGCCACTGCCCCACACTCCGGCGATCGAGGAGAAGAGCACGAAGGCGTCCAACTCGGTGTCGCCGTCGAAGAGGGCGTCGAGGTGGACCGCGCCGGTCGTCTTGGCCGCCACGATCCGGGCGAACTCGGGGAGTTCGGTACCGGTGCCGGGCTCCTGGGAGATCCCGGCCGAGTGCACCACGGCCCGGACCGGCGTGCCGTTGGCCGCCAGCTTCTCCACCAGCGCGGCGAGCGCGTGGCGGTCGGCCACATCGCACGCCTCGACGGTCACGACGGTGTCGGTGCCGGACAGTTCGGCCACGATCCCGGCCGCGCCCGGCGCGTCGGGGCCACGGCGGCTGAGCAGCACCAGCCGCTCCGCGCCGTGGTCCGCCAGCCAGCGGGCCACATGCCGCCCCAGGGCGCCCGTGCCACCGGTCACCAGCACGGTGCCGCGCGGCGTCCAGGGCTCGGCCGCCGCGGTGGCCGCGGTGCGCGGGGCCGGGACGAGACGGCGTACGAAGACCCCGGTGGCGCGGATCGCCACCTGATCCTCGTCGTCCGATCCGGCGAGTACGGCCGCGAGCCGGTCCAGCGCCCGCTCGTCCACGGTCTCCGGCAGGTCCACCAGACCGCCCCAGCGCTCGGGCTGCTCCAGGGCGACCACCCGGCCGTAGCCCCAGACCTGGGCCTGGGTGGCACTGTCCAGCCGGTCGGCGCCGCCGGTCGAGACCGCGCCCCGGGTGGCGCACCACAGCCGCGCCGGGGCGTCGTCGCCCCGCAGCGCCAGCGCCTCGGCCAGCGCACCGGTCAGCGCGAGGCCGACCGGCACCGCCGGATGCTCCAGGTGCGGCCGCTCGTCCAGCGCCAGCAGGGACAGCACCCCGGCCACCGGGCCGTCGGCCGACGCCGCGGCGAGGCGGTCGGCCACGGCGGCGGGGTCGGTGTCGGCGGCGTCCAGTTCCAGCGTGACGACCCGCACGCCGCGGCGGGTCAGATCGTCGGCCACGGCGGTGATCCGCGGGTCGTCGGCGTGGCTCGCCGGGACGACGGTCAGCCAGGTGCCGGACGGGGCCGGGGAGCCCGACGGGCCGCCTTGTTGACGCGGCTTCCACATCACGTTGTAGAGGTGGCCGTCGGCGGCGGACCGCTCGCGCTGGGCGCGGCGCCACGACGACAGGGCGGGCAGCACCGCGCTGAGCGGCTGGTCGCCCTCGACCCGCAGCTCACCGGCGAGCGACTCCCAGTCCTCGCGCTCCACGGCCTCCCAGAACCGCGCGTCCACCGCGTCCACGGCACCCTCGGCCGGGATCCCGGCCTCCGGGGCGGTGTCCGGCCAGTAGCGGCGGCGCTGGAACGCGTACGTCGGCAGGTCGACGCGGTGAGCGCCGGTCCCGGCGAAGTACCCGGCCCAGTCCACCTCGGCGCCCCGGACATACGCCTGGGCGAGCGCGGTGGTGACGGTCTCGGCCTCGGGGCGGTCCTTGCGCAGCGCGGCCGCGAAGGCGGCGTCCTCGCCGGTCACACACTCCTGGGCCATGGCGGTGAGGACTCCGTCGGGGCCCAGCTCGACGTACGTGGTGACACCCTGGGCTTCGAGAGCGCGGACACCGTCGAGGAAGCGGACCGCCTCGCGGACGTGGCGCACCCAGAAGTCGGGGCTGGTGATCTCCTCGGCGGAGACCAGCTCGCCGGTGAGGTTGGAGACGATCGGGATGCGCGGGGATTCGTAGGTGAGTCCCTGTGCGACCTCGCGGAACGCGTCCAACATGCCGTCCATACGCGGCGAGTGGAACGCGTGGCTCACGGTGAGCCGCTTGGTCTTACGACCCTGCGCCTCGAAACCGGAAGCGATCTCAGCCGCCGCGTCCTCGTCACCGGCGATGACCACCGACGTCGGCCCGTTGAGCGCGGCGATCGAGACACGCTCGTTGAGCAGCGGCGCCACCTCGTCCTCGGACGCCTGGACGGCGATCATCGCGCCACCGGCCGGAAGCTCCTGCATCAGACGGCCACGCGCCGCCACCAGCGTGCACGCGTCGGCGAGCGAGAGCACACCGGCCACATGCGCGGCGGCCAGCTCACCAATGGAGTGGCCGGACAGGAAGTCCGCCTTCAGACCCCACGCCTCGACCAGCCGGAACAGCGCCACTTCGACGGCGAACAACGCGGGCTGAGTGAACCCGGTCTGGTCCAGCGCCTCGACGTCGTCCCCGAACAGGACGCCCTTCAAGGGCCGTTCGAGATGTGCGTCCAGCTCATCGCACACCGCGTCCAGAGCCGTCGCGAACACCGGGTAGGCGTCGTACAGCTCACGGCCCATCCCCAGCCGCTGGCTCCCCTGCCCCGTGAACAGGAACGCCAGCTTGCCACCGGCCACCGGGCCCTCGACGAGCCCCGCCGCACCGCGCCCCTCGGCCAGCGCCGCGAGCTGGTCGCCGAGGAGGTCGCCGTCCCGGCCGAGCAGCACGGCCCGGTGTTCCAGGGCGGCACGCGAGGTGGCCAGGGAGTACGCGAGGTCGAGCGGGCGCGGAGCGTCGGCCCCGGCGGCCACGGCGGGCCGCAGCCGTGCGGCCTGGGCCCGTAGCGCGTCCTCGGTACGGCCCGAGACCGGCCAGGCGAGGACGGGCAGGGGCCGCTCCGGTGCGGGCGCGAAGGCCGCGTCCATGGCCGGGGCCTGGTCCATGGCCGGGGCCTGCTCGATGATGGCGTGCGAGTTGGTGCCGCTGAAGCCGAACGACGACACGCCCGCGCGGCGCGGACGGCCGGTCTCCGGCCAGGGCCGGGCCTCGGTCAGCAGCTCGATGTCACCCGCGGTCCAGTCGACATGCGGGGTCGGCTCGCTGACGTGCAGGGTCCGCGGCAGCACACCGTGCCGCATCGACATGACCATCTTCATGATGCCGGCGGCGCCCGCCACGGCCTGGGTGTGGCCGATGTTGGACTTCACCGAGCCCAGCCACAGCGGGCGGTCCTCGGGCCGGTCCTGGCCGTAGGTGGCGAGCAGCGCCTGGGCCTCGATCGGGTCGCCGAGCGTCGTACCGGTGCCGTGGGCCTCCACGACGTCGATGTCCGTGGCCGAAAGACCGGCGTTGGCGAGGGCCTGCCGGATGACGCGCTGCTGGGACGGGCCGTTCGGCGCCGTCAGGCCGTTGGACGCGCCGTCCTGGTTGATGGCGGTGGAGCGCAGCACGGCGAGCACCGGATGGCCGTTCCTGCGGGCGTCGGAGAGCCGCTCCACCAGGAACAGGCCCACGCCCTCGGACCAGTTGGTGCCGTCCGCGTCACCGGAGAACGCCTTGATCCGGCCGTCGGCGGCCAGTCCGCGCTGCCGGCTGAACTCCAGGAAGGCGCCCGGGGTGGACATGACCGTGACGGCACCGGCCAGCGCGAGCGAGCATTCGCCGTTGCGCAGCGCCTGCGCGGCCAGGTGCAGCGCCACCACCGAGGACGAGCAGGCGGTGTCGACGGTGACCGCCGGGCCTTCCAGCCCGAAGGCGTAGGAGAGGCGGCCGGAGGCCACGCTGGAGGAGTTGCCGGTGCCGAGGTGGCCTTCGAGGCCCTGCGGCTCGTTCAGCCACAGGGTCAGGTAGTCCTGGTCGTTGGAGCCGATGTAGACGCCGGTACGGCTGCCGCGCAGCGCGGCCGGGTCGATCCCGGCCCGCTCGAACGCCTCCCACGACGTCTCCAGCAGCAGCCGCTGCTGCGGATCCATCGCGAGCGCCTCGCGCGGCGAGATGCCGAAGAACGGGGCGTCGAAGTCGGCCACGTCGTGCAGGAAGCCGCCCTCGCGGGTGTAGCTGGTGCCCTCGAGGTCGGGGTCGTCGCTGTAGAGGGTGGCGAGGTCCCAGCCGCGGTCGGCGGGGAACGGGGTGATGGCGTCGTCACCGGCCACCAGCAACTGCCACAGCTCCTCGGGCGAGTGCACCCCGCCGGGGAAGCGGCAGCTCATCGCGACGATCGCGATCGGGTCGTCGCGGTCCACCGCGCTGATCACCCGGTCGGGGACTTTTCCGTCGGCCGGGTCCCCGACGATCTCCTGGCGCAGATGGCCCGCCAGGGCGGTCGAGGTGGGGTAGTCGAAGACGAGCGTCGGCGGCAGTCGCAGCCCGGTGGCCTCGCGCAGCAGGTTGCGCAGCTCGACGGCGGTCAGGGAGTCGAAGCCCAGGTCCTTGAACGCCCGGCCCTCCTCGACGGCCTGCGGGCCCGCGTAGCCGAGGACGGCCGCCACCTGCGTACGGACCAGGTCAAGCAGCAGCCGGTCCCGCTCGGCCGCGCTCAGCCCGGCCAGCCGCTCCGCCAGCGCGGAACCGCCGCCCGCGGCGGTGTCCACCGCGCGGCGCACCGGGACCCGCACCAGCCCGCGCAGCAGCGGCGCGAGCGCCCCCGCCGCGGCCTGGGCGCGCAGCGCCACGGCGTCCACGCGCATCGGGACCGGTGCCACCTCGTCCGTGGTGAGCGCGGCGTCCAGGAGCGCCAGGCCCTCCGCCGGGGACAGCGGCGGCAGTCCGGCCCGCCGCATCCGGCTGATGTCTGCCTCGCCCAGGCCACCGGCCATCCCGGCGCCCGCCCAGGGGCCCCAGGCCATGGAGACGGCGGGCAGGCCCTCGGCGCGGCGGTGCGCGGCCAGGGCGTCGAGGAAGGCGTTGGCCGCCGCGTAGTTGCCCTGGCCAGGGGTGCCGAACACGCCCGAGGCGGAGGAGAACAGCACGAAGGCGGTCAGGTCCAGCTCGCGGGTCAGCTCGTGGAGGTTCCAGGCCGCGTCCACCTTCGGGCGCATGACGTGGTCGACGCGCTCGGGGGTGAGCGAGCCGATCACACCGTCGTCCAGCACGCCCGCGGTGTGCACGACCGCTGTCAGCGGGTGCTCGGCGGGGACGGCGGCGAGGGTCGCGGCGAGCGCGTCCCGGTCCGCCACATCACACGCCGCCCAGCGCACCTCAGCACCCAACTCGCCCAATTCAGCGGCCAGTTCGGCCGCACCCGGGGCCTGGTCGCCACGACGGCTCACCAGCAGCAACTGCCGTACGCCACGCTCGGCCACCAGATGCCGCGCCACCAGCCCGCCCAGCGAACCGGACGCGCCGGTCACCAGCACCGTGCCCTCGGGGCCGAAGGTGTTCCCGGTGGTCGTCTCTTCCGCGACCGGCACCCTGGCCAGCCGTGGGATACGGGCCACGCCCGCACGGACGGCCAGCTGCTCCTCGCCCGCCGCCAGCGCGGCCGGAAGCGCCGCGAGCGACGCGTCCTGTCCGTCGATGTCGAGGAGGACGAAGCGGTCCGGGTTCTCGGCCTGCGCGGAGCGCACCAGTCCTTGTACGGCGGCGCCCGCCGGATCCGTCACCGGCTCACCGGCCCCGGTGGCCACAGCCCCCGAGGTCAGCAGGACCAGACGTGAGTCCGTGAAGCGGTCGTCGGCCAGCCACTGCTGGAGCAGCCCCAGCACCTGGGTGGTGGCCTGATGCGCCGTGGTGGCGGGCGAGGGGCTTTCCCCCACCCCGCCCCTTCCCGAAACAATGGGCTCCGCCCCTTGACCCCGGTCCTCAAGCGCCGGACGGGCTGGAGATGCCGCATCCGGGCATTCGAGTGCCGCGCCGTCCGCGTGCGGGTGGGTACGCCCTTCGGGCGTGTCCTCAAGCGCCGGACGGGCTTGAATTGCCGCACCTGGGCGTTCAAGTGCCGGGCACACCACTACGTACTCCGGCAGCGCCGTTCCGGAATCGACGGCCTCGCCCAGCTCCGCGAGGTCCGCGTATGCCGTGGCACCCAACCCGAGCGCGTCCGCGCCGAGCACCGCCCACCGGCTGCCCGTGGAGGCGCCCGCCCCGGCCGGGAGTTCGGTCCACTCCACGCGGAACAGCGACTCGTGGTACGCCGCCCGCGCGGCCCGCACCTGCTCCGCCGAAACGGCGCGCAGGACCAGCGAGTCCACGGCCGCGACCGGCGCACCGGCCGGGTCCGCGATCTCCAGCCGGACACCGTCCGAGCCGCGCAGCTCCAGCCGTACCCGCAGTGCCGAGGCGCCGCTCGCGTACAGCGACACGCCGCTCCAGGCGAACGGCAGCCGCCCCTGGCCGTCACCGTCGACGTCGCCGTCGCCCAGGCCGTCCAGGCCGAGCGCGTGCAGCGCCGAGTCGAGCAGCGCCGGGTGCAGGCCGTACGCCTGCGCGTCCGGCGCGGCGGACTCGTCCAGCCGGACCTCGGCGAAGAGTTCGTCCCCGCGCCGCCACGCGGCCGTGAGCCCCTGGAACACCGGGCCGTACCGCAGCCCGCCGTCCGCGAGCGCCGCGTACAGCTCCTCGGTACGGGCCGCCTCGGCGCCCTGCGGCGGCCACGCGGTCAGCGCGAAGGACGGGCGGGGCGCGCCTGTGGCGAGCACACCGTCGGCGTGTCGCGTCCACGGCTCCTCGGCCGGGGCGTCCTCCGCGCGGGACAGTACGGTCAGCGACCGCCGTCCGGCGCCATCGGGCGCGCCGACGGTGAGCTGCAGCCGGACGCCACCGCGTTCGGGCAGCACCAGCGGGGCGTGCAGGGTCAGCTCGTCGAGCAGATCGCAGCCGACCTGGTCACCGGCGCGAACGGCAAGCTCCACGAACGCCGTGCCGGGCAGCACCACCGCGCCCCGCACCACATGGTCGGCCAGCCATGGATGCGTATCCACACCCAGCCGTCCCGTGAACACCAACCCATCGGTCTCCGCGAGCGGCACGGCGGCGCCGAGCAGCGGATGCCCCGCCAGCTCCAGGCCCACCGAGGCCACATCGCCCACGGAGGCCACGCCCGGCTCCAGCCAGAACCGCTCATGCTGGAAGGCGTACGTCGGCAGGTCAACGTGGTGGGCGTCCCTACCGGCGAAGTATCCCGCCCAGTCCACCGCCACACCGCGCACATGGGCGCGGGCGACGGCCGTGGTCAGCGCCTCGGCCTCGGGACGGTCCTTGCGCAGCGCCGAGATGAACGCGGCGTCCGACGCGGAGCCGGTCACACACTCCTGCGCCATCGCGGTGAGCACACCGTCCGGGCCCAGCTCGATGAACGTGGAGACACCCTTGGCCTCGAGAGTGCGCACCCCATCGAGGAAGCGCACGGCCTCTCGGACGTGGCGCACCCAGAAGTCGGGAGTCGCGATCTCGTCGGCGGACACCACGCCACCGGTCAGATTCGACACGATCGGAATCTTCGGAGCCTCGTACGACAGCCCCCGCGCCACCTGACGGAACGCCTCCAGCATCCCGTCCATACGCGGCGAATGGAACGCATGGCTCACGGTGAGCCGCTTGGTCTTACGGCCTTGCGCCTCGAAACCGGAAGCGATCTCCAGCGCCGCGTCCTCATCACCGGCGATGACCACGGAGGCCGGGCCGTTGAGGGCGGCTATCGAGACGCGCTCGTTGAGCAGCGGCGCCACCTCGTCCTCCGACGCCTGCACCGCGACCATCGCGCCGCCCGCCGGAAGCTCCTGCATCAACCGCCCACGAGCCGCCACCAACTTCGCCGCGTCCGCCAGCGACAACACACCCGCCACATGCGCGGCAGCCAACTCACCGATCGAATGACCCGACAGATAGTCGGGCCGCAACCCCCACGCCTCAACGAGACGGAACAACGCCACCTCAACCGCGAACAACGCGGGCTGCGTGAACCCCGTCTGGTCGAGCGCCTCGGCGTCCTCCCCGAACAACACATCCCGCAACGGCCGCTCAAGGTGCGCGTCCAGCTCCGCGCACACCGCGTCCAGCGCCTCCGCGAACACCGGATAGGACGCGTACAGCTCACGCCCCATCCCCAGCCGCTGACTCCCCTGCCCCGTGAACAGGAACGCCGTCTCGCCCTCGACCACCGAGCCCTCGATCAGCCCCGGCGCGGACTCACCCCGCGCCAGCGCCTCCAGGCCCGCCGCCGGCCCGGCGCGGTCCTCGCCGACGAGCACCGCGCGGCGCTCCAGGGCCGCCCGGCCGGTGGCCAGTGAGTGGCCCACATCGGCGGTGCCGAGGGCGGGTTCGCGGTCGAGGTGGGAAGCGAGGCGCCGGGCGTTGTCGCGCAGCGCCGCCGCGTTCCTGGCGGAGAGGAGCCACGGCAGCACGGCGGCGGTGACCGGCGCGGCGTTCGCGGCCGGGGTGGTGTCCCCGTCCGGCTCCGGAGAGTCTTCCGGAGCCTCCTCCTGCTCGGGGGCCTGCTCCAGGATGGTGTGGGCGTTGGTGCCGCTCACGCCGAAGGCCGAGATACCGGCCCGGCGCGGCCTGCCGGTCTCGTCCCAAGGGCGGGCCTCGGTCAGCAGGGACACCTCGCCCGCCGTCCAGTCCACGGTCGGGGACGGCTGGTCGACGTGGAGGGTCTTGGGCATGAGGCCGTGGCGTATCGCCATGACCATCTTGATGACGCCCGCGACGCCCGCCGCCGCCTGGGCGTGGCCCAGGTTGGACTTGAGCGAGCCCAGCCACAGCGGCCGCCCCTCGGGCCGCTCCTGGCCGTAGGTGGCGAGCAGCGCCTGCGCCTCGATGGGGTCGCCCAGCGTGGTGCCCGTGCCGTGCGCCTCGACGACGTCGATCTCGGCGGCGGACAGCCGGGCGTTCTCCAGGGCCTGGCGGATGACGCGCCGCTGGGACGGGCCGTTCGGCGCGGTCAGACCGTTCGACGCGCCGTCCTGGTTCACCGCGCTGCCGCGTACCACGGCCAGCACCTGGTGGCCGTTGCGCCGCGCGTCCGACAGCCGCTCGACCAGCAGCACGCCGACGCCCTCGGACCAGCCGGTGCCGTCCGCCGCCGCGGCGAAGGACTTGCAGCGGCCGTCGGGGGCGAGGCCGCGCTGGCGGCTGAACTCCACGAAGACATCGGGGTTGGGCATCACGGTGACGCCGCCGACGAGGGCCAGCGAGCATTCGCGCTGCCGCAGCGCCTGGGCCGCCCAGTGCAGGGCGACCAGCGACGACGAGCACGCGGTGTCGATCGTGGCGGCCGGGCCCTCGAGGCCGAAGGTGTAGGCGATACGGCCGGACAGCACGCTGGTGGCGCCACCGGTGAGCAGCAGGCCCTCCAGCTCCTCCGGCGCGCCCTGGACATCGGAGCCGTAGCCCATGGCCGAGGCGCCCACATAAACGCCGGTGCGGCTGCCCTTGACGGACGTCGGGTCGATTCCCGCGCGCTCGAACGCCTCCCAGGACGTTTCCAGCAGCAGCCGCTGCTGCGGGTCCATGGCGAGCGCCTCGCGCGGCGAAATGCCGAAGAATCCGGGGTCGAATTCGGCGGCGCCGTCGAGGAATCCACCGCCGCTGTTGTAGAAGGTGCCCTTGCGGTCGGGGTCCGGATCGGCCAGTCCCTCGGTGTCCCAGCCGCGGTCGGCGGGGAATCCGGAAATGGCGTCGCCGCCCTCCGCGACCAGTTGCCACAGATCCTCGGGTGAACCGACGCCACCGGGGAAGCGGCAGCTCATCGCCACAATGGCGATCGGTTCCTGCGCGTCCGCCTCCACCTCGGTCAGGCGGCGACGGGCCCGGCGCAGCTCAGTGGTCATCCACTTCAGATTGTCGAGAAGCTTCTCTTCGTTCGCGCTAGCCACGGAAACGTCACCTCCTGAGGTCAGTTGAATTGAGGGCGGTCATCACGTCAGGACCTTCCGAATTCATTGTTGATGATGTCGAAGATGTCTTCGGCGGAGGCGGCGTCGAGGTCGAGTTCATCGTCGTCGGCGCCGTCGGCGCCCGCCGCGCTCTCGTTCTCGTTCCAGGTCCGCAACAGCGCTTCGAGGCGCGCGGTGACCCGCTCGCGTTCCGTCGCGTCGTCGGAGACGTTGGAAAGGGTGAATTCCAGCTTGTCGATTTCGGCGAGGACGGGGAGTCCGGGGGCGGTGTCCTCGCCGAGGAGGTCGGCGCGCAGCACACCGGCGAGCGCGCTGGGCGTCGGGTGGTCGAAGACCAGGGTGGCGGTGAGCTGGAGTCCGGTGGCCGCGTTGAGCCGGTTGCGGAGTTCGACGGCGGTGAGGGAGTCGAAGCCCAGCTCCTTGAAGGCCCGGCCCGCCTGGACGGCCGTGGTGTCGTCGTGTCCGAGGACGGCGGCGACCTCCGTACGGACGAGGTCGAGCAGGACCTTCTCGGCCTCGGGCCCGGTGAGCCCCGCGAGCCGCTGCCGCAGGGACTCCGCCGGTGTCTCGGCCGAACCGCCGCCGTCCGCGCCCTCCGCCGGGTCCGCCGCGAGGGCGGCACGCACCTCGGGCAGATCGGCGATGAGCGGACGGGGGCGGGCCGCGGCGAAGACGGGGGCGAAGCGGCCCCAGTCGACATCGGCCACGGCCACGGCGGTCTCGTCCCGGTCCAGCGCCTGCTGGAGGGCGGCGATGGCGGAGTGCGGGGCCATCGCCGGCAGGCCGCGGCGGCGCAGTTGTTCGGCCGCCGCGTCGTCGGCGACGAGCCCGCCGTCCGCCCACGGGCCCCAGGCCACGGAGGTGGCGGTGAGCCCGCGGGCCCGGCGCTGTTCGGCCAGCGCGTCGAGGAACGCGTTTCCGGCCGCGTAGGCACCCTGGCCGCCACTGCCCCACACGGCGGCGATCGAGGAGAAGAGCACGAAGGCGTCCAGCTCGGTGTCGCCGAGCAGCGCGTCCAGATGGGTCGCGCCCGCCACCTTGGCGGCCACCACATCGGCGACATCGGCCGGGGTGGTCTCCGCGAGCGGTGCGAACTGCCCGGCGCCCGCCGTGTGCACGACCGCCGTGAGCGGGTGCCGCGGGTGGTCGTCGCGGATCCGGGCCAGCAGCCCGGCCACCGCGTCCCGGTCGGTGACATCGCAGGCGGCGACGGTCACCTGGGCACCGGACGCGGCGAGTTCGTCGCGCAGCTCGGTGGCGTCGGGGGCGTCGGGGCCACGGCGGCTGGTGAGCACCAGATGCTCGGCGCCGTTCTCCGCCAGCCAGCGGGCCACATGGGCGCCCAGCGCGCCGGTGCCCCCCGTGACCAGGACCGTGCCACGCGGCCGCCACGGCGCACCGGTGGCCGGGGTGCCCTCGGCATGGGTGCCCTCGGCATGGGCGCGCTCGGCATGGGCGCGCTTGGTGTGCGTGCCCTCGGCGTGCGCGCCCTCGGTCTGCGTGCGCTCGGCATAGGCGCCCTCGGCGTGCGTGCGCTCGGCGTGGGCGAGGCGGCGGGCCAGGACTCCGGCCGTACGGATCGCCAACTGGTCCTCGTCGCCGTCGCCGTGTCCGCCGAGCACACCGGCCAGGCGGTCGGCGGCCCGTTCGTCGAGCGTCGCGGGCAGGTCGATCAGACCGCCCCAGCGCTCGGGGTGCTCCAGCGCGACCACCCGGCCCAGACCCCAGATCTGCGCCTGTGCGGCGCTGCCGACCGGCTCCGAGGCGGCGGTGGCGACGGCGCCGGTGGTGGCGCACCACAGCGGGGCGTCCAGGCCCGCGTCCCCGAGCGCCTGCACCAGCACTCCGGTGCGCAGCAGCCCGGTGGGCACGGCCGGGTGGTCGGGGTGCGCACGCTCGTCCAGCGCGAGCAGCGACAGCACCCCGTGCACCGGCTCGTCGGCCGCGGCCCGGCGGATCCGGTCGGCCAGGGCGTCCCGGTCGAGGTCGCCACCGTCGGCCGGAGCGATGCGCCGGATGTCGGCGCCCCGGTCGGCCAGCGCGGCCACGACGCGCCGCACGGTGTCGGCGTGGCCCGCGGCTCCGGCCGGTTCGGCGACCAGCCAGAGGCCGGGGGCGGCGGCGAGCCGGGGCTCCGCCAGCGGCTTCCAGGTGACGCGGTAGCGCCAGCCGTCGAGCGCGGACCGCTCGCGTTCGCGGCGCCGCCACGCGGACAGCGCCGGGAGCAGCGCGCTGAGCGGCTGGTCCACGTCGATGCCCACGGCGTCCGACAGCGAGGCGAGGTCGTCGCTCTCGACCGCCTCCCAGAACCGGGCGCCGGCCGTGTCGAGGTCCGTGGCCTCCTGGCCGGACGTGTGCCGCGGGGTGCCCCCGAGCCAGTACCGCCGCCGCTGGAACGCGTACGTGGGCAGCTCGACGCGGCGGGCGCCGGTTCCGGCGAACAGCGCCTCCCAGTCCAGGGCCGCGCCCCGGACGTGCAGCGTGGCGAGGGCGCCGGTCAGCGTCTCGGTCTCCGGGCGCCCGGCGCGCAGCACGGGCACGAAGGCCACGTCCTCGGCGCCCTCGTGCTCGGCGCCCTCGTCCCCGGTGGTGACGCAGTCCTGCGCCATGGCGGACAGCACCCCGTCCGGGCCGAGTTCGACGTAGGTGGTGACGCCCTGGGCCTCCATCGTCCGGACGCCGTCGAGGAAGCGGACGGCGTGGCGGACGTGGCGCACCCAGTAGTCGGCGGCCATGCCCAGCTCGTCGGAGATCCGCTGTCCGGTGACGGTGGAGACGATCGGGATGCGCGGCGCGTTGTAGGTCAGCCCCTCGGCGACCTTACGGAACTCGGCGAGCATGCCGTCCATCAGCGGGGAGTGGAACGCGTGGCTCACGGTGAGCCGCTTGGTCTTGCGGCCCCGCTCCCGGAACGACGCCGCGACCGCGACAGCCGCGTCCTCGTCGCCCGCGATGACCACCGACGTGGGCCCGTTGAGCGCCGCGATGCCGACACGCTCGGTGAGCAGCGGCTCGACCTCGTCCTCCGCCGCCTGCAGCGCGATCATCGCGCCACCGGAGGGCAGTTCCTGCATCAGCCGGCCGCGCGCGGCCACCAGCGTGGCGGCGTCCGCCAGCGACAGCACCCCGGCCACGTGTGCGGCGGCCAGCTCGCCGATGGAGTGCCCGGTCAGGACGTCCGGCCGCAGCCCGGCGGCCTCGGCCAGCCGGAACAGCGCCACCTCGACGGCGAACAGCGCGGGCTGGGTGAACCCGGTCCGGTCCAGCGGCTCCTTGTCGTCGCCGAACAGCACGTCGTACAGCGGCCGTTCCAGGTGCCGGTCCAGCTCGGCGCAGACCGCGTCCAGCGCCTCCGCGAAGACGGGGCTGGCCTCGTACAGCTCACGGCCCATGCCGAGCCGCTGGCTGCCCTGCCCGGTGAAGAGCACGGCGGTGCGGCCCTCCGCGGGCACGCCCCGGACCAGCTGTGCCGCGGACTCGCCGCGCGCGAGGGCGGTGAGGCCCGCGAGCAGCCGGTCCCGGTCCGGGCCGAGGACCACCGCGCGGTGCTCCAGGGCGGACCGGGTGGTGGCCAGCGAGTACGCCACGTCCACCGCGTCGAGCCCGGTGTCGGTCTCGAGGTGGGCGCGCAGCCGCTCGGCCTGGGCCCGCAGCGCGTCCTCGCCCTTGGCCGACAGCGGCCAGGCCACCACATCGGGCCGGACCAGCGGGCGCCGCGGTGCGGCTTCCCCGGCGGTCTCGTCGTGGACCGGTGCCTGCTCCAGGACCGTATGGGCGTTGGTGCCGCTGAAGCCGAACGAGGAGACACCGGCCCGGCGCGGACGGCCGGTCTCCGGCCACTCCACCTGCTCGGTCAGCAGCGACACCGCGCCCGCCGACCAGTCCACGTGCGACGACGGCTCGTCCACGTGCAGGGTGCGCGGCAGCACCCCGTGCCGCATGGCCAGCACCATCTTGATGACACCCGCGACACCGGCCGCGGCCTGGGTGTGGCCGATGTTGGACTTGATGGCGCCCAGCCACAGCGGCCGCTCTGCGTCCCGCTCCTGGCCGTAGGTGGCCAGCAGCGCCTGCGCCTCGATCGGGTCGCCGAGCCGGGTGCCGGTGCCATGGGCCTCGACCGCGTCCACCTCGGCGGTGGACAGGCCCGCACCGGCCAGCGCCTGGCGGATGACGCGCTGCTGGGCGGGGCCGTTGGGCGCGGTCAGGCCGTTGCTCGCGCCGTCCTGGTTGATGGCGGAGCCACGGACGAGCGCCAGCACGGGGTGGCCGTTGCGGCGGGCGTCCGACAGCCGCTCCACGAGCAGCATGCCGACGCCCTCGCCCCAGCCGGTGCCGTCCGCGCCCGCCGCGAACGCCTTGCAGCGGCCGTCGGGGGCCAGCCCGCGCTGACGGCTGAACTCGATGTACGCGCCGGGGCTGGACATGACCGTCACACCGCCCGCGAGCGCGAGCGAGCACTCGCCCTGGCGCAGCGCCTGGATCGCCCAGTGCAGCGCCACCAGCGACGACGAGCACGCCGTGTCGACGGTGACCGCCGGGCCCTCCAGACCGAAGGTGTACGCGAGCCGGCCGGAGACCACGCTGGCCGCGTTGCCCGTGCCCAGATAGCCCTCGACGCCCTCGGGGACGGTGTGCAGCGAGGCGTCGTAGTCCTGCCCGTTGGAGCCGACGAACACCCCGGCGGAGGTGCCCCGCAGCGTCGCCGGGTCGATGCCCGCGCGCTCGAACGCCTCCCAGGAGGTCTCCAGCAGCAGCCGCTGCTGCGGGTCCATGGCCAGCGCCTCACGCGGCGAGATCCCGAAGAACGCGGGGTCGAAGTGGCCCGCGTCGTAGAGGAATCCGCCCTCGCGTGCGTAGAAGGTGCCGCGTGTGTCCGGGTCCGGGTCGTAGAGCGCGTCCAGGTCCCAGCCGCGGTCGGCCGGGAACTCGGCGATGGCGTCCCCGCCCGCGGTGAGCAGCTGCCACAGCTCCTCGGGCGACCGCACCCCGCCCGGGAAGCGGCAGCTCATGGCGACGATGGCGATCGGGTCGTCATCGGCCACCGCCGCCACCGCAGCCGGGCGGGAGGCGTCGGTGCTCGTTCCGATGAGCTCGCCGCGCAGATAGCCCGCGAGGGCGGAGGCCGTCGGATAGTCGAAGACCAGGGTGGCGGGCAGCTGGACACCACTGGCGGCACCGAGCCGGTTGCGCAGCTCGACGGCGGTCAGCGAGTCGAAGCCCAGCTCGCCGAAGGCCCGGTCGGCGCCGATGGACTCCGAGCCGTCATGTCCGAGCACCGCGGCCACCTGCGTACGGACCAGGTCCAGCAGCAGCCGGTCCCGCTCCGCCTCGCCCAGCCCGGCCAGCCGGGCGGCGAGCGAGGAGCCGTCGGCCGCGGTGGCGGTGGCGGTGTCCTCCGCCGCCGCGCGGATCTCCGGGAGGTCCGCGAGCAGACGGCTGGGCCGCCCGGCGGTGAAGTCGGGTGCGAACCGGTCCCAGTCGATGTCCGCGACCGTGACCACCGTGTCATCGAGGTCGAGCGCCCGCTGGAGCGCGCCGATCGCCAACTCGGCGTCCATCGGCGGCAGTCCGCCGCGCCGCAGACGCTGCTCCAGCGCCCCGTCCGTGGCCATCCCGCCCTCGGCCCACGGGCCCCAGGCGATCGAGGTGGCGGGCAGGCCCTCGGCGCGCCGCCGCTCGGCGAGCGCGTCCACGTAGGCGTTGGCGGCCGCGTAGTTGCCCTGTCCGGCGGCGCCGAACGTGCCGCTGATCGAGGAGAACAGCACAAAGGCCGACAGCTCCCGATCGCGCGTCAGCTCGTCGAGATGGGCCGCGGCGGCGGCCTTGGCGCGCAGGACGCCGGTGAAGCGCTCGGGGGTGAGCGAGTCCAGTACGCCGTCGTCCAGCACCCCCGCCGTGTGCACCACGGCCGTCAGCGGCAGCTCGGCCGGGATGTCGGCGAGGAGCCGGGCGAGCGCGTCCCGGTCGGCCACATCGCACGCGGCGACCGTGATCCGGGCGCCGGAGGCGGCGAGTTCATCGCGCAGCTCGGCGGCGCCGGGGGCCTCGAGGCCACGGCGGCTGGTGAGCAGCACATGCTCGGCGCCGCCCGCGACCAGCCAGCGGGCCACCTGCGCGCCCAGCGCGCCCGTACCGCCGGTGACCAGGGTCGTACCGGTGCCCGGCGTCCAGGAGCCACTGGGGGACGCGGGCGCGGACCCGGACGCGGACGCGGGCGCGGAGGCCCGGACGAGGCGGCGTCCGAACACGCCCGACGCCCGCACCGCCACCTGGTCCTCGCCACCGCCACCGCCACCGGTACCGCCACCGGTACCGCCACCGGCCAGCGCCTCCGCCAGCCGGCCCAGCGCACGCTCATCGACCGTCTCCGGGAGGTCGACCAGACCGCCCCAGCGCTCGGGCACCTCCAGCGCGGCCACCCGGCCCAGGCCCCAGAGCCGCGCCTGCGCGGGGCTGACCGTTCCGTCCGAACGGCCCACGGCCACCGCGCCCCGCGTGGCGACCCACAGCGGCGCGCCGATGCCCGCGTCGCCCAGGGCCTGCGTCAGCGCGGCCGTCCGCAGCAGCCCGTCGCCGCCGCCATTGCCATCGCTGTCGCCATTGCCATCGCTGTCGCCATTGCCATCGCTGTCCGTGAAGGCCAGCAGGGAGAGCACACCGCCGGTCACGGGCGCGTCGCCGATGGCCCCGGCCAGCCGTTCGGCCACCGTGGCGCGGTCGTCGTCGGCGGTCAGCTCGACGCGGCGTACGTCGAGGCCACGGTCGTTCAGCAGCCGTACGGCACCCGCGACCCAGGCGTCCTCGGCCGCCTCGGCCGGTACCACCACGAGCCAGCCGCCGGTCAGGGACGCGGCCGAGCGGTCGGTGACCGGCTTCCACGACACCCGGTAGCGCCAGCCGTCCACCGTCGAACGCTCCGACTGCTGCCGCCGCCACGACGAGAGGGAAGGCAGCAGGGCCTCCAGAGCGCCGTTGCTCTCGGTGCCGAGGTTCAGGGTGTCGGCGAGCGAGGCCAGATCCTCGCTCTCGACGGCCTCCCAGAAACGGGCGTCGACCGCGTTCTGAGCCGTGGCCTCGGGGGTGGCGGTGGCGGTCCGCGCGTCCAGCCAGTAGCGCCGCCGCTGGAACGCGTACGTCGGCAGCTCCACGCGCCGCGCGCCGGTCTCGGCTCCGGCGTAGAACGCCTCCCAGTCCAGGGCGAGGCCCCGGGTGTGCAGGGCGGCGATGGCGGTGGTGACGCTCTCGGCCTCAGGGCGGCCACCACGCAGGGCGGCGACAAAGCCCACTGCCGTGTCGCCCGCGGCCAGACAGTCCTGCCCCATGGCGGAAAGCACGCCGTCGGGGCCGAGTTCGAGGTACGTCGTGACGCCCTGGGCTTCCATCCTCCGGACACCGTCGAGGAAGCGGACGGCCTCGCGGACGTGGCGCACCCAGAAGTCGGGGGTGGTGATCTCCTCGGCGGAGACCACGTCCCCGGTGAGGTTGGAAACGATCGGGATACGCGGGGCCTCGTACGTGAGCCCCTGCGCCACCTCACGGAACGCGTCCAACATGCCGTCCATACGCGGCGAGTGGAACGCGTGGCTGACCGTGAGCCGCTTGGTCTTACGGCCCTGCGCCTCGAAACCAGCCGCGATCTCAGCCGCCGCGTCCTCATCACCCGCGATGACGACGGACGTAGGCCCGTTGAGGGCGGCGATGGACACGCGCTCGGTGAGCAGCGGCGCCACCTCGTCCTCCGACGCCTGGATGGCGATCATCGCGCCACCCGCCGGAAGCTCCTGCATCAACCGCCCACGCGCCGCCACCAACCGCGCCGCGTCCGCCAGCGACAACACACCCGCCACATGCGCGGCGGCCAGCTCACCGATCGAATGCCCCGAGAGGAAATCGGGCCGCAGCCCCCACGCCTCCGAAACCAACCGGAACAACGCCACCTCAACCGCGAACAACGCGGGCTGAGTGAACCCCGTCCGGTCCAACGCCTCGGCATCGTCCCCGAACACCACGGTCTTCAGCGGCCGTTCCAGATGCGCGTCCAGCTCGTCGCACACCGCGTCGAACGCCTCCGCGAACACCGGGTAGGCGTCGTACAGCTCACGCCCCATCCCCAGCCGCTGGCTCCCCTGCCCGGTGAACAGGAACGCCAGCTTCCCGGCCACCGGCGAGCCCTGGACCAGGCCCGTGGCCGGTTCGCCTGAGGCCAGCGCCTCCAGGGCGCGCAGGAAACCGTCGCGGCCGTCGGCCACCAGCACCGCGCGGTCCTCGAAGGCGGTGCGCCCGGCGGCCAGGGTGTAGCCGATGGCGGCCAGGTCCACGTCCTCGTCGGCGGCGCGCAGCCGGTCACGCAGGCGGCGGGCCTGGTCACGCAGCGCGTCGCCGCCCACGGCCGACAGCGGCCACGGCAGCACCGGCGGTACGGCGGACGGCCGCGCCGCCGCGTCCTCGCGGTCCTCGGCGGCGGGCGGCTGCTCGATGATGGTGTGCGCGTTGGTGCCGCTGATGCCGAACGACGACACACCGGCGCGGCGCGGACGGCCGGTCTCCGGCCACTCCACCTGCTCGGTCAGCAGCGAGACCGCGCCGTCCTCCCAGTCGACGTTCGGGGAGGGCGCGTCCACGTGCAGCGTCCGCGGCAGCACACCGTGCCGCATCGCCAGCACCATCTTGATGATGCCCGCGACACCCGCCGCCGCCTGCGTGTGGCCGATGTTGGACTTGATGGACCCCAGCCACAACGGCCGGTCCCCATCCCGCTCCTGCCCATACGTGGCCAGCAGCGCCTGCGCCTCGATCGGGTCGCCCAGCGTCGTGCCCGTGCCGTGCGCCTCGACGACATCCACCTCACCGGCCGCCAGCCCGGCGGTGGCCAGCGCCTGCCGGATGACGCGCTGCTGGGACGGCCCGTTCGGCGCCGTGAGGCCGTTCGACGCACCGTCCTGGTTGATGGCGGAGCCCCGGACCACCGCCAGCACCGGATGGCCGTTGCGCCGCGCGTCCGACAGCCGCTCCACGAGCAGCATGCCCGCGCCCTCGGCCCAGCCCGTGCCATCCGCACCGGCCGCGAACGACTTGCAGCGGCCGTCCGTTGCCAGGCCGCGCTGACGGCTGAAGTCGATGAACGTCTCGGGCGTGGCCATGACCGCCACACCACCGGCCAGCGCCATGGTGCACTCGCCCGCGCGCAGCGCCTGGATCGCCCAGTGCAGCGCCACCAGCGACGACGAGCACGCCGTGTCCACGGTGACCGCCGGGCCTTCGAGGCCGAAGGTGTACGCCACCCGGCCGGAGGCGATGGAGCCCGCGTTGCCGGTGCCGATGTAGCCCTCGACACCGTCGGGGATGCCGTCGAGGCCGGTCACGTAGTCGTGGTACATGACGCCCGCGAAGACGCCGACACGGCTGCCGCGCACCCGCGCCGGGTCGATGCCCGCCCGCTCGAACGCCTCCCACGACGTCTCCAGCAGCAACCGCTGCTGCGGATCCATGGCCAGTGCCTCGCGCGGCGAGATCCCGAAGAAGTCCGGGTCGAAGTCGGCCGCGTCGTGCAGGAAGCCGCCCTCGCGGGTGTACGAGGTGCCCGCGTGGTCGGGGTCCGGGTGGTAGAGGCCGTCGAGGTCCCAGCCACGGTCCACGGGGAAGCCGGAGATGCCGTCGCCGCCGGTGGCGACGAGCTCCCACAGCTCCTCCGGAGTGCGCACCCCGCCGGGGTAGCGGCAGCTCATGCCGACGATGACGATCGGGTCGTCGTCGAGCGCCGGGGCGGCCCCGGTCCGTACGGGGACGAGCGGCGCGGTGGTCTCCTCGGCGCCCAGCAGCTCCTCGCGCAGATGGCCGGCGAGGGCGGTGGGGGTCGGGTAGTCGAAGACGAGCGTCGCCGGGAGCCTCAGTCCGGTGACGGTCTTGAGGTCGTTGCGGAGTTCGACGGCGGTGAGCGAGTCGAAGCCCAGCTCCTTGAACGCGCGCCCGGCCTCGACCGCGTCCGGGCCCGCGTAACCGAGCACCGCGGCGACCCGGCCGCACACCAACTCCAGCAGCTCACGGTCCTGTTCGGGGCGCGCGAGCCCGGCGAGGCGCCGGGCGAGCGAGGAGCCGTCGGCGGTGGCGGCCGTGGCGGCGGCCCGCCGGACCGGAGTCCGCACCAGGCCCCGGAACAGGGCCGGTACGGTCCCGGTCGCCATGGCCTCGGTGCGCAGCCCCGCGTAGTCGAGCCGCATCGGGAACAGCACGGCGGCACCGTCGGCTTGGGCCGCGTCGAAGAGCGCGAGCCCCTCGTCGGGGGCGATCGGGGCGACCCCGCCGCGCGCGATGCGCCGCAGATCGACCTCGTCGAGACCGCTGCCCATGCCCGCACCGGCCCACAGGCCCCAGGCCGGCGCGGTGGCCGGGAGGCCCTGGGCGACGCGGTGCTGGGCGAGCGCCTCCAGGAAGGCGTTGGCGGCGGCGTAGCTCGCCTGTCCGGGCGCGCCGAACACGGCGGCGGCACCGGAGAACAGCACGAACGCGGACAGCTCGTGGTCGCGGGTCAGCTCGTGCAGGTTCAGCGCCGCGTCCACCTTGGGGCGCAGCACCCGGGCCACCCGCTCGGGCGTCAGCGAGCCGAGGATGCCGTCGTCCAGGACGCCCGCCGTGTGCACCACGGCGGTCAGCGGATGCTCGGCCGGGATGGCGGCCAGGGTCGCGGCGAGCGCGTCGCGGTCGGCCGCGTCGCAGGCCGCCCAGGTGACGGTGGCACCGGCCGCCGTGAGCTCGGCGCCCAGCTCCTCGGCGCCCTCGGCGTCGGCGCCACGGCGGCTGACCAGCAGCAGGTGGCGTACGCCGTGGGCGGAGACGAGGTGGCGGGCGAAGAGGCCGCCGAGGTTTCCGGTGGCGCCGGTGATCAGTACGGTGTCGTTGGGGTCGTACGACGGGACGCCGTCTTCCGCGCCTTCCGCGCCGGTGTTTTGGGGGTCCGTCTCATCCATGACCGGCACCCGGGCCAGCCGTGGTGCGAGTGCCACGCCCGCACGGAGCGCCAGCTCCGCCTCGTCCACGCCGAGCGCGGCGGGCACCGTACGGTACGAGCCCTCCTCGCCGTCCACGTCCAGCAGCACCAGACGGCCCGGGTTCTCCGACTGCGCGGAGCGGAACAGACCGCGCACGGCGGCGTACGGCAGATCCGCCACGCCCGTGCCCGGCTCGGTCTCCACCGCGCCCCGGGTCAGCAGCACCAGCCGCGACCCGGCGAACCGCTCATCGGCCAGCCACTCCTGGAGCAGGGCGAGCATGGTCCGCGTGGCCTCGTGCACGGCCGACGCGTCGCCGTCGCCACCGGTAGCGCTCAGCAGGACGGTGTCGGGCGCGGGTGCCCCGGACTCCACGGCCGTGCGCAGCGCCGCCAGATCGCGGTACGCGGCGAGCCGGACGCCGGGCCCGAACGCGCCGTCCAGCGCGGCCAGTTCGGCGGCGTCCGCGCCGAGCACCGCCCAGTCGCCCGTGACCGCGCCGGTCGCGGGCGCCGGAACCGCCGTCCAGTCCAGCCGGAACAGCGACTCGTGCAGCCCGCCGCGCGCCGCGCGCACCTGGTCGGCCGAGGCCGCCCGCAGCGCCACGGACTCGACCGTGGCCACCGGACGGCCCGTGCCGTCGGCCACCAGCAGCGAGACCGCGTTCGACGACCGCTCGGACAGCCGCACCCGCAGCGCACCGGCCCCGGCCGCGTGCAGCTGGACGCCGTTCCACGCGAACGGCAGCAGCGCGCCCTCGGCCGGCGCGGACTCGCGGTCGGCGCTGTCGAGGCCGATGACGTGCAGCGCGGCGTCGAGCAGGGCCGGGTGCAGCCCGAACCGCTCGGCCTCGGCACCCGACGTCAGCGGCGCGCCCTCGGGGAAGCCCACCTCGGCGTAGAGGTTCTCGCCGAGCCGCCAGGCGCCCTTGAGCCCCTGGAACACCGGCCCGTAGCCGAGGCCCGCCCCGGCCAGTTCCTCGTACAGCCCCTCGACCGCGATCGGCGTCGCGCCCTGCGGCGGCCATACGGCGAGCTCAGCGGTCTGGTCCGACTCGGGCATCCGGGCGCCGGGGGCGAGCACACCGGTGGCGTGGCGCGTCCACGGCTCCGTGCCGAGCGCGTCCTGCCGACGCGAGTGCAGGCTGAAGGAGCGGCGGCCGGACTCGTCCGGCCCGTCCACGACGAGCTGCACCCGCACCCCGGTGTGCTCGGGCAGCACGAGCGGGGCTTCGAGGGTGAGCTCGTCCAGCCGCTCACAGCCGACCTGGGCACCCGCCGTGCTCGCCAGCTCGACGAAGGCGGTACCGGGCAGCAGCACGGTGTCCATGACCGCGTGGTCGGCCAGCCAGGGGTGGGTACGGGTGGAGAGCACCCCGGTGAGCAGAAGTCCATCGGCGTCCGCGAGCGCGACGGCTGCGCCGAGGAGCGGGTGGTCGATGTCGCCCAACCCGATCGACTCGGGGTCGCCCGCCGCGAGGGCGGCGGCGCTGGGCCAGTACCGGGTGCGCTGGAAGGCGTAGGTGGGCAGCTCGGCCGGGTCCACGGGGGCGGCGCCCGCACCGGCGAACACGGCCGCCCAGTCCGGCGTCACACCACGGACATGCGCCCGCGCGACGGCCGAGAGCAGCGCCTCGGCTTCGGGGCGGTCCTTGCGCAGGGCGGCGGCGAAGGCAGGCTCCTCGCCGCCTGTCACGCACTCCTGCGCCATGGCGGAGAGGACGCCATCGGGGCCGAGTTCGAGGTAGGTGGTGACGCCCTGGGCTTCAAGGGTCCGGATGCCATCGAGGAAACGGACGGCTTCGCGGACGTGGCGCACCCAGAAGTCGGGGCTGGTGATCTCCTCGGCGGAGACCACGTCCCCGGTGAGGTTGGAGACGATCGGGATGCGCGGGGCCACGTACGACAGCCCCTCGGCCACCTCGCGGAACGCGTCCAGCATGCCGTCCATACGCGGCGAGTGGAACGCGTGGCTCACGGTGAGCCGCTTGGTCTTACGACCCTGCGCCTCGAAGCCCGCCGCGATCCCAGCCGCCGCGTCCTCATCACCCGCGATGACCACGGAGGTCGGACCGTTGAGGGCGGCGATGGACACGCGCTCGGTCAGCAGCGGCGCCACCTCGTCCTCGGACGCCTGGACGGCGATCATCGCGCCACCGGCCGGAAGCTCCTGCATCAACCGCCCACGAGCCGCCACCAGCGCGCACGCGTCCGCGAGCGAGAGCACACCCGCCACATGCGCGGCAGCCAGCTCACCGATGGAGTGCCCGGAGAGGAAGTCGGGCCGCAGACCCCACGCCTCCGAAACCAGCCGGAACAACGCCACCTCAACCGCGAACAACGCGGGCTGAGTGAACCCCGTCCGATCCAGTACCGCCGCGTCATCCCCGAACAGCACATCCCGCAACGGCCGCTCAAGGTAAAGATCCAGATGCGCACACACCTCATCCAACGCATCCGCGAACACCGGATAGGCGTCATACAGCTCACGCCCCATCCCCAGCCGCTGACTTCCCTGCCCCGTGAACAGGAACGCCAACTTGCCCTCAGCGACCGTCCCCTCGACCACACCCGGGACGGCCTCGCCCCGGGCCAGCGCGTCGAGTGTCCGCAGCAGCTCGTCCCGGTCGCCGATGGTCAGCACCGCACGCCGCTCCAGGGCGGCGCGGCCGACGGCCAGGGCGTGGGCGACGTCGAGCGGCGCCGACTCGGGCCGCGACGCGATGTGGGTGTGCAGCCGCGCGGCCTGCTCCCGCAGCGCTTCGGCGTTCTTGGCCGACAGGGCGAACGGCAGCAGGCCGCCGAGGCCATTCCCCTCGGGTGCCTCGGCCGGTGCGTCGACCGCCGGCGCCTGCTCGATGATGGTGTGCGCGTTGGTGCCGCTGATGCCGAACGACGACACACCGGCGCGGCGCGGACGGCCCGTCTCCGGCCACTCCACCTGCTCGCTCAGCAGCGAAACGGCCCCCGCCGACCAGTCCACATGCGGTGACGGAGCGTCCACGTGCAACGTCTGCGGCAACACACCGTGCCGCATCGCCAGCACCATCTTGATGATGCCCGCGACACCCGCCGCCGCCTGCGTATGACCGATGTTGGACTTGATGGACCCCAGCCACAACGGCCGGTCAGCCTCCCGCTCCTGCCCATACGTCGCGAGCAGCGCCTGCGCCTCGATCGGGTCACCCAGCGTCGTCCCCGTGCCATGCGCCTCGACGACATCGACATCGCCGGTCGTCAGCCCGGCGCTGGTCAGCGCCTGCCGGATGACGCGCTGCTGGGACGGCCCGTTCGGCGCCGTGAGGCCGTTCGACGCACCGTCCTGGTTGATGGCGGAGCCCCGGACCACCGCCAGCACCGGGTGGCCGTTGCGCCGCGCGTCCGACAGCCGCTCGACCAGCAGCATGCCCGCGCCCTCGCCCCAGCCCGTGCCATCCGCACCGGCCGCGAACGCCTTGATCCGGCCATCGGCGGCCAGTCCGCGCTGACGGCTGAAGTCGATGAAGTTCTCGGGAGTGGACATCACCGTGACGCCGCCCGCGAGCGCCATCGTGCACTCGCCCTGCCGCAGCGCCTGCACCGCCAGATGCAGTGCCACCAGCGAGGACGAGCAGGCCGTGTCGACCGTGACCGCCGGGCCCTCGAGCCCGAAGGTGTACGCCACCCGCCCGGACACCACGCTCGCCGCGTTGCCCGTGCCCAGATGGCCCTCCAGGCCCTCAGGCGCCTGCATCAGCAGCGACAGATAGTCCTGGCCGTTGGTCCCGGCGAAGACACCGATCTGCTGACCGCGCAGCGCCCCCGGGTCGATGCCCGCGCGCTCGAACGCCTCCCACGAGGTCTCCAGCAGCAACCGCTGCTGCGGATCCATCGCGAGGGCCTCACGCGGCGAAATCCCGAAGAACGAGGCGTCGAAGTCCCCGGCGTCGTAGAGGAAACCACCCTCACGCGCATACGACGTCCCCTGACGATCCGGATCCGGGTCATACAGCCCCGCCAGATCCCAACCACGGTCCGACGGAAACTCCGCGATGGCATCCCCACCAGCCGTCAACAGCTGCCAAAGCTCCTCCGGCGACCGCACCCCACCCGGGAAACGACAGCTCATCGCCACGATCGCGATCGGATCGTCGGCCACCGCGACCGCAGGCGCCACCACGCCACCCGCCGCCGCAGCATCCGCGCCCAGCAGTTCAGCACGCAGATGGTCGGCCAGGGTGGTGGCGTTGGGGTAGTCGTAGATGAGCGTGGCGGGCAGCCGCAGGCCGGTCGCCGCGTTGAGCCGGTTGCGGAGTTCGACGGCGGTGAGCGAGTCGAAGCCCAGCTCCTTGAAGGCGCGCCCGGCCTCCACCGCCTCGGCCCCACCGTGCCCCAGCACCGACGCGACCTGCGCACGCACCAACTCCAGCAGCGTCTGTGCGCGCTCGTTCTCCGTCAGCGCGGACAGCCGCTCCGCGAGAGTGCCGGTCCCGGCGGTGGCGGCCGGGCGCGGCGCGCCCTCGGCAGCGGGCGCCGGACGCGCGGCCCGCACCTCGCCGAACAGCGCGCTCGGCCGTACGGCGGTGAACTCGGCGAGGAACCGGTCCCAGTCGAGGTCCGCGACCGTGACGGCGGTGTCATCGAGGTCCAGCGCCTGCCGCAGCGCGGTGAGCGCGGACTCGGGCGCCATCGGCGGCACTCCGTCGCGGCGCATCCGGCGCTCCAGCGCCTCGTCAGCGGCCATGCCGCCCTCGGCCCACGGGCCCCAGGCGATCGAGGTGGCGGGCAAGCCCTGGGCGCGGCGCAGCTCGGCCAGCGCGTCCAAGTAGGCGTTGGCGGCCGCGTAGTTGCCCTGACCGGCCGCGCCCACCGACCCGGCGAGCGAGGAGAACAGAACGAACGCGGAAAGGTCCAGCTCGCGGGTCAGCTCATGGAGGTTCTGCGCGGAGGTGGCCTTGGCGCGCACCACCCGCTCCAGGCGCTCGGCGTCCAGCGTGTCCACCAGGCCGTCGTCCAGCACACCGGCCGCATGCACGACGGCGGTCAGCGGGAGTTCGGCCGGTATGGACGCCAGCAGCTCGGCGAGCGCGTCCCGGTCCGCCACATCACACGCGGCAACCGTCACCCGAGCACCCGAAACGGCCAGCTCATCGCGCAACTCCGCCGCGCCCGGGGCGTCGAGCCCCCGGCGGCTGGTCAGCACCACATGCTCGGCACCGTTCTCCACCAGCCAGCGCGCCACATGCGCGCCCAGCGCACCCGTACCGCCCGTCACCAGCACCGAACCGGACGCTCGCCAGCCCTCGTCGCCCGATGTCCGGGTCCCGGAAGCCTCCGTCAGCCGGCGCCCGAAGACACCCGAGGCCCGCACCGCGACCTGGTCCTCACCCGAGCCACCAGCCCCGGCCCCGGCCCCGGCCAGCACACCCGCCAACCGTCCCAGCGCACGCTCATCCATCGACTCCGGCAGATCGACCAGACCACCCCACCGCTCCGGCAGCTCCAACGCCGCCACCCGACCAAACCCCCACACCAACGCCTGACCAGGCACCACCACACCATCCGAACGCCCCACCGACACCGCACCCCGCGTCGCCACCCACAACCGCGCACCCACACCCACATCACCCAACGCCTGCACCAACGCAGCCGTACGCAACAGACCGGACGACGCGGAGTCGACCGCCAGCAGGGAGAACACCCCCGCCACCGAACCGCCCACGACCGCCGTACGCAGCTCCTCCGCCACCCCGGCACGGTCCACCGCGTCCGACTCGACCACGCGCACATCGACGCCACGCCCGGCCAGCATCCGCACCACACCCGTGGCCCACACGCCCTCGGCCTCGTCCGCCGGGACGACCACCAGCCAGCAGCCACCCAGCACCCCGGTGGCCAACCGCTCCGTCACCGGCCGCCACGACACCCGGTAACGCCAGCCGTCCACCGCCGAACGCACCGACTCCCGCCGCCGCCACGACGACAGCGCGGGCAACACCTCACCCAGCGAAAGCCCCGGATCCACCGCGAGCTCCGCCGCCAGCGCGGCCACATCCCCGCGCTCCACCACATCCCAGAACCGCCCATCGACGGCACCGCCCGGCGCGACCTCCGACGCCGCCGGGGCCTCCTCCCACCAGTACCGCGTCCGCTGGAAGGCGTACGTCGGCAGCTCGACCCGCCGGGCCCCGCTGCCCTCGAAGCAGCCGCCCCAGTCCGGGGACTGGCCCCGGACATGCAGCAGGGCGAGCGCGGCGGTCACCGACTCGGCCTCGGCACGGCCCTTCCGCAGCGCGGCGGCGAACGCGGCGTCCTCGCCGGTCACACACTCCTGCGCCATCGCGGAGAGAACGCCATCGGGGCCGAGCTCGACGAAGGTCGTCACACCCTCCGCTTCCAGCGTCCGCACACCATCGAGGAAACGGACCGCCTCGCGAACGTGGCGCACCCAGAAGTCGGCGGTCGTGATCTCCTCGGCGGACACCACGCCACCGGTGAGGTTGGAGACGATAGGGATGCGCGGGGCCGCGTACGACAGCCCCTCGGCCACCTCGCGGAAGGCGTCCAACATGCCGTCCATACACGGCGAGTGGAACGCGTGGCTGACCGTGAGCCGCTTGGTCTTACGACCCCGCGCCTCGAAACCGGCAGCGATCTCAGCCGCCGCGTCCTCATCACCGGCGATGACCACCGACGACGGGCCATTGAGCGCGGCAATGCTGACCCGCTCGGTCAGCAGCGGCGCCACCTCGTCCTCCGACGCCTGCACCGCGACCATCGCGCCACCGGCCGGAAGCTCCTGCATCAGACGGCCACGCGCCGCCACCAACTTCGCCGCGTCCGCCAGCGACAACACACCCGCCACATGCGCGGCGGCCAACTCACCGATCGAATGCCCGGAGAGGAAGTCCGGCCGCAGACCCCACGCCTCCGAAACCAGCCGGAACAACGCCACCTCAACCGCGAACAACGCGGGCTGAGTGAACCCCGTCCGATCCAGTACCGCCGCGTCCTCCCCGAACAGCACGTCCCGCAGCGGCCGCTCCAGATGCAGATCCAGATGCGCGCACACCTCATCCAACGCATCCGCGAACACCGGGAAGGCGTCATACAGCTCACGCCCCATCCCCAGCCGCTGACTCCCCTGCCCCGTGAACAGGAACGCCAACTTGCCCTCAACGACCGTCCCCTCGACCACATCCGGGGTGGCCTCGCCCCGGGCCAGGGCGTCCAGGCCCGCAAGGAACGTCTCGCGGTCCGTGGTGACGAGCGCCGCGCGCCGCTCCAGGGCGGCGCGGCTGGTGGCGAGCGAGAAGGCGAGGTCGGTCGCGCTCAGTTCGGGGTGGGTGCGGAGGTGGGTGGCCAGCTGCGCGGCCTGGGCGTGCAGCGCCTGCCCGTCCTTCGCCGACAGCAGCCACGGCAGCACGGTCAGCTCACGCGGCGCGGGCTCCTCGGTCAGGGCAGCCGAAACGGCCGGGGCCTGCTCAATGATGGTGTGGGCATTGGTGCCGCTGAGCCCGAAGGACGACACGCCCGCGCGGCGCGGACGGCCCGTCTCCGGCCACTCCACCCGCTCCGTCAGCAGTGAAACGGCACCCGCCGACCAGTCCACATGCGGTGACGGCGCGTCCACGTGCAACGTCTGCGGCAACACACCGTGCCGCATCGCCAGCACCATCTTGATGATGCCCGCGACACCGGCAGCAGCCTGCGTATGACCGATGTTGGACTTGATGGACCCCAGCCACAACGGCCGGTCAGCCTCCCGCTCCTGCCCATACGTGGCCAGCAGCGCCTGCGCCTCGATCGGGTCACCCAGCGTGGTGCCCGTACCGTGCGCCTCGACCGCGTCCACATCCCCGGCCGACAGCCCCGCTCCGGCCAGCGCCTGCCGGATCACCCGCTGCTGCGAGGGGCCATTCGGCGCCGTCAGGCCATTGGACGCACCGTCCTGGTTGATCGCGCTGCCCCGCACGATGGCCAGCACCGGGTGGCCGTTCTGCTCCGCGTCCGACAGCCGCTCGACCAGCAGCATCCCGGCGCCCTCGCCCCAGCCGGTGCCATCCGCACCGGCCGCGAACGCCTTGATCCGGCCGTCTTCCGCGAGCCCGCGCTGACGGCTGAAGTCGACGAACGCCTCCGGCGTGGACATCACCGTGACGCCACCCGCGAGCGCCATCGTGCACTCACCCGCGCGCAGCGCCTGAACGGCCATGTGCAGGGCCACCAGCGACGAGGAACACGCCGTGTCCACCGTGACCGCCGGGCCCTCGAGACCGAAGGTGTACGCCACCCGCCCGGACACCACGCTCGCCGCGTTGCCCGTGCCCAAGTGGCCCTCCAGGCCCTCGGGAGGGGTGGAAACGAGCCCGGTGTAGTCCTGGCCGTTGGTGCCCGCGAAGACACCGGTACGGCTGCCGCGCAGCGCCCCCGGGTCGATCCCGGCCCGCTCGAACGCCTCCCACGAGGTCTCCAGCAGCAACCGCTGCTGCGGATCCATCGCGAGGGCCTCACGCGGCGAAATACCGAAGAACGAGGCGTCGAAGTCCCCGGCGTCGTAGAGGAAACCACCCTCACGCGCATACGACGTCCCCTGACGATCCGGATCCGGGTCATACAGCCCCGCCAGATCCCAACCACGGTCCGACGGAAACTCCGCGATGGCATCCCCACCGGCCGTCAACAGCTGCCAAAGCTCCTCCGGCGACCGCACCCCACCCGGGAAACGACAGCTCATCGCCACGATCGCGATCGGATCATCGGCCACCACGACCGCAGGCGCCACCACGCCACCCGCCGCCACAGCATCCGCACCCACCAGCTCCGTCCGCAGATGGTCGGCGAGGGCGGTGGCGTTCGGGTAGTCGTAGATGAGCGTGGCGGCCAGGCGCAGGCCGGTCGCCGCGTTCAGCCGGTTGCGCAGTTCGATCGCGGCCAGCGAGTCGAAGCCCAGCTCCTTGAAGGCGCGCCCGGCCTCCACCGCCTCGGCCCCACCGTGCCCCAGCACCGACGCGACCTGCGCACGCACCAACTCCAGCAGCGCACGGTCCTGTTCGGCCCTCGGCAGGCCGCTCAGGCGCTCGCCGAGCGGGGAGGCGGAGTCGGCGTCGGCGTCGGTGACGACCTTGACGGTGTCGGCGCCGGTCGCGGCGCGCGGCCCGGCCTCCGCCGCCAGCGCGGCGATCAGCGGGCTGGGCCGTACGGCGGTGAGGGTACGGGTGAAGCTCTCCCAGTCGATGTCCGCGACCGTCACGGCGGTGTCATCCAGGTCCAGCGCCTGCCGCAGCGCGGCGACGGCCGACTCGGGCGCCATCGGCGGCATGCCCTCGCGGCGCATCCGCCGCTCCATCGCGCCGTCACCGGCCATCCCGGAGTCCGCCCACGGGCCCCAGGCGATCGAGGTGGCGGGCAAGCCCTGGGCGCGCCGCCGCTCGGCCAGCGCGTCCAAGTAGGCGTTGGCCGCCGCGTAGTTGCCCTGACCGGCCGCACCCACCGACCCGGTGATGGAGGAGAAGAGGACGAACGCCGAGAGGTCCAGGTCGCGCGTCAGCTCGTCCAGATACAGCGCGGCGTCGGCCTTCGCCCGGAGCACCGAGGCGAACCGTTCGGGCGTGAGCGAGTCCAGTACGCCGTCGTCCAGCACACCGGCCGCATGCACGACGGCGGTCAGCGGAAGCTCCGCCGGAAGCCCGGCCAGCAGCTCGGCGAGCGCGTCCCGGTCCGCCACATCACACGCGGCAACCGTCACCCGAGCACCCGAAGCCACCAGCCCATCCCGCAGCTCCACCGCGCCCGGGGCGTCGAGCCCACGACGGCTGGTCAGCACCACATGCTCGGCACCGTTCTCCACCAGCCAACGCGCCACATGCCCGCCCAGCGCACCCGTACCACCGGTCACCAGCACCGAACCCGAGGCCCGCCAGCCCTCGTCGCCCGACGTCCGGGTCCCGGAAGCCTCCGTCAACCGGCGCCCGAAGACACCCGAGCCGCGCACCGCGACCTGATCCTCACCACCGGCCCCGGCCAGCACACCCGCCAACCGACCCAGCGCACGCTCATCCACCGACTCCGGCAGATCGACCAGACCACCCCACCGCTCCGGCAGCTCCAACGCCGCCACCCGACCAAACCCCCACACCAACGCCTGACCAGGCACCACCACACCATCCGAACGCCCCACCGACACCGCACCCCGCGTCGCCACCCACAACCGCGCACCCACACCCACACCCACATCGCCCAACGCCTGCACCAACGCAGCCGTACGCAACAGCCCCGACGCGCGCTCGCCCGCGCCCGCGCCCACCGCGAGAAGCGACACCACACCCGTCACCGAGGCGTCGCCCACCGCCGTACGCAGCTCCTCCGCCACCCCGGCACGGTCCACCGCGTCCGACGCGACCACGCGCACATCCACACCACGCCCGGCCAGCATCCGCACCACACCCGTGGCCCAGCCACCCTCGGCCTCACCGCCGGGCACCACAACCACCCAGCAGCCACCCAGCACCCCGGTGACCAACCGATCCGACACCGGCTGCCACGACACCCGGTAACGCCAGCCGTCCACCGCCGAACGCACCGACTCCTGCCGCCGCCACGACGACAACGCGGGCAACACCTCACCCAGCGAAAGCCCCGGATCCACCGCGAGCTCCGCCGCCAACGCGGCCACATCCCCGCGCTCCACCACATCCCAGAACCGGCCGTCCACCGCCGAGCCCGGCCCGGCCCCGGTCGCCGGTCCGGCCGGGGCCGGGGCGTTGAGCCAGTAGGGCTGACGCTGGAAGGCGTAGGTGGGCAGGTCGATCGTGCGGGCGCCGGTGGTGGCGTACGGGGCGGCCCAGTCGGCCTTCTTGCCCCGGACGTACGCCAGCGCGACGGCAGCCGTCAATGTCTCGGCCTCGGGTCGCCCGGTGCGCAGCGCGGCGGCGTACGCGGTGCCGTCGGCGTCGGGCAGACAGTCCTGGGCCATGGCGGTGAGCACGGCGTCGGGGCCGAGCTCCAGGAAGGTGGTGGCGCCCTTGTCGGCCAGCGTGTGCACACCGTCGAGGAAGCGGACGGCCTCGCGGACATGGCGCACCCAGTACTCGGGTGAGCACAGCTCTTCGGCGGTGGCGACGCGCCCGGTGACGGTGGAGACCACGGGGATGCGTGGCGGTGCGTACTCCAGCACCTGGGCGACGCGCCGGAATTCGGCGAGCATGCCGTCCATCAGCGGGGAGTGGAACGCGTGGCTGACGGTGAGCCGCTTGGTCTTGCGGCCCCGCGCCTCAAAAACAGAAGCGATCTCCAGCGCGTCCTCCTCGGCGCCGGAGATGACGACGGAGTGGGGGCCGTTGATCGCGGCGATGCCGATCCGGTCCTCGCGCCCGGCGAGCAGCGGCAGCACCTCGTCCTCCGACGCCTGCACCGCGATCATCGCGCCACCGGCCGGAAGTTCCCGCATCAACCGACCACGGGCGGCGACCAGGGCGGCGGCGTCCTCCAGGGACAGCACACCCGCCACATGGGCGGCCGCGAGCTCGCCGATGGAGTGTCCGGCGAGCAGTTCGGGGCGCAGTCCCCAGGACTCAAGGAGGCGGTAGAGCGCGACCTCGATGGCGAACAGGGCGGGCTGGGTGTAGTCGGTGCGGTCGAGGAGGGCGGCCTCGGGACTGCCTTCCTCGGCGAAGAGCACGTCGAGGAGCGGGAGTTCGAGCTGCTCCTCGAGGTACCAGCAGGCGTCGTCGAGGGCTTCGGCGAAGACGGGGTGGGCGGCGTGGAGCTCGCGGCCCATGCCGAGGCGCTGGCTGCCCTGCCCGGTGAACAGCAGGGCGAGCTTTCCGGCGGCGGGGGCGCCGCGCACGACGGACGGCCCGTCGCCGCCGTCGGCGAGGGTGCGCAGGGCGGAGCGGAAGCCGTCGCGGTCACCGGCGAGGAGCACGGCGCGCTGTTCGAAGGTGGCGCGGGTGGTGGCCAGGGAGTGGCCGATGTCGGTGAGGGCGAGGCCGGGGTCGGTCTCCAGCAGCGCGTGCAGCCGCTCGGCCTGGCCCTGGAGGGCGTCGGCGGTCTTCGCGGAAAGGGTCCAGGGCAGCAGGGCGGTGCCCCGTGGCTTCTCCTCACCAGGACCGTCGGCACCATCAGGACCCCCCGCACCATCGGGACCGTCCGCTCCGTCGCGGTCCTCGACCGGCGGCTGCTCGATGATGGCGTGCGCGTTCGTGCCGCTCATGCCGAACGACGAGATGCCCGCGCGGCGCGGGCGGTCGCCCTCCGGCCAGGGCCGTGCCTCGGTCAGCAGCTCGATGTCACCGGCGGACCAGTCGACATGCGGGGTCGGCTCGTCCACGTGCAGCGTCCGCGGCAGCACCCCGTGGCGCATCGCCATGACCATCTTGATGATGCCGCCGACACCGGCCGCGGACTGGGTGTGGCCGATGTTGGACTTGAGCGAGCCGAGCCACAGCGGCCGGTCCGCCTCGCGGTCCCGGCCGTAGGTGGCGAGCAGCGCCTGGGCCTCGATCGGGTCGCCGAGCGTCGTACCCGTGCCGTGGGCCTCGACCGTGTCGACCTCGCCGGCCGTCAGTCCGGCGTTGGCGAGGGCCTGGCGGATGACGCGCTGCTGGGCGGGGCCGCTGGGGGCGGTGAGGCCATTGCTGGCACCGTCCTGGTTGATGGCGGTGCCGCGGACGACGGCGAGGACCCGGTGGCCGTTCTTCCGGGCCTCCGAGAGCCGCTCGACGAGCAGCATGCCGACGCCCTCGCCCCAGGCGGTGCCGTCGGCCGCGGCGGCGAACGGCTTGCAGCGGCCGTCGGGGGCGAGGCCGCGCTGGCGGCTGAAGGCGATGAACGAGCCGGGGTTGGCCATGACCGCGGCGCCACCGGCGAGGGCCATGGCGCACTCGCCCGCGCGCAGCGCCTGGACGGCCAGATGGAGCGCCACCAGGGAGGAGGAGCAGGCGGTGTCGACGGTGACGGTGGGGCCTTCGAAGCCGAAGGTGTAGGCGATGCGGCCGGAGGCGACGCTGGCGGCGTTGCCGGTGACCAGATAGCCCTCGAAGCCCTGCTCGGCCTCGTGCAGCCGAGGTCCGTAGTCCTGGGTCTCGGCGCCGACGAACACACCGGTCCGGCCGCCCCGGAGGATCGCGGGGTCGATACCGGCGCGTTCGAAGACCTCCCAGGAGGTCTCCAGCAGCAGCCGCTGCTGCGGATCCATCGCGAGCGCCTCGCGCGGGGAGATTCCGAAGAACGCCGGATCGAACTCGGCGGCGTCGTGCAGGAATCCGCCTTCGCGGGTATAGCTGCTGCCCGGCCGGTCCGGGTCGGGGTCGTAAAGTCCGGCGAGATCCCAGCCCCGGCTCACCGGGAATTCGGAGATGACGTCTTTTCCGCCCGCGACGATTTCCCACAGTTCTTCGGGGGACCCGGCGTCACCGGGGAACCGGCAGCTCATTCCGACAATGGCGATGGGCTCGTCGGCGGCTATCGCGCCCATTTCGGCGTCGGCCCGGGAAGCGTCGGAATCGTCGTCCGCACCGAGCAGTTCGGCCCGCACATGGCGGGCGAGGTCGGCGGGGGTGGGGTGGTCGAAGGCGAGGGTGACCGGCAGCCGCAGTCCGGTGGCGGCGGTCAGCCGGGCGTGCAGATCGACCGTGGCGAGGGAGTCGAAGCCCAGGTCGAGGAAGGGACGCTCGGGGTCGAGGAGGTCCGGCGCCTTGTCCTTGAGGGCCTGTTCGACGATCTCGCCGACCCAGGCGGTGAGGGCCTCGGCGCGCTCGGCCTCGGGGAGTGCGGCGAGCCGGTCACGCCACGGGGACGCCCCTTCCGGGCTCGTGCCCCCCTTTTCGGTGTGCTCGGGCGTGAAATCCACGGACTCACTCACCATCGCGCGCCCCATTACCCTCGCAGACATAACACCAAGACCGTACGTCAGCTTTACACAGGGCAGGGCGACCAGAAACCCCTTCAAACCCCCTATGGACCCCTATCATCCCTTTGGGGTCCCGTATCCGAGGGGCATCGGGCAATGGCCATCGTTAATTCACCAGAGTGCATGAGAATTCCGGCGGCCACAAGGATCTCAAGCAAATAATGCGCCCAGTATTCAATTTTTCGGAGATGGAGGGGCCCAGGGCTGGAGGGGTTCAGAGGTGGAGGGGCGGCCTTTCGGTCCGCCCCTCCACCTCTCGGGGGATCGCCAGTTGGTCTCGGGGTGGTCAGCCGCGGTCGGGGGCTCTCTCGATGAACGGGGCCAGCAGCCCCGGTACCGCGGTCTCGGCGAGGGCGATCCCCTGGCCTTCGGTCAGGTCGTGCACGTGGTAGACGCCTTCGCCCGCGGCGGTGGTGGCGCCGAGGGTGATCAGCCCGGCCCGGCGCTGGAAGGGCGTCCGGGAGAGCTTCCAGCCGATGACCCCGTCGCGCTGGAGGGCGACGGTGCGGCGGGCGAACGCCCCGGAGCACATCACCAGGAAGCGGCCGCGCAGCAGGTGGCCCAGGCTGTGGTAGGCGCTGAAGGCGAACGCCACCAGGGCCGGAACCAGCAGCACACCGGTGATCACGCCGGTGATGACGAGCCACCGGCCCAGCCACAGGCCCAGGCCCACCGGGACGGCCGCGATCAGGACCGACCACATGAGGGCGCGGTTGATCCGGCGCCGCAGGGCCGCCTTGGGGTGCGGGAGGAGGCCCTTGCGCTCGATCAGCCCGGGGCCGGTCGGCAGCGCCTGGGCGGCGACCCGCATGGCCTCGTCGCGCGGGGCGGGCGGGGTCAGTCCGCGGCGCCTGCGGTTGTCCTCCTGGTTGCCCAGGCCGCTGGCCACGGCGTTGAGTTTGGCGCCCTTGGCCCAGCGCAGCGGGACGGGTTCGACGAGTTCGAGGCCGCGCAGATGGCGCTCCTCGATGCTCACGGACCGGGTGGCCAGCAGTCCGCGGCGGATGCGGAGGATTCCGCCGTCCTCGCGGCGCAGTTCGTAGCCGGCCCAGTTCTCGATGTAGGTGGCGGTGGAGCCGAGCATGCCGAGGACGACGATGACGACGGCGGCCAGCAGGATTCCGTACCAGAGCGGAATGGTGCCGAAGCGGTCCTCGAGGTCCTTGACGACGCCGAGGTCCAGCGGGTTGACCTGGAGTTCGCTCAGGGTGCGGTAGGTACTGGCGGCGGCGATGAAGACACCGCCCACGCCCCATACGGTCAGCGGGCCGTAGCGCAGCCAGGACCAGTCCAGCCGGCTGAGCACACCGTCGCTGTCGGCCACCGGCCGGGCCCGGCCCGCGTCGCGCAGGGCGATGATCTGGCGGCGCAGCTCCACGGCCTCGGCCTTGGTGATGCCGTCAAGGGCGAGCCTGCGGGCGGCGGCGTCGCTCTGGTCCCCGCTGTCGATGCGCAGCGTGGTGAGGCCGAAGACGCGGTGGACCGGGTTGGCGGTGAGGTCGACACCGCGGATGCGGCCGATCGGGACCGAGCGCTCGCTGCGGAAGAGCAGTCCGGTGTGGAGCTCGAAGCGGTCCTCGGTGAGCCGGTAGCGGGTGGTGAACAGCCGCATCAGCCCGATGCCGCTGATGACCAGGAAGGTCACGAACAGCGAGCCGAGGGTGATGATGACCTGGAGGTTGGTGTCGCCTCCGGTGACCGCGAGGCTGGCCAGGAACATGGCCACCGGCGCGGCGAGGATGGAGAAGTTGACCAGGAGCAGCCGCCCGTTGAGCCGCCCCCAGTCGCGGCCGGCCGCGTCTAGGTCCGGCCGCACGGTGGTCTCGGAGCTCATGTGGCGTCTCCCGGCACGGCCTGGGTGTACTTGGCCAGGTGCTCCACCAGGTCCCCGGCGAGCTTGTGGTCGATGCCCTTGATCTTCACCGCGCCCGCGGCGGAGGCGGTGGTCACGGTGACTCCGGAGAGCCCGAACATCTGCTGCAGCGGGCCGCGCAGGGTGTCCACCGTCTGGACCCGGGACAGCGGCACGACCCGCCACTGCTGCCAGAGCCAGCCGGAGGCCGCGTAGACCGCGTCGTCGGTGGCCTCCCAGCGGTGGACCCGGTACCGCCAGGCCGGCATGACGGCCATGTAGAGCAGTCCGGGGACCAGCGAGATCAGCGTGGCCCACATGAAGAACTCACGTGTGGGGGGAATGGAGGCCCACAGGATCCCGAAGACGAGCGGCAAGGGCAGGGCGAAGAGTGCGGACTGCAGCGTCCACCAGCCGATCGCACGGCGGTCGACCCGGTGCCGAGGCGGTCGGAGCCTCAGATTGTCATGGCTTTCCACTGCTTCACCCTGCTCTTGCGTCCGAGGGGTGCCGGGGCGGGGCCCGGCGGGGGTTGGTGGACTATGAAATCAGGCGGCTCAGACCGACGCACCGGTGACGGTCTGCTGCGGGAGCTGACCGCTTCCGGTGTTCTGGCCCTTCAGCTTGCGCATCTTGGCCAGCAGTACGGCGGTTCGGGTCAGCACCATGGCCAGCGACATGAAGACGAAGGCGTTGGCGTAGGTGTCCTGGCCGCTGATCTTGTAGTCGATGGAGAACTTGATCAGGTCCATGGTGAACCAGTGCTCGGCGCCGTAGGCGAAGAGGATGCGTCCGCCGGAGAGGACGATCCACACCAGGGCGTAGCCGATGCCACCGATGGTGTAGAGCTCACCGGACGTGGCGTCCTTGTAGGCGGGCAGCAGCACTCCGGCGATCAGACCGCAGATGACGCCGGTGCCGACGCCCACGAGCTGCAGGGAAATGTCGTTGCCCTTGGTCGGGAAGGACTCGACGAAGATCGCGATGACCACGGCCACGGCGATGACCGAGCGCACCATCCGCATCGTGGTGATGCGGCGGCGGCCGATGTCGGTCGCCAGGATGATGATCAGGATCGTGCCACTGGCGATCAGTGCGGACAGGAACTGGCTCATCTGTGGCATATGCGACGTTCTCCAAGCCAAAGCGGGGATGTGCGTTCGGCGTGACGGTTCTCCGTCTCACCTGCCTCAACGCTAGAAGCGGGCGCGCCACCGCGAGACGACTGAACGGTGGGTTCTGGCTGTCAACCGTCCGGTGGACACGGTGGACACGCGTGGTAGTACTGAGCCGTGCGCAATCACTCTCCGGGGGACGGCTCGCAGACCGGGGCGTACTACGGTCCCGAGTCCGGCACCCGCTGGTTCGGCCTGTGGGACGGCTTCTTCGCCGTCTCCTATCTCGTGACCGCGGTCCTGCTCTTCCTCTCCGGCGGCTCGCAGGTCAACCACTCCATCCCGATCGCCGCGCTGACCCTCACCGTGCCCTGGTACGCGGCGGTCGGCCGGACGCTGATGATCGAGGACACCTACGGCCCGCGGAACCTGGTCTTCGCGGCGGGCCTGGTGACGTTGTTCTGTCTCACCACGGCGTTCAACCTCGTCGGCGCGTTCGCGCTGTTCGCGGTCATCCCGATGCTGATCATGAGCCTGCCGATGGCCTCGGCGGTGGTGCTGGCCACGGCGGCCAATCTCTGCCCCGTGCTGGTGGTGGCGTTCACCGGTGAGGACCTGGGGCTGAGCGTCCTGGGCGTACTGCCCATCTCACTGCTGAGCATCGCGCTGTCGGTGCTGCTGGGGATGTGGATCAAGCGGGTGGTGCGCCAGAGCAAGGGGCGCGGGCAGCTCATCGAGGAGCTGCAACAAAGCCGGGAGCGGGTGGCCCGGCTCTCCCACGAGGCCGGTATCTCGGCCGAGCGCGAGCGGCTGGCCCGGGAGATCCACGACACTCTGGCGCAGGGCCTGACCAGCATCATCAGCCTGGTGCAGGCGGCCGAGTCGGAGGTGCGCGAGGCCCCGGACCAGGCGGTGAACCATCTGTCGCTGGCCGGGCGGGTGGCCAAGGAGTCGCTCGCCGAGGCCCGTGGCTTCGTGGCCGCCCTCACCCCGCCCGCGCTGCGCGGCGGTTCGCTGTCCCAGGCGGTGCGGCGGCAGGCGGAGGGGCTGATCGCCGAGACCGGCCTGGAGGTGCGGTGTTCGGTGATGGGCGAGGAGAAGTCGCTGCCGATGGCGGTGAGCGTGGTGCTGCTGCGTACGGTGCAGGAGGCCATCGCCAATGTGCGCAAGCACGCCAAACAGGCCCGTACGGTCGATGTGATCGTGGTCTTCGACGAGGGCGGCGTCCAACTGCTGGTCCGCGACGACGGCGAGGGGTTCACCCCGGACGGCACCCAGGAAGGCTACGGGCTGCGCGGTATGCAGGCCCGGGTCGAGGAGATCGACGGGGTGGCGACCGTCACCAGCGGCCCCGGACGGGGCACCACCGTGGAGGTGAGCGTGCCGATGACGGCACCGGCCGAGGAGGCGTTGCGTGGCTGAGGGTACGCCGGGCGGCGCGAGCAGCCCGATCAGGGTCCTGCTGGCCGACGACCATCCCGTGGTGCGGGAGGGGCTGAGCGCCATGCTGGACTCCGCCGAGGGGATCACGGTGGTCGGGCAGGCCGGTTCCGGTGAGGAGGCGGTGGTCCAGGCGGTCGCGCTGCGGCCGGACATCACCCTGCTGGATCTGCGCATGGGCGGGATGGACGGGGTCGAGGCCACCGGGCAGATCCTGCGCCAGGTGCCGAGCTGCAAGGTGGTCATCGTGACCACGTACGAGGACGACTCCGACATCCTGCGCGCGGTGGAGGCGGGCGCCGCGGGCTATCTGCTGAAGGGCAGTTCACGCCAGGAGCTGATCGACGCGGTGCAGACCGCGGCGCGTGGCGAGACCGTGCTCACCCCGTCCCTCGCGGGCAAGCTCTTCCGCACCCGCGCCCCCGAGCCGTCCCCGCTCTCCGGCCGGGAGCGCGAGGTGCTGCGGCTGGTCGGCCGGGGGCTGACCAACGCCGAGATCGGCGCCGAGCTGTTCGTCAGCGAGGCCACGGTCAAGACGCATCTGCTGCGCTCATTCAAGAAGCTCGGTGTGTCCGACCGCACGGCCGCCGTGATGAAGGCGATGGAACACGGCCTGTTGAACTGAGCGCCCTCTACACCGTTTCCGTGAGGCTGCTGTCGGAGAGCTTCGCGGGGAGGTCGCGGCGGCGCTTGACGTTCAGCTTGCGGTAGATGCGGGTCAGATGCTGCTCCACCGTGCTGACGGTGACGAACAGCTTGGAGGCGATCTCCCGGTTGGTGTTGCCGTGCGCGGCCAGCACCGCGATCCGCACCTCCGCCTCGGTCAGCGCCTCCACCTCGCGCTGCGCCTCGGTCCCCTGGCCGCCCGGCTGGGCGGCGGCCGCCGCGGCGAACTCGCCGGGGTCCGCGTGGCGGGGCATCAGCTCACGGCAGAGCGGATCGGCGCCGCAGGTCTTGGCCACGTGCCAGGCCTTGCGGACGAGCACCCGGCCCCGGTTGAAGTCGCCCAGCGAACGGTAGGCACGGCCGAGTTCACCGAGGGCGACGGCCAGCTGGATGCGGTCGTCGCCACTCTCCAGGATCTCCACGGCCTCCTTGAGCCGGGGCACCCGGCGCTTGAGCTCGTCGGTGCGGGCGAGCACGACCAGCAGGGCGCCGCGCAGCCGGGCGTCCTCCGAGCCCAGCCGCAGCTGCTCCTCGGCCAGCGCGCGGGCGCGCCCCGGGTCGCCGAGGGCCAGCCAGGTCTCGGCGGCGTCCAGCCGCCAGGGGGACAGCAGGGGGATGTCCATCCGCCAGGTGCCCATCAGCTCACCGGCGGCCGTGAAGTCGCCGAGCGCGGCGTGGTAGCGGCCGGTGGCCAGGTGGCAGCGGCCTCTGGCGCGCAGGTAGAACAGCCCGGGGAGGGTCTGGAAGAGCTCCTCGGGCAGGGGCTGTTCGAGCAGCGCCATGGCCTCGTCGTAGTGGCCCATCCCGGTCTCGGCCTGGATCAGGGTGGACAGCGGCAGTCCCAGCCCCACACCCCAGCCCTGGACGGAGATCCGCGACATCGCGGTGCGCGCCTGGTGCGCGGCGACCTGCAGATCGCCCTGGCGCAGCGCGATTTCGGCCCGTACGGCGGACAGCAGCGCCTGCCAGGTGGGGACGCGGCGGGCGGAGCATTCGCCCTGCAGCCGCTCGCACCAGGAGAGCGCGAGGTCGAGCCGGCCGGCCAGGACGAGTGCCATCAGCGCGACGACCAGTGGCTGGAGGGTGCTGTCGCTCAGGTGGTAGCGCTGCAGCACCCGCTCGGCCTCGATGACGGCACGGTCGGCCTGGCCCTCGGTGAGCACGGCGGACATGGTGGCGGCGGCGTGGGCGTGGGCCAGGTCGGCCATGTCGCGCGGGGCTCCGGCGGTGGCGCCGGTGACGCCGGTCCCGACGGTGGGGAGGCGGTCGCGCAGCGGCGGGCTGAGCATGGTCAGCCACTGGGCGGAGGCGGAGACGGCGGCGGTCATCGCGAGGTCGTCGCCGGTGGCGGCCGAGCGGGCCAGCGCGGAGACGGCGCCGGCCGCCGCGTCCAGCCGTCCCGACCAGGCGAGGTACGAGGTGATCGGGGCGACGTCGCGCGGGGCGAGCCGGCCCCGCTCGGCGTCCTCGGTGAGCTCCGGCAGATGGCTCTCGGCCGCGGCCGGGCCGATCCGCCAGGCGATGCTGACCAGCCGGGCCTTGAGCGCGGTGCGCACGGGGCCGGGCGCGCAGGCGTGGTGGGCGCATTCGAGGCAGCGGAGCGCGAACTCCAACTCCTCCTCGACCAGGGCGAATTCGGCGGCCTCGCGCAGAACGGGGACGGCCCAGGCCGCCGCGTCCTGCCGGGCGGAGACCAGTTGGCGGGCCACGTCGAGCGCGGAGGCGCCGTCGGCGTGCAGCAGCCGGGCGGCACGGGCGTGCAGTGCGCCGCGGGCGGTGGCGGGGGTCGCGTCGAGCACCGCGGTACGGGCCACCTCGTCGCGGAAGGCGTTGTGCTCCAGGATGGCGCACTGGTGCAGGTCCTGGACGCCCTGCTGGACCGTGTTGGCGCTCAGGTCCAGGAGCTGGCCGAGCAGCCGCGGGGAGCGGGCGTCGCCGAGGACGGCGACCCCGCGGGCGATCTCCAGCACCTCGGGCTCGCCGCGGTGCAGACAGCCGAGGACGGCGTGGGCGAACGCCTCGCCGGGCGCCGGACGCTGCTGGGCCTCGCCGTGCTCGCCGACGGTCCGCCAGTCCTCCAGCAGGGCGCGCAGCAGCAGCGGGTTGCCGCCGGAGACGCGGTGGCATTCGGGGGCGAGGCGGGCGGCGACGGTGGCGGACAGGGTGCCGGACAGCGCCTCGGCGACGCCCGACTCGGTGAGCATGTGCAGCCGCATGCGCACACAGTTGGGCTGGCGGAGCAGTTCGGCGTGGAAGGTGAACTGTTCCTGACGAAGCCGGGGGGATTCGGTGAGGACGATGAGAACCTTCGCCTGACGCACCCGCCGGGCCAGATGGAGCAGGAATTGCAGGGACTGGTCGTCGCCGCAGTGCACATCGTCGACAAGGACGACAAGTGTGCGATCCTCGACCATTCGCAGCAGCGCCGAGGAAATCTGGGACATCACGTGCATGCGTCCCGCGGCGGTGCTTTCCAGCGCGTTTCCGTCAAGCAGCGCGATCACTTCGGATCGCACATCGGCGGGCATCGCACCATTATCGAAAATCTTTCGGACAATTCCGAAGGGAAGGTCCCACTCGGCCCGCGAACCGGTCGCTTCCAGGAGCAACGCACCGCTTTCGATGGCCTGTTCGGCAAAGGTGTTCAGCAGTGTGGTCTTGCCACTGGCCACCGCACCGCTGACAAGAGCCAGCCGACCCCGGCCCTGCGTCGCGCCGCGCAGCATTTCGCGCAGCGCGGAGAGGTGGTTCTCCCATTCGAAAAGGTTCGCAGGCAAAGAATTCATCCCCCGATGAAGCCACCTGATGCCCCCAGCGGACCGCCGGGGGCATCGAGCGTGACGAGTGGTTTTCCAGTGCGTCGGACAGATGCCTGAGGCGGTCGGTTCAGGGTCTCGACCCCGAAAGCGCCTTCGCGACGAGACTCATAATCGGTCCTTGATGCCCGGCCAAGAAGAAGTGGCCACCCGGGAACACCCGGATGTCGAACGCGCCGGTGGTGTGCGACCGCCACGCCTCCGCCTCCTCGAGGCTGGTCCTGGGGTCGTTGTCGCCGGTCAGCACGGTGATCGGCGATCGGACGGCGGCCCCGGGCACCGAGCGGTAGGTCTCGATCGCCTTGTAGTCACCGCGAATCGCCGGCATCGCCATGCGCAGGATCTCCTCGTTTCCGAGGACGCGGGAATCGGTGCCGCTCAGCAGCTTCATCTCGCGTACGACGCCGTCCTCATCGCGCCGGTGCACATTCTCATCGCGGTAACGGGACGGCGCCCGGCGGCCCGAGGCGAAGAGCGCGAGCGCGGAGAACTCCGGGTCGGCCTCCTCCAGCCGGCGGGCCACCTCGAACGCGAGAACGGCGCCCATGCTGTGCCCGAAGAAGACGACCGGGAGATCGAGCCAGGGCTTCAACTCCGCGGCGATGGCGTCGGCGTACTCGTCGATGTTCTCGATCAGCGGGTCCTGCCGCCGGTCCTGACGCCCCGGATACTGCACACACAGGACATCCGCGGACGACGAAAGCGTCTGGGACATCGGGAAGAAGAACGACGCCGAACCCCCGGCATGGGGCAGACAGACCAGTCGGGCGCGACTCTCGGGCATCGGATGGAATCGTCGTATCCAGACGCTGTCTTCTCGCTGTGCACCCATGCGTAGGGAAAGTCTTTCACTCGTCAAGCAATATGTGGGGGACAGACGGCAGAGCGTACCGGGCACGCGCCCGAAGACGCGTCGGCAAGCACTGCCCCTTCATGATTAACACGCCCAATGATGTAGGGGGCACCCCTAGTCTAGGGGGATTCTTCTTGACTGGGGTCACGGGGCGTGGGTGACTGTCGTGCGCCCTTGTTGAGCGCCTCCGCCAGATCGTCCAGGGCGTCGACGAGTTGCTCCGCGTCGCGCAGCGCCACCCCCGGACGGCCCCCGGACCGCTGCCGCCACCGCTCCAGCGACTCGTGCACCGGCGACCAGTTGAGCGGCCGCCGCTCCCGTACCGCCTTGACCGCCTCCGGCAGCGCCCGCCGCAGCGCCGCGGCGAAGTCCCCGGCCTCCTCCGACGGCGGCGCGTCCCGCTCCGGCAGATGCGCCTCCAGCAGCATGGCGACCCGGCCCATCATGGACAGCGCCGTCTGCGCCGCCCGCGCCGCGGGCCGCGACAGCCCGCGGTGGCGCACCGGTTCCCGATGCGCCTGGGTCTCGCTCTGCTCCCAGGCCGCCCGCGCCGCGCGGGCGTCCAGCAGGGCGTCCCGCACCTGGCGGGGACGGCGCTCGGCGGGGCGGGCGTAGGCCTCGAAGACGGCGGTGGCGAAGGCGCCGTTGGCGGCCAGCCAGTCCGCGAGCCGGTCCCGCAGCCGCGGTGTCTCCCAGGCGGGGAAGACCGCGTACGCGACCATCGCCAGCACCCCGCCCAGCAGCGTCAGCGCCACCCGCGCCTGCACGGTCTGATGCCACGCCTCGCCCGCGATGCTGAGCAGGAAGACCACGTACGCGCTCACGCACGCGGAGGTCACGATGAAGCCGGTGCGCAGCAGCAGATACATCGACAGGACGGACAGCACGGCCAGCACGGCGCTCAGATACGCGCCGGGCTGGACCAGCGCCACCACCCCGCCGCCGACCAGCACCCCGGCCAGGGTGCCCAGGAAGCGGGCGACACCGCGGGAGTAGGTCTGGGCGAAGTCCGGCCGCAGGACCATCGTGGAGGTCAGCGGCGCCCAGTAGGAGTGCCCCAGCGGCAGCGTCGTGCTCAGCAGATAGCCGCTGACGCTGACCGCGCACAGCCGCACCGCGTGCCGCAGCACCGGCGAGGACCAGCGGGTCTCGCGGCGGACGGCGCGCAGCGCCATGGCGGCGGTGCCCCCGATACCGGGGCGGGGCAGGAAGCGGTGCACCATCCGGCCTTCCGCGGACACCTCCTCCACCGGCTCGTCGGACGCCTCCACGACGTCCGCCACCAGTGAGAACAGCCGCAGCGCGGCACGGCGGGCGGCACCGGTCAGCTTGGGCCCGTCCTCCGGCATCCGCAGGACGGCCATGGCGTCGGAGTCCACCCGCACCGGTGTGCCGTGGCGGATGGCGTGGGCCACCGCGTCCAGCACGGTGCCGGTGGCGGCCAGCAGTTCCCGCACCCGGTCGCGCTCGGGCCCCTCGGCGGGGGCGCCGACCACCGGGTCGGCCATCGAGGCGAGCACCGGGCGGATCCGCTCGGCCAGCAGCCGGTAGCCGCTCAGCTGGCGGGGCCGCCGCCGGGCCTGACGGGGCGTCACGGCGGCGGCGCTGCGGGCGTCCATCAGCGGCTTGGGGTCGAAGGGCGCCACCGGCTCGTGGCGCAGCCTGCGGGCGTAGTCGGCTACGGCGGCGAGCGCGTCGGCGAGGGCGTCGCGCTGCACACCCCACGGCCGCACCGGGAAGAGCACGATCAGCGCGGCCTGCACCACGCCGCCGAGCCCGACCAGCAGGGCGTGGCTCAGGGCGCCCATGACCGAGGTCGGGAGGGTGACCGTGATCAGCATGACGGCCACCATCTGGGTGGAGACCAGCCCGGAGACCGGGCCGACCGCCCACGACATGCCCGTCATCAGCGTCCACACGGCGAGCATGAGGACGAAGGTGAAGGTGTGGGCGGCGGCCAGATAGCCGAGGAAGGTGCTCACCGCGAGACCGCTCGCGGCGGCCAGCGCCAGCCAGGGGCGGGGGCGCCAGCTGCGCTGGAAGGTGGCGATCCCGGCGGAGAAGGCGCCGAAGGCCGCCGAGACGGCGAGCGTCGGCGAGCCCAGCCACAGCGCCACCCCGACGACCAGCGCGACCCCGCACGCGCCACGGACGGCGACCAGCGGTTCGGTCCTGGTGCGCTCGATCGCGAGGCCCGTCCGGGCGGTCTCCTTCAACGCGTGCGACCAGGTCATGCGGCGAGACTACGGGGTGGCCCCGGGAGAACTGAACCAGCCGTTCCGGTCCGGCTCTCCCGGGGGCGACCCCTGGCGGGGATCAGTCGCCGGGCGCGCAGTCCACCTGGAGGAGCTGGATCGGCCGGCTGGCGTCGAGGTCCACATAGGCGGTGAAGGACCGGGTCGTCGGCGTCTGGCCCCAGTGGGTGGTGATGGTCGCCCAGCCGACCCGCGCGGACTGGGCCGTGGTCACCTCGCCGACCTCGATGTCCTGCGGCTGGTTCTGCGCGCACAGCAGCAGGTCGTAGTCGGGCGTCTGGGAGGCCTGCTCCTTGAGCTGGTCCGAGACCAGGTGCTCCCGCTCCCAGGGGCGCGGGCCGTGGTTTCCGTAGAAGCCCTCCAGGAAGTGGTGGATCTCCTCGGCGGTGTAGCGGTCGTTCGGGTCGGTCCGCTCGGTGGCCGAGGCGGGCGACCCGGCGGCCAGGGCGAATCCGAGGCCGAGCGCGGCCACACAGCCACCGGCCACCGCGGCGCGGGAGCGAAGCGCGTGAATGGAACGAAGCATGGAAAATCCCCCTGTGTACGGTCTTGCGTTGATGATTCGCCCCTTAGTCGGGCGAGCACACAAGAAGACCCTTCAGCCCCTCGAATGGTTGCTCAACTGTCCCTGGGACATGAGAACTTCCCTCTCGGCCCCCAGTGCGCTATCCGTCCCGCCGGGTTCTGGGTGAACGCGCCGCAGTACAGCACCGGCTCCGAGCCCCGGTCGGTGTGGTGCGGGATCACCACCGGCTTGTCCCGGGGCACCGAGCGGCCCCGCCCGACGTCCGGATAGCCGCTGGCGCCCTGCTTCCGGATGCCGTTGTCGAGACCGTCCTTCGGCGACTGCCCCTGGGCGAGACCGCCGCCCCGGCCGCCCGGGGTGTACTCCAGGGTGAACGGCCGCCGAACCGCTCGGCGAACAGCGTCCCGATCTCGTCGCTGTACAGATCCCGGGGGTCCTTGACGACCACGGCGGCGCGGGCCGGGGAGCAGCGCCCGGTGCCGTGGGCGCGGCCCGGCGCCCCCTCGCCGCTCGCGAGCAGCAGCACGGGCGGCAGCAGATCCCGCGCCTTGGCCTTTCGGTCCCGGGGCACCACGGCGCCCTTGAGCGCATCGATGAACTCCTCGGTCCCCGCTCCCCCCGTGAACCCAGGCACGTCGGCTCCCCCGCTTTCCCCCGGCTTCCCGTGCTTGTTGCGCCTGGGATCCCCGTCCGTCACAACGGCGAAACCCCCTGCCGGACCGGGTCCGGCAGGGGGCGGGGAAACCACTCAAACGTGCGAATCACACGTCACATACGCCTCAGTGGTTCTTCGGGAAGCCGAGGTTGATGCCGACCTCCTCCGACGGCTCCGGCCAGCGCGTGGTGACGACCTTGCCGCGGGTGTAGAAGTGCACCCCGTCGTTGCCGTAGATGTGGTGGTCGCCGAAGAGCGAGTCCTTCCAGCCGCCGAAGGAGTGGTAGCCCACCGGCACCGGGATCGGCACGTTGACGCCGACCATGCCCGCCTCCACCTCCAGCTGGAAGCGGCGGGCGGCGCCGCCGTCGCGGGTGAAGATGGCCGTGCCGTTGCCCCACTGGGAGCTGTTGATCAGGGCGATGGCCTCGTCGTAGGTCTCGGCGCGCACCACGCACAGCACCGGGCCGAAGATCTCGTCACGGTAGGCGTCGGCCGTCGGCGGGACCCTGTCCAGCAGCGAGACGCCGATGAAGAAGCCGTTCTCATGGCCCTCCACGGAGTACCCGGTGCCGTCCACGACCACCTCGGCGCCCTGGGCCGCGGCCCCGTGCACATACGAGGCGACCTTGTCGCGGTGCTCCTTGGTGATCAGCGGGCCCATCTCCGAGGCCGGGTCGTTCCCGGGGCCGATCCGCAACTTGGCGGCCCGGTCGGCGATCTTCTTCACCAGGTCGTCGCCCGCGTCGCCGACCGCGACCACGACGGAGACCGCCATGCAGCGCTCACCGGCCGAGCCGTAAGCCGCGTTGATGGCGTTGTCCGCCGCGAAGTCCAGATCGGCGTCGGGCAGCACCAGCATGTGGTTCTTGGCGCCGCCGAGCGCCTGCACCCGCTTGCCGTGCTCGACGGCCTTGGACTGGATGTACTTCGCGATCGGCGTGGAGCCCACGAAGCTGACGGCCGCGATGTCCGGGTGCTCGAGCAGCCGGTCGACGGCCACCTTGTCGCCGTTGACGACGTTCAGCACACCGTCCGGCAGCCCCGCCTCGGAGGCCAGCTCGGCCAGCCGGCGGGAGGCCGAGGGGTCCTTCTCGCTGGGCTTGAGGACGAAGGTGTTACCGCAGGCGATGGCCACCGGGAACATCCACATCGGCACCATCGCCGGGAAGTTGAACGGCGTGATGCCCGCGACCACACCCAGCGGCTGGCGGATCGAGGAGACGTCGACCCCGGTGGAGACCTGGGTGGACAGCTCGCCCTTCAGCTTCTCGGCGATTCCGCAGGCCAATTCCACGATCTCCAGGCCGCGGGCCACCTCGCCGAGCGCGTCCGAGTGGACCTTGCCGTGCTCGGCGGTGATCAGCTCGGCGATCTCGTCGCGGTGGGCGTCCAGCAGCTCGCGGTACTTGTAGAGGATCGCGGTGCGCTTGGACAGGGATACCGTGCCCCAGGAGCGGAACGCCTCCTTGGCCGTGGCCACGGCCGCGTCGACCTCGTCCACGGAGGCCAGGGCGACCTGGGTGTCCTGGGCGCCGGTGGCGGGGTTGTAGACCGGCCCGTACGCGCCGGTCGCGCCCTCGACGGTCTTTCCGCCGATCCAGTGGTTGACGGTCTTCATGGGTGCGGAGCCTTTCTCTAGAAAAACGTCAGAGGTGGCGGCGGCGTGCGGCGGCCTGCCGGTCGTAGTCCTCGCGGGCCTTCACGGCGGCCGGACGGGTCGCTGTCTGGGCGACAGGCACATCCCACCACGCCTGTGCCTCGGGTGCGCCGGACACTGTGTCGGCCGTTTCGGTCTCCACATAGACACATGTGGGCCGGTCCGAGGCGCGGGCCTCGGCGAGCGCCGCCCGCAGCTCGCCCACGCTCTTCGCGCGCAGCACGTCCATGCCCAGCGAGGCGGCGTTGGCGGCCAGGTCGACCGGGAGCGGATCGCCGGTGTACTGCCCGTCGGGCGCCCGGAAGCGGTAGGCGGTGCCGAAGCGCTCGGCGCCGGTGGTCTCCGACAGACCGCCGATCGAGGCGTAGCCGTGGTTCTGCAGCAGCACGATGTTGATGTTGATGCCCTCCTGGACCGCGGTGACGATCTCGGTGGGCATCATCAGATACGTACCGTCGCCGACCAGCGCCCAGACCGGGGTGGCGGGCGCCGCGAGCCGTACGCCGATGGCGCCGGGGATCTCGTATCCCATGCAGGAGTAGCCGTATTCGAGGTGGTACTGGCGCGGGGAGCGGGCGCGCCACAGCTTGTGGAGGTCGCCCGGCAGCGAGCCCGCCGCGTTGATCACCACGTCCTCGTCGCCGACGACCGCGTCCAGCGCGCCCAGGACCTGGGTCTGGGACGGGCGGGCGGTCTCGTCCTCGGCGGCGTACGCGGCGTCCACCCGCAGCTCCCACGCGGCCTTCCCGGTGCGGTACTCGGCCTCGTAGGTCTCGTCCACCCGGTGGCCCGCCAGCTCGGCGGTGAGCGCTTCGAGCGCGGCGCGGGCGTCGGCGACCACGGTGGTGGCACCGAGTTTGTGGGCGTCGAACGGCGTGATGTTGAGGTTGAGGAAGCGGACGGCCGGGTCCGCGAAGAGTGTCGCGGAGGCGGTGGTGAAGTCGCTGTAGCGGGTGCCCACGCCGATGACCAGGTCGGCGGTGCGGGCGAGGTCGTCCGCGACGGCGGTGCCGGTGTGGCCGATCCCGCCGATGTCGGCGGGGTGGTCGTAGCGCAGCGACCCCTTGCCCGCCTGGGTGGAGGCCACCGGAATGCCGGTCGCGTCCACGAGGGCGCGCAGTGCCTCCTCGGCCTCGCTGTGGTGGACCCCGCCGCCCGCGACGATCAGCGGCCGGCGGGCGGCGCGGATGGTCCGCGCGGCGGCGGCCACCTCGGCCGCCTCGGGGACGGGGCGGCGGACGTGCCAGACCCGGTCGGCGAAGAACTCCTCGGGCCAGTCGAACGCCTCGGCCTGGACGTCCTGCGGCAGGGCCAGGGTGACGGCGCCGGTCTCGGCCGGGTCCGCCAGCACCCGCACGGCCTGGAGCGCGGCCGGGATCAGCGCCTCGGGGCGCATCACCCGGTCGAAGAAGCGGGAGACCGGGCGCAGCGCGTCGTTCACCGAGATGTCGCCCGCGTACGGGACTTCGAGCTGCTGGAGCACCGGGTCGGCGGGCCGGGTGGCGAAGATGTCGCCGGGCAGCAGCAGCACCGGCAGCCGGTTGACGGTGGCGAGCGCGGCACCGGTGACGAGGTTGGTGGCGCCGGGGCCGATGGAGGTGGTGACGGCATGGGCGGCGAGCCGGTTGTTCTGCCGGGCGTAGCCGACCGCGGCGTGCACCATCGCCTGCTCGTTACGGCCCTGGAGGTACGGCATGGTGTCCGGCCCGGACTCCAGCAGCGCCTGGCCGAGCCCGGCCACATTGCCGTGGCCGAAGATCCCCCAGGTGGCGTTGATCAGGCGATGCCGCTGCCCGTCCCGCTCGGTGTACTGGTGGGCCAGGAACTCCACCAGCGCCTGGGCGACGGTGAGGCGGCGCACTGCCGAACCGTTCATCGTGGGTCTCCAGCGGGTGCTTGATAGAGGGGCAGACGGGGGTCGACGGGCTGGTCCGGCCAGGTGGAGCGGATCCAGGCGTGGTCGGGGTGGTCGCAGATGAGCCAGGCGCGCTCCGCCTCCGGGCCCGCCATGACATTGAGGTAGTACATGTCATGCCCGGGGGCGGCGATGGAGGGGCCGTGCCAGCCGTCGGGGATCAGGACGGTGTCACCGGAGCGGACCTCGGCGAGCACGTCGGTGCCACGGCCTTGGCCGGACGGGGAGACCCGCTGATAGCCGATGCCCTCGTTGCCGTGGGCCTCGGCGATCTCGAAGTAGTAGATCTCCTCCAGCTCGCTCTCCTCGCCGGGGCGGCACTGGTCGTGCTTGTGCGGCGGGTACGAGGACCAGTTGCCGCCCGGGGTGAGCACCTCGACGGCGATCAGCTTGTCGCATTCGAAACCGCCACCTGGCTTTCCGCCTCCGGCGGGGGCTGCCGCGCCGAAGTTGTTGACCTGGCGCGAGCAGTTGCCGCTGCCGCGCAGCTCGACGGGGACGGCGGAGGCCGGTCCGTAGCGCGCGGGCAGCCGGCGCTCGCAGCGGGCGCCGGTGAGCGCGAAGCGGCCGCCCGCGCCGCTGGCGATCTGGGCGTGGGAGTCGCGCGGCAGATAGACGAAGTCGCTCACCCCGCTGAACACGCTCTCCCGGCCGTGCAGTTCGAAGGTCTCGCCCTCGGCGATCACGGTGCAGCCGCCGCTCAGCGGCAGCACGATCCACTCGCTGTCCCCGGTGGCCAGGGAGTGCGAACCGCCGGGCGGCAGATCGAGGACCCGCAGGCTGGAGTAGCCCCAGCCGGCCCGCTCGGGGTCGATGTCCACGGCGTAGGGGCCGTCGGCCGCCTTGCCGGCCTGCACATGGAAGCCGGGGAACGGATCGGTGGTGGTCATGGCGTGAAGTCTCTGCCTTTCTTACAGCGTCACAGCAGGCCGACGGCGGTGTCCACGGCGGTCTCGACACTGCCCTCCGCCGGATAGAGCAGGGAGCGGCCGACGACCAGCCCCTGCACGGTGGGCAGGCCCAGCGCCTTGCGCCACTTCTCGTACGCCTCCTCCTGGTCCTGCGGAGACTTGCCCACGTCGCCGCCGAGCAACACCGCCGGAAGGGTGCTCGTCTCCATCACCGCCGCCATCTCGTCGGCGTCATCGGTGACCGGCACCTTCAGCCAGGTGTAGGCGGAGGTTCCGGCGAGGCCGGAGGCGATGGCTATGGACTTGGTGACGGCCTCGGCGGACAGGTCGTTGACGACCTTTCCGCCCGTCCGCCGGGAGATGAACGGCTCGACGAAGACGGGCAGCCGCCGCTCCGCCATCTCGTCGATGGCGCGGGCCGTGGAGACCATGGTGGTCAGCGAACCGGCGTCCTCGTAGTCGATGCGCAGCAGCAGCTTGCCGGCGTCGAAACGGAGGCGCTCGATGTCCTGGGGGCGGTGTCCGGTGAACCGGTCGTCGAGCTCGAACGAGGCCCCGGCGAGGCCGCCGCGGTTCATCGAGCCCATGACGACTTTGCCCTCGAGGGCGCCGAGCAGCAGCAGGTCCTCGAGGATGTCGGCGGTGGCGAGCACCCCGTCGACCCCGGGCCGGGACAGCGCCACGCACAGCCGCTCCAGCAGATCGACCCGGTTGGCCATGGCCAGCTTCTGGCCGCCGACGGCGAGGGCGCCGCGCGCCGGGTGATCGGCGGCCACGATCATCAGACGGCCGCTGTCACCGATGAGGGGGCGGCGGACCCGGCGGGCGGCCGCCTCGGCGATGGCCTCCGGGTGGCGGCTGCGCACCGTCACGAGGTCCGAAACGCTGATACTCAAAGTACTTCCTCGCATTCGCGATTCAGGAAGGGCACACGGAGCGCGAGACCCGCATGACCGGACGAGGGGGAGGGCCTGGCGCCCGGGGTCAGTCCCCCGCCAGCAGAGCCTCGACCTCCGCCGTGGTGGGCATCGCGGAGGAGCAGGCGAGGCGGGACGCGACAATGGCGCCCGCCGCGTTGGCGTACCGCATCACGCGCTCCAGGGGCCAGCCCGAGAGCAGCCCGTGGCACAGGGCGCCGCCGAACGCGTCGCCCGCGCCGAGCCCGTTGACCACCTCGACCGGGACCGGCGGGACCTCCGCGGTGGTGCCGTCGCGGTGCACGGCGAGTACCCCGCGCGGGCCCTGTTTGACGACGGCGATCTCCACGCCCGCGTCCAGCAGCGCCTGCGCGCACGCCTTGGGCTCACGCGCACCCGTGGCGATCTCGCACTCGTCCACGTTGCCGACGGCGACGGTGGCGTGGCGCAGCGCCTCGGCGTAGAAGGGGCGGGCGGTCTCCGGGTCGGCCCAGAACATCGGCCGCCAGTCGAGGTCGAAGACGGTGGTGCCGCTCTTGGCGCGGGCGGCGAGCGCGGCGAGGGTGCTGGTGCGGCTGGGCTCCTCGCTGAGCCCGGTGCCGGTCATCCAGAAGATCCGGGTGGCGCGGATGGCGTCGAGGTCCAGCTCATCGGAGTGGATCTCCAGATCGGGCGCCTTGGGGCGGCGGTAGAAGTACAGCGGGAAGTCGTCCGGCGGGAAGATCTCACAGAAGGTGATCGGGGTGGGGTACTCCTCGACGGGGGTGACGAAGCGGTCGTCCACCCCGAAGGCCCGCAGCTCCTGGTGGATGTAGTCGCCGAACGGATCCGCCCCGGTGCGGCTGATCACCGCGGAGCGGTGGCCGAGGCGGGCCGCGGAGACCGCGACATTGGTCGCCGAGCCGCCGAGAAACTTTCCGAACGCTTCAACCTGCGGCAGTGGCACACCGGTCTGCAGTGGATAGAGGTCCACTCCGATGCGGCCCATCGTGATCAGGTCGTACGGCTCACTCATGCCTGCCCCTTCGGGAAAGACGCAGCTCAGGGTCTGGTGCTCAGAACTCCGGGATCCACCCCGGCCCTTCAGGTCTAGACGTGTGCCCCGCCCACTGTCAAGACTTTGTCCTTACATACGGACGTAATCATCCGAGCCCATGGGACGCGTTATCGCCTCGTTACGTCCGGATGAAATGTTGTCATGACAAAGTCTTGACAGTGGCCACCCACGGGGAGAGGCTCCCGTTCTGCAACGGCCGTGCAAATTCGACGGACCTGGCTTTGAGAGGTGCTGGAACGGATGGACCTCAGACTCAATCGACACCGCAGGGCGGGCCTCGCCGCACTCGCCACCGCAGCCGCCCTCCTGGCGGCGGGCTGCAGCAGTCAGGGTGGCAAGAAGGCCCAGGAAGCCGACGACGGCATCGCGGCCGGTAAGGCCGACACCCCGCGGATGAGGATCGCGATGATCACTCACGCCGCCCCGGGCGACACCTTCTGGGACACGGTGCGCAAGGGCGCCAAGGCCGCGGCGGCCAAGGACAACGTCGACCTCGTCTACTCCAGCAACCCCAACGGAGCCGACCAGGCCAACCTGATCCAGAACGCGATCAACCAGAAGGTCGACGGCATCGCCGTCACCCTCGCCAAGCCCGACGCCATGAAGGGCGCGATAGCCAAGGCGAAGAAGGCCGGGATCCCGGTCGTCGCCTTCAACGCCGGACTCGACCAGTGGAAGGACATGGGTCTGCTGGAGTACTTCGGCCAGGACGAGAACATCGCCGGCCAGGCATTCGGCAAGCACCTCAACGAGATCGGCGCCAAGCACGACATCTGCGTGATCCAGGAGCAGGGCCATGTCGCCCTCGAGGCCCGCTGCGCGGGTGTGAAGAAGACCTTCAAGGGCAAGACCGACATCCTGTACGTCAACGGAACCGACATGCCATCGGTCAAGTCGACGATTTCCGCGAAGCTCAAGCAGGATTCGAGCATCGACTATGTCGTCACCCTGGGCGCCCCGTTCGCCCTGACCGCCGTGCAGTCCGCGAAGGACGCGGGCGACAAGGCCAAGGTCGCCACCTTCGACCTCAACAAGGACCTGGTCTCGGCCGTGCAGAGCGGCGACGTCCAGTTCGCCGTCGACCAGCAGCCCTACCTCCAGGGCTATCTGTCGATCGACTCCCTGTGGCTCTACAAGAACAACGGCAACTTCAGCGGCGGCGGCGAGCAGCCCGTGCTGACCGGGCCCGCGTTCGTCACCAAGGACAACGTGGACACCATCGCCAAGTTCGCGCAGAAGGGAACGCGGTGAGCCGGCCATGACCCATACCGCCACCCCGGCGGCCGCCACCCCGCCCGCCTCCCCCGCGGTCCCGCCCAAGAGCCGCACCGCCGAACGCTCGCTGGCCCGGCGGGCGCTGGCCCGGCCCGAGATCGGGGCGCTGGTCGCGGCCGTCGGCGTCTACCTCTTCTTCTTCGCCGTGGCCCCCACCTTCCGGCAGGCCGACTCCTTCGCCACCGTCCTCTACCAGGCGTCCACCATGGGCATCATGGCGCTGGCCGTCTCCCTGCTGATGATCGGCGGTGAGTTCGACCTGTCGGCCGGAGTCGCCGTCACCTCCTCGGCGCTGGCCGCGAGCATGCTCAGCTTCCAGCTCACCGCCAATGTCTGGGTGGGTGTGCTCGTCGCCCTGCTGGTCTCGCTCACCGTGGGGTTGATCAACGGACTGCTGCTGATCAAGACCGGGCTGCCCAGCTTCCTGGTCAGCCTCGCCAGCTTCCTGATGCTGCAGGGCGCCAACCTGGCCATCACCAAGCTGCTGACCGGCAATGTCGCCACCGACTCCATCACCGACATGGACGGCTTCGACCAGGCCAAGTCGGTCTTCGCCTCCGAGATCAACGTCTTCGGCGTCGATGTGAAGATCACCGTGCTGTGGTGGCTGATCTTCGCGGCCATCGCCACCTGGGTGCTGCTGCGCACCAAGTTCGGCAACTGGATCTTCGCGGCCGGTGGCTCGAAGGAGAGCGCACGGGCCGTGGGCGTACCCGTGAACCTCACCAAGATCGCGCTCTTTATGACGGTGGGCTTCGCGGCCTGGTTCGTGGGCATGCATCTGCTCTTCGAGTACAACACCGTGCAGGCCGGCGAGGGCGTGGGCAACGAGTTCTACTACATCATCGCGGCCGTGATCGGCGGCTGCCTGCTCACCGGCGGCTATGGCTCCGCGATCGGCGCGGTCCTCGGCGCCTTCATCTTCGGCATGGTCAACCAGGGCATCGTCTACGCCAACTGGAACCCCGACTGGTTCAAGTTCTTCGTCGGCGTGATGCTGCTGCTCGCGACCCTCGTCAATCTGTGGGTGCGCCGTCAGGCCGCCAGGAGGTGATCGGAATGGCAACGAACGTCACCAAGGACAGCGCCGCACAGGCTCCCGCACCGGACGAGGAGCCGGTGATCCGGCTGCGGGGCGTGGGCAAGCTCTACGGGAACATCCGCGCCCTGGAGGGCATCGACCTGGCCGTCCGGCCGGGCCGGGTGACCTGTGTGCTCGGCGACAACGGCGCCGGCAAGTCCACCCTGATCAAGATCGTCTCGGGGCTGCACCAGCATGACGAGGGCGAATACCTCGTGGACGGGAAGCCGGTGCGGCTGAACACCCCGCGCGACGCCCTGAACCTGGGCATCGCCACCGTCTACCAGGACCTGGCCACCGTGCCGCTGATGCCGGTGTGGCGGAACTTCTTCCTCGGCTCCGAGCTGACCCGCGGCCCCTGGCCGGTGCGGCGGCTGGACATCGAGCGGATGAAGCAGATCACCGGCGAGGAGCTGTCCGCCATGGGCATCCACCTCGACAACCTGGAGCAGCCCATCGGCACCCTCTCCGGCGGCCAGCGGCAGTCCGTGGCCATCGCCCGGGCGGTCCACTTCGGCGCCCGGGTGCTGATCCTGGACGAGCCGACCGCGGCGCTCGGCGTCAAGCAGTCCGGGGTGGTGCTCAAGTACATCGCGGCGGCGCGCGAGCGCGGGCTCGGCGTCATCTTCATCACCCACAACCCGCACCACGCCTATATGGTCGGCGACCACTTCGCGGTGCTCCGGCTCGGCGCCCTGGAACTGAACGCGGCGCGCGACGACGTCAGCCTCGAAGAGCTCACCAACCATATGGCCGGCGGTGCCGAACTGGCCGCGCTCAAGCATGAGCTGGCCCAGGTCCGCGGGGTCGATGTGGACGAGCTGCCGGAGGAGGTGGCCGCCCCTTCCTCCTGACGGACGCCATCTGCGGACGCCATCCGACAGACGCCATCCGACAGACGCCTTCCCTCCGACAGGACGCCATCCTTCGACGCCTTTCCCTGATAAGACGTCCGAATGTCCTGACGAAGCCTTGACGGCCCCCCGCCCGGCCGGTGAAGCTGCCCAAAACAGTACGACGCGGGCACCCCAGCACACCGAGGAGACCCTCTGCCATGACTGCCGACGCCTCCCCCGTACCCGCCCTGGACCGCATCCGGGTCGGCTCGGCCCCCGACTCCTGGGGGGTGTGGTTCCCCGACGACGAACAGCAGGTCCCCTGGCAGCGCTTCCTCGACGAGGTCACGGAGGCCGGTTACGAGTGGATCGAGCTGGGTCCGTACGGCTATCTGCCCACGGACCCGGCCCGGCTCACCGAGGAGACCGGCCGGCGCGGTCTCACGGTCTCCGCGGGCACCGTCTTCACCTCGCTGCACCGCGGCCCCGAGGTCTGGGACGCCACCTGGGAGCATGTCTCCCAGGTGGCCGAGCTGACCCGGGCGATGAACGCCAAGCACCTCGTGGTCATCCCCTCCTTCTGGCGGGACGACAAGACCGCCGAGCTGATCGAGCCCCCGACGCTCACGGCCGAGCAGTGGCGCCATCTGTCCACCGGGATGGAGCGGCTCGGCCGTGAGGTGCGGGAGCGCTTCGGGCTGGATATCGTCGTCCACCCGCATGCCGACACCCATATCGACACCGAGGAGAACGTGGCCCGCTTCCTGGACGCCACCGACGCGGACCTGGTCAACCTCTGCCTGGACACCGGCCACTACGCCTACTGCGGCGGCGACAGCGTCAAGCTGATCGAGACCTACGGCGAGCGCATCGGCTATCTCCACCTCAAGCAGGTCGACCCGGAGATCCTCGCCGATGTGGTGAAGAACCAGGTGCCGTTCGGCCCCGCCGTCCAGCGCGGTGTGATGTGCGAACCGCCCAACGGCATTCCGGAGCTGGGCCCGGTCCTGACCGCGGCCCAGAGCCTGGACGTGGATCTGTTCGCCATCGTCGAGCAGGACATGTACCCCTGCCCGCCCGGCCAGCCCTTCCCCATCGCCGAGCGCACCCGGCGCTTCCTGCGCTCCTGCGGCGCCTGACCCCTCCCTTTTCACCCCCCAGGGGCCTTCGCCCCCACGAGCCTTCGCCCCCCACGGGCCTTCGCCCACACCACACGGGCTTTCGAACCGTCCAGAGAGCAGAGAGAGAAGAGAGAGCAGTCTATGACCCAGCAGGGAACGCTCGGGGTCGCCGTCATCGGGACCGGCAAGATGGGCGCCGACCATGTCCGCCGCATCAACGACGTGATCAGCGGCGCCCGGGTGGCCGCCGTGGTCGACATCGACGAGGCGCGGGCCAAGGCGGTCGCCGACACCGCCGACGGCTGTCAGGCGTTCACCGACCCGGCCGCCGCGATGGCCGCGCCCGGCGTGGACGCGGTGCTGATCGCCTCGCCGGGGCCCGCGCACGAGGCCGCGCTGCTCAGCGCGTTCGAGCACGATCTGCCGGTGCTGTGCGAGAAGCCGCTCACCCCGGACTCCGCGTCCGCGCTGCGGGTGCTGGAGGCCGAGCAGCGGCTGGGCCACCGCCGGGTGCAGGTGGGCTTCATGCGCCGCTACGACACCGAGTTCATGAAGCTCAAGGCGCTGCTGGCCGGGGGTGAGCTGGGCCGCCCGCTGCTGCTGCACTGCCGCCACCGCAATGCCTCGGTGCACTCGTACTTCACCAACGAGATGATGATCACCGACTCGGTGGTGCATGAGATGGACCAGTCGCGCTGGCTGCTGGAGCAGGAGATCGCCGCGGTCACCGTGCTCAAGCCGACCCCCAGCTCGCTGTCGCCCGAGCCGCTCAGCGACCCCCAGCTGGTGGTCTTCGAGACCACCGGCGGGGCGATCGTCAATGTGGAGATCTTCGCCACCTGCGGCTTCGGCTACCAGGTGCAGGCGGAGGCGGTGTGCGAGCGCGGCACCGCCCGCGTCGGCGACGCCCACGGGATGCTGGTCAACCGGCCCGGCACCTGGGGCGGGGAGATCGCCCCCGACTTCGTGGCCCGCTTCGAGGAGGCGTACGACCGCGAGGTGCAGAGCTGGGTCAACGCCACCCGGCGCGGCGAGGTCGAGGGCCCCAGCACCTGGGACGGCTATGCCGCGACCGCCGTCAGCGAGGCGGGGGTCCGGGCCCAGGCCACGGGCCGGCGCACGGTCGTCGAGATGATCGAGCGCCCCGCCTTCTACAGCTGACACCCCGTCTCCAGCTGACACCCAGCGGGCCGGCCGTGACCTTACGGCCGGCCCGCTGTGGTCATGGTGTCCGGGTCTCGTCCGCTGCGTCACTCGCGCGTCACAGCGGTCACATCTCCACACGCCTCCGTCACAGGTGTTCAACAGCCCCGAGCCGCCCTTCACTCAGCGTCGTTGACCGGGCACAGGCTGATGGAATGTGAGCAGGCGCGCCGTGGCTCCCCCGACGGTCCCACCGGGCCGTGACCGCGACGCCCTGCGGAAGGGCGTGAGAGATGACCGACCGGAGGCTGTGGTCGTACAAGGAGATCGCCGCGCATATCGGTGTGCAGACCGACACCGTACGGTCCTATCGCAAGCACGGTCTGCTGCCGCCCCCCGATCATGTGGAGGGCGGCAAACCGTATTGGTACGCGGATACGATCCGCTCCTGGGTGGTCCGCAGACCCGGCAACCGCCGCGCCCGGCGTGACGAGAAGGACTAGCGGTGCCGCATGCGCTCCGCTGGAAGTGTCGCGATGGGTCGTCGGCCGACTGCGGCGCCGTCGTGGCTGGTCGCCCACGCGGCGGAGCCGCATATCGACACAGCCGCGGCGGAGCCGCACATCGACACAGCCCCGCGCCCCTTCGGGGGGCTGCCCGAACCGTATCGGACGTCCTCTGACCTGCTTAGTGGCCCGTGCCCACCCGGTCCCGCGTCTTCTTCCCCTCTACTTGAACGCCGTCCTCACCATGTGCCCCGTCCTCACCGTGAGGACCGCCCTCGCCGCCGCACCGGCGATCGTCGGCATCGCCGCCGGTGGCGGCGGCGTCCGTGCCGGAGCCCTCGCGGTGCTCGGCGGGAGTGGACTCCCCCTCGCTCAGCCCGAACCGGGTGTGCAGCCGGCGCAGCGGGCCCGGGGCCCACCAGGTGGCCCGGCCGGTCAGCTTCATCACCGCCGGCACCAGCAGCCCGCGCACCACCATCGCGTCCATCAGCACGGCCAGGGCGATACCCAGCCCCAGCATCTTGGTGTTGGTGACCCGCGAGGTGCCGATGCCCACCATCACCACGGCGAGGATCAGCGCCGCCGCCGTGATCAGGCCGCCGGTGCGCCGCAGCCCGAACTCCACCGCCGCCTGATGGTCCCCGGTGCGGTCGTACTCCTCCTTGATCCGGGAGAGCAGGAAGACCCCGTAGTCCATGGAGAGTCCGAAGGCGACGCAGAACATCAGGACGGGCAGGGTGGTCTCGATATCGCCGGAGGTGGTGAAGGAGAGCGGACCGGACAGATGCCCGTCCTGGAAGACCCACACCACCGCGCCGAACATCGCGGTCAGACTGAGCGCGTTGAGCAGCACGGCCTGAATCGGTATCAGCACGCTTCCGGTGAGCAGGAAGACCAGCAGCAGGGTGACGGCGACGATGATGGCCGCGGCCCAGGGCAGCCGGTCGGCTATGGAGTCCTTGGTGTCCACCAGGACGGCGGCGGTGCCGGTCGCCGAGGTGGTGAACGACGGCTCCTGGGCGCGGATCGTCCGCACCAGGTCCTGGCTGGCGGTGTCCACGGCCTCGCCCTTGGGCTGCACGGTGATCTCCGCCGAGCCCTCGGACAGCCGCGCCGCCTCCGCCGGCCCCGGCTCGGCCACCAACCGCCCGTCGGCGAACCGGCCCGCCGGGCTGTCCACCCGCAGCACCTGGGGAAGGGCGGAGATCTTGGCGCTGTAGTCGGCGAGGGCCTTGGTGCCGGTGCCGCGGCCCTCGGCGAGGACCTCCACCGCGCCCCCGGGACCGCCGGGGAACCCTTCCCTGATGTGCTGCTGCACCATATGGGACTCGGCGCTCGACGGCAGCTGGCGGTCGTCCGCGGTGCCGAACTCCACCCGCAGGAACGGCAGTCCCAGCGCGACCAGCCCGGCGACGGTGGCCAGCGCGAACACCGGGGCGCGCCGCATCACCAGCCGGGCGAGCCGCGCCCAGCCCGCTCCGGGCTCACCGCCGCGGGCCGGGCGGCCACGGCGCAGCAGCCGGGTGAGATCCAGTGCGTTGACCCGGTCGCCCAGGAGGATGAGCGCCGCGGGCAGGACCACCAGGGCGGCGGTGGCGGCGATCAGCACCACCGCGATCCCCGCATAGGCGAAGGAGCGCAGGAAGTACTGCGGGAAGACCAGCATGGCGGCGAGCGAGGCGGCGACGGTCAGCGCCGAGAAGAGCACGGTGCGCCCGGCGGTGCGCAGCGTGGCCGCGACGGCGGGCAGCTTCTCCGCGCCCCGGCCCAGCTCCTCGCGGAAGCGCCGCACGATGAACAGGGCATAGTCGATGGCGAGTCCGAGGCCGAGCGCGGTGGTCAGGTTCTGCGCGAAGACCGAGACATCGGTGAACTCGGTGAGCCCGCGCAGCACCGCGTCGGTGCCGAGGATCGCGACGATGCCGACGCCGAGCGGCAGCAGGGCGGCCACGGCGCTGCCGAAGACCATCACGAGCAGCACCAGGGTGATGGGCAGGGCGATCATCTCGGCCCGCAGCAGATCCTCCTGAATGGTGGACTGCAGCTCATGGCGGACCGCGACCATCCCGCCGACCCGCACCTCGACCGGGCCGTGGGCGCCCCGGTAGTGGGGCGCTATGCGCTCCAGCGCCTTGCCCGCCGCCGACTCATCGCCCAGGATCCGCGCGGCGATGATCGCCTCGCCCCGGTCCCGGGCGCGAAGCGAGGGCGCGCCGGTGGCCCAGTACGAGGTGACCCCGGTGACCGCCTTCTCGTCCGAGAGCCGCTTGGCCAGTGCCCGGCCCTCGGCGGCGACGGCCGGATCGTCCACGGTCTTCCGGCCGCTGTCGACGAGCAGGATCAGATTGGGCTGGGAGGCGGGGAAGCGCTTCTCGAGCGCCTTGGTGGCATACGCGGACTCGGACGCGGGGTCCTCCCAGCCGCCGCTTCCCATCCGGTCGGCGACCCCGCTCCCGGCTACGACGGCCAGCGCGGTGAAGATCAAAGCGATCAGCAGAGACAGTCGAGGACGCGCCGTGACCAGGCGGGTCCACCCTCCGATCCGGTCGTCGGGTGGGCGGTTGACATCGGTCATGGCGCGGTGTCCCCTTCACCTGTGCCCCATGCCGCCACCAAATGTCCGTAGGCAGCACGGGTCGCTGATTACCATGGGCGGTAAACACGAGCGACCGCTCGCGTTTCTCAAGAATGCGAGCGGGCGCTCGTGTTTGTCAATCGAACACGGAGAGCCGGGGAAAACAGGTGAGCGAGAGCAAGGCGGACCAGCCCGACGAGACGGCGAAGCCACGCCGCAGGCAGGCGCGCGGCGAACGCCGGATCCAGCAGCTGCTCGACGCCGCCGCCAGCGTCTTCTGCCGCGCCGGCTACACCTCCGCGAGCACCAACGCCATCGCCCGCGAGGCCGGGGTCTCCCCCGGCACGCTGTACCAGTTCTTCCCGAACAAGGAGGCCATCGCCGTCGAGCTCGGCGAGCGCCTCAACCGCCGGATGCTGGAGACCCACGGGGTGGTCTTCACCCTCCAGAACGCCGCGCTACCGCTGCGCGAACTGATCGACGCGGTCCTCGATCCGATGATCGAGTTCAACTGCGCGAACCCCGCCTTCCTGACCCTGCTCCAGTCCTCCGACATGCCGGGCCACTTCCTCGAGGAGCACGCCACCCTGCACGACTCGATCCAGGACCGCATCGGCGAGCTGATCGGCGTCCGCAACCCCGACCTCTCCCCCGAGCGCCGCACCCACACCACGAACATGGCGTTCGCCCTGTTCAAGGCCGGACTGGTGCTGATCCTCGGCCATGAGGGCGCGGAACGGGAGGCGTACGTCACGGAGTTGAAGACCGCCCTGTACGGCTACCTCGCCCCGGTGCTCGGCACCGAGGGAGTCCCCGCCCGGCCCTGACCCCCGCGCCACACCTCGCCGTCCGCCCCTCCCCCACCCCGGGCCCCGGAGGGGTGCGCGCGGGCGCCCCGCACCCGTCACCGACCGGCGCACCACCGGCTTCCATCCATACCCCCTAGGGGTATAGAGTGGGTATTGCCAGGAGACGCTGAGGCATTCCGGTGCCTCCTGCGCACCGACAGTCACGCTCACCCCACACAGGAGAACCCCATGAGCTCCGAGGCAGTCACCACCGTCTACAAGGTGACCGGTATGACCTGCGGCCACTGCGAAGGCGCCGTCACCGAGGAGATCGGCGGCCTCGACGGCGTCACCTCCGTCAAGGCCGTGGCGTCCACCGGCCAGGTCACCGTGGTCTCGGCCGCCCCGCTGGACGACGAGAGCGTCCGCGCCGCCGTGGACGAGGCGGGCTACGAGCTCGCCGGCCGGGCCTGAGAGCCCCCACCAAACCCCCGCCGGACCGTGCCGCCCTGCTCATACAGTCGCCGCACGGCCCGGCCCTCCTCCCAGGAGACCAGACATGACCAGCACGGCACCCCCCGCCGGGTCCGCCGCCGACATCACGGCGACGGCCGGTGGGCCCTCGCAGGTCGAGCTCGCCATCGGCGGGATGACCTGTGCGTCCTGCGCCGCCCGTGTCGAGAAGAAGCTCAATCGCCTCGACGGCGTCACCGCCACGGTGAACTACGCCACCGAGAAGGCCAAGGTGACCTACGACGAGGGGATCGAGGTCGCCGACCTGATCGCCACCGTCGTCAAAACCGGGTACACCGCCGAGGAACCGCGCCCCGCCGTGCCCGAGCCCCGCGCCCCCGAGGGCGCCGCCGCACCGGAGGCCGACCCGCGCGGCGAGGCCGCGCCGGACTCCCTGCGTCACCGCATGCTCGTCTCCATCGCGCTGTCCCTGCCCGTCGTGGTGCTGGCGATGGTGCCCTCCCTGCAGTTCGACAACTGGCAGTGGCTCTCGCTCACCCTCGCCGCGCCGGTCGTCGTCTGGGGCGGCGCGCCCTTCCACAAGGCCGCCTGGACGAACGCCCGGCACGGCGCGGCCACCATGGACACCCTCGTCTCCATCGGCACCCTGGCGGCCCTCGGCTGGTCCTTGTGGGCGCTGTTCTTCGGCCACGCGGGCATGCCCGGGATGCGGCACGGCTTCGACCTCACCGTCTCCCGCACCGACGGATCGTCCTCGATCTACCTGGAGGCGGCGGCCGGAGTGACCGCGCTGATCCTCCTCGGCCGCTATCTGGAGGCGAAGTCCAAGCGGCGGGCGGGCGCGGCGCTGCGCGCGCTGCTGGAGCTCGGCGCCAAGGACGTGGCGGTGCTCCGGTACGAGGGGGGCGAGCGCGAAGCGTTCCCGATTGAGGGCGGTGGTGGGCGACGGGGGTTCCAGAGGGGCGAGCGCGAAGCGCTCCCGATTGAGGGCGGTGGTGGGCGACGGGCGGGCGGACGCGAGGTACGCATCCCCGTCGGCGAGCTGGCCGTCGGCGACCGCTTCGTGGTGCGCCCCGGCGAGAAGATCGCCACCGACGGCACGGTGGTCGAGGGCTCCTCCGCCGTGGACGCCTCGATGCTGACCGGCGAGTCGGTGCCGGTGGACGTGGGGGTCGGCGACACGGTGGCGGGCGCGACCGTCAACGCGTCGGGCCGGATCGTGGTCGAGGCCACCCGGGTCGGCGCGGACACCCAGCTCTCCCGCATGGCCAAGCTGGTCGAGGACGCGCAGAACGGCAAGGCCGAGGTGCAGCGGCTCGCCGACCGGGTCTCGGGGATCTTCGTACCGATCGTGCTGCTGATCGCCGTCGGCACCCTGCTGGGCTGGCTGCTCGCCACGGGCGACACCGCCGCCGCCTTCACCGCGGCCGTCGCCGTCCTGATCATCGCCTGCCCCTGCGCCCTGGGCCTGGCCACCCCGACCGCGCTCATGGTCGGCACCGGCCGCGGCGCCCAGCTGGGCATCCTGATCAAGGGGCCCGAGGTGCTGGAGTCCACGCGCCGGGTGGACACCGTCGTCCTGGACAAGACCGGAACGGTCACGGCCGGGCAGATGCGGCTGCGCGGGGCCGTCACGGCGCCCGGCGTGGACGAGCGGGAGCTGCTACGGCTCGCGGGCGCCCTGGAACACGCCTCCGAGCACCCGATCGCGCGGGCCATCGCGGACGGCGCGGCCGAGCGGATCGGCGACCTCCCGGCGCCCGCGGACTTCCGCTCCGAGCCCGGCCTCGGCGTCCAGGGCATGGTGGACGGCCACGCGGTGCTGGTGGGCCGCGAGAAGCTGCTGGGCGCCTGGGCCATCGAGCTGCCCGAGGACCTCGCGACCGCCAAGGCGGCGGCCGAGTCCGAGGGGCAGACGGCGGTCGCGGTGGCCTGGGACGGCGAGGCACGCGGCGTCCTCCTGGTCGCCGACGCCATCAAGGAGACCAGCGCCGAGGCGGTCGCCCAACTGCGGGCGCTCGGCCTCGCCCCGATCCTGCTGACCGGCGACAACCGGCTGGTCGCCGAGGCGGTGGCCCGCGAGGTCGGCATCGACGACGTCATCGCCGAGGTGCTGCCGCAGGAGAAGGTGGACGTGGTGAAGCGGCTGCGGGACGAGGGCCGTACGGTCGCCATGGTGGGCGACGGGGTCAACGACGCGGCCGCCCTCGCCACCGCCGACCTGGGGCTCGCGATGGGCACGGGCACGGACGCGGCCATCGAGTCCGGGGATCTGACCCTGGTCCGGGGCGACCTGCGGGTGGCGGCGGACGCGATCCGGCTGGCGCGCCGGACCCTCGGCACCATCAAGGGCAATCTCTTCTGGGCCTTCGGCTACAACGTCGCCGCGCTGCCGCTCGCGGCGGCCGGATTGCTGAACCCGATGATCGCGGGAGCGGCGATGGCGTTCTCGTCCGTCTTCGTAGTGACGAACAGTCTGCGACTGCGGACCTTCACAGCGTCCACATAGATTCACCAAGTCCCCATAAGCCGCACAACACCCATACGGCGGAGCCTCGATCTTCAAATCGAGGCTCTTGCCCTTTTATGGCCCTTATGACAAGAGACGCAGATCACAGACAACCCAACGTAACCATTGAGGGGGGTCGCGAGTCTAATGGGACGGTGGGGATACGTCTTGGGGGACGGATCCTGCTACGCGTAGCCGGGACGACGTACTCGGGGAGCTTTGAGCGGCCCTCCCGTAGGTACGCGTCCCGGCAGATCGCGTCACCATACGGCCCGCAAGGGCCCGTGGACACCCGGCCGGATCCCGTGGGGGGAATCCGCTCCGGGGCAAGGGAAGCGCCCCGCTCCGACCCGTGGGGGGATCGGCAGCGGGGCGCTTCTCGCTTGTTTTTTGAGGCTCGGTTCGCCTCCGGGGCGCTTCAGTCGCTGTCGACGGTCGACGTGCTCGGTCGCCCACGCGGCGGAGCCGCATATCGATCGCAGCCCTCGCTCCCTGCGCGCGCTCTCCCTTTCGACAGCGACGCGCCCCTTCGGCTCACTCGCCGGAAGACCCAAGCGGTCGGAGCACGAAGGTGCCCGGCCCTTTCAGAGGGGCACCCGGCCGGGGGCCAAGCGCCCAAATGCGCGAAGTGCCCCCGACCCAAGCGGGACGGGGGCACCCGGAGAAACGAGGGTCAGCGCTCTTCGACCGGGACGAAGTCGCGCTCCACCACACCCGTGTAGATCTGGCGGGGGCGGCCGATGCGGGAGCCCGGCTCTTTGATCATCTCGTGCCACTGGGCGATCCAGCCCGGCAGCCGGCCGAGCGCGAAGAGCACGGTGAACATCTCGGTCGGGAAGCCCATCGCCCGGTAGATCAGACCGGTGTAGAAGTCCACGTTCGGGTAGAGCTTGCGCTCCACGAAGTAGTCGTCCGCGAGCGCGTGCTCCTCCAGCTTGAGCGCGATGTCGAGCAGCTCGTCGGACTTGCCGAGCGCGGAGAGGACATCGTGCGCCGCCGACTTGATGATCTTCGCCCGGGGGTCGAAGTTCTTGTAGACGCGGTGCCCGAAGCCCATGAGCTTCACGCCGTCTTCCTTGTTCTTCACCTTGCGGATGAAGGTGTCGACGTCGCCGCCCGAGGCCTGGATGCCCTCGAGCATCTCCAGCACGGACTGGTTGGCGCCGCCGTGCAGGGGGCCCCACAGGGCGTTGATGCCCGCCGAGATGGAGGCGAACATATTGGCCTGCGAGGAACCGACCAGCCGGACCGTGGAGGTCGAACAGTTCTGCTCGTGGTCGGCGTGCAGAATCAGCAGCTTGTCGAGCGCGGAGACCACGGTCGGGTCGAGGTCGTACTCCTGCGCGGGGACCGAGAAGGTCATCCGGAGGAAGTTCTCGACATAGCCGAGGTCATTGCGCGGGTAGACAAAGGGGTGGCCGACCGACTTCTTGTACGCATACGCGGCAATGGTCGGCAACTTGGCCAGCAGCCGGATCGTCGAGAGGTTGCGCTGCTTCTCGTCGAAGGGGTTGTGGCTGTCCTGGTAGAACGTCGACAGCGCGCTGACCACGGAGGACAGCATCGCCATCGGGTGGGCGTCACGCGGGAAGCCGTCGTAGAACCGCTTGACGTCCTCGTGCAGCAGCGTGTGGCGAGTGATCTCCCCACGGAATGCCGCCAGTTCATCGACGGTCGGCAGCTCCCCGTTGATCAGCAGGAAGGCCGTCTCCAGGAAGGAGGCGCGCTCCGCCAGCTGCTCGATGGGGTAGCCGCGGTAACGCAGAATGCCCTGCTCACCGTCCAGATAGGTGATCGCGGATTTGTACGCGGCGGTGTTGCCGTAACCGGAGTCCAGGGTCACCAGACCGGTCTGGGCGCGCAGCTTGCCAATATCGAAGCCCTTGTCGCCGACGGTGCTGTCGACCACCGGGTAGGTGTACTCGCCGTCCCCGTACCGCAGTACTACAGAGTTGTCGCTCACGTCATCCCTCACCGACGTCTGGTTCTCTTCTTCGAGGTGCCCTGACTCCCCCCACCTTCCCCTACTCGGGTAGCGAATGTGCACTCGGGGTCGGCCGAAGGGCCTTTTGGCGGCACTCAGTGCCGCCTACACGGCCATCCTGCCCCGTTCGTCATCGTTCGGAAACCCATCTGACACGCTCGACTGTCACATCGCCGCCGAGTCGGTGATCCAGCGCGGTGCAGCGCCTGCCCGCCGAGACGGTGCGCACCGCCTGACCCAGCGCGCGGCGCGAGCCGACCAGCACCACAAGGCGCTTGGCACGGGTCACGGCCGTGTACAGGAGGTTGCGCTGCAGCATCATCCAGGCCCCGGTGGTCACCGGGATCACGACGGCCGGGTACTCACTGCCCTGTGACCGGTGGATGGTCACCGCATAGGCATGAGCCAGCTCGTCCAGCTCGTCGAAGTCGTACGGTACCTCCTCGTCCTCGTCCGTCCGCACGGTCAGCCGCTGCTCATCGGTGTCGAGTGAGGTGACGACGCCAACCGTGCCGTTGAAGACCCCGTTGACCCCTTTCTCATAATTGTTACGGATCTGGGTCACCTTGTCGCCGACGCGGAAGACCCGGCCTCCGAGGCGGCGCTCCGGGAGGTCCGGGCGGGCCGGGGTGATGGCCTGCTGAAGCAGTCCGTTGAGCGTGCCCGCGCCCGCCGGGCCGCGGTGCATCGGGGCCAGAACCTGCACGTCACGGCGGGGATCGAGGCCGAACTTCGCGGGGATGCGGCGGGCCGCGACATCGACCGTGAGCCGCCCGGCCTCCTCGGTGTCGTCCTCGACGAAGAGGAAGAAGTCGGACAGGCCCTGGGTGACCGGCGGCACCCCCTCGTTGATCCGGTGGGCGTTGGTGACCACTCCGGACTGCTGGGCCTGGCGGAAGATCCGGGTCAGCCGCACCGCCGGGACGGGGCTGCCGGGGGCCAGCAGATCGCGCAGCACCTCCCCGGCGCCCACGCTGGGCAACTGGTCCACATCGCCGACGAAGAGCAGATGGGCACCGGGCGGGACGGCCTTGACCAGCTTGTTGGCCAGCAGCAGATCGAGCATGGACGCCTCGTCGACCACCACCAGGTCCGCGTCGAGCGGGCGGTCCCGGTCGTACGCCGCGTCCCCGCCGGGCTTGAGCTCCAGCAGGCGGTGGACGGTCGACGCCTCGGCGCCGGTCAGCTCGGACAGCCGCTTGGCGGCCCGGCCGGTGGGCGCCGCGAGCACCACCTTGGCCTTCTTGGCGCGGGCCAGCTCCACCACGGACCGCACGGTGAAGGACTTGCCGCAGCCCGGCCCGCCGGTGAGCACCGCGACCTTCTCGGTCAGCGCGAGCCGCACCGCCTGGCTCTGCTCGGGGGCGAGGTCGGCGCCGGTGCGGCCGGCCAGCCAGCCGAGCGCCTTGTCCCAGTCCACGTCCCGGAAGGCGGGCAGCCGGTCCTCCTCGGTGCGCAGCAGCCGCAGCACCTGGCCCGCGAGGGAGATCTCGGCGCGGTGGAAGGGCACCAGATAGACGGCGGAGACCGGCTCACCGTCCTCCGGGCCCGGGACCGGCTCGCGCACCACGCCCTCGTCCTCCGCCGCGAGCTCGCCCAGGCAGTCGATGACCAGGCCGGTGTCGACCTGGAGCAACTTGACCGCGTCCGCGATGAGTCGCTCCTCGGGGAGATAGCAGTGGCCCTGGTCGGCGGACTGGGACAGCGCGTACTGCAGACCGGCCTTCACCCGGTCGGGGCTGTCATGGGGGATGCCGACCGACTGGGCGATCTTGTCGGCGGTGAGGAAGCCGATGCCCCAGACGTCGGCCGCCAGCCGGTACGGCTCGTTCTTCACGACCGAGATCGAGGCGTCGCCGTACTTCTTGTAGATCCGCACCGCGATGGAGGTGGAGACGCCGACCCCCTGGAGGAAGACCATCACCTCCTTGATGGCCTTCTGCTCCTCCCAGGCGGCGGCGATCATCTTGGTGCGCTTGGGGCCGAGGCCGGGGACCTCGACCAGCCGCTTGGGCTCCTGTTCGATGACGTCGAGGGTGTCGACGCCGAAGTGCTCGGTGATCCGGTCGGCGATCCGGGGTCCGATGCCCTTGATCAGCCCGGAGCCGAGATAGCGCCGGATGCCCTGGACCGTGGCGGGGAGGACGGTCTGGTAGTTCTCGACCGTGAACTGTTTGCCATATTGCGGATGGGAACCCCAGCGGCCCTCCATCCGCAGCGACTCGCCCGGCTGGGCACCCAGCAGCGAGCCGACGACGGTGAGCAGATCGCCGGAGCCACGGCCGGTGTCGACCCGCGCGACCGTATAGCCGTTCTCCTCATTGGCGTAGGTGATCCGCTCCAGGACCCCTTCCACCACCGCGAGTTTGAGCATGCCCCGACCGTACCGCCGGGAGCCGACAGGCGGTTCGGGCCTGTGGACAACGCCCGTGGGGCAGGAACGCGGGTGGGTGTCCGGTGGCGGAATATCACGATCCGGTTTCACCGGGGGCCGAACCCTTGCCTCCTTCCATGTAATCGATTCCAATCGCATGTAATCGATTCCACAAGGAGGTGGACGATGCCGGCCATCAAGGATGTGGCGCGGTGTGCCGGGGTCTCCGTGGCGACGGTCTCACGGGTGCTCAATGACCACCCCTCCGTCCGCGCGGACACCCGCGAACGGGTGCTCGCCGCGGTCGCCGACCTCGGTTATCGCCCCAACGCGGTGGCCCGCTCACTGCGCACCGATCAGACCCGGACCCTGGGCCTGGTCATCAGCGATGTGCTGAATCCCTTCTTCACCGAGCTGGCCCGTTCGGTCGAGGACGCCGCCCGCGAGCTGGACTACAGCGTGGTCATCGGCAACGCCGACGAGCGGCCCGACCTCCAGGACCACCATGTGCGTACCCTCATGGACCGCCGCATAGACGGACTGCTGGTCAGCCCCACCGACGGCGGCTCCCCGATGATGCAGGCCGCCGCCCGCGCCGGCACCCCGATGGTCTTCGTCGACCGCTGGATCGAGGGCGAGGGCCTGGACCGGGTGCCGGTGATCCGCACCGACGGGCGGGCAGCCATCCGCGCCCTGGTGGCCCATCTGTGCGCCCTTGGCCACCGCCGGGTCGCGATCATCGCGGGCCCCGCGGCCACCACGACCGGCCGCGAGCGGGTGGACGCCTTCCGCTCCGCGCTGCGCGAGTTCGGCCTGGAGCTGCGCGAGGACCACATCGGCCAGGGCGACTTCCAGGCGGACAGCGGCCGCCGGGTGACCGCCCGCTTCCTCGATCTGCCGCACCCCCCGGACGCGATCTTCGCCGCAGACAACCTGATGGCGCTCGGCGCGATGGACGAGATCCGCGCGCGGGGCCTGCGGGTGCCGGACGACGTGGCGCTCGCCGCGTTCGACGACATCCCCTGGTTCGTCCACACCGATCCGCCGATCACCGCCATCGCCCAGCCGACCGGGGCGCTCGGCCGAGCCGCCGTGACGGCGCTGATCGATCTCGTCGAGGGGCGGCCCGCCGAGTCGGTGACCCTGTCCGCCCGTCTGATCACCCGCCGCTCGTGCGGCGAGCCCGAAGGGAGCAAGCCATGAGTGCCGAGCACGAGCCGTCCTCTCCCGGTGCCGCCGACGCCGCCGCGTCGGCGGCGTCGAACCCGGGCCCCACGCCCTCGGACGCCCAGTCCCGCACGTCCACGCCCTCCCCCGGCAGCGCCTCGACTCCGGGCGCCGCGGCCCCGGGAGCGGGCACGGGAACGGCCCCGGGAACGGCCCCGGGAGCGGGCACGGCGGCCGAGCGCGCGGACGCCGAGGCCGTGGGCACGGGCGGCGGCGGAGCGGAGTTGCTGCGCATGGAGGGGGTCCGTAAGACCTTCCCCGGGGTGATCGCGCTGGACGGGGTGGACTTCGATCTGCGCCGGGGCGAAGTGCATGTCCTCCTGGGCGAGAACGGCGCGGGCAAGTCCACGCTGATCAAGATGGTCTCCGGCGCCCACCGCCCCGACGGCGGGCGGATCCTGGTCGACGGCGAGCCGGTGCGGATCAACAGCGCGCAGGACGCCGAGCGGCTCGGGATCGCCACCATCTACCAGGAGTTCAACCTCGTCCCGGACCTCACCGTGGCCGAGAACATCTTCCTGGGCCGTCAGCCGCGCCGCTTCGGCATGATCGACCGCAAGGCCATGGACGCGCGGGCCGCCGAGCTGCTGGCCCGTGTGGGGGTGGACGTCTCGCCCCGGACCCGCGTCCGCGACCTCGGCATCGCCCGGCTGCAGATGGTGGAGATCGCCAAGGCGCTGAGCCTGGAGGCCCGCGTCCTGATCATGGACGAGCCGACCGCCGTGCTCACCACCGAGGAGGTCGACAAGCTCTTCCGGATCGTGCGCACCCTGCGCGCGGACGGTGTGGGCGTCGTCTTCATCACCCACCACCTGGAGGAGATCGCCGCCCTGGGCGACCGGGTCACCGTGCTGCGCGACGGCCGCAGCGTCACCCAGGTCCCGGCGAGCACCGACCAGGACGAGCTGGTGCGGCTGATGGTGGGCCGCTCCATCGAGCAGCAGTACCCGCGTGAGCGCGGGGACGCCGGTGAGCCGCTGCTGCAGGTCCGGGGGCTCACCCGGAACGGCAGCTTCCGGGACATCGGCTTCGAGGTGCGGGCCGGGGAGGTGGTGGGCCTGGCCGGACTGGTCGGCGCGGGCCGTACGGAGGTCGTCCGGGCGCTGTTCGGCGCCGACCCGTACGACTCCGGCTCCGTCGAGGTGCTCGGCCGCCCGCTGCCCGGCCATGACGTGGTGGCCGCCATGCGGGCCGGGATCGGCCTCGTCCCCGAGGACCGTAAGGGTCAGGGCCTGGTCCTGGACGGCTCCGTGCAGGAGAACCTGGGCCTGGTCACGCTGCGCGCCGCCACCCGCGCCGGGCTGGTCGACCGGGCCGCCCAGCGGCGCTCGGCGGCCGGTGTCGCCGAGCGGCTGGCCGTCCGGATGGCCGGTCTCGACCAGCGGGTGCGCACCCTCTCCGGCGGCAATCAGCAGAAGGTCGTCATCGGCAAGTGGCTGCTCGCCGACAGCAAGGTGCTGATCCTCGACGAGCCGACCCGCGGCATCGACGTGGGCGCCAAGGTCGAGATCTACCAGCTCATCAACGAACTCACCGCGTCCGGCCACGCCGTGCTGATGATCTCCAGCGATCTGCCCGAGGTGCTGGGGATGAGCGACCGGGTCCTGGTCATGGCCCAGGGCCGGATCGCGGGCGAACTGACCGCGCGGGAAGCGACCCAGGACGCCGTGATGGCCCTGGCAGTGAAGGACGTCAAGGACGCCGACGAAGGGGTCGGCGGCAAGGAAAAGGAGGGCTCCCGTGGCCACTGACACGATTGACGCCACGAAGGACCCCGGGAGCTCGTCGGCGCTGCGCCGCGTGCTGCTCGACAACGGCGCCCTGAGCGCCCTGGTGCTGCTGGTGGCCGCCATGGCGCTGCTGTCCGGCGACTTCCTCACCACCGACAATCTCCTCAACGTCGGCGTCCAGGCGGCGGTCACCGCGATTCTCGCCTTCGGCGTCACCTTCGTCATCGTCTCCGCGGGCATCGATCTGTCGGTCGGCTCGGTGGCCGCGCTGTCCGCCACCGTGCTCGCCTGGTCCGCGACCTCACAGGGGCTGCCGGTCTGGTTCGCGGTGCTCCTGGCGCTCATCACCGGTGTCGCCTGCGGTCTGGTCAGCGGGGCGCTGGTCTCCTTCGGGAAGCTGCCGCCGTTCATCGCCACGCTCGCGATGCTGTCGATCGGCCGCGGCCTGGCCCTGGTGATCTCCCAGGGCAGCCCGATAGCCGTCCCCGACTCGGTGTCCGGCCTCGGGGACACCCTCGGCGGCTGGCTGCCCGTCCCGGTGATCGTGATGGTCGTGATGGGCCTGATCACCGCGGGTGTGCTGGGCCGTACGTACCCGGGCCGGGCGATGTACGCGATCGGCGGCAACGAGGAGGCGGCCCGGCTCTCCGGGATCCGGGTGACCCGCCAGAAGCTGGTCATCTACGCCCTCTCCGGCGGTTTCGCGGCCGTCGCGGGCATCGTGCTCGCCTCCCGGCTGTCCTCCGCGCAGCCCCAGGCGGCGGTCGGCTACGAGCTCGACGCGATCGCCGCGGTGGTCATCGGCGGCGCCAGCCTGTCCGGTGGCGTCGGTAAGGCGTCCGGCACGCTCATCGGCGCGCTGATCCTCGCGGTGCTGCGCAACGGGCTCAACCTGCTGGAGGTGTCCGCCTTCTGGCAGCAGGTCGTCATCGGTGTCGTCATCGCGCTCGCGGTGCTGATGGACACGGTGCGCCGGCGCGCCGGGGCCGGACCGGGCGCGCCCGGGGCCGCGGCGGGCGGACCGTCCGGTGGCGGCCGTAAGAAGGCCGTCAACGCTGGCAAGTTCGCGCTGGCCGCCGTGGTCGTCGCCGCCATCGCCTTCGGCGCCTCCATGTGGCGCTCCGGCTCCTCCGGGGGCGCGGACACCAAGGTCGGTCTGTCGGTCTCCACCCTCAACAACCCCTTCTTCGTACAGCTGAAGGCGGGCGCCCAGGAGGAGGCCAAGCGCGCCGGGATCAGCCTTACGGTCACCGACGCCCAGAACGACGCCTCCCAGCAGGCCAATCAGATCCAGAACTTCACCAGCCAGAACATGAAGTCGATCATCATCAACCCGGTCGACTCCGATGCCGCGGGCCCGTCCGTCCGGGCCGCCGACAAGGCGGGCATCCCGGTGCTCGCCGCCGACCGCGGCGTCAACAAGGCGAAGATCGCGACCCTGGTGGCCTCCGACAACATCACGGGCGGCAAGCTGGCCGCGAAGACGCTCGCCGAGCGGCTCGGAAAGAAGGGCACGATCCTCGTGCTGCAGGGCACCCCCGGCACCTCGGCCTCGCGTGAGCGCGGTAAGGGCTTCGCGGAGGGCCTCAAGGCGTACCCGGACATCAAGGTCGTCGGCAAGCAGACCGCCGACTTCGACCGGGCCAAGGGACTGGATGTGACCACCAATCTGCTCCAGGGCCACCCGGGCATCGACGGGATCTTCGCCGAGAACGACGAGATGGCGCTCGGCGCGGTCAAGGCGCTCGGGTCCAAGGCGGGCAAGTCCGTCGCGGTCGTCGGCTTCGACGGCACCCCGGACGGGCTGAAGGCCGTCGAGAACGGCACCCTCGCCGCGACCGTCGCCCAGCAGCCGAAGGAGTTGGGCCGGATGGTGGTGGAGAACGCCGTCAGGGCCGCCAAGGGGCAGAAGATCGACGGCACGGTGAAGGTGCCGGTGAAGGTCGTCGCCGCGAAGTGACGGGTGAAGGTCGTCGCCGCGAAGTGACGGGTGAAGGTGGTCACTGCGAAGTGACAAACGAAAGGACGCGCGGATGCACGACTACGACCTGCTGGTCGTGGGGTCGGCCAACGCCGATCTGGTGATCGGAGTCGACCGCCGCCCCGGGGCCGGTGAGACGGTCCTCGGGTCCGACCTGGTGGTCCACCCGGGCGGCAAGGGCGCCAACCAGGCCGTCGCCGCCGCCCGGCTGGGGGCCCGGACGGCCCTGCTGGCCCGGGTCGGCGACGACGACTACGGCCGGCTGCTGCTGGACTCGCAGCGGACGGCCGGGGTCGACACGGGCGGCGTGCTCGTCGGCGGCGCGCCCACCGGGGTCGCGCTGATCACGGTGGACCCCTCGGGCGACAACAGCATCGTGGTCTCCCAGGGGGCCAACGCCCGGCTGACCCCCGGCGACGTCCGCGCCGCGGCGAGCCTGCTGGCCGCGGCGCGGGTGGTCTCGGTGCAGTTGGAGATCCCCCTGGAGTCGGTCGCCGAGGTGGTCCGCACGGCGGCCGCGGGCTTCGGCGGCCGCCCCGGGCCGCGGGTGGTGCTCAACCCCTCGCCGGCCGCGCCGCTGCCCACCGATGTGCTGGCCGCCTGTGATCCGCTGGTGGTCAACGAGCACGAGGCGCGGTTCCTGCTCAGCGACGACCAGGCGGGCTCCTCCGACGACCCCGAGGAGTGGGCCGACGCCCTGCTCTCGCGCGGTCCGCGCTCGGTCGTGGTGACCCTGGGCGGCGAGGGCGCGCTGGTCGCCGACGGCGACCGTACGGTGCTCGTGCCCAGTCCCGCGGTGACGGCCGTGGACACCACGGGCGCCGGGGACGCCTTCACCGGCGCGCTCGCCTGGCGCCTCGGCACCGACGACGACCTGGTGACGGCGGTGCGGTTCGCGGTGCGCGTGGGCGCGGCCGCGGTGACCCGGGCAGGGGCGCAGGCGTCCTTCCCGAGCGCCGAGGAGGTGGCGGCCCCGTGAAGCGGTCCGGGATCCTCAACCGCCATCTGAGCGCGGGCATCGCCCTGTTGGGCCACACCGACACGGTGATGGTGTGCGACGCGGGCCTGCCGATACCGGACGGGCCGTTCGTGGTGGACCTCGCCTTCACGGCCGGGGTGCCGTCCTTCGAGCGGGTGCTCACCGGGCTGCTGGACGAGCTGGTGGTCGAAGGGGCCACGGCGGCGCGGGAGGTGCGCGACCACAACCCCGGGGCGACCACCCTGCTCGACCGCCTCTTCCCGGCTCCCGCGCTGGCTCTGGTCCCGCACGAGGAGCTGAAGACGCTGACGGCGGGGGCGCGGCTGGTGGTGCGCACCGGCGAGGCGCGGCCGTACGCGAACGTACTGCTGCGGTGCGGAGTGCCGTTCTGAGGCGTACGGCGCGCGGGCGCCCCCGGGGCGCGGTGTGATATTTCGAGGGGCCCGGCCGTGGTCCGGGCCCCTCGTTTTCCCCTCCCAGGGCTTCCTCTCGAATCCCCCCCGGATCCCCCCAGGAAGCCCGATGCCAGGTACGACCCGCCAAGGGGCGGAACGGTTGCACGGCGATCGGCGAAAGATTTTTCCGGTCCGCGACAACCTCGGGTAGGGCCGCACGTCTGGTGGGTTGAAGGCGGGTTCCGGAACGGGTCCTCGTGGTCCTCGGGTCCTCGGGTCCTCGGGTCCTCGGGTCCTCGGGTCCTCGGATCCTCGGATCCTCGGATCCTCGGCGCACGCCTCGCCCATCAGCGTTCGCTCAATCCTTTCGGGAGTCGTTCCGTATGCAGCACGTCCGCGCCAAGAAGCCGAACCGCCGTCTGCGCCCCTGGATCCTGGGGTCGGCCGCCGGAGTCGCCCTGATCGTGGGCGGGGGCATCGCCGCCCAGGCGGCCACCTCCGACCACTCCCGCCCGGCCAAGCCGGTCCCGGCGGCGACCTCGAAGCCGGAGCCGACCAAGGCGCCCACCAGCAAGCCGGAGCCGACCAAGCCGCCGACCACCAAGCCCGAGCCGACCAAGCCGCCGACCAGCAGGCCGGAGCCCACCAAGCCCCCCACCAGCAGGCCCGAGCCCACCAAGCCTCCGACCAGCAAGCCCGAGCCCACGCTGCCGCCCACCAGCGTGCCCGAGCCCACCAAGCCCGCGCCCACTCTCTCGCCCACCAGCGTGCCCGAGCCCACCAAGCCCGCGCCCACCAAGGCCAGCCGCTAGCCCGACCACGGGTGGGGCGGGGCCGGATCCGGAGCCGGTCCCGCCGCACCGATGAGGTGAACGAGGACGATGCAGCTCACTCTTGTCCTGCCCTGGTGGGCCCGGCTGCTCCGCCGTGCCCGGACGACCGCCTCGACACCGCCGGTGGAGACACCGCGCGCCGGGCGGCGGCTGCGGGCGCTGCGGCCGGTGGGCGGCCGGGGCGACGGGGAGCCCGGCCCCACGCTGGACGATCTGTATCGGGCCCGGCGGCTGGACATGATCCGGCTGGCGGTCTTCCTGGTGGACGACCTGCACACCGCCGAGGATGTCGTCCAGGACGCCTTCGCCGCCGTCTGCCGCCGCCACGGCTCAAAGCTGGACAGCCTCCAGGACGCCCACGCCTATCTGCACACCGCCGTGGTCAACGCCGCCCGTTCGGTGCTGCGCCGACGGCGTACGGCACGCGCGTACACCCCGCCGTACCAGGGGCCGGGGGCGCCCGTGGACGAGCCGCTGCTGCTCGCCGAGGAGCACCGGCAGGTGCTCGACGCGCTCTCGGAACTCACCCCGCGCCAGCGCGAGGTGCTGGTGCTGCGCTACTGGTCGGAGCTGACAGAGGCCCAGATAGCCGAGGCGCTGGGGGTCTCCCGAGGCACCGTGAAGTCGACCGCGAGCCGTGCGCTCGTCACCCTGGAGAAGCTGCTGGAGGCGGCCCGATGAGCACTCCCTCCCCCACCGAGGAACGGCTGCGCGCCGCGCTCGACGCCCGTGCGCGGCTCATCGACGCCCACGATCTGTCCCCGTACCGGCCGCCCACCGGCCCGGCCTGGGGCGCGCGGCGGGTCCGGCGGGTCGTGTCCGCCGTCGCCGTGACGGTGGCGGCAGCGGCGGCCGTGGCCTTCCTGCTGCTGTCCGGCTCCCCGGAACGCCCGCACCCAACACCGCCCGCACGAGACCCCAGCACCTCCCCTCCGGCCACCTCGGTCCCATCCCCCAACACCGGCGCTCCGACCCGGCCCTCCCCCACCTCTCCGCCCGCCACCCCACCCTCGACCTCCGTCCCGACCGCCCAGCGCTGACCGGCCGCCCCGCACGCGCTGGGTGATACGCCGCGCCCTCGGTCAGTCGCGGGTAGCACCCTCCGGCCAGATCACCCGAGACCGGACACCGGTGCGCTCGGCGTAGGCCACGACATCGGCCGTGCCGCCGTACCCACGGGCCGGTTGCCCGTCCCAAACGGCGACCAGCTCATCCACCACGCTCACCAGAATCTCGCTTCCGGCCATGTGCGCCTGGGAGTCTGACTCCACCATGCCTGTGCGGTGGATGTCGGCGGCCTGTTGGATGAGACGGTCATAGGTCGGGTGGTGCTCCTCCGGCAGGCCCTCGCGGTACTTCTCCGCAGGGACCACCACTTCAAGGCGACCACCAGCCTCCAGCACCAGCTCGGCGAACCAGGCGTCCGGGCCGTCGGCAATGCACGAGACCCCGATCAGGTCAGGACCGTAGCGCGCAAGTTCCTCTTGAAGGGTCCGGCGGACCAATCCCTCCGTCTCTGGGGGAAGACCGCGGTGGCCGGTGATGCCGAGGCGCATGGGCCGCTCCTTCGTGATCATAGGTAGATGCCGTGCAGTCGGTCGTCGAACTCGCGGACAACCCTGGGTGGAGTCGTCGAAGTGTAGGACCGTCGGAGCCCACGGGCGCGCTCGATGATCCGGCCTGACCGATACCGTGCCCCCGTCGCAAGTGCCCGCCCGGCCAGAGCGAACGCACCATCCAGTCGACCGGACGTCAGTTTCGCGGCGGCCAAGTCGAGCATGAGCAACGCGCGCTGCTTCTCGTGGCTCGATGTGAGGGCCGCTGCGGCTGCGTCCTGGGAGGCGGCCACCCATGCAGGGAGACCGAGTCGTGCGCCGCAAGTGAGCCGGGTCGCTGCGACCTTGGTGTGGGTGAAGGTGAACACCCACGGCCACGGTGGCGGCTGTTCGTCCTGGACGGCGTCGGTACTGCGGGCGGCCTGGTCGAGCGCGGTTTCCGTGGCGGGACGATTCCCCGCCGCCGCGTGTGCCAGTGCCTCGATCGCCCCGAGCCACGCGGTGGCGATGGCCGGTGCTGTGTCGCCCAACTGGCGACGAGCTGAGCGGACGAGGGCAAGCCCCTGGGCAGCGTTCCCGGCGTCTGCCTCGAATCCGGCCAGGCTGCCGAGCTGGTAGGCGAGGAGTAGTCGGTCGCCGGAGGTACGCGCGGCCTTGACGGCTGCGCCGTACCAGGTGCGCGCCGATCCGAGGTCGTTCATGTCCCAGGCCAGCCAACCCGCGAGGGACGCTGCTTCACTGCCCACTGCGGCCAAGCGGGCTCGCTGCTCGGGCGTTTCGGCGTCGCTGGTGATGGTCTGGGTGAGCCGCAGGTGGGCCAGGACTGGCTCGGAGAGCTGCCGGGAGGGGGTGGAGCCATCCAGCCGGCGGAAGGCTGTAGTGGCCACACGGAGAGTCGCGGCCTGGCCGGTGTCTGTGGGCTCGGCGTGACGAGCCGAAAGGGCCGGTGTGGCAATCGCCGCTGCGGTCCCCGCGAGGAAGTTGCGCCGGTGCACGTCGTGCGGTCCATTCTCGGCGACATGCGCCGCTGTGTGGTCGGCGAGGCCAACCAGACGCGGGGGAATGTGCAGGTGCGTGGCGGCTCTCGCCAGGATGGTCATGTCGTATGAGGCTGTGCCGCGCCCTTCGAGACGAGAGACGGCGGACTGGCTGATCCCGCAGGCGTCGCCGAGCTGGCTCTGGGAGACGCCAGCGTCGCAGCGGGCCAGGCTGACGACCCGCCCGTAGTCACCTTGGCGGGCGGCGTCCCGAATCGACTGTGAAGACCAGTTCATGCCACTCCCGTTGGTACCTGGGTCTCGCCGTTTGCCCGTTACGGGTATGCGCTGGCTGCATACCCGTATGCGCGTCGCGGGTCAGCGCTGGTAGATACGGCATGACGCACGGTTTCGTCTCCTCACTACCCGTAATCGGGAAGGAGACGCATGAGTGTCGAAGCCCTGTCCTGGACACCGCCGAACAAGCAGGACATCGAGGCGTTACCCGCAGGCAGATGGTGGGACGCCGTGCGCGCGGCCCCGACCATCGGCGAACGCGCCCTGCATCGGCTCGGTGACGAGACCGGTGCCGTCATTCAGGACAAGCACGGCCCCCTGTACTGGCTAGTCACCGTGGGCTCCGCCGAGAGATGGCGCCTGCGGCAGGTCCGCGTCCTCGCCGAGCTGGCCGACGAGAGCACCTACCTCGGCGTACCCCCCGCCGCCTGGACGAAGGGCCCCAGCACTCACTGGCGCGTACCACTCTCGGCCGACCACTACCTGACCGACGCCTGGCGCCTGTGGGAGGCGCTGGCCGAGGCCGACCGCACCGAATACGGGCGCGTACCTGAGGGCCGCCAGCTCTGCTACCGCTGCCGGCTGCCCACGAACGAACCCATCCCGGTCGTGGTGGAGAGCGGTGACGCTGTCGACAAGACCGTCTACGCCTGCCCCACGCATGCCACCAGCTACCCGAGGAACGGCCGCCGCCGGTGGACCCTCACCAGCGCGGCCGCGGACCAGCACGATGGGCGGGTCCGATGACGGCCGTCGAGCAGACCAAGGACCCGTTCGCCAACGAGGCCTGGCGCGCGGCCATCGACCACGCCGCGGGGTGCCTGGCCTGCCGAACGCCCGGCGCCGGATGTGAGACCGGGGAGCGGCTGCTGCGCGCCTATGAGGAGGCAGCGCGACTGGCTCGATCTGAGAGTGATGCCGGATGAAGCACCGCCGACACCAGTTCCTCCCCGCAAGGGCTGGACTGCTTGCCTTCCGTGCCGTCCGACGGGGCCCGCCGCACCCACCAATTGACTCCCTCTCCGGCGCTGAAGTGCACAGCGCTGGAGAGGTGATTCCCCATCCACCGAGTGAGAGGAAGAACATGCAACTGGTTGCGCCCCTCCCCCTTCAGACCAGTGCCCCCGTGAGCACCGCGCCAAGCAGCATCCGCCCGTACGCCTTAGCCGGAGCACGCTTCCGGCCCGCCGCGTTGGCCGTGGTCCCGCAGCCTCGCCCGGTCTATGACCCCGTCGGCCAGACGGCCAGGTTCGAGGACGGCACTCCGCTGACGACCATGGCCACATCCCAGAAGACCAACCAGGACGGCGACATCAACAACCCTCCGCCGAGCGACGAGGGTGGGGACCCCGGAGCGATTGAGTGACCCACACCGTTCTGGTGGTGGATGGCCCCTTCGAGGCGGGAACCGATCTCGTCGTGGAGGGGCTGTCCGCTTCCGATATCCCCGTGTTCCGCATGGATACCGCTGACTTCCCTCGCGAACTGGAGCTACGGGCCAACAACGTTGACGGCCAGTGGGTTGGCTCGCTCTCCACCGAGCACAGAAGCGTCGCACTAGCCGATATCAAGGCGATCTACTGGAACCGGCCGAGTTTGTTCCGGTTCCCCGAGCTGTCGGAGTCGGACGCCCACTGGGCGCGGGGCGCTGCCCGTATCGGTCTTGGCGGCGTACTCATGAGTCTCGCCGCCCGGTGGATGAACCACCCGTCCAGGGCCTCCCGATCGAGACACCAGCCGATGTGTTCAACGGAGTGCGCGGATACATGGCTCGACTGGCCCTCACCTACGCTGCGATGGACTTCATCGTGCGGCCGGATGGTCGGTGGACGTTTCTGGAGGCGAACCCCTCGGGCCAGTGGGCATGGCTCAACAGTCCGGAAATCCCCCTAACTGCTTCGATCGCTCACACCCTGGAGAACTGGTGTCGCCGGTGAACTGGAAACCGCTCGCTGAGAATCTGGCAAGCATCCTGGAGGGCTCGGACGACCTGGTCTCGCCTCACTGGAAACAGGCATTCGAAGAGGTGCCTCGGCACATCTTCGTCCCACGCTATTTTCAGAATCAAGGGGGCGTACCCACTCGATGGAAGCCGCTCGACGCCGCTTACGGCGGAGACTGGCTCAACCCCATCTACACCAACACCACACTCGTCACCCGTCTCGACCCGGAGACGGCGAAGTCCGCGGATGGGCTGTTCACCGGCGTCCCCACGTCGTCCAGCACACAGCCGAGCCTCACGGCCCGGATGCTTGAAGCCCTCGACGTGCAGCCCGGAGATCAGGTTCTCGATGGAGGCACTGGCACCGGCTACCAAACCGCCCTCATCGCTCACCGCCTGGAGAGCGATGACCAGCTCGTGACGGCGGACATCGACCCGGATGTGACGTCCGAAGCCCTGCTCAACCTGGAGGCCATCGGCATCACACCGAACGTACTCACCGTGGACGTGAGGGACTGGACTTGGCCGCCGGAGTCGTTCGACAAGGTGATCATTACGTGTGCCCTCCCGCGGATCACCGAGACATTGAGGTCTGCGGTCGCTCCCGGGGGACGACTCGTCGCGAACCTCTTCCCGCCGCTGAGCGGAGGGCTGGCCGTCCTCGACCGCATGCCGGACGGGAACCTGGAGGGGCGCTTCCAGGCGGGCGGCGGGTCCTTCATGGCGGCGCGCACCACGGTGCCGGCCCCTCCCCCGCCGCTTGCGTCGGGACCGGAAGACGCACACAGGGAATCCCAGGTGCCGGTCACAGCCTTCGACAGCTACCACTTCACTTTCCTGCTGGCGTCCGCGCTGCCCGGGGTGGTGCTCCAGTACGGCACTGACGACGAGGGGCACACCATGCGTCGCCTGGTGCTGCCCGACGGGGCGTGGGCTGAGGGCATCTTCGTCGGCGAACAGACGCGGTTCCGCGAAACAGGTGACCGCGGCATCTGGGACACCGCCGAGGGATGGTGGGGGTGGTTCGTTGATCACAACATGCCGACATGGGATCGCTTCGGCCTGACGGTCACGGACGAAGAGCATCGCCTCTGGTACGAGACGGCTCAGGGCCTCTCGTGGCGGCTGCCTGTGTGAGTGAGACGCGTAACCAGAGCGCTAAGGGCCCCTCGGCAAGCAGCCCATGCGCGACGTAGCGCGATGGTCCGTCAGGCCATGCAGCACATCCACGACCTCAGTCCGGACCTCGGGCGAATGGTCGATCTGCTCGTGACGGACGTCGTGGTCGTCAACTCCAGGTCCGATGGCGGCGGGAGCGCCAATACGCTGCCCGGCTTGGTCGTCATGAGCCCCGGCGGCTGGGAGGGCGAGCCGCTGGACTTCGATCACATCACCCGGTGCATCTCCAGCCCCGACTGGGCGGGCTTCGTGCCAGCGGTCACCGTCTGATCCAGCTACTCGAAGAGGATTCCCGCTTCCCGTGCAAGGCTCAGGGCCAACTCCATCTGCCCTGGGCCTTGCACTGTAGCGCCCTTGAGACTGGCGCTTCCGCCAACATCAACGAGCGTGCAGTTCTCGAACCGCGCGGTACCGATGTGGCAGTTGGCCCACTGCGCTTCGGTCAAGTCGCAGCCCTCGAATTTCACATTGTGCATCTCGGCACCCTGGAAGTCCGCTCCCGCCATCTTGCAGTCGGTGAACACGACGGCGTAGAGCTTCATGTGACGAAACAGGCCGGGGGCGATGACGCAGTTCTCGAAGTGCACGTCCCGGAACGTTCCAGACCTCCACGACGAGCCCGTAAATCGGCTCCCGTTCACCGCGCATCGGATCAGTGAAACATCTTGGGCACCCACTTCCGCGAAGTCGCAGGTGTTGAATCGGCAGTCGCTGAACTGGCTGCGGATCAGGCGCGTTCCGGTGAAGCGGGAACTGTCGAACGTGCAGCCCTCCATTTCGACGGCCTCAGCCGCGACAGCCACGAAGGGCGTTCCCTCGTATTGCACCCCACGGATCATCGCGTCATCTTCCAGGCCGTCTCTCGCCATGTCGGCCGGCCGCAGGGTAGCTAAGACCTTCGGGGCAGTGGGGTTCTTGATGCGGGTGGTCCTGCCGCCTCGCCGAATCGCCTGAGTCATGCGAAGTCGATCCATTCGCCGGATGGTGTGGAGGGTGGAGACCCAGAGTCTAGGTTGCGGAGCCCCCTCCGGCGGGCGGTTGCGTCCCTCGAGTGGATGACTGGCGACACTGCACCTGGCCCGCCTCGGAGTCAGCACCAGACTGAGCTGTTCCTACGTGAGCTCGTCAATCCGAGTCCCTGGAAATCGCTATGCGTCAGGCGCTCAGTCGCCATGCGCGATGCCCTCGTCCGCCGTGACGCCGGAGCGATCGTCCGGTTGGCCCGCCGCGCGGCCGACATCACGCTGGCCCAACTCGGAGCGGCCGTCGGGTACACCGCCGCCTCGCTGTCCCGGATGGAACGCGGCAAGCAGCCCATGCGTGATGTACAGCTGTTACGGCAGGTTGCCGAGTATCTGGATATCCCGCCCGACCTGCTGGGACTCGCACCCCGACACGAGCAGGCGACATCCCGCCGATACATCGATCAGCGCCTCTCCGGCACCACTAGGGTGGGCGCGCAGGCCCTGTTCGGCGAAGAGGGGGACGACCCAGTGCGACGCCGCAAACTCCTGACCGGTCTGGCCGGGGCGACCTCCGGCGCGGTCTTGGGGCCCACCCCGGCCGCCGCCCAGTCTCCGGCGCGGCCGATGCTGTCGGGTCTGGAGGACCTGCTGCTGCACCGGCAGAACGGCCCGCTACTCGGCGTGGACCCCACCCCGTCCACGGTCCTCGCGGCGGTCGACGCCTCCCGACGCGACTTCAGCGCCTGCCGGTATGACGCCCTTGCCCGCGGCCTGCCGTCCCGGATCGCGCTCGCGCAGGCCCTCGGCGCCGAGGGGCATCCCCGGCAGGCGGCGACCCCGGTCGCCGACCTCTACACCGTCGCGACCAGGCTGTGCATCAAGCTCGGCGAGGACGGCCTCGCTGCGGTCACCGCCGACCGGGCCCTGACCGCGGCCCTGGGTGGCGCGGACGCGCTGACCGTCGCCGAGGCCCATCGCATGGTTTCCAGCGCTTGGCGCCGCCAGGGCCACTACGCCCGCGCCACCGATGTCGCCGTGACCGCGGCCCAGCAACTGGCCGCCGACCGCACCACGGACATGGCCGAACGGCTGTCCGTCCAGGGCAACCTGTACGCCACGGCCGCCTACACCGCGGCGAAACAAGGTGACCGGCACACCGCGCAGACGCTCATCGCCGAGGCACAGGCCACCGCCGGCCGACTCGGCCACGACGAACTGCTGCGCGGCACCGTCTTCGGCCCCAGTCAGGTGCTGCTCCACCAGATCTCGATCAGCTACCTGCTCGGCGACGCCGGACAAGCCATCGAGCACGCCCGTCGTATCGACACCGCCGCCCTGCCCACCAGCGAACGTCAGGCGCGCTACTGGATCGACGTCGCTCGCGCCTTCGACCAGTGGGGCAAACCCGACCGCTGCTACCGCGCACTGCTGGCCGCGGAGCACGCCGCACCGCAGGAGGTCCGCCGCGGCTCCGTGCGGACGATGGCCGCCGGGCTGATGCGGCACGACCGTGCCCTTCCCGGCGTACGTGCGTTCGCTCAGCGCGCCGGCGCCCTCGCATGACCTAGCCCTGCCAAGAGCGGCGCCGGGCATGGTTCGGCGGGGCTCAGGGCTCCCCGCGCCGGGGTGCGTTCGGCGGCCTGGACGCAACGCTGCCCAACACACCCCGAAGCAGCCGCTAAAGCACCAGCGTCCGGTACCGGTCGGCGACCTCCGCCAGGACTTCCGCGCCGTCCCGGGCCCACAGGTCCGGGTTGAAGATCTCCACCTCGATCGGGCCGGTGTAGCCCGTCGCGTCGACCTGTTCGCGGAACCAGCGGAAGTCGACCGATCCGTCGCCGAGTTGGCCCCGGCCCAGCAGGACGCCCTCCGGGAGCGGGGTGATCCAGTCGGCGAGCTGGAAGGCGGCGATACGGCCGTCCGCGCCCGCGCGGGCGATCTGGGCTGCCACGGTGTCGTCCCACCACAGGTGGTACGTGTCCACGACCACGCCCACCTGCTCCGCCGGGAAGCGTGTCGCAAGGTCGAGGGCCTGGGCGAGGGTGGAGACCACGCAGCGGTCGGACGCGTACATGGGGTGCAGGGGCTCGATGGCCAGGCGGACGCCGTGGTCGGCGGCGTACGGGGCGAGCTCCCCCAGCGCGTCGGCGATCCGCTCGCGGGCGGCGAAGAGATCGCGGCTGCCGTCCGGCAGGCCGCCGGAGACCAGGACCAGGGTGTCGGTGCCCAGGGTGGCGGCCTCGTCGATGGCCCGGCGGTTGTCGGCCAGGGCCGTGGCCCGCGCCTCGGGCTCGCTCGCGGTGAAGAAGCCGCCCCGGCACAGGCTGGTGACGGTCAGGCCCGCGCCGCGCACCAGCTCGGCCGCCGCCGCCACGCCGTACCTCGGCGGCCGGGTCACCTGTGGCGTGGGCATCGACCACCTGTGAGTGCTCGGTGCTGAATCGGTTATCCCAGGCCGGGCTTCGCGTCCGTCTGACGCAGTTCGCGCTTGAGGATCTTGCCGGTGGCGTTCATGGGCAGGGTGTCGCGGAACTCGACGAGGCGGGGGTACTTGTAACTGGCCATGGTCGATCGGGCCCAGTCGACCAGTGCCTCCTCAGTGACGTCGGCGCCCGGGGCGGGGACGACGTAGGCCTTGATTTCCTCGCCGTGGCGGTCGTGGGGGACCCCGACGACGGCGGCCATGCTGACGGCCGGATGCGCGTGCAGGACCTCTTCGATCTCGCGCGGGTAGACGTTGTAGCCACCGCGGATGATCAGGTCCTTGGTGCGGTCGACGATGTAGAGCCAGCCGTCCTCGTCCCGGGAGGCCAGGTCGCCGGTGCGGAACCTGCCTTCGCGCATGACGTCCGCGGTGGCTTCCGGTCGCCGGTAGTAGCCCTTCATAACGTTGTGCCCGCGGATCGCGATCTCCCCAACCGTGCCGGTGCCGACCGGGGTCCAGTCGGGCGCGACCAGGTCGACCTCCACGCCCCAGACGGGCAGACCGATGGAGCCCGGTCGAGCCTCGGCGCCGCGCGGGGTGCAGGTCGCTACCGGGCTGGTCTCGGACAGTCCGTATGCCTCACGGATCGTCACCCCGGAGGTGCGGCGGAACTGGCGGTGGATCTCCACCGGGAGTGCCGCGCCGCCCGAGACGGCGACCCGCAGGCTTCTTGCGGCGGCGGGCAGATCCATGGTGGAGGTGTCCTCGCCGAGCAGGGCCCAGTACATCGTCGGGACACCCGCGAAGAAGGTCACCTCGTGGCGCTGCATCAGGGCGACGGCGCCCCGGGCGTCGAAGCGCGGCATCAGGACGAGCGTCGCACGCGTGGCCAGTCCGGCGTTCATCTGAACGGTCTGGCCGAAGGAGTGGAACAGCGGCAAGGTGATGAGGTGTACGTCGTGCTCGACCTCGCCGAAGAGTTTATGGCAGGTCAGGGCGTTGAGTGCCATGTTGGCGTGGGTGAGTTCCGCGCCCTTCGGCCGTCCGGTTGTGCCGGAGGTGTACAGAATGACGGCGGTGTCGCCGGGCTCGGTGACTGGCGTCGCGAACTCCGTACTCTGGCCGGTGAGCACATTGGTGAGGGTCTCGACCCCGGGAATCGGGGGAAGGGGGGCCGGTTCAGGGGCCGGGGCATTGATCGAGTCGGCGGTCATGAGGAAGAAGTGCTCGCAGCCCTCGCTCTCCCCGAACCCGGACCAGCCCTCGCGCCCGAGCGGGAGTTCCGCCGTGCCCTCGTAGCAGAAGTAGGCCCTGGCATCGGAATCGGTGAGGTGGTAAGCGATCTCCCGGCTCTTGAGCAGTATGTTGAGCGGAACCACCACCGCGCCGGCCTTCAGGATGCCGTAGTAGACGATCGGGAACTGCGTCACGTTGGGACAGGAGAGCGCGACCTTGTCGCCCGGTGAAATGCCGCGGGAGACCAACAGGTTGGCGATCTGGTTGGCAGCGGCATCGAGCTGCGCGTAGCTGAGTCGCTGGACACCCGCTATGCACGCGTCGCGGTCGGGCACGGCGCGGACGCTGTCCTCAAGCATGACGGCGAGGTTGAGCATCGAGGTCTCCCGGTCTTTCGTATCTTTCGTATGGGGCAGGTCGAATTGCCGGTGGCGGTTCCACGGGGCTTGCTTCGCAGGGCCCGTCCCCGAGGGAGCGGAACGGTCCCGTGGCCTCACTTGGACGGGGGCCGCGGGCGGCTTCGCTGAGCAGAGCGCTCAGGTATGGCTCAAGCGAGTGCCGGAACGGCCGCGGGAGCCAGGTGGCGCAGCGGGACGCCATATGCCTCGCGGCGGTGCATGACCGCGTGGTTGTTGACCAGCAGGACCTCGCCCACCTCCAGGTCCAGGTCGAGCCGGAAGCGCTCGGACTCCGCCAGAGCGTCGAGCAGGTCGAAGAGTTCGACGTCCGCCGCTTCCAGCCGGGGCACCTCGCGGAAGCGCTGCGCCGACTCCACCAGCAGGCGGTCGTAACGGATGCTCAGCCGACCGTCGTGCCACACCGCGAGCGGGGCCTCGTCCCAGGGGCGCTCGCCGGGCGCGTGCTCCTCGCGGCGGTCGACGCAGTAGCGCCGGAAGGGGCGGGCGGCCAGGTCCGGCCGCTGCTCCGGCAACGCGTTGTAGAGCGCGGCCGAGCTGGCCAAGGCGGTTCGCCCGCCCGCGGAGCTGTCAGGTGCAGCAGGGCGAGCACGTCCGCCGGGTCGGTGTGGAACGGTAGCCGCGCCCTGGTCTGGTAGCCGCGGGTGGCCGGGTCCGTCAGGGCGCGACCGGTGTCGCGAACGTGGCCGAGCATGTGGCCCTCGGCGTTCTGCGAGACGGGGACACCGAGGTGCTGTCCAATCCCCCAGAAGAGGGCGTTCACCGCGGCCGGGCCGAGCCGCTCGACGGGCAGGCCCTTGAGGACGGCGAATCCCCGACCGTGTTCCAGCTCGCGTGCGACGCGCCGCAGCCCGCCCGCTCCGAGCGGAAGCGGGAAGCCGGCCGTCGTGAGTTTGAGCAGCAAGACACCGCGCCGCTGCGCCGTGCACAGGGCGACGTGCAACCCGCGTACGCGGGACGACAGGAGCGTGGCGGTCCAAGTGTTCGCACCCAGGCTGCTCAGCTCGGACCCGTGCCAAATTACGGGGCCCGCTGCCGGTGCGGGGGGCTGGCCAAACGGTGGCAGGTTTGTCATGGTTCCTCCGTGAAGGCGGAGAGCCGTCCTGTGGATCCGGGTTCCGGGCTTCCGCAGTGGCAGCACCCTAGGGAACGGGGGCGAGCCATGCTTCACTTCAGGTGACTCATGGCTTGTCGATCTGAGACACCTTCGCGCTGGAGCACACGTGAAACCTCTTGTCCGTGTCGCGGCCCTGAGCGGGTATGTGGAGTTCTGCCAGTCGCTCGGCGTCGCCCCCCAGGTACTGATGGAGCACACATGCCTGGACGTGGCCGCACTCGCGGAGCAGGACACGTGGATCTCCGGCACGGCCGTGGCTGACCTGCTGGAACGGTCCGCGGCGGCGACGCACCGCGAGGACTTCGGGCTCCACATGGCCGAGTACCGCCGGCTGTCCAACCTCGGCCCGCTCAGCCTGGTGGCGCGGGAGGAGCCGGACGTGCGCGGTGCCGTCAGGCTGATCCTGGACTACGAGCACATGTACAACGAAGTGCTGCGTACGCGCCTGGACGAGCGTGAGGGTCTGGCAACCCTCACGGTCCATCTGGAACTCGGCGAGAAACGAGAGGCCCGTCAGTTGACCGAACTCGCGGTGGCGACGTTCCACCGCCTCGTCGGTCACCTCCTGGGCCGCTCGTTCCATCCGCTGTCCGTGTCCTTCACCCACGGAGAACCGGCGGACACGGACACGCATGATCGTCTGTTCGGGCCTGTGGCCCGGTTCGGCCAGGCCTTCGACGGGGTGGTCTTTTACGCGGCCGAACTGGACGCCCCGAACGTGCTGGCCGATCCGCTGCTGCACACCTACGCCCGGAAGTACTTCGAAGCCATCGTGGTCCCCAGGGAAACCACCGAGGTCGACCGGGTGCGCGAGCTGATCGAGACGCTGCTCCCCGCCGGCCGCTGCTCGCTCGAGCACGTGGCCCACAGCCTCGGGGTGGACCGGCGCACGGTCCACCGGCGACTGGCCGACGCGGGGGAGACGTTCTCCTCGGTCCTCACCGCCACGCGTCGGCAGCTGGCCGAGCAGTTCGTCGCGAACCCTCGCAAGTCCCTCACGGAAGTCTCGGGGCTGCTCGGCTTCTCGACACCGAGTGCCTTCTCACGCTGGTTCCGTGAGCAGTTCGGCTGTAGTGCCCAGCAGTGGCGCAGGCGGCGATCCGGACAAAGCCCGTCCGACATCTCCTGACCGGATCCCGCGGCGACGAAGCCGCGGGATCCGGTCAGGACGGACATCGCGGCCGCCCACCGGTGTCCGCGTGTCACAAAAGGGCAAGCCTGCTGACGCAACAGGAGCAGCATGCCCGGCCACCAGGTCCTACGGTGCACATCAACCCGACGGGACGGCTCCTCGGACAGGAGCTCCGCGCGACCGGTTTCCTGCGCGCGGCCCCTTCGGGCTGCCACCGCTTGAATCCGACTCGAGCAGCAGGACCGTTCGAGTCGTTCGCGCCATCATGCCGATCCCGGCCGTGCCGACGGACCTTCGGGGCCAGTGAAGCGCTGCGCTGCCCAGGGATCGATCGACACCAGACGAAGGAGTGGACGGTGCACTTCCACGACGACTCGCTGTTCCCGGAGAACCAGGAGAAGCTGGTCATCCAGGCCGCGCCCTATGGGCCGGAGTGGCTCCCCGGCGACTCCGAGGACATCCCGCTCACCATGGACGAGCAGGTCCAGACAGCCGTCGACTGCTACAACGCCGGAGCGACCGTGCTGCACATCCACGTGCGCGAGCTCGACGGCCACGGCTCGAAGCGCATGTCGATGTTCAACGAGATGATGGTCCGGCTGCGTCAGGCCGTGCCCGAGATGGTGCTGCAGATCGGCGGCTCGATTTCGTTCGCCCCCGAGGAGGGCGGCAACGAGGCCAAGTGGCTCGACTACGACACCCGCCACATGCTCGCCGAGATCGACCCCAAGCCGGACCAGGTCACCATCGCCATCGGCACCGGCCAGATGAGCATCATCGAGATGATGAGCGACAGCGACCTCGAGGGCACCTCGATCGGGAACAACCCGGCGCTGTACAAGGCGTACCGGGACATGATCGTCGAGGCCGGACCGGAGTTCTACCTCGAGCACCTCAAGCGGCTGCAGGCCAATGGCATCCAGGCGCACTTCCAGCTCGGCCACGTCGCGCAGCTCGAAACGGTCGAGCGGCTGATCCGGCGCGGCGTCTACACCGGCCCCCTGATACTCAACTACGTCGCCATCGGCGGTGGCGACGCCGGACGTCACCCGGCCGACCTCGTCGAGTTCATCCGTCGCGTCCCGGACGGAGCGGTGCTCACCATCGAGAGTTTGATGCGCTCGGTGGCCCCGATGAACGCCGTCGGCATCGCGCTGGGCCAGCACGTCCGCGTGGGCAATGAGGACAACCTGTGGTTCCGCAAGGGCGAGCGGACGTCCAACCTGAAGCAGATCGAGCAGATGGTCAAGATCTCCGAGACGCTCGGCCGTGACATCGCCACCGGCGCCGAGGCGAAGAAGATCTACAAGATCGGCGAGTACTACGGCAGCGTCGACGAGACGCTGTCCCGCCTGGGCATGGTGCCCAACCGCCAGCCCGGCCAACGCGGCTTCATGCTGCGCCCGGAGGGCTCCGCAGGCCGGGTCTGAGGCCCAGCACGCCCCCTCGAAGTCGCGGTCATGGGCCGCACTCCGTGGGAGGCCGGGTCCGCTCCCCCCGGCGGCGCGGCCCCGGCCGCGTCCCGCGACCGTCACCACCGACTCGACGCCCGTGGGCACCCCGGTGCCCGCGAGCGTTCCACCTACCTCTCGGAGAAACCACCGTGGCGTACGCCATCCGCTTCCATCAGACCGGAGACCCCGGCGTCCTTAAGTACGAGGAGGTCGCTGTCGGCGACCCGGGACCGGGTGAGGTGCGCATCCGCCACGAAGCCGTGGGCCTGAACTTCGCGGACACCTACTTCCGCACCGGCCTGTACCCCGCTCCGCTCCCGGCGGGCATGGGGGTCGAGGCGGCCGGCGTGGTGAAGGCCGTGGGCGTCGGCGTCACCCATGTCGCCGTCGGCGACCGGGTGACCTACACCGGCAGCCCGCTCGGCGCCTACAGCACCGAGCGGGTCATGCCCGCCGCCCCGCTGATCAAGCTGCCGGACGCGATCAGCTGCGAGACCGCCGCGGCGATGAGCATGCGCGGCCTGACCGCCTCCTACCTGATGCGCCGCATCGCCCCGCTCCAGGAGGGCGACACGATCTTGCTGCACGCCGCGGCCGGCGGTGTCGGCCTGATCGTCGCTCAGTGGGCCAAGCTGCTCGGCCTGACCGTGATCGGCACCGTATCCACCGAGGAGAAGGCCGAGCTCGCCCGCGCCCACGGCGTGGACCACATCGTGTACTACCGGCGCGAGGACCTGGCCGAGCGGGTGCGTGAGCTGACCGACGGCGTCGGCGTCCCGGTCGTCTACGACAGCGTCGGCAAGGACACCTTCGCCGCCTCGCTCGCCTCGCTCAAACGGCGCGGCCTGCTGGTCTGTTTCGGCACCGCCTCGGGTCCCGTCCCGCCGATCGACGCCATGCAGCTCGCTCTCAGCGGCTCGGTGTTTGTCACCCGCCCGGCACTGGCCGACTACATCGCCGACCCCGCCGACCGTGACGCGCTGTCCTCGGAACTGTTCGGTCACGTCGCCGCCGGACGCATCGCCATCGAGATCAACCAACGCTACGCCCTCGAGGACGCCGTCCGAGCACACCGCGACCTGGAGTCCGGCCGCACCACCGGATCGTCCGTTTTCAATCTCTGACCACTCCCCATGGACCCGCCGGCCTCCAGGAGGACGCCATGAGCCCGACTTCCACCCCGAGCGGACACGCACCCGCGGTGGTGCGCTCCCACAGTCTCGGCTCGATCAAGGCCGAGCCGCTGACCCGTACCATCGGCGCCCAGCTGCTCGGCGTGAACCTGGCCGACGCCGCGCGCGACGATGATCTGTTCGCCGAGATCAAGCAGCTGCTGCTCAAGCACAAGGTCCTGTTCCTGCGCGACCAGGACATCACCCGCGCCGAGCACGTCGCCTTCGCCTCGCGGTTCGGCACGCTCGAGGACCACCCTGTCGCCGGCAGCGACCCCGACCATCCCGGACTGGTCCGCATCTACAAGGACCTGGACAGCAAGCCCGAGCACTACGAGAACGCGCTCCACTGCGACGCGACCTGGCGGGAGTCCCCGCCCATGGGAGCCGTGCTGCGCTGTGTCGAGGGGCCCGAGGTGGGCGGCGACACCATCTGGGTCAACATGGCCGAGGCCTACCGGCACCTGCCCGAGCACATCAAGACGCAGATCGAGGGCCTGCGTGCCCGCCACAGCATCGAGGCGACCTTCGGCGCCGTCATGCCGATGGAGCAGCGCCACGCCCTCAAGGCCACGTTCCCGGACGCGGAGCATCCGGTGGTGCGCACCCACCCGGAGACCGGGGAGAAGATCCTTTTCGTCAACGTCTTCGCCACCCACTTCGTCAACTACCACACGCCCGAGCGGGTCCGCTTCGGACCGGACTACTCGCCTGGCGCCAGCCACCTGCTGAACTACCTGATCAGCCAGGCCGCCGTCCCCGAGTACCAGGTCCGCTGGCGTTGGCAGCCCAACAGCGTGGCCATCTGGGACAACCGGTCCACCCAGCACTACGCCGTCCAGGACTACTGGCCCGCCGTCCGCAAGATGGAGCGTGCGGGAATCTCCGGTGACATGCCGTTCTGATGCGCGATCAGGAGAAGGTGAGGAGACGACGATGGGGTTTCACACCGCCGCAGTATCCGCGCCAGAGGCGCCTGCCATCCGTGACTGGGCCGTGTCACGCCGTTATGCCTGGGTTGTCTTCGCCCTGAGTTTCGGACTCCTGCTGTCCGACTACATGTCGCGGCAGGTACTCAACGCGGTCTTCCCGCTCCTGAAAGCCCAATGGTTTCTGAACGACGCCAAGTTGGGGTCGCTCAGTGGCATCGTCGCGCTGATGGTCGGCGTGCTCACCTTTCCCCTCTCCCTCCTCGCGGACCGCTGGGGCCGCATCAGGGTTCTGTTGATATCCGCCGTCATGTGGAGCCTGGCGACCCTGGGGTGTGCCGTGGCCGCAAGCTACGGCCAGATGTTCGTCGGCCGGCTCTTCGTCGGTATCGGCGAGGCCGCCTACGGCAGTGTGGGCGTGGCCGTGGTCCTCAGCGTCTTCCCGCACCGCCTTCGGGCCACGCTCTCCGGCGCATTCGTCGCCGGTGGCGCGTTCGGCTCGGTGCTGGGCGTGGTGATCGGCGGCGCCCTCGCCCAGCAGTTCGGCTGGCGCTGGGCGTTCGGTGCCATGGGTGTCTTCGGACTGGCGCTCGCGGCCCTCTACGCAGTCGTCGTCACGGAGAAGCGACTTGCCCCGCAGGCGAGTTCAGGCCGGAGCGGCACCGCCGCCGCCGCGCCCGGTCGGCTCCGCTCGCTGCTGCCGAGACTGTTCTCCTCCGTATCGGTGGTCAGCGCCTACGTCGGCAGCGGAGTGCAGTTCTTCATCTCCAGCGCGCTCGTCGCGTGGCTGCCCAGCTTCTTCAACCGCTATTACCACATGCCCACAGCGCAGGCCGGCGCGACCGCGGGGCTGTACGCCCTGCTCATCGGGATCGGCATGATCGGCGGCGGCGTCGTCTCGGACCGGATCAGCCAGACGTCCCCTCGGGGGAAGTGGAACGTCGCCATAGGCTGCAGCCTCGGCTCTTTGGTCCTGCTGACCACCGCTTTCAGCCTTACCGACGGTGCCGTGCAGCTGGTGCTGCTGGCCGGCGGCGCGCTGGTCTGCGCCGGCACGGCCGGTCCCACCACCGCGATGGTGGCCAACCTCACACCGGCCGCCGTCTCCGCCACGGCCTTCGCCACGCTCACGCTGGCCAACAACCTGCTGGGGCTCGCCCCCGGACCCTCGGTGACAGGCATGCTGGCCGACCGGGTCGGCCTGCGCGGCGCGCTGCAGCTGGTTCCGCTGGTCGCGATCGCCGCCGCAGCCGCCTTCCTCGTCGGCCGCCACTTCTACACCCGTGACCTCGCCGCCCCGGCGTCTTCCCCCGGCAGGTCGGCAGCTTCCAACGACACGAAACCGGAAATCCTCGCATGAGCATTCCCCTCCAGCCCACCGTCGTCATCGTGCCGGGGCTGCGCGACCATATCGCCGAGCACTGGCAGACAGCCCTGGCCCGGACTCTCACCGCCGCCGGCCGTGACGTGCGGACCGTCCCACCGCTGGACCAGGACCGCCTCAGCCGCACAGCCCGAGTCGAAGCCCTCCACTCGGTCGTGTCGGCCGTCGACGGCCCCATGACCTTGGTCGCGCACAGCGCCGGGGTGATCACCAGCGTGCACTGGGCCCACCAGCACAGCGCCGAGGTGGTCGGCGCCCTGCTGGCCACCCCTCCGGACTTCGGCACCCCCCTCCCCGACGGCCACCCCACGCCGGACGCCCTGGCCGACCTCGGCTGGACGCCAGTCCCGCGGGGGCCCCTTCCCTTCCGCAGCATCGTCGCCGTCAGCGCGAACGACCCGCTCGGAGGCTTCGCCCCGGTCGTCGAGCTCGCCCGGGACTGGGGCAGCCGGGTCGTCGAGCTCGGAGAGGTCGGCCACCTCAACCCGGCCGCCGGCTACGGCCCTTGGCCGCAGGCCGAGGAACTGCTGCGCGACCTCGAACGCGGCTGACGGCGCCGAGGGGCCCGCCGGCTCCTTCCGCTTCTAGCGTCACCCCGCCCACGCTGCCGTGGAGCACCGATCCCGCACACCCGGCCCCATCACCACCAGGGAAACGATGATGAGCACCGACATTGACCTGCTGTGGTCGCCCACCCCCGACCAGGCGGAGAACTCCAACGTCGCCGCGTTCATACGCTGGCTCCACGACGAACGGGGACTGGAGTTCGCCGACTACACGCAGTTGTGGCGGTGGAGCTCCACCCACCTGCCCGGCTTCTGGTCCGCGGTCTGGGAGTTCTACGGCCTGGACACCGTGACGGGTCACACGGCCGACCGTCCCGGCCGGGTGCTGGCCGACACCGCGATGCCGGGGGCCCGCTGGTTCCCCGGCGCGTGGATCAACTTCGCCGAGCGGTGCCTGGCAGCCGGCGTCGACACCCGCCCCGCCCTCATCGCCGTCGACGAGCGGGGCGAACCGCACGAGACCTCCTGGGCACAGCTGCGCGACCAGGTCGCCACCGTCGCCCAGGTCCTGCGCGGCATGGGCGTCGGACCGGGCGACTGCGTCGCCGGCTACCTGCCGAACCTGCCGCAGGCCGTGGTCGCCCTGCTGGCAACCGCCTCGGTCGGCGCCATCTGGACGGTGTGCTCGCCCGACTTCGGAACTCCCAGCGTGCTCGCCCGGCTACGGCAGGCCCGGCCGACCGTGCTCGTGGCCGCCGACGGCTACCGGCACGGCGGCAAGGAGTACGACCGGCGCCCGGCCGTCGCCGAGATCGCCGACAACCTGCCCACCCTGCGCCACCTGCTCGCCGTGGACAGCCTCTACACCTCCGCCGACGGGCCGTGGACCACCCGCTCCGACATCCGGCAGCACGCCTGGTCCGCGCTCCCCACGGCTCAGGACCTGCTGAGTTTCGCGGACACCTCGTTCGACCACCCGCTGTGGATCCTGTGGTCCTCCGGCACGACCGGCGTGCCCAAGGGCATCGTGCAGAGCCACGGCGGCATCACCGTCGAGTTGCTCAAGGCGCACGGTCTCGGGACCGATCTCCGCGCCGACGACCGGTTCCTGTTCTTCAGCTCCACGAGCTGGATGGTGTGGAACTCCCTGGTCGGCGGTCTGCTCCACGGCAGCACGATCATCCTCTACGACGGCAGCCCAACCCACCCCGACGTCGACGGCGCGTGGCGGATCGCCGAGCGCACCGGCGCCACCGTGGTCGGCGTCGGCGCGGCCTATCTCGCCGCGGGCGAGAAAGCCGGTGCCCGCCCGTCCGCAACGCTCGGCCTGACGCGTCTGCGCACCATCCTGCAGACCGGTTCGTCGCTCCCGGCGTCCACCTGGCACTGGGCCCACCAGCAGCTGCCCGGCGTCTGGTTCCAGTCGGTCTGCGGCGGCACCGATGTCTGCTCCGCCCTCGCCGCCGCCTCCGCGCTGCTGCCCGTGCGCACCGGCCGTATCCCCGCACCCGCGCTCGGTGTCGCGCTGGCCGCCTGGGATTCCAACGGCCGTCCCGTGACCGACGAGCAGGGCGAACTCGTCGTCACCGGGCCGATGCCGTCGATGCCCCTGTACTTCGTCGACGACCCCGACGGATCCCGCTACCGGGCCAGCTACTTCGACACCTACCCAGGTGTGTGGCGGCACGGCGACTGGGTCACCATCGGCGAGGACCTGTCGGTCGTGGTGGCCGGACGCTCGGACTCCACTCTCAACCGCATGGGCATCCGCATGGGATCGGCCGACATCTACGCGGTGGTCGAGCAGTTCCCCGAGATCGCCGACAGCCTCGTCATCGGCGCGGAGCAGCCCGACGGCGGCTACTTCATGCCCCTGTTCGTCGTCACGGGCGAAGACGTCGTGCTCGACGACGATCTGCGCGCACGCATCAACGCGGCGATCCGCCGCGAGCTCTCCCCCCGCCACGTCCCCGATGTGATCACGCAGATCACCGCTGTGCCGCGCACGCTGACCGGCAAGAAACTCGAAGTGCCGGTCAAGCGCATCCTCCAGGGCGCACAGGTGGGCGAGGTGAGCAGCGAGGGCGCTGTGACACACCCCGAGATGCTGGCGTGGTTCGCGGAATTCGCCGCCGTTTAGCGTCGCTAAAGCACCAGTGTCCGGTACCGCTCGGCGACCTCCGCCAGGACCTCCGCGCCGTCCCGGGCCCACAGGTCCGGGTTGAAGATCTCGACCTCGATCGGGCCGGTGTAGCCCGTCGCGTCGACCTGTTCGCGGAACCAGCGGAAGTCCACCGATCCGTCGCCGAGTTGGCCCCGGCCCAGCAGTACGCCCTCCGGGAGCGGGGTGACCCAGTCGGCGAGCTGGAAGGCGGCGATGCGGCCGCCCGCGCCCGCGCGGGCGATCTGGTCCGCGACCGTGTCGTCCCACCACAGGTGGTACGTGTCCACGACGACGCCCACCTGCTCCGCCGGGAAGCATGTCGCAAGGTCGAGGGCCTGGGCGAGGGTGGAGACCACGCAGCGGTCGGACGCGTACATGGGGTGCAGGGGCTCGATGGCCAGGCGGACGCCGTGGTCGGCGGCGTACGGGGCGAGCTCCCCCAGCGCGTCGGCGATCCGCTCGCGGGCGGCGAAGAGATCGCGGCTGCCGTCCGGCAGACCGCCGGAGACCAGGACCAGGGTGTCGGTGCCCAGGGTGGCGGCCTCGTCGATGGCCCGGCGGTTGTCGGCCAGGGCCGTAGCCCGCGCCTCTGGCTCGCTCGCGGTGAAGAAGCCGCCCCGGCACAGGCTGGTGACGGTCAGGCCCGCGCCGCGCACCAGCTCGGCCGCCGCCGCCACGCCGTACTTCTGGACCGGCTCGCGCCACAGGCCCACGCCCGTGACGCCCGCCTTGGCGCAGCCCTCCGCCAGCTCGGGCAGCGACCACTGCTTGATCGTTTCCTGGTTGAGGCTCAGCCGGGGCACAACGGGGCTCATTGGGTCACTCCGTACACGGACAGCAGGTGTTTCATACGGGATTCCGCCAGCGCCGGATCCGGGAACAGGCCCAGCCCGTCCGCCAGTTCGTACGCCCGCCCCAGATGCGGCAGCGAACGGGCCGACTGCAGGCCACCGACCATCGTGAAGTGCGACTGGTGGCCCGCCAGCCAGGCCAGCAGCACCACGCCCGTCTTGTAGTAGCGGGTCGGGGTCTGGAAGAGGTGGCGGGAGAGCTCCACGGTCGGGTCCAGCAGGGCACGGAAGGCGGCCACATCGCCGGTGTCCAGCTTGCGCACGGCCTCCGCCGCCAGCGGACCCAGCGGATCGAAGATGCCGAGCAGGGCGTGGCTGAAGCCCCGGTCGTCGCCCGCGATCAGCTCGGGGTAGTTGAAGTCGTCGCCCGTGTAGCAGCGCACCCCGTCCGGCAGCTTGCGCCGCAGGTCGATCTCGCGCTGGGCGTCGAGCAGGGAGACCTTGATGCCGTCGACCTTGTCGGGGTGGGCGGCGATGACGTCGAGGAAGGTACGGGTGGCGGCGTCCAGGTCGGTGCTGCCCCAGTAGCCCTCCAGCGCCGGGTCGAACATCGGGCCGAGCCAGTGCAGGATCACCGGCTCGGCGGACTGGCGCAGCAGATGGCCGTAGACCTCGAGATAGTCCTCGGGGCCCTTGGCCACGGCGCACAGGGCGCGCGAGGCCATCAGGATGGCCTGGGCGCCGGACTCCTCGCAGACGGCCAGCTGCTCCTCGTACGCCGCCCGGACCTCGTCCAGTCCGTACGGGTAGCCGATCTCGGTGGCGGAGAGCTGGTCGGTGCCGACGCCGCAGGCGATCCGGCCGCCGACCGCCTTGGCCTCGGCCGCCGAGCGGCGGATCAGCTCGGCGGCGCCCGCCCAGTCCAGGCCCATACCGCGCTGGGCGGTGTCCATGGCCTCGGCCACGCCCAGCCCGTGGGACCACAGGTGGCGGCGGAAGGCCAGGGTGGCGTCCCAGTCCACGGCGGCCGGGCCGTCGGGGGTCACATCGGCGTACGGGTCGGCCACGACATGCGCGGCCGAGAAGACGACGCGGGAGGTGAAGGGGGCCCCGGGGGTCGGCGACAGCGGCTCGGCGCGGGGTTCGTAGGCGCGGGTCGTACCGCCCGGCGCGGGAAGGTGGATGGTCACAGGCTCGGCTCCGGTACGTCCAGACGATGGATGGTCACAGGCTCGGCTCCGGTACGTCCAGACGGTGGATGGTCACAGGCTCAGCTCCGGTACGTCCAGCCGGCGGCCCTCCGCCGACGACTTCAGGCCCAGCTCGGCGAGCTGGACGCCGCGCGCGCCGGCCAGCAGGTCCCAGCGCCAGGGCTCGTCGAGCGCGACATGGCGCAGGAAGAGCTCCCACTGCGCCTTGAAGCCATTGTCGAACTCCTCGTTGTCCGGCACCTGCTGCCACTGGTCGCGGAACGCCTCGGTGGCGGGCAGATCGGGGTTCCAGACCGGCTTGGGGGTGTGCGAGCGGTGCTGGACGCGGCAGTTGCGCAGGCCCGCGACGGCCGAGCCCTCGGTGCCGTCGACCTGGAACTCCACCAGTTCGTCGCGGTTCACCCGGACCGCCCAGGAGGAGTTGATCTGGGCGATGACGCCGCCCTCGAGCTGGAAGACGCCGTAGGCCGAGTCGTCGGCGGTGGCCTCGTACGGCTTTCCGCGCTCGTCCCAGCGGGTCGGGATGTGGGTGGTGGCCTGGGCCTGGACGGTGCGTACGGGGCCGAACAGCTCATGCAGCACGTAGTCCCAGTGCGGGAACATGTCGACGACGATGCCGCCGCCGTCCTCGGCGCGGTAGTTCCAGGAGGGCCGCTGGGCGGCCTGCCAGTCGCCCTCGAAGACCCAGTAGCCGAACTCCCCGCGCACGGAAAGGATTCTGCCGAAGAAGCCGCCGTCGATGAGGCGCTTCAGCTTCAGCAGCCCCGGCAGGAAGATCTTGTCCTGGACCACCCCGTGCTTGACGCCCGCCGCCTCGGCGAGCCGGGCCAGCTCCAGGGCGCCCTCCAGACCGGTGGCGGTCGGCTTCTCGGTGTAGATGTGCTTGCCCGCCGCGATGGCCTTCTTGAGGGCCTCCTCGCGGGCGGCGGTGACCTGCGCGTCGAAGTAGATGTCGACGCCGTCGTCCGCGAGCACGGCGTCCAGGTCGGTCGAGACGTCCGCGACCGGGTCGAGGCCGTGGTGCTCGGCGATCTCCTTGAGCGCGTGCTCCCGGCGGCCGACGAGCAGCGGCTCGGGCCAGAGCACGGTGCCGTCGCCGAGGTCCAGGCCGCCCTGTTCGCGAAGGGCGAGGAGAGAGCGGACGAGGTGCTGGCGGTAGCCCATCCGGCCGGTCACACCGTTCATGGCGATCCGCACTGTCTTGCGTGTCACGTGGGTTCTTCTCCTCACCGCGAGTGATAGTAAGCGCTTTCTAAGCATCCACGCTAACCGCCCCGCCCCACCCCTGTACAGAGGACCGAACACAGGGGCGGGGGTGGTCAGCGCTTCAGCGCAGGGTGAGCCGGTAGCGCAGCGGCGAACGCCCGGTGATCAGGACCCGCTGCCCCGCCGGGGTCAGATCGCCGCCCATCCAGCTGTAGCGCTCGCCGGAGTCCATGACGGCGGGCTGGCGCGGGCCGCTGCCGTTGCCGGGCCCGAAGGTGATCACGTCATCGCCGGCCGTATAGGTTCCGTACCCCTTGACCAGCTGATACGTGTCCTTCTGGCCGGGCACGGGGTCGACCCCGGTCAGCTTTCCGCCACTGCGGAAGCACAGTTCGAGGGCGAGCGAAACCTCGGATTCGCCGATCTCGAGGTCCAGGTTCCAGCCGCCGTCCGCCTCCGCGATCCGCACCTCGGTGCGCAGGGTGCGCCACTCCTTGGGGCGGTGCGGAAAGTCCATCGCGGACCAGAACCGGCCGTCGTCGGTGAGCGGATACCGCCCGTCGGGGCGGCGGTGCTGAGGCGGCAGCGGAAGGTGGAATCCGGCCCGCACCTCGGCCCACAGCCGCCAGCCGTCGGCCGTGCGCGCCACGTCCTCGGCCCGGAAGTGGCCGAGCGAGAAGAACTGCGGGGACAGCCGGAGCGAGTCCAGGATGGCCGCGCCCTTGCGCCACTTGAAGAACGTCGGGTTGGTGGAAAGACCCGAGGAGATCGCGTGGACATCGGGGAAGTCGGTGCCGCCGAAGATAGTGGTCCGCGTCCGCCCCTTCGCGATCCGGACCAGCCCGCAGTCCTTGTCGCGCCAGGTGAACTCGTCCGGTGTCCCCGTGGCCCCGGGCAGCGGCGCGGCCAGCTCCGGATGGTCCAGCACCTCGGCGAGGAAGTCCCCGAGCGGGGTCTCGTCGAAGGTCTGATCCGCGCCGCGCCGCTGGATGGTGGCGGCCACGTCCGCGAACCGCCCGTCCCGCTCCCGGAGCGCCAGGGCCCGGAACTGCAGCCAGTACTCGGACAGATGCTTGACCGTCTTCTGGTCCTGGCGGCGCGAATGCACCGTCTCCACCTCCCCGTCGGGCTCCAGGAGGTGGAGGGTGGCGTCCAGGTTGCGGCGTACGTGCTCGTAGAGGGCCGGGCGCTCGGTGAGCCGGGCCAGGGTCAGCAGCGCTGGGTTGGTGACGATGGGCGCGTAGGTGGCGCTGCGCTCGCTGTACTGGCCGCTGCCGTAAGCGTCGATGCCCTCGGCCAGCCAGGCGTCGATACGGCGGGTGTAGCGCGCGTCGGGCCAGAAGGAGTTGATCCGGGCCAGCGCGACGCACACCTTCCAGCGGTGGTTGGGGGTGTGCACTCCGCCGGTGGACAGGCCCTTGCCCGCCTTGAGCAGGATCTTCTTCAAGGTGGCGCGGATCGCCCGGGTGCCGGTGTGGCCGTCCGCGTCCAGCAGGCCGTACACCAGCCCCAGATCGACGATCGAGAAGGCGGTGTCCGGGGGCGAGTGGACCGCGCCCTGGTCGTAGAGGCCGTCGTCGAACTGGGCGGCGGCCAGCGCGTCCGCGAGCCGGGTCATCGGCGCGATCAGCGCGTCGTCGTGGTGGTGGGCGGCGTCGCCCCACACCTGGACGGAGGTGAGCAGCCGGAGGCTGCGGGCGGCGGGGCGGGCCTGGCCGAGGTTGTTCAGCTGGCTCAGGACCGTCTCGAGCCCGTCCACCACCCCGGCCACCCGGGCGTCGGCCGCCTCGGTGAGCAGGGCCAGGAACGGCTTGTCGACCCCCACCCGGGCCTCTGCCGAGGCCCGGGTCGGCTCGGCCGAGGCGCCGCCCGGGGCGCCGACGGCCAGCAGTCCGCCCGCCACGGCGGTCCCGGCGAGCACGTGACGGCGGGGCAGGGGTGTCACAGGTGGTGCTCCGTGGCTCGGGCCGCCAGGGCGAGGGGGCCGGGGACGAGGAAGGCCAGCGGCGGATAGGCCCAGGCGCAGACGGCGGCGGTGGCCACGGCCAGCAGCAGCACACCGCTCGCCCGGGGCCCGCGCACGCCGTCGTACGCCGCCGAGCGCAGCGCCACCCGCCAGCTCGTGGCCGACTCGGGGCGGGCGCAGGCCCGCAGCAGCACGACGGCGAGCAGCCCGCCCGCGAGCAGCAGCACGGGCCGGAAGACCACCGCGCCCGGCAGCCCTGCCCCCGCCGCGAGCGCGTTGAACAGCAGCAGGGCGCCGCCGGCCAGCAGCCCCGCCCCGGCCAGCAGATCGCCGGTGCGCAGCCGGTCCCGCAGCGCGCGGAGGTAGCCCCCCGCCGTGGCGGGCACGTCCTCGCGCACCCGCCGGTCCAGGACGGCGCAGGCCGTGGACATCGCGGCCGGGGCGGTGAGGAGGGGCAGCGAGGCGGCGGCGGTGGCCAGCCCCACGGCCAGGACGTCGGCGAAGAGCGCGAAGCGCGGGCCGAACAGCTCACCGGGTTCGCGTTTGGTGGCGGTATCCATGGTCAGTGGGTCACCCCTTCAGTCCGGAGCTCGCCATGCCCTCGACCAGGAACCGCTGGAAGGCGAGGAAGAAGAGCACGATGGGCAGCAGCGCGAAGACCGACATCGCGAACATCGGGCCGAAGGCCGACTGGCTGGAGGCGTCCACGAAGGACCGCAGGGCCAGGGTCAGGGTGAACTTCTCCGGCTCGAAGAGATAGATGAGCTGGGTGAAGAAGTCGTTCCAGGTCCAGATGAAGGTGAAGATCGCGGTGGTGATCAGGGCGGGCCGGGTCAGCGGCAGAATGACGCTGAAGAACGAGCGGAACGGCCCGCAGCCGTCGATCCGCGCCGCCTCCTCCAGCTCACGCGGCAGCCCGCGCATGAACTGCACGATGAGGAAGACGAAGAAGGCGTCGGTGGCCAGGAACTTCGGCAGGATCATCGGCCAGTAGGTGTTCACCATGCCGAGCTGGTTGAAGATGATGTACTGCGGAATGAGGATGGCGTGGTGCGGCAGCATGATCGTCGCGATCATGAACGCGAAGAGCGGACCGCGCATCCGGAACCGCAGCCGCGCGAAGGCGTACGCGGCGAGCGAGCAGCTGATGACGTTGCCGAGCACCGCGCCGCCCGCGATGAGCAGCGAGTTCCACAGCAGCCGTCCGACGCTGACCTCGTTGACCCCGTCCAGCGCGGTGGAGTAGTTGCCCCATTCGAAGTGGCTGGGCAGCAGCTTGAGGCTGGCGATGACCTCGTCGGCGGGTTTGAACGAGGTGGCCAGCAGCCAGGCCAGCGGATAGAGCATCACCAGCAGCACGGCGATCAGGCAGATGTGCAGCACGATCCGGCCGGTGGGACGCCGCCGCGCCGCCGGGGCGGTTGTGGTGATCGGGGCGGTGGTCATCGGGCCCCCTCGTTGTTGTCGTTGGCGTAGAAGACCCAGGCCCGGGAGGTGCGGAAGAGCACCGCGGTGACGACCCCGATGGCCAGCAGCAGCGCCCACGCCATGGCGGAGGCGTAGCCCATGTGGGAGGCGGTGAAGCCGCGGTCGTAGAGGTAGAGCGTGTAGACGAGCGTGGAGTCGGCGGGTCCGCCCTTGCCCGCGCTGACCGCGAAGGCGGGGGTGAAGACCTGGAACGCCTGGATCATCTGGAGCACCAGGTTGAAGAAGAGCACCGGGGAGAGCATCGGGATGGTGATCGAGCGGAACTGCCGCCACCAGGTGGCCCCGTCCACCGCGGCCGCCTCGTAGAGCTCGGCGGGTATCTGCTGGAGCCCGGCCAGGAAGATCACCATGGGGGCGCCGAACTGCCAGATGGTGAGCAGCGCGACCGACAGGATGGCCCAGCCCGGTTTGTTGATCCAGCCGCCGATGTCGATGCCCATGCCGGAGAGCAGGTTGTCGACGGAGCCGCCGTCGTTGAAGATCGCCCGCCAGACCAGGGCGATGGACATCGACGCGCCGAGCAGCGAGGGGGCGTAGAACGCCGAGCGGTAGAAGCCCTTGCCGCGCTTGACCGACTTCAGCGCGATCGCGACGGTCAGCGCGAGCAGGAGCTGCAGCGGCACCGCGATCACGACGTAGGTCAGGGTGGTGATGACCGACCGCCAGTAGCGGGGGTCCTCGGTGAACATCTGGGTGTAGTTGCGGAAGCCGATCCACCGGGGCGCGTCGAACATGTCGTAGTCGGTGAACGACAGATACAGGGACACGGCCATGGGCAGCAGCGTCAGCACGGCGGCGCCGAGCACCCATGGGGACAGGAACACCCAGGCGGCCCCCTGCCGTTCGCGCTTCGGCGCCCGCTTGCCGCCGGTGGCGGGGGGCGCGGCGTCCGGGGGGCGGGTCGCGGTCGCGGTCATTGCCTCAGCTCCGCCTTCGCCTCGGTGATGTAGTTCTCCGCCGCCTCACGCGGCGACATGCGCTCGTAGCTGACCTGGTCGTAGTCGCGCGAGAAGGTGGACTGCAGGGAGGCGTCACCCTTGGGCGGCGCGGGCGGCGGGTCCTTGAGCCTGCCCTCGAACTGCTTCTGGTAGGTGGAGACGACCTGGTCGAAGCCCTCCAGCTTGGGCAGTACGTCCTGCCGGATGGCGTCGTTGGCCGGGATGCCGCGGGTGGCGCCGAGGATGGCGCCCGCCTTCTTGTCGTTGAGCAGGAAGTCGATGAACTGGGCCGCCTGCTTGGGGTGTGCGGTCTCGGCCGAGGCGCCGAAGAACATCGACGGTTTGAAGTACTGCCCGGGGGTGCCGTCCTCGCCGACCGGGAACGGTGCCAGCTTCAGCCCCTCGCCGATGATGGGCGCGTAGCCGCTGGTGGGCGCGTCCCAGTTGAAGTCGGAGACGGACTTGAGCCGGCCCAGCGGAGTGTTCTCCACCGTCCCGTCCATCTGGGTGGTCTGCTCGGCGGGCACGACCGCGCCCTCCTCGCGGAGCTTGGTGCACCACTCCCAGTAGCGGGTCAGATCGTCGGCGGTGAAGCCGAGCTTCTCGCCCTTGGTGTAGAGGGACTTGCCCCGGCTCCGCAGCCAGATCTCGAACACGTCCTCGCTCTGGCCCGGGTCGGTGGAGCCCACCCGCCCCTGTGTCGCCTTGGACGCCGAGAGCTTGCGCATGGCGTCGGCCCAGTCGTCCCAGGTCCAGGTCAGGGTGGGCGCGGGGACGCCCGCCTTGCGCCACAGCGCGGCGTCGTACGCCACCGTCTCGGTGCCGCGGGCCACCGGCAGCGCGTACTGCTTGCCGTCGACCACCCCGGTGGCCAGCAGCCCCTTGTCGATGTCCGAGGTGCGCAGCTCGGGGTGTTCGCCGAGGTTCAGCAGGATGCCGGAGGTCGCGTACTGGTTGATCTGCCGGTAGTCCAGCTGCATCACATCGGGGGCGTCACCGCCCGCCGCCTGGGTGGCCAGCTTCGCCTTGTAGGTGTCGAAGCCCGCGAAGGACGTCGCGATGTCGATGTCGGGGTGGCGCTGCTCGAAGAGCTTGACGGCCTCCTCGGTGCGGGCGGCCCGGTCGGGGTTTCCCCACCAGGTGAACCGCAGGCTGACCTTGCCGCCCGAGCCGCCGCCGCCATCTCCGCCGCAGCCCGTGAGGGTCCCTGCGAGCGTGAGCACAAGGGCCAGGGCGCAGGACGTCGTTGTCCTGTTTCCGCGCATACCGGAGCCGACCTCCCTCCATGATCATTTAGTTGAGCGTGCGTGGTGGTGCCTACGGCGGCTGTTCGCCGTAGTAGGTGGTGCTACGGGAGCTATTCGCCGTAGTACGGGAGCGTGACACCGGGCAGTTCGTACTCGTCCCGGCGGCCGCACATGCCGTAGCCGCCCCGGCGGCTGGGCCCGGTCGCGGTGACCCGCGCCTCGGCGAGGTGCCCGGCGTCGCCCGCGGCGAGCGCGGTGAGCTGCTCACCGGTGCGCCGCGCGGCGGCCAGCGCCCCGTCCCGCCAGCGCGGCTCCCACTCCTTCACCTTGGGCGCCACGATCCGCGCCGCCGCCTCGTGGAAGGCCCGCAGCGGTGCGTCGTCGCCCTTCTCGGCGGCGGCCCGCAGCGTCAGATAGCCCTCGATCGCGAGGTCCCGGCGACGCCGGGCGGCCGTGTCGGCCTCCGGCCCCTCCTTGGCGGGCAGCGTGGCGGCGGCCGCGTAGCGCTCGGGGTCGGCCAGCACCTCGGGCGGGAAGGTGAAGACGGCGTCCCCGGCCTCCGGCAGCCCGCTGTTCTGCATCAGCACGGTCACCCTGAGGCCGCCGCCCTGCACCATGCGGTGGATCGTGCCGGGGGTGAACCACACCACCGAACCCGGCTCCAGCGGGGTCTCGGAGAAGCCGTCCGCGAGGGTCAGGGTCTGCACGGCGCCGCGTCCGGCGGTGACCACATACGCCTCGGTGCAGGCGAGGTGGAGATGGGGGCTGCCGCCGCACACCCCGTCGGCGGCCTCCCACTCGTACGCGCTGATGTGGGAGAGGCCCACACCGCCCGGCAGCGGGGCGGACATGGCGGTCATCTTCCTCACCACCCGTGGTTCTTGAGGTAGTTCTCCGCCTGCGCCCGGTCCCAGGCGCCGTCGGCGACCACCACCCGGTAGCGGTAGCCGAAGGACTCCCCGGGCGGAAGCTCGAACTCCTCGAAGAACGCCCAGGAGGGGGCCACCGAGGGGATCGGCTCGGAGCGCACGAACCAGTGGGAGGCGTGGATGGATTCGGCGTTCTCCGGGGCGTGGGCGAACAGCAGCGTGGAGTGCCCGTCCACGTCGTCGTGCTCACCGGTGAAGGCGACCCAGGGGGCATCGGCGGCCGGGGTGCCCATCAGGTCCGAGGCGCCCTTCTCGCCGTCGCCGCCGCGCCCGTCCGGGCCGATGACATCGCCGCCGGTGAAGTCGCGCGGGCCGCGCCAGTTGAGCCCGGTGTACCCGGCCATCTCCCGGCCCGCGGTGGTCGGGGAGCCGAAGTGCAGGGCCTCGCCGCGGATGTTGGTGAGGTGGATGGACCAGTCCAGGGCCCAGGTGCCCTCCTCCGGCTCCACCGAGTGGAGTTCGATGGTGCGCCGCTCCCGCGCCCACTCCTGGCCGCCGCTGTGTTGTACGGAAGGATTGGCCACCCAGGTGAGGGTCTCCACGAAGCGCAGCCGGTCGTCGGCGACGGTGAACTCCTCGAACCCGTCGTGGCGCATCGAGCCGACGCGCTCCTCGACGTGCTGGTAGCCCTGGTCGGGGCCGAGGTAGGAGTTGCCGCCCCAGAAGTTCTGGCCGGACAGATGGCTGGAGGTCATCTGCAGGCCCTTGTGCCAGCGGTGGTCGTTCGGCCGGTAGCCGGAGACCGGGTTCCCGGCGAGGGTGCGCAGCGGGTGGGCGTAGGGCTTACGGGCCTCGAAGGCGTCCGGGTCGGGCCGGTAGACGTAGGCCATCAGCTCGACGCCGGCGGCGGCGACCGAGATCTGTTCGCCGTGGGTGTGGGTGACGGTGATGCGCTGGGTCATGGCGGCCTCAGCTCTCCTTCGTGGTGGCGGTCGCTGCCTTCGGCGCCCATGCGGGGTGGTCGCCGTGCATGGCGTCGTAGTACGGGTCCCCGGGCACGATCTCGCCCGCGCGCACGGGCCGCCCGGTGAAGGCCGCCTTGTAGAGCGCGGCGATGAACTCGAGGGTGCGGCGGGCGTCCGGCCCGCTCCCCGGCGGCCGTACACCGTCGCGCATCGCGTCCAGCAGCCCGGTCAGCTGGGCCCCGTGGGAGCTGGGCAGATCGGCGGCCGGGGTGCGCCAGCGCCGCTGCCGGGCGGGGTCGTCGCGGACGTGCGGGGCGGGGGTGTAGATCCAGTCGTCGTTGCGGTGACCGTAGAGGTGGGTCAGCTCGACGGTGGCGTCCGCGCAGTCGACGCGGATCCGGCTGACCTCGTCGGGCGAGAGCACGCTGTTGACGACGGTGGCCATGGCGCCGCTCTCGAACCGCACCAGCGCGGTGGAGACGTCCTCGCTCTCCACGGTGTGGACCAGCCGTCCGGCCATGCCGCGGATCTCGGTCCAGTCGCCGAGGAGGTGGAGCAGCAGATCCATCTGGTGGATGCCGTGGCCCATGGAGGGGCCGCCGCCCTCGGTCTCCCAGCGGCCGCGCCACGGCACCGCGTAGTAGGCGGTGTCGCGGTGCCAGGTGGTCTGGCAGTGGGCCACCAGCGGCCGGCCCAGGGCGCCCTCGGCCAGCAGCTCGCGGGCGTGGACGGCGCCCGAGCCGTAGCGGTGCTGGAAGACCACCGAGGCGTACGGGCCGCCCGCCGCCCGCTCGGCCCCGGCTATCTCGTCGTACTCGGCGAGCGTGAGGCACAGCGGCTTCTCGCACAGCACCCAGGCGCCGGCCTCGAGGGCGGCCACCGTCTGCTCGCGGTGCAGGGAGGGCGGAGTGCCGATGAGGACCAGGCCGGGGCGCTCGGCCTCCAGCATGGCGGCCACATCGGAGTAGCCGGTGACGTCGAAGGTGCCGCCCTCGGCCGCCGCGGCGCGGAAGGCGTCGAGCCGGTCCGCGGCCACGTCGACGGCGGCGACGAGGTCCACACGGTCGGCATGATCACGCAGTGCGGGCAGATGGCTGCCGCTGACGATTCCTCCGGTGCCGACCACTGCGGCACGGATACGGGCGGTGGCTGCTGCGGCCATGGGCTGAGGTCTCCTCGCCGTCGCCTGGGGTAAGCGCTTGCTGGGGAGGACCCTAGGCATGGTCCGGATGACAGGACAAGACCCTGGAGTGCAGAATCGCGCCGCTCATGGAGTGAGAGCATGGAGGCGCCCAACCAGCGCGCACGGTGTACCAGAAGGTGACCACCCAACGGAGGAAACATGGCAGTGACCCTGGCCGATGTGGCGGCACGGGCTCGGGTCTCGGCGGCCACCGTGTCGCGCGTCCTGAGCGGCAACTACCCGGTCGCGGAGTCGACCCGGACCCGGGTGCTGCGTGCGGTCGACGAGCTGGAGTACGTGGTCAACGGCCCGGCAAGCGCTCTCGCCGCCGCCACGTCCGATCTGGTCGGGGTGCTCGTCAACGACATCGCGGACCCCTTCTTCGGGATCATCGCGGGCGCCGTGCAGGCCGAAATGGTCACCCCGGCCGGGGAATCGGGCCGGGGCGGCGAGAAGCTCGCGGTCATCTGCAACACCGGTGGCTCGCCCGAGCGCGAGCTCAACTACCTCACCCTGCTGCAGCGGCAGCGCGCCGCCGCCGTCGTGCTCACCGGCGGCGCGGTCGAGCACCCCGACCACGCCGCCGCCGTGGCCACCAAGGCGTCCCGGCTGGCCGCGTCCGGCACCCGGGTCGTGCTGTGCGGCCGCCCGCCGATCGAGGACGCCACCACCCTCACCTTCGACAACCGCGGCGGCGCCCGCCGGCTCACCGAACATCTGCTGACCCTCGGCCACCGCCGGATCGGCTATGTGGCGGGCCCCGCCGAGCGCACCACGACCCGGCACCGGCTGGAGGGCCACCGGGCGGCGCTGGCCGCCGCCGGGGCGGACCAGGACGCGGAGCGGCTGACCGTCCACGGCCTGTACGACCGCGCCTCCGGCTATGACGCCACCCTCGAACTGCTGCGCCGCGACCGGACCCTGACGGCCATAGTCGCCGCCAACGACACCATCGCGCTCGGCGTCTGCGCCGCCCTCCGCGACCAGGGGCTGCGCATCCCCGAGGACGTCTCGGTCGCGGGCTTCGACGACCTCCCGTTCAGCGCGGACGCCGTCCCGGCCCTCACCACGATGCGGCTGCCGCTGCACGAGGCGGGCGCGCGGGCCGGGCGGCTGGCCCTGGGCCGCGAGCCGCAGCCGCCGGGCGGGGTGGCGATGGTCCGGGCCGAGCTGATGGCCCGCGCATCCACGGCGCCGCCGCGCGGCTGAGCCCGGACGCCGCGCGGCTGAGCCCGGACCGCCGCGCGACTGAGCCCTGCCGGAGCACCGCGCGGCCGACCCCTGCCGAACCGCCCCCGCGCGGCCGTCCCCTACCGCGCGGCCTCGGACGGCATATGGTCCAGCGGCCGCTGGTACCGGGAGCGGATCTCCTGCGGGGACAGGTCCTCCCGGCCGGTGAGATCCACCTCGGCGTACTCGAAGCGGAACGCGTAGCCGCCCTTCGGCAGATGGCAGATCTCCCACCAGTTGCCGTCCAGGTCCTGGAGGTAGAAGGAGTAGGTGCCGTGCTGGCGGACGGGCTTGGTCAGCTTCCTGATCGCGTACTCGTCCTTGACCCGCTGGAGCGCCTCGTACGCCTCCCGGACCTCCTCCTCGCTCGCCAGGTCGAGCCCGTTGTGGTTCATCAGCGGCATGTCCTGGCCGGAGCCGGGGGTCTCGACGACCGCGTAGCAGTGGTTGCCGCCCAGCCGTACGAACAGCGCCATGGGCGCCTGCTGCGCCACTTCGAGGCCTAGCACCTCCTCGTAGAAGCGCCGGGTGGCGGCGATGTCCCGGCACTCCAGGGTGCCGTGTGACAGGAAGCGGGTCATCAGCAGCGGTGGCTTGGTGGAACGGTGGGTGATGCCGGGCATGGTCCGTCTCTCCTCGTGAGCGTTGGGTGGGTGTCTCCCGCGCCTCAGGACACGGCATGCGGGACGGGCGGTGGGCGGCCGGCGGGCCACGTCCCCGGCGGCGACGATCCGGTCGGCGACGGCCGGATCGCTCAGTCCTCCGTGATCCACAGTGCCCGCATCGGGCAGCCGCGCACCGCTTGGCGCACGTCGTCCAGCAGATGGGGCGGCGGTGTCCGGTCGAGTACGACCAGTTCGCCCTGCTCGTCGAGGTCGAGGACTTCGGGCGCGAGCCCGGTGCACACTCCGGTGACCTGGCAGGCTTCGCGGTCCACGTGCAGTTTCATCGTGATGCTCCTCGTGCGGTGTCGCGGGCGGTCCCGTGGGCGGTGCCGTGGAGGGTCCCGTGGGCGGTGCCGTGGGGGGTTTCGCGGGCGGTGACCGGATTGCGGAGTCGGCCGAGGTGCCCGATGGTGATCTCCACCGTGTCCCCCGGGTGCAGAAACCTGTCGCGGGGCAGGCCGACGCCGGCCGGCGTGCCGGTCGCGAGGATGTCGCCCGGCTGGAGGGTGATCAGAGCGCTGGCGGCCGCGATCAGCTCCGGCACGCTCTGGATCATCTCCCTGGTATTGCTCACCTGTTCCTCGTGGCCGTTGACGGTGAGCCGGATGGGCAGATCGTGCGGATCGGGCACCAGCCACACCGGGGTGACGCCCGGACCGGTGGGGCAGAAGGTGTCCTGCCCTTTGGAGGCCAGCCAGTCCCAGGCGAAGGGTTCGGCGAAGGCGTCCGCCCGGTGGTGCGGTCCGCGGGCGGAGATGTCGTCGACGATGGTGTAGCCGGCGATGTGCGCCGCCGCCCGGTCCATGGGGATGTCACGCCCCGCCCGCCCGATCACGACGGCGAGTTCGGCTTCCCAGTCCACCTTCTGGCTCTCGTCGGCCGGGATGACGATGGGGTCGTCGGGCCCGATGACGGTGGTGGTGGGAGGCTTCAGGAAGAAGAAGGGGCGCACCCGGGTGGCACCGTCGCCCGTCATCTCCGCCAGATGATCGCGGTAGTTGGCTCCTGAGCAGAGCACGGTCCGCGGGTAGCGGACGGGGGCCAGCAGCCGGGCGCCGCGCACCGGGACGGCCTCCCGCGGATCGTACGCGCGCAGGCCCGGCGCGAGGGCGGCCCAGTCCTGAAGGGCCTCGAAGGCCCCGGGATATCCGCGCAGGGCGGGCACTTCCCGTATGCCGTCCTCGCCGAGGGCCGCGCAGAAGCTGCCCCGGTCGGCGGTGTGGGCGGTGGCCAGCGACCACGTCGTGGGGGTGGGGGACGACTCGTGCCTCGTCATGTCTCCATTCGAGGCCGTCGGGACCGGGGCGGTCCAACACTCTTGAGGGGCCGGTGACAGTCATCTACTGTTACCGACTCGTGGACTTGGACTTACGGCTCGTGCGGTACGCGGTCGTCCTGGCCGACGAGCTGCACTTCGCCCGCGCGGCCGCGCGGCTGCTGATCGCGCAGCAGACCCTCTCAGCGCAGATCAGCCGGTTGGAGAGCCGGCTCGGCGTCACGCTTTTCCGCCGGGACCGGCGCCATGTCGAGCTGACCCCGGAGGGGGAGCTGTTCGTCCGCCGCGGCCGGGAACTGCTCGCGGACGCTTCGGACCTGCTGGGTGAGTTGAGGCGCAGCGCGCCTCCGCTGCGCGTCGATGTGATCACCGAGGGGCTCACCTCGGGTGTCATCGCGCGGGAGCTCCGGCCGCGACTGGCCGATGTGACCTTGGAGGTCGTCCAGGGACAGGGGTTCGCGGGAACGGTCTCGGCCCTGGCCGAAGGGGTGGTGGATCTCGCGTTCGGCCGGATCAACAGCGCCGGGGAGCCGCTGCCCCGGTCACTGCGGTATCAGTTGGTGCGCCTGGAACCCATGGGGGTCGTTCTCCCCGCCGGACATGAACTGGCCCAGCGGGCGCGGGTGCCGATGGCGGAGCTCGCCGCGTACCCGCTCCTTCTGCACACCGCGCAGGAGGCGGCCGAATGGCTGGACTGGAACCAGGAGCTCGCCGCCGCGTTCGGCCTGCGCGTCGGACGGCGCCTGCACGGCCACGGCCGGGGCGCGGCCAACGCGGCCGTACTGGCCTACCGGGCTCCCTCGTTCGGGCCGCTGGAGGCGCCCATGCCGGACGGCGTGGTGGTCAGACCCGTGGTCGGCCCCGTGCCCCTCTACCCGTTCTCGGTGTTCTGGCGGGCCGGGAGCACGTCCATCCCGCTTCGCCATGCCATCACCACCATCCACGACATCGCCACCGAACGCGGCTGGCTGGTTCCGCCGCGGGAGGACTGGTGGCTGCCGGCCGCCGACCGATGATGTCCGTTCCGGCGGACCGCCCCCACGCGTTCGCCGACCCGACACCTCTTCCCAAACACTTGATCTGACGCAACTATGTGGTCAAGCGAATCGCATCGACCACAGGTGTACGGAGGGATCCGGATGGAGCCGCGCGACGATCTTGACCTGGCCGTGGACGAGGTCCGCGACTTCAACCGGATGTACACCCGGCTGATCGGCGTCCTCGACTACCCCGGGCAGCTCAACACCCCGTACACGCTGGGCGAGGCCCGCATCCTCTACGAGCTGGCCCAGCGCGAGCGCACCCATGTCTCGGCGCTCCGGGAGCACCTGGGGGTCACCGCCGCGCATCTGAGCCGGACGCTGAGCCGGTTCGAGGAGCGCGGGCTGGTGACGCGCGAGCGCCACCAGCGCGACGCCCGCTTCCAGGAGGTGCTGCTCACCACGGCGGGCCGGGCGGCGGCGGAGGATCTGGACCGGCGCTCACGGGAGGCGGTGACCGGGCTGCTGGCCAAGGTCCCCCGGAACGAGCTGGAGCGGCTGCGGGCGGCGCTGGCCACCGCCCGCGGCGTGTTCACCGGCCCGGCGGAGCCCGCGGTGCGGCTGCGCGGACTGGAGCCGGGGGACCTGGGCTGGATCGTGCAGCGCCACGGCGCCGTGTACGCCCGGGAGTTCGGGTGGAACGCCGAGTTCGAGGCCCTGGTGGCCCGGATCGTCGGGGAGTTCGGCGCGGGCCACGACCCGGCCCGCGAGCGGGCGTGGATCGCGGAGCTCGACGGCCGCCCCGTCGGGTCGGTGCTGTGCGTACGGGACGAACAGCCCGATACCGCCCGGCTGCGGCTGCTGCTCGTCGAACCGGAGGCGCGCGGGCGGCGGATCGGCGAGCGGCTGGTGGGCGCGTGCGTCGACTTCGCACGCGAGGCGGGCTACCGCGATCTCGTGCTGTGGACCAATGACGTCCTGACCTCCGCCCGCCGGATCTATGAGGGTGCCGGTTTCGAGCTGATCGCCGAGAAGCGGCACGGCGGCTACGGCTCGCCGCTGGTCGGCCAGGACTGGCGGCTGACGCTGGGGGACATCGCCTCCCGGGGGTGAGGGCGCGGCCCGGTGTGACGCCGCCGTCACCGACGACACGGCCGAGTAGTTGACGCGACGTCACCCCGACCGGAAAACCGCTCGCGCGGAGGGCCCGGTACCGGAAGGATCGGCGCACACACACCGGCCCGTACGACACCCGGGCACGGCACAAGAGCAAAGGGCGTACCCCTGAGTACCCAGCAGGTCATCGAGTGGACCGAGGACGGCCGGATCCGTACCGCCCAGTGGCGCTCCGAGAGCGGTACGCCGCCGCCCCGGCGGGTCGCGATCGCGGACGACCGGATGCCCGCCGACACCGCCCACCGCCTCGTCTGCGAGGGCACCGCGCTGCTGTGGCGCGGCGACTACCAGGGCGCCCGCCAGCTGCTGACGGCGCTGGCGCGCCGGATCGGCCGGGGCCCGCGCCGGGCGAAGGAGCGACGGCCCCCGGCGGCGTCCCCGACCGAGGCGTTCCACCGGCATCGCCAGGCCCAGTCCCGGCGGGCTCGGCTGCTGGGGATGGTGCTGGTGCCGCTGGACGCGGACTTCGGCGTTCCGCTGCGCCGGGCGCCGGACGTACGGCAGGCGTGCACCGAGGCGTACGGCCCGGCGCGGGACCCCTCGGTGGTCTCGCTCCGCGAGTTACTCGGGCTGATCGGCGCGCATGAGTGGCGGGAGAAGGGCGTCAAGGTCCGGGCGCTGGGCGGGGACCGCGTCCATCCGCACTACGGGGTCTTCTCGCCGGTGCGCGGCGAGTACGTCGACCTGGTGGCCGAGGCCCCGCTGCCGTCGCACGAGCTGGCCTTCGACATCGGCACCGGAACCGGCGTCCTGGCCGCAGTCCTCGCCCGGCGCGGTATCGAGCGGGTGGTGGCCACCGACCAGGACGCGCGAGCCCTGGCGTGCGCCCGGGAGAACGTGGCCCGACTGGGCCTGGCCGGGCGGGTCGAGGTGGTCGAGGCCGACCTCTTCCCGCCGGGCCGCGCCCCGCTGGTGGTCTGCAATCCGCCCTGGGTCCCGGCCCGGCCCTCCTCACCGCTCGAATACGCCGTCTACGACCCGTCCGGCCGTATGCTGCACGGCTTCCTGAACGGGCTGGCCGGGCATCTGACCCCCGGCGGCGAGGGCTGGCTGATCCTCTCCGACCTCGCCGAACACCTGGGCCTGCGGCCGCGCGCCGAACTGCTGGCCGCCTTCGACACGGCGGGCCTGACGGTCCTGGACCGGCTGGACGTCCGCCCCGTCCACCCCCGCGCCTTCGACGCCGCCGACCCCCTCCACTCGGCCCGCGCGGCGGAGGTGACGTCGCTGTGGCGCCTGACGGCGGGGTGAGCGGACCTCAGCCATCAGGGAGAGACGTCACCTGGACGGGCGCACCGGGGGCTCCCCGCCCCTTCCCGAGGCACCGATATGCGGCTCCGCCGCCTGGCCGGGGCTCCGCCCCTGGACCCCGAGTCTGGGGCGGAACCCCGCCTTCCAGCCCCTCCGGCGCTTGAGGAGCAGGACCTGGGACGAAGCCCCGCCCCCCAGCCCCTCCGGCGCTTGAGGAGCAGGACCTGGGACGAAGCCCCGCCCCCCAGCCCCTCCGGCGCTTGAGGAGCAGGACCTGGGACGAAGCCCCGCCCCCCAGCCCCTCCGGCGCTTGAGGAGCAGGGCCTGGGACGGAGCCCCAGTTACGGGAAGGGGCGGGGAGGGGAGCAGCCCGCCGCAGGCGCCACGCCCCGCCCGACCCCTCGCAGGGGCACGACAGCCGGCCCACCGGACAAGACACGCCGCAGGCGCGACCGGCCCGGCAGGATTGATTCGGCTCGTGCGCCTGCTTAGCGTCCCGCATGAAGGGCAAGAAGATCCCCACGTCCCGCACGACCCCTACCAAGGGAGCCCGCATGAAGCTCGCCTTCTCCACCCTCGGCGTCCCCGGTATGCCCGTGCCCGACGTGGCCCGGCTCGCCGCCGGGGCCGGGTACCACGGCATCGAGCTGCGCGCCCACCCCGAGGAGCCGGTGCACCCGGGGATCGGGGCGGACGAACGGGCCGGGGTGGCGGCGGAGTTCCGGGACGCCGGGATCGAGATCCTCACCGTCGCCGGATATGTGCGCGCCGCCCAGGCCGGGCCGGACGAGCCGGTGCTGACCGGGCTCGGGGAGCTGCTGGAGCTCGCCCACGACCTGGGCGCCCGCAATGTCCGGGTCTTCCCCGGCGGCGGGGAGCAGAGTCCGGAGGAGGCCGACGCCACGGCCGCCCGGCGGCTCGCGGCGGCCGCGCCCCGCGCCGCCGACCTCGGCGTACGGCTGCTGCTCGAGACCCACGACTCGCACCGGACGGGCGCCGACGCGGCCCGGGTCCTCGGGCTCGTGGGTCATGGCAGCGTCGGGGCGATCTGGGATGTGATGCACACCTGGCTGGGCGGCGAGGACCCGGCCACCAGCTATCCGGCGCTCTTCGCTCATCTGGGCTACGTCCAGGTCAAGGACATCGCCTCGGCTGAGGACACCACCCCGCTGCCGCTGGGCGAGGGGGTGCTGCCGCTGACCGAGTGCGTGGAGCTGCTCAGCCGCGAGGGCTGGGACGGCTGGCTGTGCTGGGAGTACGAGAAGCGGTGGTATCCGCAGGCGCGGGCGTTCCCGGAGCTGCTGGCCCCGGGCCGGGAGCATCTGCTGCGGCTGCTCGCCGACGCGGCCTGAGCTCGGGACTCGGGGTCCGCCTCGGCCCATCCTGACGGCTCGGCCCATCCTGACGCCTCGGCCCATCGTGATCGCTCGGCTCAGGCGGCTCGGGGCGGCGGCGCGCCCCGAGGCGCATACGTGCCAGCCTCCCGGCCGGAAGCGAGGTCAGCGCCACGCCGCCCACCAGCAGCGCCGCCGCCAGCCAGCGCGGTGCGCTGATGCCCTCCCCCAGCACCAGCGCCGCCGAGGACATCCCGAAGACCGGCACCAGCAGCGAGAACGGGGCGACCGCCGAGGCGTCGTAGGTGCGCAGCAGAAAGCCCCAGACCCCGAAGCCGAACACCGTGGTGACCCAGGCGACGTAGACGATCGCGCCCACCCCGGCCCAGTCGAGCCGGCTCAGCGCCTCGACATCGGGCCGCGCGCCCTCGAACACCAGCGAGAGCGCGAGCAGCGGCAGCACCGGCACCAGGCTCACCCACACCATGAAGTTCAGGGCGTCGGGCGGCGCCGCCTTGCGGGTGAGGACGTTGGAGACCCCCCAGAAGGCCGCCGCCGCGACGACGAGGACGAAGCCGAGGAGCGGCCCCGAGGTGCCCTCGTCCACGGCGGCCACCGCGATCCCTACGAGGGCGACGGCCATGCCCAGCAGCCGCCGCCGGCCGGGGCGTTCGGCGAGGACGACGGCCGCGAACAGCGCCGTGAACACCGCCTGGATCTGCAGCACCAGCGAGGACAGCCCGGCGGGCATCCCCTCATGCATCCCGATGAACAGCAGCCCGAACTTCGCCACGCCCAGGGCCAGCCCCACCCCCAGGATCCATCGCCAGGCGACCCTCGGCGGGCCGACCAGGAAGACGGCGGGCAGCGCGGCCACCAGGAACCGCAGGGCGCAGAAGAGCAGGGGCGGGAAGTGGTCGAGGCCCACCTCGATGACCACGAAGTTGACCCCCCACAGGGCCGTGACCAGCACGGCGAGGGCTATGTGTACAGGTCGCACGGGTTGCGTCGGTCGCATGGGTCGAGGATCAGCCGCCCGGACCTTGTAGCACCAGCGCGGATGTCTTCATGCTTGGATGCAGTAACGGTTAAAGGTGCGAGGAGGAGGGCGAACTGTGCTGGATCTGGGCCGGCTGCGGGCTCTGCACGCGGTGTCCGTGCACGGCTCGGTCAGCGCCGCCGCGATCGCGCTCGGCTACACCCCGTCCGCCGTGTCGCAGCAGATCGCCAAGTTGGAGCGGGAGACCCGGACGACCCTGCTGGAGCGGCAGGGCCGGGGCATCGCGCTGACCGACGCGGCCCGCCATCTGGCCGCCACCGCCCAGCAGCTGCTCGCCATCGTCGAGGAGGCCGAGACCACTCTGGAGGAGCGGCGCGGACAGCCGACGGGCCGGGTGGTGATCGGCGCCTTCGCCTCGGCGGCGCGCGGGCTGATGCCCGTGGTGCTGGCCGCGCTCCTGGCCGAACACCCCTCCCTGGACGCCCGGTTGCTCGAAGTGGACCCGCATCTGTCGGTGGATCTGGTGGCGCAGGGGGTCATCGACCTGGCGGTGGCCCATGACTGGGACATCGCCCCGCTGCCCGCCCCGGAGGGGCAGGAACGGGCGGCCATCGGGGAGGACCTGTGCGATCTGCTCGTCCCGGCCGGACATCCGCTGGCCCGGGTGGCCGCACGGCGCCCGCTGCGCCGCGAGGACCTGCCGGGCCAACGGTGGATCTGCCAGCCGCCGGGGTCGGTGTGCCATGACTGGCTGGTCCGTACGCTGCGGGCCTCGGGCCATGAGCCGGACCTGGCGTATCAGGCGGCGGAGAACCACACCCAGATCGCCCTGGTGGCGGCCGGTCTCGGCGTCGCGCTGATGCCCCGGCTGGGGCGCGGTCCGCTGCCGGACGGGGTGCTGGCGCTGCCCCTGGAGCCGGTCCCGGTGCGGCGGCTGTACGCCCTGTGGCGTCCGGGCGCGGCCCGCCGCCCCGCCATCACCGAGACGGTGCGGCTCCTGAGCGACCTCTGGCCGCGCCGCACGGGCTGAGCGTACGACGGGCCGAGCCCGCTGCGCGCCGCCGACGCTCTGGGAGGGGTGTCGCGTCGGCGGCGGGGTGCTGCTGGCCGCGGGCGGCGGAGAAGGTGGTCGGCGACGCAGCCAGCGGCAAAGCCGACTACCGCCGTGCGGAGACTCCCCATCAGCACGCCCCTTCGACGCTCGGCGACCCGCGCCGGTTCCGCGCGGGGTGTCAGGCCGGCAGTTCCGCCTCGATCAGGTCCGCCGCCCGGTCCGGCCCGCCCTCCGCGGCCATCCGCGCCTTGAGCGCGGCGCAGCGGGCGGCCACCTCGGGGTCGTGCACCAGATCGAGCACCGCCTTGCGCAGCGCCGGAGCCGTGGCCTCCGCCTTGGGCAGATGGTGGCCGACCCCGAGCGCCTCGAGCGTGTCCGCGTTGCGGAACTGGTCGACGGCCTGCGGTACGGCGACCATCGGCACCCCGCAGGCCAGCCCCTCCTGGGCGCCGCCCGCACCCGCGTGGGTGATAAACGCGTCGGCCTTCCGCAACACGCTCAACTGCGGTATCCACGTGTGCGTTTCGACATTGGCCGGGATCTCGCCGAGGTCGGCCTGGTCGACGAACTCGCCGATCTGGAGCACCACGTACCAGCCCGGCAGATCGCCGAACGCCGCGACGCACGCGCGGTAGAAGCCGGGTTCCCTGGTCCAGGTGGAGCCGAGCGAGATCAGCAGGATCCGGTCGGTCTCGGCGGCCCGCTCCGGGCGGCGCCACTCCGCCACGTCGCGGCGGGCGCTCTGGCAGCCGCCGACGAAGCTGTAGACGGCGGTGTCGACGCGGTCGGCGTTGGGCTGGAGCAGTTCGGGGATGAGGGCGACACAGCGGCTGGGGCGGCCGATGAGGGTGTCGGGGTCGGCGTCGGCCAGGCCGTTGCCCTCGAGCCAGTTGCGGTAGCGCGCGTAGTAGGCCCGGCCGCGCTCCGACCGCCGCATATGGGCGTACATCGGCTCGAAGACCTCTTCGCGGTAGCCGTTCCAGGGCACGAAGCTGGGCGCGAGCTCGACGGCGGACACGCCCCACCGACGGGCGAGGACATGCGCCGGGTAGGCGGTGACGTCGTACATCACCAGATCCGGCGCATCGCCCTCGTAGGCCGCCAGATGCTGCGGAAGTGCCTGCTCCGCCTCGGCGAGAAACGGCTCGATGTAGTCGATCAGATCGGAGCCTCTGGCGCCCGGCACATTCTCACCATGGAGGATCGAGGTGTAGATCTTCGGCTCGGCGCCGGTTTCGGCCACCTTCTCGGCGAACGGCTCGGGGATGGCGTAGGTAACCCGGTGACCGCGGGCCACCAGCTCGCGGATCACCTCCAGGCTCGGGTTGACGTGCCCGTGTGCCGCGATGCCGAACATGGCGATGTGTGTGGGGGGCTTGGCACCCGTCGGTGGGGTCATGAAAACGGAACATAAGCGAGAACGGATGCCTTATACAAATACTACGCATACCTGGTCGAGAGTTTAGTACCGGTTTCGTGCGGACACCAGATCACGGTCTTTAACCAGTCTTTTCCTTTACGCTTCCGGGCCATTGGGAAAGGCCAACTTTCCTTGACCCGGCCGTGGTTTGTGTCCCAGCGTGTCCTGCACACCGATAGCCGCCCCCTCCGAACGTCCCATGGAAGGAGTGCGGGTGCACACGACGTCCCGCCGCGCCCTGCTCACCGCCACCCTGGCCGCCGCCGCGGCCGGTGGATGCGGCGGACCGACGAACAGCTCCCCCGCACCCGCGACCCCCGCGCGCCGCACCACCGGCGGTTCCGGCAGCCCCTCCGCGGCCCCCTCCCGGCCCACCACGGAGACCGGCCGGGACCACGAGCGCGACCGCCGGCGGATCGACGGGCTCATCGGGCGGATGACGCTGGACCAGAAGATCGGCCAGCTCTTCGTGACGCGGGTGTACGGCCATTCGGCCACCCGCCCCGACCCCGCCGATGTCGCGGCCAACCGCAAGGAGCTAGGGGTCGACAACGCGGCCGAGCTGATCGCGAAGTATCACGTGGGCGGGGTGATGTACATCGGATGGGCGCACAACATTCGCGATCCCCACCAGGTGGCCGCGCTCTCCAACGGCATCCAGAAGGCCGCGCTCGCCACCTCCGTGCCCGTCCCCGTCCTGCTCTCCACCGACCAGGAGTACGGCACCGTCGCCCGGGTCGGCGCGCCCGCCACGCTGTTCCCGGGCGCCATGGCGCTCGGCGCGGGCGGGAGTGCGGCAGACGCCCGTACGGCCGCGCGCACCGCGGGGGCGGAGCTGGCCGCGCTCGGCATCCGGCAGGACTACGCCCCGATCGCGGACGTCAACGTCGACCCCGCCAATCCGGTGATCGGGGTGCGCTCCTTCGGGGCCGATCCGAAGGCCGTGGCCCGGATGGTGGCGGCCCAGGTGGAGGGCTATCAGAGCGCCGGGGTCGCGGCCACCGCCAAGCACTTCCCCGGCCACGGCGACACCAGCGTGGACAGCCATGTCGGGCTGCCGCGGATCACCCACTCCCGGAAGGAGTGGGAGCGGCTGGACGCTCCGCCGTTCCGGGCCGCGATCGAGGCCGGAATCGACTCGATCATGACGGCGCATCTGCTCTTCCCCGCGCTCGACCCGGGCGACGACCCGGCCACGCTCTCCCGCCCCATCCTCACCGGTGTGCTCCGCGAGGAGCTGGGTTACGACGGGGTGGTGGTCACCGACTCGCTCGGGATGGAGGGGGTGCGGAAGAAGTACGGCGACGACCGGGTGCCGGTGCTCGCGCTCAAGGCGGGCGTGGACCAGCTGCTGAACCCGCCGAGCCTGTCCCTCGCCTTCGAGGGGGTGCGCAAGGCCGTCAGAGCGGGCGAGATCAGCGAGGACCGCGTCGACCGCTCGTTGCGGCGCGTCCTCGAACTCAAGGTGCGCCGGGGCCTGTTCGACGATCCGTACACCAGCGACCGCGCGGTCAACCGCACGGTGGGCACCCGCGAGCACCGCGCCACCGCCGACCGTATCGCCGAGCGCACCACCACCCTGATCACCAACCGCGGCGGACTGCTCCCGCTGTCGCCGCGCCGCCACCGCGACCTGCTCGTGGTGGGCGTGGACGCCGCGGCACCCTCCGGCACCGGCGGCCCGCCGACGTCCGTCCTGGCCCGCGCCCTGTCCGGGCTCGGCTTCCGCACGGAGGCGCTCACCACCGGCACCGCCAGTTCCCCCGGCCCCTCCGCGCAGCGCGTCGAGGCGGCGGTCGCCGCGGCGCGCGGGCGGGACGCGGTGATCGTGACGACGTACGACATCGCCTCCGGCTCCGCCCAGCGCACCCTGGTGGCACGCCTGGTGGCCACCGGCGTGCCGGTGGTGCACCTGGCCCTGCGCAACCCCTACGACATCGCGCGCCTGAACGGCCGCGACACGGCCCCCGGCGCCTCGCTGGCCGCCTACTGCTGGACGGACGTGGAACTGCGCGCCGCCGCCCGCGTCATCGCGGGCCGGACCACCCCGCGCGGCAAACTGCCGGTAGCGGTCCGGCACGCGGACGACCCGTCCCGGGTGCTGTACCCGATCGGACACGGGCTGACGTACTGAGAAGGGCGTCCGCCGTGGCGGACGCCCTTCTCACCAGGTATGGGCCACTCAGGGCCGCAACACCGGCTCGCGCTCGGTCTCGCGGCGGTCCAGCTTCGCGTCATGCCGGGCGAGGGGCTTGCTCGTCGTGCTGACGCCCGCCCACTGCTGCACCTCCGCCGTGGCCTTGGCCTTCTCCTCGGCCGCCAGCTGGGCGATGCTGGAGCCGTGGTTGCCGCCGGCCACCGTGTAGACGTACGCGTCCTTGGCGCCCTTGCCGACCCGGAAGCGCTCGGCGCCCCATGGGTCGTTCTGGCCGTAGACGAAGAGCATCCGGTGGGCGTCGTGCCGCACCCAGCGGTCGATGTCCGCCATCACGCCCTGCTTGAAGCGCATCGGGATGTCACGCGGCACATAGCTGCGCGGGGCGTAGATGCCGGGGTAGCGCAGCAGCCCGGCCAGGTGCGGGGTCTTGAAGGTGGGCGAGCCGAGCTCGGTGCCCGCCTGGTAGTAGTACGGCGTGTAGGTCTCCAGGCCCTGGTCGGTGTAGGCGGAGAAGCCCGAGATCTCGTCGATGAAGCCGTACAGCTCGTCGGTGGACGCGGTCGGGGCGGGGACGTCCGCGCAGTCCTTCAGCAGGTGGTACTGCCAGAAGGCCCACACCAGGTCCAGGACCACGTTCTCGTACGCCTTGTCGGCGCTGCCGACGACGGTGAAGGTCTGCTTCTCGTCGTCCGCCCACTTCTGGTAGCGCTTCACGATCTCGTCGCGCCGCACCAGCGCCTCGCGCTGCACCGCGTTGAGCTTGGTGCGGCATTCGGCGGTGCCGACGCCTTCGAAGAAGCGGTCGTAGGCGGAGTCCTCCTTGTCGGCCACGTCGTTGGGCGCGACGTAGGCGACGGTGCCGTCCATGTCCCGGGGGTAGAAGCGGCGGTAGTAGGTGGCCGTCATCCCGCCCTTGCTGCCGCCGGTGGCCAGCCACTTCTTGCCGTAGACGGGCTTCAGGGCCCGGAAGAGGCGATGCTGGTCGCTCGCGGCCTGCCAGATGTCCAGCTTGGACCAGTCGGCGGGCTGGGGCCGGGAGGGAGTGAAGAAACGGTACTCCATGGACACCTGGTTGCCGTCCACCAGCTGCGTGGGCTCACTGCGGCGCGGTGCGGTGGTGACGTTGTAGCCCGAGGTGTAGAAGACCGTGGGCCGGTCGGTCGCCTTGTGCAGCAGCGTGAACCGCTGCTGGAAGGTGCCCTTGGACGGATGCCGGTGGTCCACCGGCTGGGCGTAGCTGAAGACGAGGAAGCGATAACCCTCGTAGGGCTGCTCCTCCACAAAACGCATTCCGGGAATCGCCAGGACACGTTCCTTGATGTCCGGCTGGGCGGGGGCGGCCGGTGCCGCGGACACGCTTCCGGCGCCCGCGCCGACCGTCCCCACCAGTATCGCGAGCGACAACAGCCATCTGAGCATCTTGCGCATGCACCCTCCCCTTACTGCCGTGTTGACCCACTGCCCCGTGAATTCGCACAGGTCGCCGAGAACCTATCCGGGCACACACTCGCGTCGCCAGATGCCGTCAACGCTCCAACCCGAGGCCGAATACGGAGAGTTGTTACCCCCGCCCTCTTTCGTAGCGGGCTGTGATGACTCATGCTGACTGTATGGACCGAGACGAACGGCACGACCGGAGTGAACGGGCCGAGCGGCTGACGCGGTATCTGAACGAATTGCAGGATCGGATCGACCCTCGCTCGCTGGAGCTGCTGATGCGGCTGCTGCGCGAGTTGAGCACCTCACCGGCCGTCCGCGGGGGGACGTACGAGCTCGGGATGGGCCCGGAGGAGAAAGAGCTGTTCACCCCCGCACTCCAGGCCGAGCTGCTGGTGCTGTTCGGCCTGCTCACCTCCCAGGACGAGCGTGTGGTGGTCGACCTCGGCGACAGTCCGCACGCCAAGGGCATGAAGGTGCTGGTGCCTCAGGAGCGGGCCGGGGACCCCGACTTCCTGCACCGCCACAAGCAGCGGGTGGCGGCCGAGGCGGAGCAGCGGGAGCGGGACCGGCGGGAGGTGGAGGGCATAGCGAGGGCCAGCGGCATGGAACCGTGATGTTACCCAACGTAACAATGGGCGAACGCTAAGCGTTACCGGCCGTACGGCCGGATGACCGGTGCGCGCTGCCGAGGCCGGAAGAAGTTCGCTGTGGTTCCACAGCGCCCCGAAGGGGCGCGGGGCTGTGTCGATGTGCGGCTCCGCCGCGTGGGCACGACCAGCCACGACGACGCCGCAGACGCCCGAGCACCACAGACGGCCGAGACGAGACGCATCACGGCACGTCCAGCGGAGCGCTCAGACGGCCGCGGGGGCCGTCTCGCCCGTGAACGTGCGCCACAGCGCGGCGTACCGGCCGTCCCGCGCCACCAGCTCCGCATGGGTACCGTCCTCGACGACCCGGCCGTGGTCCAGGACCACCACCCGGTCCGCACGGGCGGCGGTGGTCAGCCGGTGGGCGACGACCAGTGTGGTGCGCCGTCCCGTAAGACGATCCGTGGCCTGGTTGACCAGGGCCTCGGTGGCCAGATCGAGCGCGGCCGTGGCCTCGTCGAGCAGCAGGATGTCCGGGTTCACCAGCTCGGCGCGCGCCAGCGCGATCAACTGCCGCTGCCCGGCGGAGAGATTGCGCCCGCGCTCGGAGACCTCGTGCAGATAGCCACCGTCGAGCGACGCCACCATGGCATGGGCGCCGACCGCCCGCGCGGCGGCCTCCACCTCCGCGTCGCTCGCGCCGGGCCGCCCGTAGGCGATGGCGTCGCGCACCGTCCCGGCGAAGAGATACGGCTCCTGCGGGACCACCCCGAGGTGGCCGCGGTATCCGGTGAGGTCGAGCTCGCGCAGATCCACACCGTCCACCCGCACGGCGCCCCGCGTCGGGTCGTAGAACCGCGCCACCAGCTTGACCAGAGTGGACTTGCCGGCCCCGGTCTCCCCGACGAACGCCACGGTCTGCCCCGAGGGGATCGTGAGCGAGATGCCCGCCAGCGCCTCCTCGCCGTCGCCGTACCGGAACCGCACATCGTCGAAGGCGATGTCGCCGCGCACCGCGCGCACCTCGCGCGGCGCCTCGGCCACCGGTGTGGTGGTGGGCTCGCGCAGCAACTCCTGGATGCGGCCCAGTGACACGGTGGCCTGCTGATAGCCGTCGAAGACCTGGGAGAGCTGCTGGACGGGGGCGAAGAACAGGTCGATGTAGAGGAGATACGCCACCAGCGCGCCCGCCGTCAGCGTGCCGTCCCCGACCCGCCCGGCGCCCACGATGAGCACCAGCGCGGTGGCCACGGACGCCAGCAGCTGGACGAACGGGAAGTACACCGAGATCAGCCGCTGACCACGGATCCGCGCCTGGCGGTAGGCGTCGCTGCGCGCCGCGAACCGCTCCCGGCCGGACCCCTCGCGCCGGAACGCCTGCACGATCCGCAGCCCCGCCACGCTCTCCTGAAGGTCCGCGTTGACCACGCTCACGCGCTCACGGGCCAGTTCGTACGCCTTGACGCTGCGGCGCCGGAACACCACCGTGCCGATGATGAGCGGCGGCAGCGTCAGGAAGACCACCAGCGCGAGCTCCACGTCGATGATGAGCAGCGCGACCAGGATGCCGAAGAAGGTCAGCAGGCTGACCACGGCGGTGACGAGACCGGTCTGGAGGAACGTGGACAGCGCGTCGACATCGGTGGTCATCCGCGTCATGATCTTGCCGCTCAGCTCGCGCTCGTAGTAGTCGAGACCGAGCCGCTGGAGCTGGGCGAAGATCTTCACGCGCAGGGCGTAGAGCACCCGTTCACCGGTCCGCCCGGTCATCCGGGTCTCGCCGATCTGGGCGGCCCACTGCGCGAGGACGACGAGGAGCGCGAGCCCGGAGGCGGCCCACACCGCGCCGAGCGAGAGCCGCTGGACGCCCTGGTCGATCCCGTGCCGGATGAGCACGGGCAGCAGCAGCCCGGCGACCGCGTCCACGGCGACGAGCGCCAGCGCGACCAGGAGCGGCGCCCCGAAACCGCGCAGCAACCGCCGCAGCCCGTACGTCTCCTCGGCGCGGATGGCCCGCTCCTCGTCGATGTCGGGGGTGTCGGTGGCGGGCGGCAGGGCGGCGACCTTGGCGAGCAGCTCGGGGGTGGCCGGCATCCCGGACAGCGCCCCCGCGAGCCCCGGCCCGGCCACGGCCCCGGCCCCCGCGCCCGCCGCCGTGTCGCCCTTACGGCGCTCACCATCGGGCCGCACCCATAGCTCGGGGGTCACCCCGCCGTGGCTCGGGCGCGCCGGGTGGCCCGCCACGGCCCCGTCCGGCGGACAGCCGGCGCTGTCCCCGTCCGGCGCCCATACGGTGCCCTCCCCCTCGCGAACGGCGTGCGCGGGGTCGTCCCCACCGTGCGGACAATCCCTCCCCCTGTCGCCGCCGGACGGCACCCACGGCTCGGCCGCCACCCCATCACGGACCGCCGCCTCGCCGGCGGCGTGCGCGGGGTCGTCCCCACCGCGCGCCCGCCAACCCGCCGCCGCCGAGGGGCGCGGGCGCCCCTCGGGGCCGTGCGCCGTGCCGTGCGCCGTGCCGTCGCCGTCGGCGGGCGGCCCGCCGTCGAGACACGGCTCGGCCAACCCGGTCGCGGCGGCCTCACCACCGAACGCACCGGCGAGCCCCGGCGCGTGCGCGGCGGCGCCGCGTGGCGCGCCCGGGGCCAGGTCGTCGGCCCCGGCCCACGGCCGGGAGCCGTTCCCCGTCGGCGGCGCGACCGCGCCGCCCGAGCCGTCGCCGCCCGGCCCGTCGCCGCGCGACTCGGTCTCGTCCGTCAACAGGCTCCGGTACACGGCGCTGCGCGCCCTCAGCTCCTCGTCCGTGCCCACGTCCGCGACCCGGCCCCGGTCCATGACCGCGATGCGGTCGGCGAGGGCGAGGGTGGAGGGGCGGTGGGCGATCAGCAGGGTGGTGCGGCCCGCCATGACGCCCCGGAGCGCCTCGTGGATCTCGTGCTCGACGCGCGCGTCCACCGCCGAGGTGGCGTCGTCCAGGACGAGCAGCCGGGGGTCGGTGAGGATCGCGCGGGCCAGGGCCAGCCGCTGGCGCTGGCCGCCGGAGAGGGTCATCCCCTGCTCGCCGACCTCGGTGTCATAGCCGTTCGGCAGCTCGGAGATGAAGCCGTCGGCCTGCGCGGCACGGGCGGCGGCCCGGATCCGCTCCTCGCTCGCGTCCGGCAGCCCGTAGGCGAGGTTGGCGCGTACGGTGTCGGAGAAGAGGAAGCTGTCCTCCGGCACCATCCCGACCGCCCCGCGCAGCGAGTCGTACGTCAGCTCCCGCACATCGTGGCCGCCGATCCGCACCGCGCCCGACGACACGTCGTAGAAGCGCGGCAGCAGCATGGACAGCGTCGACTTGCCGCTTCCGGAGGCGCCCACGACGGCCAGGGTCTCGCCCGGCTCGATGCGCAGGGACACCTCGGACAGCACCGGCCGCTCGGGGTCGTAGCCGAAGCTCACCCGGTCGAACTCGACCGTCGCCGGGGCGTCCCCGGGAAGCTCCCGGGCATCGGGCCGCTCGTCGATGACGGGCTCGGTGTCGATGAGCTCGAAGACACGCTCGACCCCGGCCCGCGCCTGCTGCCCGATGGTCAGCAGCATCGTGAGCATCCGCACCGGGCCCACGAGCTGGGCGAGGTAGGTCGAGAATGCCACGAAGGTGCCGAGGGTGATCTGGCCCCGCGTGGCCATCCAGCCGCCGAGCGCCAGCATGGCGACCTGACCGAGGGCGGGGACGGCCTGGAGGGCCGGGGTGTAGCGCGAGTTCAGCCTTACGGTCCGCAGCCGGGCCGCGAACAGCCCCCGGCCGACCTCCCGCAGCTTGTCCGTCTCCTGCGCCTCCTGCCCGAACCCCTTGACCACCCGGACACCGGTCACGGCCCCGTCCACCACGCCCGCGACGGCGGCCGCCTGCCCCTGGGCGTACCAGGTGGCGGGGAAGAGCCGGATGCGGCTGCGCGAAGCGAGGATCCACAGGGCGGGGGCGACGGCGAGGGCGACGACGGTGAGCAGCGGCGAGAGCACCGCCATCACGATGAGCGAGACCAGGAAGAGCAGAATGTTGCCGATCATCATCGGCACCATGAAGAGCAGGCCCTGGATCAGCTGAAGGTCGCTGGTGGCCCGGCCGATGATCTGGCCGGTGGAGAGCTTGTCCTGCCGTCTGCCGTCGAAGCGGGCGATGGCCGCGAACATCTCCGTGCGCAGGGCGTGCTGGACGTCGAGGGCGAGCCGCCCGCCGTAGAAGCGGCGGACGTAGGTGAGGACGTACACCACGAGGGCGGCGACGATCAGCAGGGTGGCCCAGGGGGCGAGCGACCGATCACGCGAGACGATCACATCGTCGATGATCAGCTTCGGCACCAGCGGGACGAGCGCCATGACGGCCATTCCGGCGAGCGAGGCGCCGAGGGCGAGCAGCACATCGCTGCGGTACTGCCAGCAGTAGCCGAACAGCCGCTTTACCCAGCCCTGTCCGGCTTCCGGGCCATCCGCATCCGACCCACCCGCATCCCTTTTGCCCGTTTCATCCGATGCGTCCGACGCTACGTCCGCCACCCGTGAACCTCCCGATCCGCACACGCTTCCGGAAGGCACCAACACACTGATGTGCGGATTTCATCCTGCCGCAACAAATGGATCGGGGCGCGGGCGACCACGGGCCCCGGCAGGCAGTTTCCCCTCCCCGCCCCTTCCCACTACCAGGGGCTTCGCCCCTGGGACCCCAGAAGTCCCCGGGGTCCCAGGGGTCCCAAGGGTCCCAGGGGCCCCAGAAGCAGAGCCCCTTGTTGCGGGGCCTGGAGCAGAGCCCCCGTTCCGGGCCCCGGGACAGAGCACCCCTGGTTCCGGGACCTGAGGAACCCCTGTTCCGGGACCCGAGGCAGAGCCCCCGTTCCGGGGCCCGGGACAGAGCCCTGCTGCGGGCCTGGAGCAGAGCCCCTTGTTCGGGGACTCGGGCCCCTGTTCCGGGGCCTGGAGCAGATCCCCCTTCCGGGACCCCGGGACAGGAGGCCCCCGTCCCGGAACCCCGGGGAGCCCCCGTTCCGGGACCTGGAGCAGAGCCCCAGTTGCGGGCCCGGAGCAGAACCTCCGCTCCGAGACCGGGGCAAAGCCCCTGGTCCGGGGCCCGGGGCAGAGCCCCAGTTGCGGGGGCCGGGGCGACGCCCCGGTTTCGGGGGCTGGGGCGGAGCCCCAGTTTCGGGGAGGGGCGGGGTGGGGAAGCAGCCCGCCGCAGGCGGCACGATCCGCCGGGCACCGCCAGCTAGGCCGCCTCCTCCGCCACCCCCTCCCCCGACTCCGGAGCGGCCACCGCGGCGCAGCGCTCCGCGATCTCGCCCAGGGTCAGTCCGAGCGTGGCGGCGAGAGCCGCGATGGTGAAGAAGGCGGGGGTCGGGGCCCGGCCGGTCTCGATCTTCCGAAGGGTCTCGGCGGAGATCCCGGCCCCGGCGGCGATCTCGGCCATGCTCCGTTCGCCGCGGGCCTGACGCAGCAGCGCGCCGAGGAAGCGGCCGCGTTCACGTTCCAGCGGGGTGAGAGGGGTGCGCACCATGACCGTGATACTAATACCGGTATAGTAATTGGTGCACACCGAACCGGTGGTTCGGTCATGCGAAGGGGCTCACCCATGGTGGAAATCAAGACCGACGCGTCCCTGGACGCCATGCGCGAGGCGGGCCGCGTCGTGGCCTCGGCGCTCGACGCCGCACAGCGGGCGGCGGCCATCGGCGTCTCGCTGCGCGAGCTGGACGAGGCGGCGCGGGAGGTACTGCGCGAGGCCGGGGCGAGCTCCCCGTTCCTCGGCTACCGGCCGCAGTTCGCGTCCACCCCCTTCCCCGCGGTCATCTGCGCCTCGGTCAACGACGCCATCGTCCACGGCATCCCGGGCGACTACCGGCTGCGCGACGGCGATCTGGTGACCGTCGACTGCGGTGCGACGCTGGACGGCTGGAGCGGCGACGCCGCCGTCAGCTTCACCGTCGGCACCCCGCGCCCGGCCGACGTCCGGCTGATCGAGACCACCCGGCAGGCGCTGGAGGCGGGGATCGCGGCGGCCGTCGCGGGGGGCCGGATGGGCGACATCTCCCATGCCGTGGGGACGGTGGGGCGCACCGCGGGCTACGGCATCATGGAGGACTTCGGCGGCCATGGCATCGGCCGGCGGATGCACGAGGACCCGCCGGTCCCCAACGAGGGGCGGCCCGGCCGCGGCTTTCCGCTGCGGCACGGGCTGGTGCTGGCCATCGAGCCGATGTTCCTGGCGGGCGGCCTGGACGCGTACACCACCGATGACGACGGCTGGACGCTGCGGACGACGGATGGCAGCCGCGCCGCCCACTGCGAGCACACGGTGGCGATCACGGACGACGGCCCACGGATCCTGACCGCGCTCTGAGCGGACCCTGTCCAGACCCTGTCCAGACCCCGTCCGGACCCCGTCCGGACACACGCTCGCGGAATCGCCCAAAAGCGGACTGTTCAATACCGGACCGTTCATCAAACACTTAGCAGGGCTGTCTAAGGTCGCGCCCATCGAAAAGCGCACCACCGGCCAGGCGAAAGGATGATGATCGTGACGGTGCCCCAGATCGACGACATCCCGCCCGCGGAACGGTTCGCGGCGTGGCGCGCCCTGTGCGAGCTGACGTCGATCCCCATGGAGCTGCGCAGCGACCATGAGCACGACTTCCGCGCGAACGTACGGGGCGGAGTGGACATCGGCGAGGTGATGCTGACCTACACCTCCGTACCGTCACTGCGGAACGAACGGACCGCGGCCCACATCCGGCGCTCCGACCCGGAGCTCTACCATCTGCGGCTCACCCTGTGCGGGGAGACCGACGTATGCCACGGGGACGCCGAAACCACGGTCGGCGCCCGGCAGTTCATGCTCACCTCCACCTCCGCGCCGTATCTGGCGGTCTGCGAGCGCGGCAGGGTCGACGGGATGACGGTCACCCTCCGCCCCTCCCTGCTGCCGTTCCCGCCCGCCGAGCTCCAGCGGCTGCTCGGGCGGCGGCTGTCCGGACGGTCCGGGATCGGGGCCATGCTCGCCGACTTCCTCACCCGGCTGGCCACCGAATCCGACGCCTACGGCCCGGCCGACGCACCGCGCCTCGGCACCGTCGCCGTCGATCTGCTCAACGCGCTGCTCGCGCATGAGCTCGACACCGGTGCCGAGGCGCGCGCCGAGAACCGGCTCACCCCCGAGAGCCGTCGGCGTACCCTGCGGTTACGCATCCAGGAGTTCGCCCGGCAGAATCTGGACCGCCCGGGGCTCACCCCGGCCTCGATCGCCGCGGCCCATCACATCTCGCTCCGGTACCTCTACCGCCTCTTCGAGGAGCAGGGGCACACCGTCTCCGCGTGGATCCGCGCCCAGCGCCTGGAACGCTGTCGCCGCGACCTCGCCGATCCCGCCCTGGGCGACACCCCCATCCATGTCATCGCCGCCCGTTGGGGCTTCAGCCACGCCGCGGACTTCAGCCGTGCCTTCCGCGGCGCCTATGGCGTGCCCCCACGGGACTTCCGCCTTAGGGCGCTCGCGGCGAACAGGTGAGCGGGGCTCCCCCCGTCGCAACCCTGCTCACCCGTCACTGATCAGCATGGGCCCGTCCAGGCCGGGATGTCGTTGGCCTGCTGTGCACACTGTCTTGATCCTGCGTGCATGGACCGCGTCCACCGTGCACGGACCGCATATCCCGGCCCCCGAGGGGCCACTTGGCGGGGCCACTTGGCGCGCGTCACCCTCAACTCCTCGATACCCGCGCGCTTCTTGTCGTCCGCCGACCGCACGGTGACCCGTACGAAACGGGCCGGGCCGGTGGTCCCCTCGCGCCAGTGACGGCCGTCGAGCGAGGTCCGCACCTCATGGGAGGCGGGACGGGTGCGAGTCCACTCCGGGCTGACCTCCGCCAGCCGCACGGCGCGCCCGAGGTCGGCCGTAAGAGTGCCCTCGGCGGCGTCGGGCACCCAGGCGGTGGCCGCGTTGCCGTCCACGGCGGCACCCGCGTACATCCCGGGCTCCTCCGTGCCCCGGCCCGTCCGAGGTCTGGGGCACAACCCCGGCCCGTCCGAGGTCTGGGGCACAACCCCGGCCCCTCCGAGGTCTGGGGCGGAGCCCCAGTTTCGGGAAGGGGCGGGGAGGGGAATGGCCCGCGGCCCGACCGCGGAACCGGGTCAGAACGCCGACGGGCGCACCAGTCCCGTCTCGTACGCGAAGACCGCCGCCTGGGTCCGGTCGCGCAGCCCCAGCTTGAACAGGATCCGGCTCACATGGGTCTTCACGGTCTGCTCGGCCACCACCAGCCGTGCCGCGATCTCCGCGTTCGACAGCCCCTGGGCGATCAGCGTGAGCACCTCGGTCTCGCGCTCCGTCAGATCGCCCGCGCGGGCCCGGAGGGGCCCGCGCGGGGCGGCGGCGGTCACCCGGGAGAACTCGCCGATCAGGCGCTTGGTGATGTTCGGCGCCAGCAGCGCGTCACCGGCCGCCACCACCCGTACCGCATGGGCCAGTTCATCCGCCGAGGCGTCCTTCAGCAGAAACCCGGACGCGCCCGCGCGCAGCGCCTCGTAGACGTATTCGTCCAGGTCGAAGGTGGTGAGGACGAGGATCTTGACGGTGGCGCCGGCGGGTTCGGTGAGCCGGCGGGTGGCCTCGATACCGCCGACCCCCGGCATCCGTATGTCCATCAGGACCACGTCCGGGGCGAGTTGGGCGACCTGGGCGATGGCGTCGGCCCCGTCCACGGCCTGGCCGACGACCTCCATGTCCGGTTCGGCGTTGAGCAGCACCGTGAAGCCCTGGCGGACCATCATCTGGTCGTCGGCGATCAGGACGCGGATGGTCGTCGTCATACGGGGTCCTCGGCGGTCTCGGGCACGGCGGCGGACGGGGCGGGGTGGTCCGTGGGCAGTACGGCGATCACCTCGTAACCGCCGTCCGGCGCCGGGCCGGTGGTCAGCTCGCCCCCTAGCATCGCAGCGCGCTCCCGCATCCCGAGCAGCCCGTGCCCGGCTCCGGGCGAGGGCGGGGCGGGGCGGTCCGGCGCGGTGTTGACGATCCGGACGGTCAGCCCGTGCCGCTGGTACCCCAGCTCGACCCGTGCCTCGGCGCCCGGCGCGTGCCGCATCACATTGCTCAGCGCCTCCTGGACGATGCGGAACGCCGACAGCTCCACGCCCGGCGGCAGCGCCCGCCGCTCCCCGGTGACATCGGTAAGGATCGTGATCCCGGTCCCCCGTACCGTGCCCACCAGCTCATCCAGCCGGTCCAGGGTGGGCTGCGGGGCGTGCCGGGCGCCGTCGGCCAGGGCGTCCTCGGAGCGCAGCACGCCCAGCACACGGCGCAGTTCGGCCAGCGCCTCGACCGCGTTCTGCCGGATGCCCGCGAGGTTCTCCTTGAGCTCGTCCGAGGGGTTCTCCGCGAGGTGCGGGGCGACCTGGGCCTGGATGGAGATCACCGACATGTGATGGGCGACCACGTCGTGCAGCTCGCGGGCGATGCGGTTGCGCTCCTCCAACAGGGTGCGCCGGGCCCGTTCCTCCGCGGTGAGCTCCTCCTGTTCGACCAGCCGGGTCCGCGCCACCCGGCGGGCCCGCAGCGCGGTGCCCACCACCACGGCGATCGCGAACCACACGGCGGCCGCGGTGAGGTTCGCACGGTGGGGGACGGTGTTGTCGTGCAGGGCGAGAAGGACATTGAGTCCCCCCGTCAGCAGGGTCAGCACCAGCGCCTCGACCACGATCCGCGGACGGACCCGCAGCGCGAGGAGGAACAGCAGGAAGGTGTGCAGCGCGATCTGCCCGTCGTTCCAGGGCCAGTGCGCGGGATTCTCGCCGAACAGCGCCGCCAGGAAGAGCACGGCGGTCGACAGCCACCAGGCGGGTATGGGCCGGTTCAGCGCGAGGAGGACGGCCCCCGACTGGAGCACCACGAACAGCATCGGGTCGGGCCCCGGCGCGGACTCGACGCGCGCTTCCATCTCCAGCACGTTGAGATCGCCCATGAGGACCGCGAAGAGCACCACGAGCACATGCGGCGTCCAGGCCAGCCGGCGCATCCGCGGCAGCGGGTCGCGGGCCACCGTCCACAGGTCCTCGCGCAGGATGCCCGGCACCGCGCGCAGTGCCTCGCCCAGCGTGCGCGGCAGGCCGCGCACGCCCCCCGCCAGCCGGTCCGCGATCTTGCCGCCTGTCATGCCCTTGACTCTAGACACTCCGCTGCTCCACGTGCCGTGCCTGCGGTGCCTGCTTCCCGGGACGTCCCTCGCGGACAATCCGGCTGCCACCGCCCGTTCCAGGGCCACCGCCGCGGACGACCCCGCCGCCGCCCTTCCGCGGCCGCCCCGCCTCGTACCCGTGGAACGCCGCCCAGCAGATCAGCAGCGCCGCCGCGAACACCGGCAGCCAGCACAGCCGGGCGAGCACCCAGCCGGGGCCGTCGGGCACAGTGTGCAGCCCGGTCTGCGGTCCGGCGAGCCGCAGCGTGGTCACGCTGACCGCCATCATCGCGGTCTGGTGCCACAGGAAGACGGTCATCGCGGCGAGGTTGACCAGCGCCACCACCGCCCACGCGACGGGCCGCGCGAGCACCCGGCGCAGCGGACCGCGCAGCAGCAGGGCCGCGCCGCACTGGGCGAGCCCGAAGGTGACGGCCGCCAGGGTGGGCGGGTTGAGGTTGGAGATCGAGGCGCCCGGCACCCCGACCATCGCCGCCGGATAGCCGCCGAACAGGATGAGCCCGGCGGTGACCACCGCGCCCCCGGTGAGCAGCACCCACCCGGCCGTCCGCCCGCGCAGCCTGCCGCTGCCCCAGGCCGCGCCCAGGCAGTACGGGACCAGCCAGCCCGCCGCCAGGTTGATCCAGCCGAGCCAGGCGGGGCCGTCGAAGCCGAACCGGACCAGGTCGACATGGAGCACGACGGCGAGCGGCCACAGCGGATGCAGCCGCGCCACCAGCGGGGTCGCGGCCGTGAGCGCCGCGTAGACCAGCAGGAACCACAGCGGGGACAGGACGAGTTTGAGCAGCGTGTACACGGTCGACAGGCTCGCCCCTGAACCGAGCAGCGCCCCCGCCGCCACGGCCCATACGGTGAGCACGGCGGCCACGGGCCGGAACAGCCGGACCAGCCGGGCACGCAGCCACCGCCGGTAGGTGACGCCCCGGGCGCGGGCGCCGTCGTAGCTCTTGGCGCCCATCTGCCCGCCGACCAGGAAGAACACCGCCAGGGTCTGGAACACCCAGGACACGGGGGTGAGTCCGGGCTGGTACTGCAGCGGGCTGGCCGCGCGCAGGGTGCCGCTGTCGGCCACGAGGGCGGTCACCAGCCAGTGGCCGAGCACCACGCCGAGGATGGCGACGGTCCGCAGGCCGTCCACGGCGCGGTCGCGGCCGGGCGGGGTGGCGGCCTCGATCCGCCGGGCGAGGTCACGTATGCGGACCGTCTCACGCGGCCGGGCCATCTCGGGCCGGGGCGTCTCACGCATCGTGGCCCTCCACGATCCGGCCCATACTCGCCAGGGCGACGGACCCGGGCTTGAGGTAGTCGCTGTGCCCGACGTCCCCCGCACCGAAGATCCGCGCTCCGAACCGCCGGGAGACCGGATCGGTCCCGAAGCCGACGGTCGTGCCCAGCAGCGGGATCCGCACATGCGGCACCTCGCCGATCCAGTCGTTTCCGCCCCGCCCGGCCCAGACGGTGGCCCGGGTGCGCAACTGCCGGGCGTCGTCGTACCCCGTCCCGGGGCTGCCGTACAGGACGATGTCCGCGGCGTTCAGCCCCCGTGCGGCCCGGGCGCAGACCACCGAACCGTAGGAATGGCACAGGAGCGAGATCCGGGCCCGGGGCATGGCCGCGGTCAACTCCCGTACGAACGCGGTCAGTCGGGGAGCGGCACCGGCGGCCCGGCCCGTGGTCAGCACCTCGGGCGCCACGGTGCCGGGCGTCTTGTACCCGAGCCAGCCGATGACGGCCGTACGGCGCCCGAGTTGACGGCTCAGCGCGAGCGCCCCGTCCCGGAACCGGCCGTACGTCTCCAGGTTGGTGTCCGACCCCGGCACCAGCACCGCGATATGTGTGGCGCGACCCAGGTCCCCGTACACCTCGACGGCACGGCCCCCGTTCCGCCCGTCGAACGACAGGAAGTGCCGCGACGCCCCCCGCATCTTCCGCAGCGCCCGCGCCCGCTCGCGGTCCCCGTGCCGGGCGGCCATCACCTCGGCCGCCCGGATCCCCTCCCGGTTGGCCGCGTACCGGTGCTCAAGACCCGCGACGCGCACCGGCCCGAACGCAACCGGCTCGGGCGCGGGCACCTCACTGGGCCCGGCGGCCCCCACCAGGGGCACCACCACCGAGGCGGTGACGAGCGCCGCGAGCAGGGCGCGACGAAGACGGGACGCCATGGCTGTTCCTTCCGTACCAACGGATGTCGTGAATACGGAAGGTAGGGAGCCGGCCGTGTGGTTGGCGTCCCACCGGGGAGTGCATCTCCGGGGTAGTCCCCAGGTATGACGGGTAGGGGGTGGCGGTTCTTACGGGCGGTCGACGCTCTTACGGACAGCCGCGCCCTTATGGGCGGTCGACGCCCTTACGGGCACAGCCGTCGCCCTTACCGGCACAGCCGTCGCTCTTACGGTCACAGCCATCGCTCTTACGGGCAGAGGTCAGCGCGCGGGCACGTAGAACTCCGTGGTCGCCCGCACCGTGGCGGCCACCACCTCCGCCGGGGCCCCCGAGGCCTCGTACGCCGCGCCCCAGCGCTCGCTGCTGCGGGTCATGAACTCCCGCGCCTCGTCCGAGGCCTGCCACGCCTCCGGGTCGGCGGGCGCGCCTTCGCCCGTCAGGTGCAGGGTGAGGCCGAGCAGTGCGCCGTCCCAGCCGACGCCGACCGCGCCGGGGCCGAACTGGTCCCACATCCCGGGCGGTACGACGGCGATGTGCTCCAGCTCGAAGACGGTGCGCTCCTCGCCCTCGGCGGTCAGCCGGACCTCGACCTCGCTGAAGCCGGGGTTCTCGCCGAACAGCCAGCTCACCGCGAGCAGCCGCGGGGGCTCACAGCGCAGGATCTCGCCGCCCGCGTTGCCCGTCAGCTGGTAGTGGCCGCCCAGCTTCAGGTCGCCGCTCACCGGCAGGAACCAGCGGCTGATCCGCTCCGGGTCGGTGCACGCGTCCCAGACGTCCTCGATCGCGGCGTCGTAGGTGCGCCGCAGCAGGACGGTACGGGCCTCACCGTCGGGCACCTCACGGGTGCCGACCTCGCGATGGACGTGGTTGATCTGGTCGACGATCTCGCTCATGACTCATGTCTCCGCATCGGTTCCGCTGCCGCCGCCGCGCCCCTGATCGAGCCGCCGCTGCCGCTTGCCCCGCGCCAGTTCCGTCCCCAGCGCGTCCAGCCGCTGCTCCCAGAAGCCCCGGAACCGGTCGAGCCACCGGTCGACCTCCCGCAGGGGCGCGGCCTCGACGGCGTACAACCGCCGTGTGCCCTCGGCCCGTACGGAGGCGAAGCCGGCCTCCCGCAACACCCTCAGATGCTGCGAAACGGCGGGCTGCGAGATGCCGAACTCTGCCCGGACGGCGGAACTGACCTCGCCGGAGGACCGCTCCCCCTCGGCGAGCAGCTCCAATATCCGGCGCCGGACGGGGTCCCCGAGGACATCGAGTGCGTGCACGCCCGAACTATGCCAGCCGCCGCTTATATAAGTCAACGCTTAAATTGATTTGCCGTGCCGTGCCGCGGAGCCCTCGCACGGTGACCGCCGTGACCGCCGTGACCGGCGTGACTGCCGTGACCGCCGTGCCAGGCGAGAGACGGGCGTCAGCCGTCCGTCGGCTTCCCCAGCAGCTCGGAGGCGGCCTCGACGGCGCCGGACGCGGCCGGGGGTGCCGGATGGCAGGTGAAGCCGAGGCGCGTCATGGCCCGGATCACCTCTCCCGCCGTGAAGTCACGGCGGTCCTGGCGGGTGACCACCGCCCCGACCTGCTTCGCCGGGTAGAGATGGCGGCCGATCTGGACCGAGGGGCCGGTGATCGGTTCTGGGCTGACGCCACTCATCGCGTCCGTCACCTCGCGCGCGGTCAGGTCGAAGGCGAAGTTGGCGATGATGCAGCGCATGGCGCCCCCACGGGGAGAGAAGAGGAGTCGGAGGCACCAGCGTGTCACACCTCGAAGCGGGAGGGCACAGCCCGGCGGGAAAATCGTCCACCTGATTCCCTCCGTTCCGAGGCCGTACGTGATAGGGTCTTCTTCAGTTGCAGTTTTGGTACCCATGGACTTTGTGTGCGCCTGGCGGTATGTAGCCGCAGGCGCATTTCTTGTTTTTGCCGGTCATTTCCGGATGGGGTCATTTCGGCGACTCGGGATGCATTCCCTGTGCATTCCGGACCGGCCCCCATATGAAGGAGAAGGATATGGCTACTGGCACCGTGAAGTGGTTCAACGCGGAAAAGGGCTTCGGCTTCATCGAGCAGGATGGCGGCGGCGCCGACGTCTTCGCCCACTACTCGAACATCGCCACGAGCGGCTTCCGTGAGCTCCAGGAAGGCCAGAAGGTGACCTTCGACGTCACCCAGGGCCAGAAGGGCCCGCAGGCGGAGAACATCGTTCCCGCCTGATCGCAGCGCCTGTCACGAGCCGGGGCCCGTACCTGAAGGGGTGCGGGCCTCGGCTCGTATGCGTTTCCGCAGACCGCGCCCAGCAGAAGGCACCGCATTGAGCCGCTCCCCTCGCTCGTACCGCAAAAAACCCGCGTCCTCCCGTTCCGCCGACCATGGCCGCTCCGCCGACCGCGGCCGCTCCGCCGACCGCGGCCGCCCCCGCTCCACCGGCGGAAACGAATTCGCCCTGCCGCCCGGCTCCGCCCCGGTGCTGCCCGCCGTCACGTCGTTCGCCGAGCTCGACATGCCGGAGGAGCTGCTCGCGGAGTTGACCGAGCAGGGTGTCACCGTGCCCTTCCCGATCCAGGCGGCCGCCCTCCCCAACGCCCTCACCGGCCGGGACGTCCTGGGCCGCGGCCGAACCGGCTCCGGCAAGACCCTCGCCTTCGGCCTCGCCCTGCTGGCCCGCACCGCCGGGCAGCGCGCCGAGCCCGGCCGTCCCCTCGCCCTGGTGCTGGTCCCCACCCGGGAGCTGGCCCAGCAGGTCACCGAGGCGCTCACCCCCTATGCCCGGCGGCTGCGACTGCGTCCGGCCACCGTGGTCGGCGGAATGTCGATCAACCGCCAGTCCGAGGCCCTGCGCCGCGGCGCGGAGGTGGTCATCGCGACCCCCGGGCGCCTCCAGGACCTGATCGAACGCGGCGACTGCCGGCTGGACCAGGTGCGCACCACGGTCCTCGACGAGGCCGACCAAATGGCCGACATGGGCTTCCTGCCCCAGGTGACCCGGCTGCTGCGGCTGGTCCCCGCCGACGGCCAGCGCCTGCTGTTCTCCGCGACCCTCGACCACAACATCGGCCTGCTGGTGCGCCAGTTCCTCCACGACCCGGCCGTGCACTCGCTCGACCCGTCCGCCGGCGCCGTCACCACGATGGAGCACCATGTGCTGCACATCGCGGACACCGACAAGCGCTCCGTCGTCACCCGGGTCGCCGCCCGGGACGGCCGCGTCATCCTGTTCCTGGACACCAAGCGCGCCGTCGACCGGCTGACCCGGCATCTGCTGACCAGCGGCGTACGGGCGGCCGCGCTGCACGGCGGCAAGTCCCAGCCGCAGCGCACCCGGACCCTGGACCACTTCAAGTCCGGCCATGTCACCGTGCTGGTGGCCACGAACGTCGCCGCCCGGGGCATTCATGTGGACGATCTCGATCTCGTCGTCAATGTCGATCCGCCCGCCGACCACAAGGACTATCTGCACCGTGGTGGCCGTACCGCCCGTGCGGGCGGATCCGGCAGCGTCATCACGCTGGTCACTCCGGATCAGCGCCGGGCCATGGTCCGGCTCATGGCCGACGCGGGCATCACCCCCCGGACCGCCCGGGTCCACTCCGCCGACCCCGAACTCACCCGTATCACCGGGGCGCAGGACCCCTCCGGTGTTCCCGTGACCATCAGCGCGCCCGTGCCGCCGCAGCCACACCGTGCGGGCCGGGCCGCCCGTCGCCCCGCCAGGAGCCGTCGGCCCCGCCGTTAGGCCCGGTGCGGGGTCCGGTAGGCCCGGTGCGGGGCCCGGGCGGTCCGGTGCGGGGCCCGGTAGGCCCGGTGCGGGGTCCGGGCGGCCGCTGTCCGGGCGGACATCCGTCATTTCGCCATGAGCGTGTCACGCCCGACCGGCGGTGGATGTCCCCATTCCCTCGTCGGAGAGGCGACAATGGGCCACATGCCGATACCCAGCGCCGTGCCCAGCCGTACCGAACTGATCGACCATCTCGTCCGTTCGCGCATCGCGGGCGATGTCGCCACCCCTCGTGAGAACAACCTCTCCCACTACCGCAAGCTCGCGAACGGCGACCGCCACTACTGGCTGGGCCTGGAACTGGGCGACCGCTGGACCGATGAGCAGGACGTGCTGGCGGTCATGGCCGAGCGCTGCGGCGTGGTGGACGACCCGCAGCACCGCTCGGGGCAGGACACCATCGACCCGGAGCTGACGGTCGGCGCGCTGGACCGGATGGCGTCGGTGCTGCGGAAGGCGGCGGAGGCGAACGAGCGGGTGCTGTTCGCCACCGGGCACCCGGGCGGGCTGCTGGAGGTCCACCGGGCCACGGCGGCGGCGCTGCGGGCCGCCGGGTGCGAGATCGTGGAGATCCCGGGCGGGCTGCAGGCGGACGAGGGGTACGTCTTCCAGTTCTGCGATGTGGCGATGCTGGAGCGGGGCGCCACGCTGTGGCACACCCACTCCCCCGCGCCCATGGCGGCGATCCTCGACGGGCTGGCCCACGAGGGGCGGCCGCTGCCCGATCTGGTGGTCGCCGACCACGGCTGGGCGGGGTGCGCGGGGCAGCGGGGCATCGACGCGGTGGGCTACGCGGACTGCAACGACCCGGCGCTCTTCCTCGGCGAGTCCGAGGGCACGCTGTCGGCGGTGGTCCCGCTGGACGACCACGTCACCAACCCGAGGTTCTACGACGCGATGACGGCGTATCTGCTGGACGCGGCGGGGCTGACGGCCCAGTTCTGACGGCCTGGCCCTGACGGCCCGGTTTCCGACGGCCGGTTTCCGACGGCCCGGGTTCGGACGGCCGGTTTCCGACGGTCCTGGTTCGGACGGCCCGGGTTCGGACGGCTCCGGGCCACCGCCCGCCGCGCTCACTTCTTCTCGCGCGGCACCCGCATGACCCCTTCCTGGATCACGGAGACGGCCAGCCGCCCGTCGGCGGTGAAGATGCGGCCCTTGGCGAGCCCGCGTCCGCCGTACGCGGAGGGGCTCTCCTGGTCGTACAGCAGCCAGTCGTCCACCCGGAACGGCCGGTGGAACCACATGGCGTGATCCAGGCTGGCGCCGACGATGTCGCCGACCGCCCAGCCGCCGCGCCCATGGGCGAGCAGGATGGAGTCCAGCAGCGTCATGTCGGAGACATAGGTCGCCAGGCAGACGTGGAGCAGGGGGTGGTCGGCGGCGCCGTCCAGTTTGCCGTTGATCCGGAACCAAACCTGCGACTTGGGCTCGCGCGGCCGTCCGACGCTGCCGAAGGGCGGCTCGTCCACGTACCGCACATCGATCGCGGCGCGCGCCTGGAGCATCCGCTCGGTCACCCCGGGGCCGATGAAGAGGTGCTCGTAGCGGGGCAGCAGTTCCTCGGCGGTGGGCAGGGAGAGCGGGTCGGGGACGTCCGGCATCCGCTCCTGGTGCTCGAGGCCGTCCTCGTGCAGCTGGAAGGAGGCCGAGAGGTGGAAGATCGGCTGTCCGTGCTGGACGGCGACCACCCGGCGAGTGGTGAAGGAGTGGCCGTCGCGGATCCGGTCGACGGTGTAGACGATGGGCGCCCCGGGGTCGCCGGGCCGCAGGAAGTACGCGTGCAGCGAATGCGCCGAGCGGTCGGCGGGCACGGTGCGGCCCGCGGCGACCAGTGCCTGGGCCGCGACCTGACCGCCGAAGACCCGCGGTACGAGGGGGGCGGCGTCGCTGGTGCCGCGGAAGATGTCCTTCTCGATCTGCTCGAGGTCGAGCAGATCGAGAAGGCCCTGAAGTGCGTCATTCATGATTCAAGCAGTCTTGCAGACCCGTATTGCGGTCCTGTTGCCGCTGGTCATGACGGCCGTCACAGACCCATTGACTTGGCGACGATGGACCGCATGACCTCGCTGGTGCCGCCGTAGATCCGGTTGACGCGGGTGTCCGCGTACAGCCGGGCGATGGGGTACTCCATCATGTAGCCGTAGCCGCCGTGGAGCTGCAGGCACCGGTCGATGACTACGGCGGCGCGCTCGGTGGTGAAGAGCTTGGCGGAGGCGGCGTCGGCGGCGGTCAGCTCACCGGCGTCGTGCGCGTCCAGGGCCCGGTCCACGACCGCCTGCATCGCGTCCACCTCGGACTTGCAGTCGGCGAGCACGAACTTGGTGTTCTGGAACGACGCCACCGGCTGGCCGAAGACGGTGCGGTCCCGGACGTACTCGGTGGCGAACCGTACGGCGGCCGCGGCCTGTGCGTACGCCCCGACGGCGATCCCCAGGCGCTCCTGCGGCAGATTGTGGGCGAGGTAGCCGAACGCCTTGCCCTCCTCGCCCAGCAGGTCCGCCACCGGCACCTTGACGTCGGTGAAGGAGAGCTCGGCGGTGTCGGAGGTCTTCAGGCCCAGCTTCTCCAGCTTGCGGCCGACCGCGTAGCCCTCGCTCTTGGTGTCCACCACGAGGATGGATATGCCGCCGCGGCGGTCCTCGGGGGTGGGCGGGGCGGTCCGGGCGCAGACCAGCACCCGGTCGGCCAGGACGCCGCCGGTGATGAAGGTCTTGGCGCCGTTGAGGACGTAGTGGGTGCCGTCCTCGGAGAGCTTGGCGGTGGTCTTCATGCCCGCCAGGTCGGACCCGGCGCCGGGCTCGGTCATGGCGATGGCGGTCATCAGATCGCCGGAGACGAAGGAGGGCAGCCAGCGCCGCTTCTGCTCCTCGTTGGCGTACTTCATGATGTACGGCAGGCACAGTGCGGTGTGGACGCTGCTGCCGCCGAAGCTGACCCCGGCGCGGGCGGTCTCCTCGGTGATCACGGCGTTGAACTTGAAGCTGGTCTCGCCGGCCCCGCCGTACTCCTCGGGCACCTCGATGCCGAAGACACCGAGCTCACCGAGCTTCTTGTAGAACTCGCGCGGGGCCTGGCCGGCCTCCCGCCACTCGTCGTAGTACGGCACGACCTCGGCCGCGATGAAGTCGCGGATGGTCTCCCGGAACGCCTCGTGGTCCTCGTTGAACACCGTACGGCGCATATTGGCGCGGCCCTCCTCGCGGCTAAGCCGCCGCCGCTCTCGCGGATCCGCCCGGCCGCCGTCGTGATTCCTCAATTGATGGCTTGGCAGCACTCGCCTAAGCGCTTGCTCAGTGAAAGCTACCCGCGAGTTACCCAGCCTGTCCAGCCTCTATAGGGCCCGGTTCACCGGCCCCTTCGGCTCACTCGCCGCGCCATCCGCACCGTGGGCCCCGTCGAAGGCACCCAGGGCCAGACGGTGCAGCAGGGCGGCGGTGGCCGCGCGCCCCGGGAGGGCTCCGGGGCGGCCGAGGTGGGGCGTGGAGTTGAGCAGTCCGAAGACGGCGTGGACACACGCGCGGGCCTCGGCCTCGGCGAGCCGGGGGTAGACCTTCCGCACCACCTCGACCCACAGCTCCACGTACTGCCGCTGAAGGGAGCGCACCAGCTTGCGGTCGGTGTCCCGGAGCCGGTCGAGCTCGCGGTCGTGGAGGATGATCAGCGGGCGGTCGTCGAGGGCGAAGTCGATATGCCCCTCGATCAGCGAATCCAGCACCTCCGCGGGGGCGCGCCCGACCCCCTCCCCCTCCGCGGCCCGCAGCTTGCCACCCGTCAGCAGCCGGCCGCTGATCCCGACGAGCAGCTCGGCCAGCATCGCCTCCTTGCCGGGGAAGTGGCGGTAGAGACCGGGGCCGCTGATACCGACCGCGGCGCCTATCTCATCGACGCCGACGCCGTGGAAGCCGCGCTCGGCGAAGAGGCGGGCGGCCTCCTTGAGGATCTGCTCACGGCGGCTCGGGGCGGGTGCTTGCGTGCTCATGGCCTCAATTCTAGACAGCGGGGTTAGTGGTCGTTAACCTGGTGGGGAGTAGTTAACGTTCACTAACGGTACCGAGCAGGACCGAGCGAGGGGGCTCGTAGCCATGGAGCAGGCACCGGCGCTGCACAGCGGCGCCGACCCGGGGTCCGAGGCCTGGAAGGCCAATGAGGCCGGGCATCGCGAGCTGGCCGCGCGGCTGCGCGAGAAGCTGGCCGTGGCGCGGCTGGGCGGCGGGGAGAAGGCGCGGGCGCGGCACACCGCGCGCGGCAAGCTGCTGCCGCGCGACCGGGTGGACACACTGCTGGATCCGGGCTCCCCGTTCCTGGAGCTGGCACCCCTCGCGGCCGAGGGGATGTACGAGGGCCAGGCCCCGGCGGCGGGGGTGATCGCCGGGATCGGGCGGGTGTCGGGCCGCGAGGTGGTCGTGGTCGCCAATGACGCCACGGTCAAGGGCGGCACGTACTACCCGATGACGGTGAAGAAGCATCTGCGCGCCCAGGAGGTCGCGCTGGAGAACCGTCTGCCGTGCGTCTATCTGGTCGACTCCGGCGGTGCCTTCCTCCCCATGCAGGACGAGGTCTTCCCGGACCGCGACCACTTCGGGCGGATCTTCTACAACCAGGCGCGGCTGTCCGGCTCCGGAATTCCGCAGATCGCGGCCGTGATGGGGTCCTGCACGGCGGGCGGGGCGTATGTCCCGGCGATGAGCGACGAGGCCGTGATCGTGCGCGGGCAGGGCACGATCTTCCTGGGCGGGCCGCCGCTGGTGAAGGCGGCCACCGGTGAGGTGGTCTCGGCGGAGGAGCTGGGCGGTGGCGAGGTCCACTCCCGGGTCTCGGGCGTGACCGACCACCTGGCCGAGGACGACCCCCACGCGCTGCGGATCGTCCGCTCCATCGTCGCCACCCTGCCGCCGTCCCCGATGCGGCAGGGGTCGCCGCCGTGGCCGCTGGAGCCCTCCGAGGAGCCCGCGGTGGACCCGGCGGGGCTCTACGGGGCGGTTCCGGTCGACTCGCGCACGCCGTACGACGTGCGGGAGGTCATCGCGCGGGTGGTGGACGGCTCGCGGTTCGCCGAGTTCAAGGCCGAGTTCGGCACCACGCTGGTCACGGGCTTCGCGCGGATCATGGGCCACCCGGTGGGCATCGTCGCCAACAATGGCATCCTGTTCTCCGAATCGGCCCAGAAGGGCGCCCATTTCATCGAGCTGTGCGACCAGCGCGGCATCCCCCTGGTCTTCCTGCAGAACATCTCGGGGTTCATGGTGGGCCGCAGCTATGAGGCGGGCGGTATCGCCAAGCACGGCGCCAAGATGGTCACCGCCGTGGCCTGCACCCGCGTCCCCAAGCTCACGGTCGTCATCGGCGGCTCCTACGGCGCGGGCAACTACTCGATGTGCGGCCGGGCCTATTCGCCGCGCTTCCTGTGGATGTGGCCCAACGCCAAGATCTCGGTGATGGGCGGTGAGCAGGCCGCCTCGGTGCTCGCCACCGTCAAGCGCGACCAGATGGAAGCGCGCGGGGAGGAGTGGAGCGCCGAGGAAGAGGAGGCGTTCCGGGCCCCGGTCCGCGAACAGTACGAGGCGCAGGGAAACGCCTATTACGCCACCGCCCGGCTGTGGGACGACGGTGTGATCGACCCCCTGGAGACCCGTACGGTGCTCGGCCTCGCCCTTACGGCCTGCGCCAACGCACCGCTGCCCGGCCGTACGGCCACCGAGCCCGCGGCGCCCGGCTACGGCGTCTTCCGGATGTGAGGGGGATGCACCCGATGAGTGCCACGAAGGCGACCGGCCCGTCGCCCGCGATGTTCGACACCGTCCTGGTGGCCAACCGCGGTGAGATCGCCGTGCGCGTCATCCGCACCCTGCGGCGGCTGGGGGTGCGCTCGGTCGCCGTCTACAGCGACGCCGACGCGGACGCCCGCCATGTGCGCGAGGCGGACACGGCGGTGCGGATCGGCCCCGCGCCCGCCGCGGAGAGCTATCTGTCCATCGAGCGGCTGCTGGAGGCCGCGGCGCGCACCGGCGCCCAGGCCGTCCACCCCGGCTATGGCTTCCTCGCGGAGAACGGGGCGTTCGCCCGTGCCTGCGCCGACGCCGGGCTCGCCTTCATCGGGCCGCCCGCCGGGGCCATCGAACTGATGGGCGACAAGATCCGCGCCAAGGAGACCGTGCGCACGGCCGGGGTGCCGGTGGTGCCGGGCTCCTCGGGCAGCGGGCTGACGGACGAGCAGCTCACCGCCGCCGCCCGGGAGATCGGGATGCCGGTGCTGCTGAAGCCCTCGGCGGGCGGTGGCGGCAAGGGCATGCGGCTGGTCCGCGACGAGGCGCTGCTCGGCGACGAGATCGCGGCCGCCCGGCGGGAGGCGCGCGGCGCCTTCGGCGATGACACGCTGCTGGTGGAGCGCTGGATCGACCGGCCCCGGCACATCGAGATCCAGGTGCTGGCGGACGGTCAGGGGCACGTGGTCCACCTCGGGGAGCGCGAGTGCTCGCTGCAGCGCCGCCATCAGAAGATCATCGAGGAGGCGCCCAGCCCGCTGCTGGACGAGACCACCCGGGCGCGGATGGGCGCGGCCGCGGTGGCGGCGGCCCGGTCGTGCGGCTATGTGGGCGCGGGCACGGTCGAGTTCATCGTGCCGGGCGCCGATCCGTCGGCGTACTGCTTCATGGAGATGAACACCCGGCTCCAGGTGGAGCACCCGGTCACCGAGCTGACGGTGTCGGTCGGCGGGCGGCCCGGCCTGGACCTGGTGGAGTGGCAGCTGCGCGTCGCCGCGGGCGAGCCACTGCCGTTCGGGCAGGACGAGATCGCCTCCGCGGGCCATGCCGTGGAGGCCCGTATCTGCGCCGAGACCGCCCGCGCGGCGGCCGACGGCCGGGTGGACTTCCTGCCCTCGGCCGGGGCCGTGCTGGCGCTGGACGAGCCGGCGGGCGAGGGGGTCCGGGTCGACTCCGGGCTGAGCCGGGGCACCGAGGTCGGCACGGTCTACGACCCGATGCTCGCCAAGGTCATCGCCCACGGCCCCGACCGCCCCACCGCCCTGCGCCGGCTGCGCGCCGCCCTCGGCTCCCTGACCGTCCTCGGCGTGGACACCAACACCGGCTTTCTGCGCCGTCTGGCCGCCCACCCCGCGGTCGCCTCGGGCGAGCTCGACACGGGCCTGGTCGACCGCGCGGCGGCCCAGCTGATCCCGGCGGCCATACCGGAGGAGGTCTACGCGACGGCGGCCCTGCTGCGCCAGACGGCCCTGGAGCCGGCCGCGACCCCGGGTGACGGCTCCGCCGCTCCGGCGAGCGTGGCCACCGGCGGCTGGGTCGACCCGTTCTCCGTCCCCACCGGCTGGCGGCTCGGCGGCGCACCCGCCTGGACGGTCCACCGCCTCCGCGTGGCGGGCCACCCCCCGGTGACGGTCCGCGTGCGCGGCCGCGCCCATGACGCGGAGCTCCGCATCGAGCACGGCGCCGGCAGCCCGGCCGCAGCCGAGGCGACCAACCGGCCCGGCGGGCCCCAGGCCGCGAGCGAAGGCGGCGCGAAGGCCCCCGCCACCGGCCGGACCGGCGGGCCGCAGGGTGCGGCGGCCGAGGCCACCCGGACCAGCCCCGACTCCGCCGTCACCGACGCCAGTGCGCGCACCCCGGAAGCGGAGGCGGACGAGCGGACCGCCGCCCACCACGCGGCAGCGGACCGCAGCCCCGGCGGGGCGCACGAGGCAGCGGACACGGCCCCGCGCGCGACGGACCCGCGCCCGACCGCCGACGCGGGCACGGGCACAACCACCGCTCCGGCCCGCGCGGAGGCGGACGCCGCATGGCGCCCGGCCGCCGACGCGGGCGCGGGCGTGCGGGCCCGGCTGGTCGCCCTCGACCAGGGCACCGTGTTGCTGGACCTTGGCGGGGTCACCCACCGCTTCCGGCATGCCGCACACGGCGCGAACCACTGGCTGGGGCGGGACGGGGACGCCTGGCGCGTGGTCGGGCACGACCCCGTGGAGGAGGCGCTGCGCGGAGGCGCCGCCGCGGCGCACGCCGGGGAGCTGACCGCGCCCATGCCCGGCACCGTCACCGTCGTGAAGGCGGCCGTCGGCGACGAGGTCACCGCGGGGCAGGGCCTGCTGGTGGTCGAGGCGATGAAGATGGAGCACCTCATCTCCGCGCCGCACGACGGCACCGTCACCGAGCTCGGGGTGACCCCCGGCAGCACAGTCGCCATGGATCAGCTGCTGGCGGTCGTCACCCCGCATGAGCCGCAGCCGAGCGAGGAGCGTGAGTGATGACCCTCCCCATGACCGTCCCCGCCCCCGGGCTGCCCACCCGGGTCCGGATCCACGAGGTGGGCCCCCGGGACGGGTTGCAGAACGAGAAGGCGCTGGTCCCGGCGGCCGTCAAGGCCGAGTTCATCCACCGGCTCGCCGAGGCCGGCCTCACCACCATCGAGGCCACCAGCTTCGTCCACCCCAAGTGGCTGCCCCAACTGGCCGACGCCGAGGAGCTGATGCCGCTCATCGACGACGTGGACGCCCGGCTCCCCGTGCTCGTGCCCAATGAGCGCGGGCTGGACCGCGCCCTCGCGCTGGGCGTGCGCGAGATCGCCGTCTTCGCCAGCGCCACGGAGTCCTTCGCCAAGGCCAACCTCAATCGCACGGTGGACGGCGCGCTGGAGATGTTCGAGCCGGTCGTCACCAAGGCCAAGGACGCGGGCGCGGCCGTGCGCGGCTATCTGTCGATGTGCTTCGGCGACCCGTGGGAGGGCCCGGTCCCGATCTCCCAGACCGTCTCGGTCAGCCGCCGCCTGCTGGACATGGGGTGCGATGAGATCAGCCTCGGCGACACCATCGGCGTGGCCACCCCGGGCCATGTGCGGGAGCTGCTGGACACGCTCAACGAGGCGGGCGTCGCCGACGACCGGCTGGCCGTGCACTTCCACGACACCTACGGCCAGGCGCTCGCCAACACCCTCGCCGCGCTCGAGCACGGCGTGACCACCGTCGACGCCTCCGCCGGGGGCCTCGGCGGCTGCCCGTACGCCAAGAGCGCCACCGGCAATCTCGCCACCGAAGACCTCGTGTGGATGCTCGACGGCCTCGGCATCGAGACCGGGGTCGACATCGGCCGTCTCACCGCCACCAGCGTGTGGATGGCCCGGCATCTGGGCCGGCCCAGCCCGTCCCGTACCGTCCGCGCCCTCTCCCAGAAGGAGATCTGAGCCATGCCGATCGACCACCGACTCAGCCCCGAACACGAGGAACTGCGCCGCACCGTCGAGGCGTTCGCGCATGATGTGGTCGCCCCCAAGATCGGGGAGTACTGGGAGCACCATGAGTTCCCGTACGAGATCATCCGCGAGATGGGCCGGATGGGCCTGTTCGGCCTGCCCTTCCCGGAGGAGTACGGCGGTATGGGCGGGGACTACTTCGCGCTCTGCCTCGCCCTGGAGGAGCTGGCCCGGGTGGACTCCTCGGTGGCGATCACCCTGGAGGCGGGGGTCTCGCTCGGCGCGATGCCGATCTTCCTCTACGGCACGGAGGAGCAGAAGCGCACCTGGCTGCCGGGGCTCTGCTCCGGTGAGACCCTGGGCGCGTTCGGCCTGACCGAGCCCGGCGGCGGCTCGGACGCGGGCGCCACCCGCACCACGGCCCGGGTGGACGAGGCCACGGGCGAGTGGGTGATCAACGGCACCAAGTGCTTCATCACCAACTCCGGTACGGACATCACCGCGCTGGTCACCGTCACCGCCGTGACCGGCCGCAAGGAGGACGGCCGCCCCGAGATCTCCTCGATCATCGTGCCGTCCGGCACCCCCGGCTTCAGCGTGGCCGCCCCCTACTCCAAGGTGGGGTGGAACGCATCGGACACCCGCGAGCTGTCCTTCGCCGACTGCCGGGTCCCGGCCGCGAATCTGCTGGGCGCGGAGGGCCGGGGCTACGCCCAGTTCCTGCGGATACTGGACGAGGGCCGGATCGCGATCTCCGCCCTGGCCACCGGGCTCGCCCAGGGCTGTGTGGACGAGTCGGTGTCGTACGCCAGGACCCGCGAGGCGTTCGGCCGCCCCATCGGCGCCAACCAGGCGATCCAGTTCAAGCTGGCCGACATGGAGATGCGCGCCCATATGGCCCGGGTGGCCTGGCGCGACGCGGCGTCCCGGCTGGTGCTCGGCGAGCCGTTCAAGAAGGAGGCGTCGATCGCGAAGCTCTACTCCTCCGAGGTCGCGGTGGACAACGCCCGCGAGGCCACCCAGATCCACGGTGGCTACGGCTTTATGAACGAGTATCCGGTGGCCCGGATGTGGCGGGACTCCAAGATCCTGGAGATCGGCGAGGGCACCAGCGAGGTCCAGCGCACGCTGATCGCCCGAGAGCTGGGCTTCGCGAGCTGAAGCCGAAGCCGAAGCTGAAGCCGAAGCTGAAGCCGAAGCTGAAGCTGAAGCCGAAGCTGAAGCTGAAGCCGCACAAGCGGCGTTGAGCGCCACCCGGCGGGGCACCGTCTCAGCGACGGTGCCCCGCCCCGGGCCGCGGGTCCCGGAACAGGCTCAGCTGTTGGGCCAGGGGATCTGCGGGGAGTGGTAGTACGCGATGCCCATCGCGTCCCAGCGGGGGCCCTGTGCGGCCACCCGCACCTTGTACGCGTCCCAGTCGTGGGCGCTCGCGGGCGACCAGCCGAGCTCGGCGATGCCGGGGAGGCGGGGGAAGGCCATGTACTCGATCTGCGGGCTGGTCTGGAGGGTCTCCGACCACAGCGGCGCCTCGACACCGAGCACCGAGGACTCCGGGGCGCCCTTGATGTACGTGCCCGGGTCCCAGTCGTAGGACTGCTTGGCCTCGACGTACCCGGCCCAGTTCTGCCCCAGGGGCGTGTTGGCGTCGTACTTCATGTCCAGATAGGCGCGGTTGGCCGGGGAGAGGATCAGCCGGGTGCCCGCCTTGGCCGCGTCCGCGACCTCCTTCTCGCTCCCGTCCGTCCCCCAGTACTGGGCGATCGCGCCCTTCGCGGGGTGCGCACCGGTCAGCTGGTGCCAGCCGACCGCCGTCTTGCCGTACTTGGCGACCACCGGCTGCACCCGGTCCATGAAGGCCACGTAGTCCTCATGGCTGGTGGAGTGGGCCTCGTCGCCGCCGATGTGCAGGTAGGGGCCGGGGGTGAGCGCGGCGAGTTCGCGGATGACGTCGTCCACGAAGTCGTACGTCACCTCCTTCGGCACGCACAGCGAGCTGAAGCCGACCTCGGTACCGGTGTAGAGCGGCGGGGCGACGCCGTCGCAGTTGAGCTCCGCGTAGGAGGCGAGGGCCGCGTTGGTGTGGCCCGGCATGTCGATCTCGGGGACGACGGTCAGCTCACGGCTCGCCGCGTAGCGCACGATCTCGCGGTAGTCGTCCTTGGTGTAGTAGCCGCCGGGCCCGCCCCCGACCTGCGTGGAGCCGCCGTACCGGGCCAGCTTCGGCCAGGAGTCGATCGCGATCCGCCACCCCTGGTCGTCCGAGAGATGCAGATGCAGCTTGTTGATCTTGTAGAGGGCCAGCTGGTCGATATAGCGCTTGACCTGGTCCACACCGAAGAAGTGCCGGGAGACATCGAGCATCGCGCCGCGCCAGGCGTAGCGCGGCACATCGGTGATGGTGCCGCCGGAGACCCGCCAGGGGCCCGACTGCCGGGTGGTGCGCTCGACGGACGCGGGCAGCAGCTGCCGCAGCGTCTGGACACCGTGGAACAGCCCGGCGGAGCCGCGTGCGGTGAGGGTGATCGCGCGGCCGGTCACCTGGAGCCGGTACCCCTCCTCGCCCAGCGTCCGCGCCCCGGCCGCCTTGGGCGTCAGCCGCAGCCGGATGCCGTCGTCACCCGATCGCGTGGTGACGGGCAGCGAAAAGCCGGTGGAGGGGCGCAGCACCTTCGCCAGGTAGTCGCCCACCCGGCGCGCCGAACGCGCCGCGCCGTCGGAGCCGGACACCCGGATGCGGCTGTCGGGGCGGATCGCGTACGAGCCCGCGGCGGGCCGTACGGACGCGGGCGCGGGCACGACCCGGTCCAGCGGGACAGGGGCGGCCGCGGCGGGGTCCTGGGCGGAATCGGAGGACGAGCGGGAGGACCAGGGGGAAGCCGGAGAAGCGGAGGCGGAGGAGGCCGCGGTCCCCGCCCCGGCCACCACGGTCAGCAGTAGGGAACACAGAAGTCGAGCACGGCGTCGTCTCACAGGGGATCCCTTCAACGAAACGTGGCATCTTGGGTACCGCGAGGGTCAGTTGCGGTCAAGGTGTAGACCAATGTGTCGCTGTCTGCCTGTCAGAATTCACCGCATGGCGGAAATCACCCAGCGCGATGGCGCCTGGAGCTTTGACGGGGAAGCGATCCGGATCGTCCCGGGGCGGGACCGCGCCGTACCGGCCGTACGGCAGGCGCTCGGCGAACTGACCGTCCCCCTGGTGGCCTTGGCCGGGGTGGCCTACGAGCCGGGGCGGAAGTCGGGGCGGCTGCGGCTGCGCCTGCGCGAGGGGGCGGATCCGCTGCTGCAGGCCACCGGCGGCAAGCTGCCGGACGCCGCCGACCCGTATCAGCTCTCGGTGGAGCCGGACCGCAGGGACCTCGCCGAGTATCTGGTCGACGAGGTCCGCCAGGCCCTGACCCTGGAGCAGGTGCCGCCCGGCCCTTGCGACCGCTATGTGCTGCCCGGCCCCTCGGTGCCGATCTCGGCGTCGGCGGGCGACGCCACGGCCTCCTTCGACGGTGAGCGGGTCCGGCTGGACTGGAACTGGAAGACCGAGGAGTCGAAGAAGTCCGGCGGCCCCCGCACGATCCTCCTGCCCGACCTGGAGATGGTGGAGTGGGTCCCGGCCGCCGGGCTGGAGAACGGCTACCTCCGCTTCATCACCGCGCGGGCCACGGCGACGGCCGCGCCCAAGTACGACCCGCATGCCGTGGTGCTGTACGGGTTCAAGAAGGATCCGCTGATGGCGCTGGTCGCGGCGGCCGTCATGGCGCGGATGCCACATCCGGGTGCCCCGGCGAAGGCGCTCCCCGCCCAGCCTCCCGCCCCGGAGCCGGTGCCCGCGGACGCTCCGCCCGCCGGAGGCGACGAGGGTGAGGTGGATCACGACGTCCTGCTGCGACGGCTGCGCGAACTCGGCGATCTTCACCAGAGCGGGATCCTCACCGAGGAGGAGTTCACCACCGCCAAACAGGCCGTGCTCCGCCGCTTCTCCGACGCCTGAGAGACAGCTTCCTCGCCGTCGAAGGCCGGTTTTTCCGTCACCGAGACCCAACCCTGCCCGATATCGGGCAGGAATGTTGCGAAACACCGCGCCGCATCGCAGTATCTACGGATGCTCGACCGCCGTATGTCCCACGATGACCTTATCGACCACCTGGTCCGCAGTACGCCGCTCAGCCGCGGCGAGGCCGGCCGGGTGGTGCTGGACGTCCTGGCGTACTTCGACGAGACGACGGAGGAGTTCGTCCGGCGCCGCCACCGCGAGCTCCAGTCCGGCGGGCTGACCAACGCGGACATCTTCGAGCGGATCACGGCCGAGCTGCCGTACCGCGCGGTGGCCCCGCCCGAACTCTCGCTGCGCCAGCTGCGCCGCATCGTCTACGGCTGACCACGCCGGCACGACGCCGGTACGACGCCGGTCCACTACGGCGGCCGCCACCGCCGGACACGAGCACGAGCATGCACCAGCGATCCAATGGGAGGGCCTGAACACCATGTGCGGAATCGTCGGATACATCGGGAAACGCGATGTGGCGCCGCTGCTGCTGGAGGGGCTGCAGCGGCTGGAGTACCGCGGCTATGACTCCGCGGGCATCGCGATCCAGGGCAAGCCCGCCAAGGGCGCCCAGAGCGCCGGGCTGAAGATCGCCAAAGCCAAGGGCCGGGTCCGGGACCTCGAGGCCAAGCTGCCCAAGCGGTTCGCGGGCACCACCGGTATCGCCCATACCCGCTGGGCCACCCATGGCGCGCCCAACGACATCAACGCCCATCCGCATCCGGACGCGGACGGCAAGGTCGCCGTCGTCCACAACGGCATCATCGACAACGCCGCCGATCTGCGCGCCAAGCTGGCCGCCGACGGCGTGGAGCTGGTCTCCGACACCGACTCCGAGGCGCTCGCCCACCTCATCGGCCGTTCCCAGGCGCCCACCCTGGAGGAGAAGGTCCGCCACGCGCTCGCGATGGTCGAGGGCACCTACGGCATCGCCGTGCTGCACGCGGACTTCCCCGACCGCATCGTCGTCGCCCGCAACGGCTCGCCGGTGGTGCTGGGCATCGGCGAGAAGGAGATGTTCGTCGCCTCGGACGTCGCCGCGCTGGTCAGCCACACCCGCCAGGTGGTCACCCTGGACGACGGCGAGATGGCCACCCTCAAGGCCGACGACTACCGCACGTACACCACCGAGGGCAGCCGCACCTCCACCTCCCCCACCACCGTGGAGTGGGAGGCCGAGTCGTACGACATGGGCGGCCACGACACCTATATGCACAAGGAGATCCACGAGCAGGTCGACGCCGTGGACCGGGTGCTGCGCGGCCGGATCGACGACCGCTTCTCCACCGTCCACCTGGGCGGGCTCAACCTGGACGCCCGCGAGGCGCGCGGGGTGCGCCGGGTCAAGATCCTCGGCTGTGGTTCGGCGTACCACACGGGCCTGATCGGCGCCCAGCTGATCGAGGAGCTGGCCCGGATCCCGGCGGACGCGGAGCCCGCGAGCGAGTTCCGCTACCGCAACCCGGTGGTGGACCCGGACACCCTCTACATCGCGGTCAGCCAGTCCGGCGAGACCTACGACACCCTGGCGGCCGTCCAGGAGCTCAAGCGCAAGGGCGCGCGGGTGCTGGGCGTCGTCAACGTCGTGGGCAGCGCGATCGCCCGGGAGACGGACGGCGGGGTGTACGTCCACGCCGGGCCGGAGGTGTGTGTCGTCTCCACCAAGTGCTTCACCAACACCGCGGTCGCCTTCGCGCTGCTCGCCCTGCACCTGGGCCGGATCCGCGATCTCTCGGTCGCCGACGGCAAGCGGATCATCGCCGGGCTGCGCAAGCTGCCCGAGCAGATCGCGGAGGTGCTGCGCGGCGAGGAGGAGATCAAAAAGCTCGCCGCGGAATATGCGAACGCAAAGAGCATGATGTTCGTCGGGCGGGTCCGCGGCTACCCGGTGGCGCGCGAGGCGTCCCTGAAGCTGAAGGAGGTCTCCTACGTCCACGCCGAGGCGTACCCGGCCTCCGAGCTCAAGCACGGGCCGCTCGCGCTGATCGAGCCCGAGGTGCCGACCGTGGCGGTCCTGCCGGACGATGACCTGCTGGAGAAGAACCGGGCGACGCTGGAGGAGATCAAGGCCCGCAGCGGCCGGATCCTGGCCGTGGCCCACCGGGAGCAGGAGAAGGCGGACCACACGATCGTGGTACCCCGCAACGAGGTGGAGCTCGACCCGATCCTGATGGGCATTCCGCTCCAACTGCTCGCCTACCACACGGCGCTGGCGCTCGGCCGGGACATCGACAAGCCCCGCAACCTCGCCAAGTCGGTGACGGTCGAGTAGGCCCGCACCGCCCGCGACCTCGGCGGATCCTTCGGCGGTCCCCCGCGTGTGCCACCACGCACGCGGGGGCCGCCTCCCCTTCGCCGACGTCGCCTCTCATACGCCGGCGGCTGGCCGTCGCGCGGGAACCGTCACTTCCCGCGCGACAGCACGATCGAACGGTTTGTACCCCTCACAAACGCACAATCCACCTCTACGCACGGGTAGGTTTGTCCGTTGTCAAGATGGACTTGACGCCATCTCACCTGCGGTCAAGGGGAGTTGAGGGTGTCCGGTTCCAGGCGCCCGCGCCAAGTCGTGTCGGCGTAAGAGGTTTTGGACTGAACTACCTCACTTGACGAGGAGGCGCGCCGGGCACGGTGCGTCCAGAGTCTCAGGAACTCAGGCGAACCCAGAAGGGCCGAAAGGGCCCGGGAAGCGGCCAGGAGGGCCCACGAGGGCGGGCGGGACGGCCCGCGAGAACGGGACCGAGGGCGCTCAGGGGACGCCCAGAGGATGACGCCGGGCGACGCTCAGCGGATGACGATGGACGGACGCTCAGGGGATGACGCCGGACGGACGCTCAGGGGATGACGACGACGGGCCGCTGCGCCCGCCGTGCGAGCCGCCCCGCGACCGAGCCGAAGATCCGCCCCACCAGCCCGTGCGTGGAGCCCACCACGATGGCGTCGGCCGCGTACTCCCGGCCGACCTCCTCCAGCTCATGGCAGATGTCCCCGCCCCGCTCGACGAGGATCCAGGGCACCTCGGAGAGATGATCGGCGCAGGCCAGCTCGAGCCCCAGCACCTCGGTGCGGTGATCGGGAACGTCGACGAAGACCGGCGGCTCACAGCCCGCCCAGACCGTCGTCGGCAGCCGGTTGGCCACATGAACGATGATCAGCCCGGAGCCTGAGCGCCGGGCCATGCCGATCGCGTAGGCGAGGGCACGCTCGCTCGACATGGAACCGTCGAATCCCACCACAACACCGTGCTGGAACGCTGGATCGCAGGAATGACGTGTTTCTTCCGCCGCTTCGGGGTGCGCCATGTGATCGGCGACCCGCTTGCGGTCCGCGGGTTCGGGGATTTCGTGACCGGCCATCGGTGTCTCGGCGAAGGATGTCCTCGTGCGGAGGGATCGGCGGGGGCTCAGGTAGAGGGCTGTCGGGGGACGTGAGCTCCGCTGGAGCTCGGGGACGGTCTCGAGGGGTCGAAATCCGTCCGGGATTCATCTTTCCAAGCCCTTACCCCCAAGGGTACGGCGGCATTCACCACCTGCCCAGAGGTTGCCACGGGAGCGGAGCGCCCGAAGCGTTCCCCGGAGCATGCCGGAGGGCGGCCCGTAACGCAATGCCCCAAGTGGTCCCCCGCGGAGCCGGGCCCCGGCCCGCGGCCCGGCTCGGCGGGGCCGCCGCGGTACGCCGTGCGGCCGCCCGGCAGTGACCTGGGGGCGGGCCGGGCGTTGTAGTAGCGGCACCGGGTGCGGCGGTCCCGGCCCGCCCGGCTCACCTGCCCGGATCCTCCGCCCGCCGCCCCCTCGCCACCCCCGCGCCGAGCCCCTGCCGGCACCTCGCCGGCCGCTCGAGAGGAGCCCTGCCCGTGTCTGTCGCCCCCGAGTACGACGCCCCCGGCGGCACCCCCGGCGGCGGGGCCGGGACACCCGGACGGCCCCACCTTCCGAGCCCCCCTCGAGCCCAGGTCCAGGTCCCCGCTAGCGACGCGGTGAGCGAGGTGATCCGCTGGGCGGCCTTCAGCTGCGCCGTGGTTCCCGTCGTCCTGCTCATGTGCGGATTGCCCTTCGGCGCCGCCCTGGGGGCCGCCGCGGGCCTCGCCGCCGTGACGGCCGCCAGCCGCGCCCTGCTGCGCCACTCCGAGCGCACCGCGGCCCGGCTGGGCGCGGACGGCATCAGCCCGCACCGGGGCCGCCACGGCCGTACGGGGATCGGCGCGCACCGGGGCGGCCGCCGCGCCTGAGGGCCGACCGGAAAGGCACGGAGCCGGGGAAGCGGTGCGTAGTGCTCCGCACACTCAGCGCCGATGGAGCATCGCTGTAGCACCGCTCAAGCCCGGAAGGCGACCGCTCGCCCCCTGAAGAAGTACGAGCCGCACGTACGCCGGTCGTATGACCCATCCGTACGTCTGCGCCCGCTTGTTTTCGGCCAACTTCCAGCCACACTTCTTTCCTTGGCAAACGCCGTGCTCAACACCCGTCCGGCCAGCGTGGAAAGGGGTCCGGAGCGCACGTACCCCCTACGGGAAGTGGGTGTCCGCACAAGGCGTACTTCACAGCGAGGGCTACGAGTGCAACGCTTCGTGATCGAATGCTTCGCGCCAAGTTGTCATGTCGACATAGTGGCGGGTGGTGAACTGGTCACGGCGACCACACGCGACACAGTAGATTCGATCTTGGCCATGACCGGCGGGGGAACCGTTCAGGACCGAGGGGAAACGTGCAGGACCGAGAGGACGCGACCACCGAGGGGGGCTTAGTGCCATGAGCCAGGACTCCACGACCGTACCGGAGACCTCGCGCAAGCTCTCCGGACGCCGGCGACGAGAAATCGTCGCGGTGCTGCTGTTCAGCGGCGGCCCCATCTTCGAAAGCTCCATCCCGCTCTCCGTCTTCGGTATCGACCGGCAGGACGCCGGAGTTCCTCGGTACCGACTTCTGGTGTGCGCGGGCGAAGATGTGCCATTGCGAACGACTGGCGGACTGGAACTGACCGCACCATACGGCCTGGAGGCACTCTCCCGGGCCGGCACCGTCGTCGTACCGGCCTGGCGGTCGATAACCCAGCCGCCACCGGCCGCCGCGCTCGACGCGCTGCGCCGCGCGCACGAGGAGGGCGCGCGGATCGTGGGCCTGTGCACCGGGGCCTTCGTACTGGCCGCCGCCGGGCTGCTGGACGGCCGCCCGGCGACCACCCACTGGATGTACGCACCGACGCTCGCCAAGCGCTATCCGTCGGTCCATGTGGACCCCCGCGAGCTCTTCGTGGACGACGGCGACGTACTGACCTCGGCGGGCACCGCCGCCGGGATCGATCTATGCCTGCATATCGTGCGCACCGACCACGGCGCGGACGCCGCCGGCGCACTCGCCAGGCGCCTGGTCGTCCCGCCGCGCCGCAGCGGAGGGCAGGAACGCTATCTGGACAGGTCGTTACCAGAGGAGATCGGGGCGGATCCGCTCGCCGAGGTCGTGGCGTGGGCGCTCGAGCATCTGCACGAGCAGTTCGACGTCGAGGCCCTGGCGGCCCGCGCCTACATGAGCCGCAGGACCTTCGACCGCAGGTTCCGCTCGCTCACTGGGAGCGCTCCACTCCAGTGGCTGATCACCCAGCGGGTGCTGCAGGCGCAGCGGCTCCTGGAGACCTCCGACTACTCGGTCGACGAGGTCGCGGGACGCTGTGGCTTCCGCTCGCCGGTCGCGCTGCGCGGGCACTTCCGGCGGCAGCTGGGGTCCTCCCCGGCCGCCTACCGGGCCGCGTACCGCGCCCGCAGGCCCCAGGGCGGGCCCGCGGAGCGCCCGGACCGCCCCGACCGCCTGGAGCGGCTGGAGCGGCTGGAGCGGGCCGACCGGCCCGACCGCGCCGAGGTGATCGAACCCCGCGTCGGCGACCACTCCCTGCCGCTGCGGCGGCCGGGCGCGCCCGGCGCCTCCACCGGCCACTCGGGGCACCCACCGCACCACCATCACGCTCCGCATCCGGAACCTGGCAAACCGGAGTCGGACGCCTACGCCCCACGCCTGCCCGAACAGGCAGCGGGCCGGGCCCAGGGCCGTCCGTCCCTGCCCGGCCAGCGGGAACGCCCCGTAGGGTGAGACGTATGAACGATCGCATGGTGTGGATCGACTGCGAGATGACCGGGCTCTCGCTGGCGAACGACGCGCTTATCGAGGTGGCCGCGCTGGTCACGGACTCCGAGCTGAACATCCAGGGCGACGGAGTGGACATCGTTGTCCGGCCCCCCGCGGAAGCGCTGGTCACCATGCCCGAAGTGGTGCGCGAGATGCACACCACCTCCGGCCTGCTCGCCGAGCTCGAGGGCGGGACCACGCTCGAGGATGCCCAGGACCAGGTCCTGGCCTACATCCGCGAGCACGTCCCCGAGGCCGGCAAGGCCCCGCTGTGCGGAAACTCGGTCGGCACCGACCGGGGCTTCCTCCTCCGGGACATGCCGACGCTCGAGAGCTACCTCCACTACCGGATCGTCGACGTCTCCTCGATCAAGGAGCTGGCCCGCCGCTGGTACCCGCGGGCCTACTTCAACAGCCCCAAGAAGAACGGCAACCACCGCGCGCTCGCGGACATCCACGAGTCCATCGCCGAACTGCGCTACTACCGGGAATCGATCTTCGTACCGGCTCCCGGCCCGGACTCGGACACGGCGAAGGCCATCGCGACCAAGCACGTCCTGCCCGCCCGGCACGCCTGACCCTGCCGCCATCCCGGTGCTCGCTCCCGACTCCCCGAAAGCCGGGAGCGAGCACCCCTCAGGACCCTGTACACTTTTTCTCGGCCGGTGCGGAAAGCGCCGGTCATGGTGGGTATAGCTCAGCTGGTAGAGCACCTGGTTGTGGTCCAGGATGTCGCGGGTTCGAGTCCCGTTACTCACCCTCTTCGAAAGAGGCCGCTGACCTGCGCAAGTGGGACAGCGGCCGCTTTCGTCTCGGGCGAGCCCGAGAGGCTTCCGGACGATGGCGTGCCGATAGTGGGATCCGGATGCGCTGGTGTGCCGGCGGGATGGTGCGCTGCAGCCTCAGCCGGAGCCGACTGATGGCCCGAGCATGCCGGCCGCGCTCGCGCCGGACCGGCGGCGCCTCTGATACGTGAGCCCCCTCTGGCCTACGGGCCGGAGGGGGCGTTTCGCTTGCTGTCTGAGAGTTCGAGGAGCTGCTACGGCTTCTCGCCCAGCGCCACACGGAGCCAGTCGAGAGATCCCTGGTTCAGCAGTTCGTCAGCAAGGCGCTTGCCGGTCTCTGTCACCAACCGGCTACGGCTGTTGTCGACCCAGCGCTGAGCGTTTTCATATCCCTGAGACAGGTATTCGAGTCCCTGTAGCAGGCACTCAAGCTTATCTGCGTCGCGAGCGCATACCGCCTCGGTCGATTCCTTCGCTTCGTACTCGCCGACCCATGCCCGTACAGCGGAAGCGAGGCCCTCGGGCATGTCGACGGTCTGGTCAGCGGTCACCGCTTGCGGGTCGGGGCTGGGCGCGTACTTCTTGCCCAGGTAGTTCACGTCGCCAGTACGTGTCTCCTGTGAATCGTGCCAGACAGCCATGAGAGCGGCTCGCGCAGGATCGGCGCCTTCCAACTGGGCGATGATCGAGGCAATCAGCGAAGTGCGCCAGGCATGCTCGGCGACTGTTTCAGGGTCTCGGACGCCAGCCATCCACCAGCCTGTCCTGCGGTTCTGCTTCAGCGCGCCAGCTTCGAACAGGAAGCGTGCCACCGCATGCAGGTCGTCAGTCACCGTCAACTCCTCTCACGCCTCAGCGAGGCGGATTGCGTACCGGATGCTCTCGAGCTCGTGGCGTACGGGTGCGGAAATCTCCCGGCTATCCAACATCACTGGCAGTCGTTCCCGGAGGGCGGTTGCGGCATCTCCTGAGCGGAGCAGCTCGGGCCTTGCGGCGAGCAGTGTCCATAGGGTGTGGATGTTCAGTTCGACGTATCCGTGATGTGGTGCGAGCCCCCGCGCCAAGTGCTGAAGAAGCCGCGTACCTGGCCAGGCGCCAAGGTTCTGCGAGGCGATGAACTGGTCCGAGAGTTCGATGTGCTGAGTTTCCCCGATCCAGTACGCCCAGTAGTTGAGGTTCGCCGCTTCACTGGCTTCATCGTCTTTGAGCGTATTCCTGACGAAATGCTGCATACGTTCCCGATCGCCCTGGCGTGCTGCGACGGCTGCCACGGAACGCTCGTTGAGCCAGCTGGTCAGCCAGTCCGAAGAAGGTTCGCTGCGTTGCTGCTGCGCAAGCCAGTCACCGTTTTCCGCGCGGTCATAGCCGGACAGATCATCGCCTGGCGCCGTAGCAGGAAGTTCCCCTGAGTCCGCGCTTGTTCGGTCATGCGCCTGAGGTGAACGAAGAAGCGCTTACGGTCTTCGGCCGTCAATTCCGGAGCCGACGGGACAGGCCCTCTCCGCTGTCGCGGCGGGTCGGGCAGCATTCGGACCGGCCCTGGCGGTTCCCCTGTGAGTGGCCACGCCAGCACTTCAACGAGGTCGCGCTGCATCACCCAGGCGCCAAGCGGACTGTCCTGAGCAGACACCTCACCGTCCAGGGCGCTGGCAAGCAGAACGTCCGCTTCCATGCCGCGTTCGAGTGCGAGCAGCAGTGCAGGCGAGGCACCCAGATGCATCAGCCGGTGGCGGAGAACGAGCATCTGCCCGGCGGGTACAGCAGTGAGCGGACGACGCCCGGATTCCCAGCCAGCGACGGTGTCCAACGAGACCCGGAACCGTTCGGCTAGAGCCTCTTGACTGAGGTCCAGATGCTCTCTTATCAGCCGTAAGACGTACCCAGACACCACACCTCGACGGCCTCTATCGACCCTACCCTGACTGCGGGTCAGGGTAGTTGGCTGACGCTTCGCCATGAGTTCCCCCTGCTCGGTCGTGGGTTCGTCATCATCCCGTACTCGTAGTCGGTTCATGCGCATTGCGCTGATTCGTAACGTCGTGAGCAGGGACATCCGCCGTAGCTCGGCGGAATAACGACCCAACCATGGACGAGGCAACACGCTGCCACGGAGATGCCCGATGATGACCAGAACCCTGCCGTGGACACCACCGAACACCGAGGACATCGAGGCGTTACCGGTGGGCAAATGGTGGGATGCCATCGCCGCACCCACCCCTGTCGCGGACCGCGCCCTGGAACTGCTCGGCAACCGATCCGGCGCCGTCATCCAGGACGACACCTACGGCAAGACGTACTGGCTCATCGGTATCGACACTTCCACCGCCCGCAGTTGGCGCATGCGCCGGGTCCGCATCCTCGCCGAACTCGCCGACGAGGGCACCCTCCTCGGCGTACCGCCCGCCTCGTGGAGGGCCGAGCACAAGACGTACTGGCGGATCCCGCTCGGCCCGGACCGGTACCTGACCGACACCCATCACCTGGTCCTCGCCCTGCGCCAGGCCCTCGACGACGTCCTCGGCCCGGCACCGGACGGCCGCCAGCTCTGCTACCGCTGCGAGCTGCCCACCGACGAGCCGGTCATCGTGGATGTCCAGCACGGGGCCAGCGGCGCCGGCCGCACCGTCTACGCCTGCCCGCCGCACGCCCGGACCCACGAGCGTGACGCGGTCACCGAGGCCGCCGCCCGGCGCCGCGCCCTCGAGCGGGGCAGATTCCGATGACGGCCGCCGAGGAGACCAAGGACCCGTTCGCCGACGATGCGTGGCGCGCGGCCATCGAGCACGCCGCGGGCTGCCTGGCCTGCCGGACACCCGGCACCGGGTGCGAGACCGGCGAGCAGCTGCTGCGCGCCTACGAGGACGCCACACGGAAGGCTCACGCAGAGGGAGGCAGCACATGATGGGCCACCGCAAGACCACCCCCGCCGAGCGGGCAGCCAGAGCCGAACAGATCCTGCGTGACGGCGGATACCAGGCCCTCGTCCCGTATCCCGGCCTCGTCAGCACCCCCTGGGCAGCGATGTGCACGGGGTGCAACACCGTCCGGTACCCCACGGTGACGGAGGTGCAGCAGGACCAGTGCAAGCACGTGCGGCCCGAGCAGCCACCCCCGAGTCGTCGGCGGCAGGAAGATCCGGGAGGCCCCGGATGACGCACCGTCGACCGTCCCTCGCGGTGCGGGCCGGGCTGTTCACCTTCCGCGCCGCCCGTATGGGCCTGTTGCTCGCTGTGGTCCCCGCGCTGGCGGTGCTCGTGGTCTGGCTCTGCTTCGTCAGCACCCCGGCCCCATAGACCGGGTGGACCGCCGGCGCCTGGGGATGCCCCACCCCGGGGATTCGCCGCTGGCGGCCCACCCTCCTACACCCTGCGGTCGGTGCAGCCGGGACAGCCGCCAACCGCAGGGCAGGGACTCCGGCCCCGAGATGGGGATCACGGGACCGGAGTCCTCTCACAGAGGATCCGCACACGAATGGAGAACACCCCATGACACTGACCATGGAACGCACCCAGACCGCGAGGCCGTTCGGGCTGTCCAAGGCCGTCCCCGTCGCCGACGAGACGCTCACCCTGCCGGCCCTGCACCTCTGCCCCGAGCGGCAGATCAGCGTCACGCGACCGGGACGCCGTTCATCCACGAGCCGTCGATGAAGAGCCAGATCACGACGACCACGCAGACCCAGGAGGACAGCCAGCTGGCGACCGACACCGAGAACGACACGGACTGACGTCGGCTGACAGCGGGATCTGACTCATGACCGTCCTGGTGTTGACCCGGGCCCAAGATGCGACCGACCGCACGTCGTGGGAGGGCGCGTTACGTGGTCAGCACCGGGACGTCTCTCTGGCCGATGTCCGGTCGGTGTACTACCGGAGGCCGGCCGCGTACTGCCTACACCCGGACATGTCCGAGCAGGATGCGCGGTGGGCGGACGCTGAGGCGCGGGCCGGGTTCGGCGGCCTGGTGGCCGCGCTGCCCTGCCTGTGGGTGAACCACCCTCACCGCAACGACCTGGCCACGTACCCGCCCGTCGCCCTGGCCGCGGCGGCCCGGTGCAGACTCTCCGTACCCCGGACGCTGATCACCAACGACCCGGCTGAGGCCCGCGAGTTCGTCTCCGCGCTGCCCGGCCGAGTCGCCGCGTACAAGGCACTCGGCACCACCCACCCCAGCGACCACGACGACCGTCCACAGGCCCTGTGGACAACGCAGGTCCGGCCCGGCGAGATCGACGACTCGGTGAGGCGCACCGCCCACCAGTTCCAGGAGTGGGTGGACAAGGCGTACGAGGTGCGGCTCACCGCAGTGGGACACCAGCTGTTCGCCGCCGAGATCCATGCAGGCTCTGACCGCTCCCGCATCGACTTCCGGGCCGACTACGACAGCCTCATCTACAAGCCCTGCCAGGTGCCCGAGCACATCGCCCGGGGCGTCCACATGCTGACGTTCAGGTTCGGACTCCAATACGTCGCACTGGACTTCCTCGTTAACCCACAAGGGCGCTGGTACCTGATCGACGTGAACCCGAACGGGCAGTGGGGGTTCATCCCCGACCTGCGCACGCCCATCACCCGAGCACTCGCTGACCTACCGGAAAGGGCCACACCGTGATCACCGAAGCACCATCGGCCGACGAGCTACGCCAGCATATGGCCGACCACCTGGTGAGGACCGGCAGCATCCGATCCAAGCCCTGGCGTGCCGCCTTCCTCAGCGTCCCCCGCCACGCGTTCGTCCCCGACTTCACCGTCCGATCCCAGGGCAGCCTGCACCGGTACAGCCAGGGCGACCCCGCATGGCTGGCCGCGGCCTACCAGGACGTCTCCCTGCTGACCCAGTTCGACCAGGACGGCACCGCCACCAGCTCATCCACGCAGCCGTCCCTCATGGCCCAGATGCTCGAGGCCCTGGACGTGCGGGACGGCGACATCGTGCTGGAGATCGGCGCGGGCACCGGCTACAACGCGGCACTGCTCTCCCACCGCCTCGGGCCCGACCACGTCGTGACGGTCGACGTCGACCCCGAGTTGGTGGCCGCGGCGAAGACCCGCCTTCGCTCGGCCGGGTACGAACCCACCCTCGTCGCGGGGGATGGGATGGCCGGCTACCCGGAGCGCGCACCGTACGACCGGCTGCTGGCGACGTGCGGGGTGGGCCGGATCCCGACGCCCTGGCGGGATCAACTCCGCCCGGGCGGGGTGATCGTGGCCAACATCGGCTGCGGCATCGTGCGCCTGATGGTCCAGGACGACCATTCCGCCGGCGGCCGGTTCCTCCACGGCCTGGCCACTTTCATGACCGCCCGGCCGACCCCCGACACGGTGGGCACCACCGCGGGGCGACTCGTACAGCCGCTGCTGACGTGGTCCGGCGAGACCCGGGAGATCACCCTTCCCGCGGTACCGGACGCCCCCGGAGCGCAGTTCCTCACCTCGCTGCTGCACCCGCGGATCAACGACTTTGCCGTGGTGGATGACGAGGGCCGGCAGATCCGGTGCCTCTTCGACCCGGCCAGCTCATCATGGGCGCGGATCACCATGACCGGTGCTGGAGTCATGACCGCTCGGCTCGACCACGGCGGGCCGCGTGATCTGTGGGCCGAGCGGGAGCCGCTGCTCACCCAGTGGCGGGATGCCGGGCGGCCGGGGCACGAGCGCTATGGGCTGACCGTCGCTTCGGACGGGGCTCATACTCTGTGGCTGGACGAGCCAGACGGCGTGAGCTGGCGGCTGCCGAGGCGAAGGATCGGCGCACCGCGCGGGACCGCTGCAGTCAGCAGGTAGCCCAACCGGGCGGCCATGGCGTCCGTGTCCGCGATCCGGCAGTACGACTGGACACTCAGTCAGGTGCCGGTGCCTGTGTGGTGCCGGTGCCTGCCCCTGGACTTCCCCGCCCGGCCAGTCACGCGGTGATCGTGGCGTCCAGCGCCTTGCTGGCCTCATGCGCGAAGCGAGTAACCGAGTGGGCGAGCTCCGCAGCCTTCAGGGTGTGGCGCTCGATGTGCTCGGCCACAGACTCGGGGGACGAAGCCCGACTCTGCTTCCAGGTCACCAGATTGTTGTCGACGACCCGCAGCGCCCTGAGGACTGCGTCCCCAGCCCTGGCTACTTCTTCAGGGCCTTCCAAGTACAAACGAGCGCATGAGGCCCGAATCGTCTGGATCAATTCGTTCAGCTGCCCCAACAGGCTTCCCACTTCGGCATCAGCGTCCTCCCGGACCAGAGCACGGGATACCTCTCGCGCGACTGCGCGTGCCTCGGTGATGGGAACGAGCGTCGCCGCGTAGGTCTCTTGCCGGATCTCGCGCCGCCATCGCGCATGGTCGATGTGGGCCTGGTCCCGTGCCTGTTGACGCATGTACCGGCCCGTGAGCACGGCAGTCGCGCTGGTTCCGACGACCCCGACGAAAGCACCGAGCACAGCGGCGAGCCCTTGGTCCACACGAGCAAATTATCGGATTGCCCACCGCGCGTGGCAGCGGCCTCTTTCGTCTCTGCCTTTTGGTGGATGTTTGGCGGGTGCGTACGGGCCGGTGCACCGTGGGAGGTGTGAACGACATACCCGGCGGCACACCCGGCGACAGCGGTCCCACCCACCAGCGCTCCGCCCGCAAGGCCCGCATGTACGAGCCGGGCGTCTTCATCGACCGCGTCTCCCCCACACCGCTGCTGATGATCGTCGGTCGGCAGGACACCGTCACCCTCACCGACACCGGGCTCGCCGCCTACAGCCGGGCGGGCACTTCGCGCCGTACACCACCGAGTTCGCCCGAGCCTCGGCGGCGGCCACCGCCTTCTTCCGCGACCATCTGACACCGAACGGAGCACCGGATGGCGACTGACCGTCCAGGGTCCGCGCCGGATCAGGCGCTCTGCGGGAGGCAGCTCACTTCGCCTCCGATCGTGCCGCTGGCCGCCGCGATGACCTCCTCGAGGTGATCGCGGGCCGTGGCCAGGTCGGCCATCTGGGCGTTGATGCGGTCGCGTTCGGCGATCAGGCGGGCGATGCCGGCGGGGGTGGCGACGCCGGAGTGCGCGCAGGGGAGGAATTCGCGGATGGTCTTGCTCGACAGGCCCGCCGCGTAGAGGCACTGGATCCACAGGACGCGGTCGACCGCGGTGTCCGCGTAGTGGCGCTGGCCGCTGGGGCTGCGGTCCGAGGTGAGCAGGCCCTGCTCCTCGTAGTAGCGCAGCGCTCGTACGCTGACGCCGGCCTTGGCGGCGAGTTCGCCGATACGCACCGTGACTCCTACTGCCTCTACGTCAGGGATGCGTTTCAGGGTAGTCGAGGCGCCCGGGAGTCGGGGGGCGGTTGGGCGGGAGCCTCATCCGCCGTCGGCTTCCCGTCGCCGACGGGGCCATCCGCGTGTTTGCGGCGGTCCTCGTCCTCGACGAGCAGGGAGAGGAGCGAGGCCACTGGGAGCCCGGCCTCGGCGGGGTGGCGCAGGACCTTCCCCGGCTCGATGCGGTACGTGTTCGTACGCCCCTCACGGGTGTGGGACAGATATCCGTCCTGCTCCAGGTCGCCGATGATCTTTTGGACGGCACGCTCGGTCAGCCTGCAGTGCGCGGCGATGTCGCGGATCCGTACGTTCGGATCGTCGGCGATCGCGGCCAGCACGCGGGCGTGGTTGGTCAAGAACGTCCATCCGCTGTGCGATTCAGGCACTCCTCCCATGGGCTCATGATATTGCCGAAACAATAACGCATCTGGAAACATGAATCCGACTTCGTGTATAGCAAGCCGTGTGACGCCAGCGAGGCGACCTCGAGGGGAGACAGACAGGTGCACGCACGAGACATCTCCGTGCCCGAGCCTGGACATCGCTCGCCGTACAGGCCCGTGATCGGCGCGGCGCTGGGCATATCGGCCGGCTCGGCGCCGACGCGCCCCTCGGCCACCCTCCTCACCGACAGCTACCCGGAGGGACCCCGGAAGGTTGTCCTGGTCAACGGAGAGGTGGACTACGAGACCGCCCCCGCCATGTCCGCCGAGCTGCGCAACGCCCTCCGCGATTCCGCCGAGGGCGTTGACGTCGACCTGAGCGCGGTGAGGTTCTGGGACTGCTCGGCGCTCAACGCGCTGCTGAGGCTCCGCCGGGAGGCGCACGCACACGGCAAGACGGTCATCGTCCGCTCCCCCAGCCGCACGGTCAGCCGGGTCCTCGGCCTGACCGGCACCGCACGGCTGTTCCGGCCCTCGGCTATCCCTTCCCCTCGTCCTTGACTGCCTCGCCCTTGGCGGTCTCGTCCTCGATGGCCTCGGCGACGCGGGTCAGCGCCTGGGCGATGAACTCCGCGGACGCGGCCTTGTCGATCCCGAGGTCGGTCAACAGGCCCGCGCCGTCCTCGTGTTCGAGGAGGGCGAGGAGGATGTGCTCGGTGCCGATGTAGTTGTGGCCCAGCCGCAGGGCCTCGCGGAAGGTGAGTTCGAGGACCTTGCGCGCGTCGGCGTCGAAGGGGACCAGTGCGGGCATGGAGTCGGCCGCGGGCGGGAGGGCGGCGGTGGCGGCCTGGCGGACGGCGTCCAGGAGGACGCCCTGGGCGACGATCGCCTTGGCGGCCAGACCCTCGTCCTCGGCCAGGAGGCCGAGGATGAGGTGCTCGGGGCGGATCTCGGCGTTGGTGGCGGCGCGGGCCTCGTTCTGGGAGGCGACCACGACGCTCCGGGCGCGCGGTGTGTAACGGCCGAAGCCCTGGCTCGGGTCGAGGTCCGACGGTTCGCCGGACGCCTTGTTGACGAAGCGCTTCTGGGCGGCCTGCCGCGTCACCCCCATGCTCTTGCCGATGTCGGTCCAGGAGGCGCCGGAGCGGCGGGCCTGGTCCACGAAGTGGCCGATGAGGTGGTCGGCCACCTCGCCGAGGTGCTCGGCGGCGAGCACCGCGTCGGTGAGCTGGTCGAGGGCGTCGGGGTGGACCTTCTTGATGGCCTCGATCAGGTCGTCGAGGCGTACGGGATGGGTGAGTCCGGCTGGTTTCGTCATGCGTCAACCATAGGTTGACACCCCAGGGGTGTCAACGTTGGGTTGACACCGAATTCCCCCGGCGCGGCCGGGCTCCGGACTCGGGCTCCGGACTCGGACTCCGGACTCGGACTCCGGACTCGTGCTCCGGACTATGGTTTGCGTCGTGTTGGCAGAGACCGATCGTGCCGCCCTGGCCGCTGAGGTGTGCCTCGCGTTGGGGAGGTGTTGTCCCGGCTCGGCCGCGGAGTTGAGGGGCTCGCTGGCGTCAGGCACCGCGGACGCCTTCAGCGACATCGATATCGGGTGGGTGGTGCCGGACGCGCGGTTCCCGGACTGCCTGGCCCGCGTGGCCGATGTGCTGGGCGAGGTCCAGCCGGTTGAGAGCGTCCGCGGTGACCCGGACTTCCACCACTCCGACCGGCGCCGTTCGCTGTTCGTCCGCTTCGCGGGGGCGCCGCTGTTCTGGCGGCTCGACCTGGACGTCCGGGCCGCGTCGGTCGCGGATGACCCGCACTATGACGTGGGGAATCCGGCGGCACGAGCCCGTGAGGGTGAATGGTCACGGCCGGCCAGTGCCCTCGCCAATGCCATCGGCGCGGTCAAAGCGGTGGCCCGGCAGCGGGACGCCGAGGCCCGCGGCCTGCTGGACCGCGGGTTCGCCCGGATCGGCGAGGATGACCTCGCGACCGGCGACTGGGCCGGCGACGTAGCCCGGTTGGCACGCGCCGCGGTGCTGCGCGATCCCTCCTTGTCGGACCTGGCCGCCCGGGTCACCGCGCTCGCGTCGGACGGACCTGCGCGGTCACGGCACTAGCTCCGGTGTTCGCGGTGCGCCCGGTTCGGGGGCCAGAACGACGTCCAGGTGAACTTGTCGCCGCCCACCCACCGGACCACATCCGGATCGTCCAGATCGACGTCGTCCAGGCCGACCTCCCGCGCGATCTCGATGACGTCCAGGACCGAGTGCGCCTTGCCCGCCAGCTCACCGGCGATCTCGACCAGACGGTACGGGGGATCGTTCTGCTGGACGCCGAGCACCACGATCGGAGGCCGGTGGATGCGTGGCGCCTGGGATTCGGTCATATGTCCCAGGCTGCGCCCCGCGCCCTCCCGCCGCACCTCGGAGACACCGGACCTCGGAGGCGCCACACCTCGGAGACACCGCACCTCGGAGGCGCCACACCTCGGAGACACCGGACGCCGCGCCTCGGAGGCACCGGACCGCTCGGCCGGATACTCCTTCGGGCCTTCCCGGCTCGTCCGCCCCCGCCCCGCGCCCCACGATGGTCCGGTGGACGGAGATCACGGCCGTATATCCGGCGGGCTGGGCCGCCGCCGCTTCCTCGGGGCCGCCGCCGCGGCCGGTGCCGCGGCGGCGGCCGCGACGGGCTGCGACTCCTCGGCCGAGCGGAACGGCCACCCCGCCCGCCCGTCCCGGCGCGCCGACGCCGCGCGCCGGGCGGAGGAGGCGGAGCGGTCCCGGCCGGGCAGTGCCGACTGGCGCATCCGCTCGGTGGGGCCGCCCGGCGCCATCGAGGGCTATACCGACCGGGTGAGCGTGCTGCCCGACGAGGAGGTCGGGCTCCATGTGTCGACCACCGCCCCCGCCTTCCGCGTATCGGCCTACCGGATCGGCTGGTACGGCGGGGCGCAGGCGCGGCTGGTGTGGCGGTCGCGCCGGGTGGAGGGCAGGAAGCAGGGCCCGCCCGTGTTCCTCGACGCCACCCGCACGGTGCGGGCCGACTGGGACCGTTCGCTCCGCATCCGCGCCCGGAACTGGCCGGAGGGCGCGTATCTGCTGCGGCTGGACGCCTCGAACGGCCATCAGCGCTATGTGCCGCTGATCGTGCGCTCGCGGCAGGCGCGGGGCCGGACCCTGCTGATGCACGCACCGGCCACCTGGCAGGCGTACAACACCTGGGGCGGCTACAGCCTCTACCAGGGCCGGGACGGTGCGTACGGGTCGCGCTCGCTGGCCGTCAGCTTCGACCGGCCGTACGCGGCCGACGGGGCGGAGAAGTTCCTGGTCTACGAGCGGGCCCTGGTGGTCCTCGCCGAACGGCTGGGCCTTCCGCTCGCGTACACCACGGGCGTGGACGTCCATCTGCGACCGGCCGTGCTCAAGGGCGCCACGGCCGCCCTGTCGCTCGGTCACGACGAGTACTGGACCCCGCAGCAGCGGCGGTACGTGACCCGGGCCCGGGACGACGGCACCAATCTGGCCTTCCTCGGCGCCAACACCTGCTTCCGCCGGATCCGGCTGGAGCCCGGCCCCGGCGGTGCCCCCGCGCGCACCGTGGTCTGCTACAAGACCGCCTACCGGGATGACCCGTACCTGGTGAACCATCGCGACCTGGCGACCACCGACTTCCGTCAGCCCCCGGCGCCCGATCCCGAGTCCTCGCTGACCGGCGTCCTCTACGAGGGCTACCCGACCGACGCCCCCTACGTCGTCCTGGACAGCGGCCACTGGCTGTTCGCCGGGACCGGGGTGGACGACGGCGACTCCTTCGACCATCTGGTGGGTGTGGAGTACGACCGGGTCACCCCGGGCGATCCCACTCCGGCGCCGCTGCGGATCATCGCCCACTCCCCCCTGGTCTGCCGGGGGCGGCACAGCCACTCGGACTCCGCGTACTACACCGTGGCGAGCGGGGCGGGGGTCTTCGCCTCGGGGACGATGCGCTGGGTGGAGGCCCTGATGGCGGGGACCCGCGAGAACGGGCGTGACCACGGGATGGACGCCCGCACCCGGGCCTTCGTCACCCGCACCACCGAGAATCTGCTGCGCGCCTTCGCGGCGGGGCCCGCCGGCCGGGACAAGCCACGGCCGGAGGACAACGTGCGCAGCGTGTACCGTGCGTCGACCCCGGCCTGACCAAACACCCCGAACGGGTGCTGTTCCCGGAGCCGTTGTACTCCCTGGACCGATCGACACCACCCTTCGGACATACTGTGCGGATGTCTACGCAAAGGGGAATTCCGCGCGTCATCCACCAGACATGGAAGGATGCGGACGTACCCGCCGTGTGGCGGCGCTGGGCCGAGTCCTGGCGCCGCCACCATCCGGGGTGGGAATACCGGCTGTGGACGGACGCCGACAACCGCGCCTTCCTCACCGCGCATTACCCCTGGTTCCTGCCGGTCTACGACGGCTATCCCGAGCCGATCATGCGGGCCGACGCGGTCCGGTACTTCCTGCTCGACCACTTCGGCGGCGTCTACGCCGACCTCGACTTCGAGGCCCTGCGCCCGCTGGACGGTCTGCTCGAAGGCCGCGAGCTGGTCCTCGGCCTCGAACCCGAGGAGCACACCCGGCTGCTGTGCGCGCGGCGCGCCGGATTGCCCCGGGTGGTCGGCAACGCGTTTCTCGCCTCCCGGCCGGGCCATCCCTTCTGGGCGCACGTCCACCGCGAACTGGTCGGCGCCCACACCGCGCCCAGCCCGCTGGACGCGACCGGGCCGTTCTTCCTCACGCGCGCGCTCGACGGCACCCCGTACGACGGCACGATCACGGTGCTCGGACCGGAAGTCCTGTACCCCAAGCCGAGCCCGTACGCCACGGAGGTGTTGGGGCCGAGGACGGTGGACTTGGAGCGGGCGCACGCCGTGCACCACTGGTCGGGCAGTTGGGCGCACGACGCGGCCTTCACGCCCCGCGTCTCGGAAGGGCGCACGGTCCCCTTCTGGACCAGCCAGGACCTGCGGCCGTGCGCGCGGGGCACGCTGGATCTCGACGCCCAGCGCGCCCGGTGGGCCGAGGGTGCGCCCGCGCCGCTGGTGTCCTGCCTGATGGTCACCGGAGACCGGCCACGCCTCGCCGAACGGGCGATCCGCTGCTTTCTCACCCAGACCTACCCCCGCGCCGAGTTGGTCGTCGTGGACGACGGCACGGACGACACCCTGGAACAGCACGTCCACACCCTCGCCGATCCACGGGTACGGCTTCACCGGCTGCCGCCGGAGGGACGGCCGCTGGGCGATCTGCGGAATGCCGCGGTCGACCTGGCCACCGGGCCGTACGTGTGCCAGTGGGACGACGACGACCTCTACGACCCGGAGCGGCTGGACGTCCAGATGGCCGCACTCCTGGGGCTCGGGGCCACGGCGTGCTTCCTGGCCCGGGAGCGGCTGTGGTGGCCCGCGCGCCGGATGCTCGCCGTCTCGGGGACACGGGTATGGGAAGGGTCGATGGTGTGCGCGAAGGAGGTGCTGCCGCGCTATCCGGCGCTGAGACGCGGCGAGGACACCCCGGTCGCGGAGCAGGTGGTGCGCACGGGACGGGTGGCGTCCGTGGACGCACCCGAGCTGTACACGTACGTCCACCACGGCGCGAACACCTTCGACGCACCGCACTTCGCGGGCCTCTTCGACGCGGCGACTCAGCTCTGGACGGGCGGTGACTACGCGTCGGCGGTACGCGCGCTGGCGGCCCGGCTGCCGGTGGCCCCGGCGGACCTGGTGCACGCGGAGCACGAGGAGCCCGAACGGCAGCACGCGCCGGACGCGGGAGCGGAGGAGAGCGCGGGGACTCCGGCGCGGTGCGAGGGGGCGGCGGTCCCCCGGGCCCGGTCCCGGCCGTCCGTCCCGGCCGAGCGCCCCACGGTCCTGATCCTCACCCCGGTCAGGGACGCCGCCGACTTCCTCCCCCGCCACCTGGAAAACCTGCGCGCCCTGGACCACCCCCGGGAGGCGCTGTCGCTCGGGCTGCTGGAGGGCGACAGCCGGGACGCCACATGGGAGCTGCTGGAGGACGCGCTGCCCGCGCTCACCGCCGAGTTCGCCCGCGTCACCCTCGTACGGCGGCACTACGGGCTGCGGCTGGCCGGGCCGCGCTGGGAGCCCTCCGTCCAGCGCACACGACGCTCGGTGCTGGCCCGGGTCCGCAACCATCTGCTCGCCCGGGCGCTCGCGGACGAGAGCTGGGTCCTGTGGCTCGACGCCGATGTGACGGACTGTCCCCCCGATCTCGTCCGGCGGCTGCTCGACGCGGGCGAGGACATCGTCGTCCCCCACTGCGTGTCCGAGCCGGGCGGGCCCACTTTCGACCTCAACACCTGGGCCCTGACGCCCGACGCCGGGACCCTGGACTGGGACCGGTGGCTGCGGGACGGAATCCTGCAGCCGCCCAAGGGGTTCGGGCGCGCCTACCTGGACGAGCTGCGGGACCGGGCGCGAGTGCGGGTGGACTCCGTCGGAGGTGCGGGGCTGCTGGTCCGCGCCGATCTGCACCGCGACGGCCTGGTGTTCCCGGCCGTTCCGTACCGGCGGCTCATCGAGACCGAGGGGCTGGCGGCACTCGCGCACGATATGGGGACGGAGTGCTGGGCGCTGCCCGCGCTGGAGCTGGTTCATCCGCGCCGTCCGTACCTTCCGAACCTTCCGCACCTTCCGCGTTCGGAGCCGGATCCGGCGGCGGAGTCGGAGTGCGCTGCTCCGGACAGGTGAAGCCGTACGCGCTTCCGAAGCCTCCCCCCTCCGGGCTCGTTGGGCAGATGCCCGCGGGTGTCTCCGCGGAAGTTCCACGAGGAGGCTTTTGATGAACATCGGTAAAACTGCCGCCCTGGTGACGGCGACCGCCGGTGCGGTCGCCTTCGGCGGCGGTGTCGACGCCACCGCGCTCGCTCCCGGCGCACCGGGCGTTCCCGGCAGCGGCGTCCAGCAGCGCGACGCCTGCGACAGCGCGGCCAACTCGCCGGTCGCGGCGGTCGGCGCAGGCACCGGCTGTCTCGACTTCGCGCGTGTCTTCGGCGACCCGAAGAGCGTGGTGCAGAAGAACCAGTGTGATGTCTCCGGCGCCGGCAGCGCCGCCAATGTGGTCATCATGCCGATGACCGGCGATTCCTCAAAATGCGCCAACATCGCCGTCGACACCCGTTCAACCCAGGATTCATCCCCCTTCGGAGTCCGATGACGCCGCCCGCGGCCGATCCGGGCCGCGGCCCCCGGGAGGCGGTTCTCCCGGGGGCCGCGGTCTCGGTGGTGATCCCCTGCCACGGCTACGGCCGCTATCTGCCGCAGGCCGTGGCCGGCGTGGTGGCCCAGACGTACGACGACTGGGAGCTGATGATCGTGGACGACGGCAGCCCGGACGACACCGCGGAGGTGGCCCGGTCGCTGATCGCCCGGCACCCCGGCCGGCGGATCCATCTGCTGAGGCAGGCCAACGCGGGGGTCTCGGCTGCCCGTAACGCGGGTATCGCGGCCACCGGTGGGCGCTATGTGCTGCCGCTGGACGCCGACGACGTCATCGCGCCGACGATGCTGGAGAAGACCGTCGCCGTGCTGGACCAGGACCCGGACATCGCGATCGTCTCCACCGATGTCTCGGCGTTCACCGACGATGAGGACCTGCCCGCCCAGGTGCTGGAGTTGCCCGCGTACCGACCGGAACTGCTCCTCCAGCGACTGATCATGTTCTACTGCTCGCTCTACCGCCGCGAGGTGTGGGAGACGGCCGGCGGCTACGACGAGTCCATGCGCACCGGCGAGGACTGGGACTTCTGGATCGCCTGCGCCGAGCACGGCTTCACCGCCCATCACCTCCACGAACCGCTGTTCGGCGCGCGCAACAAGGACGACGGACTGCATGTGGAGGCGGCCGAGAACGACCTGGCGGTACGGGCGCGGATCGTGGCCAACCACCCGGGGATGTTCAAACCGGTCACCCGTGCCTGGGCGCACGCGGTACTCGAACCCCGGGGGCAGGCCGACGAGCGGGTGCCGGACGACATCCTCACCCGGGCCGCCGATATGGACCAGTTCCTGCGGTCGGTGCTCTCGCTCCAGCGCACCGCCCGCCTCCAGCACCGCTACATCCAGCGGCTGGAGGCGGCGCTGACCGGACACCGTGGCGGGGCTCCCGGGGCCGGGAGCCCCGCCACGGTGCCGTAGCCGCTATTCGAAGAGGTCCGCGTACGACCCCATCGCCAGCGCGATGTCCGCCTGGGCCCAGAACCGGTGGTACGTGAAGCTGGGCACCGCGCCGCCCTTCAGATACGCCTCGACCTTCGACCAGGCCGGGTCGTTCTTGTAGAAGGAGCGGATCGACATGAAGGTGGAGTTGGAGTCGATCTTGTCGCCGTTCGGCATGGTCCCGGTCCAGCCGCTGGGGACGTAGACCGGGTCGTCGAAGCGGTTGTAGTCGGCGCGGGTCTCGGGGACCGCGATGCCGAGGGCGTCCTGGTAGTTGTTCCACATGCCGTCCAGCAGCGCCTTCGCGGTGTCCCTGGCCTTGGTGTCGCCGGACTTGGCGGCGTAGTAGGACAGGGTCTTGGCGTACGCGGCCGCCACGCCGACGTCATTGGTGTAATCGGCGACGGTGACGTGCAGGTTCGCGTTGGCGCCGGGGCTGGAGGCGTTCCAGGTGTCGGGCCGGCCGGACCACTGGAGGGTGGACGGGATCTGGTAGGTGCCGCCCGCGTTGACGGTGGTCTTGGACAGCGCCCACTTCACCCACTTGTCCAGGACCGTCTTCGCGGAGGCGTCACCGGTGCGGTTGTAGTACTCCGCGACGCGCTCCATGGACCACGCCTGGAAGCCGAACCACTGGTTGGACGGCGGGTCGTGGTAGACCGGCTTCTCGTCGTAGTACATGCCGTAGAAGGTGGAGCTGCCCGACGGCGGCGTGGCGTAGCGGCCCTGCCAGCTGTTGGTGGCGCCGCCCGCGATGGCGCCCTCGCTCGACTGCAGCCAGCGGTAGAACTCCAGCTGGCGCTTGAGGCTGGTGGACCAGTCGCTCGCGCCCGTCGCGGACTTGGGTTTGAGGTCGGCGTACGAGCTCAGGGCCCAGGCCGCCATGGGGTTCTGGTAGCCGCCGTGGGCGTGGCTGGAGCCGATGCGCCAGGACCAGCCCGCGGAGGTGTCGGTGGCGCCGCCCCAGGCGTAGTACCAGGACAGCAGGTAGTGGGAGCTGTTCTTGCCGCTCCCGGCCGGGCAGGTGGTCTCCCCGACACAGTTGCCGACCTTCTTGAAGTACTTGTCGTACATCGCGTAGCGCAGATAGTCGCCCATCTTGGCGGCCTTGGCGATGTTGCCGGAGATCTGGCCGCCCTTGCCCTGCGCCTTGGCCCACTCCGAGGCCCAGTAGGCGGCCTGGACGACCCGGGCGTCGGCGTCGGGGGCGTTGGTGAACTTCCACTGCTTGGCGTACGCGGCGTCGCCGGTGAACAGGTCCAGATAGCCGTTCTTGCCGCCGTACTTGAAGCTGTCGCAGGTGGGCTGGGTCACGGTCTCCCAGACGGACTCCTGCGGACCGCGCTGGAAGGTGTTGACATAGCTGGGGCCGGTGTCGCTCGGGCCCGCCTCGCACTTGCCGGGCGCGTTGCCGTAGCCGTAGACGTTGTCGACGTCCTGGATCCAGTGCATGCCGTAGATGTCATCGGTGCCGTACGCGCTCTTCAGCTCGGCGGCGATGGGGTCGTTGCCGACCGGGACATTGCCGTTGAGCTGCGAGGGGTACTGGGAGGGCTGGTCCCACTCGGGCGCGTAGGTGGCCGGCTTGGAGGCGTTGTAGAAGCTGTTGGTGGGCTGGTCGGCGTGGGTGGGGATCATGTACTTCTCCATGAGGTCCCACGCGTTGTTGAACTTGGACCAGTCCCCCGTGACCTTGCCGTACATCGCCTGGAGCCAGATCAGATAGCTGTACGCCTCGGAGGTCGTCTCATGGCCGTGGTCGGGGGCCTCGACGATCAGGGTCTCCACCGAGTGGTACGGAACGCCCTCGGGCGAGAAGTAGCCCGCCGAGGGTGTGGTGATCTTGTTGTAGAGGTCCAGGAAGCGGGCGTCGTAGACCTTCGCGGCGGCCAGCTGGGTGACGGTGACCTCGGCCCTGGTGTGGCCGGCGGCGGTCGCGGTGAAGGTCGCGGCGCCGGTGCCGGAGTTCGCGGCGGCGACGGTCACCTGCTGGGCGGTGTCCCAGTTGGCGGGGGTGAAGGTGAGGGCGGCGCCCGAGGAGACCGTCAGCCCGGTGTTGCCCGAGGTGCGGGCGACGGAGACCGTGACGTCTCCGGACGGCTTGGTGGACAGCTTCACGCCGAACGTCCCGGTCTTGCCCTGCTGCACCCCGAGCTGCCCGGGACTGGCCACCAGCGCGGGCCCGGCCGCCACATGGATGCCGACGGGGGTGGACTCGGCGGCGGCGCCCTGGCTGTCGTACGCCTTGGCGTAGAGCGAGTAGTCGCCCGCCGGGACGTCCTGGTAGTCGAAGGCGTACGGGGAGGTGGTGTCGGTGCCGAGGAGCTTGGTGTCGCTGTAGAACTCGACCTTGCTGATCGTCGCCCCGTCGGCCGCCGCGGCCGTGGCCGTCATCGGGACGGTGCCGCCGGAGGTGAAGAGGGCGCCGGGTGACGGGCTGCTCAGCACCGCGATGGGCGGCTGATGGGCGCCCCGGCAGGCCACGCCGTTGACGGCGAAGGAGGTGGGGGCGGCGTTGGTGCCGCTGTAGGTGAACTGGGCGCCGGTGGTGACATTGCCCCCGGCCGCGATCTTCGCGTTGTGCCCGGCGTTGGTGACGGTGACGGTCTTGCCGGACTGCGACCAGCTGCCGTTCCAGCCGTTGCCGAGCTTCTGGTTGCCCGCGTAGTCGTACGTCAGGGTCCAGCCGTCGATGGCGTCGGTGCCGGGGTTGGTGATGGTGAGATCGGCGGTGAAGCCGGAGCCCCAGTCATTGGTCTTGTAGTCGACCCCGCACTGGACCGCCGCGGCGTGCGCGGGGGCGGCGCCGCCCGCCGCGGTCATGGCCACGGGGAGCGAGAGGGCGGCGGCCAGGGTGGTCACCAGCCGCCTCATCCGTCGTCGTGCCCCGGATAAGGGCGAGCCACGCTGTACGCGCATCGGGGGACCTCCTCGCGGTTCGTGCGGTGGTGGGGGATGTGCGAACCAATGGGAGCGCTCCCAAGGTTCGTGTCAGCCCGAAGGAGTGTCAAGTCTTTGAACAACAGCGGGTCGCCGGGCACCTTCGACCGATAATTCGTGAACGGGGTCTGTTGACATGCGCCCGTCGAGCGCTACCTTCACTTCAACCAGTGGGAGCGGTTCCAGCAGTCTGCGCCGCGTCGAACGGCGCTTGAACCTCGAGGAGTCGCTCCATGCGAGCACCCCCGCGCCTTTATGCCTTGGTGGCCGCCGCGGTGTTATCCGTGGCGGGCACCGCCTTGGTGCCCGCCACCGCCTCGGCGGCGAGCGGCCCGGCCACGACCGCTTCGGCCGCGAGCACCCCAGCGGTGACCGTGCCCAACGCCGCACCCCCCAAGCTCCGCGCCTCCGGCAACAAGCTCGTCGACGAGAACGGCGCCACCCGGCGGCTGCTGGGCGTCAACCGCTCCGGCGGTGAGTTCATGTGCGTCCAGGGGCGTGGCATCTTCGACGGCCCCGTGGACGACGCGGCCGTCAAGGCCATCGCCGACTGGAAGGTCAACGCGGTCCGGATCCCGCTCAACGAGGAGTGCTGGCTGGGTCTTTCCCACATCAACGCGGCCTACGGAGGGGCCAACTACATCGCGGCCGTCAAGGCACTCGTCGCCCGGCTGGAGGCCCGTGGCATCACGCCCATCGTCGAACTCCACTGGAGCCACGGCAGATACACCGGCGGGGACAGCCACTGCGCCGACACCGAGTACGCCACCTGCCAGAAGCCGATGCCGGACGCCCAGTACACCCCGGCCTTCTGGACCTCGGTCGCCCAGACCTTCAAAGGCGACCAGGCCGTGGTCTTCGACCTGTTCAACGAGCCGTTCCCGGACCGCGCCACCTCCGACCTGACGGCGGCGTGGAAGTGCTGGCGCGACGGCGGGAGCTGCCCCGGGATCGACTTCCAGGTCGCCGGGATGCAGACCCTGCTGAACGCCGTACGGGCCACCGGCGCCAGGAACCTGGTGCTGATCCCCGGCATCGCCTACTCCAACGATCTGCGCCAGTGGCTGACGTACAAGCCGAACGACCCGGCGGGCAATCTCGCCGCCGCCTGGCACACGTACAACTTCAACACCTGCGCCAACGAGAGCTGTTTCAACGAACAGCTCGCCCCGGTCATCGCCCAGGTCCCGTTCGTGGCGGGCGAGATCGGCGAGAACACCTGCTCCCACGGCTATGTCGACCGGGTCATGGCCTGGCTGGACGCCAAGGGCACCTCGTATCTGGGGTGGACCTGGAACACCTGGGACTGTTCCTCGGGCCCGTCCCTGATCAGCGATTACAACGGCACGCCGACCAACTACGGCGTGGGACTCCGCGATCACCTGAAGGGAATCCAATGAGCCGCAGAATCCGAAGGGCGGGCACCCTGCTCGCCGCCTCCGCGCTGACCATGGGGGCGCTGACCGGCGTGGCGTCCGCCCAGGTGGACAGCGGCAGGGCGGCCGCCGCGAAGGTCGACAACCCGTACTCGGGCGCCAAGGTGTACGTGAACCCCGACTGGTCGGCGAAGGCCGCCGCCGAACCCGGCGGCAGCAAGATCTCCAACCAGCCGACCGGCATCTGGCTGGACCGGATCGCCGCGATCAACGGCACGAGCGGCGCGATGGGGCTGCGCGCCCACCTCGACCGGGCGCTGCAGCAGTCGAGCGGCAGCCCGACCGTCGTCCAGTTAGTGGTCTACGACCTGCCCGGCCGTGACTGCGCCGCGCTGGCGTCCAACGGCGAGCTCGGCCCGACCGAGATCGACAAGTACAAGACGCAGTTCATCGACCCGATCGCGGCGATCCTCTCCGAGTCGAAGTACGCCAACTCCAATCTGCGGATCGTCACCACGATCGAGATCGACTCGCTGCCCAACCTGGTCACCAACACCGGCGGCCGTCCCACCGCGACCCCGCAGTGCGACACGATGAAGGCCAACGGCAACTATGTGAAGGGCGTCGGCTACGCCCTGAACAAGCTGGGCGCCATCGGCAACGTCTACAACTACGTGGACGCCGGCCACCACGGCTGGATCGGCTGGGACGACAACTTCAACGCCACCGCGCAGGTGCTGAAGCAGGCGGCGACGGCCGAGGGCAGCACGGTCGACAAGGTGGCCGGGATCATCGTCAACACGGCCAACTACAGCGCGCTGAAGGAGAACAACTTCACCATCAACGACTCGGTCAACGGCACCTCCGTGCGCCAGTCGAAGTGGGTGGACTGGAACCGGTACGTGGACGAGCTCTCCTTCGCCCAGGCGTTCCGCCAGGAACTGGTCAACGTCGGCTTCCCGAGCAACGTCGGCGCGCTGATCGACACCTCCCGCAACGGCTGGGGCGGCTCGGCCCGGCCCGGCGGCCCCGGCGCGAAGTCGGACGTGGACACGTACATCAACGGCGGGCGCTACGACCGCCGGATCCACATCGGCAACTGGTGCAACCAGTCCGGCGCCGGGCTCGGTGAGCGGCCCAAGGCGGCACCCGCGTCCGGGATCGACGCGTACGTATGGATGAAGCCCCCGGGCGAGTCGGACGGCTCGAGCTCCTCGATCCCGAACGACGAGGGCAAGGGCTTCGACCGGATGTGCGACCCGACGTACACCGGCAACCCGCGCAACGGCAACAACATGTCGGGCGCGCTGGCGAACGCCCCGCTGTCGGGCCACTGGTTCTCGGCCCAGTTCCAGGAGCTGCTGAAGAACGCCTATCCGGCGCTGTAATCCGCCTGACCGGCGCCGTAATCGCACAACCCGTCCCCTGAAGTGGGGCCGGTGGACGCGTTTCGCGACCACCGGCCCCACACCCATTGCTGCCTCAGGAGGACTCTCTCCGTACCAGCTGCGTCGGCAGCACCATCTGCGGTCGCTTGGCCGTGCGGTCCGAGCGTCCCGCGATCTCCTCCAGCAGCACCCGCACCATCGCCCGGCCCATCTCCTCCGTGGCCTGCCGGACGCTCGTGAGCGGAGGGTCCATATGGCGGGCGACGGCCGAGTCCTCGAAGCCGACCAGCGCCACGTCGTCCGGGACGCCGCGCCCGTTCTCGCGCAGCACCTGGCGGGCGCCCGCGGCCATCACGTCCGAGGCGGCGAAGACCCCGTCCAGGTCCGGGCGCTGGCTCAGCAGTTGCCGCATCGCCCGGCGGCCGCCCTCCTCGGTGAAGTCCGCGGAGGCCACCAGCTCCGCCTCCACCTCCCGGCCCGCCGCCCGGACCGCGGCGCCGTAGCCCTCCAGGCGGCACTGCGCGACATACATGTCCAGCGGGCCGGTGATGGTGGCGACCGTCTCGCGGCCGCGGCCGATGAGGTGCTCCACGGCGGACTGGGCGCCGCCGGTGTTGTCCGAGTCGACGTACGGGACGGTTTCGTGCGCCGAACGGCGGCCGCTGAGCACCGCGGGCATCTCGATCCGCTCCAGCAGATCCGGCAGCGGGTCGTCCGCGTGGACGGAGACCAGCAGCACCCCGTCGACCCGGTGCGCGGAGAGGTAGTCGGCGAGCCGCTGCCGTTCCTTGGGGGTGCGGATGAGGGTGAGCAGCAGCTGGAGATCGGTGTCGGCGAGTTCGGCGCCGACACCGCGGATGATGTCGGAGAAGTACGGTTCGGCGAAGAGCCGGGTCTCGGGCTCGGGGATGACCAGGGCGACGGCGTCGGCACGGTTGGCGGCGAGGGCGCGGGCCACCCGGTTCGGCACATAGCCGAGTTCGGCGACGGCCTGCTCGACGGCCGTGCGGGTGCGGTCGCTGACCCGGGGCGAACCGTTGATCACCCGGGAGACGGTGCCGCGGCCGACTCCGGCGCGGGCCGCCACCTCCTCGAGCGTCGGCCGTCCCCGCCCCGCGCCATGCCGCCGCGTTCCTGCCATATCGCGCCTCCAGCCGTCCATGCCCAGCAGCTCCAACCCCCCAAATGGGCGGCTGCGTGGACATTCAACAGCAGTGTGGTTTCGGGAAGTTGTTTCGCGCACTCCCTTGACACCCCAGCGAGGAGCCGCGACCCTTCAACACATCACAGCTGGGAGCGCTCCCACCGTACCTGAGTCATACACAACCCGCACGATGCCCACCCGACTCGATGCATCTCAAAGAGCCATGTATCACCACTTTTTGGCGGGAAGCCGTTGGGCGGGGCGCTAGGAGGACGGAATGCGCAGGAACACTGGTAGTCACCGCGGCAGAGCCGTGGTCCTCGCGGCCGTCGCCGCTTTAGGAGCCGGGCTGCTCAGCGGCTGCGCCGATGACGGCGACGACGGATCCGCCGACTCGTCCAGCGGCGGCAGCAGCAACGGCAAGACGGTCGTGACCGTCGGCACGTACGGCGTCATGGGTTTCAAACAGGCCGGGCTCTATGCCGAGTACACAAAGCTGCACCCGGATATCAAGATCGAAGAGAATGTGATCGACCCGGCCTCGAACTACTACCCGCAGCTGCTCACCCACCTCGGCTCGGGCAGCGGGCTCGCCGACATCCAGGCGGTCGAGGTGGGCAACATCAATGAGGTCACCACCACCCAGGCCGACAAGTTCGTTGATCTTTCGAAGGCGGACGGCGTCAAAAAAGAGAACTTCCTCGACTGGAAGTGGGCGCAGGCCACCGCCAAGGACGGAAAGACGATCGGCCTCGGCACGGACGTGGGCCCGATGGCGATCTGCTACCGCAAGGACCTCTTCCAGCAGGCCGGACTCCCGGCCGACCGTGAGGCGGTCTCCAAGCTCTGGGCGGGCGACTGGCAGAAGTACCTCGACGCCGGTAAGGACTACGCGAAGAAGGCACCGGGCGGAGCCGCGTTCCTGGACTCGGCCGGCGGACTGTTCAACGCGGCGGTCTCCGGCGGTTCGGAGGTCTACTACGACAAGAGCGGGAAGCCCATCTACAAGGACAGCCCGGCCGTGAAGAAGGCGTGGAAGCTGGCGACCGACGCGTCCGCGTCCAAACTCTCCGCGGGGCTCCAGGAGTTCACCAAGCCCTGGCAGCAGGCGCTCGCCAACGGCAAGTTCGCCTCCGTCTCCTGCCCGGCCTGGATGCTCGGCCAGATCAAGGAGTACGCCGGGGACAAGTACAAGGGCAAGTGGGACGTGGCCGACGCCCCCCGGCCCGCCAACTGGGGCGGTTCCTTCCTCTCCGTGCCGCAGGCGGCGAAGAACAAGGACGAGGCGGTCAAGCTCGCCACCTGGCTGACCGCGCCCGAGCAGCAGGCCAAGCTCTTCGAGAAGCAGGCGAGCTTCCCCAGCGCCCAGACCGCGTACGACCTGCCCCAGGTGGCCGACGCCAAGCTCCCGTACTTCGACAACGCGCCCATCGGCAAGATCTTCTCCCAGGCCGCGAAGGACAGTCCGACGCAGGTCCTGGGCCCGAAGGACGCCGTCATCAAGCAGAACTTCACCGATGTCGGCCTGCTCCAGGTCGAGCAGCAGGGCAAATCCGCCGACGAGGGCTGGAAGGCCGCGATCAAGACGAACGACAACGCGCTGGACCAGTGACCGGACATGACCGCACCTTCCGGTTTCACCCCTGATACGGCCGCGCCCCCCGCAGGGCAGGGGGGCGCGGCCCCGCGCGCCGCGACCGCGCCGGCGCCCGACCCGGCCGAGCAGCGGCGTCGCGACCGGCGCAGCCGCCGCTACCGCTGGGATGTGCGATGGAGCCCGTACGCCTTCGTCGCCCCCTTCTTCGTCTTCTTCGCCGCCTTCGGCCTCTTCCCCCTCCTCTACACGGGGTGGGCCTCGCTGCACCAAGTGGAGCTCACCGACCCCACCCATATGGAGTGGGCGGGGTGGCACAACTTCTCCAGGCTGTGGGAAGACGAATTCTTCTGGAAGGCGCTGCGGAACACCTTCACCATCGGGGTGATCTCCACCGTTCCCCAGTTGGTGATGGCCCTCGGGATCGCGCATCTGCTCAACTACCGGCTGCGCGCCTCGATGTTCTTCCGGGTGGCGATCCTCACCCCGTACGCCACCTCCGTCGCCGCCGCCACGCTGGTGTTCGCGCTGCTCTTCGGGCGCGACTACGGCATGGTCAACTGGTCCCTGGGGCTGGTCGGGCTGGACGGCATCGACTGGCAGAACGGCACCTGGACCTCGCAGATCGCGGTCTCCACGATCGTCATCTGGCGGTGGACCGGTTACAACGCGCTGATCTACCTGGCCGCCATGCAGGCCGTGCCGAACGATCTGTACGAGTCGGCGGCGCTGGACGGGGCCTCGCGCTGGAAGCAGTTCCTGCATGTCACCGTCCCGTCGCTGCGGCCCACCATCCTCTTCACGGTCGTCGTCTCCACGATCGGGGCCACCCAGCTCTTCGGTGAGCCGCTGCTGTTCAACACCGCGGGGACGGCCACCGGCGGCGCCGATCACCAGTACCAGACGCTCGGCCTGTACATGTACGAGCAGGGCTGGGTGAACCTGCACCTCGGCCGGGCCTCCGCCATCGCCTGGACGATGTTCCTGATCCTGCTGCTGATCGCCGCGGCCAACGCGCTGTTCGCGCGACGGCTGCGAAAGAGCCAGTGAGGGAGACGAGGAGAACCATGAGCGCCACTGTCTCTTCCCGGCAGACACTCGATCCGGCAGCTTCCGCGCGCACCGCTCCAGGGGGCGGAAAGGGCCGCAACCGAGCGGGCAGGCAGCTGCACGGGGGCAAGATCACCTACGCCGTGCTGATCCTGTTCACCGTCGGCTCGCTCTTCCCGCTGGTGTGGACCGCCATCGCCGCCTCCCGCACCAACACCCGGCTGGCCCAGACACCCCCTCCCCTGTGGTTCGGCGGCAACCTCTTCAACAACCTGGACAAGGCGTGGAACGGCGCCAACATGGGCACCGCGCTGCTCAACACGACGGTGGTGGCGGGCACGGTCGCGGCGTCGACCGTGCTGTTCTCGACCATCGCGGGCTTCGCCTTCGCCAAGCTGCGCTTCCGCTTCAAGAACATCCTGCTGATGCTCACCATCGGGACGATGATGGTGCCGCCCCAGCTCAGCGTGGTGCCGCTGTACATGATGGTGGCCAAGCTGGAGTGGACCGACCAGCTCCAGGCGGTCATCGTGCCGACGCTCGTCAGCGCCTTCGGGGTCTTCTTCATGCGGCAGTACCTCTCCCAGGCGCTGCCGACCGAGCTGATCGAGGCGGCGCGGATGGACGGCGCGAGCAGCTTGCGGATCATCTGGCATGTCGTCTTCCCGGCGGCGCGCCCGGCGATGGCGGTGCTGGGGATGCTCACCTTCGTCCAATCGTGGAACGACTTCTTCTGGCCGTTCATCGCGCTCACCCAGAACGGCAACCCGACCATGCAGGTGGCACTGACCGGTCTGAGCCGTGGATACACCCCGGATCAATCACTGATCATGGCGGGGGCGCTGCTGGGCACCCTGCCGCTGCTGATCGCCTTCGTCCTCTTCGGCAAGCAGATTGTGGGGGGCATCATGCAGGGCGCGGTCAAGGGCTGAGCGGCCCGCGACCACCGTTCCGTCCTCCCTCCCCGTTTCCTCCCCTCCCCACGACCTCGAATGGGAGCGCTTCCATGACTCTTACCTTCCCGCCCGGATTCCTGTGGGGCGCGGCCTCGGCCGCCTATCAGGTCGAGGGCGCCGCCCAGGAGGACGGCCGTACCCCCTCCATCTGGGACACCTTCAGCCACACCCCCGGCAAGGTGCTCGCCGGTGACACCGGTGATGTGGCGGTCGACCACTACCACCGCTTCCGCGAGGACGTCCGGCTGATGGCGGAGCTGAACCTGGGGGCGTACCGCTTCTCGGTGTCCTGGTCGCGGGTGCAGCCGACCGGCCGGGGACCGGCCGTGCAGCGCGGGCTCGACTTCTACCGGTCGCTGGTGGACGAGCTGCTGGGCGCGGGCATCCAGCCGGTGGTCACCCTCTACCACTGGGACCTGCCCCAGGAGCTGGAGAGCGCAGGCGGGTGGCCGGAGCGAGAGACCGCCGAGCGGTTCGCCGAGTACGCGGGCATCGTGGCGGAGGCGCTGGGCGACCGCGTCGAGTTCTGGACCACCCTCAACGAGCCGTGGTGCAGCGCCTTCCTGGGCTATGGCTCGGGGGTGCACGCCCCGGGCCGCACCGAGCGGCTGGCCCCGCTGCGCGCCGCCCACCATCTGAACCTCGCCCATGGCCTCGGCGCCCAGGCGCTGCGCGCCGCGCTCCCCGCCCGCGCTCAGATCGCCATCAGCCTCAACCCGGCCGTGGTCCGGCCGCACAGCGACAAGCCCGAGGACCAGGACGCGGCGCGGCGTATCGACGCACTGGCCAATCGGGTCTTCACCGGGCCGCTGCTGCGCGGCGCGTACCCCAGCGACCTGATCAAGGACACCGCCTCGATCACCGACTGGTCGTTCGTCCGCGATGGCGATCTGGCCGTCATCAAGCACCCCCTGGACGCGCTGGGCATCAATTACTACACACCGTCATTGGTATCAGCCGCCACCGACAACGACGGTTCGCCCGCCCGCCACGACGGCCACGGCGCCAGTGCCCACTCCCCGTGGCCGGGCTCGGAGGGGGTGGCGTTCCACCAGACCCCGGGCGAGCGCACCGAGATGGGCTGGACGATCGACCCGACCGGGCTGCACGACCTGCTGATGCGCTACAGCCGTGAGGCGCCGGGCGTGCCGCTGTACATCACCGAGAACGGCGCCGCGTTCGACGACAAGCCGGACGCGGAGGGCGCGGTCCACGATCCGCGGCGGATCGACTACCTCCAGGCCCATCTGGCCGTGGCCCACCAGGCCATCGCGGACGGCGCCGATCTGCGCGGTTACTTCCTGTGGTCGCTGATGGACAACTTCGAATGGGCGTACGGCTACAGCAAGCGCTTCGGCGCGGTCTACGTCGACTACCCGACGCAGACCCGGGTGCCGAAGTCCAGCGCCCGCTGGTACGCCCGGGTGGCCCGCACCGGAGAGCTTCCGGCGGTCTGACCGGGGCGCGCGTCCGCGGTGCCGCCCGCTGGGGGGCGGGCGGCACCGCGGACGGCGGCGGAGGCGGGCAGCGGGGCGCAAGCCGGCCGGAGCGTTCTTCCTTCAAAGGGGTTACGCCCTGATCCACCCGGCGGAAGGGCGCCGTCATCCGTGGAGAATGCCTGGTAAACCCATTGAGACATGAGAGCATTTCCGGAGCGCCGGCAGAGGTTCCGCGATGAGCCATCCGGTCGGCGCGCGCCCGCCGGAAAAGGCGAGGCCCTCGCCGGCTGGTTCGACGGCCGGGTGGGCCTGTTCACGATGGCCAAGGCCAATTTGCGCAAGGTCTTCCCCGACCACTGGTCCTTTCTGATCGGTGAGATCGCCCTCTATACGTTCGTCATCATCATTCTGACCGGTGTCTATCTGACCCTGTTCTTCAAACCGGCGATGAACGAGGTGATCTACGACGGCCGGTGGACGCCGCTGAACGGCATCCGCATGTCGCAAGCGTACGAGTCCACGCTGAACATCAGCTTCGATGTGCGCGGCGGACTGCTGATGCGGCAGGTTCACCACTGGGCGGCGATCGTCTTCATCGCCAGCATGATCGTCCATATGATGCGGACGTTCTTCAACGGCGTCTTCCGCAAACCGCGCGAGATCAACTGGCTGTCCGGCGCCGGTCTGCTGATCCTCGGGATGTTCGACGGCTTCATGGGCTATTCGCTGCCCGACGATCTGCTGTCCGGCACCGGTCTGCGCTTCATGGAGGGCGCGATCCTGTCCGTCCCGATCGTCGGCACCTATCTGTCGTTCTTCTTCTTCGACGGCCAATTCCCGGGAATGGCGGTCGTGCCACGGCTTTTCACCGTGCATGTGCTGCTCATTCCGGGCATCATGCTCGGGCTGCTGGCGCTCCATATGATCCTGCTCGTCTATCACAAGCACACCCATCAACCGGGGCCCGGAAAGAAGAACATGAATATCGTGGGGCCGCCCCTCTGGCCGGTCTATGTGGCCAAGTCCGGCGGATTCTTCTTCCTGGTCTTCGGCGTCACCACCCTGATGTCGGCCATCGCCCAGATCAATCCGGTGTGGTCCTACGGCCCCTACCGCCCCGACCAGGTGTCCACCGACGCCCAGCCCGACTGGTACATGGGCTATTCCGAGGGGCTGATCCGGCTGATGCCGGGCTGGGAGATCAATCTCTGGGGCCACACCCTGGTGCTCGGGGTGCTGATCCCCTTCCTGGTCTTCCCCATGGTGCTGCTGGTCATCTGGCTCTATCCGTTCCTGGAGGCGTGGATCACCGGGGACCGGCGCGAGCACCATCTCAATCAGCGCCCACGCAACGCCCCGACCCGCACCGCCTTCGGCGCCGCCTGGATCGCCCTCTACGCGGTGCTGCTGGCGGGCGGCGGCAATGACCTCATCGCCACCCACTTCCAGCTGTCGATCAACGCGATCACCTGGACCTGCCGGATCGGCTTCTTCGTGGTGCCGGTCGTGGTCTTCGTGATCACCAAGCGGATCTGTCTCGGCCTCCAGCACAAGGACCGGCAGATGCTGCTGCACGGCCGCGAGACCGGCACCATCCAGCGGTTGCCGCACGGCGAGTACGTCGAGGTGCACGAGCCGCTCTCGCCCGGGGAGAAGTACACGCTGACCGCGTATGAGCAGTATCTGCCGCTGGAGCTGCCGCCGACGGTCGACGAGGCCGGGGTCGCCCGGAAGCTCTCCTTCAAGGAGCGGCTGCGGGTCTCGCTGTCCCGGAGCTACTTCGGTCGCGACGGCCAGGTCGCCAAGCCGACGAAGGAGCAGGTGGCCGAGCACGAGGAGCACGAGGCGGAGGAGGCGGAGGAGCGGGCCGAGGAACCGCAGCGGCCCTAGGGGGTGTCCGCCATGTCCGGCGGACCGTGACGCCTGCGGCGGGCCACGCGGCGGAGCCGCATATCGGTGCTTCCCCCTCCCCGCCCCTTCCCGGCACCTGACGATATGCGGCTCCGCCGCGTGGGGGGCTCCGCCCCAGACCCCGCTCCTCAAACTCCCCCAGCTACCGCTGAGAGGTGCCCCCTGGAGGGGCTGGAAGTCAGGCCGACGGAAGCGGCGGGGCGCGGTGGGTGGGGGATTCCTTCCGCGCCCCGCCGTGTGGGGGGTTTCCGTGGGGGGTGGTGAATGCGGGGCTTATCCGGCTACGTCGTCGTCAGCCGTTGACGGCGCCGAACGCCTTGGCGAACGCGAACTCTTCCTGGTCGATCGAGCTGCAGGTCGGCGACGCGGTGTCCTGCGGGCTGGGGCACTGCTTGTCCCGGGTCGCGGACCACATCGACAGCCAGGCCAGGCCCTTGGACTTGGCGAACTCCACCACCTGGGAGGCGTCGTCGACCTTGAATATCTCGTTCTTGACGTCGTTGACGCCGATCATCGGGGTGACCGCGACGGCCTTCCACGCCTCGTCGTCGTTCAGCCCGAGCGCTTCCTTGATCTGGCCCTGGGTCGCGGTGGCGGCGTCGATCGCGTACTGGCCCATGTCGCCGTCGAAGGACGCGCCGTAGTCCATCGCCATGATGTTGACGGCGGAGACCTTCACACCGTTCTTCTTGGCGTCGGCGACGAGGTCGACACCGTCCTGGGTGAGGCCGGTCGGCAGCACCGGCAGGGTGAAGGAGACGTCCAGGTCCGAGTGCTGTTGCTGCAGCTTGGCTATCGCCTGGGCGCGGCGGGTGTTGGCCTCCTTGTTCGGGAGCGCGCTGCCCTCGATGTCGAAGTCGACCTTGGTGAGCTTGAGGGCGTCCACGACCTTGCCGTAGGCCGCGGCGAGCTCGTCGGCCGAGGTGCAGACCAGGCCCAGCTCGGAGCCGGAGGCGCCGCCGAAGGAGACCCGGACGTCGCCGCCCTTCGCGCGCAGCGCTTCGGTCTGCTTGGCCACCTCGTTGTCACCGACCTCGGTGCCGCCGCCCCACTTGGGGGTACAGCCGCCACCGGAGGTGATGAAGGCGAGGTTGAACTCCTTGACGCCGGTCTTGTCGGCGGTGCCCACCATGTCGTAGGCGGGGTAGAGCGAGGTGTCGATGTACGGGGCGAAGCCGCCCGCCGCCGCGGCGGGCTTCTCGGAGGCGGTGGTCTTCTCGGAGACGGTTCCCGCGTTCGCCGCCCCGCTGAGCGCGAACGCCGTGCCGCCGGCCACGAGGGCGGCGGCGGTCGCGCCGATCACCTTGGTGGTCCGGCCGGCCTTGCGACGGTGCGTGCTGCTCATCAGGTGCCTGCCTTCGCTGTACGGATGTGGGGGGTGATGGTGCGGGCGACACGCTAGCGAGGGGAAGTCGGACAAACGGCAGGATCCGTGCACCGGCCACGGATCTTATGGCTGCCTTAAGGAACCCATCGGCGGTGATTAATGCTCCGCGGGCTCCTTGGCCCTGCCGCGGCCCCTGGTCCTCTTCTTACGGCCGCGCCGCCGCTGCCCCGGGTCGGCGGATCCGGCACCGTTCAGCGAGAGCCACACCCGTACCTCGGTGCCGCCCAGCACGGACCGCCCGATCCGCAGATCGCCGCCCGTGGACTCCGCGACCCGGCGCACGATGTCCAGGCCGAGGCCGGTCGAGCCGGGGCCGCCGTCGCCGTGGCCCCGGCGGAGCGCCGCGTCCGGGTCGGCGATGCCGGGGCCCGCGTCCGAGACCAGGATGATCACGCTGTCCTCGCCGTTGTGGACGTCGACCGCGAGCGCCGTGCCCTCGGGCGTGTGCCGGAAGACATTGCCGAGCAGGGCGTCCAGCGCGGCGCCCAGTTCGGGGCGGGCGACCGGCACCCTTACGGTGCGGTCGACCCCGGCCAGCCGCACCGTACGGTCCTCGTCCTCGGCGAGCGCGGACCAGAACTCCATCCGGTCCCGGATCACCTCGGAGGCGTCGCAGCCGGAGGGGGTGTGGGTCTTCTGCTGGCGCGCGGTGCGGATGATCTGGTCGACCTCGCCCTCCAGCTGGGCGACGGCGGCACGGGTGTGGTCGGCCGCCGGTCCCTCGCCCAGCGAGGCGGCGTTGAGGCGCAGCACGGTGAGCGGGGTGCGGAGCCGGTGGGAGAGGTCGGCGGCCAGCTCACGCTCACCGGCCAGGAGCTGGACCACCTGGTCGGCCATGGAGTTGAACGCGGCGGCCGCCGCCCGGAGTTCGGCCGGGCCGTCCTCCGGGACGCGCACCCCGAGCTCGCCCCGGCCCAGGTCGTGGGCGGCCCCGGCGAGCCGCCCGGCGGGGCGCACCAGCCGGGTGCCGAGCCGGTCGGCGATGGCCACCGCGCCGACGATCAGCGCGAGGCCGACGCCCGCGAGCACCAGCCACGACGTGGTCACCCCGCTGGTGACCACGCCGCGTGGGACGTACACCTCCACGACCGCGACCTGACCGCTGCTCAGCGCGGTCGGCTGGAGCAGCGCGTAGCCCCCGGGGGCGCCGGACACCGAGGCGCGGCCGAGCCGCCGCGCGGTGGCCAGCTCGCCCCTGGGCGCACGGCTCTTGCCCAGGTCGTAGCCGCTTCCCCGCTTCCCCGGCTCATCGGGGACGTGCAGCGCCATCCGGCCGTCCCCGCCCGCCTGGGTGCTGGCGACCGCGCGCTGCAGCCGCGCCCGCTCGGTGGTGATGGCGAGCGCCGGGCCGATGGTGGCGGCCTGCCGCTCGGCGTCGGCGAACGCCCGGTCCCGGGCCAGCTCCTTGACGACGAGTCCGAGCGGTACGGCGAAGGCGACCACGACCATCGCCGTGACCGCCAGGCAGACCTTGACCAGGGCCCATCTCACGTGTGCTCCGCCGGGGGCTCCAGTTTGACCCCGACCCCGCGCAGCGTATGGAGATAGCGCGGCCGGGCGGCCGTCTCGCCCAGCTTGCGGCGCAGCCAGGACAGATGGACGTCGATGGTCTGGTCGTCCCCGTACGCCTGCCGCCAGACCTCGGCGAGGAGCTCCCGGCGCGGCACCACGACGCCGGGCCGCCCGGCGAGATAGGCCAGCAGATCGAATTCCCGCCGGGTCAGATCGAGCGCCATCCCGTCCAACTGGGCCTGACGGCGCAGCGGATCGACGGCCAGTCCGCCGACCCGGAGCACCGCGGGGGGCGCCGCCGCGCCGCCCGGCTCACCCGGCCCGCCCCCGCGCGCACGGCGCAGCACGGCGGTCATCCGGGCGGAGAGATGGGCCACGGAGAACGGTTTGACCAGGTAGTCGTCGGCGCCGTCGTTGAGCAGCCGGACGATCTCACCCTCGTCGTCACGGGCGGTGGCCACGATGACCGGCACATCGGTGATGCCGCGCAGCATCTTGAGCGCCTCCGCCCCGTCCAGATCGGGCAGGCCGAGGTCCAGGATGACGACGTCGAATCCGATCTGCGCCACCTCGCGCAACGCCTCCAGGGCGGTGCCGACGCTGCGCACGGTATGGGACGCCTCGGTCAACTGCCGTATGAGGGCTGAGCGCACGAACTGGTCGTCCTCGACCACTAGCACACTTGCCATGAGCGGCACCGTACGCCATTCGGGTGAGGCAAGATGAGGAAGATGCAAAGAGGTCTGGTCCAATGTCTGGCCTGGGTGCTGGCGACCGGCGCCGCGGTCACGCTGTCGTGGTACGGCGTGCGGACGGTGCTGACCGGTACGGCCTACGATCCGCCGCGCGCGCTGCCGATCACGGACGGCTCGGGGTCGGCGAACGGGGCCTGGTCCTCCTCCACGCATCGCCCCAAACCGCCCTCGCCCTCGGCCACTTCACCGTCCTCGCCGTCCTCGCCCTCGCCTCCTGGGACGGCCGCGGGGTCCGGCGGGGACAAGGACAAGGAGTCCGGTTCGGCCGGGCGCACCCGGAAGCCGACGCAGACGCCGTCCCGGCGGGAGTCGGCGCGGCCGGAGGAGAGCGGGGAGGTGCGCAGCTATCCGGCCAAGGGCGGCCGGGCGGTCTTCGACATCCGGGCGGCGTCGGCGGATCTGGTCTCGGCGACCCCGGACGGCGGATGGCAGATGCAGGTGTGGAAGCAGAGCGAGTGGATCCGGGTGGACTTCGTCTCCGGGGCCGACACCACCACCATCTTCTGCACCTGGCACGACGGCCCGCCCCAGGTCCGCATCGACGAGCACTAGATCGACGAGCACTAGGACGAGCACCTGGAGGTGTCCGACGGATCGTGACGCCTGCGGCGGGCCACGCGGCGGAGCCGCATATCGGTGCTTCCCCCTCCCCGCCCCTTCCCACAACTGGGGCTCCGCCCCAGACCCCGCTCCTCAAACTCCCCCAGCTACCGCTGGGAGGTGCCCCCTGGAGGGGCTGGAAGGCGGGGCTCCGCCCCCGAGCCCGGGGTCCAGGGGCGAAGCCCCCGCCACGCGGCGGACGCCCCGTAAGCGCTTCGCTGGAAGTGGCCTGAGCTGCCGTCGATCGTCTGCGGCGCCGTCGCCGGGCGCGCCCACGCGGCGGAGCCGCGCGTCAGGCGAAGACGGCGGGCGGCGGGGGCGGGGAAGGGGCGGCGGTCGCGTCGGTGACCGGGGCCGCGCCACCGGTGAAGTCCGCGAGCACACGCCCGTGTTCGACCCGGGCGGGGTGCGGATCGCCCGCGGCGCGGCGGGTGAGCTCGGCCAGCGGCAGCTCGCGGTCGGCGGCCAGCAGCACGGCGTTGCCGAAGCGGCGGCCGCGCAGCAGGGCGGGGTCGGCGGTCAGGCACACCTCGGCGAACGCGGCGCGGGCGGTGGCGATCTGGGCCTTCAGATGGGCCAGCGGCGGGCCGTCGGCGAGATTCGCCGCATAGCACCCGTCGGGGCGCAGGGCGCGGCGCACCTCGGCGAGGAACTCCGCGCTGGTGAGATGGGCGGGCGTACGGGCCCCGCTGAAGACATCCGCGATGATCAGATCCGCCCAGCCGTCGGGCACCTTGGCGAGCCCGGCCCTGGCGTCGGCGCCGCGCACCCGTATCCGGTCACCGGGGTCCAGCGGCAGCTCACGCCGGACGAACTGGACGAGCGGGGCGTCGATCTCGATGATCTGCTGGGTGGAGCGGGGGCGGGTGGCCGCTATATAGCGGGCGAGAGTGAAGGCGCCGCCGCCCAGATGGACCGCGTGCAGCGGGCGGCCGGGAGGGGCGGCGAGATCGGCGACATGGCCGAATCCGCGCTGGTATTCGAAGTCGAGATGGGCCGGGTCGTCGAGGTCCACATGCGACTGCGGCTTGCCGTCGATCAGCAGCGTCCAGCCGCGCGGCCGGTCCCGGTCCGGCACGAGCTCGGCGAGCCCCCCGTCGACGGATGCGGTGACCGGCTCGGGGCTGCGTCCCCGCGCCGCTCCGCGCCCGCGCGCGGCTCGCTTGTTCGTGCCTTTCGCCATGTGTCCCAGTATGGGGCCGACCACTGACAGCCCCGGGACTCACTGGCAGCGGTCGACGGCCTCGATCGTGCGGGCCGCCTCACCGAGCGCCGCCCGGAGCTCGGCGGGGTCGGTGGCGACCGTGTACGCCGCGTCGGGCGGCACCAGCCAGCCGGTGCCGATGCCCGGCGGGGCCTCGTTCCCGGCCGCGCCGGATTCACCGTCTCCGGGTTCTCCGTCTCCGGATGCGAGGTCTCCGGTTGCGAGGTCTCCGGATTGACCGTCTCCGGATTCGCAGGTCCCGTATGCGGGATCCCCGAATGCGGAGTCTCCGGTTCGGGTGTCTCCGGCCTCGGCGGGGGTGCCGGAGCCGGAGTCGATATTTATCCGGATCCCGCGCCCGGATGTCTGGGTGCACGCCGAGCCCGGCAGGTCCCAGCCGTCCGCCGTGCCGGGCGGGACCAGGAAGCCGAGGGTGTCGCAGGCGTTGTCATGCAGGACGGGGCCGAGGCCGTCGCACGCACGACGCAGGATGTCCACCGCCTCCAGCCCCTGGCGGGCGGGCACGGTGACGAGATCGCAGTCCTGGCGCTGGGGGTGCTGGGGGTGCTGGGCAGTCGTCCGTGAGCGGCTGGTATCCACTCCGGCCTCCCTCTTCATCGGGTAGCACCTGGTTCAACGCGCGGCGGTGTCAACGGCTACGGCCGAATGCCGCCGTAAAGGATGGCAGTTCATGGCAGATCGTGGGCGAGACATCACATTTGCCGGAAATCTCCGAGTGTCGTGGATCGCGCAGCCGGTACGGTTCTCCCCCGCCCACCTGGCATCACCAAGGGAGAGGCTCAGATGACGCCGCTTCCAGAGCCCCCGCCACCCCGGCCGAACACCGCGTTCCGCCGACTGCGCGGCCAGCTCTCGCCCTCCGAGTTCGCGGCGTCCGTACGCCGCGCCGCCCGTGAGATCGGCGAGCAGGTCTCCTGCGACGCCCGCTATATCGGCCGTGTCGAGTCGGGGGCGATCCGCTGCCCCAACTACGCGTACGAGCGGGTCTTCCGTCATATGTTCCCCGGCCGCACCCTTACGGATCTCGGCTTCGCCTCCCGCGAGTCGGTGCGCGGCCATCAAGCGCGCGGCCCCGTGGACCCTCCCGTCCCCGTATCCGTCCCCTTTCCCGGCCCGCGCCCCGGGCCCTGCGAGCCCCAGGGCAAGGGGTCCGTCGACGTCTTCGAGGAGAGCGAACTGCTGCGCCGCTCGTTCATGGCCGGTGGGGCGGCGGCCGCCGCCGTGGCCGCCGCGCCCCGGGCCGGGACACCGCCCCGGCGGGCGGGGCGGCGGGTGGGCGAGGCCGAGGCCGCCGCCGTGGAGGAGGCCGTACGGCGGATCCGGGTGCTGGACGACCGGCACGGCGCCGACCCCCTCTACGCGCACACCGCCAAACCGCTGAGCGCCGCCTACGCCCTGCTCGACGCGGGCGGCTACAACCGCTCGATCGCCGAGCGGCTCTTCGCGGGCGCGGGCGAACTGGCCATCTCGGTGGGCTGGCTGGCCCATGACTCCGGGCGGCTGTCCGACGCCCGGTCCCACTACGCCGAGGCCCTGGCCACCGCGCGGGTCTCCGGCGACGCCGCCCTGGAGGCGCACGCGTTCTGCAACACCGCCTTCCTCGCCCGCGACGCCGGACACCCCCGCGAAGCCGTAAGGGCGGCGCAGGCGGCCCAGCGGGTCGCCGAGCGGCTCGCCTCGCCACGGCTGCTGTCCCTGCTCGCGCTGCGCGAGGCCGGGGGGCTCGCCTGGCTGACCGACCGGGGCGGCTGCGAGCGGGCGCTGCTGCGCGCCCGGACGCTGTTCGAGCGCGGGCCCTGCGACGCCGACCCCGAGTGGATGAGCTTCTTCGGGGAGGCCGAACTGGAGGGGCTGGAGGCGCAGTGCTGGTCGGCGCTCGGCGACTGGAAGCGCGCCGTGGAACACGCGCGGCGCGCGGTCGCCCTCCAGAACCCCCACTTCACCCGCAATATCGCGCTGTTCACCACGGAGCTGGCGAGCGATCTGGTGGCGGGCGGCGCGCCGGACGCGGCCGCCGCCTCGGCCGGCCGGGCGCTCGGCCTACTGGACCAGGTGAAGTCGTCGCGGATCCGCCGGATGCTCAACGACACGGCCCGGATACTTCGTCCTTACGGTCGCGATGCGGCGGTCGCGGACTTCCTCGCCCGCTATGAGACGGCCGCCGCCCGCCCCGGGGCCACCGCCTGTCCCGGGGCCACCGCCCGTCCCGAACCGGCCGCCCGTCCCGAGGTCACCGCGCGCCCCGAACCGGCCGGCCTCACCAGCCCGGTCTGACGCCGGTTCGGCGCCTCGATCGGGATGGCCGGTTCAACGGCCGGTTCAGTCGAGATGACCGGTGTCGTTCCAGCGCTCGATGGCGGGCTCGCCGTACGCCCAGCCGAGCACCGACAGGGACGTGGGATCGAGCCGGATACGGGCGGCGAAGGAGGCGTCATGGCCGAGCCAACGGGCACCCAGCGTCCGCAGGATGTGGCCGTGCGCGAAGACCAGCACATCGCGGTCGGCCGAGCGCGCCCACTCCACGACCTCGTCGGCCCGCGCCGCGATCGAGGCGATCGACTCGCCCTCGGACACCCCGTCGCGCCAGATGAGCCAGCCCGGCCGGATGGCCTTGATCTCGTCGGGGGTCATCCCCTCGTACGCGCCGTAGTCCCACTCCAGGAGCGCGTCCCACTCCCGCGCCCGGTCGCCGAAGCCCGCCAGGGCGCAGGTCTCCTTCGCCCGCGCCAGCGGGCTGGTGCGCACCTCGACGTCCGGGAGGCCCGCCCAGGGGCCGTGGTGCAGCCGCTCGCCGAGCAGTTCGGCGCCGCGCCGCCCCTCGTCCAGCAGCGGGATGTCCGTACGGCCGGTGTGCTTCCCGGTCAGCGACCACCGCGTCTGTCCGTGCCGGGCCAGGAGGATGCGTGGGGCCATGGGGCAGTGCCTTCTTTCACCGGATCCGCACCGCCGCGCCGCCGTGCGCCGTTACACGTCGCTGCCTGCGGTTTCGTGCACATCACGGGACCGGCACATGGCCGATCACCATCCCTCCATCATCGCGCACGTGATCGGCAGGCAACCTCCGGGTCACTCCTGGCGTCTTCCAGGCTGCGCGCGAGTCCGCCGGGGGGTCCCGACTGTGGGCGCGCTCGCGGATGGGGGCGGTGCGTAGGTCGCTTCGCCTACACCGTACGGTTGACCGCGCGCCTTTTTCTGGCCGGCTGAACTTTGGAGAGCGTCCGAATGCCCTTTACCGTGCCCCGTGCCGGAGCAGCACAGGGCAGTCGGCCCCGTTGGTGGACCGAACTGCCGCTCATAGCGGCGGTGTACGCCGCGTACTCGGCCGGTCGGCTCCTGGCCCGCGGCGATGTGTCCACCGCCGTCGATCACGGTCTGGCGATCCTCCATTTCGAACAGCGTCTGAACATCGACTTCGAGTCGCCGCTGAACGACCTCTTCACGGCCAACGCGTTCATAGGCATACCTGCGGACTTCGCCTACGCCTCGCTGCACTACGTCCTCACCCCGGCCATCCTGATGTGGCTGTGGAAGCGCCGTAAGGCGTCGGACTACCGCTTTCTGCGCACCTGGCTGCTGGTCTCCACCGTCATCGGCCTCATCGGCTTCACGCTGCTGCCCACGTGCCCGCCGCGGCTCCTGGACGCGAGCTACGGCTTCGTGGACACCATGGCGCAGTACGGCTCGTACGGCTGGTGGGGCGGCGACGCCAGCGCACCGCGCGGGCTCGGCGGGCTGACCAACCAGTACGCGGCGATGCCCAGCCTCCATGTGGGATGGGCGCTGTGGTGCGGCGTCTCCCTGTGGCGGCACGGACGCTCGGTGTGGGCCAAGGTCGGCGCGGTCGGCTATCCGCTGGCGATCACGCTCGTGGTGATGGGCACCGCCAACCACTACTTCCTGGACGCGGCCGCCGGCGTCGCCGCCATGGGGCTCGGGGCGCTGCTGGCGGGCCCGGCGCTGCGGCTCGCGGACGCCGTGCGCACCCGTCTGCGCCCGGCCCAGGAGGCCCCCGTCGTCTCCCGAAACGCGGGTGTGCCCGCGAATGTCGGTGACAAGTGCGAGACTTCGGCGCGTGAACGGGAACGGATCCCCCGACAGCAGGGCAGGGGCGCGGACAGGCAACGCACCGACGGTGCCGCGGACGACGGCGGCCGGGGAGCCGGTGCCGGTACCGGCGGCCGGGGCGCCACGGCCACGGGCGGCGCGGCCTCCACGGCAGGCGACGGGGCTCCGGCAGCGGCTCGCTGAGCTGCGCGGCCCGGCCACCGCTCCCCGTCCGATGGACGCCCGAGCGCTGGCGGCGCTGGCCGCCAACCCGGGCTGCCGCCGCCGCGCGCTGCTGGACGGGGCCGGAGTCGACAAGGGCGCGCTGGCGCAGGCCCTGGGGGCTCCCGCGAACTTCGGGCAGTCGCAGTTCGCTCATCAGCGCGGCAACTCCTTCGAGGCCCGGGTCAAGGCCGACGGCGGCGCGGATCTGGTGCGGCTGCTGCACGAGCGGCTGCGCGACGGCTCGGAGCCGCCCGGCCCCGGCGCCGTCGCGACCCCCGATCTGACCGCGCCCGGACCGCAGGGCCGTACCGCCCGTACGGCGCTCGCGCTGCGGGAGGCCACGGAGGCGGGGGGCTGGGCGCTGCTGGACCATCCGATGGTGAGCCTGGACGTCGCGGGGTCGCCCGCCTTCCTGGAGCCGGACGCGGTCGTGGTCCACCCCGACGGGTCGTGGACGGTCATCGAGATCAAGTCCTTCCCCATGGTGGACGGCTCCGCCGACCCTGCCAAGGTGGGCGCGGCCGCCCGGCAGTCGGCGGTCTACACGCTGGCGCTGGAGCGGGTGGCGTCGATGATCGGCGAGCCCGAGGAGGGCGGCGACGCGGCGGATCCGACGGAGGCGGCGGAGGTAACGGAGGCGGCGGACAGGGCGGACCGCGCTCCCGTACGGGCCCGGGTGCGGCGTCAGGCGCTGCTCGTGTGCCCCAAGGACTTCTCCAACCTGCCGACCGCCGAGCTGGTCGATGTGCGCAAGCAGCTGGCGGTCACCCGGCGGCAGCTGGACCGGCTGACCCGGATCGAGGAGATCGCCGCCGCCCTCCCCGAGGGCACCACCTTCGACCTCCGGCTCACCGACGACGGCCGGCTCCCGACCCGGCCGGCCGAGGAGCTCACGGCCGCCGTGGACACGGTCGACGCGGCGTACGCGCCGGAGTGCCTGTCCACCTGTGAGCTGGCCGCCCACTGCCGGACGCGGTCCCGCGCGGCGGGACAGGTCGAGGCGCTGGGCCGTGGCGTCCGGGGCGAGCTGGGCGGGCTCACTACCGTGGACGCCGTCCTTACGGCCGCCATGCACGGCCCCGCCGACGAGGCTCCCAGCGGTGACCCCGCCGTGGACGCCCTGCGCCGCGCGGCGGCCCTGCGCGCGGAGGCGCTCGCGTCCCGCCCCGAGGCGGTGGCATGTCGCTGATCAGCACCCTGGCCCGGATGGAGGCGGTCCGGGAGGGGCGGGCCCAGCCCCTGACCACCGTGCGCCACCGCCATCTCTCGGAGCGTCCGCTGGCGTTCGTCCCGCTCACCACCGCGGGTGAGGCGGGGGCGCCGCTCGGGGCGCTGGTGGGCACCGACCGGGACGCGCCACGGCTGCTGATCGTGGCCCAGCCGCGCGACCGCGACCTGCGGTTCGCGTTCCTCGCCGAGCTCGCGGAGGAGATCCAGCCGTATCTGGACTCGTACGGGGACGAGGTCGAGCTGGAGGAGCGCAAGGAGACCGATCCCGAGACCGGTAAGAAGGTGCCGGTCCAGGTCGAGCTCTGTGCGGACGCGCCGCAGCTGCTGGTGCCCAGCGCCGCGGGCGTGGCGTTCGTCCGGCTGCTGGGCCGGTCGATGCGGTTCCGGCGGACCGCCGAGCAGGACCCGGAGACGCCCTTCCCGGCGCCCGCGCGCGTACCGCTGCTGGGCCGCTGGCTGACCCACTACGGGGAGCGGGCGCGGGTGCCCGGCTCCTGTCTGCTGCTGTCGCTCACCGAGCTGCTGAGCCGTCACTGGGCGACCGGACAGAGCAATCTCGAGGATCAGCACCTGGGCTCGCTGCTCGCCTGGATCGACCCCCCGGAGGGCGTGCCGGGGGCGGAGGCGGCGCTGCGGGCGGAGTCGGAGCGGGACGAGGACGGCCGGCTGAGCTGTCCGCCCGCCGGACCGGCCACCGACCCCGCCTTCGACAACAAGCTGCTGGCCCCGGCGATGTCCCGCTACGACGCGGCCCGCGCCGAGGCGTCACAGGGCGTGGCCGGGGGCGCGGCGCGGCTGCGGCTCGCCGAGGCGGAGCTGCGCGGGCTGATCGAGTCGCAGCTGCGGCCCACCTGGGACGCGCTGTGGCGCGGGGTGGATCTGCTGCGCGCCCTCCCGGAGGGCGCGCGGGTGGCCGACCGCTGGAAGCGGGACCGCTGGTCCTACACCGGCCACCGGGACCGGGTCCGGGCCGGGGAACCGCCGCAGCCCAAGCTGGACGACGCGGTGACGGCGGCGCAGAAGCTCGCCGCGCGCGAGACCGCGCAGGCCCAGCTGGACGCCCATGAGGCGCTGGACGATCCGCTGGTCATGGCGGGGCGGCGGCTGGCCGGTGAGGCATTCGCGGGCGAGGTGATCGATGTGGAGATGGCCTGGTCGGACGCCAAGGTGCCGCGTCCGCGCCCGCTGGTCACGATCCGCACCGAGGACCGTCCGCACCTGGCCGAGCGGGTCAAGCTGCACCGGGTCACGGCCGACGGCAGGGCGCAGAGCGGGGAGTTCGCCGGTCTCGCGGACCTGGACGGCGCTGACGGGTCCGAGGAGGCCGACGAGGCCGACGGAGCCGATGCCGTGGAGGGCCGGGGCGATGCGGACAGCCCGCGCAATGCGGATAGTCCGGGCGATGCCGACGGCCCGCGCCGCGCGCTGGTGGTGCGGCTGACCGGCGGGATGGGCCGGGGCAAGCAGCCCGAGCCGGGCACGGTGCCCGAGAAGGGCGACCGGGTGTGCTGGACGCTGTTCGAGCACGCCCCGCGCGGCGGCCCCGAGCTGCCCGACGCGGAGAGCACCCCATGGACCCACGGCGGCCCGCCGGACGCCGCCGCCCCGGCCCAGGGCCCCCAGCCCGACCCGATGACCGAGGAGGACTATCTGTGATCGGCGCGGACCCGGCCGCCGCCGCGGCCCACCCGGGCCGTGCCCGCGCGGGCGAGCCGTTCGACCCGTCGGCCGCCGCGGCGCGGGCCACCGAGGCGATCCTGCACGACACGCTGCACGGAGCGGACCGCGGCGTCGTCGTGGACTCCCCGCCCGGTGCGGGCAAGTCGACGCTGGTGGTGCGGGCGGCGCGGGAGCTGGCCGCCGCCGGGCGGCCGCTGATGGTGGTCGCGCAGACCAACGCCCAGGTGGACGATCTGGTGGACCGGCTGGCCACGGCGGACCCCGACCTCCCGGTGGGGCGGCTGCACAGCAGCGATCCGCATCCGTACGACCCGTTGCTCGACGGTCATGCGTCGGTCCGCGCCTCCGCGAAGATCGCCGACCTCGCCGGGCTCGACATCGTGGTCTCCACGGCCGCGAAGTGGGCGCACATCAAAAACGTCGAGCCGTGGCGGCACGCGATCGTGGACGAGGCATACCAGATGCGCTCCGACGCGCTGCTGGCGGTCGCCGGGCTGTTCGAGCGGGCGCTGTTCGTGGGCGACCCGGGGCAGCTGGACCCGTTCAGCGTGGTGGGCGCCGACCAGTGGGCGGGGCTGTCGTACGACCCGTCGGCGAGCGCGGTCACCACTCTGCTCGCCCACAATCCGCGGCTTCCGCAGCACCGGCTGCCGGTCTCCTGGCGGCTCCCGGCCTCGGCCGCGCCGCTGGTCTCGCACGCGTTCTACCCGTACACGCCCTTCCGCAGCGGCACCGGCCACGGCGAGCGGCGGCTGAGCTTCGGGGTGGCCTCCGACGGCTCGGGCCCCGACCGGGTGCTGGACGAGGCCGCCGCGTCCGGCTGGGGGCTGCTGGAGCTGCCCGCCCGGCGCACTCCGCGCACCGACCCGGAGGCGGTGGCGGCCGTGGCCCAGGTGGTGCGGCGGCTGCTGGACCGGGGCGCGGTGGCGGTCAGCGAGCGGTCCGACGAGCCGCAGCCGGTCGCGGCGGACCGGATCGCGGTGGGCACGGCGCACCGGGACCAGGCGGCGGCGGTCCGGGCGGCGCTGGCGGGGCTCGGGGTCTCCGGTGTCACCGTCGACACCGCCAATCGCCTCCAAGGGCGTGAGTTCGATGTCACGGTCGTGCTGCACCCGCTGTCGGGGCGGCCGGATGCCACGGCCTTCCACCTGGAGACAGGGCGGTTGTGCGTGCTGGCGTCGCGGCACCGGCAGGCGTGTGTGGTGGTGTGCCGGGCGGGGGTGGCCGAGCTGCTGGACGAGCACCCGTCCACGGAGCCGGTGCAGCTGGGCGTCACGGTGAAGTTCCCGGACGGCTGGGAGGCGAATCACGCGGTGCTGGCGCACCTGTCCGAGCACCGGGTGGCATGGCGACCGTAAGGGTGTGAGGGAGGCGTCCCAGATGTCGTAAGGGCCTGGCTGTACGGTGCGTCACCGGGGTGAGGGGTGCGGCCATGGTTCAGGGGGCGGCGGGGTGGGGAGAGACCCCAGGTCGGCGGCGTACGGCGGGGGCGCCCTTGCCCTACGCGCGACAATGGAGACGACAAGACCCGCGAACCGTACGTGTCTCACGAGCCAGGAGGAGAGATCACATGCCCGAGCCGGATTCGGCTCACGGCCGGCACGGCTCCGCGCCCCGGCGGCTGAAGCCCGCGCCCCTGCTCTTCGAACCGGCCGCCGCCGCGTCGGACGAGGCGCACTTCTTCGACCTGGAGTCGATCGAAGACCCGCGTGAGCTGCTGTCCCGCTCGACGGAGTTGGTGCTGGCGTTCCGCGCGGCGACGGACCGGGCCATGGAGTTCCAGGCGATGGCGGCCGCGCAGCTCGCCGACCCGAGGCGGTTCGATCGGCTGACCGCCGCCGTGATCGCCGAGCGTGCCGAGTGGACCGAGGACTACGCCAAGAAGATGGTCGAATTCGGTCGTGAGCTGATGCGGGGCGGCGAGGTGCTGGACTGACGGCAGGCGTGAGCCCGAGGCATATGCGGCGGGAAGGTACCCGATACCGCCATCCGATGTCCCGGTTTTGTCTCATCTCTCTACACCGTCAGCGCTGGCGGTAAAGGTGGAAACATGAGCAGATCGCCGCAGGACTCACTTCACACCGCCGCCTTCGTTACCCCGGCAGGCGCGGACTGGCTCGCCTCGGCCAGCGCCTCCCCGCGCGGTGTGCAGGCCCTGTGGGCCGCCGCCCCGACCGCCCCGGTGACGCTGCCGTGCGGCACGGCGTTCGACGTGATCAGCATGGACGCGCTCTTCGGCCGCCGGGTGGTGGGCCGGTTATGGACCGACGGCCCCGGCACCGGACCGGTCGCGGCCCAGGGCGGCCGGGTCATGCTCTTCGCCACCCCGGGGACCGCCCAGCGGCTGCCCGCGCTGCTCGGCTGGGAGGAGTGGGGCGCGGCCGCTCCCCCGCTGCTCTGCTACGGCCGGGGCGACGCGGTGACCGTGCCGCCGCTGTTCCCGCCGGACCCCGGAACCCAAGAGTCCGGAACCCGGGAGTCCGCCTCGATGCCGTCGCCGCGCTGGCTGGTCGCGCCCGATGTCCGCGGCCCCTGGCTGCCCGGCCCCGAGGTACTGCTGTGGGCCTGTGTGAGGGCGGCCCGCACCGCCGGTGGTGATCTTGTCGGCACGGCTGTGACCAGCGCACCCGCCGCCTTTCCGGGCTGAAACTTATCGATTTTCACTCCATGGCGTCCGGGTGCTAAGGTCTCCTACGTCAGCAGGCGCCGCTAGCTCAGTTGGTTAGAGCAGCTGACTCTTAATCAGCGGGTCCGGGGTTCGAGTCCCTGGCGGCGCACAGACAGCGAAAGGCCTCCCACTTCGGTGGGGGGCCTTTCGCGTGGCCCGGCGACACAGGTCGCGCGTGGCGGCGAACTCACACCGCCGGGCCCGCGAGCCGGATGACCGCCCGCACCGCCTTGTCCGGGCCGGGCATCGCGAGCGCCTCCCGGCGCAGGGCGTGCGCCGCCGCGGCGTACGAGGGCCGCTCCAGCAACGCGAACAGATCCAGGGCCAGCCGGGCGCCCGCCGCCCGCGCCCCGGGCCGGGCGGCGTCGAGGGCGTCGGCGGGCAGATACATCCCGGCACCCGCCCGGGCCAGCCGCACCCCGTTCAGCTGGTGCTCCAGGCGGGGCGCGACGACCAGTTGCGGCACCCCGGCCATGGCGGCGGCCAGCACCGCCGCGCCCCCGCCCTGGTGGAGCAGCGCCCGGCAGCCCGGCAGCACCCGGTGCAGCGGCCCGGCGGGCGGCCGCCCCTCGGCGGCGCTTCCCACCCGGACGACCTCCACGCCCCGCGCCTCGGCGGCCCACAGCGCGGCCCGTACGGCGTCCGGCGGACCACCGGCGTCGTCCCACGCCGCGCACACCCGCACCGGCCCGGTGCGCCTGGGGCCGCCGCCCGGCCCGCGCCGCCCGTTCGACGCGGCGGCGTAGCGCCCGGGGTGCCCGGGGCGCCCGAGGTGTTCGTGGCGCCCGGGGTGCCCGGGGTGCCCGGGGTGCGCCCCGGCGCGGCGGGCCTCGTACGGCGACGGCGTCTCATCCGGCGATGTCCCGTCGTGCGGTACGAAGCGCACCGGCAGCCGCCGCGCCCGCGAGGGCAGCGCGAGGCTCGGCGGACAGGGATCGAGCCACAGATCGGGCTCGCGCGCCGGATCGGCGCCGTAACGCCGCATCAGCCGGGCGTAGCCGGGCAGCGGGGGGCCTTCGAGCCGCTGCCGGTCCAGCCGCAGGACGGCCGCGCTCCCCCACAGCTGGCCGACCGCGGGCACGCCCAGCGCCCCCGCGGCCACCGTGCCCGCGTACGCGCCCGCGTCGTGCACCACCAGCTCCGGCTGCCAGCAGCGGGCGAAGGCCACCAGGCCCTGGGCCATCGCCTCGGCGATCCGCACCTGCCGGTCGCCGCACGCGCGCAGCACACCGTGCTGCTCCGGGGTGAGCGCGGCGGGCCGCACCGGCCAGTCCGTGGGCCAGATGCCGCGCGGGCGGCGCGCCCCGTCCGGCGCTCTGACCACCGCCATGGGCAGGGCGCCGATCTGCACCGGCACCAGGCCGGTGCGGGCGACGGCCGCCGCGCACTCGGACGGCACCGCGACCCGCACCTGGTGCCCGGCCTCGAGCAGGGCGCGGGCCAGCGGCACCATGGGGACAAGATGGGCACCCGAGGCCCAGGTCGTGAACAGGACGCGCACGGTCACCTCCCGCAGAGGTCGAGCCGGCCGGACCGACCCGTCCGGCCGATGGACATGACACCGAGCCGACCCCTCGCACCCCCGGCGGGCTCAGCGGCGCCCCGCGAGCGTCAGCGTCTCGCCGGTGATCGCGCCGTTGGCCGCCGAACACAGGAAGACGAGAGCGCGGGCGATGTCCTCGGGGGTGGTCGTGGGGCTTTCGGGGGTCGTGGGGCCCTCGGGCGTGGTGAGGCCCTCGGGGACGGTGGGCGGCCGGTCAGGCGGGGTCGGCGGCCGGTCGGGCGGGGTCGGCGGCCGGTCGGGCCGGGTGGGTGGCCGGTCGGGCGGGGTGGGCCCGGGGCACACGGCGTTGATCAGCACTCCGTCCCGGCCCACCTCGCCCACCAGACCGCGGACCAGACCTTGCAGCCCGGCCCGCGCCACCGCGTGGAACTCCCCGCCAGGGTCCCCGCCCGGGTCGCCGTCCGGCACATGCGGCGGGGCCACCAGCGCGATCCGGCCCCAGCCGCGCTTGCGCATCCCGGCGACGGCCCACTGGGCGGTGCGGATCGCGGGCGCGAAGGCGTCGGCGACGAGCGGCCGCCAGTGCTCCTCCGGGACGTCCTCGAACCGGGCGTGCGGCTCGCGCCGCGCGCCCCTTCGCCGGGCGGCCGCCACCAGCACGTCCAGCCCGCCCCAGTGCTCCTCCACGGCGGCCACGACCCAGCGCGGCGACGCGGCGTCGTCCAGGGCGTACGGCACGGCGAAGGCCCTGCCCCGGTCCGGCCCGGACAGCTCCACGGCCAGCGCCTCGGCGGCCTCGCGGCGGTGCCGGAAGGCGAGCGCGACCCGGGCGCCCTGCTCCACGAAGGCGCGTGCGGCGGCGCTGCCGATGGCTCCGGTGGCCCCGGTGACCAGGACCGTGCGCCCCTCCAAGCCGAGGTCCAACATGGGCGCTCCTCGCGGTCGTTCCCACTGAGAAGGCCATGGTCGCCGCCGTGACTCGAGCCCGCCTCGACCCGCGCCCGACCCGCTACGGGGTCTCGCTCGGCGGCTATCCGGCGTTTCGCTGGAAGGCGGAGCGATAGCTGTGCGGGCTGGTGCCCACGACGCGCTTGAAGCGGTCCCGGAAGGAGGTGGGCGAGCCGAACCCCACCTGGGAGGCGATGCGCTCCACGGGGTGGGCGGTGGCCTCCAGCAGATACTGCGCCTGGCGGATCCGGGCGCGGTGCAGCCACTGCAGCGGGGTGGTCCCGGTGTGCTCACGGAAGCGGCGGTTGAGGGTGCGGGTGCTCATGCCGACGTGGGCGGCGATCTCGTTGAGGGTGAGGTCCCGTCCGGCGTTGTCCTCCATCCACCGCAGCAGGGGTTCGAACAGCGATCCGCGCGGCACGGGCGGCTGGTCGTGGACGATGAACTGGGCCTGTCCGCCCTCCCGTTCCAGGGGCATCACGGACAGCCGGGCGGCGTCGGCGGCCACGGCGGAGCCATGGTCGCGCCGGATCATGTGCAGACACAGATCGAGCCCGGCCGCGGCGCCCGCCGAGGTGAGGAACTGGCCGTTGTCCACATAGAGCACATCCGGGTCGACCTGGATCTTCGGATGGAGCTCGGCGAGCAGCGCGCCGCCGAGCCAGTGCGTGGTGGCGCGGAGTCCGTCGAGCAGCCCAGTGGCGGCGAGGATGAACGCTCCGGAGCAGATCGAGGCGATACGGGTGCCCCGTCCGGCCGCGTCCCGCAGCGCCTCGATCACCTCGTCGGGGACCGGGAGCAGGGCGTCGCCGCGGCCGGGCACGACGATGGTGTCGGCCTCGGCGAGCGCCTCGAGCCCGTACGGGGCCTGGAGGGTGAACACCCCGGCGTCGACGGCGGGGGCGGGGGCACAGACCCGGACCCGGTAGGGCTCCCGGCCGTCGGGCAGCCGGGTGCGGGTGAACACCTCGATCGGGGTGGCCAGATCGAAGGCGATGACCTGGTCCAGCGCCAGGATCACGACAGTGTGCATGGCCTCAACCTAGGCCGTGCGGGGCATGGCGCCAACGCCGGGTGGCGAGAAGCCGGTGTGGAGGTGGTTTCCGGCCATCGCTCTCGAGGGCGTCATATGCGGCCGCACACCCCGGCGTCGGCGATACGGATCGAGGGGTTGCCGTAGGCCATGCGCTGGAGGATCTTGCGGTAGAGCGGCGTATGACGCAGCGCCCGCGCAAGACGGGGGCGCACCCGGGTGGTGAACGCGCCCTGCGAGAGGATCGCCCGGCTCTGCAGGGTCTGCATCCGCATCACCGCCGCGATGTCGGGCCCGCGCCGCCGCTCGAACTCCGCCAGCCGCTCGGCGCTGGTGTCGCCCTCGGCCAGGGCGCGGGCCAGCAGGGGGTGCAGCACCACCGCGTCCTGTACCGCGAGGTTGATGCCCTGGGCGCCGATCGGGCTGTGGGTGTGGGCGGCGTCGCCGATCAGCACCAGCCCGTCGGCCACCCAGCGCTCGGCGCGTGCGGAGAAGACATCGAGCACACCGAGGTCGGCGGGGGTGCGGAGCTGATCGCGGATCAGCGTGGCGTACCGCGGCACGGCACGCATCAGCCGCTCCTTGACATGGTCGATGCCGAGGGCGGCGATCTGGCCGTAGCGCCGGTGCGGCAGGGTCCAGCCGAGCTGGATCCGGTTCGGCCAGGAGCCGTAGACCAGCACCGGGCCGCCGCCGGTGCGGTACACCCGCACATCGCGGACCGGCGGCTCTTCCGGGGGCGCGCTGAGGGTGCACCACAGCACATCCTGGGCGAACGCGTCGGCGCGGCCCGCCCCGATGCCCGCCAGCCGCCGGATCCGCGAGAACCGGCCGTCCGCGCCGACGACGACCCGGGCCCGTACGGCACAGCGGCCCGGCGCGCCTTCGGCGATGACCCCGGCGATCCGCCCCTCCCGCCGCAGCAGCGCCCCGGCCCGCCGTCCGGGCAGATAGCGGAAGCCGGGCGAGCGGCGGCAGCGGGCGAGAAGCTCATCCAGCAGATGGGGGCGCACCACGCTCAGCAGGTGGTCGTACGGGGCCGGAAGCAGCCGGTAGTCGGCCTCCAGCAGCACCCGCTCGCCCTCGATCACCAGAAACCGGTGGTGCTCATGGGCGCCGCGGGCGCGGGCGCCGGCGAGCACATCGAGCGCGTCCAACAACTCCATCGCGCCGGGCTGGAGTATTTCGCCGCGGACCACGCGCTGATGCGCTCGGGCGCACTCCACCACGGTCACCCGAGCCCCCGACCGCAGCATCAGCAGCGCCAGCACCAGACCGGCCGGGCCGCCCCCGACCACGCACACATCGGTGTCGATCTCGCGCATCATCGCGCCTCCTGCTGGTCGGGCTCAGGGTCCAGGGCTCAGGCCATGGGCATCGGGCATCGGGCGCCTGTGACAGCCCCTGGACGCGCTACGGCTCCGCTTGCCCGCGCGGGGGGATCGGGCAGCGGAGCCGTAGCAGGCCCGGCTGAAGGGCGGCGCCGGGCGTATTGGGGGGAAGGGTTCGCCGGACGGGGACGGCTGGTACGGGATCTACGGGATCTACGGGACTCCGGACGAGGACGGGGCGTTATCGGGGATGTCGGGGAGCTCGGGGGCTCGGGGAACCGCTCTGCGGGGGCTGGGGGCTGGGGGCTGGGGGCTAAGGGCTGGGGGGCCGTTGGCCGGGGGCTATGCGGCGAACAGGTCGAGCACCGGGCGGCGCCAGTGGCCGTCCAGGTCCAGATCGAGGGCCGGGTCAGAGGCGAGCACCGCCTGCTGGAGCTTCTGCAGCCGCGGCGACGGCTCCAGCCCGAGGTCCTCCACCAGTCTGGCGCGCAGCCCCTGGTAGACCTCCAGCGCCTGCCAGGGGCGGCCCGCACGGTAGAGCGCGGCCATGCACTGGGCGTGCAGCCCCTCGTGCAGCGGATGACGGGCGGTCAGTTCGGTGAGCTCCGTGAGCAGCTCGGCATGGCGGCCCAGCCGCAGATCGGCCTCGATACGGCGCTCCAGGACGCCGAGCCGACTCTCCTCCAGACGGGCCAGCTCGATCTCCAGGACCGGCCCGACCTTCACATCCACCAGCGCGGGGCCGCGCCAGACGGCCAGCGCCTCGCGCAGCAGCAGGGACGCCTGGACATCGTCCCCGGCGTCCAGCGCGTCCCGCCCCGCGGCCACCAGCCGGTCGTACTCATGGATGTCCACCGCGCCCGGCTGGGCCTCCAGCACATATCCGCCGTATCGCGTGGCGAGCACATCCTTGGAAGCCTGCGGGGCCTGTGGGCCATAAGCAGCGGCCAGCCTGCGGCGCAGCTGCAGGATGTAGGTCTGCAAAGTGGTGAGCGCGCTGCGCGGCATCTGCGTGCCCCAGATTTCCTCCATAAGAGTGGGCACCGGGAGCATCTGGTTGGCGTAGACGGAAAGCAGTGCAAGGATCTGGCGCGGCTTGCCCGCGCTGGGCACGATCGACTGACCGCACGCCTCGACGCTCAGCGGCCCCAACACCTTGATGTCCATGGTCGTGTACCTCCGTCAACGGTCCGTCAAGTGCCTCCTGGCCGCGCGGCCCTGCCACCGAGGCATCTAAGAGCCTCGCTTGTGGGCGGCCTGTGCGGCCAGTGCCGGAGTACCGAGCTCGATATGAGTTCCAGAGCCCCGCACCATGACAAATTCACACCCCTGGCGATGAGAGAGTCCGCGATGACCGATACGCCCGTCCCATATGAGTCCACGAGCCCCGCCGTCCTGGCTCATCCCGCCGAGAACACCGAGGTCACCGAGGTCGTCCAGATCGCCGAGCGCGCCAAGCCCGCCGAGGACGACGACCTGGTCATCGAGGACCTCTCCGACACCGCCTGGCCCATCCCCGCGCCCGGCATCTGCATCTGCACCGTCGGCGCCGAATGACCGGGCCCGGGCAATGACCGGCGAACTGGGCTTCACACCACATCTGCGGGTCGAGCCGGTGCCCGGCGAGGCCGTCTATCTCGTCTCCGAGCACGGGGTCACGGCGCTGCTCGGGCACGCGATCGCCGCGCTGGCACCGCTGCTCGACGGGTCGCGGGACCTCGCCCACATCCTCACCGAGGCCGCCGCGCCCGGCCGCGCCGCGGGCCCGCCCGGCGCGGTCCCGGCCGGGCAGGCCGAGCGCGTCATCGCCCGTCTCCGCGCGGCCGGGCTGGTCTCCGAGCGGGAGCGCGCCTGGACGCCCGAGGAGGCGTACTGGGAGCTGGCCGGGCTGGGCACGGGCGGCTCCGCCCCGGCCCCCGTGCCCGCGTCCGCCCGCCCCGCCGTGGCCCCGCTGGTGCTCGGCTCGACCGACCCGGACGAGGTGGTCCGGGCGCTGCGCGTCGCGGGGCTGAGGACGGTGGACGGCGAGCCGGCGGACCCGAGGTCCGTGAACGCGGAGGCGGCGGACGGCGATCCGACGACCTCGGGGGCAAATAGTCCTCGGCGAGAGATATGTCAAATCGCCATTCGTCAACATGACGCCGCAGAACTCACCCTTGTGGTGTGCGATGACTACCTCGATCCGCGGCTCGCCGCCGTGGACGCCGCGCACCGCGCCGCCGGCCGCCGCTGGCTGCCCGTCAAACCGGTGGGCACCCAGACGTGGCTGGGCCCGTTCCTCGGCGCCCCCGACGCTCCGTGCTGGGTCTGTCTGGCGGACCGGCTGTGGCGCGGACGGCAGGCCGAGGCGTATCTCCAGCGCCGGCTCGGCCGCCCCGGACCGGTGCCGCGACCACCCGCCTCCCTGCCCGCGAGCCGCGCCGCCGCGCTCCAGCTCGCCGCTCTGGAGGCCGCCAAGTGGCTGGCCGGGTACCGGCATCCGGGCCAGCGGGAGCTGCGCACCCTGGACAGCCTCACCGCCACCGTGGACCGCCATCCGCTCTCCCGCCGTCCGCAGTGCGCGGGCTGCGGCGATCCGGCGCTGGTCGCGGCCCGCATACGGGCGCCCCTGTCGCTGCCCTCACCACGGGCGCCACTGGCCGAGACCGCCACCGACACCTCCGCGCGCGGGATCATGGAGCGCTACGGACATCTGGTGGACCCCGTCACCGGGCTGGTCACCGAGATCCGGCGCGATCCGCGCGGCCCCGCCGTCCTCAACTGCTTCCACGCCCGCCACCCTTCGTACGCCGGAGCGGGCCCCCACAGCGGCCTGGACGCCGTAAGGGCCGGCCTGCGGGCCGCCGCCCACGGTAAGGGCCGCACGGCCGAACAGGCGCGGGCGAGCGCGCTGTGCGAGGCCCTGGAGCACTACAGCGGCCATTTCCAGGGGGACGAGCCGCGTCAGCGCGCCCGCTACCGCGATCTGCGCCCGGACGACGCGGTGCACCCGGACACCGTCCAGCTCTTCGACCCGCGCCAGTTCCGGGATCCCGCCCTCCCCGCGCGCCACCGCGTCCAGGATCCGTTCGACGAGGGCGCGGAGCTGGACTGGACCCCGGTGTGGTCGCTCACCACCGAGCGCCACCGGCTGCTGCCCACCGCGCTGCTCTACTACGGCGCCCCGCAGCCCCCGGGCCACCGCTGCTGCCGGGCGGACTCCAACGGCGCGGCGGCGGGCGGCACCCTGGCCGACGCCGTCGTACGGGGCTTCCTGGAGCTCGTGGAGCGGGACGCGGTCGCCCTGTGGTGGTACAACCGCACCCGGCAGCCCGCCGTGGCCCTGGACGCCTTCGACGACCCGTGGCTGGCCGAAGTGCGCGCCGCCCACCGGGGCGTGCGGCGCGAGGTGTGGGCCCTGGACCTCACCGCGGACTTCGGCATACCGGTGGTCGCCGCGCTCTCCCGGCGCCTCGACAAGCCCGCCGAGGACATCACCTTCGGCTTCGGCGCCCACTTCGACCGGCGCACCGCGCTGTGCCACGCCTTCGCCGAGCTGAACCAGATGCTTCCGGCGGTGGTCGAGGCCCGTGCCGACGGCGGGGGTTACGGCGCCGCCGAGCCCGAGGCGCTGCGCTGGTTCCGTACCGCGACCCTCGCCGGCCACCCCTATCTGGCCCCCGATCCGGCGGCCGTAATGCCCCCGGGGATATCCGGCCCCCCGGAGCCCCCGGAGGGCGGTGCGCTGGCCGCCGTGAGGGAGTTGGTGCGCGGACGGGGGATGGAACTGCTGGTGCTGGACCAGACCCGGCCGGATGTGGGACTGCCGGTGGCCAAGGTGCTGGTGCCCGGAATGCGCCCGCACTGGGCCCGGTTCGCGCCCGGCCGGCTCTTCGACGCCCCCGTGGCGCTCGGCCGGCTGCCGGGGCCCACGCGCTACGCGGACCTCAACCCGATTCCGTTTTTCCTGTGATCCCCCGTGATATCCGGTAACTCTGCGTACAGCATGAGCCTTCCACAGGGCCTCTCCACCCCAGGTGAAGATCGGATACTCTCGGGCAAGCCACCCAATCCGGCCCGACCATCCGGAGGACGAGTGCAGGGGAGCCTCTTGCCCGACGATGCCGGCAACCATCCACCGCGCCACCAGGACGGTCTGGCGCCGCGTCTGGCCGTGGTCATCACGGTCCTCGTGCTGGTGGGGTACTTCGCCGTGGCCGTCACCTATGTGGTCGACGGCAATCGTTCGGGCAGGTCCGTCGACGCGGCGATGCTCGGTCTCGCGCTGCTGCCGATGACCATGCTGCTCTGCCTCCAGATGCTGCACTCCTTCCCCGGCCTCGCGCCCCGGCTCAGCGGTGCGCGGCGCTGGACGCTGACCCTCCAGACGGTGCTGACCTTCGCCCCCTTCGCCATCTTCAAGCACGCCTGGCTGGGCATGCCGGGCTTCCTGGCCGGCTCCTCGCTGCTGGTGCTGGTCCCGGCGCTGGCGTGGCCCGCGTTCGCGGCCATCCTGCTGTGCACGGACGTGCTGCTGTTCCAGGTGGGATTCGGCTGGGGTCAGGTCGCGTACACCACGGTCTCCACCGCGCTGACCGGGCTGGTGGTCTTCGGGCTCTCGCGGCTGTCCGGGCTGGTCGCCGAGGTGTCCCGGTCCCGGGCGGAGCTGGCCCGGCTGGCGGTCGCCCAGGAGCGGCTGCGGTTCTCCCGGGACGTGCACGATCTGCTGGGCTACAGCCTGTCCACGATCACCCTCAAATGCGAGCTGGTGCACCGGCTGGTGCCCCGGCAGAACTCCCGCGCCCAGCAGGAGCTCTCGGAGATCCTGCAGACCTCCCGTCAGGCCCTCGCCGACGTACGGGCCGTGGCCAGCGGCTATCGCAAGATGTCGCTGTCGGCGGAGGCGGCGACGGCCCGTTCGATGCTGGCCGCGGCGGGCATCAGCGCCACGGCCGAGATCGACTGCGGACCGCTGCCGGAGCTGGTGGACACGGTGCTGGCGAGCGTGTTGCGCGAGGGGCTGACCAATGTGCTGCGCCACAGCAAGGCCGACCACTGCGCGGTCGAGGCGCGGCGCAGCGGGCGGCGGGTGTCGCTGACGCTCGTCAACGACGGGGTGGGCCGGCCGTCCACGATCCTGCGCGCCGACAGTTCGGACGGCGGCAGCGGCATCGGCAACCTCCGGGTGCGGGTGGAGAACCTCGGTGGGCGGCTGTGCGCGGGCGTACGGTCGGACGGCTGGTTCGAGTTACGGGCGGAGCTGGATGTGTCCGTGGACGCGCCGCCGCGGAGCGGCCGGGAGTACGGCCCGGGGCCGACGGTGACGGCGTGACGGGACCCTGGGGCCCAACGGCGTGACTGGCCCTGCCGGTGAACGGGATCCCTGACGGCGTAACGGCCCCTGACCGCGTAACGGAACCCCTGACGGCCTGGCCAGCGCGCGGGGACGCCGTACGCCGCCTTACAGCCAGCCCGCCTCGCGGGCGATCCGGATGGCGTCCACCCGGTTGCGGGCGTCCAGCTTGGTCACGGCGGACGTCAGATAGTTGCGCACCGTGCCCACCGACAGAAACAGCTTGGCCGCGATCTGCCCGGAGTCCTCGCCCTTCGCGGCGAACCGCAGGACCTCCAGCTCCCGTGGGGTCAGCGGCTGTGGGCCGTCGTCCAGGGCGGCCAGCGCCAGCTGGGGATCGATCACCCGCTCGCCCTTGGCGACGGCGCGGATGGCCTCGCTCAGCTTGTCCGGGCTGCTGTCCTTCAGCAGAAAGCCGGAGACATGGGCGGCCAGCGCCCGGCGCAGATTTCCGGGGCGGCCGAGGCTGGTGAGCATCATGGTGCGGCATTCGGGGACGGCGGTGCTCAACTCGGCCGCGGCGGTGAGCCCGTCCACGCCCGGCAGATCGATGTCGAGCACGGCGACGTCCGGGCGGAGTTCCCGGGCGCGCGGCAGGATTTCGGCGCCGTTGGAGAATTCGGCCACCACATCGATATCCGGTTCGAATTCCAGCAGGGCGACCAGTGCCTTGCGCAACATATGCATGTCTTCCGCGATCAGCACCCTGACCATGCCGCCCCCTGCTTTCCCCGCCCGGCCTCACCCCGCATGGGAATTATTCCCCCGCCCTCTCGGCCATTCCATCGATTCGCGGGGAAATACGCCCGTCGAACGCCCATCCCGTAGCGCGAACGCGACCGCGCGCCCCCTTTTCACGCCGCACCACCCCGACAGGGCTCACCGACCCCCGGCCCGAACTCGGCGTGCAGCGCGCGCACTTCACCCCGCAGATAGCGCTCGCGCAGCAGGGCGCGCCGTACCTTGGCGGTTCCCGCCCCGCGCACGGTGCCGGGGCGCACCAGCAGCAGCGCGCCGGTCTCGACCCCGAACTCCTCCGCGATCAGGGCGCGGATCCGGGCCGCCAGCCGGGGCAGCCCGGTGCGCGCCCCGCCCGCCGTACGGACGACCTCCTGGACGACCACCAGCGCCCCCGCGCCGGGTCCGGCGCAGAACACCCGGGCCGATCCCAGCGCCTTCGCGCAGCCCAGCAGTTCGCGCTCCACGTCCTGGGGGTGCAGGGTGTGGCCGTCCACCAGGAGGGCGTCACGGACCCGGCCGGTCATCCGGAGCCGGCCGTTGACCGTAAGGCCGAGATCGCCGGTGCGCAGGAAGCCGCCGGGACCCTCGGTGACGCGGGCGGCGAACAGCAGCGCGGTGTCCGACGGACCGCCCCAGTGGCCGGTGGCCACGGCGGGGCCGCGCACCCAGATCTCCCCGGGCGCCCCGTCCGGCAGCCGGCGCCCGGTCAGCGGGTCCACGACGGCGAAGTCGGCGCCCGGCACCGGTGTGCGCCCCGTGGCCAGCGGCACCGGCGCCCCCTCGGCCGGGACGTACCCGGCCACCAGGGTGCCCGGGCGCAGGCCCAGCGGGGCGCAGCGGTGGGGGAAGGCGGCCATCGTCCCGGTCGAGACGGGCTCCCCGGCGTTCAGCGCGGTCCGCCAGCGGGAGAGGTCGAGCCCGGCCGGTGGCTCGTCGCCGAGGAGGGCGGCGCAGCGGGCGTGGAGGATGTCGGGCGCGAGGGTTTCGGTGATGCCGTGGCGGCTGATGGCGCGCAGCCAGCCGAGCGGATCGGTGCGGTACGGCTCCGCCGGAAGTGTCACGGCGGTGGCGCCGAGCCATAAGGGGTGCAGCACCTGCCCGATCAGCCCGGGGGTGTGGCGGCGGGGCAGCCAGCCACCGACCCGGGAGCGGCGGTCGGTGCCGAGCGTCCGCCGCAGCCCGGCCATGGCCGCCGTAAGGTTGCCATGCGTCAGCAGGGCGCCGCGGGGGGCGGTGGCGGGCCCGGAGTCGTAGGCGAGCAGCGCGAGACTGTCGGCGGTGGTGCGGAGGGGTTGCCGGGGCGCGTCGGCGCCCGCGTCGGGGCGGAGTCCGTCGACGGCGAGGCAGGTCAGACCGGCGCGGCCGATTCGGGAGAGCCGGCGGGAGGTCTCGGTGGCGTGGGCGGTCTCGGTGAGGACGAGGTCCACGGCGGCGTCCCGGACGATCGAGGCGGTGCGCTCGGCATCGGTCCGGGAGGCGGACGGCGCGGGCACGGGTACCGCGACGGCCCCCGCGTACAGACAGCCGAGCAACGCCACCGCGGCGCACGGACCGGGGTCCATGGCGAGCAGCACCCGGCGGCCGACGGCGTCGCGGGCGCGCAGCCAGGCGGCCACGGCGTCGGCGCGGGCGTCGAGCGCGGCGTAGGACACGCGGTGTTCGGTGCCATCGGCGGCGGGGTGGGCGAGCGCCGTGCCGTCGGGGCACCGGAGGGCCCGTTCCTTCAGGGCCTCGGACAGATTCGCGTATCGCGGCATTCTCAACTCCCGGGCGCCCGACGTCGGAAAGGGGCCCACAGTCTCGAAGCGCCACCTCGAAGCCGACTTGATCAACGGTGAGGAGCGCGCCCCGGTCCTCGGCGGGGGTCCGGCAGCGGCCCGACCTGCCGCATCGGCGCGGGTCCGGCGGCGGCCCGCCGGGCCGTCGCACCCCCGTCATCAGTCGTCATCAACGCGCCCTGCGGTTGACCCGGACGGTCCAGCCCCCGTCGGCGGCGCGGCCCGCCACCGTGATCCGTACGGCGTCCTCCTTGACCGACATGCTGTCCCCGACGCCGAGCGGGGCGTCGGCGAGTTCGGGGTAGACCGACTCGTTCCAGCAGGCGGAGGTGGCGGGGTGGCCGTCCAGCACCTGTACGGGGCCGTCGCCCGACGCCTTGTCGTTGCGGACGCGGTAGACCAGCACACCCTCGGTGCAGGTGCCCGCGTCGTTGCCGCTGCCGCCGCGCGCCTCGATGGCCAGCGCGGTGGTGGGCCCGGTGCGGACCACGACCAGCCGGGTGCGGGTGTCGGCGCCGGACCGGCCGCGCCCGATGGGGGCGGCGAGGGGCTGGAGGGTGTACCGGCGAGGTCCGGTGGCGCGGTCGCAGGCCACCTGGCGCGCGCCGAGCCAGCCGAGCTTCCACTTGTGCCAGCCGAACGGATCGGGTGCCATGCCGAACTGGCTTCCCATCAGGTCCCAGTCGCCGACGTAGGTGTCCCATTCGGCGTTGCCGTCGGTGTCCTTCGGCCGGTGGTAGAGGTCGGGCAGGTCGAAGACATGCCCGGTCTCATGGGCCAGCACATTGCGGTCCGGCGGATGGTGCTCGAAAACGGTGACCAGTCGGCGCAGGTCGACACCGTCCGCGCGCAGTGGCTTTTCGAAGTTGACCACTTTCGTCGCGTCGGCGTCCACACCGGGGGCGTCGGGGTCGGCGACCAGATAGACGAGGTCGTAGCGGGCGAAGTCGAGGTGCGGATCGGCGGCCGCGATGGCGTCGCGCAGATAGGCGGCGCGGCGCTGGGCGTTCCAGTCGCGCTGTATGGCGTACGCGGTGGAGCGCTGGGGCATGGCGATCCAGCGCCGCAGCGGATGCACCCGTAAACGGAACTTTCCGTAGGAGGCCCGTTTGAAGAAATTGGGGGTCGCGGGGATGTGGTCGGCGGCCAGCTGGGCGGGGGTCACCCGGGGCCGCGCGTCCGGGAAGGACAGGAAGACCATCGCCGCGTCCAGGCGGCGTACCGGGCGCGGATAGCGGGGGTTCCAGGTGTCCACGCCCTCCGAGTGGTGGGCATCGGTGCGTTCCAGGTCACAGGGGCCGCCGGGGCCGGCCGCGACGGCGGGGCCCGCCACCACGGTGGTCGCGATGAGCGCGCTCAGCGAGGTGAGCAGGGCTCCGGCCCGACGCAGCCGGGGCTGCCGGTGCACCCCCTCGGGTACCTGAGGAAGACGCACCATGTCGACCTCCCGGGCGTAGTCGGAACACCCACTCCACCCTGAGGTGAATTGGCGGGGTACGCCCTGTTGAGTTGGGCTGGTCGAGTGAAGAGGCCGCGATCCGGGTACGTAACAGACGGTCACAATCGGTCAGAGCGGCCGTTGGCCCGCGCAGAGTCGAACAGATACGACCAAACACATTGTCAAGGCGGCGGTGAGCGCGATGACATCGATGGAACGCCCGGAGCACGAGCCCCTATGATCGGCACATTTCCAGCGGGGAATCCCCCTTCAGGCAGGCACTTACGGTCGGCCCGGCACCCGGTGTGAGACATGCACAAGATGTGTACGAACAACTTGGAAACAACAAACGCCACGCGGGAGCGAGCGGTGAGCGGAACCCCCGACGGGCAGGGACGCGCCCCGGGCGCGACACTGCCGACGATCACAGAGCGTGAGGCCATGCCGAGCGTCCTTCCGGTCACGGAGGACCCCGGCGCACCCCGTCCGGCCCCCGGCGCGCCGTCGGTCCTGGGCACGCCCCCGGGCCCCGGCGCGCCCCCGGGCGCGGGGCACCCAACGGGGCATACCACCGGGCCCACGGCGGGGCATACCGCCGGGCCCACCACCGGGCATACCGCCGGTCCCCCGACCGGCCCCGCGCCCGGCGACTACCGCGCCGCCTTCAATGTGGCGCGCCTCGCCATGGCCGTCGTCGACCGCGAGGGCAGGGTGCTCGACGCCAACCCCGCGCTCGGCGCCCTGCTCGGCACCGATCCAGGCCTGCTGATCACCCGCAGCGCGGCGGACCTGGCCGATCTGCGCGAGGATCCGCGCACCTGGCGGGAGTACCGGGACGTCCTCGGCGGCCGTGCCGCGCGGCTGCGCCGCACCCGGCGGCTGCGGCGCTCCGACGGCCATGCCCTGTGGGCCGAGGTCACCGTCGAGCCCGCGCCGGACAGCTGCAGTCTGCTGCTGTCGATGGCCGACATCAGCGACCAGCGGGATCTCCAGGGGCGGCTGCGCCATCTGCAGATGCACGACCCGGTGACCCGGCTGCCCAACCGCAGCCTGTTCTTCGAGCGGATGACCAGGGCGCTGGAGGCGGCCACCTACGACCACGGGGGCACCGGCCGGATCGGGCTGTGCTATCTCGACCTGGACGGCTTCAAGGCGGTCAACGACACCCTCGGCCACCGGGTCGGCGACCGGCTGCTCGGCGCGGTCGCCCAGCGGCTCACCGACTGCGCGGCGCCCGAGGGCCATCTGGTGGCGCGGCTCGGCGGGGACGAGTTCGCCCTGCTGGTCCGCAACTCCACCGGCACCGAGCAGCTGTGCGACCTCGCCCGGACGGTGCTGGCCGCCCTTCAGGAACCGTTCGACGTGGGCGGGCAGCGGCTGTCGGTGTCGGCGAGCATCGGCGTGGTGGAGCGGCCCGCGGCCGGCACCCACACCACCTGGCTGATGCAGGCCGCGGACACCACGCTGTACTGGGCGAAGGAGGACGGCAAGGCGCGCTGGACCCTCTTCGACCCGGAGCGCAACGCCCATCGGATGACCCGGCAGGCGCTGTCCAGCACCCTGCGCCCGGCGGTCGAGCGGGACGAGTTCGTGCTCGACTACCAGCCGCTGGTGGGGCTGGGCGACGGGGTGGTCCGGGGGGTGGAGGCGCTGGTGCGCTGGGACCATCCGCAGTTCGGGCGGCTGTCGCCGAACCGGTTCATCCCGCTGGCCGAGGAGAACGGCGCGATCGTGCCGCTGGGCCGGTGGGTGCTGCGCACCGCCTGCCGCCAGGCCCGTGCCTGGCAGCTGGCCGAACCGCCGCATCCGCTGGTGGTCAGCGTGAATGTGGCGGTCCGCCAGGTGTGGGACTCCGATCTGGTGGCCGATGTCGCCGCGATCCTGGCGGAGACCGGGCTGCCGCCGCATCTGCTCCAGCTGGAGCTGACCGAGTCGGCGGTGATGGGGTCCACGGGGCGGCCGCTGCAGGCGCTGCAGGCGCTCAGCGACATGGGGGTGGCCATCGCGATCGACGACTTCGGGACGGGCTACTCCAACCTCGCCTATCTCAGCCGACTGCCGGTCTCCACGCTCAAGCTGGACGGCTCGTTCGTCCAGGGGTTCCGGGCGGAGGAGCATCCGAATCCGGCCGACGAGACCATCGTCGAGGCGCTGGTGCAGCTCGCGCACCGGCTGGGCCTCACGGTGACGGCCGAGTGCGTGGAGAGCGCCGAGCAGGCGGAGCGGCTGAGGCGGATCGGCTGCGATACGGGACAGGGGTGGTTCTACTCCCGTCCGGTGCCGCCGGACCGCATCCAGGCGATGATCACCGCCTGCCCGGCGCCGGGTTAGGGCATGCCGGGCGGATCGTGACGCCTGCGGCGGGCTGTTCCCCGCCCCGCCCCTTCCCAACACCTGACGATATGCGGGAAGGGGCGGGGCGGGGAGGGGGCAGCATCGACATGCGGCTCCGCCGCGTGGTCCGCCGGACACCCCGTAGGGCTACGCCTCCGTCCGCGCCGTCGGCAGATCGTAGGCGTCGGCGATCAGCTCGTACGAGCGCAGACGGGCATCACGGCCGTGGGCATTGGCCGTGATCATGACTTCGTCGGCTCCGGTGCGCTTGATCAGTCCGTCGAGCCCCTCGCGGACCTGGTCAGGGCTGCCGTACTCGACATTGGCGAGCCAGCTGTTGATGAAGTCGCGCTCGATCTCGTTGAACTCGTACCCCTCGGCCTCCTCGGGCGACGGCACCAGGCCGGGGCGTCCGGTGCGCAGCCGGATCATGGCCAGGGCGCCGGTGAGCACCTGACGGTGGGCCTCCTTCTCGTCCTCGGCGGCGAAGGCCGAGACGCCGATCGAGGCGTACGGCTTGTCCAGCACGGCGGACGGCCGGAAGGTCTCGCGGTAGAGGTCGAGCGCGGGGACGGTGTTGGCCGCGGAGAAGTGGTGGGCGAAGGAGAACGGCAGGCCGAGCATCCCGGCGAGCCTGGCGCTGAACCCGCTCGAGCCCAGCAGCCAGACCGACGGCCGGCCGGCGGACTGGACCCCGCCGGGCACGGTGCCCTGCACCGGCCCCGGCACCGCGTGGATACGGGCGTAGCGGTGGCCGTCGGGGAAGTCGTCGTCGAGGAAGCGGGTCAGCTCGGCGAGCTGCTGGGGGAAGTCGTCGGCGCCCTCGCGCAGCCGCTCGGTGCGGCGCAGCGCGGCGGCGGTGGCCCCGTCGGTGCCGGGTGCGCGGCCGAGGCCGAGGTCCACCCGGCCGGGGGCGAGCGCCTCCAGGGTGCCGAACTGCTCGGCGATGACCAGCGGGGCGTGGTTGGGGAGCATCACCCCGCCGGAGCCCAGCCGGATCCGCTCGGTGTGCGCGGCGAGATGGGCGAGGATCACCGCCGGGGAGGAGCTGGCGACCCCGGGCATGGAGTGGTGCTCGGCGACCCAGAAGCGCTGGAAGCCCCGGCGCTCGGCGAGCCGGGCGAGCTCGGTGGTGGTCCGCAGCGCCTCGGCGGCCGTCACCCCGCTGCCGACGGTCGCGAGGTCCAGCACCGACAGGGGCACCGGTGCGCTGCCGAGGGGCCGGGCCCGGATGGGGTCGCGCTGGTCGTCTCGCCGGTCCTGCTCATCGGCCACGGTGGCCCGCCTCCCTGGTCGCACCGCGCGGTGCGCGTATGTCGGGTGCGTGTGCGGCGCTGCGCCGCCACGCCTCTACGTCTACCGCCGACATTCAACCGGAGAAAGGCTCCGCTTTATTCCCGGGCCTTGTTCCCCGGTGACCGGTGAACGGCTTTCCCCGGCCCCCGGTGAACGGCCGGGCCCGCCGCCACCTGGGGAGGAGGTGCGGCGGCGGACCCGACGACGGTGCCGCGCGCTCGCGCGGAACGGGCCTAGCCCGCGGTCCGCGCGGTGCGGCGGCGGTGGAGGGCCAGCGCCGTACCGGCCCCGCCGAGCACCAGGACACCCGCGGTGAGGCCGATGGGCAGGGCGGCGGAGATGCCCTTGCCGTCGGCGAGCCGCCGGGTGGTCAGGGCGTCGGCGGCCGCGGCGTTCACGATCGGGGCGTGGGCGGCCAGGGCGGAGGTCGTGTAGTGACCGGACTTGTGGACCGACGCGACCGAGCCGTCGGACTTCAGCAGCACCTGGGTGTTGTTGGGGTGGCGGAAGTCGAAGAGCCCGGAGAGGGTGTTCGCCCTGCGGTCGAAGGAGGCGTCACCGATCCGGCCGGTGTGCCAGTTGTCCTCGATGAAGCGGGTGATCGAGGTCTGCTCGGTCTGGGTGTGGTCGACCTTGTTGGACTTGCTGAAGGGGGAGATCACCAGCAGCGGCTGCCGGGGGCCGGGGCCACAGCGGTCCTGGTAGCCGCCCGCGGGCTTCGGGGCGGACTGGCAGGCGGGGCTGTCGGTGGCCTTGCCATTGGAACCCGTGGTCTTGTCGGCCGACCCGTTGCGGGGCTTGGCGTAGGCGTGGTCGTACCAGCCGTCGCTGTCGTCGTACGCGACGACGATCGCGGTGTCCTTCCACTGCGGCGACTTCTGGATCGCGTTGATCTGCTCGACCAGGAAGTGCTGCTCGTCGACCGGGTCGGAGTAGGCGGCGTGGCCGTCCTGGTACTCGGCGGCCTTCAGGAAGCTGACGGACGGCAGATGGCCCGTCTTGAGCGCCGCGTCGAAGTCGGTGAGGTCGTAGTTGTGGTTGGCCCGGCCGCTGTGGCCGATCTCCTGGACGTCCTTCGGCGGGAGGTGATGCGGGTTGGCAGTGGACTTGTAGTACTGGAACGGCGCGTGGTGCGGGCTGTAGTCCACCGAGGCGGCGCCGCCGACGTTCTTGTGGGTGGTGCCGGAGCACTTGGCGTAGTGGTCCTGCTCACCGTCCCAGGCGGTGCTGGGCCGGAAGCCGCCCTGGAACCAGCCCCAGCTCACATCCTTGGCGTTGAGCAGATCGCCGACGTTCCGGCCCTTCAGCTGAGCCAGGGCGTTGCTGCTGGTGTGGTCCTTGTTGGAGCAGTCGTCGAAGGCCGGGTCCGGGTCGTTGATCACCGTGCCGACGCCCTTGGCGTCCGGCGAGGCCACCGCGTACGCGTCCGGCTTGTCGGTCTGCTTCGGGTTCTCGGTGGAGGACTTGGGGTCGGTGGAGATCACGCCATGGGTCTGGCCCGAGATCAGCTCCAGCGCTCCGGGGGTGGAGGGACCGTAGGCCGAGCTGAAGGAGCGGTCGCTCATCGCGTAGTGCTGGGCGTAGTTCCACAGGCCGGTGACGGTGTTTCCGTCGTAGTAGTCCATCACCAAACCGGGCTCGCCGAACAGCCCGGTGCACTTGCTGACCTCGGTGTTCTCCACGAACTTATCGGCCTTGCCGCCGTTGGCGGCGTACTGCTCGGGGCCGTAGGAGTGGTTCTGGTCGCAGGTCATGGCCTGGTCGCTGCGCAGCCGCTTGGGCTTGTAGAGATTGGGGTTCTTCTCCAGCAGCCCGGCGTGCGCCAGGGTGTCGATGTCCTTGGGGGTGTCCTTGGCCGGCGTGAACCTGGTGCCGTCCGTGTTCGCCGCCTTGGGGTAGGTGCCGAAGTAGTGGTCGAACGAGATGTTCTCGTCGAAGATCACCACCACATGCTTCACCGGTGTCGCGGTGTGGTCGCCCTTCGCGGGCGCGGCCCATGCGGGGGCCACCCCGCCCACCGTCGCCAGGGCCGCGGCGCCGGCCAGGGCACCCCAGCGCGCGGCCCGGCCACGCCGTCGGCCGCCTTCGGATCCTGCCGTGCCGCCCATGTCATGCCTCCACATGATTCGCGTTTCACGCCTGCGCCTGATCCTGTGCCGCGGGCAGGACTCTCCGATGGAATCCATGGAGGCGGCCGAGTGAATAGAGGGTCAGAAGAATCCAAGGAACTCTTGAGGCGTTCTTGACCGGAAGGTGGGGCGACGATCAGGACAGAAGGGTCCGTCCCAGCCAGTCGGAGCGGTCCCGCACACCGGGGAGCGCGAAGAAATAGCCGCCGCCGAACGGGGTGACGTAGTCCACCAGCGGCTCCCCCGCCAGCCGCTTCTGCACGGTCTCGAACTGGCGCTCGAGGTCCTGCTGGTAACAGCAGAACAGCAGTCCCATGTCCAAGTTGCCATTGCCGTCCATGCCCCGGTCGTAGTTGTAGGCACGGCGGAGGATGCGCTGGTCCTCGGTCCGGGCGGTGCGCGGATTGGCCATCCGTATATGGCTGTCCAGCGGAATGACGTCGCCCTTGGGGTCCTGCGCGAAGCGCGGGGTGTCGAACTCGTGCTGACCGTCCAGCGGGGCGCCGGAGTCCCGGCTGCGCCCGAACATGCGCTCCTGCTCGCTGATCGACACCCGGTCCCAGAACTCCACCAGCATCCGGATCAGCCGGATCACCTGATAGCTGCCGCCGGTCGCCCAGGCGGGCTCCCCGGAGTGGGCGCCCACCCACACCAGACGGTCCATCGCCCGGGCGTCCCCGGTGTCCGGATTGGCGGTGCCGTCCTTGAACCCCATGTGGTTGCGCGCGGTGCCGGACGGGCGCGGCGGGCTGACGAAGCCGTCGATACGCCAGCGGATCTGCAGCGCGCCCCGGGTGTGCCGGGCGATGTCGCGCAGCGCGTGCAGCACCGTGTCCGTGCTGTCGGCGCACAGTTGGAGGCTCAGATCGCCATGGCACCAGTCGGGGTCGAGATCGTCATCAGGGAAGGAGCGCATCGCGCGCAGCCGCCGGGGCTTGCGGTCCCGCAGTCCGTAGCGCTCGTCGAAGAGCGAGGCGCCCACGCCGACGGTCGCGGTCAGCCGGTCGGCGGCCACCTCGGGACCCAGGGTGCCGGAGTCGGCGGGCGGCGCGGTGATCCCGACCGGGTCGGGGGCGCCTCCGGCGGTGAGGAAACGGCACCGCTCGGTGAGCGTACGGAAGGCGTCGGCCAGCTCCTCGCGGTCCTCGGCCATGGTGTCGAAGGCGATGATCGCGGTGGCCCGCTGGGGCGGGGTGAGGATGCCCGCCTGATGGGTGCCGTGGAAGGAGACGCGGGTGGGCTCCTTCTGCGGCCCGTCCTCCTTCGCGACCGCCGTGCCCGCGGCGGCCGCGCCCGCCACCGCGCCGACCGTGCTCGCGGCGGCGCCCAGCAGAAAGCCCCTGCGCAGCACCTCGCTCACCGGGTCCTCCGCACATCCATCAACGCCGCCACCTGGGCCAGCCGCTCCACCAGCGCGCCCGTGTCCGCGTTGAGCCGCTGGCGCCCGGTGCGGCCCAGTCGGTCCAGCGGGGTCCAGCGGTCGCCGTGGTGCGAGCGCTCCAGGGTCCGCTGGGCGCGGTCCAGGTCGCTCTCCAGCTCGGGCAGCCAGGGGGCACGGGGCTTCAGCAACGGCTCCAGCCGGCGCAGCACGGCCCGGGTGCCGTCCAGGTTGGCCCGCGCGGTGGCCAGATTGGTGCCGCTGCCGTAGTCGGTGCGGCCGGTCAGCTCGAACTGCACGGTGTTCTCCATGATCTCGTGCGCCCGCAGGCCCAGGTCGGCCGGGTCCATCCGCTCCTGCGGCCAATCGTCCCGCAGGTCTCGGACGTCCTTGACGAGCCGGTCGGCGACCGGGCGCAGTGAGCTCGCGGACTCGCCGTGCCACAGGCCGTACTCGAGGCGGTGGAAACCGGTGAAGTCCGGGTCATGGACCCCGTCGGTCAGCCCCGCCGTGGTGCCGTTGATCGACCCGTCGGCGTCGCCGAAGGTGCCATAGGCGGCGCCCATCCGCTCGTACACCAGATGGGCGGGCAGCCAGGCCGCACGGGCCGTGGTCAGGTCACCGCAGTGGATGGCCGAGCGCAGCGCGTCCGTGCGCCGCACCAGCTCGTCCATCCGGCCCGCCACCCACTTCTGGTAGGCGATGGTGGGCGGGATCAGATCCTGCTGGCTGACCGGGACCGCGGCCGGTCCACCGCCCCGCGCCGGTCCGGACACGGTGACGGTGGGCCCGGTGACCGCGTCCGCGTCCTCGGGCAGGCAGACGAAGGCGTAGGAACCCCCGCCGAGCGTGACGCTCAGCGGTCTGCTGGTGCCTGGGCCCAGTCCCTCCACCTCTCCGTAGACGGCGCCGTTCGCCGGATTGGTGAGATAGACCTCGGCCGGTCTGCTGGAGGTGTTCCGCAGATCGAAGACCTGCTTGCCACGGGTGGCACCGGTCCAGCCACGCCCGCAGCCGCCCTCGGACACCTCGATGGAGGTGTGCCGCAGCCCGTCCGATGCCTTGGTGACCGGGCTTCCGCTCGCGGAGGGGTGCGCACGAGAGCCGCCCGAGGAGCCTCCGCCGACCGCCAGCGCGCCGATTCCGACGGCCGTGGCCACCGTCACCGCACCGGCGACCAGCAGATGACGTGCCGGCGGGACCGGGGAGAGATGTTGGCGACGCACGGCTGCATGCTAGGCGCAGTCTGATAAGCGGAATGCCCTGATGGCGAAAGAGCACCATGGAATTTCGCCGGGATTCAGCTTCCCGTCACCGGCTCCCCGGGCCCTTCGGCGCGCCCGCCCGCGGCCGCGCCACCCGCCGCGCTATCCGCCGCTCCGGGCGAAGAGCGTGCCCAGCCGGTCATGGACCGGATCACGGCCCAGCAGCCGCAGCCCCTCCCAGACCGTGACCTGGTTGGCCGTGAGCACCGGCTTGCCCAGCTCCGCCTCCAGATCCGGAATCCAGGCGGCGGTGTGCAGGGCGGTGTCCGGCAGGAGCACCGCCTGGGCCTCGGGGTGGTCCCCGGCGCGGCCCAGCTCCAGCACCTCCTCCCGGCCCCAGGTGCCGACCTCCGCGGCCGTGATGATCCCGCTGCCGCGCATCGAGACCACCTCGGCGCCGGCCGCCTTCAAAAATGCCCGGAAGTAGTCGGCGACATCATCCGGGTAGGTGGCGGCGATGGCCACCCGGTCGGCGCCGAGCGCCTGCACCGCGTGGGCGAAGGCGAAGGAGGTGCTGGAGGCGGGCATCCCGGCCGTCTCGCTCAGCTCGCGCGCCTGCTCCTTGGCGCCCTCCCAGCCGAAGACGAAGCTGGCGCTGGTGCACGCCCAGACCACGGCTCGGGCACCGCGCTCGGCGAGCTCGGCGACCCCGGCCGCGAGGCGGGCCGCCGACCCCATCTCCAGCAGGGCGTCCACCCGATGGGCGTCCTCACCGATGTCGGTGTGGACCAGCGGAAGCCGGATGTCGCCGCTGTCGCCGCCGAGCATGCCCTCCAGGCGCGGGTATTCGTCCTCCGCGGAGTATCCGGGGTAGAGAAAGCCCACCGTGTCCGGGGCCGGGTGCGTCGAGTCCACCATGACTGCCTCCTTGACTGGCGGCCCCCGCGAGCGCCGCCGCTGCACTGCTGTCACTTCTCCTACACCGCGGACGCCCGGCGGGTTCCCACCCGCCGGACAGCCTCCCTCGCGTAGGTGACGGGCCTGCCCGTCCCACCCGGGCAGGCTTCCCGGCCACGCCGGGGCGGGCCCGGCCACGCCGGGGCGCCCGCCCCCTCGCGCACCGGGGCGGGCCGCCCTTCACCGCACGTCACATCACGCCGGGCCGCCGTCTCACCCCGCGGCCGGGCCTCCGGAATCGTCCAGGTAGGGGCCCTCGCCGAGGCCGGTGCCGAAGCCCGGGTCGAGCCCGTCGGCCGGGTCGCCGTCCGGTCCCGGCGAGGCCGCCCCGGCCAGCGCCGCCTCCGGCTCGTCCACCACGGACTCGACCGCCTCCACGGCCCCGAGCATCGACTCGACGACCGGGTCCGTCACCGGGAACGGGCCGCTCGGCGACACCGACATCCCCGCCGGACCGGACCGGGCCACCGGGTCCAGCAGCGCCTGGTACGGCCCCACGGCCTGGGCGCCGATCGCCCGCAGCGCCGCCCACATGGTGACCTGGTTCGCGGACAGCACGGGCATCCGCAGCTCCGCCTCCAGCTGCGGGATCACGTCGTAGGTCGGCAGATTGGTGCAGCTGATGAAGAGCGCGTCGGTGGCCCCGACGACCGCCTGCCGGGCCATGTCGACCACATCGCGGTACGGCACCTTCCAGATGTGCCGGGTCAGTCCGAGATACGCCCGCCCGGTGACGGTCATCCCGCCCTCGGCCAGATACTCCTCCAGCGAGTCGGTGACCGACCGGGTGTACGGCGTCACCACCGCGATCCGCCGGGCGCCGATCTCCCGCAGCGCCTCCAGCAGCGCGCCCGAGGTGGTCAGCGACGGGATCTCACCCGCCTGGGACATGGCCGCGCACATCGCGCGCTCCCCGGCCACACCGCCGACGAAGCTGCCCGAGGTGCACGCGTACGCCACCACTTCCGGTGCGACGGCGGCCAGCGCCTGCACCGCGTCGTGCAAGGTCTCGTGCTCACTGACGAGCCGCGCCAGGTCGAGGCTCACCTCGACGGGTACGAACGGGGTACGGGTGAGGTGGAGGGATACCTCGTCCGGCACCCAGCGCCACAGCTCACGGTCGAGTGCGAAGTCGAACGGTGCCACCACACCCACGCCGCGCTGCGGCTGTGGGCCACCCAGAAAAGAGACGTCCAAAGCGAGCCCCAATACGGAAACGGAGGGACTGGACCATTGGCCAGAGATTTGGATGGAGAGAGCCGGCCTGATGCCGGGGACGCCGGGACAGAAGCCGTTGTTGACGACGGTAGTTTCCGCTGCCTAGCGTGGTCAATCCTCAAACTGAGGCGCCTGCCCCCTCCCTCTCCAGGCAAACCCATCCACGTTTCGAAACGGTTTCCCGCCTATGTCCGAAAGCACAGTTGTCGTCTTCGGCGACCAGCCGCCGGTCCACCTGGACCGAGTGGCCGGCCGGGCCAAGGTGCTCGTCTGTGACGAGAATTCGCTGCCCCAGGCGCTCCCCACCGCGGATGTGCTCCTGGTGTGGGACTTCACCTCCGACGCGGTCCGCGACGCCTGGCCCGGCGAGGGCCCCAGGCCGGCGTGGGTCCATACCGCGAGCGCGGGGGTGGACCGGCTGCTCTGTCCCGAACTCGTCGCGTCCGACACCGTATTGACCAATGCTCGAGGAGTCTTCGAGCAGCCGATCGCGGAGTACGTGGCCGGTCTGGTGATCGCCATGGCCAAGGACTTCCACGGAACCTGGGAGCTGCAGCGGCAGCGACGCTGGCAGCACCGCGAGACCATGCGGCTGGCCGGAACGCGCGCCGTGGTCGTGGGCGCGGGTCCCATCGGCCGGGCGATCGGCGCCACGCTGGCCGCGCTCGGCGTCGTGGTCGACCTGGTGGGCCGCACCGCCCGGCAGGGCGTGCGCGGCGGCGACGAGCTGCCCGAGCTGCTTCCGTCGGCCGACTGGGTGGTGAGCGCGGCGCCGCTCACCGACGCCAACCGCGGCATGTTCGACCGCACCGTCTTCGACCGGATGAAGCCCTCCGCCCGGTTCATCAACGTCGGCCGCGGCCCCCTGGTCGTCGAGAAGGACCTTACGGCGGCCCTGGTCGCCCGGCGGATCGCCGGCGCGGCCCTGGACGTCTTCGAACACGAGCCGCTGGCCTCGGACGATCCCCTGTGGGACGTGCCCGGACTGTTCGTCTCGCCCCATATGAGCGGCGACACGGTCGGGTGGCGCGACCATCTGGCCGACCAGTTCCAGGACAACTACGAGCGCTGGTGCGCGGGCGAACCACTGCTCAACATCGTCGACAAACGCCTCGGGTACGTACCGGTGGACTGATCGCAGGACCTGAACGGAGAGCCGGATGACCGATATTCACGACCTGACAGCCGTTCAACTCGTCGAGCGCTATGCCTCCGGCGAGCTCTCCCCCGTCGAGGCGACCCGTGCCGTCCTCCACCGGATCGAGCAGATTCAGCCGGAGGTGAACGCCTTCACCCGGGTGGACGCCGAGGGCGCGCTGCGGCAGGCGGAGGAGTCCGCCGAGCGGTGGCGGCGCGGGGCCCCGGTGGGCCTGGTGGACGGCGTCCCGGTGTCGGTGAAGGACATCCTGTTGCAGCGCGGCGCCCCCACCCTGCGCGGTTCGCGGACCGTACGGCCCGAGGGCGGGGCGTGGGACGAGGACGCGCCCTCGGTGGCGCGGCTGCGCGAGCACGGCGCGGTGTTCGTGGGCAAGACCACGACCCCGGAGTTCGGCTGGAAGGGCGTCACCGACAGCCCGGTCCACGGGGTCACCGGCAATCCGTACGACCCCCGGCGGACCGCGGGCGGCTCCAGTGGCGGCAGCGCGGCCTCGGTCGCGCTGGGCGCGGGTCCGCTGAGCCTGGGGACGGACGGCGGGGGCTCGGTCCGCATCCCGGCGGCCTTCTGCGGCGTCTTCGCGCTGAAACCCACCTATGGGAGGGTTCCGCTCTATCCGGCGAGCGCGTTCGGCACCCTGGCCCATGTGGGGCCGATGACCCGGGACGCGGCCGACGCGGCGCTGCTGATGGATGTGATCTCCGGTCCGGACTGGCGCGACTGGTCCCAGCTGGGGCCCGCCGAGGGCGGCTTCCGGGAGGCGCTCACCGCCGGCGGGGGCGGGGTGGACGGCCTGCGGGTCGCCTACAGTCCCGCGCTCGGCGGCGCGGCCGTGGTCGATCCGGAGGTGGCCGCGTCGGTGCGGCGGGCGGTGGATCTGCTGGCGGAGCTGGGCGCGGTGGTCGAGGAGATCGACCCCGGGTTCGAGGACCCGGTGGAGGCGTTCCACACGCTGTGGTTCAGCGGCGCGGCCCGGGTGGTGCAGCCACTGGGGCAGGAGGACTGGGAGCTGCTGGACCCGGGGCTGCGCGAGATCTGCGCCCAGGGGGCGTCGTACAGCGCGCTGGACTATCTGGCGGCCGTGGATGTGCGGATGGCCCTCGGTCACGCCATGGGACGGTTCCACTCCGCGTACGACCTGCTGGTCACCCCCGCGCTGCCGATCACCGCGTTCGAGGCGGGGGTGGAGGTGCCCAAGGGGTCGGAGCACACCCGGTGGACCGGCTGGACGCCGTTCACCTACCCGTTCAACCTGACCCAGCAGCCCGCGGCGTCGGTGCCGTGCGGCCTCAGCGGCGCGGGCCTGCCGATCGGGGTGCAGCTGGTGGGCGCGCGCCACGCGGACGCGCTCGTGCTGCGCGCGGCGCACGCGCTGTTCGAGGCGGGGCTGGCGGACGGGGTGCGCCCGCCGGCGGCGTAAGGCCCGTTGCGGGTGCTGACGACGTAAGGCCCATTGCCGATGCTGGGGCCGGGCCCGGTTGCCGGTGCGGGGCCCGGGCCCGGGGCGGAAGCCGCCCCGGGCCCGGTCCATGCGCCGCGCCTGCCACAAGCCGAGCGCCCGCGCCGGGCACAAGCCGAGGCCCGGCACCCGGCGCGCGCCGACGGCCCGCACCCGGCGCGAGCCCATGCGCTACGCCCGGCGGAAGTTCAGTGTCTCCCCCAGCGCCCCCGCGCGCCACAGGTCCTGGCAGGCGTCGGCCATGCGGTCGAGGCCGTCCACGATCGTGCCCCAGACGATCCCGGGCACCCAGCCCGCGTCACCGTTGATCAGCAGGTTGTTCCGCTCGTAGAAGAGCGCCAGGTCGATCACCTGCCGCCGCCCCTGGTGCTTGGCCTCGGTCTCGTATCCGTACGACTTGGTCCCGAGCTGGGTGTCGGTGAAGGTGAAGTAGCACAGGTCCCCGGGGATCGGGGTGATCGTCGGGTTCTCGAGGGGCGGCTCCTCGGGCGCGAAGGGGGGCAGCAGCGTGTAGATCTCGTTGCGGGCGTACTTCGCGTGATACACGTCACCCCCGAGCGGCAGAGCGTTCCACACCGCGTCGCAGGTGATCGGCGCGCGATCGTCAAGGAGCTTGGCCGTGCAGCTCACCCCGCGCTTGTCGAGCGAGACCTCGATGAACCGGTCGGCTCGGTCAACCATCGATCTTTCCTCCAGGTCGCTTCGGAACCAGTCCTGTCCCAGGGGACTACCCAGGCATCGGCTGTATCAAGGGCCGGAAACGGCCCGCATACATTTGCGTGAGTCGGGTAGCCGCGCGCCCATGGCTCCACCACGTGGGAAAGACACCGATAGCAGAGAAATAGCAAAAATGGGCCCAAGCCGCCGCGCTCTTCTCGCCGGCGGTGCGGCCCTGGGCCTGCTGGGCGCGGCCGGCTGCAGCCGGGTGTCCGGTTCGGGCGCCAAGGACGGGGGCAATCTGCTGGAGCGGCTGCGGTCGCAAGGGACAGTCCGACTGGGAATTGCGGGGGAGATCCCATTCGGCTACATCGACGAGAACGGCGAGTTCACCGGCGAGGCGCCGGAGATCGCGAAGATCATCTTCAAGCGGCTGGGCGTGCCCAAGGTCCAGCCGGTGCCGACCGAGTTCGGCTCACTCATCCCGGGCCTTCGCTCGCAGCAGTTCGACGTGGTCTCGGCGGGGATGTACATCAACCCCGAGCGCTGCGCGCAGGTGATCTTCTCCGACCCCGACTACCGCATGCGTGACGCGTTCATCGTGCGCAAGGGGAACCCCAAAAACCTGCACAATTACGAAGATATCTTCAAGAAGAAGGCCAAGATGGCCACCGGCACCGCCTACGCCGAGATCGGCTATGCGGAGGACGCCGGGATCAAGCAGAGCGACATGCTGATCCTCCCGGACCAGCTGGCCGGGCTGCTGGCCGTGGAGCAGGGCCGGGCCGATGTCTTCGCGGGCACGACCGTGACCGTCCACAACGTGGTGAAGCAGCGGAACAGCCAGCGGGCCGAGGCCACCGAGCCGTTCCAGGCGTACGTCGACGGCAAGCCGGACATCGGCGCCGGCGGCTTCGCCTTCCGGCCGGAGGAGACCAAGCTCCGGGACGCCTTCAACGTGGAGCTGCACAAGATGAAGAAGAGCGGCGAGCTGCTGCGCGTCGTGCGGCCCTTCGGCTTCACCAAGGAAGAGATGACCGATCTGACCGCCAAGGAGCTGTGCTCATGACGGCCGGGCTGTGGGAACACTGGCTTCTTCCGGGCATCTGGATCACCATCCAGCTGACCCTGTACAGCGCGGTCTTCGCGGCCGTCGTGGCGTTCGGCATCGGGATCGCGCGCACCTCCCCGCTGTGGATCGTCCGCTTCCTGACCGGCTTCTATGTGGAGGTCTTCCGCGGCACCTCGGCCCTGGTGCTGATGTTCTGGCTGTTCTTCGTGATGCCGCTGGCCTTCGAGTTCCAGCTGGTGCCGATGTGGGCCGCGGTGCTGGCGCTGGGCCTCACCTACGGGGCGTACGGCTCGGAGATCGTGCGTGGCGCGATCGCCGCGGTGGCCCCGGCTCAGCGTGAGGCGGCCATCGCGCTCAGCTTCACGCCCGCACAGCGGATGCGCAGGGTGATCCTGCCGCAGGCGATCCCGGAGATGATCCCGCCCTTCAACAATCTGCTGATCGAGCTGTTGAAGGCGACCGCCCTGGTCTCCGCGGTGAGCGTCGCCGACATCACCTTCGCCGCCCAGCTCTCGCGGCTGGCGACCGGTGACAGCCTGGAGATCTACGCGATCATCCTGGTCCTCTACTTCGTGCTGGCCTTCGTCCTCACCCGGCTGATGCGGCTGCTGGAGCGGCGCGCCAAGGCGGGCATCGGCCAGGCCCCGGTGGACTCCGGCAAGCGCCCGCTGATCACCCGGAAGCTGTCCTCGCGCCAGGAGGCCGAGCAGTCGTCCAACATCATCACGGCGGGAGGTGCCCAGTGAGCTGGAACTGGGATGTCGCGAAGGACTTCCTCCCCGAACTGGGCAACGGACTGCTGATCACCCTGGAGGCGACCGCCCTGGGCTCGGTCCTGGCGTTCGCGCTCGGCCTGGTGTGGGCGATGGCCTTCCGCTCGCCGACCCGCTTCGTCCGCTGGCCGGTGGCGGCGGTCGTGGAGTTCATCCGCAACACGCCGCTGCTGGTGCAGCTGTTCTTCTTCTACTACGTGCTGCCGACCTGGGACATCAAGTTCTCGGCGCTCACCACCGGGGTGATCGCGCTCGGTCTGCACTACTCGACGTACACCGCCGAGGTCTACCGGGCCGGTATCGACGGTGTGCCCAAGGGCCAGTGGGAGGCGGCGACCGCGCTCAGCCTCTCCCGCGGCCGTACCTGGACCGCGGTGATCCTGCCGCAGGCCATTCGCCGGGTGGTGCCCGCACTGGGCAACTACGTCATCGCGATGCTGAAGGACTCCCCGATGCTCGCGCTGATCGGCGTCGTCGACATGCTGCAGAAGGCGCGCGCGGAGGGCGCGTCGTCCTTCCAGTACATCGAGCCCTACACGATGGTCGGCATCGCCTTCATCCTCATCGCCTATCCGGCATCCCTTCTGATGCGAGCCCTGGAGCGTCGTCTTGGCCACTGAAACCGACCACACGAACCCTGCCGTGGACGGCAGTGAACTGATCCGCTTCGACCAGGTGACCAAGCGCTTCGGCAGCAATACGGTCCTGGACAACCTGGACTTCTCGGTCTCCTCCGGCAAGCACGTCACCCTGATCGGCCCCTCGGGCTCGGGCAAGACCACGATCCTGCGGCTGCTGATGACGCTCATCAAGCCGGACGAGGGCACGATCAAGGTCGACGGCGACTATCTGACCCATGAGGACAAGGCCGGCAAGCTGGTCCCGGCGGGCGAGAAGCACACCAGAGAGGTGCGCAAGAAGATCGGAATGGTCTTCCAGCAGTTCAACCTCTTCCCCAATATGCGGGTGCTGCGGAACATCACCGAGGCCCCGGTGAATGTGCTGGGCCTCGGCAAGGACGAGGCCGAGACCCGCGCCCGGGAGCTGCTCGATCTGGTCGGCCTCGGCGACAAGTGCGACGCGTACCCGACGCAGCTGTCCGGCGGGCAGCAGCAGCGGGTGGCGATCGCGCGGGCGCTGGCGATGCGGCCGCAGGTGATGCTGCTGGACGAGGTGACATCGGCGCTGGACCCGGAGCTGGTGGCCGGGGTGCTGGATGTGCTGCGTGACATCGCTCACACAACGGACATCACCATGCTCTGTGTCACCCATGAGATGAACTTCGCGCGGGACATATCCGACGATGTACTGATGTTCGACGCGGGCCGGGTGATCGAGTCCGGACCGCCGGAGAAGATCTTCACCGAGCCGGAGCACGAGCGGACGAGGGAATTCCTGAGCGCGGTTCTCTAGCCCTTCGGCCGGATCGCTCGCCCCTTGCCGAGCAGATCATCCGGCTCCTGCCGGGCAGATCATCCGGCCCCTGCCGGGCTGATCGTCCGGGCCCGGCCGGGCCCGGTCCGGCGCTGCCCCCGCGACCCTCCCGCGGGGGCACGCCATCGTCATATGCCGAGGACATACGCCCCAGCTGACCGGGGTCGATGCGCCTCGGCAATATCCTCAACAGCCGATCCGGATAAGCCCCTTGGCGGTTATCGTGATAGAAAGCCACGCCAACCTGCGAGGGGGGAAATCGTGGCGCTCAGGCCCGAGCCGACCGCGCCGTTCCACTCGGTGCAGCACGCCCTCCGCATCCTGGAGGTCGTCGCCAAACACTCGTCCGGCGTCAGCGACATCATGCTCGCCAGGGAGACCCGGCTACCGGCCCACCAGCTCGCCGATCTACTGCGGATGCTGCGCCGCGAGGGCTATGTGGAGCAGATCGCCGACGGCGCCTACGTCGGTGGCAGCGCCCTGACCCTGCTGGGCTCCGCCGCCCCCGACCGCGGCCACGCCGTCCGGGACAAGCTCCAGCAGTCGCTCATCACCCTGCGCGACTCGGTGGGCGCGGCGGTCTATCTCAGCCGCTATATAGACGGCGAAATCAAGATCACACAGTATGCGGACGGGCCGCGCACCCCCAAGGTCAACGAGTGGGTGGACTTCCGCTCCGCCGCCCACGCCATGGCGCTCGGCAAATGCCTGCTCACCCAGCTCGACCACGACAGCCGCCGCGACCACCTCGCCCGCCACAAGACGGTGCGGCTCACCTCCCGGACCACCACCAACGAGAGGGTGCTGTTCCACAAGCTGGACAGCCAGCCCGTCACCGTACCCGTCCTTGACTTGCAGGAATACGCGGTCGGCACGGTCTGTGCGGCGGTTCCGATCAGCGCCGGGCGCTCGGTGGGCTGTCTGGCCCTCTCCCTCCCCCTGGCCCATGCCCACCGGCTCCGCCAGGCCGCCGACGCCCTCAACCGCGAGGCGGCCCCGATGCTGCTCTCCCTGTCCATCTGAGTCCAGCTGCGCGTGGTCAGAACCACCCCTCCGGGCCGGGTAGTATTTACGTTGTCAGCAGGCGCCGCTAGCTCAGTTGGTTAGAGCAGCTGACTCTTAATCAGCGGGTCCGGGGTTCGAGTCCCTGGCGGCGCACAACTGATCAAGCGAATGGCCCGGGTGCTCTCCACAGCCCCGGGCCATTCAGCGTGCCCCCCCGCCGCGCACCTCGAGCGAGTCCAGCAGCTCACCCGTGGCGGCGGCGATGGCCTCGACGGCCTTGTCGAACGCCTCCGCGTTGTGGGCGGCCGGCTGGCGGAAGCCGGAGATCTTGCGGACGTACTGGAGGGCCGCGGCGCGCATATCGGCGTCGGTGACGGAGTCGGCGTAGGGCGGGCGGAGCGTCTTGATGGATCTGCACATACCGATGACGGTACGCCGGGGGTACGACAGCCCCTGGGCCGTGGCGGATCTTTCCCCTCCCCGCCCCTTCCCGTAACTGGGGCTCCGCCCCAGACCCCGCTCCTCAATCTCCCCCAGCTACCGCTGGGAGGTGCCCCCTGGAGGGGCTGGAAGGCGGGGCTCCGTCCCAGACCCTGCTCCTCAAACTCCCCCAGCTACCGCTGGCAGGTGCCCCCTGGAGCCCCTGGTACACCTAAGCCGTCTCGGGGCTGCCCAGGACGAAGGCGCGGATCAGGTCGGCCAGTGGGCCCGGCTGGTCCTGGGGGATCAGGGTGTAGCTGTCGGGGATCTCCACCAGGGTGCCGCGGGGCAGCAGACCGGCCAGGCGGAGGCCGTGCTCGGGCGGCATGACGCGGTCCTCGGACGCCCAGGCCACCAGGGCGGGGCGGTCGAAGGTGCGCAGGGCGTCGGCCCAGTGGAGCAGTTCGTTCACCGGTGGCACGCCGAGGACGTACTTCCGCAGGTCGCGGCGGACCTCCGGGGAGGTCCACAGCGGCTGGAACCAGGCGTCCATCACCTCGCGGTCGACCGGGCGCTTGGTCATCCGGCCCCAAGTCATCGGCAGCCGGCGCAGAGGCGCGAGCTTCAGCAGCTTGAAGGCGGCGTTGAGCCCGCCCGGCAGCTTCGCGGCCAGTCGCAGATTCTTGCCGGGCAGCCCGGGCGGGTAGTTCTCGAACGCCTCGCAGGAGGTGATCACCAGTCGGCCGATCCGCTGGTCGCGGCCGTCGGCGACCAGCGCCTGCGCGCCGCCCCAGTCGTTCATGGCCAGCGTGACATCCGTAAGGTCGAGCCGGTCCAGGAACTCGGCGACCAGCCGGGCCACCCCGAGCACCGACAGATCCGCGTCGGGCCGCATCGGGCGGCGGTGCCCGCCCAGGGGGAGGGTGGGGATGACACAGCGGATGCCGGGGGCCAGCGCGGCGACCACCTCGCGCCACAGGGAGCCGTCCATGGCGACGCCGTGCAGCAGGACCGCGACGGGGCCCTCGCCTCCCGTGTCCTCGTACTCGATGGTGCCCGCCGAGAGTTCCACCTCGAGATGCGGCATGGCGCCGACTGTACTCGGGGGGATCAGCCCAGAGGCAGACCAGCCAGCGTCACCGCAGGACGCGTCGCGCCACCGGACGCGGCCTCGTCCCGTACGGCCTCTTCCCTTACGGCCTCTTCCCTTACGGCGGTGTCCCGTACGCCCTCGTCCCTTACGGCGACCGCCGCGTGGTAGCCGGGCGGGGCGTCGAGGTCGGCGAAGGCCCAGCCGCGCGGGCCGGGCGGGGCGCCGGCCGGGGCCAGGCCCTCGGCGAGCCCGACGTGGTGGGCGCCGATCCCGCCCGGCAGCCCGGTGCCGATGCCCTTGAGGTACGCCTCCTTACGGACCCAGCAGCCCAGGAACGCCTCCGCCCGCAGCTCCTCCGGAAGCGCGTCGATAGCCGCCCGCTCCCCGGGGTGCAGCTGCCCGACCAGCCCCGTCAGCCGGTCCCCGGCGCGCTTGGGGTCCCGCTCCTCGACATCGGCGCCGACGGGCGCCCCGGCGACGGCGCACAGGGCCGCGTCCCCGGAGTGGGAGAGGGAGAAGTGCAGCGCGTCCTCGCCCGCCAGGGCCGGGCGGCCGTGCGGCTTGTCGCAGTCCGGCATGCCGCAGGTCTCCCGGGTGAACGCGACCTCGGCCGGGTCGATACCGAGGTAGCCGCCGAGCAGCGTCCGCAGCCCCACATGGGAGGTCACATAGCGCTCGCGCAGCAGGTCGGACCGCAGCCTCGCCGCGCGCTCCCGCTCGTGCTCGTCCAGCATGCCCTCCGCGACGGCGGCGGCAGCGGCGGCGTAGGGCGGGATCCGCAGCAGCCATACGGCCACCTCACCGGGGCCGGGGCGGTCCCCGGGGCCGGGCAGGGCGCGGACCGGGGCCCATCGCCGGGGCTCGGGTGCGGGCTGAACCGGGCTGGTGAAGGACACTGTTCGGTTTCCCCCCGTGTTATCGGCCGATGACGCGCTCGCCGTGGACGTACTGGTGGACGTACTGACGGTACAGCGGCGCGCACGGCGCGCCGTGGGTGCCCCGCCGTCGGAACGCGCCGCCACGACCGCTTCATACGCCCCCAACGCCCTTGCCACAAGGTCACGTTGCCGGCCGCGGACACCCGGTGACTTAGGCCACGTTCCCGTACCGGCCGACGCGGTCACCTGCCCGTCCGCACTACGATCGCGCACGTCCGGGCACAATCGGTGATGGGGGTTTTGACGACCATGGCGACGGGATTCCTGGCCAAGGCGGCCTCAGCGGTGACCCTCCCGGTGGCACCGCTGTACGGCGCCTTCCTCTCGTACATGATCTTCCACCCGCCCCGCAGACCGCATCACAAGACCCCCGCCGACCTGGGGCTGACCAGCACCGACGTCAACGTTCCGCTGAACGGGCAGCAGGGCCGCGGGCTGCATGTCTGGCTCATCCCCGGCGACGCCGAGCGGGTCGTGGTGCTCGGACACGGCCTGGGGCTCAGCAAGTCCGCGAGCCTGGCGCACGCGCGGCTGCTCAGCGAGGCGGGCTACACGGTCGCCATGTTCGACCACCGCAACCACGGTAAGAGCGTCGCGGACCGGGCGGGCTGGGGCATGAGCGACCGTCACACCGACGATGTGGTCGCCGTGGTGCGGCACATGCGGTCGATGGACGAGTACGCCGCGGCGCGCATCGCGATCTACGGCTTCTCGATCTCCACCTTCCCCTCCTTCTACATGCTCAAGAGGGAGGACTGCCCGGTCGACGCGGTGGTCTTCGACAGCGGCCCGGCGCTGGAGCTGGCCCCGCTGTTCCGGAACTTCGTCGCGGCCGGCGGGGTGCCCATCCCCGGCCCGCTGGGCGCCGGTCCCTCCCGCCCCGTCGTGGAGTCGGTCGCCTCGTCGGCGGCCGTGGCGATGCTGCGGGTGCAGTGGCCGCCGCCGCTCGGGGGCGCGTACGAGCGCACCCCGATGCTCTTCCTCGCCGGTGAGCTCGACACCATGATTCCCGCCTCGGGGGTACGGGCGCTGGCCGAGCGCTATCCGCTGGCCGAGGTGCACACCCTGCCGGACACCGAGCATCTGCAGGGCATCAAGACCCAGCCGGAGACCTACGCGGAGACCGTCCTGGGCTTCCTGGAGCGGACGCTCAAGGACTGACCCTTACGGTGGGCCCGGCCCGGCCGGGCCCACCGTAAGGACGCCATGGCGGCGGGTCAGTCCTTGAGTTCGCAGATGACCGCGCCCGCGCTGACCGAGGCGCCGACGTTCGCGTTCAGGTTCTTGACGATGCCCGCGCGGTGGGCGTTGAGGGGCTGCTCCATCTTCATGGCCTCCAGGACCACGATGAGATCGCCTTCGGCCACGGTGTCGCCCTCGTTGACGGCGACCTTGACGATGGTGCCCTGCATGGGCGAGGCCAGGGCGTCGCCGGAGGCGGCGGAGCCGGACTTCTTGACCGCCTTGCGCTTCGGCTTCTTCGAACCACCCGAGCCCGCGGCCTCCCCGGGCGACACCGCCAGGCCGAGCACCGCCGGGAGGGAGATCTCCAGCCGCTTGCCGCCGACCTCGACCACCACGGTTTCGCGGGCGGTGGGCTCTTCGGTCTCGTCCGGCCCGGCTGGGGTGAAGGGGGTGATGGTGTTGTTGAACTCGGTTTCGATCCAGCGGGTGTGGATGGTGAACGGTTCGCTGGTGAAGGCCGGGTCCGTCACGACCGCTTGGTGGAAGGGGATCGCGGTGGCCATGCCCTCGACCTGGAACTCGGCCAGGGCGCGGGCCGCGCGCTGGAGGGCCTGGGTGCGGGTGGCGCCGGTGATGATCAGCTTGGCCAGCAGCGAGTCCCAGGCGGGGCCGATGACGCTGCCGGACTCCACGCCCGCGTCCAGCCGGACGCCCGGCCCGGCGGGCGGT
>NZ_JAERRG010000199.1 GCF_016741935.1 Streptomyces endocoffeicus | reverse complement strand
ACTGATACCAAAGAACGACGCGTCGAAGCCGGCGACGTCGTCCAGGAAGCCGCCGTGCACGGTGTAGGTCTTCCCGGCGGTGTCGGGGTCCGGATCGAAGAGGCTGTCGATGTCCCAGCCGCGGTCGGTGGGGAAGTCGGTGATGGCGTCGGTGCCGGACTCGACCAGGCGCCACAGGTCCTCCGGCGACGACACCTTGCCGGGCAGGCGGCACGCCATGCCGACGATCGCCAGCGGCTCATCCGAAACCGTGGCCGTCCGTACGGTGGCGTGCCTCTGCGGCGCCACTCCCAGGAGCAGTTCGCCGAGCCGCCCGGCCAGCACCGTCGGAGTCGGATAGTCGAACACCAACGTGGCAGGCAACCGCAGACCCGTAGCCTTGGCCAGACTGTTCCGCAACTCAACCGCGATCAGCGAATCCACACCCAGATCCCTGAACGCGGTCGTTGCGGCGATCGCGTCGGTGTTGGGGTGGCCGAGCATCATGGCGGCGCTGTCGCGCACGATTTTCAGGAGTGCTTCTGGTGACAGTCCTTGGATCGGCTGGCTCTTTCGTGCTGTTTTGGGATACAGCGAGCGCAGCAGGGCGGGCGGGTCCGTGTCGGGGACCGGGT
>NZ_JAERRG010000198.1 GCF_016741935.1 Streptomyces endocoffeicus | reverse complement strand
GGGGCACCAAGATCTTGGTGGGGTGACGGTATGACGACACTGCCGCACCGCGTCCTCGGGGCTCTTGAACAGTTCAATGCCGCCCACCCCTGGGACCACAACGCCCACTACCACCCCTGGATTCTGCGGCGCCTTCCCCGACGCTTCGACAGCGCCCTGGACGTCGGCGCCGGCAGCGGCGACCTGGCCAGGCTCTTGGCCAAGCGCGCAAGCACGGTGCACGGCATCGACTCCGACCGGAGGATCATCGCCCAGGCACGCGCGCTGACCCCACCGGCATCTCATATCACCTTCACGACCGCAGACGCGCTGACCGCGATCCCGGCAGACTCCTACGACGTCATCACGTGCGTCGCCGCGATCCACCATCTGCCGTTCACCGATGCTCTCACCGTCTTCCGCCGACACCTGGCGCCCGGAGGAACCCTCGTTATTCTTGGGCTGTCTCGTCCCACGACCGCAGGCGACTACCTGCTCGGAACCGTCGCCAGCCCCCTCAACGCCGCCACGGGATGGCTCAAGAACAGGGGCGGAACGGCACCTCGTCCCGTCTCGATGACTGCCTTGACCCGACCAGCGGATATGAGCTTCCCCGACATCGTCCGCGAGGCCCGT
>NZ_JAERRG010000197.1 GCF_016741935.1 Streptomyces endocoffeicus | reverse complement strand
ACGGCGGCGCGAGGAGTGAAGAACCCGGCGCGAGGAGTGAAGAACCACCATGGACATGAACCGTCTCACCGAGAAGTCGAGGGAAGCCCTCCAGGACGCCCAGACCCGGGCCCAGGGCTACGGCCACACCGAGGTCGACGGCGAGCATCTGCTGCTGGCCCTCCTCGAACAGCCCGACGGGCTGACGCCCCGGCTGATCGGCCAGTTGGGCGCCGACCCCGAAGCGGTGCGCACCCTGCTGGAGGCGCAGGTGGCCCGCAAGCCCAGGGTCACCGGCCCCGGGGCCACTCCGGGGCAGGTCTTTCTCACCCAGCGGCTGGCCCAGGTGCTGGAGGCCGCCGAGCGGGAGGCGAAGCGCCTGAAGGACGAGTACGTCTCGGTGGAGCATCTGGTGCTCGCGCTCGCCGAGGAGGGGTCCGCCACCGCGGCGGGGCGGGTGCTCAAGGAGCACGGCGTCACCAAGGAGGCGTTCCTGCACGCTCTCACCCAGGTGCGCGGCAGCCAGCGGGTCACCTCCGCCAACCCCGAGGTGGCGTACGAGGCGCTGGAGAAGTACGGCCGGGATCTGGTCCTGGAGGCCCGTTCGGGCAAGCTGGACCCGGTGATCGGCCGGGAC
>NZ_JAERRG010000196.1 GCF_016741935.1 Streptomyces endocoffeicus | reverse complement strand
ACGGGCGAACTCTTGATCCTCCGGGCGTGAGTACACCGCGACCGGCCGGACACCCGACTCATCCGGCTCCTCCACCACTACCTGAAGCTGGACGCCGCCTTCCTCCGTCAGGATCAGCGGTGCCTCCAGCGCCAGCTCGTCCACCCGACCGCAACCGACCCGATCCGCCGCATGAACCACCATCTCGACGAGGACGGTTCCGGGTACCAATACGGTCTTGAGCACCTGGTGGTCGACGAGCCATGGATGCGTACGCAAGGACACACGGCCCGCGAACACCCGCCCTCCCTCAGCAAGTGGAATGGCCGCTCCCAGCAGTGGGTGTTCGACGGTTTCCAGGCCGAGGTCGGTGGCATTGGTTGTGTGGTGCGGGGCCTCGAGCCAGTAGCGCTGCCGTTGGAAGGCGTAGGTGGGCAGGTCCAGGTGAACCCCCGGGGCGCTGCTGTCGCTGCCGCCGAGTAGAGGGGTCCAGTCGATAGACGCGCCCGTGGTGAACTGCCGTGCCAGACAGGCCACCACGGCCTTGACCTCGGGCTGGTCCCGGCGCAGGGAGGCGATGACCTCCGGCTCAGCGCCAGAGCTGTCCTCACTGTCGGTCTCGACGCGGTTGGCCAGGCAGTTGTGGGCCATGGCGGTCAGAACGCCGTCGGGCCCCAGC
>NZ_JAERRG010000195.1 GCF_016741935.1 Streptomyces endocoffeicus | reverse complement strand
TCAACTCCTGACCGAGGTACGAGGCGACAGCGCGTGGGCTGGGATGGTCGAACGCCAAGGTGGTCGGGAGTCGAAGCCCAGTGGCCGCCCCAAGCTGGTTACGCAATTCGACCGCCGTCAGGGAGTCGAAGCCCAGGTCCCTCAGCGCGCGGTCGGCGTCGATGCCAGCAGGGTCCGCATGCCCCAGCAACGTCGCCACATGAGAACGAACCAGCTCCAGCAGCAACCGCTCACGCTCCCGCGGCACCACACCCGCCAACCGATCCCGCCACACACCAGACCCATCCCGACCCACCGCAACCCGACGCACCCCACCCCGCACCACATTCCGCAACAACGCCGGAACCGACACACCACCACGCCCATGAAACGCCCCCACATCCACACGCACCGGCAACACCACACCACGCCCCACCCCCTGAGCGACATCGAAGAGAGCAAGGCCTTCTTCGGTGGTCATGGGGGTGATGCCGGTGCGGTTCAGGCGTGCATGGTCCTCATGACCAAGGTGGCCGGTCATCCCGCTGTCCTGTTCCCACAACCCCCAGGCCAGAGAGACCGCGGGCAGACCCTGGGCCTGGCGGTGCTGAGCCAGAGCGTCCAGGAAGGTATTGGCAGCGGCGTAGTTGGCCTGCCCGGCATTGCCCAGCACACCCGCA
>NZ_JAERRG010000194.1 GCF_016741935.1 Streptomyces endocoffeicus | reverse complement strand
GACCAGTGGCGTAGACGCTTGGGGAGTCGCGGGCTTGGCCACACGGGACAAGCGCGGGACCAGGACAGTCCCGCCCCGGACCGCCAGCTGCGGCTCCTCACCACCGGCGAGTACCCGCACCACCACGTCCGCTGTATCAGAACTGATCTCGTCGTCGTGGTCCAGGAGGAGGAACCGGCCGGGATTCTCGGTCTGCACCGACCGCAACAAACCCCACACCGGAGCCTGCACCAGATCGGCCACATCCTCCCCCGCCTCCGTGGCAACCGCACCACAAGTGACCACCACCAGACGGGAAGCAGCCAACCGCTCCTCACCCAGCCACCGCTGCACCCAAGACAGCACAGCGGACAGCGACTCCCGCGCCCGAGCGGCCAAGCCCTCGCCAGTGCTCGTCGGGCAGGACAGGACCACGGTTTCGGGCACCGCCTCGCCCTCATCGAGCGCGCTGATCAACGCGGGCACATCCGCATGGCGGGCGTACGATCCGCCCGCGCGGACCACCGCATCACCCAGCCCCGGATCCGGCCCCACGACCGCCCACGAACCCCCGGCAATAGCCGGAGCCAACGTGGCCACCGGCTGCCAGTCCAGCTGGAACAGCGAGTCATATCGACTGGCCTGGGCCGCCTGCAACTGCTCAGCCGAGATCGGCCGCAGA
>NZ_JAERRG010000193.1 GCF_016741935.1 Streptomyces endocoffeicus | reverse complement strand
TAACGCGCGGTTGTCGGCGGTGGATGTGGATGCGGTTGAGGGGCATGGGACGGGTACGACGCTCGGTGATCCGATCGAGGCGCAGGCGTTGCTGGCTACTTATGGGCGGGAGCGTGAGGATGGTCGGCCGTTGTGGTTGGGGTCGTTGAAGTCGAACATCGGTCACACGCAGGCGGCTGCGGGTGTGGGTGGTGTGATCAAGATGGTCATGGCCCTGGATCGGGAGGTGCTGCCGCGCACGTTGCATGTGGACCAGCCGTCCTCGCATGTGGACTGGGATGCGGGCGCGGTGGAGTTACTGGCTGAGCCTGTTGCCTGGCCGCGTGGGGAGCGGGTGCGGCGGGCTGGTGTGTCTTCCTTTGGCGTCTCGGGGACCAACGCTCACGTCATCCTCGAGGAAGCACCGGTGGACGAGGCCATGAGTGGGGAGGTGGTTTCGGCTGGTGGTGGTGTGACGCCGTGGGTGGTGTCGGGGCGTAGTGCGGGTGCGTTGGCGGCTCAGGCGGGCCGACTGCTGGAGTACGTGCGTGCTGCTCAGGCTGACGGTGGCGTGGATGTGGTGGGTGTGGGGCGTGCTCTGGTGGGTTCGCGTGCGGTGTTCGAGCACCGTGCTGTCGTCTTTGGCTCGGATGTGGAGGAGTTTGAGGCTGGGCTTAAAGGCCTGGCGGAGGGCGAGACG
>NZ_JAERRG010000192.1 GCF_016741935.1 Streptomyces endocoffeicus | reverse complement strand
CCGTCACCACCGCCTGCCCCACCCCCGGATGAGCACACAACACCGCCTCCACCTCACCCGGCTCAATACGAAAACCACGCACCTTCAACTGCGCATCCCCACGACCCACAAACTCCAGCACACCCTCCCCGGTCCACCGCCCCAAATCCCCCGTCCGATACATCCGACCACCCGACCCACCAAACGGATCCGCCACAAACCGCTCCGCACTCAACCCCGCACGACCGAAATACCCCCGCCCAATCTCCCCCGCCACATACAACTCACCCACCACACCACACGGCACCGGAACCAACCCCGACCCCAACACATACACCCGCATATTCCCCAACGGCACACCCACCGGAACACTCCCCACCCCCGAAAAACCACCCACCCCCACACAATGCACCGACGCATAAAAACTCTCCGACTGCCCATACGCATTAACCACCCGCACACCCGGAATCGCCTCCCGCACCCGCCCCACCAACGAACCCGACAACGCCTCCCCCGCAAACACCACCGCCCCCACATCAACCTTCCCCGCCACCTGATCCAACAACTCCGCGAACACCGACGGAACCGTGCTGATCACCCCACCCGACCAGCCACCACGCTCCCCCACCACCAACACATCACGCACCACCTCCACACAACCACCCGCACACAACGTCGTCACGATCTCGAACACCGACACATCAAAATTCAC
>NZ_JAERRG010000191.1 GCF_016741935.1 Streptomyces endocoffeicus | reverse complement strand
GAGCCTGCGCCTCAATCGGATCCCCCAACCTCGTCCCCGTCCCATGAGCCTCCACCACATCCACCTCAGCCCCCGACACCCCCGCAACCTCCAACGCCCGCCGAATCACCCGCTGCTGAGCAAGCCCATTCGGCGCCGTCAACCCATTCGACGCACCATCCTGATTCACCGCCGAACCACGCACCACAGCAAGCACCGGATGACCGTTACGACGCGCATCCGACAAACGCTCCAACAACACCATCCCCACACCCTCAGACCAACCCGTACCATCCGCCGCATCAGCAAACGACTTACAACGCCCATCCCGCGCCAGACCACCCTGCCGAGAAAACTCGATAAACGTGTCAGGAGAAGCCATCACCGTCACCCCACCCGCCAACGCCAACGAACACTCACCCGACCGCAACGCCTGCCCAGCCAAATGCATCGCCACCAACGACGACGAACACGCCGTATCAACCGTCAAAGACGGCCCCTCCAAACCCAGCACATACGACACACGCCCCGACGCAATCGCCCCCGACGCACTATTGAAGACATAATCGTGATACATCATCCCGGCAAACACACCAGTCGAACTACCACGCAGACCACGAGGATCCACCCCCGCCCGCTCCAACGCCTCCCACGAAACCTCCAACAACAACCGCTGCTGAGGATCCATCGTCAACGCCTCATTCGGACTGACACCAAA
>NZ_JAERRG010000190.1 GCF_016741935.1 Streptomyces endocoffeicus | reverse complement strand
CAGAGCGAGGTTGTGCATGTGCGCGACGGCTTGGACCGCGTGGTGGAGGCCGTCGCCGTGCTGTCGGCAGTCGCGGAGGATCTTGTAGTTCTTCAGCCGGCCGATCGCATGCTCGACACGTGCACGGACCCGGCGATGCTCGGCGTTGTCGGCTTCCTCGCTGGCCAGCAGGGGCCGGCCGGGTCGTTTGCGGTGCGGGACGATCAGGCCGGTGTTGATGTAGGCGCCGTCGCCGAGCACGGTGACGCCGCGGCACTGGTCCGGCAGGCCGGAGTTGCGCCACACATGGGCGTCGGCCTTGTTGCCCGGGGCCGGGCGAGCGGTGGCCACGACCAGGCGTGTGTCGGCATCGATGATGACCTGCACGTTCGCGGAGAACCGGTAGTTGCGGCTCGAGGCACCGACCTTGCGGTCGCGGACCGGGACAAGCGTGCCATCCACGATCCACAGCCGGTCCGCAGCATCGACGGGACGTGATACCGGCCCGAGCGCGAGGAGGGGCCGCAGCCGCTGGATAACCCTGCACACCGTGGCCGGCGAGACCCCGAACAGTGGCGCGAGCTGCCTCATCGTGAGGTTCGTCCGGTAGTAGACGGCCACCACCAGCACCCGGTCGGCAAGCGGCAGACACCACGGTCGCCCGATTCGCGGCCCGTCGCCACCCCGCTCCCGCACCACCTTGAGCAACCGCTCGAACTGCCTCATCCGCAGCCCCGTGAACGTCTCCACCCACAACCGATCAG
>NZ_JAERRG010000019.1 GCF_016741935.1 Streptomyces endocoffeicus | reverse complement strand
ACTCGGCGAGGCCCAGATCGAACGGATCGTGGAGCTGCGGTTCGACGAGTTGCGCAAGCGGCTGGCCGAGCGCCTGATCGCCGTCGAGCTGACCCCGGCCGGGCGTGCGGTGATCGCCCACGAGGGCTACGACCCGGTGTACGGGGCCCGCCCGCTGCGCCGCTACATCTCCCACGAGGTGGAGACCCTGATCGGGCGCGCCCTGCTGCGCGGCGACGTCGATGAGGGCGCCACCGTCAAGGTGGACGGCCGGCACGGCGAGTTGGCGGTCAGCTACGAACGCCACCCGGAGATCGCCGGACTCGGGAAGGCCGCGTGAGCGCCATGCCGCACCGGACCGTACCGCCAAGCCGTCGGCCGCACCCCCCGGACCGCCCCGCGGTTCGAGGTGCGGACCGTCCCGTCCCTGCTCATCCTGGAAACGAGAAAGGGTGAACGCCATGGCCGTCGAGCCCGATCCGCATCTGTCGATGGTGCGCCAGGTCACCCCGCGCAGCCCCGAGGGGTGCGAGGAGTGCCTGCGCCTGGGGTCCCCCTGGGTCCATCTGCGGCTCTGCCTGACCTGCGGGCACGTGGGGTGCTGCGACTCCTCGCCGCTCAAGCACGCCCGAGCCCACGCGTACGCCGAGGAACACCCCATCGTCGAGCCCATGGAACCGGGCGAGACCTGGCGGTGGTGCTACGCCCACGAGGCCATGGCCTGATGTCGGGCGAGGACCGGCCCCCGGACACCGCGGCGGAGGGCGCGGCACCGGACGAGACCCCGGATCTGTACGGCGCGTTTCCGCGGCTGACGGACCAGCAGATCGCGTTCCTCTCCGCACACGGCACCCGCCGGCCGGTGGCGGCCGGTGAGGCGGTCATCCGCGAGGGCGACCGGGGCACGGACTTCCTGGTCGTCCTCAGCGGCACCATCGCGATCACCGAGCAGCACGGCACCCCGGACGAGCGGGTGCTGAGGGTGCACGGCCCGGGGCGCTTCCTCGGCGAACTGGCCCTGCTCCAGGGGCAGGCGGCCTTTTTCGCCGCCCACGCCCGGGAGGCCGGGGAGGTGCTGGCCGTCCCGGTGGACCGGCTGCGGGTGCTGGTGGCCCGCGCCCCCGTCCTCGGCAACCTCATCCTCCGCGCCTATCTGGGCCGCCGCGCCCTGCTGGTCGGGGCGGGCGCCGGGTTCCGCATCCTCGGCTCTCGCTACTCGCCCGACACCCGGCGGCTGCGCGAGTTCGCGGCCCGCAACCATCTGCCGCACCGCTGGATCGACCTGGAGGCGGACCAGGAGGCCGAGACGCTGCTGCGCCGCGTCTCGGTCAGCCCGGAGGACACCCCGATCGTCATCTGGCGCGAGCACCAGGTGCTGCGCAACCCCGACAACGCCGAACTGGCCCGGCTCATCGGCCTCTCCCCGTCGGCGGGCACCTGCGGCCACTGCGATCTGCTGGTCGTCGGCTCCGGCCCGGCCGGGATCGCCGCCGCGGTCTACGGCTCCTCCGACGGTCTTGGCACCACGCTCGTGGACGCCTTCGCCACCGGCGGCCAGGCCGGCACCTCGTCCCTGATCGAGAACTACTTCGGCTTCCCGGCCGGGATCTCCGGCTCCGAACTCGCCGAGCGCGGTGTGCTCCAGGCGCGCATGTTCGGGACCCGGATGAGCGTCCCGGCGGAGGCCACCTCCCTCGAACCGGACGACGGCCACTACCGCGTCACCTTCGCCGACGGCGGCGAGACGCGGTGCCGCACCGTCGTCCTGGCCACCGGCGCCCGGTACCGCAGGCTGGAGGTCCCCGGGATCGAGCGGCTGGAGGGGGCGAGCGTCTACTACGCGGCCACCGTCTACGAGGCGCGGCAGTGCGGCGAGGACCCGGTCGTGGTGGTCGGCGGCGGCAACTCCGCGGGCCAGGCGTCGCTCTTCCTCGCCGAACGGGTGCCCCGGGTGCACCTGCTGATCAGGGGCTCGTATCTGGGCTCCCGGATGTCCCGCTATCTGGTCGACCAGATCGAGCGCCATCCGCGGGTGACCGTGGCCCTGGACACCGAGGTCCGCGAGGTGCGCGGCGACGACTCCCTGCGGGCGGTCGTGGTGGAGCGGCGCCGCACCGGGGAGCGCCGCGTCCTGGACGCCTGCTCGCTGTTCGTCTTCATCGGGGCCAAGCCCTGCACCGCCTGGCTCGCCGGCGCCCTGGCCCTGGACGACCGGGGCTTCGTGCTGACCGGCGCCGAGGCCGAGGCACGGGCGGCGGCCGGTGTCTGGGAGGGCCAGGGCCGCCGCTGTCTGCGACTGGAGACCAGTCTGCCGGGGGTCTTCGCCGCCGGTGATGTGCGCAGCGGCTCGGTCAAGCGGGTGGCCTCGGCGGCCGGTGAGGGGGCGATGGCCGTCCACCACGTCCATGACCACCTCGGCCACACCGCCGCCGACCTGACCCGCCCGGGCGGCGATCCGACACCCATCCGCCACCCCAGCGCCCCAGGAGGCTTCTGAGGCACCGAAAGGACGAACACGATGGTTGCGACAGGCTTTCCCGCGTTCGACACGACCGTCGACAAGACCAACCGGCTCCTCAAGACGATCGAGGACGCGTACGGCTGGCCCAAGGAGCGCCGTAAACAGTCCTACGCCGCCCTGCGCGCGGTGCTGCACCAGCTGCGGGACCGGCTGACGGTGGACGAGGCCGTCCAGTTCGGCGCACAGCTCCCGATGCTGGTGCGCGGCATGTACTACGAGGGGTGGAGACCCGCGGAGACGCCCGTGAAGATGCACAGCGAGGAGTTCTTCCAGCGGATCAGGCACGACTTCCCGTACTCGATCCAGGGCGACACCGAACAGCTGGTCCACACCGTCCTGGAGGCCCTGCAGCGCCATATCAGCGAGGGCGAGTGGGATGATCTCCGGGGCCGGATGCCCGCCGACCTGGTCACGGTCATACCGGCGTAGCCCCGTAGCCCCGTAGCCCCGTAGCCCCGTAGCCCCGTAGCCGCGTAGCCCCGTAGCCCCGTAGCCGACTCCGGCCCACTGGACCGCCTGGTGGTACCGTCGCACCGATGGGCGGCTCATGCGGTGTGCGGCGAGGAGGATGGCGATGGGGACGGCGGCCGGAGAGGGCGGCGAGGGAGTACGGAGCGTCCTGCGCGCACTGGATCTGCTCGCCCTGTTCGACGAGTCCCACCGCTCCCGCAGCGTACGGGAGTTGACGGACGCCACCGGGCTGGCCAAGTCCACCGTGGTCCGGCTGGTGGCCACGCTGGAGCAGCGCGGGCTGCTGTGGAGCCGGGGGGACGGCCGGCTCACCCCCGGCGCGGGTCTGCTGCGCTGGGCGGCGCTCGCCCAGGACGCCTGGCGGCTGCCCCCGGAGGCGGTGGAGTGTCTGCGCGTCCTCTCGGTCCGGTCGGGTGGCGAATCCTCCCGGATCTACATCCGCCAGGGTGGCTCCAGGGTGTGCGTGGCCCAGCACGAGGGCACCCAGCAGCTGCGCCATGTGGTGCGCATCGGCGAGGAGATGCCCCTGTGGGCCGGTGCCTCCGGGCACGTCCTGCTCATCGGCGGCTCGTCCCGGACGCTGAGCCGGGTGGCCTCGGCGGCCGGGCGCGGCCCCGACTTCGCCTCCGTCCTGGAGACCCGGGCGCGCCTCGCCGCGGAGCGGGGCTGGGCGGTCAGCCACGGTGAGCGCGAGGACGGGGTGTCCGCCGTGGCCGCACCCGTCACCGACGCGGCCGGGCAGGTCGTCGCCGCGGTGGGCCTCGGCGGGCCCACCAGCCGCTTCACCGATGAGCGCGTCGAGTCCTTCCGCCCGGCGCTGACCGAGGCCGCGAAGCGGCTGTCGGAGCTGGGGTTCCTCGGCGGGAGCGGCTGACGTTCAGGCGCTCCCGGAGCCTCAGGCGCTTCAGGCGCTTCCGGCACTTCCGGCGCTGTTCCCGCCGCCCTCCGGCCGGTCGAGGTTCCGGGGCGCGGGGCCCTCGTACGAGGGCAGCAGCCGCCGGGGCAGCGGGCCCTTGATCCTGGCCCCGCCGGACTTCTCCTCCCAGGCGTGGGAGAGGATGCCGACGCTGCGGGAGAGCACGAACAGCCCGCGTCCGAGCTCGGGCGGAAAGCCGAGTTCGCTGTAGACGATGGCGGTGGCGCCGTCGATGTTCATCGGCACGGGGCGGCTGCGGCCCTCCGCCAGCGCGCGTTCCAGGGCCGTCCCGGCGCGCAGCGCCCAGCCCGGCGCCTCGCCGTCCGCCACCGCCGCGCCCACCAGGTCGAGCAGCGGGGTCCGGCGCGGGTCGTACGGGTGGAAGCGGTGGCCGAAGCCCGGGACATGGGAGCGCGTGGCGCGGTACTCCGCCACCAGGTTCTTCGCGGCGTCGTCGAGGTCCGCCCCCGCGGCCACGGCCTCCTCCAGCCCGGCCAGGACCTCCATGCACTGCTGACCGGCCCCGCCGTGGACGTCCCCCAGCAGGTTCACCCCGGTGGCCACCGCGTTGTTCAGCCCCAATCCGCAGGTGGCCGCCATCCGGGCGGCGGCGATCGACGGGGCCTGGGGCCCGTGGTCGACGGCGGCGACGAGCGCGGCCTCCAGCAGCCGGCCCCGCGTCCGGGTGGGCAGCTCGCCGCGCAGCAGCAGCCAGACGGTCTCGGCGAACGACACCTGGCCGATCAGCTGCTCGACCGGGTAGCCGCGCAGCAGGATCTCGCCCGGCCGGATGCGGCTGACGGCGGTGGCCCACCAGTCGGTGACGTCCTGTGGAACCGTCGTGGCCGTTGGCTCTCCGGACGGGCGGGTCATATCGCACCACGCTCCCTCATCGCGTCGATCTCCTTCGGGGTGTAGCCGAGTTCGGCCAGGACCTGGTCGGTGTGCTGGCCCAGGAGCGGGGGCGGGGCGGTCGCGGCCGCCGGTTCGCCGTCGACCCGGAACGGGCTGCCCAGGACGCGCAGTTCGCGCCCGCGCCCGTCCGGGAAGGGCAGCGTGCGGACGAAGTCCCGCTCCGCGAGCTGCTCCAGGCCCAGCGCGTCGGGTACGGACAGCACCCGCGCGGCCGGTACCCCGGCGTCGGCGAGGATCTCCTCCCACTCCCCCGCGGTCCGCGCGGCGAGCCCCTTCTCGATCTCGGCGCGCAGCTCCTCGCGGTGGGCCTTGCGGTCCGCGGGATGCGCGAACCGCTCGTCGTCCAGCAGTTCCGCACGGCCGATGAGCCGGCACAGGGTGGCGAACTGCCGCTGGCGGTTGGCCGCGATGTTGAGGTGTCCGTCCGCCGTGCGGAACGTCCCCGACGGCGCGGCGGTGAAGTTCTCATTGCCCATGGGCCGCGGCGGGCGGCCGGTGATCAGGTAGTTGGAGGTCACCCACCCCATCGCGGTGAGCGCGGCCTCCAGCATGGAGACGTCCAGATACGCACCGCTTCCGGTGCGCTCCCGGCGTACCAGGGCCGCCGCCACGGCGAAGGCGGCAGCCATGCCGCCCAGGGTGTCGGCGACCGGGAAACCGGCGCGCAGCGGGCTGATCTCGGGGGTGCCGGTCACGCTCATCATCCCGGAGAGGCCCTGCACGATCTGGTCGTAGGCGGGCCGGGCGCGCAGCGGTCCGGTCTGGCCGAAGCCGGAGACGGCACAGTAGATCAGCCGCGGGTTCTCCCGCATGAGGACCGCGCGGCCGAGGCCCAGCCGGTCCATCACCCCGGGGCGGAAGTTCTCGAGGAGGACGTCGGACTCCCGCACCGCGCGCAGCAGGGCCGCGCGCCCCTCGTCCTCCTTGAGGTTCAGGGTCAGCGAGCGCTTCCCGGCGTTCTGGGCCAGGAACGACGCGCCCAGCAGATCCTCGCTCAGCTGCCGGTCGGCGCCCAGTTGGCGGGCCAGGTCCCCGGCCCCCGGCATCTCGACCTTGAGGACGTCGGCGCCATGGAGGGCGAGCTGATATCCGGCGAAGGGCCCGGCGAGGACATTGGTCAGATCCAGGACCCGGATGCCGTCGAGCAGGGGTGGCGGGGCGGCGGGGGCGGGCGTGCTCAACGGAGGACCTCCAGCGCGAATCGGGGCGTGACCCCTTGCCACGGGGTGTGTGCCTCCATAACATCACCGAACCACCAAGCGGCACAAGCGAACCACACAGTGGTACTCGAACCGCACAGTGGTACTCGATCCACGGTGACAAGGGAGTCCCCCAATGACGCACACCGGCAGTTCCGCCACCAGAAGGCCGGTCTTCCAGCCCAAGGTCGCCCTCGCCGCCGTCTTCGGCACCACGGTGGAGTGGTACGACTTCGCCCTCTACGGAACCGCGGCCGCCCTGGTCTTCAACAAGGTCTACTTCCCGGACAGCGAGCCGCTGGTCGGCACGGTCCTCGCCTACGGCACCTTCGCCATCGGCTTCCTCGCCCGGCCCCTGGGCGGCGCCTACTTCGGGGAGCGGGGCGACACCCAGGGACGCAAGGGCGTGCTGGTCGCCACCCTGCTGATGATGGGGCTCGCCACCACGGCCATCGGCCTGCTGCCGACCCACGCGCAGATCGGCGTCGCCGCGCCGGTGCTGCTGACACTGCTGCGCTTCGTCCAGGGCTTCGCCGCGGGCGGCGAGAAGACCGGAGCGCTGATCATCCTCTTCGAGAACGCACCGCCCAAGTGGCGCGGACTGCTCACCTCACTGCCCGCGATCGGCACCGGCACCGGCACCCTCCTGTCCACCGGCGCCTTCGCGCTCACCACCGGGCTGCTGTCCGAGGACGCCTTCCTCTCCTGGGGCTGGCGGATTCCCTTCCTGCTCAGCGCCGGTCTGACCTTCTTCGGCCTCTGGGTGCGCCGCTCGCTGCCGGAGACCGCCGAATTCCAGCAGGTGCGGCAGGACACCCGGCAGGCGGGCCGGAGCGCCGCGAAGTCCGGCCGCCCGCTGCGGCAGCGGATCGCCGGGAGCCGCTGCGTCGCCGCCTGGCGCCGCTACCCCAAGGAGATGCTCATCGTGATCGGCGCGGGCGCCGCCGAGAACGCGGGCTACTACGTCTTCGGCACCTTCTCGGTCACCTACGCCGAGGACCGCGGGCTGCCGACCGCCGCGCTCCTCAGCGGCATCTCGCTGGTCGCGGCCGTGAAACTGGTGACGGTGCCGGCCTTCGGCGCGCTCTCCGACCGCGTCGGGCGGCGCCCGGTCTCGATCGGCGGGGCCCTGGTGCTGCTGGCCGCCGCATGGCCGTTCTTCACGGTGATCGACGGCGGACACACCTGGGCCATCTGGCTCGCGCTCTTCCTCACCCTGGGCATCGGCCAGTCCGCCGTCCTCGGCTCCCAGCCCGCGTTCTTCGCCGAACTCTTCGACACCACGGTCCGGTTCAGCGCGGTCGGCATCGCCAACAACATCGGCACCGTGCTCACCGGCGGCCTCGCGCCCATGCTCGCGTCCGCCCTGCTGCTCTGGTTCGACCACAGCGTCACCGGCGTGGTCGTCTTCATCGCCCTGATGAGCGCGCTCACCGTGGTCACGGTGGCACTGGCGCGGGAGACGCGCGGGGCCGCCGACCCGGCCGAGGAGACGGCCGCACCGGAGCAGAACCTCCAGGCGGCGCCGTGATCCCCGGTCAGGCACTCCCCTCGTCCCCGATCGGGCACTCCCTGGTCGCGGTCAGGCACTCCCCTCGTCCCCGAGGAACGCCCGCAGCTGGCGCAGCGTCTCGTCCGGTGCCTCCTCGGGGAGGTAGTGGTCGCACGGCAGGGCCTGCCCGCGCACATCGTCGGCGTAACCGCGCCAGACCTCCGGTACGTCGTAGTGGTGGCCGACGAAACCGTGCGCGCCCCACAGGGCCAGCAGCGGTGCGGTGACCCGGCGGCCCGCGGCGGCGTCCGCGTCGTCGTGGACCAGGTCGATGGAGGCGGCGGCGCGGTAGTCCTCGCAGCTGGCGTGGATGGCCGCGGGATCCGAGAAGCAGCGGATGTACTCGGCCTGAGCCGCCTCGTCGAACGGGGTTCCGCCACGGTGGCGCGCCCCCATCCGGGTGCGGATCCAGAACGCGGGGTCCTGGCCGATGAGGTGCTCCGGGATGCCGTGGTCCGCCGCCAGGAAGAACCAGTGGAAGTAGCCGAGACCGAAGTCCTTGTCGGCGTGCTGGAAGACGTACCGCGTGGGCACGATGTCCAGGACCGCGAGCGCGGAGACCGCCCGCGGATGGTCGAGCGCCATCCGGTGGGCCACCCGGCCGCCCCGGTCGTGGCCGACCACCGCGAACCGGTCGAAGCCCAGCTCCCGCATCACCAGCAGCTGATCGCGTGCCATGGCCCGCTTGGAGTACGTGCTGTGCTCGGCGTCGGACCCGGGCTTGTCGCTGTCGCCGTAGCCGCGCAGATCGGTCAGGACCACGCGGTGGGTGGCGGCGAGCGCCGGGGCGATGTGGTGCCAGATCGCATGGGTCTGCGGATAGCCGTGCAGGAGGAGGACCGGCGGCCCGTCCCCGGCGGTGCGTACGTTGATTCCCACCCCCTCGACATGGACGGTGCGGCGGTCGAAGTCGCCCAGCAGCTGATCGCTCATGGCCCGATCCCAGCAGCCGCCCGCGGTGCGCGTCCAAGACCCGTTGACGACAATGCTTATAAGCAACACCTATGGACGTGTGCGGGCGCCGAAGATGCCAAAGGTGCCGAAGACGCCGAACGTGCCGAAGGTGGCGGGAGCGGCGAGGCGCGGGGAGGCGGCGCGGTGGATGTGCGGCAGCTGGAGTACTTCCTGGCCGTGGTGGACCACGGCGGATTCAACCGGGCCGCCGCCGCGCTGTATCTGTCCCAGCCGTCCCTCTCCCAGGCCGTCCGCGCCCTGGAGCGCGACCTGGGCAGCGACCTCTTCCACCGCATCGGCCGCCGGGCGGTCCTCACCGACGCGGGCACGGCGCTGATCGGACCGGCGCGGGAGGCGGTGCGCAGCCTCCAGCTCGCACGGGCCAGTGTGGAGTCGGTGCACGGGCTGCGCGGCGGCCGGGTGGACATCGCGGCCCCGCCCTCCCAGGCCGTGGAGCCGCTGGCGGGGATGATCGACCGCTTCGCCCGCGCCCATCCCGCGGTGTCCGTACGCGTACAGGCCGCGTTCACCCCGCGCGATGTGACGGAGATGGTGCGCACCGGCGTATGCGAGCTGGGGCTGCTGGCCTCCCCCGACCCCGTACCGCAGGGCGATGTGCGCACCTATCCGCTGGTCGAGCAGCGCTTCGTGCTGCTGGCACCCCCGGACGGGCCGTTCCGCCCCGGGGTGCCGGTGCGCCATGAGCAGCTGTCCGGACACCGGCTGATCGTGGGCCAGAAGGGCACCGGGATGCGCCGCTACGTCGACGACCTGGTGGCCGAGGGCGTCGCGCTGACCGTCGTGGTCGAGACCGAGCACCGGGTGTCGATCCTGCCGCTGGTGCTGCGGGGCGTCGGCCTGGCGGTGGTGGCCGACGCCTGGCGCGGCCTCGCGGAGCGGGCGGGGGCCCTGGTCCTGGAGCTGGAGCCGAGCACCAGTCTGCATATCGCCCTGGTCAGCAGGCGGGCCCCGCTGACACCGGCGGCGGAGGCGTTCGTCGGCACCGCAATGGAATCTCATGGAAGCTCATAGGGCTGTCCTATAGGGCTGGCCTATAAGACCCATGCGATCTGCGTCTTGGACGCGGAAGTCGCTCCCCTGCTGCAATCCCCTCCATGACCTCCATGACCTCCATGACGAACCGCCGCACGACCACCACCCACCGCATCGCCCTGATCCCCGGCGACGGCATCGGCAACGAGGTCATCCCGGCCGCCCGCCGCGTCCTGGACACCGTCGCCGCCCGGCACGGCCTCGGCTTCACGTACGAGACGTTCGACTGGTCCTGCGAGCGGTACGCCGACCTCGGCGCGATGATGCCCGACGACGGTCTTGACCAGCTGCGCGGCCATGACGCGATCCTGCTCGGCGCGGTCGGATACCCCGGTGTCCCCGACCATGTCTCGCTGTGGGGCCTGCTGATCCCCATCCGCCGGGGCTTCCAGCAGTACGTCAATCTGCGCCCCATCCGCGTCTTCGAGGGCGTGCCCAGCCCGCTGCGCGACGCGGGCCCCGGCGATGTCGACCTCGTCGTCGTCCGGGAGAACGTGGAGGGCGAGTACGGCGAGATCGGCGGCCGTCTCGGGCGGGGGCTGCCGGAGGAAATGGCCGTCCAGGAAGCGGTGTTCACCCGCAAGGGCGTCACCCGCGTCCTGGACTACGCCTTCGCCCTCGCCGAGCGGCGCGGCGGCCGGCTCACCTCGGCCACCAAGTCCAACGGCATCATCCACACCATGCCGTTCTGGGACGAGCTGGTGGCCGAACGCGCCGCCGCGCACCCGGAGGTGGCCTGGGACCAGGAGCACATCGACGCCCTCGCGGCCAAGTTCGTCCTCGACCCGCGGCGGTTCGACGTCGTCGTGGCCTCCAACCTCTTCGGCGACATCCTCAGCGACCTCGCCGCCGCGGTCGCGGGCAGCATCGGCATCGCCCCCGCGGCCAACCTCAACCCCGAACGCGACTTCCCGTCCATGTTCGAGCCCGTCCACGGCTCCGCCCCCGACATCGCCGGACGCGGTATCGCCAACCCGCTCGGCGCGATCTGGTCCGCCGCCATGATGCTCGACCACCTCGGCCACCCCGAGGCGGCCACCCACGTCACCGACGCCATCGCGACCGTCCTGGCGAAGACCCCCGTCCGCACCCCGGACCTGGGCGGCACGGCCACCACCGAGGAGTTCACCGACGCGCTGCTCGAACTGCTCCGATGACAGAATGACCGCATGGCGATAAATCAGCCATGGGCAGGGCTCCATGGTGACCTGCTGGCGGCGAAGGCACTGGTGTACGACCCGAATGGTTTTGCCTGTTCGCCGCCGGTGCCCGAACCGGAGAGCGCCGAATACGCGGCGTGTCGGTTCACGCTCGACGGCCGTTCAGTCCGGTTCCGCGTGGCCAAAACCACCCCGACGAAGGTGGGGCAGTTCGTCACCGTGTGGCAGCGGTCCGAGGACGGGCCGATCCGGCCCTTCGACGCCGACGACGGGGTGGACCTCTTCGTCATCAGCAGCCGGGACGAGCACGGCTTCGGACAGTTCGTGTTCCCGTGCGAGGTGCTGTGCGAGCGCGGCATCGTCTCCCGTGACGCAAAGGGTGGAAAGCGAGGGTTCCGGGTCTATCCGCCGTGGGTGACCACGGCCAACCGGCAGGCCCGCGGCACCCAGGCATGGCAGGTGAACCACTTCTTCCACCTCGGCCAGGACGGTCCCGGCGACCCGGCCCGCGCCCGCGCCTGCTACCGGCCGTAGTGGGGTTGTCCCCAGGACGATGGGGGTGGCTGGCCGGATCGATCCCGGGCTCGGCGGTCTCTAACGTGACCATTCGGTCGCGATGGGGCTTCGAGCTTCGAGGGGGGTCACATGAAGGTGGTCAAGCGCAGGCGGGTACTGAGTGGCGGACTCACACTGGCGGCGGTGGGGGGAGTCGCGGCGGCGGCACCGAGGAGTGACGACGCGCCGCGGCAGAACACCGCCGCCACGGCCACCGCGGCCGACCACAATCTCCGCCTGCGCGAAATCCTGCACCGGCTGACCACGGTCGACGGCGCGCCCGGAGCGCTCGTGGAGACCCGGAACCGGCACGGCAGCACGGTCCTGACCAGCGGCGTCGCGAACGTGAAGAGCCACGCGCCGATACGCCGCGACAGCAGGTTCCGGATCGGCAGCATGACCAAACCGTTCGTGGCGACGGTCGTGCTCCAGCTGGTGGGAGAGCGTCGCGTCGCCCTCGACGCGCCGGTGGAGCGCTATCTGCCCGGTGTCATCCGCGGACACGGGAACGACGGGCGGATCATCACCGTCCGCCAGCTGCTCCAGCACACCAGCGGCATCCCCGACTACCTCGCCCACCTCACCCCGCGGGAGATCCTCAAGGACCCCCTCGCCCACCACGACACCCGCGACCTCGTGAACATCGCACTCGCCCACCCCCCGACCTTCGAGCCCGGCACGGACTGGCGCTACTCCAACACGGACTACCTGCTGGCCGGCCTGCTCATCGAAAGGGTCACCGGCCATACGTACGGCGAGGAGATCCACCGGCGCGTCATCACGCCACTCGGGCTGCACGAGACATACGTACCGGGCGACACCCCGACGATCCCCGGACCGCATCCGCGCGGCTATGTACGGCCGGGCGAGAACGCGCCGCTCAGGGACATCACCGCCATCAACCCCTCGGTCGCGGGCGCGGGCGGCGGCATGATCTCCAGCGGCACCGACCTCAACCGCTTCCTGGACGCACTCGTACGCGGCAAGCTGCTGCGCCCGGCCCAGCAACGGCAGATGATGACGACCCGCCCGACCGGCAACCCCGACGGCCGGGCGTACGGCCTCGGTCTGGAGAGCAGGCCGCTGCCCCGCGGCGGCCTCTACTGGGGCCACGGCGGCGACATGCTCGGGTACAGCACGGTGGGCGGCGCCACGGCCGACGGCAGGCAGGCGACGGTCGTGGTGAACCTCAACCCGGGCGGTACGGACGCCCAGGACGCCGATATGAAGGCCGCCGTCCAGACGGCCCTCTGCGAAAGCCGCCGCCGATGAGTCAGGCGGCCAGCTCGTCGCGGTCCCCGATGACACCCCGTACCCCGGTCCGCTGAGGACCGGCACCGGCACCGGCCAGGGGCGCGGCAGGACACGGAGTGCTCGCCCGGTACACCGCGATGAGCAGCTCTCGTACCGTCAGGTTCGGTTCGCCGACCGGTGGGCCGGGCAGGTCATGGCCGTCATCCAGGAAGGCCATGACCCGGGTTTCGCGCGTCGGTGCGGCGATGCGGTCGGAGGGGTTCATGAGGGCTCCGATGGACTGGGCCCCCATGAGCCGGGTCTTCCGAATCAGCCGGCGTCAGCCAGAGGCCAGAACGAGGGGGGTGGGGTGAACAGGCGCCTTAGTTCGTCCGGTCCGCACGAGGCGTTCTCCCAGTGCTCGACGATCCGGCCGTCGACGAACCGCCACAGACCGCAGAACGGTACGGAGAGCTCACGGGGGCGCTGGGCCCGCAGCACGCCGAGGACGGTACCGAAGTGGTCGTTGGCCACGATGTGCTCCACGTCCATGACCAGGGTGTACTGGGTCATGCGGATGAGTGCCTGCTCATGGGCGCGCACGGCCCTGATGCCGCGGCGCACCCGGGGGTCTTCCACGGTCCGGTCCGCACGGTGCAGCACGATGTCGGCCGCGGCGAAGTCGACGACCCTGGTCAGATCCCGGTAGATGGTGCGCAGGATCTCGGTGTGCGGATGCTCGGCCGCCCGCTGGGGGGCGCCGGTCACCGCGCCCCTCCCCGGTGCTTCCGCACCGGCTTGGGCCGCCACGGGGTGACCGTGGCGCAGAGTGCTTCGATCTCGTCCCACTGGCTGTCGGTGAGCCGGATCTCGTCGGCCCGGAGGTTCTCCTCCAGGTGGGCCACCGATGTGGTGCCGGGAATGAGGAGGGTGTTGGAGGCGTGGCGCAGCAGCCACGCCAGCCCCAGCTGGGCTCCGGTGACCCCGTACCGTTCAGCGGCCTTGGTGAGGATGCCACCGGGTCCGACCAGGTCGCCATGGCCGAGCGGGAACCACGGGATGAAGACCATGCCGCGCTGTTCGGCGTATCTGAGGATCGACTCGCCGGACCGGTCGGCGATGTTGTAGAGGTTCTCCACCGCCACGATGTCCACGATCTCGGCGGCCTGTTCGAGCTGTTCGACGGTGACCTCGGGCTGGCCGGACAGTCCGATATGGCGGATCTTGCCCTGCTCCCGCAGCTCGGCGAGTGCCCCGAGCTGGTCCTCGAGCGGTACCAGGGGGTCGATACGGTGCAGCTGATAGAGGTCGATGCGCTCCAGGCCGAGGCGGTGCAGGCTGACCTCGACCTGCTGGCGCAGATATTCGGGTCTGCCCAAGGCGACGATGTAGGGGTTGCGGCCCTCGGCCCGCACCCAGTCGTCGGGGCCGGTGCGCAGCATGCCGCCCTTGGTGGCGATCACCAGATGGTCCGGATAGGGATGCAGGGCCTTCCGGATGAGCTCCTCGTTGTAGCCGGGACCGTAGGAGTCGGCGGTGTCGATGAAGTTGACGCCGAGGTCGTCCACGGCGCGACGCAACAGGCGTACGGCCTGATCCGGGTTCTCGGGCGGGCCCCAGACGCCGGGTCCGGTCAGGTGCATGGCACCGTAGCCGAGCCGGTTGACCGTCAGGTCTCCCCCCAGGGACAGGGTGGACGCGGTCTCGGGCACATGCGGAATGGACGCGGTCACGCGGATCCTCGATTCTTGGGCTTGTGCGGGGATGGGGTTTCACTGTGCAGGTCGGGCTCGGAAGGGACGGGAAGCCTGACCGGTAAGGCGTCGACGTTGCCCGTTCGGCGGCCGGACCGTACCCGGTCGGAGTGCTCCCAGGTGCCGAGGCAGGATTCGGCGGTGATGCCGGGCCCGAACCCGGCCAGCAGTCCGCGCGCCCCCGGGGGCAGCCCCTCGTCGAACTGGCGGCGCAGCGCCTCGAAGACGACGGCCGAGGCGATGTTGCCGTACTCGGTGAGGGTGGCGCGGCTGTGTCTGAAGGCGTCCGGCGGCACCTTCAGATAGCGGCACAGGTCGTCCAGGATGCGGGGCCCACCGGCGTGGATGATGTAGAAGTCCAGGCCGGTGGCATCCCAGCCGTGGGTGCCGGCGAGCGTATGCAGGGCGGGAGCCAGCACGTTCATGGTGCCCGGGACCCGCTTGTCCAGCCGGAAGTGGAATCCGCTGGCCTTCACCTCGTACGCGATCCAGTCCTCGGTGCCCGGCACCAGATGCGAGGCGTTGCGCACCAGCCGCATCCCCTCCCCGCCGCTGCCACGCATGACCGCCGCGGCGATCGCGTCCCCGAACAGCCCGTCGGACAGCAGTGAGCCGACGTCGAGGTCGTCCGGCTGGTAGCACAGCGAGCAGAACTCGCACGCCACGATCAGCACATTGGCTCCCGGGTACGCGCGGCAGAAGTCATGCGCCCGGTTGATGGCGGCCCCGCCGGCCGCACAGCCCAGCTGCGCGATGGGGATCTGCCGGGTGTCGGAGCGGAAACCCAGCTGGTTGATCATCCACGAGGTCAGGGGCGGCATCGTGAAACCGGTGCACGAGACGAACACGATCGTGTCGATGTCCCGCGCCGTCACCTCCGCCGAGGACAGCGCCTGCTTGACCACGTCCGGGACCCGGGCATGGGCCTCGCTCACATAGAGGCGATTGCGGGCCTCGAACCCCGGATGCGTCAGGGTGACGGCCAGCGGCTGGACCAGATGCCGCTTCGCCACCCCGGTGTTCCTGATCATCCGCAGCACCAGCGGAAGCTTCGCGTGTCCGGCGTGCAGCCGGCGCGCCAGCGCCAGCGTCTCCTCCATCGAGATGGTGTTCTCCGGCACCCACACCGCCGGTCGGCACAGCACTGCCATGGTGCACTCCCTTGCTCACGGAAGGTAAGAAAGAGGCGGAACCGACCGTGAACTTCAGGACGGGCAAGATCGTGCCGCACACGGTGGAGGCTCGCTCACACATCACTCCACATGCGCCCCGGCGACGCCGGGACGGGGCAGGAGGCTCCCTGACCCATCATCTTCCTCAGATACGAGCCCCCCGGGGAGGCGCTCACACTTCGCCCCGGAAGTAATCGGAGCTACGAAGCGCGATCGCGCGCTACGAAGCGCGCGGCGGGAGCACACCACCCTTTTCCCGCCCTTCACCCGGCCGCGAACGCGCAGCGCGCTCCCCCTCCATCCCGCGAACCACAGCGCACAACAAGCGCACACCGCAACCGCACGCGCCCCCGTGGCGACGGACCTGGACGACCTGAACGACCTGGACGACCCGAACGACCTGAACGAATGCCAGGTACGTCCCACCCGGACCGAAGCCCTGCTCGACCGACGGGCTCCCCGCCCCCGGGCGCGGCGGCGCCACACGCTCGGGGAGCCCGTTGCCGTCACTCGGCAGAAACCCCAGGTCAGGACTGAGGACGGCTACCGTGGTTAGCCCCGTTCTTACGACGGGCCTTCTTCTTACGACGTCGCTTCGACGACATGTCGCCTCCTTTCCGGCAATGCTTTCGCCCCATGTGTACCGATTACCTCGGCATCTCAAGCGATGATCGCGGCGCGCTTACCCAGCCCCTCGGCACATCACGCCCCTCGGCTCAGCCGGATACCGACCAGGCAGAGGGTCCCGTCGATGGCCAGGGCGCCCAGATAGGGCTCCAGCGCGTGGGGCGCTCCGACGGTGTCGAGGATCAGGTCGAAGCGTCCCGTCTGCGCGGCCATCTGCTGCATGTGTGATCACCCCACAAGCCCGCGTTAACCTCGCAGGAGCGCGCAGCGCCTGTTCTGCGCGGCCCGATCGGCCGACGGGAACAGACATGACCACGGCGGACAATGACGCGGTAGAAGGTGTCGTCGACACGGTCGAGGCGTCCCTCGGCCGTGTGGTCACCAGCGCCGTCGAGGCTATCTGGGACCAGGTTCCGGCGTACGCGGCCTGTACAGCGCCGGAACTTCGCAGCGACGTGACGGTACACGTCGAAGCCATTTTCCGGGCACTGCTCACCAGTGTGCGGCTCGGCAGACCTGCGCGGCGGGAAGACTTTCCGCCCACCGAGACGCAGGCCGGGCGCAGAGTCCGGCAGGGCATCTCCCTCTCCGACTTCCTGCACGCCTTCCGGGTCGCGCAGCTAACCCTCTGGGAGACCTTGCTCGAGATGGGCGGGGAAGACCCGGACTCGCGCGACGCGGCGCTCGCCCTCGTCGGGCAAGTCATGCGCGTCATCGAGGTGGGAAGCTCGCTGGCCGCCGAGGCCTACCTGACCGCCCAGCAGCACGATCTCGCGGAAAGCGACCGGGTCCGCCGCGACTTGCTGGAGGACCTGCTGGCCGCGCGGGACATCTCCGCCGGTCCGAAACAGGCACTGCTGCGGGCGGTGGGACTCGAAGCTGATGCTCGCCTGGTCGTGCTCTCGGCCACTCCGGTCCTGACTCCGGCCGGCGGATCGGCCCAGCAGACGCTCCAAGATGTCGTCGCCACGCTACGCAGACTCGTGCCGCGGGGATTCGCGGTCGCCCGCCAGGACGAAGTCGTGGGCGTCGCACCGGCCCAGACGGGCGGTACGGCGGCGTTCACTCAAACCCTCGGGCATCTGCTCCCGGAATTGCGACGTCAGGGACTTTCGGTGGGCATCAGTACGCACCACGCCGGCCTCGGCAAGATCCCTGAGGCATACGCCGAGGCGTGCGCCGCGCGAGAGGGACTCGGTAACGAGGCCGGGGTGATCGCGCTGCCGCTGGTGTCCAGCCTGGACTACCTGTTCCTCCGCCACGGCGACACGGCACGACGCCTCATCCGTCCGGATATCTCCAGGTTCGTGACGGAGGACCTCGTAAACGGGAGCAATCTGGTCGCCACCTTCCTCGAGTACGTAGCGAGCGATCTGAACGCCCGCACCACGGCGCAGCGCCTGCACGTGCATCCAAACACGGCCTACTACCGGCTGGAGCGGATCGCCGAGCGCACCGGCTGCGACCTGAGGCGCTTCGCGGACGTGCTGGAGATCCTGGTCGCGGTACGACTGCTGGGCGGTCGGCGAGGCCGGACCCACGGTTTGTGAGTCGGCCACAACCGCATTTGTGATCCTGCCACTAACGAGGACTGGCACCGGTCCCGCATTCTGGTGCCACCCCGTTCAGCCATCGGTACCCACCATCCCACGTCGATCTCCGCTGCTGGCATCTCATGGCGCGCTGCCCTATTCCCTCCGAACCGGGTGGGCTGCCTGTCCGTCCCGCGCCCTACGCCGCAGCCCACTCGCCTTCCGGAGACAGTGATGACCCAGCCGCCGTACATCACCCCGCTCACCCCGCTGGCCTATCTCGAGCGCGCTGCCGTGGCCCATCCGGACAAGACCGCGATCCGCTACGGGGACCGCAGCCTGAGTTATGCCGAGTTCGCCGACCACACCATTCGGCTCGCCGCCGCGCTGCGCGCCTCCGGTGTGGAAGCGGGCGACCGGGTGGCCTACCTGTGCCCGAACACGCCCGAGCTGCTGATCGCGCACTTCGCGGTGCCGCTGGCCGGAGCCTCCCTGGTCGCCGTCAACACTCGCCTGTCGCCGGAGGAGATGCGTTATATCTGCGACCATTCCGGCGCGAAGCTCCTCGTGGTGGACACAGGACTGCAGGAGATGGTCCTGCCGATCGCGGACCGGCTGGCCTCCGTTCGCGAAATCGTCTCCCTCGTGGATCTCACCGGCACGGGCCTGGGCGCCGGTGCCCGTCCGCTGTTGTCCGGACCCGACTACGAGCAGTTGCTGAGCCGCGGTGACGATGCCCCATACGCGGAATGGACCGTGGACGACGAACTCGACACCATCTCGGTCAACTACACCTCCGGCACCACCGGACGGCCCAAAGGGGTGATGTACAGCCACCGGGGCGCGTACCTCAATGCCCTCGGCGAGGTGATCCACTCACGACACACCCCTGACAGCGTCTACCTGTGGACCCTGCCGATGTTCCACTGCAACGGATGGTGCACAGCCTGGGCCGTCACCGCGGTCGGCGGCACGCACGTCTGTCTGCGCACCGTGGATCCGGAGAACATCTGGCATCTGCTCGAGAGCTTGGGCGTCACCCATTTCAACGGCGCGCCGACAGTTCTGGTCATGCTGGCGAACTCCCCCGCGGCCAAGCCCCTCTCCAAGCCGCTGGTCGTGACGACGGCGGGGGCGGCACCGAGCCCCGCCATCATCGGACGTATGGAGGAGCTGGGCGCCTCCATCGTCCATGTCTACGGACTCACCGAGACTTACGGCCCCTACACGGTCTGCGAGCGAAAGGACGCCTGGCGCGACGTCACCCCGGACGAGCGCGCCCGACTGCTGGCCCGCCAGGGTGTGGCCATGTTCCAGGCCGATCCGGTGCGGGTCGTCGACACTGACATGAAGGACGTACCGAGAGACGGGCGAACGGTCGGCGAGATCGTGATGCGCGGCAACACGGTGATGAAGGGCTACCTGGACGATCCCGAGGCCACCGCGGAGGCGTTCACGGGCGGCTGGTTCCACTCCGGCGATCTGGGCGTCTGGCACGACGACGGCTACATCGAACTGACCGACCGTGCCAAGGACGTCATCGTCTCGGGCGGGGAGAACATCTCGACCATAGAGGTCGAGCAGGCGCTGCTCTCCCACCACGAGGTCCAGGAAGCGGCGGTCGTCGGCGTCCCGGACGAGCGATGGGGTGAACGCCCCAAGGCCTTCGTCATCCTCAAGGACGGCGCCGCTCTTGACGGCGACAGCCTGATCGCGCACGTCCGTACGCTGATCGCCCGCTACAAGGCCCCAGCCATCGTGGAGTTCGTCACCGAACTGCCCAAGACCGCCACCGGCAAGATTCAGAAGTTCGAGCTGCGGGCCAAGGAGTGGTCCGATCAGGAGCGCCGGATCCGTGGCTGACAGGGAAGCGCCCCGAGGAGAATCGCCGAGGTGTGTGCCCGCGCGGGCCTCGACGTGGTGGTGGCCGACGCGGACCGGGCGGGCGTCGAACGCGGCAGAGTCCGGATCCGCGAGTCGCTGAGCCGTGCGGTGACGACCGGGTGCCCTCGCTGCTCACCGCGGCACGGACCCGGGAGCGGGCCGAGCGGTTCGCGCTCGAGGCGCTCGGGAAGCGGACCATCACCGCGGGGGACCGCGCCGGCTTCGTGGTCAACGCACTGCTGATCCCCTACCCGCTGTCCGCGATCCGCATGATGGAGTCAGGCTTCGCCAGCGCCAAGGACATCGACACCGGCATGCAGCGGGGATGCGCACACCCCGCAAGTCCGGGCAGGGGTTCTACCAGTATTGACGAGCTGCTCCCCCAGCGCTTCCCGCGGTCGCGCTGGACGGCATCTGATTATCGAACACTTGTGCACGCCCTACCTTTGGTGATGTGGACGTCAACACACGCCGGCTGTGTCATTTCGCGACCCTCGCCGAAGAGCTGCACTTCACACGCGCGGCCGCGATCCTTCACATTTCGCAGCAAGGACTCAGCCGCAGCGTCGCCGAGCTGGAAGAGCAGGTCGGGGTCCCGCTCCTGATGCGCACCACCCGCTCGGTCGCCCTGACCGAAGCCGGGGAACTGTTCCTCAGCGGCGTTCGCACAGCACTCAACGCCCTGGAAGAGGGCACACTGGCCGCCCGTGCCACCCGCGACAGAATCGAGACACCGCTCCGCATCGGTTTCAGCGTGTCCTCACTGCTCGAACTCGATTCGCCAATCCTCCGCGCCTTTCGTGCGAACCATCCTTCTGTCGCAATCGAGCTGGAGACGTTCCAGTGGGGCGACCCGTCTTGTGGCCTGTGTTCGAACACCACCGACATCGCATTTGTGCGGACGCCGATCGAATGCCCCGACCTCCACGTCGAGCCAATGTTCGTCGAACCCCGCGCTATTGGTGTCGACCAGAGTCATCCTCTGGCAGCCGCTCGAGCCGTGACCCTGAACGATCTTGTCGATGAGCGGATTCTCGCGCCGCGTACCGACGACAGGACATGGTCGAGATTTTGGACGCTGCGCGACACCGAACTGGATGAACAGTTGCTTCCTCGGATCGGGCCCATGGTCGGCTCGATGGAGGGAGAGCTGGAGAAAGTCACGTCCGGAGAAGCGATCACGGTCACCGCGATCAGCATGTCCCGATTCGCCCCACGTCCATCGATCGTGTTCCGACCCATCACCGATGTCGCCGGATCCGAGTTGGTTCTGGCATGGCGCGGGCCTGCGACACCCCTGATCGACGCGTTCCGCGCCACAGCGGTCGAGGTACGGGATCGGGAAAGTGACCTGGTGTCGCGCATCGAGACGGCAACTGGTAGGCCCGAGGAGTTCTGAGCACCCGCTCAGTCGACCCGTCGCGCACGGCTCCTGACGTATCCCGGTATCAGGCACCTCGGGGTCCGAGGCATCAGTGGCTGTCCCGCGTCTTCCTATCATGCGAACCAGTAATGGAACGATTCACAGCCGCGCGAGAAGCCTATTAACAACTACACGGCGTAGGTGCGGCCGAAGTTTTGTTTCTCTTTGTCGCTGAGGGGTGTTTGGCTAAGCCCAATGGATCAGCGCCCCAGCGCAGCCGGCCCGTCATTGACGTGCGGCAGGCCTGAGCCGCCCCTGATGAAAACGTCCCGACCGCATGCAAGTAGGAGTTCAGCCCTATGCCGGATAACCCGGACCGAGATGATGCGACGCTCGGTGCCGCTGGGGCAGCGACGGCGGAACCGGATCGTCCCCTCTCCGGCGAGGTCGAGGAGTGTCGGACGGGCAGGAAACTGGGCCTGATCGTCAATCCGCTCGCGGGCATGGGCGGCAGCGTGGGCCTCAAGGGGACCGACGGACCGGACATCCTGGAAGAGGCGCAGCGGCGGGGCGCGCGCCCTCTGTCGGGCGAACGAGCTGTCCGCGCGCTCGCTCGTCTCGCCGCCTCGAAGACACCGTTCCGCCTCGTGACGGCGTCCGGTGACCTGGGCGAGCACAGCGCCCTGGCCGCCGGACTGGACCCTGTCGTCGTGCACCGGACAGAGCCGGGTGCCAGCGGGCCCGCCGACACCAAGGCGGCCGCTGCGGCGATGGCACTCTCGGCGGTCGACCTTCTCCTGTTCGCAGGCGGCGACGGCACGGCGCGTGACATTCTGAGCGCGGTTGGCGACCGCGTGCCTGTGCTCGGCATCCCGGCGGGGGTGAAGATGCACTCGGCGGTGTTCGGCGCGAACCCCGAAAGCGCGGGCGGCCTCGCGGCTCTGTTCCTCGACGGCAGTCCTACGGCCCGACTACGAGACGCTGAGGTCATGGACCTCGACGAGACCGCCTTCCGCGAGGACCGGCTCTCGGCACGTCTGTACGGCTATGCCCGCAGTCCCTACGAGCGCCATCTCGCGCAGAACGCCAAAGCGGGATCCCGAGCGGACGACAACGCGGTGCTGGAAGCGGCTTGCCGGCGCGTCGCGGCACGGATGCGGGAGGGGGTCCTCTACATCGTGGGGCCCGGCACCACCATGCGACGCGTCATGAAGTCGCTCGGCCTGCCCTCCACGCTGCTCGGCGTCGACGCCGTGCTGGACGGTGCGCTCGTCGGGTCCGATCTCGACGAGCGGGCGCTGCTCGGCCTCATGGAGGGGCGTGAGACCCGCATCGTAGTGGGCGTGCTGGGCGGCCAGGGCTACCTGTTCGGGCGCGGCAACCAGCAGATCAGCGCCAAGGTCATCCGGAAGGTCGGCCGCGAGGGCATCGTCGTGGTCACCCCGCTGGACAAGCTCGTCGCTCTTGAGGCGGCGAGTCTGCGCGTCGATACCGGCGACGCCGAGGTCGACGCGCTGCTTGCCGGCTACATGCGGCTCCACACCGGCCCGGACCGCAGCGTCTTCCACAAAGTGAGCGCCTGACCCCGACCGGCCGATCCGGCGCGGGGCAGAGCCGGAAGCCCCATGGTCATCCATACAAGGAGAATCCAATGAAAGAACATGTAGCACACAGGTACATGGCCAATTCCGTGCCAGCGATCAAGCAGGAAATGCTGGACTCGATCGGTGCCAGTTCCGTGGCGGAGCTGTTCAGTCAGGTCCCGGTCGAGCACCGCCTCTCGCGCCCGCTCGACCTTCCCCCCGCGCTGACCGAGAGTGAGCTTCAACGCCATCTCATCAGTACGCTGTCGAAGAATCAGACCACCGAGCAGAACCTGAATTTCCTCGGCGCCGGCTGCTGGCAGCACCACGTGCCGGCGGCCGTCGACGAGGTGGTGCGCCGCAATGAGTGGCTCACCTCGGTGTTCGGCGAGCCGAGTTCCGATCACGGACGCAACCAGGCCTGGTTCGAGTTCTGCAGTCAGCTCGGCGAACTCCTCAAGATGGACCTGGTCGGCATGCCGGTCCGCAGCTGGGGAGTCGCGGCGGGGCACGCGATTCGGATGGCCTCGCGCATCACCGGGCGGGACGAGGTCGCGGTGGTCCGGGCGATCGACCCGGAGCGGCTCTCCGTCATCCGTAACTACTGCGAACCGATCGAGATGCCGAGCCACATCACGGTCCGCCTCGTCGAATTCGACCCCGCGACAGGTCTGATGGACCTCGACGACCTGCGTGAGGTGGTCGGCGACAAGACGGCCGCAGTCTACTTCGAGACCCCCTCCTACCTCGGTGTGATCGAGCACCAGGGGGCTGAGATCGCCGCCATCGCCCACGCCGCCGGGGCCGAGACGATCGTCGGCGTCGATCCAATCTCCCTCGGCGTGCTGGCTGCGCCCATCGACTACGGGGCCGACATCGTCATCGGCACCACCCAGCCGCTCGGCGTGCACATGAACACGGGCGGTGGAGTGGGCGGCTTCATCGCCTCGCGCGACGAGGAACGCTACGCCCGCCAGTACCCGACCTTGTTCATCAGCATCACGGACACAACGAAGGAAGGCGAATACGGCTTCGGCCTCAGCCTCTTCGAGCAGAGCTCCTACGGTCTGCGCGAGAAGGGCAAGGACTGGACCGGTCACTCGGTCTACATGTGGGCCATCGCCAACGCCGTCTACATGGCGCTGATGGGCCCCGAGGGCTTCAAGGACGTGGGCGAGTTGATCCTGCGGCGCGCCCACTACGCCGCGCGGCGCATCGCCTCCATCGAAGGCGTCCGGGTGGCCTTCCCGTCGGGCTTCTTCAAGGAGTTCGTCGTGGACTTCAGCGGCACGGGGCACAGCGTCGCGGACATCAACAAGGCACTGCGCGCGCACGGCATATTCGGGGGCAAGGACCTGTCGCGCGACTTCCCCGAGCTCGGGCAGAGTGCCCTCTTCTGCGTCACCGAAGTACACACCCAAGCCGACCTGCTGCGTCTCGCCGACGCACTCTCGGAGGTAGTAGCACGATGAGCGCCAAGCTTCGCGAATACCACGCCCCGGTCTGGAACGAGCCGGTCATCCTGGAGATGGGCTATCCCGGCCGCCGCGGCCTCGCCGTACCTGAAGCCGAGGAGGCGGTGCAGGCCGAGGTGGGGGACGTCGCTGACCTGATCCCCGTCGCCCTGCGACGACATGACAGACCGGCACTGCCCGAGGTCTCGGAGCCGGAGGTGCTCTACCACTACCTGCGGCTGTCGCAGCAGACTCTCGGCATGATGGGCGTCAGCCTCTTCGGCACGTGCACGATGAAGTACAACCCGCAGGTGAACGAGGCGATCGCATGGCGCCCCGAGGTCACTGAGGCGCATCCCTACCAGGACGACGACACCTTGCAGGGAACTCTCGAGATCGTGCACAGGTTCGACGCCATTCTGCGCGAGCTGTCCGGCATGGACCAGTTCATCTTCCAGGCCGGTGGCGGCGCCGACGCCGCGTACACCAGCTGCGCCGTGACACGTGCCTACCATGCGTCCCGCGGCGAACTGGAGCAGCGCGACGAGATCATCACCACGATCCAGACCCACCCTTCGAACGCCGCGACCGCCGCCGCCGCGGGCTTCAAGGTCATCACCCTGATGCTCGACGAGAACGGTTACCCCTCGCTGGACGCCCTGAAGGCCGCGGTGTCCGACCGTACGGCCGCTCTCATGGTCAACAACCCGGACGACATGGGTGTGTACAACCCGGAGATGCGCGAGTGGGTGCGGGTGGTGCACGAAGCGGGTGGCCTGTGCTTCTACGACAGCGCCAACTTCAACGGCATGATGAGCAAGATCCGTGCCCGCGAGATCGGCTTCGACGCCTGCATGTTCATGCTCCACAAGACCTTCGGCGCGCCCAAGAGCGGGGTGGGGGGACCGGCTGTCGGCGCCTACGGCTGCTCGGCGGAACTGGCACCCTTCGTGCCGACTCCGGTTGTCGCCCACGACGGCGACCGGTACTACCTCGATCACGACCGGCCGGAGAGCTGCGGCAAGATCCGCGAGTTCTGGGGCAACGTGCCCGTGGTGCTGAAGGCCTACGCCTGGATCCGCGCCATGGGGGCGGAGGGTGTGGCCGAGGCCTCCGACATCTCCGTCCTCGCCAACAACTACATGGAGCGGGGGCTGCTCGCCATCCGCGGCGTCACCCGTTCGCACCCCGACGCGACCAGCCCGCGCCTGGAAATGACGCGCTACAGCCTGGCTCAGATGAAGGAGGAGACCGGCGTCGGCGTCCACGACGTCCAGAACCGCATGACGGACTTCGGGGTGGACGCCATGTGGACCAGCCACGAACCATGGCTCATCCCGGAACCGTTCACACCCGAAGCCGGCGAGATGTACGGCAAGGAAGCACTCGACACCTGGATCGCGGTCCTCGCCCAGATCTCCGACGAGGCATACTCCGATCCCGAGATCGTCAAGACCGCGCCTCACAACCAGGCGGTACACCGCCTCGATCACGACGCGATGGAGGACCCCGCACGCTGGGCCATGACCTGGCGGGCCTACCTGCGCAAGAGGGCGAACACCGGCGCCCGGAGCTGAGCGGACCGTGAGTCGGTCCACCGCCGCGGGGCGACCAATGCCCGGCGGCGGCGGACCGCGCACCGTCGTGGCGCGGAACCGAACCGGCGGCTCGCCGAGCTGATCGGGTTCCTGGACGACGACTTCCCCAAGGGACATCCCTACCGCCGTGTTCACACCGTTCCCGGCCCCGTGCAGTCGGCCTCCCCCGGTGGCGTACAGTCCCCGCACCGGCCGGCGCCTCCGGGCTGCCCTTCGCCTTCGCGCACCACTTCGCGGCGCAGAACACCGTCCCGGCGCTGGACCCGTACCGGAAGTCGTTCCGGCCCTCGGCGGTCCTGAACGAGCCGTACACGCTCATCGGCGTCTCCGCGCTGGCGACCGACGACGAGGAGGAGGCCCGCCGCCAGGTGCTGGCCTACGCGCTGAGCATGATTCGGCTGCGTTCGGGACGCCCCGGACTCATCCCTGCGCCGAAGGAGGCCGAGACCTACCCCTACAGTTCGATGGAGCGGGACTTCGTGCCATCGTGGAACTCCGACGTCATTCACGGCACCGCGGACGAGGTACGCTCCGGGCTCGACGACCTGCAGAAGCGCACCGGCGCCGACGAGCTGATGCTCACCACCTACGCCCATGACGGTGACATCCGCCTGCGCTCCTAGACCTCGCGTGCGGCCTTCAGGACGCGTTCGCGGTTGCGGCGGGCGTCGGCGCGCAGGTCCTCGGAAGGCGTGCTTACGGCTGTTCCCAGGGGCGCTGCTGAGGCGGGATCGTCCGCGTTATGAGAGATCTCATCAGGCATGTTTCTCACTTGCCCGCCAAGTGGATGGTGCCGCGCACTTACGTGGTTAGCGTGAACGAACCAAGCTAAACGGCCTCCAGTCCGAGGAGAATCATGCAGGACCTGTCTCGTCTGTCCGGTACCACGGCGCTGGTTACGGGGGCGTCGGGCGGCATAGGCGCCGAGTTCGCCGCCAGGCTCGCCCAGCGTGGTGCGGACCTCGTCCTCGTGGCCCGATCGGGCGACAAACTGGAGGCGCTCGCCTCGTCCCTGCACTCCGCACACGGAGTGCGCGTGCTGACGGAGAAGCTGGACCTGTCCGAGCCCGGGGCGCCGCGGGCAATGTTCGAGTGGACCGTCGAGCAAGGGCTGGAGGTCGGTTTCCTCGTGAACAACGCGGGCGGCGGGGTCGGCGGGGCAGCGGCGAAAGCCGATCCGGCGGTCGTCGCAGCGATGGTGAACCTGAACGGGCAAGCCCTGGTGGAGAACACGATCCGCTTCCTGCCGGGCATGGTCTCACGCGGCCGTGGAACGATCGTGAACGTCACGAGTGCTTCCGCGTTCCTGCCCACGCCCTACCTGGCCGCCTACGGCGGGAGCAAGGCCATGGCGCAGTCATTCACACTGGCGGTCGCTGCCGAGGTCGCCGACGCGGGCGTCCGGGTGCTGGCGGTCTCTCCGGGGGTGACCGTCACAGGACAGAAGTCCGAGGACATTCTGCCCGCAATGGCGAGCTTGGGCGGGCTGCGGCAGCCGGAGCAAGTCGTCACCACCGCTTTCCGCGCACTGGACTCGCGCAAGGCGTCGGTGGTCGACGGCCGCCGCAACGCACTGTTCGCCCGCCTGGTCCAACGCCTGCCGAATCGGACGGCCCGCGCACTGGGACTCCGGCTGGCATCGAAGCTCACCGACTTCTGACCGACGGGACACGCGCCGATGACTACCGCCCGCCCTCGTGACTACGACGCCGCCACGGCCCCGCAGATCACACCCCGCCCCCGCGGAACTCCGGCCCCGCGTCCCATGGCTGCTTTCATGGCTGCGTACGTAGCCGCGCGACCCCGTTTGAACTGGTGCGGACCAGGGTCCGGCCAAGCTCAGGTTTCCCTGGAAAAGGGCCCCTGACCAGCAAATTCGCTGATTAGGGGCCTCTGGTGGCGGACGAGTCGGCCTGTACGCCGGGTTCTGTCTCCCGGGGGCCTCGCGGCCCTCGGGGAGGCGGCCATCCATCTAGGACCGGCGTTGCCGCCGGTCTCGTGCGGTCTACCCGCGGACTCGGGCGGGCAGCCCTCGATCGTCCGCGCAGAGCCGCCGTGCGGCGGCTCCTCTTGACCTTGCTCCAGGTGGGGTTTACCGAGCCGTCCGAGTCACCTCGGACGCTGGTGGTCTCTTACACCACCGTTTCACCCTTACCGGTCGCCTCGCGGCGTCCGGCGGTCTGTTTTCTGTGGCACTGTCCCGCGGGTCACCCCGGGTGGGCGTTACCCACCACCTTGCCGTGTGGAGCCCGGACGTTCCTCGGCGGGGCCCGAAGGACCCCGACGCGACCGCCCGGCCGACTCGTCCGCCGTGTTGACCATGATACCCGTAGGGCCGGCCCGGTCGGCCCGGACAGCCCCGGACCGCCCCGGCCGGTGGCGGGCCGGACCGCGGCGGGCTGCTTTCCCCTGCCCGCCCCTTCCCTCAACTGGGCCCCAGACCCCGGGGTCCAGGGGCGAAGCCCTGCCATGCGGCGGACACCCCGTAGCCGGAGACCGTGGGCCGCGGGCCGCGGGGTGGTTGGCCGGAGGCCGTAGGCTGCGGGCGGGCCGGGCCTGGTTTTCCGGGTCCGCCCCGCGCCCCGTCGCCGACGACCATTCGACCTTCGAGGAGATCCGCCGTGCTCGTCCTGCTGCCGCCGTCCGAAGGAAAGGCCACGGGAGGCGCCGGGTCCCCGCTGGACCTGGGATCGCTGTCGCTGCCGGGCCTGGGCGAGGCGCGGGCGGAGGTGCTGGACGAGCTGGTGTCGCTCTGTTCGGGCGACGAGGGGAAGGCCGCCGAGGCGCTGGGGCTCAGCGAGGGGCTGCGCGGCGAGATCGCCAAGAACGCGGCGCTGCGGGAGGCCGCGGCGCGGCCGGCCGGGGAGATCTACACCGGTGTGCTGTACGACGCGCTCGGCCTGGCCACGCTCCCCGCTCCCGCCCGCCGCCGGGCGAAGCGGTCGCTGCTGGTCTTCTCCGGGCTGTGGGGCGCCGTACGGATCGGCGACCGCATCCCCTCCTACCGCTGCTCGATGGGTGTGAAGCTCCCGGGGCTCGGCGCGCTCGGCACCTACTGGCGGACCCGGACCCCGATGGCCGAGGTGCTTCCGGAGGCCGCCGGGGACGGGCTGGTGCTGGACCTGCGCTCGGCGGCGTACGCGGCGGCGTGGAAGCCCAAGGGGGCGGTCGCGGAGCGGACGGCGACGGTGCGGGTGCTGCAGTCGAAGATCGTGAACGGGGTCGAGAAGCGGTCCGTCGTCAGCCACTTCAACAAGGCGACGAAGGGCCGGATGGTACGGGACCTGCTGACCGCGGGCGCCGAACCGGACGGCCCCGGCGAGCTGGTGGAGGCGCTGCGCGGGCTGGGGTACGTGGTGGAGGCGGCGGCGCCGGAGCGGGCGGGGCGGGCGTGGGGGGTGGATGTGGTGGTGACGGAGCTGTAGGTGGGTACTCGGGTGCCGTGCGGGCCCGCTCCCGTTGCGTACGGGCTCGTTGCGACTCGTACGAGCTCGTTGCGACATGCGCAACCACCATTGCGCGGTGCGCCGCACCGCGGGCAGGATGGGCGCCGTGACTAGCACCGCGCCCTCCCCCGGTTCCCCGGATTCCTCGCTGCTCGACCTCGCCCCCGTCATCCCCGTGGTCATCGTCAACGACGTGGCCGACGCGGTTCCGATGGCCCGTGCGCTGGTCGCGGGCGGGCTGCCCGCGATCGAGGTGACCTTCCGGACGCCCGCCGCCGCGGACGCGATCCGGGCGATCGCCGACGAGGTCCCGGACGCGGTCGTCGGCGCCGGTACGGTCCTGACCCCGGAGCAGGTGGAGACGGCCGTCGCCGCCGGGTCGCGCTTCCTGGTCACGCCCGGCTGGACGGACCGGCTGCTGGGGGCGCTGGACGCGTCCGGGCTGCCGTATCTGCCGGGGGTCTCGACCACCTCGGAGGTCGTGGCGCTGCTGGAGCGCGGGGTCGAGGAGATGAAGTTCTTCCCGGCGGAGGCGGCCGGGGGCACCGCATACCTGAAGGCGCTCGCCTCCCCGCTCCCCCGGGCCCGCTTCTGCCCGACGGGCGGGGTCAATGCCTCGAACGCCCTCGGATATCTGTCCCTCCCCAACGTCGGCTGCGTGGGCGGCACTTGGATGCTGCCGACGGACGCGCTGGAGGCGGGCGACTGGGCCCGGGTGGAGTCCCTGGCCCGGGAGGCGGCGGCGCTGCGGCGGTGACAGCCGCCACCGGTCGGCACGCACTGCGGCGGTGACAGCCGCCACCCGTCGGCACCGTGACCGCTACGCGATCGGCATCGTGACCGCTGCCGCGGTCGGTCCCTATCGCAGATGCGCCGTCTCGTTCAGCAGCCGCAACGACGCGTTCCCGTCCCCGTAGTACGCCACCGCCGTCAGCGATGCCGCCGAGAGCTCCATGCGGAACAGGGACTCCGGCGGGGCGCCCAGGGCCAGCCGGACCAGGACTTTGATCGGGGTGACATGGGTGACCAGCAGCACCGTACGGCCCTGGTAACGGGCGATCAGCTTGTCGCGGGCGAGCGCGACCCGGCGCGTGACCGTCGCGAAGCTCTCGCCGCCGCCGGTGGGGGCCACCTCGGTGGAGGCCAGCCATGCGTCCAGGTCGTCCGGGTAGCGCTCCTTGGCCTCCGCGAAGGTCAGGCCCTCCCAGGCGCCGAAGTCCGTCTCGCGCAGCCCCTCTTCGACGCGGACGTCCAGTCCCAGGCGCCGCGCCACCACCTCGGCGGTCTCCCGGCAGCGCCGCAGCGGTGAGGCGACGACGGCCTGGATGGTGCCGCGTGCGGCGAGCGCCGCCGCCACCCGCTCGGCCTGGTGGCGGCCGACGTCGGAGAGCGCGGGGTCGGTGCCGCCGCTGCCGGAGAAGCGCTTCTCGGGGGTGAGCGGGGTCTCCCCGTGCCGGAGCAGGACGAACGTGGCGGGGGTGCCCAGATCCGCCGAGCCCCAGCCCACCGCCGGGGCCGCCCCCGTGGCGGCGGGCTCGGCGAGGGCGTCGTCGGCGGGCGCGGCGGCCTCCGGCACCACGGTCTCCGGCCCGGTCGCCAAGGTCTCCGGCCCGGTCGCCAAGGTCTCCGGCCCGGTCGCCAAGGTCTCCGGCGCCATGGTCTCCGGCCCGGCGGCCTCCGGCGCGCCCGCCGCCAGTGTGCCGCCCGCCGCCAGCGTGCCGCCGGGCGGCACCTTCGGCTGCCACCGCTCGCCCCGCTTGCCCGCGTCCATCGCCTCGTTGGCGAGCCGGTCCGCGTGCTTGTTGTTCTCGCGCGGGATCCACTCGTACGTCACCTGGCCGGGCGGGACGATCCCCTTGGCCTCGGCGGCGAGCGGCCGCATATCGGGGTGCTTGATCTTCCAGCGGCCCGACATCTGCTCGATGACCAGCTTGGAGTCCATCCGCACCCGGACCCCGGCCGCCGGGTCCAGGGCGTACGCCGCCCGCAACCCGGCGATCAGGCCCTTGTACTCGGCCACGTTGTTGGTCGCGGTGCCGATGTACTCGGCCACCTCGGCGAGCGTCTCACCGGTCTCGGCGTCGCGCACGAGGGCGCCGTAGCCGGCCGGCCCGGGGTTGCCCCGGGACCCGCCGTCCGCCTCGACGATGAAGCGCCGCGCCATCGGCCTACAGCCCCGACTCGGGCGTACGGACCAGGATCCGGCGGCAGTTCTCGCAGCGCAGCACCGTGTCGGGGGCCGCCGAGCGCACCTCGTTGAGCTCGGTGATGGCGAGCTCCTGGCGGCAGCCGTCGCAGCTCCGCTGGTAGAGCCGGGCCGCGCCGACGCCGCCCTGCTGCTGGCGCAGCTTGTCGTAGAGCTTCAGCAGATCGGCGGGGACGGTCCCGGCGATCACCTCGCGCTCCTTGGTGGCGGTCGCGATCTCGGCGTCGATGCCCTCGGCCGCCGCGTCCCGGCGCGAGGTGGCGTCGCCGATCTTCGACTGGAGGGACTCCACCCGCTCGGTCAGCTCGGCGGCCCGCTCCTGAACGGACTCCCGGCGCTCCATGACCTCCAGGACGATGTCCTCCAGGTCGCCCTGGCGCTTGGCGAGGGAGGCGATCTCGTGCTGGAGGTTCTCCAGGTCCTTCGGCGAGGTGACGGCCCCGGAGTCCAGGCGCTTCTGGTCGCGGGCGGCACGCTGGCGCACCTGCTCCACGTCCTGCTCCGCCTTGGTCTGCTCGCGGGCGGTGTCGCTCTCCTCGGTCTGCGCGGCGATGAGCAGGTCGCGCAGCTGGGTGTGATCGGCGTTCAGCCTCTCGATCTCGGCGTGCTCGGGCAGCGTCTTGCGCTTGTGCGCGAGCTGCGACAGCCGGACGTCGAGCGCCTGGACGTCGAGGAGGCGGATCTGATCGGCGGGCGCGGCATTCAGCGTGGGGCTCCAGGGGAGTCGAGTGGGACGGAAACGAGGTCAGGGAGTCGAGCGAGGGGCGGCGGGGGCCGCGGCGTGGGCCGTCCAGGGGTCGGTCACGATACGGGAGACATGCGTCCGCAGACCCCAGCCGTGCCGGTCGGAAATCTCGTCCAGCTGGGCCGCGGCCTGCTCGGTCCAGGGCCATTCGGTGGCCCAGTGCGCGGCGTCCAGCAGGGCGAGATCGCTGTGCTCCCGCGCCTCCGAGGACGGGTGGTGGCGCAGATCGGCGGTGAGGAACGCGTCGACCCCGGCCGCGCGCACCGCGTCGAAGAGGCTGTCGCCGGAGCCGCCGCTGACGGCCACCCGGCGGACGTTACGGTCCGGGTCGCCCGCGGCGCGGATCCCCTGCGCGGTGGCGGGCAGCCGGGCGGCGGCGCGCTCGGCGAACTCCCGCAGCGTCTCGGGGTGGTCGAGCTCGCAGATCCGGCCCAGTCCGCGGCGGCCCTCGGGGTCGGTGGCATCGGGCACCAGCGGGCCGACGATCCGCAGGTCGAGCGCGCCGGCGAGGGCGTCGGAGACGCCGGGGTCGGCGGTGTCGGCGTTGGTGTGCGCGACCTGCAGGGCGATGTCATTCTTGATCAGGGTGTGCACCACCCGGCCCTTGAAGGTGGAGGCGGCGACCGTGGTCGTCCCCCGCAGATAGAGCGGATGGTGGGTGATCAGCAGATCGGCGCCGAGGTCCACCGCCTCGTCGGCCACTTCCTGGACCGGGTCCACGGCGAACAGCACGCGGGTGACCTCGGCGTCGGGGTCACCGCACACCGTACCGACGGCGTCCCACTGCTCCGCCCGCTCGGGCGGCCAGAGGGCATCGAGCGCGGCGAGGACGTCGTTGAGTGCGGGCACGGGGCAAGGCTACCTCCCGGATCACGGCTGAGCCCTGCCCCGGCCTTCACTCAGCGCGACGACCGCGACGCCCGCGACGCCCGGTCGCGGTGGTGACGCGCATCAGTGGTGACGCGCATCAGTGGTGACGCGCATCAGTGGTGACGCGTATCAGTGGACGAGGTAGCCGCGCAGGTCGTCCAGGACCCGGTCGGCGGCGGTGACGCCGAGGCCCAGGTACCAGGTCTCCTCGTCGACGGATCGGGCCCGGCCCGCCTTGACCGCCGTCAGCTTCTTCCACAGCGGGTTGGACTGCGCCTGGTCGCGCTTGGTGGCCTTGGGGTCGCCGTAGACGCCGGTGAAGATCCAGTCGGCGTCGGCCTCGTCGATCCGCTCCGGGCCGATCTCCGCGGCGAGATCGTCGATCTGCTGGTTCTTCGGCCGCGGCAGACCGACGTCCTGGAGGATGGTGCCGATGAAGGACGCCTTGGCGTAGAGCCGGGTGGCCTGCGGCATGAAGCGGAGCATCGTGATGGTCGGCTTGTCGGCGCCGATGTCCTCGCCGAGCTTCTCGGCCTTCTTCTCGTACGCGTCGAGGGAGCGCTCGGCCTCGGCGGTGCGGTCCAGGGCCGCGGCGTTGAGGCGGTAGTTCTCCTTCCAGGTGAAGCCGGGGCGGATGGAGAAGACGGTCGGGGCGATCTGCTTCAGCTCGTCGTAGAGCGGCTCGGCGCGCAGCTTGCTGCCGAGGATCAGATCGGGGTGGAGGGCGTTGATGGCCTCGAGGTTGAGGTTGTTGATGGTGCCGACGTTCTTCGGGCTCCCGGCGTCCTTCTTGAGGTAGTCGGGTATGGCCTGGTCGCCCTCGGAGGGGGCGTAGCCGACCGGCTTCAGCCCCAGCGAGATCACGTTGTCGAGCTCGCCGACGTCGAGCACCACGACCCGCTTCGGCTTGCTCTTGAGCTCGGTCCTGCCCATCGCGTGGGTGATGGTGCGGGGGAACGCGCCGGGCTTGGCATCCGTGCCCAGCTTCGCGGTCTCCTCCGCCGCCTTGCCGAAGTCCTTGCCGCCCTGAGCCACGGACTTCCCGCCCCCGCCGTTGCGCTTGCCGTCGTCCGCGCCGTCGTCCGACGATCCGCAGGCGGTGAGGGAGAGCGCCCCGGCCAGGGCGAGGGCGAGGGCGGCACTGCCGCGAGCGCGCAGGGACATGACGGAGCTCCAGGGATAGCCGGGCGCGCCCGTTCTCACGAGCGCGCCGATCGCACTTAGGTGTGCCTTACTTTAATCACAGAACTTTAATCACAAACCATCCCCGCGTCGCTTACAGCACATTCACCCCCGACCTCTCAGGCGAATCGGGCAACAGCCACACTTACGGGTGGAGCAGGCCCATTACGGCCTTCGGCAGGGAGTGCGAAAACTACGTTCAGTGGCCGGAGGTGACTGACCGATGACTGCCTGTGCCTTCGACACCGCCCTCACCGGGGGCGTCGGCGACCGGCCACGAGGGGGTTTCACCATCGCCTCGGACCGCTCGTACGGCGCGCGGCTCGCGCTCAGCGGGGAGGCGGGCTGCTGGTACCCCGAGCGCTGGACGCTGGACGGCCCGGAGCCCTATGCCGTGCCGCTGCCCGCCGCCCAGCCCGAGGAGCCGGACAGCGAGTTGCTGCCACTGGCCGACGGGCAGGTGCTCATCCACCGCCAAGTGGCCGGCCACCACGCCTTCTCGCTGCTCTACCCGGCCGGCCCCGGCACCGGCGAGCGCCCGCTCGGCGGCATCGACCGCGCCGAGGTCTCACTGCTGCCGCCCGCGCCCGGCGGCCTGTGCGCGTTCGCGCTGGGGCGCGGGGTGCGGTCCACCTCCGTCTGGCTGCTGTTCGGCGGCGGCGTCCTCGCCCCCCAGCACCTGGCCGAGGTGCCCGGCCGCTGTACGGGCGGCAGTTGGCTGGACCGTACGGGCCGGCTGCTGGCCCTCGACCGCGAACTCGACGGCCGCACCAAGACCGTCGTGGTCGATCTGCGGCGCGGCGGCGAGACCAGCCCGCTGCTCCAGATCACCGAGCGCAGCGACGACCGGCTGCTGCTCGCCGACCCCGACAGCGGTCTGCTGCTCGTACGGTCCGACGCGCCCGGCGAGCAGCGGCTGGGCTGGGGCGTGCTGGGCAGCACCCGCCCGGTGCGGTTCCCGGACTGTCTGCGGCCCGCGGGATGGTCGGAGGCCACGCCGTTCGCGGTACAGCCGGGGCAGGTGCTGACGCCCGAGGTGTGCGCGGTCGCCTTCCGCATCGACGGACGGAGCGGCTCCGGGGCCAGGGCCGGGGCCGGGGCCGGGGCCGGGGCCGGGCGGCCGTGGGTGGGCGTATGGCGCCCGGCGGAGCGGCGCCTGCGCGAGTTCCCGGCCCCGGAGGGCTGGCTCCCGGGCGCGGGCCTGTGGACGAGGGACGGCGAGCTGCGCCTGCCGTACGTCACCCCCCAGGTGCCCTGCGGGCTGGCCCGGGTGCGCCTGCCCGGGGCGCCGGGGGCGGCTCCGAGGCTGTCGGGGGGCTCGTGGGTGACGGCGGCGCCGGGTGCCACGAGCGGTGCCACGGCCAACGCCACGCACAGCACCGCGAGCGCGGCGGAGCCGTCGGGGGTGGGGTCGTTCGGGTCGTCGGAGGCGCGATGGAGACCCGACGACCCGACGGGGTCGTGGCGACGGGACGACACGGCGGGGCCATGGAGACCGGGCGACACGGCGGCGCCGTGGGGGCCGGACGACGTGGCGGCGGCGTGGGGGGCGGACGAGGCGGCGGGAGCGCGGCGGATCGCGCGCGTGACACCGGTGGCCGAGCCATCCGGCCCGGTGGCGGAGCCATCCGGCCCGGTGGCGGAGCCATCCGGCCCGGTGGCGGAGCCATCCGGCCAGGCCACGGCCCGGACGCCGGAGGCACTGTGGCGACGGGACGACGCGGCGGGGGCCCGGCGGATCGCGCCGGTGGCGCGGGTGGCGGAGCCATCCGGCCAGGCCACGGCCGGGACGGCGGAGGCACTGTGGCGGCCGCGGCCGGACGACGTGGCGGCGGCGTGGGGGGCGGACGAGGCGGCCGGGGCTCGGCCGATCGCGGGGGTGACACGGGCATCCGGCCCGGCTGCGACCGAAGCGCGGGTTGTTCAGGCGTCGCGGGCGGCGACGCCCGTGGCCGGGGTCGCGACCAGGATCACACCGTGGACCCGGGTCGGCGGGCCCGGCGCGTCCGTCCCCGTGCGGGCGTCCGGGCCGGTGTCCGAGTCGACGCCGACGCCGACGCCGTCCCGGGCACCCGAGCCGATGCCGCTGCGGGAGCGGGCGCCGATGCCCGTACACCAGTCGGTGCCGATGGCCGTACACCAACCGGTGCCGATGCCCGTACACGAGCCGCTGCCGATGGCCGTGCACGAGCCGCTGCCGATGGGCGTGCACGAGCGGGTGCCGGAGTCCGAGTGCGGGTCCGGGGTGGAGCCGTGGGGTGGGACCGGGTCGTGGGCCGGGGTCGAGCAGGAGATGGGGCCCGAGCCGGAGCCCGCTCCCGGGACCGGTCTGACCCCCGCCCTGCGGCCCGTACCGCTGCAGCAGGCACCGCTCGCGCGGCCACCCCGGCCCCGGCCACCCCGCTGGGTCCGGGATCACCCGATTGGTTAGACTCGGGTAGGGGCTGCGCATTCCTGCGTTCCGTCACGCGCGGGACGCCTCGGGTGATGCGCATGGAACGTCGTGCGACATCGTGGTCAGCCCCTTTCGCACAGTACAAAGCGATCTGACGGGGTGACGTACCCACCATGTCCGAAACCCATATCGACACGACCCAGGCGCGCCCGCGGGACGCCGCCGCGGCCCAGGCCGACGGCTCTCAGGGCAAGCACCGGGGGCAGGCCGCGTCCGAGGAGACCCAGGCACCGGCCCACGGCCGCCACCGTCGCCCGAACGAGAACGGCTCCTGACGGCTCCTGAGGACCGTCAAGACCTCAGAGCCTCACGGCCTCAAGACCTCAAGACCTCAAGGCCGTAGGCGCCTCAAGCGTCGTCCCCGATCGCGGGACGGGCTGGATTTCCCCCGGAAGTCCGGCCCGTCCGGCGATCGCGGGGTGCCCCCGGCCAGCCCCCTCCCCCTCGGCCGACGGCGCCTCACCCCCGCTTGAGCCCCAGCACCTCCACCGCCGCGAAGCCCTCCCCGCCCCGCTCCGCGAAGTACGGCGTCAGCGCCGCGTCCAGCTCCTCGAAGCCGAAGGCGTCCCCCTTCGCGTCCACCTTCGCCGCCACCTTCGGCCGCTCCAGAATCGCCAGCATGCCGCCGTGCACCACGAACACCTGGCCGTTCACCTTCGCCGCGCCCGGTGAGGCGAGATAGCCGACCAGCGGGGCCACGTGTTCGGGGGCGAGGGCGTCGAGGCGGCCGTCCTCCGGGAGCTCGAAGTCGGCGAAGACGTCCTCGGTCATCCGGGTGCGGGCGCGCGGGCAGATGGCGTTGGCGGTCACCCCGTATTTGGCGAGGGCCGCCGCCGTGGACGTGGTGAGCCCGACGATGCCGCCCTTGGCCGCCGCGTAGTTCGGCTGGCCCGGCGAACCGGCGAGGAACGCCTCGGAGGAGGTGTTGACGATCCGGCCGTGCACCGGGCCGCCGTCCGCCGCCTTGGACCGCTCGCGCCAGTGCGCGGCGGCGAAGCGGATGGTGTTGAAGTGGCCCTTGAGATGGACCCGGATCACCGAGTCCCACTCGTCCTCGCCCATCGAGAAGACCATCCGGTCACGCAGGATGCCCGCGTTGTTGACCAGGATGTCCAGCGCACCGTAGGTGTCGATCGCGAGCCCGACCAGCTCGCCCGCCTCCGTGTAGTCGGCCACGTCGCCCGCGTGGGCCGTGGCCCGGCCGCCGGCCGCGCGGATCTCCTCGGCGACCTGCTCGGCGGGTCCCGCCGATGCCTCGCCGCTGCCGTCGCGTCCGCCCTGCCCGTAGTCGTTGACGACGACACTGGCGCCCAGCCGCGCCAGTTCCAGGGCCTCGGCGCGGCCGAGGCCGCGTCCGGCGCCGGTGACGATCGCGGTCTTCCCGGTCAGCGGCCCGGTCACATCTCGATGCATGTGCGCAGCGCCTCCCCGGTCCGCATCTGGCCTATCGCGTCATTGATCTCACCGAGCCGCACCCGGTGGGTGATCAGCCCTTCGAGGTCGATCCGGCCCGCCCGCCACAGGTCGATGGTGCGCCGGTAGGAGCGGAGCACATCGCCGCCGCCGTACAGCGAGGGCAGGATCCGCTTCTCGTCGAAGAACAGCTCGAACATGTTGAGCTGGAGGAAGTCGTCCAGCGCCCCGGCGCCGACCACGCACAGCGTGCCACCGCGCCGGGTGATCTCGTACGCCCGGCGGGCGGTGGCGGAGCGGCCCACGACCTCGAAGACGTAGTCGAAGCCCTCGCCCGACGTGACGCTGTTCTTGGCGGTGTCGAGACCGTCCGGGGTCACCGCCTCGGTGGCGCCGAAGCGCAGCGCGGCCTCGCGCCGCGACTCCACGGGGTCGACGGCGACGATCTGCGCCGCGCCCGACGCCCTCGCCCCCTGAATGACGCTGATGCCCACCCCGCCGCAGCCGATGACCGCGACCGATGAACCGGCCTCCACCCGGGCGGTGTTGAAGACGGCCCCGAGCCCGGTGGTCACCCCGCAGCCGATGAGCGCCGCGATGTCGTACGGGACGTCGTCGGGGATCGGCACGGCACAGGGCGCGGCCAGGACGATCTCCTCGGCGAAGGTGCCGGTCCCGGACATCCCGAAGACGTCCTCCGGACTGCCGCCGGGGCGGCGGAAGTTGGGGGTTCCGGCGTTCATGAACCCGGTCAGGCACAGCTCGGTCTGACCGCGTTGACAGGCCGGGCAGCCGCCGCACGCGGGCAGCCAGCACACCAGCACCCGGTCGCCGGCGCTCAGCCCGGTCACCCCGTCGCCCACGTCCAGGATCTCGCCCGCGCCCTCGTGGCCGGGGACGAACGGCGCGGGCTGCGGCAGCACCCCGGCCATCGCGGAGAGGTCGGAGTGGCACAGCCCGGTGGCCCTCAGCCGCAGCCGGACCTTGCCGGGGCCGAACCCCACCGCCTCGATGTCGTCGAGGACCTCGAGCTTGTCCTGTCCCGTCTCGTGAAGTACGGCTGCGCGCACAGCGGCTCCTCGTGATGTCGAGCGTGCGTGTTCTCAGGCGTGCCTGGCGTGCGTGAGCTCAGGCATGCGTCATCTCAGATGTGCGTGTTCTCAGGTGTGCGTGTTCTCAGGTGTGCGTCATCTCAGGTGTGCGTCATCTCAGGTGTGCGTCATCTCAGGTGTGCGTCATCTCAGGTGTGTTCGACGATGGTGTCGGTGAGGACCGGTGCGTCGTCCCGCTCGACGGCGGTCGCCGTCACCTGGACCCGCCCCTCGTCCCGCCACATCCGGACGCGCAGGGTCTCGCCCGGGTACGCGACCCCGGCGAAGCGGGTGGTGTACGAGCGCACCCGGGACACCTCCCCGTCCAGCGCCGTGTCCACGACCGCCTTGAGCACCATCCCGTACGAGCACAGCCCGTGCAGGATGGGCTGCTCGAACCCCGCCAGCTTGGCGAACTCGGGGTCGGCGTGGAGCGGGTTCCAGTCCCCGGAGAGCCGGTAGAGCAGCGCCTGGTCCTCGCGGATGGCCCGCTCCACCGTGCGGTCCGGCTCGCGGGCCGGGGGCTCCACGCGGTCGGAGGGGCCGCGCTCACCGCCGAAGCCGCCCTCGCCCCGGACGAAGATCCGGGTGTCGCAGGTCCACAGCGGGCCGTCCGCGTCGGCGACGTCGGAGCGCAGCACGATGACGGCCGCCTTGCCCTTGTCGTAGACGGCGGCGACCCTCGAGGTCTGGGTGGCGTCCCCGCCGAGCGGGATGGGCCGGTGCAGTTCGACGGTCTGACCGCCGTGCAGTACGGCGGCGAGGTCGACGTCGATACCGGGTGCGGCCATGCCCCCGGCGACCGCCATCCCGCCGCCCGCGACGGTCGCGAAGCTGGGGAGCACATGGAGCTTGCTCTCCAGGGTGTAGCGGAGCTCCTGGGGGTCGGTGGCGGGGATTCCGGCGCCGATGCCCAGGTGGTAGAGCTGGATGTCCTTCTGCCCCCAGATGAGAGCCGTGCTCCGGGGTTCGGCCGAGACGGCCTTCGCGACATCGATGGGCATGGGGCGACACCACTTCCTTGGTCCGCTCGCTGGGCCACGGTCCGAAGACCCCGGCCCGCCCGTCCGCACCGTCGGCCGCGCCGGGGTCGTCGCTGGTCGGCAGGGTCGCGTCGGCCGCGTGGAGTCGTCCGCGCGGACATGTAGAACGCGTTCTAGCCGATGCCACCCTGTATAGCCCAATCGCCCCGAAGGGGGAAGGGTGTGGACGGCGTCTACTGACGGCCCGTCAGATGGTGGCGACCGGGGCACCGAAGGCCCTGGGACAAATGTCACGGCCATCCCCCGACATCCGCATCTGCCCAGCTCATACGGGGATCCGTAGGGTCGGACGCATGTATGCCACCGCCGCGCGCATCGAGCGCCTCAAGCCACCGGGCCGCCGGGCCTTCGTGCCCTGGCTCTTCATGCTCACGGGGGACGTACAGGCGCTCTTCAAGGAGAAGACGCCGCTGCCCTGGCTCGGTGGCGCGGGGGTGGCGGCCTTCATGGCGCTCTACCTCACCACCGTCTTCACCGCCCTCGACGAGCGCCGCCGCCACACCAGGATCCCGCCGCTGGCGCTGGCCGGGCTGGCGGCGGTCACCTATGCGCTGGGCATCGGCTACGCCGGGAACTGGCTGCTGTGTTTCCCGCTGCTGTCGCTGGCCTCCGGGATCGTGCTGCGCGGGGGGAGGCGGAAGCTGGGGCCCGTCATCCTCGTGCTGTCCGCCTCCGCGGGAGTCATCGCCGGGCTCCGCGGCGGCCCCTCGGACTCGCTCACGGTCGGTTACGGCACCATGCTGTCCGGTCTGGTGACGGCGGCCATCCTGTCGCTCTTCGAAACCGTGGCCCAGCTCCGCGCGACCCGCCAGGAGCTGGCCCGTACGGCGGTGGAGAAGGAGCGGCTGCGGTTCTCCCGCGATCTGCACGACCTGCTGGGCCACACCATGTCGGTCGTCGTGGTCAAGGCGGAGGCGGTGCGCCGGCTCGCCCCGAAGGACCTGGAGGCCGCGCTGGGGCAGGCCGCGGACATCGAGGCGGTGGGGCGGCAGGCGCTCACCGAGATCCGCGAGGCCGTCACCGGCTATCGCGAGGGCAGCCTGGCCACCGAGCTGGACCGGGCCCGCTCGGCACTGGACGCCGCCGGTATCGAGGCCGTCGTCCGCCGCGAGGGACCGCCGCTGGCCCCGCAGACGGAGGCCCTGTTGGGGTGGGTGGTCCGCGAGGGCGTCACCAATGTGGTGCGGCACAGCGGGGCGTCCCGGTGCGAGATCGAGGTGCGGAGCGGCATGGACCGGGTACGGCTGGAGATCACGGACGACGGGGGCGGCGTAGGCTCCCGTGCCACCGGTACGGGTGCGGCGGGCGCGGCGGGCGCGACGGACATGGCGGGCGCGGACGGCGCGATCGGGGCGATCGGGGGTACGGGGCTCAAGGGCCTGGCCGAGCGGCTGTCGGCAGCGGGCGGCTCACTGGAGTCCGGCCCCGGCGGGCGCCGGGGCTTCCGGCTCGTCGCCGAACTGCCGGTGGATACGGAGGATGTGGTGGAGGCCGAGGTCGAAGGACGTGGCCACGGCGGAGGGCACGAAGGACGTGATCAGGCTCCTGCTCGCCGAGGACCAGGGGATGATGCGGGGCGCGCTCGCCCTGCTGCTCGGGCTCGAGGACGACTTCGAGATCGTCGCGCAGCTCGGGAACGGGGACGAGATCGTGCCCCGGGCCCTGGAGACCCGGCCCGATGTGGCGCTGCTCGACATCGAGCTGCCCGGCCGCAGCGGTCTGGACGCGGCCGCCGCGCTGCGCGAGGCGCTGCCGGACTGCCAGGTGCTGATCCTGACCACCTTCGGCCGCCCCGGCTATCTGCGCCGGGCGATGGAGGCGGGGGCGGCCGGGTTCCTGGTCAAGGACGGCCCGGTGGAGGAGCTGGCCGTGGCGATCCGCCGGGTGCTGGCCGGTGAGCGGGTGATCGACCCGGGCCTGGCCGCGGCCGCGCTCAGCGCGGGCCCCAACCCGCTGACCCAGCGCGAGCGCGATGTGCTCTCGGCGGCGGTGGACGGGGCGACGGTCGCGGACATCGCGGCCAAGGTGCACCTCTCCCCCGCCACCGTGCGCAACTATCTCTCCTCGGCCATCGGCAAGACCCAGACCCGCAACCGCATGGAGGCCGTCCGCGCCGCCCGCCAGAACGGCTGGCTGTAAGTCGGCCGCGGCCGACTTCCGCCGATCTGCTCGGTACGTCCCCGGTGGGCACCCGTCGAGGGGCCGTGGCCCCGGGCGCCGCGGGCCGGTGGCGGTGCGGCAGGATGAGCGGGTGACTCAGTCTGCCGCCGCCGCGCCCGCGGTCCCCGACCGCACCGTGCTCGACGCCTTCGAGGCGGCGAAGGGCTTCATGCCGCTGGACGAGGGGCTCGCCCTGTATGCCGCGGCCGTGCGGGCGGCGGCGCCGGGGCTGCCGCTGGTGGAGGTCGGCACGTACTGCGGGCGCTCCACGATCCTGCTGGCCGACGCCGCCCGCGCGGCCGGGACGGTCGCCGTGACCGTGGACCACCACCGGGGCTCCGAGGAGCAGCAGCCGGGCTGGGAGTACCACGACCCAGAGGTGGTCGACCCCGAGGTGGGGCGGATGGACACGCTGCCCACCTTCCGCCGCACCCTCCACCGGGCGGGCCTCGAGGACCACGTCATCGCCATGGTCGGGCGGTCCCCGCGGGTCGCGGCGGTGTGGGGGAAGCCGGTCGGGCTGGTGTTCATCGACGGTGGGCACACCGACGAGCACGCGAGCGCCGACTACGAGGGCTGGGCGCCGCATGTCGCGCCGGGCGGGCTGCTGGTGATCCACGACGTCTTCCCCGATCCGGCGGACGGCGGCCAGGCGCCGTACCGGATCTACCGCCGCGCGCTCGCCTCCGGCGCGTTCACCGAGCTCTCCGCCACCCGCTCGCTCCGCGTACTGCGCCGCACCGCGGCCGCCCCGCCCGCCTGACCGCGAGCACATGGCCGGGGCACCCGGCTTGTCCCGCCGCCGCCCGTCCCCGGCGGCAGACGGCGGCCGATGCCCCGTCCCCGGCGGCAGACGGCAACCGGCACCCCCGCCCCGGTGGCAGACGGCGGCAGACGCCCCCGCCCCCCACGGAGGCATCCGCGGCGGGCGCGCCCGCGTGGCCGGGGCCCCGCCGGAAGGCCCGGCGACCGTCACGCCCGGTGACCGTCGCGGCGCCTGACCCGGCCGGGGCGGCGCGGCCGCCCGGCGTTCGAGGCGCGTCGGCCGGGCCGCTACCATCGCCCGCGTGTCCTACGGCAGCTTTCCTCCTGAGCCCGGTCGTCGCGGCGGCACCCTCGCCATCGTCCTGGTGGCGCTGATACCGGCCTGCTTCGTCGGCTGGCTGTTGTGGAGTTCCCTGGGCGGTTCGAAGGACGACGGTGCGGACGGGGCAGGCGGGGCGGGCGGGCCCACGACCTCCTCGACGTCCTCCCCGCCGCCCCCGTCGTCCGGCGCGTCCGCCCCATCCGCACCGTCCACTCCATCCGGCGAGTCCGGAAAGCCCGGAACACCCGGAAAGCCCCTCAAGGGCAAGGTCGTGGTGATCGACCCCGGCCACAATCCGCACAACCGCGACCATCCCTCGCGGATCTCCCGGCTCGTGGACATCGGCACCGAGCGGAAGGAGTGCGACACCACGGGCACGGAAACCAACTCCGGCTACCCCGAGGCGTCCTTCACCCTCGATGTGGCGCGCCGCGCCCGCACTCTGCTCGAAGCGCGCGGCGCCACCGTGCGGTTCACCCAGGACGGCGACCGGCCGTACGGGCCGTGCGTCGACGAGCGCGCGGAGATCGGCAACAAGGCCCACGCCGACGCGGTGGTCTCCGTGCACGCGGACGGCGCGGCCGCCGGGGAGCGCGGCTTCCATGTGATCCTGCCCAAGTCCGTACGGGGCGGCGGCGCGGACACCTCCGCCATCACCGCGCCGTCCCGCCAACTCGGCGAGCGGCTGCGCGGCGAGTTCGCCAAGGCCACCGGCAGCGCGCCCGCGCAGTACATCGGCGACGGCAGCGGGTTGGACGTCCGGGGTGACCTGGGCGGACTCAACCTCTCCACCGTTCCGAAGGTGTTCATCGAGTGCGGCAACATGCGCGACTCCCAGGACGCCGCCGAACTGACCGACACGGCGTGGCGCGAACGCGCGGCACACGGCATCGCACAGGGCATTACGGACTTCTTGAACGAGTAGCGCCGCCACAACCGAACGGGAGGTCACGACCGGGATACCGATGAGACACCCCCGGTCTCCGCAGGCGGATTCACCCGTACGATGGGGCCCACCCCCGACGCCTTCGCGCTATCGCGCCTGGCGGCAGCGCTCGTACAGACGAAACCGACAAAGGACCTCACGTTGAACATCCGCTCGCTCACTCGAGGCGACGGCGTGGTGATCGGAGCAGCGGTGCTGCTGTTCATCGCCTCCTTCCTCGACTTCTACACCGTCGACTGCGGCGGTAGCAGCTTCTGCAAGGACGCCGGTGAGAACGGATGGAAGTCCGCCTTCTTCCCCGTACTGCCCTCGATCTTCCTGGCCGGACTGATCGCCGCGGCGCTCATCGTCTCCGCGCGTTTCCAGCCCGCGGGCCGCAATCTCTTCGGGCTCTCGCTCGAGCAGTGGGGCTCGGCGCTCGCGGTCTTCGCGGCCTGGAGCTCGCTGTGGACGATCATCGGCGGCCCGGACGGAGCCGACAAGGGCGTCGGACAGATCCTCGGCCTGATCGCCACCCTGGCGATGGCGGCCGTCGCGCTGCTCACCCAGCGCGTCCCGGCTCTCAAGGCCCCGCTGATGAACGCCGCCGCCCCGGCCCCGTCCCCGTACGGCGCCCAGGGCCCGCAGCCGGGGTACGGCTACCCGGGTCCGGGCGGTGCCCAGCCCGGCGCCCCCGCGCCGTACGGCACCCCGCAGCCCGGCCAGCCCGGTCAGCCGCAGCCCGGCCAGCCCTTCGGCGGCCAGCAGGCTCCGGCCCCCACCCCGCCGGCCGCGGGTGGCGGGGACTTCGCCCCGTTCTGGTTCGCGGTGCCGGTGGCCCGTCCGCTGTACGCGGAGGACGGTTCGTCGAGCACCATCGCCGAACTGGCCCCCGGCACCTGGTACCTCGCGGTGGAGCAGCGCGGTCAGGCGCTGGTCGCCCAGACGCAGGACGGCCGCCGCGGTGTGCTGCAGGACACCACGGGGATCCAGCGCGGCTGACCCGCGTATGCGCGTCGCATGACGCACGGACGTACGGACGTACGGACGTACGGACGCACATCGCATGACGTGACCGTGCGCGTCCCATGACGCACCCACGGCCCCTCACCCGAAACGCTCGGGCGAGGGGCCGTTGCCATGTGCGGCCCCGGCCCGTACAGTCCGGCCGGTGTGCGGCTGACGTGTCGTCAGCCGCCGTTCTCCACCCTGTCCGGACCTTGTCCGGACCCTGTCCGGCGGAACGAGGGGGCTTCCATGCGGCTCGGTCTGGCGCTCGGCTACTGGGGCCGCGGCCCCGACCCCCGCCATCTGGAACTCGCCCAGGAGGCGGAGCGGCTGGGCTACCACTCGGTGTGGACCGCCGAGTCCTGGGGCTCGGACGCCTTCACCCCGCTCACCTGGCTCGCCGCCCACACCACCCGGATCGCGCTCGGCACGGCGGTCGCACAGATGGCCGCCCGCACCCCCACCGCCACCGCGATGCAGGCACTGACCCTGGACCATCTCTCCGGCGGCCGGATGATGCTGGGGCTGGGGCTGTCCGGACCGCAGGTGGTCGAGGGCTGGTACGGACGCCCGTTCCCCAAGAGCCCGCTGACGGCGACCCGGGAGTACGTCGAGGTCATCCGGCAGGTGCTGAACCGCGAGGCGCCGGTGCGGCTCGACGGGCGCTACCACCCGCACCCCTACGCCGGTCCGGGCGCCACCGGCCTCGGCAAACCCCTCAAGCCCATCGTCCACCCGCTGCGCGCCGACCTCCCGGTGCTGCTCGGGGCCGAGGGGCCCAAGAACATCGCACAGACCGTGCGCATCGCCGACGGCTGGCTGCCGCTGTACTGGTCGCCGTCGCGGACCGAGCTCTACCAGGCGACGCTGGCCGACGCCCGGGACGGCTTCATGGTGGCGCCGATGACACAGGTGCGGGTGTGCGCCGATGTGGCGGAGGGGCTGAAGCCGGTCAAGGCGATGCTCGGCTTCTACATCGGCGGAATGGGCCACGCGGCCCGGAACTTCCACGCCGATCTGATGGCCCGCTTCGGCTACGAGGCCGAGGCGCGCCGAGTGCAGGAGCTGTTCCTGGCGGGGCGGCGCGCGGAGGCCATCGAGGCCGTGCCGGACGCCTTCGCCGATGAGATCTCGCTGGTCGGGCCGCGCGAGCGGATCGCGGAGCGGCTGGAGTTGTGGCGCAAGGGCCCGATCACGGATCTGCTGGCGCTGTCGCCGGACCTCGAGACGCTGCGGGTGCTGGCGGAGCTGGCGGGCTGAGGCGCGTCGTACAGGGCCGGTTCGACCGTCTCGTACGGGTGTGCGGCCGCGCTGGGTTTGGCTTCGCTTCGCGGGGCAACACGTGAGGCATGTCACGAAGTTATCGCCACGGAAGCAACCAGGCGGCGACCGTCGTGGCGGTCGTCGCGGACGTCATGGCCGTCATCCTCGGCCTCTGGATCCTGTTCGCCCTACTCGACGCCAACCGCGCCAACGACCTCGTCACGGTGGTCCACGACGCCGCGAGCTGGCTCGCGAGCTGGTCCCATGACCTCTTCACGATGGACACGGACTGGCTCCGGACCGTCCTCAACTACGGCCTCCCGGCCGTGGTGTACCTCTTCATCGGCCACACCATCGCGGGGCGGCTCCGCCGCGGCTAGCGGGCGTCCGACGGATCGTGCCGCCTGCGGCGGATCTTTCCCCTACCCGCCCCTCCCCGAAACTGGGGCTCCGCCCCAGACCCCCGGGGGCTGGCCCGACCTGTCGTGGATCGTCCGCGGCGCCGTCGTGGCCGGTCGCGCAGTTCCCCGCGCCCCTTCGGGGCTCGTCCGAACTGCGGCCGACTTCCGCAATGCGCCCCGAAGGGGCGCGGGGCTGTGTCGATGTGCGGCTCCGCCGCGTGGCGGGGGCTCCGCCCCTGGGCCCGCGGGGTCTGGGGCGGAGCCCCAGTTGTGGGAAGGGGCGGGTAGGGGAACAGCCCGCCGCAGGCGTCACGAACCGTCGGACATCCCCTGCGCACAGCAGTCCGAGTCCAGCCCGCGAGGCAGCCGCTCGCCACCGAAGACGGCCGTCGTCGCCTCGTCGCCGCCCAGCGACGCGACGGCGAGCAGCAGCGACCCGGCCGTCCAGGTGGTGCGCTCCTCCGGCCAGACCGCGTCGTCCTCGAAGACGTAGCCGGTCCAGTACATGCCGTCCTCGGCGCGCAGCGTCGGCTGGATCCACCGCAGGATGTCCACCGCGCGGTCGGACTCCCCCATCACCCAGAGCGCGAGCGCGAGTTCACAGCTCTCGCCGCCGGTGACCCAGGGGTTGGGGGAGACACAGCGCACTCCGAGCCCGGGGACCACGAAGCGGTCCCAGCCCTCCTCGATGCGTTCCTTGGCGGCGGCGCCGGTGACCGCGCCGCCGAGGACCGGGTAGTACCAGTCCATCGAGTAGCGGTGCTTGTCCAGGAACCGCTCGGGGTGGTGGCGTATGGCGTGGCCGAGCAGCCCGGCCGACAGCTCCCAGTCGGGCTGGGGCTCCTCGCGGTGTTCCGCGATGGCCAGGGCGCAGCGCAGCGCCTGGTAGACGGAGGAGGAGCCGGTCAGCAGGGCGTCGGGGTCCACGGTGCCGTCGGCGCGGTGCCGCCAGCCGATCTGGCCGCCGCTCTGCTGCAGTCCGAGCACGAACTCGATGGCGGCGAAGACAGTGGGCCAGATCTGGTCGAGGAAGGTGTCGTCGCCCGTGGAGAGGTAGTGGTGCCAGGCGCCGACCGCCACGTAGGCGCAGAAGTTGGACTCCCGGCCGCGGTCGGTGGGTTCGGTGGCGGCCACGCCGTCGGGGGTGTCGGGGTAGGCCGCGTACCAGGAGCCGTCGGGGTTCTGGTGCCGGGCCAGCCAGCGGTAGGCGGCCGTGGCGCGCTCGTGTTCGCCCGCCGCGTCCAGCGCCATCGCGGACTCGATGTGGTCCCAGGGGTCGAGGTGGTGGCCGCGGAACCACGGTATGGCGCCGTCCGCGCGCTGGACGGCGGCGATGCCCTCGACCGTGCGCAGCACCTGCTCGGGGCTGAGCACCCCGGGCAGCGCGAGCCGTTCGGTGCGGGGGCCGGGGCGCGGTTCGAGCGCCGTCACGCCCGCTCCTCACGCGATGCGTGGGGCTTGGTCGCGTACGCCACGAAGCTCTTGCCGACGAGGGGGTTCAGCGCACGCTCGGCGAGCCGCGTGGCCAGCGGCTTCTTCATGATGTCCCACACCAGCAGCTGGTGGTACGCGCGCACCGGCAGCGCCTTGTCGTTGTCCACTCCGAAGGCGCACTTGAGCCACCAGTAGGGGCTGTGCAGCGCGTGGGCGTGGTGGGTGCCGTACGGCCGCAGTCCGGCCTCGCGCATCCTCTCCAGCAGCTCGTCGGCGCGGTAGATGCGGATGTGGCCGCCCTCGACCTCGTGGTAGGCGTCCGACAGCGCCCAGCAGATCTTCTCCGGGCCGTAGCGGGGCACGGTGACGGCGATCCGGCCGCCGGACTTAAGCACTCGCACCATCTCGGCGAGCACGCCCTTGTCGTCGGGTATGTGCTCCATCACCTCGGAGATGATGACCACGTCGAAGCTGTCGTCGGGGAAGGGCAGGGCGAGGGCGTCGCCCTCCATGGCGGTGGCCGTGGCGCCCGCCGGGGCCTCACCGGCCTCCTTCATGGCGGCGAACCACTTGGCCACCTCGCGTATCTCCTCGCCGTTGCGGTCGAGCGCCACGACCTGGGCGCCGCGCCGGTAGCACTCGAAGGCGTGCCGTCCGGCGCCACAGCCGAGGTCGAGGACGCGATCGCCGGGGGCGAGGGGGAAGCGGGAGAAATCGACGGTCAGCACGGGGGTCTGCTTTCGTCCGGCGGATTCGTGAGGCGGGAGAGGTCGGGGGCGGGAGGCGTCGGGCGGTCGGGAGGCATCGGGCGGTCGGGAGGCGTCGGGCGGTCGGGAGGCGTGGGAACTGGGAAGGACAAGGGGCTCAGCGGTGGGCGGCGGTCCGCGCGGAGACGCCGATGGCCTGGCGGTACTGCTCGACGGTGCCGCGGGCGGCCTGCTCCCAGGTGAAGCGCCGCAGCACCCGTTCCCGGCCGGCCGCGCCCAGCCGCCGTCTGAGGTCGGCGTCGCCCAGCAGCCGGGTCAGGGCCGCGGCGAGCGCGTCGGCGTCGCCGGGCGGTACGGCCAGACAGGTCTCGCCGTCGACCCCGGCGACCTCGGGTATCGCGCCGCCGGTGGTGGCGACCAGCGGGGTGCCGGTGGCCATGGCCTCGGCGGCGGGCAGCGAGAACCCCTCGTACAGCGAGGGCACACAGGCGATCTGGGCGCCGCGCACCAGGTCCACCAGTTCGGCGTCGCTGATGCCCTTGACGAACTCGACGGCGTCCTCGAGCCCGTGGCGCGCCATGGTGGTGGCCACCGGCCCCTCCTCCGGCCGCTTGCCGACGACGACCAGATGCGCCTGGGGGTTCTCGGTGCGGACCTTGGCGAGCGCCTCGATCAGATACACCAGGCCCTTGAGCGGCACATCCGCGCTGGAGGTGGTGACGATCCGGCCGGGGGTCTCCGGGACGGCGGGGTCGGGCGAGAACAGGCCGGTGTCCGCGCCGATGTGCACCACATGAATCCGGTCCGGCCGCACCCCGAGGTCCTCCACGATCTCCCGGCGGGAGGAGCCGGAGACGGTGAGCACCGAGGGCAGCCGCCGGGCCACCCGCTTCTGCATCCGGGTGAAGCCGTACCAGCGGCGCACGGAGAACCGGCGCTTCCAGCCGTCGGCGGCGTCCAGCTCCAGCCGGCGGTCGACGGTGATCGGGTGGTGGATGGTGGTCACCAGCGGGAAGCCGAGTTTCTCCAGGCCCAGCAGCCCGTAGCCCAGGGTCTGGTTGTCGTGGACGACGTCGAACTGGCCGGGGCGCGCGGCGAGATGGCGGCGGGCGCGCAGGCTGAAGGTGAGCGGCTCGGGGAAGCCGCCGGTCCACATGGTGGAGACCTCCAGGGCGTCGATCCAGTCCCGATACTCCTCCCGCCGGGGGGTGCGGAACGGGTCGGGCTGGCGGTAGAGGTCCAGGCTGGGCAGCTCGGTGAGGGTGACGCCCTCCTCGGTGTCGAGCACCGGGTACGGCTGGGCGCCGATGACCTCGACGGTGTGGCCGAGCCGGACGAGTTCGCGGGAGAGATGGCGCACATAGACGCCCTGGCCCCCGCAGAACGGATTCCCCTTGTAGCTGAGCAGTGCGATGCGCAGCGGCCGTTCCCCGGCGGCGGTGGGGGGTGCTGCTCGAAGCGGGTCGGCCCCGGTCTCCTGCGCGGCCTCTGCGGTCACTCGCGCCCCCTCCTTGGTGCAGTTCAGCGGGAGCGTATCCGCTTCCGTTTATCTAGAACAAGTTTCACTAACGCATCCCCTGAGGAGTCACGAAGATACCTGCCCCGGGCGACCTCTCCAGGGCCGGGGCAGGTGATCCCTACCACTCGGTAGCCCGGACGTTCAGGAGAAGTTGACGACGGGGGTGTGCACCGGACGCACCCCCCGCCGACGCGACCGCGAGCGCCGCTCGACAGCAACCTGCCCCAACCGCGCGGACCCGGGTGCTTCAGGGAGGACCCGCGCTAGCCTAGAACGAGTTCCAGTGACTCGCAGGCGCGGGACGGTCCTGTCATCATGCACGATGTCCGCTTGTCGCCGACCCGCAGACGCAACACATTCGAAGTGGGACAAATGACCGCAGAAGTCAAGCCGGCCGCCCTGCAGCTGACCGAGCGGCAGGAGGCGCGCCGTCGGCGCATCCTGCACGCCAGCGCCCGGCTGGCCAGCCGGGGCGGCTTCGACGCGGTCCAGATGCGCGAGGTCGCGGAGAACTCCGGAGTGGCGCTCGGCACCCTCTACCGCTACTTCCCCTCCAAGGTCCATCTGCTGGTCGCCACGATGCAGGATCAGCTGCAGCACATGCACGAGACGCTGCGCAAGCGGCCGCCGTCCGAGGAGGAACCGGCCGCCCGGGTCGCCCAGACGCTGATGCGCGCCTTCCGCGCACTGCAGCGCGAACCCCATCTGGCCGACGCGATGGTGCGCGCGCTCACCTTCGCCGACCGGTCGGTCAGCCCGGAGGTGGACACGGTCTCCCGGCTCACCACCGCGATCATCCTCGACGCGATGGGGCTGGACGAGGCTCCGACCGCCGAGCAGCTCTCGGCGGTCCGCGTCATCGAGCACACCTGGCATTCGGCGCTGATCACCTGGCTCTCGGGGCGGGCCTCGATCGCCCAGGTGAAGATCGACATCGAGACCGTCTGCCGGCTGATCGACCTCACCGCCCCCACCCCGGCCCGATAGCCGGACGGACGGTACAACAGGGGCGCGCGCGCCAATTCCTGCGCCCCTTCGAGCTCCTGGAAGGGGTTTATGCGCCCTCGCGCCCCCCATTGGCTCAAATTCCGCGTTCACGCCCTGCCCAATCCCGGTATTCATGAACGGCGCGCGACAGAGCGACAACGGCGCGCGACGAGAGAACCGCATCGTGGGGGGTGGAGAAGTTCGTGATCCGGTTACTTCTGGTACACGAGTCAGGATTGCTGAGATCGGCTCTGGCATCCGTGATAGGGGCCGAACCAGACATCGAGGCGGCCGCGTGCTCCTGGCGCGACGCGCGTAGCAGGGCCCGTTCCTTACAGCCGCAGGTGTGCGTGGTGGATACGGACAGCCCGGCGGCCGACAAGGCGGCGCGGAAGGGCGAGTGGGGGAAGTTCGTGGCATCCGCCTCTGGGGAGGGCGCGGACTGCGGACTGCTGGTGCTGGTCAACTCGGAGCGGCCGGGCCCACTGCGCCGCGCGCATGAGGCCCGTGCGCTCGGCTACGTCGACAAGGACGCCCCGCCGCAACGGCTGATCGAGGCCATACGGCGGGTGGCGAAGAAGGAGCGGTACGTGGACGACGCGCTCGGCTACGGCTTCCTCCAGGCGGCCAAGATCCCGCTGACCGAGCGGGAGTTGGGCGTGCTGTCGCTGGCCGCCGACGGCGCCTCCATATCGGAGATCGCCCGTACGCTGCATCTGTCCACCGGGACGATCCGCAACTATCTGGCCGCGATCACCCGGAAGACCGGGGCGCGCAACCGCGTGGACGCCATACGGATATCGCAGTGCGAGGGCTGGGTCTGAGATGAGTCCGGCCCCGGGTCCGCAGGCGCCGACGGCGGGTCCTGAACCGGCCAAACGCGGCCTCTGACCCGGCGGTCGGCGGGTTCCGATCCGGCCAACGGCGGCCAGGAGAGCTACTCGTCGGGGGGAAAGACCTGTTCACCGGTTTCGGACAGCCGGATGGCGATCGCCTCGACCGGGCAGCCCTCGGCCGCCGCGAGCACCGCCTCGGAGGCATCGGCCTCCGTCTCGACCGGATGCGACTGCCGCGCCCCGTCGAGCCGGAAGCCGCCGGGGGCGGTGCTCACGCACATCCCCGAGCCGATGCACACGCCGCGGTCCACCTCGATCCGCCAGCGGTCCCCCATCAGCTCGGCTCCCCGTCCCACCCCTGGGGCAGGTGGATCATCTTGTGCTCCAGGTACGCGGAGAACCCCTCCGGGCCGAACTCCCTGCCCAGACCGGAGTTCTTGTAGCCGCCGAACGGCCCGAGCATGTCGAGGCTGAAGGTGTTGACCGAGTAGGTGCCGGTGCGGACGCGCCGTGCGAAGTCGATGCCGTGCCCGACGTCCGCCGTCCAGACGGAGCCGGACAGCCCGTAGTCGGAGTCATTGGCGATCCGGGCCGCCTCCTCCTCGTCCCCGTACGGCAGCAGACAGATCACCGGGCCGAAGATCTCCTCACGGGCGATCCGCATGTCGTTGCCGACGTCGCCGAAGAGCGTGGGCTCCACGTACCAGCCGGTCTGCTGGGCCTCCGGACGGCCGCCGCCGGTCAGCACCTTGGCGCCCTCCCGCTGCCCCAGCGCGATGTAGTCCAGCGACCGCCGCTGCTGCCGCCGCGCCACCAGCGGCCCGACCTGGGTGGCCGGATCCAGCGGGTCGCCGACGACCAGGGCGGAGGCGGCGGCCGCGAACCGCTCGGCGATCTCGTCGTAGCGGGTGCGCGGCGCGAGGATCCGGGTCTGGGCCACACACGCCTGGCCGTTGTTCATCCAGGCGTTGGGCACGATCCCGGTGACGGCCGCCTCCAGGTCCGCGTCCGGCAGGATCACCGCGGCCGACTTGCCGCCCAGCTCCAGTGTGACCCGGGTCAATTGGCGCGAGGCCACCTCCATCACCCGCTTGCCGGCCGCGACCGAGCCGGTGAACGACACCTTGTCCACGCCCGGGTGGCCGACGAGGTACTCGCTGACCTCGCGGTCGGCCGGAAGGATCGACAGCACCCCCTCGGGCAGCCCCGACTCGGCCGCGATCTCCGCCAGGATGTAGGAGTCCAGCGGCGTCTCGGGCGACGGCTTGAGGATCACCGAGCACCCCGCGAGCAGCGCGGGCGCCAGCTTCGCGGCGGCCACGAACTGCGGTACGTTCCACGGCACCACGGCCGCGACCACCCCGACCGGCTCCCGCCGCACCAACAGCGGGCCGAGCACCCCGGCCCGCCGCTCCTCGTAGACGAAGTCGCGGGCCACGGTGATCGCCGCGTCCCACACCATCATCGCGCCGAGCGCCTGGGCGAGCACGCTCCAGGAGTACGGGGAGCCGTTCTGCGCGCTGATGACCCGGGCGATCTCCTCATGGCGTACGGCGATGGCGTCCTTGATCCGGGTGACCACCGCGATCCGCTCGTCCAGGCTCGTCCGGGCCCACGGGCCCTCGTCGAAGGAGGTCCGCGCCGCCGCGACGGCCCGGTCCACATCGGCGCGGGAGGCGTGCGGCACCCTGCCGATGACCTGCTCGGTGTGCGGCGAGACGACCTCGATGGTGTCCTCGCCCGCCGGATCGGCCAGCGCGCCGCCGATGAAGAGCTGCCCGTGCTCGATGAGGTCGTTCATCGCTGCTGCCTTCCGGCCGATGACTGAGGTGTGGGTCTGGCTGAGGTACGGGTCTGGCTGAGGTACGGGTCTGGCTGAGGTGCGGGTCTGGCTGAGGTGTGGGTCTGGCTGAGGGGATACGTCTGACTGAGGGGGTACGGGTACGTACGGTCGGCCCGAACGGGGCCGGGTCCGCCAATCGAGGCAGCCAATATCTGACGCTGCATCAGAACTGATACCAGTTCTAGCTATAGTGGGCAATGCTTGTGTCGAGGAGAGGGGGAGCCGATGGCGCAGGTGACGCGCGTGACCGACCATGGCGGCGGAGTGTGGAGCATCCCGGTGCCGATCCCCGACAACCCACTCGGGCACACCCTGGTCCACCTTCTCGACACCGACCGCGGCCCGGTCCTGATCGACACCGGCTGGGACGACCCCACGGCCTGGGACACCCTCACCGCCGGGCTCGCCGCGTGCGGCGCCTCCGTCGCCGATGTCCACGGCGTCCTCGTCACCCATCACCACCCCGACCACCACGGGCTGTCCGGCCAGGTGCGGGAGGTGTCCGGGGCGTGGATCGCCATGCACACCGCCGACGCCCAGGTCGTCCGGCGCACCCGGGAGGCCGAGCCCTCCCGCTGGCTGGACTATCTGGAGGAGAAGCTCGGCGCGGCCGGGGCGCCCGAGGAGCATCTGGCTCCGCTGCGCGCCACCCGCGCGTCCGGCCGCACACGCCTCCCGGGGCAGCGGGCCGCCCTCCCCGACCGCGAGATCGTCCCCGGTGAACTCCTCGATCTGGCGGGCCGGCGGCTGCGCGCCATCTGGACCCCCGGCCACACCCCCGGCCATGTCTGCCTCCACCTCGAAGAGGCCCATCCGAAGGCTGGGGAGGGCCTGTCCGGCCATGGCCGCCTGTTCTCCGGCGACCATCTGCTGCCCGAGATCACCCCCCATATCGGGCTCTACGAGGACCCCGACGACATGACCGTCACCGACCCGCTCGGCGACTACCTCGACTCCCTCGAACGCGTCGCCGCCCTCGCCCCCGCCGAGGTGCTCCCCGCCCATCAGTACGCCTTCACCGACGCCCCGGCGCGGGTGCGGGCGCTGCTGGACCACCACGAGGAGCGGCTGGCCGGGCTGCTGGCGCTGCTCACCACCCCGCTCACCCCGTGGCGGCTGGCCGAGGCCATGGAGTGGAACCGCCCGTGGGAGCAGATCCCCTTCGGCTCCCGCAATATCGCGGTCTCGGAGGCGGAGGCGCATCTGCGCCGCCTGGTGAAGCTGGGCAGGGCGGAAGCGGTGCCGGGCAGCGATCCTGTGATGTACCGAGCGATTTGAGTGACGTATGGGGTGCCGGTCCGACGAACCGGAAGCTAGCCTTACCGGCCTGGCGCACACAGCCGCACACCCCCCGTAACAGCCGTATCAGCAGGAGCATGCGTGACGAGCCCCACCCGCGATTCCGACCCGACTCCGACGGCCGATCCGACTCCGACTCCGACGGCCGATCCGGCAGCAGGCCCGGCAGATCCGGCAGATCCGGCCGCTGATCCGACACCGCCCCCGGGCTGCCCCGCACACTCGAGCCCTGCCCCGGCCGGGGCAGGGCTCGAGTCGCTGCACGGCCCCGAGTTCGCCGCCGACCCGTCCGCCACCTACGCCCGCCTGCGGGATCACGGACGCATCGCGCCCGTGGAGCTGGCGCCCGGCGTCCCCGTCTCGCTCGTCACCAGCTATCAGACCGCGCTGGACATCCTGCGCGGCCCCGAGACGTTCTCCAAGGACGCCCGCCACTGGCAGGCGCTCACCGACGGCACCATCCCCATGGACAACCCCGTGGTGCCGATGATGATGTACCGGCCGAACGCGCTGTGCAGCGACGGCGAGCAGCACCACCGGCTGCGCGCGGCGATCTCCGACACCCTCGACCGCCTGGACATCCACGCGCTGCGCCGCTACGTGGAGCGGAGCGCCGACTTCCTTATCGACCTCTTCGGCCCCAAGGGCGAGGCCGATCTGCTCAAGGAGTACTCCGCCCGGCTCCCCCTGCTCGTCTTCAACCAGCTCTTCGGCTGCCCGCCCGAGCTGAGCGACAATCTGGTCCGGGCGCTCTCGGCGCTCTTCGACGTCACCGAGGACTCCGAGCAGGCCAACGCGCTCCTCGCGGAGACCCTCTTCCAGCTCATCGCCCTGAAGCGGGAGACTCCGGGCCCGGACATGACGTCCTGGCTGATCGCCCACCCCGCCGAGCTCACCGACGAGGAGCTGATCCACCAGATCGTCGTCCTCGTCGGCGCGGGTACCCAGCCCCAGCAGAACCTGATCTGCAACGGGCTGTTGCTCCTGCTGTCGGACGAACGGTTCCGGGGCGATCTCGCGGGCGGCACCATGCTGATCGAGGACGCGCTCAACGAGGTCCTGTGGAAGGACCCGCCGCTCGCCAACTTCTGCGTCCACTACCCGCGTCATGACGTCACGGTCGACGGACACCGGCTGTCCAAGGGCGACCCCGTCGTCATCAGCCTCGCGGCCGCCAACAACGACCCGTATCTGCTGTCGAACCGGCGCGGCAACCGGGCCCATCTGGCGTGGAGCGCGGGCCCCCACACCTGCCCCGCGAAGGACCCGGCCCAGCTGATCGCCTCCGTCGCCATCGAGAAGCTGATCGATCGCCTGCCCGATCTCGAACTCGCCGTTCCCGCCGAGCGGTTGGAGTGGCGGCCCGGCCCCTTCCACCGGGCCCTGGCCGCGCTGCCGGTGCGCTTCCCGCGGACGGCCGCCAAGTCCGACGAGGCGCTGGCCGAAATGGCGGCGGCGGCGACCGCGGCCATCTCGGGGGCCGTGGGCAGGACGCCCGCGGTCGCCCGCGCGGATGCCCCGGACGACGGTTCCGGCGAGACCCCGGACACCGCGTCCGCCACCGCGGAGCATCAGTCGGAGCCGCAGCCGGAGCCGCAGACGGAGCCCGAATCCGGCGCCGAGCACGAGGCCCGGCGCCGCTGGTGGAAGTCCCTGGCCCAGTGGTGGCGCCGCGGGTAGCGGACGACCGGGAGCGGGGGGCTGAGGGGCCGGACCGCTGGGCGCGCGGTATCGGATTGCCGGGTGGTGCCCGGCCGCGTAGCGTCGCGGCGCGTGACCCCGACGCTGCGCACCGCGCGCCTGCTGCTCGAGCCGTACCGGCCCGAGGACGAGGACGCCTTCGTGACGCTGTTCCAGGACCGGCGGGTGTGCCGCTGGCTGGGGGACGGGCGGCTCGCCGCGGAGGCCGAGGACCGGGCGCTGTTCGGGCGGATCCTCACCAAGGTCTACGCCCGGCGGCTGTTCGACGTATGGGCCGTCCGCGAGGACGGCCGGTACGTCGGCCACGCCGAGATCAAGCCGACCGAGGTCGTCGGCGGCCACGAGATCGTCTACGCGCTGGCGCCGGAGGCGTGGGGGCGCGGTCTGGGAACCGAGCTGACCGAGGCGGTCGTCGGCCACGGCTTCGGCGCGCTCGGGCTGAACGAGGTGCACGCCACGGTCATGGCGGCCAACGAGGCGTCGCTGACCCTGCTCACCCGGCTCGGCTTCGCGCACCGCCGTGATATCGAGGAGGAGGACGGCACGACGACGCGCTGTCTCACGGCCGTCCGGCGCGAAGGCCGTCGATCGGCCCCGTCCATGGGCGGCTGAAGGCGCCCGATAAGTCGGCCGATAAGCTGTCCGTAAACTTCATACGCGTCCGATCGGGGGAAGCCGGTGCGATTCCGGCGCTGACCCGCAACCGTGAGCGCGCCCCGCGGGGCGTACGAGCCGGAACACCCGGGCGGGCGCGACGACGCAGGCTCCCGCCGCCGGACGACCGGTGGCGGCACCGTCGAGGTATGCGGAGCTGAGCCGGGTGCCAGGCGTGCCGCGGAGCGTTCCGCGTACGGCGCGGCTGGACGGCCGTGCGCGGCTGCGTGCGCCCGTCCACCGACCGAGAGGCACCACAGCCATGAACATTCGCCGCAGCGTGGCGGCTCTTTCCCTGTGCGCCGCCCTGTGCGCCGCCCTGGGCGCGGCCGCCGCGCCTGCCGCCGTGGCCGACGACGGCCCGGCCGGGCGTGCCGAGGGGCTCTACGGCGCCAAGGACCCGAAGTTCGACGGGGTGTGGCGGCAGTCGCTGGCGCTGCTCGCCCAGGACGCGGTGGGCGTCACCCCGGCGAAGTCGGCCATCGACTGGCTGGCCGGGCAGAGTTGCGCTGACGGCGGCTTCGCGGCGTACCGCGCGGACACGTCCAAGGCGTGTGACCCGAAGAAGGGCGAGTTCACGGACGCGACGGCGGCGGCGATCCAGGCGCTGGCCGCGGTGGGCGGGCGCTCCGGCACCGTGGAGAAGGGCATCGGCTGGCTGAAGCGCCACCAGAACGAGGACGGCGGCTGGGGCATGAACCCGGGCGGCCCGAGCGACGCCAACTCCACCGCGGCGGCGGTCGGCGCCTTCGCCGCCACCGGCCAGGACCCGGCGAAGGTGACGGCGGCCTCGGACAAGGCGGCCTCGGGCAAGGGGGCCTCGGACAAGGAGGCCTCGGACAAGGGCGGCAAGAGCCCGTACGACGCGCTGCTCGGCCTGCAACTGGACTGCTCGGCGAAGGCGGCGGAGCGCGGGGCGTTCGCGTACACGGCGGCCAAGGGCGAGCCCGTCGCCAATGAGCTGGCCACCGCGAGCGCCGCGCTGGCCGCGCGGGGCAAGGGCTTCGTCTTCGAGACCGTCGGGAAGGACAGCGGCGCCGAGCCGAAGCCGCTGCGCTGCGCGGGCGGAAAGGGCGGAGCCGGTTCGCCCGAGGACGCCGCCGAGGCCGCCCTGGCCCACCTCTCCCGCGTCATGTCCGACACCGGTACGCATCTGAAGTCCGCGATGCCCGGCGCCAAGGACCAGCCCGACTTCGGCGGCACGGCCGACGCGGTGGTGGCGCTCGCCGCCGGAGAGCACAGCGCGGCCGCGAGCAAGCCCCTGCAGTGGCTGCAGAGCAAGGGCAGCGGCGCGGCGGCCTGGGCCAAGGGCGACCCCGGCGCCCTCGCCAAACTGACCCTCGCGGCCCACGCGGCCGGCGCCAACCCCCGCGACTTCGGCGGCGCCGACCTCGTGCGGCAGCTGAACGCCACCGGCCCGAAGCCCGAGGCGGCGGCCCCGGGCGCGGAGTCGGACGGGAGCGGCAAGAGCGAGGAGAAGGAAGAGAAGAAGGACGACGACGGCGGGATCGGCGGCGTCTGGTGGACGGTCGGCGTCTGCGCGGTCGCCGGCGTGGGCATCGGCTTCCTCCTGAGCGGCCGGAAGAGGCGGCAGCTTTGAGCCCGCGCACATATGGGGCACCGGTCCGCACCGGGGCGGCTTCGGCCCCGCGCACCGGGGCGGCTCCGGTCCCGCGCACCGGGGCCGCTTCGGTCCCGCGCACCCGCACGGCACGGGTCCGGTACGCCTCCTCGGCACCGGCACCGGCACCGGCACCGGCACCGCGCACCCGCGCGGCCCAGGCCCGGCGCGCGGACGCGATTTCCGTCCCGCGCACCCGCGCGCGTTTCGCCTGGTGCGGCCGGGCGGCCCGGCTGTCGCTGTCCGCCGTCGCCTTGGCGCTGCCCGTCGTCGCCCTTCTCGCGATGGCCTGCGCGGCGCCCGCGCAGGCCGCCGACGGGTATCGCTACTGGTCGTTCTGGCAGCGGGGCGGGGACGGCGGCAGTTGGAGCTATGCCACCCAAGGGCCCTCCTCCGCACGGCCCGGTGATGGCGACATGATCGGTTTCCGTTTCGCGCTCAGCGAGGACTCGGACGACGCCACCCGGCCGCGCGGCATGGCCGATTTCGCCGCCGTCTGTGCCGACACCCCGGCCACGGACTCCACCAAACGGGTCGCGGTGGTCATCGACTTCGGTACGGCCACCGACGCACCCGACCGCCGGACGCCACCCGCACCCCGTACGGAGTGCGCGCGGGTCGGCGAGGACGCGTCCGCCGGGGAGGCGCTCGCCGCCGTCGCGAAGCCGCTGCGCTACAACTCCGCCGCGCTGCTGTGCGCCATCTCCGGCTATCCGGAGACGGGCTGCGGGGACAAGGCGAGCACCTCCGTGGACGCCCACGCCGCCCCGAAGGGCGACGGCGGCAAGGCGGACGACGGCGGCTCGGGCCCCTCGGCCGGGCTGATCGGCGGGCTCGCCGCCGTCGTACTGCTCGGCGCCGCGGCGGTGTGGCAGGCGCGCCGCCGTCGCGGATGAGCGCGCGGAAGACCGCCATGCCACCGCACACCGCCCCCGAGGCCACCGCCCCACGCCGCCCCGGCGTCGGCTTCCGCAACGGCTTCCGCAACGGCTTCCGCGCCCGGCTGCGAGCCGGTACCCCGCGCCGCGGAGGCGCCCTGCACGCCGGAGCCTGGTGGCTGTGGGCGCTCGGGCTGGCCACGGCCGCGTCCCGCACCACCAACCCGCTGCTGCTCGGGCTGCTCATCGCGGTCGCGGGCTATGTGGTGGCCGTGCGCCGCACGGACGCGCCATGGGCCCGCTCGTACACCGCGTTCCTCAAGCTGGGTCTCGTCGTGCTGGCCATCCGGCTGTTCTTCGCGGTCTTCTTCGGCTCGCCGATCCCCGGGACGCGGGTGCTCTTCACCCTCCCCGAAGTCCCGTTGCCCCACTGGGCGCAGGGGGTGCGCATCGGCGGCCGGGTGTCGGCCGAGGGGCTGGTCTTCGCGCTGTACGACGGGCTGCGGCTGGCCACCCTGCTGATCTGCGTCGGCGCCGCGAACGCGCTCGCCAGCCCGGCGCGGCTGCTCAAGTCGCTGCCCGGCGCGCTCTACGAGGCCGGGGTCGCGGTCGTGGTGGCGATGACCTTCGCACCCCATCTGGTGGCGGACGTGACTCGGCTGCGCTCCGCCCGTAGGCTGCGCGGCCGCCCCGACCGCGGGGTGAAGGCGCTGTTGCAGGTCGGACTGCCGGTGCTGGAGGGCGCGTTGGAACGCTCGGTGGCTCTGGCGGCGGCGATGGACGCGCGCGGCTACGGCCGCACCGCCCAGGTCCCGCCCGCCGTCGCCCGTACCACCACCGCGCTGACGCTGGGCGGGCTGCTCGGCGTCTGCTGCGGTACGTACGGTCTGCTCGCGGCCGAGGGCGCGGGCTACGGTCTGCCGCTGCTGCTCGCCGGACTCGCCGCCGCGCTCGGCGGCCTGTGGCTGGGCGGCCGCCGCTCGGTGCGCAGCCGCTACCGCCCGGACCGCTGGGGCGTACGGGCGTGGCTGGTTGCGGGGTCGGGAGCGGCGGTCGCGGCACTGATGATCCGCGCCGCCTCCTACGCCCCCGAGGCCCTCCAGCCATCGGTCGTCCCGCTCACCACCCCAACGCTGCCGCTATGGCCCGCGGCGGCCGTACTCCTGGGCCTGCTCCCGGCCCTCGCCGCCCCGCCACCGACACCGGCCCCGGCCCGCGAACCGGCCCCGCCGCACAAGGCCCCCACCGAACCGGCCCAAGCCCGGGACCGGCAGCGCCCGGAATCCCCCGGCCCCGACACCCGGCCCGCGGCCAAGCGGCACCCGCAACCCGGCGCCCAACCCGCCATCGAGCCACACCCGCGACCCGGCGACGCGGCCACGGCGCCACCCCCGAGCAACCCCACCGCACACACCCCGCCCGGCGCCCAAGGCGACGCCCGAGCCGGGGCGGGGCCCGAGGAGGCCACGCAGTGATCCGCTTCGAGCAGGTGTCGGTCCACTACGACGGTGCGGCGCGGCCCGCCCTCGCGGGGGTGGACCTGACGGTCCCCGAGGGCGAGCTGTGTCTGCTCGTGGGCCCGTCCGGGGTCGGTAAGTCGACACTCCTGGGGGCCGTCTCCGGTCTCGTACCGCATTTCACCGGTGGCACCCTGCGCGGCCGCGTCACCGTCGCGGGCCGGGACACCCGTACCCACAAGCCGCGCGAACTCGCCGACGTGGTCGGCACCGTGGGCCAGGATCCGCTCGCGCACTTCGTCACCGACACCGTCGAGGACGAGCTGGCGTACGGCATGGAGTCGCTCGGCATCGCCCCGGACACCATGCGCCGCCGGGTCGAGGAGACCCTCGATCTGCTGGGCCTGGCCGAGTTGCGGGACCGTCCCATCGCCACGCTCTCCGGCGGGCAGCGGCAGCGCGTGGCGATCGGCTCGGTGCTCACCACCCACCCCCGCGTCCTGGTCCTCGACGAGCCGACCTCCGCGCTCGACCCGGCCGCGGCCGAGGAGGTGCTGGCCGTGCTGCAGCGGCTGGTGCACGACCTGGGCACCACGGTCCTGATGGCCGAACACCGCCTCGAGCGCGTGGTGCAGTACGCGGACCAGATGATCCTGCTCCCCTCCCCCGGCGCCGCCCCGCTGACCGGCGCACCGGCCGAGCTGCTGCCGATGTCGCCCGTCCAGCCGCCCGTGGTGGCGCTGGGCGGCCTCGCGGGGTGGCCGCCGCCGGTGCCGCTGTCCGTACGGGACGCCCGCCGCAAGGCGGGGCCGCTGCGGGAGCGGCTCGCGCCGCTCGCCCCGCGGAGGGTGGCCGATCCGCCGCCGGGCGAGCCGGTGGGCGAGGTGGCGCGGCTGTCCGTACGCCACGGCCGGGTGGAGGCACTGCGCGGGGTGGACCTGACGGTCCGGCCGGGCGAGACGGTGGCGCTGATGGGACGCAACGGCGCGGGCAAGTCCACGCTTCTGGCGAGCCTGGTCGGACTGTACGAACCCGCCTCGGGCTCGGTGCGCGTCGGCCCGGACCGGGTCGTACCGCACCGCACCCGCCCCGCCCAACTGCTCCGCCAAGTGGGCCTCGTACCGCAGGAGCCGCGCGATCTGCTCTACGCGGACACGGTCGCCGCCGAGTGCGCGGCGGCCGACCAGGACGCGGGCGCCGCGCCCGGCACCTGCCGGGAGCTGGTGGGCCGACTGCTGCCGGAGGTGCCGGACACCGCCCATCCGCGCGATCTGTCGGAGGGGCAGCGGCTGGCGCTCGCCCTGTCCGTCATCCTCACCGCCCGTCCGCCCCTGCTGCTGCTCGACGAGCCCACCCGCGGGCTCGACTACGCGGCGAAGGCGCGCCTGGTGGAGGTGGTACGCGGGCTGGCCGCGGACGGCCACGCGACCGTACTGGCCACCCACGATGTGGAACTCGCGGCCGAACTCGCCCACCGCGTCGTCATCCTGGCCGAGGGCGAGGTGGTCGCGGACGGCCCCACGGCGGAGGTGGTGGTCTCCTCCCCCGCCTTCGCCCCACAAGTGGCCAAGGTGCTGGCCCCACTGCCGTGGCTGACGGTGCCGCAGATACGCAAGGCACTGGCCCTGGAGGAAGCCCCATGAGCCGGACAGCGCCGAGCCGGAGAGCGCTGAGCGGGACAGCACCGAGCGGGCCGCACCGGGCGGAGCGGAAACGCGACGGCAGGACGAAGGCCATCCGCCTCGGCCCGCGCTCCGTGGCGGCGCTCGCGCTCGTCTCCGCGATCGGTGTCGTCGCCTTCGGCTGGCCGCTGTTCGCACCGGGCGACTCCGGGATCACCACCCACGCCGCCGACGCGCCCTGGCTGTTCGCCGCGCTGCTCCCGCTCCTGCTGGCCGTGGTCGTGGCGACCATCGCGGACACCGGTCTGGACGCCAAGGCCGTCGCGATGCTCGGAGTGCTGGCGGCGGCGGGGGCGGCCCTGCGCCCACTGGGCGCGGGAACGGCCGGGATCGAGCCGATGTTCTTCCTGATGGTGCTGTCGGGGCGGGTGCTGGGCCCCGGTTTCGGCTTTGTCCTCGGCGCCGTCTCGATGTTCGCGTCCGCGCTGCTCACGGGCGGGGTGGGCCCGTGGATGCCGTTCCAGATGCTGGCGATGGGCTGGGTGGCGATGGGCGCGGGCCTGCTCCCCGGCGCCGCCCGGCCGCCCGGCCGGGCGGAGTCGCTGCTGCTCGCGGGGTACGGGGCGGTGGCGTCCGTGGCCTACGGAACGGTCATGAACCTCCAGGGCTGGACCCTGATGCAGGGCATGGCCTCGGGGATCTCCTACGTCCCCGGCGACCCGCTCGGCGACAACCTCGCCCGCTTCATGGCGTACTGCCTGGCCACCTCGCTGGGCTGGGACCTGCCGCGCGCCGTGGTCACGATGGTGCTCACCCTCACCCTCGGCACCCCCATCCTCAAGGCCCTCCGCCGCGCCACCCGCCGCGCGGCCTTCGAGACCCCGACCACCTTCGAGGACCCGACCACCTTCGAGGACCAGGGCGCTTCCGACGCCCCTACAGCCGCTGAATGATCGTGCCCGTCGCCAGCGCCCCGCCCGCGCACATCGTGATCAGCGCGAACTCCTTGTCCGCGCGCTCCAGTTCATGCAGTGCCGTCGTGATCAGGCGCGCCCCCGTGGCCCCCACCGGGTGCCCCAGGGCGATCGCGCCGCCGTTCACATTCACCTTCTCCAGGTTCTGCTCGAAGACCTGCGCCCAGGACAGCACCACCGAGGCGAATGCCTCGTTGATCTCGATCAGGTCGATGTCCTTCAGGGTCATCCCGGCCTTGCCCAGGACCGCTTTCGTGGCGTCGATGGGCCCGTCCAGGTGGAAGTGCGGATCGGTGCCGACCAGGGCCTGGGCCACGATGCGGGCGCGGGGGCGGAGTTTGAGGGCGCGGGCCATGCGTTTGGAGGCCCACAGGACCGCGCAGGCGCCGTCGGAGATCTGGGAGGAGTTGCCCGCGGTGTGCACGGCGGTGGGCATGATGGGCTTCAGTCCGGCCAGCGCCTCCATGCTGGTGTCGCGGAGCCCCTCGTCCCGGTCGACGGCGCGCCACATGCCCTCGCCGGCCGTCTGCTCGTCCTCCGTCGTGGGCACCTGCACCGCGAAGGTCTCGCGCTTGAACCGCTCCTCGGCCCAGGCCCGTGCCGCCCGCTCCTGGGAGAGCAGCCCGAGGGCGTCGACGTGTCCGCGGGTCAGGCCGCGGTTGCGGGCGATGCGTTCGGCGGCCTGGAACTGATTGGGCAGATCCACGTTCCACTCCTCGGGGAACGGTTTGCCCGGGCCGTGTTTGGAGCCGCTGCCCAGCGGCACCCTCGACATGGCTTCGACGCCGCAGCCGATGCCGACGTCGATGACACCGGTGGCGACCATATTGGCGACCATATGATTGGCTTGCTGCGAAGAGCCGCACTGACAGTCCACCGTCGTCGCCGCGGTCTCGTACGGCAGCCCCATCGCCAGCCAGGCGGTGCGCGCGGGGTTCATCGACTGCTCCCCGGCGTGGGTGACCGTGCCGCCGACGATCTGCTCGACGCAGTCGGGCTGGATGCCGGTGCGGGCGAGGAGTTCGCGGTAGGTCTCGCCGAGCAGATAGGCGGGGTGGAGGTTGGCGAGCGCGCCTCCGCGCTTGCCGATGGGCGTGCGGACGGCTTCGACGATGACGGGTTCGGCGGCCATGGCTGTCTCGTCCTCTCATCGCATCCGCGGGGCTCCCGGCAGCGCCCGCGTCAGAACTAGTACGCGTTCTAGTTCTTCAGCTCAGTCTGCTGAGCCCCGGCCCGGCGGCGCAAGGGTTGTGCAGGGGTTGAGCGGACATCGAGGGGCATCAATCCCCCGAAACTATGGCCGCGTTATCTCTTGCTACTTGTAGAACCCGTTACTACCTTGCGGACACTTCTGATAGGCCGTCAGATCTCTGGAGTGGCCGATGTCCTGTCCAGCTCTCCCCGAAGGCTTTGACCTCACCGACCCCGACCTCCATCAGCATCGGGTGCCACTCCCGGAGCTCGCCCAGCTGCGGCAGACGGCCCCGGTGTGCTGGATCCCCCAGCCACACGGCGTGGCCGGTTTCGACGACGACGGCTACTGGGCCGTCACCCGCCATGCCGATGTCAAGGAGGTCTCCACCCGGCCGGAGATCTTCTCCTCCCACGCCAACACCGCGATCATCCGCTTCAACGAGCACATCCAGCGCGATCAGATCGACGTCCAGAAGCTGATCATGCTGAACATGGACCCGCCCGAGCACACCCGGGTCCGCCAAATCGTCCAGCGCGGCTTCACCCCGCGCGCCATCCGCGCCCTCGAGGACGCCCTGCGCGACCGCGCCACCCGCATCGTGGCCGGGGCCAGGGAGAGCGGCAACGGGGACTTCGTCACCGACGTCGCCTGCGAACTGCCACTGCAGGCGATCGCCGAGCTGATCGGCGTCCCCCAGCAGGACCGGTCCAAGATCTTCGACTGGTCCAACAAGATGGTCGCGTACGACGATCCCGAACTGGCCATCACCGAGGAGATCGGCGCCGAGTCGGCCATGGAGCTGATCTCGTACGCCATGAACCTCGCCGCCGACCGCAAGGCGTGCCCGGCCAAGGACATCGTCAGCCGGCTGGTGGCCGCCGAGGACGAGGGCAATCTGGGCTCGGACGAGTTCGGCTTCTTCGTACTGCTGCTCGCCGTCGCCGGGAACGAGACCACGCGCAACGCCATCAGCCACGGGATGCACGCCTTCCTCACCCACCCCGACCAGTGGGAGCTGTTCAAGGCCGAGCGCCCCGCCACCGCCGCCGACGAGATCGTGCGCTGGGCCACCCCCGTGATGTCCTTCCAGCGCACCGCCACCCAGGACACCGAACTCGGCGGACAGCCCATCGCGGCGGGAGCGCGGGTCGGCGTCTTCTACTCGTCCGCCAACAACGACCCCGAGGTCTTCGACCGCCCCGAGGTCTTCGACATCACCCGCGACCCCAACCCCCACCTCGGCTTCGGCGGCGGCGGACCGCACTTCTGCCTCGGCAAGAGCCTGGCGGAGCTGGAGATCCGGCTGATTTTCAACGCCATCGCGGACACCCTCCCGGACATCCGGCTCGCGGGTGAGCCCCGGCGGCTGCGCTCGGCCTGGCTGAACGGGATCAAGGAGCTCAGGGTGACCTACACATAAGCGACCCAGCCGCTGTCCGGCGGGTCATGTGGCCTCGGCGCCCGCTCGTCCCGGGTCGTCGCGTGGGACGGCTGTCAGCCGAAGTCGTCGGGGACGATACGGAGTTTCTGCGCGATGCGGGCGAGGGCCTTCTGGTCGGCGGCGTTGAGCGAGTCGAGGACGATGCGGCGTACGGCGCGCAGGTGTGTGGGCGCTGCCAGGCGCACGATGTCGAAGCCGGCGTCGGTGAGTTCGGCGAGGGTGTAACGGCCGTCGGCCGGGTCAGGTGTCCGTACGACCCAGCCGCGCTGTTCACAGCGCTTGATGACGTTGGACAGGCGGGAGAGCGACCCGCTGGCGAGGAAGGCGAGTTCTCCCATCCGCAGCTTGCGCCGCGGAGCCTCGGAGAGGTGGCTGAGCACGAGGTACTCGAACAGGGTGAGGCCGTGCTCCTGCCGCAGCGGCGACTCCAGCTTGCCGGGCAGCAGCAGGACAAGGGAGATCATCCCCGTCCACGCCGCCTTCTCCTGCTCGTCGAGCCATCGGAGCTCCTCGTCGTCCTCGTGTTCGTCCGCGCCGCTCATGGGCCCTCCCGTGCTGGTCATGGATCTTCCCGCCTCTCCGGTGAAGGCTGGCATCACTTTACGCTTGAAGTCATTGCGTGCTAGCCTCACTTTACGCGTGAACTCATACAAGAGGAAACGCGCCCCCATGGACAGGAAGAGGGAGCATCATGAGCACCGTCACCTTCGGCATCGCTCCGGGCTACGGCGAGAAGCTGCACGAGGCCCTCGGCTACAGCGGAGCCGTCCGCGTCGGCGACCGGGTCGAGATCTCCGGTCAGGCCGGGGTGGATGACGACCTGGTCATCCCCGACTCGCTGGAAGACGAGATCATCCAGGCTTTCGACAACGTGGAGCGCACGCTCGCCACGGTCGGCGCGACATGGAAGGACGTCATCCACGTCAACTCCTACCACAAGGTCGCACCGGGAGAAGACGTCATCGGCGACGACCACAACACGGTCATGGCCGAGCAGTTCCGCCGTCGCCTCGACGGCCGCGCGCCGATCTGGACCGAGACCGGCGTCACGGTCCTCGGCCTCGCCGCCGTGCGCGTGGAGATCCGCGTCACCGCCATCGTCGGCTCCGGGAACTGATCCATCATCTCCGGGAACTGAACCATCATCTCCAGCGACCGAACCGTCGTCACCAAGGACTGAACCGCGCCTCTTCGCCGCAAACCACTCGCCGCTCGGTGCCGAGACGTAAGCTGTTCGTGCCGCGCCAGGAGTCCCACAACCCGCCGGGCGGGGGCACACTGACCGCCATGAGCGAGATGTGCGGCCCGCATGGCGCGGCGGGCGACCGTCGAAGACTCTTCGACTTCATAGCCCTCACCGCCCGCCTCCGTGAGACCGAGCGCGCCAACAACGCCACCCCGGAGCGCAAGGAGAGCGTGGCGGAGCACTCCTGGCATCTGGCGATGGTGAGCTGGATCCTGCACGCCGAGTTCGAGCGCGAGGCCGGGCAGCGGCTCGACCTCACCAAGATGCTCAAGCTCTGCCTGATGCACGACCTCGTCGAGATGGACGCGGTGGAGCGCGGCGCCGCGGGCGGTGAACCGCCGCGCTTCGCCGCGCTCCCCGCGCCGCTCGGGACCGAACTCCTCGCGCTGTGGCGGGAGTACGAGGAGGGCCGTACGCCCGAGGCGTGCCTGGTGCGCGGGGTGGACCGGCTCAACCCCACCCTGATGCGCTGTCTGACCGGCCAGGGCTGGGGCGATATGGCCACCGACAGCCACGCTCCCGTGGACGCCGAGGCGCTGGACGGGCTGCATCTGCCGCGGGTGGCCGTGAGCGAGACGCTGCGCGCACTGTACGAGGAGATCAGGGACGCCTCGGTGGAGGGCGGACTGCTACCGCCGTGAGGCGTGAGGCGTGATGCCTGCCCGCCCTCCACCGAGCGCCGTGGACGCCAACCGCTACTTGGTGGCCGCCAACCGCTACTTGAACGGCACGTTCACACACGCCACCCGGGCGCCGGCCTGCCCGGCCTTGCCCGACGTGGTGCCCGTCGCATGCTTGTGGATCACCACGGAACGGGCCTCATCGGGCCGGAAGTTCCACTTCACCCAGGACTTGGCCCAGCCCTTGCCGTTGCTCTTGGTGGTGATGTCCAGCCACACCTCGTTCTGCGGGTTGGCGTACTTCGGGTTGGTCGAGGGCTGCTTGGGGTCCTTCTTGTTCTGGTAGTGCGGCCCCGACGAGTCGGGCTTGGTGCCACACGGCTTCGTGTGGACGTGGATCCCGAAGTGGTGGTCGGCCGCGAGGCCACGCACGCTGATGAACACGAACGTGCCCTTGTGCATCGGGTAGTGGCCGTGGTTCTCCCCACCTTCGTGGTGGTACTTCATGCCCTTGCCGCTCAGCCGCGCCTCCGCGATGAACACCGACGCGGACGTCGGCACCAGCGACTTGTCGTAGGTCACCGCACCGGCGTGCTTCGCCTCCGACGCCGGCTGGAACCTGTCGTGGACGATGACGAAGGGGTGTGGCGGCGCGGCGACCGCGGGTGTCGCGATCGCCATTGAGGCACCCAGCGCGACCGCCGCGGTTACTGCCTTCACCAGGGACATCCTTGATCCCTCCTCGGTCGGGGTCCCCGCTCCCCGTCTCGATTCCCGGATCCCCCCGTTTAACGCGCTTTCACGCCTTTCCGCCCCCTTCTCACCACGCTAGACCCGCTGGTCATCCCGCTCAACGCGAGCCCCGGCCCCCTTTTCGGGGGACTCGGCGGCCCCGATCCGGGTCTGCTCCGCGGGCTCGGCGCCGTCGTGCCGTCCACTGCGCTGCCGTACCAGCCCCGGGACCAGCCCCCTGACGCGGGTGACCGCGGCGCCCATCGTCGCCGACAGAGGTGGCGCCTCCTCGTGCGGGCGCCCGCCCACGCCGAGGAACACGTACTGCAGCGCGAACCCGGCCGTGACGATGACCGCGCCGCCGATCGCGTCCAGCACATAGTGGTTCGCGGTGCCCACGATGACCGCCGTGGTCAGCAGCGGGTACAGGATGCCGAGCACCTTCGCCCAGACGTACGGCGCCACGATCGCGATGACCACCCCGCACCACAGCGACCACCCCACGTGCAGCGACGGCATGGCCGCGTACTGGTTGGACAGCTTGGTGAGCGCGCCGAAGTCCGGGTTGCTCAGGTCCTGCGGGCCGTGCGCGGTGTCCACGTAGCCGAGCCCCATCAGCCGTGGCGGGGCCAGCGGGTAGAGCCAGAAGCCGACCAGGGCGAGCATCGTGGCGAAGGCCAGCGGAGTGCGGGCCCAGCGGTAGGTCGCCGGGCGGCGCAGATAGAGCCAGGCCAGCAGGGACAGCGGAATCATGAAGTGGAAGGTGCTGTAGTACCAGTTCATGAAGTCTCTGAGCCATCCGGTGTCGGCCACGATGGCGTTGAACCAGTGCTCGATGTCGATGTGCAGCCAGCCCTCGAGGGTGAGCACCTGGTCTCCGTGGCCCTCGGCCACGCTGCGCTCGTCCGGGGCGTGGCCCCGGATCCAGGAGTAGGCGAAGTAGCCGACGCGGATCAGCACCAGCTCGAGCATCAGGTTCGGGCGGGACAGCGGCCGCTTGAGGACGCGCAGCAGCGGCACCCAGGCGAAGCGGCTCCTGGCCGGTTCGGCGACCGGCGTCGGCTCGGGGTCGTCCCAGCGCGGCGAGGTGCGGGAGAGGAACGGCACCAGACAGGCGGCGGCGAGCGCGGCGAGCAGCGGCGCATTATAGCCGATATGGCCGAGGATCTCGATGTCGGGCAGCAGCGCGGTGCGGTTGAGCGACATCGTCAGTACGACCAGAACCGGCCACACCAGCCGGTCGGAGCCACGCCGCCCCACCCGGCCGACCATGGCCAGCAGGATCCACAGCTGCTGGTGCTGCCAGGAGGTGGGCGAGACCGCGAGTGCCACGCTGCCGGTGATGGCGGCGGCGAGCAGCAGCTGCCCGTCCCTCGCGTAGCGCACCGCGCGCCGCAGGCCGATCACCGCGACCGCGACCCCGAGCACGGCCAGCAGCGCGAGCTCCATCGGGCCCTCGATGCCGATGCGCAGCAGCAGCCCGTGCAGCGACTGGTTGGCCAGGCTGTCGGCGGGGGCGCCGAGCCCGAAGCCGCCGATGTGATGCCCCCAGTACGTCCACGAGTCGTGCGGCATGGCCGCCCAGGCGAGCGCGGTGCAGACGGCGAACGTGGCGCCCGCGAGCGCGGCGGCCCGGCGCCGTCCGATCAGCCACAGCACGACGGCGAACAGCAGCAGCGCGGGCTGCAGCGCCGCGGCCACTCCGATGAGCACACCGGCCTGCCGCCCGGAGGTTCTGGGCAGCACGGTGAGGACGACCAGGAGCACCGGGATGATGCTGGTCTGGCCGAGGGTGAAGGTGTTGCGCACCGGAAGCGACAGCACCAGCAGGCTGATGGCCAGCGGTGCGGCGATCAGCGAGGTGCGGCGGGAGACCGGGCCGGGCAGCGACCGGGCCACGACCAGCCCGAGGACGACGACCAGCAGCAGGGTGCCGAAGGTCCAGGCGACCCCGAGGCTCTGCTCGGCGGCCTGGGTCAGGGGTTTGAGGACGAGCCCGGAGAACGGGGTGCCGGTGAAGGAGTCCCCGTCGTACAGCGACCCGCTGACATGCAGCACCCCGTGTGCGCCGATCCAGGTCTCCAGGTCGGTCAGCCGCTCATCGGGCGGCAGCCGCAGCACCGCCGCCGCCTGACGGACCGCCAGCACGCCCGCCAGCAGCCACAGGGCGACGAGCCCCATTCTGGTCCGTGGCGTCCGCGCCCCTACGGTGCCGGAGGCCGGCCCCGTGTCCGGACTTCTCCCCAGTCCGCTCCGCTCCACGTTCGCCACGCCGTGCCGCTCCCCCACTCGCCCTCTTCATCTGTCCCGGATGTTTGAGACCTTACTGAGCCCCCTACACAGACGCCGAACACCCCCTCTTCACCTGACTGTCGTCCGGGGTTGTCCGAAAGATGTCAGACTTTGGCAGGGTCCTTGCGCTCCGCGAGGGTCCGTATGGTCCGGGCCAATTTCATCAGGGCCGCGGGGTGCGCGGCGAATCGGGACTCGCGGCGCGCTGAAATGTTCCCGGCGTCACTCCGAAGCACCGTACGAACCAGCGGTGGAAGTGGCTCTGATCGGCGAACCCCGCCTGGGCCGCGGCCTCCGCCGCACTGCTGCCCGCCACGAGCAGCCCGCGCGCCCGGCGCAGCCGGAGCTGCCGCTGGAAGTCGCTCGGCGCCATCCCGTACGCGGCACGGAACGCCCGGTAGAGCGCGAAGCGGCTGCACCTGGCGGCCTCCGCGAGCCGCGCCGCCGGGATCTCCTCCGCGTACGCCTCCTCCAGCAGCGCCCTGGCCTGTCGCGCGGCCCGCACCTGCTCGCCGCTCCCGTCCGGAAGCTCCCGGGCCCACAACGGCCCGGTGGCCCCGCGCCGCACCATCGCCCCGACGGCCGCGGTCAGCCGCTCGTCCCGCACCAGCGGACCGGCGCCGCCGACCAGGGCGGTGTGCAGCCGCAGCAGGGCGCGGGGCAGCAGGGGATCGGACACCACGGGCCGGTCGAACAGCGGCAGCGCCGCCCGGCCGTCCGCGCTGTCGGCCACATCGGCGAGGACATCCCGTACCACATCGGGACCTATATGGACGATGCGGTACTTGTAGCCGAGCTCGGCGGCCGCCTCCCCGTCATGCGGATCGTCGGGATTGAAGACCATCACCATCCCCGCCCCGCTGGTGCGCAGCGCACCCCGGCACCGGAAGCGCTGGGCACCGACCTCGGTCACGGCGAAGGAGTAGGTGTCATGACTGTGGGGGTGGAAGCGATGGCTGAAAAAGTGCGCGTGCATGGCCTCGACGGGCCGGTCGGGATCGCGCCAGTACCGGGCCCAGTCCTCCCGGCCCCGCGCTCCTTCTCCGGCCTCGTTCACCCCCTCATTCTGCCGCCTCGCACACCCATTCAGGGCTCCGGGCCCCGCACCCGGGTTCGCGACAAGGTCACGCTGCGCAACGGGCACTCCGCCACCGACGGCGAGGCCGTCTTCGTCGCCGCGGGCCGGACGCTGACCCTGAACGGCGGCATCCTCAAGGAGAATGAGGCGACCGGCCTGGGCGGCGCCATCCACAACCACGGCGGTCAGGTCTTCCTCAACGGCAGCAAAATCACCGCCAACCGGGCCGACCTCGGCGGTGGCCTGTTCAACGAGGCCGGAACCGCCACCCTCACCGGCTCCTCCGTCTCCCGCAATACCGTGGCCCCGCCTGGCGACGGCGGCGGAATCTACGAACTGCCGGGATCGACCGTGAACCTGGTGAAGTCCCGCGTCGCCGACAACACACCCGACAACTGCCGTCCCCCCGGGGGCGGTCCCCGGCTGCGTCGGCTGACGCGACCGGCCCCGCCGGCCCCGCTCCGACCTGCCCCGCTCCAACCAGGCGGCGCCTCCGGCCGGAGCGGGGCAGGGCACGATCCGACCGCGCCCCGTCGCACCCGTCCGTCGCACCCGTCCGTCGCACCAGCGTTCAAGACCGCGGCCCGGCCCGCGAGCCAAAGTCATGGGCATGCGCTTCGACACCAAGATCGCCGTCATCGTCCGCACCGACCTCGCCGACTGGCAGAAGCTGAACGTGACCGCCTTCCTCTCCAGCGGCCTGGCGCATTCGACGGACGAGATCGTCGGCAAGCCGTACGAGGACGCCTCGGGCAATGTCTACCTTCCGATGTTCCGCGAACCGGTCCTCGTCTACGCCGCCGACACCCCCGCCCTCACCCGCACCCACGCCCGCGCCCTCTCCCGCGACCTGCCGATGTCCGTCTACACCGAGGAGCTCTTCGGCACCGACAACGAGGACGACAACCGCGCCACGGTCCGCGCCGTCGACGCCGACGCCCTGAACCTGGTGGGCCTCGCGGTCTACGGGCCGCGCGGCCAGGTGGACAAGGTCACGAAGGGCCTGCGGCTGCACGGCTGAGGGACGGCCGGGGCGAGGCGCCGCCGACGCTCGGCAGGGGCTACGGCAAGATGGGGCCATGAGCGTAGTCAAGATCAATGTGCTGACCGTGCCGGAGGAACAGCGCGAGGTGCTGGAGAAGCGCTTCGCCTCACGGGCCGGGTCGGTCGAGAACTCCGACGGCTTCGAGTGGTTCGAGCTGCTGCGCCCGGTCGAGGGGACCGACCAGTACCTCGTCTATACGCGCTGGCGCAGCGAGGAGGACTTCCAGGCATGGATGGAGGGCCCCATGAAGGCGGCCCACCAACGCGGCGGCGAGGACGCCCCGCAGCAGAAGCCCGCCGCGTCCGGCTCCACGCTGTGGTCCTTCGAGGTCGTCCAGCAGGCCGCGCCCAAGCAGGGCTGACCCGAGCCCCCTGGAACCAGCGCCAGCCCCCTGACCCGGGCGGGGGCTGAGCGGACTCGACGAAGTCCACTGCTGATCTCGTGACGCTCCTGCTGGCCACGAAGCCTTCAGGGATGGGATCTGCGATGGACTTCGTGTCATCTTCTTAGCGACGGTTCCTATGGCTGCTGTTCCAGGGCGCCGTCTGGATCGTCCAGGGCGGCTCGTGCCAATTCGCGGAAGTGGCTCAAGCTCGGCCAATGGGCAGGTGTGAATGATGGTGGATCGCCTCGCCTGGCTTGCTCCAGCCCCCACCTCACCAAGGTGCTACGCAGGATGAGCCCGTAACCCCGTGTTACTGATTTGGCTTCCGCAGCAACGCTGTCAGGTCCCGCCAGCGCCACGGCGCTGTCGGCCTTCGCGAGCGCCGACATGAGCCGACGCGCCTCGGCGGCTCGCTCCGGCAGGTCTGCCGGCACCGAGTCCTCCATCCGGGCAAACGCGGACATCACTGGCGCAAGTTCCTCTGTTGCGTTCACGAACTGAGCGTAGGCATCGGCGCGAGTTTGCCGCCGCCAGTGCTCGTGCTGTGAGCGGCGCTGGGAGTTCCCCGTGTTCTTGGCCGCGCGTACGGCCCCAAAGGCGCCAAGTCCGGCCCCAACTACAGCTGCAGCGGCGGCGATTAATGCTGTACCCCCTAAATCCATTGGCACATTATTCCAAGCACTAGCGGGATCAGCAGTGGCCTTCGCCGGATTCGCTTAGTGGTTTTGTGCTGTGCCCGTCAGGCGACTTTGAGTTCGCCTGCCCTGACTCTGACGCCGTCATTCGGCCCCGCCCGGACGGCTGGAGCTGGCCCCGATTCGTGAAGATCCGTGACGGCTTCAAGTGGCTCCTCCTGGTGACTGCCGCCTGGTCAAGACCAGGCCCGAATGGGGCCGTTTCAAGCCGTCACTTCACATTTTGGGGCCGGCTGGGACGTCTTGGTGGGGCCGCTGAACAACGTCGAAGCCGCCAGGCTCGCACCGCGAGGCGGCGCCCTGCATTTCGAGGGCTTCGGCGCCGCCTCCGGCCCATATCGCAGGGTTCTGACGCAGCTCCTGCTGACTTCGCAGTGCTCTCGCACGCGCCGCGCGTCAAGCAGGTGTCAGCAGTAGGCGCGCAGCGCCCAGACGAGACTCCAGTTGATCTCGGTGGGACCGGAGTCGGCGGGCGCGACATGGTTCACGGAGCCGTAGTAGTCGAACATCTTGACTATGCCGCCTCCGGGAAGGCGGTTGTCCCAGTATCCGACGCCGCTCCAAGGCTCTAATGCGGACTCGCCGCAGTGCAGGACGAGCTGGTCGCCGCTGCCGTTGGTGGCGCAGAACGCGTCGGGCACGGTGCACGGAGCCGCGGCCGCGCGGCTGGTTGAGAAGTTGTCGGTGGCGGCGGCGCCGGTGGTCGTGCCTGTCAGGGCCGCGGCCGAGAGGGCGAGGGCGGTGAGGGCGGTGCGTGTCTTGCGCATGTGTGCCTGCTTTCGTGTGGGTCCGGTTGCTGTGGTGGCAGCGTGCCGGAACGGGTGTGGGAGAACCTGAGGCGAATCTTGATTGTGCCGGTGGTCGGCGGTGCGTACCACGATCGGGCACGCTGGGCCTTGTGGCAGCGCTGCGCCTACGTACGCCTAACGCTTGAGGCTTGCGGCCCACCGCGGCGCAGTCCCGTCTGCGGCGGGCCCTTGCGGTCCTGACGGACATCGGCGACCCACGCGCGGCCGCCGTCAGCACCAGGCTCGATCACCTCACCTGGCTTCGACGTTGTTCAGCGGCCCCACCAAGACGTCCCAGCCGGCCCCAAAATGTGAAGTGACGGCTTGAAACGGCCCCATTCGGGCCTGGCCTTGACCAGGCGGCAGTCACCAGGAGGAGCCACTTGAAGCCGTCACGGATCTTCACGAATCGGGGCCAGCTCTAGCCGTCCGGGCGGGGCCGAATGACGACGCCAGAGCCACCTGCCCGTTGGCTGCACCGTCCGGGGGCGGCTCATGCACCGCGGGGATCGCGCCCCGTGACGGCTGAGGCTGCGGCTTCGAGTGCCAGGTGCCACGGATAGTTCTCCGGTCGGCCTTGGCCCGGCTTGTTGGGCACGAATCCGCCTTCCCCGTAGAGCACGCGCACCCCCATCGCGCGGAGCGTGGCAACGCTGGTGTCGAACTGGGTGTGCTGGACGTAGGCGGCGTTGACGCACGGCATGGCCACGGTGGGGATGCCCTTACCGATGGCCTCGGCCACGAATCCGACGATGAACTTCTCGGTGATCCCCAGGGCCCACTGGTTGATCGTGTTGAAGGTGGCGGGTGCCAGCACGGCGACATCCGCGGGAGGCCAGGCGTCCGGCTCCCAGGGCAGCTTGTACTGGCTGCGCACAGGGTGCCCGGTCAGCTCCTCCAACGACGGCAGCTCATCGTCAAGCCAGCGCGCGGCCGTGGGGGTCAACCCGAGGCAGACGTTCCAGCCGTCGGCCTGTGCCCGTGCGATCACACCGGCGATGTTCAGCACAGGCGGGGCGGCGCTTCCGAACAGGTAGAGGACACGGTTCGCGGTCATGCGGGCAGTCCACCGTGCGGCGCCCTCCCTCCGCAAACCCTGCACGCTCGGGGTTGAGATCGCCGTTCAACGTCTTCTGCCGTGGCCGGGCGGGTAGCGTTTCCGCTGAGTGAGCCACGAAAGGGAGGCATGCATGCCACTCCCCGACGACGAGCACACGGGCGCTCGGATCGCACATCACCGGAAACGGGCTGGGCTGACTCAGCGAGGCTTGGTTCAGAAAGTCCCCTACTCCTACAGCCTGCTCACGCAAGTTGAATCCGGGCACAAGCCAGCCAGCCCCGACCTGGTGGCCGCAGTCGCGAAAGCACTGTCCATCGACGTCACGGCGCTGACCGGCCAGCCCTACGTAACCGAGCTACAGCAGGACCGGTTGGCCGCGTTGGTCCGCCCGATCCGTGAAGCCCTCGACCTCTACGACCTGGGGGCCGATCCGGCGATCACACCGCGCCCCACTCCTCAGCTCATCACCGCTGCCCACACTCTGTGTCAGCAGGTCCGGGCCACGAAGCTCCATGACGCCGCTCTTGATCTCCCAGGAACGATGGCGGAGATCACTACAGCCGCTTATCGGACGCCGTCGTCCGAGTTGTGGGCTGCCCTGTCCAGTACCTACCGCACCGCGCACGACCTGGCCGTGAAGCTGGGCTACTACGACCTGTCCACGGTGGCGCTGGACCGTATGGACTGGGCCGCGTCGCGGGCATCCGATCCGCTGCTCTCCGCAGTGCGCCAGTACATGCGTGCCCTCGTCTACTTCCGAGAGGGCGAGTACACCATCGGTCAGCGGCTCGTAGCCTCCGGACAGGGACTGTTGCAGCAATCCCCGCAGGCACGAGAGCGGCATGCCGTCGCCGGGCAGCTCCACCTAGGGGCAAGCATCATCGCTGCCCGCGCTCATGACGAAGACGCGGTCAAGAACCACCTCGAAGAGGCCCGGTCCTACGCGGACCGGACAGGCGAAGCAACGGACGTGCACTGGCTGTCCTTCGGCCCCACGAATGTCACCGTGCACGCGGTGTCGGCTCGTGTCGAGATGCGACACTACGGCGAAGCTCTGCAAGAGGCCGCGAAGGTGCGGATACCGCAGGACTGGGCTGTCTCCCGCGCCGCGCACTTCTACGTGGACCAGGCACGCGCCCAGATGGAAACGGGCCGCTCTGAAGCGGCCTTGAAATCGATCGTGACCGCGCGGAAGCTGGCGCCGCAGCAGACCAGGTACCACGCGGGCGCTCGCGAGACCATCCGGGGCCTGATCCACTTGTCCCGTCGCACCCCGGACAGCCTGGATCACCTGGCTGCTTGGGTGGGCCTCTGACACTTTCACCGCAGTAGCCCCCGGCTTTCACTCAACTGTGAAAGTTGGGGGCTTCGCATGTCACCAGCATGAATACTCAGCCGGTTTTTCATCCGCCACAGGACCCCGGCGACGCGGGCGTGCGCCCCCGGGGCGTGGCCAACCTGAGGAAGCAGGTCGACATGCGGAACTGTATCGGCAGGGTCTTCGAACCATTGGCGAGAGTGCTACGGCCCGGCCGGGGACGTCATCGCACGGTTGGGGCACGTCGGCCGGTGGACTGTGCTGACGCCCCGACGTCGCAACTGCCTGCTGTGCACCAGATGTCGCGTAAGCCTGTGCTGCGCGGCGAGGACGTGCAGCTTGTCCGGCCCTATCTGGTGGCACATGAACGTCGGAAGGACGTGCCTCGGGTGGAGCTGTTGTGCGCGCCGCACGGGATGGTGGTGGTCAGGTGAGTGCGCAACCGCGATTGCTTCCGTGGCCCGGCCCTGCCGGGAAGCCGTGCTACTTGATGTCGGATGCGGACGGCACGGGGTATCTGTCGCGGCTGGCCGACGAGATGGAAGCGGTCCAGCTCCAGATGGGCGCTGAACTCATCGGGCACGCCCGCTTACTGCTCCGCGACCGGAAGGCGGACCCGCGAGAACTCCGCTACCTCTCGAACCGCCTGATCGAAGCGCTGCAAGACGCGCTCCGGATCGCGGAGAGTCGCGGCGGGCGCCTTCCCGGGCCGGGCGAGTGCAAGAACAACGGATCGAGTCAGACGAGCAAGGGGCCGAATGAGTAGGGCGTCAGAAGGCTGGCAGGTCGGTCCCGCACCGGGGCGCGGTCTGCGTCCCGGCAAAGACGGTCTGCTCAAGCTGCCGCTTCGAGTCCTCCGGCCCGGTCGCGCATCCCTGGCATCGCTGGTGCTGACGGTGGTGGAAGCGAAGCAGCTGCACGCCGCCTTGTGCTACGCGCTCGGCGGCGAGCCCGCGCCTGAGGACGCGCCGGAGTGCCGAAAGCCGGTGCGCTATCCGGGTGGCCGGCAGAAGTACTGAGGCCGCCACTGCGGAATCACGCGCAACAACCGAAGAAGCGATACCGGACCACCCCTTTGGCCTGGACGGCTACTGGGGTGGTCCGGCTGGGGATCGATTACGAAACTCGGCCCGCTCGACGCGGCCCGGTCATTGATTGTCAGGCGGCTTGCAGAGAAGGGAACTTGGCCAAATGGGCGGCCCTGAGGACGACAGGTTCGACAGAGAGGCGGCAGACCTGGAGGCGGTGATATGGGTATTCGGAGTGGACTACATGAGGGACTGGCGGGACGCAAGGGAAGCCGCGACCGAGCTGGGCGAAGCGCTGAGGCTCGTAGGCGTGGAGATGGCAGGGGTGCGGCTGCGTGCCGCTTCAGGCGCAGACGGCTCCGGGGTCGTCCGGCTGGAGCTGTCAGCGGCGTCGGCGCGTGAGGTGGCGATGCTGGCGCGGATGACGGCGCCCCGGCTGGGCAGGGCGAGCTGACCGGGGTGGCCGGTGGCGGGCGTGCGGTGCTGGATCGGCGCGCTATGGGCACGCCGCCGGCCGTAGCGGCTTTGGGGCGGGAGCTGCCATGGGGCGAGAGAACAGGGGGCTTTACGCTGGCCCGGCGAATCGGGCGGGTCTGTGATCCTGCCCGCGTTTGCGACCGATCGGCCCCCTGTTCTTAGAGGCTCGCCCCGTGGTGGCTGCCCAAAAGCCGCGTAGGCCGTCGGCCCCAGCCACAACGCCCCTACCCCGACGGGCGGTCGGCTCCTCGGTGAGCGATCGCGGGTGCGCTGGGAGTGCGGGCGGCGGGCGCCCGACGGGACCGGCGGCCACGCCGCAGCCCGGCGGGGCGGCCAGACCGCCCGGCGCGCCGCAAGGCGCGCCCTTGAGTAAGTGAAGACAGGTTTCGACACCTACGCCCAGTCGGCCGCTGAGCGAGCCAGCCTCAGTCCGACTTGGACCGTGCCTCACGCAGGTTGTCCCGCACGATACGAGTTGTGGGGTGGTCCTCGCCCAGGACGCGGATGCTGTCGGTGAGCGTCTGCTCGTACAGCGGAATGGCGCGCCCCAAATCCCCCACCGACTCGTAGGCGCCCGCGAGGTTGTTGCCGGAGGTCAGGGTGTCGGGGTGGTCCTCGCCCAGGACGCGGATGCGATCGGTCAGGTTCTGCTCGTACAGCGAGATGGCGCGCCCCCAATCCCCCACCGACCCGTAGGCGCCCGCGAGGTTGTTGCCGGAGGTCAGGGTAGAGGGGTGGTCCTCGCCCAGGACGCGGATGCTGTCGGTGAGCGTCTGCTCGTACAGCGAGATGGCGCGCCCCAAATCCCCCACCGACCCGTAGGCGCCCGCGAGGTTGTTGCGGGAGATCAGGGTGGAGGGGTGGTCCTCGCCCAGGACGCGGATGCGATCGGTCAGGTTCTGCTCGTACAGCGAGATGGCGCGCCCCCAATCCCCCACCGACGTGTAGGCGTAGGCGAGGTTGTTGCGGGAGATCAGGGTGTCAGGGTGGTCCTCGCCCAGGACGCGGATGCGATCGGTCAGGTTCTGCTCGTACAGCGAGATGGCGCGCCCCAAATCCCCCACCGACCCGTAGGCGCCCGCCAGGTTGTTGCGGGAGATCAGGGTGTCGGGGTGGTCCTCGCCCAGGACGCGGATGCTGTCGGTGAGCGTCTGCTCGTGCAGCGGGATGGCGCGGCCCAAGCTTCCCGCCGACTCGTAGGCGCTCGCGAGGTGGTTGCGGGAGGTCAGGGTGTCAGGGTGGTCCTCGCCGTTGAGCCTTGCTGATGTGGTGACAGACCGCTGCGCGTATTGGGTGGCTTGAGAGAGCTGGCCCTGACCGTGCAGGAACTGCGAGGCGCTGTAGAGAATCCCGTCTGTTTCGGCAGTGTCCGTGTCCGGGTGAGTGTGGGTGAGATAGGCGTCGATGTGAGGGAGAAGGGCGCGCCAGCGCGGCCATCCGGCGGTGTTGGTCTCCGGGTCGTCGGGCAGCGCATCATGGATCAACGTTGCGGCGGTGGATTGTGCTTGGCTGATGGCTGAGTCGCTGCGGTGGGGGTCCTTAGGGTCTGGGGTTCGGGCCAGTGCTTGGAGGAGGCGGTGCATGGCGCTGGTGCTCTCGGTGAGGGTGATCATGCTGAAGTCGTTGAGGAGAGCGAGGGCGTCGGTGTCCGCGTCGGGCTCGTCGGCGATGCCGTTGAGGAGGTCGCGGGGTACGTCGTGGGGTGCGAGCCATGCCATGACGTGCAGGAGGTGGACGGCGAGTGGGTCGCGTTCGGCGATCGTGTCGAGGGTGACGTGCCAGGTCCGGGCGATGGTGGTGCTGTGGGGGTCGCCGTTGCCGGGAGTGTTGAGCATGCGGGCGGTCTGGGTGCGGAAGCGGTGCAGGTAGGCGGAGTAGGTGTTGCGTGTGCGGCGGATGTAGGCACCGGCTTGTTCCAGAGCCAGGGGGAGGTATCCGAGTTCGTCGGCTAGTTCCTGAGCTGCTGCGGCTTCGCTACTGGGGCCGGGCCCGGCAAGTTGGTGCAGCAGGCGGGTGGCGGCTGGTGGGGTGAGGACGTCCAGGTGCAGGGGTGTGGCGGCCAGGTCGTGCCAGCCGTAGGTGAGACGGCTGGTGATCAGGTGGTCGCCGCTGGTGAGTCTGGCGAGGTACGGGGCGAGGTGGTCGGGGTGGGTGGCATTGTCGAAGACGAGGAGCCATCCGGGATGGCTATCGAGCCAGGCCAGGGCCCACTCGGCCAGGACTGCGCTGGGTACGCCGCTGGTATTGGTACCGGGGTTAGCCCGGATGGTGAGCTGGGCCAGGGAACCGGCGATGGTCTCGGGGGTCTCGGCGTCGATCCACCAAACCGCTGTGTAGCCGGTGCGGTGGGTATGGGCGAAGTTCAGCGCCAGAGTGGACTTTCCGATGCCGCCGAGCCCGGACATAGCCTGAGTGACGACATGCGTGGCTGCCCGCTCATTCGGGGGCCCTAACGCCTGTTCCAGAGTGGCCATCTCCGCCGAGCGACCGACGAATCGGTGACCGACGGGCCGCGGGAGGTTGTGCATCCCGTGAGGCGCGGGGACGTCGGCGGGCGGTGGGAGCACCAGAGGCGCCTGGATGGTTGTGTCTCCGGTGAAGATGGCGCCGTTGTTTGTGCCCACGGCGGGTGACCGGGCTCCCGCCGTAGCGAGCCCCGGAGTCTCCGGTGAGGCGCTGTGCATGAAACTTTCACCCCCGGCCGGGTTCAGGTGGTGGAGTCGCCGGTGTTGATGGTGCCGTAGTTGTTGTGGACGGCTGGTGACCTGTCCCCGGACGTGGTGATGGTGACTGTGGCGGGCTCGGCGGGTAGTGCCCATCCGGCGATGTCAGCGGCGATGTCTGGATGGGCTGTCATCAGGCGGCGGATCTGCACGCGGAGTACGGCGGCCAGATCTGCGTCACCGGGCGTGCCGGCCAGCTCGGTGACCGTGTCGGCGAGGGCTTCTTGCTCGGCGGAGGTTTCACTGCCGGGGGTGTCGCGGCCGGTGAGACGTCGCAGGATGCGTTGCCCGAAGGAGATGGTGGCATCGGCCGCGTCACCCTCGACTCGGGCCAGGACCGCGGCCCCGTAAGCGGTGATGGCCGTAGCGGCATACGGCGTGAGGTCCTGCGCGAGCTGGACCACGTCCACAGACATAGCGGCATCCCCCTGAAGTCTGACCAGCCGCTGAAGTTCCCCTACACAGCGGCATAACGGGCAACCCAGCGTAGCTAATCACCCTGTTTCCCGGCACACTTTGGGCCGCTCTGGGGGAATGCTTTCCGGCCTGGCTCCTGGAAAGCCGAGTCCATCGTCAGTTGCTTCGCGCCCCCAAACAAAGCTGAGCCAGCCCCTCGCCGGCCCCCTGCCCTTGGCACGGGGGCCGGCGATTTCGTACCGCGCCCGTCAGAACGACTGGCGGCCGGCCACTCGCGCCGGTACACATCGGACGCACTGGCATGGCGGCCACACCGAGGTCTCCAGCGGCCTCAGGGGCTCGGTGGACTTGACCACGTGTGTCGGCCCGTAGGTCTTCCCGCTGTCCCGTGACACACGCATGGTCATCATCGCGCGGCCCGTCACCGGGCCGCCCCACCGTGAAACGGGCCCTCGTGGTGCCGCTGGAGTTCGATGAGACAGGTGGTCGCCCACTTTTGATCCCCGTTACGCCTTGCTTCGGCTTGTTGCCGTAACAGCGCCCCGCACACATCGCAGTCGCCGTCGGGCGGCATGTTCGCGGGTGGGGTGGCTGGGCTAGTGTCCGACACGTTGTCGCTCCTGTTAGCGATGGCCATGCCCCCGGGCCGGTCGCACGGTCGCGGGGGTCCTCACGTACGTAAAAGACAACCGTGAATGTGCGGTCGCGGGTGGTGACCACGTGGTGACTGCGAGGTGACAGCCGTACCCTGGTCACCATGGACAGCGGGGAGTTCAGCCAGAGAGTCCGCGACCTGCTTCGCGACCGGGACATGAGCGTCCGGGCGGTTGCCCGCCACCTGAACTACGACCACGCCTATCTGTCCCGCGTGCTCTCCGGGAAGCAGCGGCCATCGACGCAACTCGTCACGGGATTGGACCAGTTGCTCAGGGCAAACGGGAAACTCGCCGAAATCGCGGCACGAGTGACGCCCCCAACGGTTTCGCCGGAAATTGCTGAATCACCGGCCATCACTGATCGGATACTCAGACTCAACGAGGCACGCGAAGCCGACTTCGTACAAGCCATCCGGGAGACTTCCCATCTGCTGGTCGTCCTGGACAACGAACTCAGCGGGGTATCCATCGCGGAGCCCGCAGGCCGCGCGTTCAAGGTCGTGCATCGGCGGCTCGGAGCCGGAGACTACGATCCCCGGTATGAGCGCGATATTCAGTCGGCGGCCGCGGAACTCGCCGAAATAACCGGCTGGGCTCTTTTTGACGCGGAAAGAGACGGCGCCGCCCGGCGCTTCAACCAAGAGGCGCTGTTCCTCGCGAATCTCTCGGGGGACCGCTCCATCGCACTGCTGACGCTGCAGAACATGGCGATGCACAGTGAATGGCGCGGACGGAACCAGGAGGCGCTGTCCATCGCCCGGTCGGTACTCAACCGTAGACGGCTGTCCCCCCGCGTCGAGGCGATGTTCCGCATGCGTGAAGCGAAGGGACTGGTCGGCACGGGACGTACGTCGGATGCCGTCGAGTCGCTTCAACGCGCCCGGTCCCTCATCGAGGACGGTAACGACGTCGGCGAACCGGACTGGTCATGGTGGTTGACCGACAGGGAAATTGACGGCCACTGGGGTCACGCACTTCAGATCGCCGGTGACATACAGAAAGCCATCGAGCGGCTACTGCAATCCGCAAAACCAGGGTGTGGCGTCGCGACCGGCTACGCAAGTATGTCATCCGCACGGCTCGCCCAATGCCTACTGGACGTCAATGCCTGGCGCGACGCGGAAGACGTCGTCAGCGCCCTGGTCACCGCCGCACCCGGAATTTCCTCGGGTCGGACCCTCCGCCTCATCGGTCATGTCGCCAAGCAGCGCGAAAGGCTGAACGGTGCACCGACAAGCCTTACGGACACTCTTGAGCACCTGGCAGAAAAGCTCGACGAGGACCCATTCACCCTGTGATACGTGGTCCGGATGCGGTCGGTGAGAGTTTACTCGTACAGCGGGATGGCGCGGTCCAGATCCCCCGCCGCCGCATAGGCGCCTGCGAGGTTGTTGCGGGAGGTCAGGGTGGCGGGGTGTTCTTCGCCCAGAACCCTGGCCCGGTCAGCGAGGGTTCGCTCGTACAGCTGAATAGCGCGGTCCAGATCTCCCGCCGACCAGTAGGCGCCCCCGAGATTGTTGCGGGAAGTCAAGGTATCGGGGTGGTCCTCGCCCAGAACCCTGCCCCGATCGGTGAGGGTTCGCTCGCACAGCGGAATGGCACGGTCCAGATCCCCCGCCACTGCGTAGGTGTAGGCAAGGTTGCTACGGGAGGTCAAGGTATCGGGGTGGTCCTCGCCCAGAACCCTCGCCCGGTCAGCGAGGGTTCGCTCGCACAAGGGGATTGCGCGGCCCAGGTCCCCCGCCGCCGCGTAGGTGTAGGCAAGGTTGCTACGGGAGGTCAAGGTATCGGGGTGGTCCTCGCCCAAGACCCGAACGCTGTCGGTGAGGGTTCGCTCGTACAGCGGGATAGCGCCGTCCAAATCCCCCGCCGACCAGTAGGCGCCCGCTAAGTTGTTGCGCGAAGCCAAAGTATCGGGGTGGTACTCGCCCAAAACCCTGCCCCGATCGGTGAGGGTTCGCTCGTACAGCGGGATAGCGCCGTCCAGATCCCCCGCCGACTCGTAGGCGCCCGCTAAGTTGTTGCGCGAAGCCAAAGTATCGGGGTGGTCCTGGCCCAGAACCCGGACGCTGTCGGTGGGGGTTCGCTCGTACAGCGGGATAGCGCGGTCCAAATCCGCCGCCGACTCATAGGTGCCCGCCAGGTTGTTGCGGGAAGACAAGGTGGACGGGTGATCCTCACCGTAGAGTCGCGCTGATGTAGTGGCAGACCTGTGTGCATATTGGGTGGCTTGAAGGAGTTGGCCCTGCCCGTGCAGGAACTGAGAAGCGCTGTACAGAATGAAGTCTGTTTCGGCGGTGTCCGTGCTCGGGGGAGTGCGGGCAAGGTATGCGTCGATATGAGGGAGAAGGGCGCGCCATCGCGGCCATCCGGCAATATTGGTCTCCGGATCGCTGGGCAGCGCATCCCTGATCAGACTTGCAGCGGTGGACTGTGCTTGGCTGATGGCTGACTCGCTGCGATGCGGGTCTCGGGGGTCTGGGGTTCGGGCGAGTGCTTGGACGAGGCGGTGTACGGCGGCGGTGCTCTCGGTGAGCGTGATCATGCTGAAGTCGTTGAGGAGAGCGAGGGCGTCGATGTCCGCGTCTGGCTCGTCGGCCGCACCGCTGAGGAGATCGCGGGGTATGTCGCGGGGAGCGAACCACGCCATGATCCGCAGCAGGTGAACGGTGAGTGGGTCGCGGTCGGCGATGATGTCGAGGGTGACGCGCCAGGTCCGGGCGATGGTGATGCTGTGTGGGGCGCCGTCGCCCGGGGTGTTGAGCATCCGCGCGGCTTGAGAGCGGAAGCGGCGCAGGTAGCCGGAGTAGGTGTTACGGGTGCGGCGGATGTAGGCACCTGCCTGTTCCAGTGCCAGGGGGAGGTGTCCAAGTTCGTCGGCCAGTTCCTCCGCCTGTTCATCGGCCGCCGAGGGCTCGTTGCCGCGCTCGGATCCGGCGAGTTGACGCAGCAGGCTGATGGCTGCCGGTGTGGAGAGGACATCCAGGTGCAGCGGTGTGGCGGATAGCTCGTGCCAGCCGTAGGTGAGACGACTGGTGATGAGGTGGTCGCCGCCAGTGAGTCTGGCCACGTAGGGGCCGAGGTGATCAGGGTGGGTGGCGTTGTCGAAGACCAGAAGCCATCCGGGATGGGTCTCCAGCCAAGCCAGGGCCCATTCCGCGAGGGCTGTGCTGGGTGCGCCGCTGGTATTGGTCTCGGGGTTGGTCCGTGCGGTGAGCCGCGCCAGGGACTCGGTGATGGTCTCGGGGGTCTCGGCGTCAATCCACCAGACCGCGGCGTATTCGGGCAGGTGGACATGGGCGAAGTGCAGGGCGAGAGCGGACTTCCCGATCCCACCGAGCCCGGACATGGCTTGAGTGACCACGTGCGTGACTGCCCGTTCGTTCCGTGGTCGTAATGCCTGCTCCAGCGCAGCCATTTCCGCCTGACGGCCGACGAATCGGTGACCGGCGGGCCGCGGGAGGTTGTGCAGCCCGCGAGGTGCGAGAACGCTGGCGGGCGATGGCAGTACCAGGGAAGCCTGAACGGTGGTGTCGCCGGTGAAGACGGCGCCGTGGTTGGTGCCGATCGCGGGTGACCGGGCGCCCGAGGTCATCGGGCTCGGGCTCTTAGGTGATGCGCTGTACGTCATGACCTCACCCCTGCTGGGGATCAGTCCTGTCCAAGCTGAACCACATCAACGGACATGCCGCATCCCCCGAGTGTCACCAACCGCTGGCATCTCCGTAGACAGCGGCATAACGGCCAACCCAGCCTAACCAACCGCGGCGGCTCCTCGCGCATCCTGGACCGAAATGGTGATTGCCTTTCCGGCCCGGCATTTCGGACCGCTCAACCGGACGGCGTGGCCGGGGAGGACCACACGCCGAACCACTGCTCGGCGCCATAGGCCTCGTACCGTTCCACCTCGGTGAATCCCAGCTTTGCCGCAAGGCTCATCGAGCGCTCGTTGGCGGTCTGGGTGCGCAGCACCACCGACTTGCCGGGAAGCGCGTCGGCGAACCAGTCGAGTGCCGCCGCGCACGCCTCGGCGCCGTACCCGTGTCCCCACGCCTCCGGCAGGAACAGGTAGCCGAGCTCGGCCTCCCCGAGATCCGGACGGATGTGCCCCGGACTCTCCGCGTCGTGCCGTTTGAGCTCGATGGTGCCGATCATCGCTCCATCGAACTCGATCACGAAAAGGCCAGGGCGCCGCCCGGGAACCTCAGGCACCGCGCGGTCGAGCTCATCACGCGGTCGAGGGCCACCGAGGTAGGTATGCACCTCCGGTGAGGCGAGCAGTTCGATGAACGCCGCACGGTCCCGGGCCTCGGACGCGCGGAGCACGAGCCGTTCGGTCCGTATCGGGGCAGGTGGCCAGGCGACGGGTCCAAGCGCGCGGGTCATGACGGCCGCCCGCCGAACTGCCAGTGGTGGACCTCGATGTCCGCGTACCGGTCCGGGGTCAGGACGGCGCGGGCCGTCTCCGGGTCGGGTGCTCGGACCAGTGCCGCCGTACCCAGCCATGTGCTTTCGTCGTCGGACAGGAGTGGCCCGTAGGCGATCAGCTCGTCCCGGTCGGGCGGCACGCAGGCGTCGGCGGGCTCGCCCGAGGCCAGGCCGAGGACCAGGAATCGGGTGCCCCCGGTCCGGCCCCCGGGGAATTCCCACATCGTGCGCCCCAGGACGTTGCGCCACCGCCGCAGCAGTACGTCCCGGTACACACCGGCCTGGTAGCCCGGCTCGTCGAAGGCGAACGAGCGGGCGGCGGCCGGGTCGGGCAGGTCGACGATGTGGACACTGCCGGTCGGCGCCCCGTCGGCGTCGGCGAGGGTCGGCCCTCGGGCGATCATCTCCGACGCGTACCGGTCCATGTAGGACCAGTGCTGTTCGACCAGCTCTTGGCGCAGCGGCAGCGAGCCGGGCCGGTCGCGGTGGTAGCAGAAGAACTCCATGCCGGCAGTCTTTCGGCCCATGGGCAGCCGGTACAGCGGATATCGGTGGGCACCGGTCAGCGGCCGGGTCACATGCCATCCGTGGCGTGGTACGGGCGGCACACTCCCCCGTCGTAGTCGGTCGCGATCTCCAGCAGCTGGTGCCCGTCGGCCGAGGGCAGGAGGCTGGAGCTGTAGTTGGGGCAGAAGTCGACCTTGTCGGACTTCACGGTGACGGGGGCCGGGATCTCCTTCCAGGCACCCTCTCCGCCCTTGCTGTTGGTCCAGACCGTGCGCCCGCTGCCCTCGGCCTTGCTGCCGTCCGCGTTGTACATCACCTGTCCGACCAGCAGCAGCTTGCCCTGCGGATTTCCGTCCTCCGGCGCCCAGGCCAGGGTGGGCGCGTGCCTGAAGTACTTGCCGTCGGCCGTCTCGGGCCGGGTGCCGAGGTTGGCGGGGTCGCCCCAGTCCCATCCGTCGGCGGAGGTGCGGTAGTGCACGACGCACGAGAACTTGGGGTCGTCGGAGCAGATCTCGTACGTCATGACGTACTTGCCGTCCGGCACCTTCCGTACGACCGCCATCCCGGGGCGGTCGGAGGCCGGGGCGCTGGCGACGGTGTCATGCGGGCCGTCCCAGGAGACGCCGTCCCGCGAGCGTACGGCGACGAGCTTCTGGCTGTGGTTCGGATCGGTCTCGTCGGAGTAGTGGCAGACCAGGTTGCCGTCGGCGTCGATGGAGAACTCCGGCTCCCACAGCCCGTTGGCGTCCGTCGCGGTGGCGGCCGTGGACAGATAGCTCCAGCTGCGTCCCACGTCGGTGCTCTTGAACACGCGTATCGACATGTGGCGGTCGGCTTTGGGTACGTCCTGGCCGAAGGAGGCGGCCCACAGCAGGGTGCCGGCCGGCATGTCACCGACCTGTTGCGGCAGTTCGTAGAGGACCGAGCAGCACAGCCCCTTGCCGTCGGCGGACGCGGGGTCGGCGATGGTGCCCACCTGGTTGAAGTTGGCTCCGCCATCGGTGCTCTCCTGAATGGCGCCGATGCCGTTGCCGCCGTTGGGGACGACGGTCGAGGCGAGCACGCGGCCGTTGTCCTTCCCGCTGTGCTCCAGACGGATCGCCCGGGGGTAGAGGCCCGCGCCGTCGCGCAGCGGCTTGGGGTCCGTCTTCCGCAGGGCCGCCGCGCTGCCCTCGCCGTTCTTCGCCTCGGCGTCGGAGGAGCCGGAGCCCTGGGAGCCGGAGCCCTTGGAACCGGAGCCCTTGGAACCGGAGTCCCGGGAGGCGGAGTCCTGGGAGGCGGTGGAGGACGCGGCTCCGGAGGCACCGTCCGACGTGTCCTGGCAGGCGGCCAGCCCGAAAGCGGCGATGGCGGCCACCATGGCGACGGCGGCGTTGCGAGCGTGCTGGCGGGCGATACGGCGCGGCATGGAGTCTCCCCCTGTGGTGCGGGCGGTCCCCGTCGTCCGGGACCTGTGCCGACCAGCCTGTCCGCCGCCGCTGATGGTCCCCTGCCGATCGGCTAACGCGTCGCTAACCGACTCTTGGCCCGCCTCATCGTCGCCTTACGGTCGACACGGCTCACACCGGTTCGGGCTGCGGTTCCGGCTGCAGCGCCGGTGCGGCCTTCGGCTCCCACAGCCTGGTCGTCCGTACATAGCCGTGGATCACCGAGCCCATCGCCAGCAGGAGAAGGGGTCCGAACACCCACGGATGTCTGGCCATCTCCACCGGCAGATAGCGGTAGGCCACCAGGAGTGCGGCGAAGACCGCCGCGCCGTGGGCGACCAGTTGGGTCGCCGACCGGTCCCAGCCTCGTGCGAGGGAGCGCAGCGCCGCCTCGATCGTGAGCGCGAACACCACGCCCGCGAGGAGATCCACGCCGTAGTGGTAGCCGAATCCCAGCGTCGCGCCGAGCGTGGCGACCAGCCAGAACGTTCCCGCGAACCGCAGGATCCGGGGGCCCTGGCGGGAGTGAACGAAGATCGCTGTGGCCCACGCCGTATGCAGACTTGGCATGCAGTTGCGTGGCGTGATCTCGTCGAACCGGATCGAGTGCGGAGCGCTGATGGGCGGCGGCGTGTGCGGCCACAGGTTGGCGATCGCCCAGTGCTCGCCGCCGGTACCGAAGGCGCCACCGCCGTAGGCGAAGATCGGTCCGACCACCGGGAAGATCATGTAGATGGCCGGTCCGAGAAGGCCGATGGCCAGAAAGGTGCGCACCAGATGGTGGCTCGGGAAGCGGCGCTCGACCCCCACGTTACGCAGTTGATAGATCGAGACGATGGCCGCGGCCATCGGAAGCTGAATGTAGACGTAGTCGAGAACATGGGCGCCGACCGGCCCCATGGCCTCGACGATCCGACCTGCCAGCCACGACGGGTTGCCCAGTGCGTGATCGGCGGTCGCCAGGTACGGATCGAGCACCGCCGGGCGGGTCTTCGCCGTGATGAGCAGCCAGGCATCACCGGTCTTGCGGCCGGCCACCAGCAGCAGGCCCAGCCCGACGCCCTTCAGCAGCAGGGCGCGTTCCCGGCCGGTGCGGCGCGTGACCGCGATGACCACACAGCCCAGCATCACCCACAACGCGCCGTTGCCGAAGGGGTGCCCTTCGGTCACCTTCGCGTCGGCCACCCACCGCACCAGGAAGATGACGATGTCGACGCCGATCGCGGCACCGGCCGCGATGAGCCGCTCCCGCCAGGTGAGCACCACCATCATCAAGCCCATACCGGCGTACAGCAGAAAGCCCGATTTAGGGGCAAATGCAATCTCTTGCACCTGATTGGTCATCGGCCCCGGCAGGCCGTAACGTCGGGCGACGAGCTCCAGCGCGACGAAGAACCCGAGGCACACCACACCGGCCACAGCCCACAGCACCGCCCGTGGTCGGCGCCACGCGGCGAACGTCATTCTGCTGTTTATGCGCGAAAACACCCGTGATGCTGTAGATATCAATTGTTTGGCCGATTTGCTCGATGTGGGCTGTAGGTCACTCTTCGCACCGGATAGCACGGTTTTCCGGTGAAGGGCGGGCGATGGGGGCGCTCGTCGTGAGTTCGGATCATGCTATCCGAGCGGCGCGGGCAGGGCTCCGCCCAGGACTCCACCCAGGACAGGGAGCGGATCTTGGCGCGGGCGCGAGGTGCCGTCGGGGTCCGGCGAACGCCTCTCGGCGGGTCGACCACGCTCATTTTCAAAATTGCCTGAAACACGTTCTACTCAAAGAGATCGCTCCCGGCCGGGGGTAGGGTCAATACGTCAACCCAGTAACATTCGGGCCGGACGAAAGAATGTGCGAAGATAATGGCATCCCCCACTGCCACCGAGAGCAGCACCAAACGATCGTTCACCGTACGCGCCGAAGCGTCGAACGGTGACCGCATACGCTTGAGTGTCTACGACCTGCTCATCGGCTTGGTCTACACCCCCCGTACCTTTTTCTATCGCGAGACGCTCGACGGCGAAGCGCTCCGCGCCTCCCTCAGCAGAACGCTGCTTCACTTCCCGATGGTTTCCGGCCGTATGAAGAAGGATCCCGACGGCCGTCTCAGCGTGCTCTGCGACGACTCCGGCGTGCGCTTCATCGAGACACACGCATCCGTGCCCATGCCGGACCACGGGCCCCACCACACCGCGAAAAAGGGCATCAACCGCTATCTGAGCCATGTCAACCCGCTCCAGGTGGTCGACCACGACACACCGCTTTTCACGGTGAAGCTCACCCATATGCAAGGCGGCGGCTCCGTCCTGGGGTTCACGATGAATCACGCCGTGGCCGACGGGTCCGCCTATATGAGGTTCCTGGAGAGCTGGTCACGTGAGCACCGGGGGCTCGAGTACACCGGGCCCGGCCACGACCGCAGCGTCATCGACGCGCTCGCGGCGCCCGTCGCGCAGGACGCCCCATCGGACAACCCCCATTTCACGGTCACCCGGCGAGGTGGGAAGTCCGTCTTCGTGAGCCGCGTCATCCTGGGCAGCATCGCCAAGACGACGACGATGGTGACCACCCGCTTCACGGCCGCCGAACTGGCCACCATGAAGGACGCCGCGATGGCCGACCTCGCGGGCACGGAGCGGTGGATCTCGACCAATGACGCACTGACCGCCCATCTGTGGAAAGTGCTCGGCGCACTGCGCGCCCGCCCCGATACCAGCGAGGAAAGGCTCGGCCTCCTCGCCGACTTCCGCACGTCCGCCGGTGCCGCCGTACCGGACGACTACTGGGGCAACACCGTCACCAACACCCGGCCCGGGATGACCGCGGCCGAGCTGCGCGAACGACCGCTCGGCGAGGTCGCCCTGACGGTCCGCTCGGGCTATGCCGCGAACACGGAGGAGAAAATCCGCCGGGAAACGGCCTTCCTCTGTGCCGAATACGAGGCGGGACGCCTCAAGCGCGTCCTTCCCACCATGACGCTCGACAAGTTCGAGAGCACCATCGTGATCAACAACTGGTCCAAGCTCCCCTTCTACACCCTGGACTTCGGGCAGGGCACACCCTTCTGGTACGACGTCCCGGCGCTGCCCACTCCCTGGACGGTGCTCATCGCGCCGACTCCGGCGGATGAGCCCGGTGGCCGCGATGTGCAGATGGCAGTGCCCCGCGCACTGGTCCGGACCCTTCAGGAAAAGTCCTGGACCGACCGGTTCCACCGATACGCGGATTCCGGCGGGGCAACCCCGCTCAATTTCGGATCGGCCAAAGCCGAACGCTGAGGAAGTCGGAAAGCCGTGGACCGTGGGGGCGTGGGGGCGCCCCCACGGCCCACGGTGCCCGGCTCAGCCGGATGACAGCGGCAGCGCGGCCTGGGCGGCTTGGTCGGCCTGGGCGGCCTGGGCGGCCTGGGCGGCGGCAACTCGCAAGTACTCCAGCTTTTCCTCGTCCGGGGTTCCCGGCTCTGCCGTACAGGTCACGATCCTCACATCGTGGTCGGGCACCTTCAGCACATCGCTGTCGAGGCCTATCTCCCCCACGAGAGGATGCCGCAGGCGTTTGTGGCCACCCAGGCGTGAGCCGAGCGCCGGGGCACCCCACAGGCCTCGGAACTCTTCGCTGCTGCTCATGACCTCACCCATCAGAGCTTTGAATTCCTCATCATGAGGATACGCTCCGTGCGTGATCCGAAGGTCTGCGACGAGAGCGGCCTTGAATTCAGTGGTGCTCTGCTCGGCGGGAAAGAGCGGATAGCCCGTGTCCGATGGCGGCTCCTTGAACACCGCGCGTACCAGGTTTCGTTCTTCCGGCGGTCGAAGGGACGGGTCCCCCAGCAGGGCCGCCCACATCGATGTCCACGTCAGCAAGGTCCATGAGGCGGAGAACACTCCCACCGGAATGTTCCCCCAGCGGCTGACGAGCCGTTGCACACCAGGCGGCAGCTGATGCGGGATGCCTTGGGGCTTCGGCGGAAGAAGCCCGGCCACCAGGTGGAAGTGGCAGGTCTCATTCGTACTCAGTCGCAGCGCGCGGGCAAGTGAGGCCACGACGTCTCGAGATGGGCGCAGGGCCCGGCCCTGCTCAAGACGGAGAAGGTAGTCCGTGGATATTCCGGCCAGCAGAGCGAGTTCTTCGCGGCGCAAGCCATCGGTGCGTCGTCGTCGGGTGGCCGGCAGTCCAACGTCTTCAGTCGTGATTCGGCCACGCCATGCACGCAGCGTGTTACCCAGCGAGTTGTCTGGACGACTCATGGTCCCATTGTCGTCGACCCCTCGGTCGTTAGCATGGGACTGCCGTTCCTGGGATGAATGGGACGGCTGAGGCGACCGAGACGGGCCGTCAGGAGATTCGCGTCCCCGCCCGTGGTGAGCGCGCCGCTGGCGACATAGACCGTATCGCCGTCGACCGCCACTGACGTGGTGTTCTGCAGCCCATCGCGCTCATCGAGGACGATACGGTCGGCCTTGCCCGGAGTGATGAGGACCACTTGACTCGGGATATTGAGTGCGGCCAGCAGCTGGTCGCCGCGACCGGTAAAGGCGAAATCATCGACGCTGTCGAGTCCGGATGCCTTGACCTGATGTGGGCCGGCTGTTCCCTTGCCCGTCAGCGGTATACGAAGGATCGTTCCCCGGTCGAGGTTGGAGACCCATACAGCTCCGTTGTGCACCTTCACGCCGTTGGCACCGAAGAAGTGAACCGGGGCGAGATCCTCCCCCGCGGCCCAGAGCTCGGCGGTTCCGCCGTGCGATCCGACCTGCCAGATTCTGCCCTGTGTGGAGTCAGTGATGTAGAAGTTCCCCGTACGGTCGTCCCTGGCGAGTCCGTTGAGGAAGCTCGCGGCCGGCAGCGCGGCGATGCGTTCCGGCTTGCCTCCCGGGCGCAGTTTCCAAAGACCGGTGAGGTGTTCGTCTCCTGCCGAGTAGAGGAAGTAGAGGGTTCCGTCTCCGGTCCGTTCGATCCCCGTCACGGAAGCGGCCCCGGGGCCGGGGGTGTTCACGCCGCCATCCGCGGGGAGAGGCATGGTCGCCAGTACCTCGACACGTCCGCCGAGCGTGACATGAGCCACCTGCCGCGACAGGATGAGGCCGACATCGGCTGACCCGTTCGGCCGCACGATGACGCTCTCCGCCACCTGCCCGGCCGGACGGTCGAAGTGGGCGACGATCCGCGGGTGCGAGAGGGGCGGTACGGCCGCTTCGGCTGTTGACGAGACCGCGGTAAGTCCGATCACCGCGCCGGCAGTGGCCACCGCCAGGCGGAAGACAAGGTGTTTCGGCATGATCGCCTCCGAGAGTGATGCGCTTCGTGACCACGAACTGGCCTGTGGGAAGCAGCTTCAGCGCATCCGCGTGGCCCAGCCAGTACCCGGCTCATCTCTGGAACCGCGATACCAGGATGAGATGAGCGTGTCCGGATCTCATCGGTCGCGGTCAAGGCACCCGTGCCCCGGAACGGTCGGTTCACGTAGTGTCATGGCGTGTACGGGAGTGTCAGCGAGAAACCAGCGCCGGCCCGTGGCAACGGGCAGCGCATCCTGGTCGTCGACGATGAATCGAGAATCGCCGAACTGCTCTCGACCACCCTCGAGCTGGCCGGTTACCGGGTCGGCACCGCGGCCACCGGCGGGGAGGCGCTCGACCGGGTCGGACGGGACCGGCCCGATCTGGTGATCCTCGATGTGATGCTGCCGGATCTGGACGGCTTCACGGTGTGCCGTCGCCTGGTGGCGGCCGACGAGAACCATCCGCCGGTGCTCTTCCTCACCGCCCGCGACTCGCTCGACTCACTGGTCACCGGCCTCGGTATCGGCGCGAACGACTACGTCACCAAGCCGTTCCGGATCGCCGAGGTGCTGGCCCGGGTGCAGGCCCTGCTGCGCACCCGCAACCGGCGGCGGGAGGAGCCGTCGCCGCACTACGCGGATCTGGTGCTGGACGAGACGACCCGTCAGGCGCGGCGCGGGCGGCGGTCGCTGGAACTGACCCCGGCGGAGTTCCGGCTGCTGCGCTATCTGCTGGTCAACGCGGGGCAGGTGCTGTCCAAGGAGCAGATCGGCGAGCATCTGTGGGTGGCGGACCACCGGCGCTACGGGGACAACGCCATCGAGAAGCTGATCTCCCGCCTCCGCCACAAGGTCGACGAGCCCGGACCCGCCCTGATCCACACCCGCCGTGGCTTCGGCTACTGGCTCGGCGGACTCGCCTCCGGATGAGCGCCCACGAGCACCACTGGCACGAGCCTCGCGGGAACGGCCCATCCCGCGACGAGGCCCGCGGCGAGGCCCGCGACGAGGCCCGCGACGAGGCCCGCGGCGAGGACGCCTACGACCGCCAGCAGCGGCTGGAGGTCCTGCTGCACGAGCTGCGCACCTCCCTCACCACCATCCGCGGCTGGGCCGAACTCCCGCTCCAAGGGCTCAGCGACGACCCCGAGCTGATGGTGCGCGCCCTGCGCCGGATCCAGGACGAGGCCGACCATATGCACCAGGCGGTCCAGCTGGTGTTCCCCCGTGCGGACGTCTCCTGGGTACGGCCGCTGGATCCGGAGCCGGTGGATCTGCGGGACGTGGCGGACGAGGCGGTGGCGGATCTGGGGCTGCTCGACCCCGAACGCCCCATCGCCCGCGAGAACTCCGGCCGGACGACCGTCGTCGCCGACAACCGCCTGCTGCGGCACGCCGTGCGCAATCTGCTGGACAACGCGCTGCGCCACACCCCCGCCGGGTCCCCGGTGACCGTCGCGGTGCGCGGTCCGGTGGCCGGGGACGGGGGCGAGGGCGGGACCGGGACCGGGGACGAGGGCGAGGGCGGAACCGGGACCGGGACCCGGACCGGCGGAACGCCGCGCGTCGAGCTGTCGGTCAGCGACCAGGGGCCGGGCATGGGCCCGCGGGACATCGCCCGGCTCACCTCCCCGCGCGACGAGGACCGCCGGATCGAGCTGGGCGGCGGCATCGGCCTCACCATCGTGCGGCGGGTGGTCGAGCGGCACGGCGGGGAGGTGAGCGTCAGCAGCGCACCGGGCCGCGGCACCACGGTCACCGTGGTCTTCCCCACTGTCAGCGTTTCGTCAGGAAACTGACCGGGGGGAGTCAGGTCGAGCGGGTTCGCTGGTCATCACGTCCCCGGTACGCGAAGGTCCGCGTCCCCCGTAACGCGAAGGTTCGCGTCCCCGTAACGCCAAGACACCCGTCCCCACCGACCCGAAGGTTCACCCTCCGCTCCCATCGGAACCCCCACCCGAGGAGAGACATGACCGAGACGCTGGCAGAGACCGCACCCGAGGCGGAAGAGCCGCTTCCGGAGTTTCCGATGCCGCGGGCGGCCGGCTGCCCCTTCGACCCTCCCCCGACCGCACGGGCGCTGCACTCCGAACGGCCGGTCGCGCGCGTACGGCTGTGGGACGGAAGCGCCCCCTGGCTGGTGACCGGGTACGCCGACCAGCGCGCCCTGCTCGCCGATCCGCGGGTCAGCGCCGAGCCCACGCTGCCCGGGTATCCGCACGCGAGCGCCGGCTTCCGCGAGAACGCCGGGCGGCGGCGGTCGTTCGTCACCATGGACGACCCCGAGCACGCCCGGATCCGCCGGATGGTCACCGGCCCGTTCGCGATCAAGCGGATCGAGGCGATGCGGCCCGAGATCCAGAAGATCACCGACGAGCTGATCGACACCATGCTGGCCGGGCCGGCCCCGGTGGACCTGGTGCGGGCGCTCGCGCTGCCGCTGCCGTCGCTGGTGATCTGCAAGCTGCTCGGGGTGCCGTACGAGGACCACGACTTCTTCCAGCGGAACAGCTCGAAACTGATCAACCGGCACTCCTCGGCCGAGGAGGTGGTCGGTGCCAACGAGGCGCTGACCGACTATCTGGACGGGCTGGTCGCCGCCAAACTCGCCAACCCGGCCGACGACATGCTCTCCGAGCTGGCCTCCCGGGTCACGGCCGGTGAGCTGACCCAGCGCGACGCCGCCAACATGGGCGTGCTGCTGCTGGTCGCGGGCCATGAGACCACCGCCAACATGATCGCCCTCGGCACCGTGGCCCTGCTGGAGAACCCCGACCAGCTCGCCATCCTGCGGGAGACCGAGGACCCGAAGGTGATCGCCCGCGCCGTCGAGGAGCTGCTGCGCTATCTGACGATCGTGCACAACGGCCGTCGCCGGGTCGCCCTGGAGGACATCGAGATCGGCGGTGAGACCATCCGCGCCGGCGAGGGGATCATCGTCTACACCGGCACCGGCAACTGGGACTCGGAGGTCTTCGCCGAGCCCGAGCGGCTGGACATCGGCCGCGACGCCCGCCGCCACATCGCGTTCGGCTTCGGCGTCCACCAGTGCCTGGGCCAGCCGCTGGCCCGGATGGAGCTGCAGGTGGTCTACGGCACGCTCTACCGCCGTATCCCCACCCTGCGGCTGGCCACCGGAATCGACCAACTACCGTTCAAAGACGACGGTTTGGTCTACGGGGTCTATGAGCTGCCCGTCACCTGGACGTCATGAGCGGCGGAGGCGAAGGCAGCGGCGAAGGCAAGGGAGTCACCATGCGTGTGGAAGTCGATGTGCCCAAGTGTGTGGCGTCGGGGCAGTGCGTGATGATCGCACCCGATGTGTTCGACCAGCGGGAGGAGGACGGCATCGTGGTCCTGCTGGACGAACAGCCCGCATCCGAACTCCACGCCGATGTGCGGGAGTCCGCGGTGGTCTGCCCGGCGGCGGCGATACGGGTGGTCGAGAAGTGAAGCACGTGGTGGTGGTCGGTGGCTCCGCCGCCGGTCTGGCGGCGGCGGAGACGCTGCGCCGGGAGGGCTACGAGGGCACGCTCACGCTCATCGGCGACGAGCCGTACCACCCGTACGACCGGCCACCGCTGTCCAAGCAGATCCTCGGCGGCCAGTGGGAACCCGACCGGGTGCCGCTGCGCGCCCCCGCCGACCTGGACGCGCTCGGCCTCGAACTGCGCCTCGGCGTCGCCGCGACCGGGCTCGACCTCGCGGGCCGTACGGTCGCGCTGGCCGATGGGGCGCGGGTGCCGTACGACGGCCTGGTCATCGCCACCGGCGTCCGCCCGCGCCGGCTGCCCGGCGACGGCGGGGAGCGCGCGCATGTGCTGCGCACCCTGGACGACGCCCTGGCCCTGCGGGACCGGCTGGGCCCCGGGCGGCGGCTGGCGGTGGTCGGCGCCGGGTTCCTCGGCGCCGAGGCCGCCGCCGTCGCCCGGGGACTGGGCGCGGAGGTCACGCTGCTGGAACCGGCCCCGGTGCCGCTGGCCCCGGCGGTCGGCGAGCGGGTCGGGCGGATGCTCTCCCAGGCCCACCACGACCACGGTGTGGATCTGCGCACCGGGGTCGCGGTGGCCGAGGTGACCGACGGCGGGGTACGGCTGACGGACGGCACCCTCGTCGAGGCCGACGAGGTGCTGGTCGCGATCGGGTCGGTGCCCAACACCGGCTGGCTGGAGGGCAGCGGGCTCACCCTGGGCGACGGCCTGGAGTGCGATGAGTACAGCGCCGCCGCGCCGGATGTGTACGGCGCGGGGGACGTGGCCCGCTGGCACAATCCGCTGTTCGGCACGGCGATGCGGATCGAGCACCGGACCAACGCCACCGAGCAGGGCATGGCCGTGGCCCGCAACCTCCTCCGCCCGGACGAGCGGCGGCCGTTCGCCCCGGTGCCGTACTTCTGGTCGGACCAGTACGACTTCCGGATCCAGGCGCACGGGTATCTGCGCGGCCATGAGGAGGTCGCGGTGGTGGAGGGCGAGCTGGCGGAGCGGAAGTTCCTGGCCGTCTACCGCTCCGGGGACCGGGTGGCCGGTGTGCTGGCCGTCGGGATGCCACCGAAGGCGGTGCGTACGTGGCGGCAGGCGGTCGCGACGCGGGCGGCGTGGCGGGACGCGGTGGGGGAGCTGCTGCCGGAGGGGGCGTAGCGGGTAGCGCGTGGCGTAGCGGGTAGCGCGGGTGCGGGCCGTGGCCCGGCGTGCCCGGTGTGCCCAGTGTGCCCGGTGTGGCGTACGCCCGGAAAATCGCCGGGCGGGCCGCGCCGGGCCTTGCTACGGTGAGCGGCATGAAGCGCGCTGCGATCGCGATCGCGATGACGACGACGCCGGAGAGTGTCCCGGCGCGCTGATCGACGTTCTGATCCGAAGCCCCGGGGCGAGTGCCCCGGGGCTTCGCCGTGCGGTCACTCGCCCGATGTCCACCGACGTTGACGAGGAGACCGCGATGTCCGACCACCGCAAGCTGGGCCGTGAACTGGGCCTGTTCGACACCGACCCGCTGATCGGCGCGGGCCTGCCGTACTGGCTGCCCGACGGCGCGACCGTACGGCACACCCTCGAGGAGTACATCCGCGCCGCCGAGCGGCGGGCGGGCTACCGGCATGTGTACTCGCCGGTGCTCGGCAAACGGGAGCTGTACGAGCTGTCGGGCCACTGGCAGCACTACGGCGACGACATGTACCCCCCGATGGATCTGGGCGCGGAGCAGGTGGTCCTGCGCCCGAGCCTGTGCCCCCACCACGCGGTCATCTACCGCTCCCGAGCCCACAGCTACCGCGAACTTCCGCTGCGCATGGCCGAGTTGGGCGGGATGTACCGCTCGGAGCTGTCAGGCGTGCTCGGCGGGCTGACCCGGGTCCGGGCCATCCAGCTCAACGACGCCCATATCTTCTGCACCCTGGACCAGGTCGCCGACGAGGCGGGGGCCGCCCTGGAGATGATCCGCCAGGCGTACGAGGCACTCGGCATCACCCCGGCCCGCTATCGGCTCTCCCTCCCGGGCCCCGGCGGCAAATACGTCGCCGCCCCCGAGCTGTGGCGTCGCTCGACCGCCGTGCTGACCGATGTCCTGGACCGCTCCGGGCTGGCGTACGAGGCGGTGGAGGGCGAGGCCGCGTTCTACGGCCCCAAGATCGATGTGCAGGTCGCCGACGGCGCCGGACGCGAGTCCACCCTGTCCACCGTCCAGGTCGACTTCCACCAGCCCGAGCGGTTCGATCTGCGCTACGTCGGCCCGGACGGCGCCCGGCACCGTCCGGTCATGGTCCACCGCAGCATCATCGGCAGTGTGGAGCGGGCCGTGGCCCATCTCCTCGAGGAGCACGGCGGGGCCTTCCCCGCCTGGCTGGCCCCCACCCAACTGGTGGTCCTGCCGATCTCCGAGACCGAGCTGGCGCGGGCCGGGGAACTCGTCCGGCGGTGCGCTGAACTCGGCCTGCGCGCGCAGCTCGCCGGACCGGACCGCGGCAGCCTGGGCGCCCGCATCCGGGAGGCCCGCCTGGTCCCGTACCAGGCCGTCATGGGCCCCCGGGAGGCCGCGGACGGCCGGCTGGCCCTGCGCCTGCGGGACGGCCGTCGGCTGAACCCACTGCCGACCGGCGAGGCGCTGGCCCGGATCGACGCACTGGTCAGGGCACACAGCACCGAGCTGTGGGACGCGGCGTAGAGGGCGTCCGACGGACCGTGCCGCCTGCGGCGGGCTATTCCCCTCCCCGCCCCTTCCCGAACCTGAGGCTCCGCCCCAGACCCCGCTCCTCAATCGCCGGAGGGGCTGGGATGGGTAACGCCGCAGCATCCATGTGCGGCGGCTCCGGCGCGTGGCAGGGGCTCCGCCCCCGGATCCCCGGGGTCGAGCGGGGCCCCTGCGGGTTCGGGGCGGAGCTCCGGCGGGGGCCGGCGCGGGGCTCCGGTTTCGGGGAGGGGCGGGGTGGGGGCGATCAACCGCCCAGACCCTCCCGCAGGGCGGCGACAAGACGAGAGGCACGCGCATCGCCGTGGCCGATCATGCGGTTGGCCACATACGCGAAGCCCACGCCGAACTCGTCGTCGCCGAAGGCGAACTGCCCGCCCGCCCCGTCGTTGCCGAAGCTCCGCTCCCCCAGCATCGGCCGAAAGGCCGGCGAGTCGAGCAGAAAGCCCGAACCCCAGCGCGCTCCCATGTCGAAGCCCAGCCAGCCCTTGCCGGACGAGACCTCGCGGACCGCGTCCGTCACGGTCTCGGGGGCCAGCAGCCGCCGTCGGCCCTCGATGCCGGTCACGGCTGCCGCGTACAGCCCGGCGAGTCCGCTCGCCGACGCGGTGGCACCCGCGCCGGGCAGCTCCATGCCGAGCAGCGCCGGGTCGTTCCAGCCGTGCGGCTCGTCAAGGCCGGGGAAGACCAGCGCGCCGTTCATGGTCACGATGCGGGTCAGCAGATGTTCGGGCCCCGGCATCCCGGGCCGCCCCTCGGCCTCGACCAGCCGGGCCCGCCCGTCCATCTCCGCCCCGGGCAGCCCGATCCAGGCCCGCAGCCCCAGCGGGTCCCCCACGGCCCGGCGGAAGTACGCGCCCGGGGTGTGCCCGGTGATCCGCCGGATGACCTCACCGATGAGGAAGCCGAAGACATGGCCGTGGTACTCGTACGCCGTGTCCGGCTCCCACAGCGGCTGCTGCTCCTCGACGGCGCGGATCACCGGCGCCCAGTCGGCGATCTCCTCGAACGTCAGCACCCCGTCGAGCGCGGGGACCCCCGCCCGGTGCCCGAGGACCATCCGGCAGGTGATGGCCTCCTTGCCGTACCGGCCGAACTCCGGCCAGTACCGGCTCACCGGGGCATCGAGGTCCAACCGCCCCTCCTGCGCGAGGAGGTGGGCGCACACGCTCACCAGGCCCTTGGCGCAGGAGAACACCGGTACGACGGTGTCCCGCTCCCACTCCCGCCCACTCCCCTCGTCCGCGACCCCGCCCCACAGCTCCACGACCTTGCGCCCGCCGACGAAGACGGTGGTGGCCGCCCCGAGTTCGGGAAACTCCTCGAAGTTCCGCGCGAACACATCGGCGACGCCGCCGAATCCCTCGTCGACCCACCCGCTGTACGACCTCATTGCCCCGGCCCTTCATGAACCCCGCGTGACCACAACCGCGCCACGGTAGGCCGTGGCCCGGCCCCACCACGACCGATTTACGAGGGCCCCCGGCCAAGGGGTGAGCTCGGTGGCTCGTAGCGTCAGAGCTGTCCGCTGTCGCCCTTGACGACGACCGTGGCGACGTCAAGGCGGGCCACCGCTCGACGGGCTACTCCGCTTGGGACTCCTGGAACTCCACCACGGCCCGGCCGTGCACATGGGCCCACTCGGTCAGTACGGCGATCGGCTCCACCAGCGTCCGGCCCAGGTCGGTCAGTACGTACTCGACCTTCCCGCCCTCGGCGTAGCGGTCGACCAGGCCGTACCCCCGCAACCGCCGCAGCGTCTGGGTGAGGACCTTTCGCGAGATCACGCCGATCAGATCCACCAGTTCACCGTGTCTGCACGGTTCCCGGCTCAACGCGAACAACACGACCGCCGCCCACTTGTCGGCGATGATCTCGATCGCCAACCGGGCCGGGCAGTCGGCGAGGAAGACGCTGCCGGAGTACACACGCACACCCCGACGGTAACCCGCCGCCAGGAACCCGGAGGTACCTGGCGCCTCACTAGCGTCCCCGTCGGGAGCTACCGAGACCCGAGAAAGGGAACCGCGTGACGGCACACCAGGGAAGGAAGCCATGACCCGCATCCTCGTCGTCGGCGGCACCGGGGCGATGGGCAGCCACGTGATCCAACGCCTGCTCACCACCACCGACGCCGCCATCACCGTCCCCACCCGCGACCCGGGGTCCGCCCACGCCACCGAACTCGCCGCCACCGCGCCCGACCGCGTGGAACTGGTCCGCTCCGACACGGCGGCCCTCGACGTCCTGGTCGAGACGGCCGACCGCGTGTTCGCCAACACCGACTTCTTCGCGACGGGCAGCGCCGTAGGCGAATATCGCCAGGGCCTGGACCTGCTGGCCGCCGCGGAGGCGGCGGGCGTGGAGCGTTTCATCTGGTCCTCGTTGGACAGCGCGATGTCCCTGACCGGCCATCCCGTTCCGCACTTCGACAGCAAGGCCGCCGTCGCCGCGCATATCGACCTGATGCGGTCGGAGGAAATGCTCCGCGAGGAGACCGACGGCTGGTACACGAACCATGTGTCGGTGCTGACCACGGCGCCGTACTTCGAGAACCTGCGGTACCGCCTCACCCCCCAACCGGACGGCCGGGGAGGCTTGACCTTCACCCTTCCCCTCGGTGCCGCCCACTACCCGCTCATCGCCCTCCACGACATCGCCTGGTTCACCGGCCACATGTTCGACAACTGGCAGTCCTGGGGCGCCCGCGACCTCGCGGTGATCGGCGACAGCCTCACGGGCGACGAGATCGCCGCCACCTTCGCGCGGGTGACGGGCGTCCCCAGCGCCTACACCCCGATGCCGCACGACGACCTGCGCGCCGCGCTCCCCGACTTCGGCCACGACTACGTGGCGATGTTCCAGTTCTTCGCCGACCGAGACCTCTACACCCGCGACCGGGACATCACCCTCCTGCGCCGCCTGCACCCCGACGTGATGACCTTCGAGGACTGGCTGCGCCGCACGGGGTGGACGGGTGCCTGATCGCTGAGCTCCCCGCGCGGGGGCTCCCCCTCCCCGCCTCCAGCCCCTGGGGCGGGGAGGGGCGGGGAGGGGAAGGCGTCGATACGCGGCTCCGCCGCGTGGTCCGCCGGACACCCCGCAGGGCACCCCACAGAGCACCCCGCAGAGCACTCCGCAGAGCACTCAGATGCTGATGAGGCGCTCCAGCACATTGCGATAGCCCCGCATCGCCAGACGCAGCTCCTCCGTCTCCGAGATGACCGCGTCGTCCTCGTGCCAGGCGGCACGGAGGGTGGCACGGCGCTCGGCCAGGAGGTCGGTGAGGCGGGTGGCCACCTCCACGAGCAGGGCGTCGGCCTCCTCCACGGCGCCGTGCGGGGAGTCCACGAAACCGCTGACCGCGTACCGCAGTCGCCGGGTGAGCTTGTCGTACTCGCTCGTGGGCAGCACGGGGAAGCTGGGGCCGTTCGGGGTGTGCGACGGCTCGCCCGACGGCTGGGCGGAGGACCCGTGCGTCGGCGTGGGCCGGCTCCCGTTCGCCGGCGTGGGCCCGCTTCCGTTCGTCGGCGTCGGCCGGCTCCCGTTCGTCGGCTCGTGCTTCGGCACCGTGGCGTGCCAGGACGTCATCGGTTCCGCCGCCTCCGTGTTGCCCGGCCGCTGGGGCAGCGGGGCCGCTTCATGCTTCTCCAGCCCATGGCGCCGCTGCCCGTCGTTCTCCGCCGGGTCGGTCGGGTCCGTCACCACGCGCCGCCCTTCCTGGTGTGGCCGAACCGCGTATGGCCCGGTCCCGTCCCCGTCCCGGACCCTGGCAGCCACCTCCGGGGGCCGCTCCCGCTACGCCGCTCGCCGTGGTGGTGCTGCCGCGCGCTCTCGGAGCCGGTCGGGGCGCCGTGGTGCGGCGGCCTGACCAGATCCTCGAAGAACGGCCGGGCGTGCACCACGGCCTCGCGCAGTTCCTCGGTGTCCGCGCGCCCCTCGCGGGCGCGGGCGGCGGTGTCGTGAATCTGCCGGTAGCCCTGGATGTGCTCGGCGTGGTGCACGGACAGCGCCGCCACCTGCTCCTCGTAACGGCCCGACGGATAGCCCCGGTCGTGGGCGAGCCGGGCCAGGAGCTGATCGGCGCCGGTCACCGCGTGTTCCGGAGACTCGATGAACATCTCCTGCATACCGGCCCACTCGGCCACGTACCGCTCGCGCAGCTCACCGGGCAGGGGCTCGGTCCTCAGATCGCCGTACAGCCGCAGCCGTTCCTCGAGTTCCCGCTCCGCCGCCTTGGTGTCGCCCGCGTGCTGGGCGACGTTCAGTTCGTACTCGGGCCCGAAGCGGCGTCGCAGAGCGCGTTCCTTACGGCCGGCGCCCGCGCGGACGACGCGGATGATGAGCGCGGCCGCGAGGACGACCGCGACGACAACCACGATGCTGATCGCACCAGTTGACATGGTCTGCTTCTGCCTTCCCGCTGGCTTCCCCCTCCGCGTTCGGGGGGCTCCTCTCTTCGGGTAGCCCGGTCTTCGGCCCTCAAACTGCGGTGCGTCAGAGGCGTGGTGGGTGCCAGGATGCGGGCCATGACGAGTACGCCACGCGCCCACGCCGTTCCGGCCGCCCCCGCGCGCCCGGTGTCTCCCGTGTCCCCCGCACCCTCCGCGTCCTCCGCGTCTCCCGCGTCCTCCGCGTGGACGGTCGCCGCGCGGCCCGTCGGTGACCCCGTCTCGGTCGTGCTGCTGCGCGAGTACCTCGTCGATGTCGCCGACCGCTACTACCAGCTCCACGAGGAACGGGACTCGACCCCGGAGGAGATCGAGCAGGCGCTCGCCGAGATGCCCAGCGACGATCTGGCCCCGCCGCGGGGCGTGTTCCTGCTGGCGCACCACGAGGGCGAACTCGCCGGATGTGCGGGGGTACGGCTGCTGGACGCGCGCACGGCGGAGCTGAAGCGGGTGTACGTACGGCCCGCCAAGCGGGGCCTGGGCGGGGGCGCCGCGCTGCTCGCGGCCGTCGAGGCGGCGGCGGGCGAACTGGGCGCCGGGCGGATCGTGCTCGACACCCGCCTCGATCTGGTCGAGGCGCGTGGGCTGTACGCGCGCCACGGCTACCGGGAGGTTCCGGCCTTCACGGACGGGCCGTACGCCGAGGTCTGGATGGCCAAGGAGCTGGGCTGAGGCGGGGCGCGCCGGGGTCCGCCGGGGTGCCGCACCAGCTGACGCACCGCGCGCACATGCGTCGGCGCCGCGGCGACAACCACCTTGTAGCCGGCGTCGGTCAGGGCCGCGATCGTGAAGCGGCCATGGGCGACCGTGCGCCCATCTGGGCCGAGGTCGGGGGTGTCGGCCCTCGGCGCCCCGGGGATGCGTGTCGAGATCCGGGTCACCGCCGTCCTCGGCCACGGCGGCTGACCGGCACGTCGCGGGGGCGCGGCCGCCGGGCCCGAAGAGCCCTACCCACGCGGCGAAGAGCCCTATCCACGCGGCGAAGGGCCCTATCCACGCGGCGGCGGGCCCTACCCACGCGGCGGTGGCGGTGGTCTGCGGTGGTCCGGGCGGGGCGCGCCCTCCCTCGGCTGTTCCGCGTCCGAGCCGCACAGCTCGCCCGTCAGCTCGTCCACCAGCTCGGTCAGATCGGTCGGGCGGTCGGGTGACCACCAGTCGCCCAGGAGTTCCGCGAGGGACGCCTCGCGGGCCCGGTAGAGCCTGGTCGCGATCTCGCGGCCGTCGTCCGTGAGGAACAGCTCCACGCCGTAGCGGCGGCCCAGGCCACGCGCCTCGATCTGGCGGACCGCCTCGGTGATGGCCCGCAGCGGTACGGGCGTGCGCTCGGCGAGCAGGGCGGGTTCGACCGAGCCGTAGTGCTGGATGCGCAGCAGCATCCAGCTCGCGGCCGGTCCGAGGTCGAGACCGGCGCGCCGGGTGATGTCCACGTAGACCTGCCGTCGGCCCTCCCGGCTGCCCAGCAGGGACAGCGCGCGGGCGCATTCGTCGCGCGAGGTGCGTTCCACGGGGTTGCTGGCGAGTATCTCGCTGCCGTCGGGCGCGGTGACGCTGGCGCGCAGCGGCTCCTCCCGGAGGTACCAGGCGAGGAAGAAGGCGAGCAGCACGACCGGCACCGCGTAGAGGAAGACGTCGGTGATGGAGACGGAGAACGCGTGCCGGACGGCGGCCTGGTCCGCGGGCGGCAGCCGGCCGAGGGTGCGGGGGTCGGAGGTGAGGGCGCCGGGGGTGACTCCGGGCGGCAGGCGCCGCCCGGCGAGGGCGTCGGCGATGTGGGGGCCGAGGTTGTTGGCGAAGATCGTGCCGAAGACGGAGACGCCGAACGAGGCCCCGATCGAGCGGAAGAAGGTCGCGCCGGAGGTGGCGACGCCCAGGTCCTGATAGCGGACGGAGTTCTGCACGATCAGCACCAGCACCTGGATGACCAGGCCGAGACCGCAGCCGAAGACGAAGAAGTACGCGCTCATCTCGGCCACCCCGCTGGACTCCCGCAGCTGGTGCATCAGCAGCAGCCCGACGGCGGTGACCGCGGTGCCCAGCACCGGGAAGACCTTGTAGCGGCCGGTGCGGCTGACCAGATGGCCGGAGACGGTGGAGGAGACCAGCGTGCCGAGGACCAGCGGCAGCAGATGGAGGCCGGACGTGGTCGGTGAGACGCCCTGCACGATCTGCAGGAAGGTCGGCAGATAGGTCATGCTGCCGAACATCGCGAAGCCGACGATGAAGCCGATGACCGCGCAGAGCGTGAAGGTGCGGCTGCGGAAGAGGGTGAGCGGCAGCACCGGCTCGGCCGCGCGGGTCTCCACCCGTACGAAGGCGGCCAGCAGCACCATGCCGGCCACCGCGAGCCCGACGATCTGCCAGGAGCCCCAGCCGTAGGTGACCCCGCCGAGGGAGGTCATCAGCACCAGGGCGGCGGCCACCACGGCGATCAGGAAGGTGCCGAGGTAGTCGATGGTGTGCGAGGTGCGGCGCACCGGGATGTGCAGGACGGAGGCGACGACGAGGAGGGCGACGATGCCGAGGGGCAGATTGACGTAGAACACCCAGCGCCAGCTGAGACGGTCCACGAACACCCCGCCCAGCAGCGGCCCCAGCACACTGGCGGCGCTGAAGACGGCGCCGAAGAGGCCCTGGTAGCGGCCGCGGTCACGGGGCGGGACGATATCGCCGACGATGGCCATCGACAGCACCATGAGGCCGCCGCCGCCCAGCCCCTGCAGCGCGCGGAAGGCGATGAGTTCGGCCATGTTCCCGGCGAGTCCGCACAGCGCGGAGCCGATCAGGAAGATGACGATCGCGGTCTGGAAGAGCCTCTTGCGGCCGTACTGGTCGCCGAGCTTGCCCCACAGCGGGGTGGCCGCGGTCGAGGCGAGGAGATACGCGGTGACGACCCAGGACAGATGCTCCAGGCCGCCGAGGTCGCTGACGATCGTGGGCAGCGCGGTGGAGACGATCGTCTGATCGAGCGCGGCGAGCAGCATGCCGAGCAGCAGCGCGCCGATGGCCACCAGGACCGTGCGCCGTGGCCCCCGGCCCGCTCCCGGGCCGGGGGCCACGGCGCCGGGGGTTCCTGGGCCCCCTGGGGCCGGAGCCGGGCTGCCGGCGTCCCGCGCCATGGCGACTCCTCCTCGCTCCCCTCCGTCCCCTCCTCATCCTCATCCCATCCTCACCTTTATGCCCTGTTACGGCCCGCCGGACCGGTCCGCACGGCGGGCGAACACCTGCGCGGAGGGCGTTCGGATGCGCATAATCGCTGCGAACTCCAGGGAGGGAAAGTTCCGTGACGGCAGAGTCCTGCCCGCACTGCTTCGCACCGGCGCGCGCCAACGGCCGCCCCGGCTGTACGTGTGCCGAACGCGCCGCCGCGTCCACCGCGACGGCAGGTGCGACCGATGACCAGACCCGGCCGAACCCCCAGGTGACGCTCCCGGAGGAGCGCCCGGCCGGCCCCGATCCGCGCGATCTGCGCCTCTTCGAGGAGGCGGAGAAGGCGGCGGAGGCGGAGGCGACGGCAAAGGGGGCGGCGAAGGGGGAGAACGCCCGGAACGCCGGGAAGAACGCCGGAAACGCCGGGAACGCCGGGAAGGGGGACGACGAGGAGACGCGGGTGATCGACCGCGTCGAGGAGAGACCCGGCGGGGACGAGGGGGCCGAGACCGACGGAGACGCCGACGCCCCCGGCCCCGGCCGTCACCGCAAGAGCAAGCGCAAGGTCATGACGGCGGTGCTCGCGGGCGCGGCGGCCGTGGCGATGGCCGGTTCGCTGGCGATCGGCACCGGTCTGGTCGGCGGTGACCACAAGGATGACGGCAGCGGCGGCGGGGGCGCGAGCGACCATACTCTCGCCGACAGCACCGTCAGCCCCCCGGTCGAGGAGGAGCTGCCGGCCGAAGGGCCCGGCACATCGTCCGGCTCCCCCTCGTCGAGTGCGACACCCCACCCCTCCGCGTCCGGTTCGGCGCGGGCGAGCGCGACCCCGAGCGAGGGCGGCCCCTCGGCCTCGACCCGCGCCTCGGCGTCGGCCTCCGCGACCGGCTCGGCGACGAAGCCCGGACCGAGCGCGTCCGACGGCCCGACCTCCGCCCCGTCCGAAACCCCCGAGCCGCCCGGCCCTCCGGTGCTGCGCGAGGGCGACAGCGGGGCCGAGGTGGTCGAGCTCCAGAAGCGGCTGATCCAGCTGCTGCAGTACATCGGTGTGGCGGACGGGAAGTACGACGGAGGGCTGCGGCGGATCGTCTCCAGCTACCAGGACCAGCACGACATCACGGGCGATCCGGACGGTGTCTACGGGGAGAACACCCGCGGCGACCTCGAATCGAGAACCAACGAACCGTAGGCGGCATGAGCCGGCCACGAGCCCCATGGGCGCCCGGCGAACCTTTCCCGCCTTCCCCCTACCAGAGGCTCCGCCCCTGGCCCCCGGGGTCTGGGGCAGAGCCCCGCCTTCCAGCCCCTCCAGGGGGCACCTCCCAGCGGTAGCTGGGGGAGTTTGAGGAGCGGGGCCTGGGGCAGAGCCCCGCCTTCTAGCCCCTCCGGCGTTTGAGGAGCGGGGTCTGGGGCGGAGCCCCAGTTACGGGAAGGGGCGGGGAGGGGAGCAGCCCGCCGCAGGCGTCACGATCCGCCGGACAAGCCCTAAGGGGGCCCACCCCCTGGCGCATATCGGCCCCGCTTTGTATCGTGAAGGAACAAAGTGGTTCCGCCCGTTTTCCCTGACCGGCGGGCGGAGCCGCTTGTTTCCCTTGCCATTGCGCCTTTCCGTTGCGCCTTTCCGCGGTCCGCGGTCCGCATTCCGCGCTCCGCGCTCGCGACCAGGAGTCCCGATGTCCCTCACCACCCGCGCACTCCTCCTCGACATGGACGGCACCCTGGTGAACTCGGACGCCGTGGTCGAGCGCTACTGGCGGATCTGGGCCGCCGAGCAGGGGCTCGACCCCGAGCAGATCCTCAAGGTCGTCCACGGCCGGCAGGCGCACGCCACGATGGCCGAGCTGCTCCCGGACCGCCCGGTGGAACGGAACCGGGCGGACAACGACTGGATGCTGGAGCGCGAGACCACCGATCTCGACGGCGTCGTGCCGGTGCCCGGCGCGCCCGCCTTCATGGCCGCGCTGGCCGCACTCCCACACGCCCTGGTGACCTCCGCCGACGAGGCCCTCGCCCGCGCCCGCATGGGCGCGGCCGGACTGCCGATGCCGGAGGTACGGGTCACCGCGGAACGCGTCGGCGCGAGCAAGCCCGACCCGGAGGGCTTCCTGAAGGGCGCGGCCGAGCTCGGCTTCGCCCCCGCCGACTGCGTCGCCTTCGAGGACTCGGAGGCCGGCATCACGGCGGGCCGGGCGGCCGGAATGCGCGTCGTCGGCATCGGCCCGCGCGCCGGGGCCCACGCCCCGGACGCGCATGTGCGGGACCTGGAGCAGGTGCGGATCGAGGCCCTGCCGGACGGCACGATGCGGCTGCACTTCTCGGACTGAGCGCGGGGCCCATGCTGCGCGGCGTCCTCGGACTGAGCGCGGGGCCCATGCTGCCCGGCGTCCTCGGACCGAGTACCGGGGCCCAGGCTGCCCGGCGTCCTCGGACGAGCGCCCAGGGCCCACGCCGTGCGGCGATCGCGCCCCGGGTGCCCGGCCGGACGGCCGCCCGCCCGCCCGGACGCCCCGCCGGTCAGGCGTCAGGCCGCGATGGCCTCGTACAGGCTGAAGCCGGCCAGCGCCAGCATCACCAGGGCCGCGACCCTGGTGATCAGCCGCAGCGGTACGTACCGCATCAGGGTGCGGCCGCCCACGATGCCCAGCCCCGCGACGGCCCACAGGGCCAGCAGCGCGCCGACCCCCACCGACAGCGGGTCGTCGTAACGGGCGGCGAGGTTCGCGGTCATGATCTGGGTCAGATCGCCGAACTCGGCGATCAGGATCAGCATGAAGCCCGCCCCGGAGACCTTCCAGAAGCTCTGGTCGGCGGGCTTGCGGACTTCCTCCTCGCCGTCGTCCTTCTTGAAGAGCAGCATCGCCGCTCCCCCGAGGAAGAGCACCCCCACGATCGCCTGGAGCAGGCGGTGCGGCAGCAGGGTGAGCACACTGCCCGCCGCGATCGCGAGCCCCACATGGAGGGCGAAGGCGGCGGCCACGCCGACGAAGACGTACGACGCGCGGTAGCGGGTGCCGAGCATCAGCCCGGCCAGGGCGGTCTTGTCGGGCAGTTCGGCGAGGAAGACGACGCCGAAGACCACGGCGGCGACGGTGATGCTGAACACGGAATGGATACCTCGTAGATCGGGCCGCACCAAGGGCCCCGGGGAGGGATCGCTTCGGCACGGCAGCGTCGGACACTGCGGCCGAAGGTCTCGCTGGCACACGGCCCCCGCGTCACGCGGTGATCCGTACGCTCCGGGCGCCGGCCCGCACCTCGAGGGGCGGGCAGTATGTCGACGGTCCGGCGAGGAGCTACTCCCCTTCTGCTGCCGCCAAGAATACGGGAACCCCCGCCGCACCCGGCCGCCGGGAAGTATGACGAACCCCACAAGCCCAGGGCCCGGTCGAGCCCCGGCGACAGCGCGCCCCACCGGGCGTCCGCCGGACGACGCGGCGGAGCCGCAGGCGGCCCGCCGCAGGCGGCCCGCCGCAGGCGTCATGGTCCGCTGGGCGCGCCCAGGCCGCCCGGAGCGCCATGGGCGCTCGCGCGCCCGGTTCGCGGGGCGGCTTGGGCGCGCGCCGGGCGGCGGAGCCGCGAGCGCCGCGCCGGGCGCGGCGTTGACCGGCGGCGATGCCGGCGCGGCGAGCGCGGGCGCACGCGGCACACGGCCGCATCGTGAACGCGCGACCGCCGCGCCGGGGCGGGTGCGCGGCACCAACTGCCTCCCGGAACCCCTTGCGTTGACATGACCGCGTCGTCACCCTGTTACCTGGCGCCCACCCCACAGCAACCCGGCGCCGCAACCATGGCCGGGCACCAGGGGCCAATGACCCCCCACCCTCAAGGGAGTTCGCATGTCGGACACGTCTACTCGCCGTCGCGTCTACGCGCGTCGCGCCTCCGTCTTCGGCGGGTTCGTCGCCCTGCTGGGCACACTCGTGCTGAGCGGGCCCGCGGCCGAGGCTTCCCCGCCCACCCCGCCCAGCGCCGCCACCGCCCGTACCCAGCTGGCCTCGCTGACCGTCAAGGCCGAAGGCTCGTCCGACGGTTACAGCCGCGACAAGTTCCCGCACTGGATCACCCAGAGCGGCGCCTGCAACACCCGCGAGGTAGTCCTCAAGCGCGACGGCAAGAACGTCCAGACCGACTCCAGCTGTGCGGCCACCAGCGGCACCTGGTACTCCGAGTACGACGGCGCGACCTGGTCCGCCTCCGGCGACGTGGACATCGACCACGTCGTACCGCTCTCCGAGGCGTGGAAGTCCGGCGCCAACAGCTGGACCACCGCCCAGCGCCAGTCGTTCGCCAACGACCTGACCCACTCCCAGCTCATCGCCGTTACGGACAACGTCAACCAGTCCAAGGGCGACCAGGACCCCGCCGAGTGGCTGCCGCCCCGGAGCGCCTACCACTGCATGTACGCCCGCATGTGGGTCTCGGTGAAGTACACCTACAAGCTCACGCTCGACTCGGCCGAGAAGTCCGCGCTCAGCGGCATCCTCAACGGCTGCTGAGACACCGCTCCGAGACACCGCTCCGAAGCACCGCTCCGAAGCACCGCTCCGAGACACCGCCTGAGACACCGCTCCATCCGGCGCACCGGCCGGAGGAACCGCCGCACCTCCTCCGTCGTTCCGTACCGTACGCATGACGAGCACATCGAAGAACGACGGAGGAGGTCCGGATGGCCGGGCTGCGCCTGGGACCACTGCTGCGCCATGTCGACTGGGAGACCGGCGCCGGCGCGACCATCTGGATCGAGGCCGACCGGCCCTGTGAGGCCGAGGTGCGGTGCGCCGACGGCGCGGGCGGCACCGCCCGCACCTGGCGGATCGCGGACCATCACTACGCCCTGATCCCGGTCACCGGGCTGCGGCCGGGCAGCGAGACCCCCTACCGGGTGCTGCTGGACGGTGAGCAGGTCTGGCCGCTGCCGGACTCCCCGTTCCCCGACAGCACGATCCGCACCCCGGCCCCGGGGGCCGACCCCACGGAACCCGCGCCCGTGCGCGTGGCCTTCGGCTCCTGCCGGTGGGCCGCGCCGCCCTCCGACGCCTCGCACGACCCCGTGGGGCCCGACGCGCTCGACACCCTCGCGCAGGCGCTCGCCCGCGCCCCGGAGGCCCCGCGCCCCGATGTGCTCGTACTGCTGGGCGACCAGGTGTACGCGGACGAGACCTCCACCGAGACCCGCCGCTGGCTGGCCGAGCGCCGCGATCTGAGCGAGCCGCCGGGTGAGCAGGTGGCGGACTACGAGGAGTACACCCGGCTCTACTACGAGTCCTGGCTGGACCCCGAGGTGCGCTGGCTGCTCTCCACCGTCCCCAGCTGCATGATCTTCGACGACCACGATGTCATCGACGACTGGAACACCAGCGAGGCATGGCAGCGCCGGATGCGCGCCACCCCGTGGTGGCGGGAGCGGATACTGAGCGGGCTGATGTCCTACTGGGTCCATCAGCACCTGGGCAACCTCTCCCCCGCCGAACTGGCCGCCGACCCGCTCTACGCGGAGGTGCGCGCGGCGGAGGACGGCACCGAGGCGCTGCGGGAGTTCGCCGCCCGCGCCGACGCCGATCCGGGGTACACCCGCTGGAGCTACCGCCGCGACTTCGGCCGCACCCGGCTGCTGATGGTCGACACCCGCGCGGCGCGGGTGCTCGAGGAGGGCCGGCGGGCGATGCTGACCGACAAGGAGCTCGCCTGGGTGCGCGAGCAGGCCATGGAGGGCGTGGGCGGCCCACCCGGCCTCCCCGGCCTCCCCGGCCCACCCGGCCCGGAGGAGACCGAGACCTCCGGCAGCTACGACCATCTGCTGCTCGGCACCTCGCTGCCCTGGCTGCTGCCGCACTTCGTACATGACGTGGAGGCGTGGAACGCCTCGGTGTGCGGCGGCAGACGCGGTGGGCGCTGGGCGCGAATCGCCGAGGATCTGCGGCAGCGCGGCGACTTGGAGCACTGGGCCGCGTTCCCCGAGTCCTTCGACGCGCTCACCGACACCATCGCCGCGGTGGGCGGCGCGCCGGGGGCGCCCGCCACGATCAGCGTGCTCTCCGGCGATGTGCACCACGCCTATGTGGCCACCCCGGACTGGTCGAAGTGGCCGTCCCGGCCGCCCCGCAGCCAGGTGCGCCAGTTGACCTGCTCCCCGGTCCACAACAGCATCTACGCCTCGATACGGCTCGGCTTCCGCTTCGGCTGGAGCGCGGCGGGCCGCGCCCTCGGCCGGGCGTTCCGGCGCCATGGCCGGGTGCCGCACCCCCGCTTGAGCTGGCACAAGACGGGTGGGCCCTGGTTCGGCAACCAGCTGATGACGCTGACTCTGCGGGGCCGTACCGCGCATCTGCGGCTGGACCAGGCGCAGTCGGACCCCGCGGGCGGCGGCGCCCGGCTGGTGACGGCGCTGGAGACGGACTGGGCGGGCCAAGGGGTGTCCGGCGGATCGTGACGCCCGCGGCGGGCCGCTCTCCTCCCCGCCCCTTCCCACGCGGCGGAGCCGCATACCGATGCCGCGGGAAGGGGCGGGAGGGGAAAGATCCGCCCCCCGTTGAGCGCCGTCCCTTGGGCACCGTTGAGCGCCGTCCCTTGGGCACCGTTCCGCGCCGTACGTCACGTGATGTCGGCGTACGTCCGTGATACAGGCCACAACGGAGCGGCAGGTTCCGGAGACCGGGTCGATTCGCGTGGAGCGGGCGGCATGATGGGCGCGCATCCTGCGTCACATCTGCCCCGGGAGACACAGCCTTGGCCGGAGACCCCCACGCGATAGCCGTCGTCGGCGCCGGGCCGCGCGGCACCAGCGTGCTGGAGCGCCTGTGCGCCTCGGCCCCGGAGCTGGCGTCCGGCACCCCGCTGACGGTGCACATGGTGGACCCCTCCCCGCCCGGCGCGGGACGGGTCTGGCGCACCGCCCAGCCGGACGAGTTGCTGATGAACACCGTGGCCTCGCAGGTCACCCTGTTCACCGACGCCAGCGTCGAATGCGGCGGACCGGTGCGGACCGGGCCGAGTCTGTACGAATGGGTCACCGCGCACGGGCTGGCGCCCGGCCTCGGCCCGGACGACTACCCCAGCCGCGCGCTCTACGGCCGCTATCTGGAGTGGGTGTTCGGCGAGGTGGTGCGGGGCGCGCCGGACACGGTGACCGTCCGGACGCACCGGGCCCGCGCCGTACGGCTGGAGGAACGGGCCGACGGCGCGCAGGTGCTGACGCTGGACGACGGGAGCCGTCTGGAGGGGCTGCGCGCGGTCGTCCTGGCGCAGGGCCATCTTCCGGCGGCCACCGACGCCACCGAGCGGCGGTACGCGGCCCACGCGGAGCGGTACGGGCTGCGCTACTACCCGCCCGCCAACCCCGCCGATGTCGACTTGTCGCTCATCGCGCCGGGCGAGCCGGTACTGCTGCGCGGCCTCGGCCTCAACTTCTTCGACCACATGGCGCTGCTGACGGCGGGCCGGGGCGGCACATTCGCCCCGAACGGCCGCGGCGGTCTGGTCTACCGGCCCTCGGGGCTCGAGCCACGGCTGTACGCGGGGTCGCGGCGCGGCATCCCGTACCACGCGCGGGGCGACAACGCGAAGGGGCCGTGCGGCCGCCACACCCCGCTGCTGCTGACCCCCGATGCGCTCGGCCACTTCCGCAAGCGCGCGGACGCCGGCGATCCGCCGGACTTCCGCACCGAGATATGGCCACTCGTCGCCAAGGAGGCCGAGACGGTCTACTACGAGGCGCTGCTGGCCCTCCGCGCCCCCGACACCCATCCCCCGGCCACCCCGGAGGCTCTGGAGGCCCTGGAGGCCGACTCCGGAGCCCCCGCCCCGCTCACCCCAGCACGCTTCAGACGTCACTTTTTGGCCACCGAGCACGGCAGCCCCGAAGAGGCCGCCATGCTCGCGGAGTACGGCATTCCGGAGGCGGAGCGCTGGTCCTGGGACACGGTGGCCCAGCCGCACCGCGGACGCCGGTTCACGGGGCGTGACGAATTCCGGCGGTGGCTGCTGGCCTACGCCCACCAGGACGCGGCGCACGCGCGGCTGGGCAATGTCGAGGGCCCGGTCAAGGCCGCCCTCGACGTGCTGCGCGACCTCCGCAACGAGGTGCGCCTGATCGTCGACCACGGCGGGCTGACAGGGGCGTCCCGCCGCGCCCATCTGGACCGCTGGTACACCCCGCTCAACGCCTTCCTCTCGATCGGCCCGCCGCGCCGCCGGATCGAGGAGATGGCCGCGCTGATCGAGGCGGGCGTCCTGGACGTCCTCGGCCCACGGCTTGAACTGACCTTGGAAAGTCCAGACCAAGGGGGAGGCGAGGCCGGTTTCGCCGCGCGGTCGGCCGAGGTGCCGGGTCCGCCGGTGGCGGCCACGACCCTGATCGAGGCGCGGCTGCCGGAGCCCGATGTGCGCCGGACCGCCGATGAGTTGCTGATCCATCTGCTGGAGACCGGGCAGGGCCGCCCGCACCGGGTGGAGGGCTATGAGACCGGCGGCCTCGATGTCACCACCGCCCCCTACCGGCTGGTGGACGCCCAGGGCCGCCCGCATCCGCGGCGGTTCGCCCTCGGGGTGCCGACCGAGGGGGTCCACTGGGTGACGGCCGCGGGCGCGCGGCCGGGCGTGAACTCCGTCACCCTCTGCGACACGGACGCCGTGGCACGGGCGGTGCTGCGCGTGACGACCGCGCGAGAGCCCCGACAGGAAGGTGCCCCGATGTGCGCCGTGGGGCTCTGAGGAGCGGGTTCAGGGGGTCGGGAAGGGGCTTCCGGGGCACCCGGATTGGCAGGAACTTGAACTTGCAACAAAAGGTGAGGGGAACCTAACCTGGCGTTCCGCTGTTCCCCGTCCCCAGGAGCAAGGAGCTTCCCTCCCATGCCTTCTTCCCCCACCCCCCGCACCCTCGGTGAGGCGCTCGACAGCGCCAGACCGTATGTCCTCTCCCTCTTCCGCATCGTCGTCGGACTGCTCTTCTTCTGCCACGGCGCCTCGTCGCTGCTCGGCTGGTTCGGCGGCATGATGGGCACCGGCAAGACCATCGAGGCCGGCACCTGGCCGGGCTGGTACGCGGCCGTCATCCAGCTCGTCGGCGGCGCGCTGGTGATGCTCGGCGTCGGCAGCCGCAGCGCGGCCTTCATCTCCTCGGGCTCGATGGCCTACGCGTACTTCCACGAGCACCAGCCCGAGAAGCTGTGGCCCATCCAGAACGGTGGCGAGCCCGCCGCGATGTTCTGCTGGACCCTGCTGCTGATCGTCTTCACCGGCCCCGGCCCCTGGGCACTGGACCGGATATTCGGCTCGCCCCGCGCGAGCGAGGCGACGCCGGAGGCGCGGCCCGAGCCGTCCCGGGTCTGACGGACCGCGACCGGACGGACGGCAGCCGGACGTCACCCTCGTCCAGCCGTCAGTTCCGCGCATTCGACATCACGTCACCCATCACGCCATGCGGGGCCGAACGCCCCGCATGGCGTGATTCGAACAACATCATCACACCCCTTACCGATATCCTCTTCAGTCACAGGCGTACGCTGTATGGCTGTAACAGGCTGACGCCTGCCGCTTCCCGGCGACATGCGCAGCGGGGGGACCGGGATCGGGAGTAGTACGTTGTTGGAACATTTGGGGTCGCTGACCAACACCCCATGGATCTATGTGGTGATCGGGGCATCCGTCCTGCTCGATGTCTTCCTGCCCGTTCTGCCCAGTGGGGTTCTGGTCATCACCGCCGCCACCGCGGCCGCCGGCACCACCGTTGACGCCGTCGGCGTGGTGCGCCAGGCCGGCGCGGCCGACTTCCCCGCCATGTTCGCGCTGGTGCTGTGCGCCGCGACCGCCTCCGTCCTCGGGGACATGGTCGCCTACCGGCTGGCCTGGCGCGGCAGCGACCGGCTCGACCGCGCCATCGCCCGCTCCCGCCGACTCACCTCCGCCCAGGAGAAGTTGGGCACCGCGCTGGTGCGCGGCGGCGGCCCGCTCGTGGTGATAGCCCGCTTCGCGCCCGCGGGACGCTCGGTCGTCAGCCTGAGCGCGGGCGCGGCACACCGGAGGGTGAAGGAATTCCTGCCGTGGTCGGCGGTGGCCGGGCTCGCCTGGGCGGCGTACAGCGTGGCCCTCGGCTATGTCGGCGGCCAGTGGCTCGGCGCCACCTGGCTCGGCACGGCGGTCTCGGTGCTCGCGCTGTTCGGGGCGGGCGCCGGTGCGGCGTATGTGATGAAACGTCCGGTTGGGGGTGAGACGGGTCCGCTCCCCGCGGGTCCGGCCGGGCAGCCGCTGCCCGGCGCCCACCAGGCACGGTAGGGCCGTGTCGGCGAACGATTACTTATCGGCCCGCGATACCGGCTACGGTCCCTGCATGCGTACCCCCATCGTGCCGGTTGCGGCATGCTGACCCGCGCCGCCGGGATGGTCGCCGCGTTCCTCGCCGGCCTCGCCCTGGTCGTCGCCGCGGTCCTGGTCGTACGGCATCTCACCGAGCCCTCGGAGCCCGAGCTGCCGGTGATCCCCGATGCCAGGCGCCCCGTCGTGGAGGCGGCGGTCCGCACCTGCTCCCCGCTGAGCGTGCCGCTGCTGGCCGCCCAGATCGACGCGGAGAGCGGCTGGCGCCGGGACGCGGACTCCGGGCACGCCCAGGGCATTTCGCAGTTCTCCCCGGTCACCTGGAAGGAGTGGGGCAAGGACGGCGATGGCGACGGCAAAGCGGACGTCTGGGAGCCCCGCGACGCCATCCCCTCACAGGCCCGCTACATGTGCCATCTGTACGAGGTGGTCAAGGCGGTCCCGGGCGGCAAGGCCGGGCTCGGGGCGACCCGGCTCGCGCTCGCGGCGTACAACGCGGGGCCGAACGCGGTGCTCCGGGCGCGCGGCATCCCGAAGATCCTCGAGACGCGGGAGTATGTCGACAAGATCTTGAAGGAGCTGCTGCCCAAGTACCAGGAGAGCGAGGAGAAGTACCGGCGGAGCGAGGGGAAGCACACCAGCGGTGCCTCCGCCGCACCCTCCGCACCGGCCTCCCCCTCGCCCTCCGGCGATCCGTCCGGGCCCGCCTCCGACTCAGCACCGGCGGCTACGCGTCGGCCGTGATGAAGTCCTCCACGGCCCGTACGAGTTCCTGCGGTGTCTCATCGGCGGGGTAGTGCCCGGCGTACTCCAGCTCCACCAGCTCGGCGTTGACGTACCAGCGCAGCCAGGTCTGCCGCATCACCTCCGCCGTGAGCGCGGGGTCGTGGGCGCCGACCACGATCCGGACCGGCACCTGGGCACCGGCTATGTCCTCGTGGAAGTCCTCCAGCGCCCAGGAGTCCAGCCATGCGCGGAGCGCCTTGGGGTCGCTGTGCTCCAGTGAGTGCCGCACCATCAGATCCAGCCAGGCGGCCGGGTGGCGGCCACCGGTGGTGCGGTCGATGATCTCCCGGCGGTTCTCCGGGCGGTCGGCGGCGGCCGCGAACAGCTGCCACTGCTCGCCCTCCATCGGCACCCCGCTGGCCGGCACCGGCGCGACCCCGACCAGCCGGCGGACCCGGTCCGGGGCGGCCGCCACGACGCGCTGGACGACGGCCGCGCCCATCGAGTGGCCGATGAGCGAGAACCGCTCCCAGCCGAGGTGATCGGCGAGCGCGAGCAGATCGCCCCCGGCCTCGCCGGTGGTGTACGCGCCGGGAATGTCGCGCGCCTCGCCGTAGCCGCGCAGGTCGGGCAGCACATAGGTGAATCCGCGCCGGTCGACGTGCGGCAGCATCGCGGCGTACGCGGCCCGGTCCGAGAACCAGCCGTGCACCGCCATCACATGGTGCGGCCCGTCGCCGACGGTTTCGTACGGTGGAACGAGGGGTGGAACGATCGGTCCCATGGCACCTCCGGTCCCAGTCGAATACGGGCGCGCGGCGCGTGCCCGTGAGGGACAACGGTGACGTCTCCCGCTTCGGGTGGGCAAGCCCGATGCGCATATGCGTGCCCGCGATACGACCCGGGGAGGGGTCGTATCGCGGGCGCGGGGTCGTCCGTGTGGCGGGGGTGCTACGGATAGTTCACGAGGTTCGCCACGTTGTTGCCGGAATTGGATGGCCCGCCCGTGTTGTTGATGACGTGGCTGATGGTGCCGGTGCCGCCGAGCGAGACGGTGACCATGTGGTGGAAGCGGACGCCCGGGGTGTCGGGGACCTCGAAGGCGCGGGCCGCGACAACACCGGGATTCACGTTGAAGTAGCAGTAGCTGCCAAGACCCCACGCCTCATGGCCGGTGACGTTCGGCCCCACCTTGTAGGCGGCGTAGCCCTGGGTGTTCCCGTTCGTCCAGGCGCCCTGGTCGGGCGGGTCATAGGGCATTTCGTTCTGGTAGAAGTACGTCCGTCCGCCGTTGCCGTTCCAGATCGTCTGGTACTGCTGATAGTGCTCGACGAACAGGCCGTACATGGTGACGTCGTCACCGTTGACGGTCAGACCGTTGGCGGCGGTGTTGGTGTTCCAGCCGACGCCGTCACCGTGGTCGGCCCGCCAGATCCACAGATGGTCGCCGATCACATTCGAGCTGTTGACCACCAGGCTCCTGGACGCCTTGCCGACCCCGGCCCCGCCGACGCGGAAGAACACATCGTGCAGGGACGTCGGATTCGCCGCGTGCTTCCCGCCGGCCCCGCTCGGGCCCACCTCCATCAGCGTGGCGGAGTTCACCGGACCGGCGTCGAACAGCAGCCCCGCGACCTTGACCCCGTCCACATCGGCGACCGACATCGCGGTCACGCCGTTGTCGGGGACGAGGGTGGCGAGCCCGAGGCCGAGGACGACCGTGTCGGGCCGGGTCACCCTCAGCGTCTCACTGAGGTGGTAGACCCCCGGGGTGAACAGCAGATGCTTGCCCTGGGCGAGCGCGGCGTTGATGGCCGACGCGGAGACCCCGGGCTTGGCGATGAAGAACTGGTCGATGGGCAGCGACGACCCCGCCGGAGCGCCACCGGCCCAGGTGGTGCCCTGGGAATTCGACCGCGTCGCGGGCACGAAGACCTTGTAGGCGCCCGCCTGGTCCACGTAGAGGAAGGGCTTCTCCCGGACGGTCGGGGTCTGGTTCACCACCGTGAAGGGCGGATTGGGGAAGTTCCCCGAGGGCGCGTTGACGGCCCCCACGAACACCATGTTCCAGTTCGATCCGGACCAGCTTCCCCACTGGGTGTTCCGGGAGAGCCACTGCTGCTGCGAGCCGGAGCGCACCTGGCCGTCGATCTTCGTATCGGCCATGAATCCACCGCTGGACCAGCCCCCGTCATCGAGCTGGAGCGAACCGCGGACATGCATCCGGCGGTACGGCGCGGCCTGGGAAACCGCCCAGCGGTCGGTGCCCGAGGCGGGGGTCACGGACAGGTTCTCCGCGCCGCGCCAGAAGTTCTGCGTGGCGTTCCCCTGGAACCAGTCGGCCTCGGCGTGCACCGCGCCGTTGACGGTCACATCGTCCGGTGACATCCCCAGGCCCAGCACCTGCGTGTAGAAGCCCACGTTGACGTCGGCGCTGTAGGTACCCGGCTTGAAGAGCACCGCATAGCGGTTGGAGCCGAACTGGTTCCGCTCCTGCTGCTGGAAGATGGAGTTCAGCCGGCTCTGGATGGTCGACGCGGGCATCGTCGGATCGAAGACGGCGACGTTCGGGCCGAGGTCGGGGCCGCCCGGGTCGCCGGGGACCTCGGCCACCTGGAAGGACTGGGCGGCGCTGCCGTTGCACGCGTACTGCTGGAGCTGCGTCCCGTCCTGCGTGGAGGCGCTGGGCACGTCGAGGCACTTGCCGCTGTGCCGGTTGACGAAGTGATACGCCCCGCCGCCCTCGTCCACGGCCTGCCACTGCTGGTTGTCGCCGCCGCCGTAGGTCCACAGCTGGACGGCGGCGCCGTCGGCGGTGGACACGTCCGTCACGTCCCACGCCTGAGCGGCGTCGTTGCGGCTGTCGACGCGGATGTAGCCGTCGCCCGTGGCCTCGAACTTCCACAGCTGGGCGGCGGAGTTGTTGCACCCGTACTGCTGGACGGCGGTGCCGTTCACCGTCGCCGCGCCGCGCGCGTCCACGCACTTGCCGCTGCCCTTGTTGACGGCGGTGGCCCAGCCCGTCGGCAGCGCCGCGGCCTTGGCGCTCGCTCCGGGGGCCGTCGCCAGGGCGCCGCAGAGGGCGGTGAGCAGGGCGAAGACGGCGAGCAGAGCGGTTCTCCGGGACTTGGGGGCTCTTCGGGGCCTGAGCGCTCTTGGGAGCCTGAGCGCTCGTGGGAGCCCGGGGCGTTTCGCGGATCGTGCCGGTCTTCGCATCACGGAAGCCTCTCCTCGTGGGGGTGGGGAAGAGCGCCCCGGTGCGGTCACAGGGCGGGCGCCGCGCGTGCCAACGAGCCCTTGTCACCGGCGAGTTGGTTGGTCTGTACCGCGGCTTTGAGGACGGTATGACCATGGGATTCCGGTGTCAATACGAGCCTTAAGTCAAGCCGTGAAATTGTTCCCGGGTGAGTCGTACGGGCGCGGCTGTGGGGGCTCTCTGTGCTGCGTACGGGCGAGCCCGGCCCCGGTGGCCGCGTGTCAGCCGCGCCGTCCGAGGGCGCCCGTAGTCTGATGGCGGCTGTGGCGCGCGACATGGGGATCCGGCGGAACAACGGCCTCCGGCGCCACGGCGCCACCGCGCTGCGGCTCGTGACCGTCGCCGCCCTCTACTACGCGGGCGCCAGGATCGGACTGCTCCAGGAGCTGGTGCGCGGTCAGGTCACCCCGCTGTGGCCGCCGACCGGCATCGCCCTGGCCTGTCTGCTGACGCTGGGCCCGATGGCCTGGCCGGGCGTCGCCCTCGGCGCCGTAGCGGTCAACGCCCCCATCGGCCCGTCCCCCCTGGCCGTCCTCGCGATCGTGGCGGGCAACACCCTGGCCCCGGTCTGCTCGTATCTGCTGCTGCGACGCGCGGACTTCCGGCCCGCCGTGGACCGGCTGCGGGACGCGCTGGTCCTGGTCTTCCTCGGCGCGCTGGCGGGCATGCTGATCAGCGCCACGGTGGGCACCGCCGCGCTCCTGCTGTCGGGCGCGCTCGCGGCGGCTGACTTCTGGACCGCCTGGTCGGTGTGGTGGACGGGCGACGCGATGGGCGTCCTGGTGATCACCCCCGTACTGCTGGTGCTCCGCCGCGCCCGGCTCCCGCGCGGCGTCGGCCCGTACCGCCTGCTGGAGGCGGTGGCCCTGCTGCTGGGCACGGCGGCCGTCGCGCTGGTGGCCATGCGGACGGACGTCAGCCTGCTCTTCCTCGTCTTCCCGTTCCTGATCTGGGCCGCCCTGCGCTTCCAGCTCGCGGGCGCCGCCCCGTGCTCGCTCATCGTCACGGTCCTCGCGATCGCCTCGACGGCGAAGGGCACCGGCCCGTTCTCCCACCACTCGCTCCCGGCCCGGATGGTCACCCTCCAGGCGTTCAACGGCTCGACGGCCCTGACGGCCCTGCTCCTGTCCGCGATCATCACCGAACGCAACACCACCCGCCGCCAGATCGAACGCGTCTGCGCCCAGCTGGCCGACGTGGTCTTCCGCCTGACCCCGGACGAGCCCCACCCACCCGAGGGCGACCGCAGATCCCCGGACAGGCGCTAGCGGGCCGTACCGCTGCGCCGCCGGACGTGGCCTCGGGCACCGCCGGAACAATCGGGCGCCGCCGGAACCCGCCACCCGCCACCGGCCGTCCCTTCCAACGACTCTCGACGGACAGGGACCATGACCGCGACCCAAACGACTCACCCAACCCCCACGCCCCACGCCACCCGCTATCTCTATCTGACCCGCCATGGCGAGGCCACGCCGGACGAAGGCGGGCTCACGCCCACCGGCCGCCGCCAGGCCACGCTGCTCGGCGAGCGGCTCCGGGGCGTTCCGCTGTCGGCGATCCACCACGGCCCGCTGCCCCGGGCGGCCGAGACCGCCCGGCTGATCGGCGACCAACTCGACGGCGTACCGGCCCATGTCTGCGAACCGGCCGGGGACTATGTGCCGTACACGCCCCGGCGCGACGAACTGCCCGCCGATTCCGCCGACTTCCTGCTCGAATTCGTCCATCGCTTCCCACCCGAAGAGCGCGCCCGCGGCCCGCTGCTGGCCCGTGCCGCCGAGGAGCGCTTCACGGGCCCGGTGGACGGCCCCGAGGACCGCCATGAGCTGGTCGTCACGCACAACTTCCTCATCGGCTGGCTGGTCCGGGCCGTGCTCGACGCCCCGAAGTGGCGCTGGCTCGGCCTCAACCAGTGCAACGCGGCGCTGACCGTCATCCGCTGTCCCCCGCCCGGCCGGCCGCCCTCGGTGCTCTTCTCCAACGACATGGCGCACCTGCCCGCGCCACTGCGCTGGACCGGCTATCCGCCGGAGCTGCGGATCACCTCCTGACCCGGCCCCGTGCCCCCGGGCGAGCGAGCCGACTTTCCGCCGGGGGCCGGACCCGCGCTGTTGGGTCCGGCCCCCGCCGTGTCCGAGTTACGCAAGCAGCCCAGCAAGCGTGAATAAGGACAGCCATACGCTAGGGCCCGGCACTGACAACGGGGCTCCTCGCCGGGGATGCGCGGGGTGCGCGCGGGCCGGTTCGCGCCACCCGCCCCGCACCGAACGCCTGAGCGATTCGCCAAGGGCAGAGCGTTGTCCCCTTCCCGTCGGGCGCGACGCTCCTACCCTGAGGGGGTGAGCAGCCACGCGTCGAACCGAGCCCGCGTCATTCCCCTGCGTCCGGCCACCGCGGACCCGGCGCCCCGGTCGGGAGCCACCGCCGGGGCCGGATCCCCCACGGCCGCCCCCGCCCCGGCATCCCCCGCCGTTCCGGGCGCCCCGGGTGCTCCCGGCGGACCGGAGCGGCCCGGCCGGGAGCCGGTGAAGGAGCCCTTGTGGCGGGATGTCGTCGGTGGCGTGCTGCGGCGCGAGCGCCTCGCTCAGCAGCGCACGCTCAAGGACGTGGCCGAGGCGGCGCGGATCTCGATGCCGTACCTCTCCGAGCTCGAACGGGGCCGCAAGGAGGCGTCGTCCGAGGTTCTCGCGGCCGCCGCCCGCGCACTCGGCCTGGGCCTGGCCGACCTTCTCGCGATGGCCCAGGGCGAGCTGATCCGGCTCGTCTCCGGGCCGCGGCGGCGCGACGGCGCGGCGATGTCGGTCACGTCCCTCACGTCCGTCACCTCCGCCACGTCCGTCACGTCCGTCACGTCCGTCACCTCCCCCGCCTCCGTCGTGGACCGCGGGGCCCGGCACGCGGGGCGGCAGGGCGACGTACGCCTGGCCGCCTGAGCCACCGAGCCCTCGAGTCACCGAGTCACCGAGTCACCGAGCCCTCAGAATCCCCGGGCCATCCGCCGGCTCAGCACCTCGTCGGCGAGCCCGTACGCCACCGCCTCCTCCGCCGTGAAGACCTTGTCGCGGTCCATATCGGCGCGGAGCGTGGCGGCGTCGTGGGGCGTATGGCGGGCCAGCACCTCCTCGACCTGCGAGCGGATCCGAAGCATCTCCTTGGCCTGCAGACTGAGGTCCGAGACCGTCCCCTGCTGACCCCCGCTCACCGGCTGCCCCAGCAGCACCCGGGCGTGCTCCAGCGCGAACCGCCGCCCGGGGTCTCCCCCGGCCAGCAGCACCGCCGCGGTCGAGGCCGCCTGCCCCACGCAGAACGTGGAGATGGGCGCGGACACGAACGTCATCGTGTCGTAGATCGCCATCAGCGAGGTGAACGAGCCACCCGGTGAGTTGATGTAGATCGAGACCTCCTGCTCCGGGCTCGACGATTCGAGGTGGAGCAGCTGCGCGATGACGACGTTGGCGACGCCGTCGTCGATCTCCGTACCGAGGAAGATGATCCGCTCGGACAGCAGCCGGCTGTAGATGTCGTACGCCCGCTCCCCCTGCGTGGTGCGCTCGACGACCGTCGGAATCGTGTACTGCGCCATGTCAGATCCCCATCCTGCGCCGCGTACCGGCGGGCCGTACGTCCGCGAGCGACGCCACGACCCGGTCGACCATTCCGTACTCCTTCGCCTGCTCCGGTGTGAACCACCGGTCGCGGTCGCCGTCGCGCGAAATGGTCTCCACGCTCTGTCCGGTGTGCTCCGCGGTGATCCGCTCGATCGACCGCTTCATGAATTCCAGATTCTCGGCCTGAATCGCGATATCGGCCGTGCTCCCCCCGATACCGGCGGACGGCTGATGCATCATGATGCGGGAATTCGGCAGCGCGTAGCGCTTTCCGGTCGTGCCCACGGTGAGCAGAAACTGCCCCATGCTCGCGGCGAATCCCATGACGAGCGTGGAGACGTCGTTCGGAATCAGCCGCATCGTGTCGTAGATCGCCAGCCCCGCCGTCACCGAACCGCCCGGGCTGTTGACGTAGAGGCTGATGTCCGACCGCGGATCCTCCGCCGAGAGCAGCAGCATCTGCGCGCACACCCGGTTCGCGGACACCTCGTCCACCTGTGTGCCGAGAAAGACGATGCGCTGGGTCAGCAGCTGCGCGGCGAGGTGATCGTCGAACCGCGTGGGTGCCGTATCCCCCTCCGTGGCTCGCGGACTCATCGCCGGCTCCCAGCCGGTGGTGAATGTTCCCATCGGACCTCCCTGTGAATACCGCGACCCACACCGCCGCGGTCCTTTCACCATCGACCCAATTCGCCTGCTCCGTAAGGAATCTCGGCCCGCAGCAGATTCGCCCATGGCAGACCCGGCCGCTGCGCGAGGGGCGCTCTTGCGGGGGCGTCCCGCCGCTCCCGACACTGCGGGGGGGGGAAGGGAAACGAGCCGACAGGGGGGCGCGATCAATGACCGTACGAGGGCGGCAGCGACAGCGACAGCGACGACGGCGTAAAGCGGCATTACGGCGGGCGAGGGCACGGCTGCGCCGCACGGCCTGGAGCGGCGGCGCGGCGGCGGCCCTCGTGCTGGCCCTGACCTGGAGGACGGTATGGCCGTACGTCCTCGGGGTGGTCCTCGCCGGCCTGCTCGGCACCATCGGCTGGTGGCTGTGGAAAACGCGTCTGCGCACCGTGACGCGACACCGGGCCTGGCAGACCGAGCAGGAGAACGCGGCACGTGAGCGGTCCATGGCCGAGGTGGACGCCATGACGTGGCAGCGGTTCGAGAGTTACGTCGCGGAGCTGTGCCGCCGGGACGGCTGCACCCAGGTGGTCGTCTCCGGGAGGTCGGGCGACCTGGGCGCGGACGTCATCGGCCGCATGCCGGACGGCCGCCTGCTGGTGATCCAGTGCAAGCACTACGCACCCCATCGCACCGTGCCGAGCGGCGATATGCAGAAGTTCCTCGGTACGGCGAAGGCCGAACACGGCGCGGATGTCGCGGTGTTCGTCGCCACCTGCGCCTTCACACGGGAGGCGGAGAAGCTCGCGATGAAGCACGAGATCCTCGCCCTGCACCGGAACCTCCTCGGCGCCTGGGTGCGGGGCGCCACCCTGGAGTCCCTGCTCCCCCTCAACGGCACGGGCAACGACCGCACCCGCCGTCGCCCCCGAAGCCTCGGGGGTCCCCAGCCGGGCGGCGAAGGAGAGAACCGTGATGTTCACCATCGAGGACCGCACCCGCCTCCGTGATCAGTTGCTCGGACACCGATATCGTCCTCGCCGTCCGCGGTGACATCACGCCGGCGCTGAACCGATGGACACGGTGGCTCCGCCAGGAGCTCGGGGCCCGGCGCCACTGGGAACGGCTGCCCGCCGAACTCACCACGCCGCTGGAGACGACACTCGTACGCTCACTCACCGAACCCATCGGGACCCGCTGAGCGCCGTTCTCGGCGCGCCTCGGACCGGACCGCTCCTTACGATGGGGATTGGGGGATGACTGACGATCGGGTCGGCAGGGGGAGCGCGATGTCCGGCCCTCACTGACCCTCACTCCGGGAAGTGGGCCCCATGGCACCCGGTGGCATCAATGGCACAGCCCTCACCAACCTCGCCGACCTCACCGACCTCGGCGAGCGGCTGGTCGGTGAGGTGATCACGCCGGGCGACGGCGCGGGCTATGACGAGGCCCGCGGGATCTTCAACGCGATGATCGACCGGCGCCCGGCCGCCATCGCGCGGTGCGAGAACGAGGAGGACGTCGCCCGCGCGATCCGCTTCGCCCGCGATCATGACCTGCCGATCGCGGTCCGCGGCGGCGGACACAGCGTGGCCGGAATGTCGATCGTCGACGGCGGTCTCGTCATCGATCTGCGCGGGATGAACGCGGTGACGGTCGACCCCGGCGCCCGTACGGCGCGGGTCGGCGGCGGGGCGATCATGAGCGAGCTCGACCGGGGGACGCAGGCCTACGGTCTGGCGACGACCGGAGGCCGGGTCTCCACCACCGGGGTCGGCGGGTTCGTGCTGGGCGGTGGCGCGGGCTGGCTGGACCGCGCCTTCGGGCTGGCCTGCGACAACCTCCTGGCCGTGGACCTCGTCACGGCGCAGGGCGAGCGACTCCACATCGACGAGGAGGAGCACCCCGAGCTCTTCTGGGCCCTCCATGGCGGTGGCGGCAATTTCGGCGTGGCCACCGCCTTCACCCTCCGCCTGCATCCGCTCACCGCCATGACGGCGATGCTGCTGCTGTGGCGCCCCGAAGCGGGCCCGACGGTGGTGCGCGCCTACCGCGACTTCCTCGAGTCCGCGCCGGACCGGATCGGCGGTGGGCTGCTCTACTGCACGGGCCCGCCCGAGGAGTTCGTTCCCGAGGACATGGTCGGGGCCCTCGTCTGCGCGGTGCTCATCACCTACATCGGCCACGAGGAGCAGGCCCGCGGCCTCGCCGCTCCCCTGCTGCACCTGGGCCACGACGCGGAGATGATCACCGAGCTGCCCTACCCGGACCTCCAGCGCCTGCTCGACGACCCGCCCGGCTACCGGAACTACTGGTCGGCCGAATATCTCGACTCCTTCCCCGACCAGGCCGTGGACCGCTTCTGCCGCCGCGCCTCCGACATGATCGTCCCCTCCCCCTCCCAGCATGTGCTGTTCCCGCAGGGTGGGGCGGTGACCGAGGGGCCCTCCGAGTTTCCGCTGCCGTGGCGCGCGTCGTCGTGGATCGTGCACCCCTTCGGCCTGTGGGACGACCCGGCCGACGACGCCCGGGCCCGGCAATGGGCCCATGACACCCGAGCCGACGTCCGGCCGTGGTCCCATGGCGCGGTCTACCTCAACTTCATCGGCAGGGAGGGCCGGGACCGGGTCGTCGCGGGATTCGGCGCGGAGAACTACCGCCGGCTGGCCGCCGTGAAGGCCCAGTACGACCCGGACAATGTCTTCCGGCTCAACCACAACATCGAGCCCCGCCCGCCGGGGCCGTAACGCCGGGCGGGCGGAGGCTCAGCTGCTCCAGGCCGCGCGCGGGTCGCCGCACGGGTGCCGCGCACGGGTGCAGCGTGGGTGCGGCGCACGGGTGCAGCGTGGGTGCGGCGCGGGTCGCCGCGCGCGGGTCAGGAGAGCCAGTCGACGTAACGGGTGGGGGCCAGTTGGGCACCCGTGTCCGTGAGGACGTCCCCCTGGACGACGGCGAACATCCCGGCGGCCGGGTCGGTGACGACGGTGCGGTGGTCGCCCCTCTGGGCCAGGGTGATCCGGCCCAGCTCGTTCAGCGGGAAGACCTCGGGCCCGGCGACATTGCGAATGCCCCGCAGCGGGGCGCCCGCGGCGGCCTCCGTCACCGCCGCGGCCACATCCTTGGCGGCGATCGGCTGGATCGGCGTGGCGGGCAGCCGGACGGTGTCGCCGTCGGCGGTCCAGGACAGAACGGCGTCCATGAACTCCATGAACTGCGTCGCCCGGACGATCGAGTACGGGATCGGCCCGGCCGCGAGGATCTCCTCCTGGAGCGCCTTGGCCCGGTAGTAGTCCAGCTCCGGCACCTGGTCCACGCCGACGATCGAGAGGATCACGAAGTGACCGACGCCGCCCTTCTGGGCCGCGGCCAGCAGGTTGTCCATCGAGGCCTTGAAGAAGGCCGGGGAGGCTTCGTCGAAGGTCGGGGAGTTGGTGAGGTTGACGACGACGTCGGCTCCCGCCACCGCCTCGTCCAGCCCCTGACCGCTGATGATGTCGACGCCGGTGGACAGCGCGTGCGGTACCGCCTCGTGCCCGGCGGCGTTCAGATTCTTGACGACCTGGGACCCGATCAGCCCGGTACCGCCGATGACCGCGAACTTCATGACTTTGACTTGCCTTCCGTCGGAATGGTGCGCATGGACGCCCGCATGTGCGCATGGCGCCTGTCTGGATGTCTGGATGCCTGGATGCCTGGATGTCTGCATGCCTGCATGCCTGGATACGGCGCATGAACCACCACGTGGCCGCGCCGCCCACAAAACTCGGATACATCTTGTCCGAGAAAATACCCGGACACAAGTTTGTCCGAGTAAGCGGGCTGATCGGCGGGCTGATTAGAGTGGGGCGGGTGAAGATGTCCGGCGGAGTCGAGTGGGCCCTGCACTGCTGCGTCGTGCTCACATCCGTCGAGGAGCCCGTCCCCGCGACCAAGCTGGCGGAACTGCACGACGTCTCGGCGAGCTACCTGGCCAAACAGCTACAGGCGCTCTCCCGGGCCGGGCTCATCCGCTCGGTCCAGGGCAAAGCGGGCGGCTACACCCTCACCCGGGAGCCCGCCTCGATCACCGTGCTCGATGTGGTCGAGGCGGTCGACGGCCCCAGCCCGGCGTTCACCTGCACGGAGATCCGCCAGCGGGGCCCGCTGGCCACCCCGGCCGAGGCATGCACCACCCCGTGCCCGATCGCCCGCGTGATGGGCGGCGCGGACGCGGCCTGGCGCGAGGCACTGCGCACGGTCTCGATCGCCGACCTGGCCCAGGACGTGGCCTCCGCCTCGGGCCCCACCGCGCTGGCCCGCGTCAGCGCATGGCTGACCACCCCGCAGATCTGAGGCCGTCAGCGGGCCTGATGCCCCTCAGCGGCCGTCGACGAACCTGACCGTCTCGCCGAGCGGCGCCCGCTCCGTACGGGGGTGGCTCTCGGCGACGTCCTCGTATCCGATCGACATACCGCAGAACAGAATGAGCCCGTCCGGCGGCGACACGATCTCCGCGACGGTCCTGTGGTACTTCGCCCACGCCATCTGCGTACAGCTGTGCAGCCCCTCGGCGCGGAGCAGCAACATGACGGTCTGCAGAAACATGCCGACGTCGGACCACTGGGGTCCGCCCAGGTCGCGGTCGATGTAGCAGAACAGGGCGGCGGGCGCGCCGAAGCACTGCCAGTTCGCGGAGGCGGCCCGCTGCCGCGCCTCCAGGTCCTCGCGCGGAATCCCGAGCGCGCCGTAGCGCTGCTCACCGAAGGCGGCCCGGCGCTCGCGGTACGGGGACTTCAGCGCGGACGGGTACTGCTCGTACTCCGGCTCGTCCCAGGCGTCACCCGTGGCCAGCCGCTCACCGGCGCGCTTCTTGAGCTCGGCCAGCGGTCCGCCGGTCAGCACGTAGGCGTGCCACGGCTGGAGGTTCGACCCGGACGGCGCCCAAGCCGCGGCGGACAGCACCCGCTCCAGCGCTTCCCGCGGGACCTGCCGGTCGGTGAATTCGCGCACCGCCCGTCGGCTCGTGACGGCTCCGTAGACGTCCAAGATCGCCCATCTCCCCTCTGCTCGAGGCGCTGTATCTTCACCGCGCACCTTCGTTACACTCGCGACAGTATCATTCGATACCATCTTACTCTCAACCATCATCGAGCACTCATGGGAGAAGTCCATGGTCACGCTGTTGCACATCGACTCGTCCGTACTTCCGGGCGAGGCGTCCGCGTCCCGTTCGGTCGCGGCCGCCTTCCGTACGGCATGGGAGGAGCAGCACCCGGAGGGCACGGTGATCCACCGCGACCTCGCCGCCGACCCCATCCCCCACATCACCGCCGACGCCTGGTCCGCCGGCTACACCGCGCCGTCGGAGCGCACCCCTGAGCAGTCGGCGGCGTTCGCCGCGCGCGAGAAGCTCATCGAGGAACTGGAGCAGGCGGACGCCATCCTGATCGGCGCCCCCATGCACAACTTCTCGGTCCCGTCGACCCTCAAGACATGGCTGGACAACGTGCTCCTGCTCGGCCGCACCGCGGGCGAGTCCCCCTCCGCCCAGTCCACGCCGACCATCGTCGTCGCCAGCCGCGGCGGCTCCTACGCGCCGGGCACCCCGCGCGAGGGCTTCGATTTCGTACAGAACTACCTGGAGGCCGTCCTCCACCGCACCCTCGGCCTGGACCTCGACTTCATCGTCCCGGAGCTCACCCTGGCCCCGCGCAACCCGGCCATGTCCGAGCTGATCCCCCTGTACGAGGCCTCCCGCAACCGCGCCTTCGAGGACGCGACCACGAAGGCGAAGGAACTCGCGGAGCGACTGGCGGCGTAGCCGCCGGCCGACGGCTGGTCATGTAACCCCCGGGCCATGGACGCCGTGTGACGCCTCACCGAACCGAGGCGGTCACCCGGCGTCCACCCACTCCATCGCAGGCGAGGCCGCCACACGGCGCCGCCCGCTCCACCCGAAGCGGGCCGCCGCACACCGCCCTTACGCCCCGCCCTCCGCGGGATAGGCAAACCGGGTCAGCAGATCCTTCAGCCGCTCGGCCTCATCGGACCCCAGCTCGCCGACCAGCCGCCCGGCCAGCGGCTCGGCCGCCACATGGGCCGCGTCGAAGAGCTCAAGCCCCTGAGGCGTGATCTCCACCGCCCGCGCCCGCCGGTCCCCCGGCACGGCCTTGCGCTCGACCAGCCCCTTGCGCTCCAGGTCGTCCACCACGCGCATGATCCCCGCCTTGTCCGACCCCGTCGCCGCCGCCAGGTCCCGCTGCACCGTGGGCCCGCGGTCGACCAGCACGATCAGCACGGCGAAATGCCGCAACTCAATGCCGAGCGGCCGAAGCGCCTCGGTCATCACCGCCGCCGCCCGCCAGTGCGCCCGACGCAGCAGCAGGCCGAGCGCGAAGGGCGAGGTGTCCCCGGCACGGCCGGTCGCCCGCGAGGCGGTGGTGTGGTGAGGAAGATCGGCGCTCATGGGGACACATTACAGCCATTCATTCGTTCGATACGGTATCAATTGAAACCAAATCCGGCGGGCGAGCCCGGCTCGGGCCACCGGGCGGAACCGGTTCATCGGCGTTGGCCGAGTACTGCCGGGGCCGCTTTCAGGCGGCGCCGATCGGTGCCGGGTTATCGGGGAGCCGCCAGTTGCCGCCGCGGTCCTCCTTTGACAGGCGCGCGACGAGGTCGGGTATGCGCAGGAAGCAGGCGAGCGCGGTGGTGGCCTGGAAGGCGTCGATCGCGCGCTGGGTCATTGGCATGCCCAGGCGCAGGAGGCGCGGATTCACCTCGCCCTGGATCTCGTTGACGAAGGGCCGAAGCACGCTGTCGTAGTTCGCCAGCGCGGTCGGCAGATCGCCTGGGTGCCGGTTGATCTCACCGGCCAGGACGTGTGCGCCGACCAAGCCGCCGGAGACGCCCATGCCGCTGTAGGGGGAGGCGCAGTGGGCGGCGTCGCCGGCCAGGACCACGCGGCCCTTGGACCAGGTGTCGGTGCGGACCTGGACGATCTCCTGGGAGTAGAAGAACGGACTCGTCTTCAAGCCCTCGATGAAGCGCTCGGTCTGCCATCCGGCGTCGCGGAACCTGTCGGCCCAGAACTCCTGCTGGCGCTCGACGGGCGCGCCGTGGATCGCCGAGGCTTCCTCGGATTCCTCCCGCAGCACGAAGTACACCTGGGTCTCGGTCGGGTTGTGGCTGCGGCGCATGATCTGGCGGCCCCCCGGGACCATGCAGGTGTCCCGGATGTTGCCGTCGGACGCGATGCGCGGGACGAACCAGTAGGCCATGTGGATGCCCACCCGCCAGTACGGGTCGAAGCCCGCCGGAAGAACCGCTCGCCGGATGCGTGATCCCTGCCCGTCCGCGCCGACCAGGAGGTCGAATTCGCCGGAGGACGCGTCGGAGAAGTGCGCGACGACCTTGTGTTCGTCCTGCTCGAAGCCGTCCACACTCTTGCCGAAAACGTACTCGGCGTCGTCCTTCGTCGCGTCGTGCAGGATGCGCACCAGGTCTCCGCGCATGATCTCGTACTCGGATGTGAGGGTCTGCCGGCCCTTTCCGGAGGTGTTGGCCATGATCGTCGCCTTGGCCTTGCCGCGGACGTTGACGAAGGCGACGCCCGCCTCGTCCACGAGCTTGCCGCGGACGGCGTCGAGAAGCCCCATGCGCTTGACGGCCTCGATGCCCTGCCCCCGGAGGTCGACCTGGGCCCCGGTGGCCCGCAGCGCCGGAAAGCGTTCGACGACGGTCACCCGGTGGCCGCCCCGCGCGAGCCAGAAGGCCAGAGCCTGCCCCGCGACCCCACCACCGGCGACGAGGACCCGCAGGGACCGCGTTCCCGATCTCTCCGCCATGCCCCATCACCTCAAAATCTATCAGTGAATGATTCCTTTCCAGAGTCATCTATCGGCGATAGATTGTCAACGTGACCAAGATGAACCGCGAGACCGTCATCGCCGAGGCGCTCGGCCTGCTCGACGAGGTCGGGCTGAACGCCGTCAGCACGAGGCGGCTGGCGAAGCGACTCGGCGTCGAGCAGCCGTCGCTGTACTGGCACTTCCGCACCAAGAAGGACCTCCTCACGGCCATGGCGGAGGCGGCGATGGCACCCCATGCGACCGCACCCCTGCCGACACCCGGCGACGACTGGCGCGACTGGTTCCTGGACAACACGCGCAGCTTCAGGCGCACCCTGCTGATGCGCCGGGACGGCGCACGGCTCCACGCCGGCACCACCCCCACCGGCGACCTCGACCGGATCCGCCGCAAGATGGACTTCCTCATCGCCTCCGGCGTGCCCGAGCGGGACGCGCACATGGCCATGCTGGCCGCCAGCCGCTTCACGGTCGGCAGCGTCCTGGAAGAGCAGGCGGACACCGACCCCGGCGACACCGCGGATCTACCGGCCGACTGGCCGGTGATCGATCACGAGTCGGCGTTCGAGGCGGGCCTCGCCCTCATCCTGAACGGCCTGGTGCACCGCACCGGGGTGTAGGGGTTGAGACTGGCAGGCCAGCGCCGACTCGGCGGCGCGCTGGTGTCGACCCGTCGCTGGGCGTTTTCGTATCCCTGGGAGGGGTGTTCGAGTCCTCGCCCCGCTCAGGTGGCGGGTGGCGTGGTGCGATCCTGCTCGCTGGGCAGATGGAGAGCCGTGATGCCGGTGAGGACGAGGTCGATCCCGGCGAGGAACTGCTCGCGGTCGTCGTGCTCACGCATCTGGGCCGCGACGGCGCGGATGAACGGGTAGTCGTCGGGGTCGAGTCCCTCCCAGGCCTTCGACGCGGCGCCGAGGAACTCGGCGCGGTCCACGTCGGGCGCGAGGGTGCGGGCGCTCGCGTTGTTCGCGGCGTTCTGGCCGGTGGCGCCGAGGATGTAGTGCACCAGCGCCGAGGCCGCCGTGAACCAGTGGCCCTCGGGCACGCCCAGCGCGCGGACCTGCCGGCCGATGCTTTCGAAGATCCGCGGCGTCACCGACCCCCAGGGGCTGCGGGAGAGCTGGAGGGCGAGCTGCGTGGGGAGCCACGGGTGGTCCTCGATCGCGTCGTACAGGCCGAACGCGATGGCGCGGATCTTGTCCTGCGGCGAGTCCGGCGACTGGGCGGACTCGGCTCGGTCGGCGGGTTCCACAGGCTCCGTGGGTTCCGCGAGTTCCGCGAGTTCCGCGGGTTCCGCGAGTTCCGCGGGTTCCGTGGAATCGAGCGACAACGCGGCGGCCACTACCGCGCCGGTCGCCGCGTCGAGCAGTTCATCCTTGTTCGCCACATGCCAATAGATCGCCCCGGGCCCGGTGGCGAGGCGCTCGGTCAGCGCCCGGAATGTCAGCCCGCCCTCGCCGGCCGCGTCGAGCAGTTCGACGGCGGCCTCGACGATGCGCTCGCGGGAGAGCGCCTCTGTGCGCCGCTGTGACCGGCGTGCCCGTGTTGCCATGCGGCCATTTTGACATGACTGGAGCGTCGTTCCAACATGGAGCGTTGTTCCATCATGGAGCAGCGTTCCATGATGGAGTGACGTTCCAGTCATGGAACGACATACCAGCGAGGTCGGCCTGGGCTGACACCGGGCGGTCTCGATTCACGAAGGAGTAGTCACGATGCGCACTCCCGTCACGATCATCGGCGCCGGACTCGGCGGCCTCACGCTCGCCCGCGTCCTGCACGTCCACGGCATCCCGGCCACCGTCTACGAGGCGGAGGCCTCCCCGATGGCGCGTTCGCAGGGCGGGATGCTCGACATCCACGACTACAACGGCCAACTGGCTGTGCGGGCGGCCGACCTGATGGAGGAGTTCCGCGGCCTGGTCCTGGAGGGCCGTCAGGCGATGCGGATGCTCGACCGGGAGGGGACCGTCCTGTTCGAGAAAGCCGACGACGGCACGGGTGGACGCCCCGAGGTGCAACGCGGCGAGCTGCGACAGATGCTGCTCGACTCGCTCCCGGCCGGCACCGTCCGGTGGGGGCACAAGGTCAGCGAGACGCGTGCCCTCGGCGAGGGCCGCCATGAGGTGACGTTCGCCGACGGCAGCACCGTCGCCACGAATCTGCTGGTCGGTGCGGACGGCGCGTGGTCGCGGGTCCGGCCGCTGGTGTCCACCGCCATACCCGAGTACACCGGCCTGTCGTTCGTCGAGACGTACCTGTACGACGCCGACACCCGGCACCCCGCCGCCGCCAAAGCGGTCGGCGGCGGGTCGATGATGGCGCACGCGCCGGGCAGGGCGATCCACGCGCACCGGGAAAGCGGCGACACCCTGCACACCTACGTTTTGCTCCCCAGGCCGCTGGACTGGTTCGCCGCGATCGACTTCGCCGATGCCGCCGCGGCCACCGAGCGGATCGCGCGGGAGTTCGACGGCTGGGCGCCGGAACTCGCCGCGCTGATCACCGACGGCGACACCCCGCCGGTCCTGCGCCCCCACTACGCCCTGCCGATCGAGCACCGATGGGACCGGGACCGGGTGCCGGGGGTGACCCTGGTCGGCGACGCCGCCCACCTCACGGCGCCGAACGGCGAGGGCGCCAACCTGGCCATGCTCGACGGCGCCGAACTCGGCAAGGCCCTCGCCGCGCACCCCGACGACGTCGAGGCCGCGCTCGCCGAGTACGAGCGGGCCATGTTCCCCCGCAGCGCCGAGGTCGCCGCCGAGGGCGTCGGCAGCGACGAGCTCATGTTCGGCGACGACGCGCCCCACAACCTGGTCAGCGTGTTCAGCGAGTTCTTCGAATAGGAGCGGGCCCAATGACCGCGTGATCGCCGTACGTTGAGTGAGTGACGACTACCGCATCGCAAGAGGCATTCCTGCGGGCGTTCCACGCTGAACGTCCGGCGGTGACCGCGGAAGCGTTCGGCCGCGGTCGCGCTCCGGACGGCCGGTCCAGCTATGAGCTCCTGTGCGACCGGGTGGCCGGAAGCAGGCGCGTACTGGACCTCGGCTGCGGTGATGGCCTGCTGCTGGAGTTCCTGGCCCGAGCGGACGGGAGGCAGCTGGCCGGGGCCCGCGCCGCCGGGTGGCGGGGCCCTACTCCCCCTCGGGCTCGAAATCCTCCACGAAATAGCTGTCGTGCCGGATCCGAAAGCGCTTGAGTTCCTCGCCACCGCGCTGAGACATCTCCGCGACCCGCTCGAAGTACTCCTCGCGCGGGGCGCCCGGGGAGAAGAGCAGGAGCATGGACATGGGCTCATCGGTCACGTTCTTGAAGGCGTGCAGCCCGCCGACCGGTACGTACAGGAAATCGCCCTCGCGGCCCGTGACCCACCTCTCGCCGTTGTAGAGCTCCAGCTCGCCGGAGAGAATGTAGAAGGACTCCGACATCGCCTTGTGGAAGTGGGTCTTCGCTCCGGCGGCCCGCGCCCCCAACTGCACCTTGTACAGGCCGAATTCGCCGCCGGTCGACTCATTGGTGGCGAGGTAGTGCGTAGAGCCGCCACCGGGCGAGGAGATGTCGGGCGGGGTACTGGCCGGGCGAAAGGCCGCGTTCACCTCGCCCGTGTCACCGTGGTAGCGGGGCTCGGGGTATTCGAGGAATTCCGGGTACGACATGATGCGCTCCTCTTCGCAGGTCTCCACCAGCATGGTGGCTCCCGCCTCGGGAACGCGGCATCGGGCCCGCGAACGATCTCGGGTCGGCGGATCTTTCCCCTCCCCGCCCCTTCCCGTTACCAGGGGCTTCGCCCCTGGACCCCGGGGTCTGGGGCGGAGCCCCGCACGCGGCGGAGCCGCATATCGTCAGGTGCCGGGAAGGGGCGGGGAGGGGAGCAGCCCGCCGCAGGCGCCAAGATCCGCCGGACACCCCTGGGGCGTATTGCGAAAGCGCTTCGAAAGCGCTGAGGCTCCGGTGGAGTTACGCGAGCGTCGGGGCCCGCGCCGCACCTCCCCGGATGGGGTAGCGTGCCGCCCCATGGTCGATGACGACGGGGGAGTCCGCCTGGTGCGGGCAGGGCAGTCGCTCGCCGATTCCTGGCGGCGGTTCTGGTTCGACGACGGTACGGAGGAGATCGCCGGCCGGCTGGCCGAGGCGGGCGGCCTTTACGACTCGGTCGCGGATCAGGCGGCACCACCCGGCGATGCAGCGCCCGGCGATCCGGCGACCGGCGATGTCGAGGTCGCGGCCACGATCGCCATCGGACGTTCCACCATCGCCGCGTTCGCGCTGCGGCTGGCCGTGGATGTGGACCACGACCTCAATTCCGGGTGGGACTGGGACGACGAGGGGCCACCGCTCGGCGAGATGGAGTGGGACGAGGACGGCGTCACCGCCGCGCTCGCCGCACAGAGCGTCGCGGCAGCGCGGGCGGCACTCGACGCCGACCCCGACGATCCCTTGGTCCCCTTGCAGTTGGGGCATGCGCTCACCTGGATCGGCGACCGCGCGGGTGCCGTCACCGCGTACGAGGAAGCGTTGCGGAGGGATCCCTGGGACGGCACCGCCCATGAATGCCTTGAGCGGCTCGAGGTGACACCGACCGAGCCGCCGCCCGCCGGGGCGGCGGGCGATCCGGTCAGCCGGCGCCCCTACGGCTTCGCCGTGCTGCGTGAACAGGGCCGCATCTCCCATTCCGACTGGTTCGAGGAGCGGCGGCTGTTCGGGACCCTCTCCGCCGCCCGCGCGGATGCCGACGCGTGCCTGCGGGACACCGGGGACCTGGAACGAGAGTTCCTCGAAGACATGATGAAACTGGAGCTGGAGATACACCGGCCCGGCAGGCCCGTCACCACCTACGACTTGATCGCCCGGGTGCCGGACGCTCCGGATGCCGGACCGTTCGACATCGACTGGTCGGGCATCCCCCTTGAAGCGCCCCTGGAATCACCGCTGCCCGCTGGGCGCCTTTTGCGGATGGACGACAGGACCTGCTTCTACGGGTCACCATCGGCATAAATACGGAGACGAGACCGAACCGAGCCCCTAGTGTCCATCCCATGGTGATTGCGACGGTCCGCGAGTGGAGCGACGAGGAGGGGTGGGGCGTGCTCGATTCCCCCGAGACTCCCGGCGGCTGCTTCGGCCACTTCTCCGACATTCAGGTGACCGGCTTCCGCACGCTGTCGCCCGGACAGCGAGTGGACCTCACGTGGGAAGCCCCCGGCTTCAAACAGGACGGGTACGACTACCGCGCGGTGAGCATCGTGCCTCGGCCTGCCGACTCCTGAATCCTGTGACTCCTGACTCGCCCACGAGCCACGGGCCACGGGCCACCGGCCACCGGCCACCGGCCACCGGCCACCGAAACCCGATAAAGCCGGATCGGGTATCAGCGGCGGGTTTCGACCTTCAGGTCGCCACGGGTCAGCGTGCGACCGAAGTCGCTGGCGAGCAGGTCGTGCGGGATACCGAGTCCGATCGCGCCGGCCTCGTCGAGGCGGGCCAGTTGGGGGGCGGTGAAGTCGACCTCCAGGGCGCCCAGGTTGTCCTCCAGCTGCGCGGGGGTGCGGGCGCCGATGATCGGGGCCGTCACGTCCGGGTTCCGCAGGGTCCAGGCCAGCCCGACCTGGGCGGGTGTGCGGCCCAGCTCATGGGCCACCTCCTTCACGACATCGGCAATGGCGAGGTTACGTTCGGTGAGCGTGCCCAAGGCGAAGTTGAAGTTCTTGCGGGTGCCGTCGTCGACCGCGGCATTCGTCGCGGTCAGGTCGTCGCGGCTGTACTTGCCGGTGAGCACCCCGCCCGCCAGCGGCGAGTACGGCGTCACGCCCAACCCCATCTCGCGTGCCATGGGGATCAGGTCACGTTCCCCGGTGCGCTCGATCAGGTTGTATTCGATCTGCAGCGCGACCAGCGGCGACCAGCCTCGCAGGTCGGCGATCGTCTGCATGCGCGACACCTGCCAGGCCGGGGCGTTGGAGATCGCCACGTACAGGACCTTGCCCTGCCGGACCAGATCGTCCAGGCCGCGCAGGATCTCCTCGACCGGCGTCATGAAATCCCACACGTGCAGGTAGAGCAGATCGATGTAGTCCGTTTTCAGCTGCCGCAGACTGGTTTCCACCGACGCGAACAGGTTCTTGCGGTGGCTGCCCCCGGAATTCGGATCGCCGGGGCGGCGCAGCGTCGTGTATTTCGTTGCCAGCACCAGGCTCTCGCGGTTGTCGCGGGCGAATTCGCCCAGCAGGCGTTCGGAACTGCCATTGGTGTAGGTGATGGCGGTGTCGATGAAGTTGCCGCCGCGCTCGACGTAGAGGTCGAACAGCTTGCGCGCCTCGTCCTGCTCGGCGCCCCAGCCCCACTCGGTGCCGAAGGTCGCCGCGCCGAGCGCCAGCGGTGAGACCCGCAGCCCGGAGCGGCCCAGCAGCCGATAGGTGTCGAGGGTGAGCGACATCGTGTCCTCCTGTGCTTGTGTTCCGTTGCCGAAGACAAGCCTGTGACCGCCGCGAGCCGGGGATAAGGGAAGGAAGTTCCTGGGAACACGAGTCCTACCCTGGCTGTTGGATCGGATATGACGACCCGCACCGTGGACGCGACACAGGAGCTGGCCGCGTTCCTACGGACCCGGCGCGAACGCCTGAACCCGGACGATTTCGGCCTGCCGTCGCGTCGGCGGTCCCGGCGGACGCCGGGACTGCGCCGCGAAGAGGTCGCCGAACTGGCCGGGGTCAGCATCGACTACATCGTGCGGCTGGAACAGGGCCGCGGGCTGCGGCCCTCGGCGGACGTGGTGGAGGCGCTGTCCCGGGCGCTGCGCCTGGGCCCCGACGAACGCGTCTACCTCTTCGACCTGGCCCGGCAGCGCCGCCCCCGCAACGCCGACAAGCCCACCACCGCCGCGGTGCCGCCGCTGTCCCGGCTGGTCGCCGACCTGTCGCCGCTGCCGGCCATGCTGATGAACCACCGCTACGACATCCTGGCGTGGAACGGCGAAATGGCGAGGCTGCTCATGGATTTCGACACCCTCCCGCCGGGGAGGCGCAATGCGATGTGGCTGTGTCTGATGCATCCGCGGATACGCGAGTTCTACGTCGACCGCGAACGCGTCGTACGGGAGGGAATCGCCCATCTGCGTGCCGCGTGGGCCGCGCATCCGGAGGACAAGGCGCTGACCGACCTCATCACCGAATTCACCACTCATGACGAGGAATTCGCGCGTTTGTGGGCCGAGCGGGACGTCAAGGTCAACGGCCGCGGGGACAAGGTGATACGGCACCCTGATGTCGGTGAGCTCGCACTGCAATTCGAAGTGCTGATGCCACTTGAAGATCCGGACCAACGGCTGCTGATCTACCGCGCCGCGGACGATGAGAGCCAATCGGCATTGGACCGGTTGTGCGCACGGTGATATCGAACCGTGCATTCGTGCCCTGAGCTTTCAGGTGACGGTCGCGGTGCGGCGGAAGTCGCTCGGGTTGACGCCTCGGACCCGTTTGAACGCCGCGCTGAAACCGAACGGGTCGGAGTAGCCCACGGTGCGGGCGACGTCCGCGACGGTCGCGGCCTCCCGCTCGACCAGGAGGTCCGCCGCGAGCGTCATGCGCCAGCGGGTGAGGTAGGTCAGCGGGGGTTCGCCGACCAGGTCGGCGAACCTCTTGGCCAGCGTCGAACGTGACACCCCGGTGCGCTCGGCCAGCGCGGCGACCGTCCAGGGTGCCGCCGGTTCGGCGTGCAGCAGGCGCAGCGCACGGCCGACCACCGGGTCCCGCTGGGCGGCCCACCAGGCGGGGGGCTCGCCGCCGGGCCGGTCGAACCACTCGCGCAGCGTGCAGACCAGCATCCAGTCCAGCAGCCGGTCGAGGACGACCTGCTGGCCCGGTGTGTCGACGGCGACCTCGGCGGCGAGGTGGTCCAGCACGGGGTCGGCCGTGCCCCCGTCGTCCACGCGCAGCACGACGGGCAACGCGTCCAGCAGTCGGCGGCTGATCTCGCCGCGTACGGGGTAGGCGCCGACGATCAGGGTCGTCGCACCGTTGCCGTCCTCATCGGTCTCCCCGCCCTCGTCGTGCCAGCCGATACGGTGCCTGGTCCCGCCCTGCTCGGGCGTGGCGCAGTGCTCGCCGCAGGCGATCGGTTCGGCGCGGGTGCCGATCTCGTCGACGAAGGTGAACGTCCCAGGGCCGCGTACGACGATCGTCTCGCGGGCGCGGAGCGGCTCGGGCGGACGGTGCTCCGGCACGATCCAGCCCGACCCGGTGAGGACGGTGCACAGGGTCAGCGGCGCGCCGTCCACGAAGTGGAGCGCCCAGGGCGGGGACAGGGTCGAGCTGCCGAACAACGAGCCGTGGGCCCGCACCCCACGGATCAGATCACTGAACGCGTCCACCTCAGCGAGTTTAGACGAATACACAGGTGATCCGGCTCTTCACCTATGGGGTCGTCCGAGTCGGCCGTGTTCAATCGGTGTCATGAGCAACGACACCACTCTCGTCCTCGGCGCGACCGGCAAGACCGGTCGGCGGGTCGTCGCCCGGTTGCGGCTGGGCGGCACGCCGGTGCGTGCCGTCTCCCGGTCGAGCCCGACCCGGTTCGACTGGTCCGACCCCGGCGGCTGGGACGCGGCCCTGCGAGGTATCGCCACCGCCTATGTGGTGGCCCCGCCCGTGCCGGGCCCGGTGCACGAGTTCGTGGCCCGGGCCGAGGCCGCCGGGGTGCGGCGGCTGGTCCTGCTCTCCGGGCACGGCGCCGACACCTGGGGCGACTCCACGTTCGGACTGGACATGCGCTCGGCCGAGGACGCCGTGCGCGGCTCGGCTCTGGAGTGGACCGTCCTGCGGCCGTCGAACTTCGCCCAGAACTTCGACGAGGACGTCTTCCACGCCCCGCTGGTCGCCGGGGAGCTGGCGCTCCCGGCCGACGCGGTGCCCGAGCCGTTCATCGACGTCGAGGACGTCGCCGACGCCGCGGCCGCGGTGCTGACCGAGCCCGGTCGGCACGCCGGACGGGTCTACGAGCTGACCGGACCGCGTGCGCTCACCTTCGGTGAGGCCGTCGAGCTGATCTCCCGTGCGTCCGGGCGGCCCCTCACCTACCGGCAGGTCTCCCCCGCCGAGTACGCCGCGACGCTGGTCGAGGAGGGCTTGAGCGAGGAGGACGCCCACCACGTCGCCGAGATGTTCGTACTGATGGAACGCGGGCTGCTCGCCGGGACGACCGATGACCTCGCCACCGTGCTGGGACGGGCGCCCCGGACCTTCGAGGACTACGTCGTACGGGCCGCGGCGGCGGGAGCGTGGCGGCGCCCCGACAGCGGTTGACCGACCCGCTCGACCATCGCCCTCCATCGTCCCCGGAACACCTGTTCCGCCATTCCCCTCACCTGCCACACCTATCCGCCATTCCCCTCACCTGTCACACCTATCCGCCATTCCCCTCAGCTGTCGCACCTATCGGAAGGGCCGTGATGAGCACCGCCGCCAGTTCGCTGACCGCCCAGGACCTCGAGTTCCTCCGCCGCCCCCTGCACGGGTTCCTGTCCGTGGCCGAGGGGCCGGTCCCGCCACAGCCCCGGCCGGTGTGGTTCGAGGCCACTGCCGAGGGCACGATCCAGCTGTTCACGGCCCCGGACTCGCTCAAGGTGCGGCGCCTGCGCCGCGACCCCCGCGCCTCGATCGTCGTCGCCGCCCCCGTGGGTGAGCGCGAGCGCTGGCTGTCGGTCGCCGGCCGCACCACGGTCGAGTCCGACGGAGCGCACGAGCTGTGCGCCCGCCTGGCCGCTCGCTACTGGGACCTCGACGACCCGGCCCGCGCCGATGACCTCGCCGGGATCCTGGCCACGGAGCAGATTCGGCTCGTCATCCACCCGGAGACCGTGAGTCGCTTCGCGTACTGACCACACAACGCCATGTCAGTGGCCGTGTCAGGGGCGTGACAGGCGGGTGTCAGCCGCGGCCGGGACCGTGTTGGGCATGAAGAGTTCGGCGATAGCGGTCTCAGGGCTGCGCAAGGGATTTGGCGACAAAGTCGTGCTCGACGGCATCGACTTCGAGGTCGCCGCGGGATCGGTTTTTTCCATGCTCGGCCCGAACGGGGCGGGCAAGACGACGACGGTGAACGTTCTGACGACATTGATGAAGGCCGACGCCGGGACGGTGCGCGTCGCCGGGCACGACGTGGTGACCGGGATCAAGGAGGTGCGCGCGGTCATCGGCGTGACCGGTCAGTTCGCCGCGGTGGACGAGCTGCTGTCGGGCCGGGAGAACCTGCGGCTGATGGCGGACCTGAAGCGCGTGCGCTCCGGCGGCCAGGTGGTCGGGCGGCTGCTGGAGCGGTTCGACCTGGTGGAGTCGGCGGACAAGATGGCGGCGACCTACTCCGGCGGTATGCGCCGGAAGCTGGACCTGGCGATGACGCTGGTCGGCAATCCGCGGATCATCTTCCTGGACGAGCCGACGACCGGTCTCGACCCGCGCAGCAGGCGCGCGATGTGGGGGATCGTCCGCGAGTTGGTGGCCGACGGCACGACCATCTTCCTCACCACCCAGTACCTCGACGAGGCCGACCAGCTCGCCGACCGGATCGCGGTGCTCGACCAGGGCCGCCTGGTCGCCCAGGGCACCCCCGAGGAGCTCAAGCGCCAGGTCCCCGGCACCCATGTCCGGCTCCGGTTCGCCGGTCTCCGCGAACTCGACGTGGCGGCGGGGGCCCTGCCCGGGTCCACCCGGGACGACCAGGAGCTGACCCTGCGGGTGCCCAGCAGCGGTGACTCGAAGTCGCTGCGGGCCCTGCTGGACAAGCTCGATGAGCAGACGATCACCGCGGAGGAGTTTTCGGTGCACACACCGGACCTCGATGACGTCTTCTTCGCCCTGACCGGTCACGCCACACAGGCCGCGGACACCACCCACACCACACAAGACACACAAGCCACACACGCCACCTCGGAGGCGATCGCGGAATGAGCACTGTCTCGACGTCATTCGGCGACGCGGCGATCATGCTGCGTCGCAACTTCAAGCACACGGTCAGGAATCCGGTCACGGTCTTCCAGGCGGTCCTGTTTCCCGTCGTGATGATGCTGATGTTCGTCTACGTCTTCGGCGGCGCCTTCAAGGTCACGGGCGAGTACGTCGATTACGCCGTACCGGGCCTGACCGTCATGGCCATCACATACGGATTGGGCCCGACCGCGGCGGCCGTGAACGGCGACATGACGAAGGGCATCAACAACCGGTTCAAGGCCATGGATGTCTCCCACGGCGCCGTACTGGCCGGTTATGTCGTCTCCACCACGGTGCGCGGTCTGATCGCCGACGCGGTCATCATCGGCGTCGGCTTCGCGATGGGGTTCCGTCCGCACGCGAGCTTCCTCCAGTGGCTCGCCGTGATCGGCCTCATGCTGTTGCTCGCCTTCGCGACCAGCTGGCTCACGGTCGCCATGGGCCTGGCCGCGAAGACCGTGGAGTCGGCGGGCATGGCCACCGTGCCGCTGATCATGCTGCCGTTCCTGAGCAGCGCGTTCGTGCCCGCGGACACGATGGGGACCGGTGTGCGGCAGTTCGCGGAGTACCAGCCCTTCACCCCGATCATCGAGACGCTGCGCGGGCTGCTGTCGGGCGGCCACCCGTCGACCGGCGACGCGTTCGCGGCCGTCGCCTGGTCCGTCGGGTTCGCGCTCGTCGGGTACGTATGGGCGATCGCCACGTTCAGGAAGCGAGCGTGACCTCGACCAGATGGGACCAGCTGGTGCGCGTCCCGTCCCGGGTCGCCTCGGCGAACTTCGCGTCGCCGAGGCGGCACCGCGCGGCCCGCTCGATCCGGGCCAGGTCCGGGTGGGCGCGGTCCCACAACCCGCGTACGCCCGCGCTCGCCCCGAGCAGCCGCGCGGCCTGCTCGTGCTCGTCGCGGCGCAGCGCCAGGTCCGCGACCCCGACCAGCACATGCGAGATCAGCAGCGCGTGCCCCACCTCGGACGCCGCCGCGCAGGCCGCCGCGCGGTGCGCCCGGACCTCGCCGAGGTCGTCGGCGAGGTAGCCGAGCAGATCGTGCGTCGCCGCGCGGATGTCCGGGCGCTCCGCCTCGTCGCCCAGCATGGCCGTCGCGAGGCCGAGTTGCCGGTGCGCCTCCTCGGCGTCGCCGTCCCACCGGGCGAGTTCCGCCCTCGAGAAGGCCAGCTCGGCCAGCGCCTCCGGCCAGGTGACCCGCTCCGCGCACCGCCGCGCCTCGGCGATGGCGGCCGCGCCGGCGTCCTTGTCGCCCAGCAGCCAGTACAGCTGCGCCTGCCGCGACCGCATCCGGATGACGTCCTCGGGGGCACCGACCTCGCTGACGACCGCGATCGCCTGCTCGTAGCGCTCGCACGCACCGGCGAAGTCGCCGCGTACGGCGAGCAGGTTGGCCAGCTCGGTCAGGGCGAGCGAGATCCCGTACCGCTCGCCGAGCGCCCGGAACTCGGCGAGCGCCGCCTCCAGGTAGACCTCCGCGGTCGGGCCGTCCTGATTCTCCTGCCCGTTACGGCCATCTCGCCCGTCCCGCCCGAACACGATCCGCATCTTGCCCATGTGCCACCGGGCCAGCGCGCGCACCCAGGGGTCCTCGTCGTCCATCAGCGGTGCGAACGCGGTCAGGCCGGCTTCGGGCGCGTGCAGCATGCGTTCCAGCACCGCGATGAACTTCACCCCCGGGTGGCGGTGGCCGCGCCCGCTGAGCCGGTGCGCCTCGTGGATCCACTCCGCGGCCTGGCGCTCGTCGCCCCGCCCGGAGGTCACGAAGTGCACGATCAGCGCGTACACCATGGCCCGTACGTCGTCGGGCACCTCCCCGGGCGTCCTGGTGGCCGCGGTGATCAGCTCCAGGCCCTCGGTCCTGCGCCCGCCGAGCCACCAGTACCAGCCCGCGCCCGCCGCGAGCCGCATCGCCGCCCACGCCTCGCCCGCCGCGAGCGCGCCGCGCATCGCCGCACCGATGTTGTCGTGCTCGGCCTCGAGCGCGGCCAGCCACTCCACCTGCTCGGCGCGGCGCAGCCGCGGCTCGGCGGTCTCGGTGAGCTCGGTGAAGTGGGCGAGATGGGCATGGCGCGCCAGGTCCGACTCCCCCGCCTCCGCGAGCCGGTGCCCGGCGTACTCCTTGATCGTGCCGATCATGCGGTAGCGCGGGGCGCCGCGGCCCTCGGCGACCAGCAGCGACTTCTCGGTCAGCGCGGTGAGCAACTCCAGCACCTGCTCCTGCTCGACTCCGCCGCCCGCGCAGACCCGTTCGGCGGCCTCCAGGCTCGCCCCGCCCGAGAACACCGAGAGTCTCCGCAACACCGTCCGTTCGGCGTCGGTGAGCAGCTCCCAGCTCCAGTCGACCACCGCGCGCAGCGTCTTGTGCCGCGGCAGCGCGGTGCGGCTGCCGCTGGTCAGCAGGCGGAACCGGTCGTCGAGCCGGTTGGCGAGCTGGTCGAGGGACATGGTGCGCAACCGGGCCGCGGCCAGTTCGATCGCCAGTGGCATCCCGTCCAGCGCCCGGCAGACCCGCACCATCGTCGCCAGCGTATGGGCGTCCGCCGCGAGGCCGCGGCGCACCGCCCCGGCCCGGTCCCGCAGCAGCTGGACGGCGGGCGAGGACCCGATCTCGACCGGGCCCGCGTCCCCCTCCGGCAGGGCCAGTGGCTCGACCGGCCACAGCGCCTCCCCGGTGATGCCGAGCGGTTCCCGGCTCGTCGCCAGGATCCGCAGCCGCCGGCACTCCCCGAGCACCCGGTGGGCGAAGACCGCCGCGGACTCGATCACATGCTCGCAGTTGTCCAGGATCAGCAGCGCCTCCCGCTCCCGGACCGCGGCGATGAGCCGGTCGGTCAGCTCCGCGTTCGGCGCCGCGCCGAGCAGGGCGTCCCGCAGGCCAAGACCGGCGAGCGCCGGCTGCGCCACGTCGCCGTCCGCGCCGATGGCGGCGAGCTCCACCAGCCAGGCCCCGTCCGGCAGTTCGCCGAGCAGCGTGCGCGCGGTCTCCGTGGCCAGCCTGGTCTTTCCCGCGCCGCCCGGCCCGATCACGGTGGTGAGCCGGTGTTCGGCGATGAGCCCACGGACCGCGGCGACATCGGCGGCCCTGCCGACGAAGCTGGTCAGCTCGGCGCGCAGATTGCTCTTACGGTTCGCTTCCCCCCGCCCCAGTTCGCCACGCCCCAGTTCGCCACGCCCCGGCTCGCCCCGCCCCAGTTCGCCCCGCAACAGCGCGACATGCAACGCGGCCAGCTCCGGCGAGGGGTCGGCGCCCAGCGCGTCGGCCAGCGCCTCCCGCGCGCGCTGGTACGCGTGCAGCGCCTCGCTGTCCCGACCGGCCGCGACGAGGGCCCGCATCAGCGCCCCGACGAGCCGTTCCCGCACGGGGTGCGCGGCCACCAGATCGGTCAGCTCCGCCACCAGCTCCGCACCCCGCCCCAGGGTGACCTCCGCCTCGGCCCGCTCCTCCGTGGCGGTCAGCCGCAACCCCTCGAGCCGTACGACCGCGGCCTCGAACGCGGCGCTGTCCCGCAGGCCGACGTCCTGCATGGCCGCACCGCGCCACAGCCCGAGGCCCTCGCGCAACAGCCGCGCCCGCCGGGCACCGTCCTCGGCACGGGCCTGACCCGCGACGACGAGCCGTTCGAAGCGCACGGCATCCACGGCATCGGGCTCCACCAGCAATCGATAGCCGTCCGTCCGCCCCTCGATCACCCCGCCCGGCAGCGCCTTCCGCAGCCGGGAGACCAAGCGCTGCAGGGCATTCGCCGCGTCGGCGGGCGGCCGCTCCCCCCAGATCCAGTCGATGAGCGACGCCTTCGGGACCACCTGCCCCGGCCTGAGCGCAAGGGCGACCAGCACTCCGCGCAACCGCGCCCCCGGCACGTCGGCCGAGCCGCCGTCGTCCGTGCGAACCTCGAGTGGCCCCAGCATCCCGATCTGCACCCGCTGATTTTGCCACGGGTGTTCGGCAGGCATCTTGGGCCGCCGATGGCCGAAGAGGGAGGATCGGCGACGCGCTTCCTGGGGACGGTCATCCCCCGGGGTTGCCCTTGGGGTTGCCCCCGGGGTCGCCCTTGGGGTTGCCCCCAGGGTTCCCATGCGGGAGGTCGAGGATGATGTCGGCGGCGCGGGCGATGACCGGGACGCGGGTGGTGCCGGGGTGGTCGGCGGCGAGGAAGTGGCTGCCGATGGCCATGCAGAAGGCGAGCAGGGCGCGCGCCTCGACCTCGTCGGGGTCGTCGCAGAAGGTGCCGATCGCGTCGCGCGCCAGCTGAATGCGCTGGTTGTCCACGCGGCGCAGACGCTCGGCGACGGCGTCGTCGCGGCGGGCCCAGTCGCGGATGGCCAGATCGATGGGCAGCAGCCGGTCGCTGGAGAAGGTGAGCCGCCCGGCCAGGCGGACCTTGTCCCGCGCGTCGCCGCCCTGCCGCTCGACCTGGTCGATCACGTCGCCGACGCTCTCGCGCTCCCAGGTGTCCAGCATCTCGGCCAGCAGTGCCTCGCGGTCGGCGAAGTACCCGTAGAAGCCGCCCTTGGTCACCCCCAGCGCCTTCGCGAGCGCCTCGACCCGCACCGCGTCCACGCCGCCCGCGGCCAGCGCCCGCAGTCCCTCCTCCACCCACTTCTCGCGCGGTGTGCGCAATGCGCCCATCTGTGGCCCACCTCACCCTGTCAGACCTGTTGTACGGAGCCGTACAACGGGTCTAGCCTCGTGTTGTACGGCATCGTATAACACGAACCGTACAGACCGTATAACTTGAGAGGGGACACCGTCATGTCATTCGGTTTCGTTGCCTTCCACTACCCGGCCCCCGAGCACCGCGAGGAGTTCGTCGCCGAGTGCCACAAGGTCGCCGAGGCGATGCGGCAGCAGCCGGGCTTCGTGTCCGTCGGGGTCTGGGTCACCCCGGACGGCGTCGCCGTCGTCACCACCGGCGCGTACGAGTCCGAGGACGCCTTCCGGGCGACGGCCGGCCTCGCCCGCGAGATGGGCGCGACGCCCGACGGCCTGAGCGACCTGGAGGTCAGGCCCCGCGAGGTCCACTTCCTCGTATCGCGGTAGGCGCATGGGAGGTAGGCACATGGGCGGTATGCACATGGGAGGATCGGGCCATGTCCTTACCGCCGCCTTTCGGGGAGAAGCTGCGGGCCGAACTGGGTTCGCCCCGCCGGGCTCGCAGACTGGACAGCAGTCCGCGATCGCGGGTGTGGCGGGCCGAGCTGTCCGGCACACCGGTAGTGGTCAAGCAGCTCATCGAGGGCCCGGAGGCCGCCGGGAGATACGCCCGCGAGGTGACCGCGTTACGGTTCGCGTCCCGGGTCGACCCGCCCGTCGCGCCACGGCTCCTCGGCACCGACCCCGGCGAACGGGTGCTGGTCCTGGAGGACTTGGGCGATCAACCGCCGGCCGACGACTGGGTGATCGGCTACGCCGAGGCGCTGGCCCGGCTCCACGCGGCCACCGGTCCCGGCGACGTCGGCCTTCTCCCCGCCTGGTCCGGCCCCACAAGAGAGGACATCGGCTCCTTCCTCGGACTCGCCCAGACCCTCGGCCGCACGGTGCCGACCGCGGTGCGGACCGAACTGGACGACCTCGTGAACCGCCTGGCCCACGCGTCCGGGCACGCCCTGCTGCACGGCGACCCCTGCCCCGGCAACGACATCCACACCGGCAGCGGGGTCAGGTTCATCGACTTCGAACAGGCCGCGCTCGGCAACGGGCTCATGGAACTCGCCTACCTTCGCATCGGCTTCCCGACCTGCTGGTGCGCCACAGCCCCGGCCCAGCCGCTGCTGAACGCGGCGGAGGCCGCGTACCGCACGGCCTGGCGCCAGGCGACAGGCGCCGATGTCCAGGACGATCTCACCGACGCGTGCGCGGGCTGGCTGCTGCGAGGCGACGCGCTCGTCGAGCGGGCTCACCGGGGAACCGCCGACCACCTGTCCAAGCTCCCCCACGGGGACTGGCAGTGGGGCACGGCGACGGCCCGGCAGCGGCTCGTCCACCGTCTCGGGATCGTCGGCGAGATGACCACGAGCGGCAGCGAGCTCGAGCATCTGGGCCGGCTCGCCCTGGCCATGCGCGACGCGATGCTCACCCGCTGGCCCGCGCTTGAGCCACTACCCTCGCGGCGGCGCTAGGGCGGTGCCGGCCGCTGGAAGCCGCGGTCAGCCGGGGACACCCATGCGCAGGGAAGCCGCGGTCAGCCGGGGACACCCATGCGCTGTGTGCCGATCACCGAAAGCAGCCGCAGAGCCTCCTCCGCCGGGGAGCCGGGATCGGCCGTGTAGCTCACGACCCGCTGGTCCCGGTCGGCGATGTCCAGGACATCGCAGTTGAGCGTGCGTACTGCCCGCCTACAGCGCGATGAAGCGAGGCGTCCACAGCCTCACCGAGTCGGCCGCCGTCGCCTACGGCCCGGAAGGCATCCGCGTCAACGCCATCGCCCCCCGGCACCACGCTGACCGAGATGATGCGCCACTGGGAAACGGAATCGCCGGGCGTCATCGACCAGCTCAACGCGCGCACCCCGCTGCGCCACGCGGCCGAAGCGGGCCACCTCTAGGGTGTGCGTCCCGAAGGTCTTTTGATCGGCCCCGGAGGTGCCATGCCCCTGCAGATGAAGTTGCGTGCGATAACGCTCGATTGCCTTGATCCGCTGGCTCTGGCGACGTTCTATCAGCAAGCCACGGGCCTCGAACCGCACCCGAAATCCAATGCCGACTTCGCCGGTCTCACCTGTGAGGACGGCCTCTTCATCGGCTTCCAGCGAGTCGACGACTATCGCCCTCCCCGCTGGCCCGAACAGAGCATTCCCCAGCAGTGCCACCTTGACTTCGCCGTTGACGACCTGGATGAGGCCGAGGCACGACTGCTGGAGCTGGGCGCGGGCAAGCCGGATCACCAGCCAAATGACAGGTGGCGGGTCCTCACTGACCCGGCTGGGCACCCCTTCTGCCTGGTCAGAGGCTGATTGCGGCGAGCCGCTACCACTGGGCGGTGTGCTCGTCACAGTCGAGGCCGCTGAGCTTGGCGTGCTCGTCGTCGGCTGCCTGCTGGAGTTCGATGAGTCTGTCGAGGTCCACGGCCGGATGATGGATCGAGCCCGCTCCCCACAGGCCATGGCCCTGGCCTACGAGCGGGACACGCCGTCCGGCCACACGACATCCACAGGCACACCTGCCTCTCGCGCTTCCCGCACCACGTCCGCCGTCCCACCACCCTTGCCGGTGGGGGGCTGCCCGTTCCAGACGGCCACGAGACGATCGGCCCGCTGCAGCAGCACGGCGTTTGCCGCTTCGTACGCCTGGCGGTTCGCCGTGGCGTGCGGCATTACCAGCACCTCGTCCGCTGCGTCCACGAGCCGGTCGAAGGCTTCGGCGTGGTCCGGTTTCACCTTCGCTTGCCGGTAGTCCTCCGACGGGATCACCACCACCAGGCGCCCGCCCGCTGCCAGGACCGCATCCGCGAAGAGGCTGTCGCTGCCCTTCGCGATGCACGACACTCCTACCAGGCTGGAGGGCTCATAGGCGGCGAGGACCTTGTCCAGCTCTCCTCGCACCAGCGGCACCGACTCGTCGGTGAGGTCCATGTGCCCGGTGACAGCGATCGTGGTCATTGCGCCTTCCTCGTTATGCGCTCAGCAGGCCCCGGATGCTACCGCGCACATCGGCCACGGCCCGGGGGACGCTGTCTCCCACTGTGTGGGGGTACAGCTGCGCCAGCTGTACCCGCGGCAGCCGCAGCCACAAAGGGCTGACCAAGACCCAGCTCGCTACCAGGTCTGAGCTGGGCCGTACGACCGCCCAGGAAGCGTTCCGGGCGGACGGGGCTGTCCCGTCGGCTGAAACGGTCGTGGCGCCGCAGTGGCCCAGCCCACATGAATGGATGACACAGGTGTCGACGGCCAGTGGGAATTCCCCGACCGCCGCCACCTGGTGGGGAGTTATCTGGCCGCCGACGTCACTCTGCGTGTTAATTCGTGGCACACAACGGCTGGCGGATGAGGGCGCGGAGGTCTGCCAGCGGGATGCGGGATGCGGGATTTCTCGTCACAGTGATCGGTTCCGGCGGTGGCCAGGGCCTCGCGGTCGGTGGAACCCGGGTGGTGTGTTGTTGCACCTGCCGTAGCGGCATGTGATGTCGTCGAGGCACCACAGCACGAAAGGCTCCGTCTGCGATGTACCCCTCCGTCACACCGCCCCGCCAGGTCAAGATCGGCGATGCTGCCGCCTTCGCCGGGACCACCCCACGCGCTATCCGCCACTACCACCAGATCGGTCTGCTGCCGGAACCCGAGCGCGGTGGAGACGGCCGCCGCCGCTACGGCTACGACGACATGATCCGCCTGTTGTGGATCCGCAGAATGGCGGAGGTCGGCATCAGCCTGGACGACATGCGAGCCGCCTTCGACGAATCCGGGGACATCGAGGAGACCCTGGGCCGGCTGGAGGAATCCCTGGCTGCCCAGGAGGCCGACATCAAACGTCAGCGCGCGGCCGTCGGGCGCCTGCGGGCTGTCGGCAGCCCGCAGGGCCTGCTCTCCGAGCTGGTGACGGATCGGCTCAGTCACCTGCCCCCTGGCGCATTGCGCGCCTCCGACATGGAGGCCCTGCTGGTCACGGAACGGATCTTCGGTCCGCTCGGCTCCGCGATACAGGCCGGCGTGTACATCGTGCTGGCCACCCATCCCGACCTACGGGCCGAGGAGGACCGTCTCGACGAGGCCGAGGCCGCCCTCGACGACGGCGTCGACCCCGATGACCCGCGCGTCGAGGAAATCGCCGTACAGCGGTACACCCACCACATGGCCCTCATGCAGGCCATCACGGCAGCCGGGCAGGACACAGCCGATGACGAACTCTTCGAGACCTACGACGCCGATCTGGCAGAAGAGGAGGACACGCGGATGAGCGCCGCGGAGGCGATCACCAAGATGCCCTACGACTTCTCTCCCGCCCGGATGCGCTGCATGGAGCGCGTGGCACAACTCATCGGCCAAGACGCCAGCGCAGACAGCTGATCGCCTGTGCCCGGTACCGACCTGGCCGGCATCCCATCGCGTCCACCTGTACGTGACCGGCCACATCAGGAAGCGGAGTTGGGACCATATCGGGCTCCTGGACCACTGCTCGGCGGCCGGGGCTGACCGTGATCAGGCCCTCCTCCTTCAGCTGGGCGAAGCACCGATGAGCCGTGCCCACGGAGATCTCGTACGTCTGGGACAGGTCGACGTTGGAGAGCGGTCGGCACTCGTGGCGTTGGCTGGTGGCGGGGTCGATACGGCCTTCGAGCTTGCCCCCGCACTGTTCTCGGCAGCGGGTCAGGCGGGGCTCTCCTCGATGCGGGCGACGTCCATCCACCGGTCGAGCACCTTGGCGACCATGATCTTCCCCTTGGAGTGGCGCTGCTCGTCGACCTTGGCGAGCAGGCGCGTGCGGGCCTTCTCTGCTTCGGGCAGGGTGGCGGCCTGCTCGTGGAGGTGGAGAGGCTTCTTCGTGAGGGGGTCGCTGCCCGCGTAGACGCGAACCTGGAAGCCGGCCCCGTCGGGGCGGATGCTGCCGCGCTGGCGGCGCGTGGGCTGGGTGTTCGCCATGGCTGCGGAACCCATTCATGGTTAATGCCATGGCTACGGCGAACAGCGCGGGCCGCCGGGGCGGGATCCGCGCTGGTCCAGAAGGTGGGCGCAGACGGGTTCGAACCGCCGACATCTGCCTTGTAAGGGCAGCGCTCTACCGCTGAGCTATGCGCCCCAGGGGAGCTGTCAGCCTACAGGGTTTCCGGGTCGGTGCCGCAATTGTGGGGAGGGGACCGCGGAGGGGGCGGACCGGGGTCGGAGAAGTCCGCAGATCGCGAACCGAACCGAGCGCTGTGCTCGTCAGTGTCGGGTGGGAGAATGACATTCGGAGCTGGGCGATCCATCGGGAGCGGGAAGTGGCGGCGTCATCTGCAGAGTCTGCTCGTCCAGCGCGCCGTCCGCGTCGCCCGCGCCGTCCGGTCGACCGCTTTATCCCAGTCATTGCTTTGGCCCGGCTCGTCCGTGTGCGTCGGTCGCGTCAGTCGCGTGGTCCCTCCGTGCTCGGGCTGGTGCTGCTGCCCGTGCCGTTGTTGGTGGCGGTGGGGTCGTTGTCGTTCGCCGGTGGGGGCGGGGGGCGGCGGTGGTTCGGGGGGCGGGGGGAGAGTCAGCGGGCGGAGGCGCAGGCGGCGAAAGATGCCGCGGCGGCGGCGTTCTATGAGCTGGACACCGCGCAGCGGGATCTGCGGATCTCCATCGAGACGATCACCGCCATGGACGATTCGCCCGCCGCGCGCCGGACGGCGGCCGACTTCTCGGCGCTGGAGCGGCGGATCGACCAGGTCAGCCAGGACTACATCACGGCGGTGGACGCCCACGATCTGGACCGCGACGATCTGGACGCGGCGACGGCCTCCCGGGCCCGGACCGATCTGACCAGGGCGAAGGACGCGCTGGAGCGGACGAAGGCGGATCTGGACCGGTTCGGGCAGGGGCTGGGGGCGCTGCTTGAGCAGGCCGAGACACGGCTGGCGCGGCTGGCGCCGGCGGTGGAGCGGGCGCGTCAGGCGCTGCTCGCGGCGAGTAACGCGCTGGACGCGGTGCGTGCGTCGGGGCTGCGGGCGGACGATCTGGCGGCCCGGCTGGCGGCGCTGTCGCCCGAGCTGACCAAGCTCAACCAGGGGGCCGGGCAGCACGGTGTGCAGGAGACCCTGCGGCGCGCCGATGATGTGCTGCGCAGGGCCGAGGCGGTGCGCGGGGAGGCCGAGCGGCTGCCGGAGCGGGCGGCGGAGATCGACAAGCGGCTGGTGTCGCTGCGCACCCGCGCCCAGGCGATCACCACTCGGGCGGCCGGGGTCGAGCCCGTCCTCAGCGAGCTGCGCCGCCGGTACACCGCGGCCTGCTGGCAGGATCTGCAGCCCGTCCCCGCGCAGGCGGCGCGGGATGTGGCGCAGTCCGAGGAGAAGCTCAAGGAGGCGCAGGCGGCGCGCGAGGAGCAGCGCTGGCCGGATGCCACCGCGCTGCTGGCCACCGTACGGGCGCTGCTGAACAGCACGGACGAGGCCGTCTCGGCGGCCGGGGACCGGCTGCGGCGGCTGGACGAGGTGTCGTACGACCAGCAGAAGGAGGTCGAGCGCACCCGGTTCGCGATCCGCGACGCGCAGCGGCTGGCCATGGCCGGGCGCAGCACCCCGGATCCGCGCCACGCGCGCCCGCTGGACGACGCCGTGGAGCGCCTCGACCGGGCCATCGCGGGTCTTGAGGGGCGGCATCCGGACTGGTGGCACTTCCTCTCCGAGACCGAGGCCGTACGGCAGACCGTCGCCCGGGTCGTCCAGGAGATCCGGGACGAGCGGGGCGGGGGGCATTGAGCCCTCGCGAAGCCCAGGTCTCGGAAGTCCAGGTCTCGGAAGTCCAGGTCTCGGAAGTTCAGGTCTCATTCGGGGGGCTGACCTGCGGTTCGGTGGTTATGCTCCTGCCATGCCTCGCTACGAGTACCGCTGCCGCGCCTGCGGCACCACCTTCGAGCTGAACCGGCCCATGGCCGAGTCCTCCGCTCCCGCGTCCTGCCCGGACGGGCACGACGACACGGTGAAGCTGCTGTCCACCGTGGCCGTCACCGGCGCCGCGTCCTCGTCGTCCTCCGCCTCCTCGGTCCGGCCCCCGTCCGGCGGCGGCGGTGGTGGCTGCTGCGGCGGCGGTTGCTGCGGTTGAGCCCTGGGGGACCGGGGCGGATCCTGGAGATACGTACCCGTGCCGCGCCTCCGGATGTGCGCGTGCACGTCGTGTACGCGCCGGTGACGTGGCGGTCCACGGGTACGGCCTCGACCGCGAAGAGCGCGAAGAGCGCGCAGAGCGCGCAGAGCGCGCGGCCGAGGTCCGGCGCCAGCAGCAAGGAGGCCGGAGATGGCTACGGGCCGCCCCTCCCCCATCGGTCCTCATCCCGCCGGAGTCGCACGGCACTTCCCGGAGCGGATCGGCGCGCACACCACGCTCGATGAGCATCTGCCCGTCGATCACCGGCTCAGCAAGGTCTATCGCGTCGGCGCCGGGCTCATGGGGCTGGTGCTCGTCGCCTTCGGCATCCTGGGCCTGATCCACCGGGTCGGCTTCTTCGACACCGGCGCGAACACGGTCGCCGGGCTCAACACCAACGGCACGCTGAGCGTGCTCTCCATCGTCATCGGGCTGCTGCTGTTCTTCGGCATGCTCATCGGCGGCAACTTCGCCTCGTCGCTCAACATGGTGTTCGGGCTGCTCTTCCTGCTGAGCGGGTTCGTCAATCTGGCGCTGCTGGAGACCCCGTACAACTTCCTGGCGTTCCGGATGCAGAACGTGCTGTTCAGCTTTGTGGTGGGGCTGCTGCTGATGTGGTTCGGGATGTACGGACGGGTCAGCGGCGGGCTGCCGCATGACAATCCGTACTGGGTGACCCGCCACCCCGAGCAGGCCGAGCGCGAGGCCGCCCACGCGCGTGAGCTGGTCGCGGCGCGGGAGCGCGCCGCCGAACGGGGCGGTACGGCCCTCCAGCCCGGCGCCCCGCTCACACCCGAGACCCCGGGCGCCCCGGGTGGGCCGGGCGCCCCGGGTGGACCTCTTGAACGGTCCGATCTTGAACGGTCCGGTCCTGAACGGTCCGGTCCTGAACGGCCCGGTCAGCCGCCCGGCAAGTGGGGCAAGCTGGATCAGCCCGGCGGCGCCGAGCCCGCCGGCCGGCCCAAGCCCCCCGGGCGCTGGGCCCGGGTCCGGCAGCGGATCCGCGACCGGCGGCTCAGCTGACCCGGCGCGCGAGCGTCAGGCCGTCGGCGACGGTGAGCATGACCGCCTCCATCCGGGCGTCCGCCGCCACATGGTCGTTGAACGCCTGGATCGCGGCGCCCCCGGGCGATGGCGCCGCCTCCATGACCTGCGCGTGGTAGAAGACGTTGTCCGCGACGATCAGACCGCCCGGATTCATCCGCGGAACCAGCTCCTCCCAGTACGGGATGTAGTTCTCCTTGTCCGCGTCGAGATAGGCGAGATCGACATGGGGCTCGGCGGGCATCGCGCGCAGCGTGTCCAGCGCGGGCGCGATCCGCAGGTCGATGCGGCCCTCGACGCCCGCCTTGGCCCACGCCTTCCGCCCGTACGCCGTCCACTCCTCCGACACATCGCAGGCGATCAGCCGGCCGTCGGCGGGCAGCGCCTGGGCCATGGCCAGCGCGGAGAAGCCGGTGAAGGTGCCGACCTCCACGATGTGGCGGGCGCCGGTCAGCCGGACCAGGAAGGCCAGCAGCGGGGCCTGCTCCTCGGCGGACTGCATCCCGGCGTGGCCGGGGAGGTTGCGGTGGGTGACCTCGACGAGCTCGCGCAGGACCGGGTCGAGCGGCGGGTTGTGCCGCAGGACGTAGTCGTACAGCTCGGCCGTGATCGGTGTGCTCTTGCTCTCGGCCATCACGGCCTCCCTTTCGGCTCCTCGGCTCCCGGACCGGTTCCGTTCCGTTCCGATCGATCCGATCCGTTCAGCTTCAGCTTCAGCTTTACAGACGGCTCAGCTTTGCGGACAGCTCCGCTTCGCGGACAGCTCTGCTTTTCGGACAACACCGATCAAGGCAGCTCAGCTTCCGGTCAGTCCCGGCCGCGGGAGACCGCGCGGATGATCTGGCTGCGGGCGCGCGCCCAGGTGACGGAGGAGCGCTCGCCCAGGGCGCGGACGATGGCCTCGCCCGCCGCGACGCCCTGCTCCTCGACCACGGTCAGCTGGGGCGCCGACCAGCCGATATCGGCCAGTTCGCCGTGGCCGGGGCGCCAGGCACGGTCGGCCGCGAGCAGCAGATCGGTGTCGAGCAGCGAATCGCCCGCTGCGAGCACCTCGTCGGCTCCGGTGCGGCTCTTGATCTCGGCGACGGCGGCGCTCTTGGTGAGCGGCTTGGGCACGGCGTAGATCTTGCGGCCCTGGAGGGAGACCGTCCAGCCGCGCGGGTCGGCCCACTGGGTGAGCTCCTTGACGTAGCCCTCGGGCAGTAGCTCCCGTTCGACCACGAGATAGGCGAACAGTTCCTCGGCCACCCGCTCCTTGAGCAGCCAGGCGGGGTCGGCGGTGGCGCTGAGGTGGGCGCGCACCTCCTCCAGGGGGGCGCATCCGTCGTCGAGGGCGCTGCGCACCCGCTGGTGCCAGTCGGCGTCGGGCTCGCCGTTGACCAGCAGTTGGCCGCCGTTGGCGCAGATCGCGAAGCGGGAGGCGGGGCCGGGGAGGCGGATGCGGCGGTACTGCTCGACGGTGCGGGTGGTCGTGGGGATGAAGACGGAGGTGCGGACCAGCTCGGCGAGCAGCCCGGCGGCGGTCTCGGTCATGTACGACAGCGGCTTGCCCTCGTACGTCTCGACGCACAGCAGCCGCGGGGCCTCGGCGTCCGGCATCTCGAGGCCGAGCGCGGCCGCGGAGTAGATCAGGGTGCGGTCGAGGTCGCTTGCCACCAGAACGCTCATCGTGCCGCCACCGTTCTCTCATGTCTGCCGGCGGCGATGCCCGCCGTGTTCGCCGTGTTCGCGGTGTTCGCCTTGTCGGCCGTCTTGTCAGCCGTCTTGTCGGAAGCCGTGCCGACCGTCTTTCCGTCGGCCCCGGTGGCGCCCCGGGTGTAGTGCGGGTGGATCAGCCCGACGCAGGTGTACGGGAGGTCGTCGGCCTCCTCGACCGGCACTCCGCGCTGCTCGGCGAGCAGCCGCACATGGTCCAGGTCCGCGCCCGCGCCGCGCTGGGCGAGGATCTTCCACGGGACGCGGCGCAGCAGTACCCGGGTGGTCTCGCCGACACCCGGCTTGACGAGGTTGACGTCGTGGATGCCGTACTCCTGGCTGATCCGCTCGACCGCGGCCCAGCCCTCCCAGGTGGGGGTGCGGTCGGTGGCCGCGAGCCGCCCGGCGTCGGCCAGGGCCGCCTCGGCGACCTCGGCGAAGCGGGCCGAGACGGTGTCCAGGAAGTACTCCGAGACATCCGAGCCGGCGAGTTCGCGGTAGTACTTCGCGCCGTGGAAGTCGTCCGGGCCGACGAGGTCGGCGCGGAGCACGGTGCGCGATATCAGCCCGGAGACGGTCGAGTTGAGGCACGCGGAGGGGACGAGGAAGTCGTCCCGGGTGCCGTAGGTGTCCACACAGCGGCCGGGGTCGGCGAGGACCGCGATCCGCGGATCGAAGTCCGGGTACGGGGCGAGGGCGTCCGACAGCTCGCGGGTGATGGCGCCCTTACCGGTCCAGCCGTCGACGAAGACGACGTCGGACGGGTCGTGGTGGTCCGCCAGCCAGCGCAGCGCGGCGGTGTCGATGCCGCGGCCGCGCACGATGGAGATCGCGTAGTGCGGGAGGTCCAGCCCGTGGGCGTGGCGCGCCCAGCGGCGCATCAGCACCCCGACGGGGGTGCCGGCGCGGGCGAGCGAGACGAGGACGGGGCGCGGGGAGCGCTCGGCGAGCACGGTCTCGGTGACCGCGCCGACCGCGCGGGCGATCCGGGCGGCGGAGGTGTCGAGGGCGGCCCGGAACAGCTCCTGATAGCGCTCGCTCGGCTGGTACTCCACGGGCAGCGACTCGGCGTAGTGCGCGCCCCCGCTCTGGATCGCCTCCTCGCGCTCCTCGGTGGGCGCTTCGAGGGTGACGTGGGAGAAGTCCTGGAGCAGCCAGCCCACCTCTTCGGGGGCGTAGGACGAGAAGTCCGGCCCGCGCAGGGGCTCGTACGACGGTTGGTGCATGGGCGGTGCCTGTCGTTCGGGGACGGTGCGGGGGGTGGGTGGGGTCTGGGGGCGGTAGGACGGCACCACGGCCAGCACCAGCCGGTCCGTGTGCGCGCTCAAGCCGGCGAGCAGCCCGTCGGGGGCGTGCAGCGCGGGCGTGTCGGCGGTCGAGTCGACGACGGCGACGACGGCGTCGAAGCGGCGGCCGGGGTCGGCGCCGGGCGCCACGTTGTACGCGTAGCGGGGCCCGGGGCCGTCGGCGGGCTCATCGTGCGCGGGGAAGGTCAGCCGGGTCCTGATGGCGTACCCGGGGTCGTCGACGGCGAGCACGGGCGAGCGGGTAGTCGTCGAATACCGCACCTCGACGCCGTCGAGCGCCTCGTCCAGCGCCTCCGCGATCCGCAGCGGCGCGTACATCAGCTCCTCGAACCCGAGGACGAGGACGCGACGGAGCGGGCGGGCCGGGGCGGGGGCGCCACCGGCGCCGGGGCCGGGGCCGCCCGCTTCACCGCCCGGCCCGCCCAGGGCGGGCGCGGCCCGGCGCGAGGTTGCCGCCGGGTCTTCAGCGGGCGCCGCCGGTGCGTCTGGCGTGGCAGAGGTGTCCGGTGTTTCCCTCAGCGCCGCCGCGAGGCGGGTTGCCATGACGGGGAGGGCTGCTTCGAGGCGGGTGCGGTGGGCGGGGGTGAAGCCGTGGCGGCCGCCGTCCGGGAGCCCCTCGGGCCAGCCGAGGTCCACGCGGCCGGCGGACGGGCCCGCGCCCTCTGCGATGGCGGTGGCGGTGGCGGTGGCGTCCTTACGGTCCTCGGCAGCAGCCTCGTGCGCGGCCACCAGCTCCGCGCCGCGCTCCAGAACGTCGTCGGGCAGGTGCACCGCTCCGGCCGCAGCGGCGACCAGGTCGACGCGGGCGCCGAGGCCGGCCGCGAAGGCGTCCAGGCGGGCCCGGTCCTCCGGCGAGCGCATGTCCACCAGGGCGACCACCACATAGCGGTCGCGGGGGAAGCGGCGGTGGAGGGCGGCGATGGTGTTGAGGACCGTACGGCCGGTGGAGAACTCGTCGTCCACGAGGACCAGCGGGCCCGTCGAGGCCAGGAACCCGGGGTCCTCGGGGAGCAGCAGATGGGAGGTGGCGTGGCTGTGCTCCTCCTCGAAGCCGCCCACCGTGGCGACGCCCGGGACCGGGCGGCGGGTGGAGTGGAGGTACGGGGCGAGGGCGAGCCCGTCGGCCACGCTGTGGCCGAGTCCGGTGGCGGTCTCCGCGTACCCGAGCACCACCGCGCGCGCAGCCGCCTCGTCGCCCAGCAGCTCCCGCACCCGGCGGCCGAGCCGCACGCCCGCGCCGTGGACGGTGGCGGGGCGCTGCGGGACGTGCTTGCCGAGCACGTTGGAAACCAGCAGATGTGCCCGCTTGGGGTTGCGCCGCAGGGCCAGCCCCAGCAGCTCACGCAGCTCCGCGCCGCCGTCGGCGTCCGGGCCGCTGTCGCCGTTCCGGCCGTCGTCACCGTCCTGGCGACCCTGGCCGCCCTGGCCGCCCACGCCGCCGAAGCCGTCGCCGTCCCCGTCCCCGTCGCCGTCGCCGAAGCCGTCACCAGCCCCGACCTCGGCACCGGCACCGGCACCGGCTCCGGCTCCGGCTCCGGCCAGCCGTACTCCGAGCCGGTCCGCGACCCACTGTCCCGACCACACGTTGTCCACGCTCACGCCGTCCTGCGCCTCGTTTCCATCGTCCCTCGTCCCCGTCCCCGTCCTCGTCCCCGTCCCCGTCCCCGTCCCCGTGCCCGCGTCCCCGGTCCCGTACCCGTCCCCGGCCCGGTTCGCTCTACGGCCGCAGGCTCGCCGCCAGCAGCTCCACGAAGCTCACATCCTCCCGGGCCACCCCGAAGACCTCCGCGCGCAGCAGGGTCCGCTCGGCCCAGGCCCGGTGCGGCTTCACCTCGTTCATTTTGTTGGTGTACGAGGAGCGCAGCACACCGCCCCCGCAGCGCTGCGGCTCGAGGATGTCCACCGCGTCGCTGAACTCCTCGTGGCTGACGACGGAGAGCGCGTGCACCGGGGCCACATGGGTGGGGTGAATACAGGTCTTGCCCTGGAGACCGTTGGCCCGGTCCAGCTCGATCTCGCGCAGCAGCCCGTCCATGTGGTGCTCGATCAGCGCGGTGCGCAGCGACTCGGCGCGGCCGCTGCTGAAGGGGCTGATCCGCAGTTGCGGCTTGAACATCCGCTCATGCGGTTTGAAGTACTCCCACACCGGCCCGGTGATCGTGAAGCCCGTGCCATCGGCCCGGCCCAGCATGTTCACCACGTCCGCGATCACGGACGCGACCAGCTGGACGTCGTAGGCGGTCATGTCGGGAGCCCTGCGCAGCCCGTACGCCGAGCACAGATCGGTGACCCCGAGGCGCAGCGCCAGCACCCGGTCCCGGTATTTGTCGACAATCCGGCTGATGCCGCTGAGGCTGTCGGTGCGCGTTTCGCGGTGCATCAGCTCGGGCGATTCGAGGACCGGCATCGCGAACAGCCGCCGCCCGCCCAACACCTCGGTCACCTGGGCGGTTTCGGCCGACATCAGCGCCTCGAGAAAGGCCCCGCCACGCTCCTCGGTGAATTTCGGCAGTACGAATCCGGACAGCAGCCGCACGCCCGCTCCGAGCCGGGAGACGAGATCGACGATCTGCCCGGGGGTGCGGACCCGGATGAAGAGCAGTGGCAGCGAGGTGCCCGAGTCGCGCCCCGACAGCTCCCCCAGCTGCCGTACGAGGTTCTCCTCCGCGCCCGCCACCTCGGCGTCGTCGATGGAGTCCTCCAGGCACAGCACCATGGAGACCACGCCACGACCTGCCTGTTTGACGATGTCCTCGGCCAGCTGGGGCCGGGTCGCCGGGCAGTACAGGGTGGCTCCGAGGGCGATGGCCAGCGTCCGGGTGGGCGAGTCCACGCCGAATTCACCGGGCTCCCGGTGGAAGAGGTTGGCTCGCACCTCGATGGGCAGATGTTCGAAATGCCGCATACAACTCCCCGCGCTGCCGGTACGCCGCCTCGGTCCCGCTGACCCACGGTTGGCCGATAATCGTACGTGCGGCCATGGGTCAAAAGTTCCCCAAGGGCGTGAAAATCACGTAACCCGTGTGCGTCCGCGTGGTGTCCGGCATGCCCGCCCTGCCGCCCCGTACCACCCCCGCACTGCCGCCCGCCGCGTACCCTGCGTTGTCCCCGCACCCACCGGGAAGGCAGGATTGCCGCCATGACGCAGGCGATGCTGAAGGGATCGAACATCCCGCTGGAGGCCACGGCCATACGCGCGGTGCTGCGCTGGACCCCCGGCACGGACGTACCCGACGTGGACGCTTCGGCGCTGCTGCTGGGGCCGGACGACCGGGTGCGCTCGGACGAGGACTTCGTCTTCTACAACCAGCCGCAGCACCCCTCGGGGCTGGTCCGGCATCTGCCCAAGACGCCGAACCAGGACACACTGACGGACACCATCGAGGCCGAGCTGATCGGGCTGGAGCCGGAGATCCGCCGGGTGGTGATCGCCGCGTCCGCCGACGGCGGCACCTTCGGGCAGGTACGGGATCTGAGCCTGCTGCTGTACGACGCCTCGCCCGGTGCGCCGGACGCGGCGGACGCCGAGCCGGTCGCGATCTTCGCGGTGCTGCCGGACACCGGCAAGGAGACCGCGCTGATCTGCGGTGAGGTCTACCGGCGCGGCGACGGCTGGAAGTTCCGGGCCCTGGGGCAGGGCTATGAGTCGGGGCTGGTCGGGCTGGCCACCCAGTACGGGATCTCGGTGGAGGACGGCGAGGGCGGCTCTGAGGACGACGCCGCGGCCGAGCCGGAGGCCATCGCCGTACCCGAGCCCGCCGGCGCTCCCGGAGCCCCGGCCCCCGCCCCTGAGCCCGCGGCCGCGGCCGCGACCCCCGCACCCCCTTCGGCCCCCTCGGCCCCCGGCACTCCGCCCTCGACCCCGCCGCCGCCCTCCGACGCGACGACCCAGGCCCACCCCCCGGCGTACGGCTATCCGCACCCGGTGTCGCCCGACCCCTGGGATCCGCAGCGCACCCAGCCCATGCACCCCGCCGCCGCGCAGGGCGACAGCGGCTACGCCTATGTGCCGTCACAGCTGCCGCCCCCACCCCCGCAGGCCCCCGGCACGGGGTATCCGCAGCCACCCGCCCAGGCCCCGGCACAGCCCGGCTACGGCTATCCGCAGCCTCAGCAGCAGCCGGGATACGGGCAACCGCAGCCGGGATACGGCTATCCGCAGCCGCCCGCGTACGGCTATCCGCAGCAGGTGCAGCCGACGGGGCCGGTGCCGCCGCCCCCGCCGCCGATCCCCGCCCAGGTGCCGGACCCCCATTTCGTCCTGCCGCCGCAGGGCCCGCAGTTCCAGAGCAGGTAGGAACAGGTAAGAGCAGGTAGGAACAGGCAAGAGCAGGCAAGAGCGGACGGGGTCGGGGGCCGCGCGGCGGACCGGGGTCACACCTTGGACTTGTAGCCCCGGCCCCACTGGAGGCCCCAGCCGTACAGCCGGTCCAGCTCCGCCTGGAAGCCGTAGACGTACTTCACCTCGCGGCGGACCACCATCTCGCCCTTGACGTTCTCGATCAGCACGACGGCGCAGGAGCGCGCCTGCGGGGCGCGCTCGTCGAGCGCGATCTCCACCCGCGGCCCATTGCTCGGATAGAGCGTGACCAGGCCGTGGGTGCGGTCGAAGGCGGGGGTGCCGTCGTAGATGTAGACGAAGACGAGCAGTCGCTTGATGTCGTCCTTGTGGTCCATGTTGACGTAGACCGTCTCACCGGACCCGGAGCCGAACCGGTCGTCGCCGCTAAGCTTGATGTACGGCGCCTCGTTGAGATTGCCGAAGAACTCGCCCAGCGGCTGCACCACGCCCTTGGAGCCGCTCTTCAGCTCGTACATCACCGCGAGGTCGAGGTCGACATTGACCAACGCGGGTCCCTGGGCCTGCACCGGCTCGGGCTTGAACATCTGCAGCGGATGGCGCAGCGAGCCGCGCCTCGCCCTGCTGTTGAAGTCCGAGGTGCGCATCTGCCAGGACAGGTTGATGCGCAGATTGCCGGTCGCGGCCCCCTGCTTGGTCAGCGAGATCGACGCGTTCCGCTTGGTCAGCTCGACCACACCGGACGCGTCACCGCTGTCGAACTGGCGCCATGCGGACCGTCCCCAGTTGCTCCAGAACGCCATGGTGCGCACCCCCACCCTTCGTCACTAGCTGCCTCGAAGCCGACGGCAGAAGGCTGCCCCGGAAACAGCCCCACAAGCCGCCCGTCCAGCCCGCCCGTCCAGCCGCCCGGCCGGCCGCCCAACTGCCGCGGGGCGGCCGGGAGGTCGGAAGACCTCGGCCGCCCCGCTCAGAGCGTTCCTCAAACGCCGCCGCGTCACACTCGCGGCGGTCAGACTCCGGAGGTGACTTCCGTCTTGGCCTCCGAATCCTCCCCGGCGGCCTCCTCCCGGCGATTGCGCCGGACCGAGGACCAGTACGAGGCGGCGATCAGCACCACACCCACCAGGCCGGTGATGACCTCGTTGATCTCGTACTTGATCGTGATCAGCAGGATCAGGGCCAGCGCGCCGATCGCGTAGTGCGCGCCGTGCTCCAGGTAGACGTAGTCGTCCAGGGTGCCCCTGCGGACCAGGAAGACGGTCAGCGACCGGATGTACATGGCGCCGATGCCCAGACCCAGCGCCATCTCGAAGATGTCGTTGGTGACCGCGAAGGCGCCGATGACCCCGTCGAAGGAGAAGGACGCGTCGATGACCTCGAGGTAGAGGAAGAGGAAGAACGCGGCCTTGCCGGCCAGGCCGGCCACGGAGGCGCCGCTGGAGCCACGGCCGCCGCTGCCGTTGAGCTGGGCGCCCGTGGCGGCCTTCGCGCCCTCGTCGCCCTCGCCCTCGGCCGCACCGGCCTCGTCGTCCTCGTCTTCGTCCTCCTCCTCTTCGAGCTTGTCCTCGAAGTAGCCGGAGATGCCGCCGACGATCAGATAGGTGAGCAGACCGGCGACGCCGGACAACAGGACGGTGGCGCTCTTGTCACCACCGCCGTGGGCCACGTCGGTGGCCACGGTGGTGGCGACGATCAGCAGCGCGATCAGGGCGACCACGACCGAGAACGTGTCCAGCTTGCCCAGCTTGGCGAGCGGCTTCTCCAGCCACCCCAGCCACCTGATGTCCCGCTCCTCGAAGAGGAAGTCGAGGAAGATCATCAGCAGGAAGATCCCGCCGAAGGCCGCGATCGCCGGATGCGCCGCCGTGACCAGGTGCTCGTACTGGTTCTTGTCGTTGATCGCGAGATCGACGGCCTCGATGGGGCTCATCTTGGCCGTGACGGCGACGATGATCACCGGGAAGACCAGCCGCATGCCGAAGACGGCGATCAGGATGCCGACGGTCAGGAAGATCTTCTGCCAGAAGGCGTTCATCTTGCGCAGAATGCCCGCGTTGATGACCGCGTTGTCGAATGAGAGCGAGATCTCCAGGATCGAGAGGATCCCGACGATGGCGAGCCCCTGCCACCCCCAGAGGACTCCGGCCAGGGCCAGACCGATCGCCGTGACGGCGAACGACCAACCAAAGGTTTTGAGGAGCACTGCCAACCCAATCCTTCGTCGTAAGGTCTCCCCCGCGCGCTTTACGCGGTTTTACGAAACGTTGACTCCGAAGTCTAGAGCGATGCCGCGCAGACCCGACGCGTACCCCTGCCCCACGGCCCTGAACTTCCATTCGCCGCCGTAGCGATAGACCTCGCCGAAGATCATCGCGGTCTCGCCGGAGGCGTCCTCGGAGAGGTCGTAGCGGGCCAGCTCCTGGCCGTCCGCCTGGTTCACCACCCGAATGAAGGCGTTGCTGACCTGCCCGAACGTCTGGCGCCTGGCCTCGGCCTCATGGATGGAGACCGGGAAGACGATCTTGTCGACCTCGGCCGGGACCTTGCCCAGATCGATCAGCAGGGACTCGTCGTCACCCTCGCCCTCGCCGGTGAGGTTGTCACCGGTGTGCTCGACGGAGCCCTCGGGGCTCTTGAGGTTGTTGTAGAAGATGAAGTACTCATCGCCGAGCACCCGCCCCGACTGGCACAGCAGGGCGCTGGCGTCGAGGTCGAACGGCGCTCCGGTGGTGGAGCGCGCGTCCCAGCCCAGGCCGATGAGCACCTGTGTGAGATTCGGAGCGGCTTTGGAGAGGGAGACATTGCCCCCCTTGGCGAGTGTGACGCCCATGATGCTGTTTCCTCCCCGGGGTGTTGCATGGGTGATACGCGTCCGGCGCCGCACCCCTGCCCCTGGGGCGCGGGGGGTGCGGCGCCGGAATGATTGCCCTGTCGACGGCCTTCGGCGGCCTACGACGGCCCGCTCGGGCGTCGCTCAGACGTTGACGCCGAAGTCCTGCGCGATGCCGCGCAGCCCCGAGGCGTACCCCTGGCCGATGGCGCGGAACTTCCACTCCGCGCCGTTCCGGTACAGCTCGCCGAAGACCATGGCGGTCTCGGTCGAGGCGTCCTCGGAGAGGTCGTAGCGGGCGAGCTCATTGCCGTCGGCCTGGTTCACCACGCGGATGAAGGCGTTGCGCACCTGGCCGAAGCTCTGCTGACGGGTCTCGGCGTCGTAGATCGACACCGGGAAGACGATCTTGGTGACATCGGCGGGGACGCCCGCCAGGTTCACCTTGATCTGCTCGTCGTCGCCCTCGCCCTCACCGGTGAGGTTGTCACCGGTGTGCTCCACGGAGCCGTCGGGGCTCTTGAGGTTGTTGAAGAAGACGAAGTTCTGGTCGTTGCCGACCTTGCCCTCGGCGTTGGTCAGCAGGGCGCTGGCGTCGAGGTCGAAGTCCGTGCCCGTGGTGGTACGGGCGTCCCAGCCGAGACCCACGACGACCGCGGTCAGGTTCGGGGCTTCCTTGGTCAGCGAGACGTTGCCGCCCTTGCTGAGGCTGACTCCCACGAGTCCTCCCAAAAAAGGTTCGTCAGGAGCACTGCGTGCCCCTTCATCAAAGGTTTCCCATCAGGATCAACGCGTCGATCCTAGTGAGCGGTTCCCGACCACTACAGGGTTTCGGGGGCCTTGGCTACAGGGTTTCCAGGGCCTTGGCGTAGTCGTTCAGGTCCCGGGCGTCGGGCAGGCCGTTGACGACCGTCCAGCGCACCACGCCCTCCTTGTCGATCACAAAGGTGCCGCGCACCGCGCAGCCCTTGTCCTCGTCGAAGACGCCGTAGGCGCGGCTGGTCTCGCCGTGCGGCCAGAAGTCCGACAGCAGGGGGTACTCAAGACCCTCCTGCTCGGCGAAGACGCGCAGGCTGAAGGGCGAGTCATTGGAGACCGCCAGCAGCTGGACGCCGTCGTTGACGAACGTCGGCAGCTCGTCACGGAGCGCGCACAGCTCGCCGGTGCACACGCCGGTGAAGGCGAACGGATAGAAGAGCAGCACGACGTTCTTCTCGCCGCGGAAGTCGGACAGCCTGACCGACTCGCCGTGCTGGTTCTTCAGCTGGAAGTCGGGGGCCTTCGCGCCGACCTCTATCGCCATGGGAGTCATCCCTTCACTCACGTTCGGAAGATCATGTTCGACATGATCGAGCTTTGGATTGATCAAACTTGGAATTGATCATGTGGTGCGCGGCCCAGCCTACGCTCAGAGCCCCCCTCCGTAAGGGAACGGAGGGGGGCTCTGGGGTGTGGATTCGCCGGCCTCAGCGCTTGCCGCTGCGCGCGGCCTTGGGCGTGACCAGGCGGCTGCCCGTCCAGTCCTTACCCGCGTTGAAGCTCTTGGTCTGGGACAGGCCGGCAGTGGTCGCCGCCTCATTGATGTCGCTCGGCTCGACATAGCCGTCACGGCCGGTCTTGGGCGTCAGCAGCCAGACCGGTGCGCCGTCGTCGATCATCTGGATGGCGTCCACCAGCGCGTCCGTCAGATCACCGTCGTCCTCTCGGAACCACAGCACAACGGCATCGGCCACATCGTCGTACTCCTCGTCGACGAGCTCCTGGCCGGTGATCTCCTCGATGGACTCGCGGAGCTCCTGGTCGACATCGTCGTCGTAGCCGATCTCCTGGACCACCTGTTCGGGCTGAAAACCCAGCCTCGCGGCAGGGTTGGTCCGCTCCTCCGCGTGGTCCGCGGTCGCGCTCACGGATTGCCTCCTGTCATCTTGCATTCACTCTTCGAGTCTGTGCGCCCCGCGCGCGTACGCGAGGGCTTGGGCGTAGTCCACACGGGCCGGGCGGATCGCGCAAGTACCCGGCCAGCGATCCCGCCCAAACGTTGACGTGTCGCCGCAACTCCCATCATGGAGGAACGGTACGCAACGACGGGCGGCAGACCGGATTGCCCGAGGATGTCCGGCTTACGTGTGTGACTAGCCACCCTACGCCGCTCCCGGGCCGAACGGTCGTACGCAGACGACCCCGGTCGTGGGCGTAAGGTTGCGATTCGGCCGTCGCACGTGAGACGGCCGCCGAAGCGCCCGTCTCACCTGGTGATGGTTACCACTCGGTAGAGGTGACGTATCCCGTACCCGAGGTACACGATGGAGAACGGCGCGACAGCAGCAGAGCACGAATCCATGTCCGTGCACAGCACGACCGAAAAGCGAAGGAATAGCGTGGCTTCCGGATCCGATCGCAACCCGATCATCATTGGCGGCCTTCCCAGCCAGGTCCCGGACTTCGATCCCGAAGAGACCCAGGAATGGCTCGACTCGCTCGACGCAGCCGTCGATGAGCGAGGCCGGGAACGTGCCCGCTACCTGATGCTTCGCCTGATCGAGCGCGCCCGCGAGAAGCGCGTCGCCGTGCCCGAGATGCGCAGCACGGACTACGTCAACACCATCGCCACCAAGGACGAGCCGTTCTTCCCCGGCAACGAGGAGATCGAGCGCAAGGTCCTCAACGCGACCCGCTGGAACGCGGCGGTGATGGTGTCCCGGGCGCAGCGCCCGGGCATCGGGGTCGGTGGCCACATCGCCACCTTCGCCTCGTCCGCCTCACTGTACGACGTGGGCTTCAACCACTTCTTCCGTGGCAAGGACCACGACAGCGGCGACCAGATCTTCTTCCAGGGCCATGCCTCCCCCGGCATCTACGCCCGCGCCTTCCTGCTCGACCGGCTCAGCGAGGACCACCTGGACGGATTCCGTCAGGAGAAGTCCAAGCTCGGTCACGCGCTGTCCAGCTACCCGCACCCGCGGTCGATGCCGGACTTCTGGGAGTTCCCGACGGTCTCCATGGGCCTGGGCCCGCTCGGCGCGATCTTCCAGGCGCGGATGAACCGCTATATGGAGGCGCGCGGCGTGGCCGACACCTCCAGCTCCCATGTCTGGGCGTTCCTGGGCGACGGCGAGATGGACGAGCCGGAGTCGCTCGGCCAGCTCTCCCTGGCCGCCCGTGAGGGCCTGGACAACCTGACCTTCGTGGTCAACTGCAACCTCCAGCGGCTCGACGGCCCGGTGCGCGGCAACGGCAAGATCATCCAGGAGCTGGAGTCGCAGTTCCGCGGCGCCGGCTGGAACGTGATCAAGCTGGTCTGGGACCGCACCTGGGACCCGCTGCTGGCGCAGGACCGCGACGGCATCCTGGTCAACCGGCTGAACACGACGCCGGACGGTCAGTTCCAGACGTACGCGACCGAGACCGGCTCCTATATCCGCGACCACTTCTTCGGTGACGACCAGCGGCTGCGCAAGATGGTCGAGGGCATGACCGACGACCAGATCCTGCACCTGGGCCGCGGCGGTCACGACCACAAGAAGATCTACGCGGCGTACTCGGCGGCCAAGGCCCACAAGGGCCAGCCGACGGTGATCCTCGCGCAGACCGTCAAGGGCTGGACGCTCGGCCCGAACTTCGAGGGCCGCAACGCGACCCACCAGATGAAGAAGCTGACGGTCGACGACCTCAAGCGCTTCCGCGACCGGCTGCACCTGCCGATCCCGGACAAGGAGCTGGAGTCCGGCCTCCCGCCGTACTACCACCCGGGCCGGGACTCGGAGGAGATCGCGTACATGCACGACCGCCGCAAGGCGCTGGGCGGCTACGCGCCGACCCGTGTCGTGCGGGCCAAGCCGCTCAAGCTGCCGGGCGACAAGACCTACGCCACGCTGAAGAAGAGCACCGGTCAGCAGCAGATCGCCACCACCATGGCGTTCGTCCGGCTGCTGAAGGACCTGATGCGGGACAAGGAGATCGGCAAGCGGTTCGTGCCGATCGCGCCCGACGAGTACCGCACCTTCGGCATGGACTCCCTCTTCCCCTCGGCGAAGATCTACTCGCCGCTGGGCCAGATGTACGAGTCGGTCGACCGTGAGCTGCTGCTGGCCTACAAGGAGTCGCCGACCGGTCAGATGCTGCACGACGGCATCTCCGAGGCGGGCTGTACGGCCTCGCTGATCGCGGCGGGCTCCGCGTACGCCACGCATGGCGAGCCGCTGATCCCGGTCTACGTCTTCTACTCGATGTTCGGCTTCCAGCGCACCGGTGACCAGTTCTGGCAGATGGCCGACCAGCTGGCGCGCGGCTTCGTACTGGGCGCGACCGCCGGTCGTACGACCCTGACCGGTGAGGGTCTCCAGCACGCGGACGGCCACTCCCAGCTGCTGGCCTCGACCAACCCGGCGGTCGTCGCGTACGACCCGGCGTTCGGCTTCGAGATCGCCCATATCGTCCAGGACGGTCTGCGCCGGATGTACGGCGAGAACAGTGAGGACGTCTTCTACTACCTCACCGTCTACAACGAGCCGATCCAGCACCCGGCCGAGCCGGAGGGCGTGGACCGCGAGGGCATCCTCAAGGGCCTCTACCGCTACCGGCAGGCCGAGAAGGGCTCCGTACCGGCGCAGATCCTCGCCTCCGGGGTCTCGGTGCCGTGGGCGCTCGAGGCCCAGCGCATCCTGGCCGAGGACTGGAACGTCAAGGCGGACGTCTGGTCGGCCACGTCCTGGAACGAGCTGCGCCGGGACGCCATCGAGGTGGAGGAGCACAATCTGCTCCACCCGGAGGAGGAGCAGCGCGTTCCGTACGTCACCCGGAAGCTCGCGGACGTGGAGGGCCCGAAGGTGGCCGTCTCCGACTGGATGCGTGCGGTTCCCGACCAGATCGCGCGCTGGGTGCCCGGCACGTACCAGTCGCTGGGCGCGGACGGCTTCGGCTTCGCCGACACCCGCGGCGCGGCGCGGCGCTTCTTCCACATCGACGCCGAGTCGATCGTGCTCGGCGTCCTGACGGAACTGGCCCGCGACGGCAAGATCGACCGCTCGGCCCTCAAGCAGGCGATCGACCGCTACCAGCTCCTGGACGTGGCCGCGGCCGACCCGGGCCCGGCGGGCGGCGACGCGTAGCCGTCTTCGACGGCCGTAAGCCGCCCACGACGGCAGCGAACTGAACGCGGGGCGGGCTGGACCTCCAGCCCGCCCCGCGTTGTCGTGTACCCCGATGCCCTGGCGCCTGGGGCTGCGCCCCAGGCGCCAGGGGTAACGGAGGGCGGGGGCGCTGCCCCCGCCCTCCCGCCACCAGGCCCAGGGGCTCCGCCCCAGACCCACAGGCCCACAGGTCCCGGACCCGGCCCCCGGGCGTCGACCCCGGACTGCCGGACCTCCAGGACCGGGACCTCCAGGAACCGGGTCCCGGCCCCCCGGCATCGGGCCCGGACGCCTAGCCCGGACGTCAGGCCCGGGCGCCGAGCCCAGACGCCGGGCCTGGGCGCCGGGCCTGGCGCTTCGGCCGGCCCCGATGGCGGCGGAGCCGCGCCGCAACGTGGCGACCCACAGACGACGGCGGGACCGTCCGCTGCCGTCCGGCGGGACGCTTGAGGACCTGCCCGGAGGGCGCCCGGGGTCCAGGGGCGAAGCCCCTGGTTCGGGAAGGGGCGGGTCGGGGAAACATCCCGGCCACGCACCCAAGCGCCAGGATCCAGCGCGGGCCCCAGACCCACACCGGGTCCCGGCCCCCCGGCGCCGCGCCTGGGCGCCAGGCCCGGGCGCCGAGCCCAGACGCCCAGGCTTGGGCAGCGAGCTTTGGGCACCGGGCCCGACACTTCGGCCGGCCCCTATGGCGGCGGAGCCGCGTCGCAACGTGGCGACCCACAGACGACGGCGGGACCGTCCGCTGCCGTCCGTGGGACGCTCGAGGACATGCCCGGAGGGCACCCGGGGTCCAGGGGCGAAGCCCCTGGTTCGGGAAGGGGCGGGTCGGGGAACAACCCGGCCGCGCACCCAAGCGCCAGGATCCAGCGCTGGCCCCGGCCCCGGTCAGCGTTCCCAGATTTTGAAGGCGCGGACCTGGTACGGGGTTTCGGGGGCCCAGGTGCCGGTGGGGTAGGTGTGGAACTCGGCCGTCTCGGCGCATTCGCGGCTCTGATAGGCCGTCACCGGGCGCCCCGTGCGGTTCGCCAGGGACGCGGCGGTGGTGCCGGACGGCAGGGGGACGCAGCTTTCGATGTCGACGTCGGCCAGTTCATGGGTCTGGCGCGCCCCCGTGAAGCCGCCGCTCCGCCACAGGCACAGCTGCCCGGCGGCGCAGTTCCCCAGTCGCGGTGGGGCGGCGGGCCGGGCCGCCGCCGCGTCCGCCGCCGCGGCCGGGGCGAGGGTGGCGGTGAGGGTGGCGGTGAGGGCCAGCGCCGAGACGGCGGCCGTAATGATCTTGCGCATAACGCTTTCGCTCCCCGTATGAAAAGAGTGGAAAGAACAGAACGGGAGCCAGCCTGTCGCCGGCTCCCGTTCGCCACCATGGGGTCGATCAAGGTCCACCCTGATAGGGGGTTGACCGCGAGGGGTCAGATGTGGACGGCGCCCCCGGACGCATCCGCGTTCTCACCGCGCTTGGTGAAGGCCGCGACCAGGGCCGCGACCACCGAGACGACGGCGGCCACCGTGAAGGCGAGCCCCATCCCTGACACGAAGGTGTCATGCGCGACGGCCGTGATCTTGCCCGCGATCTCCGGCGGAGTGCCCTTGGGGACCGGGGCGATGCCGACCTCGACGGCGTCCGACGCCTTGGACTCCGCGCCCTCGGGCATCGGCGGCAGCCCGGCGCCGGCCCACTTCTCCGGCAGCGCGCTGTCCACCCGGCCCGCCATGACCGCGCCCAGGACGGCCGTGCCGAGGCTGCCGCCGACCTGCATCGCGGCCTGCTGGAGGCCGCCGGCGACACCGGCGTGCTGGATCGGGGCGTTGCCGACGATGACCTCGGTGGCGCCGACCATGACCGGCCCGAGGCCGAGGCCCAGCAGGGCGAACCACACGGCCATCTCGAGGCCGCCGCTGTCCGCGTCCAGTTGGGAGAGGCCGAACATCGCGACGGCGGTGATCGCCATGGCGCCGACCAGCGGCGTCCGCGGCCCGAACTTGGTGATCAGCGCACCGGCCAACGGCGAGGCGACGATCATCATCGCGGTGAGCGGCAGCAGGTGCAGCCCGCTGTCGACGGGGCTCATCCCGTGCACGTTCTGCAGATAGAAGGTGACGAAGAACAGCCCGCCCATGAAGCCGAAGGCCATCAGCAGCATCAGCACGGTGCCCGCGCTCAGCGGCACCGAGCGGAACATGCTGAGCGGCAGCAGCGGCTCCGCCGTCCGGTTCTCCCAGAAGACGAAGACGCCGAAGCAGACCGCCGCCAGGCCCAGGAAGAGCAGCGTGCGCTGGTCGGTCCAGTGCCAGTCGGCGGCGTTGATCAGCGCCCAGATGAGGCAGAACATCGCACCGGACAGCAGCACGATGCCGGGGATGTCGAAGGACCGCGGGGCCTTCTCGGCGCGGTGGTCCACCAGGAGCAGCAGACCGAGGACCACGGCCAGCACGCCGACGGGCGCGTTGATGAAGAAGACCGACTGCCAGTTGACGTGCTCGACGAGGAGCCCGCCGACGATGGGCCCGGCGGCGGTGGAGGCACCGATCACCGAGCCCCAGATGCCGATGGCCATGTTGAGCTTCTCGGCGGGGAAGGTGGCGCGCAGCAGGCCGAGCGCCGCGGGCATCAGCAGCGCGCCGCACAGGCCCTGCAGCACCCGGAACGCCACGACGAGCGACACCTCGCCGGAGATGCCGATGGCGGCCGAGGAGATGGCGAAGCCGACGACGCCGATGAGGAAGGTCTGCCGGTGGCCGAAGCGGTCACCCAGCTTGCCCGCCGTGATCAGCGCGACGGCCAGGGCCAGCAGATAGCCATTGGTGATCCACTGCACATCGGCGAGCGAGGCGCCGAGGTCCTTCTGGATGGCCGGGTTGGCGATGGCGACGATCGTGCCGTCGAGGGCGACCATCGTCACGCCGAGGGCGACGGTGAGAAGCGTCAGCCATGGATGACCCCGAAGCCCCTTCGGGGGAACGGCTATAGGAGGTTCCGGCGCCGGTTCGGCGACGGTGGTCGAAGAGGTCATGACCGGAGGCTAATGTCAGCGTCTGACAATTGACAAACCGATTCATCCGCCGGTAACTGACGTTTTGGTCACAGGTATCCTGAGCAGCCGCGACGCGGCCCCACACCGGTAGAAAGCGAGCCGATAGGTGACAACGGACGAGTCAGTGGCGGGCACGACGACGCCACCACCGGCCGGGCTGCGCGAGCGCAAGAAGCGGCGGACGCGAAGCGCCCTGGTGCGCTCCGCACTGGAGTTGTTCACCCGTCAGGGATACGAGCGGACGACGGTCGACGAGATCGCCGAGGCGGTCGAGGTCTCCCAGCGCACCTTCTTCCGGTACTTCGCCAACAAGGAGGAGGTCGCCTTCGCGAGCCAGGAGTCGGCCGAGTGCCACTTCTTCGCCGCGCTGTGCGAACGCCCCGCGGGCGAGGCGCCGCTGGCCGCGCTGCGCGGCGCGATCCTCGACGCCTGGGGGACCATCGGGGAGGCCATCGAGCAGCTGGTGCCGACCGAGCTCCATATGCGGATGTACCGGGTGATCGAGTCCACGCCGAGCCTGCTCGCGGTCCATCTGCGCCGCACCGCGGAGACGGAGGAGCGGCTGGCGCGCGAGATCGCCCGCCGCGAGGGGCTGGACATCGACGCCGATCCGCGGCCGCGGCTGCTGGTCGCGATGTTCGGCGGGGTGATCCGGGTGGCCGGGAAGCTGTGGACCGAGGGTGAGGAGGACAGCGTCGTCACATTGCGAGACCTCACCGCGTTCCATCTTGATTACGTGGGTCCCGCCCTCGCGGAGAAATGGGATAAATAGCACTAATCCCGGCATAGCTCCCAAGCATTCCTGCTTTCAAACGTGATATGAATCACGGGATTTGGCACGCGACGCCACGCTTCTCCTAGGGTGTCCCGCGGTGACTTCCTTCTCGGAGCTCGGCTCCCCCTCCCCCGGTTCCACCGCCTGGCGCGCCCTGCTCGCGCTGGCGGTGGTCTTCGTCCTCCTCGCCACGACCGGCTGGACGGCCGTACGGAGCCACAGAGGAGCCCCGGACGCGCTCTCCGCGTCGATGGACGCCTGGCGCCACGGATCGCTCGGCGGCCGCGCGCTGCCCGACCCGTACGGCTCGCCACGCGCCCTCGGCCGCTGGTTCGACTCGCTGACCAAGGCCCAGACCGACCGGGTGGTGCGGCGCTATCCGCTGGCCGTGGGCAATCTCAACGGCGCGCCGGTGGCCCTGCGCTACCGCGCCAACCGGGTCGCCCTGTTCAAGGCGCGCGCCGATGAGCGCAAGCGGATGCACGACCCCCGGCTCACCCCGATGGGCCGCTCGGACGCGACACGCCGGATGCACCGCTACGAGGACCTGCTGGGCGCCGGGCGGCAGATCTTCGCCTTCGACCCCTCGGGCGCCGGCCGGGCCGCCGAGGTCTTCGGCGACCTCGCCCACGCCAACCGGGTCTCGATCGTGGTGCCGGGCGTGGACACCGACATCCTGACGTTCCAGAAGACCGAGCGCCCGTACACCGCCACGGTCGGAATGGCCCGCGCGCTCTACGACAACGAGCGGACCGACGCCCCCGACACCAAGACGGCCGTCATCGCCTGGGCCGACTACACCACCCCGGCCGGGATCGGCATGGACGCGGCCACCGGGAAGCTGGCCGCCCAGGGCGCGGTGCGGCTGCGCGCGCTGGTGAACGCGCTGCCCGCGCTCTCCCGGGTGTCGCTGATGTGCCACAGCTACGGCTCGGTGGTGTGCGGGGTCGCCGCCCGCGATCTGCCGCCCAAGGTCACCGATATCGCGGTGGCCGGCAGCCCCGGGATGCGCGCCGGCCATGTCTCCGATCTGGGGACCAGCGCCCGGGTGTGGGCGATGCGCGACTCCGGCGACTGGATCGAGGACATTCCGCATCTGGAGTTCGGCGGGCTCGGCCACGGCGCGGACCCGGTCTCCTCGGGCTTCGGCGCCCGGGTGCTGGCCGCGGACGGGGCGGATGGACACGCCGGATACTTCGAACCGGGCACGACCAGCCTGGACAACTTCGCGCGGGTGGGAATCGGTGCTGTCCAGTCCGTGAGCTGCGGCGACGGCGACGACTGCACCGCGGGACTGCGCTGACGCCCGGCATAAACACTGGAAACTCTAGTGACGCGCGTAGCCTCAAAGGGGGACGGGCGGGCCACCGCCGCATACGATGAGCCGTATGGGTGATGTACTGGCCGGTTTTCAGACCGTCTGGGAGTTCGACACCGACTCCATGCTCATCCGCTTCGAACGGGGGATCCGCACGCCGAAGCTGCTTCAGGCGCTGGGCGAACGCCGCATCCCCTTCGAGGCGCTGTCCGGGGTGGAGCTCGCTGTGGGCAAACGCGGAACGGTGGTGCTGCGCGCCCTGCCAAGACCGGGCGCCGACCCGTTGATGGACGCCGCCGGCGGCCAGCTCAAGGAGGCGTACGACCCGTACCGCCTGGTGCTGCCGGCCGAGCGGGAGACCCTCGCCGACTACTACGCCGAGCGGATACGCGAGTCCCTCGGCCCCGAGGCGGACACCGCGGCCGAGGCACATCTGGTGACCGCGCCCGCGCCGCCGCTGTCCTTCAAGGCGTACGACGGCAAGGCGTCCTTCGACGGCAAGGACATCTCCTTCCGCTGGTTCTGGACCGGCGCCTCCTCGGAGAAGTGGAAGGTCGGGGACCAGCGCTTCCGGATCGATGAACTCACCGGTGTGGAGTGGCGTTCGCCGGAGAGCCGCGGCTCGGCGGGCACCGTCCCCAAGGAGGGCTCCGCCAAGGCCGGTGCCGCCAAAGGGGGTTCCGCCAGGTCCGCCAAGTCCGCCAAGGACGGCACGGCCAGGAACGGCACCGGCAGGGTCACCCCCAAGGGCGGTGGCCACGGCTATCTGCGACTGCTGCGGCGCTCCGCCGAGGACCAGCCCGCCGACCGCCCCGACCGGGACCCGGCGGCCGTCGTGTTCGGGATGGGCTACGGCCTCGTCCACCAGTCGCTGCCGTTCGCCGCGGCCGTCCTGGAGGCGATACGGGCCTCCTCCCCCGTGCCGTGCGCCGAGGGCGCCCCGGCCCCGAACCGGGCCACCGCCCCGCGCCGCGACCCCGCCGACATCGCCGAGCGCATCCGTCACCTGGGCGAGCTGCACACCGCCGGGCTGCTGACCGACGACGAGTTCAGCGCGAAGAAGGCAGAGCTGCTGGCGGAGCTGTAAGTGTCCGGTCCCTCCTCCGCACCGGCCGGCGAGGCGGCCGGCGCCTCATCGACCAGCGCCTCATCGACAGGCGCCTCATCGACCGCCGCCTCCTCCACCGCGCACGAGAGCCTGCCCAAGGCCGCCCGGCGGCAGGCGGGCGGCCTCGCCCGGGGCCTGGTGACCCCCAGCTATCCGGCGACGCCGCTGTTCGCCCAGTCGCCCAGGAGCTGGCTGCGCAGGGTGCCGTACGGCGTGGCGATGGTCCTCACCACGATCCTGGTCCCCACCACCGCCCAGATTCTCACCAACGACTACGGGGTGGGCGGCGGCGTCGCCACGCTGCTCGGCATCGTCCAGGGCACCCCGCTGCTGCTGTCCGTCACCCGCCCCCTCCAGGCGTGGTGGATCGTCTTCCTCTCCGACCTGGTCTGCGCCCTGGTGGTGCTCGGCACCGCGGACCACCTCGAGAACCGGGTGTGGCCCTGGCTGCCGGGCGCCATCATCGGCTATCTCTTCCTGCTGCTCGCCCTCGCGCTGCGCGAACCGCGCCGCACCCTGGTGGCGGTGTGGCTGGTCACCGGCACCGCCGGGCTGGCGCTCGGCATCGCCTTCCCGGACAAGAGCAACGGCAGCAATGTGGTGCTGTTCGTGCTCAGCGGCGTGGTGCTGCTCGTCGCCGGGGCCCTGCGCGAGCGCGGGGACGCCCAGCGGCGGCTGGCCGAGCAGGAGACGATCAGCGAGGCCGAACGGGCCCATCGCACCCTGCTGGAGGAACGCACCCGGATCGCCCGTGAGCTGCACGATGTGGTCGCCCACCACATGTCGGTGATCACCGTGCAGGCGGACAGCGCCCCGTACCGGATCGGCGGTCTGCCGTCCGAGGCGGAGCGGGAGTTCTCCACCATCGCCGCCACCGCCCGCGAGTCGCTCGCCGAAATGCGGCGGCTGCTGGGTGTGTTGCGCAGCGAGGAGACCCGCGGGGAGCGGGCGCCGCAGCCGGGGCTGCGGCAGGTGCCACAGCTGGTCGAGGCGACGGTACGGGCCGGGATACCGACCACGCTGACGATCGCGGACGACGTGGCCGAGCTCGAACCGCTGCCCCAGGCCGTGGGGCTGTCCGCGTACCGCATCGTGCAGGAGGCGCTGGCCAATGTGGTGCGGCACGCGCCGGGCGCCGCCACCCGCGTGGCCATCTCCGCCGAGGGCGGCTCGGCGCTGACCCTGCTGGTGGTCAACGGCCCGCCCGACAGCGCGCCCACCAAGCCCCTGGAGACCAGCGGCACCGGCCACGGCCTCGTCGGCATGGTCGAGCGGGTACGGCTGGTCGGCGGCATGCTCGACACCGGCCCGCTGCCCGACGGCGGCTTCCGCGTCGCGGCCCGCCTCCCCCTGGTAGACCTCGAAGAGACGGACCAGCCATGACCATCAAGGTGATCATCGTCGACGACCAGGCGATGGTGCGGGCGGGATTCGCCGCCCTGCTCGCCGCGCAGAGCGATATCGACGTCGTCGGCGAGGCGCCGGACGGGCGGGAGGGCGTGGAGGTCAGCCGCCGCAGCCACCCCGATGTGGTGCTGATGGACGTGCGGATGCCCGAGATGGACGGGCTCGAGGCGGCCCGCCGGCTGCTGGACCCGCCGCGCGGGGTCACCCACCGGCCCAAGGTCCTGATGCTCACCACCTTCGATGTGGACGACTACGTCTACGAGGCGCTGCGCGCCGGGGCCAGCGGCTTTCTGCTGAAGGACGCCCCGCCGGCCGATCTGATCTCCGCGGTCCGGGTGGTGGCGGCGGGCGAGGCGCTGCTCGCCCCGTCCGTCACCCGACGGCTGATCGCCGACTTCGCCCGCCAGCGCCCCGCCCCGCGCCGCGACGGCCCGGCGCTGCGGCGCAGCGGGCTGACGCCGCGCGAGACCGAGGTGCTGGAGCTGATCGCCCGCGGCCTGTCCAACCAGGAGATCGCCGAGTCGCTGGTGCTCGCGGAGCAGACGGTGAAGACCCACATCGGCCGGGTGCTGGCCAAGCTGGGGCTGCGCGACCGCGCCCAAGCGGTGATCTTCGCCTATGAGTCGGGCCTGGTGACACCGGGTCAATGACCCCGGCCGGGGGCCACCCAGTACTGGGGTATGACATCCCACTTGGCACCTGGGGGTGACGTACCGCCACCCGACACCTCTCTACCTTTCCCTCCGCCACCGATGGAACCCCACGGAACCACCGATGGAACCACCGACGGACCACCGACGGAAGAGGGAAAGCCGCCGCCATGTCCCAGACGCTACGCACCAGGCACTACGCACGACGCCTGATCACCGCGGCGCTCACCATCACCGTCATGGCGGGGACGGCCGGCTGGACGGTGGCCCATGAGGAGCAGGCCATCACCGGGCCGCCGCCGGGGACCGCCGCGTGGCTGGCGGACCATTCGCTGGGCGGGGCCGGGCGCGAGCTGCCCGATCCGGCCACCGCCTCGCCCGCCGGGATCGCCCGGTTCTTCGACCGGCTCACCGAGGTCCAGCGGAAGGCGCTGGTCATCCGGCACCCCGAGGTGGTGGGCAATCTGGACGGGGCGCCGCTGAGCCTGCGGTACGAGGCCAACACCCGGGCGATCCGGGCCGCCTGGCGCAAGGAGCGCGAGGCCGACCCGAAGAGCCCGCTCGCCGAGCGGTACGCGGCGCTGCTGGAGCCCGGCCGCCGGATCCTCGCCTTCGATCCGCGCGGGCGCGGCCAGGTGGCGGAGGTGTACGGGGACCTGGCGGCGGCCCGCCGCACGGCCGTGATCGTGCCCGGCTCGGACATCGACCTGGACGACTTCGACCGCACGGGCGACCCGTACGGCACCCCGGCCGGAATGGCCCGGTCGCTGCGGGCGCGGATGGCCGAGGACGCGCCCGCGACCCCGACCGCCGTCATCGCCTGGGTCGGCTATACGACCCCGGTCGGGCTGGGCCCGGACGCCGCCACCAGCCGGCTGGCCGAGGCGGGCGCACCCCGCCTGGACCGGTTCCTCGCGGGGCTCGCCGTGACCACCGCGGCCACCGCCGACGCCCCGCCCGCCGTCTTCTGCCACAGCTACGGCTCGGTGGTGTGCGGTCTCGCCGCCTCCGCGATGGACCGCGCCCGCGTCTCCGACCTGGTGGTGCTGGGCAGCCCGGGGATGCGCGCGGACAGCGCCGAGGCCTTGCGCACCGGGGCCCGGGTGTGGGCGGCGCGCGACCGCACCGACTGGATCCGGCGGGTGACCGGCTATGACTTCCTGGGTCTGGGCCATGGCGACGACCCGACGGATCCGTCCTTCGGCGCCCGGGTGGTCTCCTCCGAGAGCGCCCACGGGCACACCGGCTACTTCGCGCCGGGGACGGATTCACTGCGCAACTTCTCGCGGATCGCGCTGGGGGACTTCGACGAGGTGCGGTGCGCGGAGGAGGACGGCGGCGGTCCGGGCACGGGGCCGGACTGCCGCCAGGGCCTCGGCTGACCGCCGTCCCGCCCGGCATCTGGTGGACCCGGGTGCCGTCGGCCACCCGCCGAGCCCCGGCGCCCCGCGCTACGGCCCGACGCCCGCCATCAACACGGCGACCACGCCCCGGCCGCCCGCCCGGCGCGTCCGAGCGGTCGCGCCCGGCACCCGATGGCACCGCGTACCGGCGGCCTCCCCCACCGCGGCCCGGCGCCGCGGGCTATTCCCGGCCCGCGCTCGTCGCGCTCATATCGGCGTAGCGGGCGCCCGCCACCTGGCCCGCGATCGGTTCCAGGGCGGCCAGCTCGTCCGCGCTCAGCTCGATCCGGGTCGCGCCGGTGTTCTGCTCGATCCGGGCGCGGGTGCGGGTGCCGGGGATCGGCACCACGGCGAGCCCGTGCACCTGGGCCCGCTGCTGCACCCAGGCCAGCGCGATCTGGGCGAGCGTGGCCCCGCGCGCCTCGGCGATCTTCCGCAGCGGCTCCAGCAGCGCGGCGTTGGCGGCCGCGTTGTCGCCGGTGAAGCGGGGCTGACGGCGGCGGAAGTCGTCCTCGCCCAGCTCCTGCTCGGCCTGGACGAAGGAGCCGGTGAGGAAGCCGCGGCCGAGCGGCGAGTACGGCACGAGGGCGACGCCCAGCTCGCGGGCGGCCCCCACCACGCTCTCCTCGATGTCGCGGCTGAACAGCGACCACTCCGACTGCACCGCCGCGATGGGGTGCACCGCGTGCGCCGCGCGCAGCTCGTCCGCCGTGACCTCGCTCAGGCCGAGGTGCTTGACCTTCCCCTCGGCCACCAGCTCGGCCATGGCGCCGACGCTCTCCTCCAGCGGCACCTCGGGGTTGCGCCGGTGCATGTAGTACAGGTCGATGTGGTCCACCCCGAGGCGGCGCAGGCTGCCCTCGACGGCCTGGCGGAGGTACGGGCGGTCGTTGCGTATCCGCTGGCGGCCGTACGGGTCGCTCTCGTCGCGGTCGATGGCGAACTTGGTGGCCAGGGTGATCCGGTCCCGGTTGGCCCGGACGAAGGGGGCGATGAACTCCTCGTTCCGCCCGAAGCCGTAGACATCGGCGGTGTCGAAGAGCGTGACGCCCAGCTCCAGGGCCCGCTCCAGCGTGGCCCGCGCCTCCGCCTCGTCGTGGGTCGGTCCGTAAGCCCAGCTCATGCCCATGCAGCCCAGGCCCTGGACGCCGACCTCGGGTCCGCCGGTCCCCAGGCCGACGGTCGCGATGGTCTCGTTGGTGCTGTCGCTCATACGGGGTCAAACCTCTCCGACACCCTCCGGGCGTCAGCGTAGACATCGATCTTGAAGTCGAGGACTTCGAGCGTGCTCTGGAGTTCGGCGATCCGCTCCCGCACGTTCTCGCGATGGGTGGTCAGCAGCTCCTCACGCTCGGCGAAGGTGTGCTCGCCCTCCCGGACCAGCTCGGCGTAGCGGACCATGTCCGCGACCGGCATCCCGGTGAGCCGCAGCTTGCCGACGAGGTCGAGCCAGTCCAGGTCGCGGTTGGTGAAGCGGCGCTGGCCGGTGTGCGTACGGTCCACATGCGGCATCAGCCCGATCCGCTCGTACCAGCGCAGGGTGTGCGCCGTCAGCCCGGTGTGGGCGACGACCTCACTGATCGAGTAGCGGTCCTGCCCGGTGGGCCGGGGGTGGCCGGACCTCCCCGCGCAGTTCTTCCGCGCCTTCACCGGGGCGCTCTCCATCACGGTCATGCCGATTCACCTCTCGCAGGTCGCGGATCCGCACACCTCGTCGACGTCTTCAACGCTATTGACTTGGAGTGCACTCCAAGCAAGCGGAGATTTGGGGGAACCTTGGCGCCCGCGGCGGGCCGCTCCCCGTCCAAAGAGCCCCCGCCGGGCACCCCGTAGGCTCTGGGGCATGGAGAGCCTGCGGATGATCGAGAACTGGCCGGTTCCGACGGCGGCGGCCGCCGTCGTGCGCGCGGACGGCACCCTGGCCGGATCGTACGGCCCGACCGGCCATCGGTTCCCCCTCGCCTCGGTCACCAAGCCGCTCGCCGCCTACGCCGCCCTGGTCGCCGTCGAGGAGGGCGCGGTGGAGCTGGACGAACCGGCGGGGCCCGAGGGCTCCACGGTGCGCCATCTGCTGGCGCACACCTCCGGGCTCGCCTTCGACGAGCACCGATCGGTCGCCGCGCCCGGCAACCGCCGGCTCTACTCCAACGCCGGGTTCGAGGTACTGGGCGACCACATCGCCAAGGCCACGGACATCCCGTTCCCGGAGTATCTGCGCCAGGCGGTGCTGCAGCCGCTCGGCATGGTCGCCACCGACCTGTCCGGCTCGCCCGCCAAGGACGGCGTCTCGACCGTGGACGACCTGGTGCGCTTCGCGGCGGAGCTGCAGGCCCCGCGGCTGCTGGCGGCCGAGACGCTGGCCGGGGCCACCTCTGTGGTCCACCCGGGTCTCACGGGTGTGTTGCCCGGTTACGGACATCAGCGGCCCAACGACTGGGGGCTCGGCTTCGAGATACGCGACGGCAAGTCGCCGCACTGGACCGGGGCCTCCTCCTCGCCCCGCACCTTCGGGCATTTCGGCCAGTCCGGGACGTTCCTGTGGGTGGATCCGGACGCGGGCGCCGCGTGTGTGGCCCTGGCCGACCGGGCCTTCGGTCCGTGGGCGATCGAGGTCTGGCCGACGTTCACCGACGCGGTCCTGGCGGAGCTGGGCTAGGGGTCCTGGCGGCGCTGGGCTGGGGGGCGCCTGCGGCGGGCTGTTCCCCTCCCCGCCCCTTCCCGTAACTGGGGCTCCGCCCCAGACCCCGCTCCTCAATCGCCGGAGGGGCTGGAAGGCGGGGTTTCGCCCCAGACCCCGCTCCTCAATCGCTGGAGAGGCTGGAAGGCGGGGCTCCGCCCCAGGAGCCCGGACTCCCGGGGCCAGGGGCCAGGGGGCCAGGGGCGAAGCCCCTGCAACGGGAAGGGCGCCGGACGCCCCGTGACTCCTCAGCGAACCCCTCAGCCGTAGCCCGACTCCGCGTGCATCTCCCAGATCAGCAGCTCGGCCGGGCCCTCAGCGCGCGCCTCCAGCCCCTCCGCGGTGGAGATCCGGGCCGCGTCGCCGGGCGTGAGGGTCTCACCGTCGATCCGGGCCGCGCCGCGCACCGCGTGCGCGTACACCCAGGGCGCGTCCGGCAGCGCGGTGCGCTCACCGTTCACCAGCCGCCGCACATGCAGCACCGCCTCGGTGCGCTCCAGTGCGTACGGGGTGCCGTCGGCGATGCCGCGCACCACCTCGTACGCCGGGTCCGTGACGGCGCCAGGGCCCGGCATCAGCCACATCTGGACGAAGGTGAGGGGTTCGGCACCCGCGTTGCGCTCGGTGTGGCGTACTCCGCTTCCGGCGCTGAGCCGCTGGACGTCGCCGGGGCGCACGACGGTCCGCGCGCCGGTGGAGTCCTGGTGGGTGAGCTCGCCCTCGACGACCCAGGTGACGATCTCCATATCGCGGTGGGGATGTTCGGCGAAGCCCGCGCCGGGGGCGAGCCGCTCCTCGTTGCAGGCCACGAGCGAGCCGAACCGCACATTGCCCGGGTCGTAGTACCCAGAGAAGGAAAAGGCGTGGCGCGTCTCGATGCCCGCGCCCTGCCCGCCCGGATACCGTGCACCGGACCGCTGTATCCACATCACCCGGTCCACGGTAGTGCGCCGCTGACCGTCCGCCCCGCCCCCGTCCCTACCCGCGCGTACACCTCCCGCCCCCAGCGCTCGCCATCCGATAAGGCAGTCTTGTCCTCGTGCCTGAACCAGCCTCGAACACCCCGCATCCGCACAGTGCCACCCTGCGCCGCCTGGAGAAGTCCTCCGGGAAGCTCGCCGCCAACGCCATCGCGCGCATGGACGAGCAGCTGCCGTGGTACCGGGCGATGCCGCCCGAGAACCGCTCCTGGATCGGGCTGGTGGCGCAGGCGGGCATCGCGGCCTTCACCGAATGGTTTCGCCACCCCGAGGCACCCCAGGCGATCAGCACCGATGTGTTCGGCACCGCCCCGCGCGAGCTGACCCGGGCGATCACCCTGCGGCAGACCGTGGAGATGGTCCGCACGACCATCGAGGTCATGGAGTCGGCGATCGACGACGTGGCGGCCCCGGGCGATGAGTCGGTGCTGCGCGAGGCGCTGCTGGTGTACGCCCGGGAGATCGCCTTCGCCACCGCCCAGGTGTACGCGCAGGCCGCCGAGGCGCGCGGCGCCTGGGACGCCCGGCTGGAGTCGCTGGTGGTCAACGCGGTGCTGTCCGGCGAGGCGGACGAGGGGGCGCTGTCCCGCGCCGCCGCCCTGGGCTGGAACTCACCCGAACATGTGTGCGTGGTGCTGGGCACCGCCCCCGACGGGGACAGCGAGCTGACCGTCGAGGCGATCCGGCGGGCCGCCCGCCACGCCAAGCTGCAGGTGCTCACCGGGGTGCTGGGCGACCGGCTGGTGGTGGTCGCGGGCGGCTCGGACAACCCGCTCCAGACGGCGAAGGCGCTGATCGGGCCGTATGCCCCGGGGCCGGTGGTGGCCGGTCCTGTGGTCTCCGACCTGCTGGCCGCGACCCGCTCGGCGGGGGCGGCGGCGGCCGGGCTGAAGGCGTGCACCGCCTGGCCGGACGCGCCCCGTCCGGTGATCGCCGACGATCTGCTGCCGGAGCGCGCGATGGCCGGAGATCCGGCTGCCCGTGAGCAGTTGGTGGAGGAGATCTACAGACCGCTGGAGGAAGCCGGTTCGGCGCTGCTGGAGACACTGAGTGTGTACCTGGAACAGGCGAGCAGTCTGGAAGGTGCGGCTCGAATGCTCTTCGTTCACCCGAACACCGTCCGCTACCGGCTACGACGTGTGACGGACGTCACCGGATGGTCACCTTCCGACGTCAGGTCAGCGTTTACTCTGCGCATAGCCCTGATCCTGGGACGTCTCGCCGACGCGAACATATTGCCCTGACCGTTTGTTGGACCCCCACAATTCCCCTGTCGGTTCTTCGTCCTTGTCCTCACGGGCGAGCCGGACCGTCCACAAGAGAGAGTGTGAGAGTGCTCGTACTCGTCGCTCCCGGCCAGGGCGCTCAGAAGCCCGGCTTCCTGACCCCATGGCTCGACCTCCCCGGCGTCACCGAACGTCTGGCCTGGTGGTCGGCCGTCTCCGGGCTGGACCTCATCCACTACGGCACCAAGGCCGACGAGGAGGAGATCCGCGACACCGCGGTGGCCCAGCCGCTGCTGGTGGCCGCCGGTCTGGTCGCCGCCCACGCCCTGTTCGGCGAGGGCGTCGAGGGCGCGACCGGTCTCGCGGAGCTGCCGAACCGGATCGGCGCGGTCGCTGGCCACAGCGTCGGCGAGATCACCGCGGCCGTGGCCTCCGGTGTGCTCACCGACGAGGCGGCCATGGTGCTCGTCCGCCGCCGCGGACTCGCCATGGCGGAGGCCGCGAGCCGCACCGAGACCGGAATGGCCGCCATACTGGGTGGTGAGCAGGACGATGTCGTCGCCCACCTCGACAAGCACGGACTGACCCCGGCGAACGTCAACGGCGCCGGGCAGATCGTGGCCGCGGGCACCGCCGAGCAGCTGGCGGCGCTGGCCGCGGACAAGCCCGAGGGGGTGCGCCGCGTCGTAGCGCTCAAGGTGGCCGGCGCGTTCCACACCGACCACATGGCCCCGGCGGTCGCCGCCCTCGAGGCCCTGGTCGCGGGGATCCCGGTGGCCGATCCGCGCACCCGATACGTCTCCAACCGGGACGGCGGGGTCGTGGCGACCGGGGCCGGGGTGATCGAGCGGCTGGTCGCCCAGGTGTCCAACCCGGTGCGCTGGGATCTGTGCATGGAGACCTTCCAGGAGCTGGGCGTCACCGGGCTGATCGAGGTGGCCCCGGGCGGCACGCTCACCGGCATCGCCAAGCGCGCGCTGCCGGGCGTCACCAATGTGGCGCTGAAGACTCCGGACGATCTCGACACGGCGCGTGCGCTGATCGAGGAGCACGCCGTTCCCGTCGACACACCGGCCGAAGAGGAGCTCCGAGAAGCATGACCGCGAAGATCAAGCCCAGTAAGGGCGCCCCGTACGCGCGCATTCTCGGCGTCGGTGGCTACCGTCCGACCCGGGTGGTGCCGAACGAGGAGATCCTCAAGCACATCGACTCCTCCGACGAGTGGATCCGCTCCCGTTCGGGCATCGCCACCCGGCACTGGGCCGGTCCGGACGAGACGGTCGCCACCATGTCCGTGGAGGCCGGAGGCAAGGCCATCGCCGACGCCGGTCTGACGCCGGAGCAGATCGGCGGCGTGATCGTCTCCACGGTCTCGCATCTGAAGCAGACCCCGGCGGTCGCCACCGAGATCGCGCATCTGCTGGGCACCGGCAAACCGGCCGCGTTCGACATCTCGGCGGGCTGTGCGGGCTTCGGCTACGGACTGACCCTCGCCAAGGGCATGATCACCGACGGCACCGCGGAGCATGTGCTGGTCATCGGGGTCGAGCGGCTTTCGGACCTGACTGATCTGGAGGACCGGGCGACGGCCTTCCTGTTCGGCGACGGCGCCGGCGCCGTGGTGGTCGGCCCCTCCAAGGAGCCCGCGATCGGCCCGACCGTCTGGGGCTCGGAGGGCGACAAGTCCGAGACCATCGCCCAGACGCTGCCCTGGGACGTCTACCGCGAGCAGAACGCCGCCGACGTGCGCTTTCCGGCGCTGCGCCAGGAGGGCCAGGCCGTCTTCCGCTGGGCCGTCTACGAGATGGCGAAGGTCGCCCAGCAGGCCCTGGACGAGGCCGGGGTCAGCGCGGACGAGCTCGACGCGTTCATCCCCCACCAGGCCAATCTGCGGATCATCGACTCGATGATCAAAACCCTCAAGCTGCCGGAGCACGTCACGGTCGCCCGTGATGTGGAGACCACCGGCAACACCTCGGCCGCCTCCATCCCGCTCGCCATGGAGCGGCTGTTGGCGACGGGGCAGGCGAAGAGCGGCGACACCGCGCTCGTCATCGGATTCGGAGCGGGTCTCGTCTACGCAGCGACGGTCGTTACCCTTCCTTAGGCTCCATAGTCCATATCCACGCAGCTCCGCAGAAGTCGGACGCTGCGCCACCACCGCAACACACCGAAGAAGGAGCGCCGCAATGGCCGCCACTCAGGAAGAGATCCTCGAAGGTCTCGCCGAGATCGTCAACGAGATCGCCGGTATCCCGACCGAGGACGTCCTGCTGGACAAGTCCTTCACCGACGACCTGGACGTCGACTCGCTGTCCATGGTCGAGGTGGTCGTCGCCGCCGAGGAGCGCTTCGACGTGAAGATCCCGGACGACGACGTCAAGAACCTCAAGACCGTCGGCGACGCCGTCGACTACATCCTCAAGCACCAGGGCTGAGCCCGTATCAAGACCGGTCGTCGCCGCCCGTGCGGTGGCAGGTCCAGCACCTTCTACACGTGGAGTAGGAATTCCTGTGAACTCGACCAATCGCACCGTGGTCGTCACCGGTGTTGGTGCCACGACGCCGCTGGGTGGCGACGCCCCGTCGACCTGGGAGGCCATGCTGGCCGGCCGGTCCGGCGTCCGCCTCCTGGAGGAGGAATGGGCGGCCGAGTTGCCGGTCCGTATCGCCGCGAAGATCGCGGTGGAGCCGGGCACGATCATTCCGCGTCCGCAGGCCCGCAAGCTCGACCGTTCCGCGCAGTTCGCGCTGGTCGCGGCTCGTGAGGCATGGGCGGACGCGGGCTTCACCGCCAAGGCGGGCGAGGACTCCTCGATCGACCCCGACCGGCTCGGCGCGGTCGTGGCCTCCGGTATCGGCGGGGTCACCACCCTGCTCGACCAGTACGACGTGCTGCGCGAGAAGGGCGTCCGCAAGGTCTCCCCGCACACCGTGCCGATGCTGATGCCCAACAGCCCGGCGGCGAACGTCAGCATCGACCTCAACGCCCGCGCGGGCGCGCACACCCCGGTGAGCGCGTGTGCCTCCGGCGCCGAGGCCATCGGCTACGCCATCGAGATGATCCGCACCGGCCGCGCCGATGTGGTCGTCGCGGGCGGCACCGAGGCGTCCATCCACCCGCTGCCCATGGTCGCCTTCGGCAACATGATGGCGATGTCCAAGAGCAACGACGACCCGCAGGGCGCCTCGCGCCCGTTCGACGTCGACCGCAACGGCTTCGTGATGGGCGAGGGCTCGGGCGCCATCGTCCTGGAGTCGGCGGAGCACGCCGCGGCACGCGGCGCCCGGGTGTACGCGCAGGCCATCGGCCAGGGCATCTCGGCCGACGCCCACCACATCACCCAGCCGGAGCCGTCCGGCAACGGCATCGGGAACGCGCTGCAGAACCTGGTGGAGAACACCGGCATCAGCGGCGCCGAGGTCGCGCACGTCAACGCGCACGCGACCTCGACGCCGCAGGGCGACCTGGCGGAGATCAAGGCGCTGCGCAAGGTGTTCGGCGACGACGTGGACCACATGGCGGTCTCCGCCACCAAGTCCATGACGGGCCATCTGCTCGGCGGCGCGGGCGGTGTGGAGACGGTGGCCAGCGTGCTGGCGCTGTACCACCGGCTGGCCCCGCCGACGATCAACATCGGCTCGCTGGACCCGGAGGCGGACGCGGACGTCGTGACCGGCGAGCCGCGGGCGCTCCGGGCCGAGGGCCCGATCGTGGCGCTGAACGACTCGTTCGGCTTCGGCGGCCACAATGTGGTGCTGGCCTTCCGCACGATCTGACCACATCGGTGGTCTGACGCCATCGGTGGTCTGACGCTCTGAATACGCGGGTGCGGCCCGCCTCCGGCTCCGGCCGGGGGCGGGCCGCTTCCGCGTCAGGGGGCTTCGCCGTCGAAGCTGGCGAAGTACGAGGCCACCATGTCCTCGTCGCCATGGCCCGCCGCGATCGCGCGGCGGAACCGCTCCGCGCCCGCGGCCGCCAGATCCAGCCGTACTCCGGCGCGCTCCCCGGCCTGCACGATCAGCCGGGCGTCCTTCTCCGCGGTCTTGGTGGCGAAGCTGGGCTCGAGGTCGCCCCGGAGCACCTGGGCCGACTTGACCCGCATATAGCCGTTGTCCAGCGGGCCGCCCTCGACCGCGTCGAGGAAGCCCTGCCAGTCCACGCCCAGCCCCTTGGCGAGGGCGGCCGCCTCGGCCGTGGCGTGGGTGATGTTGAGGACCCAGCTGTTGAGCACCAGCTTGAGCCGGGTGGCGGCGGCGCTCTCCGCGGTGTCCCCGACCCACACCGTACGGCTGCCGATGGCGTCGAAAACCGGCCAGACGACCGGGCGGACGGGGTGCGGCCCGGCGGCCAGCACCAGCAGCTGTCCGCTCTCCGCGGGCTGCTTGGTGCCGAGCACGGGCGAGTCGATGAGGACGAGGTCCTGCTCCCGGGCGAACGCGGCGAGCGACTCCAGCGCGTCCAGACCCGCCGTAGTGGCCTGGGCCCACGCGGTTCCGGGGCGCAGCGCGGGGGCGGCCTGCCGCATCGTCTCGAGGGCGGCGGCGCCGTCGTAGAGGATGGTCAGGACGGCATCGGCGCCGTCCACGGCCTCGGCCGGGGTGTCGGTGACGCGTACGCCGTCCTCGCCGAGCGGCTCGGCCTTGGATCGGGTGCGGTTCCACGCACGGACCTCGAGCCCGGAGCGGGCGAGGTTACGGGCCATTCCGGAGCCCATGATGCCGGTGCCGAGGACCGCGACGGACGTTGCCGGGTGTTGTTCGGTCATTCCGCCACGCTAAAACCTGAAGCGGGCTCCAAGCCAAAGGGATGGCGGCGCGTCAGACCCTCAGACGACCTGGTGCAGCCAGCGGACCGGGGCACCCTCACCCGCGTAGCGGAACGGCTCCAGCTCGTCGTCCCAGGGCTTGCCGAGCAGTTTGGCGATCTCCGCCTCGAGGTCGCTCTCGCCGCGGACGGAGCGGGCGAGGGCGGCGCGCAGCCGGTCCTCGGGGATCAGGATGTCGCCGTGCATTCCGGTGACGGCGTGGAAGATGCCGAGCTCGGGGGTGGAGCTGTAGCGCTCGCCCTCGGCGGTGGCGCAGGGCTCGGCGGTCACCTCGAAGCGCAGCAGATGCCAGCCGCGGAGCGCGGAGGCCAGTTTGGAGGCCGTGCCGACCTCGCCCTGCCAGGAGAACTCGGCACGCCAGGTGCCGTTCGCCGCCGGCTGCTTGATCCAGTCGAGAGTGACACGCACGCCGAGGACGCCCGCGATGGCCCATTCGACATGCGGGCACAGCGCGCGCGGAGCGGAGTGCACATACAGAACTCCACGGGTCGTCACCGGTGCCTCCTGTGCGGTTCGAGGTGCGCCTTCCCCAGCGGCCTCGCGCCCGTACCGGTCCCGCCCGGGACATCGGATCACATTCTGCCCTAGTGATCACTCCCACACCAGTCTCGACGTCACCTTCAGTGAAATTTATCGTGCAGAATTCTCTAGAAAGTGGACAGGATGTGACGGGGCGTAATGTGCTGGTACCGCATAGCGCGTTATGTCGCCGGGACGACGCTCATCTGGCGCAAGAAAAACGTACCGTGCGAGCCAGCCGGAGGAGTGACGTACCGTCGGTCCGGATAGATATCACCCAACAGCCGGAGGGGGAACAGCCATGCGGGTCAGCGCGACACGCCGGAAGCGATCGGCGGCCGCTTCCTCGACCACGCGTACGACCGTGCGCCCGTCCCCGCGCCCGTCCCTGCGCCCGTCCCTGCGCACCGCTGGACGCACCGGCGTGGTGCTGTTCACCACCGCCGCCGTGCTGAGCTCGGCGGGCTGTTTCGGCAGCTCGGACGACCCCTCCCGGCACGGGCCGACCCGTGCGGGGAAGACGCCAGGCGCCAAGCGGTCCATCGTCTGGAACACCCGGCCGACCTCGATCGCCTCCGTGGGCGACTCCATCACCCGCGGCTTCGACGCCTGTTCGGTGCTCTCCGACTGCCCCGAGGTGTCGTGGTCCACCGGCACCGATGTGCAGAGCCTCGCCCAGCGGCTGCTGCCCTCCGCCACCGCCGACGCGGGGACCCACGCCTGGAACTTCGCCAAGACCGGCGCGGTCGTGGCCGACCTCCCCGGCCAGATCGAGGCGGCCGCCGCCCGCAAGCCGAAGCTGATCACCGTGATGATCGGCGCCAATGACGCGTGCCGGGACTCGGTGGACGACATGACCTCCCCCGAGCAGTTCCGCACCACCTTCGCCTCGGCGCTCACCCGGCTGCGCCGCGATCTGCCGAAGACGCAGGTGTACGTGGCCAGCGTGCCGGATCTGAAGCGGCTGTGGTCGGAGGGGCGGAAGAACGTCTTCGGCCGGCAGATCTGGAAGCTGGGCATCTGCCCGTCGATGCTGAAGGACTCCGAGGACCTGGACGCGGCCTCCAACGACCGCCGACAGCGGGTGTCGGACCGGGTGACCGAGTACAACAAGGTGCTGAAGGACGTGTGCGGGCGGGATGTGCTGTGCCGGTACGACCCGGCGGTGCACGAATACCGCTTCACCACGGATGAGCTGAGCAAGTGGGACTGGTTCCACCCCAGCAAGGCGGGCCAGGCACAACTGGCCGACATGGCCTACCGCCGCATCACCGCTTCGGCGCCCTGACCCCGGGCCGCGCCCGGCTCCCGGCCAAGAGCCGGGAGCCGGCCGCGGAACGCGGGGCCACCTCCCTTTATGCGGCTCCGCCGCACGCCAGGGGCTCTGCCCCTACGGGGTGTCCGGCGGATCTTTCCCCTCCCCGCCCCTTCCCGTTACCAGGGGCTTCGCCCCTGGACCCCGGGGTCTGGGGCAGAGCCCCGCACGCGGCGGAGCCGCATATCGTCAGGTGCCGGGAAGGGGCGGGGAACAGCCCGCCGCAGGCGTCGCGATTCGTCGGCCACCCTCCGACTGGCGGACGCGAGCAGCCTCGCCGCGCGCCGGACGGCGTAGCTCAGGCGGTCGTCCGCACCGGCACCGGGAACGACAGACAGCGGTCGGCGACGCTGCGGCCCACCTCCGCCGCGTAGGTGCCCGGGATCAGGCGCCAGGCGCCCTTTGCCGCGTCCCAGATCTCCGCCGCCCGGCGGGGCAGGGGGATGGTCGCCTCCGCCGTCTCCCCCGGGGCGGCAGTGAGCGAGGCAAAGCCCGCGAGACGCCGGACCGGGCGGTCCTCGGCGTCACCCCGGGTGTCGATCTCAGCATGCCCGCCCTCTTCCGTGCCTTCGTCTCCCTGCTGGGGCAGGGAGACGAAGCGGCCGAGGGGTGACGGCCGTGCGGGCGGGCCGTCTCGTGACGGTGGCTCAGTGGTCGCCGCCCACCAGCCTGACCTCCCGATCGACCCCGGCCGCGCTCCTCGGCACCGGTACGAAGGAGCCAGCGGCGTCGAACTTCAACAGCGTCACCTCGGCGTCCGCCGGTCCCCGTTCGTACCGCCCCACGTCCACCGCGTCGATCAGCCAGCGGTGCCGCTGTCCGTCACAGATCGCGTCATAGCCGCCGAGGCCGTGGCGCTCCCGGCCCTGGGTGAGGGTGACGAGCACGCTCGCCCGTGTGTACTCCATCCCCTCCCGGACGCATCGGTAGCTGCCGTACAGCGTGACGGACCCGTCCGGGGTGACGTCCCCGGTGCGGTCGATGGTCAGATCGTCGGTCCAGGGCAGGGGCAGACGCGGCCGGTCGGGCCAGTCGTGCCCGGCGGTCGCGGCGGGTGCGGCGTGGGCGGCCGGCGCCGCCATGAGAAGAACGGTAAGGGCGCCGAGGGCGCGACGGCGGTTGCGCATGGACGTACATACCTCCAGGGGCGGGAGTTCAGTTGCCCGTACAGCTACCGGGCGGCCGAACCCGTCCGGGGGAACGTCACCCCCGTGCGGCGTGTCCGGCACCGCCCAACGGGTGGCCGCCGGGCGCCCGGTTGACCCCACGGCCTCGCGGCCTCGCGACCGGACACCCCCGGTGACGCCCTTACGGTGCTCGCCCGCGCCCTTACGGTCCCGCCCGCGTCCTTACGGTGCTCGCCGCGTCCTTACGGTGCTCACCCCTCCCGGGCCGCCCCCTCGGCCGCCCCCTCGGCCGTCCCCTCCGACGGGGCCACTCGAGGCCGACGTGACCCGGGGCCGCCCCGCAGCCCCGGGGCCAGGGCCAGGGTGACGGCCACGGAGACCGCCGCCAGCACGGCCATCGCCACGGCCGGTGAGGTGGGCTGGGCCAGCGCGCCCGCGAGGGCGGCGGACACGCCCTGCATGGCGAGCATTCCGGAGGAGTGCAGCCCCAGGGCCTGGCCGCTCATCTCGTCCGGCGTCAGGGCCATCAGCCGCTGCTGGAGCGCCAGCGTGGCCGAGAAGCCGATCGAGGCGAGGGCGACGGCGGCCAGCGCGAGCGGCAGCGGCGGACGCAGCGCGAAGACCAGATACGGCGCGGCGAGCAGCAGCCGCAGGGGCGCCGCGAGCCGCTCCCGCCGGTGCGGCGGCAGCAGCCGTCCGGTGAGGAGGTCCCCCATCAGCATGCCGAGGGAGCCGACGGCGAAGAGCAGCCCGGCGTGCCGGGGCGCGTAGGGCACGAAGAGGGACTCACAGCCGACGATCAGCCCGTTGGGCACCCAGAGCGCGTAATAGACACGGCGGCGGGGCGCGGAGGACCACAGCCGGGCGTTCACGCGCCAGGTCTCGGCGACCGAGGGCCGTCCGCCGGCCCGCGCCGGACGCCCGCTCAGACCGAACCGGGCGGTGGCCCCGGCCAGCACATACAGCCCGGCGGCGATGAGCAGGGTGCCGCGCGCCGAGAGGGCGGTCACCAGGAGGCCACCGGCCGCGTATCCGCCGATCTGCATGGTGCCGCCCGACATGTTGAGCACCGAACGGCCCAGCAGGTAGCCGTCCTTGGGCAGGATCTCGGTGAGCAGCCCGTAGCGGACGGCCCCGCCGAGGGAGGCCGCCGCGCCCAGCCCGAACACGATGGCGAGGACGGCCGCCACGGGCAGCCCGGGGAGGGCCAACGCGGCGGTCCCCAGGGCGAAGAGCGCCGACAGCCCGGACAGCGCGGCGCGCGGCGGCAGCCGGTCGGCCGCCGACAGCAGCGCCAGCGCGCCCGCCACCTGGGCGAGCGAGGGGCCGAACATGCTGAGCGCGGAGAGCAGCGGTGAGCCGGTCGCCGCGTAGACCAGGGTGCCGAGGGCGAGGCCGCTCGCCGTCGAGGCGGCCACCTGGGTGGCGGAGACCAGGAACAGCGGGGTGAACTCCGGGACCCGGAGCACTTCTCGATAAGTGCGCATGGCCTTCAGGCTCGGGAGTCGCGGCGCGGCGGCGTTAATGTTTCGCGCGGACGCGAAACGACGCGAAACGACGCGGAATGACAACGGGACGACACGGGACGACGCGGGACGACGCGGGACGACACGGGACGACACGGAACGACACGCGACCACGAGTGGCGGCGGGGGTGGCCGGATGGGGCTGTGGCTGGTGGACGCGGACTCGCTCGCGCGCGGCCGGTTCGTCCGCTCCGCCCTGGCCGAGACCACCGCCGCCCTGATCACCCTGGAGCGGGCGAGCGCCGCGCACCCGGGCGAGCGGGCCTGGCTCGACGCCCATCTGCCCGCCTACCGGGCGCGGTTGGCCGACGACCCGGTGACCGCGCTGCTCGTACGGGCCGCGCTGGGCCGGACCTGGCTCGCGGACTTCCTCACCCAGGCGCCGCCCGGCGAGGGTGAGCCGTCCTTCGAGGAGGAGCTGGCCCGGATCCGTACGACGGCCCCCGCCGCCGCCCGCTCCGACCTTACGGTCTCCCTGGGCCGCGCCCCACTCCCGGACGCGCTGCGCCGCGACGATCTGCCGGGGCTCCTCGCGGAGCTGCTGGAGTGGGTGTGGACGGAAGCCGTACGGCCCACTTGGCCGCGCCGCCGCCGGATCATCGAGGCCGATGTGGTGGCGCGGACCGGGCAGGTGAGCCAGGGCGGCTGGGCGGCCGTCCTGGACGGTATGCGGCCGGGGATGCGCTGGCTGGGCGGCAGCCGGCTGCAGATCAACGCCCATGACAACCCGCCCCGCGCGGTCCACGGCGCCCAGTTGCTCTTCGTCCCCGTCACGCCCGTCACCGGATGGGTCTCCTGGGACGCGCCGCACCGCTACGCCGTGGTCTACCCGTGCGCCGGTGTCCTCGCCGGGTCCGAGCCGCGACCGGCCGCCGGCCCCCTCGCCCGGCTCCTCGGCCCGGCCCGCGCGAGCGTCCTGCTCCTCCTCGACACCCCGAAGAGCACCACCCATCTGGTGGCCCTCACCGGCCAGACCCTGGGCTCGATCGGCCGCCATCTGCGCGTCCTGCGCGAGGCCCAGCTGGTCCGCAGGCGCCGGGCGGGGCGTTCGGTTCTGTACGACCGGACGACGGCGGGCGAGGTCCTGGTGAAGGCGCAGCGTGGCGGCGGGTAGTGCGGGCGTCGCAACGAACATCCCGATAGGTATGTTGTCCGGTGAGATGATCGGTCATGATGGTTCTTGATCGGTCATGATGGGTTGTCACGTTCGAACGTCATTCGACGCACAACCATTGACACCTCTGACGGGCACTTACTACCGTCACGTCAACATTTCGAACGAGTGACGAAATATCGAACACCGCGAAGGGTCGATTGCTGTGCGCATCACCGGTATCAGTACGCATGTCGTCGGCACCCCCTGGCGCAATCTCACCTATGTGCAGGTCCATACGGACGAGGGGATCACCGGCGTCGGCGAGACCCGCATGCTCGGGCGGACCGATGCGCTGCTGGGCTATCTGCGTGAGGCCGAGACCAATCACCTCGCCGGGTCGGACCCGTTCGCGGTGGAGGACCTGGTCCGGCGGATGAAGTACGGCGACTACGGCCGGGCGGGCGAGATCGTGATGTCCGGCATCGCCTGTGTGGAGATGGCCTGCTGGGACATCAAGGGCAAGGCGCTCGGGGTGCCCGTCTGGCAGCTGCTCGGCGGAAAGGTGACGGACCGGGTCAAGGCGTACGCCAACGGCTGGTACACCGTGGAGCGCACGCCCGAGGCGTTCCACAAGGCGGCCTCCACGGTGGTCGAGCGCGGCTACCGGGCGCTGAAGCTGGACCCCTTCGGCACCGGCCACTTCGAGCTGGACCACGCCGAGACCCTGCACTCGCTCTCCCTCGTGGAGGCCGTACGGGACGCGATCGGCCCGGAGACCGAGCTGCTGGTGGAGATGCACGGGCGGTTCAGCCCGGCGACCGCCGTAAGGATCGCGGGAGAGCTGGAGCGCTTCCACCCGTCGTGGCTGGAGGAGCCGGTGCCGCCGGAGAACCTCAAGGCGCTCGCGAAGGTCGCGGAGAAGACGCGGCTGCCGATCGCCACGGGCGAGCGCATCCACGACCGGATCGAGTTCCGCGAGCTGTTCGAGTCGCAGGCCGCCGACATCATCCAGCCCGACGTCGGCCATATCGGCGGCATCGGCGAGACCCGCAAGCTGGCCGCCACCGCCGAGACCCACTATGTGCTGATCGCCCCGCACAACGTGGGCGGCTCGGTGCTGACCGCCGCGTCGCTGCAGGTCGCCGGCTGCACCCCGAACTTCAAGATCCTGGAGCACTTCAACGACTTCGCCGACGCGGAGATCAAGAAGGTGGTCAAGGGCGCCCCGCAGGTCGTGGACGGCTACTTCCAGCTCTCCCACGAACCCGGTCTCGGCGTGGAGCTGGACACCGACGCGGCGGCCGAGTTCCCCCAGCAGCAGGCCCACTTCGACCTGTGGGCCGAGGGCTGGGAGAAGCGGGACCCGAAGGGCGGACGGCAGTGACCGCGCTCGTCCTCGACGCCCCCGGCGCGTTCCGTCTCGTCGAGACCGGCCCGGCCGCCGAAGAGGCCCCGCCCGGCCCCGGTGACGCGCGGGTGCGGGTGCACGCCTCCGGGATCTGCGGCAGCGACCGCGAGCTGTACCAGGGCAACCGGCCCGAGGGGTACGTCCGCTACCCCGTCACCCCCGGCCATGAGTGGTCCGGGACGGTCGAGGCGGTCGGCGCGGGCGTCCCGGAGGCGCTCGTCGGCCGTAAGGTCGTCGGCGAGGGGTTCCGCAACTGCCAGGTGTGCGACCGCTGCCACGCCGGGGACACCACCTTGTGCACGGCCGGGTACGAGGAGACCGGCTTCACCCAGCCCGGGGCGATGGCCGACACCCTGGCCCTGCCCGCCCGGCTGCTGCACCCGCTGTCCGACGACGCCGACCTGGGCGCGGCCGCCCTGCTGGAGCCCGCCGCGTGCATCGCCGCCGCCGCGCTCAAGGCCCGTGCCCAGCCCGGTGAGCGGGTCGCGGTGGTCGGCACCGGCACGCTCGGCATGATCGCCGTGCAGTTCCTCGCCGCCGTCTCCCCCGCGCGGCTGCTGGTGGTGGGCACCCGCCCGGACCGGGAGCGGCTGTCGCTGTCCTTCGGCGGCACCGAGTTCCGCACCCGGGACCAGCTGTCCGACCAGCTCTCGGGCTATGACGTGGTGATCGAGACCGCCGGATCGGCCTCCGCCGCCCGTAGCTCCGCCTCCCTGCTGCGCCGGGGCGGCCGGCTGGTGCTCACCGGCATCCCGGCGGCGGGCGCGGAGGGTCTGGACCCCACCGATCTGGTGGTCCGCCAGATCGAGGTGCAGACCGTCTTCGGGGCCCCGCCCGCCGCCTGGGCGCACGCCGTACGGGTCTTCGACGCGGGGCTGCTGAGCCTGCGGCCGCTGGTCACCCATGAGCTGCCGCTGACCGACTTCGCCTCGGCGATCGAGCTGGTCGGCAGCGGCGATCCGGCCGTCGGCAAGGTGCTGCTGCGTCCGCAGGGCCTCGACTAGCGCATGTGTGAGACCTCGCCGTGCCAAACCCCGCCGTGCCGAACCCCGCCGCGTCAAACCCCGCCGCGTCAAACCTCGCCGCGTCAAGCCTCCCGCCCCCGACTCCGGTCGTCCCACCAGCCTTTCGGACCCGACTCCAGTCATCACACCAGTTCTCCCGACCGTCTCTAGTCATCACCCCAGCCCCACCCGGACAACGATGTCCAGGGCAGCACCAGCCGGACGCCGAACCACCGGCCATCACTCCACAGGGAGCACCGTGACCGCCGCCTCACCCGCCTCTTCCGGCCCCCGCCGCCCCGCCGACGCGGCCCTCGCCTCGCTCGGCCACGCCGCGCCCGCCCCCGACCCCGCCGACGCCTCCGCGCACACCTTCCCCGACGGCGGCACCTGGCGCACCGAGGTCCCCTCCGTCGAGGGCCCGGAGGCGCTGGCCACCGTGTTCAAGGAGGCCGGGCGGCTGGATGTGCCGATCCACCGGATCAGCCAGGGCAGCGGCGTCTGGATGCTCACCGATGCCGAGATCACCGAGATGGTGGAGTGCTGCGCCGAGCGGAACGCCGAGCTGTGCCTGTTCACCGGCCCCCGCGGCACCTGGGACATCGGCGCCGCCACCCGCTCCGACTCCGGCGGCGGGGGGCTGCGCGCCCGTGGCCATGACGCGGTGGCCGGTTGTGTGGAGGACGCGCTGCGCGCGGTCTCGCTGGGCGTGAAGTGCCTGCTGGTGGCCGACGAGGGGGTGCTGTGGCTGCTGAACCGGCTGCGGGCGAGCGGCGAGCTGCCCGCGGACACCACCTTCAAGCTGTCCGCGCTGGTCGGCCCGGTCAACCCGGCCTCGTTCGCGGTGTACGAGCAGCTCGGGGCCGACTCCATCAACATCCCGTCGGACCTGACGCTGGAGCACCTCACCGAGATCCGCCGGGTCTCCCGCGCCCCGATGGACTTCTATGTCGAGGCCCCGGACGACCTCGGCGGCTATGTGCGGCTCTATGACGCGGCGGAGCTGATCCGGCGCGGCGCCCCCATCTATCTGAAGTTCGGGCTCAGCAAATCCCCGGGGATCTACCCGTACGGCGCCCAGCTGCGCGACGTGGCGCTGGGCAGCGCCCGTGAGCGGGTGCGCCGCGGGCGGCTCGTGCTCGACCTGCTCACCCGGCTGGGCGCGGACGGCGGGATGTCCCCGCTCGGCTCCCGGCTGCCGGGTCCGCTGCGGCGTTTCACCGCCGACGCGGACCTCCCCAGTTCCTGAAGCAACGACGCCCCAGGGAAGGACCCCAACACCATGCGCACGGTAAGAGGAGCACGAGCCGCGGCGATAGGCGCCGGCCTCCTCGCGCTCTCGCTGACCGCCACGGCCTGTGGCCAGGAGGCGGTCGGCGGCAGCCGGTACAAGAGCAAGGAAAAGGGAGGCACGATCGGCATCGCGATGCCGACGAAGTCCTCCGAGCGGTGGATCGCCGACGGCCGGAACATGGCCAAGCAGTTCCAGGCCGCGGGCTACAAGACGGACCTCCAGTACGGCGAGGACGACGTCCGTACCCAGGTGTCCCAGATCGAGAACATGATCACCAAGGGCCATCGGCTGCTGGTGATCGCGCCGATCAACGGCGGGGCCCTCTCCGACGTCCTGAAGCAGGCCCATGAGGCCAACATCCCGGTGATCTCCTACGACCGGCTGCTCCTGGGCACCAAGAACGTCGACTACTACGCGACCTTCGACAACGAGAAGGTCGGCAGGCTCCAGGGCCAGTACATCGCCGACAAGCTGGGGCTCTCCAAGGGCCGCAAGGGCCCGTTCTCCATCGAGCTGTTCGCCGGGTCCTCGGACGACAACAACACCAAGTACTTCTTCAACGGCGCCATGAAGGTGCTCAAGCCGTACATGGACAAGGGCGAGCTGGTCGTCCGCTCCAAGCAGACCAGTCTCAACCAGCTCTACACCGAGAAGTGGAGCGGCAGCGCCGCCCAGGACCGCATGGAGGACCTGCTCAACAAGGCGTACAGCAGCCGCGATGTCGACGCCGTGCTGTCGCCGTACGACGGCATGTCCATCGGCATCCTCTCGGCGCTCAAGGGGGTCGGCTACGGCTCCAAGTCCAAGCCGTACCCGGTGGTGACCGGTCAGGACGCCGAGCTCGCCTCCGTGAAGTCCATTTTGCGGGGCCAGCAGATGCAGACCATCTACAAGGACACCCGCAAACTGGCGAAGGCCACCGTGGCGATGGCGAAGGCGGAGCTGACCGGCGGAAAGCCCCCGGTCAACGACACCAAGTCGTACGACAACGGTGAAAAGGTCGTGCCGACCTTCCTGCTCAACCCGGTCAGCGTCGACAAGTCCAACACACAGGTACTGGTCGACCAGGGTTACTACACCGCGTCGCAGCTGAAGTAGGGCGGTACCGGGCTATGAGCACCATTCTCGAATTGCGTTCCATCACCAAGACGTTCCCCGGTGTCAAGGCGCTCTCCGATGTCAATCTCCGCGTCCGCCAGGGTGAGATCCACGCCCTCTGCGGGGAGAACGGCGCGGGAAAGTCCACCCTGATGAAGGTGGTCAGCGGGGTCCATCCGCACGGCAGCTACGACGGCGAGGTCCTCTTCGACGGCGAGGCGAGCGCCTTCAAGGACATCCGGGCGAGCGAGCAGCGCGGCATCGTCATCATCCATCAGGAACTGGCGCTGATCCCCTATCTGTCCATCGCCGAGAACATCTTCCTCGGCAATGAGCACTCCCGGCGCGGCCTCATCAGCTGGAACGAAACCCTCAGACACGCCACCGCACTGCTCAAGCGGGTCGGTCTGACGGATTCTCCGCAGACCCGCGTCACCGATATCGGCGTGGGTAAACAGCAGCTGGTGGAAATCGCCAAGGCGCTCTCCAAGGAAGTGAAGCTGCTCATCCTGGACGAGCCGACCGCGGCGCTCAACGACGAGGACAGCGGAAAGCTCCTCGATCTGCTGCTGGAATTCAAGGCGCAGGGCATTTCCTGCATCCTGATCTCCCACAAGCTCAATGAGATCCGCCGGGTCGCCGACTCCGTCACCATCCTGCGCGACGGCCAGACCATCGAAACCCTGACCGTCCGGGAGACCCCCGAGGCCGACCCCGAGATCTCCGAGGACCGCATCATCCGCGGCATGGTCGGCCGCGACCTCGACCACCGCTTCCCCGACCGCACCCCGTACGAGGGCGAGGACGCCTCCGAGGTGGCCCTGGCCGTCGAGGACTGGACCGTCCACCACCCCATCGACCAGCAGCGCAAGGTCGTGGACGGGGTGTCGCTGAACGTACGGCGCGGGGAGATCGTCGGCATCGCCGGGCTGATGGGCGCCGGCCGCACCGAACTCGCCATGAGCGTCTTCGGGCGGGCGTACGGGCGGTACGCGGGCGGCCGGGTGTTCCGGGACGGCGAGGAGGTCCGTACCCGCACCGTGCCGGAGGCGATCGACCACGGCATCGCGTATGTCACCGAGGACCGCAAGCACTACGGGCTCAACCTCGATGACACCATCAGCCGCAATGTCTCGCTCTCCTCGCTGACCAAGGTGGCGCGCCGCGGCGTGGTCAACGAGCACGAGGAGTCACGGGTCGCCGAGCGGTTCCGCACCACCATGAACATCAAGGCGCCCACGGTCTTCGAGCCGGTCGGCCGGCTCAGCGGCGGCAACCAGCAGAAGGTCGTCCTCAGCAAGTGGATCTTCGCGGGCCCCGAAGTGCTCATCCTCGACGAGCCCACCCGTGGCATCGACGTCGGGGCCAAGTACGAGATCTACACGGTCATCAACGATCTGGCGGCCCAGGGCAAGGCCGTCATCTTCATCTCCTCCGAGCTGGGCGAGCTGCTGGGGATGTGCGACCGGATCTACACGATGGCGGCCGGGCGGCTGACCGGGGAGGTTCCCCGGGCCGAGGCGACGCAGGAAGTTCTGATGCGCCACATGACGAGGGACAGAGGAGACGAAGGATGAGCACGGCCACCCAGAAGACCGAGAGCCCGGCCCCACCGCCGGCCGAGGGCTCGCCCAGCGTCGGGACGCTGCTGCTGCAGGGCCTGCGGTCCAATATGCGGCAGTACGGAATGCTGGTCGCGCTCGCCCTGATCATCGTCATCTTCCAGATCTGGTCGGACGACATCCTGCTGCGGCCGCTGAACGTCACCAACCTGGTGCAGCAGAACGGCTATATCCTCATCCTCGCGATCGGCATGATGATCGTGATCATCGCGGGGCATATCGATCTGTCGGTCGGCTCACTGGTCGCCTTCATCGGCGCGGCCGCCGGCGTCATGATGATCAAACACGATATGCCGTGGGGCCTCGCGGTCGTCCTCTGTCTGCTGCTCGGCGCGGTGGCCGGGGCCTGGCAGGGCTTCTGGATCGCCTACATAGGCATTCCGTCGTTCATCGTCACCCTGGCCGGAATGCTGGCCTTCCGCGGCGGCACCCAGATCCTGCTGGACGGTCAGTCCCTGTCGCCGTTCCCCGACGGCTTCGAGAAGATGAGCACCGGCTTCATCCCGGAGATGGGCCCGTACACGGAGTACCACAACCCCACGATGGTGATCGGCCTCGTGGTCTGCGCCGCCGCCGTCTGGCAGGAGTGGCGCGCCCGGCAGCAGCGGGCGGCCTATGAGCTGGACGTGGTGCCGCTGGGGCTGTTCTTCGTCAAGTGCGCCGCGATCGTGGCCGCGGTGATGGCGTTCACCATGACGCTGTCCAGCTGGCACGGCGCGCCGTACGGGCTGCTGATCCTGGCCGTGCTCTTCGTCGTGTTCAGTTTCGTGATGCGCAACACCGTGGTCGGGCGGCATGTGTACGCCCTCGGCGGCAACCAGCCGGCGGCCAAGCTGTCGGGTGTCCGGGACAAGCGCGTCACCTTCCTGGTCTTCGTCAACATGGGTGTGCTGGCCGCCCTCGCCGGTCTGGTCTTCGCCGCCCGGCTGGGCTCCGCCACCCCCAGCGCGGGCCTCAACTTCGAGCTCGAGGCCATCGCCGCCGCGTTCATCGGCGGCGCCTCGGCCAGCGGCGGCGTGGGCACGGTGCTCGGCGCGATCATCGGTGGTCTGGTGCTCGGCGTGCTCAACAACGGTATGTCGCTGGTCGGCATCGGCACCGACTACCAGCAGGTGATCAAGGGTCTGGTGCTGCTGGCCGCGGTCGGCTTCGATGTCTGGAACAAGCGCAAGGTCGGGTCGTAACCCATCAGCTGTCCCCCAAGGATCTAGCCTTATGGAGCCGCATATGACCACGAGCAGACGCACGGTGATCACGGCGGCGGCGGCCGGACTGGCGGCCTCGGCCGCCACGACCGGCACCGCCCACGCGAACAGCGGAGGGGACTCCGCGGGCAAGGGAGGCGCGGTGAAGGAGCACTTCGGCACGCTCGCGGACGGCACCGAGGTCGACCGCTGGACGATCGAGAACGCCCGCACCCGGCTGCGCGTGCTCAGCTACGGCGGCATCGTGCAGGCCCTGGAGATCCCCGACCGCCACGGCCGCCGCGCCAATGTGTCGCTCGGCTTCGACGACCTGGATTCCTATGTGGCGGACAGCCCGTACTTCGGCGCCCTCATCGGCCGCTACGGCAACCGCATCGCCCGCGGCACCTTCACGCTGGACGGCAAGAAGTACCAGCTGCCGATCAACGACGGGCCGAACAGCCTGCACGGCGGCGACAAGGGCTTCGACAAGCACGTCTGGTCCGTGGAGCCGTTCCGCAAGGGCGCGGACGTGGGGCTCACCCTCCGCCGGGTGAGCCCCGACGGCGAGATGGGCTACCCCGGCACGCTCACCGTGCGCGTGGACTACACGCTCACGGCGGCGGGCGACTTCCGCATCGACTACGAGGCCACGACCGACAAGGCGACGGTCGTGAACCTCACCAACCACACGTACTACAACCTGGCCGGGGAGGGCAGCGGCTCCGTCTACGACCACCGGCTGGAGATCGCCGCCAGCCGCTACACCCCGGTCGACAAGACCCTCATCCCCACCGGCGAGCTCGCCCGGGTGGCCGGGACCCCGTTCGACTTCCGCCGCGCCAAGGAGATCGGCCGGGACATCCGGGATGCGCACCAGCAGGTGCTCTACGGGCAGGGCATCGACCACAACTTCGTGCTGGACAAGGGCATCACCAGCCGTCCGGAGCACTTCCTGACGGTGACCGAGCCCGAGTCCGGCCGGGTGATGCGGATCGCGACGACCGAGCCCGGTGTGCAGTTCTACACCGGCAACTTCCTGACCGGCACGTTCGCGGGCACATCGGGGCGGGTCTACCGGCAGGGCGACGCCTTCGCCCTGGAGACCCAGCACTTCCCGGACTCGCCGAACCAGCCGTCGTTCCCCTCGACGGTGCTGCGGCCGGGGCAGACGTACCGGTCGACGACGGTGCACTCGTTCTCGACCCGCTGAGCGGCTCCGCCGCGCGCGGCCCTGCAGCTCATCGGTTCCCCTCCCGTACCGTGCTCCAGAGCACGGTACGGGAGGGGTTGTCGTTTTCCCCGGGCCCCTGGCGCCCGGCCCCAGCCCCAGCCTCCGGCCCCCGTCATCCGTCACCTCCTCACCCGAGAGGACCCCGCATGAGACCGATACGCCCCCGGCTCGCCCTGCTCGGCGCCGCCCTGCTCGCCGCCGCTCCCCTGAGCCTCGCCGCGCCGACGACGGCCGCAGCCGACACCACCGCCACCCCCACCGTCGAGGAGCAGCGGCTCGACAAGGCCGCGCCCCAGGAGATCCTGCGCCGCAGCGGTTTCGACGACGCGGCGCCGGACTTCGCCCGCGCACTGGCGGGGACGCACTCCGCCACCGAGGCCGAGCGAGTGATCTCACACGAAGGCGGGCATCTGTGGAAGCGCGCCGTGGACCGCGTACAGGGCCGGGGACCCGCGGGCGGGGACCTCAGCCGGGACGACGACCGGCCGCTGTACTGGGCGCGGCTCGGCATGACCCGGGCGCTCGGCCAGTGGCAGCCGGGCTTCCCGCTCACCGACGCCCGCCGCGCCGCGCTCCTCACCACGCTGGAGCGCACCTCCCGCGGGCAGGACTCACTCGACCTCCCCGCCGACAAGGCCGGTAAGCACATCAAGCGCATCGTGGTCACCGGCTTCGACCCGTTCCAGCTGGACGCCGATGTCCGCCGCTCCAACCCCTCCGGCGCGGCGGCGCTCGCGCTGGACGGGACGACGATCCGTACGGACAGCGGCCCGGCCCGCGTCGAGACCGCCGTCTTCCCCGTCCGCTGGACGGACTTCGCGGACGGCACGGTCGAGCGGACCCTGCTGCCCGCCTTCCGGTCGGGCCCGCGCCGGGTGGACGCGTTCATGACGGTCAGCCAGGGCCGAGTGGGCCGCTTCGACGTCGAGCGCACCAACGGCGCCTGGCGGGGCGGCTACCCCGACAACGCGAACATCTCCCGGACCGAGACCGTACCGATCCCGGCCGGTGTGCCGACCCCGAACCCCCAGCCCCAGTGGACGACGACCACCCTCCCCTACGAGAAGATCGTCACGGCGAACACCGGCGCCACCCCCGTCTACGACCACACGGAGGTCACCGAGATCCCGGCGGGCGCCACGACCCCGGTGGTCCGGCCGAACGGCCCGACCCCCGGCTCGACGGCCCGCGCGGGCGGCGGCGGCGACTACCTCTCCAACGAGATCGCCTACCGCGCCACCCTGCTGCGCGACGCGGTGGGCCTGAAGGCCCCGGGCGGCCATCTCCACACCCCGGTCCTCCAGTTCGGCCCGGGCAACACCGACCCCGCCACGGGCCAGGTCACCGACCCGGACTTCGTCCACAACCGCGAGGCCATCACCGTCCAGGTCCGCTCAATCCTCACGGTGGTCGCGGCCACGACCTGACGTCGGGCGCGGCGAGTGGGGCAGGCGTGTGGGCCACGACAACCTCCATACGGTGGGCGGACTCAATAAGGGCGCAGAGGAGGAAGGACAACCGCTCCTTGCGGATCATGAGGGGACGGTGTGCTCTCGACGATCGGCAGGAAGACCGCAGGGCGTGCATGCCAGATGAAGGTGTACGGCCCAGCCGTCATGCGAAGCGTGAATGCCTCGCCCCGCTCCAGGGCCTCCGCGGGCCCACGCCACGCATCGGACAGCAGGTCCCAGAAGTAGCCGACGGCCGGTACTCCCATAGCGACCGCGACGACGCGCCCTTGAACGCGGGCCCAGTGGATCGCCGAGTCCGGCGACGGCGATGCGTTCGAGGCGAGCCGTGTTCCGTCACCCGAGCGCCACTCGCACCAGAACCCCGGCGACATCGCGATGGGGTCCGGCGCGGCGATAGTGCACCAGGTGAGGGTGCCATCCAGGCTGGTACCCCAATTCTTGGCAAGGGCGTCGATGATAAGCATCCCGCGGCCGCTTTCCTCTCCCGGGTTCGGTCGTTTGACCATGGGGTGGCCAGGACTGCCGTCACTCACCTCGATGCGGAGTTCGTTCCTCCAGCGGGAAACGGAGAAGCCGATCTCATCCGCCTCTCCATACCGAACTGCATTGGTGACAAGCTCGCTGATAAGTAGCTTCGCCGTCTCAACACAGTCGTGGAGCCCCCACAATCTGAGATGCGCCGCTCCAAGGCGACGTAACCGCGCCACCTGCTGAGGTGTGCGCGAGCAGGACACGACGAAGCATTCGGGCTGGTCCATGGCCCTCTCCGGGCATTTTGCTTGCGGTCTTGTTACGCGCCAAGGTGACTACGGTCAGTCGCCATTCGTGCACGTAACGAGGTACTGGACCGAGCGTCGCAACCACTTCCGGTGCAGATCCACCGTCAGACCGCCGTCAGTCTGGGGTAGCCGAACGAACGCCTTTGGGCAGACTCCGGTCAGAGTTGGGTCAGAGTCGCTGACTTACCGGTGAGCACGCGACGTCGCGGGAATAACGGCCGTACCGTCGCTACACGGGCTTGGGAACCACAGCGCAAGGGGACTCCGATGACAACGCTCCTCCGGGTCCTGTTGGACGAACAGGGTTGGAAGGACTACGCGGCCTTCGCTCATCAGTATCAGCTGGCCGCTCGAAGCCTGGCCCAGGAGACAGGAGCGTCATCCCTGGCCACGCTCACCCTCTCAGAGAGCACCTTCGAACGCTGGTACTTCGGAAAGGTGACGCCGCAAAACGACGCACGACGTGTACTCAGTCATCTTTTCAAACGGCCGATCACCCAGCTCCTCGCCGAAGTACCGCCCACGGTCGAACCCGTACTTCCCGAGCGCTGGCGCATCGCCGCCAGCCCGCAGCACGTCGAATGCCGCGTCGGTCCCGACGCGGACCTTCCCTGGATGGAAAGGCACGCAGCCATGGCCGCAAGGCGCGCAATCCGATTTGCCATCGGTGCGGAGCGAAACGAAGTAGGACAGGAAACGCTGGCGCATCTCCAGGACGAGGTTCGGCGCATCGCTGAGATCTACGTTCGTGTCCCCCTTGGAATGATCCTGGATGATCTCACCCACATTCAGGACGAGACATTCCGTCTGCTGGAGAGCGGCCACGCCAGGCCCTCGCAGATCCGTGACCTGTACCTACTCGCTTCACTCCAGTCGGGAATGCTGGCCAAGGCGGCACACGACCTCGGTGATCCCCAGTCAGCCATGATGCAGGCCCGAACCGCCGCCGTCTGCGCCGACCAGGCCGAGCACCAAGGAATGGCCGCATGGGTCCGAGGGCTCCAGTCATTGATCTCCTATTGGGCTGATCGCCCCGAGGACGCCCTGCACTATGCCCGTAAGGGAACCTCCACAGGAGGCAACCTACGCGGCAGCGTCAACGTGTGGCTGGCGGGCTTGGAAGCGCGAGCGGCGGCCTTGCTGGGCGATGCGGAATCCGTCCACGCAGCGAACCGCCGCGCAGAGGACCTGCGGGAACGCACCCTGCCGGACGACTTGGACGCACTTGGCGGAAACTTCTTTTTTCCACAGGTCAAGCAGGCTTACTACGAAGTCGAAGCGTGCGTACTGCTCGGTGACGGCAACGCACATCTCGTCGCACGTGCCGAGGAAGCCGTGCACGGCTTCAGCGACCCCAACGACCCGTACTGGGCATTCGGCGACCTGGCCGGAACGCAGTCGGACCTGGCTCTCGCTCGCCTCTCCACGGGCGATCTGGACGGAGCCGTCGAAGCAGTCCAGCCAGTACTCGACCTCCCGCCCAACCAGCGCAACGCCGGCATCATCGGCTCCGTTCAGCGGGTGCGCTCATCGCTCATGCGCGGAATGGTCCGGGACGCCGCCGCGGCGCGGGAGTTGCGCGCGGAGATCGCGGTCTTCAGTAGCCGTCCCGCGCTGGCCCTGCCCAGCTGAACGGACAGAGGTAGAGTCCCGCCATGTATCCGGTCCTTCGCGACGACGTTCGCCTCTCGCTGCGCGAACTCACCATCGATGACGTGGATGCCGTTCTCGCGATTTACGGCAGCCCGGACGCCACCGAGCACCTGAGCTTCACACCCCGCTCGCGTGCCGAAGTCGGAGGCATCGTTGCGCGTTCCATTGCCTCGGCGTCGGCGACCCCACGCGACGAGTACGCGCTCGCAGTGGCCGCGCGCAGCGGCGGTGAGCTGGTGGGCTTTGCCCGCCTTGCGCTGGACCCCCACCAACAAAGCGCGGCGACCATCGGATTCGCCCTGCGACCGGACACCTGGGGAGTGGGATACGGACGGGAGACAGTCGGCCTCCTCCTCGGCCTCGCCTTCGCCGATCTCGGCCTTCACCGGGTTTGGGCGGCCCGGGCTCCTCTCAATGTCGCCTCGGAGAAGACGCTGCTCGCGGCGGGCCTGATGGAAGAGGGGCGCATTCGCGGCCATGTCCACGTGCGCGGCGCATGGCGTGACTCCATCGTCTATGGGGTTCTTCGCGAGGAGTGGGAGGAGCAGGGCGGCAAGCGCACGTGAGCGCCATCCAGCGCGCCGCGTGCTGAGGAGGATGACGCCGTAGAGGGCTAACGGGTCGCTTCGGAGGCCGGGGAGGCGGGTCTTCAGGTCGGCGCGGCTACGCCCCCTTACGACCCGCCATTCACGCCGTTGAAGGCGCCCGCCGGGCCCGCCGCCGTCTCGCCCTGCGGCGCCGCGTCCTCGTCCTCGCCCGTCAGGTCGCGTACGAGCAGCGTCGCGCCCGCGACCGCGCCCGGCATCAGGAAGACCGCGACCAGCGGGATCAGGAAGAGGACGGACAGCGGGACGCCGAAGGCGAGGGAGAGGAGGCGGCGGGAGCGGAGCATGCGGCGGCGCTCCTTCAGCAGGATGCCGCGGCGCAGCAGGGCGATCGAGGTCAGTTCCTCGGTGAGGAAGAAGGCGGTCACGCAGAAGGCCAGTACGGGGATCACGGTCTGGCCGACCCCCGGGATGAAGCCCAGCGCGAAGAACAGCACGCTCCAGAGGGCGACGCGGATGAGCAGGGCGATGGCCTCGCGCAGCCCTATCCACAGCTCCGCCCAGGTCGACATCCCGGACTCGGGCACCGCGCCGCCCTCGGTGCGGTCGACCGCCTCGGAGAGCGACTCGTAGAAGGGCTGGCCGACCAGCAGCGTGACCGCCGTGAACGTGATGATGGCGAGGAAGAGGCAGGTGGCGGCGAAGAGGATCGAGAGCGCGCCGCGGAAGACGCCGAGCCAGGGTGAGGACCAGTCGTCGGCGAAGGGCGTGGCCCATGCGATGACGTCGTCGGTCCAGAAGAAGAGGGCGACGAGGGCCGCCGCGTATCCGACGAGGGTGATCAGGGCGGGAATCATCCCGAACCCCCACCATCTCCCGTGCCGGGCCGCCCAGCGTTGCCCCTTCATCAGATAACCGAAGCCACTCACAAGATCACGCATGGGCCGAAGCCTACTGGCCTAGCGTGACGCGACAGGAACGCCGGGTTCGCCGGTCCGCCAGGTGAAGTCGACGGTGTGCGGATAGTGGTCGGACAGCGGTTTGCCGTCGGCGTCGAGGAAGGACGTGTGCGCGTTGTGGTAGCGGGTGGCGGTGAGGGAGAGCCGCGGGCCGGAGCGGTAGAGGACCTTGTCCACGACCTCGCAGGTGTCGGTGACGTTGTCCGGGTCGCAGACGAGGGCGTCGGAACCGGCGGGCGGGGCCGAGCCGCCGCGTACGAGGTCCACCCAGGCGTCGGTGAGGCCGTTACGGGTGGCGAGGTCGCGGATGTTGTCGGCGGTGCGGGTGTAGCGGGTGTTGGTGTCGCCCATCACGAGCACCGCGTTGCCGGCGGAGTGGGCGGCGATGTAGTCGGAGAGCTGGGTGACGTTGGCGCGGCGGGCGGCGAGGTCGGCGTCCGTCGTCCCCGCGTTGGGGTGCAGGTTGTACAGGTCGAGGTAGGCGCCCTCGGCCAGCCGCACCCGGGCCACGCTGAAGCCCTTCGGGGTGAGGCAGTCGGTGCCGTTGCACCTCTTCCACTTCACCCGCTCGAAGCCGTCGTACGGCAGGTCGGAGAGGGTGTTCAGACCGTCGCCGAAGACGGCGGGACCGCTGGTGGGGGTGCGGTACGGGTGGTCGTCACCGGCGTAGAGCGCGGCGTGGTAGTTGAAGTCCTCCTGGACGTTGACGATGTCGTACGCGCCGAGCCGGGGGGAGATCAGCGGGGTGTTCTTGGCGGGGTGGCTGGAGGACAGGCCCTCGGGGAGCCCCGCCACGTTGTAGGTCAGGACGTTGAACGTGCCCGTGGTGGCCTGGTGGGTGCCGGTGTCGGCCACCGCGGGCGTGGCGCCGGATGTCGTGACGGTCGCGCAGAGGGTGAGTGCCGCCGCGGCGGCGATGGCTAAGCGTCCGATGAGTCTCAAGGAGGTGTCCTCTCGGCTGATGAACCGCTGACGATGGGCTGTTGGGCGTGCGGTGTTCGGCTGGTGTTCAACCGCGGTCCTTACCTTCGCGCTCATGGCCCCCGGACATCACCACCCTCACGATGAACTCGCGGTGCACAGCCTGCCCCCGGCCCTCGACCTGTCCGTACGGGACGACGAGCTGACCCCCGACCAGCTCTCCCGGCGCTCGATGCTGCGCCGGGCGGGGCTGCTGGGCGCGGGGCTCGGCGCCGTGGGCGTGCTGGACGGCGGCACCGCGCGCGCCGTCGCGGCGAGTGGCGCGGCGTCGCCCGGCTCCCGGCACGGCGGCGGCTATCTGTGGCTGGCCGGGGACCACCACATCCACACCCAGTACAGCAACGACGGCAAGTACCGGGTCATCGACCAGGTGCGGCAGGGTGCCCGGCACGGCCTGGACTGGATGGTGATCACCGACCACGGGAACGTCACCCACGCCCGGATCGGGGTCGAGAAGGTCAACCCCGACATCCGCGAGGCGCGCGCGGCCCACCGGGACGCGCTGGTCTTCCAGGGGCTGGAGTGGAACATCCCCGGCGCCGAGCACGGCACGGTCTTCGTCCACCCCGGCCGGGACGAGGTGGCGGTGCTCAAGGAGTTCGAGAACTCCTTCGACGGGTCGGTCAAGAACGCCGGCGACTCCACCCCGCGGAACGAGGCCCTGGCCATCGCCGGTCTTGACTTCCTCTCCGACGCGGTGCGCCGACGGCGCGTCAAGGCCGCGCTGATGCTCGCCAACCACCCCGCCCGCAAGGGCCTGGACTCCCCGCACGAGATCCGGGGCTGGCGGGACGCCCAGCCGCATATCGCCGTCGGCATGGAGGGCGCGCCGGGCCACCAGGCCGCCGGGATCCCGGCCTCCGCGCACGGTCCGGGCGGTGCGCGCGGGCTGTACGAGAACGCCCCGGGGCCGCAGTCCTTCGCCGCGTACCCGGCCGAGTCGTACCGCACCTGGGGTGGCTTCGACTGGATGACGGCCACGGTGGGCGGGCTGTGGGACAGCCTGCTCAGCGAGGGCAAGCCGTGGTGGATCACCGCCAACTCCGACTCCCACAACGTCTACGCCGACACCGCGATGCGCGGCCCCGGCAGCGACTACGAGACCAACGGACGGCAGAACGACCCGGTGTACCGGGGCGGGCTCGACCTGGCGGAGAACGACTACTGGCCGGGCCAGTACAGCCGTACCCATGTGGGCGCCGAGGACTTCTCGTACGCCGCCGTCATGGACGGCATCCGGGCGGGCCGGGTGTGGGTGGACCACGGCGGGCTGATCAGCGGCCTGGACGCGCGGCTCGGCGGTGGCCGGGGCCGTTCGGTCACCCTCGGCGGCACGCTGCACGTGGAGCGCGGCACCCGGGTGCGGCTCGAGGTGGACATCGCCCTGGCTAACGGCCCCAACTGGGCCGGTTTCGTACCGGAGTTGGCGCGCGTGGACGTCATCCAGGGCGAGGTCACGGGGGCGGTGAGCGACCGTGACACGTTCGCGGCGCCGCGCACCCGGGTGGTGAAGTCGTTCGAGGTGAGCGGCACGACGGGAACGGTCCGGCTCTCCTACGACCTCGGCCCGGTGGACCGCCCGCTGTACGTACGGCTGCGCGGCACCGACGGCAACCGTGCGGCGGTGGGCGCGCGGGGCGCGGCGGTGGATCCGCACGGCCCGGCGATGGATGTGCCGGGCGACGCGGATCCGTGGCGCGATCTGTGGTTCTACGCCAACCCCATGTGGGTGCTGCCCTCCTGACGACCACGATCGCGACCACAGCCACGGCCACGACCACGACCACGGCCACGGCCACGGCCACGGCCACGGCCACGGCAGGGTGCCGGCGCTGACGCGTTTCAGAGCTTTCCCGTGCCCGCCTGGGCCGTGACGGTGGCCACGACGGAGGACGCCGGTTCCGCCGTGTACGCGTACGGCGGGGTGGTGAAGCTGCCCGTCCGGGAGATCTCGGTGGCCGCCCCGCCCAGGTCGTTGCCGCGCAGCACCGCGTAGCCGTCGACATCGCTGTCCCGGCTGGTGGTGACGGCCACTTCGGTGTCGCGGAAGACGTTGTTCTCGACCAGCGTCTGCGCCCCCATCCGGGAGTGCACACCGGTTTCCGCGCCCTGGACGTAGTTGTCGTAGAAGTGGCCGGTGCCGAAGCGCAGGCTGGGGATGCGGGAGTACACGTTGGTGAACCAGTTGTGGTGGTACGTCACCTTGAGGTGACCGGTGTCCTCGCTCGCGTTGTTGTCGCTGTGGCCGACCAGGCTGCCCTTGAAGTGGTCGGCGAACTTGTTCCAGGAGACGGTGATGTTGTCCGAGCCGTGGTTGATGTCCAGCAGACCGTCGTAGTAGTCCTTGTCGTGGTCGCGGTCGGCCGAGAAGGTGTTGTGGTCGATCCACACCCTGGTGGACTTCTGCACGGTGATGCCGTCGGACGGCTTCCGGGGCTTGCTGATGGCGAGGTTGCGGACGATGACGTTCGTCGACTCCTTCAGCCGCAGTCCACCGCCGGTGAAGCCTGAGCCCGAACCCACGCCCAGCACGGTGGTGTTGGAGCCGATGTCCACCTGGCCGGTGAGGGAGATCAGCCCGGAGACCTTGACCACCTTGGCCTTGTCGCCGGTGACGGCGGCCTTGAAGGCGTCCAGGGAGGTCACGGTGGTGGCGGTGGCGTTCCCGCCGCCCGTGGTACCGGCGCCGAAGCCGATGGGGGTGGTCTCGGCGGCGGGACGCGTCCCCGTGGCGGAGCGTGCGGCGGTGGCGTGTGCGGTGTCGGAGCGTGCGGAGTCGGCGCGTGTGGCGTCGGCGCGTGTGGCGTCGGCCGGGTCCGCGCCATGGGCGGAGACCGTGGAGAGGCCGCCGAGGGCGAGCGCCGCGGTGACGCCCGCGGCGACCGCGGTCAGCCGGCGTCGGTCGCGGACGGTGACGCGGGTGACGCGGGTGACGTCCATGACATCGCCGTCGTCCAGGACATCGCCGTCGTGCGTGGTGCCGTGGTCGTGCGTCGAGCGCATGGGGGAGTCCTCTCATTCGGAGGATCTCCACACGGGAGGGGTAATCGCTTGCGGGATGAGCGAGGGTGGGCGGCAAGCACGCTGATCACAAAGGCCGGTGGAGATCGCCAAAGGTTGCGGCTCTGACGGGTGTGGGGCCCTGGCGCCGGGCGATGTGGTCAGGATCGCCCCGGCGGACAGCGGCCATCCCGGAAGAAGCTAGTAAGCGCTTGTGACGCTGTCAACACTCGTATGAGGTAAGGGAGTTGGCCGTATCGAGAGTTGACGGGCGGGGACTTTGCCGAATCCACAGGCGTCCCACAGAAACCACCCCTACCTTTCCATGCTCATGACAGACTTATCCTCCGCCCCCATGGGGCGCCGAAGAGTACTGCTCGCCGGAAGCGCCGCCGCGGCGGCCATCGGAATCGGCGCGGGCACGGCCGCCGCCCGCCCGGAGTCGGCCGCGGCGAGTGGCACGGCCGCCGGATCCGCGGCCGGATCCGCGGCCACCGGGACCACCACGGCCACCGGCACCAGCGGTACCGGGGCCCGCGACACCGCCGCCATCTGCACGCTCACCAAGGAGCTCACCGAGGGCCCGTACTACCTCGACCACGCCCTCGTGCGCGCGGACGTCACCGAGGACAAGAAGGGAGTCCCGCTCGAACTCGTCCTCACCGCCGTGGACACCGCCACCTGCGCGCCCATCAACAAGGCGCTGGTGGAGATCTGGTACTGCGACGCGCTCGGCGAGTACTCCGGCTTCGTCGGCAACAACGGCCACCAGGAGCCGGACAACGGCAAGTTCCTGCGCGGCGGCGTGCTCACCGGCACCGACGGGGTGGCCAGGCTCACCGGGATCTACCCCGGCTGGTACCGGGGCCGCTGCATCCATGTCCACCTCAAGGTGCACACGGGCGTCACGCTCACCCCGGACGGCTCGTTCACCGGCGGCAACGAGATCCACACCGGTCAGCTCTTCTTCGACGAGAAGATCACCGAGGCGGTGGCCAAGCTCTCCCCGTACTCCACCAACACCGTCCCCCGCACTCCCCTGTCCGCCGACGGCATCTACGGCAACGGCGGCACCGCCGCCGGACTGCTCGCCGTGACGGCGCTGGGCAGCACGCCATCCGCCGGCTATCGCGGCACGCTCACGGTCGGCGTCGACCCGGACGCCTGACCGGCCACGCCGCCGCACCTCGTCCCGTCCCCCGTCCCCCGTTCCTCGTTCCTCGTTCCCGCGTTCCTCGTTCCCGCGTTCCGCCCACGCCCCGCCCGGCCCTCCGGGCGGGGCCCTTCCCGCCCGGATACTCGGGCGGATGCTCAGGCCAGGCGTATGACGTTCCAGGACATCGGCTCGAGCGTGGTGCGCAGGGCGCCGTCCGCGAGCCCCGTGCCCTCGCCGGGACGCGGGGTGACGCGCTCGGGGTCGGTGAGGGTGTTACGGGCCTCGGGGTCGGCGTCGGCGAGGACGGCGTGCTCGACCACACGGGTCACCGGGAGGGCGGACAGGGCGATCTCCAGCGGGAGCGGCCGGTGCTGGTCGCGGTTGACCGCGAAGACCGTCACCGCGCCGGTGGACTCGTCGAGCACGGCGGTGGCGTGCAGCAGCGGCACCTCGCCGTAGACGGGGGTCTCGTACGTCGGGCTGTCGACGTTGACCCGCAGCACCCGCCCGCGCCCGTGCGCCGACGCCTGCGCGAACGGGTAGAAGGTGGTCTGCCGCCAGGCGGGGCCGCCCGGTTCGGTCATGATCGGGGCGATGACGTTGACCAGCTGGGCGAGGCAGGCGACGGTGACGCGATCGGCGTGGCGGAGCAGGGCGATCAGCAGCGAGCCGACCACGACGGCGTCGGTGACGGAGTAGTTGTCCTCCAGGAGGCGCGGGGCCTCCTCCCAGTTGAGCGGCTCGGCGTTGTGGTAGTGGGTCTGGTACCAGACGTTCCACTCGTCGAAGGAGAGGTTGATCTTCTTCTTCGACTTCAGCCGGGCGCCGATGTGATCGCAGGTGGCGACGACGTTCTCGATGAAGGACTCCATGTCCACGGCCGAGGCGAGGAAGGAGTCGCGGTCGCCGTCGCGCTCCTCGTAGTAGGCGTGCAGGGAGATGTGGTCCACCAGGTCATAGGTCTCCTGGAGGACCGTCGCCTCCCAGGCGGCGAACGTCGGCATCGACTGGTTGGAGCTGCCGCACGCCACGAGCTCCACGTCCGGGTCGATCTGCCGCATCGCGCGGGCGGTCTCGGCGGCGAGCCGTCCGTACTCCTCGGCCGTCTTGTGGCCGGTCTGCCAGGGGCCGTCCATCTCATTGCCCAGACACCACAGCCCGATGCCGTACGGATCCTTGTCGCCGTGGCCGATCCGGAGGTCGGCGAGGGCGGTGCCGGACGGGTGGTTGGCGTACTCCTGCAGCTCGAGGGCCTCGGCGACGCCGCGGGTGCCGAGGTTGAGCGCCATCATGGGCTCGCCGTCGACCTTACGGACGAAGTCGATGTACTCGGAGAGCCCGAACCGGTTGGGCTCGGTGGAACGCCAGGCCAGATCGAGCCGCCGCGGCCGCTCCTCGACCGGCCCGACACCGTCCTCCCACTTGTAGCCGGAGACGAAGTTGCCTCCCGGATACCGGATGACGGTGACGCCCAACTCCCGGATCAGCGCGAGGACATCGGTACGCAGCCCGGCCTCGTCGGCGGCCGGGTGGCCCGGCTCGTGGATGCCGGTGTAGACGCAGCGTCCGAGGTGTTCGACGAACGAGCCGAAGAGGCGGGGGTTGACGTCGCCGACGGCGAAGGCGGGGTCGAGGGTGAACCGGGCGGAATCGGTCTGCGGCATGACGGCCCATCTCTTCGGGTGTCGCGACCGCGCGGGTGCGGGAGGGCGCGACTATTCGACATATCGACCAGCGCTCGTTTCTTCGAACGCGACCGTAAGATCTCGCCACGGCGTGCGTCAATGGCAGGACACCGTCGGGGTGTCCGGGCTGAGCGGCCCGCACTGGGGGGATATCCCCCTTCCGATCCTGGGGTGTGCCGGATCGCACCCCGCCGGGGGCGAAATTAGCGTTCGGCCATGACTTCGACTCCGCGAAGGCACCTCGCCGTGGCACTCGGTGTCGCTACGCTGCTCGCCGCCCAGGCGGCCACCGCCGTCGCCCGGCCCGCCGGTCCCGCCGGTCCCGCCGGTCCGGCCGGTCCGGCCGGTCCCACCGGTCCCGCCCCCGGGGAGCGGTTGCGCCAGGACACCGAGGCGATCCACGCCCTCGGGGTCAGCGGTGTGCAGGCCCGCGCGATCGCGCCCGACGGCCGGCAGTCGGTCGCCACCAGCGGCACCGCCGACCTGAACACCGGCCGCCCGGTCCCGTCCGACGGCTACTTCCGCATGGCCAGTACGTCCAAGACGCTGGTCGCCACCGTGGTCCTCCAGCTGGAGGCCGAGGGCGAACTCTCCCTGGACGACACCGTCGACCACTGGCTGCCGGGAGTGGTGCGGGGCAACGGCAACGACGGCGGCCGGATCACCCTCCGCCAACTGCTCCAGCACACCAGCGGCATCCACGACGACCTGCCCGGATACACCACGCCGGGGGAGTACTACCAGCAGCGCCACGACATCCACGGCCCCGAGGGGCTGGTGGCCCGCGCCATGGCCCACGCGCCGGACTTCCCGCCCGGCGAGGGCTGGGCGTACTCCAACACCGGCTATGTCCTGCTCGGCATGGTCATCCAGAAGGCCACCGGTCACCCCGCCCACCAGGAGATCGAGCACCGCGTTCTGCGCCCGCTCGGCCTCGACCGGACCCGGTGGATGGGCACCTCGCCCACCCTGCCCCGGCCGCACGCCAAGGCCTACCAGCTCTTCGGCCCCGGTTCCGTGGTGGACGTCACCGACCAGATACCGGTGGACCACGAGAACCTTTCGTGGGTCACGACCACGCGGGACGAGAACCGCTTCCTCCGCGCGCTGCTCGCCGGCCGCCTGCTGCCGCCGCGGCAGCTGGCCGAGATGAAGCGGACCGTCCCCGTGAGCGCGGAGGTGCAACGGCTGTGGCCCGGCGGCCGATACGGGCTCGGCCTGGTCGAACGCCCCCTGAGCTGCGGCGGAACCTACTGGAGCCACGAGGGCGGGGACGGCGGCTACATCACCCTCAACGGCGTCACCGACGGCGGCGGGCGAAGCGCCGTGGTCTCCATGTCCGAGGCGCGCGGCGACACCCCGGAGCACATCCTGGACCAGGAGAACGCGGCCAGTGCCCTGATCGACCACGCGCTGTGCGCCGGGAGCCCCGGCACCCGGTGAACGGAGGCACTGGGCAGCCGGACCTCCGTGCCCGCTCAGCCGTGCCCGCTCAGCCGGTGTGAAGGACCCGAAAGCGATCGGGCTCCGCCGGATCCCGGTCGACGACCTGGACCGGCGGCCAAGTCCATTGCCACACGCCGATGCCCGGCGTGCGGGAGAACCGGATCCGCCCGCGGGTGCCTTCGACCGCGACGCGCGACCAGGACGCGGCGACGCGCGCCCGGTCCGTGCCCTGAGCACGCAGCACCTCGGCGAGGACGGTGACCGTGTCGTAGCCCTCGAAGGCGACGAAGGAGGGCGCCGCGGCCAGCCGCTCGCGAAGGGCCGTCTCGACTCGTGCGCCGAGCGGGCCGAGGCGCTCGGGCAGATAGCGCAGGAACGGGATCGCGGCGCCGTCGTCGCCCAGCGACGCCGCCCACTCGGCGAACTCCGGCTGCCCGGCCGGAGCACCCATCATGACCCCGGCGAGGCGCTGGTCGCGGCGGACGGACCTCACGATCGACACGGCCGGCTCCGGGTGGCCGGCCAGAAGCAGGAGGGCCGTCGCGCGATGGGCGACGAGTTCGTCGCACACGGCCGCGGGGGTGAGTGCGCGCATGTCGAGTTCGATGACGGTGCCGCCGCGTGGCGCGAGATGGTCCCGCAGAACGCGCGTCCCGGACGCCCAGTAGACACTCGGCTGGGTGGCCACGGCGATGCGGCGGTGGCCCGCGCCGAGGAGGAAGTCCGCGTAGATCCGCCAGCCGTGGGACTGTGCCGGGGCGAGGCGCGCGACCCAGTCCGTCGGCTGTTCGGTGAGCGCGTCGAGAACCGCCGACGAGCAGAGGAACGGCAGGCCGAGGGCGTCGGCGCGGGCGGCGGCGGCACGAGCGACGACGCTGTGGTACTCCCCCGCCAGGGCCGCCACGCCCAGCTGGGCCAGTTCGTCCACAGCCGCCGCGGCCCGCTGTGGATCGGCCGCGGTGTCCCGGACCACCAGCTCGAGTGGGCTTCCGGCGATCCCGCCGTCGTCATTGACGTCGCGTACGGCCAACTCGAGTCCGGCGAGCACATGTTGGCCCGCCTCGACCCAGCCGGGCCGAGACAGCGGAACGAGAGCACCGATCTGGACGGATGATCCGTCCCGCCGTGGCGGGCGCGCCTGGGTGACCATGCCGGACATTGCATCCGCCGCCGTCGCCGACAGGCAACCGATTATGTACTCGCCGAGCCGCCAGGCATTCGCCGTCGAGCGATCCCTTGACCCATCTCACCGACGCCTCTAGCGTGCGGCCGACGTTACGGAAACGTTCCGGAACTTTTTCCGCCTGGGAACCGCGCGGGTGCGCGACGGACGGCTGGCGGTCGAGCTGCCGGGGCGTTCGCTGACGACGGTGGTGCTGCGATAGCCGGGACCGCCCCTGCCACACGGGTGGCAGGGGCGGGCGAACCGTCAGTCCTCGAAGGCTCAGCGCTCGATGACTCAGTCCTCGAAGGCTCAGTGCTCGAAGGCTCAGTCCTCGAACGAGACGATCATCTTGCCGGTGTTCTCCCCACGGAGCATCCCGAGGAAGGCGTCCACCGCGTTCTCCACGCCCTTGATGACGGTCTCGCGGTAGTGCAGCTTGCCCTCGCGGATCCAGCCGCCGACCTCCTGGAAGAACTGCTCCTGAAGGTGCTGGTGGTCCCCGACCAGCATGCCCTGCATCCGCAGCCGCTTGCCGATGACCATCCCGAGGTTGCGCGGGGCGGCGGGCGGCTCGGTGACGTTGTATTGCGAGATCATGCCGCAGACGGTGATCCGGCCGTGCACCTTGAGGCGACTGATGGCGGCCTCGAGGTGCTCACCGCCGACATTGTCGAAGTAGACGTCGATCCCGTCCGGCGCGGCCTCCTTCAGCTGGTCGCCGACCGGGCCGCTCTTGTAGTTGAAGGCCGCGTCGAAGCCGTACTCGTCGAGCAGCACCCGGACCTTCTCGTCCGAACCGGCGCTGCCGATCACCCGGGAGGCGCCCTTGAGCTTGGCGATCTGGCCGACCTCACTGCCCACCGCGCCCGCCGCGCCCGAGACGAAGACCGCGTCGCCCTCCTTGAAGGAGGCGACCTCCAGCAGCCCCGCGTAGGCGGTGAGGCCCGGCATGCCGAGCACCCCGAGGTAGGCGGGGAGCGGGGCGATCTCGGGGTCGACCTTGACGGCGCTCTTGGCGTCCACCGTCGCGTACTCACGCCAGCCGCCGAAGTGCAGGACGTGGTCGCCGACGGAGATGCCCTCCGCGTTGGAGGCGACGACCTTGCCGACCGCGCCGCCTCCCATCGGCTGGTCCAGCTGGTACGGCGGCGCGTACGACTTCACGTCGTTCATGCGGCCGCGCATGTACGGGTCCACCGACATGTAGAGATTGCGCACCAGCGCCTGCCCGGGGCCCGGCTCGGAGACCGGGATCTCGCGCAGTGCGAAGTCCTCCGGCTTCGGCCACCCCTGGGGGCGGGCGACCAGATGCCATTCACGGCCGGTGGTGGGGATGACGGACATGGAAGGGGCCTCTCCTATGCTTCAGCAGATGAAACAATCATGCTGCTTGATATTTCATGTTGTCAAGTAAATGGGTACCCTGGTGGGCATGACGTCCCGTACCGACCCGCTGACCCTCGAGGTCGTCGAGCTCATCGGCACCATCGTGGCCCGTTATCACGAGGAATACGAGGAGGCCGCGGCCAAGCACTCCCTGACCGGGGCACAGGCCCGGGTGCTGGCCCTGCTGGCCGGCGGCCCGACGCCGATGCGACGGCTCGCCCAGCAGCTGAAGTGCGAGCCGTCGAACGTCACCGGGATCGTGGACCGCCTGGAGTCGCGCGGCCTCGCCGAGCGCCGCCTTGACCCGGCCGACCGCCGGGTCAAGCTGGCCGCCGCCACCGAGGCGGGCCGGGAGACCTCCGCACGGCTCCGCGGCTCGCTCGACTTCGCGCGCGAGCCGCTGGCCGAGCTCTCGGACGAGGAGCGCACGATACTGCGCGACCTGCTCAAACGGATGCTGGGCAGCGCGCCGTAGGGGCCGCGCCGCAAGCCGCGCCGCGGAGGCCGTTATGCGTGTCGCTGGGACCGCCCGGCGACGGGGTGTCCGGCGGATCGTTCCCCTCCCCGCCCCTTCCCGATACCAGGGGCTCCGCCCCTGGACCCCGAGACCCGGGGCAGAGCCCCGCCACGCGGCGGAACCGCATATCGACGCCCCGGGAAGGGGCGGAGCCCCGATCCGACGCCTCGGGCGAACCCCCTGCCGGGGGTCTTGGGCGAGAGCCCCGACCCGGCGCCTCAGACTGAGCCCCCGCCGGGGCCTACGACGGGAACCCCGACCCGGGGATCTGAGGCGGGAACCCCCTGCCGGGGCCTCGGGCGGGAACCCCGGTCCGGCGCCTGGGGCGGGAACCCCGGCGCGGCGCCTCAGGCGAACCCCCTGCCGGGGCCTGCGGCGCGAACCCCGACCCGGGAATCAGGCTGAGCCCCACCCGAGGCCTCAGGCGAACCCCCTGCCGGGCCTGCGGCGAGAGCCCCGATCCGGCGCCTCAGGCTGAGCCCCTGCCGGAGCCTGCGGCGGGAACCCCCACCCGCGGCCTCGGGCGAACCCCCTGCCGGGCCTGCGGCGGGAACCCCGACCCGGGACCTCAAGTTGAGCCCCTGCCCGGGCCTGCGGCGGGAACCCCGGCGCGGCGCCTCGGGCGAGAGCCCCTGCCGGGGGCTGGGGCGGAGCCCCGGTCCGGGGGCTGGGGCGGAGCCCCGGTTTCGGGGAGGGGCGGGGAGGGGAACAGCCCGCCGCAGGCGGCACGATCCGCCGGACACCCTCTACGTGCACCACCACAGGAACCGCTGGCAGGTCTCCGTGGGCGTCGGGCGGCTCGGCGTCGGCGCGACGGTCGCCGGGGCGGTGGGCCTCGGTTTCGACGGGGTCGTGGGCCGATGGGTCGCCCCGGAGCCGCCCGGGGCCGACGGGGAGTCGTCCGACGGGCCGGAGGACGAGGACCCGTCCGGATCGGGCGAGGTGTCGTCCTTCTCGCCCTTGGACTTCTTGCCGCCCTTGTCCTTGTCCTCGTCCTGGGATGGGTCTCGGTCCTCGCCATCCGCCGCCGAGGGGCCCGCGCTCGGGCCGGTCGTGTCCTGGACGATCGTCTCGGCGGATTCGGTCACGCCGCCGTCGCGGTCGGCCACCGGCTCCTGCCGCCTGGGCGCCGGGGAGGATTCCCGCCAGTGCCCCTCGGTGGCCAGTTCGGCCACGAACACCGCGACCAGCACCGGGCCGAGCACCGATGCCAGGATCGCCACCCGGCGTCCCCGGCCCCGGCGGGCCCGGCGGGCCCGGCGGGCGCGGCGGCCGAAGAGGCCCCGGGACTTGGGCTTCCGGCGCGAGGCCCGAGTGGTGCCGGAGGCCCGGGTGGTGCCGGAGGCGCGGGAAGCCTGGGCCGTCCGACGGTCCGCCCGCCGTTCCGCCCGCGTGGCGGGCGCCTCGGCCCCGGCGCCGCCCTCGTCCGCCGCGTCCGACGCGGCAGAGGGCAGCCCGAGATCCTCGACGGGCCTCCCGCATCCAGGGCAGGAGACGGCACCGTTGAGATGGCGGCGACAGGGAGAGCAGTAATCCATTTCGCCGGGCAGGTTATGTGACCAACGGGTAGGTCAGCAGGACGCGGGGTGTGAGGATCCTGTGCAAAGAACCGTACGAAAGCCCTCGTCAGGGCCCTGTCCCGGGGACGGCCGGGGTCCGCCCGGCCCCGCTCAGCCGCCGAAGGCGGGCTGCGCCAACCCCTGCCCCACGCCCGGGATGACCAGCAGTGACCCGGCGAGCGGCGGTGCGGAGGCGCCGAGTCCGACGCGTGCCGAGGTCAGATACAGATCGGTGAGGTCCGCACCGCCGAAGGCACACGCGGTCGGGCGCCTGAACGGCAGCTCCACCACCCGATCGAGTGTCCCGTCAGGGGCGTAGCGACGGATCGCGGCGCCGTCCCACAGGGCGACCCACACCGCACCATCGGCGTCCACGCACAGCCCGTCCGGGAAGCCCGCGCCCTCCTCGACCTCGGCGAACGGCCTCCGGCCCGAGACCACCGGACCGTCCGGGTCCGCGACATCGGGGGCATCGGGGACGTCGAAGACGTCGATACGGCGGGTGGGGGTGTCGATGTAGTACATGAGGCGGCCGTCCGGGCTCCAGCCGATGCCGTTGCTGACCGTCACCGCCGGCAAGAACTCCGTACGGGAGCCGTCGGACCCGATCCGGGAGAGCGTGCCGCCGCCGGCCCCCTCGTCGTAGCGCATGGTGCCCGCCCACAGCGAGCCGTCGGGCGCGACGGCGGCGTCGTTGCCCCGGCGGCCGGGGACCGCCTCGCGCAGCAGCCAGTCGAAGCCGCCGTCCGCCCCGTACACCCCGATGCCGTCGCGGAGGTTGACCACCAGGCCGCCGCCCGCGCGGGGCTTGGCCGCGCCGACGTGCTGCTCGGTGCCCAGGGTGGTGCGGCGGCCGGTGGCGGGGTCGTAGGTGTGGACACGGGAGGAGAGGATGTCCACCCAGATCAGCCGCTGGGCGGCGGCGTCCCAGGTGGGTCCCTCACCGAGCACGGCGCTCGCGCGCACCGCGATCTCGAGCGATGGCCGTGTGCTCATATGTCCCGCCTCCGATGTCCCAGCCGCACCGACAGTTCACCCGCGCCCTTGGCCGCCAGCTCCTCCAGCTCGGCCTGGCGCTCATCGCTCCAGCGGATCGTCGGCACCGAGATCGACAGCGCCGCGACCACCTTCCCCGCGGAGTCCCGTACGGGAGCCGCCACGCAGTTCACATCCGGGTTGGACTCCCGCTGCTCGACCGCGATGCCGCGCTCGCGCACGGTGTCGAGGTGGCGGCGCAGTTCGGCGGGGGAGGTGATGCTGTTGTCCGTCATCGCGGCCAGTGGCTGATCGCCGGACAGCCGCGCGGCCAGGGCGTCCTCCGGGAGGGACGCGAGCAGCATCTTGCCGACCGAGGTGCAGTGGGCGGGCAGCCGGCGGCCCGCGGCGGAGACCATGCGGACGGCGTGGGTGGAGTCGACCTTGGCGATGTAGATGACGTCCATGCCCTCGAGGATCGCGACATGCACGGTCTCGTCGCAGGTCTCCGCGACGCTCCGGGCCACCTGCTGGCCCTCGGCGGCCAGGTCGAGCTGCTCGGCGTAGCGGCTGCCCAGCTGGTACGGCCGCACCCCGAGCCGATAGCGGCCGGGCTGGTCGGGTAGCTGGACCAGATAGGAGCGGGCGGCCAGAGTGGTCACCAGTTCATGGACCGTCGTACGGGGCAGCCCGAGCCGACGGGTGATCTCGGGCGCGGAGAGCGTGCCGTCCCCGTCCAGGAAGAGCTCGAGTATGTCCAGAGCCCGTGTCACCGCGGGCACCAGGCGTCCCATAGTGCTCGCCCTCCCCTTCTGGTTCAGATGGCAAGCGTTCGAGATTCCGGCCGGTGGCCGGTATCGCGAACACAGGTTATGCGGAGGGGACTTCCCCCGGCAATGGTCCGGCAAAGGCACGATGCGAGGGGAAGCGCTTGCGCCACCGGACGAGGACACCCCCGTACGCCACCGCACGACGAGCCCGTACGCCACCGCACGACGAGCCCGTACGCCACGATAGGAGCCATGGATTCCGCGCCCGGCTCATTCGCTCAGCCCGATTCGTTCCCCGCCCCCTTCCCCTTCGTCCTCGTGCTGCTGCGCCGGATGGCCGACCATCAGCCGGGGCTGGTCGAGGACGCACTACGCGAGCTGGGCTTCGGGCGTGCGGTGATGCGCGAGGCCAACCGCCGCTGGCAGGCCATGCAGCGCTCGCCGCGGCGGCGCTCGGCGGTCGCCCGCTACCGCTCCGTACTGGGCCCGCCCGAGTCCACCGCCACCCGCCGGATCGGCGATCTGACCTGCGAGGCGCTGAGCTGGTCCGTGCCGCTGTGGCCGGATCTGCGGTTCGAGGTGCTCACCGCGCCGAACGGGGCGGTCTGGAACGAGTGGCTGGTGCGCGCCCCGGGCGCGCCCGGACCCCGGCTGCGTACGGCCGCCGATCTGCTGCCCTGGTCCTGCACGGTGGACGAGGTGGCGCGCGCCTTCGCGCCCGCACGGCCCATGGAGGGCTCGGCGCCCACCCGCTGGCGGCTCGCCTTCGACGCGCCGGAGGCGGACAACGGTGAACTCCGCCACTATGTGGCGGAGTTCACCTGGGGACTGCTGCAGCGTATGGAGGACGTCAGGCCAGCTTCGCCGACAGCGTGATCTCCGTACCGGCGAGCGCCTGGCTCACCGGGCAGTTCTTCTTGGCGCCCTCGGCCGCCTCGACGAACGCGGCCTCGTCAAGACCCTCCACCGTGCCCTCCACGGTGAGGTGGATCCCGGTGATCCCGGTGCCGGGCTGGAAGGTGACCTCGGCCTGGGTGGTCAGCTGGGTGGGCGGGTTGCCCGCCTGGGTGAGGCCGTGCGAGAGCGCCATCGAGAAGCAGCTGGAGTGGGCCGCCGCGATCAGCTCCTCGGGGCTGGTCTTGCCGTTGGCCTGCTCGGCGCGGGACGGCCAGGAGACCGGCTGCTCGCCGATGCCGGAGGAGTCGAAGGTGACGGTCCCCTTGCCCTCGGCCAGATTGCCCTGCCAGACGGTGTGCGCGGTACGCGTCGTAGCCATGCTCGCTGTTCCCTGCTTCCTGTCGGACGTGCGGTATGCGTATACGGTCGGAGACGATCACCCGGCGGGGGTGCCACCGCTTCCGGTGGCCCCCTGTCCGGAGATCGACTCCGAGCCTACGTTCCAGGCGACCATGGCCGGGCGACCATGCTCACTTCCCAGTCGACTGACGGTCGCGGTGTCGAGCCGGAAGAGCGCACCGGCGGACGGGGGCAGACCCAGCCGCCGGGCGGTGAGCACCCGCAGGACATGGCCGTGCGCCACCAGCACCACATCGGCGCCGTCCGCCGCCGCCAGGTCGGGGGCGATCCGGGCGAGCACCCGGTCCACCCGGTCCCCGATTCGCTCGGGAGACTCGCCGGGGTGGTCGGCGTGGTCGGGGTGGTCGGGTCCGGCCGGTGGCACGCCGTCGGTCCACAGGTTCCAGTCGGGGCGGGTGCGGTGGATCTCGTCGGTGGTGACGCCCTCGTAGCCGCCGTAGTCCCATTCGCGCAGATCGGGCTCGACGGTCAGATCCTCGAGCCCGGCGAGCCGCGCGGTCCGCACGGCCCGGTCCATCGGGCTGACCAGGATCAGCCCGATCTTCCGTGCGGCGAGCGGCCCGCGCAGGGCACGTGCCTGCTCCTCACCGCGCGGGGTCAGGGGCAGATCGGTCCAGCTGGTGTGCTTGTGCGACCGGCTCCACTCGGTTTCCCCGTGCCGGACCAGCAGCAGCTCAGCCACGGTCGCCGGATGCCTTCTCCTCGCCCGCGACGCCCTGCTCCTTCTCCTCGTCGATGGCGTGCTTCTCGTTCGCCGCGGCGGCGATGGAGGCGCGCACCGTATCCATGTCCAGGTCGCGGGCCTGGCCGATGAGGTCCTCCAGGGCCGGCTCGGGGAGGGCGCCGGGCTGGGCGAAGACCGCGATGTTCTCCCGCACGATCATCAGCGTGGGGATGGACTGGATGTCGAAGGCAGCGGCCAGCTCGGGCTGGGCCTCGGTGTCGACCTTGGCGAACAGCAGATCCTGGTGGCGCCCGGCGGCCTTCTCGTAAATGGGCGCGAACATCCGGCACGGCCCGCACCAGGAGGCCCAGAAATCAATCAGAACGAATTCGCTCCCGGACACGATCTCGTCGAAGTTGTCCTTGGTGAGCTCGACGGTGCTAGTGCTCATGCCTGCGTTACCCGCTTCCGTACGTCGGCAGATGCCACATGCACGGTAACCCCGCCACTGCCCGCCGTTATTCCGGCGCGGTGGCGGGGTCGGCGGCCGCTGGGACAGCTAGCCTGTCCGGAAGCGTATGCCCAGGTCGGCGGGGGTGAAGTGGCGTACGTCCCCGGTGGAGAGCCCGTGGTCGGTCCCCCGGAAGATCCAGAAGCCGCCCGTCCTGCCGCGGCCGTAGCCGGGCGCGGCGGCGATCACATCCTCGTGTCCGTCCCCGTCGACGTCGAGCAGCGGGGGCTGCGGGGCGAAGGCGTCGAAGCCGTACGGGGTGTGCCGACCGGGCACACCCGGGGTGTCCAGGTCCAGGGACTGGACCCGGCCGTGCTCCCCGTCGTGCTCCCTGTTTGGGTCCTTGGCCTGGTCGGGGGCCTGGTCGGGGGCCTGGTCGGGGGCGTACTCGCCGCCGCGCCCGTGCCGTGCGCCGGGCAGCAGGGTGAGCCGGCCGTTGCCGTTGTTCTTCTCCGGGGCGGCCACGACGAGGTCGGGGCGGCCGTCGCCGGTGATGTCCCCGACGGCCGGGGAGCCGCCGAAGCCGTCGCCGCGCCGTGCGTCACCGGGCATGCCCGGTGCGGACTGGTCGACGGTGAGATCCGCACGCCCCCGGCCCAGGCCGGACTTGGCGCCGTGGACGACGGTCAGCCGTCCGGAACCGCGGTGCCGGCCGGGGCCGAGGGTCCCCTGGCCGGGCGCGAGCAGATCGTCGGTCCCGTCGTGGTCGGCGTCCCCGGCCGCGGGCTCGCGCGGGCCGTCCTCCGTGCCGAGGGCGTGGGCCAGCCGCGCCTCGGGCCGCCTGTCCCGCACCAGGCCCTTGGGACCGCCGCGGTAGTGGGCGACGGGGGTGTCGAGGGGGGTGTCGAGGGGGGCGGTGTCGCCGGGTTCCGGGCCATCCGCGCGTTGCGGCTCATCCGCCTGGCCGAGGCCGTAGCGGTAGGTCAGCACCACATCGGTGCGGTGGTCGCCGTTGAAGTCCCCGGCCGTGGCGGTGGCGGGTGCGCCGCGGCGGGGCCGGTCGGTGGGGCCGGTGGGGAGCGGGGCGGTACGGGCGGGGTGAGCCTTGGCGCCGAACGGCCCGTACAGCACACGTACGGCACCCCGGCCGTCCGCCGCCGAGGCCAGTACGTCGGCCGCGCCGTCCCCGTCGAAGTCCCCCACGGCCAGCGCCAGGAATCCGGCCGCGCCGCCGCCGAGCGGGCGCGGCGCGGCCAGCCCCCGCGGGCCGCCGCGCAGCACCACCGTCTCCCCCGTCCGCTCGGCCCGCGGCGAACCGCCGTGCCGGAAGCGCGCCGTCACCAGGTCGGTGAATCCGTCCCGGTCGAGATCGGTGCGCAGCAGGGGGCCCACATAGTCGTCCTCGGCGCCGTTCGCGACGAGGCGGTGCCGTGGGTCGAGGCCGTGCGCCCCGCCGTAGACCACCGCGAGCCGGGCCGGCAGCGGTCCCCGGGAGGCGCTGGTGGGGCGGATGGCGGTGGCGAAGTCGTCGTAACCGTCGCCGTTGAAGTCCCCGAGCGAGGCACCGGCCGCCCCCTTGGTGGCTCCCTCCGCCGGCCTCCGCCCCTCGTGGCCGCCGCCCTCGCTGCACCCGGCGAGCAGCAGCACGGACACGGACACCGCCACGGCGGCGACGGGAACGGACGAACGCACGGCGACACCTCGCAAGGCGGATCGGGCGGACACGGACGGCAGAGACAACGGGCGGCGGGCACAGGTGCGGGTACGGATGGGGGTACGGACGCGGACGAGGGCTTCACCGCTCAAGGACTCCAGGGAGCGCGCTCGGGTTGCCTCGCGGCCGCCCCCGCCAAATACGCGCGACACCGGGCGCCGACCTTGCGATCATGACGCCTGGCCCCTGGCCCCTGGCCCCCGGCCCCTGGACCCCGGACGAGAAAGGGCGATGCGCGATGCCGGCCATACCCGCCGACCCGACCGTGCTGCACCCGATGCCCGAGCAGCCACGGGTGGTGCTGCTCAAGCCGCTGATCACCTCGCCGCTGATCGAGGTCGGGGAGTTCTCGTACTACGACGACCCGGATGAGCCCACCGCGTTCGAGACCCGCAATGTGCTGTACCACTACGGGCCGGAGCGGCTGGTCATCGGGAAGTTCTGCGCGCTGGGCGAAGGGGTGCGGTTCATCATGAACGGCGCCAACCACCGCATGGACGGCCCGTCCACGTTCCCCTTCCCCATCATGGGCGGCTCGTGGGCCGACCACTTCGACCTGATCACCGGTCTGCCGGGCCGGGGCGACACCGTGGTGGGCCATGACGTCTGGTTCGGATACCGGGCGATGGTGATGCCCGGCGTCCGCATCGGCCACGGCGCGGTCATCGCCTCCGGTTCCGTGGTGGTGGACGACGTTCCCGACTACGGCATCGTCGGCGGCAACCCGGCCAAGCTCATCCGCCGCCGCTACGACGAGGAGGACATCGCCCGGCTGCTGGCCCTGGCCTGGTGGGACTGGCCGCTTGAGCACCTCACCGCCCATATCCGCACGATCATGTCCGGCAGCGTGGACGAGCTGGAGGCGGCGGCCCCGCGGTAGGAGGCGTCCGGCGGCTCGTGACACCTGCGGACCGTGACGCCTGCGGCGGGCTGCTCCCCACCCCACCCCACCCCACCCCACCCCACAACTGGGGCTCCGCCCCAGACCCCGGACCGGGCTTCGCCCCTTCCCGCAGCACCGATACGCGGCTCCGCCGCGCGGTGGGGCTCCGCCCCAGACCCCGGGGGTCCAGGGGCGAAGCCCCTGGTAGCGGTGCGGAGAGAGGGGAGGCCCCCCGCACCTGCCGCGGGGCCAGGCAGTGCCCGGCGGGTCTTGGCGCCTGCGGCGTGCTGAGCATCGGTGTGCGGCTCCGCCGCGTGACTGGGACTCTGCCTCAGCCCCCGGGGTCCAGGGGCGAAGCCCATGGTTACGGGAAGGGGCGGGTAGGGGAAAGAACCGCCGGACACCCGTGGGCCCCGGCCCCGGGCGGGGCAGAGACGGCCCGCGCCTGAGCAAGCCGTCCCTCCCCCGCCCCCGCTACCTCAGCTCTCCAGACTCATGTACAGACGAGTCCCCCGCGGCCGAAAACCCACGCGTTCGTAGACCCGGCGGGAGCCCTCACCCGAGTACTCCAGCCAGACCGACCGGGCTCCCCGGGCGAACATCGTCTCGGCCAGGGCGGCGGTGACCGCGGCGGCGATGCCCCGGCCGCGGAAGGCGGGCCGGGTGCCCACGCCCGCCAGTTCGGCGGTGCCCACGGCGGGAGCCGAGCAGGTGGCCCCACCGGCGCAGCCCCCGTCGGGCGCCCGGACGAACCGCACCGCGCCGCCGTCCTCCTGGACGCGGCGCAGCCGGGCCGCCCCCTCCTCGGAGGCGGCGAACTCACTGGTGAACGCCTCGGACAGCGCGGCGTCGATCGCCCGGTAGTCCTCGTCCGTGGCCGGAACCGCCACCGGAATCGCCACCGGAATCGCCACCGGAGCGGCCGCCGTGCCCCGGGGAACGGCGAGCCGTTCCGGGGTGCACACCAGATACGCGTGCGTGGCCTCCACGCCGAACCCCGCCTCCCGCAGCGCGGGCTCCACGGCGGGCGCGGCGTCCGGCGCGAACTCGAGCCGCGGTTTGAGTCCGCGCACCCGGAACGCCTCGATCAGCTCCTTGACGTCCCGGGCGGTGGGCCGGGCGCCGGGAAGAGGGGTGGCGTAGTTGATGTACGGGCTGGTGGTGCCCGGTTCGATCCCCGCCACGAAGCCCCCGGCTTCGACAAACACGGGGCGGCGGCGAAGGTTGGCTACGGCAAAACTCTGCACGTCAGTGCCCATGGTGAAGTGACCTCACGGATCAACGCGGCGGAAGGCGCCGCGGAAGGAAGCGGTGTACGGATGCGTGGGGCCGCCGTGAGGAGACATGTGGAGACGGGCTGTTGGCACCGATCGTTCAGTGCCGACGGCGGCCGCTGGGGGACGCCGAGTCCATGGGCTTCAGTCCTTTGATGACAGGTGGGGGAATCGCCACGCGGAACATAGCGCAGGGCGTGGCCGGGTGACACATGGTTTTGCGAGCCGACGCGTAACTCCGCCCACCGAAGGATTGACGCGGACACACCACGACTCTACGGTCTCGTCACATCGTGGCGTTCACAACAAAACACAAGCTTCACATACATGGACCTCGGTCCATACCAACCCCCCACGGGAAGGCAATTCCCATGCGCATCCGTACGCTGCTCACCGCGCTGGCGACCGTGACCACCGTCCTCGGTGGCCTGGCCCTCGCGGTCCCCGCCGGCGCCTCCCCCACGGCCGCCGGCGCCTCTCCCACGGCCGCCTCCCCACGGCCGTCTCCGCCGACCCGTCGAAGGCGCCGGGCGGCAACTTCGACCTCTCGGTGTGGCAACTCCAGGAGCCGGTCGGCTCCCCCGGCAAGCCGACGACCATCCCCTCGTCCCGGCTCCAGGGGGCGAGCGGATTCCAGGACGACTACTTCTACACCGACAAGCGCGACGGGGCGATGACGTTCTGGGCGCCCGAAAAGGGCGTCACCACCCCGAACTCCAACTACGCCCGCTCCGAGCTGCGCGAGATGAACCGCGACGGCGGCGCCGCGGACTGGTCGCTCGGCGGCTCGCACAAGCTGCAGGCGACGCTGCGCGTGGTGTCGGTGACGAAGAACGTCTGCGTCGGCCAGATCCACCTCGGCTCGGGCGGCTCCTCCACGAAGCCGCTGGTGGAGCTGTACTACCGCGCCAACGGCGACATCGTCCTCGGCACCGAGAACTCCCCCGACGGCGGCCAGACGCTGCACAACGTGGGCCATGTGTCGGTCGGCAAGACATGGAACTACACGATCGGCGTCTCCGGCGGCGACACCATCGACCTGACGGTCAACGGCAGCACGACGCACTACGACATCCCGTCGTCCTTCTTCCCGTACAAGCAGTACTTCAAGGCGGGCTCGTACAACCAGTCGTCCTCCGACAGCACGACGAACGGAGCACGCGTCGGCTTCTACGGGCTGACCGTCTCCCACGGCTGAGCCGACTGAGCCCGCGGGGCCCGGCGGCCGAGGCGGCCGCCGGGCCTTGTCGCCGGACAACACACCTAGGACGTCTTGCCGCCGAAGACCTCGGCCACTTCGGGGATGCGGTCGATGTAGCCGTCGAGCAGCTTGCGGCCGACGGTCACCGAGTCGACCAGCGGGTGGAGGGAGAACGCCTTCGCGGCATCGGTCCGGGAGCCGGTGACAGCGGCGCTGATGGTGAGCCGCTCGACCGCCTTGACCTGCTGCATCAGCCCTGCTTGGTGCAGGTCGGGCTGGGTGATGGTGTGCGGGTGGACACCGCCCGCGTCAACGGTCACGGGCACCTCGACGACGGCGTCGTGGGGAAGGGCGGAGACGGTGGTTCCGTTGCGCACATTGAGGATCATCGTGGCGCGTTCATTGCGGCTGATCGCGGCCATCACCGCGAGGGCGACCCCGGCATACCCCTGGTGCGCGGGGTCCGGCCGGAAGTCCTCGTCCGGTTGGGCCTCGCCCTGGACGGCGCCCTTGGCCTCCGCCATGTAGTTGGCGCTGCGGTCGGCGATGGTCTTCCGCCACAGCGACACGGCCGCGCCCCCGGCTGCCTCCGTCACCCGCTGGTAGAACTCCTGCTGCTGGCGTGCGAGGAACTCGCCGCGGGTCTGCGGAGCGTCGAGGATGGACCGTACGGCCTCGCGGTTGAAGTAGTAGTAGTACAGGTACTCGTTGGGGATCAGGCCGAGGTCGCGCAGCCACTCGCGCCCGAAGACAACGCCCTCCTCCAGGTCGCCGAGGCGCTCGTCGGCGAGCAGCCGGGGCAGGATGTCCTCGCCGTCGTGCAGCACGCGGCGCATCCAGCCGAGGTGGTTGAGGCCGACGTAGTCGAACTGGGCCCGGGACGGGTCGAGGCCGAGGGTCGTGGCGATGCGGCGGCCCAGGCCTGACGGCGTGTCGCAGATGCCGAGGACCCGATCGCCGAGGACGCTCTGCATCGCCTCGGTGATCATGCCGGCCGGGTTGGTGAAGTTGATGACGTAGGCGTGCGGGGCCAGCCGCCGCACCCGGTGCGCGATGTCGAGCATGACGGGGATGGTGCGCAGCCCATAGGCCAGACCACCCGGGCCGGTGGTCTCCTGGCCGAGGACGTCGAGGTCGAGGGCGACCCGCTCGTCACACATCCGCCCCGTAAGCCCGCCCACACGGATGGCGGCGAACACGAAGTCGCTGCCCTCCAGGGCGTCGTCGAGCGACGTGGTGACCGTCACCCTGGGCGCTTCGGCATGGCCGTCGGCGAACTGGGCGAGCACTTCGGCCATGGCCTTGAGCCGGGCCGGGTCGGTGTCGTACAGCCACACATCGTCGATACGGGGGGAACCCTGATCGTGCAGCAGGGCCTGGTAGACGTATGGCACGCGGAATCCGCCACCGCCGAGGACGGTCAACTTCATGCGAGTATCACCTTTCCGTCCGCCTCGCGGCAGAGCTGGAGCGTGTTGGGGTCGGCACCGCTGGTGGTGATCAGGACGTCGAGATCGGAGAGCGAGCACACGCGCAGCGATCCGGTGCCGGGGAACTTGGTCTCGGCGGCGACCAGGACGACCTTCCCGGCCGTCTCGATCATGGCCTGTTTCAGGGGGGCCTCGACGGCCATGTTGTCCACCACATGGCCGTTGGGCCGCACCCCGGTGCAGCTCAGGAAGAGCAGGTCGGCGCTGACCTGGCGGAGTGCCTGCTCGGTGAGGGAGCCGACCAGGGACTGGTAGTTGCGGCGCAGCACGCCACCGAGCATCACCAGCCGTACGGCGTCGTCGTCGCGGAGTACGTCGAGCACCGGCAGGCTGCTGGTGATGACGGTGACGGGACGGCCCCGCAGCCGGCGAGCGATGGCCAGAGGGGTGGTTCCGATGTCGAGGACGATCACGCTGTCGTCCTCGACCAGCTTCACGGCCTCCTCGGCGATCGCGTCCTTCAGCACCTGGTGGCGTGACATGACTACGTCGAGCGGGATCTCGCGCTCCGCCTCCGTTTCGGCGGCTTCCGCGGACCCGCGCGGCAGGGCCGCCCCGCCGTAGGTGCGGAGCAGCTCGCCGTTGCGGTCGAGGAGGGTCAGGTCCCGGCGAATCGTGGACTCGCTGACCTGGAGGTTTTCGGCGAGCTCGCGTACCGAGGCCACTCCGGTGGACCGGAGTGACTCGACGATCTTCGCATGTCGTTTGCGTGAGGTCACGCAATGACGATAGCACCGCATGACTGAAGTCAGTCATAACGACAAGAGACATTCTCGTTGCTGATCGACTCTTGTCATTCCGTAGGGGCGGTGCTCATAGTTGAGCACTTCACCGTGGTCGCACCGGAAAGAGGCGGTCTCCGTGCTCGACGTGCTCTTCGCGGGCGAGGTCTTCTGCGACCTCGTCTTCGGCGGCATCCCCCACCTGCCCACCCCAGGAACCGAGGTGTACGCCGACCGGTTCGCGGTCTCCCCCGGGGGAACCGCGAACCGCGCCGTCGCCACCGCCCGCCTCGGACTGCGGACCGGAATCCTGGGGGTGATCGGCACCGACCTCTTCGGCGAGCACCTCGCCGCCCGGCTCGCGGCCGAGAAGAACCTGGACCCGACCTGGCTGCGCCGCGACCCCGCCGTGCACACCCCGGTCACGGTCGCGGTGACCCAGGAACACGACCGCGCCTTCCTCACCTACGAGGAGAAGGGGGCCCTGCGCCCTGAGGTGTGGGAGGGCGAACGGCCCGACGTCCGCTTCCTGCAACTCGGGATCGGACGGCCGCTGCCCGCCTGGGCGGCCGAGTTCCGCGCCCGCGGCACCCGTGTGGTGGGCGGCGTCGGCTGGGACCCCACCGGCCAGTGGTCACGGGATCTGCTCACCCGCCTCGCCGAGGTCGACGTGTTCGTCTGCAATGCCGTCGAGGCGACGAGCTACACCCGCACGGAGACGGTCGAGGAGGCCGTGAAGGTCCTCGCCGACCATGTGCCCGACGTCGTCGTGACCGATGGCGGGCACGGCGCGGTCGCGGTGGACGGCGACACCGGCGAGCTGGTCCGGGTCGCCGTTCCCCGGGTGCCGGCCGTCGATCCCACCGGCGCCGGTGATGTGTTCACCGCGGGACTGATCACCGGCCTGAACCACGACTGGCCCCTCGCCACCCGGCTCCGCTTCGCCGGACTGTGCGCCGCCCTGTCGGTGCAGAGCCTGGGCGGCGCGAACAGCGCACCGCACTGGGAGGCGATCGACGCCTTCCTCGAACGCACCCCCCGGATTCCGGACGCGGACCTCATCCGCATACGTGCGATCAAGCCGTAGCTCCCGGGATTCGGTCCGGGGCGGACGACCGCGCCCCGCCGCATCCGACAGACGCCGCCCCGGCCCCGGGCGGCCGCACCCCACAGCATCAACCGCACCCCCACCCCCGGGCGGCCGCACCCTCAGCACCAACCGCACCCCCACCCCCGGGCGGCCGCACCCTCAGCACCAACCGCACCCCCACCCCCGGGCGGCCGCACCCTCAGCACCAACCGCACCCCCAGCACCAGCACCAGCACCAGCACCAGCACCAGGAGGACCACCCCATGGTCGAGAGAACCCCACGACGCCCCCGTCGGCGCCTCATAGCCGCGGCGGCGCTCGCCACCGGTGTCCTGACCGGTGTCGCGGCCTGCTCCCCCGGCCCGAGCGACGGGTCGGCCACCAGCGCCAAGACCTCGGGCCCGGTCGCCACCGACCCCGCCAAGGCCGGGAAGGTCACCCTCACCGTGTGGGACCAGAACACCGACCCGGGCGCCAACGCCTCCACTGAGGCGCTCAACAAGGCGTTCATGGCGAAGTATCCGAACGTCACCATCAAGCGCGTCTCCCGGTCCTTCACCGACCTCAAGACCACGCTGAAACTCGCCCTGTCCTCCGCCAACCCGCCCGACGTCGTCCAGGCGAACCAGGGCTACCCCGACATGGGCGCCTTCGTGAAGGCCAAGCTGCTGCAGCCGGTGGACCGCTACGCCAAGGCCTACGGCTGGGACACCGCCTTCCCGTCCCAGCTGCTCGACCTCAACCGCTTCACCCCCGACGGCAAGACCTGGGAGACCGGCAATCTGTACGGCGTCTCGCAGACCGGTGAGATCATCGGCATCTACTACAACAAGGCCAAGCTGAAGTCGCTCGGCCTGCCCGTGCCCACCACGCCCACCGGCTTCGAGACCGCACTGGCCAAGGCCAAGTCGTCGGGCCTGCAGCCCCTTTCCTACGGCGACTCCGACAAGAGCCCGGGCATCCACATCTTCGGCGTCATCCAGGCCCTCGCCGCCGGGAAGTCCGAGGTCCGCAAGCTCGTCTTCGACGAGGGCGACGCCAAGTGGACGGACTCCGGCACCCTCAAGGCCGCGACCACGCTGCGCCGCTGGGCCGACAAGGGGTACCTGGGCTCCGGCTTCAACGGCAAGAGCAAGGACCAGGCCGTCGCCTCCTTCGGGCAGGGCAAGTCCCTGTTCCTCCTGGAGGGCACCTGGCAGTCGGCCGCCCTCGCCCCGAAGATGAAGAAGAACGTCGGCTTCACCGCGCTCAGCCCCACCGCCGGGCAGCCCCCGCTCACCCAGGGCGGCGAGGGCCTCGCATGGTCCGTGACCTCCAAGTCCAAGCACCCGGACGTCGCCGGCGCGTACATCGACTTCCTCGTCAACAAGAACGGCATGAAGGCCGCCGCCACCCACGGCAACCTGCCGGCCCTTCCCCCGGCCGACTACAAGCCGGCACCCGGCACCGTCGACGCGGACATCCTCACCCGGTGGAAGGCCGTGAGCGAGAAGGACGGACTGCTTCCCTACCTCGACTACACCACCCCGACCTTCTACGACACCCTCACCGCCGCCGTCCAGGAGCTGACCGCGGGACACCTCACCCCCAAGGCGTTCACCAGCCGACTCCAGTCCGACTACGCGTCCTTCCAGAACAGCAGGTAGACCCCAACGCCATGGCCGCCACCGCACACCGCCCGACGGCACGCAAGCGCCCGGCCGGCGCCCCCACCCGGGAGCCGGTCCGGCGCCGCGGCCGCGTCGTCCAGTGGAAGGGCTACCTCTACGCCCTTCCCGCCCTGATCGTCCTCACGGTCTTCCTGCTGGTCCCACTCGGCCAGCTGGTGCAGATCTCCCTCTTCCACTGGGACGGAATCTCCGTCTCCACCTGGGCGGGGTTCGACAACTACACCGAGATCGCCCGCGACCCGCGGCTGCGCGCGGGCTTCCTCCACTCCTTCATCCTGATCCTGTTCTTCTCCGTCATCCCGATCGCGCTCGCCCTGATGCTCGCCGCGGTCACCACGCGGGCCGGCCGGCTCCGCGGCGTCTCCGTCTTCCGCGCGATGATCTTCCTGCCGCAGGTGGTCGCGATGGTCGTGACCGCCACCGCCTGGACGGCGATCTACGCTCCCGACGGCGTGCTCAACACCGCGCTGCGCGCCATCGGACTGGAGTCGGTCGCCCGCCCCTGGCTCGGCGACTTCTCCACCGCCCTGCCCGCCGTCGGACTCATCGGCACCTGGCTGGAGATCGGCCTGTGCCTGGTGCTGTTCATCGCCGGCATCGGGCAGATCCCGGCGGAGCTCTACGAGGCGGCGAAGCTGGACGGGGCAGGCCCGGTGCGGGAGTTCTTCGCCGTCACCCTGCCCGGACTGCGCGGACAGATCACCGTCGCGCTCACCCTCACCGTGATCGCCGCCCTGCGCACCTTCGACCTGGTGTACGTCGCCACCCACGGCGGCCCGGGCAACGCCACCAGCCTGCCCGCCTACGAGGTCTACAACCGGGCCTTCGGCACCGGCCAGGTCGGCTCGGCCTGCGCCATCGCCGTCACCCTGACCGCGGTGATCCTCCTTCTCACCTTCCTGATCACCAAGGTCCAGCCACAGGAGGACGAGACGTGATCTCCAGCCGCGAACGCGTGCTCAACTACGCCATCCTCACCCTCTTCGCCGCGCTGGCCCTGCTGCCGCTGATCGGCGTGGTGTCGTCCGCGCTGACCCCCGCCGCGGAGTCCGGGCCCTCCTTCACCTGGCCTCGCCACCTGGACCTGGGCAACTTCTCCACCGCTTGGCGCCAGGGCCACTTCGCCACCTATCTGACCTCCAGCCTGCTGGTCGCGGTCTCGGTGGTGGTCCTGACGGCCGTCCTGGCGATCCTGGCGGGCTTCTCCTTCGCGCACTTCGACTACCCCGGCCGGTCAGCCCTCTTCTACATCACCCTCATCGGGCTGATGGTGCCGCCCGAGGCCTTCGTCATCCCGCTCTACTTCAACCTGCGCGACACCGGACTCACCGACTCCTACTGGTCGCTGATCCTCCCGCAGACCGCCCAGTCCCTCGCCTTCGGCGTCTTCTGGATGCGCAACTTCTTCCGCTCGGTGCCGGTCAGTGTCATCGAGGCGGCGCGCCTGGACGGGGCGTCCGACTGGCGGCTGCTGTGGCGGATCCTGGTGCCCACCAGCCGTCCGGCGCTGGTGACGATGGCGATGCTGGTGTTCATGTGGACCTGGAACGAGTTCCTGCTCCCGCTGGTCATGATCACCGACGAGAGCAAGCGCACCGCACCGCTCGGCCTGGCCTTCTTCCAGAGCGAGCACACCACCCAGTACTCCGTGCTGGCGGCCGCGTCCATCATCGTCGCCCTGCCGGTCGTCGCCTCGTATGTCTTCCTGCAACGGCACTTCATCTCCGGCATGCTCTCCGGCGCGGTGAAGGGCTGAACGAACGCCCGGGGCCCGGCGGCCGAGAGG
>NZ_JAERRG010000189.1 GCF_016741935.1 Streptomyces endocoffeicus | reverse complement strand
GAGTGGGGTGCCGATCACGGCGTGGTCGGCGGTCCAGGGGTGGTACGTCGGGTTGAGGTGCCCGGTGAACATGGTGGCCCCGGTCTCCGCGAGCGTGGTGGTCGCGGAGACGAGCGGGTGCGGGGTCGGGACGAGTCCGAGCTGGGTGGCGTCCTGAGCGCCGGCCACGGTCTTGTCGTTGAGCCAGTATCGTTCGCGCTGGAAGGGGTAGGTCGGCAGGTCCACCCGTCGGCCCTTCCCGATCACTGTGGCCCAGTCCACCGGGGTGCCTCCGAGGTGGAGTTCGCGCGCCGCGGTGAGCAGTGCTGTGATGTCGTGGTGGTCTCGTCGTAGGGTTCCGGTGACGGTCGCCTCCGGGTAGCTCTCCCGTATGGTCGTGGTGAGTACTGGATGTGGGCTGACCTCGATGAACACGTTGAAGTCGGCCTCGGACAGCTGGCTGAGCGCGTGGTCGAACCAGACTGTCTGGCGTAGGTTGCGGTACCAGTAGTCGGCGTTCATCGACGTGGTGTTGATCCAGTCGCGTTCCACGGTGGAGAACAGCGGCACATGCGAGGTCGTCGGCTGGATGTCGGTCAGTGTTCGGGCCAGTTCTTCCTGGATCCGTTCGACCTGTGCTGAGTGGGATGCGTAGTCCACTGCGACGCGTCGGGCGCGGTCCTCGGTGGCCAGCAGTTCTTCGAGCGCGGTGATCTGGCCGGATACCACTACTGCCTCCGGCCCGTTCACCACCGCGATCGACAGT
>NZ_JAERRG010000188.1 GCF_016741935.1 Streptomyces endocoffeicus | reverse complement strand
ACCCTCCCAACAACGCGTCATCCGCGACGCACTCACCAACGCCCAACTCACCCCCGCCGACATCGACCTCATCGAAGCACACGGCACCGGCACCAAACTCGGCGACCCCATCGAAGCCCAGGCGGTGCTGGCGACGTACGGGCAGGACCGTGACCGGCCGGTGTCGCTCGGGTCATTGAAGTCGAACATCGGGCACACCCAAGCCGCCGCCGGAGTCGCCGGCGTGATGAAGGCGGTCCTGTCGATGCGGCACGGGGTCATGCCGAAGAGCCTGCACATCGACGAGCCGACCCCGGAGGTCGATTGGTCGGCGGGCGCGGTCGAGCTACTGGCCGAGGCCCGCGACTGGCCGGACGCGGACGAACGCCCCCGACGCGCAGGCGTGTCGTCCTTCGGCGTCAGCGGCACCAACGCACACGTCATCCTCGAACAGGCACCGCCCGCGCCCGAGCCGACGGAGACGGCGGAGCCCGTCGAGCCCTCCGACGCGTCTGGGTCTTCCGGCCCCGTCGGGCTTGAGTTGGCACCCTCCGGTCCGATGCCGTGGGTGCTCTCCGCACAGAACGAAGCCGCGCTCAAAGACATGGCCCGCCAACTGGCCACCGTGGACGGTTCGGTGCGGGACATCGCCCATTCGCTGATCAGCACGCGGGCCGCGCTGCCACACCGTGCCGTGGTCGTGGGCTCCACCCGTGAGGAATTCGCCACCGCACTGGAACAGGTCACCGGGCACACTCCGGCCGGCGGCAAGACG
>NZ_JAERRG010000187.1 GCF_016741935.1 Streptomyces endocoffeicus | reverse complement strand
CGAAGCTGGACGACACTGACCGGAACCGGATCGAGCGCGACGGCGTACGGCCGCTGTCCGCCGACGACGGCCTCGCGCTGTTCGACGCCGCCGTGGCGCACGGCGACCCGGCACTGGTGCCGATCAAGCTTGACCTCCGTGCCCTTCGGGGCCACGGCGACCAGGTGCCCGAGGTGCTGCGCGGTCTGGTCCCGGCCGCCCGCCGCCGGAGCGGCACGGCCGGTGCCGGGTCGACGGAGCTGCGGCGGACGCTGGCCGCCCTGCCCGAGGACGAGCGTGAACAGGCCGTGCTCGACCTTGTTCTCGCCCAGGTCGCGGTGGTGCTCGGATTCGCGTCCGGGAAAGACGTCGATGCCCGGCGCGTCTTCAGCGAGCTGGGCTTCGACTCGCTGACCGCCGTCCAGTTCCGCAACGCCCTGAACGAGGCCACCGGACTGCGGCTCCCCGCCACCCTCGTCTTCGACTATCCGTCCCCGGCTGTGCTGGCGCGGAAGGTGCTGGACGACCTGCACGGGACCCAGCAGGACGTGCGGGTGCGGTCCGTCGACGCGGCGTGGCACGAGCCGATCGCGATTGTTGGGATGGCGTGTCGGTATCCGGGTGGGGTGGGGTCTCCGGAGGATTTGTGGGGTGTGGTTGCGGAGGGGCGTGATGTTGTTTCGGGTTTTCCGGGTGATCGTGGTTGGGATCTTGCTTCTCTGGTCGATGTGACGGGGGAGCGTCCTGATTCGAGTTATGTCGATCAGGGTGGGTTTCTGTATGGGGCGGGGGAGTTCGATTGCGGGTTC
>NZ_JAERRG010000186.1 GCF_016741935.1 Streptomyces endocoffeicus | reverse complement strand
GGGTTTTGCTGGTCGGGGTTATGAGTATGGGCCGTTGTTTCAGGGGGTGCGGGCGGCGTGGCGGTTGGGTGATGCGGTGTTTGCGGAGGTGTGTTTGCCGGAGGGGGTTGATGGTGGTGGGTTTGGGGTTCATCCGGCGTTGTTGGATGCGGCGTTCCAGGTTTTGTTGATTGTGGGGGGTCTGGGTTTGGGTGTGGGGTCGGAGCAGGTGAGGTTGCCGTTTGCGGTGAGTGGTGTGCGGTTGGAGGGTGGGGGTGTTGTTCGGTTGCGGGTGGGTGTGCGGTTGGTGGGTGTGGATGAGGTTGCGGTTGAGTTGGCGGATGAGTGTGGCGGGTTTGTGGGTGTGGTGGAGTCGTTGGTGGTGCGGTCGGTGTCGGTGGGGCAGTTGGCGGCGGTGGGTGTGGGTCGGGATTGTTTGTTTGAGGTGGAGTGGGAGGAGGTTGCGGCTGGTGTGGTGCGGGGTGGTGTGGTGGGGCCGGTGGTGGCGTCGTTGGTGGGTGGGGGTGTGGTGGGTTTGGAGCGGTTGGCGGGTTGTGGGGTGGTGCCGGATGTGGTGGTTCTGACTGTTCCTGCTGATGCTGATTTCGGGTCTGGTGGTGTGGTGGGTGGGGTTCATCGGGTGGTGCGGGAGACCGCTGCGGTGTTGGGGGTGTTTGTGGGGGATGAGCGGTGGTCGGGGAGTCGTTTGTTGGTGCGGACCAGTGGTGCGGTGGTGGTGGAGCCGGGTGAGCGGGTGGGTAGTTTTGCGGGTGCGGCGGTGTGGGGTCTGGTGCGTAGTGCGCAGGCTGAGCATCCGGACCGGTTCCTGCTTGC
>NZ_JAERRG010000185.1 GCF_016741935.1 Streptomyces endocoffeicus | reverse complement strand
GCACGCCCACCGAAGACGAGTTGGCCATCCACGGTCCACTTGGCGAGGTCGCCCGTGCGATACATCCGCCCACCCGTGAACGGACACGCCACGAAGCGCTCCGCGGTCAGCCCGGGACGCCCGAGATAGCCACGCGCAAGACCCGGACCCGCGACATACAGCTCACCCAGCACACCTGCGGGGACCGGGTGGAAACGCTCGTCCAGCACATAGACGGCGGTGTTCGAGATCGGCCGCCCGATGGGCACCGGGCCCGAGCCAGACGCCTCCAGGGGCTCGCTCATCGTCGCGCACACGGTGACCTCGGTCGGCCCATACGCATTGACCATCCGCCGCCCCGACGCCCACCGCTCCACCAACCCCGGCGGACACACCTCACTGGCCACCACCACCGTACCCAAACTCTCGGGCAACTCCTCCACCGTGGCCAGCACCGACGGCGACACCGTCACATGCGTGACGCCGAACTCCGCCGCCACCTCGCTCAACGACCCGTTGGGCGGAAGCCTGTCCGAGTCCACCATCACCAAGGCGGCCCCCGAGAGCAGCGCCATGAACAACTCCCACACCGAAGCGTCAAAACTCAGCGACGCCAGCTGCAACACCCGCGCATCCGCGTCCACCGCGAAGCGATCGATCTGCGCCGCCGCCAGGTTGCCGATGCCACGATGGGTCACCGCCACACCCTTCGGCCGCCCCGTCGAACCCGACGTATAGATCACATACGCCACATCATCGACATCCACCGAAACCGCGGGCGCGGGCTCCGCCACCGCATCCGACGGATCCCACACCAAGCACGCCGCCCCGGCCGGAACCAACCCTCGC
>NZ_JAERRG010000184.1 GCF_016741935.1 Streptomyces endocoffeicus | reverse complement strand
TCGGGGGTTGGTTCCGGCCGGGGCCGAGTGCGTCGTGTGGGATCCGTCCGCGGCTCGATCCGCGGACGCGCCCCCGGCGCCGGTGGTCTCCGTGAGCGTGGACGACGTGGCGTACGTGATCTACACATCGGGCTCGACGGGCCGTCCCAAGGGCGTGGCCGTCACGCATCGCGGCATCGGAAACCTCGTCAGCGCCCAGATCGACCGGTTCGAGGTGGGCGCTGACGCACGGGTGCTGCAGCTCGCGTCGTTGAGCTTCGATGCCTCGGTGTGGGAGATGTTCATGGCGCTGCTCTCGGGGGCCGCTCTGGTGGTGGCGGACCCGGACAGGCTTCCGCCCAACGGTTCGCTGGGCGCGACGGCCACGGCGATGGGTGTCACGCATATGACGGTGTCGCCGTCGGTGCTGGCCACGGTGGAGGAGTTGCCCGGGAGTTTGGGTACGGTGGTGGTGGCCAGTGAGGTGTGCCCGCCGGGGTTGGTGGAGCGGTGGGCGCCGGGGCGGCGGATGGTCAATGCGTACGGGCCGACCGAGGTCACCGTGTGCGCGACGATGAGCGAGCCCCTGGAGGCGTCCGGCTCGGGCCCGGTGCCCATCGGACGGCCCATCACCAACACCCGGGCATTCGTCCTCGATGAGCTGCTTCACCCCGTCCCCGCAGGTGTGCTGGGTGAGCTGTACATCGCGGGTCCGGGCCTCGCGCGTGGCTATCTCGGCCGCCCCAGCCTGACCGCGGAGCGCTTCGTGGCGTGCCCGTTCACGGGCGGGCGGATGTATCGCACGGGCGACCTCGCCAAGTGGACCGTGGATGGCCAACTCGTCTTCGGCGGCCGCGT
>NZ_JAERRG010000183.1 GCF_016741935.1 Streptomyces endocoffeicus | reverse complement strand
TCTCGGTGCAGTCGATGACGACGACGGTGACGGCGGACATCGGTGCGACGTTGCAGCAGATCGCGGAGCTGACGGCGTCGGGGTGCCAGATCGTGCGGGTGGCGTGTCCGTCGCAGGATGACGCGGACGCGCTGCCGGTGATCGCGAAGAAGTCGCAGATTCCGGTGATCGCCGATATTCATTTCCAGCCGAAGTATGTGTTCGCGGCGATTGATGCCGGGTGTGCGGCGGTGCGGGTGAATCCGGGGAACATCCGGCAGTTCGACGACAAGGTCAAGGAGATCGCGAGGGCGGCGTCGGACGCGGGTGTGCCGATTCGTATCGGGGTGAACGCGGGGTCGCTGGACAAGCGGTTGCTGGAGAAGTACGGCAAGGCCACGCCGGAGGCGCTGGTGGAGTCGGCGTTGTGGGAGTGTTCGCTGTTCGAGGAGCACGGGTTCCGGGACATCAAGATCTCGGTGAAGCACAACGATCCGGTGGTGATGGTCAACGCCTACCGTCAGCTGGCGGCTCAGTGTGACTATCCGCTGCATCTGGGGGTGACCGAGGCGGGTCCGGCGTTCCAGGGGACGATCAAGTCGGCGGTGGCGTTCGGTGCGCTGCTGAGTGAGGGGATCGGGGACACGATCCGGGTGTCGTTGTCGGCGCCTCCGGCGGAGGAGGTCAAGGTCGGCATCCAGATTCTGGAGTCGTTGAATCTGCGGCAGCGGCGGCTGGAGATCGTCTCGTGTCCGTCGTGCGGCCGTGCGCAGGTGGATGTGTACAAGCTCGCGGACCAGGTGACGGCCGGTCTGGAGGGCATGGAGGTCCCGCTGCGGGTGGCGGTCATGGGATGTGT
>NZ_JAERRG010000182.1 GCF_016741935.1 Streptomyces endocoffeicus | reverse complement strand
CCCCGACCGCACACGACCCACCACACCACCACCAGCGACCTCACCCCGCGCCACACCAACAAGCCCAGCCTCAAGCTCCCCCACATCCGAACCCAAAACCACCGCCCGATGCTCAAACACGGCACGCGAACCCACCAGAGCACGCCCCACACCCACCACATCCACACCACCGCCACCAGCCTGGACAGAGCGGACGTGCTCGAGCAGTCGACCTGCCTGAGCGGCCAATGCCCCCGCACTACGCGCCGACACCACCCACGGCACCACCGCAGGCATCACCAAGGGCTCCACATCCCCACCAGCAGCTTCCTCCGCCGGTGCCTCCTCGAGGATGACGTGCGCATTGGTCCCCGACACACCGAAGGAAGACACACCCGCCCGCCGCACCCGCTCCCCACGCGGCCAAGCCACGGCCTCAGCCAGCAACTCCACAGTGCCCGCGTCCCAGTCCACGTGCGAGGACGGCTGGTCCACATGCAACGTGCGCGGCAGCACCTCCTGGTCCAGGGCCATGAGCATCTTGATCACACCACCCACACCAGCAGCCGATTGGGTGTGACCGATGTTCGACTTCAACGACCCCAGCCACAACGGCCGACCGTCTTCCCGGCCCTGCCCATAAGTAGCCAACAGCGCTTGCACCTCGATGGGATCACCGAGCTTCGTGCCGGTGCCGTGGCCCTCGACGGCATCCACGTCCGCTGCCGACAACCGTGCGTTAGCCAGTGCCTGCCGGATCACCCGCTCCTGCGACGGACCATTCGGCGCCGTCAACCCATTCGACGCACCATCCTGATTCACCGCAGAACCACGCACCACCGCCAACACCCGATGCCCCCGCGCCCGAGCGTCGGAA
>NZ_JAERRG010000181.1 GCF_016741935.1 Streptomyces endocoffeicus | reverse complement strand
CCCCTCCCAACAACGCGTCATCAACACCGCACTCGCCGACGCCCGACTGACCGCGGCCGACGTGGACGTGGTGGAGGCACACGGCACCGGCACCAAACTCGGCGACCCCATCGAAGCCCAGGCCATCATCGCCACCTACGGACAACACCGCGACCAACCGCTGTGGATGGGCTCCCTGAAATCCAACATCGGCCACACCCAAGCCGCCGCCGGAGTCGCCGGCGTGATGAAGGCGGTCCTGTCGATGCGGCACGGGGTCATGCCGAAGAGCCTGCACATCGACGAGCCGACCCCCGAGGTCGACTGGTCGGCGGGCGCCGTCGAGCTACTGGCCGAGGCCCGCGACTGGCCAGACGCGGACGAACGCCCCCGACGCGCAGGCGTGTCGTCCTTCGGTGCGAGTGGCACCAACGCGCATGTGGTCCTCGAGCAGGCCCCCACCACACCAGAACCCGACACCTCACAGACACCCCCGACCGAACCGGTGCCCTGGATACTCTCCGCACACACCGAACCCGCCCTACGGGAGTCGGCGGGACGGTTGGCGGCGCTGGTCGAGAACGAAAAGGTATCCGTCCACGACGTGGCCTACTCCCTGCTGCACGGTCGCGCGGCGCTGCCCTGCCGCGCGGTCATGATCGGCACAACGCGGGAGGACTTCACCGCCGAACTCGCCACGCTGACCTGCGGGTCCGGTCGAGCGTCAAAGGTGGCCTTCATCTTCCCCGGCCAGGGATCACAGTGGATCGGCATGGGCCGATGCCTCTGGGAAAGCTCCACCGTCTTCCGCGACAGCGTGCTACGCACCGACCACGCACTGGCCGAGTTCGTGGACTGGTCCGCCGCAGCCATACTGGCCGGCGAGCCCGACACACCGGACCTGGACCGAGTCGACA
>NZ_JAERRG010000180.1 GCF_016741935.1 Streptomyces endocoffeicus | reverse complement strand
GGAGGCCGCGCTACGGGCACAGGCAGCGCGGTTGCGCGCGTTCGTGGCCACGAGCGATCGGCATCTCGCCGATATCGGCTCGGCGCTGGCGCGGCACCGGGCCGCGCTGGAGCACCGCGCGGTGGTCGTGGCCGCCGACCGGGACACCTTCCTGGCCGGACTGGACGCCATCGCCACCGGCGAGCCCGCCGCCCATGTGGTCGGCGGAGTGGTTTCGGGCGAACCGCCGTCCGGTGTGGTGTTCGTCTTCCCGGGGCAGGGGTCGCAGTGGCTCGGCATGGCCGCCGAACTGCTCGACGCCTCAACCGTGTTCGCCGAATCCATCGACCAATGCGCCCAAGCTCTCGCTCCGCATATCGAGTGGAACCTCCTCGACGTCCTACGCGAAACCTCGGACGGAAGCGCACTGGAGCGGGTGGAGGTGGTCCAGCCCGCCCTCTGGGCCGTGATGGTGTCCCTGGCCCAGGTGTGGCGCTCGCTCGGCATCGAGCCCTCAGCCGTCATCGGCCACTCACAAGGCGAGATCGCGGCCGCGTGCGCAGCCGGTGTGCTCTCGTTGGAAGATGGCGCGCGGCTCGTGGCCCTGCGCAGCCGCCTCATCGCCCAGGAACTGGCCGGACACGGCGGCATGGTCTCCCTCGCCACCTCCAGCGACCAGGCGCGCGACCTGCTGACCGGCCGCGACGACGTCTGGATCGCCACCGTCAACGGCCCGACCTCCACCGTCATCGCCGGGAGCCCCGCCGCCCTCACCGATGTCATGGCACAAGCGGAAGCCACCGGGATCCGGGCCCGTGCGATCGCCGTCGACTACGCCTCCCACACCCCGCACGTCGAACGCGTCCGGGAACAGCTCCTCCAAATCGCCGCACCCATCACCCCCCACACCGGCGACATCCCCA
>NZ_JAERRG010000018.1 GCF_016741935.1 Streptomyces endocoffeicus | reverse complement strand
GTGAGGTGTTCCCGGTGTTTCGGGATGCCTTTGATGCGGTGTGTGAGGCGTTGGATCGGGAGTTGGGTGCGGGTGGTGTGTCGGGTTCGGTGCGGGAGGTGGTGTTCGGGGAGGGGGAGCTGCTGGAGCGGACGGTGTTCGCTCAGGCCGCGCTGTTCGCGTTCGAGACCGCGTTGTTCCGGCTGGTGGAGTCCTGGGGCGTGGCGCCGGATGTCGTCGGTGGGCATTCGGTGGGTGAGGTGACGGCGGCGCATGTGGCGGGCGTGTTGACGCTGGAAGACGCGGCCGTACTGGTGGCGGCGCGGGGTCGGTTGATGGAGGCGTTGCCGGAAGGCGGCGCGATGGTGGCGGTGGGCGCGGGTGAGGAGCGGGTGCGTCCGTTGCTGGTGTCGGGGGTGGATGTCGCGGCGGTGAATGGTCCTGTGGCGGTGGTGCTCTCCGGTGATGAGGAGGCGGTGCTGCGGGTGGCGCAGGAGTTGTCGGAGCAGGGGTGCCGGACAAGGCGTCTGGCGGTCTCGCACGCGTTCCACTCCGCCCGTATGGAACCGATGCTGCAGGAGTTCCGCGAAGCGATCGCCGACGTGTCGTTCGCTGCCCCGGTGGTCCCTCTGGTGTCCAATGTGACCGGGCAACTAGCGGACACGGAGACGGTGTGTTCCCCCGAGTACTGGGTGGAGCATGTGCGTTCGGCGGTGCGGTTCGCGGATGGTGTGCGGGCGCTTGCCGACTATGGCGTCAGCACGTACCTGGAGTTGGCGCCGGACGCGGTGCTGTCCGCGATGGTCGGGGACTGTCTGCCGGAGGAGTCGGCCGAAGGGTCCGTGGTGGTGCCGTCGTTGCGGCGGGAGGGCGACGAGCCCCGGGCGCTGATGTCCGCCGTCGCTCAACTGCATGTGGCAGGCGTACGACTCGATTTCGGTGCCCTGTTCGGCAACACGGTGCTGCCCGCCCATATCTCGGATCTGCCGACGTATGCGTTCCAGCGGGAGCACTACTGGTTGGTGGGGGACGGGAGTGGAGCCGGTGATGTGGCGTCTGCCGGGCTGGCGGGCGTGGAGCATCCGTTGTTGGGTGCGGTGACGGAGGTGCCGGGGTCGGGTGAGGTGTTGTTCGCCTCGCGACTGTCGCTGCGTACGCATCCGTGGCTGGCTGATCATGTGGCTGCGGGTGCGGTGTTGTTGCCGGGGGCGGCGTTTGTGGAGTTGGTAATGCGGGCCGGTGATGAGGTGGGGTGCGGTGGCGTGGAGGAGTTGGTGATGGAGGCTCCGCTGGTGTTGGCGGAGGGCGGGGCGGTGCGGATGCGGGTGAGTGTGGCGGAGGCCGATGAGGGCGGTCGGCGCGGCGTGCGGGTGTATTCGCGGGCGGAAGATGCTGGTCTGGGTGCTGCGTGGGTGCGGCACGCCACAGGGACGTTGTGCCCTGCGGATGAGATCTCCGCTCCCGGCACAGGGCTGTCGGTGTGGCCTCCGGAGGGTGCGGTGGCGGTGGATCCGGGGGACGTGGAGGGCCTGTACGACGGTCTGGAACAGGTCGGCTATCGGTACGGGCCGGTGTTCCAGGGGGTGCGGGCGGCCTGGCGGCTGGATGGTGCGGTGTACGCGGAGGTGGCTCTGCCGGAGGAACATCGGGTTCAGGCGGCGGGGTTCGGGCTCCACCCGGCGCTCCTCGACGCGGCCATGCACACCGTCGCCTTCCACGACCGCGACGAAGACGAAGCCGATGCGGAGCTCGTGCTGCCGTTCGCCTATCGCGAGGTGGTGCTGCGTGCCTCCGGGGCCTCAGCGCTGCGGGTACGCGTGACACCGTCCGGCCCGAACACGATGTCCCTGGAACTGGCCGATGAGAGCGGCGCCCCCGTGGCTTCGGTGGGCTCGGTGGTGTCCCGTCCGGTCAGCGCCGAGCAGCTCGGCACGGCGGCGACGGCGGACCGGATGTTCCGCGTCGCATGGGAAGAGCTGTCGGTTCGGCCGGACGCTACGACCGTGGAGCCCGTATCGCTGGCCGACGCCGAGGACGTACACCGCCTGGCCACGACGCCGGACACTTCCCCACCGGACGTGCTTCTGCTGGACCTCGGCGGCGGCACAGCCGATGTTCGGGAGCTGACCGGGCGGGTGCTCCGGGTCGTACAGGCGTGGCTGGCCGAGCCCTCGTTGGCGTCCAGCCGACTGGTCGTGGTGACGCGGGGTGCCGTCGCTGTCCGGGAGGCCGATCCGGTCGAGCCGGCATCGGCTGCCGTATGGGGGCTGGTGGGATCCGCACAAGCGGAGAACCCAGGGCGGATTCTCCTCCTCGACATCGAAGAGGCGACGATACCCACCGCGTTGCTACCTGCGCTGCTCGCCGGTGACCAGCGCCAACTGGCCCTGCGTGACACCACCTGCTTCGCCCGGCACCTCACCCGTGTCGTGGATGTGCCCCAAGCCAGTCCGGGTGGTTTGGGTTCCGGCGGGACGGTGTTGGTGACGGGTGGTACGGGGGCGCTGGGCGGGGTGGTGGCGCGGCATCTGGTGACCGTGCATGGGGTGCGGAGTCTGGTGTTGGCCAGTCGGAGCGGGCCTGGGGCGCCCGGTGCCGCCGAGTTGGAGGCGGAGTTGGCCGAGGCAGGGGCGCGGATACGGATCGTGGCATGCGATGTGGCCGACCGGGGCGAGGTGGCCGGGCTGCTGGACGCTGTCCCAGACGATGTTCCGTTGTCGGCGGTGGTGCATACGGCCGGTGTTCTGGATGACGGCGTGCTGACCGCGTTGACCCCGGAGCGTATGGACGCGGTGTTCCGGCCGAAGGTGGACGGAGCGCTCCATCTGCATGAGCTGACCCGGGACCTGGACCTCTCCGCCTTCGTCCTGTTCTCCTCCGCCGCCGGCACCCTGGGCAACGCGGGACAGGGCAACTACGCGGCCGCCAACGCCTATCTGGATGCGCTGGCCCATCAGCGCCGGGCCCAGGGGCTGCCCGCCGTGTCCCTGGCCTGGGGCATGTGGCAGCAGGCCGCCGGAACGGGGATGACCGGCCGCCTCGGCGATGCCGACCAGCGCCGTATGACACGCGGCGGTGTCGCCCCCTTGTCCCCGGCCGAGGGCATGGAACTCTTCGACACCGCGCTGCGTACGGGCGAACCCACGGTCCTCCCCCTCAAGCTGGACCTCGGCGCGCTCCGCACCCAAGCCACCGGCGGGGTGGTCCACCCGCTGCTGCACCGGCTGGCCCCGGCGGCTCGCCGAACCGCTGCCCCTCGGGCCATGGCCGATCAGGACCTGGTGACCGGTCGGCTGGCCGGGGCGACCCCCGAGGAGCGGGAGCGGATTCTGCTGGACATGGTGCAGCAGGAGGCCGCCCGGGTTCTGGGACACTCGGCGGCCGCCACCCTCGACCCCGACGTTCTGTTCACCGAGATCGGTCTGGACTCACTGATGGCGGTGGAACTACGCGATCGCCTGGCCAAGCGCACCGCGCTGCGGCTGCCTCCCAGCTTTGTCTTCGACCACCCGACCCTCCGGATGCTGGCCTGGCAACTGCGGGACGAGCTGGAGAAGGCGGACGCGGACGCTCCGCCCGGATCCGCCCCGGCTCCCGAGGCCGCCCTGGCCCCCGGGACCGAGACCGAGGCCCCGGCCGCCGAGGCCGCCCCGGCCCCCGGAGCCGCCCGGGAGTGACTCCGTCCAGCACACCCGGTTCAGCCGGACCGGCACCGACCGAAGCGGCAAGAAAGGGATCGCACATGTTCAGCACGGACACGTACCTGGCGCATCTGGGGTTCTCCCAGCCACCTGCCCCCACCCTGCCGAACCTGCGGCAATTGCACCGCAGCCATCTGATGACGGTCCCCTACGACACCAACCACACCCACCGCCTCAGCGCGGAGAACATGGCCGACATCGATATCGACAAGGCCTTCGCGGCCATCGTGCCGACCGGCGACGGTGGCATGTGTCTGGAGCTGAACACCCTGTTCGCCCGGTTGCTCCGCGACCTGGGCTATGACCTGGACGTCATCAGCGGAGGCACGTATCTGCCCGGTGACATCTTCGCCCCCGACCCCGAGCACATGCTGATGCTCGTCCGTATCGAGGGGCAGGAGTGGCTGGCCGACGTAGGACACGCCGGTCTGTGCTTCACCGAGCCGCTGCGCCTGTCCGAGGAGGTGCAGTGGCAGTACGGCTGTGCGTTCCGGCTGATCCGGCGGGACGGCTATCTCGTGCTGCAGGCCAAGACCCTGGACCACGACTGGCGCACCACCTACCGCTTCACCACCGAGCCCAGGGCCTATGAAGCCTGGGCCGGTGTCGGCGAGGGCAATGGCCCAGCCATCCTGGCGGCGATGCGCCGGCGCAGGCGCGCCATCGACAAAGGGCAGGTCTTCCTCACCAACAACATGTTCACGATCGTGGCGGACGGCCATGAGAAGGTCACCCTCCTCGTCGATCCGGAACAGCGCGCCCAGGTGCTCGACACGTACTGGGACGGTCGCGACTGACCGAACCGGTGCCGCCCGGGTGCCGCCATCCCCGTCCCGGCCCGTCCCAGCCGGCGGTCCCGTCCCAGCCAGTGGTCCCGACCCAGCCCGCCGCCGACGACCAGCAGATGAGAGTGATGATGCGCCATGAAATTCGGCTTGCTGTACGGGGCCCAGCTGCCCCGCCCCTGGACCCAGGACTCCGAACACCACCTGTTCCACGACATGTTGGAAGAGATCGAGCTGGCCGACCGGCTCGGCTTCGACCATGTGTGGTGCCCTGAGCACCACTTCCTGGAGGAGTACTCGCACATGTCCGCGCCGGAGGTGTTCCTCGGGGCGGTCAGCCAGCGCACCAGCCGCATCCGCATCGGTCACGCGGTGGCTCTGATGCCCCCGGGATTCAATCCGACGGCACGGGTGGCCGAGCGGATCGCCACGCTGGATCTGCTCTCCGACGGGCGTGTGGACTTCGGCACGGGCGAGTCCACCACCCCCACCGAGCTGGGCGGATTCGGCGTGGAGCGCTCCGTCAAACGGGACCAGTGGGCGGAGGCGGTGGACGCCGTCGCCCGTATGTTCGTCGAGGAGCCCTTCGCCGGGTGCGAGGGCAAGTATGTGTCCGCTCCCATCCGCAATGTGCTGCCCAAGCCGCGGCAGAAACCACATCCGCCGATGTGGATGGCCTGCGGAAACCGGGACGCGATCCGCATCGCGGCCACCAAGGGCCTCGGAGCGCTGAACTTCTCCTTCTTCGGACCCGCGGAGACCAAGAAGTGGGTCGATGCCTACTACTCGGGCATCGAGTCCGCGGACTGCGTGCCCGCCGGGTTCGCGGTCAATGCCCAAATCGCCGCGACCATTCCGATGTTCTGCCACGAGGACGAGACCACGGCGGTGGAACGCGCCGTCGACGGCGTCCAGTTCTTCAACTTCGGCCTCGGCTTCTACGCGGGCTTCGGCACCGCCGCACCGGGCCGCACCCGGCTGTGGGAGGAGTTCCAGCGCGACCGCGACAAGCACGGTATGGGCCGCTCCGCCTTCGGCAAGCCCGGTATGCCACTGGGCAACCCGGCCCGGGGCGCGGTGGGCACTCCGCGCCAGATACGCGACTTCCTGCGACTGCACGAGGAGGCCGGACTGGACCAGGCGATCTTCCTCGTCCAGGGCGGCGGCACCCGGCACGAGCACATCTGCGCATCGCTGGAGCTCTTCGCCAACGAGGTGATGCCGGAGTTCAAGGAGCGCGACGAGACCGCCGAACGGCTGAAGGCGGCCCGGCTCCGGCCCGCCATCGACGCCGCCATGGCCCGGCGCGAGCCGCCACGGACGGCCGACCCCGACTACATCATCCCCGCCCGGAGCCAGAGCTGACACCACAGCTGACACCGGAGCCGACACAGCATTCGCATCGCCATCACCGAAGCAGAAGGAGAACGTGGTACCGCCATGGCTGACACCCCCGAAGAAGAACTTCGCATCCTCGACCCGCAGACCGTCGCCGAGGAGCTGCGCAAACACGGCCCCCCGCGGCAGATCACGATGAACGGCACCACGGCGTGGCTCGTCTCCCGCTACGAAGACGCCCGGGACTGTCTCGGACACCCCGGCATGAGCCCGGCCGCCGCCTACGCCGCCTCCCAGGGCCAGACCACTCCGGTGAGCGGGCTGTTCGAGGACACGCTGCCCGGCACCAATCCGCCCCAGCACACCCGGCTGCGCAGGCTGCTCGCCAAGGCGTTCACGACCCGCAGGGTGGAGGGTCTGCGGCCGCGGGTGCAGGAGATCACCGACACACTGCTGGACCGGATCGCCGTCGACGGCCGGGCCGATCTCGTCACCGCGCTGGCCATCCCGCTGCCCATGCAGGTGATCTGTGAACTCCTCGGTGTGCCCATCGCCGACCGCACCGAATTCCACCAGTGGGCCGACCTGATGCTCACGCCCCCGCTGGACCCGGACACCGCCGCGCGTTCCCAGGACGCCTCCGCCAAGCTGTGGGCGTACATGGAGGACCTCGCCGAGGCCCGGCGGAAGGCCCCGGAGGACGACCTGATCAGCGATCTGATGTCCGCACACGAGGACGACCGGCTCAGCCACCGCGAGGTGGTCGCCACCGCCCGGATGATGCTGATCGCCGGATACGAGCTGACCGGCAGCTTCATCAGCAACGCGGTCTTCTCGCTGCTGTCCCGGCCGGACCAGATGGAGCTGCTGCGCAAGGACCCCGAGCTGGCCGGGCGCGGCCTGGAGGAGCTGCTCCGGCACGCCGGGCCGGGCATCCTCGTCGTGCGTTTCGCCAACGAGGACGTGGAGATCGGCTCCGTACCCATCCGCGCCGGCGACCAGGTGCTCCTGGACATGGACGCCGCACACTCCGACCCGGCACACTTCACCGACGGCGAGCGGCTGGACCTGACGAGGGACTCCGCCGCGCATCTCCAGTTCGGCCACGGCATCCACTACTGCATCGGTGCGCCGCTGGCCAGGGTGGAGGGGCAGATCGCCCTGGAGAGCCTGGTCCGGCGCTTCCCCGGCCTTCGGCTGGGCGTTCCCGCCTCCGAGATCGGCCACAGCAAGAACCCGTTCATCCGCTCGCTGACCACGCTCCCCGTCGAGTTCGAGGCTCAGCGGCCCGCGGGCGCTGGGTGATCGCGGGACGGTGTCGGATCGGCCAGGCCGGTGACCCGCATGGTGATGTTCAGCCGTCCGGACTTCAGTCCGGTGGCCGGGTCGCCGGTTCCCGGCAGGATCTTGGGGACGGCGTGGTACGCGTAGCGGGAGGGGCCGCCGAAGACGAACAGATCGCCGGAGGCGAGTTCGAGGTCGGTGTAGGGCCTGGTCCGGGTCTCGGTGTTGCCGAAGCGGAAAACGCAGCTGTCGCCGATGGTGAGCGAGACCACCGGGGCGGATGACCGCTCGTCCTTGTCCTGGTGCATGCCGAGTTTCGCCTGGGCGTCGTAGAAGTTGATGAGTGCGGTGTCGGGGGTGTAGCCCTCACTGGCCGTCTCGTCGTCGTATGCGTCGGCCAGCGCACGACGGCCCAACTCGACCATCCAGTAAGGGAATTCGGCGACCCGCGCGCCGTTCACATCGTCGGCGGTTCGGGTGTACGCATAGGGCTGCCAGTGCCAGCCGATGCACACCGTCCGCACCGACATGACGCCCCCGCGCGGCAGCTTGGTGTGCCGGATCGGGACCGGGCCGGTGGCCCAGCCCCGGCAGGCGATGACCAGCTCGCGCTGCCGCTCGAGGCTGAGCCAGCCCGGCACATGGACGGCGCCGGGGGCCACCTCGAGACGTGGGCGGGGGATCAGGGCGTTCATACGGGGATTCTCCGCGGACGAGGACTGGCCGGAGACATCAGGTGGCGTCGTGGAAGACCAGCCCCAGCGCGTGGCGCCGCCCGGACCGCACCGTGCTGACCCCGTGCCGCATGACCCCGGCCGACCAGCCGCGCTTGGTGGCCACGGGACGGTCACGGGTGGTGAAGATCAGGCCGTGGCCCTGCTGGAGGACGGTCGTGGTGCCCCGGGACTGGGCCCGGGGCCGCTGCTCGACCAGCAGGAACTCCCCGCCCGTGTAGTCCGTGCCGTACGCGTCCAGCCCGATCACCACCTGGAGCGGGAAGAGCATGTCGCCGAACACATCTCGGTGCAGGGCGTTCCAGTCGCCGGGGCCGTAGCGCAGCAGGATCTGCGCCGAGCGGTCCTGTCCGGCCTCATGGCACATGGCCAGCCACTTCTCGAGGCTGTCCGGCCAGGGCGCCGGGCGGCCGAGCCGCTCCGCCCAGTCACGGGCGATGGTCAGCAGCCGCGGATAGAGCGCGGCGCGCAACTCGGCGACCGGTTCGGGCAGGTCATGGGTGAAGTAGCGGTACTGGCCGGAGCCGAAGCGGTGGCGGGCCATGTCGATGGTGTTCCGGAACTGCTCGTCCCGCTGGTAGAGCCCGGCGATGCGGGCGCACTGCGCGGGGGTCAGCAGCCGCGGCGTGAGCGCGCACCCGTAGGTGTCCAGCTCCTCGGCCAGCTGTGTCCAGTCGGCCGCGGCCACGCGCTGGTGGAGGCGTGCGGTGTCGGTCGTGGTGCTCATCGGTGTGCTCCGGGTTCTCCGGGGTGCGAGGCCCGCGCTCAGGCCGTCTGCAGGGCGCCTTCGTGGACGAGGAGCCGCTCCTTGCGCTCCAGCCCGCCCGCATAGCCGGTCAGCGCGCCAGTGGCGCCGATGACACGGTGGCAGGGCCGGACGACCAGCAGCGGATTGCGGCCGATCGCGGTGCCGACGGAGCGGACCGCGGTACGCGAGGCGCCGATCTGCCGGGCGATGTCGCCGTAGCTGACGGTGGTGCCGTACGGAATGGACTCCAGCGCCTGCCAGACCCTGCGCTGGAAGTCCGTACCGCCCTCGACGCACTCGATGTCGAAACGGGTGAGCTTGCCGTCGAAGTAGGAGCGCAGCTGCGAGACGATCTCGGTGAACGCCTCGGCGTCCTCGCTCCAGCCGTCCTGGACGACGGCCCCGCCCTTCTGTCCGGGCACGGACAGGGAAACGAGCGCGGTACCCCCCGTCGCGGTGGCGGACTTCTCGCCCACCAGCAGCAGCTCGCCGAGCGGGCTGTCGATCGTCGTGTGGACCGTCATGGCTGTGGTCCCTCTCTTCTTCTCGCGGTTCTGTCTTGCGCTGCTCCCAGCATGCGTCCTTCGGACAGGGAAAGCTGGCGGGATTCGGACATGGCGTTTCGGGTGCCCCGTCCCGTGCTCCCGTCCGCCGGGTGACGCGCGGCCGGCCGACCTCGACCAGCTTGCGATCAGAAGACGCGGGGTTCCTGACCAGTGGACTTGCGGTTGCGGTTGGCCATCTTCTCCCAGAACCCGTGCAGCTCCCTGATGGGGATGCTCACCCACGGAGCCGTGTGGCGGCTGACGGCAGGGGGACGCCAGCGGAAGCGGCTGTGAAGGAGCGCCTGCTGCTGTCGGCAGAAGGGCTCCTCCATCTCCGTCTGGGTCCTGCCGCCCTTGGGAGGGTAGGGGCACAGGCGGAAGTGGCATGTGGGCAGGCAGGTGGCCCCGGGCTCGCTGCCGTCCGCCCGGCCGATGCTGTGCTCGGGGTGGAGCGGGCTGCGGTCATGCGTGAGGCAAGGCGGAAGCGTGTCCTTGGTGGCCCTTCTCAGACGTTCTTCGACCTCGTCGGGGTTACCGTTGCGCTCCGTGAGATTGAGCATGACGAGGACGTCGGCGACCAGGCGCTGGGCCCGCGGATGCAGGGTGCTCCAGCCCACCGATGGGGCGATCCACAGATTGTGCTTGCGGTAGCGCTCGGGGTCGGCCGGGCTGGAGCCGACGTTGTAGATGGCCCGGTTCTCATCGATCCACAGGAAGCGCTCGGGATGTCCGGTCTCGAGGGCCAGGGTCACCAGGTCACCGGCCTCGGCGACGAACGGGTGCAGAAGTCTGGCGGCCTGGTGTTCGGGATGGGCACTGGTGGGAGTGGGTGTGTCGTATGCGGTGCCCGCCGCGGAGAGCCAACGGGCTACCGATCGCACGGGGTCGGCCGCTTGGTTCGGTGAACCTGTGTCGCCGTCCGGGCCCTGATCCGTGGACGCTGTCCGCGCCTGGCCACGCCAGTTCCGCTCGGCCGTGTCCGGCCCGGGCGGGCGTCCTATGGCGTCGGGAAGCGACCACAGGCACAACGCGTGCAACAGGGTGAGCTGCGCATACCAGCAGCGACTGCACGTCAACATCTTCTCGGCCTGCTTGACGAGGTAGGCGAGGGTCTCGTCACAGACGTCGGGGTGGCGTCGTCTGCGGTTGGCGGCGTTCTTGAAGCCCCGGGCGAGAGCGTTCTCCAGTGAAAGGGGCAGGTTCGGCTCTGTGTGCGGAGCCTGAGGCATCACGGGGCTGCGGAGGCGGGTGGTGGGCGCGAGGTGCTGCAACCAGATTTCCAACCGCTCCTTCGCCTCGTCGCGGTACTTCTCGGAGACGGAGCCGACCATCATGGGGAGGAGCCAGGCTCTCAGGGCGAAATGCCGCCACCATCTGGCCCTGTCATTCTCGTAGTCCGCCACGAATCGGACATGTTCCTGTTCTCGTCGCCCCGCTTCGCCGGGGCCGACGGGCTCGCGATCCCCTCTTTCCAACCACTTTGTGTAATCGTCATTCAATTTCCGTTTGGCTTGGCGTGTCTTCCGCAGATACTGCAGTACCGGATCGGTCCCCAAGGGGAAGTGTTTCCGCAGAGCGCTGAAGGCCGTATCGCCGCCCGAGCTTATTTCCTGCGTGATGGCGATCCGGACCGGATGGGAGGGCTCGTGGGTTCCGATGTCGAAGAACTGGCTGTACGGCAAAGGTCGTGGTGCCCCGGGCCGTTGTGTGGAGCCCCGGCCCGACCTGCGGCGGTCCACTTCGCGGAGGGCCGCTCCGAAGTGGCGCACCAGCTTGAGCTTCGCCTCCTCGATGGTTCGCTGGTCACCTCTGATGGTCAGCCCGGGCCAGGCGTCAAGGAGTTCATCGGCGATGTCGGTCTGCTTGGATTCGGGATCCACGCTGTCGATGTCCAGGGCCGCGGAATAGAGATCGAAGTACTTGGGATCCTGTCGGTCCTTGGCGGCTTCCCGAAGAATGCTGGAGAGTTTTTCGGGTACGTTCGTATGGGCATGGCCAGGGGTCGGACAGGGTGCGGCAGTCGGCTGGGCGCGACCGGTCGCAGCCCGATGACGGGAAAGCAGTACCAGCGCGATCAGCAATTCGCGGGCAGGCCCCGGGCTGTGCAGTGCGGGCTCGATGACCTGACGTATCTGATCGTCGTCCATGCGATACAGCAGGCGATATCCCAGATATGCCTGGATGATGCTGTGCGGGAAGCGCACCTTGTTCTCATGGGCCATCACCAGCCCGAGCATCTGTCCATTATTGGCGAAGCGAGAAAATTCGGTCTTGCAGGCATTCGCATGCTCTACGGGTTTCAGCCAGTGTGCCCTGTCGTCGAACTCGCTTTCCAGAGCCTTCCAGATGGCGGTGCGCTGCCTCTCGGAGACCGGCAGACGCCCATCCCTGGGGCCCTGGCCGTCCTCGTCATCCGTGCACGTCTCGACCAACTCGTCGAACGTCACCTCCAGGCGGTCCCGCACAAGCCCCAGGCAGGCGAGGGCAGAGATCACCTGTATGGTCTCCTGGCGCTCCTGACGGTCCATCGCCAACTCGTCGAAGAGAAGCCCGTCTTCGATCGCCTTCCGATAGGTGTCCAGAAGCCACAGCCTGAGAGTGGCGCAGTCATGGCTACGAGTGTCCAGCCGGTCCGGTTCCTCGCGCAGGGTCATGTGTTCCAGCAGTCCGCGTTCCTGGAGGAGCCGGGCGATCTGCAGATAGCTCGGCGAGTCCGAGACGTTGGCCGTCTCCACGATCCAATCCAGACGGCGCTCATCGACCTCGGAGAAGTCCCTCACCAGGTACTCGAGCGCCGCCTCCTCGCTCAGTGGCTCCAGGTCGGCGATCACGGCCCGTGTGCCCTCCAGGGGCGGATGCGGGCGGGAGGCGATGACCAGGGGCAGCTTCTGCCGGGCCGCCCGGTCGATGGCCCGGCGGATGATGTTGTCGCGGTCGTCCCGGTGTTCCTTGTCGAGAAGCGCCTCCTCCAGTCCGTCGGCGATGACGACGGCCTTGTCGTCGAGGCGCAACTGCCGCCAGGTCTTGTCGAACTGGCCGCTGGCCAGTACCCCTTGATCAGCTTCCTCCGCCAGGCGGCGCCGGGCCATCTTCTCGAAGTCCAGATCCCCGTCGGTGTCCATGTCGCGAAGGCGAATGGGCACGGGAACGGCAGCCTGCTGGGCCAGCATGTGCGTGAGTTCGACCAGCACCGCGGTCTTGCCCACCCCCACCCCGCCGACCAGCAGATAGGGCCGGCGCGTTCTGCGGTTGCGCAATGTCTGGGCGATGACCTGGGAGAGCTCCCGGCGCCCGACGATCCGGTCGATGAGCGTTCCCGCGGTGGGGACCAGATCGTGCGGTGCCGATCTCGCCTTGTCGACCAGCGGTTTCTTGGTCTTGTGGTACCAGTAGATCAGGAAGAGCGTCAGGACGAAGGAAGCCGCGAGGAGCGGTCCGACGACGCGGGTGACGGTGGCGAACCACGTGCTCCCCTGCATGGTGTGGAACCAGGTTCTCCCCCCGTTGACCGAGTCGTAGATGACCGCTGCCAGCCACAGGGCGAGGAGGGCCGTCCCGGCATAGGCGTAGGCACGCACGAGACGGCCGAAGGTGGGCCGCCAGCCGCGCCAACTCCGGTTCGGAAGGATGCTGCGGCTCGCCTCCCGGTTGGTCCTGAAGGTTCGCCAGCGTCTGCCCACTCCACCGCCGAAGCGGGACCACGCCCGTCGGGGATACAGCGTGTACCAAGGAGCGTTGGGCGGACGTACCTTTCCTTCAGGGTTTCGGACGACCTTGGTCATGAGGTCCGTTCCCAGCTGATGTTCGCGGTACGGATGTCTCTCATTCCATGAAACCCACGCCCGGGACGGCACGCAACGTGGCCCGGTTCGCCCCGCGCCCTCGCGTCAGCGGATGCCGATTCGTCCGTTCGAGAAGTGGCCGAGTGCCTGGTCGATGTCGCTGAGGGGCTCGCGGAGGGCGTAGATGGCGAAACCCAGCCGCGTTCGGCCCTTCCAGGTGCGGCGCATGCGCACGCGGGTCTCGGGCTGGTCCAGTCCGCTGACCCCGGGGGTGGTGGCGGACACGCCGGGGGTGAGGTCGACCCGGACCGCGCTGAGGCCCTGGCCCTTGATCCGCATCCGGGCGATCGCGGACCAGGGGAGGACGACGGGGTCGGGGGCGGCGTCGATGGTGCAGCGCAGGCCCTCGGGGGAGAGGCGCATCGCCACGGGGGATACGTCCTTCACCGCCCAGGTCCGCTTCAGGCGCCGTAGGGCGGTGAACCGGCGCCTCGCGTCGTAGAGGATGAACACCGCCGGCCAGGCGAACACCAGCACCCAGAGCTGGGAGGCGCTGAGGCCGAGGGTGACGAGGAGGAGGACCATGGCCGCGATGATGACGGCGGCACCGGCCACCCCGGCCCACGCGGCCACCGGCAGGGTGCGCAGCAGGGAGGCCCGCACGCGGGACACCGCCTCGGGGTCGGACGTCACGATGTACTCTCGGCGGCCCTGTCCCTCGTACATGATCACAGTCTCGACCACCGGGGTGGGGAAAGCCAAGCCCCTTCCTGCTGGTTGTCCGCCGGGCTTGCCAACGCATCCAGTTCTACGGGGAGTTGGTGATCGGCGGTCGTCGCCAGGGCATGCGCGGGCTGCCGCGCTCAGCGGTCGTCCAGGGGTGTCTCGGCCCAGATGACCTTGCCGCGCGGGGTGTAGCGGGTGCCCCAGCGCTGGGCGAACTGGGCGACGAGGAACAGCCCGCGCCCGCCCTCGTCGGTGGTCGCGGCGCGGCGCATATGGGGTGCGGTGCTGCTGTTGTCGGAGACCTCGCAGATCAGGCTGCGGTCGCGCAGCAGTCGTAGGCGCACGGGAGGGGTGCCGTACCGCAGGGCGTTGGTGATCAGTTCGCTGATGATCAGCTTGGCGGTGCACACGGCGTCCTCCAGGCCCCACGCCCGTAGCTGCCGGGCGCAGGCGGCGCGTACCGGGGCGACCGCGGCCGGGTCGGACGGCACGTCCCACTCGGCCACGTTCTCCGGGCCGAGCAGGCGGGTGCGGGCCACCAGCAGGGCGACATCGTCGCTCGGGCGGGGTGGCAGCACGGTCTGGAACAGGCTCCGGCAGGTCTCGTCCGGGTCGAGGCCCGGCTCGGCCGCGAGGGCGCGGCGCAGCAGGTTCAGGCCGGTGCCGGTGGTTCGGTCGTGGCCTTCGAGGAGACCGTTGGTGTAGAGCACCAGGCGGCTTGCGGCGGGCAGGGCGAAGCCGACCGCCTCGAAGGGCTCCCCGCCCAGGCCCAGGGGCGGGGAGGCCGGCACCGCGGGGATGTCCACGATGCCGCCGGGGTGGGCCAGTGCGAGGCCCGGATCGCCGGCCCGGGCCACGGTGCACTGGCCCGACACCGAGTCGTGGATCGCGTACAGACAGCCGGCGCCCGTGATGCGGGTGCCGTGCGCGTCGGTGTTGTGCTCCATGTCGAGACGGGCGACCAACTCGTCCATATGGGAGAGAAGCTCGTCCGGGGGCACGTCCCGGGCCGAGAAGTTCTGCACCGCCGTGCGCAGCCGGCCCATCGTGGCCGCGGCGTGCAGGCCCTGCCCGGCCACCTTCCCGACGACCAGCGCGACCCGGGCGCCGGGGAGGGGGAGCACATCGAACCAGCTCCCGCCCGTCCCGCCCGGCGCGGGCAGATATCGGGCCGCCACCTCCACGGCGTTCTGATCGGGCAGACCGCCGGGAAGGAGGGTGCGCTGGAGGGCGGTGACCATGGCGTGTTCGCGGGCGTAGCGGCGGGCGTTGTCGACACACACGGCGGTGCGCACGGCGAGCTCCCCGGCGATCGCCAGGTCCGTTTCGTCGAACGGCGCACGGTGCCGGGTCCGCCAGAAGGTGGCGAGGCCCAGGGTGACACCGCGGAACCGCAGCGGGACGGTGATCAGCGAGTGGATCCCGTGGTCGCGGAGGCGGCGGGCCTCCCCGGCCGGCCACTCGCCGGTACCGGCCGGATCGGACTGGAGGAGGACGGCGGCTCCGGTCCGCACGGCCCGGCTCTGCGGTGTGGAGGGGGCGTAGACGACCCGCTCGCCCACCCGGAAGAGGGGGGCTTCGGCGGGTGTCCCGCCGACGGCGGTCCGGTGCGGTGCCAGGGGCTCGTACGGCGGCTCGGGCTCCTCGCCGCGCAGTACGGGCTCCAGCAGCTCGACGGCGGCGATGTCGGCGAACCGGGGGACGGCCACGTCCACCAGCTGCTCGGCGGTGCCCGTCAGCTCCAGGGTGGAGCTGATCCGTACACCGGCGTCGGACAGCAGCTTCAGCCGCTCGCTCGCCGCCACCGCCCGGTCGGAGAGCGCCCGCAGCGCGGTGGTGTCCCGCAGTGTCACCACGCTTCCGGCGGGGGCGCCCGCACGGTCCGTGGACCGCAAATTGACCGACAGCAGCCGCTCCCCGCAGGGGTGCACCTCGTCCGTGACGTGCCGTCCCGACGCCAGCAGCTCGGTCAGGTGCGGTTCGAGGCCGAGCGCGCCGACGTGGCGGCCCTCCGCGTCCGGAGCCAGCCGGAGCAGCTCCCGGGCCTCGTCATTGACGAGCAGCAGCCGTTTGTCCGCCGTCAGGACCAGCACCCCTTCGCGGACCGAGTGCAACACCGCGTCATGGTGTTCGTACATCCGCGTCATCTGCGCGGCGCCCAGGCCGTGGGTCTGCCGGCGCAACCGCCTGTTCAGCAGCGCCGCCCCGCCCGTGGCCAGGGCCAGCGCCCCGGCGCCGCTGCCGAGCAGCATCGGCAGCCGGCGGTCCACCGTGCTGTGCACGCTCTGGATCTTGACCCCGACCGACACTCCGCCGAGGAAGGTGCCATCGGCCCCGGTGACGGGGACCGCCGAGACGACGGACGGGCCCTGGCTGGCCCGGAAGGCCTGCGAGATCGTCCTTCCGCGCAACTCCTCCCGGATCAGCCCGGCGGGTCCGACGATCCGCTTGCCGATCAAGGGCTTGTCGGGGTGGGTGAGGCGGATGCCACGAGTGTCGAACACGACGACGCTGTCGACGCCGGAGCCCTTCCGTGCCGCCTCCGCATGCGACTCCAGCGCCGATGTCGGTTTGTCGCCGCTCATGGCCCGGGCCATGCCGGGAGCATGCGCGAAGGTCTCGGCGACCGCGAGCGATCGCCGACGGGCGTCGACCGTGCCGTGAACCCGGGCATCCGCGGCGACGGCCGCCACCGCGGCGGCCACCAGAACCAGGATCAGCAGAAGCTGCAGGATGAACGCCTGCCCGGCGACGCTGCGCAGATGCGGCAGGGGCCCCAGCCGCCTCCGGGCCGGACGAGCATGTCTGCTCATAACGGCATTTATAACACTCTCGTCGTCGCAGTCGGCGAGGAGTCCGCGGCGTCCGCGGCATCGCCTGATCGATCAATGTGCTGATCAAGGGCGGTCCGCGATGGCGCGGGGAGGTGGGTTACGCGTCCGCCCGGCCACGGGCACAATGAGGCGGCTGGACCAACTACCGCCCCATTCAAGGAGGTTCGGGTGAGAACAGCACGCCGTACCAGAAGACGTGGTCGGTTCCGGTTGATCGCCGCGGTGTCCGGTCTGTTCGTCACGGCAGCCCTCGCGACAGTCGGCACAAGTGCGGCGGCTTCCTCCGCGTCCACCGCCGGGTCCCCGTCCACGTCAACGTTCCCGTTCCCGTCCCCGTCCGCGTCGACGTTCCCGTCCCCGTCCGCGTCGACGGCCGTGTCCGGCGCCGCCTCGGCCGTGGAGTCCCTGGATGTCCCGGGCACCGCCTGGACCGTGGACGAGCGCACCGGAACGCTGCGTGTCCTCGTCGGCTCCACCGTCCGGGGCGCCGACCTGGCCAGGCTCGACCGCACCGCGGAGCGCTCCGGCGGCGCCATCACCGTCGAGCGGCTCGACGGCCCGCTGCGGACCCTCCTCTCCGGTGGCGACGGGATCTACTCCTCCGCGGGGGTGCGCTGCTCCGCGGGGGTCAATGTGCAGAGCGGCGCCACGTACTACTTCGTCACCGCCGGCCACTGCGCCGATGGCAACGCCACCTGGTACACCGGCTCCGGTACGACCACCCCGGTCGGCCCGACGACCGGGACCAGCTTCCCGGGCGATGACTACGGCGTCGTCCGGTACACCAACACGGCCGTTCCGCACCCCGGGACGGTGGGGACCGTCGACATCACCGGGACCGCCACCGCCCACGTCGGCCAGCAGGTCTGCCGCCGGGGTGCCACGACCGGTGTCCGGTGCGGTGTGGTCACCGCGCTCAACGCGACCGTCAACTACGGCGGCGGTGACATCGTCTACGGCCTGATCCAGACCAATATCTGCGCCGAGCCGGGCGACAGCGGTGGTCCGCTCTACGCGGGCGACAAGATCATCGGCATTCTCTCGGGCGGCTCCGGGGACTGCGCCTCCGGAGGCACCACCTACTACCAGCCGATCCAGGAGGTGCTGAGCGCCTACGGCCTCACCGTCTACTGACGCCGCCCGGCGGTGGTGGCTCCGTGATGCGTTGCCGGGCCGGGACCGCCCGTGCCGGGCCGGGACTGCCCGCCGGGGGATCGCCCGCCGGAGGTCCCGGCCCGCTCGGCGTGAGCCGGTGCGGGCCGACGAAGGACCGCACGCCGTACACCGCACGTCACAGGCCGTGGCGGCGGTCGCCCAACACCGCTTCGCAGACCCGCGACTCCACCTCCGCGGAGAACGCCACCTCGCCGTGGGCCCGGGCCGTGGCGACCGCCTGCCGGGTCTCCTCGGCGATCAGATCCGCGTTGATATGGGCGGCCGCGGTCGCGCCCGCCGCCGCGGCGGCACCCACCTGGGCGGAGAGATCGGTGACATTTCCCGCGACCCACACCCCGGGCACATCGGTGCGGCCGGTCGCGTCGGACGGGATGTGCTCACCGGCGCCACTCGGATGTTCCACCGGCCGCAGCCCGAGCGCCGCCAGGAAGCCGGTGCGCGCCACCATCCGGGACGCGACGGCCAGTGCCTCGCGCTTGATCACGTTGCCGTCGCGCAGGCGCACGCCGACGAGGCGGTCCTCGGCGATCTCCACGGACGCCACTTCGCCGTTCACCACGCGGATGCCACGGGCGGCCAGCTGCTCCGCCTCCTCGCCGGTCGGCATCGGCAAGGTGTGGGCGAAGAAGGTGACATCCTCGCTCCACTGCCGGAAGAGCATCGCCTGGTGCACCGACAGCGGCCCGCTCCCCAGTACGCCGATGGCCTGGTCGCGGATCTCCCAGCCGTGGCAGTACGGACAGTGCACCACATCCCGGCCCCACCGGGACCGCAGCCCGGGGACGTCCGGCAACTCGTCGACCAGCCCGGTGGCCAGCAGCAGCCGGAGCGCGCGGACAGTCCGGCCGTCGGTCAGGGTCACCTGGAACCCGGTGTCCTCCCTGGTCACGGCCCCCACCTCGCCGGACACCAGCTGACCGCCGTAGTCGCGGACCTCGGCCCGGCCCCGCTCCACCAGCTCGGCCGGGGGGGTCCCGTCCCGGGCCAGCAGTCCGTGCACCCCCGAGGCCGGGGCGTTGCGCGGGTCGCCCGCGTCGATCACCACCACCGAGCGCCGCGCCCTGGCCAGCATCAGCGCCCCGCTCAGCCCCGCGGCGCCACCGCCGATCACCACCACGTCGTACGACTTCTTCAGCTCATCGGTCACCTTGACCACCTCCACGGCCCACCATGCGAGCCTGCCCGGAGCGAGGCAAACCGTCTTGCCGAGGTGGCAAACGGCAGCCGGCGGCAGAGACCGGTCGGCTCAGACGGCGGATGTGGCGCCGCGCCGACGGGCGACCTCGCCCATGACGATGTCGACGGCAAGGAAGGCGGCGAGTGGGATGCCGAGAAGGGGCAGGTAGTAGCCGATCACGGCGATGGCCGCGGCCAGGGGGAGGAGGACATACACCGGCACCCGCCGCCACGCGCCGCGCGGGATCGGGCGGCCGAACGCGGAGGCGCGGCCACGCTGCCACCACATGCGATAGCCCCAGACGATCAGGAGGATCAGCGCGAGCGCGAGACCGGCCAGGGCGATCTGGTTGACGAGGCCGAAGAGGTTTCCGGTGTGGAGGTCGATGCCCCAGCGGGTGAGCTTGGCGAGCACCGGGTAGTCGGCGAACCGCTGAACGTCGGTCACCTCGCCGGTGGCCGGGTCGATGGCCACCGAGTCCTGCTTCTCGGGCCAGCTGCGCTGGATCTGGCTGACGACATACGCACTGTCCGGCTCGGCGGGCGGGACGATCTCGACGGGGTTGTCCAGGTCCTCGGCGCGGGCGGCCTTCAGGACGGTGTCCAGGCCCACATCAGCGGTGTGCCCGGCTTTCTCACCCGTACCGCCCATGTCCATCCCCGGCATGGAGCCGGAGCCTGTGTGGTGTCCGGCGTGTTCGCCGCCGCCGCCGACGGTGGCCGAGACGGCCGGGGTGGTCTGGCCGATGGCGGTGCGCAGGTCCTCCACGTTGGCCCCCGCGTAGGTGGACCAGGTCAGACCGGTGGCGGACAGGAACAGCAGCCCCAGCGCCACCCACAGCCCGACCGCGCCATGGAAGGACATGGTGCGCTTGCGGCCGGTGGCGGCGCGGTCGGGCAGGGCGATCGCCCGCAGCGTGCGCTTCTTACGGCGACGGCTGAGCCAGAGCACCACACCGCCGAGCGCGATGACCCACAGCCAGCTGGCCGCGAGTTCGCTGTAGAGGCGGCCGGTCTGCCCGAGGTGCAGATCGCGGTGGAATTCATCGATCCAGGTGCGCAGCGGAAGGGCTCCGGTGGAGCCGTACTGCTCCAGCGCGCCGCGCACCTTCCCGGTGTACGGGTCGACGAAGACGGCCAGCGTATGGTCGGGATCGACGCCCTTGACGCCGGAGAGCAGCACCCGGGTGGTGGCGCCGTTCTCGGGGGACGGGCGTACGGCGCTGATCTCACCCTCCGGGTGGGCCTTGCGCGCGGCCGCCACCTGCTGGGAGATGGGCAGTTCGCGGTCGCCCACGGGGACGCTCAGCTCATGTCCGTAGACCAGCTTCTCGGCCTGGAACGATCCGGCGTACAGCAGCCCGGTCACGGCCGCGACCAGCAGGAACGGCGCGACCAGTACGCCTGCGTAGAAGTGCAGCCGGAGCACCAGCGGCCGCAGGGCGGCCCATACGGACCCACCCGGCTCGGCCCCGTCGGGTCCGGTGGGGGAGTGCGGTTCCTTGTCGGTGGCATCGTCCGGGGAGTCGCCCGTGGCCGGGGCGAGGGGTTCGGCGGACATGGACGACTCCTGGTTCGGGGGCAACGGCGGGAGGCGGACGCATTGCTGACCGCGCCGGTTGAGTCGTCGGAGGAACACGTGGATGAGTTCCGGGCATTTTCTGTGAGCTGGCTCACAGGGGTCGGGTGGAGGCGATTCACCGGCCACGCTTGTCATCCGCGTGATGAAGATTGAGCCACCGTCACGCTCATCGGCCACGGCTGGCACCATGGCTGCCATGTCCGCCGGGCCACCCTTCCGCCTCGCACGAGCCGCCGTGTTCGCGGCGGTGTGCGTCGTGGTGACGGCGTTCGGACACACCCTGATGTCCGGTGACACCCTGCCGGTGTGGGCCGTGGCCGCCGCGTTCACCGGGACGACGGCGGCCGCGTGGTGGGTCACCGGGCGCGAGCGTGGAGCGCTGGTCGTGACCGGTGCGACGGTGGTCGCGCAACTCGGCCTGCACATGGCGTTCCGGTTCGCGGAGGCGACAGCCGCCCCCGTGGCGGGAAGCGCCACGGGCGACGGGGTGCCGGGGACGCGGGACATGGGTGCCGCCCCGATGAGCGGCGCCACCATGGGCCATATGCACCATGGCGCGGACGCGATGTCCGCCACCGCACCGTCCCTGGGCCATCTGCCGTGGCCCTGGGCGGGTCCGGGCGGGCCGGGCATGGCCACGGCCCACCTTCTCGCCGCGCTGATCTGCGGGTTGTGGCTGTGGCGCGGTGAGCGGGCCGTCTTCCGGCTCGGCCGCGCGCTCGCGGCCCTGCTGTTCGTCCCGCTCGTTCTCGCCCTGCGCGTCCTGGGCGCGGGCGCCACTCCGCTGCCCACGTGGCCGTCCGCACCGGCCATCGCCCGCCGGTTGCGCGGAGTCCTGCTACGGCACGTCATCCTCCGCAGAGGGCCACCGGCGCGGTTCGCCGTCCGCTGAACCGCCCGTCTTTTCCCTGCTCCTGTCAGGTGGTCGCGCCCCGATGCGGGGTCCTGACCCGATCTGGGGCACCGCCCCGATCTGGGGCACCGCCCCGATGTGGGGCACCGCCCCGATGTGGGGCACCGCCCCGATGTGGGGCACCGCCCCGATGTGGGGCACCGCCCCGATGTGGGGCACCGCCCCGTTCCGGGGTGAGCGCTGGTGACGGGCGGAGTACCGGCGCCTGCCCGGCGTCGGCCCCATCCGTCGGCACCGCCGGCCTCTCGCTGCCCCGCCGCGCCCTCGCGCGCCGGTGGCGCATGCCGGTGTGCCGTTCACCGCCTTCCGAAGGACGTTTGACGATGCCTTCCCCCACGATGCCTTCCCCCATGCGGTCCGCCGCACCGAGAAGAGCCGTGCAGTCCACCGCCGTGCACGGGCACGGCTTCGCCACTACGGCGAATGACCGCCAGGTCACCGAATGGGCGCTGGCCGCCCGTGACGGCGACCGTGACGCGGTCGACCACTTCATCCGCGCCACCTACCGCGACGTGCGCCGCTTCGTACTCCATCTCAGCGCCGATCCCCACGGCTGTGAGGACCTCGCCCAGGAAACGTATCTACGGGCGCTGACCGGGCTGTCGCGTTTCGCGGGCCGCTCGTCGGCCCGGACATGGCTGCTGTCGATCGCCCGTCGTGTGGTGGTCGACCGCTACCGCATGGCCGCCGCCCGTCCTCGCACCCTGGACGCGGACGACTGGCAGGAGGTGGCCGAACGGGCGCAGCCCGTCGGGCTCCCCGGGTTCGACGAGGGGGTGGCGCTGATGGATCTGCTGGCGGCGCTCGCCCCGGCGCGCCGTGAGATGTTCCTGCTCACCAAGGTGCTCGGTCTGCCGTACGCGGACGCCGCCACCGCCACCGGCTGCCCCATCGGCACCGTACGTTCCCGTGTGGCCCGCGCCCGCGAGGACATCAACGCACTGCTGGCCGCGGCGGAAAAGGCCGCGGAACCGGTGCGGCTGGCGGGCTGAGCCCAAGCGGCGATGCGGGGCGCGGCGGGTGGCAGGCCATCAGTGGCTGCCCGCCGCGCCCCGTACGTCACCGGTTGCACCGCCTGCCCGGCTGGTGACCTGGGGGACGCGGGGCCTGAGGAACGCGAGCCCTACAGGGCGCGGGCCAGCCGGGCGCATCGGCGGCAGGCGCGGGCCGAGGGAGCCACGACCGCGTGTGATACGGCGGCGAAGGCCCCGGCCAGCGCGACCAGCGGCCAGTCCGTGGCCAGGAGGGACGCGACGGTGAGCGTGAGCGTGGCGACCCCCATGGCCACGCCCGCGGTGGTGCCGGCCCAGGCGATCGCCAGGGGCAGCCGGGGCGGTGTGGGCAGTCGACGGGCCAGGGTGCCGGTGACGGCCAGTGCCAGCGCGGCGAGCAGCGCGATGGCGCCGACGGCCGTGGCCAGCTGCGTGGCGAACAGCTGGGCGGCGCGTGGCACCGGACCGTCCTGGCCGGGTGCGGTGCTCGAGGCCAGATACCAGCATGCGGCGAGGAGGGGGGCGGTGAGGGCGACGGCCCAGGCGGTGTGCCGCGCCTGCGCGATGGTCAGCTCCCGCTGACAGCCGGGCGCGAGTTCCTCCGGCGTCCCGAACTCCCGGACCGCGTCGTCCGCCGCCCGGGTGGGTGTGGATCCGCCGCGGATGTGCGCCGCCACCGTCTCCGTAAGGCCGTCGCGTATCTCCTCGATCATCCGAGCCTTGGCCCGCGCCGGACCGTGCAGGACGGCCGTCAGGTCGGCGATGTGCTTCTCGACGGGATCGGCTTCGGCTTCGAGGGGATGGGCTTCGAGGGGATGGGCTTCGGCGGGACCGGTCTGCCGGCCGTGGGCGCTCATATGGCGGACCGGGGCTGTGCCCCCGGGTTCAGAACGGAGCCGATCGCCATGGTGAACTCCCGCCATGCGGTGCGCTCCTCGGCCAGACTTCTCCGTCCCGCGTCGGTGAGCCGGTAGCTGCGCCGTCGTCGTTCGCCGACCGACTCCCAGCTGCTGGTCAGCAGCCCCAGCCGCTCCAGCTTGTTCAACGCGGGGTAGATGGTGCCCGTGCGCAGGTCGAGCACGCCTCCGCTGCGCTGCTGAACCGCGGTGATGATCGCGTACCCGTGCAGTGGTCCCTGCTCGAGAACGGCCATCAGCAGCCCGTCCAGGTGTCCTCGCACTCTGTCTGCCCTCATAGATAGGCAGCCTACCTATAGGAGGTGTAGGCGTGCTATGTATTGGCAGCCAACATATAGACCGCCGGGTCGGAAGGCTTCCCATGACCAAGCTGTTGCTGTCCATACATGTCCTCGCGGCGATCCTGGCGATCGGGCCGATCGCGGTGGCCGGCTCGCTCTTCCCGCGCTATGCGCGCCAGTCAGCATCCGCCCAGTCCGCCCAGTCCGCCCATTCCACCCAGTCCGCATCGGCGCGGCCCGAAGGTTCCGACGCTCAACGCGCCACCGCGGTCGCCGCGCTCCTGCACCGGATCTGCCGTGGCTACACCCTCGTGGGGATCGCCGTGCCGCTCTTCGGTCTGGCCACAGCCGCCCAACTCGGTGTGCTCACCGACGTCTGGCTCATCGCGTCGATCGTCCTGACCACGGTCGCCGCGCTCGTCCTCGCGCTGGCCATCATCCCGGCCCAGCGGGGCCTGCTCACCGCACCCGAGGACACGGCCACGAAGGGGAATTCCGCGGTGGCGGCTCGGCTGGCCATGCTCACCGGGGTCTTCAACCTCCTCTGGGCGATCGTCGTCGTGCTGATGATCGTCCGGCCGGGCTCGACCACCGGAGCGTGACGTCCGTCCCCGCCTGCGCCTGACGCCACGCCACGCCCCGGACGGCCGATCGGCTAGCGCGCCGCGTCCGCGATCAGTTTCAGCGCCAACTCCCGCAGCTCCGGGTCCGCCTTCTCCGGACTGCCGGTGTCGAAGGGCGGGTCGGGGTCGTACTCCACGGCGAGCTGCATGGCCTGGGCGGTGCGTTCGTCGGAGAGGCGGGCCGCGAGGTGCAGCCCCATGTCGATACCGGCGGACACCCCGGCCGCAGTGAGGATCTTCCCGGCCTCGACGAACCGCCCCGGCGTGTAAATGGCACCGACGTCCGCCAGATACGAGCGCGAAGCCCAGTACGTGGTGGCGGGCACACCGCGCAGCAGCCCGGCGGCGCCCAGGATCAGGGCTCCCGTGCACACCGAGGTCGTCCAGGTGGATCCGCGGTGGATACGGCGGATCCAGTCCAGGACCGCGGGGTTGGTCCTCGGCGGCGTGGTGCCGCGCTCGACACCTCCGGGCACCAGCAGCACATCGGCCCGCGACACGCTGTCCAGGGAGCGCTCGGCCACCAGCCCCAGCTCGCCGGTGTCGGTACGGACCTGCCCGGCCCGCTCGGCCACCATGGTCACCGTCACGCCCGGCACCCGGCACAGCATCTCGTACGGTCCGACGGCGTCCAGCGCAGTGACCCCGTCGTACAGCAGCACCGCCACCCGCACCGTGCCCTCGCCTCCCTCGGCTCCCTCTGTTTCCTCCGCCCTCTCGACACCTTCGGCCCGCGCGGGCGCCACCGCTCCGAACGACGTCACCAGCCCCGCGCCCAATCCGCCTGCCGCTGCCGCCTGGAGCAGCTTGCGACGACCTCGGTCCACACCTGTCATCAATGACTCCCCGATTCGATGGATGAGCCGACGAGTGCCGGCGAACCAGGTAGTCGTTCCGGAGGACGGCCGAGTTCCCGGAAGGTACGAGCCGGGGCCCGGGCCCTGTGCGGGGACCCGGACCCCGGGCGGAGGCATCGGTCCGGTCGGTCGGTCGGATGGATGGACGGACGGAAGGACGGAAGGAAGGAAGGACCTACGGAACCGTCAGCGACAGCAGTTCGGACGGCTTGTGCAGGATCACATCGGGCTCCGCCGCGAGCAGGGTCTTCTCATCGGTCTCACCCCACATCGCGGCCACGGCGGTGATCCCGGCCGCTCGCGCGCTGGCCAGGTCGGTCACCGCGTCCCCGACCATCACGGTCCGGTTGGGATCCGCGCCCATGACGTCCATCGCCTTCAGCACGATGTCCGGCGCGGGCTTGGGCCGGGCCACCTCGTCGGAGCCGAGGATCACATCGAACTGCCCGTCAATACCGAGGGTGTTGAGCAGTGAGCGGGCCCGCGGGCCGCTCTTCCCGGTGGCCACGGCGAGCCGCAGACCGCGCTGGCGCAGCTCCGACAGCAGCTCGGGCACACCGTCGAACATCTCCACCAGGTGGGCGAGCCGGTAGCTCTCGCGGACGAACGGGCCCTCCATCTCCAGGGGCAGACCCATGATCCGCATGATGTCGGGGAAGTAGCGGCCCAGATGGCGGTTGTACTCCTCGAAGGGCGGCTCACCGGCGCCCACGACCTCGGCGTAGGCGAGGGTGAATGCCTCGCGCATCACCGCGAAGCTGTTGACGAGGACACCGTCGAGGTCGAAGACCACCGAGGTGACCGGGGCGGTACCCGCGCCGGAGGGCGGGCCGCCGTGACTGATCGGATGGCTGGTCATTGAGCACTCCCGTAGTGCGGGCACGGCCGGTAGACGGACCGCCGGTCCGGGTCTCGGACGCGGTCCGGAGAACGTGGACCGGAAACGCGGTCCGTGGAAGGAAATGACGAGGGCGGAGCCGAGGAGGCGGTACGGGGCAACCGGTGTCGGCGCGGCTCACACCGGTGCCGGCGGGGTTCACACCGGTGCCGACTCCCGGACCTCCCGGGGAATCCGGGCGGATGTGTAGACCCGTTCGATGGCGCTGATGGTCCGGCGGACCTCCTCGATCACCCGCCCCCGCCCCGCCGGGTCGCGCAGCTGCCCGGGAAGCATGTCGAGCTGCCGGTCGTACTCGGTGCCGATCGGTTCGGTGGGTACGGCCACCGGGCGGGTCGTACCGTCGACGGTACGGGTCAGGGTGGACCTCTCGAGGCGGTTCGGGCTGAACCCGAAGGTGCAGCGCAGGGTCGCGCTGCCGCCGCTGCCGTCGATCGTGACCCGGGTGGTGTCCAGCTCCTCGTGCGAGGCCCAGCTCGCGTGCAGCACGACCGAACGGCCGTCGTCGGTGATGAGGAACCCGCGCGCGGTGTCCTCGACATCGGTGGCGGCATTGGCGGCATTGGCGGCATTGGCGGCGCCCGGGGGCACCGGACCGCCATCGTCGCCGCGCCACGCGGCCCGGGAGGACCGCTGGGTGATGAAGTCGGCGGACACGGTGCCGATGGCGTGCCGGAACGCGGCGGTGCCCAGCAGCGGAACCGCGATGTCGAACAGATGCCAGCCCAGGTCGACCAGCGCCCCGCCGCCCGCGAGCGACCGCTGGGTGAACCAGCCGCCCCGGTCGGGTACGCCACGCGCCCGCACCCAGGCGAGTTCGACATGGCGGATACGGCCCAGCCGGGCGGCGATCCGGTACAGTCCGCGCACATCGGCGCGGTAGCGCGCCGCGCTTCCGGCCAGCAGCACCGCGCCGCCGGAGCGCTCCGCGGCGGCCAGCCGCTCGGCCTCCTCCGAGGTCAGGCACACCGGCTTCTCCAGGAACACCGGAATCCCCTTGAGCAGCAGCTCGCTGGCGACCGCGCAGTGCAGATGGTTGGGCACCGCGACCACCGCCAGATCCACCTCGGCGGGATCGAGGTCGTGGACCGCCGCCAGCACCGGTAACCGGTCCGCGCCCTCCGACTCGGCCTCCACGGCCGCGCGGCCGCGCTCGTCGGGGTCCACCGCGGCGGTCACGGTGAAGGCGGGATTGCGGCGCAGCCGGGGCAGCCAGATCGAGCGGGCCGCCCACCCCAGCCCCACCACGGCGGTCCGGATCGGCCTTTCGCCGATGTACGGGGCGCTCATGCGTCCGCGAGCACGTCGGCGACGACGGCGGCCACTTCGTGCATCTGCGCCTCGCTGCCCAGCAGCACCCGGTGGTGCAGCCATATGCAGTCGCGGGTGAGCGCCTCGGAGTGCGGGCAGCGGCGGGCGAGTTCGTCGACCGTCAGATCCGGCGCCGCGGCCTCCCAGAAGGCGTCCGTGCGGTAGACCGCGCGGAAGGCGACGAACGTGGGCACCCCACGCTCGATGAGCACGTCGACGACCTTGGCGCGGCGCTCCTCGGTGATGCCCGGCACCCGGAACATCGCCATGTAGTGCGGGTTGCGGTCGCCGCGGTCGTCGCGCGACTGCGGTACGACACCGGGGATCTCGGCGAGCAGCCGGTTCAGCACCGGCCAGCGCTGCTCACGCGTGGTGATCTGGTCCTCCAGCCGGGTGAGTTGGGCGCGCAGCACCGAGGCGGAGAACTCGTTCAGCCGGAAGTTGGAGCCCGAGGTGCGGTGGAAGTAGCCGCGGTCGGTGCGCGGACGTCCACAGCTGTGCCGGACGAAGCCCTTCTCGTACATCTCGGCGTCGGGGAAGAGCACGGCGCCGCCCTCACCGGCGGTCATCAGCTTGCCGTTCTGGAAGCTGAACGCCGCGACCGAGCCCAGCTCACCGACCCTCTTGCCGCGCCATCGCGCCCCGTGGGCGTGGGCCGCGTCCTGGATCAGCGGCACCCCCGAGTCGGCGGACAGCTTGTCCAGCGCGTCCATGTCGCACATCTGGCCCGCCATGTGCACCGGCATGATCGCGCGGGTCTTCGGGCCGATGGCCGCCTCGACCGCCGACGGATCGATGCAGTACGTGTCCGGGTCCACGTCCACCGGAACGGCCACCGCGCCCAGCCGCTGCGCGGCCTGCGAGGAGGAGATGAAGGTGAACGCGGGAACGATCACCTCGGTGCCGGAGCCGACGCCGAGCACCTCGAGGGCGAGCTCCAGCGCGTGCGTCCCGTTGGTGACCGCCAGGGCGTGCTCGCTGCCATGGGCCGCGGCGAACTCCGCCTCGAAGGCATCGACCTCACCGCCCCCGATGCGCCACCATTGCCCCTGATCCAGGGCCCGGATCAGGGCCTCGCGCTCCTCGTCGCCGTAAGTCGGCCAAGCGGGCAGCTCGGATCGCAGTCGCACATCATTGCTCATGATTTCCCTACTCCCTTAATGCGTTATGGAGGCAGGTCCGCGGCGGACGCATTAGCACGCTAACCGGACGGCGGGCGAAACGTCATTCCCCCTCAGGGCCCCCCTATAGCCCCCTTAAAAACGCGGTTGACCAAACTCCCACACCGAGGCCAAGAGGGCCGTGCTATAAATGCACTTCCGTGATGAGTCGCTGTAATTCAGCCGATCCCACATGGTGAGGTGCGCAGTGAGCAGGCTGTTGTTGGTGAACGGACCGAATCTCGGCATCCTCGGGAAGCGTCAGCCCGAGATCTATGGCACGGATACGCTGCAGGACATCGAGCGCTGGGTCGGAGAAGAGGTCGCGGAGCGCGGCTGGAAAGTGGATTCCTACCAGTTCGATGGCGAAGCGGAGATCATCCAAACCATTCAGGGGAACTACGACACGGTCGGCGCCATCATCAATCCGGCCGCGCTCATGATGGCCGGATGGGGCCTCAGGGACGCACTGGCCAACTATCCGCGGCCCTGGATAGAAGTGCATCTGTCGAATGTCTGGGCCCGTGAGCAGTTCCGCCATGAGTCGGTGACCGGACCGCTGGCCGCGGGCGTCATCTTCGGACTCGGCGCCGTGGGCTATCGGCTCGCCGCCCGCGCCCTGCTCGAAAAGGTGCCGGACTGAGCGCCCGCCACGCCGTCACCCCACACCGCGAAGGCTGACGAGCCGGGAGACGACCATCAGTCATCTGGGAATCGACGTGGGCGGCACCAAAGTGGCGCTGCGCCTCGAACATGACGACCTGAGCATCCGCGAATCCTCCTTCCGCTGGGCGGAGCCGGACGGTACGGACGCCATCACGTCCGGCGGCGCCCCCCGCGACCTGGAGCTGCTGGCCCGGCACATCAGGGAGCTGTGCGCGGGCCACCCCGAGCGGCTCACCGGCGTCGGGGTCGCGCTGCCCGCCACCCTCGACGCCACCGGCGCGGTCACCGCCTGGCCCGGCCGCCCCGGCTGGGCCGGAGCGGATCTGCGGGGCGCGCTGTCCGCGCTCTTCGGCGACGCCGAGGTGCGCTGCGCCGACGACGGTGATCTGGCCGCCCTCGCCGAAGCACACGAGGCGGGCTGCCCCGATCTGCTCTACCTGGGCGTCGGCACGGGGATCGGCGGTGGCATCGTGCTGAACGGAAAGCCCGTCCCCGGCGTGGGCCGCGGCTCCTGCGAGGTCGGCCACCTGATCGTGGACCGCGACGGCCCGCTGTGCGACTGCGGACGGCGCGGCTGCGTCCAGGCGGCGGCCTCGGGCCCGGCGACCCTGCGCCGCGCTGCGCGGCGGCGGGGCGAGGAGGTGGCCTTCACCGCGTTGCGCGAGGCCGTGCGGGACGGAAGGCAGTGGGCCGTGGCGGCGCTGCGGGAGAGCGGCCGGGCCCTGGCCACGGCCGTGGCCGGTGTGTGCGAGCTGGTCCATCCCTCGCTCGTACTGATCGGCGGAGGGTTCGCCGCGGCGATGCCGGAGCTCGTGGCGATGGTGGCCGAGCGGACGACGGCGCTGGAGCGGCCGGGGCATCCGCTGCCACCGGTTCGGCCTGCGACACTGGGGGGACTGTCGTCACTGCACGGCGCCGTTCTGCTGGCCAGGGGACTGCCGGCCTGATCCGGCCGCCCCTTGACCCTCACACCGTGTCAGGCGCTGAACTCGGAGCCATCATGTTCACCATCGGAGACTTCGCCCGGCACGGCCGTGTCTCGGTCCGGATGCTGCGCCACTACGACGCCACCGGACTGCTGCGCCCGGCCCATGTCGACCCCGCCACCGGATACCGCTCCTACTCGGCCGCCCAGCTCAGCCGGCTGAACCGGATCATCGCGCTGAAAGAGCTCGGCTTCACCCTCCAGCAGGTGCGGGACATCGTGGACGACAAGGTCGGCACCGAGGAGCTGCGCGGCATGCTGCGGTTGCGGCGGGCCGAGCTGGAGGCCACGGTGGCCGCCACGGCGGCACGGCTGACGCAGGTCGAGGCGAGGCTCCGGTCGATCGAGAGCGAGGGGCACATGCCCACGAACGACGTCGTCATCAAGACCCTCCCCGCGGTGCGGGTGGCCGAGCTCACCGCGACCGCCGCCGGTTTCGAGCCCCAGGACATCGGCCCGGTCATCACACCCCTCTACGACGAGCTGTTCCGGCGCCTCGACACGGCGGGCATCACCCCGACGGGCCCCGGTGTCGCGTACTACGAGGACGCCCCGGACGGCGGTGGCGCCGTCACCGTCCACGCCGCCGTCCAGGTCTCCGCCCCGCTCCGGGACGGTGCGGACCTGAGGATCCTCGATCTGCCGCCCGTCGACCGGGCCGCGACCATCGTGCACCGCGGTCCGATGGACGCCGTGGTGCCCACGGCCCAGGCCCTGGCCCATTGGATCGACGGCAACGGCTACCGGTCCGCCGGCTACCCCCGGGAGATCAACCTGGAGTGCCCGGAGAACCGCGACGAGTGGGTCACGGAACTCCAGGCACCGGTGGTCCGGGCCTGACGGCCGTGGACGAGGTGGTCAGGAGGCCTGTGAGCGGCTCCTTCTGCGGGGGCGGCCCGCCCCGGCCGGTTCGGTGCGCGGATCCACCCCCAGTTGCCTCAGCTGCTCGAAATCGGCCGTGTCCATCCTCTCCAGAATCTCCAACTGCCGTGCCAGGGCATCGGTTTGGCCCTCGACATCGTCATGCCGTCTGAGCGCGGCCGCCGTGGTGATGTGAAAGCGGGCCAGGGCCACCTTCAGACTGCGGCTCTCGAGGATCATCCGGTAGCGGGTCTCCTCCGCCAGCGCGTCCTGCACCGATCGGACCGGCCGGGCGAAGAACAACGTGACGATCTGCCCCACCCCGAGCGCGCCGAGCACGGCGGGGCTCTGCCACCCGATGCGGTCCGGGAGGAAGACCCCGACGAGCGACAGCAGAAGTGCGCTGGCCAGCAGACATGTGCCCAGCCCCAGCAGGAACTTGCTGGCGAAGCCCACCGTGTGCTGCGCTCGTCGGAGGCGTTCGGCGGTCTGGATGCGATAGTCCCGCATCCTGGCGTCCTCGTAGGACAGGATGCCCTGCTTGTCCTGGATGTACGAGGAGTAGCCCACGAACTCCGCGTCCCCGCCACGGGACAGCGGCCGGTCGTCGTCCGGCCGCGAGCCCAGGAAACGGGCCAGCTCCGCCAGACCGATCATCACCTCGGTGTGCAGCACACGCTGGCAGAAGTCCAGGGCCGTCAGATGGCGCTCCAGGGTCCTGCTGGCGGTGAGCGCGTCCGAGACGACGAGCTGCCGCACGTCGTAGCGGGAGCGGATGCCGGTCAGCAGCAGCTGGACCTTGATGTCGGTGAGGACACCGATCACCACGACATGCGTGGTCTCCTGCCGTCCGTCACCCAGCAGACCGTCCAGCAGCGTGGTCAGCGGCGCCGGTTCGCTGAGGTCGGGGCGTCCGCCGGAGCTGTGCTGGAAGTCGAAGAGGGTGTTGGACCGCACATGGTGGACACGGAGTTTCCCACCCCAGCCGTCCTCGGCGTCCGCGGGCGCGCGCAGCTCCGGGGCCAGCACGTCCGTGAGCCCGTCGACGTACGCCGCCCCCCAGGTGCCGGCCTCGCAATGCGCCCCGTACTGCCTGCGCTCCAGGTCGTACGTCTCTCCCGGGACATGCCAGTCACGGATGTTGATCAGATGCAGGACGCCGTCGCCGTGTCCGCGCATCCGGGAGCCGACGGTGGCGTCGAGGAAGCGGGCCAGTGGCGAACGGCGCAGCTCCGCTTCGGACAGGACCCGGCGGTGGCCCTCCGTGCGGAGGGACGCACCGCTCTCGCTGTCCAGCAGCAGCTTGGAGACCGCACTGTCCGGCAGGGACAACTGGCAGTCCAGGTTGAGGAAGAAGTCGTTCTGCAGACACTGTGTGATGAGTATGTACTGCGACGGTGCCGTCGGCTCCATCGCCACCCCCCGTGGATCCGAGTGTGTCTCTTCGGTGTGCCGCACGCCGTCAGCGCGGCAGCAGCGGCCACTGACTGGACAGCCGCATGGCGGCCTCCGTGACCGCCGGATCGCCGGATTCCATGGCCACGCCGTCCAGGTAGGCGTGGGCCGCCGCTTCGTAGAGCTCGTCGACCGCGTAGAGCCGCTCCTCATGGGCCGCGCGGCGGGCGCCCGCGCGGGCGCCCACGGTGGCCTCGGCCTCCCTGGCGCGCTCGGACCCGGCGAGATCCGTCTCGATGTCCTGCTCCAGTTTCCGCAGCCGCTCGGCCGTGGTCCGGTACGCCGCCAGATACGGGTGCTCCTCGCTCAGCCCGATCAGGAAGGCGATGCCACCGGAGAGCAGCAGCAGCGCGACGAACATCCAGGACACGGAGTGCGGGTCCAGGTGCAGGGACTCGATGAGGCTCGGTGGGTTGCTCACGCTGTCCCCGACATCCGCGGCCACATCGGGCGGCAGATCCAGCGGAGGCTCCTCCCGGAACGCCACCTTGGCCCGCAGATCCCCCAACGCCCAGGCCCCGTACGCCCATATGCCCAGCAGGGCGAGGGCGGGCACGGACGACAGCCGGACCCCGCCGGTGGCGGAGCGCCGCCGCAGGATCCAGCCCGCGATATGCGGGGCGAGGATCATCGCCACCGCCACGGCCACCATGAGGCTGTAGGAGAGCAGATCGGCGAACCGCCCGACACCGTGCAGATTCTCGAACACCGAGTAGTAGACGGGCAGTTCGACCACGATCAGGGCGGCCAGCACCCCGAACTTCATCCAGCGCGGCATACCGGGGCGCGCCGCCGCGCCTTCCCACGCCGCCCTGGTGGACAGGGCCCGCTGGGCGGCGTCCGCCTCCGCCACCGGATCGTGGTCGGACACCGCCTGCCAGCGGGCGTGGCCACCGGTGGTCTCCGGCTCGTCCTCGCGCCGCGTGGCGTCCGGCCGTTCGGGACCGGTGGCGTCGGTGGTGTCGTTGGCGTCGGCGGGCATACGGGCGCGCAGCCACCGGCGCTCGAAACCGCCCCGTACGGCGTCGCGGAAGGTCTGCCACCGGTCGGCCCGCCGCGCCAGCCGGTCCAGCTGGTCGGTGGTCACCGATTGCTGCTGCTCCAGGGCGGCCCGCCGCCGGTCCGCGCGCTCCAGCCGCACTCCGGCGGCGGTGGCGGCCGCCCGCACCCGGCTCGCCTCCAGCGCGCCGTCCTCCTCGGCCCGCGCCTGCTTCTCGGCGAGCCGGTGCCTGACCTTGTTGCGCAGACTGGCCAGTTCGGCGAAGTAGGGCACCCGGTCGGGGCTGGCCAGCACCCAGGGGTCGAAGACCTTGCGCGTGGCCGCCGAGGCGCCGTGCTTGCGCGCCCGGTCCAGCAGCCAGGTGCTGTCACCGGCCCGGATGACATCCGAGGCGACGAGCTCGGGCTGCGGCAGCGCCCCGTCGGGGAACCGCCGCGCGGCAGTCCGCCCGCCGCGGCGCCCGCGGTCCGCGTCGGCCCTGCGGCGGCGCAGCCTCAGCCGCCGCGGCGCCTCGTCGTCACCGGCGGTAGGTGGTGTGGACATGTGCCTTCACCCTCCCCTCCAGAAGCTCCGTCCAGAAGGAGTCGAACCGCTCGTACCGGGAGGTGTCGGTGCCGTACTTCATGCCGTAGCCCACCGGGTAGATGTCGGCGCCGGACAGCTCCGGCCTGCCGTGCGACTTCAGGAAGCCGTCGATGACGGTCCGGCGGCTCGCGGCGGTGGACAGGTCCTGCCGCCCCAGCCGGAAGTCGGTGTCGCCCTGGTCGAAGTCGCTCACCACCAGGACGTCGAACGACGCGTCGGCGCCGGACGGCTTGGACAGCGCGATGCGCGACAGGCCCCCGAGCACATCGGAGCCGGGCTCCTCCTTCTGGGCGCAGCGCAGCAGCTTCAGGGCGTTGGAGAGGGCCACCGCGCGCATGGTGGTGCGGGTCCGCTCGCGGTCGGCGGTCTTTGAGGTGTTCGGGTCCAGGTCCAGCGGGCTGACCTGGCACTTGGACGCCTTGGACACCTTGGTGATCGGGGCGAAGGACGTCTTGCGGCACTTCTTGTCCGCCAGGAACGTCTGGAGGGTCGCCTTGAGCTTGGCCTCCGCGTCGAAGCCGGTCCGGGAGGCGGCCGCGGAGCCCGATCCGTCGACCACGACGCCACACGTCCGGGAGTAGCGTGACGGCTCGTCGGAGCCGCAGGCCGTGCCGGCCGCCGCCAGGGCGAGCGCCAGTACGGCGGTGAGCGCGCGCCGACGGTTCCGGCGCCGCCGGGCGTCCGGGCGCTCCGGAGCGGGGCTGTGGACGGTCTGGACGGTCATCGTACGGTCCTCCCGTCGACGCGGTCGGCGTTCTGCCGTTCGAGTATGCGCAGCGCCCGGGAGGTGGCCGTCCGGGCGCTGTCGTCGTCGTCCAGCAGCCAGACGTCGGGCTGGTGCCAGGACCCGTCCAACTCCACCCGGCCGGGCAGCCACTCCCCGGGCGGGCGCCGGGGGAGGCGGGAGAGCTGGGGGTGGGTCTCGCGCACCGCGTCCCAATAGCAGGCCAGTCGCTGATTCGCCTGGTCGACGACGGCCTGGGCATGCGACCGGCACCGGTCCACGCTGGTGCGCCACTGGCCCATCCAGTGGCCGTACCGCGCGAGCGCCGCGGGCCGGGGGTCCTCCCGGACGTCGTACTGGGTGACGACGCGCACCGACTCCGCGCGCAACCTGCTGAGCAGGGCGTGCTCCCGCCCGATGAGGGCGGCGCGCATCTGCTCGGTGGCCCGGCGGACGCCGGTGCGCACCTCCATCACATAGGGGGTGATCAGCAGTTCAGGAGCCGGTGGCTCGATGGGCGGCGGTGGCGTCTTGCCCCGCTCCTCCTCGGGCGGCGCCGGGAGCGGGACGCGGGGGACGCCGCGGGCGCCGTCGCGCCTGCCCCGCCATCGGGCCGCGAAGCGGGCGGTGCGGCCGAGCCTTCCCCGGCGCACCACCCCGTTGACACTGTCGGTTGTGATCATGGAAATGGATCCCCCGATTTCCCTGGTGCGGAAATTCCCGCTCCGGACAGCCGCATTGCGGACAGTGAAATTCCGCTTTCTCCCGCAAAGGGCTCGCAGTCGATGTGGATGACGCCGGCGATGTCGTTGTCGATTCGATTCCCTGTCAGACCGTATCGATGAGGTCGTACCCGGGAATGCTCCCCATAGGACACGATCCTGAAAACGCCCGGAAGTCGACCGGAGAACGCCCTCGTCGATGCCTGACGCCGGGTCATACTGGAACGGTTCCGGGGCAACGCCTCTTTGATCATGAATCTCGGAACACGACCTCGGGGGAATGGGAGATGGGTCGGTGGAGAACGTTCCAGGGTGCGCGGAGCCCACGCTCCGGATCAGCCAGACGCACTTTCCGGTGGAGACCCTGGGCCCGGGGCGGCGCCTGGGCATCTGGTCCCAGGGGTGCGGGCTGGCCTGCGCCGGCTGTATGTCCCGGCACACCTGGGATCCGTCGGGCGGCGCCTCCCGTACGGTGTCGTCCCTGCTCGGGCTGTGGCGCGAGGCGTTGGCGCGGGGCGCCGACGGGCTGACGGTCAGCGGCGGCGAGCCGCTCGACCAGCCCGCCGCCCTGGAGGCCCTGCTGGCCGGGGCGGTGCGGGCCCGTGCGGAGGCGATGGCACCGGGCGGCCCGGCGGCGGGCCGCGAGATCGACATCCTCCTGTACACGGGATACGAGGGGGAGGAAGTGGAAGCCGACGCGGTGCGCTCGGCCGCCGTCCGCCACGCCGATGTGCTGGTGACGGGACGCTTCCGGGTGGCCGAGCCCACCGCCCTGGTGTGGCGCGGCTCGGCGAACCAGCGCATGCGGCCGCGTACGGCGCGGGGGCGGGCGCGTTACCAGGAACATCTGGCCCGGACGGAGAGCGGGCCGCGTCTGCAGATGGTCGAGGGGGACGGCGATGTGCGGCTCTACGGAGTGCCGCGGCGCGGCGAACTGGCCGCGCTGGAGCGTCGGTTGCGGCGCGCGGGGATCGCTCTCACCGGTGCGAGCTGGCGCCCCTGAGCGGCGGCGCCCGCCCGGCTGGTACGGCGCGTGGTGGGCCGGTCGCCAGGGCGCGTGGTGGGGCGGTCGGCAGGGCATGCGGTGGGCCGGGCGGTACGGCGTGCGGCGGGTCCGGCGGCTGTGGTCAGGGGCGCGGCGAGCCGGGCGGCGGTGGCCGGGGCGGTTGTGGGCCGGGCGGTTGTGGGCTGGGTGGCGGTGGCCCCCGCTGCCGTGGTCCGGGCCGCCGTGGCCCCCGCCGCTGTGCTCACAGCGCGCCCACGGCCTCGGCGATCTCCCGGCTGCGGACCACCAGGTGCACCCGCCAGCGGGCGTCCCGGGCGAGTTCATCGCGGATCGCCCAGCGCAGCCAGGTCGCGCTGACCGCCGGTGCCAGTCCGCCCCGGCCCGCGCCGAGCAGCGGAAAGCAGATGGAGGACAGGGCGGGTTCGTACCGGTCGCGCTCGGTCCGGGCGAGCGCGAAGCACGCGCTGACCGCGCGGGCGATGCTCTCCGGTCGGACCTCGTACGTATCGTCCAGCGGTGTGGCCACCGCGGCGTGGTAGATCCGCCGGACGCCGCGCGCGGCGAGCGCTCCCGGCGAGGTGGGCACCACCGTGCCCGGCCGGATCGGCAGCCCCGGGCGGCCGTGGGCGCGCAGCCACGCGGCCAGTTCGCGGGCGAGCACATCGTCGACGATCTCCCCGGCGGGGTCGCGTACGGCGGCGGCCAGGCGCAGCGCGCCGGAGACGGTGGGGCGGAAGGTCTTGGACATCTCCAGGTAGACGTTCTCCGAGGAGACCAGCACCTCGATGTCCCGCAGCAGTTCGATGGGGGAGACATGGAGGGTGAACGTGCTCTGCGCGTCCACCGGCACACTGTCGACCCGCAGCGGAGGCTCCTGGCCGGTCCGGATTGTCCGGCCGGTCCGGCCGCCGCGCGCGAGCGCGCTCTGCCCGGCCGCGGTCGGTCCGCCGGGGAGCTGTGCCCCGGCGCCCGGTCCGGGGCCGCGTTCAGGCGAGCCCTGTCCGCCGGTGGAGGGCGGCGGCTCGCGCAGGATGGTCAGCACGGCCTCGGCGAGCTGCTGGATGACCTGCGGTTCCTGGTGCTTGCGGAATCGCTCGGGGGTGACTCCGTACACGGCGGCGGCCGTCTTACGGCGGTCATGGGCGGGCGCGCCCCGGCGGTCGGGGAGCAGCCCGAAGGTGTGGGCCGCGGCCCGACCGAGCAGATCGCGCTCGCCGAGGCGCCGTACCGCCTCCTTGAGCAGCGCCTCGATACCGGCCGGGGCGTCGTCGGAGCCATCGCAGAAGCCGCCCGCCACGGCCGCGGCGCGCAGCGCCGGCCGATCGATGCTGCGCAGATCTGGAAGTCCGGGTCTGCGTATGTTTTTGAGTTCTTCCAGGAGTTGATCGTATGTGGGCAAATTTGACTCAAATGACTCCTGACTCATGGTCACCAGGCTAGCGACCGGCCGAGAAAGAGGAAATCGGTCGCCCGGCGGCCGTTCCCGCCGGGCATTGTGCCGCGGTAATTCACACCGCGCTGGAACAGATTTCCGATTTCCGGGGTTCCGCTTTCTTGATCCACGGCCCGGCGGCCCCCGGCCGTCGTCGCCGCCATGAATCCGACAACGCCTGCCCGTTCACGAGGTGACCTTTGTGACCCATCCGCACCAGCCACCGCCCCCCACGGAATACGAGGACGACGAGGAGTACGGGGTCTCCGGGACGCCCGAAGAGCAGCGGCGCGCGCACGGCGCCGGGCCGCCGCCCACCGAACACGAGGAGCCGCCGTCGGCGGCCGCCGCATCGGCCGGGCCCACCGAGGACGAGATCCCCTCGGCGGCCTCCGCGCAGGCCGCGGACGGGGGACGCGACCTGCGCGGGGACACCGGAGCGCTGCCCGTCTCGCTGCGCGGCCGGTTCCGCCTGAGGGCCGTACTGCGCCGCCCCGACCATCCGCACCAAGCGGCCGTCTACCGCGTCGAGGACGACCGCGGCAGCCACATCCTCAAGTGGTACCACCGCGGCCACGCCCCGGACCGCCGGGTGTGGGAGCCGCTGCGGGACCGCCCGCGCCGCCACCTCACCCACTTCACCGAGACCAGCGACACCGGGGCCGACGGCCATCCGTACGACCTGGCGCCCTCCTACGGCGAGACCGACCTGGCCGGATATCTCAGGGACAATCCCGGCCCGGCCGACCCCGTGCTCATCCACAGCGTCGTACGGCAGTTGCACGAGGCCCTCACCACCCTGCACGAACTCGACATCGTGCACCGGGACATCAGCCCCGCCAACATCGTGCTCGGCAGCCTCGACCCGGCCGCCCCGGACCTGGTCCTCGTGGACTTCGCCGTGTCCGCCCATGAACCCGCCGAGCGCTACACCCGGGACGAGCGCTGGGTCGGCACCGCCCTCTACATGTCCCCGCAGGCGTCGCTGCGCCACCAGCTGATCCATCCGCCCGCCGACTGGTGGTCGCTCGGCATGATCGTCGCCGAGATGGCCGGGGGACGCCACCCCATCCGGTTCACCGACAACGACTTCGTCCGGGAGGAGATCAGCTCCCGCGCCCCGGATCTGTCCCTGGTCACCGACCACCGGCTGCGGCTGCTGTGCCGGGGGCTGCTCACCCGCGACCCCGACCACCGCTGGGGCACCGATGAGGTGGCGCAGTGGCTGGTGGGCGGTTCGCCGCCGGTCGCCCCCTGGGAGACGGGCGCGGCCCCCGGGGCCTCGGATCCGGCGGACGACCCGGACATCGAGCCGTTCGCCTTCCTCGACGAGCGGTACACCCGGCCGAAGCAGCTGGCCCGGGCGTTCAGCGAGAACTGGCGGCCCGCCCGGCAGCTCCTCTCCCGGCGGCGCGGCCGTGGCGAATTCACCCGCTGGCTACGGCAGTTCGAGGGCCGCCCGGGCCGCGACGCCGAGGAACTGACGGCGCTGCTCGGCCTCCTGGAGTCACACCACCCCGCCACGCCGCCGCGTGAGCCCAAGCCGCCCACGATGGTGCGGCTGATCTCCTGGCTCGGCCCCACCCTCGACGCCTCCTACCGCGGGGTGCCGCTGGACCACGCTGGGCTGGGCGATCTGGTGCGGGAGGCCGGGCGCGGCGATGAGTTCGCCCTCTCGGTCGTGGAGGACCTGCGGGACCACACCATCCTGCCGCTGCTGGACTCCCGGCCCGGCGGCGAAGGGCTCGCCGAGGTGCAGCAGCGCTGGCTGACGGCCCGCTCCCGCTGGCAGCACACCGTGGACGAGGCGCTGCACGCGTCGCCCTGGCTGCGCGACCGCCGCGCCGAGGTGCGCGCCGCCACCCGGCTCGACCGCTCCCGGCTGGCCGCCCTCCTCGCCCTCGCCGCTGCCCCCACCGCGCACCGGCGCAGGCTCCAGGAGCGGACCGCCCGTATCCAGGCGGCGCTCCCGCAGCCGGTGGCCTGGTACGGCCGGTTGCTACGCGACCCCGACGACCTGGTGCGGATGCAACTGGCCGAGTGGCTGGCCGGATTCGCCGAGCAGGAGTCCACGGAGGCGCAGGGCCGGGTGAACGACGAGCGCGCCGTCCTCCGCCAGGAGCGCGACCTGGATGTGGCCACGCTATGGGTGCGCAGACAGGACATGCTGCCCACGCTCGGCTGGGCCCTCGGCGGAGCCGTCGGCCTCGTCTTCCCGTGGATCTTCGTGATCGGCCTCGGCGATCTGACGGGATGGCCCGCCCAGCGCGCGGTGCTGACGGCGTGGATGCTGGCCGTCCCGGCGGCCGCCGCCGTGGTGGCGCTGGAGCTGTGGACGGCGTATCGCATCGGCAGCCCCGGCTACCACCCGGACCGTTCCCTGGCCGGGCTGCTGATCGACCGTGCGCTGCCCATGGCCCGGTTCATCCGCCGCCCCGGCTCGCGATTCCCCGTCCAGGGCCTGCTGATCCTCCCGGCCATCGCCCTGTTGTGGGCCACCGCGGCCTACGCCCCCTGGGTGTGGCCGATCGCCACGGTGGCCGTTCTTCTCTGGTGGACCTGGCACCGGACGCGGTGCTGGCGCCGCTATGTGGCGGAGCTGCGCGGCAGGGACGACCGGGTCCGCCCCGGCCGGCCGAGGGCGGCCGCCCCGCCCACGTCAGGGAGGGTCACATGAGTTCAGGCCAGGCGATCCCCAGCATCGGCGATGTGATGCCGGATGTGTACTTCCCCCAGCCTCCGGCCGCCGAGACCGTCCAGCAGACGTTTCAGAACACGGTCCAGGACACCGTCCAGAACACCGGGGTGCCGCACCAGTCGGTCCAGGGCACCGGCCTTTCGGACCACATCGGCACCGGCGTCGGCCAGCACCTCGGCGACGCCGTGCACAGCGCCGGGGGCCATGCGCTCGACGCCGCCATGGACCAGCTGCACGACCTGATGGTGCCCGCCCTGATCGGCCTCGGCTCGCTCAGCGGGGCGCTGCTCGTCGGCCGCGCCACCATGGCCGGGGCGCAGGTGCTCGCGGCCGCCGCCATCCGCGCCGCCGAATACCAGGCCGAGCTGCGGCAGCGGCAGTTGGACGCCCGGCAGGCCGCCGAGTGCTGGCGGGACGCCGCCTTCGCCGCCGTCCGGGCCAACGCCCGCATCGACACACTGCGCGCGCGGATCCGGCGGGCCGCCACGGCCGCCGGACCCGACGGGCCCCCGGAACCGCCCGACCTGCCGCCGCCGCTTTCCCCGACCGGCATGTGCCTGGACGAGGTGTGGCGACGGCTGGCCGACACCGACCGCCGGCTGCGCCACGCGGAGGCCGCGTACGCACGCGCCACCATGGAGGCCGCCGCCCGCCCGGTGGCCGGAGCGCACCCCGCCGACACCGGCTGGCACGCCACCCTGCGCGCCCGCCGCGTCAAGGCCCTGGAGGCATACGAGGAGGCCGCCACCGAAGCCGAGGCGCGCGATGCGCTGCCACAGTCGCCGCCCGCCGCCACCGCGGCCCCGAGCGAGGAGGAGGTGCTGCGGCTGGGCGCGGACCTGCTGGCCATGCTGCCGCGGAATGTGGCGGTGGCCGACTACCGGCTGGTGGAGGAGAAGGTCACCGTCGCCGCGGAAGTGGCCGCCCAGCGGCCCGCCGCGGCCAAGCGCCATCTGCGGGAGGCCGCCCGGTTCGCCGAGCGGGTCACGCGCGACGCCGAGCGGCGGCAGGAGACCGAGGAGTGGGCCGCCCAGCAGCTCGCCTTCCTCCGCACAGACCACCCCGACACCCCCGTTCCGCTGCCCGACGCCGGGGCGGAGATCGCCGTCCTGGAGCGCTTTCTGCACCAGGGCGGGACGCTGGAGGAGGCCGAGCGCGCCCGCGTCGCGGCCCGGGTAGGAGAGCGGGTCGACGCGTACCAGCGGATGTACGCCGCGGAGGTGATCCGCGCGGCGGTTCAGCGGTCGGAGCCCGAGACTGCCGGATACGCCACCTCCGGACCGGTGCAGTTCATCGACTGGACGCCGCCGGGCTGGGGGGACGAGCACTGGCTGCGCATCAGCGTGGACGCCGAGGGCACCGCCCGGGTCTCCACCATGCACCGCGAGCGCGATCCCGCCGAGGAGACCGACGACGACCTGGACCTGGACTGGCAGCGGTGCGTCGAGGCCCGCGACCACCTGAGCGAGCTGCGGAAGCTGGCCGAACGGGCCGGGCTCAGCGTGCCGTTCGAGTTCGACGAGCCACCCGCGCGGCCGGTCCCGCGCACGGCGGCCCGCCCCGCCCACCACCAACGCACCGGACCCAAGGTCCGCCACCATGACCAGGAGACGCAGTCATGAGCGAGGCAGCCAACTCCCCGGGCCGCGCGGACCGCAGCCTCCCGGCCTTCGCCGAGGAACTGGTCGGCACGCTCAGTGTCCACTCCCAGTACGTCCTGCACGGCAGCATCCGGGACATCCACCTCGTCCGCCACGACAAGGACCCCGACGAGGGCGGCCCCGAGCGGTCGTACGACGCCCACCACACCCTCACCGAAGTGTTGTGGAACGCCCTGTGGCAGGAGGGGTACGAGGCGCTGATCCGCTTCGATATCGCCGACGGCTTCACCGTCGTCGCCGGCCCGGCGGACAAGGAGGTCCGCGAGCTGCTGCACGGGCGGGACGCCACCAGACCCGGGCGCGCCCGCCGCGCCGACACCCCCGTCCACCTGGCCGACGCGGAGCGGACCCTGGGCGACATCGTCACCGGCTGGAAGCGGCAGGGGCGGCAGCCGAAGGCACCGGACGGCCGCCCCCGCCCGGACACCGCACAGCGCCAACAGCCCTACCGGGTGGTGCTGTTGATCGACTACGCGGCGCGGATCCCCACCGATGTCACCCGGCTCAGCGATGCGGAACGGGACTTCTTCCTCAACTGCCTGAAGCTGGCCGAGGACGCGCGGCCGATCTCCTCCCCGGGCAGCGGACGGCGGCTGTTCAACCCCGTGATCTGGCTCGCCGACGGGGAGCGCGACCTGCCCACCTGGCTGGTGGCGGGCAGCGAACGGGTCCGTACGATCGGCATCCCGCTGCCCGACCTGGGCAGCAGACGGCGCATGGCCGAACTGCTGGCCGCGGAGCACACCGCCGCGTCCGCGCCCGAGGACACCGGGGACGACGGGCGGGTGCGGCTCGGCAAGCAACGGCGGCCGGACGAGCACGACCTCGACACCTTCGCCCGCGCCACCGCCGGGCTGACCCTGCGCGCGATGCGGGAGAGCGCCCGGATGGCACTCGACCGCGGGCTGTCGTTCGCCGAGATGCGGGACGCGGTCCGGGTCTACCAGCTCGGCGTCAAGGACAACCCGTGGCAGGCGGACTACATCCGCGAGCAGATCAAGAAGGGCGAGGCGGATCTGCGGGCGCGGGTGAAGGGCCAGGAGAAGGCGGTCGGCAAGACCCTCGACATCCTCAAGCGCGCCGCGCTCGGCCTGTCCGGCGCCCAGGCGTCCCACCCCGGCAGCCGGCCGCGCGGTGTGCTGTTCTTCGCCGGGCCGACCGGCACCGGCAAGACCGAGCTGGCCAAGTCGGTGGCCAAGCTGCTGTTCGGCACCGAGGACGCTTGTCTGCGCTTTGACATGAGCGAGTTCTCCGCACCGCACTCGGTGGACCGGCTGCTCGGCGCGCCGCCGGGATACGTGGGCTACGAGGCGGGTGGCGAGCTGACCACGGCGGTGCGCAACGACCCCTTCCGGGTGGTGCTGTTCGACGAGATCGACAAGGCCGACAAGGGGGTACTGGACAAGTTCCTCCAGGTGCTCGAGGACGGCCGGCTCACCGACGGGCAGGGGGTCACCACGTACTTCAGTGAATGTGTGCTGATCTTCACCTCCAACCTCGGGGTCAGGAAACGGACCGGCGAGGGCGGTCGCGAAGGGCGGGTGGCCGAGCCCGGTATGCCGTACCACCAGCTGGAGGAGATCATCCTGGCCAATGTGAAGGAACACTTCGTGGAGGGGATCGGCCGTCCGGAGCTGATGAACCGGTTCGGCGGCAATGTGGTGGTCTTCGACTACATCGACGCCAAGGTGGCGGCCGAGATCTTCGACTCCCAGGTGGGCAACATCCAGCGGGTGCTGCGCGAGGACCAAGGGGTGCATCTGCGCCTCTCCGACGAGGCGCAGCAGGCGCTGTCCACCTACTGCACGTCGGATGTCGACAACGGCGGCCGGGGCATCGGCATGCTGCTGGAGACGCATCTGATCAACCCGCTGGCCCGGGCGCTGTTCGACCAGGAGCAGCTGTCGGGCACGGCGGTCACCGTCACCGGTGTCCGGCCCGCCGCGGACGGAACGGTGGCGCTGGACCTGCGGGTGGTACGCACCGGGGCCGCGGATCCCGGCCCCGGCGGCGGCCGATGAGCGGTGGGGCCGCTCCGGCGGGGTGGTGGCGCGAGCCGGACGACGAGGAGGGGGCAGCACCGGCGGGTCCGGCGGGTCCGGCGGAAGCGGCCGGTCCGGCGGGACCGGCCGGACCGGCCGCGGCGGGGAAGGCGGACGCGGAGACCCCCGAGGCGCGGCCCCAGTCCGAACCCCGGCCCGAACCCCGGCCCGAACCGCCCCCGGCCGGGGTCGAGGTGTCCGCGCCCTGCTGGAACTGCCGTGCGCCGGTGGCCCCCCGGGACACCCGCTGCGCGTCCTGCGGCCGTGGGCCCACCCATGCGCTGCTGGTCTGCACCGAGCCCTGTCTGGAGCTCCGCCACGGCCCCGGTCCACCGCTGCGCCTGGGCCGCCACCCGGACTGGGCGCCGCGGACCGCCGCCGCGTTCGCGGGCTGGAACAAGGTCTCCCGCCACCATGCCTCGATCACGGTGGAGCCGGACGGCACCGCCTGGGTCGAGGAGCCCGAGGCGGGCAGCCGCAACGGTACGTATCTCAACGGCGCCCGGATCGCGGCGGGTGTGCCCACCCCCGTCCGCGACGGCGACCAGCTGCGGCTCGGACTGCGGATCAGCTTCGCCATACGGCTGTACGGACCGGAGCCCGGCACCGGCTGAGCCGGTGCCGGGCGGGGTCGCGGGGCGGACCCCCGTGCCGCCCCGCGCGCTCATACCCGCATACCGGGCGGAATGATGACCGCCCGCAGCGGTGCCAGCAGCCGGTTGGCCTCGCCCGCCCCCTCGAACGTGCCCAGGTTGTGGGCCTGGCCGGGCACCGACTTCAGCGGCTCCTCACCGCAGCGGTCGCCGAACAGCACCAGGGCCGGTTGCGGGCGGTGCCGCCGCGACTGCCACACCAGCCCCTGCGCGTCCGGCACCTGACGCCTGATCTCCCTCGCCCAGGCGCGGGTCTGCGCGTACTCGTCCGTCTCCAGCAGCCAGGAGGTCTGGAACACCGCGGCCAGGTCCGCCTCCTCGACCAGCCGCACCAGGAGCAGATCCTCGGTCACCCGCACCTTGGACAGCGAACGGGTGGCCGCCAGCGCCCACGGCACCTGGCGCCGCCCCTCCGGCCCGGTGAACTCCATGTCCCGCAGCATCACCTCGGCGAGGGTGGTGGTCGGTTCCACGGCCGCGTAGAGATACGGATACCGGTCCTCGGTGGTGGCGTCGAAGCGGTTGCCGCCGAAGAAGGAGTGCGCGGGCTTCGGGTTGAACTCGGTGCAGGCGTAGGCCGTTTCATGGCACCTCCACAGCTCGGTGCCCGCGCTCAGGACGAACAGGTTCGGGCTCATGCGCGCGCCCTCGGGGGGCGCCTGCCTCACCATCCGCCGTCCCCGATCAGCGCGGCGGCGGCCTCGGTCAGCCGTGCGTCCGGCACCCGCCCCACCAGGGTGGCGGGCGCGTCGCGCAGCCAGGTGTTGCCGCCGAGCCACCAGTCGGCGGCGCCCCACGGGTCCTGGTCCGACAGCAGCATTCTGTTGATCCGCTGCACCACCGGCCGTGGCTCACCGGTGTCCGGGTCGAACTGGAACTCCGGGTAGCGATCGCCGCGTTCGGGATCGGACAGCCGGATCAGCCCGGCCCCGGCGGGATCCTCGGCGGCCGGGCCGGTGAGCTGCTCCGGACCCCGCGCGGGGGCGGTCAGCAGCCGCTGCCGTACCGCTCGGGCGATCTCGGCGCTCTCGGGGTCCAGGGCCGGCCAGTCCACGGAGTCCAGCAGCCGGATCAGCTCGGCCAGCCGGTCGGTGTCCGGCAGGACCGCGGAGGGCGCCGCGCCCCCGGACCTGAACTGGTCCAGCTTTCTGCGCAGTTCCATCTCGCGGGGGAGGGGCAGCAGCGCCAGCCGCACCTGCCGCACCGCACCGCGCACGGCCCTGGTGTCGTCTCCGGCGGCCCGCAGCCGCAGCACACTGTCCTGGAAACCGCCGAACTGCGCGGCGGTGAGCGAGGCGCGGATCTCCGGCAGATGCCGGCGCAGCAGCTCCAGGAGATCGTCGGTGGTCATGGCTGTCGTCCTTCCACGGGTGCGTGGGGAGCGGGGTTGCCCTGGTGGATGAATCCGGCCCAGGAGACGGCCCGGGCCAGACCCCCCGCGTCGCTCTGCGTCTCGGCCAGCAGGAGCCCGGTCAGTCCGGGGACGGGGTGGCGGTCGTGGTCGAGCATCCACAGCTGGGCGGCGCGCAGGGCGTCCGGCGGGGCCAGCCCGGCGACGGCAAGATGGTGGTGGAAGACCACCATCAGCGCGGCCGAGGCGCTGTCCGAGACCTTCCACCGCGAGCCGACCACATCCGTGGCGCCGCGGGCCAGCAGTGCGGTGGTCGGGGTCAGCGCCTCGTCGTGGTCACGGCTGCTGAGGTCCGTCTCGCAGGCGCTGAGCACGATCAGCGGCCCGGTGGCGGCCCGTTCCCCGGCGGGTACGTCGAGAATGCGCGTCACCGTCAGCCTGCCCGGGTCCGGGGTGTCCGCGGGGACTTGGACCTCTGAGGGGTCCGGGCCGGCCAGGTGGAGGGCCGAGTCGGTGGGCCGCAGCCCGGCCAGGCCGTGCACCACCAGATGCAGCAGCGAGGCGGCGGGCGCGGCCGGGCGTCCGGGGAGGTGCGAGAGCACGTCATCGGGCGTGCCCAGCGCGTTCCCGGGCGCGTCCTCGTGCCAGCCGTAGAGCAGGGCCTCGGTGTAGTACGCGGTACGAAGGGCCGTCACCTCGTCCTGCGCCCAGGTCAGATCCCCACTGGGGTCGGCCACCAGCACCGCGCGCTCGCTCGCGGGCACCCGGCCGCGCCGGGCCGCCCGCAGGAACTCACCGCCGGACGCGGCGTACGAGATGACCGCGCTCTCGCAGGCGTATGCGTACGGGCGCCGCGCACCGTCCCGTTGCCGGGGGAGGCGGGCGGCGTGCCACGGCACGGCACCGAGGTTGCCGCACGGCACGAGGACCAGCCGGACCGGCGCGTCGTGTGCCGCGGGCCCGTCCCCCGCTTCCCCGTGCCCGTCCCCCGTTTTCCGCGGGCGGTCCTCCGCTTTCCCGCGCCCGTCCGCCGTCCGGGCGTCCAGCGCGTCCGCCGTCCGGGCGTCCAGCGCGTCCGCCGTCCGGGCGTCCAGCGCGTCCAGGACGGGGGCGAGGACGGCCGGGCCCGCCCAGTCGCACAGCCCCTCCAGCGCCGCCTCCCAGTCGCGATGGGCCTCGGCGTGGGCGTCCATGCCGTGCTCGGACACGGCCGACCGCCGGGCACCCGCGTCCAGATAGCGCTCCAGCGGCTCGCGGCCGAGCGCGCCGAGCCCCGGCAGGGGCAGCGCCGTCGGCTCGGCGGTGCTCCGCACCAGGACGGCCACGCCATCGGCGGTGCCCTGCCCGGGCACCAGATACACCAGGGCGTCGGAGCCGGTGGCGCGCAGCCCGTCCCGCAACTCCCCGATGGCGGGGGCGCCGAGCAGTCCGCGCAGCGGCGCCTCGCCGCTGTCCCGCCGCAGTACGTCCAGGGCGCGGCGGCGCAGCGTGCTGGGGATCTCGACGCCGGGGGCGGCCCCGGCCGGCATGACCCGCGCGAGCGCGTTCCGGACCTCCTCCGGGGCGCCGCCGATGCCCGGCGTGAGTGCGCCGCCGGTCGGCGCGGCCTGGGGCGGGAGGTCCCGTACGGCGGTCCGCCACTGCTCTGCCAGCTCCGCCTCGCCCCGGGCGGCCAGCTGCTCGGGGACCCCGGCGGCCGCGGCCGCGGCGCGCAGCACCAGGCCCCGCCCGTTCTCCAGCGACGTCAGGGCCTCCTCGATCCGGCCGTCCACGGCGGCCCAGTGGGCGGCGAGCAGCCCACGGCTGGCCCCCGCCCTGGCCACCTCGAGGCCGTGCTCGGCGCCGAGTTGCAGCAGCACGTCCTCGGCCAGCACCCACAGCGAGGCATGGGCGGTGGCGACGGCCGCCCCCGTGTCATCGCGCTCCCGGTCGTCGCGCAGCCGGTACGCCTCGGCCAGCTCCCACAGCAGCTTCTGCCGGATGTCCGGGCTGGTGCGCTCGGTGAGTCCGCCCCTGGCCCGTTCCAGCTCCTCGACCGCTTTCTCCAGGTCGGAGGGGTCGCCGGTCGACCTGTGGACGGTGCGCAGCGCCAGCCCGATGCCTTGCTGGATCCACACCCGCTGGTCGGGGGTCGAGACGGGGCCGTCCAGGGCCCGGCGGGCCCGGGCCACGGCCTCGGAGACCCGCTCGGGATCCGGTTCGATCATGGAGAAGAGGGCCAGCAGGGGCGCGCCCTGCGCGTCCATGAGGGGCTGGGCGAACGTCGGGAGCCTCGGGTGGTTCGCCGCCTCCTCGAAGTAGGCCATGCCGGCCCGCAGCGCGGGGATCCCGCCGTCCAGCGTGGCCAGGCTCAACTGGGCCAGGCCGAGCAGGAAGAGCACCAGGAACTGCCATTCGCTGCTCTCGCCGGCCTCCTCCAGCAGGTCGAGCAGCTCGTCCAGGAGGTTCTCCAGCGTTTCGATGTCCCGCTCGTCCAGCGCCTCGTTGAGGCGCAGCAGTAGGTGCATGCTCCGGGCGCACACCCTCAGCCCCTCCGCGCCGGGCCCGGTCGCGTGGGCGGATTCGAACACCGCGGAGGTGGGACCGAAGATCGCGTCGAGGCGGGCCCGCGCCTGGTCGCGGTCCGTGAGGTTGCCGCCCAGGATGGTGGCCGCGGCCAGCAGTCCGGGCGATATGACCCCGGCCATCCAGTCCACCCGGCCGGATCCCGTACCGGCGGCCGTGCCGATCAACTCGGCCGCCTCAGCCAGCCGGTCGGCGTCCCCCGTGCGCATGCCGTGCGCCATGCGGCTCATCGCCGCGCGCATCGCGGTCTCCGCCTCTTCACCGGCCGGCCCCTTGCTCACCTCACTGACCAGGGCCTCCAGATCCTCGGGCCGGATGGTGCCGGGCACTTCGAGCTCCAGCATGAGGGCGGCCTGTGCGAAGGTGAGGGCGGTGTCCTCCTCGGACTCCGTCATCGCCTTGACCGCATCGACGTCGCCCGCCTCCCGGGCTCCGGAGAACTCGGCGGCCAGGCCGCTCACGGCCCGCATCAGCTCGGAGTTGCGGCCCGGCAGCCGCTGCGCCATCTGCGCGGCCAGGTCGGCCATCTGCCCGAGGTCCCGGGAGCGCACGATGGCGGGTATCCGCTCGAGGATGTCGGCCGCCCAGAACAGGGATTCGGCGGCGTCTTCCGGGAGCGTCGGCGCCAGGTCGGTCACCAGACCGCGCAGCTCGGTCAGATCGGCGGTGAGCTCGGGGTCCCCCAACGCCACTCGGCGCCCGATGTCGAAGGACTCCAGGAGATGGGACAGCGTGCCGTCCCATCCGGTCGTCATGGCCGGGGTCAGCAGCAACCGCACCAGGTGGAAGGCGGAGGCCCGCTCGTCCCGTGGGCCGAGCGCCTCAGCGGCGCGGGCGGCCCGCAGCACCCGCAGGCCCCTGCTCCGGTCGTCGTCCGTGGGATTGCGCCCGTAGCGCTCGGCGTACAGACCGCCGAGCCGGGCGCGTACGGTGCACAGCAGCGCGTCCCCGTCCGGTACGGCCGCCGCCAACTCGACTTCCAGGCCGTCGAGTTCGGTGATGCGTTGGTCGAGCAGGGCGGGGTCGGCGGTGGCGGGCGACCGAGTGCCGTCGGGCGCTCGCGTGGCCGCCGGGCTGTCGGACGAGCCGTCCGAACCGGGGCCCTTCGAACCGGGGCCGTCCGAACCGGGGCCGTCCGAACCGGGGCCCTTCGAACCGGCGCCGGGCGCCGGGCTCTCCGGTGGGGGCGGGGCGATGCACGCCAGCGCGTCGGCCGCGGCCCGTTCGGCGCGGTCACGCAATGCCGCGAGATCCCTGCCGTGCATGAAACGTCCCCCTTCGTCATGCCGCTCTCATCATCCGCCCGTCCGTGCGAGCACAGGAGTCCTTTGATCGCTCTTTCCGGAAACCGACCAGAAGACGTCCGCGAATCGCCCGGCCGGATACGCGGGTGCGGCGCCGCGTGAAAACTCCCGCGGCGCCTCCGCGCTCTTCTTCGTACGGTTTCCTTAGAATCGCTCGCATGTCTGATCTGGTGACTGATGAGCTGATTGACCTGCAAAAATCCGCCGATGCGGAGCATCGCCTGGTGTCCGGGCTGGACGGCGATGAGCGCCGGAGCCAGTGGGAGCGGTGGCGCGCGGCGGCGGAGCGGGTGCAGGCGGCGATCACGGAGCACGCCGTGTCGGCCGGGTTGAGCAGATTCGAGGTGGAACGGGCGGTGAAGAGAGCCGTACGACATCCGGAGGACTCGTCCGCGGCGTAGCCGCTCCCGGGGTGAGGGCGGCGCGGATGGTTCCCGGGCTCGCCGCTCTCGCCGCTCTCGAACCGCCCCCGGGCGACCCTCCCGCCGGGCACGTGCCACCGGCACAACACCGCCCATCTGCGGCAAAGGGGAAAACGGACATGCGGTGAATCGCGTGACATCCCGTCACCCCTGGTGAGACACCTTTATCGATGCGTGACCAAATGTGTGGGTGGCGTGCTCGGCCGAGCCCTACTCTCGCCGGTGACACAACGTTTCTGCACAGGATCCCCGCGGCGAAAAGGGTGGAGCGTACATGTACGGCACGATCGACGGGTTCAACTACGGGGCCGCCACCCCGCTGGCGGCCTACCTCATGGCCTGTCTCGGCGGAGCCCTCGGCTTACGTTGCACGGCCCGGTCGGTGCGCACCCAGCGCTCCTGGAAGGCGGGCTGGCTCGCGCTCGGATCCGCGTCGATCGGCTCGGGCATCTGGACGATGCACTTCATCGCCATGATGGGCTTCCATGTGAAGGAGACGCCGATCGGCTTCGACATACCGATCACCCTTCTCAGCCTTTTCGTGGCGATCGTCGTCGTCGGCATCGGCGTCTTCATGGTCGGCTACCGGGGCACCTCCCCGGGGGTGCTGCTCTCGGCCGGTGTGTTCACCGGACTCGGCGTCGCGGGCATGCACTACATCGGGATGTCCGCGATGCGCATGCAGGGGCATCTGGAGTACTCCGTGCCGACCGTCCTGCTCTCCGTCCTGATCGCGGTCGTGGCCGCGACCGCCGCCCTCTGGGCCGCCGTGACCATCCACGGCTTCCGCGCCAGCCTGGCGTCGAGCATGGTGATGGGGGTCGCCGTGACCGGGATGCACTACACGGGCATGGCCGCGGTCAGCGTGCGGCTGGACGATGTGCTCAGCGCCTCCGTCGGGGGTGAGGCGCCCGCTTCGCTCATCCTCCCCATGCTGATCGGCCCGGTGATCTTCCTGGTGATCGCGGGGACCATCATCATGTTCGATCCGCTGCTCGTCCTGGGCGAGGGGGAGTGGAACGAGAAGAAGGCGGACAGCGCGCGCAGGACCGCGCCGCCACCACCGCCCCGGCCGGTCTGGCCGGCTTGGCCACCGGAGGAGGAGCCCGCCCGGGCCCGGACGAGCCGCCCGGGCCCGCGCCACGGCCGCCAGGAGTACCGCGACTGGTGAACCCACGACCGTTCCGGGGCACGACCGGACCCACGACCGTTCCGGTTCCGGGGCACGACGAGGCGGCCGTGACCCGCGCGCGGAGCGGACACCGATCCGCCGCCACGGCCACCCCGCCGCACCCCGTGCGCCCTAATGGAACCGGTGCGTTCCCGACCAGCCGGGATCCCCGCTCATGGCGAAGCGCACCCACGCGCCGTGCATCTCGGTGGCCAGCGACGGCGGGATGTCCGGTCCGAGCAGTCCGTTCGCCGTACGGAGGGCGGGCAGACCGGTGGTGTCGAAGACGAACGGGAGCTCCACGGCGTGGCACGCGCCGAACGGCCCGCCCCGCCAGTCGAAGTCGTAGGTGAACGCCCTGTCGTAGCGGGACACCAGCCGCTCACGAGCTTCGCGGAAGATCGCGTCGATGGCCGCGCTCTGTTCCGGCCGCTGGTAGAGCAGCGACTCCTGGGTGTTCGTGCCGACCAGCAGATCCACCGGATGCGGCGGTGGCGCGTCGTCGAGCCCGTCGAGCACCACACCGAGCGGCGACAGCCTCGGCCCCGTGCCGGGCACCTCGGCGAGCGCGGACACCAGGCGCTCGTCGGGGATGCCGGCGAATGCCTCGGCCGTGGCCGGAACGCCCAGCCGGTCCGCCAGGGCCCGGGTCGTCTCCGCCGCCTCGGCGCCGGTCAGGGCGTAGAGCCCACCGCTCTGGCTGATCGCGCCCCGGAACAGCCCGGCGGCCTCGGGCATCAACAGCAACGCGCTGATGATCATCCCTCCCGCCGACTGCCCGAACACCGTGACCCGGTCCGGGTCCCCGCCGTAATCCGCGATGTGCTCACGCACCCACCGCAGCGCCGCGAGCACGTCCAGCAGGCCCCGGTTGCGCGGGGCGCCCGGCAGATCGAGCCAACCCAGCGCGCCGAGACGGTAGTTGAGGGTGACCAGGACCACGCCGTCGCGGGCGAAGGACGTCCCGTCGTACACCGGCGCCTGACCGGTGCCGGAGAGGAACGCGCCGCCGTGCACGAAGACCATCACCGGGGCGTTTCCGTCGGTACGTGGCGTCCAGACGTTGAGCGTCAGATAGTCCTCGCCGCGCACCCAGCCCGGGCCCGTCAGCGGGCTCAGATCCGCCGGGAACCGCCGGTCGGGTGCCGGAGCCGTCGGCCCGGGCCCGTCGGCGCCGGGCCCGTCGGCGCCGGGTGCGCCGGGTGCGGGGGGTCCACCGGGTACGGGGGTCGGCGCGGCGAATCGCGCGGCGCCGGTCGGCCCGGCCGCGTACGGGATGTTCCGGAACACCCTCACCGCCATACCGCCCACTCCTTCACCGCGAACCGCTCGCCGTCACGCCGCACTTCGGCCGCGCTCGCACCGGGGAAGTGCGCGGGGAACAACAGCGCACCCTCGTCCGCGGTCTCGCCCAGCACCCGGCGCCGGGAGACCCGCGCCCGGGGCTCGTCCTCGTCGAAGCAGGGGCAGGCGTCCGGCTCCACGATCTGCAGCGGGCTGTGCATCAGATCGCCCACGAAGACCGCCCGATCCGTACCCGACCGCAGCCGCACCACGGCGGAGCCGGGGGTGTGGCCGGGGGCGGACTCGATGCGCAGCTGGGCGTTGACGTCGTAGTGGTCGCCCTCCCACAGCACGGTCTGCCCGGCCTGGTGGACCGGGGCGACGCTGTCCTCGAACACATTCGCCATCCGGGAGCCGGAGCGGGTCCGGTGACCGTTCTCCGGGTTCCAGTAGTCGAAGTCGACGCGGGGGATCACGTACTGCGCGTTGGGGAAGGTCGGCCGCCACTCACCGTCCGCCCATGAAGTGTTCCAGCCGACGTGGTCCCCGTGCACATGGGTGCAGATCACCAGGTCCACATCGGCCGGGCGGACCCCGGCCGCGGCCAGCTCCCCGAGGTAGTTCGTGTGCAGATGGTGGAAGTGCGGCATGCCCGGCCGCTCCCGGTCGTTGCCGATGCCCGTGTCGATCAGGATCGTCCGGCCCTCACTGCGGAGCAGCCAGGTCTGGATCATCGTGCGGATCTCATCGGCGGCCGGATCCAGGAATTCGGGGGCCAGCCAGCTCTCGTGCGCGCGCCAGTGCTCCGGGGCCACGTCGGGAAAGATGAAGCCACGTGCCAGCCCCCTCGGGGCCACCTCTACCACGCGGGTGATCTCGACGTTTCCAAGCGTGATGGTGTCCATGTCTCCAGCCTGCGCGTCCGCGGGCGCCGGCGGTATCGGTCATCTGACTGCACCACGGGCTAGAGTCAAAGGATGACCATGGTCGGGCGGGAGAAGGAGAGCGCGGCCGTGCTCGGTCTGACCAGCGGTGTACTGATCCTTACGGGTGAACCGGGCGCGGGCAAGAGCACCCTGCTCGGCCTCGCGGCGGATCGTCACCGGGGCCGGGTGCTGCGGATGACGGGCAGCGAGAGCGAGGCGAACCTGACGTTCGCGGGGCTGCACCAGCTGCTGCGGCCGGTGCTGGGGGAGACCGCGCGGCTGCCGGGGCGGCAGCGGTCGGCGCTGCTGGGGGCCATGGGCCTGGGGGACGACTTCGGGGGCCGTGGTTTCGGGCGGGCCGAGCCCGACAACGCCCATTTCGGGGAGGCCGAGCCCGACAACGCCCACCTCGGGGAGGCCGGACCCGACGGCGTTGACGCCGGACGCGGCGGCCCGCCCGATCGGCTGTTGCTCGGGGTCGCGCTGCTCACGCTGCTGTCGGACCTCGCCCGGCAGTCGCCCGTCCTCGTGGTCGCCGACGACCTTCAGTGGATCGACGCCGGCTCGCTGGAACTGCTCGCCTTCGCCGCCCGGCGCATCGGCGACGAACCCCTGGCCGCACTGGCCGGAACCAGGGACAGGGCGGGCGAGGGCGCCCGGGGCGGGGCCACGGCGCCGTTCTCCGGCTTTCCCCTGCGCACGCTCGACCCGCTGGACGCGACCGCCGCGGGCCTCCTGCTGGACCGGCAACCGTATCCGCCGACCGGCAGCCGCCGGTTGCGCATCCTCGACCAGGCCGCCGGAAATCCGCTGGCGCTGATCGAGCTCGCCCGGGCGAACGGCGCCTGCGGCGCGGACCCGGCCGGCTCCGCCGACGGTGAGCTCCTGCCGCCCACCGACCGCCTGATGCGGGTCTTCGCCGCCGACCTCGAAACCCTGCCCGAGACCACCCGGCAGGCCCTGCTCCTGGCCGCGGCGGACGACCGGGCGGTGGCGGGCCGGGTCGAGGCGCTGGCCCCGGCCGAGGCCGCCGGACTGCTGCGGATCACCGGCGGCGGCCGCGACGGCTGGCGGGCCCGCTTCCGGCATCCGCTGATCAGATCCGCCATCTACCACTCCGTACCACTGGCCGCCCGCCGTCAGGCCCACCGCGACCTCGCCACGCTGCTCAGCGCCGAGCCCGACCGCCGCGCCTGGCATCTGGCCGCCGCGGCGGAGGGGCCGGACGAGGAGATCGCCGCCGCACTGGAGGACTCGGCGGCCAGGGCCCGGGAGCGTGGCGGATACACCGCCGCCACCACCGCGCTGGAGCGGGCCGCCGAGCTGAGCCCCGGGCGGCGCGACCGCGCCCGCCGCCTGGTGGCCGCGGCGGGTGCCGCGGTGTCCACCGGACAGCCGCACTGGGTGCGCCGGCTCGCCGCGCAGGCCGCCGCGCTCACCGACGACCCGGAGCTGTCGGCTGAGGCATCGCTGCGCGTGGGTCAGGTGCTCACGCTGAGCACCGAGCACGACACCGCGATGTCCTTGCTGCTGCGGGCGGCGGAGGACCCCAAGCTGCGCCGGGCCGCGCTCTCCTCGGCGTCGGTGGCGGGCTTCTACTCGGGCGACGAGGAGTACCGCCGCACCGTACGGGCCCGGGCACAGGACGACCCCTGGACGCTCGCGGTGACCGACCCCACCGGGCACCGGTCCGAGCGGGTGGCGGCGATCCCGGCGCTGGTCGAGCGGGCGGACGGCGACCCCGCCCGGCTCATCTCGCTCGGCGCCATGGCCTGGCTGCTCGACGAGACCGCACTCGCGGTACGGATCTTCGACGACGCCCTCCACCGCTGGCGGCTGGGCGGCACCCTGCCCATCGGTCTCGGCTGCTCGGCCGGATGGTCGTACCTGGACCACGGGCGATGGGCACAGGCCCGTACCGCCGCCGTGAACACCAACTCCGCGGGCGCCGGGCTGCCGCACCTCGACGCCGCCGCACGGTCGCTCGAAGCCGCCGCGCTCGCGCTGACCGGACGGACCGACGAGGCCCGCGCCGCGGGCTCGGTCGCGCTGTCCCTCGTCGACCCGCACCGCAGCCGCGCCGTCGCGGTCCGGGCCCGGTGGGCGCTGGGCATGGCCGCGGTGGCCGACGGCGACCACGTCGGGGCGTACGAGCAGTTCCGGCTGCTGTTCACCACCGACGGCGACCCCGTCCACTACGCGTGCTCCTACCCCGGAGTCGCCGAACTGGCCGCCGCGGCCGTCCGTACCGGCCACGGCGCCGAGGCCGCCGCCATCGTGGAGCGCACCGCCGACCGGCTCGCCGAGGACCCCTCGCCCCGGATGCGCATCCTGATCCACCGCGCCCGCGCACTGCTCGAACCGTCCCGGGCCGAGCCGCACTTCATCGCGGCCCTTGCCGAACCGGCGGGCGGCCAATGGCCGTTCGAACGCGCGCAGATCCTGCTGGACCACGCCGAATGGCTGCGCCGCCGCCACCGCATCACCGAGGCCCGCCACCAGCTGAACACCGCGCTGGAAACCTTCCGCCGCCTCGGCGCCCCCTCCTGGATCGACCGCACCCAGGCCGAACTGCGCGCCGCCGGTGTCGAATCCGCCCCCGCCGGCCCCGACGCCCTCACCTCGCTCTCCCCGCAACAGCAGCACATCATCCGCCTGGCCGCGCAGGGGCTGAGCAACCGCGAGATCGGCGAACGGCTCTTTCTCTCTCCCCGCACCGTCGGCTCGCACCTCTACCGCAGCTTCCCGAAGCTCGGCGTCACCGCCCGCTCCCAGTTGCGCGACCTGATCGAGGCGCCCGGCCGGCCGTAGTGGCGGTGGCCACGTGCGCTCCCGGCGACCGCCACCGGCAGGGCAGTTCCACCGCGATGACCGTCGGCCCGCCGCGCGGGCCGGTCACCGTCACCGTTCCATCGAGCGCGGCGATACGGCGGCGTATCCCGAGCAGCCCCAGACCATGTCCGGCGCCACGTCCCGGGCCACCCGTCTCCCGGGGGCCGGGCCCGTCCGCGCCGGGCCCGTCCGCGCCGGGCCCGTCCGCGCCGGGCCCGCCGGTGGCGGGCCCGCCGGTGGCGGCCTCGGTGCCGCCTCGTCCCTCGTCACACACCGAGACACACAACCCGCTCGGGGTACGGGCCAGCCGGACCTCGGCCCGGTCGGAGCCGCTGTGCCCGGCCACGTTCGCCAGCGCCTCCGCCACGACGAAGTACGCGGCCGCCTCCACCGCCGCCGGTGCCCGCGCACCGTCCTCCAGACCGTCCACCCGCACGCTGACATCGAGCCCGCCGCTCGCGGCGAGCGCCCGTACCGCCCCGGCCAGACCACGGTCGGTGAGGACCGGCGGATGCATGCCGCGCACCACATGGCGCAGCTCCGCCAGCGCCTCGTCGGCCAGGTCCTGCGCGTCGTCCAGCATCCTGCGCGCCGCCGTCGGATCCCGGTCGTACGCCCGCTTCGCCAGCCCGATCCGCAGGGACAGGGAGACCAGCCGTGCCTGGGTGCCGTCGTGCAACTCCCACTCGATACGCCGTAGTTCGGCACCGTGTGCGGCGATGGCACCCGCCCGGGTCTCCACCAGCTCCTCCACCCGCCGGGCCAGCCGGGCCGTGGCCCGCGCCGCGTGCCGTATTCGCCTACCCATACCGACGAGGCTAGAAGACCGGCCGGACCCACGCGGGAGAGCGAGCCGCCCCTTCGACGGTGGAGCCCGCTACACCCCGAGCCCCCCTCCTCCCGGGGTTCACCGGCATGGACGCATCAGGGTGCGGGTACGGGCCGGGGGAGTCAGGGTGGAGGAACCGGTCCGCCCAGAAAGGCACCCGATGACGGATCTTCAGGAAGTGGACCGCATCGCCGCGGCCGACCACCACTTGGCGGTCGTGTCGACGACACGCGCCGACAACTCGGTCCAGGCGTCCGTGGTCAACGCCGGGATCGTCGGCCATCCGGTCTCCGGTGACCAGGTGGTCGCCTTCGTCACCTACGGCCCCGCCAAACTCGCCCATCTGCGGGCGCGCCCGCGGGCCACCGTGGTCTTCCGCGCCGGATGGAACTGGGCCGCGGTCGAGGGCCGCACCGAGATCGCGGGGCCCGACGACCCGTTCCCCGGGATCGACCCGGAGCGTCTGCGGCTGCTGCTGCGCGAGATCTTCACCGCCGCGGGCGGCACCCACGACGACTGGGCGGCCTACGACCGGGTGATGGCCGAGCAGCGCCGCGCCGCCGTCTTCGTCCACCCCGAGCGCGTCTACGGCAACTGACACGATCGTCTCGTCCACCGATGGGATCGGGCATCCAGGCTCAGTCACTCCGATGGGGCCCGTCCCGCGGCCACAACCGTCACCCGGTGTGACACCGGCGTCGTCAGAAACGGACGCGGCCGTCCCCGTCCACCCTCGTCGCGGGGGCCAGCTCCTGGGAGACCTCCTCGACCTGCCGCAGGATCCGCCGCGCCGTCGAGGCCGAGGGAATCACCGGCTCGCCGTCCGCGGTGAGCTCGACCGGATGGAGACGCAGCCGGGGCGGGCCGTCCCCCAGGGCCACCTCGAACACCGCGCTCTCGAACCACGGCCGGTCGAACATCCGCTCCTTGTAGCGGGAGGGCGGGCGCCGGTCGGCGGGAGCCACCTCCTCACAGGGATGGAACAGGAAGTTCCCGGTCGAGTAGAGGATGAGGCCGTCCCCGTACCGCTCGACCGGGTGGAGGCAGTGCGGATGGTGTCCGATCACCAGATCCGCCCCGGCGTCGACAAGACGCCGCCCCAGCGGCTGCTGGTACTCGGCCAACGGCCCCTGGTTGCTGGGCAGATAGCACCAGGGAACGCCCCAGTGCACCGCCACCACCACCGTGGCGGCCAGCTCCTTGGCCCGCCGGACCGCCTCCTCGGCACCCACCACATCGGCCTCGCGCGCCCTGGTGCGGACATACGGCACGGTCCCGGGCTGCTCCTCGATCAGCACGCCGTCGAACTCATAAGACTGCTCGACCCGCACCGGCGCGATCCCGGGCCGGTGCGAGGTGGCGTTGAAGCCCGGCGGCAGGGCACAGCACAGGCTCAGAAAGGCCACCTCGGCGCGGCCCCGGCCGGAGAGCCGGACGGCACGCAGCGCCTCGTCGAGGTTCTCCCCGGCCCCGGCGTGCGCGACACCGGCCGTGTCCAGGGCGGCCCTGGTGCCGCGCAGACCGTCGATGCCGTAGTCGAGCGCGTGGTTGGTGGCCAGCGAACAGGCGTCGAAGCCGAGCCGGGCCAGCTCGGGGGCCATGTCGCTGCCCACCCGGAAGGCGACCGGCTTCTCGGCCGGGTACCCGGTGTCGGTCAGCGGGACCTCGAGGTTGCCGATCGTCAGATCGGCGTCCCGCAGCAGCGGCAGCGCCGAGGTGCCGGCGGAGAGGTCCCCGTCGAGAGCCACGGCCGGTCTCCGGGCGACGACCACGTCCCCCACGGCGATCAGCTTCATATGCCACTCCCCCCACTCGGGCCGGTCCGCGACAGGATCAGGCTACGTGGGAGGCCGGGAGCCGTCCGCCGGGGTGTCAGCCGTCCGCGCCGAGGATCATGCAGGTGGTGGTCGCATGGGCGATCAACTTCCCTTGTTCGTCCAGCACCTTGCCCTCGGCGGTGGCGGTGCGGCGACCGGCGTGGAGGACGGTGCCCTCGGCGATGAGGGTCTGCCCGTCGGTGCGGGCGGCGCGGATGTAGTTCACCTTGAGCTCCAGGGTGGTGTAGCCCACCCCGGCCGGGAGAGTGGTGTGAACGGCGCAGCCCATGGCCGAGTCGAGCAGAGTGGCGGCGATACCGCCGTGCACGGTGCCGAGGGGATTGGCGAAGTCGGGGCGGGTGTCGAGGGAGACGACGACGCGTCCGGGGTCGACCTCGTCGAAGCGCATGCCGAGGAGCCGTCCGATGGTGGGAACGTCGGTGGGACGCTCGGACTGCACCCATCGCATGAGATCGAGGCCGGAGAGGGTGGTGAGGTCGGTGGTGGTCACAGGCGTTCCTTGCGGTCGTGGTGGGCCGCGCCGTTCGGGAGGGGCGCGGCGCGGGAGCCGGTGGGGCTGTCGGCCAGGGGGGGGTCGGCCAAGGGGGTTGTCGACCAAGGGGTTTGTCAGCCAAGGGGTTTGTCAGCCGAGGGGGTTGTCCTTCGCACGCAGGGCGGCCAGTACGGGGGCGTACATCCGGCTCTTGATGGTGCCGAGGGTGTCACCGGCCTTGCCCGCCTGCGCCGCGGCGAGTTCGACCGCGGTCGACCGGACGGAGTCCTCCGCCACCGCGTGGTCGACGATCCCGGCGGTGAGCGCGTCGTGGCCGCCGTAACGACGAGCGGTGACCATGGCCTCGTGGGCGGCCCGCGGGCTCAGCCGGCCCTGGATGAGAGCGGACATGCCCGGGGTGAAGGGGATGTTGATGTCGGCCTCGGGCAGACACCAGAAGCCACGGTCGGCGCGCATCACCCGGATGTCATGGGCCAGGGAGAACATCGCGCCCGCCGCGAACGTGTGCCCCTGCAGCGCGGCCACGGTCACGAGCGGCAGCGACAGCATCCGGGCCAGGAGTCCGTGGACGGAGGTGACATAGTCCTGGTGCTGGTCGGCGTGTGCCAACAGCCATTCCAGGTCCAGGCCGTTGGAGTAGAACTTTCCGGTGGCGGCCGTCACCAGGGCACGCGCCCCCTCGGCCTTCTCCACCTCGTCCAGGGCACTGTTGACAGTGGCGAGCCAGTCGGGGTGGAAGCGGTTCTCGCCGTCCCCGAGATCGAGCACGAAGACGTTGTCCTGGCGGTCCAGCGTGGGCATGGCTGCTCCTTCACACAGGGCTGAGTCGGCGGACGGGTCCGCGCGCCACCCGTCCGGCGGCCCGCGGATCACGGCGGTGGTTCACCGTGGCTTCACGGTGGCGGCGTGGTTTCACGGTGGTGGCGTGGTTTCACGGTGGTGGCGCGTCGCGGTCGCGGGCGGGGTCCGCCAACGGGCCGGTGGTACGCAGAGCGTGGGCCAGAAGGTCATGGATCTCGGCGGCGGCCGCCTCCAGCGGAGCGGTGCTCCGCTCGGCCCGGCACATGATGACGGCGCCCTCCACGGCGGCGATGATGAACGCGGCCAGCCGCCTTCCCCGCTCCTCCGACAGACCGTGCCGGACGAACAGGGCGGCCAGCGCCTCCTGCCAGCGGGTGAACACCGCGGCCGCGGAGCGGGCGAGCTGCGGGGCGTCGTCGTTGGTCTCGACGGCCACCGCCACGATGGGGCAGCCGGTCCGGAAGTCGCTTTCGAGGAGCCGTCCGCGCCACAGCGTGAAGAACGCGTCGACCGCCTCCACCGGGTCATCGGCCCGCGTACCGGTCTCGATCAGCCCGGCGATGAAGTCACCGGCGAGCGCCACCGCCTCATCGATCAACTGCGCCCGCCCGCCCGGGAAATGGTGGTAGACCGAGCCACGCGGGGCTCCGCTGTGTGCGAGGACCCGGTCGATGCTCGTGGCGCTCGCGCCGTATTCACGCAGCAGCGCCGCGGCGCTCAGCACCATCCGCTCGCGACTGTCGCTCTTGCGCCGGACCATGCCACCCACCACCTCCCTTACGTGTGGGTAACTTATGCTCCATGACATAGAACATGCAAGAGATGTCGTGCGCATCATGCCGGGGGAACGAGGCCGCCGAGCACCGCGCCGAGGGTGGTTCCTATGGCACCCGCGCTGTCCACTCTTCGCTGGTGTACTTGGTGAGGGCGAGTTCCTCGGCGCGTGCCATCTCCTCCTCGGTGACGCGCCCCTGGGCGAGGCCGTAGCGGGCGCGGAAGGAGGTGAGCATGCGGTCGATGATCTCGCCGCGTGGCAGACCGGTCTGGCGGCGCAGCGGATCGACGCGCTTCTTGGCGCTCTCGGTGCCCTTGTCGGACAGCTTCTCCTTGCCGATGCGCAGCACATCGAGCATCTTGCCGGCGTCGATGTCGTACGCCATCGTCACGTGGTGCAGCACCGCGCCGGCACCGCTGGCCAGGCGCTTCTGCGCGGCACCGGCGATTTTGCCTTCCTCGGAGGCGATGTCGTTGAGGGGCTGGTACCAGGCCTTGATGCCCATGTCGCCGAGCGCGGTCAGAACCCAGTCGTCGAGGTAGGCGTAGGAGTCGGCGAATGACAGGCCGGAGACGAGCGAGGCCGGTACGGAAAGGGAGTAGGTGATGGTGTTCTCGGCCTCCACGAACATGGCGCCGCCACCGGAGATGCGCCGCACCACCGTGACTCCGTGGCGGGCCGCACCCGCGGGGTCCACCTCGTTGCGGAGGGACTGGAAGCTGCCGATGATGACGGCCGGGCTGCCCCACTCCCACACCCGCAGTGTGGGTGGCCGCCGTCCGGCGGCGACCTCGTCGGTCAGCACCTCGTCCAGGGCCATGTGCAGCGCCGGGTCCTGCGGCCCCTCGTGGATCAGCTGCCAGTCGTAGTCCGTCCAGTCGGTGGCACGGGCCAGCGCCCGCCGCACCGCGATGCCGACGGCCTCGGGGGAGAAGCCGAACATCACGGTGTCGGCGGGCAGCCCCGCCTTGACTCGGGCGGCGAGCGCCTGTGCGTCCGCGTCGGCGGGCGCGCCCTCCAGGGCCCGGTCGATGGCGTGCAGCGCCTCGTCCGGTTCCAGGAAGAAGTCGCCCGCCACCCGCACCTCGCGCAGCGCGCCGTCGTGGACCTCCAGATCCACGACGACCAGCTTGCCGCCCGGCACCTTGTACTCACCGTGCATGTCCTGCACCGCCTCCTGTTTCCGCCCCGGCGCTTCCGATCATTATCGCGCGCCAATGGCCGGATCCCGCGCAGTGACCGGCTTCAAGCCACAGCGCGGGAGAGGGGGCGGGGTCACGCTCCGGTGGTCGAGCCCGGGCGGACGATCATGAGGATGGTCACCGTCGCCCACAGCAGATTGAACACGCCTGTGAACATGGCCAGTTGGGCGGTGTCGGACCGCTCAAGGGCCTTGCTCGCACCGAGGGTGTCGAGGAGTTCGCCCTGGCGGGGCAGGACGAAGGCGACCAGGACACCGGCGGCCGCGGCCGTCAGGGCGATGGAGGCGGTGAGCCAGCCGCTGTCGAGGACGCCCATCACGGCGGCCGTGGCGAAGCCGAAGGCGGGGACGGCCAGGCCCATCGTGGCGTAGACGCGGCAGATGCGGTGCAGCAGCCGGACCGTGCCCAGGTCCGCCTGGCCCTCGCCGGCGGCCGCGTGGGCGTTGCGGGCCGCGGGCGGGAACATGCTGGCCGCTACGGTGACGGGGCCGATCGCGACAATGGCGGCCAGGACGTGCAGGGAGAGCAGGATCTTGGTCATCGGGTGGCGTCCGGCTCCCTTTCGAACGTGGCAGGCACCAGCGTCTCCTTCCGGGCGTGGGGCGGGCAGTGCCCGCACCACGCTAGGGAGCCGGGAGAAGATCACCCAGGGGCTGAAATGACAGAAGCCAACGGATTCTCGCCATACCGGACCCGATGGCGACGTCTCATCCCTCGACGTACTGCGCCACCCCGTGTCCGAACGACCAGTCGGCCGACTCGTTCTCGGTCAGGGTGATGAACACGTTCCGCGGCTCGGTCCCCGCGTACTCCTCGGCGAGCTCGGCGATCCGCCGGTACAGCGCCTGCTTCTGTGCCGGTGTGCGCCCCGAGCGCATCGTGAGGGCGATGCAGACGATGCCGTCGTCGCGCGGCACACCGAGGTAGTCGTCATAGCGCAGCGTGCCGCTGGTGCCGTCATGGCTGGTGAGGACCTGAAACCGGTCGTTGGGCGGGAAGCCGATGGTTTCCACCAGCGCGTCGTGTACGGCGCGGCCGAGCGCGTCGAGCCGGTCGGCGTCGGCCCGTAGCGCGTCGATGCGGACGAAGGGCATGTCGGGGGCTCCCGTTCGGGCGAGGGGTGGCGAGGGATTGAGGGAAGGCCAGGGGCTCAGCGGACATGGGCGGTGAGCAGGCCGAGCGCCCCGTCCATCGCCCGGGCGTACACCTCGGCCGAGTCGGCGGCGCGAGCCAGCACATAGCCGCCCTGCAACACCGCGACCAGCGCGGTGGCGGTGGCCACCGGGTCGAGCCCGGTGCCGAGCTCGCCGCTCGTCCGGCCCTCCGCCAGCAGCCCGGCCAGCCGGTCGGTGAGCCAGGCGAAGGTCTCCTCGACCGGTCGGCGCAGCTCCGGATCCGCCATCACATCGGGGTCCTGGGTGAGACGACCGACCGGGCACCCCTTCAGCGCGTCCCGCTCCCGCCGCAGATAGGCGGTGATCCGCTCGACCACGGTGCCGGGGCCGCCGAACTCGGCCTCCGCCCTGCCCCTCAGCTCCTCGGCGCTGCGGCTGATCGCGGCGAGCGCCAGGTCGGGCTTGCCGCGGAAGTGGTGGTACATGCTGCCCTGGCCCGCTCCGGAGCGCTCCTGGATCGCCTTCGGGCTCGTGCCCACATAGCCGCGCTCCCACAGCAGCTCACGGGTGCTCGCGATGAGTCGTTCCCGGGTGTCCATGGACATGACCCTACATACTAGTAGGTACAAAAGGAAACGCGCGGACGGCCCTTCGGTGAGAGGATCCCCCGTACTGGGCGCGCTGGTTCGGACGGTGGAAGGTGACGATGTACGCGATACCCCTGGGCGAGGACGGCGCGGAGCTGCGCCCGCTGGAGCCGTGGCAGGCCGAGGAGTTCCTCGCCCATATGGACCGGGGACGGGAGTTCATCGGGCGGCACATCGCACTGGCGGACGCCGCGGCCGACCTGGAGTCGGCCCGGGCGTTCCTCCAGGGGTACGCGGACAAGGCGGCGGCCGACGCCGGACGGATCCACGGCATCTGGACGGACGGCAAACTGGTCGGCGGGGTCCTCTTCCGCACGATGGACGTCGAACAGCGCACGGCGGAGGCGGGTTGCTGGCTGGAGCCGTCGGCGGTGGGCAAGGGACTGGTGACCCGCGCCACGCGCGTGATCATCGACTGGGCCGTCGAGGAGCGGGGCATCCACCGCGTGGAGTGGTGGGCGGCGACCGCGAACGAGGCCAGCATCGCCGTGGCCCGGCGGCTCGGGATGACCAAGGACGGTGTGCTGCGGGAGGGCCGTCTGCACCGGGGCAAGCGGCATGACATGGAGATCTGGTCGGTGCTCGCGCCGGAGTGGCGGGCGGTCCGGCACCCCTCCTGACGGATCCTGGACCGAATGGGAAGCTGGACTGGACCGAATGGGAACCTGGACCGACGCCTTCGTCTCCGGGAGCCTTCCATGTCCGACCCGACGCCTGACTCGTCCGACCCGACGCCTGACTCGTCCGAGCCGATGCCTGACTCGTCCGAGCCGACGTCCGACTCGTCCGGTCCGGCGCCTGATTCGTCCGGTCCGAGCCCCGAGTCGCTCGACCAGCGGCTGGCCGCCATCGCGCGCCATCCGTTCCGCGCGAAGTTCCATCTGCGCGGTCGCGATCGGGCCACGGCCGAGCTGAGCGGACCGTCGACGTTGCGCTGGCACGCCTACGACCTGATCGCCAAGCGGCTGGCCCCCGCCGCGCCCTACAGGGACGGCAAGCAGACGCCCTATCGCGGCCACCCCGTGTTCGTCGCCCAGCACGCGACGGCCACCTGCTGCCGTAGCTGTCTTCAGCGTTGGCACGAGATCCCCAAGGGGCGGGAACTGAGTCGCGCGGAGCGGGCCTATGTGGTCGACGTGATCTGCCGTTGGATCGAGCGCGAAGTGGCGGGGGCGCAGACCAGACCAGGTCCATAAGGTTTTTTGCCATCGACGGAGCCGGGCGGTGAACCTCTCCGGGTCCGATCGCGTCTAGATCGACAACGGACGCACAACATCGGTGCCCCTGATGGGGCCGGTTTCCCGGCTTCTATACACACCGTGTATACATGGGGTGCATACACCCGGTGTATGCACTCGGTGCATAGAGGCGTGCGCTTCCTGGGAACAACAGACGGAAAGGCATCCATGTACGGCAAGGCATTCGCCCCTGAGTACCAGGGCTCCCTCACCACCCTGTCCGTGAACTCGTCCCTGGTCGAGGTGTTGGCGGCGGGCACCGAGCAATTGCGGGCGGCCGAGCGGGGCGGCTCCCCGGGCGAGGCGGCCCGCGCGGGGCTCGCGGTCGCCGAGGCGCACCGGAGGCTGGGGCAGGTGGGCGAGGCCGACCGCGAGTGGAAGGCCAGTTACCGCGCGGCCCGCGCGGCGGGGGACCTCGGCGCGATGGCATGGGCGCTGTGGAGCGGAGGCACCCTCGCCCGGCAGCGGGGCGCGCTGGCGCTGGCGTGGCGGCTGCTCGGCCTCGCGGCCGACCTCGGCGAGCGCGGCGGGGACATCGTCGTCCGTGGCTACTCACTGGCCGGGATGGCGGAGACCGGCCGTATCCAGGGCGACTACGACGCCGTGGGCGCGCTGCACGAGCGACTCCTCGCCGAGGCACGGAAACGCGGCGAGGCACGCCACACCGTCTGGGCGCTCGAGGGCATCGCCCAGATGCACCGCAACACCGGGTCGTACGACTCGGCCTACGCGATGTTCGAGGAGGCCGCGGAGATAGCGGCGAAGGCCGAGGACCGGCGCGGACACGCATGGGCGCTGCGGGGCATGGCCGACATCGTCTCCGTACGTGACGGGGACGTGGAGCGCGCGCTGGAGCTGCTCTCCGAGGCCGAACTGACCTGCCGCGAGATGAACCTGGTGAGCGCGCTGGCCTACAACCACAAGATGCGCGGCAATGTGCTCTACCGCGCGGGCCGTTATGAGGCGGCCCGCGCGATGTACCAGCGAGCCCTGGACGAGTTCCGCGACATGAGCGAGCCGCGTGGCGAGGGCCTCGCCCGGCTCGGGCTCATCAAGTCCCTGGCCCGGCTGGGCCGCGACCGTGCCGAAACCGCCGATGACCTGTCCGAACTGGCCGGTGTGCTGGAGCGGATCGGGCTGCGGCACGCCCGCCGGATGGTGGACCGGGCCCGCGAGGAGTTCGGCCTCACGGAGGTCCTGGAGGTGGCGCTGTGACGACGACGTTCCCCGAGTTCCCCGAGCTCCTCGGGGCCGAGGAGACCACCGCCACCGCAGGCGAAATCCTGGGCCGCTGCCGGGAGTTGGTGCGCCCCGCGCTGGCCGACACGGTCGGGCGGCTGCACCCGTGGGTGGCCGAGATGGCCGCGTACTCGTTCGGCTGGTGCGATGTGGGCGGTACGCCTGCCGAGGGATCGGGCGGCAAGGGGGTGCGGCAGGCCCTGGCCGTGCTGTGCGCGGAGGCGGCCGGGGCATCCGGTGAGTCGGCGGTCGCCGGAGCGGTGGCGGTGGAGCTGGTGCACACCTTCTCACTGCTGCACGACGACATCATGGACGGTGACCAGACCCGCCGCACCCGCCCCACCGTGTGGAAGGCGTACGGGACCGGCCCGGCCGTGCTCGCCGGTGACGCCCTGTTCGCGCTGGCCGTGGAGGCGCTGGCCGGCGTGGACGGCGCCGGAGCCGCGGCCGCCGTGCGGCAGCTGAGCGCGGCGCTGGGCGACCTCGTCCGCGGCCAGGCGGATGACCTGCTCTTCGAGTCGCGCCCCTGGACGGGACCCGAGGCGGTGGGGCCGGAGGAGTACCGCACGATGGCCGAGCACAAGACCGGCGCGCTGCTCGGCTGCGCCGCCGCCCTGGGCGCCGCGCTCGCCGGGGCGCCGGAGCCCACCGTGGCCGCCCTGGACCGGGCCGGACGGCACATGGGCGTGGCATTCCAGGTGGTGGACGATCTGCTGGGCATCTGGGGCGATCCCGCGGTCACCGGCAAACCCGTCCACCGCGATCTGCGGCAGCGCAAGAAGACCTTCCCCGTGCTCGCCGCGCTGAGCACCCGCGGCCCCGGCGCCCCGGCCGCCGCGCGGCTGGCCACGCTGCTGGAGGAGTTCCCGGACACCCCGGACGACGCCACCACGCGCCGGGCCGCCGCCCTGGTCGAGCAGGCCGGTGGCCGCTCCGCGGCCCTGGAGGAGGCCGACCGCCACATCGCGGCCGTGGAGACATGCCTGGAGAGCCTGCCGCTCGCGCCCCGGGCGAGCGCGGAACTGCGCACCCTGCTGGGCTTTCTCGTACGGCGCGACATCTGATCCGCGGAGGGCTCACCGCCACGTGGTCGGCGGCGGTCCAAAGGGGAGGGTCACCCCTCCCGCGTGGTCAGCGGCGGTCCAAGGGGAGGGCCACCCCTCCCGCATGGTCAGCGGCGGTCCAAGGAGAGGACCACCCCTCCCGCATGGTCAGCGGCGCTCGCGCACCGCGTCCAGCCGGTCGCGGACCCACAGCTCCACATCGCCCACATGCCGGCTGGCCGCGGTGAACGCGGCCAGGCTGTCATGGGCGCGGAGCGCGGTGTAGATGTCCATGTGCTGCTGGTGGGTCCAGGACAGCACATCGGACTTGACCAGGGCGCGCCAGATGCGGGCCCGGGCGGTGCGCTGGGTGACCGAGTCGGCCAGGGAGGCGAGGGTGCGGTTGCCGGACGCGGCGACGATGTCGGCGTGGAAGGCGATGTCCTCGTGGACCAGCTCCTCCGGGTCCCGCAGACCGCGCATCCGCTCGATCCGCTCCTGGAGCCGGTCGAGAGCGGCCTCGTCGACGCGGGTCGCGGCCAGCGCGGTGGCGCCCGGCTCCAGGACCTTGCGGCATTCCAGCATCTCGTTCAGACCGGTGTCCTGGGCCAGGTCCAGGAAGCTGCCGAGGGCGCGCAGCAGCCGGTCGGGGCGCAGATCGGTGACGAACGTGCCGTCGCCGCGGCGTACGTCCAGGACCCCGGCCATCGCCAGGGCGCGGACCGCCTCCCGCAGCGACGGGCGGGAGAGTTCGAGCTCGCTCGCCAGCACCGCCTCCGGCGGCAGCCGGTGGCCGGGCGTGAACTCACCGCTCTCGATGCGCTTGCGCAGCCGGTCGATGGCTATGTCGACGACACTGCTCCCGGCGGCGGGGACACCGTCGCCGCCGGGGCCGGAGCGGTCTGGATTGGTGGACATGGCGACCAGGATGCCACTCAGCCGCGGCGGCTCCAGACCGGTCCGTCGGGGTAGCGGTAGGTCTCCAGGGTCTCCCGCCGGATCCGGGCGCTGTAGCCGGGTGCCTCGGGGACGAGATAGCGCGAGCCACGGATGCGGACCGGGTCGTGGAAGTGTTCGTGGAGATGGTCGACGTACTCGATGACGCGGTCGTCCATGGAACCGCTGACGGCCACATAGTCGAAGATCGACAGATGCTGGACCAGCTCGCACAGGCCGACCCCGCCGGCGTGCGGGCACACCGGCACGTCGTACGCCGCGGCCAGCAGCAGAACGGCCACCGCCTCGTTGACACCGGCCAGGCGGCAGGCGTCGATCTGGCAGACGCCGATCGCGTCGGCCGCGAGGAACTGCTTGAACATCACGGCGTTGTGGGCGTGTTCGCCGGTGGCCACCCGGATCGGGTCGATCCGCCGGGCGATGGCCGCGTGTCCGAGGATGTCATCGGGGCTGGTGGGCTCCTCGAACCACCAGATGTCGAACTCCCGGAGCGCCTCGGCCCAGGAGACCGCCTCCGCCACGCCCAGGGTCTGATTGGCGTCGATCATCAGCCGGCGGTCCGGCCCGATGACATCGCGGGCGATACGGCAGCGCCGGATGTCGTCCGCCAGATCGGCGCCCACCTTCAGCTTCACCGAGTTCCAGCCCTGGTCCACGGCCTCCTGACAGAGCCGGGCCAGCTTGGCGTCGTCGTATCCGAGCCAGCCCGCGCTGGTGGTGTACGCGGGGTATCCGTGCTCGCGGACGTACGCCTCGCGTTCGGCGCGGCCCCCGGCGCGGGATTCGAGCATCTTCAGGGCGGCCTCGGGGGTGAGCGCGTCCTTGAGGTAGCGCCAGTCCACCAGGTCGACCACCTGCCGGGGCGAGAGGCCGGTGAGGAGCTTCCACACGGGTTTGCCCGCCCGCCGGGCGGCGAGGTCCCAGGCCGCGTTGATGACCGCGGCGCTGCCCAGGTGGATGGCGCCCTTGTCCGGGCCGAGCCAGCGCAGCTGGCTGTCGCCCAGCAGATGGCGTGAGAAGGCGCCCAGATCGCCGGTGATCTCCGCCACGGACAGGCCGATGGCCCGCTCCCCGATGGCGCGCGCCGCCCGCACCGCCAGGTCGTTGCCACGGCCGATGGTGAAGGTGAAGCCATGGCCCGCCAGGGGTTCGGCGGTGGGCGCGGACTCCGCTCCCCCTCGGCCGGAGGGGGCGTCATCGGCGGTCTTGAGCACCACGTACGCCGCCGAGTAGTCCGGTGCCTCGTTCATGGCGTCGGAGCCGTCGAGGTGCTGGGAGGTCGGGAAGCGGACATCGATGGTCTCGACGTCAACGACACGAAGGGTCATGGCACGCGCTCCTGGGGGCAAAAGGGCGAGGGAAAGCGAGCAACGCCGACCAACATGTCAGATGTCTGCTGTGGTCGCCAAGGGTCACCTGGAGGAAAGCTCGTGGTTGTTGAGGCCTTGTCAAAGGCTGCAGATGGCACCTACGTTCCACAGGTCAGATGTTTCCGCGAGACAGTGTGGTCCGCAGGGAGGTCCGATGAACCCGGCCACCACCCTCCGCCGGGCAGGAGCACCGACCACACCGTCACGAGAGGAGAGGACGACAGATGACACGCATCGTGCGCTTCGCCGATGAGGCCGGGACGGTCCGGACCGGAGTGGCCGACGACGCCGGCGGGATCCGGGCCTTCCCCGGTGCGCCGCTCATCGCCGAACTGCTGCGGCTGCCCACGTTGGAGCTGCGGGCCCTGGTGGAGAACACCGCGTCCGGCCCGGCCGCCGCCCATGAGCGGGACGTCCTGCCGCTGCCGCCGCTGGACGGGCTGATGGAGCTGTGGGCGGCGGGGGTGACGTATGAACGCTCGCGCGAGGCCAGGGTGGAGGAGAGCACCGAGCGGTCGGTGTACGAGCGGATCTACGACGCCGAGCGCCCGGAGCTGTTCTTCAAGTCCCCGGCGTGGCGGGTGGTGACCGACGGCGAGCCGATCGCCGTGCGCGACGACTCCGAGCTGAACGTCCCCGAGCCCGAACTGGCGCTGGTCCTCAACCGGCACAGCGAGACCGTCGGCTATCTGGTCGCCGACGACGTCAGCTCACGGTCCATCGAGGGCGAGAACCCGCTCTACCTCCCGCAGGCCAAGATCTACGCCGGAAGCGCCGCCGTGTCCTCGGCCATCGTGCCCGCCTGGGAGATCGACGCGCCCGACGCGCTGGACATCACCATGGCGGTGTGGCGCGACGGCGAGGCGGCGTACCGGGCGGCCACCTCGACCGCCGCGTTCCATCGCACCCCGCAGGGGCTGGTGGACCACCTGTGGCGCTCCCAGCCCTTCCCCGACGGCGCCGTGCTGTCCACCGGCACCGGCATCGTGCCCGCCCTCGATTTCACCCTGCGCGCCGGGGACGTGGTGGAGATCTCCATCGAGGGGGTCGGCGTCCTGCGCAACCCGGTACGGGCCCATCAGACCGAACTGGACTGGCTGGTGGAGGCCATCGCCGAGCCGCTGACCCGCCGTGCCCACCGCGGCCGCTTCTCGGAGTGACCTGGGAAGCGGCCCGGGAGGTGGCCTGGGAAGCGGCCCGGGAAATGGCCCGGGAAATGGCCCGGGAAGTGGTCCCGTGGATGGCCCGGCCCTCAGCGCTCCAGTGAAGCCGCGTCGCCCATGACGACGACGGGCTCGCGGTCAGGGTCCAGCGCCCGGAGCAACTCCCTCATGGCGCCCTCCGAGAGGCTGACACAGCCGCGTGTGGGGCCGCCGTGGTCGATGTGCAGCCAGATGCCGCCGCCCCGGTCCGGGCCGAGGGGGCGGGTCCGGTCCAGGGGGGAGGTGCCGGGCCGGCGGTTGTAGTCGATGGCGATCACGTGGTCGAACGAGCCGGACAGGGGCTCGCCTTCGAAGCCCGTACCGCTCGTGGTGAAGCGGGCCGACCGCTCGTAGGGCAGCCGGGTTCCGGGGTCGGCGAGCCGTCCGCCGGCGTCCGTGAGGGTGTGGACGCCGATCGGGGAGCGCAGATCGCCTTCCCGGTGGTCGTCGGTCCAGCCGTGGAGCGCGTTGTGCGCCGCCCGGCTCGCCCCGGCCCGCCACCCGGCCTCGGTGTGCTCGTACAGGATCGCCGTGGACACCGGTGAGTTCCGGTCGTGGCCGGTCACCACCAGCACCTGCCGGGACCGGCGCGGCACCTGGGCCCAGGTCCTGGGCCCCAGCCCCGGTGGCCGGGAGGGCGCCGGACACGGTGTGCGTGGTGGTGTGCCACGCGATGTGCCACGGGATGTGCCACGTGGTGTGCGCATGGTCATGGGCCGACCCCCGGCCTGGACGGGGAGCAACGCGTCAGGCCAAGTGTCGCGCGACGGCTCGAATGATGTCGCCCTTGCCGCTGTTCCCCGGCGACCGGCCACTGACCTGCGGTGTTGTCGCCGAAGCGGCCATGGGCGCATCCGCCCGGGTTCACCAGTAGAACGCTTGCTCGATTACGCGGGTACGCTGCACATATGGGTACGTACCTCCAGGGTTCGCTCTTCGGCCAGACCGATGGCATCGGTCTCGGCTCGCTGCGCGGTACGCACCGGACCGAGCTCGGGGCCGGGGCCTGGATCGATCTGCTGCCCGGGTGGCTGAGGGGAGCGGACGACCTCTTCGCCCAGCTCGTCGCCGAGGTCCCCTGGAAGGCCGAGCGGCGGCACATGTACGAGCAGGTGGTGGACGTCCCACGGTTGCTCGCCTACTACGGAGCCGAGGATCCGCTGCCGCACTCCGTCCTGGCCGAGGCCCGGGAGGCGCTCTCCACGTACTACGCCACCGAGCTGGGGGAGCCCTTCACCACGGCCGGGCTGTGCTACTACCGCGACGGCCGGGACAGCGTGGCCTGGCACGGCGACCGCATCGGCCGCGGCAGGACCGAGGACACCATGGTGGCCATCCTGTCCGTGGGCACGCCCCGGGACCTGCTGCTGCGCCCACGTGGCGGCGGCAAGGCCATGCGGCGGCCGCTCGGCCACGGCGACCTGCTGGTGATGGGCGGCTCCTGCCAGCGGACGTGGGAACACGCCATACCCAAATCCTCCCGCGCCACCGGCCCACGCATCAGCGTCCAGTTCCGCCCCAGCGGCGTGGGGTGACACCCGCGTGGCGGGGGATGACGCCCGCGTGGCGTGGGATGACACCTGCCGGTTTTGGTACAGACCATTGACATATATGTTCGGGGGCGGTGTCATGGGGCCCGTCAGCTCTTGAGAGCGCCTCGGGTGGAAGTCGTCATCCGGGGCCGGACCTCGGAGAGTTCCCCGTGAATGGACGTCCCGTCTCAGGGGTGTCGGCCGCCGCGGTGGCCACGCCGTCGCTGGGCCGATTATGGACGGACCGGGCCGCAGAGCCTGTGTCTGATCTGGGAGATTGTCATGATCGTGACAATCTTTTCCTTCGTGTGCCCCCTCAGGTCGCGGCCACGAAGGGTCTGAGCGGACCGAGCCCCGGTCCGCCGTGGCAGGGCCGCGGCGCATGACATCTAGTGGATTCACCAGTTTTCCGTAGCACCTTTCCCGCCGCGCCATCACGCGGCACCTTCCCACGGGCCTCCCGCCCCAAGGGCGGCGGCGCGTCGCCCGTGCGTCGCCACGCCCGATGACTGCCCGAAGAGCGCGTCCCCGTGCGTCATCGGCGCGGTGGCATCCGAATGTTCCGCCACGAAAGAGATCCGCCACCAAAGAGAGATGAGACATGCCCATAAGACGTGCCCTCGTGGCCACGGCCGCGACGGCGGCGGCCGGTATATCGGCGCTTGCGCTTCCCCCTTCGGCCGCTGACGCGGCCTCCGCCACGGCGCGGGACTCGTCGTCGGTCCGGGCGCCGGCCGCCGGCTTCGTGGTGAGCCGGGCCCAGTACCAGCGGATGTTTCCGAACAAGAACGCGTTTTACACGTATGACGCGCTGGTCAGCGCGATGAACCGGTTCCCCGGCTTCGCCAGGACAGGTACCGGGACGGTCAAGAAGCGGGAGGCGGCGGCCTTTCTGGCCAACGTGAGCCATGAGACCGGTGGCCTCCGCCACATCGTGGAGCAGGACACCTCCAACTACCCGAAGTACTGCGACACGACGCGCCCCTACGGATGTCCGGCAGGGAAGGCCGCGTACTTCGGGCGCGGGCCGATCCAGCTCAGCTGGAACTTCAACTACAAGGCGGCGGGCGACGCGCTGGGCGTCAATCTGCTCAACAAGCCGGGCCTGGTGCGGACGGACGCCGTCATCTCCTGGAAGACCGCGCTCTGGTACTGGACCACCCAGTCCGGGCCCGGCTCCATGCCCGCACACAAGGCCATGACCACCGGCGCCGGATTCGGCCAGACCATACGCGCCATCAACGGCGCGCTGGAGTGCAACGGGGCCAACCCCGCCCAGATGCAGGACCGGGTCAACCTCTACAAGAAGTTCACCAGCCTCCTCGGCGTCGCCCCGGGCGCCAATCTGACCTGCTGAGCACCCTTCCCACGGAGGAGTCATGCGCAGAACGCTGATCGGCCTGGCCGCCGCGGCACTGGTGGTGCTGGCGGCCCTGCTGCCGACCGCGGGGACGAGCGCGGCCACGAGCGTGGCGATGCCGACCCGCAACGCACCCGCCGGGGCCAAGACCACTCTCGCCGCCAACCACACGGTGACCTTCGTCAATCACACCGGACGGAAGGTGTGGATCGGCAGCGCGGTCAACGCCGATGGATCCAAGCAATTCGCCAAACTGCCCATCCTGGAACCCGGACAGTCGGCGTCGGTGACGATCCCCGAGAACGCCGACCCCGGCCACTGGCGTGGAAAGTTCTTCGCCCGTCTGGGATGCACCGGCGCCTCGGGCAGCACCTTCCACTGCGAGGTGGGGGACTGCGGCAAGTTCGCCGACCGCTGTGAGCTGGGCGAGCAGCCCGTCAGCCTCGCCGAGTTCAATTTCGACACCAAGGACACGCTCGCTCCCTGGTACAACGTGAGCTACGTCAACGCGTTCTCCAACCCCATCACGATCGCCCCCAACAACCCCGCCGGTGGCGGAGGTTGCGGCACCCAGGGCTGCACACAGAACCTGCTGCCGTTCTGCCCGGCCGCCAACCTCACCCGCTGGCCGGACGGCACACCGATGCTGTGCACCAACCCCAACCGGGACGTCAAGACGCCGTACAGCAACGCGATCGCCTCCCGGTGTCCCAAGGCGTACGCCTACTCCAAGCAGGACCAGGAGCCCGGCAACCAGGTGATGCAGAACTGCGGCAAGTGCAGTGGCTTCACCATCACCTTCAACGCGGGGGCGTGACCATGAGAAGGAGAAGCGTTCTCGCCGCACTCCTGGCGGGTCCGGCCGCGCTGACCGCGGGAGGCCGGGCGAGCGCCGAGGCGTCCACCGCCGCGGTGAGCGCCGAGGCATCCACCGCCGCCGTGCAGAAGAAGGGGGTCAGCGCCTGGAAGTTCAACGGGGTCACGGCGGCGATGTCCGATGCCAAGGTCGGCTGGTTCTACACCTGGGCCTCGGGCAAGCAGCAGATCCAGCCCCCGGCCGGGGTCGAATTCGTGCCCATGATCTGGGGTCCCGGCTCGGTGACCGACGCCGAACTCAACCAGGCCAAGAGCCAGGGCACGACCCTGCTCGGCTTCAATGAACCGGACATGGCGGGCCAGGCCAATATGACCGTCGCCAGGGCACTCGACCTGTGGCCCCGGCTCCAGTCGACCGGTATGCGGCTCGGCGCGCCCGCGGTGGCCTACGGCGGCGATGTCGCCGGTGGCTGGCTCGACCGCTTCATGAAGGGCGCCGCCGACCGCGGCTACAAGGTCGATTTCATCCCCCTGCACTGGTACGGCGCCGACTTCGACGCCACCCGCGCGACCGAACAGCTGCGCGGCTATCTCCAGGCCACCCACAACCGCTACCAGAAGCCGATCTGGCTCACCGAATACGCGCTGATCGACTTCTCGAGCGGTACCCCGAGGTATCCGACCCCGGCCCAGCAGGCCGCGTTCGTGAAGAAGTCCACCGCCATGCTGCAGGGCCTGTCCTTCGTCCAGCGGTACGCGTGGTTCACGCTCTCCGCGGACCGCGGCGGCACCGGTCTCTACAACGGCGCGACGCCCAACCAGATCGGCACCGCCTATCGCGCGGCCGGCTGAGACAAGGCCACTCGCGCTCACACCACTCACACCACTCACACCACCCCACACCACGACAACCGAAACGAGGTCCTCCGCCATGCGCAAGGCAACGCTGATCGGCCGACTGGCGGTCGGAGCCGCCGCACTGACCGCCGTAGTGACCGTCGCCCCGACGAGCACCGCGGCCACCAGCGACACCCCGCCGCCCGGGCAGAACTGCTGGGCCACGCACTACGGCTACATACCGCCCGGCGCCTACACCGCCAGCGGCGAACTCTTCGACAACAACGCGGACACCGCCGCCACCTCCCTGAGCCGTAGCCCGCAGCTGCCGTTCGGCACCAAGGTGAAGGTCACCAACGTGGCCAACGGCAGATCACTGGTCGTGCGCGTCAACGACCGCGGCACCTTCGGCTGGACGCCGTCCGTGCCCAAGTGTCTGGACCTGACCGACGGCGCGTACTCCCGGCTCGGCGGAGTCCTCGATCCCGACTCCGGCCACATCGTCGTCAAGGAAGAAATCGTGAGGTGAAAGGGTATTTGGTGAAGGATGTGGAGCGCCGGTGCCGGCGCTCCACCCCGGCCCCCTGACACCCCGCTCGCGAAGCGACCGTCGTGCGCCGGAGGCTTCCCTCTTTCCGGGGCTATCCACCGGTAGCGCTACCCACTGACCTCGCGGGCAAGTACTCTCCGTGGCGACACTGGAACGTGACGGGTGATGAAGCGGGGTAGCGGGGGTGCGGGTGATGGCGGAGGCCGGTGACAAGGTCGCCGACCGATATCTCCTCCAGGAGCCCATCGGGAGAGGCGGGATGGGCATCGTCTGGCGGGCCCACGATGAACTGCTGGACCGCCAGGTCGCGGTGAAGTGTGCGCGTCCGGACGACGACCGCGCGGTGGCGCGCCTGACCAACGAGGCGCGCAACGCCGCACGGCTGCACCATCCGCACATCGTCTCGGTGTTCGACTTCGTGGACGAGGGCGAGATCTGCTGGATCGTCATGGAGTACGTGTCCGGGGGCAGCCTCGCGGACATGGTGCGCGGCCGGGTCGCGCTCCCCCCGGAGGAGGCGGCCTCCATCGGCTGCCAGATCGCCGCCGCGCTGGCGAAGTCGCACGCCGAGGGCGTGGTGCACGGCGATGTCACCCCGGAGAACGTCCTGATCACCGAGGACGGGGTCGCCAAGCTGACCGACTTCGGCATCTCCCGGGCGCTGTGGAGCGAGGCCACCATGACCCAGACGGGCGGGGTGCGTGGCAAACCGCCGTATCTGCCGCCCGAGGTGGCCAGGGGAGAGGCGGCCGACCGGAAGTCCGATGTCTTCTCACTGGGCGCGACGCTCTACGCGGCGATCGAGGGGCGGTCCCCGTACGGCGAGGCATCGCATCCCATGGCCTATGTGGCGCGGGCCATCGAGGGCTATATCGAGACCCCGCACCGGGCCGGTCCGCTGGTGGACGCGCTCACCAGGCTGCTGGATCTGGAGCCGAGGCGGCGCCCCGCCGCCGACCAGGCCGTACGGCTGCTGCGGCGGGTCGCCCCGTCGTCCCCGCGGATCGAGGACCTCGAGGGCCTCGAGGACCCACACGACGGTGACACGCTGGACCGCACGCCCTTCACGATGCGGCTGGTGCCGCCGTCCGTCCGAGGGCTGTGGCGCCGCCCGAGCCGCCGGGTGGTCATCACCGCGGCCGCGCTGGGCACCGCCGCGGTCCTGGTGGCCTGGGCCACCCTCTTCGGCCCCTGGGGTGACGGGCGCTCCGACGAGAGCCGCGGGTCCGGGAAGGACGGCGGGCGTGGCGCGTCCGGTACGGCCGACTCGCCGGCCCGGACGGGCCCGGCCGGCACCATAGGCGACGCGCGGACCGCCGATCCCTGTACGTTGCTCAACCCCGCCTCGCTCAGCCGCTTCGGCGAGACCGTGCTCGACCCGGACTACGGCGAGATCGATCGCTGTGATGTCCTGCTGCAGGGCGAAAGCGGCGATGACATCGCCGACGTCCAGCTCAACTTCAGCTCCGATCCGCCGGAGCCGGGTGGCGATGTGCCCACCAGGAGGGTCGGCAATGTCACCGTCGGCGCGTACCAGCGCGATGGGGACGAGTGCCTGCGGAACATCGCGTCCGCCGACCGAAAGCAGATCTGGATCATCACCGAGCGGCTCGACACCCCGGCGCCTGACCCCTGCCAACTGGGCGACGCCGCCACCGACTACGTGGTCAGTGTGCTGGACCGCGGCCAGGTCCCCCGGCGCTCCGGGCGGCCGGTGGCGAGCTCCCTGCTGCGGGGGCACGCATGCCGGCTGCTGAACAGCGATGAGCTCAAGCGGATCGCCGGTGTCCGGGTGGCGGACCGCGACCCCGGCTTCGGGGACTGGCAGTGCGAGTGGACGGACGGCTCGGGCGACGCGGGGGTGAAGGTGGTGTTCAACCGGGACAACCAGTTCACCACGGACGACGGACAGCGGGCGGTCATCGCCGGCAAGCGGAGCTCCGTGTCGCCGAACGAATGGGACGACGACTCATGCCTGGTCCGGATGTTGCACCGCTCGTACCGCAACTCCCTCGGTGACGACACCGTCGAGTTCATGTCGTTGAACGTCTACGGGCCCGAGTCCACCGAAAAGCTCTGCGAGACCGCCAAGGCGCTCGCCGCCACGGCCGCGAAGAAACTCCCGGCATCATGACCACAACACCTCCCGGCAGCGACCGCCCCGCCACCGGGCGGGCACCCGCCGCCCGTCGCCCCGCCACCGGCCGTCCGGCCACCAGCCGTCCCGCCGCAGACGGTCGTCCGCTGCCCGCCGCGCACGGCAGCCTGGCCCGCGGGGTGACCGCGCCGGTGCCGGGCACCGCCTTCGCCCTCGCGCTGACCGGTGGCATGACCCTAGGCCCCGGCGACGGCCGTGAGCTGCTCTTCGGACGGAACCGCCCCGAGGTGCACATCTGTGTGGGCGAGGACGACCCCCAGGTCAGCCGCTGTCAGGGCAGACTGACCCACCGCCACGGCCGCTGGTGGGTCGCCAACAACGGCCGGCTGCCGCTCCGGTTCCCGTCCCGGCTGCTCTTCACGGGCGAGGAGCCACTGCCCCTCGAGACCGGCTACACCCCGCTGTTCGTCCGGGGCTCGCGCGACCGTGAGCATCTGCTGGAGGTCTTCGTCAGCGGCCCCGAGACCGAGCGGCCGGTGGCCCTGCCCGGGGATGTCACCCGCCCGCCCCGCGTATGGGTGCTCACCGACGAGGAGAAGCTCGCGGTCGTCGTCCTCGGCCAGCGGTATCTGCTCCACGAGCCCCGGCCGCAGCCCCTCACCTGGAGGCAGACGGCCGCCCAGCTGGCGGAGTCGCGCCCCGGTGAGGCCTGGAGCGAGAAGCGTGTCGAGCACCTGGTCAACCGGGTCCGCACGATGCTGTCCCGGGACGGAGTGCCCTGGCTGACCCGCGAGGAGGTCGGCGAACCGGTCGGCAACGCGCTCAACGACCATCTGATCCGCGCCCTGATGATGTCGACCACGCTCGTTCCCCCGGACCTGGCCCTGATCGACGCCGCCTGACCGCTCAGCGCGTTCCTTCCGTTCAGCGTGGCCGTGCCCCGACCGTCGACCGCTCAGCGCGTGTCCTCGGCGCCCGCCGCCACGCCGGTCTCCGGGCGCTGGAAGAGCGCGTAGAGCCAGCCCAGGGACGGGATCAGCAGCAGCGCCCCGACCGCGAACACGATCAGCACCGCGGCCAGCACCGACGGCGGTGCGGCCGCCCGTGCCACGGTGAGGTCCGGCACCAGCATCAGCGGGTACTGCGCCACGCCCCAGGCCCAGATGATGAGGGCCACGGCGAGGGCGGCGGCGGCCCGCGCCCAGCCCCACAGCGACCGCATGAGCAGGACCAGCCCGGCAACCCCGGTGACGGCCGACAGCACCACCAGGGGCAGGGCGCGATGGGTGAGCCCCTGGAACAGCCGTGGCGCGTCGGCGTACAGCACGGCGATGCCCGCCAGCGCCACGGCACCCGCGGCCAGCCCGCTGACCAGGGCGCGCCGCTGGAACGCCCGCACCAGGCCGGGCCCGCCCCCGCGCGCCGCGTCCGCGCACAGATAGACGGCGGCCAGATGGGCGCAGGTCACCACGGCCAGCACACCGCCGAGGAAGGACGCCGGATTGAGCCAGCTGGTGACCGTACTCCCCGCGGCGAGGCCCGGGGGTACGCGCCCGGAGGCCACACCACCGGCGACCGTGCCCAGGAAGAAGGGCGTGACGACCGAGGACGTGGCGAAGCAGGCCCCGAACAGCCGCTGCTGCCACAGCTGGGTGCTGGCCTTGCGGAACGCGAACGCGGCACCGCGCGCGATGATGCCGAGCGCCGCCAGGGTCAGCGGCAGATAGAGGGTGGACATCACGGCGGCGAACACCTCGGGGAAGCCGCTCCACAACATCACCACCACGAAGATCAGCCACACGTGGTTGGCCTCCCAGACCGGTCCGATGGCGTGCTCGATCAGCGCGCGCTGCGACCGTCCGCGATGGCTGCCACCGGCCACCAGATCCCACAGCCCCGCCCCGAAGTCGGCGCCGGCGAAGAGGGCGTAGCACATCAGACCCAGCCACATCACCGCCAGGACGGTGTCCGCGAGCATCAGGACCTCCAGCGGTTCACACGACCGGATAGCCGGTCACATCGGCTTCCTGCGGGGCCACCGGCACCGGGCGCTCGCCCGCGAGCCGGCGCAACACGTAGACGGTGGCCACCGTCATCGCGGCGTACACCGCGAGCAGCAGCCACAGCCCGATCATCAGGCCGGGGGCGGGATTCACCGCGTCCCGGACGCTGAGGACGCCCTGCACCACCCACGGCTGGCGGCCCTCCTCGGTGACCACCCAGCCGCACTCCAGCGAGACGACCGCCGCCAGACCGCTGAACGACGCCAGCCACAGGAAGAGGCGCGTGCCCCGGCGGGCCAGCGGGTCGGTCTCGCCCCGGCGCCGGGTGCGCCACCAGGCCAGCAGCAGCCAGGCCCCGAGCCCGAGCAGGAACAGCCCGCCGAGCACCATCAGGTCGAATGCCAGATGGGTGCCGGTGACCGGGGGCCGTAGCGCGGGTGGCACCTGGTTCAGCCCCTCGACGACCGTGCTGGGGCTGAAGCCGACGAGCAGCGACAGGCCGTTCGGGATCTCCAGGCCGTACTTGATGCCGTGGTCGCCCGCGATGCCGCCCAGGGTGATCGGTACATGGCTGGAGGTGGTGAACACGCCCTCCATGGCGGCGAGTTTGACCGGCTGGTAGTCGGCCACGAAGCGGGCGATCCAGTCGCCCACCACCAGCTGGACGGGCGAGACGACGGCGCCGAGGACGAACGGGATGAAGAACCCCGCGCGGTGGTAGCGGTCGGTGCGGCCGCGCAGCAGGGCGACCGCGTACACGCTCGCCGTCAGGAAGGACGCCACCATCAGCGCGGCGAGGATCATATGGACGGTCTGTGGCGGGCTGGCCGGGTTGAACATCGCGGCGAGCGGATCGACGTCCACGACCCTGCCGTGGCGGACGGTGAAGCCACGCGGCTGGTTCATCCACGCGTTGGCGCACACCACGAAGAACGCCGAGGCCACACCGGCGACGATGATGGGGATCGCGGTGAGCATATGGACGCGCGGCGGCAGCCGGTCCCATGCGTAGAGGTAGATGCCGAGGAAGATGGCCTCGATGAAGAAGGCGATCCCCTCGATGGCGAACGGCAACCCGATGACCTGGCCGTAACGGCCCATCAGCCCCGGCCACAGCAGCCCCATCTCAAAGCTGAGGACCGTGCCGGAGACCGCGCCCACGGCGAACAGCACCCCCATGGCCCGCGCCCAGCGCCGGGCGAGCAGCCGGTACGAGGAGTCGCCGGTGCGCACGCCCCACCACTCGGCGATCAGGGTGAGCAGCGGAAGCCCCACACCCAGACAGGCCAGGATGATGTGCCAGGCGAGCGAGAAGCCCATCTGGGCGCGGGCCGCGGACAGATCGCCGGATGTGGCCGGTCCCGCCAGCCAGTCCCTCACCACGGCCGCGGCCCGCGGCCACGGATGCTGGTCGACAGCGGGCACGGCCGCTCCTCACTCGTCGCTGAGCCCCCCATCCCGGAAAAACACCTTTACCCGCCTTTGTCGTGTCGCGGTGGTTCCCCGGCCGCGACACGCCGGGGTGGGGCAACGGGCGGTCGCCCCACGACCGTCACTCGGTGTCCGCGCCGATGGCCTCCAGCATCGGGATGCGCGCGGCCTGCCGCCCCGGCCGGAGCGAGGCCAGGACGCCGATCGCGGCGCTCGCGAGGAAGAAGAGGGCCGTCCTGTCCCAGGGGATGACGAGCGGAACGGCCTCCTGGCCGAGGACGGCCGCCGCGCCGATGGCCGTACCGGCGACGACACCGAGCGCGGAGCCGAAGAGGGAGATGGTCACCGACTCCAGGCGCAGCACGGATCCGACGCCACCGCGGTCCAGCCCGATGGCCCGCAGGAGCCCGATCTCCCGCACCCGCTCGAAGACGGCCATGCCCATGGTGTTGACCACCCCGAGGGCGCCGATCAGCACGGTGACGCTGAGCATGGCGTACATGATGTTGAGGAACGGCTCGGTCTGCGCGGTGGCGGCGGCCCTCGCGTCGGCGCGGTCCTGGACGAGCAGCGCCGGGTTGTCCAGGGCGCGCCGGATCTCCTCCTGGAGCGCGGCGGTGCGGCCGGGGGCGGCCTTGACCAGGACCGAGCCGATGTTCGGCCGGTCCTCGGCGCCGGTCGGACGTGGCAGGACGCGCTCGGAGACGAGGGCGGGGGTCAGATCCTCCGGGCCGTCGTAGATCGCGACCACGGGCAGGCCGGCCTTGGTGCCCGGCGTACGGCCGCTCGGACTGGTGAAGCTTCCGGTGACATGGGAGCCGAGCCGCCAGCCGTGGGCGGCGGCCACTTCCTGGGTGACGGCGATGCCCTGGCCGAGGCGGTCCAGCGACCCCTCGCGGACGGTGAGCGACGCGGCGCGTTCCACCGTGGCGGGATCGACCGCGGTGACCGAGAGGGGGGTCTTGTCGGAGAGGTCGAAGTAGGTGGGGATGACGGGGGTGACGGCCTCGGCGTCGGCGAGCCGCGCCACCCGGGCCGCCGTGTCCCCGCCGACCTCCCCGAAGTCGACGGCCGTGATGCGCAGGTCCGAAGCCATGGAGCGGTCGGCCTCCCGCTCGTCGTAGCGGTTCACCGAGGTGACGGCCACGGTCACGGCGGTGATCATCGCCAGACCGACCATCAGGGTGGTCGCGGTGGCCGCCGTACGCCGTGGATTGCGGCGGGCGTTCTCCACCGCCAGCTTGCCCCGGACGCCCGCCAGGCGGGTCAGCGGGGAGCGCAGCAACCCGGTGACGCCGAGCGCGAGCAGCGGAGTGAGGACGATCAGGCCCACCAGCAGCAGGGGCGCGGCGCCGAAGAGGAGGTTCGGCTCGCCGACGGCGGCGGCGATCAGCAGTGTGCCGCACGCGGTGGTGATCAGCCCGATGGTGTTGCGGCGGCGCAGTGAGGCGGCGGTGGACGGCTGGACGGTCCGCAGCGCCGCCACCGGCGGTACGGCCGCCGCCCGGCGGGCCGGGACGTAGGCCGCGAGGACGGTGACGCCGATGCCCACGGCGAAGGCCGCGAGCAGCGGTTTGGCGGACAGCGCGGGCACGGTGGCGTTCCCCGCTCCGGAGGCGTCGAACAGGCTGCCCAGCAGGTGCGCGGCGCCGACGCCGAGGCCGTAGCCGATGGCCGAGGCCGCCGTGCCGACCACGGCGGCCTCGGTCAGGACCATGCGCATCACGTGGTTCGTGGTGGCGCCGATGGCCCGCAGCAGCGCGTGTTCCCGGGCGCGGGCCGCGCTGAGCATGGTGAAGGTGTTGGCCACCAGGAAGGTGGAGACGAACAGGGCGACCCCGGCGAAGCTCAGCAGCAGTGTGGTGAGCTTGTCCGCGTCCCCGTCGGAGGCGGCACCGGACTCCAGATCGGCGCGGGTGACCGCCCGCAGCCCGGACGGCAGCGACTTCTGTGCCCGCTGGGCGAGTTGGGCATCCGATGTGCCCTCGGCGGCGGTCAGTGTGATGGCCGAGTAGCCCTTCGGCTCGGGGGCGAAGTGCCGTTGCGCGGTGGCGGTGTCGAAGGCGGTGAGCGTGCCACCGGAGTCCACCCGGCTGTCATGGGCGGTGAAGACGCCGACCAGCCGGGCGTCGCGGGCCGTGCCGGCCACGACGAGGCGCACCCGGGCGCCCACCCGGTACCCGGCCCGCTCGGCGGTCCGCCGGTCGACGGCGATCTCCGCGGCGCCGCGGGGGCCACGGCCCTCGGCGAGCGGATAGCGGACGTCCTCGCCGCTGCCGTCGGGCACGTAGTTGACGCCCGCGGCCTGGTTCAGATCGCCCACCAGAGTGCCGTCGGAGCCGACGAGGAAGGAGCGGCCCTCCACCACACCGCGCGCCGCGGCCGCCGACGGCAGCGCGCGCAGCCGCCGCAGCAGCGTGTCATCGAGCCGGTGTGGGACGGCGGGGTCCGCGGTGATGGAGACGGACGCGTCGGGCTGGGAGTTGGACTGTGCGCGGTTCACGGCCGCTCTGACGGAGTCGCCGTAGAGCAGCGAACCGGTCACGAAGGCCACACCGAGCACGACGGCGAGGGCGGGCATCGCGAAACGGAGCCGATGGGATCGGAGGGTGCGCAGGGCGGTGCGGAACATCGACGGCCTTCGGAAGGGTTGGCGGGCAAGGGGGGCAGGGGCGTGGCGCATCAGGCTTGAGCGCTCTCCGGTCGCCCCGGATGCCATCCTTCGTGCGGACGTGGCGCGGCGGATCCACCGGAATGCCGAAGCGGCCCCCGCTGCTTCCCCGGTTTCCTCGGCCGAAAGTCTGATGTGGCGACGGCGGCCGGACCGTAGCGTGACCTGCCATGATCTCCGAGTTCCGGTCCCGTTTCCGCTTCCGGCACCTCCGGCAGGGCCTGGTGGGCATCGCTCTGGTCGTCCTCGTGGTCCTGGAGGGGCTGAACGCGCCGCGTCCGGCGATGGCCGCGGCGACGATGGTGTCCGGAGTGCTGTGCCTGGCCGCGCTCGCCGTGCCGGAACGCCTCTTCGCGCGCTACGCCCTCGGCGCGGCGGCCGTCTCGTGCGTGCTGACCGCGACGGAGGCGCAGTTGTCCGCGCGTCCCCCGAACACCCCGGGCATGGTGGAACTGGGCGCGCTGCTGCTGCTCAGCACCCGCGCCGTGCGGCGCTGTCCGCCGCTGCCTGCGGTCGGGCTGGTCGCGGCGTCCTCCCTCGCCGCCGTGGTCCTTCCGCTGCGGATCGAGCTGTGGGACGACGTCCTCAAGAACCTGATCGCCGTCATCGCGGTCTGCGTTGTGCCGTTCATGGTGGCGGTGGGGCTGTGTCTGCGTCTGTACGACACACTGCGGGAGCGGGAGCGCGAGACCATCCGGCAGGCCCAACGACTTGAGCACGCCCGGGAGTTGCACGACTTCGTGGCCCACCACGTCACCGCGATCGTCGCGCAGACCAAAGCCGCGCGCTTCACCGCCGCGGCCGGACACACCCAGTCCCCGGAGGACCTGGACCGGATGCTCGCCCAGATCGAGCGGGCCGGATCCCAGGCGCTCGGTTCGATGCGGGCCATGGTCACCAGCCTGCGGGACCACGCCACCGCCTCCGCCACGACCCGGCCCACGGGCGATCCGGCGGGTCCGCACAGGCTGCGCGGGCTGCGTGATCTGCGTGCCCTCACCGAGGAGTTCTCCGCGGTGGGGCCGGCCGCCGAACTGATCCTCGACCCGGAACTCGCCGACCGCCCGTTGCCGCCCGGCATCGCCACCACGGTCCACCGCGTGGTGCAGGAGTCCCTGACCAACGTCCGCAAACACGCCACCGGGGCCGGCCGGGTGGAGGTGCGGATCGGTGTGCGGCCCGGCGATCCGGAGCGGCTGGAGGTGTCGGTCGCCGACGACGGGCAGGGTGGCGCCTCGTCCGCCGCCGAGCGGTCGGTCGAGGGGAGCGGCTACGGTCTGGTGGGGCTCGCCGAGCGGGCCGAGGAGGTCAACGGGCATCTCACATCAGGGCCACGGGACGGCGGCGGCTGGCACGTCCTGGCGGTCCTGCCGCTGGACAAGACGGCCACGGAGGAGACGATCGCCTGCGATCATGCGTGACATGACGATCCAGGTACTCATCGCCGACGACCAGGAGATGGTCCGTGCAGCCTTCCGCATGATTCTCGACTCCCAGCCGGACATGCGGGTCGTCGCCCAGGCGGCGAACGGCGCGGAGGCGGTGGAGCAGGCGCGCCGCCTGCGGCCCGATGTGTGCCTCCTCGACATCCGCATGCCCGAGCTGGACGGCCTGGAAGCCACTCGGCTCCTCGCCGGGCCCGATGTGCCGGATCCTCTCAACGTCCTCATCGCCACCACCTTCGACCTCGACGAATACGTCTACCGGGCGCTGCGCAACGGCGCGTGCGGCTTTCTGCTCAAGGACGGCGCACCCGGTCTGCTCACCGAGGCGGTACGGGCCGCGGCGTCGGGCAACTCGCTGATCTCCCCGTCGGTGACCGTCCGCCTGCTCGCGCACATGGCACCCCACCGCGACCGGCCGGCCCCCTCCGAGGTCCGTCCGGCCCGCCGGGGGAGGAGCGGGCCCGACGATCTGATCGAGCCGCTGACCCAGCGCGAGGTCGAGGTGGTCCGGCGGGTCGCCCGTGGCCGTACCAATGAGGAGGTGGCCGCGGATCTCCATGTCACCCTGTCCACCGTCAAGACCCACCTCGGCAACGTCCAGCGCAAGCTGGCCGCCCGCAACCGCGTCGAGATCGCGGCCTGGGCCTGGGAGCACGGCATGGTGGACGAGTCCTCGCCGAACGGCGGACGCTGAACCGCCCGATGGGTGTCCCCGGCGTATGCGCGCTACCAGGTGCGGGCGGCGCGCTGAAGCCGCTCCCGGACCCGGGCGACGTCCGGGTTGGCGTCGGCGCCCGGCCGCTGTACGAGGAAGAGCGTGTTGAGCGGTGGCTCTTCGGGCTCATGGAGCAGGACGAGTCCGCCGGAGGTGAGTTCGTCCTGGCACAGATAACGGGGGAGCACGCTGTAACCGGCGCCCGCGGTGACGGCCGACACGGCCCCGCGCAGATCCGGCACGGTCACCGCGGCCTGGGCGGTGAGCCGCTTGCCGAAGACATTGCGCCAGTACCGGCGGGCGATGGGGAGGTCCTCCGCGTAGGTGATCAGCGGTACGTCACGAACGGCCGCACACGGCCCGTCGGCCGCCGGCCGCTCCCCGATGCGCCGGGCCCAGCCGGGCGAGGCGACCAGCACATAGTCCTCGTCCGCCAGCGGGAGCGAGGCCAGGGTGCGGCCGCCGGGGCGTCTGGTGGCGATCACGAGGTCGTGGTGTCCCGCGCGCAGCGCCTCCAGCAGCGGATCGGTCAGCCCCATCGTGATCCGCAACCGCACCCCCTCGGCCACCAGCGGGGCGAGTGCGGGCAGGGCGCGGGCGCACAGCAACTCGGCGGGCCCGGCCAGGTGGACGGGGGTGGTGCGGTCGGTGAGTACGGTGTTCCGGCCGCCGAGGGAGGCGAGGGCGTCGAGTGGCCCGGCGATGTGTCCGGCCAGGTCATGGGCGAGGTGGGTGGGCTCCGCACCGCGCGGGAGCCGGGTGAACAACGCGCGTCCGGTCTGCTGCTCCAGGGCGCGGATCTGGGCGGTGACGGTCGGCTGGGAGAGTCCGAGCAGCGGCGCCGCAGCGGTGAACGAGCCGGAGCGGTAGACGGCCAGGAAGGTGCGCAGCAGATTCAGATCGGCATGTTGCGGGGGCGCCCCGCCGATGACGATGTCGCCGTCCTGGTGTGTTCCGTCCGCCATGCGGCCCAGCATAGAGCGGTGCCCGGCGCTTCCCTCCATCGGAAACCCGATGCCTTCGATCGACTGATCTATTGGCGTTCCGATGCCCAGTGGATCTACCTTCGAGCACGCCGCCAGGACGGCGGCGCCACATCGGGGCGGCGACGACGCCCCAGGAGAATCCAGCGATCACACGCACCGCACGTGATCGCGTCGAGGAGTGAGCATGGCGAAGATCCTGTTTGTGATGACCGGTGCCGACCAGTGGACACTGGCCGACGGCACGAAGCACCCCACCGGCTACTGGGCCGACGAGGCCGTGGTCCCCTATGAGGCGTTCAAGGCCGCGGGCCACGAGATCACCGTGGCCACCCCCGGCGGCGTCGTCCCGCCCGTGGACTCCGCCAGCCTCAGCCCCGAGGCCAACGGCGGCCCGGAGAACGCCGCCAGGGTCAGGAGCGTCACCGAGACCGCGGCGGAGTTCCGCGCCCCCATCGCGCTGAGCGACGTAACGCTGGACGAATACGACGCCGTCCATGTGCCCGGTGGCCACGGCCCCATGGAGGACCTCGCGGGCGACGCGGACTCGGGCAGGATCCTCACCCTCGCGGTGCGCGGCGGCATGCCGGTGAGCGTGGTCTGCCACGGCCCGGCGGCGCTGTTGGCGGCGGTCACGGAGGACGGCACCCACGCGTACGCGGGCTACCGGATCACCGCCTTCACCAATGAGGAGGAGAAGCTGGCCGGGAACGCCGACAAGGCCAAGTGGCTGCTGCAGGACCGGCTGACCGAGGCGGGCCTGACGGTGCGGGTCGGCGACCCCTTCGCCCCGCATGTGGAAGTCGACCGCAATGTCATCACCGGCCAGAACCCGGCCTCCTCCGGCCCGCTCGCCGAAGAACTGCTCAAGAAGCTCGGCTGACCACCGCCCTGGCCTCGGCTGTCCGCGGATGGGCGCCGCCGAAGGCGCGCTCACAGGCTCGGATGGCGTCGTCGCGGAGACTTCGCACGTCGGCCCAGGTGAGTCTGTCCGGTCGAGTGGGGGTGACCGTGCGCTCCAGCCACTTCACCACCGGGGCCGGAAACATCCCGACGCCCCGTGTGCGCTGCACGTCGCCGCGCTGGCGAGAGGCGACGATCTCGGCCGTCACCTCGGCATGCGCCAGGCGGATCAGCGCGTCCGCCTCCGGGCTGTCCTGGTCGAGCCGAAGCCGCGCGGCGCAGGGGATCACATCGTGCACCAGACCCAGTGCCTCTTCCCATCGATGTTGCCGCGCGACCGCTTGGGCTCGGTGCATCTGGGCGAGCATGCGTCCCGGATGCTCCGCCCCCTGGGTTCTCCAGAGCAGCCCTACGGCGGCTTGCAGCAGCCTCTCGCTCTCGGGGTACCGCCGCAGGCCGTAGAGCGCGTTGCCCAGGGCGTGCTGAACTCTGGCGGCGAAACCAAGCACGTCGCATTGGGTCTGGGAGAGATCTCGGGTGAACGGGCCTTCGGCGTCGTTGGTGAGCACGTCCCTCATGCTGGGCCCGGTTCGCCCGGCCAGCGACAGCCCGTGTTCGGCGGCGTCCTTCTCCGCCTTGGCGAGGACCCGGCGGAGCACGACTTCGGCTTCGCCGAAGTCCCCCCGCCCGCTGTGGAGTTGGCCGAGAGCGAGGTCGTCCTTGAGGTCACCCTGGCCGCTCATCACCAGCTGGACGGCGAGGGGCAGCCCGTCTTCGTGGCGGCCGCGCGCCAGGTACGCGTCCCGCACTCGGCGCGCGGCCGCGATGGACCGTGCCGGATCGCCGTCGCGGCGCCACAGCAGGGCCAGTACGTGCGGGGTCAGGAGGGGCAGGCCGGAGTCGTCCGGGGGTGCCGCCACGGCGTGATCCAGAAGCGCGCCCGCATATGTGCACAGGCGGGCACGTTCATCGGGCGTTTCGCATGCGGCGTCCATCGGCGTTGCGGCGCCCGCCCTGATGCAGGGCACCATGGGTTCGCCGGGTTCCCCGGATGCCGTGACGGGCTCGACGGTGAACTCACTTATCTCGTCCGCCACCCGGTCAGCGGAGAGCTCGGGTATGCCGACTGCCGAGATCGCCGCGGGGGAGAGCACATACAGCGGCAGCGGTGCGTCCGCGAAGCATGACAACAGGTGCCGGAGCGACAATGGCGTTCCGCGCCGGGGGGTGCTGGGAAGGCCATCGCGGTCCGAGGAGGGAAGCGCTGCCCGGCTGAGTGGGGCGGACGGCGCTTGGGGCGGTGGCAGATGACGTATCACGGCGACCGCGGCCGCCGCGGCGTGGGCGGCGGCGCGAGGCTGGTGCTCGGTGTCGGCCTCCGCGTATTTATTGCCATCGGCCATGTCGCTGATGCCCCGGACGGTCAGGGCCTCGACATGGCCGATCTGGGCGGCATGCGCCATTCCGGCGCTCTCCATCTCAATGGCCACGGCGTCGTTGTAGTGCGTCCGCAGCTGCCGGCGTAGTACGGAGGTGGCGGAGTTGAGCACGACGTCACCGGCCGCGATGGGCTTGAAGTGCACGCGTGGGTGGCGCTGCCCGTCGGTGTCACCCGGTGTCGGCTCCGGGTGCCATGACTGGCCACGCAGTGCGTGCCGGGCCGACTGCACCAGCTCATGTGAACCGGCCCAGCCCTCCGGACGGGCCAGGAATCCTTCGGGGGCGTCTTTGCCGCCGTGAACGGAATGCACCCGAGTGGCGACGACGACATCACCGAGTGCCAGGTCGTCTTTGAGCGCGCCCGCGACTCCCACGAACAGGAGCGCTCTGGGCGAGAAGAGCTGGCGGGCCTGCTCGGTGACGACGGCGGCCGAGTCATTGCCCTCTCCGACCTCCGCCAGCGCCGTCCGCCACGCGGTCCCGGCGAGCGTGCCCACTTCGAAGACGGTGCCGGTCTCATGGCGGACGAAGTCCCGATTCCTGAGGTACGCCCGCACCGCCTCATACTCCAGGCCCAGTGCGGTCAAGATCACTACTGTGTCGCTCAACCGCGCTCTCTCCAGTGATCGAGGGACATTCCCGGGCACTCTATCGCCGTGTCGCCGCGGCGTCCCGGGCGCTCGGCGGTTGCCAGCCTGTCGGCGATGGCGCCGGTCATGGCTTGAGCGTATCCGATAGTTGCATCGATGACTAAGTTGACTCGTTGCACTTTTCTACCGGGTCTGCTTTTCTGGGGTCTGCGAGTACCCGAGCGACACCTCTTCCTCGGCATGGTCATCGTCCGCACCGCATCGCTGGTCGCCGTCCTGTTCATCAAGAAGGCGGTGCGAGGCGTGTCCGAGGCTGAGGCCGACGCCGGAACGACCGGCCCTGCTCGCCCCGTGCCCCTCTTCGCCGAAGAATGGAACCGCCATGACCTCCCCAGCACCTGCCCACGCCCGCATCAGCATCATCGGTGCCGGACCCGGCGGACTGACCTGCGCCCGTATCCTCCAGCGGCGCGGCATAGCGGTCACCGTCTACGACCGTGACCCGGGCCCCGGCGCGCGCAACCAGGGCGGCACCCTCGACCTGCACGCCGACAATGGCCAGATCGCCCTGCGTGAAGCCGGCCTGCTCGACGAGTTCTTCAGGCTGGCCCGCCCCGAAGGGCAGGAAATGCGCCAGATGGACCCGGCCGGCACGTTGACGTTCCATCACGTCCCCGAGGCCGGTGACCTGTTCAAACCGGAAATCGACCGCGGCCAGCTGCGCAACCTGCTGCTCGACTCCCTGCACCCGGGAACCGTGCACTGGGGCCGCGCCCTCGACAGGGTCGGCGGGCCCGCCGATGGGCCGCGGCGGCTGTCCTTCGCCGACGGCACGACCACCGAGACCGATCTGGTCATCGGCGCCGACGGCGCCTCCTCCCGGGTACGCCCGGCCGTGTCCTCGGCCGTCCCCGAGTACACCGGAGTGAGCTTCCTGGAGGCATGGTTCTCCGACGTCGAGAACCGGCACCCCGACATCGCCGAGCTGGTCGGCTCGGGCAGCGCCGGTGCGGCCGACGGCGACCGTGGCCTGTTCGCCCAGCGCAACAGCGGAGACCACATCCGCGTCTACGTCATCCGGCGAGTCCCGGTCGACTGGCTCACCATGAGCGGCCTGACCGCCGACGACACCGACGGCATCCGCGCCCTGCTGCTCGACGAGTACGCCCACTGGTCGCCCCGCATGCGCCAGATGATCACCACCAACGACGGCCGCTACGTCGACCGCCCGCTCTTCGCCCTCCCGGCCCCGCACACCTGGGAGCACAACCCGACCGTGACCCTGCTGGGCGACGCCGCCCACCTCATGCCTCCGCTCGGTGTCGGCGTCAACCTCGCCATGCTCGACGCCGGCGAGCTCGCCCTCGCTCTCGCGAACGCGGCCACCGTCGATGACGCCATCCGCACCTACGAGAAGACCATGCTCCCCCGCTCCAGCGAGATGGCCAAGGCCCTCGAAGGCGGCGCGGAGCACCTGCTGTCCGCCGATATACCCGACTTCTGAGGCAACGGTGAAACGGCCCGGTCCTCGCGCCTCAGACGGAGGCGGGCTCGGCCGTGGTGCCCCGGATGACGAGATGGGGGGCGACCACGGCCTCCCCGTCGGGGATCGGCTCTCCCTCCAGGCGGGCGATGGCCCGGCCGACCGCGAGTTCGGCGAGGCGGGGGATGTCCTGCCCGACGGTGGTGAGGTTGATATGGGCCAGGCGCGCCAAGTGGCTGTCGTCGAAGCCGATGACGGAGACCTCGTCGGGGACGGGGACCCGGGCGCGGAGGAGCGTGTCCAGGACGCCGGTGGCGGAGCGGTCGTTGAAGGCGAGGACGGCCGTGGGCCGGGGAGTGGCGTCGAGGAGGGCGCGGGCGCCCGCGGCGCCGTCCTCCTCGGTGAGACCGCCGGGCAGGACGCGGACGCGGTCGGCCAGGCCGTGGCGGCTCATGGCGGTGCGATAGCCACGGCGCCGGTCGGCGGCGCCGGGTGCCCGGCCACCGTCGATATGGGCGATGTCGCGGTGGCCGAGGGCCACCAGGTGGTCCACGGCCTGGCGGGCGCCCTCGTCATCGGCGGTCCGCACCACCTCCACCCCCGGGGCGGATCCGCGCAGCCGCCGGGCCACGGAGACCACCGGGAGCTGTGCGGCGAGTTCGGCCAGCCGCGCGGCCGGGGCCTGCGGGCCGAGCAGGATCAGGGCCTCGCAGCGGTCGGCGAGCAGAGTGTCGGTGGCCCGCTGCTCACCACGCCCGGCGGCCACGGCGCTCAGCGCGATCTGGTACCCGGCGGGTTCGGCCACCGCGTAGACGCCCTCCAGCAGATCGGAGTGGAAGGGGTGCTGGAGGCCGAACTGCACCCCGAGGAGATGGGACCGGTGGCTGCGCAGCAGCCGGGCGCGGGCGTCCGGCCGGTAGCCGATCTCCTGTGCCGCCTGGAGGACCCGCTCACGGGTGGCGGCACCGGCGCCCTTGGCGTCCCGCATCACGATGGAGACCAGCGCCGTGGACACGCCTGCCCGCGCCGCCACGTCCGCGAGGGTCGGGCGCTTCCCGTGGGGGGCGGCCGGCGTCGGTGGCACCACTGGTCTCCCTGGTCGAGGTGTCGTCTTCGGTCGGGTTTCGTTTCCGGGCGCGACGATCGTAGCCCAGGGCCCGGCCCACGCGCCCTCGCTTCTGTAACGTTCTAGTGATTCCGCCGTCCACCCTTGACAGGGGTGGTCGGCGACTGGCGTACTGCTGCTCATTCCCTAGAACGTTCTAGTGGCTGGAACGTTCTAGTAGCTGGAACGTTCTGGTCCGCGTTGCCGGGGCCGGAGAGAGAGCGAGCAGTGGCGATGTACACATTGGCGGTCTGCGCCGAGATGGTCTTCCTGGATCTGCCGATCCAGGAACGCGCGCGGCGCATCCACGACGCCGGTTTCCAGGTCGAGATCTGGGACTGGAGCCGACACGATCCGACCGCCCTCGAGCGGACCGGTGCGGTGTTCTCCTCCATGACCGGCTACCTCCGCGGCAGCCTGACGGACGAGGACGGGGCGGCCGAACTCCTGCGCACCGCCGAGGAGTCGGTCAAGGTGGCCGAGCGGCTCGGCTGCCCCCGGCTGAATCTGCACGGCACCGGGCTGGACGGCGACGGCCTGCCGGTGGTGCCGGTGGCGGGCGGGGCCACCGGACCGATGTGGATCGCCGCCCACCGCACCCTCACCCGCCTCGCCGAGCTGGGCGAGCGCACCGGGGTCACCTTCACCCTGGAGAACCTCAACACCGCCGTGGACCACCCCGGTGTGCCGTTCGCGACGGCCGCCGACACTCTGGCCCTGGTCGAGGCCGTGGACCGGCCGGGGCTGCGGATGAACCTGGACCTGTACCACGCGCAGATCGGCGAGGGAAACCTCATCGAGCTGGTCCGCCGGGCCCACGGCCGGGGCCTGATCGGCGAGATCCAGGTGGCCGACGTACCCGGCCGCCGCGAGCCCGGAACGGGAGAGATCAACTACCCCGCCCTCGCCCGAACCCTCGCCGATCTCGGCTACGAGGGCACCGTCGCCATGGAGGCGTGGGCCTCCGGCGACAGCGACCTCGCCCTGGAGCGCTTCCGCACCGCCTTCAGCCGCTGAAGCGCGCGCCCGCGAGGCCGTCCAGCCCTCATCGCACGCCGCCACCCACAGACCCCATGGAGCATCCGCATGACCACACCACACCCCCTCCCCATCGGCCTCATCGGCGCCGGACGCATGGGCTCCTTCCATGCCGAGACCCTCGCTCGCCGTCTCCCCGGCGTCCGTCTGGCCGCCATCGCCGATCCGGCCCCCGGTGCCGCGCAGGGGCTCGGCGACCGGCTGGGCGGCGCCACGGCGTACACCGAGATAGCCGGGCTGCTCGCCGACCCCGGGGTCGAGGCGGTGGTCATCGCCACCCCGGCCCGTACCCACGCCGGGCTGGTCGAGGCCGCGGCGCGGGCGGGCAAGGCCGTCTACTGCGAGAAGCCCATGGCCGTCACCCTCGAGGAGGCGGACCGCGCCATCGCGGCCGCGGCCGACGCCGGTGTCCCCCTCCAGGTGGGCTTCAACCGCCGCTATGACCCGGGCTTCCACGCCGCCCACGAGAAGGTCCGCGCGGGCGCCATCGGGACCCCGCAGCTGCTGCGTTCGCTCACCCGCGACCCCGAGCTGGCCGATCCGGGCCGTATCCCGCCGTGGACGATCTTCCTGGAGACCCTGATCCACGATTTCGACACTCTGCGCTACCTCAACCCCGGCGCCGCGCCCGTCGAGGTCTTCGCGTTCGCCGACGCCCTGGTCCGCCCCGACTTCAAGGAGCGCGGACTGCTCGACACCGCTGTCGTCACCATCCGCTTCGACAACGGCGCCCTCGCCACCGCCGAGGCGAACTTCCAGGCGGTGTACGGGTACGACGTGCGTGGTGAGGTCTTCGGCTCGGCGGGGATGCTCACGATGGGCGACATCCGCCGCGACCATCTGACCGCCTACGGCCCGGACGGCAGCGCCGCCGAATGCGTCACCTACGACCAGGACCTCTTCCACGACGCCTACGTGGCCGAACTCGCCGACTTCGCCGAGTGCGTGCGCACCGGCCGCGCCCCCTCCGTCACCGGACAGGACGCCCGCGCCGCCCTGTCCGTCGCGCTCGCGGCCATCGAGTCGGTCGCCACCAACCGACCCGTCCGGGTCGGCGACACCGTGGCGTAGGCCCTCACACCGCCTCGGCGGGCTTCCGGTAGACCACGACATACCCGCCCTCCGCGCTGAAGGGCGCCCGCGACCAGCCGTCCCAGCGCCCTTCCAGCCGGAGGCCCGCCAGCCGCGCCATCAGGTCCAGCTCGGTGGGCCACGCGTAGCGGAACACCATGGGGTACAGCTTCGTCCCGCCCTCGGTGATGGCGACGTACTGCCGGTTGACCGTCTGCGCCACCCGGTCGAACTTCGAGACCCGCAGGACCACCTGGTCGAGTGCCACATGAAGGGCGTCGCTGGCCTGCGGCTGGATCAGCCGGTGCGGATCGGGGACGAACAGCTGGAGGACGAAGGCGCCGCCGGGGGCCAGCCGCGCTGCCACGTTCTGGAAGCAGCGGATCTGGGTCTCCTGGTCGCGCAGCAGGAAGAACGTGTGCTGGACGGCGTAGACGAGGTCGAAGGTCCCGTCGACGGCGGCCTCCGCGAAGTCGCCCTGGACGGCCCGCACCTGTGCGCTGCCGGGCTTGTCGGCCATCTGCTGGAGCATGACGGGGGAGGCGTCGATGCCGGTGACCCGCACCCCCCGCTCCGCCAGCGGCAGGGCCACCCGCCCGGTGCCCACCCCGAGCTCCAGCGCATGGCCGGGCTTGGCCACGTCCACGAGGAACCCCACCGCCGCGTCCTCGTCCTTCGCGACCGGCCAGCCGATGGCGTCGTGGTCGGCCATGTGGTCGCCGTAGGTCGACGATTCGTATCCCTGCACGTGCGCACTCCTTATGGCTATGCGGCTCGGCGCGGGCCCAGCAGGCCCTTGGCGGCGAACGGAACGAGAACGAGGGTGAGTGCCGCGGAGAGCAGCAGTCCGCCGCGCGCACCGAGCGCGCTCACCAGCGGGCCGCTGAGCGGCAGGCCGATCGGGGCCGCCAGCGTCGAGCCGGTGGTCCAGAGTGTGATCACCGGCTGCTGCTCATGGGGCGGGAGCTCCGACTGCACAAAGGTGTAGGCGATCGGTGTGAACGGGGCGTAGATGAATCCGCCCAGGGCGAAGGCGCACATCGCGACCGGCCCGGAGGGGGCCAGCGCGAGAAGCACCACCGAACCGCCCCACAGCGCGATGACCGCCACCAGGACGGCCTGCTGGTGCAGTTTCCGCAGGAAACCGGTGAGCGCCCCGCCGAGCAGCGCCCCGGCGCCGAAGGCGGTCCAGATGATGCCCAGTGTGTTTCCGTCCCCGTGGAGATCTCCGTTGACCAGCACGGGAAGCGCCACTTCCACCGGCATATAGGACAGATTGAAGAAGAAGACCACGAAGAACAGGCGAGCGGCCACGGGACGCAGCCGCAGGATCCGCCACCCGGACTCCGTCGACCGCTCCGCCCGGGGCGTTCTCGGCTGTGGCGGCACGACGAGCGCGACGGCCCCGAACAGCAACAGGAAGCTGAGTGCTTCGAGGAGGACGGCCACGTCCGCTCCGAACGCGACCGTGACCGCGCCACCGACCGCCGGCCCCACGACGTAGAGCGCCAGGCTGTTGGCGAAGCCCAGCAGTCCGTTGACGGTGAAGAGCTCGCCCTTCCCGGCCATACCGGTGGCGACGAGGCGCCGGCTGCTGGACGCCGTCTGATGCAGGACGGACCCGAGGAGCAGCGCCACCACCAGGAACCGGATGTCGATCCGGTCGGCCATGGCGGCGAGGCCCACCACGGTGAAGAGGACGGTGCGCAGCGCGCTGTCGGTGATGACCACGGCCCGGGTGGGCAGTCGCAGCCGTCCCAGGCCGATGCTGAGGGCGAGCACGGTCGACAGCACATACGGTGCGGTCATCACCAGGCCGACCGCCACGGGGGCGGAGAGCTGCCCGTGGTGGCGTATGGCCAGCAGCGGCAGGGCGATCAGCAGGATGCCATCGCCCACGCTGGAGATCACATAACCGGCGAGCAGTACGGCCAGGCGCGGGTTCCCCGTCAGCACCCGGCGGTAGGACCGGTGGCCGGCGGCCCCGTCCGCCGTCTCGTCCGTGGTGTCCGTGCTCATGGGCGGTCCGTTCGCGCTTCGCCGGGCGGGCGGAAGGACAGATCCGCGATCCACAGGGTGTCGGGCACCAGCAGGGCCCAGCGGGTGCCCCGGGCGGACGGGTCGCCGCGCAGGCTGAACCGGGCGTCCCACAGCTCCTCCCGCTCGCCCAGGTACCGGGTGAGCTTGCGGCGGCCCCGGTCCGTGTCGAAGTTCACCACCCGGCCGTGGCCACGGGCGATGACCTGGTGAACGGTGCCGGTCGCGAGGTCGCACGCGTCCACCACGAGTTCGAAGACCGGGGCGCGGTCCAGCCGCTCCGCCAGCCGGGACCAGGGGCCCGTGAGCACCCAGAAGGCGTGGTCCTCCCACAGGAACCACACGGGCCGCACCCGTGGGCCCTCGGTGGCCAGCCGGGCCACCAGGGGCCGGGCCAGGAACGCGGCCACGTCGAACGGGGCCTTGTCGAGGCCCGCGAAGGTTCCGTCGTCGTCCCTGGCGAGCTTCATGAGCGGGGTCCCTCGCGCAGGGTCCGCCACGCCCGTTCCAGCCGGGCGACGCCTTCGACGATGTCCTTGGCACGGGTGCAGGAGAACGACAGCCGGAGGGTGGACGGGTCGGGCCCGGTCGCGTAGAAATCGGTCCCCGGTACGAAGGAGACACCTTCCCCGACCGCTGCGGCCAGCAGTTCGGTGGCGTCGGCGCCCCCGGGAAGCCTCGCCCAGACGAAGAAGCCACCGTGGGGCACCTCGAACTCCAAAGCCCCCTCGAAGGAGCCGGCCAGGGCACTCACCAGTGCGTCGCGGCGCTTGCGATAGAGATGACGGGCGCGCTCCAGCCGGGTGGTCAGAAAGCCGGGCTCCCGGACGAGCTCATGCACCACCTGCTGCATCAGAAGTGAATTCCCCAGGTCGGCCGCCTGTTTGAACTTCATCAGCACATCGGTGAGAAACGGTGGGACGACCAGATGGCCCAGGCGTGCCGCGGGGAAGAGCACCTTGGAGAAGGTACCCATCCGTACGGCGCCGGCCACGGCGGAGGCCGCTGCGGCCGGCCGGGGCGCGACGGTGTCGTAGCCGAGATCCCGGTACGGGTCGTCCTCGACGAGGACGCAGCCGTACCGCTGGGCGAGGGCGGCCAGCCGGCGCCGGTGCGCGGTGTCCAGGGTGGCGCCCGTCGGATTGGCGAAGGTGGGCACCACATAGATGATTTTGGCCCGTTCCGCCACCGACAGCGCCGCTTCGAGCCGGTCGAGACCCTCGTCCGACCCCAGGGGAACGTCCACCACCCGGGCCTGGAAGAGACGGAAGACCTGCAGTGCCCCCACATAGCTGGGCCGGTCCACGAAGACCACGTCCCCGGGATCGAGCAGCGCCTTGCAGAGCAGGTCGAGGCCCTGTTGTGAGCCATGGGTGAGAAGCACCTGCCCCGCGTCGACCGGACGCCCGAGCTCGGCGGACTCCCGGGCCGCGATCCACGACCGGAGCTCGGGCAGCCCGCTCGCGTCGCCGTACCGCAGCGGCAGGCCGCCCTGGCTCAGCAGGCGGGTGGTGGCGTCGGTGAACTCCTGGTGGCAGTAGGTCTCCGGCGCCGGGCTGCCGGCCGCCAGAGCGATCACACCGTGGCCGTCGGTCAGCCGGAGCACGGCGCCGACGGCGGAGTCCGCGAGCTGGTCCGTACGGCTCGCCAGAGCCGGAAGCCTGCTGGGCGCGTCCGTGAAGGTCACCGGGGCTCCTCCCCGCCGTCGCGCGCGGCCGTACAGATCCGGCGCGGGGTCCGCTGACGGAAGATGAGGGTGTAGGGGACGTCGATGCCGTGCCGTTCCAGGAGGGACTGCCGCACCCGGGCGACGCCCATGGAATCCCCGCCCAAGCCGAAGAAGTCGTCGTGGGCGCCGATGTCCGCGCGGCCGAGGACTTCCCGGAAGGCGTCGATGACCCGCTGCTCGGTCTCGTCCCGCGCGGTGGCCCGACGACCGCGGAACACGATCTCCGCCGTGGGTTCCGGGAGCCGGCCGCGGTCCACCTTCCCGCTGGACAGCAGCGGCAGGGAGGTGAGGCGCACCAGGACGCCGGGCACCATCTGAGGGGGCAACCGCCGGGCGACCGCGTCGATCACCTCATCGGGGGCGGGCCGGTCGTCGTCCGCGACCAGATACCCCACCAGCCGTGGCCGCTCCCCGTCGTGGACACGGATCGCGGCCGCGGCCCCGGTGACCCCGGGCGAGGCGAGCAGCGCGGCCTCGACGGCCGCGAGGTCGACGCGGACACCGCCGACCTTCGGGTCGTCGTTCAGCCGGCGGACGAATTCCACCCGCCCCTTCTCGTCGACGCGCACCAGATCACCGGTGCGGTACAGGCGCCGCCCGCCGCCGTGGAACGGATCGGGTACGAAGCGCCGTGCGGTCTGTTCCGGGTCGCCGAGGTAGCCGCGGGCCAGTCCGATACCGCCGATGAACAGCTCCCCGACCTCCCCGTCGGGCGCCGGGGCCAGCGCGTCGTCCAGCACATGGACCCGGGTACCGCGGATCGGACGGCCCACGGAGGGGAGACGTCCGGTGGAACCCTCGGAGGGGTCGAGCAGGGCCGCGAGGCGGACGCTGGACGCCTCGGTGACACCGTAGGAGTTGACGACCTCGAAGGGCAGCCCGCGGGGCCAGACCCGCAGCTGCTCACCGCCCGTCACCAGCAGGCGCAGCGGGCAGTCCGCGGGCCAGGGGACGCCGAAGAGCCGTTCCGCGAGCCCGGTCACCACGATGCTCCAGGTCACCCCCTGGTCCAGCAGCCAGTCACGGAGCGCCTCCGGCTCGCGGACGGCGCCTTCCTCGGAGACGGCGATGGCGGCGCCCGCGGTCAGCGGAGTCCACAACTCCCAGCGTGAGATGGCGAATCCGGGGGAAGCCAGCCAACCGCTGCGGTCCTCGGGGCGGATCGAGAAGGCGTCATGGGACCACAGCGCCTCGTTCACGATGCCCGCGTGGGTGAGGGCCACCGCCTTGGGACCGCCGGTCGAGCCCGAGGTGAAGTAGACGCAGGCGACGGCGCCGTCCTCGCCCTCCGGAGCCGGGGGCAGACCGGCGAGTGGCCGGCCCTCGGGGGGATCCGCGACCTCGCCGATGGTCAGTCCCGGACCCACTGTCAGCCGCACCCCGGCGATCCGCAGCATGTCCGCGATCCGGGCCGGGGGCAGATCCGTCGCCAGTGGCACACAGACGCCACCGGCCTTCCACACGGCGAGCGCGGCGATCACGTGCTCGGCCGAGCGTGGCGCGCCGACCCCGATGGTCATGTCGCGGGCCGCCCCCCGTGCCACCAGGACTTGAGCCAAGTCATCGGCGCGCCGGTCGAGTTGGCGGTAGCTGAGGACGGTGTCGCCCTCGATCAGCGCCGGCCGGTCCGGCCACCGTAGTGCGGCGTCGCGCACCAGATCGTGGGTGCGGACCGGACGGCCGGGTCCGGGCGGGTCAGCGGCCGCTGTCATGCCACACCTCTCCGATCCGCGTCCGGGGGTCCTTGAGCATGTGTTCCAGGTTCCGGCAGTGGCGGTCGACGTAGCGCTGAGCGCCGCTCGGGGTGAAGGCCGCGCGGTTGTACGTCATCTCGCCCGCCAGCCCGGTCGGGCCGGCGTAGAGGGTGGGCACCACGTTCTGGCCGTAGACATGCGCGTACCGATCGCCGTCCAGCTCGATGGGGTAACAGGTCTCCCTGGTGAACTCGAGGGGACGGACCTCGGCGTCGCCGATGCGCTTCGGCGGGCCCAGGTCGGCGTCGAGGACGCTGCCGCGCACCCACACGTGGTACAGCGCCCTCGCCGGCCAGGGCCGTCTGGCCGTGAAGTCCGGGTCGATCGCGCCGGCGATGCGCAGATACGGCAACTGGTTGTCGTAGGCGTCGAGGGCGGTGTCCCTGACGTGTTCCAGAAGCTCGCCGAAGGTGTGCTCGGGGCGCACCTCGATCGGCAGCAGCACCAGATCGGCGAAGTGCCCGACCGTATGCGGATCCGGTTTGAGCTCCAGACGGGTCAGCGTGGATCCGACCACGACGCGCCGCGCCCCGCAGAGGTCCGCGAGGGCGGCCACATAGGCCGCGACATGGATCAGATAGGGGGTGACGCCCGCCCGGCCGCGGAGCCCGGCGAGGGCCTCCGCATCGGCCTCGGCCCGGAACGGCGTCGTCTCCCGCAGGAAGACCGGCGGTGGGGCCGCGGGGTAGTCGGTGCGGACGTCGAGCGGGGCGGGCAGCGGGCTGAGCACCCGGCGCCAGTGCTCCAGACGCCGGTCGGCGTCCGCGGGCGGCCGGGCGGCCCGCCGCACGAAGTCGCGGTACTGCTCCTGCCGTGCCGGAGGGGCGATCCCCTCGTACGCCTCGGCCAGGTGCCGGACGACCAGCTGCACCGAGGGGGCGTCCAGCACCAGATGGGCGGCGGACAGGACCAGCACATGCTCCGTCGGGGAGCGGCGCACCAGCGTCGCCCGCCACAGCGGGCCCCGGACGTAGTCGAAGACGCGGTGTTCCTCGGCGCCGGCCACCAGCTCGCAGTAGGTGTCCTGATCCTCCGGTGGCACGCCGGAGAGATCCACCAGGGCGAGGAGGGGCCGGTGCGAGTCCTCCGCGTCCTGGACGTGGGTGCGGGGTGCGGTGCCCAGGTCGCTGAGGCTGGTGCGCAGCGCCTCGTGCCGCCGGCGGACATCGGTCAGCGCCCGTTCGAGCCGCCCGGTGTCCAGGGGGCCGCGCAACGTGAACGCCAGACAGACATTGGTCCTGGTCATCGCCGCGTCGTCCGGGTTCATGAAACGCATGCTCTCCCAGATCCACTCCTGTTGCGGACTGAGCGGAACCGGATCGCCGGACGCGGTCATACGCCCTCCATGAGCTCGGGCAGCACTCGCTCCCCGAGCAGCCGCACCGCCCGCATGGCCTCGGTGTGCGAGACGGACCCGAACCGCAGCTGCAGGCTCAGTTCGGCACCGGGGTAGAGCTTGCCGATGCGGCGGATGGTGGCGGCGGTCTCGGCCACCCCGCCCACGATGATGTTGTCGGCGGCCATCAGACCGGCCACCGTGGTCGTGCGAGCCGCCTGTTCCATGCGCTCATAGCCCTGGTACTGGTCCGATGTGATGCCGCGCCAACTCCCGTAAGCCTCAAGCTGTTTGGCCCGATACGCGGCGTAGTGTTCCTCGGCTCGCGCCACCGCCTCGTGCCGGCTCTCCGCCACATAGCAGTGGTAGCTGACATGCAGTCGGAAGTCGGGGGAGTGGCCGTGCTCCATCCGGGTGGCGCGGTACAGATCGAGCAGCCCGGTGAGCTTCTCATGGCTGGCCACCACCGGGATGATCATGAGGTGGTACCCCTTGGACGCGGCCCAGGTGAAGGTCTCCGGGGAGGTGGTGGCGGCGATGAACACCGGTGGCCGGGGCCGCTGCGCGGGGCGGGGCAGCATCGCGGGCAGCGGGCCGAAGCGGTGGAAGCGGCCCTCCCAGCGGAAGTCCTCGTCCGTCCACAGCCGCTCGACGGCCTCGACGTTCTCCTCCAGCAGAGCCCGGCTGTCGGCCATGTCCACCTCGAACGCCTCGAACTCCGAGGGCAGGAACGCCCGGCCGAACCCGGCGTCGAGGCGGCCGTGGGAGAGGTTGTCGAGGACCGACAGCGAGGCGGCCAGCTTGATGGGGTGGGTGAACGCGGGGGTGACCGCCCCGGTCACCAGCCGTACGCGGGTGGTCCGCCGGGCGATGGCCGACAGCAGCGCCACCGGGTCCGGGCTGTATCCGCCCCACTCGTGGAAGTGGTGCTCGACCAGCTTCACATGGCTGAAGGAGAGCCGGTCGGCCAGCTCGCTGAGCTCGATGATCTCGTCGTAGAACCGCTCGGCCGGCATCTCGCCGGGGCCCACGGTGGGCAGGAAGTTGAGCCCGACCTTCATGGTGTCACTTCCCGCGCCGGCAGGTCGTCTCGTACAGATTCCGGTACTGCCGGTCGGCGAATTCGAGCTTGGCCAGCGCGCGTCCGGTCTCCAGGGCCGTCTCGTGCGGGATCAGCCGCGGTGTGCCGACGGCCTCGGCCATCAGCTGGGACGCGGCGGCCCGCTCCATCACGATGAACAGCCAGATCGCCTCGCCCAGGGAGCGGCCCCCGGCCAGGAAGCCATGATTCTGCATGATCACGGCAGTGCCGTCGCCCATGGCCTCGATGACCTCCTTGCCCTCCTGGCGCGCGTTGACCAGACCGGTGAACCGGTCGTACAGGCCGTGCCGCCGGTAGAGGACGCAGGCGTCCTGAGTGATCGGATCGAGCAGTCGGCCCAGGGACGACCAGGTCTTGCCGTACATCGAGTGGGTATGGGCGAAGGCCACCAGGTCCGGCCGGTCGCGATGCAGTTCACCGTGGAGCGGGTCCACCGAGGGATTGAGCTCGCCCGAGCCCTGAAGGACGGTGCCCCGCGCCCCGACGAGGAGCAGATCGTCGACCCTCACATGGTGGAAGTCCAGACCGAAGGGATTGACCCAGTAGGCATCCGGGTCCTCCGGGTCGCGCACGCTCACATGGCCCGCGATGCCCTCGCTGTAGCCCAGCTCCGCGAGCAGATGGATCCCCTCCACCAGAGACTGCCGCAGCACATCGCGCTCGCCTCGGTCCGGCATGGTGCGTCCTCACTTTCCAGAAGCGTCGTATACGCAGCGAAAGCCGACTTCGTTGTGCCGGTCGGTGAGCAGGTCCTTACCCCGGTAGAAGGTCGACAGGCAGACCGGAGGCGAGGTCCACGTCCCGCCGCGCAGCACATGGAAGGCCTCGGGACGGTTCATGAATTCCTGCCCCGAACGCCCCTTGAAGAAGGGAGCCATATCGGCCCGGGTGAAGAAATTGGTGCGGGTGAGCTCCCAGACGTTCCCCGCCATGTTGAGGACGCCGTAGGGGCTCGCGCCGGCCGGATGGGAGTCGGCCGCGACCACCGGGCGCTCGGGCCAGGAGACGGTGGTGGTGACGAGCAGCTCCTCCAGTTCCGCGAGATTCCGGATGTCATCGCGGCCGTATGCCGTGAAGACGCTTTGTGTCTTGTCATTGCTCCAATCGTCGCCCCATGGATAGATCCGGCCGTCGGTTCCGCGGGCGGCCTTCTCCCATTCGTTCTCCGAGGGCAGCCGGCCGCCGGCCCAGCGGGCGAACGCGTAGGCGTCGTACCAGTCGACCCCGACCACCGGGAAGTCCGGCCCGTTGAACCGAGGATCGTGCCAGTGCGCCGGTGTGTAGTCCTTGCCGTCGGGCTCATCGGGGTGGGCGAAGTCCCTGGAGCCACTCACCGCGTCGAGGAATTCCGCGTACCGGGCGTTGGTCACCGTGGTCCGGTCGATGTAATACGCGGGAAGTTCCTCGGCGCGCAGCGGATTGTCGGTGTTGTCCATCTGGAAGGGGCCGATGTCGTTCACCCGGGCCCCGGCGATGAAGGGCCCGGCCGGAATCAGTACGGCATCGCGCAGGTCCGGTTCGCGTCTGGCGGAGTCCACCGTGGCCCGCAGCCGGGCGAAGTGGCGGTCCTCCAGCTCGCGGAGTTCGTCCGGATCGGTGGAGTCGAAGAAGTCGAGCAGGGCGCGCTTGGTGAAGGCGGCACCGCAGCCCACGGGCTTGCGGGCGTAGGCGGGCTTGGTGAAGTTGCTGGGCCAGCCGGAGATGCGGATCATGTGGCCCACCGCCTCCGGGACCCGGTGCTCTCCGGCGACCTTGATGGCGGTGAAGGCCACCCAGTCGACGTCGTCGTGGATCGCCTCGGTGATTGCCGCCCGTGCCTCGGGCGCGTCGGCGAACCGGGCGGCGAGGGTCTCCACGGCGAGCCGCCTGACGTTCCAGTCCCCGTGCCCGACCGCCCACTCGGCCAGTTCCTTCAGCGAGAGGTCGCCGTCGTCGGCTTCGGTCAGCGCCTTTTCTATCCGCTGGATCCGATCGCGGTAATCCTGGCCCTGAAGGGAGTTTATCGATTCCTCGTTCAAGAGTCCGTGCAGCATTGTCCCACCCACCCTCGTACACACTGCCCCGACGGGGTGCCGGGCGAATACGGAGATCCGCCCGGCGCCCCTTACTATCGGTCGCGACGATTACCACTTCGTCGCGGCCTCACCCGCCTCGCGGGAAGCCAGGAAGTCCTCGGCTGTCATCCTCAGTCACCTCCATTCGCTCGCCGGTAGGAGTTTTCCAAGCCACGCGCACGGCGTGGCCACTCATGGGCGCCCGAGGGCGCGGTGACGAGAAGGTCTCCCGTTTCGAAGATTCCTGAGAGAGATGCCCACCGGCCGCGACAGCACCGGGCCGGGGGTCTTGTCAGTGACAGGCGCCGTGGGTCAGCGGCGCACCATGGTCATCTGCATCTTCGAATGAGTCCGAGAAGATCGGACACCCAGGAAATCAGCGGCACTACACTTCCTCCGTTGCGTGACGTCCAGCATCCGCTCGGGGAGTCGCATGTACACCTCACGGCACTATAGGGATCCGTCACCTCGGTCACAACGGATGTGAGCCAAAAAGCCTTTCGGCTTTATGTAATCTTGGTGTTCAAGCTGAAATGAGTATTCCATTCCGGTTGTGTTTCGATCTTCGCGTCGGCCCGCGGTCGTGTGCCCGGCGGTGCGGCCCGCCACCGGCACGCTCTAGGATCGGTCGGTGACCGCCGTGAAACAGCAGACCAGCAGGGACCAAGCGGCACCGGGGCGGAAGCGCTCGGACGGTGCCGGCCGGAGCGCCACCGTCAAGGACGTGGCGACGCTCGCCGGGGTCTCCCCGAAGACCGTGTCGAATGTGATCAACGGCTTTGTGCATGTGTCCCCGGCGACCCGGGAGCGGGTCCAGCGGGCCATCCGGGAGCTCGGCTACCGGCCCAACCGGGTGGCCCGCAACCTCCGCCGAGGCAGCACCGGCATGATCGGGCTGGTCCTGCCCGAACTGGACGTCCCGTACTTCGCCGAGCTGGGACGCCACTTCCTCACCACGGCCGAGGAACACGGCCGCACCCTGCTGATCGAGCAGACCCTGGGCGACCGCGAGCGGGAGGCGGCGGTGATCCACGGCCTCGGCGACCAGGTCGTGGACGGCATGGTGGTGAGCCCGCTCGCCCTGCACGGCAGCGCGCTGGCGAATCACCTCGGCACCGTGCCGCTCGTGCTCATCGGCGAACGCCCCAGCGGCGGCCTCGCCGACCATGTGGTGATCGACAACGTGGCCGCCGCCAAGGAGGCCGTGGCCCATCTGGTGGCCGGCGGGCGCCGCAGGATCGCCGCCATCGGCGTCCAGCCCGAGCCGTACATCGGCACCCCGCTGCTGCGCAGGACCGGCTACCGCCAGGCCCTGGAGGAGGCCGGGCTGCCGCTGGACCCCCTCCTGGAGCGCGAGACCCCCCGCTACCACCTGGCCGAGGGCGCCCGGGCGATGGCGGCGCTACTGGACCGGCCCGAACCGCCGGACGCCGTGTTCTGCTTCAACGACGCGCTCGCCCTCGGCGCGCTGCGCACCCTGTACGAGCGCGGACTGCGGGTGCCGGACGACATGGCCGTGATGGGCTTCGACGACATCGAGGCCGCGCGCTACAGCACACCGAGCCTGAGCACCGTGGCACCGGACAAGAGCGCCATCGCCCGGCACGCCGTCGATCTGCTGCTGGAGCGGATCGGGACACCGGACCGCCCGGCCCAGGAGGTCGTCGTCGGCCACACCCTGCACACCCGCGAGTCCACCGAGGGCGGTATCGCCACTGTCGCTCACTGACCTCCCAGACCCGTGGTGGCCACCGACTTCACGATCTGACGCTGGAACAGCATGAAGACGATGAGTAGCGGGATGGAGCCGAGGATCGAGGCGGCCGACTCCTGGGCGTTCCGGAGCCCGGTGGAGTCCTTCACGGTCGACAGCCCCACCGGCAGCGTCATCAGCTGCGGATCGCTCGTGCTGATGAACGGCCAGAGGAAGTTGTTCCAGGTGTTGATGAAGACGAAGATGGCCACCGCCGCGAGGATCGGCCGGGACAGCGGCAGCACCACGCTCCAGAACACCCGGAAGCTGCCCGCGCCGTCGATCCGGGCCGCCTCCTCCAGCTCACGCGGAATGCCGTCGAAGAACTTCTTCAGGATGAACACCATCGCGGGCGCCACCACCTGCGGCAGGATCACCGCCGCATAGGTGTCGACGAGGTTCATCGCGAGCATCTGCCGGAACAGCGGCACGATCAGGATCTGCGGCGGCACCATGATCGAGGCGACGGTGACGGCGAAGAGCACCCGGCGGCCGCGGAAGAGCGTCCGCGAGAACGCGTACGCCGCCATCGCCGAGATGGCCACGGTGATGGCCGTGACGCACACGGCGATCACCACGCTGTTCACCGCCCACACCGGCAGATTGCCCTGGCCGAAGATGGTCCGGTAGGCGTCGAGGGTGAAGCCCGCCTTGGGGATCCAGTCGGTGCCCGACGCGCTCGCGTCGACCTCCGTCTTGAACGAGGTGTCCACCCCCCAGCCGAACGGCACCAGCCAGACCACCGTCATCAGCGCGAGCGCCAGCAGCGTCAGCACACGGGGGAGGGGGCCCGCCCCGAGCGAGGGGTGCCAGGCATGGCCGCCGTAGCGGCGCCGCCGGACCACCTCCCGGGGCATGGTCGAGCGGGGCTTTCCGGGGGTACGGGGGGAGAGTGTCTCGGTGGTCATGGCGCGCTCAGTCCTCCCTGCGCGAGAAGATCTTCAGCTGGGCGATCGAGAGGATGATGATGAGCCCGAAGAACACATACGACACCGCCGAGGCATAGCCGAGCCGGTAGTTGGTGAAGCCGGTGTCGTAGATGTACTCCAGGATCGGCCTGGTGGCCCCGTTCGGGCCGCCCTTGGTCAGCAGATAGATCTGGTCGAACACCTTCAGCGACGCCATCACCTGCAACACCGCGATCAGCCCGGTGGTCCGGCGCAGCTGCGGCAGGGTGACCGACCACAGCCGGCGCCATGCCCCGGCGCCGTCCAGCGCGGCCGCCTCGTAGAGGTGGTCGGGGATCGCCTGCAGCGCGGCCAGGTAGAGCAGGAAGTTGAAACCCACGGTCCACCACAGGGTCACCAGCGCGATGGACCACATCGCGTACTTCTCGTCCGTCAGCCAGGCGATGCCGTCGATCCCGAAGATCTTCAGCAGGCCGTTGAGCATCCCCCGGTCCGGCTGGAACAGCATGCTCCAGATCTGGTAGACCACCGCGACCGGCAGCAGATGCGAGGCGAAGAAGGCCAGCCGCCACAGCCACTGCCCCGGCATCCCCGTGTACACCAGCAGGGCCATCACCAGGGCGACGAGCACGAGGGGGACGGTGGTCAGGACGGTGAACCAGACCGTGTTGCCGAGGGTCTGCCACACCTGGCTGTCGCCGAACGCCTCGGTGTAGTTGTCCAGGCCGACGAGGGTGTTGTCACCGTGTCCGGTCAGGCTGGCGTTGGTGAAGCTCATCCACAGGCCGATGCCGATCGGCACGATCAGGAAGAGCGTGAAGAACACCAGGAAGGGGGTGGCGAAGAGCCACCCGGCGCGGCCCGACCGAAGCCGGTCCGTGGCGGCGGCCCGCCGGAATCCGGGGCGCCGGGATCCGGCCGCGGCCCGCCGCGCGGGCGTGGAGACGGAAGCCATGACATCGCTCCTTTCCATTGCGACTCCGTCGCGATCAGGCCGGATTCGGCTGGGCCAGCAGGGTGTTGATCTGGGAGGCCATCGTGCGCACCGCGCTCTGCGCGGACGACGAGCCGCCGAGCGCGGGATCGAGCGCCTGGCACATCCGGGTCTGGAAGTCCGAGCCGGAGCCCGCGAACCACACCGGCGGGTCGAGCACGAGCTGCTTCGCGGCGCCCGCGTACTCCGACTGCGGGCGCAGCTTCGCGTACTCCTTGGACGAGACGGCCGGTGTGTACGCGGGGATGTGGCCCGCCGAGGCCCAGGTCAGCCCGGACCGGACCAGCTCGGCGACGAACCGGTGGGCGCGCCGCCTGCGCTCCGGATCCGGGTTGTCCTGGTGCGGCAGCACCAGGGCGTGGCTGTCCGAGGCCCCGGCCGGACGGTCGTAGAAGGTGGGGATGGGGGAGCCGCCCAGCTTGTCCTTCAGGGCCGACTTGTAGGTGGCCATGTCCCACTCGCCCGAGAAGATCATCGGCGAGCGGCCGTTGGCGAAGGCGGCGATGGCCGTCTGGACGTCCATGGTGCGGCTGTCGCGCGTCAGGTCGGCCATGAAGCGCACCACCTCGACGGCGGTGTCCTCGTCGATCTCGGCCCGCTTCCCCGTGAGGTCGAAGGTGGCGCCGGTCTGGCTGAACAGCGTCCAGAACATCCGCCAGCCCATCGCCGCGTCGTTGGCGTGGCCGAAGACGGGCCCGAGCTTGCCGCCGTCCTTGCGGAGCTTGTCCATCAGCTCCAGGGCGTGTTTCGGCGATTCGAAGGGCACCAGCCGCCCGTCACCGGTGAGCAGCCCCGCCTTGTCCAGGACGTCCCGGTCGAAGAAGACGACGAACGGGTGGGTGTCCAGCGGAACGGCGTACGGGGCGCCCTCGTACAGACTCCGCTTGATGAGCGTCTTGTTGAGGTCCTCCTGCTTCAGGCCGAACTCGGCCAGCAGATCCATGTCCCACGGGTCGAGCAGCCCACCGGGGGCGTAGCCCGCCAGCCGGGTCAGGTGCATGATCGCCACATCCGGCGAACGGCCACCGGCCGAGGCCATCGCCAGCTTGGTGTAGTACGGCGGGCCCCAGTCCAGCACCGTCGTCCTGACCTTGAGACCCGGGACGCGCTTCTCCACGTTCCGCGTCATGGTCTTCATCAGTTCGCCGTCGGGGCCGGTGAACAGGGTCCAGTACTCGATCTCGTCGGCGCTCCGCACGCTTCCGGCGATCGAACCGCAGCCGCTGAGCGCGGACGCAGAGACGGCGGCCCCCGCCCCGTACACCGCGCCTCTCAGCAGACCACGCCGTGACAGTCCGCTCATCGCCCCTCCTCACCGGCCGGGCGCTCGAAGGCGGCCGGGCGCTGCTGTGCGGCGCGCAGCCGCTCCACGTCCAGCTTGTGGCTCCGGTCGAAGCGGTAGACGCCGTTCTGCTCCTGGAACACATCGGTGAGCTGGGTGTAGCAGTAGCCGAACATCAGGGGGTCGTCGAGCAGCGCCCCGGTCAGCCCCGCGAAGCGGGTCTGGAACTCCTCCTCGGTCCGCGGCCGCTGCCCGTACCCCCAGGACACCTCGCGGTCGTCACCGGCCGCGGCGTCCGCCTCCTCCGGATTCCACCAGATGCCGCCGAACTCGCTGCAGAAGTAGGGCTGGCCGCGGTACGGCAGCGACCACACCGCGTCGGTGTCCTTCCTTCCGGGGTTCCCCCGGTTGTCGGGGTTGAGATACGGGTCGTCCTTGTCCAGCCCCGCCATCTGGCGGCGGAACGCCTCCGGGTCCTGCTCATAGCTGTGCGAGTCGTACACATCGGTCTCGGCCACGCGGTGGGAGTAGCCGGAGGCGTCCAGCACCGGACGGGAGGTGTCGGCGGCCTTGGTGGCCAGGAACATGCCCCGGGTGACATCGTCCAGGACGGTCTGCCGGTCGTGGAGCTCCTGGTGCGTCTCGTTGAGCGGGCACCAGCCCACGATCGACGGATGCGAGTAGTCCCGCTCCACGGCCTCCAGCCACTGGGCGATGAATCCGGCGGTGGGCTGCTGGTTGTCCGCCGTGGTGCGCCCGGTGCTGGCTCCCCAGTCGCCGAACTCGCCCCAGACGAGATAGCCGAGCCGGTCCGCGTGGTGCAGGAAACGCTCCTCGAACACCTTCTGGTGCAGCCGCGCCCCGTTGAACCCCGCGGCCAGCGACAGCTCGATGTCCCGGACGAGGGCGGCGTCGTCGGGCGCGGTCATCAGCCCGTCCGGGTACCAGCCCTGGTCCAGGACGAGCCGCTGGAAGACCGGGCGGCCGTTGAGCAGCAGCCGCTTGCCGTCGATGGCCACCGACCGCAGCCCGGCGGTGCACTCGGCGCGGTCCACGGCCTCGCCGGCACCGTCCAGCAGCTCGATCCGCACCCGGTACAGATGGGGGTCCTCCGGAGACCACGGCCGGCGCCGGTCCTCGGGCAGCGTGAGCACCAGACGGGGGGCCAGATCCAGGTCGGCGCGGACGCTCGCCTCGGCCACCGTCCCGCCGTCCGCGTCGCTCACCCGGGCCGTGATCCGGTGGCCCGGGCGGTTGGCGCTGAGCGGCAGTTCGAGGTGGAAGGCCCCGGACGCGAGGTCGGGGGTGATCCGCGGCCTGCGCAGATGGGCCTCGGGCACCGGCTCCGCCCACACCGTCTGCCAGATGCCGGTGGTGCGGGTGTAGTGGCAGTCGGTGTTGGCGTAGTCGGTGGCCTGCTTGCCGCGCGCCTGAGTGCCGTGGCGGGCGTCCCGGGCCCGTACCACGATCACCACCTCCGCGTCGCCGCCGGTCGCGCCCGCCACCACGCCGAGATCGGCGGTGAAGGAGGTGAAGCCGCCGCTGTGCCGGGCCACTTCGCGGCCGTCGGCCCACACGGTGGCGTCGTGGTCGACGGCCCCGAAGTGCAGCAGCACCCGCCGGCCGGCCCAGCCCGCCGGTATCCGGACCGTGCGCCGGTACCAGACCGCGGGGTGGAAGTCGGTGTCCCCGATCCCCGACAGCTCGGACTCGGGGCAGAACGGGACCAGGATCCGCCCCTCCAGCTCCTGGTGCACCAGGCCGCGCTCGAGTCCGCTGTCGCCGGGGTCGAAGGCGAACTGCCAGGCGCCGTTGAGATTGAGCCAGTCCTCACGGACGAAACTGGGCCGGGGATATTCGGGTCGTGGAACGTCGTTCGACACTCCGGGCGAGGTGATGTCCGGGTGGGCCATGGGATCTCCGGGAGGGCGGGGGATTTGACCGGGCAGGGGTATGCCATCACCCGTTTACATCGATGTAAAGATCCCGCGCAGCAACTTTTGCCATGACCTCGGACGGCCGTCGGTGGGCGTGGCTAGATCTCGCCCTTCCTCACCTTGTACAGCTCGACGTCCTTGTTGGCGAAAAGGTGCACATAGCCGCAGTTCCAGCAGATCAACCCGGTGGCGGATTCGTTGGCCCAGCCGAACTTGAACAGCTCCATGCCGGTGCTGTTGAGCTTCACCTCGCGATCCCGGAAGAGATCGCCCTTGCAGAACACACATGTGATCCACACGTCCCCGATAGCCGCATGTACAGGCTTGGCCACGCTCTCTCACCTTTTCCGGCCACCGAAGTGGCCCCCGTCTCGAGTCAACAACGGTGATCAGCATAGGACGGGGGCCCACTCGGCCGGTCAGCCGCGATAGGTGTGCAGATAGTCGAAGCGCGCGACCGCGCCCGCGGTGTTCTGCGCGAGCAGGCCGATCCTGAGTTTGCTCACGGTCGGCAGGGTCCAGACGCCGGTGTGGACCCAGTGCACACCGTCCGTGCTGGTGGCGGCGTGCACCTCGGTCTCGTCCCGTGCGGTGTCGGCGTGGTACGACAGCCGCATCCACAGCGTGTCCGCGGCCGGGCCGCCGAACATCGGCCCGTAGGCCACCGGCGTCGGCGGTGTGGTGGTGGGACGCTCGCCCTCCTTCGCGAACTCGGTGACATGCGTGGCCTTCCCGTCGGCGTGGCTCACCGGGAGCACCGCGTGCACCAGCTTGACGTAGCGGTCGTCGGTTCCGTACAGCACCAGCCCGGCCTGCTGATTGGTCCGTCCCGGGGCGAACCGGAGCCTGGTCTCCACGGTGTAGTCGCCCGGGGGAGCGTCCCGGGTCAGCACCGACGCCGTATTGGTGCCGAGATAGAGCTCGGCACCCTGAGTGGGCCAGGAGAGGGCGCCATCGGACATCGCGACACCGGACGCCGGTCCGCGCACCCAGGACCATGGAGAATCCGCGGTGGTGCCGGGGACGGTGGCGGTGTCGAAGTCATCGCTGTAGGCGGGCAGCGGCGGGCCCGGCACATGGTCGGGGACGCGGCTGGTGACCGGTGTGTGGAGCGCCGCCGCCCCCACGTTGTCGGCCGCCGCACCGGCGCCCCGGGCGGCCACGCCGACCTTGCCGGAGCGGACCGCCGCCGCGGGCAGCGGCCGCTCCTGGGTGGCCACCGCGTCCCGCAGCCGGTCCGCGCTCACCTCCACGGTCAACCGGGTGCCACGGATCTCCGCCGCCACGTTGTGCCAGGTGTCCCAGGCGAAGTCCGGCGGCAGCGGGGTCGTACGGGTGCCACGGCTGCGGCCGTCGACCCGTACGTCCGTCACCAGTGCGTCGCGCCGCCGGTCCAGCCACGCCACCACGAAGTCGTCCGGGCCGGTGTAGCCGACCAGCAGCCCGGCCGCGCCGGTGGCCGAGGTGACCCGCAGATCGGCCTCGGCGCGCCGGGCCGCCGGGGCGGAGCGGTCCGATACCAGGTAGGCGGGGCCGGTGGGATTCCCGCGCGGTGTGACGAAGCCTCGGGCGTCCTGCTCATGGCCGACGCTCCAGCCGTCGGTGCCGGTGTCGCCACCGCCGTGCCACCCCTTCAGCGAGCCGTCGTTGAAGGTGCCGCCCGCGGCCCAGGAGGCCACCGGGGCCCGCTGCGCGCCCTGGGAGGCGTCGGCCCCCGCCCGTACCACCGGCCAGCCGTCGATCCAGTCCAGCCGGTCCATCAGCATCGGCCGCTTGGACAGCTTCAGGGTGCCGCCCGCGGCCGGTTTCAGATCCGGGTCGTCGGAGGAGATGGCGTGGTAGACGAGCCAGTCCTGGCCGGCCAGATCGGTCTGGAGGGCGTTGTGCCCGGGGCCGATCCAGCCGTTGCCGTTCGCGGTCAGCACCACACCGCCCTTACTGGTGGCGGCAGTCAGCGGAACACCCTGGTCGTCCACGAAGGGCCCGGTCGGGCTGGTCGCCCGGCCGACCTTGACCTGATAGCCGCTGTAGGCGCCGTCGCAGCAGCCCGCGTCGGAGTAGAACAGGTAGTAGTGGCCACCGCGCCGGACGACGAACCCGCCCTCCATCCGGCGGCCCTGCGCCACTTCGGTCACCGCACCCTCGATGCGGGTGCGGGCGGCGTTCATCTTCGCCACGCAGATCGTGTCGTAGCTGCCCCAGTACAGATACGGTTGACCGCCCTCGTCCGTGAACTGGGCCTGGTCGATGTTGCCGGTGGCGCAGCCGCTCGGCGAGGGCAGCACGGCTCCCCGGTCGGTCCAGGGGCCGGTGGGGGTGGGCGCGGTCGCCACTCCGACGGTGTTCTCGGAGGACACCGAGTAGTAGAGGTTGTAGTGGCCGTTCACATAGCGGATGTCGGGGGCCCACAGCCGGGCGCCCTTGTGCCAGGCGGGTTTGGTCTCCGGGGTGAAGACCTCCCCGGCGTACTCCCAGTGCGCCAGGTCGGCCGAGCGGAGGATGGGCAGCATCCGCTCACCGTCCTCGCCCTTGCTCTGGAACACCGGGTTCTGGGTGCCGTACGCGTACCACAGGCCGTCCTTGCCCCGGATCATCACCGGGTCGGGGAAGGTGTCGACCACTCCGGCCGTGAGGGGGTTCTGGTAGGTGGGCGCCTGGTGGGCCGTCGTGCTGTGCTCCGCCGCCGGGCGCTGGGCGGCCGTCGCCCGGGCCGCGGGCAACAGTCCGGTCAGCAGGGCGCACAGCAGCGCGGCGACGAGAGTGCCGGGGCTGTGCCGAGGGCTCCGGCTACGGATTCGTCTACGGCTTCGTCTCATCTACGCGGTCCCTTCCGGCTCGAAGGAGCTCAGGCTCGGGTCGTAGTCCAGATCTCCGATGTCGAACATCGGGGTCATCCAGTGGTAGAAGTTGTCGCCGCGCTCCCGCAGCAGGTCGTACAGGCGGCGCATCAGACGGCGGCGCACGGGCAGCAGCTCGGGGTGCTCATAGCGGTTGGTCAGCTCATGGGGGTCGGTGTCCAGGTCGTACAGCTCGTTGACCGACTCGGGGTTGACGATGAGCTTGTGGCGCTCGTCGCGGATCATCCGCTGCGGATACGGGAAGTGGTGGCCGTGGAACTCGGCGAGCAGCTCGGCCGGCCACCGCGGATGTTCACCCCGCACCAGTGGCACCAGGCTCCGGCTGTCCACGGCCGGTGAGGTGTCGCAGCCCGCGAGGTCCAGGATGGTGGCGGTGCAGTCGGTGAGGCTGACGAACTCCTGGCGCACCTGGGGGGCTTCCCCGGGGACGCGGATGATGCCGGGGATGCGGTAGATGTCCTCGTACATCGCCGGGCCCTTGTCGTGCAGCCGGTGGGCGCCGGTGAACTCGCCGTGGTCGGCGGTGAAGAACACCGAGGTGTCATCGGCCAGCCCGAGTTCGTCGAGGCGGGTGAGGATGCGCCCGATCTGCTCGTCGATCAGCGTGACATAGCCCCAGTAGACCGCGATCAGCTTGCGGGTCACCTCGATGGGGATGGTGTCGAAGGTCCAGTGGGCGCTGTAGTTGCGCTGTACCGGTGGCTTTCCCTCGAAGGTCTCGGCGATCGAGACGGGCAGGTCCACCAGGTCGGGGTCGTAGCGGTCGAAGTACGCGTCGGGCAGCAGATACGGCAGATGCGGTCCGAAGAAGTGGGTGGCCAGGAAGAACGGCCGCCCGTCCGCGGCGTAGCGCTCCAGCTGCTCGATGGCGCGGGTGGCCAGATAGTGCTCGAAGGTGGCCTCCACCGGCTGGTGCAGCCGCGCCGCCAGCAGATTGCCCGGATTGCCGTTGGGCGTGGTGCCGCGTACGGAATCGGATATCCGGTACGGCGGCAGGCCCCGCTCCTTGAGATACGCCGCGTAGTCCGGGTGGTCGACGGGGTTGTGCCAGCCGGGCAGATCGGGTCCGTCGAAGCCGTACGAGGCGGCGTTGCGGTGGGTGCCGACATGCCACTTGCCGACCAGGCCGAGCTGGTAGCCGCGCTCGGCCAGGGCGCCGGGGAAGGTGAAGGCGTCCTCGCGCAGATCCTCCAGATAGCCGACGTTGCGCTCGTAGTTGGCCAGCAGCCGGTGGCGGAAGGGCGCCTGCCCGGTGAGCAGACTGGCGCGGGCCGGGGTGCAGATGGCGGTGGGGGTGTAGCAGCGGTCGAAGCGGGTGCCGGTCGCCGCCAGCCGGTCGAGGTTCGGCGTGGCCACATGCGGATTGCCGTAACAGCCGAGGGTGTCGACGCGGTGCTGATCGGTCATCAGGAACAGCAGGTTCATCGGGCGGCCGCCTTCGCGTATAGGTCACCGGCGTAGAACGAGGACGGGTCGGGAGCCTTCGGCAGCTGCCCGGTCCGGACGAAGAATTGGCTCATGCCGTCCAGCCACTTCTCGACGGTGCCGTCCTTGGTCCTGGTCACCAGCTCGGCGGTCGTCATCGTCTTCACATGCTCCGCGTCCGCCGCGACCTTCGCCTCATCGGCCTTGAGCAGCTTCGCGGCCAGCGCGATGGACTCCTTGGGGTGCGCGGCCCGCCAGTCGTTGGCCTCCTGGAGGACCTTCACGACCTTCTGATCGCGCTCCGGCTTCGCCTTGGCGGCGGAGACGAACGCGGTGGGGAAGGAGGAGCCGGGGAGGTCCTCGGTGCTCGCCACCTCCTTCATCCCCGGCACCTTCTCCTTGATGGTGTCGATGAGCGGATACCAGATCCCGGCGCCGTCGATCTGCCCGGAGGAGAACGCGGAGACCACGGTGGGCGCGTCCATCACCACCTTCGAGATGTCCTTCATGGTCATCCCGGCCTTCTGGAGCGCCAGATTGAGCGCCATCTCACCGGAAGTGCCCTCCGGGACGCCGACCTTCTTCCCTCTCAGACCCTGGATCGAGGTGATACCGGGCCTGGCGATGACCCGGTCGGCGTAGGTGAGGGTGTCGATGGCCACGATGGTGGCCTTGCCGGAGGCGGGCAGCCACAGGGCGCCAGGCCCGATGTAGCCGTAGTCGAGATTGCCGGTGCGCAGGGCCTGGATCTGGACCGGGCCGTTGACGAACACCTTGGGCTCGGCGGTCAGGCCGTGCTTCTTCCACAGACCCCGCTCCTCGGCGATGGCCAGCAGGCTCGCGCCGTTGTAGTCGGCGATATAGCCGAACCTGACCGCGGAGCCGCCGCCGCCGGAGGACGAACACGCCGCCACCGACAGTGCCGCCCCGGTTGCGGAGAGTGAGATCATGAAGTCGCGTCGGCTCATCCTCATCTCGGGTGAGTCCTTTCGGGAAGAAGTGCGGTCGGTGAGTGAGGTCAGGCGGCGGAGCCGGCCGGTGACTGGTGGTAGACGTCGGTCCAGACGTCGTTGCGGATGCGCGCGAACTCCGCGGAGAGCCGCATCTCCTCGGTCCGCGGGTAGGGGAGGTCCACATCGATGACCCGGTGGATCCGGCCGGGCCTCGCGGCCATCACGACCACCCGGCCGGCCAGATACACCGCCTCGTCGACGTCATGGGTGATGAACAGGACGGTGCGCCGCTCCTGAGTCCAGGTGTCCAGCAACTGGTCCTGCAACTGCACCCGGGTCAGCGCGTCCAGCGCCCCGAACGGCTCGTCCATCAGCAGGACTTCGGGGTCCACGGCGTAGGCCCGGGCGATGGCGCAGCGCTGTTTCATCCCCCCGGAGAGGGTCTTGGGCAGGGCGTCGGCGAAGTCGGCGAGCCCGACCAGCTCGATGGCGTGATCGGCGCGCCGCCGGCGCTCCGCGGCGGGGACGTGTGCCAGCTTCAGCCCGAACTCGACATTGCCGCGCACCGTCAGCCACGGGAACAGCGCGTACTGCTGGAAGATCACCCCGCGGTCCGGCCCCGGCCCGGCGACCGGCGTGCCGTCCACCGTGACCGTGCCGGAGGTGGGCTCCACCAGCCCGGCCACCATGGACAGCAGGGTGGACTTGCCGCAGCCGGACGGGCCGACGACCGCGACGAACTCCCGGTCCCCGATGTCCAGGGAGACCTGACCGAGGGCGGTGAAGGTGGTGCCCTTCATCGGGTACGTCTTGACCACGTCCCGAAAAGAGATCTTGGGGCTCATCGACGCTCCTGCCACGCGGTGAGACGGTGTTCGGCCAGCAGCAACAGCCGGTCCATGACCAGGCCGATGACACCGATGCTGATCAGACCCACGAAGATCGTGGGAACGTCGTAGTAGGTCTGGGCGTGGACCATCTCGAAACCGAGACCCTTCTGGGCGCCGATCATCTCGGCCGCCACCACGGTCGCCCAGGCCGCGCCGAGCCCGATGCGCATGCCCACCAGGATGAACGGCGTGGACGCCGGGATGACCACCTTGAGGAAGACGGTCCGGTCCGAGGCGCCGAGCACCCGCGCCGCGTCGATCAGCGTCCGGTCCACTCCGGTCACCCCCTGGAAGGCGGCCACCACACAGGACATGAACGCCGCCAGGAAGATGACGAAGATCTTCGGTGTCTCGCCGATGCCCATCAACACGATCACCAGCGGGATCAGCGCGAGTGGCGGGATCGTGCGGAAGAACTGGACGTACGGCTCCAGCAGGCCCCGGGCCACCGGATACCAGCCCATCAGAAATCCCACGGGCACGGCGACCAGGGTGCCCAGCGCGAACCCCAGGAGCACCCGCTGGAGGCTGGCCAGCGCGTCCTCGGTGAGGGTTCCGTCGGAGAGCAGTTCCCGCGCTCGGGAGCTCACGGAGAGCGGTCCGGGAATGTCCGCGAGCCCCGCCGCGGCGGTCAGCGCCCAGAGGGCGATGGCCAGGACGAGGGCGATCAGATTGAACACGAGGGGGTGGACGGTGCGTCGTGCGCCGCGTGGCGCTTGCGGTGTCGTGGGGGTCTTCTCGGGCGCGGTGACCACCGTCATGGACGCCTCGCGGGGTACATGGGTCCTCCTCTTCGGCCCGGGACCGGGCCGGATCAGCCCGGACGGGCCGGGTAATGGCTGAGCAGGGGGGATTCACGCAGGACAAGGGCGATACCGCCCAGGGCGCCGCCGGCCTCGCCGAGCGCCGCCGGCCTCAGGTCCACACGGTCCCGTGAGATCGGCATGATGTGTGCGCGCAGCGCCCGTTCGACCGGCTCGAAGAGCGGTGGGCCGGCCGCGGCGAGTTCGCCTCCGAGCACGATGACCCCGGGGCCGATCGCGTTGCACACCGCCGCCAGCACGGTGCCGATATGGGTGCCGGCCGCCTCCAGCGTGCGCAGCGCCACCGGATCGCCGGCCTCCAGCGCCCCGAGGAGCGCGGCCAGGCCGTCCGCGTGGCCGCCCGCGCGGCGGTAGGCGGCGAGCACGGCGCCCACCGAGGCCACCGTTTCCAGGCAGCCGGTGGCGCCGCACGAACATCGTCCGTCGCCCGACTCGACCGCGATGTGCCCGAACTCGCCGGACAGGCCGTACGCCCCGCGGTGCAGGGCGCCGGCCACCACCAGCCCGCCGCCCACACCGTGCGACAGCCGCAGATACAGCACGTCCTGACCGCCGGCCGCGGCGCCCCAGGTGGCCTCGGCGAGCGCGGCGAGCCGGGTGTTGTTGTCCACCAGCACCGGGGCCTCGAAGCGCTTGCGCAGCAGGGCGGGCAGCTCGGCGGAGGGCCAGGGTTGCGCGGGCCCCGTGTCGGGCCCCGCGTCGGGGTCCTCAACCGGGCCGACGACACCCACACCGATGGCGTTCAGCGCGCCCAGCCGCAGGGCCCCGTCGGCGAGCGTGCCGACCAGCCGTTCGGCCAGGGCGATCCGCTCCTCCCAGGGCAGCCCCGGGTCATGCGGTTCGCCGGCCGAACCGATCACCTCGTGGGCGACGTTGACCGCGGAGACATGCACCGCCCGGCGGGCGAAGTCGATACCGATGGCCTGGCCCGCGCTGGGGTTGAGCGTCAGCGCCTCCACCGGCCGCCCCCGCCTGCGCGGGGCCGTTCCGGGCGCCGTGGCGACCACGGCGCCGCTCTCGATCAGCTCGGTGACGATATCGCTCAAGGTGGTCCGGGAGAGCCCACTGTGCTGACCCAGTTCGGCCCGGCTGAGCGGGCCGTGTTTGCGCAACAGGTCGAGTACCAAGTCTTCGTGTCCCCGCCGTAGCCGGGCCAGGGGGCCGTCCTGATGGGGGTGCATGCCGACCAGCATGCGCACGCCAATCTATTTCGTCAACACCCCGGAATAAAAGAGGGCTCGGGCGCCGCGGACGCGGCGGAAACCGAGGTCGCCGGGCGGCGCTCACCTTCCCCGCCCGGTGCTCGCGCCCTCCTTCATCCCGCCCCACCACACCTGCTATAGCTGTTGGCTGACTCTTCATCACGGCGACATCTCCCGCCGCCGCTCAAGGAATGCGATCATGCTGACCTGAGCATGCCAACCCCCCACCTTCCCGGTGTGCCGCCACGCCGCGGTCGTTCAGGAGGACCCAGTGAAGAAGAGTTCGCGGATCGGCAGAGTGTCCGCCATCCTCGGCAGTGCCATCGTGCTGGTCGTGGCCTTCCCGGGCAGTGCGCTCGCGGACCCGCCCAAGGCCCTGCCCGCCAACGCGGACGGCACGGAGCAGACGTTCCAGCCGGCCTTCGACTACGACACCGACGGCTGTTACCCCACGCCCGCCATCAGCCCCGACGGGACGATCGCGGGCGGGCTCAACCCGAGTGGCGCCCTCAACGGCCAGTGCCACGACTCCTCGGACCTGGACAACACCAACAGTTACTCCCGCTCCAAGTGCAACAACGGCTGGTGCGCGATCATCTACGGCCTGTACTTCGAGAAGGACCAGGCCGTGGCCGGGAGCGGTCTCGGCGGCCACCGCCACGACTGGGAACACGTCGTGGTGTGGGTGCAGAACAACGAGGCCAAGTACGTCGCCACCTCGGCCCACGGCAACTTCAACATCTACAACCGGGACCAGATCCGCTGGGACGGCACCCACCCCAAGGTCGTGTACCACAAGGACGGCCTGAGCACCCACTGCTTCCGCCCGGCGAACTCCAACGACGAGCCGCCGGAGAACCACTACCACGCCTGGCAGTACCCCGCGCTGGTCGGCTGGAACGGCTACCCCGCCGGGCTGCGCGACAAGCTGAGCCAGGCCGACTTCGGCAGCGCCACCCTCGGCCTGAAGGACAGCACGCTCAACTCCCACCTCGCGAAGGCCAAGCCGTCCGACATCCCCTTCGACCCCAACGCGTGAGCGAGACCGCCCCGGGAGGCGACATGGCGCCAGCCCCCGCCTCCCGGGGCCCGGGTGCGACCCACCGGTCCGGTCACCGGCCCGGTCAGCGGCCCGGTCACCGGTCCGGTCAGCGCCGGGGAGGCCCGGCCGGGGGCGGCTCGACCTCGAGGTAGCGGTGGCGGCGCGGCCCCCGGTACTCCAGCGCCTCCCAGCCCAGCCTCCGCAGTACGGCCGCGCAGTTCCGCAGCGCGTCCTCCGCCGCGTAGCCGGCGCCACTTCCCGGCGGCCCCAGCCACTCGACCCGCACCACCCCGGTCCGCTCCGCCGCGCCGAGGCAGTATCCGGTCGCCGTACGGCGGCCCGCCGCGTCGACGGCCGACGGCGGAACACCGGCGGCCTCCAGCGCCAGGGCCACGGCCCGCACCGGTTGACGCCGCTCCCACTCGGCGGGCACCCCTTCGGGGCCCGCGGTGTCGGCGTTCATCAGCCGGCGGATCTGCAGCAGCCCCTCGAACGCGGTCCGCACCGCGGCCTCGCGGCCCCGGTCGTCGCCGGCGGGGAGCTCCGCGGCGCCGGTGGCCACCTCGAACTCCGCCATTCCCTGCCCCCCTCGACCTGGCCTTCCGCGGCCTCCCGTGGCCTCTCGTGGCCCGGCCGCGCTGCTCAGCGCCGTCGTAGACGGTCGGCCTCGACCACGGCATCGGCGAAGGCTTCCGGAGCCTCCTGGGGCACATTGTGGCCGATGCCCTTCAGCGTCCGATGGGCGTACGGGCCCGAGAACTTGTCCCGGTACGCGGCACCGCCCCCCGGCGGAGTGAACGGATCGCGCCCGCCATCCAGCGTGACCGTGGGGACACCGATGACGGGACCCTTGGCCAGACGCCGCTCCAGACCGTCGTACCGGGGATCGCCCGCCGCGAGCCCCAGCCGCCAGCGATAGTTGTTTATCACGACGCGCACATAGTCCGGATTCCTGAAGGCGGCGGCGGTGCGCGCGAAGGTGGCGTCGTCGAAATGCCAGGTCGGGGAGTTGAACCGCCAGACGAGCCGCGCCAGTTGGCGTCGGTAGTCGGGGTTCTCCAGCCCGAGCACACCTCTCTCGGTGGCGAAGTAGTACTGATACCACCAGGCCCATTCGACCTTCGGTGGCTGCGGCTGTCTGTTCGCCTTCCGGTTGGTGATCAGATAGCCGGTCACCGAGACCAGGGCCTTGCAGCGCTCCGGCCACAGCGCCGCGACGATGTCGGCCGTTCGCGAGCCCCAGTCGAATCCGGCGAGGATCGCCCGCTCGATCCCGAGGGCGTCCATCAGGGCGATGAGATCGACGGCGAACGCCGCCTGCTGGCCGTCGCGGAACGTCCGGGGCGACAGAAAGCGCGTCGTTCCGTAGCCGCGCAGATAGGGGACGATCACCCGATAGCCCTTGGCGGCCAGCAACGGCGCCACCTCGGCATAGCTGTGGATGTCATAGGGCCAGCCGTGCAGCAGGACGACCGCGGGGCCATGGGCCGGACCGGCCTCGGCGTAGCCGACGTTCAGCACCCCGGCCCTGATCTGCCGCAGGGCGGCGAAGGACGGGGGCGGCCGCGCGGCCGACATCCCCTGCTCCACCGAGTCCGACAGCATCCCCGCGGCCTCCGCCGGGCCGGTGGCGGCCCGGACGGCGAGCGGTGCCCCGACCGCACCCGCACCCACGATCTTCCAGAAGCTGCGCCTGCTGAACATCCGCACCCACCCTCCACCAGTGCGAACCGCTCCCCGGCCCTGGCATCCACCATGGCGCACACGGCTGCCCCTCGCACGCCGTGCGAGGGGTCTTTACTCGGGCGGTCGGGTCTCTACTCGTACTCCTCCTCCTCGGCGAGCTCACGCTCCGCGGTCACCGCCATCCTGCGCTTGATCACGGCGGCCGCCGCCAGCGCGCTCGTGGTGAACGCCGTCGCGATCAGCCACGGCCGGTCCAGCACATGGCGGGTGAGGTGGTCGAGGGAGTAGCGGCCGGGCCCCGCGATCCCGAGCGCCGCCGCCGAGCACCCCAGCAGGGCCGGGAACTCATATCCTCCGGACTGGGCGAAGAACCCGGCCGGCGCGTTCACCGACACCGCCCCCGCCATCGTGCCCGCGGCCGCCGCCCCGGCCGCCGGAGTGGCGAACCCTAGCGCGAGCAGCAGCCCGCCGCCCGCCTCGCCCAGCCCGGCCACCACGGCGCTGACCAGCCCCGGACGGAAGCCCATCGCCTCCATGGCCTCGGCGGTACGGTCCAGGCCGTCGCCCCCGCACCAGCCGAAGAGCTTCTGCGTGCCGTGCGCGACCAGCACCCCGCCCACGCCGAGGCGCAGGGCGAGCAGTCCGAGGTCCTTGCGGTGGGGCATGGGGTCCATGGGGTCTCCTCCGCTCCGCGGCATGGGGTCTCCTCCGCTCCCGTACGGGCACACCACGGGCGGCCGCCCGGCGTCTCACCCAGTCTCGGTACGCCTCCCGGGTCCCGCCGTCGCTGCTACGCCATCGGAGTGCATCAGCTCCGTCGTGGTGACCGCGCGCAGACCCCGTCGGCGCAGACCGTCGAGGACCGCGGGCAGCGCGGTCAGGGTCCCGGAGTGGCCGAAGTGCAGACTGACCACCGAACCGGCGCGGACCTGGCCGAGGACCGCCTCCCGCACCGCGTCCGGCCCCGGGTCCTGGAAGTCGAGGGAGTCCACGTCGTAGGAGAGGACGTGCGGGTATCCGGCGCGGGCCGCGAGACGGGTCACGAGGTCCGTGGCGGTCCGGGCCCGCGACGGCCGGAACCAGCTGCCGATGGTCCCGGTGAGGCGGCGCAGCCGGTCGGCGCACTCGGCGATCTCCGCGTACGCCTCGTCGGCCGGCAGGGCGCACACGGCGCGGTGCCGCATGGTGTGGTTGCCCAGCTCATGGCCGCCGTCCAGGACCCGCCGGGCCAGCTCCGGATGCTCGTCCAGCCAGGTGCCGACGGCGAGGACGGTGACACGGGCCCCCGCCCGCTCGGCCTCGGACAGCAGCGAGCGGGCGAGCTCCGCGTCGCCCTGGCCGTGGAAGGTGAGGGCCACCGCGCTTCCGCCGCGCGGCCCGTGGGCGATCTCCGGTGGCAGCCCGGGGAAGCGCACCGGTCCGCGTGGCGCGTGCCCGGCGGGCATGGCCGGGTCCGAGGCCGCACCGGAGGAGGGCGCCTCGGTGGGACCGGCCGGCCGGGACGACGAGGAGTCGGCGTGGTGGCCGCAGCCGGCGCCGCACGTCGTGGCCGCCACGGCACCGCTCGCGGACCGCAGGACATCACGGCGGGAGGGAGAGGACACCTGCAGCATGAGAACACGCCCCGGCCGATATCCGGCGATTCCTCTCCGGTGGAGTGTGTTTTTCCGTCGATCGCCTCGCACGGGCTCGCACCGGGGTCCGGGGCCAGGGGTCCGAGGTCCGGGGCGCGTCGCCGGAGCCCGTCGGCACGCATGGCACGCTGGGCCTTTGCCTGTTCGTGCACCACCGAGGAGACGAGCCACCGTGCCGCAGAACCACCCACCGGAGTCCATCGCCGAGCCGGCGGTGCTCGCCGAGGAGCGACGACTCCACAAGGACCTCGGATTCTGGGCCCTGACCGCGATCGGGTTCTCCAACATCCTGGGGTCCGGGTGGCTGTTCGCGGCCCTGTACGCCGCCCAGACCGCCGGCCCCGCCGCCCTGCTGTCCTGGATCGCGGCGGGTGTGCTGTGTGCCCTGATCGCGCTGGTCATGGTGGAACTCGGCGCCACCCGCCCGGAGGGCGGCGGCACCGTGCGCTGGCCGCTGTACGCCAGCGGACGGCTGGTCGGCACGATGATCGGCTGGTCGGTGCTGCTCTCGGTGGGCGGTACGGCGGCCGAGATCAGCGCGATCATGCAGTACGCCGCCCACTATCTGCCGGGGCTCTACAACGGCGGCACTCTGAGCGCCTCGGGTCTCGCGGTGGCCGTGGCTCTGAGTGTCGTGCTGACGGCGTGCAACTGGTTCGCCGTACGGATATTCGCCCGGCTGAACAACCTGATCTCGGTGTTCAAGGTCGTCGTTCCCATCCTCACCATCGTCGCGCTGTTCCTGTCCGGCACCCACTCCGGGCGCCTCACCGATCACGGCGGTTTCGCCCCGTACGGCTACGCGGCCTGCCTGACCGCGCTCGCCGGCGGCGGCATCGTGTACTCCGTCAACGGCTTCCAGGCCCCGCTCGACTTCTCCGGTGAGGCCCGCAATCCGCGCCGTACCGTACCGGCCGCGGTGCTCACCGGCATCGGCCTCGCCGTGCTGGTCTACCTCGGGCTCCAACTGGCGTTCCTCTACACGGTGCCCGAGTCGCTGCTGGGCCACGGCTGGAAGGGAGTCGACTTCGAGTCGCCCTTCGGACAGCTCGCCCTGGTGCTCAACCTCCACTGGCTGGCCACGCTGCTCTACGCGGACGCGGTGATCTCACCGGGCGGATCGGCCTATGTGGGCGTGGCCATCGACGCTCGCCATACGTACGCCCTGGCCAAGAACGGTCTGCTGCCCCGCTTCTTCATGCGCATCCACCCCTGGTCCGGGGTGGCGCGCCGGGCGCTGCTGCTCAACCTCGCGGTCATCGTCGTCTTCATGCTGCCGTTCGGCGGCTGGCAGGACATCGTGAGCGTGATGGGCGACATGTACTTGTTGATCTACGCGGCCTCGGCGGTGGCCGTCGCGGCGTTCCGGGCACACGACCGTGAGCGGGGCGTGGCGCGGGCCGAGGGCCAGGTGCCGGGGGTGCGCTGGATCGCACCGGTGAGCTTCGTGGTGGCCAGCGAGTTCGTCTACTGGTCCGGCTGGCACGATCTGCGGCTCGCGCTGCCCTTCGTCCTGGTCGGCGCGGTGTTGTTCCTGCTGCAGCGCCGCGAGGACGGAGGCACACCGCTGGGGGAGGAGCTGCGGCGCGGCGCCTGGCTGGTCTTCCATCTGGCCGCGCTGACCGTGCTGTCGTGGCTGGGCACCTTCGGTGGTTCCGGCCGCCTACCGGCGCCGTACGACACCGTGACGGTGGGCGTCCTCGCGCTCGCCGTGTTCCTGTGGGCGGTCCGCGCGGGCGCCCAGCACCTGCGCACCTCGCGGCTCAGCGCAGCGTCGCCGTGAAGCTCCGGCCGTAGGCGTGCCGGGTGGTGACGACGATCCGGGTGCCGCCGGGGACCCGGCCCACCCGGACACCCTCGTCCACCGCCACGGCCCTCATCCTCCGGCCCCGGACGACCACCGAGACCGTGTCGCGCTCGGTGGTCGGATCGGACACCGCGACCGCCACACCGCCGTCCCGCGTCTCCCGCAGGATCACCGAGCCGGGCCCGCGCACCGACAGCCGTCCGGCGTGGTGGCTGCCGGGGGTGAAGGCGTTGAGCGCGGTGATCCGCAGGCCCCGGTGGGCCACGGCTTGGAGCCGGGTGGTGTTGGCCAGGACGGTGAGCGGGCGACGGGCGTAGCCGCCCAGTCGGCGCTCGGTGGCATTCGGGACGAGGGCGTACGCCATCGAGGTGTGCGGCGCGCCCGCCGCCCGGTCCACGGCCAGGGCGAAGAGCCGTTTGGTCACCGGGGTGTCGGGGTTGGCGAGGCGGACCGCGCGGCGGCTGCGGGTGACGGTGTCCAGCGTGACGGTGGGCGGTGGCCCCTCGAGGAAGACATATCCGACCGAGGCGGCCCGGGTGGCATTGGCGTAGCGCAGCCATGTGAGCGAGCCGGTGCCGGTGCCGGACCAGGGCGCGCCGCCGCGGAGCCGCCCGGTGAGGGTGAGGGTGTCCGAGGGGGCGGCGATCCGGGTGTCGAGGGTGGTCGTCACCGCGCGGCCGGTGGCATCGCCGACCCCCGCGGCCAGTACCACGATCTCGTCGTCGAACAGGAACCACGACTTGGTGGCGTCGGCGTTGCGGTACACCACGAAGTCCTCCGGCAGGTCGCCCGCCCGCTTCGCGGCGTACGCCACGTCGTCGGACTGGACGAGCCCGGCCACCCCGTACGGCCCCAGGGCGGCGCCACCGGAGAACGGGTGGGTGGACCGGGGGAAGTAGACATAGGTGTTCTGCGCCTCCGAGGAGGAGGTGAAGCCACGCTCGGGGTTGTCGTACCAGAGCGTGCCGTACAGCTCGGGGATCGTGCGGCGGGTCTCCACGGGGGCGGTGACACCGGCGAGGCGCTGGGGCGGGACGGTGGTGAGGTAGTCGATGCCGAACGCCTGGGTCTGGTCCTGGCCGGACAGATACAGATGGTGGGCGCCGTCCCCCTGGAACCAGGGCATCAGGTTCTCCCCGCTCATGTACTCGTATCTGCTGATCCTGGACGAGCTCCGGGCCAGGGCGAAGGCGTAGCCGGGGCGCCGGTGGACGGTTCTGTCCATCGCGTTGAACGCCACATGGCGCTCGGCGGGCCCGAGGTCGCTCGCCGGGATCGAGGAGTCGGCGAGGATGTCGGCGTAGGCCGCGACGCTCACCGGGGACACGAACGCCGAAGGGTCGAGCGTGGCCTTCGAGGTCTGCCGCAGATACGCCACATAGCCCTTGAGCGCCGTGGCGTCGGCGCCGGTGGCATGGGCGGAGAGGCCCACCACGGCCTCCACCACCTCGGCCGCGTCGGCGTATCCGGTGGCCGGCCGGGACACCCCGCGCCCCTTGACGATCTCCATCAGCCAGCCCTCGAAGATCAGCGGTGCGAAGCCGTCCACCACCCACCCCTGCACGACGCGGACCAGCCGGTCGTCGGTCGTGTAGCCGGTGCCGTCGAGCATCTTGACGCTCTGCACCACGCGGGTGAGCAGGCCCTTGCCGTAGGAGCCCGTGTAGGCCACGGACGCGTGCTGGATGAAGGAACCGTCCGCGTAGAAGCCGTCGGTGACCCCGTGCCGCAGCTCGTACGGGTCGATGGTGGCCAGGATGGTCAGCTGGTCGGCGAGGGCCTTGGTGATCCGGGCGTCGTCGCCGAGGACGGCGCCCTGGAGGACGCGGTTGGTGGTGATGTCGGCGAGGTTGGCGCCGGTGTGGAACCGTGAGTCGAGGTCGACGTCGCCGTCCTTGCCGTTGCGCAGGTACGCGTCCATCGAGGCCACGTAGGTGGCGGCGAGATCGGGCCGGTAGGCGGCGAGTTCGTCCGCGAGCAGCGCCAGCATCTTGCTGACGTGGGTGGAGATGCCGATCTCCCAGGTGAACCAGTTGCCGTAATAGCCCTTCGACTGGTCGCCGTAGTAGTGCTCGTGGAGCCATATCAGGCCGTCGATGACGCGCCGCTGGACATCGGTGTCGCCGTGGAGTCCGGACGGTGTGCCGCCGTCCGGGGTGCGGGTGGCGAGGGCGATCTCGTAGAGGTACTGGAACGAGGTGACCAGGTTGGGATCGCTGGTGCCCAGGGCGAGGCCCTGGAAGAGCTCGCCCTGCCCGGCCCGGTCCATCGCGGTGAGCCGGGAGCGGGCGGTCGCGGCGATGGAGGTGAGTTTGGCGCGCACCTCGGGGCGGGCGTTGGTCTCCCGTGTGCCGGCGAAGACGGCCACGGTGTTGTCGATCAGCCGGGTGTGAGCGGCTCCGATCGCTTCACCGGCCGCCGCTGGGTGTCCCGCGGCCCGTGCGCGCAGTGGCAGGGCCATGGCCGCCAGTGCGGCCGCCGGGAGCGTGGAGACGAGAGCACGACGCGAGAGAGGCACGGGCACGCTCCAACGGTCTACGGGGTCCGATGGGGAACCGCCGGACCATTGAAGCAACCCCGGCTTCCCCTGTCACGGGGCCGGAACGGTGCTGGAATCGGGCGCGCGTGGGCCGACTTCTGTCGTCAATATGGGCAACGAAATCGTTGACAATCTTGTTGGCCTAGATTTACCTTCGACAGGCACTCACTCAGGGAGGGCACTCGATGCCGAAGGAAGCTCGTCCAGGCACCGGAGAGCAGGCCAAGCAGCATGCGTTGGAGCAGCTGCGGCAGGCGATTTTGCGCGGGGAGATGGCGCCGGCCCAGCGGCTGGTGGAGAACGAACTCGCCGAGCAGTTCGGTGTGACCCGGGCGAGCATCCGCGCGGCGCTGATCGATCTGGCCTCCGAGGGTCTGGTCGAGCGGATCCGTAACCGTGGCTCACGGGTGCGGGTGGTGAGCGTGGAGGAGGCCGTGGCCATCACGGAATGCCGCATGGTCCTGGAAGGGCTGTGCGCGGCCAAGGCGGCCGTCGAGGCGACCGAGGAGCAGCTGACCGAGCTGGCCGACCTCGGCACGGCGATGTCCAAGGCGGTCGCCGACGGCGAACCGCTGACCTACTCCGACCTCAACCACCAACTGCACGCCCGTATCCGGGAGTTCTCCGGTCAGCAGGTGGCGGTGGAGCTGCTGGAGCGGCTCAACGCACAGCTGGTGCGCCATCGGTTCCAGCTCGCGCTGCGGCCGGGGCGTCCCCAGCGGTCCCTGGGTGAACACCTGGCCGTGATCGAGGCGATCAGGGCCAGGGACCCACAGGCGGCCGAAGCGGCCGTCCGTGCCCACCTCGCCAGTGTGATCGACGCGTTGGGCGAATGACGCGGGGCTCGCGCCGCGGGGTGGGTCACCGACCTGTCCAGCAAGGAGATATCGCAAATGACGCACGGTAGCGCGGGTGCCGCGCCCGCCGCCGCACGGCCGAGCGGTGTGATCGTCACCGACCCGCCACGCGCCGGGGCCGACCATGTGGAGGCCCTGCGGGGGTACGGCGTGGCCACGGTGCACGAGGCCATGGGCCGTACCGGATGTCTCGGCCCCGGGCTGCGCCCCGTCCAGCAGGACGTGCGCATCGCGGGTACCGCGGTCACGGCGCTGTGCTGGCCCGGCGACAACCTGATGATCCACGCCGCGGTCGAGCAGTGTGCCGAGGGTGACATCCTCGTCGTCGCCACCACATCGCCGTCCACGGACGGCATGTTCGGCGAGCTCTTCGCCACCGCGCTCCAGCACCGCGGGGTCCGTGGCCTGGTCATCGACGCCGGGGTGCGCGACACCGCCGAGCTGCGCGCGATGGGCTTCCCCGTGTGGTCGGCCGCCGTGTGCGCGCAGGGCACCGTCAAGGCCACGGCCGGATCCGTCAATGTGCCCGTGGTGGTGGGCGGGCAGTGCATACGCCCCGGCGATGTGATCCTCGCCGACGACGACGGGGTGATGTGCGTACCGCGCCAGTCCGCCGCCACCGCCGTCGAGGCGGCCGAGGCGCGCACCGAGAAGGAGGAGGCGACCCGGGCCGCCTTCGCCGAGGGTCAACTGGGCCTGGACCGCTATGGGCTGCGGGAGACGCTGGCCCGGCTCGGGGTCCGGTACCAGCCGTACGCCGAGTACGCCGAGTACGCCCAGGACATCCGCGGCGGGGCCGTCTCATGAGCGGGCCGGAGGGCGTGCGCTGCATGCTGATGCGCGGCGGCACCTCCAAGGGCGCCTACTTCCTCGCGGAGGACCTGCCGTCCGACCCCGGCGCCCGGGACGATCTGCTGCTGCGGATCATGGGCAGTCCCGATCCGCGGCAGATCGACGGCCTCGGCGGAGCGCATCCCCTCACCAGCAAGGTGGCCGTGGTCTCCGCCGCCCAGGACCCGGGCGCCGATGTCGACTATCTGTTCCTTCAGCTCGGCGTGGACAAGGCCGAGGTCTCCGACCGGCAGAACTGCGGCAACCTCCTGGCCGGGGTCGGCCCCTTCGCCGTGGAACGGGGCCTGGTCGCCGCCCGGAACGGGCGGACACCGGTACGGATCAGGATGGTCAACAGCGGTGACCACGCCACCGTGACCGTCCCCACCCCGGACCGGCGCGTCGACTACACCGGCTCGGCCGAGATCGCGGGTGTCCCGGGATCCGCCGCCCCGATGGCGATCGGCTTCGAGCAGGGCGGCGGCCCGCTGCTGCCCACCGGCCACGCCCGCGACCTCATCGACGGCACCCCGGTGACCTGCGTGGACAACGGCATGCCGACCGTGCTCATCGCCGCGTCCGCCCTGGACGTCACCGGCCATGAGGACCCCGGGGAACTGGAGGCGAACGCGGCGCTCGGCGCCCGGCTCCAGGAGATCCGGCGGGAGGCGGGCCGGTTGATGGGCCTGGGCGATGTGAGTGCCACGACCGTGCCCAAGCTCAGCCTGCTGTCCCCGCCCGCACACGGCGGCACCGTGATGACCCGCACCTTCATCCCGGTCCGCTGCCACACGGCGATCGGCGTCCTGGGAGCCGCCAGTGTCGCCGCCGGGCTGTGCGTCGGGGGAAACGTCGGCGAGGACGTGGCCCGGCTCCCGGCGACGGGGGAGCGGCTGCGCATCGAACACCCCACCGGCTTCCTGGACATCGACACGTCCGTGGACGACGGCGCCACTCCGGTGGCGCGAGGAACGGCCGTCGTACGCACCGCACGGAAGATCTTCGACGGCACGGTCTTTCCCCGTCCCGCCTGATCCGGCACCCGCCCCGTCCCGCCTGATCCGGCGCCCGGTTCCGCGCCGGCACCACCCCTCTTCTCCCGCTACGGCACCACCATGCCTTCCCCCTGCCCACTCGACTCAAGGAGTTGCCGATGACCCCGCCGCTCGGGGACATCGCCCACCTCGGGCATCCGCCGCACCGCCCTGCGCACGGCCAGCGCGGAAGCCCTCCACCGCCGGGTGAAGGAGGCCGAGGCGACCGGACTCCCCGGGCGCTGGGTCGAGGACGAGCCCGGTATCGGTCCGCTCTATGTCACCAGCGACCCGGACGGCCATGAACTCGTTCTGTACTGGGAGTCCGAGTGGTACGAGGCACCGCCCGAGCTCGCGCCGGGGCTGAAGAACCAGCCCCAGGCCAAGCCCGCCCACGGCGTGGGGGTGCGCCGCCTGGACCACGTCAACTTCCTCGCCTCCGATGTCGCGCCCAACGCCGCCTTCACCCGCGAGGTGCTCGGCGCCCGCCCCACCGAGCAGATCGTCCTCGACACCGGACGGCTCGCCGCCCAGTGGCTGACGTTCACCAACAAGTCCCACGACATCGTCTACACCGAGGACTGGTCGGGCTCGCGCGGCCGGCCGCACCACATCGCGTTCGCCACCGACACCCGCGAGGACGTCCTGCGCGCCACCGCCGTCGGCTGGACCTCCGGCATGGGCCGCTTCGGCGCCGTCTTCGGGCCCTGGCTCGGCGGGCGGCTCGTCGCCAACGAGGCGCAGGACTGGGGCTTCACCGTGTTCGCCGTCACCGCGCTGTTCGCCACCGTGATGATCGGCCTCACTGGGCTCCGTAGCGTGCGCGGCACATCGCGGAGCGGCCCCGTACGGCCCGTGTCCACCGTCGGCTGACGTATCCGTCACCGGCCGACGTATCCGCCCGCCCCCGGTCGGCGTCCGTCCTGCCCGGCCACGCCGCACAGCGGGCCCACAGGAACGCCTCATGTCCGTCAAAGGTTCGCCGTCTAGCCTCCGGGCATGCCGATGACGCGCTCCACGGATGAGGCACTGGCACGGGCCGCCGTGCTCGCCCTGATCGCCCAGGCGGAGCTGACGCCCAAACCGGGCCTCGCCGACACCCGCGATCTCCAGGCCCGCGCCACCGGCGCGGATCTGCTCGCGCTGCGCTGGTCGGCCAAGGCGCTGACGCCCGGGTTCGCGGCCATGGCCGCCGCCGCCCGCCGTCCCGGGGAGCCGACCCGGGCGCTGCGCGAGGAGCTGGGTGCCATCGGTCGCTGCGCCGAGTGGACGATGGCACGGGCCGGTGGCGGCGCGGCCACCGGCCCCCTCCACCATGGCGCGCTGTGGGTGATGGGCCTGCTGGTGGCGGCCGCCGCGCTGCGACCCGGCGCCGGGTCCGAGGAGGTGACCGCCACCGCCAAACGGATCGCGGACCACCCCGACCGTGGCGCACCGCGCCGCCCCTCGCCGGGCTCGCAGGTCTCCGCCACCTATGGGGCGCCGGGCGTGCGGGGCGAGGCACGGGCCGCCTTTCCCCATGTGCGCCGCGCCCTGGACGCCCTGTCCCGGGCGCGTGCGGCGGGGGCCACCGAGACCCAGGCGCGGCTGGACGCGCTGCTCACCGTGATGAGCACCCTCCAGGACACCGGCCCGCTGTACCGGGCGGGGCCGCCCGGTCTCCGGCGGGTCAAGGAGGGGGCGCACACCGTGCTCGAGGCGGGTGGTACGGCCACGCCCGAGGGCGCCGCCGCCCTGTCCGTGCTGGACGCGGAGCTGCGGGAGCGGGGCATCGCGCCGCGCGGAAGCGCCGCGCTGCTCGCCGGCGCCCTGTTCCTGGACGGTCTCCCGGCACCGGCCGTCCCGGCACCGGCCGTCCCGGCACCGTCCGTCCCGGCACCGGCTGCCACGGCACCGTCCGGGCGGTGACTCCCCTCGGACCTCGGACTTCGGCCTTCGGACCTCGGACCTCGGACTTCCGGGTGTTCAGTCCTTCGCCGGTGCCGTCAGCCCGTGGCGGTGGAGGAAGGCGTCGACGAGCCGGTCGGTGAACTCCTGACCGACGGGTTCGCCGGTCACCAGCACCCGGTAGTAGACGGGGCCCATGAGCTGGTCGGTCTCGGCCGCCAGATCCAGGCCTGGCGTCAACTCCCCGCGCTCCAGGGCCCGTTCCAGCGGAAGGCGGTCGCGGCCGCGCTGGTCGTCGAGGTACCGGGACCGGAAGTCCGCGGCGAACGCCGGATCGTGCTGCGCGTGGGCGATCAGGGCCTTGAAGACGGCACCGGAGTCGGACGCGCTGAGGAACCAGGCCAGCTCGCGCAGATAGGTGCGCAGGTCCCGGGCGAGGTCGCCGCAGTCGCGCACGGTCAGGTCCTCGGCCACGTCCTGGAGGAAGGCGTCCATGAGGACGTCGGTCTTGGTGCTCCACCAGCGGTAGATGGTCTGTTTGGCGACACCGGCCCGGGTGGCGATGCCCTCCATGGTGACGCCCGCGAAGCCCTTCTCGACCAGCAGGTCGTCGGCCGCGTTCAGCACCGCGAGCCGGGCCTGCTCGCTGCGCCCGTGCCGGTTGCCGTGGTGGCGTGCCGCCGGTCGGCCGGTGCCGGGTGTCCCGGTGGTCTGTGTCGCGCGTGCCATCTCGCCTCCCCGGTCAGGATAGCGACCCGCCGGGGCCGCTCCGCCCGGGAGACCCTCCCGGCGTGGAGATCGGCGGGCAGATCGGCCGCCGCCTCCGGGCCACATGGCTGGGCCCGCCTGCCGGTGGGAGAACCGGCCCGCGGGCCCGGGTGCCGAGAGGGGGTGGCCAAGCAGCGGCCACGACGGCGCCGCAGTCGGCCGACGACGCATCGCGACACTTCCAGCGGAGCGCTTAGTCCCGTTCCCCTTCGGCCTGTGAGGGGGTCGTCCTCTGTACGTCGGGGTGGCCGGTGTCCATCTCGTCGTCGCGCTCGCCCTCGGCCTGCGAGGGGGTCGTCCACGGCACGTCCGGGTGGCCGGTTTCCCGTTTGTGTTCGGTGTGGGAGGGGGCTGCCTCGGTCATCTGATGCCTCCGCTCCTCGTACCCTCCTGGTGCGGACGGGGCCTATTTTACGCCCGAATGTCCACGTCGGCGCGGTCGCGATCATGAGGGCCGGAGCGAGGCCGGGAGCTGCCGGTGCACCAGCGTGGCGTACCGGCCTCCGGCGAGCATCAGGTCGTCGTGGCCACCCCGCTCCGTGAAACGGCCGTCGTCCAGGACGACGATCTCGTCCGCATCCATGATCGTGCTGATGCGGTGCGCGACGACGATCCTGGTGCAGCCCAGCGCGGACAGCTCACCGGCCACCTCCGCCTCGGTCACGGCGTCCAGATGACTCGTGGCCTCGTCCAGCACCAGCAGCGCGGGGTCGGCCAGGAGCGCGCGGGCGATCGCCAGACGCTGGCGCTGGCCCCCCGAGAGCGCACTGCCACCCTCCGCCACATGCGTCTCCAGCCCCATGGGCATGCGCCGCACATCGGGGAGCAGCCCGGCCCGGCCGAGCGCCTCGAAGAGGGCCTCGTCGGACAGGTCGTCCCGGCCGAGCCGCAGATTCGATCCGAGGGTGCCGCCGAAGACATGGGGTTCCTGTGTCACGATGCCGAAGCGGCGGCGCAGACTGTCCGCGTCGTACTCCTCGATGGCGCGCCCATCGAGGAGCACCGTGCCCTCGGTCGGCCGTAGCAGCCCGGCGAGCAGGCGGATCATCGTGGTCTTCCCGGAGCCGCTGGCCCCGACGACGGCGAGCTTCGCGCCCGCGGGAACGCGCAGGGTCAGGTCGCGCAGGATCCACGGCCCCTGCCCGTAGCGGAAGCCCACTCCGCGCAGCTCGATCTCGCCCCGCACCATGGCGGGGGCGGCGATACCCGGCCTTCGGATCTCCGGACGCTCGTCCAGCACATCGTGCACCCGCTCCAGATGGGCACCGATGGTCTGGAGGTAGCGCATGCTGGTGGCCAGTCCGGCGATCGGGGTGAGCAGCCCGGCCGCGATCGCGTTGAGCGCGATCATCGAGCCGATGGTCAGCGCACCCGAGCGCACCTGCGCGATGCCCAGCAGCAACAACACCAGCGGGGAGGCCACCTGCAGCAGCAGGGTGAGGGAGTCGGTGAGGGCGTCCAGGCGGCGTCGGCGGAGCGCCGCCCGCAGATAGTCGCCCAGCGACCCACGCCAACGGTCGAGCACGGTGCCCACCAGCCCCGCGCTCTTCACGAACTCCGCGCCCCGCAACGCGTCCACCGCCACCGACTGTGCGGCGGCCTCGGCGCTCAGCTCCCGTTTCGCCAAGGCGTTGGCCGGCCGCAGGGTGGCCAGCACGATGGCGATCTGCGCCGCGCCCAGCCCCGCCGCCAGGAGCGCGTACCAGGGACTGAAGGCGCACAGCAGCACCAGATAGCCGACCACGAAGACACTGTCGATGACCAGGGTGACCATGCGCGAGGTCAGCAGGTCCCTGATCACCGTGTTGCTGTTGAGGCGGGCCAGCAGATCCCCGCTGCTCCGGGCCTGGAAATAGCCGAACGGCAGACGGAACAGATGAGTCATAAACCGGTCGCCGAGTGCGCCGTCCAGCCGATGCTGCAGTACCAGCAGGGCTCCGGCCCGCCCCAGCCCGATCAGCGCGTACACCGATACGAAACCGGCGATGCTCAGGGAGAGACCCGAGAGTGTCCCGGCCCGTTCACCGATGAGCGTGTCGATGCCGTACTTGGTGAGGAACGCCGACCCCAGGGCGAGTAGCTGCACCATTCCGGAGAGCAGAACCGCGAGGACGGCCCACCGCGGTGCCATCCGCATCATGTCGCGCATCAGCCGCAGCGGCCAGGAGTCCCGGGGCCCGCGCCGCTCGATGAACGAGGAGCCGGGGGCGAACTCCAGCAGGGTGCCCGAGCTCCGGGCGCGGAATTCCGCATGGGAGACGGTGGCGCGTCCCTCGCCCGGGTCGAGCACTCGCACCCCCTTGCGCCCGACACTTCCCACCACGACGAAGTGGTGGTCGTCCCAGTGGGCGATGGCGGGCTTGCGCACCGCGCCGAGTGCGTCCGGCGCTACCTTCAGCCCCCGGGCCTCGAGCCCGTGGGCGCGTGCGACCTCCAGGATCCGGCGGGCGCTCGCGCCATCGCGGCTCACCCCGAACTCCGCGCGCAGCTCCCGCAGGGGAACCCTGCGGCGGTGCGCCCCGAGCACCATGGCCAGACAGGCGGGACCGCACTCGACCTCGCTCATCTGGGCCACGAACGGCACCCGCGACCCCATCTCCCCGCCGCTCATATGTGTCTCCTCCCGCGCCGCGTTCCCTGGCGCAGCAGCGTGCGGCACACCGGTTCGGCCCCGGTTCACCGCCGGTTCATTTCGCCGCTGACCGGCGTGGACGGCACCGCGAGGCGCGGCGGCACAAGGTTTTCGCAAGGTTCCCGGCCAACTCGCTCACCCAGTTTTGGCTGTGTCACACCGGGCCGACCGGAGTGACGTCCATGTACGGACCGATACGAGCACGTCAAACGGAGGAACCATGAACCGGACCACCAAGGCATGGAAGGACCCGGTCTTCCGCGCCGGGCTGAGCTCCGAGGAGCTCACCGAGCTGCCCGCCCACCCGGCGGGTGCCATCGAGCTGACCGACCAGCGGCTGGACAACGTCGTGGGCGGAGGGCTCACCGACACCTGGGTGACGTGCGGTCACAAGACCTGCCGCACCTGCTTCACCTGTGACTGGCTCTGTGGCTGACCCGGTGCGTCCTCGGACGCGGTGACCCATGAGCCATTCCGGCGCGGGCCCCACCCACGGGGCCCGCGCCGGATCGGATCGCGACCGGGCCGTCTCCACGGCAACAGGGCCATGGCGGGCGACAGGGCCGTCAAAAGAGGGGGAGAAGTGAGGAATCGGCAGCAGGACATCCTGAACTCGACGACGTGGTGGCGAGGCGTGCCCCTGCGCGACCGGCGGCCGGGCGCTCCGGCGGTCACCGCCGAGCAGCGTGCGCACGGGCTGCGCCGCCTGGAGCTGTGGCGCGGCGGCATCCTCTTCTCGGCCGGAAGGCCCGCCACCGGCGTGGACCCGCTGGAGCGCTGGACGGCCACGGGGGTCACCGAGGAGGAGCTGATCACCCTGCTGGGCGAGCCCGCGGAGTCGCTCGCCGGGCGACTGCCCGCACCGGAGTGGCTGAAGGTGATCGCCGAGGCATGGCGTCATCACACCTCCGACGGCGACGGCGACGGCGACGGCGACCACGACGACGGCGACCACGACGACGGCGACCACGACGGCGACGACGGCAGCGACGGCGACGACGACGTCCGGGGCCATGTCCACGCGGCGACCCACAGTCCCGGCCATGACCACGGTCACCGCCCCGGGCTCGGCCCGGCCGAACTGGCCCTCCCACTGCTGCGCTGGGCCCGGAGGGAACTCCGGCGCCGGGTGCCCGGACTGCCTTCGGATCATCCCCTCCTCCTACCGCCCCTGGAAACGATCTCCGGCATGGTGTCCCGTGCCCTGGTTCTGGAGCTCAACGTGGCCAGGGTGACCGGGGAGCTGGCCGGCGACACCCCTGAGGAGCGGTTCACCTCGTTCATGGCCACTGTCCGCACCCCCGGGCGGGCGCTGGAGATCCTGTCCGAATACCCCGTACTGGCCCGTGAACTGGTGGCCTCGCTGCGCCACTGGATCGATGTGCGGCAGGAGTTCGCCGAGCGCTTCCTGGCCGATCTGCCCCGGCTGCGCGCGGTGTTCGGCGGCTCCTGGCGTGGTCTGGGCGATGTGACGGACATCGGCTTCGGCGCCGGGGATACCCACAACGGCGGCCGGTCGGTCGCGTTGTTCACCCTCTCCGACCGTACGAAGCTGGTCTACAAACCGCGGTCGGTCGCCGTCGAGCGCCACTTCAACGACCTGCTCGCCCGGCTCAACGACCGGGGGCTGCGCCATCCGCTGCGCACCGTGGAGGTGCTGGCCCGGCCCGGGTACGGATGGGTGGAGCACGTGGCCTCCGGGACGTGCGCCGACGAGGCCGAGGCCGACCGGTTCTTCTGGCGCCAAGGCGCCCAGCTGGCCCTGTTCCACGCCATCTGCGGCGCGGATCTGCATCTGCAGAACCTGATCGCGGCCGGGGAGCACCCCGTCTTCGTCGACCTGGAGGCCACCTTCCTCGGGCGGTCCCGAGCGGTGGCCGACCCCGTCCTGCGGATCGCCGGCGCGGTGCCCGATGTCCTCAACGACTCCGTCCTGGGCATCGGGCTGCTGCCGGAGCGGATCATCGAGGTGGACGACTCGGGCTGGCGGGACGCGGAGATCAGCGGGCTCGCGGGCGGCGGCGGCCAGCTTTCACCGAGCGTGCTGCCGACCTACGCCGGCCAGGGCACCGACGAGATGAGGCTGGTGCGCGAGCGAATGCCCATCGGCGGCGCGGCCAACCGGGCCTCCGTGGGCGGAACATCCGTCGATCCGCTGCGGTACCGCCGATCCCTGGCGGAGGGCTTCGAGTCCGCCTACGGGCTCATCGAACGGGAGCGGGACGGACTGCTCGCCGAGGACGGCCCGATCGCCGCCTTCGCCGAGGACGCCGTGCGCCATGTGCCCCGGCCGACCTCGGTCTACAGCCGCATCCTCGCCGAGTCGATGCACCCGGACGTCCTGCGCGACTCGCTGGACTGGGAGTATGTGCTCGAAGCCGGCCTCGCGGACGGGCATCGGGGCGTCGCGGGCAGGATCGAGCTGCTGACCAGCGAGCAGCGTCAGCTGGCCCGGCTCGATGTGCCGACCTACCACACCACGCCGTCCGCCACCGACCTGTGTGACGCGGACGGTGTTGTCGTCCGCGACTTCCTGGCCACCTCCGGGATGGAGGCGGTGCGCGCCAAGATCCGCCGCATGGGCCCGATCGATCTGCGCCGCCAGAAGTGGTGCATCGACGCGTCACTGACGGGCCTCACCTTCGGTACCCGGACGCCGGCCGCCCCCCGGCCGCGGGAGCTGCCCGACCGCCCCCTCGACACCCGGCTCGCCCTGCGGGCCGCGACCGCCCTCGCGGACGAGCTGCTCGACACCGCGGTGCACGGCACCGACGACCAGCCCCCGCACTGGCTGTCGCTCAATGTCGTGGGGGAGCGCTACTGGCGCGCGGGACCCGCCGGGATCAGCCTCTACGACGGGGTGAGCGGTATCGCGCTGTTCCTCGCGCACCTCGGCTCGATGACGGGGGACCAGCGGTACCGGGAGGTGGCCGAACGCATCGCGCAGTCGCTCGCGGACTCGCTGACCAGCCCCGACCGCGGCCGTCACGTTCGTTTCAGCTTGAGCATCGGGGGATTCGGCGAACTGGGCGGCGCCGTCTACACGCTCACCCATCTGGCCGCCCTGTGGGACACGCCCGAACTGCTCGACGCGGCCGCCGCGCTGGTTCCCGAGCTGGCCGGGCGGTTCGAGGGCGACCGGGAACTCGATGTGGTCCAGGGAACGGCCGGGGCGGCGCTGGCCCTGGCCGCGCTCCACCGGACGCGTCCGGACGAGCGCACCGCGGACGCGCTGCGGCTCGCCGCCGCCACACTCGCCAAGGCGGCGACCGAGGTGACCGGCGGAGTGGCCTGGCGGACGGCGGTCGACCCCGACCGGCCGCTGCTGGGAATGTCCCACGGGGCGAGCGGCTTCGCCCTCGCCCTGGCCCGCGCGGCCGAGCTGACCGGCGAGGACCACCACTACCGGCTGTGCGAGGAGGCGCTCCGGTTCGAACGCCACGGTCTGGACCCCGGCCGGGGCAACTGGCCGGATCTGCGCAGCATCGTGCCGCGGGGATCCTTCATGGACGCCTGGTGTCACGGTGCCGCCGGTATCGGGCTGGTCCGGGCGGCGCTGCTCGGCGTCGAGGGGCTCGCCGATGTCCATGAGCTCCTCGCGGAGGACCTGCGCATCGCGGCCGGCACCGTCCGCGGCGACCTGCTGCGGGACGGCGTCCGCACGGGCTTGGGCAACGACTCGCTGTGCCACGGGGATCTGGGGCTGGTGGCGGCGCTGCGCGCGGCCGGTCCCGCGCTGGGGGAGACCGACGACCTCGGCCCCCGTGTGGCGCGCCTGGTGGCCGACCGGGTGCTGGCCGGGGACGTCCGTCCCGGCGTCCCGATGGGAGTGACCACCCCCGGGCTGATGACCGGATCGGCCGGGATCGGATACGGACTGCTGCGTGTGGCCGCACCGGACCGGGTGCCCGACGTCCTCACCCTCGCCGCCCCCGGAGCCGACGGCGGATGCGACGCGCTTCGTCACGGTGGCCGCCGATGACCCCGGCACCGGTGCGCTACCGCATCCTCGGGCCACTGGAGATCCGGGGACCGGACGGCGCCTTCCGCATGGTCAGCCAGGCCAAGTGCCGTGCGCTGCTGGCCGTACTGCTCGTCAACGCGGGCCGTACGGTGCCGGCCGGGGAACTGCTGGAGCAGCTCTGGCCGGGCGGGGCGCCGAAGTCCGCGCCCAAGCTGGTCCAGCAGTACGTCCACCGGCTCAGGCGGGCACTTCCCGCGCCCCCGCCGGAGCGCTGCCCGGCGGTGCGGTGCGAAAGCCGGCTGCTCACCAGCCCGCCGGGCTACCGGCTGGCGGTGGACTCCGGTGAGCTGGACGCCGACCGCTTCACGGCGCTCGCGAAGGTGGCGCGCGGGGCCCTGGCCGAAGGGCGGACCGGGCAGGCGGCGGAGGGGTTGCGGCGCGCCCTGGACATGTGGCGAGGGCCCCTGCTCGCCGATGTGCCGGACCTCCCCGCGATCACGGCCGAACTCGTACGGCTGGAGGAGAAGCGGCTCTTGGCCACGGAGGCATGGGTGTGGGCCGAAGTGCACCGGGGACACGCCCATGACGTCGTACCCGAACTGGAGATCCTGGTCGCGGCCCACCCGCTGCGCGAGTCCTTCCGCCATCAGCTCATGATCGCGCTGTGTCTGACCGGGCGCCGTGCCGACGCGCTCGGTGCGGCCCGGCAGTTGCGGTACGTATTGGCCGAGGAGCTGGGTATCAGGCCGGGAGCGGACGTCCTCGCCATGGAGCAGGCGATCATCCGGGACTCCCTCGCGGATCTGCCGGGGCTGGTGTCGAAGGCGATCGGCGCGCCGCCGGCCGCCCGGGGCGTATGAAGGGCGCACCCGGGCGATAGCGGGTGCCCCCCCCGCGTCCGGCTCGCGCTCCCCGTCGTGATGTCCCTTCCATACCGGGAAGTCCTCCCCGTACCTTGGGGAGTTGTTGACTCGGTATTGCGCCGACTGTCATCCACAGGTGGTCGGTGCGGGGGCTACGACACAACGGGGGAAAACGCATGGGGGCGCGATTCGGCGTGCTCGGTGCCATAACGGTGTGGCAGGACGGGACGCCGGTGGACGTGGGGCACGCACGGCAGCGGCTGGTGCTCGCGGCGCTGGCCGTCGACGCGGGGCGGGCGGTGCCCACGGGGCCGCTGGTGGACCGGGTGTGGGGGGTGGGGGTGCCCCGGCGCGGCCGGGAGGCGCTGTACGCGTATGTGTCCCGGCTACGGCAGGCGCTGGCGGGCACGGGGGCGGAGCTCGTACGCGAACAGGGCGGCTACCGGCTGGCGGCGGAGACCGACGCGGTGGATGTGCTCCGGTTCCGCGAGACGGCCTGCCGGGCTCGTGCGGCCGGCGGCGGGGAGGAGGCGGCGGCGCTGTGGGAGACCGCGCTGGGGCTGTGGCGGGGTGAGGCGTTCGCCGGGGCGGACACACCCTGGTTCAACGCTCAGCGTTCGGTGCTCGAGGCCGAGCGGTTCACCGGGCAACTGGACCTGATGGACGTGCGGTTGCGGCTGGGGCAGCACGGCCGGGCACTGCCCGAACTGGCCGCCCGCGCCGAGGCGCATCCGCTGGACGAGCGGGTGGCCGGACAGCTGATGCTGGCCCTGTACCGGTGCGGGCGCCAGACCGAGGCGCTGGAGCACCATGAGCGCGTCCGGCGCCGGCTGGCCGAGGAGACGGGGCTCGATCCCAGCCCGCCGCTGGTGCTGCTGCGCCAGCGGATCCTCACCGCGGATCCGGCGCTCGACCTCGCTCCGGTTACGGCGCCCGTGACGCCCCGGCGGCGACCGCGGCCGGTGCCTCAGCAACTCCCCGCACCGCCGGTCACGTTCGTTGGCCGCGAGCGCGAACTCGCCGCCCTCGACGACCTGTACGAGACCGCCGACGGCGAGGGCACGCTCGACATCGCGGCGATCAGCGGTGTCGGCGGGGTGGGCAAGACCTGGCTGGCGCTGCGCTGGGCCCATCGCAACCTGCCGCGCTTCCCGGACGGGCAGCTGTATGTGAACCTGCGCGGGTTCGCTCCCGCCGCGGGCCCGGTGCCCGCGGCGGTGGCCGTACGCGGCTTCCTCGGCGCCCTGGGCGTGGATCCGCAGGAGATGCCCGCCGACCCGGAGGCGCAGGCCGGGCTGTACCGGTCGCTGATCGCCGACCGCCGGATGCTGATCCTGCTGGACAACGCCCGCGACGCCGACCAGGTGCGGCCGCTGCTGCCCGGCACGGGCGGCTGTGTGGTGCTGGTGACCAGCCGCGACCGACTGACCGGACTGGTCGCCGCCAATGGGGCACGTCCGTGCGTGGTGGACCCGCTCACCGACGGTGAGGCGAGGCTGCTTCTGGAGCGCCACCTGAGGCGGGTCCGGCGGACGGACGATCCGCAGGCGTTCGACGCGATCGCCGCGGCGTGCGTGGGGCTGCCGCTGGCACTGGCGGTCGTGGCCGCGAGGGTCGCGGTGACCCCGCGGTTTCCGCTGCGGACGCTCGCCGCGGAGCTGCACGACACCCAGCTCGGCCTTGACGTCTTCAGCGGGGGCGATACTGCGACCGATGTACGGGCGGTGTTCTCCTGGTCGTATCACGCGCTCGGCACGGGCGCCGCACGGCTGTTCCGGCTGCTCGGCCTCCATCCCGGACCGGACATCTCCCTCCCGGCCATGGCGGGCCTGGCCGGTCTCCCGGTGTCCCGGGTGCGCCCCCTGCTGGCCGAGCTGGCCCGGGTGCACCTGGTCGGGGAGGTCACGCCCGGCCGGTACACGCTGCACGACCTGCTCCGCGCCTACGCGGGCGAACTGGCCCACACCGTGGACCCCGAGGCCGATCGCAGGGGTGCGCGGCGCCGTGTCGTCGAGCACTATCTGCACACCGCCGATCGCGCGGCCGGGCTGCTGGACCCGCACCGGGACCGCGTCCCCCTGCCCCCCGCCGTGCCGGGTGCCTGCCCGCAGGAGATGGCGGACCGGACCGCGGCCCTCGGCTGGTTCACCGCGGAGCACGCCGTACTGCTGGGCGTGGTCGACCTGGCGACCGGCGCCGGTCTCGACGCGGGCGCCTGGCGGCTGGCCAGGAACCTGGAGACCTATTTCGACTACCGCGGACACTGGCACGACTGGGCCGCCGTCCAGCGCATCGCCCTCGGCGCGGCCCAGCGGCTCGGCGATCCGGCATGGCAGGCCGGCGCCCACCGCGGCCTGGGCAGCTGCCTCACCCAGATGGGCCGCCTCGACGAGGGACACCGCCACTTCCGCGACGCCCTCGACCTCTACGAGCGGCTGGGCGATCCCATCCGCCAGGCACATGTCCACCGTGGTCTGGGCTGGGTCTGCGGCCGGCTGGGCGGCCACCGGGACGCGCTCGGCCACAACGAACGTGCCCTGACGCTCTATCGGCAGTCGGGGCACCGAGCCGGGGAGGCCCTGGCGCTGAACAACGTCGGATGGGTGCACGCCGTACTGGGCGACTACCGGCAGACGCTGGACTACTGCGCCCAGGCGGTGTCCGTGAACCAGGAGATCGAGGACCGGCATGCCGAGGCCGGGGCGTGGGACAGCCTCGGCTACGCCCATCACCACCTGGCCGAGTACCCCGCCGCGGTGACGTGCTACGCCCGGGCCCTGCGCCTGGTGCGTGGCTTCGGCGACCGGTACAACGAGACCGAGATCCTGAACCATCTCGGCGACACCCAGCTGGCCGCGGGCGACCTGGACGCCGCCCGGGCCGCCCGCGGCCAAGCCCTCGAGATCGCCCTCGAGATCGGCCATCCGGACACCGACGAACTCCGTGCCAAGCGGGACGATCTCGACCCGGCGGGCTCCGCGGACCTCAGGGCTCCGCATCCGGCCCTGCGCTGATGTCGGCACGTGAGAATGTCTAGACCAGTGTCATGTTCACTGCCATGATAACTCTGCACTTCCGGCACCCCCCACTTCATGTGCACTCCTCATTTCCCCCGCAGACGCGGCCGTGCGGCCGCGCGAGAGGTGGCGTATGTCCAGACGCGTCTCCACCCGATTCCGGACCCTGCCCTGCTGGGCATCGGCCTTACTCCTGGCCCTGGGCATGACCGCACTGGCCCCCGAGGCGTCCGCCCGGCCGGCCGTGCCGAGCACGATCCCGCTGAAGTTCACCAACAACTCCGGGCGCGGCGACCAGATCTACGTCTATACGCTCGGCACCCTGCTCTCGACCGGGCAGCAGGGCTGGGCCGACGCCTCCGGGACCTTCCACCCCTGGCCCGCCGGTGGCAACCCGCCCACCCCGGCGCCCGACGCGTCGATCGCCGGACCGGCGGGCGGCCAGTCCCTGACGATCCGCATCCCCAAGCTCTCCGGCCGGGTCTACTTCTCCTACGGCCAGAAGATCGACTTCAGGCTCACCACCGGCGGCCTGGTGCAGCCCGCCGTGCAGAACCCCTCCGACCCCAATCGGAACATCCTGTTCAACTGGAGCGAGTTCACCCTCGACGACTCCGGGCTGTACATCAACAGCACCCAGGTCGACATGTTCTCCGCGCCGTACGCGGTGGGCGTGCAGGGCGCCGACGGCAGTACGAAGACCGCCGGGCACCTCAAGCCCGGCGGCTACAACGGCGTCCTCAACGCACTGCGCGCACAGGGCGGCGGCTGGGGCAAGCTCATCCAGACCCGCCCGGACGGCACCGTCCTGCGGGCCCTGTCACCCGGGCACGGCATCGAGGCGGGCGCCCTGCCCGCCAACGCGATGGACGACTACATCAACCGGGTGTGGCAGAAGTACGCCGGCACCACCCTCACGGTCACGCCCTTCGCCGACCGGCCGAGCGTCAAGTACTTCGGACGGGTCTCCGGCGACGTCATGAACTTCACCAATGGTTCGGGAGCCGTGGTCACCAGCTTCCAGAAGCCGGACTCCGACTCCGTCTTCGGCTGCTACAAGCGCCTCGACGCCCCCAACGACCAGGTACGCGGCCCGATTTCGCGGACCCTGTGCGCGGGCTACAACCGCACGACCCTGCTCACCAACCCCAACCAGCCGGACACCAGTGACACCGGGTTCTACAAGGACGGCGTGACCAACCACTACGCCCGTGTCATCCACGGCCAGATGGCCGACGGAAAGGCGTACGCCTTCGCCTTCGACGACGTCGGCCAGCACGAGTCGCTCGTCCACGACGGCAATCCGCAGCAGGCGTCCATCACCCTGGACCCCTTCAACTAGGCCGGGAGGAGGCACGGCATGAGACGCAAGAGACCGCTGCGCACCCGCCTGGCCGCCCTCGCGGCCGGAGCACTCGCCCTGCTGGCCCCGCAACTCCTCCCGGCCACGGCCGAAGCAGCGCCGTCCGCCACCGTGTGCAACAAGTACTGCGACGCCCGCGATCCGGCGCTCGCCCCGCAGAGCCGCACCCCGGTCACCGCCACCGTCTTCTCCCGCTCCATCGCCCTGCACTTCGACGACACCGACGCGATGGGCTGGGCCTCCATCGACAACGGCAGCCCCGGTGACGAGGTGTGGCTGGACCGCTCGTTCGACGGCGGCCGGACCTGGTCCTCGGGCAGCCGCCTCGGCAACACCGCCATCCCCGCCGGGCAGCGCGGCTGGCGCACCCTGATGTACAACGTGGACGACTGGGGCGCCCAGGGCGTCGGCGCGCTGCGGGCCTGCGGCAAGGCCGGTGACCGCGCCGACATCGCGTGCACGCCCTGGGCCCGTACGACCTGGAACGCCTGGGACCGCCGTACGGCCGCCGCCACCGCCCAGATGGCGTTCTACTCGAACGGGACCGGGCTGTTCTCCACCACCGGCTGGTGGAACTCGGCCAACGCCCTCACGGCCGTCATCGACAACATCCGCGTCACGGGCATGCGCAGCTATGAGTACGCGATAGCCCGCACCTACGACCTCAACCTCGGCGCGCAGGGCGGGCAGTTCCGCAACGACTACATCGACGACACCGGCTGGTGGGGTCTGGCCTGGGTGGCCGCCTATGACCTCACCGGGGACTCCCGCTATCTGGCCACCGCCCGGGCCGACGCCGACTACATGGCCTCCTACTGGGACTCCACCTGTGGCGGCGGTGTCTGGTGGAGCACGGCGAAGACGTACAAGAACGCCATCGCCAACTCCCTCTACCTCCAGCTCAACGCCGCCCTGCACAACCGGATCCCCGGCGACACCGCCTATCTCCAGCGGGCGAGGACGGAGTGGACCTGGTTCCAGGGCACCGGCATGGTGAACGCCTCGAACCTGGTCAACGACGGCATCGACCTGGGCACCTGCAAGAACAACGGCAGCGCGGTCTGGTCCTACAACCAGGGTGTGCTGCTCGGCGGGCTGGCCGAGCTGTACCGGGCGACCGGTGACGGTTCCGTGCTCGACACGGCCCGTCGCATCGGCACGGCCGCTACCACGTCGTCCCAGCTCAACACGGCCGACGGCATCCTCAGGGACCCCTGCGAGACCGGCGACTGCGGTGCCGACGGCCCGTCGTTCAAGGGTGCCCATGTGCGGGGGCTGGCCAAGCTGAACGCGGCCCTGCCCGACCACCCCTACACGGCCTACCTCAAACGGCAGGCGGACCGCGCCTACGCCTCCGATCGCAACGCCCTGGACCAGTACGGACTGCGCTGGTCAGGACCGCTGGACAAGACCGACGGGGCACGACAGCACAGCGCACTGGACCTGATGAACGCGGCCTCCTAGGCCACGACCGCGGCCACGGCAGCGCTCATCAGGGCCGCAGGATGAGCTTGCCGCGGCTGTGGCCGGTCTCGCTCCGCTCATGGGCCTCGGCGGCGTCGGCGAGCGGGAAGCTCCGCACCACCGGCACCCGCAGCCGGCCCTCCGCGGCGAGCCGGGCGTAGCCGGCGATGGCCTCCATGGAGCGGCCGCCGCCACCCGCGGAGAAGGTGACACCGAGATCGGCGGCCGCGGGGTCGGCGATGGTGACGACGCGGTCGGCCGTGCCGCCCCGCAGCTCGATCGACACGGGCAGGGCGCCCTGGCCGGCCGCGTCGTAGACGGCGTCGACACCCTTCGGCGCCACGGCGCGCACCCGGTCGGCCAGGCCCTCGCCATAGGCCACCGGGATCGCGCCGAGCGAGCGCAGATATTCGTGGTTGGCGGGCGACGCGGTGCCGATGACGGTGGCGCCCCGGGCCACCGCGAGCTGGACACCGACCCCGCCGACCGCACCGGCGGCCCCGTGCAGCAGCAGGGTCTCGCCCTCCTTCAGCCCCAAGAGGTCCAGGACCCGCGCCGAGGTCTCGGTGGCCACGGGCAGCGCCGCGGCCGTCTCCCAGTCGAGGCCGGCCGGCTTGGGGGCGACATCCGTGGCCAGCGCGTACGTGGCGTAGGCCCCGGTGTCCGTCCAGCCCAGCACCTCATCGCCCACCGCCACATCGGTGACCCCGTCACCGACCTCGTCGACGACCCCGGCCGCCTCGCTACCCGGGATCGCCGGGAACGCGGCGGGGCCCATCTGCGGCATCCAGCCACTGCGGATCTTGTAGTCGAGGGGGTTCACGGCGGCGGCCATGACCTTCAGCCGCACCTGCCCGGGACCCGGATGGGGCTCCGCCGTCTCCTTCAGCCGCAGCACCTCGGGGCCGCCGTACTCCTCGTAGACGATCGCCTTCATCACTCTCACTCCAGTCAGCCCTGTCGAGGGGGCATGTTTGTAGCGACAACGCCATCCTCGGCCGGGACATGCCCCGCCCGGCTGTTCCTCCGGCCAGTTCCACCTGGCCGGAGGAACAGCCGGGGCCGCGGGACGGGCCCATTACGCTGACGGACATGGACCTCACGGCCGCAGTCGATGTGATCCGGGCGCCCCTGGGCGAGATCCTGCCGCGCCTGTCCGCCGCGCTCTCCGAGGCGATCACGCACCGGGCGGTGGCCGAGCTCTCCGGCAACTGCCCGCACTCACCGTTCAAGACCCATGGCGACCCGCCCGGCGAGCCCGGAACCACCATCACCAGCGCCGAGATGGCCGCCATCGCCCCGATGGCGCGCGCCGGGGGAACCTGGCAGGGCCGGGCGTGGCTGGCCGGTGCCGAGGTGCCGGTGCTGGCCGTGCACAGCGATGCCACCGCGCGGGGCGCGCTGCTCGTCCTCGTACGGACCGCGGAGACCCCCGCCCCGGCCGAAACCCTGGCGGCGGCCCGCGCCCTGTGGGACCTGGTGACCGCGCACCGCGACCGGATGGCGGCGGAGGCGGTGCCCGGGGTGCTGGGCCAGTCGCGGGCCGCGGCCGCGGCGCGGGCCACGGCCATCGCCGAGCTCGTCGACGCCCACGGCGCGGCCCTGTCCGCCCTGCTCGGCGTGTTGCGGGGCCGCGATCTGGACGACCGGACCGCCCGGGCCCGCGCGGTGGACCTCGCCGTGAGCGCCCTGGCCGAGCTGCGCGCCCGGACCGACCGCGATCAGGCGCTGGTGGAGGAGCCGGCCGGGGACGCCTTCGCCCGGCTCGCCGAATCGCTCCGCCCGGAGCTGCGCGGCCTGTCCGTACGGCTGGACCTCGGCCCGCCCGGCACCGAGGAGGGCGCGGACCGGCTGCTCGCCGCCGACGTGGCAAATACGGCCCGCGCGGTGGTGCGGGCCGTGGTGCACGCCATGCTCGACGAGCAGGGACCGGGCCGGGACGGCGCGCCGCGCCCGGTGCACCGCGTGCACATCGGCTGGAAGGTCGGCGAGGGCGAGCTGCGCGCCACCGTACGGGACGACGGCCCCGGCGTCCTGAGGCGGACCGCCCTGGACACCCGCCGGGTCGGGGAGCGGCTGGCCGCGCTGGGCGGGCGGCTGGACGTGGACGCGGTTCCGGAGTGGGGCACCACGGTGACGGCCACCGTGCCGCTCGGCCCGCCGCAGCCGGCCCGCGAGGATCCGCTGGACGGCCTCGGGGCGCGCGAGCTGGAGGTGCTGGAGCGGCTGGCCCGCGGGCGGCGCAACCGGCAGATCGCCCAGGAGCTCCACATCAGCGAGTCGACGGTGAAGTTCCACGTGGCGAACATCCTGGAGAAGCTGGGTGTCACCTCGCGTGGCGAGGCGGCCGCGCTGGCCCACACATGGGGGGCCACCGGCTCCTGAGCGGCCGCTGACATGGCGTACCCGGCAGCCACGTCGGCGGACGGCCTTACGCTTCGGAACGTATCGTTGGCGAGGAACGGCGAGCGGAGCGTTTGATGACCACACCGCGGGACCTGCTGATCGTCACTCTGGACGTGGCGCCCATCCGACCCCTGGAGCGGGGCGACCTGTCGCTCGCGCTCGCGGGAGCCGAGCTGATCGACCTCCTCGGCACCGAGGCGCTCACGATCGAGGACGAGCGGATCGTGCCGGGACTCTGCCCGCCGACCGGGGATCGCCTGCTGGACGAGGCCGCGGCGTCGCTCGTGCGCCGGCCGCCCCACGAGGCGGTCGGCGAGTGGCTGTGGCGCAGGGGCCGCGGTCTGTCCTCCGCCTATCTGGACGTCCTGGAGGAGGCGGGACAGATCACCCGGCGGCGCCACGGCTGGCTGCCGCTCCGCGCCGGTCAGGCGGTGCCGGTCGACTCACCCGCCCGCCGCCGTGCGACGGACCGCTGGGCCTCGGACGAGCCCGTCCTCGCGACCCTCGCGGCGGCCATCGGCATCCGTGAGGAGCCCGCGGAAGACGCCGCGGGCGCGACCGGCGACGCGACCGTGACCGTGCTCGCCGCCGTCAACGACGCCGTGATGGAGCTGGAGGCCGAGCGGCAGCGGCGGGCCATCGAGGAAGCCGCCTACGACAACATCTGGCGCGGCCAGTGACCGCGTGATCGGTTCGCCACCGCGTCAGACGGCGGACCAGCCGTTGTCGACGGGCAGGATGACGCCGTTGACGTTGCCGGCGGCGTCGGAGGCGAGGAAGACGATGGCGGCGGCCTGCTCATCGGCCGTGGCGATCCTGCCCACGCTCGCTGCATGGGCTGCTATGACGGCCGGGCCGTGGGTTCCGGGCCGGGCGTCGACCCGGATGCCGGTCGCGGTGCCGCCCGGGGCGATGGCGTTGGCGCGGATGCCCCGGTCCCGGTACATCACAGCGAGGGACTTCACCAGGCCCACGACACCATGTTTGGAGGCGGTGTAGGCGGCACCGGCCGCACTGCCGCGCAGCGCGGCCTCGGACGCGGTGAAGACGATCGCGCCGCGGCCCGCGGCCAGCATGTGCGGCAGGGCGGCCCTGGTCAGCATGAAGGGCGCCGTCAGATTGACCCGCAGGACACGGTCCCATTCGGCGTCGTCGGTGTCCGCGGCCGCCGAGAAGCGGTCCATGACGCCGGCGTTGTTGACCAGGACATCGAGGCCGCCGAACTCCTCCACCGCCGTGGTCACCACCTGGTCCACCACCCGCTGATCGCCGAGGTCGCCGATGACCGCGCGGGCCGTTCCCCCTTGTGTCCCTATGGCCGCGACGACCTGCTCGGCGCCGTCCCTGTCGAGGTCCGCGACCAGTACCTTCGCGCCCTCCTGGGCGAACGCCAGGGCCGCGGCCCGGCCGATGCCCGATGCCGCTCCGGTGACGATGACGGCACGGCCCCCGAGTCCGGTGCTGCTCACGTGTTCCTCTCCTCGCGGCGATTCACGCCGCGCTCACCGTAGGTGTTCTTCCGCATCGGGGTCGGTGGAGACGGACGAGGCCGCCTCCACCGGAACGTTCCGCTGCCCGTATGCCGGGTCGTCAGTCCTGGATCTCGATGTCACCAGGTCACGGGCAGTTCGTAGACGCCGTAGACCGATCCGTCGTGTTTGAACGGGATCCGCTCCAGCTCCACGGCCGGCCGCAGCGTGGGGATACGGCGGTAGAGGGTCCCGTAGACGACCTGGAGCTCCATCCGGGCCAGTGGCTGGCCCAGGCACTGGTGCACCCCGAAGCCGAAGGCCACATGGCGGCGGGCGTCCCGCCGGAGGTCCAGCCGGTCGGGCTCGGCGAACATCCCGGGGTCCCGGTTGGCGATGTCATTGGCCAGGATCAGCCCCTCGCCCGCGCGGATGACCTCCCCGCCGATCTCGATGTCCGCCACCGCCACCCGGCGCCGCCCGCTGTGGGTGATGTGCAGATAGCGCAGCAGCTCCTCCACCGCCGAGGCGATCAGCCGACGGTCGTCGGTGTCGCGCAGCAGGGCGAGCTGCCCGGGGTGCTCGAACAGGGCGAGGGTGCCGAGCGCGATCATGTTCGCGGTGGTCTCGTGGCCCGCGATCAGCAGCAGCACGCCCATCTGCGCCGCCTCGTTGCGGGACAGCTCGCCCGCCGTGACCCGCTCGGCAAGACCCGACAGCAGATCGTCCACCGGATGGGCCATCTTCTCGCCCATCAGGCCGTCCAGATACTCGATCAGGTTGCCATGGGCGGCCGAGCGCTGCTCGGGGGTGACGTTCCGGTTGATGATGACCTTGCTGTTGTCCTGGAAGAAGTCGTGGTCGGCGTAGGGCACTCCGAGCAGTTGACAGATGACCAGCGAGGGCACCGGCAGGGCGAACGCCTCCACCAGGTCCACCGGGTTCGGACCGGCCAGCAGCTCGTCGATCAGATCGTCCACGATCCTCTGCACACCGGGCCGCATGGCCTCCACCCGCTTGATGGCGAACGGCGCCGTCACCATGCGCCGCAGCCGGGAGTGCTCGGGGTCGTCCTTCAGGATGAAGCTGACCCCCGTACCTCCGGGTGGCATCGGGGCCTGGCGGGGGTAGCCGGGCCGGTGGATGTCGGCGCTGACCCTCGAGTCGCCCAGCAACGCCCGCTGATCGGCGTACCGGGTCACCAGCCACGGTGTGCTGCCGTCCCACAGGCGGACCTTCGCCAGCGGGCCCTCTTGCTGAAGGTCCCGCAGCGCCGGGGGCGGGTCGAACGGGCAGCCCGCCGCCCTGGCCATCGGATACTCCGGGGCCCGCGCGGCGCGCTCGTCCACCGGGTTCACTGTGCTGGTCATCGCTCCCTCAATTCGTCCGAGGCGTGTGGTGGAACCCCCGTTGTTCCTCGCTCGACGGCCCTTGGCGGGCCGCCGGTGTGTGCGGGCCGCGGTCAGCGGGTGACGGGCGCCAGCCACAGCCCGACGATCCCGTCGATCAGGCCGGTGGCGGCGTCGTGCCAGCTGGACCGGGGCGTGGCGGTGTTCTCGGCGAGCGCGCGCTCCCGCTCGGCGCACATGTGCAGGATCAGCTGGCGCGACATGGCTCCGCGCTCGATGTGCACCTCGATCGGCAGCTCGGGGAGGCACCGGTTGAACCCTTCGACGGTCCGCCGCAGCGCCGGAGAGGCCAGGGACTCGTCGGCCATGATCTCGTGGAGCGCCGGGTCGGTCATCACCTGGGCGCAGAACCGCGCGTACCAGGTCGGGCCGGGCAGCTCCGCCAGATGCTCGAGGACCGGGCGTACCAGGCAGTCCACCCAGTCCCGTACGTCGGTGGAGTCGCCGATCTCGCCCAGCATCCGCAGGCGCAACCGCTCGACCTGCTCGGCGTGTTGCCGGGCGATCGCCCGCACCAGGTCGGCCTTGGTGCCGAAGTGGTAGCCGACCGCCGCGTTGTTGCCCTGTCCCGCGGCCTCGCTGACCTGGCGGTTGGACACCGCGTACACCCCGCGCTCGGCGAACAGCCGCTCCGCGGCGGCGAGGATCGCCCCGCGCGTGGCATCGGCCCGCTCGTGCCGTACGGCCCTGCCCGCCATGGTCACCACCGCACCGGGAGCTCGCGCAGCCCGCCCACGGCCAGGCCCTCCAGCCGCCGCAACTCCGCTACGGAGACGGCGAGTTCGAGGGTGGGGAGGCGGCGCAGCAGCACCTCCAGCGTGGCCTGCAGCTCGGTGCGGGCCAGCGCCTGGCCCAGGCAGGAGTGCGCACCCGCACCGAACGCCAGATGAGGGTTGGGGCTGCGGTCGAGCGTGAGTTCGCCGGCGCCCTCGAAGGCGGTCTCGTCGCGGTTGGCGGCGGCCATGCTGCACACCACGGTGGTGCCGCGCGGCAGTACGGTGTCCGCGACTTCGGCGTCCTCGCCGATGTACCGGGGCATCCCGAACCCCGGATTGGCGTCGAACCGCAGCGCCTCCTCCACGGCGGTGCGCACCAGCGAGCGGTCGGCCAGGAGCCGCTCCCAGTGGCTCCTGTCGGCCAGCAGCATGGCCAGCATCTTCCCGATCATGTTCGCGGTGGTCTCGTGCCCGGCGACCAGCAGGGCCTGGCCGGTGGCCACCAGCTCCGCGTCGGACATCCGATGGCCGCCGGGATCGGTGGCCGTGATGAGCTCACCGAGCAGATCCTCGCCCGGCCCGGTGCGCTTGGCGGCCACATGGGCGGCCATGTAGTCGGCGAACTCGGCCTGGGCGGCGTCGACTTCGTCCTGCCGGTACCGGGTGAGATTGAGCAGGGTGTCGGACCAGTGGGCGAACCGGTCGCGGTCGCTGTCGGGGACGCCCAGCAGATCGCAGATCACCCACACCGGCAGCGGGAAGGCGAGGTGGGCCTTGAGGTCCGCCGGATGGCCGTGGACCAGCATGGCGTCGATGAGCCGCTCGGCCATCGCCTCGATCCCCGGCCGCAGCCCGTTCATGCGCTTGGCCGTGAACCATTTGGCCACCATCCGGCGCCATCGCTGATGGCCCTCGCCGCCCTGCGGGAGCGACCGCGCCATCGAGCTGTTGAACACCCCGCCCGATTCGCTGTCCGAGACCCGGGCCGCGTCGTCGGCGTTCAGCAGCCGGGTGAACCTCGGGTCGGACAGCACCCGTTTCACATCGTCGTAGCGGGTCAGCAGCGATGCCTCGTCACCGCTGGGCAGCGCCACCTTCGCCACCGGACACCGCTGCCGCAGCCGGGCCCACTCGGCGGGTGGCCCCAGCGCCGTATCGCTGGGGATCGGATAGCTGAGTAACTGCTCGCCGTCTCCTGGAGCCACGACGCTCTCCCTCGGTCCGGGGCGGGGCGGTCATCGACAAGATCAGGCAACCCCATGGGCCACGCTTAAGTCAAGCGACTGATTTAAATTGTCTCGTATCGTTCACGCCCCGAGGTGCGGGGTTCACACCCCGAGACGCGCGGAGCGGCGTTCAGCCGTCGTCCGACGCGCCGGCGTCATGGACCAGCAGGGCGATCTGGACACGGTTGTTGAGATCCAGCCGGGTCAGGACGCGCGACACATGGGCCTTCACCGTCGGCAGCGCCAGATGCAACTCCCGGGCGATCTCCGCGTTGGAGCGGCCCCGCCCGACCGCCCGGGCCACCTCCCGCTCCCGCTCGCCCAGCAGCGCCAGCCGGGCCCGGGCGGCGGTGGCCCGGTCCTCCTGCCCACCGCCCGCCACCTGCTCGATGAGCCGGCGGGTGACGGCGGGGGAGAGCACCGGATCCCCGGCGGCCACCGCGCGGATGGCCGTGACGATGTCCCGCGGCGGGGTGTCCTTGAGGAGGAACCCGGCCGCGCCGCCGCGCAGCGCCCGCAGCACATGGCCGTCGGTGTGGAAGGTGGTCAGCACCAGCACCTCCGGGGCGCCCGGCCGGGCCCGGAGCTCGGTGGTGGCGGTCAGTCCGTCGACGCCCGGCATCCGGATGTCCATCAGCACCACATCGGGCCGGTGCGCGGCGACCAGCGCCGGCACCTCCGCCCCGTCGGCGGCCTCCGCGACGACCTCGATGTCCGGGGCGCCACCCAGCATCAGGCGCAGCCCGGCCCGTACGATCGCGTCGTCGTCCACCAGCAGGACATGGATCACCCGCGCCGTCCTCCCTCACCCCTGGCCCGCGGCGGACACCGGGTCCGCCGCGGGCCAGGGTAGCCAGGCGCGCACCCGGAAGCCGCCCTGGGCCGGGCCCGCGCTCAGCTCACCGCCCGCCAGCCGGGCCCGTTCGGCCAGCCCGATCAGCCCCTGCCCGCCGCCTTCGGCACGGCCGCCTTCGCCACCGCCGGTGTCCGCGGCCGCCCCGGGCGGCGGCGCGGTGTGGACCTCCACCGTCAGCCGGTCGGCCGGGCCTCCGGCCACCCGTACCGTGACCGCCGCGCCGGGCGCGTGTTTGCGCGCGTTGGTGAGCGCCTCCTGGACGATGCGGTACGCCGTGCGCCCCACCACGGGCGGCGGGGCCGGGTTGTCGGGTGGTCCGGTCAGCTCGATCCGGCCGCCCGCTGTCCGGGCCTCCGCCACCAGCCGGGCCAGGTCGGCCAGTTCGGGCTGGGGCCGTTCGTCCTCCGCCGGTCCCGCGCGCAGCACTCCGATCACCGCACGCAGATCGCTCAGCGCCAGGCGGGCGCTCTCCCGGATCACCCCGGCGGCCCTTCCGATCTCCTCGCGGGGCGCCTTCGTATGGAACTCCAGCGCCCCGGCGTGCAGGCTCAGCAGCGTCAGCCGGTGCCCCAGCACATCGTGCATCTCCCGCGCGATCTCCTCCCGCGCCTCCCGGCGGGCCCGCTCGGCCCGCAACTCCGCGTCCGTCTCGGCCAGTTCGGCCCGCTCCCGCAGGGAGGCGATCAGCTGCTGCCGGGACCGCCGGAACAGCCCCCAGCCGATGGCCCCGGTGATCAGCGCGAAGTACGTCAGCGCCGAGCTCTTCCGGTCCCCGGACACCTCCGGCAGCTGCCACAGGAAGACGGGAAGCGGTACGAAGGCCACCGCCGCCACCCACGCGGTGGCCCGCCACGGCCGGGTCGCGGCCACCGTGAACACCGCCACCATCGCCGGACCGGTGAGGTAGTGCGACATCTCGCTGCCCGCCAGCAGCAGCGCCACCGCCAGCGCCACCGGCCACCGCCGCCGCAGCAGGACCGTCGCACACCCCAGCCCGCCGATCACCTGATCGACGGTCAGCCACAGCGGATCGAGGTCCTCCTCGATCGGGAGGGAATCGGAGCTGGCGGCGGCGAAACAGGCGGCGAAGAGCATCAGCCCCAGATCGGCTGCCCAGTCCCGGCGGGTGCGGTGGATGCGGCGCATGTCCCGGAAATCTACGCGGACCGGGCGGGCGAGCGGGGATCCGTCCCGCGGGCGGATACTTAAGTACCACTCCCCGGTGGCGGACGGTGTCCTTTGGTCATCGCCGCGCCGTCTTGTGCCCGATCCGCCGCCGGGAGCGGCCCGCCTAGGTTCGGGCCATGACATCCGCCAAGGACACCGCCCCGCTCACCGCCGTGTCGCATCTGCTCTCCTTCACCCTTGTCGTCGGCGGCGGAAGCGGTCTGCTGCACGAATGGTGGGGCTGGCTCCACTTCATGGGGTTCGTCCGCTTCCTCGTCCCCGAGGGCTATGAGGTGTACAGCTATGTCGTGATGGTCGTCATCGGCCTGGCGGTGGGCGCGGCGGGCGGCGCGTTCGGCGATCGAGGCCGCGGATGAGACCGCGGCCGGTGACCGCTCGGGTCACCGGCCGCGAGTCCGCCTCACTTCCGCGTGGCGATCCGCATGAAGGTGATGGAGTTGGCCGGGAAGGTGTAGCTGAACGTGGTGTCCACACCGTCGAACGTGGAGCCGATCGGCCTGATGGGCCGATCGGTGGCGGTGTTCACCGCGTCCGGGGCGCCCTGGAGCGTGGTCAGCCGTGCGGTCCGCCGGACCGTGACCCCCTGGCCGAGGCCGATCCGGGTGCGGGCGGCGGCGTCCTGGGCGTTGACCACCTTGACGATGAGCTCACCGGTGGCCTTGTCGCGGGTCACCACCTGGCGGAACGGCTCGGCCACCTTGTCATCGGTGAACGAACCCCACTTCTTCCCGTCCAGGTACAGCGTCACCTGCCGGCCGCGGACCTCGACCCGCACGTCGTACGCCCGGCCTGTCTCGATCTTCGTGCCGTCCTCGGCCATCGTCTGCTTGGCGCCGTCCGTGGCCTTCTCCACGGCGGACCGGGTGTTGCCCCAGCCGCCGAGGTTCCACCAGTAGTAGTTGCCGGTGTCCTTGACCCCGAAGGCGATGAGGAAGCCCTCGCTGCCCGCACGCTTGGTGGCCTTCAGCTTCAGGTCGTAGTTCTGCCAGCCGCTGTCGCCCGCGGTGACCATCGTGTTCTCGGCGGCGGTGTCGGACTGGACGTACGCGCCGTCCCGCACCTGCCAGGAACCGGTCCCGGTGGCCTTGGTCCACTTGCCGTCGCCGCCGGAGAAGTCGTCGCTCAGCAGGGTGGACCCGTCCGCCGAGGTGACCTGGACATCGTCGTACGCGGCGCTGGTGGCCCAGGTGGACAGGCCGACGGCGCCGGTGATCGGGCCGGAGGGGAGGGACGGGGTGGCGGACGCCTGGCTCGGCACCACCTGGTCCCCGACGTTGTTCATGAAAAGCTTCTGGGTCTCATAGCTGGTCGAGCCCCAGGCGGCGGCGTTGTCGAACCAGATCAGATCCGGCCGCCACTGGACGTAGTCCTCGTTGGCCAGCAGCGGGGCGTAGGAGGCCATCTTGACCACATCGGCGTTGCGCTCCAGGCCGGTCATGTACGCGGCCTCGGCCAGGGAGTTTCCGAAGCGGTTGTCCTGCGAGGCGTATTCGCCGAGGAACACCTTCGGGCCCTGGCGGTCGTAGGAGTCATAGCGGTTGTTGTTCTCCAGGAACCACCGCGGGCTGTTGTAGTAGTGCTCGTCGACCATCTTCACCTTCGCCGCGCGGTTCAGCTCCCACGCGCGGTCGAAGGTGACACCGCTGTCGTCGGGCCCGGAGTTGCTGATCACCGTGATCTCCGGGTGCTTGGCCTCGATGGCCGCGCGGAACTCGGTGAAGCGCTCGAAGAAGGCGTCGGGGAGGTTCTCCTCGTTGCCCACCTCCAGACGGTCCAGGCCGAAGGGTTTTGGATGCCCCATCTGTGCGCGCTTCTTGCCCCACGGGGAGGTCACCGGCCCGTTGGCGAACTCGATCAGGTCGAGGGTGTCCTGGATGTGGCGCCTGAGCAGCTCGGGGTCGTCGGTGGCCTTGTTCTGGCCGCAGCCGGTGACGAGCGCGGGCACCACGGGCAGCGGTGTGGCGCCGATGTCCTCGGCGAACTGGAAGTACTCGTAGTAGCCGAGGCCGTAGGACTGGTTGTAGCCCCAGAAGTTGGCGTTGGCGGGCCGCTCCTCGACCGGACCGACGGTGTCCTTCCACTGGTAGGACCGCTTGCGCTCCCAGTCCGGCGCCTCGTACGCCCTATGGCTTCCGGTGTTGACCAGACAGCCGCCCGGGAAGCGCAGAAAGCCCGGCTTCAGCGCGGCGATCTTCTCCGCGAGGTCCTTGCGCAGCCCGTTCGGGCGGCCCTTGTAGGTGTCCCGGGGGAGGAGGGAGACCATGTCGAGCCGGACGGTGCCACCGCCGCCCGCGGTCACCGCGAGCCGTCCGGTGGTGTCCGTGGCGCGCGCGGTGAGCGTCCCGGTGTACTTCGTCCAGCGGTCCCCGCGCACGGTGGCGCGCAGCGGCGTGGCGAGCGCGGTGGAGCCCGAGGCGGTGTGGAGACCGATCGTCAGCGGGGTGCCGGAGGGGTTGTCGGTGCGGGCCCACACCGAGAAGTCGTACTTCTTTCCGGTCTGGACGGCGATGCCGGTGTTGTAGCCGGAGTTGGTGACGCCGTACCCCGCCCCGGTGCCGCTGCCGTCCCCGCGGAGGTCCAGCCGCAGATAGCCGCGGTTGTTCTCATTGAGCCGCGCCGCGTCGTTCACCACACGCGCCGTGCCGGTGGCGCCGCCGGTCGCGGTCTCGGCCCATGAGGTGAGCGGGGTGTACGAGGCGTTGTCGGCGGTGCCGTACTCGAAGGACCGGTTCTGGACGAGCTCGGCGTACAGCCCGCCGTCCGCCGCGCGGTTGATGTCCTCGTAGAAGACGCCGTACATCGCGTCGTCGATCTCCGGGCCCGCGCTGTCCGGATCGACGGTGATCGAGTAGTCGGTCACGGCCGCGGAGGAGGCCCCGGCGGCCGTGGGGTCGGTGAGCAACGCGGCGGCGAGCAAGGTGCTGAGCAGGGCGCTCACGGTGAGGCCGAGCCCCCGTCTGGTACGTCCCGTTGATCGCATGGCGACTCCTGTACCGCAGTATGTTCGAAATATCGGACATCGCTCAGTACTTCGAACGGACGATAGGCAGGGGACCGACGGAGCGTCAATGGCCGGTGCGCGACGGTCAGTCCGCCGGACGCGGCGGCGCCGTCGTGCCGCGGACCTCGAGGACCGGGGCGGTAAGGGCCACCTCGCCGGGGCGGGCGGGGTCGGCGATCCGGTCGAGCAGGCGGCGCGCGGCGCGGCGGCCGATGTCATGACCGGCGTTGTCCACGCTGGTGAGCCACAGATGGCGCAGCCGCGCGAGGTAGGTGTTGTCGTAGCCGACGAGGGAGAGCTCGCCCGGCACCCGCAGGCCGAGCTCCTCGGCGGCCGACAGGGCGCCGACCCCGGCCATGTCGTTGAACGCGAAGACGGCGGTGGGCCGGTGCGGCGCGCCCAGCAGCCGGACCGTGGCCCGGTAGCCACCCTCCTCGGTCAGATCGCCCTGCTCCACGGCCGCCGACCCGGACAGGCCGTGTTCGCGCATGACCGCCTCGAAGCCACGGCGGCGCAGTTCGCCCACCACGCCCTGCCCCGCGATATGGGCGATGTCCCGGTGGCCGAGGCCGATGAGGTGCTCGGTGGCCAGGCGGGCGCCCAGCTCGTCGTCGCCCGCGACGATGTCCACGTTCGGCAGCACGGGCTCGCGGGTGCCCGCGACCACCGTGGGCACCCGCGCGGCCGCCGTGCGCACCGCCGCCGGGTCCGGGAGCGTGCCCACGGCGATCAGGCCGTCCACCCGCAGCTCGGTGAAGGTGTGGGTGAGGTCCTCGCCGAGCCGCCGGTTGAGCCGGCCGTCGGCCAGCAGTGTCCGCAGACCGCCGGCGTACAGCTCGGAGTTGAGGCCGTCGAGCAGCTCCACGAACCAGGGGTTGCGCAGATCGTTGAGGAGCACCCCGACGGTCCGGGTGCGCCGCTCGCTGAGGCTGCGCGCGGCGGCGTTGGGCCGGTAGCCGAGCTCCTCGACGGCGGCCAGGACGGCCCGCCGCTTCTCGGGGCGCACCTGCTGGGAGCCGCGCAGCACCAGGGAGACCAGCGACTTCGACACTCCGGCCCGTTCGGCGACATCGCGGATCGTCGGTGGTCTCATGGTCTGGACCGTTCCATATGGCGGACGCGGTTGTCAAAGGGGTTGACACCTGCGGAGAGGGCTCTCAGTGTGGGCCGAGAGAGATCTGGAACGGTCCAAAGAAGGGCAGTCATGGTGAGTACGCTCGGGGTCGCCGTCGTGGGATTCGGCTGGATGGGACGGGTGCACACCCAGGCGTACGTCCGGCTGCCGCACCACTTCCCGCGGCTGTCCGTACGGCCCGAACTCGTCGCCGTCGCCGACGAGGTGCCCGGCCGGGCCGAGGAGGCCGCCGGGCGGTACGGCTTCGCCACCGCCGCCCGGGACTGGCAGGAGGTCGCCGCCGACCCCCGGGTCCAGGCGGTCAGCATCGCCGCGCCGAACTTCCTGCACCGCGAGATCGGCGTCGCCATGGCCCGGGCGGGCAAGCACATCTGGATCGAGAAGCCGGTCGGGCTCACCGCCGACGACGCGCGCGCGGTCGCCGGGGCCGTGGCCGAGGCCGGGGTCCAGGGCGCGGTCGGCTTCAACTACCGCAACGCACCCGCCGTCCAGACCGCCCGGGCCATGATCGCCGCCGGGGAGATCGGCACCGTCACCCATGCCCGCATCCGCCTCTTCAGCGACTACGCCGCCCACCCCGAAGGGGCCCTGACCTGGCGGTACGAACGTGCGCGCGGCGGCAGCGGAGTGCTGGGCGACCTCGCCTCCCACGGGGTGGACCTGGCCCGCTTCCTGCTCGGCGAGATCGACGCGCTGACCGCCGACACCGCCGTGTTCGTGCCCGAGCGGGCCCGCCCCACCGGCGCCACCGCCGGTCACACCCGGGCCACCGGCGGCGAGCTGGGCCCGGTGGAGAACGAGGACTACGTCTCCTGTCTGCTGCGCTTCGCCTCCGGCGCCCGTGGGGTGCTGGAGGCGTGCCGGGTCTCGGTCGGTGAACAGAACACCTACGGCTTCGAGATCCACGGCACCAAGGGCGCGGTCTTCTGGGACTTCCGGCGCATGGGCGAACTCGGCGTCAGCCGCGGCACCGCGTACCAGGACCAGCCCGTGTCCACCGTGTACGTCGGCCCCGGGCACGGCGAGTACGCCGCCTTCCAGCCCGGCTCGGCCAACGGCATGGGCTATGACGATCTGAAGGTGATCGAGGCCTACCACTTCCTGCGCTCCATGGCCGAGGGCACCGCTCACGGCGCCACCCTGGACGACGCCGTGCACAGCGCCACCGTGCTGGACGCCATGACCCGCTCCGCCGAACTGGGCACCTGGGTGAGCCCCGGCTGAGCCAAGCGGCCGACGCCATGGTGACTTCCGGCTCATGGCGGCTGCGGTGAGCACACGGGCCCGAACCGGCGTACTGGAGGGGGCGGGGAACCGCGCCACGCACCCTCGACGCCGGAGGTACCTCACCCGTGACCACCACGACCGAACCGGCCCCGACCGAGGCCGGCCGCCGCGACGCGGGCGAGCCGCGGGGCGGGCGGTTCGACTCCTCCCTCGGCCTCATCATGCTGCTGCTCCTCGTGGTGGTCGCCCAGGGGCCGGTCCGCCGGGCGCTGTCGGCTCCGGTGGCGCAGAGCTGGATGACCGTGTTCACCGCGGTGGTCCTCCAGGCCCTGCCCTTCCTCGTGCTCGGGGTGCTGCTGTCGGCGCTCATCGCGGTGTTCGTCCCGCCGTCGTTCTTCGCCCGTGCGCTGCCGCGGCGGCCCGCGGTCGCGGTGCCGGTGGCGGGCATGGCCGGGGCGGTGCTGCCCGGCTGTGAATGCGCCTCCGTACCGGTGGCCGGGGCGCTGGTGCGCCGCGGCGTCACCCCGGCGGCGGCGCTGGCGTTCCTGCTGTCCGCCCCGGCGATCAACCCGATCGTGCTGACCGCCACCGCCGTCGCGTTCCCCCGCCAGCCGCAGATGGTGTTCGCCCGGTTCGTGGCGAGTCTGTTCGTGGCGTGTGCGATGGGCTGGCTGTGGCAGCGGCTGGGGCGGGCCGACTGGCTGCGCCCACCGGCCCGCCCCGCCTTCCACGGCCATGGGAAGGGCGCCGCGTTCTGGGCGTCCGTACGCCACGATGTGATGCACGCCGGTGGCTTCCTCGTCGTCGGCGCGATGGCCGCGGCTACCCTCAAGGCCGTGGTGCCGGCGAGCTGGCTGCGCGGCGCCGCCGATGACCCGGTCGTGTCGATCCTGGCCCTGGCGGTCCTCGCGGTGCTGCTGTCGATCTGCTCCGAGGCCGACGCCTTCGTGGCCGCGTCCCTGTCGCAGTTCTCGCTCACCGCCCGGCTGGCGTTCCTCGTCGTCGGGCCGATGATCGACCTGAAGCTGTTCGCCATGCAGACCGGCACGTTCGGCCGCGGGTTCGCGCTGCGGTTCGCGCCCGCCACCTTCGTTCTCGCCGTCCTGGTGTCGACCCTGGTCGGGGCGGTGCTGCTGTGAACCGGAAGGCTCAGGCGATCGTGCTGTTCCTGGTCGGCGGGGCGGTGCTGCGAGCCGGATCCACCGACCTCTATCTGCGCTATGTGAAGGCGGGGCTGCGCCCGTTGCTCCTCGCGGCGGGTGTCGTCCTGATGGCGGCCGCCGTCGCCACCGTCTGGTACGAGCGGCGGCCGCGCCCGGCCGATGAGGACGCGGGGGAAGGCGAAGAGGACGCGGGGGAAGGCGAAGAGGGCCATGGGGAGGGCGAAGGCGGCCACGCCCACCGGGAACCACGTGTCTCCTGGCTCCTCGTGCTCCCGCTGTTCGCCCTCATCCTGGTCGCGCCGCCCGCGCTCGGCTCGTACACCGCCATGCACACCGGCACGGCGCTGCAACGCCCTTGGGGCTTCCCCGCCCTCCCCGCCGGGGATCCGCTGCCGCTCAACGTGGCCGACTACGCCGGGCGCGCGGTGTACGACCACGGGCGCTCCCTGGAGCACCGGAGGGTCAAGATCACCGGCTTTGTCGCCCTCGACGGCCACGGCGCCCCCTACCTCGTCCGGATGGCGCTCAACTGCTGCGCCGCCGACGCCCAGCCCGTCAAGATCGGCCTGACCGGGCGGATCCCCGCGGTGCTGGAACCCGACACCTGGCTCCAGGTCATCGGCACCTACACCCGCGAGCGGACCAAGGACCCGGTGGGCGGTGGCGCCATCCCGTACCTCGAGGTCAGCCGGTCCAGGCCGGTCCCGGCCCCGCGCGATCCGTACGACGAGAGCTGGAACGGCTGATGGCTGACCAATCGTCAGGCCGCCCTTCCGCTCCGCCACTCGGTCGGTAGAATCCGCCGGACGGCTGCTGATCTTGGGGCAGTGGGCGGCCGGCCATAGGAGTTCTCGCTGCCACCACTCTGGGAGCCGACCATGGAGCACACCTCGCCGGACCGGGCGGTCACGGCACCGCTCGGGCCACCGCCGCCGTTCGATCCGGAACTCGCCACGGCGCTCGCGGCCATCCATGAGCTCCTGCCCCCCGGCGGCTCCGGGGCCGATCCGGGTGCGACACCCCCTCGGGACGTGCCCGGAATGGAGCCGGTGACGAACGAGGCCCTGGAGCGCGACGGGGTCTTCCGGGTCGAGGAGCGGTCCGTCCCCGGCCCGGTGGGCGCGCCGGACGTCTCCCTGCTGATCTGCCGCTTGGCGGACGCGGCCACTGAGGTGCCGGTGCTCTACCACATCCACGGCGGCGGCATGACGGTCGGGGACAACCGCACGGGCCTGCCGGAGATGCTCGACCTCGCCCAGGAACTGGGGCTCTCCGTGGTCTCCGTCGAGTACCGCCTGGCGCCGGGGACCCAGCACCCCGGGCCGGTCGAGGACTGCTACGCCGGTCTGGCCTGGACCGCCGAACACGCCGCCGAGCTGGGCATCGACCCCGGGCGCGTCATCGTCGTCGGGGGCAGCGCGGGCGGCGGTCTCGCCGCGGCCGTCGCCCTGCTGGCCCGGGACCGCGGTGGCCCCGCCCTGTCCGGCCAGCTGCTGATGTGTCCCATGCTGGACGACCGCAACGACACGCCCTCCGCCCGGCAGATGGCCGGTGTCGGGGTGTGGGACAGGGCCGCCAACGAGGCCGGATGGACGGCACTGCTCGGCGCCGCACGCGGGACCGACGACGTCTCGCCCTACGCCGCACCGGCCCGCGCGACGGATCTGTCCGGTCTGCCTCCCGCGTTCATCGACGTGGGGGCCGCGGAAACCTTCCGCGACGAGGACGTGGACTACGCCGGCCGCATCTGGCGGGCCGGGGGACAGGCCGAACTGCACGTCTGGCCCGGTGCCTTCCACGGATTCTCGGGCATGGCGCCGCGGGCGGCCGTCTCGGGGGACGCGCGGGCGGCTCGGCTGCGGTGGCTGCGCAGGCTCCTGGCCCGCTGATGGCCGCTGCGCGGTGATCGTACGGACGGTCGTGTGGTGATCCGTGGGCGGACCACCACACGACCGTGAGAGTCAGTGGTCAGTGGGATTCGCGGGGCACCGGATGTCCGCTGCCACCGACCAGGAAGTCCAGGTCAAGGCCCTGGTCCGCCTGCAGCACATGCTCGGTGTAGAGCCTGCTCCAGCCCCGGGCGGCGACCGGCGGCGGGGGCTCCCAGGCGGCCCGCCGGCGCTCCAGCTCCTCCTCGCCCACCTCCAGGGTCAGCGTGCGCGCCGGGACGTCCAGGGTTATCCAGTCGCCGTCGCGCACCAGCGCCAGCGGGCCGCCGACGGCGGACTCGGGGGACACATGGAGCACCACGGTGCCGAAGCCGGTGCCGGACATCCGGCCGTCACAGACGCGCACCATGTCCTCCACGCCCTTGCGCAGCAACTTGGGCGGCAGCACCACATTGGACACCTCGGGCATGCCCGGGTAGCCGCGCGGGCCGCTGCCCCGGATCACCAGCACGGTGTTCTCGTCCACCGGCAGGTCCTCATCCGCGTGCACGGCGAGGTAGTCCTCCGGGGTGTCGAACACCAGGGCCCGGCCCCGGTGGGTGAGCAGATGACGGGACGCGGCGGACTGTTTGATCACCGCGCCGTTCGGCGCGAGATTGCCGCGCAGTACGGCGGTGCCGGTGCCCGCCTCCTGGAACGGGTCGTCCAGCGTCCGGATCACCTCACGGTTCCAGCACTCGGCGTCGGCGACGTTCTCCGCCACCGTACGGCCGGTCACCGTGGTCGGCTCCGGGTGCAGCAGCGCGCCCAACTCGCGCATCACCACCGGCAGTCCACCGGCGTAGCAGAAGTCCTCCATCAGGAACCGTCCGGAGGGCTGCAGATCGACCAGCGTGGGCACCTCCCGGGCCAGCGCGTCGAAGTCGTCGAGAGCCAGCGGCACCCCCAGCCGCCCCGCGATGGCCAGCAGATGGATCACCGCGTTGGTGGAGCCGCCGATGGCCGCGTTGACCCGGATCGCGTTCTCGAACGCCTCCCGGGTCATGATCTGCGACGGCCGCAGATCCTCCTCCACCATGGCCACGATCCGCTGCCCGGCGCGCTGCGCCGTCTCGTACCGCCGCGAGTCCACCGCCGGCCAGCTCGCCGAATAGGGCAGCTGCATACCGAGTGCCTCGGCCATCGACGCCATGGTGGACGCGGTGCCCATGGTCATGCAGTGCCCGTTGGACCGGGCCATGCAGCCCTCGGCGAAGAAGCACTCCTCCTGGGTCATCCGCCCGGCCGCCAACTCGGCCTCGAACCGCCACACCTGGGTGCCCGAACCCACGTCCCCGCCCCGGTACTTGCCGTTCAGCATCGGGCCGCCGGTGACCATGATGGCCGGCAGATCGACGCTGGAGGCGGCCATCAGCAGACCCGGGGTGGTCTTGTCGCAGCCGGACAGCAGCACCACACCGTCCAGCGGATTGGCCCGCATCAGCTCCTCGGCCTCCATGGCCAGCAGATTGCGGTACAGCATCGCGGTGGGCCGCATCAGCGTCTCGCCCAGCGCCATCGCGGGGAACTCCAGCGGAAAGCCACCGGCCTGCCACACCCCGCGCTTCACCGACTCCGCCACCCGCCGCAGATGGCTGTTGCAGGGCGCCAGCTCCGACCAGGTCGTGGCGATGCCGATCACCGGACGGCCGTCGAACACCTCACCGGTGTAGCCCTGGTTGCGCATCCAGGACCGATAGACCATCCCGGACCGGCCCTCCGCACCGAACCAGGCCGCGCTGCGCCGACGTCCGTGTGTTCCCGTGTCAGTCACTTCTGCACTCCCTCTGGCGATCCTTGTCAGCGAAGGGTGATGACGTTTCCGGTGATGAGCGCGGCCTCGTCCGAGGCGAGGAAGACAATGGTCCTCGCGACCTCGGCCGGATCGGCGACATGGAAATGGGTGGGGCTCGCCGCGACGAACCGCCGGACCTCGTCCGTGACCCACCCGGTGTCGGTCACGGGCGGCCGCACCACATTGGCCGTGATGCCGAGGCCGGCCAGCTCCGCGGCCGCCGACAGGGTGTAGTCGGTCTGGGCGGCCTTCGCCGCGCCGTAGGACACCTCTCCGGGGAAACCGAGCTCCCCTCCCGACGTCAGGCCCACGATCCGCCCCCAGTCGGCACCGCGTGCCCGGTGGCGGCGGGCCAGCTCGCCGATCAGCAGCGCGGGCGCCATCGCGTCCACCGAGAACTGCCGGGACCAGGTCTCCGCGGTGACGGGGCGCAGCGGCCGGTCGAACCGGTCGGCCGGATCGGGGGTGAAGGTGTCCTGGATCCACCCCGAGGCGTTGTTGACCAGGATGTCCACCGGGCCCAGGCGGTGCTCGGCGAGGTCGAAGAGCCGCTCCGGAACCGCCGGGTCGCCGAGGTCCGCCTCAAAGGCCTCGGCCCGCCCGCCGGCCCGGCGGATCTCCGCCACGACCTCTGCACCGTCGGTGGATCGCGCGGCGTGGTACGGATCCGGGGCGTCCCCCTCACCGCTGCCGGGTGGCGGTCGCAGATAGGTGCAGAGCACCGCGACCCCGCGGGCCGCCAGCGCTCGTGCCGTGGCGGCGCCGATCCCCTGGTTCGCCCCCGTCACCAGGGCCACATGGCCGGTTGACGATGTTTCCCGCATCCCCGCAGTACAGCAAAGACGAGCGCCACGCGGAAGATCGTGTCCTCGGCTTCTCGGCGTTCTCGGAGACCTCGGTGCCGTGGGCGAAGCCGAGGTCGGCCCGCCGCCATCCGGCGGCGCCACCTGGACGTCCGTTCGGCCCCTGGGACGGCGAGCCGTACGGCCCGGTGGGGGCGGGTGCGGTAAGCATCCGGTGCGTGTGGTGTGGATCGGCGTCCGGCCTACGGTGAGGAGTGTCCGTATGAGTGGTGAGCTGTCCGGTGCCACGGCCCTGGTCACGGGCGCCACGGCGGGGATCGGCCGGGCCGTGGCCCTGCGGCTGGGGGCGCTGGGGGCCGAGGTCGTCGTCCACGGCCGGGACGCGCGCCGGGGCGCGGAGGTGGTCCAGGAGGTGTCCGCGACGGGCGCCACGGCCAGGTTCGTGGCGGCGGATCTGGCCGAGGCCGACGATGTGCGGCGGCTGGCCGCCGAGGCGGGGGACGTGGACATCCTGGTCAACAACGCGGGTGTCTACCGGTTCGCGGACACCGCCGGGACCTCGTCCGAGATGTTCGACGTCCATATGGCCATCAACGCCCGCGCACCGCTTCTGCTGGTGGGGCGGCTGGCACCGGGTATGGCCGCCCGGGGCCACGGGGCCATCGTCAACCTCAGCACCATCGCCGCCGGTACCCCCGCCCGCGACGCCGGGGCGTACGGCGCCTCGAAGGCGGCGCTGGAGCTGTTGACCCGGGTGTGGGCCGATGAGTTCGGTGGCCGGGGAGTCCGGGTCAACGCCGTCCGTTCGGGCCCGGTCCACACGCCGGGCACCTCCGAGATGGGGGAGGAGGCCCTGCGCACCGTGGCGCGCGCCACGGTCCTGGACCGGCCCGCGGCGCCCGAGGAGATCGCCGAAGCCGTGCTCTTCCTCGTCTCCCCCCGGGCGAGCTACATCACCGGCGCCGTCCTGGAGGCCCGGGGCGGCGAGCCGGCCATCGGCTGACGCACGCCGGCCCCTGGGGCGGCCTCAGGGCGATGCGCCGGTCCACGCGATGGGCTGTTCCGTCCAGATGCACTTGCCCTCGGCGGTGTAGCGGGTCCCCCAGCGCTGCGAGAGCGCGGAGACCAGTTGCAGCCCCCGGCCTCCCTCGTCCGTCTCGGCGGCCCGGCGGATCCGGGGGGTGGTGGCGCTCGCGTCCGAGACCTCGCAGATCAGCGAACTGCCGCGGATCAGCCGGAGCCGGGTCGGCCCCCTGGCGTGCCGGACGACATTGGCGACGAGCTCGCTGGCCAGCAGTTCGGTGGTCATGACCAGCTCGTCGAGACCCCATGCCTCGAGTTGTTCGCGCACATGGGCGCGGGCGAGACCGGCGGCCACCGGGTCCTCCGGCAGTGGCCACCCGGCGGTGTTCCCGGAGGCCAGCCCATGGAGCCGGGCGATCAGCAGGGCGGTGTCGTCGGCGGTCAGCCGCTTCGTGGGCAGCATGGCCCCGACCAGGAGGTCGCAGAGCCGGTCGAGCCGGTCGTGGTCCGTCCCGTGCATCCCGCCCGCCCTGCGGCCGCTGGTCCGCGGACGGGGCGGAGGACATGTGAGGAGCCGGCCGTACTCGCTGGTCAGCACCTGGGTGCACTCGGCGATACCGGTGTCGATGTCGCGCGCCGCGGACTCCACCAGGCCGTCCGTGTACATCACCAGCAGACTGCCGTCGGGCAACCGCAGATCCACCGTGGAGAACGGGGGCTCCCCGGCACCCAGCGGCGGATCGGGCGTCGGCTCCAGACACTCCACGCTGCCGTCGGGGCGCACGATCAGGGGCGGGGGATGACCGGCGCGGGCGAGGGAGCAGTACCCCGTGATGGGGTCGTAGACCGCGTACAGACAAGTGGCGAAGGAGTCGTCGCCCAGATCGCTGACGACCTCGTTCAGATGGGCCAGGACCTCCTCGGGAGGCAGCTCGAGGTTGGCGAGCGTGTGCACGGCGGTGCGCAGCCGACCCATGGTGGCGGCCTCCGCCAGACCGTGGCCCATCACATCGCCGATGACGAGGGCCACCCGCTCCGCGGACAGCGGGATCACGTCGTACCAGTCGCCGCCGATGTCCGTACCGCTGCTGGCGGGCAGATAGCGCACGGCGGGGGTGAGGGCGGCCAGGGAGGGCAGGACCCGGGGCAGCAGACCGCGCTGGAGGGCCTGGGCGCGGGCGTGCTCGGTGTCGTAGAGCCGGGCCCGGGCCAGCGCCTGGGCGATCATTCCGCTGAGGGCGGTGAGCAGGGTGCGCTCATCGGCGGAGAGGTGGCGGGGCTCGTCGAAGGAGACGGTGCAGGTGCCGATGGCGTTGCCGGAGGCGATCAGGGGGAGCACGGCCCAGGCGTTCTTCCGGGCGATGGCGGGGTTGCCGGTCAGATCGGGGAACAGCTGCTCGTACTCCTCGGTCGAGGAGATGAAGCACGGCCGGCGCGAGCCGAGCACTTCGTTGAGCAGACGGTAGCCCCCGAATGCCGGGACCCCGTCGACCTTGCTGAGGAAGGCCCGGGGATACCCCACGGACCCCACCACGTTCAGCCGGCCGCCCTCCAGACACAGCATCAGCAGACCCGAGGCGCCGAACGGCGGCAGCACATGGGCGGCCATGACCTGGACGACGTCCTGGGTGGTCACCGCGTCGGCGAGCGCGTTGCCCAACTCGCTGATCCTGGCGGCCTGTTCGGCGCCGAGGCGCTCGGCCTCCGCGCGCCGGGCGGCCTGGGTGCGCCGTTCGGTGACATCGGTGAGATAGGCCGTCAGCCCATCGGGGACCGAGACCAGCCGTATGTGGTACCAGCGGTCGTCGGTGGGCCACCGGATGTCGAACCCGGTCGGTCTGCCGTCGGCGGCGGCGCGCCGGCAGCGGTCCTCCAGCTCGGGGACCGTGCCCGCGGGGCCCTCCCAGAGCGGCCGGCCGAGCACCTCCCCGGCCGGGCCGACCAGGCGCTCGGCCTCGACGTTGAGGAAGGTGATCCGCCAGTCCCGGTTCACCGCGAAGAACGCGTCGCTCATGTACCGCAGCGCCTGCCCCACCGACTCCCGCGCCATTCGGCTCTCGGTGGTGTCCCAGACCTTCCCGAGCATGCGCACGGGCACGCCGTTCTCGTCGAGCTCGAGATGGGCGCGGCTCTGCACCCAGCCGGTGGTGCCGTCGGGACGGCGGACCCGGTACTCGGCCTCGTAGCCGCTCCGCTCGCGCAGGGACTTCTCGGTGGCGGCCATCACCCGCGGCATGTCCTCGGGGTGGATGAGGTCGAGCCAGCTCTCGATCCGCCGCTCGTAGCCGCCGGGGAGGCCGAGAAGGGTCAGCCCCGCCCGGTCCCAGCGCATCTCACCGGTGTGGATGCCCCATTCCCAGGAACCGGCCTTGACCGCGTCCAGGGACTGCTGGACCACCGAGCCGCCCGGCCGCTGCTGCCACCACGGGTACTCGTCGCAGTCGCCGACCCCGACCCCGACCCCGGCTCCCGAGCGGGAGAGGCGGCGCTCCGCCCAGTGCCCCACCGCCTCGAGGAAGGCGGCCTGCTCCGGGGTCGGCTCCCGCGGGCCGGTGAGGACCGACAGCGCGCCCACCGGCCCGTCCGGCCCGGTCAGCGGAACGGACGCCACCGTGGTCGCCGCCGGGAGGCTCCCGGAGGCGGCGCGGGCGGTCTCCCCTGGCTTGGTGGTCTCCCCGGGCCCGGGGGCTTCGCCTGGCTTGGCGGTTTCCTCGGTCCCCGGGGCTTCACCGGGCCCCGCGGCCTCGCCGGATGCCGCCGGCAGCCATACGAAGCGGTTGTCCCGCACGGCTCGGGCGGGGGCGAGCGGGGCCTCGTCCTGGCGGATCTCCTCCCAGCCGCCGAGGGCGGGCAGCGGCAGCCCGCTGGCGAGGACCAGGCGCAGCGTACGGCTCCCCGCCGGGCCGCAGGACCAGTGCACCAGGCCCGCGAGTCCGCCCAGCTCGGAGACTGCCTGGTCCAGGGCGTGCTGCATCACCTCGCGGTCGGTGAGCGCGGTGCCGACCGCCGAGAGGAGGGACAGTCGTTCATCGCCCCATGAATGGGAGCGCCCCGCCGCGTATGTTCCGCGCCGCTCCGCCATCCCAGGACCTCACTCACGGAATAGGGCGTTCTCGGACAAACGTAGCACTGGCATATGCCGGACATCACTCACCGGACGTCCGTCACCAGATTCCCTATTTTCCCTACTGGAAAAATAGGGAATGATGAAGTCCGGCCGGATGGAGGGGAGCGGGCGTGACGGTGGTGGATGCGGCGGCCGAGGCGCCCGACCGCGCGTGGTGGCTGCGGATCGCCGGCGAGGCGGCGGACGACCTCGCCACGGACGCGGTCGTCCGCGACCAGGCCGGCAAGACGCCGTACGACGAGATCGCCCGGCTCCGCGAGGCGGGGCTGCTGGCGCTGCTGATCCCCGTCGAGCACGGCGGCGGGGGAGCGGGCTGGTCAACGGCCTGTGCCGTGGTACGGAAGATCGCCGCGGCCGACGGCGCGATCGGCCAGCTGCTCGGCTGCCACTACCTGCTGTCCTTCAGTGCCCGCTTCTTCGGCGGGGCCGATCTCGCCGCCCGGGTGGAGCGCGAGTCGGCGGCCGGGCAGTGGTGCTGGGGCGGCGGTCTGGCCCCGTGCGAGCCACGGCTGACGCTCACCTCCGGGAGGGACGGCCGGCTGGTGAACGGACGCCAGGGGTACGCCACCGGCGTGCTGGTCGCCGACCGGCTGGCCGTCCGCGTCACCCACGCCGACACCGGCGAACCGCTGGCCGTGCTCGTCGACACCGCCCACCCCGGCGTGGTGTGCGGTGGCGACGACGGGGACACCTTCGGGCAGCGGCTGGCGGCCGGCGGAAGCGTGGAGTTCGACGCGGTGCCGGTCGAGGACGACGCGGTGCTCGGCCCGCTCTCCTGGGACGAGGACACCCTCTCGCCGTTCAGCGGGCTGGCCGCGCCGACCGGCCGTCTGGTCTCGGCGCAGATCTGTCTCGGGATCGCGCAGGGGGTGCTCGCCGAGGCCCGCGAGTACACCAGGGCGGTGCACGCGCCCTGGCCGCACACCTCCCCGCGCGATCCGTACGCGCTGACCACCTACGGGGAGCTCACCGTCGCCACCTTCTCCGCCGCCGCCCTCGCCGACCAGGCGCTGGAGGCCCTGGACGGCGGGCTGGCGCGCGGTGAGGACCTGACCGACGACGAATGCGCCGAGATCACCGTGCTGGCCGCCGCGGCCGAGGCCGCCGCCTCCCGGGCCGCCCACGACGCCACCGCCCGCGCCCTGGACGTCGTCGGCGCCCGCTCCGCCTCCTCGGCCTACGGATTCGACCGCTTCTGGCGCAACGCGCGCACCCACACCCTCTACGACCCCGTCGCCCACCGGCTCCACGAGGTCGGGGACTACTTCCTCAACGGCGAGCACCCCCCGTTCACCCTGCCCTTCTGACGGCCCGGCGCCCAAGGGGCGGATAATCAGCGCATGCGGATCTCGGCGAAGGCGGACTATGCGGTGCGGGCGGCGTTGGAACTGGCCGCGACGGAGGAGGACACCTCCGTCAAGGCCGAGGCGATCGCCGCCGCGCAGGGCATCCCGCACAAGTTCCTCGAGGGGATTCTGGGCGATCTGCGCCGGGGTGGTCTGGTGGCCAGCCAGCGCGGCGGCAAGGGCGGCTACCGGCTGGCCCGCCCGGCGGACACCATCAGCATCGCCGAGGTGATCCGGGTGGTCGACGGCCCCCTGGTGTCGGTGCGCGGAGTGCGCCCGCCCGAGCTGTCGTACTGCGGACCGGCGGAGTCGCTGCTGCCGCTGTGGATCGCGGTACGGGCCAACGTACGCAAGATCCTCGGTGAGGTGACCCTCGCGGAGGTGGCCGCGGCCAAGCTGCCCGGCGACGTCCTGGGCCTCGCCGAGGACCCGGAGGCGTGGACCAACCCCTAGGCCCGGGGCCGCTAAGCGCTCCGCTGGAAGTGTGGGGCTGCGTCGTCGGCCGACTGCGGCGCCGTCGTGGCTGGTCGCGCCCGCGCGGCGGAGCCGCATATCGACACAGCCCCGCGCCCCTTCGGGCCGCCCTACGACCCGGCGTCCAGGCCGTCGACCATGCGGTCGAGCAGCCGGGCGAACGTGGCGTCGGGGGTGAGCGGGCGTGCCGGGGCGGAGAGGGCCTCGGCGAGTTCCGGATGGTGTCCGTCGGCGGCCACCGCGGCGAGATAGCGGGCTTCGGCGGCGGCCCGCTCGGGTGAGGCGGAGAGCGCGGCCTGGGCGATCTCGTCGGCGACGAGCCTGGCGGCGAAACCCGTGATCAGGCTGAACACCTCCAGCTTGGCACCGCCGTCCAGCGCGGTGGGCCGCAGGGCGGCGAGCGCGTGTTCCAGGAAGGCGAGAGTGTTGGGCCCGAGGGACCAGCGGCGGTTGAACAGTGCGGTGGGCAGCCAGGGGTGGCGGAGCATCAGGCCGCGCTGGGCATGGGCGATGGCCTTCAGATCGGCACGCCAGTCGCCGGTCAGCGGGTCCGGCGGTGACAGCTCGCCACTCACATGGTCGACCATCAGCTGCAGCAGCGTCTCCTTGTCGGGGGCGTAGCTGTACAGCGACATGACCCCGGCGCCGACCTCGGAGGCCACCCGCCGCATGGTGACCGCGTCGATTCCCTCCGCGTCCGCGAGGGCGACCGCCGCAGCGGTGATCGCCGCCCGGCTGAAGGCGGGTTTGCGCCCCTTGCGGGGGCGGTCGGAGCTCAGCCACAGCTGCTGGGGGTCGACGCCTCCGGCGTCGGACCCGTCACCGCGCACCACGATCTGATCGCTCCTTCCCCGCATGGCGACGTGCCCCGCCATGGGGACGTGCCCGCCATGCCGACTTGCGGAATCCATCCAAGCATCTACTATTCTCGTACGTGGTACGGGATTAGTGGAGGGGGAACGCGGGATGACGTCACACACGCGCGACGGAGTGTCCGGGGCCACGGACGGCGGGGCCGGAACCACCTGGGTCGCGCCCTCGGGCAAGCCGCCGCTGTCCGCACGGATGATGAGGGCGACCTGGCGCGGCCTGCCGGCCAAGCGGTACGAGGCCGGATGGGAGCCGGACCTCGGGGTCCCGGCCGCCGACGGCAGCCTCCTCCGCACGGACCACTACTTCCCCCGCGCGGACGGCGACTTCCCCACCCTGCTGGTGCGCTCGCCCTACGGCAGGGGAGTGCCCTGGTCACCCATGTACGGTGTGCTCTTCGCCGAGCAGGGCTTCCATGTCGTCCTCCAGAGCTGCCGCGGCACCGGTGGCTCGGGCGGCGAGTTCCACTTCTGGCGCAACGAGGCGGCCGACGGCCGGGCCACCGTGGAGTGGCTGCGCGACCAGCCCTGGTTCAACGGCGCGCTGGGCACCCTCGGGCCGAGCTATCTCGGCTATGTGCAGTGGGCGCTCGCCCTGGATCCGCCGCCGGAGCTGCGGGCGATGGTGGTGCAGGTCGGCCTGCACGACCCGTACGCCCTGTTCCACCGCGACGGAGCCCTGCGACTGGAGAACGCGCTGCTCGTCGGCTCCGGTATGACCTCCCAGCACCGGGGGTTCGGCCCCTTCCTCCGGGCCACGCTGCGGCTGCGGCGCCATTTCGCGGAGATGACCCGGGCGCTGCCGCTGCGCGGCTCGTACGTCCGTGGGTTCGGGGGTGAAGTGCCCTGGCTGGACGAGGTGATGTCCCACCCGGACGCCGGCGACCCGTTCTGGGAGGGCGCGTCCACGGGCGGCGCCGCGGCCACCTCGCGCGTCCCCACCTGTCTGATCAGCGGGTGGCATGACCTGCTGGTGGATCAGACCTTCGAGCAGTACGGCCGACTGCGCCGGTCCGGCTGCGACACCTCGCTGCTCGTCGGCCCCTGGACCCACGCCTCCGCGCTCCAGAAGGGCTGGCCGGAGGTCTTCGCCGAAAGCCTCGCCTGGCTGCGCGCGCATCTGTGCGACGACCCCTCGGGGCTGCGCCCGGCCGCGGTGCGGGTGCACATCGGTGGTCAGGGGCACTGGCGGGACCTCGCCGAGTGGCCGCCGTCCCCGGCCGTCGCCCAGTGGTTCCCGGCGGGGGACGGGCGGCTCGTCCGGCAGCCGTCCGAGGCGTCCGTCCCGCTCGCCGACTTCCGCTACGACCCTGCCGACCCCACCCCGTCCATCGGCGGGCCACTGCTCTCGCCCACCGCCGGGAGCCGTGACAACGGCGACCTCGAGGGGCGCCCCGATGTGCTCACGTTCACCAGTGAGCCGGTGGAAGAGCCGATGGACGTCCTCGGCCCGGTGGCCGCACGGCTGCGGGTCTCCACGGACACCGGGTACGCCGATGTCTTCGCCCGGCTCTGCGACGTCGACGAAAAGGGCCGCTCGGTCAATGTGTGCGACGGGCTGGTGCGGCTGCCCACCACCCCGGCGCACCCCCTGGAGGTCACCGTGCCGATGAGCTCCACCGCCCACCGCTTCGCCCCCGGCCACCGGGTCCGTCTGCAGATCAGCGGCGGCGCCCACCCGCGTTTCGCCCGTAACACCGGAAGCGGCGAGCCGACGCTCGACGCGACCACCCTCACGCCCGTGCGCATCACCGTGCACGGGGGCTCGGCGCTGGAACTGCCTCAGGTCCGCGCCGAACGATGAAACGGTCGCTGGCGCGCGGGGGGCGTCAGCGGCCGTCTCATCGGTCCACCACTCATCCGTCCACCACGTAGCCGAGGGCCTTGTCGACCACATTGCGCAGGGGGCGGCCCTCGCGCCGTCGGAGCAGATTGTCGAGAAAGAGTTCCCCCAGGTCGGCGCGCCAGTCCGTGACCTCGCCCGCGGTGTGCGGGGAGATGATGACCCCCGGCATCTCCCACAGGGGCGATTCCACCGGCAGTGGCTCATGGGTGAAGACATCCAGCGCCGCCCCGGCCAGCCTGCCCTGGGCCAGGGCGTCCACGAGGGCCTGCTCGTCGACCAGCGGGCCACGTCCGACGTTGACCAGCCGCGCGCCCCGCTTCATCGCCGCCAGTACGGGCGCGTCGACCATGCCACGGGTGGCGGGGGTGAGCGGGGCGGCCAGGACCACATAGTCCGCCTCGCCCAGCGCCTCGCGCAGGCCCGCCGGGCCGTGCACCACGCCGAAGTCCGGGTCGGCGGTCCGTGGTGTGCGGCCGGCGCCGCTGACCCGCATGCCGACCGCGCGCAGCAGCCGGGCGACGGCGCGCCCGATGGAGCCGGTGCCCCAGACCAGGACCGTACGGTTGCCGATGCGCTCGCTGTCCGAGGGGCGCCACTCCCGGCGGCGCTGATGCTCCCAGGTGCCGGGGAAGTCCTTGGCGAGGGAGAGGATCAGCCCCAGGACGTACTCGGCGATGGGCCGGTCGTAGACGCCCCGCGCGTTGGTGAGCACCACTTCGGGGTTGCCGGTCAGCGCGGGGAAGAGGAACGGCTCCACCCCCGCCGCGGCCACATGCACCCAGCGCGGGGCCTTCGCCGGATCGTCCGGCCAGGCGCCGGCCACCGCGGCGGACAGCGGCCACCACGCGAGCAGGGCGTCCGCGCCGGGGAGGAACAGCGGCAGCTCCTCCTCGGTGGCGTACACCGTCTCGGCGAGGGACTCGATCCGCGCCCGGTTGGGCGGCAGATGGTCCCGGTACAGGACGACCAGCCGGTCAGCCACGTCCGGCTCCCACGGCGGCCGCGGCGGTGGCATCGGTCATGACGGGGCTCCCACGGGCGTGACGGGTACGGGCGGACGCCTCAAGCGTGACCGAGACCACGGCAGTGGACAACGGACAGAGTGTCCACCCGATGACGAGGGACGGAACACGGTGGACGTTGACGGTGGCCGACGGCTGAACCAGGGTGATGGCCAGCCGGAACACGCCACCGGTCGCTCCGGAGCCCATCCCGTCCCCGTCTCCCCGGAGCCCGTCCCCGTCCCCGGGGCGCGACCCGCCCCGCGGCCGGTACCCCCGCCGTAGGCGTCCGTCCCCACCGCGTACCCCGCCGTGCGTGTCCACCGAATGCTTGATCCACGATGCCCGCCACCGCCCCGGCAGCGGCCGGCGCGCAGCGCCCCTCCTCGTCCCCAGGAGATGCAAGCATGTCCCTTCCCAGAACCTCCCGCGATCCCTCCCGCGATCCCTCCCGCGATCCCTCCCGCGATCCCTCCCGAGAGCCCCTCCAGGGCTCCGCCGCCACTCTGGACAACGCCCCCGTCACCGCCTTCCACCGCAGGATGGTCGCCGTCGCCATGGGCGGTCCGTTCTGCGACGGCTATCTGCTCGGCATCATGGGGGTGGCGCTCAGCCTGATCACCCCGGCCCTGGACCTGGACACGATGTGGACCGGGCTGGTGGCGGCGTCCGTCCTCGTCGGTGTCTTCCTCGGCGGTGCGGTGTTCGGCCCGATCACCGACCGGGTGGGCCGCCATCTGATGTATGTGCTCAACCTGGCCGCGTTCGTGATCGGCTCCGCGCTGCAGTTCTTCGTCACCGAGGCGTGGCAGCTGGTGGTGCTGCGGCTGTTCATCGGCATCGCGATCGGCGCCGACTACCCGATCGCCTCGGCCCTCACCACCGAACTGGTGCCGCGCCGGATGCGCGGCCCCGCCCTGTCCGGGCTGGTCCTGGCCTGGTGGGTGGGGTACGGGGTCAGCTTCTGGGGCGGCTGGCTGCTGCTGGGCACCGGCGACGACGCCTGGCGCTGGATGCTCGCCTCCGGCGCCGTCCCCGCCGTGCTCTTCCTGCTCCTGCGGGCGGGCGTTCCCGAGTCGCCGCGCTGGCTGGCCTCGCGGGGCCGGGTGGAGGAGGCCAGAGAGGTGGTACGCCGCCACCTCGGCCAGGAGGTCAGCGCCGAGGAACTGCTGGCCGAGGTCCGCCAGGACCGGCGGGGCGGCTCCGGCCTCGGCAACCTCGCCGAGATCTTCCGCCGTGGCTACGGGATCCCCGTACTGTTCTGCTCGCTGTTCTGGATCTGCCAGGTGGCGCCGGCCTTCGCGGTACGGTCCTTCCAGCCGCAGATGCTGGAGTCCTTCGGGGTGACCGGCACTTTCGGCGCCAGCGCGCTGATCACCACGCTCGCGGTGGCCGGAACGGGCCTGGGGCTGGTCGTGGTCAATCGCATCGGCAGGCGTCCGCTGCTCATCGGCAGCTTCCTGTGCGTCAACGTCTCCCTGATCGCGCTCACCGTGCTGCCGCTGCACTACGCGGCCCTGGTGGTGGGCCTCTTCGCCGCCTTCCAGTTCTTCGAGGCGGCGGGCAGCGGGCTGCAGTTCGTCTACCCCAGCGAGCTGTTCCCCACCGACCTGAGGGCCACCGGCGTGGGCATCGCCACCGCCATGAGCCGGGTGGGCTCCGCCTCCAGCACCTTCCTGCTCCCGATGGCCACCGCCGACCTCGGGGTCCGCGGCACCCTCGCCATCGGGGTGGCCATCACGCTCATCGGCCTGGTGGTGTCCGTCGTCCTCGCCCCCGAGACCAAGAACCTCGGCCTGGCCGAAGCCAGCAGCCGCGCCTGACCCAGCGCCTGACTCTCCGTCAAAAACCGCTCACTGGAAAGGACTCGCCCATGCGCAAGCTGGTCTCCTTCGACTGCTACCGCACGCTCATCAACTTCGACACCCGCACCGCCACCCATGACATCGTCAAGGACCGGCTCGCCGAGCTCGGTGTCGACCCCGATCAGTTTCACCACGACGCGTATGTGATGCGCTTCCAGGGCGTCCTGGACGAGTACCTGCCGTACCGGGAAGTCGTCCGCCGCACCCTGCGCAATGTCATGACGCTGCACGGCCTGGAGTACCGGGACGAGGACGGCGAGGCGCTGATCGAGGCCATCAAGAAGTTCACCCCCTTCCGCGAGGTCCCCGACGCGCTGCGCCGCCTCAAGGGCGAGTACGACATCGCGATCCTCTCCAACAGCGAGGACGACCTGATCACCTACGCCGTCGAGGCGCTGGGCGTGGACTTCGACTACGTGCTCACCGCCGAGCAGGCCGGTGCCTACAAGCCGCTGCCGCAGGCGTTCGAGTACCTCATGAAGGCCACCGGGCGCGGCCCCGAGGACATCATCCACACCGCCCAGGGCTGGGAGTACGACATCATGCCGACCAAGCGGTACCCGGGCATGCGGCGGATCTGGGTGAACCGCTACGGCTTCCCCGGCTCGGACGCCTTCCAGCCGTACGAGGAGATCAAGGACCTGGCCGCGCTGCCCCCGCTGCTCGGCGTCTGACCCCCGCCCCCGGCCCACCGTCACTCACCCCCACCGCCACTCACCCCACCGCTCTTCGCCGCGAAGGGAATCCATGACCGCCACCACGGCCGGCCGTCCGGCACCGGTCAACGGCCGCGTCGCCCACTGGTTCGCCGAACTCCCCACCCCCCGCCCGGCGTTGCCCGGCGACCGCGACGCGGACGTGTGCGTCGTCGGCGCCGGACTGACCGGGCTGTGGACCGCGTACTACCTCAAACACGCCGACCCCGGTCTCCGGATCACCGTCCTGGAGGCCGAGTTCGCCGGATTCGGCGCCTCGGGCCGTAACGGCGGCTGGGCCTCCGGGCTGATCCCCGGCGCCCGCGACCGGATGGCCAGGGCCTACGGCAAACCAGCGGTCCTGGACTGGCAGCGGGCCATGAACGAGGCGGTGGACGAGGTGATCGACGTGGCCGCCCGCGAGGGCATCGACGCGGGCATCGTCAAGGGCGGCACCCTGCGCGTCGCCCGCACCCCCGCCCAGGCCACCCGGCTGCGCCACAAGGTCGAACAGGACCATGAGTGGGGAGTGGCCGATTCGGCGCTGCTCACCCCCGCCGAATCCGCCGCGCGCATCCGTATCGACGGGGTCACGGCCGCCGCCTTCACCCCGCACTGCGCCCGGCTGCAGCCGGCCGCCCTGGTCCGCGGCCTCGCCGACACCGTCGAACGGCTCGGTGTCACCATCCATGAGAAGTCCCCGGTCACCGCCATCGAACCGGGCCGTGCGATCACCGCGCACGGCACCGTACGGGCCCCCGTCGTGCTCCGGGCCACCGAGGGGTTCACCGCGTCCCTCAAGGGGCTGCGGCGCGCCTGGCTGCCCATGAACAGCTCCATGATCGTCACCGAGCCGCTGCCCGCCCGGATCTGGCGGGAGATCGGCTGGGAGGGCCGGGAGACCCTCGGGGACACCGCCCACGGCCATATGTACGCCCAGCGCACCGCCGACGACCGGATCGCGATCGGCGGGCGCGGGGTGCCCTACCGCTTCGGCTCGCGCACCGACCACGAGGGGCGGGTCGGCGAGCGCACGATCGGCGAGCTCACCCAGACGCTGGAGCGGATGCTGCCGCAGACGGCCGGGGCCCGGGTGGACCACGCCTGGTGCGGGGTGCTGGCCGTGCCCCGCGACTGGTCCGCCACGGTCGGCCTGGACCGGGCCACCGGGCTCGGCTGGGCCGGTGGGTATGTCGGCCACGGAGTCACCTCCACCAATCTGGCCGCCCGCACCCTCACCGATCTGGTCCTGGCCCGCGACACCCGGCTCACCCGGTTGCCGTGGACCGGCCACGCCCCCGGCACCTGGGAGCCCGAGCCGTTCCGCTGGCTGGGGGTGCGCGGCCTGTACGTGGCCTACCGCCTCGCCGACCGTCACGAGGCGGGCGGACGTGTCCGTACCTCACCCATCGCCACCATCGCCGACCTCATCGCACGCCGCCCGTGAGGCCGGGTGCCGCCGCGTCCCGGGCCCGGTTCGACGGCCCTGGGCGCGGCGGCCCGGCTCTGCGATGATGAGCGGTATCCGGAGGGAGTCCGTCCAGATGCCGTTGCTCACGGTTGCCGACGTCCTGCGCCTTTCCGTCATCGTCGCGGGACTTCCCCGTGTGATGGCCGGTGAGGAGCAGCTGGCCCGTGCGGTCCGCTGGGTGCACGTCACCGAGCTGCTCGACCCCGCCTCGTTCCTCGAGGGCGGTGAGCTCGTACTGACCACGGGCATGCCGCAGCCCAACGACCCCAGCCGGTTGCGCGGCTATGTGGACCAGCTGGCCGACATCGGCGCCGCGGGGCTCGTGGTCGAGCTCGGCCGCCGCTACCAGCAGGTGCCACCGGACCTGGTGGCCGCCTGCCGCGCCCGGGAACTCCCGCTGATCGTCCTGTCCCGGGGCATCCGCTTCATCGAGGTGACCCAGACCGTCCACGCGCTGATCCTCGACGCGCAGGGCGAGCTGCTGCGCCGCTCCCAGCAGGTGCATGAGATCTTCACCGGGCTGACGCTGCGCAACGCCGAGCCCAAGGAGCTGGTGCGCGCCGCCGCCGATCTGATGGGCCGCCCGGTGGTCCTGGAGAACCTGCTGCACCACGCGGTGTTCTCGTGTACGGCGGGCGGCACGGCCGGCCAGGTCCTGGAGGCGTGGCAGCGCCGCTCCCGTGCCACGCCGACCCCCGACACCACGCAGGCCAGCGGCCCGGAGGGCTGGCTGGTGGCCCCCGTCGAGCACAACGGCCGGCGCTGGGGGCGGCTGGTGGCGGTGCCGAACGCGGCCGCCCCCGCGGCCGACCCGGAACACACCATGATCCTCGGACGCGCCGCCACCGCCCTCACCCTCGCCCGGCTGACCGGCCACACCCAGTGGGACCGCCAGGCCCACACCTGCGCCCTGCTGGAGCTGCTGCGCTGGAGCTACCGCGGCCGCACCGAGGCACGCATCCGCGTCGAGGCCCTCGGCATACCGGTCGTCGGCCACCGCCTCATCGCCCTCGCCATCGGCCACCACGGCGCCACCGCCGACGAGACGGGCCTGGACGACCGGCTCGCCGACGCCCTCCAGGGCTCCGGCATCCGGGCCCTGGTGGGGCGGCTCTCCCCGGACCGGACCGGGGTGCTGCTCGCCCTGGCCCGGGCCAGCACCTGGCAGCCGGTGGTGGAGCGGGTCAGCCGGCTCACCGAGGAGACGCTGGGCGCGCCCGCGGTGGTGGCGGTCGGACCGGGGGTGACCGAGATCGACCAGGTGGCACGGGCGTTCCGGGAGGCCGAGGAGGTCGTGGACGCCGTCGGCCCCACCACCCCGCACCGGCCGTTCCACGTGCCCTCCGACGTAGGACTGCCCGAGCTGCTGTACGCGCTCCGCGACGACATCCGGGTGCAGCGGTACGTCGAGCACCAGCTCGGCAGGCTGATCGAGTACGACGAGCGCCACGCGGGCGATCTGCTGACCACGCTGCGCCACTACCTCGCCGCGGGCAACAAGTCCATCGCCGCCAAGCAGATCGGCCTGTCCCGCCAGGCGTTCTACCAGCGGCTGCACACCATCGAACGGCTCCTCGGCCGCGACCTGGAGTCCGGTGTGCAGCGCACCCAGCTGCATGTCGCCGTCACCGCCCTGGACACGCTGACGGCGTCCGGCGCGGGAGGATGGGGCGCATGACATCCGAGACCGGCTATCTGCTGGACAACCGGCAGCGCGAGGCCGGCCGCCGCTTCGACGCGCTGGCCGGGCTCTTCGACCCCTGGACCCTGGACCACCTCGACCAGCTCGGCCTGGCCGCCGGATGGCGCTGCTGGGAGGTGGGAGCGGGCGGACCCTCGGTGCCCACCGCCCTCGCCGAGCGGGTCGGGCCCACCGGGCAGGTGCTGGTGACCGACATCGACACCACCTGGCTGAGAGCCTGTGTCATATCCCCGGCCGGGCGTGCGACGCCTGGCACGCACGCTCGCGGCGTTGCCGAAACGCCCATGTGGCTCCGCCACGAGGGCGCTCCGGCGCCTTGCGATCGCACGCACCAGACGCCGCACGCTGATCCGGCCGGGGATATGACACAGGCTCTGACGGAGCTGTCCGGCCCGGCCACCGCACCGATCGAGGTGCGGCGCCACGACGTGGCCCGCGACGAGCCACCGGGCGACGGCTTCGACCTCGTCCACGTCCGGCTGGTGCTGGTGCACCTGCCCGACCGGGCCGAGGCGCTGCGGCGGATGGCCGGGGCGGTGCGGCCGGGCGGATGGCTGGTGGTGGAGGACGCCGACCCGGCGCTCCAGCCCCTGGCCTGCCCCGACGAGCGCGGCCCGGCCGAGGAGCTGGCCAACCGGATCCGCCGCGGATTCCGCGCGCTGCTCGCCGAGCGCGGTGTGGACCTCGCCTTCGGCCGCACCCTGCCCGCCCTGCTGCGCGGCGCCGGGCTGCACGACGTCCGCGCCGAGGGCTGCTTCCCGCTGACCTCCCCGGCCTGCCGGGAGCTGGAGGCGGCCACCGTGCGTCAGCTGCGCGGGCGACTGGTGGCGGGCGGCCTGGCCACCGAGGAGGAGATCGAGCGCCACGTGGAGCATCTGCGCGGCGAGGGCATGGACGTCACCACCGCCCCGCTCATCACCTGCTGGGGCCGGCGCCCGCACTGAGCGCCGAACGCCCCGGGGATCCGCGCTCAGTCGAGCAGACCGAGCCGGCTCGCCGCCCGGATCGCCAGCCAGACCTCGGCGAACGCACCGGTGGTGGACAGATCGCGGCCGGTCAGCTCGCTGAAGCGACGCAGCCGGTAGGCGAGCGTATTGGGGTGCACATGGAGCGCCGCGGCCGCCTCCTCCGTACGGCGGTCACGCTCCATCCAGGTGCGCACCGACGTCAGCAGCCGTGATCCGTGGCCGGTGTCGTAGCGCAGCGCCTCGCCCAGCACATGCTCGACCAGATCGGTGAGCGCGGCCGGGTCGTCGGGCAGCCAGCGGCCGGTGACATCGTCGCCGTACCGCACGAGGGCACGGCCGGACGCGACGGCGTGGGAGGCCGCCCACAGCGCCTCGCGCTGGGCGATCCGCAGCGAGGAGCCGGGGCTGAACGGGCGGCTCATCCCGGCGGCCACACCCGGCAGGGACTCGACCGTCCCACCCAGGTCGGGCGAACCGAGCAGATAGCGGTCCTCGCCGCGCTTGAGCAGCAGACACGGCTGATCCTCCAGCGCCCGCAGCACGGCATCCTCCGTGACGCCCCTGACCACCGCCAGCACGGTCTCGCCCTCGATGGAGTGGCGCAGCAGATGGCGCCGCGCCACGGCCGGCTCGAGGGTGCCCTGGAGCAGCTCGGCGAGGATCTCCGCACCCTCACGGCGCAGTGTCTCCCGTTCGGTGCGGACCATGGCGAGCTGGAGGGCGGCCACCGTGGCGATGTGCTGCACCACGGCGAGCCCCGCCGGGCGCGCGCCCTCCCGTTCGAAGGCGATGAGGAAACCCGCCGGCCCACCGGGGGAGGGGACCGGGAGGGCGAAGCCACCGGGGATGGTCGGCGGGGCGTCCGCCGAGCCGGGGATCACCGACGCGTCGGGCGCGGGCACACCCGGCAGCAGCGGCCGGCCCTGGGTGGTGCACAGATAGATGTCGTAACCGGAGAGCTTCTCCAGCCGGCCGAACAGCGTCGCGGTGTCCAGGTTCTCCGAGGTCAGCCAGCGCAGCGCGCCGAACACCTGCAGCTGGGCGCCCAGCCGGTGGCGGGCGTCCTCCTGGACGGCGGCGGCCACCTCCTGCGCCACCGCCATGAACGGCACGGCCAGCGGGATCTCCAGGACCGGCATCCCCCGCTCCTCGGCGGCGTCGAAGAACGCGCGGCGCAGCGGGGGCATCCGCAGCTGGGCGGAGACGGCCAGGGCGGCCACCCCGGCGTCGTCCAGCCGCTCCAGATAGGCGCGCTGCCCGGCCGCCGAGCGGGGCATCGCTATCCCCGTCGTCATGATCATTTCGGAGCCGAGCAGCCAGGGCGTGGGGTCGTCCAGCTCGCTCACATGCGCCCAGGACACCGAGCGGTGCAGCCCCGCGCCACCCGCGATCAACCGCAGTTGCAGGGCCGGATACGACAGCAGATCGTCGACCGTCACACCCTGCTCTTTGTTGTTCACCACAAATCGAGCCTAACTCTTTGTCTCAGCAACGATTGTCGCGCGGTTCCCCCGCTGTGCACACTCGCTCGACCGGACCCCACCGGCGCACGTCAAGAAGGGACCGCAACACCATGACCGAACCCCGAGGGCCCGTCGACTCCTCCCGGGTCCCGCGCTTCGCCGGCCCGGCCACCTTCGCCAGGCTGCCCCGCCTCGACGAGGTCGCGGGGGCCGACGTGGCGGTGGTGGGCGTGCCGTTCGACGGCGGTGTCTCCTACCGCCCCGGCGCCCGTTTCGGGCCCGCCGCGGTCCGCGAGGCCAGCCGGTTGCTGCGCCCCTACCACCCGGGCCTGGACGTGTCCCCGTTCGCCACTCAGCAGGTGGCCGACGCCGGTGACATCGCCGTCAACCCCTTCGACATCGGCGAGGCCATCGAGACCATCCAGGACGCCGCGGGCAGCCTCCAGGCCGAAGGCACCCGCCTGGTCACCATCGGCGGCGACCACACCATCGCGCTTCCGCTGCTGCGCGCCGCCGCTACGAGGCACGGCCCCGTAGCGGTGCTCCACTTCGATGCCCACCTGGACACCTGGGACACCTACTTCGGCGCCGAGCACACCCACGGCACCCCGTTCCGCCGGGCCGTGGAGGAGGGCATCGTCGACACCTCCGCCCTCTCGCACGTCGGCACCCGCGGCCCGCTGTACGGCAAGCAGGACCTCACCGAGGACGAGAAGCTGGGCTTCGGCATCGTCACCTCCGCCGATGTCTACCGGCGCGGCGCCGATGAGGTGGCCGACCAGCTGCGCCAGCGCATCGGCGACCGGCCGCTGTACATCTCCATCGACATCGACTGCCTCGACCCGGCCCACGCCCCCGGCACCGGCACCCCCGAGGCGGGCGGCCTGACCTCCCGCGAGCTCCTGGAGATCCTGCGCGGACTGGCCGGATGCCGTCTGATCGGCGCGGATGTGGTGGAGGTGGCGCCCGCCTACGACCACGCCGAGATCACCTCGGTCGCGGCCTCCCACGTCGCCTACGACCTGATCAGCCTGCTCGCACTCCAAGGAAAGCGGGAGAAGACGGATGAGTGACTCCCCGGCACTGACCGAGGTCGAGAGCTACGGGGTCGAGCGCATCCCCGACGCGGACCGCAGCGCGACCCCCCTCGACCTGTTCCGCGTCGCGTTCGGCGGCGCCAACACCTTCGCCACCTGTGTGCTCGGCGCCTTTCCGATCCTCTTCGGGCTCTCCTTCTGGCAGGGCCTGGCGGCGACCCTGCTCGGCGTGGTGGGCGGCTCCCTGATCCTCGCCCCGCTCGCGGTGTTCGGCCCGTGCAACGGCACCAACAACGCGGTCTCGTCCTCGGCACACCTGGGGGTGCACGGGCGGATCGTCGGCTCCTTCCTGTCGCTGCTCACCGCCATCGCGTTCTTCTCCATCTCGGTGTGGTCCTCCGGTGACGCGCTGGTCGGCGGCGCCCACCGGCTGATGGGTGTGGAGCAGAACGACGGGGTGTTCGCCCTCGCCTACGGCGTCTTCGGGGCGCTGGTGCTGACGGTGTGCGTGTACGGCTTCCGGTTCATGCTCTTCGTCAACAAGATCGCGGTGGTGGCGGCCTCGACGCTGTTCGTCCTCGGCTTCTTCGCCTTCGTGGGGGACTTCGACCCCGGCTACCAGGGAGTGTTCCCCTCGGCGTCCACGGCCGGGTTCTGGCCCGCGTTCATCGGCTCGGCGCTCATCGTGCTGTCCAACCCGGTGTCCTTCGGCGCCTTCCTCGGCGACTGGGCGCGCTACATCCCCGCCGACACCCCGCGCCGCAAGGTCGTCACGGCGGCGTTCGCCTCGCAGATCGCCACCATCCTGCCGTTCTTCTTCGGCCTGGCCACCGCCTCGATCATCGCCAAGAAGGCCGCCCCGTACATGGACGCGAGCGCGCCGAACTACGTCGGCGGACTGCTGGCCATCTCGCCCGGCTGGTACTTCCTGCCGGTGTGCCTGCTCGCCCTGATCGGCGGCTTGTCCACCGGCACCACCTCGCTCTACGGCACCGGCCTGGACTTCTCCAGTGTGTTCACCCGGTTCAGCCGGGTGCAGGCCACGCTGTTCGTCGGGGTGCTCTCGATCGGATTCATCTTCCTCGGCCGCTTCGCCGCCAATCTGTCCCAGTCCATCTCCACCTTCGCCACGCTGATCATCACCTGTACCGCGCCCTGGATGATCATCATGGTGCTCGGCTATGTGACCCGGCGCGGCTGGTACGACCCCGATTCGCTCCAGGTGTTCAACCGGCGCCAGCGCGGTGGCCGCTACTGGTTCCACCACGGCTGGAACTGGCGTGGCATGGGCGCCTGGCTGACCGCGGCGGTGCTCGCCCTGCTCTTCGTCAACGTCCCCGGCCAGTTCGTCGGGCCGTGCGGCGATCTGGCCGACGGCGCGGACATCTCGCTGCCGGTGGGCCTCGCCACCGCCTCGCTCCTCTATCTGGCGCTGCTGTGGCTCTTTCCCGAGCCGCGCGAGGTGTACGGGCCCGAGGGGCCGCGGCTGGTCCGCGCCTCGGACGCGCCCGTACCGCCGATCACCGCGGAGACCGGCGCGCCCGTGCCCGCGGTGGCGGAAGGAGCGTGAGGACGCCGTGCGCCTCATCGACCTCTCCGTACCCGTAGCCACGGGCATGCCGGTCTACCCCGGCGATCCGCGGGTGGCCATCGCCCCCGCGCTGAGCGTCGCCGCCGACGGGGTGAACGTGCTGCACCTGGACATGGGGTCGCAGTCCGGCACCCATGTCGACGCCCCGTTCCACATCGACGACGCGCTGCCCACCCTCGACCGGCTGCCCCTGGAGCGCTTCTGGGGCCGGGCGGTGGTGGTGGACGCCCGTGGCGCGGAGCCCCGGACACCGCTCGGGCCGTCCCTGTTCGAGGGGAGACTGCGGGCCGGGGCCATCGTGCTGGTGGCCACCGGCTGGTCGCGGCACTGGGGTCACGACGAGTACCTCGCCCATCCCTATCTCACCCCGGAGGCCGCCGAACTCCTGGTGGGCGCCGGGATCCGCACCGTCGGCATCGACGCGCTGAGCGTCGATGCCACCCCCGCCGACGACCTCCCCGCCCATCGGATCCTGTGCGGCGCCCACGCCGTCATCGCCGAGAACCTCACCGGTCTCGACCCCCTGCTCGACGCGCAGACGGCGGGAGAGCCCATCGAGGTCTCCCTGCTGCCGCTGCGGCTCCCCGCCGCCGACGGCGCCCCGGTACGGGCCGTGGCCCGCGTCGGCTGAACCACCCACGCAAGGAGCACAACCCATGCACGACGAGGTTCTGCGGGCCGCCGACGCCCTGGTGGCGGCGTTCGGCGAAGGCCGCCTCGACGACTACTTCGCGGCGTTCGCGCCCGACGCCACATTCGTCTTCCACACCACCTCAGAACGCCTCACCTCCACCGCGGACTACCGGGCCCTGTGGGACCGCTGGGTCGCGGAGGACGACTTCCGCGTCGTCTCCTGCGCCTCCACCGACCGGCTGGTCCAACTCCTGGGCGACACCGCGGTGTTCACCCACCTGGTGGAGACCACGGTGAGCACCACGGCCGGTGCGGAGACCACCCACGAGCGCGAGACCATCGTCTTCCGCCGGCAGACCCGCGGCCACTGGCTGGCCGTTCACGAACACCTCTCGGCAGCGCCCGGCACGACGGCGGCCACGACGGCGGCCACGGCCACGACGGCGGCCACAGCCACGGCCACGACGGCGGCCACGGCCACGATCACGGAAACGGAACGATGAGCGAGCTTCTCGTACTGCGCAACCACATCGACGGCGAGTACACCGACGCGGCCGACGGCCGCCGTCTGGAGGTCACCGACCCCGTCACCGGCGAGGTGTACGCCACCTCGCCCCGGTCCGGCGCCGCCGACGTCGACGCCGCGATGGCCGCCGCCGCGGCGGCCTTCCCCGCCTGGCGCGACGCCACCCCGTCCACCCGGCAGAAGCTGCTGCTGAAGATCGCGGACGCGGTCGAGACGCGGGCGGCGGAGATCGCGGACGCGGAGTGCCGCAACACCGGAAAGCCGCGTGCCCTCACCCTCACCGAGGAGATCGCCCCGATCGTCGACCAGATCCGGTTCTTCGCCGGAGCCGCGCGCCTGTTGGAGGGCCGGTCGGCGGGCGAGTACATGGAGGGCCTGACCTCGATCATCCGGCGTGAGCCGATCGGGGTGTGCGCCCAGGTCGCGCCGTGGAACTACCCGCTGATGATGGGCGTCTGGAAGTTCGCCCCGGCCCTCGCCGCGGGCAACACCGTCGTCCTCAAGCCGTCGGACACCACCCCCGCCTCCACCGTGCTGCTCGCGGGCATCATCGGCGACATCCTCGAGGAGATGGGCCTTCCGGCCGGCATCTTCAACGTGGTGTGCGGCGACCGCGAGACCGGCCGGCTGATGGTCGAGCACCCCACCCCGGCCATGGCGGCCATCACCGGATCGGTGCGTGCGGGCATGCAGGTCGCCGCGTCGGCGGCGAAGGACATCAAGCGGGTCCACCTCGAACTGGGCGGCAAGGCCCCGGCGGTGGTCTTCGAGGACGCCGATGTCGCGGCGGCCGTCGAGGGCATCTCCCTCGCCGGATTCTTCAACGCCGGACAGGACTGCACCGCGGCCACGCGCGTCCTCGTCCACGAGTCCGTCCACGACGCGTTCGTGAACGCGCTCGCCAAGGCCGCCGCCGCGATCAGGACCGGCGGTGGCATCGACGACGAGGACGTACTGTACGGCCCGTTGAACAACGCCGGCCAGCTGGCCCAGGTCACCGGCTTCATCGACCGGCTGCCCGCGCACGCCACCGTTGAGACGGGTGGCCACCGGGTCGGTGACAAGGGCTTCTTCTACGCGCCCACCGTGGTCTCCGGGCTCGAGCAGGACGACGAGATCATCCAGAACGAGGTCTTCGGCCCGGTCATCACCGTGCAGTCCTTCCGCGACGAGACCGAGGCCGTGGCGTACGCCAACGGCGTGGAGTACGCCCTCGCCTCGTCGGTGTGGACCAAGGACCACGCCCGCGCGATGCGGATGTCCAAGGCCCTGGACTTCGGCTGCGTCTGGATCAACACCCATATGATCCTCGCCGCCGAGATGCCGCACGGCGGCTACAAGAAGTCCGGCTACGGCAAGGACCTCTCCGCGTACGGCTTCGAGGACTACACCCGCGTCAAGCACGTCATGACGGCCCTCTGAGCAACCGCCACCACACCGGCCTGTCATCATCGCGCCCCCGCCCCGGCGCGGTGATGACACCCCCGGTGCCGTACGTGCGTAGCGTGGTGCGACATGAGTGAGATGACACTGCGCCGGGCCCAAGTCTCCGACCACGGGACGATCGTCGAGTGTGTGCGGGAGTGGTGGGGCGACTCACGCAGCCCCGCCCAGGCGCGTGAGCTTTCCATGCTGCTGCCCAGGCTGTTTCTGCAGTTCTTCGCCGGCACCAGCCTGGTGCTGGAGGACGGCGACGGCATCAAGGCGTTCCTCGTGGGCTTCCACGCCGCCGACAACGACCACGAGGCGTACATCCACTTCGTCGGGGTGGCGCCCGAGCTGCGCGGGCAGGGCGTGGGCCGCAGGCTCTACACGGCGTTCTTCCAGCGTGCCGCCGAGGCGGGCCGCCGTGAGGTGCACGCCATCACCTCGCCCCTGAACACCGGGTCCGTGGCCTTCCACCGGGCCATGGGGTTCATGCTCGAGGAGGGCGACCGTGAGGTCAACGGCCTTCCCGCGCACGGCGATTACGACGGCCCCGGGCAGCACCGGGTGTGCTTCCGCCGACGGATCGCCGTTCATCCCTGACTGAGGACGAGAGGGCTTGACGGTGGTGGTGCGCTGCTCTACACCGGTATGGGAGCGCTCCCATGGCTCCCGTGATGTGTTCCACGGCCAGGGCGTCCGTACCCGTTCCGCGGGCGCCCATGGAACGAACCTCATGGACTGCCGAAAGGAAAGCGCATGGCACGCACCAGACGTCCGCTCGCCGTCCTGATCCCCTTACTCGCGTTCCTCGCCGTACTCGTCCCGCTCGGCGCCGGCCCGGCCCATGCCGAGTCCAACGGCGGGGTGAAGGTCATGCCGCTGGGCGACTCGATCACCGACGGGTTCAACGTCCCGGGCGGCTACCGCGTCGGCCTGTGGCAGAAGCTCACGGCGGGCCGCTACAAAGTGGACTTCGTCGGCTCGCTCTTCAACGGCCCGTCCGGCCTCGGCGATCACGACCACGAGGGTCACTCCGGCTGGACGATCCAGCAGCTCGACGACAACGTCGTGAGCTGGCTGCGCACCCAGAACCCGCACACGATCCTGCTGCACATCGGGACCAACGACATCTATGGCAGCGACCCCGCCGGGGCACCGGCCAGGCTCTCCACCCTGATCGACCACATCACCGCCCAGGCACCGAACGCGGAGCTCTTCGTCGCCACCATCACCCCGCTGGGCTTCATGGACTCGACCGTACGGGCGTACAACGCGGCGATCCCCGGCATCGTGCAGAGCAAGGTCAACGCGGGCAAGCGCGTCCATCTGGTTGACATGTACAGCGCGTTGACGCCCGCGGACCTGGCCGACGGAGTGCACCCCAACGCCGGTGGCTACGACAAGATGGCCGACGTCTGGTGGCGGGGGCTGCGGTCGGTGCCGGGCAGCATCGGCAACCCCTCGTTCGCCACCACCGGGTCCGGGGCGCACGGCAACGGGTCGGCCGCATGGGCGGCATGAGCCGCCCTTCACCGTCACAGCCCAGGAAGGACCGTCATATGAACCGCACCCCCGCCTCCGCGGAAACCGCGCGCAAGCCCAGGCGACGCCCAAGGACACCGAGGTCGATGGCCGCGGCGTTACTCGGCGGCGTACTGCCGCTGCTCGCCGCACTGTTCCTACTGGCACCGTCACCCGCGGCGGCCGCCTCGCTCACCGAGGTCACGGGCTTCGGCAACAACCCGAGCAACCTCCGCATGTACGAGTACGTGCCGAACAACGTCGCGGCACGGCCCGCCGTTCTCGTGGCGGTGCACTACTGCACGGGCTCGGGGCCCGCGTTCTACTCCGGTACCGAGTTCGCCTCGCTGGCCGACCGGTACGGCTTCATCGTCATCTACCCCTCCGCCACCAGAAGCGGCGCCTGCTTCGACGTCTCCTCCCCGCAGGCACTGCGGCACGACGGGGGCAGCGACCCGGTCGGCATCGTCTCGATGGTCCGCTACGCCCAGCAGCGCCACAACGCCGACCCCAACCGGGTGTACGTCACCGGCGCCTCGTCGGGCGCCATGATGACCAACGTCCTGCTGGGCGACTACCCGGACGTGTTCAAGGCGGGCGCGGCCTTCGCGGGCGTGCCGTTCGGCTGTTTCGCCACCACCGACGGATCCGGCTGGAACACCGCCTGCGCGAACGGCACCATCACCAAGACCCCGCAGGCGTGGGGCGATCTCGCACGCGGGGCCTACCCCGGATACCAGGGCGCCCGGCCGAGGATGCAGCTGTGGCACGGCACGGCGGACGGCACCCTGCGCTATCCGAACTTCGGCGAGGAGATCAAGCAGTGGACCAATGTGCTCGGGGTGAGCCAGACCCCCGTCTTCACGGACCATCCGCAGTCCTCCTGGACCCGCACCCGCTACGGCACCACGGGCAACCAGGCCCCTGTTGAGGCGATCAGCGTTGAGGGCACCGGACACTCCCTCCCGGTCGCCGGGATGGCAGCACGGGCCATCACCTTCTTCGGCCTGGACGCCGGATGAGCCGCTGACGGGCGGAAAACACGAAGAGCGAGCCGACGCGGTGAACCGGCCGACACGATGCTGAGAAAGGCGCCTCGGGGCCGCCGAAACCGGCCCCCTGGCGGCCTTCCGCGGGGACGTGGGCGGCCGGCTGTTTCCACCATCTGCCACCGCACCGCCGGATCAGCTACCTCGCCCTTCTCGAGAGCGTCCTGGCCCCCGGTGGCCATCTCGCCCTCACTTGCTTCGCGGCGGGAGCGATGGGCTCCGAACTGCCCGACGCGGCCTTCTACCACCAGTCCGCGCTCCACGGTGGCCTCGCCTACACACCGGATTCCCTGCGCTGGATCTTCTCCGAGCTGACCGAGATCGAGCTGCGCCGTATGCACGACGAGCCATCCGGCTCCCCGCTCTTCGGGGAGCCGTTCCTCTGGACGGCCCTCTTCCGCCGCCCGACGGGGGAGGGGAGCACCGCGGCCTGAGGTGCCGCCGACCGTCAGCGTGCCGGAGCGGGGTCCGACACCGACACATCGGCCGAGGCGTCCCCGAGGCCGGCGTTCCACCGTTGGTCGTTCCGGTCCTCGGCCGAGCGCAGCTCGACCTCGCTGTCGGGGGCGTCGCCGTCCGGGGTGACCGCGAAGTCGGGTGCGATATGAGGGCGGATCACCCCGCCGCCGTCGACCGTGAACCGCAGGTTCTCGCCGTTGTCGCCGTCGGCGGACGAGCATGGCCAGATGCCGACACCCCGGTCGGTGTCCCCGCGCGAGTCCAGACAGAAGTCGGGGTCGGCCTCGGTGTGCAGCAGCCCCTCCGAGTCCAGCCGCCACCGCTGGGTGTCGCTCCCGCTGCACTGGGCCAGGATGGCGTCCGTGCGCTTCTCCAACTGCTCGTCGCGGATGTCCAGACAGAGCCCGGAGGCGGCGTTGATCACCGCCGTGAAGCTGTCGTCCGGAATCGGGTCGGCGGGTGCGGGGGCGGTGCTCGGGGGAGTGGTGGCGGGGGCGGTCGTGGGCGGTCGGGTCATGCCACCGGGGTTCGGCGGGCGCTGTGGCCCCTTCGTCGGAGGCGGCGAATCCGTCGTCGGGCTCGACGACGGAGCCGCTGGAGTGGCCGTGGGTGCGGGGGTGTTCGCGCGTCCGGCCGGGGCCATGTCGTCCCCGTCGGACACCAGGAGGGCGACGGTGAGGGCCACCGCCGCCACGGCCGCCACCGCGACCAGCACGGCCGTCGCGTGCGGTCGGGAGCCCGCCCAGGCCCGTCGGCGCCATCGCCTCGCGGACCCGCCGTCCATCGGCGCGTTCGCCGCGACTCCGGGGACTCCGGCGACACCGGTGGGCCCCACCGGCGGATACGGCGGCGGGGGAGCGGGGGCCAAGGGAGGCTCCGGCCGCGGCGGTTCGAGGGGTGGCGGCGCCGCCGACCCCACCGAGGGCACACTGCCGACCGGTTCCGCCGTGACGTAGGACGTTCCGCCCCACCCCAGGAGGCCATCGGCGATCACGGGCCGGGGGTCGTGGTCCATCCGTAGCAGGTCGCCGTACACCCCGGCACACGAAAGGCAGCCGGACAGATGGCGGTCCAGGTCATCGCAGCGCCGGGGGTTCTCCGGCCGTACGGCCGCCTCGATGAGGCCCCGGAACCCCTGACACGTGTGCTCGCCGCCACGCTCCAGATGGGTCCGCAGCCACGCCTCGCGCAGCGCGCCCTGGGCCGTCTCCCGGAGCGTGGGGACGGTGTGCGGCGCCACCCCCGCGAAGGTGGCCACCACCGTGTCGGGCTCCTCCTCCACCACGCTGTACCACAGGACATCACGAGTGCGCGCCGAGAGGGTGAGGAAGCCGCCGAGCATGGGCGAACGCTCCCGCGGCCTCGGGAGTCCGGCCGCACCGCCCGTGGCGGTACCGGAGTGGCCGAGCCACTCGGTGAACGCGGGATCCAGCCGGTCCGCCCGGCTGCCCTCCGCCCAGGTGGCGGCCACCCGCTGGACGAGCAGCAGCAGATGGTGGCGCCACGGTCCCCAGGGATCGATACCGCGACAGGTCTCCTGCCCGGCGAGGCCGAAGGACAGGTCGGCGAGTTGGTCGGCGTCGGCCCGGGTCCTGCCGCAGAGCCGGGCGTAGGACAGCACCGCCGGAAGGTGGCGCTCCCTCAGTTCCTGGGTGGCGGGGAGGGCGGTGGGCGCCCCGGAGCGGATCCGTTCGGTGAGCTCCGTGTCGGACAGTTGGGCGTACGACCGCTGCCCGGTGGTGGCATCGGGTTCGATTCCGTGCGGGTCGGTCACCCTCACCACTCCTCGCGTCACCGACAGTGAGACGAGTGCCCATAGTGGTGGAGGGCGCGGGCGCGGGTAAAGGTATCCGCCAGGAACTCCCCTGAGGCGACAATTCTTTACCGGTCGGTTGGCTACCGGTCGGTTGGCTACCGGTTGGTTGGTTACCGGTCGGTTGGCAACCGACCGGTGGTGAATCGGCTGACGAGTTCGCGCTTGAGCACCTTGCCGCTGGGGCCCAGGGGGAAGGCGTCGACGAACTCCACCCGGCGCGGGTACTTGTGCCCCGCGAGCCGCTCCCTGGCCCACGCCACGATCCCGGAGCCGAGTGCCGCGTCCGGAGCGGTCCCGGGACGTGGCCGAACCACGGCGCACACCTCCTCGCCGTACACCTCGTCGGGCAGTCCGATGACGGCCACCTGGGCGATGGCCGGGTGGCGCGTCAGCACGTCCTCCACCTCGCGCGGGTAGACGTTGTAGCCGCCGCGCACCACCAGGTCCTTCTTGCGGTCCACGAGGGTGAGATAGCCCTCCGCGTCTTTGGTGCCGAGGTCGCCCGAGCGGAACCACCCGTCGACCAGCACCTCGGCCGTGGCCTCCGGGCGGTTGAGGTAGCCGGCCATCACATTGTGGCCACGGATGACGATCTCACCGACCGCGCCCGTCGGCAGCAGCTCGACCCGGTCCTCCACATCGGCCGCGGCGATCTCCGCCTCGACGCCCCAGATCGGTCGCCCCACCGTCCCCGGTCTGCGCGGCCACGCCTTCTGGTTGTAGGCGACCACCGGTGATGCCTCGGTCAGCCCGTACCCCTCGTAGATCGGGCAGCCGAAGACCTCCTGGAAGTCCTCGAGCACCTTCACCGGAAGCGCCGAGCCCCCGGAGAAGGCGCGGTCGAGGGCGGGGCGGCGGGGATCCTCGGCGGCGGCGTCGAGCAGGGCCAGATACATGGTGGGCACGCCCATGAAGACGGTGCACCCCTCGGTGACCATCAGGTCCAGTGCCCGGGCGCCGTCGAACCGGCTCATCAGCACCATCGTGCCGCCCGCCAGGAAGGTGGTGCCCATCCCGCAGGTCTGCCCGAAGGTGTGGAACAGGGGCAGACAGCCGAGCAGCACATCGTCGGGGCCGAGGTCGAACGGCGAGCGCATCGTGGTGCTCACGTTCATCACCAGGTTGAAGTGGGTGATCATCGCGCCCTTGGGATGGCCGGTGGTGCCCGAGGTGTACAGGACCACGGCGAGGTCGCCCGGCTCGCGCGGGGCGCAGCGTTCGATGGGCTCGGCGCCTTCGGCGAGGGCGTCCAGCCGCGGACGGCCGCCGTCGTGCTCCTCCAGCACGGTGACCACCGGAACCCCGGCCACCTCCGCGCCCTTGGCACCCTCGGTGAGCATCGGCGCCCCGCACACCAGCACCTTCGACTCCGAGTCGCGGAGCACATGGACGATCTCATCGGCGCGCAGCAGACCGTGCACCGGGACGGCCACGGCGCCGAGCGCCAGCACCCCGTAGTACACCATCGGGAAGTGCGGGGTGTTCGGCAGCAGCAGCGCCACCCGGTCACCGGGGCCGATGCCCTGGTCGCGCAGTACGGCGGCGTACCGCCGGGTGGCGTCCCACAGCTCGCGGTAGGTGATGCGCCGCGAGCCGAAGACGAGCGCGGGGTGGTCCGGGCGCCGCAGTGCGGACTCGGCGAGCACCGCCGCCGCGGTGAGCGTCATGCCCCGGCCCGCTGGGCGGCCAGCCGCTGCTTGTCCGGCTTGCCCGCACCGGTCAGCGGAAGGTCGTCGTGGAAGGTGATGGCGGCCGGCACATGCTTGGGCGAGAGCTCACCGGACACATGGTCGAGCAGCGAGGTGAAGTCGGCGGCGCCACCGGGCCGGAGCACCACGGCGGCGTGGATGTGCTCCACCCGGTCCCCGTCGGTCACTCCGTACACCGCGGCCTGGGCCACCTCGGGGTGGGTCAGCAGCGCGTTCTCGACGGCGGTGGGATGGACCTTGATCCCGTTGGTCTTCATCACCTCGCCCACCCGGCCGTGCAACCGCACATAGCCGCGCTCGTCGAGGGAGCCGAGGTCGCCGGTGTACACCCAGCCGTCGCGTACGGTCTCCGCGGTCAGCTCCGGCTCGCGCCAGTAGCCGAGCATGTTGAACGGCGACCGTACGCGGATCTCGCCGATCTCGCCCACCGGCAGATCGCGCCGGTCCTCCAGGTCGCGGATGCGCACCTCGGCGGTCAGCCGGCCGGCGGTGAACCGCAGTTCGGGGTCGAAGTGGTCCGGCGGGGCGAGCATGCTGATCCCGCTGGTCTCGGTGGTGCCGTAGAACTGGAGCAGCACCGGGCCGAACACCTCGACCGCCTCGGCCAGCCGGGCCGGGGCGGCGGGGCAGCCGCCGTAGGAGATGATCTGGATGCTCGACAGATCGGTGTCCTTGATGGCCGGGTGGTCCACCAGCATGTACAGCTGCGGAGGGGTGACGGTGAGCGCGGACACCCGGTGGCGCTCCACCGCGTCGAGCACCGCGCCCGCGTCGAAGCCCTCGTGCAGCACCACCGTGCCACCGGAGGCGAGGGCGAGGTCGGCACCCGAGCCGTTGGAGTGGCTCACCGGCAGCGTGGACAGATAGGTGATCGGGCCGGGCGCCTCAAGTCCCGCCCGCAGATAGAGAGTTCGGACGCGGAAGGGGAGTGTCACACCCTTCGGGGTGCCGCTGGTGCCACTGGTGAACAGGACCACGGCCGGGCGCTCGGGGTCGGTCTCCACGACCGTCAGATCGAAGGCGTCCGCGTCGCCCGTGGTCAGGTCCAGCACATCGGGGCCGAGAGAGCCGAGCGCGGCGAGCCGGGGCGGCTCCGGCAGACGCTCGCACAGCTCCCGGGCCGGACCCAGGTTCTCCTCGTCCACGGCGAGGAACGTGGCGCCCGTCTTCTTCAGGATCTCGTGCCGCTCGCGGGTGGCCAGCTGATCGGTGGGGTCCACCGCGTTGGTGGAGTGCAGATGGACCACCGTGGCACCGATGAGGTTCGCGGCATAGCGCAGAATGATGGTGGCCGGGGTGTTGGCGACCGTCAGCACGGCCACGACCGGAATTTCTTCCTCCGCTATCTGGCGGCGCAGCAATTCCGCCGCCGCGACCACGGCGCGGGTGAACTCACCGGCGGTGAACCGCTCATCGTCGCGGAGCAGGGCAACCCGCTCCGAATCGGCTGATAGAGCCTCGAGGACCCGTCGGACGTAATTGTCGGTCGGAGACATCGAAACTCCAGTTCGCCGTGTGCCGATGAGTTCAAGGTGCCGTTTCCCGCTGCAGGATGACACCCTGCCCCCGGCATGGCAACCTTCTTCCGGCCACTCGTCAGTTTCCTGCCGTGAAACCGGGTCGGGTGTGCGGAGGTTGCCTTTCGGTGTACCGATTGACGGCCGACCGCATGTAGATTGGCGCCGACGGGGGGTCGTTACGGCTCATCCCGCTTTCTGCGCGATCCCCAAGTAGCCTAAAAGCGAAGTGAGTGGACGTGACGACCCAATATCTGGACCTTTTTTCGCGCCTCACCGAAGGTTCCGACGGTGGAAAGCGAGAGTTCCTCGAGATCGGACGGCTCGCCGGCCAGTTCCCCGCCGCCAGCGTCAGCGGCGTCGAGGACGCCTCCCGGATCAGCGTCTGGTGCAGCAACGACTATCTCGGCATGGGCCAGCACCCCGCCGTCCTGGAGGCCATGAAGGAAGCCGTCGACGAGTACGGGGCGGGCGCCGGCGGCTCGCGGAACATCGGCGGCACCAACCACTACCACGTACTGCTGGAGAAGGAGCTCAGCGCCCTCCACGGCAAGGACGACGCGCTGCTGTTCACCTCCGGCTACACCGCCAACGACGGCGCGCTGTCCGTCATCGCGGGCCGTATGGAGGGGTGCGTCGTCTTCTCCGACGCGCTCAACCACGCCTCCATCATCGACGGCCTGCGCCACAGCGGCGCCCAGAAGCGGATCTTCCGGCACAACGACACCGCGCACCTGGAGGAGCTGCTCGCGGCCGCCGACCCCGACGCGCCGAAGCTGATCGTCACCGAGTCGGTCTACTCGATGAACGGCGACATCGCGCCACTCGCGGAGATCGCCGACATCGCCAAGCGCCATGGTGCCATGACCTTCCTCGACGAGGTGCACGCGGTCGGCATGTACGGCCCGCAGGGCGCGGGCATCGCGGCGCGCGAGGGTCTTGCCGACCGGTTCACCGTCATCATGGGCACGCTGGCCAAGGGTTTTGGCACCAACGGCGGGTACATCGTGGGCCCGGCGGAGGTGATCGAGGCGGTGCGGATGTTCTCCCGCTCCTTCATCTTCACCACCGCGATGCCGCCCGCCGTGGCCGCCGCGGCCCTCGCCGCCGTCCGCCATCTGCGCTCCTCGGAGGCCGAAAGGGAACGGCTGTGGGCAAACGCACAGTTGATGCACCGGCTGCTGAAGGAGTGCCGGATCCCCTTCATCTCCGACCTCACCCACATCGTGTCCGTCCTGGTGCGGAACGAGGCCCTGTGCAAGCGCATGTCCACGGCCCTGCTGGAGCGGCACGGCGTCTATGTGCAGGCGATCAACGCGCCCAGCGTGCGGGCCGGCGAGGAGATCCTGCGGGTGGCACCCGGAGCCGTGCATTCCACCTCCGCGGTGGAGATGTTCGTCAAGGCCCTTGACCAGGTCTGGGAGGAGTTCGGCGGCCCCCGCGAGGACGCTGAAATGCGGTTGCGCAATGAGGCCGACCGGGGTTAGGCAAAGGTGGCGCAAGGCATGTCGATCTTGCTTGACACGCCTTGGCGGCGAGAGGTTTGATGAGCGAACGCGAACAGCTGGGCGATTCCTGAGGCCCGCTAGCGGAACGGGGATCTCGGGGGAGCACTTCATGGGGTGCCGCGGCGATGCGGCACGCTTTGGCCCGGTGCGAACGGGCGGAAACGGGGGTTTCGGGGTGACGCTTGCGTATGTCCTCGACGGTGGTATGAACGATCAGCCGGGAGCCGGCGCGGAGCTGTATGAACTCTTTCCGAGTGTGCAGCACACCTATCAACGGATCGCCGAGTGGACGGGTATCGACGTCCAGCGGATATTCGAAGAAGAACGGCAACCGGGACAGGAGCACCGACAAGGGATCGGTGCAATTCGTCAGGCCGCGGCCGTATTAGGAATTGCGGATGTTCTCGCCGAGGAATACGGCATAACACCGGCCGCCGTATGCGGACTGAGTTTCGGCGCACTGGTCGGCGCCACTCTCGCCGGAGCCGTCGGGCGTCAGGATCTCTTCACCCTGCTGATGCGATTGCGGGAAGTACCCCCGCCGGCCGCGGACCACGGCCCGCAGGCCGTCGCCATGCTGCGGATCCCCTACGACACCGCCCCCGACGACCTCCTCGCCGACGTCCCCGATGTGTATCTCTCCGCCGACCTCGGGAAGGTCGGCACGGGCCAGGAGCGCATGGTGCTGCTGGGCGGCTACCGCTCCGCGCTCCAGGAGTTCGGCGCGGGCTTCCCACCCGGCGCGCTGCATGTGTCCGACGACCACGGCGCGGCCTTCCACTCGCCGCTCCAGCGGCACATCAGCGACTTCCTCGAACCCACGCTGGAGGCCATGACCTTCCATGACCCACGGGTGCCCGTGCACTCGTGCATGGAGCGCAAGGCCCTCACCACCGCCGAGGAGATCCGCGATCTCTTCCGCCGCAACCCCACCGCACCCGTGAGCGTCCCGCACATGATCGGCGGACTGGAGGACGGCGGCACCGAACTGGGCCTGGTGCTCGGCCCCGCCGCGTTCGGCACCTTCCAGAACGCGGAGTTCCCCGTGGTCCACGTGGAATCCCCGGACCATGTCTTCGAGGCGATGACCGCGGTCTACGACTTCGGCATCGAACTCCCTTCCACGGAAGCCGGGGTGACCCAGTGAAGGACGTGACCGAGCAGATCGACCAGTGGCTGTCGCAGGACATCGACGCCTGGACCCGACGGGTCGTCCGCCGCCACTTCGACCCGGACACCGGCACCCCGTACTGGCTCAAGCGCGCGGCCGAACTCGCCATCGACCCACGGGACATCACCCGCCACGACGAGCTGACCGCGTTCGGCCCGATGCCGCTGGGCGACCTGCGCACCCTGGACCCCGCCGAACTCGTGCCCCAAGCCGTGCCCCGGCCCCTGACCGGCCGGATCTGGGACTCCGGAGGCACCACCGGCAACCCCTGCCGGGTGTTCTACACCGAGCCGATGCTCGAGCACCGCGCCGCCTGGCGCCGCTGGGTGATCGAGCGCGAGGGATTCGAACCGGGCCGCACCTGGCTCCAGGCCACTCCCACCGGACCGCACCTCATCGGACAGGGCGCCGTGGACTTGGCCGACCTGTACGACGGCCGGGTGTACGGCATCGACTTCGACCCCCGCTGGGTCAAGCGGCTGCTCCGCGACGGCAGACTGAAGGACGCGCAGGAGTACACGGCCCACATCACCGAGCAGATCGCCGCGGTCCTGGAGCACCAGCCGGTCGACTACCTCGTCACCACCCCGGCCCTGCTGCAGGCCCTGATCAAGGCGAGGCCCGAACTGGTGGCCCGGCTGAAGGGCGTACGGCTGAGTGGGACACATGCCACCCCCGCCATGCGCAGATCCTTCCGCCAGGCCCTGGGCGGCGGACTGGTCGTCGTCACCTACGCCAACACCTTCGGCAACACCGTGGGCCTGCCCGCGCAGGACGACGGCGCCCTCATGCCGTACCTGCCGAACTACCCGCAGGTGACCATGGCGGTAGTCGACAAGGACGACTGGTCCAAGGTGGTCGGATACGGCGAACAGGGCCAGGTCCGGCTGACCGTCCTGCACGACGACCTCTTCCTGCCCAACGTGCTGGAGCGCGACCTCGCGGTGCGGTACGACACGGGCCCGGAGTGGCCGTGTGACGGCGTCGCCAACGTCAAGCCACTGCAGGTCGTGCGATCGGCGCCGGAAGGCATCTACTAGGCCCCGCCGGACCCGCAAGACATCCACGAAGCCCGGGGAACACGGTCCACGCATCACGGACTACGGGCCACCGGCCACCGGCCACGGGGCATGAGCGCCTCGCGTGGCATCCGCCACGCGGGAGGGTCCCACCCGCCCATGTCCCGTCCGTTCCTCGGCCGCTTCGCCATCTCGTTCTCCTGTCCCGCTGTCCCGCTGTCCCGCTGTCCTGCCCGGACGCGGCGCAGACCTTCGCGTTGCGCTGGTGTGCGCCCGGCGTCCTACGTTCCTGGATCCAGGGAGTCACGCTCATGAAGGGTTCCGACGGCACCTCGCCGACCACGACGGACGCGCCGATCGCGGTCGTCGGACTGTCCTGCCGCCTCCCCGGAGCACCCGACCCCGCCACCTTCCGGCAACTGCTCCGCGACGGCGCCGACGCCATCACGGAGGCCCCGGAGGGACGGTGGGACGGGGCCACTGGTGCCCCTCGGCGGGGCGGATTCCTGGACCGGGACCGGATCGACCACTTCGACGCCGCCTTCTTCGGCATCTCGCCACGCGAGGCCGCGGCCATGGACCCCCAGCAGCGACTGACCATGGAACTGACATGGGAGGCCCTCGAAGACGCCGGAATCGTTCCGGACCGGCTCCGCGACAGCCGCACCGGCGTGTACATCGGTGTGATCGCGGACGACTACGCCACCCTGGTCCGGCGGGGCGGACCGGAGGCCATCGACCGGCACAGTTTCACCGGACTCCACCGCGGCATCATCGCCAACCGCGTCTCCTACCACCTCGGCCTGCGCGGCCCCAGCCTCACCCTCGACGCCGGACAGGCGTCCTCGCTGGCGGCCATCCACCTGGCCTGCGAAAGCATCCGCCGTGGCGAGACATCCATCGCCATCGCCGGCGGCGTCCACCTCAACCTCGCCCCCGAAAGCGGCGTCAGCGCCGCCCGGTTCGGCGGGCTGTCACCGGACGGCGTCACCTACACCTTCGACGCCCGCGCCAACGGTTTCGTACGCGGCGAGGGCGGCGGCGCCGTCGTTCTCAAGCCTCTCGCGGACGCCCTCGCCGACGGGGACCCCGTGTACTGCGTCATCCGGGGCAGCGCACTCAACAACGACGGTGGCGGGGACCACCTCACCACCCCCCACCAGGAGGCCCAGGAGGACCTCATGCGCCGTGCCTACCGGCAGGCCGGAGTCGACCCGGCCCGTGTCCAGTACGTGGAACTCCACGGCACCGGCACGAGGGTCGGCGACCCGATCGAGGCGGTGGCGCTGGGCGCGGTCCTGGGCACGGCACGGCGCCCCACCGACGCCCCACTGCTGGTGGGGTCGGCCAAGACCAACGTGGGCCATCTGGAGGGCGCGGCCGGTGTCGTCGGCTTCATCAAGACGGCCCTGGGGCTCAAGCACGGCGAGCTCTTCCCCAGCCTCAACTTCCGGACGCCCAACCCGGATATTCCGCTGGATCGGCTGAGGCTGCGGGTGCAGACGGCATCCGAGCCGTGGACCGCGGATGCGGCGGGGACCCGGGAGGCGTTGATCGCCGGGGTGAGCTCGTTCGGAGTGGGCGGGACGAACTGCCATGTGGTGCTCTCCGGGGCCCCGGAGCTTGCGGTGGCTCGGGACGTGGCGGGATCTGAGGGGATCGGTACTCCGGGCCGGATCCCATGGCTGGTGTCGGGGCGCTCCGAGGCGGCGTTGCGGGCACAGGCGGGTCGGCTGGCGTCGTACGTGGGGGAGCGGGCGGAGCTGTCGGCCGGAGACGTCGGGTTCTCTCTGGCGGCGACGCGTAGTGCGTTCGAGCATCGTGCGGTGGTGTTGGGGTCTGATCGTGGGGCTCTGGCCGAGGGCTTGAGTGCGGTGGCTGAGGGTGGCGGCGCTCCGGGTTCGGTGCGGGGTGTGGTTGCCGGTGGTGATGGTCGTGCGGTGTTGGTGTTTCCGGGTCAGGGGTCGCAGTGGGTGGGGATGGCGGCGGGGTTGTTGGAGTCGTCTCCGGTGTTTGCGGAGCGGTTGGGTGAGTGTGCGGTGGCGTTGGGGCCGTTTGTGGAGTGGTCGTTGGTGGATGTGCTCAGCGATGAGGTGGCGTTGGGGCGGGTGGATGTGGTGCAGCCGGTGTTGTGGGCGGTGATGGTGTCGTTGGCGGAGTTGTGGCGTTCGTACGGTGTGGAGCCCGCGGCGGTCATTGGTCATTCGCAGGGTGAGATCGCGGCGGCGTGTGTGGCGGGTGCGCTGTCGTTGGAGGATGCGGCGCGGGTGGTGGCGTTGCGGAGCAAGGCGCTGCGGGCGCTGTCGGGGCTCGGTGGGATGGTGTCGGTGTCGCTGCCGGTGGAGGCCGTACGGGAGCGGCTGGGCCGGTGGGGTGAACGGCTGTCGGTGGCGGCGGTGAACGGGCCCTCGGCGGTCGTGGTCTCCGGTGACACGGACGCGTTGGACGAGCTGCTGGCGGCATGCGAGGCGGAGGAGATTCGGGCGCGGCGTGTGCCGGTGGATTACGCCTCGCACTGTGCTCATGTGGAGTCCATCGAGGGCGAGTTGCTGCGGGAGCTCGCGGGGATCGCTCCTCGGTCGTCGTCGGTGCCGTTCTATTCGACGGTGACCGGTGGAGTGCTCGATACGGCCGATCTGGACGCCGGGTACTGGTACCGGAATCTGCGGCAGACCGTGCGTTTCGAGGAGACCGTACGCGCCCTGCTGGCCGATGGCCTCCAGGTGTTCATCGAGGCCAGCGCCCATCCCGTACTCACAGTGGGGGTGGAGCAGACCGCCGAGCAGCATGGCTCCGACGTGGCGGCCGTCGGTTCGCTGCGCCGTGACGAGGGTGGCCTGGATCGCTTCCTGACCTCCGTGGCCGAGGCGTATGTGGGCGGGGCATCTGTCGACTGGGCGGGGGTGTTCGCGGGGACAGGTGCGCGTCGGGTCGAGCTGCCCACGTATGCCTTCCAGCGCAAGCGGTACTGGCTGGACGTCCAGGCCCTGCCGCAGCCGAGCCCGCTCACCGAGGCCGACGCGACCGACCCCGATGACAGCGCGGACCACACATCGGCGACCGATGCGGCGTCGCTCCTGCGCGCGCGTCTCGCTCCGCTGGACGAAGCCCAGCGAGGGGAGATGGTGGCGGACCTGGTACGTGACCAGGTCGCCACCGCGCTGGGGTACGAAGGACGGGAAGCCGTCGATCTCGGCCGGACCTTCAAGGAACTGGGCTTCGATTCGCTCGGCGCCGTCGACTTCCGCAACCGTCTGAACACCACCACCGGACTGCGACTGTCGACCACGCTGCTGTTCGACCACCCCACGCCCCGGGCCCTCGTACGCCATCTGCGGGACAGGCTTCTGGGTGACGACGGACGCGAGGACATCGCGTCGGTGCCGGTCGGCATGGCTCCGGACGAGCCCATCGCGATCGTGGCCATGAGCTGCCGCTACCCCGGTGGTGTGCGGTCGCCCGAGGAGCTGTGGCAGCTGATCGCCTCCGGTGGCGACGCCATCGGGGCCTTCCCGGCGGACCGGGGCTGGGATCTGTCCGGGCTGTATGACGCTGACCCCGGACGGGCCGGGACGACGTACACCCGTGAAGGCGGATTCCTCTACGACGCCGGGGACTTCGATGCCTCCTTCTTCGGGATCTCGCCGCGCGAGGCGCTGGCGATGGACCCGCAGCAGCGGCTCCTGCTGGAGACCTCCTGGGAGGTCTTCGAACGCGCGGGCATCGACCCGGCCGGGCGGGAGAAGCGCCGGACCGGTGTCTTCGTGGGCGCGATGTCCCAGGACTACGGCCCGCGGATGCACGACGCCTCGGACGAGCTGCAGGGCTACCTGCTGACCGGCAACACCGTCAGCGCCGCTTCCGGCCGTATCTCCTACACCATGGGCTTCGAGGGCCCGGCGATGACGGTGGACACCGCCTGCTCGTCCTCCTTGGTGGCACTGCATCTGGCGGTCCAGTCGCTGCGCCAGGGCGAGTGCGCGCTCGCCCTCGCCGGTGGTGTGACGGTGATGCCTACGCCGGGGCTGTTCGTGGAGTTCAGCAGGCAGCGGGGACTGGCTCCGGACGGCCGGTGCAAGCCGTTCGCGTCGGCGGCGGATGGTACGGGCTGGGCCGAGGGCGCCGGGATGCTGCTGCTGGAACGGCTGTCGGACGCACGGCGGAACGGCCACCAGGTGCTCGCGGTGGTGCGGGGCAGCGCGGTCAACCAGGACGGTGCGTCAAACGGCCTGACCGCGCCGAACGGACCCTCCCAACAGCGCGTGATCCGGGCGGCGTTGGCGAACGCCGGACTTACGCCCGCCGACGTGGACGCGGTCGAAGCGCACGGCACGGGCACGGCCCTGGGCGACCCGATCGAGGCCGAGGCGCTGCTCGCGACCTACGGGCGGGAGCGGAGCGCCGAGGACCGGCCGCTGTGGCTGGGATCGGTGAAGTCCAACATCGGTCATACGCAGGCGGCGGCGGGTGTCGCGGGCGTGATGAAGATGGTGCTGGCGATGCGGCACGGGGTGCTCCCGAAGTCGCTGCACGTGGATGAGCCGTCGCCGCATGTGGATTGGTCGGCGGGTGCGGTGGAGCTGCTGACGGATGCGGTGGTGTGGCCGGAGATGGGCCGGTCGTGGCGTGCGGGTGTGTCGTCGTTCGGCATCAGCGGAACAAACGCCCATGTCATCGTGGAGCAGGCTCCCGCGGAGGTGGGCGTTGCCGAGCCGGTGGACGAGGGGCGGGAGGCCCCGGCATCGGTGCCGTGGGTGGTGTCGGCGAGGTCCGAGGGTGCGCTGCGGGCGCAGGCGGAGCGGTTGCTGTCGGCGGTGCGTGGGGAGCTGGACGCTGAGGCGTCGGCCGTGGATGTGGCCTCGTCGCTGGTGACCACGCGCTCGGTGTTCGAGCATCGGGCGGTAGCGCTCGCCGGTGACCGTGAGGGGCTTGCGGTCGGGCTGGGTGCGCTGGTGGATGGTGTACCGGCGGCTGGTGTGGTGCGGGGTTCGGTGGTGCCGGGGAAGCTGGCGGTGTTGTTCTCGGGGCAGGGGAGTCAGCGGGTTGGGATGGGTCGGGAGTTGTATGAGGCGTTCCCGGTCTTCGCGGACGTGTTTGACCAGGTGTGTGCGCTGTTCGATGGGGTGTTGGAGCGTTCGCTGCGGGATGTGGTGTTCGGGGATGTGTCGGGGTTGGATGAGACCGGGTTTGCGCAGTGTGGGTTGTTTGCGGTGGAGGTGGGGCTGTTCCGGTTGGTGGAGTCGTGGGGTGTGCGGCCGGATTTTGTGGCCGGGCATTCGATTGGTGAGTTGGTGGCGGCGTATGTGGCGGGTGTGTTGTCGCTTGCGGATGCGTGTGTGTTGGTGGCGGCTCGTGGGCGGTTGATGCAGGGGTTGCCGTCGGGTGGGGTGATGGTGTCGGTGCAGGCTGCCGAGGTGGATGTGCTTCGGTTGCTGGTCGGTCGTGAGGCTGAGGTGAGTGTGGCGGCGGTCAACGGTCCGCGCTCCACCGTGATTTCCGGTGCTGAGGCGGCGATTGCGGAGGTCGTCGGGCTGCTGGAGGCTGAGGGCGTCAAGACGAAGCGGCTGCGGGTTTCGCATGCGTTCCATTCGCCGTTGATGGAGCCGATGCTGGCGGAGTTCCGGCAGGTGGCCGAGGGGTTGTCGTACGCGCCTCCGCGTATCCCCGTCGTGTCGAATGTGACGGGTCTGGTGGCGGATGCCGATGCGCTGTGCTCCGCCGAGTACTGGGTGCGGCATGTACGTGAGGCCGTGCGGTTCGCGGACGGGGTGCGGAGTCTGGCGGACGCGGGGGTCACCACCTTCCTGGAGCTGGGTCCGGACGGGGTGCTGTCCGGGATGGGGCAGGAGTGTGTCTCCGACGCGGTCTTCGCATCGGTGCTGCGCGATGGCCGGGCCGAGATCCCTTCGCTGCAGGAGGCGCTCGCCGAGATCTATGTACGGGGGCGGCAGGTCGACTGGTCAGCCCTGTTGGCGCCGGCCCGCCCTCGCCGTGTCGAGTTGCCGACGTATGCGTTCCAGCGGGAGCGCTTCTGGCTGGAGCCGGTCCGTACCGGCACGGTCCCGGCGCTGACGCAGGCGGCCGATCGCCGGCGCTATCGGGTGTCGTGGTCGCCCGTTTCGGATGTGGTGGGCGCTGCGCTGACGGGCACGTGGCTGGTGGCGGTCCCGGCGGGGCTGGCCGAGGATGAGTGGGTCGCGGGCTGTGTGGCGGCGTTGGCTGGGCACGGTGCCCTGCCCGTCCTGGTCGAGCTGGGGCAGGACGACGCCGACCGCGCGGCGATGGCGGACCGGCTGCGCCGGGCCCTGGAGGAGGCCGAAGTCTCTGACGCCGCGGGCGTGGTGTCACTGCTGGCGTCGGCGGAGGGACGGCATGGTGAGTACGGGGCGGTGCCGTTGGGCCTGGCGCTGACGTTGTCCCTGCTCCAGGGGGTCGGGGATGCGGGTGTGGGTGGCCGTGTGTGGTGTGTGACGCGGGGTGCGGTGGCGGTGGGCGGTTCGGAGAGTCCGTCGAGTGTGGAGCAGGCGGGTGTGTGGGGGCTGGGCCGGGTCGCCGGACTGGAGGCGCCGGAGCGCTGGGGCGGCCTTGTCGACCTGCCCGAGGCATGGGATGCGCGGGTGGCGGACCGGCTGGTGGGTGTGGTGAGTGGTGGTGCGGGCGAGACCGAGGCGGCGGTGCGGGCATCGGGTGTGTTCGGCCGCCGTGTGGCGCGTGCGGTCGAGGGTGCACATGGCGCCGAGGGTTGGGAGCCGTCGGGCACTGTGCTGGTGACCGGTGGTACGGGTGCGTTGGGTGCTCATGTGGCGCGGTGGTTGGCGCGTTCGGGTGTGGAGCATCTGCTGTTGGTGTCGCGTCGTGGTCCTGGGGCTGAGGGTGCGGATGAGTTGTGTGCCGAGCTCAGGGAGATCGGTGCTCGGGTGACGGTTGTGGCGTGTGATGTGGGTGACCGGGGTGCGCTGGCTGGGGTGTTGGCGGGGGTGCCGGAGGAGTTGCCGCTGACGGGGGTGGTGCATGCGGCGGGTGTGCTGGATGACGGTGTGCTGGACGGGTTGTCGGCCGAGCGGTTCGAAGGCGTGCTGCGGGCGAAGTCCGAGGCGGCTTGGCATTTGCATGAGTTGACGCGGGAGCTGGAGCTTTCGGCGTTTGTGCTGTTTTCCTCGTTCTCGGGGACGGTGGGTGCGGCTGGGCAGGCGAATTATGCGGCGGCGAACGCGATTTTGGATGCGTTGGCGGAGTGGCGGCGTGGTGCGGGGCTTCCGGCCACCTCGGTGGCCTGGGGCCCGTGGGCCGACAACGGCATGGCAGAGGCCGTCGCGGACCGGTGGCGGCGCCACGGTCTCCCCGCGATGGGCCCCGAGTCGGCCGTCGCCGCCCTGGAGCAGAGCGTCAACCATCCGGCGGCAGCGGCTCTGATCGTCGCCGACGTTGAGTGGGACACCCTGGCCGGGACGATGGCGGACACCCGTTCGCGCCGCCTTCTGCACGACCTCATGGCCCACGGCTCACCCGACACCGCCAACGAGGTCACGACCACTGATGAGTCGCTTCGTCGACGGCTCGCCGGGCTGGGAACGGCGGAACAAGAGCGTGTCCTCCTGGAGTTCGTGCGGTCCCATGTGGCAGCCGTCCTGGGACACCGCCGTCCCGAGGCCATCGATGCCGACCGGGCCTTCAAGGAACTGGGTTTCGACTCCCTCGCGGCGGTGACCCTGCGCAACCGGCTGAACGCGGCCACCGGGCTCAGCCTGCCGAGCACCCTGCTCTTCGACCACCCCACCGTGACGGCGCTGGTCAAACTGGTGCGCACCGAGGTGCTGGGGCTGCGGAACGGCGCGGACGCCGCGTTGCCCGTCGTCGTGGCCACCGACGACGAACCCATCGCCATTGTGGCCATGAGCTGTCGCTTCCCCGGCGAGGTGCGAACACCGGAAGACCTGTGGCAGCTGCTGATCGCCGGGCGCGAGGTGCTGACCGAGTTCCCCGCCGACCGCGGATGGGACCTGGACACGCTCTACGGGCCGGACCCGGACGAGCACGGCAAGAGCTATGTCCGCGAGGGCGGATTCCTCAGGGGAGCAGGCGACTTCGACCCGAAGTTCTTCGGCATCTCGCCGCGTGAGGCGGTGGCGATGGACCCGCAGCAGCGGCTGCTGCTGGAGACGTCGTGGGAGGCGTTCGAGCGGGCGCGGATCGATCCCACGCTGCTCCGGGGCAGCCACACCGGGGTCTTCGTGGGCAGCAACGGCCAGGACTACGCGACCAGCCTGCGCCAGGCGGCAGCGGAGCACGTCGAGGGCCACCTGGTCACCAGCAGCGCCGCCAGCGTCGTCTCCGGCCGTATCTCCTACACCTTCGGCTTCGAGGGCCCGGCGGTCACGGTGGACACCGCCTGTTCGTCGTCGCTGGTCGCCCTGCATCTGGCGGCGCAGTCCCTGCGCCAGGGTGAATGCTCGCTCGCGCTCGCCGGCGGTGTCACCATCATGTCCACCCCCGAGCTCTTCGTGGAGTTCAGCCGACAGCGCGGTCTGGCGGCCGACGGCCGGTGCAAGGCGTTCGCGGCGGCCGCGGACGGCACCGGCTGGGGCGAAGGTGTGGGCTTGCTGCTGCTGGAGCGGCTGTCGGACGCGCGCCGCAACGGTCACCAGGTGCTGGCGGTGGTACGCGGTTCCGCCGTCAACCAGGACGGCGCGAGCAACGGCCTCACCGCGCCGAGCGGACCGTCGCAGCAGCGGGTGATCCGCGCGGCCCTGGCGAACGCGCGGCTGTCGGCCGCCGACGTCGATACCGTCGAGGCGCATGGCACGGGTACGACGCTGGGCGATCCGATCGAGGCGCAGGCGCTGCTGGCCACGTACGGACAGGACCGGCCCGACGAGCGGCCGCTGTGGCTCGGCTCGATCAAGTCCAACATCGGCCACACCCAGGCGGCGGCCGGTGTGGCCGGGGTCATCAAGTCGGTGCTGGCCATGCGCCACGGCCTGCTTCCGCGGACCCTGCACATCGATGAGCCATCACCGCACGTGGACTGGTCCGCGGGCGCGGTGGAGCTTCTGACCACCCCGATGGCATGGCCCGAGACCGGTCGGCCCCGTCGGGCGGGCATCTCCTCCTTCGGCGTGAGCGGCACCAACGCCCATGTGATCCTGGAGCAGGGGCCGATGGAGTCCGATGCCGCCACGGACGCCACCTCCGAACCGAGCGGCGTGGTGCCGTGGGCGGTATCGGCGCGATCCGAGGCGGGACTCCAGGACCAGGCCGCGCGCTTGCTGTCGACGGTGGGCGAGGGGGCCGGTCCGGCGTCCGTGGACATCGGCCTGTCGCTGGTCACCACACGTGCGGTGTTCGAGCGCCGGGCGGTGGTGCTGGGCGGTGACCGTACCGCGCTCGTCAGCGGCCTGACCGCGCTGGCCGAGGGTCGCGAGGCCACGGGTGTGGTGCGCGGGGCGGCTACTGGCTCCTCGGACCGCGTCGCCTTTGTCTTCCCTGGTCAGGGGGCGCAGTGGGTGGGGATGGCGGCGGGGTTGTTGGAGTCGTCTCCGGTGTTCGCGGAGCGGTTGGGTGAGTGTGCGGTGGCGTTGGGGCCGTTTGTGGAGTGGTCGTTGGTGGATGTGCTGCGTGATGAGGTGGCGTTGGGGCGGGTGGATGTGGTGCAGCCGGTGTTGTGGGCGGTGATGGTGTCGTTGGCGGAGTTGTGGCGTTCGTACGGTGTGGAGCCCGCGGCGGTGGTGGGTCATTCGCAGGGTGAGATCGCGGCGGCGTGTGTGGCGGGTGCGTTGTCGTTGGAGGACGCGGCGCGGGTGGTGGCGTTGCGGAGCAGGGCGTTGCGGGCGTTGTCGGGGCTCGGTGGCATGGTGTCGGTGCCGCTGCCCGTAGAGGCCGTGCGGGAGCGGCTGGGCCGTTGGGATGAGCGGCTGTCGGTGGCGGCGGTGAACGGGCCCTCGGCGGTCGTGGTGTCCGGTGACACGGACGCGTTGGACGAGCTGCTGGCCGCGTGCGAGGCGGATGAGATCCGGGCGCGGCGCATTCCCGTGGACTACGCCTCCCACTGCGCTCATGTCGAGGCCATCGAGGACGAGCTCCGGCAGACCCTCGCGGGGATCGCCCCACGCCCGTCGTCGGTGCCCTTCTACTCCACGGTCACGGCAGGTGTGCTGGACACCCAGGAACTGGACGCCGGGTACTGGTACCGCAATCTCCGTCAGACAGTGCGCTTCGACGAGACCGTCCGCGCCCTGCTCGCCGGCGGCTTCGATACGTTCGTCGAGGCCAGCGCCCACCCCGTCCTGACCATGGGCGTGGAGCAGACGGCCCAGGACCACGGCACACCTATCACCGCCGTCGGATCCCTGCGCCGTGACGAAGGCGGTCTCGACCGATTCGTCACCTCCCTGGCCGAGGCATACGTGGGCGGCGCGTCCGTCGACTGGGCGGGGACGTTCGCGGGCACGGGTGCGCGGCGGGTCGATCTGCCGACGTACGCCTTCCAGCACCAGCGCTACTGGGTCGAGCCCTCAGCCGTGGCGGGCGATGTGTCCTCGGCCGGACTGACCTCCGCCGATCACCCCCTCCTCGGCGCGGCGACCACGCTGCCCGACTCGGACGGGTGGTTGCTGACGGGGCGCCTCTCGCTCCGTACGCATCCCTGGCTCGCCGAACACACCGTGCTCGGCCGGGCCCTGTTGCCCGCGTCCGCGTTCGTCGAGTTGGCGCTGCGAGCCGGTGACGCGGCCGGATGCGATCGCGTGGAGGAGCTGACGCTGGAGGCGCCTCTGGTGCTTCCCGAACAGGGCGCCGTACAGATCCAGTTGACCGTCGGCGGGCCCGAGGAGGATGGCGGACGTCCCATACGGGTGTACGCGCGACCGGAGGACATCGCGGACCGGCCGTGGACCCGGTATGCCTCGGGAGCGCTGGTCCACAGCGAAGCACACGGCGAGGCCGACAGCGAGGTCCACAGCGAAGCCCACAGCCACGCCACCGACCCGAATCCGGTCGCTGACCTCAGCATATGGCCGCCGGCTGGCTCGTCGGCCGTCGATATGACCGGCTTCTACGAGCGGTTGGCCGACGCCGGCGTGGCGTACGGGCCCGTCTTCCGCGGTGTTCACGCGGTATGGCGCCGCGGTGACGAGCTCTTCGCCGAAGTGGTGCTGCCGGAGGAAGCCCGTGGTGAGGTGCCCCGGTTCGGCATCCACCCGGCGCTGCTGGACACCGCCTTGCAGACGGGCTTGGCGCCCCTCTCGGGCAACGTGGACGGCATCCGCCTGCCGTTCCTCTGGAGCGGTATGTCGTTGCACGCGACCGGAGCGTCGATGCTCCGCGTACGGCTGACCCGCAAGGGCGCCGACACCCTGTCCGCGCTGGTCGCCGACCCGGCCGGAACACCGGTGGCCACGGTGGACGCGCTGGTGGCACGGCCGGTGACGGAGGAGCAGTTCGCGGCCGTGGCAGCCGAGCCCGGCGACGGCCGACCGGAACGGGCCGCCGTGGCCCGCCGCGCACTGGCCCAGACGGCGCCCACATCGGAGGAGGCGTCGCTACGGCAGCGCCTGCGCCGGGTGGGCGACGCGGAGCGGGAGCGGATGGTGCTGCGCATGGTCCAGGACCAGGCCGCCACCGTCCTAGGCCACAGCACACCGGACGCGGTCGAGCCGGAGATCTCCTTCAAGGAGCACGGTTTCGACTCCCTCACGGCGGTGGAGCTGCGGAACCGGCTGAACGCGGCCACCGGTGAGCGGCTGCCCGCCACGGTCGTCTTCGACTACCCGACCCCCGCCGCGCTCGCGGAATACCTCCGTGCGGAACTGCTCGGCCTCCGGGAGGGCGATGCTCCCTCGGCACCCGCGCCCGTTACCCCGGCCGAGCCGGACGACGATCCGATCGCCATCGTCGCCATGGGGTGCCGTCTGCCCGGCGGTGTCCGGTCCCCGGAGGAGCTGTGGGACCTGCTGACCGAGGGCCGTGACGCGATATCCGGCTTCCCCGAAGACCGTGGCTGGGAGCTCGACGGACTCTACGACGCCGACCCCGACGTCCCCGGGAAGACCTACACGCGCCACGGTGGCTTCGTCGACGGCGCGGGTGAATTCGACGCGGCGTTCTTCGGCATCTCGCCGCGTGAGGCGGTGGCGATGGACCCGCAGCACCGACTGCTGCTGGAGACATCCTGGGAGACCTTCGAGCGCGCGGGCATCGACCCGGCCTCCCTGCGCGGCAGCCAGACCGGTGTGTTCGTGGGCGCCGGATCACATGGATACGGCGCGGGCCCGATCCGGCCGTCGAGCGGTGTCGAGGGCTATCTGCTCACCGGTAACGCCCTCAGCGTCACCTCCGGGCGGCTCGCCTATGCGTTCGGCTTCGAAGGGCCGGCCGTCGCCGTCGACACGGCGTGCTCGTCGTCGCTGGTGGCGCTGCACCTGGCCGCGCAGTCGCTGCGGCAGGGTGAGTGCTCCCTGGCCCTGGCCGGTGGCACCGCCATCATGTCCACCCCCTGGACGTTCGTCGGCTTCAGCCGCCAGCGGGGGCTGGCCCCGGACGGGCGCTGCAAGCCCTTCTCCGCCGCCGCCGATGGCTTCGGCCCGGCGGAGGGCGTCGGTGTGCTGCTGTTGGAGCGCCTGTCGGACGCTCGCCGGAACGGACACCGTGTGCTTGCCCTCGTACGGGGCACCGCCATCAACCAGGACGGTGCGAGCAACGGCCTCACCGCGCCCAACGGCCCCTCGCAACAGCGGGTGATCCGCGCGGCGTTGGAGAACGCCGGGCTGTCGGCGGCCGAGGTGGACGCGGTCGAGGCACATGGCACCGGCACCCCGCTGGGCGACCCCATCGAGGCACAGGCCCTGCTCGCCACGTACGGCAGGGGCCGCCCCGAGGAACGGCCGCTGCTGCTGGGCTCGGTGAAGTCGAACATCGGGCACACGCAGGCGACGGCGGGTGTGGCCGGTGTGATCAAGATGGTGCTCGGCATGCGACACGGCGTGCTGCCGCGCACCCTGCACGTCGATGAGCCATCGCCGCATGTGGACTGGTCCGAGGGCGGGTTGCGCCTGTTGACGGACGATATGCCCTGGCCGGAGACGGGACGGGCACGCCGCGCCGCGGTCTCCTCCTTCGGGATGAGCGGAACCAACGCCCACGCCGTGCTGGAAGCGGCCCCGCTCGACGAGCGCCCCGGCCATGGTGTCGATGACGACACCCCGGCCGAGGGACTGCCGGAGATCACGCCGTGGGTGATCTCCGGACGGTCGGAGACCGCGGTGGAGGCACAGGCGGAGCGGCTGCTGACGCATGTGCGCGAGCAGGGAGAGGTTTCGCCCGCCGATGTCGGGCTGTCGTTGGCGACGACGCGCAGTGTGTTCGAGCACCGCGCGGTGGTGCTGGCGGGCGACGGGAACGGTCTCGTCGACGGCCTGGGCGCGTTGGCCGAGGGGAATGTGTCGCCCGGTGTGGTACGGGGGGTGGCGACGGCCCGGGATCACGCGGTGCTTGTCTTCCCTGGTCAGGGGTCGCAGTGGGTGGGGATGGCGGCGGGGTTGTTGGAGTCGTCTCCGGTGTTTGCGGAGCGGTTGAGTGAGTGTGCGGTGGCGTTGGGGCCGTTTGTGGAGTGGTCGCTGGTGGATGTGCTCAGCGATGAGGTGGCGCTGGAGCGGGTGGATGTGGTGCAGCCGGTGTTGTGGGCGGTGATGGTGTCGTTGGCGGAGTTGTGGCGTTCGTATGGGGTGGAGCCTGCGGCGGTGGTGGGTCATTCGCAGGGTGAGATCGCGGCGGCGTGTGTGGCGGGTGCGTTGTCGTTGGAGGACGCGGCGCGGGTGGTGGCGTTGCGGAGCAGGGCGTTGCGGGCGTTGTCGGGTCGTGGCGGGATGGTGTCGGTGTCGCTGCCGGTGGACTCGGTGCGGGAGCGGCTTGGGGCGTGGGGTGAGCGGTTGTCGGTGGCGGCGGTGAACGGCCCGTCGGCGGTCGTGGTCTCCGGTGACGCTGACGCGTTGGACGAGTTGCTGGCCGTATGCGAGCGCGAGGGGATCCGGGCGCGGCGCGTTCCGGTGGATTACGCCTCTCACTGCGCTCACGTTGAGGCGATCGAGGACGAGCTTCGGCGAGCCCTCGCGGGGATCAGCCCTCGGCCTTCGTCGGTGCCGTTCTATTCGACGGTGACCGGTGGGGTGCTGGATACGGCTGGTCTGGACGCCGGGTACTGGTACCGCAATCTGCGTCAGACGGTGCGCTTTGACGAGACCGTCCGCGTCCTGCTGGCCGATGGTTTCCAGGTGTTCATCGAGGCCAGTGCCCACCCCGTCCTGACGATGGGTGTGGAGCAGACGGCCGAGGACCACGGGACCCGTGTCACCGCGGTCGGTTCGCTGCGCCGTGACGATGGCGGCCTGGAGCGCTTCCTGATCTCCCTGGCCGAGGCTTACGTGGGCGGCGCGTCCGTCGACTGGGCGGGGATGTTCGCGGGAACGGGCGCGGAGCGCGTCGATCTGCCGACGTATGCCTTCCAGCGCACCCACTTCTGGCTGGAGTCCGAGGCCGTCGACGCCGCTGGCGATGTGGCATCGGTGGGGCTGGATGCGGCCGGGCATCCGTTGCTGGGGGCCGCCGTGCCGCTGCCCGGCTCGGACGGTTTCCTGCTCACCGGTCGGCTCTCGCTCCGTACCCATGCCTGGCTGGCCGACCATGCGGTGCTGGGCCGGGTCATCCTGCCGGGTACGGCGTTTGTCGAGTTGGCGTCGCGGGCCGGTGACGCGGTTGGTTGCGATCAGTTGGAGGAGCTGACGCTGGAGGCACCTTTGGTGCTGCCCGAGGAGGGGGCGGTCCAGGTGCAGCTGGTGGTGAGCGGGCCCGGGCAGGGCGGGCAGCGCGAGTTCAGTGTGTATTCCCGCCGCGACGGCACGCCGAACGCGTCGTGGACGTGCCACGCGAAGGGCATGCTGGCCCTCAACTCCACCGCCATGGACAAGACGACGAGCCCCGCGGACCTGAAGGCATGGCCACCGGTGGGCGCGGAAGCGGTCGACACCGCGGGCTTCTATGAGGATGTGGCGGCCACCGGGTTGACGTACGGACCGGTGTTCCGGGGGCTGCGTGCCGTCTGGCGCAGGGGTGACGAGGTCTTCGCCGAGGTGGCGCTGCCGGAGGAGTCGCGGGCGGAGGCGGCTCGGTTCGGGTTGCATCCCGCACTGCTCGATGCGGCCCTGCACGCCTGGCTGGTGTCCGCCGCCTCGCATCCGGAGAAGGACGGGAGCAAGGCCGGGATCCGGCTGCCGTTCGTGTGGAGCGGTGTGTCGCTGTACGCCACCGGCGCGACCTCCCTGCGGGTGAGGCTGGCCCGCACGGGTGCCGATGAGATGTCAGTGCTGGTGGCCGACGCCGCCGGAACGCTGGTGGCGTCGGCGGAGGCGTTGGTCACCCGGCCGGTTTCGGAAGCGCAGCTCGCGTCCGTCGGCGAGGACGAGTCGCTGTACCGGGTGGAGTGGATCGCAGGGCCCACAGCCGCCTCGGCCCCCGCCACCGACCGGTGCGCCGTGGCTGGACCGGACCCCTTCGGCCTGGCCAGAGAGTTGGAGGCGGCCGATGGGTCGGTGGAGGAACATACCGACCTGGCCGCTCTGGCAGCACACGTACGATCCGGGGCTTCCATGCCGGATCTGGTGTTCGTGACCGTGTCCTCCGGCCCCGGCGAGGACGTCGTCCCGGCGACACACGCCATGGCCCACCGGACCCTGGACATGGCGCGGGCATGGCTGGCGGAGGACGAGTTCGCCTCGGCGCGGCTGGTGTTCGTCACCCGGGGCGCGCTGGCGACCGAGGATGGTGCGGATCCGAGTGATCTGGCCGCGGCTCCGGTCTGGGGGTTGGTGCGGTCGGCGCAGGCCGAGCATCCGGACCGGTTCGTTCTGCTGGATGTGGACGGTGCCGAGGCGTCGCTGGCCGTGGTGCACCAGGCGGTGGCGACTGGGGAGCCGCAGCTTGCCGTGCGCGGTGCTGAGGTGCTGGTGCCACGTCTGGCCGCCGGCGCCGCGAGGGGTGTGCTGACGCCACCGGATGGTACGGAGGCGTGGCGGCTGGAGGCGTCGGGAGCGGGCACGCTGGAGGGGCTGACGCTGGCCACGGCCACGGACGTCACCCGGGAACTCGGCGAGCACGAGGTCCGGGTCGCCGTGCGCGCCACGGGCCTGAACTTCCGCGATGTCCTCATCTCTCTGGACATGTATCCGGACGAGGCCATGATGGGCGGCGAGGGGGCCGGTGTGGTCGTGGCCACCGGCCCTGGTGTGACCTCCCTCGTCGTAGGCGACCGCGTGATGGGGCTGTGGGAGGGCGGTTTCGGGCCGTTGGCCGTGGCGGACCACCGCAGCCTGGTGCGGATGCCGGACGGCTGGTCCTTCACCGAGGCCGCGTCCGTCCCCGTGGTGTTCGTGACGGCCTTGTACGCGCTGCGGGAGCTGGCGGGCGTACGGCGTGGTGAGTCGCTGTTGGTGCATTCCGCTGCCGGTGGTGTGGGGATGGCTGCGGTGCGGTTGGCGCGGGCCTGGGGTGTGGAGGTGTTCGCGACCGCGAGTGACGCCAAGTGGGATGTTCTGCGTGGTCTCGGGCTGGATGAGGCGCATATCGCGTCGTCGCGGACGTTGGAGTTCGAGGAGCGGTTCAGGGCCGCTTCGGGTGGTCGTGGGGTGGATGTGGTCCTGGACTCCCTGGCGGGTGAGTTCGTGGACGCGTCGCTGCAGCTGCTGGGTGAGGGCGGGCGCTTCATCGAGATGGGCAAGACGGATGTGCGGTCGGCCGATGAGGTGGCCGCGGCGCATCCGGGCGTGCTGTACCGGGCGTTCGACCTGGCCGAGGCGGGGCCTGAGCGTATCGGGGAGATGCTCGCGGAGATCGTGGCCCTCTTCGAGGGTGGCGGGCTGGAGCCGTTGCCCGCACGGGTGTGGGATGTGCGCAGGGCTCCTGAGGTGTTCCGGTTCATGAGCCAGGCGCGTCATGTGGGCAAGCTGGTGCTGAGTGTTCCGGCCGCGCTGGACCCGGAGGGGACCGTACTGATCACCGGCGCCGGAGGTGTCCTGGGCGGACTGGTGGCCCGGCATCTGGTGACCGAGCACGGCATACGACGGCTGCTGCTGGTCAGCCGCCGTGGCCGCGCCGCCAAGAGCCTGGCAGGGCTCGAGGCGGAGCTGACTGGCTTGGGGGCTTCGGTCATGGTCGCCGCCTGCGATGTCGCCGACCGCGAGGCGCTGGCCGAGCTGCTGGCGGGGCTCCCCGATGGGCATGGTCTGACCGGTGTGGTCCATGCCGCGGGCCTTCTGGACGACGGCACGGTGACCTCGCTGACCCCGGAGCGGCTGGACGCGGTGCTGCGGGCCAAGGTCGACGGGGCGTGGCATCTGCATGAGCTGACGCGCCGTTTCGATGTGGCGATGTTCGCCCTGTTCTCGTCGACCGCCGGGGTGTTGGGGTCCGCGGGCCAGGCCAACTACGCCGCCGCCAACACGTTCCTGGACGGACTGGCTCAGCGGCGCCGGGCGATGGGTCTGCCCGGAGTGTCGCTGGCCTGGGGAATGTGGGCCGAGCGCAGCGGGATGACCGGACACCTCGACCAGGCCGATATCTCGCGTATGACACGGGGCGGGCTGGTGCCGTTCTCCTCCGCGGAGGGGCTGCGGCTGTTCGACACGGCGGGTCGGCTGGCCGAGGGTGTGGTGGTGCCCGCGCGGCTCGACCTCGGCCGCCTCGCGGCCACCGCCGATGCCACGCCCGTACCCCCGTTGCTGAACGGGCTCGTACGTCGGCCTGTCCCGTCCCGGCGTGCCTCGGCCCAGGAAGTCCCCGACTCGCAGGAGGCGTCGCTGGTGCGGCGGCTGGCCGGGCTCGGTCAGGGGGAGCGGCAGCGGACGCTGCTGCGTCTGGTCCAGGAGCACGCCGCTACGGTTCTCGGCCATGGGACGGCATCGGCGGTGGATACCGATCGCGGCTTCCTGGAGCTGGGCTTCGACTCGCTCACCGCGGTTGAGCTTCGTAACAGGCTGAACGCGGCCACCGGGCTGCGGCTGCCCGCCACCCTCATTTTCGACTACCCGACCCCCGCCGCGCTGGCCGCACACCTGGGTGCGGAGGTCGCCCCCGTGGCGGCGGACGACGCGTCGGACGTGACCGCCGAACTCGACCAGCTGGAAGCCGCGCTGCTCGGCACGGACACCTCAGCCGACGACGCCACCCGTGCGATGGTGGCCGACCGGCTGAAGCCTGAGCTGTCCCGCGGCTACCTCCGGCGGGTGACGGCTGATCTGCACCAGACGCGGCTGCGTCTGCGGGATGTGGAGTCGGCGGCCCGCGAGCCGATCGCGATCGTCGGAATGAGCTGCCGCTTTCCCGGTGGGGTGCGCTCGCCCGAGGAGTTCTGGCGGCTGCTGAGCGGGGCCGAGGACGCCATCACGCCGTTCCCCGAGGACCGCGGCTGGGACCTCGACTCGCTCTACGACGCGGACCCCGACCGGCCGGGCACCTCCTACGCGCGTGAGGGTGGGTTCCTCTACGACGTCGGCGACTTCGATGCCGATTTCTTCGGGATCTCACCGCGTGAGGCGCTGGCGATGGACCCCCAGCAGCGGCTGCTGCTGGAGACCTCGTGGGAGGCCATCGAGCGGGCGGGTCTCGACCCGGCCTCGCTCAAGGGCAGCCGGTCCGGTGTCTTCGTCGGGGCCGTGGCTCCCGACTACGGGCCGCGGGTACACGAGGCCACCGACGGTGTCGAGGGCCACCTCGTGACCGGCAGCGCCATCAGCGTCGTGTCCGGGCGGGTGGCCTACACTCTGGGCCTGGAGGGTCCGGCGGTCACGGTGGACACCGCGTGTTCCTCGTCGCTGGTCGCCCTGCACCTGGCCGTACAGGCGCTGCGCCAAGGGGAGTGCTCCTTCGCCCTGGCCGGTGGTGTCACCGTCATGGCCACGCCCGGCACCTTCATCGGCTTCAGCCGGCAGCGCGGGCTCGCACCCGACGGCCGGTGCAAGCCCTTCTCGGCGGCGGCCGACGGGTTCGGGCCCGCCGAGGGCGTCGGCATGCTGTTCCTGGAGCGGCTGTCCGACGCGCAGCGCAACGGGCATCCGGTGCTGGCGGTTGTCCGGGGCACGGCGACCAACCAGGACGGCGCGAGCAGCGCGCTCTCCGCCCCCAACGGCCCGTCCCAGCAACGCGTGATCCGCCAGGCGCTGGCCAACGCCGGGCTCACGGCCGGGCAGGTCGACGCCGTTGAGGCACACGGGACGGGAACGAAGCTGGGCGACCCGATCGAGGCACAGGCGCTGCTGGCCACCTACGGCCGTGAGCGGGCCGCGGGTGAGCCGCTGCTGCTGGGGTCGGTGAAGTCGAACATCGGTCATACGCAGGCGGCTGCGGGTGTGGCGGGTGTGATCAAGATGGTGCTGGCGATGCGGCACGGCGTGCTGCCCCGCACCCTGCACATCGACGAGCCGTCCGCACACGTGGACTGGACGGCGGGCACTGTCGAACTCCTCGCCGAGGCCACCGCGTGGCCCGAGGGTGAGGAGCCGCGCCGGGCCGGTGTGTCCTCGTTCGGCATCAGCGGCACCAACGCCCACGCCATCATCGAGCAGGCGCCGTCACCGGCCGTTACCGACGCCGCTTCCGGTGCGGACGTGGCGGAGGAAGCGGCGGTGCCCCGGACGGCGCTCCCGCTCGTCCCCTGGCCGCTGGCCGGCAAGTCCGAGGCCGCGCTGCGCGCCCAGGCCACGCGGCTGCTGGACCACGTTGAGCGGCACCCCGAGATCGCGGCTGAGGTCATCGGACTGTCCCTCGCCACCACGCGGACCGCCTTCGAACACCGCGCGGTCGTGCTGGCCCCCGACCGTGCGGAGGCCGTACGGTCGCTGGCTGATCACCTCGCGGGACGGGGTGGATCCGGGCTGGTCGAAGGCGTGGCCAAGCGCAGCGCCGGGGTCGCCTTCGTCTTCCCCGGTCAGGGGTCGCAGTGGGTGGGCATGGCGGCCGGGCTGCTGGATTCCTCACCGGTGTTCGCCCGGCGGATCGACGAGTGCGCGGCGGCTCTGGCGCCGCATGTGGACTGGTCGCTGGTGGATGTGCTCAGCGACCCCGTGGCGCTGGAGCGGGTGGATGTGGTCCAGCCCGTCCTGTTCGCGGTGATGGTGTCGCTGGCGGAGCTGTGGCGCTCCTACGGTGTGGAGCCCGCGGCGGTCATCGGCCACTCGCAGGGTGAGATCGCGGCGGCGTGTGTGGCGGGTGCGTTGTCGCTGGAGGACGCCGCGCGCGTCGTAGCCCTGCGCAGCCAGGCGCTGCGGGCGCTGTCCGGGCGGGGTGGCATGGTGTCGGTGTCGCTGCCCGTGGACTCGGTGCGGGAGCGGCTCGCGGCGTGGGGCGAGCGGTTGTCGGTGGCGGCGGTGAACGGTCCCTCGGCGGTCGTGGTCTCCGGCGACGCCGACGCGCTGGACGAGCTGCTGGCGGCGTGCGAGGAGGAGGAAATCCGGGCACGCCGCGTCCCCGTGGACTACGCCTCGCACTCCGCCCACGTCGAGAGCCTCGAGGACGAGATCCGGCGCGCCCTCACCGGGATCACTCCGCGCTCCTCCTCGGTGCCGTTCTACTCCACGGTGACCGGCGGCGTGCTGGACACCACCGAGCTGAACGCCGGCTACTGGTACCGCAATCTGCGCGGGACCGTGCGTTTCGACGAGACCGTACGGGTGCTCCTCGGCGAGGGTTTCCAGACGTTCGTGGAGGCCAGCGCGCACCCGGTGCTGACCATGGGCATCGAGCAGACGGCCGAGGACCACGGCACCCCCGTGGCGGCCATCGGCTCGCTGCGCCGCGACGAAGGCGGCCCGGCACGGTTCCTGACCTCCCTGGCCGAGGCGCACGTCGGCGGTATAGCCGTCGACTGGCGGACGGTGTTCGCCGGCACCGGCGCACACCCCGTCGACCTGCCCACCTACGCCTTCCAGCACCAGCGCTACTGGCTCACCTCGGCCACCACCGCGCGCTCCACCGAGGGCACGTCGGCCGAAGACAGCGCGGACACGCACTTCTGGCAGGCCGTGGAGCGCGAGGACGCCGAGGCAGTGGCCGCCACGCTCCAGGTCGAATCCACCGAACAGCACACCTCGTTGGGCACCGTCCTGCCCGCTCTCGCGCAGTGGCGTCGGCAGCGGCGCTCCGAATCGACCGTGGACGAGTGGCGCTACCGCGTGATCTGGCGCCCCAAGAGCGGCACCCCGGCCGTCTCGCTCCCGGGGCCGTGGCTGCTGCTGGCTCCCAGCTCCCGACCCGACGACCCGCTGGTCACGGCCTCCCACGAGGCGCTCGCGGCACACGGCGCCGATGTCGTTCTCGTCGAGCTGGGCGCGGACGACGCACACCGTGCCACGGTGGCCGAGCGGTTGCGCGCCACCACCGCCGACCACCCGCTGGACACGCTGTCCGGCGCGCTGTCACTGCTGCCGCTGGACGAACACCCGTACCCCGACCACCCCGTGGCCACCACCGGCCTGACCCTGACCCTCGCCCTGATCCAGGCCCTCGACGACCTCGGCGTCCGCGCGCCGCTGTGGTGCGCCACCCAGGGCGCGGTGTCCATCGGCAGCTCCGATCCGCTCACCAGCCCCGCCCAGGCGGCGGTGTGGGGCATGGGCCGGGTGGCCGGGGTGGAGTACCCGGACAGCTGGGGCGGGCTGATCGACCTGCCGCGCACCATGGATGCCCGGGCCGGGGCCCGGCTCGCCGGAGTGCTCGCGGACGGCGGCCCCGAGGACCAGGTCGCGATCCGCGCCTCGGGCGTGATGCTGCGGCGACTCGAGCCCGCACCCCTCGGGACCACCCCTGCGCGGCGCGCCTGGAAGCCCCGTGGCACGGTCCTCATCACCGGTGGCACCGGCGCCCTCGGCACCCGTCTGGCCCGGTGGCTGGCGGAGAACGGCGCCGAACACCTGGTGCTGACCAGCCGCCGCGGGCTCGCCGCCCCCGGCGCCGAAGACCTGGTCGCCGAACTGGCCGATCGGGGCACCCGGGTCACCGTCGCCGCGTGCGATGTGGCGGACCGCGCCGCGCTCCGGCGCGTTCTCGACTCCGTACCCGACCACCGGCCGCTCACCGCCGTCATCCACGCCGCGGCATACATTGACCTGGCCGGGCTGGGCGCCACGACTACGGCGGAGTTCGCCGAGGTCATGGACGCGAAAGTGGCGGGCGCGGCCCATCTGGACGAGCTGTTGGGCGACACCCCGCTGGACGCGTTCGTGCTGTTCTCCTCGGTGTCCGGGCTGTGGGGCGTGGGCGACCACGGCGCGTACGCCGCCGCCAACGCCTATCTGGACGCGCTCGCCGAGCGGCGGCGGGCGAACGGTCTGACGGCCACCTCGGTGGCCTGGGGAGTGTGGGACGCCACCGGCGACAACATGCCCGAGGCCCTCGACCTGGACCAGTTGCGGCGGCGTGGACTGCGGTTCATGGACCCGGCGCTCGGCATCGCCGCGCTGCGGCAGACACTCGACCACGACCAGACCCATCTGGCCATCGCCGATATCGACTGGGAGAGCTTCATCCCGGTCTTCACCTCCGCCCGCCCCAGCCCACTGCTGGACGAACTGCCCGCGATGCGACGCATCCAGGAGGGGACCGACACCGCCGGAGCGGTCGCGAACGCGTCGGCCGACGCCCCCTCGGGCCTGCGGCAGCGGCTGGCCGGACTGACCCCCACCGAGCGTGAGCACACCGTCCTGGAACTGGTGCGCGCACAGGTGGTGGCCGTCCTCGGACACGCCACCTCGGACGCGGTGGACTCCGAGCGCGCGTTCAAGGACCTCGGCTTCGACTCGCTGACGGCAGTCGAACTGCGCAACCGGCTGAACGCGGCCACCGGGCTGCGCCTGCCCGCCACGCTGGCCTTCGACTACCCCAGCACCGCCGCCCTGAGCGAGCACATCCGCACCGAGCTGACGGGGACGACGGCCGACGAGGCGGACGTCCCCGCCCTCCCGCAGACGGCGGCACGGGTGGAGACGGCCGGGGCCGTGCCCGTGGACTCCGACGACGACCCCATCGCCATCGTGGCGATGAGCTGCCGTTATCCGGGCGGGGTGTCCTCCCCTGAGGGGCTGTGGCAGCTCGTCATGTCCGGCGGTGACGCGATCGGCGGATTGCCCACCGACCGTGGCTGGGACATCGAGGGCATCTACGACCCGGACCCGGACGCGCCGGGCAAGACGTATGTGCGTGAGGGCGGCTTCCTCTACGGCGCGGGCCACTTCGACCCGGCGTTCTTCGGTATCTCGCCGCGTGAGGCGCTGGCGATGGACCCCCAGCAGCGGCTGCTGCTGGAGACCTCATGGGAAGCCTTCGAGCGTGCCGGTGTGCCCGCGCTCGCGCTGCGCGGCAGCCGCACCGGCGTCTTCATCGGCTCCAACTACCAGGAGTACGGGCCGCGGGTGCATGAGGCGCCCGAGGGCTCCGAAGGCCACCTGATGACGGGGAGCGCGGCCAGCGTCGTGTCCGGACGCGTCGCGTACGCCTTCGGCTTCGAGGGTCCCGCGGTGACCGTGGACACCGCGTGTTCCTCGTCCCTGGTGGCGCTGCACCTGGCGGCGCAGGCGCTGCGGAACGGGGAGTGCTCACTGGCGCTCGCCGGTGGCGTCGCCGTCATGCCGAACCCCGGTGCCCTCATCGGCTTCAGCCGCCAGCGCGGACTGGCGCTCGACGGCCGCTGCAAGGCGTTCGCGGGCGCCGCGGACGGCATGGGGCTCGCCGAGGGCGTCGGTGTGCTGCTGCTGGAGCGGCTGTCCGACGCACGCCGGAACGGTCACCGGGTCCTGGCCGTGGTGCGGGGCAGCGCGGTCAACCAGGACGGTGCGTCGAACGGTTTGACGGCGCCGAATGGTCCGTCGCAGCAGCGGGTGATCCGGGCGGCGTTGGAGAGTGCCCGGCTGTCGGCCACTGAGGTGGACGCGGTCGAGGCCCACGGTACGGGCACGAAGCTGGGCGATCCGATTGAGGCACAGGCGCTGCTCGCGACGTACGGGCGGGAGCGCGGCGCCGAGGACCGGCCGTTGTGGCTGGGGTCGGTGAAGTCGAACATCGGTCATACGCAGGCCGCCGCGGGTGTGGCGGGTGTGATGAAGATGGTGCTCGCCATGCGGCACGGTGTACTGCCGAGGACGCTGCACGTGGATGAGCCGTCGCCGCATGTGGATTGGTCGGCGGGTGCGGTGGAACTGCTGACGGATGCGGTGGAGTGGCCGGAGACGGATCGTCCGCGGCGTGCCGGTGTGTCGTCGTTCGGCATCAGTGGCACCAATGCACACGTCATCCTGGAACACCTCGCCGAGGAGCGGCCCGTCGCCGAGCCGGTGACCGACGCGCCTGAGGAGTCGGCGCTGGTGCCGTGGGTGGCGTCGGCGAAGTCCGAGGGTGCGCTGCGGGCACAGGCGGAGCTTTTGCTGCCTTACGCCCGGGGTGAGGCCGGGGCGGAGGCGTCGCTGGCTGATATGGCGTTGTCACTGGTCACGACGCGGTCGGCCCTCGATGAGCGGGCGGTGGTGCTGGCGGGCGACAGTGCGGGATTTGCCGCCGGGTTGCGGGCGCTGACGGATGGTGTACCGGCGGCTGGTGTGGTGCGGGGTTCGGTGGTGCCGGGGAAGCTGGCGGTGTTGTTCTCGGGTCAGGGGAGTCAGCGGGTCGGGATGGGCCGGGAGCTGTATGAGGCGTTCCCGGTCTTCGCGGACGCGTTTGACCAGGTGTGTGCGATGTTCGATGGGGTGTTGGAGCGGCCGCTGCGGGACGTGGTGTTCGGGGATGTGCCGGGGCTGGATGGGACCGGGTTTGCGCAGTGTGGGTTGTTTGCGGTGGAGGTGGGGCTGTTCCGGTTGGTGGAGTCGTGGGGTGTGCGGCCGGATTTTGTGGCCGGGCATTCGATTGGTGAGGTGGTGGCGGCGTATGTGGCGGGGGTGTTGTCGCTGGGGGATGCGTGTGTGTTGGTGGCGGCTCGTGGGCGGTTGATGCAGGCGCTGCCCTCGGGTGGGGTGATGGTGTCCGTGCGGGCGGCTGAGGCGGATGTGCTGCCGTTGCTGGTCGGTCGTGAGGCTGAGGTGAGTGTGGCGGCGGTCAACGGTCCGCGTTCCACCGTGATTTCCGGCGCCGAGGCGGCGATTGCGGAGGTCGTCGGGCTGCTGGAGGCCGAGGGCGTCAAGACCAAGCGGCTGCGGGTTTCGCATGCCTTTCATTCGCCGTTGATGGAGCCGATGCTGGCGGAGTTCCGGCAGGTGGCCGAGGGGCTGTCGTACGCGCCTCCCCGCATCCCCGTCGTGTCGAATGTGACGGGTCTGGTGGCGGGTGCCGATGCGCTGTGCTCGGCTGAGTACTGGGTGCGCCACGTCCGCGAGACCGTGCGGTTCGCGGACGGTGTCGAGTGCCTGGCCGGGCAGGGCGTGGTCACCTACCTGGAGTTGGGCCCCGACGGAGTCCTCTCCGGGATGGGGCAGGAGTGCGCGCCGGACGCCGTCTTCGCCCCCGTTCTTCGCAGCGGTTGGGAAGAGACCACCTCCGTCATGGAGGGGCTGGCCCAGATCCATGTGCGAGGTCGTGCCGTGGACTGGGCCGCCCTGCTCGCACCGACGCGCCCCCGGCCCGTCGAGCTGCCCACGTACCCCTTCCAGCGAGAGCACTTCTGGCTGGAATCGTCCTCCGTCACCACGACTGGGACGGGCCTCACGGACGCGGTGGACGCCGGCTTCTGGGACGCGGTGGAGCGTGAGGATCTGCCCGCGCTTACGGACACGCTGGCGGTCGCGGACGAGAACGGCGCCGGTGAATCGCTGGCGGCGGTGTTGCCGGTGCTGTCGTCGTGGCGTCGTCGTGGACGTGAGCGCGCCACGGTGGACGGGTGGCGCTACCGCGTGTCGTGGTCGCCGGTGTCCGACGGGCCGGGCACGGTGACGGGTCCGTGGCTGGTGGCGGTCCCCGCGGGGATGGCCACCGACCCGTGGGTGTCGGCGTGTGCGGACGCCCTCGCCGGACGGGGTGCACAGCCGGTGATGGTCGAGCTGGGGCCCGAGGACGCCGACCGTGAGTCGGTGGCGGCGCGACTCCGCGAGGCTCTGAGCGGGTCCGAAGCGGCCGCTGCCGCAGGCGTGTTGTCCCTGCTGGCGCTGGCCGAAGGCCGTCACGGCCAGCATCGGTCGGTGCCCCTGGGCGTGGCCTTGACGCTGTCACTGGTGCAGGCGGTGGGCGATGTGGGCCTGGCCGCTCCGGTGTGGTGTGCGACGCGCGGCGCGGTCGCGGTCGCTGGTTCCGAGGGCGTGCGCGCGGTGGAGCAGGCCGCGGTGTGGGGCCTGGGCCGCGTCGCCGGTCTGGAGGTTCCGGAGCGGTGGGGCGGATTGCTGGATCTTCCCGAGGTGTGGGATGCGCGGGCGGCGGATCGCCTGGTGGATGTGGTGAGCGGCCGTACGGGCGAGAGCGAGGTCGCCGTGCGCGGCTCGGGGGTGTTCGCGCGCCGTATCGTCCGGGCGTCGGCCGGCGGGCATGGCGTGGAGGGTTGGGTGCCGTCGGGCACTGTGTTGGTGACCGGTGGTACGGGTGCATTGGGTGCTCATGTGGCGCGGTGGTTGGCGCGTTCGGGTGTGGAGCATCTGGTGTTGGTGTCGCGTCGTGGTCCTGGGGCTGAGGGTGCGGATGAGCTCTGCGCCGAGCTGCGTGAGACGGGCGCTCGGGTGACGGTTGTGGCGTGTGATGTGGGTGATCGGGGTGCGCTGGCCGGGGTGTTGGCGGGGGTGCCGGAGGAGTTCCCGCTGACGGCCGTCGTGCATACGGCGGGTGTGCTGGATGACGGTGTGCTGGACGGGCTGTCGGCCGAGCGGTTCGAAGGCGTGCTGCGGGCGAAGTCCGAGGCGGCTTGGCATCTGCACGAGCTGACGCGGGAGCTGGAGCTTTCGGCGTTTGTGCTGTTTTCCTCGTTCTCGGGGACGGTGGGTGCGGCTGGGCAGGCGAATTATGCGGCGGCGAACGCGATTTTGGACGCGTTGGCGGAGTGGCGGCGCGGTGCGGGGCTTCCGGCCACCTCGGTGGCCTGGGGCCCCTGGGCCGACAACGGCATGGCCGTCAGCAGCGCCGAGGTCAGTCGCACCATCCGGCGCAATGGCATGACCGCGATGGATCCGCGGCTGGCCCTGGCGGCGCTGGAGCGCGCCGTCACCCACCCGGACGCCGCTCTCGCCGTCGTCGACGCCGACTGGGAGCGTTTCGCCGACACCTTCGAGGCTCGGCGGCTGTCCCGGCTGCTCAGCGGAGTCCCGGAAGCCCGGAAGCTGACCGCGACCGCCCGGCCCGGCGACACCGACCCCGCGCACACCGAGGAGTCCTCGGCACTCGTCCGCCGTCTGGAGACCCTGTCCGAGGCCGAACGGCAGCGCACCCTGCTGGAGCTCGTGCGTGCCCATGTGGCCGCCGTACTCGGCCACAGCGGTGTGGACGCCATCGGCCCCGGCCGTGCCTTCATGGAGATCGGGTTCGACTCCCTGACCGCGGTGGGCCTGCGCAACCAGCTCAGTGAGGCCACGGGCGTTCAGCTCCCGGCCACCCTGGTCTTCGATTACCCCACACCGACCGCGCTGGCCGGATATCTGCTCACCGAACTGCTCGGCAGCCACGATCAGACGGACGGCGCGACCGCGGACGTGGCCACGACCGCGTCCGCCGCGGCCGATGAGACGATCGCGATCGTCTCGATGAGCTGCCGCTTCCCCGGCGACGTACGCTCCGCCGACGACCTGTGGCGGCTGCTGGCCGCCGGAGAGGACGCCGTCTCGGCCTTCCCCACGGACCGTGGCTGGGACCTTGAGGGGCTGTACGACACGGATCCGGACGCCCTCGGAAAGAGCTACGTACGCGAGGGTGCGTTCCTCTCCGAGGTGAGCGGCTTCGACGCGTCCTTCTTCGGCATCTCGCCGCGTGAGGCACTGGCGATGGACCCCCAGCAGCGGCTGCTGCTGGAAACGTCGTGGGAGCTGTGGGAACGGGCCGGAATCGACCCGGAAGCGGTGCGCGGCAGCCGTACCGGCGTGTTCATGGGCACCAACGGGCAGGAGTACGTGTCCCTGGTCGACCGGGCCCCGGAGACCACCGAAGGCTATGTGGCCACTGGCAACGCGGCCAGCGTCGTGTCCGGCCGCATCTCGTACACCTTCGGCTTCGAGGGACCTGCGGTGACCGTGGACACCGCCTGTTCGTCGTCCCTGGTGGCGCTGCACCTGGCGGCACAGGCGCTGCGACAGGGCGAGTGCTCCCTCGCGCTCGCCGGTGGCGTCTCGGTGATGGTGTCACCGCGTGGCTTCGTGGAGTTCAGCCGCCAGCGGGGCCTGGCGCCGGACGGCCGGTGCAAGCCGTTCGCGGCGGCCGCCGACGGGACGGCCTGGGGCGAGGGCGTGGGCATGCTGCTGCTGGAGCGGCTGTCGGACGCGCGCCGCAACGGCCATCAGATCCTTGCGGTGGTACGCGGCTCCGCCGTCAACCAGGACGGTGCCAGCAACGGCCTCACCGCGCCCAACGGACCGTCCCAGCAGCGAGTGATCCGCCAGGCGCTGGCCAACGCCGGGCTCCCGGCCGGGCAGGTCGACGTCGTGGAGGCGCACGGTACGGGTACGACGCTGGGCGATCCGATCGAGGCGCAGGCGTTGCTGGCCACGTACGGCCGGGAGCACACCGACGAACAGCCCCTGTGGCTCGGCTCGATCAAGTCCAACATCGGGCATACACAGGCGGCCGCCGGTGTGGCCGGCCTGATCAAGATGGTGCTGGCCATGCGGCACGGTCTGCTGCCCGGGATGCCCAACGTGGACGAGCCCTCCCCGTACGTGGACTGGTCGCCCGGCACCGTCCAGCTGCTGACCGATGCGGCGCCGTGGCCCGAGACCGGTCGGCCGCGGCGGGCGGGCGTGTCCTCCTTCGGCGTCAGCGGCACCAACGCGCACATCATCCTCGAGCAGGCGCCTTCGCCGCGGCCGTTGGCCGAGCGGCCCGCCGCGGACGAGCCCGTCGGCGGCCTGGGGCTGCTGCCCGTCACCCCCTGGCCGGTCTCGGGCAAGTCCGAGGCCGCGCTGCGGACACAGGCGGACCGGCTGCTGGCGCATGTGCGTGAGCGGGCGGAGCTCTCGGCCGATGACATCGGCCTGTCGCTGGCGACCACGCGCAGTGCGTTCGAGCATCGTGCGGTGGTCCTGGCCGGGGATCGGAACGGTCTGGCCGATGGCGTGGCGGCACTCGCGGAGGGCCGGGATGCCTCGGGGCTGATCCGGGGTGTGGCCGGTGCTGATGGTCGTGTGGCGCTTGTCTTCCCTGGTCAGGGGTCGCAGTGGGTGGGGATGGCGGCAGGGCTGTTGGAGTCTTCGCCGGTGTTCGCGGAGCGGGTGGGTGAGTGTGCGGCGGCGTTGGCGCCGTTCGTGGACTGGTCGCTCGGGGATGTGTTGCGGGGTGGTGAGGGTGCTGCGGAGGCGTTGGAGCGGGTGGATGTGGTGCAGCCGGTGTTGTGGGCGGTGATGGTGTCGTTGGCTGAGTTGTGGCGTTCGTACGGTGTGGAGCCCGCGGCGGTCATTGGTCATTCGCAGGGTGAGATCGCGGCGGCGTGTGTGGTGGGTGCGTTGTCGTTGGAGGATGCGGCGCGGGTGGTGGCGTTGCGGAGTAAGGCGTTGCGGGCGTTGTCGGGGCTCGGTGGGATGGTGTCGGTGCCGTTGCCGGTGGAGGTCGTACGGGAGCGGCTGGGCCGTTGGGGTGAGCGGTTGTCGGTGGCGGCGGTGAATGGCCCGTCGGCGGTTGTGGTCTCCGGTGACGCGGACGCGCTGGACGAGCTGCTGGCGGTGTGTGAGGCGGACGAGGTCCGGGCGCGTCGTATCCCCGTCGATTACGCCTCGCACTGTGCTCATGTGGAGTCCATCGAGGGCGAGTTGCTGCGGGAGCTCGCGGGGATCGCTCCTCGGCCGTCGTCGGTGCCGTTCTATTCGACGGTGACCGGCGGAGTGCTCGATACGACCGATCTGGACGCCGCGTACTGGTACCGCAATCTGCGCCAGACCGTGCGCTTCGACGAGACCGTACGCGCCCTGCTGGCCGATGGCTTCGATACGTTCGTCGAGGCCAGCGCCCATCCGGTGCTCACGATGGGCGTGGAGCAGACCGCCGAGGACCGCGGGACACGTGTCACCGCCGTTGGATCCCTGCGCCGTGACGAAGGCGGTCTCGACCGATTCGTCACCTCCTTGGCCGAGGCATACGTCGGCGGCGCGTCCGTCGACTGGGCGGGGATGTTCGCGGGCACGGGTGCGCGGCGGGTCGATCTGCCGACGTACGCCTTCCAGCACCAGCGCTACTGGGTCGAGCCCTCAGCCGTGGCGGGCGATGTGTCCTCGGCCGGACTGACCTCCGCCGACCACCCCCTCCTCGGCGCGGCGGTCGCGCTGCCCGAGTTCGGCGGACAGCTCTTCACCGGTCGACTCTCGCTCCGTACGCACCCATGGCTGGCCGACCACACCATTCACGGCACCGCGCTGCTCCCCGGGTCCGCCCTGGTCGAGTTGGCGCTGCGCGCCGGTGACGCGGTCGGCTGCGGCCACTTGGCGGAGCTGACGCAGGAAACGCCCCTCGCCCTTCCCGACAGCGGCGCCGTCCAGCTGCAACTGACGGTGGGCGGCCCGGACGACTCCGGACGACGCACCGTGAACCTCTACTCGCGCTTCGAGGACGGGCCCGCCGACCTCCCGTGGACCCACCATGCCACCGGTGTGCTGAACACGGAGGGGCCCACGGCGCCGGTGGACACCGGGCTCGGCCAGTGGCCGCCGGCGGACGCCCAGCCGATCGACCTCGCCGACCGGTACCCGAGCGCGGCCGCGCTCAGCGGTATCGAGTACGGTCCGGCGTTCCACGCCCTGCGCCAAGCGTGGCGTCGCGGCGCGGAGATCTTCGCCGAGGTGGCGTTGGCGGAGGACATGCGCTCCGAGGCCGGTCGCTTCGGCCTGCATCCCGTGCTGCTCGACGCGGCCCTGCACGCCGCGACCGATCTGACAGCCGACGGCGGCGGCCGCGTCCGGCTCCCGTACCGGTGGACCGGGATGTCCCTGTACGCCACCGGTGCGACGACCCTGCGCGTACGGCTCTCCACGGAACGGCCGGACGGCGTGGCGATCCTGCTGGCCGACGAATCGGGCCACGCGGTGGCCGATGTCGATGCGGTGGCGACCCGCACCTTCACATCGGAGCAGCTCACCGGGGGACGGAGGCCCCATGAGTCGCTGTTCCGGGTGGAGTGGATGAGTGTCCCGGCAGGCTCCGCCGGTGTTGAGCCGGACCGCGCCCACTGGTCGATCGTCGGCCCTGACGGCGCCGAACTGCGCACCGCGCTCGAAACGAGCGGTGGCCGGATCGACGAGTACGACGACATGGGCGCGCTGCTCCGGTCCGACGCATCGGCCGGGGCCGTGCCCGAACTTGTCCTTCTGCCGTTCCTCACCGACTCGGCAACCGACTCCGTCGCGGCGGAAGACGACCTGGTGTCCGCGACCCGCCGGGCGACGCATCGAGCCCTGGACGCGCTCCAGGTGTGGCTGGCCGAGGAGCGGTGCGCCGAATCGCGACTGGTGGTGGTGACGCGGGGTGCGGTGGCGGCCGTGGTGGGTGAGGATGTGCCGGATGCGGCGGCTGCCGCGGTCTGGGGTCTGGTGCGCTCGGCACAGGCCGAGCATCCGGACCGATTCGTCCTGGTGGATGTGGAGAGCCTGGAGTGGGCCGCTGAGGCGATCGGCGCGGCGGTGGCCACCGGAGAGCCTCAGATCGCCGTGCGTGGGGGCGGTGCGTACGCCCCCAGGCTGACCCGGGCCCTGGTACCCGTGGCACCTCGACGAGACGTGGTGTGGGAGCCCGATGGCTCGGTGCTGATCACGGGCGCCAGTGGTGTGCTGGGCGGTTTGGTGGCGCGCCATCTGGTCGCCCGCCACGGGGTGCGCAGCGTGGTGCTGGTGTCGCGTCGCGGCCGCGAGGCGGCGGGTGCGGCGGAGCTGGAAGCCGAGCTCGCCGACATCGGCGCACGCGTGGTGTTCGAGGCGTGCGATGTCGCCGACCGTGAGGCGTTGGCGGGGGTGCTGGCGCGTATTCCGGCGGATCGTCCGTTGCGTGGTGTGGTGCACGCGGCCGGCGTACTGGACGACGGCCTCGTCGAGTCGTTGACGCCGGAGCGTATTGACGCGGTGTTGCGGCCAAAGGTCGATGCGGCGGTGTATCTGGATGAGTTGACGCGGGATCTGGATCTGTCGGCGTTCGTGATGTTCTCGTCCGCTGCTGCGACTTTTGGTGCGGCGGGTCAGGGGAACTATGCGGCGGCGAACATGTTCCTGGATGCGCTGGCCGCGCGCCGTCGGGCGCTCGGGCTCGCGGGGGTGTCGTTGGCCTGGGGCTTCTGGGCCGAACGCAGCGATATGACCGGCCACTTGGGCGAGGTCGACATGGCCCGGATGGCCCGGTTCGGGATGACCCCCCTGACCGCCGACGAGGGGCTCGCGCTCCTCGACGCGGCACACACGACCGATGACGCCCTGCTGGTGCCGACGCGCATGGACGTCGCGGTGCTCCGCGCACACGCCCGGCCCGGAACCACCCCCGCTCTGCTGCGCCACCTCATCGGCGCCCCGGCCCGGCGGGTGATCGACGCCGCCGCCGACGATCAGGGCGGCGCCACTGTCCTGGTACGCCGTCTCACGGGTCTGCCCCAGTCCGAGCGGGAGGACATCCTGCTGGAGCTGGTGGCCGATCACGCGGGAGCCGTGCTCGGCCATACGGAGCCGGACGCGATCGCTCCCGACCGTGCGTTCAGCGACATCGGCTTCGACTCGCTCACCGCGGTCGAACTGCGCAACCGTCTCAACGCCGCCACCGGTCTTCGGCTTCCGGCCACGCTGGTCTTCGACTATCCGACACCGACCGCGGTCGCCCGCCACATCCTCAGCGAGGTGATGGGCTCCGTACAGGTCGCGGACGAATCCCCGGCCCTCGACCGGACCCAGGCCACGCCGTCGGTGCGCAAGGCCAGGACCGACGACGAGCCGATCGCCATCGTCGGAATGGGCTGCCGCTTCCCGGGTGGCGTCCGTACGCCAGAAGAGCTGTGGCAACTGCTCATCAGCGGCGGGGACGCGATCTCGGGGCTGCCCGACGATCGTGGCTGGGATCTGGAGGGTCTGTATCACCCGGATCCCGATCATCGGGGCACGGCGTATGCGCGTGAGGGTGGTTTCCTGTATGACGCGGGTGATTTCGATCCGGAGTTCTTCGGGATTTCGCCGCGTGAGGCGTTGGCGATGGATCCGCAGCAGCGGTTGCTGCTGGAGACGTCGTGGGAGGCGCTGGAGCGGGCCGGTATCGACCCGGCGTCGGTGCGCGGCAGCCAGACCGGTGTGTTCTGCGGGCTGACCTACCACGACTACACCGATGCGGTGCAGCAGGCCGGCGAGGCCACCGAGGGCTACCTCATGACGGGCAACGCGGGAAGTGTCGCCTCGGGGCGCATCTCCTACACCTTCGGCTTCGAGGGACCCGCGGTGACCGTGGACACCGCCTGCTCGTCGTCCCTGGTGGCGCTGCACTGGGCCGCCCAGGCGCTGCGGCAGGGCGAGTGCTCGCTGGCCCTCGCGGGCGGCGCCACGGTCATGGCCAGCCCGCTCGCGTTCGTCGAGTTCAGCCGTCAGCGCGGACTGGCCCCGGACGGGCGCTGCAAGCCCTTCGCGGGAGCCGCGGACGGCACCGGCTGGGCCGAGGGCGTCGGGATGCTGCTGCTGGAACGGCTGTCAGACGCACGGCGGAACGGCCACCAGGTGCTCGCGGTGGTGCGCGGCAGTGCCATCAACCAGGACGGCGCGTCGAACGGTTTGACGGCGCCGAATGGTCCGTCGCAGCAGCGGGTGATCCGGGCGGCGTTGGAGAACGCTCGGCTGTCGGCCGCCGACGTGGACGCGGTGGAGGCGCACGGTACGGGAACGAAGCTGGGCGATCCGATCGAGGCGCAGGCGTTGCTGGCGACGTACGGCCAGGAGCGGGCGGCCGAGGAGCGGCCGCTGTGGCTGGGCGCGATCAAGTCGAACATCGGTCATGCGCAGGCGGCTGCCGGTGTGGCGGGCGTGATGAAGATGGTGCTGTCGATGCGGTACGGGGTACTGCCGAAGACGTTGCATGTCGATGAGCCGTCGCCGCATGTGGATTGGTCGGCGGGTGCGGTGGAGCTGCTGACGGGCGCGGTGGAGTGGCCGGAGACCGGCCGCCCCCGGCGTGCGGGTGTGTCGTCGTTCGGCATCAGTGGCACCAACGCGCACGTCATCCTGGAGCACGCCCCCGAGGAGCGGCCCGTCGCCGGGCCGGTGACCGACGGGCTCGAAGGAGCGGCGCTGGTGCCGTGGGTGGTGTCGGCGAAGTCCGAACCCGCGCTGCGAGCGCAGGCGGAGCGGCTTCTGTCGTACGCGCGCAGTCGGGCCGGGGCGGAGACGTCGGTGGCCGATGTGGCGTCGTCGCTGGTCACGACGCGTAGCGCGTTTGAGCATCGGGCTGTGGTGCTGGCCGCTGATCGGGCTGGTCTTGTCGATGGCTTGGAGGCGCTGTCGATTGGTGACCCGGCGCCGGGTGTGGTTCAGGGGTCTGCGGTGCCGGGCAAGTTGGCGGTGTTGTTCTCGGGTCAGGGGAGTCAGCGGGTCGGGATGGGCCAGGGGTTGTACGAGGCGTTCCCGGTGTTCGCGGAGGCGTTCGATGAGGTGTGCGGGCACTTTGAGGGCGCGCTGGAGGGTTCGCTGCGGGAGGTGATCCGTGGGGACGCGGCGGGGTTGGATGAGACCGCGTATACGCAGTGTGGGTTGTTCGCGGTGGAGGTGGCGCTGTTCCGGCTGGTGGAGTCGTGGGGTGTGCGGCCGGACTTTGTGGCCGGGCATTCGATTGGTGAGCTGGTGGCGGCGTATGTGGCGGGGGTGTTGTCGCTTGCGGATGCGTGTGTGTTGGTGGCGGCTCGTGGGCGGTTGATGCAGGCGCTGCCCTCGGGTGGGGTGATGGTGTCGGTGCAGGCCGCCGAGGCCGACGTACTGCCGCTCCTGGCCGGTCGTGAGGCTGAGGTGAGTGTGGCGGCGGTCAACGGTCCGCGTTCGACCGTGATTTCCGGCGCGGAAGAAGTCGTGGTGGAGATTGCCGGGCTGCTGGAGACCGAGGGCATCAAGACCAAGCGGCTGCGGGTTTCGCATGCCTTCCATTCGCCGCTGATGGAGCCGATGCTGGCGGAGTTTCGGCAGGTGGCCGAGGGGTTGTCGTACGCGTCTCCCCGTATCCCCGTCGTGTCGAACGTGACGGGACTGGTGGCGGACGTCGATGCGCTGTGCTCCGCCGAGTACTGGGTACGACACGTCCGCGAGACCGTGCGGTTCGCGGACGGGGTGCGGAGTCTGGCGGAGGCGGGAGTCACCACCTACCTGGAGCTCGGCCCGGACGAGGTGCTGTCCACGATGGGCGAGCAGTGCCTGCCGGAGGAGACAGCAGATGTCGCCGTCTTCCTACCGGCCGCGCGCTCCGATCGCGACGAGGTCGAGACCGCACTGACGCTCGCCGCCGGGGCGCATGTCCGGGGTGTGCCGGTGGACTGGACGGCCGTGCTCGCGGCCATCGCCGGACGACCGGCGCGGCAGGTGGAGCTGCCGACGTACGCATTCCAACGCACGCGCTACTGGGTTGCGACAGGCGCGACGCCGGAAACCCAACACGGCACGGCAGACGCCCAACGCGACCCCGCCGACGCCGACTTCTGGGACGCGGTGGAGCGCGCGGACCTGTCGGCGCTGGCGGACACGCTGGCCGTCGAGAGCGAGGCCGTCACGGGTGAGTCGCTCGCGGCGGTGCTGCCGGTCCTGTCGTCGTGGCGGCGTCGTAACCGTGAGCGGTCACAGGTCGACGCGTGGCGCTACCGGATCGCCTGGTCGCCGGTATCGGAGGTGGCGGCTGCGGCGCTGACGGGAACGTGGCTGGTGGCGGTCCCCGCCGGGCTGGCCGACGACGCATGGGTCGCGGACTGCGTGGCCGCCTTGGCCATGCGCGGTGCGCTGCCCGTGGTCGTCGAGATCGAGGATGCCGCAGCCGACCGTGAGGTGGTGGCGGCCCGGCTGCGCGACGCCCTGGGCGGCGCGGACAGGGCAGCCGACGTCACGGGGGTGCTGTCGCTGCTGGCATCGGCCGAGGGGCGGCACGGCCGGTATGCGGCGGTGCCCGCGGGCCTTGCGCTGACCTTGTCCCTGCTTCAGGGGATCGGCGACGCGGGTGTGGGTGGCCGCGTGTGGTGTGTGACGCGGGGCGCGATGGCGACGGGCGGTTCGGAGAGTCCGTTGAGCCTGGAACAGGCGGCGGTGTGGGGGCTGGGCCGGGTCGCCGGACTGGAGGCCCCGGAGCGCTGGGGCGGCCTCGTCGACCTGCCGCAGGCGCCGGACAGCCGGGCCCTGGAGCGACTGACCGCCGTCATCGGCGGTGCCACCGGTGAGGACGAACTGGCGGTGCGGGCGTCGGGTGTGTTCGCTCGCCGTGTGGTCCGTGCGGCGGCGGTGGGTGCCGGGGGCGGGGAGGCGTGGCAGCCGTCGGGGACGGTGTTGGTGACCGGTGGTACGGGCGCGCTGGGCGCCCATGTGGCGCGATGGCTGGCGCGGGCCGGTGCGGAGCATCTGGTGCTGGTCTCGCGGCGCGGTCCGGCGGCCGAGGGCGTGGACAAGTTGCGGGCGCAGCTGGCCGAGTCGGGTGCTCGGGTGACGGTTGCGGCATGCGATGTGGGCGACCGGGATGCGCTGGCCGGGGTGTTGGCCCGGATTCCGGAGGAGTTCCCGCTGACGGCTGTCGTACATACGGCGGGTGTGCTGGATGACGGTGTGCTGGACGGGCTGTCGGTGGACCGGTTCGAAGGTGTGCTGCGGGCGAAGTCCGAGGCGGCGTGGCATCTGCACGAGCTGACGCGCGAGCTGGACCTTTCGGCGTTCGTGCTGTTCTCCTCGTTCTCCGCGACGGTGGGTGGCGCCGGACAGGGCAACTACGCGGCGGCGAACGCCTTCCTGGACGCGCTCGCCGAACACCGCCGCGCCGAGGGCCTGCCCGCCTCCTCCGTGGCCTGGGGGCCGTGGGCCGACGGTGGCATGGCCACCCAGGACGCGGCCATCAGCGGCCGCATGGAGCGGTTCGGCCTGCCCGCGATGGAACCCGAGCTGGCCGTGGCCGCGATGGCGCGGGCCGTCAACCAGTCGGACACCTGCCCGGTCATCACCGACATCGACTGGCCGCGCTTCACCGCCGGTGTCGACGGCACCCGGCTCGGCCTCCTCTTCGGCGACATCGCCGAGGTCAGGACGGCACGGCAGGCCACCGACGCCACTCTGGACGGGCAGGCCGCCGGCACCCACCGGCCGACGCTCGCCACGACACTCGCGGAGCTCCCGGCGGCGGAACGCCAACCCGCCCTGGTCGACCTGGTGCGTACGCATACGGCCGCCGTCCTCGGATACGCCACGCACGAGGGCATCGACGCCGAGCGTGGCTTCTTCGACATGGGGCTCGATTCGCTGACCGCCGTGGAACTGCGCAACCGGCTCAACACGGCCACCGGGCTGCGGCTGCGGCCGACCGCACTGTTCGACTACGGATCGGCGTCCGCGCTGGCCCGCCACCTCATGGGGGAGCTGGTCGAGGACGAGGCGGCCCCGGAGAAGTCGCTGCCCGCCGAGATCGACCGACTCGAAACCGTCCTTACGGCCATGCCGCAGGACGACATCACCCGGACGAAGGCCATCGTCCGGCTCCAGTCGGTGCTGGCCAAGCTGAGCGAACCCGTCGGCGGGGGCGGGAGCGCCGTACGGGACGACCACGCCGACGACGACCTGGAAAGCGCATCGGTGGACGAGCTCTTCGACGTGATCGACCGAGAACTCGGAGACGCCTGACATGAACGAGAACCACCCGGTTTCTTCGAGGGGGCAGGGCCAAGTGTCAAACGAAGAGAAGCTCGTCGAATACCTCAAGCGCGTCATGGCCGATCTGCGCCAGACGCAGCGGCGTCTCCGCGATGTCGAGGAGAAGTCCCGGGAGCCGATCGCGATCGTGGCGATGAGCTGCCGCTTCCCCGGCGGTGTGCGGTCTCCGGAGGAGCTGTGGGGGCTGCTCGCCCGTGGCGAGGACGCCGTGAGCGCGTTCCCGGAGGACCGTGGCTGGGATCTGGAGGAGCTGTACGACCCGGACCCCGATCGCTCCGGCACCTCGTACGTCAAGGAGGGCGCGTTCCTCTCCGAAGCGGGCGCCTTCGATCCCGCCTTCTTCGGGATCTCGCCGCGTGAGGCGCTGGCGATGGACCCGCAGCAGCGCCTGCTGCTGGAGACGTCGTGGGAGGCCATGGAGCGGGCCGGTGTCACTCCGGCGTCGTTGCGCGGCAGCAAGGCCGGTGTCTTCGTGGGCACCAACGGTCAGGACTACACCGTCGCGCTGCGGCAGGCCCCGAAGGGCGTCGAGGGATTCCTGGCCACCAGCGGCGCGGCCAGTGTGATGTCGGGTCGGCTCTCGTACACCTTCGGCTTCGAGGGACCCGCGGTGACGGTGGACACCGCCTGCTCATCGTCGCTGGTGGCACTGCATCTCGCGGTGCAGTCCCTGCGGCAGGGGGAGTGCCCGCTGGCCCTCGCCGGAGGCGTGACCGTGATGTCCACGCCCGGCCTCTTCGTGGAGTTCAGCCGTCAGCGGGGTCTCGCCCCGGACGGCCGGTGCAAGGCGTTCGCGGCGGCCGCGGATGGCACGGGCTGGGGCGAGGGTGTGGGCATGCTGCTGCTGGAGCGGCTGTCGGACGCGCGGCGCAACGGCCACCCGGTACTGGCGGTGGTACGCGGCTCCGCCGTCAACCAGGACGGCAGCAGCAGCGGCCTGACCGTGCCCAATGGCATTTCCCAGCAACGCGTTATCCTCCAGGCCCTGGCCAACGCGCGGCTGTCGGCCGCCGAGGTGGACGCGGTCGAGGCGCATGGCACGGGTACCACGCTGGGCGATCCGATCGAGGCGCAGGCGCTGCTGGCCACCTATGGGCAGGACCGTGCGGACGGTCGGCCACTGCTGCTGGGGTCGGTGAAGTCCAACCTCGGCCATACGCAGGCGGCGGCGGGTGTGGCCGGTGTGATGAAGATGGTCCTGGCCATGCAACACGGTGCGCTGCCGAAGACGCTGCACGTCGATGAGCCGACACCGCATGTGGACTGGTCGGCCGGCGCGGTCGAGCTGCTGGCCGAGCAGGCCGCATGGCCGGAGAGCGGCGAACCGCGCCGGGCCGGTGTCTCGGCCTTCGGCGTCAGCGGTACCAACGCCCATGTGGTACTGGAACAGGCACCGGTCGGCGATGACGATGACGCGGCGGACGAGGGGGTGAGCGGGGGCGACTCTACGGTGGTCCCGTGGGTGCTGACGGCCCGCTCCGAGGCGGCGTTGCGGGCGCAGGCGGGTCGGCTGGCGTCGTACGTGGGGGAGCGGGCGGAGCTGTCGGCCGGGGATGTGGGGTGGTCGCTGGCGACGACGCGTACGGTCTTCGAGCATCGTGCGGTGGTGCTGGCGGGGGACCGGGGCGGTTTGGTCGGTGGGGTGGCGGCGCTGGCGGCGGGCCAGGACGTCTCTGGGTTGGTGCGGGGTGTGGTTGCGGGTGGTGATGGTCGTGCGGTGTTGGTGTTTCCGGGGCAGGGGTCGCAGTGGGTGGGTATGGCGGCGGGGTTGCTGGAGTCTTCGCCGGTGTTTGCGGAGCGGTTGGGTGAGTGTGCGGCGGCGTTGGGGCCGTTTGTGGACTGGTCGCTGGGCGATGTGCTGGGTGATGCGGCGGCGTTGGGGCGGGTTGATGTGGTGCAGCCGGTGTTGTGGGCGGTGATGGTGTCGTTGGCGGAGTTGTGGCGGTCGTTTGGTGTGGTGCCTGCGGCGGTGGTGGGTCATTCGCAGGGTGAGATCGCGGCGGCGTGTGTGGCGGGTGGGTTGTCGTTGGAGGATGCGGCGCGTGTGGTGGCGTTGCGGAGCAGGGCGTTGCGGGCGTTGTCGGGTCGTGGCGGGATGGTGTCGGTGTCGTTGCCGGTGGACTCGGTGCGGGAGCGGCTTGGGGCGTGGGGTGAGCGGTTGTCGGTGGCGGCGGTGAATGGCCCGTCGGCGGTTGTGGTGTCCGGTGACGCGGATGCGTTGGATGAGCTGCTGGCGGCGTGTGAGGTGGAGGGGATTCGGGCGCGGCGTGTGCCGGTGGATTACGCCTCGCACTGTGCTCATGTGGAGGCCATCGAGGGTGAGCTTCGGCAGGCCCTCGAGGGGATCGCTCCGCGCTCGTCGTCGGTGCCGTTCTATTCGACGGTGACTGGTGGGGTGCTGGATACGGCGGGGCTGGATGCGGGGTACTGGTATCGGAATT
>NZ_JAERRG010000179.1 GCF_016741935.1 Streptomyces endocoffeicus | reverse complement strand
CGAGACCGCGCTACGAGCACAGGCAGTGCAATTGCTGACGTTCGCGGCCACGAGCGACCGGCACCCCGCCGACATCGGCTGGACGCTCGCACAGCACCGGGCCGCGCTCGAACACCGCGCGGTGGTCGTGGCCGCCGACCGGGACACCTTCCTCGCCGGGCTGGACGCAGTTGCCACCGGCGAGCCCGCCACCCATGTGGTCAGCGGAGTGGCACCGGAAGAACCGCCGTCCGGTGTGGTGTTCGTCTTCCCCGGTCAGGGGTCGCAGTGGGTCGGCATGGCCGCCGAACTACTCGACACCTCACCCGTGTTCGCCGAATCCATCGATCAATGCGCCCAAGCCCTCGCCCCGCACATCGAGTGGAACCTCCTCGACGTCCTCCGCGAGACCTCGGACGGAAGCGCGCTGGAGCAGGTGGAGGTGGTCCAGCCCGCCCTCTGGGCCGTGATGGTGTCCCTGGCCCAGGTGTGGCGCTCGCTCGGCATCGAGCCCTCCGCCGTCATCGGCCACTCACAAGGCGAGATCGCGGCCGCGTGCGCAGCCGGTGCGCTCTCCCTCGACGACGGCGCACGGCTCGTGGCCCTGCGCAGCCGTCTCATCGCCCAGGAACTGGCCGGACACGGCGGCATGGTCTCCCTCGCCACCTCCAGCGACCAGGCGCGCGAGCTGCTGACCGGCCGCGACGACGTCTGGATCGCCACCGTCAACGGGCCCACCTCCACCGTCATCGCCGGAACCCCCACCGGGCTCGCCGAGGTGACCGCCGCAGCCGAGAACGCCGGACTGCGCACCCGCACCATCCCGGTCGACTACGCGTCCCACACCCCGCACGTCGAACGCATCCGGGAACAGCTCCTCCAACTCGCCGCACCCATCACCCCCCACGCCGGCGACGTCCCCC
>NZ_JAERRG010000178.1 GCF_016741935.1 Streptomyces endocoffeicus | reverse complement strand
GTCCTGGTCTTCCCCGGTCAGGGTTCGCAGTGGGTCGGCATGGGACAACGCCTCTGGGAAACCTCACCCCTCTACCGCGACACCATCCGCGAGGTCGACGCAGCCCTCTCCGAATACATCGACTGGTCCGTCACCGACGTCCTCACCGGCAAGCCCGGAGCCCCCACCTGGGACCACGTCGATGTCATCCAACCAGTCCTCTTCACCGCCATGACCGCCCTCGCCACCCTCTGGCAACACCACGGCCTCACCCCCGACGCCATCATCGGCCACTCCCAAGGCGAAATCGCCGCCGCCTACACCGCCGGAGCCCTCACCCTCCAAGACGCCGCCCGCATCACCACCCTCCGCAGCAAAGCACTCCTCCCCCTCACCGGCCACGGCACCATGATCAGCGTCCTCGCACCACCGGAGAAAATCCAGGAAATAGCCAACCCCGACCACTGGAACACCCGCATCTGGATCGCCGCCCACAACGCACCCAACACCACCACCATCACCGGCGACCCCGACGCCATCACCCACCTCACCCAACAACTCTCCCACCACCGCATCATGCGCTGGCAACTCCCCGGAGTCGACTTCGCCGCCCACTCCGGCCACATCGACCAACTACACAACGAACTCCAACACATCCTCGCCCCCATCACCCCACAAAAACCCACCACCCCCTTCTACTCCACCACCGACAACACCTGGATCACCGACACCACCCTGGATGCCGACTACTGGTACCGCAACCTACGACAACCCGTCCTCTTCCAACCCGCCATCGAACACCTCACCAACAACGGCTACACCACCTACATCGAAACCAGCCCCCACCCAACCCTCACCCCCAGCATCCACGAAACCAACCCCAACACCACCACCATCCACACCCTCCACAACAACCAAAACGACACC
>NZ_JAERRG010000177.1 GCF_016741935.1 Streptomyces endocoffeicus | reverse complement strand
TGGCTCGTCTCGCATCGCTGGCCGGGTAATCGACGCGTGGCCCGGCGGTCAGCAGACTGTCTCCAGGACCTGATCTTGGAGGTGGTCGTGGGACGTCGACCGAGTGTGTTTGTCCGCATGGTCGGTATGGAGGAAGGCCGCAGGCTGCAGCGGATCAGCCGGACGTCGAAGGATCCGGCGGACGTCGAAGGATCCGGTATGGCTGCGGCGGACGATCGTGGTGCTGATGTCCGCCCAGGGCCAGACGGTCAAAGACGTCACCTCGTTGATGCAGGTCAGCGAGGACTACGTCCGCGATGTCATCCACGCCTTCAACGAGTGGGGGATCGACGCGCTGGACCCGAAATGGAGCGGGGGACGCCGCCAGGCGATCAGTGACCGGGTGTGTGAGCACATCCGGCTGATCGCCCGGACGTTCCCCGCCGACTGGGGCCTCACCGGCTTCGCCACCTGGAGCCTGTCCAAGCTCGCCGCCCATCTGGTCGAACGGCATGTCGTGCCCAGGATCAGCCGGGAGCCCCTGCGGCGCATCCTGCGCGAGGGCAAGGTCTCCTGGCAGACCACCACGACGTGGAAGGCCTCCACCGACCCGGACTTCTTCGCCAAGATGCACCGCATCCTGGCGTTATACGAGACCCCGCCGGCCGACGGCCGGGTGAGATGCGTCGATGTGTTCGGCCCGCTGAACCTCATGCCGCGCAAGGGCAAAGTCTGGCGCCCGGCGGGCAAGCCCTGCCGACTGCGGGCCACCTACAACCGCTACGGCGGGGTGATGCACATGCTCGCCGCCCTCGACCTGACCACCGGCAAGATCTACTACCGGATCCGCAAGCGCAAGCGATGGCGCGAGTTCCTCAGCCTGCTCAAGACGCTGTGGGAACGCTGGCCCGGGGAGAAGCTGTACGTCG
>NZ_JAERRG010000176.1 GCF_016741935.1 Streptomyces endocoffeicus | reverse complement strand
TAGGGTCCGTCTTCAAAGATCATCGAATGGTGGATCATGGTGGTGTGATACGCCGCCATGAACTCACCGATCAGGAGTGGGAGTTACTCGCTCCGTTCATACCGCGGGCCGTGACGGGACGGCCACGCGTCTCGGACCGGCAGGTCATCAACGGGATGGTCTACAAGATCCGGACCGGGATCTCCTGGCGTGACCTGCCGGAACGCTATGGACCGTGGCAGACGGTGTACACCCGCTTCCGCCGCTACGCCCTGGCCGGCGTGTTCACCCGGGCACTGCAGCAGATCCAGGCCCGCGCGGACGCGGCCGGCGACATCGACTGGCTCGTCCAGATCGACTCCACCATCGTCCGCGCTCACCAGCACGCCGCCGCCACCGGCCGAAAAGGGGGATCCACCGGCCGGACGAACCAGACGATCACGCCCTCGGTCGATCCCGAGGAGGCCTGACTACCAAAATCCACCTCTCCTGTGACGGCAAAGGGCGCCCGCTCGCCATCCTGCTGACACCCGGGCAACGCCACGACAGCATCTGCGCACAGACCCTCCTGGAACGCATCCGCGTCCCGCGCACCGGCCTTGGCCGACCCCGCTGCCGGCCCGACCAAGTCATCGCTGACAAGGCCTATAGCTCCCGCGGCTTCCGCGCCTACCTGCGCAAACGTGGAATCGCCCACACCATCCCGGAGAAGACCGACCAACGGCGACACCGCTATAACCGAGGTAACCGCGGAGGTCGCCCACCGGCATTCGACCGGCAGATCTACCGACAACGCAACCTGGTCGAGCGCTGCTTCAACCGGCTCAAAGGCTTCCGCGGAATCGCCACCAGATACGACAAGACCGCCACCTCATACGAAGCAGCGGTCAGTCTCGCGTCATTCCTGCTCTGGGCAAGATCCGTTTGAAGACGGACCCTAG
>NZ_JAERRG010000175.1 GCF_016741935.1 Streptomyces endocoffeicus | reverse complement strand
TGCGTCAGACGGTGCGTTTCGAGGAGACCGTGCGTGCCCTGTTGGCCGATGGTTTTCAGGTGTTTGTCGAGGCCAGTGCTCATCCGGTGCTGACCATGGCGGTGGAGCAGACGGCCGAGGAGCACGGTAGCCGTGTCACCACCGTCGGGTCGCTGCGCCGCGACGAAGGCGGCCTGGACCGTTTTCTGACGTCCGCGGCTGAGGCATATGTGGGCGGTGCCGCTGTCGACTGGGCTCGGAGGTTCGAGGGGACGGGTGCGCGCCGCGTTGAGCTGCCCACGTATGCCTTCCAGCGAGAGCGGTACTGGCTGGAGTCCGCGGGTGTGGCCCTCGGCGAGGGTGCGGCAGCTGGGCTTGGTTTGGGTTCGGCTGATCATCCGTTGTTGGGTGCGGTGGTGGGGTTGGCGGGTGTGGATGGGGTGTTGTTGACGGGGCGGTTGTCGTTGGTTTCGCATGGTTGGTTGGCTGATCATGTGGTGTGGGGTGTGGTGGTGGTGCCGGGGGCGGCGTTGGTGGAGTTGGTGTTGCGTGCGGGTGATGGGGTGGGTTGTGGGTGGTTGGAGGAGTTGACGTTGGAGGCGCCGTTGGTGGTGCCGGAGTGTGGTGGGGTGCGGGTGCAGTTGTCGGTGGGTGCGCCGGATGGGGTGGGTCGGCGTGTGGTGGGTGTGTTTTCGCAGGTGGAGGGTGAGGCTTTGGGTGGGGGTGGGGGGTTGTGGACGCGGCATGCGTCGGGGGTGTTGTCGGCTGATGTTCCGGTGGTGGTGGATGGGTTGGGTGTGTGGCCGCCTGTGGGTGCGGTGGGGGTGGATGTGGGTGGTGTGTATGAGCGGTTGGCTGGGGTGGGTTTGGAGTATGGGCCGGTGTTTCAGGGGGTGCGGGCGGCGTGGCGTCGTGGTGATGAGGTGTTCGCCGAGGTGGCGCTTGGGGAGG
>NZ_JAERRG010000174.1 GCF_016741935.1 Streptomyces endocoffeicus | reverse complement strand
CATTTCCGGTTTTCCGGTGGATCGTGGTTGGGATTTGGAGGGGTTGTATGACCCGGATCCGGCGCATGCGGGGACGTCGTATGTGCGGCGGGGTGGGTTTTTGCATGATGCGGCGGATTTTGATGCGGAGTTTTTTGGGATGTCGCCGCGTGAGGCGTTGGCGGTGGATCCGCAGCAGCGGTTGTTGTTGGAGGCGTCGTGGGAGGCGATGGAGCGGGCGGGGATTGATCCGGCTGGGCTGCGTGGGTCGGCGACGGGTGTGTTTATGGGGGTGATGTACAACGACTATGCCTCGAGGCTGCGGGTCCTTCCGGCGGATCTTGAGGGTTATTTGGGGTCGGGTAGTGCTGGGAGTGTGGCGTCGGGGCGTGTGGCGTATGTGTTCGGTCTTGAGGGTCCGGCGGTGACGGTGGATACGGCGTGTTCGTCGTCGTTGGTGGCGTTGCATCAGGCGAGTGTGGCGTTGCGTGGTGGTGAGTGTTCGTTGGCGTTGGCTGGTGGTGTGGCGGTGATGTCGACTCCGGGGACGTTTGTGGAGTTCTCCCGTCAGCGTGGTCTGTCGGTGGATGGGCGGTGCAAGGCGTATGGCGAGGAGGCGGATGGCACGGGTTGGGGTGAGGGTGTCGGTGTGTTGTTGCTGGAGCGGCTTTCCGACGCTCGGGCGAAGGGGCACCGTGTCCTGGCGGTGGTGCGTGGTTCTGCGGTGAATCAGGATGGTGCGTCGAATGGGTTGACGGCGCCGAATGGTCCGTCGCAGGAGCGGGTGATCCGGCAGGCACTCGCTAACGCGCGGTTGTCGGCGGCGGATGTGGATGCGGTTGAGGGGCATGGGACGGGGACCCGGTTGGGTGATCCGATCGAGGCGCAGGCGTTGCTGGCTACTTATGGGCGGGAGCGTGAGGGTGGTCGGCCGTTGTGGTTGGGGTCGTTGAAGTCGA
>NZ_JAERRG010000173.1 GCF_016741935.1 Streptomyces endocoffeicus | reverse complement strand
GCCCACAACGACAGCACCCTCAACCTCACCATCCACACCCGCACCACCCCCGAACAACCCTGGACCGCCCACGCAACCGGCACCCTCACCCGCACCAACACCACACCCCCCACCCCCCAAACCACCTGGCCCCCCACCAACGCCCAACCCATCCCCCTGGACGACACCTACCAACGCCTCGCCACCACCGGACTGGAATACGGCCCCGCTTTCCAGGGATTACGCGCACTGTGGCGCCAGAACGACCGGCTCTTCGCCGACGTCCACCTCCCCGACAACGCCGGCGACACCGACGGCTACGGCATCCACCCCGCACTGTTCGACGCGGCCCTGCACGCGCTCGTCACGGTCTCCGACGAGGACGAAATCCGGCTGCCCTTCGCCTGGACCGGCGTCACCCTCCACGCCACCAACGCGTCCAGGCTCCGGGTCGAACTGGAGTGGGGCGCGTCGGGCTCCGCGAGCCTGCGGGCGTTCGACCCGGCCGGTCAGCCGGTGGTGACGGTGGAGTCCCTGGCGAGCAGAGTGATCAGTCCCGACCAGTTGCGTTCGGCGAGTGCGCGCTCCGGGCTGCTGTACCGGCCGGAGTGGACCGCCTGGCCCGGCGCCAACGGGTCGGGCGACACCGTGGAGTTCGAGCGGTATGCGGTGCCCACCGTCGGCGACGACGTCCTGGCCGATGTGCACCGCATCACCGCCGAGGCCCTGGCCCGCGTCCAACACCACCTGACCCAGGACACCACCACCCCCCTCGTCGTCGAAGCCACCCACGACGACCTCGCCGGCGCAGCCGTCTGGGGACTGCTCCGCACCGCCCAAACCGAACACCCCAACCGCATCACCCTCATCGACACCGACAACCACCCCACCTCCCAAAAGATCCTCCCCACCCTCATCGCCTCCGGCGAACCCCAGGCCCGCATCCGCGACGGCGCCATCACCCTCCCCCGACT
>NZ_JAERRG010000172.1 GCF_016741935.1 Streptomyces endocoffeicus | reverse complement strand
GCAGGGCGAGGATCTCCGCGTCCTTGTTCCGGTCGGTCATCGGCAGCAGGCGCAGCATCGCGAAGGCGTTCGTCGCACCCAGGTAAGCCAGTCGCAGCAGCACGATCGATCATCATGACGCGCTGACGGCAACTGCGCGAGAGCGCCGACTCGAGCGACCGCGGCCAGATTTCGGGAAACCCGAAGAACCGCCCCCACCAGGGCGGACGAGGTTTCCGGCAAGGGCAGAGTTCTGCGTGTATCCGGCGCCGGTCATGCACGGCTCCGGAGTGCGGCTTTTCGACTGCCCCGCTATCGGGCCGGTCCGGTGGGCCCGGATGCACGACGGCTACCCCGCGCAGGCCGTGAGCCTGCGATGTCGGCGAGCGTGAACCGCGCCCCCGTTGCTGCGACGCTCGGCCGGTCGAGCCGGACAGTCGCGCACTTCATGGCAGGGCAGGTGCGTGCGGCACCATCGGACTGCTCTCGATCGTCAGGCGGCTGATCAGGGAAGATGGAGAATCGGGATGCGAGTATCTAGGGTCGGCACGTGGCTTTCATCATGGTATGCGAAGACGACGCGGCGGTCCGCGGCATCCTCAAGCGCGCTTTGGAGCACGACGGCCACACCGTCTCCGTCGCCGCCACGGCCGACAGCCTGCTGCGGCAGCTCGCAACGGCGCCCCAGCTGGTCGTCCTGGATCTCGGGCTGCCGGACGCCGACGGTCGCGATGTCTGCCTGGCCCTGCGGGCCCGCGGCGTCGACGTGCCGGTGTTGATGCTCACCGCCTTGGACGGCCTGCATCACAAGGTGGGCGGCTTCGAGGCCGGCGCCGACGACTACATGACCAAACCCTTCGACATCCCGGAACTGCTGGTCCGCGTCCGGGCGCTGCTGCGCCGGGCCACCGTGGCGCCCGCACCGCACGAGGTCGTCCTCGATCCGTCGAAGCACGTGGTGACCTACGATTCAGTGAG
>NZ_JAERRG010000171.1 GCF_016741935.1 Streptomyces endocoffeicus | reverse complement strand
TGAGGAGTCGCAGCACCCCACGTGCCCGCAGGTCAGGCAGAGCCGCAGATGGACCCAGGGGGACCCCAGGCGCAGGCACTCCTCGCACCCCTCGGGGCTGCGCGGGGAGACCTGGCGCACCATCGACAGATGCGGATCGGGCTCGATGGCCATGGATGTCACCCTCTCTTGCTGTCCCGCCGACCCGCCATCACCTGCTCGACCCACGAGCGCAGGGTGCCCGCCGGGGCGGCACCCGCGCGGCGGGCGACCAGCTCCCCCTTGTCCAGGATGAGCAGGGTCGGCACGGCCTGCACCTCGAACCGCTGGGCGAGGTGCGGATTGCGGTCGATGTCGACCTTGACGAGTTTGACCCTGCCCGCCAGCTCCGTGGCGACCTGCTCAAGTGCGGGGCTGACCATCCGGCAGGGCCCGCACCAAGTCGCCCACAGATCCACGACGACGAGGGGCGTCGCCTCCTCGGCGACCTCGGCGAACTCGTTCTCGTCCGCGTCCACGATCCATGGCAGCGACGACTTGCAGTTCCCGCACCGAGGGGCACCCTCGGCCGCCACGGGGATCTTGTTCGCGCGTCCGCAGGTGGGGCACTTGATGGTCCGGGCTTTGATCGTTGGGCTTGGCATGGCCGGTCACGCCGCCTCTCCGACTTCCTGCCGGGCTCGCTCCTCGACGTGCTCGCCCGATGGCTGTTCGTAGGTGACCACCAGTTCGCCGTGCCGGGCGTCCACCTTGACGGTGGTGCCCTCATCGACGTCGCCGCGCAGCAGCGCGCGCCCGATGAGGGTCTCCACCTCGTGGGAGATGTAGCGGCGCAGCGGGCGGGCCCCGTAGACCGGGTCGTAGCCCTGGTGGGCGATGACCTTCCGGGCTTCTGGGGTGAGTTCGACGGCGATCAGGCGTTCGGCCAGCCGCTTGCGCAACTCGTCGAACTGCAGCTCCACGATCCGCTCGATCTGCGGCTCGCCGAGC
>NZ_JAERRG010000170.1 GCF_016741935.1 Streptomyces endocoffeicus | reverse complement strand
TGGTGGTGTAGGCGATGAGGTGTTTGTTGTCTTGGTGGTCGTGGTGGAGGGTGGCGGCTGCGTGGGTGATGTGGGGGTGGGTGGTGAGGGTGTTTTCGATTTCGCCGAGTTCGATGCGGTAGCCGTGGAGTTGGATTTGGTTGTCGGTGCGGTGGTGGTAGTGGAGTTGGTGGGTGGTGGGGTGGTGGTGGGCGAGGTCGCCGGTGCGGTAGAGGCGGGTGCCGGGTGGTCCGTGGGGGTTGGCGATGAAGTGGGTGGCGGTGAGGGTGGGGTTGTTGTGGTAGTTGCGGGCGAGGGTGGGTCCGGTGATGTAGAGCTCGCCGGGGGTTCCGGGTGGGGTGGGTTGGAGGTTGGTGTCGAGGAGGTGGGTGGTGAGGTGGGGGAGGGGTTGTCCGATGGGGCTGGGGGTGTTGGGGGTGTGGGTGGTGTTTGGGTTGAGGGGGTGGTGGGTGACGTGGATGGTGGTTTCGGTGATGCCGTACATGTTGGTGATGGTGGTGTGGGGGTGTTGTTGGTGGAAGGTGGTGGTGCGGGTGGGGTCGAGGGGTTCGCCGCCGAGGATGATGTGGTGGAGGGGGAGGGGTTGGTGGTGTTGGTGTTGTTGGTGGGTGTTGATGAGGTGGTAGAGGGCGGTGGGTGTTTGGCAGAGGGTGGTGATGTGTTCTTGGTGGATGAGGGTGATGAGGTCGTGGGGGGAGCGGGTGGTGTGGTGGTTGGGGATGATGAGGGTGTGGCCGTGGAGGAGGGCGCCGAAGATTTCCCAGACGGAGAAGTCGAAGGCGTAGGAGTGGAATTGGCACCAGGTTTGGTGGGTGGGGTGGGTGAAGTAGTGGTGGGTGGCGGCGAGCAGGTGGATGAGGTTGGTCTGGGGGATGGTGACGCCTTTGGGGGTGCCGGTGGAGCCGCTGGTGTAGATGAGGTAGGCGGGGTGGCGGGCGTCGGGGGGTGTGGTTTGTTCGGTGGGGGTGAGATTGGTGGCGGG
>NZ_JAERRG010000017.1 GCF_016741935.1 Streptomyces endocoffeicus | reverse complement strand
CTCCGAGGCCCGGATCCGTGAGCTCCGCCAGGAGGCCGGCACGGTCTTCCTCGTCAGCCACAACAACAAGTCCATCCGGGACACCTGCGACCGGGTGCTGTGGCTGGAGAAGGGCGAGCTGCTGATGGACGGCCCGACCGACGAGGTCATCAAGGCGTACGAGAAGGAGACCGGCAAGTAGCTCCCGCTCGGCCGCCGCCTGACCAGGGCGCACGCTCGCCAGGCCGGAACGCACTAGCACATTCATGCGAAACTCCGCACCTCCGACACAAGATATGGGGGTGCGTGCGTCGGCCAACACAAGATGTATGCTCGTCCTCGCTGTCGCCGCAGGGGAATCCGGTGGGAATCCGGAACTGTCCCGCAACGGTGTACGTGTGCGCTTATCGCGGCGTACCCGTGAGTCCGAGCACCTGCCGACGGCCCTGTGAACACGTCCCCCGGCCTCGAGGGTTGGGCCGATGGACGCTGCGTGGTGTGCCTGGCGTACGAGGAGTGCGGCATCGGCATGTCCGTACGCGCCCATCGCACCACCCCTCGCGGCCCGGCCGAGCGAGGGAGAGCACCTCAGTGACCATCGCGCCCGCAGATCCGGTTTCAGAGCAGGCGGTTTCTCAGGCAGCGGTCGACGCGCCCGGGACCGCCCTGCTACGGACGCTCACCGGACTCACCGCCGACCTGCCCGCCACCGACCCCGGCAAGGTCGCGGCCGCCGCCCTGCGCGGCCGCCATCCCGGCTCGGACGAGGCGGAGTTGCGCGGGCTGGCGACCGAGGCGGCGGCCGGACTGATCGCCGAGGAGCCGGAGTACTCGCGGCTCGCGGCGCGGCTGCTGGCGCTCACCATCACCGAGGAGGCGGCCGGGCAGGGCGCGGTCTCCTTCTCGACCTCCGTCCGGGTGGGCCACCGCGAGGGCCTGCTCGCCGACTCCACCGCGGAGTTCGCCGCGGCCCACGCCGAGCGGCTGGACGCGCTGGTGGAGCGGGCCCTGGCCGACGGCGCCGACAACCGCTTCGGCTACTTCGGGCTGCGCACCCTCTACAGCCGCTATCTGCTGCGCCACCCCATCACCCGTCAGGTGATCGAGACCCCGCAGCACTTCCTGCTGCGGGTGGCCTGCGGACTCGCCGAGGACCACTCGGAGCGGGCGCTGGACGATGTGGCCGAGCTCTACCGGCTGACCAGCACGCTGTCGTATCTGCCCAGCTCCCCCACGCTGTTCAACTCCGGCACCCGGCATCCGCAGATGTCGTCCTGCTATCTGCTGGACTCCCCGCTGGACGAGCTGGACTCGATCTACAACCGCTACCACCAGGTGGCGCGGCTGTCGAAGCACGCGGGCGGCATCGGCCTGTCCTACTCCCGCATCCGGGCCCGCGGTTCGCTGATCCGGGGGACCAACGGGCACTCCAACGGCATCGTGCCGTTCCTGCGCACGCTCGACGCCTCGGTGGCCGCCGTCAACCAGGGCGGCCGGCGCAAGGGCGCGGCCTGTGTCTACCTGGAGACCTGGCACGCGGACCTCGAGGAGTTCCTGGAGCTGCGGGACAACACCGGCGAGGACGCCCGCCGCACCCACAACCTCAACATCGCCCACTGGATCCCGGACGAGTTCATGCGCCGGGTCGAGGCGGACGCCGACTGGTCGCTGTTCTCCCCGGCCGACGCGCCCGATCTGGTGGACCTGTGGGGCGAGGAGTTCGACGCCGCGTACCGCGGGGCCGAGGCCGAGGGGAAGGCCGTCAAGCAGGTCCCGGCGCGCCAGCTGTACGCCCGGATGATGCGCACCCTCGCGCAGACCGGCAACGGCTGGATGACGTTCAAGGACGCCGCCAACCGCACCGCCAACCAGACCGCCGAGCCCGGCAGGGTCGTCCACTCCTCCAACCTCTGCACCGAGATCCTGGAGGTCACGAACGACGGCGAGACCGCCGTGTGCAACCTCGGATCGGTCAACCTCGCCGCGCACCTGGGCGAGGACGGGCAGCTGGACTGGGAGCGCCTCGACGCCACCGTCCGCACCGCCGTGACCTTCCTCGACCGGGTGGTGGACATCAACTTCTACCCCACGGAGGAGGCCGGGGCCTCCAACTCCCGCTGGCGCCCGGTGGGTCTGGGCCTCATGGGGCTCCAGGACGTCTTCTTCCGGCTGCGGCTGCCGTTCGACTCGCCCGAGGCCACGGCGCTCTCCACGCGGATCTCCGAGCGCATCATGCTCGCCGCGTACGAGGCGTCCTGCGAGCTCGCCGAGCGCCACGGCCCGCACCCCGCCTGGGCCGAGACCCGCACCGCGCGCGGGGTGCTGCACCCGGACCACTACACGGACGCGGTGGCCACCTGGCCGGAGCGCTGGCAGGCGCTGCGCACCCGGATGGCGAAGTCCGGGATGCGGAACTCGCTGCTGCTGGCGATCGCGCCGACCGCGACCATCGCCTCCATCGCGGGCGTCTACGAGTGCATCGAGCCGCAGGTCTCCAACCTCTTCAAGCGTGAGACGCTCAGCGGGGAGTTCCTCCAGGTCAACTCCTACCTGGTGGACGACCTGAAGAAGCTGGGCGTCTGGGACGCCCAGACCCGCGAGGCGCTGCGCGAGTCCAACGGCTCGGTCCAGGACTTCTCCTGGGTGCCCGCGGACGTACGGGAGCTGTACCGCACCGCGTGGGAGGTCCCGCAGCGCGCCCTGATCGACATGGCGGCGGCCCGCACCCCGTACCTCGACCAGAGCCAGTCGCTGAACCTCTTCATGGCCTCGCCGACCATCGGCAAGCTCAGCTCGATGTACGCGTACGCCTGGAAGCGCGGCATCAAGACCACGTACTACCTGCGCTCGCGTCCGGCCACCCGGATCGCCCAGAGCGCCCGGGGCGGCGCCGCCACCACCTCCGCTCCCGCCCCCGCTCCCGCTCCCCTCCCCGTACAGCAGGCCCCGGCCGAGGCCGACGCGATCGCCTGCTCCCTGGAAAACCCCGAGTCCTGCGAGGCCTGCCAGTAATGCCCACCGCATCCGAGATGACCACCGTGAACACCGCGCCGGGCCACACCAAGAACCTGCTGGACCCCGGGTTCGAGCTGACCCTGCGGCCGATGCGGTACCCGCAGTTCTACGACCGCTACCGCGACGCGATCAAGAACACCTGGACCGTGGAGGAGGTCGACCTCCACTCCGACGTCGCCGACCTCGCCAAGCTCTCCCCCGGCGAGCAGCACATGATCGGCCGGCTGGTCGCCTTCTTCGCGACCGGCGACTCGATCGTGGCCAACAACCTGGTGCTGACGCTCTACAAGCACATCAACTCCCCCGAGGCGCGGCTGTATCTGTCCCGGCAGCTCTTCGAGGAGGCGGTGCACGTCCAGTTCTATCTGACGCTGCTGGACACCTACCTCCCCGACCCGGACGACCGCGCCGCGGCCTTCGCCGCCGTCGAGAACATCCCCTCCATCCGGGAGAAGGCGGAGTTCTGCTTCCGCTGGATGGACTCGGTGGAGAAGATCGAGCGCCTGGAGACCAAGGAGGACCGCCGCCGCTTCCTGCTCAACCTGATCTGCTTCGCGGCCTGCATCGAGGGGCTGTTCTTCTACGGCGCCTTCGCCTACGTGTACTGGCTCCGCTCGCGCGGGCTGCTGCACGGCCTGGCGACGGGCACCAACTGGGTGTTCCGCGACGAGTCGATGCACATGGAGTTCGCCTTCTCGGTCGTGGACACCGTCCGCGAGGAGGAGCCGGAACTCTTCGACGACGAGCTCCAGCGGCAGGTCACCGACATGCTGAAGGAGGCCGTCGAGGCGGAGCTGCAGTTCGCCCGCGATCTGTGCGGGGACGGGCTGCCGGGCATGAACACCGCGTCGATGCAGGAGTATCTGCAGTGCGTGGCCGACCAGCGCCTGCAGCGGCTCGGCTTCGCCCCGGTCTTCGGCTCGGAGAACCCGTTCTCCTTCATGGAGCTGCAGAACGTCCAGGAGCTGACCAACTTCTTCGAGCGGCGCGCCTCGGCGTACCAGGTGGCGGTCGAGGGGTCGGTCGCCTTCGACGACGACTTCTGATGCCGGACGAGCTCTGACGTCAACAGGGCCGGGCTCAAGCGGCCCGGCCCTGTGAGGTAGTACGGCACACTCAGTCGTTCGGCACCGTCTCATAGCGGGCGGTGCCCTCGGCCATCTGCTTCAGCACATCCTTACGGTCGCGCTTGGAGAGCCGGTCGATGTAGAGGTAGCCGTAGAGGTGATCGGTCTCGTGCTGCAGGCAGCGCGCGAAGTAACCGGTGCCGCGCACCGCGATCGGCTCACCGTCGAGGTCCTGGCCGCGCACCACCGCGTAGTCGGGGCGGGCCAGCTCCGCGTAGGCCGTGGGGACCGACAGACAGCCCTCGTTGGAGTCGTCCAGCACCCGGCGGTCTGCGGGCAGCTCCTCCAGCACCGGGTTGCAGACCACGCCCACATGGCGAACGCCCTCGTCGTCCATGCAGTCGTAGACGAAGACCTTAAGGTCGACACCGATCTGGTTGGCGGCCAGGCCCACGCCCTCCGCCGCCCGCTGGCTGGCGAACATGTCGTCGACGAGCCGCGCCAGCTCCCCGTCGAACACGGTCACGTCCCGGCACTCCTTGTGCAGGACCGGGTTGCCGTGCACGGTGATCGGGCGGGCGGTGCCGCGCTCGCGGAAGGCCCGCTCGCGTTCCTCGCAGTCCTCCGTGTCCACGATGAACTCGTCGTCCACCCGCTGCTTCGTCCCTTGCTGCGACATCTTCCGCCGTACGCCTTCCTTCAACCGTGATGCGTCGCCCTACAGGGTACGGGCACGGCGCGGCGGGATGCGGTGCGGTTACGCGGTGTGACCGGGCCGCTGGCGGGATCCTTCCCCTCCCCGCCCCTTCCCGCAACCAGGGGATCCGCCCCTGGACCCCCGGAGGGCGACGAGCCGACCGTCGCCGCGATCAGCTCACCGGCCAGGACGCCGACCGCGCCACCTGCGACGCGATGGTCGAGCGGCTGACCGGTGACCAGGGCGCGCCAGGGCGCCTGCGGGACAGGCCGTGAGGGCGTGAACACCCGCACCGGCGGGCCGATCGCGGTCGGCACGCGGGCGCGGCGGAAGACCGGGCACAGCCGGGGCGCCCGGCCGGGGTCTGAGGCAGAGCCCGGCCAGGGTCTGAGCCAGAGCCCCAGCCAGGGTCTGGGACGGAGCCCCGGCCAGGGGCTCGGGGCAGAGCCCGGATCCAGCGCCGCCCGAATCCGGGGTCTGGGGCGGAGCCCCGGTACGGGGTCTGGGACGGACCCCCAATCCGGGGCCCAGGGCGGACCCCCAATCCGAGGTCTGGGGCGGACCCCCAATCCGGGGCCCAGGGCGGACCCCCAATCCGAGGTCTGGGGCGGACCCCCAATCCGGGGCCCGGGGCGGAGCCCCAGTTTCGGGGCCCGGGGCGGAGCCCCAGTTTCGGGGTCTGGGGCGGAGCCCCGGTACGGGGTCTGGGGCGGAGCCCCAGTTTCGGGAAGGGGCGGGGAGGGGACAAGCCCGCCGCAGGCGCCACGATCCGCCAGACGCCCCAGGACCCCAGGACCCCATGGCAGCCGCCAGCCGCCAGGCGGTCAGCAGACCTCTTCCAGATCCCGCCACTCACGCGTATCCGGGCTGTCCGCGACCCACCCGTCCAGCAGCCCCCGCACCAACCCCCCAGGCGCCGCGATCCCGCATTCGCGCTCGGGAACCCACAGCGAGCCCGAGCCCGCCATACGGTGGCCCAGCGGCCCGGGGTGGCCCGGTTCGCTGTGGTCGTGCGGGTCCAGATGCTCGCCCTCGCCCTCGTCACTGGGCATCCGGCTCTCCGAGCAGGAACGGCACAGCAGCCGCACCGACGACGACCAGTCCTCGGCCGCGAAGCCCGCGTCCGCCGCGAGCCGCTCCAGGGCGTCCCGGTCGGCCTCGGTGGCCGCTTCCAGCAGCACCACCCAGGTCGGCACCGGGGACGGCGCCCACAGCTCGATCTCGTCGAAGACCGGGTACGCGGGGCCCGCGGAGGTCACCCGCTCACCGTGGGGCACGCCGTCGTGCAGCACCACCTCGCCCCAGCGCCGCCCGGACGACGGCAGCGGGATGGACAGCACCTCGATCCGGGCCGGGTCCAGCCGACGGCCCCAGACGACCTCGGCCTCGCCCTCCGGGGACAGCCGCACCGCCGCACTGCCCAGCTCCATGCCGAGCGGCTCACCGGACGCGGACGCCTCTCCGGGGACCTTCAGCCCGTACGCCTGCCAGGCGCGGCGGGCCAGCGGCCAGTCCTGCAGCGCGGTGGCCGCGATCCCCACGTTCCACCAGTCCGGAGCGCCCGTCTCGCGGTCCAGCAGCGCGACCGCCCGCAGCCCCGCGGCGCGCGCCTGCTCCCAGTCGTGCCGGAACTTGTGCAGCAGCGCCAGGTTGAACCAGGACTCCGACAGCCACGGCTCCAGGTCGGCGGCGCGGGTCAGCAGCGCTCCCGCGTCCTCGTACCGGCCGTCGCCGATGAGCGTGAACGCACGGTCCGTGGCCTGCCGCCATGAGGCGGACGGCCGGTGCCGTACCTTGCCGAAGATCTTCACGATTCCCGCCTGCCGGTATCGAAGTCGTCCCGTACCAGATGCCTTCGCGGACGGCGTCGCCCTCCCTTGAAGACAACCTGCCACACATTCGCGGACATCTCAGCCCGACCCCTCACGCTGCGGCCGGGATGCGACGCCCACCACACCTCCTTGCCACCGGCCATCTGGCCTGGCACCCCTCTCCTCGCATCCAACCATGCCCCTCGGGAGCCCCGCTCATTACCGGCGAGTTATCAGTTCTCACCGGGGGCGGCCGTAAACCCCGCGCGACAGCACCGTGGCGAGCGCCTCGACCACGGCCGGATCGAAGTCGCGCGCCGTGGCCAGCCGCAGCCGCTCCAGGGCGCGCAGCGCCGCCGCCCCGGCCGCTCCCTCGGCCGCGGGCCCGCTCACCAGCTCGGTGTACGCGTTCACCGCGCGCACGATACGCGCGGCGAGTGGCTGCTCGCGGTACGGGTCGGCCTGGCGCTCCACGACCAGCGCCACCTCGGCGGGTACCCCGGTCTGGCGCACCACGGCGCCGCCGAGCAGCGCGATCTTGCGCTGCTCGGCGGCGGGCAGCGGCTCGGTGGCCCCCGCGGGCACCGGGTCCACCAGCGACAGCTGGCCGATGTCGTGCATCAGCGCCGCGTACTCCAGCACGGTCAGCCGGGGCTCGGAGAGGCCCAGCTCACGCCCCACGGCCCGGCTGAGCCCGGCCACCTCGCGGGCGTGGCCCGTCGGGGTGTACCCGGCTATCTCGGTCGACCGGGCCAGGGAGGCGATGGTCTGGCGGTAGGTGGCCCGTATCCCGGCGTAGCGGCGGTAGGAGTACTGGATCAGCAGCAGCGGCACCGCCAGCACCGGCACCGGCCACAGCCCGGCGACGGCCACGGTGAGCGCCATCACGGCCGCCGTCGCGCACACCGCCGCCCCGACGCCGGGCAGGGACCGCAGCTCGTCGCGGAGCAGCGGCCCGTAAGGCCAGCCGGTACGGGCACGGGCGAGGGCGGCGGCCAGGACGGCGTCGCACAGGGCGGTCAGGGCCAGCAGGGCGAGCAAATAGCCGACCATGGACGGGCCGTGGCCGAGCCAGTCGGCCAAACGGCCGGTCCGGTGCAGCGGTTGGAAGCAGACGGCGGCGAACGCGGCGGTCAGCACCCGGCGGGCGGTGTGGCCGGGGTCGACCGGGCAGCCGAGCCCGAGCGGCGCCACCAGCCCGGCGAGCGACGCGGCCACGACGACGGTGACCACCTGGAGGACGCCGTGGGCGGCGGGCTCCCCGCCGAGCCGCCCGAGCAGGGCGTATCCGAGCGCACCGGCGGCGGCGAGGGGCGCGGGCTCACCGCGCGGATCGGGCACTCCCCCGCCGCCGTCGGGCAGCGCGGGCGGCGCCTCGACGCACCGGATCGCCTCCCCCACGGCGATGAGCGCCCCGAAGGCCAGCGCCGCCTCCGCCTGCCGCACCCCATGCCACTCGGTCCACACCAGCGCCGCCACGGCGAGCGCCCCCGCCGCGCCATACACGGCGACGACCGTAAGGCCGCGATAACGGCCCCGGGATATGCGCTCCCGCCCCTCCTCACGGGCGGCGGCGGTCTCGGCCCGTTGGTGGCGGGTGCGATGGAGGGCACGGGCGTGCCGCCCGGCGATCCGGACGAGGGCGCTCAGGGGGCGGGGGGCAGCCCCTGCCGAGCCGGCGCGAGCCACCCTGGCAGGCCACTGAGCCGCGCTCTCGTCCCGATCACGCGGCCCATGGCGGTCCGGGGCGCCGGGCTCGCCTCTGGCCGAAGTGACCGCGGCTTCCCCGGGCCCCGCGTCGGCCGGCCTGGAGACAGGCCGGGGACCCCGACCAGAGCCAGGACGGTCCGGGGCGCCCGTACCGCCTCTTCTGGCCGAGGTGTCCGGGGCTTCCCCGCGCCCCGCGTCGGCCGGACCGGAGGCAGGCCGAGGATCCCGATCGGGGCCAGGGCGGGACGCCGCCTCCGTCCCGCCTCTGCCTCTGCCACTGCCCGAGGTGTCCGGGGCTTCCCCGGGCCCCCGGTCGGCCGGACCGGGGGCCGGACCGGGGGCCGGACCGGGGCCCCGGGCGGAATCGTTCGTGCTGGGCGTGGTGGGGTCCTCGGCGGGGCTCATGGGCCACCGCCGGGGCCGCCCGCGCCGGGGCGGGGCCCGCCGGGCTCGTCCGGCGCGCCGGGGGCCGCCGCGCGTACCAGGGGCGAGGCGGGCTCGGGGAGGGCGTCTGCCGGGACGTTTCCGCGCTCCTCAGGGGCGTCCGCGGTGACCGCCGCGTGCCAGCCGTGGCGGTCCAGGGCGCGGGTGAGGGCCCCCACCATGCGGGGGTCGAACTGCGAGCCCGCGCACCGCTGCAGCTCCTCCACGGCGGTGGGCACCGGCCGGGCCCTGCGGTACGTACGCGTCGAGGTCATCGCGTCGAAGGCGTCCGCCACCGCGACCACCCGGGCGAACTCCGGGATCTGCGCCCCGGCGAGCCCGTACGGATAGCCGCTGCCGTCCAGCCGCTCATGGTGGTGGAGGATCGCGGCCCGCGCCTCGCCCAGGAAGCCGATGCCGCGCACCATCTCGTCGCCGTACTCGGGGTGGAGCTCGATCACCCGGCGCTCATCGGGGGTCAGCGGACCGTTTTTGCGCAGCAGCCGGGTGGGCACGCCGAGCTTGCCGACGTCGTGGAGGATGCCCGCGATCCGTACCGCCTCCAGCCGGTCGCCGCTCATGCCCAGCTCACGGGCGATCATCGCGGAGGCGCGGCCGACGCGCTCGCTGTGGCCCCGGGTGTAGCGGTCCTTGATGTCGACCGCTTGGACGAGGGCCCGGATGGTGGCCTGGTGGGCGGCGCTCTCACGGCGGTAGAGCACGAAGCCGCAGGCGCAGACGTACATCGGCAGCAGCACCAGCAGGGCCGCCGCCGGTTCGTAAGGGCTGCGCCACAGCACCGCCATGGCCAGCCCCGCGGGCCCGTGCACCAGGTACGGGGCGAGGGCGCCGGGCAGCCGCCCCCACCAGGCGGCGCGCGGGGACTGCCGCTCGGCGGTGACCAGCACCCCGCCCTCCAGGGCGGTGGTGGTCAGGCCCAGGACGAGCGCGGCGGCCACCGCGGCGGCCAGGGCGTACGGAAAGCCGGGCGTACCGGACGACGACGTCTGCGCGGCGGGGTCCTGGGCACCGTCACCGAGGGTCCAGAGGGCGCTGAGGGTCCCGGGGCCGTCCAGGGCCGCGAAGGCGCACGAGGCGGCCCAGACGGCCAGCGAGAGCCGTGCGGCCCGCCAGGCCCGCCGTGCCCCGGCCGGGGGCCGCTCGACGCGGGCGAGCAGCGCACCGGGCACGGCGACCAGCGCCGCGGCGGCGGGCGGCAGCAGAAAAGCCCCGGCCAGGAGGACGGGGCTGCACCATTCGGGCCAACGCGCGCGGACCCTGGAGCCGACCGCGTGAACCGCGGCGAGCAGGGCGGTCGTGGCCCAGGGGACGGCCGCTCCGGGCCGTACGGCCGGGGCGGCGCAGTACGCCCCGGCGAGCACGGCGCACAGGACATAGGCGCGCGCCCCGTGGGGAAGTGCCCGCACGGTGTCCTCCTCCCCATCCATGTCCATCCATTGCGCCGCCCCTCTCGGGCGGGGCGGGTCAGGTGGTTGGGGAGCTTAGGACGAGGCGGGGCGGATGGGATCGGAGGGACTGTCCGATTACACCCCTTCGAGTGATGATCTGATCACCGAGGGTGGGAATGAGAACACGCCAACTCGATTGGCGTTCGACCGGGGATCCACTGGGGCCTGAGCCCCGGGGTCACTGGGGCGGGCCTGAGCCCCGGGGTCACTCCTGGGCGCTGCTCGGCGCGTTGCTCGGCGCGTTCGTCTCCGTCGTGATCTCGCGCTCCGGCACCGCCTGCCCGGAGCGGATCAGCTCGATCCGCCCCATGACCTTCGACCGGAGGTCGGTGGGCACGTCGTCATGGCCGCAGCACCGCTTGACGAGCTTCTTCACGGCCTTCTCGAGGCCGTACTTCTCCAGGCACGGAGAGCACTCGTCGAAATGCACCTCGAACTTGGCGCAGTCGCCGTCCGGCATCTCGTGGTCGAGGAACTCGTAGAGGTGGTCGAGAACCTCGGAGCAGTCCGTCTCATGCGGCTCTCCGCAGCTCATGAGTCCGCGCCTTTCCGATCGTGCGACTCGTCCGCCGCGGCGCCCGCGCCGGCCGGGACCAGCCCGCGCCCACGGGCGTAGTCCTCCAGCAGACCGCGCAGCTGGCGGCGCCCACGGTGCAGCCGGGACATCACCGTACCGATGGGTGTACCCATGATGTCCGCGATCTCCTTGTAGGCAAAGCCCTCGACGTCCGCGAGATAGACCGCTATGCGGAACTCCTCGGGGATGGCCTGGAGGGCCTCCTTGACATCGGAGTCGGGCAGGTGGTCGAGAGCCTGCGACTCGGCGGAGCGCAGACCAGTCGACATATGCGACTCGGCGCGCGCGAGCTGCCAGTCCTCGATCTCCTCGGCCGCACTGCGCTGGGGCTCCCGCTGCTTCTTGCGGTACGAGTTGATGAAGGTATTGGTCAGGATGCGGTACAGCCACGCCTTGAGGTTGGTGCCCTCGCGGAACTGGTGGAAGGACCCGTACGCCTTGGCGTAGGTCTCCTGCACGAGGTCCTCGGCGTCGGCCGGGTTACGCGTCATCCGCAGCGCGGCCGAGTACATCTGGTCCAAGAAGGCAAGGGCGTCCCGCTCGAAGCGCGCGTTGCGCTCCGAGGACGACTCCTGCGACCGCTCGACCGGCTCTCCCTCGGTCACGCCGTCGTTACCTGCGTCGGTCCCAGTGACCTGACCCACCTCCTCCAGCTTCGTGTCGGGTCCGGATGTGGACTCGCTCGAATCGGAGAATAGACGACGATCCGGTGCGCCCGCCGCTTCGATCTTCACGGCTTGCGCCGCCTGCAGCTGAGACCAGTCCAGGTCAGCGGCGCGTGGACGGGCCGGGCAAGCAAGCGAACCCATGCGGGGGACTCCCTTTCCTCGTATTCCGCGTATCAGTGCCTCTTACACGGTGAGTACCGACAGCCCGTTCAACACGGATCCCTCCCGTCGCATTCCCGCCCCACCCCCGCCCCGCCCCGGCGCCCTTGTCCAGGGCGGGGGCGGCGGTCAGCGGTCATCGCCGGTCATTGCCGGTCATTGGTCAGCGTCAGCGGTCAGCGGCCAGCGGCCAGCGGCCAGCGGCCAGCGGCCAGCGGTCAGCCCAGGGCGCGCGGCAGCCAGTCGGCGACGGCCCCGGTGATCAGGGCGAGCGCCGCGGGCTCGTCGAGGTCCGCCGACTTCGGCAGGCCGAAGACATGATCGCCGTACGGCACCTCCACGAGCTCCATGGCCGCGGGCAGCTCCGGGAACTCCTCCGGTCGCCCGAACGGGTCCCGGCCGCCCTGGACGATCAGCGTCGGCACGCCCGTGGCCAGCAGCTCCCCGGCCCGGGACCGCTCCGGCTTGCCCGGCGTGTGCAGCGGGAACGACAGCGCCAGCACGGCCTTCGCACCCAGCTCCGTCGCCGTCCGGCAGGCCACCCGTGCCCCGGCGCTGCGGCCGCCCGCCACGATCGGCAGCCGGGCCTTCTCCAGCGCGGGCCATACGGCACGCCATCCGGTGTCGAGGGTCGAGGGCGCGGGCGCGATCTTCTTGCCCGCCACCCGCCACGGCTGCTCGACCAGCGCGACGCTCACGCCGAGCCCGGGGAGCGCCCCGGCCAGCGCGCGCAGGTCCCGCGCCTCGATGCCCCCGCCGGCGCCATGACTGGCGGCCAGCAGGGCATGGGCGCCGGGGGCGTCGTGCCAGGTGATCCGGGCGGCCCCGGCCGGGGTCGCCACCATCTCGGTGGTGACCTGAGGTGCGTCCGTCTTCTTCGCGGCCATCAGAACAGCGTGCCCTCCTCCGGGGCCTCGAGCTCGTCGAGCAGCTCGGGGCCGTTGTTACGGACATCACTCACCCCGGTGGCCACCGGGTAGGCCCGCAGCAGCCCGGAGGGCGGCGGTGCCAGCAGCGGCAGCAGGTCGTCGGGGTCGGTGCGGCCCGGGTCCAGCCAGGAGGCCCAGCGGTCCTCGGTGAGGACCAGCGGCATCCGCGGGTGGATCTCGGCGAGCGAGCCCGGCCCCTCGTCCCGGGCCGCGCCCCCGAAGGGCTCCTTGTCCGCCTCGGTGGTGATCACCGTGCAGGTGACCCACCACGCCAGGGGGTGCTCGTCCGGCAGCGTCCGGTCCCGCCAGAACTCGTACAGCCCGGCCATGGCCATCACCGAGCCGTCCACCGGGGTCACGAAGTACGGCTGCTTGCGGGGCCGCTTCCGCTTGCCCTTCTCCTCCAGCTGCCGCTCCCCCGCCGCGGTGACCCACTCGTAGTAGCCGTCGGCGGGCAGGATGCAGCGCCGCGAGGCGAACGGGCGCCGGTAGGACGGCTTCTCGTGCACGGTCTCGGCCCGTGCGTTGATCATCTTGGCGCCGCCCTCGGGGGACTTCGCCCAGGACGGCACCAGCCCCCACTTCAGCGCCCTCAACTGGCGAACCGGACGCGGCTCGGCGGCGTCCTTAAGGGGACGCTCGAGCACCGCGTACACGTCCTTGGTGGGCGCGACGTTCCAGTCCGGCGCCAGAGTCTCCTCCGGCTCCCACTTCTCCACACCGAAGAGCCCGACGAGATCCTCCGGCCTCCGGCTCGCTGCGTATCGACCGCACATAGGTGCCACACTGCCACGACCCCTACCGACGCGAGGAGCCGCCCGCACATGGACGCAACGAACGCCGCCGATCTGTGGGACCGGGTGACCGGTTCCCAGCCCGACCCCACCACCTGGCTGGTCGTCTCCACCGGCGTGATCGCGTTCGCGGTCGTGGTCTTCCGCACGGCGTGGCGCATAGCCCGTAACGCCATCACCATCGCCCACGAGGGCGGCCACGCCGTGGTCGCCGTGCTCAGCGGGCGGCGGCTGGACGGCATACGGCTGCACTCGGACACCTCCGGGCTGACCGTCTCGCGGGGCAAGCCCACGGGCCTGGGCATGATCCTCACCGCGGCGTCCGGCTACACCGCCCCGTCCCTGCTGGGCCTCGGCGGCGCCTGGCTGCTGGCGGCGAACCACATCACCTTGCTGCTGTGGGGGACGACGGCGCTGCTGGTCGCGATGCTGGTGATGATCCGCAACGCCTATGGCGTCCTTACGGTCGTCATCAGCGGGGCCGCCTTCTTCCTCGTCTCCTGGCTGACCGGGCCGGACGTCCAGGCGGGGTTCGCGTATGCCGTGGTGTGGTTCCTCCTCCTGGGGGGCGTGCGTCCGGCCTTCGAGCTCCAGCGCAAGCGCCGTCACGGCGGCGCGTACGACTCCGACCCCGACCAGCTCGCCCGGCTGACGGGCATTCCGGCCGGCGCCTGGCTGCTGCTCTTCCACGTGGTCTCGCTGTGTTCGCTGCTCGCCGGAGGGCGCTGGCTGCTGGGGCTGTGACCCCGGCCGCTGGGACTGTCACCCCGGCCGCTGGGACCGTGACCCCGTACGAGCGCCCGGCGCGCCACCGTCGGCATCTCGTGGACGTCTTGTAGCAGCGCCGTGTTTCGACTGGGTTTCGCCACTTTCGATCAAGATTGGCACTCCGGGCGAACCACTAAAGTGAGACCCATGACCGGCATTGAGACCTCCCCGGGCGACCACACCGCCCTCTGGCCCGCTCCGACCGCCGACGGAGCGGTCGACGCGACCGTCACCGTGCCCGGATCCAAGTCGGTTACCAACCGCGGTCTGATCCTGGCCGCGCTCGCCGCCGAACCCGGCTGGCTGCGCCGCCCGCTCCGCTCCCGCGACACCCTCCTGATGGCCGCCGCCCTGCGCGCCATGGGCGTCGGCATCGAGGAGACGGTGTCCGACGGCGCCCTCGGCTCCGGCGGCCCCTCCGGCGGCGGAGAGGCCTGGCGGGTCATCCCGGCGGGGCTGCACGGCCCGGCCACCATCGACGTCGGCAACGCCGGCACCGTGATGCGCTTCCTGCCGCCGGTCGCCGCCCTGGCCGACGGCCCCGTCCACTTCGACGGCGACCCCCGCTCCCACGAGCGCCCGCTGCACGGCGTGATCGACGCGCTGCGCGCCCTGGGCGCCCGCATCGACGACGACGGCCGCGGCGCGCTGCCGATGACCGTGCACGGCGGCGGGGCGCTGGACGGCGGCCCGGTCCGCGTCGACGCCTCGTCGTCCTCCCAGTTCGTGAGCGCGCTGCTGCTGTCCGCGCCGCGCTTCAACCAGGGCGTCGAGGTACGTCACACCGGCGCCGCGCTGCCCTCCCTGCCGCACATCCGGATGACCGTGGACATGCTGCGCGCGGCGGGCGCGCGGGTGGACACCCCGGAGGCGGGCGGCGAGCGGGGCGTCTGGCGGGTGGCGCCCAGCGCGCTGCTCGGCCGCGACCTGGTCGTCGAGCCCGATCTGTCCAACGCGGCGCCGTTCCTGGCCGCCGCCCTGGTCACCGGCGGCCGGGTGACGATCCCGGACTGGCCGGAGCGCACCACCCAGCCCGGGGACGAACTGCGCCGGATCTTCACCGAGATGGGCGGTTCCTGCGAGCTCACCGACACCGGTCTGACCTTCACCGGAACGGGCCGGATCACCGGGATCGACGCCGACCTGCACGAGGTCGGCGAGCTCACCCCGGTGATCGCGGCGGTCGCGGCGCTGGCCGGCTCCGAGTCGGTGCTGCGCGGCATCGCGCATCTGCGGCTCCACGAGACCGACCGGCTCGCCGCCCTCGCCAAGGAGATCAACGAGCTGGGCGGCGACGTCACCGAGACCGAGGACGGCCTGCGGATCCGCCCGCGCCCGCTGCACGGCGGGATCTTCCACACCTACGAGGACCACCGGCTGGCCACCGCCGCCGCAGTGCTCGGCCTGGCCGTCGACGGCGTGCAGGTCGAGAACGTGGCGACCACCGCCAAGACCCTCCCCGACTTCCCCGGTCTGTGGACCGGCATGCTCGACGCGACGACGACCTCGGCGCGGAGATCCTGAGAGCCTGGACTCATGCGCCGCTACGGCAAGCACACCGACGAGGACGACGTTCGGATCCGCCCCAACCGCAAGGGCAACCGGCCGCGCACCAACATCCGCCCCAAACACGAGGACGCCGCCGAGGGATTCGTGCTGACGATCGACCGCGGCCGGCTCACGGTCCTGGTCGAGGACCGCACCATCACCGCCATGAAGGCCCGCGAACTCGGCCGTAAGGGCGTCGTGGTCGGCGACCGGGTCGCGGTCGTCGGGGATCTCTCCGGCGACAAGGACACGCTCGCCCGGATCGTCCGGGTCGAGGAGCGCTCCTCCGTCCTGCGCCGGACCGCCGACGACGACGATCCGTACGAGCGGGTGGTGGTCGCCAACGCCGACCAGCTCGCGATCGTGACCGCCCTGGCCGATCCCGAGCCGCGCCCGCGGCTGATCGACCGGTGTCTGGTGGCCGCCTTCGACGCGGGCCTGGAGCCGCTGCTCGTCCTCACCAAGTCCGATCTGGCGCCCGCCGACGACATGCTGAAGACCTATGAGGCGCTCGGCGTCCCCTATGTCGTCACCAGCCGCGACGAACTGGCCGACGGCGACGCCGCCGACCAGGTGCGGGAGCGGCTGACGGACCGGATCACCGTCTTCGTCGGCCACTCGGGCGTGGGCAAGACCACGTTGGTGAACGCGCTGGTCCCGGACCGCCAGCGGGCCACCGGCCGGGTGAACGCGGTCACCGGCCGCGGCCGCCACACCACCACCTCCGCGCTCGCGCTGCCCCTGCCGGACGCCAAGGGGTGGGTGATCGACACCCCGGGCGTACGGTCCTTCGGGCTGCACCACGTGGACCCGGCGCGGGTCATCCACGCCTTCCCGGACCTGGAGCCTGGCACCGAGGGCTGTCCGCGCGCCTGCAGCCACGACGAGCCGGACTGCGCGCTGGACCAGTGGGTGGCCGACGGCCACGCCGAACCGGCCCGGCTCTACTCCCTGCGGCGGCTGCTGGCCACCCGCGAGCGGCGGGAGGGCGACTAAGCGCTCCGCTGGAACCGCCCTGACCTGTGAAAGTGCCCTGCCCCGCGAAAGCGCCCCGACCTGCCGTCGATCGCCTGCGGCGCCGTCGTGGCCGGTCGCCCACGCGGCGGAGCCGCACATCGACGCTGCGTGGGAAGGGGCGGGGAGGGGAACAACCCGCCGCAGGCGTCACGATCCACCGGACACCCCTGGGGAGCGTGTTTGCCGCTCCATCCGGGCGGTAAATGGATAATCACATCAAGCAATCCAGGCGACCGGGGATGCCCCGGGCGACGGCAGCCCACGGCGGCACGGGAGGGCATCTCTATGGCGTGGCTGCTGGTCGTCGTCGCCGGGCTACTCGAAACCGGCTTCGCCGTCTGCCTCAAGCTCTCACACGGCTTCACCCGCCTCTGGCCGACCATCGCCTTCTGCGCGTTCGCACTCGGCAGCTTCGGGCTGCTGACGCTGTCCCTGAAGAAGCTCGACGTGGGGCCCGCGTACGCGGTGTGGACGGGGATCGGGGCCGCCGGGACCGCGATCTACGGCATGGTCTTCCTCGGCGACCTCGTCTCCACGCTCAAGGTCATCTCCATCACGCTGGTGATCGTCGGCGTGATAGGACTCCAGCTCTCCGGCTCGGCCCACTGAGCCCATGGGCCCCTTGGGGAGTGGCGGACGGATCCCGACGCCTGCGGCGGGCCGTTCCCCTCCCCGCCCCTTCCCGAAACTGGGGCTCCGCCCCAGACCCCGGCATCGATATGCGGCTCCGCCGCGCGGTGGGGCTCCGCCCCGGACCCCGAACCGGGCCTCCGCCCCTTCCATCGGCATCGACATGCGCCTCCGCGCCACGCGGCGGGGGCACCGCCCCTTCTCGCGGCATCGATACGCGGCTCCGCGCCGCATGGCGGGGCTCCGCGCCGCATGGCGGGGCTCCGCGCCGCATGGCGGGGTCCAGGGGCGGAGCCCCCCACGCGGCCGGAGCCGCATATCGTCAGGTGTCGGGAAGGGGCGGGTAGGGGAAAGCATCGCCATGCGGCTCCGCCACGTGGCAGGGGCTTCGCCCCCGGGTCCCGGGGGCTGGGGCGGAGCCCCAGTTGAGGGAAGGGGCGGGGAGGGGAAATGCCCGCCGCAGGCGGCACGATCCGCCAGGCGGCACGATCCGCCAGGCGCCCCGTACCCCCCGGGCCGGCTCAGGCAAGCACGGTGCGCACCATACGGGCCACATCCGCCGCCGGGGCAGGCGACACCACGTACGACAGGGCCAGCCTGGCAACCGCCTCACAGGCAAGCGGCAGCTCGACCGCGCCGGGCGGCCAGTCGCCCTCCAGCAGCCGCACCGCCCGGTCCCGCGCCTCGCCGATCAGCTCGCCCGGCGCGGGCAGCGGCTCCGGCTCCCCCGGCGGTGCCGCCCTTACGGACGTCACGGACGTCACGGACGTCGGCAGCCGCTCGTTCCAGCAGCCCGTGAGCACCGCCCGCACCAGCGGGTTCTCGGTCGCCGAACGGACCGTCCACACCGCCGCGGCGGCCAGCCGCTCCCTGGGGGCCGCCGCGCCGGACACCCCGGACAGCGCCCGCTCGACCCCGCGCAGATACGCGTCGGCCTCGCGCCGCACCAGAGCGCGGGCGAGGCCCTCCTTGCTGCCGAACTCGTTGTAGAGGGTCTGCCGGGAGACCCCGGCCGCCGCCGCGACCTCGGACATCTTCACCCTCGCCCACGGACGGCGCTCGAGCGCGGTGAAGGCCGCGTCGAGTAAGGATTCACGCGCTGCGGGCATCGTCGCCTCCCAGAGCGGGCATCGCCGCCTCCCGGCCCCCGGCATGTGCCCGACAGAATTGACGGACCGCCAGATGAAGTCAAGAGCCCCGCGCAAGAGCCCCGCACGTGCGGGCCGTCCAGCCGAAGTCCCCTGGTCGTTGTGGAGTCGTGTAGCTCCGCGTCTTTTCCTGTCGATACTGTTCGGCCATGCCCGACTACCACGATGACCTGCGTCTCGGCCATGTTCTCGCCGACGCCGCCGACGCGACCACGATGGAGCGGTTCAAGGCGCTCGACCTCAAGGTCGAGACAAAACCCGATATGACGCCGGTGAGCGAGGCCGACAAGGCGGCCGAGGAGCTGATCCGCACCTCGCTCCAGCGCGCCCGGCCGCGCGACGCGGTGCTCGGCGAGGAGTTCGGCAGCGAGGGCAGCGGTCCGCGGCGCTGGGTGGTCGACCCGATCGACGGCACCAAGAACTACGTACGCGGGGTCCCCGTCTGGGCCACCCTGATCGCCCTCATGGAGCGCGGTGAGGGCGGCGACCGGCCGGTGGTAGGGGTGGTCTCCGCACCGGCGCTGGGACGGCGCTGGTGGGCCGCCGAGGGGCTCGGGGCGTACACCGGGCGCAGCCTGTCCTCCGCGAGCCGGCTCGCGGTCTCGAAGGTGAGCAACCTGTCCGACGCCTCGTTCGCGTACTCCTCGCTCAGCGGCTGGGAGGAGCGCGGCAGGCTGAACGGCTTCCTCGATCTCACCCGCGCCTGCTGGCGCACCCGTGGCTACGGCGACTTCTGGCCGTACATGATGGTGGCCGAGGGCTCGGTGGACATCTGCGCCGAACCGGAATTGTCGCTGTGGGACATGGCGGCCAACGCGGTGATCGTCCAGGAAGCGGGCGGCCGCTTCACCGGACTCGATGGCGTACCGGGCCCGAACAGCGGCGACGCGGCGGCGTCCAATGGGCTGCTGCACGGGGTGATGCTGGACTACCTGCGGCCCTGAGCGGCCTTCCGGGGCTGGCCGGAGCATGAACCGGAGCGCGGGGCGCGCTCAAGCGGCAGATCGGCTTCCGCGCGCCCTTGTTGGACCCACCAAGGCATGTGAACATGAGAATCCAGGACCTTGTGAACTTGTGAATCCTTTCTCTAATGGGATCTGGGATTCACCAAGGAGGTGGCTCCATCCATGCCCATGCACGTCCGTGACGCCATGAGCTCGGTGGTCCTCACCATCGGCCCCGCTCATACGCTCCGCCAGGCCGCCCGGCTGATGTCGGACCGCCGGGTGGGATCGGCCATCGTGCTCGATCCCGACACCAGCGGCCTGGGGATTCTCACCGAGCGCGACATCCTCAACTCCCTGGGGGCGGGCCAGGACCCCGACCAGGAGGCCGCACACGACCACACCACCGCCGATGTCGTCTTCGCCGCCCCCGGGTGGACGCTGGACGAGGCGGCCCGCGCGATGTCCCAGGGCGGCTTCCGCCATCTGATCGTCCTCGACGCGGGCGACCCGGTCGGAGTGGTGTCCGTGCGCGACATCATCCGCTGCTGGGCCCCGGCGCCCCAGCCCGTACCGGCGTAAGGGCCTGGCGCACCGCGCCCGGCACACAAAACGGCACACCAACCGGCACACCGACCGGCAAACGAAGAGGCCGGAGCCCAACGGCGTCCGGCCTCTTCGGTCAATACGACAAGCGTCCGTCAGCCGCGCAGGGCCTGGACCGCGGTCTCCAGCCGCTTGCCGTAGTCGGCGTCCGCCTTGCGGAAGTTCTCGATCGCCCGCTGTGCGATGTCATCGCGGGAGACCGTGGCGATGGACTGCGCCAGATTCTCGATCAGGCGCTCCTTCTCGTCGTCCGACATCAGCCGGTAGAGGTTGCCCGCCTGGACGAAGTCGTCGTCCTCGGCGTGCGAGGGGGCCTCGTGGCCCCCGGTCCGTCCGGACACCGGGGACGGCTGCCACAGCGCCTGGCCGGTCTCGGCCGGGCCGCCGAAGCTGTTGGGCTCGTAGTTCTTGGCGCCCGCGTGACGGCCGTCGTACATGAAGCCGTCCCGGCCGTACGTGCGCGCCTCCGCCGCGTGCGGACGGTTCACCGGCAGGTGGTCGGCGTTGATGCCGACGCGGTAGCGGTGGGCGTCGCCGTACGCGAACAGGCGGCCCTGGAGCATCTTGTCCGGGGACGGGCCGATGCCCGGCACGAAGTGGGCGGGCGAGAAGGCCGACTGCTCGACCTCGGCGAAGATGTTCCGCGGGTTGCGGTTGAGCTCCAGCTTGCCGATCTCGATCGGCGGGTAGTCCTCGTGCGGCCAGATCCTGGTCAGGTCGAACGGGTTGAAGCGGTAGTCCGCCGCGTCGGCCGCCGGCATGATCTGCACCTGCACGGTCCAGGTCGGGAAGTCACCCCGCTCGATGGCCTCGCGCAGATCGCGCTGGTGGCTGTCGGGGTCCAGGCCGGAGGTCTCGGCCGCCTCGGCGGCGGTGAGGTTCTTGATGCCCTGGTCGGTCTTGAAGTGGTACTTCACCCAGAAGACCTCGCCCGCGGCGTTGTTCCACTGGTAGGTGTGCGAACCGTAGCCGTTCATGTGGCGGTACGAGGCGGGGATGCCGCGGTCGCCGAACAGCCAGGTCACCTGGTGGGTGGTCTCGGGCGAGAGCCCCCAGAAGTCCCAGACGTTGTCCGCCTCCTGCGAACCGGTGTACGGGTCGCGCTTCTGGGTGTGGATGAAGTCGGGGAACTTGATGCCGTCCTTGATGAAGAACACCGGGGTGTTGTTCCCGACCAGGTCGTAGTTGCCGTCCTCGGTGTAGAACTTCAGCGCGAAACCGCGCGGGTCGCGCACCGCGTCCGCCGAGCCGAGGCTGCCGGCCACCGTCGAGAAGCGCAGAAACGTCTCGGTCTGCTTGCCGACCTCGGAGAGGAACGCCGCGCGGGTGTACTCCGTCACATCCGCGGTCACGGTGAAGGTGCCGTACGCACCGGCGCCCCGCGCATGCACGATCCGCTCCGGGATCCGCTCGCGGTTGAAGTGGGCGAGCTTCTCGATCAGGTGCTGGTCCTGGATGAGGACCGGACCGCCGACGCCCGCCGTCTCGCTGTTCTGGTTGTCCGCCACCGGAGCCCCGGACTCCGTGGTCAGCGGACCAGTGATGTTGTCCTGGACCGTCACGTGCGCCTCCTGCGTACTCGCATTCTGTCCCTTGGTCTGGAGCTGGGCTCGATCCTACATTGGACATTGTCTAAGTCAAGATGGCTTTGAGACTCGTACCGGGTCTGGTCAAGGACTCGTCCGCTGCTACCCTTGTCCTTATCTGACTGATAGGTGAATGGCATGAGTGACCTGCTGGAACGGCTCAGGGGACGCGGCTGGAGGCTGACGGCGCAGCGGCGTGTCGTCGCCGAGGTCCTCGACGGGGACCACGTGCACTACACCGCCGAAGAAGTCCACGCGCTGGCGGCCGAGCGACTGCCCGAGATCTCCCGCGCGACCGTGTACAACACCCTCGGCGAGCTCGTCACGCTCGGCGAGGTGATCGAGGTCAGCACGGACGGCAGAGCCAAGCGCTACGACCCGAACGCGCATCACGCGCATCAGCACCTGGTGTGCGCGCGCTGCGGCACGATCCGCGATGTCCACCCCTCCGGCGACCCGCTCGCCGACCTGCCCACGCGGGAGCGCTACGGCTTCGCGATCTCCGCAGTCGAGGTGACGTACCGGGGACTGTGCCCCGACTGCGCCGCCTGAGACCCGCGGGGCGCGGCGCGAGCGGCGCGGATCACGACCGTAAGGCCGCGACAGCGACCGTAAGGCCCGTGACGGCGACCGTAAGGCCGCGACAGACGAAAGGCCCGGATCCTGGAGGATCCGGGCCTTCGTCGTGGTAGCGGGGACAGGATTTGAACCTGCGACCTCTGGGTTATGAGCCCAGCGAGCTACCGAGCTGCTCCACCCCGCGTCGTTGTGTAGCAACCTTAACCCGGGGTGGGCAGCAGGAGCAAACCGGTTACCGAGGGGCCCCGCTGCGTGGGCGCGACCAGCCACGACGCCGCCGCGGACGATCGACGGCAGGCCGGGGCCCTTCCAGCGAAGCGCTCAGGCGGAGCGCTCAGGCAGGACGCTCTGGCAGAGCGCTCAGGCCGTGAGCTCCTGCTGGAGCGCCTCTCGCAGCCGGGCCGCGCGCTCGGCGACCTCCGCGGGCCCCAGCTCGACCGCCCGCGCACACCAGCGCTGCCCCTCGGCGAGTGCCCCGCGACGGGCCGCCAGCAGCGCGAGCCGCAGCGCGGCCCGGCCGTGCCCCGACTCGGCGGCACGCGTCCACCACAGGGCGGCCTCCGGCTCGCTGCCCTCGCGGGCCAGCAGCAGCCCCAGGTTGAACGCGCCATTGCTGCTGCCCGCCTCGGCGGCCATGCGGTACCAGCGGGCGGCCTCGACCACATCGCCGCGCGCGGCCGCGAACATGCCCACCCGCACCTGGGCCCGCCGGTGGCCCTGGCGGGCGGCGCGCTCGTACCACTCCTCGTACTCGGGGACGTGCGGCCCGGAGCCGTCGTCCGGCGGCGGGGTCGGGAAGCGCGTCCCGGACGAGCTGCCGAAGCCGGTGCCGGTCGCCGGCTCGCCGCCGACCGAGGAGCGGTCCAGCAGCGCGGCCAGCCGGAAGGCGCCCTCGGCGCTGCCGCCGCCCGCGGCGCAGCGCAGATGGCGCTCGGCGCCCTGGAGGTCGCCCTCCCGCTGGAGGGCGAGGCCGACCTGCAGCGCGGCCTCGGTGTGCCCGGCGGCGGCGGCCCGCTCGTACCACTGCCGGGCCGCCCGGTCCTCGCCCCGGCCCGCGTGCAGGATCCCCAGGTTGAACGCGGCGTCGACGCTGCCCGCCTCGGCCGCCTTGGAGAACCACGGCTCGGCGCCCGCCGCGTCGCCGCGCTGCAGCAGCATCACGGCGACGGCGTTGGCGGCCTCGCGGTGGCCCGCGTAGGCGGCGCGGCGGTACCACTGCTCGGCCTGGGCGGTGCGGCCCTGCTCGGCGCAGAGCAGCCCGAGGTTGTAGGCACCGTTGATGTCCCCGGCGTCGAGCGCGGCGCGGTACCAGCGCTCGGCGGTCTGGGTCTCGCCGCGGTCGGCGTGGAGCGCGCCCAGCGCGTTGGCGGCGTTGCCGTCGCCGTCCTGGGCCGCCCGGTGCCACCAGACGGCGGCGCTGTCGGTGTCGCCCGCGTCACGCAGCAGGAAGCCCAGCGCGCAGGCGGCCCGGGCCTCGCCGTCCTTGGCGGACATCAGGTACCAGCGCCCGGCCTCCTTGGTCTCACCTCGCTTCTCCAGCAGCGTGCCGAGGTGGAGGGCGGCGCGCCGGTGGCCGCGCGCGGCGGCCTGCCGGTACCACTGCTCGGCCTCCTCCCGGCCGCCGCCGTCGGCGCCACGGCGGCGCTCGGCCGCCGGCTCGTCCCCCTCGTCGCCACGGTCGTCCAGGATGCGGGCGAGGCGGTACGCGGCCTCGCGGTGGCCGCGCTCGGCGGCCGTGCGGAACCAGCGCTCGGCCCCGATGTCGCTGCGGTGCTCCAGCAGATCGCCCAGCGCGTACGCGCCCAGGGTGTGGCCGGACTCGGCGGACTGGCGCAGCCAGTACTCGGCGGCGGGCTCGTCGCCCCGCTCACGGTGATGGCGGCCCAGGGCGTGGGCCGCGGCGGGGGATCCGGCGACGGCGGCTATGCGCCACCAGCCGGCGGCCTCGTCGGCATAGCCGCGCTGGTGCAGCAGAACGCCGAGGTTGTTGGCGGCGGCGCGATCGCCCGCCGCGGTGGCCCCCCGCAGCTGCGGTTCGGCGCCGTCGAGGTCGCCGCGGCGCAGCAGCAGCGCGCCGAGCGCGCTCATCGCGGCGGTGTCACCGCCCTCGGCGGCACGACGGTGCCGGGTCTCCTCCTCGGCATCGTCGTGCGCGTGCGCAAAACGCCCTGTCTCCAACAGACTGACCCTGTCCCCCATAAATCCCATCGTGACATCACCCGGCATCCGGCGTACACCTGGTATACCGCAGCCGAGGAGGTCACTTCAGCGTTTTGTCGACATGCCCACAGAGAGACAACCCAAACGCTTGTATCGGCATTCCCCGAGTGGACGCTCACACAACACACAACGAGGCCCGGATCCTTGCGGATCCGGGCCTCGTGTGTCAGTAGCGGGGACAGGATTTGAACCTGCGACCTCTGGGTTATGAGCCCAGCGAGCTACCGAGCTGCTCCACCCCGCGCCGTGGTGCAACCACCGTACCACGGCGCGAGGGGCCGGCCGCCCGGCCGTTCTCGCAGGTCGTCAGGGGTCAGCCGCCCTTCTTGTCGGAACCGCCGGCGGCGCTCTGGCTCCGTGGCTGGTTCTGCTGCTGCCCCTTGTCGCCGGCCGCCTTGTTCTCCGCCTTGGCGGCGCGGTCCAGCGCGTCCTTCAGATCCTCCTGGGCCCTGCCGTACGCCTCCCAGTCCTGCGGCTGCTTCTGGAGGGCGTCCTGGGCGTCCTGATAGGCGTCCGAGGCGTCCTTGAGGGCCTCCTTCACCGTCGGGTTGGAGCTCGACGGCGGTTCCTCCTGGCCGCCGTCGCCCGGTGGCCGCTGTTCGGACGACTCGCCGAAGACGGCGTCCAGGGCCTCACCCAGGGTGTCCTTGAAGACCGTCTCCTTGCCGTAGGAGACGCCGACCTTCTTCAACAGCGGGTAGTTGGCGCTGCCACCGCGGGCGTAGACCGGCTCGATATAGAGGAAGCCGTTGTCGAGTGGCACGGTGAGCAGATTGCCGTACTCGATGTCGGAGTCGGTGCCTCTCAGGTTCCGGACGAACTCGGCGACCTCCGGATCACCGTTGAGCTCGCTCTGCACCTGTTGTGGACCGGGCACATTGGAGGTGACCTTCAACAGTCTTATCGTGCCGTAGTCCTTACTGTTGGCATCCGCGTCGATCGACATGAACGCCCCCAGGTTGGGACGCCCGTTGGGGGTGAAGGTCGTCGTCAGCGAGAACGTCTGCCCCTGCTGATCGGGCATCTTCATGCTCAGGTAGTACGGCGGTACCGCGTTCCCCTCCTTGTGGGTCGGGTCCTCGGGCACCTGCCAGGCGTCACTGCCGCTGTAGAACTGCGTGGGATCGGTGACGTGGTAGCGGGTCAGCAGCTCGCGCTGGACCTTGAACAGGTCCTGCGGATACCGCAGATGCTCCATCAGCTCTGGGCTGATCTTCTCCTTGGGCTCGACCGTGCCCGGGAAAGCCTTCTCCCAGGTCTTCAGGACCGGGTCCTTGGAGTCCCACTCGTAGAGCTTGACGGTGCCGTCATAGGCGTCCACGGTCGCCTTGACCGAGTTGCGGATGTAGTTGACCTTGTTCTGCTGCGCGACCACCGAGCGGTCCCCGTCGCTCAGCGAGTCGGCCGTGCTGTCGCCCAGGGTCGTCCGCGAGGCGTACGGATAGCCGTTGGTCGTGGTGTAGGCGTCCACGACCCACTTGATCCGGCCATGGACCACGGCCGGATAGGCGTCGCCGTCGATGGTCAGCCAGGGGGCGACCTTCTCGACGCGCTCCTTGGGGGTGCGGTTGTACAGGATCCGCGAACCGTCCCCGATCGCGCCCGAGTAGAGGATCTGGGGCTCGCCGAACGCCACCGCGTAGGCGGCGCGGTTGACCGGGTTGGAGAGGCTGACCCCGCTCTTGCCCTTGTAGCTGGTGGTCCGCTCGCCGTTCTTCTCGTAGTCGAGCTCCTTCTGGGGGCCACCGACTATCGAGTACTGGTCGGTCTTCTCGCCGTAGTAGACCTGTTGCTTGTAGGTGCCGACACCGCCGCCGCTGGAGCCCTTGGTGGGCAGCCCCGACTCGGTGAAGTCCGGCGAGCCGGCCGGGTCCGCGTTGGGGTCGGTCGTGGTGCCCTTCGCCGCCACCATGCCGTAGCCATGGGTGTAGGTGAAGTGATCGTTGATCCAGTTCCGCTTGGGGATGCCGTCGAGGTTCAGCTCGCGCACCCCGACGACGGTGTCCTGGTCCTTGCCGTCGGCGCCCTTGTAGCGGTCGACGTCGAGCGTCGAGGGGAACTGGTAGTACTTACGCTCCTGCTGGAGCTGCTGGAAGGTCGGCGAGATGACGCTGGGGTCGATCAGCCGGTAACTGGCCGTCGTATTGGCGTCCTTACGGAGCTTGTCGCCGCCGCCGTCGCTGTCGTTCTTGCCGGAGTAGTCCGCCACCTTGGAGTCATCGATGCCGTACGCCTTGCGCGTGGCCTCGATGTTCTTCTGGATGTACGGCGCCTCCTTGGCCTGCTCGTTCGGCTGGACCTGGAACTTCTGGACGATCGCCGGGTAGAGCCCGCCGATCAGGATCGCCGACAGCACCATCAGCCCGAAGCCGATGACCGGCAGCTGCCAGGTGCGCCGCCACAGCGTGGCGAAGAACAGCACCGCGCAGATCGCCGCGATGCAGAACAGGATCGTCTTCGCGGGCAGATACGCGTTGGCGTCCACATAGCGCAGACCCGTCCAGTTGCCCGTCGCCTTGAAGTCACTGGACTTCACCGCGAGGCCGTAGCGGTCCAGCCAGTACGCCACCGCCTTGAGCGCCACGAAGACGCCCAGCAGCACCGACAGATGGCCGGTGGCCGCGGCGGTCGCGCGGGCGCCGGGGCTGGTGACCCGCAGGCCCCCGTAGAGGTAGTGCACCAGGGCCGCGGCGATCAGCGAGAGCACCGTGGCCGCGAAGCCGAAGCTCAGCAGGAAGCGGTACCAGGGCAGATCGAAGGCGTAGAAGGCCACGTCCTTGTGGAACTGCGGGTCCTTCTGGCCGAACGGCACCCCGTTGACCCACAGCAGCCAGATGCGCCACTGACCGGCCGCCGAGGCGCCCGCGATCAGTCCCACCAGGGCGGTGACCGCGAGCAGCACCCACTTCTTGAACGGGGCGATGCCCATCCGGTAGCGGTCCAGGCTCTGCTGCTCCATGGACATCGCGCTCAGCGGCGGTCGCAGCCGGTGGGCCAGCCAGATGTTGATCCCGACGGCCGTGGCCATGAGCACGCCGAAGACGAAGAACAGCCCGATCTTCGTCTTCAGGGTGGTACTGAAGACAGAAGAGTAATGAAGCGAGCGATACCAGAGCCAATCCGTCCAAAATCCGGCAAACATGACAAAGAGCATGGCCAACACGGCCAGCACGCCCAGGGTCATGAGCAGGGTCCTGGCACGCCGGGACGGACGGCCGACTCTCACCCGCGGCCCTGTCGGGCCTCCGCCGCGGTCCGGCATCTGGAAAGCCAAGGTGCGCACCTCGAAGTTCGCTGTCGATTGAGGAACCCTGAACTCCAGGGCCCACCTGTTGCAACTTACTCAGGCTTTACTCAGTTCCCGTTTCCGGGTCCGAACAGGGCACGATATGAACCATGTCCAACGCAACCCCCGGCACCGACCCGCTGGCCTCGAATCCCTTGACCCGAGCCGTACTCGAAATCGACGACTACGCCTCGGGGCTCGGCTGGGACCAGCCCGCCCGGCTCTTCGCCCTTGTCGACACCGCCCGGCTGCGCACCGAGGAGCCCGGCCTCGCCGCTCAGCTCGGCCTTGACGAGGGCGGCGAGGAGATCGTCTCCCTGACCCCCATCGAGCAGGACGAGCTGCCCTCCGGCGCCCCGCTGGACGAGTTCCTCGCCACCATCGCCTGGCCGGACGCGGTGACCGGCTGCGCCCTGACCGTGGAGCGGCAGATGCTGCCGCCGTCCGCCGAGAACTCCGTGCCCGAGGGCCTGGACGAGGCGGCGCTGGCCAAGTGGGTCGCCGACCACCCGGACCGCCAGGAGGTCCGGATGACCGTGGCCGTGCTGCGGGACGGCGCGCGCGAGTCGGCCCTGCGGCTGCGGGAGAAGGATTCCCCGACCGAGGTGCTCACCGGGGCCGGTCTGGTGCCGGGCCTGGCGGACGCGCTCGCCGCCACCTTCGCCACCGACTGACCCCCGCGGCCTGATCCCCGCGACCTGATCCCCGCAACGGGGGGCGCCGCTCAGCCCGTCGTGCACTTCGGCAGACCGGCGGTGTCCCCCTTACGGATCTTCTCGAGCGCCGTAAGGGCCTCGTCGATGGTGTGCACCTTCACCAGCCGCAGCCCGCTCGGCACGTCCTTGGCGGCGGCCGCGCAGTTCTCCTTGGGCGTGAGGAAGTAGCGGGCGCCCGCCTCGCGCGCGCCGATCGTCTTCATCTCGATGCCGCCGATCGGGCCGACCGTGCCCTTGTCGTCGATCGTCCCGGTGCCCGCGATGAACTTCCCGCCGGTGAGGTCGCCGGGCGAGAGCCGGTCCACGATCCCCAGCGCGAACATCAGACCCGCGCTGGGCCCGCCCACGTCCGCCAGCTTGATGTCGATCCGGAACGGGAAGGTGTAGTCGACACCGGCCTGGATGCCCACGATGGCGCGGGCCGGGCCCTTGTCCGCCTTCGTGGTGGTGATCGTGACGCGCTCCTCGCCGGTGGGCTGCTTGCCGCTCTTCTCCGCCGCCGCCACGTTCTTGGCCGGGACCACCGAGAAGACCACCTTCTGGCCCGGCTTGTGCTTGGTGACGAGCTTGGCCACGTCATCGGGCTCGCGCACCGCCGTGCCGTCCACCGACTTGATCACATCGCCCGCGTGCAGCTCGCCCTGGGCCGGAGCGCCCTTCTGCACGGCGCCGACGATGACATGCGCGGTGACCGGCTTCTTCAGCGCCCGCAACGCCGCGACCTTGGCGGTCTCCTGGGACTGGGTGAACTCCTCGGCGTTCTGCTGGTCCACCTGGTCCGGGGTCTTGTCGTCCGGGTAGAGGGTGCTGTGCGGCACGACCACGTCATCATGCGCCAGCCAGCCGTAGACGGCCTCCACGAGGTTCATCCGGTACTCGGAGCCGGTGACCCGGACCGTGGTCATGTTCAGGTGCCCGCCGGTGGTCTCACAGCTCTTACGGCCGGAGATCTGGAGCACGCACTCCCCGTTGTGCTCACCCAGGGTGTTGTACGTCGGCCCGGGCGACATCTCCGCGTACGGCACCGGGATCAGCACTCCGGCGCACAGCAGCGCGATCAGCATCAGAAGGGAGGCGAGCATCGTCGCAGTGCGGCGTGGCATGGAACGACAGTACGGGACGCGTCCGTCAGTCCACCGTCGGGGCCGTCCGTACGAGGGGCGGCGCGGACGGGGCTGCGGCTCAGGCCGCGGCGTCCGAATCGGAGGGCCGGCGCTCCATCGCTTCGCGGAAGCGGGCGTATCCGGCCAGCTCAGCTACATCCCCCCCGGACTTCCGTTTGCCGGCCCGGGCGGCTATGCCGGCGTATATCGCCGCGCCTATCGCCGCGAACAACGGAATCAGCAACCAGAGAAGCGCAGCCACAGCAGCCTCCCGACCCCTTGAAAAATCGCGGTTCAGGACCGCGACTGACAGATGAGCAGATTAATCCTCTGCCAGCTCAACGCTTACGGCAGGGTGGGGGTTACGCAAGCGGAGTACACCCTTCCGTGCCCCCATGCGCATGCGCATTCCCGCTACGCGCCGACCCGCCCTCCCGTCGCCCGACCACCACCCCTCAACGAGGCGCTACGCGCCCACCCACTCCTCCTACGCGCCCACCCACTCCTCGGTACCGTCCGCAAAGGTCTGGTGCTTCCAGATCGGGACCTCGCTCTTGAGGTCGTCGATCAGCCGGCGGCAGGCCGCGAACGCCTCCGCGCGGTGCGGGCAGGAGACGGCCACCACCACGGCCAGATCACCGATCACCAGATCGCCCACCCGGTGCACGGCGGCCAGCGCGCGTACCGGGAAGTCGGCCACGACCTTCTCCGCCACCCGGCGCAGCTCGGCCTCGGCGGTCGGGTGCGCGGAGTAGCCGAGGGCGCCGACCTCCGCGCCTCCGTCGTGGTTGCGCACAGTGCCCACGAACAGCGCCGTGCCTCCCGCCGCGGCATCGCCCACCGCCCCGAACACCTCGTCCACGGACAAGGGCGTGTCACGGACGGCGAGCAGCCGGATGGGGTGGGCGGCCGCGAGCTCGCCGGGGTGATCGTACGAATGTGCCATGTCGTCCATCGTGCCGTACCGTCCCGCCCTCGGGGAATCAATGGAGCCACCGGACTACCGGATCCCGGAAAACTTCTTCCGGGGCCTTTGTCTCTGGCTCGGCGGCTGTCTCAGGCTCGGCGGCGCGCCTTACGGGCGCGGCGCACGATCGCCGCGGTGCCCACCAGGGCCACGGTCGCCCCCGCGGCGCCGAGCGTCGTGGCGTCCTTACGGCCGAGACGCCGCCCCGCGACCGTATGGCGGCCGGCGACCTCGTCCAGCAGCTCCGCCAGGACCTCCTCGTTGGTCCAGCGCGGCCGCCAGCCCGCCGCGTGCAGCCTGCTGCCGCTGACCGCCCAGGGGTGCATCGTGTACGCGAGATCGCCCGCCGGGGACGGCGTCAGACCCAGCCGGTGCAGCCGGGAGGCGGCGCCCAGGGCGACCGCCGAGGGCAGCTCCATGCGCCGGATCCCGGACAGCTCCTCGACCTCCTCCTGCTCCAGCCAGCCCTCGCACCCGACCGACAGTTCCCCCTCGACCTTCTCCAGGGCGGCGTACTCCAGCGCGCCGACCAGGTCGTCCATATGGCAGAACTGCCAGGTGGGACGGGATCCGGCGACGACCAGCAGCCTTGGTGACTCGAAGTAGCGGGTGAGCGCGGTGTCCGTGCCGCCGACCAGCAGCGCCGGGCGCACCACGGTCACATTCAGCCCCGGATGCGCCCGCGGCGCGCGCTCCCCGAGCCGCTCGATCTCCAGGAGGTCGCCGACGCCGGTGGCCTCGGCGGTCGCCCGCAGCTCCGCGTCCTCGGCGAGCGGCACGGCGTTGTCGGGGAGCGCCCCGTAGACCATCGCGGACGTGCACAGCACCACCCGGCGCACCCCGGCCGCGGCGGCGGCCGTCAGCACGGTCTGGGTGCCGCGCACGTTGTAGGCGGTGCGGGCGGCGGCGTCCGTGCCCAGATCCAGGTCGACGGCGAGGTGGACCACCACGTCGGCGCCGCGCAGCTTCTCGGCGATGGCCGGATCGCGGACGTCCAGCACATGCCACTGCGCCTCGGTCACCTCACCGCGGCGCTCGTCGATGGCCAGGACCTGCTTGACCTCTTCGGACTCCGCGAGCCGCTGCGTGAGCAGGGCACCTGGGCCCGAGGCGGCACCGGTCACCGCCACGACGGGTCGTCGTGTGGTACGAGCCGTATCGTTTCGCGCAGCGCGAACTTCTCGGTCTGGGGAACTCACCGGGCGTCTCCAGCGGTTGTCTTCAGTACGCAGCGCATGCACGCATACGTACCAGGTGACGTCCATCCTGCCGCAGGGCGGCGATCAGCGAAGCACCGAGCCCGGAAACCGGCGAGGTGTCTAGGCTGGGTGGTGATGTCGGGCATCCGCCACCGGCCCGGGGCCGGTGGCCCAACGAGCCGAGGAAACCCGTGAGTGACACCCCATTCGGATTCGGCCTTCCGCCGGAGGAGCCGGAGGACGGCGACGACGGCAAGAAGAAGGGCGGCCAGGGCGGCGAGCAGGGCCCCGCGAATCCCTTCGGGTTCGGCGGCCCCGGCGGAGCGGGCGGCGCGGACAATCCGTTCGCCGCGATGTTCGGTTCGCTGAACCCGGGCGACCTGGGCGCCGCCTTCCAGCAGCTCGGGCAGATGCTCTCGTACGAGGGCGGCCCGGTGAACTGGGACATGGCCAAGGACATCGCCCGCCAGACCGTCGCGCGCGGCACCGCCGACGGCAGCAAGGACGAGAGCGTCGGCCCCGCCGACCGCGCCGCGGTCCAGGAGGCCGTGCGGCTCGCGGACCTGTGGCTGGACGGCGTCACCTCGCTGCCCTCGGGCTCGGGGACCGCGGTGGCCTGGAGCCGCGCCGAATGGGTCGAGGCGACCCTGCCGGTGTGGAAGGACCTGGTGGACCCGGTCGCCGAGCGCGTCGGCGCCGCCATGGGTGACGTGCTGCCCGAGGAGATGCAGGCCATGGCCGGCCCGCTGCTCGGGATGATGCGCTCGATGGGCGGCGCCATGTTCGGCACCCAGATCGGGCAGGCGCTGGGCGTGCTGGCCGGCGAGGTGGTCGGCTCGACCGACATCGGGCTGCCGCTGGGCCCGGCGGGCAAGGCGGCCCTGCTGCCGGTCAACATCGCGGCGCTCGGCTCCGGCCTCGGCGTGCCCAAGGAAGAGGTCCGGCTGTACCTGGCGCTGCGTGAGGCGGCCCACCAGCGGCTGTTCGCCCATGTGCCATGGCTGCGCTCGCACCTCTTCGGCGCGGTCGAGGGGTACGCCCGCGGCATCAAGGTCGACACCGCCAAGCTGGAGGACGCGGTCGGCCAGCTCGACCCGACCCACCCCGAGCAGCTGCAGGAAGCGCTTCAGCAGGGCATGTTCCAGCCCGAGGACACCCCCGAGCAGAAGGCCGCGCTGGCACGGCTGGAGACCGCTCTGGCGCTGGTGGAGGGCTGGGTGGACGCGGTGGTGCACGCCGCCGCCAAGCCACATCTGCCGTCCGCCGACGCCCTGCGCGAGACGCTGCGGCGGCGCCGGGCGAGCGGCGGCCCCGCCGAGCAGACCTTCGCCACGCTGATCGGCCTGGAGCTGCGGCCGCGCCGGCTGCGGGACGCCTCCCGGCTGTGGGCCTCCCTCACCGACGCCCGCGGCCTGGAGGGGCGCGACGGTCTTTGGGCACACCCGGACATGCTGCCGACGGCACAGGATCTCGACGACCCGGACGGCTTCGTCCACGGCGAGCAGCTGGACTTCTCCGAGCTGGACAAGATGCTCGGCGAGGCGGCGAGCGGCGGTGCGGACCGTAAGGGCGGCTCCGGGGGTCCCGACCTCCGTAAGGGCCGCGAGGGCGGCGAGGACGACCGCGAGGGCGGCGACCGGGGCGACGGCGAGAAGTGAGTCTGCACCAGGACGCGGCGCGGGTGCTCACCGAGTGGCCCGCGCCCGATGCCGCCCAGGAGCGGCTGCGACGGCTGTACGGCGACCATCTGGCCGCGTATCCGGACGGCATGTGGAAGGCGTGCGGGGACGGGCACATCACGGCGAGCGCGCTGGTGATCGACCCGGACCGGGGGCAGGTGCTGCTCACCCTGCACCGGAAGCTGCGGATGTGGCTCCAGATGGGCGGCCACTGCGAGCCGGACGACGCCACGCTCGCGGGCGCGGCGCTGCGCGAGGCCACCGAGGAGTCCGGGATCGAGGGGCTGACGCTGCTGCCGGGCGGCCCGGTGCGGCTCGACCGGCACCAGACCCCCTGTGCCTGGCATCTGGACGTCCAGTACGCGGCGGTGGCGCCCCGGGGCGCGGTGGCGGCGATCAGCGACGAGTCGCTGGATCTGCGCTGGTTCGGCTACGACGGGGTGGCGGACGTGGCCGACGAGTCGGTGCGCCATCTGGTGACGCGTACCCGCGCGCTGCTCTGAGGAGCCCGTCGGGCCGCTCCGAGGAGCCTGCTGGAATCGAGGAGCCTGCTGGAATCGAGGAGCCCGCTGGAACGCGGGACGGCCGCGGCCCCGAGGGGTCCGCGGCCGCCGTGGTCCATCAGCGGTGACCTCGGTCAGTTGCTGAAGATGTTGCCCTGGTTCTGGCCGCGGGCGCCCTGCTGGCCCATGCCGAACTGCGCGGCCATACCGCCCCCGGCCACCGCGTTCTGCGGCGGGAGCAGCTCGCTGGGCTGCACCAGGGCGTACCCCTGGCCGAGGAAGCTGAGCTCCCAGCCCTCGCCGGTGTTGCCGCGCCGCCGCCAGACGCCCGAGGAGTGCGTCTGCGCCTGCATCTGGACCCGCAGCGAGCTGGACCAGGCGACGATGGCGTCCGCGTCGGCGTTGACGTACTTGTCCGGGGTGACCTGGAGCAGCAGCGGCTGCCCCGAGGTCATCAGCGCGACCTTGCCCTGGCCGGAGATGTTGAGGTTGTACTTGCCGGACCCGGAGATCCCGAACTGGCTGTCCACCGCGATCGACTCCCAGTGCAGCGTGGAGTCGATCGCGAGCACATAGGAGCTGTCGACGGTCAGCCCGTCGTGGTCCACGTCCATCACATGGATGTGCTGGGCGAGGTTGGCGAGGTAGACCGTGCCCTGCCCGGAGCAGCGCATCAGGTCCAGGCCCTCACCGGTGCGGCTCCGGGCCCTGTGCTGCCCGGGCGTCTGGTACTCGCCGTCGAACTCGATGAGCCCCTGATAGGCGACCATGCTGCCCTTACGGGCGAGCACATCCTCATGGCCGCTCAGGGCGACCCGCAGCAGATGCGGGTTCTGGAGCGCGTAGCGGTCCTGCGTCTGGGCCTCGGTGAAGGCGAAAAGCGGGCTCTGCATCTGGTGTCCCTCCCCCTCAGCCCCGGGCCCGGAGCCGGTCGGTGCTGTCCTCACTGGGCTGTACGACGACGAAGCCCTGCCCGGAGAAGCCGAGCTGATACGCCTCGCCGCTGCCCCGGCCGATCAGGGACGACGCCTTGAAGCTGCGCTTGCCCTTCACCTTGAGCCCGGAGGACCAGGCCACGAGCGCGTCCGGGTCCACATAGGTCTCGTCCTCGCCGCGGCCGCAGTCGACCACGATGGGGGTGCCGCGGGAGGTCAGGGCGACCCAGCCGGTGCCGGAGACGCCCACGTTGAACAGGCCCTGCCCGGCGAACTTGGCGATCCCCTTGACGCGTTCGACGCCCCACTGGAGGTGGGCGTCGAAGGCGAGGAGGTTGGTGCCGTTGACCGAGAGCGCGTCGCCGTTGAGGTTGATGCAGACGACGTTGGCCCCGTAGTCGGCGAGGTAGAGCAGCCCGTCGCCGCTGCACCGCATCAGCGGGGCACCCTCGCCGGTCAGCCACTGGGAGGCCATCTGCCGTACCGCGGGCGGGTTCGGCTCGTACTGGACGAAGCCCTCGTACGCCACCATCGAGCCGGTGCGGGCGAAGAGGTCCTGGCCGCTCTGCATGGCGACCTTGAGCATGCTGGCGCCGTGGTTCTCCATACGGGCGGCGACCGGGGCGGGTGCGAAGCCCGAGATCATTTGCTGGTCCATAGCGGGCTCCCTCAGACCTCGTAGGGCTGGACGACGATGAAGTTGCCGGGCGCGCCACGGAACTGGAGGTTCACTGTCTCCCCGCTGTGGCCGGGGTAGGCGCTGCGGCGCAGCCGCACCTGGCTGGAAATGATCACCTGGGCGCCGGCGGACCACGCCACGATGGCGTTGCTGTCGGCGAAGGTGGTCGGGGTGACGGGGAGAACGACCGGCGTGCCCTCGGTCTTCACCACGACGGTCCCGGTGCCCTGGAACTGCATGGTGAACAGCGCGCCACCGGGGATGCCGTGGCCCTCGATCCGGCGCACCTCATGGTGCAGCGACTCGTCGAAGGCGAGCACGTTCTCGGCGGAGACGCAGATGGCGTCGCCCTGGAGCTCGATCGGGTGGAGCTCGGCGGCGTTCTCGGCGAGGAAGACCTGGCCCTGGCCGGTGCAGCGCATCAGCTGCATCTCCTGGCCGGTCGCGTTGCCGACGATCCGGCCGCGGAAACCGGCGCCCTTATAGCTGAAGTCGACCTTGCCCTGGTAGAGCACCATCGTGCCCTGACGGGCGAGCACGGGCTGGCCGCCGACGCCGAGGTCGACCCGCATCAGCCGGGGGTTCTGCGGCGTCCAGCGCTGGCCGGTGGGCGCCTCGCGGTACTTGGCGAGCGCGGCCTGGAGCCCGGGCGCGCCACCGCCCTGGGGGACGCCGCCCATGGGCTGCGGCTGACCGTAAGGAGCGGGCTGGCCCGGCTGACCGGGCTGGCCGGGGTAGGGCTGGACCGGCGGCTGGCCGTACGGTGCGGGGGCGGGCGGGGCCTGGCCCGGCTGCTGGCCGAACGGGGGCTGCCGGCCCGGGAACTGGCCCGGCGGTGGAGGCGGCGGCACCTGACCCGGGGGCGGCACCTGGCCGGGAGGCGGCACCTGGCCGGGAGGCGGCACCTGGCCGGGAGGCGCGATGGGCGCGGCGATCGTGGGGGCGCCGTGCATCTGCGGGGTGCCGGGGGCGGGCGGCTGAACGCCCTGCGGGGGCGAGCCCTGGGGCGTACCCGGAGGCGGCGTGCCCTGGGGTGGCGTTCCCTGAGGCGGCCCCTGGGGAGCGCCGAAGGCGGGGGCGGGCTGCGGTGCGGGCGGGGCGGGGGCCGGAGGGGCCGCCGGGGCGGGGGCACCGGCCGGGGGTGCGAAGCCCGGTGCGGGGGCGGCCTGGCCGGGCGGCGCGAAGCCGGGCGTGGCGCCCTGGGCGGGCGCGGGGGCGGGCTCCTCCTCGGCCACCTCACCGCCGAAGTTCTTGAGCAGCGCGTCCAGTCCCCCGTCGAAGCCCTGCCCGACGGCGGCGAACCGCCAGACGTCCTTGAGGTAGAAGTCGCCCAGCATCACCGCGCGTTCGGTGCTGAACTCCGAGCCGGTGAAGGAGTACCGGGCCACCTCCTCGCCGCCCGCGACGATCCGCAGGTAGCCGGGGCCGACCTGCGACATCTGCCCGGCGCCGTCGATGGTCGCGGTGAAGGAGAGCTTCTGGATGGCGGACGGCACGCTGTCGAGCGTGACGCGGAACGAATCCGTGTCGCCGGCCTGCGGCCCGAGCTGCTGTATCGCTTCTTCAGGGGACTTCGGCTGATTGAAGAAGATGAAGTAGCGGTCGTCCGACAGCCGCTCGTTCGCGTCGAGACCGAAGCAGCTGATGTCGAAGGTCAGGCCGGGTCCGGCGATCTGCACCCCGACGTACAGATCCCTCCCGGCCGTCAGATCACTGATCCTGGCCTTGTGGCCGCGCTGGAATTCCCTGGCCATACGTTAGGACCGTCCCCCATCGCCGTACCGGTGTGTGCGTTTCGCGCCAGGCTAGCCGCTGCCGCCGACTATGAGCGACGCCGGGAACCAGGATGTGGTTCCCGCGCGGCCCGAGGGCTCCCGGGGCTGATCCCTCACTCCCCGGGCGCGGTCGCCTTACGGCTGGTCGTCCGGGGGCCCGGAGAGATGCGGCAACCGTGTCGCGGCGACCACCCCTTCGAGATAGCCCCGCGCCCGCTCGGTCCGCGGATACGCCTCCAGGAGCTGCCAGAAGCGGCGGCCGTGCCCCGGCACCAGCAGATGGGCCAGCTCGTGGAGGAGCACATAATCCACGACGTACTCCGGCATGCCCTGGAGCCGGTGCGAGAGCCGGATGCTGCCCTCGGCCGGGGTGCACGACCCCCAGCGGGTGTTCTGGTTGGTGACCCAGCGGACGGAGTCGGGCCGGGCCCGCCCGCCCAGGTACTGACCGGAGAGCAACTCGGCGCGTGCGGCCAACTCCGCGTCGCCCAGCATCCGCTTGCTCTCCTGGGCGGCCAGCTTCTCCAGCATGACGCCCACCCAGCGCCGCTCCTCCGCCTCGGACATCCGGGCCGGGATGAGGACGACGGTGCGGTCGCCCTCGCGATAGGCGGAGACCGTCCTGCGCCGCCGGGTGCTCCGGCGGACCTCGACCGCGCTCGCGTCGGAGCCTCGGCTCTGCGGGCTCGGGACGGTGCTCGGTGCGCTCGCGGCGCTGCGGGAGACGTTCTGTCCCGAAGTGCGAGGGGGCGGGTCGGCGGACACGCCCCGACGTTACCCGCTGGCAGCCGGGGAAGTCCCGCCCCGCCGATGGTTGCGGACCGAACCACTCCACGGTGTGCACGGCTTGTACGACCGGCGTTCGTACGACTTATTCCACTGCCTGTGGACAACGCGCTGCGGGGTCCCGGCGCCGCCTCGCATGCTGAAGGCGGTTCAACGGACAGACATTCAGACGGGGGGGAACGGCGATGCATCCTATGCTCAAGCCCGTGCTGCGACGCGGCTGGCGGAGCCGGGACACGGTGCAGTTCGGGGTGGCCCGGGCGCATGCGGTGGTGATGGGGCCGGTGGACACGGCCACGGGCAGCTTTCTGGAGCTGCTGGACGGCACCCGCGGTCTGCCGCTGCTGCGGCAGGAGGCCCGCGCCATCGGGCTGCCGGAGGGACGGGCCGACGCACTGGTGGACCGGCTGGCGGCGGCCGGACTGCTGGACGAGCCGAGGGACGGCGGCGAGCCCGCCGCGGCCCTGGACCGGCTGCGGCCCGACGCGGGAGCGCTGTCGGTGCTGCATCCCGAGCCCGGAGCGGCGGCGCGGCTTCTCACCGCGCGACGGGCGATGCGGGTTCAGGTGCGGGGCGCGGGCCGGGTCGGGGCGGCGGTCGCGGCCGCGCTGTCGGGCTCGGGGGTCGGCCGGGTCGATGTGGTGGACGGCGGCTGTGTCGAGCCCTGGGATGTGGCTCCCGGCGGGCTGTCGGCCGAGCAGATCGGGGAGCGCCGGGATCTGGCCGCGCGCCGCGTGGTGCGCCAGGCCGCGCCCGCCCCGCTCCCCCGCCGGTCGGCGCGCCTGCGGACCTCCGCGGCAGAGCGGGCCCCTTCACGAGAGAAGGTCCCTTCCCGAGAGCGGCCCCTCTCGGGAGGGCGGACCGCCTCGGGAGCGCGGACCGCCTCGGCCGAGCCCGGGCTGGCGCTGGTGGTGATCGCCCCGCGTGACGGCCTCGCGGCGTACGCACCGGATCCGGAGCAGACCCGGCCGCTGCTCGCCTCCGGCACACCCCATCTCTTTGCGGGAGTCATCGAGGCCACGGGGGTGGTGGGCCCGCTGGTGGTGCCGGGGATCACGCCCTGCGCGGGCTGCGCCGCGGCGGGCCGTGCCGAGCGGGAGCCGGTCTGGCCACGGATGCTCGCGCAGTGGCGGTCCGGGCGCCGGCGCACCGCCCCGGCCTGTGACACGGCGCTGGCGATGGTGGTAGCGGGGCTCACCGCGGTGCAGGCGCTGGCCTTCCTGGACGGCCGCCCCTCCGGGGGCGCGGGGGTCCGGTGGGAGCTGGCGCTTCCCTCGCCCGTCTGGGAGGCGCGCCCGATCGAAGCACATCCCGGATGCGGCTGTGGAGCTGCCGGGGAGGAGGATGCCGTATATGCCTCGGCCGCAGAGGCACCGCACGCGACAATGTCCGGGTGACCCACGTCCGCGGAGTGGGCACGGGGGCCCGGGGGCCACCTTCCGGGGATGGCACGGCTGTAGTTGGAGGGCGCATGACCGATCTGCCGCGCAAGGCGATCACCCGTACCGCCAAACTGGCGGCGCTGCCCTTGGGATTCGCGGGGCGCGCCACATGGGGTCTCGGGAAGCGGATAGGGGGACGGCCGGCGGAGATCGTCGCACGCGAGGTGCAGCAGCGCACCGCGGAGCAGATGTTCAAGGTCCTCGGCGAGCTCAAGGGCGGGGCCATGAAGCTCGGACAGGCCATGTCGGTCTTCGAGTCGGCGCTGCCCGAGGAGATAGCCAGGCCCTACCGGGCGGCCCTGACCAAGCTCCAGGAAGCGGCCCCTCCCATGCCCAGCCGCACGGTCCACACGGCGCTGGAGGAGCGGCTGGGCCCGGACTGGCCGGAGCTGTTCCAGGAGTTCGACGACAAGCCGGCGGCGGCCGCCTCGATCGGGCAGGTGCACCGGGCGGTCTGGCACGACGGGCGCACGGTGGCGGTCAAGGTGCAGTATCCCGGGGCGGGCGAGGCGCTGCTGTCCGACCTCAGCCAACTGAGCCGGTTCGCCCGGGTGCTGGGGCCGCTGGTGCCGGGGCTGGACGTCAAGCCGCTGATCGCGGAGTTGCGTGAGCGGGTCGCCGAGGAGCTGGACTACGAACTGGAGGCGGCGTCCCAGCGGATCCATGCGGAGGAGTACGCACAGGACACGGAGATCGTGGTGCCCGAGGTGGTGCACCAGAGCGATCAGATACTGGTCACCGAGTGGCTGGAGGGGGTGCCGCTCTCCGAGGTGATAGCCGACGGCACCCAGGAGGAGCGGGACCGCGCCGGGCAGCTGCTGGCCCGCTTTCTCTTCTCGGGGGCGTCCCGCACCGGGCTGCTGCACGCCGATCCCCACCCGGGGAACTTCCGGCTGCTGACCGGTCACGCCCCGGACGGGCCGCCGGAGCAGTGGAAGCTGGGCGTTCTGGACTTCGGTTCGGTGAACCGGCTCCCGGGCGGGCTTCCGGAGCCCATCGGCATCGCGCTGCGCATGGCGCTCGAGAACGACGCCGCGGGGGTCTATGACCTGATGCGCGGGGAGGGGTTCGTCAAGCCGACGATCGAGCTGGACCCGGATGATCTGCTGGACTTCCTGCTGCCGATGCTCGAACCGGCCCAGGTCGACGCGTTCGTCTTCGACCGGCAGTGGCTGCGCAGCCAGGCGGCGCGGGTGGCCGACCGTCACTCCCCCGTCTATGAGCTGGGCAATCAGCTGAATCTGCCGCCCGCCTATCTGCTGATTCACCGGGTGACGCTGAGCACCATCGGGGTGCTGTGCCAACTGGGTGCCACGGTGCGGATGCGGGATGAGCTCGAGGCGTGGGTCCCCGGCTTCGCCGCTGACCCGGAGTCCGAGGACCGCGACGAAGAGGACGCCCAAGAAGGCCCCGCGGCAGACGCCGGGGAAGAGGCCTCGGACGGCGCCGAGGAGGAGCCGGAGGCCGCGGAGACCTCGGCCTGACCTCTGAGCCCTCGGCCTGACCTCTGAGGCTTCGACCTGAGCTCGAGGGCGGCGGCCTGAGTTCGGGCACCTCGGGATAGCCGGAGGGCCGGTCCGATCGGACCGGCCCTTCGTGGTCACGCGACGGGTCGGTGGAGGACCCGTCGGGGTGTGTTGTGTGTCAGCTCCGCCTCTGGCCGGTGCCGCACATCGTGGTCACTGCATGACCGCCATGGCCAGAGCGCGGCGGGCGCGGAGCGAGGCACGCTCCGCACGCCGCTGCATCCGGCGGGCGGCCGCGAGCCGAACGGCCTGCCGTTCGGACTCGGCCTCCTGCAGCCGGTCGTGCATATGCGCACGTGCCAGGGCTTCTTGCATAAGTTGCATCTCTCGGTTCCTGTTCTGGCGCGCCTCGGGCGCACCTGAGGTATCTGGTGCGGGGGTTTCGGAGACCGGTGGGGTCATCGTCGGGACCTGCTTCATGGGGTCGTGCGTCGCTGGGCGATCGATGGTGCCGATGGTGCTCATGCCGCGACCGGGTTCTTACGCGGGCGACCACGCGGCCGCTTGCGGGCCACCACCACGCCCTGGACGAAGAGCTCGCCGCCCCAGACGCCCCAGGGCTCCCGGCGGTCCTTGGCACCGGCGAGGCATGCCTCCCGCAGCGGGCAGGTCTGACAGAGCGACTTCGCGTACTCGACGTCGGCCGGGGACTCGGCGAAGAAGACCTCCGGGTCGTACGAGCGGCACGGAACGGCTACACCCAGGTTCTCGATGGCCTCATCGAGTTCGGTGAGGGCGGTGAGCGGGGTCAAGGAGTCCTCCGAGGAGTCAGGCGGGCGGTTCAGGTCGGTCGGTGCGGACGGGGCGTGTGCGTTGAGTTGCACGGTGTGTGTTCCTCGTCTCTTCGGTCCGGCTGGTGGCCGGGCTCTGGCAAATCAAAAGGGCCGCGGATCCCGGTGTGGGTTCCGCGGCCCTGGAAGGTGCCGACCTGATCCTGGATCAGGCTGGATAACTCCAGGGTTCGAGCCTGCGGAAGGCCCACGTCTTGTGGTGCTGCTGCGTCGTCCGGGATTCGGCACCATTGGCCGCAAAGGCATAGGCCTTTGCCTGTGCCGCTGCTGCTACCGCAGGTGCCTGGATCGGTCGCTCGCTGAGGCGCTCCTCATTGGCGCCGGGCATACCGGTGCCAGGGAGGGCGGAGCCGAGCAGGCATGTGGCGACGACCGACCGATCGGCCTTTTTGATGGTGTTGATGAAGCTGATCACTGGTCTTCGCCTCCTCTCGGCGTCTCAGGGACCGGTCCGAAACCAGTCCGGGTGTTCAAGTACAACACGGAATCCTCGGCTCCTGGAAGGGCCGTTGTCCTCCGTGCTCGGAAGGCTATGGGTATGGCCTCCACGCGCGCAAACTATTTTTCCGTCGAGTTTTGCCAAGGGTCACCCGAATGGCTTCCCCCGGCATCGCCGTCGCCCTCGTCGTCGAGTGCGGAGGGCAGTTCCCGGCCCGCGCACAACGCGAGAACATCGGCCCCGAACCGGTCCAGCTTGCGCCTTCCGACACCGGAGATGCGGGCGAGCTCCGGTTCGGTTCCCGGAACGGCCTCGGCGATCGCGAGCAGTGTCTTGTCGGTGAACACGCAGTACGTCGGCTGCCCCAGCAGCCCCGCCTGCTCCGCCCGCCAGTCACGCAGCCGCTCATAGAGCGCCTCGTCCAACTCGGACGGACAGCCCTCGCAGCGCATCAGCTTCATCTCGCCCGCGTCGGTCAGCGCCCGGCCGCACACCCGGCAGTGGACCGGGCCGCGCCGCCTGCGCACCCCGCCACCACCGCCCGGGGCCGCCGCCCCGCGCTCGATCCCGCCGCCCCCGCCCGGGGTGCGGGCGCCGATGGCCTGGGAGCCGGGCCGCAGCCCGTTGAGAAAGCGGGTGGGGCGGCGGGAGGCCCGGCCGCCCGGAGCCCGCGAGAGCGCCCAGGACAGCGTCAGATGGCGACGGGCGCGGGTGACCCCCACATAGAGCAGCCGGCGCTCCTCCTCGATCTGCTGCTCCGTCTTGGCGTAGGTGATCGGCACCATTCCCTCGGTGAGACCGACCAGGAAGACGGCGTCCCATTCGAGGCCCTTGGCCGCGTGGAGTGAAGCGAGGGTCACACCCTCGACGGTCGGGGCGTGCTGCGCCGCCGCCCGCTCATCGAGCTCCGCCACCAGATCGGAGAGCGTGGCCCCGGGGCGGCTCGCCGCGAAGTCCTCGGCGAGCCGCACCAGGGCGGCCAGGGACTCCCAGCGGTCGCGCACCGCGCCCGAGCCCGACGGGGGCTCGGGCGTCCAGCCACGGGTGCCCAGCACGGCCCGCACCTGGGACGGGATGTCGGCGTCAGCCAGCTCCGGGTCGGCGCTTCCGCCACGGGCCGCGCCGCGCAGCAGCAGCCCCGCCTCGCGCACCTCGGGCCGCTCGAAGAACCGCTCGGCACCGCGCAGCTGATAGGGCACCTGGGCATCGGCCAGCGCCTGCTCATAGAGCTCCGACTGGGCGTTGACCCGGTACAGGACCGCGATCTGGCTCGCCGGGATCCCGGCGCCCCCCTGCTCGACCGGGTTGATCAGCTCCCGGATCCGGCGGGCGGTGCCCTCGGCCTCGGCCGGCTCGTCCGCATAGGCGGCGTAGGCCGGGTCAGGGCCCGCCTCCCGCTGGGAGACCAGCTCCAGCCGGTGCTCGGCGGCCCGGCCGCGGGCCTGGGACAGCAGCCCGTTGGCCAGGTGGACCACCTGGGGGGTCGAGCGGTAGTCCCGGATCAGCTTGACCACGGTGGCCCGGGGGTGGCGGGTGCGGAAGTTCAGCAGATGGTCGGGGGTGGCGCCGGTGAAGGAGTAGATGGTCTGACTGGCGTCGCCGACCACGCACAGGCTGTCCCGCTCGCCCAGCCACAGATCCAGCAGCCGCTGCTGCAGCGGGCTGACGTCCTGGTATTCGTCGACCACGAAGTGCTGGTACTGACGGCGCACCTGATCGGCGATGTCCGGCCGCTCCTGGAGCACACCGACCGTGAGGAGCAGCACATCCTCGAAGTCGATGACGCCGCGGTCGCGCTTCAACTGCTCATAGGTGGCATAGATCCGGCCGATCTCGGCGGCGTCCCGGGGGGCCTCACGGCCGGACTTGGCGGCCACGGCCGGATAGTCCTCGGGCACGGTCTGGGTGACCTTCGACCATTCGATCTCGCCGGTCACATCCCGCAACTCATTGCGGTCAAGCCGGACCCGGCACCGGGCGGCGGCCTCGGCCACGAGCTGCACCTTGCGCTCGACCAGCCGCGGCACCTCACCGCCGACCGCCTTGGGCCAGAAGTACTGCAGCTGGCGCAGGGCCGCCGAGTGGAAGGTGCGCGCCTGCACCCCGCCCGCGCCGAGCTGCCGCAGCCGGCCGCGCATCTCCCCCGCCGCGCGGTTGGTGAAGGTGACGGCCAGCACACTGGCCGGCTGGAGCATCCCCGCGCGCACCCCGTAGGCGATCCGGTGGGTGATGGCGCGGGTCTTGCCGGTGCCGGCCCCGGCCAGCACGCACACCGCGCCGTGCAGGGACGTCGCCACCTCGCGCTGCTCGGGGTCGAGCCCGTCGAGCACCGCGTCGGCGTCACGCGGCGTGGCCGCGTAGGCACTTGGCGTGGAGCCGTGCGGGAACAGAGTGGAGGACGTTGCTGCAGTCACCCCGCCATGCTGCCAGGTCCCCTGAGACGCCCGGTGCCGGTTGTCCACAGCCATGGCCTTCCGGTCATATGAATCCGGGAATGACCGGCGGAAGATGAGCGTTCACATTCTGCCCACCCACCACGACCCCGAGGAGAGCGAAGACCGATGCCCGGCACTGTGACGATGTACAGCACCACCTGGTGCGGCTACTGCCGACGCCTGAAGGGGCAGATGGACCGCGAGGGCATTGCCTACACCGAGATCAACATCGAGCAGGACCCGGAGTCCGCGGCCTTCGTCGAGAAGGCGAACGGCGGCAACCAGACCGTGCCGACCGTCCTCTTCCCCGATGGGTCGACCCTGACCAACCCGTCCCTGGCGCAGGTCAAGGCCAAGGTCGGGCACTGAGCCGACGGTCTCCGAGCCGCCCCCGCGGGCTCTGACCCGGCCCCGCGGCCTCAGCGTGGGTCCCACGGTTTCACGGTTCTGAGTGGGTCCCGCGGTCTCTGACTCAGCCCCGCGGCAGCGGCTCGCCGTACCAGAGCTCGATCAGCCGGGCCGCGATCGAGATCCCGGAGGGAGGCAGGACCTCCCCGGACTCGATCGCGGCCCGCAGGTCTTCCCGGGAGAACCAGCGCGCCTCGTGGATCTCCTCCCCGTCCACCTGGATCCGGGAGGACGTGGCCCGGGCCATGAAGCCGAGCATCAGACTGGACGGGAACGGCCACGGCTGGCTGGCCACGTAATCGACCTCGCCGACCGTGACGCCCGCCTCCTCCGCCACCTCGCGGACCACGGCCTGCTCGATCGACTCGCCCGGCTCCACGAAGCCCGCCAGCGTCGAGAAGCGCCCCTCCGGCCAGTGCACCTGGCGTCCCAGCAGCGCCCGGTCCTGATCGTCCTTCACCAGCATGATCACGGCGGGGTCGGTGCGCGGGTAGTGCTCGGCCCCGCACGCCGGGCAGCGGCGGATATGGCCCGCCGCCGCGATCACCGTGCGCTGACCGCAACGTGAGCAGAAACGGTGCAGCCGCTGCCAGTTCTCCAGCGCGACCGCGTGCACCAGCAGCCCCGCGTCGCGCTCGGACAGCAGCACGCCCGCCTCGCGCAGCCCGGCCGGGCGCGCCGACTGGTCCATCCGCCCCGGCAGGGAGTCCTTCTGGAGCGCGAAGTAGCGCACGCCCTCCTGGTCGGTGCCCAGGAAGTAGCGGTGGTTCTCGGTGGGCGGGGCCTCGAAGGACGGGGTCATGACGAGTTCGGTACGGCCGTCCGGGGTGTCGTCGACCAGTGCCTGGCCGCCGGAGACCACGAAGACGCGCGTCGTCGGGTGGCTCCACGCGGCGGCCAGCCACGCCTCGTCCAAGCGGTGGTGCGCGGAGCGGTCGATGCCACTCGGGGCGCTGAGCGTGATCGGCCGGTCGGCGGCGTGGTCGGTCGAGGTGGTCACAGCTGCTTCCAACTCCCCCAGTGCAATGGGTGGTTCATGTACGTGAGCAAGCTATTCCCGTCCATTCTCGGCGAGATCGGCCCAGAGGTGGGCGGCCGTCTCGGCGCCCTTCATGAGCAGGTCGAGCTCGACCTTCTCGTTGGGCGCGTGCCAGCCGTCGGACGGCACCGAGATGCCCAGGAAGAGCACCGGAGCGCCGAGGATGTCCTGGAGATCGGCGGCGGGGCCCGATCCGCCCTCGCGGGTGAAGCGGACCTTCTGGCCGAAGACGCGCCCCATGGCGCGGACGACCGACTGGAGCGCGGGGTGGTCCAGCGGGGTCAGACAGGGGCGGGTGGCGCCCCAATAGGTGATCTCATGGCGGATCCCGGCCGGGAGCAGAGCGGCGGCCCAGTTCCGCACGGCCGACTGGATCTTCTCCACGTCCTGGCCCGCCACCAGCCGGAAGGACAGCTTCAGCTGGGCGGCCGAGGGCACGATGGTCTTTCCGCCCGGCCCCTGGTAGCCCCCGCCGATGCCGTTGACCTCGGCGGTCGGACGGGCCCAGATCCGCTCCAGGGTGGAGTACCCGGCCTCGCCGAGCGTGGCCCGTGAGTGCGCGGTCCGCAGCCAGCCCGCCTCGTCGAACGGCAGCTCGGCGAAGAGCTCGCGCTCACGGTCGGTCAGCTCCACGACGCCGTCGTAGAAGCCGGGGATCGCCACCTTACGGTCGTCGTCGTGCAGCGCGGCGACCAGCCGGGCGGCCTCGGTGGCCGGGTTGGGGACCGCGCCGCCGAAGGAGCCGGAGTGGATGTCCTGGCCGGGGCCGTGGAGATCGATCTGGCACTCGACCAGGCCCCGCATACCGGTGCAGACGGTCGGGGTGTCCTCGGACCACATCCCGGTGTCGGAGACGATCACGGTGTCGCAGGCCAGCCGGTCGGCGTGCGCGCGGACCAGCTCGGGGAAGTGCGGGGAGCCGGACTCCTCCTCGCCCTCGATCAGCAACTTGAGGTTCACCGCGGGCGCGGCACGGCCGGTCACGGCCAGGTGCGCCCGTATCCCCAGGCTGTGGAAGAGAACCTGCCCCTTGTCGTCGGCGGCGCCGCGGGCGTAGAGCCTGCCGTCCTCGATGACGGGCTCGAAGGGGTCGGTGCGCCAGCCGTCCGCGCGGTCGGCGGGCTGGACGTCGTGGTGGCCGTAGACGAGCACCGTAAGGGCGTCGGGATCACCGGACGGCCATTCGGCGAACACGGCCGGGGCGCCCGGTGTGTCCCATATCTCAGTCACCGGGAAGCCCGTGGCGGACAGGTGATCCCTGAGCCACTGGGCGCCGCGCCGGACGTCGTCGGCGCGGGCGGGGTCGGCGGATACGGACGGGATGCGCAGCCACTCGGAGAGCTCGGCGAGGAAGGCGGCGCGATGGCCGTCCACAAAGGCGCGGACGGCGTTGTCCGTGTCCGGGGTGTTGCTCATGCATGTGAGCCTATCCGGCCCGCGGCCGGGCGAGGGCGGGGGCCTCCGGGCCGCTCAGGTGCGCTCGCTCTCGGTGACGGTTCCGGCATCGATACGGTCATTTCCGGTCGCGTCCCCGCCCCCGCCCTCGCCGACGTCCCCGTTCCCGCCTACGTCCCCATTCGCGCCTCCGTCTCCGTCTCCGCCTACGTCCGCGTCCCCCGGCTCCCCGAGCAGGACGCGCTCGAGCCCGGCCCGGCCGGGCAGCCCGGCGGGGCGGACCACCTCACCGCTGCGTACGTACACGAAGGCCGCCGTGACCGCCGACAGAGGCAGTCCGCGCTGTTCGGCCCAGGCGACGCGGTAGATGGCCAGCTGGAGCGGGTCGGCGTCCTGGGAGCGGCCGGTCTTCCAGTCGACGATCTCGTAGCGCGGGCCGTCGTCGGGGCCGGTACCGGGCTCGCGGTACACCGCGTCGATCCGGCCCCGGATGGTGCGGCCCGCCAGGGTCAGCTGGACCGGCACCTCCACGCGGTAAGGGGTGCGACGCGCGTACGGCGTGCGGGCGAACGCCTCCTTGAGCGCGGTCAGATCCCGCTCGTCGGCGATCTCCGCCTCGTCGTCCTCGCCGCCCGGCAGCTCGTCCGGGCCGAGGAAAGGCAGCGGCAGCGCCTCGAAGCGCGACTCGACCCAGGCGTGGAAGCGGGTGCCGCGCCGCGCGGCGGGGCGCGGCGGCCGGGGCATGGGACGGGCCAGCTCCCGTGCGAAGCCGTCCGGGTCGGCGGCGAGGCGCAGCAGCTGGGACGCGGTGAGCGTGCCCGGCAGGGGGACCTCATGCACGGTCTCACGGGCCCGGCGCAGCTCTCCGGCGAGCGCGTCCAGATCGCGGTCCCAGGAGCCGACCAGCCGGGCCTCCTCGGGCGCCAGTTCGTCATCGGCCGGTTCTGGCGTGATTTCGGGCACATCGGGCTCCGGTGCGCCCGATTCCGGCGCTCCGTAAGGATCGGAGTGCTGCCCGTCGCCGTGCGGCGCGTCGTCGTAGGGCTCGTCCTCGTACGAACCGTAAGGATCCTCCAGAGGCTCGGGCCACTCCGGGTCCTCCCGGTCCTCCGGGTCCTCCGGGTCCTCCGGGGGCTCAAGCTCCTCCGGGGGCTCCGGGAAGAGGTCCCCGTCCGCCGAGGGGTGCCCCTCGTCCCGCGCGGCCGTCTCCTCCCCCGCCGTCTCGATGCGCGCCAGATGGGCGAGCACCACATCGGCGGCGCGGCGGCGGTGGCGCAGCGCGGCCGGGTCCAGCGGAAGCGGCCAGGCCCGGTCGGCCGCCGACTCCCGCAGGGCCGGGTTCTCCGCGCCCTCCTCCGGGGGTTCGGCCCATGCCTCGATCTCGCCGTACCCGGCCTCGCAGTGCTCGCGCAGCGCCTCCAGGAAGCCCGACGGGCCGCGCGGACGCTTCTGGGTGGGGCCCCACCAGTGCCCGGAGCCGAGCAGCAGCGAGCGCGGCCGGGTGAAGGTCACATAGCCCAGCCGGAGCTCCTCGGTCCGCTGGTGCCCCTTCATGGCGTCCTTGAAGGCGGCGATCCCCTTGCTGTCCCAGGCGGTGACGTCCGGGAGGGTCCGCGCGTCCCCGCGCAGCTCGTGCGGCAGCACCTTCGCGTTCGCCGTCCAGGACTCGCGGGACTGTTCGCTCGGGAACTGCTTGGCGACCAGCCCCGGCACCGCCACCACATCCCACTCCAGCCCCTTGGCCTTGTGGGCGGTGAGCACCTTGACCGTGTTCTCGCCGCCGGGCAGGGCGTTGTCGAGCCCCTTCTCGTACTGCGCGGCGGTGCGCAGGAAGCCGAGGAAGCCCTGCAGGGTGGCCTCGCCGTCCACGGCCGCCCCGCCCTCCCGGCCCGCGAAGGCGGCCGCGACATCCAGGAAGTTGCCGAGCGTCTCGCGGCGGCGCGCGGCCAGGGCGTGCGGTGAGGCGGACAGCTCGACCTCGAGGCCCGTGGTGGCCAGGACCCGGTGGAGGACGTCCATCAGCGGATCGGCCAGCGAGCGGCGCAGCTCGCGGAGTTCGGCGGCGAGCCGGGCGAACCGGACCCGTGCGTCGGCCGAGAAGGGCAGCCCGTCGTCCGGGCCGCCGCCCGCCTCCAGGAAAGTGTCGAGGGCGTCGGCGAGGGAGATCACCTCGGCGGGGTCGGTGCCCTCGACGGCCTCGGCGAGCCGTCGGTCCGGATCGTCCTCCGCCCCGTCCGGCCCACCGTAGGAGACCACCGCGCGGGCGCGGCGGCCGAGCAGCGCGAGGTCGCGGGGGCCGATCCGCCAGCGCGGCCCGGTGAGCAGACGGACCAGCGCGGCGTTGGCCCCCGGGTCCTGGAGGACCTCGCAGACGGCCACCAGATCGGCCACCTCCGGCAGATGCAGCAGCCCCGACAGGCCCACCACCTCCACCGGGATGTCCCGCTCCACCAGCGCGCCCTGGATCTGCGCGAAGTCGCCCGCCGTACGGCACAGCACCGCGATCTCGCCGGGCGGGGTGCCGGTGCGCACCAGGTGGGCGATGGAGTCCGCGAGCCAGGCCAGCTCCTCGGCGTGGGTGGGCAGCAGCGCACAGCGCACCGCACCGTCCCGCTCGGCGCCGGGCGCGGGGCGCAGCGCCTCGACGCCCTCGTGCATCGCGCGCAGCGGGGCGGCCAGCCCGTTGGCGAGGTCCAGGAGGCGGCCGCCGCTGCGCCGGTTCTCGCTGAGCGCGAAGCGCTCCGCCGGTCGGCCGCCGGTGTGCGGGAAGTGCTCGGGGAAGTCGTCCAGGTTGGCCACGGAGGCGCCGCGCCAGCCGTAGATGGCCTGGCAGGGGTCGCCGACGGCGGTGACGGGGTGTCCGGTGCCGCCGCCGAAGAGGCCGGACAGCAGCAGCCGCTGGGCGACGGAGGTGTCCTGGTACTCGTCGAGCAGCACGACCGCGAACTGCTCGCGCAGGATCCGGCCGACCTCCGGGTGGTCCAGGGCCAGGGTGGCCGAATGGGCGATCTGGTCCCCGAAGTCGAGCAGATCGCGGCGGCGCTTCTCCTCGCGGTACGCCTCGACCAGACCCAGCAGCTCCTGGCGGGCGCGGACGGCCTCGGGCACCTTGCGCAGCGCCTCGTTGGTGAGCCGCGTGCCCTCCAGCGTGCGCAGCAGCTCGGTGTCGTACGCGCGCAGCCGCCCGGTGGGGACGAGGTGCTCGGCGAGCTCGGCGTCGAGCGCGAGCAGATCGGTGACCAGGTCGGCGAAGGGGCGGGTGAGCGCCGGATACGGGCCGGGGGCGGAGCGCAGAACGCGCGCGGCGAGCTGGAAGCGGGTGGCGTCGGCGAGCAGCCGGGCGCTCGGCTCGAGGCCGACGCGCAGCCCGTGGTCCTTGAGCAACTGCCCGGCGAACGCGTGGTAGGTGGAGATGACGGGCTCGCCCGGGGCCTCCTCGGTGGCGCCCGGATCCGGGTCGGAGTCCACGATGCCCGCCGTGACGAGGGCCTTACGGACGCGCTCCGCCAGCTCTCCGGCGGCCTTGTTGGTGAAGGTGAGGCCGAGCACCCGGTCGGGCGCCACCTGTCCGGTGCCGACCAGCCAGACGACGCGGGCGGCCATCACCGTGGTCTTGCCGGAGCCCGCCCCGGCGACGATCACCTGCGGGGCGGGCGGCGCGGTGATGCACTCCACCTGCTCCGGGGTGAACGGGATCCCGAGGAGTTCCTTGAGCTCCTCGGGATCGGTGATGCGGGCTGACACTCCAGTGAGGCTATCGGTGCCCACCGACACGCCCCGCCGCGCCGGTCGACGGCCGCCCCGGGGGCACGGCTTGAGAGGCAACGGCGTCAGCCCGGTGCCGCGCCGCCCCAGCCCCGTACGCCCCAGCCCCGTACGCGACAGCCCCGTACGCGACAGCGTCACTCGACCACATGGCGCCCCTCCGCCCGCGCGCTGCACGCGCCCCGGAAGGCGCAGCGCTCGCAGTGGTCGCCCGTACTCGGGGTGAACCGCTCGTCCAGGACGCGCCCGGCCGCCGTGGCGAGCAGCTGCCCCACCCACTCCCCGTCCAGCGGCTCCTGGGCCTGGACCTTGGGGACGTCGTCGCCGCCGTCCTTCTTGGCGGCGCCCTGCCGCAGCTGGACGAGTTCCGCGCCGCCCGGCTCGGGGCGCCCGCCGTCGAAGACGTCGTCCACGGCACCCTCGCGCACCGCCAGCTGATAGACCGCCAGCTGGGGGTGGTGCTCGACATCGCCACGGGTCACGGCCTGCTTACCGGTCTTGAAGTCGACCACATAGGCGCGCCCCTGGTCGTCCGTCTCGACGCGGTCCATGCTGCCGCGGATGCGCACCTTATAGACGTCGGCTTCGAGCGTGACGTCGAAGGAGTGCTCGGTGGCGACCGGGGTGCGGCCGCCGCGCTCCATCACATGCCACTGCAGAAAGCGCTCCAGGGCCGCCCGTGCCTGCTCCTTCTCCTGCCGTGACTTCCAGGGGGCGTCGAAGGCGAGCGCGTCCCATACGGAGTCCAGGCGCTCCATGAGGACCGCGAGATCGGCGGGGGTGCGGCCGGAGGCGACCTCGTCGGCCAGGACGTGCACGACGTTGCCGAAGCCCTGGGCGGCCGTCGAGGGCGCGTCCGCCTTCACCTCGCGCCCCAGGAACCACTGGAGCGAACAGGTGTTGACGAGCTGGTCGAGCGCGCTGCCGGAGAGCGCCACGGGCCGGTCCCGGTCGCGCAGCGGGACCTCGCTGTGCGTCGGCTCGTACAGCCCCCACCAGCGGTAGGGGTGGGCGGCCGGAACCAGCGGGCGGCCCTCCTCGTCGCGCAGCGCCGCGAGCCGGGCCAGGCGGCGCGCGGCGGCGTCCCGCAGCGCCTCCGAGGCGTCCGGGTCGACAGTGGTGGCGCGCAGCTCGGCGACGAGCGCGGCGACGGACAGCGGGCGGCGCGGCCGGTGGGTGACGTCGGTGGGCGGAACGCCCAGTTCGGCGAGGAAGCGGGAGGGCTGGTCCCCGTCCTCGGAGGCGGCCTTGACGGCGGTGACCACGAGCCGCTCCTTGGCACGCGTCGCCGCCACATAGAACAGCCGCCGCTCCTCGGCCAGCAGCGCGCCCGGCGGCAGCGGCTCGGCCAGCCCGTCCCGGCCGATCCGGTCGGCCTCCAGGAGCGAGCCGCGCCGCCGCAGATCGGGCCACAGCCCCTCCTGCACCCCCGCGACGACCACCAGGGCCCATTCCAGCCCCTTGGCACGGTGGGCCGTCATCAGCCGTACGGCGTCGGGGCGGACCATCCGGCGGGAGAGGGTGTCGGCGGCTATGTCCTGGGCGTCGATCTCCTCCAGGAAGTTGAGGGCGCCGCGGCCGCCGGTGCGCTCCTCGGCGCGCGCGGCGGTCTCGAACAGCGCGCACACCGCGTCCAGATCGCGGTCCGCGTTCCGCCCGGCGGTGCCGCCGCGCTGGGCGGCCCGCTCCAGTCGGCCGGGCCAGGGGGTGCCGTCCCACAGCCCCCACAGCGCCTGTTCGGCGGTGCCGCCCCGGGCCAGCGCCTCCCGGGCCGTGCGCAGCAGCCGCCCGAGGTTCTGGGCGCCGCGTGCGTACGCCGGGTCATGGACGGCGAGGCGCTCCGGCTCGGCGAGCGCTTCGGCGAGCAGGACGTCGGAGGGGCGCGGCACCGCCCGCCCGGCCGACCGCTCCTCCTCGCGCAGCACGCGGCCCAGGCGGCGCAGATCGGCGGCGTCCATACCGCCGAGGGGCGAGGCGAGCAGGGTCAGGGCGGTCTCGACGCCGAGGACCGCGGACAGCCCGCCGCTGTCCGGCAGCGCGGCCGTGGCGGCCGCCCGCAGAGCCGTCAGCAGGGGGGCCACGGCGGGCTCATGGCGCAGCGGGATGTCATCGCCGTCCACCTCGACGGGGACTCCGGCCGAGGTGAGCGCCCGGCGCACACCCGGGATCGAGCGCCCCCCGGCGCGCACCAGGACGGCCATTTCACGCCAAGGCACCCCGTCCTCCAGATGAGCGCGGCGCAGGATGTCGGCCACATTGTCGAGCTCGGCGCCCGCGGTCGGGTACGTGTACGCCTCGACGCGGCCGCCGTCGCGCGTGGCCGCGAGCTCCCGGTGCGCCCTTACGGCTCGCGCGGGCAGCCGGGACAGCGGCATCCGGCCGGTGATCTGCCGGGTGGCCGCGAGCAGCGCGGCCCCCGAGCGGCGGGAGACGGTGAGGACCTCCATACCGGCGGGGTGCCCGTCCGCCCGCGGGAAGTCCTCGCGGAACCGGAGGATGCCGCCGACGTCGGCGCCGCGGAAGGCGTAGATCGACTGATCGGGGTCACCGAAGGCGAGCAGCGTCCTGCCGCCGCCCGCGAGCGCCCGCAGCAGCCGTCCCTGGGCCACGTCGGTGTCCTGGTACTCGTCGACGAACACCGCGTCGTACCGCCCAGCCAGCTCGGCCGCGACCTCCGGCCGCCCGGCGAGCAGCACCGCGCGGTGCACCAGCTCCGCGTAGTCCAGCACCCCCTGGGCGTCCAGGACGTCGAGGTACTCGGCGAGGAAGCCGGCCGCGGCGGACCAGTCGGGGCGCCCGGTGCGCCGGGCGAACTCCCCCAGCGACCGTGGGCCGAGGCCCAGCTCCCGGCTGCGGGCCAGCACCGCCCGCACCTCGTCGGCGAAGCCCCGCGTGGTCAGGCAGGCGCGCAGGTCGTCCGGCCAGCGGACGAAGGCCCGGCCCTCGCTCGCCAGCTCGGCCTGACCGGCGAGCAGTTCCCTGACGACGACGTCCTGCTCCGGTCCGGAGAGCAGCCGCAGCGGGTCCACGAAGAGGTCGACGTCCTGGTGGGCGCGGACCAGTGCGTAGCAATAGGAGTGGAAGGTCGTGGCCCGCGGGGCGCTCGCGCCGCCCAGGCGCGCGGACATGCGGTCGCGCAGTTCGACGGCCGCCTTACGGCTGAAGGTGAGCACCAGGAGCCGCTCGGGATCCGCGCCCTCGCGCACCCGGCGCGCCACCGCCTCCACGAGCGTCGTGGTCTTGCCCGTGCCGGGCCCGGCGAGCACCAGCAAAGGACCGCCCCGGTGCTCAACCACAGCGCGCTGCCGTGCGTCCAGGACAGGAAGGGCACCTGGTTCCGGCCGATGACGGAGCAGGCGATAGACGCCCTGGCCCGACTGCCGGGAGGACGGCTGCCGTGCCTGCCGCTGCCGCGGAAGGGACGAGGGGGAGGGGCTCACGTTGGATCGCCGGTCCTGGTGGGTTGGCTGGGTGCGAGACAGCCTCTCATGCGCTGTGCGGCCTCACCCGGATGGCTGTGGATACCGCCGGTACGACCGCGAGCCCGCCCCACGCCGGTACGGCCCCGCGCCCATGGCACACCGGTACGGGCACCAGTACGGGTACCGGTACGGGCTCACGCTCATCGGACGCCCGTACGGCCGCCGACCCGCCGCGCACGCGTACGGCCGCCGACCCGCCGCACTCGCGTACGGCCCCGCGCTCACCGTGCCCCGGTACGACAGCAAGCCCCGGTACGGCCGCGCGTCCGCCGCCCCCGGTGACGGCCGCCCCGGTCCCGCCGCGCTTCCGAAAGCCGCCCCGCTAACGGCCGTGGTCCTGCCCGCCCCCGTCCCACCGCGCCCTGGCCATGTCGATCCGCGGCACATGGCCCTCGGCCGAGCGCGCCGCCTCGCGCAGCGGCGTGCCCTCCTCGCGGTAGTGGTCAAGGGCGCGCAGCTCGTGGCCGGGCAGCAGCACACCGTCCGCGCGCACCACCCGCCACCACGGCACGGCGCCCCCGTAGAGCGCCATCACCCGCCCCACCTGGCGCGGGCCGCCCTCCTCCAGCCATTCGGCGACGTCCCCGTAGGTCATCACGCGGCCGGAGGGGATCAGCTCGGCCACCTCCAGCACCCGCTCGGCGTACTCGGGCAGCTCCTCGGCGCTGTCCCCGTCCTCCGGCTCCCTGCTCTCCCGGCTCATCCGCCCCATCCTGCCGCACCCCTCCGACAGCCCCGACGACAGCCGCGCCAAACGCTTCACCGCACGCCCCTCCGTACGCCCCGCAGAGCGCGCCACCGCGCCCCGCGCAGGGTGGCGGCGGGCCCGCTCCGGGCCGGGTCGCGGTTCGATCACGCACTGTGCGGGAATCCTCAGCAGGGCGTACCATTCGGGGTCCACGTCCCCGAAATGCACCCTGATGCCCCCCTCCGCAGCCCGGGCATGCCACCATCTTCCGGGCGGTGACTGGTGATACGAGATCAAGAAGAGACGGCGAAGCAGCAGGGTGCGCAGCCTCCGGAGGAGGAGGCCCGCACCTCGAAGGCATTGCCGCACTCCACGACACCGTCCGGTCGGCCGGAGACAGAGGCCCCGGACTCGGGGGATGACTGCGGCCCGGACGGACCGGAGGGCCATGTGGACCGGGTCTCCGGCGACGAGCCGCTGCTGCCGGCCCGCGTGCACCGCCCCTCCGATCTGCTGCGGACGCTGCTCGGGATCCTCGGCATGGCCGTCGTGCTCGCCATCGCGGCCTTCGCCCACGGCACCACCGCGGGTCTGGAGAAGGACATCGGGCACGGCGCCGACCAGGCGCCCCCGCTACTGATCGACTTCGCGGGGCTCACGGCCGGGGTGGCCGTCCTCGTCCTGCCGGTGGCCTTCGCCTTCGAGCGGCTGATCAAACGGGACGGCCTGCGGATCGCCGACGGCGTGCTGGCCGCGGTGCTGGCCCACGGGGTGTCCCTCGCCATGGACCTCTGGGTCGCCAGAGGCGCCCCCGGTTCGCTCCGCGAGGCCCTCACTCAGCCCGCCCCCGGCGGCACCTTCAGCGACCCCGTGCACGGCTATCTCGCTCCCGTCATCGCCTATATGACGGCCGTCGGCATGGCCCGGCGCCCGCGCTGGCGGGTGGCCATGTGGTGCGTGCTGCTGCTCGACGCCTTCGCGGTGCTCGTGGGCGGCTACACCACACCGTTCTCGATCGCCCTTACGGTGCTCATCGGCTGGGCGGTGGCCTACGGCACGCTCTACGCGGTCGGCTCCCCCAATGTGCGCCCCACCGGCCAGCACCTGCTCGCCGGGCTGCGCCGGGTCGGCTTCAACCCGGTCAGCGCCATGCGCGCCGAGGAGCCCGAGGACGAGCACGGCGGCCATGGCGACCGGGGCCGCCGCTATCTGGTCACCCTGGAGGACGGCCCGCCCCTGGACGTCACCGTCGTCGACCGGGAGCAGCAGGCCCAGGGCTTCTTCTACGGCGTCTGGCAGCGGCTGACCCTGCGGACGATCACCCCGCCCCGCAGCCTCCAGTCGCTGCGCCAGGCCCTGGAGCAGGAGGCGCTGCTCGCCTACGCGGCCATCGCGGCCGGGGCCAACGCGCCCAAGCTGATCGCCACCTCCGAGCTCGGCCCGGACGCCGTGATGCTCGTCTACGAGCACGTCGGCGGCCGACCGCTGCACGCCCTGCCGGACGAGGCGATCACCGACGAACTGCTGGCCGAGGCCTGGCACCAGGTCCAGGCGCTCCAGTCGCGGCGGATCGCCCACCGGCGGCTGGACAGCGACGCCCTGCTCATCGACCGCAACGGCACGGTCTTCCTGACCGATCTGCGCAGCGGCGAGATCGCGGCCGGTGACGTGGTGCTGCGGATGGACATCGCACAGCTGCTGACCACCCTGGGCCTGCGGGTGGGCGCCGAGCGCTCCGTGGCCGCCGCGGTGGAGGTCCTCGGCCCGGACGCGGTCGCCGGCAGCCTTCCGCTGCTGCAGCCCCTGGCGCTCGGCCGGGGCACCCGCGCGACCCTGCGCCAGCTCGCGCGCGAGCGCGCCCAGCGCCACCGGGAGGCCGTCCTGGAGGCGTCCCACGCCGCCAAGGAGGCCAAGGAGGCCCGGGAGGCCGAGGCGAGAGAGGCACAGGAGGCCGCCGGGGGTCCGGAGGCGGCCGCCGGCGACCGTAAGACGGCCAAGGCCGAGAAGCAGGCGGAGAAGCGCGCCATCGAGGAGGCCCTGGAGGACGCCCGCGAGGAGGATCTGCTCTCCCAGATCCGGCAGCAGGTGCTGCTGGTGAGGCCCCAGGCTCCGATACAGCCCGAACGGCTGGAGCGCATCAAGCCGCGCACCCTGGTCAGCTTCTGCGCGGGGGCCTTCGCCGCGTACTTCCTGCTGTCCCAGTTCACCCATCTCAAGCTGGGCGCCCTGGTCGGCGAGGCCAACTGGATCTGGGTCATCTTCGCGCTCGTCTTCTCCGCGCTCACCTATCTGGCCGCGGCGCTGAGCCTGCTCGGCTTCGTCCCGGAGAAGGTGCCCCTCGGGCGGACGGTGCTGGCGCAGGTGGCCGCCTCGTTCGTGAAGCTGGTGGCGCCCGCGGCGGTCGGCGGGGTCGCCCTCAACACCCGCTTCCTCCAGCGCGCGGGGGTGCGGCCGGGACTCGCGGTGGCCAGTGTGGGCGCCTCCCAGCTGTTCGGGCTCGCCAGCCATATCGTGCTGCTGCTGACCTTCGGCTACATCACCGGCACCGAGCGCACCCCGGCGCTCTCGCCGTCCCGGACAGTGATCGCCGGGCTGCTGACGGCCGCCGTCCTGGTGCTGGTGGTGACCGCCATTCCGGTGCTGCGGAAGTTCGTGTCCACCCGGGTTCGGTCGCTGTTCGCGGGCGTCGTCCCGCGCATGCTGGACGTGCTCCAGCGGCCCAAGAAGCTGCTCGCCGGCATCGGCGGCACCCTGCTGCTGACCGCCGCGAACGTGATGTGCCTCGACTCCGCGATCCGGGCGTTCGGCGGTGAGCTGAGCTACGCGAGCATCGCCGTCGTCTTCCTCGCGGGCAACGCCCTGGGGTCGGCGGCGCCCACCCCCGGCGGTGTGGGCGCGGTCGAGGCCGCCCTGATCGCGGGTCTGACCTTCGCCGGGCTGCCGTACGAGACGGCGGCGCCCGCGGTGCTGCTCTTCCGGCTGATGGTCTTCTGGCTGCCGGTGCTGCCCGGCTGGGTGGCCTTCACCCACCTCACCCGCAAAGGGGCGCTGTAGCGCCCGTGCTCGCCCGTGCAAGGGCGCTGTAGCGCCGTTGCCCGCCCGCGAAAGGGCGCTAAGGCGCTTGTAGGGCTCGCCCGCGATGAGGCGCCGTAGCGCCCGTAGAGGCCCCGCTGGAGCCCTCCCGCAGGCACCCGGACACCCAGCCTCCCCTCACCCGTACGCCCCCGCTGTGCGCGCGTGTGGCGGCCACGGACCTCACGATGGCGGTACCCCCACCCATGGGAGAGCCGCCGTGTCCCGACCTCTGCGCCTCGGTGCGCTGTCCGCCGCTCTGCTGCTGACCGCCCTGGCCACCGGATGCGGTGGCGACGGCGGACGGCCGGACACCTCGGCCCACCAGAAGCTGGACTGGGCCGGCTGCCCCGCCCCCTCCTCGAGCCAGGACGCGACCGCCACCAAGGCGCCGGGCGGGGAGTGGGAGTGCGCGACGCTCCATGTGCCGCTGGACTACCGCAAGCCGCACGGCAAGACCATCGGCATCGCCATGATCCGCGCCAAGGCCACCGACCGGCGCCACCGGATCGGCTCGCTCATCTTCAACTTCGGCGGCCCCGGCGGCTCGGGCGTGGCCACCCTCCCGGCGCTCGCGGGCAGCTACAAGCAACTGCGCACCCGCTACGACCTGGTCAGCTTCGATCCGCGCGGGGTCGGCCGCAGCAGCGGGGTGCGCTGCCTCCCGGACCGGCAGCTCGACGCCTACTACGCCGCCGACTCCACCCCGAACGACAGCGCCGAGGTGAAGAGCCTGGTCCGCCGGGTCAAGACCTACGCCGGCGGATGCGAGAAGAACTCCGGCACGATCCTGCCGTACGTCGGCACCACCAACGCCGCCCGTGACATGGACCTCATGCGACGCGTCCTCGGCGACAAGAAGATGCACTACTTCGGCGTCTCCTACGGCACCGAACTCGGCGGCGTCTACGCCCATCTGTACCCGAAGCAGGTGGGACGCGCCCTCTTCGACGGGGTCGTGGACCCCATGCAGACGCCCGAACAGGGCGCGCTCGGCCAGGCCAAGGGGTTCCAGCGCGCCCTCGACGACTATCTGAAGGCGTGTACCAGGACCAGCGTCTACAGCTGCCCCACCCAGAACCGGATCCGCACGCTGCTGAAGCGGCTCGACAGCCGTCCGGTGCGCGGCTACGGCGGCCGGAAGCTGACCGAGTCCCTGGCCGACGGCGGCATCGCGCAATCCCTGTACTCGCGGGAGTACTGGCAGTACCTCACCCAGGGGATCGCCGCCGCCCAGCAGGGCGACGGCAGGATCCTGCTGGCCCTGGGGGACGCCATGAACGGACGCGGCCCGGACGGCCGCTACAGCACCCTCCAGTCCGCCCTTACCGCCATCACCTGCGCCGACTTCAAGCAGCGCTATACGGTCCCGGACATCGAGCGGAAGCTGCCCACCTTCCGTAAGGTCTCCCCCGTCTTCGGCGACATGATGGCGTGGGGCCTGACCCAGTGCACCGACTGGCCGGTCCGCGGCGCCTGGACCACGCCCGACGTGAGCGCCAAGGGGGCCGCGCCGATCCTGGTCGTCGGCAACACCGGTGACCCGGCGACCCCGTACGAGGGTGCCGCGCGGATGGCGAAGGAGTTGGGCCCCGGGGTCGGCGTCCAGCTCACCTACAAGGGCGAGGGCCATGGGGCGTACGACAGCGGCAACGCCTGTGTCCGGAAGACGGTCAACGCCTATCTGCTGCGGGGCACGGTGCCTCCGAAGGGGAAGGTCTGCACCTAGGGCCGGGGCCGCGCCCAGACCCGCCGCACCCCGGCCGACCTCACGAATCGTGATGGCTTTGAGAAGAACCACAGGCGATTCCGTCCCCGCCTCCTCATAGGATCTCCGGATATGCCGAGTTCCTCACGCACCATACGGACCAGGGCGCTGGTCTCCATGACCGCCATGGTCACCCTCCTCGCCGTCGCGGGCTGCGACGACGACGGGGGAAACGAGCAGGGCAAGGCGTCGTCCGAGCCCTCGGCGTCGGCCCCGGCCGCGCCTTCGGACTCCGGGCTGCCGGGCTCGCTCACGGGTCAGAAGCTCAACTGGTCGTCCTGTCCCGCCCCGACCGCGATGCAGGGCACCGGTGAGAAGCCGGGAAGCGAGTGGGAATGCGCCACTCTCAAGGCGCCGCTGGACTACGCGAAGCCCAGAGGCGAAACGATCGATCTGGCCATGATCCGCGCCAAGGCCACCGGATCGGGCAAGCGCATCGGCTCCCTGGTGTTCAATTTCGGCGGACCCGGCGGCTCCGGTGTCTCCTCGCTGCCCGGTTTCGCCTCCGCCTACGACACCCTGCGCTCACGCTATGACCTGGTGAGCTTCGATCCGCGCGGGGTCGGCGAGAGCGCCGGGGTGCGGTGCCAGAGCGACGCGGAGATCGACGCCTCGGACGCCGTGGACAGCACGCCGGACGACGACGCCGAGGTCAAGACCGCGATGGCGGACTCGAAGGCGTTCATCAAGGGCTGTGAGAAGCGTTCCGGCAAGGTGCTCGGACATGTGGACACCGTGAGCGCCGCGCGTGACATGGACCTCATGCGGCAGGTGCTGGGCGACGACAAGCTGTCGTACTTCGGCATCTCCTACGGCACCGAACTCGGCGGCGTCTACGCCCATCTGTACCCGAAGCGGGTGGGACGCGCGGTCCTGGACGCCGTGGTCGACCCCACCGAGGACCCCGAGCAGGGCTCCTACGGCCAGGCGAAGGGCTTCCAGCTCGCGCTCGACAACTACCTCGAGGACTGCGCCAAGAAGGGCACGGCCTGCCCGACCGGCGGCGACCCGGCGGCGGGCGCCGGCCGGATCGCGGCCTTCCTGAAGAAGCTCGACAAGAAGCCGCTGTCCACCGAGAGCGGCCGCAAGCTCACCCAGGACGGGGCGCTGGGCGGTATCGCCGCCGCGCTCTACGACAAGGAGAGCTGGAAGTACCTGACGCTCGGGCTGCAGGAGGCGATACAGCTCGAGGAGGGCAACATGCTGCTCGCGATGGCCGATTCGATGTCCGGCCGCGACGAGAACGGCCACTACAGCAACATCAACGCCGCCAACGCGGCCATCAACTGCGTGGACGACAGGCAGCGTTACACGGTGACCGATGTGAAGGCCCAGCTGCCGCGCTTCCGTAAGGCGTCACCGGTCTTCGGCGAGTATCTGGCCTGGGGCATGCTCGGCTGCACCGGCTGGCCGGTGGACGGCACCACGGACACCCCGGACGTCAGCGCCGAGGGCTCGGCGCCGATCCTCGTGGTCGGCAACACCGGAGACCCGGCCACCCCGTACGAGGGGGCCCGGAAGATGGTCCAGGAGCTGGGCAAGGGCGTGGGCGTCGAGGTCACCTACAAGGGCCAGGGCCATGGCGCGTACAACAGCGGCAACGCCTGTATGACGAAGACCGTGAACGCCTATCTGCTGGACGGGAAGGTGCCCGCGGGCGGCAAGACCTGCCGCTGAGGCTCTCGCGGCAGCCGTAAGGGGGCCGACGACAGCCGTAAGGGGGCCGGATCGCCGTCGGCGCGGCGGTCCGGCCCCCTTACGGGCGGTGCGTACCGGAGATCAGTAGACCGGCTTGTCGGGCTCGATCTGGTTGACCCAGCCGATCACGCCGCCGCCCACATGGACGGCGTCGGAGAAGCCCGCGGACTTCAGGACGGCCAGGACTTCCGCCGACCGGACACCCGTCTTGCAATGCAAGACGATCTTCTTGTCCTGCGGAAGGTCCTGGAGGGCGCCGCCCATCAGGAACCCGTCCTTCGGGATCAGCCGGGCGCCGGGGATCGAGACGATCTCGTACTCGTTGGGCTCGCGGACATCGATGATGTCGATGTTCTCGCCGTCGTCGATCCACTCCTTGAGCTGCTTGGGAGTGATCGTCGAACCGGCCGCCGCCTCCTGGGCCTCGTCCGACACCACACCGCAGAACGCCTCGTAGTCGATCAGCTCGGTGACGGTCGGGTTCGGGCCGCAGACCGCGCAGTCCGGGTCCTTGCGGACCTTGACCTGGCGGTAGGTCATCTCCAGGGCGTCGTAGATCATCAGACGGCCGACCAGCGGGTCCCCGGTGCCGGTGAGCACCTTGATGGCCTCGGTGACCTGGATGGAGCCGATGGAGGCGCACAGCACGCCCAGCACGCCGCCCTCGGCGCAGGAGGGGACCATGCCGGGCGGCGGGGGCTCCGGGTACAGGCAGCGGTAGCAGGGGCCGTGCTCGGACCAGAAGACCGACGCCTGGCCGTCGAAGCGGTAGATCGAACCCCACACGTACGGCTTGTTCAGCAGCACGCACGCGTCGTTGACCAGATAGCGGGTGGCAAAGTTGTCGGTGCCGTCCACGATCAGGTCGTACTGGGAGAAGATCTCCATCACGTTGTCCGCCTCGAGGCGGCCCTGGTGCAGCACGACGTTCACGTACGGGTTGATGCCGAGGACCGTGTCACGGGCGGACTCTGCCTTGGACCGGCCGATGTCCGCCTGGCTGTGGATGATCTGGCGCTGCAGGTTGGACTCGTCGACCTCGTCGAACTCCACGATGCCGAGGGTGCCCACGCCTGCCGCGGCGAGGTACATCAGGGCGGGGGAGCCGAGGCCGCCCGCGCCCACACAGAGCACCTTGGCGTTCTTCAGCCGCTTCTGCCCGTCCATCCCGACATCGGGGATGATCAGATGGCGCGAGTACCTGCGGACCTCGTCGACGGTGAGCTCGGGAGCCGGCTCGACCAGGGGTGGCAGCGACACGGGGACTCCGTAAGGGGAGGGAGCAGACGGTTCACCCCCGCGTGAGCGGGGTGGTTTTCTTCTCGTAACACTGCCACGCCCCATCTCATTCCATGACACGTGGTCCGAGTCGCGAGACGATTTCGTCCCAGTAGCCGGGCAGGGCCGTCCACGGGGAATCGGTGCAGGTCCGCCCGTCCGGATGGGCCGTACGGTCGGTGAAGTAGATCGTGCCCGCGCCCTGCCAGCGGGCGATCCTCAGCCCTTCCTCGAGATGCCGGCGGGGAACGCCGTGCACCTGATGGCAGAACCGTTCGGGCGGATACCCCGCGGTCCACTCGGCCACCTGGGACCAACGGTAGTCGGGCCACGAGCCCCGGAAGGTCACCAGCTGATCGGCGAGCTCCATATAGTCCTCATGCGGATGGATGCCCTGGCCGAGCACCAGATAGGCCCCGCCCAGCAGCGCGCGCAGCGTGGCCGCCGTACGGCGGACCTCCGGCAGTCCGGGGCGGTCCACCGGGCAGCGCTCCAGACAGAAGCCGTCGACCTGGTACCAGTCCAGGAAGTGGTTCGCGTCACTGATCACCTCGCCGAAGGGGCGGGTGCCGCACCGCAGGTCGAGATGGCCCAGCACCCGTACGCCCGTGGCACGCAGCCGGGCCGCCGCCGTAAGGCAGTGCGGATCCCTGCGCGAGCCGGGGCCGCGGGCGACATTGAGGACCGCCCAGTGCAGGGGCGCGCCGGGGCGGGTGAGCTCGGCCCACTCGGTGGGCGCCACCAGGGGGTGGGCGTAGCCGGGCACTCCGAAGCCCAGCCGGGCGGCGGTGGCCGGGACCTCGTGCCCGGGGTCCGCGGGGATCAGATGCGACATGCCGCCTCCATCCAGATGTCGGCGAGCGACTCCTCCAGCGGGATCCTCGAGCGCCAGCCGAGCCGGTCGCGGGCGGTGCGCACATCGGCCTGCTGCCAGCTGCCGCAACCGTCCGGGTAGGGGTAGGTGGCGCCGGCGCCCGCCGGGCCGCCGCCGTGCTCGCCCGCCACCTGGGGGTGGGCGGGTGCGTGGCCGTGGGCGGTGGCATGGCCGTGGGCCGCGCCATGGGGATGGGCGGGCGCCGGGACGTGGGCCGCGGCGGCCGGGACGTGATGCGGCCCCCCGCGCCCCGGCGGGCTGTCGATCTCGTGCAGGGCGCCGCCGAAGCCCGCCACCCTGGCGAGCACGGAGGCCGCCTCGCGCAGCCTTACGGCGCGCCCGCTGCCGATGTTGACCACGCCCTGCGCGGCCGACAGCGAGGCCGCGTGGACCGCCCGCGCCACGTCCCGTACGTCCACGAAGTCGCGCTGCACGCCCAGGCCGCTCAGCTTGAGCTCGCTCTCCCCGGACTGCATCGCGCGCCGCATCGCCTCCGCGAGCCGCCCCAGCGGCGAACCGGCCGGGGTGCCGGGCCCCACGGGCGAGAAGACCCGCAGCACCACCGCGTCCAGTCCGGAGCCCAGCACCAGCTCGGTCGCGGCGAGCTTGCTCACGCCGTACGGGCCGCCGGGGCGCGGCACGGCGTCCTCGGCGGTCGACGAGCCGGGCTGCGAGGGCCCGTACTCGGAGGAGCAGCCGATCTGGACGAGGCGGGCGCCGCAGCCGCTGCGGCGCAGCGACTCGCAGACAGTGGCCACGGCGACGGTGTTGTGCCGGGTGAGCTCGCGCGCCCCGCCACGGGTCGCCCCGGCGCAGTTGATCACGACACCGGGGTGGACCGCGTTGAGGAAGCGGGTGAGCGCGCCCGGACTGCCGTTGGACAGGTCGAACCGCACATCGGCGTCGTCGCCGCGGCCGAGCGCGGTGAGCTGGACGGCGGGGTCGGCGAGCAGGTGTTCGGCCACATAGCGGCCGAGGAATCCGCCGGACCCGAGCAACAGGACTCTCATCGGCCGCGCCTCCCCGTACTGGCGCGCTGATCGGTCATGTCGCAGCTCATGTGGTTGCTCCTCGGACTCATTGAGGGGGAAGGACGGGGGGTGGCGGGTTCGGTGGGCGCCTTACGGGGGCGGTGGGCCCCTTACGGGCGCGGTGGACGCCTTACCGGCGCGGTGCACGCCTTATGGGGCGCGGTCCGGGGCGGTGCGGGTCGTACGGGTGTCACGGGCGGTCCGGGCGGTACGCGCACCGGGGTCGCCGTGGGCGGAGGCCCGGCACAGGGCGCCGAACGCGTGGATCAGCAGGACGAGCGCGGCGGCGCCGCAAGCGGCCACGGGGACGGCGGCCGCGCCCTGGGCGGCGGTCAGCCGTGCCATGGGCTCCCCTAGCGGCGCGGCGCCCGGCAGCCGGGCGGCCGCCGCCGTCGCCAGGGCCGCGGCCTGGACCGCGCAGGCCACGGCAAGGCCGCTGAGCGCGGCCCTCCGGAAGCCATGGACGGCGAGCAGCCGGGCGAGGAACAGCAGCCCGCAGAGCGCCACGACGGCGGCCTCGGCCGTCGAGAGGGGCGCGGCGGCGGGAGGCGGTCCGGGCACCGTGAGCCGGGCCGTGGGCACCAGGGCCGCCAGAGCGCAGAGGAAGGCCGCCACCACGCTCGCGAACAGCGGGCGCACCCCCGCCGCGAACTCCTCGAGACCACGGCTGACCGCCAGCCTGCGGCGCGCCCGCACGGCGAACCAGCGGGCGCACCACGCGGCGGGCGCGGCGGCCAGGGCGAGGAGCACGGCGGCCTCGGCCGCGGGCGCCGCGTCGTAAGGGCGGCGTCCGTCGAGGAGCCCGGTGAGCAGCCAGTCCCCGGCGGCGGCGTACCCGAGCAGCCAGCCGGTGCCGAAGGCGTGCGCGAGACGGCCCCCGCGCCCGCTCCCACGGACGCGCAGGGGGCCGCGGCGCAGACACAGCCACAGGGCGATGAGCGTCAGGGCGGCGCCGCCCGCGCCCAGGCCGAGGCCGACGGTGGCGTCCTTACGAATGGCATCGACGCGGAAGGCGGCGGAGGCGGTCGCCGCGCACAGGGCGCCCGGCAGCAGCCACAGCGCCGCGAGCGTCAGCCGCACGACCGGCGCGCGCCCCGGGGCGGGGGCGGCCGGGGGCGCGGGCTCCTCGGCGCGCGGCACCCGGGCGTACAGCTCCTCGGCGAGCGAGAAGACATCGCGGTGCCGGAAGCGCGCGGCGGTGCGGTCCGTCACACCGTGGGCCTCCAGCCCGGCGGCGATCTCCAGCGGATCGACGGCGCGGGCGCACAGGTCGTGGTGGCGGTGCATCAGCGCCCGCACCGGATCGGCGGGCCCGCGCCGCCCCTTCCCCTGCCCCTTCCCGGCGGCGGTGCGCGGCGACGCCTCGTCCGGCCGCCGGGAGACCGGCACCCGGGAGACCGGCACCCGGGCGGCCCCGGACAGGGCGGCGAGGCCGCGATCCGAAACGGGGCCGCGGTCCGAGGCGAGCCCACGGTCCGAAACAAGGCCACGATCCGAGGCAGGGCCGCGATCCGAAGCGAGCCCGCGATCCGAAACAGGGCCACGATCCGAGACGAGCCCGCGATCCGAGGCAAGCCCACGGTCCGAGGCAGGGCCGCGACCGGAGGCGAGGCCGCGATCCGAAGCGAGCCCGCGATCCGAAACAGGGCCGCGATCCGAGGCAAGCCCACGGTCCGAGGCAAGCCCACGGTCCGAGGCGAGGCCGCGGTCCGAGGCGAGGCCGCGGTCCGAGGAGGCCGGGTCGAATGGGCCGTTCCACCGGGGAGGCGTGGTCATGCGCCCTCCTCGGACGGGCGCGGGCCCACGCCCAGCGGCTCGCGTGGTGGTGGACCGGCCCAGGTGGGGGTGTGCTCCGGGGCGGGGCGGGAGGCGGCCGGGCCGGGCGGCCGATGCCCGAAGCCGTCACCGTCGCGGCCCGCGGTCCAGCGCCCCGGCACATGGGCCTCGGCGGGGCGGGCGAACGGCAGCGGCCCGCCGCCCTCGCCGACCTCCTCGCGCGGCACCGGGCAGTGCGACATCAGCTCCAGATAGATCCCGCGGAAGGCCGCGACGTTCTGCTCGACGGTGAACAGCTCCAGCGCACGGGCGCGCGCGGCGGCGCCCAGGCGCGCACAGCGCTCGGCGTCGCTCAGCAGCGCCAGGCACGCGTCCGCGAGCGCCCGGGGATTGCGCGGGGGCACCACGAGGCCGGTGCCGCCGATGACCTCGCACACCGCGCCCACGTCCGTGGACACCGTGGCCCGCCCGCAGAACATCGCCTCGACCAGCCCGACCGGAAAGCCCTCGACCACGCTGGACAGCACCACGACACCGCCCGCCCCATAGGCGTCGGCCAGGGTCGGCACCTCGGGGTCGCCGAGCCGCTCGAAGGAGACCGGGCTGTCACCGGCGGAGTGGGCGTCCGCCGCCTCGTCGGGGAAGAGATGGTCGGCCAGCGCCCGGCAGTGGGCCGGATAGCCGTCCGGCTCCGGGTCCTCGCCGCGCCGGGTCTCGACGATCCTCAGCCGGGCGTCCGGCTGCCACCGGCGCACCTCGGCGAAGGCGTGCAGCAGCGCGATGACGTCCTTGGGCGGTTCGATCCGGCCCACCCACACCAGCGTCCGGTCGTCGCCTTCGGACGGGGCCGCCCCCTGCTCGCCGATCTCCGCGAACCGGGCGGCGTCCATGCCCGGGTAGACGGTGCGCAGCCGCTCCCGGTCGGCGCCGCACCGTTCCTGCCAGCGGCGGGTGTGCGTATTGCCGGGGGTGATCAGATCCGCCCGCGCGTACGCCTCGGCGGCCAGCCGGCCGTGGAACGCGGTCAGCAGGGACCGTACGGGCCCGGAGAGCGGCCGTCCGCCCTCCGTACCGGCCGTACCGGCCGCACCGGCCGCACCGGCCGGACCCGCCAGATAGCACTCGCGCAGCCGTACGCCGTACTCGGTGAGCAGCAGCGGGGTGCCGAAGCGGCGCTTGGCCAGCAGGCCGGGGAGCACGGCGGCGCCGCCGGTCGCGGCGTGGCACAGATCCACCCCGGACAGCCCCGGATCGCCTCCGGCCCCGTCGCCGTACCAGTCGAGCGACAGCGGGCGCAGTGCGCGCTCCAGGGCCTCGGTGACGGCCAGCAGATCGGCGGCCCGCGCCCGCTGCGCGCCGTGCGGCGCCCCGAGGGTGCGGCAGGCCCGCTCCAGCGTCCTTACGGCGTCCTCGGAGCGGAGCGCGGCGGACAGTCCGCCGTACTCCCCCGCCAGGTCCGCGAGGCCGTGGAGACCATAGGCGAAACGGTCCGCCTGGTCCGTGGAGCACCCGGGCGCGCCGGAGCCCTGAGGCGCACCGGAACCCTGAGGCGCACCAGAGTCCTGAACCACACCGGAGCCATGCGGCGCGCCGGAACCGTAAGGCGCGCTGATCCCCGCGGCCAGCTCCCCGAAGTGCTCGGCGAACCGCCGCCGCTGCCGGCGGCCGCCCCAGCCGCCCCGCCGGGGCTCGGGCTCTCCCCACAGCGGCGCCGTGCACACCCGGCCGACATGCCGCGGCAGCTCGCCCCAGCCCGCGCCCTCCTGACCGGGGCCGCGGCTGAGCGCGTAGACCTCGAACTCATGCTGGGCGAGCCCGCGCACCAGCCGGTCGCACCACACCCGCGCATCACCGGTCGCATACGGATAGCCACCCTCCGTAAGCAATCCCACGCGCATGAGCGCACCCCCGATCTCCCAAACGGGCCGTTCGTCTGCCGTCGTCACCGGCGGCGGCCGCCGTCAGGCAGCGGGAGCACGTTATGCGCGCAGGGCCATGGCGCGATGGACGGTTGTCCGTCGCACCACCGGAAGGGGTGAACGCACGTGACCTATCGGGAATTCAGGCGTTGCGAGGCGCTATATGGGCCGGTACGGGCCCGTCAGCCCTTGGGGAACGGCCAGGCGTTGGGGCGGCAGGTGGCGCCGTCCGTCGACAGGAACTTGGTCTGCTGCATCATCACCGGCGCGAGCGCGCCCTGCTTGGAGCAGATCTCGTGGTTGTGGCCGAGACGGTGGCCCACCTCGTGGTTGATGAGCATCTGGCGGTAGGAGTGCATCTTGTCGTCGCCGAAGGTCCTGGCGCCCTGCGCCCACCGATAGGCGTTGATCATGACGCGCTCGGTGGAGGCCGAGTCGCAGGAGACGTTGTCCTCGGTGGTGTCCAGGCCGGACTTGGCGCACCACGCCGCCGTGGTCCCGGGGCTCGCGAGGGTGATCACGAAGTCCGCATGCCCGGACGAGACCCGCTCGAAGGTGCGAACGCCGCCGTGTCCCCAACTGCGGTCGTCGTTCAGCGTCTTGTGCACGGCCTCGGCGAACAGCTCGCCGTCGAGCGGCAGCCCCTTCTCCACATCGACGCGGTAGCGCAGCACCTGGCCGCGGCCGGGCGCCTTGTCGCGCCCGCCGACGGTCTGGAAGGCGCCGGATCCGCGCAGCTTGGCGTCGAGCGGAAAGAGGGCCGCCATCTTCTGGTCATAGGTGACGGGGGCGGGCGAGTCCGCCGAGCGGGCCGCACCGCGGCCGTCGTCGGCGTGGGAGCCGCGGGAGGCGGCGTCGTCGCCGCGCTCCGAGCCGCCCTGGGCCTGCGTCTTACCGCCGCCGCCCTGCGGTCCGCTCGCGACCTGTCCGGCCACCACGACGGCCAGCACGGTGGTCACGGCCGCGGCGGCGACACCGGTGAACGTGCGCCCCTTACCGCCCTTGGCGACACCGCGCGCCCCCTTGCCCGGGGGCTCCTGCTCGTCGTCGTCCGGCCCGCTCCCGCCGTCGCCGCCCGAACCGCCGCCGATCCCCCCGGAGGGGGTGGCCGCCCGCTGCGTACGGCGCTGCGGGGGCACTCCGCCCGGCGCACCGGCGGCGAAGACGTCGTCGCCGTCGCAGTCCACGGCGTCGGCGGTGTCGAACGCGTCGATGTACTCCTTGCGCGGGCCGGGCATCAGACCGGCCGCGCCGCCCGTGCCGCCCGTGGTCGGGCGCTGCGGCGGGTTCATGGTGCGCATGCCGTAAGGGGGCCGCTGACCGCCGGGCCCGCCGGGGCCTCTGAGCCCGCCCGGACCGCCGGGTCCGCCGGGGCCCCTGAGTCCGCCCGGACCGCCGCCGCGGCCACCGACCGCGCCCCAGCCGCCGCCCGCCTCGCGCTGCTCGGGATGTCCGCCCCTGGTGCGCGCGGCGGGCCCGCCGGCTCCGTAAGGCAGTCTCGGCACGCCCTGCGGCGGAGTGACCCCGGGGTCCGGGGCGCCGGGTCCCGGTGCGGCCCGGCGGCGCCCGGAACCCGGTCTGCCATCGTCGGCCGCGGGGGCCTCACCGGACGCGCTGTACTCGACGAACTCGGGGCCCGAACCCTGCCCCTGGCCGGAGCCCGCCGCGGCGGGCCGGCGCTCCCGGCCCTCCTGGCTGCCACGTGCGCTGTGTTTACCCACGCGCCGCACCGCTCCCGTCCGCGCCGGACACCGGTACGGCGGCCCCCCGCGCCTCCCGGCTGTCCCGGTCATCTCGTTGATCAACGTCGTCGAGCAGCTCGCGCATCCCGCGCGCCACCGCTTCGGGATACTCCATCATCGCGACATGCCCGGCGTCCAACAGCGTCAACAGACGCGAGTCGCGGAACGTGGCGTTGGCCCGATCCGCCATCCTTACGGACACCAACTGGTCGCGGCCGCCATAGACGAGCAGCGTCGGGGCGAGCACCCGCTCGGCCTGACGCCACAGGGAGTGCTGACCGCCCAGGGTGTACGAGTCGACGACACCGCGTGCCGAGCGGGTGAGCGCGTCCCAGAAGTACGGGAGGGTGAGCCGCCGTTCGAACTCCTCCACCGCGTAGGCGAAAGCCTCCCGGGTGACCAGGGACGGATCGCCGAAGGTGAGCGTCATCACCTCGCGGGTGCGCCGCTCCGCGTCCCAGTCCCTGGTCAAGCGGGTGAACAGCCGGGTCACCCCGGGCACCGCGAGCAGGCCGGTCGGCACCGCGGTGCGCTGCGGGCGAAGTTCGGGCAGCGCGGGCGAGACGAGCGTGAGGGTGCGCACCAGATCGGGCCGCACCGCGGCGACGCGGGTGGCGATCGAGCCGCCCATCGAATTGCCGACCAGATGGACCGGCCCGCGGTCCTGCGCGTCGAGGTAGCGGATCACGGTGCGGGCATGGCCGGTTATCGAGTAGTTGCCGTCGTCCGGCGGCGGGGAGTCACCGAAGCCGGGGAGGTCGAGCGCCTCGCCCTCCACCCGGTCGGCGAGCAGCTCCATGAGCGCGGACCAGTTCTGCGAGGAGCCGCCGAGGCCGTGGACGAAGAGCGCGGGCGGCAGCCCGGAGGCGGACGGCGGACGGCAGCGCACGGTCATCGTGAGCCCCGGAAGGGCCGCGGTCCGCAGCTTCTCCCCCGCTCCGACCCGCACGGGCCTCGCGGGCGGCACCGCCGCGACGATGCGGGCTTCCGGCGGCTCGGTCGAAGACATGCGGCAATGTTACGAGACGATCACGTGCGCGACCGTGTGTTCACGCTCACAGACCACGTAGCGTCCGAAAGTGACCTCTCCTAGGCTCGTAAGACACAGGGGCGATCACCTTGCCACTGGCTCGCCACCGGATGGCCGCCACTGGGCAGCCGTCGGTGGAAAGCCGCCGTAAGTGGGAACCCATCACTGGCGCCCACCACTGGCGAACCACCGGTGCGAAGCCGCCACAAGGAACAGGGAAGAAGCCGCCACAGGGAACAGGGAAGGGGAGTACATGTCCATCGACCCAACCGACCCCGACACCTTCGAGGACTCCGTGGAGAACACCGACGAAGCCGCCGGGCGCGACGTCGAGGCTCCCGAGGCGGACGCCGTCGAACAGCACCGCGAGGTGATCTCCCGCCGCGACGAACGGCCCAGGGCCGACGAGTCCATGGAAGCCAACGAGGCCGACCGGGCGGAACAGGCACGGATCGTCGAGGAGAACGAGGAGGACTATCGGTGACCAGCGTCATTTATGGGCTTTTCATAGAGTCCGGTACGTGAAATTCTCCGCACGAACAGCGCGCCGCACTGTTACCCAAAAGTACGATGGCGGGCGCGATGGACATCGTGCACAGGGATCATTCATTGGGAGGCGGCGTGACAGCCATCGAGCAGACCGAGGCGCGCCCACGGGGTACGCGCCTGCCGCGCCGAGCCCGACGTAATCAGCTGCTGGGGGCGGCTCAGGAGGTCTTTGTCGCGCAGGGCTACCACGCGGCCGCGATGGATGACATCGCCGAGCGCGCCGGGGTCAGCAAGCCGGTGCTGTACCAGCACTTCCCGGGCAAGCTGGAGCTGTATCTGGCCCTGCTCGACCAGCACTGCGACGCCCTGCTCCAGGCGGTGCGCACCGCGCTCGCCTCGACCACCGAGAACAAGCAGCGCGTCGCGGCGACCATGGAGGCGTACTTCGCCTACGTCGAGGAGGAAGGCGGCGCCTTCCGGCTCGTCTTCGAGTCCGACCTGACCAACGAGCCCGCGGTGCGCGAGCGCGTGGACCGCGTCTCGCTGCAGTGCGCCGAGGCGATCTGTGAGGTCATCGCCGAGGACACCGGGCTGTCCCGGGACGAGTCGATGCTGCTGGCCGTGGGCCTCGGCGGGGTGTCCCAGGTGGTCGCGCGCTACTGGCTCTCCAGTGAGAGCGCCGTGCCGCGGGACTCCGCTGTGCAGTTGCTCACCTCGCTGGCCTGGCGGGGTATCGCGGGCTTCCCGCTGCACGGGTCCGAGGGCGGCCACTGAGCGGGACCGCCGAGCGGACCCGCTGAGCGCGGCGGGGCGGCCGGGGCGCGGCCACTCAGCGGCCGGGAACCGTTCCCGGCCGCGAAGAGACGTGTTCGCGGCGGCGGGCGTGTTCGCTGCCGGCGTGCGCCCGCGACCCCCGGCGGGTGTCCCGGCCCGGCTAGTGTGTGCTGGGTACAGCGCGGATGGCCGCGCTACCCCAGTTGACCGTCGGAGGGACAAGGCCGTGGAGGTCAAGATCGGCGTGCAGCACGCGCCCCGCGAGATCACCTTGGAGAGCGGGCAGTCTGCCGAGGAGGTCGAGCGCCTGGTGGCCGAGGCGCTCGGCGGCAAGGCTCAGGTGCTGGCCCTGGAGGACGCCCACGGCCGTAAGGTCCTGGTCCCGTCCGACCGGCTCGCCTACGTCGAGCTCGGCGAGCCGTCCGCCCGCAAGGTCGGTTTCGGCGCGGCCTGAGGATTCACCCACAGCGGCGGGGTCCGGTGGAACGAAAACCACCGGACCCCGCCGCTGTTTGCGCTCGCACGCACGCCCCCGGCCCGACCTGCGCCACAGACCGCCCCCATGGACAGGATTGCCTCCGGTCGGGCACGGGTAGGACGGGCGTGACCGACTCGTGATCACGTATCGGTCCCGGTCCGCTCACGGGAAGGACGCGCCAATGCTGTTCTGGGAAGCGCTCGCCTCGGTACTGATCGGTCTCGTCATCGCGTACGGGGCGCTCAACCGGCTCCCCCGAAGGCTGCCCGCACGGCCCCTCGTCCTGTCCACCGGCCCCGCCGCCGCGCTTCTGGGCGCTCTGCTGACCCATACGGTGCTGGGCTCGGGGCACACGGCGGCCGTGCTGATCGTCGCGCTCGGCTTCGCGGCGGCGCTGCTGTCGCTGCTCATCCGCCCGGCCAGGACGGGCCGTCGGCGTTCGGTCCCGGCGTAAGGCCGCAGGCCCGGCGTAAGGCCGCAGGTCCATAAGGCCGCAGGCCCATAAGGCCGCAGGTCTGTAAGCCCAGGCCCTTGGAGCCCTTGGACACAGGCCCTCAGTCCCTGTCCGACCGGGCTCCGGAGTGCCATCGGCCGCCGGAGCCCCCCGTTCCGTAGTCGTTTCCGCAGTCGTTCGAACCTAGGCGGAGAGCCCCAGGGCGGCCATCCGCTTGGTGTGGGCCTCGGTGATCCGGGAGAACATCCGGCCCACCTCCGCCAGGTCGAAGCCGTCGGCCAGCCCGCCGACCAGCATCGTGGAGAGCGCGTCGCGGTCCGCGACCACCCGCTGGGCCTGCGACAGCGCCTCGCCCATCAGCCGCCGCGCCCACAGCGCCAGCCGCCCGCCGACCCGCGGATCGGCCTCGATCGCGGCCCGCACCTTCTCGATCGCGAAGGAGGCGTGGCCGGTGTCGTCGAGCACCTGGAGCACCAGATCGCGGGTGTCGGAGTCCAGCCGGGCCGCGACCTCGCGGTAGAAGTCACTGGCGATCGAATCGCCCACATACGCCTTGACGAGGCCCTCGAGCCAGTCGGACGGCGCGGTCTGACGGTGGAACCCGTCCAGCGCCGCCGCGAACGGCTCCATCGCCTCCGTCGGCTCCTCGCCGATCGCCGAGAGCCGCCCCCGAAGCCGCTCGAAGTGGTGGAACTCGGCGGACGCCATCTTCGCCAGCTCCGCCTTGTCCTCGAGGGTGGGCGCCAGCTTCGCGTCCTCCGCCAGCCGCTCGAAGGCGGCCAGCTCGCCGTAGGCGAGGGCGCCGAGCAGATCCACCACGGCGGCCCGGTACTGCGGATCGGCGGCCGCCGTGTCCCAGTCCTGGGCGGCGATCCCGGTGGGCTCCGGGGCCTTCTCCCCGTCGCCCTTCCCCGGAGCTGCGTCGTCCCCGGCGCGGTCCCCGGTGGTCGCGGCGGGCGTCTCAGGCGTGTCAGGCGTCTCCATGAAGCGCACAATAGCCCGCTCCGCGCCCCGGGGAAGGCCCTGGTCAGCCATGCCCACGGAGGCCCCGCATCGGACAGCCCGGTCACAGATGCGCGCTTACGGGGTACAGTGATAAATGCGCCCGTCGAGTATCGGCGGGTTGTTCCACGAATGCGGATGCCCGGTCGGTGGCCCGATCGGCTCCAAACCCGACCGCCCTCCGCGCGGCGCACATCACTTGTGCGCATGGCAGGAGGGACCCGCTCGCGGCGTGTGCGCTCGAGCGAAGGCCGTGGTCCCGCGCCGAATCGGCCGTCCCCAAGGCCGGTGCACCCGGGCGCCGTGCGACCCCCTTCGCCGCCTCCCGCCGCGCTCACAGAAGAGGCAAGCATCCTGACCACCTTCCGAGAACTCGGGATCCTCCCCGAGACTGCCGAGGCCCTGGAAGCCGTCGGCATCACGTCCCCGTTCCCCATCCAGGAGATGACGCTTCCGGTCGCCCTTTCCGGCACCGACGTCATCGGCCAGGCCAAGACCGGCACCGGCAAGACGCTGGGCTTCGGCCTCCCCCTGCTGGAGCGCGTCATCGTCCCCGCGGACGTCGAGGCCGGCCGGGCCAAGCCCGAGCAGCTGACCGACGCCCCGCAGGCGCTCGTGGTCGTCCCCACCCGCGAGCTGTGTCAGCAGGTGACCAACGACCTGCTGACCGCCGGTAAGGTCCGCGCCGTCCGCGTCCTGTCGATCTACGGCGGCCGCGCCTACGAACCGCAGGTCGAGGCCCTGAAGAAGGGCGTCGACGTGGTCGTCGGCACCCCGGGCCGACTGCTGGACCTGGCGGGCCAGAAGAAGCTGCGGCTCTCCTCCGTCAAGGCGCTCGTCCTGGACGAGGCCGATGAAATGCTCGATCTGGGCTTCCTGCCCGACGTCGAGAAGATCATCCAGCTGCTGCCCGCCAAACGCCAGACGATGCTCTTCTCGGCCACCATGCCGGGCCAGGTCATCTCGCTGGCCCGGCGCTACATGTCGCAGCCCACGCACATCCGTGCCACCGCGCCGGACGACGAGGGCGCCACCGTGGCCAACATCACCCAGCATGTCTTCCGCGCCCACTCCATGGACAAGCCGGAGGTCGTGGCGCGAGTGCTGCAGGCCGATGGCCGCGGCCTCGCGATGATCTTCTGCCGTACGAAGCGCACCGCCGCCGACATCGCCGATCAGCTCGCGCGCCGTGGTTTCGCCTCCGGCGCGGTCCACGGCGACCTCGGCCAGGGGGCGCGCGAGCAGGCGCTGCGCGCCTTCCGCAACGGCAAGGTCGATGTGCTGGTGTGCACCGACGTCGCCGCGCGCGGCATCGACGTCGAGGGCGTCACGCATGTGATCAACTACCAGTCGCCCGAGGACGAGAAGACCTATCTGCACCGCATCGGCCGTACGGGTCGCGCGGGCGCCTCGGGCATCGCGATCACGCTCGTCGACTGGGACGACATCCCGCGCTGGCAGCTGATCAACAAGGCGCTGGACCTGCCGTTCAACGACCCGGAGGAGACGTACTCCACCTCCGACCACCTCTTCGAGCTGCTGAGCATCCCCCAGGGCATCACCGGTGTGCTCCCGCGCGCCGAGCGCACCCGGGCCGGGCTCGCCGCCGAGGAGGTCGAGGACCTGGGCGAGACCGGTGGCCGTGGCGGCCGCGGCCGCCGGGCCGCCGCCGCCCCGGCCGCGGAGGAGCGCCCCGCGCGCAACCGCCGGGTCCGGCGCCGCACCCGTGGCGGTGTGACCCAGGACGGCGCGGGCGCCCCGGAGAGCGCGGAGGCGGCCGAGGCCGCCTCCGACACCGCCGAGGGTGCCACCGAGCCCCGTCGGCCCCGCCGACGCCGCCGTACGCGCGGCGGCACGGCGACGGCCGGCTCCGAGGCGGCCACGGCCGCCGTCGACACGGCGGAGGCGGCCCAGCCGGAGGCGGAGCCCGCCGAGGCCGCCGCCAAGCCGCGCCGCCGCCGTACGCGGAGCGCGAGGGCCACCGAGGCGGCCGAGAGCGGCATGGCCGAGTCCACGGATGACGCGCACGCCGCCGAGGCGGCGGAAGCGGCGGAAGCGGCGGAAGCCGCAGTGACGGCTGTGACGACGGTGGAGGCTCCGGAGGCCGTGGAGGCCCCCGCGAAGCCGCGCCGCCGGACCCGCGCCAAGGCCGCGGAGGCCGTCGAGACGGCCGAGGGCACCGAGGGCACCACCGAGGCCGCCGAAGCCGCCAAGCCGCGCGGCCGCACCCGTAAGGCCATCGAAGCGGCGGAAGCCGCCGTCGAGACGGCCGAAGGGACGACGGAGGAGGCCAAGCCCCGGCGCCGCACCCGTAAGGCCACCGAAACGGCGGAAGCCGCCGTCGAGACGGCCGAAGGGACGACGGACACGGTGGACGCCACCGAGACCGCCGAGGCCCCTGCCAAGCCGCGCCGTCGCACCCGTAAGGCCGCCGAGGCAGCGGAAGCCGCCGTCGAGACGGCCGAGGGCACCACCGAGGCGACCAAGCCCCGGCGCCGCACCCGTAAGGCCACCGAGACGGCCGAGACCGCCGTCGAGACGGCCGAAGGGACGACGGAGGAGGCCAAGCCCCGACGTCGCACTCGCGCCGCCGCCAAGGCCGACACCGCCGACGCGCAGCCGGAGCCGGAGGCGGATGCCGCCGAGGCTCCCGCCAAGCCGCGGCGCACCCGCGCCAAGGCGACGAAGGCCGCGGAGGCCGCTGTCGCGAGCGCCGAAGGCACCACCGAGGCCGCCGACGGCGACGAGGCCACCAAGCCGCGGCGTCGTACGCGCGCCAAGGCCGCCACGGCGGCACCGGCGGTGGACGAGGCCGAGGCCGAGGCCGCGCCCGCCAAGCCCCGGCGCCGTACGCGTGCCAAGGCGGCCGAGACCGTCGAGGCCACGGTCGAGAGCTGATCCGGCACAACGGCACCACGGCGCTACGGCACTACGCCGCGGCAACACGCCCAGGGGCCCGTACCGCGACACCGCGGTACGGGCCCCTGGGCGTTCATGTGCCGTTTCCCGCGGGCTGTATAGCCTCGTCCCATGAGCAGGCCGCCCTTTCTCACACTGCCCGCGAGCGCCCGCGCGTACCGTCTCCGGACCGCGCGCGGCGAGTTCGCCGTCCATGACGCGCGGCCCGCCTCGGCGGCGCGCGGGACCGTCCTGCTGGTCCCGGGGTTCACCGGGAGCAAGGAGGACTTCATCGCGCTGCTGGAGCCGCTCGCCGCGGCCGGTTTCCGGGCCGTCGCCGTCGACGGCCGGGGGCAGCACGAGAGCCCTGGCCCCCGTAAGGAGGCCGTGTACGCCCAGGACGAGCTGGCGCAGGACCTGCTCGCGCAGGTCACCGCCCTGAGCGCGGCGACCGAGGACCCCGTCCATGTGCTCGGGCATTCGCTCGGCGGGCTGATCTCGCGGACCGCCGCGCTGCGCGACCCGGGGGCGTTCGCCTCGCTGACGATCATGAGTTCCGGCCCGGCGGCCATCTCCGCCCCGCAGCGCGCCCGGATCAAGCTGCTGATCGACGCGCTGACCGTGATGGACATGGAGTCCGTATGGCAGGCGATGCGCGAGCTGGATCCGCCCGAGGCCGCCGATGAGTCGACACCGCCCGGGGTGGCGGAGTTCCTGCACCAGCGCTGGCTCGGGACCGTACCGGAGCAGCTAATCGTCACCGGGCGGCAGCTGTCCGACGAGCCGGACCGGGTCGATGAGCTGGCGGCGCTGCGGCTGCGCGTCCATGTGCTGTCGGGCGAGGCGGACTACGCCTGGCCGGTGCCGCTGATGGACGAGATGGCCGGACGACTGGCCGCCCGCCGGACCGTGATCGACGGGGCCGGGCACTCCCCCAACGCCGAGCGGGCCCATCCCACCGCCGACGCCCTGATCTCCTTCTGGCGCGACATCGGCTGAGAACTCATGACAACTCATGAGAACTAAGGCGTCGGCCGAGCCCGAAGCCCACCCAAAACCCCGCAAAACCCCGCAGGCTCAGTACTGCGCCTGCAGATGCTCCCAGAAGCCGTCCCGCAGCGCGCGCCGCAGATCGGCGTGGGCGCGCAGCGAGAGCCGCAGCAGCCCCTCCGCGTCGATCAGCAGCTCCTGGTCCACGGAGCCGGGCAGATACGGATGGCCCGGCAACAGCTCGGCGAGGGTCTCACGGCCGCGTGAGGACAGCCACTGGGCGGCGATCTGCGCCCCGACGAAGCGCACCTCGTCCCGGGTCGGGGCGGGCCCGCACAGGGGCGCGTCGCCGTTCGGCTCGTAACCGGTGGCGCGCCGGGTGACATACGGCTTGCAGAAGTCGAGGTCGAAGGTGCGCTGGCTGTCGACCTCCCACAGCAGCGGCTCGGCCTGGTTGCGACCGTCGAGGGCCTCGATGCCCCAGAGGTGGACGCGTGCCCCGTAGCCCTGGGCCGCCTCGACGGCGGAGACGAGGTCCTCGTCGCCGCCGATCAGCACGGCGTCGCCGATGGCGCGGTGGCGGGCGAGGGACTCCAGGTCGGAGCGGATGAGCGAATCGACGCCCTTCTGCTGGTTGTTGGCGTTGAGGTTGCCGAGCCGGACCTTGACATCGGGCAGCTCCGCGATGCCCTGCTGCTCCGGGGTGTGGATCCGGCGCCGGGCGCCGTCGAACCAGTAGACGCGCAACAGCCGGCTGTCCGGGAAGATCATGCGCGCCTTGTCGATGAACGCCTCGATGATCCCCTCGGCGTCCAGCTCGAACGCCCGGCGGTCCTCCGTGCCCGCGACCAGCCGCCCGGCGGCCGCGTAGACATACCCCGCGTCCACGAAGATCGCGTGAGTCGAGGGGGTGGTCGCGACCTCGGCGAGTACGCGCTGCAGCAGCTCGTTCGTGCGTTCGATGCCCGCGACGATCGAGGCGAGGTCTTGTTGGCCCGGAGGCATGGCTTCACTCATACGCGGTTCATTCTCCGGGCGGCTCCGTGAGGGGCACAACCGGACCCTGCCCCGGCTACCAGCGGATACTTAGGCTGCGAAAAATTTTTATTAGCGTAGGGAATGTTTTCGGGGGACCCTCTGGTTGAACACGTACAGGAGGGCGCGGCAGCGACGCTGCGCGACTCCGTACACATCAGTTCTCCTTCAGGAGGATCAGACGAAGGGAGAAGCCTTGCGCTTCGAGATCATGCGCCTGGACGACATCGATGGCAGCGCCATCGAGAGCACCGTCGTAGACGCCGCCTCCGTCAACCGGATCGTGCAGCAGGCCGCCGCAATCGGCCAGCGCATCTACATCCGTCCAGCCGACACCGCCGCCCGGTAGTGCCGTAAGGCCCTCCCAGCAGCACAGAGCGCCGAGCGCCCCCGTACAGACGGTACGGGGGCGCTCGCGCGTGTCAGGCGGTGTGGGCCACCTGGATGACGCCGTTGATGATCTGCTGGACCGCGATGGCGGAGAGCATCATGCCGGACAGCCGGGTGACCAGCACCACTCCCCCTTCCTTGATCACGCGGATGATCAGCAGCGAGTAGCGCATGGTGACCCACAGCACGACATGCATGGCCGCGATCGCGGTCCACACCGCCACCTGATCGCCGATCCCATGGGCGTGCTGGACGGCGAGGATCACCGAGACGATCGCGCCCGGCCCGGCCAGCAGCGGCATGCCGAGCGGGACGAGGGCGACATTGACGTCCTTGGTCTGGGTCGGCTCGTCGTTCTTACCGGTGAGCAGATCGAGCGCGATCAGCAGGAGCAGCAGCCCGCCCGCGATCATCAGCGCGGGAACCGAGACATGCAGATAGTCGAGGATCTGCTGACCCCCGATGCCGAAGACGGCGATGACACTGAAGGCGACGGCCGCCGCCTGGCCCGCCATCCTGCGCTGCACCTTGGCCGGGCGGCCCGAGGTCAGCGCCAGGAAGATGGGCGTGATACCCGGCGGGTCCATGATCACGAACAGGGTGAGGAAGAGGGAGCCGAAGACGGCGGAGTCGAACACGGTGAATGGCCTTGCGTGGACGAGCAGCGGTGCGGTGCTGACGCGGTAAGGGAAACGGAGGAAAGACGGAGTGGAGGGAGAAGCAGCGGGAAGAGCGGGGGCTCAGCCACCCGTGCCCGGCACCGGGAAGGCCCCGGTCGCCCGGCGCACGATCTCCCCGTAGATCTCGGGGTCGGTCGTGTACTCGCCGAGCCGGCAGGTCTTACGGCTGCCGTGATAGTCGCTGGAGCCGGTGGTGAGCACGCCGAGCTCAGCGGCGAGACCGCGCAGCCGCGCCCGGGTGTCCTCGGCGTGGTCCATATGGTCGACCTCGATACCGTCGAGGCCCGCCGCTGCCAGCTCGCCGATCGCGCTCTCCGGTACGCACTGGCCACGCTTGACGGCCAGCGGATGCGCGAAGACCGCGACCCCGCCGGCGCCCTTGACCAGCCGGATGGCCTCGAAGGGGTCCAGCTCGTGCTTCTCCACATGCGCCCGGCCGCCGTCGGCCAGCCAGTCCTGGGTGAAGGCGTCCGAGACGCTCTCCACGACGCCCAGCTCGACCAGCGCGGTGGCGATGTGCGGCCGTCCGACGGCCCCGTCCCCGGCGATCTCCGCCACCCGCTCCCAGGTGATCGGCACGTCCAGCTCGCGCAGCTTCACGACCATCGCGCGGGCCCGGGGCACCCTGTCGTCGCGCACCAGCTCGCGCTCGCGCGCCAGCTCGGGCTCGGCCGGGTCGAAGAGGTACGCCAGCATGTGCAGGCTCACCCCGTTCAGACGGCAGGACAGCTCGGCGCCGGTGACCAGCGTCAGCCCGGAGGGCAGCGCCTTCGTCGCCTCCTCATAGCCGCCGACGGTGTCGTGGTCCGTGAGCGCGACGACGTCCAGACCCTGGGCTGCGGCGTTCCGTACCAGCTCGGCGGGGGTGTCCGTACCGTCCGACGCAGTGGAGTGGGTGTGCAGATCGATGCGCACGGCACGGGCTCCAAGCTGCGTTCGGGATGGACCGAGGGGACGCCCCAGCATAACCACGCCCGCGCCTGCCCGCGTCGGCGGGCCCTGACCTGTGCATGACGTACCAGCACATGCATGACGTGCCGGCCCAGAGGCGAACGGGCTCAGGGCGAGAGCAGCCTCGGGGAGAGCGCCCCGCAGGGCACCAGATCGACCTCGGCCCCCGCGTCCCGCAGATCGGTGAGCACCATCTCGTCGTACATCAGCAGCCCGGTCTGCTCGGGCCAGACAACCGCCCACAGCCACAGCCCGCAGGCCTCGCCCGCGAAGACCGCGCGGTCGTCCGGGGTGCCCTCGACATGCCACAGCGGGGTGGGCCGACCGGCGGCCAGCACCTTGACGTGCGGCGGCTTGTCCACCCGCATCCCCGGCCCCGGATCGGGCCCCGGGAGGCCCGCGAAACGCGCACCGAGGCCGACGCCCAGCTCCTCGGCGATCAGCAGCAGCTCACCCGGGCCGCCCAGCGGTCCGGGGCCGGAGCAGGCCACGGCGGTGGCGCGGCCACCGCTGCGATCGTCCCCGGCGCAGGCCACACCGGTGAACAGCCAGCCCACGGGCAATGGCCACGGCATCCATACGGGCACCCGGGCACGGTTGGTGACGACCACGAGTGCTTCGACGCTCGGCGGGACGACCGGCTGGAGGGGGTGCACCATGCCGTGCACACCGCACTGCCAGGAGTCGGCGAATAGACCGGGCGCTCGCACCCGGCCACCGCACTTCGGGCAACTGGGTTCGCCCCTCATAGGGCCCCACGGTCCTCCCCGGTCGTCGCCGCGTCAAGGACGATCACCCGTCCGGAGGTCACTTCCCGCACCAGTTCCCGTCCGGCCCCGCCGCGGTACCGGTCCGACCCCGCCGCGGCACCCCCGGCCCCGCGCCCGGGGGCGTTGCGGGGCTTCCGTACGGATCTCAGCCCGACAGCGGCACCCCGTCTCAGCCCGACAGCGGCACCCCGGTCCGCACCGGGTCGCGCAGATCCGTGCCGTGCCGCAGCCAGCGGTCCTGGAGGGCGCCGGCGCCGTGCACCCGCTTCCACGCCGCCTCGTTCGTGGTCATCGGCAGCATCGGCAGGAAGCGCACCGGCTCCAGGGGCTCCAGCAGCTCCAAGTCCTCGACCAGGCCGCCCGGTTCGGCGACCAGGACGGAGCTGAAGGGCGCCCCGGGCCACAGCGGCCCGCCGAGGTCCAGCGACGCGCCGGGGGTCACCACGACCCCCTCGACCTGGGGCGAGGCGGCCAGCACGGCGAGCGGGCGGAGCACCTCGTCGAGGACGGAGAGGTCGGGACCGGAACCGCCCGTCCTTACGGTCAGCACCAGCTCGGCGCGCGGCCCGCGCAGCGGGTCGGCGACGGCGGCGGTCGGGCTGGTCATCGGATGGTCCGACATGCCGAGGGTGGCGTAGCGGATCACATCGCTCTCATCGCGGAATCGCAGCACCTCAATGCGGTCGGTACCGACGAATGTGACGGCGGCGCGGGCGTCCGGCTCGCCCAGCGCGGTGATCAACCGGGCCTCGACCAGCTGAAGAACGTCTGACATGCGGTGAGCATAGATCGCGTATCGAACAGGCAAAGCGGCGACGTAACGGTTCTGCCGACTGATAGCCTTAATCCCTGCCCAGGGAGTTACAGATCGTCCCCCACGGGGGACCGGCCGGAGGAGGTGGGGCTGCGGTGGATCCTAGTCGACCGTGCAGTACCGATAGTTCTCCCGCCATTTCCCCTTGGTATGCGACTTCATGATCTGAGCCTTCCGTACCCCGCCGCTGGGCGGTGAAACACGCGAAGCCCACTCGCATCCAGGGCATCTGACGGTAGAGCGCCTTCGTACCGCTTTGTTCAGTTCCGAAGAACCTTCCGTCAGCGCCATCGCACGGAGCGCCGCCCGCTTTGCGGACGTACGGACACGGGATGTCGTACGTCCACCTTCCGGGCGCCGCGCTGCGCCGCGCGCCCGCCGCTGACGGCCGGCCTGTGAAGGAGCCCGTCATGTCGATGATCCGTGACCTGCGTGCAGCCGTTCGGCCCGCCCTGCGCCGTTCCCGTACCGCCAGCGACTACGACGCGACGCGTGACCCGTCGGTCACCAGCGCCGTGGTCGACTGCGGGGTCTACCGCGACGGCAAGCGGGTCAGCGACCACGTGAGCCCGGCGAAGGCCATGGAGCGGGTCCGCGACGAGGGCGGGTTCGCCTGGATCGGGCTGCACGAGCCGACCGAGCGCGAGTTCGCGGGGATCGCCCAGGAGTTCGGGCTGCACCCGCTGGCGGTCGAGGACGCGGTGCAGGCGCACCAGCGGCCCAAGCTGGAGCGGTACGACGACACCCTCTTCACCGTCTTCAAGACCATCCACTACGTGGAGCACGCCGAACTCACCTCGACCAGCGAGGTCGTGGAGACCGGTGAGGTGATGTGCTTCACCGGCCGGAACTTCATCGTGACCGTCCGGCACGGCGGTCAGGGCTCGCTGCGCGCCCTGCGCCACCGGCTCCAGCAGGACCCGGAGCTGCTCGCCAAGGGCCCCTCGGCGGTGCTGCACGCCATCGCCGACCAGGTGGTCGACGGCTATCTCGCGGTCGCCGACGCGGTCCAGGACGACATCGACGAGGTCGAGATCGACGTCTTCTCCGCCGCGACCTCCCGGCGGGGCGGCGACGCGGGCCGGATCTACCAGCTCAAGCGCGAGGTCCTGGAGTTCAAGCGGGCCGTCTCGCCGCTGCTGCGGCCGATGCAGCTGCTGAGCGAGCGTCCGATGCGGCTGGTGGACCCGGACATCCAGAAGTACTTCCGGGATGTCGCGGACCATCTCGCGCGGGTCAACGAGCAGGTGCTGGCCTTCGACGACCTGCTGAACTCGATCCTCCAGGCCAATCTGGCGCAGGCCACGGTCGCGCAGAACGAGGACATGCGGAAGATCACGTCCTGGGCGGCGATCTTCGCCGTGCCGACGATGATCGCGGGGATCTACGGCATGAACTTCGACTACATGCCGGAGCTGCGCTGGAAGTTCGGCTACCCGACCGTGCTCGTCGTCACGGTGGGCATCTGCTTCGTGATCCACCGCGGCTTCAAGCGCAACGGCTGGCTGTAGGGCCGGACGGCGGGCGGGCCCTCATCGGCCGGGTCGAGCCCTCGGCGGCCGGGTCGGGCCTTCGCTCGTCAGCCGGGCGAGCCCGCGTCATCAGCCGGGTCGGGCCCGCGCTCATCAGCCGGGTCGGGCCCGCGCTCATCAGCCGGGTTGGGCTCGCACTCATCAGCCGGGTTCGTTCGACGCGCCCTTCCCGTCCGCCATGATGACCAGCCCGAGTCCGACGAGGATCACCGCGAGCGCCGGGTAGGCGGCCACGGGCGGCATCTGGCCCAGCCACAGGGCCGCGATCAGGGCCGCCCCCGGCGTCTCCAGCAGGATCGCGGTCGAGGTGACGGACGGGCCGAGGCCCTTGACCACCCGGTTGATGAGGGTGTGCCCCAGCAGCTGCGCGGTGACCGTCAGCGCGGCCAGCCGCAGCCAGGTGGTGCCGCTGTAGCCGCCGAGCTCCGCGCCCGCCACCAGGCAGGTCAGCAGCAGGAGCACGCTGGTGGTGGTGTAGCAGACGTAGGCGTACGCGGTGGTGCTCACCGAACGGCGCACCTCCGCCCCGAGCAGCACGTACCCGGCCGCCGCGATTCCGCCCAGCAGCGCGAGCCCGTCGCCCAGCAGAGCGCGCGGCGAGGCGGACAGATCGACCCCGGTGAGGATCACCACACCGAGGATCGCCAGCCCCATGCCCAGCCAGGCGAGCGTGGGCGGGCGGTGGCCGCGCAGCCGCAGCAGCAGCGCCGTCCAGATGGGGGTGGTGGTCACCAGCGCGGTCGAGGAGGCCACGGAGGTCATGTGCAGGCTCGGCAGCCAGGCCCCGAAGTGCACCGCGAGCAGCGCCCCCGCCCCGACCGACAGCAGCGCCGTCCGGCGGCCCATCCCGCGCAGCTCGCCCCGGTGGCGCCACAGGGCGAACGGGGTGAGCGCGCCCACCGCCATGGCGTTGCGCCAGAAGGCGATGGCGAGCGCGGGCGCCACCGTCGCGGCGGCCAGCGGCGCGGAGAGCGAGACCCCGGCGATGGCGACCGTAAGGAGCGCGACGTCCACAGGACCGCTGTGGAAGCGGCCACCGTCACCGGGTGCGGTGGGCGTGGCGGTGGAGGCTGAGGCGCGGGCTGCACGGGCGGTGGGCACGCGGCCAGAGTAAGGCGCGTGGCCCTGTTACGGAACTGACATTTCACGGGCTGGGACGTGGCGTGGCTGGCCTAGGCTGTCGGCATGACGCAGACGCCGATGGACCGTGCCCTTGTCGAGGAGGCGGCCAAGAAGTCCGCCCTCATCTGGGTCCAGGGCACCGAGGGTGCCCCGCGCGCCCTGTGGCACATCTGGCACGAGGGCGCGGTCTGTCTCGTCGGGGACGGGCCCGCCGAGCAGCCCCTGAAGGACCTCGGGCTGGCCGACGGCGGCAGCGCGACCGTGACCGTGCGCAGCAAGGACAAGGGCGGGCGCCTGGTGGGCTGGTCCGCGCGGGTGGTCGAGCTGGCCCCGGGCGGCGAGGCGTGGACCGCGGCGGTCGACGAGCTCAAGGGCAAGCGGCTGAACGCGGCCGACGCCGACCACATCGCGGAGCGCTGGGCCCGTGAATGCCGGGTGCTGCGGCTGGAGCCCGCGCCCGGGGCGCTCGCCGAGCACCCCACCGGGTCCCTGGCGGCGGCCCCGCTGCCGTCCCCGGCGACCACCCGCCACCCGATCCCGGCGGCGCTCCCCAAGCTCCTGACCCGCCGCAAGAAGCGGGCCCGTGACGCCCGTAAGGACGCGTCCTAAGCGCTCCGCTGGAAGTGTCGCGATGCGTCGTCGGCCGACTGCGGCGCCGTCGTGGCTGGTCGCGCCCACGCGGCGGAGCCGCACATCGACACAGCCCCGCGCCCCTTCGGGGCGCTGCCCAACCCGTGGCGGACGTCCTCTGAGCTGTTTAGCCGGCTGACGACCGTAAGGACGCGTCCCGGCTGCCCGACCATCGTAAGGACGCGTCCTTGGAGCCTCACAGGCGCATTCGCGTCTACGGCGTCTCCGGGATCTGCTGTCCGTAGTCGAGCACATGGCCCTTCTCCGGGGCGGTGAGCTTGAAGCCCTTGTTCCAGTCCGCGAGCCGGATCACGCCCGCACCGCCCGCCCGCTGCAGCCGCAGCGGATAGGGCCTTCCCTCCAGGGAGACGTCGAGCGAGCCGCCCTCACCGGCCTTGCCGGCGCTGATGTTGATCGTCCGCACGCCGTCCACCTGCCCGTGGTCGCCTGTGGCGATCTTGCCGTGCATTCCGAGCAATCCGTCGAGCAGCAGCTTCATATCGGTGAAACCGCTGAGCCGCTGGTAGGAGGGGTCGCCGGAGGGGACCTTCACATATTTGTTGTCCAGCTTGCCGGCCGCGTTGCCCACGCCGCTGTGGTCCTCACCCTTGCCGTCGTGCGACCAGAAGCCCGCGTCGGCCTTGAGATAGAGCTCCTTGCCGACGCGCAGCAGCTCGAAGCTGGAGCCCTTGGTGGAGACCTGGCCCGCGCCGCCGTCGGCCTTGAGCCGCATGTCCAGCTTGTAGGTGGCTCCGCTGGTGACGAGGCTGCCGGAGAGCCGCACCGACTGCGCGCCGGCGGCCGCCTGACGGGCCCTGCTCTCGATCTTCGTGGCGGGGAGCTTTCCCACACCGTTGGTCCCCGCGTCGGGGTCCTTCTCCCCACCGCCGCCGCCACACGCGGCGAGCGTGGCGGCCAACCCCGCGCACATCGCCGCAACGACAGCCCTGTTCCGGGTGCGCACGTCCGCTCTGCCTCCTGATGCCGGTGCAGTAGGGCAGCGTACCGGTGCCGTCCCGCGGTGTCCGCAGGGTCCCGCGGTGCCCTCGCCCGGCGGCAGGGCAGGTGCGGGCACGTTAGCCTGAACCCGGTGAAGAGCGGATCATTGCCTTGAATGACCACGAAACCTGACAAGGAAGCCCCAGATACGGAAGCCCCAGATACGAGGGGAGGCAGGGCATGCCGACAGGCACCCCCCGGGTCTTCGTCTCGCATCTCGCGGGCGTCGCCGTCTTCGACCCGAACGGCGACCAGGTGGGGCGGGTGCGCGATGTCGTGGCGATGCTGCGGCTGGCCGGCCGCCCGCCGCGGGTGCTCGGCCTGGTGGTCGAGGTGATCGGCCGCCGCCGGATCTTCCTGCCCATGACCCGGGTGACCGGTGTGGAGTCCGGCCAGGTCATCACCACCGGCGTGCTCAACATGCGCCGCTTCGAACAGCGCCCCACCGAGACCCTGGTCCTCGGCGAACTGCTCGACCGCACGGTGCGGCTGGTCGAGACCGGTGACCCGGTGACGGTCCTGGACGTGGCGATGAGCCAGCTGCCCGCGCGCCGGGACTGGGAGGTCGACAAGGTCTTCGTCCGCCGCGGCAGGACCCGCGCGCTGGGCCGCCGCGGCGAGGCGCTGACCGTGGACTGGTCGGCGGTCACCGGCTTCTCGCTGGAGGAGCAGGGGCAGGGCGCGGAGAACCTGCTGGCCACCTTCGAGCAGCTGCGCCCCGCCGACCTGGCCAATGTGCTGCACCACCTGTCCGCCAAGCGCCGGGGCGAGGTGGCGGCCGCCCTGGACGACGAGCGGCTCGCGGACGTCCTGGAGGAGCTGCCCGACGACGATCAGGTGGAGATCCTCGGCAAGCTCAAGGAGGAGCGCGCGGCCGACGTCCTGGAGGCCATGGACCCCGATGACGCGGCCGATCTGCTCTCCGAACTCCCCGAGCCCGACAAGGAGCGGCTGCTGGACCTGATGCGCCCCCGGGACGCGGCGGACATGCGGCGGCTGATGTCGTACGAGGAGGGGTCGGCGGGCGGTCTGATGACGACCGAGCCGATCGTGCTGCGCCCGGACGCCACCGTCGCGGACGCGCTCGCCCGGGTGCGCGACCAGGACCTGACCCCCGCGCTCGCCGCCCAGGTCTATGTCTGCCGCCCGCCCGACCAGACGCCCACCGGGCGCTATCTGGGCATCATCCACTTCCAACGGCTGCTGCGCGACCCGCCGTTCACCCTCGTCGGCGCGGCCGTCGACGCCGATCTGCCGACGCTGCCGCCGGACACCCCGCTGCCCGTCGTCGCCGGCCATCTGGCCACGTACAACCTGCTCGCGGCGCCCGTCGTGGACGAGACCGGCTCGCTGCTCGGCGCGGTGACGGTCGACGACGTCCTGGACCATCTGCTGCCGTCCGACTGGCGGGAGCGCGAGCTGCACGGCGGGATGGCCCTGCCGGAGGCCGCCGATGGACGGTGACGGCGGCCGTCTGGACCGGCCCAGGGCGCGGCGCCGCAGCCCGCTGCCGCGCTGGGACCCCGAGGCGTTCGGCAAGGCGTCGGAGCGGATCGCGCGCTTCCTGGGCACCGGGCGGTTCATCGCCTGGATGACGGTCTTCGTGGCCTTATGGCTGCTCTGGAACATCCTGGCGCCGCCGCGGCTGCGGTTCGACCCGTTCCCGTTCATCTTCCTGACGCTGATGCTCTCGCTCCAGGCGTCGTACTCCGCCCCGCTGATCCTGCTGGCCCAGTACCGGCAGGCCGACCGGGACCGGGTCAATCTCGAACAGGACCGCAAGCAGAACGAACGGTCCATCGCCGACACCGAGTTCCTCACCCGGGAGATTGCGGCGCTGCGCACGGGCCTGGGCGAGGTGGCCACCCGCGACTGGCTCCGCGACCAGCTGGCGGACCTGCGCCAGGGGCCGGACGGCGGCCGGAGCGCCCCGCGGCCGGGCGGCCACGGCGAACCCCGGCCGAGTGAGGAACACGACCGCTGACGGCCGTCCGCGCCCCACCCACGGCGCCGTACCATCTCCGTATGGCTACCGACACCCTCCCAGCGCCGAGCGAAGACGCGGTACGCGCCGCGCTCGCGACGGTCAACGACCCGGAGATCCACAAGCCGATCACCGAACTCGGCATGGTCAAATCCGTCGAGATCGCGGCGGATGGCTCGGTCGCCGTGGTGGTCTATCTCACGGTCTCCGGCTGTCCGATGCGGGACACGATCACCAGCAATGTGCGGACGGCGGTCGCCGGGGTCGAGGGTGTGACCGGAGTCACGGTCGACCTCGAGGTGATGAGCGACGAGCAGCGGCGTGAGCTGGCCGCCTCGCTGCGCGGCGGCCAGGCCGAGCGCGAGGTGCCCTTCGCCAAGCCCGGCTCGCTGACCCGGGTGTACGCGGTGGCCTCCGGCAAGGGCGGGGTCGGCAAGTCCTCGGTGACGGTCAACCTGGCCGCCGCGCTGGCCGCGGACGGGCTCAAGGTCGGCGTGGTGGACGCCGACATCTACGGCCACTCGGTGCCGCGCATGCTGGGCGCCGACGGGCGGCCCACCCAGGTCGAGAACATGATCATGCCGCCGTCGGCGAACGGCGTGAAGGTGATCTCGATCGGGATGTTCACCCCGGGGAACGCCCCGGTGGTCTGGCGCGGGCCGATGCTGCACCGCGCGCTCCAGCAGTTCCTGGCCGATGTCTACTGGGGCGACCTCGATGTGCTGCTGCTCGACCTCCCCCCGGGCACCGGCGACATCGCGATCTCCGTCGCCCAGCTGGTGCCCAACGCCGAGATCCTGGTGGTGACCACGCCGCAGCAGGCCGCGGCCGAGGTCGCCGAGCGGGCCGGCGCCATCGCCGTCCAGACCCATCAGAAGATCGTCGGCGTGGTGGAGAACATGTCCGGGCTGCCCTGCCCGCACTGCGACGAGATGGTCGACGTCTTCGGCACCGGCGGTGGCCAGGTGGTCGCCGACGGACTCAGCCGGACCACCGGGACGACGGTGCCGGTGCTGGGCTCCATCCCGATCGACGTACGGCTGCGCGAGGGCGGCGACGAGGGCAAGCCGGTCGTGCTGACCGACCCCGACTCCCCGGCGGGCAGCGCGCTCAAGGCGATCGCGGGCAAGATCGGCGGCCGCCAGCGCGGCCTCGCGGGCATGTCGCTGGGCGTCACCCCGCGCAACAAGTTCTGAGCGGGCGCGCTCGGCCACGGCCCATGGCTCGGGGGCGGTTTCCCTGGGGAAACCGCCCCCGAGCCATGGGTGCGGTACGCCCCTACCCGTCGTAGCGGCGGTACGGCCCCTACCCGTCGTAGCGGGCGATGTCCTTCACGACGGCGAAGCCCAGGCCGTAGGCGCTCATCCCGCGCCCGTACGCCCCGATGTGCACGTCCTCGTTCGCCGTACCGGCCAGCACCCAGCCGTACTCCGACTCGCGGTAGTGGAAGTCGGTCGGCACCCCGTCCACCGGGAGCGACAGCTGCGACCAGCTCTCGCCCTCCAGGTCGTCCGCCAGCTCCCAGGCGATCGCGGTCTGCTGGTCCAGCCAGTCCTGGCGCAGCGCCCGCTCCATGCGGGTCGGCCAGGTGCACGACAACAGACCGGAGCCGGCCAGCCAGGCGGCCGAGGAGACCGAGGTGGCCTCCAGCTTGCCGGTACCGTCGGCGCTGTCCCGCCCCGGGCGGCTGGCCACGGTGACGACCACCGTGAAGCGCTGCTGGTCCATATCGGTCTCGACCTTCAGGGACGGCTCCTCGCCATGGCCGGTCGAGCCGTACTCGACGATGCCGTCCGCGGCCGCGCCCACCTGCATCAGCCAGCGGGGGCCGGTGAACGCCTCGTCAAGCCCGTACCAGGGGAAGGCGGCCATCAGATAGCCGTCGACACTCCGCCGGGCGTCGGCCGGCATCCCCTGCGCGGCCGCTGCCACCCCTCGTTCCCCTAGCCGACCCGTGGTCTCCATGTGCGCGCGGCCTCCTCGTTTGCCCTGCGTCGTGGGCGGCCCGCCCCCCTCGGGCGACCCTCACCCCGGACAAAGGGAGGATAGCCATACGGGTCAACCAGGCCGGGCATACGGGGGGATCAAGTGGCGTCGGAGTCGAACGGCGGGCGCTCCTCGCGCCCCGGCTCCTCGCGCTTGCGCAGCAGGTCAGGCGTGCTGGAGTCGTCCTTGGACAGGGACAGCGGGGTGGTGTCGGAAGCCCCTGAAGAGCCCTGCGGCGGATCACTCTCCCGGCCGTGCACCGCGTCGGCGACCTCCGCCATCTCCTTGCGGAGGTCGAAGCCGTTACGGATCTCCTTCAGGCCGAACTCATCGGAGTCCATCACGTGCTTGCGCACGAAGGTCTTGGGGTTGAGGTCCTCGAACTCGAAGTCCTTGAACTCCGGCCCCAGCTCGGAGCGGATGTCCTCCTTGGCGCTGTCGGAGAACTCCCGGATCTTCCGGATGAACTGCGTCACGTCCCGAATCACCTTCGGGAGCTTGTCCGGGCCGAAGACGAGCACCGCAAGGACAACGAGCGCGACAAGCTCGAGAGGTCCTATGTCCAACACCTTGCAGCTCCTCAAGACGTCTGGGCCCCGGCCTGGGCCACTCAATACCGTACCTGGCGGTGGGGGCGGCGCGGGAGACGGCCGGGCCAACAACGGGCGTCAGCCGCTACTCGCCGAGCCCAGGGTCAGCTCCGCGGCACGCTCCTTGCCGTCGCGCCTGACGGTGAGTCCGAGCCGGTCCCCGGGGCGGTGGCTGCGGATCTTCACGATCAGCTCCTGGCCGCTGTGCACCCGGACGCCGTCCACCTCCGTGATCACGTCGCCGGGCTCGATCCCCGCCTTGTCGCCGGGGCCGCCCGCGGTGACCGGCGCGCCGCCGCCGGCGCCCTTGGTGTTCACCCGGGCGCCGTCGCCCGTGTAGCCCATGTCGAGGGTGACGCCGATGACCGGATGGGTGGCCTTCCCGGTGTTGATCAGCTCCTCGGCGACCCGCTTGCCCTGGTTGATCGGGATGGCGAAGCCCAGGCCGATGCTGCCGCCCTGGCCGCCGCCGAGGCCCGAGCCGTCGTCGGCCGCCCGGATCGCGCTGTTGATCCCGATGACCCGCGCCTTGCGGTCGACCAGGGGGCCGCCGGAGTTGCCCGGGTTGATCGGGGCGTCGGTCTGCAGCGCGTCGACATAGCTGACGTCGCTGCCGTCCTCCTTCTCGCCACCCGCCGTGATGGGACGCTCCTTGGCGCTGATGATCCCGGAGGTGACCGTGCCCGCCAGGTCGAAGGGGGCGCCGATGGCCACGACGGGGTCGCCGACGCGCACCGAGTCGGAGTTGCCCAGCGGCAGCGGGGTGAGCCCGGAGACTCGGTCCACCTTGATCACCGCGAGGTCGTACCCGGTGTCCCGGCCGATCACCTCGGCCTTGGCGTCCTGGCCACCGTTGAAGGTCACCGATATCTCGCCGTCCGTGCCGGCGGGCTGGACGACGTGGTTGTTGGTGAGGATGTGGCCCTGCTTGTCGAGGACGAAGCCGGTGCCGGTGCCCTCCTCCGCGCTGCCCCGCACATGGATGGTCACCACGCCGGGCAGCGACCTGGCGGCGATCCCGGCGACGCTGCCCGGGGACCTGGCCTCCTTCTCGACCGGGGCCTGCGGCAGCTTCACATCGACGCCCCCGGAGGCGCGGTCCCGCTCCGCGTAGGCGCCGATACCGCCGCCGAGGCACCCCGCGACCAGGGCGATCAGCAGAACGGCGATCCAGGCGCCGCGGCGGGAGACGGTCTTCCGCTCGCGCTCTGCGGGCGGCGGAACCACGGTCCAGGGGTCGTAGCCGCCCCACTGGGCGCCCTGGGCGGGCTGCGCCATGGGGACGCCCTGGTGGCTCTGGTGGCCCTGGAGAGGCTCTCCGGAGCCCGGAGGCAGCTGTGTGCCGTGCGGCGGGGTCATCCCGGGGTGGTGCGGCATGGGCGGGGGCGCGCTCTGGCCCGGTACGGGCCCTACGGCGGACGGCACCGGCGTGCCGTGCGGCGGGGTCATCCCGGGCGCCTGGGGAGGCGTCTGGGGCGGCGCCTGGGCCATCCCGGGCGGGACATGCGTGCCCTGCGCGGGGGTCGCCACCGGGTGCTGTACGGGCGGGGCCGGGGCCCACGGCCCCGGGCCGCCGTAGGGCGGGGTGCTGTACGGGTCGGGCTCATGCAACGGCCGGGGCGCCCGCTCCTCGGGCGCTGGGCCCTCCACCGGGGCGTCCACCGGCTCCGGCGCCACCTGCGCGGCGGCCGCCTCCGTACGCTCCTCGGCGCCCTCCGCCGCGTCGACCGCGTCGTTCGGCCGGTCGCCGGGTCGCGCGGCGGCCGGGCGGCTCCACCACCTCGGCTTCGGCTTGGGCCCAGGGGCCTCGGCCATCGGCTCGTCCATGATCTCCCCAAGTTCCCGCAGACAGGCAGGGACCGCACCCGTCCGGGGCATACATCGCCGCCTCCGGGTCGCGCTGCCCGGAGGCGATTCAATCAGGTCCGTCGGCGCTCGCGCAGGGCGGACGAAAAGACCTTGTCATGATCGGCAAAGACATCGGCAACGACACGGACGGCCGGAGACTGGGCGCCGTGATCGCCGTCGTACCGCTTCCGCGCTACTTCGGGGGTGCGCTGACCCCGAGGTACGGCGAGCCGCCCGACGCGGGCCCGGACGGGACCTCCAGCTGGGTCGGCCGGGGGGCCGGGGGCGTGGAGTTCGACGCCCGCAGCAGCTCCGTGACCGACAGAATCGGCTGTATCAGCGGATTCAGCGCCGCCACGGGCTGGCGCAGGGACGGTGGGGACGGGGTGGCCGTCGGGGACGGGGCGACCGTCCTGGTGTCCGTGGTGGCCAGCAGGCCCACCTCCTGGCGGGTGCGCTCCCGCACGCCCGCGTTCACGGCGGTGTCGGCGCTCATCGGGGAGACCGCGGTGTCGGCGCCGTCGGCCGAACTGCCCGGGGGGTCGACCGCCGCGTCCAGCGGCAGGGCCGCGCCGAGCGCGAAGGCCGCCAGGGAGACCGCTCCGGCCGCCGCGAAGGCGAACCTGCGGCGCGGGGCGGGGCGCTCGACCTCATGGATCCGGAAGCCGCGCTGACGCGAGGCACGGGCCGACGCCGCCGGTGCGATCGCGGTGCCCGGGGGCATCGCGGGCACGAAGGCGAACGCCCGCTCCCGTCTCTCCTCCGGCTCCCGCACATCACGCAGCTCGCGCACGTCCCGCGACCCACCGCGCAGATCGCGCGGGCCGAAGACGCCCGAGCCCCCGAACGGGGAGCCACCCATACCGTCATCGCCGCCCGCGGCCGGCAGGCCCTGGAGACGGGCCAGAAAGCCCTCCGACGGTGCCGGGGGCGCCGTCTGGGCGAACACGTTTTTCAGCCGACGCTGAGCATCGGCCTCCGCCTTGCACTTGCAGCAGGTGGCGAGATGGGCGAGGACGCGCTCCCGCGCGTCATGCCCCAGCTCACCGTCGACCAGAGCCGCAAGGCGGTCGCCGAGATGCTGCTCGGCGGGGGACGGACCGCCTGATCGGGTCACGCGATTCCGACCTCCCCGCTCAGCCGGGGGGCCGTGACACCCGGCGCCACCGCGGCGACCTCATGCTGCTGCCCGGTCCGCGCCGCGGGGGCGCGGTGCTGCAGCGCCTTGCGCAGATGCGAGCGGCCGCGGTGGATGCGGCTGCGCACGGTGCCCAGCTTGACGCCCAGAGTGGCCGCGATCTCCTCGTACGACAGCCCCTCGATGTCACAGAGCACCACGGCGGCGCGGAACTCCGGGGCGAGGGTGTCCAGCGCCTGCTGCACATCCGCGTCGAAGTGGGTGTCGTTGAAGTGCTGCTGGGGAGAGGGCTCGCGGCTGGGGAGCCGCTCCGCCGCGTCCTCGCCGAGCGCGTCGAAGCGGATGCGCTGCCGGCGGCGGACCATGTCGAGGAAGAGATTGGTGGTGATGCGGTGCAGCCAGCCCTCGAAGGTGCCCGGGGTGTACGTCGACAGCGAGCGGAAGACGCGGACGAACACTTCCTGGGTGAGATCCTCGGCATCGTGCTGGTTACCGGTGAGCCGATAGGCGAGGCGGTAGACCCGTGCGCTGTGAGTGCTGACGATCTCCTCCCAGGTAGGAGGCGTCCACGTCGCGTCCGCATCCGTGGCGAAGGTCGCGGTGGTGGCGGACTCGGCGAGGGGCGCACCTCCCGTGCCCTTCGGGCTACGGGGGTGGGAACGGTCAGCGGTGTTGGTCACGGATTTCGGCTCGCCCACTGACCTGCGAAAGCGCTTCAGCACTCTCCGGTCACCGGCCGCAGCCGCACCTCCCCTGTCGGCTCTGGTGGTGTCCAGTAGAGCCCCTACCATATCCACCTCGCCCGTTAGCTCCGGATAAGCATTTTTGACCTGCATTTGGTCGTGATCCATACGGTCCCCCCGGCTTCTACAACGCCTGGTCCCATCTGCGGGTTCCCGTGCGCAGCGGATACAGTCACCGTTGCGCCAACTACGGGGACAGGAGAGGGTCATTACCGGCAACCGGCAGACGAGCTGGGCGTTCGCCGACGCGTTCGTCGCCGAGGACGAAGCCCTTCACTGGGCCCGTGACCGGGCCCGGGAAGCAGGGCTGCGCTCGGTGTCGGCGGGCACCGGCGCCGCGCTGCGGCTGCTCGCTGCCACCGCAGACGCCAAGGTCGTCGCCGAGATCGGCACCGGAACGGGCGTCTCCGGAATCCACCTGCTGCGCGGAATGCGCCCGGACGGCGTGCTGACCACCGTGGACACCGAACCGGAGATGCAGCAGTTCGCCCGGCAGGCGTTCCGCGAGGCCGGGTTCACCGGGAACCGGGCCCGCTTCATCCCCGGCCGCGCCCTCGACGTGCTGCCCCGGCTGGCCGACGGCGGATACGACCTGGTCTTCTGCGACGGCGACCGGCTGGAGGTCCTGGACTACCTCGCCGAATCGTTGCGGCTGCTGCGACCCGGCGGGCTGGTCTGCTTCGAGGGGGTCTTCACCAACGGGCGGACCGTGGACTCCACGGCCCAGCCCACGGAGGTGCTGCGGGTGCGCGAGCTGCTGCGGACCGTACGGGAGTCCACCGTGCTCCAGTCGTCGCTGCTGCCGGTCGGCGACGGCCTGCTCTGCGCGGTCAAGCGGGGCTGAATCCTCGCGGGCGGACGGAGCTGAATCCTCACGGTCAGAAATCGGGAACGGCCGAAGTCGGGAGCGGCCGGAGCGGCTGGACGTCGGAAACGGTCGAAAGTCGGAAACGGCCGGAAGTCGGGAACGGCCGTCCGCCGCCTCCGGCGGAACCCCGTACAAGCGCTGCCCCGGCGGTCGGTACCTGACGTACCGGCCGCCGGGGCAGCGCGCGGGTGATGGTGGGCCGCAAGCCGTCAGCCGACAACCTTCTTCAGGGCATCGCCGAGGGCATCGGCCTCGTCCGGTGTCAGCTCGACGACGAGCCGACCGCCGCCTTCGAGCGGAACGCGCATGACGATGCCCCGCCCCTCCTTGGTCACCTCGAGCGGGCCGTCGCCCGTCCGCGGCTTCATGGCCGCCATGCTCGTTCCCCTTCCTGAAACCAGCTCATCGCAGCCGACAACCCAGGTGTCACCGGCATCGAACACGTTGCTTCCCCCTCATTATCCCGCATGGCACGACCCGATGACCAACATCGGTCGGCAACGCCTGTGCGAGGCGTTCCCCCAAAACCACCCAATTCGGGGAGGGGATCGCGGTAGCGTACGCCCGCCGTCACCGAACGAAGGGTCGGTTCTTTGACGCAGGTCACATGTCGGTCGGTCATGATCTCCGGCATGCTGTGCGCTGACCGCCGCGGCAGGCCCCTTCCGGGCCCGCCGGTGCGGCCGCAGCCCGAGCCGCCCACCCGCCTCGCCCCACCGCCGGAGGACCGCCATGGCCGACACCGTGCTCTACGACCTCACCGAGGGTCTCGCGACGATCACGCTGAATCGTTCCGACGCGATGAACGCCCTGAACATCGACACCAAGGAGGCGCTGCGCGAGGCGCTGCTGCAGGCCGCGGAGAGCCCGGCGGTACGGGCCGTGCTGCTCACCGGCTCCGGGTCGCGCGCCTTCTGCGTCGGCCAGGACCTCAAGGAGCACATCGGCCTGCTGGCCGCCGACCGCGACGGCAGCGGCGAGGGCTCGACCATGAACACGGTGGCGCTGCACTACAACCCGATCGTCACCGCGATCGCCGGGATGCCGAAGCCGGTGGTCGCCGCGGTCAACGGCGTCGCGGCGGGCGCCGGGGCGGGCTTCGCCTTCGCCGCCGACTACCGGATCGTCGCCGACACCGCCTCCTTCAACACCTCCTTCGCCGGGGTCGCGCTGACCGCCGACTCGGGCGTCTCCTGGACCCTTCAGCGGCTGATCGGCTACGGCCGGGCAGCGGATCTGCTGCTCTTCCCGCGCACCATCGACGCCCAGGAGGCGCTCGGCCTGGGCATCGCCCACCGGGTGGTCCCGGCAGAGGAGCTGGCCTCCGAGGCGGCGGCGGTCGCCCGGCGGCTGGCCGAGGGCCCCACCGCGGCCTATGCCGCGATCAAGGAGTCCCTGGCCTTCGCCGCGGGCCACACCCTCACCGAGGCCCTGGCCATGGAGGACGAGCTGCAGCGCCGCGCGGGGGCGTCGGACGACCACGCGATCGCGGTGAACGCGTTCGTGAACAAGGAGAAGCCGAGGTTCACCGGCCGCTGACGGGACCCCGCCCCGGCCTCGGCCACCGGCCGTCGGCGGCCGGGGCGTCGGCGGCCGGGGCGTCGGTGGCCGGGGCGTCAGACCGCGTCGCGGATGTGGCAGTCGGCCAGATGGTCGTTGACCAGGCCGCATGCCTGCATCAGCGCGTAGGCCGTGGTGGGGCCGACGAAGCGGAAGCCGTGCTTCTTGAGGTCGCGGCTGAGGGCCGTGGACTCCGGGGTGATCGCGGGGACATCGGCGAAGGTCCGCGGGACCGGGCGGCCGTCGGACGCCGGGGCGTGGGACCAGATCAGCTCGCTCAGCTCACCGGGGGCCAGGGCCGCCGCGGCGCGGGCGTTGGCGATCGTGGCGGCGATCTTGGCGCGGTTGCGGATGATGCCGGGGTCGGCGAGCAGCCGCTCCTCGTCGGCCTCGGTGAACTCCGCGACCTTCTTGATCGAGAAGTCGGCGAAGGCGGCCCGGAACCCCTCCCTGCGGCGCAGGATCGTCAGCCAGGACAGCCCGGACTGGAACGCCTCCAGGGAGACCCGCTCATAGAGCGCGTCATCGCCGTGGACCGGGCGGCCCCACTCCGTGTCGTGGTAGACGCGGTAGTCGGCCATGGTCTCGCTCTCCAGGCCCCAGGGACAGCGCGGCAGACCGTCCGGCCCCTCGACCACACCCTGCTCGCTCATGCGCCATGCCCTTCGTAACCGCGGCCCTCGAAGCCGCTCCCGTCGAAACCGCGCCGCCCGAAGGCGTCGAAGCTCCTGCCCTCGAAACCGCCGTCCTCGAAGCCGCCGTCCTCGAGGCCGCGCCGCTCGGGGCCGGGACCCTCGATGCCGGGCCCCTCGAGGCCGCCCGGCCCGAAGCCATGGTCGCTCTCCGGGGCCGACAGCGGATCGGGGCCGGGCCCGGAGGACGACAAGGGCTTCGGGCGCGGACCGGTGAGCGCCGTCTCCAGCTCGGCGATCCGGGCGTCGCGCTCGGCGAGCTCGGCGCCGAGACGGCCCAGCACATCGTCCACGTCCGCCATCCGGTAGCCCCGCAGCGTCATGGGGAGCCGCAGCGACTCCACATCGGCGCGCGCCAGCGGCCGGTCGGCGGGCAGCGGATCGTCCAGCCGGTCGGGGGGCACGTCGGTGAGCGGGCCGTCACCGCCGCCGACGACGGCGAGCGTGACCCCGCCGACCACAACGACCAGCGCGATCAGCAAGAACAAGAACACGGTGATCGTCTCCCCGTCAGATGCATGGTTGAGTCTGTGTCCGTCGGCCTCGATAACTGTCTGCTCCGATCGTGCCATGCGCCTCGGACAGTTATCGTCGCTGCCCGCAACCTGGAAGAAGACGTGAGGGAAGTTCGATGCTGCGGCTGGGACGACGTGAGTTCGGCGAGAACGACCGGGTGATCATGGCGATCGTGAACCGGACGCCGGATTCCTTCTACGACCAGGGTGCGACCTTCCGCGACGAGCCCGCCCTGACCCGGGTGGAGCAGGCGGTCGCGGACGGCGCCGCGATCATCGACGTCGGCGGCGTCAAGGCCGGTCCGGGCGACGAGGTGAGCGCCGAGGAGGAGGCGCGCCGCACGGTGGGCTTCGTGGCCGAGGTGCGCAGGCGCCATCCGGACGTGGTGATCAGCGTGGACACCTGGCGCCATGAGGTCGGCGAGGCGGTCTGCGCCGCGGGCGCGGATGTGCTCAACGACGCCTGGGGCGGGGTCGACCCCAAGCTGGCCGAGGTCGCCGCCCGCTACGGCGCCGGGCTGGTGTGCACCCACGCGGGCGGCGCCCGGCCGCGCACCCGCCCGCACCGGATCGGCTACGACGATGTGGTGGAGGACATCCTGCGGGTCACCCTGGAGCTCGCGGAGCGCGCCGTCGAGCTGGGGGTGCGGCGCGACGGGATCATGATCGACCCGGGCCATGACTTCGGTAAGAACACCCGCCACTCACTGGAGGCGACGCGCCGGCTGGGCGAGCTGACGGAGACGGGCTGGCCCGTCCTGGTCTCGCTGTCCAACAAGGACTTCGTCGGCGAGAGCCTGGACCGTCCGGTCAAGGAGCGGCTGATCGGCACGCTCGCGACGACCGCCGTATCGGCCTGGCTGGGGGCCCGGATCTACCGGGTCCACGAGGTGGCGGAGACCCGTCAGGTGCTGGACATGGTGTCGTCCATCGCGGGCCACCGGCCCCCGGCGGTCGCCCGCCGGGGACTGGCCTGAGCGGACCAGTGGACCGTAAGGATCCTGAGTGGACCGTAAGGAGACGCGCGCGGTCGAGGAGACGCGGGCGGTCGAGGAGACGCGGCGGTCAGGGGCCGGACTCCTTGGTCACCAGGTCGATCACCTCGTCGATGTCATCGGTGAGGTGGAACAGGTCCAGGTCGTGCGGGGACGCCTTGCCCTCGGCGATAAGGGTGTTGGTGAGCCAGTCGACCAGGCCCTTCCAGTAGGCGCTGCCGAAGAGGACGATCGGGAAGCGGGTGACCTTCTTGGTCTGGACGAGGGTGAGCGCCTCGAAGCACTCGTCGAGCGTGCCGAGCCCGCCGGGCAGCACCACGAACCCCTGGGCGTACTTCACGAACATCGTTTTTCGCACGAAGAAGTAGCGGAAGTTGACCCCGATGTCGACGTACGGGTTCAGGCCCTGCTCGAACGGCAGCTCGATGCCCAGGCCGACCGAGACACCGCCCGCCTCGGTCGCGCCGCGGTTGGCCGCCTCCATCGCACCGGGGCCGCCGCCGGTGATCACCCCGAAGCCCGCCTCCGCGAGGGCCCGGCCGATCCGCACCCCCGCCTCGTACTCCGGAGACCCCTCGGGCGTACGGGCGGAACCGAACACGCTGATCGCCCGGCCCAGCTCCGCCAGGGTGCCGAAGCCCTCGACGAACTCCGACTGGATGCGCATCACCCGGAACGGGTCCTCGTGCACCCAGTGGGTGGCCCCCTGGGTGTCCAGGAGCCGCTGGTCGGTCGTCTCGGGTCGCATCTGATGGCGGCGGCGCACGACCGGGCCCAGACGCTGCTCCCGCAGCGCTCGCTCTTCTTCGGCGTTGCCCACTGAGTGCTCCCTTCGCCAAGACCAAGATCTGGTCAAAGATCTGTGCTTCAGGGTAGGCCCCTCGGACGGCAAACAGCCGAAATCCGGGCCACGCTCACCCACCGAACCGCTGATCACACAGGGGTACGGTCAGCTAGCACCGCTAGGGGGTACCCGGCGGGCCACGCGAGTCCATCGGACGCGGTGGAGCCGCATAGCGGGTCTTTCCCCTCCCCGCCCCTTCCCGCTACCAGGGGCTCCGCCCCTGGACCCCGAGGCCGGACCCCCCAAGGCCCGGGGCGGAGCCCCTGCCACGCGGCGAAGCCGCATAGCGAAGCCACGGGGAGGAACAGAGCCCTGCCCGGAGCCTGGGGCGCAGCCCCGGTCTCGGGGGCCTGGGGCGCAGCCCCGGTCTCGGGGGCCTGGGGCGCAGCCCCGGTCTCGGGGGCCTGGGGCGCAGCCCCGGTCTCGGGGGCTGGGGCGGAGCCCCGGTTTCGGGAAGGGGCGGGGAGGGGAGCAAGCCCGTCGCAGGCGCACGCTCCGCCGGACATCCCCTAGCGGGTCAGCCAGGTCCGCAGTCGTTCCTCGGCCTCCAGGACGGCGGCGACCGAGACGTGCTCCTCGCGGGTGTGGGCCAGCTTCGGATCGCCGGGGCCGTAGTTCACGGCGGGCACGCCGAGCGCCGAGAAGCGGGCCACATCGGTCCAGGCGTCCTTGGGCGCCACCTCCACCCCGAGCGTCGCCACGAGGGCGGCGGCCGACGGATGGGCCAGACCGGGCAGGGCGCCGGGCGCGCTGTCGGTGAGCTCGACCTCGAAGCCGGTGAAGACCTCGCGGACGTGGGCGAGCGCCTCGTCCTCGGAGCGGTCCGGGGCGAAGCGGAAGTTCACCGTCACCGTGCAGAAGTCGGGGATGACATTGGTCGCGTGGCCGCCCTCGATCGTCACGGCGTTGAGGCCCTCGCGGTAGGTGAGCCCGTCGATCTCCGCCCGCCGGGGCACGTAACCGGCCAGCCGGTCCAGGATCGGCGCGGCCTTGTGGATGGCGTTCTCGCCGAGCCAGCTGCGCGCGGAGTGGGCGCGCCGCCCCTGGGTGCTCACCCGTACCCGCAGCGTGCCCTGGCAGCCGCCCTCGACCTTGCCGTCGGTGGGCTCCAGCAGCACGGCGAAGTCCCCGGCCAGCCACTCGGGGTGGTTCCTGGCCAGCCGCCCCAGCCCGTTGAGCTCGGCGGCGACCTCCTCGTGGTCGTAGAAGACGAAGGTGAGGTCGCGGTTGGGCGCGGGCACGGTGGCGGCCATGCGCAGTTGTACGGCGACGCCGGACTTCATGTCGGAGGTGCCGCAGCCCCACAGCACGCCGTCGTCGTCGAGGCGCGAGGGCACGTTGTCGGCGATGGGCACGGTGTCCAGATGGCCCGCCAGCACGACCCGCTCGTCCCGGCCCAGGTTCGTGCGGGCCACGACGGCGTCCCCGTCCCGGTCGACGGTCAGCTGGGGCAGGGCCCGCAGGGCCTGCTCCACGGCGTCGGCGAGCGCCTTCTCCTCACCGCTGACCGAGGGGAAGTCGACGAGCCGGGCGGTGAGCCGGGCCGCGTCCAGGGACAGGTCGAGTGCTGGGTGCGCCATACCCGCGACCCTAGCCGGTCGGCCCGCGCGCCCGGCGGCCCCGGCTCCCGGCCGCCGGGCCCAGCCCCCGGGCGCGAACGTGGCGTTCCCCACCCCGCGCCCGGGAACCGGAAACAGGCCGCGTGCGGCTCCAGTACCGTGTGGCCCGTGCCCCTGTCCGTCTTCTCCCACCGCGCCCGGCTGCTGCGGGCCGCGGTCGCCTGCGCCGTACTGCTGGGCCTGGCCGGATATCTCGCGGCGCAGCTGGTGACGGGCGGTGTGGGACCGCCGCGCTGCGTCGTACGGGCGGGCGGCGTCCAGGTGCGGCTCTCCCCCGAACAGACCGTGAACGCCGCCACGATCGAGGCCGTGGCCGCCTCCCGCGGACTGCCCGAGCGGGCCGTCACCATCGCGCTGGCCACCGCCCTCCAGGAGTCGGGGCTGCGCAACATCCGCCACGGCGACCGGGATTCGCAGGGGCTGTTCCAGCAACGCCCCTCCCAGGGCTGGGGAACTGTGCGGCAGATCCGCGATCCGGTCTACGCCGCCGGGCAGTTCTACGACGACCTGGTGCGGTTGCCCGGCTATTCGCGGCTGCCGCTGACGGTGGCGGCGCAGCGGGTGCAGCGCAGCGGCTTCCCGCAGGCATACGCGAAGCACGAGACCGAAGCGGTGGTGCTGACCGGCGCCCTCACCGGGCGCTCCGGGGCGGCCCTCAGCTGCCCGGGGCCGCCGGACGACGGCGAGGCGGGCGATCCGTTGCGGGTGCGGGCCGCGCTGAAGCGGGAGTTCGGCCCGGAGACGGAGGCGCGGCCGGCCCTGGCCGGGCACGGCGGCGGTCAGCAGGCCGCCCCCTCGCCGCACACGGTGCTGGTTCCGGTGCCCAAGGCGGCGGCCCCGGGACGTGCCGGGCAGCGCGGCTGGGAGATCGCGCATTGGGCGGTGGCCCACTCGGACGAGTTGCGTATCGAACGTGTCTCTTACGGCGAGCGCGAATGGAACGCGCGGAATTCCGGGGCGGGTTGGCGTCCCGCCAAGGGGATTTCCGGGGCGGAAGTACGGATCGACACCATGCGATAGCGCATGGGATCACCGCAGTTCAGAGCGGCTGACGGTGGATTGCGTGGCACGCCCGGCGGAATGGTCCGGGCGTATTACGCGCAGAAACGGATAATGCGACGCATTGCCAACTCTTTGCCTTGGGGCACCGCAACCTTCGCGAGGTTCACGCGGTATTCACAGCGTCCGAATCGCCGGACACAGACGCCAATTGTCCCCTCGTCAAAGGAGCACCATGTCCCTCCCTCTCACCCGTCGGATCGCCCGCGCGGCGCTACTGGTCGCGGCGAGCGCGGCTCCCGTCGTCGGCGCCGCCGGCGCCGCGAGTGCGGCGGAGCCGGCCCAGCCGCAGGCCTCCAACCTGGGGCTGTCCTCGCTGGACGCCGCCTCGGTCGGTGAGGTCGCCGACGTCGCCTCGCAGCAGGTCGGGAGCACGGCGGGTGACGTCAGCGGCAAGGCCGGCGGGACCGTCAAGGGGATCCTGCCGGGCAGGGCCGCCCCGGCGAACGTGACCCCGGCCAAGCCCGCCAAACCCGCCGATCCGGCCAAGCCCGCCAAGGCCGCCAAGGCCGCCAAGCCGGCGAAGGGTGTGAAGGCCGCCAAGTCCCACAAGGCGGCCAAGAGCACCCCGGCCAGGGCCGCCCACGCCAGGGCCGCCCACGCGAAGGCCGCCGGTAAGGGCGAGACCCGGGCCCTCGGGCACGGGAAGGGCAAGGGCGGCGCCCACGCCAAGGGCAAGGCGGTGCGGCCCGCGCAGCCCGCCCCCGCAGCCCCGGCCGCCGCCCCGCAGGCCCCCGCGCCCAGCGCCCCGCAGGGCCCGGACCTCCCGGTCAAGGGCCTGCCGATCAAGGGCCTGCCGCTGCTCGGCTGATCGTCCGCCGGACGTACGAAGGGGCCCGGGGAGTAACTCGTACTCCCCGGACCCCTTCAGGTCCATCAGCTCGCTACGGGGGTCCGGCGGATCACGCGGCGACCGCATACCGAGGCTTTCCCCTCCCCGCCCCTTCCCGATACCAAGGGCTCCGCCCCTGGACCCCGGGCGCGGGGCCCGGGGCAGAGCCCCACCACGCGGCGAAGCCGCATATCGATGCCCCCGGAAGGGGCGGAGCCCCGCCTTCCAGCCCCTCCGGCGATTGAGGAGCGGGGTCTGGGGCGGAGCCCCAGTTTCGGGAAGGGGCGGGGAGGGGAGCAGCCCGCCGCAGGCGGCGCGATCCGCTGGCCCCAGCCAGCTTCAGCTTCTCAGCCCGCCAGTCGGCGCACCGCCGCTGCCACGCGCTCGTCGGTCGCCGTGAACGCGACCCGGACGTGCCGCTCCCCCGCCGCGCCGTAGAACTCGCCAGGGGCCACCAGGATGCCCAGCTCGGCGAGAGCGCCCACGGTGTCCCAGCACGGCTCGTCCCGCGTCGCCCACAGGTACAGCGACGCCTCGCTGTGCTCGATGCGGAAGCCGTGGCCCGCCAGCGCCGACCGCAGCGCGGCCCGGCGCCGTTCGTAGCGCTCGCGCTGCTCCGTCACATGCTTGTCGTCGCCGAGCGCCGCGACCGTGGCGGCCTGCACGGGTGCGGGGACCATCATCCCGCCGTGCTTGCGGATCTTCAGCAGCTCGCCCAGCACCGCCTCGTCACCGGCGAGGAAGGCCGCCCGGTAGCCGGCCAGATTGGACCGCTTGGAGAGCGAGTGGACCGCCACCAGGCCCTCGAAGGAGCCGCCGGAGATCTCCGGGTGGAGCACCGAGACCGGGTCCGCCTCCCAGCCCAGCTCCAGATAGCACTCGTCGCTGACCACCAGCACCCCGTGGGCACGGGCCCAGGCGACCGCGGTGCGCAGCTCGTCCTTGGACAGCACCCGGCCGGTGGGGTTGGACGGGGAGTTGAGCCACAGCAGCTTCAGCCCGGCCGGGTCGAGCTCCGTAGGTTCGTCGTACGGCACCGGCTCGGCGCCCGCCAGCCGCGCGCCCACCTCGTACGTCGGGTAGGCGAGCCGAGGGAAGGCGACCCGGTCGCCGGGGCCCAGGCCCAGCTGCGTCGGCAGCGAGGCCACCAGCTCCTTGGAGCCGACCACCGGCAGCACCTGGGTGTGGGTCACCCCGGCCGCCCCCAGCCGCCGCTCCACCCAGCCGGTGAGGGCGTCACGCAGCGCGGCCGTGCCCCAGACGGTCGGATAGCCGGGGCTGTCCGAGGCGTCGGCGAGCGCCGCGCGGATCAGCTCGGGGACCGGGTCGACGGGGGTGCCCACCGAGAGGTCGACAATGCCGTCGGGGTGGGCCGCGGCGGTCGCCTTGAACGGTTCGAGCCGGTCCCAGGGGAAGACCGGGAGGCGGGCGGAGACGGGTGGCACGGGGTGGCTCGCTTTCTTCGGAACTGCCCCGGGCCGAGGGGCCCGGGGAAACCCGCGGGAGCGCCGGGGAAACCGCGGGAGCGGGAAACCCGCGGGAGCGCCAGCGAGGCCCGGGAAACAGCCCGGTCCCGCAGGCCACAGGCCATACGGGACCGCCGACTGCTTCCGGGCGCTGGCGCCGGGGCAGGGGTTACTCGTCGTGCTCCTGCGGCGGAAGCGCGGCGATGAAGGGGTGGTCCCGCTCGATCAGGCCGAGCTTGCTCGCGCCACCGGGCGAACCGAGCTCGTCGAAGAACTCGACGTTCGCCTTGTAGTAGTCCTTCCACTCCTCGGGAGTGTCGTCCTCGTAGAAGATCGCCTCAACCGGGCAGACCGGCTCACAGGCCCCGCAGTCGACGCATTCGTCCGGGTGGATGTACAAGGACCGCTGGCCCTCGTAGATACAGTCGACGGGGCACTCCTCGATGCACGCCTTGTCCTTCAGGTCGACACAAGGCTGCGCGATGACGTAGGTCACGCTGTCGTTCCTCCTCGTTAGGGCTGCTATCGCGCGGGAGCGCGGCGTCGTCGATGCCCGCACCTAGTATCTCCGTTCTTGGGCACCGATCGCACATGAGGGGCTGACAGGACTGTGGATTTCACCACTGGCGGACGTCTCGAAGTCCGGATCACCCCGGATGACGTGGGGAAACGCGTCTCGGTCAGGCTTATGACCGAAGATCGTAAGCCCGGCGCGACCTTCACCGACGTGGTCGGGGTTCTCACATCGTGGACCGAGGGCACGCTCTCCATCACCCGGCGCACCGGTGAACCGGTACGGATCGCCGAGTCGTCCCTGGTGGCCGGGAAGGTGGTGCCCGCCGCTCCGGCCCGCCGCCGCGGCCCCGCCGCGAGCGCGCCCGAGCTGGACCGGGTCGCCGCCCGGGCCTGGCCGCCGGTGACCAGCGAACCACTGGGCGAGTGGACGCTGCGCGCCTCCGGCGGATTCACCCGGCGCGCCAATTCGGTGCTGCCCCTCGGCGACCCCGGGATGGGGCTCGACGCGGCGCTGCGCCGGGTGACCGAATGGTACGCGGCTCGGGAGCTGCCCGCGTACATGCAGGTCAGCACGGGCGCCGAGGCCACCCAGGAGTTGCTCGCCGCGGAGCTGGAGAGCCGTGGCTGGATACGTGAGGTCTCCTCGCGGGTGGAGATCGCGGCGCTCGCCCCCATCGGGGACCTGGACGCCGACACCTCGGCGGTGACGCTCTCCGCTCGGCTCGACGACGCCTGGCTGACCCGCTACCAGCGGTCGTCCGGCGAGCCCTCGCCCGAGGCGCGGACGGTGCTGTCGGGCGGCCCGTCGGTGTGGTTCGCGACCATAGCGGCGGAAGGGGGCGGCGTCCCGGCCGCGATCGGGCGCTGTGTGGTGGACGGCCGCTGGGCCGGGTTCACCGCCGTGGAGGTCGCCCCGGAGCGGCGGCGCCAGGGCCTGGCCAAGGCCGTGATGACGGCGCTGGCCCGCAAGGCGCTCGACGAGGGCGCCTCGGCCGCGTATCTCCAGGTGGAGACGGACAATGGCGGGGCGCACGCCCTCTACGAGGGCATGGGCTTCACCGTCCACCACAGCTACCATCACTGGCGCGCGTCCGGGCAGGATCCGCGCTGAGCAGGGTACGAGGCGGCTATGCCACGGATGAACGACGTCTCCCGCCGCCGCTGGTTCGCCGACGCGGCCCGCGAAGAGCGCCCCGATCTGGCGCTGCTGTGCCTGCTGGTCGGCATGGAGGCCGACCCTGGCCTGGACGAGACCGGAATCGACGAAGCGCAGATCGAACTGGACCGGCTCGCCGGTCAGCTCCCCTTCTCCCCCGGCGGCCCCGAGGACTGGGCCGCCGCGCTGGCCCGCCTCCTCGGCGGGCGCCATGGCTTCCGGGGCGGCCCGGCCGACTACCGGCGGCTGGGGTCCTCGCTCCTCCACCAGGTGCTGCGGCGCCGCCGCGGACTGCCGATCCTGCTGTCCGTGGTGTGGATGGAGGTGGCGCGGCGGGCGGGCGCGCCGGTGTACGGGGTGGGGCTGCCGGGCCACTTCGTGGTCGGCTTCGGGGATCCTTACGGTGGCCATGTGCTGGCCGATCCGTTCGACGGCGGGCGACCGCTGTCCGCCGAGGACGCGGCGACGCTGGTATCGGGGGCCACGGGCACCCCGCTCTCGCCGTCGATGCTCACCCCGGCCGGGCCGCTGGACATCGTGCTGCGGATCCTCAACAACATCCGCGCCTGGGCGTCCGCCCGCCCCGAGCGCACCGATGTCCGGCTCTGGGCGGTGGAGCTGTCCCTGCTGCTGCCCAGCCATCCGGCCGAGCTGCGCTACGAGCGGGCGAAACTCCTCGTGGAACGGGGCGAGTTCCTGACCGGCGCCAAGGAGCTGGAGGACTACGCGGAGGTCGTGGCGGCGGTGGAGCCCGACGCCGCCGAGACGATACGCCGCCAGGCCCGCGCCGCCCGCGCGATGCTGAACTGAGCGCTCCGCCGGACTTACAGCCAGCCCTTGTCGCGGGCGATGCGGACGGCGTCGGCGCGATTGCGGGCGGCGGTCTTCTGGATGGCCGTGGAGAGGTAGTTGCGGACCGTGCCCGGCGACAGGTTCAGGGCGCGGGCCAGCTCCGCGTTGGTCGAGCCGTCCGCCGAAGCGCGCAGCACCTCGCGCTCCCGCGCGGTCAGCGGGCTGGCCCCGTCCACGAGCGCGGCGGCGGCCAGTGTGGGGTCGATCACCCGCTCCCCGCGCAGCACCCGCCGTATCGCGTCCGCGAGCTGCGCCGCCGGGGCGTCCTTGACCAGGAAGGCGTCGGCGCCGGACTCCATGGCGCGGCGCAGATAGCCGGGGCGGCCGAAGGTGGTGAGGATCACGATCCGGATCCCGGGCTCGGCCCGGTGCAGCGCGGCGGCGGCCTCGATCCCGCTCATACCGGGCATCTCGATGTCCAGCAGGGCCACATCGGGGCGATGGGTCCGGGTGGCGTCCAGGACCTCGTCGCCGCGCGCCACCTGCGCGACGACCTCGATCTCGTCGTCGAGCCCGAGGAGCGCGGCCAGCGCCTCCCGCACCATGGACTGGTCCTCGGCGAGGAGGACTCTTATACATCTTGTGGGGCGGTGTCCGTCGGCGTCGGCCATGGAGCCACCCTATGACCAGCGAACAGCGCCGGCGGGAGCAGGCAGAGGGCTACAGCGAGCGCTCAGGGGCGGCGGTGCATGGCCAGTTGCCGGCGCCGCCGCGGGCGCGCCAGCCTGGACGCGCCCGTGCCGCTCGCGTCGCCGCGCGGGGTGCGGGGTGCGGGGGCTGTTCAGCAAAGCGGGTGTCACCCAAGTAATGGAACGGGACAGGCCGACTCAAGGTCGCTTCGACTTCGGGACCGGCCGGACCGGCCGGACCGGCCGGACTGCCCGACTTCGCTACGGCGCGGCCTGCGAGGGCAGCTCCACGTGGGCGCCGCGGGAGAGCGGGACCAGGGCGCGGAGGGTGAAGCCGCCGCGCTCGCCGGGGCCGGTCTCCAGGCGGCCGTCGGCCAGCTGGAGCCGCTCGGCCAGCCCGGTGAGCCCGTTGCCGTGCGGGCCGGTGGCGCCGCGGCCGTCGTCGCTGACGGTCAGGCGCAGTTCGTCGCCCGTCTCGTCGAGCGTCACCGCACAGCGGCGGGCCCCGCTGTGCCGCACCACATTGGTGACCGCCTCGCGCAGCGCCCAGGCCAGCGCGCCCTCCTGGTCGGGCGGAAGGTCGGGGTGGTGGATGCCGGCCCGGCTCAGATCGGCGGCGATGCCCCCGGCGGCGAGGGCGGTACGGGCCCCGGCGACCTCGGCCTCCAGGGTGGGGCGTCGAAAGCCGCTGACCGCCTCCCGGACGTCCACCAGCGCCTGCCGGCTGACCCGTTCGATATCGGCCACCTGACGCGCCGCCTGCTCGGGCTTGTCGGGCAGCATCCGCCCCGCCAGTTCGCTCTTGAGCGTGATCAGGGAGAGCGAGTGGCCCAGCAGGTCGTGCAGATCGCGGGCGAGCCGCAGCCGCTCCTCGTTGGCGGCGAGCTGGGCCACGGTGGCGCGGGCGGCGCGCAGCGCCCGGGTGGTGCGGACCATCTGCCCCACCGCGCTCATCGCGAAGCCGCCGAGCAGCGAGGGGATCACCAGGGCGGACACCAGCCCGTGCGAACCGCGCACGAGCACCCCGATGCCCACCATGAACGCCGTGTTCAGCGGGATCGCCCAGCTCGACAGCCGCAGCGGCAGCACCGCCCCGAAGGCGACGGACACATACACCGAGAGCACCAGCCAGTCGTCGCCCATGGTGAGGGTGAGCACGGCGGCGAGCGCGCAGATCATGCCCAGCGCCCCCATGACCGCGACCCGGCTCAGCGCCCGCCCGGTGTGCCGGAAGACCAGCCCCAGATAGACGGCGACGAAGACCAGCAGGCCGAGCCCGCCGCACACGGTGCCCAGGGCGGTGTGGTGGCCGTCGGCGAGATCGCTCACCGGTGCGCCCATATAGCCCATCCAGATCCCGATCCACATCAGCTTGACCAGCGCCTGTTTGCGGTTCTCGGGGGGCTGGCCGATGGCGGCCACCCGGTCGTTCTCCTCGTCGTACGCCATAGCGTCGGCCCACCAGGTCAGCCGGCGGCGCCCGCCGCGGCGGCGATCCGGATCGCCGCCGGGGCGGCACTCCGGATCGCCGTCGGTCCACTCGGACCGGTCAGCCATGGTTCTTCTCTCCTCGGATCACGCCTCGGATCACGCCTCGGGCCACGCCCTCGGTCATGCCTTACGGGTGCGCTGCACGCCGTACCGCATCCCTCACGCCTTACGGGTGTCCTTGCGGTACAGCCATGCCGCGCCGCCCGCGAAGACCGCGAGGTAGCCGATGAGCAGCGCCACGTCCTTGGCGTGCGGGGCGCCGCCCAGCTCGATCGCCTGGCCGAGGGCGGTGTACGCGTGGGTGGGCAGATAGTCGCCGATGTTCCGCAGCCACTCCGGATAGGACGTGGTGGGCATCCACAGCCCGCCGAGGATCGACAGACCGAAGTAGATGATCATCGTCAGCGGCCGTACCGCGTCCCCGGTCGCCAGATAGCCGATGGCCACCCCCAGTGCCGCGAAGACCAGGGAGCCCGCCCAGATGGCGCCGGTCAGCGCCGCCCACTCCCAGACGGCGTCCAGCCGTACGCCCTTGACGGCCGCGGCCACCACGAAGACGATCACGATCGACGGCAGGGTGGCCACCGCCCCCACGGCGATCTTGGCCGCCACATAGCCGCGCCCGGGCAGCGGGGTGAGCCGCAACTGCCGGGTCCAGCCGCCCTCGCGCTCCTTGGCGATCCGCTCGCCGTTGCCCATCAGCCCGGCGGTCAGCGCCCCGAAGGAGGCCATCGCGACCATGTAGTAGAGCGGCATCGACAGCCGGGTGCCGGGCACGCGGTCGTCGGCGTCGGTGCTGCCCGCGATCAGCAGGAAGAGCACGGACGGATAGATGATCGTGAAGAACATGAACTTGCGATTGCGCAGGGTCCGCGCGATCTCCAGCTTGACCAGCGCCTTCATCGTGCGGACTCCTCAGCTGCCGTCGCGGCGTCGGTGATGGCGAGAAACGCCTGCTCCAGGCCGAGGCCGGTGACCTCGAGCCCGTGCGGATAGAGCCCGAGCCCGTAGACCGCGTGAACGGTCGCGTCCGCGTCGGTGGACCGTATCCGTACGGTACGCCCCGAAATCTCGATCCCGCTCAGCGCGGGCAGGGCGCGCAGCGCCGGCTCGTCGACCGGCCCGTCCAGCTCGAAGGAGATCCGGCGGGCCCCGGCCATCGCCTTGATCTCGGCGGACGAGCCGTCGGCCAGCACCCGGCCGCCGTGCAACACGACCACCCGGTCGGCGATGGCGTCGGCCTCGTCGAGGTAGTGGGTGGCGAACAGGACGGTGCGGCCCTGCCTCGTCTGCTCCCGCATCGCGCCCCAGAAGGTCTGCCGGGACGAGACGTCCATACCGGTCGTGGGCTCGTCCAGCACGATCAGATCGGAGGCGCCTGCGGTGGCGAACGCGAAGCGCACCCGCTGCTCCTGGCCGCCGGAGAGCTTGTTCACCTTGCGGGAGGCGATCTCGGCGATCCCGGCCCGCTCCAGCACCTCGTCCACCGGATGGCCCTTGGGGTGCAGATCGCAGGCCAGCCCCACCAGCTCGCGGACCGTCACCTCGTCCATCAGGGCGCCGCTCTGGAGCATCGCGCCGACCCGGCCGCGGACGATGGCCTGGCGCGGGGTGGTGCCGAAGACCTCCACCCGACCCGAGTCGGGCTGGCGCAGGCCGAGCAGCAGATCAAGGCTGGAGGACTTGCCGGCGCCGTTGGGGCCCAGCAGGGCGACGGTCTCCCCCGGGTACAGGGTGAGATCGAGATCGGTCACGGCGCGCACGCTGCCGTAGGCCTTGTTCACCTTCTCGAAGCGGACCACGGGCGGGGCGCCCGTGGTGGCGGCCCCGGTGCCGGGGGCGGAAACAGCGGTCGTTGCGGTCATGGCCATAAGACTGGCCGAGGGCCGGGGTGCCCGGCAGTGTCAGCGGTCGTGACCTGGGGATGACAGATGTCATGGGTGGGGGCGTGACGCGGCCCGGAAAAGGACAGAGCCCAAAAGGTCGGGACAGAGCCCAAAAGGTCGGGACATGCCGCGGCCCCCGCCCGGTGCCGGGCGGGGGCCGCGTCGTCCGACCGCGCGTGACGGGCCCGGTCAGTTGTCCTTGCCGATGACGCCGATGCGCTCGCTGGGCGTCTTGCCGAGCAGCGCCTGGCGCAGCGCCGACTCCACGTCCTCCGGGGTGACGGGCTTCTTGGAGCCATCGCCCCGCTCGAGCAGAACGCCGTCGAAGGTGCTGCCGTAGAGCTGCTTGAGGACGGCCAGGTCGTAGTGCTCCACCAGTTTGCCGTCGATCACCTTCATGGAGAGGATCTTCGGCAGCGACTTGTCCGGGCCGAACGGGATCGAGTGCTGGGCGTCCGTCTGGACCGTGACCAGCCCCGACATCGCGGGCTCGCCGAAGGTCTTCAGCTTCCGGTCCACCTCGGCCTTGCTGACCGTGGGGCGCTTGATGGTGACCGGCAGGGTGATGGCCTTGTTCTGGCCGGTCTCGGCGCGCAGCTGGAACCCGTCCGAGACGGCCTTGACCGCCTTGTCCACGTCCAGCCCCTTGCCCTCCTTGCCGTACACCGGGACGGCCTTGCCGGAGGTGAAGCTGATGCCGCCCTCGCGGGCCGTGCCGGAGTCGCCCGCGAGCCGCTCCAGGGCGTCCCGCAGCTTCTCCTCGTCGACGGTGACCGCCGGTTCGGCCTCATGGGTGCCGCCGAAGAGCGAGCCGATCACGGTGACCGGGTTGTAGTCCCGGCCCGCGACGTCCCGGACCGTGGCCTCGGTGTCGAGCGCCAGGCCCGCGACGGAGGGCTTGATCTCCTTCTCCTGGCCGTCGACCGACACCGTCAGCGGGGCGGTGGTGCGCTTGCCCAGCGCGGTGTCCAGCTTGTCGACGGCGACCTCCTTGGAGGTGCCGCCGATGTCGACGCCGAGGACGGTGGTGCCGTTCGGCACATCGGCGTGGTTCATCACCAGACCGGCCGCGTAGGCCCCGCCCGCGATCACGAACAGCAGGCCCCCGGCCATGACGACCTTGGACCGGCCCTTCTTCTTCTTGGACTTACCGGCCTTCGGGGCGGACGGCGCCGGGGCGCTGTCGCCGCCGGGCGCCGGGGCCCCCGGGCCGCCCGGAACGGGCGGGGACGGCGGCTTGGCCCGGCCTTCGGCCGAGGGCACCACGGGCACCCCGCTGACCAGCGTGTCGCTGGAGATCTGCTCCGGCGGCACGCCGCCGGTCGGCGTGGGCTCGGGGTCGCGGAACAGCGGAGGGGCCGGATCGGCTCCGGGACGGTCCGCGGGGCCCGCACCGGGGCCGGTCAGCGGGCCCACGCCGGTGGTGGCGCCGAGGCTGCCGGACAGCGGCGAGCCGCCCGGCGGGGTCGGCGGCTGACCGGCCGGGCCTCCGCCGGCCAGCGGGCCCACTCCGCCCGGGGGCGTCGGGTCACCGCCGTACGGGCCGCCCGCGGGGCCCGGTCCGGGCGCGGCCAGCAGGTCGCTGTCGTGCGGGCCCGCACCGGGGCCGGACGGCGGCAGATACATGTCGCCGGTGACCGGGCCGGTGGTGGGCCCGGTCGGCTCGGGGTGGCCGGACGGCGCCTGGGCGTCGGTGAAGTACGGCAGATCGGCGACGGGGCCGCCGCCCTGCTGCGGCACCGGGAACCCCTGCGTGGTGTCCGGCGCCGGGAATCCCTGCGTCGTCTCCGGCGAGGGGAATCCCTGCGTGGTCTCCGGGGAAGGGAAACCCTGTGTGGTGTCGGGCGCGGGGAATCCCTGGGTGGTGTCCGGGGCCGGGAACCCTTGTGTGGTGTCCGGGGCCGGGGGCACCGTCGGCTTGGGGGTGCTGCCGGTGGCCGACGAGCCGCTTCTGGGCCTACGGGGCGCGAACCAGTCGCTGGTCCGCTCGCCGTCGCCCTTGCCGCTCTTCCGCTCCCGGCCCTCGGTGGGCTCGTTCGCCCCGCCGGGCTCGGCCGGCACACCGCGCTCGGGGGTCGGCGTGAAGTCGACCCGGGGCAGGGCGCTGGTGCGCTCGGCGGCGTCGTCGTCCCCGCCGGAGCGCGGCGCGGGTACGCCGTCCTCCGCGACGGGCGTGCGCATGACCACCGGCGGAATGGGCCGCGACCCCGGAATGTTGATCTTGATCCGGGTCGTCAGCGTGGTCTCGGTCTTCGGCTCCTCCGGCTTGGCCGCGGCACGCGCCTGCCCATCCTCGGCGGCACCCTGCGGCGCCTCCTGCGTGGGGTTCGGCGAGGGGTACTGGCGGGATCCGTACGGCGGGGTGCCCGACGGGTAGGCGGCACCGCCGCTTCCCTCCCGGGGCCCGGAGGACGAACTGTCAGATTCACGGCTCAAAGCAGGTTCTCCCAGTTAGCTCCGCCGCCCGTCAGACCTCGCGCGGGCGGCTCGGCGGCGGCACCACCATACTGGGCGGTGCGGACGCGCACTTGACGGCCGCCGGATCACCGCAACCGGTACGCCCGAGGCGCACCCTTCGCCGTGTGTCCGATGGGCCTCCGAGTGCCGAGGACGTCGTGCCAAAAACGTCACGTCACTTACCAAGTCGGACCGGCGGGCCAGGAGGTTGCGGCACCAATGGCAGCGTGGCACACATCACACCGATGAACATCCCGCCGAGGAGGAAAGCGTACGACCCCAGCCCGGCGCCGAAAAGGAAATCCCCTTCCGGACGGGAGGAAGTGAGCAGCAACACGGCCACCGTCCAGGCCCCCGCGGGCACTCCGCCGCCCATCCGGGCGCCCATGGCCTTGACCCCGCCATAGCACAGCCCCGCGACCGCGAGCAGCGCGAGCAGCAACCCGCCGGGGAACCACGCCGCTTGGACCAGCGCGCCCGCGGCGCCGACCAGCGCCCCGGCCACGGCGAGCAGGGCGTATCCGCCCAGGCGCGGGGCCGTCATGCCGTCACCCCCGCGAACAGGTCGTCCTCGCGGTCCGCCCCGGCCTCGCCCTTGACGAGCTGATAGTGCTCGTGCAGGAACATCGGCTGGACCAGGTCGTTGGAGAGCGCGAAGAAGGGGCCGTCCACCGCGATCTGGCTGGTGTGGGCGCGCATCGCCGCGGCCTTCGCCCCGGTGTGGGGGACGCCGTCGATGAGCGCGGTGACGTCCGCGTCGTCCACGACCCCGGGGATGTCGTCCACCGTGGCGACGCCGGGGAAGAGGGAGTCACGGCCCTCGGCCCGCAGCTGGGCGAAGCCCTCCTCGACGGCCGAGCGCGGTACGCAGTTCCAGTAGACCTTCGCGATGTCGTGCGGCTCGCCGAGGTCGGGGCGGAAGCCGGGATCGGCGGCCAGCTCCACGGCGCGCATCGCCACGCGGTGCGCCTGGATGTGGTCGGGGTGGCCGTAGCCCCCATTGGTGTCGTACGCCACAAGGACCTGTGGCCGGATCTCGCGGACCACGGCCACCAGATGCCCGGCGGCCTCGTCCAGATCGGCCCGCCAGAAGCAGTCCGGCCGGTCGTTCTGCGGGGCGCCCATCATTCCGGAGTCGCGATAGCGGCCGGGCCCGCCCAGGAAGCGGTGGTCCCCGACCCCCAAGGCGTCCATGGCCGCGGCGAGTTCGCCGATCCGGTGCGGACCGAGCGCGTCGTCGCGGTCGGCGGCGAGATGCGCGAGGGCAGGCGGGATGACCTCGCCCTCCTCACCGAGGGTGCAGGTCACCAGGGTGACATGTGCGCCCTCGGCGGCATATTTCGCCATGGTCGCGCCGTTGTTGATCGACTCGTCGTCCGGATGTGCGTGCACGAGCAGCAGACGACGGGCGGGAAGAACGGTCATGGGCACAGCCTACGATTCGCACACACGTGCCCATGGGTCGCACACCCCGGCCCCGCTCGGGGTCAGATCTTCACGCCGCCGATCATGTCCGCCACGTTGGTGGTGAGGTCGTCGATCGTCGGAGCGACCGAGGAACTGGCCAGGTAGAAGCCGAGGAGGACACAGACGACCGCATGAACCGCCTTCAGTCCCGCCTTGTTCACGAGCATGAAGACGATGATCAGCAGCAGCACTGACACCGAGATCGAGAGCGCCACAGCGGCTCACCTCCAGTTACACGCACTCGGACGGACAACATATAGATGCCACAGGGGGGCTACCCACTATGCGCAATCGATCATAACTATGGCGGTGTGCACATGACTCGGTGCACGGGAGCATGACAGGGGCGCATGCCTGATCGCACGAACTTCCCGGCCCCGGGGGCTACTTCTCGTTGGTTATGCGCCATCTCGCCAACGCCCGGGGCCGCTTGGCACCGGCGCGGTCCCGGCCGGACCGTGCCAGGGGCAACACCCGCCCGGCCTACCGGTCCGTACCCTCCCTCGCGATGATCCGACAGCCGTACGCTCCCCCTATGACCGGACAGCTCTCGTTCCCACGGCAGCACGCGCGCACCCAACGTTTCACCCTCGGAACACCGAGGGCCCTCGCCGTGGCCCCCGACGATTCACGCGTCGCCTTCCTGCGCTCCCGCTCGGGCACCGACCGGACCGGCCTGCTGTGGGTGTACGACCTCGCAGAGCGGCGCGAGTACCCCGCCGCCGACCCGGCCGAGCTGCTCGGCGGCGCCGACGAGCAGCTGTCCCCCGAGGAGCGGGCGCGGCGCGAGCGCAGCCGCGAGGGGTCGGCCGGGGTGGTCGGCTACGCGGTGGACGCCGCGGTCGAGCGGGCCGCCTTCGCCCTCTCCGGGCGGCTGTTCACCACGGAGCTGCCCACGGGCACCACCCGCGAGCTGCGCGTCCCCGGCCCGGTCGTGGACCCGCGCCCCTCGCCCGACGGCCGCCACATCGCCTACGCGGCGGGCGGGGCGCTGCGGGTCACCGGCGCGGACGGCGAGGGGGACCGGGCGCTCGCCGAGCCGGAGGGGGACTCCGTCACCTACGGCCTCGCGGAGTTCATCGCGGCCGAGGAGATGGACCGCTCGCGCGGCTTCTGGTGGTCGCCGCGGAGCGACGCCCTGCTGGCCGCCAGGGCCGACGAGTCCCCCGTACGGCGCTGGTGGATCGCCGACCCCGCCCACCCCGGCCGGGAGCCCGCGGAGGTCGCCTATCCCGCCGCGGGCACCGCCAACGCGGAGGTGCGGCTGGTTCTGCTCGGTCTGGACGGCTCCCGTACGGAGATCGAGTGGGACCGGGAGCGCTATCCGTACCTCGCGCGGGTGCATTGGTCGGCCTACGGTCCGCCGCTGCTTCTGGTCCAGGCCAGGGACCAGCGCAGCCAGCTCTACCTGGCCGTGGACACCGACAGCGGCCGGACCAGCACGGTCCATGTGGACGAGGACGCGGTTTGGCTGGATCTTTTCCCCGGGGTGCCGGCCTGGACCGAAGACGGACGACTCGTCCGCGTCGCGGACGAAGGGGGCGCCCGGGTCCTGATGGTCGGCGACCGCAAGCTGACCTCCAGCGCCCTCCAGGTGCGCGCGGTCCTCGACATCGGCACGGACGACGTGCTGTTCTCCGCCTCCCCCGGGGCCGGTGCGCCGCTGCCCGAACAGCCGGGCGAGATCGCCGTCCACCGCGCCTGGTTCCGGGGCAGCGGCGACCAGGGCGGCTGGGAGCCGGTCGGCAAGCGGCCCTTCCCCGCGGTCCACTCCGCCGTGCGCGGCGGTGAGGTGATCGCGCTGTCGTACACGGGTCTCGAGCGGCCCGGCGTGAGCGTGGAGCTCCTCCGGCCCGCCGACCACGGTGCGGCCGAGCGCCTCGCCGAGCTCGACGCGTACCCGGAGCGGCCCGTCATCACCGCCCGCCCCGAGCTCGTCTTCGCGGGCAAGCGGGACATCCCGTGCGCCGTGCTGCTGCCGAGCGGCTATCAGGAGGGCGACGGACCGCTGCCGGTCCTGATGGACCCCTACGGCGGCCCGCACGGCCAGCGGGTGATCGCCTCACACAACGCCCATCTCACCTCGCAGTGGTTCGCCGACCAGGGCTTCGCGGTGGTCGTCGCCGACGGCCGCGGCACCCCCGGCCGCTCCCCCGCCTGGGAGAAGGCGGTGCGCGACGACCTGGCCGCGGTCACGCTGGAGGACCAGGTCGAGGCGGTGACGGCGCTCGCCGGGCGCTATCCGCTGGACCTCGGCCGGGTGGCCATCCGCGGCTGGTCCTACGGCGGCTATCTGGCCGCGCTGGCGGTGCTGCGCCGCCCCGATGTCTTCCACGCGGGCGTGGTGGGCGCCCCGGTGACGGACTTGCGGCTGTACGACACCCACTACACCGAGCGGTATCTGGGCCTGCCGGACGAACAGCCCGAGGTCTACGCGGCCAACTCGCTGGTGACCGACGAGGGGCTGTCCGGCGCGGCGGAGACCGTCCGGCCGATGATGATCATTCACGGTCTGGCGGACGACAACGTGGTGGCCGCGCACACCCTGCGGCTCTCCTCGGCGCTGCTGGCCGCGGGCCGTCCGCATGAGGTGCTGCCGCTGTCCGGGGTGACCCATATGACCCCGCAGGAGCAGGTCGCGGAGAATCTGCTCCTGCTTCAGGTGGACTTCCTCAAGCGGTCCCTCGGCCTTCGGTAGGCGCTGCGCTGGAAACGCCCCGACCTGCCGTCGATCGTCTGCGGCTGCGTCGTGGCTGGTCGCGCCCACGCGGCGGAGCCGCACATCGACACAGCCCCGCGCCCCTTCGGGGCGCGAACCGCCGTCACCAGCCCGGTGGCGGGGCCGGGGGTGCGGGCGGCGGCGGGGGTGCGGTGGGCGGGGTGCCGGGCGGCGGGGGCACCAGCGGCGGAGTGGCGGGCGGCGGCGGGGCGTAACCGCCGCTGCCGTAACCGCTGTTGCCATAGCCGCCGCCGTAGCCGCTGTTGCCGTAACCGCCGCCGTAGCCCCCGGCCCCGGAGCCGTCCCCGTAGCCCCCGGGCCCCTGGGGGTCGTAGCCCCCGTCATAGCTCCCGTCGTAGCCGCCATAGCCGCCGCCGTATGCCGGAGCGCCCCCGAGGCCTGCGGCGTCCTCGTCCACGCCCCGCCGCGCCAGCACGATCAGGGCGATCAGCCCCGCGATCGCCTCGAAGAAGCCGGTGAGCACACTGAGCACGCCCACCGTCGGCAGATCGCTGAGGTGGTCCACATAGTCCAGCTTGATGTAGAGCGATGCCTCGCTGATCCCCGTGACCGTGACCAGCGCCGCCGCCACCATCCCCAGCGGGCGCGCCAGCGGGGCGCGCGCGAGCGCGGCGGCCGCTCCGGCCAGACACAGCGCCACCGCCGCCCACGCGACCCAGGCACCGGGCGCCGAGAGCAGGGTGGGCAGCGTGTGCTTGCCGGTGAGCAGGTACTTGTAGATCTCCCAGCCGCGCTCCTGGGCCCAGTAGATCTGCCAGGCGGCCATGACGGCCCCGATGGCGCCCAGGAACAGCGCGCCGACGACCGCCGCCCCGGGCGCGGGGCGGCCCGGCGGCCGGTCGGCGGGCGAGACCGGCCGGCCGGGCTCGGCGGCGAGGTCGGCGGGGCGGCGGGCGGCGGCCACGACGGCCAGCAGCAGCCCCGCGAGCACCACCTGCGCCCAGGCGCTGGCATTCGCCCGGGTCTTCAGGTCGCCGGGGATGCCCTGGAGCCAGTCGGAGTTCAGGTTCCACAGGCTGGGCAGGCGCACCGCGACGGTCACCACCGCGACCGCGCCGAGCGCGCCCGCGGCGGCCGGTGAGCGCAGGGCGGTGATCCCGACGACCGCGTAGACCAGCAGCAGCGCGAGGTCGAGCAGGGAGGAGCCGAAGATCCCGCCGGTGGCCCGGAACGGCAGCCCCGCCCAGGTCCACCACAGATGGTTCGCCTCATCGGCCTTGTCCAGGTCGTGGATGATCCATCCCAGCGAGATCAGCCCGAGAACCGCGCAGACGAGCGCCCCGAAGACGCGCGCTCCGCTGTTGAGTATCCGTCCCTGCCCCATAGCCGTAGGTCTCCCCCGCCTCGCACCCCGGGCAACCGTCGCGGGCCGAAGAAAAATACGGATCGTGGAAGAAAAATGCGGATCGTGACCGTCCGGAGACCGCCGGGAGACATGACCGGCCGAACCCCCCGAAGTGGTGCGACCGGCCGGGGCGGCATCGCGCGCCCCGGCCGGTCCACGGCACCCGCACGGCCGTACGCAGTTCAGCCTGACGCGTCCGTATATCGGTGTTGCGACAGATGAGTTGCCGGTGTGTTAACGCGATTCCTGCCCATAGTCCACGCTTTGTCCCCCATGGGGGATCTCTGTCAAGCACGCCCGGACCTCGATCTGCCAAATGTTCGCTCAAGGTTCGAATGAGCGGCACATCCACCCTCCCCGGACCCTTGACTGTGCCGTTCCCCGATTGCGAAAGTCCGCTCAACCCGACACGCATGCACCACCCTGGCGAGCGGGCGGCGGCATGACGCGCATAGACAACGCGAGTTGACGGTGTGACACCAGTGCGGGGGGACGCTACGCGATGACGAGTCCATCCCAGACCGGCGTGGTCGAGAAGACCGCACCGGGCGGCACGGAGGGCGAGGCGCCGGCCGGTCTGGCGCCCCGCCAGCTGATGTGGCGGCGCTTCAGACGCGACCGCACCGGTGTGATCTCCGCGTGCGTGGTGGTTTTCTTCTTCGCCGTCGCCGTGCTGGCGCCGGTGATCGCCTGGCTGTACGGCAAGGATCCGTACACCACCTACGGACTGGACCGGCCCGAGCTGCTGGACCCCCTCACCGGCTATCCGATGAAGCCCAACGGCGGCATCGACGGCGAGTTCTGGTTCGGCGTCGAGCCCAAGCTGGGCCGCGATGTGCTGACCCAGCTCGTCTACGGCATCCGCACCTCGCTGCTGATCGGGCTGGCCGCGACCGTGCTGTCCACGCTCACCGGCATCGTGATCGGCGTGGTGGCGGGCTATACGGGCGGCCGCACCGACTACTTCCTCGGCCGCCTCATCGATCTGCTGCTGTCCTTTCCGCAGCAGCTGTTCTTCGTCGCCTTCATGCCGGTGGTCACCGCGCTGTTCGTCAGCCCGCAGAAGGAGACGCCCACCTATTTCCGGGTGACGGCCCTGGTGATGGTGTTGTGGCTGCTGGGCTGGATGCAGCTGGCCCGGCTGCTGCGCGGCCAGGTGCTGTCCCTGAGGGAGCGTGAGTTCGTCGAGGCCGCCAGGGTGACCGGCGCCTCGCCGTGGCGGATCGTCCGCAAGGAGCTGCTGCCCAACCTGGTCACGCCCATCCTGGTGCAGTCCACGCTGATGCTGCCGAACTTCGTGACGACGGAGGCGGCGCTGTCCTTCCTCGGTGTCGGCGTGGTGGAGCCGACCCCCGACTGGGGCCGGATGTTCGCCAAGGGCGCGAACTTCTACGAGGGCGACATCACCTACATGTTCTTCCCCGGCATCGCCATGGTGGTCTTCGTGGTCGCCTTCAACCTGCTCGGGGACTCGGTCCGGGACGCGATGGACCCCAAGACCACGCGGTGACCGGGGGGCCGGCGGGCCCAAGGCAGTGAACGGCAAGTCTTCCGTCCGATGAGGCAGGTGCAGTGGCAACGTGAACATCGAAGAACGGTCGAAGAAGAGTCGCAGAGCCCGTACCTACGCCGTCGCCCTGGCCGCGGGGGCCCTGGCGCTCGCGGGGTGCAGCAGCGGTGGCGGTGGCTCGAACCCCAAGGATTCGAACGAGCCCAAGATGGAGTCCCAGGACATCACCCTCGGCACCGCCGCCGACTCCACCGGACCGGCCAAGGACCTGCCGGGCGCCAAGAAGGGCGGCACCGTCACGGTGCTGCAGCGGGACGCCTTCGAGCATCTGGACCCGGGGCAGATCTATGTCAGCGATGAGCTGATCATGCAGACGCTCTTCAACCGGACGCTGACGAACTACCAGTTCGACGACAAGACGGGCAAGGCCAAGCTGGTCGGCGACCTCGCCACCGACACCGGCAAGTCCTCCGACGGCGGCCGCACCTGGACGTACACCCTCAAGGACGGGCTGAAGTTCGAGGACGGCTCGCCCATCACCTCCAAGGACGTCCGGCACGCCGTCGAGCGGCTTTACGCGCCGTTCGAGGCCGCCGGGCCGACCTATCTCCAGCAGTGGCTCTCCGGTGAGGGCCAGAAGTACCGCAAGGCGCTTCCGGACGGCCCCTACAAGGGCAAGCACCTGCCCAAGTCGGTGCTGGACACCCCGGACGACAAGACCATCGTCTTCCACTTCGACCAGCCGCGCGCCGAGGTGCCGTTCGCGGTCGCCATGCCGAACATCGGCGCGGTGCCGCCGGGCAAGGACACCAAGCAGAAGTACGACAAGGCCCCGCTGGCCTCCGGCCCGTACAAGATCCGGAACTTCAAGCCGGGCAAGGGCATCCAGTTCGTCAAGAACGACCAGTGGGACCCCAAGACCGACTCGATACGCCATCAGTACGTGAACACCTTCGACGTCTCCTTCGGCCATCAGTGGGTGGACTCCACCCGCCGGCTCCAGGCGAACAAGGGGGCCGACCGGACCGGGATGACGTTCACCAACGCGGTGGACCCCTCGCAGATCTCCACGGTCCTCAAGGACAAGGAGGCGATGTCCCGGTCGCTGACCGAAACGCAGCCCTATGTGGATGTCGTCTCGATCAACACCGATCGGGTCAAGGACAAGAAGGTGCGCGAGGCGATCGCCTGGGCCTTCCCCAGCGGTCAGTACCTCCAGCAGTTCGGCGGTCCGAAGGCCGGTGAGATCGGCGGCGGGCTGGTCGGCCCCACGCTCAAGGGCTACGACCCCAAGTTCGACCCGTTCCAGAAGAAGAAGTACCCCGGCGGCAACGCCAAGAAGGCCAGGGAGCTGCTGAAGGAGGCGGGCAAGGAGAACTACGAGCTCGTCTACGCCTACGGCAACGGCGACACCCACCAGGACGCCTCGGTGGTCGTCCAGCAGGCCCTGGAGCGGGCCGGGTTCAAGGTGCAGAAGAAGGAGATCGACCAGTCGACCTATTACACCCAGATCGGAAAGGTCAAGAACAAATTCGACCTGTACCGGTCCTCGTGGGGTGCCGACTGGCCGTCCGCCTCGACCGTGGTGCCGCCGGTGTACGGCGGCGAGAACGTCTACGACGACTCCGCGAACTACTCGCACCTCAACGTCCCGTCGGTCAACGACGAGATCGGCAAGGTCACGAAGGTCAGCGATCTGAGCCGGGCCACCTCGGATTGGATCAAGCTCAGCGAGAAGATCCTCACCGATGACATCCCCGCCGTCCCGACCTTCTACAACCGGCTGTTCACCCTCTGGGGCTCGGGTATCGGCGGAGTGAAGTTCAACACGGTCTACGGCGCCGTGGACCCGACGGCCGTCTTCATCAAGTAGCCGTCTTCGCCACGTAGCCGCGGCCGCACCCAGGCAGCGCGGCACCCGGCCGCGTCCGCTCCGGCGGACGCGGCCGGGACCCGCCCCTAGCGGAAGATCACCGACGTCATGTTGAGATTCCTCGCCCGCCGGTCCCTCGGCGCGATCGTGATCCTGATCCTGATCAGCGCGATCACGTTCTTCCTCTTCTTCGCCCTGCCCGCCGAACCGGCCCGGCTCGCCTGCGGCAAGAACTGCGACCCCACCTCGCTCGCCATGATCAACAAGAATCTGGGCCTGGACCAGCCGGTGCCGGTCCAGTACTGGAAGTTCATGGTGGGGATCGTCGCCGGGCGGGACTTCGCCGTGGGGCACTGCGCGGCACCCTGCTTCGGCTACTCCTTCGTCAGCCAGGAGCCGGTCTGGAGCACCATCGTCGACCGCTTCCCGACCACCCTCTCGCTCGCCGTCGGCGGCGCCGCCGTCTTCCTGGTCTGCGGGATCGGCATCGGCATGATCGCGGCCTGGCGGCGCGGCACCTGGATCGACAAGTTCTTCAGCTCGCTGTCGCTGCTCGGCGCATCGATGCAGATCTACTTCGTCGGGGTGCTCGCCCTGGCCTGGTTCGTCAGCGGGCTGGGCATCATGGACCAGCCCGCCTACTACCCCTTCACCGAGAATCCGGCGAAGTGGTTCAGCGGGATGCTGCTGCCCTGGGTGGTGCTCTCGCTGATCTTCATGGCCAACTACAGCCGGATGACCCGCTCCCAGATGGTCGAGCAGCTGCAGGAGGACCATGTCCGCACGGCGAGGGCCAAGGGGCTCTCCAGCCGCACGGTCTTCTTCCGCTACGCCTGGCGCGGCGCCATCGCCCCCATCATCACCATCTTCGGCATCGACCTCGGATCGCTCCTCGGCGGGGCCATGGTCACCGAGTACACCTTCACCCTGCACGGCATCGGACGGCTGGCGGTGGAATCCGTCCAGCTCACCGATCTGCCGATGCTGATGGGCGTGATGCTGGTCAGCTCCGCGGCCATCGTGGTGTTCAACATCCTGGTCGACGCCGCCTACGCCTTCATCGACCCGCGCGTGCGCCTCGCCTGACAGACCCGGAGCTGCCGAGATGACCACACTCACCAAGCCCGACGACGGCGCGACGCCGCCACCGGCCCCCGGCGGCGGCGCCTTCCTGTCCGTACGCGATCTGTACGTCCGGTTCGCCACCGAGGACGGGATCGTCAAGGCCGTCGACGGCCTCTCCTTCGACCTCGAACGCGGCCGGACGCTCGGCATCGTGGGCGAGTCCGGCTCCGGGAAGTCCGTCACCAACCTCACCGTCCTGGGCCTGCACGACCCGCGCACCACCACCGTCAGCGGCGAGATCCTGCTGGACGGGCAGGAGCTGACCGGCGCGCCGGAGCGCACCCTGGAGCGGCTGCGCGGCAACACCATGGCGATGATCTTCCAGGACCCGCTGACCGCCCTGTCGCCGTACTACACCGTGGGCCGCCAGATCGCCGAGCCGTACCGCAAGCACACCGGCGCCTCCAAGAGCGAGGCCCGCTCCCGGGCGATCCAGATGCTGGAGAAGGTCGGCATCCCCAACCCGCGGCTGCGGGTGGACGACTATCCGCACCAGTTCTCCGGCGGGATGCGGCAGCGCGCGATGATCGCGATGTCGCTGGTCTGCGACCCCGACCTGCTGATCGCCGACGAGCCGACCACCGCCCTCGACGTCACCGTCCAGGCCCAGATCCTCGACCTGCTCAAGGACCTCCAGCAGGAGTTCGGCTCCGCGATCATCCTCATCACCCATGACCTGGGCGTGGTGGCCAACACCGCCGACGATCTGCTGGTGATGTACGCGGGCCGGGCCGTGGAGCGCGGTACGGTCCGCGAGGTGCTGCGGGCGCCCCAGCACCCGTACACCTGGGGGCTGCTGAGCTCCATGCCGCGGCTGACCTCCGCCGTGGACGAACCGCTGAGCCCCATCCCCGGCTCCCCGCCGAGCCTGCTCAGCCCCCCGCCGGGCTGCCCCTTCCACCCGCGGTGCCGCTACACCGACCAGGTGTCGGGCGACCGCTGCGCCACCGAGCGGCCGTCGCTGCCGGACGGCCGCGGCGCCGCCTGCCATCTGGGCGCCGAGCGGAAACAGACCCTCTTCACCGAGCAGATCAAGCCCCGGCTGGGCTAGGGACCAGGGCTTAGGAGCGCTGACGCATGAGCATCGAGTCGGGTACACCCGAACCCCTCCTGGTCACCGAGCGGCTGACCAAACACTTCCCGATCATGGGCGGCTTTCCGTTCAAACGGAAGGTCGGGGCCGTGCAGGCGGTGGACGGGGTCGATCTGACCGTGCACGCCGGGGAGAGCTTCGGGCTGGTCGGCGAGTCCGGCTGCGGCAAGTCCACCACGGGCCGGCTGCTGACCCGGCTGCTGGAACCCACCAGCGGCACCATCACCTACCGGGGCCGGGACATCACCCGCGCGGGCCGCAAGGAGCTCGCCCCGATCCGCTCCGAGATCCAGATGATCTTCCAGGATCCGTACTCCTCGCTGAACCCCCGGCAGACCGTCGGCACCATCATCTCCGGCCCCATGGAGATCAACGGCATCGATCCGCCGGGCGGCCGCGAGGCCCGGGTGCGCGAACTGCTGGAGATCGTGGGCCTCAACCCCGAGCACTACAACCGCTTCCCGCACGAGTTCTCCGGCGGCCAGCGCCAGCGCATCGGCGTGGCCCGCGCGCTCGCCCTGGAGCCCAAGCTGATCGTCGCCGACGAGCCGGTCTCGGCACTGGACGTCTCCATCCAGGCGCAGGTCGTCAATCTGCTCCAGAAACTCCAGCGGGAGCTGGGCATCGCCTTCCTGTTCATCGCCCATGACCTCGCCGTCGTACGCCACTTCTCGCAGCGCGTCGCCGTGATGTACCTGGGCAAGGTGGTCGAGGTGGGCGACCGCGAGTCCATCTACCACCGCCCCCGCCACCCGTACACCCACGCACTGCTGTCCGCGGTGCCGGACGCGGCGGTGGTGATGGCCGAGGAGGCCGAGGACGGCCCGGACGCCGCGGGGACCACCCGCCGCGAGCGCATCCGGCTCGCCGGGGACGTCCCCTCCCCCATCAACCCGCCCTCCGGCTGCCGCTTCCGCACCCGCTGCTGGAAGGCCCAGGACAAATGCGCGCGGGAGGAGCCGCCGCTCATCCGCCTGGACGGCAACCGCGAGGGCCACCTGTCCGCCTGCCACTTCCCCGAGGACCCGACGCTCGAGGCCCGCGAGGAGGACGTGGTGCTGGACCCGGCGCTCATCGCGGCGGAGTCGGAGGCCCCGCCGCACAAGGAGCCGTAACAAGCTGAACCAGGGCCTCAGAACCGCGAGAAGGAATGCACCCGCCCGACGGCGGTGAACCCGCGGCGGCCGTACCAGCGCAGCGGCCAGTCGTCCTGGTCGGCGACGAGGAACCGCAGCGCGCACCCCGCGGCGGCCGCGCGGCGCAGCGCGTCGGCCAGGACGGCGTCGGCGTAGCCGCGGCGCAGATACGGCTCGGCGGTCGCCACCTCCTCGATCTGGGCGACCCCGGCGGAGGGCTCCAGATACAGATCGGCCCAGGAGGCGATCTCGCCGCTGTCGTCATGGGCGGCGAGGAAGAGCACCTCCTCGGCCCCGGCCCGCCGGGCGGCGCGCCGGTCCACGAGGTCGTGCACGGTCTTCTCGTCCGCGTCCGGCATCCACCGCCACTGCTGCGCCGTCACCGCCCGCCGCAGCGGCCCGTGCGGATCCGGCCCCAGCTCCCGCTCCACCACATCGGCCGCCCCGGCCGCCGGCACCGGCCCGGTGTGGACCATCAGCACCTCGGTGACATGGGTGTACCCGGCCCGTTCGAGCGCGGGCACAGCGATCAGGCCCAGGGCCTCGTCATGGACCGTGATCCGGCGGTGCGGCAGGAAGGCCATGACCTCATCGGCGAGCGCGGGCAGCCCCTCGGGATCGGCGGGCCCGGTGATATGGAGCTGATTGTGCTCATGGGAGCGTTCGTACTCCCGGTGCAGCACCAGAAAACCGCCCGGCACCTCCCGCACTTCACCGGCCTGTCGGCGGGCGAAGGAGATCCGGAAGTCGATGATGCGCTGAAGGTCGTTCTGCGGGTCGTTCTGCGACACGTCGTGATCATAAGCGAACTCACACAATGAAGCGCCTTTCGATAACTGGTAAACGCGGATAACCCACCGGGTAAAAGGAATTAAGCGATCCACTACCTTCTGATGGAAATTGTCAACTCTTGATAGTTCTGCGGCGGATATTTACTGTCTAGCGCATGTCGGCACAGTGGCCTCACTGCGTCCGGCCCCCAACGAGAGGGAGGTGTTCGCCATGCGCAAGCTGATCCTCACCGGAGCGCTCTTCGCCCGGCTCACTCGTAAGGACCGTCTCACGCTGCCTTACTCGTACTACTAAACCGGCGCGGGAGAGCAGGCGGTGGCCGCGGCGTTCGATGCCGCGGCCACCGCCGTCGGCCACGATCCGAGGGGACGTCCATGACCGCCGCTCCTTACCGCACCGACCTGCCGGGCCCCGCCGGGGACAAATACCTCGGCAATCTGCACGCCTTCTCCTCCGATCCGCTGAGCTTTCTGACCGACTGTTCGCGCCGGTACGGCGACGTGGTCCGGCTCGGCGAGAACAACGTGCTGCTGACCGACCCCGGCGACGTGGAGAAGATGCTGGTCGACCGGGACTCCCTGTTCTCCAAGGCCAGTGCGGACACCCGGCGCGGCTCGCGGCGGCAGGGCTTTCCGCACTCCACCATGAACAGCGACGGCGACCGGTGGAAGGCGAAACGGCACCGGCTGCAACCGGCGTTCGGGCGGTCGCTGTCCACCCGGGCGGCCGAAATCGTCGACGCCCAGGGCGAGAAGCTGCTGCGCACCTGGCGCCCCGGCCAGGCCCGTACGCTCCAGGACGACATCGCCGTGGTGACCCTGCGGCTGGTCACCCAGCTGATGTTCGGGGACGAGTTCAGCGATCGGGACACCGCCGAAGTGGCCCGGCTGGTGGCGCCCATCATGGACCTGTCGACCTCGCCCGTGCTGCTGCCCGAGTGGGTGCCGACCCCGCGCAAGCTGCGCATCCGCCGCTCGATGGCCCGCATCGACCGCACCCTGCACGCCCTGGCCGTCTCCCCCGCCGCGAACGACCCGGAGCGCGCTCCCGTGCTGCACGCCCTCGTCCACGGCGCCCCCGCCCCCTCACCCGAGGAACTCCGGGACGAGCTGGCCACCTTGATCATGGCGGGCTTCGAGACCACCAATGACGCGGTGGTCTGGACGAGCGTCCTGCTGGCCCGGCACCCCCGGATCGCCGAGCGGGTGCGGGCCGAGGCCGACGCCGCCTTCGCCACCACCCCCGCCGGGCTGTCCCGGATGGAGGCCCTGCCCTACACCCACGCCGTCGTCCGCGAGGCGCTGCGCCTGTACCCGCCGGTCTGGCTGACCAGCCGGGACGCGAGGGAGGACCTCGACTTCGGCGGCTATCTCATCCCCGCCGGGACCACCGTCACCGTCAGCCAGTGGGTGGCCCACCGCGATCCGCGCTTCTGGGAGGAGGCCGAGGCGTTCCGCCCCGAGCGCTGGCTGGGCGACGGCCCCTCCTCGGTGCCCCGCGGCTCGTACTTCCCCTTCGGGCTCGGCCCGCGCGTCTGTGTGGGAGCCGCCGTGGCCACCACCGAGACCGTCCACCTGGTGGCCGACATCTGGCGCCGCTTCCGGCTGGAGCTGACCACCCCGGACCACGTCCACCCCCGCCCGGCCCTCGCCCTCCAGCCGGTCGGCGTCGAGGTGGCCCCGCGTCCCTGGTGACCCTCTTGCGGGTGAACCCCACCCGCTCAAGACCGCCCGGGACCCCTCCCGAGCAGCGATGCCTCCGCCTTCGCCACGCGGCCGAACGGCTCGCTCCTAGGCGACCGTGAGCACGATCTTGCCTTGGATATGCCCTCGGGCGGCGCGTTCGTGCGCCGCTCGGGCATCGGCGAGCGGAAACGTGCTGTCCACCGCGACGCGAACCGTGCCCGCGTCGAGCAGGAGCCCCAGTTCGGCGAGTTGCGCACCGCTCGAGCGGACCTGGGTGGCCGTGACCGTGACGCCCAGCTTCGCGTTCTCCTCGTCGTCGAACTCGCCGAAGTACACCGGGTAGAGGGACCCGCCGCGCCTGAGGGTGCGCAGGAAGCGCCTGCTGTCGGGGCCGCCGACGGTGTCCAGGACGAGATCGACGTCACGGGCGGCCGCCTCGGGCCGGTCCTTGGTGTAGTCGATGAACTCGTCGGCGCCGAGCTCGCGCAGGAACGTCTCATGGGCGCCGGAGGCCACGGCGATGACGCGGGCCCCCTTCCACTTGGCCAGCTGGAGAGCGAGGTGCCCCACGCCACCGGCGGCGCCGTTGATGAGCACCGTGCTCCCGCCGTCGAGTGCCATCGGACGGTGCCGGGCCTCCTGGAACGGCGAGGGATGGTCGTGCCCGAGCTCGATCAAGTACTGCCACGCCGTCAACCCCGACATGGGCAGCCCGGCGGCCCGCACATGGTCGACGGCGGCCGGCTTGCGGGCGAGGTCGGACGCCGGCGCGGTGACGTACTCGGCGTACGCGCTGCCCTGGAGGGCGGTGGGGAAGCGCAGCAGGCCGATCACCTCGTCTCCGGCCGCGAAGCCGGTGACATCGGGGGCGACGGCCGCCACGACGCCCGAGACGTCGGTCCCCGGAATCAGGGGGAGCTCGAACGGGGGCTTGAGCTCGGGAGGTACGTCGGGCATTCCCTCGCGCGCGTACCAGTCGGGAGGGTTGATACCGACCGCGTGCACGCGGACGAGCACCTCGCCCGGCCCCGGTACGGGGACCGGCGCCTCCTCATGACGCAGCACCTCGGGGCCGCCGAAGTCGTGCAGCCGGATCGCCCGCATCGTGTGTGTCGACATTATTTTCTCCTGCCCCTGCCAGGGGATACGCTGAACGGATCAGTGGTCCATATATCCGAACCACTGATCCGAATATATGGACCACTGGTCCGGATAGTCAAGAGGGGCAGATGCGGGCCGACGCCAAGAAGAACCGTGACCACCTGCTCGCAGTCGCGGGCACCGTCCTCACCGAGCAGGGCGTCGACGCGTCGCTGCGCGACATCGCACGCAAGGCCGGTGTGGGGCTCGCGACGCTGCTCCGGCACTTTCCGACGCGCGAGGCGCTGCTGGAGGCCCTGCTCCACACGAGCTTCGACGAGCTGACGACAAGGGCGGGCGAACTCGAAACGGCGGGCTCGCCCGAAGACGCTCTCGTTTCGTGGCTGCGCGACTGCGTCGCGTGGACAACCGAGTACCGGGGCGTGACCGTGCTGATGGCAGCCGCCATCGAGGACACCGAATCCGCACTCCACGCTTCGTGCGTCACCTTGCGCGCGGCCGGTACGCGGCTCCTCGCCCGTGCCCAGGCCGCGGGCACGGCGCGGACCGACATCGATGGCACCGATCTCTTCGCGCTGATCGCGGCCCTCGCCTGGCTCGGCGATCAACCCTCGCTCGCGTCGCGCGCCGATCACCTCTTCGATGTGGTCGCGAGCGCGATCCTGACGAAGTGACGTTCCCCGAGGCCGGTCTCGGCACGGTCGGTCTCGCCACGGTCGGTCTCGCCACGGTGGGCGGCGGTCAGCGCAGGTCGCGGAAGCGACGCCCGATGGCACACCTACTTCCCTCCCCTCCGGCCTCGCCACCCCGGACAGCGGTCATCGACGTGCGCCGTCGCCCCGGCGGATGTCAGATGGGCCTAGGTGGAGTCCGACGGATCTTGCCGCCTGCGGCGGGCTAGTCCCCTCCCCGCCCCTTCCCGAAACCAGGGGCCTCGCCCCTGGACCCCGGGGTCTGGGAGGCGGAGGGAGGGGGAGAGATCCGCCGGATGCCCCGTAAGGCCGATCTTGGACCGGATCGTCGGGAGGCGCCATGCGTCGCGGAGCCCCGTATCCCCTGCGCGCCCGGCATTCCGTACGCGCCGTCGTTCTGATCGTTACGGCCGCGACCACCGCGACCACCATGACCGCCTGCGGCGGCGGGGGCGGCGGTTCCGACGCCGGTGTCGTCCGGTCCTCCTGGGGCGATCCCCCCAACCCGCTGGAGCCCGCCAACACCAATGACGTCCAGGGCGGCAAGGTCCTCGACATGATCTTCCGGGGGCTCAAGCGCTACGACCCGAGGACCGGCGAGGCCAAGAACGCGCTCGCGGAGCGGATCGAGAGCTCCGACCAGCGGAACTACACCATCACCCTCAAGAAGGGCCGGCGGTTCGCCAATGGGGAGAAGGTCACCGCCGCGTCCTTCGTGAACGCCTGGAACTACGGCGCCCGGATCGACCACAAGCAGCGCAACGCCTACTTCTTCGAGTACATCGAGGGCTATGACAAGGTCCACCCCGCCTCCGGCGGCGCCCCCACCGCCAAAGCCCTCTCCGGGCTGCGGGTCAGAAACGACCGGACCTTCACCGTCCGGCTCAGCCAGAAGTTCTCCACCTGGCCCAAGACCCTCGGCTACAACGCCTATGTGCCGCTGCCCCGGGCGTTCTTCGAGGACCACGCCGCCTGGCTGAGGAAGCCCATCGGCAACGGCCCGTACCAGGTGCGGTCGTACGCCAAGGGCTCGGTGATGAAGCTGCGCGCCTGGGACGGCTACCCCGGCCCGGACAAGGCCCGTAACAAGGGCGTCGACCTGCGCGTCTACACGGACAGCAACACCGCCTACACCGATCTCCAGGCGAGCAATCTCGATCTGGTCGACGATGTCCCGGCGCAGCAGCTGAAGTTCGTCCGCTCCGATCTCGGAAACCGCTACATCAACCAGCCCGCCGGGATCATCCAGACCCTCACCTTCCCGATGTACGACCGCACCTGGAGCGGCCCGGCGAAGGCCAAGGTCCGCCGGGGCATCTCGATGGCGATCAACCGCGCACAGATCACCGAGCGGATCTTCCAGGGCACCCGCACCCCCGCGACCGACTGGACCTCGCCGGTGCTGCGCCGCCAGGGCGGCTATCAGCCGGGGCTGTGCGGGGACGCCTGCCGCTACGACCCGGTCCGGGCGCGCAAGCTGATCAAGGCGGGCGGCGGGCTGCCCGGCGGCCGGATGACGATCACGTACAACGCCGACACCGGCTCCCACAAGGACTGGGTGGACGCGGTCTGCAACAGCGTCAACACCGTGCTGCGGAACGACCGGGCCTGTGTCGGCAAACCGGTCGGCACCTTCGCCGACTACCGCAACAAGATGGCGGGGAAGAAGATGACCGGGCCGTTCCGGGCCGGCTGGCAGATGGACTATCCGCTGATCCAGAACTTCCTCCAGCCGCTGTACTACACCGGCGCCTCCTCCAACGACGGCCACTTCAGCGACACCGGCTTCGACCGGCTGGTCAACCAGGCCAACGCCGCCTCCGCCGACGGCCGGGCCGTCGCCGGTTTCCGGGACGCGGAGAAGATCCTCGCCGAGCGGATGCCCGCGATCCCGCTGTGGTACCAGAACGGCAGCGCGGGCTATTCGCGGCGGCTCAGCGAGGTGGCGCTCAATCAGTTCAGCGTGCCGGTCTACTCGCAGATCAGGGTCGGCTGAGCCATGGGCCGCTATGCGCTGCGGCGGCTGCTGCAGATGATCCCGGTCTTCATCGGCTCCACGTTCCTGATCTTCTTCATGGTGTACGCGCTCGGCGACCCGGTGGCCGCGCTCTTCGGCGACAAGGCCCCCGACCCCGCCACCGCCGCCCGGATCCGTAAGGACCTCTATCTGGATGAGCCGCTGTGGCGGCAGTACGCGCACTACATGGGGCAGATCTTCAGCGGCCACTTCGGTACGGCCTTCAACGGGCAGCCGGTGACCGAGCTGATGGCGAGCGCGTTCCCCGTCACCCTCCGGCTCACCCTCGTCGCGGTCGCCTTCGAGATGGCGCTGGGCCTCACCCTGGGCGTCCTGAGCGGGCTGCGCCGGGGCCGGGGTCTTGACACCTCGGTGCTGCTGCTCACCCTCGTCGTGGTCTCGGTCCCGACGTTCGTCAGCGGCACGGTGCTGCAGTATCTGTTCGGCGTGAGCTGGGGCTGGGCCAGGCCGTCGGTCTCCCCGGAGGCGCCGCTGAACGAGCTGCTGCTGCCCGGGGTGGTGCTGGGGCTGGTGTCGCTCGCGTACACCACCCGTCTCACCCGTACCTCCATCGTGGAGAACGCCCGCGCCGACTACGTCCGCACCGCCGTCGCCAAGGGGCTGCCGCGCCACCGGATCGTCACCCGCCATCTGCTGCGCAACTCGCTGATCCCGGTGGTGACCTTCATCGGCACGGACATCGGAGCGCTCATGGGCGGGGCCATCGTCACCGAGCGGATCTTCAACATCCACGGCGTGGGCTACCAGCTCTACCAGGGCATCCTGCGCCAGAACTCGCCGACCGTCGTCGGCTTCGTGACCGTCCTGGTGATCGTCTTCCTGCTCGCCAATCTGCTCGTCGACCTCCTCTACGCCGTGCTCGACCCGAGGATCCGGTATGCCTGAGCCCTTTGACCCGCGCTATGACATGACCGAGGCGATCGCACCGGCCGGCGGCCGTGGTGGTGGTGGTGGCGGTGGTGGCGGTGTCGGTGGTGGTCCGATGGACCTCCCCGCCTCCGGCCCCCAGCCCCTGAAGGGCGGGCCACGGCGCGGCCCCTGGCGCCTCGCGCTCCCCTGGCGCGGGGAGCCCGGCCGCCGCTCCGGCGGACCGGCCGCGCCCACCGGACGGGGGCTGTGGACCGACGCCTGGCACGATCTGCGCCGCAACCCGGTCTTCGTCGCCTCCGCACTGATCATCGTCTTCCTCGTCCTGATCGCGATCTGGCCGCAGCTGATCGCGAGCGGAAACCCGTACCACGGCGACCTGGCCAGGGCGCAGGACGGCCCGGCCCCCGGCCACCCCTTCGGCTACGACCTCCAGGGCCGCGATGTCTACACCCGCACGGTCTACGGCGCCCGCGCCTCCATCACCGTCGGCATCTGCGCCACTCTCGGCGCGGCGCTGCTGGGCAGCGTGCTGGGCGGGCTCGCCGGGTACTTCGGCGGCTGGTGGGACACGCTGCTCTCGCGGATCGCCGATGTCTTCTTCGGCATCCCGATCCTGCTGGGCGGGCTGGTCTTCCTGTCGGTGGTCACCAGCGGCTCGGTCTGGCCGGTGGTGGGCTTCATCGTGCTGCTGGGCTGGCCGCAGATCTCCCGGATCGCGCGCGGCTCGGTGGTGACCGTCAAGGAACACGACTACGTGCAGGCGGCGCGGGTGCTCGGCGCGAGCAGCGGCCGGACGCTGCTGCGCCATATCGCGCCCAACGCCGTGGCGCCCGTGATCGTCGTCGCGACCATCGCACTGGGCACCTACATCTCGCTGGAGGCCACGCTGTCGTTCCTCGGCGTGGGGCTCAAACCGCCCACCGTCTCCTGGGGGATCGACATCTCCTCGGCCGCGACCCAGATCCGCAACGCCCCGCACATGCTGCTGTGGCCGGCCGGGGCGCTGTCCATCACGGTGCTCGCGTTCATCATGCTCGGCGACGCGGTGCGCGACGCCCTCGACCCCAAGCTGCGCTAGCCATGGCGGCCCGCCTGCTGGACGTACGGGACCTGCGCGTGGAATTCCGCACCCGGGACGGGATCGCCGAGGCCGTCGGCGGCGTCTCGTACGCCGTCGACGCCGGTCGGACGCTGGCCGTGCTGGGCGAGTCGGGCTCCGGCAAGTCGGTGACCGCCCAGGCGGTCATGGGCATCCTCGACTCCCCACCCGGCCGGGTCACCGGCGGCCAGGTGCTGTTCCGGGGGCGGGACCTGCTGACCATGGGCGCGGAGGAGCGCCGCCGGATCCGGGGCGCCGCGCTGGCGATGATCTTCCAGGACGCGCTCTCCGCCCTCAACCCGGTGCTTCCCGTGGGCGCCCAGCTCGCCGAGATGTACGAGGTGCACCGCGGGATGTCCCGCAGGGACGCCCGGCGGCGGGCCGTCGAGCTGATGGACCGGGTCCGCATCCCGGCGGCGGGGCAGCGGGCCGGGGACTATCCGCATCAGTTCTCCGGCGGGATGCGCCAGCGCATCATGATCGCCATGGCGATGGCGCTGGAGCCGGACCTGATCATCGCCGACGAGCCGACGACCGCGCTGGACGTCACCGTTCAGGCCCAGGTCATGGAGCTGCTCGCGGAGTTGCGCCGGGAGTACGCGATGGGGCTCGTCCTCATCACCCATGACCTGGGCGTGGTCGCGGACGTGGCCGACACCATCGCCGTGATGTACGCGGGCCGGATCGTGGAGACCGCGCCGGTGCGCGACCTCTACCGCCGCCCCGCCCACCCGTACACCCGCGGACTGCTGGACTCCGTGCCGCGCGTGGACGACCGCGGCGAGCGGCTCTACGCGATCAAGGGCGCGCCGCCCAGCCCGCTCGCCCTGCCCTCCGGCTGTCCCTTCCACCCTCGCTGCCCGCGTGCCCAGGAGGTCTGCCGCGTCGAACGGCCGCCGCTGTACGAGGTGACGGCGGACGCCGGGGCCGACGGACGGACCAGCGCCTGCCACTTCTGGAAGGAGGAGCTGCATGCCTGAGCTCATGCCCGAGCCCATGCCTGAGCACATGCCTGAGCACATGCCTGAGCCCGATGAGCCGGTCCTGGAGGTCCGCGACCTGGCCAAGCTCTATCCCCTGACCCAGGGCGTGGTGTTCAAGCGGCGGATCGGCGCGGTCCGGGCGGTCGACACGGTCTCCTTCGCCCTGCGGCGCGGGGAGACCCTCGGCATCGTCGGCGAGTCCGGCTGCGGCAAGTCCACCGTCGCCAAGCTGCTGGTCAGCCTCGAACGGCCGACGGCCGGGACGATCCACTACCGGGGCGAGGACATCACCCGGCTGTCGGGCCGGGCGCTGCGTGCCGTCCGCCGCAACATCCAGATGGTCTTCCAGGACCCGTACACCTCGCTCAACCCCCGGATGACGGTGGGCGACATCATCGGGGAGCCCTTCGAGATCCACCCCGAGGCGGCCCCGAAGGGCAACCGGCGGCGGGCGGTCCGGGACCTCCTGGACGTGGTGGGGTTGAACCCGGAACACATCAACCGCTATCCGCACCAGTTCTCCGGCGGCCAGCGCCAGCGCATCGGCATCGCCCGGGGACTGGCGCTACGACCGGAGATCATCGTCGCGGACGAACCGGTCTCGGCGCTGGACGTCTCCGTCCAGGCGCAGGTGGTCAACCTGATGGAGACCCTCCAGGACGAGTTCGACCTGTCCTACGTCTTCATCGCCCACGACCTGTCGGTGGTCCGCCATATCTCCGACCGGGTGGCCGTGATGTACCTGGGCCGGTTCGCCGAGACGGGCACCGGCCGGGAGATCTACGACCACCCGACGCACCCCTACACCCAGGCCCTGCTGTCGGCCGTCCCGGACCCCGACCCGGAGCCGCGCGCCCGCCCGACCCGCATCCTCCTGACGGGCGACGTCCCCTCCCCGGCCAACCCGCCCTCCGGCTGCCGCTTCCGCACCCGCTGCTGGAAGGCCCAGGAGCGCTGCGCGACGGAGGTGCCGGTGCTGGCGGTGCCGACGGGCCTGGCGGGCCCCGCCGCCCACGCCTCGGCGTGCCACTTCGCGGAGGAGCGCGCGGAGGTCAGGGCATGATGTCGAAGATGCTCGCGCCGGACCCGCGTCCCACCGCGCCGCCCTGCCCTGGTCGCTCCCGGTGCACCGGGTGGACACGCAGCTGAACTTGGGGCGCGAACGCCTGGACTGCGGCGGTGAGCCTGGCCTGATCGACCTTCCAGAGGACGATGCGCCGACTGTTCCTGACGACCTCGTACTCGAGGTGCGGAGCGAAACCCGCGGCGAACTGCTGGGTGAGCTTCCGGTTGGGGCCAGGAGGGGCGGGAACGCCCGGCCGCAGCTTCAGACTTATGTACGGTACCGGCTTCTCCGTGCGGGTTTGCGTGGCCCACACCACGACGGCTTCGATGTCCCGCCACGGCACGACGGCCAGGAACCGGTTGTACCGCAATGCGGCGCCGCCCAGGGCGATACCGGACTCATCGGCTCGGAAGGCCACCAGTCGCTTCCAGCCGGCACCCGAGAAGAGCTGAAGGGGCGTGCGGGTGTAGTACTCCTGATAGACCGGTGAGTGAGGGGCAGTCATGCCACGACCCTACGAGGTACAGCGCGGCACCGTCTCGCGCCTTCGGCGCATTTGAGCATGGGTCGGGGGGTGGGGGGCCAGGCGCCGCCGCCGGGCGCCGGGCTCTGGGGGTGAGCGTTGGTGGCGGCGCCGGTGCTCGGAGACCGAGGCCGTCGCCGGACCGCCGGACCGGCTCCCGATTGCCCGGGGTGGGGTACCCCTCTGGAAAACGTTTGACAAATTAGTTGCGCCAGATCAAGCATTCCCGGAAGGGCGGTCGAATGCCCCCGCCTTCGCGGCCCGCAGAAACGCGCGGAGCGCGGCGGGGGTCGTGGATATGACGACCTCCGGGTCGTCGCTCTCGCGGAGGCGAGGGGTGCCGACGGAGTCGGCGGCGAGTTCGACACACGTGTCGGTGTGGCCCTCGCTGAAGCTCGACTTCCGCCACCTGAGCTGAGACATGTGTGCGCCTTCCTAGAGCAGGGGATAGAGGAGCCGCTGGATCAACCCCAGCGAGTCCTTCACGCCATGCGCCTCCGGCGAAACCGTCGCATCGACAGGAGGCAACGCCACTTCGCACATAGTAGCGAAAACCTCGTTGTATCGAGCGATCGCGGCATTCTCGCCCAGGTAGAGCGACTGCTCGATGTGCGGCACGATCACCGTGCTCAACTCCGCCACGCTGGGCCGGATCAGCGTGAAGGACGTACCAAACGGGACCGGGCCATCGAACGGGAGGACCTGGACCGTGACGTTGGGGAGCCGGGACAGTTCGATCAGCCGCAGCAACTGGGTGCGCATGATGTCGCGACGATTCAACGTGGTGTGCAAGGCGGCCTCATGGACCACCGCATGGAACTGAGGAGGCTGCTCGCCGACGAGCACCTTCTGGCGCTCCAGGCGGAACTCGACGGACGAGTTGTTGTCCTCGCGTGACGCGGGGACGTACCCGGCTTGGTGGATCGCCGCCGAGTACTCTCGGGTCTGCAGCAGCCCCGGCACGAACATTGGCTCGTAGCAGAGCATCGCATCGGCACCGGCCTCCAACTCGGCCGTGTCCATGCGTGAGACGGGCACTTTGTCGCGATACGCACTCCACCAGCCTTTGCCCGACGCCTGGCCCATCGCTACAAGCGCGTCAACGTAGGTTGTGCTTTCACACCCTACGGCTCCGGCCAGGGCGCGTAGCCGCTCAGGCGATAGGCCAGTACGTCCGGACTCAACGTTGCTGATATGCGACTGGTTCATGCTCATCGCCGCGGCGCTTTGGCCAACGCTTAGGCCAGCACGTTCGCGCAGCCTGCGAACCTCAGCCCCGAAGCGTCGCTGGCGATACGTAGGGTTAACCCGAAGCCCCATACGCCCTCCTTCGTCATGGACAGTGCGACCACTCAACCACGAAGCGTGCCGATTGTGTCGTGAATTGGCAACCTATCGCGCTACGTTACGTATGGCGCCAGTCACAGTAGGCATTCAACCGGAGGCTGCCCCATGCGCACGCCCGAAGAGCCCTGGTCCTACGGCCTGTTCATCCCGCACGACCCACGCGCCGTGGGCGTCGTACGGGCCACGATCCGTCACATCCTCAGGGCGGCGCGGCTCGACTGCATCGTGGACACGGCCGAGTTGCTCGTGTCGGAGCTGGTCACCAACGCGTACCGGAACACCACCACCGACGCGTACGTCAGCATGGACTGGGAGCCGTCGCCGTCCGACTTCCGGGTCACCGTATGGGACTCCGGCGACGGGCTGCCGCAGCCAGTATCGGCGCGGACCGACGACGAGAACGGCCGGGGGCTGTCGCTCGTCGAGTCGTGCTCCGACACCTGGGGCGTGCACGACTACACCGACAAGGACTCGGGCGTCACCGGCAAGGCCGTATGGTTCACGCTCAATCCACCGCCCGCCGTCTCCTGAACGACGGCGAGGGCCGCCCGGGACGTGGATCACGTCCCGGGCGGCCCTCGTCGTTCAAACTGCGGCCCGCGCGGTAGCGCTAGGCGTGGACCACGTCCTTTTCCTCCGCGAAGTGGCACGCCGACTCGTGCGCCGCAGGCGAATCCGTGCCGGCGAAGCGCTCGGGGATGGCGAGGAGGGGGACCTCCTTGGCGCATTTGTCCTCGGCCTTCCAGCAGCGGGTGCGGAAGCGGCAGCCGGAGGGCGGGTTGGCCGGGGAGGGGACGTCGCCGGTGAGGATGATGCGTTCGCGGCCCTCGCGCGACTCCGGGTCCGGGACCGGGACGGCCGACAGCAGCGCCTGGGTGTAGGGGTGCGTCGGGTGGTCGTAGATCTCGGTGTCGGAGCCGATCTCGGCCATCTTGCCCAGGTACATCACGCCGACCCGGTCGGAGATGTGCCGGACGATGGACAGGTCGTGGGCGATGAAGATGTAGGACAGGTTGAACTCGTCCTGGAGGCCCTCCATCAGGTTGATGACCTGTGCCTGGACGGACACGTCGAGCGCGGAGACCGGCTCGTCGCAGATGATGATCTCCGGGTTGAGGGCGAGGCCGCGGGCGATGCCGATGCGCTGGCGCTGGCCGCCGGAGAACTGGTGGGGGTAGCGGTTGATGTACTCGGGGTTCAGCCCCACGACGTCCAGGAGCTCCTGGACCTTGCGGCGGCGGTCGCCCTTCGGGGCCACCTCGGGGTGGATCTCGAAGGGCTCCCCGATGATGTCGCCCACCGTCATACGGGGGTTGAGCGAGGTGTACGGGTCCTGGAACACCATCTGGATGTTGCGGCGGACGGCCCGCAGCGCCCGGCCCGACAGCCGGGTGATGTCCTGGCCCTTGTAGAAGACCTCGCCCGCGGTGGCGGTCTCCAGGGTCATCAGCAGCTTGGCGACGGTGGACTTGCCGCAGCCGGACTCGCCGACGATGCCGAGGGTCTCGCCCTGGTAGAGGTCGAAGGAGATGCCGTCGACCGCCTTGACCGCGCCGATCTGCCGCTTGAAGAGGATGCCCTGGGTCAGCGGGAAGTGCTTGACCAGATTGCGCACCTGGAGGATCGGCTCACCGCGGTCGACCTTGGCCTCGAGCGCGGCGACCGCCTCGTCCTCGGTGGCCGCGTCGACCGTCTCCACCTCCGTGACGTTGGGGGTGGCGTCCGCGGCCGGTTCCATGGCCTTCTCGTTCTTCTCGGCGTCAGCCATGGAGGGTCTCCTTCCAGAAGTGGCAGGCGCTGCCGCGGCCCGGCAGCTCCGTGCCGTCCTGCTCGGTGACCGGCACCAGGGCGGGGACGTCCGTACGGCAGATGTCCTCCGCCTTGGGGCAGCGCGGGTTGAAGGCGCAGCCCGTGGGGATCTTGAGCAGGTTGGGCGGCAACCCCTTGATCGCGTAGAGCTCCTGGCCCTTGCGGTCCAGGCGCGGGATGGAGTCCAGCAGACCGCGGGTGTAGGGGTGGGCCGGGCGCTTGTAGAGCTCGTGCACGGGGGCGGTCTCGACGATCCGGCCCGCGTACATCACGGCGATCTTGTCGGCGACGTCCGCCACCACACCCAGGTCATGGGTGATCAGGATCAGACCCATGTGGTACTCGCGCTGGAGCTCCGCGAGCAGGTCCATCACCTGGGCCTGGACGGTCACGTCCAGGGCGGTGGTCGGCTCGTCGGCGATGATCAGGTCCGGCTCCAGGGCCATCGCCATGGCGATCATGATGCGCTGGCGCATACCGCCGGAGAACTGGTGCGGATAGTCGCTCACCCGCTCCTTGGCCGCCGGGATGCGGACCCGGTCCATCAGCTCGATGGCCTTGGCCTTGGCCTCCTTCTTGGACAGGCCCTGGTGGACCCGGAACATCTCGCCGAGCTGATAGCCCACGGAGAGCACCGGGTTCAGCGCCGAGAGCGCGTCCTGGAAGATCATGGCGATCTTGCGGCCGCGGATCTTCCGGCGCTCCTCGCCCGCCATGGTGAGCATGTCCTCGCCCCGGAACAGGATCTGCCCCTGCGGGATCTTCCCGGGCGGCATGTCGAGGATGCCCATGATCGCCTGGGCGGTCACCGACTTGCCGGAGCCGGACTCGCCGAGGACGGCGAGCGTCTCACCGGCGCGGACGCTGTAGTTGACGCCGTTGACGGCCTTGGCGACACCGTCCCGGGTGTGGAACTCCACATGCAGGTCGCGGACTTCCAGCAGCGGGGTGCCGTCGTCGTCCTCGCCCACGCGGGCGGTGGCGCTCGTGGTCTTCTCGATGGTGGTCACGTACGCCCTCCTCAGCGCAGCTTGGGGTCGAGGGCGTCGCGCACCGCGTCGCCGAGCGTGATGAATGCGAAGACCGTGAGGCTCAGCATTCCGGCCGGGAACAGCATCACATGCGGGTTGTCCCGGATGGCGTCCTTGGCGTCGGAGATGTCGATGCCCCACGAGATGGTGGGGTCGGCGAGACCGAGGCCGAGGAAGGACAGCGTGGCCTCGGCGGAGATGTAGGCGCCGAGGGAGATGGTGGCCACCACGATGGTGGGGGCCAGCGCGTTCGGCAGGACGTGCCGGAAAAGGATCCGGCCGGTTCCGGCACCGAGGGCACGCGCCGCGGTGACGTAGTCCGCCTGCTTGGCGGTGATCACCGAACTGCGCATCACCCGGGCGATGGTGGTCCAGCCGAGGAAGGCCAGGGCCGCGATCACGACGTACACCTTGCGCTCGGTGAACGCGTTCAGCACGACCATCGAGCCGAGCAGGAACGGCAGACCGAAGAAGATGTCCACGATCCGGGAGATGATCGAGTCGATCCAGCCGCCGAAGTATCCGGCGGCCATGCCCAGCAGACCGCCGAAGAGGGTCACCACCGCGGTCACGCCGACGCCGACCATGATCGAGGCGCGGGTGCCATAGATGACCCGGGCGTAGATCGAGCGGCCCTGACCGTCGTAGCCGAACCAGTCGGCCTGGAAGAAGTGGGTCAGCTCCGGCTTGGTCAGGAAGTGGTTGGTCAGATCGCCGTTGCGCGGATCGGCGCTGGTGAACATCCCGGGAAAGGCCGCGACGGCCAGCAGCAGCACCAGCAGCACCGCCGAGACCCAGAACAGCGGGCGATGGCGCAGTTCGAACCAGGCGTCGCCCCACAGCGAGCGCGGCTTGCCCTGGGAGGCGGCGCCGGGGGCGGCGGTGTCCACCGCGGTCGGCGGGGCCACGGCGTCGACCGCCGTGTCGACCGCCGTGCCGCCGGACTGGGATTTGGTCATGTCAGGCATACCGGATCCTCGGGTCCAGGACCGCGTACAGCAGGTCGACGAGCAGGTTGATCAGCAGAATGACGAGGACGAAGATGGTCACGACCCCGACGATGGTGGTGCCCTCACGCTGCCCGAGCGCCTTGAAGAGCAGGTTGCCGACGCCCTGGACGTTGAAGATGCCCTCGGTGACCACCGCGCCGCCGACCAGCGCGCCGACGTCGGTGCCGAGGAAGGTGACCACCGGGATCAGCGAGTTGCGCAGCAGGTGGACGCCGACGATCCGGCGGCGCGGCAGCCCCTTGGCGAGCGCGGTGCGCATGTAGTCGGCGCGCAGGTTCTCGGCGAAGGTGGTCCGGGTCAGCCGGGCCACATACGCCATGGAGAGCATCGCGAGGACGAACCCTGGCAGCAGGAGTTGCTGGAGGTTCATCGAGTCCTGGACGTTCGGTGGCAGCCAGCCGAGCTCGTCGGCGAAGATGAACCGGGCCAGATAGCCGAGGACGAAGACCGGCATCGAGATGACGATCAGCGTGAAGATCAGCACGCCGGTGTCGGCGGCGCGGCCGGCCCGGAGTCCGGCCCAGGCACCGAGCCCGATGCCGACGATGATCTCGATGGTGAGGGCCACCGCCGCGAGGCGGAGGGTCACCGGGAAGGCCATGCTCATTTCCTCGGAGACCGGGCGGCCGCCGAAGGTCTTGCCGAAGTTGCCCTGGAAGAGGTCGACCATGTAGTCGAGGTACTGCTTCGGGAGGGACTGGTCCAGCCCGAACTCATGGCGCAGGGACGCGACCTGCGCGGGGTCCGCGGCCTTCTCTCCCCACATCGCTCTGATGGGGTCGCCGGGAAGGACGTGGACCATGAGGAAAATCAACAGTGTGGTCCCGATGAAGACCGGGATCATCTGGAGCAGTCGCCTGGCGACGTAGCGCCCCATTATGCCTCCATGCCGTTGGGGGGCGGCGGAGGCCACGTCTCGTCAGCGCCACGCGGGTGGGGGGATGAGCTGCGGGCCTCACGCCTGCGGGCCGGTGCCGCCGCTCCCCGGTGGGAGAAGCGGCGGCACCGGCCGGCGGTCCCGATGATTACTTCTTCTTCACCTGGACGTCGGTGAAGATGGGGTCGCCGTCCTGGCCGTAGGGGATCTTCCCCAGGACCTTGTTGGACTGGCCGCTGTTGACCTTGTAGAACCACAGCGGGATCGCCGGCATGTCCTTCGCGAGAACCTGCTCCGCCTGCTGGTAGAGCTTCACGGTCTCGTCGAGGGTGGCGGCCTTGTCGGCCTTGTTGGCGAGCTCGTCGAACTGCTTGTTGGCGTAACCGCTGGTGTTACCGGCCGCCTTGGAGCCGTAGAGGTCCCTCATGAAGTTCGAGTTGACCGGGTAGTCGAGCACCCAGCCACCGCGGTACATGGACTTGACCTGGTGCTTGTCACGCGCGTTCAGGTCGGCCTGGAAGTCGGGCTTGGAGTCGCCGACGCAGTCGACGCCGGTGGCCTTGCGGATGCTGTTGCAGACCGCGTCCACCCAGGGCTTGTGGTCCTGGTCGGCGTTGTACTGGATCGAGATCTTGTTGCCCGGGACCCCGCCGCCCTCCTTGATGAGGGACTTGGCCTTGGCCGGGTCGTAGGTGACCTGCTCCTTGAGCGCGCCGGCCTTGTAGCCGATCACGCCGCGGGCGACATAGCTGTCGGCCGGGGTGCGGGAGCCGTGGAGCACGGTCTTGGTGATCGTGTCACGGTCGATCGCCATGGACAGACCCTGGATGACCTTGGGGTCGATGTTCTTGAACTGCTTGGTGTAGAAGGCCGGGACGACCGACTGGACCGCCGAGTACTCCTCGTCGATCGCGCGCTTGCCCAGGTCGCTCTTGTAGTTGGTCAGCGCGGTGGTCGGGACCTGCTCGATCCAGTCGAGGTTGTTGGAGCGCAGGTCCGAGTAGGCGGCGTCGGCGGTGGTGTAGTTCTTGAAGTCGATGCCGCCGTTCTTGGCCTTGTTCGGGCCCTGGTAGTCCGCGAACTTGCGGACCTTGATCATCTTCTTGTGGTCCCAGGAGACGAACTTGTAGGGGCCGTTGCCGACCGGCTTCTCGCCGAAGCCCTTGGGGTCCTTGAAGAAGCCCGTGGGCAGCGGGGACCACACGTCGTAGCCCAGCTTGTAGGCGAAGTACGAGACCGAGCTGTTGAGCTCGATCTTGAACTCGTTGTCGTTGACGACCTTCAGGCCGGACATCTTGTCGGCCTTGGGCTTGCCCTTCTCAGGGTGGACGTCCTCGTAGCCCTTGATGTCCTGGAACCAGCTGGAGTTGGTCTGGTTGTTCGCGACGTTGGCGGACCAGTTCCAGGAGTCCACGTAGGACTTGGCGGTCACGGCCTCGCCGTTGTGGAACTTCCAGCCCGGCTTGAGCTTGACGGTCCAGACGGAGGAGTCCTTGTTGGGGGTGACGGACTCGGCGTTGACGTAGACCAGCTTGCCGGTGCCCGGCTCGTAGTCCACCAGGCCCGCGAAGATCGCCCGCAGCACCCGGCTGCCCTGGCTCTCCTTCGCGTTCGCCGGCTGCAGCGGGTTCTGCGGCTCGCTCAGCTGGGCGGTGAGTATCCCATTCGGGTCCGCCGTGCCCTTGTTCATGTCATTGCTGCCGCTGTCGCTGTCGTTACCACCGCAGGCGGTCGCGGCCAGCGCCACGACTGCCGCCAACGCGACCCACTTGGCGCTCTTGGCACCGCGCATGGGTTTGCCTCCTCAGGAGTCCACTGTCACTACGAGAGGGGGCGCCCGGAGACACGCTGACACCCCTGACAGCGAAAGGGACCGGAACCCCCCAGATGCGCTCGTAGGTCCGCGCTCCCCACAGCGTGTGACCCATTGACCCGAGCTCAATGGACCCCATGATTGAGCACGTCCGGCCCGTAAACCACACCTTATGGGTCTCGCTTTGGTCACAGCATCTACGCGCGGAGCTTCGAAATCCGGACAAAACTGCCCCAGACAGACACACGCGAAACGGACTGTTAACACATCATGCGGAGCTCGGGCGCCGATATTCGGACAGGGAGATCCGGATAACTGCTTGACTGGCACATTGCTGACATGGCAACGGCCCGGACCCCCGCCGTGGAGGCGATGGGTCCGGGCCGTGGGCAGCTCACCGAGGCGCGGTGGGGCGCCTACGCTCCGTGATCGGCGCCGTCGTGCGCAGGGGCGCCGGGTGTGAGCCCCGGCGCCCCCGCGCCCGGGTGTGCGCGTCAGCGCTTGGCGCGGGCGGCGGCGAGCGTCAGCGCTTGGCGCGCGGCGGTGAGCGTCAGCGCTTGGCGCGGGCGGCGGCGAGCGTCAGCGCTTGGCGCGGGCGGCGGCGAGCGTCAGCGCTTGGCGCGGTGCGCGTCAGCGCTTGGCGCGGGCAGCGCTGCGGGCGCGCTCCTTCTGATCCAGCACCACCTTGCGGATCCGCACCGTCTCCGGCGTCACCTCGACGCACTCGTCGTCGCGGCAGAACTCCAGGGACTGCTCGAGCGAGAGCAGCCGCGGCGGGACCAGAGACTCGGTCACATCCGCGGTGGAGGACCGCATGTTGGTGAGCTTCTTCTCCTTGGTGATGTTGACGTCCATGTCGTCGGAGCGGGAGTTCTCGCCGACGATCATGCCCTCGTACACCTCGGTGCCCGGCGAGGTGAACAGCACCCCGCGCTCCTGGAGGTTGGTCATCGCGAAGGCGGTCACCGCACCCGAGCGGTCGGCCACCAGCGAGCCGTTGTTACGGGTCTTCAGCTCGCCGAACCACGGCTCGTGACCCTCGTGGATGGAGTGGGCGATACCCGTGCCGCGGGTCGCGGTCAGGAACTCGGTACGGAAGCCGATCAGACCGCGGGAGGGGACGATGAACTCCATACGGACCCAGCCGGAGCCGTGGTTGGACATGTTGTCCATCCGGCCCTTGCGGGTGCCCATGAGCTGGGTGACCGCGCCCATGTGCTCCTCGGGCACATCGATGGTGATGCGCTCGATCGGCTCGTGGACCTTGCCCTCGACCTCCCGGGTGACCACCTGCGGCTTGCCGACGGTGAGCTCGAAGCCCTCCCGGCGCATGGTCTCCACCAGGATCGCCAGCGCCAGCTCGCCCCGGCCCTGCACCTCCCAGGCGTCCGGGCGGTCGGTGGGCAGCACGCGCAGCGAGACGTTACCGATCAGCTCGCGCTCCAGCCGGTCCTTGACCAGCCGCGCGGTGACCTTGCGGTCCTTCACGGCGGACTTGTCGGCGCCCTTGCCGCCGGGGCCGCGGCCGACCAGCGGGGAGGTGTTGGTGCCGATGGTCATCGAGATCGCGGGCTCGTCGACGGTGATCAGCGGCAGCGCGATCGGGTTCTCCGGGTCGGCCAGGGTCTCGCCGATCATGATGTCCGGAATGCCCGCGACCGCGCAGATGTCACCCGGGCCGGCCACCTCGGCGGGCTTGCGGGTGAGCGCCTCGGTCATCATCAGCTCGGTGATCCGGACGTTGGAGATGGTGCCGTCGCGCTTGATCCACGCGACCGTCTGCCCCTTCTTCAGCTCGCCCTGCTCGACCCGGAGCAGCGCGATACGGCCGAGGAAGTTGTCCGCGTCCAGGTTGGTGACATGGGCCTGGAGCGGGGCCGCCGCGTCGTACTCCGGCGCCGGAACGGTGTCCAGCAGGGCGGAGAAGAACGGCTGGAGGCTGTCGCTGTCGGCCGGGACGGTGCCGTCCTCCGGCTTGGTCAGCGAGGCCACGCCGTCACGGGCACAGGCGTAGACGATCGGGAACTCGATCTGCTCCTCGGTCGCGTCCAGGTCCAGGAAGAGGTCGTACGCCTCGTTCACGACCTCGTCGATCCGGGAGTCCGGGCGGTCCGTCTTGTTGATGCACAGGATCACCGGCAGCTTCGCCTGGAGCGCCTTGCGCAGCACGAAGCGGGTCTGCGGCAGCGGCCCCTCGGAGGCGTCCACCAGCAGGACGACCGCGTCGACCATGGACAGACCGCGCTCGACCTCACCGCCGAAGTCGGCGTGGCCCGGGGTGTCGATGATGTTGATGGTGACGGGGTCGCCGCCGTCCGCCGGGTGGTACTTCACGGCGGTGTTCTTCGCGAGAATGGTGATGCCCTTCTCGCGCTCCAGGTCGTTGGAGTCCATGACCCGGTCGTCCACCTGCTGGTGGGCGGCGAACGCGCCCGCCTGCTTCAGCATGGCGTCGACGAGGGTCGTCTTGCCATGGTCGACGTGAGCGACGATGGCGACGTTACGAATGTCGTGGCGCGTGGGCATGAAAGCGCGCTTCTCCCGGTTGTTGGGTGGCGACGCGCTCCTTAAGCGGCGCGCCTTCCGCCGGGCTGATCACGCCTCGGCCTCACCCCCATGGTACGGGGACGCCGCGCGGACGAACGCCGCAGCCCATCCCGCGACCCATCTCACACCCCGTCCCACCGCCCGTCCCCGCGCCGGTCACCCCGCCGGTCGCCTCGCCGGTCGCCTCGCCCGGCGGCTCCGCTGGCGGCTGCGGCTACGGGGGTGTCCGGCGGATCTTTCCCCTCCCCGCCCCTTCCCGTAACCAGGGGCTCCGCCCCTGGACCCCGGGGCCGACAAGCCGACCGTCCCGCCGCGAACACCCACACCGGCGGCCTGATCGCGGTCGGCACGCTGGCGCAGCGGATGACCGGTCGGACGCCCAGCCGGGTCCCGGGACGAAGCCCCGCCACGCGGCGGAGCCGCATATCGACGCCGCGGGAAGGGGCGGAGTTCCGGGTCCGGGGCCTGGAGCGGAGCCCCGGACCCGGGATCTGGGGCGGAGCCCCCCGGACCCGGGATCTGGGGCAGAGCCCCGGGACAGGGGCCTGGGGCAGAGCCCCCGGACCGGGATCTGGAGCAGAACCCCGGGACAGGGGCCCGGGGCAGAACCCCCGGACCGGGGCCCGGGGCAGAACCCCCGGACCGGGGGCTGGGGCGGAGCCCCGGTTTCGGGAAGGGGCGGGGAGGGGAACAGCTCGCCGCAGGCGTCAAGGTCCGCCGGAACCCCCTAGCGGCGGAAGCCGATGTCCTGGTAGCGGGGGGTCGCGAAGCCGAAGGCGCCCGCGTTGACCAGGCCCTTGCGCATCGCGATCAGCTGGGGGCGCTGATAGAGCGGAATCGATCCGGCCGCCGCCCAGATCCGGGCGTCCGCCCGGCTGACCAGGGAGCGCGAGGCGCCGCCGTCCAGCTCGGAGAGCGCCTGGTCGAAGAGCTGGTCGATCTGGTCGGTGCCCACCCGGGTGTAGTTCTGCTCGACGACCAGGGAGCCGTCGGCGGCGGGCTGCGGCTTGGCGTAGATGGGACGGGCATCGGTGGCCGGGTAGGCGGAGGCGGGCCAGGAGTAGAGGGCCAGGTCGTAGTCGCCGGTGGCGATGTGGTCCCGGAAGTAGCTCTCGCCGGAGACCTTGGTGATCTCGGTCCGGACGCCGATCTTCTCCAGCATCCGGGCGATGCGCTCACCGACCGTGCCCAGCCGGGCACCGGTCCGGTCATCGGGGAGGACGAAGCGCAGCACCAGCGGCCGTCCCTTCTTCCGTACGACGGCCGTCTCCCGGAGCCGTCCGGACCGCCCGGCGTCACCGGCCGCGGGCGGGGCGCCGGAGGCGCTCTTGGAGGCGGTTCCGGACGCGGTGTCGGTGGCCGGGTCCGTGGTGGAGCCCGTGGCGCCCTCGGTGGCGGTCGGGGCGCTGTACCGGCTGCCCCGGTCGTCCGTCTTGCCGTCCAGCGCCTTCTGACGGCCGGTGCCGCCCGCCCGCCAGCCCGCGTCGGCGAGCAGCGACTGCGCGGCGTTGGCGTCCGGGGCGCCGAGGGCGCCGCTGTGGTCCTTGTAGCCCGGCTGGCCCGCCATCAGCAGATGGTTGCCGAGCGGCTCGGACGGCAGCCCCATGGGCTTGAGCACCAGCTTCGCCAGGGCCTTCCGGTCGATCGCGCGGGCCACCGCACGGCGTACCCGCTCATCGGCGAGCGGGCCCTTGGTGCCGTTGAGGGCGAGCTGGGTGTAGGCCGGGTCCAGGGCCTTGCGCAGGGTGAACCTGCTCAGCGCCCGGGTCCGCGACCGGTTCTTGTCGGTGTCGCCGGTGTCGCCGGTGGCCGCTCCCTGGGCTCCCGACTCTTCCCGCGCCGCCCCGGTGCCCGCCGTACGCGTCGCCTCGGCCGCCTCCCGGCCGCCGGTGGACGCCTCCCGGCCGCCCGTGGACGGCTCCGGCGCGCCCGCCTTGCCCGGGGCCGAGGAGCCCCGCTTGGCGCCCGCGGCCTGCTTGCCGGGGGCGGTGGCCTGGATGCGCCGGGCGGTGGTCCCGTCCACCTCGGCCAGGTCCAGCCGCCCGGCGATCAGCGCCTCGGCCCGCTTCTCGGCCGGGACCGCCTGGAAGACCACCCGGCTCAGCCGCGCCCGGTCGCCCCACCAGCGGGGGTTTCGGACGAGGGTGACCTCGGAGTCCGTGACCCGGCGGACCATGAAGGGCCCGGCGCCGACCGCGAGCCCCTTGTTCGCGGCCGCGGTGAAGACCGCCGGGTTGCCCATCACGCTCTTCGGGTACAGCGGGGTGAACAGCGAGCGCCAGTCGGTGTACGGCTTGGCGAAGGTGACCTTGACCTCGTGCTCCTTGTCCCCCGGTTCGACCTTGGCGATCCGGTCGTATCCGGCGTTGCGCGCCGTCCCGTACTTCTCGTCGGTGCCGCGCAGCGCCTTCCACTGGGCCTGGAAGTCCTCCGCGCCGATCGGGCGCCCGTCGCTCCACACCGCCTTGGGGTTGAGCTTGAAGACCACGACCTGCTTGGGATCGGTCGAGGTGACGTCGGCGGAGGCCAGATAGTCGCCGTTGCGCTGGGCCCGGCCGCGGGCGTCGAGGGTGTAGAGGGCGGGCAGCACGGCGCCCGCGATCCGCTGGGTGCCCGTGTCCGCGGTCTTCTGGAAGGCGTTGAGCGTGGTGGGCGTCGCGTCCAGGGCCCAGCGCAGGGTGCCGGTGCCGGCGGTCCCGGAGCGGGGTGCGGAGGCGATGTCCCAGGCGGCGCGCGGCGGTGGGCCGTCGTCGTCCGAACTGCAGCCGGTCAGTACGGGCAGCGGCAGCATCACTCCCGCGGCGAGCAGCATGGCGCGGCGGCTCCTGGTGATGGGCATGGCTCGTACCTCCGCAGGGTGACGGATATATGCGCATTTGGCATAGTGTGACGCTGATCGCATATACTCCTCACTCAAAGCGACGGTTCATCGGACAGCACGCCGAGAGGGCCATGGAGACGGCCATGAGGGGAAAGGATCACCCGCCCGGATCAATGCGGCGGGCGCGCACTCCGGCGCGCGGCGGCGGAATCCCGCCGGTGACGGCGCCAATCCCGACAGATCCCTTCACAACCAGGACCGTGGCGCGTAACACTCGCTGTCGCATAAGCGTCGCCAACCGCAACCGCGGAAGTGAGGGCAAGTCATGTCCTTGAACGACGACTTGACGGCCGTCCAGCGCTGTCTCGATGACCTCGTCCGTTCCGTCTCCCGGCTGGAGCAGCGGGTGGGCGCCGGCGGGCTGGAGATACGCCGGGTCCGCACCGACGCGGACCACCTGCGCGAGAGCCTCGCCCTGCTGCGCGAGACGACTCCCGTGGAGCGATCACGCCCCGAAATGGTTCCGGTCCCCGACGCCCCGTACGACAGCGCGCTGTGGTCGGACGTCGACGACGAGGGCCTCGGCGCGAGAGATCGCCACGCGCCCTAGGGACGGGCCGGCGCGCCTCCCGTCACGGGGCGCATCCCCACCGTCCCCCCATACCACTCCACCGCGGAGTTCCCCTTGGCCACAGGCACCGACCCGCAAGCCACCACGCCCGCACCCGCAGACTCCGGAACGGCCCCGCACGGCGTGCACAGCCCCTCGCGCGCCGCCATCCCCGGCCGCCATCTGCGCAGCGACCGCTGGTGGCTCTCCCCCGCCATCACCGCCGCCGGACTGTTCGCGTTCATCGTCTACTCGACCTGGCGGGCCTTCGCGGGGGACGACTACTACGCCGAGCCGTACGTCTCCCCCTTCTACTCGCCCTGCGTCGCCCAGAACTGCGTGCCCATGAAGGGCGGCGCCAACTGGGAGATCTTCGGCGCGTGGTGGGGCCTGTCCCCGGCACTGCTGATCCTGATCTTCCCGCTAGGGTTCCGGCTCACCTGCTACTACTACCGCAAGGCGTATTACCGGGGCTTCTGGGCCTCACCGCCCGCCTGCGCGGTCGCCGAACCGCGCGCCAAGTACACCGGCGAGACCCGCTTCCCGCTGATCCTGCAGAACATCCACCGCTACTTCTTCTACTTCGCGGTGATCGTCGCGGGGATCCTCACCTATGACACCGTGCTCGCCTTCCGGGACGAGCACGGCCGCTGGGGCCATATGGGCCTGGGCACCCTGGTGCTGCTCGCCAACATCGCGCTGATCTGGGCGTACACCCTCTCCTGCCACTCCTGCCGCCATATCGTCGGCGGCCGGCTGAAGCACTTCTCCCGGCATCCGGTGCGCTATCGGCTCTGGGGCTGGGTGAGCGGGCTCAACGCACGCCATATGCAGCTGGCCTGGGCCTCTCTCATCAGCGTCGCCGTCGCGGACTTCTACGTCTATCTGGTGGCGAGCGGCGCCTTCGACGATCCCCGCTTTTTCTAGGAGAGGTGCTCATCCGATGACGCAAGTCGAGCGGCAGGCGTGGGACGTGGTCGTGATCGGCGCGGGCGGCGCCGGGCTGCGTGCCGCGATCGAGGCCCGCGAGCAGGGCATGCGCTGCGCCGTCATCTGCAAGTCGCTGTTCGGCAAGGCCCATACGGTGATGGCCGAGGGCGGCATCGCCGCCAGCATGGGCAACGTCAACGAGCGCGACAACTGGCAGGTGCACTTCCGCGACACCATGCGCGGGGGCAAGTTCCTCAACCACTGGCGGATGGCCGAGCTGCACGCCCAGGAGGCCCCGGACCGGGTCTGGGAGCTGGAGACCTGGGGCGCGCTCTTCGACCGCACCCCGGAGGGCAAGATCTCCCAGCGGAACTTCGGCGGCCATGAGTACCCCCGCCTCGCCCATGTCGGGGACCGCACCGGCCTGGAGCTGATCCGCACCCTCCAGCAGAAGATCGTCTCCCTCCAGCAGGAGGACAAGGCCGCCACCGGCGACTACGAGTCCCGACTGAAGATCTTCCAGGAGTGCACGGTCACCCGGATCGTCAAGGACGGCGACCGGGTCGCCGGGGTCTTCGGCTACGAGCGCGAATCGGGCCGGTTCTTCGCCCTGGACGCCCCGGCCGTGGTGCTGGCCACCGGCGGTATCGGCAAGTCCTTCAAGGTGACCTCCAACTCCTGGGAGTACACCGGCGACGGCCACTCACTGGCGCTGCTCGCGGGCGCCCCGCTGATCAACATGGAGTTCGTGCAGTTCCACCCGACCGGTATGGTCTGGCCGCCCTCGGTGAAGGGCATCCTGGTCACCGAGTCGGTGCGCGGCGACGGCGGGGTGCTGCGCAACAGCGAGGGCAAGCGGTTCATGTTCGACTACATCCCGGACGTCTTCAAGGAGAAGTACGCCCAGTCCGAGGACGAGGCCGACCGCTGGTACGAGGACCCGGACCACAACCACCGCCCGCCCGAGCTGCTCCCCCGCGACGAGGTGGCCCGCGCCATCAACGCCGAGGTCAAGGCGGGCCGGGGCTCCCCGCACGGCGGGGTCTTCCTCGACGTCTCCACCCGGATGTCCCCCGAGGTCATCAAGCGGCGGCTGCCCTCGATGCACCACCAGTTCAAGGAGCTCGCGGACGTCGACATCACCGCCGAGCCCATGGAGGTGGGCCCCACCTGTCACTACGTGATGGGCGGAGTGGACGTCGACCCGGACACCGCGGCCGCCACCGGCGTGCCCGGCCTGTTCGCCGCGGGCGAGGTCGCGGGCGGGATGCACGGCTCCAACCGGCTCGGCGGCAACTCCCTCTCCGACCTGCTGGTCTTCGGGCGCCGCGCCGGGCTCCACGCGGCCCGCTACGCCCAGGAGATCGCGGATTCGGGCACCCGTCCGGTGCCGGACGAGGCACAGCTGGACCTGGCGGCGGCCGAGGCGCTGCGCCCGTTCAGCGCCGAGGCCGGTGAGCCGGACGAGACCGCGGGCCCTGCCGGGCCGCCGGAGAACCCGTACACCCTCCACCAGGAGCTCCAGCAGTCGATGAACGACCTGGTGGGGATCATCCGCAAGGCCGAGGAGATGGAGGAGGCGCTGCACCGGCTGGCCAGTCTGCGGATCCGGGCGCGCCGCGCCGGGGTCGAGGGCCACCGGCAGTTCAACCCCGGCTGGCACCTGGCGATCGATCTGCGCAACATGCTGCTGGTCAGCGAGTGCGTGGCCCGCGCCGCGCTGGAGCGCACCGAGAGCCGCGGCGGGCACACCCGCGACGACTGCCCCGAGATGGACCGGGAATGGCGACGGCTCAATCTGGTCTGCCGGCTCTCCGACCCCTCGGGCGGGCTGGCGGCACCCGACACCGGGCACGGCCAGATCCGGCTCGAGCGGCGTGAGATGCCGCCCATCCGGCCCGACCTGCTGAACCTGTTCGAGAAGGACGAGCTGGTGAAGTACCTGACGGACGAGGAGCTGACCCAGTGAGTGCGTACGAGGCCCACTTCCGGGTGTGGCGGGGCGACCAGGACGGCGGCGGTCTGAAGGACTTCCACGTCGAGGTCAACGACGGCGAGGTCGTGCTGGACATCGTCCACCGGCTGCAGGCCACCCAGGCCCCCGACCTGGCCGTCCGCTGGAACTGCAAGGCGGGCAAATGCGGTTCGTGCAGCGCCGAGGTCAACGGCCGGCCCCGGCTGCTGTGCATGACCCGGATGTCGGTGTTCGAACGGAACGAGACGATCACCATCACCCCGCTGCGGGCCTTCCCGGTGGTGCGGGACCTGGTGACGGATGTGTCGTTCAACTACACCAAGGCCCGTGAGGTGCCCTCCTTCGTGCCCCCGGAGGGGCTGGGTCCGGGCGAGTACCGGATGTGGCAGGAGGATGTGAACCGGTCGCAGGAGTTCCGCAAGTGCATCGAGTGCTTCCTGTGCCAGGACACCTGCCATGTGGTGCGGGACTTCGAGGAGAACAAGGAGGCGTTCGCCGGGCCTCGGTTCCTGATGCGGGTCGCGGAGCTGGACATGCATCCGCTGGACGCGGCGGCCGAGGCCGGTCTTGACCGCAAGAGCACCGCCCAGGAGGAGCACGGACTGGGCTACTGCAACATCACCAAGTGCTGTACGGAGGTCTGCCCCGAGCAGATCAAGATCACGGACAATGCGCTGATCCCGCTCAAGGAGCGGGCGGCGGACCGTAAGTACGATCCGCTGGTCTGGCTCGGCAACAAGATCCGGCGGCGGGGGCAGTGACGCCTGCGGCGGGCTGATCCCCTCCCCGCCCCTTCCCGATACCAGGGGCTCCGCCCCTGGACCCCGAGGTCTGGGGCGAAGCCCCGCCACGCGGCGGAGCCGCATATCGATGCCGCGGGAAGGGGCGAAGCCTCGGCCCGCGGTCTGGGGCGAAGCCCCGGCTCGGGGCCTGGGACAAAGCCCCGGCTCGGGGCCTGGGGCAAAGCCACAGCTCGGGGCCTGGGGCCCGGGGCAAAGCCACAGTTCGGGGTCTGGGGCGGAGCCCCGGCTCGGGGCCCGGGGCAAAGCCCCAGCTCAGGGTCTGGAGCAAAGTCCCAGCTCAGGGTCTGGGGCAAAGCCCCAGTTCGGGGTCTGGGGCGGAGCCCCGGTTTCGGGAAGGGGCGGGTAGGGGAAAGACCCGCCGACCCGCCGGGGCCGGTGCTCGCCCTCCGCTTGGTGCCGCGGGCCCGCCGCCGTAACGGGCCATGGCCGTACGGGCCGCTGCCGTAACGGGCCGCCGCCGCAGCGAGCCGTGGCCCGTCACCACAGGCTGAGCAGCGCCTCCACCGAGTCCGGGCCCGAGGACTCGCCGTCCGGAAGGGCCAGCTCGAACCAGACGGTCTTGCCGAACGGGGTCCTGCGGCTGCCCCAGCCCGCGCTGAGCAGCCCGACCAGTTGGAGCCCGCGCCCGCCTTCGTCGGTGTCCCGGGCGCGCCGCCGCCGGGGCTGCACCAGACCGCCGTCCCAGACCTCGCACACCAGCGTGCGGTCCAGCAGCAGCCGCAGCCGGATCTCGCCCTCTCCGTACCGCAGGGCATTGGTGACCAGCTCGCTGACCAGCAGCTCGGTGGTGTCCACCAGATCGTCAAGACCCCAGGACTCCAGCTGCTCCCGGGCCAGTTCGCGGGCCCGGCCCACGGACTGCGGGGCGCTGGGAAGGTGCCAGTCGCCGACCGACTCGGCCGACAGGCCCTGCACCCGGGCCATCAGCAGGGCGATGTCGTCCTCGCCGTGGTGGGTGTCGAGGGTGCTCAGGACGTGGTCGCAGACGTCCTCGAGGGATCCGGCCGCGCCGGCCGCGCCGCTCGCGCCGTCGGCGCCGTCCGGGGTGTTGAGGGCCGCGCGCAGGGCCTGGAGCCCCTCGTCAAGACTGTGGTCGCGGGACTCGACCAGACCGTCGGTGTAGAGGGCCAGCAGCGCGCCGTCGGGGAGCTCGACCTCGATCTCCTCGAACGGCTCGCCGCCCACGCCGAGCGGCAATCCGGGCGGGACCTCCATCAGCAGGGCGTCCTCGCCCGGCTCCACGAGGACAGGGGGCGGATGCCCGGCGTTGGCGAACGTGCAGCGCCGGGTGACCGGGTCGTAGACGGCGTAGACGCAGGTGGCGAGGTAGACCTCGGTCAGATCGGAGGAGTCGTCGGCGGCCTTGCCGTCGCGCACGAGGGCGCGCGAGCCGGACCGCGCGCCGGCGTGCGAGCCGCCGGGAGTGCCGAGGCCGCGGGCGATCTCGTCGAGCGCGGAGAGCACCTCGGCGGGCTCCAGGTCGAGCAGGGCGAGGGTGCGTACGGCGGTGCGCAGCTCGCCCATGGCCACGGCGGCGCGCAGCCCCCGCCCCATGACGTCGCCGACCACCAGCGCGGTGCGGTGTCCGGGCAGCTCGATCACGTCGAACCAGTCGCCGCCCACCTCGGTCGCCGCGTTCCCCGGCAGATAGCGGCAGGCGATATCGAGCCCGGCGGCCTCCGGGTCGCCGGGCGGGAGCAGACTGCGCTGGAGTATCAGCGCGCGTTCATGTTCTCTGCGGTACAGCCGGGCGTTGTCGATGCTGACGGCGGCGCGGGCGGCCAGCTCGACGGCGAGCGCGCGGTCCCGTTCGCCGAACGGCTCGCTGCCCTTGGTGCGGGAGAACTGGGCCAGGCCGACGACGGTGTCCCGCGCGACCATCGGCACCACGAGGGTGGACTGCAGCATGGCCCCGAGCTCCAGGGCCTCGCTGCCGTCCCGCCCGGGGACGACGCGGACCTGGGCGGTGCGCAGGGCGTGGGCGCACAGCGAGTTGAAGGGGTAGCGGTGCACCTCGCCGACCTGGATGGGCTTGGGGTCCTCCACGGTGTTGACGCGGCAGATGTCGCCGAAGGGGACCGGGCCGTCGGAGACCGCGCTGGCGAAGGCGACGCGGCGCAGCTCGGCGCTGCCGTCGGCGAGCCCGGGCGGGGTCTCGTCGCCGGAGAGCAGCCCCTGGTAGAGGTCGACCGAGGCCAGGTCGCAGAACTGCGGTACGGCCACGTCCAGCAGTTCGCGGGCGGTGGTCTCCAGGTCGAGCGAGGTGCCTATTCGGGCCCCGGCCTCGTTCAGCAGCGCCAGATTGCGCCGTACGCCCGCGGCCTCCTGTTCGGCGCGGCGGCGGCCGGTGACATCCGTGGCGAGCCCGGCGACGCCGATGGGGCGGCCGGAGCCGCTGTGCAGCCGGTAGAGCGAAACCGACCAGCGGCGGCGGTCGGGGCTGCCCGGCGCCTGGCCCACGATGGGCATGTCGGTCAGCGACTGCCCGGAGTCCAGGACCTGGCGCAGCGCGGCGGCCAGCCGGTCTGCCTCGCCACGCGGCAGCAGATCGTGCGGGGTGATGCCGCGGTACTCCTCGGTGGGGCGACCGAAAACCTTCGCAAAGCGCTCATTGACGCGGAGGATCCGCAGATCGGTCCCGAAGAGGAAGAAGCCGAGCGGAGATTGACCGAAAACGGCCTGTGAAGAAGCAAGATCGGTTTCCAGTCCGCGCAACGCGCTGACGTCCACCGCGATACAGAGCGCGGCCCGCTTTCCGTCCTCGTCCTGAGCGGGCATCACATAGACCTCGGCGATGCCATGCCCGCTCGGCGTCCGGGGGTTACGGTAGGGAACCAGCCCGGTCCACTCCCGGCCGTCGAGGATGTCGGCCACCGCGCGCTGGCCCGTCTCCTGGTACTCCGGCGGTACGAACGCCTCCACCGGATCCTTGCCGATGGCCTGGTCCGCCGTCAGCCCCAGCAACTCCGCGGCCCGTTCGCTCCACTGCGCGATCCGGCCGTCGGGCCCGAGCGCGAAGGAGGCGACCCGGATGTAGTCATAGATCGAACCGGGAGGACTGCTCTGCCACACCGTCGACATCGAGGACATGGACGACATGTCCGACATCGAGGACCCCTGTGACATCGGCGACACCTGCGAACCCACCGTCTCCTCGGGCATATCAGCTCCCGCTGGCTTCTCGCTCATGCGCCCGTCCCCTCCGGCTCAGGTGCTCCGACCGGCTTCAGATAGCCGAGTATCCAGCACTTCGGCCATCCCGAGTACGGTCTTCACGATCACAGCACTATCTCAGCCCGCCATCAGAGTCCGTCCCGGCTTTTGGTGAAGCGCTCATGATCAGCGCTCCCCCTCACTCCTAACCAGACGGAGGCGGCTCGAACCCCATGGATTTTCCCGCGCGGGACGTTCTCAAGAAGTGCGTGGCCGGGTCCCCTCGGTGGCCTCGGCCGACCCGGCGCCGGACGACGCCCCGGCATCGGCCCCGGTGTTGTCCGCACCGGCCCCGGTGTTGTCCGCATCCGCCCCGGCCGCGCGCAGCCGGCGGACCGCCTCCGCCACCGCGGGGCGGTCCTCGTCCAGCCAGTCGACCTCGTCCACCCGGTCCGGGGGGAGCCAGCGCAGCTCGTCGTGGTCCTGGAGCGGGCGCGGCTCACCGGAGCGCAGGGCCGCGGTCCATACCCGCAGTACGAAGCCGGGCTTGAGGGGCCACTCCCCCGGCAGCGGTTCGAGCGGCTCGACCTCGACCCCGAGCTCCTCGCGCAGTTCGCGGACGAGCGCCACCTGTGGTGTCTCCCCGGGCTCGGCCTTGCCGCCGGGCAGCTCCCAGCGGCCCGCGAGCTCGGGCGGGGCGCTGCGCCGCGCGGCCAGCAGCCGCCCCCGGTCGAACACCGCTCCGCCCACCACCACACGCACGCTCATGATCCGCACCCTAGCCTGCACGGAAGCACACCAGAGCCCCGGGGCGGACGCCCCGGGGCTCTGGAAGAAGTACGCATTCCACAGACTGAAACCGGACTCGGGCTAACCGGACTGACGGGACGCGGCGGTCCGCTCGACCACGTACAGCTGCTCCTGGCCCTCACCCTCCAAGCGGTCGGCCACCTCCTGGGCCTCCGTCCTGGTGGCGTAGCGCCCGACGCGGTAGCGGTTGCCGTTGTTGTCCTGGCGGATCACGAGCCAGGGCAGCACAGCGTTCCCGTCACTCATCTCCCCGCCCCCTCCGCTGTGGCGCGCCCGGGCGCACGACCCCGCGACACCGTTAAGGAAATCCCGTTCCGCATATGCCCGAGCCTACGCCCTACCTTCACGCAGCGGATACGTGTTCTTACAAGGAGGCACTCATCCGGCCATGTCTCAGACGCCGACTCCGGCCTTCACCCGGTCGCCGTCGCCGCCCTCGCCCGCCTCGCCCGCCTCGTCGGCCGGGGCGGCCGGGGTGGCGCCCAGCTCGCGCTCGGCCTCCAGCAGCGTCGGATTGCGCCATGCGCTGCGTACGCCCCAGAAGTAGAAGGCCAGCCCGATCAGGGCGACGATCACGATGTCCCAGCCGGCCGGCAGATAGCCGCGCCCGCCGAACTCCGTGCCGCCGGCCCATGACACCGCCGCCATGACGAGCAGATACGTGACCATCCAGGCGCCGGCGGCCAGATGCGGCCGCAGCTCCGCCCACGGCTTGCGCAGCTCGTACCAGGCCCAGATCGGCAGCCCGATCGCCATGATGAAGATGACCTTGCCGGTGAGCGGCCAGCGGGCCCAGTACAGCACCAGCGAGCCGAAGACCATCGCGATCGGCGCGATCACCGGCATCGCGCGCAGCCGCACCGGGCGCGGCAGCTCCGGGGAGAGGCGGCGCAGCGACATCACGGCCACCGGACCGGTGATGTACGAGATCACGGTCGCGACGGAGACGATCTCGGCGAGCGAGCCCCAGCCGCGGAAGACCGCGAGGAAGATGAAGGCGATCCCCAGGTTGAGCAGCAGCGCCGGGCGCGGAATGCCGGTCTTGGGGTCGACCTTGCCGAAGATCCCCGGCAGATGGCCGTTCTCCTGGACGCCCTGGATCATGCGCGAGGTGGTGGCCGCGTAGATCATGCCGGTGCCGGACGGGGAGATGAAGGCGTCCGCGTACAACAGCATCGCCAGCCAGTTCAGACCCCAGGCCAGGGAGAGATCGGCGAGCGGGGAGTTGAAGGAGAGCCCGGACCAGCCCCCGTGCCGCAGATCGGCGGCGGGGACGGCCATCAGGAAGGCGATCTGCAGCGCGACGTAGATCACCAGCGCGATGAGGATCGAGCTGATGACGGCCTTGGGCAGCGACTTCCCCGGGTCACGGGCCTCGCCCGCCATGTTCAGCGGCGACTGGAAGCCGTTGTAGGCCCAGACGATGCCGGAGACGGCGACCGCGGTGAACACGGAGTTCCAGCCGTTGGGGGTGAAGCCGCCGTTGCCGGTGACATTGCCGGTGTCGAAGTGCGACAGCAGCAGCGCCCCGGCGGTCAGGGTCGGCACGACCACCTTGAAGACGGTGATCGCGGTGTTGGTCTTCGCGAAGAGGGTGATCGCGAACCAGTTGAGGAAGAAGTAGAAGAGCAGCAGCACGGACGCGAGCGCGACACCGCTGCCGGTCAGCTCCTTCCCGTCGTACAGCGCCTTGGCCCAGCCGAAGTCCCAGGAGGACATGTACTGCACGGAGGCGGTGGCCTCACCGGGGATCACCGAGACGATGGCGATCCAGTTGGCCCAGGCGGCCAGATAACCGGCCAGCGAGCCGTGCGAGTACTGGCCGTACCGGACCATGCCCCCGGCCTTGGGGAACATCGAACCCAGCTCGGAGTAGGTCAGGGCGATGGTCAGGGCGACGGCGGCGCCGATCACCCAGGCCAGTATGGCGGCGGGCCCGGCCAGCGCGGCGGCGCGCTCGGCGCCGAACAGCCAGCCGGAGCCGATGATCGACCCGAGACCCACGGCGGTGAGGGCCACCGGTCCGAGTGACCTTCGATAATGCGAGTGGGAACCCTGCTCCGTGCTCAAGTTCCTGGCACTCCTTTCGCCCCCCAACGACCGGACACAAACCGGTCCATCGTAAGAGCGAAACGGATGATCCCCTTCCAGTAACCCCTTTCACCTGCACTGATGTGAGTTTTGCAACAGAGAGCGCGGGAACCGAGGCGGGGTCACCGGTGGGGTGGAGGGTCACGCACCGGACGCGGGCGTGGGCGCGCACCGGACGCGGAGGCGGGCGCGGAGGCGGAGGCGGGCGCGTGCGCCCGAAGGTGGTCCAGCCGGTCCCGGGCCGGACCGGGCGGACGAAGGGTTCACTTCACCGGCAGCCGGTACGCGATCCGATAGCGCTCGGCCAGCACCACCACATCGGCGGTCTCCACCGGACGGCCGCCCGCGAAGTACGTACGCGAGATGACCATCACCCAGTGGCCCGGCACCCCGCCGAGCGCCAGCACCTCCTCGGCCAGGCCGGGGCGCGCGCCGACCTCCTCCGCCATGTTGTCCACCACCAGGTCGAGGGCGGCCATCCGGTCGACGACCCCGCGCCCGGCCAGCGGGCCCTCCTCGGGCAGCATCACGGGCGTACGGCCGGTGAGCTCGAGCGGCTCCCAGGAGGTGGAGAGCATCACCACCTCCCCCTGCGACCGGAACACATAGCGGGTGCGCATCACCCGCTCCCCCGCCTCGACCCCCAGCCGTCCGGCGATCTCGCCTCCGGCCGCCTCCTGCTCGCTCTCGGTCTCCCAGGTGCCGGTGATCCGGTCGTCGGTCTGCTCCTGCCGGAACGGCGTGGTCTCCCCGGCGGTGTGGAACCCGCCCCGGACCACCCGCCGCGGCACCGGCTGCGCCCGCACATACGTCCCCGACCCGGAACGCCCCTCGACCAGCCCCTCGGCCATCAGCACCTTGCGCGCCTCGAGAGCGACGGTGTCCGAAACCCCGTACTCCTCCCGGATCCTGGCCTGGGAGGGGAGACGCGCATGCGGCGGCAGCTCACCCGCGGCGATCTTCTTCCGCAGATCGTCGGCGACGCGGAGGTATGCGGGCTGGTCACCAAAGGCCACGTGCACTCCCTGGGTTGACAGTCAGCAACAGCTTGGCAACTCAGGGTTGCCGATTGCAACTGGAGGCCAGAGCTTCACTAGAAGTGGTGAACTGCAGCTCAGGGACGTTTAAGTCGCGCAAAGGTCGGTGAGCTGCCCGGCCCCGGGCAGCGCCCGGCCTTTGCGTCCGTGACGCGGCGCCGTGCCATCGGCGGTCCCGCACGTTTCCGCCCGTCGGGCGCATTACGCTCCTGAGGATCAGCCGCCGAAGCGTAGGGACGTGAGATGGACGACGAACCGCTGCCGGAGTGGGCCGCACCCCCGGCGCCCGGGCCGGAGCGGGCATGACCAGGTCACGCGCGGCGGCCACGGCGACTCGCCGCTTCTCGCGGGTGCTGCCCGGTGTGCTGCTCCTCGCGCTGTGCGCGGGGTGCACCGGTGGCGCCGGGGCACAGGGGGCGGACGGGGCGTCCAGTGCCGGGGCGGATGGCGCGGGGGTCGGCGACGCGCTCTTCCCGCGGCTCGGCAACGGCGGCTACGACGTACGGGGCTACCGTCTCGCCCTCGACTACACCCCCGGCTCGCGCCACCTCGAGGGCACCGCCCGGATCACCGCCCGCGCGGACCGCGCGCTGAGCTCCTTCCACCTCGACCTCACCGGGCTGCGGGTGCGGAAGGCCACGGTGAACGGCCGTCCCGCCAAGGCCGCCCGCAGCGGCACGGAGCTGGTGCTCACCCCCGCCTCGGCCCTCCCCAAGGGCCGCACCTTCACGGCCACCGTCGTCTACGACGGCAAGCCGAAGACCCTCACCGGCGAGGACACCGGGAAGGAGGGCTGGATCCCCACCCACGACGGCGCGGTGGCCCTCGGCGAGCCGACCGGCTCCATGACCTGGTTCCCCGGCAATCACCACCCCTCCGACAAGGCCGCCTACGACATCGCCGTCACCGTTCCCCAGGGCTACACCGCCGTCTCCAACGGCGAGCTGAAGAGCCAGGAGACCCGGGGGCGCCGCACCACCTTCCGGTGGCACAGCGGCGAGCCCATGGCGAGCTATCTGGCCACGGTCGCCATCGGCCGCTTCGGGATCCGTACGACGACCACCGGCAAGGGCCTGCCCGCGTACCTGGCCGTCGACCCCACCGAGGCCGCCGACGCCAAGGACATCGCCAAGCAGGTCGACGACGTCATCACCTGGGAGAGCCGCACCTTCGGCCCGTACCCCTTCTCCTCCACCGGCGCCGTCGTCGGCCACCTCCCCGGCCTCGGCTACGCCCTGGAGACCCAGACCAAACCGTTCTTCGACGCGGCCCCGGACACGGCGCTCGTCGTCCACGAATTCGCCCACCAGTGGTTCGGCAATTCGGTCACGCCCCGGGTCTGGAAGGACATGTGGCTCAACGAGGGCTTCGCGACCTACGCCGAGTGGCTGTGGGAGGAGGACCACGACGGCCGCACCGCCCAGCAGATCTTCGACGACTTCTACGACGGCACCGACGACGAGAGCGAGGGCATCTGGGACTTCCCGCCCGCCGACCCCCCGACCGTCGCCAGCGTCTCCGACCCGCCCGTCTACGGCCGCGGCGCGATGGTGCTCCACCAGCTCCGCCGGGCCGTCGGCGACCCGGCCTTCTTCACCATCCTCCGCACCTGGCTCAAGGACCACCAGCACGGCAACGCCGACACCAAGCAGTTCATCGAGCTGTGCGAACGGAAATCGGGGAAGGACCTGACCCGCCTCTTCGACGTCTGGCTCTACGGCGAGGACAAGCCGAAGAAGCCCTGACGGCGGGGGAAAGGTGACGTCCTCCCAGCACCCGAAACCGCTACCGTTGAGCCATGACCGCACTGCCCGACTGGATGCGCCCGCCGCGCGCGGAAGGCTGGTTCGCGGAGGATCTGGACCGCCTCCCCGAGGCGCCGCGCCACACCGAGCTGATCGACGGAGCGCTCGTTTTCATGATGTCGCCCCGGCGGTCATGGCATGGCCGTCTCGTCACCGCCCTGACCACCACGCTGATGGAGCAGGTACCAGACGGCTTCGACGTCGAACGAGAGATGACCATACGGCTCGACGCCCGCGATCGCCCGGAGCCCGATCTTCTGGTGACCACGAAAGCGTTCGACCCCGATCGCACCTGGTACGCCCCGGACGACGTACAGCTGGTGGTCGAGGTTGTCTCGCCCGAGTCCGCACACCGCGACCGTACGGTCAAGCTGCGCAAGTACGCGGAGGCCGGGATCCGGCACTACTGGTGTGTGGACGAACAAGACCGCGCGCCGGTCGTACATGCGTACGAGCTCGACGAGCCGACCGGTGTGTACGCTCCAGCAGGAATCTTCCGCCAGATCCTGGAGCGCCCCGTCCCATTCGAGATCAAGATCGATCTGAGCAGGCTCGTCCCGAACCGGAACAGCTGACGAGGGCACCCACGGGCGTCAGCCCTGGGCTCAGGCGACGCTCAGCAGGGCGCTGGTCTCGGCGGAGGACATCTCGTTGGCGTAGACGCGGCTGCCCGGCTGGTGCTTGCGGCCGCCCTCGCCCAGGTGGCCGGCGTCCACGGGGTCGAAGCCGATGTCGCGGATCAGCCCGGCCACGGCGGCCTTGGCCTCCTCGTCGTTGCCGGACAGCGGGATGGCCACCCGGTCGGTGGCGCCCTTGGGGCGGGCGTGGTCGCGGAGGTTCTCCCAGTAGATCGCGTTGAACGCCTTGACCAGGTTGGCGCCGGTGTGGGCCTGGATCTTCTCGCTCGAGGTGGTGGCGTCGGCGTCGAGCTCCGGGTCGTGTCCGTCCCGCTCGGGGTAGTAGTTGCAGGTGTCGATGACGACCTTGCCGCGCAGCGGCTCGGTCGGCAGCTCCCGGTAGCGGCCGTAAGGGATGGACACGACCACCGCCGCGCCGATCCGGGCCGCCTCCTCGGCGGTCACCGCGCGGATCGGGCCGCCGATGTCGGTCACCAGGTCGGCCAGGGTGTCCGGGCCGCGTGAGTTGGCGATCGCCACCTCGTAGCCGATCGAGGCGAAGTGGCGGGCCAGCGTCGAGCCGATGTGGCCCGCTCCGATGATTCCGATGCGCACGGCGTTGCTCCCCTCCTCGTCTGTGGTGGGCCCTCGGCGGGTTACCGGCACCCCGCGGATCATGCATTCGCGGTGGGGCGGGATGGCCGCCGGTGCCGCGCCCGTGGCGGCACCGGCTCGGGGTTCAGTAGCGGTACCCCGGCCAGTGTGGGTCCTCCCAGCGGTCGGGCCAGGTGAGGCCGAGCAGCCGTATCCGGTGGAGCAGCTCTTCAGAAGCGCCGTGGGCCCGCAGTCGAGCGGGGGCGTGGAGCAGCAGCCAGGCTGTCAGCCCGGTGCGCATGTCGTCCTCGTCGTGCCAGGTGTCCCAGGGGAGGTAATCCCCGAGAAGTTTGCACTCCCAGTGGGTCACTGCGTCCGCCAAGTGCTGGTCAGCCGTGGGGTGAGTCTGGGTCTCCCAGGTGTGGAGCCACGGACTGAGCGTGGCGGAGGCTTCGGCGTTCAGGGCGAGGACTTCGTACGGCGGCACGGCGGGGTCGGGATCGGTGAGGACGTGAGCCCACCACGCGTGCAGGAATTCTTCCACCGCCGCGGCCTGCTCGGTGGGCCACTGCTGCCACTTGGCGTGGTGGAAGGTGCGTCCGACTTCCTCCATACCGAAAAGAGGCGCGATGAGGCCGCGGGTGAGAGCCGTGGTGAACTGGGGCAGGATCCGACGCAGCACGGAAGCCTTGTAGGTCCAGTCGGTTGCCTGCCAGGTGCGACGCAGAAGGTCGGGGTCAAGCTCCGTATCCGGCGTCTTCAGCAGCGCGAGGTCTTCCGCGCTTCCCCAGTGACACGCACAGTTGTCTTCATCGGGGTGGGCGGACATCCCGCGAAAGACAGCGCTCAGGCCGTCCAGCGCGCTGTCGAGGCGAAGTCGTGCGGGTGTCCGGTCGCGGTGCTTCATGGCGTTTACCTTTGGGACTCCAGGAGACTGCGGCCACCCGAAGATCGCTAATCTACCGGGTCCGCCCCCACAGCCAACACCAATTACCGTCGCTGTCGACGGCGCGGTCGACGGCGCTGCCATGGTCAGAGCAGCGGGCGGCGCTGGTCGCCCTCCGGTCGCCGGCGACCGGAGGGTAGGGCACGAGGACTAGACGTCGTCGCGGAGTACCGGTCGCAGCGCCTCGATCACCGCGGGATCGTCGATCGTGGAGGGCAGCTCGGTGTCCCGGCCGTCGGCGATGTCGCGCATGGTGCGGCGCAGGATCTTGCCCGAGCGCGTCTTGGGGAGCGCCGCGACCACGTCGACCCGGCGCAGCGCCGCCACGGGGCCGATCGTCTCCCGGACGGCGGCGACGAGTTCCGTGGCGATGTCCCGCGGATCGCGGTCGAGGCCCGCCTTGAGCACGACGAGACCGCGCGGCACCTGCCCCTTGAGCGGGTCGGCGACGCCGACGACAGCGCACTCGGCGACATCCGGGTGAGCGGCGAGCACCTCCTCCATCGCGCCGGTGGACAGCCGGTGCCCGGCCACGTTGATCACGTCGTCGATGCGGCCCATGACGTAGACGTAGCCGTCCTCGTCCTTACGGCCGCCGTCGCCGGTGAGGTAGTAGCCGCTGTAGGCGGACAGGTACGAGCGCACATACCGTGCGTCGTCCTGCCACACGGTGAGCAGCGTGCCGGGCGGCAGCGGCAGCCGGATCGCCACCGCGCCGTCGGCGCCCGGCGGTGCGTCGCGGCCCGTGGCGTCGAGGATGCGCACGTCGTAGCCGGGCATGGGCACGGTGGGCGAACCGGCCTTGAGCGGGTGCGGCTCCAGGCCCATGGGGTTGGCGACGATCGGCCAGCCGGTCTCGGTCTGCCACCAGTTGTCGACCACCGGAACGCCGAGCAGGTCGGTGGCCCAGCGGTAGGTCTCCGGGTCCAGGCGCTCGCCGGCCAGGAACAGGTGGCGCAGCGATCCGATGTCGTGGGCGTGCAGAAGTTCTCCGCGCGGGTCCTCCTTCTTCACCGCGCGGATCGCCGTCGGCGCGGTGAACAGTGCCGTCACGCGGTGTTCGGCGATCACCCGCCACAGCGCACCGGCGTCCGGAGTGCCGACGGGCTTTCCTTCGTAGAGCACGGTGGTGCAGCCGGTGAGCAGCGGCGCGTAGACGATGTAGGAGTGGCCGACGACCCAGCCGACGTCCGAGGCCGCCCAGAAGACCTCGCCGGGGTGGGTGTCGTACACGTTCTCCAGGGACCAGCGCAGCGCGACCGCGTGGCCGCCGTTGTCGCGCACCACGCCCTTGGGCCGACCGGTGGTGCCGGAGGTGTAGAGGATGTACAGCGGGTCGGTGGCGGCCACTGGGACGCAGCCGACCGGCTCGGCGGTCGCCATGGCCCGGTCCCAGTCGACGTCACGGCCGGTCATCTCCGCCGTGCACTGCGGCCGCTGGCGGATGACACAGTGCTCCGGCTGGTGTTCGGCCAGCGCGAGGGCATCGTCCAGCAGCGGCTTGTACGGCACGACACGGGCCGGTTCGATGCCGCACGAGGCGGCGATGACGAGCTTGGGGCGGGCGTCGTCGATGCGCACGGCGAGCTCACGCGCGGCGAATCCCCCGAAGACGACCGAGTGGACGGCGCCGATGCGGGCGCAGGCCAGCATGGCGACGACCGCCTCGGGAATCATCGGCATATAGATCACGACGCGGTCGCCCCGGGCCACGCCGAGCCCGGCCAGCGCCCCGGCGAACCGCGCGACCTCATCACGCAACTCCCGGTAGGTGAACGCCGTCTTGCGGCCGGTGACCGGGCTGTCGTACACCAGCGCGAGTTGCTCGCCGCGCCCGGCGTCGACATGGCGGTCCAGAGCGTTGTGGCAGGTGTTCAACCGCCCGTCCGGGAACCACCGGTACAGCGGGGCCTCCGACGCGTCGAGGGCCCGGGTCGGGGCGACGGTCCAGTCGATGGCACGGGCGGCGTCCAGCCAGAAGGCTTCCGGATCCTCCAGGCTGCGCCGGTACTCAGCCGCGTAGCCGTCCTGCTTCGGCGCCTGCGTCATGTCGATGCCCCTTTGCTCGTTCCATCCGCGCCGTGCCGGGAGGTGCCTCCCGCTCGTGCCCATCTCGCACATACGGGCATACGGGCGACACCGCGGTCAGCCCAGCGGATGTGACCGCCGGGCGCCAGGGTCATTCCATCAGCCATGCGGCGATCGCTTCCGCGCATGCGTCCAAAATGGCTTCGCCCTTCTCGGCGGACGCCCAGCGCGCGTCACCCGCCACGCCCGACGACGTCGCGCGGCAGAAGAAGGGACCACATCGTTGCTCCGCGGCTATCGGGGCTGCCACGCCCGCACGAGATCCTCCGGGCCCCAGTGCGCGGAGAGCGGCAGATCATCCGCCACCCCGCAGCGGGAGACCGCGACCAGTGGAGTGTCCGGGGCGGTACCGGGCACGGCGAGCATGTCACGTACCAAGGCGTCGTACTCGTGACGGCCGAAGGGCTGGGTCTCCAGCCACTTGACCGACCCGACAAAGTGCACCTGCCGGGCCACCGGCTCGCGGTCCGCCCCGACGAGATCGATCTCGGGGTTGTTCTGACGGTTCCACCAACCGCCAATGGCCTCGGTCTCGGGCCACTCGTCATTGGGCATCAGTCGCAGCAAGGACTCGCGGATCAGTGGCTCGACGGCTCGACCGCGCCAAGTGGTCCACGACCGCTCGATGCGTGCCAGCGCCAAGTCACCCCGACCGCGCTCGATGAGTGGGATCACGCGCGCCAAAAAGGCCAGCCAGAACCGTACATACGGGTCAGCGATCCGGTAGCGCTTGTTCTTACTGTCCGGCTTGGCGGACAGCGGGAGATCAGCGGCCAGGACTCGCTTGGCCTGCAGCATGGCCAGCAGCGGGGAGAGCGTGCCGGACGGCAGCGCGCTGGCGCCGCCGGCCTGGGCCGCGATCGCACTGAACGTGCGCTCCCCACTGCCAACCGCTTCCAGTACGGCTCGTGAGTGCGAAGCCTCGGGGAACTCGCCCAGCAGGGACAGCTCCCCGGCCACCAACAGCGGGGAGAGTGGATTGGCGACCGAAGCCTGCAAGAAGGCCGTACGTCCCATACCCGGCCGCCACGACTGCACGATCTCGGGAAATCCGCCGGTGATCAGCTGAGCATCAACGGCCCCTGCGGCGTCGAGCTCGGTCATGGCCTGCACATCAGCCAGATTCAGGGGGTGGACGGTCATTTTCGCCGCCCGGCCGAAGAACGGGCGCCCGTACGACTGCAGTGCCTCCATCACCGACATATCGCTGCCGACCAACAGCAGTAGTACGGGCTTGGAGGACAGGTGACGGTCCCAGACAGTTTGGAGTGCGCCCTCGAATTCCTGATCCTGCTCGACCAGCCAGGGCACCTCGTCGATCACCGCGATACTGGGTGAGTCATCGGGTACCGCGAGCGCCAGCGAGCGCAGGGCCTGGTTCCAGTCCCGCGCCTGGAGACCGGCGACCAGCTCGGCCCCCGGCAGTAGCGACTGCCCGAGCGTCGCGGTGAAGTCGGCGCGCTCAGTTACAGGGTTACGCCCCCGGGTGGCCTGGAAGACCACGTACGGCGCTCCCGAACGGTCACAGAACTCCTGGACCAGGCGCGACTTCCCCACACGGCGCCGACCAGTCATGATCAAGGCCCGCCCTCGCGTGGCTCCGCCCCCCTCTGCCACCGTCCGGTACTGCTCAGCCAGCAGTTCAAGATCTCCGACCCGGCCTTGGAACTCCACGACACACCCCAGGGCGATTAACGTAGATAGATTCTTACGTAGATTGAATCTTACTTCACTCCAGCCGCCCTAGCAGATCGAGCCAGAGGCGTGCATCGAGGGCCGAGATTGCGCATGGAGGCCGGCAGCCCGTCCCGATCCTTCGACTGGCCCGTGCTCGAAACCGTGCACCGCCACCTCCCGGCCGAGCAAGACATTCATCACCAATCCGCCCTTTCTGGCGACTACGGACCCAGCCTCACCCGCAGCCCCGCGGGCCATCGAGTCGACAAAGCCTTCCTCACTGATTGCGCTCCCGCCCTCCGCACCCCCCACCATGTGATCCGTGCATCAGCATCGAAGGCCATACCACGCTATGGTTGATGTATGGCTACCAAGAAGGTGACTATCACTCTCGACGAATCCCTGGTCGAAGCCCTGGCCGGAGCCGCCGAGGAAGAAGGCATCCCGCTCTCCCGCCTCGTCGCCGGAGCAGCCGAACGCGAGCTGCGCCTGCGGGCCAGCCGGGCCGTCATCCAGGAGTGGCAGGCCGAACACGGCGCCTTCACTCCAGAAGAGCTCGCCGCCGCCCGCGCGGACCTGGCCGCCGCCGACGCCGAGTACCTCAGCAGCTCGGGAGCCTCGGCCGCGTGAACATCCCCTACCTGTACGACGCCGGGGTACTCATCGCCATCGACAACGACGACCGACGCATGTGGGCCCGCCACAGCCTGGCCCTGGAAGACGGACGGGACATCCACGTCCCGTCCGTCGTCGTCAGCCAGGCATGGCGGGACTCCCGCCGCCAGGTCAGACTCGGCAAGTTCCTCGCTGGGTGCCACGTCGTACCCGTCGGCCTCGAAACCGCCAAAGCCGCAGGCATTCTCTGCGGCAAAGCCGGCACCTCCGACATCGTCGACGCCACCGTCGTGACCATGGCAGCCAGCCTCGGCGCCATCATCTGGACCTCGGACCCGAACGACATCGGCACCCTCATCGACGCCCAGGACATCAAACCTGCCCCTGTCATCCGCACCGTCTGACCACCGATGACCAACCTCTGCGGGCTCCACTACCACAGGGCTGGAGATTGACTCGGCTACCTGATCACGCAAGGGCGGATGGGCATCATTATGGCCTTCCGGTAACGGGCCCGGACCCAGCCAGCACGAGGCCTGGTAAGCGGAACGCCGTTGCCGCGGACCTCGCTCAGTAAAGAGTGAACCCGTCCAGTGATCCCATTCGGAGCTGACCGTCACAGAAGTGCGAAAGAAGGCCACCAGCCGTTCATGGCTCATGTCATGGCATGAAGGCTCAAGGTCAGTTTTCGCCGACGTGAGCCGCCCCGTTTTCCACGTCATCAAGGTGAACGATGATATCCGCAATGTCCAGTGAGTGCATCAAGGCCTTCGTAGGTACCTGGATACTGCTCCCCATACGCGTGGTCAGACAGGGAAAAGATCCCGATCGCACCATTCGGTAAGCGGTGGTTCTGGCGATTCCCAACGCTTCGGCAGCAGCCGGAAGGGCAACGAATTTTGGGTAGAAGTCGGAGATGCAGTAATAGTAATTACAGCCACTAACCCACGTACGGGCCAGCATGATTTCTGTCGCGAGGACGTCTCGCAAGCCCGGGCGACTCCCCGACCGAAGGTCTTCGTGGTAGCGCCTAACCGCTTCGATGAGACCGTACCTCTGCCATTGCGCCCCCATACGCTCGCCCCTGATTTGCTCGGCGACAGCGGGATCCCTCAGATGGGAGCGTCCGGAGTTGTTCCGGGGACGGCGAGCACGTCACGCACCAAGGCGTCGTACTCATGACGGCCGAAGGGTTGGGTTCTTCCGCGCCCTCCTACTGGAGTCGCGGGACGTCCGGCGTACGCCAACTACCTGACTCCGTGGACCTCGTGGGCTTGGACGGTCGACACACTTCCGCAGTCTTTCGCGTGAACAAGCCCAACATGGAAACGACGAAGGGTCGAGCCCACGAGAGGGCTCGACCCTGGATACCTACGTCAAACCAATCGCATTGACGTACAGTAATGCCGCGATCACACGTTGAAGCGGAACTCCACCACGTCCCCGTCCTGCATCACATAGTCCTTGCCCTCCATGCGCGCCTTACCGGCCGCGCGGGCCTCGGCGACGGAGCCCGTCTCGACGAGGTCTCCGTAGGAGATGACCTCGGCCTTGATGAAGCCCTTCTGGAAGTCGGTGTGGATGACACCGGCCGCCTCCGGGGCCGTGGCGCCCTTCTTGATGGTCCAGGCGCGGGATTCCTTGGGGCCGGCGGTGAGGTAGGTCTGGAGGCCGAGGGTGTTGAAGCCGACGTGGGCGAGGGTGGCCAGGCCGGGCTCGTCCTGGCCTACGGACTGGAGGAGCTCCAGGGCCTCGTCCTCGTCGAGCTCGGCGAGGTCGGCCTCCAGCTTGGCGTTGAGGAAGATCGCCTCGGCAGGGGCGACGAGGGCGCGCTGCTCGGCCTTGAAGGAGTCGTCGGTGAGCTCCTCCTCGTCGACGTTGAAGACGTAGAGGAAGGGCTTGGTGGTGAGCAGGTGCAGCTCGTGGAGGACGGCGGCGCGCTCGCTGCCCTGGACGATGCCGGCGGAGAAGAGGGTGCGGCCCTCTTCGAGGATGGCCTTGGCCTCCTCGACGGCCTTGACCTGGGGCTGCTTGTCCTTCTTGATCCGGGACTCCTTGACCAGGCGGGGCAGCACCTTCTCGATGGTCTGGAGGTCGGCGAGGATCAGCTCGGTGTTGATGGTCTCGATGTCGCTCTTCGGCGAGATCTTGCCGTCGACGTGGACGACGTTCTCGTCCTTGAAGGCGCGGATGACCTGGCAGATGGCGTCCGACTCACGGATGTTCGCCAGGAACTTGTTGCCCAGGCCCTCGCCCTCCGAGGCGCCCTTGACGATGCCCGCGATGTCGACGAAGTCGACGGTGGCGGGCAGCTTGCGGGCCGAGCCGAAGATCTCGGCGAGCTTGTCGAGGCGGGGGTCGGGGACGCCGACCACGCCGACGTTGGGCTCGATGGTGGCGAACGGGTAGTTGGCCGCCAGCACGTCGTTCTTGGTGAGGGCGTTGAACAGGGTCGATTTGCCGACATTCGGCAGACCGACGATTCCGATCGTGAGCGACACGTTGACGACTTCCCGTAGCTTCCCGTGGCGGGGATGTGCGGACCGATGACAGGCCCCGGTGGAGCCGGGGCCGGTCCACCAGTCTACGGGGCCGCCCTCGATCACCCGGCCGGGCTGACAATCGGTCGAACACACTGCCAAGGTCCTGCGAAGGGCGTGTCCAAGACCGGATTCTGGCCCTCCGGCGACCTACGTTGGTCGGGTGGAGCATTACAGCACGCGCACGCCCCGCCGCGCGGCGGCACCGCCGCCCCGTCCGGCCGCGGACGACACGTATCCGGGACGCGGCAGAAGCACGGGTCAGGACCGGGGCCGGCCCGGCGGTGCGGCCCGGGCGCCTCGGCCCGCCGCACGCCGTACGGGGCCGTCCGGAGCGGCCGCGGCGCTGCCCGCCGTCCTGCGGCGGGCGCGGGGGCTGTCCCTTCCCGATCCCCGGCTGACCGGGCTGGGCGCGGGGCTGCTGACCACGCTCACCATGCTCGGCATCGGCTGCCTGGACGCGCTGCTGCTCTCCGGCTCGCCCACCGTCTACAGCGTGCTCTTCCTGCCCGCCTGCGCGGCCTGCGGGCTGTGGGTGCGGCCCGCCGATCTGCTGGCGGCGCCGGTGGCGGCGCCGCTGGCCTATACGGTCGGGCTGCTGCCGATCAACGAGGGCTCGACGGGCTTCAGCGGACAGGCGGTGGGGGTGTTCACCGCGCTGTCGCTGCAGGCCGGCTGGCTCTACGCGGGGACGCTGCTGACCGTGGTGATCGTGCTCGTACGGCGGGCCGTGCTGGTCACCCGGCGTCGCCGGCAGCAGCGGCCGCGGCCATCCCGGCACCCACGATCCCCGCGTTGTTCTGAAGCTGCGCCGGCACGATCTCGGCCCTGACGCCCTCGATCAGCGGCAGGAACTTGTCCGCCTTACGGCTCACCCCGCCGCCCAGCACGAAGAGCTCGGGAGAGAAGAGCATCTCCAGGTGATGGAGGTACTTCTGCACCCGGCGCGCCCAGTGCGACCAGCTGAGCTCGTGGTCGTCCTTGACCTTGGTCGAGGCCCGCTTCTCCGCCTCGTGGCCGTCCAGCTCCAGATGGCCCAGCTCGGTGTTGGTGAGCAGATGCCCGTCGGTGAAGACCGCGCTGCCGATGCCGGTGCCGAGGGTGAGCACGATCACGGTGCCCTTGATGCCGCGGGCGGCGCCGAACGTCGCCTCCGCGACCCCGGCCGCGTCGGCGTCGTTCAACACTGTGACCGGGCAGTCCAGCCGCTCGGTGAGGCGCGACGCCAGATCGGTGCCGATCCAGCTCTTGTCGACATTCGCGGCGGTAAGGGTGACACCGTTCTTCACCACACCCGGGAAGGTCACCCCGACCGGCCGCCCTGACCAGTGGAAGTACCGGACGACCTCCACCACACCGTCCAGGACCGCCTCGGGCGTGGACGGATGTGGGGTGAGCACCTTATGGCGGTCCTGGGCGAGCTCACCCCGGTCCAGGTCCACCGGGGCGCCCTTGATGCCCGAACCGCCGATGTCGATGCCGAACACCTTCGCCGCGGACGCCCCCGTGTCCCCCTGGCCGTACGTCACAGCTGCGACCCCTCCGGCCGGGCGGCGGACGCCGACGCTTCCTGCTCACCGGAGGCCGCGGCGGCCTCGGCGCGCAGGTCCCGGCGCAGCTCCTTGGGCAGCGAGAAGGTCAGCGACTCCTGCATGGGCTGGACGACCTCGACATCGCCGAAGCCGCGCTCGGCCAGCCACTCCAGGACACCCTCGACGAGCACGTCCGGAACGGAGGCGCCCGAGGTCACGCCGACCGTGCTGACGCCCTCCAGCCATGCCTCGTCGATCTCGCTCGCGTAGTCGACCAGATGGCCCGCCTTGGCGCCCGCGCCGAGGGCGACCTCCACCAGCCGCACCGAGTTGGAGGAGTTCTTGGAGCCGACCACGATCACCAAGTCGGACTCGGCGGCCACCTGCTTGATGGCGATCTGGCGGTTCTGCGTGGCGTAGCAGATGTCGTCGCTGGGCGGGCTGATGAGCCGCGGGAAGCGCTCCTTGAGCGCGTCCACGGTCTCCATGGTCTCGTCGACCGAGAGGGTGGTCTGGGAGAGCCAGACGACCTTGGACTCGTCCCGCACCTCGACGTTCTTCACATCGTCGGGGCCGTCGACCAGGGTGATGTGCTCGGGGGCCTCACCGCTGGTGCCGATGACCTCTTCATGGCCTTCATGGCCGATCAGGAGGATGTCGTAGTCCTCCTTGGCGAACCGGACTGCTTCCTTGTGGACCTTGGTGACCAGAGGACAGGTGGCGTCGATGGTGGCCAGCTTGCGCGTGGCGGCCTCCTCGTGGACCACCGGCGCGACACCGTGCGCCGAGAAGATCACGATGGAGCCCTCGGGCACCTCCTCCGTCTCGTCGACGAAGATGGCGCCCTTCTTCTCCAGGGTCTGGACGACGTACTTGTTGTGGACGATCTCCTTGCGCACGTAGATCGGCGCGCCGTACTGCTCCAGGGCCTTCTCGACGGCGATCACGGCTCGGTCGACACCGGCACAGTAGCCACGGGGGGCCGCGAGCAGGACCCGGCGGGCGGAGGTTGCAGTCATGTCCCCCATGGTAGGGGCGATGACCGCGGGGTCCGTCGGTTGGTGGAGGCGATGGCCCCTGGTGTGGGCGACGATCCCCTGCCTGGTGTGGGCGATGGCCCCCTGGTGTGGGCGATGGCCCCCGCCGCTGTCGGTGGTGGCCGATACGCTCACCGTCATGGCTGTCAACACGTCCGCGGAGGCGCCGATCCCGGTCGGCGAGGTGTCCCGGCTGATCGGGGGCTGGATCGACCGGCTCGGCGCGGTCTGGGTCGAGGGGCAGATCACCCAGCTGTCCCGGCGCCCCGGCGCCGGTGTGGTGTTCCTGACCCTGCGCGACCCCAGTTACGACATCTCGCTGACCGTCACCTGCTTCCGCGCCGTCTTCGACAAGATCGCGGACACGGTCACCGAAGGTGCGCGGGTCGTGGTGCACGCCAAACCGGAGTGGTACGCGCCGCGGGGCCAGCTGTCCCTGCGGGCCGCCGAGATCCGCCCGGTGGGCGTGGGCGAGCTGCTCGCGCGCCTGGAGCAGTTGAAGAAGGGGCTGGCGGCGGAGGGGCTGTTCGCTGCCGACCGTAAGAAGCCGCTGCCGTTTCTGCCGCAGCTGATAGGGCTGGTCTGCGGGCGCGCCTCGGCCGCCGAGCGCGATGTGCTGGAGAACGCGCGGCTGCGCTGGCCCGCCGTCCGCTTCGAGGTGCGCAATGTGGCCGTGCAGGGGGTGCACGCGGTGCCGCAGGTGATCGAGGCCGTCAAGGAGCTCGACGCGCTGCCCGAGGTGGACGTGATCGTGGTGGCGCGCGGCGGCGGCAGCGTGGAGGACCTGCTGCCGTTCTCGGACGAACAGCTGGTCCGGGCGGTGGCCGCGTGCCGTACGCCGGTGGTCTCCGCGATCGGCCACGAGCCGGACTCGCCGCTGCTGGACCTGGTCGCCGATCTGCGCGCCTCCACGCCCACGGACGCGGCGAAGAAGATCGTGCCGGACGTGGGCGAGGAGCTGATGCGCGTCCAGCAGCTGCGGGAGCGGGCGCTGCGCAGTGTGCACGGGCTACTGGACCGGGAGGAGCGGGGGCTCGCCGCCGCGCTGGCCCGGCCGTGCATGCGGGAGCCGCACCGCATGGTGGACGAGCGCGAGGAGCGGATCACGGCGGTGCTGGAGCGCGCCCGCCGCTGCCTGGGCCATCTGCTCGACCGGGCCGACTCCGAGCTGACCCACACCCAGGCGCGGGTGGTGGCGCTCTCCCCCGCCGCGACGCTGCGCCGCGGCTATGCGGTGCTCCAGCACCCCGACGGCTCGGTGGTGCGGGCGGCCGAGGAGGTCGCGGAGGGCGAGGAGCTGCGGGCGCGGGTCTCCGAGGGCGAGTTCCGGGTGCGGGTCGCTGTCGGACCCGCTGAATAGGGTGAGGGGTATGGCGAAGACGGACGAGCAGACCGGGCCGGACGGGCAGACGAACGGGCAGACGGACGGGCAGGCTGGGCAGAGCGCGCGGGCGGAGACCACGCTCGGCTATGAGCAGGCGCGGGACGAGCTGGTCGAGGTGGTCCGCCGCCTGGAGGCGGGCGGCACCAGCCTGGAGGAGTCGCTGGCGCTGTGGGAGCGCGGCGAGGAGCTGGCAAAGGTCTGCCGCCACTGGCTGGAGGGCGCGAGGGCCCGGCTGGACGCGGCGCTGGCGGACGACGAAGGCGCGAAGGGCGCCGAAGGCGCCGAGGAAGCGGAGAGCGCCGGGGAGGGCTGACCGCACACCGTCCGGCACCCGCCGTCGAAGGCCGCGGTCGGTGCCCCATCCGGCGAGGGCACGGAGAACCCCGCCGAGAGCTGACCGGCCGCCGCCCATCGCTTACCGCCGGCCGCCGCTGACCTTGCACGCCGTCGAACCGGCACCACTCGATCGCGCCGCCCACCGGCGGGCCTCGACCGGCCGCGACCGGCCGCGCTCCACCGGCGCTCGCCGTCGGCTGGCCGCGCTTGATCGGCGTTCGGTATCGATCGGTCGCTGTCGGCCTTGCCCCTTCGACCGGCCGCACTCGATCGCGCCGTCCTCCGGCGGCCCGCAACGGGTCCGGCGGAGGCGGGGCGCCCGCGCCCGCCGACGCGGCGGGAGGCTGGGCTCGTCGGGCGCCGCCCACCGGCGGGACCCGATCCACCGCGCTCAACCGGCTCCGCCGGGCTTCGCATTGTGATTCAGCGCACCTTCCCCACCCCACACCAGCTTTTTAGTTGAACATTAATCTAAGCGTCGTACAGTGGAGCCCGTCAGCGATATCCCCGCTTATGCAGAGGTTTCTTCCATGGCACTCGTTCTCGACCCCGCCGCCCAGGACCTGCTCTTCCGCGAGGCCCGCACTGCCAACACGTTCACCGATGAGCCGGTGACCGAGGAGCAGGTGCAGGCGATCTACGACCTGATCAAGTACGCGCCGACCGCGTTCAACCAGTCGCCGCTGCGTATCGTGCTGGTCCGCTCGCCCGAGGCCCGTGAGCGGCTGGTCCAGCACATGGCCGAGGGCAACCAGCCCAAGACCTCGACCGCCCCGCTGGTCGCGATCCTCGCCGCGGACAACGAGTTCCACGAGGAGCTGCCCGCGCTCTTCCCGCACTTCCCGCAGGCCAAGGACGTCTTCTTCTCCGAGCGTGGCTCCCGCGAGCAGGCCGCGGCGCTCAATGCCTCGCTGCAGGCCGGTTACTTCATCCTGGGCATCCGCGCCGCCGGTCTCGCCGCCGGTCCGATGACCGGTTTCGACCCGGCCGGGATCCAGAAGGAGTTCCTGGACGAGGACCACACCCCGCTGATGGTCATCAACATCGGCAAGCCGGGCGAGGACGCCTGGTTCCCCCGTAGCCCCCGCCTGGACTACGGCGACGTCATCACCACGGTCTGATCGACCGCGGTCTGATCGACCGCTCGATCACGCGCGATGAGACGCGGGCCCTTGGCTCGGACCGGCGGTCCGGCCCAAGGGCCCGCGTCTCGCTCAGCCCTTCTTCTGGGTGAGCGCCGCGGCCATCTTCGTCAGCTGCCCGTACGACGCCGTCCCGGTGACCACCGTGGTCACGCCCGGCTCCGTGCGCACCAGCGCGTCGTACTTGTCGCCGTCGTAGCGGACCCAGTCCTTGCCGTCGATCCGCTGCGTCCGCTTGGTCTCCCGCGCCTGCTGGGTGACCTCCTCTACGAACGGCACGGGCTTGCCGTCGCTCTGCTCGACCGCGATGTACTCCTCGTTCTGGTCGAGGAAGCCGAGGTGCCAGAGCGCGCCGTCCTCCGCGGCGGCCGGGCGGTAGGTCACCGAGGTCGCGCGCCAGCCCTTGGGCAGGGTCCCGGGATCGGGGGCGGCGACCGGGTACGGGGCGGCGCGGCGGGCCGTGGCCAGCTCCACGCGGTAGTTCACCGTCTTCACCCCGGCGCCCTTGGGGCCCTCGTCATGCGGGATACCGAAGAGGTAGATGGCCGCCGCGACGACGCCGATCGCCGCCAGCGACAGCACCATGTCCCGGACCGTCTCTTTGCCACGCATACCTGCCACGCCCCCTATCGTCCCTCATGGGGTCGCCGCACCTCGCAACAGGGCCGCGCTCATGCGTGGGGCTATCTGCTCACTTAGCCAATCAGCGGATAAAGTCATGAACACCCTCACCCTCCTGATCCCCCTCGCGGGGCGGAGGGGCCCTCACGGTCCGTCGCCGTACAGAAAGGTGCGCTCCGATGACCGAGCACCATCTCCCGTCCCAGCTAGAGGTCAGCCCCGAGGCTCCCGATCGCAACCTCGCCCTGGAACTCGTCCGGGTCACCGAGGCGGGTGCCATGGCCTCCGGACGCTGGGTGGGCCGCGGCGACAAGAACGGCGCCGACGGCGCCGCCGTCAAGGCCATGCGCTCCCTCGTCCACACCGTCTCGATGAACGGCGTCGTCGTCATTGGAGAGGGGGAGAAGGACGAGGCCCCGATGCTCTTCAACGGTGAGCGCGTGGGCGACGGCACCGGCCCGGAGTGCGACGTGGCCGTGGACCCGGTGGACGGCACCACGCTCACCGCGAAGGGCATGGCCAACGCCGTCTCCGTCCTCGCGGTCGCCGAGCGCGGCACCATGTTCGACCCGTCGGCCGTCTTCTACATGGACAAGCTGGTCACCGGCCCCGACGCCGCCGAGTTCGTCGACATCACCGCGCCCCCCGGCGTGAACATCCGCCGGATCGCCAAGGCGAAGAAGTCCAGCCCCGAGGACGTCACCGTGGTGGTCCTGGACCGCCCCCGTCACGAGGGCATCGTCAAGGAGATCCGGGAGGCGGGCGCCCGGATCAAGTTCATCTCCGACGGCGATGTGGCCGGCGCGATCATGGCCGCGCGCGAGAGCACCGGTGTGGATCTGCTGCTGGGCGTCGGCGGCACGCCGGAGGGCATCATCGCGGCCTGCGCGATCAAGTGCCTCGGCGGCACCATTCAGGCCAAGCTGTGGCCCAAGGACGACGAGGAGCGGCAGCGCGCCCTCGACGCGGGCCACGACCTCGACCAGGTCCTGGAGACGAACGACCTGGTCAGCGGCGACAATGTGTTCTTCGTCGCGACCGGCATCACCGACGGGGATCTGCTGCGCGGGGTGCGGTACCGCGCGGAGACCGCCACCACCCAGTCGCTGGTCATGCGGTCCAAGTCGGGGACGATCCGGCAGATCGACTCCACCCACCGGCTCGCCAAGCTGCGCGCCTACGCCTCGGTCGACTTCGAACGGCCGAGCTGAGCGAGGTGACGGCGGCGCTCAGCCGAGGCGGCGTTCAACCGAGGCGGCGTTCAGCGGACGCCGCATGACAGACCTCGCATCGCAGCCCCCGCATGACGAACCCCGTATGACAGACGCCGCATGACAAGGGCCGGGTCCCGCCTCCCGGCGGTGCCCGGCCCAGGTCCCGAAGAGTTCAGCCGGCGGCGGCGACCCGCACCGCGCGCTGCAGCTCCGCCTCCCGGCGCCGGCGGCGGGCCAGCACGACCCGGCGCTCGGCCGCGGTCAGCCCGCCCCACACTCCGTACGGCTCGGGCTGCAGCAGTGCGTGCTCCCGGCACTCGACCATGACCGGGCAGCGCGCACAGACGCGCTTGGCGGCCTCCTCCCGCGACAGCCTGGCAGCCGTGGGCTCCTTGGAGGGAGCGAAGAACAGCCCGGCCTCGTCCCGTCGGCACACCGCCTCCGAGTGCCAGGGGCCGGCCTGATCCCGCGCGGGGACGCGCTGCGGGGGCACGGCGGCTTCCAGCAGGGGCTGATGCGGTTGCAGCACGGTCTACTCCTGACGACGGCTCCGGTGGTCACCCTTGCCCGCCTCGAGGTGTACGGCCCCGTGAGCACCCCCATCAGCCGTACGAGAGACGATGCACCAAGCCTTACCCGCTGTGCGCGCGCTTATGCACACCGTTGTCCCACCCGGAACTTCCCCGTGCACACCCCTTCTTCAGGGCTTATGCTCGCAGGTTCTTCAGCCGCTTACCCCGCTTGGGCCTGGCCTCCACACCGCCGAAGACGGCGAACCCGGTGACGTGGATCACCGGTGCGTCGGGATCCTGCGCCTCGTACGTCGTGACGTCGAAACCACCGAGGATGCCCGCGCCCGAACCGCGCAGCGAGACGTTCTCCGGGACCTTGATATCCACCCCGCCGAAAGCGGCCACGACATGGATGACGATCTCCTGCTGCTCGAAGACCGCCTCGGTCAGATCGATCTCGACGCCGCCGAAGACCGCCAGGGCGTTCGTACGGCGCCTGACCCGCCAGCGGCCCTTGCGCGTCGAACCGCCGAAGACCGCCACCAGGTTCTCCGACTCGGGGAGGGAGCGCGGCCACCCCGACCCCGCGTCGCGCGCGGCGGCGGAGGCGGCGCCGCGGGTGGGAGCGGTGGGCAGATCGCGCACCAGGGGCTCCAGCTCGCCGAGGGTCTTGGCGCGATACACCGCGTCGATCCGCTCGGCGTGCTCCTCCGGCTGGAGCCGCCCCTCGGCGAGGGCCTCCCGCAGGATGTCCGCGATCCGGTCGCGATCCGCGTCGGACGCGCGGAGCTCCGCCTCCGCGACGGGCGCGGGCGCGGGCGCGGCAGAAGCGGGCGCGGCAGAAGCTGGCGCGGCAGAAGCGGGCGCCGGGGCCGACGCGGCCCTGGGCGCCGGAGCGGGGGCGGATTTGGTCAAGGGCACGGGCTGCTGCTCATCCACCGGCTCAGCGTACCCAGTCGCGATCTATCGCGACTAGTGGTCGATCCCTGATCCTTCCCCTACTACTGACCTACGACTGACCACTGAGCCCTACCTCACAGGCCCCCTCCCGCGGCCCCGTTCTACGCTTATGGACGCGCTGTCGACGAAGTCAGCCCAAGCCCTGTCGAGTGAGGAATGGCCGCGATGTCCCCCGTCTCCCGCCCTGCCCACCCTGGTTTCGCCTATTCGGACCTGCTGCCCCTGGGAGAGGACACCACGCCGTACCGTCTGGTGACCTCCGAGGGCGTGAGCACCTTCGAGGCCGATGGGCGCACCTTCCTGAAGGTCGAGCCGGAGGCGCTGCGCAAGCTCGCGGCCGAGGCGATGCACGACATCTCGCACTATCTGCGCCCCGCCCACCTCGCCCAGCTGCGCCGCATCCTCGACGACCCGGAGGCCAGCGCCAATGACCGCTTCGTCGCGCTGGACCTGCTGAAGAACGCCAACATCGCGGCCGCCGGGGTGCTCCCGATGTGCCAGGACACCGGCACGGCGATCGTCATGGGCAAGCGCGGGCAGAACGTGCTCACGCGGGGCGGTGACGAGGAGGCCCTCTCGCGCGGTGTCTACGACGCGTACACCAAGCTCAATCTGCGGTACTCGCAGATGGCCCCGCTGACCATGTGGGAGGAGAAGAACACCGGCTCGAACCTGCCCGCGCAGATCGAGCTGTACGCGACCGACGGCGGCGCCTACAAGTTCCTCTTCATGGCCAAGGGCGGCGGCTCGGCCAACAAGTCCTTCCTCTACCAGGAGACGAAGGCGGTCCTCAACGAGGGCTCCATGATGAAGTTCCTGGAGCAGAAGATCCGCTCGCTGGGCACGGCCGCCTGCCCGCCGTACCACCTGGCGATCGTGGTCGGCGGCACCAGCGCCGAGTACGCGCTGAAGACCGCGAAGTACGCCTCCGCGCACTATCTGGACGAGCTGCCCGCTTCCGGCTCGCCGACCGGCCACGGCTTCCGCGACAAGGAGCTGGAGGAGAAGGTCTTCGAGCTGACGCAGAAGATCGGGATCGGCGCGCAGTTCGGCGGCAAGTACTTCTGCCATGACGTGCGGGTCGTACGGCTGCCGCGGCACGGCGCCTCCTGCCCGGTCGCGATCGCGGTCTCGTGCTCCGCCGACCGCCAGGCGCTCGCCAAGATCACGCCGGAGGGCGTCTTCCTGGAGCAGTTGGAGACCGATCCGGCGCGCTTCCTGCCGGAGACGACGGAGGAGGAGCTGGTCAAGGGCGCGGGCCCGGACCTGGACGCGGTCGCCGTCGACCTCGACCGGCCGATGGACGAGGTGCTGGCCGAGCTGACCAGGCACCCGGTCAAGACCCGGCTCTCGCTGACCGGCACCCTGGTGGTCGCCCGGGACATCGCCCACGCGAAGATCAAGGAGCGGCTGGACGCGGGCGAGGAGATGCCCGAGTACCTCAAGAACCACCCGGTCTACTACGCGGGCCCGGCCAAGACCCCCGAGGGCTATGCCTCGGGCTCCTTCGGGCCGACGACGGCGGGCCGGATGGACGCGTACGTCGAGCAGTTCCAGGCGGCGGGCGGCTCGAAGGTCATGCTGGCCAAGGGCAACCGCTCCAAGCAGGTCACCGACGCGTGTGCCGCGCACGGCGGCTTCTACCTGGGCTCGATCGGCGGCCCGGCGGCGCGGCTGGCCCAGGACTGCATCAAGAAGGTCGAGGTCCTCGAGTACGAGGAGCTGGGCATGGAGGCGGTCTGGAGGATCGAGGTCGAGGACTTCCCGGCGTTCATCGTGGTGGACGACAAGGGGAACGACTTCTTCCAGGACCCGGCGCCCCAGCCGACGTTCACGAGTATTCCGGTGCGGGGGCCGGGGGTGGCGTAACGCCTGCGGGGCGGCGGGGGCGTGGCTGCGCCCCCGCCGCCCTTACCCGTCCCATCCCGGGGGCTCCGCCCCTTCGACCCCGCCGGGGGTTCCGCCTGGGACCAAGGACCGCGCGCCCGGTCAGCCCCGCAGCGCCGCCTCGAAGGCGCCGGGGCGCTGGGTGACGCCGCTGCAGCGGGTGTTGGGGGCGACGTCCGCGGTCGGCTCGGGGGCCGCGGCACCGGCCGTGGGGGCGGTCGGGGTGGCGGACCGGGTCATCTCCGGGGTGCACGGCTGGTCCCGTTCGGCGGACCACATCGACAGCCGTCCGACCCCCTTCTCCGCGGCGAACCGCGCCAGACCGGACGCGTCCTCCAGCGTGAAGGTCTCGCCGGTGACGTCGTTGACCCCGATCATCGGCGTCACGGCGAGGATCTTCCAGGCGGCGGCGTCGGACATGCCGAACACCTCGCGGATCCGGGCCTGGGCGGCGGTGGCCGCCTGGACGGCGTAGTCGCCCATGTCGCCGGTGTGGTCGCCGCTGTAGTTCATCGCCATGATGTTGACGCCCGAGAGGATGACCCCCTCCTGTTTGGCGGCCTCCAACTGGGCGACGCCCTGCGGGGTCAGCCCGTCCGGCATGGCGGGCAGGGTGAAGGAGATGTTCAGGCCCTCGTGGGTGCGCTGGATCAGCGCGAGCGCCTGGGCGCGGCGGGCGGCCGCCTCGGGGTTGGCGAGCGCCTCGCCCTCGAGGTCGAAGTCGATCCTGGCGGCCTGGTAACGCTCGATCACCTCGGCGTACGTGGAGGCGAGTTCGGGGACGTCGGTGCAGACGGTGGCGAGATCGGTGCCCTCGGCGCCGCCGAAGGAGATCCGTACGTCGCCACCGGCCCGGCGGACGCCCTCGATCCGGGCCTCCAGCCCCTGGTCCTCCAGCGAGGTGCCGCCGTCCCACACCGGGGCGCAGCCGTCGCCCGCGACGACGAAGCCCAGCGAGAACTCCTTGACCCCGCGCGACGCCGCGGCGGCCATGTCATAGCCGGAGTCCGACCAGGCGTTGACGTACGGCACGAACTCGGCGGGCGGGCGCGCCGCGGGGGGCTGCGACGCCCGGGGCTGTGAGGGCGCGGCGTGCGGCTCGGACGACTGCTTCTGGTGTCCCGCCCATACGGCGATGGTGGCGCAGACCACCGCGCCGGCCACGGCGATTCCGCTCATGCGGGGGCTGGCCCTCATGGCTCTGGCTCCTCCTTGTGGTCCGGTACGAGGCGCCGGGGGCCGGTGCCGCCCGTGCCGTTCTCCCCGTCAAACCTCGCATATTCGGTGAAGCCTACTGAACTATGACACACCGCATGTTTGACTTATGTGTCGCATATCGTATTTTCTGCCTTAACCTCTTCCGTATGGATCCTCAGTCAGATGTGGCCGAGCGCGCGCCTTCGCGTCCCCTCCGCGCTGACGTGGCCCGGAAGGGGCCCGTGTTCGTGGACCTGTCCGGGCGCCGTGGCCGGCTCGTACGGCATGTGGGCGTCGTCGCGGGAGCCGCCTGCCTCGGCTATTCGGCGGTCCTGGGGTTGGGCTACGCGGGCGGTACGCCGTTCGCGCCGCAGACGCTGATCCCCGGACATCCCGTCTCCACCGAGGCGTTCGACCGGGGGCCGAAGCACACCCCCGAGGGGCGTTCGGGGCCCTCCGGGTCGCATGAGCGGCGTGCCGCGCACGCGTACGGCCACGAGGACGAGTACGGGGACGACGAGTACGGGCCGACCGACCGTCAGCACCGGCGCGAGCGCCACGCCTCGGGCCGCCCGGACCACCGGGACACCCGGCAGCCCGTCGCCCTGGCCCCCATCACCACCCGGCCACGGCCCGCGCCTCCGCAGCCCGGCCCGCCCAAGGCCCCCCGCGCGGCACCGCGGCACTCCCCCGCGCACCACCGCCCCGGCGGCCATGACTCCGCCGCCGGGCACCGGCCCGGCAAGCACCACAAGGCCGGCCACACGCCGTCACATCCGGCCGCCCACCCGCCCGGCAAGCGGCCCACGGGCGGGTCCCACACGCCGTCGAAGCAGCACCACGCCGGGGCCGAGCCGCCCGCCGAGGGCTCCGGCCGCCCGCAGGCCCCCGGCCACACCACACGGCCCGGCCACACCGCGTCTCCCCAGAAGCCCCAGTCCCAGAAGCCCCCGCAGGCCGATACGCCCAAGCCCCCCAAGGGGCCCGCCGGAGGCGACACCCCGGCCGATGGGCCGGGCGCCCCCAAGGCCGAGGGCGAGGCGCCGTGAGCGGCGGCAGACCGCCGAGGCTGCCGCGGCCGCGCCGCCGGCTCCCCGCGCCCCGTCAGGACGACACGCCCCGTACGGTGTTCCGCCTGACCGGCTCCGGCCGCCGCGCCACGCACCGCACGGACGGCCCCGGAGCCAGGGGCAGGCTCGGACTCAGGTTCGGGCTCAGGCTCAGGCTCGGGCTCGGGCTCACGGGCGGAATCAAGCTCACCGGCGGGCTCAGGAGCAGGCTCCGTACCGTCAAGCCGCGCAAGCTCCGCACCCGTACCCGGATGGTGCTCGCCCTCGCGACCCTGCTCGCGCTGGTGTGCACCCTGCTGCTGGACGGCTATCTGCACGCCGAGGTCGGCAACGACGCCCGGGTGTACCGCTCACACGCCTCGCGCACCGTCCCCGACCGGCTGCGCAAGGGCGGCCCGGTGATCACCTTCGACCGCCGGGGGAAGGCCACCGAGCACTCCATCCCGTCCAGGACCATCGCGATGACCTTCGACGACGGCCCGGACCCGCGCTGGACCCCGGAGATCCTCGACGTGCTGCGCCGCCACAAGGTGCGGGGGACCTTCTTCGTCCTGGGCCAGATGGTGATCCGCCATCCGGAGCTGGTCCGCCGGATGCGGGCCGCGGGCCATGAGGTCGGGGTGCACACCTTCTCCCATGTCGACCTGTCGTACCAGGGCAAGGGGCGCATGGACCGCGAACTGGCCCAGTCCCAGCTGGCCCTGGCCGGTGCGGCGGGCATCACCAGCTCGCTGTTCCGGGCGCCGTACGCCTCCAAGGTCCGCGCGCTGGACGACCGCACCTGGCCGGTGCAGCAGCACATCGGCTCCAAGGGCTACATCAGCGCGTTCGTGGACACCGACAGCGAGGACTGGCAGCGGCCCCCGGTGAAGGAGATCGTCCAGAACGCCACCCCCGAGGGCAGGAAGGGCGCGTCGGTGCTCTTCCACGACGCGGGCGGCAACCGCGCCCGCACCGTGCGGGCCCTGTCGCTGTACATCGAGCGGATGAAGAAGAAGGGCTACTCCTTCACCACGGTCACCGGCGCGCTCGGCGCCCACAGCGCCAACCACCCGGCGCGCGCCCTGCCGGTCTGGGAGGGCCGGGCGCTGATCTGGGCGGCCGGGGTCAGCCACAGCGCACTGCCGTTCCTGATGGGGATGCTGGGCCTGGTGGGCTTCTCGGTGATCGGGCGGCTGCTGCTGATGGTGGTCCTCGCCTGGTGGCACCGGCGCTCCCGGGAGCGGCGGCGCTGGAGCCGGGTGCAGGAGGTCACCGATCCGGTCAGCGTGATCGTGCCCGCGTACAACGAGAAGGAGTGCATCGCCAACACCCTGAAGTCGCTGTCCGCCTCCACCCACCCCATCGAGATCCTGGTCGTGGACGACGGCTCCACCGACGGCACCGCCGACATCGCCGAGGCGATGGGGCTGCCCAACGTACGGGTGCTGCGCCAGGCCAACGCGGGCAAGCCCGCGGCCCTCAACCGCGGCATCGCCCACGCCAGTCACGAGCTGATCGTGATGATGGACGGCGACACCGTCTTCGAGCCCACCACCATCCGTGAGCTGGTGCGCCCGTTCGCCGACTCACGGGTGGGCGCGGTGGCGGGCAACGCCAAGGTCGGCAACCGGGGGAAGCTGATCGGCGCCTGGCAGCACATCGAGTACGTGATGGGCTTCAACCTCGACCGGCGGATGTACGACCTGCTGCGCTGCATGCCCACCATCCCCGGCGCGATCGGCGCCTTCCGCCGCCGGGCGCTGCTGGACGCCGGGGGCATGAGCGCGGACACCCTGGCCGAGGACACCGACATCACCATCGCCCTGCACCGGGCCGGCTGGCGGGTGGTCTACCAGGAGCACGCCCGCGCCTGGACCGAGGCGCCCAGCTCCCTCGGCCAGCTGTGGAAGCAGCGCTACCGCTGGTCCTACGGCACCATGCAGGCGCTGTGGAAGCACCGCCGCTCGCTGATCGACCGGGGGCCCTCGGGGCGGTTCGGGCGGGTGGGGATGCCGCTGGTGGTGCTCTTCCAGATCCTCACCCCGCTGTGCGCGCCGCTGATCGACCTCTTCACCCTCTACGGGGTGATCTTCCTGGACCCGGTGCGCTCGCTGCTGGCGTGGGCGGCGCTGCTGCTGGTTCAGCTACTGGGTGCGGCGTACGCGTTCCGGTTGGACCGGGAGAACTACCGCGCACTGGCCGTACTGCCGTTGCAGCAGATCGCCTACCGCCAATTGATGTATCTGGTGCTACTGCACTCCTGCGTCACCGCGGCCACCGGTGCCCTGCTGCCATGGCAGAAACTCAAGCGCACCGGCGAGGTGGAGACCCCGCGGGCGCCCGAGGCCGTACGGTGACCGGGCTCACCAGTCCGGCTCAGCGGGCGCGGGAACACGGCGTGGCGTGAAGACGCTGTGCTGGACGGAGGTGTCCCCATGACCGACGAGAGCCACCGCGACGACAGCCCCCAGGAGGGCTACCGCGTCGAGCACGACTCGATGGGAGAGGTCAGGGTGCCCGCGCACGCCAAGTGGCGCGCCCAGACCCAGCGGGCGGTGGAGAACTTCCCCGTCAGCGGGCAGCGTCTGGAGCGGGCGCACATCCAGGCGCTGGCCCGGATCAAGGGCGCGGCCGCCCTGGTCAACGCCGAGCTGGGCGTGGTGGACAAGGACGTCGCGGGGGCGATCTCGGAGGCGGCGGCCGAGGTCGCCGAGGGCCGCTGGGACGACCACTTCCCGGTGGACGTCTTCCAGACCGGCTCCGGCACCTCGTCCAATATGAACACCAACGAGGTGCTGGCCACCCTGGCGAGCGACCGCCTGGGCCGCCCGGTGCACCCCAATGACCACGTCAACGCCAGCCAGTCCTCCAACGACGTCTTCCCGTCCTCCATCCACATCGCGGCCACCGCGGCCGTCACCGGCGATCTGATCCCGGCCCTGGCCCATCTGGCGGAGGCGCTGGAGCGCAAGGCCGCCGAGTTCGCCGAGGTGGTCAAGGCGGGGCGGACCCATCTGATGGACGCCACTCCGGTGACCCTCGGTCAGGAGTTCGGCGGCTACGCGGCCCAGGTGCGGTACGGGATCGAGCGGCTGCGCGCCTCGCTCCCCCGGCTGGCCGAGCTGCCGCTGGGCGGGACGGCGGTGGGCACCGGGATCAACACCCCGCCCGGGTTCGCCGCCGCCGTCATCGCCGAGCTGACCCGCGCCACCGGGCTGCCGCTGACCGAGGCCCGGGACCACTTCGAGGCACAGGGCGCGCGGGACGGGCTGGTCGAGACGTCCGGGCAGCTGCGGACGATCGCGGTCGGCCTCACCAAGATCGCCAACGATCTGCGCTGGATGGCGTCGGGCCCGCGCACCGGGCTCGCCGAGATCGCGCTGCCCGATCTCCAGCCCGGCTCGTCGATCATGCCCGGGAAGGTCAACCCGGTGATCCCCGAGGCCACGCTGATGGTCGCGGCGCAGGTCACCGGCAATGACACCACCGTCGCCACGGCCGGGGCCGCCGGGAACTTCGAGCTCAATGTGATGCTCCCGGTGATCGCCAAGAATCTGCTGGAGTCGATCCGGCTGCTGACCAATGTCTCGCGGCTGCTCGCGGACCGCACGATCGACGGGATCACCGCCAACGCCGAGCGGGCCCGGGAGTACGCGGAGTCCTCGCCGTCCGTCGTCACCCCGCTCAACCGCTACCTCGGCTACGAGGAGGCGGCGAAGGTGGCCAAGCGGTCGCTGGCGGAGCGCAAGACGATCCGCGAGGTGGTGCTGGAGTCCGGCTATGTGGAGCGCGGACTGCTGACGCTCGACCAGTTGGACGAGGCGCTTGACGTCCTGCGCATGACACATCCTTAGCCGGGCGTTGGCCCCCGGTTGCGTCATAGGTCACGGCGTCGCGGCCCGTGCGCACCTAAGATCTGCTCATGACAGCGGACATCGTGGAGACGACGGGAACGGCGGACACCGCCCGGTGGGCACCGGGCGACCACATCATGTGGCGTTATCGGGCCAACGCCTCCGACGTCATCCACATCTGCCGTCCCGTGACCGTCGTCGAGGACACCGCGGAGCTGCTCGCCGTCTGGCTCGCCCCCGGCACCGTCTGCGTCAAGCCGCAGCTCACCGACGGCACCTCGGTGCACCACGAGCCGCTGTCCACCCGGTACACCAAGCCGCGGACCACCGCGCGGTCCCAGTGGTTCGGCACCGGTGTGCTGAAGCTGGCCCGGCCCGGCGAGCCGTGGTCGGTGTGGCTGTTCTGGGACCATGGCTGGCGATTCCGGAACTGGTACGTGAACCTGGAGGAGCCGCTGGTCCGCTGGGACCGCGGAGTGGACTCCGAGGACCACTTCCTGGACATCGCGGTCTACGCCGACCGCAGCTGGGAATGGAAGGACGAGGACGAGTTCGCGCAGGCGCAGCGGGCCGGGCTGATGGGTCCCGAGCAGGCGGAGCGGGTCCGGGCCGCGGGGCGGGCGGCCACGGCGGCCATCGAGTCCTGGGAAGCGCCCTTCCGGGACGGATGGGAGAACTGGCGGCCCGACCCCACGTGGTCCGTGCCCGCGCTTCCGGCGGACTGGGGCCGTACGGACAAGAAGCACACCTCGGCACACTCGAGGTCATGAACCTCTTGTCGTGTCCCAGTGTTTCAAACGTAGGATCGTCGTCCGGAACACTGCCCATGCGGGACAGCCAGACGCCGGCGCAAGTCACGGGCGATGCGCAAGATCTGACGTAATGTCACAGAAGGGGCGGGTCGTGAGCGGTGAGGACGAGCAAGGGGACGGTTACGAGGGCTACGAGGACTTCGACCGCCTCGCACTGGACCGCAGCGGTCAGGCGGAAGCCTTCGACCACATCGGCGACCGCTACGACGACGCCTTTCCGCACAAGGAGGGCCAGCTCGACGCCGGCCGCTGGCTGGCCGAAACGCTTCCGCCCGGCTCCCGGGTGCTCGATGTCGGCTGCGGCACGGGCCTGCCCACGGCCCGTCAGCTGGTCGACGCGGGGCACGAGGTGGTCGGGATCGACATCTCCCCGGGGATGCTCAAGCTGGCCCGGGACAATGTGCCGGAGGCCACCTTCCACCATGTGGACATCGTCGATCTGCGGGTGGGCGGCCGGTACGGCCCCGGAGGCCCCCGGGAGCTCGGCCCCTTCGACGGCATCGCCGCCTACTTCACACTGCTGCTGCTGCCCCGCCCGGAGATCCCGTACGCGCTCCGGACCCTGCACGCCGGCTTAAGACCCGGGGGGCTGCTGGGGCTCGCCATGGTGGAGGCGGACATCGACGACTTCCCCATTCCGTTCCTCGGCAACTCGGTCCGGGTATCCGGTTATCTGCGGGACGAGCTGCGCCAGGCCGTCCGCGATGCGGGCTTCGAGATCGCCGGGGAGGACTCGCACGCGTACGCCCCGGCCAGCACGGACGTACCACCCGAGATCCAGCTCTATCTGAACTGCCGACGACGTGCCTGACACTCGGTGCGCCCGCGAGACGCGGGCGCACGGCCCCGGACGGATGGAAACCCACGCGTGACGGAGCACCCCACCTCCCACAACAGGCGGCAGGCGGCCACCTCTGCCGCCGCCCCGGGCGCGGCCGCGCCCGACGACGCGCACGGCGCGGTCCCGGACCCGCGGACCGCCGTGCGGCAGACGGCTGCCCCCGGCCAGGAGCCGGGCGACGGCCGCCCGCGTCCGGCCTGCCCCACGGACGGGCCCGCCGCACCGGCGGCGCACGACGGGCCCCCGGGTCCGGCCGGGGAGCCCGCGCCCCGCGCCAGAGGGCGCGGCGCCGCCCCCGAGCGCGGCGAGGGCGCCGACCGGACGGGCCCCGCGCGCCGTGGCCGCGGCAGGAACGGCGCGGACGGGGCGGACGGGGCGGACGGGCGGGGTGGCGCCGCCGCGGCGCGCGGTGGTGGAGGCAGGGAGCGCCGGAACACGGCGGAGAGCGAGCACCCGGCGCAGCCGGAGCACGGCACACCGGAGGGCGAGCCTGTGTGGGACGCGGATCGCAATGCCGCAAGAGGCGCGTCGCGCCGGCCGGGGGCGAACGGCGGCACCGGCCCCGACGAGCAGCCCCCGGCCGCCCAGGGCGACGGGCGCGGCCGGGGAGCGGCGCGCCGGGGCACCGGCGCGGGCGAGCATCCGGAGCGGCCCGGCGAGGCCCATACGGCGGCCGGGCCCGGCGAGGCCCACGCGGCGGCCGGGTCCGGCGAGGCCCATACGGCGGCCGGGCCTGGCGAGGCCCACGCGGCGGCCGGGTCCGGCGAGGCCCACGCGGCGGCCGGCTCTGGCGAGGCTCACGCGGCGGCCGCCACGGCGGGTGAGGTCGCCTACAGCGCGCCGGAGGGCGGAGTGCCCGCGGTGCCGCCCGCGGGCGGCACCGCGGCCGCCGAGGCGGCCATCGCGCGGGACCGGGGCGGCGACCGGCTGCGGTTCGTGGGGGCCGCTACCCGCCGGATCGCCCGGGGCATCGACCTGGACGAGATCGTGCTGGGCCTGTGCCGGGCCACCGTGCCCACCTTCGCCGACGCGATCCTGGTCTATCTGCGCGATCCGCTGCCGGTCGGCGACGAGCGCCCGGTCGGCCCGGTGGTGCTGCGGCTGCGCCGCACCGACCGGATCCCGCTGGACCCGGACACCGAGAGCGGCCGGCTGTCGCTGCTGCCCTCCCAGCCGGATCTGTCGCCCGCCGTGGGCGGCGGCCCGGCCGCCGAGCTGTGCGAGGTGGAGGCGGGCGGTCCGCTGGCCGAGGTGCTGCGCGGGGTGCGGCCGGTGTTCGGCGACTCGCAGGCCGCCCGTGCCGCGCTGCCGGAACTGCTCGGCGAGGGGCCGTCGGTGGCGACCGGTCAGCGCACCGTGCTGGCGCCGCTGCGCGGCCGCCGCCGGGTGATCGGCGCGGCCGTCTTCGTACGCCGCCCGGACCGGCCGCCGTTCGAACCGGACGATCTGCTGGTGGCCGCCCAGCTGGCCACCCACACCGCGCTCGGCGTCGACAAGGCGGTGCTGTACGGGCGCGAGGTGTACATCGCGGACGAGCTCCAGCGCACCATGCTGCCCGACTCGCTGCCGCAGCCCACCGGCGTCCGGCTGGCCAGCCGCTATCTGCCCGCGGCCGAGACCGCGCGGGTCGGCGGCGACTGGTACGACGCGATCCCGCTGCCGGGCAACCGGGTGGCGCTGGTGGTCGGCGATGTGATGGGCCATTCGATGACCTCCGCCGCGATCATGGGCCAGCTGCGCACCACCGCGCAGACCCTCGCCGGACTCGATCTGCCGCCGCAGGAGGTGCTGCACCACCTGGACGAGCAGGCCCAGCGGCTGGGCACCGACCGCATGGCCACCTGCCTGTACGCGGTCTACGACCCCGTCGCGCACCGCATCGTGGTGGCCAACGCGGGCCATCCGCCGCCGCTCCTGCTGCACCGGGGCGGCCGCGCCGAGGTGCTGCGGGTGCCGCCGGGGGCGCCGATCGGGGTCGGCGGTGTCGACTTCGAGGCGGTCGAGCTGGACGCCCCGGCCGGGGCCACCCTGATGCTCTACACCGACGGTCTGGTCGAGTCGCGGATGCGCGATGTGTGGACCGGGATCGAGCAGCTGCGGGAGCGGCTGACCGCCACCGCCCGGCTCACCGGCCCCAACCCGCCGCCGCTGGAGCCGCTGTGCGACGAGGTGCTGGACATGCTCGGCCCCGGCGACCGCGACGACGACGTGGCGCTGCTCGCGGCCCGGTTCGAGGGCATCGCGCCCAGCGATGTCGCGTACTGGTTCCTGGACCCGAAGGCGCAGACCGCCGGGCAGGCGCGCCGGCTGGCCCGCCGGGCGCTGGCCCGCTGGGACCTGGAGGACCTGACGGACGCGGTGGAGCTGCTGGTCAGCGAGGTGGTGACGAACGCGGTGCGCTACGCGGAGCGGCCCATCACGCTGCGGCTGCTGCGCACGGACGTCCTGCGCTGCGAGGTCGGCGACGATGTGCCGCAGCTGCCGCGGCTGCGCCAGGCCCGGCCGTCCGACGAGGGCGGGCGCGGGCTGTATCTGGTGAACCGGATGGCGCGGCGCTGGGGCGCGACCCGGCTGTCCACGGGCAAGGTCGTCTGGTTCGAGCTCGCGATGCCGTCCTGAGCCGTCCCGCCCCGTCGCGCCGGGTCCCGCACCGTACGGTTCAGGACCCGGCGCGGAGGTAGGCGACGACCATGTCGCCGACCATCCGGCGGTAGTGGGCGCGGCGCCCCGGGTCCAGGGGGTCGCGGCCGAAGAGGGTGCCGAAGGTGTGCTGGTTGGCCACCGGGAAGACGGCGAATGAGCTGATCATCATGTGGATGTCGACGGCGTCGGCGTCGCCCCGGAAGACGCCCTGCTCCCGGCCGCGGGCGAGGATCCCGGAGATCAGGTCGATCACCGGTGTGCCGGCCTTGGCCAGCGTCTCGGACTTGGCCAGGTGCTCGGCCCGGTGGATGTTCTCGATGGACACCAGCCGGATGAAATCGGCGTGTTCGGTGTGGTGGTCGAAGGTCAGCTCGGCCAGGTGGCGGATGGCCTCGGCGGGGTCCAGACCGGTGACGTCCACGGCCTGTTCGGCCTCGCGGATGCCGGTGTAGGCGCGCTCCAGGACCTTGATGTAGAGCTGCTCCTTGCCGCCGAAGTAGTAGTAGATCATCCGCTTGGTGGTGCGAGTGAGGGCGGCTATCTCGTCGACGCGGGCCCCGGCGTAGCCGCGTTCGGCGAATTCGCGGGTGGCGACGTCCAGGATCTCGGCCTGGGTGCGGACGGCGTCGCGGAGACGGCTGTTCTTCGGCGGCTGATCGCTCATGCTGGGGCCACTCTACGTCCAGGGGGTTCCCAAGAGGGCGGTCCTGGGCCTTTACTGTCCACGCTACTAACGAACCAGTTCGTACATTAGCCGGGAAGACGGGAGGCCGCCGGTATGCGCGGCAGTGCGCGGCAGTCACGCGGGGCGCGGGAGGGCCCGGAGGGGCGGGAGGGCCGGGAGAGGCGGGAGGGCCGGGAGAGGCGGGAGTCCTGTCTGGTCGGGCTGATCGGATCCGGAGTGGGCCCCTCCCTCTCCCCCGCCCTCCACCAGCGCGAGGCCGACCGCCACGGGCTGCGGTACCTCTACCGCCTGATCGACATCGATCCGCTGGGGCTCGGCCCGGACGGGGTCGGCGAGCTGGTGCGGGCCGCCGCCCGGCTGGGCTTCGACGGGCTCAACATCACCCACCCGTGCAAGCAGACGGTCATCGGGCACCTCGACGGGCTGTCGGAGGACGCCGCGCTGCTCGGCGCGGTCAACACGGTGGTGTTCGGCGAGGACGGCCGGGCCATCGGCCACAACACCGACGGGTCCGGCTTCGCCCGCTCCTTCGCCCGCGGTCTGCCCGACGCGCCCACCGGCGAGATCGTGCTGCTCGGCGCGGGCGGGGCGGGCTCGGCCGTCGCCCACGCCCTGCTGACCGTCGGCGCCGACCGGCTGACGCTGGCCGACACCGATCCGGCACGGGCCGCCGGGCTCGCCGGGACGCTGGCGGCACGGTTCGGCGCCGCCCGGGTCCGTACCGTCGCACCCGCCGGGCTCCCGGCGGCCGTCGGCGGCGCCGACGGGCTGGTGCACGCCACCCCCACCGGAATGGCCGCCCACCCCGGGCTGCCGCTGCCCGTGGAGCTGCTGCGGGCCGGACTGTGGGTCGCCGAGGTGGTCTACCGCCCGCTGGAGACCCCGCTGCTGGCAGCCGCCCGCGCGGCCGGCTGCCGCACCCTGGACGGCGGCGGCATGGCCGTCTTCCAGGCCGCCGACGCCTTCCGCCTCTTCACCGGCCGCGAACCCGACGCGACACGGATGCTCACCGACCTCTCCGATCTGCTCGAGCTCCCCGCCGGAGGCTGATCATGCGCAAGTCCATCGCCACCGTATGCCTCAGCGGCACCCTCGAGGAGAAGCTCACCGCCATCGCCGCCGCCGGTTTCGACGGGGTCGAGATCTTCGAGAACGACCTGCTGGCCAGCCCCCTGTCACCGGAGCGGATCCGGGACCGGGCCGCCGAACTCGGCCTCGCCATCGACCTCTTCCAGCCATTCCGCGACGTCGAGGCCGTGCCCGAGGACCTCCTGGCCCGCACGCTGCGCCGGGCCGAGAAGAAGTTCGCGGTCATGGAGCGGCTCGGGGCGGATCTGATGCTGGTGTGCTCCAGCGTCTCCCCCGCCGCCCTCGACGACGACGCCCTCGCCGCCGAGCAGCTGCGCCTCCTCGCCGAGCGGGCCGCCGCCCACGGCATCCGCATCGCCTACGAGGCGCTGGCCTGGGGGCGGCATGTGAACACCTACGACCACGCCTGGCGGATCGTCCGGCAGGCCGACCACCCGGCGCTCGGCACCTGCCTGGACAGCTTCCACATCCTCTCGCGCGGCTCGGACCCCAAGGGCATCGAGGAGATCCCCGGCGAGAAGATCTTCTTCCTCCAGCTCGCCGACGCCCCGCTGATGGCCATGGACGTCCTCCAGTGGAGCCGCCACTACCGCTGCTTCCCCGGCCAGGGCGGCCTCGACGTGGCCGGGCTGCTGGAGCACGTGCTGCGGACCGGCTACGGCGGGCTGCTGTCCCTGGAGGTCTTCAACGACGTCTTCCGGCAGGGCGACACCGCCCGTACCGCCGTGGACGCGCTGCGCTCGCTGATCGCCCTGGAGGAGGCCGCGGGCCGCACCGATCTGCCCGCCCCCGCCGTCCCCACCGGCTTCGCCTTCGCCGAACTGGCCTCCACCGGCCCCGAGCTGCCCGCGCTGCTGACCGAGCTGGGCTTCGCCCGCACCGGCCGCCACCACTCCAAGCCCGTGGAGCTGTGGGAGCAGGGCGACGCCCGTATCGTCCTCAACTCCGGCCTCGACGCCACCACCGGGCACCCCGAATCGGCGCTCGCCGCCATCGGCCTGGAGACCCCCGACCCGGCCGCGTCCGCGGGCCGGGCGCGGGCCCTGCTCGCCCCCGTCCTGCCGCGCCACCGGGCCGTGGCGGACGCCCCGCTGGACGCGGTCGCCGCGCCCGACTCCACCGAGCTCTTCTTCTGCCGCACCGAACACCCCGACCACCCCAGCTGGACCGGCGACTTCACGCCACGCGCCGCCTCCGCCGCCCCCGCCGGGATCACCCGCATCGACCATGTGGCGCTCACCCAGCCCCGGCACCACTTCGACGAGGCGTCGCTGTTCTACCGCACCGTCCTGGGGCTGCGGCCGCACGAGTCCCTCGAACTGGCCGATCCGTACGGGCTGCTGCGCAGCCGGGCCGTCTCAGGCGCCGACGGCTCGGTGCGGCTCGCGCTCAACGTGGCCCAGATCCGCCCGGGTTCGGGCCCGTCCGGCTCGCTGTGGCAGCACATCGCGCTGCACAGCCGCGACATCGTCGCCACCGCGCGCCGGCTGCGGGAACGCGGCGCGCCCCTGCTGCCCATCCCCGACAACTACTACGACGACCTCGAAGCGCGCCATGAACTGGCCCCCGCGCTCCATCGCACCCTGCGGGAACTCGGCCTGCTCTACGACCGGGACGACAGCGGCACCTTCCTGCACCTGTACACGGCCACCGTCGGCCGGGTCTTCTTCGAGATCGTCCAGCGGATCGACGGCTACCAGGGCTACGGCGCGGCCAACGCGCCCGTACGCCTGGCCGCCCAGCACGCCCGCACCCGCTGAATCCCCCGACCCCCCTGTCCGGATACGGCCTCGCCGTCCCCCGAGGAGCCGCCATGTCGTCAGCGTCGTCGACACCGTCCGCCCAGCGCCCGTCCCCCACCGCCGCCCCGCCCGACTGTCTCGATCTGCCCGATCCACCACCGCTGCGCACGATGGTCGGCCCGGGGGTCGTCGCCGTCGGGATCGGCATGGCGGCGGGCGAGATCATCCTCTGGCCGTATCTGACCTCGGTCGGCGGGCTCGGGCTGCTGTGGCTCGCGGTGGTGACCCTGGCCATCCAGACGGTGATCAACCTGGAGATCGAGCGCTACACCCTGGCCACCGGGCAGACCGTGGTCGCCGGATTCTCCCGCTGGTCCAAGGCGTGGGGCATCCTGATCTGCCTGGCCGGGGCGTTCCAGTACGTCTGGCCGGGCTGGGCCACCTCCGGATCGACCGTGCTCACCTATCTGACCGGCGGCGGCGATGTCGTCTGGATCACCGTGGGCTCGCTGGTGGGCTTCGGGGTGGTGCTGACCGTCTCACCGGTGGTCTACCGCACGATCGAGAAGGTCGAACTGGTCAAGGTCATCCTGACGCTGTTCTTCCTCGCCGTCGTCGCGGTCGCCGTCATCGGCTGGCACACATGGACCACGGCGGGCGAGAAGACCGTCACCGGCGCCGGCCGGATCCCGGACGGCATCACCTTCACCATGATCCTCAGCGCGCTGGGCGCCGCCGGGGCGGGCGGGGTGCACAACCTGGTGCTCAGCAACTGGATCCGGGACAAGGGCTACGGCATGGGCGCCCATGTCCCCAAGCTGGTCTCCCCGATCACCGGCCAGTCGGAGGCATCCGGCGCCGACCGCTACGCCTTTCCGCAGGACGAGGCCAATCTGGCCCGCTGGCGGGTGTGGTGGCGGCGGGCCAACACCGAGCACATCCTGTCGTTCTTCGTCATCTGCCTGGTGACGATCGGGCTGATGAGCATGCTCGCGTACGAAACCCTCTTCGGGCGCGACGACGTGGAGAACAGCCCGGAGTTCCTGCGGCTCCAGGGCGATCTGCTGGGGCAGCAGGTGGGCGACTGGCTGAAGATCCTGTTCTTCGCGGTGGCCACGGTCTCGCTCTGGGCCGCCTCGATCGGTCTGCTCGACATCATCGGACGGGTGGTCAGCGACTTCGCCAAGCGCAACTACCTGCGCGATGCGGCCTTCTGGACCGAGGGACGGCTGTACTTCGCGGTGGTGTGGGCCGAGGTCGCCATCGGCTCGGCGATCCTGCTGTCCGGGGTGAACCAGCCGATCGTGCTGCTGACCATCTCCACCTGCACCGCCTCCATCGTCACCCTCGTCTACACGGCGCTGCTGATCCGGCTCAACCGCCGCGATCTGCCGGCCGCCGTACGGCTGCGGGGGCCACGGCTGGGCATGATGCTGCTGGCCATCGGCTTCTACGGCTTCTTCGCCCTCGCGATGCTGAAGAGCCAGCTCGAGGAGAACTTCTGACCGTGCGGCCGTAGGGCTCTGTGATCCGGTGCGGGCGTGCCCCTCGGCACGCCCGCACCGGCCGTCACTCCTGGTCTCTGCGGAGGAGGCCGCCGTCACCGTCGGCCGAGGCCGAACTGGATGGGTCAGGCGGGCTCGCTCGTCGACTCACTGGCCGACGGGGACGACAAGGGCGACTCGCTGGTGGACTCGCTCGCCGACGGGCTGCCGGCCCGTCAGCAAGCTGACGAGCCCAAATGCAAGATCGAGCTTAGGCTTGCTCCGGTTGGGGACCGGGGTGCGTGACGGTTGCTGTCTTCATCGGTATAGCCGATGGACTGCGCTTAACATCCGATATCGCCACACAACGCGATGTCCGATCAAATACTTCCAGCGGACTTCCCCGAGATATTCGGTGCCCTCCAAGGCGATACCTACCTGCCAACCTTCTGGGGGCACTCCTCCAACACCGGCACTACATAAAACATAACCGCCTGCATCGTCGGAACAGACCTTTCGAAGCAAACCTCGTATTGATCCAACGATTTCATATCGATGGATCGACCTCCGCCTTTCGCGCTACGGACAGAATAGCCAAGCCCAGACTTGACCGCGCCTTGGATTGCCTTCTGTAAATCCTCGCCGACTGCAGGATCTCTCTTGACTACAGTCGTCCGCTTCTTTGATGACGCCTTCGAGTTTGACCCTCCGCATGCGGACAGGAATAGCACAACCGCCATGGCGCCGCCAACACAAGCCACCATTTTCCCAACCGTCACTGCTTTCTCCACATCAATGAGCGACAAACTTCAAGCCTGCAAAAAATTAGAACGCGCCGTGCGGGCATACGTTCGCGGGACGATCCAATCAAGACCGTCCCGCGAGCGGAATTGAACCTCTAGCCCTTCGTATACGCGACCAGGTCAGCACAGTCGCAGACTCTTGCAGTAGCATCTAGGAGGAGGAGGTACGTGACTCCTGCCGACTATTAGCGCATTACGAGGTGTAGCCGTTTGTAACAGCAAGCGTCGACCATCTGAGGCCGCCCGTAGGCGTTCCCTGGTAGTCACCTGTCGCCGCGGCAATACCAACAGCCCTGTTCTCGGGGAGATTAAGGTTGACGTACCGGGTCGTACCTTGCCCGTTCGTGTTCCAGTAGTAATACGTGTCGGAGCCCATCTGGTAACTTCCGATGGCCGAATGTCCATCCTTTTCTAAGTCGGTGATCTCCAAGTGATCACCGTACGGACGCCAAGTCGCCCGGGCACCGAAATCGAAAGAGGTGACGTGTACGTCTTCAGCGAAGGCACTGGTAGACATAGTCGTCGCCAAAACAACTGCAGCCGAGCCAACGACAACAACACGGGTAATTGACTTCACAACTTAATCCCATCTTGTATGCAACGAGAGGAAATGTTCTCCCTGCGTTGCGGCGATGAACGAATGAGTTTCTTTCCTCGTAAGACGCAAAGCATGGCGCACAAAGATCAATGGCCGAAGTGAAGAGCACCCGCCACTGGGCTATACGCTGGCTGCACCTCCACAACAAGAGGTTGGCTGTACTTTTTGCACGAAACCCGGCAGCCTGGCTTTTGATTAAACGGCATCGTATGTGCGTACGATCCGCAGTGTCAAGCTTCCCCAGAGCACCACGCATCAAAACGCAGTTGGGCTCCGCCGGGCTCAGCCCGAGCAACAAATCGGAATTTCACGTTCCCTCCTTGCGGACCCACTGTGGCGGTCATCCATCATTCGGAGCCCCTACCGTTCTGGCCACCGGTCCTGAACGCCATTCCACCAGTTGGGGGGCTTTCGACGCCGGAAGGGCCGATGCCGTGCCGTCCCTATCCCGAAGCCACGCCTCATGGATGCGCTAGGTGCCCGTTTCTTGGTTCACGGGCCCCGCGCGCAGGCAAAGCGAAGTGGTTCGCGAGCACAGCCATGGCGGTTTCCAATCTTTGAGTGTCCACGCCCAGGCCGCTTGCCTCGTCCTCTCCATCAGTCCAGAGAAGGACGCTCCAAACCTCGAATTGTGACCAACGACACACGCACACGGCTGGTTACCCTTTGCTCGCCGATACGTGAAGCGCGCTTGACGACAGCACAGATGAGCAGCCTGGCGAAAATTCAACCCTCGACGAGCCGCTCATTGGTGATGTCAAGAGACGTCGATCGCCTTGGCCACTAAGGGGCAAGCCGGCCACACCGAAGCTGCGGACCGGCACTCGATCAAGTGTCCGAGTATCGCTGGCGACACCCATGCCCAAATTGGGCAATCAACTTAAAAGGCGCGAATGGATGCAAGCGAATCATTCCACCATCCGCGTCACTCTTGGTGACACTCATCTTCTACCCCACGCACTCTGTCGCGCTCGGGGCACCTTCTCCTCACCACCCCGGGTGATTTAGGTTTCGGCTGCAGCGAGGAGCCGGGGGGCGCTCGCGGGGGCAGGCAATCGCCGGGATCCAGGGGGGCAGTCATGCAGGCCATCAGTGGTGGACAATTCGTTCACTGCGGCGACACCACTGTGCCGGGCACGACCTCAGGCTTCTCACCTGCTCGCGGACGCCCCGAGACCGCCGCCATACGCGGCCCCTCACTCGAGAGCGTCCCTGGAGCGCCGATTCCACTGACCGATGGCGGTCGTCCGGCCTGAATCCACGCGGCGGTCGACTCGGCCTGCGGTCACTGCGGGCCGGACGGCCAGCAGGGCCCGGCGCCTGCCTTGCCCCACGCCATTCGACCGGCAACTCCTCGCTCCGCTCCCGCCAAGCCGTACCAGCCGGCCACCCGCCGGCTCGGCAGATGTCCGGGCGACGTCGTGGTCCACGCACCAACCAGAGCTCACCCTATATGCGCAATCACAACCCGTTCGTCCATGAGAGGAACTCAATGGCTGACGAAATGGTGCGTCGCGCTCAAAGATTCATCAACACTACATATGGGAATGGCGCCACCCTCGGCATATCCAAGCTGGACGAGAACGGTCAGACCGGCTGGACTGTCATGTACGCCCTCACTCGTGCCTTACAGTACGAGATGGGCATCACTGTTCTATCGAATAACTTCGGCCCGGGCACCCTTTCAGCGCTCCAAGAGAAGTACGGCAAGCTTGACGAGACCACGATCCCGTCGGCGAACTTCTGCCGGATCATCCAGTCGGCGCTGTACTGCAAGGGTTACGACGGCGGTGACATCGACGGCAAGTACAACTCCCGTGTCAAGGACGCGGTGGCAAAGCTGAACCAGAACATGGGCGTAAGCGGCACGTATCCGGGCAGCTCCCTGTGGCCAAAAGTGGTCAAGGGCCTGTTCAACATGGACGCCTACGTCACCGTCAACGACGGCTCGGAGACCATCCGTTCCATCCAGCAGTGGCTGAACGGCCGGTACGTCCTCCGCAAGGACTACTACGTCATCCCCTGCGACGGTCACCACTCCCGTGACGTCGCCAAGTCGATGATCCTGGCCATCCAATACGAGTTGGGTATGGCCGACGGTGTCGCAAACGGTGTCTTCGGCCCCGGCACACAGTCCGGGCTGAAGAGTCACACGCTGTCCACTGGTTCTTCCGGGGTATGGGTGCAGCTTTTTACCGCCGCCATGGTGCTCAACAAGCGACCAGTGTCCTTCTCGGCCTCGTTCACCTCCTCTCTATCCGACAGCGCCAGGGCATTTCAGGGGTTCATGAAGCTCACCGTCAACGGGCAGGCCGACTTCCGGACCTGGTCCTCCCTACTGGTCTCCTACGGCGACCAGACCCGCCAGGGCGAGGCGTGCGACGGCGTCACGAAGATAACCCCCGCCCGCGCGCAGGCTCTGAAGGACGCCGGCTACAAGTACATCGGCCGCTACCTGTACAACCCCTCCACCACCGACCTGCCCGAGAAGGAGATCCAGCCGGGTGAGCTCGCGACCATCAAGGAGTACGGGCTGCGCTGCTTCCCGATCTACCAGACGTGGGCGCGCTCAGTTGACTACTACAGCGTGGCGCAGGGCGCCGCGGATTGTATGAACGCCGCGTTCAAGGCGGAGGAGCACGGATTTAAGCCGGGGTCACGCATCTACTTCGCGGTCGATTACGACGCAGTGAATGACGAGGTCACCTCGCACATCCTGCCGTACTTCCGGAGCATCAAGGAGCAGATGGGCCAGCTGGGCAGCCCCTACAAGATCGGGGTCTACGGCCCACGCAACGCATGCTCTCGAATCTCCGAGGAAGGCTACGCGGACACCAGTTTTGTGTCCGACATGTCATCCGGTTTCTCCGGCAACCTCGGCTACGCGATGCCGGAGAACTGGGCCTTCGACCAGATCGTCACCAAAGCAGTCGGCTCCGGTGACGGCCGTATCGAGATCGACAACAATATCGCCTCCGGCCGCGACACCGGCCAGGGCGACTTCCACCCCGCGCCCTCACAGAAGCTCGACATCGGTTTCGACCTAGACTACTGGTCGGCCTTCCTCAAGGAGATCGACGACTACATGGAGTCGATCAACAGACCCGGCGGAACGGGCTACATCTACACCCGGCGGCAGTGCCTCGAAACGATCATGAACTACGACGCCGCCATCACATCGGCGGCCCGCAGGTACCGCATGCGCAAGGCTCTCATCCAGACCTCGGCCTTCTGGGAGTTCTGCCACTACAGCTACAAGGACCTGGCGGAGGACGCTGGCGTGGTGTTCTACCACACCGGCATCATCCCGGACTGGGCCAAGGACCTGCCAGTCATCAATGAGACGGTCGACAGCAGCACTGGCGTCGCCAAGGTCTCGGGGCGCACATGCATCCTGTCGCGGAACAACTCGATCCGAGCGGGGCTTCTGGAGGATGACATCCTCGACTCCACCTCCGAGAGCGACAGGTGGGCCAGGTGGCAAAAGTGTAACCAGGACAACCTCTTCAATCTGAGCACCGTCCCACATCTGCACATCTGGGCAGCCGACGGAAAGGCGGGCGACCATGAGGAGACCCCGATCCGCCGCCCAACCCTCGACTACAACGACACGGAGATCTTCGAGATCCTCCGCCGTTACCAGGGCTTCGGCAGCGAGGCAGAGGCCCACGCGCAGCTGCGGATGCCGCTCTATGCGATCTTCGAGAAGTACAACCGCATCATTCGCGAGTCCTGACAGGTCATGATCACGGCATCCAATCCTTGGCAAGGGCACAACTTCGCAGCGTTGTCCGCCATCTTGCTCGCCGGTGCGGCGACCCTGCTGGGCCTCACCGGATACCTCTGTTCGCGGTTCACACAACCGGTCCGTCGACGATACGTCCCGTTCATGGGGTGGCGGGACGTGTCCCTGGCGACGATCACCGCAGCGCTCGCTCTCTATCTGTGGGGGTGTCTCCACGTCCTCTTCCTCGAAGACCAGGAACAGGCCGAGGCGTGCGAGCGGCAACGCCCAGCAGACATTCCGCGCCTGGTGGGCCGCAGAGGCGACTTCATCCCGTTACGGCTCGTCTGTGAGGCGTCGGACGGCCGTGACTACTCCGTCGTCATCCCCGACTACATCAACCCGTCCATCGCCGTCCTGCTGCTGCTCGCACTCGCCTGCGCCCTCGTCTCTGCCCTTCTCCACCTCAAACAGCGCCCGACAACACGGAAGAAAGGCTGACCTGTTGAGCCCCACCGACTTGCCCCGTAGACACGCTCTAACGGCTGCGGCAGGTGTCACCGTCGCCGCGGCCCTCGCCTCCACCGGTCTCCTCGCCGCCCCGGCCCTCGCCGCGCCGCAGCCCCTCAGAAACGACGAACTTAAGGAGGCGCTGCGCCGCGTCGAAGCCCGTCGCCGCCGCCTTCTCACTGGCCGGCCGTCCGCCAACCGGTGGGAGATGGAGAAGGGCACCGACGACGGCGGTGACATCGCGACGCGTCCCGTGCCGGGTACCGGCCTGAACGTTCCCGTGCGCAAGGGAGACACCGAAACGGTCCTTGTTCATGTGATCCGCCGCTTCCACTACGAGGTCGCCACCCTCGGTCTGCACGGCGAGCCAAACCCGATCGAGGGCTGGGTGGCACCGTCGGCGGTCCGCGACAGCCAGCTCCCGGAGGCGAACCGGGCGTCCGGCACCGCCATCGTGATCCGGCCGGACTTCTACCCGCCCGGTGTACGGGGCGGCTTCACTTCCGGACAGCAGCTGATCATCCGCGACATCATCGCCGACACCGAAGGCATCGTCCGCTGGGGTGGCGAGGATCGCCGTCCCTACGAGGGCTTGTTCTACCTCACCGTGCCTCCGGGCGACGCGCGTCTGAAGCGGGTCGCGGCCAAGATCCGAGCTTGGGACGAAACTCCAGGCGCGGGTGCCGGGGTAGTGCTCGACGTGACCGAGCCCTCCCGGCGCCGCCGGGCCGCCCGCTACCGCTGAGTGGGCCGACGCTCGAGGATGCCGCTCCCGGCAGGGGCCTATCTCGCCCGTGACGGCGTCCTCGGGCGAAAACACGGTGGCTAGGTCGTGCGGATCGCAGCCTTCACGACGCTTCCGCGCTTTCACGCGGTTTCGACGAGCTGCCCGAGCTGGTTCCTGTAGACCTCTACCTGCCCGGGGTCCATGACGAGACGACCTTGGCTCGGTGTGGCCGTCACAGTGATGGGCCGTCATGGGCATTACGACCTGTCCGGCGTGGTGATCATAGGCGGCGTCGCGCCGGTCGATGGTGATGTGTGAGATCACGAGGCGGCTCCGTTCGGTCGTTCGATAGCCGGGGGCGTTCAGGGTGCCCCCCGGATCGTCTGCCACGGGGAGCACGGCGCCCGAGGCCGGGGACCGTCCGCCCCTGCTACCTTCCGGGGGCAAAGGGGCGTGCAGGGGCGGACGGCCGTCTCAGGTCCGTCTGAAGCGGTCCAGCCGGTTGTGTTCGCGGTGACGGGGGCACTGGCACGGAGGCCACGCCTGGCCCAGTGCGTAGGGGTTGCTCTTCTCGCCGACCAGGACGGCCACCATCGCGTGGCGTACGGTCACGATCCCGTCGCGCGCCATGGTGTAGACGCGCATCGTCATGCGAGTCTCTTCGCCCCCGTTGGCCGCCCTCATCGGCCCGTCCCCTCGACCGGCGCGAGGAGCTGAAGCACGGCGCGCAGACCGCGCTTGACCGCGCCGAGGTGGTAGGCGAGTTCTTCCGGCGCGGCGGTGGCCAGGCTCAGGGCTTCAGCGGCGGCGAGGCTCTGTCCGGCGACGATCATGACGGCCCGCTCAAGGCCGTCGCGGGTGGGCTTGCCAGCCGCGATACATGCCGGACACAGGCCCGAACGCGGATCACTGAGGTTGCGGGGCCCGAAATCACCGGGAGTGGCGCACAGAGTGCAGCCGGGAACCGGAACGGACACGGCATTGCCGTTGGCGGTCACCGGATCACCACCATCCCATGCGGGGCGCAGATCAACTCCACGCGCGGGCCGGTCCTCGACCGCTGTTGCCGCCGTTGCTCATCGGCCACCGCGTAGGGGCCTACCAGCGCGGGCAGCTCGCCATCCAGCGGCATGGGGAGGGCGCGCCGTTCGAGGGTCGGCGAGTCGGTGTGAAGACGCGGGGGCTCCTGTCCGGGCCGGACAGTCGCGGAGTCCACGGCCCCCGCCACGGGCCGGGAAGGCGCCGGATACGACGCGGGGAGGCCCGGGACAGCACGGTGGCGGCCGGACGGCCGTAAGGCCAGAAGTGCACTCATCCACATCAGTGCACGGCGCGTAAGGTCATGCATGTCGTCAACCTCCACGTGGTTGATGGCCACGCCCCCGGGCCGTTCGGAGCGGCTGCGGGGGTCTCTCATGTGTGACACGTGGCCTACGCCGGTAACGGCGCGTATCGGGCTGGTTCCTCGCTCTAGGCAACTGCGCCACTACTCAGAGCGGTACCGTTGCAAGAGCGGCGGTTTTCAAAAGCTTCAAATGCTCTTGAACGAGGAGGTGGCGGCATGGGGCCGGAGTCCAACCCGAACCTGAAACACTTGTATGGGCAAACGGGGTGGACCTTGGGGCGCTTCGCCCGGGAGGTCAACCGGGTCGGTACCGAGGGAGGCGCGCCCAAGACGTACAGTGCGCAGACGGTGCACCAGTGGTTAAAGGGCCACGTCCCGAAAGCGGAAGCTCGGCCACTTGTCCTGGAGGCCCTTTCCCGGAAACTGGGTCGTCCGATCACTCATAGTGAGGCAGGATTTCCGGCACCTATATCCGACTCGGCGAAGCCGAGTACTGTTGAGGGGTTGATCGACCTTAGCAGGCAGGATATGGACCCATCGCGCCGCAGCGTGATAGGTGCCAGCCTCTTTTCCGTCGCACTTACGGTGCCCGGCTGGCCGGACGTAGTGGGCAGGATGGAAGCTGTTCAGGCTGGCGAGACTCGGCGTGTCGGGATTCCCGAGGTCGAGATGATCAAGGCCATGACAGAAAGACTGTCAGAGCTGGACGACGAATTCGGCGGCCGGCACGCCAGGCCGATGGCTGCCGCCTTTCTGGTGAACACCGTCGCCCCCTACTTGCGGGCCCCAGCCTCAGAGGCTGTGCGGAAGAACATGATGGGTGCCGCTTCTTTCCTCTGCTATCTCATCGGGTGGATGGCGGTAGACGAAGGGCTGCACAGGTTAGCTCAAAATTACTACGTGAAGGGCCTAGAACTGGCCGGGGCAAGCGATGACCATTTCACGTACTGCCATATCTTGCGCGGCATGTCAGTACAGGCCGCAGACTTGGGCAACGGATCTCCCGCAGTGCGCCTGGCAGATGCCGCCGCTGCCGCCGCGCCGAGCGCCGCGCCCCGAATGCGCGCCTTTCTCGCAGGACAACAGGCGCACGCTCATGCGGTGCGAGGAGACAAAAGAACGGCCTACCAGTTCCTTCAAGAGACCGATTCCGCGATAGAGAAGGCCGAAAGCCAGGCGCGCACTTTCGGCGGATATTCGCCCGCCACTTTAGCTTATCACGAAGCCCAGGTTCGAAATGCGCTCGGCGACACCACGGGGAGTGTCGATTCCCTTCAGCGGCATTTCCGCCTTCGCAGTAGCAGCAACGATAGTAGGCGCAGCGGAATCCGCTTTACTTCCATGCTAGCCGAAAGGCAATTGAAAGTCGGGCACCTCGAGACGGCATGCGCCAATTGGAGTAAGGTCCTCGATGATTACCCCACGATAAAGTCAGGCCAGGTAGACCAACATGTGCTGACCATGTTCCACTCGCTGCGCCCCTATCTCAAGAATCCAGCAGCGCGAGAACTGTACGAACGTGCCCGGCTCGTCGCTCCTGGCTCACTAGCCATCTAATCGCCTCCCACGTCGGGGACGGGTAGTTGCAAGGAGCGTCACGCAGCCGTCGATGCTCACTCGTGCACGCCGAAAGGCGCCCAAGCGCCGTCAACCGGCAGCAGGTCCCAACTCCCGCCCCTACCGCGTCCGCAGGCCGGGCGCGGGCCCTGCACTTCCCCGTCCTGCGGTCCGGTGCGGGCGTGCCGAGAAGCGCGCCCGCACCGGAGGCGTCACGGCTGTGGTTTGTTTCGGCCCTGGTGGCCGGGGGGTCCGTCCGAGGCCGAATTCGACGGGTCGGGCGGGCTCGGGGAGCCTGCGTCGTCCGACGGCGACGCCGACGACGAGGAGCTCGGCGACTCGCTCGTGGACTCGCTGGCCGACGGGGACGACGAGGGCGACTCGCTGGCGGACTCGCTCGCCGACGGGCTGGACGACGGCGACTCCGAGGTGGCGCTCGAACTCGGCGGCGCGGTCGGCTTGACCGCCGCCCCCATGTCGGTGTCCAGGTCGAACTTCGAGGCCTTATCCCCCTTCAGCGCGGACTGGGTGTACGCGGCCCAGATCCTGGCCGGGAAGTCACCGCCGTTGACGCGGCCGCCGCCCGCGGTGCCCTTGAGCGAGACCTGCTTGCCGACGCCCTTCAGCTCGCCGAACATACCGACCGAGGTGACCAGATCGGGGGTGTAGCCGGAGAACCAGGCCGACTTGTTGTCGTCGGAGGTGCCGGTCTTGCCCGCGACGGCCTGGCCCTGCTGGCGCACGGCCTGGCCGGTGCCGTCGTCGACCACCCCGGTGAGGACGGAAGTGACGGAGTCGGCGGCGCCGCGGCTGATCGCCTGGCCGTTGGTGGGATCGGGCAACTCGGGCCGCTCATCGCCCTTTTCGGCGGACTTCACGATCGCCGGAGTGACCTTCTTGCCGTGGTTGTCGAGGGTCGCGTAGACCCCGGCCATCTCCTTGGGGCTGGCGCCCATCACGCCCAGCGACATCGCGGGGCGCACATCGAAGCCGTTGTCCACCCGGCCGTCCATGCCGAGGTCCGTGGCGGTGTTCTTGACCTTGCTCAGCCCCACGTCCACCGCCATCTGGGCGAAGACGGAGTTGACGGAGTTGTTCATCGCCTTCTGGACGGAGATGGGCCCGTAGGACTTGTTGTCCTCGTTCGGCGGGGCGAAGGCGGTGTCGCTGCCCTTGACGGGCCGTCTGCTGGTGCCGTCGTAGAGGGTGCTGGATGTGATCGGCGTGCTGTCCTGGGTGGTCGAGCCGTTCTCCAAAGCCGAGGCGAGGATGAGCGGCTTGAAGGTGGAGGCGGGCTGGTAGTCCGAGCGGGTGGCGTTGTTGGTCCAGTGCTCCGTGTAGCCCGCGCCACCGTACATCGCCACGATGCCGCCGGACTTGGGGTCCACCGAGACCGCGCCCACCTGAGCGTCACCGTCGACCTTGCGCTTCTTCGGGTCCAGCTTGGACGTCAGCTCGGTGCGGACCGCCTTCTCCAGCGCCTTCTGCTTCTTCTTGTCGATGTTGAGGGTGACCGTCCAGCCGCCGGCCTCGAACTCGTTCTCGTTCACCCCGGCCTTGAAGAGCTCGTCCTTGGCGGCCTTGATGAAATAGCCCGCCTGGCCGTCGAGTCCCGGGATGGGGCGGGGTTCGATGGGCACGGGGAACTTCATGCCCTCGCGCTCGCTCTTGGACAGCCAGTCCTTCTCGACCATGTTGTTGAGGACGTAGTTCCAGCGGGCCTTCACCAGCTTCTTGCCCTTGGGGCCCGCCGCCGACCAGTCGTACTGGCTGGGCGCCTGGAGCACCGACGCGAGATAGGCGCCCTGCGCGACGCTGAGGTCCTCGACGTCCTTGTTGTAGTACGCGCGGGCGGCTGCCTGGATGCCGTAGGCGCCGCGGCCGTAGTAGCTGGTGTTGATGTAGCCCGCGAGGATGTAGTCCTTGGACTTCTGCTGGTCGACCTTGAGCGAGATCACCAGCTCCTTCAGCTTGCGGCTGACGGTCTGTTCCTGGCTCAGGTAGTAGTTCTTGACGTACTGCTGGGTGATGGTCGAACCACCCTGCTTGCCCCGGCCCAGCGCGGTGTTGATGAGACCGCGGGCGGTGCCGGTGAACGAGACGCCGGAGTCGCCGTAGAAGTCCTTGTTCTCGGCGGCGACAAAGGTGTGCTGCACCTTCTTGGGAATCTTGGACAGAGGCACCGACTCACGGTTGACCTTGCCCTCCTTCGCCATGATCGTGCCGTCGCTGTACTTGTAGACGTTGGCCTCGGCCTTGGCCGCGGCGTTGGCCGGCGGAACCTCCACCAGCAGATAGAGGACGAAGAACGCCCCGACGAGCAGCGCACCGAGCCCCAGGAAATACCCCAGCAGCCACTTCCAGGTGAAGAAGCGGCGTATGCCCCCCGACTTCGCCGCCCGCTTGGCTCTGCGAGCGCTCTGCTGCCGCGCGCGTCGCTCTTCCGCTCTACCCATCGCTCCCGCCGCTCCAGTCCGTAAGCCCCCCAGGCCAGCTCATGAAACTAACACCGCAACAACCCTCAAATGCCCATCGATCAAGCTTTTTCCGAAGGTGACAAAAAGCACCCGCTCCAAGGGAACTGACGGCTTACGGGCACCAAGGGTTGCCACCGGTCTGTAATGTGCTATCACTTTGCTAGACGCACCACCGAACGAAGCGGGGAGCCCTCCATGTCCAAGGCCATCTCAACCGACCCCATCACCGACCGGGCCGACATACCGTCCCTCCCGGAGCCCCGGGTCCGGGAGCGGCCCGCGCACAACGTCAGCGGCGGGCTGGCCCTGCTCGGAGGCCTGGCCGGACTCGCGGGCGGCGTCGGGCTGATCCTCGCGGGCGCCGCCGTCGCCGCCGAGCACAAGGGCACCTTGTCCACGCTGCTGATCGTCTCCGGCATCGTGGTGATCATCGCCGCGATCCTCACCATGTGCGGCCTCAACACCATCGCGCCCGGCGAGGCCCGGGTGGTCCAGCTCTTCGGCCGCTACCGCGGCACCATCCGCACCGACGGACTGCGCTGGGTGAACCCGCTCACCAGCCGGGAGAAGATCTCCACCCGGGTGCGCAACCACGAGACCGCGGTACTCAAGGTCAACGACGCCTACGGCAACCCGATCGAGCTCGCCGCGGTCGTCGTCTGGAAGGTCGAGGACACCGCCCAGGCGATGTTCGAGGTGGACGACTTCCTGGAGTTCGTCGCCACCCAGACCGAGGCCGCCGTCCGGCACATCGCCATCGAGTACCCGTACGACGCCCACGACGAGGACGCCCTCTCGCTGCGCGGCAACGCCGAGGAGATCACCGAGAAGCTCGCCATCGAACTGCACGCCCGGGTCGAGGCGGCCGGGGTCCGCATCATCGAATCGCGCTTCACCCACCTCGCCTACGCCCCGGAGATCGCCTCCGCGATGCTCCAGCGCCAGCAGGCGGGCGCGGTGGTGGCCGCGCGCCGGCAGATCGTGGACGGCGCGGTCGGCATGGTCGAGGCGGCGCTGGCCCGGATCGCCGAGGAGGAGATCGTGGCGCTGGACGAGGAGCGCAAGGCCGCGATGGTCAGCAATCTGATGGTGGTGCTCTGCGGGGACCGCTCTCCGCAGCCCGTCCTGAACACCGGCACGCTGTACCAGTGACGGACGAGAGCGAGCGGAAGGCGCGGCAGCCGCGGCAGCGCAAGCAGATGCTGCTGCGGCTCGACCCGGCCGTCCATGACGCCCTCGCGCGCTGGGCCAACGACGAACTGCGCAGCGCCAACGCGCAGATCGAGTTCCTGCTGCGCAAGGCGCTCGCGGACGCGGGCCGGCTGCCCGGCGCGGCGCGCCCGATCCCCCGCCGGGGCCGCCCGGCGCGGCGGCCCGCCGAGGGCCCGGAGGGCGAGGGCCCCACCGAGGGCCCCGCCGAGGGCCCGGAGGGCACCGGCCGCGAGCCGCGCCGACCCTGATCCCTTCCGCAACCCTCTGACCTGCGGAAACAATCCTCACAGTGCAGCTATACACTCCATGTATACGCATGGTGTAGAGTGCTGGGCATGTCAATTGGCCACACCCTGCTCGGACTCCTCGAGGGCGGCCCGCGCCACGGTTATGACCTCAAGCGAGCCTTCGACGAAAGATTTGGACACGACCGCCCGCTGCACTACGGGCAGGTCTACTCGACCATGTCCAGGCTCCTGAAGAACGGCCTGGTGGAGGTCGACGGCATCGAGCACGGCGGTGGCCCGGAGCGCAAGCGCTACGCCATCACCGACGCGGGCATCACCGATGTGGAGGACTGGCTCGTCCAGCCCGAGAAGCCCGAGCCGTACCTCCAGTCGGTCCTCTACACCAAGGTCGTCATCGCCCTGCTCACCGGGCGCGACGCGGCCGATCTCCTCGACGTCCAGCGCGCCGAACATCTGCGGCTGATGCGCGATCTGACCCAGCGCAAGCGCGGCGGCGACCTCAGCGACCAACTCATCTGCGACCACGCCCTCTTCCATCTCGAGGCCGATCTGCGCTGGCTGGAGCTCACCGCCGCCCGCCTCGGCCAACTCGCCAAGGCGGTGCGTTCATGACCCCGGCAGGCTCCTTGCTGATCGCCACGTCCCTGCACAAGACGTACGGTCACACCCCCGCCCTGGACAGTGCGGACTTCTCCATCCACCCCGGCGAGGTCGTCGCCGTCATGGGCCCCTCCGGCTCGGGCAAGTCGACGCTGCTCCACTGCCTGGCCGGGATCGTGAAGCCGGACTCCGGCTCCGTCCACTACAACGGGCGCGAGCTGACCGCCATGTCGGACGCCGAGCGCAGCGGTCTGCGCCGCGGTGAGTTCGGCTTCGTCTTCCAGTTCGGCCAGCTCGTCCCCGAGTTGAGCTGTGTGGAGAACGTCGCGCTGCCGCTGCGGCTGAACGGCACCAAGCGCAAGGAGGCCGAGACCCGGGCGTCGGCCTGGATGGAGCGGCTCGAGGTCGCCGATGTGGCGCACAAGCGGCCCGGTGAGGTCTCCGGCGGTCAGGGGCAGCGGGTCGCCGTCGCCCGGTCGCTGGTCACCGGGCCGCGGGTGCTGTTCGCCGACGAGCCGACCGGTGCGCTGGACTCGCTCAACGGGGAGCGGGTGATGGAGCTGCTGACCGAGGCCGCCCGGGAGTCCCGTACCGCCGTGGTGCTGGTCACCCACGAGGCCCGGGTCGCCGCCTACTCCGACCGCGAGGTCGTCGTCCGCGACGGCAAGGCCCGCGATATGGCAGGGGTCCGATGAGCGGCCAGGACGCCCCGGCGAAGGAGTCCCGCTCCCGCGTCTCCATCGCCCGCTGGGCCGCCGATCTGGCCATGGGCGGCCGGTTCGCGGTCACCGGCGGCCGGGAGAGCTGGGCCAGGACGATCATGACGGCGGTGGGCGTCGGCCTGGGGGTGGCGCTGTTGCTGCTGGCCTCCGCCGTCCCCACCATGTACCAGCAGCGCAATGAGCGGGGCGACGCCCGCTCCGCGCTCAGCTTCGGGAACGCCAAGGTGAAGCCCGGCCCCGATACGCTCCAACTCGCCAACGCGGGCACCGACTATCGCGACCAGGACATCACGGGCATGGTCATGGCCCCCGACGGCAAGGGCACCCCGCCCGTGCCGCCGGGCATCGACCGGATACCGGCCGCCGGTGAGATGTGGGTGTCCCCGGCGCTCAAGAAGCTGCTCGACTCCGACGAGGGCAAGCTGCTCCGGGACCGCTTCCCCTACCGCACCATCGGGGTGATCGGCGACAGCGGCCTGACCGGCCCGACCGAATTCACCTACTACGCGGGGATCTCCCAGAAGGCGTTCGACAACGTCAGGTCTCAGTACCACATCGACCACTGGGGCTCGGAGAAGAAGGGCGAGGACAAGCCCCTCGACCCCGCGCTGCTGCTGCTGATCATCGTGGGCTGTGTGGTGCTGCTGCTGCCGGTGCTCATCTTCATCGCCACCGCCGCCCGCTTCGGCGGTGAGCGGCGCGACCGGAGGCTGGCCGCGCTGCGGCTGGTCGGCGCCGACATCCATATGACCCGGCGGATCGCCGCCGGTGAGTCGCTCTTCGGCTCGCTCTTGGGGCTCGCCGTCGGCACCGGGCTGTTCCTGCTGGGGCGGGAGTTGGCCAGCGGCGTCGACATCTGGGGCATCAGCTTCTTCGCCTCCGACATCGTGCCGAGCGCCCCGCTCGCCCTGGTGATCGCGGCGGCCGTGCCCGCCTCGGCCGTCATGGTCACCCTGATCGCCCTGCGCGGTATCGCCATCGAGCCGCTGGGCGTCGTCCGGAACGCCAAGCCCAAGCGCCGGCGTCTGTGGTGGCGGCTGCTGCTGCCGCTCCTGGGCATGGCCCTGCTGCTGCCGCTCGCCGGCGGCTTCGGGGCCGGCGGCGGCAGCGGCAGCAATACGAAGGCGTACCAGGCCGCGGCCGGTGCCGTCCTGCTGCTCATCGGTATCACCGCGCTGCTGCCCTGGGTCGTCGAGGCCGTGGTGGAACGGTTCGGCGGCAGGGGCTCGGTGCCCTGGCAGCTCGCCACCCGCCGACTCCAGCTCAGCAGCGGCACCGCCTCGCGCGCGGTCAGCGGCATCACGGTCGCCGTCGCCGGAGCCCTCGCGCTCCAGATGCTCTTCGCCAGCGTGGAGGCCCAGGACCGCGAGGACACCGGCCAGGACCCGCACCGCGCCCAGCTGATCGCGAACGTCCCGGTGAGCAACGGCGCCCAGGCCCACGACGCCTTCGCCCGGTACCGCGCGACCAAGGGCGTGAAGGATCTCCTCGGTGTCACCGAGGACTACATCTCCGATGTGCGCCACAGCAAGGACGACCCGACGTCGGTCCCGGAAGAGGCCATCACGGTCGCCGACTGCCCCACGCTCCGCGAGCTGGTCCGCATCACCAGCTGCAAGAACGGCGAGGTCTTCCTCGTCGATTCGCCCAGCTACTACGGGGAAGGTGAGGGCTTCGCCAAACCGGGCGCCAAGGTCAACCTCGCCTACCGCGACGACGGTACGCCGGACCTGCGCAAGAAGAAGCTGTGGACGATCCCCGACTCGGCCACGAAGGTGAAGCCCCGGAAGGACCCGGTCGGCAGCGAACGCACCGGCATCTTCGCCACCCCCGGCGCCTTCGACATCGCCGACCTGCCGGACCCCGGGGCGTCGGCCATGATCCGGCTGGACCCGAAGGTCCCGGACGGGGTCGAGTACGTACGCAACACCAGCGTGGCGCTCTCCCCGGCGATGGATGTCATGCGGCTCAGCAGCACCGCGCAGTCGGATGAGTTCACGGTCATCCGCAAGGCCCTGTTCATCGGCGCCACCGCGACCCTGCTGCTCATCGGGGCCAGCATGATCGTGACCACCCTGGAGCAGCTCCGCGAGCGCAAACGGCTGCTGTCCGTCCTGGTCGCCTTCGGCACCCGGCGCACCACCCTCAGCTGGTCCGTGCTGTGGCAGACCGCGGTCCCGGTGGTGCTGGGTCTGGCGCTGTCGATCGCGGGCGGGCTGGCGCTGGGCGTGATGCTGCTGAAGATGGTCGGCCAGCCGCTGGCCGTGGACTGGACCGGGCTCGCCACCATGACCGGCATCGGCGGCGGGGTCATCCTGCTGGTGACCCTGGTCAGCCTGCCGCCGCTGTGGCGGATGATGCGGCCGGGGGGTCTGCGGACGGAGTAGACCCGGCCGCCCCCTCCCGGTGCCGGGGACCATTCCCACCTGCGGAAACGGTCCCCGGCACCGGGTTTTCGGCGATCATGCCACCCGTATGGGTGATTCCCGACAGACGGACACACATCCACATTCGGGCCTACGATGACGTTCTCGACATCAACCACCGGGAGACCAGCCATGTCTGCTGCCGCAGTCGAGGGGCCCCACCGCCCCGAGCCGCTGCCTCTACTCGAGGAAGCCAACAAGCTCATGGAGCAGCACCCGGGCTACCGAGTCGAGATCATCGGGGGAGTAATCACCGTGGCCCCACCGCCAGATGCGCCGCATGGGATGGCGCTCACCGACATCATGATCCCCTTGATGGAAGCGGGGCTGCATAGCAAGGAGACCAAGGTTGTCCAGGGGATCGGCCTGTGGCTGCCCACCGGCCCCGAGGACTATGCCATCCCGGACCTGGCGGTGGTCGACGCCGACGTCCACGAGCACCTGATCGAGAACAACTGCTATGACCCGATGTCCTTCCGGCTGGTGCTGGAGGTGACGTCCAGTAACTTCAACAACGATCTGCGGAACAAGGTCACCGCATATGCGGAGGCCGAGATTCCGGTCTATGTGATCGTCAACCGCAAGCACGGTCGGGTCCATGTGCTGACCGACCCCGTCGAAGGCGGATACGACACCCACCGTGTCTACGCCCCGGGCGAGGACATCACGCTCCCAGAGTCGATCGGCGCCGAGGTCACCTTGGACGTGGAGGCGGTCCTGGCCACCGGGCGCCCCTGACGCTCACCCCCGGGCGATCCGCACCGGCAGCGGACGCAGCGCCTCCCGCAGCGCCTCCGCGAACGCCTCGAACTCCTCCGTGCGTGCCGCGCCCGCCCGCATGGCCAGGGCGATCCGGCGGGCGGGCGCCGGATCGGCGAAGTCGCCGGTGGCCAGGTGGTCGTTGCGCGCGGTCTCCACCCGGAGCGCGGTACGCGGCAGCAGCGTCACCCCGAGCCCGCCCGCGACCAGCTGCACCAGGGTGGAGAGCCCGGCGGCGCTGGTGGTCACCGGGGCGCCCTCGGTGCGGCCCGCCTCACGGCAGATGTCCAGCGCCTGGTCGCGCAGGCAGTGGCCCTCGTCGAGTAGCAGCAGATCCAGCTCCTTGAGCGCCTCGCGGGGGATGTCATCGCGCCCGCCCAGCCAGTGGTCCCGGGGTGTGACCAGGACGAAGTCCTCGTCGAACAGCGGGATTTCGACCACCCCGGGAGCGCCGAGCGGCACCGCGAGCAGCAGCAGATCCAGACGTCCATGGGCCAGCCCGTCCAGCAGCGAGGCGGTCTGCTCCTCGTGCACCTGGAGATCGAGCCGGGGGTAGCGCTCATGCACCAGCCGCAGCACGGTCGGCAGCAGATACGGCGCCACGGTCGGGATCACCCCGAGCCGCAGCACACCGGTGAACGGCGCCCGCGCCGCCTCGGCCTCCTCCAGCAACTCCCCGACCGCTTCGAGCACGGAGCGTGCACGGACCGCCAGCCGCTCCCCCGCCGGACTGAGCAGCACCTTGCGCGTCGTACGCTCGAGCAACTGGACACCGAGTGTCTCCTCGAGCGCCGCGACGGCGCCCGAGAGCGCGGGCTGACTCATCCCGATGGCGGCCGCGGCATCGCGGAAGTGCAGCTGCTCCGCGACCGCGACAAAGGCCCTGAGCTGGGAAATGCTCGGCTGGCGCGGTTTGCCGGACGGGGTGGGTGATGCGGCCACTGATAGCCACCTCCAATCAACCCCACCGAGTGTAGCTATTTCACTGATCAATGCACTCTGTGCCAAGGTAAGACCGTCCAACCCCAGGAAAACCCGGACGACCGGGTCCTTCCTACGTAAAAGCTGCAAGGAGTGTCCGTGCTCACCGTCGGTGACAAGTTCCCCCAGTACGACCTGACCGCCTGCGTGTCGCTGGAGAGCGGCAAGGAGTTCGAGCAGATCGACCACAAGTCCTACGAGGGCAAGTGGCGCGTGGTGTTCTTCTGGCCCAAGGACTTCACCTTCGTGTGCCCGACCGAGATCGCGGCCTTCGGCAAGCTGAACGACGAGTTCGCCGACCGTGACACGCAGATCCTCGGTGTCTCCGGCGACTCCGAGTTCGTCCACCACGCCTGGCGCAAGGACCACGCCGACCTGCGTGACCTGCCGTTCCCGATGCTGGCCGACTCCAAGCACGAGCTGATGCGCGACTGCGGCGTCGAGGGCGAGGACGGCTTCGCGCAGCGCGCCGTGTTCATCGTGGACCAGAACAACGAGATCCAGTTCACCATGGTGACGGCCGGTTCCGTGGGCCGTAACCCCAAGGAGGTCCTGCGGGTGCTGGACGCCCTGCAGACCGACGAGCTGTGCCCCTGCAACTGGAGCAAGGGCGAGGACACCCTGGACCCGGTGGCCCTCCTCTCCGGAGAGTGAGCTGATTCGCCATGGCACTCGATGAGCTGAAGTCCGCGCTGCCGGACTACGCCAAGGACCTCAAGCTGAACCTCGGTTCGGTGATCGGCAACTCGGAGCTTCCGCCGCAGCAGCTGTGGGGCACCGTGCTGGCCTGCGCGATCGCGTCGCGTTCGGCGCGCGTGCTGACCGAGCTGGAGCCGGAGGCCAAGGCCAACCTCTCGCCGGAGGCGTACACCGCCGCCAAGTCGGCGGCCGCCATCATGGCGATGAACAACGTCTTCTACCGGACCCGGCATCTGCTGTCCGACCCGGAGTACGGCAACCTGCGCGCGGGGCTGCGGATGAACGTCATCGGCAACCCGGGTGTGGAGAAGGTCGACTTCGAGCTGTGGTCGCTGGCCGTGTCCGCGGTCAACGGCTGCGGAATGTGCCTCGACTCGCATGAGCAGGTGCTCCGCAAGGCGGGCGTGGACCGCGAGACGATCCAGGAAGCCTTCAAGATCGCCTCTGTGCTGCAGGCGGTCGGCGCCACCCTGGATGCCGAGGGCGTCCTGGCCGCCAACGGCTGACCTCGGTCACGTTCGGACACGTAGCAACCCGAAGGGCGCCCACCGATCGGTGGGCGCCCTTCGGCGTTCGGCCATCGGCCCTATCGCGCTCCGCCCTCCCCGGGCGGCGGGCCCGGCGGGGCGGTGGGCGCCACGTCGGAGGCGGTGGCGCCGTGCGGGCCCGGGACGGCGCGCAGGGCGTTCTCCTGGCTGTAGCCGCGCAGGTAGACGACGACCGTGTTGGCGACCGCCACCAGCGGAACGGCCACCACCGCGCCGCCGATGCCGCCGATCAGCGAACCGGCCGCGACCGAGAGCACCACGGCCAGCGGATGGACCCGCACCGCCCGGCCGAGGATGAACGGCTGGAGCACATGGCCCTCGATCTGCTGGACGGCCAGCACCACGATCAGCACCATCGCCCCCGTGAACACGCCCTGGGTGACCAGCGCCACGACCACCGCGAGCGCGCCGGAGACCACCGCACCCACCAGCGGGATGAAGGCGAAGAGGAAGATGAAGACGGCCAGTGGCACGGCCATCGGTACATCGAGGAAGAACAGACCCACGCCGATGAAGATCGCGTCGATCAGCGCCACGATCACCGTGCCGCGTACATAGGCGGTCAGCGTCGACCAGGCGCGCGGACCCGCGCCCGCCACGCCCTCACGGGCCTGGGCGGGGACCAGCTTGAGGGTCCAGTTCCAGATCTTCGGGCCGTCGTACAGCAGGAAGAGCGTGGAGAACATCGTCAGCAGGATGCCCGTCAGCACCTCGACGACGACCGTGACGCCCTCGAGCCCCGCCGAGGTGATCTGCTCAGTGTTGGCACCGACCGCCTCGCGCAGGCTCTTGGCCACATGGTTGATCTGCTTCTCGGTCACATGGAACGGGCTGTGCAGCAGCCAGCGCCGCAGATCGTCGATACCGGCCTGGACCTCGCCCGAGACCTCGTCGACGTTCTCCATGACCTGCCAGACCACGAACCACACGACCAGGCCCATGACAACGAAGCCGGCGATGAAGGTGAGCGCGGTGGCCAGCCCGCGCGGCACACCGCGCCGGCGCAGCCGGGTCACGGTGGGCTCCAGCAGCGCGGTGATGAGGATCGCGACGGTGAAGGACAGCACCACCAGCTGGACGGAGCTGATGACCCGCATGAGCACCCACACCGTGCCGCCGAGCACCAGCAGCCGCCAGGCCGCCTCGGCGGCCACGCGGACACCCCAGGGCACGGCGGCCACCGGATCGGGTCTGGCGGAGACGGCGGGGGCGTAGGCGGGCGGGGCGGGCACGCTGGCCGGCTGCTCCGGCCGGGCGGCCTCGCCCTCGGGGGTCCCGGGGCTTTCCGGGCTCTCCGGGCTCTCCGGGCTTTCGGCGCTTTCCGGGCCCTTCCGACCCTCGGGACCCTCGGCGCGCTCGGCGCCGCCCCGCGGGCGTTCTTCAGACGGTCCGGGCCCCGGTCCGGGCCTCGGTTCAGATCCCCGTTCAGATTTCCGTTCAGATCCCCGTTCGGGCCCCGGTCCGGGCCCCGGTGGCTTGCGCGGGCCGGTGCCGCCGTCGCCCTCGCGCCCCCGCATCTCGGCCTGTTGGGATTCGAGCCGGTGGGCGAGCCGGGTAAGTCCGGTTCCCAGCCTGCCGACCCACTGCGGCAATTTGGACATTTCTCGTTTCCTACCCCCCAGTTTCCCCCTCGGTCGTCAAGGAGACGTTACCTGCCGAGGATGCGCGAAACCCCCGACCTGAGCCGGGGGTTTCGTGAAGCGTTCGATACTGGGCGGCTACCGGGTGTTGCCCGGTGGAACCGGCTCAGTAGTGGCCGTTGGCCTGCCAGAACGACCAAGCGTCACAGGGGCTGCCGTAGCGCTCGTTCATGTAGTTCAGGCCCCACTTGATCTGGGTGGCCGGGTTGGTCTGCCAGTCGGCGCCCGCCGAGGCCATCTTGCCGGCCGGCAGCGCCTGCACCAGACCGTAGGCACCCGACGAGGGGTTGCTGGCCTTGTAGTTCCAGGTGGACTCGTGGTCCACGATGTTGCTGAAGCACTGGAACTGGCCACTCGGCACGATCTGCCGGGCCATCGCCTGGACCTCGGAGATGGTGTACGAAGCCTGCTGGGGGAAGCTGGAGGCGTCACGCGACGCCGAACGGCTCGCGACCTCCTCCTTCTTCTCCTTCTTGGCTTCGCGCTCCTTGGCCAGCTTCTCGGCGGCTGCCTTGTCCGCGGCGGCCTTCTTGGCCTTCGCGTCCTTGGCTGCCTGCTTGCGGGCCGACTCCTCGGCGGACTTGCGCGCCTCCGCGTCGGCCGCGGTGGACTGGACGTCCGCCTGCTGCGTCAGGGATGCGGTCTGCGCGACGGCCTGCTGCCCAGCAGGTATGTCCGCAAGGAGCGTCGAATCGGCGGCGGTCGCCTCGATCGGGTCGGACGAGCCCTGCTGCTGCTGTCCGCCCGCGGCGACGCCGACGACGGCGCCCACAGTGGTGACCGCGGTGGCCGAAGCCACTGCGAATCCCCGGACCGAAATCCGGCTCACTCGGTGTCCTTCCAGCATCGCCCGCTTAGGTGACCTCGCGGGCGCAATCGTGCCCCTGACGCTGTCCTCCCCTTGTTCCGTCCCCGGTGGTGCGATGGGGTCGACTGGTCACGGGAGGCACGGGCCCGGTGGGGATCCCCCGCGGGAAATCCTCGAGGTGCTCGGGCGGCATACGGCGAACGCTGTTTAGTTCTGATACTGCTGGTGCTCGGTACCGCTGGGGGTACTGGTGTGCCGTATGCGGGGCCTGACAGAACCCACACACTGCCGGACGTGGAGCCCCCTCGGCAATTCCCCGCCAGGTGTGAAAGCTCACATCCTGTTTACGCCCTAGGATTTCCGGAAACCTCCGCGCGCCAAGACGCCGCGCGGCTAAGCTCGTTGGCCTTTCCGCGCGGCGCCCTATGGCCGCAAACGACTCAACCGGCTCAGATGTGGCCGTCCTCCAGCATTTCGGTCACCAGCGCCGCGATCGGCGAACGCTCGGAGCGGGTCAGGGTGACATGCGCGAACAGCGGATGCCCCTTCAGCTTCTCGACGACCGCCACCACACCGTCGTACCGCCCGACGCGGAGGTTGTCCCGCTGCGCCACATCGTGGGTGAGCACCACCCGGGAGTTGGCGCCGATCCGGGACAGAACGGTGAGCAGCACGTTCCGCTCCAGCGACTGGGCCTCGTCGACGATGACGAAGGCGTCATGGAGCGAGCGGCCGCGGATGTGCGTCAGCGGCATCACCTCCAGCATCCCGCGCCCTACGACCTCCTCGATCACCTCGGCGCTGGTCACCGCGGACAGGGTGTCGAAGACCGCCTGTGCCCAAGGGCTCATCTTCTCGGCCTCGGTGCCGGGCAGATAGCCCAACTCCTGGCCGCCCACCGCGTACAGCGGGCGGAAGATCATCACCTTGCGGTGCTGACGCCGCTCCAGCACGGCCTCGAGACCGGCGCACAGCGCCAGCGCCGACTTGCCGGTACCGGCCCGGCCGCCCATCGAGATGATGCCGACCTCCGGGTCGAGCAGCAGGTCCAGGGCGATGCGCTGCTCCGCGCTGCGCCCGTGGATGCCGAACGCCTCGCGGTCGCCGCGCACCAGCCGCACCTGGCCATCCGGGGTGACCCGGCCCAGCGCGTTACCGCGCTCGGACTGGAGCACCAGGCCCGTGTGCACGGGCAGCCCGGCCGCCTCGGGGACATACGCCGTCTCGGCGGCGAACAGGTCGTCCACCTGTTCGGCCGAGACGGCGAGCTCCGCCATCCCGGTCCAGCCCGAGTCGGTTATCGCCAGCTCCGCGCGGTACTCCTCGGCGAGCAGGCCCACCGAGGACGCCTTGATGCGCAGCGGCAGGTCCTTGGACACGACGGTGACGTCGTACCCCTCGGCCTGCAAGTTTCTGGCGACCGCGAGGATCCGCGAGTCGTTGTCCCCCACCTTGCCGCCGTGGTTCAGGAAGGCGGCGGGGAGGATGCCCGGGTCGGAGTGGTTGAGCTCGACACGCAGGGTGCCGCCCAGTTCCCCGATGGGGATCGGAGCGTCCAGACGGCCGTAGCGGACGCGGTACTCGTCCAGCAGGCGCAGCGCCTGCCGTGCGAAGTACCCGAGTTCCGGGTGGTGCCGCTTGGCCTCCAGTTCCGTGACCACCACGACCGGCAGCACGACTTCGTGCTCGTCGAAGCGGGCCATGGCATTGGGGTCGGCCAGCAGGACGCTGGTGTCGAGGACATAGGTGCGCCGGTCGTGCTCGCGGCGTTTCTTGCTGGTCACCACGGGTGGACGAACCCCCTCGGGAGAGGTTGGGGTGCGACGGCGTCGCGGGAGTGAGGTATTCCCCGCCGCAGACGGGGAACGGACCGGGCTCAGGCCCCACTGGGAGGGCCGAGCGCCGGCCCTCCGCGTCATACGCACGATCCGCACAGTCGTCCGTGTGCAAAGGGCCTCCCGGGCGAACGGCCCGATGCCGTCCGCTGGCAGTTCGACACCCAACTGGACAGGTGGGACAGGGCGTCGACCTGGAAGGGATATTCCCTCGAACGTGCGGGGGCATGCAACGGCATATGACGGCGCGGATATGAACGTTGTGAAACCAGCGTGCTACACGGCCCGGGGCCGGACGCCGGCCGGCGTCCGGCCCCGGGCCGGTGAACTGCGGTGCTACTAACGGGAACTAGTTGCCGTACCTGCGATGACGGGCGGCGTAGTCGCGCAGCGCGCGGAGGAAGTCGACCTTGCGGAAGGCGGGCCAGAAAACTTCACAGAAGTAGTACTCCGAATGGGCACTCTGCCACAGCATGAAGCCGGAGAGCCGCTGCTCACCGCTGGTGCGGATCACCAGGTCCGGATCGGGCTGCCCACGGGTGTACAGGTGTTCGGAGATAAGGTCGATGTCGACGACCTCGGCGAGCTCCTCGAAGGAGGTGCCCTTGGTGGCGTGGTCCATCAGCAGCGACCGCACCGCGTCGGCGATCTCCTGCCGTCCGCCGTAGCCGACGGCCACGTTGACCAGTATTCCGTCGATGTGCTCGGTGTCCCGCTCGGCCTCCTTGAGGACCGTCTGGGTGCGGGAGGGCAGCAGATCGCGGTTGCCGACGTGGTGCACCCGCCAGCGGCCGTCGGCGGCCAGGTCGCGGACCGCGCCCTCGATGATGCTCAGGAGCGGTACCAGCTCCTCCTCGGGGCGGTCCAGGTTGTCGGTGGAGAGCAGCCAGAGCGTGACGACCTCGACGTCCGTCTCGCTGCACCAGCCGAGCAGCTCCTGGATCTTGCTGGCGCCCGCCTTGTGGCCCTGCTCGGCGGTGCCGCCGGCCGCGCGGGCCCAGCGGCGGTTGCCGTCGAGGATGACTCCGATGTGCTTGGGCACCTGGGCGTGATCGAGGCGGCCTTCCACCCGGCGTGCGTAGAGCCCGTACACCAGGTCGCGCAACTTCACGTCTTCCAGCCCCTCAGTGCTTCACATGGCTCGCCATGGCAGTCCGCCCCAAGGCCGACACCCTACTGCGGGGCGGGGGGACTGGCTAACCGAGACGGCCGAATGACCGTATCCCGTCACGCTTCGTAGTCGACCGTGTGGGATACGTGCCGCCCTTTTTGACCCCAGAAGCCCGGAAAAGAAGCGGGCCGGTCCGTGGGGGGGAGTACGGACCGGCCCGAGGGGGGGCTTCCACCATAACGCTTCGTGAGGGGATGTCCATGCATCTCGGCAGGGCGGGCCCGCCGCGCGCCGATGTCATCCGGCGCCGAGCGCCCCCAGCACCAGTCCGGCGCCCGCCCCGAGGATCATGAACGGGCCGAAGGCCATCGCGGTCCGGCGCCCGGCCCGCCGGGTCAGCACCAGCGCCACCGCGCAGCAGGAGCCCAGCAGCAGCCCGGCGAGGGCGCCCACGAAGAGCACGTCCCAGCCGTACCAGCCGAGGGCGACCCCGAGGGTCAGCGCGAGCTTGACGTCGCCGAACCCCATCCCGCTCGGGCTGATCAGGAACAGCACCAGATACGCCCCGCCCAGCACCGCGCCGCCCAGCAGCGCCCGCGGCCAGGACCCGGCGCTGTGCGGCAGCAGCGCCGCCGCGCCGAGCAGCGCCGCCGCCCCGCCCGCCATGGGCAGGGTGAGGACGTCCGGCAGCCGGTTGACCGCCAGGTCCACGGCCGTGAGCAGCACCCCCAGCGGCACCAGCAGCAGCCATACGGCCAGCTCGGGGCGGGCGCCGACGGCCGCCGCCAGGCCCGCGCACACCAGGGCGGTGAGCACGGCGGCGAGCACCGGGCTCCCGTAGTCCCGCTCGCCGTCCCGGCAGCCGGCGCAGCGGGCGGGGCCCAGCCAGCCGCGCGCCGGGCCGGTGAGCGCGTGTCCGCGCGGACAGGCGCCGCGCCAGGGCTCCTCCGGCTCGACGGCCAGCCGGTAGAGCGGGCGCGGTACGAGCAGCCCGGCGGCCGCGCCGTACGCGGCGGCGAGCACGATCAGCAGCGGTTGCACGGGCCGAGCCTACGGAAGCGCCCGGCCGGTGGAACACTGCCGGAACGGGCGGACGGCGTGGAACGGGCGAAGGGGGCGCGGGTCATGGGCCGCTGGCGGGACGGTACGGGGACGCTGCGCGTGGTGGGCGGCGGCGACGGCGCGGACGGCGGCTCGGGCGGCCGCTCGAACGGCGCGAAGGAGGACCCGGGGGGCGTGGCGGGCGGCGCGGGGCGCGCGGAGGGCGGCGCGGGGCGCGCGGAGGGCATTCCGCTCACCATCGCCGCGTCCTACCGCGCCCGCGCCCGCGGACTGCTCGGCCGGGACGGGCTGACCGGCGCGCTCCTGCTCACCCCGGCGAGCGGGGTGCACACCTTCCGGATGCGGTTCGCCATCGACGTCGCCTATCTGGACCGGCGGCTCACCGTCCTGGACGTCCACACCCTGCGCCCCGGGCGCCTCGGACGACCCCGGCTGCGGTCCCGCCATGTGCTGGAGGCGGAGGCGGGCGCGTTGGAGCACTGGGGCGTGCGGCGGGGCGTACGCGTCGTGATCGCCCCCAGCCCTTCAGCGCCGCCGCCTCCTTCTGTACGCTGACGTCTCGGTGCCATGGTTGGGGCACCCTCGGTCGGTCATGGTCGGGACACCCTCGATCGCGGTCGAGATCATCGAGGTAGAGGTATAGGGGTAGGGGTAGCACGGTGACGACCACGGGCAAGATTCTGCGTTTCGACGAGTTCCGCGGCTACGGCTTCATCGCTCCGGACGACGGTGGCGAGGATGTCTTCATGCACGCCAATGACCTGCTGGACGAGAAGCATCTGTTCCAGCCCGGGTCCAAGGTGCGGTTCGTTCCCGAGTACGGCGACAAGGGGCCCAAGGCTTCCGAGGTGCGCGTTGTCGAGCGTGCCGCGCCGACGCCGGTCGTACGGCCCTCCGCCGGTCCGGACGGCGACGACACCATGTGCGATGTGCTGTCGGTCACCGAGTTCCGGCAGGAGCTCACGGAGGCACTGGTCGAGGTGGGCGGCAGCCTGACCGCCGACCAGATCAAGCAGGTGCGCAGGCGGGTCATCGAGATCGCCCAGGCGCACAACTGGATCGAATCCTGACGTCAGGCCCTGCCGGGCCCTGACAGCGGGATGAGGGGCCGCCGCCGCGACGAACCGTCGCGGCGGCGGCCCCTCGGCCTTCGGTGAACCCCGGCTTCCGGTGACACTCGGCTTCCGGTGACCCTCGGCTTTCGGTGAGCCTCAGCTTCCGGTGAGCCTCAGCATCGCCCACATCGCCGCCGTCGCGGCCACCACGGTCGCCGGTGCGGTCAGCAGCCCCAGGCGGGTGAACACCCCCAGGTCGGAGCCGGTCTCCGGGTCGTGGCGGTGGACGATGCGCCGCCACAGCAGGGTGGCCAGGGAGCCGACATAGGTGAGGTTGGGCCCCAGGTTGACGCCGATCAGCACGGCGAGCACGGGCCCGGGGCCGCCCCCGGAGGCGATCGGCAGCAGCGCCAGCACGGCGGGCAGGTTGTTGATCAGGTTGGCCAGCACCGCCGCGACCGCCGCGATCCCGAGCAGCGCGGGCAGGCCCGCCCCGGTGGGCAGCACCTGGTCCAGCGCCCCCTGGAGGCCGCCTGCCAGCACGGCCTGGACCACCACCCCGAGCGCCAGCACGAACAGGCAGAACAGCGGCCCGATCGCGCCCACCGCCTCCCTTACGGTCGCCCGGCGGCGCCGCAGCGCCCTTACGGTGAGCACGAGGGCGCCCGCCCAGGCCGCCCACTGGGGGTCCAGGCCCGCCAGCGAGGTCCCGACGAACCCGGCGAGGGTCAGCAGCAGCACGGTCACCGCGAACACCGGCACCCGGGGCCAGTCGGCGGGCGGGGGCTCGCTGGTCCCGGCGGCCAGATCGTCGGCGAAGAAGCGGCGGAAGACCAGGTACTCGATGCCGATGGTCACCAGCCAGGCGGGCCCCATCAGCACGGCGAACCGGGTGAAGGAGACCCCGCCGGCCTCCAGGGCGAGCAGATTGGTGAGGTTGGAGACCGGGAGGAGCAGGGACGCCGAGTTCGACAGATGGGCGCAGGCGTACACATGCGGCCGGGACCGCGCCCCGAGCCGGGCCGCCGTGGCGAACACCACGGGAGTGAGCAGCACCACGGTGGCGTCCAGGCTCAGCACGGCGGTGACGGCGGCCGCGACGGCGAACACCCCGCCCAGGAGCCGGTCCGTACGCCCCGCGCAGGCCCGCGCCACGGCCTGCCCCGCCGCCTCGAAGAGCCCCTCGTCCGCGCACATCCGGGCCAGCAGCAGTACGGCGGCCAGAAAGCCCACGACCGGCAGCAGCTCCCGGGCCTCCGCCCAGGCCCGGGAGGGCGAGACCGCCCCGATGGCCACCACGATCCCGGCGGCGGGCACGGCCGCGACCGCTTCCGGCAGCCCCCGGGGCCGTACCACCGCGAAAGCGAGTACGCCGAGGAGCAGGACGACAGCGAGGGTCTCGGCGACGGCGGTACTCAGAACGAACTCCGGCGAAGGGTGCGATCAACACACCCATGATGCGGCATCGTGCGCCGCGGCCACGCTCAGCCTGTTCGGGTGGATGGCCGACGGGTCGTGACGCCTGCGGCGGGCTGTTCCCCTACCCGCCCCTTCCCGGACCATGGGGCTCCGCCCCATGGACCCCGGACGGGCTGAAATCAGCCCCTCCGGCGATTGAGGAGCGGGGTCCGGGGCGGAGCCCCGGTTGTGGGAAGGGGTCAGCCGGGGTCAGCCGGTCCTGGGGAAGCTGACCTCGACCCGGCGGTTGCGCTTGCGGCCCTCCTCGGTCGCGTTGTCCGCGATCGGGTACTGCTCGCCGTAGCCCCGGATCTCGTATTTGACGGAAGGGTCCAGGTCCTCGGCGAGCGCCTGCTGGACCGCGTTGGCCCGCTGCTTGGACAGCACGATGCCGTGACCCGCGGAGCCCAGGTCGTCGGTGAAGCCGAAGACGCGGACGCTCTCGGCGTTCTGCCGCTCGGCCTCGGAGGCGATCTCCTTGATCCGGGCCCGTGCGTCACCGCCCAGCTTCGAGCTGTCCTTGCCGAAGAGCACCTCGGCCTGGAGGGCGAACTTCACCTTGGCGTTGGTGTCCTCCCGCCGCTCGTCGCCGTCGTCCGTCTCGACCACGGACTTGATGTCCAGGACCCGGCCGGGCGCCAGCTTGGCGCCCTCGGGCATCTTCAGATCGGAGTCCTTGGCGTCGATCTTCACCGGCGGGGTGGTGTCGGCGGGCGCGCCGGGGCCGCTGTCCGCGTGGGCGGGCGGCGCCGGGGCGGTGAGGGTGACCAGGAGCGCGGTGGAGGCCAGCGCGGCCAGCACGGGGCCGCGGCGCGCGGGGCGGGCCGTCGTCTGCGGTGTCATGGCGCGGCTCACCCGGAGAGGGTGATGCTGACGGACGGCATGGTCGGGATCTGGAAGTCGATTTCTTTGACGCTCTTCGGCGGGGCCGGGAACTGCGCGAACAGCGGACGGCTCTCATTGGGTTTGATCCCGGAGAGCCCCGTGGTGCACAGGCACTGGCCGTCGGTGTCCCGGAGGACGAGATAGCGCTTCTTGCCCTTCTCGTCGATCAGGGACGCGCCGGACACGGACGACAGGGACTTCACCTCGGTCTCCTTCGAGCGCCAGTCGATCGCGTTGAAGAGCCGGCTGCCGTGGTTGGTGACGGTGGCGTTCACCGTGACGAACCCGCCGTCGTCGCGCTCCGCGGAGTGCAGGGTGACGACGATCCCGCCGGGGCCCTTCATCTCGCCGATGGTCTTGGAGGAGTCCGCCGCGGGCTGCTGCTCGTCGCCGTCGTCCTTGGCCGCGGTCGACGTCCGGTCCGCGGCGTCGTCGGGCTTCTTGTCGCCGTCGCCGTTGCCGCACCCGGCCACGGCGAGGGCCAGGGCCGCGGCGAGCGCCGTCGCCGCGGCCCCCCTCCGGGCCTTCGTCGTGTGCCGAATGCTCATCGCTCGCTGTCCTTTGCTCTTCTGCTCTTCTGCTCTTCTGCTGCTCGTTCGCTCGTCAGTCGGCCGTTCAGTCGGCCAGGTGCACGGAGAAGAGGTCCTTGGCGTCGGGGAAGAGATCGAGATGCGTCGGGTCGATGGTCAGGTCGATTCCGTCGCAGAGGAGGTCGATGGGCGGCTTGTCGTCCTTGCCGTCGTCCTTACCGCCGTCGCCGCCCTTGCCGTCGTCCTTACCGTCGTCGTCCTTGCCGCCACCGCCGCCGTCGCCCTTGTCTCCGTCGTCGGGCCGCTCGGTCGGCGGGGCGGGCGGCTCGGCCGTACAGCGCGGGGTGACGACCGCCTTGGCCGTCGCCTCCCCGTACTTGCTCTCCGTGCCGGGAATGACGGTCTTGCCCACGGGCTTGTGCGTCTTCACGGTGACGGTGAAGGACGTCGGCAGGAAGTCGGGCCCGCTGCAGTCGGTCACATCCGCCCCGTTCTGGTCGGCGAACCACTGCGCCTGATCGCAGGCGTTGGTGCCGCCCAGTCCCCGTCCGTCCAGCAGGTCATCCCATGCGCTGCCGTTCGCGATCGCCTCCAGGAACCCCTTGCGCAGCTGGTCGCGGTAGTCCTGGGCGGCCGCGAGGGCCGCCGCGTCGGCGGCGGTCTGTCCGCCGTTGCGGGTGGCTCCGGCCTGGCCGACGGCGAAGAGGGCGAGCGCCAGGAAGAGCAGGCCCGCCACCGCCGTGATGTAGATCGGAAACGCCTGGCCCGCGTCGCTCCTGAGATCTCGGCGCGCTGTCACGGGACCGGTCAGATGCCGACGACCTGTGAGATCTTGTCGGAGATGGCGTTTGCGATCATGCTGCCGAAGTCCGTGGTCGACAGGACCAGCACGATGGCCACCACCACGGCGATGATGCCCAGATATTCGATCGAGGTCTGTCCCCGATCGTTCCGCATGACGCGCTTCCCCATTGTGTTCCCCTCCATGGGCTGCCGTCCCTCTGTGGTCCGGCGACTCAACCCCCGTGGTGTCGCTCGCGACACGAGCAAAGTACGCCGAAACAGTCGTCTCGGAACAGTGCCCCAGGAAGCATTGCCTTCCCCGTTCACCACGTTCGAACCGTGGACGTGACGACCAACCCCGATCGCGCATCCGTCTCACCCCCTCCCGCACCGAGGAGTTCTCCGTCGACGACTGTCCCACATTCAATTGCAACCGCGAAGGAGCTTCACCTAAAAGAGACCGTCAGTCCCCGGTCACCGAGCCGAAGTCGGTGCCCGAGCCGATGAAGAACCCCGCGACGAGCAACACCATGGTTCCGGGCACCATGAAGGTCGTGATGACCATGGTCGCCTTCGGCACCGCGCGGGCCGCGCGCCGCCGGGCGTTCTGTGCGTCCGTACGGCGCATGTCGTTCGCAATGGCGATCAACGTTTCGACAATCGGAGCGCCCAGCTCCTCGCCCTGCTGAAGGGCGGTGACGAACTGCGCGACCTGTTCTGAGTCATTACGTTTACGTAGTTCCTCGAACGCCTGACGGCGGCTGACACCCATGTCCATTTGCCGAAGTGTGATGCGAAGTTCATCCGCCCAGGGGCCCTCATACTTCTCGGCGACCCGGTCCAGGGCCTGACGGAAGCTCAATCCGGCACTCACCACGACGGCCAGAACATCCAGAAAGTCCGGCAACGTCCGCTCGATCGCGTCCTTGCGCTCGCGTACCGCCGCCCAGATGCCCACCTCGATCCAGAACAGCCCGAACGCCACCAGCAGCAGCGCCAGCAGGACTTGGCCCCTGCCCAGCATCACCAGCGCCCCGACGAAGCCGAGCGCCCCGTAGACCGCCCGCCGGGCCGCGTAGCGATCCACCGTCAGACCGCCCGGGTTGCCCGCCAGATCGATCCGGCGGCGGACCCGGGCCACCCGCTTCTCGCCCATCAGCCGCAGCACCAGGGGGGCGTAGCGGATGCCCAGCCGATCGACTGCCGAGCCGACCACGGTCGTCCGGCTGGAGCCGACCTCCAGGGCCACCGCCAGATCGCCGGGCAGCTTGGCCTCGCTGCGGTACAGCGTGATGCCGTAGGCGATGCCCGCCACCGCGAGACCGGCCGCCAGCGCCAGCAGCAGTGCCATCTCCCTCAAGTCCCCTCTGCCTGTTTACCTGGATTCGGATTCGCTCGTACGTCGGTCCCGGACGGTCCTAGACATCGATCTTGGACATGCGGCGGATGAGGAAGAAGCCGATCCCGTACAGACAGAAGGCCACGACCACCGCCGCCTGCCCCCAGAAGGACGAGGTCATCCGGTCCAGCGAACCGGCCGAGATCCGGTTCATCAGCAGCAGCGTCCCGACCCCCAGCAGCGGTACGACATAGGCGGTGACGGTCACCTGCGAGAGCTGGGTGCGCACCTCCCGCCGGGTCTCCTTGCGCTCCTCCAGCGTCTGGGTGAGGTTGCGCAGCGAGCTGACCACGGTCCCGCCCGCGCGGTTGGACAGCACCAGCGTGGTGACCAGCACCACCAGCTCCCGGGACGGCAGCCGCTCGGCCAGCTCCTCCAGCGCGTCGTCGATCGAGTGGCCGACGGCCAGCTTGGCCGCGACCTTGGCCAGCTCCTCGCCCGCCGGTGCCTCCATCTCGTCCGCCGCCATGCCGAGCGCGGTGCGCAGCGCCAGTCCGGCCTGGGTGGCGTTGGCCAGGATCCGCGACAGCTCGGGCAGTTGGTTGATGAAGCGCTCTATCCGCTTCTGGCGCTGCCAGCTGAGGAACGCGAAGGACCCCCAGACGGCGATCACCGCCGCTATCGGGCCGAAGAACGCCGCGAGGAAGGAGGCCGCGATCACCCACAGCCCGGCCGCCGCCCCCGCCGTGTAGACGAAGAACTCCCCCGGGGTGATCTCCAGGCCCGTGGCCGCCAGCCGCAGCTCCAGCTTCCGGCCTAGGGAGGTGGTGCGCAGCCGCCGGTCGACACCCGAGAAGCGGCGCGCACGGGCGGTGCCCGGCAGCGGGCCGGTCTCCGACAGCCGGTCGATCAGCGCGCGCTGCTGCTCCTTGCCGCGTACATAGGTGTGCACGCCCACGACGCCCAGCGCGCCGCACACCAGCGTCGCGCCGAGGGCGGCCGTCGCGAGATGGTCCATGGGCCCTGCTACCTCCGGTCCCTGGGGTCGAACGGGGGTCGGTCCTGCGGGGGTCGGCCGAACGGGGGCCGGTCCTGCGGGGGTCGGTCGTACGGCGGCCGGTCGTGCGGCGGCCGGTCGTGCGGCGGCCGGTCGTGCGGCGGCCGGTCGTGCGGCGGCCGGTCGTGCGGGTCGTATCCGGCCGCGCGGGTGGCCAGCTGCGCCGGGAAGGCGGCCACGCCGAAGGCGGGCGGCACCGACTCGCTGGCCATGCGCAGCCGCTCGGCGACCCGCTCCGGCAGCGGGAAGTAGCCGAACCGCCCGCGCACCACCCGGTCCGCGCCCATCGGCTGGGCGTCGAAGCGGCAGACGGTGGCGATGCGGTACGACTCGTGGCCATGGCTGTCGAGCAGCGCGATCTCGCTGATCCGCCGTGAGCCGTCGGCGTGCCGGACGAGCTGGACGATGCAGTCCACGGCGCTGTTGATCTGGTCCCGCAGCGCCTCGTAGGGGATCGCCACATCCGACATGGAGGCGAGCGTCTGGAGCCGCATCAGCGCGTCCTCGGCGCTGTTGGCGTGGACGGTGGCCAGCGAGCCGTCATGGCCGGTGGACATGGCCTGGAGCATGTCGAGGGTCTCCCCGCCGCGCACCTCGCCGACGATGATGCGGTCGGGGCGCATCCGGAGGGAGTTGCGGACCAGGTCGCGGATGGTGATCCGGCCCTTGCCCTCGACGTTGGGCGGCCGGGACTCCAGCCGGATCACATGGCTCTGCTGGAGCTGGAGTTCGGCGGCGTCCTCGACGGTGATGATGCGCTCCCCGTCCGGGATCAGCCCGGAGAGGGCGTTGAGCAGCGTGGTCTTACCGGATCCGGTGGGGCCGGAGACCACGACGTTGAACTTGGCCCGCACCAGCGCCGCGAGCAGCATCAGCATCTGCTCGTCCAGCGTGCCCATGCCGATCAGCTCATGGAGGGTGTAGGCGCGGGGGAAGCGGCGGATGGTGAGCGTGGCGCCGGTGAGGGCGAGCGGCGGGATGATCACGTTGACGCGCTCACCGGAGGGGAGCCGGGCGTCGACCATCGGATTCGACTCGTCCACCCGGCGGTTGACCGTGGAGACGATGCGCTCGATGGTCTGCATCAGCTGCTCTTCGGAGGCGAAGCGGACGGGGACCAGCTCGACCCGGCCGGCCCGCTCCACGAAGATCTGGTCCGGGCCGTTGACCATGATCTCGGTGATGGAGGTGTCCTCGAGGAGCGGTTCGAGCACCCCGAGGCCGAGCGCCTCGTCCACCACCCGGCGGATCAGCTGGGAGCGCTCGCTGGTGGACAGCACCGGGCCCTCGCGGCTGATGATGTGGCCGAGCACGCGCTCCAGGCGGGAGCGGCGCTCGGCGGTGGAGAGCGAGGACATCTCGGCGAGGTCGATCTCCTCCAGCAGCTTGGCGCGGTAGGCGGAGACGAGGTGCCCGTCCTGGCGCCCGCCGCCCTCGCCGGGCCCCTCGGGCGCGGTGATACGGGCCCGCAGGCTCATCGTTCGCCTCCCATCGCGGCCGATGCCAGGCCGCCCGTACCGCCGTCTCCGTCCCCGCCGTCTCCGTCGTCGCAGGGCATGGTGGCGCTCTTCTCGGCGCTGCCGAAGTCGAAGCCGGGGATGACGGAGGGGATCTCCACGGTCGCGGTGGCCTGCGCCTCCCCGCCCCCGCAGCCCCCACTGCCGATGCTCGCCCCGTCGGCCAGCCACCCGCTGATCGCCGCCTTACCGGCGGCCTGCGGGCTGGTCCGCGGCTCGTCCAGCGACGCCGTCCGCGCCGCCGCCCGCGCCGCGGTCCCGGCCTGCTGCGCGGCGTACGCGGCGATGCCGAGCTGTACGGCGGCGAGCGCGACGAGGATGAGGATCGGCAGAAACCCCAGGAACTCGATGGACGCCGACCCGGCGTCGCCGCGCCCCCGACGCGACGCGCCGGGGCGCCGCCCCAGCCGGCCCGAGCCCACCGCCGGGTGGCCGTGCCGGCGCAGGGCGGCCGCCGTGGCGGGCCCGCCGCCCGGCGCCGCGGGATCCGGCGCCGCGGGATCCGGCGCCGCGGGATCCGGGGCCGCCCCGGGACGGTCACGGTGGCGGGGCGCCGTCTCGGGGCCGCCGGAGGCGGTTGGCAGTGGTGCGCGGTGACGGGTCATCTCATCCCCCTCCGCCCGCCAGGTCGGTCTCGTCCGCCGCGCCGGCCGTGCCCGTGACCGTCCAGGGGAAGTCGGCGGCGCCCGGGAAGAGGATCGGGACGTGGAGCTTGACCGTGGCCTTGTAGACCGTGCCGTCGCCGCCGCCGCAGGCGATGTCGGCGGTCCAGGAGCCGGGGATGTCCTTCGCGGCCGCGTCCTGGCAGGCGCCCGCGCCCTTGGCGGCGCCCGCGCGGGCGCCCTTGTCGGCGGAGTTGCCCGCCAGCGAGTAGGTGTAGCCCACCAGCACCAGCTGCCAGACGACCGCGAGCACGATCAGGGCCAGCGGCAGGACGCCGAGGAACTCGACCGTCACCTGGCCGCGGTCGCCGCCGCCCCGCTTGCGCAGGAAGCCCCTGGTGGACGGCGGGGCGATCTCGTTCAGCGCGTCGGTGCCGTCGCCCACGCTGCCCTGCGCCGGGTCGCCGCCCGCCTCTATGGCGTGGCGCCGCCGCAGCCCCGGCAGCGCGCGCTCGCCGCCGCCCCCGGCCGCGTGGCCGCCCCGGTGGTTGCCGCGGCGGCCGCCGCCCGGGGGCGCCGCCTCCACCAGGCCCAGCTCACCGGCCAGCCCCCACAGCGCCTGTTTGACGGCGGACTTGGCATCCAGGTCGTGCATCCGGCCCGAGTCGACGGCGGGCTGGAGCTCCTTGAACCCGGCCGGGATCGCCGTGCGCGCCACCGTCGTGCCGGTGGCCCGCTGGACCAGCTGCGGCTGGATCTCCGCGCTGCGGGTATGCCGGTTGACCACGGTCACGGTCTCCTCCGCCTTGCGGATCTGGAGCCGGTCCCACAGCCGGACCATGCGCTTGGCGGCGCGCACCGCGACCACGTCCGGGGTGGTCACCAGCAGCGCGATGTCCGCGAGCTCCACGGCGGCGGCGCCCGCGGAGGTCATCTGCGTACCGCAGTCGACGATCACGATCTCGAACCGCGACCGCAGCGCGCCGATGACCTGGCGTGCGGTGCGGTCGGTGACCTCCTCGCCGCGCTCGCCCTCGCCCGGCGCGAGCAGCAGCCCGAGCCCGGTCTGGTGGGTGAACACCGCGTCCTGGAGCACCCGCGGCGAGATGTCGTTGATCTGCGCCAGATCGGCGATCGAGCGCCGGAACTGGACATCGAGGTACGAGGCGATGTCCCCGGACTGGAGGTCCATGTCGACCAGCGCGACCTTACGGCCCGCGGCCCGCGCGGCGAGCGCGAGCTGTACGGCGGTCACGGTGGTGCCGACCCCGCCCTTGGCGCCCGCGACCGCGACCAGTTTGCCGCCGGGCCCGGTGGCGAGCGGATCGCCGCCGCCCCCGAGATGGCGCCGCACGCCCGTGGCCCACTGGGCGGCGCCCTGGACCCGGGCCGCCAGTTCCTCGTACGCCAGTGGTATCCCGGCGATGCCGCGGGCCCCGGCGTCCATGGCGGCCGAGTACAGCGCGGGCCCCGCGTCGGCGGTGACCAGCACCACGCCCACCGCCGGGAAGCGCAGCGCGATCTCGCGGATCAGCTCCAGCGCCGGGGCCGGGCCGATGCGCTCATGGACGAGGACGACCTCCGGCAGCTCCTCCAGGGAGGCGGCGGCCAGCGAGGCGAGGGTGTCGAGCAGCAGGGTCGAGTCGCCCACCGGCGCCGACGGTTCGGCACCGGGCAGCTGGCCGAGCAGCCCACTGAGGGAGTGGGCGGCGTCGGGGTCGCCGACGGCCGGCAGAATTCTGATCGTCACCGCGGCACCTCCTCACTCATTTGTCGCCGTCGAGGGTGTAGGTGCGGTCGTCGGGGTCTATGGAGCGGCCCCCGCCGGGCGCGACCAGCGCGAGCCGCACATGGGAGGCGAACGACTCGGCGTACGCGACGCGCTGGGCGTTCCTGGTGTCGAGCGCGAAGGTGATCGGCACGGCCTCGTTGATCCGCCGCTTGTCGTCCTGGTCGGGCTCCAGGGCGGTGATCTTGCCGAGGTCGAGCACCTCGGCGCCCGCGACGATCAGCTTGGAGACCGGCTTCTCGCCCTGGGTGTTGCCCTCGAAGGTGGCGTAGATGTTGACCCGCGCCCCCGGGGTGATCTTGCCCGCGACACCGGTCGCCGCGTCGACCATGATCGCGATCTCCTGCTGTCCGGGCTTCAGGGCGGGCCGGTTCGCGATCATGTCGCGCTGGAGCAGCGACCCCTTGGTCAGCTGGGCCACCGCGATCTTCCCGCGTAGCTCGTCGAGATCGGTGACCGCGGTGGAGGGCACATAGCGCTTGGGCATCGAGACCTTCTCGAACTCCCCCGCCTCCAGCGCCTTGTACGGCTTGACGTCCGAGGTGAGCTTGTAGGCCGTGGTCTCGGGGCCGACCTTCGACTCCACGTCGTTGACGACGGAGAGGACTCCGGCGAAGGCGCCGACGGCGCACAGGACCGACAGGAGCAGCAGGATGACTCCGCGGCGCTGGCGTGAATTCATGGGTCGCACAACCTCGTTCGGGGACGTTACCGGCTGGTCAGGGCGGGACGTTGGGACGTGAGCAGTGCGGGGATCTCATCGCCGCGGGCCACCGGGCAGGAGCAGAAGGCGCAGCGGTCGCCGATGAGTTCGAAACCGCACCAGTGGCATTCCTCTCTCCGTACGGAGGCCACGAGCTGGTAGAGGACCGAGAGGTCGGGGATGGCGGCGGCGAACTCGATCAGCTTCGGGGTGCCCCACCAGCGCGCCGACTCGGCGGGCAGCGGCACCTCTTCCACGCCCCGTACGCCCCAGGCGGGGGCGAGGGCGCCGGTGACCCAGTCGTCGTGGCCCGCGCCGCCGCCCCCGTAGCCATGGCTGCCGAGCTGGCCCCGGGCGATCGTCATGGAGGTGGCGTACCCGGGGGCGGGCAGCTCGGTGGCGCCACCGACCTTGACCAGGTGCGGGGTGGGGTGGGCGAGCACCCCGAAGTGGGCGCCGGGCACCCAGGACTTGACGTGCGAGGTGAGGCTGACCGGGACCCGGTCCAGCTTGGCGACGCTGCCCAGCAGGGCGCCCGCGTGAATGTAGTGGGAGAGCAGCCGGGCGGCGCACGCCAGGACGCCGGGGCTGAAGTCGGATATGGACAGCTGGCGCAGCTGACGGGCCAGTACGGCCACGGCCAGCGGCGGCAGTTCGAGCGGCAGCAGCGCCATCCGGTCGCTCTCCAGCACGGAGCGCACGGTGTGGAGCCGGCGGACCACGGCCGCGGGGGTCGCGGCGGGGTAGAGCACGACGAGGTAGCCCTGCTGGTCGAGGAGGGTCCCGACCTCGGCGAGCGCGTCGTCGAGTGACTGTGCGTCCGGTGGCCGGAGCACTACGGCCGACGGGGTCTGCCCGTCAGGCGGCGGAAGCACCAGCTCACGGCCGGTGACTGCTATCGCGGTGGGCACGTCGGCTACCCCGTCTCACATCGGCGCCGAGCGGCGGCGGCCGCAGGTCGTTACTGCCCCTGTCTCTTACTGCCCCTGTCCTGGTGCGTCGTCACTTTATCCACGAAAACGGCGTGAGAGAACAGTTCCTCTGGGTTACGCCACCCGGGTCCGATGCGGAGTCCGCGCATCCTCTTGACAAGGTTATTGGTCTGGACCACTTTACGTTCATACGGTGGCCACCGTCCGCAATCTCCTCCTTCACGCCGGCTTCCCAACGGATTCCCCCACGGAGGCAGTCATGGACCGTGCCCCACACCCCCGCCCCACCCGACTCAGACGCAACCTCGCCCGGCTGACCAGCGCATTCGCCACCATCGCCCTGGGCGCCACCGGTCTGGTCGCCCTCGGCGGCACCGCCGCGGGCGCCACCTCAAGCACAACCGAGGCCACCGCCTCAAGCACAACCGAGGCCACCGCCTCAAGCGCCGCGGCCGCCAACCTCGCCCAGAACCCCGGCTTCGAGTCCGGCCTCAGCGGCTGGACCTGCTCGGCCGGGAGCGGCACCACGGTCGCGAGCCCCGTCCACAGCGGCTCGGCGGCCCTCAAGGCCACCCCGGCGGGCTCGGACAACGCCCGCTGCGCCCAGACCGTGGCCGTCAAGCCCAACTCCTCGTACACCCTCACCAGCTGGGTCCAGGGCAGCTATGTGTACCTCGGCGCGAGCGGCACCGGCACCACCGACGTCTCGACCTGGACGCCCTCCGCGACCGGCTGGCAGCAGCTCAGCACCGGCTTCACCACCGGCGCCAGCACCACCTCGGTGACCATCTACACCCATGGCTGGTACGGCCAGCCCGCCTACTACGCCGACGACATCAGCCTGTCCGGCCCCGGCGGCGACCCCGGGGACCCGGTGCCGGGCGCGCCGAGCGGCCTCAAGGCCGGCGCCGTCACCTCGTCCTCCATCGATCTGTCCTGGTCCCCGGTCACCGGCGCGACCGGCTACAACGTCTACCGCGACGGCTCCAAGGTGCAGTCGGTCGGCGGGACTTCGGCGACCGTGACCGGACTGGCGCCGTCCACCTCGTACCAGTTCCAGGTCACCGCCACCAACGCGGCGGGCGAGTCGCCCAGGTCGGCCGCCGTGACGGGCACCACCTCGGCCGGAGGCGGCGGGGGCGGCGGCACCGTGCCCAAGCACGCGGTCACCGGCTACTGGCAGAACTTCAACAACGGCGCGGCCGTGCAGAAGCTGCGCGAGGTCCAGGACCAGTACGACATCATCGCGGTGGCCTTCGCGGACGCCACGGGCACCCCCGGAGCCGTGGACTTCACCCTCGACCCCGCCGTCGGCTACGGCAGCGAGCAGCAGTTCAAGGACGACATCAAGGCCAAGCAGGCGGCCGGGAAGTCCGTCGTGATCTCCATCGGCGGCCAGAACGGCACAGTCTCGATCAACGACTCGGCCTCCGCGAACAACTTCGCCAACTCCGTCTACGCCCTGATGCGCGAGTACGGCTTCAACGGCGTCGACATCGACCTGGAGAACGGCCTCAACGCCACCTATATGACCCAGGCGCTGCGCTCCCTGTCGGCGAAGGCCGGATCCGGCCTGGTGATCACCATGGCCCCGCAGACCATCGACATGCAGTCCACGTCCAACGCCTACTTCCAGACGGCGCTGAACATCAAGGACATCCTGACGGTGGTCAATATGCAGTACTACAACAGCGGCTCAATGCTGGGCTGCGACGGCAAGGTCTACTCACAGGGCTCGGTCGACTTCCTGACCGCCCTCGCCTGCATCCAGCTGGAGGGCGGTCTTTCCCCGTCCCAGGTCGGCCTGGGCCTGCCCGCCTCGACGCGGGGCGCGGGCAGCGGCTATGTCTCCCCGACGGTCGTGAACAACGCCCTGGACTGCCTGGCCCGCGGCACGAACTGCGGCTCCTTCAAACCGTCCCGGACCTACCCCGGTCTGCGCGGCGCGATGACCTGGTCCACCAACTGGGACGCGACGGCGGGCAACGCGTGGTCGAACGCGGTGGGCCCCAAGGTGCACGGGCTGCCGTAGCGTGACGCGGCCCCTCCCCGGGGGGATGGGCCAAGGGGGCCGAGGCGCAAGCGCTCGGCCCCCTCATCCGCATTTTTCACCCTCATGCGCGGGGAAGATGTCGCGCGGGGTTGACAACGGCATTGGTCTGGACCACCTTATACGCACGCCACAGGGGCCCCTGAACGCACACTCGCAACACCACCCCCACACCTCTCCCCCCACCTACGGAGGCTGTCGTGGTACGCGCACAGTTCACCAAGCGGCTGCTCGGAGCCGCCGCAGTCGTCGCCCTCGCCGCAGGAGGGCTCATATCCGCCGGCTCGGCCAACGCGTCCGAGGACCACCCGGACGCGGGGCAGCGCGCCGCCGCCGTCCCCGAGCACGCCGTCACCGGCTACTGGCAGAACTTCGACAACGGCGCGACGAAGCAGAAGCTCTCGGACGTCCCGGACGACTACGACATCATCGCGGTGGCCTTCGCCGACGCCACCGGTTCCCCCGGAGCCGTCGACTTCAAGCTCGACCCCGGCACCGGCTACAGCGACGAGCAGCAGTTCAAGGACGACATCAAGGCCAAGCAGGCGGCCGGGAAGTCCGTGATCGTCTCCGTCGGCGGCGAGAAGGGCTCCATCTCGGTCAGCGACGACGCCTCGGCGGACGCCTTCGCCTCCTCCATCACCGGCCTGATGGACAAGTACGGCTTCAACGGCGTCGACATCGACCTCGAGAACGGCGTCAACTCCACGTACATGACCAAGGCCCTCAAGGCCATCCACGACAAGAAGAGCGATGTCGTGGTCACCATGGCGCCGCAGACCATCGACATGCAGTCGGCGTCCACCGAGTACTTCAAGACCGCCCTGGCGATCAAGGACTTCCTGACGGTCGTCAACATGCAGTACTACAACAGCGGCTCGATGCAGGGCTGTGACGGCAAGGTCTACTCGCAGGGCTCGGTCGACTTCCTCACCGCCCTCGCCTGCATCCAGCTGGAGAACGGTCTCGACCCGTCCCAGGTGGGCATCGGCGTGCCCGCCTCCACCAGCGGCGCCGGCTCCGGCTATGTCGAGCCGGGCGTCGTCAACGACGCCCTGGACTGCCTCGCCAAGGGCTCCGGCTGCGGCTCCTTCAAGCCGTCCAAGACCTACCCCGGCATCCGTGGCGCGATGACCTGGTCCACCAACTGGGACGCGGCCAGCGGGAACGCCTGGTCGAAGGCGGTCGGCCCGCACGTCCACGGGCTGTAGACCCTCAGGACACGAACGACAGTTCGACGTACGCCGGTGCGCCCCGCTCACACCATGCGGGGCGCACCGGCGCACAGGTGTTCGCTAGGGCTTGGGCAGCACACACCCCGCCAGGTTCAGGTCGATCTTGTTACCGGTGGTCACGCACTTGGTGATGGGGTAGGTCTCCTGGGCGTAGTTGATGCCCTGGCGCACCGTCACCGTGCCGTTCTCGTCCACCTCGCACGGGTTGTTGAGGGTGCAGCGGCCGCCGTCCTCGTTGCCCGTGTTGTTGACGGCCACGACCTTGCCGGACGCCGGGTCGACGACGGGAGAGCCGGACGTTCCGCCGATCGTGTTACAGGCGGAGGTGTAGCGGACCGAGTCCTTCCAGGTCCAGTCCCCCTCCTTAAGGCGATATGCAAATCCGTCGATATTGCAGGAGTAGATCTTCTTCCAGTAGCCGGAGACCACATTGATGGCGGAGCCCTGGGTCGGGCGGCTGTCCGAAAGCGTCAGCGCCTTGATGCCGTACGACGACTGGATCTGGGCGTACGTGGACGTCAGCTGGTACAGCGAGATGTCGGTGTCGGTCATCGTCGCGTACGCGACCTTGCTCGCCCGGACGGTGCCGGCACTGCCACCCGAGGCGGTCAGCAGGGTGAAGCTCCGGGTCGACGGCTTGTTGACGATCACCTCTCCCGCGCCGGGGAAGCCGCTCTCCAGGCAGTGGCCGTTGGAGAGCACGAGCGCGGGGTCGGTGTCGGCCGAGCCCGGCGTACGGACGACGGAGCCGGAGCAGTTGCTGAGCGCCACCGTGCCCGCGAAGTTGACCGCCTTCGGCGCCTTGGCGGAGACCTTGGCCGAAACCTTGGCGGGGGCCTCGGCAGGAGCCTTGGCGGGGGATGCCGCCGCCGCGGGCGCCGCGCCCGCGCCGACGAGGGTCGCGCCGCCCAGTAACAGGGCCGAGAGCGCACCGACGAGAGATCTGTTCATGCGGGGGGTTCCTTCCCTCGATGAGAGATTCCTTCGGCTTCGACCATTTCCCACCCTTGCGCATGTCATGCGCATGGCCGAACACTGGCGCAGCAGTCGCTCGCCCTTCACCCCCCAGGAGATGTCATGCGACGTCGCATCCGCGGTAGACGGGCCACCGCCCTCTCCGCCTTGCTCACTCTCGCACTCGCCGCCCCCATGGCAGCTCAGGCCGACGATCCCGCTCCACGGCCCGGCACCGACCGCACCGCATCGTCCACTGCCCAGGGCGCCGACGAGAGCGTACGGCAGTACAAGGTCTCCGGCCCCGCCACCAAGGCCGACCGCTCCGCGGTCGCCGCCACCGGGGTGTCCATCGACGAGGTGGACGCCCGCTCCCTGGTCGTCACCGCCGACCCGGCGCAGGCCAAGCGGCTGCGCGCGCTCGGCTACCGGCTCACCGAGCTCCCGGGCCCGCCCGACCGTGCCGAGGGCAGATCGGCCAAGCCGTTCGACTTCCCGTCGGCCGATGCGAAGTACCACAACTACGCCGAAGCGAACGCCGAGATCAACGCGGCGGTGGCCAAGTATCCGTCGATCCTCAGCAAGCGCGTCATCGGAAAGTCGTACGAGGGTCGCGACATCGTCGCCCTCAAGATCAGCGACAACGTGGCCACGGACGAGAACGAGCCCGAGGTCCTCTTCACCGCCCATCAGCACGCCCGTGAGCACCTTACGGTGGAGATGGCGCTCTATCTGGTGCGGCAGTTCACCGAGGGCTACGGCAGCGACTCCCGGATCACGAGCGCGGTCAACGGCCGGGAGATCTGGATCGTGCCGGATGTGAACCCGGACGGCGGCGAGTACGACATCGCCACCGGCTCCTACCGCAGCTGGCGCAAGAACCGCCAGCCCAACTCCGGCTCCTCGTCCGTGGGCACCGACCTCAACCGCAACTGGGACTTCAAGTGGGGCTGCTGCGGCGGCTCCTCCGGCTCCCCGGGGTCCGAGACCTACCGCGGGCCCAAAGCCGCCTCCGCCCCCGAGGTGAAGGTCGTCGCCGACTTCGCCCGCAGCCGGGTCGTGGGCGGCAAGCAGCAGATCAAGGCCGCGATCGACTTCCACACCTACAGCGAACTCGTGCTGTGGCCGTTCGGCTGGACGTACGACGAGACCACCACCGGCATGACGCGGGACGACTACGACGCCTTCGCCGCGGTCGGCAAGAAGATGGCCGCGAGCAACGGCTACACCCCCGAGCAGTCGAGCGAGCTGTACATCACGGACGGCGCGATCGACGACTATCTGTGGGGCACCCAGAAGGTCTTCGCCTACACCTTCGAGATGTACCCGACCTCCAGCGGCGCCGGCGGCTTCTACCCGCCCGACGAGGTCATCGACCGCGAGACCAGCCGCAACCGCGACGCGGTGCTCCAACTCGTGGAGAACGCGGACTGCATGTACCGCTCGATCGGCAAGGAGGCACAGTACTGCACCTGAGCCTGGGCCGCACGGCCCGACGCGAGCGCCGTCCCGGCGGGGAGACCCGGGACGGCGCCCCGCGAGGCGTCGGCTGTTGG